>NZ_CM174230.1:0-4901983 GCF_057815475.1 Cellvibrio sp. 25HG11W-0
GAGCACGCGAAATTGAATACCACCTTTGTCGGTAGCCAGCGCCATAGCACCACCTAGAGCATCAATTTCTTTTACGAGGTGACTTTTACCAATACCGCCAATAGCGGGATTGCAGGACATCTGCCCCAAAGTTTCAATGTTGTGGCTTAGCAAAAGAGTTTTACACCCCATACGCGCCGCTGCCAAACAGGCTTCAGTACCCGCATGGCCACCGCCAATCACAATCACATCAAAACGATCGGGGAAAATCATCAATCCACTACCTTGCAGCATGCTGCTTGTTACAACAGAGAATAATTTCGCTCAGAGGCACGAAGCTGCCAGTGAGTTTTAACAAAAGGGGACGCATTATAGAGCGAGTCGCGCATTTGCACAAAAGGTGTACAGGCCTTAATCAGATTATTTTGTAACCAAAATTTAAAATCGTTACAACAAAGGAATTTTATTTAATTAAATATATATAAAGTTAATTAAGTATTTAAAAGATGTAGTAATTAATGGTGCGCACTAAATCTGTGGATAAAGCAATAAATTGTAATAAAAACATAATGTTATAGATAGGATAAGCCATTGGAAATGATGCGCTTAAGCTAGTAGTAAGCTGCGTTAAAGCTGGTTATAAAAGGTCGACTTATACACTTAACAGAAAAAAAGAGACTTATCCCCAATTTGACTGCCAGCTTTTACGGCTTACACCCACAGATTTGCCCACAGCAGATAATGAGTTAATAAAAATCTCTGTAAAAACAGGTATTTATCGTTCGTTTCTCGAATTTTTTGTGGATAACCTGTGTAACTGTGTGGAAAACCCTGTAAGCAACTGGGTATAAAGCTATCAGTTAGGGGAGGCTTGGTGAATTAATAGGCACTTATTGTTGAGGATTAAAGACAAATTATTATTTTTAAAATAATTGAAAATAATTTAAAAATAGATAATTTGAGGGTTTTATGAGCTAATTCTGTGTGTTTAACCTACGTTTTTACTTTCTGTTTCGCATGATTCAACAAAACTTTCCTCTTCAAGCCATTGATTTGGATCTTGTTGGGCATCTAACCAATGCAGTAAAAGCGTCCAATCTTGACGGTCGCGAGCATGGGTTTGTTGTTCGTAATCGCTAATTCCACGCCCGTCGCCATAGGCGCGCACGTAGTATTGGGTATCTCGTAGGGTCGTCGGGAAAGGAATATTTAAACTCAGAAGAAATTTCTGTAGGCGTACCCAAGCATTAGTTTGTTGTTTAACACGATTCGCCACTACGGCTATAGGTCGACGCTGTCGACGCATCGTTTGGGTTAATAACAACTCACCAATAAAACGCGCACTGGCGCGTATATCGATATCTGAAGGTAGTACGGGCACTATGATGAGGTCGTGGTGTTGGATGATGTCGTTGAGTGCCGTATCTGAAAGTCCGGGGGCAGCATCTGTGATAAGCCAACGGGTAGACTTTGGGGCGCGCCACTGAAAACTTCGAGTTACGCGACTTTTTTCGTCTATTTTGACGCCAAATACAGGGGCAAGCTCTGCTTTTCTCAATTTAGTCCAGTGGCTAGCAGAGCCTTGGGGATCAGCATCTACCAGTACTGTGGTTTCTCCGCGCTGTGCTAACCAAGCCGCGAGATTGGTACTTACCGTCGTTTTACCTGAGCCGCCCTTGCCGTTAATAACCAGAATGCGACAGGCCTTTAACAATTGTATTGCGACAAGAGGGTCGCCAGTGGTTTTTAAATGAGAGGAAAAGTGTTGCATAAGTGCGCCTATGCTGTTTACTAAGTGAACAGTATAGACGCAAAACGTTATGAAATATGTGGAGTGGATTAACAGCTAGCTATATGAAGTAAATAGTAAGATTATTTGCCGATGCAAAAGCTGCTGAAAATTCGCCCTAAAAGATCATCTGATGTGAAGTCACCGGTTATTTCTCCGAGTGAATTTTGGCAATGACGCAGATCTTCGGCAAGTAACTCACCAGCGGCATAACCTTGAAGTTGTGCTTTTCCAGAGGCTAAAAAAGCGTGGGCACGTTCAAGTGCATCGAGATGACGACGACGTGCTGTAAAACCCCCTTCTCCTGTTTCGCTAAATCCTATGATGTCCTTCAGGTGTTGTTTAAGCGCATCTATTCCAAGGCCAGTGGCGGCACTAATACCTATATATAGAAGGCTGTCATCTTGTTTATACAGCCCTGCGACTTCACCCGTTAAATCAATCTTGTTGCGCACCAGCGTAATTTTGGTGGGATCTTCTAGTTTAGTGACAAATTCTGGCCATATTTTCTCAGCGGATAGCTCTTGATTACTGCGACTATCGACTAGGAGTAAGACACGATCTGCTTGTTGGATTTCTTGCCAAGCCCGTTGAATACCTATTTGTTCTACTTCGTCAGGGCTTTCGCGTAAACCGGCGGTATCAATAATATGCAGGGGCATACCATCTATATGAATGTGTTCACGCAAGACGTCACGTGTCGTACCTTCAATACTGGTAACTATGGCGGAATCACGCCCACTGAGGGCATTGAGTAGGCTGGATTTACCAGCATTAGGGCGACCAGCAATAACGACACGCATACCATCGCGAACCAATACACCCTGTCGCGCTTCTTTGAAGACCTGTTGTAGTTTTTGTTCTATAGCGGCGAGATCGCGTGCGACCTTGCCATCACTTAGAAAATCAATTTCTTCTTCAGGGAAGTCGATAGAAGCTTCTACGTAGATACGTAGATGAATAAGGGCGTGGACCAGCTCATGTATTCTGTTGGAAAACGCGCCCTGTAGCGAGTGAAGGGCATTGCGTGCAGCTTGTTCACTGGTTGCGTCAATTAGATCGGCAATGGCTTCTGCTTGGGCGAGATCGAGCTTGTCATTGAGAAAGGCGCGCTCGGAGAATTCTCCTGGACGCGCGAGGCGCACACCTAATTGAGTAATTTCCCGTAGCAGTAAATCGAGAATAACGGGGCCGCCATGTCCTTGTAATTCAAGAACATCTTCTCCGGTAAACGAGTTAGGGCCAGGGAAGAATAGGGCTATACCTTGGTCCAAGACTGTGCCATCAGCAGCGCAAAAATTGCCGTAATGAGCATAGCGAGGTTGGAGTTTAAAGGGGAGTAGTTGTTCGGCAATCTGTTTAGCTTTGGGGCCGGAGATGCGAACTATACCGACACCACCGCGGCCGGTGGCGGTGGCTAGGGCGGCTATGGTGTCGGTATTAATCATGATCTATCAGGCTTTGTCGTCGTTTTCGATTTGTTTGGTAATCACATACTGCTGTGCTATCGATAAGGTGTTGTTCGTTACCCAGTAAAGTACCAAACCAGCAGGGAACCAGAGGAACATAAAGGTGAACACCAGCGGTAACATTTGCATGACTTTGGCTTGCATTGGATCAGTAGGTTGTGGGTTAAGTTTTTGCATGAAAAACATACTGATGCCATAGATGACCGGCAATACAAAATAGGGATCAAGTACGGAGAGATCATTAATCCACAATATAAATGGAGCGTGGCGCAGTTCTACAGATTCCATGAGAACCCAGTAGAGTGCCAAAAATACTGGCATTTGAATCAAGAGAGGTAAGCAGCCACCGAAGGGGTTTACCTTTTCGGTCTTGTAGAGCTTCATCATTTCTTGCGACATTTTTTGTCTATCATCGCCAAAACGTTCTTTCATATCTGCCATTTTAGGTGCAAGTTTGCGCATTTTCGCCATAGATTTATAGCTAGTGGCAGAAAGTTTGAAGAAGACGGCTTTAACGATAATAGTTAAACCTATAATAGCAAAGCCCCAGTTTCCTACCACACCGTGAATTAATTTCAGTAATGCAAATAAGGGCATAGCGACCCACCAGAGCCAGCCGTAATCCACGGTTAGGTCGAGGTAGGGGGATATTTTTTCTAAACTTTCAGTATCTTTAGGGCCCGCGTAAAAACTGGCTTTTACTGAACCTGACTCACCTGCGGCTACCTGCAGGGTTTTGCTGGTAAAGCCTAATAGGTAGAGATCCTTGTCGCCCAGTTTGCGCAGATGATAAGAGTTCTCGGTATCGGCATTAGGAATCCAAGCGCTGATAAAGTAGTGCTGCACCATGGCAACCCACCCACCTTGTTTGGTGAATTCAACATTCTTTTCTGCCAAATCACTGAAGGTTAATTTTTTATAGTTGTGCTCGTTGGTGGTAATGGCGGCGCCTAAGAAGGGATTCATTTGCAAGGCGCTGGATTTACTAAAGACTTGGCTATCGCGCTTAATTTGACCGTAAAGCTGTGCCGACCAATTGCTCGAACTTTTGTTGTCGATAAGATATTCCACGTCGACTTTGTATTCACCACGGGTAAAACTGAAGCGTTTGGTAATAGTCACTTCACCTTGTTGTAGGCTTAGGTCTACTACAAGTTTATCTTCCCCTGGTTTAAGTTCGTACTGAGTTTGTGC
Source organism: Cellvibrio sp. 25HG11W-0 (assembly GCF_057815475.1). Taxonomy (NCBI): domain Bacteria; kingdom Pseudomonadati; phylum Pseudomonadota; class Gammaproteobacteria; order Cellvibrionales; family Cellvibrionaceae; genus Cellvibrio; species Cellvibrio sp. 25HG11W-0. Next base: position 4,432 of record NZ_CM174230.1, read on the forward strand.
ACTGGCGAAGAAAGGACGGCTACCGGCACTATCCGTGCCATTGGCACCAATTAATCCACTTTGAGCAATATAGGTATGACCATCGCGGTTATCTAGCAACACAAAAGGGACGTCTGGAGTGTCGAGTTGATCAAAATGCTTTGGTAGAGCGACTTTTACTATGTCGCCACCTAAGGGGTTAATACTGATATCCAAGCTATCGGTTTTTACACTGATTATCTCGGCGAGTGCTAAACCTGTATTGGAACTGGTGGGAATTGAACTTGGGCTAGGCGTAGCGCTGGGAATTTCAGTAGCGTTGGCGTCACTCGCGGTATTATTCACCGCAGAAGTACTTGTAGAACTGGCAACTGCGGGTGTTTGCAGTGCATGTTGTTCTTGAAAGTTATGCCAGCGAATTACTAACATCAGAAGCACGGCCAGTATTGCCGCTATTAACAGGTTTTTTTGCCAATCCATCTTATTTACTACCATCAGTAGAGTGTGAATGAGGGTGTGAACAACCACTGCGTTTACATTGCGGAACAGGATCTAAACCGCCTTGATGCCATGGGTGGCATTTTAAAAGGCGGCGCAGTGTTAGGTAAGATCCTATAAAAAATCCGTGACGAATAATGGCTTCTTCCGAGTAATGAGAGCAAGTCGGATAGAACCGGCATTGATTCCCAATCCAAGGGCTTAATACATAGCGATACAGGTGGATTAGTTTAATGGCTAACCACTGTAAGCCCTGATGTAGTGACCTAATCAGTTTTAGAAACATCAAGACTCACCTGATTTGGTTCAGTATCGACGGGCTTTGGTATCGCAAGGCGCAGTTGTCGGGCTTTTTTAAATAGTCGCTGCCACTGTTGCTCTAGTTGAGCGCTAAAACTGTTGTTTGCCAATAACTGATCTACACCTTTGCGCGAGAGCACAATAACATCCAAACCTTGGAAGGATGGTTGTTGTTTGCGAAAACTTTCGCGAATAAGACGTTTCATTCGATTGCGCTGTACAGCAAAACGCAGATGTTTTTTGGCAATAACTAATCCCAGACGTGGATTTGTCTGTTGATTAAAGCGGGCGAGTATTAAGAAATTTTGGTGGGAAGCGCGGACAGGAGCATTGTCAAAGACAGGTTGAAAATCAGCAGCACAGAGTAGGCGTAAGGATTTTCCAAAAGATTGGTTCAAGCTAGCAGACTGTTGAAATTCTATTTTGGCTGGCATAACTGCGCTAAAAATAGTCTAAGGACGCTTGTTATCGACGAGATACTGCTGAAAGTGCCAATAACAAATTTCAACAAGCTGCTAGTGAACCTGTGACCAGCAATTAAGCTTTGGTCAATTCTGCACGGCCTTTGGCGCGACGACGAGCCAAAACTAAACGACCGTTTTTGGTAGCCATACGAGCACGGAAACCGTGGTTACGAGCACGTTTAAGATTGCTTGGTTGGAATGTTCTTTTCATGAAACTAACCTGTTTTAAAACTGAATTGATCACACGGCGTGTGAAAAGAGGCGGGATTTTAATGAATACCACGCTTTAAAGCAAACTATTTTGTGCAATTAAGCAGCAATCTTGCTGGTTTTTACTAATTCACATCTTTTACCTTTTTATCACCAGTTAATACATATTTTGTCTACAGGTTTATCCACAGTTTTGGTTAAAATATGATCTTATTAATTTCTAAATTTGTGCATAAAATTAGCCTTGAAACATTAATAACTAATTGAATTTCAATACTTAATCGTTTTTAAATTAAATTTATTTCATTTTTTCTTGTGGATAACTAACAACCTGCAGAGTAGACTTAGCCCCTTGCAGCAAAACTCTTGCTGCTTTTTTGTTTGTCGCCTATTAATTGTTTTATTGTTCTTTTATACCTGTGTCGGGAGTTGGTGTTTTGCTGCAATCAGTATGGAAATTATGTGTGGCTAGTCTGCAGGATGAGTTGCCGTCGCAGCAATTCAATACCTGGATTAGGCCATTACAAATTGATGAATCGACAGCAGCCAATGAGTTGCGCCTCTTGGCGCCCAACCGATTTATTTGTGACTGGGTAGCTGAAAAGTTTTTAAATCGCATTAATGAATTAGTCAGTCATTATCATCAAGGTCAGTTATTACAGGTTGCAGTGGGTGTAGCTCCAAAAACATTGAATGCCATACAGCAGCCGAGTTTTGCTCGCAATAGCAGCCTTTCTACTAGTGTCGAGCAATCACCGCATAATTCAGGGTTTGGGCACAGTAATCATCATCACGTTGTAGCTAATGATTCTGTATCCAGTGAATCTGCACAAATTTTGCCACTTAAATTTGGTGAACAAGGGCAAGAAACAAAGATCAACAGTGCGTCTGATAATGACACTCAACCAGTTGTTTCACGTTTTATAGACACCCCTCAGTTAATGACGGACCCAGCCCCAGAGCCAGGTTCGCGCATTATTCAAAATGTTGAAATTGAAGGTGGGCTTAAACACAGCAACTATTTAAATTTAGGGTCTACCTTTGCAACCTTTGTTGAGGGTAAATCCAACCAGTTAGGATTAGCTGCTGCACGACAAGTGGCTGAAAACCCAGGTGGTGCTTATAACCCACTCTTTATTTATGGTGGAGTTGGTTTAGGTAAAACTCACTTGATGCAAGCTGTAGGCAACGCCATGGTGGCTAAAAATCCTAATGCTAAGGTCGTATATCTTCACTCTGAACGCTTTGTCGCGGATATGGTTAAAGCTTTACAATTAAACGCCATCAATGACTTTAAGCGCTACTACCGTTCTATGGATGCGCTTTTAATCGATGATATACAATTTTTTGCGGGGAAAGAGCGTTCTCAAGAAGAGTTTTTCCATACCTTTAACTCTCTGCTTGAGGGCGGCCGCCAAATTATTCTTACTTGTGATAGATTCCCTAAAGAAATTAATGGGTTAGAGGAACGCTTAAAATCGCGTTTTGGTTGGGGGCTCACAGTAGCGGTAGAGCCGCCAGAGCTGGAAACTCGTGTTGCAATTTTGATGAAGAAAGCAGAGCAGGTGAATATAGACCTGCCACATGATGCGGCGTTTTTTATTGCCCAGCGTATTCGCGCTAATGTACGCGATTTGGAAGGCGCACTGAAACGTGTTATCGCTAGTGCTAATTTTACTGGTCGCCCTATAGATGTAGACTTGGTACGCGAAGCCTTAAAAGATTTGTTGGCGCTACAAGATAAACAAGTTGGCATTGATAATATTCAGCGTGTTGTCTGCGAGTATTACAAAATTAAGATGAATGATATGGTTTCTAAGCGACGCAGTCGTTCTGTCGCTCGGCCACGTCAGGTGGCTATGGCCTTGGCAAAAGAATTAACTAATCACAGCTTGCCTGAAATTGGTGAGGCTTTTGGTGGGCGCGACCATACAACGGTATTGCATGCTTGTCGCAAAATAAAAGAATTACAGGAAGAAACTGCGGATATTCGTGAGGACATGAAAAACTTGTTACGCTCCTTAACGACCTAGGTATTAAATCTTGTTAATCTTGCATGAAAATTAATTTTAAAAACTAACTATTACATCCTGGACGATAAGAGACCCTCACATGAAATTTGTCGTATCTCGCGAAGCGCTGCTCAAACCCTTACAACTGGTTGCTGGTGTAGTGGAGCGTCGTCAAACGCTGCCGGTCTTGTCCAATGTCCTTATTGTATTGAAGGAAGATCAATTATCTCTTACAGGTACAGATCTGGAAGTGGAAATTGTTGGTCGTCTGAGCCTTGAACAGCCGGGGCAATCTGGTGATATAACCGTCCCAGCCCGTAAACTGTTAGATATATGCAAATCGCTACCAGACGCCTCAAACATTGAGTTTATCCAAGAAGATGGGCGCATAATTGTAAAGTCTGGTCGCAGTCGTTTCACCTTATCTACTTTACCAGCGGGTGATTTCCCCAACGTGGAAGATGCGCCAGGTAATTTGCGTTTTAACTGTGCTCAGCAAGAAGTAAAGCGTTTGATTGAACGTACTGCTTTTGCCATGGCACAGCAAGATGTTCGTTATTACCTAAATGGTATGTTGTGGGAAGTGCGTCAAGATCAGTTGCGTGTAGTCGCTACTGACGGTCACCGTATGGCGATGTGTACTCGTGCAGTGTCAGTCCAAGTCGATGACGTGGTTCAAGCAATTTTACCTCGTAAGGGCGTATTAGAATTATCTCGTTTATTGGATGACACTACAGCTCAAGTCGAAGTTGTACTTAGCTCTAACCATATTCGTGTGACCTCCGCTGACTATACATTTACGTCAAAGTTGGTAGACGGTAAGTTTCCAGAATATGAACGAGTATTACCGCGTGGTGGTAATAAGGTTGTAATTGGTTCGCGCTTGGAATTAAAACAAGCCTTTGCACGTACCGCCATTCTTTCCAATGAGAAGTACCGAGGTGTTCGGTTATTGCTATCGGATGGTGCTTTAACCATAGTCGCAAATAACCCAGAACAAGAAGAAGCAGAAGAGCAGGTAAGTGTTGATTACACTGGGGATTCTTTAGAAGTTGGTTTTAATGTTAGTTATCTCCAAGATGTCACTAACGTTATTAGCAATGAAAATATTAAAATCACCCTTTCTGATGCCAACTCCAGTGCGCTTCTAGAAGAGCCGGAAGATAGCGATTCTCTCTATGTTGTTATGCCAATGCGCCTCTGATGAGGCGTTTTGTTTTTGCTGACTCTTGTTTTCATAATCTACTCTTGATGATTTTGTTGGTCTTATGACCTTAAAGCGCCTCTCTATAAAAAACCTTCGCAATTTGAGTTTGGTCGATATAACACCCTGCGCGGGTGTAAATCTGTTTTATGGTGAAAATGGATCTGGAAAAACTAGCGTTCTAGAAGCGATTAATCTATTAGCCTTAGGAAGATCTTTTCGCAGCCATAAACACAAATCACTTATTACACATCAAGAAGAATCATTTACTGTCTTTGGAAAAATACACACAGACGAAGGCGGCGATATTCCCTTAGGTATTAATCGTCAATTTAATGGTGAGGCTACCTTCAAAGCTAATGGACTTAAAGTTCCTTCAGCTGCCGTATTAGCCTCTTATCTTCCTGTTCAGGTTATAAATTCAGAAACATTTTTACTTCTTGAGGGTAGCCCGAAGGTTCGGCGACAGTTTATTGATTGGTTAGTGTTTCACGTGGAACCTCAATTCTTTCCCTTATGGAAAGATATACAGCGCTGTCTTAAACACCGCAACAGCCTTCTGCGGCATGATAGAATAGATCCCTTTGAATTAAGTACATGGGATCAAGAGTTAGTAGTTCTTACAGACAAAATTCATCATTTTCGTGATGTTTGTATTAGCCAATTTAAAGCGACTTTTTACGAACTGCTTAAGCAATTCGAATCGCTCCAAGATATAAAAATTAGTTATTTTAGGGGCTGGGATAAAGATAAAGATTATTCCGCAATCCTGACTGCTGGGTTTGAACGAGATAAGCGCCAAGGTTTTACTCAGGCAGGAAGTCATAGAGCGGATTTAAAAATAACGATTAATGGGCAAGATGCGGTGGAGATACTCTCCCGTGGGCAACAAAAGTTGCTAGTTTGTGCATTAAAAATTGCTCAAGGATATGTGTTCTCTAGACTAACAGGTCGAAAGACAATATACCTTGTCGATGATCTTCCCTCTGAGCTTGATGAAAATAATCGAGATCTATTAGCGCATTGGTTAGATACCATGAATACCCAGGTATTTGTAACGGGTGTAGAGGCTGAGTCACTCGCGTCGACTTGGATAAAGCTAGATCATATTGAGAGAAAAATGTTTCACGTGAAACATGGAGTGGTTTCAGAGGAGTGATAGACCTGCCTGCAAGGTGTAGTAAGGTCAATTAAACCTTCTTTTTGGAAATTTGGATGTTTTTAATATTGGAATTATAAGAGTTGGACGTGAATACACGGACAACAACCGAATAAAACTGGAGAAAACCTATGTCAGATGAAAAAACCTATGATGCTTCCAGTATCAGTGTACTAAAAGGATTGGATGCGGTACGTAAACGCCCAGGTATGTACATTGGCGATACTGATGATGGCTCTGGCTTACATCATATGGTGTTTGAGGTGGTAGATAACTCTATTGATGAAGCATTGGCAGGTTTTTGCACTGAAGTAAAAGTTGTGATTCATCCTGATGAAACTATCTCTGTCTCTGACAATGGTCGTGGTATTCCTACCGACATGCACGAAGAAGGTGTATCTGCAGCAGAAGTTATCATGACCGTACTTCATGCTGGCGGTAAGTTTAACGATAATACCTATAAAATATCCGGTGGATTACACGGTGTAGGTGTATCTGTAGTTAATGCTTTGTCCGAATACCTTAAATTGACAATTCGTCTTGGAGGTAAAATTCATGAGCAAATCTATAGGCACGGTGTACCAGACGAACCATTAAAAGTCGTTGGTGAGAGTGCTACTACGGGAACTGAGATACATTTCAAGCCATCTTCACAGACTTTCACCAATATTGAGTTTCATTTTGAACTCCTGGCTAAGCGTTTACGCGAACTTTCCTTTTTGAATTCCGGTGTGCGAATTGTTTTAAAAGATGAGCGTAGCGGTAAAGAAGAGGTTTACCAGTATGAAGGCGGATTACGTGCGTTCGTAGATCACCTTAATAAAAACAAAACTACAATAAATAAGATGGTCCACTTTGTTTCGCTCGAGCGCGAAGATGGCATAGGTGTAGAAGTTGCCTTGCAATGGAATGATTCTTTTCAAGAAAACCTCCTTTGCTACACCAACAATATTCCCCAACGCGATGGTGGTACACACTTGGCGGGTTTCCGTGCAGCCCTAACGCGTGGCTTGAATAACTATATCGATAAAGAAGGTTTGGGTAAGGCAGCAAAAGTTGCGACAACAGGTGATGATGCCCGTGAAGGTCTAACTGCTATTGTTTCTGTGAAGGTACCAGACCCTAAATTTTCTAGCCAAACCAAGGATAAACTCGTTTCTTCTGAGGTAAAAACTGCTGTAGAGCAGGAGATGGGCGAGCATTTTGGTAACTATTTGTTAGAAAATCCGGGTGAAGCTAAATCCATTGTTGGAAAAATGATTGATGCAGCGCGCGCGCGCGAAGCAGCACGTAAAGCGCGTGAAATGACCCGCCGTAAGGGCGCCTTAGATATTGCTGGATTGCCGGGTAAATTGGCAGATTGCCAAGAAAAGGATCCAGCATTATCAGAAGTTTACCTTGTGGAGGGTGATTCTGCGGGTGGTTCAGCAAAGCAGGGGCGCGCGCGTAAAACCCAAGCAATTCTCCCACTCAAAGGTAAAATTTTAAACGTTGAAAAAGCGCGTTTTGACAAGATGCTATCGAGTGCTGAGGTAGGTACGCTTATCACCGCCTTAGGTTGTGGTATTGGTAAAGATGATTACAATCCAGAAAAACTTCGCTATCACAGCATCATAATCATGACGGATGCTGACGTGGATGGATCGCACATCCGCACCCTATTATTGACCTTCTTTTTCCGTCAAATGCGCGAGCTAATTGAGCGTGGTCACGTGTACATTGCCCAGCCACCACTCTATAAAATCAGTAAAGGTAAGCAAGAGCAGTACCTAAAAGATGAAGCAGCAATGACAGAGTTTTTGACGCAAGCTGCTTTAGAAGGTGCGAGTCTTCACGTCAATGAAAATGCCCCTGGTATTGGTGGTGAAGCCTTAGAGAAAGTGGTTCAACAATATCGCAAGGTGATGTCTACGATTGAGCGTCTCTCGCGTTTGTATCCAGATGTGGTCTTAGAAAAGCTTATCTACATGCCGGCTTTACGTGCTGAACATCTTGCAGATCAAGGCCATATTCAACAATGGTGTGATCAAATGTTAGCGCGCTTCAGTTTGGATAGCCGTGCAGGAAGTCAGCAGTACAAGATTGTGGTACGTGAAGATACTGAACGTCACCTTTTCTTGCCTGTTGTTGAAATTATCGCTCACGGTATTTCTACTTATTATCCCTTCAATCAAGATTTCTTCAGCTCAGGTGAATACGCAGCAATAGTTGCCTTAGGTGTGAATTTAGAGAGCCTGATTGAAGAGGGCGCCTTTATCCAACGTGGCGAGCGCAAGCAACCTATCAAGGGATTTGCGGAAGGTCTTGACTGGTTGATGAAAGAATCACGCAAAGGTTATAACATCCAGCGCTATAAGGGTTTGGGTGAAATGAACCCCGAGCAGCTTTGGGACACGACCATGAATCCTGAAACTCGCCGTATGTTACGCGTAACTATTCAAGATGCGATTGCTGCTGATCAAATATTTACAACATTGATGGGTGATCAAGTAGAGCCAAGACGTGAATTTATTGAAACCAATGCCTTGGCGGTCGCTAACTTAGATATATAATGTTTGTCGAATCTGTGGGTTATCACATAACTTGTCCATTTAGCACATAAGCTGTCCAAAGATAAAAAGCCATAACTCTATATTTATCAATAGGTTATGGCTTTTTTATAGTCTTTAATTAGCGCGCACTGGTCATTCGCTCCTCATCCCTTTTCCAAAAGCTGTTCTTTTTTTGCGTTCCGTCAGACTTCTGCCCATTAATTAATAGAATTCAATCTCCGCTACCTTTACCAATCGACATCAAAATGCGGGTTTCCTTTCGTATCTGACATAAAGTTACTGCTCTAAGGTAAGATTACATACATATTAAAACGCTAACTAATTAAGAATACAAAACTATAAAAAAGAGTGAATGTTCACCAAAATGAAAGGATGTTTTGTAGGTTAAAGCCAATACCTCAAAGCTCCAGGATCTAAAACTACGAGCTGTTGTAAATGACCTTAATAAATCTCAAAGACTTAGAAGCCCATTTATGGCATGCCGCTCATATCATCACCGGCCCCATAGATGCTTCTGATTACAAAACATATATCTTTCCGATGCTTTTCTTTAAGCGTATTTGCGATGTTTACGACGAAGAGTTTGCGGGGGCAATGGAGCAAGTCGGCGACGAAGAGCTTGCAAAAGGCAAAATGTTTCACCGCATTCAAATACCCGTCGAATGCCATTGGAAGCATGTATTCGAACAAACTAAAGACATCGGTCAATCATTGAAAGATGCTTTTCGTGGTATTGAGCTTGCGAACCCTCAGTTGCACGGTATTTTTGGTGACGCAAGCTGGACGAATAAAGAGCGCCTTTCAGATGAATTGCTAAGTACGCTACTCAATCATTTCAATAGAGTAAGTTTAGGTGTAGCCAGCGTACGCGATGACGACATGGGCAGAGCCTATGAATACCTAATCAAACGGTTTGCAGATAAAGCCAACAAAAAGGCTGGCGAATTCTATACCCCAAGAACCATCGTTCGCCTTATGGTTAACATCCTTGATCCGAAAGCAGGTGAAAGTGTTTACGACCCTGCCTGCGGTACCGGTGGTATGTTGCTCGAAACGATTCATCACGTTAAAGAGAGCGGCGGCGATCCAAGGCTGTTGAGAATTAAAGGGCAGGAAAAAAACCTTACTACAGAAGCTATCGCCCGAATGAACTTATTCCTGCATGGGCAAGAAGACTTCGATATCGTGCGTGGCGATACTCTGCGTGATCCTAAATTTTTGGTGAATGATCAGCTAGAAACCTTTGATTGTGTGATTGCTAACCCTCCTTTTAGCTTGAGCGAATGGGGCTACGATTTGTGGTCGGCAGACCCTTATGGGCGCAAGCAGTATGGCCTTGCACCTAAAACCAATGGTGACTTTGCTTGGGTGCAGCACATGTTTGCATCACTGAATAGCTCTGGCCGAATGGCGGTAGTTTTGCCACATGGTGTGCTATTTCGCAGCGGCGCCGAAGGAAGTATTCGTACCCAATTGCTTAAAGAGCATCGTATCGAAGCAATTATTGGTGTTGCCTCTAATTTGTTTTACGGTACTGGAATACCTGCCTGCATATTAGTGTTACGAAAGAAAAGACCTAAATCCCATAAAGACCATGTGCTCATTATCAACGCGGAAACAATTTTCACTAAAGGCCGTGCTCAAAATACCTTATCTAATTTACAAGCGGATGAGATCTACAATATTTACCAGAGCCAAGAACAAAAAGGTCCAAAGGCTAAAGAAATCGAAGGCGTTGCGCGCTGGGTGCCTTTATCTGAAATTGACGAAAACGACTTCAATCTAAATATTGCTCGCTATGTGCAAAAGCCATTAGAAGAAGAGACTATTACCGTTGAAGAAGCCTTAATAGATTTCCAACAAAAATTACAAGCACTTGAGCAAGCGGAGCAAGAATTGGAGCAGCTGTTGGAACAAGAGGGCTTTGAGCTATGAGCAAAAAGCTCACAATTATGGTTTCGTCCACGGTTTATGGAGTCGAAGAACTGTTGGATCGAGTCTATAGCCTTTTAACCGCCTTTGGTTATGAGGTGTGGATGTCGCATAAAGGTACTGTGCCAGTGTTTTCTACTGAATCTGCCTTTGAATCTTCTTTGGCGGCAGTAGAAAAATGCGATCTCTTTTTGGGATTGATTACACCGCAATATGGAAGCGGCAAAGAAAAAGATCAAACCCAATTATCCATTACTCATCAAGAAATTAAAAAGGCCGTAGAGCTAAGCAAACCTCGTTGGTTTTTAGCACATGATCAGGTTGTGTTTGCTCGTCGCCTGTTGTCAGATCTAGGGTTTACTAACAGAGCTAAGCGAGCAAGTTTGAAATTAAAAGAAGGAGCGAAATCAGTCGAGGATTTGCGTGTGCTAGATATGTACGAAGATGCAATCCGCACTCCTGAGCTAGATAATCTACCCTTAGCAAAAAGGGTTGGAAACTGGGTCCAAAAATATGACCGTGAAGACGACGCTAATTTATTTGTAGTTGCTCAATTCTCCCGTTATCAGGACGTTGAACAACGCTTGGCTGAGCACTTTAAAAACATTGTGAGTGTTTCCAAGGCAGTAGGAGGTACTGATGAGTAAAACTTCCTCAGAACTAAATCACCTGCTCTCCCTCGGTGAAGACCAAACACGTGAATTTAAATCTGCCGCAAAAGAAGAAATGTGTGGTCCGCAGGTCTGCGCCTTTTTAAATTCGCGAGGTGGTTATCTAATCTGCGGTGTTGGGGACAAGGGCACCATCATCGGCATTGAAAACGCCATTCAAGCCGCCGAACTGCTTGAAGCTAAACTCAAAATGGCGATTCAGCCTCCAGTGCTTTTTTCCGTTGAAGTGCAATCGCTTGAAGGCAAGCAGCTTCTCGTCATTGAAGTACCCGCAGGTAAAGATATTCCGTACGCATACAGAAATGATATTTATGTGCGCATTGGCGACAGCACGAAAAAAGCGAATGTCGCTACCATTCGCGATATGGTGTTGCGCAAACAAATTGAGCCCGAACGCTGGGAGCGTTTGTTCTCCTCCGAGCTAGAGGAGCAAGCCCTGTCAGAATCGGCTTGCTACAAGCTACTATCCGCCAAGCGTATTCCGGATGATGTTAAAAAGGCCGAGCAAGGGTTACTGCATCAGTTACAACTCTTGTCTCTAGCCAAATACGGTCGCCTAACTAACGCTGCCGACGTTTTACTGGCAAAGGCACCAGCACAGCGTCATCCCCAAGCGCGTGTCCGGGCTGTGTGTTTTCGCAATAAGGCCGACGACGAGTATCAAGATCTCCAACATCTAGCTGGCCCAATGGCAGAGGTCATCGAACAACTGATCAGCTTTGTCATGCGCAATACTCCTTCTCGCGCACGTTTTACTGGCTCGGGTAATCAGCGCCAAGATATTCCTATGTACCCAGAGCAGGCAGTGCGTGAGGCTATTGTGAACGCCTTTGCTCATCGCGATTACAGCAACTTTGCCGGCGGCATTAAGGTTGAGGTTAGCGCGCAACAGGTAAAAATCTGGAATTCCGGCGCCTTCCCCCAAGGAATTAATGAAGAGAATATCCAGCAAGGCCACATCTCGGTATTACGTAACCCTGATATCGCACACGGTTTATACCTGCAAGGCTATATGGAAAAGCTTGGTCGAGGTAGCGTGGTAATCCAACAGGCATGTAAAGATGCAGGCTTGCCTGCGCCACAATGGCAGTCAGATATAACTTCCGGGGTAGTGCTAACCCTCTTTGCCCCGGAAGTCACCCCGGAAGTCACCCCGGAAGTCACCCCGGAAGTCACCCCGGAAGTCAAAAAGATGCTTGCGGTTATTATCGGCGAGATGGGTCGGAATGAGCTGCAATCATCGCTCGGGCTAAGAGATGCAGAAAACTTCCGGAAAAAATACCTGCGCCCAGCCTCAGCTTTGGGGTTGATTGAAATGACTATCCCAAAAAAACCAAAAAGCAGCCTACAAAAATACCGTTTGACCTCGCTTGGCGAACAACTCAAACAACGCCACAGCGACGAGTAAATTAAATGAGTGTATTAAACAAGAAAAAACTTGAAGACCTCCTCTGGGGTGCCGCCGAATTTTTGCGCGGCCAAATCGATGCATCAGATTACAAACAGTTCGTATTCCCGCTTCTGTTTTACAAGCGTCTTTCCGATGTCTACTTAGAAGAATACGTTGAAGCATTAGAGATTCATGAAGGTGACGCCGAATACGCCGCCATGCCGATGTTCCACCGTTTTGATATTCCAGAGCAAGCCAGCTGGCAGTCTGTACGTAACACCAGTAAAAATATCGGTGAAGCCATTCAAAATGCATTGCGTTTAATTGAAGCGAATAACCCACGCTTGCATGGCGTGTTTGGTGACGCGCAGTGGACCAATAAAGAGCGCCTGCCAGACCACTTACTGGCAGACTTGATTGAACACTTCAGCAAAATCCCTTTAGGTATTAAGTCTGTTGCACAGGACGATCTAGGAGAGGCTTACGAATACCTAATCAAAAAATTTGCAGACGATTCCGGCCATACCGCTGCGGAGTTCTACACCAACCGCACAGTAGTGCATTTAATGACGCGCATTATGGGTTTAAAACCTAATGAAACCGCCTATGACCCAACCTGCGGTACCGGCGGCATGTTGTTAAATGCGGTAATGGATTTACGCGCACAAGGCCAAGAGTGGCGCACCGTGCATTTGCACGGTCAAGAGGTAAATTTACTAACCTCTGCAATAGCACGCATGAATATGTTTCTGCATGACATTGAAGAGTTCGATGTACTCCGTGGCGATACGCTAGCGGAGCCTAAATTTATTGAAAATGATCAACTCAAACAGTTTGATGTGATCTTTGCGAACCCGCCGTACTCCATTAAAAAATGGAACCGCGACAAATTTGCTACCGACCCTTATGGCCGCAACCTCTATGGCGTGCCGCCGCAAGGCTGTGCTGACTATGCGTTTTATACACACATTATTAAAAGCTTGAAGCCAGATACTGGTCGTGCTGCCATGCTGTGGCCGCACGGCGTATTGTTCCGTGATTCCGAGCAAGCTATTCGCAAACAAGTGATTGAAGCTGACATTATTGAAGCGGTGATTGGCTTGGGGCCAAACTTGTTTTACAACTCGCCAATGGAATCCTGCGTAGTTGTACTCAATTGCAATAAACCTGCTGAGCGAAAAAACAAAATTTTATTTATAAATGGCGTTGAGCACGTTACTCGTGAGCGGGCCCATAGCAGCTTATCGGATAAAAATTTAGCAGTGTTGACTGAAGCGTATTTTGCACCAGAAAAGCAAAGCGAAATTACCGCGCTGGTGGACATAGAAATTATTAAAGAGAAGCTCTACAACCTATCTATTCCACTATATGTGAAAGCGATAAACGATTCAGAGGTGCATGATATTGAACACGCTATTGAAGCTTGGAAGATAAGCCGTGTTCAATTGAAAAAGCAAACAAACAAACTATTTAAAAGCCTTGCAGAGCTTGGTTATACATTAAATATAAGCAAGGTAGAATAGTAATGACAGATCAACAATTACCAGAAGGCTGGCAAATGGTAAAGTTTGGCGATATTGCCAAGCATATATCCAAGCGTGTGGAGCCGAGCGAAACAGATCTAGACATTTATGTGGGGCTGGAACATTTGGACCCGAATAGCTTAAAGATTAAACGTCATGGTGTACCCGGTGATGTTGAAGGCCAAAAACTTTTAGTGAAGAAAGGCCAGATTATTTTCGGTAAGCGTCGCGCATATCAGCGTAAAGTAGCGGTTGCAGACTGGGATTGTATTTGTTCTGCTCATGCGATGGTGCTGCAAGCGATTAAAGATCAAGTTATTCCTGAGTTTCTGCCATTTTTTATGCAGTCAGATGCATTTATGAATCGGGCTGTTGCAGTTTCTGAAGGTTCGCTATCTCCGACTATTAAATGGAAAGTGCTAAGTGAGCAGAAGTTTGTAATACCAAGCAAAGAAGAACAAGAACGTGTTGTGCTCATCTATCAGTCACTTATTAAAAATAATGAAAAAATCGAGGATGCGATTAAAAGTAGGCTTTCACTTAAAAAAACAATAGGAAAAGAGTTTTCAAATATAAAGTCAACTTTATCCGTTGAAGATGTGACTGAATTTGTCACTAGTGGATCAAGAGGCTGGGCTAAGTATTGTGGTGATGAAGGTGAGCTGTTCTTAAGAATTACAAATATGCAAAGAGACAGAATAGATTTAGACCTTTCTTCCAACAAGTACGTGAAACTGCCAAAAGGCACTACAGAAGGAGTCAGAACTAAAGTTCAGGACGGTGATGTTCTAGTTTCAATTACCGCCGAGCTTGGGCTTGTATCAATGGTGGAAGAAGCTTTTCCTACTGCATACGTTAATCAGCATATAGCTCTATTAAGACCTAAGCGGAACAAGATTCTACCATCTTACTTAGCCTTTATGTTGTCATCTGAATTCGGACAAAAATTATTATATTCATTAAATGATGGCGGAGCAAAAGCTGGAATAAGTTTAAAAAATCTTAAACGATTGAACTTACCGGTTCCTACACTTGAAGAACAGCTTAGAATATCGAAGCCGTTAGCAATTTTAATGGATACGGAATTAGCGTTAGAAAGCTATCTTAAGACAGTTGATTCGGTAAAGAAAAATTACTTGGGAACTAGAATTGGATGATTTATGTTTAATGAGCAAACAGTCACAGAAAATGGAATTATTGGGCGCTTAAAAACTTTAAGCGGAATTAATTGGTCTTTTTGTCATGGGGATAACCTGCCAAAGAAAGCACAGGATATTTTTGTTGATGAGTGGCTCAAAGAGGCTCTTTGTTCGTTAAACCCCGATATTGCCAAACAACCTGATTATGCCGATGAAGTGATTTACAAACTTCGTGGTGTAATTCTGGAAGCTCGCCATACCGGTTTAGTAAAAGCCAATGAAAACTTTCATGAATGGCTAATGGCCGAAAAAACCTTGCCCTTTGGTGAAAGCGGCGACCATATCACCATTAATCTGATCGACTTTGACAACATTGAAAACAACCATTTCGTGGTGTCTCAGCAAGTGCATTACATTGCGGCTGCCGAAGTGTATTTCGACATTGTGCTGTACGTGAATGGTTTGCCTCTAGTCGTTGGCGAAGTGAAAACGGCTACACGCCCAAGTGTAACGTGGCAAGATGGTGCTGCCGATTTTATGGGCGGCAAAAAGCACTACTGGAAAAATGTTGAACCCTATTTTGTACCTAATCTTTTATGCTTTGCCAGTGAAGGTAAAACCTTTGCCTATGGCGCCATCAACGCGCGCGTAAAAGATTGGGGGCCTTGGCACCATACCGATAGCCGCGAAGAAATTATGCCGGGCATGGCATCGGTTCTTGAAAGCTGTGAGGGTTTACTCAACCCACAAACATTATTGCAATTGCTGGAATCCTTCGCTCTATTTTCTACAGTAAAAACTGGCAAAAATACCTCACCTAAACGCATTAAAATTTTACCCCGCTATCCGCAATTCGAGGCTGCTAAACAAATTGTTGAGCGTGTTCGAAATGGCTACCCAAAGAAAGGTTTAATTTGGCATTTCCAAGGCTCGGGTAAATCCTTGCTAATGCTTTATGCCGCCAAAATGTTACGTGCAGATAATCAACTAAAAAACCCAACCGTATTGGTAGTGGTAGATCGCCGGGATTTAGATAGCCAAATCAGTGAGACTTTTGGTGGTGCCGATGTTAAAAACCTAATTAAAGTACAAAGCTGTAAAAAACTCGGTCAACTCATTGAGCAAGACAGCCGTGGAATTTTAATTACGACCATTTTCAAATTTAAAGATGTCGAGGTTGATGACAGCAACCCCAATGGCCTTAACAACCGCGACAATATCATTGTGTTAGTGGACGAAGCTCACCGCACGCAAGAAGGTGGATTAGGCGAAAAAATGCGCTGGGCTCTACCCAATGCACATTTCTACGGTTTAACCGGCACACCGATTTCCGGCATTGATCGCAACACCTTTAAGTTGTTTGGTGCAGAAGAAGACCCCGGCCGCTATATGAACCGCTATAGCTATAAACAGTCGATTCGTGACGGCGCCACTAACCCAGTGAAATTTGAACCGCGATTGGCAGAGCTACGAGTAGATCGTGACGCTATCAACCAAGAGTTTGAACAGCTTGCAAAAGAAAATAATTTAGACGAAGAAGAAAAAGCAGCGCTCTCTAAACGCGCCGGTAAATTAGCAATTATGCTCAAAGCCCCAAAACGCATGGCGGCAGTGAGTGATGATATTGCTGAGCACTTTACCAGCCATGTGAAGCCTAAAAAAATGAAAGGCATGGTTGTGGTGTACGACCGCGACGCCTGCGTTCAGATGTATTACCTATTAGGAAACAAACTTGGGTTTGATGCCGTAGAAGTAGTAATGAACGTAGATCAAGCCCCCATTAAAGCCACTGAGGGTGATAAAAAAGATAAGGTCAATAAAGACTGGCGCAAGTGGAAAGTAGATCTTGAGCTGCCCATTCAAGAAGCTGACTTTGAGCGCTGGCAACAAATTGATGGCGACGAACAAAAGCAAAAAGACATTATTGAGTCATATAAAGACCCAAGCCAACCACTGCAACTGATTATCGTAACGGCCAAATTACTAACTGGGTTCGATGCACCGATTTGCTATTGCATGTATCTCGACAAACCGTTGCGCGATCACACATTGTTGCAAGCTATGTGTCGTACCAATCGGCTGTATGAAACAGACGATACGCGCAAAGATATGGGCCTCATCATTGATTACTTGGGTGTGTTTGAAAACCTGCGCACAGCATTAGCTTACAACCCCGATGAAATTGAAGGCGTGGTAGAAGGAATTGAAGCATTCAAGGAACTGCTGCCGATGCAGTTGCAAAAGTGCCTAGATTTTTTCCCAAATGTTGACCGAACCCTTGAAGGTTTTGAAGGCATCATGGCCGCGCAAGAGTGCTTGCCTACCAATGAAAAGCGTGATGAATTTGCGGCAAGCTTTGGTGTTCTTGCCAAGCTCTGGTCAGCCATTAACCCAGATCCATTTTTAAGCCCATTCAGAAAAGATTATAAATGGCTGGCGCAAATTTATGAGTCGGTTCGCCCAGTTGGGCAAACCGGTGCGTTGGTATGGGCGGCGTTAGGCCCTGAAACCATCAAAATGATTCACGAGCACACTGACATCAATCGCATTCGCGACGATATCGACGAACTCATTATGGATGAGCACGCAATTTTTACGCTAACCGAAAAAGAGCAGTTACAGCGCGCCAACAAATTAGAAATAGATTTAATGGGCCGCTTACGCGGTAGTGGGGAACCCGTATTTGTTGAACTAGGTGAGCGCTTAGAAAAGCTCCGTCAAGATTACGAAGCAGGTGTTATTAAAGCTATCGAATGGTTAAAAGGCTTGCTAGATGCCGCGAAGGACACTGTTCAAGCTGAACGTGAAACGGGTGATAAAGTTGTAACGGAGGCGGACAACAAGCAAGCCTTAACCAAACTCTTTCTTGAAACCCGCCCCGAAGCAACGCCAAAAGTAATCGGTGATGTTGTAGAACAAATCGACAAAATAGTTAACGCCACTCGCTTTGATGGTTGGCAAAAATCCAACAGCGGCCCAAGAGAAATTCAAAAGGCACTGTTGCTAACCTTGGCCCAATTTGGATTGGGGAAAGATAAAGAACTATTTAATAAGGCTTATGCCTATATTGAAGAGCATTATTAGGATGCATAAAAAATGCCATGGACTCAAGCTCATTTAAACTGGCTCAACGATAGTGGACAAGTATTAACACTGGCTTGTGGTAGACAAGCCAAAGTTTTTCGTTTTGATCACGATGTGAATGATCAAGTAATAATGACTGAATGGGCAAAGCACTTCAGAAATCATTATTGCGACGATGCTGAAATAGATATGCTGAGAAAACCCAACGAAACGCGAGCTCAATTTTTGCTTTCGACTAAGTTCCCCAACGCTACGAAAAAGCCGGGGCCTAGTATACGAGCAGGTGATTTTGCGGAAATTCTAGTCGCAGACTACCTAACTTACCTACACAAATACAATGTGCCACGAACTCGTTATGACCGCAAAGCGGTGCCAAACGAATCCACCAAAGGCTCAGATGTTCTCGCATTCAAACAAGTAGATGACAAGCCTGAAAACGACGAGCTTTTAGTTTTCGAAGTAAAAGCTAAATTAACACCGGGGCGAAAACCTAAACTTCAAGAAGCAATAGATCATTCCGCGAAAGACTACCACCTGCGCTTAGGCGAATCCCTTTATGGCATTAAACAGCGCATGCATGACCGTAGAGACCTCGACGGGATAGCTCTTATCAATCGATTTCAAAATTCCGTAAACAGTCCTTACAAGCTTAAATACGGCGCAGCGGCAGTTCTATCTGATGCTGCTTATGATGCTGCCTTACTAGCCGCAGCTACCACAGCGAATCATCCGCAAGCACAAGAGATTGAACTCATTGCAATTCATGGAAGCGAATTGATGTCACTGGCCCATGCATTGTACGAGAGGGCCGCGAATGAAATTTGAAAACAGATCATCTCGATTACTTTCGATTACAAAGTCGAAAGCAAAAATGCATGAATTCGGGCTAGCGGAAGAACATCACATCACTTTACATGACTCGCCTAGTCGCCTGTTATTGATGACGATTGGTATTTTGGGTGATCTTTGTAATGAAGTTTTGGATGTTGAGCACAGCAGTGTAAAACAAGAGAATCAATCTGTATCCGAGTTAAGAAATGTCGCGCGATATTTTGATGCATTATTGGAGTCAAGGTTAGAATCTGAAAACGATTATTACTTGTTGCTGTTGGCATCAGCAGCTTACTACTTGGCAGACATGCCGGGTAGTTCAATGGTTATATCTCAAAGGCTTGAGCAAAACAGAAAACTACTAACGGATTCTGGTATCGAGTTTATTCTTGAATATATCTTAAATATTCATATCCCACATGTAACTGCAATTGTTGACAGTGAGTCCGTTCGTGATGGGTTCCTACCTGAATTGCCTTCTGGCCACATCCCTATTCCTGATTTGTCGTTGTTTTTATCAACAGTTAAACAACTTAATTCGCATTATCAAGGCAGGCAGTTGGATGGGTATTTAACTTTAGGCAAAAGAATCCAACGCTATTTTTTAGAGCATGGCTCTGATCGAGAATTGTTAATTGCAAATGTGTTAAGTGGAATAATTATTAAACGTGCTAGTAATTCTGCCATAACCTTATTGCCTGAATACACTGGCATTAGTAGAGAAAACTTGCTACCCATACTGGCAAAGTCAACATTCATCAAAGAGTTTTGGCCAGCCCAAAGGCTTTTGGGTGAGGCTGGTATTTTCAAAGGTCGATCAGCTGTTATCCAGTTACCTACAAGTGCAGGAAAAACCAAATCTGTAGAGATTGTGATTCGCTCATCTTTTATGGCAGGAAGATCCAAAGTTGCTGTTGTTATTGCACCGTTTCGATCACTTTGCAGGGAAATTAGTGAGTCGCTTTCTGTCGCATTTTCTGGCGAAGATGTTTATATAAATCAGTTAAATGATATTCCTCAAATCGATGATGCAGACACTGAATTTTTCTTACATCTTTTTGAACAGCAGGATGATATAGAGGTTATACCTTCTATTATTGTCTCCACACCTGAAAAGCTCGTCTATTTGTTACGCCATAAGTCAGAGTTAACAAGTGAAATATCGTTAGTCATTTATGATGAGGGGCATCAATTCGACACAGGTGCTCGTGGTGTCACCTATGAGCTGCTCCTCTCAAATTTGAAACAAGAGTTGAAACCAGATACTCAGCATGTACTGATCTCAGCGGTACTCTCAAATGCAAGTTCTATTGGTGATTGGCTCTATGCCGGCGATGGAACGGTGGTGAATGGATCTAATTGTCTATCAACTGAGCGCAGTATCGCATTTTGTAGTTGGCGAACTAAGCTAGGCCAGTTTCACTATGTAGAGCAGCAAAATCCAAATTCGGAAGAATTCTATGTGCCTCGGGTGTTAGAGTCATTTCCCATCCCCCAAAAAGTACGTGAAAGGACACAGAAATATTTCCCAGATAAGCGTGAAAAAACAAGTATTGCAGCATACCTTGGATTAAAACTTTCCAGCCAAGGACCTGTTGCAATATTTTGTGGAACCAAAAAAACCGTAGCGACAATATGTAAATTAATTGTCGAATCATCTGAACGTATACCGCAGCTACCCGTTCCCTTAACGCATAGTGATAAAGAAGAAATAGAAAAAATTGCAAATCTTTCCGCATCTCATCTTGGAAACAGCTATGCGATAACTCAAGCCATAAAAAAAGGGGTTCTTCCGCATAGCGCTGGAATTCCTAATGGTTTGCGAATAGCGGTTGAATTTGCTATGGAAAAAGGATTGGGCCGATGTGTTGTGTGCACCTCCACGTTGGCGCAAGGCGTTAACTTACCTATTAAATACTTAATTGTATCTGGCGTGTTTCAAGGGCAACGTAGAATTTCAACGCGGGACTTTCACAATCTTTTAGGTAGAGCTGGCCGCTCAGGAAAGCACACAGAAGGAAGTATAATATTTACCGATACAACGTTATTTGACGAACGCAGATCAACTAAGAAATGGCACTGGAACCAAATGAGTAGTCTGCTTGATCCTTCACTCTCCGAGGGATGTACTAGTAGTCTCTTAACTTTGGCTCAGCCATTTTTTGATGATCCCTTCGCTGTAGACCCAATTAAATTCATTAAAGATCCCGATAAATATGAAGCGCTTTGCAAAAGAGCTGCAAGTCGCCAAGGCCTGGACATATTAAATCTTTTGGGACAAATGAACGAACGCAAAGGCTATTTAAAAAGTATAGAGAGCTATTTGCTGTCCCATTCCTCTGATGAGGTAGATCTTGACGATGAAAAGCTTGCGCAATTTTATGCTAATACGTTTGCGTTTTCATTAGCGACCGCAGACGAGGAAAAGAAACTAGCGGAGATTTTTCGTTTTGTTACTTTAGCGGTCAACGCGATCGAGCCTGAACGAAGACCCATATATGGCAAAGCACTGCTGGGCATTGACGAACTGCACTTTATTGAAGAATGGTTAAATGGAAATCTCCATCACTTAGTTGACCAGACAGATATATTGGCTGTACTAGAAGTTATTTGGCCTGTTCTAATGACACTTGCATCTGATAATAGCCTCAAGAAACTGATTGGCGAGGATGCAGGGCTATTTATCGCAAGACTTTGGTGTTCGGGTATTCCTTATTGTGAAATCCTATCCAAAGTTAAACTCAAAGGTATTAAGTTCAGAGCCGGAAAGCAATTGCGTGAGATTACGATAGAAAACATTCTTGAAATATGTGATAGCAGTTTAAGCTATGACGCAATGTTAGTTGTCGGCGCTTGCGCTGATTTAATTCCGCTGACTGAGGACTTTGCCAGATTGGAGATTCTAATAAGGCACCTTCAAGCCTCAATAAAAATTGGACTGAAAGATGAATTGGACGTTTGGTTATATTCCAATGGTTTAGCTGACAGGGTAGTAGCAGCAGATGTTGGTAATGAAATAATGCTTAACAGCTTGGATGTTCCAACTTTAAACTCTACAATTTTTACTCAATTTAGATCTGCAATTGAGTCTGCGCTGTCTAAGTTTCCTTCGATATTCTCAAACTCAATATGAGTAGCCATGGCTACAGCTAATGAGCTGTGAAGTCAGGATATTGGATTGAGGAAAGTAATTGTTTTAAAAGGCAACTCAAAAAAATTAAGCGAATTTAATACCAAGGACTTTTTGATGAGTACATTTGATAGCACTAAGACCCCATTGCCAGAAATCATTAAACAAATTACTGAAGGTAAGTTGCAATTACCTGATTTTCAGCGTGGCTGGGTTTGGGATGATGATCACGTTCGCTCTCTGCTAGTCAGTATTGCGCGTTCATTCCCTGTCGGTGCTGTCATGTTGCTTGAAACGGGTGGAGAGGTTCGTTTCCAGGTTAGACCAATTGAAAACCTTACATTTGCTGGACCAATCCCCGAACCTGAAAGATTAATCTTAGATGGTCAGCAGCGGCTTACATCACTTACACAAGTATTGGCCTTAAATACACCAGTGAAAACCTTTAATGAAAAGGGAAAGCCCATTAGCCGATACTATTATGTAGATATCGAAGCTGCATTGGATGACCGCCTAGATGAGGCGTTCATAGCATTAGAGGCAGATAAAACGATAAAAACCAACTTTGGCCGCGATATAGTTCTTGATTTATCAACTCGTCAAAAAGAATGCGAGGCTTTTTTCTTCCCCTGTAATCAAATGCTCAATTCAGATGGATGGGAGGAAAGTTTGCAGGAGTTTGCGCCAGATAAATTTAGCGCCTACATGTTGTTTCGCAAAAAAATACTCAATGAATTCCGAAGTTATCAGCTACCACTTATTGCACTTGGTAAAACAACATCTAAAGAGGCTGTTTGCTTGGTGTTTGAAAAGGTAAACACGGGCGGTGTCCCCTTATCAGTATTTGAGCTCGTGACAGCTTCGTTTGCCGCTGATGGTTACAACTTGCGTGATGATTGGTATGGAAGTCGTATCCGTAGCATTGCTGGGCGCGAAGACCGAATCAAACAGGAGGCAATTCTTGAGGGTGTAGAAGCAACAGATTTTCTACAAGCTATTAGCTTGCTGCATACATTAGAAAAGCGCAACGCTGATATAGCGTCTGGAAAAACAGGAAAATCTCTATCCGCTGTTAGCGCCAAACGTGTAGCTGTTCTTTCTTTAACCTTAGAGGAATATAAAAAATGGGCGCCAGAAGTCGAAAGGGGCTTTTTATTGGCAGCCAAATTTTTGCGTAAGGAGTATTTCTTCACCGGAAGAGACTTACCTTATCGTACACAGCTAGTTCCATTAGCCGCAGTTCTGTCACAACTAAAAGAGCGTTGGCTAGAGCCAAAAATATTCGACAAATTAAGTCAGTGGTTTTGGTGTGGTGTACTCGGCGAGCTATATGGTGGTGCGGTAGAAACACGTATAGCCAACGATCTGGAGGAGCTGCTTAATTGGATAAACAACGACGGTGATGAGCCGCGTACAATTTATGAAGCAGCATTCCAGCCAAGCAGGTTGAATACTTTACGATCCAGGTTGAGCGCGGCCTATAAAGGGCTCAACACACTCATATTACGTGAAGGGGCAAAAGATTTTTTCTGGAAGGCAAGTGTGCAGGAGCTAGACCATGAGGAAGTTGCTTTGGATATTCATCATATCTTCCCCAAAATTTGGTGCGAACAAAAAGGCATCAAGCCTGCAATTTATAACTCAATTATCAATAAAACGCCGATCTCCTACAAAGCGAATCGTATGATTGGTGGTAAAGCCCCATCAAATTATCTTGAGTCAATTCAGATGCATAAACAAGTTGGTTTAACTGATGTAGAGATGGATAGGATACTTATAAGCCATTGTATAAATCCAGAGGCTCTTAGAAGCGATAACTTTGAAGGTTTCTATGAAACTCGCCATCAAATGTTACTAGCTGTTGTAGCGCAGGCAATGAAAAAGGATGTTGCTGCCGAGCAATTGGGCGAGTCAACTGAGATTGAGTCGGACGATTAGTTATAGAGATGAGCTTTTAAGTTAAAATCAAACTTTAACTAAATGAACTTATTAAAATTGCCCTGGAGAAAAAGCTCAGGGCAATTTAGAAGTATTTTTGCAAAATAGATTACTTGCAAAGGAGCATTTTTTTATCAATACCAATTTTATCAATTACACGATTAAATGCTTTTCTATATTGATCTTCGGAGCCGCCTTTCTCTTTTGCCATATCAGAAAATTTCTTTCCTGATATTCGCTCTAGTACTAAGTCAAGTTGTTCTTCTGATAACCCTTTTGACATAATAATTTCAACAGCTTTAGATAGATCTAAATCTTCTTCGTTCAGAGAGGATGAAATATGTTGGTCCCAAAAATCACTGTCTAAAGTGCAATCTGAAGAAATATACTCTCTAGCTCTAGCAGCAATTTTTCCTCTTTTGATTTTTACTTCTTTTTTAGTGGTTCCTGTCTCTTCTTCATCTGACGTAACCTCCGTGATTTGATCTGTGGACCAGCGGCGCAGACGGGTGTTGCAATAATTTCTTACTCCCATAATCAAGTATCCCTCTATCTCCGATCTTGTCGGCATTCGCTCCCCTAACCTTTCAGGACTTAGTAAAATTGTGGTTTGGCTTTTTATTGACCTCAGTGCGGATTCAACAACGTGAGAAAGCGCATCGTCCGCAATATCTCTCTCATCAGACCTCACTAAAATTCCACCTAACTTTCTTTTGACTACATATACCAAAAATTCTTTGAAGTTTTCATCAATAAATAAATCACCTAAGTGTTTGCTTACAGCGTCCAAGATTTTTCTATTTGCCTCGGGTAATTCCTTTTTCTCTACTACTTCTAACATCTCTTCATTGCTCGTCATCTTGGTATCTTCCAATGAAATGGGTTAATTCATTCGCTTAAATAAAAAACATGTCCGGTCTTCAAAATCCGTTAGTTAACTGTAGTTGAAGCCTTGAAATACACCACAGAGAAAGTAAATTTTCTATATAAATAATTCTGAACATTAATTGAACAGAGAAGAAGGTGTCCGGAATTTCTCTTGATTTAGTTATGAGAGTTGTAAGCAATGAGAATCTGACTTGATTTGAATAGAAAATTTGTCCGGTAACTTCAGTCTCTTGGTTATTCACAGTGAAAAGACAAAGAACACAACAGATAAAACTACTGGAAAAATAAATGTGTCCGCTTTTTCAGGGTTGTTAGTTACTTCGTAATGAAAGGGGAAGGAAGTGAATGTAAATATTTAAATTATCGTGAAAGTAAACGTCCGGTTTTAACCAGATCCTAGTTACTCCGTATTGAAAGTTGATAGAGGTAGGCAAAAAAATTCAAAAATAGACTTGATGTATTTCGATGATTTTGGCGACAGACATATAATAGCGAAAAGTAATTAAGTTCATATTTATAATAGCTTTTGTTGCATTTCATGTAAAAATGAGCTATCAATTATGTCTTGCTCAATATTTGATCACAAAGAGGTAGGTGAAATGAAAACGTAGAGGGAATAGGAAAAGACGCCGAGAGCCAAAACAGAATAGGTCTCGAAAAGGATGGATCAGCATAGATAAAGCGAGTTGGGATTCGAAGTATCTAAGTAAAGCCTCCTAGCGTCAAACCGAATCTGAAGACGACCGCAAATTTTTTTCGAATTTGCGGCTGCGGGAAAACTCATCCTGAATTTTGATACCGAGACCGATAGGACGCTATATGCCAATTAGACAAGTCGTGAGACGCACAAAAACTACCGTCAGATATCTCGTTCCTTCCTTTAAAAATGGTCGAGCTATCGGATGTGAATCAGGTCTTGAGAGAGACTTAGTTCTTTTGTGTGAGTTCAGTCCAATTGTTACTAGTTATGAAGAGCAACCACAGAAATTTCGAATTGCTGCTGAACCCAAAGACTTCAATGCCATCCCTGATTTGAAGGTGGTTTTAGCTAATGCTGAAATCGGCTTTCTCGAAGCCAAATATAAGAACAAAGCCATGAAACTGGTTGATCGGCATAAACAGATAGGGAGTCATTTGGAAACCCTGGGCTATAGCTACCAGATGTTAACTGAAGGCCAAATCCGATTTAATCAAATAGTTATCGATAACTGCTTATATCTCAACGGCTTTAGATCTCATACAAAGTCCGATTTTAGCGAGTTATTGAGCTATGTACCCAAAGGCAATTTTACTCTTGCAGAACTTATTAAAAAATTGGGTGACCCCCAACTTGCAGTGAAATTAATAGCCTTACAATTAATCTACCACGACTATACAAAAATTCTAAGTCAGAAGAGTGAATTGCGAGCTAGTAGAAGTGATGACTTTAATTTTTTGACTAATTTCCTGAAGTGATCGGCATAGATACATTTCTTGACACTAATTGATATTTTTATAAGGATTACTATGACCTTTTCTCTACAACAAGGTTTAGTTTTTAAGAAAAGCAATCACACATTCATCGTTGAGGATGTGATGACGTATTCTGACTCGTTTACTGCAAGAAATCATGATCAAAAAAGAAGTGTTAACTTCACAATCAACGAATTTATAAGAGAATTTGAAAATAAGAACATAATCATATTGAAAAATTTACTTGATCAATCGAGTGAACAAGGATTTGCGACGATTATTCCTAATAAATTTACCGATGAAGAAGTAATGCAAATTGAAGAAAGGAGAAAATGGATAGAGGCTTGTATAGACGAAAATTCGATTTGGATAACTAATAAAGAAATTCGTGATGAACAGCTTTTTGAATTTGCAAGATCAATTGGATGTAGAGGAAAACTGCCCTCTGCAAAAACACTGAAGCGGTGGTATACCCGTTGGAGAGTCGGGGGGAAAACCATGGATTCCCTTTTGCCTCATATTTCAAAACGCGGGAATAGAACTTCAAGAAAGCCCGATGAGTTAAATGATTTAATTCAATTTTGTATTAGCACAATATACATGCAGGAAAATAGGCCATGTATTTCGGCGGTACACAGAGTTATCCGTGAAAAAATAGAAACAGAAGTAGAATTTTCACATTTGGATTGTCCTTCAAGATCGACGGTCGAAAGGGAAATCAAAAAAATACCTGAATATGAGCGCTGTAAATCTCGCTATGGTTGGATGATAGCAAAAAGAAATTTCCCATACGGATCGCCAGTAAAAAGAATTCATATTCTTATGGAGCTCGTTGAAATTGATCACACTCCAATTGACATGACGTGCAGATCAAATGATAGAACGGTTGTGTTGATGAGAATTTGGATCACTATCGTTGTTGAAAAAGCAACGAGAGCGATTGTTGGCTATTACATAGCCGCTCATGAACCTAGCGCTATCTCAGTTATTCGTGCACTCAAGAGTACGGTAACACCCAAAGATATGATTTTAGCAAGGTATACGGAATTAGCCGATGAATACTGGCCGTGTTGGGGGCTTCCTGCCGAAATATCAATGGATAACGGTACGGATCTCATTTCAATGCAAGTAAAAAGCTGTTTATGCAGCTTGGGCGTCCTTGCTCACTACAACCCCAAAGGACTACCAACCTATAAAGGCTGCGTAGAAAGATTGCAAGGGACCATAAATGGACAGGCGACTGAACTAATGCCTGGAAGAACCTTTTCAAACTATATCGAAAAAGGTGAGTACAAAGCAGAAATGAAATCTGTATTGACTATAGAGGACATGGAAAAAATATTTCTGATTTGGACGGTAAAGTATTACCACCAAACTCGTCATTCGGGAACCAAAGAAAAGCCGATTGATGCTTGGAATCGGATGAAAGAAGAAGCCGCTCCTATTCGAATGGCTGATGATTTGAATTTCGAGAAATTCCTCTGGAAGCCTGAAGAAAAGAAACTGCAAAAGTATGGTTTAGATGCGAATACGTTCAAATACAACTCAGTAGAGCTACAGAATATAGCCAAGAAAATCGGCTACGGAAAAACTATTGAAGTTTACATAGATAATTCCGACATTTCTGTAGTTCATATTAGAGTACCTGGAACGGATACATACATAGATGCTTTTGCTGCTGGTTCGATATATATGGACCTCCACTTGAATATCGATGAGCATAATTCAGTAGTAAAGCAAGCCAAGCAGATGTTCAACGACGATTATGGCAAACCATTATCAGCAACCAATATGAGTCCAATACAAATGCATACAGCATGGTTAGAAATTCTTCGAGTTCGTGACGAGGCGATCAATTCAACGAAAAAGGCTGTACGCGAAAAAGAGGTTAAGCGGCGAGCCAAAAGTGATTCCAAAAGCCCCAAAAAATCGAAGCCAGAAACCGCCACACTTACCAACAATCACGACGAACAACCAATTATTCCAAATATTGAGGATCTATGATTATGAACCCATCAAGCGACGTAATTCTGAATAACGTGCTCTCTACAATTGTTCAATTTCCAGAATACAAGATGGCCATTGAAAAATTCAATTGGAGTCTGAATTTTACGGAAACCTATGGCAAGGCTTCCGGATATATGATCGTTGGTCCCACTGGCGCAGGTAAAACAAAGTTGGCAGAAAAAATGGCTTGTTCCTTTCCTCCTATAGAGGAAGCAGAACGAACTCACATTAAAGTACTTTACTTTTCTATGCCTGCGACGCCGACGTTTAGATCGATCTGCAAAGCGCTTTTGGATAAGTTGGGTCAGAGGTATAGACAAACAGCAACAGAAGGAGATCTCACTTTGCAATTGAAGATCCTTCTGAAGAAAATTGGAACTGTAGTGCTTCTAATGGACGAAGCCCAGCACCTGGTTGATGGTTCAAAAACAGTCAAAGAAATTGCGAAGATAGCGGACTGGCTAAAGCAGCTCATCAATGATGCCAACATTTCCATCTTCCTTATTGGAGTACCAACTATCGAAAAGATATTCATACATAATTCTCAGCTGCGTCGTCGATTCGAAAAATTTGAAATACACGAATTTAACTCAAATACGAAAAAGGACATTGCGCTTTATGCGGGTGTAGTGGCTAAGCTGATTTCAGAGTCTGGATTCGAGGGGAAATCAGATTACATGTTGCTTCCTTCGTCACTCGAAATGCTCCATTTCGCAACCAATGGACGTATCGCGTATATAGCGAAACTTTTAGCTCATGCGCTAAAAAATGCGGCGAACTCGCGTTCAGAAGAATTAACGAGAGTTCATCTATATGAATCTTTCGGTAGTGTGATTTGGTCTGATGCAACTGATCTAGAGAATCCGTTTTCTGGAAGGTTTACTCCTCGACCTTTGAATCGGATCGGTGAGCCATTTTATGAGGAGGTTATCTAATGCATCAATTATTGGTTAGGTCTGTACCAAAGAGAGGCCAGTCAATGGACTGTTATTTGAAAACCTTGGCTAGAGAGAACGGATACCATTCGATGGAGTTTATGTTCAAACATTATTTTAATGTAACTATATCCAATGTAGATCAGGTATCACTAAGGATGGTCGGCGATCTGACTGGCCACAATGATGATGCTTTGCAAACATTGGACTTGTTGCCTAGCGATCAACACTCTCAGCCTACCCATTGGTACGGTAGGTTGGCTATACCTAGTTACCATTTACGGAAGGAACAATGGATCTGTCCTCATTGTGTAAATGAGTGTACTTACAGTCTTGCCAAATGGAGAGTTGCTTGGATGCCGGTCTGCCTTAAGCACCGACAACCACTTGTTCAGGCAGACAAGCTACAGTGGCGCGACCACCTGATTGTTGGCTTTGAGAAAGCGGCTAATGATGAACTGTATGATGATCGTCTATTAGAGATTCAACAGTTATTAGAAGTTTGCTTGGAAGATGAGAAGAATGGAATCACAAGAGACAAGCAAGGTGAATCTATTCTGGATTTAGTGGAGCGGCATCTCTTTCGTTCTATCGGCGACGCCAAGGTAAATGACTTGAGGGACCGCAGAAGAAAGAATGCGAGACGATACTTCCCTATTCCAAGTAAAGACATCCCAAAATTTATGGAATGCCTTTTTACTCAACTTATTGAGTAAGCTAGTCATGAACCTATTACTTAGACCCTGCCGCCATGAAGACGAAAGTCTTCGTGGCTTTGTGTGGCGTCTAGCACAACTTAACGGAATCCCATCTCCAATAACGATGTATGGTCGATTCTTCGGGAAAAGGGCTAGCTTGCCCGTGCTGGTTTCCGACATATTAGAAAAATACCAATCAGTATTAGTCCCTGCATCTTCAAACTTAACGCCCGAACCGGACTGCGGTACCAATTTCATCTTGAAAACGGGCTTTCGGATCTGCCCTCTGTGTTTTAAAGCTCAGTTTTTCATCAAGGAAAAATGGGACTACGCACTACTTCCCTATTGTGTGGAGCATGGATGTGAGCTCATCAATGTAGCGAACATTGAAAGATTGTGGTCGATTGATCAATTTGTCTATTTTGGCACTAAGCAAAATGATCCTGAGTGTGGCGAATTCATTGAATTGCTCAACTATCTAGAAACTCGCCTGGGATTTAGATCGGATGCAAATTGCGACTCCTTTTCCGCATTTGATGAGTTAACAATCGATGATTTTCAAAGACTGATATTTTTGGTTGGTTCATTTGATGTGTGCTCGAATCTAGATAAGCCTAGGAAAGCGCCCATAAAGTCAAATATCTCAATAACAATCGCGTTGTTGAAGCATGCTGCGAAAACGCTAGTTGACTGGCCATTTAATATTGGAAACATACTCAAAAATGAAGCCCCTATGTCTATTGGAAGTCGCCAAGTTTTTAAAGAGTATGGAGCAGTTCATAGAGCCCTTAAAAAGGAGTTAGTAGGACCTCAATATGACTACATTAAAAGCGACTATGAAAACTTCCTGCTCTTGAATTGGCCCGATGTAATCGATAAAAAGTCCACCTGGTTTCGTGCGGATGTTAAGTCGGAATCGGACTTCATAACCGGCACGGAGTTTTCTCGATTAGCTGATGTTAGATTTGTAAGAATTATTGATTGGGTAGAGAGAGGATTGTTAGATGGAAATATTCGACAACTGAGTTCCGGATATCGCCAAATTACGCTTAAGAAAGGACAAGAACGCTACTTGCGTGAAATCCAAAAGTTATTGACGCTAAAAGATGTATGCTGCCTTTTAGGGCTAACGAAAAAATCAGCACGTAGCTTGTTAGAGTGCGGTCTCATTAAATCGATTGAAAAAGGGAAAGACAAAGTTTGGGCTGTTCCTCAGTCAAAGATTCTATATTTTATTGAGTCTTTAAAGACCTATTCATTGCATGAGGAGCCCAATGAAGAATATAGGACTTTAACCTATCTAAGGCGCTATTGTACCAATAGGACCAATACTCAACTCGCAGATATTATTAGGAAAATGGTAACGGCAAGAGTTGACTACATCTATATTCATAATAAGAACAAACGTCTAACCGACAACATTCACATGATGATCGATGACTATAAAATATGCATCAACAATCATGCTCTAATTTCTATACAAGAGCTAGCTAAGGAGCTCGGTGTAAAGCAAGAAGTCACTTATCACCTAGTAAACTCTGGCCTCATCGAAACAATCAAGAAGGGGCGCGCCGGAAGGTTCGTCACCCGTCAATCAATTTCCAATTTTCAAGTTACTTATGTGTTCCTATCTGAGATAGCTAGAGCGCTTGGGACATCATCTAAGTACCTCATAGAAACGATTATTGAAAATAAAATCAACATGATTTCTGGTCCAACGATTGATGGTGGAAGGCAATACATTTTAAGACGGCTAGATGTAGATATAATTATCGATTTATTTGGAGGAAGTGATAATGAAATTAAGTGATCTAAAGAGTTTAGACTTATCAAAATTGACGGCCTCGCATGCATCAGCTGGATTAATTTGGCTGTCGACAATTTCCAAAAAGGAAATGTGGTGTCTCTCTGAGAAGGAGCAATGTAACATTCTTGGTATGCTAGATATCGACAAATATCAAGAGTGGCTGAGGTTAGCGCTTGCTGGTTCACCTATTGATATAGATGATGATAGATTAATACGTATTAGCCTGCTGTTGAAAATCCATAAATTACTGGACTCCCTTTGTCCTACAAATACGGACTCTTCAATCCTATTCAAAAACCTTAATAGTGGAGACTTTCTCAATGGAGCATCCATTAGAGAATATCTATTGCGGGATTCGTCATTGGATCGCTATTTCGAATTGACTGGCTATCTTGAACAGATAAGTTCTGGCTCCTACTCATAGAGCTTAAGATAATTACAATCAATTCAATGCATTCTTTTGATGAAAAACTGTCAGTCAATACATAGCAAGGTGCTAAGAGGTGGCATATGAAGCACATAGAAAACGAACGACATATGGCAACAATTTTATTGGATCGAATAACGAGTACCAATAAATGCTATGTAGAAAAGTATGAGCCTCTGCCAATTGAGTTGGTAGAGCGAGTTTGGCAGGTATTACCGGGGAGTGTGCTCCGCTCGGTTGTAAGTCATATACCTAAACAAATCATCGCTGACGCAATTGGCACAAGTACGAGCAATTTAACTAGACTTTTCAAGAAAAATTTAGCTAAAAATAAAGTAGACATTCTTGATGATGTCACCCTTCTTTGGCACGATCTCCATCTATTTTTTAATTTTAATGACGAGATGTTAAAAGAATGGATTGATAATCCATTACCCGCACTAAATGGAAAAGCGCCCGCATTTTTTATGAGTACCATTTCCGGAAGAAATGCTATTCGAAGTCTTATAGATAAAATGCGTCATGGAGACTTTTGACTTATTAGTGAAATGGTAAAGCAGCTATCAATGCAATACGCATTCAATACCGCACTCACTTATTAAGAGCGCAAAGAAACTGGTGGGTAACCAAAAATGCTGGATTCCGAATGCCTAAATGTCTGGAGTGACCGACAAGTGGTTGGTTACTTGTGGCGCAAATTTCATGAGAAGATGGCATTCTGTTATGCCGATGAATGGTTAGAATCTCCAAACAGTTTTGCCATATCCGTCAATCTTCCATCTTGAACAGTGCTGATTTTTAAGGTTTTCGATCAGAGTGTATTAGCTTAAAAATTCATCATTGGGTCAATACGTTGAATTGAAAATTACCTTGAATTTATCACGACGGGCCAGTATCCATAAATCAACTTCCATATTTTAGAGGACACTATGAGTACATCATCTGCATTGGTAGTATTTGATTTGTATGGAACGCTTGTACAGTTTGGTGTGACGCATCACCCTTTTCGCAAGATTTTGCTTTGGGCTAGAGAGCATGGAAGAAAACCTCAGGCAGATGATTCGCGCCGAATTATGACGGCAGACAAAGTAAACGAAGATCTGTTTGCTGAACTCAATATATTTCCGCCAAAAGAAATGCTCTTAACATTAAATCGGGAAATTCAAGAGGAACTCGATAGCCTGACATTATTTAACGATGTATTACCAACGCTAACTACCTTATTGGGTATGGGAGTTCGTCTTGCAATTTGTTCTAACTTGGCCAAACCATATGGCGCTGTTGTTGACAAACTACTGCCTCAAATTGATGTGATTCGATGCTTGAGTTATGAAGTAGGAGCGATAAAACCGGAGCTGGAAATTTATGATTGGATTGTGCGTAATAGTCATGTAAGGCCCGAGCAAACACTTTTTATTGGTGATACCTACTTAGCCGATTATGAAGGACCTATTA
Organism: Cellvibrio sp. 25HG11W-0; assembly: GCF_057815475.1. NCBI lineage: Bacteria > Pseudomonadati > Pseudomonadota > Gammaproteobacteria > Cellvibrionales > Cellvibrionaceae > Cellvibrio > Cellvibrio sp. 25HG11W-0. The sequence goes on from NZ_CM174230.1 coordinate 38,117, forward strand.
AATACGGTTTTAAGGCTAGGCATCTTGTCCGCAATCAGCCATCAGAGGGCTTCAAAATTGCTTCGTTGGGAGAAATCATATGTCTATAAACACAAAAAAAGTTACAGACTCAGTTGCAGTTATATTGGCTCGTGATGAAATCCAACACTATTTTGATGGTTCTGATGTCGAACAGTTCCTTATTATACCTTGGGGAGACGAATCAATTAGAAACGCCTCGCTTGCAGATTTTATTATGGAATTAATAACGATAAAAAATACCTCCGATATTGGAAAGGCTGAAGAATTAGTAGCGCTAATCGAAAGGCTTTTTGTATCTGATTTGCAATCAGCCCTGTCATTGATGCGTCAAATACGAATGATTGCTTTCGCAAAACAAGAAGTATTAACAGTTTCACAATGGCTTACAACAGAAGATTTATTAAAACTTGAGGGGTTTAACATTAATGATCCTGATGTTCAATCTGACGATTGGGTGGCCGGGCCGACGGACTAATATTTTCGCTAAAGATTGGTGGAACAGATTTTTTTCCATTCTATGCCTTAGATCCATCGCGGAATTACTTGCCCCACAAAGCGCTCGTTGAAATACTTCGTGTTTTCAAAGACCAGAAAGATGGGTGGGGCATGTCGTATTGGTTTGCCTCCGTTAATAGTTTCTTAGGCGGGAAGCGTCCACAAGACTTATTACTTTCTCATTCAGAAGCTATCGATTTTCGCAAATCCATCAATGGCCTCGTCGTAGTGATAGAGCAAGCGTTGGAACGCTCGGCATTTGAGCCTGCGCTGTATGTATTTTGTAATCGCTCGCGCGATAAACTGAAAATTCTTTATTGGGATGCTACAGGCTTTGTACTCTGGTACAAACGTTTGGAAAAAGCCCGCTTTAAGTGGCCAACACAAATTCAAACTGCAACACTTACCTTGAGTGAACAACAATTACAGTGGCTGCTAGGCGGTTATGATGTGATTGGGCATCAACCGGTATTTTTTCAGCAAGCCAGTTAATTATTTTGATGTAACCTCGGTGGTCGTAGTAAAATACGGCCATGCCAAACTCTCATAAATTACTTGTCGAAATTGATTCGCTTAAAGAGCGAAATAAAATATTGGAGCAAGAAATTCGTTTTCTGCGTGAGCAATTCAAGCTGGCGCAAAGCCGCCAATTTGGCACGTCTTCAGAAAAATCCCCAGATCAACTTGATTGGTTATTTAACGAAGCGGAAGTAATAGTAGACGAAATCCCGGCAGACAGTGACGCAGAGATAACAACAGACGCTACAGCGACGGATATCACATCTGCCGCCACTTCAACTAAAAAGAAAACCGGCCGTAAACCATTGCCCGCCGATTTGCCGCGTGAAACACGCATAATTGATATCGCTGATACAGAAAAAATGTGCCCTTGCTGTAATGGCGACTTACACAAAATCGGCGAAGAAAAAAGTGAACAACTGGAATACATTCCCGCCAGTTTAAAAGTCATTGAAACCCTGCGCCTGAAATACGCCTGTCGTCAGTGCGAAAAGAACGATACGAATACGCCGATTGTGATCGCCCCTGTGCCAGCCAGCCCCATTCCCAAAAGCATGGCCACGCCCAGCTTGCTGGCACACATTATCGGCAACAAATACCAATTGGCACTGCCGCTGTATCGCCAGGAAATTATTTTTAAGCAACTGAATATCGACCTCAATCGCAACACCCTGTCCAACTGGATAGTGCGTAGTGCGGATGTTCTTGAAAGGCTATTGCAGCGATTAACAATAACGCTGCTAACACAAACCGCCATCCATGCAGATGAAACGCCAGTGACAGTGCTTCAGGATGACAAAAAAAATAATTACATGTGGGTCTACTGTAGCGGCAGAGATTCTCCTGATCCGAACAGCTCCGCGAACAACATTGTGATTTACGACTATCAACCCAGTCGCGCAGCTGCTTGCCCGAAAGAATTTCTAAGCGGCTATAAAGGCTATTTACAGGTTGATGGTTATGCGGCTTACGAAAGCACTCAAGCAACACTGGCTGGTTGTATGGCTCATGCACGCCGGAAATTTATCGATGCGCAAAAAGTACAACCAAAGGGCAAAGTAGGCCGTGCTGATTGGGCAGTGGCGCACATTCAGAAACTCTACCGTGTGGAAGCGCTACTGAACGACAAAACACCGGAAGAAAAATATACCCTGCGGCAGTTGCATGCTGCTTGTTTTGGCTGCTGCAAAAGATGAGATGCAGGGAGTTACACACGGTTAAATTGCTAAAGTAAAAACTGCCTGCGAGGGATTTGAATTGCTTGGAGACTGTAATTAAATCTGTGTAACTGTTTATCATTAACCCTCCGAAGGGAAGGATAAACAGTATGAACCCAAAAGACCTTGAAGCCTTTGCCCGCGAAGCGGCAATGCACCTGAAAACCGAAAAAGATCTGAGTAATTTCACCCAGATGCTGACTAAAGTCGCCGTAGAGGCTGCCCTCAACGGTGAGCTGGACGCCCATCTTGGCTATGAGAAGCACCAGAAATCCACCGCCTCCAATAGCCGCAATGGGCACACCACTAAAACACTGAAAACGGAAGAAGGTGAATTCCAGCTCAATACCCCGCGGGATCGTGAGGGCAGTTTTGAGCCGCAACTGGTGAAGAAGCATCAAACTCGCTTTACCTCCATGGATGACAAGATTCTGAGCCTCTACGCCAAGGGCATGACAACCCGTGAAATCGTCGCAACCTTTAAAGAAATGTATGGTGCTGACGTATCACCCACATTGATCTCCAAAGTCACCGATGCGGTGATTGAGCAAGTGATTGAATGGCAATCGCGCCCGCTAGATGCGGTCTATCCGATTGTCTATTTGGACTGTATTGTGGTGAAAATCCGGCAGGATAAGCAGGTAATCAACAAAGCGATTTACCTGGCGTTGGGCGTTACTATGGACGGCCAAAAAGAGTTGCTGGGCCTATGGTTATCAGAAAATGAAGGCGCCAAATTCTGGCTTGGAGTACTAACCGAACTTCAGAATCGCGGTGTGCGTGACATCTTGATTGCCTGTGTTGATGGTCTCAAAGGCTTTCCTGACGCCATCACTGCCGTCTATCCGCAAACCCAAATCCAGCTGTGCGTGGTGCACATGGTGCGCAATTCGGTGAGATATGTGCCTTGGAAGGACTACAAGGCCGTAACCACTGACTTGAAGCGGATATACCAATCCGTGACCGAAGAAGAGGCGCTTTTGGCGCTGGAGCAACTAGGCGAGCGCTGGGATGACAAGTACCCGCAGATCAGTCGCTGCTGGCACACGCATTGGGCGAACCTGCGCACGCTATTCCAATATCCTGAAGACATTCGGCGTGCGATTTACACGACGAATGCGATTGAATCCCTGAACAGCGTCATTCGCCAAGCCATCAAAAAACGGAAGTTATTTCCGACCGATGATTCTGCGAAAAAAGTTATTTATTTGGCGATTCAAGATGCGGCTAAAAAGTGGACAATGCCAATTCGAAATTGGCGCGCAGCATTGAACCACTTTATGATTGTCTTTGATGAACGCTTGAGCGATTATCAGTAACCGGCAGTTACACAGAAGTATTTACAGGCTCATTGCTTGAGCATTCAAGATTAATATCGGACAATTTTCATTAAATCAAATACCTCACGTAGTTTCTCATCTGTTTGTTGGCTATCTCTTAACCATCGAATTTCTATTTCCAAATAGGTTGCCCAAGCAACGCCTTTCTTAAAGTGTTTCCAACTATTATTTTTTGCCGATAATTCAACGTACTGATTTACCAATGAATATTGATTTTTACCTGCTGCGTATTTTGCTAGCTCAAAAGCCTTCTGAATGTGGATGAAAGATTCCGCGAAGATACTGTGGCGGTAATAGAATATAGATCGACTCCAATGTACTATCCATTCGAGAGAAAAATTCAAACCAAAGGATTCAATGTGGTTCTGATATTCATTGATTTCTTCTAGGTTCGAAACCTTCTTCGCCAGCCTTAAACCGCGCATCAATGCTTGAGGAAATTCGCTAGGAAATTCTACTTCTCCAGCTTTAACCAAATAGTCTCGCATTGTAAGTACGTTATGGTACCCAAATTGTTTTATTAAATAATTGATGCAAGAATCGGGTATTTTGTAATCGTTATTACGGTATATCTGATCCATTGTATTTGAGCAAATTTCAGCTCTATCTACGAACAAACTCCAGTAGTCTTGTGCAGCGTCCCACCAAATTTCGTCGCGATCATTTTCTGTGGTTTGAATATTTTTTATATATGATTTAAGTTGATGCTTAATTGCACTGGTGTCGATGTCTAGCCAATCGTTATGCTTTTTAAAAAGTGTCACCATCTCGATCAAGAATTCTGGTCCATAGGCATCGTGCAGTTGCTTTGCTATATAAGTACTTAAGCGACCTATAAATAGAACGTATAGGTAGCTTTCTTTTTCTTTAGTGCTTATGGAGCGATGGTAAGGTTTGCTTGCATTATTTAGATACTCAATTGAGTCTGAGAAATTCCTATGTAAGCCATGCCAGGAAGGAAAAGTTTTCCCAGTAGCCCAGTTATAGGCGTTTTCGTAATTTTGGCGCAATTTAGGCTGATCAGATTTATTCACATCCACTGGAATATGAAATTCGGTTCTGTTTGTCTGACAATGGGAATAGATCCATTCAATTACTTTTTCGAGTGGCCATATAATGGCATTTTCGGAAAAAGTTGGAAGATACCAATCTATCTCTTCTGGTGCGAAAAACGCATCTCTCGAAATATTGAAGTGCATCGTATGCTTTGTAATAGAAACTACGAGTCTTGGTATTGCGTGTGTTCTACAAAACCAACGTAGGCTTTCTTTCTGTGAAAGAAAAGTACCTTCAGTTCGCACTACAGAGCTATAGACTCTGAATAGGTCAAAAAGTGTTTCTCCGATAGCTTTGTTAACTTTGATGTTGGGTATTGTGCCAGTCAGCTCAAATGCTAGTGATCTAATTAGCTCACTACTGTTACCGTTCAGGTCTCCTTCTTCTTTCACAAGACGCTCAATCTGCTTTGACAGACGCTTTACATCGCTTTCACTGAGACCGTCTTGTTCACTACGTTTCCTCGGTAGGATTCCGGTTGCATCAAAGGCGAATTTGAAAAGCTGGCCTAATGTAACAAAGCTCGCGTGCATAACTATTTTGCTTCTCTGTATTATGAAAATTAGCCCACCCAAGACAGTGGGCCTAATGGGGAGTCTATCGTTTGTTTGGATTTAATTGTTTTCCTTTATTCCCGTGGACTTTAGCATTTGTCAGGTTAGTACCCAAAGTCCCGAGATTCTTATTGAGCATATTTGCTTTGTGGTCTAGTTGCTGTTGAGTTAATTGGGGTTTAGATTGCTTAGACATGTTTGCTCCTAAATGAATGAAGTGGAAGTGCCATCCTAAAGCTGGAGCCTTTTTGAGTCTGTAGGAATTTTTGCGACGTAAATTTTGATAGCAACGTTTTCTATTCTTGGCTGCTTGAGTCTGCCACACCAAAGAGAAGCAGACTCTGTAGATATCTTCCATATTTGAAAAAAAGCGAGTAGCCTTGGTTTGACTAAAAAGCGACCAATGGAGGGTTTGGTATGGAACAAATGAAACTGACAATTTGTTTTGAAGATATGGAGTTAGATGAAAAAAATAGAGCGGCTAAGAATTTAGTTAACCATTTGGAGCTCGATGACTTAGATGCCAAAATTAGTATTTCAAGGGAAGAGCCGAATAACATGGATACAGGCTCAATTGTTGGAATAATCTTAGGATCTAGTTCAATTGGATTATTGGCAGGGGGAATAGCTGATTGGATTAGACAAAAAAATCAAACTTCTTTAATTATTGAGCTCGGAAGCAAAAGGTTAGAATTAAAAAACGTTAGACCAGAAGATGTGAAAGCTATCATTGAGGCGTTTTTGAACGGAAACTAAAAATGCACGTTGATCTTGATCGTAGTGCAATGATTTTGATTGGGGCTAGTGAGTATCCAAAGGCGCCGACTTTAAATGATGGAGGATCATCATTTGGATTGGCTATGAATAGAATTTTAAATGAATTAGTACCTTTGGTATCTGTAGAGAAATATCTCCTTAATCTATTTGATTCTGTAGATGGGGCAAGTGATCAGTATGAAAAAATAGATAGTTTTTTAATTGAGATTTCCAAAGAGGTTTCCATTAAAAATTTATTTTTAATTTATATAGGTCACGGAGGAATAGGAGAAATTGATCAATCATATTTTTTAACAATCCGCAATACACGAGATAGCCATCAACAAGAGTCTAGTTTACAAGCTCGCACTATAGCTAATTTATTGAGAATAAAGGGTAGAAATCTAAGAAAATATTTGTTCTTAGATTCATGTTTTTCTGCTTCAGCGGCTTCGGCTTTTATGGGCACTGAACAGAGGGTTGTTAAGGAAAAATTAGTCGAAATAAATTGGAACGGCCATACTCAAGTTAAAACTGGAACTGCAATACTATGTGCGGCTGGAAAACATAAAGCAGCCAAATATTTAGAAAATGGGACCATGTTTTCTGAATCATTATTGCTTGCAATTAAAAAAGGGGATTCAAATAGAGAAAAATATTTAACATTTGAAGACCTATATGAAATTATTAACTTCAATATTATTGAACTTAATCCTAGAAATTTCGTCATTCCAGAAATGCATATTCCAGATCAAAAATTAGGGATGATACATAAAATCAATATACTTCCTAATTTTGGTAATAAATCAACAAAAATAATAGATGATTTATATTGTGAAAAAAAATTGGATGACGGTATTAAAAATGTTACTGATAATATCACTCAAATAAAAAGGCTAAAAATATTAGCAATTGTATTATCTATTATTTTGGCATTTTTTTCGGTCCAATTCATGTTGAATTATATTGATGACTCTAAACAACAAACTATAAAAACAATGTTTAATCTAAAAATAATTAATCCGGAATTGGTAAGTATACTTAGTATTAGAAATCTTAATGGAGAGGATTTTTATAGTTCGTATTCGAAGGGAGAGCCGCTTCCGATGGGAAAGTATAAAATTGAATTGAAATCATATAGATTAAATTTCCCAATTCAGATTCAAGAATTCGAAATAGCAAACACAGATGTTACGGTCGAAATACGACTTAAGGTAAATCCATCAAAACCCAGTTTTAAGCTAGAAGTGAATACGTCGCCTAAAGAAGCAACAATAAAAATTATGAATATTAAGGAGAAATATTTTCCAGGTATATATTTACCCAACGGAAACTATAGGTTGGAAGTAAGCTATCCAAGTTACAAATCAAAAACAGTATATGTAGATATAGATGGTAAAAATGAGTATCCGGTAGTTAACTTGGAGAAAAGATATTAATTGTGGGTAGTTGATTAGATGCTCAATTGAGGATGAGTAGGTGGTTTTTTTGAAGGGCTTACTAAGCAAGAGAAGAAAAATCGGAATTCATTGTTGTCGCTGTTGATTTGCACCGTAGTTAGACCCACTTTTGTATCCAAAATTGACCCAGAATAAAAACGGAACAACTCAACACGTATATAGCTTTAAAGTTATTTCCTGTGGGTCAAAATTCAATGCAAAAGTGGGTCTAACTACGGTGCAAATCAACAGCGTGCACTAGAAGTGCCATTTGATTACCTTTACTAACTGTTTTTTGGCAGTAATATTTTTCCGATCTATTCTTAATCATGTAGAGACTTTTGTCAGAGGAGAAGCTGTGCATCGAGTCGTGCACTCTCCATCCTGCGAATAGAATTTATAGTTTCACCAAAATTCAGGTTCTAATAGATTTATACTATTGCTCAGTAAGTTAAGTTTTCAGAGGCGCGTAAAGAATACAACTGGACTTTCTCGCTTCATATTACTACTTGGACCACTGTTAAAGCGAAATACACATGCAGCATACATGTAGTTAGTATTCTTAAGCTAAACTGAGGTTGAGTATACATTTGAGAATTGATCCTATTCGCCTGGGCGGTTACTAAGCCCTCTTACGCTACGCGAATTCTAGCGGTTTCATCTCACGTGACTCCGTCAGAATTCGCATAGCGACGCGTCTTTGAATGGCTATTTGGCAGTTTTACCTCGCCAAATTGGTTCATATTTCAATGGTTAAAGCTTGAGATAGTTTACAGACCATTTATCTTTCTATATAAGTATATGATTTTAAAGGATTTATGCACTTAATCTGCGAAATTGATGGTATTCGACACGATATGGTATTAATTCAGCATATTTACGTTTGCACATAAAATGCGTAAATCTATATAAATCAATGAGTTAGTAAGACAGGTTATGTGATAACCCACAAATCTCATTTTGTGTGAAATAGCGTTTCATATAAGTGAAATAGCGTCTCATAACGCGTGAAACTCATCTAATCTGTATCGAAGAGTGGGAGCTTCTATAAAAAACCCGAAGTCACATTGTGATTTCGGGTTTTTTATATAAATAGAATTTATTATGCTTAGTTAATTGATAGATCGAAAAGGAAAGCTAAATGTACCTTTGTGATGAAACACTTGATGATCTTCTAAAAAGAGTTTTTGGATACTTTTTAACGCAGTCAGATAAGCTTGATTCGATTAATCCAAGAAAGGGAGATGCAAAAGAGGTATTTGGGGCAATTTTAGAATTAACTAACCCCAGAGCGAGGTTAAGCAGTACAGAGACGAAGGGAACACTTTTTAGTTGCTTGGGAGAACTAACTTGGTATCTATCAGGATCCAATGAATTGAGTCACATTCAATACTATATAAAAAGATATGATGAATATTCTGATGATGGAAAGACCATTCATGGGGCTTACGGTCCTCGTTTAAGAAACATGCATGGAAAATATAATCAGCTGTCAGATATTGTGAGATTTTTAAAGGAACACAATGATTCAAGAAGAGCTGTTATTCAAATCTATGATGCGGCAGATCTATGTCATGATGGAAAAGATGTTCCATGTACAACAACCCTTCAATTTGTAGTCAGAAATAACAAACTTCATATGATGACTACAATGAGATCTAATGATGTTTTTTTGGGTTTACCTCACGATATTTTTTGTTTCACTATGATTCAGGAAATTATTGCAACGCAACTAAAACTTGAACTAGGAACATATAAGCATTCTGTCGGCAGCCTACATTTATATAATGATGACTTTGATAAAGCAGAGCTGTTCATAAATGAAGGATGGCAAAGCACTAAGGCTATGAAAAAAATGCCAGTATTCGACGTTGAATCTAATGTTGTTAAATTTGTAAATTTAGAAAAAGCAATAAGAGAAAAAGGAGTTAAAAAACTGAATGATGAAAAAATTGATAGTTACTGGGATGATTTAGTTATTCTTTTAAAAGCGTTTAACGCATCTAAAGTTGAAAAGGACTTGAATTTTATTAAAAGTCTTGAAAAATCATTAAATGATAAAATCTATTCTCCTTATATGAAAAAGATAGAGCTAAAACTGAGTAGAGAAAAAGATGTTGAATAGTGAAAAAATTAAAATAATAAAAGATATGCTTAGCCACTTATCTAATGATGACTTAGTGAAATTGGAAGTGATTCAAGAAGGTGGGCCGATAATTTCATTTGGTAAAACATCAATATCAAAAATAGCAACAATGGGTCTCAATCCAAGTGATCAGGAATTTTACGGGAAGAATGGAATTGAATTGACTGGTATCCACCGAAGATTTCATACACTTAATTCCCTAGGCATTAAAAGCTGGAAAAATGTCTCGGAATTAGACATTGAGAAAATACTGATTTCATGTGAAGAGTACTTTTTTAGAAATCCATATGATCGATGGTTTAAATCTCTAAATTATATTATTTCTGGCACAGGTGCTTCTTATTACGATGCTTTTAACAGTGCATGTCATTTAGATCTAGTTCCCTATGCAACAAAAATAAAATGGGGAAACCTATCAGAAAGACAAAAAAAATATCTATTAGAAATAGGCTCTAAATTTTTAGCTGATATTATCAATGATGGAGCTATCGAAGTGATTATATTGAATGGAAAGTCGGTAGTTAAAAATTTAGAAGAAATGATAGGATTTCAACTGAACAAAAAGGAGTGCAAGTCTTGGTCCCTACCTAGAGCTGATGGATCTGTTAGGGGAGAAGCTTACAGAGGTACGATAGAGTTTCTTGGAGAAAACAAACTAAATAGACCGATTAAAATTTTAGGTTATAACCACAATATACAAAGTAGTTTTGGTGTAACTAATGAAGCGAAAAATGCCATAAAAAATTGGTTGACTGGGGAAGTGGGACAATTATGAGAAACATGGATATTGAATTGTTTAATCAGATATCAATTAATTTGGATGCTTACACTAAAAATGTAAAAAATCTTTCTATTCTTGAGGATCCTGAAATTCGAGAAGTTTTTATAAAGCAATTAGTAGATAGTGTAAGAAGGATTAAATATGTAACTACGATCGTGGGTAAAAGAATATCTTCATCAATATCTAACCCATATATAGATGGTTTTAATCCTTTAAAAGCTGCTATCTATCATACTAAAAACCAAAATGTAGACGAAGCTTGTTGGTTAGTTTTTTTAATTACACATTTTGGAAAATCGAAGAGTAGTGAATGGTTACTTACTCAGGATTTTTATAAAGGGTTTGATCAAAAAGTCCTTTCTTGGAGTTTAGTTTCTTCAAATTTTCCGATGTTAAGAAACCGAATTGAAAATAGATCAAATGAAATAAGAAATCTACACCCGAAAAGAGCATTCAGCAACCATAGGAAATATGAATCGTTAAAACCGGAAACAACAAAATCAATATACAATGTTTTTAATTCATATATTTCCTTAATTCTAGAATATGGATCTCATAAAAATTTCTTTCAGACCGTGTTGGCTGAGGAAGACGGATGCAGATATGCTTCCTTTGATAACTTGTACAACAAGTTATCAAAGGTGGTATCTTTCGGGAGAACTGGGAAGTTTGATTTCTTGACAATGATTGGAAAGTTAGGAATAGTTGATATAGAACCGCCTAAAACTTACATGAGTGGTGCTACGGGTCCCTTAAGTGGTTGCAAGCTCTTATTTGGTGTTAGTAAGAGTCCCACAGAATTTGAAAAGGATTTATTTGATTTATGTAAATCACTACCAATAAATCCTTTTGGAATGCAAGTTCTGGAAGATGCCTTGTGCAATTGGCAAAAAAGTCCAAATAAATATGTATATTTTAGCGGCTAAAAATTAGCCCAAGAGTAGCGAGTTTTTAATTTATTGAGAAAAGAACTGGAAATAATTGATTTATGTTGTAATTGACCTACAACAATCCCTTTTGATACCCCAATCTTTTTTGCGAATTTTAAAATTCCACGCAAATCTTTTGAATTTAGTTTCAAAAGCTCCCTTTGATATATCTTTGGTATAAGTATATCTTCTGCATAATTATTTGCTTCTTTTTCAATATTAGATATATTGGATTCGTTTGATTCTAATATTAAAGAATAATCTGTGTGCAGTATGAGGTGGCCAACTTCATGAAAAAAAGTAAACCAAAAATGATCATCAGTTAAATACTTAAAGCTCATAATTATTAATGGTCTATTTTCAGCGAGCCAATATGCAGCACCACTAGCTGGACAATGTTGAGGTGATCTAACAATGGCTAGTAACACGCCACAATCAGCTAACAAAGTTCTTAGCTTTGGAATAAAACTAACCGGGTCACTATTAGTAGTTAATCCACGTAAATCTGGAATTTTTTCTACAAGCTTATTTTTATCCCATGGCGAACAATAATGATTGGATACTTGAATTTCACCTTGCCTTAACCAAGAGGCGATAGATTCTTGCTTGTGACTAAATTTATCAGAGATTCTAAAGGCAGTTTCGCCAATCATATAAGTGTATTTTGATCGCCACTCATCTACTGATGCGACACCAAAATAATCTAGGCACGAAAACAATTTTTTTGTTTTATTAGTGGTTCTTTCAATCCATCCAAAGTTAGTCATATCGGCTGTTGGCAAATTTGATAGCCAATCGCTTTCGTCATCTTTTAACAAGCTAACTGTCTTTAAGTTTTCTCGATACTGTTCTTCACGGGTTAACCAAAATTTAGATGGCACGCCGGTGATATTACCAAGAATGCTTGCTAAATTTGGATCGATGATGGTTGAGCCTTTAAATAAGCTTTTTAAAAATGGAACAGTACAATCTATCTGGTTCGCAAACTGATTAACCGTGATGCCTTGTTCGTCAATAAAGTCTAATAACGTTGATCCGGGCGGTGAAACCCAATTCGCATTAAAACTGCTCAAGTTACTCATAATCCACCTACTTGTATGACTTTGACTCGATAAACATAATTCCAGTCAATCTCTTTTGCTGAATCTCTAACGGGGTTGTTATGATTCGCCGATATGACTAAATAAATACCGCTACCCAAGTCAAACTGATATCCCATTTCATCTTTAATTCTAACTTTTGCTGGTTTTCCAATTAGCATTTCAAAGATCGTATCGCTTGCATCAATATCTGAGAGTCGGTTTCGAAGCTTTGAGGCTACTTTTTCACCTAGAAGCTCTTCTGCCTTTTCTTGACGTTCACATAAAAGTCTAATTTCTTTAGTTTCGAAGGAGATTACCAATGCCGTATATTCCTCTTGTGCACTGGATTAAAAGTTTGAACTTAGCATCATTCCATCATTCAATTTCGCTAAGTTTAGTGAGCTCTTTACAATTATTATTTCTTCGCACAGTTTTATTATATATGAGAGCAAAGAGTCTATAAAGTAACATTAAATTACGCGCGTTATTGAAATTGGTGCATGGAAATTGCTTATTGCTGCAACTGTCTGTTTATTAAAGAAAATATGTTTATCGATAGTACAGAAATAATCATCAAAGTATATCACTTTGATGATTAACTTATTGATTTATAAAGAAAAGTTGAAAAAAATCGTTGATAGAACCAATACAGTACCTTAATCTGAATCAAAATATCCTGTATCTGGTACTTCAAATGACCCCTTTTGGCGAATACCTGGAACAACTGAGACGTAGCCGGTATCTGCAGCAAAAGCAGTTGGCTGACATCATGGGGATTAACCCTTGTTACGTAAGCGCCCTCGAAAAGGGCCGTAAAGGCCCGCCTTCTAAAACAGTACTTGAGCAACTTATTGAGAAACTGAACCTTTCTGATGAAGAAGAGAGTCGGCTGTGGCAAAGCGTAGAGCTCTCCGATTTGAATCTCCGGCTACCGAAGAACATGTCCAGACAAGAATTTGAATTCCTATACGAACTGCGCCAAAGCCTTGGTAGGTTAAGTAATAACCAAATAGTCATAATGCAAACGGCTTTGAAAATGGGAGAGTCGACATTCGGAGTGCAGGGAGAAAGAAGGAGGGGTAACGCCATGTAGAAATAACAACGGGACGCACCGGATGGATTGTCCCGCTATTAGATGTAAGTGAAGTACTTACGGCCTGAGAACCAACAGTATCTACACCCTCCGATAGCCCGTCAACCCATCCCGCACACAATTACCTAGTCATAAATCAAACATTACCGATTTTGGTAAGGGGCACACATGTCTTTAAAATCAACTTTGGTGCCATTTGGCGCGGGGGTAGGGGTAGCTTTACGCCTACTTTCTACCCCTATTTCTCCAAACACTCGCGTTAGGGAACCAGTTAAGCCCACCACCGGAAGAGTGGTTGGGTACTTTCCATCAGTTAAAAACAACAGGTCTATTGCCTGGGAGTCCCAGCTGGAGCAGAAAGCCTGCTACATATTTGAGTTCTCCCCAGAAATAACTAAATACAGGGAGCAACCGTTAAACATTTATTACCCACAGAATGGTGAACTTCTTCGTTATACACCCGATTTTGAACTGACGCTGTTATCTGGTGAGTTGGTCTACGTTGAAGTAAAACCAGCCGCTAAGTTACAAACGCTGGAGCTTCGGGAAAAACTGGATGCAATTAAGCAGTATTGGAAAGAGAAGGGGCTACAGTTCCTGATCATTACTGACAGGGAGCTTGATCATCCAATTCTTCAAAGCAATTTAAAGCTCTTGCGTAGTTATTTGCGAGTCAAATGTGACCCTGAGCTTGTTCATATTTCTGCTCATTGGCTCAAACAGCAAAATAATCCAATCGTCGGTGATCTAGCACACTATCTTAATTCCATTAACAAAGTCTATTCGCTACTCGCTCATCAATTCCTGTTAACCAATCTCCACGAAAAAATTCAATACGAAAGCAATCTTTATTTACAGGAGGACAATCGATATGAAAATCAATTATTTTGTAAGCGTCTAACCAACCACACCTAGATTTACTTGCCAAGGCATCAAATCTTCAAGTCCATCATCTGTATTGCGCTTAGGGATTTCTGTCAGCAAATGCTCAACATACTTTACCGGATTCAGACCATTTGCCTTAGCCGTTTCGATAATCGAATATAAAATCGCGCTGGCTCTCGCACCGCTGGCGGTGTTGCTAAACAGCCAGTTTTTGCGGCCGATCACAAAGGGTTTTACGGCGCGCTCCGCGCGATTATTGTCGATGCACAGTTGTCCGTGTTGTGTGTAGGTAGTGAGCTTTCTCCATTGTCGCAGCGTGTATGCGACCGCATGACCTAATGTGGATTTAGGGGGCGTCTGTTCCACTGATTTATCGAGCCATGCTTTAAATTCAGTGAGCAGCGGTACAGCATGCAACTGCCGCAGGGTATATTTTTCTTCCGGTGTTTTGTCGTTCAGTAGCGCTTCCACACGGTAGAGTTTCTGAATGTGCGCCACTGCCCAATCAGCACGGCCTACTTTGCCCTTTGGTTGTACTTTTTGCGCATCGGTAAATTTCCGGCGTGCATGAGCCATACAACCAGCCAGTGTTGCTTGAGTGCTTTCGTAAGCCGCATAACCATCAACCTGTAAATAGCCTTTATAGCCGCTTAGAAATTCTTTCGGGCAAGCAGCTGCGCGACTGGGTTGATAGTCGTAAATCACAATGTTGTTCGCGGAGCTGTTCGGATCAGGAGAATCTCTGCCGCTACAGTAGACCCACATGTAATTTTTTTTGTCATCCTGAAGCACTGTCACTGGCGTTTCATCTGCATGGATGGCGGTTTGTGTTAGCAGCGTTATTGTTAATCGCTGCAATAGCCTTTCAAGAACATCCGCACTACGCATTATCCAGTTGGACAGGGTGTTGCGATTGAGGTCGATATTCAGTTGCTTAAAAATAATTTCCTGGCGATACAGCGGCAGTGCCAATTGGTATTTATTGCCGATAATGTGTGCCAGCAAGCTGGGCGTGGCCATACTTTTGGGAATGGGGCTGGCTGGCACAGGGGCGATCACAATCGGCGTATTCGTATGGTTCTTTTCGCACTGACGACAGGCGTATTTCAGGCGCAGGGTTTCAATGACTTTTAAACTGGCGGGAATGTATTCTAGTTGTTCACTTTTTTCTTCGCCGATTTTGTGTAAGTCGCCATTACAGCAAGGGCACATTTTTTCTGTATCAGCGATATCAATTATGCGTGTTTCACGCGGCAAATCGGCGGGCAATGGTTTACGGCCGGTTTTCTTTTTAGTTGAAGTGGCGGCAGATGTGATATCCGCCGCTGTAGCGTCTGTTGTTATCTCTGCGTCACTGTCTGCACGGATTTCGTCTACTATTACTTCCGCTTCGTTAAATAACCAATCAAGTTGATCTGGGGATTTTTCTGAAGACGTGCCAAATTGGCGGCTTTGCGCCAGCTTGAATTGCTCACGCAGAAAACGAATTTCTTGCTCCAATATTTTATTTCGCTCTTTAAGCGAATCAATTTCGACAAGTAATTTATGAGAGTTTGGCATGGCCGTATTTTACTACGACCACCGAGGTTACATCAAAATAATTAACTGGCTTGCTGAAAAAATACCGGTTGATGCCCAATCACATCATAACCGCCTAGCAGCCACTGTAATTGTTGTTCACTCAAGGTAAGTGTTGCAGTTTGAATTTGTGTTGGCCACTTAAAGCGGGATTTTTCCAAACGTTTGTACCAGAGTACAAAGCCTGTAGCATCCCAATAAAGAATTTTCAGTTTATCGCGCGAGCGATTACAAAATACATACAGCGCAGGCTCAAATGCCGAGCGCTCCAACGCTTGCTCTATCACTACGACGAGGCCATTGATGGATTTGCGAAAATCGATAGCATCCTTGTACAGAAAAATAGCAGGCGGATCAACAAAGCAGCGCATTATGCAAGCGCCTTAATAACGTCCGCTAACCATTGCGCCGATACTCCCGTGGGCATACGCAGCTGTGTGGCACCGATGTGAAGCTGAATACTTTGGTTTTCGAGGGGTTTTGTCGTTATCGCAACAAAGCGATTTTCTGCGGGTTGCGTCGCCAATTGCTTTTTGCGTGTACTGAAATATTTATTATCAATCTCGCGCTCTGCGCAAAATGCCTTCGCGGTTTGTCCTGAGGCGGCTTGCTCCTTAATCAGTGCTCGCCATTGCTCTTGTGTTAATCTGGCCATCATCATTCCTCTGTTGAAAAAGGATTAGGCTAATGATTGGTGGCCAAAATGGGAATGTGTGCTTTATTGGACGCTTACATTATTTTCATGCGGGTTTGCATCTGACATTGAATGATATTGAATTTCGAATTGAGCGTATCTATGAATCCGGAGATTGCTTACTTGAACGAATGAGTGATCACGCAATAGTACAGAGATCAAAAGTTGAATTAATAAAGCTGTTTGAAGAGGGAATTATCCGTATTGAAGGAAATGAATCCAAAAAAAGCGGGACAAAAAGCCGAAATTCAATTGATGTAGCTGGTCTTTCGGAAGATCAACAAAAAATAGTACTTAGGAAAAGAGAATACATAATAGGAGCAGAAAAAATGCTTGGAAAAAAACCAACTTTAGTAAATATAGAATTATCCACAGAAAAAGTAGCAGACCTGTTAAACGACATTAAAAAGCCAAGTGCTTCAAGCGTATATCGATGGTGGAAATCATGGGTGGACTCGGAAAATAACATTCTATCTTTGCTTAATAGGCAATCTCCTCCTTTTAAAGCACGTAGATTCAAAGGCTCTTCAGAAATCATTAATGAAGTAATCGAAGAGCATTATTTAACAAACCAACGCACATCAATTCAGGATGTATATGATCAATTGTGCTATCGACTTTCAGAAATTAACAAAGCACGGTTGTTACCTTTAAAAATTCCTAGCAGAGCAACCTTTTATCGAATGATTAAAGATCTTGAGCCTTATGAATGCATGTCGGCTAGACAAGGAAAAAGTATTGCCGACAGGCATTTTCGTGCGGTAGGGGCGGGTGTTTCTACAAGCTACATCTTGGAAAGGGTAGAAGTTGACCATACTCCCCTTGATGTAATGGTTGTGAATGAAAAAACAGGTCTTCCTGATGGCCGCCCATGGCTTACAGTCCTTTTAGATAGAAATTCAAGAATGCCTCTTGGCATCGAAATAGGGTTTGAACCACCTTCCGAGCTGGCAGTTATGAGCGCGCTTAGAAATTCGATAAAACCCAAAGCAGAGATCCTTAAAAAATATCCAGATATTTCTAATGACTGGCCAGCTTATGGAATTCCAACAACGTTGGTTTGTGACAATGGACGAGAATTCCATGCTACAAATCTGAAAAGAATGTGTGCTGAATTAAATATCGAAATACAGTTTTGCCCAAAGAAGCAGCCTAATTATAAAGGAGCCGTTGAGCGTTTCTTGGGAACTCTTAATCGAGCTGTATGCCATCGCCTATCGGGTACAACATTTTCGAATATCCAGCAACGCAGTGAATATGACTCTGCATCTTTAGCTAAAGCTACATTAGCAGAATTAAAATCACTTATTCATGAATGGATCGTGGATATCTATTGCCATGAAATAAATCGAATTACTGGGAAGACACCTTATGAGCTATGGAAGGAGGGTTTAGAAAAAAGAGAACCATTATTGCCCGAGAGCATTCAACAGTTAAATTTAATCCTTGCTAAAGAAATGCAGCGAAAGCTAAACCACGAAGGAGTAATAATTTTTGGAATCGCCTATAACTCTGCTGAACTAGGCGCATTGAGGCGGAGGTCGGATACTACCTTTGATGTCAAGGTCAGATTTGATCCATCTAATCTGGAATCAATTTGGGTTTACGACGACATTAACGGAGACTACATAGTAGTTCCGTCGATTTACCCTGAATATACAACAGGCTTATCTTTACTGGAACATCGAGCTATCAAAAAATTAGAAAAGCAAAATGGAAAAAACCAACAGGATGTATTGTCTCTATTAACTAAAAAGGCAAAGTTTACTGAGAAACTTAGAAATTTGAGTAAGAGTACAAAGATACGACCACGACAAAGAGCCGAACGGCACAGTTTACATAAGCAAGATGGATCTACTGACATTAAAAAAAGATCAGATCTAGTTAAACAGAACGCTTTGAGTTTTACAGATTTTAGTGTTGAAGAAATCCCACGCTTTGATACAACCAAGCGAGGTGAGTTTTAATGATTCTTTCAGTTGAAAAAATGGAACTGGTAGCTGAATTAAAAAAAATGATTATCAATCACCCGCAATTCGATAAGGCATATGAGCAGCTATTAAATGCCTATTACATGAATGTTAGAACGGGAGTATCTGAGCACATTATCTGTGTGGGCCAATCTGGTACAGGAAAATCAACGCTCAAAGAAAAATTGAGAGATTGCATAAATCCGCCGAAAAACAATCAAAAAACAATAACGCCAATTTTAATTGTAAATACACCGGCTCTGCCAACTGTAAAAAATCTTGCGGAAGAAATGCTAATGAAACTTGGCGATTTTAGATATTACTCTGGATCAACCATACAGAAGACTACCCGAGTACATCACTATTTAGATCAGTGTGAAGTCAAGATGATCATCTTTGATGAACTTCAACATTTTATTGATAGAGGAAAAGAGCGTAAATCAGAAGAAGTAGCAGATTGGTTAAAGACGGTTATTGATCAATCTAAATGTTCAATCGTGCTAATGGGTCTTGAGAGATGTGAATATTTATTCAGAATTAATGAGCAACTAAGAAGACGTTTCAGCAGGCGAATAGATCTTCATCCCTTTTCGATAGATAAACATGAGTCATTCATGGGATTTATGGGCGTAATTTATGCGATTCTTGATAGAATAAAATTAACAGCGAGATTTGATTTTAATAATAAGGAGTTCATATCGGCAATTTACTACGCAACGGATGGCGTGATTGCCAACATGATAAAACTTTTTGTTGGAGTAATTGAGCTGGTTGATTCTGTGAAAAATAAGATGATTGCTAAAGATACATTTGAAATAGCGTTTACTGAAAATATATGGATTGAAGGAAAGGGAGAACTGAACCCTTTCAACAAAGCATTTATCTGGCAACGGCTAAATAAACCTGGAATGCCATTTCATCGTATCGATATTATAAAGGAAACAGAGAAGCATGAAGACAAACACAATAATTAAGCCGTTAATACATCCACCTTGCTTCCCTGATGAATTTCCAACTGGTTATTTGATTAGGTTGGCTGATATTAATAAGTACCAAAATATATTTTGGCTAATAGATGCTGATTCCATGGAAAAGCGCGTCAGAAATGTCATGTATTATCATAAAATGTTACAACTAACTGATTGGGCGGGGTATGAGAATAATAAGTTTCGAAAGCTCTCCTCGTTGTATGTGAAGTACTTCGATATGTTGCATATGCGCTTTTGTCCATTGTGCATAAAGGATTCTCCTTACATAAGAATTGGCTGGCAATTGAGGCCGTCTTATGTCTGTAGGACGCATCAACTTTGGCTAAGAGATAGTTGTTCCAAATGCGGAAGTCGAATAACACTTATACATCCTAAATTAACAGAGTGTAAATGCGGTCATCCGCTTTCAGACCAGGAATTATTGAAGGCTTCTGGTGACATGATACAACTTCAAGAGTTCATTGACGGTGAGCATGCCATGAATGAAGAGCTTTATATCGGTTTAGCTAAAAGATTGGAATTCATTTTGTTGTTCAACAAGTGGCTTCGCTTTAGAGGTCAATACAAAGCTTTAGAAAATAGTAAAGATGCTCGAGATACATTAGGGGATGCGGCTGAAGCTATTTTTGGTGGTAGGCTAGGATTTTTTAATTTCTTAAATAGGCTTCAAGCTTTAGATTCTAGAGGAGCATCCATCAAAGATTTTCGATATGCACTATATGAGCGCTTTCCCGGTAATGAATTCTCTTACTACAAATCCCTTATGGAGGAATACATTAATCAAAACTGGGAGAGACCATTGACCAGACGAAATATTCATTTTAGTCGGAAGACATTGCATGAGCATCCGTGGATTGCATTTGCAGTTGCTTGCAGGGAATATGATATATCCAAGACTGTGCTACGAAAGGCATTTTTAAATGGTTACGTAAGGTTTAAAACTGAAACAAAAAATAAGCGGATATTGACCTATCTGTATAAACCAGACATTAGCGATCGCTATTTAAGGATTAAAGATTTAATTACGTTGAAGGAAGCCAGACTGGTACTTGGACTTGGTAAGGAAAATTTCACGGCACTGGTGAATCATAAGTTATTCAAAGTATCAGTTTCACCGGCTGAAAGTGGGCTTGGAAGCTGGTGCTTCTCACTTGAAGAAATGTATAGTTTTAGGGATCAGCTAACTCGCGTTGTACATAGTATCCCAGGAGCTACTTGGTCATTTACCGAAGTTATGAAGTACTTTAGCGGGAGGTTGGATGGTTTCCTAATCAAACTAACAGAGTCAATCAAAAATGGTAGCCTCAGGGTTTCATCTCTAGATTCTGATAAAAACGGCTATTTGTCTCTGAATTTTCTGAAACGTAATTTTGTGCTATGGCTGGAATTTAACAAAAAAAACGAAGAGTTTATTAGTGTTCCCTTACTTGCAAAAGTATTGGGAGTTCAACAGCAGTTTGCTTATGAGCTAGTACACCGGGGCATTATAAACTCAAGCATATGTTTTGATAGTCAAAATGCTTGCATAAGTCATTCGCAGCTTTCTGAGTTCAACAATAAATATGTAATCTTGTCCAAGTTAAGTAAGGCTGTGAATATCAATTCCCGAACATTAATTAGCTATCTTGCATCCAGGGCAATACTACCTATTGATGATGACACAGAAAAACCACTGAGGCAGAAAGTATATTTAAAAGAACAACTGAGATATATTTGTATCCTTTCACAGTATTTGGACAGATTGACTGACTTTGAAGCTGGTGCTGATTTTACGCCCCTTGAATCCAGAAATGAAAAAGGTTATCTTCCTGATGCCTCGGTTTTTAGAGCTGAGGGAATACTACAGGATGTCAACCAATATAATGATGTCAATATGACAGGTTATCTTGAATGACACGGCGAACGGTAAGGGCAGCATACAGTTGTTCTCCAAGACGCTACACATAGTATATGTGATTGTTAACACACGCGGCTCGCACTAGAAATGGTGTCAGATGGTGCTTTTGAATGCACTTGGTTATGCCGGTAGGGGCAAATTGAGATGGCCGCAATCTCTTGCCCCTACCGGTTTGGCTAATCAGGGAATTAAAATGAGTTCAGAGGACTGGTATCGCAAAAGAAACTATCTGCATTTTGATAGACCCGTTTCGGAAAAAACTGCAGCAAAAATCATAAAGAATCCTCAGGCTATTGCAGCCCACTCTTTTTACCCTTTTATCAATTATTCAATACACTGCTCGAAAATTTATAAAGACGATAACGATCAGATTGCTGTAAAGGAAAAAAATCGCCCGATATCCTATGCTGCTCATCTAGACTCTCATATCTATTCTTATTATTGCCATATCTTGACTCCTCTATATGAAAAGCAGTTACATGAGTCAGATCTTGAGCGTAGCATTTTAGCTTTTCGCAAGCTTGGAAAAAGCAATGTTGATTTTGCATTTGAAGCCTTCAATGAAATCAAATCGCTAGGCGAAAAGTTTGGTGGTTGCACCGCGATAGGTTTTGATATCACAGGATTTTTCGATAATCTTGACCATGACTTATTAAAACAATCCTGGCAACAGATAATAAATAGCGATAGCTTGCCTGATGATCACTATGCAGTTTTTAAATCCCTCACAAAATATTCTAAAGTAGATAAGCAATCTCTCTACAAACTACTTAATATTTCTGAGCATAATCCGAAGAACAATAGATTCAGAGTATGTACACCGGAAGAATTTAGAACCATCGTTAGACCTAATGCATTGATCGTAAAAAATCCAAATCAGAAAGGAATTCCCCAAGGATCACCAATAAGCGCATTTTTATCAAATATCTATATGCTGGATTTTGATAAATTAATGTCTGAGGCCGTTAAGGAGATAGGAGCAACTTACTATAGGTACTGTGATGATATGTTATTCATAGTCCCTATAGAATATGAATCTACGTTAGCTGGTTTTGTAAGGAAGGAACTTAATAAGTTAAAAATCGATATTAACCCTAACAAAACTGAAATTAGACAATTTATCTCTCTCGCCAATAGATTTTTATCTGACAAACCGCTTCAATATCTTGGCTTTCTATACGATGGCGAGAAGATATTGATACGCTCTGCAGCACTCGCCAAATATTCGGAGCGCATGCGTAGTGGTATTCGCCTAGCTAAAAAGACTAAGATTAAAAGAAATAGGATAAAGATAAACTTAGGTCAGAAACCGACAAAGCTTTATAAAAGAAAAATATAGAGACTGTAATTAAATCTGTGTAACTGTTTATCATTAACCCTCCGAAGGGAAGGATAAACAGTATGAACCCAAAAGACCTTGAAGCCTTTGCCCGCGAAGCGGCAATGCACCTGAAAACCGAAAAAGATCTGAGTAATTTCACCCAGATGCTGACCAAAGTCGCCGTAGAGGCTGCCCTCAACGGTGAGCTGGACGCCCATCTTGGCTATGAGAAGCACCAGAAATCCACCGCCTCCAATAGCCGCAATGGGCACACCACTAAAACACTGAAAACGGAAGAAGGTGAATTCCAGCTCAATACCCCGCGGGATCGTGAGGGCAGTTTTGAGCCGCAACTGGTGAAGAAGCATCAAACTCGCTTTACCTCCATGGATGACAAGATTCTGAGCCTCTACGCCAAGGGCATGACAACCCGTGAAATCGTCGCAACCTTTAAAGAAATGTATGGTGCTGACGTATCACCCACATTGATCTCCAAAGTCACCGATGCGGTGATTGAGCAAGTGATTGAATGGCAATCGCGCCCGCTAGATGCGGTCTATCCGATTGTCTATTTGGACTGTATTGTGGTGAAAATCCGGCAGGATAAGCAGGTAATCAACAAAGCGATTTACCTGGCGTTGGGCGTTACTATGGACGGCCAAAAAGAGTTGCTGGGCCTATGGTTATCAGAAAATGAAGGCGCCAAATTCTGGCTTGGAGTACTAACCGAACTTCAGAATCGCGGTGTGCGTGACATCTTGATTGCCTGTGTTGATGGTCTCAAAGGCTTTCCTGACGCCATCACTGCCGTCTATCCGCAAACCCAAATCCAGCTGTGCGTGGTGCACATGGTGCGCAATTCGGTGAGATATGTGCCTTGGAAGGACTACAAGGCCGTAACCACTGACTTGAAGCGGATATACCAATCCGTGACCGAAGAAGAGGCGCTTTTGGCGCTGGAGCAACTAGGCGAGCGCTGGGATGACAAGTACCCGCAGATCAGTCGCTGCTGGCACACGCATTGGGCGAACCTGCGCACGCTATTCCAATATCCTGAAGACATTCGGCGTGCGATTTACACGACGAATGCGATTGAATCCCTGAACAGCGTCATTCGCCAAGCCATCAAAAAACGGAAGTTATTTCCGACCGATGATTCTGCGAAAAAAGTTATTTATTTGGCGATTCAAGATGCGGCTAAAAAGTGGACAATGCCAATTCGAAATTGGCGCGCAGCATTGAACCACTTTATGATTGTCTTTGATGAACGCTTGAGCGATTATCAGTAACCGGCAGTTACACAGAAGTATTTACAGGCTCAAAATATATGAACGATACTCCCATCTGGGCGGTAGAAACTTTATTAAATACGGCCTCAAAGCTGCGAAGCTTATGAATTCTCTTGCTATCAAAAAGCAATTGAAGCCACTATGGAATAGGCTGCAAGAAGAAATTAAAAAATAGTCACGGAGTAATATTTTGAAGCTATATGAAAATGTCGTAATAGGAAATTTTTTGTACAGTTTGGGATTTGCAGTATGTGCTAAATCCAAAGGCACGATTAATCCAGTTTCAATAAACCTATTACAACAAACGCCTTTAGATAGAACACTAGGTGATGTGTTAATACAAAGTCCCGGTACTCTACGCTTAATTGAATTTAAACAGATCACTAACAAAAGCAAAAAAGAAATAAAAAAACAACAATTTTTATTGGATTCTATAAAAGGCGATCCACACTTAGTCCAAGTTTCGCGATCTATTCACTGGTTTTTAGAGACAGGAATAAGAGGTGATTTAAAAATGATGGTGACGAAGGCAGTACCCTATTTAGATGCATTTTCTGGCGTAGCAACTCTGTATGATTTTAATGAATTTGTCCAGTCAATAGCTTCAGAGGCTGTAATGCCACAACCGCTTTTTTCCGAAACGTTATTGAAGTCCTATTTACAATTGGTTGCCAATATTAACGGAGGAGATACGTCCGGGTCAGGAGGTATGGTTCTTCACTTGGATAAAAATGGTTCAATTAAATTTTGTGAACTACAAGATTTAATGCAGTTGAGGCTATTAGATAGGGATTATCAAAAACAAATAGAAATTCACTATGAGAGTAGGCAATCATTGGAAAACGAAATGACCCATTCAAAGCAGAAAAGTAGAGATATGGACATGGAGCCATAATGGAAAGAAATACGGAACAAATAATATTTGATTGTTTAGGGCGTCTTTTAGAACAGGCTGATGAAAAGCAACAAACAGTCAACAGCTTGATAGAAAAATTAGATGAAAATATTACAGAGCATAGCTCAAAGAATTATATTCTTCAGAAAGAAATTAAAAACTCCATAACACAAACTCTTGAATCTTCAGTATCTAATCAGCTAGATAAAATTATTAGAGAGTTTGAATCAGCTAAAGAGAAAGCAGAAATAGCTGCTAATGTATATGAAGAATCAAGTAAAAAGGCATCTTGGAGAATGACATGGAGAGGAGTAATGTTGATAATGCTTAGTGCCATTATTGCGTACACTTTTTTATCTTTCTATATGCCATCCCCAAAGGAAATTAACCGATTGATAGAGCAACGTGATGCTCTTGAAAATAATATCGAAAAATTAGAAAGATCTGGCGCGCTTACTAAGTTATCTACTTGTGATAGCAGGAAGTGTGTAAGGCTTGATTACAAATCACATAAAAATCAAAGAACTTGGGGAGATAACGGAGAGGTTTATATGATTTTGGATGGATATTGATGTTCTCTTTCTCACATATCAAGTTTTTAGATTGGTTATTTTAATCTCGTCCGTTACAAACTGGGTATTTGTTTGTTAATATTACTGAACAGGTAATTTATGACCTGTAAGTGAGGTGTACACTTGCAAAAATACTTAACGAACGACGGCTGGCTTTCAGTGAAAACTGCGCGTAGGAAAAAGTCGAGCTAGGGAATCCAGGAGATATATGTCTGCTTGCATTGAACTTTGTGAATTCCAACGTCTTAAATATGGTATGGAAACTATCTGCTTTATAGCAGCCCGGATGGGGTCATGACCTACATACTGTGAGGATAGGTAAGTGCTCACATACACGTGTATCTATAAGCAGATAGGTACATTTACTTAGCCTAACAATTACTTTTTATAAATAGAACTTAATTGTTAGGAAAATTGAAAGTTCGTCAAAAGAAGGGCTAATAGATTGTAGCCCTTCTCTTTCACATCTAATCTAATCAGAAGAAATAGCTAGTTTAAAACTATCAACATTAAGAGAAGCGATTACCTTGGTGTTTTTTAAGTGAAGGAAAATATGGTGTCCTTTTTGAGATGCATCTTCTGTACAGTCGATATCCCAACTTCTAAGTAAATACCCAACATAAGCTTTTCTAATACGTTTTATTAGCGTTCCATCGACCATTCCATACTCATGCTCAATAACTTGTTTGTCCTTTTCATTTTTTGGGTGAGCCTGAATTATTAAGTCAACAAAATCCGTCCATTGAGAATCTTCACTTGATTCTTCATGAGGCTGAATGAATTCATTGTTTAAGACTTTTGCATTTATGATGCGATTGATAACGAAATCAGCAAATCTAGATTTTTGACGATCATATGCACGTATGTGCCAACGTAATCCACTATCCAATATAGCGAAAGGAACAAGAAATTTTTTCGACTGACCGCTAGTAACAGAAAGGTATTCTATTTCAAGTGGTCGTTTGGTCGTGATTGCTCTTGTAATCGCTGCAGTAACCTCAAGATCTGGGGGGCTTAATCTAAGTGTGTGTGCAACTTTAAATTCATTATTGTCTGTTAAGTAATCGCCGAAACCACTTGATAAAGTGTCGAGACATTTTTGTGCAGATAAATTAAAGCGGCATCCGAATGCTTCCGAGGGCACGTAATATTTTAAACGAGGATCGTAAATAATATTGCCTGGTGCCATATCATTATAAAGACTGAGGTCTCTAGTTGCGGCAGCTTCTCCAATATCAAAACGAGACATAATGCATTTCCTACTTACCTTTCCAATGAAATAAGCAAGAAATTCGATATGGGCAAGTCTTTCTAATTGCTGTCCACTAGGTATCTCAGAACGATTGCTTGCGCTCATGGTTAGCACTCTTCTGGAAAGTTTCTCTTACTATAGATCAATCATTTAGATCATTGCAATCATTATAATTGCAATGATCTAAATGATTGACATCATCAAAATGATTAGTATAATTAAGGTGTCATCAAAAAAACCCAAACAGGGTCGCTGAATGGGTTTTTTGATGTAGGGTCAACTGACAGTGTTTTGCTAGAGTCACCCACGGTGTGAGAGCCGCGATTCTCTTGAAATGCCAGTTAGTTGTCAAATGATATTAATCTGTTTTGTGAGGTTTTAATCATGGCAACAAATAAACCATATGGTGATGGTCAACGCTTAGGTGCTGTAAAGCAACGTTCTCAAACCCAAACTGCAAGTGGTCATTGGGTTAAACGTGATTCCGCAACAGGCCAATTTATGGACGTTAAATCGGACGGTAGTCCTTTCAAAGGTGTAACAAAGGAGAAGAAATAAGATGGCGGCCAAATATCAGATATATAAAGGTAATGATGGTCAGTTTTACTTTCGTCTGAAAGCAGCTAATGGTGAAAATATTCTTGGTAGCGAGGGATATTCAACTAAAGCTAGTGCACTCAATGGAATTGCGTCTGTAAGGGTAAACAGCCCTCATGATAGTAATTACCTGCGTCAAATTAGCTCTGATAATCGGTATTATTTTGTATTGAGAGCAGCTAACTATGAGCCGGTTGGAAAAAGTCAGCTGTATCCAACTACTCAAGCTCGAGAAGTTGGCATTCAGTCTGTAAAGACTAATGGCCCAACAGCTCCGATAGAAGATATTACTTGACCTCTCCTTTACAGTAGCTGCCTATTCGGCAGCTACTAATCACAGATAAACTATTGGCTAACTCACTGATTTTAATTAAAAATTATAAAAATTGAGATTTCTTTCTGTAAATATCAAGATAAATGAGATTTTGAAGCCCCAAGAAAATCTCATAATTCGTTGCATTCCTTGATCTTGCTGTGTGTAGAAAATCATGCCAATTGAGATACGACAATGTTTCGCGTATTTTGAATAGGTAAAACTGATTCAGTTAAAATCCATAACTCTATATTTATCAATAGGTTATGGATTTTTTAATGATGATAAAACGAATTAATTTTAATAAAAAGTGATTATAAAAACAGAACCTAATTCTGTAATAAATTATCAGTATCGAAAAATAAAAGTTAATAAATTTATGATTTTTTATCAACGATTGAAATAAAAATAAGGTATTAGCCAATTTGTTCAAACTGCTAGTCTATACTGCTTCAAGTAGGGTTATGAACAGACTCATATTTAGTTGAGTTAAAATGTTTAATTGAATTAAAGAGGAGATGGATTTAACCATGAGTGATAATAAAGTACCTAAAGTGCTACTGAGCCAACTCGAAGACGCGTTGGAAGAGCGCCAAAAAAAAGATAGGCGTAAGCAAAAAAAAGAACTTCCTGTTGACTTGCCCCTTGAGCGACGGAAAGAAGATAGACGAGCTGGTAAAAAATAAGGCTCGACCCGCAAAGGAGCTTCGGCTCCTTTTATTTTTTTAGGCAATAATTTAACACTATTTAGTTCAGTGGTAGTGCGGTCTTGTTAAGGGGTGACTTGAGTACAAAGGAAGAATGAACACCACTTACACCTTCAATGCGCGTTAGTTTGTGCAGTAAAAACTGTTGATAGGCATCCATATCTTTCACAATAACCTTAAGCAGATAGTCTGCTGATTGGCCAGTTATTAAGTGGCACTCTAGTACTTCTGGGTAGCTGTTTATTGTCGTTTCGAACACGTCAAACCTATCGGCCGTATGTTTATCCATACTGATTTGGATAAAGGCCATGAGCGTCAGCCCTAGTTTACGGGCATTTAAAAGTGCTACATAACCATCTATTAAGCCCGACTCTTCCAGCTGTCGCATGCGACGCAAGCAGGGTGATGGTGAAAGGCTGATTGAGTCAGCTAAGTCTTGATTTGATATGCGCGCATTCTCTTGTAAGGCGGCTAGTATCAAACGGTCATATTTATCCAATTCCATAGCGATAACTCCTGCATTACTTCATAATAATTGCTATTTTAGTTTTATATGAGCAATATTATAGCTCAATAACGATTTTAACGAGAATATTAGCAATCGTCTGCCCATGGTGATTTACTATAATAATTACAGCTGATAAGAATCCAGCCACAAGCTGTATTTGAGACTAGGCGTAATAGATTTTATTCATTTCCAAATTACCTCTAGAGCAACAAGCCCCATAAGGGCAATACATCGAATATCTTGCTCAGCCCTAATGAATTTGTTTAACCCCATGTTTGTCTGCGGAGATTACCCATGATTGCCAATCCATCCACTAAGTATCAGCGTTTTATCGGTATATCACTGCCAGATCGTCAATGGCCCAATAAGCATATTGAAAAGCCACCTATTTGGATGAGCACTGATCTGCGCGATGGCAATCAAGCGTTGATTGACCCTATGTCGGTAGCTACTAAGCTGCGCTTCTTTAAAGAGTTAGTTGCCATTGGGTTTAAAGAAATTGAAATTGGTTTTACCTCCGCATCAGAAACCGATTATGAATTTGCTCGTTTGTTGATTGAACAAAATCATATTCCTGATGATGTTACGATCGAAGTATTGGTGCAGGCACGCTATGACCTGATCGAGCGTACTGTACAAAGCTTGCGTGGCGCTAAGCGGGCAATACTACACATGTATAATCCATTGGCTCCCGCGTTTCGAAAAATAGTTTATAACACTGATAAAGCGGGTGTTAAAAATATAGCAATTCAGGGCACTCAATGGTGTAAAGAATTAACAGCCCAAGCCACGGAAGTAGAGTGGACTTTTCAATATTCTCCAGAAGTATTTTCGAGTACAGAAATAGAATTTGTTAAAGAAGTATCCGACGCGGTTTCAGATGTTTGGCAACCTACTCCTGAGCGCAAAATGATTCTAAATTTGCCTGCTACAGTTGAGATGAATACGCCCAATACCTATGCCGATCAAATTGAATGGATGCACCGCAATATCAATCGTCGCGATTCAATTATTATTAGCGTACATCCACATAATGATCGCGGCACAGCAGTAGCTGCAGCAGAACTAGCTGTGATGGCGGGTGCAGATCGTGTTGAAGGTTGTTTGTTTGGTAATGGCGAGCGCACAGGGAATGTAGATTTAGTAACCCTAGCATTGAATCTATATTCACAGGGTATTCACCCAGGCTTGGATTTCTCTGATATAGATCGAGTGCGTCAATTGGTTGAAGAGTGTAATCAACTACCGGTACATCCGCGTCACCCCTACGCTGGTGAATTAGTATTTACTGCATTTTCTGGTTCCCATCAGGATGCCATTAAAAAAGGCTTCGCAGTACAGAAAAAAAATGCACTTTGGGAAGTGCCTTATTTACCTATTGATCCTGCGGATTTAAATCGTAGCTACGATGCAGTGGTGCGGGTTAATTCGCAATCAGGTAAAGGTGGTGTAAGTTTCTTATTACAGCAAGAGGCAGGATTACAATTGCCACGTCGATTGCAAATCGAGTTCAGCGGTGTTGTCCAAAAAGTAAGTGACCTTACCAGTAAAGAAGTTAAGGGAAGTGATATTGCTAAATTGTTTGAGCAAGAATATTTAGCAATTAACTTTCCTATAGCATATCAATCGAGTAAGGTTTCTGAAGAAGATGAAACGCATCAAGTTGATATAGTTATACATGCACAGCATCAAAATAAAACTGTAGAGATTAGCGGTAGTGGCAACGGTCCTATAGATGCAGCGGCACATGCTATCAGCCAATTTACCGGTTGTGAGATCAGTGTGATTGACTATCATGAGCACGCTATAGGTGAAGGTTCAGACGTAGCTGCAGTGACTTATGTTGAAGTGAAAGTAAACAATGGTCGCCCCGTCTTTGGTGTTGGTAAGGATCGAAATATAATTACGTCTGCGATAAAAGCGTTAATTAATAGTGTGAATCGCAGTGGTCAACTGGTCTAATTAAGCCTATTAAACATCTTAAATATTAATGGGGTTAAAAAATTCCTTACCTTTACGAAATAAGGTTCCAATTTAATTTTCTTGTTTTAAGTTTCTTTCTATCAGACTAAATTATTATGTTCTCTCAGCCGAATCTGTGAAAGACAGGTTCGGCTATTTTCTCGTCAATATTAACTCCTTTCTTTTATCGATCTCATAGGCCATATTTATTCTTCGACGGTCGATTTCCCCCTAATACAACAATCTATGTTAAATTTGAAAAATTTTATAGGTATAAAGTAGTTTTAATAAATATGAGCACCTTAATCCCCAGTGCTTAATAAGGGTCTTTAGAAAAGCGATACTTTGGCCATTAAGCTCACTACCGCCAGACGGAATCAGATCGGAATATTACAATGGATAGTTTGCAAGAAATTTTACATGGCCTAAAGCAAAATAAATTGCGCACCGGGCTTACAGCCTTCGGCGTGTTTTGGGGTATTTTAATGTTGATACTACTCCTAGGCGCTGGCCGTGGAATGGAAAAGGCGGCACTAGAGGGTAGGTTCAACGATACAGCAGATTCTATGTGGATTGAACCTGGGCGCACTTCTATACCCTATAAAGGTTTCCCCACAGGCAGGCAAATCCAATTTACCGAAGACGATATGGTTGCGTTAAAACGGCAGCTTCCAGATGTGCGTTATATTTCCAGTGAAAATCCCCTTGGTAATTTTGTCAATTCCGACATTCTCGTCACTAAAGATATTAAATCCGGTGTATTTCAAGTGCTGGGTGTAGCAGACCAATATTTTAACATCAAAGAAAAGGTACCCTTTAATGAAGGTCGCCGTTTAAACCTATTGGATAAAAATCAAAGTCGTAAAGTCGCGGTGATTGGTACACGCGTGCGCGATAGATTATTTTCGCCTGAGGTAGATCCTATAGGGTCAGACATTCAAGTTAATGGAATTGTTTTTCGTGTGGTGGGAATGTTTTACGACAAGGGAAATTTGGGGCGCATGTCAGAGCGTGTCTATGTACCTATTAGCGCTTTTAAGAAAACCTTTGGAGGAGGAGAAGGTATTGATTTAATTACAGTGCGACCGCAAGCAGGGGTAGATGGTGTAGAGCTTGAGGAGCGCATTGTAAAAATTTTACGTGAGCGCCATAACATATCCCCGCAGGATGAGCGCGCTATCTACGTTATGAATTACGCGCGAGTTACCCGCGAAACCAAGCAGACGTTCAGTAACTTAAATCTTTTTATTTGGTTAGTTGGAATAGGAACTTTACTCGCTGGGATCGTCGGTGTGAGTAATATTATGATTATTACCGTACGCGAGCGCACCCGTGAAATAGGTATTCGCAAAGCGTTGGGCGCTAACCCCAGTAATATTATTTTAGGATTATTATTTGAGTCCGTACTTGTGACTGCTTTGGCCGGCTATGCAGGTTTAGTAGTAGGCGTAGCCATATTAGAAGCTGTTGCGGCACTGATAACGCGCTTCGATATAGATTTACCCTATTTTCAACAACCAGAAATTGATATGAGCGTAGCCTTGGGTGCCCTCTTAGTATTGGTTGTAGCCGGAGTTTTGGCTGGCCTAATGCCTGCACTACGCGCTGCGCGTATTATGCCTATTGAAGCCATGCGCGCGGAGTAATGGAATGAATTTTATTGATTGGGATAAGTGGCAAGAAATTATTATCAGCTTAAAGAAACAAAAGTTGCGCACAGGCTTAACGGCTTTTGGTGTCTTTTGGGGAATTTTTATGCTGGTTATATTATTGGGCTTCGGCAAAGGCTATAGCATAAAAGTCGATACACTTTTCGGTGAG
Source organism: Cellvibrio sp. 25HG11W-0 (assembly GCF_057815475.1). Taxonomy (NCBI): domain Bacteria; kingdom Pseudomonadati; phylum Pseudomonadota; class Gammaproteobacteria; order Cellvibrionales; family Cellvibrionaceae; genus Cellvibrio; species Cellvibrio sp. 25HG11W-0. Next base: position 70,795 of record NZ_CM174230.1, read on the forward strand.
CGGAAAAATGTAGTTTTTCTATGGTCTTCCAATAGCACCCAAATGGCTTACAAAGGTTTAGGCAAGGGTAGAAGTATTTTATTAAATGAAGATGATATTGCCTGGGCAAAACAACAGGTAGAGGGCATTAAATTAATAGAGGGGCAAAATTACTTACGTGGTTCACAGTATGTAACCCATGAAAAAGCGAGTGGATCTTTTTTTGTTATGGGTACCCACAATGGCTGGGCAGCACTGCAAACTAATCGTGTACTTCAAGGGCGTTATATAAATAGTTTAGATGAAAAAGAGTTTCGTAAAGTAGCGGTTATAGGCACTCGTGTAAAAGATATTTTATTTAAAAATAGCGGCAGTCCACTGGGGAAGAAAATTGTTGTTCAGGGTGTAAGTTTTCAGATTGTAGGTGTATATGAATCCACACAACCCGACAATGGTGATCCCTATCAAAGTATCGGTATTTATATTCCCAATGAAAGCTTACGAAAAACCTTTAATCAATTAGATCGCTTTAGACAACTGTGGATTCAGCCAAAAGTAGGTTTTAAAACTGAAGATCTAGAGCGAGAAATTAAAAAAGTTATTTATGATCGTCAAAAAATTCATCCAGATGATGAAGGTGTTTTGCAAACTTACAATAGCGAAGCCGAATATCTTCAAGATAAAAACCTAGTAGAGGGTATTCTAATTTTTAGCTGGGTTGTTGCCATAGGCACTATTATCGCCGGTGTCATTGGGGTGGGTAATATTATGTTGGTAGTGGTAAAGGAGCGCACCCGCGAGATAGGGTTACGAAAAGCATTGGGTGCAACGCCAGCGAATATAAGCTGGATGATATTACAGGAATCACTGCTGATAACTCTGGTCGCGGGCTATACCGGTTTAGTAACTGGCGTTTTGGTGTTGGAGCTGGTTAAAAAAGTACTGATCGATATGGGGAAGGGGGAGGGAATGTTTGCCTCACCCTATATTGATATAGGCACGGCTTTGATAGCGTTCTTGGTTCTGGTCTTTAGCGGTGCCATGGCATCATTACTACCAGCACTTAAAGCATCCTTGGTAAACCCTATCGTTGCTTTACAAGATGAGTAAATAATTAAATATAGTTTGAATCTAAAGAGCAAAAAAATACGTCAAAGATAGTAATACAAGAGTGTCTACCCGTTTATGGTTTAAATGACAGATGTCACCAAAGGGTTAATTAGCGTTAACTCGGCTTATATAATCGCTAAAAATGCGTAAGCTGAGGCTACTAAACGGTTAAGTAAATTATCTGTATGACTTCAAGTGCTTTGCCTTGGAAATTAAGGATTAGAAAATGATAAAGCTCACTAACATACACAAGTATTACCATTCGGGCGAACAGCCCTTACATGTACTGAAAGGAATTGATTTGCATATTCGTGAAGGTGAATTGGTTTCTATTATGGGCTCCTCGGGCTCTGGTAAATCAACGTTACTGAATATATTGGGTATTCTTGATACCCATGATGAGGGCGATTACTATCTGGCTGGACGTGAAATTAAAAAGTTAAAAGAAAAAACAGCAGCAAAAATGCGTAATGAATTACTCGGTTTTGTCTTTCAATCTTTCAATCTCTTACCTTTCAAAAATGCGACTGAAAACGTAGCTCTACCACTCTATTACCAAGGTGTCGGCCGCAAGGAGCGAAATCTTCGCGCAGCAGAATATTTGGAAATGGTGGGCCTTAGTGATCGTGCGTTACACATGCCCAATGAACTTTCTGGCGGACAAAAACAGCGTGTTGCTATAGCTCGCGCCATGGTAACTAAACCAAAGGTGATTTTGGCCGATGAACCCACAGGTGCACTAGACAGTAAAACGACTGAAGAAATTATGGCCTTGATGAAAGCGTTACACGCGGCGGGTAATACCATAGTCATAGTTACCCACGAGCAGGATGTGGCGAATCAAACTCAGCGGCAGATAATTTTAAAAGATGGACGCATTTTGGATGATGGCTATAACAACAGCCATCAAGCGCAGGCTATTCAGGCCGCAGAAGCCCTAGCCGTTCAAGACGAAGAAGATACTCTGGGCTAATACTATGGATGGTTTACAGGAAATTCTTTACACCCTGCGTCAAAATAAACTGCGCACATTGCTAACAGCCTTCGGCGTGTTTTGGGGCATTCTTATGCTCATTTTGTTGCTAGGCGCGGGCAAGGGTATGCAGAATGGTGTCTACGATAGTTTTGGTACAGACGTAAGAGATTTTATTGTGGTCTACACCGAGACAACCTCAATTGCTTATAAGGGGCGAGGGCTCGGCCGACACATAGATCTTACGCAAGATGATATAGCCGCGTTAAAAGAAAAAATTCCCAATATACGTTTTATTGCCGGCGACAATCAGCGCGGCGGCATTGCAATCGTGCACGAAAAGAAAAGTGGCAGCTTTGAAGTTCACGGGGTGCCCGATGACTTCTTCGATATCAAAGAGGGTCTACCCATAAGTTTCGGCCGCATCATGAACCCCTTAGATCAGCGCGACGGACGCAAAATAACCATTATTGGCAGTGTCGTGGCCGAGCGTATTTTTGGAAAAAATATTGACCCAACCGGAAAACTGGTACGAGTAAATGATGTAGTGATGAAAGTCGTGGGCGTGTTTCACGATAAGGGCAATCGCGGGCGGGATTCAGAGCGCATTTATATTCCGCAATCTACCTTTCAAAAAATGTTTGGCAATAGCAAAAATATAGGGGCAATTTGGCTTCGACCTACTTTAGCTAGCGAAGGGTTTAAACTTGAGGCTGATGTAATCGCACTCTTGCAACAGCGTCACTATGTAGCGCCCGAGGACAAGCGCGCCATTCGCTCTTTCAATATGGCAGAGCCAGCAAAAATGGTAAGCGGTTTATTTATGGCGATTAATTCGCTGATTTGGTTTGTGGGTATAGGCACCTTAACTGCAGGTATTGTCGGCGTGAGTAATATTATGATTATCACGGTTAAAGAGCGCACCCGTGAAATTGGTATTCGCAAAGCGCTGGGGGCAACACCGTTTAATATTGTCGCTACGCTGTTAATGGAATCGGTATTGGTTACCTCGGTAGCGGGTTATAGCGGTTTAATTTTAGGTGTAGGGGTGTTGGAGCTTATTGCCTTTGGCTTGCGCAGTGCGGGCGCAGACCTGCCATTTTTTCAAAATCCCGAAGTTAATTTTCAAGTGGCCATAACTGCCATTATTTTATTGGTGGTGGTAGGTGCGTTAGCGGGTTTAATGCCCGCCCTAAGGGCCGCACGCATTATGCCTACCGAAGCCATGCGTGCAGACTAGGAACATAGCTATGATAATTGACACGGAAAAATGGCAGGAAATATTTTTTACCCTAGGCCAACATAAGTTGCGCACCGGGCTCACCGCCTTTGGTGTGTTTTGGGGAATTTTCATGCTCACCATTTTACTTGGAGCGGGCAAGGGACTAGAAAATGGCGTTCAAGAAGATTTTAAAGAAATTCCCAATTCAGTGTGGATATGGTCTCAGGGCACCACTCAAATTGCCTACAAGGGTTTACCTATAGGTCGAAGAATAGTATTGGAAGCAGGTGATATAGAAGCCATTCAAAAAAATGTGCCAAGTGTGGGAAAAATATATGCGCAAAATAGTTTAGGTATATGGGATGGCACGCCAGCCTATACGGTCTATAAACGTAAAAATGGCAGCTTTTCTATTCAGGGCACCCATGCGGGCATGGCCAATATCTATCAGCAAAAAATTGTTGAAGGGCGCTACATTAATAAAATTGATGAGGACAAGCGGCGCAAGGTCGCCATTATTGGCAACAAGGTGCGCGAGATGCTGTTTGCGAACGATGAAAATCCTATAGGTGCTCATATCACTTTAGCTGGGATTAGTTTTCAAGTAGTGGGTGTATTTAAATCTACCAATAAAGATCCTAATAGCAGTGAGGCTGAACGAATTTATGTTCCTAATGACACCCTCAGGTATGCTTTTAATCAGGTTAATTGGGTGGGTAGTTTTGTCATAATTCCCAAGCCAAATATTCACGCCGCTGTCGCCGAGGCAGAGGTAAAACAATATATGAGCGAGCGGAAAAAATTTGATGCGAAGGATCTGGGTGTTTTAGGCAGCTTTAATTTGCAAAACGAATTCGACAAAATGAATGGTTTGTTTAGCGGCATCAGTGCGTTTAGTTGGTTTGTGTCTATTTGTACAATTTTAGCGGGTGCTATAGGTGTCGGTAATATTATGCTTATTGTGGTGAAAGAGCGCACGCGCGAAATAGGTTTGCGCAAAGCGCTGGGTGCTACCCCCATGTCTATCATTAGTATGGTGGTGCAGGAGTCGGTATTTATTACCGCAATAGCGGGATATTTTGGCTTGGTTGTTGGTGTGTTGATATTAGAAGGCATTAATAAAATTATAGAAATAAGCGGCGCCGATGGCGGTATGTTTCGTCACCCTTCGGTGGACTTTACAACTGCTCTAGTCGCTTTGTTGGTGTTGGTCATATCTGGGCTCTTGGCATCCTTAATGCCTGCGGCCAAGGCAGCGGCGGTTAACCCCATAGTTGCGCTGCAGGACGAGTAGCGTAAAAATACATTTAACAAATTATGGTAAGCACTTTTAAGGGTAATTAGGAATGAAAAAATTTATTTGGTTCGCAGTCTTAGGGATTATAGCTATTGTATTTGTAGGCACAGCTGTTTTTCTTTTTAAAAAATCGCAAGATAAACCCGTTGTTTATGAAATTGATAGCGTATTTAAAACGACTATTGCGAAGAAAACCGTCGCGGTGGGTAAGGTAATACCAAGGCGCGAAGTTGAAATAAAATCCCAGGTTTCTGGGGTAGTAGAGAAGCTGTTCTTCAGTGCCGGTCAAACTGTTAAAAAAGGCGATGTGCTAGCTAAAATCACCTTGGCGCCCAATATGGTTATGTTGAATCAAGCGGAATCGCAATTGGAAACCGCTAGATTAAATTTTCAAAATGCTACCTTAGAGTTTGAGCGGCAGAAAAAACTCTATGCAGACAAATTAATATCATCGTCTGAATATAATAAATTTCTACTCAACTTTGATTTGCAACGTGAATCAGTATCTGCCGCCGAAAATAATTTATTGCTGATGAAATCAGGCGCCAGCAAAAAATCCGACAAGGTATCCAATTTGATATTGGCAACTGTAAACGGCATGATATTAGACCTACCTTTCAAAGAGGGTGCTTTTATTGTAGAGACAAGTTCCTTCAGCTCTGGCACCAGCCTAGCAACCCTAGCGGATATGAATGACATGATATTCGAGGGTATGGTGGATGAATCTGAAGTCGGAAAAATTAAAGAGGGCATGGAGCTAACACTGGATGTAGGCGCGCTTGAGGGCGAACCCTTCACAGCAGTACTCGAATATATTTCTCCTAAGGGTATAACTGATCAAGGTACTATTAAGTTTCAAATTCGCGCTGCAGTTAAACTAAGCGATAAATTATTTTTGCGCGCCAACTATAGTGCTAATGCGGATATAGTGTTAGAAAAAAGAGAGGATATATTAGCAATTAATGAGGGTAATCTCATTATAGAAGATAAAGCTCAATATGTAGAAATAGAGACAGCACCACAAAAATTTGAAAAACGCGAAGTAAAAACGGGTCTGTCCGATGGTATTAATATTGAAATACTGGATGGACTTAAAGAAAATGACAAGATTAAACACCGTTAATATGTTGTGACAAAGGTAACTGGGTCTTATTAACCTATGGGTAGATTATAGTTAAATAATACGCCGAAAAATTCGCGGGCTATTTAAGGATAAATCTATGACCTATGAAGAACTCAGTTACTTTCATCTCGCTACTATAATTCCTGCTTTCTTTATCGGTAGTTATCTATTACTGAACAGAAAGGGTACGCCTAGGCATAAGCGGTTGGGAAAGATCTATATGTTATTGATGCTCGCTACGGCTAGCGTTACGCTGTTTATGCCGGCAAAAGTAGGCCCTACTGTTTTTAACCACTTTGGTTTTATTCATCTGTTTTGTTTCTCCGTTCTTTATGGTGTGCCTGCTGCATATTTTGCAGCGCGCAGAGGTAATATGCGTGCACATGTAGGTAATATGGTGGGAATTTATATTGGAGGAATTATCATTGCGGGCACCTTCGCTTTAATGCCAGGCCGATTTATTTACAGTGTATTTTTTTAATATTTTTTATGGGAAAGGAAAAAGGCCGCAGTAGCGGCCTTTTTCCTTTCTTCTATAGTAATCTATTTTTTTATTGGCCAAGGGCTTGCTATTACTTTGTCGCCATGAACATAGAAAACACTGTTGCCGTGCAGTATGCCGCGATCATTACCATTCCAATTTGGATATTCCTGTTGATCGTTAGATTCGCTAATAAGATGAGCTAGTTGATCTAGACTTGGCTTGTTTGAATTTAATCCATTAATTTCAAACTGATAAAGACTGGTGTTAAGCCATTGTTGGTTGATGGCATCACCTTTATCAATTACATCCTCCCAAAGATTAATCGGCAAGGTAATACGTACTTGATCATTGCTGGCGTTTAACAAACTAAGTGCGCGATGATCATAGAGTGCTTCACTCCATGTGGATGAATTGCCTAGAAGGTGTTTATCAATCTCGATTGGATTCGCCATATCTTGAATATCAAATAGCGCCAATTTTAAACTGATGGGACGGCCATTTTCATCTGTCTCATTACCGAGGGAAAAGAGATACTTATCACCAATAGGATGTAAATAAGTAGAGTAGCCTGGGATTTGGAGTTGGCCACTTATCTTGGGCACTAGTGGATTGCTGAGATCAAGTACATACAGAGGGTCCTTTCGTTCGAAGGTTACTATATAAGCTTTATCGCCATGAAAGCGAACCGCATAAATATCTTCGCGTGGCTTTCCAATAGGCTCGGGTTGTTGTGCATTCGGTAATTGCGCAACAATTTCCATTTCACCGCGGCCTTCAATTTTCTTTAAAATACTGAGTTGGTGCTGTGGTAGACCTAGGGCGTTGTATTGAGTAGTTATTAAGCGTAAATAATCTTGGTATTCATCCATGCGAAATGAGGGAGCATTCCATCCAAGAGTTCCCGGTACGGAACCACTGGCACTGTAGTTGACTGAATTTTCCTCAAGTGAAAATTTATGAATAACGCTGAAGCTTTGATCACTACTTCCATTGCTATCATTTGATCCACCTAGATATAAATTGTTGAGAGAAGCATAGGTGCCCTCAACACTGGTATTAATACACACAGATTTAACGAGCGTCTGAGCTTGTAAGTCTATAGCAGTAATATTGATTAAATTTAGATGACCTTGGGTCGATCGGGTATTTTGAGGGACTAAACAACCATTTGTACTCGTCAATAACTGAGGCGTACCTTCATTAATAGCATACTCAGGTAGTAATTTTTCGATAGGTGTCTGTACTATTAGTTTTTCATTTGCCTGTTGTAGTTGGTCGGTATCGGGTAAATAATTTAATTCATTTATACTCGGAACAAAGCTACTGACGACATAGAGGGTGTTGCCAATTTTACGGGTACTGAGCAAGTCGCCGTCAATAGCAATACTCCAAGTTTTAGCGGGATTACTTGGTGTGCGCACATCATAAAGGCTGATGTTGATCCCGTTGTGCATTTGATAGGGTGCAAAGGAGTCAATGGCTATCCTGCTGCTCATATCGCTTGCAACAGCTTCGGTTGTTAAGAGGCGCGGTTCAGAGAACGTAATGAAATTCCATGAACGGCGAATTGCTGCGAGGCTGGTAGTGGTTTCATTTTCTGTGACGAGATAGAGTTCGGAAACATCGCCCCAATGATCTTTGCTTAAGATAGTCTCACTTACTTCATTGGCTGCTACTTGTGTGGCATCTGTTGCAAATATTTTTAAAGTTTGACTGGGGTGCTCTTCAGAATATTGTGTTGGAGTAACCAGATAAATATATTTCCCATCGTATTTTACGCTGTCGGCTTCATCGACGCCTGCTACTTGAACATTAGTGGTTGAAAAGTTATCGCTGGTATTGATGCTGGAATCTTGCGCGCTCGTAATTGCAGTTTCTCGTATTAACATAGAGTAATTTCTATATTCGTTAATGGATAACCGCAGGCCATTTTTAATTAAGGTGCTTAGTTCTTGTGTGGAGGCTTGGCGAAGTGATCCAGGCTCAAAGGTAGCTGAGGAGAGATTTGAATAATCGATTTTTTCTGAGGTTGTAGGTGGGTTGCTGTTAGTATGTGAGCCACCACAAGCAAATAGCGGTAAACTTAAGGCAATACAATAAAGATGTTTCATGCCGCAGCTCCTTCGAGTATGAGGTTATAATTTATAAGGCTCAAGCTGAGCCTATAAAATGGATACTAAAGGAATAGATCTGCTGCTATCTGTAATAGACTGGTACAAAATTGTAATAATTTGTACAGATGCGTGCCATAGCTACAAAAGCTTACAATTAAGTAATGAATTTAATCTTAAGCTAGATCTTATTCCCAACAAAAAGCCTACAAAAATGACAGTACGCAGATCCCTTATCGCTTTTTTATTATGTTCTGCTACAGCTGTGGATACTGCGGCCTGTGCGGCTATTAATGATAATAACTGCGATACTGCAACCACAGTGAGTGAGACTCATCTCAAGCAAGTATCTAATAGTCAGCCTCATAGCAGCGCTACTCAAAACATCCTCATTAAAGACAGCCCCATTCCAAAAAGTCCGCATCAAGAAGATCAGTATCAAGAAATCGGTAAATGGGATATACGTGTTGGCATAGGTGCGGGTGTGCGCACCAATCCCTTGCTTGATGGGGACAATATTCCACTCTTCATCGTTCCTCAAATTAGCTATAACGGCGCGCGCTTCTTTATTCAAAATTTAGATGTGGGTTTTGTTTTATTTGAATCTGAGGCTCAGCAGGTTAATTTTCTGGCTACTCCCAGTTACGATCAAGTTTTTTTTGATCGTTGGAATCCCAGTAATTTTTTCTTAGAGTCAGGTGGTTTCTTAACGGCGGGCACGGGTGATAAAGAGTGGCAGGATACGAATTTACCGATTATTTCTATTGATGACAAGAATAGCTTAGGACCAAATTTTGAGCATAATGTAACGCGAAAAATGTCTAAGCGTCGCACTGCGGGTTTAGCCGGTTTTGAATACAGCTACACATCAAATATTGTTGATATCCAAGTACAGTATTTACAGGATTTTACCCGAGTACATGAGGGTGATGAGTGGCGTTTCGTCTTAAGTAAATATTGGGCACACGGACGCCACCATTTTTCTGCAGCGCTGGGGGCACTTTGGCAATCTAGCGATATTATTAATTATTATTATGGTGTTAGCTTGGAAGAGATGGATCAGCGTGGAATCTATACCGCTGGTTCAGCGCTCACAGGTTTAGCACGTATAGAGTGGACTTATCATTTAACACCGTGTTGGGATCTGCGCTTACTGTCTAGTTATAGAGCTTTACCCAATCAAATATCGGCGAGCCCGTTACTGAATAAGAATAAGGTAGTGACAGTCTTTGTTGGAGGTATGTACCATTTTTAAAAGGCTTGGTTGTTGGTTTATTAGCAGCCTAATCCGGTTAAGCCTATTCCTGCCAGTATTGCTAGCGGGCGGAGGGAGCTATGCGAGCGATTTAAAAGAAACGCAGTCATTACCTATTATTCAGTTTTCCATAAAGCCGCGGCTCTGTGTATTAAATGCGGGCGAAGAAGTGTGTCGTGATGAATTAGAAGTAAAGTGGTTAGCAAAAGAAATACGTTCGCTTTGTCTTTATCAAGTGGAAAAATCTGAACCACTACGCTGTTGGCACAATGTTACCGAGGGCACTTATAGGTTTGAATTGACTGCACGTGCAAGCACAGACTTTCAATTGCGCGAACTTGATAGTAGTGAAGCCTTAAGTAACCAGCGTTTTCAGGTGGTCTATAACGAAAAAAAATACCGTAAAGTCAGGCGTAACCCTTGGAGTTTTTTTTAGTGGTACTGGTGAATAATCAGTTAGCTAATGGGATACACAATCCCATGGAGAACCTATGCTTTATAACAATCTAATTTTGCTCGTGGAGGACGATCGTCGTCTGGCACAGCTAGTGAAAGAGTTTTTAGAGAATAATGATTTCCAAGTCGTGGTTGAAGAAAATGGCAATCGGGTTTTAAGGCAAACACAAAATTTAAACCCAGTGCTTATTATTCTCGACCTAATGTTACCGGGCAAAGATGGGTTGAGTATTTGTAAAGAGTTGCGGCCTGATTATAAAGGACCAATTTTAATGCTGACCGCGCGGGACTCCGATTTAGATCAAGTCTTGGGTTTGGAATACGGCGCTGATGACTATGTAATAAAACCAGCCGAACCACGGGTGCTCTTAGCGCGCGTGCGTGCGCTTATGCGGCGCTATTATCAAGAAGATCCACGCGTGCAAGCCTCTTTTCAATTTGGTAGTTTGGACATTCAACCGAGCGCGCGCAAAGTAATTCTTGCGGGCGTTGATGTGCAGCTCTCCAGTCATGAATATGATTTGTTACTGGCCTTAGCTGTTCAAGCCGGCCAAATACTCAGCCGCGAGTTCTTGTTTAACCATATCTACAATCGTGAATACGATGGTTTGGATAGAACTATAGACGTACGCATTTCACAGCTGCGTAAAAAACTTAATGATAATCCAGACAATCCAGAGCGGATTAAAACGATTTGGGGCAAAGGTTATTTATTTATTGCGGAAGCTTGGTAGTGAACCGCGCATTCTTATCGCTCTATTTTTTTGTAGTTGCCTCTATTGTCATTATTGGTTGGGGGCTCAATCAATTTTGGGAAAGTGTGGCTCCTGAACAGCAGACCAGCCCAGAAATTGTCGCCACCTTTCAGCTATTGGAGCAACAGTTAACTACAGTTCTCCCCGTTAATGTTGACTTTAAAGCACAGGAGTTGAATGCGCACCTGCCAATATCATTGGAGCTAATACCACTGGATGCATTGGCGAAGTCGAGTGCTTTAGAAGAGCTATCAGCGGGTAATATTTTAAGTGTTATCCAGCAAGACAAGCGTGTTTGGTACAAGCGTCTTGGTCAAACAAATCGTGTAATCATGCTGAGCAGTTTACTGGAAGCAGAAAAGGAGCCGTTAATTTATCGCTTGTTGCTCATTGGTTTTTATGTCGGTATTGGTTTGGTCATTTATCTTTGGGTATGGCCGCTGTCGCGCGATGCAAAAAAATTAGAAATGCAAACCTATAGCTTGGGCCGCGATGGTGTACCTGAAGCTTTAGCGATTTCATCTAGCTCAGCGCTCTATCGATTGGCTCAAGGTTTTAATCAAATGGCTCAGCGCTTGCGCGAACTAATTGCCTCCCATCGCGATATGACCAATGCCGTATCCCATGAATTGCGTACGCCTTTAGCGCGCATGAAATTTGCTCTAGCACTTATTCCTGAGACCCAACTTGATAGTGCGAGCAAACGTCAGCTGGCGAGCTTGACTCAGGATATTGCCGAGATGGAATCACTTATTAATGCGCTTTTAGTTTATGCGGGCTTCGAGCAAAAAAGCCAACAACTTAAGCAGAGTCAGGGTCATATGGCCGATCTCTTTGAAACGCTTGCAGAGCGCTTTGTACGTAACAATCCGCGCAATCTGGGTGTAGAGATTGTAGATCACTGCCCTCAAGAGCCTTTTTGCTGCGAATGGAAGCTAATGGAAACCGTTGTGCAGAACCTATTGAGCAATGGTGCGCGTTATGCGCGTCAGCACATTCGTGTGGAGTCTGGGCAGAATGCTAGCGATTATTGGCTCAGTGTGGAAGATGACGGCCCTGGGGTGCCCCTCGCGGAACGTCAGCGTGTATTTGATTCGTTCGTTAGATTGTATGATGATAATATAGAGTCGGAGCCTTCGGCTGGGTTTGGTTTAGGCTTAGCTATAGTAAAACGCATCATCCAATGGCACGGTGGACATGTAGAATTCACAGCCCCTCAGCACTTAAGTGGTGCAAGAGTAGAGTTGCGCTGGCCAAAATCATCAGCCTAAACTATCTGCCATCCTTTTTCGTCCAGCCCTAAAATACTATCTCATTTTACGTTAATTTAATTTTTCACCATTTTGCCCTCGTCTATAGCCTAGTCACCTCTCAGTAAACTACCACTCTGTCTGACCAATACTTATCAGTAAATAGTCACTATTTACGTGTTTTTTGTTCCATATCGATTTAATGTGTGAAATTTACCCACTCTCATTTATCTTGGCCACCAAAAGTAACATGCAAAATTCGGTTTGGCATTTAAATAGAAATTGGTATGACACTTGGTTTACCATCCAGACATAAGCTTTTAGGTGGTTGTTAATAAACTCTGTTTTTTTACTGGTTTCAGCTAGGCAAAAAGCAGGGCTATTGCGATCAGCAGTTTTCATTTTCCGTTGTCAGGGGTGCGTTATGCATAAAAAACTCTATTTATCACTTTGTGTTGCACTAGCTACTAGTGGTCATTTGCAGGCACAAGAGGCCGATTCTTCTCAAAATGTTGAGGAGGTAGAAGTTTACGGTGTACGTAGTGCCGAGCTGAATGCACGCGAAGCAGAACGCTCAAAAGACATTTTTAGCTCGGTTATTTCTCAAGATGATGCGGGTAATTTTGCCGATCAAAACGTCGCTGAGTCACTTCAGCGGCTGCCGGGTATTACCCTACAAAAGTCTGAAGGTGAAGGTAAGTTCGTCAGTGTGCGCGGCCTTGGCCCAGGCTTTGTCAGTGTGAGTATGAACGGCAGTGAAATGGCCTCGGCCGGTGGCGATGACAGCCGCGCATTTTCATTAGATACATTACCGGCCGACATGTTGGGTGCAATTGAAGTGTTCAAGTCGCTAACGCCCGACATGGACTTAAACTCGATTGGTGGTGCAGTTAATGTAAAAACGGTATCAGCTTTTGATAAGAAAAAAGATACCTTAAAAATGACCGCGCAGGGCTACTCACAAAATTATGTTGATGAGCTTTCACCAAAAGTTTCTGTATCTGGTACTAATCTATTTGCCGAAGATACTATTGCGCTTAGCTACAACGCGTCCTATGAAGAGCGCACCACTGAGATGTACCAAAATGTACATCACCAATCGACCGACCTGCGTGAATTCAGTGTGGATCTATCAGGTGCTGCACCGAGTGAAACCTTATTAATTCCATACCAATACTATGCTAATCAAGAAAATGCTCAGCGCACCCGTATTACCGGTGCATTAGATCTGGGTTGGCGCCCAACGGAAAATAGTGAATACACCCTGCGCTATAGTCGTTCTGAATATACGGATGAAGATATAGCCATGCGTGAATACTATAGATTTGATGAGGCTGGTTCAGGTGATTTCGCCTACTTGGATACCTCAACCAATACCTTTGGTGTAGTTGACGCCGCATTGCAAAAACAATTCTTTCTGCAAGATGGCACTAGCACAACTGAAAATATTGATTTTAGCGGAGAAAATACTTTTGGTACGGGTTGGACACTGGACTACAAATACGCAACTTCTACGTCTGATTTAGCTAAACCTGACGCGTCACGGGTGCAATTTCGTATTCGCGATCTACCTATGCTCGGTCAGGCAGGTAAGGATTATATAAAAGGCCAAATAATTTCTCCGGCAGAAATGGCACAGTTGGCTGGCACTTCAATTAGCTCTTCTACTACTGCTGGTTATTTTCAATTGAGCGATGGTCGGGTCCAACAAAATATGGACTATGACAATCTTTTTCTTGAGGACAGTTTTAGAACAGACCAAGTGGACCAAGTAGGTTTTAATCTCAAAAAAGAATTTGATGGTGGTCTGCTCAGCTATATAAAATTCGGCGGGCTACTGAAATCGCGAGAGCGCGATCGTAACAAAGATCGTTGGAGTGTAAACCCAGAGCAGTATGCAGATTTTTGTGGCACAGACGTCGAGTGTAAAGCCTATGCACTTAACGGCACCTTGGGTCAATTTGAAACCTTTACCCCTGCGCACCCAGATATTGGCTATGACTCTATTACCCGTGGTGATACGGAGCGCTTAGTAGCCAGCACCAAAAATGTTGCGCTGTTACTTGACCCCGACCGCGTTGGTATTGATAGCACTAAAGAAGACTATTTAATTACCGAAGATGCACAAGAAGCCTATGTAATGGCTGAGCTGAAGCTAAGTGATCGTTCAAGCTTGATTACTGGGGTCCGCTATGTGAATACCGATTTTGAATCCAGCGGTAATTTTTCAATTCGTAACGATCGTTTTGAAGACTTCTCTGATAAAAAACTAGATGTAGCTGTACCCTTAGCAGATACACGAATCTCTTATGATAACGTACTACCAAGTATTCACTATCGTTTAGATCTTAACGATGAAACACTAATTCGTGCCTCAATGTGGAGCAGTTATACTCGCCCTGGATTTGATCAAGCACGTGCCTTTGCCAACATCACTGACCGTGTTGAACTTTGCAACCCAAATCTAGTTGATGGTAACGGCAGTGTTGTCTGCAGCGATGATTTGCAAAACACCTTAGGTGCCAATACCCCCGAGGATGTTCAGGGTTATTACATGAGTAATAACACTACTTTGAACATAGGTAACCCCAATCTTATTGCTATGACCTCCAATAACTTTGATACCTCGATTGCTTGGTATCCAAGTGATGACCTCTATTTACAAGCAGCAGTATTTTATAAAGATATCAGTGATTTTATTGTTGACGTAAATGGTAACTCGCTGTCGCTTAGTGAATTACCGATTAATTTACCCATAGATAAAATTACCCAATTTCAAATACCCGCTAACGCCCAATTTGAAAGTGTTAACTACACAACAAATGGCAATAAAGCCAAGGTCTATGGGTTAGAGCTTTCTTATTCGCAAAACTTTGATAAAGGTTTCTTTGTTTCATCAAACATCACCCTTATAAGTTCACTGGCTGATGTAGGTGAAGATATACGCTATGAAAAAATTCAGTTACCCGACCAAGCCGATGAAACTGTTAATTTAACCTTGGGGTGGGCTAATGATGATGTTGAATTACGCTTTATCACAAATCATCGTAGTAGTTTGCTAAAACAAATTGGGGCATGTCCAGACGTTAGCGCCAGCTCTTGTAAAGCCTGGGCTGATATCTATCAGGATGCTTCCACTACCTTTGACTTTAAGGCAAGTTACCAAGTTACCGACGACGTAAAAGTGTATTTCGATGCGCTGAATCTTACCGCTGATAGTGATCTTTATTACTACCAAGGTAATGCGCAATCTGGTGGAAACATATTGTTTCTCAGCGAAGATTTTGGCAGCTCTTTTCAAATGGGTGTAAACGTCAAATTTAAATAGTCGGCGTACTGGGGCAAGCCCCGGTTTCTTCCCCTGAATAAGAATATGAAACAAGGTAATTAATCATGAAAAAATTAAGTCTAATCAGTGCGTTAATTCTAACCACAAATCTGGTTGCTTGCGGTGGTGGAAGCCCGAGTAGTTCTGATGATAAACCTGACAACCTGTTACCGCCTGGATTTGTGTTAAGCAGTGCGACCCCTGCTTCTAGTCAGGCTGGCGCTTCAAACAGTTCAGCGGCTGGAATAATTAATAATTCTCTACCAATTTATGAAAGCTTTAATGCGAATAATATAGATACATTTTTAACCGCCGACTATAAGTCACTAAGTACTTATAACGATGCCGCCTTCTATTTCCCTACCAGCGGGTATCCTGTTAGTACTATTCCAAGTGGCGTGCCGCGCATATTGCTCACTGACTGGGTAAATAATGCCCTCTGGTTTGGTAACGCTCGGTTCACCATCGGCCAAACCCGATTAGAGGCAGACACCACTACTGCAGACCCAAGTATTGCTACTTGGGGAGAATTGGATTTGAGTCGTCCCTATCGAATTTCTTTTTGTGTAAAAGATAGTTCGGCCTCCACGTCGAAAAAAATGATGATATTTGTGGATAACAATACATCCGCACAAGCAAATTCTATTCACGGTAATCCGAATAGAATTATGTACGAAAATACCGCCAATTTAGTACCGGGTACTCGCTTCACGGTAGAGTCTAGTGTTGGTGGAAAAACATCATTTTTAGGTTTTCGAGTTGAGAGTAGTACTGACGTTATTATTGATGATTTAGTCATAGAGTATCAGGACACTCCCTATACAGGAGCCATTCCGGGTTGTGTAGCTGACAGCAGTTTTGTACGTCCAGAAGCAGCAGCTTCTTCAACATCGAGTGAGGCCACTTCGATTGCACCAAGTTCTGCCGCAGTGAGTTCAGTTGCATCTAGTTCAGCAGTTGTAAGTTCTGTCGCCAGCAGTGGTGCGTCTAGTACAGCATCGTCCACTCCAGCGGTTAGTGGCAGTGTGGTTCTGAGCATGGATTTTACATCGCTTGGGGCAACAGGCATGACTGAGAATAGTGACTCGACTTTTGATACAGAAGTGGATGCACCTACGGTCACCAACACAGCTAATTACGCGGTTAAGCTTATCGGTAAGTTAAAAATCAACACCACACAAAATCCTCCAAGTGGTGCGGAGGCCTCGGCAGGCGTAGCGCAATTTAGTAATGGCAGCAGCACGCCCGGTAAGGTCATCATCAAGCAAGTTCAATGTCCATTTAGCATGCAAGTAAAACATGCGCCGAGTAGCACCGGAGATGACACGCGTAAGTTGCGCATTACCGTGGACGGTACAGAAGTCTATTTTGCGGGTGACGGTGGTTTTCAAGTCGCAAACGTAACGCCTAGTTGTACCGGCACTGTAGATGTAGAGGCTTACGGCTGGGATGGCAGTGCGCTTGGTAAAGGCGTGAGAATATTTGACTTAAGTATTACTCAGTAATATTGCGCAAATAAAGGTGCGAATGACGTAAGTGATTCGCACCTTTATTTTTTTGACTCTGCGAAAAATCTTATACCCAACATACTAATAAAGGTACTTAACAATGAATAAGAAAATACTAGGCGTAGTGTTAGCCTGTAGCTTCATTGCGGCATGTGGCGGTGGATCAAGTAAAAAAGCTTCATCAAGTGCGGCCTCTTCTTTGGCAAACTCAGTGGTCCCTAGCTCTGTTGCAGCGAGTTCAATTGCAGCAAGTTCAGAAGCCATGAGCAGTGCTTCAAGTACTCCTACACTTCCTGTTGTGTGGAGTTGTCCTGCAGCGGGTTTGTATTTCTGCGATGCATTTACTGCTGCAAATACAGACAATTGGGATCTCTTACCTACCACAAACAACACTATGGTACCTGATGGCGCATTTGATGTAGTGGATGACAGTGGCAACTTTGTATTGCGTTATACCGCTGCCAGCAGTGGTGGTGTTTTAGCACTGGTAAAACCTGCTGCCTTTAGCGGCGTAACCAGCGCAGATTATTATGTAGAAGCGAAAATTCGACCACGGGTAAATGGCACAACCTCGAATAAACAATTGTATATTTTGGCGCGCTATCAGGATGGAAAAAACTGGTATGCCGGTGCATTGAATGTGCAGAATGCGACTACTAGCACCCAAGTTGAAATCGCCAAAATGTTAGATGGTGCTATATCGCGGCCTAAGCAAGTTAAGAAGCCCATTAATCAGGGTGCACTCGGCATGCTAGATGGCCAATGGTACAGCTTACGTCTAGAACTATTGGGTAATGTTTTAACGGTTTATCTCGATGGTGAATCAGTTGCTACTTTGACTGATGATAGTTTCGCTACTCAAGGCTTAGTTGGATTTTGGACAGCTAATAAGTCTTTTGAAGTTGATGATGTGAAAGTAGGCAATGCGAATGATAAACCTGCTTCCTTATTAATTTCTCCGAGCAATACCAGCTATGCTGCAGAAGTGGGCGATGCAGCCCGCGTAATCAGTGTTGCAACTAAAACCGATGCTAGTGTTGATGATAATTTCACGGTGGTATCGAGCAACCCCAATGTTGTTGCTGTCAGTATCAGTGGAGCAGATGTAAGCCTGACACCTGTGGGTGAGGGCAGCGCCACAATTACCTTTACCAGTGGTTCCGATTTAGTTCGCACTGTTAGTGCTGAAATTGCACCGCAATTTATTATGCCTACCGCAACCTACAATTTAACGGGTGTAACGGTTCCTGCTGTGGCAGAAGTGAATAGCTACGAAGATACACAGTTGCGTTTAACCTTTGATTCCGCGCCTACCTTGGGAACTGCGGGGTCAGTGCGTATCTTTAAGTTAGCTGACCACAGTGTTGTGGATACGATTAAGTTGACCGAAGAAAGCGATGCAATAGGTTTTGGAACGCTGCGCAGTTTAAAAACCAAAGCTATTCGTATTAATGGCAACACCGCCAGCATTTCTCTGCACAGTAAAAAACTTGAAGCGAATACTAGCTACTATGTTGCGGTAAGTGGCAGCCTGTTCACTGGCGCTAAGCTGGCAGGTAGTGACTTTACCGGTATAGGTAAAAATGCGAATTGGAGCTTTACTACCCGTTCTGCAACGCCAGTGGCAGGTTTGAGCGCTATCACCGTGGATGACACAGGCACCGCAGCAGATTTCCGCAGTGTGCAATCGGCGTTGAACTATGCGATGGAAAATTCAGCCGTTGATGCAATCACCATTACTATTAAAAATGGTAGCTATGAAGAGCCGCTGTATTTACGCAACAGAAACAATGTGACCTTGAAAGGTGAAAGCCGCGAAGGCGTTGTTATTCAATATCCCAATAATGAATTGCTCAACTCTGGCTCAAGTGGTCGCGCACTTTTCTTGGTGGAAAGTGTTGATATGTTGACTCTCGATACTCTTACCTTAAAGAACACCACCTTGATCGGCAATGGCGGACAAGCGGAGACTATTTACTTCAACAGTACTGGTGGTCGTTTGGTTGCAAAAAACAGCAACTTCATTAGCGAACAAGATACGCTTTTATTAAAAGGCTGGACGTGGTTCTACAATTCTTTGGTGGCGGGTAATGTCGATTTTATTTGGGGTTACAGCAAGGCATCATTATTTGAAAAAAGTGAAATACGCAGCTTAGGTCGCTCCAGCGGTAATACCAATGGTGGCTATGTATTGCAAGCACGGGTTGAAGCAGAAACCGATAAAGGTTTTGTATTCTTGAATAGCAGTTTGACCAGCGGTGCAGGCCCTACGGGTGAATTGCCTATCGACGGCAGCCACTATTTAGCGCGCAGCCCAGGCGGCACGACTACGTTCGATAATATTGTGTTTATCAATACTAAAATGGCGGCTCATATAGCAGCAGGCGGTTTTGCTGGCGGCGGTGTGAATAATCAACCTGTTAGTAATCCTGCCGCGGGTACTGCAACCACGGGCTGGCGTGAATATGCGAGCATGGATTTGAGTGGTAATACGCTTGATGTAAATGGTCGTCAGTTCAGTCATCAGTTGTCATTGGGCGAAGTACAAAACAGCTACTGCTCACGCGCGCAAATTTTTGCAGGCTATAACAGTGGTGCAGGTTGGGACCCTCTGCCGAGTGATAGCAGCGATTGCATTAATCCAAACGCAAGTGTGGGTTCATCATCAGCGGCTAACAGTAGTGCGCCGAGTTCGTCTGTAGGTGCCAGCAGCTCAGCGGCAAGTGGTGTTACCACAACATTTACACCTGTATATGCTGGTTTTGAAGCGGCTGTTGCTACTGATCCTGCATCCGGTGCCAATGTAAACTTTACCGGCAATGCAGCGCCTTACAGCATTGCTGGGTTTAATTATTATTCTCCAAGCGATGGTCGTTTGCGTTTACACAACAGCGGCACTGCCTACGCCATTAATTTTAATGGCTCATCAATTCCTGATGAACCCTTGACCTTGGTAGAAGGTACTAGCGGTCAAGTCGACCCAAAAATACTCAATGCAAGCGGCGGTGTGTCGCGCTATGTATCAGTGCCCTATGCCGCGACGACTAACCCAGTAACCCTAAGTGTGACCTATTCCAACAGCTCTAGTAGTTGCGTTAATGGGCAGATAGCGATTGTGGATCAAAATGGCAAAACCTGGAAGGTAGCGTCGGCCTGTGGTTCTGCGCAGTCAGTCGTGACGGTCACTGTGACTGATCCAACCGTGACCGAGTTATTTATTTTGAATACGCGCAGCGGTGATAGCGGCGGTGGCATTCGTATTTGGAGTATTGAGGTTACAAAATAGTGATAGCTATGCAGTGTGTTGTAGTAAATAACATCAGAAAAAGTACGTGAGTCGCTTTAGGCTCACGTGTTGTTAAAAAGTATTTATCACCCAGTAGTAAAAACAAAAAACGAAGTAGAGAGACAACATGAAAAAATCCGCATTAATTTTGGCATTGACGACCATTGGAAGTTTAACGGCTTGTGGTGGTGGAGGTTCTGGCGGCGGCTCTGGTAGCAATCAAAGTACTGCTCCATTGAGTTCGGCAGCGGCTTCCAGTACGCCTGCCGTTGTTTCCAGTGCAGAGTCATCTGCAGTTGCCTCGAGTCTTGCGCTTTCTAGTGTTGTTACTTCTAGTATTGTTGCTTCCAGTGTTCCCGCTTCAAGTGCAGTAGCCAGTAGCGAAATATTCATAAGCTCCATGGGTGCTAGCAGCAGTGCTGGTTCTTTGGATGCTTGTACGGCTGCAAATACTGTTCAGGGTTTTGCCGCTATGGGCAATGGCACTACCGGTGGCGCTGATATGGGTGCGGGTCACTATCAAGTGAGCGTGACCACGGGCGCACAACTTAATGCGGCTTTAAGCACTAGCTCACAATATAAAGATAAACCCTTAGTCGTTTATATAGATGCGCCTATTACCTGGGCCAACGCTAATAATACCGGTATTAAATTACAGCGCAGCAATGTGTCTATTATAGGTCGCACCAATGCTGAGTTTAGCGGCGTTGGTATTGGGCTGAGTAACGGCGCGAGCAATATTATTATTCGCAATTTATTAATGCATGAAGTGCCGCAAGCCAATGGCACTGGTGACCATATTAATTTGGATGGTCAAAACGGCGCGCTGAGTAATATTTGGATAGATCACAACGAATTTTACAACGATCTAACCGTCGATAAAGATTACTACGATGAATTGGTGAGTGGACGCAGCCGCGTGCACAATGTGACTATCTCTTACAATTATTTGCACGATAGTCAAAAAACCTCGCTCTGGGGTTCTTCCGATGACGCCGCCGCTGAAGATGTGGGCCGCACTATTAGTTTCCACCACAACTATTGGAAAAATGTGAATTCGCGTCTGCCGCTTTTTCGCTTTGGTGAAGGTCATGTGTGGAATAACTATTATTCGGGCATCACAGGTTCAGGCGTGAATGTACGCATGGGCGCAAAAATGCGCATAGACAACAATGTGTTTGAAAATTCTAAAAATCCTATTCTCTCGGCTGACAGCGCCAGCATTGGCTATTGGAATGCCAGTGGTAATATTTTTACCAATGTAACTTGGGCAGGTAGCTTTAATGCCAGCTGTACCACTGCACCCTGTTATGCGGGTGGCAATAATTCCAATGGCGACTATGTGCCGCCTTATAGCTATACCCCAATGGATGCGACTGCAGTTAAAGCCGATGTTATGGCCAATGCTGGGCGCAATAAAATTAATAGTTGTCTAGGCTTAGATACTCCCAGTTCATCCTCTTCAGTTGTTTCATCAACACCTTCCTCGAGTCCGGCGCAAATTATTAGTTGGAATAGTTACAACGGTGAACTGCATCCCACAGCGACCGGCGCAATTAGTCTTGCGGGTAATAGCATGGGGGAATTTGCGTTAACCAATGCTGCGCCAGCGGCTGCCGATTTTTTCAGTGTCGCCAATGGTGTAGCCACCTTTGATAGCAGCGCGGTGGCGGGTGACAAGCTGTATGCGCAATTCAATCGCAGCTTGCCAGCAAGTATTAGTTACCCGCGTAATTTTACTTTTTTAGCGGGTGTAACGGGTAATGGTTCTAATCGCGTGTTGGAAATTGATGTGGCCTTAGGTGATGGAAGCAGTTCGAGCCGAATCAAAATGCTATTGCGTGCTGATGGTAGCAATCAGGGCGTACAGTTGGAAAAAATTGATGGATCTACTTCAAAGCAAGCTTACGATTCTGCGGCACCCTTTAATGATTTCCGTATCTATCAAGTTGCTGTGAGTTTAGCCAGTGCGACCACTGGCAGCGTAAAAGTTTATGCGCAGGGCAGTGATGATGTATTAATTGAGTATGAAGGAACTTTGCTTGCCGGTGGTACTAGCGATAACTATGTGCGCATTGGTGATGGTGGCAGCAGTGCCTATTACGCCAAACTTGATTGGTTGATTTGGACTGACGATGGCATTTATACGCCTTCACAAGTAAAAGGGAAATTACCTGCTAATATTGGAGTAACTACTGGTTATTAATATTTATAACGTAAATAAAACAGAGGCGTAGACAACAAGCCTCTGTTTTATTTGCGTTATTATTTTTAAAGGTGTTTGTTATGCTTCAAAAAATCAAAAATAATTTTGTAAGGCTAAGCATCTTTATTTCGCTTATTGGTTTTAGTTATGTTTCCTTGGCACAAAATAGTGTCAATGTTATTACCAATATGAAGTCAAATGTACAAACTGATTATATGAGCGGTTTGTTGAAATTGGCGCTTTCATATTCTGATAAGAACTATAAATATTCTACAACCAATGAAGTTTATTCGCGCCCGCGCGTCATGGAGTCGCTTCTTAGCGGCGATATATCCGTTATGTGGGGCGGCACCTCAGAGCAAATGGAATCTAATTTTATTCCTATACGTATAGATGCCTATCGCGGTTTGATGAATCATCGCCTGATGTTTATTCGCGCGGGAGATCAAGCGCGCTTTGATCAGGTTAACTCTCTTGAAGACCTTCGCTCGATTCGCTTCGGTCAAGGTCGTAGTTGGAGCGATGCAAAAATATTAGAAGCTTCAGGTTTACAGGTGGTGAAGGCGACCAAAAAGCAAAGCCTATATTACATGTTAGATGGATCAAGGTTTGATGCCTTTCCACGCGGCGCTAATGAAGTCTGGACTGAATTGGCAGCCTTTCCTAATTTGCCGCTCACAGTCGAAAAAAGTTTGGTGATTCTTTACCCTCTGCCAACCTATTTTTTTGTATCGCCTAAGCAACCCTCGCTCGCAAAAGATCTTGAAGCCGGCCTTGAGGCGGCAATTAAAGATGGTGCCTTTGATAAGTATTTTTTTGGCAGTTCAGAGGTCATGGATACCTTAACGCAAGCTAACTTTAACAACCGCCGTATCATTCGTATTCCCAATCCATTCCTACCGAAAAACACCCCGCCAGAGCGCTCAGATCTTATGCTGGACTTAACTAAAATCTCTTTAGATGATGCGCTAGCTACTAAAAGCCCCAGCCCTGAACCAGTTCAGGAGCTTCTTTTAAAAGAGTAGATTGTTAGAGGCTTCTTAAAGAAATATAACGCGCAAGAATTCAGCTTTCACCCCTTGTCTTACACAGGCGCCTATATTGGCGCCTGTATGTTGCTATGCGAGTGCTTAGTGGGTGTACCTAGTCGGGTGTGTTAGGGCTTTGCTCATTAAAGTCCTTCAACAATTCGCCTAATTTTTCGCAGCTGAGTGCTTCAGCCTTGAGTGACAATAATTCTTCTGGATTGTGCAGTGTCAGTTTAATCTCGGGGCAGCTTTGTTGAATTAAGGCTAATACGTCCTTGATTGGTGTTGCGTGTACTTCCAAATTGAGCCCCTCTTCGGCGCTTGTGTCGGGTGTGGAATAGGCGTTAATTGACCAGACGAAAATACTCACTAACAGAGTACTTAATACCACAAGTTTCCCCTTGGCTTGCGCTTTCGGGTTGGCCATAAAAAGTCGGGCGATGCGTGCTTTCAACATGTTTTTCTCTCCATGCATATTGTTGGTGTGTAATAACTGGTTGTGCATGCCTGCACACTCAGCCAAGGTTTTGGCGTACAGCAGTTTGTCGGAGTTAATACTCAGAGCCATGTCGTCACAGGCATGTTCGCGCTCGTGGGCGAGTTGTTGCAGTATCCAGCCGACAAAAGGATTAAAAAAATAAATGCAGTGCACCCAATGGCTGAGCAGCGTAATGAGGTAATCGTTGCGCCGTACATGACTTAATTCGTGCAGTAAAACCATTTCTATTTGTGCTGGCTCCAAGCGGCTAAGCAGGCCTAGGGGCAGCAGTATTATCGGTTTGAAGTGTCCTATCACGCAGGGACCTTGAACCCTTGCGGAGAGCCCTAGTCGTACGGGGCGGGAAATATTCAGGCGCTGCGTTAAGTGCGCCAGGCGCTCCTGCCAAATGGCGGGTGGCTGGGTACAGGGCGCGCGTGCGAGTTGTTGACAGTAGATGAGATCCAGTGTGTATTTCATCAACAGCAATAACATACCGACAAACCAAATAAGGCCGAGCGCTGGCGTGTAGGTTTCGATGAATTGAATAAATGCGCTGATAAATGGATTTGGGTAAAGCATAGGTACTTGTGCAATCGGGGTTTCGACGGCGGTAGATATAGGCGCAGCGAAGTGGGTGTAAGAATCCAAAAAGGTAAAGCCGTTGAGTACACATAGGCTAAGTAGTGCGAGCGCGTAAATATTGTAGGTTGCGGCGGCGGAAAATTGTCGAAACAGCGCTTTGCCCGCAATTAAGAGTGCCCAGATAGCAGCCGCCTGCCAGAGCGAGTGCAATAGCGTCCAGACCAGTGCGCGGGTAAAGGCTGTGCTAATCAGGAGCAGATCCCAAGAGAAGAGTGAGCCGCTCATGGTTGTTTATCCTCGGGTTCTATTTCCTTGAGAAAGGTTTGTATTTCCTCCAATTCCTGTTTTGATACGGCGCTGCCACCCAAAAGCTGCATGACCAGGGAAGATTTGGAGCCGCCGAAGGCTGAGCTGAGGAGCCGCTCAAGCAGTGAATTTTGGGTGACGGACTGAGCAATTAGGGGAAAGTAAATATGGCTTTTTCCTTCTTTGCGTCGCCCTAGCAAACCCTTTTGCTCCATGATTTGCATGGTTTTGAGGGTAGTGGTGTAGCCAATAGTTTTTGTTTTGCAGAGTTCGTCATTAATGCTTTGTACTTTAGCTTCACCCAAGGGCCAGAGGGCTTGTAATATTTCCAGCTCTGAACTGTTGGGTGTGATTTTTGGGTCTTTCATAGCGATAGTTTCCGCGCGTATAAGGCCGATAAATTCAGTGTGAGATAACCTACGAAAGGTTACGTAGAAATATATACGAAGACTTACGTATGTCAAGTGGGAAGAAGTGAGAGAAGCTAAGTTAAAATTCTATTACCTGCTCTCATTGGGGCATATTGTTGAATACTGGGCGGCTGATAGGCGGTGAAAAAATCCTTTGGTTGCTGGCATAGCGCGCGCAAAGTGGGTATAACGGGGGCATGTTTATCCTCCCTATCTTCACCACATCAGCCGGCTTAGCTTTGAACCTCAAAGACTTTTTGCCGCAGACTGCCTTATCCCGACGGCAGCGCGATCCTTTTTTCACCGACCCACCTGCATCCCTCTAATTTTCGTCCGGGTTTTATGCGTATGCTCAGTGTTTGACTCTGCTGATTGTGGCTGCGTATCTATCGAAGTCTTACGAGGTTAGTTCATGGTGTTATTGTTTATTGTGTTACTGCCGCTCTTGGGCGCCTTGCTACCGCCATTATGCGAGCGGTTTGGGCGCAACCTGTGTGCGGCCTCGGCGGCACTGGCCCCGCTCATCGCCTTAGCACTGTTGCTAAGTTATACGCCGGCATTGCTCAGTGGCGAAACCTTTTTTGTGGAGTGGGGCTGGATTCCGCAGTTGGGGTTAAACCTCAGCCTGCGTTTGGATGGCTTGGGGCTCATGTTTGCGTTGCTGATTCTCGGCATCGGCCTATTGGTGATTATTTACGCCCGCTATTATTTGGCTGATAAGGATTCCCTCGGTCGCCTCTATGCGCTTTTGCAGCTGTTTATGATGGCCATGCTCGGCATAGTGCTGGCAGATAATCTGTTGCTGTTAGTGGTCTTTTGGGAGCTAACCAGCTTGAGTTCATTCTTGCTGATTGGCTATTGGTCGCATCGCACCGATGCCCGCAAAGGCGCGCGTATGGCCTTGGCGATTACTGGGGCAGGGGGCTTGGCATTGTTGGCCGGTGCCTTAGTGCTTGGCCATATCACTGGCTCTTACAGTCTGCAAGTGATCACTAACTCGGCGGAGTTGATTCAGGCACATGCACTTTATCCCGTAGCCTTGATTCTGATTTTGATCGGCGCCTTTACCAAGTCGGCGCAGTTTCCCTTCCATTTTTGGCTGCCCCACGCCATGGCGGCACCTACGCCGGTATCGGCCTATTTGCACTCGGCGACCATGGTGAAGGCGGGGGTGTTTTTGCTGGCACGACTTTACCCCGCGCTCTCAGGTTCAGATTTGTGGTTCTATTTGGTGACCTTTACGGGTTTGGCGACCTTGGTTTTTGGTGCCTATACCGCGCTTTTTAAACACGATCTCAAAGGCCTGTTAGCCTATTCCACCATCAGCCATTTAGGGTTGATCACCATGTTATTTGGGTTCAGCAGCCCGCTCGCGACCATGGCGGCGCTGTTTCATATCGTCAATCACGCGACTTTTAAGGCCTCGCTGTTTATGGCGGCGGGCATTATCGACCATGAAACGGGCAGCCGCGATATGCGCCAAATTAACGGTATGTGGAAGTACATGCCGATTACCGCCACCGTGGCCATGGTATCGGCCTCCGCCATGGCGGGGGTGCCGCTGCTCAATGGCTTTTTAAGCAAGGAGATGTTCTTTGCCGAGACGCTGCGCGTGGATTTGATGGGCGGTTTTGATTGGACTATACCGCTCTTGGCGACCCTCGCCGGTATCTTTGCGGTGGCCTACTCCTATCGCTTTATTCACGATGTGTTTTTTAACGGCTACCCCATCGACTTGCCGATATACCCGCCCCATGAAGCGCCGCGCTACATGATTATGCCCATGGCACTGTTGTGCATGCTGTGCCTCTTGGTGGGCATTTTGCCCAACCTTACGGTGGCACCGTTTTTGGACGCAGCCAGCCTTGCGGTTTTGGGTGATGCGCTTCCAGAGCATCATATTGCCCTTTGGCATGGGTTGAATCTGCCCTTTTTGATGAGTTTAGCGGCGCTCTTAGGCGGCTTGCTGCTTTACAGCCAACGCGGCGGTTTGTTTGCCTTCTATGAGCGCAAGTACCGTTTGGATGAAAAAGAAGCCTTTGAAAAACGTATTCAAAGCTTGGTACGTTTTGCCCAGCGGGTGACTGATGCGCTAGAGATTGGCTCGCTGCAGCGCTCAGTCGCGCTCTTGCTTGGCACCGTATTGTTGATGGGCGCGGTGGAGTTCTGGCCGCTGGGACAGCTCATGGGGAGCGTTGCGCTAACCCCCATCGACTGGGTCAGCCTGTTGCTGGCAGTGGTTATGATGGTCGCCGCGCTGGTGACCGTATTTATCCACCACAATCGCTTTGCTGCGCTCTTGGTGCTGGGTGTGGTGGGGCTCATGGTCTCCCTCGCGTTTGTGCGTTTTTCCGCGCCGGACCTGGCACTCACTCAAATTTCGGTGGAAGTGGTCACCATTATATTGTTGATGTTAGCGCTCTACTTCCTGCCCCAGCTAACACCCTTCGAATCTACGGCAAGCAAAGTCGTGCGCGATCTCGCCCTCGCCGGAGGTGCAGGCGTGGGCATTGGCTTGTTTACCTTCGCGATTCTGACGCGCGCTTACGACACCAGCCTCTCCGATTTTTTCCTCGCCAACAGCCTAAGCGGTGGTGGTGGCACCAATGTGGTCAATGTGATTTTGGTGGATTTCCGCGGCTTTGATACCTTGGGCGAAATCAGCGTCTTGGCGATTGCGGGCTTGGGTGTTTACCTCATGCTCGATGGTTTGCAACTGCCGCTACCGGGTACCGATGGCGAAGGGCGGCGCTGGTCGCAGGATCCATATCCGCCCATTCTCACGGTGCTATCGCGTATTTTGCTGCCGCTCGCGCTCATGGTGTCGGCGTACATTTTCTTGCGTGGCCACAACCAACCGGGCGGCGGGTTTATTGCGGGTTTGATCACCAGTATCGCGCTAATTTTGCAGTATGTGTGCAGCGGCTCGGCTTGGGTGCAACAGCGCTTACCGGTCGACTACGGTCGCCTGAGTGTGGTGGGTGTATTGATTGCAGCGCTCACGGGTATTGCCAGCTGGGCTTTTGGTTTCCCCTTCCTCACCACCACCTTTGGCCATATTCACTGGCCCTTAATAGGCGATTTTGAGCTCGCCTCGGCGATGATTTTTGATACCGGCGTGTTCATCACAGTGGTGGGTGCAACCCTGTTGATGTTGGCGCAGTTGGGGCGTTTGGCGCAAACCACCTATGGCGCTATCGCAATTCACCCTGATCTTCCCACGAACCCTGCGCTTAAGGAGCCAAACTAATGGAAGCATTAATGGCATTGGTAATTGGCGTACTGGTTAGCTGCGGGGTTTACCTGCTGCTGCGCGCGCGTACTTTTCCTGTAATTCTCGGCCTCACGTTGCTGTCTTACGCGGTCAATTTATTTATTTTCGTGATGGGGCGTTTAGGCAGGGGCACGGCGGCGGTGATTGGGCAGGGTGACAGCTATGCTGACCCGCTGCCGCAAGCCTTGGTGCTAACCGCGATTGTGATCGGTTTTGCCATGACCGCCTTTTTATTGGTGCTCGCCCTGCGCGCGCGCGCCGAATTGGGTAATGACCACGTGGACGGCAGCGCCGCCATTGGCGAGAAACCGGTTAAGCCGGTGCGCCCGTTAGAAGAGGACGAAGTGTGAGCCATTGGATTATTGTTCCCATTCTGTTGCCGCTGTTTACCGCGGTATTGCTGATTCTACTTTCTGGGCGGCGCACCTTGATTCGCAGCCTAAGCCTGCTGTCTGTTACGGCGTTATTGGCGACCAGTATTGGGCTGCTGCTCCAAGCCAACGCGGGTGAAATACAGCTCTATGCTTTGGGCAACTGGTTGCCGCCGTTTGGCATAGTGCTGGTGCTGGATCGCTTAAGCGCGCTAATGTTGTTGATCACCGCTGTCTTGGCTTTTTTTAGCATCGCCTATGCCGTGCGCGGCAATGATGCCCCCGGCGACAAGCTTCACGCCATGATTCAGTTTTTGCTGCTGGGTGTAAACGGTGCTTTTCTAACGGGCGATCTGTTCAACCTGTTTGTGTTTTTTGAGATTTTGCTCATCTCCTCTTACGCCCTGTTATTGCATGGGCGCGGCGCCGAACGCGCGCGGGCAGGGCTGCATTATGTGGTGCTCAACCTCTGCGGTTCGGCATTGTTTTTGATCGCAGTCGCCGCGCTCTATGGGGTTACAGGTTCACTCAATATGGCGGATATGGCCGACAAAGTGCGCCAACTAGATCCCGCCGATGCTCCCTTAGTCGCCACTGCCGGTGTATTACTGTTGGTGGTATTTGGCCTTAAAGCCGCTATAGCGCCGCTCTATTTTTGGCTGCCGCGTGCCTATGCCGCCGCCAGCGCGCCTGTCGCGGCCATGTTTGCGATAATGACCAAGGTGGGTGTTTACACTATTGTGCGCGTATATACGCAGATTTTCGGTAATGATGCGGGTAATGTCACCAATCTCATTCTGCCTTGGCTCTGGCCCTTGGCGCTCATCACCTTGGTTTTGGGTTTGTTGGGTGCATTAGCGGCGCGGGAACTGCGTATTCAAATTGCCTATTTGGTGATTGTCTCGGTCGGTACCTTATTGGCGGGTGTTGCGCTAAATACGGAAGCATCACTGAGTGCGACTTTCTATTATTTGATCCATTCAACACTGGTGTGCGGTGCGCTATTTTTGCTGGCCGATTTAATTCTGCGCCAGCGCGGCGAACTGCTCGATAGCATCACCAAAGGCCCGCGCTTGCGCCAATCGGCCTTATTAGGCGCGCTGTTTTTCTTTGCCGCCGTAGCGGTTATCGGCATGCCGCCTTTAAGTGGTTTTATCGGCAAGTTATTGTTGCTCAATGCGGCTGGCATACAGTGGGATAAAACCCTATTTTGGGTGATTTTATTGGCTGGTAGCCTCGCCACTCTCATGGCCTTAAGCCGCAGCGGCTCGACTATTTTTTGGCGCACGGACAATCGAATCGCCCAAGCGCCTGCCGCCGATAAGGGTGCACTCCTCGCGGTGCTGGGTTTATTCGCTTGTATCCTGTTGCTCAGTGTTGGCGCCGCCCAAGTGCTGGCCTACACCCAAGCTCTGGCGCAGCAGCTATTGGAACCGCAAGCCTATAGTCAGGCCATGCAGCTGTTTCGCATAACCGAGGGAAATTAACGATGGAGCCAAATACTGGGAATCCACAGGTTGCGCAGCCGCCCAAAACCCGCCGCTGGTTTCCGCACCCGACCCTAAGTGTTTTTATGTTGCTGCTCTGGCTGCTGTTAACCAACAGCATCAGTGCGGGCCAACTGTTACTCGGGAGTATTCTCGCCTGGGCCATCCCTTGGTTTACCCAGGGTTTTTGGCCAGAATCTCTACGTATACGCAAGCCGCTGGTACTGCTCAAATTTATGTTGGTAGTGCTCTGGGATATTGTCATCGCCAACCTGATTTTGGCGGTGCGTATTCTCGGCCCTATGCAAAAGCTGCAGCCGGCATTTATGCAGGTGCCGCTTGATATCGAACAGGAGTTCACCATCACCCTGCTCGCCAGTACCATCTCACTCACTCCCGGTACCGTCTCGGCGGATTTGAATATGGAGGGGCGCTACCTGCTAGTGCACAGCCTACATGTCATCGATATAGACGCCGCCATCGCCGAAATAAAACAGCGCTACGAAGCCCCACTCAAGGAGGTATTTGAATGCTCACCACCGCCATAAGCCTCGCCATGTTATTACTGGGCGTGGCGATTGCCCTCAATCTATGGCGCCTCGTTATAGGCCCCTCATTGCCCGACCGCATACTCGCGCTCGACACCATGTACATCAACGCCATCGCCCTGCTGGTGCTCTTTGGCATCTACCAAGGCAGCGCGCTCTACTTTGAAGCCGCACTCTTAATCGCCGTCATGGGTTTTGTCGGCACAGTCGCGCTCAGCAAATACTTGCTGCGCGGCGACATAATCGAATAATGAAAAGTTGAGTAGGGGATTAGCATGTCGTTATGGTTGGAATATCTCATCAGTTTTTGCCTACTCGGCGGCGCCGCCTTCGCGCTAATCGGCTCAATTGGCCTCATGCGCCTGCCCGATTTCTACATGCGCCTGCACGGCCCCGCCAAAGCTACCACTCTGGGTGTAGGCGGCATCATCATTGGCTCGGTTATTTTCTTCTCCACCCAAGGCAACGGCCTAAGCCTGCACGAACTATTAATCGCACTCTTTCTGTTTCTAACCGCGCCTGTAAGCGCGCACATAGTTGCTAAGGCGGCACTGCATTTGAAGTTGGAGGCGGTGGCAAAAACCAAGGGTAAACCGCAGGAGTAGGTTGGCTGCAAGAAAGCGGCCATTAATCCGGCCATAATGATTTATTTAAAGTTCTATATTTTTATAAATTTACTTTATTATCAGTAGGATGTTTAATAATTAAAGCGGCCAACAATGCGGCCAAAATGTTCTCATTTCGAGTATCGATATGGCTACTTCAATCATGAATATTGCCACTTTCATCCCTAGCGATGCAGCGTTGGTGAAGTCGACCCTGCCCGATAAGGCCATAGCTCTGATTAGTCAATCCGCTAAATTAACGGGGCAGCTTGCGCCCTTAACGCTGGCTCGTATCGAGCAGCATATGGCGGCGGTCAATTCCTACTACTCAAACTTAATTGAAGGCAATGCTACACGCCCGCATGAAATTCGTGCAGCTCAACGCGGCAGCTACAGTGGCGACTCGGCGCAACGCGATTTACAACAAGAGTCTTTGGCGCATATGCAGGTGCAGGAGTG
Source organism: Cellvibrio sp. 25HG11W-0 (assembly GCF_057815475.1). NCBI lineage: Bacteria > Pseudomonadati > Pseudomonadota > Gammaproteobacteria > Cellvibrionales > Cellvibrionaceae > Cellvibrio > Cellvibrio sp. 25HG11W-0. The sequence goes on from NZ_CM174230.1 coordinate 102,689, forward strand.
GTTGAGTGAGCTGCAGCCGGATTTGGATACCCTATTTACTCCCGCTTTTATTAGTCGTTTACACCGCGAATTTTATCAGCGCGTACCCGAAAGCCTCTGGGTGATTAAAGATGAGCAGGGCAATGCAGTGGATAAGGTTATCCCCGGACAATGGCGTTCACGCGCGGTTATTGTTGGGCAACATATTCCGCCTGAGGCAGAAGACCTAGCAGCGCTAATGGCTAGCTTCTGCTCAACCTATCACCCCAAAAAATTCAGTGGCGACCGCAAAATAATTGCGCTTATGGCTGCACATCATCGCTTCGCATGGATTCACCCTTTTATCGATGGCAATGGTAGGGTTGGGCGTTTATTAACGGATGCCGCCTTAAAAGCCGTAGGTTTGGAAAGCTACGGCGCATGCTGCTTAAGCCGTGGTTTGGCGCGTTCAGCGAGTCAATACAAAAGCTTGTTAGCCAATGCGGATGCACCACGTCAGGGGGATTATGATGGCCGTGGCCAGCTCACTGAAAAAGGCTTAATGCAATTTTGCGAATACATGTTGGACAGCGCCATCGACCAAGTAACCTATATCAGCGACCTGTTAGAAATTACGAAAATGCGGCAGCGCATAGAAAGCTATGTAGCCGCGCGCAACGATGATCGCGTTGCTGGAATTAACGCCAGCTTAAAACCCATAGCCAGTTTACTTTTATACTCGGCCTTTCAGCAGGGCGAAATTGACCGCACTCAAGCCTTAGAGTTATGCGCCATGCCCGAACGCAGCGCACGCCGCTTATTAAGCCAATTAAAGGCAGAAGGTTTATTAAGTGAAACCAGTAGCAAATCGCCCCTGCGCTGGGAAATTCCAGAGCAGGCTGAGCCTTGGTATTTTCCAAATTTGACGGTGTAAAAAACCAAGGTGATTTTCAAATGTGACTGCAATATCCTATTTGCTCAAAAATACGCCAAATGATACTATTTAAAGTACTGTTAAAAGTATTCTTAAGAGAGGTGGTTTCAATGGGCGTATTAGCTGCAAACGATTTAAAGATTAAAGGTATATCCGCCGTAGAGGCACACCTCAAGGTGGATGATGAAGTAGTTATCTCCGTTCGCGGGCAGGACCGTTACGTGATTATGGATTTGGAAAAGTACAACAGGCTGCGCGAATACGAGTTGGCTATGGCCCTGCAGGAAGCCAAAGCTGATGTAGCCGCTGGACGCTTTGTCACTGAATCTGTCGCCGAGCACATGCACAGGGTCGGCGCTGATGTATAGGCTGATCTACCCCGAAACCTATCTCAAAAAAGCGACAAAATTTATCAAAAAGCACCCTGAGCTGCGCGGTCAGTACCAAAAAACGCTAGAGCTGCTCGAGTTAAATCCCTATCACCCATCACTTAGACTTCACAGTTTACAGGGCCGTTTAAGTGGTCTTTCATCAGTATCTATCAATATGGGCTATCGGATTGTGTTGGAATTCATCATCACCGATAAAGATATTATTTTGGTGGATCTGGGCAATCATGATCAGGTGTATTAGTTAATTTTTGCAAGTTTTTGAAGGTATAAAATCATTAGGCTTTAAAAGGATTCCTCATGAATAAATGTCCTAGCTGTAATGAAACGCCCATTTCTCTTTGGGGTTGGTGTAATGGCGTGAATTCTATTCAGTGTAAATGTAAAAGCTGTGGTCTTGAGCTTTCAGCTAATATGGCCACTTGGGTGGTTATCACGGTTATCGCGCTGGTCATGTGTCTCGCGGTTTATATTTCTATTACGCAATTTGGTGTTGATTTAAGAAAGGATCGATTACTGCTGATTGGCATAGTTTGTGTGCCTGCGCTCATTGGTACAGTTATCGGCTATTTTTTTAGTGGTTATACTAAGAAAAAATAATTTATTGTTCGGGATATCACTAGGTGGGCAGATGGGGCTTTCATTTCATATAAATTTTAACGGTCAGTGCCGCGCGGCGTTTGAATATTATGCTCAGCATTTAGGTGGAATTATTGGAACAATGTTGTCCTATAAGGATTCGCCTGCGGCAGCGAGCGCAGCCCATGATTGGCAAGACAAAATTCTCCATGCCAATATTAATATTGCCGGGGTGGAGTTAGCGGGGGCAGACCTAAGGCCTGAAGACTATCAAAAACCCAGTGGGTTTTATGTGCTTTTAGGGGTTAACTCAGCGGCGGAAGTGAATAGCATTTTTAATGCACTATGCCTAGATGGAACAATTATCCTCGCCCCACAAAAAACTTTCTGGTCAAAAAATTACGCCATAGTCGTCGATCGCTTTGGTGTGCCTTGGAAAATAAACTGCGGCGATTAAATTGAGCATAAAAAATGACTACACCTCTCTACGGATTTTCTGACAACTCGTTTAAAACCGCTGGCGGCGAGGCGGGTGTTCGCCAGTTGGTGGATAATTTTTATCAGTTTATGGATGAGCTGCCCGAAGCGAAAATTATAAGAGCGATGCACAAAGCAGAGTTGTCTGAGTCGCGCGATAAGCTGACATTGTTTTTGTGTGGCTGGATGGGCGGGCCGAAACTTTATACGGAAAAATACGGCAGCATTAATATACCGCGCGATCACGCTCACCTCACTATTGGCGAAGCGGAGCGCGATGCGTGGTTGCTCTGTATGGAAAAAGCTATTGCACTACAACATTACCCACAAGATTTCGCCATCTATCTGCTCGCGCAATTGCGCATACCTGCTGAGCGGATTTTTGCGGTGAGTAAAAAGCCTTAGCGCATTACTAGACTCAATAAAAAAGCCGCTCAAGAAATTTCTGCGCGGCTTTTTAATACTAATTAGATAGCTAAATTACTGCCGCGCCGCTGGCATCTTGGCGATTTCCCCTTCAATCCAGTTTTTAACTTCTTCCGTTAAGGCTTTGCGATCTTTACCTTCGGTGGCTATAGGTTCGCTGATCACTACATGAATAGTGCCGGGGTATTTAATAAATTTTCGGTGTGGCCAGCATTCGCCAGCATTGTGGGCAACGGCGATGACAGGAACATTGGCGCTGATGGCGATGTCGGCGCCGCTGCGGGCGTAGTTGCCTACTTCGCCGATGGGCGTTCGCGTGCCCTCCGGGAAAATCATCAGGTTGTTGCCTTGTTGCAAACGATGCAGGCCCATTTTTTTAATTTCTTTTAGTGCCTGCATTGGGCTGCTGCGATCTATAGCGATAGGGCGCAAGCTGGCCAAACCCCAACCGAAAAAAGGAATACGAAATAATTCCTTTTTGAGGATGGTGCTCACTGGCCCAAAATAATATTGCAGAAACATGGTTTCCCAGGTGCTTTGGTGCTTCGCCATAATCACACAGGGAAATTGCTCGGCGTGTTTGTGGCCGGAGATTTCAAAGCGCACGCCGCAACAAATACGCAGCCAGAACATCACAAAACGATTCCAGCAGGTGACTATGCGCCAGCGCCAGGCGTAGGGAAAAATTGGCCAGATAATGACGGCAATTAAACCGGCTAAGGCGCTGGTAAGGTTGTAGCCAATACTAAAAAGTAAACTGCGAAAGTAGAGCACGATTATTCCTGTTGATTTGCAATAACAAAATCTGCGACGGCGGCGAGGTTGGCAAATACCTGTACTTGGTCGAGGGACATGAGCGGGCTGGCAGTTTGCAAGCTCGCATCATTTAATTGAGCGAGAGTCTTACCGCCGTTACCCGTTTCTACGAGCACAGGCTTACAGGCTTTTTGTTGCGCGGCTTGTAAGTCGCGCAGGCTGTCACCCACAAAATAGCAGCCTTCTACCGAAGTGTTAAATTCTGCTTCTATGGCATCGAGCATTCCCGGCATGGGTTTGCGGCATTTGCAGTGGTCGTCGGGATGATGTGGGCAATAAAAAATAGCACCCAACTCGCCTTCTTGATCTTCGACTAGAGCGGTAATTTTTTCGTGAATCGCTTCCAGGTCTTCAAGTTCAAACTTGCCTTTGGCCAAGCCTGCTTGATTGGTGGCAATGACAACGGTAAAGCCCGCTTTGTTGAGCCGTGCTATAGCCTCTATGCTGCCGTCGATAGGCACGCACTCAGCGGCGGATTTTACGTAGTCGTCGCGCTCGTGATTAATCACGCCGTCGCGGTCGAGAATAATTAATTTCATGTTGTTCTCAAGGGAAGATTTACCCCCTCCCAGCCTCCCCCTTTGCAAGGGGGAGGAGCCGATCTCACTCCGTTTTTAAGGGCGAAGTGAAATTAAGCTCCCTCCCTTTTTTAAGGGGAGGGTTGGGGTGGGGTTGGGTTTAGCTTTTTGCCGGAACCAAATAGGATATATCGGCTACTTCTAAAAACAAACCGCGCAACTTGTTTAACAGCGCCAAACGATTTTGCTGCAGCGCGGGGTCTTCACACATCACCATAACGCTATCAAAAAACGCATCTACCGGTTGTTGTAAATCCGCCAGCAGCGCGAGTGCCTTGGCGTATTCGCGTGCAGCAAACAAAGGTGCGACTAAATCGGCTTTAGCATCGACTGCTTGCGCGAGATTTTTTTCCGCGTCTTCTTGCAGCAGTGCAGCATTCACGGCTGTCGCGACGGGAGCATCTTGTTTGCTCAATATATTTGATACACGTTTGTTGGCGGCGGCCAGCGCTTGCGCTTGCGGCAGTTTGCTAAATTCGCTTACGGCCAATACGCGCTGATTAATATCCAGCGGTTGAGATAATTGTTTTGCGGTTACCGCTTGGAATACTTCGGCGGGAATATTAGCGTCTTCATAGAAGGCGCGGAAACGGTCGAGCATATAGCTTAATACTTGCTCCACTAATTCAGCACCTACAGTGAGATTCTTGTGCTGATTTTTAGCGAGAGTTAACAGCTCGCGTAAATCCAGCGCCAGATTTTTTTCCACCAAGATGCGCAACACAGCAATGCTCGCGCGACGCAGTGCAAAGGGATCTTTTGAACCGGTGGGTGCTTGGCCTATACCGAAAATGCCGGTGATAGTATCGAGGCGATCCGCGAGGGCAATAATGGCGCCGGTACTGGTTGCGGGTAATTCATCGCCAGCAAAACGCGGCAGATACTGCTCGTTCATGGCCGCCGCTACTTCGGCATTTTCGCCGTCGTTAAGCGCGTAGTAGTAACCGGCAATGCCTTGCATATTGTCGAACTCGCCCACCATGTTAGAGACGAGATCTGACTTGCACAGTTCACCTGCGCGCTGGGCGGAGTTTTGATCGGCGTTCAATTGCGCGGCTATGTTTTTCGCCAAGGCAGAAACACGCTCGGTTTTTTCAAACACTGTTCCCAGTTGCGCTTGGAATACGATGGTTTTTAAACGCTCGCGCAATTCAGCGAGTGTGGTTTTTTTATCTGTCTCGTAAAAGAATGCAGCGTCTGATAAGCGCGGGCGAATAACGCGCTCGTTGCCATCGATAATTTGTGAAGGGTCTTTGCTGGCGATATTCGCGACGGTGATGAAATTAGGCATTAACTTGCCGTTGGCATCGACCACATGGAAATATTTTTGATGTTCTTTCATAGACGCGATGAGCGCCTCTGAAGGTACCGTAAGGAAACGCTCTTCAAATTTACCGGTAAGTGCATTCGGCCACTCTACCAAGCCGTTTACTTCATCGAGCAGGTCGGGGTCGATCACTGCGGTGCCGCCCACTTTTTTCGCTTCGGCTTCTACTTGTTGTTGAATTAATGCTTTGCGTTCCGCCATGTCGGCCAATACAAAGCCGGTGGTTTTTAAACTCTGGAGATAGTCGCTCGCCTGCGCCAGTTCAATGGTGTTGTTGAAGTGGAACCTGTGGCCGCGGGTGCTGCGGCCTGCGTGCAAACCGAGAATAGACGCGTTTACTACTTCAGTGCCATAGAGCATGACCAGCCAGTGCACGGGGCGTACAAATTCTTCGCGCTTAGCGCCCCACTTCATGCGTTTGGCGATGGGCAATTTTGCGAGAGCATCATTGATAATAGCTTCGAGTAGCTCGACCGCTTTTTTACCGGTAGTGCTAATGCGCGCGACAAGCTTGTCGGCTTTGCCATCGTTTTCGGTTTTTAAGTCAGCGGCGGCAATGCCATTTTTTTCAGCAAAGGCGAGTGCCGCTTTGGTGGGCTGTCCGTCTTTATCAAAAGCAATTGCGGCGGGCGGGCCCCACACCACTAATTCTTTCGACGGGGTTTCGCTGGCGAGATTGGCAACCAGCACCGCTAAACGGCGCGGCGCGGCAAAGGCTTGCACTGCATCGAATGACAGGTCAGCGGCTTGTAAACTCGCGGTAATATTTTCGGCGAATGCGGCTATTAAGGTTTTTAATGCTTTGGGCGGCAGTTCTTCGGTGCCAAGTTCAACTAAAAAATCGGTCATGCTTATTCTCCGGCAGCCAGGGCTTGTAGACGCAGCGCTTCAGGCGCAAGGGGGAAGCCCAGTTCTTTGCGTTTGTCGTAATAGGCTTGCGCCACGGCGCGCGACAGGGTGCGCACGCGCAAAATAAAACGCTGGCGCTCAGTTACCGAAATCGCGTGGCGCGCATCCAGTAAGTTAAACGCGTGCGAGGCTTTCATCACCAATTCGTAGGCGGGCAGCGGCAAGTTTTTGGTCATCAAACGCTGGCTTTCTTTCTCGTAAAAATCGAAGGCGTTAAACAAAAATTCAGTGTCGGCTTCTTCAAAGTTGTAGGTGGATTGCTCCACTTCGTTTTGATGGAACACATCGCCGTAGGTGACCTTGTCGCCGTTGGGGTTTACCGTCCACACCAAATCGAAAATCGAATCTACGCCCTGCAGGTACATGGCAATACGCTCAATACCGTAAGTGATTTCGCCCGTGACGGGGAAGCACTCCAAGCCGCCTACTTGTTGGAAGTAAGTGAACTGAGTGACTTCCATCCCGTTGAGCCACACTTCCCAACCCAAGCCCCATGCGCCGAGGGTGGGCGACTCCCAGTTGTCTTCTACGAAGCGAATATCGTGCACTAGGGGGTCTATACCCATCTCGCGTAGTGAGCCGAGATACAAATCTTGAATGTTGGCGGGCGAAGGCTTAAGCGCCACCTGAAATTGGTAATAGTGCTGCAGGCGATTGGGGTTTTCGCCGTAGCGGCCGTCTTTAGGGCGGCGACAAGGTTGCACATAAGCAGCGTTCCAGGTTTCGGGGCCAATCGCACGCAAAAAAGTCGCGGGGTGAAAGGTGCCAGCGCCCACTTCCAAATCGAGTGGTTGCAGAATTACGCAGCCTTGGCGCGCCCAATATTCCTGTAATGCCAGAATTAGGCCCTGAAAAGTGCTTACATCGGGTTTAGATGGAGTCGAACTTGGAGTATCAGACACGGTAAACCGGCCTCCGCTAGTGTTATTTCGCCAAAATTGGGCAATTTGAAGATAAAAGTGCGGCGATTATAGCGGCTGCGGGCGGTCAATGGCAGCATTCTATCTGCGCATGTTTTAAATCGCCTGTGAGATTTTGGGCAGCGTGAGTAAAGCACTCGTAAAGACAGAGTAAAGGATGCGTAAATAGCGGGTTTTGTGGGTTTTAATTCTTCAAGCAAAGTCCTATGTTAAGAACACAGACGAGAGATTCATTCGACAGCTTGGAATTTTGACCAGCGCTCATGCCGATGTTCTCCCCTGCGTTGATCTACTTGCATACTGGGGAATTGTGATGAAAAATTTAAATGTTTTTGCGTTGGCGACTAACGATCATTTAGTGCAGCCTGAAGAGTTTACCGATGTGCAGGCCGATAGCTCGGCGCTCACTATTTTGACGGATTTTCGCAATCACAAGCCGCATATGGCCTATGCCCAGTTAGAAGCGACAGAGGCCTTAGAGGTTATGCAGGCTGAAGATGTGAAAATTAAACTGGTGGTAGACGACAGCAAAGAGTTTATTGGCGTGATCAGCCAAGATGATCTCTCCGACCACAATTTGCTGCTTAAGCAAATGGAGATGCGGGTAAAGCGCGATGAATTACTGGTGCAGGATTTAATGCATGCTCGTTTAAAAATACACGCGGTCGAATTTACTGAATTTTCTAAGGCGACTGTATCAGACATAGTGTCCACCTTGAAAAAGTCCCATCAGGAGTATCTGTTGGTAGTGGATCAAGATGCGCACCATATTCGCGGCATAGTGTCAGCGCGCGATATTGCCAGCCGCTTGCATGTACCGATTGAGATCGCCAAAGAGCTAACGTTTGTGGATATCTTCTCGGCAGTGCGCGTGCAATAAACCGCATGATGCTTTTGCTTTGCTTGACAGCACCGCCTTAGGGCGGTGTTGTGCATTCTGGGGTGTCGTTTTTAAGTGAATAGAATCCTGTTCAGCTGCACAGAAGCTGTTTATATTCAGTTGCGGCGCTATTTCCGGTAAGCTGGGCACACTTTTCAGCCGATAGGAACCATGGCGAATGAAAACCGCTATTCCAATAAAAGACCACATTGCACCGTTTATCTTCAAGTTTCTTGCACTCTTGCCTTTGAGCGGCTTGCGCGCCCTCGGCAGCCTGAGCGGTAAGCTCATGTGGCTCAGCCGCAGCCGTGCGGCCAAGGTTACTCTTAAGAATATCTCCCTCTGTTTTCCTGAGCTGTCGGAGTCAGAGCAGCGCGTCTTAGCGCGTCAAAGCCTGTGTGAAACCGCTAAAACAGCGATGGAAGCCGGTGCGATTTGGCGCAATTCATGGCCTTGGTTACAAGGCAAGCTTGTGGCTATAGAAGGCGATGAAATTCTGCGCGCGCAGTTGGCGGCGGGTAAAGGTGTTGTGGTATTGGCACCGCATCATGGTAATTGGGAGGTGGTTGCACCTTATTTGGCGAGTGTTGCGCATCTTACGGCTATGTATCAGCCGCTTAAAACCCAAGCGATGGATGACCTAGTGCTTTCTGGTCGCAGCAAGTTAAATATCAGCATGGCGCCCACCAATCGCAAGGGTGTCATGATGCTATTTAAAGCTTTGCAGGCCGGTAATATCGTGGGTGTGCTTCCTGATCAAGTACCCGACAAAGAGTCGGGCAGTTGCATCGCCCCATTTTTTGGGCAGCCAGCGTTGACCATGACGCTTATTCACGGCCTTATCTCCCGCACCGGTTGCGGTGTGTGTTCCTGCTATGCAGAGCGCGTAGCGGGTGGCTTTAAAATTGTGGTGTTGGCGGCTGATGCCGCTATCCTAAGCGCGGATCAGGTGGAATCTGTTGCTGGGTTAAATAACTGTGTTGAAGCCTGTGTGCGGCGCGCGCCCAGCCAATACCAATGGGAATACAAGCGCTTTCGGCGCCTGCCACCCGAGTATCCGCGTCATTATGTGTTTAAATCTTAAGGAAACATCTGTCGCTAGTGTTTTCGGTGCGCCATGTCGTTACAATTGATCGGCTGATTAGTCGTCATACGTTAATCACCTGCACCTACACTGAATATATTCTCTTTTTAAATCTCTCCGGTTGACCTAATGAAAAACGTTTCAGATAGCTTTCAGTTACGCAGCAGTAAAACGCCTAAGCGCGTTTTGGCCTTGGTATGTGGTGCAGCACTATTGAGCCTGGGTGCATGCAGTATGCAGCCTAAGCTTAGTCAAGCGGATGTGAGTACTATTCAGCAGTGCCTCGCACAGCAGCAGGCGCAGAGTACAGCCCAACAACAACAACAAGCGGCATTGATAGCGAGCCTCGCGGAGGTGCAAACCCGTTTGACGGCGCAGCAACAATTGCTGGAAGCCAAACCCCAAATTATTGAAGTCCCTGGGCCAAAAGTTGAGTGTCCACCCGTGCCGAATGCCGCCACCAAAAAGCGGCGCGCCAAAGTGGCGCCCATTATCGATAAGCAAATTGTTGGCTTGCGCGAACAGGCCTTGGTGGCCGGTTTAGATATCGTTATGCAAGCGCGCATCAGTACTGGCGTGAGCAACTCCGTCTTAGATGCACGCAATATTCAAATGTTTGAACGCAGCGGTGAAGAGTGGGTGCGCTTTACGGTGTACAACCCAACGACTAAAGAGCCGCATGTGTTGGAACGTAAACGCGTGCGCTTCCAAACGGTAACCTCCTCAGGTGGCGCGACCAGCGATCGTCGCCCCGTGGTAGAAATGCGCTTCACCATTGGCAAGCTCGCACAAAAAGGCGAATTCGTCTTGGCCGACCGCAGTAATTCGGAATATCCATTATTAGTTGGGCGCAATTTATTGCGCGATGTAATGTTGGTAGATGTCAGTGGCAATAACTTGGCTCCTTTACCCCCTAAAGATGAACCCGCTGATAAGCCTAAACCCTAGGCACTCATCGCTTCCGCATTTTAGTCTCCCATTCTGTGTACCCCAGCCGTTGTGCTGGGGTTTGGCTCCACAAGGAAATCTCCCATGCAAAAACCTTCTCGCGCTCCTTTTTACGCTGTAGTCACTGCCTTGATGTTAGTAGGTTTGGTGACCGCTTGGCTGCGTCATAGCCAAATGGATATTCCTTTCACCCCTGGGGTGCAAAAGCCGGTGTGGCTGGTAGAGGCGCGCATCGATTTTGATGCGATTGGCGAACCCGTCACCGCGCGCTTAGGCTTGCCCGACAGCCCTCCTGGGTTCCGCAGTTTTAGCGAGCAGGCCGCAGCGCCTGGTTATGGCTTCGCGGTGGTAACAGAAAATGGTGTGCGTCGCGGCGAGTGGTCCAAACGCGAGGCGGTGGGTGGTCAGACGATTTACTATAAAACGCAATTTATCGAAGCGAGTGATGACAACTCAAAAGATCAATTGCTGAATATTCCAGAAGCGCGCCGTATCGATTGGGACGGCCCCTCGCAAGAAACGGCGGCACTGCAAGTTTTGGATACCGCTTGGAGTAAATCGAGCAATTCGCAAAGCCTCGCGCGCGAGTTAATTAAACTGTTTAACTCCGAATCGTTGGATCAAAATGCAGCGCTCATGCTTGCGGCAGAAAAAAATAAATCAGTCTTGATTGAAAAGCTCATGAACCAAGCGGGTGTACCTGCACGCCCTGCGCTAGGTCTTTATTTAGAAGATGCGCGCCGCCATCAAAACCTCACGCGTTTAGTACAGGTATTCGACGGCAAGCAGTGGATGCTATTTAACCCCTACACCGGTGAGCAGGGTGTTCCGCAAAATCTTTTGCTTTGGCATACCGGTGGCGAATCTATTTTGGATGTGTCTGGCGGCAATCGCTCGCGGGTCAGCTTTTCGATGATTCACCAAACAGTACCAGCGTTGGACTTGGTAAAGTCTGAGCATCGCGACAGTGTGTTCAGTGTACTGAGTATTCAACATTTGCCCATCGAAGAGCAGAGTATGTTTAAGCTGTTATTGCTCTTGCCTGTTGGCGCCTTGGTGGTGGTGTTTATGCGCATTATCATCGGCTTAAAAACCTCGGGCACCTTTATGCCTATCTTGATCGCCATGGCATTTTTGCAAACCTCGCTGGTTCTTGGCGTCGTGAGCTTTGTCACCGTTGTTGCGATGGGCTTAGTTTTGCGCACCTATTTATCGAGGCTAAATTTACTGCTGATATCGAGGATTGCCACGCTAGTGGTGCTGGTGATATTTATTATCTCGGCGCTCAGTCTTGTCGGCTATCAAATGGGCTTGAATACTGGCATGACCATCACCTTCTTCCCCATGATCATCATCGCCTGGACAATTGAGCGTATGTCGATTCTGTGGGAAGAGGAAGGCCCCAAAGAAGTATTGGTGCAAGGCGGCGGCAGTCTCTTGGTAGCGGTACTGGCTTATACCCTTATGCAATTTTCAATTATTGGTCACCTAACCTTTAACTTCCCTGAGTTAAATCTGGTTTGTCTTGCGTTGATTATGTTGATGGGCCAATACACTGGCTACAAACTTTCTGAGCTGCGTCGCTTCCGCGCCATGGTCGACAACAATGTAAGCAAGGGTGAACACTAATGGGCTTCTGGGAATCATGGGTTAGCCCGTGGCGCTTAAAGCGTATGGGTATACTCGGCATGAACTGCCGCAACCGCGACTTTATTGGCAGCTACAATCCGCGTAGTTTATTTCCCTTGGTGGACAATAAGCTCAAAACCAAATTGCTCGCAGAAGAGTATGAAGTCACCACACCAAAACTATTGTTTGTGATCAATGCGCAATATGAAATTGCCCACATTGAAGACCAGCTAATGGATTTGGAAGCCTTCGCCATCAAGCCCGCCAAGGGTTCAGGTGGCAAGGGGATTTTGGTAATCATTGGCCGCCGTGAAGACAAGTTCATCAAAGCCTCGGGCGCAGAAATCACCCTCGAAGATATTCGTCGCCACATGAGTAACGCCCTCGCAGGTCTTTACTCGCTTGGCGGTAAGCCCGATGTGGTTTTAGTTGAAGATTTGATTCAGTTCGACGACTACTTTAAAGACTACTCCTTTGAAGGCGTACCGGATATTCGCATCATCGTATTCAAAGGCTATCCGGTAATGGCCATGTTGCGTTTAGCCACTAAAAAGTCCGACGGTAAAGCTAACCTTCACCAAGGTGCGGTAGGCGTGGGTTTGGATATAGCCACGGGGCGCGCGCTCAATGCTGTGCAACACTCCAAACCAGTAACTCACCACCCCGACACCAAACGCGCACTCAATGAAATTCAAATAGAAGACTGGCGCAATTGGCTGTTGCTCGCCTCCAAATGTTTTGAAATGACCGGCCTCGGTTACATAGGCACCGACTTGGTCTTAGACAAAACCCGCGGCGCGCAACTATTAGAATTAAATGCTCGCCCCGGTTTGGCGATTCAAGTTGCAAATGGCCGCGGTCTTTTACCGCGTTTGCGTCATGTGGAATCGCTTAAGCCGAGAATGCACCGCACGCCGGAACAGCGGGTAGACTATGTGATGAAAACCTTTACGGCAGATGGTTTGTAACAGCAAAAAGCACATCATAAAAAACGCCCCACTATGAAAATACTGGGGCGTTTTTTTATTTAGAAGACTGGCTGCGGCGCGATACAAAAAACATAATCAAGCCAACAATAAGCAGAATAACGCTGAGCGGTTTAAAGGTTAAGGAATTCGATTCGGTTGTAGCTAAGCCCTGCGCAACATCTGCATGACAGAGCGGATTGTAATTTTGCGTACAGGATTTTTCTTGCGCGCGCGCAGTAGTTTTTGTTGTCGCAGGCGAATTCACATCTCCCTGTGTGAATCTAGCCTCCTGCATCGCCAGTGTGTTGTTAACCGCTTCCATACCCATAGGGCTAGCCGCTGCCAGCACGGCCAGTGACAGGCTAAAAAGCAAAATACTAACAATAGCTTGGTTCGTCATAGCAACTCCTTCTGCACTCCTCAGAGCGCGGGGGTTTCATCCATTCGTTAACACAGGGTGTAAGAGTATGTAGCTGGGCGCCCTGATCAAAGCCAAGTGTACTGAAACGTTAAAAAGCGGGTCACGCAATATCCCTATTGATTGCGGTTGTAATCTGTGCCCTGCGAATCCTTGCTACCTATCGCCAGTTTCAATGCGGCCCCCAATCCTTGGCGACATTTATCAAAAATGCGCGCCTTCCCTGCAGGCGCCCTGCTACAGACCTGAAGTTACGCTCTTAAGACAAGGAATACTGTGAGCAAATGCGAAGGGGGTTTGTGACTTATTTACGTTTGGCACGAGGAATGTGATTTTGAAAGCTTAAAACTATAAAGTCTGCCTTACTTAAGGCAGACTTTATTGCTGGTGGCTATTTTTAAATTAATTATTTCTTCTGATGATAAGTGGTGGGTCAAGTTCTTTACCATTAGTACGAATACCATAATCAAAGGTTAGTTGATCAAATTTACGGCCCTCTTCTATGAACTCTTTCTGCGCAAAAATATTTTCGGGAATTTGAATAACTACAACTCCGCGTATTGATTTATTTTCAATTTTTCCATTGGGCGTCTTTTTATCTTTAAATACAATAGAGAATTGATCAGGCCCTGCGTAAAGCACTTTCTGCCCGGGGTAGGCCACGATGTCTTTGTAGCTCTCTTGTGGCATGCCGCTTTTATCCAGTGAAATACCTACGACAACGGTATTGGTGCCGGGCAAAGCCTTGCCTGTAGTAGGTTTCTGCGGTTTGCAGTCCATGGACCCACAGGCGGTTAAGAGTGTAAATAGTGCTGCAGTTGCGGCGATCTTAAGATGTTTCATTTCTTGTCCTCATTGAATGAATAAAGCTATAGGGGTTTAGCAAAAATATCCTGATACTGCGGTTCATGTAAAATCGAAAAGTCGGGGTCTGCCAAGAGCAATTTATCTGAATATTCTGTTTCAAGCAAACGGGATGCTAATTTTCTGATTTTATCTTCATTGTTTTCTAAAATGGCAATACGCAGATTAGTGTAGATAGATTCAGTGCTGTCTGAATCTAATTGATTAGCGATATAAAGCATTTCTTGAGCTTCTTCTAGCCTACCAAGATAGGCTAGAGATCTGGCGGCATACTGATAGTTCTTGGCAATTGTAGGATTAGATCTAATTTCTGCCATTGTTGCTTCCACTGCTCTATTAAAATATTCCTTAGTTATTTTATTTTTTGATTTTATAAACTTATAAGCGTCACCACAAAAAACTAACCATTGAAAGTTATGTGGTTCAAGGCGCAGCGCTTTTTCAAACATGTGGGCTGCTTTCGCAAAATCTTTTGAAAAGTAATACATGTTTCCAGTGTTGGCGAATATGCTGGTGTTTGGTTCAATTTCTGCTGCTTTTTCAAAAGCAGAAGCCGCTTTTGCAAAATCATTTTTTAAGAGGTAGTTGATTCCTATATTATTGAGCGCTGTTATGTTTTCTGTAGTAAGATTCAATACTTTATAATAATTGGATATGGCTTCATCATATCTGCTATGGCGAGTTAAATAGTATCCATATCCATCATAGGTCATCCAGTTTTTCGGGTATCTTTTTATTATTGAGATGTAAAGCGCTTCTGCTTCCTTGTTCATATTTGATAAGTCATAAGCGCTAGCAAGAGCGACAACAGTAGCTACGTCTTCTTCGTTAATAAATAAACCCTTTTGAAAATATTTTATTGCTTTATGATATTTTCCTGTATCACGATATATCGAACCTATTGCCTTATAGGTTCTAACGGAAGTATTGTCTTGCTCTAATGCAAGTAAGCAATGTCGTTCAGCATCATCTAGCCAACGAGCTGCGCTAGTGATTTCATATTTTTTCCAATAAGCTTCGCATAAACCTGTATTTGCCAAAGAAAATACTGCGTCATGTACTAAGGACGTATTAAAATTTTGAATAGCAGAGTCTACACTTTGATGTGAATTTGGTTGTCCAAGAAAGTCTAATCCTCTTAAATAATAATCATAAGCCGTCACATCATTAGTCAGTTTTAAAGGCGCAGGCCTAAAATTCTGCAGCTTGAATTCTTCCGCCAAATAGCGCGCTATCTCGCCTACCAACCGATCCTGCAAAATAAAAATATCTTGATAAGTTCCGTCCAGTTTTCCACCTGCAATTTGCACATCATCTTTGCGTCGAAATAAACGGTAGGCAATACGCAAGTTGTCACCGAGTTTTTGTACGCTACCTTCTAGTCGAATAGGTGCATGTATACCTTCTTTGGCATTAACAATATAAACATCGCGCATGTCGGCGAGCTGGGAGCGTACGGCTTCGGTGATTCCGGCAGAGAAATAGTCCGAATCGCCTTTTTCATCCATTAAATTTTTAAAGTCAGCAATTTCTACATAGTTGGCGGCGTAACCGGGTACTAGCCAGCGGGGAATAAAGTAAACACCCGCGATAATAATCGCGAGCAAGGTAAGGCTAAGCGGATAGCGGTAGGCGGCGATTTTTTGATTGATGGTGCGCAGCAGGTAGTGCAGGTGATCGCGCTTTTTAATGCCAGAGGGCTTGATTAAAAAGACACTGATTTTTTGTTCAATATTTTTTAATTCTTGGCTGCCAAGTCGTTTTATTGGCTCGCATAATTGCAGGCGAATGTCGTCGTAAACCGCTTTTGACACACAAATACCATCCGCTACTGCTATGGGTTCTAGGCGTGCGGCGATGTTTACGCTGTCACCTAACACTGCATTTTCACGCAGTAATACCTCACCTTTATGAATACCTATACGGGTTTGCAGTGGGGGCAGGGTGTCATCGCGGCCTTGATTAAACGAGGAGAGGTTTTTTTGAATATTAATGGCGGCGGTGACGGCGGCGGCGGCGGTGTCGAAGCGGGCGAAGATGGCATCGCCGGCGAATTCGACAAGCTGGCCGCCTTGCGCTTCTATATGGCTGAGTAAAATGGTGCGATAGTCGCCCAGCATCTCGATTGTGAGCGCTTCATCGCGGCCCATAAGGCGCGAGTAGCCCACAATATCGGTGAACATAAGTGTTTGTTCACAATGCGTTGTGTTGGCGGCAAGCATAGGGCGTGAGTCTCTCGTGTTGTCCTTGAGGAAATGGTTGGCGACGGGGAGGTGCTAGGGTGCGCTACCTTGCGCAAAAGCAGCGGCAATTATTAGGCCTGAACCCTAGAAATACAATAAGTCATCCACCGCAAACGCCTTTTAGCGTGTGTGCTAGGCCACAAAAATTGGCATCTTAATTTGCCTGAATAGCCTAAGACTGCTTGAAACGTTATGCTAGGCGCGTTTTAGGTATTATTTTACCGGACGAGATAGCCTTATTTACTTGTAGTCATTCATTTATTCAACGAAGCCTGCTGCTATGTTAGAAAATGTCCGTCTTTTTGCCACAGTGCCGCCTGAGTATCTGGCTCAATTGGAAAAACTTAGCGTATTGCGCAAATACCCTAAAAACACCGTCTTAGTTACCGAGGGTGATGAGTCCACACATCTTTATATTGTTCGCAAGGGTACCGTGAGTGCCTATCTCAATAATGAAGAGGGGCGTCAGGTCAACTTGAACTACATGCAAGAGGGCGAGTATTTTGGTGAGTTGTCTTTAATAGATGGCCAACCGCGCTCGGCGTCGATAGTAACAGTTACGGCCTGTGAAATTTTGTTAGTGGCGCGCGCGCATGTATTGGAGTTGATTCAGAAGCACCCTGAATTTGCTATGCAGCTCATGAGTGAACTTACACAGCGCGTGCGTGTACTCACAGAAAGTGTGAAGGACATGGCACTGCTCGATGTATACGGACGGGTGAGCAATGCTTTAGAAAAGCTCGCAGACGCAGAGCGACGCATTCATACGCCTAAGGTGACGCATCAGGATATTGCCAACATGGTGGGCTCGTCGCGCGAAATGGTTAGCCGCATTATGAAACAGTTATTAATTGGCGGCTATGTAGAGCAATGCTCGGGCTATCTCGAAATTAAAAAGCAGTTACCGCGCGCTTGGTAACTGTGTTCTATATTGATATAAATTTTGGCTTGATTGCTATCCACAGTACTTAAAAATCCACGCATGCCGCGCAGTTTGTTTTAGATCAAATGTTGAAAAATATTGTTTGATCTGTATCAATTCCCAGCTCCCCTCTACATTGCACACTACTCCTAAGGGCGTTAATGCTAGCGCCCAGCAAAACGGGAGAGTCATCATGTTGGTATCAGGTATTATAGTCAGCGCATCTTTAATCGGTGCTTTGGTTGTGCTCTTAGTGGCAGGCGTTGGATTGATGTTGGTGGATAAGCACCTAGATGTAAATCGTGAGCATTGATATTTTCGCTGCAATGGACTGCCAGAATTTTCTATTAATGCCCATAGTAAAGCCGGTGTGTTTCTGGCTGCACGCAGAATATGTTATGAATATCAAACTTTATGTTCGCTAGGAGACATACAGGGTTTTAGGCTTTCATTAAGCTCGCTGGTGATACAGGCTAAATTCGCACGATGGGTGTGAGTTGGTGTATCGCATGAGACGAACGAATGCTGTTACCCCTAAAAGCAAAGCTAAAAACTTTGGTTGAATATCTTTATATCCTCGTGGGGCGCTACCCCATTGCAGTAGCGCTATTTGGATTTGTTTCAGGTGTGCTCAGTTTTGTAATGGTCGAGCGCAAACAGGCCTTAGCCCAAGTCTTAGCGACGGCGATGCTCGTCAGTTGGATTTGGCTGAGCTCAGAAGTGCTGTTGAAGAAAGGTGTTGCGCACTGGTTCGGCCTTGAATTACCTCCCGCCTTGATCAATTTCGCCACGCAGATGGTGCATCAAGAAAGTCTATTTTTTGTTATTCCCTTCTTTTTTATCACCACCGCCTGGAATAGCGGGCAAATGGTCTTCACTGCCTTTTTAATGGGGGCAGCGCTCATTTCGATTATTGATCCCATTTATTATCGTTGGCTGGCCCCGCGGCGGGGTTTGTATTTTATTTTTCATGGGATGACGTTATTTGCGGTATTGCTGACGGCCCTGCCAATTATTTTTCATTTGCCAACACCCAAAGCCTATCTCTGGTCGCTCGGGATTGCCATGGTATTGACCTTGGCCAATGTCGTGCAAGCGCTGAAGTTTGTCTGGTGGAAGCGGATTATCGCAATACTCTTGTTGGCAGTCGCCACCGCTGCTGTGGGCCTCGTGGTGCGCCCTTGGATTCCTTCCGCTACGCTCTGGCTGACTCAGGTTGCTATTACCAATGAATTTAATGCGGCCGATCGCTCACCCCATAATACGTTTGATGTGGTTACCCTAGAGCAGCTGCACCGTGGGCTCTATGCCTATACCGCCATTTATGCACCGCGCGGTTTAAATGAGCGCATCTATCATATTTGGCAATTAAATGGCCGAGTCATCGACAAGGTGGCTTTGGATATTAACGGAGGGCGAACAGCGGGCTATCGCTCTTGGTCACACAAGGAAAATTTCCCTGAAAATTCACTCGGCCACTGGAAAATTCGCGTTGTAACTGAAGCGAACCAAGTAATAGGCGTATTGCGTTTTGATGTGGTGGCTTCCGCCGCCACAACGCCTGTAGCGCCTATAACTACAGCAGTTGATGCTATACGCGACGCACTAGACGCTGCTACAGAGCCTTCAGCTGCAACAGAGCCTTCAGCTACAACAGCAGAGCCGCCCGCTATAACAGAAGAGCCATCAGCTGAAACAGAACAGCCATCAGCTACAACAGCAGAATCTGCAGCCTCAACCGCAGAAAAAGTCCTTCTCCCCATTATGGCGCCGCCGACGGAATAGCCTGCCCTGGGCGTGATTCATGGAGTTGATTGCCGCTCTGAGCCTATAATGCGCAGACTTAAATAAGGTAATTGCGCTTAATGTCTTACTCTCCCCTTGGTTACCCTCAGGATAACGCTCCCGAATTGTCAGTTTCTGCTGAATTTACGCCTGCACCCGGTGCACTACGCATTGCGCTCTTGGGTTATCGCAGCCACCCGCACGTGGGCGGGCAGGGTATATATCTGCACTATTTAAGCAAAGCCCTGGTGGATTTAGGCCACGGTGTGGATGTTATTTCTGGCCCACCCTATCCTGAGCTTGATCCGCGCGTGGCGCTGATAAAACTGCCCAGCCTCGATCTATATGCACAGGCCAATCCCACCCGTGCGCTGCGTTTTAAGCACTTATTATCTTTTGCCGATTCTTATGAATGGTGGAGTAAATTGAGCGGTGCCTTTGGCGAGCCCTATTGTTTTGGTCGCCGTTTAGTTAAGCATCTTAAAACGCACAAGTTGTCTTACGACATTATTCACGACAACCAAAGTCTCTGTTACGGTTTACTCGACTTACAAAACGCTGGCTGTAAAGTGATCGCCACGGTGCATCACCCCATTACCCAAGATCGCGATTTAGCACTCGCTGCCGCCACCGAAAAAGGCCAGCGCTGGTTAATTAATCGCTGGTACAGCTTTTTAGCGATGCAACAAAAAGTGGTGCAGCAACTTCACCACATCATCACGGTATCGCACCAATCGCGCAGCGATATAGTAGCGGCGTTTAACCGGCCCGCCGCGCGTATTCAGGTCATTCCCAATGGGGTGGATGCGAATATATTTAAGCCACTTGCCGATATTGAGCGCACTGATTACCGCCTGATTACTACCGCATCCTCTGATCAACCCTTAAAAGGTTTGAATATTTTATTGCGCGCGCTGGCGCAACTGCGCACGGAATTTCCCCAGTTGCAGTTAGTGGTGATTGGAAAATTAAAAGAGCAGGGCGATACCCAAAAAGAGCTGCAAGCCTTGCACTTAGAAACGGTAGTGCAGTTTAAGTCCGGTATTAGTACCGAAGAATTAGTACAAGAATATGCCCACGCCAGTATCGCGGTTGTACCTTCACTCTACGAAGGCTTTGGGCTGCCTGCGGCTGAAGCTATGGCCTGCGGTATCCCGTTAATTTGTAGCGACGGCGGCGCACTGCCAGAGGTGGTTGGCTCTGCCGCGCGCTTGGTAAAAGCTGGCGCCGTGGATGAGTTGGTGCTTGCTTTGCGCGATTTCATGAACGATCAGGTTATGCGCGCGCAATTAGGTGCTAAAGGGCGCGCACATATATTGCAGCAACTCAGTTGGGATTGTGTCGGTAAAAAAATGGAACATTACTATCGCCAATTACTTGAGCAAAAATGCGTGCAAGAAAATGCTGCCGAGCCGCTAGCTGCCAGGATACAGGTGCAAGATGCTCACCATTAATTTTCGCGACTTCCCCCTGCACAGCGGCGATATTGTTTTAGACATAGGTTGTGGCGAAGGCCGCCATGTGATCAACAGCTATTTACACGGGGATGTAATCGCTCTCGGGGTGGATTTAAATCATCGCGACTTGCTTACCGCGCAGACGCGTTATCAACCTTTTGCGCAAGCGAGCACCAAAAAGCATTTTTTTCTACAGCAGACGGATGCAACTTGCTTGCCCTTTGCCGACCACAGTATTGATAAAATTATTTGCAGCGAAGTGCTCGAACATATTCCTAACTATGCTGGGGTACTGCGTGAAATAACGCGCGTATTAAAACCCGGTGGCTTAGTCGCCATAACCGTGCCGCGTGCCTGGCCCGAAAAAATATGTTGGCATTTGAGTGAGGCCTACCATCAAGTAGAAGGCGGGCACATTCGTATTTTTGATGGTCGCGCCCTGCGCGCTGAAATAATAGCGCTGGGGTTTGAATTTAAAAAACGACACTGGGCTCATGCCTTGCACTCACCTTTTTGGTGGTTGAAGTGTTTGTGGTGGGGCACCCAAGATGAATCGCGTATTATTAAACTCTATCACCGTATGCTGGTGTGGGATCTTATGGAAAAACCCTGGCTAACCCAAACCCTCGAAATAATTCTTAACCCCATTATGGGAAAAAGTGTGGTTATGTATTTTAAGAAAGCAGATGAAAACCTAACCTATCATCTTAATGAAGGAGCGGGTGCACCATGAAAAATTTACTGCTCAGTAAGGGGTTTTTCCCAGAAGCACTTTTGCGCCCTACAGTAAATTATATCGCGCAAACACAATTGCCCAATGGCTGCATACCTTGGTTTAAAGAAGGCAAAGCCGACCCTTGGGATCATATAGAAGCCGCTATGGGGCTCACCATTGGCGGCAATTATTCAGCGGCACAGCGCGCGTACCGCTGGCTGCTCGACGAGCAATTAGTGGATGGCAGTTGGTGGGCGAATTATCTTAGCAATGAAGCTGTGGATAAAAATCATCGCGAAACTAATTTCATCGCCTATATAGCAACGGGGTTGTGGCATTATTTTTTAATCACCGGTGACCGCGAATTTCTACGCGAAGCTTTCGGCGGCATAAAAAAAGCTATTGATTTTGTATTGCGCTATCAAGCCCCCAGCGGTGAAATTTATTGGGCCGTTGCGCAAGACGGTAGTGCTAAAAAAGATGCGCTGATTACCGCATCCAGTTCAATTTATAAAAGCCTTGAGTGCGCCATTCTAAGTGCGCAACAGCTGGGTGAAAATACGGATTCGTGGCTGCAAGCCTATGGGCGGCTGGGCACTGCATTGCGCTATCACCCCGAGTGTTTTGATCGCACTTGGGAGCCAAAAACGCGTTTCTCTATGGATTGGTTTTACCCCATTCTCACCGGTGTGGTGAGTGGCAAAGCTGCACATGAGCGCATAGAAAGCCGCTGGCACACATTTGTGGAGCCGAATGTTGGCTGTCGCTGTGTGAGCGATGAGCCTTGGGTGACGGTGGCAGAATCCTGTGAATTAACCTTGGCGTTACTCGCTGCCGGGGAGCACGCCAAGGCGCTGCAAGTATTTAGTTGGCTGCACCAGTTTAAAGATGGCGATGGTGGTTATTGGACCGGTTTTAATTTTCGCGATCAGGTTATTTGGCCGCAGGAAAAACCCACCTGGACTGCTGGCGCTATTTTATTAGCAGCCGATGCACTTACGGAGCACACGCCCGCCGCTACATTATTTTTGCAATCCAGCTTGGGCTTCAACATTCAGGCAGTGACACAATCATTACCAAAAGAGCGTTAATAAAGATCTTACGAGCAAACAACTATGCGTATTCCTAGAGTATTTACCGAGCAGACCTTAGTGAGCGGCGCGGTGATTGAATTAGAAGCAGACGCTGCCCATCACCTCAGCAAAGTGCTGCGCATGCAGGCGGGGCGTGAGCTAGTTTTATTTAATGGCAAGGGTGGCGAGTTCACTGGCAGTATTCACGAGGTCACTAAAAAAAACGTGACCGTTTTAGTGGCAGAATACCGCGCTGAGAATCGCGAGTCGCCCTTGGTGTTGGAATTGGCGATTGGCGTATCGCGCGGCGATCGTTTCGATTATGTGCTGCAAAAAGCCACCGAGCTGGGCGTGACTAAGATTACCCCGCTGATCACCGAGCGCACCGAAGTTAGAATGGGCGGCGAGCGACAAGATAAACTTATGGAGCGTTGGCAGCAAATTATTGTCAGCGCCTGCGAGCAGTGCCAGCGTAATTTATTGCCCGAGCTTACTGCGCCAGTGCAAATTTTTGATTGGCTGCCGCAGGTGAATGCTGAGTTGCGTTTTGTACTTCATCACCGCGACAGCCAAAAACTTCCCGCTGAGCAACAACCGCAGAGTGTTGTGCTCCTTGTTGGCCCCGAAGGCGGTTTGAGTGATGATGAAATTGCCCAAGCGCAAACGCAAAATTTCAATGCGTTAACCCTCGGGCCTAGAGTACTGCGCACCGAAACTGCTCCGCTTGCGGCGATTAGTTTAGTGCAGTATTTGTGGGGCGATTTTTAAGGGTTGATGAGGGCGCGCTTTTTAGAGCTGCGCCCTAGCAGTTTGTTGAAAAAGCTATCTGCGTTGAACACATTTTTCAACAGACTGTAAGGTGAGCGTCTTAAAATTTAAAAGCTTGGCCAGCCACCAGAGAAGTTGAGATCGCTGATAAACAATATGGCGGCGCCGTTGGACTTGGAATATCTGTGGCGTGCAATGCGACCACTGGCAACTGACTGTCCACCTGAGCCTGCATAACCGCTGTCAGAACTTTCAAACACGGTACCGCCCGCATTTTTCATATCAACACCATTTTTGTCGAGGTAGGGGCCAGTGATACTGGTGGATCTGCCATAGACGATATTGTAGGTGCTATTTGCGCCTTGGCAGCAGAGGCCTTTGGACGCGAACAGGTAGTAGTAGCCGCCGTTGTACACAATGTTCGCGCCTTCCAAACCACCGCTAGCCGTGGCGATGCGGTAGGAGTTACCTGAGGGTTTTAGGGTAGAACTGTCGAGGGCGGTGATATAAATGCCGTTGCCCCAGGAACCATAGGTTAAAAAGGGCTTACCTGAGCTGCTCAAGATAAATGAGGGATCAATCGCATTGATACTGCCACCCGCCGCAGTGGCGAGAATGATGCCTTTATCGACCCAATCGCCCGCAGCCATAGAGGTGGCTTGCGCTAAGCCAATAGCTGATTTGGTGGAGCCGAAGGTAGAAACCGCATAAAAAACGTTGGTCTTACCGTTGAAGCGCGAAATATCGGGGGCCCAGGTAGAGGCAGTGTTGCCGTTGTAAGCTTTCCACCAAGTGAGACCGCCGCTAAAAATAGGTAGGCCCTGTGTCCAGGCGGTACCGTTGGCAGAGTACTTAATGGCTATGCCACCTGCCGTGCTGGTTTCGCCCAACCACCAGATGTCTTCTTTGGCGATGGCGGGGTCGTGGGTTAGTACGTCGCCCGTAAGGTTATAAGTGCCAGCCTGCGCGCCAGTTAGTGCCGTGAAGCAACCGAGGGCAATACTGCCAATGGCGCAGGAGTGTTTAATTAAATTGATCAGTTTCATTTTTAGCCTACTTTATGATTATTAGATAAGGTCTGGGTGTGTCCATGTGGGGGATGCTGTATTAAATCCCTTTTGCTACATTTGTCAGACAATAATATAGTTGTAAGTTTTGGTGAATACAAGATGGCAGCAGGCAGTTTTGAAAGTTTATTTTTTGCGCCATTTTTTCTGCTTTTTAGTGGCTTAGGGCAAGGTCTTGCAGCAGTTGTTGGCGCTCGCTGCTGGATAGATAGTTGAGGCCATTGATTTGGCGAAGTGCTGCTTCGGGATTTTGCTCTTTGTAGGGGGAAAACAGGCTGATAAGTGTATTGATGCGCAACTTGGTGTTGGTAATGCGTGCGCTTAAACCGAGTAGCTGATCAATTTGGCCGTCAATTTCAGCGCCATTGCTGCTGGCTTTTAGCACGCCTGCGCTAATTAATGCATCCAACTCTGGTGCGGTGGGCATGCTTGCCAACCATTGGTTAGCGGCGGTTATATCTGTCTCTAGCCACTGGTGAAAGGTTTCGCGCAGCATGGTTTTTTGGGCGCTGTCACTTAGGCTTATGGCGAAATTGGCGGCACCCGCCGGATCTGTTTGTGCCCAGGCTGCACCCATGCGCCCAAGGGCTTCGGTGCCGAAGGCTTGAGGTTGCGCCATCACCCATTGCAGGGCTGCATCGGGTTGGTAGAGCGCCCAAGTGTTAGCCAATGCACTCATCAAATCGGTTTTGATTTCTGTTTCAAGCTCAAGGTATTCAATGAAAAAAGCCGCTGTATCATAGGCACCACCTTCGCTCATACCGGTAATAGCAGCGAGGTAAATATCCTTTTTCATTTGTGGTTGGGCGGCGGCTAATTGCTCGGCTAGGTCTATCGCTATTTGTGCCTGCTGGCGCGCTATGGCCGTTAACAGGGTGACGCGCGCTTGCGTCTGTTCGGGCTGCTCCACCTCTAGCCAATGCCATGCACCGTAGGCATCAAAGCCTGCCCAAATGGCCAAAATTTGTGTTTCGGCTTGGGTTTTAAGCGCGCCTCTAAGCTGTTGTGCTTGCGCTAATGCAGTTTGTGGTTGGGTTGTTGCAAGTTCTAGCAGAGCTTGTAGCCGTGCTAGGTCATTCATATAGCTGGGGGTTTGGTTGAGTGGTGTTCGGGTCGTGGTTTTAGAGGATGAAACCTCAAGCGCAGGCATGTGAGCGGCTGCAGTTTGGGTGGGCGCAGCTGGGGCGGTGAAGGTTTGAATCTTCAGGGCTTGAGCGGTTGGACTGTGGATTAGCGCTGTAGTGGCAGTCCAGCGGCCAAGAAAAAAGGCCGCTGCTATAACCAGCGCCCCCGTAATGATCATGATGGGTTTTAGCATGTTAGGTGTCTGCCTAGAGCTGGCGAGCAAGGAAAGCGGTTAAGAATAATCTACACAAACTAATATTATAATACCAATGATTATTGCGCCAAAGCGACTGTCATCGCATTAATTTAAGCGTTTTGAGCGAGTGTTTTTCAGGGGGAGCTATACCCCCTGCAAATTGCCCAGTTGAAGTGTGTAAACTTCGGCAAAAGATCTATAAAAGGTGCGGCTTCAATGTTGGATTTTTACAAAAAGGCGTTGTTCGTGTTTATCGGGCTAATACTTATCAGCTTGTTGGTGACCTACTTTTGCGTAAGCCGCACCTTCCTGCACATTGCGTTACTACCGGGTGAGGGCAGCGGGCTCAATTGGGTGGAGCAGTCGGAGTCGGATATCTATCAAGGCGGTCAATCGAGTGTTCAGCTAAACGATGCAAGCTACAGCCTCGATTTTGAAATGAAGCTCTCCAATGCTATAGATCATCCTTCCGCGTCCATTGCCCTGTTGTTTCGCGATGAGCAAGCTCAGCCAACGCCGGTGGATCTCTCTGCATTTACCAGCTTGAGTTTCAGTGTTAAATGCGCCCCAGCCAATGTGCTCGCCATGATTGCTTTTACCTTAGATGAACAGATCACAAAGCCGCAGGACTTTTTAACCTATCGCGCGCCCTCGGCATTTTTTGCCTGCGATAAAAATTGGAGTAAGGTGGAGTTAGATCTAACTCGTTTGGAGTTGCCCCAGTGGTGGTTGGATATGTTTCACCTCAAGTTATCTATGAACGACTATAAGCTGACTCAGGTCGCCAAAATTCAGTTTGCCACCAGCTACCAAAGCCCGAGAGAGCAGGCTGCGCGGGTGCAGATAAATGACTTAACCTTGAATGGCCGCGATTGGCGTTATATGTATTTGTTGGCGATTTGTTTATTTTTACTCTGGGCAGCTTATGGCGTTTGGTTTTTCCGCCAGCATACGCGCGCGCTTATCGGTGATTTGAAAAACAAAATGCAGCGCGATCGGCCGCTGGTCGCCTATCAACAGTTGAGTGTGGAGCCGCAACGGGACCGCGCGCAAGACGCAATATTGCGCTACATGGCGACAGAATATGCCAACCCCGAACTCAACCTTGAGACAAGTGTTAATGCTATAGGCGTGAGCCGCACCAAGATCAACGAGATACTCAAAGCCGAGTTAGGTTTTACCTTTACCGGTTATCTCAACAAGCTGCGCCTAACGGAAGCGGCGCGGTTACTGGCGGCAGTAGAGGAGGCGAATATCGCCGAAATTGCCTACTCGGTGGGCTACAAAAACGTCTCCTACTTCAACAAGTTGTTTAAGGAAGAGTACGGCTGCACACCTAAAGCGTTCAAACAGCTTTACGACAAAACGGCAGACGAAGCATAAGCCTGATCTTTTTCTGCTTTTCACTTCAACTTTTGCTAAAAAAACTGCAACTATTTGCAAGTTGCTAGGCTTTTAGGCACCTGCATTACTAGTTTCAATCTCCTTTCCTTAGTATCAGCGTCGATTGCTCGCTTGCGGCATTCATGCACATCACTCTATAACAATAAGCCGTCAGAGAATTACTATGAAAAGAATCAGCACAATACTGGCTATCAGTTTGGTCTCCCTATTTACCGCCTGCTGCGGTGGAGGCGGCGGGAGCACTAATTCAGGCCAGGTCGCAAGCAGCAAGCCAGTTATAGTCGTTAGTTCTGCCAGTTCACTTAGCAGTCTTGCAGCTTCAAGTTTATCGAGCAGCAGTGCAGCACCCGTTGCCGAACTTTACCCCAGCTACAACATCAACCCACTCGCACCTGATGCCACGGGTATGGGCAGCACGGCTACCCAACTCGCGAGCCACATCAAGCTCGGTTGGAATATCGGCAATACCATGGAAGCGAGTGGTAGCGAAACGGCCTGGGGCAACCCCATGATTTCCAACGAGTTGCTGCAATTGATCAAAGCCAGTGGCTTTGATGCGGTGCGTATCCCAGTGGCTTGGAACCAATATGCCAACCAATCAACGGCGGAGATAAACGCCGACTGGCTCGCGCGCGTTAAGCAGGTGGTGCAGCTGTGTAAGGATAACAACCTCTATGTGCTGGTGAATATTCACTGGGACGGCGGTTGGTTAGAGAACAATGTCACCCCCGCTAAGCAAGCCGCCAATAACGCCAAGCAAAAAGCCTTTTGGGAGCAAATAGCCACGCAGTTACGTGATTTTGACGAACATGTCATGTTTGCCAGTGCCAACGAGCCAGCAGTTGAAACCGCTGAGCAAATGGCAGTACTCAATAGCTACCATCAAACCTTTGTAAATGCTGTGCGCGCCACGGGCGGTAAAAATGCCTACCGTGTGTTGGTAGTGCAGGGGCCGGTTACGGACATTGAAAAAACCCATGAGCTCTGGACCCAAATGCCAACCGACACCGCGACCAATCGCCTAATGGCCGAAGTGCATTTCTATACCCCCTACAATTTTGCCTTGATGTCGGAAGACGCCAGCTGGGGTAAGCAATTTTATTATTGGGGTCAGGGTTTTCATTCAACCACGGACACCACGCGCAACCCTACCTGGGGCGAAGAAGCAAAAATTGATCAGCTGTTCGACTTGATGAAAGTGCAATTTGTCGACAAGAATATTCCCGTAGTGCTGGGTGAATTCTCGGCCATGCGCCGCACCAACCTCACGGGCGATGACTTGACGCTGCACCTAGCTGGGCGCGCTTACTATCACAAGTATGTGGTGCAACAGGCACTGGCACGCGGTTTGATGCCTTTCTATTGGGACAACGGTGGCTTGGATAATTTCAGCTCCGGCATTTTCAATCGCCAGCAAAATACGTTGTTCGATACCCAAGTCATGAATGCCCTTGTGGAAGGTGCTGGCGCACTGACACCATGAATAGCTCGCTAGCATTTATTCGCGATGAGTTGGCAGCACATCCCTTGGCAAAATGGTTTCGCATCAGCCTAAAAGATGTTTCGCGCACGCAGTTGCTGTTGGGGCTCACGCCCCAAGATGATTCAGCCGCAGCACTGTGTGACTCGGCTGGTTTGTGCGCACTGCTGGTGGATTATGGTGCGCGCAAGCTTGGCCAAGAAATACTTGGTTGCTGCGTGGTGAATGAATGTGAAGTCAGTATTCATAAGCGTGCGATCGCGCAAGAGTGGCAGCTGGCCATAACCTTAGAATCTGTCGCGCCGCAGGATGCTAGTTTTATATGTCAGATTTTTGCTGTGATAGATGGGCGCACAAGGTTAACAGCTGAATCTCAGGGGACTTTGATTCGAAAATAATAATTGTTCAATATTTCCGCATTAAAACGTTCACAACTCAATCCCAAATACCGAATTGGAAGGGGGCTTCGTCAGCGGGCCCTTTGATATTCGCCGTAGCCAGTGTGAAGTCAGAGAAATAGGGCGAGCGAATAAGTTGCTGTATTTGTCTGTAAGCAAAAAGTCCTTACTGCCTATTACAACCGTAAAGAATTAATAAGTTATCAATACATAGAGTCGTCAGCAGGTGTTTTGCCCCTAAACTACGGTCATCTACACTGGTGAGGTTTTTATGTCTGTTGAATTCTCTTTGCTTGAGCTTGCCTCGGTGCGACTCAATGAAACTCCTTGTGATAGTTTCACGCATGCAGTGGCTTATGCCCAAGCAGCGGATGCTTTGGGTTTTAAACGCTTTTGGTTGGCGGAGCACCATAATATGCAGGGCATTGCCAGCTCGGCAACGGCGGTATTAATTGGGCATATTGCGGGTAATACCCAGCAGCTGCGTGTAGGTTCCGGCGGCATTATGCTGCCTAACCATTCGCCGCTGATTGTAGCGGAGCAATTCGGTACGCTGGCATCGCTTTATGGTGATCGAATCGATTTAGGTCTGGGCCGCGCGCCGGGTACCGATCAGGTTACAAGCCGCGCACTGAAACGCGACGAGAGTGCCGCCGAAAATTTTGCACAAGAAGTACAAGTGATTCAACAGCTATTGCAACCGAGCCAACCACAACAGCGTTTGCGTGCGGTGCCGGGCGAGGGCACCCAGGTGCCGATTTGGATTTTAGGTTCAAGTCTTTATAGCGCCGGGCTCGCTGCGCAATTGGGTTTGCCCTATTCCTTTGCGGGGCATTTTGCACCTGCGTATATGCGTGAAGCACTTAAACGGTATCGCGCAGAGTTTCGCCCTTCGGCCCACTTAGAAAAACCCTATTTTATTTTAGGCTTGCCCGTAGTGTGGGGTGAGACGGACGCGCAGGCAACCTTCAATGCATCCACTGGTTTTCAGCGCATTGTGGCCTTGTTTCGCGGTGAACCTATGTGGATGCGGCCACCAGTTGATGTTGCCAATATCGATTGCTCGGTGAGTGAAAAACAAAGCGTAGAAGCGTTTTTAGCCTTAGCGCAAATTGGTGATGAGCTGAAAATTCTAGATGGATTACAGCAACTGCGCGACGAACTCGCGATTGATGAATTTATGTTTACGATTGATGTGTTTGATAAAGATTTGCGTATTCAAACACTGGCGACCTTGGCGCGTATTAAAAGCCATTTGCGCTAGGCAGAAAAAATATCTGCGTTAAAATTTTTAAAAGGTGCAAGTGAGTTACTGATTCTGAACGTTGCAGCGCAGCTACTATGGGCCGCCTTTGATGTGTAGGATGCACGAATGCAGCGAAGCACATGGATGTGCGAGAGCTGCCTTTTGTTTACTTTTCTATGCACTCAAGCCATCCATGGCTTTCACCCTTCGGGCGACTCCATCGTGCAAAACTGTTCCAGCAGTTTTGTGGTAGAGCACGACTGCATGAATGCAGGAGGTAGAGCAACGCAGGAGCAGTTGCCGGAAGAAAAGTAAGGCCTGCGGCAGGCATGGATATTGATAGCTATGAAGAGGTTCAGCGCGAGATCTGATCTTTACCAAAAAACTGTAAAAATAGACTTTTCATAAATCAAAGACCCCCCACTTTTTTCCGCCTTCGGCTGAGAAGCAGACGGTTACCCGCCTTACAATGATATAAATTGGCCTCCATTTCGCCCGCTGGCGAGTCACTTTTCTTTGCTTCGCCACAAAACTACAGGAGTAGTTTTGCACGATGGAATCGCCCGAAGGGTGAAAGCCATGGATGGCTTGAGTGCATAGAAAAGTAACCAAAAGAAAGGCGACCCAACTCGTTCGTGTTTCCTGCGCGCTTCAGAAAATTCCCGCCGTTCCGACACGCCATCCCTGGCGTGACGTCACTAAAACGGACGTCCTGTCCGTTTTTCGGAAATTTTCTTCCAGTGCTCGGCGAACTCATATGGGATAGTTAAAATCAACAGCAACAGCAACAGCAACAGCAACAGCAACAGCAACAGCAACAGCAACAGCAATAGAAAATGCAAAAAAGACATGAGCAGGTGTAGAGGATTTTTGCTTTTTAAAATTTTGCTAGTGGCACCCGCAGTTCAATCCCATGAGAATTTCCCGAGCATCGCAAGGTGGTAGGGGAAATTGGGCAGGACGCCCAATTTAGTCTTGATGGGACAGGGACGTCCCATCAAGACGGCCCGTAGGCGCCTGAGAAGCGCACGACTGCATGGATGCAGGAGGTAGAGCAACGCAGGAGCCAACGCCGAGGATCAGAAATTCGCTGGGCTGCCTTTGATGTGCAGGACGCACGAATGCAGCGAAGCACATGGATGTGCGAGAGCTGCCTTTTGCTTACTTTTCTATACATTCAAGCCATCCATGGCTTTCACCCTTCGAGCGATTCCATCGTGCAAAACTACTCCTGTAGTTTTGTCGCGGAGCAAGACTGCATGGATGCAGGAGGTAGAGCAACGCAGGAGCAGTTGCCGGAAGAAAAGTAAGGCCTGCGGCAGGCATGGATATTGATGGCTATGAAAAGGTTCAGCGCGAGATCTGATCTTTACCAAAAAACTGTAAAAATAGACTTTTCATAAATCAAAGATCCATATTTTTAAATTAAAATATTCGCCTTAAATCACATCGCCAGAAACGAATATTGAGGAAAGCCCCATTAAAAATTAGCAGAAAAAATCACATCTTGATGCGGTTTTTATCTCCGTTACTTCTTTATCTTAAAAAGCATACCGACAGGAGACATGTTGTTTTTTCTATTTTCTTGCATCAGAGCCTTAATTGAAGAGGGGATGCTTTTCAACTTAGGAGCATCAAGAATTTGGTCCGCCCCTAAGGCGACCAAAGCCCATATAGGTGATCCTGTCGCAGCGGCTGTTATACCTAGTGTTCCAGTTACAAGCCAAGAGCCAATATCAGAACCAGCAAATTTCCATTGCTTTTCTCGCAACTCCTTAATATTTTTTTCGTGAAGGTCAAATGCTTGATTAATATTATCGAATAGCTGATCCCTAGTGCGATGAAAATTAGTAGGATTACTCGCGGTTAGCTCATCAATACCTTTACCCAGCATGTTCCTAATTTCCTCCATAGCGCCTTGCTTTCTCACTTCAATAAGGGCTTGCGGTGGCACCCGGCCTAACCACTGCATTTCACCACTAGCAAGATCTTGTAATCCTCTCGTTATGTGCAGATTTTTTTTATCTGTGGCAACTTCAGCTTCAGCTGAATCGTATTCCATTTTCCAGACAAGATATTGCCAAGATGTTGGGGCGTCGATTAATGGACAACCTCGAAGCCTTCTAGACTTAATTAGCAGCTCATTGCTAACTGACATTCTTCCTACGGCTTGATTGGCAAGTATTATTCCGGGATTCTTTGTGCCAATAATTTCAAAGTGTTGAGAATTGATGGCTCGTTCCAATTGGCTAGCTGGATCACCCGTCCATTCAGTATCAAATAACAGCCTAGTTTTATCGTCAATTGCTGCAACAGCTCTCTCAATGGTGTCGAGTCTTTGAGCAAATTCCAAGAGATCTTCTATTGACTCAAATTTCCTACCAAATAGTTTCCCCGAATGCTTCAATGAGTCTGACAAACCGAGTTCATATACGAACTCTCGCTCATCTTTTTCTATAGCGGTAATGTCTGGCAAAACTACAACTATAGGGATATCAACTTCTGCACACGCCAACTCTTTGTACTGTAGTATGTTCATTGCATGCTTGATGAGGTAATAAGCTTGGTCAGCAGGCGTTGAGTTTTGAAAAATATGTTTTGAGCGAAGAAATGGATCGGGAAGTATTATTGTGTCTGTATATATTCCACACCTAGATGCAATATTTTCATCGTGTGAAGGAAAAAGATCCCCTCCAAATACACCTTTGATATTATTGTGTTGATCCTCAACATGAGCGTGCGCAATGTCTCCAAGCTCAGACCAAAAATCTTCAATAAACTCTAAAATATTACCAAGGTTATTAGTTGCTTCTCGAATTGAACTCTCATTTTGCATCATTGCTCTACCGGCATCGTGAGGAGTCATTTTTTGCTTAAGCATCGATTTATAAAACTGACCGAAATTTTGCTCGAAAAATCTGAAATAGGAATTCTGAATTTCAGATAAGGAGGCGATATTTTTCAACTCTTCCCGATCATGCATTTCAGTTACTGCTAATGCCATAGATCTAACAAGCCCGTCAACGGTATCAAGGTCAACCTCACCATCTGGCCCCATCCGCACAGATTTTAAGCTATCTGCCACCTTTAATCCCTCGGCAATCTTTATTTTTCCCTGCTTCATTTTCTCTTGCAATATTTTAAGCCGTCTCCGTAACCTTCCTTCATATTCTATTTCTTCTTTTGTTTTCTCAGACATGTTTATTTCCTAATAAAAATTATTATAGTGGGGGCAGAGTAGAACGGACTCCCGCTTTGGTCACAAATCCGACGATAAGTAATTCCATAAAAGAAACTAAACGTTAATTTAAATCCTTTTTGTGAAACGTATTAAATGCGATATTTTTTTGAGATGGCTTTTTTGCAATGGCTCAACCGTAAGACTCCCATTCCTGGCAGTGGCTAACACCCTTTCGAGACTCATCTTTAATTCCTATTTCCATCCAATGGTGTAGTTTCTACCCTAACCTAGGGTTTGAAAAATACATCCCATTACACCGGGTTTTAGGTGGGGAGGGGTCAATCATCCCGCGTTAACACTTCCAACAACTCAATCTCAAACACTAAATTCGAATGGGGTTTTATTAAGGGCCCCATTTGCCTTTCGCCGTAGGCGAGGTGTGCGGGGACGTGAAGTTTACGTTTGCCGCCGACTTGCATGCCTATTAAGCCTTGATCCCAGCCTTTGATAACGCGCCCTGTGCCTATGACGCATTGAAAGGGTTTGTCTTTTTTATGGGATGAGTCAAATTCAGTGCCGTCTTCGAGCCAGCCGGTGTAGTGGGCGGTGATGAGGGCGCCTTTTACGAGGGTTTTGCCGTCGCCTTGTTGTAGGTCTTGGATGATGAGGTCGTGCATGATGGGTGCGTTACTCGTCGGGGGATCGGGGATTACGCTAAGAGCGCCCGTGACCTGCAGGCGCTCGGATTGGACTGTTGAGTGACTAGGCTTCTAGGTATTGTAAAAAAGTTTGTTCAAGGGCGCTGATGTCGGGGATTACGGCTTCTTCACCGGCCCAGGATACATGCATGATTTCGTAGGGTTTGCAGTCGGCGTCTTCGCGTTTGCTGAGTTCGTCCTCGGTTACCCGCGCTAAGCGTGGCAGGCCTTGGGTGAGTATGGCGATAAAGGGCAGAGAGGCGTTGATACCGGTGGTATTGAGTACCGCAATACGCGAGCGCGCTCCTACACCGGCCTTGGGTTCGTTGTTGATGACTTCAAAACTGAGGAGCGGAATAGTCTGTTCGCGCCAGAGGCAGTTGCCGAGGTACCACGCAGGTGCGCCTTCAACGGCGATGACCTGGGTGACGGGTACAATTTCTGCCACGCTGACGTTGGGCAGTAAGAGTACGCGCTCTTGCAGGGGCACTAGCAAGCTGGCGATTTCCGCGACTTTGTTCTCTATGCGTTGTGGCGCTCTCATGGGCAAATTCCTGTGACTGTTAATGTCTGTTTATTTCGGTGTATTGAATGCAAAAGTACAGCTTCTTTATTAACGCGCGCGTCGGCTGAGTGCGTCGGCGAGTTCCTCCGGCGTGCCGCTGAGGCCGACACAGCCAGTGGCGAGTGCCGATACGGGCATAGAGTCGCTGGTGCAGTCACTGGGGGTTTGCACCCAAAACTGACCGCCAAGCTGTTTAATTAAGCGACCGCTGGCAGCGCCATCATCGCCCATGCCGGTAAAAATAATCAAGCCGCTGCGAGCGCGATAAATACGCGCAACATTGGCGACTACCTGATCTATGGAAGGTGCATAGCTGCCCAGCCATTTTTGATTGTAATTTACCTTGAGGGTGCCGTTGTCGAGTACGTCAAAGTGATCGCGCGCGCTGGCTATCATCACACAGTTGCGGGCCAAGACCGCGCCGCTGGTGGCGAGCAATGCGGGATAGTGTCCGGCGTTGCTCATCATGCGATTGAGCGTGGGCAATTGGTTGGCATCCACGTGCTGCACATATAAAAAGGCGATATCGAGATTAGCAGGTAAGCGTGCGAGAAAGCGTTTGACCGCCGCAGGCCCGCCAGTGGATGCGGCGAGTACCCAAAGCTCTGCGGCAGCGGTATTGGTTTTTAAATTGATATCGCTGTGGAGCCGCTGCAAGCGTTGCACACTGCGTTTAAACCAAGCCTCATATTGATCGCTTTCGGCCGGAAATTCACTGCTGTCACTGAGAATGATGGGAACGTGGCTGTGGGCGAAGAGCTGTTCTACACGTGTGTTTTGCCCGTAATAGTCATCGGCGAGATCTACAACCCAGGCGTCGATGGGTTGGTTGTCTGGCGCTTTAATATCTGCCGCTGTGTTGCTGGTAGGGCAAGAATTTACCGCCGCTAGGTCGTCAGACGTAAGCAGTAACTTGTAACCTAACTGGTGCCCCGCGTGGCTCACCAGCTTGGTTAATAGCGCTTGCTTGTCTTCAGTGTCTGCCAAAATTCCTATATGTAGAGGGGAGCCTGACACAGTATTACTTCACTGCTTTGAGCAGCTCGCGGATATTACCGAGCAGCAGATCCTCTTGATAAGGTTTACCCATGTATTTATTCACACCGAGACTGAAGGCGCGCTCGCGGTGTTTTTCACCGGTACGCGAGGTGATCATAATGATGGGTATGGCATTGAGGCGCGAACTGGTGCGAATGTTTTTGGCGACTTCAAAGCCGTCCATGCGCGGCATTTCGATATCCAACAGCATGACATCGGGAATGTGATCCTGCAGTAAAATCATCGCTTCAGCGCCGTCTTTGGCGGTCATTACGCGGAAACCTTCGCGCTCAAGGAAACGTGTGGTTACCTTGCGTACGGTTACCGAATCATCGACCACCATTACCAGCTTCTCAGAAATATCTTCTTCTTTGGCGTGGTTTGGATTGAGTGGATCTAACAGCAGTGAGTTTTGCAAACCGAGCGCAAGTTGTTCGCGGATCATGGCGTGCAGATCGAGAATGACCACCACGCTACCATCACCGGTAACCGTTGCACCGGATACACCGCGCACGGCACTGAATTGTGCGCCGAGGGTTTTTACCACGATTTCGCGTGAGCCTAAGAGGCGATCCACCTGCAGCGCCACCGTGTTTTCGGCGCTGCGCACCAAAATCACGGGTAGCGGCAGGGTTTGGCCATCGAGTTTTGGCTGCGCCATACTGTCGAGCATGGTGCCGAGATAGTGTACGAGGTACTGCTCGCCAGCGTAGTCAAAGCGGGCTTGATCATCTTGATAATAGTGTTCTAACTCAAAAGGGCTGACGCGCACAATACCTTCAATCGAATTGAGCGGGATGGCGTATAAATCGTCGCCAATTTGTACCATTAGCGCGCGGTTTACCGATACGGTAAAGGGCAGGCGAATGGTGAACTCGGTGCCGTGTCCCCAGCGGGAGTCGATAAACATAGCGCCGCCGAGCTGTTTGATCTCGGAGTGCACTACGTCCATACCTACGCCGCGGCCAGAAATTTGCGTGACTTTTTCGGCGGTACTAAAGCCCGCATGAAGAATAAATTGGGTGATGTCCTGGTCGCTGATTTGAGCGTCGGCCGCTATCAAGCCGCGTTCTATGGCTTTTTCGCGCACGCGCTGCAAATTGATGCCGCGGCCATTATCAATCAGGCGCAGGATTACATCGCCACCTTCACGGCCAAGAGTCAGGGTAATACGACCATTGGCTTCTTTGCCGGCGGCGATGCGCTCATCAGGCATTTCTATACCGTGGTCGACGGCGTTACGCAGCATGTGCTCAAGTGGTGCGACCATGCGTTCCAGTACGGTCCGGTCTAATTCACCTTCGACATTGTCCAACTCAAAATCGACTTCTTTGTTTAGCTCGGTAGCTGCTTGACGCACAATACGGCGCAGGCGTGGCACTAAGCGTGAGAAGGGCACCATGCGCGAACGCATTAAGCCTTCTTGCAAGTCGGTATTAATACGCGACTGTTGTAACAACAGGGTTTCGGTATCGCGGTTTTTGTCTGAAAGCGTGAGTTTTAAATCCATCAAATCCGAGGCGGATTCGATTAGCGAACGGGATAACTGCTGCAACTGGGAATAGCGGTCCATTTCCAGAGGGTCGAATTCTTCGTGTTGAGCCATCTGTTCTTGGCGGAACAGCACCTGCGCTTCCGTTTCAATATCGAGACGGCGCAGCTGTTCTTGCAAACGGTGAATGGTGGAATCCATCTCGCCAATGGCGCCACCCAGGTCGCTGACCTGTTGTTCCATACGGCTGCGGCTGATGGAGGTTTCACCGGCAAGGTTAACCAATTCTTCCAGCAGCTCAGCATTTACTTTTACGACTTCTTGCGGGCCAGTACGGCGGGCCGCTAAATGCTGTACTTGGGCTGGGCCGCTATTGCCTGAACGCAAGCCACCACCGTATTCGGTACCGGGAATGGGCGTGCTGTTTTTGGCGGCAGCAGGTCTGGCTTTGGGTGCAAAAGTAAGCACATTGGGCCGATCACTCGGCGCGCGCGTAGGCAGCGGCTCTTGATTGTCAGCTGCTGCGGTATTATCAACCAACGCCTGCGGCAAGCTGAATTCAGCGTAGTCAGCTGTTTCTGTGGATGAATCGTTGCTGGTATCGTAATGATTGCTCGAGATAGCTTCATCAACACTGACAAAATTATCACTTTGCGGTGGAATTGCCTGCACTGTCGGAATTGGCTTGGTTTGCGCACTCGTTGTTACTGGGGCGCCATTGAGTATGGCTTGCGCTTCTTCAACACCTGCGTGCATTTGATCTTGATAGACATTCAGGCGCGCGAAGAAATTTTGGTCAAGATCGTT
The DNA here is from genome assembly GCF_057815475.1 of Cellvibrio sp. 25HG11W-0. Classification (NCBI taxonomy): domain Bacteria; kingdom Pseudomonadati; phylum Pseudomonadota; class Gammaproteobacteria; order Cellvibrionales; family Cellvibrionaceae; genus Cellvibrio; species Cellvibrio sp. 25HG11W-0. Next base: position 140,453 of record NZ_CM174230.1, read on the forward strand.
GGTGTCATCCAGATCAATGATCAGGGTTTCTAAATCATGTGACATGTCGCCCAGACTGGTGAGCCCAGCCAAGCGTGCACCACCTTTGAAGGTATGCAAAAGACGTTTAAGTTCTTCGACGCTGTCGCTGTTGTTCCAATCTTCCTGCCAAATGTTTAGCTCTCGGTCTAAGTCTTCGAGCAGCTCATGCGCTTCTTCAATAAAGATTTCGACAATTTCAGGGTCATAATCTTCATCAATTTCAGCTTCAACTACTTGCGCGACAGGTAGCGGTGCGGAAAACTGACTGTCGGCTTCAACTTCGGCTTCAACTTCGGCTTCAACTTCGGCTTCAACTTCGGCTTCAACTTCGGCTTCAACTTCGGCTTCAACTTCGGCTTCAACTTCGGCTTCAACTTCGGCTTCAACTTCGGCTTCAACTTCGGCTTCAACGTCGGCTTCAACTTCGGCTTCAACGTCGGCTTCAACTTCGGCTTCAACTTCGGCTTCAACTTCGGCTTCAACTTCGGCTTCAACTTCGGCTTCAACTTCGGCTTCAACTTCGGCTTCAACTTCGGCTTCAACTTCGGCTTCAACTTCGGCTTCAACTTCGGCTTCAACGTCGGCTTCAACGTCGGCTTCAACGTCGGCTTCAACGTCGGCTTCAACGTCGGCTTCAACGTCGGCTTCAACGTCGGCTTCAACGTCGGCTTCAACGTCGGCTTCAACGTCGGCTTCAACTTCAACTTCAATTTCAGCTTCAGGCATTGATTGGAGTTGATCCAGTGTCAGTGCCGTGAGTGTTAGAACTTCATTGCTGAGTAATTCATTGAGTTCGTCGTTAATGGCATCGGGTATATTTTGCAAATTCTGCCCAGCGGCTATGCCATCCACCATGTCCAAGAGTGCGAGATGTGCATGTTTTAAAAATGTACACAACTCGGGCTTGTAGCTTAGCTGCTGCGCAATAATGGCTTCATAAACGGCGTGAATCTTCTCACCCAATTCTGCCATAGGCGGGAGATAGGCATGAGCTGCGGCCTGGGTGAGCTTGCGCAGTTCCTCCATTACCGGAACCAGTACTGCTGTATTGGCGGGCTCAATTTGCCATTGGTCGATGATGACATCGGCATCGAGCAGTAGATTCATTTCCTCTGCCATAAAAATGGCGAGCAATTCAGGATCAACAGCGGTGCGTAAACCGTCTTCGGCTAGTTCTTGCTGGATAATGAGCGGTTCTACGTGAAGCTCACGCAGCTCGTTAACACGCGCAATAAACTGCTGAATACGCGGTATGTCTATAGTTTCATTGGCTTTGATTTGATCCAAGGCAATTTTGGTATAGGTGACGGTATCACGTAAAAGTTGGAGTATATCGTCGTTGATATTGACGTGATATGAGCGTAACTCCTTAACAAAGCGTTCGAGCGGTGTTGCCATCTCAGCGACTTGATGTATCTCCGCCATATGGGCGCTGCCCTTTAGCGTATGGAGTGCGCGTTGCACACCTTCGCTGGGTGTTTGATACAGCGGGGCTTCTGCCTCCATGTGGGCAATAAAATAAGCCAGAGTTTGTAAGTGAGTTAGGGCTTCGGCGCGGAAAATATCGCGCAACTGCGCATCGGGATCATCACTTTCTTCGTCTTCGTCGGATATGTAATTGCTGAAAGCTTGGGTTAACTGCTCTGCTTCATCGGCCGTTACGTCTTCAGAGACATAGGTGTCGGTGAGGTTGTAGGCTGAACTTGGTACCTCAAGCAGTTCATCGGACGCTATAGGTTCTGCTTCGGTTAACTCTATAGGGCTGTCGAGTTCAAGATCATCGTGAGCGTCGGCTGTGTCCAAGAGTTCGATGATTGATTCATCGTCATCTGCTGCATCCGTATCTTCTTCTAGCGAAGTGACGGCTTCCGCAAAATAATCATTGTCGTCGTTAGCGGGGATTGAATGCAGCGCTTCTGCTAATTCTGTTGGCGCTTGTTCGGCGTGATTATCCTCGCTGGTGAGCTCGGCATCTGTCGTATCTGCGTCTGCTGCGATAGGTGTGTCAAGGTCGCTATCATCGTTCGCATCAATTTCAACTGCTGTTTCAGCTGCATCATCTGCGAGCCCCAGCTCTGCCAAAAGCTCTGCCGGTACTTGGCCTTGTGCTAGGGATATGGCTTGCGCGCGATAGCTTTCTGCCAGTTGTGCATGGGGGTTTGGTTGATCCAAACGGAAGGCTTCGATCATGTCTGGAAAGAGCTGACGTACTTTATCGATAATGGCAGCGTGTACTGCGTGAGCATCTATAGTGCGATCGATTATGCGGTTAAGCATATTTTCAATCGACCAGGCTAGTTCACCAATGTCATTGGCGCCGACCATGCGGCCACTGCCTTTGAGGGTATGGAAGGCGCGGCGGAATTCGCTAAGCGCTTCTTTATCGTCAAAATCTTGTGCCCAACGTGGGAAGTATTCGCCGATTGTCTCAGTGACTTCGGTGGCTTCTTCGATGAAAATTTCGATGATTTCATCATCTATGTCTTCATTGTCGCGTTGAATAGTGGTGATGAAGGGTGCTGGGCTTGATACTTCTGCTTCTGCTTCCGACTCAACTGTTGAAGCATCAAGGTGTGCCGAATCCGCTTCTACTGGTTCTGCAGCTTCGATAAAGGCTTCAACTGCTGGCTCAACTTTATGTTCAGCTATGTCTACTTCGCTTAGGTCTATAGAGGCGCCGAGTAATTCATCATTGCCTGCTGGCGCTTCAAGGGCTTCTGAATCATTTGCCGCTCTGTCTTGGTTGTGGCTAGCGTAGATGGATTCAAGTTCTTGCGTGCTTGAATCTTCCGTCTGCTCGTTTATCCGTGCGTTTTCATAGGCAGCGCTTAATTGGTCGGCAGAGTCATCATCCGTGTCTTGATCGCTATTCGCTGCTTCTGAATTGGCTGCGGCTGATTCTGTTTCCCACGAAGTTGTGGGTGCGTCTAGATCGGCAATTGATAAATCTTGAGTGGCGCGCGGTGTTTTAGCAACGCCATAGCCGAGTGTTGCCACACTCTCTTCAGCGACGGTGAGCAGTAGCTCATCTTCCTCTTTACGACCATCGCTGCTTAAGCGCTCCAAGAAGTATTCAACACTGGTAATGGCATCGGCCAAGGTGTCTAGTGTTGACCACTGAGGCGTTGCATCTTGGGTTAAGAGTTGCTCTTCAATGTAGCGTGCGCAAGCGCCGAGAATACGCGCAGGGCGAGGCAGTGGAATAATTTCTAAGCCACCGCGAATTTCGCGCAAGGTAGCAGGAACAGACTGTAGATGCTGACGATTCCACTGGGAGGCGATGTATTCAATAATTGCGTCTTTGGCGTGTTCTAAGCCGTTACGCGATTCGCGTAGAACCGATTCCTTAGCGCGACTAAGCGTGATGTCCCCTTCGCCTTTAGTGCCATTTGCTGAGCCAGATTGGTTTTCAGTGAGGCTATCGAGTGAATTTTCGAGTGCGATAAGTTCGCTGGCAATACTTAAAAATTGCTCATCGGAGAGTTGGCTATTAGCCGCCACCACGAGTTCTAATGCGGCACCTTGCTCCAATACCCGTTTGCGCATATCGCCCAAACCTAATACTGCCATGGTATCGGCAACACGTTTGATAATGGGCACCGCATCGCCTAGCGCGACTTGCGCATCGCCGCCTGCAAGGCAGACATCTAGCGCTGATTTAACTAAATTTAATTCATCTTTTAACGCACTGACGACCGAGCGCATGGCATCAGCATCAGGTGCGGAGAGCATGTTTTGACTCTGTTCGCTGTTTTCCTTACCTTCAAGTAAGGCGGCCTCTAATTGATAGAGGTCGTAGATGCGCTGTAGGTGTGAGGTAGAGGAGAAACCTGGAGCGTGCTTACCTGCGCGCGCGACATAGTAGAGCAGGTTTTTGATGAGTTCATCATTGGTAAAACTGTTAAGGGCCTTGGTGCCATGTACGGCGAGAACTTTGATTTCTTTATCGAGTTGACGCAGTAAATTTTTAACCGCCACGCTAATTTCGAGGGCGTCAATTTCGAGGGCTTCGAGCAGCGCTAAACTGATATCCCAGAGCGCAAAGCGGGCCGTGCCGTGAGTAATTTTTTGCAGACGACTAAAGGCTTTTTGTAGATACGCGAGGTTTTCTTCGGGATTAACACCGCGAATAAAACCCGAGGCTGCATATTGGTACATCTGGCGCAGCTTAAGCACCATTGCCTGAAACTGCACATTGTCTTGGGTGACTGCCAGACGCGCGCCATGGACTTTTTTGGCCGGGGTTAAGTTGGGAACAAACAGTTTGGTGTCGGTGAGGAGGCTTTCGCCGCGCACGGTACGTAAATCATTAAGCAGTGGCAGCACTACCAAGGGGTTGTCTTTGCGCGTTGCTTTTACCTGCTCCAAATAGAGTGGAAATTGCAAGATCGAGCGCATTAATACTTCTTGAGCTTCGCCTTTGTTTTTAATGGTGCCCGCAATCATCGCTTGGGTCAGCAATTCCATTTCATTGGCAAGCATGGCGGCGCCATAAAACTCCACCATCTGCAGGCTGCCGTGTACTTGATGGATATGCGTTAGGCAAAAGCGAATGCGCGCTGTGTCTTGTGGGTTTTCAACATAGCTTTCGAGCGCTTGGCGCGCTTCTTTGAGGGTCTCACCAATTTCGCGGATCAACCAATCTAAAGCGGCAAAATTACGATTATCTGCCATGCAGAGCATTCCTCATTATGATTCTTGCGCATTACGCACATAGGCTTGCACTTCATCATCTGAAGTGCGCTGCATTTCGGGATGATCCCAATCTGCAACTTCGCCCAAACCTACGATTAACAAACCGCCAGGTTTGAGGCGTTCGACCAATGCATTTAATAGATCGCGGCGCAGCCAGCGACGGAAATAAACCAACAGGTTTTGGCAGTAAATAACATCAACGTTGACCTGGGGTAAGAGTTTGGCGTTAATGATATTGGCTTGGGTAAAACAAACACGATCGCGCAGCTTGGAGGCAACTTCATAGCTACCATCAGGATGTTGCTGTAGATAGCGTTTTGCCTCTTCTGCTTTGACCTGCTCGACTTTGCGTTTGCTATAGCGTCCTTTGCGACCGGTTGCCAAGGCACTGGCACTGATATCCATGGCCGTAATCCCATAGTAGGGATTGAGTGCGGCCAATTCGAAGCAATCGTTTACAACCATTGCGAGAGAGTATGGCTCTTCACCGGTAGCGCAACCGAGGCTCCAAACATTAAAGCTATCGTGCAAAGACTGGTTATTGATCTTTTGCTGAAGATAGCGGCGCACGGCTTCTATAGATTCGCGATGACGAAAAAAGCTCGTTTCTTTAACGGCGATACGATCTACCAGGCGCGACCATTCCAGCTTTGCTTCTAAATCATCTACAGAAATAAAGTTGTAATAGTCTTGGTAAGTCTCGAAACCGTGATCGCGCATACGACCTGACATTTGGGACTCCAACCACGCTTTCTGTTGGAATACCAATTGCAAGCCCGTGCGTTCTTCCACCAGTTTCCCCCATTGGAGAAACTCGTCGGCGGAGAGTGTGGGCAGTGTTTGCAGCGACCAAGCCATATCGTTACCTGAAGTGCCCAGATAGTACCCAAGCGCTCATTACTTCATTACGCTTTGGCGGTTTCTGCATACATGTCATCGTCTGGCAGTAGTTCATCGTCAAGATCAATGATCTCTTCGCTGCCGTCAAATTCCATAACAGGTGTCGTCGACATGGCTTTTTTCGCCGCATTGGCACGGCCTTCGGACATGTCTTCTTCTGGCAGTTTGAAGCCTGCAACCGAGTTACGTAGATCCAAGGCCATTTCGGCGAGGTTACCAATCGATTGTGCGGTCGCTGAAGTACCAGCAGACGTTTGGGTGGTAATTTCTTGAATTACATTCATCGTATTGGAGATGTGACCGGCCGATGAAGCTTGCTGACGTGCAGCATTCGAAATGTTCTGGATCAATTCCGCCAAGCTGCTCGATACGTTTTCAATTTCTTCCAGTGCCACACCCGCATCTTGTGCGAGGCGTGCACCGCGCACCACTTCAGAGGTGGTTTGTTCCATCGAAATTACCGCTTCGTTGGTATCGTTCTGAATCGTTTTAACCAGCGCCTCAATCTGCTTGGTTGCTGCAGCGGAACGTTCCGCAAGGCGCTGTACCTCATCCGCTACCACCGCAAAGCCTCGGCCTGCGTCACCGGCCATAGATGCCTGAATTGCCGCGTTAAGTGCGAGAATGTTGGTTTGGTCAGCAATGTCGTTAATCAAACTTACGATATCACCAATCTCTTGTGACGATTCGCCGAGGCGTTTAATACGCTTAGAAGTATCTTGAATCTGTTCGCGAATGGTATCCATCCCGTGGATAGTGTTCTGTACCACTTTGGCGCCGTTACCCGCGATAGATACCGCTCGCTCTGCTACCGCTGCTGATTCGGCGGCGTTGGCAGATACTTGGTCAATGGTGACCGCCATTTCATTTACTGCCGCCGATGCACCGGCAATTTCTTGCGCCTGATGTTCAGATGCTTCAGCGAGATGCAATGCTGTTTGCTGGGTTTCCTGCGCTGCGGCAGATACGTTTACTGCCGTTTCGTTGATTCGCGCTACCAGAATACGCAGCTGGTCAATGGTGAAGTTAATCGAGTCAGCGATCGCACCGGTAAAGTCTTCGGTTACGGTTGCGGTAGTGGTCAAGTCACCGTCTGCAAGGTCGGCGAGTTCGTCGAGGAGACGCAAAATCGCGGTTTGGTTACGCTCGTTGGTGTCGGTAGTTTCGTCCGCACGTTTACGGGCGTTGCGGTACATGGTGAAGCCTATGTAGAAAAGTGCGATAACGAAGATGGCTGCAAACAACACAGTAATCTTATTGTTAATGGGGCGGCTTTCACCTTGAGTGGCGATTTTATCGGTAATTGTAGCCAGAGCTTGTAATAACTGTGGGCTGTCATTCAGCAGTGCGTCACTCGCCTGACGAGCGCGGGTTAGTGTTGTTGAACCTTCATACATCTCTTGAATTGATTTATTAACACCATCAAATAATTGGGTAATTTGGCTTAAGCTGGCGCGCGCTTGGGGGTCAGATACACGGGTAATACGCAAGCCTACATCGCCGTCTTTCATGGCTGCGAGTACACGCGAGTAGAAAATTGCATCGCGGTTAAATTGTTCTGCTGCATCGCTGGCATCCGCATCGCCACGTAGCATCTTGTCCACGTTACGTCCGATACGCTCCGCGCGCCATGTCAGTAGCTGAGCTTGAGTTGCTTGATCTGCAGGTGCATTTGATTCTAATAAAATATCGACAATATTATTGTGCTCGGTTTGCAAGCTTGGCAGGTTGTCGTTCAGCGTTTTCCCGACGTTGTTGAGCGATACAATGGTGTCCTTGTTAGTTGCAATTGCTTGAGCGTTGTTTTGCACGCGCTTCCAAATTGCACTAAAAGCATCAAACTCGGTGTTCAGTGCTGCACGAGTGCTTTCATCACTGGCGCGGAGCATGTCCCAGGTTGCGCTCATGCTCTTAACTACACCGGTTAAGTCAGCAAATGCCTGCTCATTGCCCGAGGTGGCATCGCGCGAAAGTGAGGTCAAGCGATAAGCTTGAGCGCGCAGGTCACCGACATTTTGCAAGTAGCGCTGGTCATTCGCAGCATCTTTATTGATTACATAAAGGCTGAAAAATACGGCGGCTAAAGACAAAATCAGCAAGACATAGGCAATACTGAGCCCAGGGCTTGCTTTAAGTGTCGCTATTTTTGAATTAGTTTTCATCTACGCACTCCTAACCAAATTTTGGTTTTATTTCTTTTTTGTCCGTTGCGCTTCTGTGGCAGAAGACACAGCGAGCATTAATGGTATTTCTAGGTGTAAAGCATTTTTTAGGATTTTGCTGCATTGGTAAAGCGTGGGTCGTCCGCTAACAAGGCTGGTCGAAATAGTGTCCAGTGCTCATTACCCTGCGGATAGCTCCCAGTAACAAAAGGTAAAATTGTGGATGCCACAGCTGTTCCAGCTTTGGCGGTGTACTCATCCATGGGGAAATGTTGCATGCCAAAAACTTGATCGACAATGAGGCCGGTGTAGAGCGTTTCGGTTTCAAGGATCAATACGCGCCGGTGTTTGCGCGAGCCGACGAGACGCTCACCAAAGAACATCGCCAAATCAAAGAGTGGGAGCAGGCGTCCACGGACATTGGCGACACCTTTTACCCAAGGTTGTACCCCGGGTAAATGAGTATGGTTAGGAACTTCCAGCATCTCCGATACTTCGCCAATGGGTGCAACAAAATAGCTCCCCATCAGCGAAAAGCCAATGCCGCTCCACAGTGGGCGAATATCAGCTTGTGCAGGCAAGCCGTGCGCAGCGGCACGACTACGTTGTGCCAGGGAGAGAAGAGCCTGAAATGCGGCCTGTGGTTCTGACATAACACTTCCATAACTGTCGGTGACCTTCAACACGCCGGGTTTTATGATCATTGCCGAATCGTTGAGGGCTAACTGGATGTAGGTACTCGTTATTATTTGTTGTGGCCTGTGTTGCGCGCTGCGCTGACCAGAACTTTAGTTTAAAACTTCTGCCATAGCAGACATGAGCACATCCTGAGTGATGGGCTTAGCTAAATAGGCTCGAGCACCTTGACGCATACCCCAAACGCGATCGGTTTGTTGATCCTTCGTGGTCACAATAATTACGGGTATATGAGCGGTTTCTGGCAATTTAGATAGTTGACGTGTTGCCTGAAAACCATTGAGGCCAGGCATAACAACATCCATCAATACTAAGTCAGGCAGCTCTTGTTGTGCCATAGCTACACCTGCTTCACCGTTGTCAGCCGTAAAAACGACATGGCCATTTTTTTCAAGCATGGTGGTGAGCTTGTAGGTTTCGGTGGGTGAATCGTCAATAATCAAAACTCTGGCCATATGTACTCCAAAAAGCAAAAATGATATTTACACCAAATAGATGTATCTACAAATATGATTAGCAGTCCTTTGGGGGGTATTTCGAATGCTAAGACGCTTTAAGATGCTTCACATGAGCTTCTATAGCGCCCAATAGTTCACTTTTACTGAATGGTTTGGTGAGATATTGGTCGGAGCCTACAATGCGCCCCTTAGCCTTGTCGAAAAGCCCATCTTTACTGGATAACATTATGACCGGCGTGCTTTTAAATTCACTGTTGTTTTTAATCAGTGCGCAGGTTTGATAGCCGTCGAGACGCGGCATCATAATATCCACAAAAATAATATCGGGACGGGTGTCAGCAATTTTTGCCAAGGCATCGAAGCCATCGGTAGCAGTAATTACCATACATCCTGCCTTTTTTAGCAGTGTTTCAGCCGTGCGACGGATGGTCTTACTGTCATCGATGACCATCACCTTTAGGCTTTCATAAGTTACTTCCATACTCTGACCTTGCCTTTGTTATTGCCCTAGTTGCCAGATATACGCGTGAGACTGGGTACAGCGTCCCGGGTGTATGTCTAAATGATGGCTGCCCACATGCGCAAAAACACCATCTTTTACTGGCTAAACTTTTAACATAGTTTTTAAGCTTTCGCCATAACTAGTTGAATATATGAGTAATCCATCAGATTTGAGCGCACTATAAAACAACTGAAGCGGTCGCTGTGGTCCTTGCTTTAATGTACTTGAGCCATTAACTTTAGTCTGCCTTGCCGAGCTCGGCAACTTTCTTTGAATTCTAGGCTGTGACTTTTCCTATGGCATTATCTATCGGCGTTGTGATGGACCCTATTGCGGACATCAAATATTACAAAGATACCACCCTAGCACTGCTACTGGCTGCGCAAGATCGCGGTTGGGATTTGTACTATATGGAGCAGGGAGATTTATACCTTTTGCAAGATGAGGCGCGCGCCAATGTGCGCACCTTGTTTGTGGCTGACAATGCTGAAAGTTGGTATGAATTGGGTTTGCGCGAAGATAAAAAGCTCGCTGATCTAGACGTTATTCTCATGCGCAAAGACCCGCCGTTTGATAATGAATATATCTACAGCACCTATATTTTGGAGGCTGCGCAGCGTCAAGGTGCTCTGGTTGTGAATGATCCACGCAGCCTGCGCGACTGCAACGAAAAAATCTTTGCAACCCAGTTTCCCCAGTGTTGTCCACCGGTATTGGTCAGCCGCGATATGCAACGCTTGCGCGAGTTTCACGCCGGTCATGGCGATGTTATTTTTAAGCCCTTGGATGGCATGGGCGGTAGCCGGATCTTTCGCTGTCGTCACGATGATCCCAATGTGGGCGTGATTTTAGAGACACTGACTGAGTTCGGTGGTCAGCTCATCATGGCGCAGCGCTATATTCCTGAAATCACCAATGGTGACAAACGTATTTTGGTTGTCGATGGTGAGCCTATTCCCTATTGTCTAGCACGCATCCCCGCACAGGGTGAAACGCGCGGCAATTTGGCGGCAGGGGGCAGAGGTGTGGCACAGCCGCTTACGGATCGAGACTATTGGATCGTGGCGCAGGTCGCACCTACCTTAAAAGCTAAGGGTTTAATGTTTGTGGGTTTGGATGTTATAGGTGATTTTTTGACCGAAATTAATGTCACCAGCCCCACCTGCGCGCGCGAGCTGGACAAAGCTTACAACACCGGAATTGGATCACGGCTAATGGATGCTATAGAGCGTAAATTAGCGGCCCACGCTGCCGGATCAGTTTAATCTGCGATGAATCAAGCCGTCATACACCAAGAAGACATCGTCATTGCACCGGTAGATACCGGTGATCGGTTGAGCTTTACCCTCTTTGTTGCCATTGCACTGCATGCGATGGTGATTTTGGGTATCAATTTCAAATTGCCCTCCCATAGCAATACCTCGCAAACGATTGAAGTCACTCTGGCGACGCACAAGGCTGCACGCGCGCCGGAGCAAGCCGACTTTCTAGCGCAACATAATCAAGAAGCGAGCGGCACTATCGATGAGGCCAAGCAACTCACCACGGAAAAACAGGCCGAGTTTGCAGATACGCAGGTAAGGGATGTGAATCCCTTACCGCAGCAGCAAGCCGCGCGGGAACTGCAGCAGCAAGAGTTAAATTTGTTGACGACTCGCGCTCAGAGCGACAACCAAGTACAGATCAAGCTTAATCCCGACCCCTTCGATGCGCGGGAGAAAATAGAAGGCCAGGAGCAGAGTGAAACACTCCTCTCGGCGGAGATTGCGAGCCTACAAGCTAAGCTCGATAAGCAGCGGCAGGAATATGCCAAGCGACCGCGAATCCGCACCTTGACCTCAGTCTCTACCCAAGCGTCATTTGATGCGAAATATCTCAGTGATTGGAGTTCTAAAGTTGAGCAAGTAGGAACACGCAATTATCCCAAGGAGGCCATGAGTCGGCGTATCGTCGGAAATTTAAGGCTATCGGTGGTGATCAACCCTGATGGCACGATTTTTGAAATCAAAGTTCTGCAATCATCCGGTCAGCGCTTGCTCGATGATGCTGCGCGGCAAATTGTGCGTTTGGCCGCGCCTTATGCGAGCTTTCCGCCCGAAATACGCCAGCACGCCGATCGCTTACAGATTATCCGTACATGGAAATTTGAAATTACGGGCAAAAATACGTCTATTACCACCTCAGCAGATTAACTTGCTTAGAATTTTTTAATTCGCTGCTTGTTTTACGCCGCTTAAGCCTCATACTCAAAACATGAATGAAAAAATATCTGTCACCACCCGTTATGATGAACTGAGCCCTGGCAGCCTCTGCGATCATTTTTTGATTGCTATGCCGGGTTTAAATGATTCATCGTTTGCCCACACCGTCACCTATATCTGCGAGCACAGTGATAAGGGCGCTATGGGAGTGGTTATTAATAATGCTACGCCTATGCTGTTGCGCGAAATTTTCCAACAAATGGATTTAGACGATCATTCTACCCTGGGTGATCAAGTTGTTATGGCCGGCGGGCCGGTGCAACAAGAGCGCGGGTTTGTATTGCACAGCAGTGAAAGCAAGTGGCATTCAACCTTGGAAATATCTGCCGATATAAGCCTGACGGCGTCGCGCGATATTATTGCGGCCATGGCTGAGGGGCTAGGCCCTAAGCAAAGCCTCATTACCCTCGGTTATGCCGGTTGGGGAGAGGGGCAATTAGAGGCGGAAATTGCAGCCAACTCTTGGCTTACGGTTCCGGCTAATAGCCACATTATTTTTGATACCCCTCTAGAGGAGCGCTGGACTGCTGCTGCTCAAGCGTTGGGTATTGATGTGAATTTAATTTCCAGCACGGCAGGCCACGCCTAGCACTTATTAGCTGATATTTTATGTCAGCGTTAATCCGCTTTCATGCTGCGTTCTCAGCGGCATTTCCTTCACTAGAATGTTTTTTTATGATCAAAACACTCCTTGCCTTTGACTATGGCACCAAAAATATTGGTGTAGCCAGTGGACAAATGATTACGCGTTCTGCCAATACTTTACCTTCACTAAAAGCGAAGGATGGTATTCCCGATTGGGTGCAGGTTGAAAAGGTTTTGAAAGAATGGGCACCGGATCTTGTGCTCGTCGGCTTGCCACTAAATATGGATGACAGCGAAAGCGAGTTGAGTGCGCGGGCACGTAAATTTGCCAATCGTCTTCATGGTCGTTTTGGCGTTCAGGTAGAAATGGTAGATGAACGCTTGACCAGTTTTGAGGCCAAAGGCGAAGTGATGGAGCGCGGCGGTTCGCGCGACTATAAAAACAATCCGGTTGATTCTATCGCGGCGCGTTTAATTTTAGAGGGTTGGATGGAGAATAAAGGGGCGGAAAATATAATCTAGCAAATGTGACCTAGCAAAGACTATTTAGAAAAGTATAGATCAATGAAAGATTTATTTAATAAAAAAATAAGCTAAGTTGTTTTGCGTGCAATGATGGGCGTGGAGCGATCTTGTTGCCAGAGAATGCCAAATTCTATGCAGTCTTGATTTAAGACTTCAATGCTCGTAAAACCTGCATTAATTAAATATTGTTGCAAAGACTTCAGTGAAAAAATACGCATTTCTAATGTTAACCCTTGCCCTCCATGAAAGATCAAATTTTTATACTCTTCCTTCTCTCCCTTTTCGGTGGTGTTGTATAAATTACTTACTCCATTGTTAGTCATGATATTGAATTTATACAAATTAGGATAATGTTCGCACTCTTCATCATCGTTAGTGCAGGGGACGGTGATCACACAAATACCCCCGGGCTTGAGCATGGAATAGATGTTGTCGAAGGCTTTTTGTATAGGTTGAATGACATGCTCTAGTACGTCAGAAATGACGATAAAATCAAGAGAGTTTGTGTAGACTTCATTGCTTATAGTGACATCGAGATAGGGTTTTTTGTGATAAAAGGTATTTTGATAATCAAATGTATGGGCCAAGGGTAGCGCATAAGTTGGCGCATCACTTATTCCAACCCCTCGCTTACTTTTATCAACTTTTAATCGAGGTAGTACGTCTTGAGTTTGGTAAAGACCAAACGTTAAGGCACTAATTATTGAACGGTAGCGCATGGTCGACCCACACGCATAACACGAGCTTAGCTCTCGTGCTATGGCTGCTTTTGGGGCTAGATTATGACCGCCACAAATATTACACGTAAAACGCAATGTGCCTTCTTTATTCTCGGCTATGCGTTTTTCAAATTCTAACTTTAGACGTGTTAATTGATATTTATGTTTTAGCTGTCTCAATAGTTGGTGCATCGATTAATACATCTTCCCGCGATTTGTATGTTCATCCCCTTGAATTGACAGGCCATCAGTTGCACTTGAAAGATAGCCTGCATCGCTTTCTGACGCTAGCTTGATCATCAATCGCAAGTCATTGGGCGAATCCGCGTGGAGCAGTGCATCCTCGTAGGTGATCTCGCCATTATCATAGAGCACATAGAGCGCCTGATCGAAGGTTTGCATGCCGAGTTCTGTGGAGCGCTTCATCAATTCTTTGAGTTCACTCACTTCGCCTTTGCGAATTAAATCTTGTGCCAGCGGCGTGTTGATCATGATTTCTAAACAAGCGCGACGACCATTGCCATCGGGTGTAGGAATTAGTTGCTGTGCGACAATAGCTTTTAAATTGAGCGATAAATCCATCCATAATTGGCGGTGACGATCAGCGGGGAAGAAGTGAATGATGCGGTCGAGCGCTTGGTTGGCGTTGTTGGCGTGGAGTGTGCACAAACACAAGTGCCCCGTTTCCGCAAAGGCGATGGCATGGTCCATGGTTTCGCGCGAGCGCACCTCGCCAATGAGAATAACGTCTGGCGCTTGGCGCAGAGTATTTTTAAGTGCAACTTCGAAAGATTCGGTATCTATGCCGACTTCGCGCTGAGTAATAATACAGCCCTGATGTTGATGAATGAATTCGATGGGATCTTCAATCGAAATGATGTGGCCTTTGCTGTTGATATTGCGGTGGCCGATCATAGCGGCGAGCGAGGTAGATTTACCGGTGCCGGTTGCGCCCACAAAAATAATAAGGCCGCGCTTGGTCATGGCCAAATCCTTAATGATTTGGGGTAGTGCTAGTTCATCAACAGATGGGATTTTTGTTTCAATGCGGCGCATCACCATGCCGGCGAGGTTGCGCTGATAAAAAGCACTGGCACGAAAGCGGCCAATACCGCGCGCACTGACCGCAAAGTTAAGTTCTTTTTTCTCGAGAAATTCAGCGCGTTGTTTTTCGTTCATTACGCTTACCACCAACTCGCGCGCTTTTTCCGGCGCGAGTGGGGTTGCGGTTACCGGCACGACTTTTCCGTGGACTTTGATCGAGGGGGGGACACCGGCAGTAATAAATAAGTCAGATGCACCTTTTTCAACCATCAGAGACAATAAGCGATCAAATTCCATGGAGTGGCCTATAGCAAGTATTAAGTGTGTTAAAAGCGCGAAGCTTATAAAAGATTCGCCGCGATAAAGTTTTCTTAGAAGTTTTCGGGGAACTTGGCTTTTGCTTTGGCTGAATCGCGGCTAATAATTCGACGCGCTACTAAATCGGCTAAGCACTGATCAATTGTTTGCATGCCCAGTGACGCACCGGTTTGAATGGCCGAGTACATCTGCGCGACCTTATCTTCGCGGATTAGGTTACGAATTGCTGAGGTGCCGCGCATAATTTCGTGTGCTGCTACGCGGCCGCCGCCATTTTTCTTCATCAGTGTTTGCGATACAACCGCTTGCAGTGACTCTGATAGCATTGAGCGCACCATAGATTTTTCATTGGCGGGGAATACGTCCACAATCCGGTCGATGGTTTTAGCCGCAGAGGTAGTATGCAGTGTGCCGAATACCAAGTGGCCCGTTTCCGCGGCAGTGAGCGCTAGGCGGATTGTTTCAAGGTCACGCATCTCGCCTACGAGAATAATATCCGGGTCTTCCCGCAGTGCCGAGCGCAGCGCTTCACTAAAGCCGTGGGTATCGCGATGTACTTCCCGCTGGTTAATGAGGCATTTTTTCGATTCGTGCACGAATTCGATCGGGTCTTCAATCGTGAGTACGTGTTCGTATTTGTTGTCGTTGATGTAGTCAATCATGGCGGCAAGGGTGGTGGATTTACCCGAACCCGTTGGCCCAGTTACCAAGACCAATCCACGCGGTACCGAGCAGATATCGCGAAACACGTTGCCCATGCCCAGCTCTTCCATGGTGAGTACCTTGGAGGGAATGGTACGAAACACGGCGCCAGCACCGCGGTTCTGGTTAAAGGCGTTAACCCGGAAGCGTGCTACGCCGGGTACTTCAAATGAAAAGTCGGTTTCTAAAAATTCTTCGTAGTCCTTGCGCTGCCTGTCATTCATAATGTCGTAGATGAGGCCATGCACTTGTTTGTGTTCCATGGGCGGCAAATTAATGCGGCGCACATCGCCATCAACACGAATCATAGGCGGTAGGCCCGCCGAAAGGTGCAAGTCAGACGCGCCTTGTTTAGCACTGAAGGCGAGGAGTTCGGTAATATCCATTAGAGCTACCTGTATTGGGCGCAGATTCAAGGCTGCTTTTTATCGTTTCCCGCGTGCGCAGCACGGGGACCTTTGATCACGTTAACCTGCGACTGGCTAAGCTGGCGCACATCAAGCAGAGTAACCGATTTTTGAATGAGACAATGCACAAGATAGACGACAACCTAGCGAAAGTCACCGCGCGTATCGCACAAGCCACTCAGGCTGCAGGCCGCAGTTTGAGCAGCGTGCAGCTTATTGCCGTCAGCAAAACACAAGCGCCAGCTGCATTGCAAGCGGCCTATACCAGCGGCCAGCGGCGCTTTGGCGAGAACTATTTACAAGAAGCACTCGATAAGCAGGCACAGCTTGGTCATTTAAGCGATATTGAATGGCATTTTATCGGGCCTATACAGTCCAATAAAACCCGTGCTATTGCTGAAAATTTTGACTGGGTTCACAGTATCGATAGAGCTAAAATCGCTCAACGCCTTAACGACCAGCGTCCAGCGCAGCTGCCAAGGTTGCAAGTGTGCATACAGTTGAATATAGACGAAGAAGACACCAAGTCTGGTGTTAATCTGCAGGACTTACCTGTTTTAGCCCAAGCGATCCAACAAATGCCGCGCTTAAACCTACGCGGGCTTATGGCTATTCCCGCGGCTACTCAGGACTCAGCCCAGCAGCGCCGTGCCTTTGCGCAGGTGCGCGCTGCCGCCGAGCAGTTGCAGGCCGAGGGCATTGAGCTGGATTGCCTCTCTATGGGCATGTCCGGCGATTTGGAAGCGGCTATCGCCGAAGGTGCCACCATGGTGCGGGTGGGCAGTGATATATTTGGTGCGAGACGGTAATGTACGGATTTCCTTTAGATATCAGTTTGAACGTATTAGTTGGCGATTATATTGCGCAACTTTGCTTTGGAATAGGCGACGTACAGATTCAGTTTGGAGGTGGCAGTTGCATATGCGTTCAAAGTGAAGTTGATATTTATCATAACGGTGTTTTGATTGCTAATTGGACTCAGGAGACTCTTTGGTCGAGTTTGGGATTTCAAAAAATATACAATAAAGACGTAATCTTTGCCGTTGTAAAAACTGCTCAGGTTCTTGAAATTGGTCTAGACGGTGGTTTTTCATTTTTTATATTTGATAGCAGTGACAGTTATGAGTCAGCTCAAATTTACTTATCGGACAACACAGAAGTGATTATTTAGGAATTAATATGCTGACGTCACCAAAAATCGCCTTTATTGGCGCTGGCAATATGGCTAAGGCCATTATTGGCGGACTTATAGCCCAAGGCTTTCGCCCCGAAGACATAAGCGCGAGCGGGCCGCGTATGGAGACACTCGCTGCAGTCGCAGCGGAATATGGCATAGCCGTAAGCACGGATAACGCGGCTGCGGCGGCCGCGGCGGATGTGGTGGTGTTAGCGGTTAAACCGCAAATGCTGAAAGAAGTCGCGCTGGGATTAAAAGATGCACTTGCCCATAAGCCACTGCTCATCTCAGTTGCGGCGGGTATTACCACCGCCAGCATTGGCAGTTGGTTAGGGGCAGAGCAGGCCATAGTGCGCGTTATGCCTAATACACCGTCCCAGTTGCGCCAAGGTGCCAGCGGCCTATTTGCCAATGCTCATGTCAGCAGTGCGCAACACACTGCGGCGAACACTATTCTCGCTGCGGTGGGAATAGTGGAATGGCTGGAGCATGAAACGCAGCTCAATGCTGTCACCGCAGTCTCTGGTTCTGGCCCTGCCTACTTCTTTTTAATGATGGAGGCGATGATCGAGGCGGGCGAACAGTTGGGCTTGAGCCGCGCGAGTGCGACCGAACTTACCTTGCAAACTGCGCTCGGTGCCGCCATGCTCGCCAAAAACAGCGAGTGTGATGTGGCAGAGCTGCGCCGCCGCGTGACATCGCCAAAGGGCACCACCGAGCAGGCTATAGCCTCGTTTGAAGCGGATGATATTCGCGCTGTCTATGCGCGAGCCATGACCGCCTGTGCAAACCGCGCGGTAGAATTGTCGGAAATATTGGGTAAATAATTTTAAGCTAGGCTTTTGCGCGAGCGAGTGGCTAAGGCTTTTTACAATCTATTGGAGCATTCATGTTGTCAGACATTTTACATATGATCATTTACACCCTCGGCGCCTTGTTTCTCGTGGTCGTCATACTGCGTTTTTTATTGCAGGTGGTGCGCGCAGATTTTTACAACCCTATTTCCCAAGGCATAGTAAAAGCCACCATGCCGCTGCTTAAGCCCCTGCGAAAAATAATTCCCAGCGCTGGTGGAATTGATTTCGCCTCAGTGGTGCTGATTCTGTTGGTGCAAGTCGCGGCCACTTATCTATTGGCGCTGGTGCATGGCGTTATGGCGGTGATGGTCAACCCGCTGCTGGTGTTGGCCTGGGGTTTTGTTGGCGCCCTAACGATGGTGTCCAATATCTTCTTTTGGAGTTTAATCATCAGTATTATCGGCAGCTTTGTTGCGCCCTTCAGCAGTAACCCAATCTTGACTCTAGCGAATCAAATCATTAATCCCCTCAGCGCGCCCCTGCGTAAATTGATTCCGCCGATTGGGGGTGTGTTGGACCTGTCCCCAATTTTTATTTTTTTAGGCTTGAAAGTGGCAGACATGCTAATCATTAAGTTGGCAATTTTTCTGCAAGTTAGTCCACAGCTGGTGCTCGGCTATTGGTAGCCCAGAAGCACCATATTGCAGCAGGGATTGCTGTGCTTTTGCCTCAATGAATTGATAACAAATAGTCATCGACTTCACACTGGAGTTTAAAACGGCGTTTTCCTTTTTTCTCCTTGGGGCGGCTTAAATGTTCATGGTGGAAAACATCATCATCAAAATGGCCATTACGTTTAATGTTTTTGATGAAATGTTGTTTTTTAGATTTTGATGTAGCGGGGCTCATGGTTAATCCCTCAGTCGTTTATGGTTGACACTCATCCTTGAGTGATGGCTATTCCTTAGCGAATTGGCAAAACTTAGTGAAGTGAATCTAAATAAGCATCGACTTCTTTTTTTGCTTCATCTTTTGTTTTTCCGTAGCGTTCTTGCAGTACACCCGCAAAGCGCTCGCTACTACCATTAATACGATCTAAATCGTCGTCAGTGAGATCGCCCCATTTTTTTTGAATAGAGCCTTTTAGTTGCTTCCACTTGCCTTCAAAAATGTCACTGTTCATAAAAAGTACCTCAATTGTTAGCAGAAAAAATGTGTTTATGAATGCGAATATCCTATCGCTTGTTACCACAATCATTGCTATCAATATAAGTCTGCACTTGATCAATTAACGCTGATTGCATGTCCGTGGTTAATTTGAAATTTGCAAGCTTGATGCCAATATTTATCTCCTTGTATTTAAAGGAATTTATTAAATTTATAAACATGAAAATTGTTGAAAAAATTACAAAGTAGTCATTTTTTCAACTTATTTTTATCTATGCGGTCATTTTAAAACGTCGAAAAAAGTTTTCTGGTATCAATCCCTGAAGGTGTAGTAGACGGCTTACTCATTTGTGTCGCGCGCGCGTTCAATCTCATGCAGTCTGCATTTTTAAAGATTTTGTCCGACTGTTCGGTAAATCTCCCCTAAGCTCAAATGTCTGAATCCAAACCGTGCCTTGGCGCGTATAGCTATCAACAGCCCTTTTTCCGCCGGGAAGGCGACGGGCTGTCGCACGACATATTGCGTTAATAACAATGAGAAACAGCTATGGACATCAATTTGGACTATTTACCTCTGCTTAGCGCCACGGCGCAGGGCGACCGACAGGCTTTTACGCGGCTATATCAGCAGACTTCCGGCAAGTTGTACGCGGTGAGTTTACAAATGCTGCGCCGGCGCGATTGGGCAGAGGATGCGGTGCAGGAGGCCTATGTGCGCATTTGGCACAACGCCGGTGAATACCAGGAGGAGAAGGGCACGGTGCTTACTTGGATGACCAGCATAGTGCGTTACCGCGCGCTGGATATGCTGCGCGCGGCCAAGAGTCGGCGCGAGAGCGATGCCGAAGTGGAAGAGGTGGCCGATGAGCGCACGCCGGAAATCGAACTTTACGAAGAGCGCGACAGGGTGCAAATAGATCGCTGTATGGATCGTTTGGAAGACCAGCAGCGCAACGCCATTCACATGGCCTATTTTCGCGGTCTCACCCATTTTGAAGTCTGCGATGCCATGGCGATTCCCTTGGGAACCGTCAAAACCTGGATTCGCCGGGGTCTTGAACGTTTAAAGAGGTGCCTTGAATCATGAATTATTTAACCGAAGCACGCCAAAATGCGCTCTCCTCGGAATATGTGTTGGGCACCCTGCAGGGGCCAGCGCGGATTCGCTACCAGCGCTTGCTGATGCAGCATCGCAGCATGCGCGAAACTCTGTGGCGCTGGGAAGGGCGCTTAAATGAATTGGGTGGCGCCTTGCCCGAGCGCAGCCCCGCGCCTGAAGTTTGGGAGAAAATTCAAACGCGCTTGGGATTTCATCAGGCTGAAACCGCAGCGTCAAATGTAGTGCGTTTGCCGCAAGCCAAACCGCGCGCGCTGCAGTGGTTTGCTGGTTTTGCCAGCGCTGCCGCCATTTTGTTTGCCGTCCTATTGATGACTTTGCAGCCGCAGCCTATGCCCAGCGCAACCCAAATCGCCGTAGTCCAAAGCGAAAAGGCCCAAGCGCTATGGGTAATAGAGCTGGGTGCGCAGGAATTAACGGTCAGCGCCACCGATCGCTTTAAGCCCTTAGCGAATCAAGACTATGAACTCTGGATGGTCGCCGCCGATGGTCGCGCGCCTATCTCACTTGGGTTGCTACCTAAATCTGGCAAGTTAGTTTTGCCGCGCAATGTGTTGTTTGATCAGCTGCAGGTCGCAGCGCTCGCGGTGAGTTTAGAACCGCTCGGCGGTTCGCCTAATGGGCAGCCAACCACGGTGCTGTACACCGCTGAGTTAGTTACTATTTAACGCGCTGGTTTCAAACAAAGAAGCCCGCACTGAGTCTGTTCAAGTGCGGGCTTCATTATTGTCAGTACGAGTTGCTAGGCTTAGTATAAAGAGTGAGCTTTGCGCGCTTAACTCGGCTTTGTGTTCCTCCGCTTATGGATAGCCAAGATCTACAGCGTTAATGAAGACAAAAATCTTTAACTTTGTCTTTGGCATTTGCATTTTCTACTGCGGCAAGTTTAGAAAGCTCAGTGATGATTTCTTCTTGAACCTTTCTTATTTCAAGTTTCTCTGAAAGACCATCGATAGTAATTAATAATTGTCCCTTCCAACCTACTTTATTCCTAAGTCGATTGAGCTTGCCGATCCATTGTTCGCTGTGACTGTAAATGTCATTAATTTTCATTTGGCCCAAGTACAGAGGTTTAATGGCTTTTATTGGTTGTGCATCGATAGTTTGAACCAATGGTAGTTGGACAGACACAACATTGGGATTGCCGATGTGATCTTCTTTGAAGGGTGTATTTAATTCAAAGCTTTTAACCAAATCTTGAATTCGTCTAACCAGTTTTTGTTCTGGGCTTTCATTGCGCAGAAATCCAAACTCAACGTAGTGGCCAAACAAGTTGACTAATTCTTGCTCTGGATTGTCAGTTAAACGGCCTCTTGGCTCGCTGAAGCGAATAATTGCTTCTCGAGGATGTATCGTAAAGTTAAAGGTGTTTAGCAATTGATCTGCTGTGGTCGCAGTTGCCAACTTTTCAAGGCGCTTCAATTCTGCGTCAATTGTCATTACTGCTTCGCGGTAGACATGATGCTCAAGTCCTTCGAAAAAATCCGTATAGCGCTTGTATTTATGTGTCTCGAGCTTGTAGATCCAGTGGCCTGTTTGCGGGCATATCAAAAGTACCCCGATATTGGCAAACTCGCCGGTCTCGTTATAAGGCAAGAGTTGGATCAGGGCATAGCGACATGCATACTTTTTCATTCTGCCCTCCAAAAGTCGTCGGTTTGGCAACGTAATAACTGATTTCTCAGTTGGTTAATATCTATTGTAGATGGTCTAGTCTGCTCTAAGTCCATCCAATGCCATTCATCCGGCATTGAGGCTAATGCCTGATCTAATGCTGGGAGTGCTGCTTCCAATTGTTGTTGGTAGGAAGAGCGGGTAACCAAGTCAGATGAAATAGTATCCCAATGGTGGCCAAAAATATGTATAGCTTTAAAGTTAAGGGGATCGAAGTCTGAAGCAAATGCAAGGTTGTGGTCAATAACCGCTACCCTTTGATTCGCACTATCCCAAAGTAAGCTGGGATTGCCAGCATTGCGGTCATCGTTACGTATCCACCAGTCAAACACCAGTAACTTTTGTTGCAATTCTTCGTCGACTTTGGGTTTGTTTGCCACCTCAAACCAGCAGGCCAATGGCACTTCTTGGGAGGCAAACCCCATCCCTGTACCAATAGATCGCAGATTTGCTGTGGTTACGCTCAGCAGTTCAGGTGATATCTCTGCTAAGCGAAATTCGGGAATTGGAAGCCCAAATGCTCGGCCCAAATGGGCACAGACCCACTCGTTGAGACGAGTAGATAGGCTCGACTGGCGACCTTTGACATAATAATTTAGTCCATCTTCACCTTGGCATAGATAGGGTTCTCAGCGCCCTTGAAGTGCTTGCTTAGTGATTTCAATGATCTGAATGGGTGCGTATTGGGGCATTCAGCGTCCTTAGTTTATTCAAATTCATATTTTACGGTTCTATCCTATTGGATAGGTTGTTGTTTATCCATGCTTTTGTGTGGTTTGAGAGTTCTAGTAAATCGGCCTTAAAGGTTACTAATGCCAATTGCTTTTACCTCCCCCAAAAATCTATTTCAAAAATAATCACAAATAGTTGAATCCAAAACCTCAGTTGAGCCGTTTGGTGTTAGGTAACGCAAACCTAAGCCATTTTTCGAACGACTCAACTGAAGGATTTACCATGAAAACTAAATACCTCTCTACTTTGATCGCTGCGCTCTGCGCCGGGACTATTGCCTCCTCTAGCATGGCCTCCAGCCACCGCGAAGCGCCGAATATCACCCGCACGCCGGCGTTGGACTCTACGGATTTTTATGCGTTTAACAGCTATGAAGCTGGGCGTGGCGATTTTGTGACCCTGATCGCCAATTACATTCCCCTGCAAGATGCCTACGGCGGCCCCAACTATTTCACCATGGATCCGAGCGCGGTCTATAGCATCCATGTGGATAACGATGGCGATGCGGTGGAAGACCTGACCTTTGAATTTCGCTTTAGCCAAGCACTGGCGGGTGGCGAGGGCGTTAAGTTGATGGTTGGCCCTGAAGGCAATAGCCGCATGGTGGCAGTGCCGCTAAAAAATGTAGGCGCTGTGTCGCAAAGCGATAGGTCGGCGGTGAACTTTAGCGAGAGCTACAGCATTAAGTTGGTGACTGGTGCGCGCAAAACCGGCACCTCCATGGATGTACAAAACGCTACCGCCATGGGCACCAGTTTTCATAAGCCTCTGGATTATATTGGCAACAAAACCTTTAGTTCGCCCGCTGACTATGCCAGCTACGCCAACAGTTTTATTTACCAAGTAACTATTCCAGGTTGCGCAACCCCCGGCCGCGTGTTTGTTGGTCAGCGCAAAGATCCCTTTGTGGTCAACTTGGGTAAAACCTTTGATTTGGTGAACTATGTACCGGTTGAAGGTGACAGCGCACCGGGCGCGGCGGACGGCGGTGGTTTCCCCGGCGGCATCACCCAAAGCATGAACAACGATGAGCTGCGCTACAAAAATGTCACCGCTATTTCGCTCGAAGTTCCCAAGGCCTGTTTGGTGGGTATGGGTAACGGCAGCATCGGAACCTGGACCACCGCGAGTTTGCCGCAAGCGCGCATTCTCAATCCGCAAGCATCCTTTAATAACACTGAAGTAAATGGCGGCGCGCTGACGCAGGTTTCGCGTTTAGGCAGTCCTTTAGTGAATGAGTTGGTGATCGGCCTTAAAGATAAAGATCGTTTTTCTAGCGCACAGCCAAAAGATGATGGCCAGTTCGCTGATTACGTTACTCACCCATCGCTGCCTGAGTTGTTAAACATTTTGTTTAAAGATGCGGTAAATACCACCTTGGGTGCAAATATTTCTACATTGGCGCCTACCAACTTCCCGCGTATGGATTTGGTCACTGCCTTCCTCACCGGCTTCCCCGGCGTCAATCAACTTAAAACCGTTACGCCCTCAGAAATGTTGCGTTTGAACACCGGCATAGCAGCAACACCAGCGGCCATGCAATCTACCTTTGGTGTAGTCGGCAATGACTTGGCGGGCTTCCCCAACGGTCGTCGCCCTGGTGATGACGTAGTCGATATTGCTTTGCGCGTTGTTATGGGTCGCCTTTGTTATCCCATCCCCGTTGGCGGTGTAGATACAGATTTGGGTCTGTGTAAACCCGCAGATGCTAGCGTAGGCAATGTGCCTTTCACGGATGGCGCACCTATTAACGCCAGCATGATGAAGACGGCATTCCCCTATTTAGCCGACCCACTTTCTGGCTCTAACTAATTCAGGTTTTCACCTTAGGAGATAACGATGAAATTTATTCCTCAATTAAGCCTGATGCTAGCGGCGGGCGTTCTGCTCAGCGCCTGCGGTGGCGGCAGCGATCATAAGTCGCCGCCTACACCTATGCCAGTAAACAAAGTGCCTTTGGCACAAACGGCTAGCTTTGCTACCCAGGCTGATACTCAACTCAGTGGCAAGTTAATGGGTACCGACGCCGACAAAGACATGCTCAGTTTTGCAGTCGCGTCTATGCCCAGCCAAGGCACCTTAACGCTGCAAAGCGATGGTTCGTTTGTCTATGTGCCCAAAGCGGATGTAATAGGTATGGATCAATTTACCTTTAGCGTCAGCGATGGCAAAGCGAGCTCCATGACGGCGGTAGTGAATATCACGATTGATCGCTTGGCGGTGAACTTTAGCAGTTATACCCGCGCGGCTTTTGCGCAAGCTGCAACGGATAAACCACTGCCACTTAATTCGCGCACTGTTACTCAAGATGTGATGGATGAACATGAGTTTGATGATCTGCTAATGCCGTAATGTGTACCGTTTCCCCTCCCGCCATGGACGGTGGGATTTTTATAGTCACTAAAAATTTAAAAAATCGTATAACAACATAGATTTAATTTGAATGCTGAAACTATCAGCGGATCTTTAAGGTAGTCATTATGAATAATTATTGGTATGGGCTTGGCTTGGTACTAGTGTTTTGTGCTCAGCTTCAGGCCGCGCCCTATACGCCCACTGCCGCCGATGAAATCGTCGCCGAGTGGAATTACACCGCCAGCCCTGCCTTGCAAAAACTACAAGCTCAGCGTCATTTGCAACCTGAAAACACCGCTGCATTAATCACTCTCGCGCAAGCTTATTTAACCCAAGCGGCGCAACCAGGTTACTCGCGCCTTTATGGTTTGGCGCAGGCGACACTAGCGCCTGCGATTGCGCGCAATGAGCAAGATGCAAACCTCTGGTTTGTGTGGGCGCAGCTACTGCAACACCAACATCACTTTAGCGAAGCACAAATCGCTTTGGAAAAAGTATTGGCTTTAGAGCCAACGAACGCTGGCGCCAATCTGCTCGCTGCGCGTATTTATCTTATCCAAGCGCAGCCAATAGCCGCACGCAATGCCTGTTTAAAATTATTAGGTCAGGCTGATCTGCTCAGTGTTAGCGCCTGCAGTTTGGAAGTCGCCAGTCAAAAAGATGAAGCAGCCTTGCGCACTAGCTTTGAACAACTGCAATTGATGCTAAGCAACCAAGGCTTGCCCAGTGATGATCGCGCTGTTTGGGTTTTACAAATGCTCGCCGATATGGCGCTGCGTTTGAATGATTTCGCTGCGGCCGAAAATTTTCTGAAAAAAATTCAGCAAAAAAATTCAGTGAGTTATTGGGCGCAGTGGAGCGATGTGCAACTCAAGCTAGACCATGGTGAAGCGGTAGTGGCCGCTTTAAGTAAGGTGTTAGCGGCAGCACCGGAAATGGATGACGCCTTGCTGGTACGAATTGTTCTTGCACAACAGCAGCAAGCGACTAACGACCTTAAGCGCATAACTAATTACGACTGGGTGCAAGAACTGCGCGCGCGCATTGAGTTGCGCGAAGCGCGCGGCGATCAAGCTCACGCTGCCGATTTAGCCATTTATTATTTGGACATAGCACCCAATGCAGAGCGTGCGTTGACTTGGGCAGAGGCAAATTGGCAAGCGGCACGCGAACCCAGTGACAAGACTTTATTGGCGCGTGCACAAGCCGCCGTTGTTTTGGCAAAGGGAGAATAAAATGCGCGTGATTCTTAGTTTGTTCTGCTTGTTATTTTCACTGAGTGTGAGCGCGCATCAATTGAGTACCGCCTATCTATCGCTGAGTTTAGATAACAAAGGGCTAGTCTCCGGCGAACTACAACTGCGTCTTTACGACTTGGAGCAAGCCATTGGTATTGATAGTGACGGCGATGGCAAGCTGCGCTGGCAAGAAGTGCAAGCCCGCTCGCAGGCGATTGAAAAATATGTGGCAGCCCATTTAACACTAGAGCGTGCCGAGCAGCCTTGCAGCCTAAAGTTAACGCAAGAGTCTAGTTTGCAATGGCAAATCGATACCCACTTTAATGAAGCCTATCTATTGCTGCCGGTATTCAGTCAGTGTGCTTTGGCGGGTGATCTACAACTGAGTTACAGCGCCTTTATGAAAGAAGATAGCGAGCATAAATTACTGTTTAGTTTGCGCACTGCCTCAGCCACCCACAGCCGCGTGCTAGATAACAGCCAAACCAGGCTTGCTCTGACAACTGACGCGGGTGATAGCTGGGCGAGTTTTGTCGAGTTCGTGTATCAAGGCATGGTGCATATTTGGAAAGGCCTCGATCACATTTTGTTTTTAGTTTCGCTCTTGCTCACGTCGGTATTAGTGCGCCGTCAAGGGCGCTGGCAAGCGGAGCCCAGCGTTAAGCGAATTGTAATCAACAGCTGCTGGATAGTTACCGCTTTTACCCTCGCACACTCCATTACCCTCTGTGCAACCGCCTTGGGTATTTTGCAATTTCCCAGCCGTTGGGTGGAGGTAGGGATTGCTGCTTCAGTGGCCTTTGCAGCCTTTAACAATGTGTTTCCGTTGGTACAACGGGTGGCGCTGCTGACGTTTTGTTTCGGTCTGCTGCACGGTATGGGGTTTGCAGGAGTGTTGGGCGAGTTAGGCCTGCCCGCAGATGAAAAGTTGATGACAATTTTGGCGTTTAATTTGGGTGTGGAGATTGGACAAATGGTTATACTCACCGCCCTGTTGCCGTTATTAATTTTAGTGCGCAAACAGCTTTGGTATAGCCGTTACAGCCTTACTGCTGTATCGGTGGTAATTTTTTTGGTGGCATGCCAGTGGGTTATTATGCGCTGGGCCGCGTAAGGAGTGCGTTATGCGTTTTATAGTTGGTGTGGGATATGGTGTTTTGGCAGTGTTATTAGCGCCTTGCGTAACGGCAGCAGTTAAAGATAATGCAGCGCCGATACTGGAAGATGTGATGGTCTATGGTTACCGTATGAATCTACTGGGCACCAGTATATCTGCCGGTGAGGGTGTTATAGGTGGTGTCGAGATTGCTAATCGTCCGGTAGCGCGCACCGGTGAAATTCTGGAGTTTGTCCCAGGTATGGTGGTGACCCAGCACAGTGGGTCGGGCAAAGCCAATCAATATTTTTTGCGCGGCTTTAATCTAGATCACGGCACTGACTTCGCAACCTCGGTTGACGCTATGCCGATTAATATGCGCAGCCATGGCCACGGGCAGGGCTACACCGATTTAAATTTTATTATTCCTGAATTGATTCAGGATATTCAGTATCGCAAAGGTACTTACTACGCTGAGGTGGGTGATTTCTCCGGTGCTGGTGCCGCGCAGTTTTCGCTAAAAAACTCACTCGATAAAAGTGCACTGAGTTTTACCGCAGGCGAATACGATTACCAGCGGCTATATACGGCTACGCAAGTTGATGTGGCCGCGGGGCATTTATTATTCGGTGTGGAAGCACAAACCTATGCAGGCCCCTGGACGGATATCAATGAGGCTGTACATAAAACCAATCTGTTGATGCGCTACTCCGCGGGTATCGCCGACGGGGAGTTTTCATTAACTGCAATGGCGTATCGCAATCGCTGGAACTCAGCTGATCAAATTCCGCAGCGCGCGGTAGATCAGGGTGTGATTAATGCTTTTGGTTCGCTCGATAGCGATTTAGGCGGCGCGTCCAGTCGCTATAGTGTGTCAAGCCAATGGGCTAATCAGAACTGGGCTCTAAGCGGTTATTTTGTTGATTCAGCTTTGAATTTATTCTCCAATTTCACCTATTTTTTGGATGATCCCATTCACGGTGATGAATTTGAGCAAGTCGATGATCGCCAGTTGATGGGCGGCGAAATAGTGCGCAATTGGCAAACGGATATTGCCGGTAAATCCACAACCTATAAGGTGGGTGTACAAGTTCGTCATGATGCAATTGCTGAGGTAGGTTTATACAAAGCGCGCGCGCGTGAGCGGTTGTCGGCCACGCGTGTTGATGCGATTGACGAAACCTCGCTGGCAGTTTTTGCACAGAGCGATATTCAGCTGAGCGAAGCTCTGCGTGCGCATCTGGGGGTGCGCCATGACTATTTAGCTGTGAAGGTGCACAGTGACCTTGCGCAAAACTCTGGTGATGCGGCTGATGGAATTACCAATCTTAAAGGTGGCCTGAGCTATAGCATCAATGATCAGTTCGAAACCTATATTAATTTTGGTCAGGGTTTTCATTCGAATGATGCGCGCGGTGCAACCATTGCAATCGATCCAATCTCAGGCGAGCTGAGTGAGCCGGTAAATTTGTTGTCGCGCTCGCAGGGTGCTGAGGTGGGTGCGAAATTGTTTGATAGTAAGCGCTACAGTATTTCCTCATCGCTCTGGTATTTGCAGTTGGACTCGGAATTGTTATTTGTGGGTGATGCCGGTAATACCGAAGCGAGTCGCGCCTCCGAGCGCTCAGGCATTGAAGTTGCCAGTTACTTTTGGTTTGCAGAAGGCTGGAGTATCGATACCGAATTGGCCTGGACGCGCTCGCGCTTTACTGAAAATCAAGTGGAAGACGGTAAGTATGTCGATGGCTCGCTGCCCTTTGTCGCCAGTGCCGGCATTAGCTATGCGCCCGCAACGACAGGGTTTCATGGCGCGCTGCGCTATCGCCATTTTGCTGCGCGGGTATTGGACAGTTTTAAACAACAAGAAGCAGATGCCACTCGGGTGGTGAATTTGGGCTTGGGCTATCGCTGGCAACAGTGGTCACTGGGACTCGATATTCTCAATCTGTTCGATAGCAGCGATCACGATATTGATTATTTTTATCCCTCTCGCTTATCCGGTGAGGCGGATGCCGGCGTCGAAGATTTGCATTTTCATCCGGTTGAGCCGCGCAGTGTTCGCCTCCGCCTTGAAGTCACTTTTTAATTTGTTCTTCGCTGCAGGATACCGCTTGGTGTGCAAGATGGCATTACCCGCGGTATACCGCAGCAAATCGTTTCACAAAGATGGTCTTAATGTCCATTTTTGATTAATAGGGCAAATTAAACGTTCACAAAATAGTTAGCACACCTTTTAAGGTTGCTACCAATTTAAACATGCAAAGCTTGCACTAGCCCTCATTTTTTACTTCCCACTTTAAATTGCTACGCCTGTTCCACCGCTGCTTTTTTTAATTTCCCGCCCACCTTCATTAAAACCAAAACATGGGACGAACATATCGTCTGCGCTGTGCCAGTATCTGTCGCTGTTAAACGACGAATAACCAATAATCAAGGCCACGCCTCAAAGTTAGTTCCCCATAATAATTGATAAGGATTGAACACTATGAAACGCAACAATTTATATTCCCTGTTAACCGCTGCATTAGTGGCAGTTAGCCTGTCGGCGCAGGCCGATGTGCTGAACCCCACCATTGGCAATCTTCTCTACGAAGAAAACTTTAACAGCTTGGATTCCACTGTATGGAACTCCATCAACGGCGATGGCTGTGAAATAGGCTTGTGTGGTTGGGGTAATCAGGAATTGGAGTATTACAGCCCCAATAACCT
The DNA here is from genome assembly GCF_057815475.1 of Cellvibrio sp. 25HG11W-0. NCBI lineage: Bacteria > Pseudomonadati > Pseudomonadota > Gammaproteobacteria > Cellvibrionales > Cellvibrionaceae > Cellvibrio > Cellvibrio sp. 25HG11W-0. The sequence goes on from NZ_CM174230.1 coordinate 170,510, forward strand.
CAGCATTGAAGCTGTGCCCTTTGAACCAGGTACGACGGCACTGGCGATTCAAGCTAAGCGCGAAACCTTCGGTAGCCACAGTTTTACCTCGGGCAAAATTACCACGCAGGATAAGCTGCAAGTGCAATACGGCATGATTGAGATTCGTATGAGCACGCCGCAAGTGGGCACAGGTTTATGGCCTGCCGCATGGATGCTCGGCACTAGCCTGGCTAGCTGGCCAGCGAAAGGCGAGTTGGACATTATGGAGATGGGCCACAGCCAAGCGGGTATGGCGGGGGCTGGCTTTGCAGGGGCGGATATCAACAGTTATGTGGGCGCTAATGCCATTTTTTATGCGACCTCAGCCTGTGTGCCAGCAAACCCTAGCTGCGCGGCGTCTACTGCTTGGCAAACGGCGAATGCCTATGTGGCGCACACACCGTTGACCAATCGCTTTGTGAAATATCGCATGTATTGGACTGATACCCAAATTCGCTTCACCGTCATCGACAACGGTGTTGAGCATGATATGTATCAAAACCCTATACCGGTTAACGCCGAGTCGGCTGAATTTCAGGCGCCCTTCTATTTTCTCTTCAACCTAGCCGTGGGTGGCAATTTCACCGATGCCGCAACACCAGGCCAAGTAACCGCGCCGCTGCCGGGCAAAATGTACGTGGACTATGTAAAAGTCTATCAATTGGATGGCTTGGGTGAAGTGAAGCTGGGCAATCAAGTGGTTGCGGAAAAAGGCACCTTTGGGGTCTTTACCGATAACACGCCAACGACGAACAAAGAAGTTGCCGGCGTCACCTCGGATATCTGGGTGTGGAATACCACTTCGGTTACTGCTGGTACCTTGCCCGCCTATGAAGGCAGCAATGTTATTGCCTGGAACTACACCGCACCCCAGTGGTTTGGCGGCAATATCGCCTCACGCCAAGCGCGGGACATGAGCAGCTTCGTTAATGGCAATGTGAAATTCCGTATTAAAATTCCGGCCAATGTCGGTTTTAAAATCGGTATTGCCGATACCTACACCAATCAAAACTGGATCAACTTTCCCGCCAATACCACCACTTATGGCCTAGTACGCAATGGCGATTGGGCGCAGGCGACTATTCCTGTATCAGTGCTGCGTGGCAGTTTGGTCGCTCTGCAGTCGCTGTCGTCGATGTTTAATATCGCGAGTATTGACCCCCAGCCGAGCAGCAACTTTCAAATGGCGATAGATGACATTGTTTGGGAATGCGGCACTGGCGCAGCTTGTCAGCCGACAGCCTCGTCCCAGCCAAGCTCTTCTGTTAAAAGTTCGTCGCCAAAAAGTTCCGCGCGAAGCAGCGTTACACCGGTAAGTTCGGTAGCGCCAAGCAGTCTGGCGCCTTCGTCCACGCCGAAAAGCAGCGCGGCCGCAAGCAGCAGTGCAGCGTCGGTGAGTAACGGCTACAGCATCACTTCGGGTAGTAGTGTTAAGTTTTTTGTGAATGGTGCCGCCTGGGCTGATATCCATTTCAAAGTGAATGGGGGTGCGCAGCAAAATGTACGCATGATTCACAACGCCGATAACAGCAATACCTATGACCTTGGCAGCCTTCCTGCTGGTGCCCGTGTGAGTTACAGCTATACCATTGGTTTGGCGCAGGGCGCACAGGACACCGCATGGGCCGAGTTCACGCTGCCAGCAGCGCAGAGTTCATCCAGCGCGGCGGCGTCTTCCCTTCCCAAGTCGAGCAGCAGCGCTGCCGCTAGTTCGGCCGCTGCCAGTTATGGCTATACCAAGCTAAGTGCTAACAGCCTAAAGTTTTATGCGAATAACGCGAGTTGGGTTGATATTCATTACACCATTAATAATGGCGGCCAACAAAATGTACGCATGACACACCTCAGCGACGGCACTAATAGCCTTGTGTTGAGTGGCTTGCCGAGCGGCGCCCAAGTAAGGTATTCCTTCACCATCGGGCAAGCAGTGGGAGCTACAGACACAGCTTGGCAAGCTTTAAGTCTGTAAGCCTTAAATTTATAAAAACGACACATCTTGTATATTTCTAATTATCTCCGCCCTTTTTAGCCCCTCTTTCGAGGGGCTTTTTTTATGTGAAGTGAGTCACAAAGTATCAATCGTGCACCTTTTGAGCGCTTTAAGCGACCGCTCGCTGCTCAAGTTCTAGGCAATAGCCTTTTTTTCCGCTTTAATGAGCGTAATAATTATGTAACAACCAGCTTCTTATTCTGAGTTGTGCTTAAAAACAAGTAATTACGAGCTAAAGCTATGGACGTTAAAGCCTTACACCGCCAAATGGTTCATTACACTCGCTGGAAGCATCAGTTGGATGAGCGCTTAGCCAGTTTTGAGCAATGGGGAAAAAGCCACGGCATGTTGGCGCCGAGCATGGGTAAAACCCTGCAGCGCGCCCGCCATTTGCTGCGTGGCGAAAGTTTTACCATCGCGTGTGTGGGTGAATTTTCACGGGGTAAAACGGAACTCATCAACGCCTTGCTCTATACCGGCGGCGGTCGCCGCCTGCTGCCCTCGCAGCCCGGGCGCACCACTATGTGTCCAACAGAAATTTATTGGGATGCACATCAACCCGCAAATTGTGTGCGCCTCTTGCCGATTGAAACGCGGCGTACCAATACCAGCCTGCAAAACTTCAAACGTATTCCGCAAAACTGGACCACGATTCATTTTAATGTCGAAGATCCTGAGGAAACACGCGCGGCTATTAATCAGGTGTCTGCCAGCAAACAAGTTAGCCCGAGCGATGCGCTCAAACTGGGTTTTGCAAAAGATGAATTAGGCGAGCGCGATGCCGCTGGCATGGTGACAGTGCCAGCTTGGCGCCATGCGCTTATCAGCCTCGACCACCCGCTGCTGCGGCAAGGGCTGCGTATTGTGGATACGCCTGGCTTGAATGCCCTAGGCAACGAACCTGAATTAACCCTCAAAACCCTGCCTGATGCACAGGCGATTCTGTTTTTACTCTCTGCTGATGCGGGTGTAAGCGCCAGCGATATGGCGATTTGGCGCGAGCATATTCAGCTCCTGCGTGACAATCAATGCACGGCGGTCATAGCGCTGCTCAATAAAATCGACAGCCTGTGGGATGACTTAACCCCAGAGGCAGAAGTACAGGCAAATATCCAACGGCTGCGTCGATTGACTGCGCAACAGCTGCAATTGTCACCCGAACTTGTGGTGGCGCTCTCGGCGAAGCAGGGGCTATTGGGCAAGGTTGGGCGCAATCAAGAACAACTGGCGCGCAGTAACTTTCCCCAATTGGAAAAGATGTTGGCAGAGTGTGTTTTGCACAATCAGCAGCAGATTATTGGCCATCGTTTAGTGGGCGATAGCTACAGCATGATCATCCATACCCGTAAAAGTTTGATCCAGAGGCTAACAGCCTGCGAGGAAGAATTGGTGGAGTTGCGCAGCACCGCACCGCAAGCACTGCAAGAGAAATTACAGCAGGTGCGCGACACCATTCGCCGCAATCACCACGAATATCATAAGCAGGCGCTGTCGCTGCGCACCAGTCAGCGCTTGTTAGAATCGCAAAAGCAGGCCTTGTTGGCACCTGTAAGCATAGCGCTCTTGGAAGAGCAAATTAATGAGGCACATCAGAGCTTGGCTCAGAGCTGGACAACTGTAGGTTTGGTGCGGGCAATCAGCCACTTCTTTGATGCTGTCGACAGCAGTGTGCGCCACCTCGAACGTGAAATGGAACGTACCAATCGCGTATTGACCTCTGTATATGAGCGCCCTGAGCATGCATTAAGTAACGACGATCTTATGATGCGTCACCTGTTAAAAGTGCAAAAGCAGCGTCGTCAGCTGCATCAATTACACAAGCGTGCGCAGGATTTTTGCAGCGCACCCAGTACTGTACTAAGCCGCAAAGGCACGCTTATTAGCCGCTTTATCAGTACGCTGGTACAGGAAGTGCGCAATGTATATGTCGATATTAATCAACATATCAATCACTGGCTGCAAGAGGCTTTGGCGCCGCTCTTCCATCACAATCAATACCAAAAGCAATTGCTTGAACATCACATGTTGCACCTGACGCAACTGCAGACCCAGCGCAATAGCCAGAGTGAACAGTTGCACAGCCTGCAAACCAATATCTATCAATTGCAAACTGCCTTAAGTGATTTGGAACCCCTCTATCGCGCGTTCTTGAGCGAGCCTTTAACGCCCGAATTGATGGATGATGCGGCGCCTGTTACCAAGGGACGAGACGCGCGCGCGCAAGTCGTATCGCTTGATCATGCCCGCCAAAACGCACGTAGCAACTAAGCGGTCTTATAAGCCGCTATACTCGCTAGCCAAGAGATAACTTGCAGCACCGTCAGTGCAACTTTAGACTGGCGCCCTTGCTGCAAGGGTGCAGCGTTTAATTCAGCCGCTACGAGATTGCCATGTCCAAGCTAATTCCCGCTGATTCAGTGGGCATTGTCACCCCGCAAACCCTGCATTTTAGCGAGCCACTGTTGTTGGCTTGCGGCAGAACGCTGAATCAATATGATCTGGTTTATGAAACCTATGGCCAGCTAAATGCGGCCAAAAGCAATGCCGTGCTTATCTGCCACGCCCTCTCTGGGCACCATCATGCCGCGGGCTTTCACAGCCTTGAGGACAAGCGTCCCGGTTGGTGGGATGCTTATATAGGCCCCGGTAAGCCGATAGATACCAATAGGTTTTTTGTGGTGTCGCTCAATAATTTGGGTGGCTGTCACGGCTCTACTGGCCCCAGCTCCGTTAACCCCGATACCGACAAGCCGTGGGGAGCAGATTTCCCCATGGTGCGCGTGCGCGACTGGGTCGAAAGCCAAAGACGCCTCGCTGATGCCCTCGGCATTGCATCTTGGGCTGCGCTTATCGGCGGTAGCCTTGGCGGCATGCAGGTAATGCGCTGGGCGATTGATTATCCTGAGCGCGTGCGTCACGCAGTGGTTATTGCCTCTGCCTTAAAACTATCAGCGCAAAATATTGCCTTTAACGAAGCGGCGCGCAAAGCCATTGTGAGCGACCCTAACTTTTGCGATGGCGACTATCTGGCGCAAGGCACCCTACCTAAAAATGGTTTGGCGGTGGCGCGTATGATTGGTCACATCACCTATTTGTCTGATTTTGCGATGGGCGAGAAATTTGGCCGCGATCTGCGCAGCGGCAGTTTTGAGCTGGGCACCGATGAGCCGGTCGAATTTCAAATTGAAAGTTATCTGCGCTATCAGGGCGACAGCTTTGCAACTAGCTTTGATGCCAATTCTTATATTCGTATCACCAAAGCACTCGACTATTTTGATTTGGCCAGAGAATACGGCGATGACCCTATAGAAGCCTTTAAAAAAGCGCAGGCTAAATTTTTAGTGGTGTCTTTCTCTACCGATTGGCGTTTCGCGCCCGAGCGCTCCCACGAAATCGTCAATGCCTTGGTGGGTGCTAATCGCGCAGTGACCTATGCAGAAATTGAATCTAAACATGGCCACGACGCCTTCCTACTGCCCGATGAACGCTATCAACAAGTGTTTCAGCGCTACCTCGCGGGGGTGACACTCTGATGCGTATTGATCTCAATGAAATACAACCCTGGATCGCCCGCGGGAGTCGTATACTGGACTTAGGTTGTGGCGACGGCACCCTGCTGAAATTTTTAATCGATACCAAATCTGTAACAGGCTATGGTTTAGAGATTGATCCGACGCAAATGAATAGCTGTATCGATAAAGGGTTGAACGTGATTGAGCAAAACCTCGATCGCGGCCTCGGCAACTTTGCTGACAACAGTTTCGATACGGTACTCATGACCCAAGCGCTGCAAACCTTGCATTACCCGCACCGGGTTTTGGATGAGATGCTGCGAGTAGGAAAGGAATGTATTGTCACCTTTCCTAATTTTGGACATTGGAAAGCGCGCCTACATTTGGCAACTCACGGACGTATGCCCGTATCAGATCTGTTGCCCTATGAGTGGTATAACACGCCCAACATTCACTTTTGTACCTTTAAAGATTTTGAAGTGCTCTGCCGCGAAAAAAATATCAAGGTGATTAACCGCTTGGTGGTGAATGAGCAGGCGGGTCAGGCATTTAAAGATATTATGCCCAACCTGTTTGGCGAAACAGCCATCTATCATTTAAGCAAATAGCCGTTGGCGTTGCGCACTTATCGTGAGTGAGTTCCGCCTATATGCACAAGAGGGTTTATTATGAAATATCTTATCAGTGCCATTTTTTGTTTGCTCTCCGTGAGTACTTTCGCGCAAATTGATCAGACCAAAGAAATCGAAACCGCGCAAAAATTTGGCGAATACACTATTCATTACAATGTATTTAATAGCAGTATCATTGCCCCCAAAGTTGCAGAAGCCTATAAGTTAGTACGCGGTACCGACCGCGCCATCGTCAATATTAGTTTTACTAAAACAGAAGATGGCATTACCACCTTGGGTTTGCCAGCTGTGGTGCTGGGGTCGACGCAAAACCTTATGCAGCAACAGCAAAAATTAACCTTTATCGAAATCAAAGAAGGCGATGCGACCTACTATTTAGCGCCGTTTGTTTTCAACAATGAAGAGCTGCTACATTTTGATATTCAAGTGCAAAATGCCCCCGATGCTGAACCTATGCAGATTAAATTTACGCGTACGCTCTATCGAGATTAAGTGGCCATGAAAAAAATTGTATTGGCCAGCGGTAATGCAGGCAAGCTGCGTGAATTTCAAACACTTTTAGGTGATTGCGGTTTTGACGTTGTACCTCAGTCAAATTTTTTTAGCGAAAACGTTGAGGAGACTGGGCTGAGTTTTGTAGAAAATGCGATTCTTAAAGCGCGCTATGCCTGTGCTAAAACCGGCTTGCCGGCATTGGCCGATGACTCAGGTATTGAAGTGGATGCGCTTAATGGTCGCCCGGGTATTTACTCGGCGCGCTATGCAGGTGAAGCGGCACAGGATGCCGATAATAACGCGAAGTTGTTGCAGGAGCTTGCAGGCGTTCCCGCAGAAAAACGCAGCGCGCGCTATCACGCAGTGCTTGCGTTTATGCGGCACGCCGAAGATCCAACGCCTATTCTCTGCCATGGCGTGTGGGAAGGCACTATTCTCACCCAGGCGCGCGGTGAGGGTGGTTTTGGCTACGACCCTTTATTTTGGGTGCCGAGTCATCAATGCGCATCGGCAGAATTAGCCAAGGCAGAAAAAAATCGAATTAGCCATCGCGGTAAAGCCATGCAGGAATTATTACAGCGACTTGCTGGTTTAACCTTCTAACTGGCGTAGCAGTTACCCCTCTTATAGAATGAATTGTTAATGACACTCAGCCTTCCGCCGCTTGCTCTCTATATTCACATCCCCTGGTGCATTCGCAAATGCCCCTATTGCGATTTTAATTCACATCAAGCGAATGATGATATCCCTGAAGCGGACTATGTTGCCGCACTGCGCTATGACTTGCAGCAGGATCATGTGCTCGCGCAGGGGCGCAAACTCAGCAGTATTTTTTTTGGCGGTGGTACGCCGAGTATGTTGTCGGCGCAGGCGATTGCGCAGATTCTTCAAGATGCGGAAAACATTATTGGTTTTGACGCGAATATTGAAATTACCCTAGAGGCAAATCCCGGTACTTTTGAGCAAGAAAAGTTTGCGGGTTTTCGCGCAGCGGGTGTTAATCGCCTTTCTATCGGCATTCAAAGTTTTAATGATCGCCAATTAACATTACTTGGCCGCGTCCATGGGCGCGCTGAAGCCTTGCGCGCCGTAGGCTTAGCGCGTAGCGCTGGCTTCGACAATATTAATCTCGATCTTATGCATGGCTTGCCAGAGCAAAGTGTCGCGGATGCCTGCGCTGATTTGCAGCAGGCAATTGATTTAGCACCAGAGCATATTTCGTGGTATCAGCTCACTATTGAGCAAAACACCGCATTTTACTCTGCGCCGCCGTTGTTACCCGAAGAGGAAATTCTGGCGGATATTCAGGACGCGGGTCAGGCGCTTCTCGCCCAAGCGGGCTATGAACAATATGAAGTTTCTGCCTATGCTCGCAATCGGCAGCAAGCGCGCCACAATCTTAATTACTGGCAGTTTGGCGATTATCTCGGCATAGGTGCTGGCGCCCACGGCAAAATCACCTTGCCTGCGCAAGATAAGATTATTCGCCTGTGGAAAACGCGGGTGCCCAAAAATTATTTAGAGAGTGCGTCCAGCCAAAAAATATCCACCAATCTTTGCGGTCACCAAAATGTATTTGGCGGAGGTAGTGAGCAACTTGGGGTGGAAGCGCTGCCGCTAGAGTTTATGATGAATGCATTGCGTCTTAATGAAGGTGTTGACCTGTCCTTTTTTAGTGCGCGTACAGGTTTGGCGTTGGATGCTATAACGCCGCTATGGCATCAGCTGATTGCCCAAGGCTTAGTGTTAAGCGACCCCGCTCGTGCGTGCACCACGCCCTTGGGGCATCGTTTTTTAAACCGAGTATTGGGGAATTTTACGGCTAAAGATTAAGCTGGTGGATTCGTCGCCTTGGCTGGTGGCCACAGGCTTATTAAAAAAGGCCAGCGACATAGTAGTCAGCTGGCCTTTTTAGTTTTCATAATATTTTTTTGGGTGTGTTAGAGCTCGATATCGTAATCGATAATCACCGGCAGATGGCTAGAGAACTGCTGGGTTTTATAGATAGCGGCATATTCCACTTTATTGCCAAGGCTATTGGAGACGACTTGAAAGTCTGTGCGCCAACCATCGCCTTCATCTTTGGTGCCATTGGGCCACCAACTGTATTCATCCCCGTCTTTATTAACCTTACGAAAGGCATCGACATAGCCAATTTGGTTAAACAGCTGACTTAACCATTGGCGTTCATAGGGCAAGAAGCCAGAATTGTGTTGATTGGTAGCACTGTTGCTGACGTCTTTTGGGGTGTGAGCCATAGCCCAGTTACCACAAAAAATGTACTCGCGACGCTTGCGGGTGATTTTGTCGAGGTGTGCCTGAAAGTCGTCAAAAAACTTAATTTTGACTTCTTGCGACTCCATTTCGGAGGTGGCACTAGGCGCCAGCAAGGAGCCAATGCTCATTTGCTCAAAATCGACCTGCAAATAGCGACCTTCCATATCCACACCCGATGCGAACCCCAAGCCATAGATAAGGGCTTTAGGCTGCAGACGCGTATAAATAGCGACACCATTGTAGTGTTTAGTGCCGGAATCAAAAAAATAGGCGTGGTAACCTTTCAATTCGAAAGCGGACGTTTCCATTTCGCGCTCGAGTGCACGAAGGTCTTGCAAGCAGATAAAATCTGCGTCCTGACTGGCGAGCCAAGTATATAGGCCACGCTGCGCCGCCTGAAAAATGCCATCGACGCTAAGACTGATAACTCTCATGTTAGCCCCTTGATTACGGACTGTGTATCATACCCGAGCTTTATGTGATTGTGTTACCGATACGACTGGGTTTTTTGTGGTAGTGGTTACTATTTTTCACATCCTTACACTTGGCTTAGGGCGTTATCACCAAATGCGAGCTTGTTCAGTGCCCAAGCTTCGTTGTTTTTATAATTACCTCTCAAACTTAGTTCATGATCGGGAAGTTTGCATGGAAAAGTATCAATTTGATTTCATTCAGCTCGCTATCAGCCATCAAGCCTTATGCTTTGGCGAGTTTACCCTCAAGTCTGGCCGGACCAGTCCTTACTTTTTTAATGCTGGCCGTTTCCAGACCGGAAAGGCTTTAGCCGAGTTAGGGCGCTACTATGCGGCAGCCATCACGGCAGCTGCTGTAGATTTCGATATAGTCTTTGGCCCTGCCTATAAGGGCATACCTTTGGCTGCGACAACGGCCATCGCCTTGGCAGATCAGTATGACCGCGATTTGCCCTATTGCTACAATCGCAAAGAGGCAAAGGATCACGGAGAAGGCGGTACGCTGGTGGGCGCGCCGCTGCAGGGTAAGGTGTTAATCGTGGACGATGTGATTACCGCAGGTACCGCCGTGCGCGAAGTCATGACGATCATTGATCAGGCTGGCGCCAAGCCAGCAGCGGTGCTCATTGGCTTAAATCGCCAAGAAAAAGGTCAGGGGGAGCTATCCGCCATTCAGGAAGTGGAGCAGCGTTTTGGTGTTCCGGTGATCAGTATTATTAATCTCAACCACATTATTGGCTATCTTGAGTCCCAAAGTGGGCAAGAAGACATGGTTGAGAAAATCAAAACGTACCGTGCAACCTATGGGGTTGAACTGGGTTAATCGTGGGTGAGGTGAACTTTTGATGCGAAATGTAGTAATTCTCACGTTGCTCTGTGGCTTGGTTGTTGGCAATACAGCTTGGGCCGCTGGAGAAGCGAGTACAAAAGTGATTTATCGCTATAAAAATCACCAGAATGTGACGGTGATGGATTCTTCTATACCACCGGAGTTTGTGCCCAAGGGGTACGAGATAGTGTCACATAGTGGCAAGGTCTTGAAAGTGGTGGCTCCTTCTTTAGAAGGCGAAGAGGCGGAACAGGCGCGCGTTGAACGGCTAGAGCGCGAAGAGCGTGAACGCGTTGATACCCAACTGCGCCGCAGTTACAGCAATGTAAAAGATATAGATGCTGCGAAAACACGCAATCTGGAAAGTTTGCGCGGCAACATTCAAATTTTAGAAGCCAATAAAAGCTCGGCAAATAATCGTTTGGAAGCTACCTTGGCACGTGCAGCAGAGCTTGAGCGCAGCGGACGTAAGGTGCCCGAGGATATATTGAAAAATATTGGTAATTTGGAGCAGGAGATCCGCAATATCAAATTGCAGGTTAAGCAGCGTGAGCAGGAGTATCAGTCGGTATCGGATAATTTTGATGCGGATCGTAAGCGCTTTATTGAGATTACGAAGTCCAATTAACGTTTAGTTTATGAGTTGGTTTTGTTTAAAAATGGCGCATTGCATGCGCCATTTTTTATACCTGAATTTCAGTGGGTAATAGAAACCCTTGTGCGAGTAGTTGCCATTGTTCCGGCCAGTGAGTGCTGGGTAGGCGTTTAAATTCACTGCGTACAAATTCGGCAATGCGACCATTTGCTATAGCGACCAGTAGATTGGCGGCTGCGTTAATTGGCAGTTGCGTGTGCAAATTATCGCGCAGCTCAGCCTCGCGCAGCACTTGCTTGAGTTGCGTTTCAATGCGATCAAAAAACTGCGCAATACGCGCCCGCAAGCGCGCGGTTTCACCGGTGAGTGCATCGCCAGTAAGCAATCGGCTGAGGCCTGGGTTGCGCTCGGCAAATACCAGTAGCAATGTGAGGATTTTTTCGCAGCGAATTAGCGTGTTTTTCTCATCGGCGAGAATGCTGGTGATGCGCGAAAATACCGATGTCTCGATAAATTCAATGAGACCTTCAAACATTTTTGATTTGCTGGGAAAGTGACGATAAAGCGCAGCTTCAGAGACACCCACCTGCTGCGCCAGTGCCGCGGTGGTAATGCGCTCACCCGGGCTGGCTTCGAGCATTTGGGCAAGGCATTCTAAAATTTGCTGCCGCCGCGGGGTCTTTATAGGCGCTTTATTCATAGAGGTAACTCTGGTGCTGGCGCGGGCGTTGCAGCGCCCGCGAGCAAGGTGGTGGTGTGTTTAGGTGTTAGCTTTATTGGTGATGAGCGTGCCTACCCCAACATCGGTGAATATTTCTAACAGTACCGCGTGATCGACGCGGCCATCAATAATGTGCGCACTATTTACGCCACCTTTTACTGCATCTAATGCGCAGCCAATTTTGGGTAACATGCCGCCATAAATGGTGCCGTCGGCAATCAGTGCATCGACTTGTTCAGTGCTAAGACCAGTTAACACCTTACCTTGCTTGTCGAGTAAGCCAGAAATATTAGTGAGCAGCATTAGTTTTTCTGCGCCTAGGTATTCCGCTAACTTTCCTGCAACCAAGTCAGCGTTGATGTTGTAGGAAGATCCGTCTTCACCGACGCCAATGGGCGCAATTACAGGAATAAAATTGCTGTTAACCAGCATATTAATGACATCGGTATTGATGTTAGCAACTTCACCGACATGACCAATGTCAATAATTTCTGGCTCGAGCATCTCGGGTGTTTTATGCGATACCGTAAGTTTTTTAGCCAGAATCAGTTGTCCATCTTTACCGGTTAAACCTATAGCTTGACCGCCATTGCGATTGATGAGGCTGACAATTTGTTTGTTAACCGTACCACCTAAGACCATTTCCACCACATCCATAGTGGCGCTGTCAGTAACGCGCATACCGTTAATAAATTCTGATTTGATGTTGAGCTTTTCTAGCAGGCTGCCAATTTGTGGGCCGCCGCCGTGAACCACTACTGGGTTCATGCCGACGAGTTTCATCAATACTATGTCGCGCGCAAAACTGTTTTGCAGTTCTTCGCCTTCCATGGCGTTGCCGCCAAACTTAACGACAACCGTTTTGCCGGTAAAACGTTGAATATAGGGCAGTGCTTCGGTTAATACATTGGCGATATTCATGGCGGAGTCGCGACTTAAAGACATAAAGCAAAATCCTAAAATTAAAAGTTGAGAGTTAAGTTGCTATCGATTTTGAGCAATTCACGTTTGAAGATTTGTTGAATTTTTTCCAGCGCATCCTGCGTTTCAGCTTCGAAGCGCAAGGTGAGCGCGGGCGAGGTGTTAGAGGCGCGCACGAGACCCCAGCCTTTGGTGTAATCCACGCGCAAGCCATCAATGGTGGTGAGGTTGCCATTGTTAAAGTCGCTGTTTTCAACCAGCTTTTGCATGAAGCCAAATTTTTCGCTTTCAGCAATGGCGATTTTTAATTCTGGGGTTGAAATGAGCTGTGGAAAGGCTGCAAAGATTTCATCAATCTTTTGGTCGCGCAGGGTGATGATTTCTAGTAAGCGGGCCATAGCGTAGATACCATCATCGAAACCATACCAGCGGTCTTTGATAAATATATGTCCGGAATACTCCCCGCCAATGAGCGCGTCGGTTTCTTCCATTTTGGCTTTCATGGGGGAGTGGCCAGTTTTCCACATAATGGGACGGCCGCCGTAACTGCTGATAACTTGATTGAGTTGGCGCGAGCATTTCACATCAAAGAGAACGTCTGCGCCAGGGTTGCGCGCGAGAATATCTTTGGCGAATAGCATTAATAACCGGTCGGGCCAGATAATGTCACCCTTAGGTGTGACTACCACGAGACGATCGCCATCGCCATCGAAGGCTACGCCGAGGTCAGCATTCACTTCCTGTACTTTTGCGATGAGGGCTTGGAGATTGTTCGCGTCCGTAGGGTCGGGATTGTGATTGGGGAATTCCCCATCGAGATCGCAAAACAGTTCGGTTACTTCACAGCCAAGCTCATCAAAAAGAGCCGGCGCAACTAAACCAGGGACGGCGTTACCGGCGTCAATTACCAGCGACACATTGCCCGCAAGGGCGACGTCGGAAAAAATGCGATCGATATAGTCGGGAATAATGGGGCGCTCGGATTCAACGCCTGCGCCTTGATGAATGCGTTGGCTGATAATGCGCGCGCGCAATTCCAATACCGCCTCATCCGCGAGGGCGCGATTATTCATCACGACTTTAAAGCCGTTGTACTCCTTGGGGTTGTGACTGGCCGTTACCATGACGCCGCTGTTGCTGTCGTCAAAGTGAAAACTGGCAAAATACATGAGCGGAGTGGGCACAACGCCGATATTGATGACATTGCAGCCAGTGCCCAGAATGCCCTTGATGAGTGCCTCTGTGAGTTTTTCGCTGTGAGTGCGACCATCGCGCGCGACTATGAGGCTCTGCTCCCCCTGATCAATGGCTTCACTGCCAATAGCTTGCCCCAATCTAAAGGCGAAATCGGGGGTGATTTGGCTGGGAACTAAACCGCGAATATCGTAGGAGCGAAAAATTTCCAGAGGGACGTCGCTCTCATTGATTTTGACTTTAGCTGCTGCATTGGATTTTTTACCGGTGGCATCTTTTAAGCCTAAAATGTCAGCATCTTCGTCGATCATGGCGATATCAAGCACATCATGCGGCTGAAAGAGTGGGCTGCTTAAGGTTTCGCTGCTGCTGGCAGCTTTGGTGATGGCGACCTTGTGTTCGACTGTTGAGCTGAAGTCTTCATTGCTGATGCGTTCGCGACGATTTAACACGCGGTTAATTAACAAAATGAGTACAAGGCTCGCGGCTGCTATGAGGCCTATGCACAGTAGCCAGAGCGTTGGTAATTCTTCTGCTTCTTGAGCCAGTGCGGGTGAAGGCGTAAATTTTATGTTGAGAAAGGTGCCCTTGATCTTGCTCTCAAGGCTTGGCCCTGCGCCACCTGCGCCTAAGCTTTGAATCGTTTGGCTGGGGCTGGCAGGAAATTGTTGCAGTAGCAGGGTTTCACCAGCGCTCATCTCGCCGGCGCTAAGGGCTTTTAGTAAGTCCTTAGCGTTAAGGGTGACAAGTAACGTCGCGCGCACGTCGGTTTTAGCATCCAAAGGCAAAGGGCGGATAAAGTTGATTACCCATTCATTGTTGCGTGTGATGAGTTCGGGTGGTGTTGGCGCGCGTTGTTCGGCGCGGCGTATTAAGTTGAGTTCAGCAAAACTCAAGGGAAATTCGCTTTCTTGCTCCAGCGTGGCGGTATCGAGCGGGATTACTCGTACCTTGAGCGCCATAGGGGTGGCATTCGCTAATTTTTGCTGTAATTGGGTGAATTCAAACGCTTCTTTTGGTTTTGATACGGGATCTGTTTCTGGTTGTCCTGCTTTTGTGTTTTCTGCTAAAGGGCTGACAGGGCTTTCAAGCGGCGTCGCAAGGTTTTCTACGCTGGCGAGTAATTCAGGTGTAGTGGCCAGCTGATCTAACTGTTGGTTTTGCTCAGTGATAAAGCTATTTATGCCAGCAGCGCGCTTATCCAGCTGCATTTGGCTCAGTTGCTCAAGTCTATCGGACTCCCGTTCTATGACTAAATAATCGTAGAGAATAAAAGCGATTATTGCATTGAGGGCTACTCCGATTGCAAGCAGGCCTAGCAGCCGTTTTTGCTGCGCAGCTGCCAGTTGCCGCGCGGAATCGAGTGCGCGTTGGGCGCTACGGCTTAGCGGAGGTGTGCTCGGTTCAGACTTGCTCGTTATATTTTTTTGTGAGTCCACGCTCTTACCCTTTTGATCTGCAGGATGGATCTGCGGCTGTCAGTTGATGAGTCATTATAGAGTGATTTTCGCGGCAATTAGAGCAATCAGCTCACGCGCTAACTGTTGCTTGCTGCGCTGATTCAGCGTTTGGGTGCCTTCAGGGTAGATGAGGGTTACCGCGTTATCATCGCTATTAAAACCAATATTGGCGGCACTGATGTCATTGGCAATCACCAAATCTAGTCTTTTATTCAGTAGCTTAGCTTGCGCATATTGCACCAGTTGTTCCGATTCTGCGGCAAAACCAACGGTATAGGGTTTGTTAGGCAGGGCCGCGATACTGGCAATAATATCGGGGTTTTTGACCAGTTCTAAGGTCATGGTATCTGCCGTGCCTTTCTTTAGTTTTTGCAGTGCAATGTTTTCCGGGCGGAAATCGGCAACGGCTGCAGCACCTATAAACAGGTCGCAGCCTGCCACCTGCGCATGGCAGGCCGTATACATGTCTGCGGCGCTAATCACATCGATGCGTTCAACCCGCGGTGGTGTGGCGAGCGCGCAGGGGCCGCTGATAAGAATGGTATGTGCGCCCGCTTCGGCGGCAGCCTGTGCTAGGGCATAGCCCATTTTGCCGGAGCTGTGATTGCTGATGTAGCGCACAGGGTCAATTGCTTCGCGGGTCGGCCCAGCAGTAATAACCACTTTCTTGCCCGCCAAAAGACCGCGTTGAAATAGGCCTGCGGCCGCTTCTGCGATAGCGGTTGGTTCTAACATGCGCCCAAGGCCTATATCGCCGCAGGCTTGCAACCCTTCGGCGGGGCCGAAAATATGAATACCGCGGGTTTTGAGTGTGGTGAGATTCGCTTGAGTGCTGGCATTGGCCCACATGCCTTGGTTCATGGCGGGTGCGAGAGCGAGCGGCGCGGCGCTGGCGAGGCAGACACTGGTGAGTAAGTCATTACCCATGCCCTGGGTCAAGCGCGCCATCACATCCGCTGTGGCAGGGGCAATTAGGATTAAATCAGCCCAGCGCGCGAGTTGAATATGGCCCATGCCCGCTTCGGCTTCTGGGTCGAGTAATTGGGTGTGTACGGGATTGCCTGAGAGTGCTTGCAGTGTCAGTGGCGTGATGAATTCTTGCGCGGCAGGGGTCATAACCACCTGCACAGCGGCGCCTAAATCCTGCAGGCGACGAATTAATTCGGCGCTCTTGTAGGCGGCTATACCCCCAGTGACACCCAGCAGAATATGTTTATTAAACAGAGAGCTCGTCATAATTGCGCGTGATCCTGAGTCGTTACCGTCGTTGAAAACACCTAGTTAGTTAAGCGTTTCCAGGCCCGCTAGTTGGCGCGAGTGTGATCAATTACTTACCTTGCTGGGCACTATCTATCTGCTGTCGTATCAAATGTTGCAAAAAGGGCAGCGCGTTTTCAGCATTGATGAAAGACGACTAAGATAACATTCTTAAGGTTAATGTCGAAATCTCGTTATAGCTGTTTAGCGAGATACAGGCTCCCTGCAAGCCCTCTGTTTACCACTGAGCTGACATCTGTTTGCTAAGCTATTGAGCCAAGGCTAGATTCTAGGGTAAATTGTGCGTGAAAGGATTTGTATGAAACGTCACTAAGGAGCTGTGAAATGTCTATTGCCGATTGGCCTGAGGCCGAACGTCCCCGCGAAAAACTCTTAAGTCTTGGCGCCAGTGCTTTATCGGATGCCGAACTCCTCGCTATTTTCTTACGCATTGGCTGCGCGGGTAAATCCGCAGTAGATCTCGCCCGCGAACTCTTAACCCAATACGGTGGGTTGCGGCCGCTGCTTGAGGCTAGCCAAACTGAGTTTTGTCGCGGGCTAGGTTTGGGGTCTGCTAAGTACGCCCAGCTGCAGGCAGTATTGGAAATGGCGCGGCGCCATTTGGCGGCAACCTTAAAGGCGGGCGATATACTTTCCAGCCCCGCGCAGGTGCGCCAGTATTTGAGTGCTCAGCTGCGCCATCAACCGCGTGAGGTCTTTGCGGTGCTCTTTCTCGACAACCAACACCGTCTCATCGCATACGACGAGCTGTTCTTTGGCACTATCGACGGCGCCAGCGTCTATCCCCGCGAAGTAGTGAAAAAAGCCTTGGCGCGCAATGCCGCGGCGGTGATTTTGGCGCACAACCATCCGTCAGGTGTGGCCGAGCCTAGTCAGGCGGATCAGCGCATTACCGAGCGCTTGCAGGCGGCCTTAAATTTGGTCGATGTGCGTGTTTTAGATCATATGGTGGTGGGTGATGAAGAGGTCGTCTCGTTTGCTGAGCGCGGGCTAATTTGATCAATATGGGCAAAAAATCAAGTTTTTTGGCTAAAAAACCAGCTTGTGATTGCTATTGGGGGACTGTTTTGGTATAAAACGCGGCTCTTTACGGCAGGGTTGTTTAAGGCAGGGTTTATATCGTGTCTTCGACAGGTTTTTTTATTAAAATCTTTGGTCCGACCCATCAATTTCAAGCCGCGTATAGAAACGAATAGGCTGCTTACAACAATGCTCTAAGCTGGTTGTTAGTCTGTTTTACGGCTCTAACCCAGCGCTACCAGCTTAGCGCGCTGATTTTTAAATGAGGCAATAGAATGTCTAAGGTATGTCAAGTTACTGGCAAACGTCCAATTACTGGTAACAATGTTTCACACGCAAAAAACCACACCAAGCGTCGTTTTTTGCCAAACCTGCAATCGCACCGTTTTTGGGTTGAAGCTGAGAAGCGTTTTGTTTCTTTGCGCTTAACTCCAAAAGGTATGCGCATTATCGACAAGCTCGGAATTGATGCAGTTTTGGCTGACATCCGTTCACGCGGCGAAAAAGTTTAATTTAGGAGCACAGTCATGCGCGATAAAATTCGTTTGAACTCAAGTGCAGGTACCGGTCATTTCTACACGACTGACAAGAACAAGCGTACCATGCCCGAGAAAATGGAAATCAAAAAGTTTGACCCAGTTGTGCGTAAGCACGTGGTCTACAAAGAAGGCAAAATCAAGTAATTGATTGTTGTGTTCAATAAAAAACCCGGCCTTGGCCGGGTTTTTTATTGCCTGAAATTTAACCTAGTTGTGCGGTTTTTTGATGTTCAGGTGCGGCTATCTTATGTAGAAACACACTTGTGTTTAGGCAGTGTGTGTTGCGCGCAATTTTTGCTCCTCCAGTAAATGCTCAGCGAGCGCTTCGCCCGCCTGGCTCATGGTGAGGTAGGTTTTATCGGCGCCTGCATTATTGATAATTTTAGCTTCATCAGGGTAGAGGCTGTGAGATAGAACCAAGCCGGTAAAACCATATTTACGCAGCTTGCGCGCCGCAATGATTTTACATTCTAGGTCGCTAGTACTGAGAATCACCGATTTTAAATAGCTTAAGTCCAAGTCCTGCCAAAACAGAATATCCTCTGCATCGCCAAAGAGTACATGGCGCTGTTCCTTGGTGTGACGTTCGATTTTGGCGGGGTCGGAATCGAGTGCGATCAGTTTTAAGTTTTCGGTGGCGAGATAATCATAGGCCGCGGTGCCTGTACGCCCCATACCAATAATTAAGACTTCAGCATCGCCGAGGGAAACAGGTTGCTGATCTGGGTGGCGGATATCGCGTTCAAAGGGCAGCAGATAATTAGCCAGTCGCTCGTAAAGCGGGTGAGCGATACGATTGAGCGGTGCGGAAATAACAAATGATAGCGCCAGCGTGATGGCTAGCGGCACTAGCCATTCAGGCATGAGTACGCTTGCCATTATCAAGCCAAATTCGCTGTACTGGCCCAAGCTCAGGCCGGTTAAGAAAGCGCTGCGGGCGCGCAGTTTGAAGACAATCAAGAGGAAGAAAAAGAACAGCATTTTCAGCGGTAGTACCAACACCATCGCCAGGGCAAACATTAGAGCTTGGTGATCGGGCAAGCCATTGCTACCTATCTGCAGGAAAAAGCCCACGAGAAAAATTTCTTTGATGCTCCAAAGCGAATGCGCTAACTCCACCGCGCGTTTGTGCTGTGCGAGTAGCGCACCAAAGACGAGGGCGCCTAGCTCGGAGCTTAAACCGACTAACTCAAAACCATAGCCGCCGACGGCTACCGCGAGCAGTAAGCCGAGCAGGATGAGTAATTCATCGTGGCCGCTGGCATCGAGTAATTTGTAGAGCAGTGGCCGCAAAAGCGGCAGTGCCAAAACGCCCAACGCCCAAGGCGAGGGGCTGTGATCACCGGCGAGGCTCATGATGGCGAGGGCGATGATGTCTTGCAGTACTAAAATACCTATGGCGACGCGACCGTGAAACGCGCGCAGTTCGCGCTTGTCTTCGAGCACTTTAGCGGCGAGTACGGTACTGGAAAAGCCGAGCGCGCAGCCGAGTAAAATAGCGGTCTGTAGCGGTAAATCAAATATCCAATAAATTGGTGGGGCCAGCACAGCAACTGAGATAATAAAATGCAACAAGCCGCCGCCGAGTACCTCGGGCCGCACAATGGTGGCGGGGCGCAATTTTAGGCCCACGGTAAACATAAGCAATAGCACACCAAGGTGCGATAACTCA
This sequence comes from Cellvibrio sp. 25HG11W-0, assembly GCF_057815475.1. Lineage (NCBI taxonomy): Bacteria > Pseudomonadati > Pseudomonadota > Gammaproteobacteria > Cellvibrionales > Cellvibrionaceae > Cellvibrio > Cellvibrio sp. 25HG11W-0. The sequence goes on from NZ_CM174230.1 coordinate 190,139, forward strand.
TGCAGCCAAACTTCCCCTTCAGTCGGTAACTCCAGCAGTGGGTTGAGCCCGTGCAAGATAAAACCTGCCGCCAAATATCCTAACAGCGGCGGCAAGCCAACAAAGCGCATGAGTAAACCCAAGCTATAGGCGATCGCAATCCATAATCCAACCAGCATTAATAAGCTCCACAGCAGTTATAAGCGCCTTAGGCTACACTCAAGTTTCCTTTGCGCATAGTTAATGAGAAAAAATGATATGGGTGAGATTCGCGGTCTAGAGGCTTGGACGCTGATATTGTCAGAATTAGATTTGCCAACCCTCGATGCCGTAGTGAAAGAGATTTGTGAGCTGAGTGAGGACGATAAATGCCGCGCGGATGATTTAACTAATATTATATTGCGCGATGCTGACCTCACTACCAAAGTGCTCAAAATAGCTAATTCTGTGCATTACAATCCATCATTTACCACTATTAAAACGGTATCGCGCGCTATTGTGCAATTGGGCTTTGACAATCTGCGCAACATCACCCTCACCACCACGCTCATCAATAATTTTTTAATGGGGAAGCCCAAATCATTGCTGATTCAAAGCCTCGCGCGTTCATTTCATGCGGCGGTACAGGCCAAGGCTATGGTGCCTTATTTGGATGGTGATAAAAAAGAACAGGTGTTCATCGCCGCTTTGTTGCGCAATATTGGCGAGCTGGCCTTGATTACCACTGGTCGCCCTATTGTTGAGGAATTTTTACTGGCGCGCGAGCAGGAGCCGGAAGCGGAGCGCCGTATCGCCCAAGAGTACTTGGGGGTGGATACCAATTTACTCAGCCGTATGTTGATAAAGGATTGGGCGCTCGGAGATCTGCTGCGCGAAGCCTGTGAGAATCGAACACTTTCCAGCCCTGCTGCGCGCGCGGTGAATTTGGGTAATGAGCTGAGCAAGCAGATTCACACGGGTATAAAGAGTAAGCAGATGCACAAGTTGTGCGAGCAAACCGCAGCGCTGTGCAAAATTTCTTTCGAGGACGCCCGTAAACAAATTCTGTTAATGGCAGATGAAGCGTCGATTATTGCTAAAACCTACGGCATAGAAGTCATTATTAGTGCCTTGCCTGACCCCAACTTACTGGAGGACAAACACGCGCCGCAGGAGCGCTCTGAATTTTTATTTCAACAGCAGCTCAATCAAATCAACAAATCATTATTAGCCAGCGAAGATGCTTCGCGTATTACCCAAATGTCCATAGCGACGCTGCATGAAGCGGTAGGTCTGGCGCGCGCAGCTTTAGCACCGATCGACTACAAAACGAAATCCTTAGACATTCGCTATGTGGCTGGCAAGGGAACGCACCTTTGGCGCCAGCAAATTAAAATTAATTTGGAAAGTTTGCACAAAGGCGAGCTGCTGCACGATTTTTTGCGCCTGCAACAACCCTACTGGTACCGGCCAAAACAAGCGCCGAAAATGTTGGGTGCCTTGGCCGTATTGGCAGCTAAGGGTGATATTTTTCTCGCGCCGCTTATATTGAACAAGCGTTTAGTGGCGTTGCTCTACGCCGATGCGGGCACTGTGGGTGATGAGCTGGTTGCACGCCAATTCGAGGAATTTCAAATTATTGCCAATCAGCTTAATTTAATGATGAAGATAAATGCAGCATAAAAAAATAGTCGGTATTCCCTATATTGCCGCTGTTTTACCCTGGCCGCTAAACAAGGTTAAGTATTCGTAAGGGCATTATTGCTGTGGGTGAATCATATTAACCTTTGGTTTTAGGGGGTGTCAGTTGCGCCTTTATGCAGGATAATCCTCGCCTCAGTTCACCTTATACCAGCAGAACCTTATGCCTGAGTTACCCGAAGTCGAAACTACCCTACGCGGTATTGAACCCCATGTTGTAGGTAGGGCGTTGAGCGCTGCGGTGGTGCGTCAACCGCGCTTGCGCTGGCCTATTCCGGCGGATCTGAATGAGCGTTTAGGTGGAAAAAAACTGATTGGGGTGTCTCGACGCGGTAAATATTTGCTGTTGAACTTTGGCCATCAGTATCTGCTTATTCATTTGGGAATGTCTGGTAGTTTGCGCATAGTTCCCGCGAGCGAGCCTGCCTTATTTCACGATCATTTTGATTTGGTGTTTGGAAAAATCGCCCTGCGCTACTGCGATCCGCGCCGTTTTGGCTGTTTATTGTGGCTGGAAGGTGAGCCGAGCGAGCATAAGTTGTTGCGTGATCTGGGCCCTGAACCTCTGACCGATGCTTTTGATGCGGATTACCTTTTCGCGCGCAGCCGCAAGCGCACCCAAGCCGTGAAGCAGTTTATTATGGACAGCAAAATTGTCGTGGGGGTCGGTAATATCTACGCCAATGAATCGCTTTTTATGGCGCGTATAAAACCGATTCGCAAAGCGGGTGCCTTAACCCGCAAGCACTGTGAGGACTTGGTGCGCGATATTAAGTTTGTGTTGGCGCGCTCGATTGAACAAGGCGGGACTACATTGCGCGATTTCGTGGGCGGCGACGGCAAACCCGGGTACTTTAAGCAGCAATTGCTCGTTTATGGGCGCGGCGGCGAGGCCTGCAGCCTCTGTCAAAAACCGCTAAAAGAGGTGCGTATGAATGATCGCACCACGGTTTATTGCGTGCATTGCCAAGGGTGATGGGCGCTACCGATCAAATTTCTTTTTAAGCGCTGACTCTACTGGCTGTGCAACGAATTTGCTGACATCTCCGCCTAAAAATGCAATTTCACGCACTATAGACGAGGAAATGTAAGAAAGGTGTTCGGCGGGCGTGAGGAAGATACTCTCCATGGTCGGTGCCAGTGCACGATTCATATTGGCTAGCTGAAATTCGTATTCAAAGTCAGATACCGCGCGCAACCCCCGCAATACTGCTTGCGCATTCTGCTGACGCACAAACTCCACCAATAAAATATCAAATCCACAAACGCTAACATTGGGCAGATGCTGCAGTGTTTCCTGCGCCAGTGCCACCCGCTCATCGAGCGTGAAGAGTGGATTTTTGCGACTGCTTGCGGCCACGGCGACTATCACCTTGTCGAATAAACGACAGGCGCGCTCGACTAAATCTATATGACCGTTGGTGATCGGGTCAAAGGTGCCAGGATAGACGACTGTGCGCATAGAGTATCTCTTGGGTGCTGGCCTTGCGGCGGGGAAGGCATAGTACAAAATTCAGAATGAACTGACTAGCAAACTAGACAGTACAAAAAAGTCTATAAACGACCATCGGTAAATTGTGACTCCATCTACACTTTAAACCTAGGCTTAAAATTACCGGCGACGTGGCTGGGCTCCTTGGCTGATGCCAGAAGCAGAAGATGAAAAAAGGTAATTAGTAAACCCTAGCGACTCAAAATGGGCAGTAAATTGGCGAGGTAGCTATGACGGATAAGACGCAGGCAACGCGATTAGGCGACATTTTATTGGAAAAAGGGCTGGTAAATTCAGCCCAATTGCGCAAAGCAATCGTCGAGCAGCAACAGCGTCGTCGAACTATAGATACAAGTGATAGCGAAGCAATGGATGCAAGCTCGCTAGGTAAAATTCTCATTGAATTTGGTTTCATTACGGAGCAGCAACTCAAGCGTGGCTTGAGTTGGCAGATGTCATTACGGCGTATGACCATCGCCATGGCATTGTGCGCTCCTCTCATGTCCTTCGGCGTGGGTGCAGCGGCAGCCAGCTCCGGCAGTACAGCGAGTAGTACGAAAGCGAGCGCAACGCAATCCCTAACGATTCAGGCAGAAGATTACACCAGTATGTATGGCGTCCAAAACCAACCAACAACCGATGTGGGTGGAGGTTTAAATGTGGGGTGGATACATGCGGACGACTGGCTAGCTTATGGAAATGCCGAAATACTGGTGCCCGCAACGGGCACCTATAAGGTTACTTATCGATTGGCGAGTATTGGTGGTGGCGGCATTTTTGCCCTGCGTGAAGCCGATGGCTCGGTAGAGTTTGATCGAGTTAGTGTTCCCAAAACTGGCGGTGAACAAGTGTGGATTGATGTTGAGCGCACAATTACCCTCTCTGCAGGAACGCACCGTTTTGGCATTAATGTATTGGAGCGCGGCTCGGGCTTTAATTTCAATTGGTTTAGGATTGAAGCTGTTGCGGCACCCGCCTCGGTTTCCAGTCAGGCGGCCAGTTCAGCAGCCTCGGTGGTGACAGCACCTGCGCTTACACCGTCTAGTGTTCCTGTATCCAGTGCAGCGGTCTCTAGTACGCCAGCTTCTAGTAAAACGGCATCCAGCGCTCCTGTTTCCAGCACGCCAACGGCAAGTTCAAAAGCCCCTGCGAGTGTTTCATCTGCCGCAAGTTCTGCTGCGCCTAAGGCGGCGACACTTCCTGTCACCATTCAAGCTGAAGACTTTACTTCTATGTTTGGTATTCAGGCTGAACCCACTACAGATGTAGGGGGTGGAAAGAATATAGGTTATATCCACCCCAACGATTGGCTCTCCTATTCCGGCAAGCCGATACATGCACCTGTAGCCGGCAATTACAACATGATTTTCCGTGTCGCCAGCCCTGGCGGTGGTGGCAGCTTTGCCCTGCACTCTGCCGATGGCTCCGTGCAATATGGTGTGATTCAGGTACCAGCCACGGGCGGCTCGCAACAGTGGGTAGATATAGAAACCACTATTTCGCTGCCAGTGGGGGATCACAGCTTTGGGATTACGGCAATCACCCGTGGTTCTAGCTTTAACATCAACTGGTTCAAAGTTGAATTTAAGGGCATAGCCCTGCCCGCTAAGGTGGAAGCGGAAAGCTATTCGGCGATGTACGGCATTCAAAAAGAGGCCACAACGGATATTGGGGGTGGTTTGAATATTGGTTATATTCATCCAGGCGATTCGATGTCCTATGCGGACACTGTCTTTGATATTCCCGCCACAGGCTCCTATAAAATTACCTACCGAGTCGCCAGCCCGAGCGGTGGTGGTAGTTTTGCACTGCACGAGGTGGATGGCAGCGCGCAATATGATTTGATCGCGGTACCCGCTACTGGCGGTTCGCAAAAGTGGGTGGATCTAGAGCGCGTAATTAGTTTAACCAAAGGGGCGCACAGCCTCGGAATTACGGCTGTCAGTCGCGGCTCAGGTTTTAATATTAATTGGTTCAAGTTAGAGGCTGTGGGGCAGGCGGGTGCATCAAGTTCTGCTGCGAGTTCGGCGACGACTGCCGCGACCACCAGCAGCGTAGCCAGTTCTTCCGTGGCGTCTTCGGTGCCGCCTGTCAGCGTATCCAGCAGCAGTAAATCCAGTGCGTCGAGCGCACCTGCTGGAACCGGCACATCGGGGACGGCTCAGGTGACCGGGCCGGTATCCTTCAAATGGATTATTCCCAATCAGCGCGAAAATGGCACCTACTTAGATGTGACAGAGTTGGGTGGTTATGAGCTGCGCTATAAACGCGTAACCGACACAAGCTATATCTATGTATCGATTAATGATGCCTGGCAAAATTATTACAATTTTAGTTGGCTGGAAGGTGAGTATGTATTCCAGATAGCCGCGTTTGATAAGAATGGTATTTACAGTAACTTCGTGGACATGGCGCCGCAGTAGGCGCCTTTGGTCTCAATACCGAAGGTTTTACAATACGTTAAATGAACCGATCTATAGCTTAACTTGCGTCCGATAAAAGAGCCTGTAATTGACTTGACCGGCACTTTTATCGCGATGCAATTGCCAGTGCGCCGGGGTGTTGTAGTGATGTTCGCGTCCCGACTCAATGTAAATCACCGCGTTTTCCGCTAAATAATTCCCCGCTTCAAGCCCATCAATCACCGCCTGCCAAAGGTTTAGCTGGAAGGGCGGGTCGATGAAAACAATATCGTAGGCTTCGCTGTCATTACCGCGCTGCAAAAACTGCATGCTATCGGTACTGATCACTTTTCCTTTATTGGCTTTCAGTACCTCCAGGTTGGTGCGCAATTGTGCGGCTGCTTTGGTGTCTCGCTCAATTAACAGGCTCAAAGCTGCGCCGCGCGACAAGGCTTCTAAACCTAAGGCGCCTGAACCGGCAAAGAGATCGAGGCAGCGAGCGTCTTGAATATCGGGCGCGAGCCAATTAAACAGTGTCTCGCGAATGCGGTCGCCTGTGGGGCGCAAGCCCTCCACAGCGGGAAAGCTGAGTTTGCGCCCGCGCCACAGGCCGCCAATAATACGCAGTTGATTCTGGGTTTTAACGGAAGAAGTTGTTGCTTTTGCCATCAGTTTTGCCAAGGTCATTGCTCTATCGAGAGGTGAGAAGTGGTAGCATAGCGGCTTTTCAGCTGCGGCTGTTATTCTGCCGTCCGATTTTGTCATCACCAAGAAACAACTATGTTTTTCAATCTTTTTAAAAAGTCAGATAAATCCAAAACAACTGCCGAGAATAAGGCGGTTGAAGAAACGCTCGATTCAACATCTGCTGCGCAATCGCCCCAGGCTGATGATGCGCCGCTTGTGCGTGAGCTGAAGGTTGAGCAGCCCGAGTTGCCTATCGAAAATCAGCAAGCCTCTGAGCCTACTGCCGACTCACTTGAGTCAGCCCAAACGCCGGAAGACCCTCAGGGCCAAGAGGCTGTTCATGACGAGGGCGCTTATCAAGAGCTGGTGGCCCAAGAACCAGTGCCTCAAGAAATACAAGCACCTGTCACGCAAGAAACAGCCTCGCAAGAAGTAACGCAAGTGGAGCCCACCGAGGCGTCTACGCCCAAGCTGGGCCTGTTCGCGCGCATCAAAAAAGGCCTTAGCCGCACTAGCAGCCACTTTGCTGAAGGTTTGGGTAAGCTCTTCCTCGGGCGTAAAACCATTGATGATGAGCTTTTTGAAGAACTGGAAACTCAGTTGCTTTTGGCTGATGTGGGGATGGACGCCACCACCGAGATCATCGACAAATTGACTGCGCGTGTTGCCCGTAAACAGCTCACGGATTCTGATGCGCTCTATGCTGCTCTGCGTGAACTTTTGGCCGATTTACTGCGCCCAGTCGAGCAGCCTTTAGTGATTAATGCGACCCAAAAGCCGTTTGTGATTTTAGTCGTCGGTGTTAATGGCGTGGGTAAAACCACCACCATCGGCAAGCTCGCCAAGCGCCTGCAAAATGAAGGCAAAAAAGTCATGCTCGCCGCAGGGGATACTTTTCGCGCCGCCGCGGTCGAACAGCTACAGGTGTGGGGTGAACGCAATAATGTTGCCGTAATTGCGCAGCATACTGGCGCGGATTCTGCCTCGGTAATCTTTGATGCGCTGCAAGCTGCGCAAGCGCGCAATATCGATGTGGTCATCGCCGATACCGCTGGCCGTTTGCACAATAAAAGTCATCTAATGGATGAGCTGGCCAAGGTTAAGCGCGTAATGGCGAAGCTGGATGTGAATGCGCCCCACGAAGTGCTCTTAGTGCTGGATGCGGGCACCGGTCAAAATGCCGTTAACCAAGCGCAACAATTTATCGAAGCGGCGGGCGTTACCGGCTTGGCGCTGACCAAGCTTGATGGCACAGCCAAGGGCGGCGTTATTTTTGCCTTGAGTAAAAAGTTTGCCTTACCGGTGCGCTATATAGGCGTGGGTGAGGGTATAGATGACCTTCAGCCTTTTGCGGCCGAGCCGTTTATCAACGCGCTCTTCAATCAAAACAACAGCTAAATCATCTCTAAACAGGAACGTGTGTGATTCGATTTGAAAATGTCAGCAAGCGCTATGACACAGGCTATGAAGCCCTAGCGCGGGTAGACTTCGAAGTGGCGGCGGGGGAAATGGTCTTCTTAACGGGGCACTCGGGCGCCGGTAAGAGTACCCTCATGAAGTTGATTATGCTGCTGGAGCAACCCTCTCACGGCCAAGTCTTTGTGGATGGCCGCAATCTTGAGCGGCTTTCCTCCAGCCAGATTCCCTATTTTCGGCGCAACATAGGTGTGGTGTTTCAAAACCACCAATTGTTGTTCGACCGCAGCGTGTACGACAACGTGGCCTTGCCGCTGCAAATCGCCGGTTATCCCCACCAAGAAATTGGCAAGCGCGTGCGCGCCGCCCTGGATAAGGTAGATTTGCTGGACAAAGAGCGTGTTAATCCCATAGCGCTGTCGGGCGGTGAGCAGCAGCGCGTGGGTATAGCGCGCGCGGTAATCAACAAGCCCACACTTTTATTAGCAGATGAACCTACGGGCAACCTTGACCCGGAGTTATCCAACGAAATCATGACCTTGTTTCGTCAGTTTAACGAAGTGGGCACCACGGTATTGGTCGCCACCCATGACCTAGAATTGCTTAAGCGTATGAATAAACGCGTTTTGGGGTTAATTCAAGGCAAGCTGGTACACGATGGAGTTCTCTGGTGAAACCACAGCGTCCCAATGATCGCCGCCCTGCGCGTCCCGAATCCGGTGCGGCCCGCGCGGGTGCTACCGCTAAACGCCCTGCGCGTCCAACCCGCGAACAGCTGCGCGCTGAGCGCGATACTGGCCGCAATCAAGGTGCGGTGCAAAGCCAAACCTCGCTGCGCGACCGGCTTGATGCCTGGACTGCACACCACAGTAATTCGGCGATAGAGAGCTTATTGCGCCTCTTTGACACGCCGCTGCAAAGCCTCATGACTTGGCTGGTTATCGCCATCGCCTTAGCACTGCCCGCTACCTTAATGGTGGTATTTGGCAATGTGCAGCAGCTGAGCCAAAGCTGGCAGGATTCTAGCCAGATATCGGTCTATCTCAATAAGGGGCTTAGCGACGGTCAGGCCGAGGGTTTGCGCCAGCGCTGGGCACTGCGTGCAGATGTCGCCCAAGTGATTTATCTGTCGCCCGCGCAAGCTTTAGCGGAATACAAAGCGGGTTCGGGCTTGGGGGAGTTGGTTGATCGCTTGGATGAAAACCCCTTGCCGGGTGTGCTGCTCGTCAAGCCTAAAATTGGTGGCAATGCTCCCGATACCTTGGCGGTATTGGAGCAAGCCTTAGCCGCTGAGAGTGGTGTGGCCGAAGTGCGTTTGGATATGCTCTGGGTTAAGCGCCTGCATCAATTCACCTCGGTCGCGGAGCGTTTTGTAGTGGCCTTGGCGGTTATGCTCGCCTTGGGGGTGCTGCTGGTAATAGGTAACACCATTCGCATGGCGATTGAAAATCGCCGCGATGAAATTCTGGTGGTCAAGCTCGTGGGCGGTACCGACGCCTATGTGCGGCGCCCCTTCTTATATACTGGGCTTTGGTATGGTGTGGGCGGCGGCATCTTGGCTGCACTGCTTTTGGCCTTTGGGTTTTGGTGGTTTTCCGCGCCCGTTGCGCAGCTGGCTGATCTCTATCAAAGTAAATTTCGTTTAGAAGGCTTAGGCTTCATAGAGAGCCTGCAGCTTATTTTAGTTGCCGGTGTGATTGGTCTTATCGGCGCTTGGATTGCGGTAGCGCGCTATCTCTACATCATCAAGCCGCGCTAATTTGAGCTTGCACACTGGCTGAAGTGGCGGAACTTTTTAGCTATTGCTGCACCTAAGCACAGGCTTTTAAAATTCTATTTTTAGGTTTTTAGATGAAGGAATAAGGCATTTTACGGCATAAGGATAGGCTTTTCGGGTCTGAGCAAGACCTAGCACAAGCAATATCGAGATGCTACACTCGGGCAACTTTGAATTTGGAGGTCATCATGAGCACAAGCACCAGTCTGCAACCTATCGGCGTATTAGCCCCGGGTGCAAACCTGAATGCCTATGTTCAAGCGGTCAGCAGCTTTTCCATTCTTACCGTCGAAGACGAGCAAGAACTGGCACGCGATTTACATCACAACGGCAATCTCGACGCCGCGCGTAAACTGGTTATGGCGCACCTGCGCTTCGTGGTTTATATCGCCCGCTCTTACAACGGTTACGGTCTACCCCTTGGCGATTTGATCCAAGAAGGTAATGTTGGGCTCATGAAGGCGGTAAAACGTTTCGATCCCGATAAAGGCGTGCGTTTGGTTTCTTTTGCTGTGCACTGGATCAAAGCCGAAATCCACGAATTTATCTTAAAAAACTGGCGCATTGTCAAAATCGCCACCACCAAAGCACAGCGTAAACTCTTCTTTAACCTGCGTGGCGCCAAAAAGCGTTTGGCTTGGTTAACGAACGATGAAGCTCACGCCGTAGCCCAAGATTTAGGCGTAGAAGTTAAGCAAGTGCGTGAGATGGAAGGTCGCCTCGCCTCTTACGATGCTGGCTTTGACGCGAGCGATGACGATGACGACGACGGCTTTGTGGCCCCAGCGCAGTATTTAGAAGACAGTCGCTACGACCCTGCTGTGCGTTTGGAAGAATCCAACTGGGAAGAATCGAGCGTTAATGGTCTGGAGTTGGCTATGTCTAAGCTCGATGAGCGCAGCCGCGTGATATTGCAGCGCCGCTGGTTAAACGACGACAAAGCAACCTTGCACGAATTGGCCGCTGAATATGGTGTTTCTGCAGAACGTATTCGCCAGCTAGAAAAAAATGCCATGAATAAAGTTAAGGGCATGATCTTAGAAGCCTAACCGTTTTTGAGTGCCAAAAAGGCCGCGCATTGCGCGGCCTTTTTATTGGTCGATTCACTCCGTTTTACGAGAACTCGCAATGCCGCGTATTTTTATCATATTCGCCTCTTTTAGCGCCCTAATTGCCGTTATTATGGGGGCTTTTGCTGCGCACGCCCTAAAGCAGCAGTTGTCACCAGCGCTCCTAAGTGCGATGCAAACAGGGGTGCAATATCAAATGTTTCATGCCCTAGCGCTCTTGTTGGTCGCGCTCATGGCCATAGTAAAACCTGATCTTTCAGGTTTAACCGCCAGCGGCTTAGCCTTTATACTGGGCAGCTTATTATTCAGTGGCAGCCTTTATGCCTTGGCGTTAGGTGCTCCGCACTGGTTGGGCCCTATAACGCCGCTTGGCGGCCTGTGTTTTATGGCGGGCTGGCTGTTGCTGGTGCGCGCCGCTTGGCGCGCTAAATTCTGATTTTTTAACCTTCTGATAATTCTTCTATGTCTGATTTTCTGGAACTAACCCCCGCCCCAGAAGGCGAGGAGCAGGGCTTTTTGATTAAGCCTGAATTTAAACCTAAAGCTATTCGCAGCTTTGTGATACGCGCGGGGCGCATTACGCTCGGGCAAAAAAATGCGTTCGAAAAGTGCTGGCCAACCTATGGCTTGAGCCTCTACAAGGGTCTCATTAACCCTACCGAAATCTTTGGGCGCAGCGCGCCTTTGGTGTTGGAAATTGGTTTTGGTATGGGTAGTTCGCTGCTGGAAATGGCGCAAAACGAACCGGACAAGAATTTTATTGGGATTGAAGTTCACCCGCCCGGTGTGGGCCGTTTAATTAATGAAGCACAGCAAGCGGGTGTAACTAACCTGCGGGTCTACATGGCCGATGCCATGGATGTGCTGGAAGACTGTATTGCCGATGGCAGCATCGATCGTTTGCAGCTCTTTTTCCCCGACCCCTGGCACAAGAAAAAGCACAATAAACGCCGCATGGTTCAACCGCCTTTTGTGCAAAACCTGCGCCCAAAACTGCGCGAAGGTGGTGTATTCCACATGGCCACCGACTGGCAACACTATGCCGAGCAAATGCTAGAGGTAATGACCGCCGCGCCGGGCTTTACCAACTGCAATGCCGATGAAGGCTATTCACCGCGCCCAGAACATCGCCCCATCACCAAGTTTGAAAAACGCGGCGAGCGTTTGGGCCACGGCGTGTGGGATTTGTTGTTTCGTAAAGTTGATTGATAGAGGGAATGCCCGCCATCCCCTAGGTTGGGCTTTAGTTCGACAATAGTGATTCTGCCTTGCAGTAACGCTATATTTCAAAAATCAGGCGCTAATGGAGAAGTGTTAGCTTTTGAACTAGAAGTTGGTGGTTACGTGACTATGTGCTTCTTAAATGCTGGGTCTTTATGTTCTTTCTATAAAATAATTTTGAGCAGCAACGCGTTAGCGTTGCTGTGTAAAGGCGAGCTTAATACCTAAAGATACACAAATAACACCAGTGAGTTTACTAAGCCAAAGCGCCACTGCCTTACTAACTTGGATTTTTTTGCTGGCAAATGCGGTTGTAATTGCAAGAAAATGACACCAAAGCATCCCATTGAAATTGAATATTAGCCCTAATGCAATAAAGGCCAAAAATTTATGAGCTGCGGCCGGTGAAATAAATTGAGGAACAAATGCCAAAAAAAACACCGCTACTTTAGGGTTCAGAACATTGGTAAGAAAACCCTGAATATAAATTTTCCGATATGGCATTTCGTAATATTTTAAATTGGAAGTGACGCTTTCCGCTGAAGTTTTTTGCTTGCTAAATACCTGTCTAATTCCAATATATACAAGATACATAGCTCCAATGTATTTCAGTAATAAAAAAGCATTACTTGAAGTGGCGATTATGGCGGAAACACCTAAAGCAGCAGCAAATATGTGAACAAGAGTACCGAACCAATACCGAGTGCGGCTATGGAGCCAGCGCGCCAACCTTGTGCAGCACTACGAGTCATAATGAAGAGTGAGTCAGGGCCTGGAGCAATGTTAAGGAGAAGACCAGAAACAATAAATATAGCGAGATCTTGCGTGCCAAACATTTAAGATAATCTCCATTTATTTGTGAAGCTAACGAGGCTGTAGAAAATTAAGTTTAAAATCACAAAATCCTTGCTGATGCGTGATTTGAGTAGGCTGCTATTTGAACAGCTTTTGGCGCGAGCGACAAGAAACAAAATTATTCGCGCTATTTGTAGCCTAAAGATGAATGCCGAGCACTTGAAAGGAGCTTCATGAGGGGCGAGATTCTTGTTTTTTGGGGCGTATTCTCTAGTATATGTCCTTTTCATATCTAGCCACTCGGCATTGATTTACTAATCCAATATCAACATAGTGAAAGCCGTTGGCGAGATAAAACTGATGCAATGGTTTTCGGTCATCGCAATCTAGGCGCAATAAATCCGACCCTCTTTCTTTGCCTCGATATTTTGGTTTTATGGCGAGCTTATGTATAAATACACTGTCATGTGTGTCGCCTAATTCTGGCCAAAATAAAGGGTCGCGCTCTTGTAAAAAGACTACGCCTTCGATGTCATTTTCCCCATGGAATAGATGTAAGTCAGCGAGTGTGTAGTGCGCTTTTAGTCCGTCAATATTCAGCTGGCTTTCCATCCAAAGTGAATTGCCATTAGCGTTTAGGTGGTTCATTACCTCAATTAATATTGATGAGGCAATACTCCAATCCGATTCCGTTGTTGCCTGTGTGAGCTTCATGAGTGTTTGTACTTTTTGTAATCGTCGCTATGTGAATTCAACTAATCAGAATCATCTAGTTCTAATATGATTCGGCCTACTCAGTATTCCGCAACAAACTCCCATAACCACTTTTAAATTCCCCATGGCGCAATTGGTAGCCGGTGGCGAGCAGCTTTTGGTTGCTGCAGCGTTTATTGCCGCGTTCATTGGTGGCATCTGTTGCGTAGGGGTCGCTAATGCCCAGTTGTTCGCCCAGCCATTGAATGACCTCGACCATGGGCGTTGGTTGGCTGTCGCTGGCGAGGTAGAGCGGGGCGAGTGGTTGTTGTTTTTGCAGTTCGATGAGGTGCGCCATAACACCGGCGCAGTCATCGGCGTGAATGCGATTGGTGAAGGCGGGGCTTGGGCTGGCGCGGCGGGCTGTTACTTGTTCGATAAGGCGCCTGCGCCCAGGGCCATAGATGCCGCTAAAGCGCAGTATGCAGCTGGTGAGTTCGCTGGTGCGCAAGAGTGTTTCCGCTTCTAGCAGCCGTTGCCCGCTAAAATTTGTGGGCAGTGTTGGTGAGTCTTCGTTAACCCAGCTGCCATCATCTTGGGCGTACACGGCGGTACTTGAGGCGAATAGGATTAATCGTGGTGTTAAGTGTTGTGATCCTAGTTCTGCGAGCAGCTTACGGCAGCTGTCTACATAGGCGCGCTCATAACCGCTATCGCTGCGTTCACCCGGGGTCATGGTGATGACGATAACACTGTAGTTAGCGCGCAAGATTGTGCTTAGTTGTTCGGGGTTGTGAATATCCCCGCGCAGATACTTGAGCTGTGGGGTGTCGGAAGCGGGGCTGCGTCTTAGGCCTGTTACGGCATAACCTAGGGGTGTGAGCTGTGCCGCGAGGCGCTCACCCAAGTCGCCGCAGCCTAAAATTAAACAGCTTTCTGTTGATTTAAGCGGCGTTTCTTGTGGTTTATTTGGGTTTTTTGCTGAAGTATCTGTAATTGTCATTTGATAAACGCCTGTAATCTGATAGTTTTAGGCTATTCAACATCCTCACACCTGCAGGAGCCAAGCCCATGACCCTTACTGAATTGCGCTACATAGTGACCCTCGCCCAAGAGCAGCACTTTGGCCGCGCCGCCGAGCGCTGTCATGTAAGCCAGCCCACCTTGAGTATTGCGGTGAAAAAGCTGGAGGATGAATTGGGTGTGGCGCTGTTTGAACGCACCAAGTCGCGGGTTCAGCCAACACCGCTGGGCGAGCAAATTGTCGCCCAAGCTAATTTGGTACTGGAGCAGAGCGCGGCGATCAAAGATATGGCCGAAGCCGGTAAAGACCAATTAAGTAGCCCGCTGGCCGTGGGCGCCATTTTTACCATTGGCCCCTATTTGCTGCCGCAGTTTATCCCGCATTTACAATCTATCGCCAGCAAAATGCCGCTTTATGTGGAGGAGGGTTATACCCACAGCCTGCGTAAAAAACTGCGCAATGGCGAGCTGGATGTGATCATAGTAGCGCTGCCATTTGTGGAGCCGGATGTGGTGACGCAATCTCTTTTCGACGAGCCTTTTGTGGTGTTAATGCCCAAGTCGCACCCTTTGGCGGCTAAAATCGAGATTGACCCTGCCGAGCTGGGCGACGAAAAAATGCTGCTCTTAGGGGAGGGGCACTGCTTCCGCGATCAGGTGCTGACCACCTGTACGGGGCTGCAGCATGGCAATAGCGATGATCACCCCGGCAATGTGCGCACAGCGGCTGAGGGTAGCTCCTTGGAGACCTTGCGCCACATGGTTGCATCGGGCTTGGGCATTACTATTTTGCCTATCTCGGCGGCTGAAAACTCCATTTACAGTTCAGAGGTGTTGGTAACGCGCCCTTTCATCAGCCCCGCGCCTAGCCGCACGGTTGCCTTGGCGTGGCGTGCTAGCTTTCCACGGCACAAGGCGATAGATGCGTTGCGCAAAGCGATACAGATGTGTCGCTAGTGTTTTGTATGATTCCCTTTGCGCCCATCTTTGAGCCCCAAAAATGAATAAGCCTGGTCCTGCTGTCACGTCGCTGGAACAGGTGCCCGTCACCGCACTGAAAGGCGTTGGCGCAAGTTTGGCTGCTAAATTGGCGAAAATCGGCCTTTTTAGCGTACAAGATATTCTGCTGCATTTACCTTTGCGCTATCTCGATCGCACCCGCGTTACGCCTATAGGTGCGCTTCAGCCGAATCAAACTGTGGTGGTGGAAGCGGAAGTGCGCGCCTGCGATATAGTCTTTGGCAAACGGCGCAGCATGGTGTGTCGTATTCAAGATGGGACCGGCACTATCAGCCTGCGTTTTTACCACTTCAATGGCGCCCAAAAGCAGCACTTGAGCCAGGGCACGCGTTTGCGGGTGTTTGGCGAAACACGGCGCGGCGCGGCGGGTTTGGAACTCTATCACCCCGAATATGAACTGCTTGATGAAGCGGCACCCTTGCCCTTAGAGCAGGCGCTCACCCCTATTTACCCTGCGACCGAAGGCCTTACGCAACCGCGTATGCGCAGCCTCGCCCAGCAGGCACTCACTTGGCTCAATACTCACAGTGTGCGCGAACTCTTACCCTATGCCGTGCGGCGCGCGCTTAATCAATGTTCACTGGCCGAGGCGCTGCGTTTTTTACATCAGCCACCGGCACAGGTAAATGTGCAGTTGTTGCTGGATGGCGAGCACCCCTACCAGCAGCGCTTGGCGTTTGAGGAGTTATTGGCGCATCACTTGAGCTTGCTGTTGTTGCGCCAGCGAACCCAGGCGGACGGTGCGTGTCGCCTGCAATTGAGCGATGAACAATATGAGGAATTTCGAGCGCAGTTGGGTTTTCAGCTGACCGCAGCACAAACGCGCGTGGTTGCAGAAATTCGTGCAGATCTGGTCAAACCTATTCCCATGCTGCGCTTGGTGCAGGGCGATGTGGGTTCGGGTAAAACCGTGGTAGCTGCGATGGCTGCTATGGCTGCTGTGGCCGCGGGTAAGCAGGTGGCCATTATGGCGCCCACGGAAATTTTAGCTGAGCAGCACCGCATCAACTTTGGCAAATGGTTTACGCCCATGGGCGCACAGCTGGGTTGGCTCACAGGCAAGCTTAAAGTGGCCGAGCGCCGTACCCAGTTAGCCGCTATCGCCAGTGGTGAGGCGCAGGTTATAGTAGGTACTCACGCGCTCTTTCAAGAGGCGGTGGAATTCGCGGATTTAGCGCTCATCGTCATCGACGAGCAGCATCGGTTTGGCGTGCAGCAGCGCCTGTCGCTCTCGCAAAAAGGCACCGCCGCCAATCTCGGTGCCGGGCATATGCGGCCCCATCAATTAATCATGACCGCCACTCCCATACCGCGCACCCTCGCGATGAGTGCCTATGCCGATTTGGATTGCTCCATTATTGATGAGCTGCCGCCGGGGCGCACACCGGTGACGACCGTGGTGATTAGCGATCAGCGCCGCGAAGAAGTGATCGAGCGCGTGCGTGTGGGCTGCGAACAGGGGCGCCAAGCCTATTGGGTGTGCACGCTCATCGAAGTATCGGAAGCCTTAGAAGCACAGGCGGCAGAAGCAACCGCCGCAACGCTGGTCGAGGTCCTGCCGCATCTGCGCGTTGGCCTGATTCATGGCCGCTTAAAAGCCGCGGAAAAAGACGCGGTGATGAAGGCTTTCAAAGCAGCGGAATTAGATTTACTGGTCGCGACTACGGTGATTGAAGTCGGGGTGGATGTACCCAATGCCAGTTTGATGATTATTGAAAACCCCGAGCGCTTGGGCTTGGCACAGCTGCATCAGCTGCGCGGGCGGGTTGGGCGCGGTGCGGCGGCGAGCCACTGCGTGTTGCTCTACGGTTCGCCTCTGGGTGAGCACAGTCGCGAGCGGCTGCGTGTGATGCGCGAAAGCAGCGATGGTTTTTATATCGCAGAACAGGATTTATTACTGCGCGGCCCGGGCGAAGTGCTGGGTACCCGCCAAACCGGTGATATGCAATTTAAAATTGCCGATCTCGTGCGCGACAGTCATTTATTGGACGAGGTGAAGGCGGCGGCCTTGTTGCTAATGGCAGATTATCCGCAGCAATGTGCGGCTTTAGTGGCGCGCTGGTTGGGCAATAGTCAGCGCTACTTACAGGTTTAAGGGCCGGGCCATGAGGCGAGGTTCCATAAACCGCGAAGGAGTCTCATTCTTTTGGGTTCTTTTTTCTGCGCAATAGACGATTCAGCTGTTGCTTAGGAGAATCTCGACTATGCTTTGAGTTACCTCTTCAGCTCGGCGCAGCGGCTGTATTTAGATCTAATTCAATTCTATTTTTTTGTGCTGAACGGGGTTTCACACGAAAAAATCTCACTTCATTAACACTGAATATAAAGGAGTAGGCCGTGCCAGTACCTACCAGCGTTCAATCCATGCTCAATAGGCAAAATGTACACTACCAAGTTGCTGAGGTACCTATGGACGAACAGGAACGCGGGTTATGGCACGACCAGCACTTGCGAAATATGAGCGCAGCAAAATCCGTTATTTTACAAGATGATAAAGGGCGAGTTCAGGTCATACACGCCGCCGATCGGCTGTTGGACCTCAAGGCCGTTAATCGCCAGTTAAGTCGCGAACTGCAGGCGGCTAGCACCGAAGAAATTCAAAAATTCTGCCTCTCTCATAATCTCAACAGCATTCCAGCACTGCCTAAATTGGCGGGCTTGCTTACCTTAGTCGATCGCAATCTATTTGAGCAAAAGGAACTCTGGGCTGATTCAGGCGACGATCAACAATTGCTCCATTTCAGTCACGATGAGTTCAAACAAATTCTTGATGATGCGGTCATTTGCGACATAGCCGTGCCTCTTTTACCGCTTGAAATCGATGATTCTGGCACCAGTGATACCGATCAAATACTGGGCGCCGTACGCAATTTCACCCAGCTGCGTATCAAACAGCGCTTGGAAGAAACCTTGGAGCTACCACCGCTCTCGGACACGGCGCAACGCATTATCAAGTTGCGCGTAAACCCCAATGCCGATATCAGTGATTTGGCGCAAATAGTGGAGACTGATCCCAGCTTGGCCGCGCAGGTGGTGAGTTGGGCTGCGTCGCCCTATTACTCAGCACCGGGCAAAATCAAATCTATTCATGACGCCATAGTGCGCGTGCTGGGTTTTGATATGGTGTTGAACCTAGCCTTGGGTTTGTCTTTAGGCAAAACCATGACGATTCCAAAAGAAGGCGCCCACGGTACTTTGCCCTACTGGCAGCAAGCCGTTTATATGGCGGCGACGATTGAAGGCTTAGTGACGGCGATTCCACGGGATCATCGCCCCAGTTTTGGCATGGCCTATCTCTGTGGTTTACTCCACAATTTTGGTTACCTGATTTTGGCCGAAGTATTTCCACCTTATTTTAAAAATTATTGCGAACTGAGCGATGCCAATCCGCATATAGGCCATCAGGCCATTGAGCGTCATTTGTTGGGTGTTACCCGCGAGCAGTTGGGCGCCACTTTGATGTCGCTCTGGTCAATGCCGGAAGAAGTAGTGGTTGGTTTGCGTCATCAAAATAACCCGGCTTATGACGGTGAGTTCCATCAATACGCCAAGTTGATTTTTGTGGCCCAGCGCTTGTTGCACCAGAACAATATTGGTCAGGGCCCCAAGTTGGCTATTCCTGATCATATTTTTGAGGAGTTGCACCTCGACCCCGAAAAAGCGGCCATGACGGTTGCAAATATCATAGAGTCGAGCGAAGATCTCAAACACATAGCCCATGAGCTAGAGCCGCATTAATTCCCGCCTGTTCAGCAGCTAAACACAACCCCTTTTGCGAGGGGTTTTGTGTTTTTGGCCTGAGCATTTTCTTTCTATTATTAGTTATTTGATGTTGGATTTTCTATGACGTTTACCCTAATCGCCGCCGCCGAAGCCGCCGCTATATTGGTTGAGCGCCGCCTAACAGGCGCCCAAGCAGAGCCTTTGCCCAGTGGTTGTCGCCCTGCGAACCTCGATGATGCTTTGCAGATACAAGCCGCAGTGACTGCGCGCTGGTGTGAACAGATGGACGATAGCATCGGCGGTTGGAAGTGTTTACTACCGCCGCAAGATCGTTTAATTGTTGCGCCCATTTATACCCGCACCATCGATTCCGTAGCACCTGTCGCCCTGTGGCCAAAGGGTGATTTGGCGCGCATAGAGCCAGAATTGGCGTTCTTTTTTGGTACAGATTTACCTCCTCGCGCTGCGCCCTACACCCCTGCGGAAGTGGATGCCGCTATAGCCCGCACCCACATGGCACTGGAGTTAATTTACTGCCGCTACGCCGAGCCTGCCAATTGTGAATTCCCCGATATGCTGGCAGATAGTTTGGTGAATCAGGGCTTGTATATTGGCCCAGAAGTGGATGCAGAGCTGGCGCGCGCGGCCAGCAGTTTTACTATAGCGGTTACTGCCAAGGGTGAAACCCAGTTGCATCAGGGGCAGCATCCCAATGGTCACCCGCGCGCGCCGCTGTATTGGCTGGTTGAATTTTTGCGCAGCCGGGGCGAGGGTATAGTCGCAGGGCAGGCCGTAATTACCGGCTCCTATGCGGGCGTATTAGAAGTGCCGTTAAAGTCTGATATTCACATCAGTTATGCAGGCTTGGGTGAAATGCAGGTCAGTTTTAACGCCCGCACAACCTATTAAATAAGGCCAATTATTAAGCTGCAGAGCGAGGATTTGAATTCTATGAACGACATAAAAGCACCGCTATTTAGTTGCGAAATTCCCGTGCGTTGGGGCGATATGGATGCCTACGGCCACGTCAATAACACCAACTACTTTCGCTACTTTGAAGAGGCGCGCTTTCAGTGGATGCTGGCAGAAGGTATGCCTTTAAAAAGCGCGACTCACCCCGTGGTAGTCACCATTGGCTGTACTTTTTTACGGCCTATTTTTCACCCTGAAACCCTGCGTATTGAATTGTCGATCAGCGAGCCAGGGCGCTCCAGTTTTATGATGAAGTATCAAGTCTTTACCTTGAGCGACCCCAGTACCCCAGCGGCTGAAGGCTACTCCAAGGTGGTGTGGGTGAGCAGCGAAAATGGTAAATCTGTACCTCTGCCAGACAATGTACGTGCTTGGTTTGAGCGTTAGTCAATAGGTGCTCAATATCTAAGTTGGAATGCTGATGCCCAGCAAGGTTATCGCCACGGCGGGCAGAGTTTCTTTTATGCTTATACGTTAAGCTGTCAATCGTCTTTATTTTACTGTCATATTTTGGCGGTCAAAAATATTCAGGCTGAGGATCTTTTTGCGCCCCTTTTTACGTTTCCTAATAAGGTCTTGTTATGGATTTAACTCGTCGTCACTTTCTTAAAAATGCCAGCGCTACCGCTGTTGCTCTGGGCGGTCTTCACAATTTGCAACTGCAGGCGCAGGTTTATGTGCAGGATCCGGTCTATGGCATCGATAAGGTTGGCCAGTTGGTGGCAGACCCGGCGGGCATCCTCAATTTGCCGCGCGACTTTAGCTACCAGATTATCTCCCGCAGCGGCGAGCGCATGAGCGATGGCCTAATAGTGCCCAGTGCACCCGACGGCATGGCCGCATTTCCGGTGCCGGGCAATGCTAGCCAATGCATTTTGGTGCGCAATCATGAGTTGGATTCGGGTAGCAATGAGATAGGCCCTTTTGAGGGGCGTGTCGATCTTGCCAAGAAACATGTTGGCAGCAAAGCCTATGATTACTTCCTGTCCAGCCAGCTCCCGATTAATGGCGGTACTACAACACTGTTATACAGTCACAGAAGCCAGCGGGTCGAACGCAGTCATTTGAGCTTAATCGGTACCACACGCAATTGTGCCGGTGGCGCCACACCTTGGGGGTCTTGGCTCAGCTGCGAAGAATCCATCGACGGGAAAGCGAAGGGTTTTGGACGCGAGCATGGCTATGTGTATGAAGTGCCCGCGCAGGCTAAGGGATTGGTTGATGCAATTCCGTTGAAAGACATGGGGCGCTTTGTGCACGAAGCTACTGCGGTTGATAGCACCAGCGGTATTGTCTATTTGTCGGAGGATTACAATCGCAGCCTGTTTTACCGTTTTATTCCCAGCACACCGGGCAAGCTGGCGGAAGGCGGTCGTTTACAAGCGCTGGCGATGCGTGGCTGGCATAGCGCGAATACGCGCAACTGGCCCGAGGATGCCGAGGATAAGAATGCGCAGTCGGTCGCACTGCATCAACGTTTTAATTGTGAGTGGATTGATCTTGATGATGTCACCTCACCCGATGGCGATTTAAGTACCCGTGGTGAAGCTAAGGGCGCCGCTATTTTTGCGCGCGGTGAAGGTTTAGCGTTTGCTTTGCGCCCGGATAAAACCCGCGAGATTTTCTTGGCGGCTACTGGCGGCGGCCCGCTAAAAATCGGTCAGGTGTGGCGCTATCAGCCCAGCCCTTTTGAAGGAACTGAGCGCGAGGTGGAGCAGCCGGGCGTGATGGAGCTGTTTTATGAAACACACAACCGCGCGGTGTTGGAATCTTGCGATAACCTCGCGGTTGCGCCTTGGGGCGATTTGATCATCTGCGAAGACAGTTACTCAGACAACCCCGATACCGTGAATTACCTGCGCGGCCTCACACCCGATGGGCGTATTTACACCCTGGCGATGAATGCACATCCCGATAAAGGAGAGTTCTGCGGCGCTTGTTTCTCGCCCGATGGCACCACGCTGTTCGTCAATATCCAGCGCCCTGGCATGACCATCGCCATCACGGGTCCTTGGGGGCATTTACGCAATCAAGCGAAGGGGCTCAAACGCGGGTAGAAAAAATACTTTGTTTGGACATTAGGCCTCAAGCGCGCGTCGTACCGAAAAAGGGCCAAAGCAACGTCTTACTGAGGGGCTTCACGGCTGGATTCTAAGTTACTGGAAGCTCCCGGGAGCCTCCAGTCAGGATGGTTTTGGTGTGGCTTGTTGCGATTTATTGTTAGTCGTTTTGTTATTATGTTTGTTGTTATTAGGTGGTTTGTTCTTTGGGCGCTATCTGGCTGTTGTTGTCAGTGGGTTGCGTTTACGCGGTTGCCACTGCAGCTTGATCCATAGCGCGCCATTCAATTTTGTCGCTGTAATGGAGCAGACGCATAGTGCCCTGATGGTCTTCCACTAGCGCCGTACAGTTTTCGATCCAGTCACCACAGTTGGCGTAGCGCAAGCCCTGTTCTTCGCGCAGCGCAGGGTAGTGAATGTGCCCGCATACAACCCCATCAAAACCGCGTCGCTTGGCTTCGGCCAAGGCTTCGCGCTCGTAGGTTTCAATCGCTGTTTTGGCACCTTTAATATTGCTTTTGATCAGTCCTGCAAGTGAAAAGTAGGGGCGACCCACGAGTTTGCGAATGCGTTCGGACCAGCGATTGATAAACAGCAGTAATTCATAGCCGTGGTCGCCGATCATGCGCTTCAGCCAGCTGTGGTTGATGTAAGCATCCATGGCGTCGCCGTGCATGATCAGCAGGCGTTTACCGTCGGGGGTGATGTGCTCGCACTCTTCCATAATTTCTATGGGACCAAAGAGTTCGCCATCAAAGCGGCGCATGGGGATATCGTGGTTGCCAGGTACATAGACGACGCGTACGCCGCGCGCCGCCAATTCGTAGAACTTGAGCATGACTTGGTAGTGCTTAGCGGGCCAGCAGAAGCGGCGCTTGAGTGACCATAGGTCGACAATATCACCCACAAGGTAGAGGGTTTCGCAGTGAATGTTATTAAGGAAATCTAAGAGATAATCGGCTTTGCAGTCGCGAAAGCCTAGGTGGATATCCGAAATCCACAGCGTGCGCGCATTGATAAGGTGGCGGGTGGTGCGCGGCGTTTGAACATCATTGGCAGAACTTTCGACCGCGGATTCAAGTAGCTGGGCGGCATTGGCCAACACTGAGTGAGGTAAGTTCATAGTGTGTTTCCGTGGCTGTTTCACCCAAGTGTGGCGTGAACTTATGACGAAAACACAACATTTTTATGAACTTTGGGTGACAACTGCACCGAAAATCGGAGCAGTTGAATAGAAAAAAATTGTACAAAATAGTGGAGTAAGAAGCTGTAGGTGACAGTAGGTTAGTGTTCGGAAACCTTACTGATTGACAGCAATTTTGTGATCTTGCACGAGCCAATCTAACACCGCTGTGCGGCTGCTTAGCATGTCGCGCAAGGTTTGCATAACGACGGGGTTGTAATGGGGTTGGCGCTCCAAGAGCGTGATGCGCTCATTGAGAAAACCAATGTCGTTTTGAACCTTTTCAGCGATATCCATGCTGTTAAATGCTTCGTTGCCAATGTTGAGTATTGTCATAGCTCAGTTCCCTTGCTGTTGGAGGTCTTAGTGGTTTAATCACCATTTGTTACACATTATGGCTGAGGCAAACAGAAGCTGATAGGCGAGTTTGCCATTACGGCTTGTGCGATATGTCGCACAAGCTTTCATCAAGTGATGCTTTAAGCAGGCTGTTTTTTAAAGAGCGTGAGGCTAAACATTAGCGTTGCCGAGAGCACTATGGCTGGCCCTGCAGGGCTGTCCCACCAGTAGGAGGCCGCTAAACCTGCGGCTACAGCGACCATTCCCAAGAGGCTAGCAACCAGTGCCATTTGCTCTGGGGTATGGGTCAGGCGGCGACTGGCCGCGGCGGGAATAATCAGCAGTGCGGTGATTAACAGTACCCCGACAATTTTCATCGCAATCGCAATGACTAAGGCCATTAACAGCATAAGCGCTGTGCGCACGGCGGTAACGGGCACGCCTTCTACTTGCGCCAATTCTTCGTGCACGGTAATGGCGAGCAGCGGGCGCCAGAGCCACGCAAGTGCCGCCAATACACTCAGTGAAATGATCCAAACGCTAATCACATCGGCGCGGCTTACCGCAAGAATGTCGCCGAATAAATAGGCGAGTAGATCAATGCGGGTTTCGCTGAAGGCGCTTACACAGATCAGCCCGAGCGCGAGGGTTGAGTGAGACAATATGCCCAGGAGGGTATCGGTCGCTAAAAAGCGATTGTGTTGCAGTGCGACCAAAATCAGTGCAAGCAGCAGGCAGCCTAAGGCTACGGCGAGATTGAGATTAATGTCGAGCAGCAGGCCAAAGGTGATACCCAATAGCGCAGAGTGCGCGAGCGTATCGCCAAAATAGGCCATGCGTCGCCATACCGCAAAGGAGCCTAGGGGGCCGGCAACCAAGGCTACCGCTATACCTGCCAAGAGGGCGAGGGTGAGAAATTCGGGCATGATGACTTACTCGTGATGATGCTGACAGCTTGCGCTGTGGACGTGAACGTGGCCGGCTTTGTCGTTTTTTGCTGCTATTACATTGCCGTGCGCATCGTGTTGATGGTCGTGGTGATGGGTATAGAGCGCGACTTGCGGTGGGTTCTGGCTGATGCCCGCCAGCTCCCCAAAGAGTGCTATATAGGCGGGGTCATTGGTGACCTGCTCGGGGTGACCTTGGCAGCAGATGTGTTGATTTAAGCAAATCACAATGTCGGTATTTGCCATCACCAGGTGCAAATCATGGGATACCAACAGTACGCCGCAATTGCGACGGGTGCGAATTTCATTAATGAGGGCGTAGAGCGCTGCTTGTCCGGTAATGTCGACGCCTTGCACGGGTTCATCCAACACCAGTAGTTGTGGGTCGCGCAGCAGTGCGCGCGCCAAAAGTACGCGCTGTGTTTCACCGCCCGAGAGCGACTGCATGGCACTAGCCGCGAGATGGGCAATGCCCGTTAGCTGCATGGTTTCCGCTAAATCGACACGCGCTTTGCCGCCCAAGGCGAGAAAGCGCGCCACATTCAAAGGCAGGCTGGCTTCTAAATGTAATTTTTGAGGCATATAGCCAATGCGCAAACCTGCTGCGCGCTCAATGGATCCTTCATCGGCCTTAATTAAGCCTAAAATGCTGCGCACTAAGGTTGTTTTACCCGCGCCATTGGGGCCAATGAGGGTGACGATTTTCCCGGCGCTAAGGGTCAAGTCGGCGTTTTGTAAAATGTGGCGTCCGTTGCGTATGACACCCACACCTTGGGCGCGTACTAGGTAGTCGGTTGCTGATGCTTGTGTGACGCTTTGTTCAGTCATGAGATGTATTCCGTGTTTGGCAGTCAGGGCAGCGGCCCATCACTTCCAGTGCTTGTGAAACGACACTAAATCCCGCCGCTTGAGCGCTGTCGTTAATGTGCTGCACCAGCGCTGGCTGCACCATTTCAACCGCTATGCCGCAGTCGCGACAGAGTAAAAAGTGGCTTTGATGTTGGTGTTTGGGGGCGGGGCAGCCAATGTAGGCATTAAGTGCATGAATACGGTGAATTAAGCCTTGTTCCAATAAAAACTCTAAGGCGCGATAAACTGTAGGCGGTGCAACAGTGCGGGTGGCCATCTGCGCTAATTGATCCATAAGGGCATAGGCGCCTAGAGGTTTGTGGCTCTGCCAAACAAGTTCCAAAATTTGCAGGCGCTGGGGGGTTAAACGTGTGCCGCGCTGCTCGCAAATTTGGCGCGCAGCGGCCAATGCATCGTTAATACAATGCGCGTGATTATGTTGGCTGCAGGCAATGGGGGTGGTCATAATCTGGGAGATCTTAAGGCGGCACTGATGCCTTGGGTCAGAAAGGCTTTATGTTACTATATAACATCTTTTGGTATAAGGTCATTTGCGCTGCCGTGGCGATTTCAGGCAGCGCTTTATCTTGTTTATATGGAGTGAGCGGTGAAGTTTAAAAAAGTGCAGTGTTTCATGGGTCAATTAGCGTTAGGTTTGGCACTGCTCTGGCAGGGCGTGATTCCCGCGGCGCAAGCGGCATCTGAGCCTTTGTTGCTTACGAGCATCAAGCCCTTGGCCTTGATTGCACAGGCGATTACTGGCACTCATCTTAAAGTAGAAACTCTGCTGCCTATAACTGCATCGCCCCATGATTACCCGCTCAAAATGTCGGATCATCTGCGCTTGCAAAAGGCGGAGCTGGTGCTGTGGATTGGTCCAGAGTTGGAGAGTTTTTTAGCCAAGCCGCTTGCTAACTTGCCCGCTGAGCGAGTGATGAGCGCTTATGATCTTGCGGGGATTTATTGGCCCGCGGGGGAGAAAGACGCAGAGGATGCGGATGAGCATCACCATCAGGCCCATGAACATGGCGGACATGACCCACATTTGTGGCTAGATCCGCGCAATGCCATTGTGATTGCACAGGCGTTGGCAGCCAAGCTGAGCCTCATGCACCCTGAGCTTAGCGCCAACTTCGCCGTGAATCTCACTAATTTTGTGCGCACGACAAATACCTTAGATCAGCAGTTGGCGCTGCAACTTAAGCCGATTAGTGCGCGTGGCTTTGGTGTCTATCATGAGGGCTACGCTCATTTTGTGGGGCGCTATGGTCTGCATCAATTGGCCTACGTGGCACTTACCCCTGAGCGTCGCCCTGGGGCAAAACATCTACAGGAATTGCGGCAATTGCTTGCGCAAGAGGGTGAATGTTTGTTTATGGAACCTTTCAATCACAGTGCAGCCTTGGAAACTATGGCCGCGCAATTAAATCTACGCATTGGCTTGCTGGACCCTATTGGCAATCAAGAGGTGTCCAGCTATGAGCAGTTACTCAATACCATGGGGGCGAGTTTCTTAGCCTGCTTGGCGCATGTTGAGCCCTAATGATATAGATGAAGGTTGGTGCAGTTTTACGTTGCGCGCACGCAGCTGATCCATTTGACGTTGATTGAGGCTAACCACAAAAGCCTCGTAACAGTGGCGAATATCTTTGTCGTTCGATAGGCCCGCTTCTTGTAGCAGCGCCAGCATACCTTCAGGTGTTGCCATGCGATGACGAATGCCGGTCTTATGGTAGTAGCTGCTGGCTAATTGTTGCATGCGAAAAATAGCAGTCTGAGAAAAGATCAGGTTGTCCATAGGTGTGACTCCGGCTAAAAATGGCTAATAAAAAGTTGATCCCCCAAGTGCTTAATCAGCAGCACTTAAAGGCAGTCTAGGTTGATATTTAACCGGAGGAGATTAATTAACAAACAAGGTTTCATATTTGTGACCGCCATAAAAAAGCCCTCAAAACCATCCAAACAAAAAGTTATAAGGATGGGGTGAGGGCAATAAGACGAGGAGAGAAAAACCAAATAAAACAATAACTTAAAACATATTTCACTGTAATTTGACAGTGGAATTCTTTTCTTTACAGATCAAGATCGTGCGCCAATTTATCGGCTAATTGCTGTTCCAGCTTGGCGTTAACCTTAGCATTGAGTGCAGCGGTCTTGTCGGTCAAATCTTGTTCGATACGCAGTTGCACATCTTCTTCGGTATCAACCCATTGGGTTTTGTTGCTGAGTTCAGCGGCCGCCAAGGTGAGCTTAGGTGTTTGTGTTGCGATTTCGTCAGCGTAAACACCAGTAGCGGTTAAGGTTAAAACGGCAAGTAATAGAGCAGTCTTTTTCATCGTAGGTTCCTCAGATGATATTCATATCCAGTTGCCTTGTGGGCGACCTTCATAATTAATAAAGCTTGGGGTTGGGTAACAAGTAAATAGCTTTAATCCTATGCCGCTAAAACCTGATCTTTAGGGTGGACTTAAACTGTTACTGAGTTACGTTTTAATATGTTACGCATGGTAACACATATATTTTTAATGGCTAGAGGTCAGTTACAACATTTTGTTATAGGGATAGTAAAAATGTGAACGAATACCGAAACTTAGCTATAAAAACAAGATTTTAGGCGGCAGCTGTCATCTGGTAACACATTCTATATATCAGTAACACTTATTGATGGAACCTAAAGCCTGATGGTTTGATAAAGACCAAGGTGGATTGAAAGTGGAGGAGATTGAGCTTCTCTTTACGCTCTCGCCCCGCACACAGGCCGAGGTGAGCATCGCCTTTTTCTCTCTCTTCGCCTTAATGCCCGTGTAAAAGGCCTTTGGTGTATCCTGCAAGCCTAAAATTTTATCCATTCCGGTGCGTGCGTACGCAATGACCTATGCCGCCCTAAACAAATCTGACTTAAATAGAACTCAAACATGACCCAACTTCAGCCTGAACAGGCCCCCTTAGTACTTGTAGATGGCTCCTCCTATCTATATCGCGCTTACCACGCACTGCCGCCGCTCACTAATTCAAAAGGCCAGCCTACAGGCGCTATTAAAGGCGTGGTCAATATGTTGCGGCGCTTGTGTAAGGATTACCCTGATTGCCCCATTGCGGTGATATTTGATGCGAAGGGTAAAACCTTTCGCGATGACATTTATGCGGAGTACAAAGCTAATCGTCCCCCCATGCCCGATGACTTACGGCCGCAAGTGCAGCCGATTTTGGATATCGTAGAGGCCATGGGTTTGCCGCTCTTAGTAGTGGATGGGGTTGAAGCAGACGATGTCATTGGCACGCTTGCGCGCCAGGCAACGGAGCAAAAGCGCGATGTGGTGATTTCCACTGGCGATAAAGACATGGCGCAGTTGGTCAATGACTACGTCAGCCTAGTGAATACCATGACAGATACCTTTCTCGATATTCCCGGTGTGCAAGGCAAGTATGGGTTTGGCCCTGAGCTGATGATCGACTACCTTGCGCTCATGGGCGATAAGGTTGATAACATTCCCGGTGTGCCGGGCGTAGGCGAAAAAACCGCGCTGGGGCTTATTCAAGGTATGGGCGGCTTGGATGCTATCTATGCCGACCTAGAGAAAGTGCGCACGCTCTCCTTTCGCGGCGCGAAAACCATGCCGGAAAAATTAGCGGAACATCGCGCTATGGCTTACTTGTCCTATGAGTTGGCGACGATTAAAACAGATGTGGCGCTGGCGTTTAGTCCTGAAACGATTCACTTGCCTCAGCCCAACAATCAACGTTTGCGCGAACTGTTTGAAGAGTTGGAGTTTAAAACCTGGGTTAATCAGCTTGGCGATAATGCTGCCTCCCCTAAGGCAGATGCGCAAAGCCAGGCGGCAGCAAGCATCGATACCACTCAAACTATTAATGTTGATGCGATTAAAGCGGAGGCTCCCGCGGCTATTCACTACGACATCATCACCGACAAGGCGCTATTTGCCACTTGGTTGACACGGTTACAGCAAGCTGAGGCTTTCTCGTTTGATACTGAGACCACTAGTCTCGACGCTATGGAAGCGAAGATAGTCGGCTTAAGTTTTGCGATTGAAGCGGGTACAGCCGCCTACATTCCCTGTGGCCATGACTATATGGGCGCCCCTGAACAATTGCCGCTCGATTGGGTGTTGGCAGAGCTTAAATCTCTTCTTGAAGATGAGCGCCATATTAAGATCGGCCAAAATTTAAAATATGACCGCAGTGTGTTGCTCAATTACGACATAGAGCTGCGCGGTATCGGCTTTGACACCATGCTGGAGTCCTATGTTTGGAATTCCATTGGCAGTCGCCACAACATGGATGATTTGGCCAAAAACTACTTAGATTATAAAACGGTGACGTTTGAAGAGTTGGCAGGCAAGGGTGTTAAGCAGCTGACGTTTAATCAGTTAAAGATTGAAGATGCGGGCCATTACGCAGCAGAAGATGCTGACGTCACCCTGCGGTTACATCAATTCTTTTGGCCGCAGTTGGCGCAATGTCCTGCGCGTAAAAAGGTCTTCCAAGACATTGAAATGCCACTGCTGCCGGTACTGTCGCGCATAGAGCGCAACGGCGCCTATGTGGATGCAAAATTGCTCGGCGAGCAAAGTATTGAGTTGGGCGAGCGCTTGACGCAATTAGAGCGCAAGGCCTATGAGCTGGCGGGGCAGGAGTTTAATTTGAGTTCGCCTAAACAGTTGGGAGTGATTCTATTTGAACAACAGCAATTGCCCATCATCAAAAAAACCCCTAAGGGCGCGCCTTCAACCGCAGAAGAAGTGTTGCAAGAATTAGCGCTGGATTATCCATTGCCAAAAGTGCTGATGGAATATCGCGGCCTCGCCAAATTAAAATCGACCTATACCGACAAGCTGCCGTTGGTGATTAACCCGCGTACAGGGCGTATACACACCAGCTATCATCAAGCGGTAGCCGCCACTGGGCGCCTGTCTTCGCAGGACCCTAACTTACAAAATATTCCCATCAAAACCGAAGAGGGGCGTCGTATTCGCCAAGCCTTTGTGGCGCCTGCAGGCACCAAGCTGGTCGCAGCAGACTATTCGCAAATTGAATTGCGCATCATGGCGCATCTCTCTGAGGATCAAGGCCTGCTCAATGCATTTGCACA
The DNA here is from genome assembly GCF_057815475.1 of Cellvibrio sp. 25HG11W-0. Taxonomy (NCBI): domain Bacteria; kingdom Pseudomonadati; phylum Pseudomonadota; class Gammaproteobacteria; order Cellvibrionales; family Cellvibrionaceae; genus Cellvibrio; species Cellvibrio sp. 25HG11W-0. The sequence goes on from NZ_CM174230.1 coordinate 220,577, forward strand.
GGGCTTGGATGTTCACCGCGCAACCGCAGCTGAAGTATTTGGCGTGAGTCTTGATGGTGTTACAACTGAAATGCGCCGCAGTGCGAAAGCCATTAACTTTGGGTTGATTTACGGCATGTCTGCTTTTGGCTTAGCCAAGCAATTACATCTTGGCCGCAATGAAGCCCAGCAATATATCGATCGCTACTTTGAGCGCTATCCCGGTGTCCAGCGCTACATGAATAACATTCGCGCTCTTGCGCATGAGCAGGGTTATGTAGAAACCCTGTTTGGTCGTCGTCTGTATCTGCCTGAGATCAACGCAAAAAATAAAAATTTACAAATGGGCGCTGAGCGCACCGCTATCAATGCACCTATGCAAGGTACGGCGGCGGACATCATCAAAATGGCGATGATTAAAGTTGATCAATGGCTCGCAGAGTCTCAATTGGATGCGCGCATCATCATGCAGGTACACGATGAATTAGTGGTGGAAGTCGCTGAAGCTCAGGTTGAGGCCCTAACTGAGGGGTTGATCGCACGTATGTCGGCGGCAGCGACCTTAAAAGTACCACTACTGGTTGAGGCTGGTGTTGGCAATAATTGGGACGAGGCACACTAAAGTCATTGTTTGGACTGTGTGAAATTGCCAACTAGACTTGAGCAAGAAGCAATCAATACAGTTCATTCTTGTTGATATTGTTATCTAGGGGGCAGCAATAAGTGTGTTTAATTTTATCCAGTAGAGACCGCGTGGCGGTCTCTTGCTGATAGCGGGTACATAATAGGCATGAAAATTTTATTGCGTGTTTTACTGTTGTTCGCAATGACTGAGAGGGTATTGGCTGAGTCTGAATTTGTTGTTACTCACCGCTCGCCCTATACGCCACTCGATAAGCATCATGATTATAGTAATGAGCTGTTGGCATTAGCGCTGGAAAAAACGCGTCAGCTATATGGGCCTTTTACATTAAAAGCTATGCCTCCACGCAATTACACTCGCTCGCTCAAGGCCGCTGTAGATAATGCTTATCCGAATCTGGTGATCGAAACAAGTTATGAGCGACTGCTCGATCAAAATAGCAAGCTGACCTATATTGATTTCCCTCTGGACTTGGGTGTTTTGGGTTATAGAATTTGTTTTATTAACCCAAAATTAAAGGCAAGTGGACGAGATTTTACCAATCTGGAGCAACTGAAAAAGTATACTTTTGCGCATGGTGTAGGTTGGGCGGACACTGCTATTTTGCGCCACAATGGCTTGAGTGTGCGCGAAATGGACAATTATGACGGCATATTTTTAATGGTATTAAGTGGGCGCGTCGATTTTTTTTGTCGCGGCGCTAATGAAATACTCAATGAACGCATGCAGTTTAAAGAGCTGACTGATTTGGAAATAGATGACAGTTTTATGCTGGTTTATTCTATGCCGCGCTTATTCTATATGAACAGCAAAAATACCCTAGCGAAAGAGCGGCTAGAGGTCGGTATTAAAATGGCATACGAAGACGGTTCTCTACAGCAGTTGTGGTTAAAGCATTTCAAAACCAGTCTTGAGTGGGCCCAATTATCGAAACGAAAAGCGATTTATTTGGAAAATCCCCTGTTGGGTGGTTTGGCGCTCAGCATTAAGCCTGATTTCTTGTCGCTTTTAGCGCCAGTTGCGCGCGCGAGTTCTAGCAAGCAATCTGAATAGCGTAAGTATTGGGCATTTTATTTGTGTTAATTGTAAAATTAATTACATTTAACTTTTTGATTTATAAGGATATTTTTTAATTAACAAAACATTGTGCAAAATATTGCAATTATTTTTTGAACTAATTTGTAGGGGTGCGAGTCTCAGTTATGTGTGTTTTACGATCATGAGCTAACTCCTCCCCTAATGGCTTTTAAGCCAGCTAAGCGCGAAGTTTTTTGCTAAGCAAACCCCGACTGGTTCGGGGTTTTTTTTGGCCTAAAATCGGGCAATTGTGCAAACAATGTTGCACTTGCAAGCGCAGGAGAAATCGGCAGAACTTTTTTACGGGGGTGTTGGTCTAGAGTATCAGTATTAACGCAACCCCTGCTTTAATCGGTGTTTTTGATCTGTGTGGTCAATCAAGTTCTGGCATCACCCCAAGGATGTCAGTTTTTTCCGGTGGCTTTTACGAGCCACCGGTTTTTTTATGAGCGTTAATTATTCGCTGGTTGTAACGACTGTATCTGACTCATCGGTCAGTGAAAGCCATTCATTGAGCTTGGCTTTAAGATCATCAAGGCCGGTATTTTTGAGAGCAGAAAAGCATTGCACGCTGGTTAGTTGGTCAATCCCCTTCGCTTTTAAGCTTTTTTGCACGGCAAACAGTGCAGACATAGCTTGGCTGCGGCTTAATTTGTCGGCTTTGGTCAGCAGTATGTGTACTGGCATTTGGCCCTGAATGGCCCAGTTCAGCATAGTGGTATCAAATTCTTGTAAGGGGTGACGAATATCCATAAGTAGGATTAGCCCTTGTAGGCATTCTCGCTTTTGTAAATACTCCGATAAATCCCGTTGCCACTTTTCCTTTTGCTCGCGTGATACCTTGGCATAGCCATAGCCGGGCAAGTCGACCAAGCGTTGGGTATCGCTTAGGTTGAAAAAGTTAATGAGCTGCGTGCGGCCAGGGGTTTTACTGGTGCGCGCCAACTTGCGGTTATTGGTCAAGGCGTTGATTGCGCTCGACTTGCCAGCATTGGAACGCCCTGCAAAAGCAACCTCTACACCGCCTTCGGGGGGACATTCACGAATACTGGGGGCGCTTTGGGTAAAGTGGGCGCGGTTAAATGAAATCTCGGTAGACATAAAAACCCTTCAAAATAGTGTGTTATTAGCGCGTTGGTATATAATGCCGCCGTCTTTTAGGCTTGGCTGCGCGCCAAAGGCGGAATTGTAGCTTGTTGGCTGGTCATTAAGCGAACTTCGCATCAATGTTTTGGCTGCGCCCGCAAAAACATGTCTGGCATCTATACTTAGCGAATAGATACTCTACTCTTAGCGAATAGATTTTCTATCTGCATTTAACGAAAAGGTACTCTATGTGTATTGCCTGATTTATCAGCAGGCTACGCACCAGAGCACAGTCACTATCGAATCATCGTTCATATCGGATTAGCCAATGAAATATATCGTAAGAAATGCACTTTTTTCACTGGGATTTATTGCGCTTGCACAGGGCGCTATAGCAGCTGGCGATGCCGCAGCTGGTGCTGGTAAAGCGGCTATTTGCGGCGCTTGTCATGGCGCTGATGGCAACAGCGTAATGGGTACATTCCCTAAGCTGGCTGGTTTGGGCGAAAGATATTTACTCAAGCAAATGAAAGATATTCGCGCGTGGGATGTTGAACCTAATGCAGATAAAAAAGCGACCACAGGGCGTGCAGTGCCTGAAATGACTGGCTTGCTGGCTAAAATGACCCCAGCAGATCTTGCCGATATAGCCGCACATTTTGCGAGTCAAACAACGCAGCTGTCTGGTTCGCAAAAACTGGACGTAAAAGTTAACTCGGGCATCTTAGTTGATGCCTTAGAGTTGGGTGAACGCACCTATCGTTCAGGTAACCTAGCGAATGGTGTACCTGCGTGTACGGGCTGCCATGCACCTAATGGGCAGGGTAATATTCCTGCAGGTTTCCCTCGCTTGAGCGGACAGCACCCTGAGTATATTGAGAAACAACTGCGCGCTTTCCGCGCGGGTGAGCGCACTAATGATGGCGACCAAATGATTATGCGTTCAGTGGCAGAAAAGCTGAGTGATGCGGAAATTAAGTCGCTGGCAAACTTTATCGCGGGTTTACATTAAGCATCAGCAATATTAAAAAGGCGGCTCAGGTCGCCTTTTTTTTCATGTATAAATTGGTATCGTCATTTCCTGTCTGAGAAGTATTCGCAATACGTGGAACTTGTCGGCGTTTTATAGGCCTAAAGCCTGATTTCATCCACCAAAAATAATATGAGGATTGCTTCAATGCGTAGTTTGATAGCCCTGTTAGGTGTTGTATTTGCTCTAAGTGCCTGCGCACAAGAAGCCACCAGTGACTACAAAGAAGGTAAAGATTACTTTGTGCTGGAGCAGCCGGTGCGCACCGCTGACCCGAGTAAAATTGAAGTGGCAGAAGTGTTTTCTTATCACTGTCCCCATTGTTTGCACTTTGAGGCCTTGTTGCAGGTCTGGGAAAAGCAGCAGGCAGATGATGTTGATTTCGTGCAAACTCACGCCAAATGGAATGCCCAAATGGAGCCCTTGAGTCGCGGTTTTTATACCTCTATCGCGTTGAAAATTAAAGATAAAACCCACATGGATGCGTTCAAGGCCTTTCAAGTTGAACACAAACCATTGGCAACAGCGGAAGATTGGGCCGAGTTTTTTTCTGCCTACGGTGTGGATAAGGCAAAAGCAATAAACACCTACAATTCTTTTGGTGTAAACAGTATGGTTATGCAAGCTGAAGCCCGTATGCGTAGCTATAAAGTAAGTGGTACACCGGAAATGGTGGTTGAAGGTAAATACCGCATCAATGCCAACATGACGGGTGGTCAGGGCGATATGCTTAAAGTTGTTGATTTCTTGGTTGCTAAGGTGCGTAAAGAGCGCGCACTGGCTAAAAAGTAATACAGAAATATTAGAGATGGCAGGCATGTGCCTATTATCTCAACCTAAAAATAAAAGAGGATTAGAGTATGCGAATTTTAGTGGCCTTATTGGGCTGGATGATTTCTTGGAACCTTTACGCTCAAGCGGCACCCTACACCGAAGGCAAAGAGTACATGGAGATTGTGCCCGCTGTTCGCGGAGCAGATGAGAGTAAAATTGAAGTAACAGAAGTATTTGCTTACTCCTGCCCACATTGTTTTCATTTCGAGCCTATTGTTGATGCTTGGGCGAAAAAACAGAAGCCTGATGTGAAGTTTATACAGTCACACGCTATGTGGAGCCCGCAAATGGAGCCTCATCTCCGTGGTTTTTACACCTCTATAGCGTTAAAAATTAAGAATAAAACCCATATGGCGGTATTTAATGCCATACATGTGGAGCATAAAAATCTTGTCAACGCAGAGCAGTGGGCTGATTTTTTTGCAACCTATGGTATCTCAAAAGAGAAAGCGATAAGCACGTACAATTCATTTGGCGTGAGTAGTCAAATCAAGCAAGCTGAGGCGCGCGCGCGCAGCTATAAGATCACCAGCACCCCTGAAATGGTGGTTGATGGCAAGTACCGCATTGGCGCACGCGAAGCCGGTGGGCAGGAAGAAATGCTTAAAGTGGTTGATTACTTGGTGACTAAGATTCGTGCGGAGCGCGCACGCGCTGCGGTGACTAAGCAATAAGGTTTAACGAGTTCAACCAAAAGCCCGCTAGATGCTGTCTAGCGGGCTTTTTTATTGGCTTAAAAAATGTGGAATGGCGGTCTATGGCTATACTCAATAGATTGTAGTTTTTGAGCACTCTGCGGGAGTTTAGGCTGATCATGGCAAGTCATAACGAGGACAAAAATAACTGGCGAGAGAAGTATCTAAATGCGCTGGATATACAGGAAAGTTTAGAAAAAGATTTTGCCCAACAACAGGAGCTACTACGAAAAACCCTCGTGCGGGTGAGTGTGGCAGCGGATGGACAAAATGCTGAGCTAGACCAAATGTTGAGCCAGTTACGTGAACGATTGCGCACTATGGGCGCGACTATGAATGTGCAGGATATGGATGGTCTGCTCGCTAGGCTCGAAAAAGCTGTTATCGGCTTTGAAGATCAGCGAACACTGGGCGCGCGCGAGGTGCGCGAGTCGCTCACGGCAACACTTAAACCCTTACAGCAACTGGATTTGTCGCGCAGTATCAATAAAGAAATTAGCCGCTATATCGATAATTTGCCTGCACGCAGTCAAAAAATATACCTCTATCCTGCGCTACTGCGCCAACTAGCGGATTTACAGGTTCGTGCTTTAGAGGAAGTGGAAAAGCCTAAAACAAGTTTTTTAAGCCGATTATTGCCGGGTCGCAGTACCAACCCCCAAGCAGAAAACTCTCTGCTTGAATCTGCCATGCTGGAAGCTGCAGCACTCAAAAATATTAAAACTACGCTAACAAACGAGAAGCCATTTGAGCTAGAGAAGCCAATAGAGTTTGAGGCTGCTACTGAGCGCAAAATTACCACAGACAATACGGAAGTAACGGTAAAGGTTTTAGATGATAGTGGCTTGTTAATTGTGCCAGCAGATAACTCCTTGCCAATGGACCCAGCGGAATTACATGAGGCGGCACAGGAGCGCAGAGCAAAAATAGATGCTATCGCGCCCGAGACAGCAGATAAGATTACGCAGGTGCTAATCGCCTTTCTTAATAGTTTAGAAAATGAATCGAGCATTCAATCAAAAGTAGACGATATTCGCAAAAAGGTGGATCAGGGGCTGCCACCGGATGCGTTGATTCCCACCTTAGAAGGTGTGCGCGACTTAGTGATGGAAGCCTATCTTGCAGCTAATGATGCTTTTGCAACCTATTTAAAAGATGTTAACCAAGAGCTTGTTGAAATTTATTCTTTAATTGGTGGTGCGGTAGAGCACAGCCAATCAGAGCGTGCTGCTTCGCGCCAATTGCAGGAAGATGTGATGCGTCATATGGATGACTTAGCAACCCAATCTCACTCAGCGACCGATATCAGTCAACTTAAGCATCAAGTGCAATCACAGCTAGGTAATATTCGTCAGGCAATTGATAGCTATCAGCACAGTGATGCGGATCAAAACCAACTGGCGCAACAACTTGCGACCTTAAGTGAAAAAATTAAAAATATGGAAGTGGAGGCGGAAAAAAATCGTGAGACATTGGATACACAGCGCTATAAGGCAATGCATGATTCGCTTACCGATTTACCCAATCGTGAGGCTTACAACCAACGCATTGCAATAGAAATACAGCGTTGGCAGCGCTACGGTCGCCCCTTAAGCCTTGCTATTTTTGATATAGATCACTTCAAAAAAATTAACGACAATTACGGCCATCAAGCGGGTGACCGAGTAATAAAAGTCATTGGTAAAACTATTCAAAAGCGCCTGCGTGAAGTTGACTTTTTCTGTCGTTATGGTGGCGAAGAGTTTGTTGCCCTTATGCCCGAAACTTCAGGCCCTGCCGCATTGCTTGTTTTAGAAAAAATACGGGAAGCCATCGCCTGCGCGTCTTTTAATTATAAAGATCAGCATCTTTCTATTACTTTTTCTGTTGGTTTAACAGAGTTTAAACAAGACGATGTTTTAGAGACTGTATTTGAGCGTGCAGATACTGGTCTTTATGCTGCAAAAGAGGCAGGTAGAAATTGCTGCAAACTAGTGTAATGAGGGTGTGGATGAAAATTAAACACAGAATGCTGACAGGGTTTATCGGGTTATTTTTTGCAGTCATTATGCCAATAGCGCAAGCAGAAAGCCTTGATATTTTTATTAAGGATAAAGAGGGCCAACCCGTGAAAGATGCCGTTGTGGCCCTCATGCCTAGCAGCGCTATAGATTACAACCAAATGCCTACGGCCATAATGGATCAGCGCGAGAAAATGTTTGATCCCCGCGTACTGGCAATACGCGTCAATACGCAAGTGCGTTTCCCCAATAGTGATGATGTTCGTCATCACGTTTATTCCTTTTCTCCGGCAAAAAAGTTTGAATTGCGTTTGTATCATGGTTTGACGGCTGAACCGATTGTTTTTGATCAAGCGGGGAAAGTGGTTTTGGGCTGCAATATTCACGATTCAATGATTGGTTATATCTACGTATTAAATACGGAGTATTTTGCTAAAAGTGACGCGAACGGAAAGTTAACTATCAATAATGTTCCTGCAGGTGACTATCAGTTGGAGTTACATCATCCCGATCTACGTGATGACTACCCTGTGGAAAAAATACAGGTAACTTCCGGCGCTGCGCAGCAAAAAGTATTGGTTGTAAATAACTTGTCTGGTTCCATTCCTGTTAAAGATGTGGGTGAGTTTGACAATCTCTTTTAAACACTAAGCGAAAGAAATACATGTTGAAATCGAGTTATCTCGTAAAGTTGTTGGCTTTTGTTTTAGGTCTGGTGGTCACACTAGAGGCCATCTCTTATGTGGCCACACGCATAGTTATTAATAAGGCAGTAACCCAAAATGCGCGCGCTGAACTTTTGGCGGGCGGTGAGTTGTTTCAGCGTATCGTGGAACAAAACGTAAAACAGCTGGCGCTTTCGGTAAAAGTGCTCACCGAAGATTTTGGTTTTAAAGATGCAGTAGCAACAAAGGACGAAAATACTATTCGTTCAGCATTGAATAATCATTCGGCACGAGTGAACGCCGATGTGGGGGTATTAATAACCCTGGATGGAAAGCTCATCGCAAGCGATGCCAGTTTTGGTTTAAAAGTAACGAATGAGCTACAGCAATTGCGCGATAAAGCAGAGGCGCAAGGGCAGGCATATGACACCGTCATTGTGGATGGTAAGGCCTATCAGTTTGTTTTCTTTGCTGTGAAAGCACCCATTGTAATTGGCTTAGCGGGCATGGGTTTTGAGGTCAAACGAGAGTTTAGCAACGATCTAAAGCGGCTCACAGGGTTAGAGGTGTCTATCGTTAATTTCCATGCAGATAATATTAATTATCTAAGCGGGACGCTCGATGATGATGAACGTCAACGGCTAGTTGCAGAGTTGCGCCAAGATTATGCAGAAGGCAGTGTATTTGAATATGCAGGTCTAATGTCGCTGCAGGTTCCCTTTGCGCGTCAAAATAAAGCACTCATCGCTGTCTTGCAGGTTCCGCTCAGTAAAGTCTTAGCCCCCTTCGCCAGTTTAAATGTTCAGTTGCTTATTTTGGCATTAAGTTTTTCTGCGCTCGCTGCCGTAGCTGCATGGTTTTTAGCGCGCAGTGTGACGCGGCCGGTGCGTAAGCTGGCGGGTATAGCGCGGCGTATTGCTAAAGGTTTTTATGATACACCTATTAAGGTGCAGTCTAACGATGAGCTGGGTGAACTGGCGAGTGCATTTATTAATATGCAGGAAGCTATAGGTGAGCGGGAGCAGCAAGTACGCTATCAATCTGAGCATGATCCACTTACGGGGCTCCCTAATCGTATTCGTATAGTGCCTGAGCTAGAGGCGGTTATTGCACAGGCTCAGCAACAGAATAATAAAATTTATCTATTTGTAATGGATATAAAAAACTTTACTCAAATCAATGATGAACTTAGTCAGGAAATTGGCGATGGAGTTTTGCGTGCAGCAGGACAAAAGTTACTGCAGGCAATGGGTGAGAGAAAGGTGTATCGCTTGGGAAGCGATGAGTTTTTAGGTGTGCTCAATAATTATACCAGTGAAGCGGCAGGAGAGTTTGTTGAGTCCATTCACTGTGCTTATAAAAATCCTATGATCGTGAGTGGTATACAGGTCAACATAGAAGTCAATATAGGTTTGGCTGCTTTTCCCGATGATGCCAGCTCAGTAGAAAGTCTTTTGCGTCGGGTTAATTTGGCGTTAAATAATGGCCGTATTGCTGGGAAAAATACCTGCTTCTATCAGAATGGTTGGGATGAAAATCATTTGCGCCGTTTGCATTTGTCGCGCGAGTTTGAAACTTCTCTTGCTAAAAATCATATTAGTTTGCATTACCAGCCTAAAATTAATTTAGAGAACCCGCATGTTTTAGGCGCGGAGGCGCTGGTGCGTTGGCATCACCCAGAAATAGGTTTTATTGGTCCGGATGAATTTATCGGCATTTTGGAAAGCTCGGGCCAAATTACATTATTGACTCGTTGGGTTTTAAAAGTTGCCATACTAAAAATAAAACAACTTATCCTAGAAGGAATAAATTTAAAGTTGTCAGTTAACTTATCTGCTTTAGATTTGTTGGTGGAAGACTTGCCGCAATATGTAGGAGCACTATTAAATGTACACCAAGTTCCTGCAGATTATTTATGTTTAGAAATTACGGAAAGCGCCATAATGCGTGAAGCCGAAAAATCGATAAATAATTTGAAGCGCTTAGAGGCGCTAGGTTTAACTCTATCCATTGATGATTTTGGCACAGGGTACTCTTCGCTTTCGCAGTTAAAAAAACTTCCCGTCAGTGAATTGAAAATTGATAAGTCATTTATCATGAATTTAGATAGCAGCGCGGACGATCAGCTTATTGTGCGCTCCACGATTGAACTGGGGCATACCATGGGCTTAAGCGTAACCGCAGAAGGTGTAGAGACAGAGGCCATTAAACATCTATTAAAATCCTATGGCTGTGATGTGGCGCAGGGCTACCTCTACAGTAAGCCCTTGCCAAGTGAGGCATTTTCTAACTGGATGAAACAATATTTAGCGGGGTTGACGTCATGATGAAGGCGCGGAAAAAGAAAGTCGTCAATTATGTAGTATTTTTTTTTATGTTGACAAGCCTATGCTCGGTCGCGGCAGCTAAGGGCTCAGACCGCAGCCGCTTGTTGGTGACAGGTGGTGCCAGCACAATTGAGGGTACTGCGGGCGGCGGCATAGTACCAATGGCTGTTATTGCGGGTTATGGTGCTCAAGAAGAGTATGGTGGCACTGCATTTTTAAGTCTGGTCGATACCGGCGATTATAGTCTAGAGGTGGCGGGTGCTAGTTGGGGTTGGCACAATCGTGTGGAATTCTCATTTGCTGAGCAAACCTTAACGCATCAATCTTTAACGGCTGCGTTACAGCTGCCGGACAACACTATTCGTCAGCAAATTGTTGGCTTGAAAGTACGGCTGCTGGGCGATCTTATTTATACCGCATCACCACAAATTAGCTTAGGTGCTCAGTATAAAAAAAATAAAGATTTTTTTGTTCCTGGTGCAGTCGGCGCAACAAAAGATTCGAGCACCGATATCAATTTAACCGCGACTAAATTGTATCTTGGTGGAATTTTTAATCGCAATTTTTTGCTAAATGCTAACCTGCGTTATACCGATGCGAATCAGCAAGGTTTGGTGGGGTTTGGCGGTGACCTTAATCGCGATAAAGAAATAATGGGGGAGATCTCTGCCAGTGTATTGCTCAATAAATATTGGCTAGTGGGCGCCGAATATCGGCAAAAGCCTAACAATCTTTCCTTTATTCGCGAGGACGATTGGCAAACACTCTTTGTGGGTTGGTTTCCCTCTAAGCGCATTGCACTTGTGGCGGCCTATGTAGATTTGGGTGAAGTAGCGACCTTCAAAGATCAAACTGGGTGGTATGTTTCGCTGCAAGGGAGTTTTTAATGATGATGACTTTTTTACATGTTTGCTTGCGTAAAATGAGTTGCGGCGCAAAAGTGGTTTTACTCTTGATGGTATTTAGCTTAATTGCTTGTACCAGTCGCGCCCCGGATGGAAGCTCTCTGTATAAAGCGCTTGGTGAACGTCAGGGGATCGATAATATAGTACACGCGATGATTTATATTATCGCGCAAGATGAACGGGTAAAACCGCGTTTCAAAGGTGTAAATATCGCGCACTTTAAACAGGGCTTTAGCGATTATGTGTGTGTGGTGAGTGGCGGCCCCTGTGAATATAAAGGTGAATCTCTTGCAGTCGTGCATGCAGGGCATCACTACACCAATAGTGAATTCAATGCGATTGTGGAACATTTAATTCTTGCGATGGAACAGCAACATATTGCCGTGGCAACGCAAAATCAATTGCTGGCCCGCTTAGCCCCCGCCTATAAAGATGTGGTTTATCAATAACTATGCGCACTCTATAGCTCGTTATTAACACAAGTTAACGATTATCGACAAAAATGAGCGCCTCAATAAAGCTCAAGAGGTTTATGCTTTAACGCTGACTTGGCGCAGTCACACTATAAATTAAATAATGATTTAGTCTGCGTTATCCATCGTAACTCCACAGTATTAAGAGAAGCTTTTCATGAAAAATCACCTGCTCGGTCTTGGGCTAGTGGCATGCGCCCTTGTATATCCCGCATCGCTTCACGCCAAAGATGGTTTGAGTATTAATGATAAAAATTACTTTAGTATGCCGGGCCTAGATGTGACGGTGTTTAGTGATATTTATCCCGATGGGCACCAAACGGGCGTCACTATTATTCAAGCGGGAAGTCGTATTGCCGCTAATGGCGATGTGCGTTTGGAAATTTCTCCCGGCCAATGGTCGCCAGTGCCTGTGGGCGGCAAGCAAGATATTGATAAAAAAGAGCAACGTATTACACAAACCTTGTCCTACCCTGATCCGAGTAAGGATCGCACGGGTTTTAATCCAATTCTGTATCCCGATTTAAAGTTTACCTATGACGTCAGTGTTACCGCATTAAAAGATAATCGATTCAAAATCAGTGTCAATTTAGAAAAAGCCTTGCCGCCGGAATGGATTGGGAAAGTGGGTTTTAATTTAGAGTTGTTCCCTGGTGAACTTTTTGGGAAGTCCTTTTTAATGGATAAGACCAGCGGATTATTTACCCAACAGGCCAATGGTCCCGTGGTAAATCCACACGGTGAATTTTTAACGGCGCCTATGGCTGTTGGCAAAAAGCTGGTCATTGCTCCTGAGTCTGAGACTCAGCGTATTCTCATTGAAAATGCTCAGGGCGATTTAGAATTATGGGACGGGCGCGGTAATCACAATAACGGGTGGTTCATTGTGCGCTCGATAATTCCCGCCGGTGCAACGGGCAACGCTATAGAGTGGATTGTAACGCCCCATGCCATAAAAAATTGGCGCTACGAGCCGGTTATTCAGGTATCACAACTAGGTTATGGCACTGCGCAAGCGAAAAAAGTGGTTATAGAACAGGATGCGCGCGATACCAAAGCCTCAGAACTTAATATTTATCGGTTGAGCGAGCAGGGAAAAACCCTTGTGAAAAAAGCCAAGGTACAGCCTTGGGGTAATTTTTTACGCTATCAATATATGACCTATGATTTTTCGGCGCTTACAACACCGGGAATGTATCAAATAAGTTACCGCGATAAATTATCGGCGCCATTTAAAATTGGCGATGATGTATTTTCCCGTAATGCTTGGCAGCCTACACTCGAATATTTTTTACCTGTCCAAATGTGCCACATGCGCGTTAATGAAAAATATCGCGTTTGGCACGGGCTTGATCATCAAGATGACGCGCGCATGATGCCGCTCAATTATAACCATATTGATGGTTACCTCTCGGGTCCTTCAACGCTTACCAAATTTAAACCCGGTGAGTCAGTGCCCGGTTTGAATCAGGGCGGCTGGCACGATGCAGGAGATTATGATCTACGCGTTGAATCGCAAATAGGAACGGTCTGGCGCTTGGCCGCAATGGTGGAAGAATTTGGTTTAACCTTAGATAGCACCCATATCGATCAAGCCAAAAAAATTGTCGAAATTCATCAAGCTGATGGGAAAAATGATGCACTGCAGCAAATTGAACACGGCTTGCTGAGTGTTCTCGGTGGTTATAAATCTATGGGGCGTTTGTATCGCGGCATTATTTCACCCACGATTCGTCAATATGTGTTGTTAGGTGATGCATCAGTACAAACAGATAACTTACCCCACAACTCATCTCTCGCGCCTGAAGATATAAAAAATGGACAGTCTGGCGCAACCGACGATCGCTGGGTTTTTACGGAAGACAACCCCGGGCGCGAACTCTATGTGGCGGGTGGTTTGGCTGCAGCAGCGCGGGTGTTAAAAGATTTTAATCCGCACATGGCGCAAGATGCTTTAGCCGCGGCCGAAGATCTTTATCGCATAGCCGCACCCAAGGTGAAGCAGCAAAAAGAACGTGTGTTTGCTTTGAGTGAATTGGCGTTGGCGACAAACAATCCAACTTACCTTAAAGAGCTCATTGGCTTGCAGGATGTCATCACTGAAAATATTGCTGATACTGGTTGGGTACTGGGGCGAGCCATGCCATTAATTAAAGATACAAACTTTGTTATGGCGGTTAATAAAGCCGTAGCGGCGTATCAACGCGACTTGCGTGAGCGCGCTAAAACAGAATCGCCCTATGGTGTTCCCTACACCCCTAATATCTGGGGCGCAGGATGGACCATTCAGGATTTCGGCGTAAAACAATACTTCTTTCATAAAACCTGGCCACAATATGCGAATAGTGACTCTTATGAAAATGCGTTGAATTTTATTCTGGGCGTTCATCCTGGTCAGAATACACAGTCCTTTGCTTCTGGTGTAGGTGCAAATTCTGCAACAGTTGCCTACGGTGTGAACCGCGCAGATTGGTCCTACATTCCGGGTGGTGTTATTTCCGGTACCGCGCTTATTCGCCCCGATCTACCTGAATTAAAAATATGGCCTTATTTTTGGCAGCAAACAGAATATGTGATGGGCGGCGGTGCAACGAATTATATGTTTTTAGCCTTGGCGGTTGATCAATTAAATCAGCAGAAAAAATAGCGAAGGGTATTAGTTGGCCTGCACTATTTCATAATTGAGTGCAGGCCAATTTTTCAGAGAAAAATAATTTAGCGAAAAATATTAGCGCTAAGAAACTGTTGGTGACTGGGTAGTTGTGGCAGTGCCAGTTGAATGCTGGCTGCTATTGACTCCAGTTCCGTAGCCAGTTGCTGCTCATTAAACTGGTCAGTGGCAGGGTGATAGTAATCGGGCAGGTGTTCAAAGCCCGCAAACATTGCCAGCCAGCTATTGGTTCTAAAAAAATCCAAATTATCTAAATTCACCTGTGCAGTCGTCTGAAACAAATGAATTTGTTCACTTAAGCTGGCGGGTATTGCCATGTTCCGGCAGTCGTCCCAAAAGGCTTCGCCGTTGCGTTCATTTAAGTGGTAGTGAAGAATAATAAAGTCGCGCAATTTTTCCTGGCGCAGGCGCAGAATTTTATTAGCCTGCTGGCTTAAGGCTGGGTTCCACTGGCGATTGGGAAAGTGATCAATCAGTTGATTGATGCTCTCGTGAATCATATAGATGCTGGTGGATTCGAGCGGCTCTAAAAAGCCACTGGCCAAGCCTATGGCGTATACATTTTTATTCCAGGTTTGTGTGCGCATGCCGGTCACAAAGTGTAGATGTTTCGGCTCGGCCAAGGGTGTTCCTTCAAGTGTGTTTAGCAGCTGTGCGCTGGCCTGTTCTTTACTTAGATAAGCGCTGGCGTAAACATGGCCATTGCCCTGACGGTGTTGCAGTGGAATGCGCCACTGCCAACCGGCGCAGCTGGCGATAGCGCGGGTGTAGGGTACAGGTGCACTGGCGGCATTAGTCGCAACGGTGACAGCGCTATCGCAGGGCAGCCAGTGGCTCCAGTTTTCATAACCGGTTTTTAATACCTCCTCAATCAGTAAGCCTTTAAAGCCTGAGCAATCAATAAATAAATCGCCCTGCAGTGTCTGCCCATCGGACAGTTGCAGCGCCGTTATAAACCCGGTGGTCGGGTCTTGTATGGCGCCGGTTAGCTGTGCGTCTATGCGCATTACGCCGAGTGCCTGTGCATACTGGGCAAGGTATTGCGCAAATAAACCCGCGTCAAAGTGAAAGGCGTAATTAAAGGCGGCTAGTTCGGCTTCGGGGTTTGCTTTGGGCAGCGCGAATTTATGTGCCTGCGCCATTTGCGCGGCTAGGCAATAGTTATCCAGTGCCTGCGCTTGGCCCTGCTGGCGCATTTTGATCCAACAGTGGTAAAACGGAATGTTGTCGATGCGTGCGCCGTATCCAGCGAAGGGGTGTAAAAAAGCTGTTGCAGGTTTGTGCCAGTGTTCAAATTGAATGCCTAATTTATAGGTGGCCTGAGTGGCGCGCATAAATTCCACTTCATCAATTTTTAATAATGTTAAAAAATCTTTGATGGCGGGAACTGTGGCTTCGCCTACCCCAATAGTGCCAATGCTAGATGATTCCACTAGGGTAATTTTTGGTTGATTGTTAAAGCGCTTGGCGAGTGCAGCGGCGGTCATCCAACCTGCGGTGCCGCCGCCAAGAATAACAATGGAGTTAATGCGTGTGTCTGCCATGAGAAGCGCCTAATAAAACCTTTAAACGTAAAAAAGAGAGTAGATATGAATCTACTCTCTCCCTGTTACTGCGACTTAATGGCGGCCATTAAAACTTGGCGGTAACTCCCGCCGTTAAGCGGCGCTCATAAAGATCGTATTGACTGATGTTGTCTTCCCACTGTCTGTATTCAATCTTGTTTTCAGAGAGAATATTGTTGGCGGAGAAGCTAACTTGTACGGCTTCAGTGACATCATAGCTACCGGATAGATCTACAAACAATTGCGGTTTAATCCATTGGTTTAAACCGTTGGGATTGTTAGAGGTCATCCAGTCGCGGAATTGGCCGTTGTATTGTTCGCTAATATAGTTAGCGGCAATACGCGCCTGCCATTTATCCGCTTGATACCAAACAATGGCGTTAGCTTGATTTTTGGCGGTAGAGCCAAAGGGGGCGTCGCTGCCATCGTTAAGTTTGGTGGTGCCTTTGCTGGGTGAATAGGTGTAGTTAAGTGTTACACCGGTATTAGCCAAAAAGCCGGGCAAGAAATCCAAACTTTGTTGGTAGGCCATTTCATAACCTTCAACTGCGCCGCCTTTACCGTTTTGAACGGTGTACACAGGTGCGCCGTCGCGGGCCACGCCATCGGTATCCTTCAAGCTTGTATCTAACACGCTATCGCGGAAGGTGAAGCTTTCGATATCCATGTGAAAGTAACCTAGCGTTACTATGGCGGTATCGGTTGGGTACCATTCACCAGCGAGACTAAAGATACCAGCGTTCCAAGGTTTCAGGTTGGGGTTGCCGTTATTTTCAACGCTGTTAATGCGTTGAAAACTTTCGCCATTAGCTTGACCTTTATAACTGGCAGTAGTGCCGCCACCTAAGGATTTTAGGTCTTGTAATTGTAATGTTTCGTTGTAGGCCGCTTTAATTTTCCATTCATCGCCAATATCAAAGTTCAAGTTAACACTGGGCAGCGCATAGTTGTAGGAAACATCCGTGGCCTCATCACCTAAGTCGGTATAGGTAGTGTGGTTTGGATCGGTTCCCGCCAAAATAGTTGGGTTTAATTGCGTAGAGTTGGTGATGTTGCGATTGACAGTTAGGTCGATTTTTACATAGCGCAAACCGGCGTTACCGCTCATGCTTACGGCATCGTTAATCGCCGCATCAAAATTAAATTTCACATGTATCGATTGCTTAGACTCATCGACCACATAGGATTTATCGGGGTTATTAATTTGTTGACCGGTGCCATAGAGCATATTTTCAAAGGCAACTGGGTCATCAATTTTGTCGACATTAATCATTGGAATAGACAGATTCAGACCGCTAACCGCTTTACCAAAGTCGCTTACTTGATGGATATAACCTTGTAATTTTGGATCGCTAAAAGTGAACACTTTTAGCGGGTCATAGGTTGCACCAGCAGCGGTGCCGGTGCTGCCAGCCTGACCCAATGCGTAGCCAACTTCATGATATTTATTCAGCAGTTCTACGCCATTTTTGATGTAGCCAGAGGGTGAGAAAAACGAGAAGCTATCATTAGTGGTGCTGCGATCTGAAAGACGTAGGCCGAAATCAACCGAGGTTAAACCGCTGTCGGCAAACTTGAAGTTACCATCAGCGCGCAACACATCAGAGGTTGCCTCTTGGTAGCTACCATCGATCCAGCCCGAGTGCAAATACCAGGCAGATTCTTTACTGGCGAGCGATGCCAGTGCTGGGTCGACACTAAAGCCAACATTTTCTGCGTTAAGTTTGACGTTGATTGGGTAGATGGCGCCATTGTCGATGCCGCCTGGGTTGAGTTCAACATCAGCACCACCGGGTGTGCGCGGTACTGCTTTTTTATAGGTGACACCAGCAAGGGTCAGGGCGTTGTCGGTGCTTTCTGCTTTGCCATGGACCCAGCGCAGTGCGCCGGTGAAGGCTTCACCCGCATCGTATTTCAACTCAACATTGGTGTTAAGTGCATTGGTGTCGCGGTAGTCGCCCAGTACCCCGGCGCGCAGGCCAGAAATATTGGTATTGTATTCGGTAGCATAGGCGCTTTGACCAATGGCCGAAGCATCGTGCAAGCCGGATGCAGGAAATGCGGGCTTGCCACTCGTGGCTTGATAGCTGTGGAATTGACTGCGATCGGTACCGTTGGTGAGGTAGAGGAACTGCCCCGCCGACTTCTCGGTCATGTCGTTGTACATAACATCGGTATTTAACTCTAGGCTGTCGCTCAGCATCATGTTGAAGTTGTAGACCAAGCCCAGACGCTCACGTGAAGTTTCACGGGTTTGCACATTACTGTTCCAGGTGGCGCCATGCAGGATTTCGCTGCTGAGTTTGCCGTCGCCATCTAAGTCTTGGCAGCTGCCGCCCGGGCAACCCCAGGATGATTCTACTGCGCGGTCAACTGACTGTACGCCGCGGTTATCCGCCAGGGTGGAATCTGAGTAGGACAATGCAAGCGAGCTGGCAATTCTGTCGTTGGCTTTCCAGGCGATAACACCATTGATATCCGGGTCGGTAGATTGGCTAACATTGCCATTGCTGACTTTGGCGGACGCGGCCAGGGTTAAGCCATCATCGAAGCTCAGTGAGCGCTTGGTCAACATGTCGATAGAGCCGGAAATACCGCCCTCAACATTGGTAGCCGACTGTGATTTGTAAACATTAATACCGGAAACCAAGCTCGAGGGAATATCAGTAAAGTCGGCTTTATTGTCGGTGAGCGACTTAGCCGTTAAAAAGGTTTCGCCATTCAAGGTGGACTGAATTTGCTGCATGCCGCGAATGCTCACTAAGCCACCCTCTTGACCGGCATCGCGTGAAATTTGAATGCCGGTAATCCGCTGCAGCGAATCGGCAATAGTGACGTCCGGCAGTTTACCCATATCTTCCGCAGCGACTGAGTCGACGATTTCGGTGCTATTGCGTTTTATATCAATGGCGCGCTCTTGGGCGCCGCGCACACCGCTGACGATAACTTCTTCTATAGCGCCTGACTCTGCAAAGGCACTGCTGGAACCTACAAAGGCGCTACTGGCTACGCAGGCGGCTATAAGGCTAGATAATATTTTTCTGTTAAATCCTATGGTTGGTGTCATTAAAGCATCCTCACTCTGTAATTTTTATAGGTGTACTCTGGGGTAGTCACTGCTTAATACAGCAGTGTTTGCTCTAAGCTAAAGTTGATCTAAAAAGACCCGCTAAAGCGCAAGAGGTGTCTAATCCTATTTGTAATCGATTACATTTACAATATTTTTTTGCCATAAAACTAACGATTTATCTGGTTTTACTCTTGAATAAAAATATGAAGTGTTAACGTTACTATTGGTTTTTTTATAACTTAAAATACAACCATATGATTTAAATAGAATATTTTTTTACTTTTTATAATATTAATTTTTTGCAGGTGAAGTTATAGGGGTTAATAGTGTCGCTTTAAAAAATGTCTTTTGAGTGAAAACGGTTACAAATTGTGACATTAATGAAGATAGTTGGAGGGTGATTTTGAATTGCATGCCAAATGGTTTTTTTAGGTGACATATTTGGGATGGTAGCCTTGACGAATGCCTTATAACTAAAAGCATAAAATTCTTGGCTAGCTTATTTCTTTGTGCCAAAAAAGCTTAGGCAGGCGCTGGATTATGGTGGTTATAGGAGTATTCTGAGCGCCTCTTTGATATCGACAGGTTAGATGCATCCTATGACAACAGAGGCTAGAGCGCTTATTCCCACCAATATCATTACTGGGTTTTTAGGCGTGGGTAAAACCACGGCGATTCGCTATTTATTGGCGCATAAACCAGAGGCTGAAGTCTGGTCGGTTTTGGTGAATGAATTTGGAGAGATAGGTATAGATGGCGCGCTCTTGCAGGGTACCAATGCCCATGTGCGCGAAGTACCTGGCGGCTGCATCTGCTGCGTTGGCGGCTTGCCAATGAAAATGGCGCTGAACATGTTGATCGCCACCACCAAGCCGGATCGTATCTTAATAGAGCCTACAGGCTTGGGGCATCCGGAAGAAATCATCGCCAGCTTGACCGGTGAATATTACGACACTGTGCTCGATTTGCGTGCGACGCTCACCTTGGTGGACCCGCGCAAATTGCGCGATGAGCGCTACACCGGCAATGCTAATTTTCAGGATCAGATAGCGGTTGCGGATGTGTTGGTTGCGAATAAAGCCGACCTTTGCAATCAAGAGGATTTGGCGTTGTTTCAGCAGTATGTGCAGGGCCCCGAGCTACAAATTGTGACTCAGGGGGCGTTGGAAGGTGCTTGGTTGGACCTGCCGCGCGCTATTCATAGCGTTAAAAATCCAGGGCATCACAGCAACAACGGTGCAGAAAACCGTAATCGCTTAAAGCCCAAGGGTGAACTTTACAACAACAAGCACCAGCTGGCGGCGGAGCAAGAGTTTGTGCGTCGCGAAAGCCAAGGGCAGGGGCATTTCGCCTGCGGGTGGATGATCCAGCCCCAGATACAGTTTGATTTCAATCAGCTTTTTGGTTGGATGACGGGGCTACACTGCGTGCGTGCCAAAGCGGTCATGCACACAGACCAAGGTATTTTTATGTTTAACAGCGAGAGCGGTGTGCTCAGTGTGAATGAACTAGAGGTACCGCTCAGCGATTTAACCGATAGCCGTTTAGAATTGATCGATGCGCAACCTTTGGCGGCGGCAGAGCATGAGATGGCGTTAATGGCCTGTAAACGGTGAAATGGCGTGTAGGCAGAGCGCTATTTATAGCTTGCGCTTGTAAGCATAGGAAAGCCCCCCAACTTAGATAGAATAGGCTAAGGTTAAGGGTAGGTTTTTTAAAGCAGTGAATTTAGATTAACCATCCGCATCAGAACAACAATAGAAATTTCAGAGGTTATACATCATGTTATTGCTCGCTCTTATAGTGCTTTGGCTCTTGGTGGCCGTGCTCGTGTACCGCCAAGTGGCGCTCTCTGCGGCCTCTTCAGTGGTTATTGTGGCCTGGTTGCTGCTTAGTGTTATAGCGCCCAGTTTGTTGTCTGTGTGGTTAGTAGTGCCGCTGGTCGCGGTTATGTTGGTGCTGAATGTGGCGCCTATTCGCCGCGCAGTGCTCACTAAGCCGGTATTCAGTGTGCTCAAGAAATCTATGCCCGCTATGAGTGTTACCGAACGCGAGGCAATTGAAGCGGGGACTACTTGGTGGGAAAAAGATCTTTTCAGCGGCAAGCCCGATTGGAATGAATTTGCGCAAATCAACTTGCCGCAACTCACCGCTGAAGAGCAATCGTTCCTCGATGTGGAAGTCAGTGAATTCTGCGAACTGCTCGACGAGTGGGATATTCAAAATAACCGCAAAGATCTTTCGCCGGAAGCTTGGCAATACCTGAAAGATAAAAACTTCTTTGGCCTGATTATACCGACTGAATATGGAGGTCGTCATTTCAGCGCCTATGCCCAAAGCCGCATCATGAGCAAAATTGCCAGCCGTTCAGGGACGGCAGCAGTAACCGCGATGGTGCCTAACTCCCTCGGCCCTGGCGAACTCTTGGTTAAGTACGGCACCGAAGAACAGCGTCAGCGCTGGCTGCCCGGTTTGGCGAAGGGCACCGAGATTCCCTGTTTTGGTTTAACAGGCCCCGAAGCGGGCTCCGATGCAGGCTCAATTCCCGATTTAGGTATTGTGTGCAAAGGCATGCATGAAGGCCAAGAAGTACTCGGTCTGCGCATGACTTTCAGTAAGCGTTGGATCACGCTCGCCCCCGTGGCAACCGTGGTTGGCCTAGCGTTTAAGCTGCAAGACCCCGATGGTTTGTTAGGCGATGCGAACAAAAAAGAATACGGTATTACCTGCGCGTTGATTCCCGCCAATCACCCTGGTGTAGAAATCGGCAAGCGCCACAATCCTGGCTCGCCGTTTATGAATGGGCCTATTTACGGTACCGATGTATTTATCCCGATTGACTGGATTATTGGCGGTGCTGCTATGGCCGGTAAAGGTTGGCGCATGCTGATCGAATGCCTTGGCGCGGGTCGCGGCGTTTCTCTACCTGCACTCTCTACCGCCAGCGGCGAAATGAACTACCGCATGGTGGGCGCCTATGCGCGTATTCGCCGTCAATTCAATATGGAAGTGGGCAAGTTTGAAGGTGTCCAAGAAGCCTCGGCTGAAATCGCGGCCAGTGGTTACGCGCTTGAAGCCATGCGTCAATTTGTGACCAAAGGCTTGGAGACTGGCGCGCCCTCGGTCATGACTGCTATGGCGAAATACCATGCGACTGAGCTGATGCGTAAATCGGTCGAACACTCGATGGATATAGTCGGTGGGCGCGCCATTCAAAAGGGGCCGCGCAACTTTTTGGTGGCGTCCTATCACAGCGTACCTGTGGCCATCACCGTTGAGGGTGCGAACATTCTCACTCGCTCACTGATGATTTTTGGCCAGGGTGCAATGCGTTGCCATCCTTTCCTGTTTGAAGAAATGCAAGCCATGCAGTTGGAAGATCAGGAGGAGGGCATTAAAAAGTTCGATAAGCTCTTCACCAGTCATCTTGGCCACATAGTAAACAATCTGCTGCGCACTAAGCTGCTTGGTTTTGTGGGTGGCCGTTTCAGCAGCGTGCCTGCCAATGCCGATGACTTTAGCCGTCGCTGGTATCAGCGTATCAATCTATTAAGTGCTGCCTTGGCTTCTATGTCAGATATTGCGCTGGGTATTTTGGGCGGTAATCTTAAACGACGTGAGCTTTTATCGGCGCGCTTGGGCGATGTGCACAGTCAATTGTTTATTGCTTGTTCAATCTTGAAGTTCCATTCCGCGCACCCGCGTACCCGCGCTGAAGATGCACATGCCGAGTATGCACTGCATCGCTCGCTCTATCTTGCGCAAGAAGCTCTGCGCGATTTTGCGGAGAACTTCCCGCTAAAATGGCTCGCCAAAATAATTCGTTTCATCGCCATGCCTTACGGCACCATAGTGCATAAACCCAATGACAATTTAATCCGCGAATTGGGCGACCTTATTATGGAAGAGAACCCTGTGCGTCAAATGTTGGGTCAGTATCTCCATGTAAGCCATCAGGCCGACGATGCCTTTGGCCGAGTTGAATCTACTTTCCAAAAGTTATTGGCGCTTGGCCCTGTATGGCACAGCTTCTTGAAAGCCAAAAACAGCGGCAAAATTTCCGGTGCGACGACGGAAGAATTGGCCAATGATGCAGCGGCAAAAAATATCATCCAGCCGCACGATGTTGCGCCCTTGGTGGAATACGATGCGCGCCGTGTTGACTGTTTAATTACGGACTCATTCGACAAGTTGTAATGGGCGTTTAAATTTGCCTGCAATCTAGGGTTGAACAAGTAAGTGATTATTAAAACCTGCCAAGTGAATATTTGGCAGGTTTTTTTATATGCGCTTTGGTAATTTTTTCAGTGCAGCTGAGTGTTTGATCGCTCTACTCCACCCTAAGGAGTAGTTGGATTTACCTAGCAGGCTGTTGAAAACGTTTTAAACGCAGCAACAGAGCAGATAGTTTTTCAACAACCTGTTAGCTGTGTAAACTGCGCGGATTAAACTATGGATAACTAAGCTCAATGTCTATGCGTGAAGGTGTGCGGTGAACTCCATTTATCTCTGTCGAGCGATTCCTCTGGAGCAGGACAGCCGTGCGCTACGTTTTTATCAGCTTCTAGAAGATGAGGGCTGCACGCCAAGAGTTGTGCAATGGGGCGCGAGCCAGAATTCTGCACTAGACCCAAAATCTAAAGTTGTAGTGGCGCCGCTGCCGCGGGTGCGCGCTAAACCTTGGCTAAACCTACTGCTCACCCCATTGTTTTCTTTGTGGTTATTGTTTTATTTTTTGTTCAAGGTGCGCCGCACGGACAGGGTTTTTGCAATAGATTTGGATACAGGATTACCCGCTTACTTGGCGAGTCGTATTAAAGGCTTTCGCTACTTTTTTGATATAGCTGACCCCTATTCCGCAGGGCGTTTGCGTCGCTCCTGGGCCTGGATCGATTGGCTTGAAGGCAAGGTTGCCGCCGCCGCACACCTAGCTTTGATACCTGCAGACTGTCGTCGTCGCTACTATGCGTGTGCGCTGCCGCTGGTGGTGATTGAAAATGTAGCCCTAGCCGCGCAGGCAATGATTGAGTTACCGGTGCCTTCACGTGAGCGTGTTCGGATTGGTTATTTCGGGGCGCTTGAACCGGACGATCGACTGTTGGAGTTACTGATAGCGGTAGTCGCCAAGCGCACAGATACAGATTTGGATCTTGCCGGTAGTGGCGGACTAGCTGAATTT
Source organism: Cellvibrio sp. 25HG11W-0 (assembly GCF_057815475.1). NCBI lineage: Bacteria > Pseudomonadati > Pseudomonadota > Gammaproteobacteria > Cellvibrionales > Cellvibrionaceae > Cellvibrio > Cellvibrio sp. 25HG11W-0. The sequence goes on from NZ_CM174230.1 coordinate 244,776, forward strand.
TGTCGGCAGGCAGCTGAGACCTATCCACACATTCGCTTTCATGGCGCCTATCAGCCGGACACCTTGGCTTTACTCGTTCAACCCTGCGACCTATTGTTTGCGGCCTATAGCCTGCGCAAACAGCATCACCAATGTATTGCCGCTAATAAGTTGTATGAGCATTTGTATTTTGGTCGGCCTCTGCTCACCAATAGCGGTACTAATTTAGCCGTGCAGGTGTTGGCGTGGGGAACTGGTTGGGAATTTGATGAGCGGCCAGAGTCCTTGGATCAGCTCTTGACGCAACTCCGGGCCGCCGACCCTGCTGCTCTGATTGCAAAGGCACAAACTGCGCGCACCCGCTGGTTAATGGATTATCAAAGCTATTGGCAGGCATCTCTGGGCGTACAGCAATTGCGCCAAGCGCTGGGTCAGACTGATGAATAATCAAAATCAAGAGCACTTTTCGGTGCTTATGGCAGTGTATGCCGGTGAACAGGCGCCGCATTTGGCGCAGGCTTTGGCAAGCCTTTGTGAACAGCAATTGCCGGCTCAGCAGGTGGTGATTGTGGAAGATGGCCCGCTCACCCCAGAATTAACGCAGGTGTTGAATGACTATGAAGTAAAGCTTCCTTTGTTGCGCATGGTTCAGCCTCAAAATCTCGGGTTGGCGGCAGCTCTGCAATTGGGGCTTGAAGCTTGCACCTATGAATTGGTCGCGCGGATGGACGCGGATGATGTGGCGGTGCCATCGCGCTTTGCGCGTCAAATTGCCGTGATGTCTAAGCGCCCATCGCTGAGTGTGCTGGGCAGTTATGTCGCGGAGTTTATCGATAATCCCCAACAGCCCTATGCGTTGCGCCCAGTGCCTGTGGGTGAAAGTGCAGTGGCGGCTGCAGCGCGCTGGCGTTGTCCGCTTAATCATCCCAGCGTGATAGTGCGCAAATCTCACTTGCTGGCCGTGGGTGGTTACAGTGGTTTTCGCGGTATAGAAGATTATTACCTTTGGGGGCGGCTCTTGGTTGCCGGTAAGTCCATAGATAACCTGCGCGAGGTACTCATGCTGGTGCGCGCAGGTGCAGACTTGGGCCGTAGGCGCGGCGGCTGGGTTTATGCCCAGCGCGAATTGTTGCTTTATAAAGCGTTTTGGCAAATGGGGTTTATGACCTGGTATCAAGCACTTTGTGGTGTGCTCCTGCGCCTGCCTGTGAGGCTGCTTCCCAGTGGGCTGCGCAGCTGGATTTACCAGCGGGCCATTCGTCGCGCCCTTAAGAAAACGGCGACTAACGAGGTGCCTCTATGACGCTCGACGCGGCTATAGCAGATGTTATTAGTGGCGCTACGGGTGATGAATCACCTGCGCATGCCCCCTTAAAAAATCAGCATATTTTAATTACCGGTGCCAATGGCTTTCTCGGGCGGGCGCTGGTGCATTCATTGCATGCGCAAACACAATTCAACCTGCAGCTCAGCGCCTGTGTACGGAGCCCAGAGCGTCAGCTTGATGTAGTAAATTTACAGCACTGCTACTGGGACATGCACCGCGAGCAGCTGCCGGATTTGACCCATGTAGATTGCATTGTCCACAGTGCGGCGCGGGTACATCAGCTGCGTGAAACAGCTGCTGACCCTTTGGCCGAGTTTCGGCGGGTTAATTGTGCGGCGACACTTGCGCTCGCGCAGGCGGCAATTGCTGCGGGGGTGAAGCGTTTCATCTACATAAGTAGCCTGCATGTATTGGGTCATGAGCGAGATCAAGCCTATACAGGCGCGGATATAGCCGCACCCACGGACCCCTATGCTCAGTCCAAGTGGGAGGCAGAGCAGGGCTTATTGGCGTTGGCCGATCAGATCGAACTGGTGATACTGCGCCCCCCTTTAATCTATGGTCGCCAATCACCGGGTAATTTTGGTCGTTTGGTCGCGTTGGTTAATACCGGTGTACCCCTGCCTTTTGGTGCTATAACAAATCGTCGCAGCCTAGTGGCGGTAGATAACCTAGTGGATCTCATCGTGCGCTGCTGCTGGCATTCGGCTGCAGTCGGCCAGCTATTTTTAGTGGCAGATAGCGACGCGCTAAGCACTCCCGCACTCTGCGCACATATTGCACGCACACTGGGTAAGCCTCCGAGGCAGCTTAAAATCCCTCTCAGCATATTAAAACTCGGGGCAGGGTTGCTGGGTAAAGAGGCAATCTATGCGCGTTTGGCGGAGTCCTTGTGGGTGGATGACAGCGCCACGCGCCAGCGCTTGGATTGGGTGCCGCCACTCTCTACCTCTATAGCACTCGCGCGCTATTTGTGTGCGACCTAAAGTATCTTGAAGGTCGAGTGAATGTGGAGTGAATGTGCAAAGCGGCGGAATTACAGTAGTATGCCAATCCTCAACAGACCCTTAGTACCACTGAGTTAACCCAGCCAACTAGAGTGAACAGCAAGCGTGAATAAACTGATCGGAGAATTGCTCGTCGAGCGCGGTTTAATCCAGCAGGAAGATGTCAAAAAGGCATTGCAGCTGCAGCAGTCGACCGGTGGGCGCATAGGGCAGGGCTTGGTGCGTATGGGCTCGGTGTCAGAAGAGTTATTGCTGGAGGTGCTGGCGGCGCAGTTGAATCTTCCGGTGGCGCAAACGGGGGTGGACATTCCCGATAGTATGGCGCTCTACCAATTTCTCAAGGCATCGCCTATCGATATCAATTGGTCTATCGATAACCGCGTGCTCTGCTGGAGCCCTGCAGCGCAGCAGCTCAGCTACATTAGCCGCGATCCGCTTTCCCCTTTCGTATTAGATGTTATTCACTACCACTATCAAGGCTGGCAAATCACCCCCTGTCTCGTGTCCAGTCACAGCCTCGACATTCTGGTGGACTACATTCGCAAAGAATTAAATGCCGAGCGCTTTTTCGCCGAGGGCAGCGAAAGCAAAGGCCTGCGCGAAATGGCAGAAGAGGCACCCGTGGTGGAGTTGGTCAATAATATTTTCGCCAAAGCCGTCGCTTTTAACGCCTCCGATATACATCTAGACCCGCAAGAAGAAGTCTTTCGCGTGCGTCTGCGCGTAGATGGTGTACTGCAAACCCATTTAGAGCAGCCGATTGACCGCTATCCCGCGGTGGCTTCTAGGGTCAAACTTATCTCTGAAATTGATATTGCCGAGCGCCGCCTGCCGCAGGATGGGCGCATCACCACCCGTGTTGCTGGGCGTGAAATGGATGTGCGTGTATCTACCTTGCCCGGTGTGCACGGTGAATCCATCGTCATGCGTTTACTGCCTAAAGATCGCAAAGAGCTGTCGCTCGAAGCCCTCGGTTTAGAGCCAGACCATGTGGCCATGGTGCGTTCGCTGATGCAGGAGTCCAACGGCATAGTGCTGGTGACGGGGCCGACGGGTTCGGGTAAATCCACCACCCTGTATGCCGCCTTACAGGAAGCGACCGACGGTAGCCGCAAAATTCTCACGGTTGAAGACCCTGTGGAATATCAATTGCCGGGCATCACCCAAGTACAGGCTCACGCCGAAATCGGCTACACCTTTGCCAAGGCCCTGCGCGCCTTCCTGCGTCAAGACCCCGATGTGATCATGGTGGGCGAAATTCGCGATGTGGAAACCGCTCAAATTGCGATTCAATCGGCGCTTACGGGTCACTTGGTGTTATCAACCCTGCACACCAATGATTCGCTCTCGGCCTTTACCCGCTTAATCGATATGGGGGTGGAACCGTTTTTAGTGGCCGCGCCGATCAAAGCAGTGCAGGCGCAGCGTTTGGTGCGTAAGTTGTGCAAACACTGCGCTCGCCCAAGTGTGGCGCCCGAAAAAATCCTAGCCGAATTTGCCGCCCTCAATACGGCCATTACCCCGCGCTGGTTTGAACCTGTTGGCTGCGCGGCGTGCAACAACAACGGTTATTCGGGGCGTATGGGGGTTTACGAAATCATTCCTATCTCTGCGGAGCTGCACGACATGATTATCGCCAGTGCGCCGGTGGCAGACATGCGTAAGCTCACCCGTCGCCAAGGGCACAGATCCATGTATCAAGATGGGCTTATCAAAGCAGCGAAAGGGCTTACCAGTATTGAAGAAGTCATGCGCGCCACTAACATCGATGTTGAATAGCGAGCGGCCAGATGCAATTTAGTTACAAGGCATTAGACCAGCATCAAGCACTTGTCGCCGGCACCATAGATGCGGTAGACGAGCGCGAAGCCGCGCGCCTCGTGCGTGAAAAAAATCTGCAGTTGGTGTCGATTGCGGAGCAGCAAGAAGAGACGGGCGGCCTGCGCAAAAAGCTCAGTCGTGAAGACTTAACCGTATCGCTGTTTGAGCTCACCACCATGCTCGACTCGGGTGTTGCTATAGCCGAAGCCTTGCTGTCACTACAGCAGGCGGATTCCCACCCGCAATTGCGTCGTTTTTACCAAAGTGCATCGGCCCAGTTACAGCGCGGCGTGAGCTTTGGCCAAGCGCTCCGCGAAGCAGAGCTAAAATTGCCCGACTATTTTATTCAGTTGGTGGAAGCGGGTGAAGCGTCTGGGCAGCTGGGCACCACTATGCGCCGCGCGGTCGAGCAGATGGAATACGACCTCTCGGTCGCCAATGAACTGCGCAATGCGCTGATTTACCCCGCTATTTTGGTGCTCTCAGGGCTCGGCGCCGTGGGGTTGATTTTCGTATTTGTGGTGCCCAAGTTTGCCAACCTGTTAGATGGCAAGCAGGAACTGCCGATGCTCGCCACTGCCGTTCTCACCACGGGGCTCTGGCTCAATGAAAACTTCTATTTAATGCTCGGTTTAGTGGCGGTGGTTGCAACCTTAATCGGTATGCAACTGTCCAAACCTGCGGTGCGGCAAATGCTGCTGGATAAGGCGGCGGGGCTGCCGCTGTTTGGCTCTTGGCTGACCGAATCCGACGTGGCGCGCTGGTCATCAGTGATGGGCGCGATGCTGGCCAGCCATATTGAATTGGTGCGCGCGCTCGACTTAGCACGTACCAGCGTTAAAAATAGTCGCCGTCAGCGCGCATTACTCGCAGCGCTAAAAGCTGTGCAGGCGGGCGGCACTCTGTCAAAAGCGCTACAAGACAATCAAATTCTCAATTCCACCGCGTACAACCTTATTCGCGCCGGTGAAAAAACTGGTCGCCTCGCAGAGATGCTGCAAGCGGTAGCGAAGATCTACGAAAACTCCGGCAAAAATCGCATGAAGCGCTTTTTACTCATGATCGAACCCCTCGCCATTGTGGTTATAGGCATGGCAGTTGGGGTGATAATTCTTGGCTTAATTCAAGCCATCACCAGTGTTAATGACATAGCCATTTAACGGCTTAGCTATTTGTATTGATAAACGAAACAGAGGAACAGCATGTACAAACAATCGCACACTCGCCGTCAGCAGGGTTTCACCATGATCGAACTCTTGGTGGTGCTAGTAATTCTCGGCCTACTGGCCGGTTTAGTCGGCCCTAAAATGTTCGGCAAGGTTGATGGCGCTAAAGTTAAAACCGTAGAAACTCAGCTCAAACTTTTCAAGGCTGCCTTGCAAACCTATCGCTTAGATATGGGCGAATACCCTAGCACTCAAGATGGTATGCGCGCGATCATAATCTCCCCCGACAGCGCCCGTGCTAAGCAAAATTGGAAGGGCCCGTATTTGGATGAGCAATTGCCGCTCGACCCCTGGGGTGCCAACTATCAATACCGCCGCGAGCCCAATGGCTTGCAGGACTACACCCTTTATTCCCTTGGTGCTGATGGCAAGCCCGGCGGTGAAGGCCTAGATGCCGACATAGGGCTCGTTGCCAACTAGTCTATTCACAAACTGGAGGCGCGCTTGGCTCTGAAAAGGCACAGAGGTTTTACCCTCATAGAGCTGATGGTGGTACTGGTCATACTGGGTTTAACCAGTGCACTGGTATTGCCGCGCCTGCCGAGCATTTATGAGCGTTTTCAAGATAAATCCCAAGTGGAGCTGCTGCACCAGTCGCTTGCGACCTTACCGCTAAGAGCCCATAGTCAGCAGCGCGATCTTATCCTCACTACCGACACCGCCAAAGCCTTGTTAGCGCCAGAGGATGCTGCGCTTGTGCGCGAGTGGAAAATTGAAATCCCTCAGCCCATCATCTATCGCGCCAATGGCTTGTGTGTTGGCGGCAAACTCAATTACCGCATTAAAGGTTTGAGCGGTAGCCTGCAGCTTAAGCCGCCCTATTGCGAGCCGGTGTCATCGTGACGCGTACAGCTCGGTCAAAAATCCGCAGTGGCTTGGCGCGAATAGCAGGTTTTACGCTGTTAGAAGCCATAGTCGCGCTGGTTATTTTTTCCTCCGCCGCAATTGGTATCTACGGTTGGATTAACGTCAACCTCATCTCCCTCAATCGCGTGGCCGAAGTCGCCGATGCTGAATTTGTGGTGCAATCGTCTCTTGAGCGCTTAAAACTCGTGGATCTTACCTCAGAAGCTGAGGGCGCCTTTAATGTGGGCGAGTATTTGGTGAGTTGGCAGGCGGAGTTGATGGAACCAGTGCGACTCGGGCGCACCGCTCAAGGTGCAATTGGCCTCTACGATTTGGGATTGTATAAAATCGATCTTGAACTCACTAAAAATGGTCGCTTTGTCAGTCATTTTGATTACCGATACTGCTCGCGTAAGCAGGCGCGGGAGGCAACCTATGAAGACTAAAAGCGCACTGCGTAAAGTTTACCAGCAAGCATTCACGCTCATTGAAATGCTGGTCGTTATGATAATTGTAGGTTTAATCGTCACCCTCATAGTGCAGGGCTTTGGGTATAGCATGGGGCTATATCAGCGTGTTGTTGCCACTCAACGTCAAGCCTACAGCGAAGCGTTTGCCTACGAATGGCTGCGCACCTCAATTGCGCCCGCTGTGGCAGCGCGGCCCAATGATCGCGGTTTAGAGGGCGATGCTGAGCAGCTTTCCACCTATAGTTATCAGCCCCTGATCGCCGCCGCTGGGCTCAAAACTCTCATTAAGTGGCAGCTTCAACTCGCGGGGCGTGAACTGACGTTGAGCTATGAAGAGGGCTCCCAGAAATTTGTGGTTTACCGCTGGCCAGGCGCCACAGGTCAATTTGAGTATCTCGATGACAAGGGGCGTTGGAACCGCTATTGGCCTGCGCAAAAAAGTGATGCACCTTCATTGCCAGACGTGGTGCGGTTAGTGGTTAAAAATGGCCAAGAACAGCGTAACTATGTCGTGCAAATCCCTACACGTAAACGCCCAGAAGTGACTATGGATGAGCTAATGTATGGCCGTTAAGTCTCGTCTAAGGCGCGCGCAACAGGGCTTCATCTTGGTGGCGGCCCTGTGGATCATCGCCATAATGCTGATTGCGGTAGGTATATTTCACGCTTATGTGCAGCAGAAGGTGCTGATTGGCATTCAAGCAAAAGCGGCGCTAACCCAAACATTAGATCGTGTCTCCACCACGCAAACGGTTTTGTATTTATTGTCGAGTACCCGCAAAACCCGCGCGGGTATGACCTTGTCCGATCAGGCGGAAAGCCAATACATCACGGCAGAAGGCTACTTGATTTCTGATGCCGTGGGCGATGAAGTGACACTCGATGGCACCGTTTATCAAGGTGTGGGCAGCGCGTTATTTTCACTGCAAGATGCTGCGGGCGTTATCTCGCTCAACGCGTCCAATCTGGATGACTTGGCGCAGCTGATTCGCCGCTTCGGCGCCGACCCGCTCACCGAAAGTCAGCTGCTCAGTCGCCTGCAGGACTATACCGATGCCGATGATTTGATCAACATCTCCGGTGCGGAACAGCGCGATTACGCTGCAAAAAAATTGCCGCTGCCGACCAATGATTATTTGCGCACCGAAGCAGAGTTAACGCAAGTGATGGGTTGGGCGCAATGGTTGGAAGAGCATCCTGAGGTGGAGCTGCAAAATTGGTTTACCATCAAGCGGGATTCGGTGCTGAATCTCAATGTTATGCCTAAAGCACTCTTGGTAAAATATTTAAATTTAAAGCCGGATCTCGCTGAGTTGCTAATGCGCGAACGCAAAACCAATCCCTTTAATAACATTGATGATTTTATTCTGCGTACAGGTTTGCCGCTGAACCTCAGCGAAGAGAAATATCGTTTTTTCCCCTCCAATGAAATGCGCCTAAAGGTCTGGAATCAAGGGGGGGGACAAGCCCAACTGATTAGCCTACAATTGACGCCCAACGGCTTATTCGGCCCCTGGCTAGTGGATTATGAGTACAGTGTTCAACGTGGTAACGACAATAATGAAGCTATTGCCCTTTGGCAAACCAACCTCTTTGACCACACCTTGGGTGCTGAGCACGAGCAAGCAAGACGCGTCCACGAATAGCGCGGGGTTGCACCCACACAACTCAGAAGAGACCAATCCGGCTGGCCCCTACCTACTTGCCGATCAAGGTTTAGAGGATGTACGTCTAGAAACGCCCAGTCTGATTATTCCGCGTCAATGTTTGTTTTATCAGTATCTCGATTTAAGCAGTGTCCCGCGCGCTTTACGTCAGGCCTTTATTGAACAGCGTCTGCGTCAGCTCAGCCCTTTTCCCCATGCCGCACACTGGTTGGTAATGAATGGCGACCATGCGCAATTGTGGTTTTGGGATGCAGAAAAGGTAAAACAACAAATTGAAGCCGCTGAGCTTTCGCGCCTAGCCATAGTGCCCGAGCCGCTTTTGCGCGCACCTGTAACTCAAGGTTTTAATCTGCAAGCCTGTATCACTGGCTGGGAGTTACAATTTTGGGTTGACGGCAGTCTGCGCAATTCGCGCTGGCTGGCACTGGCACCCGGTGCAATGCCCGATAACAATAGCTGCGCCGATTTTGTGCGCGCGGCGGGCGTAAGTCTCGGGGAATTGGGTTGGCAGCAGCATGAATCGCCACTGCTAGCGCGCCCGTGGAATCAAAAGCCTTTTTGGAGCAAAGAAAATCTCACCAGCGAACCTGTGGCGACGCGCCTCATCGCCGGCGTCTTATTGGCTTGGCTTTTTTTGGCGTTGGGCTTAAGTGTCGGCACTCAAATCAAGGAGACCCTACTTGCATCGCAGGTGGAAGAGAAGAGTAGCGAGCTGCTTGATATAGTCAATCAGCGCGACGCTGCCATGCTCCAGCAAGAATTTAATCAAGCTATTGGTGCCTTAGTGCAAAGCCCCACGCCTTTACAATTGGTCGCAGAAGTACAAAGCTGCTTGTTATCCTTTGAATTTGTTATTTTGGATTGGCAGTACCAGCGCGGCCAGCTCAGTCTCTTAATTCAGCAGCAGAACGAAACCGCCTTGGATACTCGTGGACTTATCGAAGCCTGCAGCGCTGGCACGCTGTTTACTGATGTGCGCGCCGAGCCTGGTATAACTCCTGATCAAACGCGTTTGTTGTTTAGTTTACCGAATGCTGAGTCCGCCCTAATTGCAGGAGCTGAGAATGACTAAGCGCGATACCCGACTCGGCACAGCCGATAAGTTTACCTTACCGCCCCAACTGGCGACGGCTTGGTTACAGTTTCAGCAGCAAACTGCAGCCAATCCACGCCTGCGTTGGATGCTCTGGGGAATTGCCTACATCTTCATTATTTATTTTGCGCTCAGTCTCGGTGAATGGCGTGATAGTCATGGGCAAAACATTGCGCAACTGCAGCGCACGTCGCTCAAATTGGATCAGTTGCACACTCAAACGGAATGGCCTGAGCGGCAAGCGGCCGAACTGGCCGCCGCCTCAACGCTGCGCGCTAAGCTCTGGCATGCAAAATCAGCGAGCCTAGCGGAAGCAGATTTACAAAACTATCTGCGCGAACTCATGTTAGAGCAGCAAGCGGACGGTTTGCGTTTGCGCCTCGCACCGACAGAAACGCTAGAGCTTGGCGGCGAGACCCTGCTTAAAGTGAGCGCCGATGTCACAGGGGTGGTGGGCGTGAATAAAATAGATACACTGATGCGCGCCATAGCGGCTAATCCACGGGTGTTATTGGTAGAGCGTTTCGGCTACAGCCCACAGCGCGCAGGTCAAATTAATATGCTTGTTACGGGTTATTTTTTAACAACCGATGACGAGGCTGCAAATGCAAAGCCTTAAATTGTCTGGGCAAGATCAACAGCTCTATAGCGCCTTGGGTGCTTTGCTTATCGCGGCATTGGTCGTGGGTATGCTATGGGTGCTCTTAGGCTTTGCCGATGAGCCGCTTGATGCGAGCGATACCTGGCAGCCGACGTCATTGGCCGAGGTGACGGATGTGGATTCGCTATTTACCAATGCAACTCAAAAAGCCCGTTGGTTTGCGCAAGGGCAGTTAGTAACAGAAGCCGACGCGGGCAAAGATCTAGACGGTCAGCCTGAAAGCCTGCAGTTAATTGGCATAGTGCAGCAAAACAATGCACCCTACGCCTTATTTTTGCCTCGTCCTAATGCCCAAGCGCCGGTTACAAACGGCAGAAAAGTAAAACAGCTAACACTGGGTGATAAGTTGATTGGCGATTGGGAGGTCACGGCCATTGGCTCGGCTCAAGTTCAGGTGACCCTAAGGGTCATACAATCTACGTCCAGTGAATCTCAGCAAAAACAAGAACACAAGCAGCAATCATCTCTGGCCGCGGAAGACATTAAGCCAGAAACAAGAACGCTAAGTTTATACCCACTAACTCCACAGAAAGCCCCTTAACGCGGCGCGCTTACGTTAATTAGGAACAACTTCTCATGTTCATAAAATATCTTATGCCCCTCAACTATCGCATGAGCACTTTTGCTTCTGCTCAGGCGGTTAAGGTCGCTGGGCGCTGGGTTACTATAGGTGTGCTGTTGCTGGGAATAAGCAGCTGTAGTTCTCTCATGCCCAAAGAGCGAGAAGAACCCTTAAGCAAAAAGCCGCTGAATAAAGGGCAACAAGTTGCGCATTTTGAACCTTTGCGCGCACCTAAGGTGGAGGATCATACCCCCGCATTCACCCAAAATGCAGGGCGTGCAACCGCCCTTATTACGGCTGGCCCCGGCGTCACTATTAGCAATAGCGTTGCCGATGCTCAGGCACAAGAGTTGTCCCTAAAGCTCACCGGCGAGCCTATCAGTGGCAACTATCACAATATGCCTTTGCCTAGCTTTATTAATGAAGTGTTTGGCGAGCAGCTCGGTCTCTCCTTCACCCTAGAGCCGCAAATAGAAAAACAAGAAGATTTGGTCACCTTGCGCCTCATGGAGCCAGTTCCCCCTTCGGAGTTGTTCCGCATTGCCATGCGCACCCTTAATACCTATGGCGTTGCCGTCAGCCAACAAGATAATCTGCTCACCTTTACGATTGACCGCAATATCACTGCGGGTGAAACCCCATTACTTATAAGTGGCCGTGCATTGCCCGAAGTGCCAGCCTCACATCGCCCCGTGTTTATGTTTGTTCCATTAAAAGTAGTAACCAATAATAAGGTTGCAAGCTGGGTGCGCGATGCACTTACAGGTAAAGACATTCAAGTCAATGAAGATACAACGCGCAATGCAGTACTGCTAAAAGGTAAGCCCGATTTGGTGGCTCAAGCTCTAGCGATTATTGAAGTGCTTGATCAGCCCGTCATGCGCGGCAAGTTTTCGGCCAGTATTGAGCCTGCATTTGTAAAGGTTGATGACCTCAGCAAAAACCTGAAAGAAGTCCTTAATGCCGAAGGCTATGATGCCAACATCAAGTCATCGGTTGGCTCCATCATGATTATCCCTCTCGAGGGCGCTAATCAGCTCATCGTATTTGCCGCTTCACAGCAGATTCTGAACCATGTGCGTGAATGGGTACAGGTGTTAGATCGTCGCCAGCAAATGAGTATTGACCAAGGCATCTTTACCTATGAGGTGCGCAATACCGAAGCCGCACATATAGTGGAGTTGCTCAACAGTTTCGAAAATGGCGGTTCTACTTCAACGTCAACCCGCCAAAGCGCTTCAGGTAGTGCCATTAGCGACATGAATACCAGCGGCACAGCAACTGCACAAGGTGCGACAGCTAAAGTGAATGGCGGTAATTTTGTAGTAGATACTAACCGCAATACCATTGTGTATAAAGGCAGTGGCCAAGCTTGGCTGGAGTTGATGCCAGTTATTAAAACCTTAGACAAGGCGGCGCCTTCGGTTTTAATTGAGGTGCTATTGGCTGAAGTTTCTTTGAACGACAAGGAGCAAACAGGGTTTGAGTTTCTCGGGCGCGGGTCACAAACAATTAATGGCGCTAGTTACCCCACCAAAATTGCGACCTTGGGCGGTTTGGGTTTGGGTACCTCTGGTTTGAGCGCCACCTTAGATAGCGCCGGTGAAACGCGCGCGATCCTCAATCTTTTCTATCAAAACAACCGAGCGGAAATTCGGTCGCGCCCGCGCCTTATGGTGAAAAGCGGCCAGGAGGCAACTATTGATGTTGGCACCGAAGTGCCAACCCTCGGGGCGAGCACTGGCGCCACTACGAGCGGTGTGGTTTTACCGCCAAGTATCATACAGCGTAAAACCGGGGTGCGTTTAACCGTCACGCCCACTGTGCATGCCTCGGGCCATGTAGATATAGCGATAGATCAAGAATTGAGTGAGGCAGTTGCCAATAAAACCAGCAGCATTGACTCCCCCAGTATTTTCAATCGCCAAATTCAAACCACGGTCACGCTGCAAGACGGCGGTTCTATTCTGTTGGGTGGTTTGATTTCCAGCAGTAAATCTCTGGGCAATACCCGCGTGCCTTGGATTAGCAAAATCCCATTAATCGGTAAGCTATTCCAAGCCGATGCGAATGAATCGGTGCGCACTGAGTTAATGGTTATGATTATTCCCTACGTTATAGACTCACCCGCCGAGGGGCAGGCCATTACTCAAAGTATCCAGGACGCCTTTCAGGAGGCAAATTAACGTCAAACTGATTTGGCTAATTTAAGACCAGCTGGGCCCGATAAATAGCCCAGCTATCCTCACTCTGTGTTTCCGCGTCTATTTTTGCTGTGCAACAAACCTAATGGATTGTCTCTTTCGGGCCCTTTAGGTTTACCTTCCAAAGTACCTAATAAAAGTCTTCCTTCTACTATATACACATATGTAGTGTTTCATTGGCTCAAGCCCGCCCATATAGGGTATAAATCTAAGTGTTTAAATTTTATTCAGTTGAGCTTAAGCTTTAAAATGCGACCCTAGCTCAGCTTCGCAGACCACTAAGCAGCCGCTTTTTGCGACGCATGATTACTGCTTGCCACCACGGAAGTAGCCTAGTAGGATCGCGGCAGTGTTAATAAAGCGGCTCTGTCGCCTTATTGCTCTGCCACGAAGTGTAAGCACATGCTAACGCCGCACCTCAGTGTCAATGCGGGCGAGCACGCCAAGGGTAGGCACCAGCTTAGCGCAATATCGCTGAAATGCTGGATTACCTTTGGTCTGATTGGGTGTTGTTTGAGCGTTTTCGCTGTGAAAACAATCGACTTTTGAGTAACTGCACCTGCTTTTAATAACTTAAGGCTTGATCTATTGGTTTGATAGGGTATATTCTTCAGCGGTCTTTAACTTATGGGGATACTTCAAGTACACCCAAGGACGCAAGACCAATCAAATCAACGTTGATTATAAGTTTACTAATTAGGAGTTAAACCATATGGTTTCCAAGAAAATTTTAGGCGTAGCTATTGCTGCTGCAATGTCTGCCCCTGCCTTCGCTGTTATTGACATGTCTGCTGGTACTGGTGGTGTTGGTGCTGGTGCAGTTGTATACGCCAAAGAATCTGTTACTACCGCTCAAGTTGTTTCTGGCATGGTCCAATTGACTGCTGCTACGACTGAGTTGAATGTGCGTGCTGCTACTGGTTTCGGTGTGGTTTCTACTACTCACGCTTTTATCCGTTTTGACTTGACCAATGCCAAGTTCAAAACCGCTGTAGTTGGTGGTGATTTGACTGCTGTGACTGGTACCATCACTGGTACTCCAGTTGTTGCTCAAGGCGGCGCTATTGGTGACACTTTTGTAATCTTTGATGTAACTTCTGGCGGTTTGGCTCAAACTGACTTATTGCAATTGGCATTGGCTGGTTTGCAAGTTAACCCATCTGCTGCTGCAACTATTTCTTACGCTCACTACAGCACTTCTCCAAATGCTGTTGCTCAGTCTGGCGCTTTGGCTTCAGATAGCTACGCAGCTGTTAGCGTTGCAAACGTATTGACTCCAACTATCGTTGCAACCGACCGTGTTGCTAACGTAAGTGCTAGCCCATCATTCACTGCGTTCGTTACTCCTGCTGCAGCTACTGCAAGCTTGGGTACTGTTGAGTTTAAATTGACTGCTGGCGCTTTAGATGCAGCTGGTACAGCTGTTACCACTTTGGCTCAACTTATTGATACTGCTGATGGTAAATCTGCATTGTCTGTAACTGGTGACCTGAGCTACACCGCTGGTACTACTGCTGCTTTGACTGCTGCTAACTTGACTTTTAATACTCAAGTTTCTAACACTGCTGCAACCAACGTACCTTCTGCTAAAACTGACAAGTTCACTACTGGTGCGTTTGCTGTAGACGTTGCTTACCCAGTTTCAGTAACTGCTACAAGTGCAATCAATGCTGGCGCTTATAGCTTGACCTTCACTCCAGTGGGCATTGCTACCGCTGCTTACGCTCCTTCAGCAGTAACTGCTGCTTTGGGTTCCGTTACTCGCAGTGGTACTACCATTCAAGTTCCTTACGTAACTACCTTCGCTGACTACAATCAACGTTTGGTTTTGGTTAACCGTGGTACTACTGCTGCTCCTTACGCTATCACCTTCACTAAAGAAGCTGGTGTAACGGCTGCTGCTGGTACTATGGCTTCTGGTTCTTTGGCTGCTAACGAAACTAAAGTTATCAAAGTAAGCGACATCGTTACTTTGACTGGCGGTACTCGTACTGCTGCTACTGTAGTTGTTACTGCACCATCTAGCACTATCGATGCAGCAATCACTCAAGTTAACTTGTCTGACAAGTCAACTGACACTGTTAAACTGAACTAATTATTCGGTTTTACAATGTAGTGTGAAATAAGGGAGCCTCGGCTCCCTTATTTTTTTGAGTTAAGTTAGCTTTTTTGAGTCGATTGATGGATACCCTTATGCGGGCCATGCCTGAAGGCAGTGAAAAATCCCTACTATTTTTTCGCGATTACCAGTTTTACACCGGCGGTCATCAAAAGGTCGCTGATTATTTTTCCCATCTAAATAGCGCCCCAGGATTTACTCCTTTTATCGCCTTCTCCCCTGAATCTATTTCACGCAACGCGACTCCTTGGCAATCATTAGCTGCGGAGCAATTAGTGCACTATTGCCCGGACCAATATGATTACCTATTCATAGCAGGTATGGATTGGCAGCAACTTAAAGGTGTTGCGCGCTCACCAAACCAGCCTGTTATAAACTTAATTCAACATGTTCGCCACGCAAATCCACAGGAGTCGCTATTTGAGTTTCTACAGGAACCAGCAATTCGTATTAGTGTGTCCCACGAGGTTCAGCAGGCACTTGAAGCAACAGGAAGGGTGAATGGCCCAATAGTGACCATTGCCAATGGACACGGCCTATTGCCCGTTACCGCGCCGGAAAAAATATGGGATCTTTTGATTCTCGGCCCTAAAAATCCTACCATGGCGCGCCAACTGCAACTTGGTTTAGAGGGTAGCGGTTTGAATATCTGCTGTGTGGATAGTTTTATTCCTCGCCAAGACTTGGCGAATAAGATGGCAGCGAGCCGCATAGCGCTTTTGTTGCCCCATGCAACAGAAGGCTTTTATCTGCCCGCCTTAGAAGCCATGGCCTATTGTGATATCTGCATAGTGCCGGACTGTGTGGGTAATCGCAGTTTTTGTTTCGATCAAGAAAATTGTCTGCTGCCAGAGTACAATGTGCCCTCCTTACTCGCTGCACTGGTTCAGGCGCAAGCCCTATTGCAGCAGCCACTGGCACTTGCCACTATGCGCGCACGCATTCATGAAACACTAGCGAAACATTCGCTTATGCGCGAGCGTCAAGAATTCTTAGCGCTTATGGCGCGGGTCGATGAGCTTTGGCGCGAGCTGTAGCGCGCGATTTTAGCGGCAGCTTATCTCGAACTAAGGCGCTTTTAGGCGCCTTAGTTTATATGAATAGAGTGAGAAATCTTCATTGATAGTACCCAATACATATCTATTAACCGGCTTACCGCGAGCGGGTACAACGCTCTGCTGTCATATTCTCAATAGCCATCCTAATACCTTGGCCTTGCATGAACCCTTGTCGCCGGAAGATTTTGATCCAGCGTTCGGCAAAGAGCATGCGCTCGCACAAATTACTGAATTTGCGCTTGCAACACGAAGCAGTGTTGTGGAGAAAGGCATGGCACAGAGTCGCCATAAAAACGGTGCGGTTCCCGACAACCCAGTCGCTTTGACCGCTGCTGCGGGTAGCTTGCGTGCTATGGATGTAACCCTCGGCCAAATTGATGTTGGTCACCGAGGGCTGCAGCAAGGCTTTAATTTGATCATTAAGCATAACGCGCTTTTTAGCGCGCTGTTACCCGAGTTGGCAATACAGTTTCCCGTTTATGGCATAGTTCGCAACCCTTTGGCGGTGTTGGCGAGTTGGAACTCAGTGGATTTACCCGTAAACACGGGTCACATACCCGCGGGAGAAAAGTTTTGCCCTGAGTTGCGCCAGAAGCTCGCTAGCCTGCCAGATAAGTTCGATCGCCAGCTGTGTATATTGGAATGGTTTTGCGCGCGCTTCATTGTGTCGTTACCTAATCGAGTACTGCGTTATGAGGAATTTGTGGAGCGCCCTGAATTGGTAGCCAATATCATGCAGCTGTATGGTGTGAATCAACAGCATCAGTCTGCACGACAAAGTCGTAATCAGCATTATGATTTGGCGCTCATGGAAAGCCTTTATGCAAAACTAAAACATTATGGCGAGGCGATTTGGCATTTCTACACGGCTGACCAAGTGGATGAACTGATGGAAAGCATAAGGAAAAGCGCGTGAGTCCATTGGGTTTCATGATAATAGGTGTGCAAAAGGGTGGGACTACCGCTTTGAGCCATTTTTTAGCGCAGCATCCACAAGTCGCTATGGCGAAGGGTAAAGAGGTGCATTTGTTTGACGCACCCGATTACCACATAGGGCTATCGACGGCTGAAATTCAACATCATTATCAGTCTTATTTTCCTCAAGACTGCACGGCGCAGTTATGTTCAGACGCTACCCCTGTTTATATCTATTGGCCGGAAATAATTGCAGAGCTGTATCGATATAATCCTAGGTTGAAACTGATTGTCATGTTGCGCGACCCCATCGAGCGAGCCTTGTCACAATATCGCATGGAGCGCGCGCGTGGTTTTGAGCCTTGGCCGCTCAGTCTGGCGCTACTCATAGAGCCTTTGCGGTTACTGGCGCGCAATAAACGCCACCATGACAGTGCTTCACGTCACCATTCCTATGGTGATAGGGGCCACTACGTGCGACAGCTCATCGCACTGCGGCGCGTATTTCCTGACGAACAAATTTTAATAATCGACAATAGCGAATTGATCGGTGCCCACGATCGAACTATGGCGCGTGTGACAGAGTTTTTAGGCTTGCCGACATTTGCCGTTGCGCAAGAGGTTGTTTTTGCAAGTGCCGAACAACCTCGGCCAGAGCGCATAGCGCGTGCATTACTTTGGCTCCGCTTTAAAATTGCCAATCGCGGTTTGAAAAAGCTATTACGCGACATGGGCTATAGCCCTGACTGGCCATGGCTGCGATAATCGCGGTTTTGGTCGGTGAGTGTAATAGCCTCAACGCTTAGCACATATTTAATGATTTTATGGGATGTATCTATGTCTAACGAAACGAGCAGTATGGTGGCAGCGCGGCGCAAAGGCATAGTGCTCGCTGGCGGCTCGGGTACTCGGCTATATCCGATTACCAAGGCGATCAGTAAACAGATGGTGCCTATTTACGATAAGCCAATGATTTACTATCCGCTCACCACACTAATGTTGGCGGGCATTCGCGATATTTTGATTATATCTACCCCGCGTGACTTACCGATGTACCGTGAGCTTTTGGATGATGGCAGCAGTTGGGGTTTAACGATTTCCTATGCTGAACAGCCGTCGCCAGACGGTTTGGCTCAAGCGTTTATCATTGGCGAAGAGTTTATCGGCCAAGATTCTTGCGCGCTCGTATTAGGCGACAATATTTATTACGCCCACGATTTCTCGCAACTTTTACAAAATGCCGGTGCGCGGCCAACAGGAGCCAGTGTGTTTGGCTATCACGTGGATGATGCTCGCGCCTATGGTGTAGTGGACTTTGCTGATGACGGAACTGTTCTATCAATCGAAGAAAAGCCGTTAAAACCAAAATCTAAATATGCAGTTACCGGCTTATATTTTTATGATAACCGCGTCATCGACATCGCCAAGTCAATAAAACCCTCGCCGCGCGGCGAGCTAGAAAT
Source organism: Cellvibrio sp. 25HG11W-0 (assembly GCF_057815475.1). Lineage (NCBI taxonomy): Bacteria > Pseudomonadati > Pseudomonadota > Gammaproteobacteria > Cellvibrionales > Cellvibrionaceae > Cellvibrio > Cellvibrio sp. 25HG11W-0. The sequence continues at coordinate 263,194 of NZ_CM174230.1, forward strand.
TACTGATGTGAATAAAAGATATTTGGAAATGGGCGAGTTGACGGTAGAGATTTTAGGCCGCGGTGCGGCTTGGTTGGATACTGGCACCCACGATAATCTATTAGCTGCGAGTCAATTTATTCAAACGATTGAAAAACGCCAAGGTCTTAAAGTTGCCTGCCCAGAAGAAATTGCCTATCGCATGGGCTATATCGACCAAGAGCAACTCATCGCACTGGCGAAGCCCTTATTGAAAAGCGGCTACGGCGAATACCTTATGAATATTCTTGAAGATCGAGTGTTTTAATGGACGTTATTGCTACAGAAATCCCCGACTTATTGCTCTTCAAGCCAAAAGTATTTGGCGATGAGCGCGGTTTTTTTATGGAAACCTTTCGTACGGAATGGTTTAGTCAGCGCGGTATAGATGTCAATTTTGTGCAGGACAATCACAGTAAATCTGCAAAGGGTGTACTGCGTGGTTTGCATTATCAAATTCAAAACCCACAAGGCAAGTTGGTGCGAGTTACTCAGGGTGAAGTGTTTGATGTGGCGGTAGACCTGCGCAAAAGCTCACCGACTTTTGGCAAGGCGGTAGGTGTACATCTATCAGAAGAGAATAAAAATATTTTTTGGATTCCGCCGGGCTTTGCGCACGGCTTTTTAGTGCTCAGTGAAACTGCAGAGTTTAATTACAAGTGCACCGAATACTATGCGCCGCAACACGATAGATCCTTGTTGTGGAATGATCCCGCCTTGGCAATTAAATGGCCTTTGGGCGATATTGCTACTCCATTGCTCTCGGCCAAAGATCAAGCCGCATTGCCTTTAGTTCAAGCCGAGGTGTTTGCGTGAAAGTGCTGATTAGTGGCAGCAATGGCCAGTTGGGTTATGCACTGCAAAAAACTGCTCCCAGCCAGAATGTGCTCGGTGAGCCAATACATGTGAATGCCTTAACCCGTGCAGATTTTGATTTAAGTCAGCCTCAATCATTGCGCGCTGTTTTGAATCGTATAAAACCTGATGTCATCATCAATGCCGCCGCCTATACCGCGGTAGATAAGGCAGAAGCTGATGCAGATCTAGCACGCACAATAAATGCAGATGCCGTGGCCATATTGGCGCAGTGGTGTAACGAGCAGCAGACGCAACTGATACAAGTATCAACTGATTTTATTTTTGAAGGCACTGCATCTACTCCTTATGTGCCAAGCGACACGACCAATCCATTAAGTGTCTATGGTGCAACAAAGCTGCAAGGTGAAGCTGCCGCTCATGCTCATGCTCCGGCGGCTTATATAGTGCGCACCGGTTGGGTCTATTGTGAGCATGGCGCAAATTTTGTAAAAACCATGTTGCGTTTAGGCGCTGAGCGCGACCAGTTGGGTGTTGTGTGCGATCAAGTGGGTACGCCAACCTATGCGATAAATCTTGCCGCTATGATTTGGCGTTTGATAGAAGTGCAGCCAAAAGAAAAAATTTGGCATTATTCAGATGCAGGTGTGGCAAGTTGGTATGACTTTGCGCAAGCTATATTTGATGAAGCCTACAGCATGCAGCTTCTCGATAAAAAACCGCTGGTAAAGCCAATACCCAGCTCTGCCTATCCAACACCTGCGCAACGCCCCAATTTTAGTGTATTAAATAAAGAGCAAACATGGGTTGCTTTGGCGCTCACGCCCATACACTGGCGCAGCGCTTTAGTTCAAATGCTTGATGCTTACAAAAATCTACAAAAAAACTAAGTAGCTTGCTTTATTGTTGCCGCTATTTTCTATGCTAAATGCGCGCATATTTTCTATTTTTAAAAGATTACATAAACGTTATGAATAATATTCTAATTACCGGTGGTGCTGGATTTATTGGCAGTAATTTTTGTCATTATTGGGCCGAGCAACATCCGCAGGACCGACTCATCGTACTAGATGCGCTCACCTATGCTGGGCATAGGGAGCACTTGGCTAGCTTAGAGCAGCAACAAAAACTTATTTTTGTGCAGGGTGATATTTGCGATCAAGTTTTGGTCGAGTCGTTGTTTCAGCAATATCAATTAGATCGTATTGTGCATTTTGCTGCTGAGTCTCATGTGGATCGATCTATTCATGGGCCTGACGCTTTCATACAAGCAAATATCATCGGTACTCACTGTCTTTTAAAAACCGCTAAAAAATATTGGTTGGATAGTGCCTGTGCAGACCATCACTTTCATCATGTCTCTACTGATGAGGTCTACGGCTCGCTTGAAGCTGATGCTCCCGCGTTTACTGAAGCCAATGCTTTTGCGCCGAATTCACCTTACTCTGCATCTAAGGCGGCCTCGGATCACTTAGTTCGCGCTTATCATCATACCTATGGTTTGAAAGTTACTACGAGCAATTGCTCAAACAACTATGGCCCCTACCAAGATAATGAAAAATTAATCCCTCTAATTATTCAAAATATTTTGCAGGGGAAGGCACTGCCTATTTATGGTGATGGTAAAAATATTCGCGATTGGCTCTATGTTGAAGATCACTGTCGCGGCATAGATTTAATTTTGCAGAAGGGCAGAGCAGGTGAGGTCTACAACCTTGGCGGAGAAAATGAATGGCGCAATATTGATATAGTCAACTTAATTTGCACCCGTTTGGATGAGTTGTTGCGCACGGGAAATGAGCTTCTCCCACGTTTCCCGAGTACTCCAGCCGCCCAAGGTAAGCAAGCAAAAGATCTAATCACCTTTGTAGAAGATCGGCTAGGGCATGATCGTCGCTATGCGATAGACCCGTCTAAGTGCCATGCGCAACTGGGTTATCACCCTCAAGAGAGTTTTGAAACGGGTATCGAAAAAACGATTCAGTGGTATTTACACAATCAAAAATAGTTAAGGAGTCGTGCCTGGTTGCGCGCGACTAATAGAACGTTTTAATTATCTTGGCTTTCTTATATGTTCAGTAATGCGTGGAAAAATAGAACGCTAATTTGGCAGCTGTTACGGCGCGATATTCGTGCACGCTATAAGGGTTCGGTATTGGGCCTATTTTGGTCCTTGGCGACACCCTTAATTATGCTGTTTATTTATACCTTTGTGTTTCAATACGTTTTTAAATCGCGTTGGAGTGATACCGCTGGTGAGACAACTTTAAGCTTTGCGATGGTGTTGTTTTTAGGCTTAAGTCTTCACGCGCTCTTAACAGAGGTTTTAACAAAATCGCCGGTGCTGATTACCGGTAACCAAAATTTTGTTAAGAAAATTGTGTTTCCATTAGACTCCCTGTCTTGGATTACGCTCTTTGGTGCACTATTTACCTTTCTGATTAGTTTCACGCTCATTCTGGTTTTCATTTTAATCGAGCTGCACCGTATTCCTGCGACAGCTTTGTTATTGCCACTTATAGTATTGCCCTATTTATTGCTGCTGCTGGGGCTTTCTTGGTTTCTGGCGGCTTTGGGTGTGTACCTGCGTGATATACAGCAAATTACCGCGACCTTGGCGACGCTCCTGTTGTTTTTAAGCCCTGTATTTTATTCAGTGGATATTTTGCCTGAAAAACTGCGCATGTTAATTTTTTTAAACCCGCTTTCCTATGTGGTTGAAGCTGCTCGCGCTGTGTTAATTTATGGCAACTATCCGAGTTTTATTGGCTTGGGGATATATACGCTAGTCGCCAGTGTAGTGGCGCTATTAGGCTTTAGCTTTTTTCAAAAGGTTCGCCCCGGCTTTGCCGATGTGCTCTAGGTTGCAACTATGATTCGAGTCAGTAATCTCTCTAAAACCTACTTGATTTGGCACAGCCCATTAAGTCGTTTGTTAGTGCCCTTAATGGTTCGCCTCTTGCGCCCAATGTGGCCAGGCTATTGTGAACAATTGTTAGCGCGCAGCTGTCAATCGGTTGAGGCCTTGCGTGGCATAGACTTCATGGTAGAAGAGGGCGGCAGTCTGGGGATAATCGGCCTTAATGGCAGCGGTAAAAGTACACTGTTACAAATTATTGCCGGAACCTTACAGCCAACTACTGGCACCGTCGAAGTTCATGGACGTATAGCGGCATTGCTTGAGTTGGGCAGTGGTTTTGATCCCGAGTTTACGGGGCGAGAAAATATTTATATTAATGCAGCCATATTGGGTTTGTCGCGTCGCGAGATAGATGCTCGGTATAATGACATAGTTACTTTTGCTGATATTGGTGATTTCATTGATCGGCCCGTAAAAACCTACAGCTCCGGCATGATGGTGCGTTTGGCTTTTGCGGTGCAGGTACATGTAGACCCTGATGTCTTGATTGTCGATGAAGCGCTCTCCGTAGGTGATGCGCGATTTCAGGCCAAAGCGCTCACTAAAATAGAAGAAATTTTAAAGCGTGGCACTACGCTGTTGTTTGTAGGCCATGACTTGAGTGCGGTTCGCTCGTTTTGCAATCAAGCCATGTTGTTGGATAAAGGTAAAATTATCGCTCAGGGAATTCCTGATGATGTGATTGCCGATTATCTCTTTTTGGTACAAAAAGATCGCATTGCTGATGTCACAAAAAATATCGATCTACAGCGTAAAGGTAAGGGTTTTGCTGTTACCGGTTTTGATATTACCGCGGCAAGCTTTAATGAGTCTGGTAATCATGCAACCTTGATGTACAGTCAAGTGGCGCACTTGGGCATTGATATTTGCATGAGTATTCCTGTGAGCGCCCCCTTTCTTATCATCGATATTATCGACAGCCGTGGGGTACAGTTAACTGGGCGTCGTATTGCCATACCTGATATCCAGGGTACCAGTCATCTGAGTATTGAATTTGAGTGTGCCTTACAAAAAGGTGTTTATCGTGTGCGCTTGCGTTTAGTAAGTGCACCGAGTTTGGAGCAAACCTTATTGATGAGTCGCTTTGATGATTTGCTTTCTATTGAAATGATTGAGGATGTGCGCGCTAAGTTTACCGGCCTGTTTGCCTTACCTATGAACTGCAGCTGGAGTCACGATGCCAGCCCTGACGAAAAAGGAAGTGTCTGTGCAGCAGAACGTTGATCAATATCAAGCTAAAATATTTTGGCAGTCGGCGCGGTCATTAGTTGCGGGCCGCACCTATATTCTTACGCAAGGCGAACGCGAGGTGGAAGCTACTATAACTGCCCTCAAGTATCGCGAAAACCAAGAAACGGGCGAACACCTCTCCGCCACTCGAATAAATAAGGGCGAGGTTGCCTTAGCGAATATTGCGACGGCAATTACGATCAGCGCGAGTGAGCAAGACAGATTTGAATTGCTAGATTCCAATGATCGCACGCCACTTGGTTATGGGGTATTTGAATTTGCGTTGCGACGCGCGACCAATATTCGCTGGCAAACAGTCACTATAGATAAATTGGCGCGGGCTCAGGTTAAACAGCAAGTGCCACGCTGTATTTGGTTTACGGGCTTGTCCGGCTCTGGCAAGTCCACTGTCGCAAACCTTTTAGAAAAGTCTCTTTACGAGCGCGGCTTTCATACCTATTTACTCGATGGTGATAACCTGCGTCATGGTTTGAATCGCGACCTCGGCTTTACTGAGGCTGATCGTGTCGAGAATATACGTCGTGTCGCCGAGGTGGCGCACTTGATGGTAGATGCCGGCCTCATTGTATTAGCATCATTTATTTCGCCCTATAGAGCCGAACGTGAAATGGCACGAAAGCTATTTTCACCGGGAGAATTTTTTGAAGTGTTTGTTGATACGCCGCTGGAAGATTGCGAAAAACGAGATGTGAAAGGACTTTACGCAAAAGCGCGGCGCGGTGAACTCAAAAATTTCACCGGTATTGACAGTGCTTATGAGTGCCCCGAGCATGCGGAGTTGGTGATAGATACGCGCCTAAGTAGCGCCGAAGAATCCGTTGCTCAGCTGCTGCAGTTAATAGATTTTCCTAATTCATAATGATGTGTTGTCACCCAATTTATTGAAAAAGAGAGCGTTGTGATTAATCCCCAAAAATTAATTGTTGTTATAGGTATGCATCGCACTGGCACCAGCCTTATTACGCGCGGTTTGCAGGTAATGGGTGTGGAGCTGGGCAATGAACTATTGCCTGCTATGGAGCAAGTCAATGCCAAAGGCTTTTGGGAAGATGCAGATATAAATGCGTTTAATATTGAACTTTTACATGCGCTCAGAAGTGAGTGGGATTTTTTAACCCCCATCACTTCTACAGATGTTGAGTCGCTCAAGCAGGACGGATATTTTTTAGCTGCAGTTGAACTGTTGCGTAAAAAAATAGGTTCCACTGCAGTATTTGGTATTAAAGACCCGCGTATCGCCAAGCTTTTGCCTTTTTGGCAAGAAGTATTTAACCATTGCCAATATGATGTGCATTACCTATTAACCATTCGTCACCCCTTGAGTGTCGTCAAGTCATTGCAAAAGCGTGATGGTTTCAGCGCTGAGAAATCCTATTTGCTCTGGCTTACGCATGTGGTAAGTGCTTTTCAGCTCGCGCAAATAAATACAATTCCCTTGGTTGATTATGATTTTTTTATGCAAAACCCAAGTGAAGAATTAAAGCGATTAGCTGATGTATTTGGCTTGGTGATTGATGAGCGTGAGCTGGAATTATTTTTAAAAGACTTTATCGACCCTGGGCTGCGCCACAGTATTTATGAGTTAAAAGATTTGGATCTAGATACAAGTTGTCCGGCGCTGGCGAAGGAGATCTATCAGGAGTTGTTGGCGGTGTCTCGTGGCACACAATCTGTGTCTGATTCTCGCTTGCAAACGCAAGTATTTAATTGGGTGGCTGCCATAAAGTTTGGCGAGACGGCGTTTACGCTGGTGGACTCTCTCAGTATATCGCTTGCCAATGGTCAGATTGAATACAGTATTTTAGAGGATGCTCTAGCAGAAAAGTTAAAGCTAATTGTCAATCTTGAGCAGTTTAATTGCGACTATCAAGACAAAGTTAATGAGTTGTTTTCTACCACCAAAGAATTAGATCAGCATATCGCATCGCTCAATAATGAGCTGACGTCTAGATCAGTTGAAGTAGATAAACTTTACGTTGCAACGCAAGAAAGAGATAGCCATATCAATAGGTTAGATGAGCTATTGGTGAGCAAGGATCTTGCAATTCAGACGATTGATGCCCAGTTGGTTGAGCAAGGAGTAATTGTTCTTGTTAAAGAGCAAGAAATAGACACTCTTTACTTGGCAACTCTAGAACGCGATAAGCATATTAAACTTCTCGATCAAAAACTTGCTGAAGCGAATTTAATTGTATCCCAGCATCAACAAGTGTTGCGTAGCCGCAGCTGGCGTTATACCAAACCTTTGCGCTTTTTTGTGCGAGTGTGTAAGCACGGATTACTGCAAGAAGATAAGCGTAGCTTGTACCAATTATTGCGCAGGGTGCAGGCTCTTTCTCCCGCACCTATACAGCGCTGCAATCGCTGGTTGTATCGTAAACTAGTACGCCCGAATTTAATTTCTCCCGGCGCTGAATTAGTTCGAGCGGGTAGTTATTCGAAGCTCGATGATGAGTGTGCAACAACTGCGCACGTGAAAACACCTATGGCAGCAAGTTCAGGCCGCGATTTTATTGTTTGGGGGGTTATTGATTGGCACTTTCGTCACCAGCGCCCACAGCAAATTGCACTTGCGTTGGCACAAGAAGGCGATCGTGTTTTTTATATTTCATCGAATCTGCAGTATGCAGATCAACCGAGCTTTTCTCTTGAGTCACTTGGCGTTAATGGGCGTTTGTTTCAAGTAAATCTCGCGCTTTCAACGGAAAAAGCAATTTATTATGCGGCGCCGACGGAGCGGGATATTGCAGACTTAAGTGCTAGCATAGGTGAGTTGCTGCTGAGTGTGAATAGTACCCATGTGGTGAATATTGTTCAGCATCCTTTTTGGTATCCATTGGCGCGCTTAGTGCCTAATAGCGATTTAATTTATGACTGCATGGACCACCATGAAGGTTTTGGTAATGTCGGTGAAGATATTATTAAATTGGAACATAGTTTATTTAGTGAGGCAGATTTAACCGTAACGACCTCTGCTTGGCTGGATGACATAGTGTCAAAATTCTCGCCGCACCGCGCTATTGTACGCAATGCGGGTGATTACGAACATTTTTCGCGTAAACCAGTAAGCATCTATCAGGATGCACAGGGCCGTAAGATTATTGGCTATTACGGTGCTATAGCTGAATGGTTTGATATAGCCTTGGTTGAAGTTCTTGCGAGCGAATTTCCTGACGCCTGTATTTTGTTAGTGGGTGCCGATACGGTTGATGCAAAAAGGCAACTCAAACACTGCAAAAATGTGGTCTTTACGGGAGAGGTTGCTTATCAAGTTTTGCCTGAGTATCTCTATGCCTTTGATGTGTGTTTGCTGCCCTTCCAAGTAATACCTTTAACCTTGGCGACTAATCCGGTAAAAGTTTATGAATACTTGGGCGCAGGTAAGCCGGTTGTTTGTGTGGACTTGCCTGAAATTAGTCAATTCGGAACCCTAGTAACTGCGGCAAAAAATCACAAAGAGTTTGTGGCGGCAGTTGCCCATGTGCTCAACACAGAAGATAGCGCTCAAGCCATTGCCGCGCGCCAAGAATTTGCACAACAGCAAACCTGGCATCATCGTGCCCGCGCTTTGGCGCAAGCCATAGATGATATGGCACCTAAGCCAAAGGTGAGTATCATAGTGCTCACTTACAACAATCTTGATTTAACCAAAGCTTGTTTGTATAGCTTGGAGCAATATACGCGGTACTCAAATCTTGAAGTGATCGTAGTAGACAATGCGTCAGCCGATGGCTCGCCAGATTTTTTACGCGAATGGGTTACTGGAGGTTCAAATCGAATTTTAATATTGAATGAGGATAACAAAGGCTTTGCTGCAGGCAATAATGTGGGCATCGTAGAGGCAACGGGCGACTATATTGTCATGCTCAATAACGATACTTATGTAACACCCGGCTGGCTCGGCACCTTAGTGAAACATGCGCAGCGCGATAGTTCGATTGGCCTCATAGGGCCAGTTACCAACAACATCGGCAATGAAGCAAAAATTAATATCGGCTACGCAACTATGGAAGAAATGCTAGCTGAGTCGCGCAAGTTTAATTTGCGTCACATAGGTCAGTTGACGTCTCTGCCTACCGCTGCTTTCTTTTGTGTCATGTTGACCCGTGAGGCTTACGAAAAAGTTGGTTTGTTGGATGAGGCTTTTGGTCGAGGATTTTTCGAAGACGATGATTATTGTCGTAGGGCTGAACAGGCTGGGTTGCGTATTGTGTGCGCGGATGATGTTTTCGTACATCATCATTTAAGTGCATCATTTAATAAGTTAAAAGCGAATGTTCGCCAAGAATTATTCGAAACGAATAAAGCGACCTATGAAGCGAAGTGGGGCGAGTGGGTCCCACATAATTATCGCCCTGGTGTTTTCTAGTATTTAAAATTGTTGTGAGTAAAAAGAAATGAAAATTATTTGTGTGGCGGGAACTCGCCCTGAAGCTATTAAGATGGCGCCAGTCATTTTGGAGCTTAAAAAGAATCCTGATTTTGATGTACGTGTATTGGCGACTGCACAGCACCGTCAAATGCTCGACCAAGTATTTGCGGTTTTTGGCATAGTGCCTGATATAGATTTGGATATTATGCAGCCGAATCAAGCGCTCACAACCTTAACTGCGCGCCTACTACTGAAGCTAGATGATGTATTAAAAACAGAGGCGCCCGATGTGGTCTTGGCTCAGGGTGATACTACCACGGTGATGACTGTCGCCATGGCCTGCTTTTATTTGCGCATTCCTTTTGGTCATATTGAAGCTGGGTTGCGCACCTGGGATATGGATAATCCATTCCCTGAAGAAATGAACCGTGTCATTGCCGGAAAGTTATCGCGCTGGCACTTTGCACCTACGCAAAGCTCTCACGATAATTTAGTGCGTGAAGGTGTGCCTACAGAACAGATTTGGATCACCGGTAATACCGTGGTTGATGCCTTGCAGTCTGTTTCTGCTGAGTTGCAAGATGTGGGTGTAGAGCTGGATGCAAGTAAACGTTTGATTTTAGTCACGGCCCACAGGCGTGAAAATTTTGGTGAACCCTATCGTGAAATTTGCCGAGCGGTGAAACATATCGCCGATCACAACAGTGATGTACAAATTCTTTACCCAGTACACCCGAACCCCAGCATTCAGTCTGTTGCATACGAATTGCTAGGCAATCATCCGCAAATTGTTCTTTGCCCGCCCTTGGATTACATTCCATTTGTAGGTGCCATGCAGCGTGCCTATATTATTTTGAGTGATTCGGGCGGTGTGCAGGAAGAAGCTCCTGCTCTAGCAAAACCGGTGTTAGTGTTGCGCCGCGAAACAGAGCGCCCAGAAGCGGTAGATGCCGGTGTAGTAAAACTGGTGGGCCCTGAGTTCAATGCGATAGTGAACGAATGCCAGTTATTGCTCGATGATGAGGCGGCCTATAAGTCCGTAGCGCGTGGGATTTCTCCTTACGGAGATGGCCATGCATCTGAACGTATTCATGAAGTCTTACGCAACTATTCATCGAGTTTGAAATAGTTTGAGATATGTTCGCTAAAAACCCGCTACGGCGGGTTTTTTATGAGCTGATATTTAATTATCAATGCATGCGGATTTTTATGTTGTTGCAGTAGGGGCCATTGCTCCTACAAAGAGGCGGCCAATCCTAAGGGTATTAATAATAAAGTGGTGCACCCGGCAGGGTGAGGTAAGCGTGTTGCAAAATGTATTTTGCGCGCTGCTGAACGCCGCTGAGCCTGCGAAGGGGCAGGCAATCCCGAGGGTATTAATAATAAAGTGGTGCACCCGACAGGGTGAGGCAAGCGTGTTGCAAAATGTATTTTGCGCGCAGCTGAACGCCGCTGAGCCTGCGAAGGGGCAGGCAATCCTGAGGGTATTAATAATAAAGTGGTGCACCCGACAGGGTGAGGCAAGCGTGTTGCAAAATGTATTTTGCGCGCAGCTGAACGCCGCTGAGCCTGCGAAGGGGCAGGCAATCCCGAGGGTATTAATAATAAAGTGGTGCACCCGACAGGATTCGAACCTGTGACCAACGGCTTCGGAAGCCGCTACTCTATCCAGCTGAGCTACGGATGCGTAATAAGGGTTACTAATTAATTCTCTGCGTCCTGCAGGTTTTAGCAGTGCTGCGCACTGCCGCTACTCCTTTCGCTGCGCTCAAGCCCTGCCCAACAACAAGTTGTTGGTCGTTTGCCTGCGCGCAAAACATGTTTTGCAAACGCTTGGCTCACCCAGCTGAGCTACGGATGCGTAATAAGGGTTACTAATTATCTCTCTGCGTCCTGCAGGTTTTAGCAGTGCTGCGCACTGCCGCTACTCCTTTCGCTGCGCTCAAGCCCTGCCCATCAACAAGTTGTTGGTCGTTTGCCTGCGCGCAAAACATGTTTTGCAAACGCTTGGCTCACCCAGCTGAGCCTTTCAGTCAGATGGGGATGCGTAATAAGGCTACTAATTATCTCTCTGCGTCCTGCAGGTTTTAGCAGTGCTGCGCACTGCCGCTACTCCTTTCGCTGCGCTCAAGCCCTGCCCAACAACAAGTTGTTGGTCGTTTGCCTGCGCGCAAAACATGTTTTGCAAACGCTTGGCTCACCCAGCTGAGCCTTTCAGTCAGATGGGGATACGTAATAAGGGTTACTAATTATCTCTCTGCGTCCTGCAGGTTCTAGCAGTGCTGCGCACTGCCGCTACTCCTTTCGCTGCGCTCAAGCCCTACTTTTGATACTTGGCAGTGCGAGGGCGCGATTCTACTTGTCTTGCGCGGCTGAGTCTATGTTGAATTATCGGGTGCTGGTGGAATCTGTGCCGAGTTGTTGTAGGTTGCGTTCGGTGGTGATCTCGACGGAGCCTAGGCTTTGGCTGATGGTGCCGAATTGAAAGTCGGTGATCATTTGCTCCAAACGTGGCATGCAGCGCTTGAGGTTGGTGTAGTGGCGAAAGTTGCTGAACCAGCTGGCGTTGGGTACGCGCGGTTGTTCTGGGTCTATTTCCCAGGGGTGCAGATAAAAAATTTGCGGTTTGGTTTGATTCAGGCTGGCGCGTTCGAACAGCCAGCGCGAGAGCGCGTAGGGGTATTGGCGAAAGTAGCCGCCGCCAGCTGCCGGTATGGCTTGGCCGCAAACCTTGGCGGTGGTCAGTGGGAATTCAAGCAAGCTGGCGCCGCTGCTGGTGATGATGCGGTAGGGTTCTTCGGGGCTGCCAGGTATGCCGTAGTTGTCGTGACGGGTTGGGAATATACTGGAATCCCAGGTGAAGCCCAGCTCCGCCAAAATATCGAGTGCCCAGAGGGATTTGCGCGTGATGGAGTAGCTGGCTGCGCGATAGCCGATAACGGGCGCTTGGCCGAGGTCTTCGAGTATCTGTTTGGATTTTGCCGTTTCTGCGCGAAATACCTCAGGTGTTTGTGCGTAGATGAGTTGGTGGCTATAGCCGTGCGAGGCGATTTCATGGCCTTGGGCACGAATGGTTTTTACCAACTCGGGGTAGCGTTCGGCAACCCAGCCCAAAATAAAGAAGGTGATTTTCAGGTCGCGATCAGCAAAAAGCTGCAGTAGTTTGTGGGTATTGGCTTCAACGCGCGACGGCCAGTTGTCCCAGTCGCTCGGTTTGATGACCTTGGCAAAGGCGGCGACGTGGTAGTAGTCTTCGACATCTACCGTCATGGCATGAGTAATGGTGGGTTTGTTGGTTGCCACGGCTGACTCCTTGAGCGGTGCTAATGACTGTTATGAGCGAAGATTTGGCGCTGGCTTAAAGCAAAACGGCATCTGCAGATGCCGTTTTGCGCGAGGCTTTCAAGTTTTGTTTAAGGCGCGTATTTTTTAAACCTTGTAATAATCGCGATACCACTTCACAAAGTTTTCAATGCCGACTTCGACCGTTGTTGTAGGTTTGTAGTCTACGTCTTCGATTAGGGCATCCACATCGGCATAGGTGTCGGGTACATCGCCTGCTTGCAGTGGCAGCATGTTTTTAATGGCTTTTTTACCCAGGCAATTTTCCAATATTTCTATGTAGCGCAGCAGCTCAACGGGGCTGTTAGAGCCGATGTTGTAAATGCGATAGGGCGCTTTAGAGGTGGCGGGGTCGGGTTTGTTGCCATCCCAGTTGGGATTGCTCGGCGCAACGTGATCGAGGGTGCGAATCACACCTTCTACTATATCGTCGATGTAGGTGAAGTCGCGGCGATGATTACCGTAGTTGAAAACATCAATAGGCTCGCCCGCGAGGATCTTTTTGGTGAAGAGGAACAGCGCCATATCGGGGCGACCCCAAGGTCCGTACACGGTGAAAAAGCGCAGGCCGGTGGTGGGGATATTAAATAGATGGCTGTAAGTGTGGGCCATCAACTCATTGGCTTTTTTACTCGCGGCGTAAAGGCTTACAGGGTGATCCACGTTGTTATGCACTGAGAAGGGCATAGCGGTGGTGGCGCCATAGACTGAGCTGCTAGACGCGTAAATAAGGTTCTCGGTACCGAAGTGACGGCAGCCTTCAAGAATATTCAAAAAGCCGGTGATGTTAGCGTCGATGTAAGCTTGTGGGTTTTCTAGCGAGTAGCGCACTCCCGCTTGAGCGGCGAGGTTAACGACGCGGTCGGGCTTGTGGATTTTAAAGGCGTTATCAATGGCAGCCTTATCTTCCAAGTTGCAGCGAATATCGGTAAAGCCCGCTTGCGGCGTTAGGTATGCAAGGCGATCTTTCTTGATCTGCACATCATAGTAATCATTGAGGTTATCTATACCCACGACTTCATCGCCGCGCGCGAGCAGGCGCTTGGCCAAGGTGGAGCCAATAAAACCTGCAGTGCCTGTTACTAAAACTTTCATGGTGCGTCCTTAAAAATTACAGCCGTGCGTCAACCGCGTCTTTCGGCAAAATATGTTTAACATCAAAAAGTACATGTTTGTCTTTGCCCAGCGCGCGTATTGCAGGAGCGCCTAGGGCACGGAACTTGTCGTGGCCTACACACAGAATAATGGCGTCGTAGCTGGCCGCTTGGGGTGCATCTATCAAATCCAAACCATATTCATGCTGTGCTTCGGCTTTATCGGCCCAAGGGTCATAGATATGCACATTAGCGTGGTAGTCCTGCAGTTCGCGCACTATGTCGATCACGCGGGTGTTGCGCAGGTCGGGGCAGTTCTCTTTGAACGTCAGCCCCATAATCAGAATATTGGAATCTACCACATGGGTCTTACGTTGCAGCATCATCTTAATGACGGAGTCAGCGATAAAGGAGCCCATGCCATCATTAATGCGGCGCCCTGCGAGAATCACTTCGGGGTTGTAGCCCACTTGTTGTGCTTTGTGGGTAAGGTAGTAGGGGTCGACACTGATACAGTGACCGCCTACCAAGCCGGGGCGAAAGGGTAGGAAGTTCCATTTGGTGCCTGCTGCCTCCAGCACTTCAAGGGTATCTATATTTAAGCGTTTGAAAATCAGTGAGAGCTCATTAATAAGTGCGATATTAATGTCGCGCTGAGTATTCTCAATCACCTTAGCGGCTTCAGCTACTTTAATACTGCTGGCCTTATGGGTGCCTACCACCACAATTTTGCGGTAGAGCTGATCCACATAGTCCGCGACCTCAGGTGTTGAGCCAGAGGTAATCTTAATAATGTTGTGGACGCGATGTTCTTTATCGCCTGGGTTGATGCGTTCAGGGCTGTAGCCTGCGAAGAAGTCCTGATTAAAGGTGAAGCCAGAAACCTGTTCAATAATGGGCACGCAGATCTCTTCCGTGCAGCCGGGGTAAACAGTCGATTCAAAGACTACTATGGCATTTTTCCCAATAACGCGGCCGAGTAAGGCAGAGGCCTTTTCCAGTGGGGTTAAATCGGGTTGTTTGCTGTCGTTAATTGGAGTGGGAACAGTAACTATATAAACATCGCAGTTGGATATAGCTTTTTCATCGGTGGTAAAGCTCAGGTTTTTGGCCTCACTGAGTTCTTCCGCCGTCAATTCGAGCGTATGATCTACGCCTTGGCGCAGCGCAGCAATCCGGCCTGAATGTATGTCAAAGCCGATAGTTTCAATCGTTTTACCAAATTCCACCGCGAGCGGTAGGCCGACATAGCCTAGGCCAATGATACAAAGCTTGGGTTTGCTTGCGAACATGAGTAATTCCTTAGCGGGCGTCAAAATCCAGAGGGCGCCTAAGTTACCACATTTGTGGATTATTTTTATATTTCACAGGGTGTTTCAGCATAAAGCTTTGTCGTTTTTTGTCTTAGATTGCGCAGGAGTTAGCGGTCTGACAGGTTTCTGGCGCAGTGTTCGAGTTTTTGTCATAAAACTCGCTATAATGCGCCACTTAATTTCTAGGTCGGCTCTGTCGGTCAATGCTACCCATCAATGTGAAGGAACCGAGTTTGTCTTACATTCGTCTTAATAAGCATTACGTCCATATACCCTATTTATTTCTGGGTATTGCGGAGGCCCTATTGCTTGCCGGTTCAGCCTGGGCTGCGCAATGGTTGACGGCTAGTGCAGAGCTTAGAGACACTGGGTTGGCTTTATTCGACTTTTCGTGGCTAGCGACTATCACCTTCGCTGTTCTTCTCAGCTGCTGTACCCTCTCGATGGGGGTATATATGGCGCTGGTGCGTGAAGGCTTCTCCAGCATGGTGTTGCGCACTCTGGTCAGCTTCTTTCTCCTTGGTAGCCTTAGTTTGTTTTTGGCTAACATCATCATTGGCAACGACATCATTTATCAGGGTTTTATTTTTTGGGGCGTGCTTTTAGCAACCGCCGCCGTCATAGCGCTGCGCTGGGTGTTTATTAAATTGGTGGATACTGACCAGCTCAAGCGTCGCGTGGTGATCTATGGTGCGGGAAGTCGCGCACAAAAATTGCTGGCCGATCTCGCACCTGAGCGCAATGTCTTGGGCGTACATATTGTTGGCTGCATACCCAGTGGCGACGAGGCAATAGTAGTTGATCCCAGTCTCGTCATGACTGAGCCAAGCGATTGGCTTAAGTTTGTGCGCAGCACCCAAATCTCTGAAATAGTGATTTCGCCTGATGAGCGCCGCCGCGGTAATGGTACTGCTTTTCCGCTCAGTCAATTTCTCGATTGTAAGTTAGCCGGTATTCCTTCAAGCGATGCGCTCAGTTTTTGTGAACGGGAGCTGGGCAAAATTGACATTACCTTATTACAGCCCAGCTGGATGCTCTTTTCCGACGGATTCAAGTATTCACAAAGGCGCAACATGGCCAAGCGCGTGTTTGATCTGGTGCTCGCGTCTGCCTTTTTCCTTGTGCTCTGGCCGTTTATGTTGTTGACTGCCATAGCTGTAAGGCTGGAAAGCCCGGGTAATATTCTTTATCACCAAGTAAGAGTAGGATTGAACGGCAAAACTTTCCGCATCTACAAGTTTCGCAGTATGCGTCAGGATGCGGAAAAGAATGGTGCTGTATGGGCGCAAAAGAATGATGCGAGGGTCACCAAGGTTGGTGCCTTTATTCGCAACACTCGCCTAGATGAATTGCCTCAGCTTTACAACGTACTCGCAGGCCAGATGAGTTTTGTTGGCCCGCGTCCCGAGCGCCCTGAGTTTGTAAGTGAGCTGACCGAGCAAATTCCATTTTACGATACGCGTCACAAGGTAAAGCCTGGCCTAATGGGTTGGGCTCAACTGAAATACCCTTACGGGGCCTCAGTAGAAGATGCAAAAAACAAATTGCAATACGATCTCTACTACACCAAAAACCACAGTTTTCTGATGGATATGCTCATCATGATTCAAACGGTTGAAATTATTTTGCTCGGTAAGGGCGTGCACTAACCAGTGCTTCCGGCAATTCTAGAATTTGTACACATTAAGGAGCAGAACCATGAAACTGATCGCAACCCTAGTGCACGGCTTATTAATCATCTTGGCATTAACAGCGTGTAGCAGTAATAAGCCGATAAAAATGCCGCCGGTAAGTGATGCCGGAATGCTCAGTGAATACCATATAGGTGTGGGAGATGATCTGCGCATTAACGTTTGGCGCAATCCAGAACTCTCGCTCTCAGTGCCAGTGCGCCCCGATGGCAAAGTATCCATGCCGTTAATTGGCGATATTATGGCTGCGGATCTAACCGCGACTGAGCTATCTAACAATATCGTTAAAAGCCTCAGCAATTTTGTAAAAAGCCCACAAGTTACCGTCATAGTCGCCAATCCCGCCAGTTCAGATTTCCAGCGTCGTGTCCGTATTACCGGTGCTGTGCGCAGTCCACAATCAATTCCCTACCGCGAAGGTATGACCGTATTGGATCTCGTCTTATTGGCCGGTGGCCCCAACGAATTTGCGTCTTCTAACAAAGCCAAGCTTTACCGCAAATTCGAAGGTCAAATTAAGGTGTACCCCATTAAATTGGATGATTTGATTAACGATGGAAAAGTTGAAACTAACTATCCACTGCAGCCTTCCGACATAGTCACTGTGCCGGAACGAGCTTTCTAAGCGAAAGAAAATGTGTTGCTAACGGCGACCGAGACAGGTAGTGGATGCTAAATGATTCAGCACAAGGGTAGAGTTAATTAATGGATAAAGTGTATCTAAAAGACTTGCTGGCAGCGCTGCGTGCGGAGTTAATCCGCTTTCGCTTTTGGTGCTTGATGTTGTTTTTGGGCGTGAGCTTTGGATTGTTAGGCTTAGGTATTATTTGGCCAAAAAGCTACACCACCAGTGCAGTGCTCTTTGCCGATGTAACCAATATTATCGAGCCGCTGCTTAAAGGCAGTGCTGAAGTCACTAAAATTGATCGCTCTGAACAGGCGAGTGAAATTGTCTATACCCGCAGTATCTTAATTGCTGTAGGTAAAGAAAGTGGCTTAATCACCAAATCAACACCCGATGAAGACCAGCTCAGGGTGGTGAATCAACTGCGCGGCAATATCGCTATTAAACGCGAACGTAATAACAATCACTTTCAAGTCAGCTTTGTCGCGGGCAATCCCGACAAGTCCTTTGAAGTCCTTAACGCAATCATCAATGTATTTATTGCCGATACCGCGCGTAAAAAGCGTGAAGAAAGTGTGGGTGCCTACAACTTTATTGATGCGCAAGTACAAACCTATAAAAAGCAACTTGAGTTTGCGGAAGAAAAACTCAAAGAGTTCAACTCACAAAATACCGATGGGTCGGAGGCTTCAGTTAGTGCGCGTCTAGCCAGCTTGCGCGATGAAATTGAAACACTAAAGATCTCTATCGAAGAGGGTTTGGCACGCGTAAATACCATAGAGGCCCAATTAGGTAATGAAGGCCAATATCTCAAAGCCAAGGGCCAAATTGATGAGTTAAAGGCTCGTCGGCAAACCTTAAATACACAGTTAGAACAATTGCTCTCAAGCTATGAAGAGAGTTACCCCGATATTATTTCCAAACGTGGACAGATCGCAGAGCTTGACCAAGCCATTGCTAAAATTCAATCCAGCGGTGAGGTTTATGGCTCAGGCGATCAAGTGCAAAACCCACTCTATGAAGAATTGCGCAAACAATTGTCCGACGCAGAAGTGACGCTGCGTTCAGAACGTCGTCGCATGCAATCATTAGAAGCACTTCGAGAGCAAGAGTTTGAACGGCAGCAGCGCATCGCAGGCAACCAAGCACAGCTTTCAGAGTTAACACGTGACTATGATGTAACACGAAAAGTGTACGAAGAAATGTTACAGCGCAAAGAAGCTGCGCGTCTTTCTATGACTCTCGACATTGAGGGCCAGGGTGTGAGCTATCGCATTCAAGAGCCAGCAAGTTTCCCACTTAAACCGTCAGGTCTAAACTTTATTCACTTTGCCATCATCGGTCCTATTCTTGGCTTGCTCTTGCCACTCGGTTTGCTGGTGCTCTATGTCATGCTCGATCCGCATTTTAGATCTGCGCGCAACCTACAGCTGCAAATGCCACCAGAGATTGAACTGCTTGGCGTGATTCCGCATTTCAAATCACCTATTGGTGAGCGACTACTCAAAAAAGATATGCTTATTTTGCTGGGCAGTTTCCTGCTGGCAATACTGGTTTATGTAGGCATAGCAATTTTCTGGCAAATTACTCGCGCTTAATTGATACCCTATAGGCACAAGATCATGGATATACACAAAGAAAAAAATCTTAGTCTCTTAAAGGAAGGGGTAGACTCCTTAGTAGAGTCGAGCGAGCAGCTGGTGAAGTCGGCGGTTATTGAGCACCGTAAGCGCGAGCAAATAAAAAATATGACGCCTCCTGTCTACTGGACACAAGAGGAGCTTTACGAAAAGAAAGTCATATTTACCGGTATGCGTCAGCGTGAATTACTCAATGCTTTTCGTGAAGTGCGCATTCGTTTGCTGCAAAAAAGCAAAACGGACAATATGGTATTGCTCGTCACCTCAGTGACGAACGAAGGAGGAGCGAGTTTTTTTGGATTTAATCTGGCGGCTACTTTTGCCTTAGATCAACATAAAACTGCACTCTTTGTCGACTGTAATCCCTATAGCAATAACACCTCAAAATATATAGCCGGCCCCGAGGTCGAACTGGGGCTTACTCAGTACCTTACCGACTATACAGTCCCATTAAAGCGCATTATCTATCCAAGCGGTCTTGAGCGCTTGCGTGTGATTCCATCAGGTGGCTCCAGTGAATCTGCCGTCGAGTTTTTTAATTCTAAGCGAATGGAAGTGTTTGTTGCGGAAATCAAAGCGCGCTATCCCGATCGTTTTATATTGCTTGATGCTCCTTCAGTTCAACAGTCTACAGAAGCGCGTATTTTAGCGCGCTACTGCGACCACGCATTGATTGTGGTGCCTTTTGGTAAAGCAGTAACTAACGAAGTTCTTGCAGCAGTAGATGCAGTAGGTAAGGAAAAGTTTGCGGGTTTAGTATTTAACAACTAAGCACTTCACGGATAATCGCTAACAGCTGGGCAGCTTATGGAAACTCAACTTTTTTTGCGCAAAATTGTCAGCTTGGCTACAGTGGCTTTAGTGTCGCCTGCGCTGCATGCCGAGAACGGTTTGTCAGGAAAGATTTATGGTCTGGCTGGTTCATCGGACAATGCCTATAAGTCTCCGACAACCTTGTTAGATGAGCGACAAGATGAGTATGGGCTAACATTGAGCGGCGAATACACCAACGCACTCATAGAATTTATAGCCGACTACAATGCCAATGAGCGGCGTTTCAGCGAAGACTCTCAAATAAATAAAAGCACACTGGACGGCAGTTCAACACTTGTTATTGGTAAAGAACACCAGCCGCTTGATCTCCACATAACACATTCCCGCACCACACTCCTAAAAGCGCCAGATCAAATAAACCTTACCAACAATCAAGATTCACGTGAGATATTTACTCTAACACCCAATGCGCGCTTCCGTATTAGCAGCGCAGATCAAGTGCAATTATCGGTTGATAGTACACAAGTGAAATTTCTTGAAAATGAGCGCTTAGATTCAACTCGTCAAGGTGCAAGCTTAATGCTCCTTCACGGCACCTCGGCAACACAAAATTTACAGCTTATGGTGCAAGCAACAGAAATCAACTTCGAAACCCTAAGCGAATTTAACTATACCTCGCGCAAAGCCATGCTCGGTTATGCGGTACAACTACGTAAGCTAGGCTACCGAATCGAGCTGGGTTACAACCAAAGCGACCCCGAAATAGGCTTCACCGAAACCTCACCTGCCTATAGCCTCAATATAAGTTACAAAACGGGGCTGTATGATTTCGAATTAATGAGCTCTGAAACCATAACCGATACATCCTTAGGTAATGGCAATCAGCCTTCACTCACAAATTTGCCAACCAGCGATGGGTCTGGTGGCGCACTAGGCTTAATTAAGCGTCAAGATAATCAAGCAAGTTGGAATGCTGCCTCTCTTTGTTTCAAATGTGATTTAACTGCAACGGTTTTTTTACAGCAGGATGATTACATCAATGATGTAAAACAACAAAAATCAACAGGTGGCAGTTTAACGTTTGGCTATTCGTTCACCAAAGCATCCGCGATTAATGTGAAATATACCCAAAGTAAATTTGTATTCAGTGGTGCAGATTTAGGGCGTGACTACGATTCTACTATTGCCAGTGCGGAATATAGTTATACGTTTATGGGATCACTTGCTTTGCGTCTTATGGTTGAAGACGAGGACCGTAGCAGCGAAAACCTTGACGCTGAATACAGTGAAAGATTTGTAGGGGTAGGAATAAGTTATAGTTTTTAACACATAGCTAAAGAGCAGCAGCCTATGTCGTTGGCTGGTTTGTTCGGCCAGAATAAAGTGGTAAAAAGATTAATAGAGTAGTGAAAAATTGTTGGTTGGAATATCTATAGTAAATAAGTTTTGGGAATCGTGCCGCCACAGGCATTAACAATAGTCATTAAAAAAAGAGAATGGGTGCACCCATGAAAAAAATACTCATACTAATTGCAATAACCTTAAATATTTTTGTAGTGGGTTGTAGTGATAAACAAAAAGAACACAAAGTAGAGGCTGAACGTCACCTCACCTCAGGTAAGGTCTATCAGAGCCAAGGTCAGCTAACGCCCGCCATGCAAGAGGCGAAAAGTGCCATTCAATTGCAGCCCGAGGCAGCAGATGGCTACCTCTTGCTCGCCAAAATCTACAACCAAATTGGTGCCTACGTAGCTACGCAAAATATGCTGAGTAAAGTAGTAGAAAAGCAACCAGTAGTAGCGACTGAATTAGCAGAGGCCTATGTTGCCACAAAAAAATACCGCACTGCCATCAATGTATTAAACGATCACTCGAGCGATGCACAAGGTGAAGAAGCTGCGCGTCAAATGGCCTTACTTGCGACGGCAAACATCTCTTTGGGCGATGATAATGCGTATACAGCGGCAATCGAAAAATACGTAGCAATGGGTGGCGCAGAGCATGAGAAAACATTTGTAGAGGTAAATTACCTGTTGGCCAAAGGCAAAATACAAGAAGCAGAAATTCTCTTAAGTGAGCTGGTGGCGGCGCAGCCAGATAATGTCAAATACCTAAGCCTATTGGGCAGTGTGAGTATCTTTTTACAGAAATTACCGCAAGCTGAAAAACATCTTACAACTGCGCTGAGTTTTTTACCTAAAACAGACATTATTACCGTGGAGCGCTTGCAGGTGCTTACTTCCCTTACGGACGCGCTCATACAGCAAGGTCGCACCAGTGAGGCTTATACCTACCAAAAAGTCATTGCGGAAGCCAGCCCAGAAAGTAACGCCGCACAACAGCGCTTTAATGAAGCGATGGAAATGTACCAGCAGGGAAAATTTGCTGAAGCAGAAGTGATACTTAACGAATTGCGCGAACAATTCCCGCAGGATAAAAAAACAGCAACGCTGCTCGGTATGGTGGAATATCAAAAAGGTGCTGATGACAAGGCATCAGATTTATTCGACCAGTTTATAGATCCAGAAACAGCTACACCCACCGTTATACAGGCGGCAGCTCTGGTTAAATATCGCAGCAACAAAATGGATGAGGCGCTCGAACTATTAAAAAATGCCACTGAAAACCAACCTAATAATGCAGCTATTTTGGCTACTTATGGTCTGGCCTTATTAGACCGCGACGACAAAAGCGTAGAGGGCGCGAGAGCATTAGAGAAAAGCTTAGCGTTAGACCCTAAACAGCAGCGGGTACGTATAGCCCTTGCAAAGCGCTATAAAGCGCTTGATCAGCCGGAGCAAGCACTTGCGCAACTGCAAAAGGCCTATGAGGCCCAGCCGCTGGACATTATGGTGCAACAAGTCTATTTGAAATCGCTTTTTCAAAATGACCAAGCCGATAAAGTGAAAGAAGAAATTCAAGAATTCAAAAGACAGTTTTCTGACAACGCGCGTGGCCCCTTTATGGAGGGGTGGTACTTTATGGAGCTGAAGGATTACGCAGCTGCCGAACAGGCTTTTGAAAAATCACTGAGCATGAAGTCTAACAGCGAAAAACAATTAGCCTTTTCTGGTTTGGCACAAATTTTCGAAATTCAAAATCAACCGCAAAAAGCGGTAAATGCATGGCAGCAAGCGCTAGCAGCAGATCCTGATATGACGGCGGCCTATGGGCGTTGGTATAAGATTATGCTCGAACTCAAGCGCGACAAAGAAATTGTAGATTTTCTGCAGGGGCTTGAAAAAACAAAGACTAACTGGCAGCCATCCGTTGTTCTTGCGCAGTTAATGGTAAATAACAAGCAATTACCAGAAGCACTCGCGCATATTAAAATTGCGTTAGAGCGTAGCGGTAATGCAAATCATGTGAAGCAAATTGCCGCTAGTCTATATCAGGCGCAAGCTATGCAGCATCGCGCAAAAAATGAATTGGGTGAAGCGCGTGTCAGCATGCTGGAAGCCATAAAACTCTATCCTGAAAACCCCGACTATCTCGCAAACCTTATTCAAATTGAACTTATTGATAAAAAGATTCCTGAAGCACAACGTTTGCTGGATGCATTTTCTACATCTGATAAAAATGAAGGCGCACGTTTATTCTTACAGGGTGTAATACGTTTTGCGGAAGAAAAGCCAGAAGAAGGTATTAAGCTGTTTCGTCAGTCATGGGGCGAAACGCCAACAGAAGGCGTAGCCGATGCAATTTACACCTACTATCAACGCAATAAAGAAGAAGCCTTAGCGCTTACCTTTGCTGGTGACTGGGTTGAAAAATTACCGAAGAGTGCAAAGGCAACTTTAATAAAAGCTATAGGTGCGCAAACGGCAGGTGATAAATCTGAAGCAAAAGAATGGTACGAAAAGGTTATAGCGCTTTCACCTAATATGGCGGTTGCTCTCAACAATCTCGCGTGGATGTATTATGAAGATAAAGATCCGCGCGCACTGGAAATGGCTAAAAAGGCTGCCAACTTGGCACCGAAGTCTCCAGAAGTATTAGATACCTATGGCTGGATACTCGTAGAGACAGGCGCGGTAGCTGAGGGTGTAAAAGTGCTAGAACAAGCGCAAGAGTTGGCTCCCGCGAATGAAGAAATAAAGCAGCATGTTATTGATGCAAAAAGTCGTCATTAAGCGCTAAGCGTAAACCTCACAAACGGCAACTCCAAAAGAGTTGTCGTTTGTTTTTATAGGGCAGTAAATATGTTGGAGCCGGCAGTGGTAGAACCTCCTAGCCTATTTCGCACCGCTGCCTGGATAAATGCGTGGGCGAAAATATGGGGAGATAATGCGGGTATTCAGGTTGTGGATATAGGCGCGCCACAAAATCCTATGCAACAACTGTATTTGTGCCGCAACAGGGTCAAAAAGGTTCTTCCTATTGTTAGTATGCATCTTATGGGCGTGGGATCTCGGCAGGTATCAACGCCGCGCGCCGAATATATAAATCTGCATTCTCTTCTAGCGCACTCAACCATAGAAAAGCTAGCGTCACGCTTAGCGCAACTACCTTGGCACCAATTCTTAATCCCTGATGTCATTCAAGGGTCGGTAGCGGAAGGGCATGTTTGGGCGCTCGCAAAGGCCTTGGGTGTAAAAGTGTATCGTGAAAAAACAGAAATAGCCTATAGGGTTGCTCCGGGTAGCTGTCATGAGTATTGGCAATCACTAGGGGCGAATACACGGTTGCGTTACTACAATCGCCGCACGTTATTAAGCAATCATGGTGCGATTTCATTTTCTCGATACTCCTTAAGTGAAGTGAGTGAGTTTATTTCACGGCTTAATAACTTTCATGTGGAGCGTTGGGGGCAAGCCTGCTATGGGGAAAAATCTATTCAGTTTATGACGTTATTTTTAACGGAGCTGAATCATCAAGGTGGCGAAATTATATTAGAAGCAATGAGGGTAGGTGGCCAAGAGGTTTCGCTATTGCTTGATATTGTATGGCAGGGATATAGGTACAATTTACAGTCAGGCTTTGTTGAAAACAAATACCCCAAAATAGCCCTAGGTGCACTCCACATGGGCTATGCCATAGAGGCAGCCTTAGCCCAAGGTTATGGTTATGACTTCATGGCTGGGCAAGGTAAAAATAGCAACTATAAACAACACATAAGTAACCTACAAACCACCTTGGTCAGCTATGCCCTAGAGCGAGGCCGAGTAAAACATTTGCGCAGTCTGCAACAACTATTGTTACGTAAAAGGTAATGTCGTGAGTTCAAAGTTTTCTTTAATCCTAAAAGGATCCGGTTTTAGAGTATTACAAACATTGGTTAGCATTGTTATCGGCTTGCTCATGATGCCTTTCCTGATTTCCACTTTAGGTAAAGAGCTTTATGGTTTATGGATTGTTATTGGCAGTATTGTAGGTAGTTACTACCTGCTGGACTTGGGTTTTAACCAAGCGGTTACCCGTTACGTTTCAAAATATATTCACCAAAATAATCCAGAGGGTGCCAACCGTATTATTAACACTTCGCTGGTTATCTATTCGCTGTTGGGGGTAGTGGTGTTAATTGCTTCTATTCTAGCTGCGCATTTTGGCGCGGCGGCGTTAATGGAAAATGCCCAGAACTTAACCCTTGCGCAAACCATTTTAATTATCACGGGCTTGTCTTTAGCCATTGAGTTTCCGGCTAAGGCCTTCCCCGGTATTATAAGCGCCTATATGCGCTTTGATTTTGTGGCCCAGGTGCGGTTAAGTAAAAGCATTATAGATGCGTTGCTAATTTATTATTTTATCTCCCATGGTTACGGCTTGGTGGCCATGGCCATGGTTACCTTTGTGACCGGTATTATAAGCACTGGCATCTATGTGAGTTTTTCTAATAAATTATTTAAAGAATTGCGTTATTCGCGTGAGTCTATAGACCTTTCAACGTTTAAAGATGTGTTCCACTTTAGTAAATGGGTTTTTGTAATAGACCTGGCGGCCCTGTTGCGCGACAAAATGGATATTTGGTTTATTGCCTTTTATATAAGCAATAGTGCCCTCACCGTATACTATGTGGCGGTTAGGCTGGTGGAGTATGCGCTACAGTTTTTGAACCAAGCCACCAATATTACTGGCCCCATATTTACCGAATACTACGCAAAAAATGAACAACAAAAGCTGCAGGGATCGGTGCTCATGTTTACTAAGCTCAACATAGCGCTGGGTGCCATTTTTCTCTCGGGTTTTTATCTATTGGGTATTAGCTTTATAAACTTATGGATGAAGGGTTCAGTTCCGGCAGCGGAAGCTTTTAGCTGTTTAATGATATTAGCGGTAGGGCGATTTTCCGCCTATTTTGTCAGCCCGCTCAATAGCTTACTCTTAACGATTAATAAGCACTCTATAGGCTCCTACATATCAATTGGTGAAACCATAGCCAGTGCTATTTTATGCTGGGTGCTTATTCCAAAGCTGGGCATAAATGGCGCTGCCTACGCCATAGCAATACCTAACTTAATTGCGCGGCTTATTGTGTTGCCGATATGTTGCAGAAAATTTATTAACATTGAGTTAAAGGACTTTTTATTGAGAGTCGTATTGTTGCTCTCACTTTCTATTGCACTAGCCTATTTTGCCAAAAGCTTTATTAGTAATCCTTCAGGTCTAACACTGGTAGATATGTTGCTATTTGCTGCACTTATTGCAGTTGTTCAAGTGGGTATTGGTGCTTTGCTATTTACGCGGAAAGAATTACTAATAGTTAAAAACCTATTACCCTTTAAGAAAAGTAAAAGCATAGGGTAATTAGCTTTACAATTTTTAAATCAATTGCCTGCACTGAATTTTTTGGTGAGGTTTTAGGGTGTTGATTGTTGCAGGACTAAACCATGCCAAGAATTAGTATTGTTATACCCGCCTATAATGCTGAGGCCTATATTCAGGAGACTCTTAAATCTATAGCTCTCCAAACCTATGAGGATTTTGAGTGCATCGTTATAAATGACGGCTCTACGGATACAACCCTAAACGCGGCGCTGGAGTTTGAAAAAAAAGACAAGCGATTTAAAGTTGTTTCAATCGAAAATAGCGGTGGCCCGGCAAAGCCAAGAAACATAGGTATAGCCGCCACTAGTGGCGATTATATTTGTATGTTCGACTCGGACGACTTAATGCACCCAGATAAGTTGGCGCTTTCGGTTGCAGTTTTGGATGAGCACCTAACTGCAGATATGTTGTTTACAAATTTTGCGTCTATTGATGAACAGGGGAAATTGTTGAAAAGTGATTACCTTGCAGACTATGAACTCTTGTGGAATATACTATCCATAGCGCCTAGCTTAGGTCATGCAACTGTCATAACGGCAGAAAGTTTATATGAGGGTGTGTGCAGCACCAATTTTATTGGTACCTCAAGTGTAGTGTTGCGACGCTCGGCACTCGGCGCGCGGAACGTTTTTAATGAGAGCTTGAAGAATTCTGACGACAGGCTATTTTGGATGCAGTTTTCAAAAAACCATAGCGGTGTTTTTGTTAATGAGGTTTTACACCACTATAGAATCCAGCCGGACTGTATTAGCCAGCGGGGTTTTCTGCGCAGGGGGCCAAGTAAAATAAAGGCCTTAGTTATAGCCCTAAATGAATGCGAAAAGCCAGCTATAAAAAATGTACTAAAAAAGCAAATAGCTAAAGACTACTTGGGTTTAGCTTACGCGTACTGGGTGCAAAAAAAATATAAAGAGCAGGCAATCTATGCAAGTAAAAGCTTAAGTATTCGGGTTTCATACAAGGGGCTTAAGCTTTTACTTGAAGCGAAGGTATTTGGATTTTTTAAACCTTAGTGGGTGTAATAAGAGATGTTGTTATGTTAGAAGCTAGTAAACCGCGTTTTGCAATATTAGACCCGCTGAGGTTTTTGGCGGCGCTCGCGGTGTTGTTTTATCACTACTCAATATACATAAACGAGTCGTTGGTGGCGTTGCAAAATACACTTAAGTTTGGCTATCTAGGCGTGAACTTCTTTTTTATGTTGAGCGGCTTTGTGATTATGGCCTCGGCGCAAAACAGATCAGCGATGGAGTTTATTACTGCTAGGGCTCTGCGTATTTACCCTGCATTTATAGTATGCCTGTTGTTTACTCTGTGTATTGCTTGGTGGCTAAAAGGCGAGACAACACCCCTTGTGGCGGTGTTGGCTAATGCCACCATATTGAATGATTATTTCTCCATACCCAATGTGGATGGCGTCTACTGGACGTTACAAGCAGAACTCAAATTCTATTGCTGCATTTTTTTACTTTTGGCTACAGGCTTGTTTCAGTTTTGGCGATATTGGCTTAGTGCTTGGTTGATGGCAGCAATTGCTTATTACTTTCTGCATCAGCCATTTTTTTTAAGTTGGTTTATTAACCCCCAGTATTCGTTTTATTTTATTGGTGGTATCTGCGCTTATCTAATTAATAAAAATAATACTGAAAGCTACATCAAATGGTTATTTTTGGTGAGCGGGTTGTTTGCTATGATCCTGGCGCGCGAGCAGACCAGCTATTTTATGGTGACAGTCGGTTTATTAGAGAGGAATCTTGCGGCTGGTTTGGTATTGCTGTTGTTTATGTTTTTTTATGGTTTGGCGCTGGGCTATTTTAATGTTAAAAAAACAGCCAGTTTTTTATTGCTCGGCTCCATCAGTTATCCACTATATTTAATACACAATCGAGCCGGAAAGAAATTAATTGATTATTTTTGGAGTGATTTAGGGTTGGGGGCAGTTGCTCTAGTAGTACTGATATTGATATTGACTTCGGTGTTTATTGTTAAATGTGAATTTTTTATAGTTGGCTTTACCAAGCGGCGATTTAAATTTCGATAAATAGATTTTATTTCAGAGGAACTATAGAGCTAAATTGAAATTTAGCTCTATAGTGTGATTAAACTTTATTTCGATTTTGTAGGTGCTGCGGGGCATATTTTACATATATGAATTTCATTTTCATTTATCATATTACCTAAGCTATCAAAGACGTATAAATAGTAAGATTTATTGTCTGAAAAATATGAGTCATCAATGGATATTTTTGTTGGACTCCAAGATAGTACTTTTACGATGGTGGGCGTTTTACAGGCTTTGTATTCGTGCTTATCGCAGATTTCAACTCGAGCTAAATTTTTAGATAAAACCACATTGTCATAAAACACTTCGTAATCACCACCTGGATCATGTGCTACATAGTAAGGCATTGTCAGCCATTCCATTTTATTTCCTGACTCTTCGGTAACTGCATCTTTAAAGTCAGCAAAAACCTGTCCATTAATTGTAATGCGACTTCTGCCATTCGCAGCTCCTGCTGGATTAGATAGTTGAATGTAGTATTCGGCTCTATACCATTGGTTATCAGAATAATTCGCTAGCCATCGTGTAGGTGTTTTTGATTCTTCATTAGCTTTTGAGTAGGTATAGTAAATACCGTTTTTATTGATTTCAAAGAATGTCAGCCCTACAGGTTGAACATAACCTCCATGATAGCCGCCGGATAATCGTGCTAGCTTAATGTTTCTAGATGGCACTCCAGTAATTGAATGAATTTTGAAATAGTAACTTAGGTAGGCTGTAGTTATTCCTCCAAGATTTTTTAACTCTGCAGTTGAGTTGAAGTTCCCATCGAAAAAGCGAGCCTTTCCGCTTTGAGTACCTGTGACAGCACTATCATTTGAGTAAATGGGAACTAAGCCGTGAGAGCTATCAAGAGACCAATTTTCCAAGTTGCTTCCAACGGCTCCTTGGTCAAAATCGTCATGAACAACTGTTAAAGGTGCGGTGCCAAATCTGCCATCAGGCGAGTTAAGATTGATGGTATTGGTACTGCTTGTCACGCTGGTCTCAGCCATAGAACCTAGAGGTATAAGCGTAAGGAATGCTATTAGTATTTTGTTCACAACATCTGTGCCTCAGGTAGTTAGATACGATAAGAAAAGTGTAGCAGTTTAGTTTTTAAGCAAAGGAATGAAAGGTTATTAAAACTCATTTTTTGGACTGATTACGTTTTTAGGTGATCGCTTAATCGACGGTTTTTATCTTATAACTTTATGGTTAATTAGTTCTAGAATTAGCCCTGTAGCTCTACCTAACATAAAAGGCCAAGATATCAGATACATCCTAAGGTATGTAATTAGGTTCTTTTGAGGTTTTTTCTTAAGTCTTTGTATGCTAAACGCTAGCGGTATTAGTGAAAATAGAGTCAAACTCAATACTGATAAAATAGTATTTGGTGTTAAAAGGCTTAGTAGGCTTATAAATAATATTCCTATCCAAAAGATAGTAATAAAAACTAGCTTGTCGCCAAGAACCCCATGTGCTTTTAGTTGGCTCGTCGCATGCCATAATTGTTTTTTGAACACTGAGGCTAAAGTTTTTGGATATCCGAGGTGAATCACACTATGTTTTCCTTCATTAATTACAACATAATTACTTTTAACTACTCTTTTTGATAGATCATCATCTTCTGCAGTTATTAGTTTTTCATTAAATCCCTTTAGCTCAAGAAAAAGCTTTTTTCTTATTGAAAAGTTTCCACCTGGCAGCGCTTTATTTTGTATCCGATAGTCGGCAGATTTTATTGGTGCCAATGTTGTTTCTATCCAATTTCCATTTTTTGGACTTAATACGCTCCCACCATATGCTCCTACAGCAGTATCTTCGTATGTTTCTATTAATCGTTCAATCCAATTCTCGGAAATAATACAGTCACCGTCTACAAAAGAAAGAATTGAGAAATTTGCATAAGATGCGCCAATGTTTCTAGTCGCGGCTGGATTATTTGGTGTATTACATAAATATACAGATACATTAAATTTTGATGCTATCTCCAAAGTTTTATCTGTCGAGTTGTTATCTACCAAAATTATCTCAACGGGTATGGCAGAGCCCTTTGATACATATTCAATTTTTGAAAGGCAGAGCTGAATATAGTTCTCTTCATTATGTGTGGGAACTATAAATGATATTCCTAGCATTTTTGCCATCCTTAACTTGATTTATTTGATAGGCACTTAATTACTTTTAGCTTTCCGGACGGTTCGCGCTCTATGGATTCACACTTCATGAACACAAGATCTACATCATTATCAAATTTTTCTAATATTTCGATTTCTAATGTATTTTTTGACTCGACAAACGCTTCTTGAGTACATATTAGTCTAATGGTTATTTGATTTTTAGCGCTTTGCTCTATTTGGTACCCATCAACAGCGATTCCTTTTTTCTTGATGTTTTCAATAATGTATAGAAAGAATTCCCCATGAAACTTCTTTCCTTTGGAGTTTTCAATCATGTCATATGAGCGGCCATGAATTTTTTCTAGGCAAGGTAGATTAATGCCACAGTTGCATACATTGGAACTAATAGTTGCAAAGTCCCTCATCCGATAACGAATAAGAGGCATGGAGTAATTTGTTAGGTCAGTAACAATGATTTCGCCTGGTACACCTTTTTTTACTGGATTGTTCTTTGCGTCAACAATTTCGATAATCATATTTTCGGCGCTTATATGTAATGCGCCATTTTTGCATTCGTGAGCAATAGTGCCAATTTCACCGCAACCATATTCGTTGAAAACAGGGCAATTAAATGTATTGCTTAAAAGCTCTCTGTCTGTGTCTGTTAAGACTTCAGAGGTTGTAATAATGGCAGTAAGCTTAAATTTATTTTGGTAGTCGTTTTTGTTTATAAAATGACAGTATTCAACAATCATGGATACATATCCGTAAAAATACTTCGGTGAGAATTTTTCTAAATTATTTGTGTGGGTTTCTAAATCACTATCTGAGAAAGAAAATGCGGATATTCTGTAGCGGTTAGTTACAAAATCAATGAGTTGCGCCTTAAGTTTTCCTTTTCTCTCAATTGGTACACCCCAGAACCTTGCTTGCTTGTCTCCTACATCGATCCCCGCCCAGCTGTAGCCCCGCCATGTTGCGGCAAGCTCCTGTGCCATACCGTAATTGTTCTTGAGGATACTTACTGGTGCGCCGGTAGATCCACTAGTGGTCTTATTTACTTTTAGGCCATGAAATTTATTCGAAATTAATTTTTTGTAGTCAGATCTAACTGATTCCTTTTCTAAAATTGGAATTGTTGCTAGTGCTTGTAAGTTAGTATTTTCCGCATCTATATTTTTATAGTGAACTGTATTAGTTTTTGCATGACGCAATAGCTTATTTAGTTTTTTGCTTTGCATAGCCTCTATTTTTGATGGGTCTAGATATTGTGACTTTTTAAGTTTTCTAATGAGGAAAAAAGGAAACTCAAGCCTTAATATTGTTACAGGGTAGTATATTAAAAATTTGAAAAATATTTTATTGATGTTCATTGTGGATGCCCTACAGTGTTTTTTTGTATAAGTTTTGCAATGGCTAAAGTAATTCCCAGCGCAATCCACCAGTAAATTTCATACATGTCCATGCCAAATAGTCCAAGTAATAATCTTATAAGAATAAAGCCAATGGTTCCCTTGCATAAGTTGTTTAAAAATAGCTTTTCATTTGTAGGTAGTGGTATTGATATTAAGCGTTTTATAAGCTCCTTGTTTAGCGCTAGAATTTTGACGATAAACATTGCAAAAACCATGAAGCCTATGGGGCCTATATTGGTTAAAACCTCTAGGTACAAATTATGGGTGTTCTGTGCGCGGCCAAACATCTCGTTGCGTACTTTTGGGAACGCCTGCAAGCCTATACCTAGCGGATAGCGCAAGCTAATGTCTATTGCATCTTCTATTATTATTATTCTTGCTTCACTGGACTTTCCCTCTTTTTCATGACCGGTAAAAATAGACTCAAAGCGCTCTTTGTATTGTTGGGGGACTAAGTTAATGGTCAGCATTATTGTAAGTGCTGCAAGTAACATTACTTTTACCTTTCCGGTTTTTAAGGTAAAAAAGAAGTAGGCTGCACCGACTACAACTGCGACATAGCCGGTTCTTGAGCCAGTATTCACAACAATAATGAGCGAGCAAACAATAATGGCCAATAAGCCAAGGCGAAGTAAATTACTTTTTACGCACATTAATAAAAATACTGTATAGGGCAAGCAGCCAACGGCAAAGCCACTGAATGAATTGGGGTGACCATACATAGCCGTAGAGCCGTGTAAGCGTTGAATGCCTTGATTTTCCCACATTAGGCTTCCTGTAGACCAGCCTAGAAAGCCTTCCTGCCCCATTTTTAGCCATGCTAAAAGCATAAAGGCTAATATTACGCGCAGGTCTGCTATTTTATCGGTAGCGGCGTAAATGAAAAATGACACTAGCGCGAACTTTATGACACGGTCGTTGTATACAGTCATGGACTCGGGCCTGTCCATGGAAAATATTGTGTAGATACCCATAATGAAAATTAGAAGAAAAGTCGTTTTAGTGACTGAATTAAAATTTGGTTGCTTGCTCTTGTCATTAAGATATTTATACAGGCAAAGGCCGCCGATAATCGCACCGTAGGTAAATTGGAATCGAATGGCTTGAAGAATTGGAAAGCGGTTATGCAGTTCTAAGTAAAATGCGAAAATATAGAAACCCACCATATAGCTGAGCAGCTGTCCGCGAAAGAGCGACGCTATTTCGTAACTGGCGGAGTTGTAGTCCACATCTGGTTCGGCTGGTTTTAGTTTACTCGTGTTCACTTAAAGCTCCTGCTAAGGGGTGGCTTAGCCGTGTTGCTGCTGTGTTAGTTGTTGTTGATAAAAACTATGGTGTGCCGCTATGGCTTTCTCCCAAGAGTATTCATTTTCTGCTTTAGTACGCGCGGCATTAGCTAAGCTTATTTTTAATTCATTGTGTTCAATAAGATGCTGTAGTGCGCCTGCGAGTGCTTGTTCATCATCTGGCGGCACCAGTAGACCAGTTTGTTGATGGGTGATCAGTTCTGGGTTACCGCCGACATCGGTAGCCACTACGGTGGCGCCCTTAAACATATATTCCAGTAGTGCGTTGCTGAGCCCTTCTGAGTCTGAGCAGATTACGCCTACATCAAGGTTTTCTAAATAACCAGCTACGTCGGCTACGCGCCCGGCGAAGACGAGTTTATCTAATACGCCTAAGTCTTGTGCCAGCTGCTCCAGCTGCGGGCGCATGTCGCCGTCGCCAATTATGTGCCAGCGAATGTGCGGGTGTTGTGGTGCTACGCGCGCGGCGGCTTTTATAAACAGGTCGGTGCGTTTTACTGGGCGGGTCATGTTGCCCACTATGCCTATGTGTTGGCTGGGGTTGGGGTGTGCAATAAACGGCAGCTTTTCTACTTCTATGCCATTGCGCAGCAGTTGCATTTTGCTGGGGTCAAGGCCAAAGGTTTGCTCAAAGTGGCGGCCCACTATTTCGGCGTTGCAAATGTAGGCGGTCATGCGTTTATAAATTTGCTTGAGCAGTATGGCCTGTTTGCGGCTGAGCCAAAAACCTAGGTCGCGGAAGCAGGCTATGCGCACGGGCGTGCGCGCTAGGTAGGCGGCTGCACCGCCAAAGAGTGTGGAGTCTTGAAAGAAGCACTGCACTATGTCGATTTGTTCGCGGCGTAAAAACTTCACTAATTGATAGAGGCTTTTAAGGCCAGCGGGTGCCAGTAACTTGGGCACTTGCCAGGCGAGGTGGGTGCAGTTTTTTGGGGTTAGCGCTGGGTCGCTGGGCCTTAGGGTGAGCAAATAGGGTTTATAACGCGCTGGGTCTAGGCGCTCTATTAGGCCTATAAGCTGCAGCTCGGTGCCGCCGCGAATAAGCGTATCTATACAGAATAAAATTCTGGTGGGTTGTGCTGTTTGGGTAACGTTAGGTGTGTGCATGGCTTAGTTCCCCGCATCCACGGGTGTTTTGGAGAAGAGTTCGCGATAAATTTCGCTGTAGCGCGCGGCCATGGCTTGGCTGGAGTAGCTGCGCTGCAGGTCGCTATGCGCTTGCTGGGCGAGTTGTTGCGCCAGTTGCGGCTGGGTTTGCAGGCGCTCTATGGCCTGAGCCAGGGCTTGGGGGTTTTCCCGCGGAATGCATAAACCGCTTTGCTCATGGCGTATGAGTTTGCCTATATCGCCCACTAAGGTGCTAATGATGGGTTTAGTGGCGGCGGCGGCCTCAAGCAAACTCATGGGCATGCCTTCATCTATAGAGGGCAGTACAAAGGCGTCGCACAGTTGCAGCAGTTGCGGAATATCGCGGCGAAAGCCCAGCAGTTTTACGCTGTCAGCTAGGCCGAGCCGTTGGATGTGCGCGCGCAGCTCTGGCTCTAGGGGGCCTTGGCCTACGATGAAAAACCGCACCGGGGCGTTTGGCTGCTGTTGATTTAATTGTTGTTGCCTTAAGAGCGCTGCTGCTTCTACTAGCACCCATTGGGCTTTTTGCGCATTGAGGCGCGCGCTGTTTAGCAGGCAGAAGTCGCCGGGGTTTAGGCCCAGCTCGCGGCGCAGCTGTTGCAGTTGCTCGGGGTTTAGGCTGCTGCTGGGTGTGTCTACCCCGTTGCAGACTATGTCCACTTGGCTAGGGCGCAGGCCAGCCCCAAGCAGTATCTGCTTAATGGGTTCAGACACGGCTATGACCTTGGGAAACCAGCGGTAAAAAAACTTTTCCAAGCGGATCATGACGCGCATTTTCAGCGGGCCTTTGTTGGGTTGAAACCAGAGGTGACAGGTGGCTATTACGGGAATTTTGGTGAGCAGGCGCAGCACAAAGCCAAACACCGAGGGCTTGTAACCGTGGGAGTGAATAAGGTCTATGTTGAGTGCCTGCAACTGGCGCGCGGCGCGCGGCAAATCGCCCAGCACCCGGGCATTGGCAATGGGGATTTTTACCGCCTCTAGCCCCAGCTGTAGTGCTGCATCATAAAGGGCATTGTCACTGCTAGTACTGGCGACTATACAGCCGACCACTGGGGTGAAGTCGGCGCCCGCCTTGAGCTGTTGCGACAGGTTGAGTATGACCCGCTCGGCGCCGTAAACGCCTTCGCTTTCAATAAAGTGCAATATGCGCGGCTTGGCGGGCGGTTGAGTTGCCTGTCGAGTTGCTTGGCTCATGGCTGCTGCCTTTTATAGATGTCATAAGCCAAGCCGCCGGTGCCAGCTTTGCCGCCGGGGGCATTGGTGGTGGCGACTTTGGTGAACTTGGGCAGGGCTTGTTGCAGCAGTTGGTCGGCCTCGGGGGTGTGGTAGCCGGGCAAAACTATAAGGTATTGAATGTCGGCCAGTTTTACCTTGGGGTAGAGGCTTGCCAGCGGTGCGCCGTTGAGGGTGTAGTAATTAAAGCCCGCCGCTTGCTCATTGAGCATGTCAATAAGCTGTAATTCGGCGCGCTCTTCCCAGTCGCGAATGTGGCGCTCGGTAAAGCTTTCACCCAAGGCAATAGCCTGCTGGATGCGGGTTTCTATGCTGAATTTGCGGTTTGCTAGGCACTGGGTGTTACAAGGTAAAAAGAGGGTTTCATAGCCGACTATGTAGATGACCTCATGGGGCTGCACATTGGCGCTGACCCAGGTGCGCATTGCGCCGAATTGGGCCTTATCAAACTCGTGGCTCTGCTGCACAAATTGCTGCACGACAATGCTAAAGAGCGCGACCATGCCGACGCCTATCGCCCATTTGGATTTTATCTGCGCTAGGGCATATATAGCCGCGACATAAAACAGCGGTAGCGCGGGTAGCATCCAGTAGGCGCGCAGTTGGCGTATCGACAGGAAAAACAGCATAAAAAGGCAGGCGACAAAGACTAGGCTGACAATGGTTGGGCTGACAATGGTTGGGCTGTGGGGGCTGGGCATGTTGGTGCTGGCCGGTTTAGTCGGCAAGAATTTTGTGCGCAAGAAGGTTGCCGCTAAGCCGATGAGCAGGGGCAGAATTAACCAGCCGGTGCCGCGCAGAGTGACGCCAATTTGATCGCCCCAGTGGATCCAGGGGGAGGCGTCGTCTTTGATATTGAGCGCGCGCAATTTGACGTAGAGCAATGGGTCAAACAGCGGCGAACCGGCGACTACCAAAAACAGGGCGAAGGCGATAAGGCCAAACATGAAGCAGCGTTTAAAAGCGGCGACTAGGCCGAACTGACGCAGCATGTCGAGCATGAAAAACACCACAAAGAGCGCGGCGTGTAGCTTGAAACCTGTGGCGCAGCCTAGG
This sequence comes from Cellvibrio sp. 25HG11W-0, assembly GCF_057815475.1. NCBI lineage: Bacteria > Pseudomonadati > Pseudomonadota > Gammaproteobacteria > Cellvibrionales > Cellvibrionaceae > Cellvibrio > Cellvibrio sp. 25HG11W-0. Next base: position 300,121 of record NZ_CM174230.1, read on the forward strand.
GCGAGGGCGGCGTAGCAGAGGTATTTGGCGTTGGCGCCACCTTGAGATTTGAAATAGTAGTAGCTGCCTAGGGCCGCAAAAAAGGCGGTGACTGTGTCTGGGCGGGCCACTATATAGCACCAGGTGGTGTTGTAACTGAGCAAAAATAAACTGGCGGCAGCGCAGGCCAGCCAAGTGGCTTTGGGGTTAGTGAGGCCGGTAACGCCGCTATCGTAGGTATCTATGGAGCGGTAAAGAGGGCGGTAAAGCAGGAGCGCCAGCTTAAATACCAGCAGTGCGGTGGCCATATCAAAAGCCAACATAAACAGACGGTAGTGGGTGACATAGTCGTCGGGCGACTGATGAAAGTCGGCATAGGCATCGGCAACTAGATTGAGCCCAAGCTGCTGCAGGTTGCCGGAGGCGACTAGGTGACTTATATAGGTGACTAGGCTACTGGCGCCCACTAGCCAGCTTTCAAAGTACATGCGCTGGGGCGGTGCCTCGCCAAACCAGACTAAAAAGCCCCCTTCAAAGAGGGTGTAGTCGTCGATGGTGACATAGGGTGCGCCGACTTGGAGCAGGCCAAGTTTTATCCAGAGCGAAAACAGGGCGACTAGCAGCAGTGCTAGGTAGGCATGGCGATGGCTGAGTTGGGTTAAAAAATTATTCACACGCGGGTTCCAGTTAGATAGGGCAATTAAGGTCTTAAGGTTTGAACGCTGAAATTAGCCTAGGTATTTGGTGTGGGACTTTTCGGGCCGGCGGCACAGCGTCCATTTGAAATAGTCGAAGTCGTTGTGCGCGGCGAGGCGGCCTATTAGGAAGGGCTGGCTTTTGTATATGCCCAAGTTGCGCCCCATAAGTCCATAGTTATAACCTAGTTGCTGCGCCACTTGTGTGACCTGCGTATTGATATCGCTGGGCCTGCCGTTGGGGTAGCAAATACCGGCGGGGAATTGACCCAGCTGCGCCTGAATACGCGCACCCGCAGCACCTAGCTCATGCTCTAGCTGAGGCTTAGTTAGGCTGCTGAGTATGGGGTGGGAGACAGTGTGACTGCCAATATCCAAACCCTGTTGTTGCATTTCCTGCAGCTGCGCCCAGGTCACCGCGGTAAAGGGGCTGAGGGGGGCCGCGGGAATGGCGGTATTCAAGGTGTGTGCCAGCAGGTAAATAAAGTCGCTGCGCGCCTCGCTGCTGAGGCTTAAACAGTGGTCGCCCAGCTGGTGCCAGCTGGGTAAAAAATGGGGCTCGGCGAGGGAGATATCCCCCAGGCTGGGCAGGTTAAAGTGTTTGATTGGGCTGTTAATCAGTAGATATTTGAGCAAATCCGGCCAGAGCCAAAGGCTGCCATCCACAAAACCGGTGGTCACATAAAGGCTGGCGGGCAGTTGGTATTTTTGCAGCAGCGGCCAGGCATTTTGATAAAAGTCGCAGTGGCCATCGTCAAAGGTGAGCGCGAGGCTGTAGGGCTGAACACGGTCTTCGGCGACTTCCTGCAGCAAGGTGTTAATGGGCACCACGCGATAGCGCTGGGCGATATAGGCCAGTTGCTGCTCAAACGCTGCAGGTGCTAGCCCGGCAATATGCGGCTGATCGATAATGCGGTGATACATGAGTATCACCGGCCTATGGCGCTGGTGCCACTGCAGTAGTTTGAAACCACCGCAGCGCTCAAAGCCTTTGAGCAATAGGCGTTTAATGAGCGACATGATTAGTGTTTGCCCAGCATTAATTTAGCCAGACTTTTCCAGCTGTAGAGACGAAAGGGGTCGAGCGCTATGCCCTTGAGCATTTTCTTAAAGGGCATGAAAAACTGTTTTTCGTGCTTGGCGTAAACCACGGCTTCGCGCACATGCATGTCGGCCCAGGCTTTGCGCACATAGCGCTGGTTGAGTTGCGCCCCGTAGGTTTGTACAAACTTGGTGAGAATGCGCGTGGCAAAGTCGTAGCGACCGCGATAGTTGGTGGACATTTGCCCGGACCAAACGCGGTACACATAGGTGCGCTCGGGGGTGTAGGCAAACTCCCAGTCGAGCGAGTAGCGCAGCCATAGGTCCCAGTCGATACCCATGCGGAACTCTTCATCAAACATGCCGTTGCGCTCTACACAGGCGCGCCTTATGACTGCGGTGCCGAAGGGCACACAGTTTTCCAGCAGCATTTGGTTGGTGATTGTGCCTGTGTGGCGCACTTCGTGGTCGGCTTTTATGTAGCGCTTATTGTGCTCGTCAATATTACTGACTTCGCTGTAGACAATGCCGACCTTGGGGTTGCTGAACAGCGGCATCTGCACCGCGAGTTTGTTGGCTTCCCAAAAATCATCGCCATCGCAAAAGGCAATAAAATCGCCCTTGGTGTTCTTAATGCCGCAGTTTTTAGCCTTGGGCTGACCTTGGTTTTCATTCTTTATATAGATGACTTTGGGGTTCTGCGCGTACTGCGCCATCACCTCGGGGGTGTTATCGGTCGAGCCGTCGTCCACCAATATGACTTCGAGATTTTGCCAGCTTTGCTGCAGTATGGAGTCCACCGCCTGCTGGATGTATTGGCCCATGTTGTAGCTGGCAATGACTACGCTGACCAGTGGCTCTTGCGCAGTGGGTGTGGGTGTTACAGCTTGCATATAGAAAACCTGTATTTGCCGGACTTTTCCTGGGGAATTTTTTCTACATCGTTGATGAGTAATTGAATACCTGAGCCAAACACTCGTGTGAACTCGTCGATGAGCGATTGGTCTGTTGCTGCGGTGTATTCAGGGCCTTTTACGCGATTAATAATAATTTCATCTAGTTTTTCTTGTACCAGTTGCATCTGTTCAATGCCGGGTATGTTGGTGAGTGTGCGCTCTACCAGCGACACACCGGCAACTTGTCCTCCATCCGCTTTCTTTAGAAAGTCAGCAACACGACCTTCAAGTCGATCAAGGAGAGGCGTTGTTCTGCCGCAGGTGCAGGGTTGATCGCTGAGTACGCCAACATCCTCTACGCGATAACGAATTAGGGGCATGCCAAAATTATTTAAATCGGTAATGACGAGCTTTCCTGGCTGTCCTGTGGCGACAGGTTGGTTTTTTTCGTCTAAGCACTCGAGAATAATATGGGGGCTATTGATATGCATGCCTTGGTGTTGTTCGCATTCAACGGCAATGAGCCCTACTTCTTCACAGCCATAGCGGTTGTTGACCTTGCACTTAAATGCCTTTTCTATAGCTTGGCGCTCGTGATCTAGCAGCATCATGGATGTGGCAACTATTCCCTTGGGATGCAGGTGAATTATGTTTTGCTCTAGCAAATATTTAGCAAAAATATAGATTGAGTGCGCATGGCCAAAGATTATGTCTGGTTGAAATTGAATCCATTTTGTAACAAACGCATTCATGGATGTGGGGTTAAGGTCCATGGTGTCGAGATAAATTGTACGTTCAAGCAAAAAGGCCCGTAGCTTTTGTTTAAACGTTTTTGCTATGGGAGGGTTGCCCCAAATGGCCGCTATGCGCGCACCGGGTCTCCAGCTGCTGAGCGAGTCAGCATACATTTGTGCTCCGTTGCGCAATTTTTGGCATTTTTCATCAAATAACAGATTGAGAGAAACGCCTGTAGAGCCACCTGTTTTGGCTTTGGGCATTGCTGATGCTGAGTAGGCTGTGCTGATAAAATCTTGGGTATTATCGCGAATATCTTTTTTGCTTGTAACTGGGAATTTTTGAAGATCTTTTAGGGTTATATTATTAAGGTCAAGCGTCAAGTCGGCTATTATTTTTTGATACCAAGGGCTAGTGTTGCTGGCATGTGTTACAAGTTGAGCAAATTTTTTTTGCTGCAAGGATTGTAGATTTTCCTTCGGCCAATATTGTTGCTCACTGAGTTTGTTGAACTCGGTGAGTCTTATATGTCCTTCTTTTGTATCCCAGGCGATATAAGCAATTCGCCCTAATATACGATTAAAAAATTTCAAACCTTACTCCTTTGGTGATTCATCGAATTGCCTTTTTTGACGCAAGTGCTCTAATGGGTTTGAGATTAGCCCGCTCGCGGTTTCCATAAGACGATTTTTTCACCCTTGATGAATTTAATAAAGGCCATAGCTGAAGCAATATTGATGAGGCAAAAATAATGTGCGAGCCCGAGCCAGCGATTTTTTGTACCTTCGTTGAGACTGACAAATATAGCGGCACCATAAAACAGTATTTGTATTAAAAATGTGAGGCTGTAAAAGCTGCTGTTGCCGGTAATGAAACCATTGCTGATGAAGGTGGCGAGTAAGGGCACAAAGGCGAGATAGCGCAGCAATTTGTGTGATGTGAGCTGCAGTGAAAATATGCCGTAGGTAAATGGGTTGAACAGATGCTTCATGTCGAGCATGGCCCAGTAGGCGCGCAGGGATACGCGCACGCGCATACGAAATTCTGTTTGCGATGAGCTGAGTGATTCTTCATTGAGTAGTGCGGTTTCGCAGTAGACGACACGCTTGCCCTGAGTAACGACCTTAAGAGGCAGCACAAAGTCTGGCAGTTGATCTGCATTCATGGGTTGGTAGAGTTCTTTGCGAATTGCATCTATACCGCCATCGACTCCAACGACAGATGATATTTGTGTTTCCAGTGCGCGCATGTGGTTTTCGTATTTCATATAGGCGCTGCAGCCATCGCCGACGATGCTGCCTTCACTGTTCACGTAAACCATTTTGCCAGTGGCATAGCCGACTTCAGGGTCTGTGAAGCATTGCACGAGGTTGCGTATTGCATCGGTATGATAGTGGCTGTTGGCATCAGAAAAAATCACTATGTCGCCGGTTGCTTGGGGCATGGCTAAATTTAAGCCTGAGGTTTTTCCTTGGCGCGGGTTTTGGCGAATGAGGCTGATGCGCGGGTCTTGTTGAGCGAGTGCGAGCACTAGGTCGTCGGTGCCATCTTCTGATTCATCGGAGATAACGATAATTTGAAGGTGTTCACTGGGGTAGTTTTGTTCGAGTTTATTGCGAATTGTGGCTTCTATGACGCTGCTCTCATTGAACGCAGGTATTAGAACGGTTACGCGTGGTTGGTCTGCATCGCTCAGCGTTGAAGCATTTTCGTTTGTTGGCGGCACAGTAAGTTTTGGCAGGGCTTTAAGAAGTAGCGGATAGCCTAGGTAGATGTAGAGAACAATGAGGCTTGATATCCAAAATAAAAGTTCCACTTAGTATCCTTGCGTATTTAGAGTGAGTGAATTCGCGGTGCTTTCGAGTTGTGTTATAGCATTTGTGCAGTCGTCTGTTTTGCATTCGACTTGCAGTGTGATGATCATAAAGTGATTTTTGTTTTGTATGAGTGCCGCTATTTGCCACATTTTTGCTGCTGCAATGCTGGTTACGTCGGCGCCTGCAATTTTAAACCATTGCAGCTGAGCAATTTTGGTTTTCTTGGTTTTATGGTGCAATACGCTTACTTCGGCATTGAATGCTGGGGTGTTTATGTGAGTTTGTTCAAGCAGTGACCAAGTTTCGTTGTTATAGAGACGAACCATATAGGGAACGAGTTTGTCTTCTTGTTTCAAGCGTTGATATTGATCTATTTGGATGTAAACCTTGTTGTCGGTACGCACATTTTCTGTGTGCATTGCTTTAGGGCTGGTAATGGCAAGCGGCATTTTTTTAGCAGTTATGGGTTGCAGCTCAAAGCGCAGCACATCTTTCAGTTCTGTTACTTGCGGTTTTGCATTAAAAATAAGGCTTAATAGTGGCCCTAGCGAGGCCGCTAAAATTGGCAGTAGCAGTGATAAGTATTTTGGGTGATTGATTGAAGTATTTTGGTTGTGATCTTGCGTATGTATCACAGGCGCAAAATAGATCGCGGGGAAGCTGATGCAGGCAAAGAGCAGCCAGCCAAACATTTCGTGATCGCTCATAAGCGAGCTTTGCATGTTGGATTCATAGCCAACAATGACCAATATAAAAATTCGTAGCCAATTTGCGACTAAGCCAAGTGCAGTGGCTATAAGAAGTACACCACCTAAGCGTGCGATGCTGTAGCGGTTTAAATAGCTGATGATATAGCCAAGCGATAAGGCTATTTCTAGGTAGCGTAAACCTGAGCAGCCATCTGCTATAACGATGTGGCCATTAGGAATAAAAATACTGTTGCCATCAATGCGTGCGGGCATATTGATGAGCAGCACCATTTTTCCTACGATAAAACCACTGAGGTTCACCAGTGTGTCGGTGAGTTGATCCCATATGGGTATGGCAAAAATGGGGAGCGCAAGTAAAATCGCGTGGCTAAAGCTGGTGCGCCACCCATAGATACTGCTGAGAATTAAAAAGAGAAGTGGCAGTAACAGAAGCTGCTCTAATATATAAATATTAATGATGTGAAAAATGAACCAAGCACAAGATGCTAGCCCTAAGAGTGCGAGTGTGCTGAATTTTTCGAATCGGGTTTGTTTGCTTGTTTGCCAAGGCGAGCTTTTATAGAGGAAAAATAAAAAAATCCCGACGACTATGAGGCCGTGAGATTGGCTTTCATCCCACTTTATCCAGCGACTATAGAGGCTTTGGATGGTGGGGAAAAATAGGCAGCCTAGCGTGAGCGCGGAAGCAATCGGTATGAGCTTTGCGAGTGTTGTTGCAGGCTTTTGGTGTTTTTGTGGAATAACTTCCATGCTGGCTGTCCGAGCAAAAATCTTGCTGAATACTACCTGATGTGGGTGTATTTTTATAGGTTATGAGGATTTTAGCGAAATAAAAAAGGCCGACATAGTCGGCCTTTTTTATTTTAAGCGGTGTAATTAAGCGGCGGTACGGCGACGAGCTGCACCTAAGCCTAATAGACCAAGACCCATAAGGATCAATGTGCTTGGCTCTGGAACGTTACCGACTACGATATCGTCGATGCCCCAGCCATCATTGCTGTCTTTGTTGTTGTCAAAAGTAACTTGGCCGCCAACAACAGATTTGTCACTGATCAGGCTTACATAGTAAACGCTACCATTAGCTTTGCCTGGTAGTACGCTGTCTGAGGTCCAAGAGGTGCCATCAGTAAAGTAAAGGGTCAGTTTTGCGCCTTGATCAGATGGATCTGCCAAGTAAAAACCGAATGCATTGAACGCGCCTTTTAGAGGGGCACCCAAGTTCCAGGTTACTTTTACTGCGTCATTGCTATCAAGCCACAGATCACTGGCGCTAGAAGAAAGAATTTCGCGGCCATCTTCACCGGTTTTCTTGCTTTCAATCATCAGTTCATTGTTGTGAACATTGCCGTCAGCAGATTGGCCTGCTTCAGTTAGGGTAAAAGTGCCTACTGCAGTGTTGATAACAGTGCCTTTGTTTTCCCATGAGTGGTGTTTGTCGACACCAATAACTTGAGCGCCGCCTTTACTGTCAAAGTTCTCGGTAACTGTTGGGCCAACGAGGTATGACAAAAATGTAGCTTCTGCAGCTTGTGCGCTAGCCAAAGAGCCGTCGCCAGAGATGCTGATAATAGGTGCAGCAGTAGCAGCGGTAGCTGCAACCATAAGTGCGCCTGTTGCGAGCAGGGATTTAATTGAAGTGTTCATAATGCAATCCTTCCATGTGGATGTGGGTGTTTAAAGTAACGCAGAGTGGTGTAAGCAATACCTGGGCCAATATAGGTTTTTTGTTTAATAACAGTTGCTTAGGAAGGATGGGTAAAGGGGGGTGTATTTGTCGTGTAAAGCATTCCGACAGTCTTGGTGGAGCGGTGATTTATTGGCTGCCACCAAAGGTAGGGCTTGTGATGGGCGCTACCTTTGGGGTGTGTTGAATTGAGGTTTAGGGGGCTGGATAAAGCTTAAGAAAGTCGCTGTAAAGCCCGTTGGTATCAAAAACAGCTATTTCCACGGTGCTTTCATTGTTTAAGTCAAGTGTGTAGCTGAGTGTGTTATTGCCGTCAATGACCAGATAGATTGAATTACTTGCATTGTCTTTTTTGTAGCGCAATTCATAACCGCCAATTTCATTTAGCTCTAGATAGCTACCGTTTTCGCGAAATTGTGGGTGTGACCAGGCCAGCGTAATGGATTGTGTGGGGATGCTGCTGGCTGCGCTCTTGCTGGAGGCACTGGTGGCGCTTTTGCTGGAGGTACTGGCTGCGCTTTTATTAGAGGTACTGGCTGCGCTTTGTGCTGAACTCTTACTAGAGCTTTGGCTTGGAAGGCTTGTGCCTGGGATTTGGAGTGTTCTGATGCGAAATGGCTCCGATTGAGTCAGTCTATTGCCGTCGCTGTCCATGCCGTAAAGGATGTACTCGTACTCGGTATAGCTATTTAGCTTTGTGTCGGTAAAAAAGCGGGAGGCAGATGCTAAAACGTCAATTCGCTTGTTGTCGCGATAGATTTCGTAAGTGGACGCGCCTTGTGTGCCAGCATTGTTGTCCCACGTCAGGGTTATGCTGTTAGTTTGAATTCTGTAGAGAAGTAGTGTGATGTTGGATGCTGTGCTGGGGGCGCTGGTATTTGCTTGCGAGGTGGTGGTGCCTGGTCTGCTTGGTGGCGGTGCAATGGATGAGTAGGTTGCACTGGCTGCAGGTGTGAAAATAATAATGCTGGACGAACTGGAGCTGGTTGCTGTTGGTGTAGAGCTAGGGCTGACGCTGCTTTTTGCAGATGGCGCGATTGGGGTGCTGGATTTTATGGAGCTGCTACTTGCTGCTGTGCTCTTGCTGGTGCTGAGGGCGCTGCTCTGCTCTGCGCCTTGGCTGCTAGTTTCTGCCGTCGAGTTGTTTTGTTTTCCATCAATAGTTGCTGCGTTACTTGTGGGCGGTGTTACGCCTACGAGGTTTCCTCCCCCGTCGCCAGCACCGCCGCAGGCGGTTAGGCCTAAGAAGAGCGATGTGAGTAAGGTGGTAGCGAGAAGTTGGCGCAGAGTTGAAAAATGCATTTATCAGATTACCTTGTGAGTTCGGAGGTTACCGCTTTCCGAGATCCCTGAGCGCCTGTTATTACATCCTGTGTAATTGTTCTAGCAGTCTCTGGAGTGAGTATTGTGAAGTTGGGCTCTTATTTTTTTGTTTCGAGATGTCTTAGTCGCTCGGTGTGATAAATGTGTTGGGGGGATGCTTGGTTTTATATTTCATTTTGTTATAGCCGCCTGTTTATTGTTATTGTTGATCTGCTACAAAAAATTATTGTTCGTCGTTATCGGGTGTGTCCTGGGTGCCAAGGCTGGGCATATCAAACTTCTTGATCAGATCATAAAGTGTTGGCCGAGTTACGCCAAGTAGTTTTGCTGCGGCGGAGATATTATTGTCGGTCATGCTTAGTGCACGTAAAATTGCGTTGCGCTCTGCTTCTTGGCGCACATGGCGCAAGTTGAGCGATAGCTCTCCCGCTTCTGCTAAGCCTAGGTCTTCACGGCTGACATGTTTGTGGTCGGTCATTATGACGGCGCGCTTAATTTTATTTTCCATCTCGCGAATATTGCCCGGCCAAGAGTAACTTTCAATGGCAGCTACGGCATCGGGGGTAAAACCAGTCACTTGCTGGCCATACTCTTTAGCGAACTTGAGCTTAAAATGTCGTGCCAGTAATACTTTATCGCCTTGGCGGTTGCGCAGGGGCGGGATGTTTACGGTCATTTCGCAGATGCGATAAAACAGATCTTCGCGGAAGCTTCCTGTTTTGACCATTTCTTCAAGATTTTTGTTGGTGGCGCAGATGACGCGGACATCAACCGCAATTTCATTGCGACCGCCGACACGTTCAATAACTCGTTCTTGTAAAAAACGCAAAAGCTTTGCTTGTAAATTGAGCGGCATGTCACCAATTTCGTCGAGAAAGAGGGTGCCTTCGTGTGCGGTTTCCACTTTGCCGAGCGTGAGCTTGTTGGCGCCGGTGAAAGCGCCGCGTTCGTAGCCAAAGAGCTCACTTTCAATGAGGTTTTCGGGGACTGCCGCGCAGTTGATGGCGATAAAGCGATTGGCTTTGCGTGGGCTGAGTTGATGAATGGCGCGCGCCATAACTTCTTTGCCGGTACCGCTTTCACCAAGTAGTGTGCAGGTGACAGTGGTGGGCGATATTTTTTCCAACTGACGGCAAATTTTGAGCATTTGCGGGTCGTTCGTGAGCAGACCTTCGAGTGGTTGTTGTTGGCTTAGGTTGAGGCGACGATTGTATTCTTCTAAATCAAAAATATGGAAGGCGCGCTGTACGATTAGGTCGAGGGTATTAGGGTCTACGGGTTTTTGATAGAAGTCGTAGGCGCCCATATCGACTGCGCGCAGGGCATTGTCGCGATCGGTCTTGCCAGTCATGACAATTATTTTACTGTTGGGCGATATGCGCGTGATATCGCGAATGCATTTAAAGCCTTCGTCGACGCCATCTTCATCGGGCGGTAGACCGAGGTCTTGAATGATAACGGCGGCTTCATGCAGGCGTAGCGCGGCTATGGCGTCTTGACGGTTGTCTGCAAAAACGGTTTCGTACTGATCGAAATGCCAGCGCAATTGGCTTTGTAGGCCTTTGTCATCTTCCACAATTAAGAGTGTTGGCTTGGTGTGGCTTGCTTTGCTCATGAGCTCTGGTTAATCCTTATTCAGTGGCAGGCTAATGGTGATGGTGGTGCCTTCACCTAAGGCGCTAATCACATTCAGTGAACCGCCTAACTCGCTAATGTATTCGCGTGAAAGGTAGACGCCTATGCCCATACCTTTCCCAGATTTGGTGGTTTCAAAGGGCTTGAATAAGCGCTTGTGAACAAAATCCCAATCCATTCCGGAGCCAGTATCTTCAATGGTTATCACGGCCATATCCGCTTCGATGCGAAGTGTAACATGAACTTTGCCGTCTTCTGGCGTGGCTTCTTGGGCGTTTTTAATGAAATTGGTGATAGTCATCACGAGCCGGACTTGATCGGCATTAATGCGCCTATTGCAGTCTTCGATGCTGGTGGTGAGTTTTGGCCTCTGGCGTTGACATTCATTGACTGCTTGATAGACAACTTCGGTGATCGATAGGCGTTTGACCAGATCTGATTCATCGCGGCGAAGTTTCTTGAGCAGATTGTTCATGCGGTCTACAGAATTACTGATGGTCTTAATCGCATCCTCAAAAAAGGCTGGATTGTCTTTGTGCTTTTCGGCGTTGCGCACGACTAGCGCTTGTTGTGCAATGAGATTGTTAAGGTCGTGAATAATAAACGCGACCAATTTGTTGTAGGTGTCGAATTGTTTGCCTTCAGCCAATTGCTCGGCCTGTTGATGGCGTTTGAGATAGCTGGCGACTTGGCGCCCCATGGTTTTAAGCAGATCGAGGTCTTCCCAGGTTAGACTTTCATCTTCTACGGGTTTGGTGAGCGCCATAAAGCCCACCAGCTCTTCGCCGACAATAAGTGGAAATAATAACCAAAGGTCGGGAATGTTAGCGGCCCATTTCGGGAGTAGTTCATTGTGCTGGCTGAGTGCTTCATTTTTGCCACTGTTGGGAATAAAGACCCACTCAGATTCCAAAAAGGCGCGACAAAACGGGCTGTCAGCGGGTTCTTCTTGAAGGTCGACAAAGCTGGGTAAGTTGGCGCGATAGACGGGTTCATAGAAACCTTGCTTGCGCAGCCAAATGGCGCCGCTGGGTGCGCGAGTAATGGCGGCTACTGCAAAAAAGGCGCGGTGATCGACTTCACCTGCACCGGCAGGCTGGGCGAGATAATTAATTAGCCTAAGCCATTCGTTGCGGTAGTCGTATTTGTAGCGGAATAAATGTTTGTTAATCAGCACCGACAATTTCATGCGGATGCGACTGGAAATAAACACTGTTGCTATTAATAGAACAGCCGCGGCCAGCAGTAAGCTGTAAAACACTGTGCCCCAGTTGCCACCGTAAAGGCGCACGTAGTAGCCACCGAGTGAGAGGACGGTGATAAGCACACCTACGGCGACGAGTGAGGTGGTGTAAAAGGCGATAGGGCGTGAAAGGTTGAAATTGGCAGGGCGATCATTCTGCTGCACCAACAACATGCCGCCGAGCGCCATAAATAAACAGGTGGCGATGGAAACGGCCGCACGGGACTGCCACAGTAGCGGGTCGAGCCCTTTGAATATCAGGGCATGGGTGAAGAGATAGATGTCGTACAAAAACATTGCCGCGAGGTTCATGCACAGCAATTTGATTTGGCGATCATTGTCTGCCGCATAGCGATAGAGCTGCTCGACGCTCACTAGGCTTATGACCGCAAGGCCCAATGCGAACCATATAGATAAGCCCGCTTGATTGAGTTCGGGGATAAATAGCATGGCGATTGCTAACGCGGTTATTGGCCAGCCGCCGCCAAATAGTAACTGTAGGCTGGTAGGGAGCTGGCTGCGTTTGGCACTATATTTGAGGGTGAGCCCTATACAAAATACCCAAGCATTGAAGTGTAAGTATTCAAAAATAATGAGCCAGTGCAGTGGTAAACCACCTTTTGAATAGGAGAGGGCGATCACCCCTAGGTGTGCGGTATGAAACACAGCGGCACCGGCAAACAGCCAGGTTTTTTGGCCTTTGAAAAACAAATAGCAGTAGGTGAGGGCAAGTAGCCCCGCGATAATAGCGGCGCTGAGATAGGCCGAGAAGGTGACGCTGGTATATTCCATATGGCGATGAGTCCCTTAGCGGGTATAAAACATGGCGTTAAGCATAACAGTAGCCAGCTGTAGATAAAAACGTGAATTCAACTCTGGCGATATTGTTTGCACTTAGATGCAGAGCCACTTCGCCAGCGGCATTTTTTGCCGCTATAATGCCCGCCTCAGTGCCGGATCTCCACTCTGTACTGCGGCAGCCGCTAGCCCTGAATGAGTCTTTAGCGGCTTTCTTAAATGATGAGGAACATACCGTGAGCCAAATGAAAAACGTATTCGGAATATTGCTGGCCTTGGGTTTAGCCATGGCATCCACCATGGCAATGAGCGAGGAAGCGAGCACTAATGACGACATTAAAGCGCGTCTAGCACCTGTAGGTACTAGCTGTATGCAGGGTGATGACTGTGCAGCGGCTCCCGCGCCAGCAGCAGCGGCTGAGCCAAAAACCGGCAAGTTTGTATATGACGGCTACTGCACCGCTTGTCACAGTGCCGGCATGATGGGTGCACCTAAATTCGGTACCGCTGAGTGGGCACCGCGTATCGCAAAAGGCGTAGATACCCTTTATACCCATGCAATTGGCGGGTTTAACGCTATGCCGGCTAAAGGCATGTGTGCGGGCTGTACTGATGATGAGATTAAAGGTGCAGTTGATTACATGGTAGAAAACAGCAAGTAGTCCATTTAACCGCCAAGCAGTTCGTTGAACGTATTGCTTGGCTGTTTTAACGGCTGGCTATTCCTGACTTTCAAAATTTTCTTAATCAAATAGATTTAACAGATTCGACAGGGTTTCTTCGCCCTTTGCCAAGTTCTTTTCTGGACTGGTTTCTCCACCAAATCCCTCCCATTCCACATCGTCTACCGGCAGCTCATCTAAAAAGCGGCTGGGGGTGGTTTCACTGATATCGCCATACTGTTTGCGCTTTCCCGCTAGTGTCATGGTGAGCGTGCGCTGTGCGCGGGTGATACCTACATAGGTTAGGCGTCTTTCTTCTTCTATATTGTTATCTTCAATCGAGTTGCGATGGGGCAGTAGCTCCTCTTCCATACCGACCATAAATACATGGGGGAACTCCAAGCCTTTGGAGGCGTGCAGGGTCATAAGCTGTACTTGATCGCTAATATCCTCTTCTTCTTGGCGCTCCATAAGGTCGCGTAGTACTAGCTTGGCAATAGCATCTTCAATGCGTGTCTCTTCTTCGGTGTCACTGTCGATATTTTTATCAATGGTTTTCTGGAGCGAGGCGACTAGATAAAAAACGTTCTCTAAGCGCTTCTCAGCCGCTTTGTTGCTGGCGGAATTTTGGTGCAGCCAGCCTTCGTAATCTATGTCGTTGAGCATTTCGCGAATGGCTTCGACCGGATTGTCGCCGCTCGCGTTGCGTTTGACTTGTTCGAGCCAGTGGCCGAAGCGCTGCAGGCGCTCAAGGTTTTTTTCAGGGATGCGCGTTTGCAGGCCAATTTCATGCAGTGCGGCAAAGAGGCTGATATGGCGCTCGCTGGCGTAACCGCCTAGCGCTTCAAGTGTGCTGGTGCCAATTTGGCGACGCGGTGTGTTGATAATGCGCAAAAATGCATTGTCGTCATCGGGGTTTACGATGAGTCTTAAGTAGGCCATCAAATCTTTAATTTCAGTTTTGGCAAAAAAGGATGAGCCGCCACTAATTTTGTAGGGGATTTGATGGTGCTGTAATTTCAATTCCAGCAAGCGCGCTTGGTGATTGCCACGGTAGAGCACCGCAAAGTCGCGGAATTCATAGCGCTTTTGCATCCGCTGAGTGAGGATTTCGGTGGCGACGCGCTCGGCCTCGGCCTCTTCATTGGCGCAGCGAATGACGCGAATATGTTCGCCCAGGCCCATTTCACTCCAGAGTGCCTTGTCAAATTCGTGAGGGTTGTTGGCGATTAAGTGGTTGGCAACCCGCAAAATGCGGCTGGTGGAACGATAGTTTTGCTCTAGTTTGATCACTCGAAGTGACGGGTAATCCTGCTTTAGCAGGGCCATGTTTTCGGGGCGCGCCCCGCGCCAGGCGTAGATGGATTGATCGTCGTCGCCCACTACGGTTAAGCCACCGCGCTTGCCAACTAAGAGCTGTACCAAGAGATATTGACTGGAGTTGGTGTCCTGATACTCATCCACCAACAGATAGCGAATTTTTTTCTGCCAGCGCTCTAACACCTCTGGGTACTGTTGAAATAACTCTACGGGTATTAGGATTAAGTCGTCGAAATCGACGGCGTTATAGGCGCGCAGCGCTTGGTTGTAGCGCTGATAAATAATGGCAATAGTCTGTTCGGCAGGGCTTTGGGCAAAACTCAGGGCGCGGTCGGGGGCGACGAGATCATTTTTCCAGTTCGATATTTGATATTGCACCTTGTCGAGGTGGTCGCTATCCAGCTCACCCTCTTTGAGCATGAGCTCTTTAAGCAGGGAGCGAGCATCTTCTGCATCAAAAATTGAAAAACCGGGCTTAAAGCCCAGCGTTTTATGCTCGCGCCGGATAATATTGAGGCCGAGATTGTGAAAGGTAGAAACTGTGAGGCCTCGTGCTGCAGTGCCTTTGATCAAATGGCCGACACGCTCCTTCATTTCGCGCGCGGCTTTGTTGGTGAAGGTGAGAGCGGCTATGTGGCGTGCTGGCATCTCGCAGCGCTCAATCAAATAGGCGATTTTGCGGGTGATTACACTGGTCTTGCCGCTGCCTGCGCCCGCCAGTACCAGACAGGGGCCGTCGATATAGAGCACGGCTTCTTGTTGGCGCGGATTGAGTTTACTCACGGCGGTATTTCTCGCTGGTATGGGGGGCGCATTCTAACAAGCTCAAATTTGCTTGCAATGATTCTATTTGCCCCTATAACCAGATGGTGAGTCCTTCAAACTTGTAGGGGCTATTTGTTATATCCCATAGAGTGTTGTTTGAGGAAGGGGGCTGCTACCATGAATCAAGGCAGAGTGTTCAATGTGCGCACAAATGGATAGAGGGTAATGGACGAAAAGATAAAAATTCTTTTTATTGATCGAGAACAGGGTGAGTATCTATTGGTGGCAGAGATACTGTCGCATATTCGCCATGTTCAATACGAGTTGGTGTGGTGTAATCAGTTGGATACCGCGCTCAATAAAATTCTATCGCACGAATATGATGTGGCGTTACTCGATTACTATTGGGGCGAGCAAACTGCGCGCGATTTACTCAATGCGGCGCGGGTGCAAGCTTGCGCCACGCCTATAGTGGTGATGACCGATGAAATGGAAATCGAAGTCGATAAACAGGCGATTCGTGCCGGTGCGGCTGATTATTTAATTAAAGGTCAAATTGACCACCTGCTGTTAGAGCGCGCCTTGCGCTACGCCATAGAGCGTAAACAAACAGAGCAGCATCTGTCGCGCTTAGCGCACTATGATCCGTTGACCGATATTCCCAACCGTATTTTATTTCGCGATCGCTTGGAACATGCTGTTCACTTAGCGGAGCGCGACAATATTCACTTCGCACTCATGTTTATCGACCTCAACGGCTTTAAGCAAATTAACGATAATTTTGGCCACGATGCGGGCGATATTATTATTCGTATTTGTGCCGAGCGTTTGAGCAGCTGTCTGCGTCGCAGTGATTCGGTGGCGCGTATGGGCGGCGATGAATTCACCCTGTTATTGCCACAAATAGAAAGTAATACGGATGTTGCCCATATTGCGCAAAAAGTCATTGAGGCCATAGCTCAGCCTGCAGATATTAATGGCCACGAAGTTGTAGTGGGCTGCAGTGTCGGTATTGCGATTTACCCTGAAGGTGGGCGCGATGCAGATACCTTGCTTAAGCATGCTGATATGGCTATGTATAAAGCCAAAGAGGATGATGGCAGCAGTTACCGTTTTTTTACCGATCTCATGAATAAAGATGTGCGTCGTCAGCTGCGCTTGGAGGCAGATCTGCGCATGGCTTTGCGTCGCCAGCAATTTGAAGTGCACTATATGCCGCGCATTGATGTGACCAACAATAAGGTTATTGGATTTGAAGCGCTTTTGCGTTGGAACAAACCTGGAGTAGGCTTAATCAATGCGGCGGATTTTATTGTTACGGCTGAAGAGACCGGTATTATTACCGCTATTGGCTATTGGGTTATTCGACAGGCTTGCCGCGATTTAAAATTATTGCAGAGTATTTGGAATAGTAATCTGGTGATGGCGATCAACTTATCAGTGCGGCAGTTTAAAGATGAGAATCTCGTACAGGAGGTCGCCAATATTTTTTCTGACAGTGATATACAGCCGGGGGATATAGAGTTTGAATTAACGGAAACGGCGTTTGCTGACAATATTGAACTGGTGTCTCTGTGTATGCGCCCTTTATCATTTTTCGGCATAGATTTTTTGTTGGATAATTTCGGTTCGGGCAGTTCTTCATTTTTACATTTGCAGCGTTTACCTATTAGTACCGTCAAGATTGATTTAGGTTTTATGCAGGAATTAAATCGCAGTCACACCGATAAGCGCTTGGTGTCAGCCATGATCATGCTGGCGCAAAATCTCGGTAAGTTGGTGGTGGCAGAAGGTGTGCAAACGCTTGAACAAAAACAATGGCTACAGAGTTTGGGATGCGATCAAATGCAAGGTTTCTTTTTCGCAGCCCCCCAATCTCTAGAGAGTACTATCGAGTGGCTCCAAGCAGCAGCGGAGGAACAGTATCAAGTACTAAATTGATTCTTCTGCGACCCATTAAAACCAATCCGACCTGCGTCACTTGTAAAGTGGTTCGCAGGTTATTTTAAACAGAGTGTGACTCTCGCGCTTTGTGTAAATAATTCTATTGCAGCGGCCGATCTAAATTTCTATAGGATATGGCTTCGCTAATATCCGCGGTGCTCAGTGTTTCTCTCTCTTCCATATCCGCCAAGGTGCGCGCTAATTTTAATACGCGGTGATAAGCGCGAGTGGATAGGCCGAGCTTGGTGATTGCTTGTTCGAGCAATGCTTTATTCGCGGCGCTGAGCTCACAATACAATTCTAATTCGGGTGCGCTGAGCTGATGATTAGCCTTACCCTGCCGCGCGATTTGGCGCGCGCGCGTTTGTTCAACCCGCGCGCGAATGGTCGCGCTGGATTCGGCACTCTGTTTGGCTTGCAGCTCACCTTGAAACAGCTTGTTGACCGGTACATGCATGTCGATACGGTCGAGTAGTGGTCCCGATATGCGATCGCGATAGCGCTTAATTTGATCGGGTGTACAGCGGCAGCGGCCGTTTTCATCGCCATTGTAGCCGCAGGGACAGGGGTTCATAGCGGCGACCAACTGAAAACGTGCGGGAAAGCAGGCTTGAGCCTTGGCGCGGGAAATTCGCACTTCGCCGCTTTCCAGTGGTTCGCGCAATACTTCTAATACTTGTCGCGAAAACTCTGGCAATTCATCTAAAAATAACACGCCCGCATGGGCGAGTGAAATTTCACCGGGGCGCGGATTGCTGCCGCCGCCGACCAAGGCTATTGCTGACGCTGTGTGATGGGGCGCGCGGAAGGGGCGCTGGTGCCAGTTGAAGTCGCTGCTGTGCGCGGCGATGGAATAAACTGCGGCGACATCGAGCATTTCGCGCTCGTTAAGTAGCGGTAAAATACTAGGCAACCGGCTGGCAAGCATAGTTTTCCCCGTACCTGGAGGCCCATAAAACAGCAGATTATGGCCACCTGCTGCTGCAATTTCGAGCGCGCGCTTGGCGCGGGTTTGGCCTTTTACATCGGCCATGTCCAGCAGTGAGTGAATGGGGTGTGCGGGTGGTTTGGATTCGGCTTGAATCAGGCTTTCACGGTTATGTAGATGAGCGCAAACCTGCAGAAGATTGGCCGCACCAAATACGCGCGTCACACTACTCAGGGCCGCTTCTTCACTATTACTTATGCTAATAATCAAGTCACGTTGTGCATCACCGCAGGCGAGCGCAGCTGGCAAAGCCGCACTAATTGAGCGCAATTCTCCCGAAAGTGCGAGCTCCCCTAAGAATTCGCATTGGCTCAAACCTTCTTTAGGGATTTGCCCTGATGCCGCCAGAATACCCAGCGCAATAGGAAGATCGAAACGTCCACCTTCTTTGGGAAGATCCGCAGGGGCGAGATTAACGGTGATGCGGCGAGTGGGGAATTCGAGGTGACTATTGAGAATCGCGCTGCGCACACGATCCTTGCTTTCTTTAACGGCGGCTTCTGGCAGGCCAACAATAGCGAGACTGGGTAAACCATTGGAAAGATGGACCTCAACGGTCACCAGTGGAGCATTAATTCCCAGCTTGGCGCGTGAGTACACAATCGCGAGTGACATGGCTCTTCCTTGCAAGTCAATTTCAATAAAATCAATCAGTTTGAGCGACTATAACGACTTAACAGAGCCCTGCCAACTGATGCTAAATATAAGTTTATATGCGTTCTATTGTATTTGTTTGGCTGCTTGGTTTTCGTAATCGGCAAGTTGCTGCTCTAGCGCTTCCAGTTTTTGTCGTGTGCGCTGTAGCACTGCAGCTTGGGCATCGAACTCGGCGCGCGTCACCAAGTTTAGTCTGGCGAGCGCAGCTTGTAATGCCACATCTAATTCGCGTTTAGGCCAAGCCTGAGCGCTGCCGTGTTCCTGTCCAAATTCTTGCTGTAGTTGCTGTAAAAAATCTTTAATCATTGCGATGTCGCTCCTGAGGTGACGGCGAAGGTTTTTGAGTTTACGCCCATAGTGGTCGTTACGCATCTGCTGCCTGAGAGGTCGGATAGTAGGAATGGGTATTTATGTGCCAATGCGCACAATCTGTGCGCGCTTGATAATTGCATGCTCTATTATGGTGCCTTGATGGCTTGTGGTCTATTGTGAATATTATGATTGCTGACTATTAGTTGTCTTATCTAATTGATTTTTATAGTTTTTTATAAATTGGCCTGCTCTGTGCAAAATCTATCTCGTGAATTAAGTGTCAGTCGAGATTATCGCTCTAATTCAGTTTGTCTTGATGTAACGACATACGTATTGCAGTTCTTAGGCTCGTTCAGACGGTATTTCCGGTATTTCCCGCAACTTAGGTTGCGGGGATTTTTTTAGGAGAGCAAGCATGAAATTGGTAACAGCGATCATCAAGCCGTTCAAACTGGATGTAGTGCGTGAAGCGCTTTCCGACATGGGTGTGCACGGTATGACCGTAACGGAAGTTAAGGGTTTTGGTCGTCAGAAAGGCCACTCCGAACTCTACCGAGGGGCAGAGTACGTAGTGGATTTTTTGCCAAAAACCAAGGTTGAGATTGCCGTATCAGATGCTGAGGCCGACGCTGTAGTGGAAGCTATCAGCAAGGCTGCTAACAGCAGCAAAATTGGTGACGGTAAGATCTTTTTGTCCAGTTTGGAGCAGGTGGTGCGCATTCGCACCGGCGAAACCGGCGATCAAGCATTGTAATTTTCTTAATAATCAAGCGGGGAAACACCAATGGAAGAGAATATTTATCATCTTCAGTACGCCTTGGACACATTCTACTTTTTAGTATGTGGTGCCTTGGTAATGTGGATGGCAGCAG
Source organism: Cellvibrio sp. 25HG11W-0 (assembly GCF_057815475.1). Lineage (NCBI taxonomy): Bacteria > Pseudomonadati > Pseudomonadota > Gammaproteobacteria > Cellvibrionales > Cellvibrionaceae > Cellvibrio > Cellvibrio sp. 25HG11W-0. The sequence goes on from NZ_CM174230.1 coordinate 320,197, forward strand.
GTTTTGCCATGTTGGAAGCGGGCTTGGTCCGCGCTAAAAACACCACAGAAATCTTAACTAAAAACGTAGCCTTGTACGCCAGCTCCTGTGTGATGTACATGATTTGCGGTTACGCCATTATGTACGGCGGCGATGTGTTTTTGTCAGGGATTGGCTTGGACGACGCGGCAAGCTCGGACGTAATGGTTGCTAGTGTTTTGGGTGAGTTTGCTGCTCGTGAAGATGGATTCACTGGTGCATCAGTTTATTCAAATGCCTCTGACTTCTTCTTCCAAGTGGTTTTCGTGGCGACCGCCATGTCGATCGTCTCGGGTGCTGTTGCTGAGCGCATGAAGTTGTGGGCGTTCTTGTTGTTCTCGCTGTTTATGACCGGCTTGATTTACCCTATGGAAGGTTCATGGACTTGGGGTTCAGAAGGCGTATTTGGTTTGAACTTGGATGACCAATTCGGCTTTAAAGATTTTGCTGGCTCGGGCATTGTCCACTTGGCGGGTGCGTCTGCTGCTTTGGCAGGTGTATTGCTGTTGGGTGCACGTAAGGGTAAATATGGCCCTAATGGCGAAATTCACGCAATTACCGGTGCTAACTTGCCTATGGCGACACTCGGTACTTTCATTCTGTGGATGGGCTGGTTCGGCTTTAACGGCGGTTCAGTGTTGAAGTTGGGCGATATCGCCAATGCTAACTCGGTAGCTATGGTGTTCTTGAATACTAACGCTGCGGCTGCAGGCGGTTTGATCGGTGCATTGTTAGTAGCGCGTCTCTTGTTCGGTAAAGCTGATTTGACCATGGCATTGAACGGCGCTTTGGCTGGTTTGGTTGCAATCACTGCAAGCCCTGACACTCCAACAGCTCTGGGTGCAACAATCATCGGCGCAGTTGCGGGTGTGCTAGTGGTCTTCTCGATTCTTGGTCTTGATAAGCTGCGTATCGATGACCCGGTCGGTGCCATCTCAGTACACGGCGCTGCAGGCTTGTTTGGTTTGATGGTAGTGCCTTTCACTGCTGAAGGTACCACTTTCTTTGGTCAATTAGTGGGCGCTGCTACCATCTTTGCTTGGGTGTTTGGTGCGAGCTTGCTGGTTTGGTTTGTGATCAAATTGGTAATGGGTATTCGTGTCTCTGAAGAAGAAGAGTTCGAAGGTGTGGACATTGCCGAGTGCGGTATGGAAGCCTACCCAGAGTTTACCCATAAATAAGTGTCATTATGGTTAATTAACCACAGTCTGAGCATTTTGCGCAGGCTGTGGCTGGCAAAACCCCCTATCTACTATAAAGTTGTTGTTGATGTGCAAAGCTTAGGTGTATCTTTAACGCCAAGTTGTTGGAACGAACCCTAAATTTTTTAGTTTGAGATTCCTACACCAGCATTCACAAGACTCCAGCAAAGGAATTAATAATGAAACTGATTACAGCTGTCGTAAAACCTTTTAAGCTCGATGATGTTCGCACTGCTTTGTCGGATGTGGGCGTACAGGGTATGACCGTAACTGAAGTGAAAGGCTTTGGCCGTCAAAAAGGTCATACTGAGTTATACCGCGGTGCAGAGTATGTGGTCGATTTTCTACCTAAGGTAAAAATTGAATTAGCCGTTGATGATTCAATGGTGGAGCAAGCGGTAGAAGCCATTACCAAAGCAGCGCAAACCGGTAAAATTGGTGACGGTAAAATCTTCATCTCTCCACTTGATGAAATCATCCGTATCCGTACCGGTGAGACTGGCTCAGACGCAGTGTAATATTGCATTAGCAAAAGAGCCCATAAAAAAACGCCACTTTCACGTGGCGTTTTTTTATGGGTGCTGCTTAAGTTGGCGCCGCAATTGGCTGATGTAACGCTTTTGTTGCATATAAAAATAAAGGGGAAGTACGAGCAGCATAACGATAAAAGCGTTCGCCTGTGGACTAATGGAGAGGGCAGGTGCTATGAACTTTATGAGTATCAAGCACACACCAGCGATGAGCACCAAATCTAGCAGCTTGTCGCGCACTTTCATTAAGGGAGATAGGTTTTCGGATAGGCTTTGATCAGCGCGCAGTAAAATAGTTTCGCGCTCGCTCGGCTCTAAATTAGCCAGCTCGGGGAAGTGACGGCTTAAGCGTTTAAAATTCATAGGTGTATGCTTCAAAAAAATTACAGGTTTGTATGAGAAAGTAACAGGGTGTTGCATTCAAAATAATAGAGTGGTTAAACTTCTTACTGGCGTAATCAAGTAATTTGTTCTGGTATTAGGCTTTCATCAAAATGTCTATTTTGAACACTAGACTTGCTAGTAGTTAATAACTAGAATCCGCCACTCAGGGACGCCTAAGAAAAAAACAAACTAAAAAATACGCATTAATATTATGACGTTCTCCGCAGACTGCGCTATATAGTTAAGGCGATAGTTAGGCAAAAAGATTGATTAGACGGATAAATGGCGAGAAGCCGTCTCTATGCTAAGTCGATTTGTAGCCTAGGTGGTTGGATAACGACAACAAACAACACTAAATACTTTACATTGTACAACGTTTTCAGGTGACATTATGACAGACGAAGACCCCATTAACGACGACGAAATAGATGAAACCGACGTGGGCGGGGATGATGATATAGATGATGATGTTGCTGATTCTGATGATGTCATTGATAGCGATGAGGTGGCATTTAAACCCTCTAAGAAAAAAGCGGCTGAATCCGAGGCATTAGAGGATTTTAGTATTGCGTCGCGTCAAAAGGCGCGCGCTGAATTAGAGGACCAAGTGGCGGCTTTCCTAGCGCGCGGCGGGAAAATTAATGAGGTGCAGGCTAATGTGACCTCAGATCCACCTAAAAAGCCAACCCCTGATTATGGTGGTCGCCCTATATAGGTAGCCTCGAGCTGGTCTTATTAGGTTGCAGGCTTGGTAATTACAGGCTTGGTTAAGAAGCGACTATTTGCAAAACGGCCCCAAAGTAGGGCCGTTTTGTTTTTTTAAAGACAAAATCTGTAAAAGCGATACCGCCATTAAGCCGCCTTTGGCTGTACCTTTAACGCTGGATTTTTCTGGCGCCCTCCGCGTAAAATGTGCCATCTTTTGTTCTGGTTTTACATCCCCCCTAAATCCTTGCTGATTTATTGAGAAACCTGCGTTAATGACGGGTTTCTGCTGTGCAAAAGTTACTTGTTCCAACAATAAGGTGTAAGTCACTTACACGACAAAATAGATTAATGGCAGGGGCTTTGCTTTGCATCATAGGTTGGTGCTTGGCGTTATCTGCATTTTTCTTTAACTAACATCAACTTTCGTCGCTTTTAAGCGCGCTACCCGAGGAGCACAGTCCAGGTGAATGAACCGCGCCCCCTGCTAATTCTTAAAAACTTATCCAAGACCTATGGCAGCAATAATGTGCTAGATAGCTTTGATTTAAGTATTTTTGATGGTGAATTTTTTACGCTTTTGGGACCATCTGGCTGCGGTAAAACAACAGTGCTGCGCATGATTGCCGGCCTCGAAGAGGCTGACACGGGCACTATAGAGTTGGTGGGTGAAAATATCGCGCAATTACCCGCTGAAAAACGTCCTGTGAATACTGTGTTTCAAAGCTATGCGTTATTTCCGCATATGTCCGTGTTTGAAAATGTCGCTTTTGGTTTGCGCATGAGTGGTGTGGCGAAAAGCGAAATTCCTGCGCGCGTGACGGAAGCCCTAGAGATGGTGCGCCTTGGCGACTTCGCACAGCGCAAACCCGCGCAGCTCTCTGGTGGTCAGCAACAGCGCGTCGCTATAGCGCGTGCGGTAGTAAATCGTCCCAAGTTGCTACTTTTAGATGAATCCTTATCCGCATTGGATTATAAATTACGCCAGCAGATGCAAATTGAATTGAAGCGTTTGCAGCGCAAGCTGGGCATTACCTTTGTCTATGTGACTCACGACCAAGAAGAGGCGCTGTCCATGTCAGATCGCGTGGTGGTAATGAACAAAGGCAAAGTGCAGCAGTTAGGTACTCCGCGCGAAATCTACGAGCAACCTGCCAATTTATTCGTCGCCAAATTTATCGGTGAAATTAATCAGCTTGATGGTGAAATAGTAGCGGTTGATGGCAGTCATGAATACGAAGTGAAAGTAGAGGGGTTGAAGTGGCGCTTGCATGCAGAGCATAACTTTAAGGTTGGCGACAGAGTGAATGTGCTCTTGCGCCCTGAAGATGTGCGCGTGGAATATTTGGATGACCCTCATCCTGATCAATATTTGGTTGGCTCAATAGTAGAGCGCAATTATAAAGGCAAAACCCTCGACTCACTGATTCGTTTGCCATCCGGCATTGAGGTAATTGCCAGTGAGTTTTTTGATGAAGACGATCCCTCATTCGATTACAGCCTAAATCAAAAGGTTGCGCTTAAGTGGGTTCCCGGCTGGGAAGTGGTTTTGCCTTATGAAGCAGATTAATCAGTTTCGTTTTTGGGCAATAGGCCTTGCAAGTGTCTGGCTGACACTCTTTGTGCTGTTCCCCAATCTGTTGGTGATCATCACCAGCGTGTTAACCCGCGATCCACAGGCGACAGTAAGCTTGCCCGTCAATATTGATAGTTACACGCGCACCCTCGATGTACTTTATTTAAAGGTGCTCTGGGATTCGCTGCGCATGTCACTGTTGGCCATGGTGATATGTTTATTGATAGGCTACCCCTTCGCCATGTGTATTGTCAGCCTCCCTAAGCGTTGGCAGCCAGTCATTCTATTTTTGGTTATCTTGCCGTTTTGGACCAATTCATTGGTGCGGACCTATGCCATTCAATTTATTTTGGGTAATCATGGCATCATCAATAAAGCTTTACTGGGTTTGGGGCTGGTAGAGAAGCCTCTGCAGTTGCTTTATACCCAGTTCGCTGTGATTTTGGGTCTTTGTTATATTCTGCTGCCCTTTATGGTATTGCCACTTTATTCTGCGTTAGAAAAGTTAGATGTGCGTTTGCATCATGCGGCCCAAGATTTGGGTGCAGGGGCTTGGAGTCGCTTTTGGCACATCACAGTACCGCTGACATCGCCGGGTATTGTGGCGGGTTGTTTAATGGTGCTTTTACCCGCTATGGGTATGTTCTATATATCGGACTTGCTCGGTGGGGCGAAAAATCTTTTGCTGGGAAATGTTATCAAAACCCAATTTTTGCACACCCGCGACTGGCCCTTCGGCTCAGCATTTAGTGTGATATTGATTGTGCTCTTAGGCTTTATGTTGTGGCTCTATTTTCGTGCCGCACGCTTTGTGAACAAGCAGGGAGGCATCAATGGCACCGATTTTTAGGTTTAGCTTTCTCGGTTTGATCCTCGCGTTAATTTATTTGCCCATTTTAGTGTTGGTAGTTAACTCCTTTAATGCATCAAAGTACGGCATTAAGTGGGGTGGTTTTACCCTCAAGTGGTATGAAAAGTTTTGGAATAACGATGGCTTAATGAATGCAGCCTTGAATTCCCTAACGGTTTCAGTGGTGGCCGCAACCTTCGCCACCGTAATTGGCACACTTGCTGCTGTAGCACTACACCGTTATCAATTTAAAGGTAAGGCGATATTGTCATCATTGGTCTTTGTGAGCATGTTGACGCCGGAAATTGTCATGGCCATTTCTCTGCTTATTGTCTTTATGGCACTCGGTATTAAGTTGGGTTTTGTGTCTTTGCTAATCGGCCATATCACCTTCTGTTTACCCTTTGTGATAGTGGCGGTTTACTCGCGCTTAAAAGGCTTTGACATGAAAATGCTCGAAGCTGCGCGCGATCTTGGTGCAACGGAAAGCCGTGTGTTTTGGAAAATCATCCTGCCCTTGGCCATGCCAGCGGTAGCGTCAGGCTGGTTATTAAGTTTTACACTGTCGCTAGATGACGTTATTGTAAGCGCGTTTGTCACCGGTCCCGGCTATGAAATATTGCCGCTTAAGGTGTATTCAATGGTGCGAGTGGGTGTGTCGCCTGAGGTAAATGCCATATCGACAATATTGTTGGTGGTATCTTTAATACTTGTAATCATTTCCCAACTGCTCTTACGTGAGGATAAATAAGATGAAAAAATGGTTGGCATTAGCCGCAGCTTTGGTCATAAGTGGATGTTCTGAAGGCAATAAAACAGAAGAGGCAGCTACTCCTGCTGTGAGTGCACCGGTAGTGGCTGAACCGGCTGCCACAGGCCCGCAAAAAGTGGTGATTTACAACTGGACGGAATACATTCCATCCGCTGTTTTGGAAGAGTTCACCAAAGAAACGGGTATAGAAGTTGAATACGCGACATACGAAAGTAACGAGGCTATGTATGCCAAGCTAAAGCTGATGGATGGCAAGGGCTATGACATTGCGGTTCCCTCAACTTTCTATGTTGAAAAAATGCGTAAAGAAGGTTTGATTCAGCCCATCAAAAAAGAATTGCTCAGCAATTATGGCAATCTCGATGCCAATATGATGAATAAAGCCTACGATCCACAGAATAACTTCAGCGTGCCTTATCTTTGGGGCGCCACGTCGATTGCGGTTAATGGCAATGATGTTGATGCCAGCAAAATTACTAAATGGGCTGACCTGTGGAAGCCGGAATACGCGGGCAAGTTAATGATCATGGACGACGTTCGCGACAACTTCTATGTGGGTTTACGCGTCGCGGGTTTCCAAAATAACTCGACCAATGAAGAAGAAATTAAAGCGGCATACGAGAAGTTAAAAGCGCTTTGGCCAAGTATCAAGGTCATCAACTCTGATTCGCCTAAAACCCCGTTGATTCAAGGCAATGTGAGCATCGGCGCGATTTGGAACGGCGAAGCCTACATGGCGCAGCAAGAAATGGACAACCTACAGTTCATCTATCCAGAAGAGGGCGCTGCACTTTGGGTTGATAGTTTCGTGATTCCTAAGGGCGCTGAACACCTTGAGAATGCGCACAAGTTTATCGACTTTATGCTGCGTGCCGAAAGTGCCAAAGCTGCTATTGAAGAGTTAGGTTATGCTGCGCCCAATACTGCCGCTATGCCTTTGTTGGATGAAGCCTTGCGCACCAATAAAACCGTGTTCCCCTCGAAAGAAGATATTGCCAAGGGCAGCTTCCATCAAGATTTGGGCGACACAGTCTTGATCTATGAAAAATACTGGGAGTTGTTGAAAGCCGGTCAATAATTGTCGCGCTGAAACCACGCGAAAAAAACGCCAGCATTTGCTGGCGTTTTTTTTGGGTGCTAATTTACTGTTAAAATTGCCCTAATAATTGATTGGACTTAAGTTGATGGCTTGATATGTCACTGGGCATTCCTGCCCCTAAAGCACAACTGCCAGTGTTATCATGTACGAACGAATAATTCCCAAAGAACTGTGTGATGCTCATGTCGAATAAACCTACAAAAATCCGTATCGCCACCCGCAAAAGCCTCTTGGCGCTCTGGCAGGCTGAATATGTTAAAGCCGAGTTACAAAAATTTCATCCCGAATTGGAGGTTGAGCTTGTGCCGCTCACCAGTCGTGGCGATAAAATTCTCGATGTGCCGCTCGCCAAGGTAGGCGGTAAAGGCTTGTTTGTGAAAGAGCTAGAAACTGCATTGCTGGAAAATGAGGCAGATATTGCGGTTCACTCCATGAAAGATGTGCCTATGGAGTTTCCTGCTGGGTTAGGTTTGACGGTGATTTGTCCGCGCGAAGATGCGCGCGACGCCTTCGTCTCCAATCGTTTTGCATCCTTAGATGACGTGCCTCAAGGTGCGGTAATAGGTACATCAAGTTTGCGTCGTCAGTGCCAATTGCTAGCGCTGCGCCCTGATTTGGACATCAAGTTTTTGCGCGGCAATGTGCAAACGCGCCTGCAAAAGCTTGATAACGGTGAATACGACGCAATTATCCTCGCTGCTGCGGGCCTGATTCGCCTTGAATTAAAAGAGCGTATCCGCAGTTTTATGGCACCTGAGCAGTCATTGCCCGCCGGTGGCCAGGGTGCGGTCGGTATCGAATGTCGCCTCGCAGATACTGCCACTATCGAATTGTTAAAACCGCTGCATCATCAAGCTACCGCCGAGCAAGTTACTGCCGAGCGCGCGATGAATCGTCGCTTACAAGGTGGCTGCCAAGTGCCCATTGCCTGTTATGCGCTGCATAAAGACGGCGGCTTGTGGTTGCGCGGTTTAGTCGGCGCGCCTGATGGTACGCAAATGTTGTTTGATGAAATTAGCGGCAGCCTTGCCGATGCAGAGCAGATGGGTATTGCACTCGCGGACCGCTTACTCGCGGCGGGTGCTGATAAAATTCTCGCGGCTGTTTACGCCGACGCCGAATAAGCCCATGATTCAAGACGTATCGCACAATAGAGGCTGGCGCATTCTGGTCACGCGCCCGCAGGCCCAGGCGCAAGCTTGGATAGCACACTTGCACGCGCAAGGCTTCAGTGCGGAGGCGGTGAACTTACTCGCTATAGTGCCCGTGGCCGATGTCGATGAGGTGCAAGCTATCAAGAATTGCGTGATGAATTTGGACAACTATGCCAAAGTCATTTTTGTTAGCCAAAATGCTGTCGAGCAGGGAATGGATTGGATTGATCGTTACTGGCCGCAATTGCCGATCAATGTATCTTTTTTGGCTGTGGGCGCCACAACCGCTAAACTACTCGCCAGCTACGGTGTAGCGGTAGAAGATTTGGCAGTCGCTAGCGCAGGTAGTATGACCAGTGAAAGTTTATTGCACGCGGCAAGTTTGCAAGCGCCGCTGGATGAAAAAATATTGATCATGCGCGGCCAAGGTGGGCGAGGGCACATAGCCGAGACTCTGCGTCAACGCGGAGCGAAAGTCGATTACTGTGAACTTTATAGGCGTGAATTGCCGACTGCTGCTGCAGCTCAATTGCGTACCTGGGTAGATAGATATTTTGCTCAGTTAGCGCCGTCTATTTCGCCGCGCGATATTCTAAGTGTACACAGTGGTGAAAGCTTACAGAATTTGCAGCAGTTAGTCGCCGAGTTGGCGAGTGAATTAAACGCTGAACAGCGTGAACATCTCTTTGAAATTCCGCTGTTGGTACCGAGTGAGCGCGTTGCACAAAGTGCGCAGTCTATGGGTTGGCAAAAAATAATCGTGGCTGAAAATGCAACAGACACTGCCATGACGCAAGCATTGGAACACTATTGCACCTAATCGTTTTTTAAGGCATTCATTTTTTACTGATGCTGAACTAACAGCGTCTTAATTAAGAGATAAATATTGTGACTGATCCCCAAGCGCCTCAAGCAACATCTTCTTCTGTCCAACCTGCAGAGCCAGCATCTAGTCAGCCAGGTTTAAATCGACCGGAAGTGTCTGCACCTAAGGCCGCGAGCAGCAAAGCTCAGGCGAGCCAAAAAATAAGTGTTGGGCTTTTGTGGCTATTTGTGGTGTTGTTGGTGGCGGCCGTGAGTTTAGGCTCGCTGTTTGGCTTTCGCCAAATCACTGCGCAGCAGACGGTGGTGGACAGTTTGCGCGGGCAATTTGATCAGCAGCAACAGGCGTTGGAATTACAGCAGCGCATGCTCAGTGAAAATATTGAAAAAGAAATGGTAGAGCAACAGCTCGGGGTGCAAAAAACTCTGGATGAAATGACCGAGCAAATGAGTGGATTCAGTGCGCGCTTGTTGTCGCTTTCCAGTGTCAATCGCGATGAGTGGAAGTTGCAAGAAGCACAGTATCTCTTGCGCCTTGCTGATCAGCGTTTATTGTTGGAGCAAGACAGTCAAAATGCCTTGGCATTGGCAATTTCTGCCGATGACGTACTGCGCGATATTGATCGCGCAGACCTAATGCCGGTACGTAAACTTTTAGCAGAAGAGATAGCCGTTTTAAAACTGGCAGGTATTGTTGATCGCGAGGGAATATTTTTGCGCTTGGCCGCACTGGGTAATCAAATTGATTCGATTCCATTTGTTGAGCCATTGGGCAATCAGCAAGATTTTTTAGTAGAAGAAGTGGTGCCGGAGAATGAAACCTTCAAGCAAACCTTAACCCGTAAATTTTACAGCGTATTGCATCGGCTTAGCGCTTATGTGCGTGTACGCGATCATGGTCAAGCCATCAATGCGGTGCTACCACCCTCTGAACAAAAATATTTACAGCAAAATTTACGCTTAATGTTAGAGCAGGCGCAGGTGGCGCTCTTGCGCAATGAAGCGCAAATATTTACAGAGAGTTTAGTGAAGGCGCAAAATTGGATTAATCAGTATTACGCGCTTAATGAGCAGGCGGTTGCTGCCGTCAATGAATTGCAGGCACTGCAGGAGGAAGAAGTTGCTCCCGAGCTCACTAACTTCAGCAATACTTCTTCTGCGCTAGCAGATTACATTGATCACAAAGATCAAATAGCCGCAGCTCGTCGTGGGGTGCGTCCATGAAACGCAGAATATTCAAAGCGTTAATTTTTTTGCTCATTGTTGCCTGCATCATTTTTTTATTGATGCAAGGCGATGGTTATCTACTGATCGCCTATGGCACTAAAACCATAGAAATGACCCTTTGGGTCGCAGCTATGGCACTTACTGCGCTGTATTTGTGTTTTTGGTTTCTGCGCAAAGTCTTAACAAGTAGCTTGGAAATGGCGCGTCGCCTGCGCGAAATGTTTATGTTTGGCAGCGTAGAGCGCGCGCAAAAGCGCGCTGCAACTGGAATGGTAGATTATCTCATTGGCGATTGGGCCGATGCGCGTAAAAAACTGTTGCGCACCTTTGATAAGGTGGAATACCCCCTCGCCAACTACATAGCCGCTGCGCGTAGCAGTTTTGAAATGGGTGACGAAGATGAAGCGCACCGAATTTTGGAAATGGCTAAATCTGTTCACAGCAGTGAATTGCCTATAGCGCTTACCGAAGCGCGCTTGCATGTGCAGGCTGAGCGTTACGATGCGGCGCTGGCGATCCTCAAGCCTATCGATATTAAAATGCCGCGCCAGCCAGCGGTGCTAGATTTAATGCATCATATCTATGTGGCGCAAAAGAACTGGCGGGCACTGCAAGAATTGCTGCCCGTTATGCGTAAAGCACGTGTGCTTTCCCAATTGGAACTGGAAGAGCTGGAATATCTATTAGCCAGTGAAAAAATTCGCGACCTTAGTGTGCAGGCTAAAAACTTGCTCATTGCTGAGCGCTTACCTGCACTTCAAGTTTTGTGGAAAAGTTTTAGCCGTGCCCAACAAAAATCCCCTACATTAATCCTGGTCTATGCGCAGGCTTTAGCGGAACACTATCAAGACCAAGAGGCAGAAGTGTTGGTTCGTAAAGCATTGAGCAACCAGTGGGATAATGGCTTGGTGAATTTATATGGGCGCTTACAGGTTAGTGAAATTCGCGCGCAAATACACAGTGCCGAAGGCTGGCTAAAAGCCCAGCCCTATGATGCTGAATTGTTGCTATGTCTAGGGCGCTTAATGGTGCGTAACCAGCAATGGGATTTGGCGCGAGATTATTTTCAGCGCAGCCTGCAGCAACAAAAAACCATGGAAGCAAATATTGAGTTGGCGCGGTTGATGGATCACCTAGGTGAGCATAAAAAGAGTGCCGATTTTTATCAACAAGGACTTCTGCTTGCGGGTAAGTAGCGGGCAATGTTGTTCAGTTTGAGAATTTACTATGCAAATTACACCTTTTTTCGCTGCACTCTTAGCTTTGATGTTTATTGCGCTCAGCTTCCGCATCGTCTCTTTACGTCGCCGCCTAAAGGTATCCTTGGGGGATGGCGGTGAGCGCGAGTTGGTGCGTGCTATCAGAATTCATGGAAACTTTGCGGAGTATGTTCCCTTGGGGTTGGTCATGCTGTTTTTGGTGGAAGCTCAAGCTACCACAGCGCTTGTGGTTTATGGATTGGGTGCGCTATTGTTTTTTGGGCGCATTGCACACGTCTATGGCTTGCTGCAAGAAAAAGTTAATTTTCGCTTCCGCGTCGCCGGCATGGTGATGACATTTAGCATGTTGTTTATCTCTGCTCTAATTCTTTTAGGTCATTGGGTTACCCGTTTTTTCGCCTAGGGGCTTTTGCCTGAAACTTAACCCACCTTCTCATCTGAAATCTGGTTAACTCTCGGTATTTCTCAATTACTCGTAGCACATGAATAGGCGTTCTATGCCCAGCATCAATATACAAATTATGCTCGCCAGTGTTATTGGCGTATTGCTAGGTCTATGGCTTGCGGGGGTGGCGGATGACAGTTCTCTTAAGGTGGCTGTGCTTTATGGCAGCGGTATAGTTGGTACGCTGTTTATCGATTTGCTTAAAATGGTATTAATTCCTTTGGTGTTTGCCTCCATAGTGGTTGGGGTTGCAAACTTACAGGCTCATCGCCAAGCGCAGCGCGTGTGGAAATTAACGCTTGTATTTTTTCTCGGCTCTATGGCCTTGGCACTTTTGTTGGCGTTGGTTGCGGCCAACATTGTAAAGCCTGGTGCGGGTATGGAAATATCGCTCTTTGCGCACGCCATGGAAAACTTTTCTGCAAAGCAACTAAGCCCCAGCGAATTTTTCGCTCAGTTCACCCACAATCTTTTTCAGAATCCTTTTGCCGCTTTAGCGCAAGGTAATATATTAGCAGTGGTGATTTTTGCACTCTTTGTCGGCGTAGCCTTAGTGATGGGCGGCGAGCGCTATCAGCATATTTTAAAATTGCTGCAAGAGTTTCTCGACTTAATTATGCGCATCGTCAGTTGGATTATGTATCTGGCTCCGCTGGGTATATTAGCGCTCTTAACGCAACTTATCGCGGTACAGAATACTGCGCTGCTCAGTACGCTGGGCGGCTTTATGCTGCTGGTATTTGTAACAACGATTCTTCATGGTGCTGTAGTTCTTCCGCTCATACTTTGGCTGTTCACGAAGAAAAATCCGCTTTGGTTTTGGCGCGGTGCGCGCGCAGCTATCATCACCGCCTTTGCTACCAGTTCTAGCGCCGCCAGTTTGCCGGTCACTATGCGCTGCGCTGAGGAGAATCTCGGCGTACGTAAAAATATAGCCGGTTTTGTGTTGCCGCTTGGCGCCACCATAAATATGGATGGCACCGCGCTTTATGAAGCTGTCGCCGCATTATTTGTGGCTAACCTAATCGGCATTGATCTCAGTCTCGGCCAGCAACTCATCGTCTGCGCCACCGCCATGATCGCCTCCATGGGCGCACCGGGTATTCCCAGTGCCGGAATGGTCACCATGATCATGGTACTGCAATCTGTCGGCCTCCCCGCCGAAGCTATCGCCATACTTCTGCCCATAGATCGCCTGCTCGACACGGTGCGCACCGCAGTGAATGTGGAGGGGGATTTGGTAGGTAGTTTGGTGGTGGATAAGCTCACGGCTAAAAATGACTGAGGGCCCAACAAGTTTTTTACATTCCTCTGCGTGCGGTAATATTTCGCAAAGCAATATAACTATTGTCTGTTTGTAAAGTGGCGTTAAATGCATTCATGCGACTTCTGTCTGGATCAACTATTTTTTTTCCGATTGAACCCTTAGACTTTAATTTTCCACAGTGGCTAAAGTCTGTGGCGCTTTGTGATTCTGTAATTGCGTGAAAAAGGAGCAATCGTACTTTGGTTGAGGAGTTGATAGTCCTGTTGTGCTGGAGAGAGATGACTAATTCCTAAGTTCTTGATCCGATACTGCCGACTGGCATTGTGTCTTCGAGAAAGGCATATCAAGGTTGGCTGCGATAGGTTGGCTTTTGAGAAACATTATTCTCAAAAGCTAACCTTAGTACTTTAAAGTGAGAAGTATTGTGCTCAATTTCTTTTGATGTGTGCTTTTATAAGTAAAATCTTATTCAATATTCTGAATCTGCTCCCGCATCTGCTCGATCAGCACCTTCAATTCCACCGCCGCTTGAGTCGTTTCGCTCACAATACTTTTAGACGAGAGTGTGTTGGCTTCGCGGTTTAATTCCTGCATTAAAAAATCTAAACGGCGGCCGAGGGAGTCGGTTTGTTTTAGGCTGCGTTTGACTTCTATGACGTGGGTGTCGAGGCGGTCGAGCTCTTCGTCTACGTCGGCTTTGTGGGCGAGTAGGACGATTTCTTGCTCCAGTCGTTCGGGGTCTAGGTCTACTTGCAAAGCGGCGATTTTGGCTTGCAGTTTTTCGCGCTGGGCGGCGAGTATGCTGGGCATAAGGCTGCGCACGGCGGCGACTTGGGTGGATACGGCATCTAAGCGCTGCAAAATTAATTGCTCAAGCTCGGCACCTTCGCGGGCGCGGTGTTCAATTAAGCCGATGAGTGCTTTATCGAATAGTTCGAGGGCGGCGCTGTGTAGCATCTCGCGATCTAATTCTTGCTTTTGAATAACGCCTGGCCACTTGAGGATTTCCAGTGGGTTTACCGGAGCTGCCGCTGTACCTAGCAAGCCATTAATGTGTTGGGCGGTTTTGGCGAGTTGGGCGACGCGGTTGAGGTCTAGCCCCATTTCGGTTTCGCCGCCTTGCTCCCAGTGAATGCTGAGGCTGGCTTCGACTTTGCCGCGCTGGAGATTTTTGCGCATGGCGTCGCGCAGTGCAGGTTCTATTTCACGAAAGTCTTCCGGTAGGCGGAAGCTAGGTTCTAAATAGCGGTGGTTTACACTGCGTATTTCCCATACGAGCGTTCCCCAGGGGAGTTTAGCTTCACGGCGGGTGAATCCAGTCATACTGCGTGGCATAGTAATTCCTCAAGGCTGGCGGCTATTGTTCTTTCATTAAGATGAAGAGGCAAATGTGGCCTAGAGCTGGTAAAGTCCCTGCTCAAAAGCGCACTTTTTCATTGATGAGGGATGTTAGCACACCTTCGTTTATATCTATTTTTTTGTCTTAAGGAATTCTTATGCAGCGCCCTAGTGGTAGAACCCCCGACCAACTTCGCCCCATTCGCATTACACGTAAATACACCAAGCACGCCGAGGGTTCGGTGTTGGTGGAGTTCGGTGACACTAAAGTTATTTGCACCGCGAGTGTGGTGAATGGCGTTCCGCCTTTCCTGCGTGGCAAGGGGCAGGGTTGGGTCACGGCGGAATACGGTATGTTGCCGCGCTCAACCGGCAGCCGTATGGATCGCGAAGCGGCGCGCGGTAAGCAAACGGGTCGCACCGTAGAGATTCAGCGCTTAATTGGTCGCTCGCTACGGGCGGCGATTGATATGACCGCCTTGGGCGAAAACACCATTAATATCGACTGCGATGTTATTCAAGCCGATGGCGGCACCCGCACTGCGTCTATCACGGGCGCTTGGGTTGCCTTGGCCGATGCCATCGCCCATTTAAAAGCTCAGGGTGCGGTGACTGGCGAGCCACTTAAGCGTGCTATAGCGTCTGTTTCTGTGGGCATCTATCAAGGTGTGCCGGTACTGGATTTGGATTACCCGGAAGATTCGGCTGCTGACACTGATATGAATGTGGTGCTGGGCGATGACGGCGGGATTATCGAAATTCAGGGCACGGCAGAAGCGGAGCCGTTTAGTGAGGCAGAGTTTGCGGCTATGTTGGCATTGGCGAAAAAAGGTATTAAAGAATTATTCGAATTGCAGCAGCAGGCGTTGGCACAGGTGTAGCAATTTTGACGTAAAAAAATAATCGCGCTTGCTCCATGCAGGCGCGATTTTTTGTTTTAAATACTTAAAGTTTTTCCGGCAGCCAGGTTACCAGTTGCGGCCAAATTGTCATGGCGACTAGCAGCAACAACTGCAACACAATAAACGGAATCACACCGCGATAAATATCGCTGGTTTTAATAGTGTCCGGCGCAACGCCGCGCAGATAGAAAAGTGCAAAGCCAAAAGGCGGCGTGAGGAACGACGTTTGCAAATTTACCGCGATCATAATGCCCAGCCAAATCGGATCTACCCCCATCATTAACAACACTGGCCCTACAATCGGCACTACCACAAAAATAATTTCGATAAAGTCGAGAATAAAGCCGAGTAAAAACATCGCTACCATCACCAAGAACACGGCGGTGAATACGCCGCCGGGTAATTGGGTGAAGAAGTGATGCACCAATTCTTCGCCGCCAAAGCCGCGAAACACCAGTGAAAAAAGCGAAGCGCCGATTAAGATCATAAAAATCATGGCGCTAATTTGGGTGGTAGATTGCGCGACCTCGCGCAAGCGCTTCCAGCACAATTGTTTTTTACTCAATGCGAGTAAACAGGCACCTAGTGCGCCTATGCCGGCGGCCTCGGTCGGCGTAGCGGCGCCCATTAAAATTGAGCCCAGCACCAAACCAATTAGTAGCAATACCGGTAATAAACTGAGCAATAAGCGCGAGCTGGGAATGTGCTCTTCTGCATCATCGACAGTGACGGGAGGAATCAATTGCGGCTGCAGGCGTGCACTGATCAGTATGTAGGCCATATAAAGCACAACAAGTAGCAACCCAGGTATTAGTGCGCCGACAAACAAATCACCCACTGAAATAGTTTTTGGGTTAAACACACCGAGTTTTAATTGTGCTTGTTGAAAGGCGCTGGAGAGTACATCGCCCAAGAGGACTAGTGCGATTGAAGGCGGAATAATTTGCCCGAGGGTACCCGTCGCGCAAATAGTGCCGCAGGCGATGCTCGGTGCGTAGCCGCGTTTGAGCATCAGCGGCAGCGACATAAGGCCCATGGTTACAACGGTTGCGCCGACGATTCCCGTGCTCGCAGCGAGCAATGTGCCTACGGCAATGACGGAAATACCTAAACCGCCCGGTAGACGTCCACAGGCTTTGGCCATGTTGGAAAGCAGGTCTTCCGCGAGGCGCGATTTTTCTAACACCGCGCCCATAAACACAAATAGCGGCACGGCGACTAGGGTGTAGTTATTCATAATGCCGTAGAGACGCGCGGGAAAACTTTTTAGTAAGTTGGGGTCGAAGGCGCCGCCGAGAATGCCCAGCGCAGCGGAGAACAAGGCAACGCCACCGAGAGTAAACGCCACAGGATAGCCGAGCATTAAGAGCAGGCAAATGGCCGCGAACATAAGCAGAGGAATTAATTCGAGCAACATTAGTTTTGCTCCTTTAGCGTGGCAGCATGAGTGTCTGGTTGCATTAAGGTCAGTAGATTGCGCAGTAATTCTGCTATGGCTTGCAAGCTCACACTTAGGGCCATGAGCGGCAGTAAAGACTTCAATAAATAGATCGTACTGAGCCCGCCTGAATCGGCCGAGCCTTCGCGAATGCGCCAGCTATCGAGCACATAATCCCAGCTGCACCAACCGATAAATATCATCAACGGCAGCGTGAGCACCAAGCTGCCTAGCGCATCGACCCAAGCCCGCGCGCGCGGGCTAAAGCGGCAATAAAAAATATCTACGCGTACATGGCCGCCGCGTTTCAGCGTAAAAGCGGTGCCGAGCATAAATACCATGGCGTGCATATAGGTGACTGATTCTTGCAGGGCGATGGAGCCTATATCGAATAGCTTGCGCAGTAGTACGACCACGCAGGCGATAATCACCATCGCCAGTGTTAGCCATGCAGTGCTGCGGCCAGTTACTTCTGCAAGAGTATCGAGCCAGCGCAGTAGCGCGGGGCTGGTGGGTTGAGTTGCTTGGGTCATGTGCAGTGCTACTTTTTGTTTATTGTTATGCGAAAGCCGAATGGGCGAGAAAGGCGCGATTATAACGAATTTGGCGGTGTGTGGTGCTGACTGCCGCGCAGGGCGCGACAGGCGTGAATTGCTGCATCTAATAAGAGCGTAAGGGCAGGGGGCACTTTTATCGAAAATGAATATCGGGTCTTTAAATAGCAACCTAATCCAAGTCACTGGCATTATGACGTTCAGCTAATTGCAAATGTTCATCGCCCCAAGTGCGGTTCACCCGCTGACCACGTTGCACTGCAGGCCGTTCGCTAATTTCTTGGCTCCAGCGCTGTACGTGAGTGTAAGACTTAACATCTAAAAACTCCCCCGCTTCATACAGCTTACCCAGTGCTAAGGCGCCATACCACGCGTAGTTAGCCATGTCTGCGATGGTGTAATCCGCGCCGCAGAGGTAGCGCTGCGCAGCCAAATGGCGATCCAATACATCCAGCTGACGCTTTACTTCCATCGCATAGCGATTGATGGGGTATTCCAATTTTTCAGGTGCATAGCTATAAAAATGGCCGAAGCCCCCACCTAAAAAAGGTGCGCTACCAATCTGCCAAAATAGCCAAGACAAGCACTCAGCTTTGGCTGCTGGTTCGGTCGGTAAAAAAGCGCCACATTTTTCGGCGAGGTAGAGCAGAATCGCCCCCGATTCAAATACCCGCGTGGGCGGTGTGGTGGACATATCCAGTAGCGCGGGGATTTTAGAGTTGGGATTAACTGCCACAAAACCACTGCTAAATTGATCCCCCTTACCTATGTCGATTAGCCACGCGTCGTACTCTGCCTCAGTTTTGCCCAATGCCAACAGCTCTTCCAGCAAGATGGTTACTTTCACGCCATTGGGTGTGGCAAGTGAGTAGAGCTGTAATGGATGCACTCCGATGGACAGGGCTTTCTCATGAGTAGCGCCGGCAATGGGGCGATTGGTACTGGCAAACGTGCCGCCGCTGGCTTTTTCCCAAGTCCATACCTTGGGTGGGGTGTATGGTTTATTTGTGCTCATAGCATCGTCCTTTAGTTGGGTGAATGGGAAATTGTTCCTCGGTGCGAGTTTGTTTCACCTAAACGCTGGATTCTAGTGTAATGCATAGTCCTAGCGGTGAGGGCTTCATAATGGCTAGCGTTTAAAACAACTAGTGCGAGTTGCGCTTATGATCTAAAGATGCTCTGTGCGCCAAGTGAGCCTATGTCTTAGCATTTATGGCTGCAACTCCTGACAAATGTTGACAGCGCTTGACCTTACTCTGTGGCAAGCTTTTACACTGGCCGCAATAGGTGTTGCCTGTTGGGCGCGGCGAGTGCTAGAGCCAAAAGTTGTCACTAGAGTAAATATCCTCACGAGGGAGTGAATCATGAATGCGCAAATCCATAAGGATCTCGTTATCCGTCCGTCAGAATGTCAGCCGCACTTTAATCGGCAGCTGGTCGAAACATTTTTAATCAAGGCCCATGCGCAAGAATCCATAGCGCTAGATTCTTTTGTCTGCACCGACCCCGACTGCTGGGGCTTTCCAGAATTTAATCCGCGCACTCTGGGTGAATATCAGGGATATTTCGCCTTTTTGGCGGATGTATTTGCCGAGTCGGAATTTAATATAGAACAGTCAATTGCAGAGGGAACGCAAGTGCTGGTGCGTTTTAGTTTAAAAGGAATCCACCGCGAGGAGTTTATGGGGTTAACCGCAACGCACGGGGAGTTGAAATTTAGCGCCACCCAATTGTTTCGTTTACAGCAGGGGTTAATTCACGAAGTGTGGATGTATAACAAGGCGGTGACGCTCACAACTAAGGGCATGACCTATGAATTAAAGCCGAGGGTGCCGGTGTGAAGTTGTTTAAGCCCGCTACGCGCACCCACTGGGTAATTGCCGGTTATTTTAAAGACCCCGACGGCCATTTATTTGAAGTGGATTATGAAGATGCTTGGGTATTCGATACTGAGCATAAATTGATGGTCGATAAAGTAAATTAAGTTGTTGCGTTATTTTTTGCGAATAAACTGCGCTACCACGCCACCTAATAATGTGCTGAGTAAAATCAGCAAGTGTAATTGCACGCCTGCAAATAAAACCCAATCGCCCTCTATACCTAATATTTTGGCTGTGCCCACC
Source organism: Cellvibrio sp. 25HG11W-0 (assembly GCF_057815475.1). Lineage (NCBI taxonomy): Bacteria > Pseudomonadati > Pseudomonadota > Gammaproteobacteria > Cellvibrionales > Cellvibrionaceae > Cellvibrio > Cellvibrio sp. 25HG11W-0. The sequence goes on from NZ_CM174230.1 coordinate 339,823, forward strand.
ATACTCGCTTCGTAAGTGCCTAGGCCTCCTGGTGGATGAATGGGAATCATGCCGCTGAGTTCGCCGCCAAGAGTTGCACCTAAAGCACTGCGCCAATCGGTGTTGGCAAACCACAGCATCACCAAGGTAAACACCGCCAGTTTGGTGCTCCAGCCGAGCCAGGTGTAGAGCCATAAATTAACGAGGTGCATACAATCGCGCGGCAGCGCAGCAAGCAATTTTGCGATCAGCCGATGAAGTTTTCCCGTGGGGGCGCAGCGCGTTTGAAGCCGCTGTAACCAAGTCGTACAGCGTAACAATAATAGTGGAGAGAAAAATAAAATCGGCATTGATAACCATAGTGCCCAGTCTCCGCCCATATAGACCATTACCGCGAACCAGCCGATACTCAATAACACCTGTAAATCGAGCAGGCGCAATAGAAATAATCCGGCGGTGGCGCTGGTGAGCGATAGGCCAAAATAATTGCGCATCATCAGGGGGAAGCTGGCTTCGCCGCTGCGCATGGGCAAAAGATTGTTGAGCATATTGTGTAGCAACATGATTTTTAAACAGATGGGCAGTTGTCTGCGCGTCAGCGGTAAAAAATAATAGTGAATACGCAGGCCGCGCACAGCGTAGGTAAAAAACATCAGCAAGAGCGCTAAGGCAATATGCCAAGCGGGCACTGCTTCCCAGGCCGTGAAGATTTTCCCCCAGCCGTAAAAATATTCTATCGCCAGTGCATAGGCAACAACGGTCAAGAGTGATAGCGCTTTAAGCCAAGGCCCTGTGCGTGAACGAGAAACGCTTGTGGAAATCGGTGCTGTCATAAAAGCTTCAGAAAATTTAAACCATTGCGTCATACGTTAGCTCTAGATTGCAGGCATCCGCAGTATGGCTGCGACCAGAGCTATGATCGCTTATGCAAAAGGCAGTTTTATTACAGTTAGATCCGCAGGCACGCCAAATTCAACACGCGGATTCTGGCGTGTACTTTTCCTTGGTGATTCCCCTATATAACGAAGAAGAGTCGGTAGCGGCCTTAATCGATGCCGTGCAGGCCGCGCTGGGCGGCTATGCGCAACCTTGGGAGCTTATTCTGGTGGATGATGGCAGCAGCGATGCCACCCTTGCCGCAACGCGTGCGGCCTTGGTGGATCGCCCGCTTAACGTCAAGCTGGTTCAGCTGAGCCGCAACTACGGCCAAACTGCTGCAATGCAGGCGGGTATCGATCAAGCGCAAGGCGAATATATAGTCACTATGGATGGCGACTTGCAAAATGATCCGCAGGATATTCCGGCGATGCTGGAGCAATTGCTGGCGCGCGATTTAGATTTGTTGGTGGGCTGGCGCCGCGATCGCCAAGATAAATTACTCGCGCGCAAAATTCCCTCGTTTATTGCCAATAAACTGATAGGCAAGGTATCTGGTGTGCGCCTGCACGACTACGGCTGCAGTTTAAAAGTCTATCGCAGTGAAGTGATAAAGCAGGTTAAGTTAGTCGGCGAGATGCACCGCTTCATTCCCATTTGGGTTGCGGCAATTGTGCCTGCTTCGCGTATTGGTGAAATGCCGGTACGCCACCATGCGCGTCAATTTGGTGCATCCAAATATGGCATTTCACGTTCGGTGCGGGTGGTGTTGGATTTATTGTCGGTTATGTTTTTTAAGCGCTACCTGGGTCGCCCCGGCCATTTTTTTGGCAGTATCGGCCTGTTTGTGGGCTTAGTGGGCAGCTTGATTTTAAGTTGGTTGGCGGTGGATAAATTTATTCTCGGTCACGATATAGGCACGCGCCCGCTGTTGCTTGCGGGCGTAATGGGGGTGTTGGTGTCGCTGCAATTAATCACCACCGGAATCTTGGCGGAGATGATGTCGCGCACCTATTTAGGTTCTAGCAATTCTAATAATTATTTAATTCGCAAGGTGCAAAGTATCAGTGGCCGCATGCAGGCTTCGGAGCAGCAGGCGTCTAAATGAGAGAGGCGGCTTCTTTTATTAATGCAAACTCTCGCTGGGACTTCACTAAGGGGTTGCAGTTTCTTCTGGCATCGCCTTGGCTGTTGTTGATTGTTGCTGCCTACTTACTCTTGGGTTTAGGTGCGGTACCGCTGTTTGATTTAGATGAAGGTGCCTTTAGCGCCGCGACTATGGAAATGTTGCAGCGCGGTGATTACGTGACCACCTATATGGGCGGAGAGCTGCGCTTTGATAAGCCAATTTTAATTTATTGGCTGCAAGCGCTGTCGGTGTCCAGTTTTGGTTTGAATGAGTTTGCGCTGCGCTTACCCTCAGCAATTTGCGCGAGTTTATGGTGTGCGGCAGTGTGGTTTTTTGTGCGTACACAGTTAGATGCGAGCCGCGCTGGAACGGCCGTTATTTTATTGGCAAGTTCCTTAGTGTTTTCCATGATCGCCCGCGCCGCTACTGCTGATGCGCTATTAAATCTGTTTATCTGTCTCGCACTTTTCGATGCCTACCGCGCACTTACTGTGGAAGAGTTTGCCGCTCGTAAAATTCGCCTGCGCGCCTATTTGTGGGTGGGTTTAGGCGTACTCGCCAAAGGCCCCATCGCGATTTTATTGCCGGTGGCTATTAGTACATTATTTTCCGTGTTCATTGGAAATTGGCGTGCCTGGTGGCGGCTGATGTTTAATCCGCTCGGTTGGTTGCTGGCGAGTGTTATTTTTGTACCTTGGTATGTCGCAGAATATCTCGCACAGGGCCAAGCGTTTATTGATGGTTTTATTCTTAAGCATAATCTCAGCCGTTTCTCATCTACCATGGAAGGCCACGGCGGTCATTGGTACTACTATTTGCCGGTGAGCCTTTTGGTTTTTATGCCCGCAAGCGGTTTTTTTGTGCAGTTAATGATTTCCTTGCGTAAGCATGCACTCTCGCCCTTAGATTTGTTTTGCTGGTGTTGGTTTGGTTTTGTATGGGTGTTCTTTAGCTTTTCGAATACGCAGCTACCACATTATTTACTCTATGGCGCCACCCCCGTTTTTATTCTTATGGCGCGTCAGCGCGAGCAATTAAAAAATATTTGGGTTGTAGTGATTCCCGCCTGCATGTTTCTTTTGTTGTTTTTATGTCTCCCTGAAATTGCAGCACAGCAAATTGCGACGAGTAAAAAGGTCGAGCTAGTCGCTATGTTGCAAACGGGCCTGCCTTACTTGGATATGACCTACAGGTTAACACTGGCAATTGCCTTGCTATCGATCATATTGGTTTCCTGCTGGCGCAGCCTGCCGCTGTGGCAGCGACAGCTGTGGGTCAGTGTCATTTTTACCATCAGTTTTGTGCATTCTATTCTTCCCGCTTATGGCGCTATTCAGCAACAACCTGTGCGCGCAGCGGCGGAGTTCGCGCGCCACTTGCCACAAACCCCGGTTATGTGGCGCCACGATATGCCCAGCTTCAGTGTGTACTTGGGCAAGGTGGTAGAAATTCGTACGCCGCAAATGGGTGAGTGGGTATTTACGGGTTTAGATCAGCGTAAAAATTTACCTGAGCATGAGCTGCTGTTCAATCAAGGCGGCGTCATTATTGCTCAGCTAATAAAACCGTTCGCAAGCGCGAAGGAGTTGTAACATGGTGTGGATTCTTTGCTTTCCGGTAGTGTTATTTATTCTGTATCAATCCATTGCTGCACCGGAACAATTTGCTCAGGCTTACTACGCGCTAAACTTGCCGCTGTTTCAATTTATTAATGGACAAGCTTTGGGGCCAGAATGGTTGTGGCAAAGCATTACGTTTATGGGTGATGGACTGCCAGTGTTTGTACTGTTGATTTTCTTTAGTCGTAAAAATGCGCAGGTTTTGTGGATAGGTTTAATCGCCGCACTCATTACCGGTGCGGGTGTGCACCTAGGGAAACCCCTGTTTGATTTGTTGCGCCCCGCCGCGGTTTTAAGTGGCGATCAAATTGTTGTGATCGGTCAAACACTGAAGCGCAATAGTTTCCCGTCCGGCCACTCGGCCACCGCGTTTGTATTGGCAGGCGTGCTCATGGCTTTTATGCCGCGCGGATTTCGTTGGCCATTACTTCTAGGCGCTAGCCTTATTGCTTGGAGCCGCGTGAAAGTAGGCGCACATTGGCCAGTGGATGTGATTGCGGGTTCGCTGTTGGGTTGGTATGCCGCTAAGGCGGCCTGTGTTATTGCGAATCGATTTTCCGTCGTCGGTCATTCGCGCAAAGGCGAGCTGTTGCTCTATGGTTTGGCGTCTTTGTGTGCCCTGACCTTGTGGACCCACACTGGCGGTTATCCGCTTGCGAGTTCTTTAAGGCATGCATTGGCGCTCATGAGCTGCGTCTTTTTATTGATTATTTTTGTTGAGCGGGTCTTGGGTAAAGAGCTGCAATTAATTCCCGATCAATGGCATAAAATGTCGAAGCGCTTACTCTCTGAACGTTGATAGTCACTTTTTAGATCTTCGCTCTATTCTGTACTTCTATCGCTGTCGTTAAGGCTCGATGTCTTTCTGGTTATCTCCCTCTGCTGCTCTGCAGCGCTTCTTGTTCGGTATTTTTTCTGCCGCTTTTCGGTTATAGCAGTAGTCCTATTTCTGCAGGTTTTGCATAAGAATTAATGCCTTAAGTTGTTACTTTTGGCTACTCGATTTGCCCAAAAAGTTCCCACTTATGGTTTGTGTGACCACATGCATATGGTTAATTTGACAACATGATTGCACCGCTATATAAAAGTGACATCGATATTTCGAACTGTTCTAGAAATAACAACAGTGCAGTACGAGTTCGGTGCAACCCCTGTTCGTGTAGAGCAGGAATATTCAGCCAGCGGCGTCTTGGCGGTGTTGGTCTTATTACTTGGTGAATAATAATGAAAGCAAGCCTCTTAACCTCAGTCACCCAAACCGGTAAACACCTTGTCGCAACCCTAATAGGCGCGGCAGCATTGTGCGCAACTATGGTGAGCGCGCAAACCATTAATTCGAATCAAACGGGTACCAACGGTGGTTATTACTATTCCTTTTGGACCGACGCACCAGGCACTGCCTCTATGACGCTTGGGTCCGGCGGCAACTACAGCACCACCTGGAATAACACTGGCAACTTCACCGCAGGAAAGGGCTGGGCGACCGGTGGCCGTAAGAATGTTACTTTCTCTGGCAGTTTCAATGGTGGCAACAATGGTTTTTTAGCGGTTTATGGCTGGACTAAAAACCCATTGATTGAGTATTACATTGTTGAAAACTACGGTAGCTGGACACCACCGGGCGGCACCTCATTGGGTACTGTGACGACTGATGGTGGCACTTACAATATTTATAAAACCACGCGCACTAATCAGCCTTCTATTATTGGCACAGCAACGTTTAATCAGTACTGGAGTGTGCGTACCTCCAAGCGCTCAAGCGGTACCGTTACCACCGGTAAACACTTTGATGCCTGGGCAAGTAAAGGTATGAACTTGGGTAGCACCTGGGATTATATGATTGTGGAAACAGAAGGTTATCAAAGTAGCGGTAGCTCAAATATTACTGTTGGCGAAAGCGCAACCGGTAGTACTGGCGGCGGCTCAAGCAGTGCGGCTGCAAGTGGTGGTATTACTGTGCGCGCGCGCGGTTTGAGCGGTGCAGAACATATCAACCTAAAAGTAGCAGGCACTACGGTTGCTAGTTGGACATTAACCACAGCATTTAAAGACTATGTTTACACTGGCAATGCAGCGGGCGATATTCAGGTTCAATATGATAATGATGCGACGGGCCGCGATGCGTTTATCGATTACATCAAGGTCAATAAAGAAACACGTCAAGCAGAAAACATGAGTTACAACACTGGCCTTTATGCCAATGGTAAGTGTGGTGGTGGCGGCAACTCCGAAACCATGAACTGCAGTGGTGTCATTGGTTTTGGTTATACCTATGATTGCTTTAGCGGTCAGTGTAATTAAGCGTGCGCTCAGCCTTTTTCAGTAGAAAAATGCTATGAATTTGGCGAGTGTGTAAGCAATTTGTAAGAATAAAAAAAAGGAGCGATTTTTCGCTCCTTTTTTTTATTGCCAAATATTACAGTTATTTTGTTGCGGTGACTGATCTTGTCTAAGTGAGTAGTGTATTAACCGCAGTCTGTAATTGCGTCGCCAATTCTTCCTGAATGATTTTCCCCTGAGTTACATCAAAGCTATCCCCAAACGACGGAATCGATAGGCTCGCTTTTACATCGCCATTAAAACGCGGTGCAGAAGCAAGGGCTGCTGCGAGCACGCTGGCGCCACCGCGTGCACCGGGCGAAGTGGAAAGCAGCACCATCGGTTTGCCCATAAAGGGTTTATTGTTAATGCGCGAGCACCAGTCGAACAAATTTTTATAGGCTGCAGCATAGGAGCTATTGTGCTCGGCAAAAGAAATCATAAGTGCATCGGCGCCCGCAATTTTCGCGAGAAAATCCTGCGCGAGCTGCGGCTGGCCTAAGTCCATTTCCTTATCCACACTGAACAGTGGCAATTCATAATCATTTAAATCCAGAATTTCTACATCTGCACCCGCGACTAAGCTGGCGGCATAGGTAACCAATTTTTTGTTGATGGAATGACGGCTGCTGCTGGCGGCGAAGGCAAGTAATTTCATAATAAACCTAAAAGATAAGTAGATTGACGAGCGAAAAAAAACGCCAGAGGTTTTTAGCTCTGGCGTTGCGGGTCACAACAATTATTGCAGTTTGCCAAGCTTAGCTTTGGCCGCTTCGCCAATGTCGCCGCCGCCTGAGGCTGCCTGTTGGTAATATTCCGAGGCTTTAGCGCGATTGCCCTTGGCGACATAGACATCGCCCAAATAATAGCTGGCGATTTGGGTCGGTAAATAACGTTGGCTCATGAGTAAATCTTTTTCGGCCAAATCATTATTTTTTAATTGATTGTAGGCAATACCGCGATATACATAGGGCTTGAAATATTTCGGGTTGGCTTGTACCGCGCGATCTAATGCCGCGACCGCATCCTGCTGTTTATTTTGCTGTAGCAATAGCTGGCCTTTCATTTCCCAGAAAAGGTTTTCTCTGGGCTGTAGGCTGGTCGCTTTTTCCACATAGGGCATGGCATCTATATATTGTTTATTGCTCGCCAGTTTTTGGGCTTTTTGATAGCTTTCGTAAGCGGGCGCATCTTTGGTGAGCTGCGCCATGGCGCGCTGGAAGGCTGCTTTGTTGCGCGTGCCGCCGGGGTATTGGGTCGCATTTTTGCGATTTCTGGAAACGCGCTCTTGAGACGGCGGATGGCTCGCAAAAAGACCTTCAATAAATCCAGAGTTTTTACCTTCAGACAGTTTTACGAATATCTCCTGCAATTCCACGGCGGCTTGGGTGTCGTAACCAGCTTTGGCCATGTACTTCATGCCCACTTCATCCGACTGCAACTCATGGTCGCGCCCGTATTTTGCCTGCCATGCTTGTGAACCTACGGCTAAAGCACCCATGCCGAGCATGCCGTATTCAGGCTTCTTCTCCGCAATGGCTACGCCTGCAAGCACTACGCCTATGCCCATCATGGCATTTTGGGTTTGCTGTTGAGCGCCGTGGCGCGCGGCGGCGTGCACTATCTCATGGCTCATAACGGCGGCGAGCTGCGCTTCGTCTTCTAAATAGACTAACAGCCCACGGTTAATGGCCAGTTTGCCGCCGGGCATGGCCCAGGCGTTGGGTACGTCGTTATTGAGCACTACAAATTCGTAGGGTAAATCGGGGCGGTCGCTTACGGCTGCGAGCTTCTTTCCTACCTGTTGTACATAGGTGGTGAGGCCTGGGTCCACCACATACTGGCCGCCCTGGGATTGTTGGGCGGGCATGTAATTTTGGGCGCCGGTGGCGACTTCTTGCTCTGGTGACATGAGCGAAATTTGGTTTTTGCCGGTCACGGGGTTGACCACGCAGCCGCTAAAACTAGCGGTTAAAAGACAGACGGCAAGCGTGCGAGTTAAAAATGACATACAAAAGCTCCTTGTGGCTGAGATGCGTATAATGCCACAGATTAAATGACCAAGATGAGACTCAACCTGAATGAAAGCTTTGCAAGTAATAGAACTCTTCGCGGGTATTGGCGCCAATGGCCAGCCTATTTTAGAAAAACTGCCCGTGCGCGAGCTGGAAAGCGGCGAGCTGCAGTTGGTGCAATCGCCCGCTTTTGCCAAGGGTTTAGCGAGCGGCGATTTGCTGAAATGCTCACCCAAGACCCGCGAGTTTGAAATTGTACGCCGCAGCGGCAATCTAAGCCTGCGTGTATTCAGTAAACAAGATATCGCCAGCTGGGCCGATGGCCTTATCGCCGATTTAGAAAAGCTTGGCGCTGAACTGGATTTGGAAAACCCACGTATGTTGGTGTTCAGTATTCATGTGAGCTGTGGTTTCGCCGCAATTGAAGCGATTATGAGCCAGCACTTGCGCCCCGAAACGGAAAGCGCTTGGATGTATGGCAATGTGTATGACCCCAATGACGGCGTAACCCCGCTTAACTGGTGGCAGGATATTCTCAAGCCTGAGTAATCTTGGTACGCATCCTAGTTCATCGCGCCGAAACCGGTGCCATCTTAATTTCTGTTGGCAAAAAACGCTTATGTTGCATGTGATTTCTCCCGCTAAAACCTTGGATTTTGAAACACCTCCGGTTACCGCTGTGTTTACTCAGCCGGATTATCTGGATCAGTCGCAGTTGTTAATTGATGAGCTGCGCGAGTTGCAACCTGCGGCGGTATCGCAGCTGATGAGCATCAGCGAAAAATTGGGGCAGCTGAATGCCCAGCGTTTTTTAGAATGGCGGCAGCCGTTTACCCCGCATAATGCCAAGCAGGCGCTACTCGCCTTTAAGGGTGATGTTTACACGGGTATGGAGGCTGAACAATTTTCTAAAGGCGATTTCACCTATGCGCAACAACATTTGCGTATTTTGTCTGGCTTGTATGGGCTGTTAAAGCCGCTGGATTTAATTCAGCCCTATCGCTTGGAAATGGGTACGCGCTTTGCCAACCCGCGCGGTAAAAATTTGTATGAGTTCTGGGGGGATCGCTTAACCGAAGCGCTTAACAGTGAGTTGGAAAAACAAAAAGAGCGAGCGCTGGTGAACTTGGCGTCTACAGAATACTTTGGTGCGGTGAATCGCAAAAAGCTGGCAGGGGAGATAATTACGCCCGTTTTTAAAGATCGCAAAAATGGAAAATACAAAATCATTAGTTTCTTCGCCAAAAAAGCGCGCGGCATGATGAGCGCGTATATCATTCAAAATCGCTTAAAAAAAGTAGAAGCTATTAAGGAATTTGATGTGGCAGGTTATTACTATGATGCAGCCAGCTCATCACCGCAAGAGTGGGTGTTTTTACGGGAGGAGCAAGCTTAAGCGTCATGTAGGCGTAATCCTTTGTAATATGTACATTTTTTTTCAGTGTTAAACTGTCTATATCCTTTTATTACACTAAGCTGGATGCTAATCAAAATAATACCCCGTGGTTTTACCTAAGGGGGTGAACACCCAGCTACCAGATAGGATGTCCGGTTATGTCGACGAGTCAAATATATGTAGATGCGGTAATTTCGGCCATTAAACAGGTCGATCATATTTCTTATCGCCGCTTATTTAATGGCGTAGGTATATATCACCGTGGCGTACAGTTTGCGTTTATCGTCAATGATCATCTCTATTTTCGCGCAGATGATTACGCGCGCCGGCTCTTTGAGGAAAAAGGCATGAAAGCCTTTCAGCCGCTCGTGAGTACTCAAGTTGAATCGTCTTTTTACCAGCTGCCAGATGATGTGTTAAATAGCCCTAAAGAGCTAAAGCATTGGATGCGCATTGCTGTTGAGGCTGCCCATGAGGGTGACTTTCTTGATGATGAAACCCATATCGAAGCCCCTGTCCGTCATTTTACGGCCTCAGCATTGCAGTAAGCCTTGGGTCGCTATTCCTATTCGCGCTAATCGGTTTTGGTCAAACCACAATAAATCGTCTAGTCTCAAAGGATTGATGACAGGATGGTGTTTATGGGCCTTAGGATTTTAGTGGTAGATGACGCGACCTTTATTCGCGATATGGTTAAAAAGCAGTTGCGCAATAAAATACCGGGTGTAGAAGTTGTCGATGCCGTCGATGGTAACCGCGCACTCGCAACCATGAAACACCAGCCGCCCGATATTATTCTATCGGATTGGGAAATGCCCAATATGACCGGCGCTGAATTGCTTACAGCCGTGCGTGCCATGCCCAATGGTGCCAACATCCCCTTTGTGATGATATCCAGCCGCGGCGATCGCAACCATATTATTAAAGCCATAGAACTCGGCGTCTCTGACTATTTAACAAAACCATTCTCGGCAGATGAGCTGCTAAAAAAAGTATTCAAGCAACTAAAAGTAATTGGTAAGTTACCCGTTCATGGGCAGCGCAATGCGACGACGCAAGGCATTGCCTTTGCATCGGTAGATGTGCTCACAGGTGGTCGCGCTGAGCCCGCATCACCTGCGCCTACGTCAGCTGCCGGCAGTGTTGGGCTGTTAGCGGGCGCAACCCCCGCCGTAAAAGCAGTTGCATCTAGTAAGTCTGCGATGAAAGGCAAAGCGCAACTACGCTTCTCCAATAACCGCACCTTTGGTTGTGTGATTCGCGAAATGTCTTTGCAAATGATGAGCGGTTTGTTACAGCGCAGTGATAATTTACCCACAGTATTTGAGCAGGCCGTGGTGGATATTGAAACCGCCGATGGCAGCTCCTTAGCGCGCGTAAATGGCTATGTTCACAGCATCATGGCCGGTGAAAGCCGCGCGGATACCAATGTCGTAAAAATTGTCATTCGCTTCGTTGATAACGATGCTGAAAAATTTGAAATCCTCTCCAAATACATTGCGCAGATGTAATGATTTAATCAAGCTATTAACCGTTTGGTGAATGGTAAGTTGGAATGTTTTTTAGGTGGATAGGTTTCTAGCATGGTTAGGGGGCTTGAGAGAGATTTAAGGTTTTCCTGATACTCGCACTTTGCCTTATATGCATTCAATAAAAGTTATAAATGTAGTGCAAAAAAAGTAGCAATTCATATGGCGCTTAAAAAAGGACTTCTTGGCAGCTTGATGCTCACTGTGTAATTGGTGGATAGTTATTCATTATTCGTAGGGCAGCCGATTTGTGTGGAGTCGCACGCAGGATACTGGCCCCCAGACACTTCTACTTAACCGATCCAAGTCAACCCTAAATCATTGCGCATGGCCCTTAATAGAGATTTAACAATACGGTCTCTTTCGGTAATTCCTGCTTTGCTATTTTTTAGCTGCTCGGAAGCATCTAGCATTTCTTTGTTTGCATAAAGTTGTAACTTAAGTTGATAGAAGGCGAAATCCTTTAATGCTTCCTGCGGTCCAGTCAATGCTATTTGTTTGTAAGCGTTCAATAGTCCATCGCATGTAGCTTTATAATCTAAAAGCCAGATTTCTTTTACTTTGGATTTTTGTTCCAGTGCATGTCTAATTAAAAACGTAATAACACCCCCCAAACCAAGACCAGACAAAAAATTGTAATAGCTAAAAATTCACTCAATTCTAATTTACTTAAAGCGCATAAAGGTTTATTTAACGGCCTGGGCCTTATATCTCCGAGATCCAAAACAAGAGCTTATCCTAGCCCTAAAACATAAATGTAGAAATTAATAAATCTGGCTATATACGGCGGCCTTTCGCCATTGGGAAAAGCAATATCTTTTGGTGTTTGAGTGTGGCGCGCTTCCTATAACACCAGCGGGTGGTTTCTTACTGCTAAAGCCGTAGAAAAATCAGTTAAGTTGATTAAAATACCAGTTTTATCACCGCACCTTGTTTACGGTTTGGTAGGGCGTACACCGAGCCTCGGTGTGCTTGCATAATTTGTTTGACTAGAAATAATCCTATGCCAGTACCTGCGCGTTTTGAGGTGTAAAAAGGAATAAATATTTTATCGAGTTGATCGGGATTGATGCCGCCGCCGTTGTCTTTAATTTCTATTATTGGTGCGTTGTGGGTATTGATACTGGCACTGAGTTGAATGTGTCCATCAGATTTTTCTGTCAGTGATTCAAGTGCATTTTTAAGTAGGTTAATCAGTGCCTGCTCAAGCAGTGCTGCGTCTGCGTTGATTGAAAGCGACGGCGGATTACAGCTGCAGCTAAGTTGAATGTTGTGTGCCTTTGCTTGGGGTTCAAACAGTTCTAACACATGTTGCAGTAGGGGTTGAAGTTGTACGCTGGCGAACTGCGGTGTGGGCGGGTTTAGCACTTGGCGATAGGCTTGCACAAATGCTAGCAGGTGTTGTGCGCGCCGCGTCACCGTGGCTACAGCTTGATGGGCATCCTGCAGTTTTTCGGTGTGTAGCGCATGGTTTGCCTGTGCATCCCTTGAGTCGGTTTTGTGTGTTTGTTTAGCTTCTTGTTCAAGTTCTTCTAGCAGCGTTTGTGCGGTTTGGCTGAGTGAGGTTACCGGCGTCATGGAGTTCATGATTTCGTGGGTGAAAACCTGCACCAAATTTTGCCAAGCGTGAATTTCCTGCTCGTCTAATTCCTGCTGAATCAGTTGCAGGCTCACCAGTTTTTTTACACCGCTCGCAAGGCTTAGTTGAGTTGCCGAAAGACTAAGGGTTTGCGATGTACCCTCGGCATCGAGTTGTAACTCTGCGCGGCATTTTTCGCCCGGCGTTATGAGTTGCAGTGCGCGGGCAAGGTCGGGGTGTGTTTGTGCGAGTGCAGTAAAGGACGCAAAACCAACGCGCTGCAAAAGGCTTGTGGCGGCATTGTTGAGCAGTGTTACCTGCTCGCCTTCCATGACGAGCAGGGCTACGGGAACTCTCTCCAACAAAAGACTGTAGTAGTGTGTTTGCTCCTGTTTGTGTTGGTGCAGCTCACGCAAGCGCTGTTGAATGTTATGCATATTCGTTGCTAGCTGTTGACTCAGCTGGGAGTGTACTTTTGGTGTGAATTTGTAACTGAGGTCCTCGTAGTGGAGCGCGTTAAAAAAGTCGTCTACTTGGCGCAGCGGCCGCTCTAAAAAAATAATGAGCCACCAGGTTTCCGCCATTAAGAATAAGCCGACCCCAACACTGGCTGCACGAAAACTCTCTTGTTGTACTAACCATGCGAGAGCTGCCATGGTCATAAAAATAAGCGCCAATCGCAGTAGCGTACCTAGGCGTAATCCCTTAGAGATCATGTTTTTCCATCCTGCGATAGAGTGCGGTACGGGTAATGCCCAGCGCTTTAGCGGCCTGTGAAACATTGCCGCTGAATTGTTTGAGCGCGCGCGCGACAGCGGTGCGCTCTAGTTCTTCCAAATTCAAATTGTTTGGCATGCCTGAATCAACTTCAGCGCGCAAGTTGGCCTGTGGTAAGGCGAAGTCATCGAGTTGTAGTGGCTGATCACCGCTGAGGATAATGGCGCGCTCCAGTGCATGGCGCAGTGAGCGCACATTGCCCGGCCAGTCGTAGGCGCAGAGCGCTCGGAGTGCTGCTGCTGAGAGCGCAGGTTTGCGCCTTTGGTATTTTTGCGCGTAGTAACCAAGGTAGTGATCTACTAATAAGGGAATGTCTTCGCGTCGCTCGCGCAGCGGCGGCACGGTTAATTCGATGGTGTTAAGGCGGTAGAGTAAGTCTTGTCGAAAGCGTGTTTCATCGGTGAGTGATTCATAGTGTGCATTGGTGGCGGCAATAACGCGCACATCTAGCGCGATCGGTTTTTCTTCGCCCAGTGGTGTCACTTGGCGTTGCTCTAACACGCGCAACAATTTCACTTGCAAATGCAGGGGTAGGTTGGCGATTTCATCTAAAAATACAGTGCCGCCATTGGCGGCGACTAAGCGCCCTGTACGCGCGTGTTCGGCCCCGGTAAAGGCACCTTTTCTATGGCCAAACAATTCTGCTTCAAATAAATTTTCAGCAATCGCACCCATATCAATCGCCATAAAAATATGATCAGCGCGCTGTGACTGCGCGTGAATCGCGCGTGCTACTAATTCTTTGCCCGCGCCGTTTTCACCCAAAATTAATACATTGGCTTCTGTAGGTGCACAGAGAGCAACGCGTTGTTTTAATTGATTCATGCCGCTGGTTTCGCCAATAAAATAATCGGCACTGGGGGTAAGGCTGGCGCGCAGTGTGCGGTTTTCTGCACGCAGTTGGCGATTGTGCGCTTGCGCTTGAGCAAGGCTCATGGCTGCTTGGAGAGTGGCGATGAGTTTGTCGTTGTTCCAAGGCTTTATGACAAAGTCCACCGCGCCCGCTTTGATCCCCGCTACTGCGAGTTCTACGCCCGCATAGGCCGTCATTAACACCACCAAGGTTTGCGGTTGAGTGCGCTGTAGCTGTTCCAACCAATAAAAACCTTCAGTGCCCGTGTTGTCGCCGAGGGTGAAGTTCATGTCCAGTAATATCAGGTCGACATTTTCTTGGTGCAAAAATGCGGGCAGTTCGCTGGGCTGGGCGAGGCAGCTGACGCGCGCGAACTGGCGTTTCAGCAGCAGTTGCGCCGAGAGCAAAATATCCGGGTCGTCATCGACGATCAGTAGGTGTCCTTGGGCGGCGGGCATGGCGATCCTGGTGAGATGGTGGCTGCAAGTTGCTAGTCTAGGCTGTTCGTTTATGGGCAACAAGTGTTCGAAATCGAACGGTTTGGTTTTCTGTTGTTTGCTTTTGTATTTATAACCTATTGAAAAACATGAATAAATTGATCTGGCATTGAGCTTGCAAACTCGTTGTTATTGCGCCGCGGCGACACCTGCTTTGGTGCTCGCTAAGTCTTTGAATTTGAATTGAAAACCTTATGGATACACCACTGCGTTTGAGCCCTTGGCGGCGCTATAAAAAAATTCTGCTGCCGCTGTTAGCGCTAAGCCTGCTATTGAGCCTGTGGTGGGCGGCGGCCCCCTCGGCTGAACGCAGCTTGCAGGTGGATGCCAATACCTTGCAAATGGGTAGAGTGGTGGAAGGTGTTTTTGAGGATTTTATTCCCCTGCGCGCGCAGGTGATGCCGCTTCACAGCCTTTATTTGGATGCGGTTGAGGGCGGCAGTGTTGAGCGCGTTTATGTGGAAGATGGGGCGCAGGTGGAGGAGGGGCAGCGGTTGCTGGACATAGCCAACACGCGCTTGCAACTGGATTCGATTTCGCGCGAGGCGCAGGTGAGCGAGCAAATAAATCTCATGCAAAGTCAGGAGTTGAGTTTGGCGCGCAATGAGCTGGACCACAGGCGCACGCTCAACGAGTTGCGCTATGCCATTAAAGTGTTGAAACGCAAACGTGAACGCGCGCAAAAATTACTGGCCAGCCACAGCATTGCACAAGCTGAGTGGGATGCGCTGCAGGACGAGTTGGAGTATTTGCAGCACAAGCAGGCGCTTACGCTGGAGGCGCGCGCTGCCGATAAAGCTTTACAAGCGGCGCAGATGAAACAATTGCGCGATTCAGTCGCGAGCCTGCAAGCAAGCTTGGTGTTTGCGCGCGAAAATCTTGCTGGTTTAAATATTAAGGCGCCGCGTGCGGGGCGCTTGACGGCGTTTACCTTAGAGGTGGGGCAATCGCTGCATCAAGGTGAGCGCATCGGGCAAATAGATGACCCCGAACGGTTTAAATTACTGGCAATGGTGGATGAATTTTATTTGGCGCGGGTGGTGGTGGGCCAGCAGGCGGAGCTGCTACTGAATGAAAAAATTTATCGACTGCGTTTGGTAAAAACCTATCCGCAGGTGAGCGAAGGCCAGTATCGTGTGGACTTCGAATTTGGTGAACAGCAGCCCGACATGCTCAGCCGTGGCCAAACACTGCAGTTGCGTTTACAGCTGGGCGATGATGAACCGGCGCGCTTAATTCCCCGCGGTTCCTTTGCGCAGGAAACGGGTGGACATTGGGTTTTTGTAGTAGCAGCGGATGGAAAAACAGCGCAGCGGCGCAGCATTCGTTTGGGGCGGCGCAATCGCGATGAGTTTGAAGTGCTTGAGGGTTTGGCGGCGGGAGAGCGCATTATTATTAGCAGCTACAGCCTGTTTTTAGACATAGACAAAATAAAAATTAACTAGGGAGAAACACATGATCAGGTTAGAGAATCTGGGGAAGATCTTTCGCACCGACGAAATTGAAACGGCTGCGTTAAGCAATATTAGTTTTGAGGTAAAGGCCGGTGAGTTTGTTGCCATTATGGGACCGTCGGGTTGCGGTAAATCAACGCTGCTTAATATGCTCGGCATGCTCGATAGCCCCGACAGTGGCGCCTATTATTTTAACGGCGAAAATATTGCAGCTTATGCAGAGGCGAAACTCAGCCAAATTCGCAAGCGCAATATAGGTTTTATTTTCCAAAGTTTTAATTTGATTGATGAACTCAATGTGTATGAAAACATTGAGCTGGCATTGCTCTATCACAAAATCCCTGCAGCGGAGCGCCGCCGTCGAGTGCAGGCCGTTATCGAAAAAATGGAAATCGCGCACCGCGCCAAACACATGCCTAGCCAGCTTTCTGGCGGGCAACAACAGCGGGTGGCAGTCGCGCGAGCGCTGGTGGCCGAGCCTGCGTTAATTCTTGCGGATGAGCCCACCGGAAATTTGGATTCCCAGCGCGGCCAAGAGGTAATGCGCCTGCTCAAGCAATTAAACGCCGAGGGCACCACCGTGATTATGGTGACCCACTCCGCCGAACATGCGGACTACGCCCAGCGCCGTATAAATTTGTTTGACGGTCAGCTGCTAGCGATCAGTCAACTGGCGGTCGCTTAATTTTTCGCAGGGAAGGAATAACAAAAATGTTTAAACACTATTTGCTTATAGCTCTACGCAACCTGCTCAGTAACAAGCTGCACACGGCTTTAAATGTAGGTGGTTTAGCCTTGGGTTTAGCGGCGAGTTTGGTGATTTATATAGTCAATTACAGCGAACTGACGTGGGATGATTTTTGGCCGGATGTGGAGCGGATTTATCAGGTTGAAGCAAACCTGCAGGTTGCCAATAAATGGGACTTACAAGAATTTACGCCCGCTGTATTAAAGCCTGTTGCACAAAAGGATATTAAGGCAATAGAGCAGATAGGCCGTGTCTTTGGTGCAAACTTTAATATAAAAAATGACCTGCAGGCCGGATTTATTGATGTGCCGACAACTGTCTACGCTCAATTAATAGATGAGGAAATTATCGCTCTGTTCAGTCTTTCTGCCAGCCGCGGCGACCTGAATAACTTTAAAGGTGACAAGACCGCTATAGTGATTAACTCTCGTTTGGCAAAGCAATATTTCGGCGACGAGGACCCTATCAACAAAATATTGGTGCTGGATACTAAAGCGCTGGAGGCGTTCGGCCCCAATACAGCGTCGGCCACGGGCAGTAGTATTAAAAGCTACAAGGTTGTTGCAGTACTGAAGGACTATCCAAGGCGAACTACGCGTGAGTTTCAATTGTTGATGCACCTGCCTGATGCGATGGCCAATGATAGTGAGTGGATGAAGTTTGCCTATGTTACTTATGTAAAATTACGGCAGGGCGCCTATGCAAAATATATCGCTGGCGAATTCAATAGTGTGCTTGATAAATATGTTGAAGTTGAAAAAGAGAGTTCACTTGCGTACAGAAGACCGAGTGAGCATATAAGCTTTAGTTTAAAAAACATTATTGCAATGCATATTCACGGTGCAAGTCAAAATGGTGTTATGGAGCGTATCACTATGCTCTATGGCTTGGCGGCATTAGTGCTCTTGATGGTGGTCGTGAATTACATCAATTTAACTATTGCGCGCTATTTGCGTCGTCAAAAAGAGGTGGCGTTGCGCAAAACTCTGGGCGCCTTGCGACGGCAATTGGTTGCCCAATTTTTAATTGAGGCTGCATTGAGTTTAAGTCTGGCATTGTTGTTGGCACTAATGGTGATCGAGCCAATGTTGCCTTGGCTAATGACGACACTGAATTTGAATATAGAGTTGCATTACTTAAGTGATATGACTTTAGTCAGCGGTATTTTGGGTTTGGTGGTCTTGGTAGCACTTGTTGCCGGCGGTTATCCGGGTTTGTATCTATCAAATATTAAACCGGCGCTGATTTTAAAAGCGAATAAATCTGTGGAGGCGCCAGCCAGCATTCGCCTGCGTAAATATTTAGTGATAGTGCAGTTTGTGATTTCCGCAGTCATGCTGACAGGTGTGGGTTTTATCGGCTTGCAAATGCGCTATGTGCTCAACTATGACCCAGGTTACCAAGTGCGCAATATGACATTTTTTTATGGTCCTACAGTGGACCAGTTAGAGCGTGGCGAAATGAACTCCCTCAAGGATGCGATAGCCGCGCTGCCAGGGGTAGCTGCAGTAGCGCAAACTTTCCCCATGCTGCCCGGCGCAGTATTGCAGCATTGGCGTGTAGCGCGCGCGAACCAAAGCCCAGATGACGCTGCATTTATTGATGCTGTAATGATGATGGATTCCAACGAATTAGAGTTGTTAAATATTCCTTTGCTTGCTGGGCGCGGATTTCGCGGGCCGCCAGTTATTCCTGATGCACCTAATAGTGCGCAGAATAATGAAATTGTGATTAACCAGCTGGCACTGGCCCATTTCGGATTCGCCACGGCAGAGGAGGCGCTAGGTCAGTCGTTGGAGATTATTTTCAACGAGGGTGTTCGTGTTCCCTACGTTATTGTGGGCGTTACCCCAGCTGTGCATATGGGCGACCGCAATCTGCCGCGTCGTCCGCAAATCTTTTTTTATGCAAACGCAAACAGTCGAAGCTCAACCTTGGGTGTTCGCTTTGCCGATGACAACAATAAAGCTTTGGTCGAACGGATTATCGATTTAATGAAAAGCCGTACTGGCGGATTTGTTTTTACCCAATCCATCGAAGATGTGATCGCCGACCAATACAAAAACCTCTATATGGTCGCGCGCTTTGTATTTGCCTTTGCCTTTTTGGCGATGGTGATTAGCTGCCTGGGGCTTTATGGCTTGGCCGCTATAGCAGCGCAGCAGCGTACCAAAGAGATCAGCTTGCGCAAGGTTCACGGTGCCTCGGTGTTTGCCATAGTGCGCCTGCTACTGTGGCAGTTCAGCTGGCCGGTGCTGCTCGCCAATATCATTGCTTGGCCGCTAGCGCTTTACGCCATGAGCCGCTGGCTGGAGCATTTTAACCAGCGCATTGATTTATGGTTGTGGGGCCCACTGCTGTGCGCGTTGGTAACGCTGGTTACCTTGCTGATTGCGTGGCTCACATTGGGCGGCCAAGCCTATTGGGTAGCGCGCGCCAAACCTATAGCGGCATTGCGTGAAGACTAGCGTGAGCTGTAAACATTTAAGGAAACCCCTTTAACAATGGATGTTATTTGGCTGCTTTGGCAGTCTTTTTTATGGGCTGTGGTTTCATTTGGGCGCGGTTGCGGCTTATAGCTTATTTTTATTGGTGGATTTGGTCTCGTATTTGACATTGGGTGCGTCAGGGGGGATGATTATTTAGGCGCAAGAAACAACATTTTTCGCTTAAATCCCACCACACCTAATAATAATCAGAGGTCTTCTCCATGAAGCTAAAAGCCTTTATGCATCAAATCAACGTTTTAACATTAGGCGCCTTGCGTGCGCGTTCATCCTGGGTCTTCATCTCAGCAATTGCTAGCCTGGGCATAGTGCAGGTTGCACAAGCTCAAAGTGAGCTTAATCCTAATTTCTTTTATATGGTGAAGGGCGAACCTATAGCGCGGGGAATTTCGCTGGGTGATCCTACCAATTGGTCCACGAATATTGAGGGGCGCAGTGGTGAGTCTGCTGGCGGTAAAATTTCAGTGGCACCCATAGACTTCAAGGCCAAGGGCGATGCACTGCAGATCACTTGGTCCCCGCGCAAAAAGATTCAGGGCAACCTAGGGCTCTACGGCAATGCGATTGATTTATCGAAATACAAAAATGCTGCCTCTATTACCATCGATATGCGCGTTGATGTAAAACCCAATAAAGATGTTCGTATCGGCATAGATTGCGGCTACCCCTGCAGGGCAGATCTGACAATCAATAAAATGATTCGCTCCATGCCGAAGGGCGAGTGGTTTTCGCTGCCTTTACCTTTGAGCTGCTTTAAGAGCGATAACTTTGATTTGAGTAAGGTGGCGGCGCCTTTTACCATTTCAACGGAAGGCAAGTTCACCATGAGTGTGATGAATATTCGTATAGAGAAATTAGCGGAAGGTGAAAAGGGGTGTGCGGACGATAAGTAAGTTGCCTAGGCGATATTAAGAAAAACAAAAAGGCCGATGATCGGCCTTTTTGTTTTTTTGTGGTTGCAGTTTAACGCGTTGTTTAGGTGTAGGCGTTAGTCACAGACTTGCGCACTGAGCGCCATACTTCTAAGGCGATAAAACTGCCGAGAGCGAGAGCTGCGGCATAAAAGGCCATCACATAGCTAAAGGATACGGTGTTATTCCAGGTGCGTGCTATGCCGAGGTAGCAGGCAAAGAGCCAGCTCACCAGTGAAATAACCGCGGTGGCTACCACGATTAATTGGGTGTTGGTTCTATTGCTCCAAAAGCCCTGTGGTGTCATCAATTTGGGGAAGCTGTAATAGTGCAGGATAACGCCGTTGAGGGTTAGGGTGATGACCACAGCAACTTTGGCCCAGAGTTTTTGGTTCAATATATAGGCTGGATCATTAAGGTAGCCTTGCGCGACCAAGCCGAAACCCGTTGCCCAGAGCATGATGAGGGCGATAGAAACCATGCCAGCATTGGCTTTAAGTTCGTTGATGGCGCGGCTATTCATGCTGCGCCCTTGAATTTTAGCGAGTGCGAGATCCTGCATGACTAATACGCCGATGGCAAAACACGCAGACAATAAGTGGCTGTAAACAAGAAAGGTTTTCATAGGTTCATTTCCCCAAGTCAATAGTAGTACGCGCAGCGCGCTGTTTAGCAGGCGAAAAGCGCTAGGTTTTTTTATTAGGTTTTAACATTGACGTGCGCGGGCGTAGTTAGGTGGTTAGGGTGTACCAAGACCTGTGGGGGCAGCTTTATTAGAGTTGTTTTAGGCTAAAGCTTGTAACGAATTTGCGCCCCAGTCGTCATCGAAATGTGAATCTCGATCGCCGTTATTTATGTTATTGCGCAGGTGTCACCTTAGGCTGTGTGACCATGTTGAGGCAAGTGCCCAACGAAAAAAACGAGGCTGATTTGATTTGGCGCAAGTTTTTTATTGGTGGCACTCATATTTTGGCCGTTTGAGTGTGTTTATTCGGTTAGTTCGCGGGTGCTTCGAGTGCCGGTAGAGACTTGCCCTTGAAGTTTACCGCTTCACCCCAACCTTAGCCGCAACTCAATTGACTAAGAACTTGATAGTGGAGCTGTCACAGACCATGAGCGAACTCTTTATTCTGCAAAATGACGCGCAACTGTTTCTCAGCAAACAGGGTGCCTGGGTGGATGGACGCGATTTGAATCAACTCTATAAGTCCCCCTATAAGGACGAGGCCATTAATCAAATGGTTGAAGTCAGCGCTAAAGACTTTCGTCAGCGTATTAAGGTTTTAACCTGTAATGCGAATGAGAAGGGCTTGCCGCAGTTGGATCCCGAGTGGCTGCCGGAGCCCTTACCAAAGGTGGCGAAAGATTTGTTCGAGGCAGACGTTACTGCGGTGAGTGATGCGCCTGAAGCCGTGGGCGATGCCTGCGTAGACGTCGAGGTGACGCTGGAGCCGCAAAACGACGCGCTGGACGCTACCCCAGAGGAAAGTAGCGATGATTCGCTTGTTGCGGCTGATGTAGCAGCGGATGAACCTGTTGACTCTTTTGATGAAAAGACGTCCGTCTAGTTTGAGCGTTGCATAGCATGAATAGATGGCCGATGTTGTATCAGCCTGTTCTATTTGTACTACCTTATTGACAGCAACTTTTTACAGCGCCACTTTCGCTCTGCTTTTCGGGTCCATTTTCTGGCGTAATATTATGGCTCTAGGCTGATTGGCTATAGGGTGAAAGCACTTTACAACCTGCAGCCTCAGCGCTAAGGACGTTCCATTGACACTATCTACCCTCAGCTTTCAGCAGCGCCTTGCGCATTTTATCCAAGCACCGCACAACAGCAGCCTGCAGGGGATTTTGCGCGGGCTTGAAAAAGAAAGCTTGCGCATCACCCCAGCCGGCACCCTCGCGCAGACCGACCACCCTGTATCCCTGGGGGCGGCCCTGACGCACACTCACATCACCACCGATTACAGTGAGGCTTTGCTGGAGTTTATTACCAAACCTTTTGATCGGGTTGGGCCTCTGCTTGGGCAGCTGGATGATATCCACCGTTTTACCTATCAACAATTGTCCTCCACGAAAGAGCGGCTTTGGCCCGCGAGCATGCCCTGCAATATTGGCCCTGATGCGGATATTCCCGTAGGTCGTTACGGCAGCTCTAACAGTGGCACCATGAAAACGGTGTATCGTTTAGGCTTGGGTCACCGCTATGGCCGTGCAATGCAAACCATTGCGGGGATTCACTACAATTTCAGCCTGCCCGATGATTTTTGGTTGGCGCTGCAAGCACAAGAGGGCAATAAACAGCCCTTAAAAGATTTTAAAACTGAGCGCTACTTTGGGTTGATTCGCAACTTTCGCCGCAATTTTTGGCTATTGATTTACCTCTTTGGCGCATCGCCTGCCATTTGTGCCTGCTTTGTGGAAAATCGCCCGCATCAACTGCAAACCTTTGCGGCCGCGCCCCATAGTCTGTATTTGCCCTATGCGACTTCTTTGCGTATGGGTGATTTGGGCTATCAGAGTGATGCTCAGCGCGCGCTGGTGGTGAATTACAATAACTTAGCGGATTACCTAAGAACTCTTTGCGGTGCCATTACCCAAAGCCACGGAGCTTACGAGCGTATAGGGGTAAAGGATGCCGAGGGCAATTATCAGCAACTCAATAGCAGCTTGCTGCAAATTGAAAACGAGTTTTATTCCAGTATTCGCCCCAAGCGCACCAGTGAGCGTGGCGAAACGGCCTTGCAGGCGCTGCGTTTGCGCGGGGTTGAGTATGTAGAAGTGCGCTGCATCGATCTAAATCCTTATCTGCCCTTGGGGATTAATGCTGAGCAAATTCAGCTAATGGATGCTTTCTTGCTTTACTGTTTGTTAAGCCCCAGCCCTATGACCGATGAGCGCGAGTTCTATCAGATTCAGGAAAACCAGCAGCGGGTGGTTAACAACGGGCGCGCGGTGGACTTGGAATTGTTGCGCGGCGACGGCAAGGTGACTATGCAGGAATGGGCGCGCGAAATTCTTGCCGGAAGTAATGCCTGTGCGGAGTTGCTTGATCAGGCGCTCAATACGGCCGATGTACAGCAAGCCGTGGCCGCGCAGTATGCCAAGCTGGACAACCCTGAATTAACGCCCTCGGCGCGGATATTGCGCGAGATGGCGGCGCAGCAGCAAAGTTTTTCACAGTTAACGCTGAATTTGGCGCAAGCGCACAGCGATGAGTTTGCGAGCCAGCTGTTAAGTCAGCAGCGCTACGATGAATTTGTGCAAATGGGGGAGGTATCACTGCGCGCTCAGGCTGAATTAGAGGCGAATGAAACCCTGTCTTTTGAAGAGTATTTGGCGAACTACTACGCCCAATATCGCGGTTGCAGTGGTTGTGGTTAACTCAAATTGTATTGGAGCATAGGTGCCGCCGAAGTGTTCACAGCAGCGGCACCGAGTGTTTGGCTAGACGATCTATCGCTATTTTTGCACGACAAAATTGTTGAACAATAAGTCTGTTGCTGGCCCGCTTGCATGATCGTCGCCGTGGGTATCATGGCCTGAGGTGCTGCCATGTGACGTCTCTTTTGTTGCTTTTTTCGCGTGCTCTTTATCCGCATGCTCATCTTGAGAGTGAGTATCTTGCTTGTGCTCATCGTGGCTTGCCGACGTTGTAGACATGGCAATTAATGGCAGGCTGGGGATAGGGTCACCTTTTTCTGCGGCGTGAATCACCTTGTTGATTTCACTGAGGGCTAATATCTTCAAGCGCTCTTTGCCTTCTGGGGTGCTGATTTCTTCTTCTGTCTGAGTGCTGAGAATACTAATAAGGCGATCGCGCACCAGCGGTAGGTGATGGGTAATTTCAGTAGCGTCATGAGAGCTTTCGGCGCGAATAGACAGCTCAGCCTTGATATAGCGCATACGCCCCGGCCCGCCATAATTCACAATCAGTGCGGGTGCTACTGCAATATAATTAACGCCTTCTGGCAGAGCTTTAGCGCCGCCGCCACTGCCGTAAGCGGGCGCCGTTGCCAAGATCAATAAAGCAAAAGCCAGCAGCCCTGTGCATGTTAAGCTTGTTCGCTTGCGTAAATCTTCGTACATAACCATTCTCGTATCGTAATTAATTCCGTCGTGGATGAAACTTGCGGCCTGAGGCACGCTCCAACTCGCTTGTTCTACAGCATAGTCCATCTATTCACGTGGGTTGTTGCTTTTGTGGCAAAGGTTATACCCACAGTGCTTTTAATTGCTTACCATAGCTGCCTAAATAACTCTAAGGAATCTCTCATGTTGCCTGCTATTCGCCCAACTAACCTGCTGATTTTTATCGCCTGTGTGCTCATGATCTTGGCGGCCGCCTATATGGAGCATGTGCTTAAGATGATCCCCTGCTCGCTGTGTATTACTCAGCGCGGGTTTGTGGTGTTGACTGGCTTGATCGCCTTGGCGGCATTCGTGCATGGGCCGCAGGGCCGAGCGCGCCGAGTTTATGCGGGTTTTGGGGTTCTGAGTGCCATACTCGGTGCCTGTTTTGCGGGGCGTCAGCTGTGGCTACAAAGTTTACCCGAGGATATGGTGCCTGCTTGCGGTCCTGGTCTTTCATACATTTTTGAAGTCTTTCCTTTTATGGACGCCCTTAAGTTGTTGTTACAGGGCGATGGTAACTGCGCTCACGTCGATAAGATTTTCGGCTTAAGCCTCGCGGGTTGGACTTTCATCACCTTTATTGGCTTGGCTGGCGTCAATTTATACCAAGCTCTGCGCAAGGCCAATAAACTCGCCTAGGTTGCTTGCTCTAGGCTGCTAGATGGCCTATTGTGGCGACCTTAAGCAGTTTTTTACTGCAAAAAAGAGCCATTTAAAAGTCGTTAAAGGAACACCTGATGTTAGATAATTGCAAAGATGCTAAAGAGCGCTGGGGCGGTGTGAGTGAAATTATTGATCGCTGGTTAGAAGAGCGTCAATTGTTGTTGGTTCAGTACTGCGCGCTTAGTGGCCTCGATCAAGCGAAAACTAGCGATGAAGTACGTGGCGAGAAGCTGCGCGTTTTTTGTCAAATATTGGTGGACTACGTCTCTGCAGGCCATTTTGAAATTTACGATAAGTTGATGAAAGAGGGGCGTGAGTTTGACGACGCCGATGCCTTGCAAGAAGCGGGTAAGCTCTATACGAAGGTAGATAAAACGACCGAGCAATTACTGGATTTTAATGACAAATATCTAGAGACCGATGACCTTAGCAGCCTCACTGAAGACTTGTCTCTTATGGGGGAGGGGCTGGAAGTGCGCTTCAGCGCTGAAGATCGCATGATTTCAGTGTTGCACACGGCACACAAGGATCTGGTTAGCTGATCCGTTGTATAGGTGGTTTGGGGTTGTGTGTTACGCATTATCCCGAGACATAAAAAAACCCGCCGCGGCGGGTTTTTTTATGTCTCAAGAAAGCGCTAATTACTTAGCTTTTTCTTCAGCTTCGGGTGCTTTGATTTCCAACAATTCAACTTCAAAAATCAAGGTTGCTGCGGCTGGAATTGGGCCTTGACCGCCTGCGCCATACGCTAACTCAGAAGGAATGTAGATTTCCCACTTAGAGCCTTGTGGCATCAATTGCAGAGCTTCAGTCCAACCAGGAATTACGCCATCCAATGGGAAGGTGGCTGGTTGGCCATGTTTGGCTGAGCTATCAAATACAGTACCGTCGAGCAACTTACCTTCATAATTAACGGTAACTGTGTCAGTGGCTTTAGGCTTGGCGCCGGTGCCTTCGGTGATAACTTTGTATTGCAGGCCGCTAGCAGTAGTGACTACGCCTTCTTTTGCTTTGTTTTCTTCAAGGAATTTTTTGCCGGCGGCTATGTTAGCTTCGCTGGTTTTTTTAGCTTCTTCTTCTTGCTTGGCCATGGCCTTTTCTTGCACTTCTTGCATGATTTTTTGCATGTCTTCTTCGCTGATGCGTGAAGGCTTGCCGTCGCGCAGGTCGGTCAGTGCCAATGCCATTGAGTCTGGCTCAATGGTCAGGCCGCCGTTTTGCAAGTTCTTACCCAAGTTTTGACCAATAATGTAATTCGCTTTTTGCTCAAGAGTGGTAATTTTTGCGCTGTCGTCAACTACTTTGGTTTCTTCATTACAGCCAACAACGAGAGTAGTAGTGGCTGCCATCAAACCGAGAATCATTAAACGTTTGTTAAACATAATGCACCTTAATTTGTCATCATTTTTAATTGTTGAGCAAGCTATACTGCGCCTGCCTTGTTGTAAGCCGTCACCATTTACAGCGCCCGAGCAGGCGGCAATGGTATACCAACTTCAAGGAAATGTGCGCCCTTTTGGCTGCTTTTGGCCGTAAATAAGCATTAAAACTGTGTTCTGTCGCCCATTTGGCGGCCTGATTCTCCCTTGGTGAGCTGTTCAGACTCAAGTGAGTATCTAAAGTTCCTAAAATAAGTTGTGATGGGGCCATTGGGCTTATGGTGCGCTGAAGGTGCCGCGCAGGAGCATTCAAAGCGGTCTATGAAAAAGAAACTCTGACATAGACTCAGCCAATACCCTTTTTAATTTTCCGCAGTTACAATCGGCGTAATATCCATGGCTCATACTATGGTTATTACTCTTCCCTTTTTGTTTCTCGTACAGCATTTTTTACAGGAATTCATCATGGTTGCCCCTACCAAAACCCACTCTATTACTGAACTTGAACAACAGATAGCACGCCTGAGAGAAGAGCTGGGCAAGGCGCGCGCGCAGGCCTTGACCGCAGCTGAAAAAAATCTTGCGGCTGCACAAAAAGCCGCTGCCAGTATTCAGAAAAAATACGCAGATTTGAATGCGAAGAAAGTAACTACAAGTGCCGGTGCCGCACGGTTGGCATTGGTCAAAAAGGATGTAGATGAAGCCGCGCAGCAACTCGCGGCAGCAAAGGCGGTATTGGCGCAGTTTAAGAGCGAACAAAAAACGGCTGCGAAGCTTGCGCAAGAAATCGCTAAAGAGCTTAAGCGCAAGCTGGGTAAGCAAGCGCCAGCGGGTGCAAGTAAAGTGGTGAAAGTCAAAAGAACCAAGGCAGAAAAATCCGCGGCAAAAAGCGAAAAAAAGTCGGCTAAAAAGTTAGCGAAGGCCGAACGTAAAACCGTTAAGCAGGCCGCTAAGGCGAATAGTAAGGTGCTTAAAAAGACAGCCCTTGAGGCGGATATGGCAGCACCTGCGATTACCGCATCGCCTGCCGCGTCGGTGATTGCGCCAGTTCCGTTAAAAAGAGCTCCGTTAAAAAGAGCTCCGGCAAAAAAAGCTCCAGTAAAAAAAGCCTCAGTAGAAACTGTCGCGGTCAAGCAAGCAGTGAAAAAAGCACCGATCAAAAAAGTGGTAAACAACTTGCTGCAGCCAGAGGGAGCTGTCCCTGCCGTTAAGGCAGCACCTAGCAATAAGGTCGCAGCGAATAAGCCTGCGCCCATCAAGCGCCCAATCGCGAAAAAGCTTGAGTCTATTGATACAGCAGCAACTACTGTTGAGTTAGTCTCAGCCCCAGTCGTTGCCGCCGCTATCATTGCAGCGCCAGATACTCCCGTCATTGCAGCCATTGAAACTGTTGCAGTGACTGATTTACCAACCGCAGCGACTCCTCTGGCGCAGCCGACCGAAACTTCTTCTAGCGACTAGTTTTTTATATTGGTTTGCGTTGCTTGGTGTAAGTGAGACTTTTTAATGGAGTAAGATGTTGAAGGTGAGGGTGCTAGGGGGTTGCCCTTGCGCCTTCATTTACATTCTACAGAGGAGAGCTACCATGGAGAATCCATCGCACACACTGACTGAATTATTTGATCAACTAGGCTTGGAAAGTGATGCTGTTGCTATAGATCAATTTATACAGGCACATCCACTCGCGCCGGGAATAGCCTTGCAGAAGGCTAGTTTTTGGAGTGAGGCGCAATTGCATTTCATTCAGGAGAGTTGGCACCAAGATTCCGACTGGAGTGAATTGATTGATCAGTTGGATAATTTGTTGCGTCGTTAGCATGCCCTTTTCAGTATCTTTTATGTGGGCGATACCGAGTCAAAAAGCGCTAGTGTATGGGTGATTTGAATCGTCGTAACATCTAGGTGCGTTAAATAAACCCGCGCATTGGCGCCGCTGGTCAGGTTATGGATGCTCTTTGGCGTCCAGTTTGCTGATAGCTCGGCGAGTTGGTTAAGTAGCCGATGCTCTCCGAGCAACTCAGCGCGTTTAATGTGCCGACGCATTTCTTCCAATAGGCTGTCTGTGGCGAGCTTCTTCAGTTCGGTGCGCATAGCGCGCAGTGGCTTTATATAGTTTTTATCCAGCGCCTCAATCTTAATTTCCGCCATTTGAATAGCTGTCACCTCGAGCGGGCAGCCGCGCGCCTCAAGCCAATAGCACCAGAGCAATATATTGACGTTGAGCCCCCAGTGATCCTGTAATTGTAAGCAAGCATCTGCAATCTTGGGGTGACTATAAAATGCGCACGCAAATTCCCACAAAGCGGTGGATGAGGCGGCGTCTGATGGTGTGCTTGAGTCAGTCATAACAATCTATTTCGCTAGCAGAAGAAGTGGTCAAGTCTGCTAGAATGCGCGCCATGATTCAATTACAAAATATCTCTCTGCAGCGCGGCACCAAGTTCTTGCTTGAAGCCGCCGATCTGACTATTTACCCAGGCCAAAAAATTGGCTTGATTGGTGCCAATGGCACGGGTAAATCCACCCTTTTTCAAATGCTCTTGGGCAAGCTGCCAAGCGATACCGGCAGTGTGGATATTCCACGCCAGTGGCGCCGAGCTCACATGGCGCAGGAAGTTGGGCACACCAATCGCAGCGCGCTTGACCATGTGTTAGATGGCGACACTGAGTTGCGCCGTCTTGAAGCTGAGATAGCGGAGGCAGGTAGCGATGGCGAACGCCTCGCGCGGCTCTATGGTGAGATGGAAAATGTGTTTGCCTACTCAGCGCCCGCGCGCGCTCAGCAGCTGCTCAGTGGCTTGGGGTTTAATCCCGGCGACGATGCGCGTCCCGTGTCGGATTTTTCCGGTGGTTGGCGTATTCGCTTAAACTTGGCGCAGGCGCTCATGTGTCCGTCGGATTTACTCCTGCTCGATGAGCCGACCAACCATTTAGATTTGGATGCGACCCTGTGGCTGGAGGAGTGGCTTAAGCGCTATGAAGGCACTCTCATCATCATTTCCCATGACCGCGATTTTCTCGACAATATTGTGGATCGCATTGTTTGCATCGAAAAACAAAAACTCGATAACTACAGCGGCAACTATTCGGCCTTTGAGCGCCAGCGCGCTGAAAAGCTCGCGCAGCAACAGGCGAGTTTTGAAAAGCAGCAGGAGCGTATTGCTCACGTTGAAAACTATATTCGTCGTTTCCGTGCGCAAGCGACCAAGGCGCGTCAGGCGCAGAGCCGTATCAAAGAGCTTGAGCGCATGGAAAAAATTGCGCCCGCCCATGTGGATTCGCCCTTTAGCTTTACCTTCAAATGCTCCGACAAGATGTCAGTACCGCTGGTGCATATAGCGCGCGCCGATATTGGCTACCAAACGGATGCGGGTGCTAAAACCATTTTACAGAAAGTGGAGCTGAGCATTCGCGCTGAGACGCGCATCGGTTTGCTCGGCCCTAACGGCGCAGGTAAATCCAGCTTGGTGAAAACTCTCGCGGGTTCGCTGCCGCTGTTGTTGGGCGAGCGCACTAATGGCGAGCATTTTAAATTGGGCTACTTTGCCCAGCATCAGTTGGAGGCCTTGGATATTAACGCCTCGGCGGCGCTACATATTCAGCGCATGGCGCCTTTGGCGCGCGAGCAGGAAATTCGCGATTTTCTCGGCAGCTTTGATTTTCACGGCGACCGCGCCTTCGAGCCCATTACCCACTTTTCGGGCGGCGAAAAAGCGCGTTTAGCCTTGGCAATTATCGCCTGGGAAAAGCCTAATGTGCTTTTGCTCGATGAGCCGACCAACCATTTGGATTTAGAAATGCGTCATGCGTTGACCATGGCGCTGCAGGAATTTGAAGGTGCGGTCATCATTGTGTCGCATGATCGCCATTTGCTGCGCAATACAGTCAATGAGTTTTTACTGGTTGCTAACGGCAGTGTGAGCGAATTTGACGGCGACTTAGATGATTATTACAAATGGTTGTTGCAGCAGCGCCAGCAGGCCGCCGCAGAGGAAAAATCCGCAGCGCCAGAATCAGGCGACGTAAAAGTCGATAAAAAAGGGCAGCGCCAACAATCGGCGGCACAGCGTCAGCAGCTCAAACCGCTTACCAATAAGTTAAAAAGCCTCGAAAGCCAAATGGAAAAATGCCAAACGCGTTTGTCCGCAATAGAAGAGCAATTGGCCGACAGCACTATTTATGAAGATGGCAACAAGACTAAGTTAAAAGAGCTGTTAGCCGAGCAGGGCAATTTGCAATCTCAGCTGGATGAGGCAGAAGAAAATTGGCTGATGGTGAGTGAAGAGATAGAAGCTGCGAGCTAAAGAGTAGGTAGGCTTTATCGCGGCGGTAAAGTAACTCACTAATATCGACGCAAAAAAATAGCGCCCATGTGGCGCTATTTTTTTGCGTCAATATTGGTAAATCTTAGATCACCATAATACCGTCGGCTTCAATTTGCGCCGCGCGCGGTAATTGACTGATGCCCAATGCCGCGCGCGCGGGGTAGGGCTGTTGGAAGTACTGACTCATCACGTCGTTCACAACTGGGAAGTTGGCGAGATCGGTGAGATAAATATTGAGTTTTACGATATCGCCCATATCGCCGCCCGCCGCTTCACATACGGCGCGGATATTTTTAAATACTTGATGCGCCTGCGCGGCAAAGTCGCCCTCAACCAATTGCATAGTGACAGGGTCGAGCGGGATTTGGCCCGACAAATAAACCGTGTTGTTCGCTTTAACGGCTTGTGAATAGGTGCCTATGGCGGCGGGTGCGCTATCGCTGTGGATAATGGCTTTATTGGTCATAGCTAAAAACCTTGTAGGTTGCGAATTACAGAAAGCGAGTGAGTATAAAGAAGCGCGTCGGCTATGGCTAGCCGAGCGGTTCATGGCTTAATTTTTGGAGCGGTTAACCCGAATCACAAAGCTCAGGTTGCGGATGCGGCGCATGATATTGGCCAGATGAATACGGCTGTGAACACCCATGCAGAGGTGAATAGTACTGTTGTGGGCATCGCGTTCATGAACGTTGATATGTTCAATACTCGCACGCTGCTCAGTGATGCGGGTGGCGAGGCTGGCAATAATGCCGCGCTCACTTTCCACTTCAATGCGTACATCGACTAAAAATTCGCCACTGACATTGGCAGCCCAATTTACCTGGCTGATTTTTTCGGGGTTATTGCGAATTTCGGCAATATTGCGGCAGGTGTCTTGGTGAATGACGAGCCCTTTGCCGGAGCTGATGTGACCGATGATTGGATCGCCGGGAATGGGACGGCAGCAGCGCGCGTAGCTAATCATCATGCCTTCGGCGGAGTCGATCGTAATGGCAGAGTTGTTGGCATGACTGCGCGGTTTTGAATCGGACTCACTTTGGAGTACACGGACCATGGTGTGGGCTACGCGGTTGCCCATGCCTATGGCTTCATAAAGGCTTTCCATGGATTCTAGTTGAGCGCTCTGCAGCAGCAGTTGCTGCTGGTCCATATCCAACTGTTCTATATCGATATGAATATCCGCCAGCGAGCGGCTGAGCATGCGCTTGCCCAATGTAACCGACTGGTGATGGCGCTGATGCTTAAGGTAGTGACGAATGCCGCTGCGCGCCTTGGCGGAAATCACGAAGTTTAGCCAAGTCGGATTGGGTTGCGCGCCCTGAGCGGTGATGATGGAGACTTTTTGCCCGCTTTGCAGTGGTTGCGAGAGCGGTGCCATGCGCTCGTTAATGCGACACGCGACGCAAGTATTGCCAACGTCTGTATGCACTGCATAGGCAAAATCGACCGGTGTTGAGCCGGTGGGCAGTTCGACGATTCTGCCTTTGGGGGTGAAGACATAGACCTCATCGGGGAAGAGATCAATTTTGACGTTTTCAATAAATTCAAGGGAGTTGCCCGCGTGACGCTGCATCTCCAGCAAGCCCTGCACCCATTGGCGTGCGCGGTTGTGGCTGGCGTTGATAGTCTCATCGCTATTGGACTTATAGAGGAAATGCGCGGCAATGCCGCTGTTGGCCATTTCATCCATTTCTTTGGTGCGAATTTGCACTTCTATGGGTACACCGTGCATGCCGACTAGGACGGTGTGCAAAGATTGGTAGCCATTGGTTTTGGGAATCGCTATGTAGTCGCGAAACTCGCCTGCAACGGGTTTGTAGAGATTGTGTACTACACCGAGTACGCGATAACAGGTGTCGACTGAATCCACGATGATGCGAAAGGCGAACACATCCATGATTTCTTTAAAGAACTTTTTCTTTTCACGCATCTTTTCATAAATGCTGAAGAGGTGTTTTTCGCGGCCTAAGACGAGACCGTTGATACTCTCGCGCAGAAGGCGTTTTTCGAGAGAGGTTTGAATCTGCTCCACTAATTCTTTGCGATTGCCGCGCGCTGTTTTGAGCGCGGCTTGCAGGCGTGTGGCGCGCAGCGGGTACATGCTGAAAAAGCCGCGTTCTTGAAGCTCTAAGCGCACATCATTCATGCCGAGGCGATTGGCGATAGGGGCGTAAATTTCTAAGGTTTCTTTGGCGATGCGGCGTTTTTTATCCGCAGGCATAGCGCCGAGGGTGCGCATATTGTGGAGGCGGTCGGCGAGTTTCACCATAATGACGCGCAGATCATTGGCCATGGCCAGCGCCATTTTTTGAAAATTTTCGGCTTGTTTTTCCGCGTGGGACTCAAACTCAATCTGAGTGAGTTTACTGACGCCATCAACCAAGTCGGCGACTATTTCACCAAACTGCCCAGAAATTGCTTTTTTGCTAATACCGGTATCTTCAATAACATCGTGGAGCATGGCAGCCATAAGGCTTTGATGGTCCATGTGCATGCCGGCGAGAATATCTGCAACCGCCAGAGGGTGGGTAATATAAGCTTCGCCGCTGCGCCTTTTTTGGCCGTCGTGGGCTTGTTCCGCGTAGAAGTAAGCGCGCTTCACCAAATTGATTTGGGAAGGTTCTAGATAAGACGAAAGCCTATGGCTCAAGGCCTCTATGGTTTGCACGTCTTGCTCCAGCAAAAATCTGTCGCTGCCAGGGCGGCAGCGACATTAAACGAATTAAATTTCGTTGTCGTAAACACGCTCTGGCTTAGGTTGTGGCAGGGTGTCTTTTTCCAGCAGTATGCTGGCATCAATAAAGCCTTCTTCAATTTCGCGCAGGGCGATTACTGTGGGCTTATCGTTTTCTGGTGCTACATGGGGTTCTTTGCCGCCGATCGCCAATTGACGCGCGCGCTTGCTACCTACCATAACCAGCTCAAAACGGTTATCAACATGATCCAAACAATCTTCAACAGTAATACGTGCCATAAACTTAATACCAAGTAAAAATCGCAGCCCAGCTGCTTGGGGGGAGCTATTATGCGCTAGAAGCCTAAAAACTGCCAATCTTAAGCGGTTGAATTTAAGCCAATAGTGCGCTTAGAAGTGCTTGATGCCGTTTTGTTTGGTGGCTAAGGCGCAAATGTTGGCTGGTAATGAGCGCTTGAAATTGTGCGAGCGCGGTGGTGAAGTCGTCATTGATAATTAAGTAGTCGGCTTCGGCATAGTGGGATATTTCGCTAATGGCTTCACTCATGCGCGCTTCGATCACGCTCACATCATCTTGGCCGCGCCCAGTAAGGCGCTGGCGCAGGCAGGCGAGTGACGGTGGGAGAATAAATAAGCTAACGGTTTCGGGCATAAGTTTGCGCACTTGTTGCGCACCTTGCCAGTCAATTTCGAGAATGACATCTATACCTTGTGCTAGGGTGTCGAGTACCCATTGTTGCGAGGTGCCGTAGAGATTGCTAAAAACGCGCGCATGTTCGAGAAAGGCATTTTGCTGCAACATTTGCTCAAACGTTGAGTGGTCAACAAAGTGGTAATTCACGCCGTCAATTTCTCCGGGGCGCATAGCGCGGGTGGTGTGAGAAACGGAGACGCAAACCTCGGGGTTGGATTTGACCAGCGCGCTGACCAAACTGGTTTTGCCTGCGCCAGAGGGGGCGGAGACGGTGTAGAGTGTGCCGAGGTTAGCCATGCAAAAGCCCTGTGCTAGAAACAATTTTGCGGCTCTGCGCCGCACCAAGTTCAAATTATGGCACAGCTTTGGGCTAGGTACAGCTGCGAGAGTGAGTGTGGAGGCAGCGGGTGCGAGAAAATTCAGTCCTAGATGGCTGGTTAGCTGCGTATTTGTGGCATAGTGACCTTCAGTGTATTGAGCAAGGAATTTTAATTCCTTGTCTTCGATACCTTTCATCAGTCCCAGTCTTTAATGTCCTATTTTTAGGGGTTGATTGTCTAGGGGCTAATTTTACGGCCTGGTGTTAGTGATAGTTGGTTAAGCGAGTTTATTGTTATGTTGCAACAGCTTCTTTCTGTGCCTCAAACGGCTGAACGCTTGCGTGTAAGCCCGCAGTATATTCATCAATTAGTGGCCAAAAAGCGCCTGACATTTATTTATGGCGAGCAACTCGATTCTATTGAAGTTGAAAAATTGGCGAAGTTGATGGAGAAACTGCGCACGCAGGGGATTGCAACCTTGGTTGAGATTACCGCAGCGCAGGATGATATTAAGTAAGCCGCAAGCGTAAAAATTTTGGCTGCTTAGCCAAAAACAACAAAGCCAGCATAGTTGCTGGCTTTGTTGTTTTTACGGTAGGTGTTGGTAACCCCCTAGGATGGAATCAGAGGTTCATGCGTAAACCAATGGCTATACCAGAGGCGTCAGAGCCTAAACTTACATCGCCGGTTGCAGCAACATTTTTGCCAAACCAATAAGCGATACCTGCACTTAATACCGTGTTGCCATCAAATGCAGTGTGGTGAGCGAGTTCGACTTTGGCTTCTACATTCGGTTGGTAAAAACCGCGTAGACCTACGGCGGCGATTAAGCCAGAGTCTGAGTGGCCGTAATCAACGGAGGTGTTTTCATAGCTCAGTGCACCGTAAAGGCTGGAATCGGCACCGAACAATGTTCTATAGCCACCACCTAGGCTGATGGTCTCGGAACCGCAATTGTGATTGCCGCTCACATCAGTGTATGAGCCCAGTGCAAAAAAGTCGCTGTCCAGTGCCATGCTGCCAGAGAGCGAGAGGCCGTCTTGGCTGCAATCGGCATCATCCAAGTTTTGGCTGAGATACTGCAAGCCGGCATAGTTGTAGCTGACCGCGGATTTTGCCAAACATTGGTTGGCGCCCAGCAGTGCGCAGCTGGCAATTAATAAGGTGCCAAGTTGGGACATTTTCATAGTTAACTCCGAAGGTCTTGATAAACGAGAAAGTAGGATCTAGTTGTGGGTGGTGCTGTGTAATCTGTCGTGCTAAAGCTTGGGCATTATCCTCAATGAAATAGTGAAAATAAGTGAGCGAGTTCGCGCCCTCATTAAGCCCTATGCAATTGACGAGAATTAAAGTTTAAAAATCCTCTGTGCAGTTAAGGTGCTATTCAGATGCGGCTTATTGCGCCCTCGAATAGCACCTAAAGCGAACTAATAACCAATTTGGGTGTTGCCTTCATCAGTCTCCATGGCTTTGACGATGACTTGATGAATGCGGCGGCCTTCCATGCTTGATATTGTAAAATGATGTTGCTTAATAGTGATGGATTCGCCCAGTGTAGGAATGTGCTGCAGTTGTTCTAAGAGCAGGCCAGCAAGGGTGAAGTATTCACTTTCTCCATTGATGATAAGTTTAATCTGCAAGAGTTCTTCGAGTTGCTCCAAGGGAATGCTGCCGTCCAGCAGCCAGCCTTCACTTAAGGGAGTGATAAGTGGATCATCGTGGGTGTCTGCCAGCTCACCCGCAATCGCGGCGAGCAAATCACCCGTGGTGACAACGCCTTTTATGCTGCCATATTCATCGATCACTATAGCCATGGGCAAGGGCTGCTGGCGCAACATCTCCAACACCTTCAGTGAACTTGTGCCCTCGGGTACTGCCAGGGGCGACAGTGCGAGTTTGGCGAGATCAAGGGGTTGATTGCTGAGTGCCATGGTCAGAAGGTCGCGGCTTTGCACCACGCCAAGTAGGTTATCTAACTCATCTTTCGCCACCAAAAGTCGTGTTTGAGGAGTGGTTTGGAGAATGGCTAAGAGTTGCTCTGAGGTCGCGTTAACGTCAACCCAAACGATGTCGGGGCGCGGCGTCATCAGTGACTGGACTGGGCGCTCAGAAAGTTGCAGAACGCTGCGAATCATATTGCGTTCGCTGTGCTCAAAGACCAGCTCTTCGCCTTTGGGGGTTGCCATGGCCACTATGTCCGCGCCTACTTCATCGGCATTGGACTTGCCGCCTAACAACTTCAATACGGCTTCTGCGGTGCGATCGCGCAGGGGGCGCTCACCAATGATGTGGCGAGTGCGGTTCGAGCGCGCCAGTTGGTTAAAGGCTTCGATCAAGACGGAAAAGGCAATGGCGCCGTAGAGATAGCCTTTAGGAATATGAAAACCTGCCCCTTCGGCGAGGAGACTGAAGCCAATCATCAGCAAGAAACCGAGACAGAGCATGACCACCGTAGGGTGGCGATTAACGAAATCTGTCAGCGCCTTGCTGGCGACAATCATAATCATCATGGCGATGATAACTGCGATCATCATGACTTCTAGATGCTCTACCATGCCCACTGCGGTAATCACTGCATCGAGCGAGAACACTGCATCCAAAACCACAATTTGCGCTACCACCGCCCAGAATGCGGCGTGGGCGCGAGTGCCCTTGGGGTTTTGCATTTTGCCTTCGAGCCGTTCATGAATTTCAACGGTGGCTTTAAATAGCAGGAAGACCCCGCCAAGGAGCAGGATGAGATCGCGCCCTGAGAATGTTTTGTCCATCAGGCTAAACAATGGCTCGGTGAAGTTCACCAGCCAAGATATGCCTGCAAGTAACAGCAAGCGCATACCCAAGGCAAGCCCTAGGCCGATCAAGCGCGCGCGGTCCCGTTGATGAGGTGGCAATTTGTTGGCCAGAATTGCAATAAAGATCAAGTTATCGATCCCTAATACGATCTCTAAAACCACCAGGGTTAACAGACCCAGCCAGGCGCTGGGATCAGCCATCCATTCCACAAGACTTACCTCAAAGATTAATTAAATTGATTAATGAAGATGGGCGTGATGCCCGAGTGACCACTGTCAAGCGTTGAGCAAGCCAAGGAAATGTGGCGAACTGAGTACTTTTGACGAGTGAGCTATGACGATAAAGCCTAGGCGATTGCTTATCGATGGCGCAAAGGCGCATACCGGTTAAGCAGAAACTGACGCCTGATCTCACGATGAACCAAGCGCGCGCCGTGGGCGTAAGCCGCGGCAGAGAAGATCGAAATAAATGTGGTTGACGCTGAAATTTAGGTTCAGGGTCGGGGTCAGACGCAGGCATTAGGTAACCAGTGATAACCAAGATTGGGCGATTCTACTGTACTTAGGGTGATCATGACTAGCATGCAGGGCACTTCTGCGCTTGAACGTCGAAATTACCTAATTCGCAACGGAATTGCCAAAGGGTAATAGGCGCGTCATAGTCCGCCTATTGCGGGATTTGGCCTGTCTCTATCGCGTGCAATTTTGCGCCTTCACAACCTCTGAGAAATCCATGAAAATTGAGTTTATAGAGTCTATTCAGCTGATAAGTGCGGAGCAGTGGAATCGGCTTTGCCCATCGGACTACCCTTTTGTGCGGCACGAGTTTTTGGCGGCGCTGGAGGACTCTGGCAGTGTTGGTACCGATAAAGGCTGGCAGCCTCTGCATCTATTGGGCTTTGTGGAGGAGCGTTTGGTGCTGGCCGCGCCTGGTTATTGTAAAACTCACTCATACGGTGAGTATGGTGCCTTATATTGATATCACAAAATTGACATACTGACCGACTATGAGTTCAACCTTGAAATATATAGGAAAATAGTCAGCGATATGGCAACGATTGTTACTACAGATAAGGGTGCAGTTTTTGAGATCAGTGATTGCAAGTATGGGCGAAAATCAAAGAAACTAGTAGCTATTGATTATTTTGGAAATGAATTTTCAATCGATTCTTTATGGTCAAAGACGCTAGATTTCCATAAAGCTAGTAATGTAAATATGAGTCATGTCCATATCACGCTCATTAGAATTTTTTCCGATTTGATTGCCAGCCCCACGATTTTAAAAACTCTTCAAGCACCATTAGCTGAGCTCACGTCCGCAAGGATTAGAGTATTTTTAAGTTTGCTCGATGATGTAATCGATGGAAAAGACATTGCCGAAGACAGCAAATACCAATATTCCCAAACTATGAAGCGCTGTTTTTGTTGGCCAGAATTGAAGCTTGGTGATAATGGCACCTTGGAAAGTTGTTATCGCGCTACAAAGCCTAGATTTAGCGGACGGAAAAAACAAACCACATTAGACATCGCCGTAAATAAGACTGCACTCACGTCCTTTAAAGATCTAGAAGAATTAAATGATTTGGTTACATCGCAATATCAACAAAAAATCGATGCACTGTTATTTGCATGCAAGTCTGATATAGAGCGGCACTTTTCTATCGTTAATGAGTTTACTCGCCTCAAAAATACCCCTCTATCTGATCGCCTTGAAAGAAGAATAAAGACGTTCGCGACTCTATTCGACATTCGGAAATCTAAAATACCTCCCGATCCATTTCATCTGAATGCGCGTATTGTCGAGGTATCAAAAATAATTGATTTCGAAACATATCAAAAAGCTAAGTCAGAAGGAAGAAAGTTTTATGCGAGTACAGGTTCAGAGCAAATAAAGTTTTACTGTATGTCATCGAAAGAGGTGAGGGAGATTACAACTGAGGATGCACTTTTTTGTGATATCTTCCTGCCGAGGCGAATACTCTTAACATGCCTTATAAGCCTCCAACTGGCCACTAGTGTAAACGTCTCCACTCTACTAACTCTTGAGAGATGCCGTATCGAAAACACTTCTTCAGGAAAATACAATTTCGTTGGTATCAAAACAAAAACAAACAAATTAATAAGCTTGGAAGTTACAAAACAGGAGCATCCCGTTGCTTTCCAAGCTATTGAATTGTTGCTAGTGCATGATTTAAATATTAGTAAATATTGGAAAAGAACCCACCAATCTATTTTTTGTTCCATGAACGTAGAAGGAGAAAGAGATTTTGATCTGTTTCAATTTGATAAATTAAAGAA
Source organism: Cellvibrio sp. 25HG11W-0 (assembly GCF_057815475.1). Classification (NCBI taxonomy): domain Bacteria; kingdom Pseudomonadati; phylum Pseudomonadota; class Gammaproteobacteria; order Cellvibrionales; family Cellvibrionaceae; genus Cellvibrio; species Cellvibrio sp. 25HG11W-0. The sequence goes on from NZ_CM174230.1 coordinate 379,314, forward strand.
TAAATGGATCAATTGGCACGGACTTGAGCACTTTGCTTTTGATGATTTGCGTGATCTAACTGCACAGCATGATTATCTAAGCCATAAAGATCCATTCCGTGTTCAAGCATTATTACAGCATGCAAATATCGCAGTAACTGATGACTACCTCGAATGCAATGTTATTTCGCTCCTCAGGGCAGCAAATATAAATGAATTCATGCGGCGTCCCGCCCCTTCAATTGCCTTTAGCGTTGATAAAGATAATGCAAAAATCTACGGTTTTAATGAAGAAAAAATTGATCATAATTTACTTTTCCCGGTCAGCAAATTCGACGGAATAACTAATGCAATTTCAGATAAATGGCTAATGAGTACTGAGGGAATTAAGTTCAGCTTAGACGAGGACTCAATCGCTCATTGTGGTTACCAAAAATCCTATTATTTAAAGAATATTGATAGCTTAATGTCGGCAAATAAAGAAAGATTTTTAAAGTACCATCTACCAAGAATTCTATTCTGCATGGCCTTGCATGGAATTATAAAAGAAAGTGAATACAAACATCTGCTAGTGCGTGAAGAGGGCCTATAAGTGGCGAACTACAAAAATACAAAAATAGAACGCTCTAAAGCATTATCTCTAGATAAAATTCCCAGTAAAAATTCGACTAGAGAATATGAGTCGTTTTACCCGCATTGGCGAATTATAAATAAAGAAGATATTGGAGGAGATAAAATAATTTGTGATTGCAGACATTTTCAATCAGCAAATACGAGATCGTTTGAAATCGATCTAACGCTTACAATAGTAGGATGGGGCGGTGATGGTATTTACAAAGAGCCAGTGCGAATTTGTGATTTTGCCAGAGTAAAAAAAACGTTTTGGCATGTAACCAATAATCTTTTAGAAATTCACAACACCAGCTCCTCTATAAAATCTGAAATAGTAACAAAAATTAATGAAATAAAACGAATTTACAGTTATTTATTTAGGAATGGTATTTATGAGCTAAGACAAGTCACTCCTGAAATAATTACACATTTAATAAGCGAATATCGAGCAAACGATGGCTGGTGGAACCTACTCGACTATGAAGGAGCTTTTAATAGGGCTTTTGATAGAGCCTTATCCAATCCAATTATTGCTAATGAAATATGTGGTATTGACAAGAAGGGGCTATTTAATTTCAAGCAAGGAAAATTGGACAGGCATCTTGGATTGCCGCTCAGTGGTTTCAGAAGTAATGAGTGGCAATTCAGAGCTAATAGTGAATTCCATCCGGAAAATGAATCTAAAATATTTGAAGAAAACACTATTGGAATTAATTATTCTGTATTAAGAAAAATTTGTAGGGGGCTAAATTTACTTCACTTTGACGCCTCAGATGTAGACACGATATCATTTTTACCTTTTATTTCTGAATTGCAATTTAGCGTGCAACATCAATCAAATACCGGCTTCGATGGAAGAACAAAGAATACCACTCCAGAATTCGCTGTTGAACTAATTACACTATGCTACGAGTGGATATACAAGAAAGCTCCACATGTGATTTCACTGCTTAAAAGAGCTCGTGAATACGCTGAGTGCGTTGTAGATATACATAAAGATCAAACCAAGTATCAGCAGCGAACGGTAAATTGGAATTATATGGAAATGATTCAGACCCATTACGAAGAAATTAAAAACGAAGCTGGGTTCGAATGGAGCTCTATTAGCCTTATCCAAAAGACTAGGGGCGACATTTCGCTGAGTGATCTTGTAAAAATGGTTCATCAAGCCTGTTTCCATATGATCGGGATTAATCATGGACGGAGAAAGAACGAAATTCTGGGTTGTTCTGATCTACCATACGGTCTTTACCTTGGTTGTATTTCAGATTTAAATCCTGATATGGGGCTACGGAGCATACGTATTTATATTGAAAAGACTGTTCAGGATTGGGTTGAATTTCCAGCAAACAAATTAGTCTCTGATGCGGTAATTGTTTTAGAGAAGATATATCAGCTACACCGTCCTTTAAATTCGCCTCCCATCGAAGTGTATAAAGAACACAAATTAAATGAGCACCACAAGTTGTTTGTTTTAAGAAGATACTCGATTTCTTCATGGGGTGATTTAGATAGTTGGCCTAAAAAGGTTCCCTTGGTGGATCAGAGGAGAGGCGCTATTCTTTTTTTCAACCTGTTGGAAGGTGAATATCCGTCTTTAGTGAGGAAGTCGCATATCAATCGTCGTTTTTTCTCATGTCTTTACTATTATCGGTTCGAATATGCAGAGCTTGGTGCTATTTCTGATCACCTTTGCCATGAAAGCTCCTTAAGCACAAATATTTACATCAATGATCCCGACACTCGAGGTCTCGGAGAATCAATGCAAACATTATGGAGGCGCGAACTAAGTGAACAAGCGAGAATAAATGAAGAGGTTGAACAGGAGTATTTTGAATATACGATGAAACAGATATTAAGAGGCGAAAAGGTCGGAGGCTATTTCCCTAGATTAATTAGCAAGAGAATGAAAACACTTTCTAAAAATATTGAATTTAGAAAACTTAGTGACAATAAAAAAGCGAGTTATATCGCGGGAAGATTAACGTATAAAGGTTATGCACCAAACCCCAAAGCAAATGGTGTTTGTATGGTCGGCACAAATAAGCGCACGTTAAAGCATTCTAATTGCTTTGACGAAGGAGTGAACCCACAAGACGCATCGCCTAACGTTTGTTCGGGATGCATTCATTTATTTACCAATCATAATTACATTCGAGTAATGAACGATGAGGTAAATGAATTACAGCAAAAATCCAAAGATTTTAGGTTGCCGATTCAGGTTCGCAAACAAGCTGAAGTGCAATCACTCGATCTCATTAAAATTATAGATTTGGAAATATCGCTGAGCGAAGACAATCAAAAGATATTGTCTGAGACAATTTCTTTGTGGCAGATGTGATGGAGTATTAGTCGATGATAAAGCGTCATGCGTCAGAAGTTACTAAAGAGAGATCTCAGCGAAACATAGAAATTAAAATCACTATTCTACGAAAATGGTCGCTAGATTCGCTGCCATGGCGGACCGCAGCAGATGGAAGTTTTGAGCGTGATGGCAATGGAGACAAAATTGTTGAATGGTTTCCTAGAAATCATTCGGAATTTTGCAGATGGGATGGCTCCCAGTGTTCGCTGGGTGTTCAAAAAGACCTTCCAGCTTTTCACACAATAGGTAGGGATACTTTTTATAAAAATTACAATTCTGAATACAACCACGCGGCAACCAGCTTATACGAAACCCTTAAAGTTTTGGCGTGCAGGATGAATGATTCCTCGTCCAATGCTTCTAAGATTAAGAGTCTTAACAATGAAGTTGATTATTTAAATACGGTTGTTAAATCTGAATCCAAATTTGTTTTGGAGGCAATGTTGCGCATTGAGACCGCCGAGTTAGCATTGAGAAAAGAACAAAGGCTGCGCAAGAATAATGAAGCAGAATATGAAAAAGTTGTTGTCCACCTTAGACAGGTGAATGAACAGCTGAAAGCACAGGTTTCTGATTTAAACAAAACACTCAGTGCACTAGTTCCTTTAAAGGAAGTAAAACATGATTAAAAAATCTAGCGAAAATTCAGTTGCGCGAGCCAGCGTTTCTAAAATGGAAAAATATGTAAAGAATACGCCACTGTATAATGTGCCTATAAATCAGTTTAAAAAAGCTTCCAGAAAACGTATTTGTAAAGAGCTAGGAATTACTTACTCTACAATCGGAAGCAACGCTAAATTGGCTACCCTATTTGAGGGGCTAGACATCATTCTTGGTGCGCAACCAAGGGATCAAAAGAAAATCCAAACAAAAGATATTAATTTATTAAGCGACACAATTAATCGACTCGAAAATTTCATTGTGACACTAACTGCCGAAAATAAGTCGTTGCGAAAGGAGATGAACCGGTATAGCCATTTTGTTAACTTCGGAAGGGTGGCGCGATAATGGCTGACAAAAAAATAAGTGTTTTAGGTCTTATTAACCGAGTACTTAGCTATTCAGAGCGTCAGGGGATGATATTTGTTTTGTTACCATTAGGTAATACATACGGCGATAGTATTAAAGTAAAAATCAACAAGAAAACAGCCTCAGGATGCCCTGTGCCGTGCATAGGGCAAATTTGGGAGATTACCGGTGCTTACGATAAAATGACTGCGTATGGCGAGCAGATAATTGCGGACTTTGCGCAAATTGCGCTCCCGAAAGGTAGCAGTATAGTTTATTTTCTAACACGGAACCCGGCCTTCGCCGGCATTGGAGTGAAAACTGCAAAAAGGCTTTGGGCTTTATATGGAGATGAGTTGTATGAAATATTGTCTTCTCGCAATATAAATAAGCTATTAAGGAAAATAAATTTGTCAGAAACAGTAATCACTATATTATTTGAAAAATGGAATGATTACCTTGAATCTTTTCTGACAATTGAATTTTTTAACTCTATTAAATTACCTGCACACTTGGCATGGAAGGCTCGTGAACTGTGGGGCAATGATCTTCAGGACCGAATTACTGAAGATCCATATCGGCTCCTCGCGCTGAGCAGCTGGGAGCCAGTCGATAAATGTGCACGTGAAGTGTTCAGTATCCCTCAGGATTCCAAGTTGCGTTATATCGCTGCTATTGAGTCTGCACTTTACAATGCATATGATGATAAACATACCGCACAATTTCACGGGGCATTAGTTGATCGACTTCGGTATGTTTTAGATGAGAAAGATATTACACCGGCAATTAATTTAGCTTTAGCTGAAGGGCGTGTGTGTAGTTCCGTCGATGCTAATGGTTCGCTTATGTATCGAGTGGACGGAGCGCAAGTTATTGAGGATTATATAGACGACCGCATACTAGAAATTGAGAATGAAACTACTATTAATTTTGCCGAATCTGATCTTAATAACATCGAAGTTTCCTTGCCATACAAACTCACAGCAGCACAGCGTAACGCCGTCAAGATGGTTTTTGAAAAACCATTTGTCGTAGTTTTGGGTGGTAGAGCTGTCGGTAAAAAAACGGTTTTAAATTGTGTGTTTCGCATGCTCCCGAGGAATGCGGTGATTATGCAGCTGATGCTAACGGTGCAAGCCGCATACGGTGTGTGTGAGGTAACTGGTCAGGGGGTACTATCAGTTCATGAATTTCTACAGTTAACAAAAAATTCTGGGTTACCCGAAAATCTATATCTGTTTATTCATGAAGCATCAGTATTGGATGCGACTACATTTTATCAAATCCTGTTGGTTTTACCCAAAGGATCGCGACTTTATCTAATCGGAGATCATCACCAGCTACCACCTAACGGACCGGGACTTATTTTACACCAGCTCGTAATGGATCAATATCCACACATCACTACGCTAACCAAAGTTTTAGATGAGCCTTTAATAAACGATATCTCTATTATTGCCGATGCAATTAAAAGCCAAAGAAAAGTTGAATTGGAAAAGTTTGTGTCAGGTCAATCAAAAGGGCTCGGTGTTTCATTTCTCAGCACTGATGATAAGCATTTGATCGACTCTCTTATTTATACATATAGGGAGTTAGGCGCAGCAGGAGAAACACAAATTGTTGCCTCTGAGCACGAGACTTGCAAGTCCCTGAATGCTGTACTTCATTATGAAAATATTTCAATGCGTGAGTACGAGCACCTTTCTCTTGAGACAATCTTTGGAAAAGATGTCGAGCTAGCAGTTGGCGATAGGATTATTTATACGGGTCATACCGATCGAATACGGAGTCTATTTAACGGCTCTGTTGGAACCATTACTGAAATATATAAGCGCCCTGTAATCATGGAAAGTGAACTCAATCGGAGTTATGTGTTTGTTGCTGAGGCCAATTTCAACACAACTGGAAAAACACCGCTTACTGAAGAAGATTTAAAACACGTGGATTTGGGTTACTGCGTGATTTTAAATGAATCACACTTTGGTCGGTGGGAATGTGTGGTTATTGCAGCACAATTTTCAGAAAACCATAATGATTCTATTAATAACAACTGGTTTTATACTGGCGTAACGCGAAGTAAAAAACAGTGTGTTATTGTAGGTTCGTTAGAAAACTTTAATTTTCAGATTAGTGTGCCTTCTCGAAGTCCGACAAGATGTGTTGGCCTAAATTTTAAGCGATCACTAATGAGCAAAATTAGTAGCGATAGCCAATGGCAAAAAAATGAAACTTATAATTGATAAGCCTGGAAACCGTAAGGCGGATCTCCGACGCAACTGGCCTGTCACAGTAAAATGGGGTGAGCTACCCGGCGGGTATAAGTCACCGATATTTTTTAATCACCGAGTAGAACTAATTGAGACAATTACAAGCTACTGTTTACAAATAGCAGATAAAAATGCTCGTTGTCGTGCGGGAGCACAATCCCACAAATCAGCTATAGATAGAGCTACGAGTGCATTGAAGTCCTTTGTCGATTTCACGCTAGCTCATTGTCTCAAAATAGATGAAATAGAAGATAATCATTTAGAGGCATACAGAGAATGGGAATTGACTAACGTAAGATCAAAAAAAAGCTCAAGAGATGACCTATCAAGTAAACGTACTGTCAACATAAAACTGCGCGAGGTATATAATTTTTACATTTGGGCACAGGAAAAATTTCTGATTTTTGAAAACCACATCGGAAGTGGCGACAAATATAAAATTCAGTCATTGCTAACACCAGATCGAAAAAGTACTAGGTCTGCATCCGCTGATGATAATCGGCGTTACCCACTTTGTTACAAGCGTGTTGGTTCTTCGGGCCAAGCAATTGATTACGTTGCGACAGAAAATGACTTACATAAACTTAGAGAATACTTTAACTCGGGAAAAGATGGCTATGCTGCGGAAAGAAATATTCTGATTATGGATATTGTTGAAGCAGTGGGTTGGCGACAAGGAAGTGTACAATCTTTAACGGTTGATAATTTTCTGGGTAAAAAAATTATTGGTACTCTCAACACAGCTGATGCAGTAGTCACGGTTAAGCCGAAGAAGCAAAAATTTGGCTATCAATTCGATTTTGAATTCCCTGAGGCACTTATTTATAGGATACAGAGACATATCGAATACTCTCGATCCGAATTGCTGTTACGAAAAAATATTACAGAAGAAGAGCTTCAAGAAGCATTATTCTTGAGCTCAGTTACAGGTAAGCCCTTAGCAGATTCGGCCCTCACACAATTATTTTCAAAGGCATTTTCAGCTATTAATTGCCCCCGTGGGTCTGGCATTCATTCAATTAGACGTAAATTTACAAGCGATGATATTCGTGTGGAGCTGGAGACACGCGTTAAGAAAAAGCTATCCACTGCACCAGCAGATGTTACTCATGGAACTAAACGAAAATTGGGGCATGAATCAGAGTTGAGCTTAGCAGCCTATTACAATGCTTCAAAGACACTAACATCAACAACAATAGAATATAGTTTGAAAGAAGAAGTATTGATGTTAAAAGGTGACTTAGCTGAGAGGGAACGAGATAATCGTGAACTAAAAGATGTAATACGCAAATTAAAAATTGAGAACCAAAAACTAAGAAAATAGATTACATATTGAATCTCCAGCAGACTTTTTATTTCGTACTGTTTATGCGCGCCATTTCGAACCAAATGATGAGCTAGCATTCCTAAAGTTTTACAAATGGAGCACAAGTAGATATGAATTGTCGATTCGTCGATTCAATAACGACAATAAATTCCGTTCTTTGGAACTCACTTGTTGATGATAAGTTTCCTTTCATGCAATACGATTTTCTGTATGCACTAGAAGTCAGTGGTTGTGTAAGTGCTAAGTCAGGTTGGAAGCCTCACCATTTAATGGTATCGAGTGGCGAGAATATAGTTGCAGTGATGCCGCTTTATTTAAAGTATCATTCTTATGGTGAGTATATTTTTGATTTTTCTTGGGCCCAAGCTTATGAGCAGCATGGAATAGGCTATTATCCCAAATTGTTAAGCTCCATTCCTTTTGTTCCTGCTTCTGGAATAAGGCTTGCGTATTCAAACTCAATAAACACTCAAGAAATCTTTAAATTTGTTTCTGAATCACTTCGGGCACTGTCCGCAGAGCATGGATATTCTTCGATTCATATTTTATTGTCTGATAAAAATGAATCAGAAAATTGGAATATTTCTGGATTTAAAAGAAAAATTAACACACAGTTCCATTGGTTTAATAGTGGCTACGAAACATTCGATCATTTTTTGGAAACGCTTAATTCTCGCAAACGAAAAGCAGTTAAAAAGGAGCGAGCAAGTATCTATCAGTATGGGATAGAGGTTGAAGTGAAAATTGGAAGGGAGATTACTTCAGACTTATGGGACATTTTTTTTGATTTTTATCGTGACACGTATCAAAAGCGCAGTGGTCATAGCGGTTATCTAAATAGAGAATTTTTTAGAAGCTTAACCGATCCTATTTTAGCGCAGACTATGGTGGTTTTTGCAAAGCGTGAAGCGGAATATATTGCAGGAGCATTATATTTTTTTAGTGACACAACTTTATATGGCAGGCATTGGGGCTGTACCGAAAGCATAGATGTGCTTCATTTTGAATTATGCTATTACTCTGGAATTCAGTTTTGTATTAAATATGGCTTACAGAAATTTGAAGCTGGCGCCCAGGGGGAACATAAAATTCAACGCGGTTTTATTCCCAGCGAAGTTTATTCAAATCATTGGGTTCTCGATTCCCGATTTGAAAGTGCAATCAATCAAAATATTCTTGAGGAATCGAGAGGAAATTTAAATTATATTGAAGAGATGAAAGCATTTCTTCCATTTAAGAAAGCCAAATAATCATCTATAATTAATGTAATAAATGATCTTCGAATCACTGCAATCGCTGTACTCACCTTCCTAATACCAGCCGCATACTCACACCAATTAACCGAAAAAGTGGTTGAATAAGCGATGGCAACACCACAGTATTCCAGAACATCAAATTTCGTAAGGTAGAGATAGTTTGGGGAAGTATAGATAGAGCTCTAGCGTCCGTCATGTATTTGATAGATTACATGAAGAAATTTTCGACTTGGATAGGTTGTTAAAGAAACTAGAGAATCAACACCAACGGTTGATGATTTTAAAAATCATATGTCAAAAGCTCCATAGAATACTCACCAATTATAAATCGATATTGGGAGCCTCCCCAACGTCTCTGCTCAAGCCGACCTCACCCTAGATTTCATGCCCAAGAATGCCTAAATCTGCTAATGTCCCCCTCCAATCCAGAGGCGTAATTACCTAGCTTTAACGCTTGTCCCCGAGTATTCCGTTTTGGTATGCGGAAGATAAAGCTCCATGCCTTCACTTGGACGCAATTCCACGTGTTCAACACAGACCCGGCTTAGCTCATCACTACGAAAACCTCGCCAGAATCCTAGTAGAAGTATGGCCCGATCACGCAGAATTCTGAGCTGTTTCTCCCGATTCGCACTGTCTTCAAGTTGTTGCGTGAGCCATCCATCAATGCATTCCAATTGGCTGATTGCCAAGGATTTGGCTTGTTGGGGGCGGGACGGATGCAAAGCTTGGATCCCTTTCATAACCTTTTTAACTATCGGGCTTTTGGTGGGATCAGGGAATCCTTGATCCAGATGCCATTGGGCAATCGCCGCCAATCGCAATTTTAATGTGCTGATCGCCAATACATCGGCGTAATCAGCTAGATACCGGGCTATTGAATCTGCCGTTGCGGGTAAAAATCCACCCCACTGAACTTCAAAATGCTCAATAGCAGATTGATAGCTCTTTCGCGTGTTGTCACGCGTGGCGGCATTAATGTATTGGTCTACGGTTGCCATAGTGGATTTATTGTTTGCCCTGTCGATGCCAAATAGTGCGCTGTAGTAACGCGCGAAGCAATACAGTCACCCCATAATCCTTGGTTTTAAAAATCCTCTGATTCAAATATATGGTTTATAGCGGGCTACTGGGTTCGCGCGCATAGAGTTGATGCAATTGCAGCAATTCCTGACGAAACCGACCAAATACGTTGATGGTGGTGTCATAGGATTGTGCCAGGATGGAAATATTGATGGGTTGTAAATCGTCTATGTTAGGTTGCGATTCGACTACAGACATATTTTCAAAAATAATTTCTGTAGTTTCTTCGATGTGCGGCGCTTGTTGCAACTTGATCGCTAAAGGTTTTTCCTCGTCTCTATCGGGCATAGTCTCGCGTCGAATGGTTGCAGACTCAGGTATTTCTTCTGCCACACGGTTCGCGTATTCAACGAGATTAGGTTCCGCTGGTAGATACAGATAACTTTCGCCGGGAATATCTCCCATGCGTAAAACACGTCCCAATACTTGTCGGAAATGCAATTCTGTTTTGACGCGGGTCAGGTGACAACACACGCGCAGTCGTGGAATGTTAGTGCCTTCGCTCACCATGCCGACGGAAATAATCCAAGGCTGGGTGCTGTTTCTAAAGGAATTAATAGTGCCGTGGGCGTCTTCATCCAAATAGGTAGCGACACAAGCGCGTTGTCCTACATGACGTTCCAGTAACGTCGCAATCTTATAGGCATGATCTACCGATGCGGCGACGATAAGGCCGCCCGCATTCTGGTGTTGCTTGCGAATTTGCATCAACTTTTTAACCGATTGTTTTAATAAATACACAATCAGTGCATCGTTATCAATTAATTGCTGATATGAGCAATTCGATAATCTAAGTAACTCGGCGAAGGATGAATACCTCTCCGTAGTATTGCCTTGCTTTACGATGATGCGGTCATTGTCCACCAGCGTGATGCTGGGTGCCCGACACACATTTTCCTGGATAGCCTGCGCCATTCCATAAATAAAATCACAACGGATTTTGTTGTGTTGGCAGTAGCTGGATAACGCAATGGGGATTCGGTCGGAGCGCCAGGGTGTGCCGGTTAACGCAATGGTATACGCCGCGCGCCCCTGGATATGTTGGATGATGGTTTGACCCCAGGCATTGGCATTCTCAAGGTTGTCACCGGCGCAGTGATGGATCTCATCAAAAATTACCAAAACACGATGGGTTTGAAATAGTGCCCAAAAAGCGTCCCCCAAGCTCAACATTGATTGATAGGTCAAGGACTGGCCCTTTGACCCAAGACGACCATCCATCCGGCAATGGGTATGGGTTTCCAGCGCCTGCTGAAAATCAGATGACACAATAATAGATGGTGAGAAACACAGTACCAGGTCGATCATTCCTAACTGAAGAAGTGTCTGGGCCAAAGTCGCCGCCATGACTGTCTTGCCAGCGCCGGGTGTGGCAAGGCACAGGAAGTGATTTTCTTCATTTCTGAATTTCACCAGAGCCTGCTCAACACACCTTGATTGCCAGCGCCTTAATTTCATTGCGCTAAACCTGTTTCCCTTGCCAATAAGCTTTCCAAGGCTTTCACACGTCCAAGTAACTTGGAACATTTGTCGCGGGACTGGTTGTAAAGAGGCTGCACATCATCCCTTAACTCAGGCATCTCACTGCAAATTGCATCATATTCCTCGGTTTCACCCATGGCGGATAACATTTCCAATTTGTGCCGATTTAGCCGCTCTTGCAGGCTCTGGCGAGGAGTATCGTTTGTGATCAGAGCTTTTACCGAAGCCGCTAACGGTGCTGGAGTCACTACAGGAGCATCCGCCTGCGCTTGAAATTTGAGCGTTAGTCGATACAAGGGCCAGCCGCTATCGACAACGACCCTGGTTAATTCCCCATTATCGATAAGGCGGAGCATGTTGCGATAAACAAACTGGCGAGCGGCTTTTTTGGAGCTATGAAGGCATGCCGGATCGTTCAAATAAGCTTTTGTGAGATCGTGTACGGTGAACTCTCGGTTTACCAACAATGATAATGCCGAGAGTAGCCCGGACTTAACGGTGAGAGATTTCATGATAGAGATTGACGCCTCATGTCTCGAATTTCGCGCCATTCTATCCTGTCTCTATCATCGAGACAATGAAATCATCTCCTTACTCATCTCACTACGAAAAGCTACGCATCTGGCTAAAAAAGCAGCGGGATGCGAGTGGTTTGACGCTCCGCGAAGCCTCTCTCGCTATGGGGCGGCATCATTCTGTGCTGGGGAAGATGGAGCAGGATCGACGGAAAATTGAAGTGCTTGAGTTTGTGAGGTACTGCCAGGTGTTAGGTGTTGATCCTCATGAGGGGTTGGATATTCTCATTAAGTCCCTTCACGATGACAGTGAAACACCCACATAAAATAGTCGTGGTCAGCTCCCCGTGTTGATGAATTACACTAGTGGTTGCTAATAATATTGCCGTTGCTATAAACGGCTCAGGTGATACAGAATCTTCAATGGACATGGTGAATGCTTTCTGGAAATCGGTGATGGCATGGCAGGCATGGGTAAAGGTAATTTCTATGCTGAACCTAATCCCGATATCAAAATGGAACCGCCCGGTCGTTTATTACATTTTGGAAAATTTTGTTCGAGAAGTATTGGCTTTATAGGCTCTAGTTTATTCAATTCAATTAATCTGAATTTTTTAGCTTTCAATAAAAAGCCAGTCCGACTAGTGGGACTGGCTTTTTATTTTTTTCTGCTTGCAATAGTCGTAATGTCAACTGGAAAAAATAATGTTGATTGACTTGCTTCTTAGCTGGTTGAGGGGCACGCATACAGGTAAGTGAATTGTCAGGTTTGGGATAAACACTACGACTTCCATCCGGCGATAATGATCGCCATTCCAATCAGGGCTATACCTGCACCAATCCAATCGTAAACAGATAGTTTTATCCCATCAACAACGCGCAGCCATACCAACGCTGTCGCAACATAAACACCACCATAGGCTGCGTAAACTCGCCCACTAGCTGCCGGGTGTAATGTTAATAACCACACAAATAATGTAAGGCTTGCTGCTGCGGGCAGCAACAACCAGATAGAGCCTTCTTTGCGCAGCCAAAGGTATGGCAAAAAACAGCCAATGATTTCTGCCAGTGCGGTAACAATAAACAACAAAGAAATTTTTACCATGGTGAACCTTAGGTTGTTACGATTTAGGCATTAGAAAGTGCATCCACAATTGTACATTGAGGTGCTTTTGCTTCTGGGCAACAGGTTTGGCAATCTTTTGAAAGCCTTAGGAGTACGTTCTGGATTAGTTGTAGCTCGGCAATTTTTTCACTGACCTCGTGTAAATTATTGTCAACCAAGGTCAATGCCTCGTGACAAGATCGCTCGGTATTTTCAGCAAGGCTGAGAAGTTCGCGCGTTTTTTCCAGGGTGAATCCTAATTTACGGGTTTTCAGAATAAATGAGAGACGTTTTTGATGGGCAGAATTATAGAGGCGATGGCCGCCTTCAGTCCTGAATGGTTTTTCCAATAGCCCCAGCTTTTCGTAATAACGGATGGTATCAATCGGGCAGCCGGTGGCACGTGAAAGTGCGCCAATCCCAAACATAATAAATCCTTTGTAAAACACTTGAATCTGTAGTTACTCCAGATTTTACGCTAAAGGCTCCTGTGCTTTCATCAATCTTTTGGAGTTCTCATGAACAAACGCAAATCAGTATGGTTAATGTTGGTAGCGGCTATTGCATGTATCGGATGCTGTGCAGTTCCCCTGTATTTGATTATTGCTGGCGCATCATCAGCAAGCTTGTTGGCCATTGTGAGTGGATCGAAGAGTTTTGAGCTGCTTCTGTGTCTTCTGCCTATCGCATTCCTTAGCATAATTTATATGGTGGCTCATCGCAAAAAACAGTGCTGCCCTGAACCTGCTGATAAGTGCAGTAACAATCAGTGCAGCACCGCTAGCATAAAAAACGCAGAATAACGCAGAAATATTCTGATGGCTGGCGCTATGTTGATTTTTTCTTAAAACTTCATCCGCTGAATTCTCACTGCATTCATAATCGCCAGTAGCGCTACGCCGACATCAGCAAACACAGCTTCCCACATGGTGGCCAAACCACCGGCACCCAGTATTAATACGATGGCTTTTACACCGAATGCGAGGGAAATGTTTTGCCAAACAATGCGCTTGGTTTGTTTGCCAATGGCAATTGCGGTGGGAATCTTGCTGGGTTTGTCATCTTGAATGACGACATCGGCGGTTTCGATAGTCGCATCGCTGCCTAATCCCCCCATCGCGATGCCAACATCACTGAGTGCAATTACCGGTGCGTCATTAACACCATCACCTACGAACGCAACGGTCTCATTTCTAGCTTTGATTTCCTTTACTTTGTTAACTTTATCTTCTGGCAGTAAATCACCAAAAGCATTGGTGATACCTAATTTTTGCGCGACAAATTGCACCACAGAACTTTTGTCACCGCTGAGCATGGTAATGTTGATGCCGAAATTTTTCAGTGTATCTACCGTTAATTGCGCATCCTCTTTAATGCTGTCGGCGATAGTAATGTAGCCTGCGAATTTTTTATCGTAGGCAATAGCGATGACGGCATACACAATGGTGGCGGGATCAATATCGTAGGTGACGGCGTATTTATCGAGCAATCTAAAATTACCTACCAATAACTCTTTTCCATTCACGTCGGCTTTCAATCCATGAGCAGATATTTCTTCAACATTATTTAATTTAATGGTGCTATCAATATCACCTACAAATTGATGAATGGCTGTTGCTACAGGATGCGTACTTTGGCTTTCCAGTGCATTGGCCATTTTCAGAATGTCATCTCGATTAACCTCAGGTTTGAGGTTGACCTCTTGTACTTTAAATACACCTTCAGTCATGGTGCCGGTTTTATCCATCACTACATTTTGAATGGTAGAAATGGTGTCTAAAAAGTTACTGCCTTTAAACAAAATACCATTTTTACTGGCAGCACCAATTCCCCCAAAATAACCGAGTGGAATACTGATGACCAGCGCACAAGGGCATGAGATCACCAGAAAAATCAATGCTCGATACAACCATTGACTGAATACATATGTCTCAACAAAAAAGTATGGCAATAGGCAAATCGCGAAGGCCAATATAACGACAATCGGGGTATATATTTTGGCGAATTTTCGGATGAATAATTCGGTAGGTGCTTTTTGCGCAGAAGCGTTTTGCACTAATTCTAAAATTCGGGACAGTTTGCTGTCGGTATAGGCAGTGGTCACTTTGACTTGTGACACTGTATTGAGATTAATCATACCGGCCAAAACACTATCACCTTTAGTTTTCGTGTCGGGTTTGCTCTCACCGGTCAGTGCGGCGGTGTTAAATGAGGCGGTTTCGGATAGGAGTTCACCATCCAATCCTAATTTTTCACCTGCTTTGAGTTGGATAATATCGCCAATGCTGACGGTCTCTGCTTTCAGGGTTATCGCTTGATTATTTCGCAACACGGTTACTTCGTCGGGGCGTTGATCGAGCAGTGTTTTAATATTGGTTTTTGCTCTTTTCACGGCGAGGGTCTGGAACACTTCACCGACGGCATAAAACAGCATCACGGCAACACCTTCTGGATATTCACCGATAGCAAAAGCACCGATAGTAGCAATGCTCATCAATAAAAATTCAGAAAATACTTCACCTTTCGCAATGCTTTCAACGGCCTCTTTCAAGACTGGCAGGCCAACCGGTAAATAGGCAGCAACATACCAACCAATACGTGGCCAGCCAGTAAACCAGGTTTGCGGCACGTAATTATCCAGAATTAGCGCAATTAACAATGCTATTAAACTGATTACGGCGGGCAGAAACAGTTCGAAGTTACTGTCGCTACTGCTAGCATGATCGTGTCCATCATCATCGGTGTGCTTGTCATGTTCGTCAGTTGCACAACAACTATCTTTTACGGATTTGTTCTTTATTAGTGAATCGGCCTGGTTATTTATTTTTTCTTCTTCTGTACAACATAGTTGTTTGCCCTGTTCATCATATTTGTGTGTATGTTCCATAGTGTTTCCTTTACTTGAAAATAATGATAAAAAACGAAGGGTCATATCACAAAAAATCAGTGAGCTTCATGCGGCGTTTTTTGGTAACTCGCTTTAATAATTGATGCCTGCGGATGTATGTTATTGATCACGACTGAAAAAGATCCTGTACGACGGGTATTGGGGCCGTAATGCAAGTGACAAGGTGAATAGTCCACATTGAGGGTTTTTAATAACATACCTTGGGTATCAAATATCTGAAGCTGCAATTGTCCGCATGCGATATGTGGCTTTTTTTGTGTTGGCCAGACGCCACCATTTATTGTCAAAATACCATCATTAAAACTGGCCGTTGCGTTGGTCAGTTCAAGGTTATGCTGACGCAGTGCATCGTCCTCGAACACGATATTGGACGTAGTGGGTACTGTTGTTTGGCAGGCACTGAGTAATACAACAAAGAAAAATGAAATCAGTATTCGTGACAGGTTAATCATGTGAGTTCTCCTGTAGTGAATCGAAAGACGACTGGAAAAACATTTTCCAGTCGCACGTTCTTGTATGCTTACGAACCGCCGATGGGTAACGCCTGTTCAATAGCACTCACATAAACCCATCCACAAACATCGGTACCAATGCGGCCAGCCTCGCGAATAATCCGGGTGATGGATTCCACGTCGCTGTCCTCGCAGGGGAGTGATAATTGCACCTCGGAAATGACCAGCCGGGCTTCCGACGAATAGGTCATTTCAAAATCCCCCAAGGGTTTTAGAGTACCTTTTATATCCTGTAAGCTGAGGTTGCGATAACCCGCATCGTTCAGTGCATCGATAACAGCGGTTACCCGCACGTGATGTAAAAGCGCAGTGATCAGTTTCATAATTCCAGTCTCCTGGCGAAGGCGCGCTCCAGATTTTGCAACGCGCCAGAATGGGGTTGCCACCAGCACGAGGCTGGTGACAATTCAGGTTATTGGCCTTTTTGTGCTCCGCGATAAGCCATTCGGTATAAACCCGGCAATACCAACAGGGTCAATATGGTGGATGAAATTATTCCGCCAATGACCACCGTGGCCAATGGCCGTTGCACTTCAGCACCGGTGCTGGTGTTCAGTGCCATCGGCAAGAAACCGAGTGCGGCAACCAAGGCCACCATCAGGATAGGCCGCAAGCGCAACATAGCTCCTTCGCGGATAGCAGGTTCAATGGTCAAACCATTGTTCAGGCTATCGCGGAAGGCAGACACCATCATCACGCCCGTTAGCACCGCCACCCCTGACAGGGTGATAAAGCCAACTCCGGCGGTGATGGAGAGTGGGATATCGCGCAGCCACAGGAAAATAACCCCACCGGTTAAGGCAAACGGAACTCCACTGAATACCAATAGGGCATCCTTGGCCGACCCGAAGGTCATCATTAACAGCGCAAAAATCATGATCAACGTCAGTGGAACCAGCAGCGTTAGTCGTTTTGATGCCGACTCCAACTGTTCAAACGTTCCGCCGTAATTAAGCCAATAACCCGGAGGAAGTTTTATTTCTTCTCCCACTTTGGCCTGCACCTCAGCAACAAATCCGCCCAGGTCGCGGTCGCGCACATTGGCTGTGACGACCAAGCGACGCTTACCATTCTCACGACTGATTTGGTTAGCTCCGGGGGCGAGTGTCAGTGTTGCGACTTCACCCAGTGGGATAAATCCACCTTCCGGTAATGGAATGGGCAGATACGACAAGGCTGCCAAATCATTACGTAGTTTTTCCGGCAGACGAACGACAAGATCAAAACGCTGATCCCCTTCAAATATCTGGCCAGCCTCCTGCCCACCGGTTGCTGCTGCCAGTGTTTCCTGAACATCGGCAATATTGAGTCCGTAGCGCAGCAATAAATCGCGATCGGCATTAACGGATAGAATCGGCAGGCCATCTGCTTGCTCGACCTTCACGCCGTCAGCGCCATCGATACTGCTCAATAACTTGGCAATTTGGTTGCCGGAGGTCAATAACTGGTTGAGATCATCACCGAAAATCTTGATACCGAGATCCGAGCGCACGCCTGAAATAAGCTCGTTAAAGCGCAATTGGATCGGCTGACTGACCTCATACGCATTGCCCGGTACTTTCGCCAATTGCTCTTCAATCGCTTTGAGTACATCCGCTTTGGAGGCATCGGGATCTGGCCAGTCTTTTTTGTCTTTCAGCATGACGTAGCCGTCAGAAATGTTGGGTCCCATCGGATCACTGGCAACTTCGGCTGTACCCACACGTGAAAAATAGGTTTTCACCTCCGGTACTTTCATGACCGCTTTCTCAACCTGAAATTGCATGTCGAGTGATTGCGTCAGGCTCGTACTTGGGATGCGCAAGGCCTGAACCGCGATATCACCTTCATCCAGGTTGGGCACAAACTCGGTACCCATGCGTGTAGACAACCACCCGGAGAACACAACAAACACTATTGCACCCACTAGAATCGGCACTCTGCGTTTAAGGGCAAAATCCAGGGTTGGGA
Source organism: Cellvibrio sp. 25HG11W-0 (assembly GCF_057815475.1). NCBI lineage: Bacteria > Pseudomonadati > Pseudomonadota > Gammaproteobacteria > Cellvibrionales > Cellvibrionaceae > Cellvibrio > Cellvibrio sp. 25HG11W-0. The sequence goes on from NZ_CM174230.1 coordinate 397,683, forward strand.
TGTAAACTTCTTTGGTTTTTACGACGATGCGATTGTCTTTCTCTTCGATTTTTCCTGTAAGAAGCAATGCAACAGCAGCGGGCACAAAAGTCAGTGACAGAATCAATGCACCGATTAACGCCATGATCACGGCGAGAGCCATTGGTGTGAACATTTTGCCTTCAACACCGGTGAGTGCGAGGATCGGCAAGTTCACTATAATCACCACAAGTACACTGATAAGACTGGGGGTAAACACTTCCCGTGTTGCACTAAACACTGTTTGCAGTCGCTCCTCAAGAATTAGCAGTCGCCCAAGGTGGTGTTGCCGCTGCCCTAAACGCATCAGGCAGCTTTCAACAATGATCACTGCACCATCAACAATTAGACCGAAATCCAACGCACCGAGGCTCATCAAATTGGCGCTGACTTTAGCTTCTACCATGCCCGTCATCAATATCAGCATTGAGAGTGGAATCACCATCGCGGTGAGTAATGCTGCCCGTACATTGCCGAGCATCAACAACAACACCACAACAACGAGAATTGCACCCTCCAACAAGTTTTTTTGTACGGTTGCAATGGTTTTATCAACGAGTACGGTACGGTTATAAACGACGTCGGCAGTAATCCCTTCGGGTAAGGTTTTATTGATTTCCACCAGTTTTTCGGCAACCGCTTCCGATACCGTGCGGCTATTGCCGCCCAATAACATCACTGCGGTACCGAGCACTGTTTCTTCTCCGTCGCGCGTGGCAGCACCGGTGCGCAATTCTTTCCCTAAGGCGACACCAGCAAGATCGCCCACAAGAACGGGCAAGCCATCTTTGCGAGTCACAATGATTTTTTGAATAGCGGGAATATCAGCAACTTGTCCCGGTGCACGGATCAGGTATTGCTCGCCATTTTTCTCAATGTATCCCGCACCGATATTGGCATTGTTTCGTTCAAGTGCTGAAGCCAGATCTGCGAAGGTAACGCCGTAGGCAAGTAATGCTGATGGGTCAGGCGTAATGTGGAACTGCTTTTCATAGCCGCCAATCGTGTTGACTTCAGTGACGCCGGGAACGAGACGAAGCTGTGGGCGAATAACCCAATCCTGCAAGGTGCGTAGTGCCATGGCATCGTAGGGTTCACCGTTAGGCTGGCGCGCTTTTGCGTCGGCATGAACCGAGTAATGAAAAATCTCCCCCAGCCCTGTAGCAACCGGGCCCATTTCGGGTTCGATGCCTGCAGGCATCTGACTTTTCGCTTGCTGCAATCGCTCATTAATAATATTGCGCGCAAAATAAATATCAGTGCCATCCTCAAATACGACAGTTACTTGTGATAACGCATAACGAGAGAGTGAACGCGTGCTTTCTACGTGAGGTAAACCTGCAATCGCCACTTCCACCAGATAAGTGATGCGCTGTTCTACTTCAAGTGGAGAATAACCAGCCGCTTGTGTATTGATTTGAACCTGCACATTAGTAATATCAGGAACCGCATCAATCGGAAGCTTTTGGTAATTCCATAAACCTACACCGGCAGTAACGGCGACTAAAAATAAAATCAGCCAACGTCGCGCGATGGAAAATTGTAACAGTGCATCAACCATGGTTCATTCCTCCATCCAGAGAGTGAACCGGGTTGAGCAGCAATAAGCGCAGATTAATGTCCATGTTCAGCGCTCTCCTTGCCCATTTCTGATTTCAGGATAAAGCTGTTGCGTGCAACATAAGTATCACCTGCGGCAATGCCTTCGACTACCTCACTGAATTCGCTATCGGCTTTGCCGAGACGAACAGGCCTGAGTTCAAATCCGTCCGCTTCTTTTACAAAAATAACGGTTTTGCCTTCGAGTGTTTGCAGTGCATCGTTTTGTACTGCAACCGCAACCGGTGTTTTGCTCAAGGTTGCTTGCGCATTCACAAAGTGTCCAGGAATCCACTGGCCTTTTGAATTATCCAACAACACCCGCGCACTGATCGCCTGGTTGACAGGATTCGCATTTGCTGAAATATAGACGAGTTGCCCCTTGTCTACGAGTTTACGCTGCACTTGTTCAATACGAACCTGTTGTCCAAGTTGTAGCCGCGTAACATCGCGAGGGAATATGGATAAATCAACCCATACTGTGGTCATGTCAGCGACCACAAACAGTGGCTCATCACCGGTTTGTTCACCTTCGACTGCGTGACGGTCAGTAATGATTCCGTTCATGGTCGCGCGGATGGTGTACACTTTCATGCTTTCATTGCTTTCGATAGTTGCTAGTGCATCACCCACCGATACCTTATCGCCTTGTTTGCGATTTACTGTGCGGATCACACCGGGAAAACGCGCTTTGATACTTTGGATGCGTTCTGCATTGGGTACAACAACACCATACAGTGGTAAGGTTTGTTGAATATCAATCGGACCTGCTTCCGCTAATTGAATGCCGCCGGTTTTTTGTTGCTCGGCAGACAACTTCATTTTTTCATCGCCGTGCTCATCTGCATGTTCTTCTTCGCCCGGTTTTTCATGGTCATCAGCATGAGCATCTTTTTCGTCTGCATGCTCATTCTCTTGGTGCTTGTGATCGTCTTTCTCTGTAGCAGCATTGGCCATGTAAATATCAGCTAAAAATAAAGCCAGTAAAATTACTAAGACAAAAACAAGTGCAGGTGCAGATTTCAGGAAATTTTTTTCTGGTGATTTCAAGGTGTTCTTTTTTAAAGTTTTCATTGCGTAACCTCAACATTCTGTTCATTCAGTGCGGAACCGATCATTCGCTCCAGCTCGATCCGGGTTTCTTGCATGCGTGACGCCGCCTCAACCAAGGCTTGCTGGGCATCCAGCAATTGGCTTTGTGCAAGGTTTAATTCCATATAGCTATAGCGCCCCTGGTCAAAAGCACTTGCTGTACTGCGCATGGCTTTTTTTAGCGAAGGAAGGACTTGATCACGCAACACATTGACTTCATCAATAGCTTGCCGATGAGCCTCATACGCGGAGATGAGTTGAGCCTCCAATTGCACTCGCGCACTGTCTCGTTCGAGTTCGGCACTTTGTTGATTGGCATTAGCGGTTGTGATCGCGCCACTGGCTCTGCTGCCTGCACCTAAAGGCATGCTCAAGCCAAGAACGAGAGCGGAGTCCTCTGTCGCCTGAAGGCGACGTACACCGACATTCCATTCCAATGAGGGGCGTCGTTCGCTACGCGCATGCTGTGCTTCAGCGATGCGAACATCTACCTCTTTGGCCAATTGCACCAAATCCGGATTGGCCGACAGCTTATCCAGCAACGTTGGTAACGGCATTGCCATTGGCACTGCATAGAGATCGGCTTTTACCATCGTAAAATCAGGAGAGGAATCTGCCCAATAGGCGCTGAGTTTGACTCGTTCGCTGCTGACTATTTGCCGTGCTTGTTGCAAAGCAATATTGGAGCGAGCCAGTGCCGCGTTTCCGCGCAAGAGCTCACTGTCGGCAGTGCCACCCGCCTGCACCTGCCTAGTCAGTGAGCTGAGGGTTTGTTGGATTAACTGATGCGACTCTTCTTGCAATGCCAGTTGTTCTTGCGCAGCCAGTAATTGAATGAATTGATGGGTCACCGCTGTAATCACATTCAGCGTAAGTAGACGTTGGGTAGATTGCAGTTGCTGTTGACGGGCGGTCACCACATTCACGCGCGCATCGCGCTGACCGCCCAACTCTATAACGGATGACAATGAAATAGTTAGTTCGGCTGTTTCGGCGCCGCTAAACTCACCGGAACCAGCAACGTTTTCCAAATCTGTACTTACGCGGTATTCGGGACGAAGTGAAGCAGTTTGTTTTTCGCCGGCCAAAGCATTGACTTTAAAGGTGTAGCCAGCCAGTTGAGGATTTTTTTGAAGCGTTGCGCGAACTGCATCGCTCAATGTGAGTGATAATTGTGCAGTTGACGACGCTGCGTAGACACTACAGGTAATAGCAACAACCGAGACGGTTAATGCTCGATGTATAAATTGCATAGAAAGCTCCAGCCAAATTGGCATCTCCAAGCATTAAGGCTTTAAGTAGCACTCAACAGCACAATGGGAATGCACGAATTCCCCTGTTAAAAGGGGGTGTTATGGATAATCAGACTGAAGTTGAGGGAGGTGCGCGCGGCGGTGGACGTACACCAATAACGCGGCGCGGGTGACATGTACGGGGAAACGAGAAATAAGGTGCTTGTGACAATACCAAAAGGACAAGTATTGAAATGAGCAACAAAGGCAATGGAGCATCAAATTTTAGTAATTTTGCAATGACTGATTGGGATAGATCGACATCCATATCAACATGTGCACTCTCTACATCATGTTCATCATGTGTATTAAGGTTGTCGAGATGAATAGAAACAGGAGGCTCCTGACCATCAAAACAAAAGTGTCCATACACGCCTGTCCAGCTGGACATTAGCCACAGCAGTAGCGCCAGAAGCACAAAAGTTTTATGGACAAGACTGACGCTCACGTGCGCTAATACCTAATAACAAATTTCACCAAGGATATAACAATTGATCTGTTATAGCCACCGTACGATTTACGGTATTAATATGAAAAGACCAGTTAAGGCTTTATCAATATGAATTGGCCGCAGACTAAGTCCGCATTCTTTCCTATGCCATGCCTAAATTTGAGATTACGATTCTTCAGGATAAATAGGTTGCCCAAGCTCCTAAGTGAATCAATATTCCAAGCTTTCATTTTTCTAGCCAGCCACAATAATCATCATCCCTATCAAAGCAATACCTGCTCCAAGCCAGTCACATGGCGATAATTAAATTCCATCGACGAACCTTAACCACACCAGTGCCGTAGCTATACAGACACCACCATAGGCAGCATAAACTCTGCCACTGGCTGCTAGATGCAATGTCAGCAACTAGACAAATAGAGCCAGACTCGCAGCAGCAGGAATCAACAACCAGATTAGCCATCTGCTCCAACGCCTGCTGGATATGCTGAAATTCCTTTTATTCCCGCTTGGATACTTTGGCAGACGGTCGCGCATTCAGATAAAAGCCTGCTATCGCTGCCACTAGCATCAAGATTTGTGCGGATATGGATTCCAGCGTTGGAAATATCCCTAACAGGGATAGGCGTGGAATTGGCAACGAATGTATATTCAAGATACCAGCTTCCTGTAACCCAGCGATTCCTTTGCCAATCAGTATCACTGCCAATACTGCAACCAGTAAAGAGCTGACAGAGAAGAACTGGCTGATGGGTAGCCGTTTACTAAAGCGCAGCATCCACACGGCGACGGCTAATAATATTGCGACGCCAACACCCAAGCCCGCCACTATGGCCATATGATTACCGTCTTGCCAAAGGGCAGCGTAGAACAGAATTGTTTCAAAGACTTCACGATAAACAGCGATAAACGACAAGCTGAACAGCGCCAGTGTGGAGCGTTTTTGGCTAGTGCTGGATAACTTTGCGTTGAAGTATTCGTGCCACCGGCCTGCAACACTTTTACGGTGCATCCACATCCCTACGCCGAGCAATACTATCGCGGCGAAGAGTGATGATATGCCTTCGGTTAATTCACGGCTGGCACCGCTGATACCAATAAAATAAGTCGCCACAAGCCAGGTAACAACACCGGCTGCCAGTGCACCCAACCAGCCTGCATGCACATAGCGTGTTTGTTCAGAGCGTGCCGTTTTTTCCAGAAAAGCCAACATGGCAACAACCATCAGCAAAGCTTCTAAACCTTCACGCAGTAATATGGTCAAGCTGCCGGTAAAACTGGTGGTGGCATCAGCTTCCGATAGCGACAGCAATTCGTCACCCTTATCAAAAATGACATTGATTGCCTGTACTTGTGCGGCGAGCTCAGCCTCTGGTGCACCCTCGGTGAGAAGTGTGCGATACAGTCCCATCGCGGTTTCAATTTGCGTGCGAATTTCGCCATCGCGAGTGGCGATGGTCGGCTCCAGCGGTTCAACACCATCCAGGTAGGCAGAGAGCGCCAAATCGCGCGCCTGCTCGTGATTGCCAGCGCGATAAGCGGTTAAGCTGTTTTCGAGACGTTGACGGGCTAATGAAAGGTTGTTGCCAGTGTTTTGAATCAGGGCCTCGGGACGGGCTCGCAGATAGGCCAGCACGGGTTTGCTATTGTCATTACCAATTCGGTTAGCAAGATCCAGCTCGGTAAGATTTGCCAGTGCATTAATATCGGGGACAGCATTCATAAAGTCAGGCTGTTTTTTCCACAGAGCTTCACCCGCATCACGGTCCGCTTGGGAATAGCTAAACTGGCCTACATAAAATGCCAGCGCCCAGCGATCAGCTTCGGGTAAAGCACGAAAGCTAATCATCGGTGTCCCTTCAATTCCCTGGGTGATAATTTGTTGCAGTGCAAACATACTACGCTGAGCGGCGCGAGTTGCATCGGCAAAGGCAATGGGTGGAACTGCCAATTGGGCGGCAGCTGGGCCATCACCGCGACCGGTAGGACCATGGCAAACCATGCAATTTTCTTGGTACAGGGTTTTCGCACGCGCTAGATCTATTGTTGCCGGTGGCTGACTCTTAACGGGGTAAACCGTGAGCATATGTGCTGCCAGACCGCGTGCAGAACTCGCCACCACAGCAGGCGTGTCACGCGCGGCGATATGGGCAATCAACGCATCTGCCTCGCCAAGTAGCGCCGATTGTTGTTCATGGCTGGGCAGTGCTGCGATTTTCGCGCGCGCCGTAGTGGAGAATTCCTGCATTTCTGCGTATTCACTAGCTTCTAATATCTCACCGTCCTTTACTGCGCCAGCGTAATCGACAGACAGGTAATCCAATATTTGCCATACCTGACGAACATTGTTTTCATTGGGTTGGTCTTCAGCAAAGGCGAATGATGGAAGACATAGGCTTAGAGCAAGTAAAAGATAGCGAATAGTAAGCACAAGATTTCTCGTTCAAAAATAAGTAGACAAAAACGTTTAATTATTAATTGTATAGGACTAGTGGCAACCGTCGCTGCATGAAGGTTTTTGCGCAGCGGCTAATTCCTCTTGGGCTTCGCGTAGAATCATGCGCGCGCCCCGTAAGATCACCAAAACAATCACTCCACCAATAACAATATCTGGCCAACGCATATCCAGCCACCACACCAATGCACCGCTCAAAATGACACCGGCATTGGCGATGACATCATTGGTTGAAAAAATCCAGCTGGCACGCATGTGAACTTCGCCGTTTTTATGTTTTTGGATTAGCAGCAAACAGATCACGTTTGCAATCAGCGCTAACGAACCCATACCCATCATGAGCCCTGAAACCGGGTCGCTCCCTTGAACTATCCGACGCACAATATCGACCAATATCAACAGGGCCAGTAGTAGTTGAAAGTATCCACTGACGGTCGCTGCGCGCGCCTTATCCGTAATCGCGCGACCTACAGCGTAAAGACCAATACCGTACACAATGGCATCTGCCAGCATATCCAATGAGTCGGCAATCAATGCCGTAGACTGGGCAACCCAACCAACACCAAACTCAACCATAAACATCAGCGCATTAATCCCCAGAAGCCAATACAGCACCTGCTTCTGGGAATTGTTGGTTATTTCTACTTCGCAGCCACAATCACTCATGTCATTGCTCTCTTGCCAAACGGGCGTGATATATGCACTATAAACTCTATAGCCACTATAGTGTCAATGAGAAAAGTTATCATGAAGATTGGCCAGCTTTCCGCCTTAATAGATATCCCAATTCAGACGATTCGCTTTTACGAAAAAGAAGGTTTGCTAGACTCGCCCGCGCGAGGGGACAACAATTACCGCGTGTACGACGATGCGTCTCAGCGACAGCTTTTATTCATCAAACATTGCCGTAACCTAGGGTTAGCACTGGATGAGGTGCGTATGTTGTTAGAGATGAAAACGACACCTGAATCGGGATGTGATGATGTGAACGCTATCGTCGATGCCCACATTCTGGAAGTTGATTCACGTCTCCAAGAGCTGACCGAATTGCGTCAGCAATTGGCAGCGCTGCGCACCAAATGCCACTCGCATCAGACGGCGAAAAACTGTGGCATTTTACGAGAATTATCCGAGGTTTAGTTTTTGTTCCGCATTAAGATTTTTCGTTGTAGTAACTGATAAGCAGCAGGCAATACAAATAACGATAGTAGAGGCGCGGTTAGCATCCCGCCCACCATCGGTGCTGCAATTCTGCTCATGATTTCCGAACCCGTACCACTGCCTAAAAATATCGGCATTAGTCCCGCAACAATCACTGTTACGGTCATCATCTTGGGACGTATCCGCAACACTGCACCGTCCTGAATGGCATCGAGTAAATCGTGCTGTGTTGTTGTGCCCAATTCTATGCGCCGCTGCCATGCCTGTTTCAGATAAAGCAACATAATCACCCCGAATTCGGCGGACACTCCGGCCAGCGCAATAAAACCCACGGCAGTTGCAACAGATAAGTGATAATCCATCAGGTACAACAACCAGACGCCGCCGGTTAGCGCAAAAGGTAGTGTGCCCATAATTAACAAAGCTTCATCCCAGCGGGAAAATGTTAGAAATAACAATACCAGGACAATAGCGAGTGTTGCCGGGACTATCCATTGCATACGCGCGTTGGCGCGCTCCATAAATTCAAATTGGCCTGCATAGCTAACACTGGTTCCCGGTACCAACTTCACTTGGTCAGCAATAGCCTGCTGTAAGTCTTTAACGGTGGATGCAAGATCGCGGTCACGTACATCAATATAGACAATGCTTATTGGTCGAGCATTTTCGCTCTTCAACATACTAGGGCCATCACTCACTGAAATATTGGCAATAGTGCTTAACGTAATCTGACTACCAAGCGGAGTAATGATGGGTAAGTTCTGCAGCTTGCCGATACTGTCACGCCAATCGCGGGCGTAGCGCAGATTGATAGGAAAGCGTGCCCGGCCTTCAACTACTTCACCCAGATTTTCACCACCGATCAAACTGCTAACGACAGACTGCGCCTGGGTCATACTTAAACCGTAACGTGCCAATGCTTCGCGATTGAAATCGATATCGAGAAAACGCCCACCTGCAACGCGTTCAGCGACTGCCGAAGAAATGCCAGTTACCGTTTTAGCGACTTGCTCAATCTGCTGCGCAACCTGGTCGATATCGACCAGGGAATTTCCCGCGATTTTTACCCCTATCGGGCTTTTGATTCCGGTGGCCAGCATGTCGATACGGTTGCGGATGGGTGGTATCCAAATATTGGATAACCCCGGTATTTTTACCCGTGCATCCAGTTCGGCGATGAGTTTTTCCGGTGTCATTCCCTCGCGCCATTGGTCACGCGGTTTGAACTGAATGGTAGTTTCAAACATTTCCAGCGGTGCGGGATCGGTCGCGCTGTTGCTACGGCCAGCTTTGCCGAATACCTGCGCAACTTCCGGCACTGTTTTGATCAGTCGATCAGTTTGTTGCAGTAATTGGCTAGCCTGTTGAACCGTTAAGCCTGGTAAGGCACTGGGCATGTAAAGCACATCGCCTTCATCGAGTGGAGGTAAAAACTCACCACCCAATTGGCTGAGTGGCCAGACGCTGGTCAGCAATATTGCCAAGGCGAAACCAAGTGTCGTTTTCGGATGTTTTAACACACCCGCCAATGCGGGGCGATAAAGGGCAATTAGCCAGCGGTTAAGTGGATTTTTATGTTCGTTAGGAATTTTGCCGCGAATCCAATAACCCATTAATACTGGAATAAGGGTGACCGATAGCCCAGCGGCAGCGGCCATGGCGTAAGTTTTGGTGAATGCCAAGGGGCCGAATAATCGGCCTTCTTGCGCTTCCAAGGTAAACACGGGAATAAACGAGAGAGTGATAATCAGCAGCGAGAAAAACAGCGCAGGTCCAACTTCAGTTGCCGCTTGGGTAATGACTTGCCAGCGCGGCTCGCCGCTAAGTGTTTGGTTAGGATGCTGCTCTTGCCAGCGCTCCAGATGCTTATGGGCATTTTCGATCATGACAATGGCAGCATCCACCATGGCACCGATGGCAATAGCGATTCCACCCAGTGACATGATGTTGGCATTGATACCCTGATAGCGCATCAGGGCAAATGCAATCAGTACCCCAAGCGGCAACGAGACAATCGCCACCATGGACGAACGCCAGTGCCAGAGGAACACACCGCACACCAGTGCAACCACCAAAAATTCTTCGATAAGCTTGCTGGTTAAGTTAGCCACTGCGCGGTCAATCAACTGGCTTCGGTCGTAGGTGGTAACTATCTCAACTCCGGCGGGCAAACTGCTTTTTAACTGATCCAGTTTTTTCTTAATGGCCGTGATGGTTGCGCGCGCGTTGCCGCCAGAGCGCATGACCACAATGCCGCCGGTGACTTCGCCTTCACCATTCAGCTCTGCAATCCCCCGGCGCATTTCCGGCCCCAATTGGATGGTCGCAACCTGCGCAAGTGTGATCGGGATGCCATCAACCAACTTCAGCGGGATACTCTTAAAATCCTCCAGCGTTTTCAAATAACCGCTCGCGCGAATCATCAGCTCCGCTTCCCCCACGGCTAGCACGCCACCACCTGTTTCCTGATTGGCTTGCTGGAGTGCTTTGATTACATCCTCGTGGGATAAATTGAAGGCCGCCAGGCGGACTGGATCGAGTACCACTTGATATTGCTTGACCATGCCTCCAATCGCAGCCACTTCAGCCACATTGGGCAGCGGTGCTAACTCAAACCGTAAAAACCAATCTTGCAGCGCGCGTAATTGGGCAAGATCGTGCTTGCCGGTTTTATCGATCAGGGCGTATTGGAAAATCCAGCCTACACCGGTGGCATCTGGCCCAAGTGCAGGTTTTGCCATTGCGGGTAACTGCGCTTGAATCTGACTCAGATATTCCAAAACCCGTGAGCGCGCCCAGTACATGTCGGTACCGTCTTCAAACAAGATGTAGACAAAGCTATCGCCAAACATCGAATAACCGCGTACGGTTTTCGCACCGGGTACGGACAACATTTTGCTGGCTATTGGATAGGTGACCTGATCTTCAACAGTTTGTGGTACCTGTCCAGGGAAGCTGGTGCGGATAATCACCTGCACATCGGATAAATCGGGCAAGGCATCTATCGGTGTGGTCTTGATTGCCCAAGCGCCCCATCCAGTAAGCAGCAACGATGCCATCAATACCAGTAACCGATGCGAAACAGACCAATGAATGAGACGGCTAATCATGGTTCATCTCCATGGTGCGGGAATTTAACTTCACCAATGGAATGCCCAGTAGCGAGGCTTCGGAGTCCAGCAAAAATTGACCACTGATTACCACCTCCTGATCAGCCTCTAACCCTTCTTGAATCCGTGTTTGGTTTCCGATTTCTTGGCCGGTGCTCACCTCCACAGGCCGGAAGTTACCGCCGGGTTCCGCCACCATCACTAACACCCGTTTGCCGGTGCGAATAATGGCTTCGGTAGGAACAAATAGCCCTGTTTTGCGGGAGGTACTTTGCAGATGTACCCGCCCACTGGTGCCGGGTTTTAATAATCCCTCTTGGTTGTCTAGCAAGACGCGCGCTGTCAGTGTGCGAGAGGTGTCATCAACCGTGGGCAAGAAATATTCCAGCGTGCCGGATAGGATGGTGTTATCAGGATTCGCCGTGTAAAAAGTTGCTTTATCACCTGACTGTAGTTGTGAAGCGTGCGCTTCGGGGATGGCAGCGTCGAGCCATAAGCTATCGAGGCCGTTAATACGCGCTAAAGTGTCACCACTAGCCAAGGCCATTCCAGGTTTAATACCCAGCATAGTCACTACACCATTGATCGGGGCGGTGATGGTTACCCGTGTTTCCGGTTGCCGGGTTTTCTCCACCGTGGCAATCAAAGCATCCGGCATGCCGAGTAATTGCAGTCGGGTGCGCAATGTTTTCAGCAGGCGGGGATTATCAGTCACTGGCTGGGAGAGCATTTCGTTTTGTACATCAAGCCATTCCGGTACTTGAAATTCAGCTATTGGCTGACCTGCGATAACGCGATCACCCACAGCCAAAGGCCAGACTTTTTCAGCAAAACCCCCAGCACGCAGTTGGATAACCGCTTGGTTGCGCTCGTTAAATTGCAGAGTTCCTGTTGCTTCCAGCTCTGCCTGTGCAGCTATACGCTGGACTTTCGTGGTTCGCATGCCGAGGTTTTGTACCAGATCGGCACCAATCGTCAGACCCGATTCTTGTGATGATTGCGTGGCGTACTTGGGGACCAAGTCCATATCCATAAATGGCGATGGGCCTGGCTTATCAAAATGCTGATCCGGCACCATCGGGTCATACCAATAGAGCACCTTGGGTTCGGGTTCTACTTCGCCAACACCATCGTCACGTGGTGGAGTTGCAGTGGAAGATTCATACAGGTGCTGCCAGCCAAAACCAATAGCAACACCCAGTGCCAACGAGCACAGCGTAGCAACAATGAGCACGCGCGCAGATACCTTATTCATGTAATTACTCCTGAAAAACGACAAAAATCGTCCCGTCTGAATACCGGCATTGCTACCATTCAGGCGGAGTTAAATCGTGTTTATTCAGGAGATGTTTGGAGGGCGCCAGATACTGGCCGGATTAAAAACAGCAACGATTAATGGGGGAATTTTAACGTGGACAGACAAACTTGTAAGAGAGGAAAAAAATGTAGGGCTATAAATAAAAACTTGTACGGGTGTTTTGCAGAGGTGACAAGACTTGGCAGTTCCACACGGATTTACCTTATCGGCATCATCCGCATCCGGGCAGCATGGCATGGCTTCGCTAGCAGCGGCTTCATTCATCTGCATTGTCATTTCTTCAGGGCACGGCGCCGAAGACAGCAAAATTTCTGCCGCCACTTGCAAGGGCATCACGAAGCTGAGCATTAAAATAAATAGTAATGGGTAATGACGCATGGGGTCAGCATAACTCAATATAGATGATAGAAAAATAACATATCCAACTTTCCTGTCGCACAGTGCCTACCAAACCAATTGTTCTCCGATCATTTTTCTACTTTCGATCTTGACGGTTCATCGTCGTGATCTGAGAGTTTTTTTGCGCGCGCAAAAATACTTCTATCGTTCAAATTGATTAAATACCTGTATCCGAAGAAGTCCCCATTAAGCCATTCAGTAGGGATGTCGTGATGAAATAATTTCAATTAACCGGTGCTCCAATGTTTTGGAAACTCTCGCCGGGAGGCTATTTTCAACGTTATATGCTGGGCAATTAGTTCCACTACCAGTGACCAGAGGTTAACCTGCCATGAGCCGCAAACCGCTTACCGAACTACAACTTGAGTATTTTAAGGCACGGTCAGCCCATGAAATTGCCATGCATAAATCTAGAACCGAAAGATATAAAGTTTACCTCTACTCAATAATCCTTGTAGCCACACTGCTGAGTGGCCAAATGGTGCATGCGCGTAGCGCGATCAACACGTGGTGGCGGACATACACCACCACAGTGCCGATAGTATCTTCATCCTCGGTAGCGCCGAATTATTCAATAAACACGTTAAGCCAATCCGTTCGACCTATGGCAAACATGTTGAATGGCAATGAAGCCAGAAACAAACCGAGCCTGCGCCGTGATTAGCGGTTTTGAACAGATATCTATTTCCGCTTCAATCTCAAAGCATTTCCAATTACGGATGCAGAGCTAAGGCTCATCGCTATTGCAGCGATCATTGGTGAAAGCAACCAGCCAGTCCAGGGATATAACACCCCTGCGGCAATAGGAATTCCCAGCCCGTTATACAAAAATGCAAACATCAAATTCTGCTTCATATTGCTCACTGTCGCCTCTGACAAAAAGCGCGTTTCTGCGATTCCACGTAAATCACCTTTTACCAAAGTAACTTGTGCACTGTTCATCGCCACATCGGTTCCCGTTCCCATGGCAATACCCACATCAGCTTTGGCCAGCGCGGGAGCGTCGTTAATACCATCACCGGCCATGGCAACCACCTTGCCCTCCGCTTGCAGCTGCTCAACCAAACGCAATTTGTCTTCCGGCTTTACCTCGCCGTGGACTTCATCAATACCCAATTGCGCCGCCACCGCTTTAGCTGTAGTAAGGCCATCACCGGTCGCCATAATGATGCGCAAACCCGCCGCTTTTAAGGTAGATAAGGCTTCAGCGGTACTTGGCTTTATAGGGTCAGACACAGCCAGCAAACCAGCGAGTTGTCCATCTACGGCCAAATACATAACACTTGCACCTTTGCCACGTAACGCTTCAGCCTCCGACACCAACGGTGCGACATCCACACCGACTTGCTCCATCAGCGTGGTATTTCCTAGTGCTAGCTTGCGCCCTGAAACGGTTCCATGAACACCAATGCCTGAACCCGACTCAAATTGCTCAACACTTTCCAGTGTCAAATTTTGTTCGCGCGCGGCTCTGACAATAGCATCTGCCAGAGGGTGTTCACTGCCTTGATCAAGGCTTGCAGCAAGACGCAATACTTCCTCCTCGTGAAATCCTTGTGCCGGTACTACCCGTTCAAATGCAGGTCGCCCCTCGGTAAGGGTTCCGGTCTTATCGATAATCAGCGTGTCGATTTTACGGAAGTTCTCAATCGCGCCAGCATCCCGAAATAACACACCTTGGGTAGCACCACGCCCAGTGGCCACCATGATCGACATGGGAGTCGCTAATCCGAGCGCACAAGGGCAAGCAATAATAAGTACCGCCACTGCGTTAATTAACCCAAATATCCAACGCGGTTCCGGCCCAAACAGACCCCAGGCAAAAAAGGTAATCACCGCGACTGTAACCACGGCAACGACAAAATAACCGGCGACTGAATCGGCCATGCGCTGTAACGGCGCTTTGGATCGTTGCGCGGTTACAACCATCTGAACGATCTGCGCCAACATAGTGGACGAGCCAACCCGTTCGGACTGAATGGTGAGCGCACCATTGGTATTAAGTGTTGCCCCAATGACCTTGTCTCCCGTTCGTTTAGTCACTGGCACTGGTTCACCGGTCAGCATGGACTCGTCAACTGAACTGCTGCCATCTATCACCACACCATCGACAGGGACTTTTTCGCCAGGACGCACACGCAGTTTGTCACCTACGTGAACGTGAGTGAGGGGCACATCTTCTTCAGTGCCATCCTCCCGAATGCGCCGCGCCGTTTTTGGTGCTAGACCAAGTAAGGATTTAATCGCCGCTGATGTTTGTGAGCGCGCCTTTAACTCCAAGAGTTGGCCTAGCAATGTGAGAGAAATAATCACCACTGCAGCCTCAAAATACACCGAGACTCGCCCCATAGAGACGAACGACGTGGGGAAGATACTTGGCGTTAAGGTGGCGGCTAGGCTGTAGATAAAAGCCGAACCGGTGCCCAAACTGATTAAGGTCCACATGTTGGGGCTGCGGTTGATGATGGACTGCCATCCGCGCACAAAAAATGGCGCACCCGCCCAAAGTACAACCGGCAACGTCAAAACAAGCTCAATCCAGGTTTGGGTGGTTGTATCAAACAAATGCAGTTGATGACCAAACATTGCCAGCACAAAAACAATCACCGTGAACGGTAGTGTCCACCAAAAACGACGAGTGAAATCACGCAGTTCTGGATTGTCATCGTCATCGAGATCGGGTAACAACGGCTCTAATGCCATGCCACATTTTGGGCAGGTACCCGGTTGGTCTTGGCGAATTTCCGGATGCATGGGGCAGGTATAAACCGCACCGGAAATTGTTTCAGGGGCGACTTGTTGCATCGCATCCTTATTTGGGTGCGCATGATGAGTGCAATGGGGCTCCGTTATCTTAGATAAATATTTTGCTGGCGTACTACTGAATTTTATTTGGCAGGCCTCACTGCAAAAATAAAAAGTTGTTCCTTCATGGTCAAGCCGATGCGGCGAACGTTCAGTTACCACCATTCCACAGACTGGGTCTTTGAGCTCGTCTGAAACTGGCTGATCTGATTGATGAGCGTGAGTATGTTGATGTTCCATGTTTTGCCTCGCTATGTGGTGCTTGCCAAGTTGGCCTACCGGAAGATACCTTTCAATTCATTTTTCTGTACGCGTCTATTAATCTGGAATCAGCATTGGTCATGTTTGCTTAATGGAAGGCAGCTACTGTCAGCCCCCCTATGCCACAAAAAATGACAGTATGTTTTATTAAATTCATTACAGTGCTCCTCATTAATGAATTTATCTATTGGTTACCGGGATTCCAAATCTTGAATCAAATTTTTCATTTCACTAATTTCCCGTTTTTGCGCCTCGATAATTTCATCCGCCAACTTTCGAACACGAGGGTCAGTGATCTTTGCTCGCTCACTGGTCAAAATTGCAATTGAATGATGCGGAATCATAGCTTTCATGTAAGAAACATCGCCAACAGTAACCTGACTTCGCACCAAATACAGTGACGCCGAAAAAAGCAGGAGGCTGCCAGCGAGCACACACAGATTAAGTGATTTGTTTTGGTACATATGCCGCATGAATAGCAACATGACAACGGCCATAATAGAGCCCATCACTAAGGACATATAAAATCGAGTTTCACTCCAAAATACATGATCCAAGGAATAGCTGTTTAAATAAGTGGCTGCATACATGAATGCAGTGGACGTTAATATCATTACAATAAATTTTATGTACATTTTCATAGATTTCTCCATTCAGTAATTAAATTAAAATTAATGGCAATACTTTATTTTACCCACATCCACACCGCAGCCAAAACCATGAATATATTTTCTGTAAGCGATACAGATCCGAGTGGGACTTGGCTGTTACCACCCACACAGGCGCATTTTAATTCTCGCTTATCAATATAAACCGCTTTGATCACGGACGCGGCTCCTACTAAGCCAATCACGAGCGCAATAGGAGAGACTGCCCAGGCGGAAAATCCGCCTAACATTGCAATGCCTGCATAGGCTTCAGCAAAAGGGTAAACATAGGCATAAGGTATATAACGCATACCTAACAAATCATAAGTGATGAATTGATTAGAAAAAGAATACAGATCCCTCAGCTTTTGAATAGCCAATACAGTCATGCTTATAGCGACAAAAAACTCCGCCGTTGCAACTAAATTAAATGTGTGATGGATGCGCCACGAAAGAGCAGCTGCCAGTATCAAACAGGTAGCGAATATCGCAATAACGGGTTTGTAGGTTTTTTCTTGGGTATCGATAACTTTCAAGCCAAAATACTTTCTGACATCCTGATAGCCGCCTATGCGCTTATCATCAATAAACGTTTGAGGTGTAGTGTCTACTTTCTCCTGTCGTTTAAATTCGTCTGTTTCTTCTCGTGAAGTTAACTGTTTATCAATAATTGCGTATCCGTTAGATCGCAATAAATGTTTTGTTTTTAATCCAAATGGACAAATGTGCTCAGGGGTGACCATTCGATATAGCGTTGCGATTTTAGACATTCATGCTCTCCTTCTCTTGGTGAGTTCAGGGATAATAAAGCTCAATTTTGTGACCATAACATTTCAACTTGGTGCACAAAAAATTTAGCGAGAAAAATCGCTAGAAAAATTGACTCAGTTTATTCCTCGTCAATGGGAATCATTTTTTTCATCTGATCTGGACGTTAATATTTGGTATTGCTCAGGCGTCAGAGTTGGCAATTTTTGAATAAACGCCACCATCGCCCAAATACGTTGGTCGTCATGAGTCGGACCCCAAGCAGGCATACCACTGGCCTTGATGCCGTGCTTGATAATCCAGAACTGGCGCTGCGCGCTGGCTGCTTCTGTTACATCGTGGGCATGGTCATGATCACTTGAGGCCAGTGACAAGTTGGGCGGGCTGGGATAAAGACCGATACTCATATCACTTTGCGCACGTCCCGGTTTTAAATGGCATTGGGAACACATATCGTTGTAATCCGGCCCGCCAGTCAAGAGTAAATCTGAATCGTTTAAATCAGGTACTTGGATATCGCGAGAGGCGCGTGCAATAGAGCGCTCACGCATGGTCTCCAGCAGCCAATAAGTCACTTTGTTGTGAGGTGTATCGGCACCGATTGGGTATAGCCCTGCGTTTAAATAAGCATATGCAACAACCAGTGCGGCAACGCCAAGTAGGCTGATCCATTTAATAGTTTTCATTAGTTGCTCTCCCAATTAAACAACGGATGTACAGCAAATGCCGCCATCCGTTGGCGATAGCGATGCGGGCTACCCACTTAGTGTAATGAGCAACCGCGCATGACCTATTAATGATTACCATGCCCTTCATGGCTTTCACTAGAGGTGGATTTACCCATATCCATGCCTTCGAGATTCATGCCCTTCATCTTCTCTTGATCCATGCCTTCCATGTTTTTATGTGGATCGTTGTCAGCCGATTTGGCACTGCACTTTTTCATCAATGCCTGCATTACCGGATCATCCATATCCATCTTGGAGTGATCCATTTTTTTCATCGCTGCACAATCCGGTGCCTCTACCGTTTTGGTGTGTTCTGCTGGGTCATGGGCAAAAACAGGTGCAATCATCAATAAACCGGAGAGCGCCAGAGTGCAGCCTAGTAATGTTTTTTTCATCGTGAATTCCTCATTTTTGTGGGTAAAATCTAAGTTGAAAAGCGTGGTTTAAAACCACGCACGAATGCCTGCAACCCATTGGGTATCGCTGGTAGCTTCCCCGTGATCGCGTATAAAATCGGCGGTATTGCCGAAACTTTTTGTCCAATTCACTCCGATATAAGGCGCAAATTCCCGGCGGATTTCATAGCGCAACCGCAACCCAGCCTGGCCATCGGCAAGCCCGGAGCCGGTCATCCGGTGCATATCATTCTGGCCATAAAAATTCAGGGAAATTTCGGGAGACAGCACCAGCTTTTGCGTAAACATCCACTCGTACTCAGCGGATAAACGCGCAGCAGTGTCACCCGAAGCTCCAATGAACAGCGCCGCATCGACTTCGAAAAAATAGGGAGCCAAACCCTGAATGCCGATGACGCCCCATTCGCGATCAGGTTCTGGCTTTAAGTCTTGGCGGAAACCGACTTGAAAATCCCAAAAGGGGGCGATAGCGCGGCTGTATAACGCCTGGATTTCTACCTCTTCAATGGCACCATCCACTTGCTCAGCATCGGTTTTAATCCATAACTTATTGAGGTCTTTCCCAATCCAACCTTGCCCCTCAAGCACGTAGGATTCAGCATCGTTGGCGTCGCGCCATTCCAATTGGTCGATCATCACTCTCGCTAAGAGTGGATCATCGCCTTCGTGGGCGAGCGTGGGGGCACTGTGAAGCAATGCCACCGTGAATAGACTCAGGGCGAATTTTCCAGATAATGGTTTCATTGTTATCTCCTAAATGACCCGAACTTCACGCATCATGCCGGGCATGTGGTAAAGCAAGTGGCAGTGGTAAGCCCATCGACCTTTGGCATCAGCCGTCACGAGGTAACTGATGCGCGAACCGGGCTGAACGATGATGGTGTGTTTGCGTGGAATGTATTCCGGATCGCCGGTTTCCAATTCACTCCACATACCGTGCAAATGGATGGGATGAGTCATCATGGTGTCGTTAATCAAAATGATGCGCACACGCTCGCCAAAGCTCAACTCCAGGGGTTTGGCATCGGCGAAATTGAGGCCGTTGATCGACCACATATAGCGGCGCATATTGCCGGTTAAATGCAGCTCAATTTCCCGTGAGGGTTCTCGTTTGTCATGGGTGGGGTGCAGGCCGCGAATATCGGCATAGGTCAATACCCGGCGACCGTACAATTTCATGTGATCGCGCAGACCAATACCGGGATCGGTGAGGCCACTTTGGGGCGCTTCGGAACGGCTGTCCACATGAGGGCCGAATTCGGTATCGGCATGGTTGATTTTAGCGAGCGGATCAAAATTGCTGCCGAAACCCGCTTTGGCCAGCCGCGTTTTGCCGTTGTGCTCGCTGTGATCCATTTTCATCGCAGACATGTCGTGGCTGCCATAATCCATCGTTTTCATGTCATGAGCCGAATGATTCATACCTTCCATTGCAGGCATTGAATGTTGGCTGTGATCCATGGCCTTCATCCCTCCCGACATATCGTGACCGCTATGATCCATAGCCTTCATGTCATGGCTCGAATGGTCCATGCCCTTCATCGCCGACATATCACCACCATCCTGGTTCATGCCACCCATGTCGTGACCACTGTGATCCATACCGGACATATCCATCCCCATTTCACGGTGACCTAGGGTCGGTGCAGGGTCCATCGCGGGAAGCACGGCACGTAAGGCAATATCCGTGGTCAGGGTGCCTCGGGCATAACCGGTGCGGTCATTACTTTGGGCGAAGATGGTGTAGGCGCTATCAGTGGCAGGCTCGACGATCACATCGTAGGTTTCAGCCACGCCGATGCGGAATTCATCAACCGTTACTGGTTGGATGTTTTGGCCATCGGCAGCGACCACCGTCATCTTCAAGCCGGGAATCCGCACATCGAAAATGCTCATGGCGGCGCCGTTGATAAAACGCAAGCGCACCTTTTCACCGGGTTTGCAGACCCCTAACCAGCCATGATCTGGAGTAACACCGTTCATCAAATAGGTGTAGGTATACCCGGTCACGTCCGAAATGTCGGTTTCGCTCATGCGCATTTGGTTCCACATGGCGCGCTCTTTCCATGTCGCAGACAAGCCTTTGGTTTTCAGATCGCGCACCAAATCACCCACCGTGCGCTCACGGAAATTGTAGTAGTGGCTCATTTTTTTCAGGGTGCCATAAACTTTTTCTGGGGCCGTGTCAGTCCAGTCTGACAGTAGCACTACCATGTCCCGGTCATACGCCACAGGGTCGGGATCTTTGGGGTCAATAACGATGGCCCCCATTAGCCCCGTCTGCTCCTGAAATCCAGAATGGCTGTGATACCAATAAGTGCCGCTTTGTTGGACATCAAATTCGTACACAAACGTTTCGCCCGGTTTGATGCCATCAAAACTCATGCCCGGTACGCCATCCATTTCAGAAGGCAGAATCATGCCGTGCCAATGGATTGAACTGTCGTGATCAAGCGTATTGGTCACCCGCAACGTCACCCGTTCACCTTCTTTCCAGCGTAATACCGGAGCCGGAAGGCTTTGATTGACCGTAGTCGCAATACGTTGCTTGCCGGTAAAGTTAACCTTCTGGAAGCCAATCGAAAGGTCGAACTGATTTCCCGTTAGAGTTTGAGGTCCATTAGTGGGTCGGGGTGTATCGGCAAATACTTGGCCGGATAACGGCAAGGTACTTAGCGCCACCAATGAAGATGCACCAAGCACAAATCGGCGGCGCGATTGGTCGGCCGGCAATATGTCAGTGATCACTGGAGAGCGATCAATTGCGTTACTCAATACCATGGTTGTGTGTGTCCCCGCAGGGCGGGTATCGGGAATTTTCATGTCCATTTCTCCTTAGAAGGTTTGCGTCAAGCTAGTGATACGGACGTACACTTCGCTGCTGCCATCGCTTTTCAGCAAAAGCACATCGTAGGGTGTGAAGCGCTCACCCATTTCCATACCAGGGCTTCCTACAGGCATACCGGGCACGGCCAAACCTATCGCGCCTTCAGGCTTTTCGGTGAGGAAACGGGTAATTATCGGAGCAGGAATATGCCCTTCAAAAACATACCCGTCTGGGGAGATGGCGGTATGGCAGGACTGATATTGGGGGCTGATTCGGTAGCGCTCTTTGATAGCATTCAGGTCATCGGGGTGATAAATGCTGGATTTCATCCCATGGGATTGGAGGTGGGAAATCCATTCTTCGCAACAGCCGCAGTTAGGGCTCTTGTATACCGTTAACTGCACAGATTCATCGGTAGTGACAGGTGTTGTAGAAACAGAAGAGGCATGTACCGGATTGGCTAACACTAAAAGCGTAACCGTTAAGGCACCAATAGCGCCTATAAAACGCTGGAAAACCATAAAAGCTCCAAAACAACATAAGGTTGTTCAACATCAATAAATGGGAGCTAATTAACTCCCGCGAATACATTTTGAGGATCTGTACGCCAAATTTTGGGCGTAATTGTCCTGTATTAGCGGAGTATGGGTGGGCGGTAGAGGGATGAAATGGGTGTACTGGGAAGGTGTTGGTGATACCCGTTGGCAATTACGAATGTGTCGGATTGGAACGTGAAATCGGCGCTACAACCTAATGCAGGTGCAGCACAACTATTAGAGGAGCAATGTCCCATTGTTTTACAACAGTCATGTGTGGTTTTTATGTCTACAGTCTTATTTTGGGAATCCATTTGGCTCATGTCGTGATGCATCCCCATCATCGAATGGTCCATGGATTCCATGTCATGGCTCATAGGCGCAGCGTCCATCAACTGGCATGGCATGGCCACAACCGCTAAGGATTGGCCCAAAAAGACCAATGTAAGCAGCACGACAAACCATGCAGAGCAGCGTTGTTTAATGACCATAAAAGGCAGACACATATACAGAATACTGTTGAAAGAATAGTCCAATAGATCGCACCCAGTCCAGTGTTAAAACGGGTTAGGGTCGTGCAATCACAATTTTTGCATGTTTAGTCACGGTCCCTAAAGAGCTCATTGCGCTGAGACCATGCCTACGGGGTACGCATTTATTTCCACAGTGATATGCACTAATTCTTCATGTACACGTAATTGTAGTTTGAAGTAATCGGGTTGGACAAAACTCGATGTTGTAAGAGACAGAATGCACGCATATTTACCTTGAGCAACACGCCACACATGTAAGTCCATAATGTCAGCTTTAACAGGGCTTGCTTCAATAACTTCCCGAATTTCAGCCACAACCGGTGCGTCCATTTCCGCATCTAACAACACACGTCCAGTATCGCGCAATAAACCATAAGCCCACACTGAAACCAACACGGCACCTACAATACCCATGAGCGGATCAAGCCAATCTGCGCTCCAAAGCTTGCCCCCTATGAGCGCCACGATAGCCAGCACTGAGGTCGCTGCATCCGCTAAAACATGCAAATAGGCCGAGCGCAAATTCAAATCATGATGGTGCTGGTGGTTATCGTGCGCATGATGATCATGGTCGTGATGATGGGCATGACTATCTTTTAGCAGCCACGCGCAAATAAGGTTAACCAGTAAGCCGATACCGGCAATTGCAATAGCCTGATCGTAGTGAATGGGCGTTGGCGACATGAGACGCTCCATCGACTGATATAGCATTAATCCCGCCACTCCTACGAGAAATATCGCACTGGTATAACCCCCTAGCACCTCAATTTTCCAGGTACCAAAAGAAAACCGTGCATCCCCAGCAAAGCGTCTAGCGGCAGCATAAGCGAGCACGGATAGCCCCAGTGCAAGTGCATGAGAGCTCATGTGCCACCCATCGGCTAGCAACGCCATCGAGTTGTATACCCACCCGCCGCTTATCTCTGCGACCATCATGACAACGGTCAATGCCACTGCCCAGCGGGTGTTCCGCTCCGCCAATGGATTGCCCTCATTGAAGACGTGTGAATGCCGGAGGGTTTCTATATCGCTAACGTGAGATTGCATTTAGAGGTATCCTTTGGTCAAATCGGTATTAATATACTCCCCCCTAGTATATCAACATTGCGAGAATGGTGTCCCATGGCTCATACAACTAAATCCAAAAAACAACTGCTGACCCGTGTGCGACGCATTAAGGGCCAAACTGAAGCGCTGGAAAAGGCACTTGACGAAGGAATCGAATGCGCTGCCATCCTTCAGCAGATATCAGCCATTCGTGGCGCGGTGAATGGGTTAATGACTGAAGTATTAGAGGGGCACATTCGTAAGCATCTTGGTACAGATGACGCCTCCCCAGAACAACGACAGGAGGATTTGGATCAGGTGATAGAGGTGGTGCGCCGTTACTTGAAGTGAGAGATGTGAGCGGATGCATCCAATTTACCTCTATTGGATTTACTCCATGATTAGGCTATCTGTACTAATTTTTAATCTTTTATGGAGATTTAAATGCCTAACATTAGATAAGTCTGCATTATCTGGTGCTAGATGTGCCTACTTATTGTACCGTTTATTGTGCGCCGTATGGTATGTACTACAATACGAAATAATCAGGACGAACAGGCAATGGCACACAGCGGCATCAACAAACATCAGGTCAAAAAAGCACGGGAAGCGCTTGTTGCCAACGGTGTGAACCTCTCGATTGATGATGTTCGGGTTGAACTCGGCAATACCGGCTCCAAAGCGACTATCCATCTATACCTAAAAGAATTGGGGGACGAAAACTCACTTAATCCGGGTACTAAGCACGCGATCAGCGAGACGTTGGCGTGACTGGTTGAACAGCTTGCTGCCCAGTTACACTAGGAAGCTCAAGATTTAATTGCCGAGCGGGAAGTCAGTGTGCAAACGACAACCAACGCGCTGAGAGCTCAATTAGAAGTTCATCAGCAGGCCTTGGCAAGCGCTGGTGACGCAAACAAACAGTTAAAAATACAGCTCAACGCCTATGAACAGCTTCATAAAGACCTTACTGCCGATACTGAAGCACAAAAGGTTGTCCTAGGGCGACTGGAACAACAACTGACCGATCAAGGCACCTTGATCGCAGACAAGGAAATCCACATCCGCTCCCTAGAGGAAAAACACCAGAACGCCCGTGAAGCCCTGGAGCACTATCGCCAGTCCATCAAAGACCAGCGCGATCAGGATCTGCGGCGGCATGAACACCAAGTACAACAATTACAGGCGGAACTCCGCCAGGTCCACCAGACCTTGTCGATCAAGCAAACCGATTTAACGCACCTCAACACCGCCGACGCAGAGCTGATTGCCGAGGTACGCCAACTTCGCAAAGCGCTTAATAATTCCGAACAACAACATCAGGCTGCGAAGGCCAAATTATCAACCTTCAGCGAGAGGGCAAACTATCAAATCGTCCAGCTCACGGCTGCGCGATCAACTGATTGGTGATAAAGATAATCTTGGCGAACCACTGGGGCTGATGGAAAAAGCCTTTAAAAGCATTGAAATTGAATTGGTGACAGTTAAAACTGAGCTGGCCGTGAAAACCCAATTCCTGGGATCACTTGGGCACACGTTCCAACCCATCGCGCAAAGATAACCGTTACGAGGGGTTCAACTGCACTTCTTTGAGCTTTGGAAGCCAACAACTAATAAAAAAGGCACCGAAAGGTGCCTTTTTTCTCGCGTATCCAGAATCACTTCGGCTTTTGCCTCGAACCGCCTTGCGCGGCTACGGGTTTCCCCGCTGGGGAGCGCTCAATCTCATCCGGTCAGTCGCTCCGCATCTTAATTATGATATAGCTATTGGTTGGGCGCAATTATAATCTGATGTTTGTGCCCTCCTGACGCGTGTTTCGGCAACCGCTTGCAGCTCACTCTCAATGGCCTTTCACCACCGTCTCCGCAGCGTTATATATCCACTAGCAAAAACAAAAATAAGCCTATATGATTCATTTTGAATCTTTGACTCACATAGGTGCAGCATGATCGCAAAACATTCTTTAAGCTCCTTACTTTCGCGCTTAATCTCTCTAGCGCCAAGCGCTCCGCCAGCGGGTGAGGGGCAGCTTGGCGACGACCGTAAGGTCGCCACAACTATTAGGTTTGAAGCGAGAACACGAGAGTTTATCGAGATGCAGTCTCAACATTTAGGGATCTCGGCCCAGGAATTCGTGGCAATGACCTTCAAGGCCCTAATGTTAGCCAACGCGGAACCTCAAGCAATTGAAATAGATCTGATGGCCGATCGATTCATAGAAGTATTCTCGAAGCACCGTATCCCAATAGCGGACATCACTCGGATGCTCCCTGAAAGATCCCTGGACAGATCTGACCTTCTGTCTAAGAAAGATTTGATTAACAAGTTAGACGAAATAATCATTCAACATGTGGCAACAATGTTTTCAATCAACCCACAGTGGGTCAAAGGACATAATGGCAATCCTGTTGAAACAGGGGGCTTTTGCTTGTACAAAAACCTCGACGGATTTGCCCGACGATTGGCAATTTTGAGCCGCACCTGTCGTCGCGTATCAGTCAGTTTTATTGCAAAAGAAGGTCTAACGTACGAACAGTTGTGCTCTGCCTATAAGTCCGGCGACAAAATCCCAGCCGTGGATGTCGGCGTGGTTATTGAGAAAGAAAACGAAGTCAACGGAATTTCTTTTCGCAGTTATGAGATTGCAGATGCTGAACGTTGGAACTATTGGAGATGCCGTTACTATTTGAAAGCGTTAATGATGTTTTGTGAAAGAAGCGGATTAGCTTACCGGGGAATCCTCTTATCTCAGCACGAAATGAATTCCCTTTTTAATGGACAGATTCTTCCTACAGAAGTTTTGGATACGCATCGAAGAACGTGGTATCCCGATCAGTTGTTGTGGCTCAATAATGAGAATCTTGAAGCGAATGAATTGGAAAATGTTAAAGCGTTTTACGCGGATGAAAAAGTTTCACTCTATGAGACAGCGTTGAAAACTCCCCATCTTGTTCAAAACTGGGACACGTTTGAAATCACTGGGGAAACCTTATCGATCAGGGACTACTAGTGTCTCAGTCGCGAACAGGAGGCGCATACCAACTGCGGTAGGCGTGAAGGATATGAGTCAATCAATAAGATATGAGTCTGAAACTTGCACGCTGAAACTTCAACATCAACAATTACCCGTGAGTTTTAAATGATGATCTGGGAAAACGAACTAACTCAATTTTATGAAAAACTAAAGTCGAAGCCGGTGTTTAGTTCCAAAGACGAGATCAATAGCTTTCTCGATGATGTAGTTGTACCCGCATTTGAAGAAATCGCGGCAGAAATGAAAAAACACACTAAAAGTGTGAAAATTAAAAAATACGTGAGCAAAGCGACTATTTCGTTCGAAGATCAAATTGCGAAGAGGTCGGTTTTCGCTGTGAGCGTCGATTTTAAATACCAGAGTATTTCGTTTCCATACATACTCAATGGCACTTCGACTTACACGTCAGGCACAACCATAAAGAATCGTGCTGAATTAGATAGAGACTTTATCGTTTCCGCATTCATGAAATTCTTCCTGTCACGAGCTGAAAACATCAGAGAAACCGAAAGGGTCAAGAGTAGCGCAATCAATGAATTTTCTGAATGACTTTAATTCCGTAAGTTAGATAACTGTATTCAAGTAGCGGCATATTACGGAAACTCGGTTCGACTGTAGAAGAGAGCCGTGTAAATGGTTAACTGAAAATCGAATTGTTGTTTTATATCATGTAATCACAATATCCCACTCTCGCAAAGCTCCATCCATATGAGAATACACGCTAGTACCCATTCCGCTTTCGTGTTGACCGGTGATAATTAAAAGCAGTCCATTTGTAGCGAGCGTGGATTTCCGCATCAAACGCTGCATTGCATCATTGTCATCCCCGGAGGCTCTAGGCTTTTTTTCTGCATGGGAGTGCCATTCTCCCAGATAGAGGTGACCCAATTTTTGCTGACGTTTAATTTCAGTTTGCGCACTTTGTGGATGTGAGCGGTAGTGTCGTGGGCCGCGGTCATCTCTCGGGTAAGGCCCGGAAATATTGCTTATCAGAATTGATTGAGGAGAAATGCTACCAAATAGTTGACCACCTGCTTCTAAATTCCAAAAATGTCTTTGGCGGTGCCTTGCTAAATATCGCATTACATCTCCTTCAATTATAATTTCTTGCTCGAAAGATTCGTGTACCGCTCTTAACTCATTCATAAGTGGATAAGACTCCTTGAAATCACTCAAAGGCAAAATCTTTTATGCACAGCTCGTTATCAAAGGTATCTCTCGGTACCAGTTTTAGCCGTTCTGCTTCTTGACGACTGCCAAACCAGGTCCGCCGGATTGAGTTAGAAATTTTTCCGGTTAACGCATCAATGACGACTCGCGCGGAGATGTTAATGGTCGGTTGTAGCTCAATTACACCATGTGGTTGGAAGGTGTCCCCACATCCAGCCATCGCAACCATATGGCCCGCTTCAAGGGGGACATCACATAATCGAAATTTAACTTCTGTGTTTTCGTCAAAGATGTCACTGATTGTATCGTTGTCAAATAGTGCAACAGAATGCCCGGCTACAGCGAACGCTTCTGTCCAGGCACAGACATGAATAGAATGAAGGCTGTTCGTTCTTCGCCACTCATCAAGGAATAAATCGCCGGCAATTGTTATGCCCGCACTGACGATTACATCTGCATGGCGAATTATATCTAATTCGTCGTGGCTCATATCTTCAATAAACTTGCAATGAGCGGTAACTTCCTTCATGTGCGGAAAATCAGTGAGAAGTAAGGTACGAAGCGACGAAACTTTATTTGTACCTGTATCGCCAACTCCGAGTAAATGTCTCGATGCATTATGCGAAGACATTTTATCCCTATCGATCAAGTGGAGAGTGCCAACTCCTGCCTGAGCCAAAAGCCGTGCGATAGATGCTCCGAGTGACCCACACCCACACACTACAACCCGTTTGCTATATAAATTTTTATAATTTGGATCGTGGTCTCTTCCATGTACCCAAGCACCATCAACCCTGGATACATCCATTTTATGAATTCTAAATCCAAAGAACGCGCTTCGTACTACTGACGCGGGCAACACAGACCCGCTCCTGAAACCTTTTCGAACGTCTGCTAACTTCTTGCTCTTTATAAATGCGGAGAAAAAGATCACACCATTTTCAGAATTCGCAGCGATCAGAACAAGACAGTCTCTACCAGCTACCAGAATTTGGTCTTGCACTCCCACAGGAATAAGGGTCAACAGTTGATTTGCAAAATCTGGAAATTCATGTGGACACCAAGGCCGATTCAGCCATACCAAATAACCTTGATAAATCGTGGCTGACTGTTTCGTGCTCTTAAGGTGCATTAGGTATTTAGCTAGTTCCTGAGGAGTATCGGCTACAAAAAATTCACGACGATTGCCTGCGTAGGCAATTACCCGGCTTTCAGGTTTCAGTGAGAGTAAGCTGTAAACATTCTCCAAATTAGTATGAGATTGAGCCCAGTAGGCAGCCGCCTCCCGCATAAAATCCTTGCGTCTGGTAACTGGATCCATATTTAGCAGTGTTTGAGCCCACGCTAAATGCTGGATGATTCGATGCTCCGGTTCATGGTTCATTGAGCTTCGAGGAAGACAAAGCGTGCCGTTATTATCGATATGTGGCCAAGATTTGCTTTTGCCATGCACATACCCGGGAATCCATAACTTTGGCTGGGTCCGAGGGAACTGTTTGTCGATACCCACGTACACAAAGTTAACGTTTGGATAAACAATGTCACCGTCAGCAAAATCAATTTTCCAAACCGCGATGCATGAAGCCGCCATATTTCTGGCGGGGGCATTAGTCGTTAAAGATATCTGCGACCAACGCCCCTGCAATTGACGGCTTAATTCGTGCTGTATGCGTTCTATCAACAAATCATGATTGTTCATTAACCGAAACGACCACCATCATCATTTCTCTCAGTGACTTTTGTGGAGGTTACGACAAATGCAGACTTTTGCGCAGTAGATTCCTTAGGTGCTCGAACCGCGAAAAATGTGGTATTAAAAATAGTATCCCAAGTTTCAAGTGCGTTCTTGTGGGTACAGTCTGATTCATCCAACGTTACCAACTCATCTACCGCCCAAGTCAAATTATTATTAAAAAACGTAACAGCTTCGTCATTTTTACCGGAAAGATTTACATTTTCCAAAACAGGGTGTTTGACCTCCGTCGAAGTATCTAATGCTTTTTTAATTGCTATCCAGGTGTTTCGTATCGAAAGATCGTCCCTACTTTCATTCGCTTTAAAATGGTCTACGACCAATT
Source organism: Cellvibrio sp. 25HG11W-0 (assembly GCF_057815475.1). NCBI lineage: Bacteria > Pseudomonadati > Pseudomonadota > Gammaproteobacteria > Cellvibrionales > Cellvibrionaceae > Cellvibrio > Cellvibrio sp. 25HG11W-0. Next base: position 427,429 of record NZ_CM174230.1, read on the forward strand.
TGGTAATTGTGATTCCCGATGCAGTCTTTTCTTTCCAATCACTTTCACTGCGCGCAAATTTTTTCGTATATCGTACAACTCGTCGTAGTTGACTGCCGTCATTAATTTCGCCCGAGTTCAATTCCGAAACCTGAGCATTAAACCAACTAGTTACTGCTCGTGCGTCCGAGCGAGTCCAATCATCACCGCTAGCCAATTCGTAATATTCTTTATCTTGGCCTTTTTCATCCTTTTCAGTCTTAATTCTGTAAATAGGATAGTCGATGTGATATCCCTTCGCGTAAGTTTGCCTTACACAGTTTCGATGAACTTTCGCTGGACTTGTTAACCGATCATCATCGGAAAGTGCTTCACATACTCGTTCGCGAGCCTCTTGAGGAGATAAACTAAAACCGAAAAAGCCAGCTAAATTTTCCGGTTTGAAATAAACGCCGTCATCAATGTCATACTCGTACGCGTCATCCTGAACCATCGTCTTCATGCTGTAAGATCCTTGCGAATCTATTCTTTCAGGATGAGGCTTTTCAAGGCGGGTTAAACCGTTTTTCAACCGAGTCCGTCCAGCGTCTCGGTGTGTTCGCATATCATCCTGATTCGATTTACTTAATATGATTTTTTCGTTGTGATAAGCACGCAGGTCTTTATTGCAATCAATATCAGTCATTACGTCGGTTCTCCAGTTTAATTAAGCGTTGACAACAATGCATCCCTGAATGACCGCATATGATTCGTGGGATTATTTGTATTCATTTGCGACCAAGCCCAATCCACATCGGATATAGCTTGTCGCTCCAAAGCATTCAGTGCTTGGGGTCGGGCGTCATCGAGATTCTTTAAATAATTTCTCAATTCATTTGAAGGGCATTGCGCGGGAAGTCGATAGGCGAAACTTGTGTCGTTTCGTAATGATGCGATTTTATTAGATATGTAGTCGTATCCTACTGCTTGAGCGTTGAGACTGGCTTCAATTGCTTTAATTCCCAGTTTCCATTTCAGAGAGTTGCGATGCAGATTTTTATCTGAAATTTCTTCTCCCCCTTGCGAAGGTAAAGAACCCAACATGAATAGGTGGACTGGGCGGGAGGTTTCTTTTCGATCAGCCAGAATTTCTGTGGCCTCGATCATTCCAAGGGTACTAGGGTTGTTAGCCCAGAGGCCCCCGTCCACATAAACAGCGGTTGTGGTTGAGTTGATTCCGTTGGGCTCCACTAACTTAGCCATTGATCGTAGAATAGGAGCGGCTGATGTCGCGAGGCATACATCAACTAAGGTTCGGGGATTATCACGACCATTTAGGCGCGAGAGATGTTGTGTTTTAAAGACTACAGCAGCGTGTCGATTAATATCTAGCGTCGGGACTGCCAAAGCGATCCCGCGCTCTTTATAAACGCTGCCAAGAGATTGATTGTTAAATGCTCGCTCCAGCGCACGCTTTAATGCCTGGTTACCCGCATAAAGACCGAAGCCTAGGCCTCGAATCAGGAGGTCTCCGAGGATGGGAATATGCCGGATTGTTTGATACGGGAAGATGTTTTTCCCCTCGTTATGATAGAGCTCTCGTACTTCGTTCAGCGGCGTCCCAGCGGCAAGGGCGCACGCGACTATCCCCCCAGTACTGGTGCCAACAATTAAATCAAACGCTTTGCCAACATCCGGCAACCTCTCGCTGCCGACTGTCTGAGCTATTCTTGTCGCAAAGGTCTGCAAATAGGCTGATTGGTACACCCCACGCATCCCACCACCATCTAAACATAAGACTCGAAAAGGTTTCTGCTCTGTCATCATCTGATCCTTCATAAAGCTAGAGGGTAACTAGCTCGGCTAGCTTGGCTGCGACATTTCTCATCGAATCTTCCTCGGTACTCAGACCGCTTCGCGAGGCCAACAGGGGACTGACATTACGGAGAGCTTCATAGGTCGTGTTGTGCACAATAGGAACGAGCTGCTCTCTCGCAAGAAGTGCCGAAAGCTCTTTATCTGCGATTCCCTCTGAGGGCAGACGGCGCAACAGCGCAGGGGTCACCAGTACTAACCCTATTCGTGAGTTCGCCAATCCTTTATCGATAGCGCGCATCAGCCCAACCCCGAGTCCAACATCCTTCTCGCTGAACCAAACCGAGACTCCATACGACACAAGCAAATCATGAAGTTCTTTTGCCACCCCTTGCCGATCATCCCATGCATGACAAAGAAATACATCACGAAGGTCAGGCTCGGTCGCTCGCCTCTCGACGGTATCGCGAATGGGATTGAGCGCTCGCACCTCCGCAACTGTGTAGGACAAGGAAGAGCCTGCATTTGACCAGCGTGGTCTTCCGCCACCGCTAGACCCGCTATTTCGCCCGCCCCCACCATTGCTTGGTGAGGCGTAGGCAGTGGGCGAATAGCGAGGCGATTCGTACATACTGTAGCCGCTGGAGCGACCAGAGCGGCCACGACATGCTGGGCATGCCGCCGCAGCGCTTGCTGAACGATGCCCTTCTACTGGTGCTGTACATCTAGCCACGCTGCAACCCTTTCAGTTGTTAAAGTGCAATAGGTGGGGCAGAGACCATTTATCATTGTTCAACCTCACATTCCGTTATCTCAAAACACGATCTATTAGCTAATCACCTTTCTTATGCTTGTGTGGCTTAAGCGACGGTGTATTTGCGGGTGTATCCTTATTATCCCGTTGACGCTTATCTGGCTGCCCAGTGGATTTGGCTGTTCTTTTTGGACCTGGCTTAATACTCATAACTTTTCTCCGGCATAGATATAAATTACTTAGGTGATGCGCAGTCGACATCAAATGCCGCCAGACATATCCCAACTATTTAACTACTTTTATGTGAAAACCCCTCCCGATAAGCAAATAAAATTCGTAAAAAGGTGGTAAAATTTACTTTTGGGAGATATTTTCACGCAACAAGGTCATAATAATGATAAGCGCGTCTCAAATCAAGCTTTGCGTGACAAAATCTCGCAAACAATTGATTCTTTTGTTTTTTGGTGGTCTATCATTGACAAAAACTCGATTTTTTCACCCAGTCTGGATGTGCACCGATGTTATTGAAGTTTGAATTTAGTAATTTTTGCTCGTTTCGCGACAGGGCAGAACTCTCTCTTGCGCCCACGCGCGAAAAGATGCATAGAAACGAGCATGTCTATTCCGCTGACGAGGACGGAGGGACCGAAGTGTTACGGGCGGCAGTTATTTATGGGGAAAATGCTTCCGGTAAAAGCAATTTCATTCGGGCTTTAGAATTCGCGAAACGATTCGTGACTAGAGGCGTGAGACCAAATAAGTTAATAGGAAGCACCATATTCAAACTTGATGAATCCTATCAAACGAAACCCTCGATTTTTCATTTTGAGATTTTGGCTGACGATACGACGTACCAATATGAATTCAGCCTGTCTCATGACCAGGTTCTTCATGAAAAGCTGAGCATCCTGAACAAGAATTCAACCAAACTTATGTTTGAGCGCTCCTCTAATGAGGGAGGGTCATACAGGTTTGGGCCATTTCTTCAAACTCTTAGTAAAGAGGAGCAAATGTTTTACAAGTTTAATATTGAAGGAACCAGAAAAAATCAATTGTTTTTAACTGAATCGGTAGAAAGAAACTTCACAAAATTTGCACCTGTATATAATTGGTTTGACAAAAGTTTGAAAATTTTTACTCCGCAAAGTATTAGCCATGGGGTCGAGTTTCAGTTGCAAGATGACAAGGAATTTACAACGTTTCTGAAAACCCTGCTTAGGCATTTTGATCCTAGTGTCGTCGATTTGAAAACAGATTTTTTGGATCCTGAGAGCATACAGGGAATTCCTCCTATAATTCTTGCTGAAATAGAAGAAAACTTGGAAGAGAAACAAGGCGTATTTATTAGTAATCCCCTGACTGGAAACAGAATGGTTTTTTTCAGAGATAATAAAGGCCAAGCAAAATTAATTAAGATATTCACCCAGCATAAATGCTCTGGAAGTGATGGCTTGGTTACCTTTGACTTAGAGGAGGAATCTGATGGAACGAGGAGAATTATTGAGCTAGCACCTCTATTCTACGAATTAATGGCAACTGACAGTAGTACCGTTGCCTGTATAGATGAGCTGGATAGAAGTCTTCATCCTGGGATAACAAAAAGACTGTTGCATACCTTTCTCAAAAATAAAAATAAAACACAATCTCAGTTAATTGTTTCTACGCATGATACAAATTTACTTGATACAAAATTGTTGCGTCGTGATGTAATTTGGTTTATTCATAAAATCGATGGGGCATCACAATTATCGTCATTGCATAAGAAATTCAACCCTAGACACGATAAAGACATCAGGCGTGAATATCTAGAAGGTAAATATGGTTCTGGTCATTCATACGAATATGAATTATAAAATTCTATTGTTCTGATCAACCAATTTTAACAATGCACTACAACATCTACTAAAGATTGGCGGAGCTCGACCTTCATTCGAATAGGTTGTACGTACTGATAGAGCTTAATAGAGTTAGGTATTTAGAGTTCAGTGAAGGGCCGGTTTGAGCACAAAGCGCCAGAAAAATAAATTGAATTGGTCTATGAGATTGTGCGGCCGCAAAAGAGCGGCAGTGGTTGAACTCCTATAAATGACGAGTAATAATCATGTGGATTGATTGCAATAAAAGCATGCCCGAGGATATGGAAGTCGTCATTGCCTTGTATCTGGGTTACTGGCCAGGTCGGGGGAATAGCGGTGTTGCTGACATTTACGCTGCAGATGGCAAGTGGTTCAATATTCCGGAAGGGGTCAACATCATTGGATGGATGCCGGTACCCGATACCAATCATTTACCGATCGCAGAGTGCTACACCGATCCATCGAGTGGAGCGGTAAAATTGCTTGGGTGGACAGAAACCGGTGATCCGGATATTTTAAAATGTATTTTTAAAGGTCATTATTCAGAGGTAAACCAGACGGGTCGGAACCGCAACAGCGCTGACAAGGACTAATTGCTACGTAGTCAACCATTGACATTTAACCGTCAACTTTTTTAGGACGGGAAGACCACTCTTAGCCTAACACTAAAACATATCATTCATAGAGACCCAACAATGTTGCAATTTGATCCGCGCATCCGGGGACGTTCATAAAGCGTACCTATCTGGAGCCGTATGGTTTGAGATCCGTTGACGTTGCGAATAACCTGAAAGTTAGTTCGAGCAAATTCAGCTACTTAATTAATGAAAAATCGGCAGTTTCGTCAATCGTGGCCTTTAAACTCTCGAAGGTTTTTGGACGAAGCCCCGAGAGCTGGATGGCAATGCAGCGTAATTACGATTTGTGGAAAGTTAAGCAAAAATCAACTGCAGCGTTATAAATCATAGGATTCTATTAGTCCGCTCCCAACCGAAAACTGACAGCCCGCTAGTCATGAGCCATAACCCTTTCGCAAAACAAGCAAGGTTTATAGCCGGAATCATCATCCTAAGCGCCGACACGCAGCATCAACCGCAACCACAAACTAAGTTTTTCAATAAAATTCAATAAATTAGTAATGCCTGTAAACGGGTGAAGTATTTTCGGATTGCGTCATCTTATGAGTGCTAAACGAGTATTAAATTGATAAGTTATGATTAAACCTCAGTGACAATTTATGGTGAACCGACAGTCTGGAGTCTGTCTAACTCTGTCGCATCTGCGAACTGTGCTCGGGCGTCGTCGGTCATGCGTATTTGAAACTCATCTCCCGCTCTGGTGATCTTCATAATGCCACGCTCACTCATGTCGCAAAGGCGGCGCAGAAGAGATACCTTACCAAACTTCTGCATGAGTGCAGCGGCGTAGCCACGGGATTCATAAGTGCTTTCCATTAGGGAGAATGCGCCAGTTTGATTCAGCGGTGTAAGGGTTCGGGGACAACCCGGTTCCATCCCCAGCACATCAGGTGGAAAGATTGCCCGACATTTTCACTGTCATCGAACTGGGTCGGGGCATGTATGCCCCAATAGTCCATCGTTCGGACCACTTCGATGAACAAGACAAACCGGCTCATGTTGTCGCTCGGCAATTGTTTGAGAATAGTTGCGACTTGGGCCTCGGCCAACCTTCTAAGAGCTTGTGCATTGGAGTCGGTCACAGTTCAAACTCAAGGTGGGTCATTAATCTTGTCAAGCAGCAGAGCCGCGATGGCAATGCAAACTAATACAGATTTTGCGGTTATAGTCCAGTCCTTCTATGGCACTCATAAAAAAAAGGGGGGCGCTTTGGGCACAAGTGAGTTCAAAAGCATGCCGTACATTAAATTCAATTTTTAAGACCGCTTTTGACCGTTATGCGACGTGATTATCCTGAAGCAATTTTCAATGTATTCAAATGGGTCCATTTGTACCCAAAGCGAATATTTGGAATCAACAAAGAACCGTCATCTGGGAATACTTAGTTGAGTTTTTCTTTTAGCGCGTTATGTTGTAATGTATGGCTAATTGCATTAGATACGTTTGTGGAAAATAAATATCATTAATTCATCTCGGACAGATTTAGTCAATTTTAGCAGTGTCGATATAAGTGTTCGATTGGTCTTGGGCTGATGCCTATCAGCGCCATGGCTATGAGTACTATCCCAAATGGATTAATGCCATTCCTTTTACGCCCTGTTTTGGGCCGCGCTGGCTACAAGATAGCGGCGCGGACATTAATAATGCTGAGGTGTTGGCGGCTATAAATGCGATGACTTCTAGCAAACAGATATCGAGCTGGCATTGCCTTTTTCCGCCAGAGGCGCAGGCGCAGGCCTTGGAAGCTGAGTCTATGCACCTGCGCTTGGGTTGTCAGTTTCACTGGTTTAATCGCCATTACGCACACTTCGATGATTTTTTGGCGACCATGCAATCGCGCAAGCGTAAAAATATTGTGAAAGAGCGGCGCCAGGTGCGCGAACAGTCCATCCACTTTAAAACTCTCGAAGGCAGCATGCTGACCGAGGCTCACATGGCTTTGTTTTATCAGCTCTATTGCACCACCTATTTAAAGCGCAGCGGCCATAAGGGCTATTTGACTGAACTTTTCTTTCAGCAGGTTCGTGCGCATATGGCTGAGCAATTACTGTTAATTCTGGCCTATAAAATTAATTCGGACGGTTTGGAAGTACCTGTTGCGGGGTCACTTTACCTGCGTGATAGCACCACACTTTATGGTCGTTATTGGGGGTGTTTTGATGAATATAATTTTTTGCATTTTGAAACCTGCTACTACCAGGGAATTGATTATGCTATAGCAAATGGCCTGCAGCGATTTGATGGTGGCGCGCAAGGGGAGCATAAGTTAGCGCGAGGCTTCGAGCCGCAAATTACCTATTCAACACATTACCTATATCAATCACAATTTCATCATGCGATAGGTAACTTTGTGCGCGAAGAGGCGGAGACTATTAAGACTTATGCCCTACAGGCTGCGCAGAGCTTGCCCTTTAAGTCGTCGGAGGCTAATGGGGGTGAGTAGCGGCTCATTCGGTTATCGTATCGGGATCACTTAGTGGGAGTTATAGATAATAAAACATAAAAAACCCAGCAAGCGTTGCTGGGTTTTTTTATGTCTCGAATAGCTATGTTGTAGCTAGTTGTTAAGCGTGGGGATTTATACTTTGAAGCTGTCGATTTGTTTTTTCAGTTCGCCCGTTTCACGATTTAGGCGGTTGCCACTTTCGTTGACGACTTGAGCATTTTCGGCGACGCGTTCAGACAACCCGTGAATAGCGGTAATGTTTTTACTGACCTCATTCACGACGGTGTTTTGTTCATGAGATGCGGTGGCGATTTGATGATTCATATCATTAATGGTGCTGATGTTTGCGCGGATTTTATCCAAGGCACCACCAACACGAGAGGCGGTATCTATAGTATCCCGTGCCGCTGCAGTACTGGTGCTCATGGCTTGGTGAGCTTCATCGGCCGCGCGTTGTAACTGCACGATAATCAATTCAATTTCTTCAGTGGAGGCGCGTGTTTTTTGCGCGAGTGAGCGAACTTCATCCGCTACTACCGCAAAGCCGCGACCTTGTTCACCTGCCCGTGCTGCCTCAATGGCGGCATTAAGTGCAAGTAGGTTAGTTTGTTCTGCAATGGTACGGATTACTTCCATTACTGAACCAATATTGACGGAGCTGTCTTTTAATACTTGGATTTTTTGCGCAGTTGATTCGATTTGGCTTGTTAGGCGGTTAACATTGTCGAGCGACAGGCTAACAATTTTATTGCCCTCCTCTGCGAGTACGCTGGTGGCGGTGGTGCGTTCGGCGGTATCGCCTGCGTGGCGCGCAATCTCATTGGCTGATGCCGAAAGTTCTTCAACGGCGGTGGCAACCAATTCAATTTCGCGCAGTTGCTGTGCAGTAGAGCTAACTGTACTTTCTGTGGCAGCACCCATGGTGCTGACATTAGAGCGTACATTCTCATTCACATCGACAACATTGCGAATAATGCCGGAGATATGCTCCATTACACGATTGAAGTTGTGCGCCAGCGCAGCAATTTCATTTTGGCTGTGTGTGGGCAAGCGGCGAGTAAGGTCGCCACCACCATCGGCAATACTGGAAAGGGATAGGGTTACTTCTGCAACCGGTGCTAATACGAGGCTGCGCATAAGCAAATAAACACTAATCAAGCTGGCGGCTAAGAGTGCGATTACGGTGAACAAGGTAGTTTGCACTTGATCTGAGAGTGTTTTATGCATCTCTTCAGTCGTGAAGCTGATGTCATAGCTACCTATGTTGTTGCCATCATAGACAATGGGTAAGGCTTTGCGCTGCAATTGGCCTTCGCTGCGGTTATCGTCGGTTGCCTTGGCGAGTACTTGGCCGCGGTGATCAATCACATTAATTGAGGTGACGAGGCCAGTGTTGACCAGAGATTTTGAAATTGCTTCTACCTGTTGAAAATCATAGGCAAAAACAGCTTCCAATAATGAGCTGTTAGTGAGCTCTATAAGTGCGGCTATCTCTGCATTTAGCTTTTTCTCCAGTCCATTGGCAGCTATGCGGTAGTTTATAAAAGCAACTGCCGCGGCAATGATAACCATGGCCAGTGTAAGCACCAGCATGAGTTTTGTGAGTAAGGATTTTTGTACCATGTGTTCCCCCGAAAAATTCGGTTAGCTATCAAATATTCTTGTTATCACTATGCGCTTAGTGCGTTTGCATTTGTGTGAACGCGTGTAACTACATCTATAGCGGCTAGTTATCGAAATAATGCAGTACTTTTCATGATTTAAATGTAGTCCATCTTTTGGCTGCTGTGAGAATTCAGATCTTTTAACTAAAAATTATTGCTTAGACGCAGGTTAGTTATTTTACTTTTAGCTGTCTAATATGGCTGCGCTAAAGCTGTACAGAGCCTATTTTTAACACTGAAGCTTGAGTATAGACGCTGCTTTTAGATGTTGCAGGTGAAGTGGTGAAAGATAGGTAAAGAATTATTTAGGCGACACGCGTTCGTTAAATAATAGGTAATAAAACGGGAGAATTGGTCTGCACGAGGGGGGCAAATAGATTGGAATAGAGTGGGGGAGAGTAGAGTGCGCAGCCGCTGGTTTCAGCGGCTGCAGGTCTCGTTAATCGTCGCCATCAGTATCGGCATCGGAGCCAGATGCCATGCCAAGGTCTTTTAGTTTGCGGGTGAGGGTATTGCGGCCCCAGCCCAGCAAATTGGCAGCATCACGCTTGCGGCCCGCAGTGTATTTCAGCGCGGTTTCGATCAGTGCGCGTTCAAAGGTAGGTACGGCTTCGCTGAGTAGCTGGTGTTGGCCGCGTGCGAGGGCTTGGTCGGCCCAGTGGCGCAGGGCTTTTTCCCAGTCATCAGCAGGGGTGCTGGTGTCCTTGTGTTCAAGCAGCTCTGGCGGCAAGTCCTCTATATGTACTTCGCGCCCAGATGCCATTACGGTAATCCAGCGGCAGGTGTTTTCCAGTTGGCGCACATTGCCTGGCCATTGCAGCCCGCAGAAGTATTCTTCAGTTTCTGTCAGCAATACTTTGGGGTCGACATTTAATTCAGTCGCCGCTTTATGTAGAAAGAAGCGCGCCAGCTTAGGAATGTCTTCGCGACGGTTGGCTAGTTTAGGGATGTGAATACGAATAACATTTAAACGGTGAAATAAATCTTCACGGAAGCGGTTATCAGCTACCAAGGTTTCGAGATTTTGGTGCGTGGCTGCGATAATGCGCACATCTACCTTGACCGGTGTATGGCCGCCTACGCGATAAAATTCGCCATCTGCCAGCACTCGCAACAAGCGGGTTTGGGTTTCGGCGGGCATGTCACCAATTTCATCTAGAAAGAGTGAACCGCCATTGGCCTGTTCAAAGCGGCCTTGGCGCTGCGAAGCGGCGCCGGTAAAGGCGCCTTTCTCATGGCCGAAAAGTTCGGACTCCATCAAGTCTTTGGGAATGGCTGCCATATTCAGTGCGATAAAGGGCTCGTTGCGGCGCGGGCTGTGGCGGTGTAAAGCGCGTGCGACTAGCTCTTTACCGGTACCCGATTGGCCGTTAATCAATACGGTAATGTTCGATTGCGATAGGCGGCCAATTGCGCGGAAAACTTCCTGCATAGCAGGCGCTTCACCGATGATCTCGGTGTTGGTTTCTGGCTCAATACTGGTGCCGTGCTCGCTTTGTTGTTCCAGTGCATGTGCAAGTGCGCGCTGGGTTACAGCAACGGCATCATCGACATCAAAAGGCTTGGGGAGATATTCGAACGCGCCACCTTGATAGGCGGCTACCGCGCTGTCTAAGTCGGAGTGGGCGGTCATAATAATGATCGGAATATTCGGGTGAGTGCTGTGAAGATTGCTCAGCAGCGTCAAGCCATCAGTTCCGGGCATGCGAATATCGCTGATGATGGCATCGGGTACATCGCGGTTAAGCTGCCCCATGGCGCTGTCGCCTGAGTCAAACACCCGTGTTTCAATATTCGCTTGTTGCAGCGCCTTCTCCAGCACCCAACGGATAGAGCGGTCATCGTCGATAATCCAAACTTTATTAGACTTCTGCATATTGTGATTCCATGGGTAAGAAGAGCGAAAAGCGGGTTTTTCCCGGTTCGCTTTGGCACTCGATCAGGCCGTGATGTTGATGTATCAGGTGTTGCGAAATCGTAAGGCCTAAGCCAGTGCCTTCGGCGCGCCCGGAGATCATCGGGTAAAAAATGTTTTCAATCATCTCGCTGGGAATGCCAGGGCCGTTGTCGATGATATCGACGCGACAGACCAGCGCATGATGCTTGCGGCCAATGGTGTACTGGCGGTGAATGCGCGTACGCAGTTGTATTACGCCATTAACGACATGGGCTTCTAGCAGCGCCTGCATGGCATTGCGTACTATGTTAAGTAGCGCTTGAATTAACATTTCCTTATCGCCATGCATATTGGGAATGCTAGGGTCGTAGTCGCGTACAATCTTCAGTGCATCGCTATTTTCTGCCTTGATAATGCTGGTGACTCGCTCCAATGCTTCGTGAATATTGAGCGATTGCCACTGCGGTAACTGATTCGGGCCGAGCATACGGTCGACCAAATTGCGCAGGCGGTCAGCCTCATCGATGATGACACTGGTGTATTCGGTCAAATCGGAGTTGGGTAATTCGCGTGCTAACAACTGTGCCGCACCGCGTATGCCGCCGAGTGGATTTTTGATTTCATGGGCCATGCCGCGCACGAGGTTGCGGGTGGTTTCATGGGAGCTGGCGAGCATCTCTTCGCGACTGATGCGCAGCAGGCGGTCGATAGGCTGTATTTCGATTATCAAGCCTTCATGGTCGCCAAAAGGTGTCACGGTATAATCCACGGTAATGTGGCCGCCACTGAGTAGATGCCACTCTGCGTGGCGCTTGGTGTAGTGATTCGCTTGCGCCGCCGCTATTTTGAGTTGGCGATCGGTCTCTTCCGCTTCGTGGAAAAAATAGGTAATGGGCTCGCCCGTATTGCTCTCACAGCTCATGGCAAGGAGCGCCTCGGCGGCGGGGTTCATATGGCATAGCAGCAGCTCGCTATCCACCAGAATAATGGCGGTGCTGAGGCTGTCTAATATAGGTTTATAAATGTCGCGCGGACTCACCGGTTACTCGTCTCCTGAGCGCCTCTACAATGGGCATATTGAAATATGCAAAAACTAAACCAACTCAAAAAAGGAGCTTGCTTCGCGGCTTTAGTAGCATTATAGAGGGTAAAGGTGATGGATCAGTGAAATCATTGCGCCAATATGGTGCGGCTAATTTGCCTTGGGTTTAATTGGTGCAGCTTTTTGGACGGTGGGGCGAATAATGTTCACGATGGTGGGGGTAGATATGCCCAATGATTGACCATTCGAGTTGATGGCTTCAACGACAAGCGTGTGGCTACCGCGCGGTGCATCTTTCACCACAATATTGTTCATTTGGCTTTCTTCTAATAGCTCGCCGTCCATAAAGTACACAAGCAAGTGTTCGTTGCCAAGCTCTGGGTTGACTTGTACTGCTATGGCAAGGTCGCGCTGCCCTGGCGGTATGGTTACATCACTTTTGGGGCTGATGATTCTAATCTCGTACTGGGTTGAGTCTATATTGTTGCGGCGCTGTGGGGGGGTGGCATTTGCGTCTGGGGTGATGCTGGGGGTGGTATTGATTTCTTTTAGCTGAATTTTTTCAGCATCATTGGATTTTGGGCTGTCGGTGTACACGACGTTACCGTTCTTGTCGTGGGTTTTATAGATATCCGCGAGTGCGCCCTGCGCTATTAATAGCGCTATCAATAAGATTATTCGCATAGGCCTATCCTCATGTTGTTAGCTGCAGGTTACTCCTGCTGGCACCAAAGAAAAAGCCCGCAGTGTTAAGCTGCGGGCTTTTTCGTCAGGTTGTGCGGTGTGCTGCGCGTGCAGCTAGTCACCGCTCCCTGGGTATGACTTACACGCTGTAGTAAAGTTCGAATTCTACTGGGTGCGGAGTCATGTTAACGCGTTGAATCTCTTGTTTCTTCAGGTCAACGTAAGCGTCGATGAAGTCTTTAGAGAATACACCGCCAGCCAACAAGAAGTCATGGTCAGCTTCAAGTGAAGCCAAAGCTTCTTCCAAAGATGAGCACACTTGTGGGATCAAAGCCTCTTCTTCTGGCTCTAAGTCATACAAGTCTTTAGTCGCTGCTTCACCCGGATGAATCTTGTTCAGAACACCGTCAATACCCGCCATCAACAAGGCTGCGAAGCACAGGTATGGGTTAGCAGTTGGATCTGGGAAGCGAGTTTCAATACGTTTTGCTTTCTCACCAACGGTGTAAGGAATACGGATTGAAGCAGAGCGGTTACGCGCAGAGTAAGCCAACATTACTGGAGCTTCAAAGCCTGGAACCAAACGCTTGTAAGAGTTGGTAGACGCATTACAGAAAGCATTCAATGCTTTAGCGTGCTTGATGATACCGCCCACGTAGAACAAAGCAGTTTCAGACAAACCAGCGTAAGCGTCGCCTGCGAATTGGTTTTTACCGTTCTTAGAGAAAGACTGGTGAACGTGCATACCTGAACCGTTATCGCCAATCAAAGGCTTCGGCATAAAGGTCGCAGTTTTGCCGTACTGGTGCGCAACGTTGTGTACGCAGTACTTCAGAATTTGAACTTCGTCGGCTTTCTTAACCAGAGTGTTAGCACCTACGCCAATTTCACATTGGCCAGCGTTTGCAACTTCATGGTGATGAATTTCAATTTCCAAGCCCATAGCTTCCATGGCATTACACATAGCGCCACGGATGTCGTGCAATGAGTCAACAGGAGCAACTGGGAAGTAACCGCCTTTAACGCGTGGTGCGTGGCCGTGTTTACCTTCAACGTCATCGCCTGATGACCAAGCAGCTTCTTCAGATTTGATTTTGTAGAACGCGCCGCCCATTGAGCTGTGGAAATGAACGCTATCGAAGATAAAGAATTCTGGCTCTGGACCAAACAAAGCAACATCGCCCAAACCGGTAGACTTCAAGTACTCTTCAGCGCGCAGGCCGATAGAGCGTGGGTCGCGGTCGTAGCCTTGCATGGTTGCTGGCTCAACGATGTTACAGCGAACATTGATGGTCGCTTCGTCGTAGAAAGGATCCAAAACGGCAGTTTCATCATCAGGCATAAGAATCATGTCTGAGTCGTTAATGCCTTTCCAGCCACCGATAGATGAGCCGTCAAACATTTTACCGTCAACGAAGAAGCTGTCGTTTACAACGTTTGAAGGGAAAGTAACGTGTTGCTCTTTGCCTTTAAAGTCGGTGAAGCGCAAGTCGATCCAGCGAGCTTCGTGTTCTTTAATCAAGTCTAAAGTCTTAGACATGGAATGCCTCCAGGTTGTAATAGCCGCAGGGCTACGGGATTGAGAAAGTTATTGCATTATGAGTAGACAGCTTGGTAGACCAGCGACTATTCGAATTATTTCCCTCGTTCTACCTCGGCTCGCGCTCTAAGGGAGTTCGACGAGAGCAGGGTGTCAGAAATAGGGCAAAACTTATGCCATCTAAAAAAAATAGCAGCAGCCGTGTGAAAATAAGCTGTTGCGGCCAAAGTAAGCTGCATGTGTTAATATTTTTGCTCTTTTTTGGTGCATTAATAATGCGGATTGCACTATTTCTGCGCCTTCACGGGCGTGCCTCGTTTAGATGCACAAATGGCCTCGGCATGTTAAGCCATAGCCCTGCGCAGGGCTAGGGATTAAGTGATGATCACAATAAAATTTTGCCCTTCAAGGGAACTCGCTGCATATTTAAGGTGTACTGATTATGCCACCCGTTAATGGCTGCAACAGATGCTCATAGTGAAAAATTATCCAAGTCTGATTGCGCTGTCGTGTGCTGTACAGTAAAAAGCGGGGCGCTAGCGTGGTTTATTGCAGGGCAGTATAAATTTATAGGCCCATTAATGTTTTATCGACGGGTTTACATACTAAGGACTTAAGGTTGTCAGATGACGCACACTATGAACGTGACAGAAATTTTCTTAATCGCCATGATTATTATTTTCACCATTCCCTATTTAATCTGGCGTTTGGGGTGTATTGATTATTGGGCACCTTTGGTGGTAGTTCAGATAATCATGGGCATAGTCTTAGGGCCTGGCGTGCTAGGAGCCGTGTTCCCCGACTACTACCAATTTGTCTTTAATCAGCCAGTGATACAGTCGCTTAATGGAATTGCCTGGTGGGCGGTGATGATCTTTGTGATGATTGCCGGCGTTGAGTTGGATTTAAAAAAAGTCTGGGAGTACAAGCGTGAAAGCGGGATTACTGCAGGTTTGGCGCTAGGCACGCCGCTATTGTTTGGTTGTGGTGCCGGCGTATTTTTACTTTATTTTAGCGATGGCTGGATGGGTGACAAAGGCATGCCTTGGCAATTTGTTCTCGGTGTGGGTATGTCCTGCGCGGTAACCGCGCTGCCTATACTGATACTGCTTATGGAAAAATTGAATATTTTACGGCAGCCCATTGGTCAGCGTATTTTGCGCTATGCCAGCTTAGACGATATAGCAATTTGGGGTGTGTTGGCGCTGATCTTGCTCGATTGGGAGCGCGTAACTCGACAGGGTATGTTCTTGGTGGGCTTTGCTATTGCCGCTTATTTATTTCGTAAGCTAATGATCAGATTAAAAGATGATGATCGCTGGTATGTAATCTTTATTTGGTTAGGTGTATGCGGCTATTTTGCAGACTGGTCTGGATTGCATTTTATGGTGGGCGCATTCCTCGCGGGCGCGGTGATGGATGCAGAATGGTTTAAGCAGGAGGATATGGATAAGCTGCGCTATTTTGTGTTACTGATTGTTATGCCGGTATTCTTCCTGAGTACTGGGCTGCGCACCAATTGGCAAGTGGGTGGCGTAACGGTGTTTATTGCGGCCGCTGTACTGTTAGTTGCCTCTGTGGCAGGTAAGCTGGCAGGAATTCATATCGCAGGCAAGATTCTTAAGTGGGAAAAAGGCGAAGCGTCCATTATTGGCTGGTTGCTGCAAACCAAAGCGCTGATTATGATCATTTTTGCAAACGTCTTGTTGGACAAGCAAATTATTACCAGTGAAACTTTTACTGCACTATTAATTATGGCGGTTCTCAGCACTATGCTGACAGTGCCCATGGTGGCGCCAAAACTAGCGCGCATGAAAGAGCTTATTTTTCGGACGAAATAGCTTTTTATTTTAATAAAGAAGATTCTATGCAACTGTATATCAAGCGGTTATTGTTGCTGTTTTGTGTTGCCACGCTGGCGGCATGCAGTAGTAATCGCGTGCTGCTTGATACATCCAGTACGCAACCAATAACGACGGCCTCGCTCTCGCAACTCGATGTGGGCAGTAGGCTGGTGGTAACCCTATTCAATGAAAGCGAGCAGGTAAAAGGTAAACTCCTTGGCGTTGATGGAGACAGCTTGAAATTAGACGGGCCGAAACGACAAAATGGATCTGTCTCAGCAGATATCATCATTGCGTTAAAAGATATTCAGCGATTAGAGCAGCGGCACTTTAGCTGGGTAAAAAATAGCTTTCTGGTATCGGGGATTCTGTTGGTGATGGCTGCGGCAAGCGTTAAAAACTCAGTAGATAAGATTGGTCTAGGCTGCTCTGTCCCTTGCATGGGGCCGCCGTCTTCGAGTGCTTCGTCACAATAAACTTTTATAAGTAGGTTACAGAATGTTAACGATGCTAGAACAAACAAGGTAATGTTTCAGAGGCTCTCTCGCAGGTTGTTGAAAACTATCTGCATTGTCGCTGTGTCGTTAAAAAATGCTCAAAAGCTGCGGGAGCAGTCTGAAGGCTGAACTGCGGGGGTACGGTGAGTGATTTATTTCAATGAACTCCGCTTTTAAGTCGCCTGCTTTTGCCTGAGATCACTGCCTTGAAAACGTTTTTCAGCAGCCTGCAAGCTTGATGGTTTTTCAACAATACTGTTTATTAGTGTTAATTTTTCTGCGTACACGGTGCGCTATCAAGGCGAAGGTTTATGACGCTCATCGAACTTC
This sequence comes from Cellvibrio sp. 25HG11W-0, assembly GCF_057815475.1. Classification (NCBI taxonomy): domain Bacteria; kingdom Pseudomonadati; phylum Pseudomonadota; class Gammaproteobacteria; order Cellvibrionales; family Cellvibrionaceae; genus Cellvibrio; species Cellvibrio sp. 25HG11W-0. The sequence continues at coordinate 444,394 of NZ_CM174230.1, forward strand.
GCTATTTGACCGCGCTCGCTGAAGAGTGTCATTTTGGCCGCGCCGCTGCGCGCCTTGGTGTTAGCCAACCAGCCTTAAGCAGTGCGTTGCGTAAGCTGGAGGATAGCTTGGGCTATGCACTGTTTGAGCGCAGTCGTCAGGGGGCGAGGCTCACGGCTGCGGGCGCGCCGTTGGTACTGCAGGCTGAGCGAATTCTTGCACAGGTTGAGCAGTTGCAAGTGCTTGCGCAACAGGATCAGGAACAGTTGCGCGCGCCGATTGTATTGGGTACCCCTTCATCTCTTGGTCCTTATCTCTTACCGCAATTGTTAATGCAATTAAGCGATTACTGGAACCTAGCCGACTTTAGCTTAGTGGAGGCAACACAAGCCGAGCTGAGGGTAAAGTTAATGAATGGTGATTTGGATGCGGCATTATTGGTGCAGGAAACGAATTCATCGGTAGCTATTAGTAAAGAGTTGGTAAGTCTGCCGCTGTTTAGTGAGCCTTTAGGGCTTTTGGCGACGGTAGAGCATCCCTTTGCTGCTTGCAGCGCGATAAGCCTTGCGCAGCTGCAGCATGAGCAGCTTTTGTATGTGGCTGCTGAACCGGCGTTAGTCACTGTGCTCCCCGCTATTTTAACGCCCAAGCTACAGCCCTGCAGCAGCTTAGAGAGCCTGCATCAGCTAGTTCTTGCAAGCCGAGGTTTGGGCGTGGTTCCGGCGCTTGTTGCTGGCGTTTGGCTTACGCAATCACCGCGCTTGGTGTTGCGGCCATTGCTGCCCGCACTGCCGGAGCGACACTGGTCGCTGGCCTGGCGCTCAACCTATCCGCGCCATAAAGTCATTGACCGCTTGCAGCAAGCCTTGCAGGCTGCAGTTAGTTGGCAATTAAGCTCGCTAATTCAGGGTGCACAAATTCCCTTGGCGCAGGATCATGGCGACTGGTGATTATTAGCCTTACCTCATATTAATTCTCAGCGGGTGTTACTGCGAACTTTATGTCGATCAACCCCTTACAAAAAATAGTCATTCTTGGTGGCGGCAGCGCGGGCTGGATCGCAGCGGCCATGCTGGCTCATCAATTGCGTAGCGACCTCTATCAAATTGAGTTGGTGGAGTCAGCGGATATCAGCACTATTGGCGTGGGCGAATCTACCCTGCCACCTTTTGTGCAGCTTTTGCAGCGCTTGGGTATAGATCAGCAGGATTTTATTCAAGCAACTCAAGCCTGTTTCAAATTGGGAATAAAATTTGTCGATTGGCGCCAGCGTCAACACAGCTTTTTTCACCCATTTGGTGCCATAGGTGCGCCCATTGCCAATCAAGACTTTTTTCAATGCTGGCTTAAAGCCAAACAATATGGCGATGAATCTGAATTGCAGGATTTTTCGCCCGCGGCTGTCATGGCGAGCCAGCAGCGCTTTTTCCCGCCCGCGCAACTGCGCCAAAGTCCTATCGGCAGCGCTAACTTTGCGATTCACTTGGATGCTAAAAAAGTCGCTAATTATTTGCGCGACTATAGCGTGGCGCGGGGTGTTATTCACACGCAGGGTACAGTGGCGCAGGTGCGCAAAAATGCGGAGCGCATAGAGAGTTTGGGGTTGAGTGATGGCCGTGACATTGGCGGTGATTTCTTTATCGACTGCTCTGGTTTTAGCGCTAAATTAATTGAGCAGGCCCTGCAGGCAGGGTTTGATGATTGGTCCGACCTTTTACCCTGTGATCGCGCGCTGGTAGTGCGCACTGAGGCACAGCCGGAAACTCTCGCATTCACCACCGCTACGGCACACAAATTTGGTTGGAGTTGGCGTATACCGCTGCGCAAGAGTCTCGGTCACGGCTATGTGTACGCCAGCCGTTATTGCAGCGATGCAGAGGCTAAAACTGCCTTAATGCGCCAGTTGGATCGCCCGCGTATTAGCGATCCGCAGTTGATTCCTTTTAGTTGCGGTAAGCGACGCGCTATTTGGAAAAGCAACTGCGTCGCCCTAGGTTTAGCTGCAGGTTTTATTGAGCCGCTGGAGTCCACCTCTCTTCATTTAATTGTGCGTGGTATGGAATATTTACTGCGCTACTTTCCTGATCGCGACTGCGACCCGAGTTTACAACGTGAGTACAACCGGCGTATGGCTGCAGATTTCACTGAAGTACGCGATTTTATTTTGTTGCACTATTGGAGCTCCCAGCGCGACGACAGTCCGTTTTGGCGTAGCTTTAAAACGCGCCCCTTGCCTGAATCACTGCAGGAGCGCATCGAGCTGTTTCGCGCTCATGGCATATTGCGTGATGGTGCAGATGAGTTATTTCGTAGCACGAGTTGGCAGTCAGTATTTGAAGGTATGGGAATTCGCCCCGCCAAATATTGCCCACGGGTCGACAATCTGGAGCTGGATACTATAGTGCAGCAACTGCAAGTAAGTAAGCGTGCGCTGGCGGAGATGATTCAGGCATTGCCAAGCCACGATGCCTATTTGCAAAAAAATTATCGCTAGCGATTCCTGACGCCCTGTTTTACTTTATGCGTTGATAGATCGTTTTAGTTGCTACCGCTGATGTGAATTTTCATTGCTAGGCTAGTTAAGTGCCCGTAATTTCCGATCCGCCCTGTAAATCAAATCGGTTTTGTAAATGGGTCCTATAAATTGGCCTACTCATCAGTCCCGCTAGAGGAAATCACTTATGTCTGAATTTGGTGCTGCACCGAGCGGGACGCTCGCACTTCAAACCATAACCATGCCCGCCGATACCAATCCGTTTGGCGATGTATTTGGCGGCTGGGTGATGGGGCAAATGGACATGGCTGGGGCAATTCACGCCAACGATATTGCCCATGGCCGCGTTACCACTGTCGCCGTGAGCGGTATGGTATTTATGCGCCCTGTGCCAGTGGGGGCGGTGATTAGCTGCTACACCAGCACCCTTAAAATCGGCAACACCTCCATCCGTGTAAAGGTGGAGGTGTGGGTAAAAGACTTTCTCACCCAGCAGGTCACACAAGTGACGCAAGGTGAGTATGTGTATGTAGCGCTCGACGAGCTGGGGCACAAGCGGGCAGTGCTGTTGAAGGCCTAAACTGCCGTCTATTCACGCGAAAAGCATCACAAAACTTGCGTAAATCCAATCATTCCACACTAAAAATCCGATCATAATGGCGGCTGTCAGTTGAGCGCGGCCGCAACTATGGTTTCTATCCTATTGATAAATATCAACAATTTATCAATTGCTGCTCTAAATTGGCGTCTAGTGTTTCATCAGCGCGCCAACGCCCTCTTGCTGTAATTTAAAACCATTGCTGCTATCTTCTAGCTCCTACTGGTTCTGCCAGTTACCTATTTTAATTAGCTACTGAGGCTCGCGATGCTCAAGGATTCCCGCCAAGGTTTTGGATTGATTAGCATTTTGATTCACTGGATCAGTGCTGTTTTGATTGTTTTTCTGTTTGGTCTTGGCATCTACATGCGCAGCTTGGGCTACTACGACGACTGGTATCACAAGGGGCCAGAGCTGCATATCAGCTTGGGCCTAGCGTTGTTTTTTATTATTTTAGTGCGCATCAGTTGGCGCGCTAGCAGCGCGACGCCCGTCGAACTTTCTGCGCACAAGGCATCTAACCTTGCAGCGAAACTGTTAAAACTAGCGCTCTATGGTTTGTTGTTTGTAGTGCTGCTCAGCGGTTATTTGATTACCACGGCTGAAGGCGTAGCGGCCAATATGTTTAATCTCGTTAAAATTCCCGCGCTGGTTGAATTGAGCGCAAGCAATGTAGACCTTGCCGGCGAGCTGCATGAAATTCTAGCTTGGGCCATTATTATTCTCGCGGCGCTGCATGCAGGCGCGGCACTTTTACATCACTTTGTCATGCGCGACCGCACCCTGGTGCGCATGCTAAAACCGGTCAAAAAATCTGATTAGTGTTGTGTCATCGTTTTAACCCAATCCCTTGTTAAGGAGAGTTTTTATGTTAAATCTCAAAAAATCTTTAGTTACGCTAGCGGTAAGCAGTATCGGTATCATGAGTTTGCCTGCATTGGCGGCTGATTATGTTGTAGACACCAAAGGCGCACACGCCTCTATTAACTTTGCGGTTAAGCACTTGGGCTACAGTGTGTTGACCGGTCGTTTCGATACCTTTTCGGGCGATTTTAGCTACGACCCCGCTAAGCCAGAAGCGAGCAGCATTAGTATCAGCATTGATACCAACAGCGTGAACTCCAACCACGCCGAGCGCGATAAGCATTTGCGCAGCCCCGATTTTTTAAACGTTGAAAAATTCCCCAAAGCAACCTTCGTGAGCAAGAAAGTGGTTGTGGATGCAGACAACAAAGAATCGTTTGATTTGGTGGGCGACCTCACCCTTAACGGCGTGACCAAAAGCGTTACTATCGATGTTGAAAAAGTGGGCGAAGGTAAAGATCCATGGGGCGGCTACCGCGCAGGCTTCTCGGGTTCAACCGAAATCACCATGAAAGATTTCAATATTAAAATGGACTTAGGTCCAGCATCGCAAACCGTTAAATTAGAATTGCATGTGGAAGGTGTGAAAAAGTAATTCTTTCGCTCCCATAGGCTCATCAAAAAGAGAGGCATTTGCCTCTCTTTTTTCGTTTAGGCTTAGCGGATTTATTTTGTGCGGCATTGCTGCCTTATTTTTTTATGGCTAGACTGCAGTTGCTCGCGTTACTTGCCGTATTCAGTGAATAACCCTTAATGACTCAAAACCTCACGGAAGAAGTTTTCACAACAAGGAAACCTTATGACTACGCCGCTCGCTATTTTACAAAACACCTTTAAATTATCTGATTTTCGCCCCGGCCAAACGCAGGTGATTGATGCCTTGCTGCAGGGTCACTCTGCCTTGGCGGTATTCCCCACTGGCGGCGGCAAAAGCCTCTGTTATCAGTTGCCTGCGCTCTTACTTGAGGGGGTGACGCTGGTAGTGTCGCCCTTGATTGCGTTGATGAAAGATCAGGTTGATGCCTTGCAAAAATTGGGGGTGAGCGCTGCGCGTTTGGATTCGTCGCTCAGTAAAGAAGAAACCCAAAATATTTATACTTCGCTGCAAAACGGCAGTTTAAAACTGCTGTATGTGTCGCCCGAACGGTTAAAGAATGAACGCTTCGTGGCGCGATTAAAACATCTGCGCATTAGTTTAATGGCGATAGATGAAGCTCACTGTATCTCCGAGTGGGGTCACAATTTTCGCCCAGATTATTTAAGCCTTGCAGGTATTGCTAAAAACCTGCGCGCCGAGCGAGTGCTTGCGTTAACGGCGACTGCAACGCCGAGTGTGGCAGCGGATATATGCAAACAGTTCGCTATAGCCGCGGCTGACCATATTCAAACCAGTTTTGCACGCCCCAATTTGCAGTTGCGCGTAACTCCCTGCACACCAGAGTCGCGTTTGGAATTTCTACTGGCGCGCTTGCACAAACATCCGCGTGATGCGGGCACCATTATTTATGTCACCCTGCAAAAAACTGCACAGGAAGTTGCCGATGCAATTAGTGCCGCTGGTCTAAGTGCAGCTTTTTATCACGCCGGTTTAAAAGACGATGAGCGCGAGCTGGTGCAAAACCGTTTTATGAGCGGTGAAGTACCTATAGTGGTTGCCACCATCGCCTTTGGTATGGGTATAGATAAAAGTAATATCCGTGCGGTTTACCATTTCAACTTACCCAAATCGATTGAAAACTACGTGCAGGAAATTGGTCGCGCTGGCCGCGATGGCTTGCCCTCACTGTGCGAAATGTTAGCGGTAGGCGAAGATATTCGCGTGTTAGAGAACTTCACCTACGGCGATACACCCAGCGCGGAAAGTTTGCGTGCGCTGGTAGAGTATTTGTTGGCGTTTGACGAGCCCTTTGATATTTCCACCTACGAACTTTCGCAGCGTTTTGATTTGCGCCCACTGGTGTTAAATACCGCGCTGACCTATTTAGAGCTACAGGGTGTTATCAGCGCGCTAAGTCCGTTTTATACCGAATATAAAATTCAGTTTGTGCAGCCGCGCGAGCAAGTGCTGGCGCAGTTTGATCCAGCGCGCGCGGAATTTTTGCAGCGGCTGTTTAGCGCCGGGCGCATGGGGCGCAAGTATTTAAGTTTGGATATGCTCACCATCGCCGAGCAGTTGCAGGAGCCGAAGGAACGTATTGTGAAGGCGTTGGATTACTTAGCGGAGCAGGGCGCTATTGAGTTAAATGTCGCCAATTTGCGCCACGCATTTCAACACAATCACACCATTAGCACACCGACGCAGAAGGATGAACTCTGCCATATCCTCAATGAATTATTTGCCCAGCGCGAAGCGCGCGATATAGAACGTATAAACAGCCTATTGGCGTTTGCCAATAATCCCGCCTGCCTCAGTCAGCAATTGCTTGCGTATTTTGGTGAGATGGGAGCTGCGCCCTGCGGTATCTGCAATCACTGTCGTCAACCGAATACACAAGCTGTGGCCGCCCCGCCAATGGTCGCGTTATCGCCTGCAGCGACTAAACTCATAAGCCAACTGCAATCTGAGCAGCATCAAGCGCTGACACAGCCACGGCAATTGGCGCGCTTTCTATGTGGTTTGCCTAGCCCAGCGACCAGTCGCTCCAGTTTGAAAAGTCATTCTAGTTTTGGTGCTCTTGCGGATTGTGGCTTTCAGCTAGTGCTGGCGGCGATTAACAAAAATTGACTCCAAAAAACATCGTTAACGCGGTAACTTGCTCTTCAATCCAATATTTTGGCTCCAAGTGTTCAGCGCTGTTTAGCAGTTGAATCTTAATAATCAATAAGGAACCCAGTATGAAAACCCTCAAAGGTCCCGCCATATTTTTAGCCCAGTTTTTGGGTGATGAAGCGCCGTTTAATTCCCTAGAAAATATTGCCCCTTGGGTGGCGAGTTTAGGTTTTAAAGGTGTGCAGATTCCCACTTGGGATAAACGTGTATTCGACCTAGAGCAGGCGGCTAACAGTCTTGATTACTGCGAAAAATTCAAAGCCACTTTAGCGAAAAGTGGTTTGGTGGTAACTGAGTTGTCCACCCATTTACAGGGTCAGCTGGTTGCGGTGCATCCCGCTTACGATGAAATGTTCGATGGCTTTGCGCCAGAGTCAGTGCGCGGCAATCCCACTGCCCGCCAAGCTTGGGCAGTTGAGCAGTTAATGCTCGCGGCCAAAGCCAGTAAAAACCTTGGCCTTGCGGCTCATGCGACCTTTTCTGGCGCGCTCTTGTGGCCTTATTTGTACCCTTGGCCCCAGCGCCCGGCGGGTTTGGTGGAGGCGGGTTTTAGCGAATTAGCCGAGCGTTGGCTGCCAATTTTGGATGCCTTCGATGCGGCGGGTGTGGATCTTTGCTATGAAATTCACCCCGGCGAAGACCTGCACGATGGCGCCACCTTTGAGCGCTTTTTGAAGGCGGTAGACAACCACCCGCGCTGCCATATTCTATTCGACCCCTCGCACTTTGTGCTGCAACAGTTAGATTATTTGGGCTTCATCGATCGCTACCACGATCGCATTAAAATGTTTCATGTAAAGGATGCCGAGTTTAACGCCAGCGCGCAGCAGGGTGTTTACGGCGGTTATGAAAACTGGGTAGATCGCGCAGGCCGCTTCCGCTCCTTGGGCGATGGGCAGGTGGATTTCAAGCAAATTTTCTCTAAGTTCGCCGCTTACAACTATGACGGATGGGCGGTATTGGAATGGGAGTGTTGCCTGAAGCACCCCGAAGTGGGGGCTGCCGAAGGTGCGCCTTTTATCGCGCAACACATCATCAAGGTCACCGAGCGCGCCTTTGACGACTTCGCCAGTGGCGGTACTGACCATGCGGCTAATCGCCGGATTCTTGGTTTGAAATAGTTTTTACTTCGAGTGCAACCTAAGGTGACGCTGGCGTGACACGCCGCAAGTACATCCCTGTAGGCTCAACGTCGGCATCCATGCCTTCGACGGTCGCGCCTGCATCACCTTAGGGTGCTAGCGGCGCTTAATGTTCTTGCACTCTCAATGATAAAAAAGAGCCTTTTATGACAACTCCCAAAATTCGTTATGCCATGGTCGGTGGTGGCCGTGGTGCTTTTATAGGTGCCGTGCATCGTATTGCTGCGCGTATGGATAATCGCTTTGAGCTGGTCGCCGGTGCGCTTTCGGCTAATCCAGAAAATGCTAAGGCCTCAGCGGCGGATCTGCATATTGCGGAAGACCGCGCCTACACCTCTTATGAAGAAATGCTGCGTGTTGAGAAAACCCGCGCTGATGGTATTCAAGTTGTAGTCATAGTCACGCCCAATCACATGCACTTTCCTGTGGCCAAGGCTTGCCTAGAAGCGGGTATCAATGTCATTTGCGACAAGCCGGTCACGCGCACGCTTGAAGAGGCCTTGGAGTTAGAAAAGCTGGTCGCAAAAAGCGGCTGTTATTTCGCGCTTACACACAACTACAGTGGCTACCCCTTAGTGCGCTATGCGCGCGACATAGTGGCTCAGGGCAAGCTGGGTAAGTTGCGTGTGGTACAAGTGGAATACCCGCAGGAGTGGCTTACCGAAGCGGCGGATGCCGACAATAAGCAAGCCTCTTGGCGCACTGACCCAGCGCGCTCGGGAGCAGGTGGTTGCTTGGGTGACATTGGCACTCACGCCTTTCAGTTGGCGCGCTTTATCACACAGCAAAAAGTAAGTGCCGTTTGTGCCGATCTCACCAGCTTTGTGGAAGGGCGCCCAGTGGATGACAACGTGCATGTCATGTTGCGTTTTGACGGCGGTGCCAAAGGCATGCTCTGGAGTAGTCAGGTCGCGCCGGGTTGTGAAAATGGTTTGCGTATTCGTCTCTATGGCGATAAAGCGGGTATTGAATGGGCGCAGGAAAGCCCGAACGAGTTGTGGTTTTGTGAACTCAATAAACCGCGCCAGCGCATTACTCGCCGCGGCGATATCGGCAGCGACATAGCCGCGCGCGGCATGCGCACCCCCGGCGGTCACCCCGAGGGTTACCTCGAAGGGTTTGCCAACCTCTATCAAGACATTGCCGACATTCTTGGCGCACACGCTCAAGGCGAGCGGCACTATTTGCAAGATTGGGTGCCGAGTATCGACACAGGTGTAGAAGGTATGCGCTTTATTCAGGCCGTGCTAACCTCATCGCACGCGGATGGTGCCTGGACGCCGCTGGACTGAGTTGCGTGTTTGGCGCAATCAGGGCGCGTTAAGTCAACGCGCCTAAAAACTTAACGCCGTAAAACGCCAAATCTTTTACACAAAAGCATAGAAAAGTAGAAAGTGTAGAAAAGAATAAAACTTAGAAAAACGAAAGATTTAACCTGGAACCTTTAAAAGAAAAAATTAAAACCACCATCAATAACCAATAAAAAGGGTAACAACATGACCACATCCTCAACGGCTATGAATCCCCAGCGGCTGTTTACCGCATGCTGCGTAGCGCTAATTGTAACGGCTATGACCTTTGCCATTCGCGCCGGCATTTTGAGTGAACTCAGCGTCAGTTTTAATTTCAACAATACTGAGCTTGGCTGGATTAATGGGATGGCTTTTTTTGGTTTCCCTATTGCGATGCTATTCGGTGGTTTTATTTATAACTATGTCGGGGCGCGCACGCTTCTGTATCTTGCATTTATTTGCCACCTATTAGGTTTGGCGTTAACTATTAGCGCATCTGGTTTCTGGACGTTACTGCTGTCCAGTTTTTTTATCGGTTTTGCCAATGGCTCAGTGGAAGCCGCGTGTAATCCTTTGATTGCTGATATTTATCACACGCGTAAAACTGCCATGCTCAACAAATTTCATGTGTGGTTTCCGGGCGGTATAGTAATTGGCTCGCTGGTATCGGCCTTGATGACCAAATTAGGTTTTAGTTGGCAGCTGCAAATCGCGGTGATGCTCATCCCGACTGCGATTTATGGCTGGATGATCTTCGGGCAAACATTCCCCGAATCAGTAAACTCAGAAACCTCAACCGCTACCAATATCAAAGCACTCATCTCACCTTTGTTTATTTTTATGATGGTGTGCATGACTATGACCGCTATTTCAGAATTTGGCGCGCAGCAGTGGGTGGGTCGTATATTCGAATCGTCCGATGTGCATCCAATGATGGTTTTGGCGCTCACTGCAGGTTTGATGGCGCTGGGACGTTTCTTTGCTGGTCCATTAGTTCACGCATTTAATCCGGCCGGTGTGCTGGTAATGTCGGCTGTAGTAACTACCATTGGTTTGATTTTGTTGAGTCAGGCCTCTGGTTACATGATTTATTTATCGGCAGCAGTATTTGCCTTAGGTGTCACCTATTTCTGGCCAACCATGATTGGCTTTACCAGTGAATATATGCCTAAAACCGGTGCCTTGGGGATGTCACTAATGGGTGGTGCGGGCATGTTCTCTGTGTTCGTTTGGAACCCGGTGATCGGTGGGTGGTTAGACAATGCCAAAAAAGACGCTATTGAAAGCGGTGTTACCGGTGAAGCTGTTGAGCTGGTTGCAGGTCAGGCGACATTGCAGAGTTTAGCGATAATTCCCGGCGTATTAATTGTTGCCTTCGGCGTTTTGTTTATTTTACGTAAACATTTTGCGCACAACAAATAAGTATTTTTACGGATTCAAAAAAAGCGCCTTGGGCGCTTTTTTTGTGGTTGTCATTTGCTGCGCATAAAGCTTGGTATTTGTTATCTATAGTGTTTGACGACAAATAAGGGATCTAGGTCACACTTGCAGGTCTATCCTTGGTGTTTTCAAACAAGTGAGAGTACAAAGAAAGTGCGTAACCGCAGTGTGGGTATTTAAGAACTCAAAAGGATTTGAGCTTCAACCCTCTTTTTTCGGTCCTTCCTGTTCTGCCCTCTAATTCCTCTTCTCTATTTTTAGTCTTCTGATGTCAACCTCAGTCGCCTAAGAAATCTAGTGCTGCTCCAGAAGATCAATCCAATCATTATGAAGTAAATGATTGGTCTGATTTAGATGAGTTAATCGCAGATTTCAGCACTCTTAAGAAATACGACTTAAATAAAAAAACGCCGCAGAAAACTGCGGCGCAAAGGGGCTATGACACTGGGGTAATACTGGAGTTTTGCTTCAATAAATACTTACTGAGAGCTGCAGGTACTGGGCGACAAACAGCTTTTGCCGTTCTCCCAACCCCAGCCGCTGGTGGTGGTGGTGCACATGGGGTATGGGGTTCCGTACCAATTGCAGGTTGCCCCAGTTGCTGCCGATGAGCTGGCCGCTTTACTGCTTGCGGGTTTGCTGCTGGCTGGTGCGCTGCTAGCAGGTTTGGATGAGGCGGCAACAGAACTAGGGGGTGTGGTAGTGCCTGCAACGCCATAAGGGCTGGGCAATGCTGCACAGGTGGTGCGACCGACACAGCTCTGGTTACTTTCATAGCCCCAGCCGTTGCTCGTACTGATGCAAATTGGGTAGCTGGTCCCATACCAATTACAGGTGCCGCCGTTCGCAGTCGCAGTAGAGCTGGCTGCTTTGCTGGTGGTTGGGGTTGAGCTGGTTGCAGTGCCGCCGCCGGTGTAAATGGTGGCTAGCTTGGAGGTGGCTTTAATGCCGTTGGTGCCATTGATAAGAGTATTGCCCCAGCTAGTTAAAGTGCTGGCATTAAAGTCTTTTGCAATATCCAGTGCTGTCAAATCTGACCCGTTGCCCGCCCATGACCAACCTAAGTAGCCGTATTTATTTTCTTGGGCGCGTTTCATAATTGAGGCTTCGTCAACGTCATCACTAAAGTGGTTGGCAGCAAATTCACCTACTACGAGTGCTAAACCGTTGGACTTGAACTTGCTCATGTAGCTGCTGATGATGCTATCGCTGTTGTAAACCTGGTACATATGCACGCTAAAAATCACATTTTTGTTGGGATCTGCAGCTAAAACGCTGGGTGCGTTGTCGCGCATAATGTTTTCCCAATCCTGCCCCCAGTTGGCGGCGTCCACCATAATGGCGTGTTTAAAGCCAGCGGCACGTAAGCGAGTGATGGCGTCTTTATGGCCGTTGGTCCAAGCGGCAGCGGTTTGGCCATTGCCCATAGGCTCGTTGCCAATATTGATAATCACATAGTCTTCTTGGCCTATTAGCGTGCTCTTAATACTGATCCAGTAGTCTACGGCTTCGCTCAGTGTGGCGGCAGTTTGTTCACCTAGGCCGGTGGTGTCGTGTACTTCGAGTACCGCGATCAGTTTATTGGCCTTTGCTTGGGTGATGATGTTGCTCACCTCGGACGCGGGCGTTTTATTCCACAGCTTGCCGTTGGCGAGCACTACGCGCACGGTATTGGCGCCAGTTTTGCCGATGTCACTTAAAGAGCTGTTGGTTTTATCGGCATACCACGCGTGGGCGACATTGACGCCACGCATCATAAACGCGCTGCCATTGCCTTCGTAGACTGTGTCGCCGGATACATAAATACCGGCGCTCGCGTTTAGGCTGCAGAACGCTAAGCTGCAAGCGGCTAGGGTTTTAATCAATGATGTAGTTTTTTGCATAGGTAAGTCTCTTTATGATTATTGTGAGAAATCGTGGGCATCTGGTTTTTGGGGTGGCTGTTCAGCGGTGCTGAGAGCCTATGCCGGTATCTGACGTCGTTGTCCTAATATTCATCCTGACATCCTCTCCTTATAAGGGCTGTAACCGATTACATGTATGGAGCCAAAAAATATCAGTATTTATTTGAGCTGATGATCGAATTTTGTTGCTAACATAATGAATTGATTGGTTTTATTTTTCTGTTTTAAGAGTGGCTTCACCGGTGAATAGGCTTCAACTTGAGTATTTTGCCGCCAAAAATGTGTAACCGATTACAAAAATATGACATAAAGGTTCGATATGCAAGTTTTTGTAATGGTTGATATGTTGCTTGAGGTCTTTGGTAAAGAATTGTGTAGCTTGGTAACAGCTGAGTCGCGCAGAAGGTGAATATTCTTTCGCGCGGTCAGTGCTATTTAAGTGTTGCGCGCTTGGCTCGGCGCCATTCAGGGATCATTGAGCGTTATGGAAGTGGTTTTAGTTAAGATGCTGGGCGTGATAGCGCAGGTGATCTTCAATAAAGCTCGCGATAAAAAAGTAGCTGTGGTCGTAGCCGGGATGGCTGCGATAGTCGAGCGGGTGCTGCTGGTGGTTACAGGCATCAATTAAGGCTTGAGGCTGCAACTGCTCGCTTAAAAAGTTATCGGCCTCACCCTGCTCAATCAGTAAGTTCTGCTTCTTGCCCTGGTTGTTCTTAATCAATTCGCAGGCGTCGTACTGCGCCCATGCACTGTGGTCTAAACCCAAGTAATGGCTAAACGCTTTTATGCCCCAAGGGCAGTGGCTGGGGTTTACGATGGGCGCAAAGGCGGAGACTGAGGCATAGCGCTCAGGCTGACGCAGCGCCAGCACCAGCGCACCGTGGCCGCCCATGGAATGCCCGCTTATCGACTCGCGCCCGTTGAGCGGCAGTTCGCTAAAGACGAGTTGCGGTAATTCTTGGGTGATGTAGTCGTACATGCGGTAGTGGTCGGCCCAAGGCGCCTGGGTCGCATTCAGATAAAAGCCTGCGCCGCTACCGAAGTCGTAGCTGTCGTGTTCACCCGGTAAATTCAACCCGCGCGGGCTGGTGTCTGGGCAAATAATCGCAATGCCTAATTCAGCCGCGACGCGCTGCGCGCCAGATTTCTGCATAAAATTTTCATCGGTGCAAGTAAGGCCTGACAGCCACCAAAGTGCGGGGACTTTTTGGGTTTCTGCCTGCGGCGGCAAATACACCGCAAAAATCATTTCGCAGTTGAGGCTGGTGGATGGGTGCTTGTAGCGTTTGATCCAGCCATCAAAACTTTTGGTGGCGGATATTTCAGTGAGAGTCATTGTTGTGCCTATAAGGAATATTGCTAGAAATAATGGTTAAGGCTGCTCTTGATTTCTGTAAAACTCAATGACTTTGTTAGTGGATGTTTTGTAGCTACTGGCTACCCAAGAAGAGCATCGGTCTGTTACTAGTTTTCCGCGGTCTTCATATGCATAGATGACATATTCTTTATTTTCACTAAATGGTTGATTGCAAGGGGTAAAAAATTTTCCGCTCCATACTGTAAGTTTCTCATGGTGTGCACCTTTTAATAGCATGATGTTAGAAAACTTATAGCGATTTTTAGTAACGGACAAGAAAGAGTTTTTCCTGTCCGGTTTTGCTAGGAATATATAGGTTGAGTTTTTATCACTTCTCACAAGATCATCATCGGGAAAACCGCAGCTACATGCAAATACACTGCTTCCGTGAAATATAAACGCAATAAATAAATAGAATTTCATTGAACGGTCTCCTTTGTGTCGTATTGAGATCATTATTAAAAATGCAGCACCGTTCTAATGCTTTTGCCTTCGTGCAGCAAATCAAACGCCTCGTTGATCTGTTCGAACTTCATGTTGTGAGTGATGAACTCATCAATTTTTATTTCGCCTTTCATATAGCCCTCAACGTAGTCCGGCAGCTGGCTGCGGCCTTTTACGCCGCCGAAAGCCGAGCCTTTCCATACGCGCCCCGTCACCAATTGAAAGGGGCGAGTGGATATTTCCTGCCCAGCACCGGCCACGCCGATGATGATGGATTCGCCCCAGCCCTTGTGGCAGCACTCAAGGGCCGAGCGCATTACATTCACATTGCCGATACATTCGAAGGAGTAGTCAACACCGCCGTCGGTCATGTCCACGATCACTTCTTGAATTGTCCCCGTATGGTCTTTGGGGTTCACAAAATCAGTCGCGCCAAAGTCGCGCGCTAGGGCAAATTTATCGGGGTTCACATCAATCGCAATAATGCGTGCAGCGCGCGCCATTTGCGCGCCTTGAATCACGGCGAGGCCGATGGCGCCCAAACCAAATACCGCAACGGTCGAGCCGGGTGTGACCTTGGCGGTGTTGATCACTGCACCTATGCCAGTGGTAACGCCGCAGCCGAGCAGGCAAATTTTATCCAGCGGTGCGGTTTTGGATACCTTGGCAAGGGAGACCTCGGGCAATACGGTGTATTCCGAAAAGGTGGAGGTGCCCATGTAGTGAAACAGCGGCTTGCCGTCGAGGGAAAAACGGCTGGTGCCATCGGGCATTACGCCCTTGCCTTGGGTGGCGCGTACCGAACTGCACAAGTTGGTTTTGCCCGAGAGGCAGAACTTACATTTGCGACACTCGGCGGTGTATAGGGGAATCACATGGTCGCCCACCTGTAGGTCGGTTACGCCTGGGCCTATGGCCTCTACGATGCCAGCGCCTTCATGGCCGAGTACTGAAGGGAACAAACCTTCTGGGTCGGCGCCAGAAAGGGTGTAAGCATCTGTGTGGCAGACGCTGGTGGCAACAATGCGCACCAGCACTTCGCCGCGCTGGGGCTCCTGCACATCAATTTCGGCTAGGGTCAGTGGTTGGTTCGGGCCAAAGGCAATAGCGGCACGGGATTTCATCGGGTACTCCTTGCTGAAATAGGCCTTGAGGGGCCAGAGAATGAGGATTGGGTGTAAGCATCTTTCTTGTGTTGAGAGTGTAAACTATTGAGCTGTCGGCAATAAGCCGCTTAAAAATCACTTAATTATTGCTGTGGAGCAACAATGCAACATTGGGAAAGGGTAGAGGCATTTATCGAAGTGGTGCGTTTTGGTAGCTTTGCCGCCGCGGCAAAACAGCTGCAGGTGTCCAATTCACATGTGAGCCGCTTGGTGAGCCAGCTGGAGCAGCAATTGGGGACGCAGTTGTTGTA
Source organism: Cellvibrio sp. 25HG11W-0 (assembly GCF_057815475.1). Lineage (NCBI taxonomy): Bacteria > Pseudomonadati > Pseudomonadota > Gammaproteobacteria > Cellvibrionales > Cellvibrionaceae > Cellvibrio > Cellvibrio sp. 25HG11W-0. The sequence continues at coordinate 460,095 of NZ_CM174230.1, forward strand.
TCGCACCACGCGCCAAATTCGTTTAACCGACGGTGGTCTCATTTATTACGAAAGCTGTCGCCATTTGTTTGATGGAGTGCGCGAGGCAGAGCTGCTGCTCCATCACCATCAAGGCCAGCCTACTGGCCTGCTAAAAATCACCGCCCCCGCGACCTTTGGCGATCAGTACATTGGCCCCTTGGTGAACGACTTTCAGCTGCGCTATCCCCAGCTTAAAGTGAATATGTATTTCAGCAATCGCCAAGTGGAATTGATTGATGAAGGTTTTGATTTGGGCGTGCGCATGGGCGTACTGCGCGAGTCGACGCTGGTGGCCAAGCGCCTGTGTGATCGGCGTGAATACATCGTCGGTTCGCCCGAATATTTAGCGCGCATTACGGCGCCGCAAACCCTTACCGATTTAGAGCGGCATAACTGCTTAGTGGGCACGCGCGGCAATTGGCTGTTAAGCCATAACGGCCAGCGTAAAGATCTACAAGTGCGCGGCAACTGGCACGGCAACTCCGGCTCAGCCATGTTGGATGCCGCACTAAAAGGTATGGGCTTGGCGCAGTTGCCAGACTATTACGTGCAGGCCTATTTAGCCGATGGCCGTTTAGTTGCGGTACTGAACGATTATCGTTTTTTAGATGCAGGTGTGTGGGTGGTGTATCCGCAGCAGCGGCATTTGGCCCCCAAGGTGCGGCTGTTTATCGACTTTTTAGCGGAGCAGTTTGCGGGCGGTATTGAGGGGCTGAAGGTAGTAAAGAATTGACGTTAACGAGAGCGGGTGAATAAATCACAAGTTCACAGGCATTTCGCCACTTCCTGTTGAATCGAGCCCGGGTATCTTGAGCTTGCTGCCTTAGAAAAGGAAACCATCCATCTCACGGAACTGGGAAGGACGTTCAGAAGAGGCAGAGCACCTAACAGACATATACGTCGCATTAGGGATAAACCACGTTGAAAGGACTTTCACCATGAACAAGACTCGCCAAATTTTCAATGCGCTCGCATTGGTTTCAGCTAGCTTTATCAGCTTCTCCGCCGCCGCCTTAGATTTCCCCCTGCGCAGCGACGACCTCAATCTTAATCATCGTTACTCCACCACCGATCACAGCTCGGGCGGCACCCAGTTATATGGCAAGGATATAGGCGCTGTCCGCTATATCGGCAATGACAAGTGGTCCAGTTTAAAAACGGATGGTGCGAGCGATACGGTTAATGCCAATTACTTGGTTTACGGCACCAAAATTCGCGCTATGGCCGCCGGTACTGTTGTCGGCTGCTGGCGCAATTCGCCCGAAAACGTTGCCAAAAGCAAACTGCAAAAAGTAGAGGATGGTTACATTGGCCGCGGCGGCAACCATGTGTGGATTTTGCAGGACGACGGCGTCTATGTGCTCTACGCTCATGCTCAACCTGGCACAGTGCCTAGCAGTCTCTGCCCGCATAATGCGACCTATCTCAGCAGCCCATCGTTCAACCCTTGGACTGAGGATGGCAAGGTGACCAACGGCGTTCGAGTGAATGCAGGTCAAGTGCTCGGTATTGTAGGTAACAGCGGCAATTCCACTGGACCACACTTGCATGTACATGCGGAGAAAAACGGTTCACCGATAGTGATGAAATTTGCCCATGGTATGACCACGCCTTACACCAACAGCAACGCCTCGGTCGCAGGCCCTTGGACTAAGTTGGCGGGAAATGCGCTACCCAATGGCAAGGTTTTGATTTGGGCACCGCATTCAGTAGGTAACTGGACGGTAAACAATATTCCCGACGAGCACTTCCAAAATTGGTTCAACCATATGGCCGACTCGGGCGAAATGATTGACACCTTGCCTTGCAGTTCCGGTGGTCAGATTTACAACAGTACTTGGATTCCCAGTAGCGGTTCTTGGTATGCCTACTTCGGGATGAATGTTTCTAGCTTTATTGCCAAGTCTGATCAACTGGCTTCACAAGGTTATACCAGAACTGGTTGGTGGTATTGCGGTTCGGTTTATACCGGTATCTGGCGCAAATGATAGCGGGTTATCGACCAAAGCGAAGTGCGCACAACGCAGTAGCGACGGTCAAAAGGTATTGCGGAAAATAAACATGGTTGATGGTGGGTTTTTACTTTTTGCGGCGGTATTTTTTAGCTGCGGTGTTTATGCCCACTGTTATTTTTATTTTACAGGTCTGCGCACTTAACTGGGTGTTACGGGCTTGTAACAAAGCTGTAAAGCTGACCCAAATTACTCCGCGTTCTTGTACATGTGCTGCGCACATTGTTACACAAAAAAAGCGGAGTAATTTGGAGCTGGTTGTAGCAGCGTTAGGCGAATTTGCTGAACGGATTGCAGCGCTTCCGCCAATAACCAAGCCAATCCACACTACGTTAAGGAATATAAAATGGGCATCAGAGAAATTTTAGCAGACCGTTGGTCGAAAGCAGGAAAACGTTCAGGCTCAAATGAATTTAAGTCTTTATCAACAGTCGATGCCTCGATCACTCTCCTTCGAGATGACGGGGAATCACTAAGAGCATCGAGTGAAGACGTTGGAGGAACAGAAGTTCAAAAGTTTTTAGGGCGTAGTTTTGAAGCTTTAGTAGTCCCGTCTTTTAAATCAGGGATACCTGATGAAGATTCTATTAGTGTCATAATCAGTGCCGGCAAGGAATTGTCTGAAAACGATGACTTTGTGAGGATTGTTACAAAAGACATGCCAGTAACGGGGCGAGGAGTTAGTGTTGGCGGTCCTTTGGTTGGGTTAGATCTCACTTTTCCTGCCAAAGTATCCTCTGCAGGTGGCTTTATTACCGGAGAGCTTTTCAGTAATGGCCATTATTATTACTGTGTTGTTGTGCTATTTATCGGCAAGAAGCAGATATAGCAACAAAAAACAGTATGTCGTCATTTTGATAAAACGACGAATGGCGGATGTCAACAATTTCTCCTTTAAAACACGTTTATTAGCCGTAAAAAAATCCCCGCCGTTTAGGGCGGGGATTATTTGAAACATAGGGATTTTTACCCTTATTCTTATCCTGTTGTTACGTAACTACCAGGACATTATTTTGTTGTTTCATCGGCGTTATTCAATGGTGCTCCCGTGTATTGATTGAAGCGAGCTTTTTGAATAATAGAGTGAAAACTATTGGGGGTTTCGCTCACGCCTTGGTGGGTGGCGCTATACCATAGTGGTAGCGCTTTGAATGAAAACACTAAATCGAAATCCATTGCGACCGAATTTTTATCCATAGGCTGTGTGCCCAAACGGTTGGTAAACCACTTCATCCACGCGGGTGTTGCCGGAGCTGGCGAGCAGATATTTTGGCCATTGGCATTAGGTTTTCCATCGTCGCCACAGAGTTGGAAGCCCGGTGGTGCTTTTTGCGGGAATGAAGGCAGCAAAAAGGATTCCATTTTATTCTGTGCGACATTCCATTGGGCGGTACTGTGACAGCTCATACAAGATGAGTCGGGCGCGTTAATCTCAACCTTGCCATTAACGGCAATATTATTGCGCGCTCCATCATTCGGGCCAGAAAGACGATCACCCCAACCCAGGGTTTGCGTTGAGTATTTGGGTGCTTTGGGGTTGATCCAATTTTCTACCAACGGCTGGCCAGGTTTTGTCGCCTGTGGGTCATTACCCCATTGGGCGCCGAGAGGAATCATTTTGTCCCAAGCGTTGCCCGGTAAAGAGCTGTCATACACCAAGGTAGTAAAAACCCAGCCAGTGATGGGCGATGATTTTGAATCCTTAACAATAATATCGAACTGGGCTACGTAGCCAGGCCAAACCTGTGGTTGTTTATCACCAGACTGATCGATAAACAGCGACCATTCTGCCGCACCTTTCATGGCATCCCACCAATCGGTTTTTTGCGTTGGGTCAGTAGAGGCAAATACAGCTGCTTTTACAATTATCGCCCCCTCTTCAAATTGGCTATTGTGGGTTTTAATATCAGGCTTCATTGCTGAAGCGCCCCACAACTTAGTAAGTGTGTACGCAGCGCGCTTATCGTAATAGGTTAATACGTGGGTATTAAAGGTGGCTCGTAAACCTGTGCCAGGAAAAATTGCTGGGCCAAATTCACCCGCAGGGTAAGTGCCGCGAATTGCTTCGCGCTGACTGCCTAGCCAAGGTTCGTTGTACCAACCAGATTTTCCTGCATTCCAGGTGGGATAATGCAAAATTAAATTTTCCGCATTTTTACTCACATATTTACGCAGTGCTAAAGCATAAGCACCCGCGTTTTTAGTATTTATCTTTTGGCCTTTAATGGCCGCTTGCCAGGGCGAGTTCTTTAAGGGTGGTAGTGCCTTTTTCTGCCAATCAAAACTGCCTTTAAATAAAGGCCCGGAATATTGCTGTGGAGTGGGTAGTTGTCCATTGTTATTTTGAAATGGCGTAGCAACGCTCGCGGCAATAGCTTCAATCTTAGCGCGGTGCGTTGGTTCAGCATAACTGCCGCAACTCATTGCCAAACTAAGGCAAAGCGATGCACTAAAGGCGACTTTCATCTTTTTCATAGTAATATCCTTTCAACAGGGTTTTGGTAGTGAAACCGTTTGATATTCCTTTTGCGTGAAAGCAAAAGGTGTAGGTCTTGAGATAAATCTAAGAATTTAATTTTTCTGCTAAGTCTTGTGCGAAACCGCACATAGTGAGTGTTGGATTCCATGAGCCGGAAGAGGGAAATAGTGAACCTCCGGTCACATAGAGATTTTTTACACCGTGGGGCCGATAATCTAAACCAACGACAGATGTGGCCGCATCAGTGCCAATCCACAGCGGTGAAGCTTCGTGCACAATAATCGGTAAGCGTATATCCGCTGCCGTGGGGCGCGCTGATTGCCAGCCATTGCCATCAACCCAATATTCCATATCGGCGCTATGGTTTTCTGGCGTCATAGCAGAAATTGTTTGAAAGGTAGCCTCATCCAAAACATCCCACAATTCTTGGTCTGCTTTACTAAGGTCTAATTGCAAAGAGATATTAGTAGTTGGGTCGCGGTCATCATTTAATTTGATCCAATTGTCAGGATTCTTTTCACTTACTTCCCCGAGAGTTGCACACACAAATACAACGTAATTTTCGGAGCCGTGCAATTGTTCTGGTGATGCAACGGCTGCCGCGTCTGGCGCTTCGCGTGCAATAGTTCCCGCATCTGCATCAGGGTTTACAGACGTGAATGCACTGCTTTGTACGTGATACTGCAAGCCTGATTTACTGTCGGTACCGGCTAAATAAGTTGCACCAATTTCTAAATTTTCTAAAGACGTAAAGGCTGAACGCTTAATGCGGGCGATGACATGCGACATAAAATGCCCGGTATAGCGCTTACCTGCATTCTGTAATAAATCAGTATCGGCAAAAGAGTTCATTAATAACGTGGCTGGCGGAATGGTGCCCATGCCCAATATGATTTTTGCGCTGCCCACTGCGATTGCGCCGCGACTGGTATGAATATGGGTAACTGTACCCTTACTGTCGTGTGCTAAGCGATCTACGACACAGCGATCCACTAGTGTTAGTGCCGAACCTGACCCTGCTTTCTCCAGCAGAAGTTGCTTTTGTTGTAATTCGAGAAGTGTGCCCACCGTCGAGTATTTATAAAATTTAACACCTTGCCAATCGGTTTTTCCTACCGCAATAGGTGCTGAAAATGCCTCTGTTGCCGATGGGACAGAGCCTAAATTGCTGCGCAAATTTTTAGTTATCTGTTGTTGCAATGCACCATAGATACCGTTTTGAATTTCATCGGTAGCGGTGACATGTAAGAAATTCTGGGCGCGCTGCCAAAAATTTTTCTGTTGGGTTACCGCAATTAATTGTGCTGGCCAATCCCGCAGTTGAGCCGGCGTTGGCGTTGGGCACCATGCGCTCCAATAGGTTGAGCGACCGCCTAATTGCGGGATATAGCCAGCTTGAAAAAATTCATTGCCTTCGGTTGCCATTTTTTTAGTGCGCGACCAGGGGTAGGTTGTGGTTGGTGTGCCCGTCGTTACCTGAAACGCCGTTGACAACATTTGATAGTGAGTCGGCAACCAATATCCTCCTCGCTCTAAAATCAGAATTTTTGCATGCGCGTTGCACTTCAGTGTTTGTTCAATAAATGCAACTGCCGTTGGCCCAGTACCTATCACAATAAAATTAAATTCTGCTGTTTGTATGCTTGGCCATGCGTCGGGCTTTGCAAAAAATGCACTGCTGGCAATTTGCTCGGCGGTAGCATTCTGCGGGCCGGGGTGTGGATAACCGCTATTGTTGGGAGGCGCGCCAGAGGCATCTTTTGCTACATCGTTGCTGTCATTGTTAGAGGTAAAAAAACTTTTATAGTTAGACATAAAATTTACTCAGCGAAAAATTTATTGTGTTGGATTGGTTTTACCTAAAAAAACATAAGATATTTAATGATCAAGCGCGCGATCGGGGATGATCCACAAATAATCTGAGCGACTTAGTGTTTTGAGGCAGGGAGTCTCTGGCGTGAGATAGGCTAATAGCAGCGGGCAATCTGGATTTTGGTAGCTTGCGGTGCCGGCAGGATGCCCTAGCGCTGTAGGCCAGCCCGCGCGCACATGACAGTTGCGACAGCTGGTCGCGATTGGGTGAGTTACACCTTCAATATAGGGGTTAACAGCGATATCCATTTCGCCTTTATCGTTTGGTGGCACCGCATAAGAGTCGGTTAGTAAGTAATGTTGCCAAGGGCCCTGCGCATTGGGTAGCACGGGTCTATTTTTAGCATAGGGGTTCTCAGCGATATTTAGCTCTTCATCATCGGCCCACCACACACTTTGTAAGGTCCAGCTGGGTAGTTCTTTCGTATTTACGTGCATGGCTACTGTCACTAAATAGTCGCCTACATTAAACGGCTGATTATTTGCCCAGTAACTAGAAGCAGTAATGATGGCCTTGTCACTATCATTAAACGTTTCCCAGTCGGCTTTGGTGACTTTATGAAAATAAAAATCATTAAGCCCATAGATAGGCGCGTTCATTGTTACGCTTGGCATCATCGTAGGAGCACCGACTGGATCAATGCTGCCAGAGGGGCAGTACCAGTCTTGTTGATGGTTTCTTACCCCATATAAAAACTCAACCTCCGCGCGCTGCCCAATTTTTTCCCCAGAGGGATCTATGGCAACTAAGCTATTCCAAATTTCATAGCCAGCATAGTTAGGGTTGCTCGGTTTAATTTGATTTTTCCAAACGGGTAGTGCGGTTAATCCCGTAGCCTTCACTGGCCAATACATGTGCTTGGTCACTATGGAGCCCTGAGCTACGTTCACGTCTTTTTTATCTTGATATTTTTTATCTAGGGTGGATTGCAAATAGAGTTTTTGGTCGCGAATGCTGTTGTAGGCTTCTCTGCTGAGTGATTCTGTGGCAATCATAATGTCGCCATTATTCTGAAAATTTTTGCCGTCACCAATTGTCGGTTGCTTATGTGCGTCCAATGTTATTGCTTTAGGGTAGAGAATTTGCACTTCATTGGGTACGCAATAAATAGGTGATTTAGTGTCGACACCGGGGGTGTTTTTAGTGTTGTGGGCGCGCAGTGTTTTGGCTACAAATGGCGCGGCTGGTTTTTGTGTTGGATCGCTGGTGGATGCAGAAAATGCGGCGGTGGTGTTTTTCCAGCTAAACCATAGGGGCCAACCGGTTTTGTCATCTGGCTGCATAATTCCCGCCCAGAGTTTCCATGCATGATCGCGAATAACGGCTTTATTACCATTGTCGGTAGCGGTTTGTAATTTGTTAAGTTCTTCCATATAGCCAAACCCTGTAGGGAAGGGCATATAGCCGCTTTCAGCTACTTTTTTAGGTGAACATGAGACAAAAAAAACAATAGCCGTTATTGCTACTATCGCCGTTAGCGCATAATTTTTCATAGTTGTTTCCTGGCTGTTTTTATTGTTTAACGATTGCTGCTGGTTAGCCCAGTGACTTGGCCTGCATATTTTTTAGCGGTAACTATTGTTTGTTGCAAACGATGGAGCAGGCTTTGAAATTATTGTTGCTGGGGTTTAATACTGTTTTGGTGTACCGAGTGGCTTGGCCGCTGGGATTTCCTTGGAAAATGTATTGCTCAAGTACAGGGTACTGCGCATCAGATACGTTTGCGGTAGCTGTTTGCATCTGATGTCCGACTAAACTGCCAATTTCTTGTTCTTTAAAATTATTGCTGCCGGTAATATCTATTTTATAAATGCCATATTTGGAATCTTTCCAGCGCGCGATCTTGTCAACTTCACCGGTGACGGAAATCAATGCTTTTCCTCCGTTTGTGGCGGTGATGACACATTCACCACTGCATTGATAGGTTCCTTCAATATTAGTAATGGCAGCGGAAGTGTCGCCTGCCTGCGCGCCATTCACAGCAAGTAATGGCACCAACAGTAAGCTTAAAATATTTTTCATAGATACCTTTTGTGCTTAACAGTGTTTAAACATTTTTTTGTTAAAAAATTACAGTAGATAATTGTTAAATAAGTAGAAACTGGCGTTAACTATTTTCTGTTAGTAATCGTTATATGAACATACTGCTCCTAGTAAAGAACACTTTTCTATTACACAGCATTACATTCATGTTTTTTTTAGAAAAACGTCGCGTAAGATTTCATTTTTATCTATTGATGCGACAGAATTGTTAGGTTCTATATTTCAATATTTTTTCACGACGAGCAGGTGGTTAAATTTTATGGCGGGGGTAGGTGTAATTGACGGGATAGTTATCATCCTAATATTTATGGCGGGGGAGGTGATGGGTGGACATAGTGGGTGAAATTAATTCCGTGGTTCAGGATAATTCTTTGGAAGTTTTTTTGAGGAATAACTTTTTATAGCGGGTGTGTCGGTTCTGCCAAAATGCGCTGCTCATTCTTAATGATTGCAGTGTGCTGCCTTGATGTATTACTGAGTACTGCTGAATTCAAATAGCGCCAAGGTTAGCATTAAGAGGTTAGCACTAAGAAAAGACGTGACAAGGCTAGTGGCAGCTAATGGGCTGCTGGGTGTCACCTAGAGATTCATTTGACATTGCCGGATGGTGCATGTATACAAGTATACAAAGTAGATAAATACAATAAGATAAATACAATAAATAGTCATCTAATCTGGTTTTTCATCCATGATAAAGTTTTACCGGAATGTTGCTATTGGATCCTTCATGATGGTGATCCTTAGCGCGTCCATTATTTATGCGGGCTATAAAAAGTCTCAGCTGGCAATTTCCTTGTTTCCGGTGCGCGATCAAGGGTTGGCTTGGAAAACGGCGATAGAGCCGGAGCAGCCAAAAGGCAGGACGCAACTTCAGTTAAAAAATGAACTAGGCAATCTTGAGTACGATTTTTTTCTCGATTCTGCGCAGCAATTTCCCTATGTTCACTATTCGCTCTATTTTGTCGATGCCATCCAGTCAGCGTTGCAAGTCGATCTAACGCGCTACCAAGAGGTGTCTTTTAAAGTCGCTTGCGACCCCAAGAATGTGCTCTTGTTTGCGTTATTTAGTTTCGATGACAAGGTGACAGATCTCAGTAATCTGGTGACGCGGCGAGTGTCGTCCTCGGCATTTTCATGTACGCAGGGCTGGCAAAAAGTCGCTATAGCGCTTGATGATCTCGATACCCCGCAGTGGTGGTTAAGCAAGTACGGGTTCGACTACAGTGAAAAGGGTTATCAGCTCAGTAAAACTATGGGCTTTGCGTGGACTAATTCACTGCAAAGCCCAGCAGATACGCCCTCCAATGTGAAGCTGACAGAGATACAGTTATTGGGCTCAGAGCCTCGCTATATTTATGCGGCCAGTTTGGTGTCTGTGTGTTTATGGGTTTTCTTTTTTATCCTACAGCTGCGCGCCTATGGTGCGGCATTGACGCTGGCAATAAGAGCCAGAGTTAAAGGTGATCAACCGCTTATCGCTTATAAAAAGCTGTCGATTGAGCCGCAAAAGGATAAGGAAAAGGGCGCACTGCTACGCTATATGGCAACGGAATATACCAATCACGATTTAAGCCTCGAAACCGCCATCGGATCGCTCAACATTAATCGCAATAAAATAAATGAGATTCTAAAGGAAGAGCTGGGGTTAACTTTCACAACCTATCTCAACAAGCTGCGCCTGACCGAAGCCGCACGGCTGTTAACCGAAAGCACCCAGATTAACGTCTCGGAAATCGCCTACGCGGTAGGTTATAACAATGTGCCTTACTTCAATAAATTATTTAAACAGGAATACGGCTGCGCGCCAAAAACGTTTAAGGCGCTTTATCAGGCTCAGTCAAAAGACACATTGTGATTTTATGGGTGATTTTCATTTCATTGGGCAGCTTCTGTTCGGTGTGTGACGGTCTGGCTCCTTTGTAATATATGCATTAAAGCTTTCATTTTTCGCACGCTGACAGAGGTTGTGCGAAAAATGGAAATATTTGTTGATGAATCCCGCTATTTTCCTCGCCTGATCACCCGCCTCATGGTGAGTGCTTAAACCAGTAAATACGCTTAATAAATAAGTGCGCTCAATAAAATAGAACAATAAAAATAAATAATAATTTTAGTTTCGCTCAACATTCACTTCTTACTCCCAGCGGTATGCCAGCAACAGTTGGCTGAAATGCTTTGTGCCACTTCCATGCCACTCTATTTCGGAGATTAGAATAATGCATAACCTAAAACCTCTTCCTGGGCTTGTCGCTCAGGCACTTAAACGAACTCGCAGTTTAGTTGCTGCTGGGGCGGTGCTCGCAATCACAGCGCAAGGCGCATCGGCGGCTTGTGCATACAATGTCGATAATGAATGGAACAACGGCTTTGTCGCCAGTATCACAATTAAAAATGACACAGGCGCCGCGATAAATGGTTGGAGCCTTAATTGGAATTATTCCGGCAATCGCATAACTAATTCTTGGAATGCCAATGTCTCTGGCTCTAGCCCTTACACGGCGTCCAATCTTGCTTGGAATGGCAGCATTGCTGCAGGGCAGTCAGTGTCTTTTGGGTTTCAAGGCACCAAGGGTTCAGGAGCCGCTGAGCGTCCAACCATAAATGGCACTGTGTGTGGCGGTGGAGCAGTCTCTTCGGTCGTACCTTCTTCGACAGCTCCGTCTTCGATTGCCCCTTCATCAACTGCGCCCTCATCAATAGCCCCATCAAGTGTTGCGCCCAGCTCGCGCGCACCTAGCTCAGTTCCACCTAGTTCGATTGCGCCTAGCTCCACTCCTCCCAGTTCAATCGCCCCTAGTTCAAGCAGCAAATCCTCTGTTGCAGCACCCGCGCGCAAATTTGTGGGCAACATCACTACCTCGGGTGCGGTGCGGTCAGACTTTAGTAATTATTGGAATCAAATCACGCCTGAAAATGAAGGCAAGTGGGGTTCAGTTGAGGCGACCCGCGATGTCTATAACTGGGCGCCCTTGGATCGCATCTACGCCTATGCACGCGAACATAATATTCCAGTAAAAGCGCACACCCTTGTGTGGGGCAGTCAATTTCCAAACTGGATAAATAATTTGAGTGCTAGCGAACAAGCGGCAGAAATTGAAGAATGGATTCGCGACTACTGTGCGCGCTACCCTGACACCGCTATGATCGATGTGGTTAATGAAGCTACGCCGGGCCACGCACCTGCCGCTTATGCACAAAATGCGTTTGGCAATGACTGGGTGATTAAATCCTTCCAGCTGGCGCGCAAGTATTGCCCTAATGCGACCCTGATTCTTAACGATTACAATGTGCTTAGCTGGAATACCAGCGAGTTTATTGCCATGGCAACCCCAGCAATCAATGCTGGTGTAGTTGACGCGTTGGGCATGCAGGCCCACGGCCTTGCAGATCGTCCATTGTCTGAGACTACGACAAAGCTGAATCAAATCGCCGCCTTGGGTTTACCGATTTATATTTCTGAATACGACATCGAAAAAACTAACGACCAAGAGCAGCTGCAAGTAATGCAACAGCAATTCCCGTTGTTTTATAACCATGCATCGGTGAAAGGTATTACCTTGTGGGGTTATGTAGTGGGCAAAACCTGGCGCGATGGCACTGGCCTTATTCAAGACAATGGCGCACCTCGCCCCGCCATGACCTGGTTGATGAATTACATCGCAACGGCAACGCCCTCAAGCCAAAGCTCGGTGCCTAGCTCGATTCCCGTTTCATCTAAATCGAGCCCGTCATCTGTGGCGGTACCAAGTTCTATCTCTAGTCGTGTGCCCTCATCAACCTCCAGCAGTGTTGTGATTGCGCCTTCAAGTTCGCTGCGCTCATCCAGTTCAAGCTCCGTTATATCGAACACGGCACAATTGGTGGTAGCGATTAATGCTGGCGGTGCGCAAGTGAGTTACAGCGGTGTGCAATATAAAGCGGATCAATACAGCACTGGCGGCACGGCGCACACTACAACTAACAACATCACCAACGTTGCTGAAGGCGCGCTCTTCCAAAGCGAGCGTTACGGTACCTATGGTTATGAAATTCCGGTAACCAATTCGACCTACTCTATCGAATTACAATTTGCTGAAATTTATCAAACTACAGTGGGCCAGCGTTCGTTCAATGTATCGGTTGAAGGCAAACAGGAAATGTTCCAAGTTGATCTCTATTCGTTGATCGGTGCTAATGCGGCTTACACCTACACAGTGAATAACGTTCAAGTCACTGACGGCAAGTTGAACATTGATTTGGCGACACTGGTCGATAACGCAACCCTCGCAGGTTTTGCGATTTACTCATCAACCGGCGGCAAGCTGGTGGAAGTTACTCCCCCGATTAATCCCGGTTCTTCCAGTAAAGAAAATGAAGGCGCTGACTGTGTGCTGGGTAATCCACCCGCGACAACCAGCAACGCAAAACTGCCCGATCCTTTCAAAAAATATAACGGCGCACGCATCACCAGCAAAGCGGATTGGCGCTGTCAGCGTCAAGAAATTTTGAAGCAGGTTGAAGCGTCTATTTATGGCACCAAGCAACCAAAACCGGCGCAGGTAACCGGCACAGTTACGCAAAGTCTAATTACCGTGAATGTTCAGCATCAAGGTAAAAGCGCCAGCTTTACTGCCAAAATAGAAATGCCCAGCAATGTCAGCGGCCCAGTACCTGCAGTAGTGGTACTCGGTGGTTTTGGTGCAGACACAGCAACCATTAAAGCAGAAGGCGTAGCCGTAATTACTTATGATCCTTATGTAGTGGGTGCCGAGTCTGGCAGCCGCAGCAATAAAACCGGCGCTTACTACAGCATCTACGGCAACAACAGCACCACAGGTTTGTTAGCCGCATGGGGTTGGGGCGTAAGCCGCATCATCGACGTACTGGAGCAATCCGGCACTACGGTATTAAAGGCAGATGCAATTGGTGTCACCGGTTGTTCACGCTTTGGTAAAGGAGCTTTCGCTATCGGCGCGCTCGATCAACGTATCGCCTTAACCATGCCGATTGAATCAGGCAGCGGCGGCGTACCTATTTGGCGTGGCATAGCCGGTGAAGGCGCGCAAAGTGCAAGCAGTGCCTACGGTGAAACCTATTGGTTGGGCGATGCCTTCAACACTTATGTTTCCGATGTAAGAAGATTGCCGGTTGATACCCACGAAATTATTGCGTTGGTAGCCCCGCGTGGTTTGTACATTATGGACAACCCACACATCTCCAACCTAGGCCCAAAATCTGCACACGCCGCCGCACTGGCTGGTGCCGAAGTGTATAAAGCCCTGGGCGCAACCAGTTCTATCACTTATCTCTCCAACATAGCGGACGGCTCACACTGCGCCATTCGCCCCGAGTTTAAAGCGCCACTGCAAGCCAACATTCGCCGCTTCTTGAAAAAGGAATCAGCGACTACGGGTGGTATAAATGCGCGTTCAAATGCAACCGCGAATATGAACGACTGGGTGGATTGGAGTACGCCTACCTTGAATTAAGGTTTTTTTACAGCAGGGATGCTGTGACTGATTTTAGAAAGCCAACATTGCTTAGGTGATGTTGGCTTTTTTGTTTGTGACGGCTTGAGTTGTGAAGGGCAATTGCAGGAGCCAAAGCCATAACTAATGGAGCGGCCAAGGTCAAGGCGGAGATTGAGATAATGATTGACGGGCCGTATATCTCCAGATTTATTAAACCGTATATCTACATTTATATTTTTAGTGGTAGCATAAGTCTTTGTTTTGGAAGGGCTATATAGCCCGTAAACTTTACTGGCTTCCGGAGATGTACGGCCGGGGCCGTTGAATAAACTGTTATGGAACCCTAGAATGAAAAAATATGCATTTCTATTTTGTTTTTTTGCTAATACTGTATTCGCTGATGGCTGTCCGATTACTAGTAATGAGTTGTCTGGCTTAATAAAAGTCCATGCTCAAGAAATTAAAGGGGCTGAATATTGTGAGTACAGAAAGATTGTTTCATCCAAAGGAGTGGAGGTTGCTCTATATTCTATTGAAGGGCCTTGCTTTAACAGAAAAGGAAAGAATGGAAACTGTGGAAATATGCATTTCAGGTACTTAACAGGTATTGTAAATGGTAAAACTTTACCTCCTTTCGAAGTAGGAAAGCGTGGTGGCTTCTCTGCAAACGACTTTGAAATTCAAGATAATATAATTACTCTTAAAGGCTTTAAGTACGGTGAAGATGATCCACAGTGTTGTCCTAGTGTTGAAGAAAAAAAATTAGTGGTTCTGACAGAGTCTGGGTTTGAATTTAAACATCCATAACAAGTCGCTCAAGCACCAGTCGCTACGCTCCTTGGACAGTTTTTAAGGTGTGCCGAGAGTAAATAGTTTAATCGCGTAGCGATGAAACTATTTACGTAACTTCGCAAGAGATGGTGGTAGGCCCACCGCATTCGCTTTGCAGTAAGAGAATGCAAACCACTTCAAGCGGCATTGATAAAGAGTCATTGTCGTGAGCGTTGAAGAAACGTCGAGAGTAAATTCGGCAGGTACGATAAACGGAGACGAACGCAAGTGAACCTTTGATGAGGCGTCGTGATGTCCCTAACTGTTGTCAAAATCAGTGGCCCTTAAAACTGCTGAGAGAAATCGAGAAGAAAACTGCTTACTGACTCGATGGCAACCGGCGTAAAGAAGGCGTGACCGTTTATCAGGCTTTTGTGAGGAACTCGGGAAGCTGTCGTGCTGATGTTAAGAGAGAAGCCGAAAGCGGTGACCCCGTAAGGCGAGAGTATCAATGCAGCGCACAGTGGCGGAATCGTTCGTAGTAGTGATGAAGTTGTTGTAATGACAATGGAGCGAAGGGGCGATGTTATTCAGCAGTGATTGAACCAACAACCGCAAGGTAGGACTCAACAATCAATGCACAGTTACAGTATACCGAAGCAGTTAGTGCACAGGGCGTGGCTGAAAGTAAAAGCGAATGCCGGTGTAGCGGGTGCGGATAACATCAGCATCGGGATGTTTGAACAGAATTTGACGAATGAGTTATACAAACTCTGGAATCGAATGAGTTCGGGCAGCTACATGGCGCCAGCGGTAAAGCGTGTAGAAATCGCTAAGTCGGATGGCAAGCTGCGCCCACTCGGGATACCCACGGTGGCAGATCGCGTGGCGCAAATGGTGGTCAAGATGACACTGGAGCCGGAGTGGGATGCTAAGTTTCACTCGTCCTCGTTCGGCTATCGCCCCAAGCGCAGTGCCCATCATGCGGTGCAAGCGGCGAAAATCAATTGCTGGAAATATGCATGGGTGATTGATCTGGATATCAAAGGATTCTTTGATAATTTGAATCACGATCAACTACAACAATTTGTTGCACAAGCAACAGATAACCCATGGTGCAACCTCTATGTCAAACGCTGGGTCACAGCCGGTGTGCAAATGCCAAGCGGTGACATTCAACAGTCAGAAAAAGGAACGCCGCAGGGTGGCGTCATCAGTCCCTTGTTGGCGAACCTCTATCTGCACAAGGTGTTTGATAGTTGGATGCAAAAATATTTTCCACAAAATCCGTTCGAGCGCTATGCTGACGACATTGTTTGCCATTGTCGAAGCGAGCGTGAAGCCGAGCAGCTACTCAGTGCTATTTCACAAAGAATGCAGCGCTTTGATTTAACACTGCACCCTGATAAAACCAAAATCGTGTACTGTGGTCGGCGCAAAATTGAAAGAGCTAGAGCGCAGTCGTTTGATTTTCTGGGCTTCACCTTCCGGCGAAGAACCGTGAAACGCAAAGATGGCAAACTGGCTCCCGGTTTTGCGCCGGCCATCAGCAACAAAGCCAAGAAAGCGATTGTCAAAACGATGAGAGAGTGGAATGTGAGGCGATTGAGTTTGCTAACGATAGTAACACTCAGCAAAAAACTCAATCCACAAATCAGAGGTTGGTTAAACTACTACGGGGCATTTTATCCATCGGCATTGCACGGCATTCGCGAAGCAATTGAATGCCGCTTGTACAAATGGGTGAAAGGCAAATACCCGCAGAAGCGCGCCAGCCGCACGAAAGCCTACTCATGGTTAAAACAAATCAAGCAGTGGAGGCCGAAGCTGTTTGCACACTGGTGATAAAACTGCTGACAATTGGAATAACAAGAGCCGTATGACGCGAGAGTGTCACGTACGGTTCTGTGGGGGGCTGATGGGGAGGTTCCGTTGGTCTACTCGACTTGTATTTTTGCCATTTCGCTGCGCTTCATTTTATGGCAAAACTACAACTTAAAAACCACCGCTTATCGCGGCGTTCAAGCTGTAGAAAAATGAAAATACCCCGCGTTTTTCCCCCTTCTTCATAGTAAAATTCCGCTATTGCAGTTTAGTGAGGCGGATATGGCTAATTTTATTAATACCAACATAAACCAAACCGTGCTGATGGATATTAATTATCTCGATCAGCTGGGTAAAAACAATTTCGATTTTTATCTTTACTCCCTCCTAAATCAAACGAATATTCTCGATGACTTTTTGGGGCGCTACAAAAATCAAACCGTAGGGCGTAAGGCTTATCCGCCTGAATTGTTATTGCGTATTATCTTTTGTGCCTATTACCGGGGGATAACCTCCAGCCGCGTCATGGCCAGTTTGTGCGAAACCGATTTGAAATTTATGGCCTTAGCGGTGGGCACTAAGCCACATTTCACCACTATCGCTAATTTTGTTTCCAGTAACAGCGAGGCGATTAAAGGCTTGTTTCATCGTGTACTGCTTATTTGTGATGAGAGCGGGTTGATTGGCAAAGAGCATTTCGCCATCGATGGTTGCAAGTTGCCTACGGATGCCTCTAAGCAATGGAGCGGCACCCACGCCGAACTCAAAAAGAAATCTGAAAAAATGCGTGCTCGCGCCGAGCGCATAGTGGCCAAGCACGTAGCCTCTGATTCCGCAAAAAATGATAAAAGCGGACATTATCAAAAGGAACAGCAAACTATTGAAACCCTCTTGCGCAACGCAAAAAAAATAGACAGCTTCTTGGCCACCCATAAACCGCGTATTGGGCACTCGCGCAATAAACGTGAAGTTCAAAGTAATATCACCGATAACGAATCGTGCAAAATGACCACCAGCAAAGGCACTATTCAGGGTATGACCTGCGTCACGGCGGCAGATGATAAGCATCAAATTATTGTAGAGGCGCAAGCCTTTGGTGTTGGCCAAGAACAAATTACATTAAAGCCCATGATCGAAAACATCAAAACCCATTTTGATGACAGCCTTTTTCAAGATGGCTGCATTATTACGGCTGATACGGGTTATTGCAGTGAAGACAACTTGGCTTTTTTGCATGAGCAACAAATTACGGCCGTTATTCCCGACAACCAATTCCGATTAAGAGACCCTGTATTTTCGGGTTCGGAAAGTTTTTTAAAACATAAAGAAAAACGCCAGGCCACACGTAAAGACAATAAAAAGACCCGCGCGATATTTTCCAGCAAAGACTTTGTTGTGGATACCGACAATAAAGAAGCAGTATGCCCCAACGGAAAGAAGATGCTCTACCTAGGAGATTATTTTAAAACCCCAAGTGGCCCACATGTGCGTTTCAGGGGCGAACTAAAAGATTGTCGCGAATGCCCACTCAACAAGCAGTGCATGAAAAATGATGTAAAAGCCCAAGGACGACAAATCTCCGTATTAATTGAAAGCCAACGAAAAGTCACTCATCTCGACCGGATGAAGAAAATAATTGACAGCGAGGATGGCAAAAGAATTTACAGCAAACGCATGCACACCATTGAGCCGGTGTTTGGCAATATATGCAGCAATAAAAGGCTCAACAAACTAAGCTTACGCGGCGAACAAAAGGTAACTGCCCAATGGCAGTTATACTGCATGGTGCACAATGTGGAAAAGCTCTGGAGATATGGGACATAGTGGGGGTAAAAGAGCACCGAAGTGCTTTTATAGGCCAAATGCGATCATTTTTAACCGATAAATGACTTATTAGTTCAGTTTTATATTGCATCTTGTCGATTGCAAGAAAAGCTGTTCAAATAGTCGTCAATTTAAAACAACCACGCGCTGGGAAGGATTTTGTGTTTTTAAACTTAATTTTTCTACAGCCTCGTTCAAGCTGTAGAAAAATGAAAATACCCCGCGTTTTTCCCCCTTCTTCATAGTAAAATTCCGCTATTGCAGTTTAGTGAGGCGGATATGGCTAATTTTATTAATACCAACATAAATCAAACCGTGCTGATGGATATTAATTATCTCGATCAGCTGGGTAAAAACAATTTCGATTTTTATCTTTACTCCCTCCTAAATCAAACGAATATTCTCGATGACTTTTTGGGGCGCTACAAAAATCAAATCGTAGGGCGTAAGGCTTATCCGCCTGAATTGTTATTGCGTATTATCTTTTGTGCCTATTACCGGGGGATAACCTCCAGCCGCGTCATGGCCAGTTTGTGCGAAACCGATTTGAAATTTATGGCCTTAGCGGTGGGCACTAAGCCACTTTTCACCACTATCGCTAATTTTGTTTCCAGTAACAGCGAGGCGATTAAAGGCTTGTTTCATCGTGTACTGCTTATTTGTGATGAGAGCGGGTTGATTGGCAAAGAGCATTTCGCCATCGATGGTTGCAAGTTGCCTACGGATGCCTCTAAGCAATGGAGCGGCACCCACGCCGAACTCAAAAAGAAATCTGAAAAAATGCGTGCTCGCGCCGAGCGCATAGTGGCCAAGCACGTAGCCTCTGATTCCGCAAAAAATGATAAAAGCGGACATTATCAAAAGGAACAGCAAACTATTGAAACCCTCTTGCGCAACGCAAAAAAAATAGACAGCTTCTTGGCCACCCATAAACCGCGTATTGGGCACTCGCGCAATAAACGTGAAGTTCAAAGTAATATCACCGATAACGAATCGTGCAAAATGACCACCAGCAAAGGCACTATTCAGGGTATGACCTGCGTCACGGCGGCAGATGATAAGCATCAAATTATTGTAGAGGCGCAAGCCTTTGGTGTTGGCCAAGAACAAATTACATTAAAGCCCATGATCGAAAACATCAAAACCCATTTTGATGACAGCCTTTTTCAAGATGGCTGCATTATTACGGCTGATACGGGTTATTGCAGTGAAGACAACTTGGCTTTTTTGCATGAGCAACAAATTACGGCCGTTATTCCCGACAACCAATTCCGATTAAGAGACCCTGTATTTTCGGGTTCGGAAAGTTTTTTAAAACATAAAGAAAAACGCCAGGCCACACGTAAAGACAATAAAAAGACCCGCGCGATATTTTCCAGCAAAGACTTTGTTGTGGATGCCGACAATAAAGAAGCAGTATGCCCCAACGGAAAGAAGATGCTCTACCTAGGAGATTATTTTAAAACCCCAAGCGGCCCACATATGCGTTTCAGGGGCGAACTAAAAGATTGTCGCGAATGCCCACTCAACAAGCAGTGCATGAAAAATGATGTAAAAGCCCAAGGACGACAAATCTCCGTATTAATTGAAAGCCAACGAAAAGTCACTCATCTCGACCGGATGAAGAAAATAATTGACAGCGAGGATGGCAAAAGAATTTACAGCAAACGCATGCACACCATTGAGCCGGTGTTTGGCAATATATGCAGCAATAAAAGGCTCAACAAACTAAGCTTACGCGGCGAACAAAAGGTAACTGCCCAATGGCAGTTATACTGCATGGTGCACAATGTGGAAAAGCTCTGGAGATATGGGACATAGTGGGGGTAAAAGAGCACTGAAGTGCTTTTATAGGCCAAATGCGATCATTTTTAACCGATAAATGACTTATTAGTTCAGTTTTATATTGCATCTTGTCGATTGCAAGAAAAGCTGTTCAAATAGTCGTCAATTTAAAACAACCACGCGCTGGGAAGGATTTTGTGTTTTTAAACTTAATTTTTCTACAGCCTCGTTATGCTGTTCTAGGAATGAAGAAATGCGCGTAATTTTAATGAGGCATGGAAAGCCTTCACTTTCCCCTCAAAAACCCGTCACTTCGATAGAGTTTAAGCATTGGGTTGAGTCTTATAATTGTGCAGAGCTTTGTGAAGACCTGAAACCTAAATTTGAATCCATTGAAATTGCTAAAAGCTGTAATATTGTTTTATGTAGTAATTTAAAGCGCTCGCAAAATTCAGCTAGTATTCTTGGAGTAAATGAAATTACCTCTATTGAATACAAGCTACGTGAAATGGAAATGCCTTGGGGTAAAATCACTAATTTTAAAATTAAGCCAAAATATTGGGCCGAAAAATGAGGACACCCACCAATTAAAAAGTGCACAACCACTTGACCTCAAATAGCTCTCTCAAAAGCCATGTCTTTTCCATAGATAGTGATTTTTTTGAGCGAAGGCACAACGAATAAATCGAGTTGATAATTTTGGCGTAAGCTCACCAGGCCGCAGGCGAGTTTTAATGCCTAAAATCTAGGTTAGATGGTAAGTGAAGGAGTATGGTTAAGCCGAGTAAAGCAATCGGCAGGCGCTGGCTCCTTTGAGCCAGTGCTGATTAAGCTTTTCGCAGAGCTGTTCAAGCTTGGCAATCGGGCCTATGGCGCGGTGAAAGTCTTTACCTAAATGATTGCAGTTGTGCAGCCAGCGTTCAGGGCATATGCCGAGGCGTGTGAGAATGGGTGGCAGTGCATGGTGAATGGCGCCGCGTTTATCGCAGCAAAATGAGGACACCCACCAATTAAAAAGTGCACAGCCATTTGGTCTCAAATAGCTCTCTCAAGCGCTAATCTTTTCCATAGGTAGTGATTTTTTTGAGCGAAGGCACAATGAATAAATCGAGTTGATAATTTTGGCGTAATCTCACCAGGCTGCAGGCGAGTTTTAATGCCTAAAATCTAGGTTAGGTGGTAAGTAAAGGAATATGGTTAAGCCGAGTAAAGCAATCGGCAGGCGCTGGCTCCTTTGAGCCAGCGTTGATTGAGTTTTTCGCAGAGCTGTTCAAGCTTAGCAATCGGGCCTATGGCGCGGTGAAAGTCTTTACCCATATGATTGCAGTTGTGCAGCCAGCGTTCAGAGCATATGCCAAGGCGTGTGAGAATGGGTGGCAGTGCATGGTGAATGGCGCCGCGTTTATCACTGCGCAATATGCGCCCCGTCCAATCGACGAGTTCGAGATAGTCGGTAAAGTGAAAAGGAATGTGAATGGAGGAATTATTTTGATGTTCATCACCCGCAAAGGCGAGCAACGGTGCCCGGGAAATTGATGGATTGGTGGTGGCTTGAGATAAGGGTTCAGTCGTGTCCTTGGTGGGAACTATGCTAGGAGCAATACCCAATCGCTCTTGAATGCTGGTGTAATCAGAATTTTCAGGTGTGTTCGCCATGGCGGCGCGAATAGGGTTTAAATCCACGTAGGCCATACAACTTAAGACTGCGGCATCGTCCAATAACGCTTGAGATTTGAAGCGCCCTTCCCAAAATCGCCCCGTGCACTTGTCCTCAGCATTAGCCATGCGCGCGACAGGTTCGTTTAAGCAGCGCATAAACCAGCTGATGTCACTTAAGCGCTGCCGCCAACAATGAATAATCTCCTCTACAACATCGAGTTCAGCCTTAGAAAGTTGCGGCTGTAGTTGGTAGCGCTCAATTAATACGGGGGCTTTATAAAGCTGAGTCCAGCGAGTAATAATTTCACGGTTAGACCATTGGGCAGAAAGTTCGGAATGAATACGCAGCACTAGATGATAGTGGTTAGACATAACGGCATAGGCGGCGACATCTATCGCAAAAATGCTGGCAAGCTCTTGAATTCGTGTAACAATCCAGCCGCGCCTGTGTTCAAAGTTAAACTCGCCCTCGCTCCCGCACAAAAATGCTCGTCGCACACAACGACTCACGCAGTGATAGTAAGGGGTTGCCTCCAAGGCTATAAGCTCGCGACGAGGCCGAGTCATAATTATCGTCCTGATTTAGGGTGCTGTATTAACGTACAGTAATCATGGGTCCCTGAAACGCAGTTGTCAAGCATGAAGAGTTAAGGTGCTGCGTGTTAAATAGTGGGTGTCCTCAATCTTATGATCTCCTCTACAACATCGAGTTCAGCCTTAGAAAGTTGCGGCTGTAGTTGGTAGCGCTCAATTAATACGGGGGCTTTATAAAGCTGAGTCCAGCGAGCAATAATTTCACGGTTAGACCATTGGGCAGAAAGTTCGGAATGAATACGCAGCACTAGATGATAGTGGTTAGACATGACTGCATGGGCGGTGACATCTATCGCAAAAATGCTCGTCGCACACAACGACTCATGCAATGATAGTAAGGGGTTGCCTCCAAGGCTATAAGCTCGCGACGAGGCCGAGTCATAGTTATCTTCCTGATTTAGTGTTCTGTATTAACGTACAGTAATCTTGGGTCCCTGAAGCGCGGTTTTCAAGCGTGAAGAGTTAAGGTGCTGCGTGTTAAATAGTGGGTGTCCTCAATCTTAGGTGTCCTTCCTCTCCAATCTTCCAGCAACCGACTGCCTTTTCTAATTTCCCTTCACGCTTCAGATTGATCTACGCCAGCCTTGTTTTAAAAATCTCGTTAATGGCACCCGCCATCACCCATGAAAAGTTCCCGAATATCGCAAGGAAAGTACACCTGCTAGTGCGGATACATTTCAAATAAGTGTGTCAGATTACGCCGCCACATGAGAAAAGCTCATGGATTGGTGAAATAAAATCATTTTTATTCATGTGGTGATTCAAGTATAAAACACACTCTGCGCTTAACGACAGGCGATATGTCAGCTGACTTTAACTGAGTCCATGAGCCACAAATCCAAAAAAGATTGTGCCGACTAGCGGTGGATACAGCGGAAAAGAAAATTGGACGGGACATAAATAGCCCAGAAAGAGCAACAAATACATTCAGGTTTTATCTCAGAAATTAGGGAGCCAGATCACCATGAGCAAAAAATTTACCTTCACGCTTAAGAGCATTAGTTTCGACGAAAACTATCATCCCGCCGAAAGTACGCGCATCACTACCAACTTTGCCAATTTGGCGAGAGGGGCGAGCCGCCAGGAGAACCTACGCAACACTTTAAGGATGATCGACAATCGTTTCAATGCCTTGGCGCATTGGGATAACCCCAAAGGCGATCGCTATGCCGTCGAGCTTGACATCATTTCCGTTGAGATGAATGTTGATATTGAAAACAGCAGTAATGCGCTTCCCCTGATTGAAATATTGAAACCGAAAATTTTTGATCGGAAAACCAATGAGCGCATTGAGGGCATTGTAGGGAATAATTTTTCCTCTTACCTACGGGACTATGATTTTAGCGTGCTGTTGCTTGGGCACAATAAGAATCAGCCAACATTTAGCACGCCTGATAATTTTGGTGATCTGCACGGAAAGCTATTTAAGTACTTCGTGAATTCAAGCACCTACAAAGAGCATTTTAATAAACCGCCGGTGATATGCCTAAGTGTTTCGAGCAGCAAGAATTATCATAGGACTGAAAATCAGCATCCGGTACTGGGCATTGAATACCAGCAGGATGAATATTCTTTAACGGATGAATATTTTAAAAAAATGGGGCTTAAGGTTCGCTATTTCATGCCGCAAAATAGTGTTGCACCTTTGGCGTTTTATTTTTCCGGCGATTTGCTGGGCGATTACACTAATCTTGAGCTGATCAGCACCATCAGCACCATGGATACCTTCCAAAAAATTTACCGACCAGAGATTTATAATGCGAATTCTGCCGCAGGAAAATCCTATCAGCCAAGCTTGAGCAATCAGGATTATTCATTAACGCGCATTGTTTATGATCGAGAAGAGCGCAGTCGACTGGCGATTGAGCAGGGCAAGTTTGTTGAGGAGCACTTCATCAAACCCTATAAAACTATTCTTGAACAATGGTCCGCCAATTACGCGCTTTAATTAATCACATTACACAAGATCACTTATTATGAAAAAATTATTACCCACCTCAACGGCAGGCAGCCTACCCAAACCCTCTTGGCTGGCACAACCTGAAACGCTTTGGTCGCCGTGGAAACTGCAAGGCGAAGAATTAATTGCCGGCAAGCAAGATGCGCTACGCCTGTCCTTGCACGAACAACAACAAGCAGGCATTGATATTGTTGGCGATGGCGAGCAATCGCGCCAACACTTTGTCACTACGTTTATTGAGCACCTCGACGGCGTTAATTTTGAGCAGCGCGAGACGGTTAGAATTCGCGACCGCTATGATGCAAGCGTACCTACAGTCGTTGGTGCGGTTTCGCGGCAGAAACCCGTTTTTGTTGAAGATGCCAAGTTTTTACGCCAGCAAACTAATCAACCCATAAAATGGGCGCTGCCAGGCCCCATGACGATGATAGATACGCTCTATGACAGCCACTATAAAAGTCGCGAAAAACTGGCCTGGGAATTCGCCAAAATTCTCAACCAAGAAGCCAGAGAATTAGAGGCGGCGGGCGTTGATATTATTCAATTTGATGAGCCGGCCTTTAATGTATTTTTTGACGAGGTAAATGACTGGGGGATTGCCACCTTAGAAAAAGCCATTGAAGGGCTTAAATGTGAAACGGCGGTGCATATTTGCTATGGCTATGGCATAAAAGCCAATACCGAATGGAAAAAAACCTTGGGTTCAGAGTGGCGGCAATATGAAGAAATATTCCCCAAACTGCAGAAATCTAACATAGATATAATTTCACTTGAGTGTCAAAACTCTCATGTGCCCATGGATCTACTTGAACTCATTCGCGGTAAAAAAGTGATGCTAGGGGCCATTGATGTAGCCACCAACACCATTGAAACACCAGAGGAAGTCGCCAACACCTTAAGAAAAGCACTTAAATTTGTCGATGCAGAAAACCTCTACCCTTGCACCAACTGCGGCATGACCCCCTTAGCGCGAGGAGTCGCAAGAGCCAAGCTAAAGGCCTTAAGTGCAGGCGCGGACATCCTGCGCAGAGAGCTCACAACCTAATTCTTCTTAAGAAAAATTCTATCGTTCAATGTAGGAACAGAAAATGATTGAAGCAACAGACTTTAAAAATGCAATGTCTTTGTTAACCGCTGCGGTAAATGTTGTTACCACAACCGGTGCGTCTGGTCGCTATGGCTTCACGGCATCCGCTGTATGCAGTGTCACCGACACCCCGCCAACATTATTAGTCTGTATGAATAAAGCGGCCTACTCCCATACACATTTTATAGAAAATAAAATTTTAAGCGTGAATGTGTTGGGCGCGCAGCATCAGCCTATTTCCAAGGTGTTTTCGTCCGCTATAAATTCTGAAGAACGGTTTAAGCATGGCGCCTGGACAAAATTAGTAACAGGCGCCCCCGTCTTAGAGGATTCTTTAGTGAGTTTTGATTGTCAGATTGAGCAAATTCAAACCGTCGGCACACACGATATTTTTATTTGTCGGGTTGTCGCCATTCAACAAACGCAACAGGATCAAGGTTTGGTTTATTTTAATCGCGCTTATCATCCTGTGGGGCAAGCGACTGAAAGTGACCTACACAACTATGGTGCCAAGCTGGTGAGTGGAGCTCAGTCATGAGCGAATTCTTGAGCCAATGGTTGCCTACGATTATTGCCATGCTTATCACTGGCGCTTTTGCGGGAATTTTAGCGGGCCTGCTCGGTGTGGGCGGCGGCATTGTTATAGTACCCGTACTCTATTTTATCTTGCAGGCTGCAGGTGTTAGCCCCGCAACGGCGATCTTGGTGGCTACCGCAACATCGCTCTTAACAATTGTACCTACCAGTATTTCCTCCGTTCGCGCGCATCATAAACGCGGCAATGTGGATTGGCTGTTGGTGCAGCGCTGGTGGCCCTATATGTTACTTGGCGTAGTGCTGGGCAGTTCATTTGCGCTCCAGACGCGAGGCATTGCCGCCAGTGCCATCTTCGGTGTGGTGGCGCTTTTGGTCGCGGCCAATATGTTGTTGCGCGCAACAGCAGCGCCCATCGCCCAGCAGTTACCCGGCATGAAAGGTCAGGGGGCGATGGCGGGATTCATAGGGTTTTTCTCGGTGATTATGGGCATTGGTGGCGGCACTGTCGGCGTGCCAC
The DNA here is from genome assembly GCF_057815475.1 of Cellvibrio sp. 25HG11W-0. NCBI lineage: Bacteria > Pseudomonadati > Pseudomonadota > Gammaproteobacteria > Cellvibrionales > Cellvibrionaceae > Cellvibrio > Cellvibrio sp. 25HG11W-0. The sequence continues at coordinate 486,531 of NZ_CM174230.1, forward strand.
TGCTCACCGCCTGTAATTATTCCCCCCATAGAGCCGTGGGCACAGCCGCGGTATTTGGCATGCTTATCGCTGTACCTGGGGCACTGGCAATGCTGTTTGCACAGGCGCCGGCAGACGCACCTGAGGGCATGATCGGCATGGTCAATTGGCCCGGCTTTCTCTGCATAGTGCCGCTTACAGTACTGCTCGCGCCCACAGGTGCATGGCTCGGCTCCAAGCTGGATTCGCTGATGCTCAAACGCGTATTTGCAATTTTTCTATTGATCAGCGGTAGCCGCATGCTGATGCAAGTTTTAGGCTTTTAATCTTGCCTAGTTACACCAGCCCCCTAAGCCTGTTCATTTATGAATTTAAATGGTACTTTTTTAAAAATCCATTAACCACATTCATGTGACTTTTCGAGATTCAAGATGCTTGAACGCAACCATTTAGCTGTAGTGCGGGAAATTGAACGCCAAGGTTCTTTAACCGCCGCCGCCGATGCCTTACACCTGACTCAGTCAGCCATCAGCCATACGGTAAAAAAACTGGAGCAAAACCTAGGCATTGAGATATGGCGGCGCGAGGGGCGCAGCCTGAAGCTCACCCAGGCGGGCGAGTATTTACTGGCAGTTGCTAATCGCGTACTACCACAGCTGGACTATGCACAAGAGCGGCTCCGGCAGTATGCCCAGGGCGAATGCGGGGCTTTGCGCATTGGTATGGAGTGCCACCCTTGCTATCAGTGGCTACTTAAATTGGTCTCTCCGTTTCTTTCTGCCTGGCCCAATGTGGATGTTGACGTTAAACAGAAATTCCAATTTGGTGGCATAGGCGCCTTGTTTGGTTATGAAATAGATTTGCTGGTAACGCCAGACCCGCTCTACAAACCAGGCTTACGCTTCGAACCTGTTTTTGATTATGAGCAAGTACTGGTGGTGAATGGAGCCCACCCCCTCGCCAAAGTAAAATATGTAAAGCCTGAACAATTGCGCACAGAAGTATTAATTACTTACCCAGTCACACTTGAACGCTTGGATATCTACAACCAATTCCTGCTGCCCGCCGGGATCAGCCCCAAAAGACACAAACCCATAGAGACCACCGACATCATGCTGCAAATGGTTGCCAGCGGCCGAGGAGTAGCCGCACTGCCTCGCTGGCTTGTGGAAGAGTACGCCAGTAAGCTTGATGTGGTTCCAATACCGCTGGGTAAATTAGGCATACACAAACAAATTTTCCTCGGCATTCGCGAAGCCGATATCGACATAGATTATGTCAGCGCGTTTGTTAAACTCGCACACCAATTTCATGACTAGAATGAGTGAAAACTATTGATCACAGAAAATCAATGATTGCAGTTCTTCGCGCATGGTCGATGTCAGCAAGCGCCAAAAAGTTGGTCACTTTTCTTTCGTCGAAGCAAAGAGAAGTGACTTGTCAGCGGGCGAAAACTACAATCAATTCAATGTACAAAAATTACAGTATTAGATGTCCTGCCTTATTAAATGAATCATCGATATTAATTGTCGAGTTACTGCCTATCTCAGAATAAGGGTTCCGCCATGAAAAATAATGTTCTGTTAATACTAATTACTGGCTTGTTGGCTAGCTGCGCGTCTATGAATGAAAAAGAGTGTCTGAATGCGGAGTGGAGGTTGATTGGTTTTGAAGACGGCAGTCAGGGTAAGCCTGAATCCGGCATTGGCAATTACCGTAAGGATTGCGCCAAGGTCAATGTGGTGCCCGATTTGGGGCGCTATCAGCTGGGGCACAAAGAGGGCGCGCGCAAATATTGTGTGAAAAATATCGCCTATCAAGCTGGGGTTAGTGGCGGCGCCTATTACGGTGTGTGCCCCGCTGATTTGGAGCAAAATTTTCTAAACGCCTATCGGGCTGGTCAGGCGCTTTTTGCGATCAATCGCGATGTGCAAAATAGTCAAGCGCGCATTAGCCGGTTTCAACATGATTTGAATGCTATGCAGCAAGATATTAAAGATCACGAGCAGGCAATTGTCGACTCGAATAGCAGCTCGAAACAGCGCCGCGAACATTTGGATACGATAAAAAACCTGCGCGATCAAATAAATAATTTACAGCTGCAGCTGGATGATGAAAGCTATTCACTGGCGCGGCGGCAGGACGATGCGCAGCGTTTGCAATTGCAACATCAACGCTTGGGATACTAGTCGTTACACTAGTGATTTAAGGTGGCGAATAAGCGGAGATAAAAAATTGCTATAAAAAATTCAAGAACATTAACCCGTTGCAGGAATGGAAGAGAATTTTTTCGGTTTGGAGTGAATGTACGAAAGTTATTTATGAAAGTCGCGGTAGCCTTGGTTCTCGATTGCACAGCGCTGAAAATGGTTGCTTTATTGCATATGCAAAGTGGCCGAATAAAGAGACTTATGCGAAGTTAGCAGGCTGGCCAGAGCATCTTGCTCTGTTTAGAGATAAAGTGCGCGCACTATTGAAAAATGGAAATCCAACACTGCATCGCGCTCTTAGTCTTAAGGTTGGCTTACTAAAAAAATAAACCTTTTAGCTGGTTAAGCTGGCAATGTAGGGTTTGCAGTCAATTTAAAAACCAATACTGGGGATCTCGCATGGGAGTTATCTTTTTATGTAAATTCGTTTTTTTTCTAGCATCCGTCAAATATTGTATTACCCCTGTGCATTTTTCATCATCCTTCGGATAGGTGCCATTGGTGTACCAAGGCTTTAAGTCGCGTGGCAAAGCAGATTTTTCAAAAGCGCCTAACTCCATATCTAAAAACTGCTTGTCGACCTCTAATAGCAGCATTTTTATTTTGTCTAATTCACAACTGTAAATTAAATTGAGTTTTTGTTCATGAAATTTGAACTGTTGTATTTTTTCGATTCTGCTTCCCATTAGAGGTTGAATTTTTAATAGGGTATCTGAATTCCACCGGATAAGTGTTCCATGGCTATGTCTGAAGCGACTATCGGAGGGATAAGCATTCCAAAATTCAACAGGTTCGTAAGTATATTTATAGACAAGTAAGTAGGGCTGCCTAATGGAGATCGACGCCCATAACCTAAATAAAAATTTTATATACCATCCTTCAATCGTAAACTTTCCCTCTAGGTCAGTTACAGCCTCTTGAAATTCAAATAATTCATTGCCTGCAGAATGAAAGCCGGGGCTTTCCGATGTCCATTTGGCGACAACTACGGCTCCAGAAACTGGCATCTCAGTAGTTGCGTCAACTACAACACCAGATATAGGAAGAGCTATATAAATGTTGCTATAGCACCAAAGTATTAAGACTACTGCTAAGAGGTAGGTCTTGTAATTTTTCTTCATGACGCATTTATTTTCTGGGTGTCAGGATTAATTTTTTGATTGAAATTGTTGCTGCATGTAGCATGTAAAAACCCCCGCGTTGCTACGGGGTTTATTGTTTTTACTGTGCCTTAAATTGCGCTGTGACTGATGGAATCGTAGACCACAACCTTACTCCATAAATGGCTGTTGTCTTCAATAAATTTTAAATGCAGCGGGTCTACTTGGTAGGCTTGTTCATCTTCTATCGAATCAAAAAATAATAACTCTGACGCGCTGTAACTGCTGTCGATGACATCGCGCGATTCGGTGGCGGCGGGTACGCCTATGTGTGCGCCGCGAATGGTTTTAATTGCGGTTAAACCCTGAATGCCTTTTAACAATTGTGCTAAGTCTTCTTTGGACTCGGGATTTTTGAGCCAGAAAAAAACCTGATGAGATACCTTGGTAATTTGACCCTGCATGGTGGCTCCTTTTTAACGCGTGTTAGTGAATGCCGAGCAGCCCAAGGCGCTGACGAATACTGGTGACTATGCCGGCGGCATCGAGGCCGAGTTTGGCTAGTTGCCGTTTTTGGCTGTCGTGATCGATAAAACTGTCGCTAAAACCTAATTGCAGCAAAGGTATGACCAGCCCCTGTTGGTTGAGGTGTTCGCTTACGGCACTGCCAGCACCGCCCGCTATGGCATTTTCTTCGAGCGTTACTAATAGCTCATGGTCTTTGGCCATGCGCTCTACTAATTCTGCATCTAAGGGTTTTACAAAACGCATGTCGCAGACGCTGGCGCCAAGTTCTTCTGCGGCGGCAAGTGCGGCGGGTAATAGTGTGCCGAAACAGAGGATTGCCACACGGCTGCCGCTACGTTTTTCTAGGCCCTTACCCAGCGGTAATAATTGCATGGTGTGCTCAATTGCTACGCCGGTGCCGGTGCCGCGCGGGTAGCGCACGGCGGCGGGGCCTTGGTGCTGATAGGCGGTATAAAGTAGTTGTCGGCATTCGTTTTCGTCGCTGGGTGCGGCAATGATCATGTTGGGAATGCAGCGCAAAAAGCTGATATCAAAACTGCCCGCATGAGTGGGCCCGTCTTCGCCGACTAGGCCTGCGCGATCTATCGCAAAGAGCACATCGAGATTTTGCAGGGCAACATCGTGTACTAGCTGGTCGTAGGCACGTTGTAAAAAGGTGGAGTAGATGGCAACTACGGGTTTTTGCCCTTCGCAGGCCATACCGGCGGCGAGGGTTACCGCGTGCTGCTCGGCGATGGCGACATCGTAAAAGCGCTCGGGATAAGTTTGAGAGAACTCCACCATGCCGGAGCCTTCGCACATGGCGGGGGTGATGGCGACTAGCTGTTCATCTTGCGCCGCCATATCGCACAGCCACTGGCCGAACACATCTTGATACTTGATTTTTTTAGGGCTGGCGGGGGTTTTGGTCGGCTCCAGCTTATTGAGTGCGTGATAGCCCACAGGGTCATTTTCGGCGGGCTCAAAGCCTTTACCTTTTTTGGTGATGATGTGCAGTAGCTTGGGGCCTTTCACTTCGCGCAGGCTGCGTAAGCAGCGCACTAAATCGCCCAAGTCATGGCCGCTAATTGGCCCTACATAGTTAAAGCCCATTTCTTCGAACAGGGTGCCGGGCGACCAGAAGCCTTTAAAGTGTTCCTCGGTGCGGCGTGCAAATTCCCATGCGGGCGGGATTTTGCCTAGCACTTGCTTGCTGCCTTCGCGCAGCGAGTTGTAAAACTTGCTCGCCCAAATTTTGGAGAGGTAGGTCGATAGCCCGCCTACATTGGGGGAGATGGACATGTTGTTGTCGTTGAGCACCACCAGCATATCGGTTTCGCAGTGGGCGGCGTGGTTTAGGGCTTCAAACGCCATGCCGGCGGTGAGGGCGCCATCGCCTATTACCGCGGCAACTTTGCGCTCGATGCCGGACATTTTGGCGCCGATGGCCATACCTTGAGCGGCACTGATAGAGGTACTGGAGTGGCCAACGCCGAAGGTGTCGTATTCACTTTCTTCGCGTTTGGGGAAACCGGAGAGTCCATCTTTTTGGCGAATGGAGTTCATGCGCTCGCGGCGCGAGGTGAGAATTTTGTGGGGATAGGTTTGGTGGCCCACATCCCATACTAGGCGGTCGCTCGGTGTTTCATACACATAATGCAGCGCAATGGTCAGCTCCACCACGCCTAAGCCTGCGCCAAAGTGGCCGCCCGTTTGCCCTACGGTAAAGAGTAGGAACGCACGCAATTCATCGGCGAGCAGGGGTAATTGCTTTTCATTAAGGGCGCGCAAATCTGCGGGGCTGTCGATACTATCGAGCAGGGGCGTAAGTGGGCGGCAAGTGGGGATTTCATTCAGCATTGGGCGTTATCAGCTCAGTTTTCATTATGTGTTTTTTTATCGGCGGCCTGGCATTGTAGGTGGCGAGGCGATAAATACCTAGAGGTTGCTGTTTGGTTGGTGCTCTTGTGCTTTTACGTTAATGGATGTGCGCCCAATTAGCCTGCAGGTGCGTTCATTAACAGCTGTGCAATAGGATCAATAGCTGCGCTCCACTATATAAGCAGCGAGCGAGCGCAACAGATCAGCGCTGGAGTCAAAATCCTTGATGGCGCTTAGTGCGTCTTGATGCAGGTCGTGCAATTTTTGGCGCGCGGCTTCAAGCCCCAAAAGCGAAACATAGGTGGGTTTGTTGCGCGCTATGTCGGCCCCTTGTTGCTTACCGAGGGTTGCCGTGTCCGCTGTGACGTCCAGAATATCGTCTTGTACTTGAAAGGCAAGGCCAATGGCTTGGGCATAGCTGTCTATTTGACTGAGCTGATGGGCATTTGCCCCAGCGGCTATGGCACCCATGGACGCACTGGCGCGAATAAGGGCGCCGGTTTTGTGTTGATGCATGGTTTCCAGCTGCGCGAGATTGAGCTGTTTATCCACAGCGGCTAGGTCTATAGCTTGGCCTAGGATCATGCCTTGCGCGCCAGCACCTGAGGTTAACTGGCGGATGAGCTGGACTTGCACCTCAGCGCTGAAGTCGTTTTGCAGTAGCAGTTCAAACGCAAGCGTTTGCAAGCCGTCGCCCGCCAGAATAGCGGTGGCTTCATTAAAGGCGATGTGACAAGTCGGTTTGCCGCGCCGCAGGTCGTCGTCGTCCATAGCGGGCAGGTCGTCGTGAACCAAGCTATAGGAGTGAAGGCATTCCAGGGCGCAGGCGATGCTGTCTATTTTATCCAAGCTGATTTGTGGGTTTACGGCGAGTGCGACGGCATAGGCGAGGGTCGGGCGCACGCGCTTGCCGCCATTAAATAGGCTATAGCGCATGGCGGCGCGCAATCGGGTGGGATCTTCGCTGAGGGGAAAGCGCTTGTCTAACGCGGTATCGACGCGCAGATGACAGCTGTGGGCAAACTCTTTAAAGCCTTGGCTCATACGTCATCGCCTTCGGCGAACGGCTCCAGTTTGATCTCGCCCTGCTGCTCGATCAATTTGGTCACCTGTTGCTCGGCGGCGGCGAGACGGGTTTGGCATTCGCGCGTTAGGGCGATACCAGTCTCAAACGCCTGTAGCGATTCTTCAAGTGACATGTCGCCTTGTTCCATGCGGGTTACAAGGTTTTCTAGTGCATTGAGTGACTGCTCAAAATCAATCGCTTTTTTCTTGGCGGCCATAGCCATTTTCTCGTTCGAGTTAGTCGTGGGGCGCGATTATAAACCCGTACGGCGGATTCTGCAGGTCTTTCGCCTGTTGTTGGCGGTTAGGTTTGTGCGATATCTCCTACAAAACATAGAGAGATGCGCCACTAGTCTGTGACGCCTAATTCCACAATAATGGCGGTGTACTAAGGAAATGGCTCGGGACGAGTTATAGGCAAGGAGCATAGGATCACGCGCACATTTGGCCTAAGGTAAGGCGATTCATCCTGTAAAAACCCTGATTGCATCCCCCTGCAGTCGGGGTTTTTCTTTTTTGGGTTGGGCGCGGTGAGTTCTCGGCGCTAGGTCAGCTCTTATAATCAGGACCTATACCAGGTGCCTGTGGCTATAAAAAGGCGCTTCCATATTTGTTCATTTTTCCTCTAGGGTAAAGCAACGTAGTCTACTTGGGTGGGTGGCGTGGTGGTTGCAGGGTGCAAGCCTGTTGGGTGTTATAGAGCAGCTGCGGATTTGAGCGGGGGCTTCTAGGTCGGTGGATGCTGGTGTTTTAGGTGCCAAATCAAGATTTTCGTCGCAATTTGCGCGTGGGCACTCCTGCGGTGTATTGCAATCGGATTCATTACCTTCTAGTCTGGCTCTATTGTTTACTCGGGCTTTTGTCAGTTAATAAGTTATTGTGCATCAAGCATATACGGGTGCTACTTAAAGTAATTGTGCGTTATTGCTCAGGCGTTAATTGAGTTAATTGCGCCGCAACTCGACAGAAGCGTTATCTAGGTATCACTCTTGGCGTCGCTTTTAGCATTTGTAGAACGAATAGAGTACAATTTGCCAGCTTTGATAACCATAACGCACTAAGCATTTGATAGGATTAGGTTACGCCAATGGCGTCAAAATCCTCTCTGCCGCACTTTCAGTGCACAGGAATAACGCAACTTCATGCAAATATCATCTGTTTCTAATAGAGCTGCTGTTGAGCAGCGCCTTGCACAGGCTGAGCAGTTTGGGCAGCGTGCCTTGGGGCGGTTAAAGCTCATATCGCTGAGTCGCTGGCAGGCGTTAATTATGCTGCTATTGGTGCTCTGGGTTAGCCACAGCTTGGCTCGTCTATTTTGGCTAATAGTACCTATGCCTGATGTGACGCCAGCGTCGAATGAAATTACCGTGGCGAGCCAGCCTGCAAATTTGCCTGCTGCGGCCAACAATGTGAATATCGAACAGTTAAAAGACCTTACCCCTTTTGGTGATAACACTGTGGTTGCCGCTCCAGCTGAGGCTGAAGTTCAGATGCCTGTGGCTGACGATGCTGCCGATACCCAGTTGAACTTAGTTTTGCGTGGTGTGGTAGCGAGTAATGTCGAGACCGGTGGTCGTGCGGTTATAGTGGTGAGCGATAAGGCCGATGTTTATGCCGTAGGCGACACCTTGCCGATTGGCAGTAATGTCACCCTGGCCAAGGTGCTGGATGATCGTGTCATCCTTAATAATGGTGGCCGTTTTGAAACGCTGTGGTTGTATAAAGAAGACCCCAACGCCCCCAAATTAGCGACTGCCTATACTGGACCAAGCTATACCCCTCCGGCGAGCAACTGGTCGCCAGCTCAAGCAACCGCTACGCCGTATCAAGGCTCGCCGGCACCTGTTGACCGCGGGCCAGAAATGGCGCCGGTGCGAGCATCGGGGGCGCCTACCGCACAGTCTTTGGCTGATGTTGTGGCTATGAGTATCTATCGTGAAGAAGGCAAGGTGGTGGGTTATAAAATTCGCCCTGGCCGTAATGCGGATGTGTTTTTCTCTTTGGGTTTGCAAGCTGACGATATCGTCATGGCGGTAAATGGTGTACCGCTTAGCAGCCCTGGCAAAATTATGGATATCTATAAAAGTATGGGTAGCGCCACCTCCGCGAACTTAGAAATTAAGCGCAGTGGTAGTATTGTTAACCTTGACGTAGTGCTTAAATGAGTGAGGTTGTCTAGTGAACCGGTTTAATGGTCGTAACAATAATATTATCGGTGGTCTTCTGCTGGCAGCCTTAGTTGGTATAAGTGCTCCCCTCTCTGCTCAGGTAGAGGCGCAGAGCCCTAATGCTCAGGGCGAACAGACCTGGACAGTGAATTTCAACGATTCCGATGTGCAGGAAGTGATCAAGTTTATTGCCGGTGCGACTGGCAAAACAATAATCATTGACCCTAAGGTGCGCGGGCCGATTAAGGTGATTAACAGTCGCCCGCTCAATGCCAAAGAGCTTTATGAATTGTTTTTGGCATCCTTGGATGTCTATGGTTTCACGGCAGTAGATAGCGGTAATATTGTACGTATTGTTGCCAACCGCGATGCGCGTAACCTGCCTATTCCCACCGAGAACAACACCAAAACCCGCGATGACCTTTATATCACGCAGGTGATTCCGCTTAAAAACACCAGCGCCGCCAAAATTCTCGCTGCGCTGCGCCCCTTGGTGCCGCAGTATGGTCACCTCACCACCTATGAACCCAGCAATGCGCTGATTATTACCGATACCCGCGCCAACGTAGCGCGGATGAATGAATTGGTGGTGCAGCTGGATAAAATTGGCGGTACTAATACCGATGTGATTCCCCTGCGCTACGCCAATGCCAACGACGTTGTTGCCATGCTGACGCAATTAGAAAAGCCGGACCCAAACCGTGGCGCTACTACTACGCCGCCGGTCATAGTGGCAGACAAGCGCATTAACGCCATAGTTATCAGCGGCGATGATATGTCGCGCCAGCGCTTGAAATTGTTAATCGACGACCTCGATCGTCCGCAAACGCGCAACAGCAATGTGCGCGTGGTTTATCTCAAATACGCTAAGGCGCCTGATGTAGCCAAGGTGTTGTCGGGCATGATGCAAAGCTTGTCGCAAGGCAAGGGTGCAGAGGGCGGCGGCGCCACCAACTCAACGCAGCCAGCTGTGCAGGCGGATGAAGCGACTAACTCGGTGTTAATTACCGCCGATGTTGATGCCATGGATACCATGCTCTCTATTATCGACAGTCTCGATATTCGCCGTCAGCAAGTATTAGTGGAAGCCATTGTGGTAGAAATTGAAGAGGGCGGTAACAAAGAGTTGGGTATCGAATGGATGTACCGCGATGATGATTACGGCTTTGGCAGCTCCAACAATGGCAGTACTGGCGCTTTTGGCTTGGGTGTGGCAGCGTTATCCGCTAGTGATAAAACTGCCTCAACTGATGATCGCAATGCATCATTACTGAGCATTGCGTCTGGCGTAGCTCAAGTTCCCGGGCAGTTGTTTGGGGTGGGACGCTTGGGCACTCGCACGGACTTCTTTAGTTTGATTAAAATGCTGCAATCCAGCAGCAAAACTAACATTCTTTCCACGCCCAATATTATGACTACCGATAACAATACAGCAACTATCTCAGTTGGTCAGCAGGTGCCTTTTCAAACGGGTTCGTTTACTGGTGCAGGCGGTACGGGTGGTACGGGTAGTACAGGTTTTAGCAGCCCTTTTACCACGATTAACCGTGAAGATGTTGGTTTGAAACTGGAAGTGACCCCGCATATCAATGATGGCGACAGCATGGTGCTGGACATTAAAAATGAAATTTCCAGTTTAGGGACGCAATCACCCGATGGTTTGATTACAAATAAGCGCGAAATTGAAACGCAAATTTTAACGGCCGATGGCGCGACTGTGGTGCTTGGCGGTTTGATTAAAGATGATGTGCAGACTGGCGAGCGCCGCGTGCCGGTACTAGGCAGTATTCCTATTTTGGGGCACTTGTTCCGCAGTGAAACCTCGCGCAAAACCAAAACCAACCTGTTGGTATTTATTCGCGCCACCATTATTCATGACGACAAGGTCATGACCGGCGCTACAGCTTCTAAATATCGTTTAATTCGTGAAAATCAGCTAGATCAGCAACACAACCGTGGTTTGTTGATGAGGCAGAGTGAGATTCCGGTATTGCCCGAGTGGGAAAGCACTTTGCCCGTACAGCCCGCCCCTGTACCTGCTACTGCCACTGGGGAGTAGGTTGTGACTGAGGAAGTTTTAAACACATTGCCCGATGCCCAGATGGTCACTGATCTGGACGATTTGGAGACTGAGGCGCAGATTCCTTTTACAGAGCGGCTGCCTTTTAGTTTTGCGTCAAACCATGGGGTTATGTTGGGTGATTCTGAAGCGGATGAAACGCGTATTCTGTGTCGCCCTGGTATGACCTTAGAAGTGCTGCTTGAGCTGCAACGCTTCTTCGGCACTGATTTTGTTTTGGAGGAATTGCCTGCGGAAGATTTCCAAAAGCGCTTAACCAAAGAATACCAAAGCGGCGATGGCGCGGCTCAACGCGCCGCAGAAGACTTGGGCAATGAGTTTGACTTGTCCTCCATGGCTGACGACCTAGCCGACCGCACCGATTTGCTCGCGGGCGATGACGATGCCCCCATTATTCGTTTAATCAATGCGATTTTGTCGCAAGCGGTGCGCGAAGGTGCGTCGGATATCCACCTTGAACCCTTTGAAGATCGCGTGTCGGTGCGTTTCCGTGTCGATGGTATTTTGACTGAGGTGTTATCGCCCAAGCCAGAATTGGCGCCGGTATTGGTCTCGCGTTTAAAGGTTATGGCGCGCTTGGATATCGCCGAGAAGCGTTTACCGCAAGATGGTCGTATTACCGTTCGCCTTGCGGGGCACGCGGTGGATATACGGGTATCCACACTTCCATCTGCTTTCGGTGAGCGTATTGTATTGCGTCTGCTCGATCAGGCGGCGGGCCAGCTGAAGCTGGAGCAATTAAAAATGCCTCAGCATGTTCACGATCGACTTGCCAAAACGCTGCTCAAACCCCACGGCATTGTGCTGGTAACCGGCCCTACAGGTTCGGGTAAAACCACTACGCTTTATGCGGGTTTAAGCCATATCAACACGCGCAGCCGCAACATTATGACCATCGAAGATCCGGTGGAATATTTGTTGCCCGGCATTGGTCAAACGCAAGTTAATACCAAAGTCGACATGACCTTTGCCCGTGGTTTGCGCGCTATTTTGCGTCAAGATCCGGATGTAGTAATGATCGGTGAAATCCGTGATGGCGAAACCGCTGAAATTGCGATTCAAGCCTCGCTCACAGGTCACTTGGTACTTTCCACACTCCATACCAATACTGCCATAGGCGCAGTATTACGGTTGAAAGACATGGGCGTCGAACCTTTCCTCTTGGCTTCCTCATTAGAAGTGGTGATGGCGCAGCGTTTGGTGCGTGTGCTTTGTACTCACTGTAAAGAAGAATACGAGCCAGTTGAATCCGAACGCGACATGTTGAAGTTGCCGGTGGGCGTTTCTGTATGTCGCCCTGTAGGCTGTAAGCATTGTAATAACCAAGGTTATCGCGGTCGTAAAGGTATTTACGAATTGATTGAAATCAACGAGCGATTGCGCCACCTTATTCACGAACAAGCGGGCGAGCAAGAAATGCTGGCCGAAGCGCGTAAGCACAGTCCGTCCATCAGTGATGACGGCCGCCAGTGCGTACTCGATGGCATCACCAGCATAGAAGAAGTGCTGCGTGTTACCACCCAGCTCTAAAGGCGAATTATGGGTGCATATAGTTATAAAGCGCTGACTGAGGAAGGCAAGTCCGTCAAGGGTATCCTTGAGGGCGATTCCGAGCGCCATATCCGCAATCAGTTGCGTGCGAAAAAATTAAAACCTCTAGAGGTCATTAGCGCAGCGGGCGAAAGCGTCACGACTAAAAGCAGTGCGGGCGGCGGTTTATTTAGCTTGGGCATGAAGCGCCCCACTAAATTAAATACCCGCGAGTTGAGTATGATTACCCGCCAGCTTGCGTCGCTGGTTAAATCGGGTTTGCCCTTAGACGAAGCGCTCCACGCAACTGCAAAGCAATCGCAAAAAGCCAATATCAAGCGGGTTGTCTTGCAGGTGCGCACTAAAGTGCTTGAGGGTTTTAGTTTGGCGCAAGCGCTGGGTGATAATCCCGTTGCCTTTAATGATATGTATCGCGCACTGGTGCGCGCCGGTGAAGGCTCGGGTTTTCTCAGCCCAGTATTGGAGCGGCTTGCAGACTACACTCAAACCAGCCAGATTTTGCAACAGCGCATCAAAATGGCCATGATCTACCCCATAGTCATGCTGCTAGTGAGTATTTCGGTGATTGTGTCGCTGATGGTCTTCGTGGTACCTAAGCTGGTCAAAATATTTGAACAGAGTAAGCATGAGCTGCCAACACTCACCAAGGGTTTGATCGCCATGAGCGATTTCCTGATGAATTACGGCGTGTTTTTATTAATGGCTATCGTCGGTTTAGTGTTTTTTGTGAAGCGCTTAATGCGTGACCCCAAACGTTTGCGCGCCTGGCATGTGGTGCAGTTGAAGCTGCCGGTGTTCGGCGATTTAGTGCGACAAATTAATTCGGCGCGCTTTGCTGCCACTCTCAGTTTGTTGTCTGCCAGTGGTGTGCCTTTGTTACAGGCCTTGAGCATTTCGGGTCAGGTGATGACCAATAAAATTTTGCAGGAATCTTGTGATGTAGTGTCGAATGCCGTGCGCGAAGGTACCAGCCTCAGCCGCGCCATGGACAATACTGGTGCCTTTCCGCCGCTGTTAGTGCAGTTGGTGGCTTCCGGCGAGACGAACGGCACCTTGCCGCAGCAGCTGGATAACGCCGCTAAGGATCAAGAGCGCGAGCTAGAGATGATGCTGGGCGTTGCTATGGGGCTACTTGAGCCGGCGACAATTATTTTTATGGGGGGAGCGGTGCTCTTGATTGTGATGGCTATTCTCACCCCAATCTTTGAAATGACGAAATTAACTTAAGACCAAGTGTTCGAGGAGAACTCCATGAAAACAACAATAAAAGCGCGCCCTTTTGCGCAACAGGGTTTTACCCTGATCGAAATTATGGTGGTGATTGTGATCATCGGGATGCTCGCCGGAATCGTGGTGCCCAACGTGATGGACAGCCGCGACAAGGCGAGTATCTCTAAGGCGCGCGCCGACTTCACGGCATTGCAAACTGCGCTCAAGCTTTATCGTATTGATAACTATGTTTATCCCAGCACTGAGCAGGGTCTTGAAGCCTTGGTGAGCCAGCCCTCTATCGCGCCAGTACCGCGCAATTGGAAGTCCGGTGGCTACTTGGACTCATTGTCTAAAGATCCATGGGGCAATGATTACCAATACATGAGCCCTGGTGAAGGTCATGAATTTGATATCTACAGCTTAGGTGCCGATGGTGTGAGCGGCGGCGAAGGCTTGGCAGCGGATATCAGTGTTTGGGATCAAGCGGAATAATTAAGCCTTCTTTGCCATTTAATCTTCTGTCTGTGCGAGCTAAAACGTGATGCGCCAACAACAGGGCTTTACGCTGATCGAGATCATGATCGTGGTCTTTGTTATCGGCATATCGGTGGGCATGGTGTCCTTCTCCATCGGCGGCAATAGCGATGCAGAGCTCACTCGCAAAGAGACAGAAGAGTTTATGTTGCAGGGCAATTACATCGCCGAGCAATCGGTATTAAAAGGAGAAACCCACGGCTTATTTGTCGTAGTGCGCGACGCGACGGAGATAACCTTTGATAACAAGCAGGGTTATTGCTACCAGTGGCGAAGGGTGCGCGATCGCCAATGGCAAGACCTGCCAGAATTACAGCAGCGCTGCCTGCCTGAAGGCATGAAAATAGAGTTTGTAATAGACGACAAACTTTGGAAATACGATCCTGAATTGGAATACCAAGACCCTGTTATGGGTTTTTATCCCAGCGGAGATGGCTCGGGTGAAGTGGAAGTGTCGATCTACATGGAAGGCAAAAACGCAGGTGATGACATCGAGCGTATAGATCTGAGCATCATGGGCGAATTGGTTTGGCGCAACGAAGAAGAGCGCATCAAGCAATACAAGGCAGGGCGATGAAACGCACGCGCTTAATGCCAATGCTGAAACAAATGAAAGGTGCAGCGCGCTGCCGCGGCTTCACACTATTGGAGGCCATGATTGCACTGATGATTGTGGCTGTGGCGCTGCCCGCATTGCTCACCCTAGTGATGACGCAATTAGACGGCGCCGCAAGTATTCGCGATAAAACCTATGCCTATTGGGTCGCCGAAAATCAGTTAACACGGTTGAATTTACTGCAGCAATTAAAAATGCAGCAAAAAATAGGCAACTATAAATTGCCCGAAAAAGATGCGGGTATAGAAATGTTAGCGGGCCTGCGTTGGCAGTGGCAAATGAAGACCATTGCGATGGAAAGTTTGCCTATTCCCGGATTTAAGCGGGTCGAAATCAGTGTTCGTTTGCTCGGGGTGGCCAAAGGCGTTGCCATGGGCAGCACCACGCGAATTGATGAAGATGAACCAGCGCTAGCGCGCTTAACGGGGTATATCAGTGATCCTGAAAGACAGCCCCGTTAACTGCCGAACTGTGCACCGAGCGGTGCGTATTCGCCTGCAGGGTTTTACGCTGCTAGAAGTCTTGTTGGCGATGGTTATTTCCGCGCTGATTGCGCTCATGGCTTATCAAGCGCTCGATGGTGCTACTCGCGGCGCTGAGCGTACCAATGATGCTTTCGAAGAGATCAATCGCATTGATCGCGCCTGGCAAATTATTGGCACTGATATGCGCAACGTGCTGCAGCCCGACGGACGCAACACCGTATTTCAAGGGGATAGCTTACAGGCCGCAGGCGGCGATGCTGACCAGATGTTATTGCTTTTTAAGCGCCGTGGCTGGGTGAATTTTTCCAACTTGCCGCGCAGTGATTTACAGCTGGTGAGCTATCGCTTAGCCGAAGGTAAATTGTGGCGCGACTTTATGCCGGATTTTAATCGTGAGCTCGCGCGAATTGACATGGAAGATGATGCTTACCATCAGCTGCTGCTAGAGGATGTTGAGGATGTGCAATTGCGCTTTCTCCACCTTGGCATCATTACCAGTGAAGGCAAGAGCGCACTGCAAGGTACCGAATTTACCAAAAAGTGGTTGGAAACCTGGCCAGATACTACCCAGCAAGGCACAACCGGTTTGCCTTTGGCCGTTGAAGTTAGCATTACGCTGAAAGGAGTAGGCCCCAGTGCGCGCCTCTTTAACTTCCCCGAACAGTAGTCGCGCGCGCGAGCAGGGTGCCATATTAATAATGGTATTGCTTATAGTCGCCTTGGTGTCTGCGCTCAGCATTAAGTTTGCGAGCCAGTATCAGCTGGGTTTGGCGCGGGCCGAAAGCCGTTGGCACGGCGCTCAAGCACGGGCGTTTTTATTGGGCACGGAGGAGGTGACTAAGCTGTTGTTCCCCACCGCCGATTTTGACCCTAAGACCGATTACTTGGGCGAACCTTGGAGCAACGAAGTCCCCATCGAAGATGAGGGTGTCACAGGTTCTGCGAAGTTGGTGGATGCCACCGCCAAGTTAAATTTGAATGATATAACGAGGGCGCTGGCTGATGCGTCGAAACCACTGAATACGCCAGATCGTTACAGCGAGCAGCAGCGCCGGTTTATTCGTTTATTGCAGACGTTTCCCGAGTTTCCGCTTCGATCTGATGAAGCAGCTGCGCTGCTAGAGGCAGTTATAGATTGGGCTGACGATAACGATGTGGAGTCCGGGCAAGGCGGAGCCGAGTCAAATTACTATATGGGTTTGCCTGAGCCCTATATGGCAGCTAACGACAAGTTTAAGAGCTTGGATGAGCTGCGCTTGATTCGCGGCTTTAATGAAATGCCATTATTGGTGGCGCAATTACTGCCCTATTTAACGGTATTGCCCTTTGCTGATGTGGGCCTGAATATCAATACGCTCACACTGGAAAGCCCAAATTGGGCATCGCAGCCAGATGATGGCCGCTATCGCGACCCAGCGCTCAATATTAATCATTTGTGGCTGTGTATTAACGGTGTGAGCGAGCTGGAACCACTCAACCCAATGGATGCGCAGCGCTTAATCGCTGAGCGCCCCGAGACCGGTTTTAGCGATACAGGGGCCATCACTGACACTTGGAATAGGCTGTTCGCGGGTAGGCCTATAGATATTACGGGGCTCAATGTTAAAACCGATTTTTTTTGGTTAGAGTCCAGCGTGCAGCTGGTTGATCAGCGCCGCAGCATGCGCAGCCTGCTCTGGCGCGGCGCGGCGCAAGGTGATGTCTTTAGCACTGGGCTGAAGGTCATTCAGCGCGATGATATGTTCGAGCTGCCCACAGTTGTGCAGCCTAAAAAAGATAAAAAACGTAAGTAGTCGCAGCAATCTGCCCTTGGTGCAGGCTGTCATTAGCACAATTTTATAAGGTACTTAAGAGCCAAATATGTCTACTCAACTGGTGCTCTCTGTCAAGAAGTCTGAAGACGGCAAAAGTCTTGCCGATTATTTTCGCTGGTGCTGGCTCGCGGCTGACGGTTCTGTAACCGACGCAGCGGCCAATGGCAATCGTGATGCCTTGCGCGCTGCGCTAAGCGAACGCGCTGAGTCGCCCTGTTCTGCATGGGTGATTTTGCCCGGTAGTCAGGTCACCACTCGGCAGCTGGAATACACGGAAAAAGAAAAAAAGCATCTGCGCAATCTCCTGCCATTTCAGTTGGAAGACAGCGTGGTGGGCGATATTGATGATTTACACTTTGCGTTGGCTACGCCTACGGATGGCAAGGTTGCGGTCGCCTATGCCGATAAGCTGTGGTTGCAGGGCGTATTTGCCGAACTCGCCGCGCTCGGGGTTGAGGTACAGCGCTGCTGGTCCGAAGCCCTAATATTGCCCTTGACCCAAACTAATGCGGTCAGTGATTTCGATGACTGGACGCTGAGTTATCGCAGAGGCCATGTGCTGGTGCGATACGGAAAGCAGCTAGGGTTTAGTGTATCCGGTAAGCATGCGCCTATGGCGATTCACATGTTGCTTAAGGCACAAGAGCGCGCTGACAATCTGCCTAACTTACATTTGTTGGCCGACAGCGAGCAGGCGCTGGATGAATTAGTCGCCTTGCTGCCGCCAGAGTTGCAAGAGCAGGTTGTGGCACGCGAGAGTAATACCGAGTGGGCGCTTGATTACAGCAATAATTCAATCGACTTGTGTCAGGGCGAATTTTCACGGCGCTTGCCGATAGAGCGCTGGTGGAAACTCTGGCGCTCGGTTGCCATTTTTGCGGGTGTGTGTGCACTGGTGTACCTCGGCGCATCCTTCTTTGAAATTCATAAGCTCAATCGCGAAAACTTGGTGCTGCGTCAGCAAATTGAAGCGCAGGCGCGCAGCGTTATTCCTCAAGGACGCTTAGTTGATGCGGAAAAACAATTAACTTTGTTATTAAAACAAATGCAGCCCGCAGGACAATCCAGCAGTGTGATGGAATTGTTGGGGCAGGTGTTGCCACAATTTGCCGCTGTACCTAGCGCTAATATTCGCGGTATTGCATTTACAGCGGAAACAGGCGATCTCAGTATTAACGTCCAGGCAGATAGTTTTGCCACTTTCGAATCCATTCGTCAAAAACTCGAAGAGATGGGCTTAAGTGCCGAGCTGGGCAGCATCAATGCTCAGGGTAATGTGCAATCAGCGCGCTTGAATATTCGCAAACGCTAAGGCCGGAATCGTTGCTATGAATCAGTTATTTATGTTGTTAAACCGCTATAACCGCCGCGAGCAAATGCTGCTTATGTCCATGGCGGTCTTGGTGGTGATTTTTCTATTGTGGATGCTGGTATTAGTGCCCATTAGTGCCAAACGCAATCAGCTGGCCTTGGCGAATGTCGCGGCAACCCAAACTCTGGGTCGTGTACAAATAATGGCGGCGCAAATTCAGCAGCGTCGCAGTGATGGTGCTGCAGTGGGTTCGGGTGAAAATATTAACTCCGTGATCGACAGCAGTTTGCGCGGCAATGGTTTGGCTATGACCAGTTTTCAGCCTGGCGCAGCGGGCGAAGTGCGCGTGCGTTTAGATACCGCGAGCTATCAGCCGCTATTGCAGTGGCTGTATGAAATTGAATTTAAGCATGGCATTAGCGTATTAGATGTCACTATTGCAGCGCTCAATGATCCAGGGCAGGTATCTGTATCCCTGCGTCTACGCAAAGCAAATTAATTTTTTTGTGATTTTATGTAGATTGTAAAAAGTCTCCCCAACAAGAAAGCACCTTATATGAGCCGTTTGTTAAATATCTCAGTTGCCAATAAAAAACTCTGGATTAGTTTGGGTGCCATCGTCTTTGTGAGTTTGGTGCTCAGCAATGTGCCTGCACAAGTAGCAGCTTCTTTTCTGACTAAGGGTACTGGCCTTGGTATGAATGGTGTGACTGGCAGTTTTTGGAATGGTCGCGCAAGTCTGGCTAGTTTGCATGTTGATGGCCGCGACTATTCACTGGGTGCTATGACCTGGAGTTTAAAGCCTTGGTCATTTCTCACCTTCAAGCCTTGTGCTTATGTGACTACTAATTTAGCGAGCCAAAAATTTGAAGGGACTGTGTGTAGCGGTGGTAATTCTCTGCAACTGCAGGATGCTATGGTAGATGTGCCAGCGGTTATGGCGCAGCAGCATATTCCTTTTCCGATTGAAGGGCAGTTGTCTATGCATTTTGATGAGCTGGCGCTGCGCGGCAACGTACTGTTAAAAATGAAAGGTAATCTTAGCTGGATGGGCGCTAAAGCCAATAGCGGTGCGCGTTGGATTGATCTCGGTAATTTTGCCGTTGAGTTTCAAGACAATGGCAATAACGGAATCAAAGCTAAATTATTTGACTTGGCAGGGCCGTTGGATGTTGATTTGGCGGTAGAGCTAACAGCGCCGAGTGGCGGTCAAATTAAAGGCACTCTTGCGGCACCAAGTGGTTTTATTACGTCTACGGGTGCGGATGAGGTGTTAGCACTTTTTTCGCAGCGAGATGCGGATGATGAGCAAGGTAATGCGCACTACAGGGTGGATTTCAATCTATAAGTATTCGCGTGCAATGCGCTAGTATTTTATTTTTATTAAAGTAGGAAATGGCTGCTGTGCGCTACCTGATAGGTTTTTTCTTGTGTGTGACGCTAAGCGCGCAAGCGGCTTGGCATGGCGATACCCAGAGCATTATGGGAACGCGCGTAAGCGTTACGCTCTGGCTAGAAGATGACGTCAAAGCAGAGGCCGCAATAGTCGCAGTGATGGATGAAATGCGCCGTATAGATCAGCATTTTAGTCCCTACATAGAAACCAGCGAGTTATCCCGCGCGAATCAATTAGCGCCCAAAGCCAGCGCAAAAAAACCGCTGAGCATCTCGGCTGAATTAACCAAGATTATTGATAAGTCCCTCTATTACAGTCGCATTAGTGAAGGCGCATTCGACATCACCTTTGCTTCTATTGGTCGCTACTACGACTACCGCGCAAAGCTGAGCCCTAGCGAGCAGGAGCGTTTGGCGCTCCTCCCTTCAATTAATTATCACTTCTTACACCTCGATAAAAAAGCGCGCACTATTTGGTACGAACACCCGCAGGTTTATGTTGACCTGGGTGGTGTTGCCAAAGGCTATGCGGTGGATCGCGCTATAGACATATTAAAAACATTCGGGGTGACGCACGCCAGTGTTAGTGCTGGTGGCGATAGTCGCGTCATGGGCGATAAGTTGGGGCGCCCTTGGATGGTGGGGATTAAAAATCCGCGCGCAGAAGATGCCGTCGCAATTACGCTGCCGCTGGAAAATGTAGCTATCTCAACCTCGGGCGACTACGAGCGCTACTTTATTAATGATGCTGGCGAACGAGTGCATCACATCATTAACCCACGCACAGGAAAGTCAACGCAGGGGGTTAATAGCGTTTCAATTATTGGCCCCTTAGGTTTCGATACCGATCCACTGTCCACCACTGTATTTGTATTGGGGCCCGAAAAAGGTTTGGCTTTAATCAACTCTCTGCCAGGCTTTGATGCGGTGATTATCACTAGTACCGGCAAGGTGCTTTACAGCAAAGGTTTGACACCGCCTTAATCTTTAGCGGAAGATGCGCGTGCATTGATGCTGACAAGCGACGCAGACAATAACCAACTTAACAATTTCGAACTCTCGGCAGTTTTGTCGAGAGTTTTTTTATGCAGGGATATAAATATGAAAGCAATAATTGGAGTGCTAGCCGCCTTAACCTTGGCCGCCTGCGGCGGTGGAGGAGGCGGTAACTCAGGCGGTAATTCTGTTGGAAACAGCTCTGTTGGCAGCAGCTCAGCAACCAGCAGTGTAGCAACTGGTGCCTGTGGTAGTGCGGGCACTATTTTTGCGGAATGTATAAATAGTAGTTGGGGCTTATTTAAAACCTGGGAGCAAAGTACTGAAACTGGTCTAGGTGATGAATATTTAACCCCTACTAACGCTGGCAATGTTCAGTGGCAGCTTGTCACTGCTGCCGCTGCAGGGCACAACCAAGTTGTGCAAGTTAATTACGGCCAAAAAGCGAATGTATCAACGCAGTTTCAAGTCATAAGTGCTACGCCGCTCAATCTGTCTACCTATGGTACGGGAACCCTGTCGTTTGACATTAATGTCTTAGAATTTGGCGGTGCCTACAATAGTTTAGCGGGCAATATGGTATTTGATGTACGCGTTGAATGTAGCTGGCCCTGTAGTAGTCATTCGGCAATAGTGCCAGTGTCTACGCGCAATAATTGGCAGCACGTAGAGATTTTAGTTGCGGATATGGTGCGCACGGGATTGGATCTTACCAAAGTTGACTCTTCCTTTATTATCCGCCCCCTGAGCCCCCCACAAAATGGTGTAAGTTCTCCTCAAAACGGTGTGAGCTTCCAGCTCGACAATATCGAATGGAAAAAGGGCACCGCGCCTTTGCCCGCCGCGAGCACTGCAGTTTTCGAGGAACATTTTAATACGCGTGCATCAGCCGACGCATGGAGTTATGTCTATTACGATGGTGCGAGTGGGCAAATCAGTGGCGCTAAATTTCTGTCTGAGGGGATCATTCTGATCCCCAGCTGGGGCAGTTCCTATGATCTCTGGTCACTTGAAACTAGTCTGGCGAAGGCTATAACGATTAAAAATAAACAAGCTAGCCTGCAGATTTTTATCGATCGTATGCAAATGGACTCATACGGCTCTAGTATTGAGTTTCAGTTGATCGCAAAAGATGGCAATGGACGAGTGGCGGAAACACCTTATATTTCCTCAAATGCACTCTTAGCCAATGAGTGGTCAGAAGTGTCTTGGAGTATTGGCAATAGTTTCTTGGGTGGTTTTGATGCGGCGGATGTGCGCAAACTGGGCATTCGTTTTTTTGCTAATGGTAAACCTGCCAGTGCCAGTACTTTTATTCAATTGGATACAATTCGCATTTATTAAGAAAGTTAGCATTGTGTCGTTATCAACGCCGGAACCTTGTTGAGAGGTTCCGGCGTTTTTATTGGAGGTTATGCTACTCTTCAAAAAAAGAAGAATTTAACGCCAAAGCTGTGAGCCAATTCGTTTTTCTACCAAAGACTTTAAGAATTCACCAAGTCAGCTGAGTTTTGCGGCTAGTATTGTTGGTGTGGCGCGCGTCATACTCTGGCTGGATGGCGTTTGTCGCTTAATAGCTTGTTAGGCTGTTCTTTATGCTGCTAGGCCTAAAATCGCACTCTTTGCTTTGTTTTGCGCGAAAAATAAATCCTACCGCGCCACCAAGTGTGTCTTGAGTCACATTTGTAAGCCGCTACGGCTTCTAGAATTAGCTCGGCCATTTTGGCCTGAGATGTATGCGCATAGCGCTTGATTACGGAGTAGCTCATGAAAATTCTGCGCCATACACTGGCCATCTTTATTGCTGCGGGATACTGGCTGGCGAGCGCCAGTGCGCTGGCCCAAACAGCTGCAGCGCCTGAAAATATTGCGCCGCAAGTGGAATCGCTAAAAGAATCAGTATTAACCCTCAATCGCGACCTCTTAATTTTAGAAGAAGAACTGCTTTACCCTGCCAGTAGCCAAGTAGCGATTTATGTCTCTATGGACTTGGGGGCGTTCTTTCAGCTCGATGCAGTCAAGTTGGAGATCGACAACAAGCTTGTTGCAAGTGAACTCTATAGTGATAAGCAGACCAAAGCCTTGTTTCGCGGTGGTGTTCAGCGCTTGTATATAGGCAACCTCAAAGCGGGCGAACATGAATTCAGTGCTATTTTTACTGGCCGTGGCCCTCAGCGGGACTACAAGCGCGGGGCAAAATTAGTGGTAGGTAAAACGGCAGAACCACTGGTGCTAGAGTTGCAAATTATTGATTCGGAAGCCCAGTTGCAGCCTGTGTTTAACATTAAACAATGGCAGATGTAATTTTGCGTGCGTTGAATAATGGTCGCCTGCGTCAATCCATAACACCTTGGCTTATATCCTCTGTGCTTGCGCTTGGCTTGAGTTTAAGTCTGCCGCAGATTGCCATGGCGGCATCTTGGGGGAAAGGTTGGACCGTCCCTTGGGCAAAACCTAAGCCTAAATCAGCCGTAGCCGACTTGCGCTATGGCGTAGCGCTTTATCACTATTACCAGCAGGATTATCTCGCTTCCTTGAGTGAGCTGATGGTGGCAGATAGCCGCGATGGCATTCAAGGCCATGGTAATAATCCAGAATTGATAGCGGGCGGGGTCAGCTTAGCGTTTGGCATGCAACGCCATGCTGAAGCGCTGTTCAATGAAATTCTCAGCGATAAGACGCGCCCTCAGAGTGCGCGTGATGCGGCTTGGTTCTATTTGGGTAAGCTTCATTATCTGCGCGGCGATTGGGTTGCCGCAGAGCAAAGTTTTGCGCGCGTGAGTGCAGATTTTAAGCCATCACTGCGGGCTCAAATGGCCTCACTGCAAATCAATAGCGACATACATCAAGACAACTTCACCCAATACCAAGCGGAACAGCTCAACGAAAAGCAGCTGCGTCAATGGGTTCCCTATTCGCTTTATAATCTTGGCGCTGCTTATGCACGCAAGGGCGATTTCAAAACGGCGCAAGAATTTTTTTCTGCCTTAGCGGATAGATCTGCGCCTGAGTCGAGTAAGCAACGCACCGAGCAGTGGGCGTTGCAAGACAAAGCCTACACGGCCATGGGCTACAGTTATCTTGCGCAAAAGAGCTATGGTGCCGCCATCAAGCAATTCACACATGTGCGCTTAGATGGCCTCTTCGCTAATCAGGCTTTGCTGGGCTACGGTTGGGCAGCTATTGCGCAAGAGGATTACACTCAAGCACTTAATCCTTGGCAGATGTTGCGCAAGCGCAGCTTGATTTACCCTGAAGTGCAGGAGTCGCTACTCGCCTTACCGTTTGCCTATGAAAAACTCGGCGCTAAAGGCGAGGCAATGAATGCCTATCAATCTGCTGAGGAATTGTTAGAGCGTGAAATTACGTTAATCCGCGATATGCGCGCAACGCTCACAGACGCGGAATTGCTCACCATAGTTGCAAGTGAACCGGTAACCGATGAAGAATTAAAAGCGCATGCCGAAAACAACGATGCGCCGGGAACACTGACAGTAGCGGTTACTGATGACGGTCAAAACTGGTTGAAACTGGATAGCACCAGCATCATCAAAACGCGTTCAGCCTATTTGAGCGAATTGTTTGCGCAAAATCGTTTTCAAACCGCCGTGCTGGATTTGCGCGACCTATTGCGCCTGCAAAAATTACTGCGCGCTTGGCTCCCCAAGTTAGACATCTATCAAGATCTGTTAATGGCTAAGCAAGCTAATCGCGAACGCCAAGAACAGTATCTCAACCAAGAAAGTTTACGCACCCAAATCGCCACCTTGACTGCGCAGCGCGATCATTTGCAAGCGCAATGGCAATCGTTAACCGCTGCGGATGATTACATGGCGCTTGCCGATGAAAATGCGCGTGAACTATATGAGCGTGTGCTGCAGGCGCGGCAAACCATAGCGCGTCTAGATGCGGCGGGCGAGAACACACAAGACTATGTCGTTCGCGCCAAGATGTTTGGCGGTATTTTATTGTGGAATGCAGCGCAAGAATTCCCCGCGCGCACGGCTGATTTGCAAGCCCAGTTGAACGTAGTCAATGAGCAGCTAGCAGAAATTCAGGCTACCAAAGCGCGCATGGATGTAGTGGTTGCAACCAGTTTAGATATACAACCATTGCTCGTGCGTGCGCAGGATGCAGCACAAGAAACCACTGAGAAGTTGCAGCAGACCGATGCACTTATCGCGCGTCAAGGTGCGGCATTGCGCCAGCAGGTGGACGCCCAACTCGCGCGTCACGAGCAGCGCCTTAATAATTATTTGGCACAGGCTCATTTGGCGGTCGCGCGTCTTTACGATGCGGAATTTAGGAAGCAAGTCGAATGAAGCGCTTAGAGCATAAATCCCCTGCGGCTAGAGCGCGCAATGGTCGTTTACTGGGGCAGTCATTCGCTGTTCTGAGTTTGTGTGCGCTCATGGGTGGCTGTAGCTTTATGAGTGGGGACGATGGGCGCGGACGCACTCTTGCCGACTTGCCGAAAGCAACTTTGCCCGACACAAAAAAGTCCATTGCTGTTGTTGATATGGCGCGTATTGAGCAAAGTTATCGCGCTGCACTTGCCGCTGCCGAAAAACCAGAATTGCGCCAACAAATTCAAATGCGCTTAGCGGATTTGGAAATGATGCGCAGTGAGCAGACTCAGCTCAATGCCAATGATGTGGTGAAATTTTACGATAAGCCAGTTGCACTTTATCGCCAGCTACTAACGCAAGCGGAGCAGCCGTTAAAACCGGCTAGTGCGGATCAATTGCGTTACAAGTTGGCGAAAGCGCTTTCGCTTGATGGTCGCACTGAAGAAGCTGCGCAAGTGTTAGATGAATTGGCGACTAGCGATACGGCAGCGCCCTTTATGGCGGAGACACAATTCCGTCGCGCGGAAAAAGCATTTGCCGATGGCGATTATGCCGCCGCTGAACGCAACTATGCTGCTGTTGTTAAAGGCGATAATCCTGCGCTGCAACAAAATGCGCTCTATATGAAAGGTTGGGCGCAATTTAAGCGCGGCGACTATGATCTTGCGCTTAAGTCATTTGCCTTGGTGATGGATCAGTTACTGAGCGGAGCGCAAACACCGGCAGATGTTGACCAAGCTTTGACGGACATAGGTTCATCAAAGGCAAATTTAGTTAAAGACACGCTGCGCGTTATAGGGTTGTCACTCTCTTATCTTGATGGCGCCAAGTCCATTACCGATTTGGAAACAGAATTGGGTGGCAGCCGCGCCTATTCTTATTTGCTTTATCAGCAGTTGGGGCAACTGTATTTAGAGCAAAAGCGCTACACCGATAGCGCCGCGACCTACCAGCATTTTGTGGAGCACAATCCCACGTCAGATTTCTCGCCTAGCTTTAGCATAAAAGTTATTGATGTTTATCTGCAGGGCGACTTTCCCAGTTTAATCCTGCCGGCCAAGCAAGACTTTGTGCAGCGCTATGGTATTAGCGGCCAATACTGGACTGATCGCAAAGGTGCCATTGGCAGCAGCGCGCTCGCCTATTTGCACCAGTCACTGCAGGAATTAGCGCAATACGAACATGCGCAAGCGCAAACCTTAAGTGCCGCGAAAAAAACGACGGAAGCGACCTCGGCGTTTAGTCGTGCCGCTAAGTGGTATCGCGAATTTGTACAAACCTTTGAGCAAGATCCGCAAGCCGCTGAAATGACCTTCTTGCTCGCTGAGTGTCTCAATGAAGCACGCGATCTTCCGGCGGCGTTAAATGCGTATGAGCAAGTAGCTTATGGTTACCAAGATAAAATTCGCGGTGCCGATTCCGCCTATGCTGCGATACTTTTACCGCAACAATTAATTCAATCTGCGCTAAGTATTCCCGATGCGCGCTTGGATGAGTGGCGCGAGCGTAAAATTGAAAATGCACTGCGTTTTGCTGAAACCTATCCACAAGATAAGCGCGTCTTGCCGGTCCTCACGGAAGTAAGTACCGAACTCTTAGCGCGCAACCGCTATGTCGAAGCTAAAGCCGTGGCGGAGCGCATTATTGCGTGGCAACCCACCCCAGAAGGCCAAATGCTATTTACCAGTTGGCTGGTGTTGGGTCACAGTCGCTTTGAATTAAAAGAATATGCCGCGGCGGAGCAAGCCTATGCCAAGGTATTACAGCTCTTGCCCGCTTACGGTAAAACACCGGGAGCGCCGAGCGCGCCTCAGGTGCGCGAGCGCATCGCCGCCAGTATTTATAAACAGGCGGAAGCAAGTTTAGAGTTTGGCGATAAAGATACTGCCATCGCGCAGTTACTGCGCATTACCCAGGTAACACCTGATACCGAGATAGCCGCGAAAGCGCAGTTCGATGCGGGGCTTTACTTGATGGAACAAGAAAAGTGGTCGCAAGCGGAAAATGTTTATCTGGGGTTTCGCGCAAAATATCCACAACATGTTTTGGCGGCAAGCTTGCCCGCGAAGATGGTATTGATTTATCAAAATCAAAGTAAATGGCAGCAGGCCGCCGATGAATTGGTGGTCATGGAACGCAACAGTAAAGATCCAGAAGTTAAGCGTCAGTCGCTTTATATGGGTGCTGAACTCTATGAAAAATCGGGTAAGCGCGCCCTAGCCATTGAGCAATATCGTCGTTACGCTACCGAATATTTACGTCCTTTTGCGAACAATTTAGAGGCGCAATTTAAATTGGCGGAACTCTATGGGGCTAATCGCGAAACCGATAAGCGCAATTATTGGCTGCAAAAAATTATTGATAGTCATCAGCGCGCAGGCGGCGAAAAATCAGACCGCTCGCTCTACTTGGCCGCCGCTGCGCAAGCTGAATTGGCGCAACCAAGTTACGAAGAGTTTGAATGCATTAAGCTAACGCTGCCCTTAAAGGCAAGCTTACAGCGCAAGCGCGCAGCTTTAGCCAAAGCCTTAAAAGCGCAAGAGCAAGTGTTGGCTTATGGCGTGAGCGAATTTACCACCCAAGCGAGTTTTACCATTGGCGAAATTTACGCGCAGCTCAGCCGCGATTTACTTAAATCTCAGCGCCCGAAGGATCTCGATATTTTAGCGTTAGAGCAATACGATATTTTGCTTGAAGAGCAGGCCTATCCTTTTGAGGAAAAAGCTATAGAAATTCATGAGGCCAATGCGCGTCGCAGTTGGACGGGTAACTATGACATGTGGGTTAAACACAGCTATGCCGCGCTCGCTAAACTTTTGCCCGCACGTTATAACAAGGCGGAAGCGCGAATAGAGGTGACTCATGATATTCACTAATTGCTTGCGGCTGATCATGGGTTGGCGATACCGGCTGGCGATAGTGCTATTCGTTAGTGCATCAAGTCTGTTTTTAGATGGTTGCTCAACGCAGGCCACCAAGCAGCATAAATCTGCAGCAAATGTAGACGTTACAGCACCCGCTGTAGGAGCGAGTGCATTGCCTGCCGGACCGAAAACCCCTAATCCTTATTTGCAACAACGCGTCAATGTAAGCGCACCGCTCACCCTAAAATTTACCGCTGCCACCCAGGCTATGAGCAATAAGCAGTGGTCACAAGCACAGACCTTGCTGCAAAGTATTATTGCTGCTGATCCTAGTTTGTCGGGGGCGCATTTGAATTTGGGTTTAGTCTATAGTGCGCAAGGGGAGCTTGCGGCTGCCGAAAAATCGTTTAATGCGGCGCTCGCCGCTAATCCCAATAATCTGGATGCATACAATCAATTGGCGATTGCAAAACGTGAAGCAGGTGAATTTGACGCAGCTGAAAAACTCTATTTAGCTGCGCTGCAACACTGGGGTTTTCATCCTCAATCCCATAAAAATATCGCCATACTCTATGACCTTTATTTGAATAAGCCCGAGTTGGCGCTGCCACACTACGAAGCTTATTTAGAATTAATGGGCGGCGCAGATAAACAAGCACTCAGTTGGATCGCTGACTTGCAGCGCCGTTTGGGGATAGTTGCAAAACCCAAGGCGAAGCCTAGCGTTGAAGCCGCTGTGCCCGCTGCTGATGTACAAACGGACGCAGAGGTGACCAATGAATAAAATTTGCTTAGCACTTGCTCAGGTGTTGGCGCTAGTGCTGATGAGTAACTTGGCTAGAGCGCAAGCGGATGCAGAGCAGCCAGTTGCGGCGGAAGAAAACCCCGCTACGGTTGTGCCTGCGCAGAATAAAATAGCGCCAACGAAAAGCCCTGCTTCGACAAAAAAGACTGAGCCAGCACAGATACAAAGTGCAACAATAAATTTACAAACAACCGTAACCGGTAATCAGGAGCAACCGCGCGTGCTCTATATTTTGCCTTGGCAGTCACCGGAGAGCCCAGAGTTGGGTATTGAAATGCTGAACAGCCAGCAGGATGCCGTTTTCGGACATTTGGAACGCGAAGAATTACAGCGCAGCTTGGAAGCAGCAGGCGCAATGGATCAGTCAGAAAAATAATTTTTACCTTGAGTGGTTGCGGTGTTATTAGCAGTAGCCAAACATTACTTTTAACTTCATTTTTTTATCTTTCATTTATATCGAGGTCGTACGTTATGGATACCATCATTCGCTTTTTTCAAGATGGCGGCACTTTTATGTATCCCATTGCCATAGTCTTGTTTGTTGGCTTGGCCATAGCGCTTGAGCGCTGGATGGTGCTTACCGCAGCGAAAGGTAAAAATCGCCAAGCGTTTAATAGTATTTTGCCACTGCTGCAAAAAAGGGATTACGCCGGCATTATTAATTACAGCAAATCGACCGATGCGCCTATAGCGCGAATCATTGCTGCAGGTGTGGCGCGTATGGCGCAATCGCCACGTCGCGATGATATTGAGCTGGCGATGGAAGAGGGCGTGATGGAAGCAATGCCGCGTTTGGAAAAACGTACCGCTTAC
Organism: Cellvibrio sp. 25HG11W-0; assembly: GCF_057815475.1. Classification (NCBI taxonomy): domain Bacteria; kingdom Pseudomonadati; phylum Pseudomonadota; class Gammaproteobacteria; order Cellvibrionales; family Cellvibrionaceae; genus Cellvibrio; species Cellvibrio sp. 25HG11W-0. The sequence goes on from NZ_CM174230.1 coordinate 516,267, forward strand.
TTGGCTACCTTGGCCAATATCTCTACGCTCCTCGGTCTCTTGGGTACCATTATTGGTTTGATCGCCGCATTTACAGCGGTAGCAAGTGCTGATCCGGCGGAGAAAGCGGCTCTGCTTTCATCATCAATTGCGGTCGCCATGAATACCACTGCGTTTGGTTTGATCGCGGCAATCCCTTTGCTGCTTATTCACTCCATGCTGCAAAGTAAAACCACAGAAATTATCGATAGCTTGGAAATGGCGGGTGTTAAATGCCTCAACATTATTGCGCACTTACAGGATGTGGCACGCGCGCGCGCCGCTGAGAGTGAAGCTGCACGCGCACCACGTTAAGTGTGCTGTAGCAGTGAGATATTCGTGAGTGTTTCATGAACCGAGTTTGAGCTAATGATTAGGGTTTAAGGCTATGCGCATTAAACGGCGACACAAAGAGGATCCAGATCTCGACATTACCTCCTTTATGAATCTTATGATCATATTGGTGCCGGTCTTGTTGATGAGTATGGTGCTCTCGCGCACTACGGTGCTGGATTTAAAATTACCGGATATGGCGGATGCTAACACGCCGCAAACAGAAGAGCCTCCGCAGCAGTTGGAGTTAATTATTCGCGCGGATAAGTTTGAAGTAAATTATCCCGCCGGTATAAAACTCAAGTGGGTAGAGAAAACCCCAGCGGGCGACTACGACTTCGCCTTGCTTGCAACAGTGCTGCAAGAAACTAAGCGCCTATTGCAGGATAAGAGTATTGAGAAAAAAGATATTTATATTCTCTCTGAAAAAGACACAGACTATCAAACGCTGGTCAGCACTATGGACACGGCTCGTTCATTTAAAGCCGTGGTGGCAGCCAGTGTGGTGGATGCGGAATTATTTCCTGAAATATCACTGGGCGATGCCCCTGCGCCGGGCGGACAAACCCAGGCGGTTAGTGGCTCCGCAGGAGGTGCGCAATGAAGCAGTCGCTGCGCGCCAAACGTATGGCCAAACACCATCGCCGTTTGAATCAAGCCTCCAAGCTTAATTTAGTTTCACTGATGGATATTTTTACCATTTTGGTATTTTTTCTGTTGGTGAATTCCGGTGATGTAGAGGTTTTGCAAACGGATAAAAGCATTAAGTTACCCGCGTCAGTCTCGGATCAAGTTCCCGAAACCAATTTATTGGTGTTAGTGAATGCGACCGATATAGTTGTGGCAGGGCAGAGTGTGGGTAAGGTGGCGGATTTAATTGCCGCGCCCACGGATAACTTTGAACCGCTCGCGAAGGAATTAAAATATCAAGCGCAAAAAGCGGGCCCCTTAAAAGCTGCAGACGAATTGACTGGAAGGCCCGTCACCATTATGGCCGATCAGAAAATCCCCTATCAAGTGCTGAAAAAAGTCATGGCTACCTGTGCCGGAGCTGAATATCGCGCTATCTCGCTTGCGGTAACGCAAAAAGATACAGCGGCCGACGCCGATGGGGAGGGTTGATATGGCCATCCTATTAATGCCTCATTTGGTGTTGCCTTGGAGCTCATCGATAGAAGATGACAAGCGCTTTAATCGGCTCCTGGTTATTTCTTTTGCGGTGCTTTTAGTGCTGAGTTTGGTGGTGAGTTTAATTAATTTGCCCGAGCTTGAGCGGGCAGAAAAAGAAAAGCTGCCGCCGCAACTGGCGCGCGTGGTGCTAGAGAAGCAAGAGTTGCCACCGCCTAAGCCGATCGAGCCGCCTAAGGTCGAGGAAAAGAAGCCAGAGCCTAAACCAGAAGAGAAAAAACCCGAACCTAAGCCGGTCGAAAAGCCTAAGGAGCCCGTAAAGGCGCCACCTAAGGATGTGCTAGAGAAGGCGCGTGAAAAAGCAGCGAACAGCGGCGTTATGCAATTTAAAGATGACCTCGCCGAAATGCGCGATATGCTGCAAACCTCTGCAGTAGAAACGGCGGCAACTACCGTGACGAACAATACTGCCGATGCGGCGCAAATTGATAGGGCGATGATTACCAGTGGTGCCAAGGTTGCCAGTGGCGGCATTAACACTGCTGCACTCAGCCGCGATACCGGTGGGGTTGCGCTGTCTGGGCGTGAAACAACCAAAGTGAAAAGCGGCTTAGCAGAGGCGGGGAATAAAACCAAGCAGGCTACTGCGGGCAATAGCAATGGTCAGGGAGCTGCAGCGCGCAGCGAGGAAGAAATTCGCAAAGTCATGGAGCAACATAAGGGCGCTATCTATTCCATTTATAATCGCGCGCTGCGGCAGAATGCTGCGCTGCAGGGCAAGATGGTGGTGAAAATTGTAATAGATCCTTCAGGGCGAATTGTGGAGGCAAGTTTGGTGTCGAGTGAATTGGGCGATAAGGATTTGGAGTCAAAAATTCTTCAGCGCATTCGTCTAATTAGCTTCCCTGCATCGAGTGTGGCGCGTACAACGATCAATCAAACCTTCGACTTCTTACCGCAGTAACTACCGCGTGTTATTGAACACACCGAAAGCCCCTCGTGGGCTTTTGTTGTTTTTGGTGAGTCTACTGTGAGTATCAATGTCCGGCGTGTGTATTTGTGGGTTCTGTTTAATGCGCTGCATCGGCGGCAGAAAATCTATTTGTAATCGGTTACATTTATATGCATAATAGGCCCCGCTAAGGCACTATTTATTGGTTATTACTCTAGTAAACGGTTGCAGGCTCTTGTGGTTTGGCTGTTAACTGAAGTGGTGGTAATTCATAGCCCTAAGCCCGCTGTTGTGTTTTTTTGCCCCGGGTCTCCCGGGGTTTTTTATTTGCGCTCTAGAATCTGCGCGCGCAGAATAACCTCGCAAGCTGTTCACTCCTTCTGTTTTTATGGCGTAGCCGATGCATTTGCTCGAGCTGGCCTTAGGTTTGCTTTGAATTTCACCGCGCCGCTTGTTTAAGTGGCCTTACATTTTAAGAAGTTGCTCCCATATAGGTGCATGTAGGTAATTGAATCTAGGGATTAAAGGGTCATTGTTATGTCTGAAGCATTGCGTGCGGCCGCAAGCCGTTTGGAAAATTGGATTCGTCAGGATGCGCTGCCCTTGTGGCAGGCGCGGGGGTTGGTGCCGGAACTGGGGCTAAATTATGAACGCCTAACACCCGCTGGTTATCCCGACTTTAGCGCGAGCACACGTGTTCGCGTGCAGGCGCGCCAAGCCTTTTTCTTCGCGTTGAGTTATGACCGCGGTTGGTGCCCTCAGGGTAAAGAGATTGCGCAGGGGTTGTTGGCCTTTGTAGATCAACGTGCGCGCCACCCTAGTGCGGCGGGCGGTTATACCCACTTGCTCGACCCACAATTCAAGGTCGTTGATATCAAGCAAGACCTCTATGACCACGCCTTTTTTCTACTGGCCAATGCGTGGTGTTATCGCGCCTTTGGCGATGAAGCTTATTTGCGTGAAGCGGATGCGCTGATTGCGCATCTCGACACTTGTTTCGGCTCGGCTGAAGGCGGGTGGCTTGAAGGCGACTACGCCTACAGTTGTCGCCGCCAAAATCCTCATATGCACTTATTTGAGGCGTTTCTCGCGCTCTATGATGCCACCGGCAATGCAAAATATTTGGCGCGTGTAGGTGAATTGTTCGCACTTTTTCAAAATCGTTTTTTTGATGCGAAGCAGGGCGTGTTGTTTGAGTTTTTTAATGATGACTGGAGCCGCCTGCAGGGCGCCAAGGGTGAGATAGTAGAGCCCGGGCATATGATGGAGTGGGTTTGGTTGCTCGATTGGTATAGTCGCCGCAGCGGGCGCCCTGTGGCGCGCTACATCGAGCAACTTTATAACCGCGGGTTGCAATTGGGCATGGCGCCCTCTGGCTTGCTTTTTGATGCGGTTGCCGCCGATGGTCGGGTGTTGGATGCTAATAAGCGTTGCTGGGGTATTACGGAATTAATTAAGGCAAGTTTGGTGCAGATTCGCATGGGCAATCCTGCCGCTGAATCCATCGCCATTAAAGCGGTAGATGATTTATTTCAGTATTACCTCTGTGCATCGACACCGGGCGCCTATGTAGATCAGCGTGGCGCCAATGATGAGGTGGTAATGGACATGGCGCCTGCCAGCACGCTCTATCATTTAATAGTGGCGGCAACGGAATTGAGTGATCACGTTAATTCGGCAGTTGCTTAAATAGCTTAATGAGTGTTTGAACCATAAAAAAACCGAGCTTTCAGTGGCTCGGTTTTTTTATGGCCGCCTTATTTTTACGGCTTGGGCGCAGGCGCCGTGCTTTTGCGAATAATAAACTCGGTAGGGAGTACGCACTCGCGTTGGCTTAAGGGCTCGCCTTCAATAATTTTCAGCAGCATGTCCATGGCCATCTTGCCCATCTCTTCGGCGGGTTGTGAAATGGTGGTGAGGCTGGGGTCGCAGTATTTGGCGTAGGCTATGTCATCAAAGCCGGTGACTGACATGTCTTCGGGGATACGCACGCCCTGCGCTTTGAGGGTTTGCATGGCGCCTATGGCCATTTCATCGTTCATGGAGAAGACGGCGGTAGGGCGGTTTTTCATGGTGCAAAACTGGTAGGCGGCATTAAGGCCGGACCACATGGTGAAGTCGCCTTCGGATACCAGTTCCTTCTCAAACGGAATGCCCGCTTGGGCCAAGCTTTCTTTATAACCTTCTAAGCGATCAATAGTGTGTGGGTTGTCCTTCAATCCAGAAATTACCCCAATGCGTTTATGCCCGAGGGAAATCAAATAATCCACCATGGTTTTAGCGGCGCCGCGGTTGTCGATGCGAATCGCGGGCCCAGTGGTGTATTCGCAGCCACAGGCGTTAACGCAGGGAATGTCGGCGGGGATATTGTTTTGGCTTTTCTCGGTGCCGGGGCGCAGCTGAATGATGCCGTCTGCTAGACGAGTTTCGACGCGGCGAATGTATTCTTGTTCGCGTTCGAGGGTGCCGCGGGTGTCGCCCAATAGAACTGCATAACCTTTTTGCTGGGCGCGATCTTCAAGGGCGCGAATAAAGAGGGAGTAGAACGGATTGGATATGTCTGGCACTAGCACTACAACCGCGTATGCGCGCGCTGAGCGGAAGTTGCGCGCCAGCATGTTGGGCTTGTAGCCAACCTGAGCAATGGCCGCATGGACCTTAGCGAGGCTCTCAGGTGATACTTTCTCGGGTGCGCTGAGTGAGCGGGAAACGGTGGCGACGGAAACGCCAGCGAGGAGAGCAACATCGCGAATATTGGACATAGGGTAACCATGAGGTTTCGGGCGGTGAATCGGCGATGAATAGGCTTGATTTATAAAGTGGATCATCGTTATTGCAGGAAAATTTACTACAGCTAGGGTAAAGAGACTAGAAAAAAAGTATGTAAACGATTACATTGTCCAACTGTACTCGCTTTGCGCGGGCGAGCTAATGAGCTGCTAGACTGTGTTGAGGGCTATTTGCAGGGCCCTCAGCCCTCAGTGGCTTAGTTCTGACGTCAACACACAATTCTGACGTTAACACACAATAATGATGAGCGATCACGCGATTCGCCTTACACCTTAATTGGGATTATTCATGAGTCTACCATTCCTCGATATTGCCATCATCCTCACTTACATAGTCGCGACCCTGTTAGTCGGGTTTTGGATGTCCAAGCAGGCCTCTAAAGACATTAAGAGTTATTTCCTAGGTGGCAATAAGCTGTCTTGGTGGCAACTGGGGCTGTCCAATGCCTCGGGCATGTTTGATATTTCTGGCACCATGTGGTTGGTGTATTTGCTCTTTGTGTACGGCTTAACCAGCGTATTTATTCCCTGGCTCTGGCCGGTGTTCAACCAAATCTTTTTGATGATATTTATCTCTACCTGGCTGCGCCGCTCTGGGGTTATGACTGGCGCCGAGTGGATTACCTTTCGTTTTGGCGAGGGCAAGGGTGCGCGTCTTTCGCACATGATAGTGGTGGCTTTTGCGCTGGTGAATGTGATCGGCTTTATCGCCTATGGCTTTATCGGCATAGGTAAGTTTGCCGCGGTGTTTATGCCCTGGCAGCTGTCGCCCGACAGCCATATTAACGATGTCTACTACGGCTTAATTATTACCGCTATCACAACGCTCTATGTGGTTAAAGGCGGCATGTTCAGCGTAGTGTTTACCGAAGTGCTGCAATTTTTCATGATGACGATTGCCTGTATCGCCGTGGGCATTATCGCTATGCAGCGCGTCTCTCCCGAGATGCTTAATGCCGCCGTGCCCGAGGGCTGGTCCAATATTGTCTTTGGCTGGGAGCTGCATCTGGACTGGTCGGAGAAGTTGGCTGCGGCCAATGAAAAAATCAGCGCCGATGGTTACTCCATGTTCACCATCTTCTTTATGTTGATGCTCTTTAAGGGTGTGCTGCAATCCATGGCTGGGCCTCAGCCAACCTATGACATGCAGCGCGTGCTCTCGGCAAAAACCCCTAAGGACGCCGCCAAAATGAGTGGACTGGTGACTGTGGTATTGATGTTCCCGCGCTACATGTTGATCGCAGGCCTAACGGTATTGGCGCTGGGGCTGTTTATGGGGGATCTCAACGCCAAGGGTTCCTCAGTGGATTTTGAACAGATACTGCCCATGGTGCTGGCGGGCGAAATACTGCCTAGCGGGCTATTAGGTTTGTTGATTGCGGGTTTACTGGCGGCTTTTATGTCCACCTTTGCGGCCACGGTCAATGCGGCGCCAGCTTATGTGGTTAATGATATTTACAAGCGCTATATCAACCCCAATGCCGCCGACAAAACCTATGTGTATATGAGTTATATCGTCTCTGTGGTGTTTGTGGTTTTGGGGGTCGCGATAGGCTTCTTTATTCCCACTTTAAACCAAGTCATTCAGTGGTTAGTGAGTGCGCTCTACGGCGGCTACACCGCCTCCAATGTACTTAAGTGGTATTGGTGGCGCTTTAATGGTCACGGTTATTTCTGGGGTATGTTCACCGGCTTTGCCATCGCCTTTCCGCTCATCTTTACCGATGTGTCGCCCATCAATGCCTTCCCCTTCATGTTTGTGGCTTGCATCCTCGCCTGTGTGGCGGGTTCGCTGTTAACCGAACCGGACGATATGGAAGTGCTTAAACGCTTTTATATAAAAGTTCGTCCCTGGGGTTTTTGGGGGCCGGTATTGGCTGCAGCTCAGCAAGAGTTCCCCGCCCTAGGTGGTAATAAAAACTTTCGTCGCGATGCGCTCAATGTAGTGGTTGGCATTATCTGGCAAACCTCACTAGTGGCCGCGCCCATCTATATGGTTATTAAACATTGGCAAGAATTTGCTGCCGCTATGGTGGTTGCTTTGGTGACCGGAATATTTTTGTGGTTTAACTGGTATAAAAAACTGGAGGACTATCCAGTGGATACGCCGCCAGAAATTTTGGCGGGCACAGTGGATGCCGCGCTGCTTAACAAATCCATCAATTAATGTGAATGCGTAGAAAATCTGGAGTTAAAAGTTATGAGTCAATTTAAACAAAAAGCGCAGGCGTTGTTGCAGCAGCACGAAGCGTTAATTACCCAAAAAAATGCGCCCAAAGCTCAGGGTAATGGTATTTATAGCTGCTATGAAAATCCTATTCTCACTGCCGAACATACACCGATTATTTGGCGTTACGATTTAAACGAAGCTACCAATCCCTTCCTGATGGAGCGCCAAGGCGTTAACGCCGCGTTCAACTCTGGTGCGCTTTTTTGGCAGGGTAAATATATTCTCGCTGTGCGCGTTGAGGGTGTAGATCGCAAATCCTTTTTTGCTATTGCCGAAAGCCCTAACGGTATAGATAACTTCCGCTTTTGGGATTACCCCATCACCCTGCCGGAAACCGAGCGCCCGGATACCAATGTGTATGACATGCGTTTAACTGCTCATGAGGATGGCTATATTTATGGATTATTTTGCACCGAGCGCAAAGATTTAAATAAGCCAAATGATACCTCTGCAGCAGAAGCGCAATGCGGCATCGCACGCACCAAAGATCTAATTACCTGGGAGCGCTTGCCCGATTTAATTACCTACTCAGGGCAGCAACGCAATGTGGTCTTGCACCCAGAATTTATTGATGGTAAATACGGATTGTTCACCCGCCCACAAGATGGTTTCATCAGTGTTGGCGGTGGCGGCGGTATTGGTTGGGGCTTGGTCGAAGATATGACCCGCGCCGAAGTGAAATCCGAAGTCATTGTCGATGGCAAGGTTTATCACACCATCAAAGAAGTAAAAAATGGTCAGGGCCCCGCGCCCATCAAAACCCCAGAAGGTTGGCTGAATTTAGCGCACGGTGTGCGCAATACCGCCGCAGGTTTGCGCTATGTGCTCTACATGTTCATGACCGAACTCGCGCGGCCCTGGATCGTTACTCACAGCCCTGCGGGACATTTTATTGCGCCTCATGGTGACGAGCGTGTAGGCGATGTATCCAATGTGGCTTTTTCCAACGGTTGGATTTTAAACGAAAAAAATGAAGTGTTTATTTACTACGCCTCTTCCGATACGCGCATGCATGTGGCGACAGCCAGCGTTGAACAGTTGATCGACTATTGTAAAAACACTCCAGAGGATGGCTTGCGTTCTGCGGCATCGGTGGCGGTACGCAATGAGTTGATCCGCGCGAATTTAATGCTAATGAAGGATCTGGCGTAATTCCATGAAATCAGTCAGTCTTTCCTTACCTGTTGCCGATCTGCAGCAAGAGTTCCGCGCAGAACTAATTGCCATTGCTGACTGGTGGGCCGCGCATAGCGTCGACCAGCAGCAAGGTGGTTTTTACGGTGAAGTGGGTTCCAATAATCAACCTAATAAAAATGCGTCTAAGGGTGTTGTTTTAAATGCGCGCATTCTTTGGTTTTTTAGTGAAACAGCACTGCTGCTTGATAAATCTGTGCTCAATAAACCAGAGTATCGCGCTTGCGCGCAGCGAGCTTATGCGTATCTATTGGAGCATTTTTTAGATAGAGAGCACGGCGGTTTTTTTTGGGAGTTGGATGCACAGGGCCAGCCACTCAATACCAAAAAGCAAGTTTATGCTCAAGCGTTTGTAATATACGCATTAAGCGCCTATTACAAGCTCTCGCGCGACGACCAAGCCTTGGCTCAGGCTTTGGTTTGTTTTGAATTGCTGGAAACCCATGCTATTGATTATGCGCGCGAAGGTTATCTTGAAGCATTTACCCGCAGTTGGGGCGAGCTTGATGACCTGCGTCTCAGCGAGAAAGATCTAAATTATCCCAAATCGCAAAATACGCATTTGCACATTTTAGAGGCCTATACCTGCCTTAATAAAATTCATTCCACACCGCGCATCAGTGCCGCTTTACACTACAGCATCCGCATGTTTGACGACTACATGATCGATCGGGAAACCTATCATCTGCGTATGTTTATGGACTTGGATTGGCAAGATTTTTCGCCGGGTTTTACCTACGGCCACGATATAGAAGCGAGCTGGTTAATTGCGCAGGCATTAGAGTCGCTGGGCGATGCAAAATACACCGCGGCTTTAACGCCAGACTTGCTGAAAATTGCAGCGGTAACCCAGCGCGAGGCTATCGGTAGTTATGGTCAAGTCATGGATGCCTATAATTTTGCATCCGGTGCGGTGAGCAGTGACAGTATTTGGTGGGTACAGGCAGAAGCCTTGGTGGGTTTTCTCTATGCCTACAGTGTAAGCGGAGATGCTGGCTTTTTGCATACAGCAGAAAATGTGTGGAAATTTATTAAGCAGTATCAAATTGATGGAAAAACCGGTGAGTGGCATTGGCTGGCTTTTTTGGATAAGCCGCACACTGAGATTTACTATAAGTTGGGCTTCTGGAAGTGCCCCTATCACAATGGGCGTGCAATGATCGAGGCCGCACGATACTTGGAGTCTGCGGGGCGCCATGCGAATGCAGCATTAAGTAATTAATAAAGTGCAATAAAAATTACGCATATCGCGTAATCTAGATCGCGAAGTCGTTATAAATCATGCCCACTAATAGCTATAAAAGCCGTTAGAGGGCATTGTCATTTTGGATATGTGATGTATTTGATAAAAAAAGTAAACCTTATTTTCGCCGCACTAGTACTAGTTTTAAGTGTGGTCGCCTGTCATTCAGTGAACCACGACGGGACCACGACGGCATCAGCCTTTGTAACAGTTACTGGTAAGCAGTTTATGCGTGGCGACAGGCCATATTATATTGCGGGCGCCAATATGTGGTACGGCGGTTATCTCGGCGCCCCCAATGCTGTGGGCGACCGCGCGCGTTTGGCAAAAGAGTTGGACCAGCTTAAAGGACTGGGTGTTAATAATTTGCGTGTCTTGGCAGTGTCTGAGCGCAGTGAAATTAATTCTGCGGTTAAGCCTGCGACGACTAATGGTTTTGGCGGTTATGATGAATCGCTGCTGCAAGGTTTGGATTATTTACTGGTGGAAATGGCCAAACGCGATATGACGGCGGTGCTCTATTTAAATAATTTTTGGCAGTGGTCTGGTGGGATGACGCAATACATGGCGTGGATCGACGGCGGTTCAGTTGCCGACCCTAATGTCACCGGCGACTGGGAAGGTTTTCAAGCTAAGTCGGCCAGCTTTTATCAAAGCGAACAAGCGCAAACAGAATACCGTAAAACCATTCACAAGCTCGTTACCCGTGTGAATACCATTAGCGGTCAAGCCTATGGTGACGACACAACCATCATGTCCTGGCAGTTGGCAAATGAACCTCGCCCCGGCAATTCGAAAACAACCGCTGCAGAAAAGAAGATCTATTTGAATTGGGTGGACCAAACCGCAACCTATATTCACAGCCTCGATAAGCAGCATCTCGTTAGCACGGGTAGTGAGGGCGAGATGGGTTCGGCGGTAGACATGGATTTATATGCTGCAACCCATGCGCTGCCCTCGATAGATTATTTAACCTACCACATGTGGATTCGCAACTGGGGCTGGTTCGATAAACACAAGCCAGCAGAAACCTGGGATGCCGCATGGAAAAAAGGTGCTGCCTATTTACATTCGCACATTGATGTTGCCAACAAACTTAACAAGCCTTTAGTGCTGGAAGAGTTTGGTTTAGATCGCGACATGGGCTCTTATGATATTAAATCGACCACGGTCTATCGCGATAAATTTTACCGCGAGGTATTTAATGTATTAGCGGTGCGCGCAGAAGCGGGCGATGCGATTGCGGGCTATAATTTTTGGGCGTGGAATGGTGCGGCGCGCACGCAACGCAGCGACTACTGGTGGCAACAAGGGGATGACTTTATGGGTGACCCGCCACAAGAAGAGCAGGGCATGTATGGTGTGTTTGATTCAGATGCCTCGACCATTGCGATTATTCGCACTATGAATCAACGCTTACAAGCATTACAAAACAAATAAGCTACAAGTGCGACCGTAAAAAACTGCAATCTTCATTGCAGTTTTTTTCTCACTCTTTTAATTTGTATGATATGTCTTATGTTAATTTTTTAAGCACAATTTAGTTTTTCCAATTTTTTTACAACAGGTAATCGTCATGATTAAAAAAATAATGATCGGTGTGGGGTTAGTCGCCTCTGCACTCTTAATGGCTGTGCAAGCACATGCCCAAAAGTTTGATGAGCTAGGTAAAACGCCGCAGCTGGGTTGGAATAGTTGGAACACCTTCGCCTGTGAAATCGATGAAAAAATGATTCGCGACATGGCCGATGCCATGGTCAAAACCGGCATGAAAGACGCAGGCTATGAATACATTAATATCGATGACTGCTGGCATGGCGAGCGCGATGCAAAAGGCTTTATTCAAGCGCACAAAAAACATTTTCCTTCGGGCATGAAAGCGCTTTCTGACTATGTACACAAAAAGGGTTTGAAATTAGGCATCTACTCCGATGCCGGCGCAACAACCTGCGGTGGGCGCCCAGGCAGTCGTGGCCACGAATATCAAGACGCCATCACCTACGCCAGCTGGGGTATCGATTACGTTAAATACGACTGGTGCGATACAACGGACATCAACCCCAAAAGTGCCTACAAAACCATGCGCGATGCCATTCACTCGGCAGGCCGCCCTATGCTGTTCAGTATTTGTGAATGGGGTGACAACAAACCGTGGGAATGGGCACAGGATCTCGGTCACTCCTGGCGCACCACTGGCGACATAGACCCCTGCTGGAACTGCGAACATAATCACGGCTCTTGGTCGTCGTGGGGTGTGTTGCGTATTTTGGATAAACAAGAAGGGCTGCGTAAATATGCAGGCCCAGGTCACTGGAATGACATGGACATGATGGAAGTAGGTAATGGCATGAGCGAAAGCGAAGACCGCGCCCACTTCTCCATCTGGGCCATGATGGCATCGCCACTTATCGCGGGTAATGACTTGCGCAGCATGTCAGATGCAACGCGCAACATTTTAACCAACAAGGGCATGCTGGCCATTAATCAAGACCCGCTAGGCGTGCAGGCCATGAAATGGGTCGACGATGGTGACGTAGAAATTTTTATTAAACCGCTCGCGAAAGGTGACTATGCCGTCATGTTCCTCAACCGCGCAGACACCGCCGTTAATTACACCCACGACTGGGCCTTTACCTACATGAAGGACGATATAAGCAAGCACGAAATATTTTTCGACAAGCAATCATTTAATTGGACCGATGTATGGGGCGGCGCTGCCGCTGGTAAAAATCAAGGCAGCACTAAAGATATTCTTACACTCAATATCCCCGCACACGCCGTAGTGGTATTGCGTTTAACACCGCAGTAATTAAATGCGAAAAAAGCAATTAAACACGGCGCCTTAGGGCGCCGTTTTTTTTGCGTAGAGAAAGCCTGTGTTAAATGGGCTTAAAAGGCATATTTACCCATGCCCACAGAAAAATTAGCATTCAGGTAAGAGGTTGAGGCGTGGCCTGAATGCCAAGGGCAATCAAAAAAGTGAAAACAATGCGCTGCTTTGTTTGATTGAGCACCCTGTGGTTCAGTCTACGCACTGTTTAAATGTCACTAAATTCGTTTTGTTGGTTGACTTAAAGAACTTAGCGCTTTAATTTCCACTCCTTACGTACACTCAATGAATGGTTTCATCGAAACTGCAGGCTGCAGCGAAGTTAAAAAGGAAATTAAGTCAATGATCCTCTCCCCGTATTCTATATACAATATTTCCTATTTAGCCCTCGCTTTGCCGCTTTCCACTTTGTGTAAGTCAATTCGTACTCATTGTTTTTAGAGAAGCCTGATTCCCATTTAACCCCCATTTTTTTGCTGCTGGCCCTTTGATGCACTGAAAGGCTGGGTACTATAGAGGGGCAGTGTATTAGGTTTAATATGGCAATGAAGCTGCGATCTTCCGTACAGATCGCGATACATAATGTGTTTGTTAGTCTCACTTGAGTTATGGATTCTCTTATTAATGGTTTAAAAAAACAAATGAGCGATTAAATTATAGGGCTAGCTAAGGTCAACGAGATGTATAAACGAGCGTGCGATAGTGTCAGCTCATATTTTATTCAATATTACATCCCCTCCGAATGTATTCGATTAGGGGAATGATTAAAACTCTTAGGGGATACGATGAATTATATGGCATTGAAAAAAGCAGTTATCAATACGATCAGTATTATTGGGGTTTCAGTGATGTCAGGGCCTTTACTGGCAGCCAGTTTATTTTTGATTTCGGCCTGCGCGTCGGCCGCCAATGAGCCGGCGGCTTATTCTTCTAAAATGTTGCCCACTGAAAACGCGGTTAGTTCTAAAGCCTTTTTACCAGCAAATGTTAATTACCTGGGTAGGGTAAATAAGCTACCAAACTGCGGATTTGATAAAAATCCTTCTCCGGAATTCATTGCAAAGTTTCCTATGTGTGACGATTTTTTAAATGTGGAATGGTTGGATAAAGAAAATGGTTACGGTTATCTAGAGCACGATCTGTATTTTAATGGAAAGCTATTGCCTCCAAAAAAATCACTCATCTATATTCATGGCAAGCAAGTCGAACACATGATTGATCTCAATAGGCATTTTCCTGATGAGTTCGGAAAAGTAATGGAAGCTATTAAAAAAGGAAATAAGGTTCCTTCCAGTGAATCTCTAGTTCCCTATGTGGAGTATCAAGGGTTTCGAGCTAATTTTTTTCGCCATGACTACCTCTATGGAACCTATGCGGAGAATCATCAAAATGTCTGCATTGTTTATCCAGACAATCAACGCGCCTGGTTAGTGGAAGTGCGATTTCCGGAAAATATTTTTGATACACAACAAATCGAAGAAAAAGCAAAAAAAGTAGCAGAGAACTTTTCCACCATGACAGCAGAGTATTTGATGGGTCGCGGTGTAATTGATATAAACAATGATGGTTTTGAGGATTATATTATTCACTTTTCGGTGTTTTTTTCTACGCCAGAAGGCTATAAATTAATTACTAAATTGAGCCATGAAATGGATGGTAAAGGAAAGTATTATTATGTCTTTGGGGTTAAGCATACTGATGTGGCATGTAAAATATATGATTATTCTGGGGAAGATTTAACAACTGATGGAAAAGACTATTTTTTAAATACTGATTGCAACTTAACTGAACTTTCAACTCAATAGGGAAATGACATGGCAGCTGTTAATTGGACACAATCAACTACGTTTTACACTAATAAATCTTCTATCATTGCTAGCAATGTTACCGGCAATGGTTGGCTTGAATTTTTAGATGCGCTCGGCTGGATGGAAAACGACAGCAGTTATACTACTAATGCGGGTGCGACCTATGTTGGTATCTATCAAGTGGGTAATGGTGTATTAACCGATACGCATTTTTTGACTCATATCGGTAATAGTTTGCTCGGGATTGCAACACGCCAAGGTGTCGGAGAGGACCCGATTGGGCAAGAGCTGGCGGGGTTGATGGAGTTCACCGGCGTTCCTGATATTGGTGGTGCATTTGTTAGTAAGTATTCAGCAGTAAGAATTATTGCTAACGAAACGGTGAGAGATAATTGGAATTTGTTGTTAGGCAGTACCTTCACCATCAATTACACCAATGCGGTGGGTGTAGCCGTAATGGGGTCGCGTCTTGCCTTTTGCCTAAAGGCTGTGCTGAGAGTATTTAAGCGCTCGGCTCTTTACAGGAAGATAATTTCCCCCGATGAAAACCTAAAATATTGGAATTCCATAAGCAGCAGAGCTGTAGAGCTGTAGAGCTGTAGAGCTGTAGAGCTGTAGAGCAGTAGATCGAGAAAGGTTGTCGCCATGGGGTCACTACGAATTCAAGTTTTTAGGCAGTAGGTCATTTGTGTTGAAAATGAATCATCAGCGGGATTCTCAATAATCATAAATCAAAGACCTGATTCCCTTCTTTCTGGTCAAACAAAGGAATATTTATGTTTTTATCTCTAATTAATATCGTCTATCTCTTTATTTGGATTTCTTTAATTTTCATGTCGGGCTTTATTGCATGGAAGTTTTCAAAATCAAAAAAGATATCAGCGATAACTATTTTTTCGCTACTTTCTATTTCTGTGCTCGGATTCATTGCCCTTTCTGATTCATTGGTTTCTGATGAAAAAATGATTGAAAACTTCAAGAGTAACCGAGCTGCTTTCCAAGAGCTGGTTGCTTCGTATTACAAGGATGGCCAAAAACAAATGATTTGGCGAGCTATTCCGAGAGTGATTGAGTTGAAACGAATTACTGGCGTAGAACATATAGCCGATGGCCCTGGTTATTGGTTTGAAAATCCATACTCGCCTGAGGCCGCTGAAAAGTTGAAAAAAATGGACGATGAAAAGTTATGGGGTCAATTTAAAAATAGGAAGCAGTTAATGATTAAGATGCCAGTCGCTAAAGGTTACGGAGAATACACTCTTTATTATGGCAATAAGTGGAAGGACTATTTTTATTACCCTGTAGATCCTATGGTTGAAAGTGGCCACTTAGTATTACCTAGAGAGCCCCAAGGTCCAGCTAAAATTCAGGGACATAAAGTGTTGAATTCATTAAATTCATTTCCGCGCGGAAAAAATGGTTGCGCGTTAAGAAAAATAGAACCGCATTGGTTTATCCGTCGCTGTCAAATTCGTTAATTAATGTATTAGGCATTCTTAAGGAAGGTGTGTGAAATGAATTCTTTTGATGTTGGTTTTGCAATTGGTTCTGCTGAGAAAGTATATAGAGCCTGTAAATTTTTCTACGTAACTGCCAATACAAACTAAAAAGCCACTGAATTGTAGTGGCTTTTTAGTTTGCTTAAAACGGCTTAGTAACAGTTACACGTTAAAGAGGAAGTGCAGTACGTCGCCATCTTTCACAATATATTCTTTCCCTTCTTTGCGTGATTTCCCTGCATTTTTTGCGCCTTGCTCGCCTTTGAATTGCACGAAGTCTTCATAGGCGATAGTTTCAGCGCGGATGAAGCCTTTTTCGAAGTCGGTGTGGATAACACCGGCGGCTTGGGGTGCGGTGGCGCCTACTTTAACGGTCCAGGCGCGCACTTCTTTTACGCCAGCGGTGAAGTAGGTTTGCAAGCCGAGCAGTTGGTAACCGGCGCGAATCACGCGGTTTAGGCCTGGCTCTTCCATGCCCATTTCATCGAGAAACTCTTGTTTGTCTTCACCTTCTAGTTCGGCGATGTCTGCTTCCAGTTTGTTGCAGATGGGCACTACGACCGATTTTTCTTCCTCGGCGATTTTGCGCACCACATCCAAATGTGGATTATTTTCAAAACCATCTTCCGCGACGTTGGCGATATACATGGTGGGCTTGAGGGTGAGCAGGTTAATTTCTTTCAGCAGCGCCAATTCGTCTTTATCTAGCGCAAAAGAGCGCAGTGGTTTGGCTTCATTTAAGTGCGGTTGAATTTTTTCCAGCACCACTTTCATCGCCATGGCGTGTTTGTCTTGGCCTTTGGCTGATTTTGCATAGCGAAAAATCGCTTTATCAACGGCCTCTAAATCAGCAAGTGCGAGTTCGGTATTGATAATTTCGATATCGGCAGCGGGATTTACCGCGTTGGCTACGTGAATCACATTGTCGTCGTCAAAGCAGCGCACTACGTGGGCGATGGCGTCGGTTTCGCGAATGTTGGCGAGGAACTTGTTGCCCAAGCCTTCACCGCGCGAGGCGCCGGCAACGATTCCGGCGATGTCGATAAATTCCATGGTAGTGGCGACAACGCGCTCGGGTTTTACAATTTCGGCCAGCTTGTCTTGGCGTGGGTCCGGCACTGTCACTATGCCCGCATTGGGTTCAATGGTGCAGAAGGGAAAGTTTTCGGCGCTGATGCCCGCGTTAGTGAGTGCATTGAACAGTGTTGATTTGCCGACGTTGGGCAGGCCGACTATGCCGCAGTTAAAACCCATGATGCTGTATCCAAGTGGAGTAGTGGTAAGTCAAAAAATGAAGGGCGGGATTATACATGCTCCCGCGCTTTAGACGAAGTGTGGTTTTTGTACAAGCGCGAATCGGCCTTATGAGCGAAGCTGCTTAGGCGGGGCGCTTGGGTTCGGTGTGGAGCTTTTTCATGGCGCTGTTCCAGTCGCCTTTTACTGCCTCTGGCAGGCTCTGAGTGGCGCGGTGGATGGCGTCATCAATCAATTCCTGCTCGCTTGAGGGCGCGCGTTTGAGTACAAAATTGGCAACCTGCGCGGCGCTGCCGGGGTGGCCTATGCCGATGCGCAGGCGCGGAAAATTTTGGTTGTTGCCCAGAGCGCTGATGATGTCGCGCAAACCATTGTGGCCGCCGTGGCCGCCGCCCTGTTTAAAGCGCGCGGTGCCGGGCGCTAGGTCGAGTTCGTCGTGGGCCACGAGTATGGCGGCGGGGTCGATCTTAAAGAAGTTGGCCAGTGCGCCAACGGACTGCCCGCTGCGATTCATGTAGGTGGTGGGAATCAGCAGGCGCAGGTCTTGGCCTTCATAGCTTAGGCGTGCGGTTAGGCCGAAATATTTAGGGTCTGCATTGAGTTGCGCGCCTGCCTTATACGCCAGCTCAGTGACAAAATCAGCGCCAGCATTGTGCCGAGTGCGCTCGTATTCGCCGCCGGGATTGCCGAGGCCAACAATTAATTGAATGTGGGTGGTGGTCACAGGTTGCCTCTGTCTTTACGTTATGGGCTGCGGTTGTGGGCAGGCCTTGGATGCTAAGCTGGGGGCGGGATTATCCTTGATTGACGCACTCTAGGCCAGTCAGTATAGGGTTGGCTCGATATGAGGTGTTGTGTAGATTGATCTTTAAGGGGGCTGTGAATGCAACGAAAAAGGGGCGGGCGATAAACGCCAGCCCCTTTTTGTAACTACTATGTGCGACTACCAAGTGGCGTGTCAGAGAGTAAAAATTACTCTGCTGCTGCAACTTCTTCGTCAGCTGCTGCGCCCTTAGGCTTAACAACAGTGGCAACCGCCAAATCGTGATCTGCGCCGTGAGACAGAGCAACCGAGGTTACGCCGCTTGGCAGTTTAAGATCAGAAATGTGGATGATGGTGCCGATTTCAGCGTTAGCCAAGTCAACAGTAATAAACGCTGGCAAGTTGTGTGGTAAGCAGGACACGTCGATTTGCGTCAAGTTATGAACCACTTTACCGCCTTGAACTTTCACGCCTTTGGAGAACGCTTCATTGATGAAGTGCAAAGGTACGTGAGTGGTCAAGCGAGTAGATTTGTCGATACGCAAAAAGTCAGCGTGCAAAACCACTGGCTTAGAAGGGTGACGTTGCAAATCTTTCAGAATTACGTCTTGTTCAACGCCGTCAACATTCAAGCTGATGATGTGTGAGAAAAACGCTTCGTGTTCCAAATGCTTCAGCAATTCATTGTGTGAAGTGCTAATGCTGATTGGGTCTTTGTTGCCGCCGTAAACTACGCCGGGAACTTGGCCAGCCAAACGGCGTAGGCGGCGGCTCGCACCTTTCCCTAAGTCGTTACGGGCTGTTGCATCAATTTTAAAGTCTTCTTGAGACATGGGTACTTCCTCAATATTCTGCTAGATCCGCGACCAGAACCTAGCAGGTTGCTAAATGCCCAGTGTGCTCTTGCGAGGCTGGGCGGTTGTTTGAGCGCAATGTTTACGCGTTTAGCGAAACATTGCGCTCAAGGATTCTTCATTGCTCAGGCGGCGCATGCACTCGCCGAGCATTTTGGATAAGGTTAATTGACGCACTTTTGCACAAGCCTTAACCGCGTCGCTCAGGGGGATGGAGTCGGTAACGACCAATTCATCTAACACTGAGTTGTTTAAGTTTTCTATGGCTTTACCCGATAGCACTGGATGAGTGGCGTAGGCGACAACGCGTTTGGCGCCGTGGGCTTTAAGCGCTTTAGCGGCATTGCACAGGGTGCCTGCAGTGTCGACCATGTCATCTACGAGTAAGCAGGTGCGGTTTTCCACTTCACCAATAATATTCATGACTTCAGCAACGCCAGCTTGGGGCCGGCGCTTATCGATAATCGCCAAATCAACACCGAGTTGTTTGGCTACAGCGCGGGCGCGCACTACGCCGCCTATGTCGGGCGATACCACAATCAGGTTTTCAAATTTTTGCTGTTCAATATCTTCTAGCAGTACTGGCGAGCCGTAAACGTTATCAACGGGGACATCAAAGAAGCCTTGAATCTGCTCGGCGTGTAAGTCTACGGTTAATACGCGGTCAACACCTACGCCAACCATCATATCGGCTACTACCTTAGCGGTAATAGGTACGCGCGCTGAGCGTACGCGGCGGTCTTGGCGGGCATAACCAAAGTAGGGCACTACTGCGGTTATGCGGCCTGCCGATGCGCGACGTAGGGCGTCGACCATGATGATCAATTCCATCAGGTTGTCATTGGTGGGCGCGCACGTGGGTTGCACCACAAATACGTCGCGACCGCGTACATTGACGTTGAGTTCTATGGCAATTTCGCCATCAGAAAATTGTGACACAGACACATCACCCAGTGGCATGCCCAGATAATCCACAATTTTCTTAGCGAGATCTGGGTTTGCATTGCCGGTAAAAACCATCAAGTCAGTCACGTCGGATACCTTTTGTAAAAGCCGGGTGTAGTGTAATTGCCAGGTGTAGGTGTGCTAAATAGGTAAATACTGATGCTGTGTGGCGCAGTGCAGTGCAGGCGTTTAAGCACAAAGCAGGTGTTTTTACCCTTAGGTTGGGCAGGGAATTTGCGCGTATGGCGAAAGAGCTATGGGGGGAATATAAGGTCATTGTCTGAGGTGGGTGCAATAATTAAACAATGACTAGAAATATGGCAGGGGCGGCTGGATTCGAACCAACGCATGCCAGGATCAAAACCTGGTGCCTTACCGCTTGGCGACGCCCCTGTAAATCTTGATTCAGTCGTTGGGAAGAAGTTCGTAGAGCGGAGTTTGATTGACACCTTTAGCTACAAAACTCGGTAGGTCTTTCGGCAATTTCGCCTGCACGCTATGTGCTTCTTCTACCTTATCAAACGCTGCAAATATGCATGCGCCTGTTCCCGTCATCTGTGCATGAGGTACTAACATTTCAAGCATGTTGAGCGCTGTATCGACTTGCGGATAGAGCCTTCTCACCAGTGCTTGGCAGTCATTTTTACCACCCTGCTCAAGGAAGGCCGCCACTTTAATGGCAGGCGTGTCTCTTGTCAAATCTTTGTGTGAAAATATTTTAGCAGTGGATACATGGCAGTCAGGTTGCACAATTAAGAACCATTGTTCAGTTAATTCAAGGGGTTGGAGTGTTTCGCCTACCCCTTCTGCCCATGCGGTTTGGGCATTTACGAACACTGGCACGTCGGCGCCGAGCTGTAAACCGAGCGCGAGTAGTTGTTTTTTACTGCGTTTGCACTGCCATAGGTGGTTAAGTGCCACTAAGGTGGTAGCGGCATTGCTGCTTCCGCCCCCTATACCGCCGCCCATGGGGAGGCGTTTTTCGAGATGGATGTCGACGCCTGCCGCTAGGGTTTTGAAGGGTTCGAGCAGGCGCGCAGCTCTGGTGATGAGGTTGTCTTCAAAGGCGACACCTGGCAGCGCTGGCTGCAGTTCAATGCGGTTGTCTGTGCGCAGGCTAAAACGCATCAAGTCACCGTAGTCTAAAAGTTGAAACAGGGTTTGCAGTTGATGATAACCGTCAGCGCGCCGCCCATTGATATGTAGAAACAGGTTGAGCTTGGCGGGCGAGAGCAGTTCTAGGCTGTTGTGTGAGGCGCTGCGCTCCCGGTGTTCTATCGATGAGCTCAATGCGTACCTTCTTCTAGTTGCCAGTTGCGAATAATCAGGGTTAGGCGAATGTCGTGGTGTTCCGCAATAATTTTGGATGGCAGGGGTAAGCTGCCCAGACCTAGGGGTTGATCCTTGTAGTTGCTGTAACTAATAGTCCAGCCGCCCTGCTCGAAGCTCTCGGCTAAACCCAAATTGTTTTGAGTAAGTTGGGTGATGTTAAGTTGTGGGTCTGGCGCACCGCGCACCCAAAAGGCGAGTTGCTGAACCGGTAGAGTCCAGCCGCTGGCCTTTTTAATGAGTGCTTCGGCATTGCGTGCGCTGAGCGGTGGCTTGCCTGCTTGCTCAAGGGTGACCTTGTTGGGTTTGCCGTGAATCTGCATGCGCCCTTGGCCGAGGGGGCCGCTTAGATCGATCTCGTAATTCTGCGCCTCTTGTGACCATTTAATACTCGTGCTGCCGCTCTGGCTTGGCGCGCGCAAGCCCAATTTACCGCTAAGTTGCCAATTGTTAATAGCTTGCAATTGTTGCTGGTGAGCAATAAGGCTGGCGGGAGGGGTAATGCGCGGTTGCTGGGCGCAGGCACCGATAAGTAGTGCTACTACTAACAGCAGTGCCTTATAAAACGGCGTGTTTACATACATTATCTTTTGCTTGTTGATGGGGTTCATAGCTCAGCCTTAAGGCGCAGTAATGTCGCTTCTAAAGTGGGGTCGCGCGGGTTAAGTTTTAGCCCCTCCTGCCAAGTTTGACGGGCTTCGTCTTTGCGCCCCATTTCCCAGAGTAGTTCGCCTAGATGTGCGTTGATTTCAGCGTTGGAGGTGCCTGCGATGGCTCGGCGTAGATATTTGAGTGCCTCTGGATAAGCACCAGTGCGAAAGCGTAGCCAGCCCATAGAGTCCAAAATGGAGGGGTCGTTGGGGGCGAGTTTTAGCGCGCGGGTAAGTAGTGCATCGGCCTCGTCAAAGCGCTGAGTCTGGTCGGCGAGGAGATAGCCAAGTGAGTTGAGGGCCATTACGTGTTCGGGGTCGCGCTTAATAATAAATTGCAGGTCTTGTTCGGCTGCATCAAATTTTTTGCGTTCAAAGTAGTACATAGCGCGGGTGAATCTAAGTTCGCTGCTGTTGCTGTGGGTCGCTAATCCCTGGCTCATTACATCTTCAGCGGCTTGCGTTTGTTGGTGCTGAAGCAGAATTCGTGCGTGCAGCAAATAGAGTGCTTCGCTGTGCGCAGGAAAGTGGGCGCGCATGCGCTCCAGTTGCTGCTCGGCGCTGAGTAGGTCGCCTTGGCTAATAAAAATATCTAATAGATTGTGCGTGGCGGGGAGCAGTTCTTTGCCTTCGTCAACCTGCAGATAATGGAGTATGGCGGTGGTTGAGTCGGCACTATTCTCGGCGAGGCGACCCAAATAATAATGGGCGCTGGCGATGTGTTGGTCTTGATTGAGCAGCTCTTCAAAGGCTGCGCGCGCCGTGGTGACGTCTTCGCGCTCAAGCGCTATAACGCCCAAGGCAAAGCGCGCGTCGCCATCGCTGGGTGTCTGTAAGGTCAAAATACTGAATTGTTGCTGGGCAAGGGCGAGATCCGTGTGCATCAGCATGCGCGCGTACTCTTTGCGCAGCGCAGTGTTGTGGGGGTAAGACTCAAGCAGTTGCGCGGTCTTGTCGAGGGCCTCTTGGTTTTGGCCGAGTTGGCTGAGCAGATTGGCTTCAAGAGCGGCGGCGCCAAAGCTTTTCGGGTGTAGCTTGAGCGCCTGCTGTGCGAGCGTCATGGCGGCGGTGTATTGCTGCTCTTGTTGCAGGAGTAAGCCGCTGCCAACTAATAGTTGTTCATCTTGAGGGTGAGTGGTGAGGCGCTGTTGAAACTGCTGGAGGAGTTGGGCGTGCGCATCCTTCTTGAGTGTGTGTGCATTGGCTGCAATGTTTTGAAAAAGGACTTCATTGCCTTGGTCTTGCAGGCGCACAGAAAGCGCAAATGCGTTGTTCAATTGCCCTAACTGCAAATAAGCATTGGCGACATTGCTCAAGGCATCGCTGCTATTGGGGGCTGCATCCAGCCAGATGAGTGCTGTTTCCAATGCGCTATCGGTTTTATTCAAATAGCGGGCTATAAGAGTGGCGCGCTCGGCGATTTGAGGGTCGCGGGTTTCGCGGCTCTGCTGTACATAGTTGTCTAGCGCCAATTCATAGTGGTCGCGGCTGCCGGCGATTTCGGCTGTTAGCAGCGAATAGAGCGTATCTGGGCTAAAGGGTTTAGAGGGCGAATTTTCTGTATTCAACAGCACCGCGTCTTGCGCCTCTGATGGCGAGGGGGGCATGACAGCCGCAGCGTCAATTGCTGCGACATTGGGCGGCGGGGAGTTTATGGTGGCGGGTTGGCTCGAAAGAAGACTGCAACCGCTTAGCGACCAGAGGATAGTATTGCCCGCTAGCCATAGGGCGGCATTGCGCGCGGACAGAAAGCGGTAAACGATCATGGTCAAATAATGGCCTTAGGTTAAATGCTGCAACAACTGGGCAGAGGTTAGGTCGTGCGCGTTGCCGAGTTGAATGGCCTGCCATCATAACCCTTGGCTGCAACAGATAAAAAGCGCTAATTGGCACCCACGGCGAGAGGCGGATAACAGTCTAATGCTTGTGACGACCTTGGTTGCGGGGCAAATCCAGGGTTTTCTCTGGTGCAGAAGTGTCTTTTGAGGTTGAGATTTGGGGTGTGTTGCTGGTTATCTGGTGCGCAGGTGTGGATAGATCTGTATCGATATAGGCGAAAGCCTGAGAGGTAACCGTAGTCGCTAGGCGGGTTGCGATATAGGTCTGCTGAATGAGGAACGCATCGCCACTGGCTCTATGGCGCTGAATTTTCAGGCTCTTCGCCAAGTGGCTTTTGGTTTTGTCCCAGAGCATGAGCTGCGCTTCAGTGGCGATTAGCTCTATGGCGCTCAGGAAAAAGTTGGCTTTGATGCGGCCCGCGTAAAATAGGCGATTGAGCCAGGGGCTGTCGTGGCTCCATGCATCGCTATAGGCGTTGTTGCCCTGTAAAAACGCGTTAAGTTCAAGGCAGATTTGCGCGGGTGGGCGGCCGCAGGTGGCAAGCAGCTCGCGGGATATGCCGTGAATTTTTTCGGCCTCTGGGTTCCAGTGAGTCCAGTCAGCTTCGGGTTTTATGAGCGCGCAATAGCGTTCGCCCTTGGCGTTGATCACCCCAATTTCGATGGGATAACTGTGGGAGCCAAAGCCGGAAGCTTCTATATCGATAATGCAGGGGCGCTCGGGTTTACGCATGAAAAAATCCTAGGTCATAATCTGGAGTATAGGGCGCGCGCCGCGAGTTGCTCGGCTTATATACTCAAGGCGGCTATCAATAGCCTGGTTAAATTACAGCTTTATCATCCTTGCCTCTTGTCAGGCACGGCTGTGGGCCGGACAATACCGCCCTTTCCTCCAATAACTGATCTTCATGACGCTGCTCGCTTTTGGTATCAATCACACCACTGCCCCTCTTGCCCTGCGCGAGCGGGTCGCCTTTGCGCCGGAGCAGCTCGATGCTGCCCTGCGTGAGGCCTGTGAACATGCGTGCCTCGCGGAAGTTGCCATACTCTCAACCTGCAACCGCACCGAAATTTATGCGGCGAGTGAGTCCGATGTGGCCGCACTGCAGGCGTGGCTGGTAGCGCATACCGCCATTAGTGCGGAAGATCTCGCCAAAAGTTACTACTGCTATCAAGACCATGAAGCGGTGCGCCATATGATGAAGGTGGCGGGCGGCTTGGACTCGCTGGTATTAGGTGAACCGCAAATATTGGGCCAAATGAAGTCTGCCTTTGCTGCTGCGCGTGAAGCGGGCACCCTTGGGGGTGAGCTGCACGCCACATTTCAGCAGGTTTTCAGTATTGCCAAGCGTGTGCGCACTGAAACTGCAATTGGCGAAAACCCCGTTTCGGTCGCTTATGCAGCGGTAAATTTAGCGCAGCAGATATTTTCCAATTTAAAGCAGGACACGGCGCTGCTTATTGGTGCGGGTGAAACCATCGAATTGGTCGCGCGCCATTTAGTTGAGCAGGGCATTAAGGGAATTATTGTTGCCAACCGCACCTTGGATCGCGCCCAGCGGTTAGCGCGCGAATTTAACGGCGAGGCAATCTTGCTCGCGGAAATTCCTGAGTATTTGCATCGCGCCGACATCGTCATTTCCTCCACCGCCAGTCAATTGCCTTTATTGGGGAAAGGCGCGGTGGAATCGGCACTGAAAAAACGCAAACACAAGCCCATGTTTATGTTGGATATCGCGGTACCGCGCGATATTGAAGAGCAAGTGGGCGAGCTAGATGATGTGTATCTCTATACCGTGGATGATTTGCACGCGGTTATTGATGAAAATAAAAAATCGCGGGTAGCAGCAGCGGATCAAGCGGAAGATATTATTGCGCAGGGCGTTGAATTATTTATGCGGCAGCAGCGCGCCCTCAACGCCGTCGCCACGGTAAAAGCCTATCGCCAAAAAGCGGAAGCGCTGCGCGATGGCGAATTGAACAAAGCCTTACGCGCGCTGCAAACAGGCGCTAACCCTGAGCAGGCAATGCAGCAGTTAGCGCGCAACCTCACCAATAAGCTACTGCATGCGCCGACCAAGGTGCTAAAAGAAGCCAGCGCCAATAATCGCCACGATGTGATTCAAGTGGCGCAAGAATTATTTGAAATTTCTGTAAACGATATCGTCCAAAGTGGCGATGATTCAAGCGAGCAATAATGAAAGCGTCAATTTTAGAAAAACTGGATCGCCTGCGCGAGCGCTATGAGGAAGTCAGTGCGCTCTTGTCCGAGTCGGATATTATTTCCAATCAAAATCGCTTTCGCGAACTCTCCAAAGAGTATGCCGAACTTGAGCCCGTGGTTCAGGCCTACAGCGGCTATCAGCAATTGCTGGGCAATATAGCCGAAGCTAAACATCTCATCGCCAGCGGCGATGCCGACATGAAAGAAATGGCGGAAGAAGAGCTGGAAGATTGCCAGGCGCGGCTCGACCCTTTGCAGTTGGAATTACAGCGCTTGCTGCTGCCGAAAGACCCCAACGATGAAAAGAACTGTTACTTGGAGATTCGCGCCGGCACCGGTGGTGATGAAGCGGCGATTTTCTCGGGCGATTTATTTCGCATGTACTCTAAATACGCCGAGTCGCAGGGTTGGCGGGTAGAAGTGCTCAGCCAAAGCGAAGGTGAACATGGCGGCTTTAAAGAAATTATTACCTTGGTAACCGGGGCGGGCGTCTATTCAAAAATGAAATTTGAATCGGGCGCGCATCGGGTGCAGCGTGTGCCTGCCACCGAAACTCAAGGCCGTATTCACACCTCCGCGTGCACGGTAGCGGTTATGCCCGAAGCGGATGAGATGGAAGAAATTAACATCAACAAAGCTGATTTGCGCATTGATACCTTCCGCTCATCGGGGGCGGGCGGTCAACACGTTAACAAAACTGACTCAGCCATTCGTATTGTGCATTTGCCTACCGGCTTGGTGGTTGAATGTCAGGACGAGCGCTCGCAACACAAAAATCGCGCGCGCGCACTCAGTGTATTGGCCTCGCGTTTAAAGGCACTGCAAGAAGACGCCGCCCATAAATCCATGGCCGATGAACGCCGTAGTTTGGTCGGTAGCGGCGATCGCTCTGAGCGTATTCGCACCTACAACTATCCCCAAGGCCGCGTCACCGATCACCGCATTAACCTCACCCTTTATTCGTTGGATGCAGTCATGCAGGGCGATTTGAACGGCATAGTGCAACCGCTCTCCAATGAATTCCAAGCAGATCAATTAGCCGCAATTGCGGATTAATTTTCGCGAGGGAATGCCTATGTACTCTTCGACTTTTATGTTCGATAAAAAACAATTCGACGAAGAATTCCAACGTTTGGATCAGGTGATTGCACAGGTTGCCAAAGATATTCCCGGCTACTTAGGGGAAGAGGCCTGGGAGAATCCCGAAACGGGGCGGTTTTCCAATGTATATTATTGGGAAACCATGGAGGCGCTGCAGCAGTTGATTGCGCACCCCGCGCATCAAGCGGCTAAGCGTGCACAGGCGAACTGGCTGAATGGCTATCAAGTTATTATTGCGCAGGTACTGCGCGCCTATGGCGATGGCGGTATAGCGCATCCTACGGCGCAGTTCTCTGCTGCGGCGTCATGACGCGCACTATCGCACAATGTCTACAGCAGTCCGCGGAGTTGCAAACACTCAGCGACTCGCCGCGCTTGGATCTTGAATTAATTCTTTGTCATCTACTGCAAAAAAATCGCACTTGGCTTTTTACCTGGTCTGATAAAACCCTAAGCGCCGCCGAGCTTGAGCAATTTCAACAACTGTTTGCGCGGCGCAAAGCCGGTGAGCCGATTGCGCATATTCTCGGGCAGCGCGAGTTTTGGTCGCTGCCGCTTAAGGTTAATAACTCCACTTTAATTCCGCGCCCCGATACTGAATTAATGATTGAAATTGTAGTGGAACTGTTCGCGCAGGATGATACAGCTCAGCCGCGCAACTGTTTGGATTTAGGCACAGGTACGGGCGCGATTGCGCTCGCCATCGCCAGCGAGAAAAAACATTGGCAAATACGCGCGGTAGATTTTTCAGCGGATGCGGTTGCGCTCGCACAGGAGAATCGCTCGAACTTGGGTTTTGATCATGTGCACGTTCAGCAAAGCAATTGGTTTGCACAAATCCCCGCACAGCAATTTGATGTGATTGTGAGTAACCCGCCCTATATAGATCCCCAAGACCCGCACCTTGAGCAGGGCGATGTGCGCTTTGAACCGCGCTCGGCGTTAATTGCGGGCAATAAAGGCATGGCCGATATAGAGCATATTATTGCGCAGGCACCGCGCTATTTAACGGCGGGCGGCTATCTGTTGTTAGAGCATGGTTACGATCAAGGGGAAGCAGTGCGTGCACTCTTAAACGCGCAACACTTTACGCAGGTACACTCCCGCCGCGATTACGGCGGCAACGAGCGCATTACGCTCGGACAATGGCGAGGCGAATAATGGACGACAATCAACTGCTGCGCTACTCGCGCCACATTATGCTGCCCGATGTAGATATCGATGGCCAAGAAAAGTTACTCGCCGCGCGCGTGCTGATTATTGGTTTGGGCGGTTTGGGTTCCCCGGTCGCCATGTATTTAGCCGCCGCCGGTGTGGGCCATTTAGTCTTGGCTGATTTTGATGGAGTAGATTTAAGTAATTTACAGCGGCAAATTGTGCACACAACGGAGCGCATAGGTATTAACAAAGCGCAATCGGCGGCGCAGAGTTTGCGCGCGTTAAATCCTGATGTTGGTATCAGTGTTATTGAAACGCTATTGGATGAAGCTGCACTCGCGCAGCAAGTTGCCGCAGCCAGTGTAGTGGTGGATTGCACCGATAATTTTCAAACTCGCTTTGCTATTAATGCCGCCTGCGTCGCGCATAAAAAACCCTTAGTGTCGGGCGCCGCAATTCGTTTAGAAGGGCAAATTTCCGTGTTTGATTTGCGCGCCGATACCAGCCCCTGCTACGCCTGCCTGTATGAGCAAAGTGACGATGAACTCAGCTGCGCCGCCAACGGTGTATTGGCGCCTTTGGTGGGGGTGATAGGTTCAATGCAGGCGCTCGAAACCATAAAATTAATTTGCGATTTCGGCACCAGCCTAACGGGCCGCGTGCAGCTCTATGACGGCCGCCACGGTCAATGGCGCGAATTAAAATTAGCAAAAGATGCGCGCTGTTCTGTGTGTGGGCCAAAATAGGTTCAACGTTGACTCCGTTTGCTAGAAGTCAATTAGTGGATAAGTTATTGGCGTCAAAATTTACA
The DNA here is from genome assembly GCF_057815475.1 of Cellvibrio sp. 25HG11W-0. Classification (NCBI taxonomy): domain Bacteria; kingdom Pseudomonadati; phylum Pseudomonadota; class Gammaproteobacteria; order Cellvibrionales; family Cellvibrionaceae; genus Cellvibrio; species Cellvibrio sp. 25HG11W-0. The sequence continues at coordinate 545,218 of NZ_CM174230.1, forward strand.
AGCTGCTAATCTTGCCCCGCTCGGGAACATTGATCAGAGGTTCCTTCGGTATGAATTGCAGTAGGCTTAGGCTGCAGGATTAAATAAATAACAACGAAATGGAGATTTTATGTCTGACGTACAATTTGATGTGGTGTTTCGCGGCGTGGTCGCGGGCTTTGATGTAGAGCAGGTTCAGGCGAAGTTCGCCCAGCTGTTCTCCTTGGATTCAGCCAAGGTGAGCAGATTGTTTTCCGCTCAGCAAGCCAAGTTAAAAAGTAATGTAACGGAATTGGCGGCGAATCAGTTTGTCGCGCGCTTGGCCGCTATAGGCGTTCAGGCGGAGGCTGTTGCGCAAACAACGGCAGAGGCGTTGTCAGCACCGCAACCAATATCTACACCTCAAGCCGCCAGTGCAAACGATCACGTTGAAGCTAAACCTGCTCATTCTATGCGCCCATCGGCGGAATTTGCAGCCGCAGCGAGTAGTGCAGGAGGAGATGGTGCAGAAGTAGGTGCAGGCACTGGCACTTCAAGCCGTGCAGAAAAAATATTGCCCTTTGAATTTACCGGCAAAGGTTTTGAGTATTTCAAAATCTGGATCGTCAATATCCTGCTGAGTATTATTACCCTAGGTATTTATTCCGCGTGGGCTAAGGTGCGCAATCACCAATATTTTTACGGTAATACCCATCTCAATAACACCACCTTTGAATACACCGCGAAGCCCCTACAAATTCTTAAAGGGCGCTTAATTGCATTTGCATTTTTTGTGGGCTACACCGTGCTGGCGAAGGTGTCGCCAGTATTTTCCTTGGTGTTGGCGGTGTTGTTTTTAATTGCGCTGCCGTGGATTGTGGTGGCATCACTGCGCTTTAATGCGCGCAACACATCCTATCGCAATATTTCTTTTCGCTTTAGCGGCAGTCTGTTTGGGGCGTTAAAGGCATTTATTCTCTGGCCTTTGTTGGGAATAATCAGTCTTGGTTTGCTCTTTCCCTTTGCGTGGAAAAAGCAAACACACTACATAATTGCCAATCACAGCTATGGTCGCTCAGCCTTTAATTTTGATGTAAACGTAATCGAATATTACAAGGTCATTGGCGTTATTCTGGCAGGCGGGCTGGTGTTTGCGGGCGTGCTTTATAGTTTCTTCGATATAGCGGCATTAAGTGCGGGGAATGTAGGTGCAGGTGCGTTAATGGCGATGTTACCTATGATGCTGCTTTACGTGGTTTTCTATTTGGCGGTCTCCGCCTATTTTATCGTTGCCATGGCCAACATCCAACTAAATGGTACCGGCTTGGCGCAGCATCGCTTCACTGCTAATTGGCGTGTGGGTTCTTATGCGTTGTTGTTGTTCGTGAACACGCTGTGCATACTGCTAACCTTGGGTTTATTTATCCCCTTCGCTAAGGTGCGTATTGCGGCTTATAAAGCGGCTCATACCCAGTTTGTTGCGCAGGGCGATCTCAACGATTTTGTCGCAGCAGAAAAAGAACAAGTGGGTGCCTTGGGTGAAGGTGTGAATGATTTGTTCGATGTGGATATCAGTATTTAATCATCATTAGGGATAGCGTCATGATGCAGTTGCAGGGTAATTGGTTTGATGGAAACACCTCCGCGCACTCCACGGTGGTGCTCAGGGTTGATGATCAGGGTTTAGTTTCTGTTTACACTGAGCCCGATCAGTCCCTGCAATTGCAGTGTCATTTTAATAGCCTAGAAGTTTCGGCGCGGGTCGGTAATACCCCGCGCTACATTTATTTTCCCAATGGCGAAAAGTTGGAAACCACGAGCCAAGACGTGGTGGATGAATTGCTCCAACGCTATAGGCCCTCGGTGTTTAACACCTTGGCCCATCGGCTAGAAAGTCACCTGCAATTTGTATTGGTGACACTGGTTGCGGTTGTCTTGATCAGCTGGTCGGCCATGCAATACGGCGTGCCAGCAGCAGCGCGCTTTATTGCCCAGGTGCTGCCTGCGCAAGTGATGGATCGCGCTGCCACTGAAACCCTACAGCTATTAGATAAGCTCCATTTTTCACCCACACAATTACCGCCCTCAGTACAGGCGCGGGTGCTTGAACATTTTGCACCTGCAATCGCAGAAGACCCCAGCTTAAATATTCGCGTCGTGTTTCGCCAAGGGGGCGACATAGGTGCAAATGCGTTTGCGCTACCGGATGGCACCCTTGTATTCACCGATGAAATTGTCGGCCTCGCACAAGATGACGACGAACTCCTCGCGGTATTGGCGCACGAAATCGGCCATGTTAAATATCGCCACAGTTTGCGCGCGGCGATTCAAGGCTCAGCGCTCAGCTTTGCCGTCGCCATGCTCACGGGCGATCTCTCCACCAGTGGCAATTTACTGGCAGCCTTACCATTAATTTTAACCACCATGTCCTACTCGCGCGATTTTGAGCGAGAAGCAGACAGCTACTCACTTGTCTTCCTCGACAAACATCACATCAAACGTCATCACTTCATTCACCTTATGGAGCGCTTACAGCAAGATGCGCACTGCACTATGCTTTTAGCGGATGCGGATGCGGATGCGGATGCGGATGCGGATGCGGATGCGGATGCGGATGCGGATGCGGATGTCGATGTAGACCTTAGTGTGCGTAAAACTAAAATCACACCTGAATCATCAACTGCGGATGCAGACGCTAAAGCGCCAGTCACCGAAGAAGTTTGGCAGGCCGCCGTCAAGGCGCGCGCACAAGAATGCGCAACCCTCGTCAGCGCAGCAACAGCCAATGACACAGAGCATGGGGAATGGCTCGATTATTTTTCCTCGCACCCAGCCACTCAGGAACGCCTAAAAGCATTTCGCGATTAGTTGCTTTCGCCGTTACCAATAAGTTCAGTTGTTGAGGTGCCTGCAGATGAATGATCGCGAAGGATTAAATGGGCAGTGGGCGCAGACCTACCTCAATGAAGATTGTGCAGAGCATCCAACCGCCGTAGGCCTTGTCACTGAGTTTGATAATGGCAATTTTAGTGTTCGGTTATCCAGTGGCGAGCTGCTGTTGAAAGGCCTGTACACACTTAATCAAAACGACGCACTGCCGCACATCGACTGGACGGATACCATTGGGCCAGATCTAGGCAAAACATTCCTTTCAATCTACACCTTAACCGCCAACACTTTCACCTTTTGTGCGGCAGACCAAGGTATGCCAAGGCCAACATCATTTTCCCCAAAAAACGGGCACACGATACGTAAGTTTGAACGGTTAAAACACGCGTAGGTGGAGAGGGGGAATTAAGCCCAACTGGTCAGTCTTTAATAGATAGGCGCTCTACTTTAAAGCGAAAAGCGACTATTCGGTTTAATGGGTGATTTGCTGTTAAGTATAAATATCTTGTTTTTTGGCCTTAGCCAAAATCACAAAAGGAGAAATGGATGCATTATTCAACATTGAAAAAAACAGTTATCAATATGATCGCTATAGTTGGTGTTTCAGTAATGTCATGGCCTTTACTGGCCGCAAGTTTTGACTGTGCAAAGGCATCTACCAAAATTGAAAAAATGATTTGTGCGGACACCAAGGTTTCACAGCTAGATGAGCAATTGGCACAAGCCTATAGAGGGGTGATGGAGCGTGCAGAGGACAAGCCAGCCGTTAAGCAGGCGCAGCGCGTATGGCTTAAAGAGCGAAATAATAGTTGTAAGGATACTAGCTGTCTTGCCCAAGTATACCAAAGTCGTATATCGGCTTTGAATAACAAAGCTGTTACCAATCAATTCGCTAAAAATTCGTCCAAATTATCTGCTTCGGCAGTGCCTGAGGCATCGGCCTGGCAGCTGCCAGCTAGTAAACGCATTGAAAATCAAACGTTGCCTTTGACATTTAAGTTAATGTCGGGGAATTCCTACCCTATTTGTCAGCCTTTTGTCGATATGCTGAATAAATCACACTATAGGGAGTACCCAACCTGTGAGCGTAAGTTGTTGCCGGAGTTTGATCGATTTAAACCAGTTCAATGGGCTGAAATAACCGATAAAAAGGAAATAGAAAAGGTCATGGCTAAGGCTGTAGCGTTGTGGGTAGCTCGCGCGAGCGAGATAGGCTCCGCTAGCCATCAGCGTGTTTGGAGAGATACTAAGTTGAGAATAGATTCCGGTAAATCAAAATTTTATGTGACTCATTTTGATTTCGACAAAGATGGTAAAAATGAGATTATTTATAAAGAGTCAGTCGAACGTACAAGCGGACAAAAACCTGATCGTTGTTTGTATGCAACATTTTATTATGTTTTTGAAAAAAAATAACCGTTGAAAACATTAAGAAATATTCGTACAACAAGTATAGCTATTTGTCATTGTTAGGAAATGGCATGTTATTTATTTACGACAATAAAATTTACAGCAGTGAATGGGGCAATCTACAAAGTAAATTTGATATTTACATTCATGGCGACAATGCTGAATTAGTTCAGGTTTGTGGAATTAAGACTCTATAACCTAATTAACGGGCAGGAACTTTTATGTTGCTTCGAGTGACGCCGGAGTTGGGTTTAGGAAAATCTGAGATTCAGAAAACCTATTAAAAATGGAGTTGTGCTTCATGATCCGAGTCAATGCGTTAGTGATTTTGAGTTTATGTTGCGTGGCTTGTGGTTTGGTGGCTTGCAGTGCGGCGAAATCTATTCCCCCTACAGCAGTAACGCGTTATCAACTCAATACTTGGGAAGCCGATATTGGTTACAGCCAAGTGGTGCAGGTGGGCGATACTTTTTACATATCGGGTGTCGCCTGCGCAGGCGCTGACTATGCCGCGGCGGTCGCTAGCTGTTATCACGAATTGGGTGAAATCTTGGCTAAATTTAAGTTAGGCGCTGGGAATATTGTGAAAGAGAATATTTACGCGGCCGACATAGAGGTGCTTAAACAGCAGATACCTGCACGTAAAGTTTTTTATGGTACGGCCTATCCTGCGGCGACCTGGGTGCAAGTTGAGCGGCTTTATAGTGCCGATCATTTGCTGGAGATTGAGTTGATCGCGGTAAAAACCGCTCGGTAATGTTTCATCAAGTTATTTGCCCTGCCTGCCGTGCTGGCCTAGACTTCTTCTGGTCAAAATAACTTTAACCTTAGGGTAAACACTATGCTTTATTCCCGTTCGCGCCTGTTGCGCTGTTCCTCTCTTGTCACCTCCCTCCTTGTTAGCTGTTTGATAGCACTTCCCTCCCTGGCAGATGTGCGCCTGCCGCGCTTGATTAGCGATGGGCTGGTGTTGCAGCGCGATAAACCGATTAACCTGTGGGGCTGGGCCGATGAAGGCGAGCAGGTGACGGTGAGCTTTGCGGGTAAGGAGTTGCAAACCCAAACTAAAGATGGCCGCTGGGCGTTGAAATTCCCCGCACTTAAGGCGTCTGCCGCCAAAAATGGCGCGCTGACCATGACCATTAATGGCGCGCTGACCATGACCATTAAGGGCAAAAATCAGCTGACGGTGAAAAATATTCTGATCGGTGATGTTTGGTTGGCCGCAGGGCAATCGAATATGGAGCTGCCGCTGCGTCGCGTTCAGCCGCGCTACCCGAATTTGATTAAAACGACACAGTTGCCCGACATTCGGGAATTTAATGTGCCCGTGATTTATTCCTTTAAAGGCCCGCAGAGTGATTACACCCAGGGTGAATGGAAAACAGCCACGCCGGAAAATCTCGCTAACTTTTCCGCGGTGGGTTTTTTCTTTGCGCAAAAAATTTATGCAGAAACCAAGGTGCCAGTGGGCATGATTATGATTCCCGTGGGCGGCTCGCCCGCTGAGGCATGGGTGAGTGAAGCCACGCTTAAAAACTACCCAAAGTATTTGGAAAAGTTAAAACCCTTCAAAGATGATGCCTATGTAGACGCGCTCATCGCTAAAGAAAAAGCCAATGGCGATAAGTGGTTTAGCGATTTGGGCGCGGCAGATATAGGCTTTAAAAAGCAGTGGTCGCAAGCCACGCTCACCACCGATGATTGGAAAACCTTGCAAGTGCCTGGCTTTTTACAGAAGCAGGGCATTGATTTGGTTAACGGTGCTTTTTGGGTGCGCAAGACGTTTAATTTGACCGAAGCTCAGGCGAAAAAAGCCGCGACTTTGTGGATGGGTGTTATTGTCGATGGCGACCAAGTGTTTGTGAATGGAACGCAAGTCGGACAAACCTATTATCAATATCCACCGCGCATTTATGCGTTGCCGGCAAATGTTTTAAAAGCGGGTGAGAACAGTATCAGCATTCGCATTACCAGCTATACCGGCAACCCAGGCTTCGTGAGCGAGAAGCGCTACGCGTTAGATTTGGGCGACGAAGAAATTCAACTTGCCGGTGACTGGCGCTACCAAATCGCCGCGCGCGCCGGTGCTATGGAACCTACCACGACGCTGCATTATTTGCCCGCAGCACTCTATAACGCCAAGTTGGCGCCCGCCTTTTTTATGGGCATCAAGGGCGCGCTTTGGTATCAAGGCGAATCCAACGTGGGCCGCGCTGAGGAATATAAAACCATCATGGCGGATATGATTGCTGATTGGCGTGTGCAGTTTAAGCAGGGCGACTTCCCTTTCTTGATGGTGCAGCTGGCTAATTTCCTGCCCGCCAAAACCGAGCCGGGCGATAGCGCTTGGGCCGAATTGCGCGAAGCGCAACGCAAAACGCTCGCGGTGAAAAATACGGCGCTGGCGGTGATTATCGACATCGGCGAGTGGAATGATATTCACCCGCTCAACAAGCAAGATGTAGGTGAGCGTTTGGCGTTGGGTGCCTTGAAGTTGGCCTACGGTAAAAAATCGTTGCTCGCCTCGGGGCCGCGGGTTAAATCGGTTAAAGCCAAAGGTAATCAGCTGTTGGTGAAATTCACCGACGTAGGTAAAGGCTTGGCTGTGCATGGCGATAGCCTAAAAGAAGTGGCTATTGCGGGCGCCGATAAAAAGTTTGTATGGGCTACGGCGACCGTTAAAAAAGACCTGTTAAGCTTGAGTGCCGAAGGCGTGAGCGAGCCGCGCTGGGTAAGATACGGCTGGGCGGACAACCCTGCAGGTGCAAATCTGTATAATAGCGCCGGTCTGCCCGCATCGCCGTTTGAGGCTCAAGTCGCTCACTAAGCTTGACGCTGCTTTTTCACCGGTGCGGGTAATTTTCTCGCACCGGTGCTCTCTTGAATTCATCTTCTCCGCAAACTATTAACTCACTGAACATCGCTATTGTTGGCGGCGGCCCTGCTGGCCTTATGGCGGCGGAGGTGATCGCGCGCGCGGGTTTTGCTGTTGATCTCTACGATGCTATGCCCTCGGTAGGTCGAAAGTTTTTACTTGCCGGTGTCGGCGGTATGAACATTACCCACGCTGAAGCTGCCGATAAATTCCTTGCTCGCTATGCTCAGGCCAGCAGCTCGCTCGCGCCCTTTATAGAAACCTTTGACGCCGTTGCACTGCGCGCTTGGGTGCAGGGTTTAGGGCTAGATACGTTTGTGGGTAGCTCGGGGCGCGTATTTCCAACGGATATGAAAGCGGCGCCGCTGTTGCGCGCTTGGTTGCATCGCCTGCGCGACTTGGGCGTAAAAATTCACCCGCGCCACCGCTGGTTAGGTTGGGCGGAAGATGGTGCCCTGCAAATACAAAACCCCGCCGGAGAAATAGTACAACTACAGGCCCGCGCCTGTGTGCTCGCCTTGGGCGGTGCCAGTTGGCAGCGGTTGGGTTCCAATGGTGCTTGGCTGCCGTTGTTAGCCGCGCATGGCATTCAAGTGAATACACTTTTGCCCAGCAACTGCGGCTTTGAATGTAATTGGAGCGAGCTAATGCGCGCGACTCATGCCGGTGCGCAGCTATCCGCCGTGGTGTTTTCGGCGCAGGATCAAATTGGGCACAATCAAGCGCTGCGCGGTGAGGCGATCATCACCGCGCAGGGCATTGAAGGCAGTGCGGTCTATGCGCTCTCAGCGTTATTGCGCGAACAGATACTTGCGCGCGGCAGTGCGACGCTCACATTGGATTTGTTGCCCGACTTTGCTGCCGAAAAAATCCGCCAACTGTTAAGCAAACCGCGCGGTAAAAATTCTCTCAGCAACTTTTTACGTAAACAGCTCAATCTCCCACCGGTAAAAATGGCGCTTTTACGGGAATGCCTGAGCAAAGCCGAGTTTGAAACTACTGAGCAACTGATAAAAAAACTTAAAGCCTTACCCCTAACCTTAACTGCAACGCGCCCGCTTGATGAAGCCATTAGTACCGCAGGTGGAGTGGCTTTTGACGAATTAACCGCTGACTTGATGCTACATAAATTACCTGGCGTATTTTGCGTGGGTGAAATGCTCGACTGGGAAGCGCCTACTGGCGGCTACTTGCTCACCGCGTGTTTTGCAACCGGGCGTGCAGCGGGACAGGGTGTGGTGAATTATTTGCGAGAGCAGAACTGATGCGCGCGTTATTTATTGGCTACGTTTGGCCCGAGCCAAAATCCTCGGCGGCGGGCAGCCGCATGTTGGAGTTAATTCAGCTTTGTATCGCGCAGGGTTGGGAGTTGGTGTTCGCCTCGGCGGCGGCACTCTCTGAGCATCGGTTTGATGTAACGAGCCTTGGTGTGCGCGAGCAAAGCATCGCGCTCAACTGCAGCAGCTTTGACGAATTTGTGCAGGCTTATCAACCAGAGTTGGTATTGTTCGACCGCTTTTTTACCGAGGAGCAATTTGGTTGGCGCGTGGAAAAGCACTGCCCGCAAGCGCTGCGCATTTTAGATACTGAAGATCTGCACAGCCTGCGGCACGCGCGTTGGCAACTGTTAAAAGCTGAACAGAAATTGCAGCCCACAGAAAAGCTGCGTCAATCTGTGGCTCCTGTGTTGGCCTCTGCGCCTGAGCTGTATCAGCAGATGTGCAGCGATGATATGGCGCAGCGGGAAATTGCGGCAATTTTTCGCTGCGATCTCGCGCTGATGATTTCTGAATTTGAAATGGAATTGTTGCAGCGCTATTTTTCTGTGCCCGCGCCGCTGTTGTTTTATTTGCCATTATTAAGTGCGCGTAATATTTCAGCGCCGGACACGCTGCCGGGTTTTAAGCAGCGCAGCGCGTTTATTTCCATCGGTAACTTTCGTCACGAGCCCAATTGGGACGCGGTGCTTTGGTTAAAGCATCAGCTCTGGCCGCTAATTCGCGCGCAATTACCCCAGGCGGAGCTGCATATTTACGGCGCCTATCCACCACCGAAAGCAACCCAGTTACACAATGCCAAAGAAGGGTTTTCAGTAAAAGGTTGGGCGGAAGATGCGCAAACAGTGATGCGCAGTGCGCGAGTTTGTTTGGCGCCGCTGCGTTTTGGCGCGGGCATTAAAGGCAAGCTGATGGATGCCATGCACTGCGGCACGCCGAGCGTGACCACTGACATAGGTACAGAGGGGATGAGTGGCGGCCTGCCATGGGGCGGTGCAGTGAAAAATAGCGCAGAAGATATTGCCCAAGCTGCTGTGGCTTTGTATCAAGATGAAACGCTGTGGTTGCAGGCGCAGCAGCAGGGCAGCTTGATATCGCACAGCCAGTTTGCGCGGGTGGATTTTGCCAGCGAGCTGCTGCGCCGATTGCGCTCATTGCGCGAGAGCCTAGATGCAGAGCGGCAGCAAAATTTCATCGGCCAGATGCTGCGTCACCACTCCCATAAAAGTACGCAATATATGGGGCAGTGGATTGAGGCTAAAAACCAACATAAGTAATCATCGTAAAGCGCAACCGCCAGCACTAGATGCTGTGACTAGTATTGGTAGTTGAGATTAATCAACCACTGACGCCCTGGCGCTGCTACTCCCATGGCATTGCCCGCGGGCTCGCTGGGAAGGCTGGTAGTCGAAAAACGGGCAATATTTTGGAAGTAATCGCGATCGGTAAGATTGTAGATAGAGGCGCCCAAACTCCACTGTGTATCAATACGCCAAAGTACATTGAGGTTGAAAATATGCTGCGCAGCTGTTGCGACGTCTTCATCGGCAAATTGATTGAAGTAGGTTTTACTTTGATAGTGATGCTGGACTGAAGCCGAGACATTTCCTTGAGCAATGGGGACTTGATAATTCAGGGATTGATTCAAATCCCAGTCGGGCGCATAGGGCATAGGGTTGCCGGATACATCGCGCGCCGCGCCAGCTTCTGAGGTGATGAACCGATCGTAATGGGCATTAAGTAATGTGGCCCCAACTTGCCAGCTCCAATGGGGCGTGAGCGTTTTACGCAGCTGAGCATCAAGCCCGTGAATGCTTGCCGAGGTGGCATTGGTAATCGCTGTGATCCCTTTTTCATAGCTCACTACCTGCAGGTCGCGGTAGTCATAGTTAAAGAGTGCGAGTTGCCACTGATAGTGCTTGTGGCTGACTTTATAGCCGCTTTCAATACTGAGTACTTCTTCTGGGTCAAACGCGGGGCCGGTGGTGAGTGAGTTGGCGCCACCTGACTTGTAGCCTTCGGTGGCGCTGAGATACCACAGCCCTTGGGCATCTTTGAGTGTTGGTGTATAGCTGAGCACTAGCTGCGGAGACAAGTGCTCAAAATTGTCATTGTGTCGCGAATTGCCTATGGCGGTTGCCTGCTGTCTGGTTGAATCCAATCCACTAAGATCATGGGTACTCCAGAGTTGATTGCCGCCATCGCGGCTTTCATTGGTATTGCGCAGCCCTAGCTTTAGTTGCCAGGCGGGTTTGAAGCGCCAGCTTAGTTCACCATAAACGCCCCAGGCCTTCGTTTTCGCGTATGCATCTATCACCGTAGAGGTTGCCTGCAGATGGCGAATTAGCCCCAAATCCAACTCTGGCGTTTCCTCCAGCCAGGTGGCGCCGACGAGCCACTGCCAGTCGCTGTCGGCCGTGGACAGCCAGCGAAACTCTTGGCTGCGCTGATCCAGTCGCAAAGCAATTTGGGCTTCGCTCACGGCTATTTCGGTGCCATCGGTATTGTAGTGATAGCTAGTATCGAGACTGTGGAGAGCGCTAATACTTAAAAACTCACTGCGTTCACCGCGCCATTGCCAATGCCAGTTGAGGTTTTTGCTGTCGAAATTGCTGTAGCTGGTCAGGTTGTTGGCTACCTGATGTAAGTCGACGATCGGCCGAGCGCCCAGCGCTTGCGCTAACCCTTTGTCGTCGCTGGGCTTAACGCTTGGGCCGTCGTTGTTGTTGCGATAGCGCATGGCGGTCAGGCTGGTCTCCCAGCGCTCACCTAAGCGCCAGCGTAATTCCACTCGGCCAGCGCCAACCTGGGTATTGTCGATATGCGTACCGCCTGCTGGATCGAGGTCTTGGGTGTAGCCGTCATCGCTGATGGCAAAGACGCTGGCGCGCACGGCCAGTGAATCATTAATGGGTCCGCCAATAGCGGCCTCTAGCTGGCGATTGTTAAAGCTCCCGGCATTGATTCGTGCATAGCCATCAGTTTGCTCGAAGTTTGCGCGGTTGCGAATGACATTGATTGCACCGCTGGTGGCGTTGCGGCCATAGAGCGCCCCTTGCGGGCCTTTTAATAGTTCTACGCGGTCGGTGTCCCAGAAGTGCATGAGCGCCATTTCTGGCCGCGCTAAGTAGACATCATCCATATACACGGCGGTGCTCGAGTCGGCGGCGATACTCAGTAAGTCGCTACCTATACCGCGAATATAGAGGTTGAGGGTGCTGCCTATGCGCCCGTAGATCAGCCCTGGGGCAGCTTGTGCTAGCTCGCGCAACTGGTGGATGTTGTTCTCGCGCAATTGGCGTCCGTCATAGACATCGACGCTGAGGGGGATTTCAAACCACGACTGTTCGCGCTTCTGGGCCGTGAGTTTGACCTGCATTAATTCCTCGAGCGATAGATCGAGGAGTTCGGGTTCTGCCAATACAGGGTTTGATAGGCTCGCGTAGAAAAGAATGAGCCACGCTAAATATCTTGTGTTGATGGTCATGGAGTTGGTTTCCCTGCCATAGTCGTTAGCGGTGAAGTGCTACCCGTCTTAGCCGATTTATAGGTGTGTCAAAAGTGTAGTTCATTGCACGGCGGCGAGCTTTTTTCTGTTGCAGTCTGCGCGCTCAGTGCTTGCTTGCCCTAAAAAGTTGCAGCGAATTACCGGAAAAAAGGCAATTAAGGTTATCTAAACAGGGCAAAATTCGTTAAACTGCCGCGCTTTTTCTGCCCTTATTTTTCTGTTTCTGCCCATTACCTGAGAATTTATTGTGATTTCTACCGCTAATATCACCATGCAATTTGGTGCCAAGCCGCTTTTTGAAAACGTCTCCGTCAAGTTTAACAACGGCAATCGCTACGGCTTAATTGGTGCCAATGGCTGCGGTAAATCCACCTTTATGAAAATTCTTGGCGGCGATTTGGAGCAGTCGGCGGGGCAGGTAATGCTCGAACCTAACGTGCGTTTGGGTAAGTTGAAGCAGGATCAGTTTGCCTTCGAAGAGTTTACGGTTATCGACACCGTGATCATGGGCCATACCGAATTGTGGCGTGTTAAGGCCGAGCGCGACCGTATTTACAGCTTGCCTGACATGACGGAAGCTGACGGCATGGCGGTGGCTGAGTTAGAAGTAGAGTTCGCCGAAATGGACGGCTACACCGCCGAGGCGCGCGCCGGTGAGCTGTTGCTGGGTTTGGATATTCCCGTTGAGCAGCATTTTGGTTTGATGAGCGCGGTGGCGCCGGGCTGGAAGCTGCGTGTGCTCTTGGCGCAGGCATTGTTTTCTGACCCAGAAGTGCTGCTGCTCGACGAACCGACCAACAACCTCGATATCAACACCATTCGCTGGTTGGAAGGCATGCTCACCCAGCGCAACTCCACCATCATAATCATTTCCCATGATCGTCACTTTTTGAATTCTGTGTGTACCCATATGGCAGATTTGGATTACGGCGAGCTGCGTGTATACCCGGGCAACTACGACGACTACATGATCGCATCGACTCAGGCGCGCGAGCGTTTACTGGGTGAGAACGCCAAGAAGAAAGCACAAATTGCCGAGCTGCAAACCTTCGTGAGCCGCTTTTCGGCCAACGCCTCTAAAGCCAAGCAGGCGACCTCGCGCGCCAAGCAAATCGACAAGATTCAATTGGATGACGTTAAGCCTTCGAGCCGTGTCAGCCCCTATATTCGCTTTACCCAAAACAAAAAGCTGCACCGTCAGGCGGTGACCTTGGAAGAGGTGAGCAAGGGTTTTGATCGCACCCTGTTTAAAGGCCTGAACATGCAGGTTGAGGCAGGTGAGCGCATTGCGATTATTGGCCCTAACGGCGCCGGTAAAACCACTTTGTTGCGCTGTATTTATGGCGATTTGGCTGTCGATGCTGGCACCATAAAGTGGGCTGAACAAGCAGAGATTGGCTACTTTGGTCAGGATCACACCGAAGACTTTAACGATGACAGCAACCTGTTCGACTGGATGAAGCAGTGGACTAAGGGCGATGAGCAATTGGTGCGCGGCGCTCTCGGTCGTATGCTGTTCTCCAACGATGACGTAAAAAAATCGGTGAAGGTGATTTCCGGCGGTGAGCAGGGGCGTATGTTGTTCGGCAAGCTAAGCCTGATCAACCCCAATGTCATGTTGATGGATGAGCCGACCAACCACTTGGATATGGAATCCATTGAGGCGCTCAACCTTGCGCTGGAAAACTACCCCGGCACCTTGATTTTTGTCAGCCATGACCGCGAGTTTGTATCCTCGTTGGCAACCCGTGTGATCGATATGCAGCCGAGTGGTTTGATCGACTTCCACGGCAACTACGAAGAGTATTTGCGCAGTCAGGGTATCGAAAGCTACTAGGTGATCGCTCACGCGATAATAAAAAAGCCAAGACCTCGCGGTCTTGGCTTTTTGCATTTAGGCCTGATGAAACTTAGTTACAGGCGGCGCCGGTGACGGTGGGTTGCGATGCTGCCCCAGAACCCTTGGTGCCTTGGAAGCCGAACTCAACCGTTTGGCCTGGCGGAATGGTGCCATTCCAGCCGAAGTTGCTGGCGGTGTAAGGGTTAGAGCCGCTTACAGTCGCATTCCATGAGTTAGTGATTTTGCTGCCATCACTATAGCTCCAGCTCAGGTTCCAGCCATTGATTGCGCTGGTGCCGTTGTTCTTCACGCGAATCGCGCCAGTAAAGCCACCGTTCCACTCATTAGTTACCACGTAGCTACAGGCGCCGCCGGTGCTCGCCACCGAACTTGCTGCGCTGCTCGCTGCTGAACTGGCTGGGCTGCTTGATGCTGGTTTACTGGACGCGGGCGCACTTGATGCAGGCATGCTTGACGCGGGCGTGCTTGAAGGTGCAACAGAGCTGCGGCTAGACGATGAAGGTGCAATGCTGCTGGCAGCGGATGCTGCCGAGCCTACTATGCCGTAAGGCGCTGGTTGGCCGCTGCAAGTAGTGCTGCCGATACAGCTTTTGTTGCTTTCCCAGCCCCAGCCGCTCGCGCTGTTGGCGCACAGCGGGTAAAGCGTGCCATACCAATTACATTGGGTGCCGCTGGCGGTGGAGCTGGGGGTGCTGCTTGGTGCGACGCTGCTTCTTGCCGAGCTAAGCGGTGTGCTGCTTGGCGCAATGCTAGAGGCGGGTACACTGCTCGGTGCGATGCTGCTGCGTACCGCGCTGCTGGCGCTCGATGCAGTGCCTGCCACATAGCCCTTCATCCAGGTCAGCGCGGGGCGTTCAGTGCCATTGGTGTTGTACAGGTGCGTATTGTCTTTCCAAGTTTGGCCTTGAACATAGCCCCACAGGGTCACGCCTTTTACGCCGGGGTGAGTCCAAAAAATGGGGAATTTCTCTTGGTAGCGCGCCAGTTGTGTTTGGTCGTCGCCGGTAATATCCAGCTCTGACACATAAACCGGTAGGCCCGTAGCGGCTAGGCTGTCGAGGTTGGTTTTAATGGTGGAAGCCGCCAAGGTGTCCACATTGAATTGGTGACACTGAATACCGACACCATCAATTAAGCCGCGAGTTTGCAGCAAGCTGATGATTTTTTTGTAGTTATTGAGTGCGTTGGCATCATTGATAATGCCGTACTCATTAATTAACAGCTTGGCACTTGGGCACAGCTCGCGCGCTTTTTGGAATGACCAAATAATCCAATCCCAGCCGGTGCTGCCGTCGCCGCCCAGCGCTGCGCGGTAAGACGCAGGGGCATGTAATGGCTCGTTAACCACATCGATAAAATCGATTTGCGGGTAACGGGTACAGACCTGCTTCATATAGTCTTCGATTTCTGCTTTTTGCTCGCTTTGGCTTACCGAGCCAATCCAGCTTGGCTCTTGCGAACCCCACACAAAGGTGTGGTGCTTGAAGGTGTAGCCGTTGCTGCGCGCAAAGTTATAGGCGGTGTCCAGTTGCGACCAGTTCATGGTGCCGCGCGTGGATTCCACCGAGCCCCATTTGCCGGAGTTTTCCGGCGTCACTTGATTCCAGTACGTAGAAAAGCTGCTCGGCACGGAGCCTGCAATCACATTGCCGAGGAACTTTTGTTGACCATTGGCCATTTGCGCCTGAGCGTTAATACTGCTCAGCGCGCCAAACGCGATAAGTGTACCCAGCACCAGTTTGCGCGGGGCGTGTTTAATACCTTGCCACTGAAATAGAAATTTCATGAAGTGATTCTCTTTATTGTTAGAGGTTATTGTTAGGGGATGTTTGTTGGCAGGGGAGGTTGGTTGGCCGCTGTAATTATTCTGTAGCTATCAAATGACTGTCTTGTAGCTATGGCATTTTTTGTGCCCAATCCAAATCCGTGCGACTGCCCAGCTAGCCTGCTAGTGTGCAAGCTGGTCACATAATAATCTACGGCGGTTTGCTTGTCATGGCATAAAGTGATTTCCGGCGCGGTGGGTCACAAAAGTAGTTGGAAGATGTGGTTTTTAATAGAGCGTGTAATAGATCTGTCTAATCGCTCTGTTAAATAGTATTGATCAATAGCTTTACTCAAAAGCACCGCGTGATAAAAGAAGAGAACATCATATAAACCTGTCGTTAGACGCTCCCATAATGGAAAGTATCTACTCTTTTTGGCGCAGTTATTTAATGTGAAAAGATAATGCAGGTGCCAACTTGGTGCTTTACCGCTTGGCAATTCCCGCATGGCGAAAATCAACGGCTATTAAAGCTGAAGATGAGGTCAGAAAAGTTTGCTGTGAACTGCGCTGCACCATTCTTCTTTTTATAATCAAATCAATTGGTTGTAATCTCTGTTCATTCTTATGTAAGTTTTTTTTACATCCTCTCTCGTCGCATAAGTCTTTTTCAAACCTTTGGTATAGAAGATGCTGTACTCCATCAGCTGCACCAGCAGCGATCATCGCAACCGGATTGACCCATTCAAACGACGTATACAGAGGGTAAGGCTATGAGCAGTTTGAAATCTTCATTGAATACCTGGCACCTGTGGGGCCTGGCCGTTGGCTTGGTTATTTCAGGGGAATATTTTGGTTGGAGTTACGGCTGGGCGACTGCCGGTACGCTCGGTTTTTTGGTCACCACACTGATTATCGCGCTGATGTATACCACCTTTATTTTTAGCTTTACGGAATTGACCACCGCAATTCCTCATGCCGGTGGCCCCTTTGCCTATGCGCGCCGCGCCTTCGGCCCCAAGATGGCATTTTTGGCCGGTTTCGCCACGCTGATTGAGTTTGTATTTGCCCCGCCTGCGATTGCCATGGCCATAGGTGCCTACCTCAATGTGCAGTTTCCCGATGTTAACCCCAAATCTTTTGCCATAGGTGCCTACGCTATTTTTGTGGGGCTCAACATTGTTGGCGTGCGCATAGCAGCCACCTTCGAACTGTTTGTGACGGTGATTGCGATCGCCGAGTTATTAGTTTTTATGGGCGTGGTAGCGCCCGGTTTTTCTATGGCGAATTTTGTTGCCGATGGCTGGGCGGGGGAAACTGAATTTAGCCGTGCCACCATTTCCGGCATAGTGGCTGCCATACCCTTTGCGATTTGGTTTTTTCTGGCGATTGAAGGTGTTGCTATGGCCGCCGAAGAAGCAAAGGACCCGCGCACCACTATTCCGCGCGCCTATATCGCCGGTATATTAACGCTGGTGGTTTTAGCGCTTGGGGTGATGATTTTTGCAGGCGGTGCGGGTGACTGGAAAGCGCTCTCTAATATTAATGACCCCTTGCCGCAGGCCATGAAAATGATTGTGGGTGACAACAGTGGTTGGTTGCATATGCTGGTGTGGATTGGTCTATTTGGTTTGGTCGCGTCTTTTCACGGCATTATTTTAGGCTATTCACGTCAAATTTTTGCACTCGCGCGCGCGGGCTTTATGCCCAGCTATTTCAGTGCCGTGAATGAAAAATTTCACACACCGCACCGCGCGATTATCGCCGGCGCCCTGGTGGGTATAGCGGCCATTCTCAGCGATGATGTGCAATTAAACGGCATGACCCTCACCGCCAACCTCATCACCATGGCAGTATTCGGCGCAATTGTGATGTACATAGTGTCTATGCTGAGTTTGTTCGCGCTGCGCAAAAAGGAGCCCAACTTAGAGCGCCCCTTCGTCGCCTGGGGGTTCCCTGTTTTCCCCGCTATCGCCTTGACGCTAGCGGCTATTAGTTTGGTGACTATGGTTTATTTCAACCTGCAAGTAGCGCTGATGTTTTTTGGTTTAATGGTGCTGGCCTTTATTTATTTCAGTATGACGTCGCACAAGCGTGCGGCATCGTTGGATAATCTCATTACACCGGCTGCCTAAACCCTCTAGACTGGGGCTGGTGTTTTACCAGTCCCAGATATTTCAATTACAGATGCTTTTCCAGATATAGTTATTGTTACGATTCACAGCGACGTCGCGCTAGGAACCCTCATGGCCTATCAACATTCCATTGGCTCGCACACCTACCACTTTAAAAGCCTTAGAGTGTTGCTGGCTAAGGCGACGCCCGCGCGCTCGGGTGATTTTCTCGCGGGTTTGGCGGCGGAAACCTACGCCGAGCGCATGGCAGCGCGCATGTGTTTGGCAGAGGTGCCGCTCAAAACATTTTTGCAAGACGTGCTTATTCCCTACGAACACGATGAAGTGACCCGCTTAATTATCGACAGCCACAATGCTCAGGCCTTTAGCGAAATCAGCGCCTTAACGGTAGGCGATTTTCGCAACTGGCTGCTGCTCGATACTACCGACACCGCTACACTCACGCGCGTCGCCGCGGGCATAACCCCAGAAATGGCGGCAGCGGTGAGCAAGCTGATGCGCAATCAAGATCTAATATTGGTCGCCAAAAAATGTTCAGTGATTACCGCGTTTCGCAACACGATTGGATTGCCGGGGCATATTTCCAGCCGCTTGCAGCCCAACCACCCCACCGATGACCCGCGCGGTATCGCTGCATCCCTCGTGGATGGTTTGCTCTATGGTTCAGGCGATGCGGTGATTGGGATTAACCCCGCGACTGACAGCTTGCCTGCGCTCATGGATCTCTATCATTTGGTGGATGAGGTTATTGAGCACTACGCTATACCGACACAGTCTTGCATACTCACTCACGTCACCAATCAGATTCAATTAATTGAAAAGGGTGCGCCAGTGGATTTGGTGTTTCAATCTATTGCGGGCACCGAGGCGGCGAACAAAACCTTTGGAATCGATATTGCACTTTTGGAAGAGGCGCGCGCCGCAGCGCTATCACTTAAACGTGGCACGGTTGGCAACAACGTCATGTATTTTGAAACGGGGCAGGGCTCAGCGCTCTCGGCTAAGGCGAATCATGGCGTTGACCAGCAAACCTGCGAGGCGCGCGCCTATGCCGTTGCGCGTCATCTCTCGCCGCTGCTAACCAATACTGTGGTGGGTTTTATCGGCCCCGAATATTTGTATGACGGTAAACAAATTATTCGCGCAGGCCTTGAGGATCACTTCTGCGGAAAATTATTAGGCTTGCCGCTCGGCTGCGATGTTTGCTACACCAATCACGCCGAAGCTGATCAAGATGATATGGATACATTGATGACACTGCTCGCCAGTGCTGGCCTTACTTTTTTAATGGGCATTCCCGGCGCCGACGATATTATGCTCAACTATCAAACCACCTCATTTCACGACACTCTCTATTTGCGCAAATTACTCGGCTTAAAAGCCGCGCCGGAGTTTGAACAATGGTTGAAAAAAATGAACATTATGGATGCGCAGGGCAAGGTGCAAGCGATTCCCGCGCAACACCCCATGCTGCAGAGCCTACCGCCACAGCTGCTCAAATTGATGTAGGCGCGGCAACGACACAGAAAAATCTATCGCCAAAAACAGCGCCAAAAACAGCGCCAAATGAAACGGTCGTGCAGGATCCTTGGCAATCCTTAAAACGATTTACCGATGCGCGCATTGCGCTGGGGCGAGTGGGTAGCAGCCTGCCGACAGCAGAAGTCTTAGCATTTGGAATGGCTCATGCCATGGCGCGCGATGCGGTGCACCTCGCGCTGGATACTGATCGGCTCATGGAACAACTGCGGGCACAGGGTTTAGCGAGTGTTTGTGTCACCAGCCAGGTGCATGATCGCGCCACCTATTTGTTGCGCCCCGATTACGGGCGCAAATTAAGTGATGCGAGCAGAGTTGATTTGCAGCAGTATCAGCAGGGGCCAATAGATTTTTTAATCGTGGTGGGTGACGGTCTTTCGGCGCTCGCCATAGGGCATCACGCCGCACCATTGATTGCAGAAATTCAACAGCAACTGCCCGCCCATTGGTCGCTCGGCCCCATCGTTATAGCAACTCAGGCGCGGGTCGCGCTGGGCGATCCTATTGCTGAAATACTCAAGGCTAAAATGGTAGCGATATTAATTGGCGAGCGGCCAGGGTTGAGTTCGCCCGATAGCTTGGGTATTTATCTCACCTACCAACCGCACGCTGGCTGTAGCGACGCGGACCGCAATTGTATTTCTAATATAAGGCCGCAGGGTTTGAGTTACGCCGCCGCAGCAAAAAAATTAATCTGGCTGGCGCAGGCGGCTATGCGCATAGGAGCCAGTGGCGTGGTATTAAAAGATGAAAGTGATGCGCGCGAGATCGCCGTGAATGATCATCACAATTTATTGTAGTGCGGCGGGATTGTAAGTTGTGCGGGGGAATTTTTTGAGGCACCTGCGCGCAGCGCGCGCAGGCTTATTGTTAAGATCTAAACGTTATTTGTGTTTGATTAGAATTTCACGCTGTCGGAGTCGTCACCAAACCAGTGTTGTTTTTCATCGCCGCGCGCGTATTCAACTGTAAAGCCAGAGTTGCCATAACCTTGGAAATAGGAAATGTGAACTTGGTGTTTACCTTCGCTCAGATAAATTAAGCAGGGCTGTACTGTGAAGGGGCGGTCGATGGTGTGATCGCAGAGTAATTTGTTGTCTATCACCAGCGAGAAACCGTCATCACTGCCGAGCATAAAGCGATAGTTGTCTGCTTTGGTGACAGTGATGCTGTGATCTACATCGACAAAAAAGTCTTCTGAGGCATCGGCAATGTTGCCCAGCTTGGCGTGGCCAAAGCGACCCTTTTCTAAAAGATTTAAATTGTCGACCATCACCTCTTTGGTGCTGGTGATATTGCGCTCTTGATAGATGTTGCCAATGCTGGAGCCATTCTTACTGATGATGACTTTTACCACCTGATCCACATGAATCGGGGTGATGCGCACGCCTATAAGCACAACAGTGACGGCGAGGAGTGCGGAGAAAACGCTATTTTTATTGACGACTAGTTTCATGATTATCTCACCACCTGTAATTTCCAAAAGCTGAACCAATTGCGCAATTCAAATTGATCTTCAGTGAGACCAAAGCCGTAGGTGAAGGGGGAGAAAAATGCAAAGACGCCGATAACTAACAAGGCGAACAAGCTAACATTGATTATGGTGTGTTTGTTGTTGGCGATAACCTCGTCGCGGAAGATATAGGTAAATACCAGTGCTAAGTTGAGTGCCCCAAATATTAATGGCACCAAATAGTGGTAGAGGTACATCACCCTATCAATTTGTAAAATGCCAATCATGTAGCAAATGTACAGGCTGGTGAAGGCGCATATCCACAGAAAAAGGGGTTCATCTTTGATGGGGTTGCCATACACAAAGCGACCTAAGATTAAGCCTGCCGAAAGCAAAATGCCGCCCAGTACTGAGAACCACACTATGGGGTTACCCACGAGGTATTTGTAATTAACGATAACTTGGCCGTCGACTACATTGCGATCCCAACGGTAGCTAATGGTTTTTTTGCTCAAGGGCCAGCCGGTGACAAAGCTGCCGTTTTCATCGGCTTTGCAGACATCCAAATGGGGCACGCCATCAGCGTATTCAGACATGAATTTCCAGTTGTCTGCCATGCCAATGAAAAAGGTTTGGGGTGCCCAGCTTTTGCCGCTACGAATAAGGTTTAAATATTCTGGCGATGCCTTGTAGGTGTGGCCGGGCATGACCTTAGAGCCTAGGCCAATGTGCATATAAAACACGCTAAAAAATACCAGTGCGACCGGGATAACACCTGCGGGCACTGTGAGTGCAAGGCGTTTGGCCAGTGCCTGCCAGTTCCACGCTTTGATGTTGGCCCATTGATCGACCCCATAGAGCATTACAAACAGCAACAGTAATATGGCGGCGGTTGCCTTGACGGTGATACCCAAGCCAATTAACGCGCCGAGAATGGCGTAGTGCTGCCACTTGATGGCGATTTGCTGCTGTATAAAATTGGTGACTGTGCGCGTGAAGTAGTAAAGGGCGCCCAGCATAAAAAATATCTGAATGCCATCGAGGTGCACGGCGCGGGTGTGAATCACCAGCGCATTGTCAAAAATAACCATGGAGGTGAAGGCTGCAGCAAGCCATTCGCGCTGGGTGATGCGCTTAAGTATGCCGTAAAAGAACAGCACCGATATCATCATCAAAACGACAGACGGCCAGCGAAAACCCTTGTAAGACATGTCTTTGGGGGCAGCGTCACCGGTGAGGTAGTCGGTGTTGTCGAGCGCCGACTTGTCGATTTTTTCGTTGCCGCCAAAGAATACTTCACCCACGGCCATGAGTAATTTGCCCAGCGGCGGGTGTGGCTCCATATACATGACGCCGTCGATGTATTTTTGCGAATTGGGCACGTGGTAGTTCTCATCCCAAAACATCGATTGAGGGCTGCCGTAGAAGGGGAAATAAATGCTGATGGAGAGCAGCAGTACGACGAGCGGGTAGAGAAAACGAGAGTTAGTCTTGAGAAATGTTTTCATAATGCGTGCTTATTTTTTTGTGATATTGAATTGGCAGGGAGCCAATTAGTAAATTGTTATAACTACTGCGTTGTTATTATGATTTTTTAATGCGGCGCCTAGTAAACCCTAGTCGCCGTTTTCGATCAATGACTAATTCGCTGATTTGACGAACGCCTTACTTGTGTATGCCCTTGCCCGTCGCCGCCCAGTAGAGGCCACCATAGATGTGTTCTAAAAACAGCGGGTCGCTATAGGTTGCCGGCAAATGCCCAAGTGCGGTGTAGAAAGCGCGGCCGCCATCATACGCGTGATACCAGGCGATGGGGTGAAACTTGCCCATGCCAGTGCCTTTTTTTGTGCCCCAGTCGGCAGCGGGATCATAGGTTTTTTCATCGACACTGAGAATGTAGTTCATGCCTTTGATGCGCTCTGCGCCAAATTCGTACCACTCATCGGTCCATAAAAACTGGTTGGGCATACGCTCCACACCGGGGAACTTGCGGTCGATGACGCTCAACTCTGCCGTTTGAATGAGCGGGTGAATGTGAAATGTACGCCCCACCATTTTGGTGTACCAATCCCAGTCGTATTCGGTGTCGGATGCGCTGTGTATGCCGACATAACCTTTGCCTGCACGAATAAAGCGTTCCATAGCCGCCTGCTGCTCGTCATTGAGTATATCGCCGGTGGTGAGCAGGAAAACGACCGCTTGGTATTTTTGCAGTTTCTCATCGCTAAATATGCTCGGGTCTTCGTGCCAGTCGAGGGTGAAGTGATGACGCAGTGCCATGGCGCGCATGGCAGTGACCCCCTCATTAATAGATTCGTGATGCCAGCCGTTGGTTTTAGTAAATAAGAGCACGTTAAATTGCTCGGCTTTAGCGCTGAGGCTAAGGCTGCCAAGCCAGCTGAACACGATTAACAGTAATGTAAGTCTGCTGCGCATAGTTTTTACCTTTTTATTGTCGCTTATGGATTGCGGTGACAGGGCGGGGGGCTCTTTGGCTCTGGTTGCCTTGACGTTAGTTTGCGCCAATGAATCAGCGCGGTGTTCTATCAAAGTAGTTCTCTAAGTAATACTCGCCCATTGAACAATAAAAAAGGGCGCCGAAGCGCCCTTTTTAGTGTTAAGTTTTGTGTTTAGTGCGCGCGACGGCGCAGGCTTGCGATACCGACTAGGCCCACCAACAAAAGTAGGAGGGAGCCAGGTTCAGACACTTTGCGTACGGGTAGCTCGAAGCTGAGCCCGCGCAGTTTAAAGTAGTCATTATTCACGGAGAGATTCCCACCAAAGGCTGAATTGTAAGCGCCTACAAGCCAGTATTGCGAGGTCAGCCCCGCGTTGTTAATGGCAAAGCTGCCAGTGCCATTGCGGTCGTAATTGCCTACAACACTCCAGTCGCCCAATAGGCTGGCCCAGGTTTTTCCGACGAGTGAACCGCTAAAGCTGGTGCCTGTAAAGGCTAGGACAGAAACGTCAGCATCTGTTTGAAACCAGCCAATATCCAAGCTCATGAGGCTTACGATCTGATTGAAGGACAGCAGCAGCATGTCATAGTCGCCCTTTTCGTTGTCTATAGCATGGTTAGGCGAGTTGGCTTGCTCTACGCCTAGGCCAACCCACTTGCCCATAACGCTCTGCTCTATTTTGGGATCAACCGATGTGATGTTGGTCCAGGTTTTACAGCTGCCATTTTTTTTGTATTGGGTGCAGGTTTTGGTGGTGATGGTGCCGTTAGACCAGCCTGTCACCGCGAGATTAGTGGTGCCGCTGGTGTAATTGAGCTGATTGGCATAGGAGCCGTTGACGATGGTATTCGGCGCCAAATTAATATTAATTGGGCTGGCAAAAGCGTTAAGGCTTAGGCCTGCGATGAGCATGATAAAAAGTGAGCTGATGGTACGCATGATGGTGAGTCCTATGCGAAGTTGATGATGCTTCCATTTTAGGTGGGAGTGATGTTGTCGTCTGGATTGGTGTAGATACAGCCGATGAATGTTAGTGAATACTTTGTGTTTTGTGAATCTGAATATTTTGTCTTTGAGAGGTATTCGACCAGCGGTAGGTTTTTATTCTTTTGTCGCGTCAATTATTGTTTTTGATAGAACTAAATTAATCAATTTTCCTCATTCTTAGGTGTTTAAGTTGGGTTTATTTGAGGGGATTAGGGGGGTAGCGAATTGCCCTTAGGTTGTTTGCCGCCTTCTTTGTGGTGCTGCTCGCGCGAACTCTATTGTCGTGTACGGGTCAATTAGCCGGATGTTATCGGTGAACTGATGTGGCTATGCATGGCTGTTGGGTGGGTGCGTTATAGATTGAAGCTCTAGCATCTTGTCTGTTGCTGGGTGCAGGAAGAGTGGGCATGATGAGATGTCTGAAGAGGGGTATAGTGGCCGCCAGGTATTTTTGTTGGGGTGGTCGGTAGATGTCGAAGAGCAAGCAAATAAATGAGGTTAATGTCATGAATGGATATGCAGGGTGCTTATCGCCAAAGCCTTGGGTGCTGCTTGTAATTGGTGCGCTTTTGGGGGGCTTGCTGAGCGCCTGCGGCACTACGGGGCGTAGTTATGTGGAAACGCGTATGGTGGAAACCTTGGATGTTGAGATTCGCCCTAATACCAGCAAGATGTTTACTTACAAACTGATATGGCCGGAAGGGGAAATTCCCAGCAATGTGCGTTTGGCGCGCGAGGGTGGTTTTGCTGGCGAGCCCAAGCGCGGCGGAGTTGATGTGAGCCGTGGCACCTATGAGCGCCTGCAGGAAAATGCAGCTTACGTTGTCGCTCAATCAGGCTATTGTCGCGAAGGCTTTTTTGAGCTGGATAGGCGTATATCCCGCTACCAGCTATGGATTCGCGGTGAATGTAAGGAGGCGGCGACGGCTGCTGATCAGCAGCGTTTCGGCACCCAGCAGAGCCTGACCGCTGCCGACTGGAAAGCATCCAAGTAGCTTTTGTGAGGCGGCAATGGTGAGTGTTTAGCTGTGATGGGGTGGCGGCATTTTCAACTTGCCCTAGGGGTGCCTAGCTTGCTAATGAACCTTTAAGCGGGTAATATCCTGCGCCCATTTGTCCATAGCCCCTTCACCCTAGGGGCTTTTTTGTCTGGGGTAGGATCTGGCGCGGCTTTTGTATTATAAAGTAGCTTTAGGCCTATAAATCCTATTCCCTTGAGACTGATTATTGTTGAGAAGCAGCCTATGACCACTGGCCTTTACCGGATAGACGAGTTCAAAGATAACTGCGGGTTTGGTTTGATTGCCCATTTGAAGGGCAAAACCAGCCATCGTCTACTTAGCACCGCTATTGAAGCGCTGACCTGTATGACCCACCGCGGCGGTATTGCTGCCGACGGTAAAACCGGTGACGGTTGTGGTCTGCTATTGCAGAAGCCCGACAGCTTTATGCGCACTGTTGCCAAAGAGGCAGGTGTGGCGGAATTGACACCCATTTACGGTGTAGGTTCGGTGATGCTGAGCCGCGATACCGCGCAAGCGGAGCAGGCACGCAAGGTGCTAGGCGAAGAACTTGTTGCTCAGGGCTTAGTCGTTGCTGGCTGGCGCGATCTGCCGGTAGATCCAAGCTGCCTTGGCCCTATAGCGCTCAAGTCTCTGCCGCTGTTTAGCCATGTGTTTGTCAACAGCAGCGATCTGCCCTTAGAGCAAGTGAATGCCCGCTTGTTTATGGCGCGCCGCAAAGCCGAATTGCGCCTCGCAAGCGACAAAGCGTTTTATGTGGCCAGCTTGAATACCGGTGTCATCTCCTACAAAGGATTGATGATGCCTGTTGATTTGCCGCGCTTTTTTGCCGACTTGGCCGATCCGCGTTTGGAAACGGCTATCTGTGTATTTCATCAGCGCTTTTCGACTAACACTACTCCGCAGTGGCCCTTGGCGCAGCCGTTCCGTATGTTGGCGCACAACGGTGAAATCAATACAGTAGTGGGCAACCGCAACTGGTCGGTAGCGCGTACCCCCAAATTTATTACCCCTTTGCTGCCTGATTTGCAAAGTGTTAAACCGCTGGTAAACCGCACTGGTTCTGACTCCTCTAGCCTCGATAATATGCTCGAAGTCTTGATGCTGGGCGGTATGGAATTGCACCGTGCGATTCGTATGCTGGTGCCGCCTGCCTGGCAAAATATTGAAAATATGGACCCAGATCTGCGCGCCTTCTACGAATACAACTCTATGCACGTAGAGCCGTGGGACGGTCCCGCTGGTTTGGTAATCACCGATGGTCGCTATGCGGTTTGTACGCTCGATCGCAATGGTCTGCGCCCTTCGCGTTGGGTTATCACCAAAGACGACATTATTACCGTGGCCTCAGAAGTGGGTGTGTACGCCTACGAGCCTGCAGATGTAGTGGCTAAAGGGCGCCTTGGCCCAGGCCAAATCATGTCGATAGACACCCAAACCGGCACCCTGCACAGTACAGCCGATATCGACAATCAATTGAAAATGACTCAGCCCTATAAAAAGTGGCTGAAAGAGCGCGCCCTGCGTGTTGAATCCACACTCAACACCGATGCTAAAGAAAATGGCCTAACCGGCTTGGCACTCAAAGCCAACATGAAAATGTATCAAGTCAGCAATGAGGAGCGCGATCTGTTATTGCGCCCGCTGGCTGAAGGTGGTCAGGAAGCGGTTGGCTCCATGGGTGACGATACCCCTATGGCGGTGTTGTCGCGTCAAGAGCGCTCACTTTACGACTACTTCCGTCAGCAGTTCGCACAGGTTACCAATCCTCCGATTGACCCGCTGCGCGAAGCGATTGTGATGTCGCTGGAAACCTGTTTGGGCCGCGAATTACCGGTTTATGACGAGCTGCCAGAACACGCTGATCGCATCATCTTAAGTTCGCCGGTGTTGTCGCCCGCTAAATTCCGCGGCTTGTTGGCGTTGAATCGCCCAGGTTATCCCTTGGTGCAATTCTCGCTGCACTACGACCCTGCGGCGAGCAATTTGAAAACGGCCTTGGCCAAACTCTGTGCTGATACCGAAGCTGCCGTTAAAGGCGGTGCTGTGCTTTTGGTGCTGAGCGATAACGACTTTCAAAAAGGTTTATTGCCAATTCAAGCACTCTTGGCGGTAGGTGCGGTGCATCAGCATCTCACCAATGTTGGCCTCCGTTGCGATGCCAATATCATCATTGAAACCGGTAGCGCGCGCGATCCACACCAAATTGCGGCTTTGATCGGCTATGGCGCAACGGCGGTTTATCCCTTCCTCAGCTACTACGTGCTCAATGATTTGATTGAGTCGGGCGAGCTGCTGAGCGATGTGGATAGCGCCTATAAAAATTACCGCAAGGGTATCGACAAGGGCTTGCTCAAAATTTTGTCGAAAATGGGTATTTCTACCATTACGTCTTATCGCGGCGCGCAATTGTTCGAAGCCATTGGTTTGTCGGACGAGATTGTGAGCATCTGTTTTGAAAGCACGCCTTCACGGGTGGGCGGTGCGCGCTTTGAAGATCTAGAAGTCGATCAAAAAGCCTTGGCGCAAACAGCTTGGTTGGAGCGCAAATCGATTGTTCAGGGTGGTTTGCTCAAGTATGTGCACAACTCTGAATATCACGCTTACAACCCCGATGTGGTGCAAACCTTACAAAAAGCAGTGCAAACCGGTAACTATGCCATTTGGCGTGACTATGCCGATTTGGTCAACAAACGCCCAGTCTCCATGCTGCGCGATTTGCTGGCGATTCGCGCTGACTGCAAGCCTATTCCTCTGTCCGAGGTAGAGGCTGCGGAAACTATCTTTAAGCGTTTTGATTCGGCGGGTATGTCCCTCGGTGCCTTGTCACCTGAGGCGCATGAATCCTTAGCCGAAGCCATGAACCGTTTGGGTGGCCGCTCTAACTCAGGCGAGGGCGGTGAAGATCCGCTGCGCTATGGCACCATCAAAACCTCCAAAATTAAGCAGGTGGCTTCTGGCCGTTTCGGCGTGACCCCCGCTTACTTGGTTAATGCTGAAGTATTGCAAATTAAAGTTGCTCAGGGTGCTAAGCCCGGTGAAGGTGGTCAGTTGCCTGGCGGTAAAGTAAACGAACTGATTGCTCGTTTGCGTTACTCAGTACCTGGCGTAACCCTGATTTCGCCACCTCCGCATCACGATATTTATTCGATCGAAGACTTGGCGCAGCTGATTTTTGACTTGAAGCAAGTCAACCCCGAAGCGCTGGTATCCGTGAAGCTGGTATCGCGCCCAGGTGTAGGTACTATTGCTGCCGGTGTGGCTAAGGCCTATGCGGATTTGATTACTATCTCCGGCTACGACGGCGGCACTGCAGCAAGTCCAATGACGTCGATCAAATACGCGGGTTCGCCGTGGGAATTAGGGTTGTCTGAAACCCATCAAACCCTGCGTGCTAACGACTTGCGCGATAAAGTGCGGGTACAGGCTGACGGCGGTTTGAAAACTGGCTTGGACGTGGTTAAAGCGGCCATGCTTGGCGCCGAGAGCTTCGGCTTTGGTACTGGCCCTATGGTGGCCTTGGGATGTAAGTACTTGCGTATCTGCCATCTCAATAACTGCGCGACGGGTGTTGCTACTCAACAAGATAAACTGCGTAAAGATCACTACATTGGCACCGTTGAAATGGCGATGAACTACTTCAAGTTCGTGGCCGAAGAAACTCGTGAATGGCTGGCCCGCTTGGGTGTGCGTAGCTTGGGTGAATTGGTTGGCCGCGTGGATCTGCTGGAAGTCTTGCAGGGCGAAACCACCAAGCAACAGCAGCTGGATTTGAGCCCGATTATTCATACCGATGACTTCTTGGCGACCAAGCCACAAGTGTGCGGTGTGGCGCGCAACCTTCCCTTCGATGAGGGCGCTAAAGCAGAAGCCATGGTGCGTGAGCTATTGCCCGCTATTGAAGCCAAAACCGGTGGTGAGTTTAGTTTCCATATCACCAACTGCGACCGCTCCATTGGCGCGCGTATCAGTGGTGAAATTGCTAAACGCTACGGCAACCAAGGCATGGCCGATAAGCCAATTACCTTGAAGTTGACCGGTATCGGCGGTCAGAGCTTTGGTGTGTGGAATGCCGGCGGCTTGGACATGTATTTGGAAGGAGATGCCAACGACTACGTTGGTAAGGGCATGGCGGGCGGTAAGTTAGTATTGCGTCCACCGCGCGCCTCTGAATTCAAGTCGAATAAAACCAGCATTATGGGTAACACCTGTTTGTACGGTGCGACCGGTGGTAAGTTGTTTGCTGCAGGTACGGCGGGTGAACGCTGTGGTGTGCGCAACTCCGGCGCTCATGTTGTGGTTGAAGGTGCAGGCGATCACTGCTGCGAATACATGACCGGTGGTGTGGTGACGGTGTTGGGCCAAACGGGCCTGAACTTCGGCGCGGGTATGACCGGCGGTTTCGCCTATGTATTGGATGAGGCCAATGACTTCGTGGACAGATATAACCACGAGTTGGTAGATATTCACCGCATTAACAATGAAACTCTGGAAGCCCATCGCAACCATTTGCGCAGCGTCATCGACGAGTTTACGCGTGAAACCGGCAGTGCTTGGGGGCAGGAGTTGCTCGATAACTTCGATGATTACATTGGCAAATTCTGGTTGGTAAAACCCAAGGCGGCGAGCCTGGGCAGTCTCTTGGTGAGCTTTAAGCAGCGCGGCGAATAACCGCGGATTGCTCAGTCATCTAGGCAAATTACCCTTGTGGATTTATGAGAGGCAGAACAAATGGCCGCACGCTTAAGTAACGTATTTCAATTTCAGGATGTGAGTCGTCAAGACCCGTCCAAGAAAGACATGAACACTCGCAGACACCAGTTTGTGGAGATCTACCAGCCCTACACCAAAGATGAAGTGGCGGGTCAAGCCCATCGCTGTCTGGAATGTGGCAACCCCTATTGCGAGTGGAAGTGCCCAGTGCACAACTTCATTCCCAACTGGTTGAAGCTTATTTCTGAAGGCAATATTTTTGAAGCGGCAGAGCTGAGTCACCAAACCAATACGCTGCCCGAAGTTTGTGGTCGCGTGTGCCCACAGGATCGTCTCTGTGAAGGTGCTTGCACCCTGAACGATGGCTTTGGTGCGGTGACTATCGGCAATGCTGAAAAGTACATTACCGATACTGCTTTCGCCATGGGCTGGAAACCAGACATGTCTAAGGTGACCTGGACTGACAAGAAAGTCGCCATTATTGGCGCTGGCCCTGCGGGCCTTGGCTGTGCGGATATTTTAGTGCGCAGCGGCGTTAAGCCGGTGGTGTTTGATAAGTACCCGGAAATCGGTGGCTTGCTGACCTTTGGTATTCCTGAGTTCAAGTTAGAAAAATCGGTCATGTCACGTCGCCGTGAAATCTTTACCGAAATGGGTATCGAATTCCGTTTGAATACCGAAGTGGGTACCGACATCACCATGGAAGACTTGCTGCGCGATTACGATGCAGTATTCATGGGTATGGGTACTTACACCTACATGAAAGGCGGTTTCCCCGGTGAAGAGTTACCCGGTGTTTACGATGCCTTGCCGTTCCTGGTGTCTAACGTAAACCGCAACCTCGGTTTTGAAAAAGACGCGGCCGATTTCATCAGCGTAAAAGGTAAAAAAGTGGTTGTGCTCGGTGGTGGTGATACCGCTATGGATTGCAATCGCACCTCAATTCGTCAAAGCGCCAGCAGTGTGAGCTGTGCCTATCGTCGCGACGAAGAGAATATGCCCGGTTCCAAGCGCGAAGTGGCCAATGCACGCGAAGAAGGCGTAGAGTTTTTATTCAACCGTCAGCCTGTTGCGATTGTAGGCAACGACAAAGTTGAAGGCGTTAAAGTAGTGACCACTAAGATGGGTGCACCTGACGATAAGGGGCGCAGCCGTCCAGAAGTAGTGCCCGGCTCAGAAGAAATTCTGCCTGCCGACGTAGTGCTGATCGCCTTCGGTTTCCGTCCTAATCCACAGCCTTGGTTTGCAACCAATGGCGTGAAGACCAATGATTGGGGTGGCGTGGTTGCCGCTGAAAAGCAGCAGTTCAAGTTCCAAACTTCTAACCCTAAGGTGTTTGCGGGTGGCGACATGGTGCGCGGCTCGGACTTGGTGGTTACGGCGATTTGGGAGGGGCGCGAAGCAGCTGAAGGTATTTTGGATTACCTGCAAGTTTAATTGGGGTAGAATTCCATTGCTTAGTTAACTTAACTAGCCCCGCTTTGTGCGGGGCTAGTGCTATCTGGCCGGGGTTTTTACGGCAATCGCCAGTTTTTGGCTAGCTGCCAGTGCAATACTGGCATCGAGGAAATAATAATGACCGACTTAAAAAATGATCGCTTCCTGCGTGCACTGCTAAAACAACCTGTAGATGCTACCCCTGTATGGATGATGCGCCAAGCGGGTCGCTACCTGCCTGAGTACCGCGCTAGTCGCGCGCGCGCGGGTGACTTTATGGGGCTTTGTACCAACCCTGAAATGGCCTGCGAAGTTACGCTGCAGCCACTCGATCGCTACCCAAGCTTAGATGCTGCGATATTGTTTTCCGATATTCTCACTATTCCCGATGCCATGGGCTTGGGTTTGTATTTTGAAACCGGTGAAGGCCCCAAATTTCGCAAGCCAGTGCGCACCGAGGCGGATATAACTGCCCTGCAAGTCATTAAACCGGAGCAGGACTTGCCCTACGTGGTCAACGCGGTAAAAACCATTCGTCGCGAACTCAATGGCCGTGTGCCTTTGATTGGCTTCTCCGGCAGCCCTTGGACGCTTGCGACCTATATGATTGAAGGTGGCTCCAGCCGCGACTTCCGTCGCGCTAAAGAAATGCTCTACAACCAACCGCAACTCATGCATCAGTTGTTGGATGTATTGGCTGATTCAGTTATCGCTTACCTGAATGCGCAAATTCTTGCCGGTGCGCAAGCGGTACAAATATTTGATACCTGGGGCGGCGCTCTGTCGCATGCGGCCTACCAAGAGTTTTCGCTTAAATATATGCAAAAAATTGTGGCGGGCTTGATTCGCGAAAATGAAGGTCGCCAAGTGCCAGTCATTCTGTTCACCAAAGGTGGCGGTCAGTGGCTTGAAGCTATGGCGGCTACAGGTGCAACAGCATTGGGCTTGGATTGGACGACGGATATTGGCCAGGCGCGCGCGCGCGTTGGCAAGCAAGTCGCCTTGCAGGGCAATATGGACCCGACCATTCTCTATGCTTCACCTGAGCGCATTCGCACAGAGGTAGCCTCTATTTTGGCAGCCTACGGTGCAGGCTCTGGGCACGTATTTAATCTGGGGCACGGTATAACGCCCGAGGTTGATCCCGCTCATGCGGGGGCTTTTATTGAGTCCATACACGAGCTGTCGGCCCAGTATCATCAGTAGGTCGTCGCTGATTTAGGCACTTTGGTCTTAGGGCTCTGGTGCTTGCCAACTATCTTGATTACACTCGCCACAAGTGTCTTACGTTTGTTCGGTGCATGCCAATTTAGATGTGTGCCGCAAATTAGTTAATTTGACGATAAGTGTGCATCTATATCTGGTAAAGTTCGCTGATCTAGCTCGCCACCCAGAGTGGCAACATGGGAGTTGTTGTGGGAATCAAGCAGGTAAAGATTGATGTCAATGAATTAAGTATCGGCATGTATGTGTCGGGCTTGGATCGGCCTTGGTCGCAAACTCCCTTTCCGCTGCAGGGCTTTTACCTACGCGACCTTGGTGAAATCAATCAACTTAAAAGCCTCTGTAACTACGTTTATATCGACGTAGAAAAAGGGCGTGGACCTATAGCTGCTAACTTAAAAGCCATAGGCCCCAGCGGTAAAAAGGCGACTAATCCTCGCGAGCGCTCGGGTACCTTTAATGAAACGGTTGCACCCTTAAAAATTCAGCGCGGTCTCTATCGCGAAGTAGAGCCGCTCCAAAAAGAAGTCAAAAAAGCTCGGCAATTACATCAAAAAGTATACGGCGCTGTTTCGGAGATGGTAGAGCAGCTGGAGCACAATCAGCTCGATGGTACTTCGCTAGGCGAAACGAAACGCGTTGCCAGTGAAATGGTCGACAGCGTATTGCGCAACCCCGATGCCTTTACCTGGTTGTCGCGGGTACAAGAAAAAGATGAATATACCTATAGCCATGCTGTGCGCTCATCGGTGTGGGCGATTTTGTTTGGGCGTCATATCGGCTTACCCAAACGCGAGTTGGATGTATTGGCTATGGGGGTTTTGCTTAAGGATGTGGGCAAGGTCATGCTCGATACCAAGCTTCTTGCGAAACTTGAACGGACCGCAGAAGAAGAGCGTGTTTACGAAAGTTTTGTGGAATTGGGTGCTGATATTCTGCGCAAGACGCCTGGCGTAGAGCCGCGGGTGATCAGTGTCGTGAAAACCCACTGCGAGCGTTTAAATGGCAGCGGTTTCCCGCAGGGCTTATCAGGGGACAAGATACCTCTGTTAGGCAAGATTGCCGGTATAGTCACCTACTATGATCATGTCACCAATCCGCGCGGTTCGCGCCATCCTATAGCGCCCTCCAAGGCGGTAGGTAAGCTGTACGAGTTGCGCAATTTACAATTTCAAGAAGAGTTGGTTGTAGAGTTCATTCGCGCCATTGGTCTTTATCCTACGGGAACTTTGGTGGAGTTGAGTACGGGTGAAGTGGCCGTTGTGGTAGAGCAAAATTTTGAACGCCGCTTAAAGCCCAAGGTGATAGTGGTGCTCGATGCAATAAAGTCGCCGCTCGATGAGTATTTACTGTTGGATTTGTCGGAAGACGACAGGCGTAAACAAGAGCTGTTAGATTCGGGTAAAAAAACCCGTTATGAAATTGAAAAAATCGAAATTGCACGAGATCTTGAACCCGGCAGTTTCGATGTTGATATCACTGCAATTCGCGATCACTATCTCATGCGTACTGAGAAAAAAGGCCTTATGGCGCTCTTGAGTCGCCTTACGACTAAAAGCTAATTTACTTTTAGGTTGCTGTTTTCCAAGCCATTGTCGATTAATCGGCAGTGGCTTTTTTATTGGCAGTGGTTTCCTAATTGGATGAGGAGGCTAAGTCTGCATCGCTATTCGCTGTTCCACGCGCTATGTCCCCAAAAAACACATAACAAAGAGAGAATCAGGCCATGAATAAAGATGTCTGCCGTATAAACGCTAGGCTAGGAATGTTTAGCTGCTATGAAGGCGCTGCCAGCGCTTACACCTATGACCACAGCGCGCAGACTTATCGTTTGAGCGCGAACAGTAGCTGCGCGCCATGGCTCTATGTGAAGCTGGAGGGAGATTTTATTATCAACACCCAGCTGCGTGCTTTAGCTGCTGCAACGAGTGCAGGTTTAGAGTTGCGCTCTAGTAACCATTGCTGGCAATTGGCGCTAAATGCTCAGGGGCTGGCTGAGCTTGTTATTTCACATGTTGATGGCACGCAGCTTAGCTGTAGCGATCTAGGAGCGGCGGATGTGTTGCAAGTAGAGCGTAAAGGCAATCAGTTGGTGTTTTCCTATGCACAGTTTGGCGATTGCCTCAGCAGCTTAGCTCTAGATTTGCTGCCATTAGATGAGACTGAAGCGGCGTTGGCGATAGGCTTATATGTGCGCACAGATACACACGCCTGCAGCGTCGATTTTTATAATCTTCGCCTGAGTATTCCGGCGTGGGAAGGGTTGGTTCCTTATACGGATTATCTCGGCAGTCATCTAGAAATACTTGATGTGACAACAGGCGCGCGCCAAATAGTTTACTCTACCAGTGCTGGTATAGAAGCGCCCAACTGGACGCCTGATGGTCGCACCTTAATTTACAACTCCGCAGGGTGCCTATTTAGTTTTGACCTGGCGACGCAAACGGTTAGCGCGCTCGACACGGGCTTTGCGCTAAAAAACAATAACGATCATGTATTGAGTTTCGATGGCCAGCAGCTGGCTATCAGTCATCACTCTGCGGAGCATCAGGGCAAGTCGATCATTTATAAGTTACCCGCAAGCGGTGGCGCGCCAGTGCAGTTAACAAGCCAAGGGCCCTCTTATTTACACGGTTGGTCGCCCGACAATCAGTTTGTGATTTACACGGCTGAGCGCAATGGGCAGTTCGATATCTATCGCACCGATACTCAGGGCTCAGGGGTTGAAACCCAGTTAACCAATCAACCGGCGCTGGATGATGGTTCGGAATATTCGCCCGATGGCCTGTACATTTATTTTAATTCTGCGCGCACTGGCACCATGCAGTTGTGGCGTATGAACGCCGATGGCAGTGCGCCAACCCAGCTCACCTTTGATGATTACCAGAACTGGTTCCCTCATGTGTCGCCCGATGGCCAGTGCTTGGTGTTTTTATCCTACCTGCCGGAAATGCAGGCCGATAAGCATCCCTATTATCAGCACGTCTATTTACGTAGTTTGAGCTTAAAAGAAGATGCCGCTGAGCCGCAGGTTATCGCCTATGTCTACGGCGGGCAGGGTACAATCAACGTCCCTTCTTGGTCGCCCGATAGCAGTCGTGTGGCTTTTGTGAGCAATACGTGTTTGGTAGTTGAATAACCTCACACCGACACCGTGTCTACCTATTTTTTAACGAGAACCTATGATGTTTGAATGGATCGCTAGCCCTGAAGCTTGGGTTGCTTTGGCAACGCTTACTGCCCTAGAAATTGTACTGGGCATCGACAATATTATTTTCATTTCTATTTTGGTGGGCCGCTTGCCCGAACAGCAGCGCCGCTTTGCGCGCAATGCCGGTTTGGGTTTGGCAATGCTGACACGCCTCGCGCTGTTGTTTTCATTGGCTTGGGTGATGGGCTTAACCGATCCATTATTCAGTGTATTTCAATACGCGGTATCGGGGCGCGACATTATTTTAATTGGCGGCGGCCTGTTTCTTATCGCCAAAGCGACTCATGAAATTCACAACAGCTTAGAGGGGGCAGAAGATGAAGCGCCGAATGTGACGGCCAATGGCTTGGCTATGGTACTGGCGCAAATTGCCATTCTCGATATCGTTTTTTCACTCGATTCGGTAATCACGGCGGT
This sequence comes from Cellvibrio sp. 25HG11W-0, assembly GCF_057815475.1. Taxonomy (NCBI): domain Bacteria; kingdom Pseudomonadati; phylum Pseudomonadota; class Gammaproteobacteria; order Cellvibrionales; family Cellvibrionaceae; genus Cellvibrio; species Cellvibrio sp. 25HG11W-0. Next base: position 581,361 of record NZ_CM174230.1, read on the forward strand.
AGGCTTGGTGAGCCAGGTGCCGATTATGGCAACGGCGATTATTATTGCCGTGGGCGTGATGTTATTTGCGGCCAAAGCGATTGGCGATTTTGTGGATAGCCACCCTACCATTAAAATTTTAGCGCTGTCATTTTTAGTCATCGTCGGTTTTACCCTCATGGTCGAAGGCTTTGGGGTGCATGTGCCTAAGGGCTATATTTATTTCGCCATGGCGTTCTCCTTAGGCGTTGAGATGATTAACATCAAAATGCGTAAGACGACGGAAAAGCCGCTGCAGTTGCGCAAAGAGTTTAGTGAGCAAGATGTGAGTAAGCGCGAGTAATTTGATCGCTCACTAAAAAACAAAAGGCCGATCAGTGATCGGCCTTTTGTTTTTGCTGCAATCGTTTTATTTCGAATGTTGGTGAACTCTATAGCGCAACACGACTACCGCCAATAAGCCGAGCAATAGTAGCCAGCTCGCAGGTTCTGGCAATTCAGTGCTTGTGCTTACTGTGACGCGGTTGCCTGTGATGCTGTCTGCGTTCAGGGTCAAGCCATAGGCGTCGCCCAGCACTAAATTGCTGATGGAGAAATCGGCTGCGCCCACTGCGACAGTGTTAAACACCAGTTTGAACAGGGTGAAACTACCGGCTTGCAGCAGATTTAGGTCATCAGCTGAATCTATGGATACCTCAAATAGTTGGAGCAATCCGCTGGTGGCTGAGTTTGCATCTTGCAGACTACCAAAACCGAGTAAATCCAGTTGGTTGCCCACAAGATTATCGCCCCATTGAATCGAGCTGAAGCTAAACAAACTCGCGTCATAATGCAGGTTGAGTTCATAGCTGCCGAGTGAAGCAGCACTGCCTGCATCTAAGCCGCTAATGCGCGCTTCAACATCTACTGTGTTGCCGAGTTGAATATTGTTGTGTTGGGGGATCAGGTCGATGCTAATAGCCTGGGCGTTGAAGGCGCAGCAAAAGCTTAGTGCTAGCAAATTTGCGATAATTTTTTTCATAATAAACTCCGTAATGAAGTGGCAGGCTTGAAGGCAAGCCTGCGCATAAGATTGATTAAAGTGCGCAGCCAGGGCGCGTGCACTGCAAGCTCAGGGCGCGGGCATCCAGCACATCAATCGTACCGTCGCCATTTACATCGCGCTGATCCAAGGCGGTTGGGGTGATGCCGCGTGCGCGGGTAACTACGAGCAGATCGTTTTTGTCTACATCGCCGTCGCCATCTAAATCGATAATTAATTTAAGCGAGATTAATAGCGGGTCGTGGTCGGACGATCTGTAGGCGTTGGGTGCGTAGAGGTTATTAATTTGCGCGACGGATTTGTATTCGGTGTTGTAGTCGAGGCTGATGGCTTCATCGGCATTTATATGCCAGTCGGCGGCGAGTAACACTTGCGGGTTGAGCGAGCGACTAGCGAGGCCGTGATCCAAGTAACCGGCTTGGCCATCGAATACATAGGAGTAGGCGCTACTGCCGCCAAAGCGGGCGATCAAGTCAGTGAAGCCAGCGTTAGTGAGCGTGCTAATGGGATCTTCTTTGGCATAGGCATTGAGATCGCCGATGATCAAGTAATCGCTATCGCCTACTTGCGTGGGGTCGCGGCTCAACCAATTGGCCAATGCTTGCGCAGCTTGGGTACGGGTTAGGTTGCAGTTGCCCTGGCCGTCGCCGGTGTCGCTATCGCCTAGGTCATTGCAGTCGGAACCTTTGGATTTTAGGTGGTTAATGGCGAGCGTAATAACGCCGCGACCTTGCATGGCGCGGAAGCTCTGCGCCAGTGCTGGGCGGTTTTTGGTGTCGATAAACAGCGGTTCAATCGATGAATCCAAAATAGCACTGGTACCTATGGCGGTGGCGCGATCGCCGCGATAGATAAAGCCCACGGCGATTTCGTCGGTGCCAATTTTGCTCAGGCCGGGGTTAATGTAGGTCCAGCTGTTGTTGCCCGTTGCTGCGCGCAAGGCAATGGTTAACTCGGCGATAGCGCTGTAATTGTCATAGCCATCGTTTTCAATTTCTAGCAAGCCGATTACATCCGCATCTAAACCTTTTAACGCGCTTACAATCTTCGCCTTTTGGCGGGCAAATTCGGCGGCATTATTGGCGCCGCGCGCGGTGGGGAAGCCGCCGCCTAGGCCATCGCCATTAAAAAAATTGAGCACGTTAAAGCTGGCGACTTTTAAGTTTGCACTGCTATCTGCCGTTGGCGCGGCAGGGCGTGGGTTGCTTTGGCTAAAGTTAGGAGTGCTGGTGGGTAGCAAGCGGTATTCGCCAAAGTCGTAAGAAATCACGCCGCGCAAATTAGCAACCGTATCGCCGCTGCGCACAGGATTATTAGCCGACAGGCCGCCTGCGGGGAAGGGGATAGGATCAGGGTTTTGTGTATTGCTCGCATCATCCAAGAGCAGTTGGTTCAAATTGTTTTGTGCTTGCAGTGCATTGGCGGCAGCGCCCGGCGTTACGACATTGGTCGGTTGTTGCAAGCGCCCGTTTGACAATACTAGTTGGCCGTAGCGACCTAAGCCATAGGTTTCGCTGACGGTGAGGGTTTGGCTGATCAAGGTGCTCATGCCTTCGATAGCTTCAAATGCATCCAAGCTGGCAATCGGCAGGCTGATAGTTGCGGGCGTTGGCAGGCTTTGGTTGCTTGCGCACACTGAAACTTGCGCGGCAGTCATCTGCGTGAGGCCGAAGGTCTCAGCAACAGTGCCGCTAACGCGCACTTTATCGCCCAGTGCGACGGGCGTAGTGCTGACAACAAAAATCCCTTCAGAGGTGAGCGGGTTGTCATCCGCGCGTGCATCACTTTGCTGCAGGAAGAAGCCACCCAGTTGATTGGCGCCTTGGAAGTTGGCGACCACAATGGCTTCTATCGATACGTTGGTGCCAACTAAGGGGCTGGCACTACCACTGCCTTGAATGCTGGAGATTAAGGTGCTGCTGGTACCGCAAGCGCTACTTGGCACTGTTCCTCCATCGCCATTACCGCCGTTACTTCCGCCACCATTACTGCTGCCTTGATAACTGCCTAAACCATCAAAGGTGTTGGTGGCATAGCCTTCCCACTCAAGGGCGGGGTCGAAAGCATCCGCGGGATTGGTGTCGCCGCTGGTGACTGAGGTTTTGCGGCGCAAGGTATTATCGGCTGTGCTGGTAAGGCCTGTGCCCCACTCTGTACCTGGGTTGTAACCCACTTGGCCGATAACATCCAAAATACTGGTGCCGTTTTTAAGTACTACAGCATCATTGCCGTTATACCAGCCCGAACTGTTGGTTTGATTGGCGACTGCCACAATGCTGCTGTCGGCACTGCCATGAGCGACGACCCATACGCCCAGCGCAGGAATGCTCCCCGTCATCGCAATAGTCACACTGGCCGTGCTATTGCCGTTGGAATACATCTCGATTTTGTAGCCACTTAAATCTATGGCCTGAGTGCCGCTGTTATAAATTTCCAGCGCTTTGTTATTGCTGCTGCCTTCAATGTATTCAGAAAAGTAAACGGCTGCGCTCGCCGGAAAAGCGCTGAGTGCGCCGAGGGTACAGGCAATTGCCAGGGGGGATTTTAGGCGCTCGAAAATAGTCATAGCTGCTCCTTGATGGGGGTGATCGCAAGTGGATCGGGTCGCTGCGCAGCTTAGGGGGAGAATGTTACTGATCCGTGGCGGGAGTTAGACGTTTAGATGATGTTTTTGTGACTGCGAAGGTTGGGCGTCAAGGCGCAATAACCCTGTGCAGGCGGTAGCTGTTTAAGGCGAAGTTATGGGAAAAACAGGACGGCAATAAAATTAATGTCTCGTATGCGGCGGCTCAGTATTCATCTGCGCCCTTATCCAGCATACCCACATCTAGAAATGGTGCCGCGTCTATTTCGCTGGCATCCATCATTTCGGCTACGCGTTGCAGCGATGCAATAATCATGTGCTGTTCCCAATCCTGCAGCTGCTCAAATTTGCGTACAAAACTATCCTGCAGCGGGGCAGGTGCTTTTTCAACTATGGTTTTGCCCGCAAGGGTTAGTTGCGGGTGAATTTTACGTTTATCGAGCTCCGAGCGTATGCGCGCGATAAGTTCACGCTTTTCCAGGCGATCCATAATGCTGGTCACTGTTGCTTGGCTCAGGCTCATAGCATTGGCCAGCTCACGCAGGCTGGTATTGGGTTGGCTTTTAATCAGCTGCAACAGGCGCAGCTGCGGGCCGGTAACGCTCAAGGTTTTAACCAGCTGTTGGGAGTGGAGTTCAATGGCGCGAATAACGCGGCGCAGGGAGGTTAAAACCTGTTCGATAGAGTTCATGTGGCCTCTGAGGCTGCGCAGTGTAAGTCGGTCGCATTAAATGGATGGGCGTCAGTGGACTTTACCCGAATGCGCTAAGTACCGACAGATTCTTTCGTGGCTCGGGGTCTATTTTTTTGTTGCCAGTGGTAAGCGCTGAGTGAGTGACTTAACGGTTACTGGTTTGTCATTATTTCATGCTGATCTTGCTGATGATATCAAAGGCGCTTGAGTCTGTGGGGATGCTTATTTTGCTTATGTCGGGCGAAATATACATAAGTAATACATCTTGTTCGTAGTGCGGCACAATAAAAATAGCCGTACTGCCTTTAATGCCTTTTTTATTTGCGCCCGAGTTTTCAAAAACAAAACCTTGCTGGGTGAAATAGTTTGAAAATGTTTCTGACCAACTCAGTAAATCACTTGTGCCACTGTCGCGGTATAGAATGGCCACATAGTCTTCGCTGTTGGCGGCTTTGTTTCGGTAGTTAAAAATTTTGCTTAGGCTGTCATTGGTTTTGTCTAATAGCTTGGGCCCATATTCTTGGCCATTGATGTAAACCTGACTGGGAGCTGGGTCTTTCAAAAAGAAATAACCCGCAATGACGACGGCAATTATAATTAAATACTTACTCATTATTTTTATCCTTTTCTATGTAAAAAATTTCTGACAATTGTTTATGCCTTGGGTGTGGGTGTGAACAGTTAGGTGTTGGGCAAAATGGCAGCCACTATGGCTAAAGCAATATAGCGAATAAGGGTGGATAGCAGTGCAATAAGCACGCTACTAATATAATCAGCTTTCAACATAAATTTAAAAACCAAGCCAGTAATAAAGAAACTGTAGAAATAGCTCAAGGCTGCGCTGGTGCTCGCGCCAGGCAGTGATGTTGCTAAGAGGCTAACCGCAAGAGAGGCAACTATGATGGCGACTAAGCAATCTACAAGATCGTGTTTTTCTGCGCCGAGTTTTTTTGCGGCAAACATAACGGGGTAGATACAAAAAATAACGACGAAAAGCCCTGCGATTACAATACCCATGTGGGTTCCTTGTGAATATATGAATTAAAAGGCACACGTTTTATGTGTTTGAGTCTTATGAAAATATTTTATATTGAATAATCACAAAGGCGGCACAGGTGGCCACATAGAGATAGAGTTTTAAGGTTTCCCAGAAGTCTTCAGTAAATTCACCGCGCACGGCAGAGAGCCAGCCGGGCTGAAAGAAGTACCTAAGCGCATCGGTAAAGTCGGCCCAGGTATTGTAAAAACTTTTACCAATAAAGTAATAAAGCGGCAGGTTTGCGATTGCCAATGCAAGTAGTAGTTTGGGGCTTGCAGCAAAATCCAGCATTTTATTTCCTTATGTGTTTTTGTATCGCCACCTTAAGTAAGCAATAAAAAATGGGAAGTAGGTAAATATTATTTTTTTAGTTTTTTTATGAATTAATAATCTTAGATCGCAACTAATTAACGACAAGTCTACATAAGGTGGCGCAAAAATCATAATAAAAACAATATTTATTCGGGCGTCGGTCTCTCTCATCGCAATGCGCGCGTAGCAATCAGTTAAAAGCCCGTAGAGCGTTAAAAATATTATTCGTGGCGGTTAAATGGTTACAGGCGATGTTTTTTTTGGTTGATTTGTGAGCGAGTGTTACTTTTTTACCCGTTATCGGCTGGATATTAAAAGCCTATTCCTGTATGGTGTCGCACTTGCTTAGTGCACTAAGTATTTAGTTTGCCCAAGGATTTAGCATTTTTTACCTTTTTTCGCACATTAAGTCATTAAAAGGTAATATTTTTTCGTTATTTTTAGTTTTCGTGATGAATTATTAGTTAGTACTGTAAGTTGTATTTGTAGTGCTAGGCGATATGAAGACGCGCTATGGAGGTTTAGTGAACACCAGAAACGATCTTGTACACCTAGAGCTGCGGCCCCCCGTGACCGCCGATGGACATCCTCTAAACCAGTTGGTGGCAGCGAGCCCGCCGCTGGACACCAATTCTGTCTACTGCAATTTGTTGCAGGCGACGCATTTTGCTGAAACCTCAGTGGCGGCTTGCCTAGACGGCGAGTTGGTGGGGCATGTTTCGGCTTATATCCCCCCTTCGCAACCAGATACTCTTTTTGTGTGGCAAGTTGTTGTCGCAGAAAAGGCGCGCGGTATGGGGTTGGCCAAGCGCATGTTGCGCTACTTGGTCGATTTGCCTGCCTGTACCGAATTAACCGCCATGACTACGACAATCACACGCGATAACAAGGCGTCATGGGCACTGTTTAATGGTCTCGCACGTGAATTTGGCGTTGCGCCGAGTGATGCAGTCTTATTTAAGCGCGATCAACACTTCGCTGGCCAGCACGATGACGAATATCTGTTGCGCATAGCGCCCTTGCCCCAGCGCGAGTATAAACCTACGCACTTTAATATCGATGAGTCGCGTAGCGGTATGCGTACCCCCAGTAGTAAGCGCTGGATAGATTAACTCCAATATCTTGTGGTGAATCCGTTTTGGTGTCGATGTAGATGATCGGCTCGGTATTTTTATACTTTGATTCGCTTTTTGTTTAATTTTTTGAGGAAAACAGTATGCAAATTTTTAATGAAATGGAATCTGAGGTTCGCTCTTATTCGCGCTCGTTCCCCGTGGTTTTTGACCGCGCACGCGGCAGCCACTTATTTGATGAAAACGATAAGGGTTACATAGACTTTTTAGCCGGCGCAGGCTCGCTTAACTATGGCCATAATAATCCGCTGCTGAAAAAAGCACTCATGGACTATATCGATAGCGATGGTATAGCTCATGGTTTGGATATGCACACCAAAGCAAAGTCGCACTTCTTGCAAGTATTGCGTGACAATATTTTGGTGCCGCGCGATCTGGATTATCGCGTGCAGTTTACTGGCCCTACAGGAACCAATGCGGTAGAGGCTGCGCTTAAGCTTGCGCGTAAAATTAAAGGTCGCACCAATATTATTGCCTTCACTAATGGCTTTCATGGGGTGTCGCTTGGCTCGGTAGCTGCCACTGGCAACCAGCATCACCGCGGTGGTGCGGGTGTTAGCTTAAATGATATAGAGCGCATGCCTTACTGCGGTTATCACGGTCGTGATACCGACAGTATTAAAATGATGGATAAATTGCTCACCGATCCTTCAAGTGGTGTTGATAAGCCCGCGGCAGTGATTGTTGAAGTAGTACAAGGCGAGGGCGGTTTAAATGTTGCTACGGATACGTGGCTGAAAGCGTTGCAAAAACTGTGTCGTAAGCATGACATGCTGCTTATTGTTGATGATATTCAGGCTGGTTGTGGTCGCACCGGTTCGTTCTTTAGTTTTGAATCGAGTGGCATCAAGCCAGATATCATCACCCTATCTAAATCCCTCAGCGGTTTTGGCTTGCCTTTCTCAATTGTGTTGCTTAACCCTGCCTTGGATCAGTGGTTACCTGGCGAGCACAATGGCACCTTTCGCGGCAACAATCATGCTTTTGTAACGGCAGCTGCCGCAATTGAATACTACTGGTCTAATGAGAAGTTTGAGCAGGAAATTGGTCGCAAAGCGGAGCTGGTTACACGCTCGCTTAAATCTATGCTGACTAGCTACGGCCCGCCTGCGGTGCGCGTAAAAGGTCGTGGCTTAATGCAGGGTATAGAGTGTGTGGATGGTGAAATCGCCGAGGCAATTTGCCGTCAAGCATTCACGCGTGGCTTGATTATTGAGACCGCAGGTAATCGCGGTCAAGTTGTTAAGGTATTTTGCCCACTGACGATATCCGAGCAGGACTTGTATGAAGGTCTGCAGACATTGGAGGCGAGCTTTGCCTACGTTGCAAAAGAATATGCAGAATTAAAAAGCGCCTAATTGAGCTAAATGAATGGGTGTGGCTGTTTAGCGCTACACCTTAACGCGGTTTGAAAAACCTATTCATAAATTGCAAGGGTATATGAATGATTGTAAGAAAATTAGCAGATGCAGAGCAGCAAGGCCGAGTCATAAAATCTGAGGGGTGGGATAGTACTCGTCTGCTGCTCAAAGATGATGGCGCAGGGTTTTCGTTTCACATTACCACTATCTATAAAGATGCAGAGCTTCATTTGCACTATCAAAATCATATCGAATCTGTGTACTGCATTAGCGGTAAAGGCGATATCAAAGATATTGCCACGGGCGAGCTACACCCTATAGCGCCGGGCACTATCTATATCTTAGATAAAAACGATAAGCACATACTGCGCGCTAGCGAAGAAATGAAAATGGCCTGTGTTTTCAATCCTCCTTTGCATGGCAAAGAAGTTCATAACGCCGAAGGCGCCTATGAGCTAGAAGCTGAAGCCATTTAATACAGATATTTTTCTGTATTACTTCAGCCTTTAAACTGTTAAGAGGATAGTTAATGCACTTTGAACAAAGCTTGCGGAAAATTTACTTTCCCTTATCACTTCTCGTTTGTCTGATGATCGCGCTGAGTTTCAGTGGCAATCTACTGGCGCAAGACGCCGGCAGTGCTCAGCAGAGTGAGATTGCTGCGGTGGAAAAACCTGCGCTTAGCGCCGCCGAAAAAGCGGCAGTCACTGTCGAGCAGCTCGATAAACCACTCTATAGCGCTTTTACTGAGCGCTATGTGCTGGATGAATTAAAAGCACTGCGTACCGAAATTGCGGCGCAGCGCGTGGAATTTATTCAGCAAATTACTGACCGTCAAATCGACGCGGTGGATAAAACAGTAAGCTATGCCACGAGCACGGTATCCAATTTTTTCTACATTATTGCTGCAGTCAGTTCGGTGTTGGTGATTATCGGCTGGACGTCCATTCGTGAAATGAAAGACAAAATGGGTAATCTTGCGGATAAAGAGTTGCGCAAACTTATTGGTGCCTATGAGGATCGCCTGCGCGAAATTGAGCAGCAGTTGCGCGAAAAATCCGCATTTATTGATGAGAACCGCGACGCGATTGAGCGCACTAAAGATATTCATGCGCTCTGGCTGCGCGCAGGCCAAGAAAATTCGTCAGCCAATAAAATCAGTATTTATGACCAAATACTGAAATTAAATCCGCTCGATAGCGAAGCGCTGACTTATAAAGCGGATGCTGTACTTGAATCTAATGAGCCGCAGTGGGCAATTAACCTCTGCCAGCGGGCGTTGGATTTAGATCCTGTCAATGCACATGCCTTTTACCAATTGGCCTGTGCTCACTCCGCACTCAACCATGTTGATGAGGCGCTTAGTTTTCTCACCAAAGCTTTAGAGCACGGTGATGCGCGACTGACGGATTTTGAGCAAGATCCCGCCCTCAAACCGTTGCACCACCTACCTGGCTTTCAGGCCCTGTTAGATGTGAATGCAGTATCTGTTTAAACCTAAATTAACTCTCGCTGCGGCGGGAGTTTTTTTTGCCATGTTGGATTGTATTTAAAAAAATAATGATGACGTTAAGTTTTATTCTCTGTCTTAGTCTCTTCTTGATGGTTGGTCTCGCGTCAGCATGGCAGCGTAAAAACACCACCAGCGATTACTATCTTGCCAGCCGCAGTGTGCCACCTTGGTTGGTGGGGCTCTCGGCGGTAGCGACAAATAATAGTGGCTACATGTTTATCGGGGTAATCGGTTATACCTACACCGCCGGTATGTCTGCTGCTTGGTTGATGCTGGGATGGATTCTGGGTGACTTTCTCGCCTCACTTTTTGTGCACGCGCGCTTGCGCAGTGTTGCGCTGGCAAAAAACCAATCGAGTTACATTGGCGCCTTAAATGCGTGGGCGGGCTTTGGTGGGAAAACCTTTCAGCGTGTTGCCGCATTATTATCGCTGATATTTCTACTGGCCTATGCCGGTGCGCAGTTGGTGGCGGGCGGTAAAGCGCTGCAGGTACTGCTCCAATGGCCGCAGTGGTGGGGCGCAATCTTAGGTGCAGTATTGGTGATGCTATATTGTTTTGCGGGTGGTATTCGCGCCTCTATTTGGACTGATGCGGCGCAATCGCTGGTGATGATCTTAGCGATGGGCATGATGCTCTTTGTGGCAGTAGATGCCCTTGGCGGCGTGACTATGGTGATCGATAAAATGTCAGCAGTGGATGGCTTTTTAGATCCCATCGGCAGTGATCTATGGTTGCCGGGAGTCGGTGGATTGCTGGTATTTATCGTGGGTTGGTTGGTCGCAGGTTTTTCTGTCATAGCACAGCCGCATATTATGGTGCGCTTTATGACCTTAAACTCTACCAAAGGTATGCTGCAAACCCGTGCTTGGTATTATTTGTGGTTTATTATTTTTTATCTTATGGCAACCGGTGTTGGTTTACTGGCGCGAATTTATTTGCCCGAAAGTTTACTCTTCGGCAATGCAGGCTTTGATGCCGAGTTGGCCTTGCCGACCATGGCGGTGCAGCTCCTGCCTAGCTTTTTGGTGGGCTTGGTGCTTGCCGGTATTTTCGCCGCTACCATGTCTACGGCGGATTCACTGTTATTAAGTTGCTCTGCATTTATTACTCAAGACTTAGTCCCTGAATTCTTTCACAACAACTTGCGCAATAAGCTCGCGACCATTGCGGTTACCTTGGCGGCTTTGGCTTGGGCGTTACTTAATCGCGAAAGCGTATTTGCGCTGGTGATATTCTCGTGGTCGATGTTAGGGGCCTGCTTTGTGCCCTTGATTTTGGTGTTGGTGTTGCGCCAGCCATTGTCGCAAGGTTTAGCCTTGGCATTTATGCTCGGCGGCTGCGCGACAGTGTTGTGTTTGCATCTCTGGGGTATGAGTGGTGCCATCTATGTCGGCGTGCCTGCACTAGGTGTCAGCGTTATTATTTATGTATTGGCGCGCCTGTTCGGGTTTGCGGGGCATAAGGGCTTTGCCATAGAGAGCAAAAAAATCTGATTCAATTAGTTTGTTAACGCCAGCCCCAAGGAGCATTATTCTTGGCGCTGGCTCTTCCCCCTGCGACAATTTGTCACTGTTCGCGCGCTGCTAAAATATCTATGCTGCTCAGCTTTGTAATATAGAAGTCGAGCCTTGTCCGTGTATAAAACTCTCCTAACGCACACTATTATCATTGTCATACTGCAATGCCTCGCTAGCGGCGCCTCAGCCCATGAGGCGGCGAAAACAGCGGACCGCAACTCTGGTAAAAAAACGCCCGTAAAAGCTGAAGAAGTTAAAGTCTGGGGCGAAGTACGCACCAGTGCTGCCGCTAGTTATACCAATCCCACCAGTTTGCTGACACAAGAAGATATGGTCAGTATCAATGTGGCCACCACCGAAGACCTTGTGAAATACGAGCCGAGTATTGTAATTCGCCGCCGCTATATTGGAGATTCCAATGGCACTCTCGGTTTGCGCGGTTCCAATATGTTTGCCACCTCGCGCTCTATGGTATTTGCTGATGGAGTGCCACTGCATTATTTTTTGCAGTCGCGCTGGAGCGGTGCGCCGCGCTGGACTATGGTGAGTGCCAGCGAAATTGCGCAGGTGGAAATTCTCTATGGGCCTTTCTCGGCTGAATACAGCGGCAATGCCATGGGCGGAGTGGTATTAATTGAAACGGCAATTCCTCAAGAGCGCCAAGTACACCTGGACCTGGATTATTTTGCGCAGGATTTTTCCGCTTATGGTTTTAACGATCAGCTCAGCGGCTTTAAAACATTTATTTCCTATGGGGATAAAATTGGCGATGTAAGTCTTTATGTTTCTTTCAACCACTTAACCAACGATAGCCAGCCACAGTCCTATTACTACGATAAACGTACGCCTGCAGCTAATGCAGTTGCGGTAACGGGAGCGCTTAAGGATGCTGATATTTACGGTAATAATGTCAATTACTTTGGCGATACCGGTATAGAGCAAGCCGTAACGGACAATTTCAAAATAAAAGTAGGTTACGATTTTGGTGATTGGACGAGTTTAATCAATATCGCCTATGAAGATCGTACAACCGAGCGGCTGACTGCAAACAGCTATTTGCGCACAGTCAATGGCGAGTCGCTGTGGTCGGGCGATGCCGTGCAAAATAGTGAGGGTATTAATGTTGCGCCTAGCCGTTTAAATGCGAGCGAGCTAACGCGTAAAAGTCTCTCATCGGGCTTTCGTTTAAAAGGTGACTTAAATGCAAGCGCGCGCTTTGAAGCGAACCTCAGCGACTTCCGCATACTGAAAGACACTACGCTAACCTCCAGTCATAATCTTGCTGACCCTGCATTTAAAAATGCAGGGCAGGTGACAGATTATGGTGATACCGGTTGGCAAACTGTAGAAGGCAAGTTTATTTTTAGCAATCTAGCACTTGCTGGCGCAGAGTTGATAGCGGGGGCGCGCTATGAAGCCTATCAATTAAATGTAGACGTGTTTAATGCGACCAACTGGCGCGCAGCTGACAATGCGGGTTATAGCAGCCGCAGCGGTGGCGACACCCATATCAGTGCCGCTTTTGCGCAATTTAATTGGGATATTAATACCCGTTGGAATCTTGCACTCGGTGGGCGCTACGAACAATGGGAGAGTCACAGTGGTTATTTTAGTGCCGATAAAACAGCAACGCCTGAGTTTGATTTAATCAAGGTTCCCGATGCGCAGCGCAGCCAATTCTCTCCGAAATTTTCCCTTGGGTTTGTGCCACAAGTATCTTGGCTGGTGCGCTACTCACTTGCGCGCGCCTATCGTTTTCCCATTGTGGAGGAGCTATTTATGCAAAGCTCTGCCTACAACAGTACCAGCATTGCGACGCCTGATTTAAAACCTGAAAATGGTTTGCATCACAATGTGATGTTAGAAAAGCAGTTGGATGGCGGCTATGCGCGTATCAATGTATTTGCAGAAACAATTCAGGATGCGATCGAGTCTCAGTCTACGATTTTACCAGGCGGTAGTTCGCTCACCACATTTTCTGCGATTGATGAAGTGGAAACGCAAGGTGTGGAGTTGGTGCTAAATCGCTACGGAATATTAGTGCCGCAGTTAGATTTACGTTTTAATCTCGCTTACACCAAGTCGAAGATTGTCGATAATAGCAGTGCGGAAGGTGCTAATCCCGCTAGCAGTTTTGAGGGCAATGATTTCCCGCGCATGCCACGTTGGCGCAGCAATATTATGCTGACGTACCATATGAACGATGCGTGGGATATTAGCGGCAATCTGCAATACGCCGATAAAAGTTTTGGTCGCTTAGATAACAAAGACACTGCCGAGCAGGTGATGGGCGCGCAAGACGGCTACACCCGTTTAGGCGTTAAAACCACCTATCAATTGAATGACCAATTTAAGCTAGGCATGGGCCTAGACAACCTGACAAATGAAATTAGCTACGTGGCGCATCCTTGGCCGGGTAGGACGCTTTACTTGAATCTTGCCTACGATCTTTAAGTTGTGTTCAGGCACTATTTTTGTGGTTATATTTTTCGGAAGGCGCACTCAGCTGCAATAAAATGATGTGGATAGGGTTGTAGTTACAATGAACGAAAAAAATGAAACCAATCAGACGAATAATTACACTAAAGTACTTTACCGTACTCTTTGGCGCTGGCATTTTTACGCGGGAATATTTTGTATTCCCTTTGTGATATTGCTCGCACTCACCGGCGCTATTTATCTATTCAAACCCTGTTATGAACACTGGCAGGAGCGCGATTACCGTGGCTTGCAAATTACTGGAGCGGCGCTCTCTCCCAATGAGCAAATATCCGTGGCACTTGCCAGTGTGGAAGGTGGCAAGTTATTAAGTTATCGCCTGCCACAAGCAGCGGATGAGGCGATACTAATAAGTGTGCAGGCGGCAGAGGTGTGGATGGTGTATATCAATCCCTATACTGGCGCACTCTTGAGTAAGCAACGAAAAGATCGTCAGCTGATGAATGCGGTTAAAACAATTCACGGAGAGTTATTGCTAGGCAACCTAGGTTCTATTCTCGTTGAGCTAGCGGCTTGTTGGGCCATAGTATTAATTGTTACGGGGCTCTACCTCTGGTGGCCGCGTAATGCGAGCGGGCTTGCTGGTGTAGTCTACCCGCGCCTGCAGCAGGGCAGCCGTATTTTTTGGCGCGATCTTCATGCAGTTACGGGCATTTGGCTTTCAAGCTTCGCGCTCTTTTTATTGATTACCGGTTTGCCTTGGGCGTTAGTATGGGGTGCTGCTTTAAAAGAGGTGCGTGCGATTAATGTAGCGTCTGTGCAGCAGGATTGGACGCAAAGCAGTCATCAAGAGCATCAAGCTTGGCGCGCTCAAGCTAGCGATTATGTTAATCTCACGCCAGCAATAGTCGCGGCTACACAGCAATTAAAATTAGCTGCGCCAGTAGAGTTGAGTGTGGCTGATGCGCAGCAAGGTATTTGGAAGGTCTCATCGCAAACACAAAATCGCCCAGCGCGCGTCGATGCGTGGGTTAATAGCGATGGTTCGTTGCAAAAACGCAGCGATTTTGCGCAAAAATTGTTGTTGGACCGCGCTATAGGCTTCGGTATAGCGGCTCACGAAGGTGCGCTATTCGGTTGGTTTAATCTGATGCTAGGGGTACTAACCTGTGCAGGTTTAATACTGATGAGTGTAAGCGGCTTCATTTTATGGCGAAAGCGTAAACCTGCAGCCTGCTTGGGTGCACCCCCTGCGCAATCGACAACATTAGGTGCTGGCGTGTTGGCAATTACGCTGCTGCTTGCGGTCTTCTTGCCTGTGTTGGCATTTTCTATTCTTGCTTTATTATTGTTGGAATTTACAGTGCTGCGACGAATTTCAGTGTTGCGTAGTTGGCTGGGATTGAGTGCAAATTAATTGCAGAAATAAGCTGCGCCCTTTATGAAAGAGCGCAGCTTATTTCGGTTATATTATTTTAGCGAAAACTATTTTTGCTTAGTTATTTTACCTGGAAAATCACTGACACCCTTTTGGGTGCGCTTCACCGTTTTAATAGTACCATCGGCATTAAAATGTATGTATTCCGCCGCAACATGGCGTTGAGGTTTCTCGCACGCCGATTTCGTTTTTAGCCAGCGGTGATAAAACAAAATCCATCGGCCTTTGTATTCAACAATTGAATGATGGTTGTTACCAATCTCTTCATCCATAAATATACCCTGATATTTCCAGGGTCCTTTAGGGGACTTGCTGGTGAAGTAAGCAAGCGAGCTATTATTTTCAGGCATGGAATAGTAGTAAATGCCATTGCGTTTAAAAATCCAAGGGCCTTCCATTTTTGGTTCATAGCCCCCCATATCCATTTTAACAAAATCACCTTTAATGCTGCGCATATCATCGGCCATTTCTACCACGGTATAGTCTAGATTTGCACCGTGAACATAGAGGTAGGCTTTGCCATCATCGTCGATAAAAAGGCTCGGATCATTGGCGTAGGCATCTTTCCACAAGGGGCCACCAATCATGTCTTTAAAGGGGCCGGTAGGTGAATTGCTTTCAGCTACACCTATGCCCATCCACTTGGTGCTTTTCTCGGGGTTGACGCGATCTTTGATCCCCGTACCGACAGGAATAATCAAATAGTACTTGCCGTTTTTATAAGCGGCATCTGGTGCCCATGCATAGTTGTCGGCCCAATTTAAGCCATCAACCGACATACTTGGTCCATGATCGGTCCAGTGCACCAAATCGCCGGATGAAAAAGTATGCCAATCTTTCATATGAAAATCTTCTTGGCACTCTTCATCGTGTGAAGTGTAAAGATACACTTTTCCATCATTCCACACATGCGCTGATGGGTCTGCAGTTAATATATCGCTGCCAAGGTTAAGTGGATTTTGTGCGTTGCACACTGAACATATGCCCAGTAAATATGCGAACAATATCTGGGTGAAATGCTGCTTCATTGTATAAACCTTATTTATTATTTTTTTGGGTGTTGTGATCTGGTGTGGCCCTATTGAACATGGGGAATATAGCATGGCACTTCAATATGGTTCGCTAAGCTTTAGCAATCAAAGCTTGCAAGGTGGAGGTCGGGGTACTCTGCTCTGGGCGTCGCCATGCGCGGTGCTCGCTTTGCCTCATGGCCGCAGGCAAGGGTTCGCGATCTTTCCCAGTTTGATTCTTATCTCTGAGGTGGGTGTCCGGTTAATCGCGCGAGCGCGCGCGTTGCTCATGTGCTTTCGATGGCAGCCATCTATCGCAGGTGTGCACCTAAGTGTTTTTATTTGGGGGGAATAGATTTTGTGAGGTTATGGATTTTTTATAGTGACCCATAAAAAAAGGTTTGCAAGCGCTAACCTGCAAACCCTTTCTAAATATGGTAGCTAGAGGCGGACTTGAACCGCCGACCCCAGCATTATGAGAGCGGATAACCTACCCACACTCAACCTCAACTCCTTGTAAATCAATGGCTTAATTCCATGCTAAAACTTACTAAAACATAAAAATAAGCAAATTATAGCTATTAGTGTGGTTAATCTTTTCGATAGTTGGGTAGGCATTCTATTTTTTAGCTCAAGCTTGATAATATATTATGTATATACAATAATGCGCCCCATGATTAAATCATCCCCATCGAAACGTGGTAGGCCTCGAAAGCTAGATAGTGCTTCCGAAGTACTACCTCCTGTTCGTGTAACTCCATCGCAAAAAGACACATATAAAGACGCTGCTAAATTTGCAGGGTTGTCTCTTTCTGCTTGGTTAATAGAAGCGGCTGAAGATAAATTATCTCGGCAGCTGGAATCAGGAGAGCAATAGTGTCTAGCGGACAATTAGTCGAGCAAGATAATTTCTTTGAAAAGGAGCTTAAAGGTAAAAGACGAAAGAGAAAGAAAGGTAGTTTGTTTTCTCCAGTTTATGAGCGTAAAAATGGAACTTTATTCGAAGGTGACTCAATAGAATGGCTCAAAACTCTTGAAACGGAGTCAGTAGATCTTATTTTTGCGGATCCACCTTATAATATTAATAAGGCTGACTGGGATAAGTTTGAAACTCAAGAGAAGTATATTGAATGGTCCATGCAGTGGATATCTGAAGCTTATAGAGTGCTTAAAAAAGAAGGAACTTTGTATGTTTGCGGCTTTTCAGAGATATTGGCTGATATTAAACATCCGTCGATGAAATATTTTAAAACTTGTCGTTGGCTTATTTGGCACTATAAAAATAAAGCGAATTTAGGTAATGACTGGGGGCGGTCTCATGAAAGTATTCTTCATTTGCGTAAGTCAAAAAAGCAAGTTTTTAATGTGGATGATGTGAGAATTCCATATAGCGGGCATACCCTGAAATATCCTTCACATCCGCAAGCTGAAACGAGTCAGTATAATAATGGAGGGAAGAGAGTCGATGTTTGGACTCCTCATCCAAGAGGGGCTAAACCTAGAGATGTACTTGAGGTTCCAACTACTTGTAACGGTATGGGAGAAAAAACAGAACATCCTACTCAAAAACCTGAAGAGTTGGTTCGTAAATTTATTTTGGCTTCTTCTAATGAGGGGGATCTTGTAATTGATCCCTTTTCAGGTTCAGGCACAACGGCTGCTGTTGCTGAACAGTTAGGAAGGTCTTGGGCGGCTTGTGATATTGAGCCTGAATATAATAAGTGGGCTATGGACAGGCTTGATAGAGTTGTTTATAGGACCAAAGATCAGTGGATCGAATTTGATCGACTAAATGACAAAAGAAGGAATTCAATTAGATGAATTTGAAGCAATTGGTTTCACATACGCTTAACAAAGACAATTTTTTGAGTATTGAGGACTTTTTAGATTTTCCGAAGTTCTATCTTGAGTTTATAAAGGAAAACTTACAGGCTGTAATTGTCTCTAAAAACGAAAATCACTATCGTTTTCTTCAGTATAAAAGTGATGGAACTTATAATGTAACAAGGCCAATTAATTCAAATTTGTTTTATTCCTTCGAGGAGTTTGAAGTTCAGTCACTTAAGTTTAAGGATTTAATTGGAAATATAAGGGAGCAAGACTTTGATACGGCTGAAAATAGGGAGTTGATAAATCGGTTGGTTTATTCATCCCAGCAATCTATTGGCGCTTGTTTGGATGCTCTTCCTGCGAATCAGTCAAATACTGCTCGTAAACTAAATGGTGATTTGTTTGAAAGGTTTATACGTTTAATTATTGAGCGATGTGGCCTTGAGGTAACTGAAGGAACTATTCGTGTTCCAGTTGAAGTCGATGGGCAAGAAGCTTTTAAGATGAATTATCAGCATGATCTTAACTTAATCAAAGATGGGGAAGTAATGGCCATTGGTTCGGTTAAAACATCGAGTAAGGATCGCTTAGATAAAGTCTTCATTGATAAGTTTTTATATAACAGACTTACTGAAAAAGCTACGCCTCATTTTGCAGTTTTTTTGAATGATGTTCAAAGAAAAGGTCAGGAGGGTAAGTATGGAATTAGTGCAACTTTTCTACCTGGGCATTTTAAAGGTTATACCGTAAAACTAAATCCTTTGGATGGTGTGTACTATTGTGATATTCGTCCAAATATGATTACTGAGCCAATCTTAAGGGATCATATAAAGACCTTTGATCATTTCCTATTTTCCGACATGTGGAGCTTTATTGAGTAGATTTTTTAAAGTTATACTAGTGGTGTTTGTTGAGTTTTAATTTCTTTGCTTTATTATCTTTCTGATAATTTTGACTTATAATTCATCATTAGTTAATTTTTTATTTCGCTGTTTTCCTGATGTCGATTTCTCTGAATTGATTCGTTTATTTTTCACTTTTTTAAAAGTAGGTCATGCCAGCTCTTCAATGGCTTCATTGTTTTATTGTAAGTATTGTTATTGATCATTTTTTCCAACTTCCCTTCCTCCATCGAGTGGCAACCTTGGCCGCTATTTTTAGGCCTTCCCTTGAGTTCTTAATTCACTCATTGTTTTCTTTGTCATTGGGCTTATTTGCCCTGCTTCTGGGTAAGCGTCTAACCAACCACACCTAGATTTACTTGCCAAGGCATCAAATCTTCAAGTCCATCATCTGTATTGCGCTTAGGGATTTCTGTCAGCAAATGCTCAACATACTTTACCGGATTCAGACCATTTGCCTTAGCCGTTTCGATAATCGAATATAAAATCGCGCTGGCTCTCGCACCGCTGGCGGTGTTGCTAAACAGCCAGTTTTTGCGGCCGATCACAAAGGGTTTTACGGCGCGCTCCGCGCGATTATTGTCGATGCACAGTTGTCCGTGTTGTGTGTAGGTAGTGAGCTTTCTCCATTGTCGCAGCGTGTATGCGACCGCATGACCTAATGTGGATTTAGGGGGCGTCTGTTCCACTGATTTATCGAGCCATGCTTTAAATTCAGTGAGCAGCGGTACAGCATGCAACTGCCGCAGGGTATATTTTTCTTCCGGTGTTTTGTCGTTCAGTAGCGCTTCCACACGGTAGAGTTTCTGAATGTGCGCCACTGCCCAATCAGCACGGCCTACTTTGCCCTTTGGTTGTACTTTTTGCGCATCGGTAAATTTCCGGCGTGCATGAGCCATACAACCAGCCAGTGTTGCTTGAGTGCTTTCGTAAGCCGCATAACCATCAACCTGTAAATAGCCTTTATAGCCGCTTAGAAATTCTTTCGGGCAAGCAGCTGCGCGACTGGGTTGATAGTCGTAAATCACAATGTTGTTCGCGGAGCTGTTCGGATCAGGAGAATCTCTGCCGCTACAGTAGACCCACATGTAATTTTTTTTGTCATCCTGAAGCACTGTCACTGGCGTTTCATCTGCATGGATGGCGGTTTGTGTTAGCAGCGTTATTGTTAATCGCTGCAATAGCCTTTCAAGAACATCCGCACTACGCATTATCCAGTTGGACAGGGTGTTGCGATTGAGGTCGATATTCAGTTGCTTAAAAATAATTTCCTGGCGATACAGCGGCAGTGCCAATTGGTATTTATTGCCGATAATGTGTGCCAGCAAGCTGGGCGTGGCCATACTTTTGGGAATGGGGCTGGCTGGCACAGGGGCGATCACAATCGGCGTATTCGTATGGTTCTTTTCGCACTGACGACAGGCGTATTTCAGGCGCAGGGTTTCAATGACTTTTAAACTGGCGGGAATGTATTCTAGTTGTTCACTTTTTTCTTCGCCGATTTTGTGTAAGTCGCCATTACAGCAAGGGCACATTTTTTCTGTATCAGCGATATCAATTATGCGTGTTTCACGCGGCAAATCGGCGGGCAATGGTTTACGGCCGGTTTTCTTTTTAGTTGAAGTGGCGGCAGATGTGATATCCGCCGCTGTAGCGTCTGTTGTTATCTCTGCGTCACTGTCTGCACGGATTTCGTCTACTATTACTTCCGCTTCGTTAAATAACCAATCAAGTTGATCTGGGGATTTTTCTGAAGACGTGCCAAATTGGCGGCTTTGCGCCAGCTTGAATTGCTCACGCAGAAAACGAATTTCTTGCTCCAATATTTTATTTCGCTCTTTAAGCGAATCAATTTCGACAAGTAATTTATGAGAGTTTGGCATGGCCGTATTTTACTACGACCACCGAGGTTACATCAAAATAATTAACTGGCTTGCTGAAAAAATACCGGTTGATGCCCAATCACATCATAACCGCCTAGCAGCCACTGTAATTGTTGTTCACTCAAGGTAAGTGTTGCAGTTTGAATTTGTGTTGGCCACTTAAAGCGGGATTTTTCCAAACGTTTGTACCAGAGTACAAAGCCTGTAGCATCCCAATAAAGAATTTTCAGTTTATCGCGCGAGCGATTACAAAATACATACAGCGCAGGCTCAAATGCCGAGCGCTCCAACGCTTGCTCTATCACTACGACGAGGCCATTGATGGATTTGCGAAAATCGATAGCATCCTTGTACAGAAAAATAGCAGGCGGATCAACAAAGCAGCGCATTATGCAAGCGCCTTAATAACGTCCGCTAACCATTGCGCCGATACTCCCGTGGGCATACGCAGCTGTGTGGCACCGATGTGAAGCTGAATACTTTGGTTTTCGAGGGGTTTTGTCGTTATCGCAACAAAGCGATTTTCTGCGGGTTGCGTCGCCAATTGCTTTTTGCGTGTACTGAAATATTTATTATCAATCTCGCGCTCTGCGCAAAATGCCTTCGCGGTTTGTCCTGAGGCGGCTTGCTCCTTAATCAGTGCTCGCCATTGCTCTTGTGTTAATCTGGCCATCATCATTCCTCTGTTGAAAAAGGATTAGGCTAATGATTGGTGGCCAAAATGGGAATGTGTGCTTTATTGGACGCTTACGCTTCTGGTATCTCATCCCCATAGGCAAACCATAGCCTGTATTCCGGCCAAGCTTTGCCAATGGCTTCGATTTCTTCATGTCTGATTTTTGCTTTTTCGCTTATTACGTTTTCAAGCCGCTTTTTTCTATTCCTGTCCTTTCGCATAGCTCTACGTAGCTGATGCCTTCCAGTGTTTTAAATAGCTTAATTCCATCATGGATACTTCATTTTAAAGCTGCCTCTATTTTCTTGTTAAAATGGCAGCTGTAAATTAGATGCTTGGGCTGAGGCGTATAGTCTTTGAGCTAGGTTGTAATCGTTCCATTCTTGATTGGTATAAAATTGATAATTCTGCCCGTTCTTTTCATTATAATAAAGAGTAAATGCTCCTATGCAAGTTTCTGAGTCATAGGAGTATTTCAATACTACTTGAAAGTCTTGTCCCTTTAGGGTTACGGAATCATTCGCGTAATCAAACAACCAACTAAATGTTCCCCCTTCCGTTTTTGCAATAATATCTTTAACAAAACTTTTAATTTTTTCTGGCCACATAGAATTATTCCTCTTTTGAGTGTTTTATTTTTTCAGTACTGGCTTTTAGTGTTGAGATGGCATCCCGGAATTTCTTCTTTCTTGTTTCGGACATTGGTGCATCGATATTTGTGTGTTGAATTTGATGTAGGAACGTCTCGCAGTGGTCTAGTATGTTTCCGTTCTTTAGTTCAATTTCTGCATAGCCGATTGTTAAATACAACCTCCGAAAATATTGAAAGCATCTTAAGGCCGTCTCATAGTCTCCTTTTGTGTACTCTCTATGTGCTTCATCCAAAATTAAGAGGCATTCACTAGAAGTTGATGCTTTATTGAGAGCTTTATACCTGTTTAGTAACTTTTGCGATTCATCGCGAATACTGGTCGATATACTAACGCTATGAAAAATTTCTAGTGCTGCGATTACTACGCCAATGAAAGTTGTTATTGTTCCATAATAAGACAGCTTTTCGAGTGCTGTGGAATGCTCATTCAAAAAGTAATTGTGAAATATGACGCTTAAAGTGATAGTTAATATCGAAATTATGATGTGTCCCTTTCGATATCCACTAATTTCTTTTAATTTCTTAATTTTAAGAGTGATTTTCCCTCCCATTTCCCTTCCTCCATCTACTGGCAACCTTGGCCGCAATAATTAGGCCTTCCCTTGTGTTCTTAATTCACTCAGGGCGGACTTTGTCATCGGGCTTATTTGGCCCGCTTCGGCTATTTCTTTTTCATAGGCAAGCCACACCATAAATTCTGGGTATGTGGTTCCTATAGCCTCTATTTCTTCGTGTCTGACTTTTGCTCTACCGGAAAAAATGTTTGTGATGCGGGTATAGGGGATCCCTACCTTCAAGGCGAACTTTTCGCGCGTCATTCCCTCGCCTTCGATTATTAGTTTAATTCTATCTTCTATTTCCATAGCAATAGCTAACATCAATTTTACATGGTAATATTAAGATTCTACTATTACATAGTAATATAGATTCTCGCGATTTGTGGTTCATTGTGGCTCACCGTGGTTTAAAAGCCAAGCCCTGAACCTAAACACAAAAGGGTGCTTGCTATGTCTATTCCGTCTGTCTCTTTGTCTACTGGTTGCGGGTTTGCCTTCCTGTTGACCTTTAATTCCGGTGTTTTCCTTGCTCGCCCTTATGAAGTCCTCCTTCCTGTATTTCTGTCGTCGTCTAGTTGCACTCACGCGGTCAATCTTGGTGAAAAAGATTTCACTTTGTTTCTGGCTAATGCCTTTCTGATTTTTCCAATCGCTGAACTCCCAAAATTCAAACAATTTTTGGTTGAAGTCGATGCCTTCACTCTTGCTAAGGAAGCCGCTTAATGTCTCTGGATCATCAAACCATTGTTTCCCTAACTGCTTTGCCGCCTGTGTCGTCACAAGCACAATTTGCATCCTTCATGGGCACTACAAAAGATACGGTGCGTGGCCTTGTAGAAACTGACGCTTTACCGCATGTAAAAATTGGGCGTCAACGTTTCATCAATGTCATTAAGTTTGTTGCTGACCTGCAAGCGGGTAAAACCGTTTTTACGCGTGGGGATTACAGCAATGACTAGCAAACAACTCCTGACTGTTTTCATTTTGTTTTTGGTCTTCATGTTCTTGATGGCTTGTGTGTCCGTGTATCAAAACACTCATGCCTGCACTGTCGCTTTCCTTCCCGCCGGACTCTTCGGCGTTACTCCCTTGGACACTACCCACGTAAGCGGCGGTATGCGGACTGCCTGTGGGTTTGTGTCCCCTTTTATTCTCGATTTCTGCGCTGACAAGCTGGGGCGTGGGATTAACTTAACTGCCAGCTCTTTGACTTAATGGTGAATGCAATGAATCAAACTATGTCTGTTGAACTTTATGGTGCCTCTCTCGCTGATGTTGACGGTAAAAAATACGCCTCTCTTTATGTTGGCCAGCAAGTGCTTGATGAAGATGAAGAGGGTGCGAAGGGTATCGTTGTTATGAAATTGCCTTGCGACCCTTCTGTATATGAAAGCCTGCGACTTCCTAAATATCCCGCTTCTGTTGATATTCAAGTACGACTCAAAAAAGCGGCTGGCGGTCGTATGGGGCAACACTGCGTTGCTATCACACCACGCAGCATGGCCTCTATGCGCGCGGATTCTTCTTCATCAGCTCCGACTAAAAGCTAAGGGTGATTAGTCGTGGCTGAATATCTCAGGTGCGAAACGGGAATTGTCATTGTTGACGGTTCCCCTTCTTGCTCCGCATGGCAAACCGTTTCTGAGGATGAATTGCTTGGCGCTGTTGTTCGTTCCTCCATCCTCACCCAAGAGGATTTTTGGACACTGGGCGGCGGCGTCACGGCAATCATGATTACCGTGATCGGTATTCGTGTTTTATTAAAGTTGTTTAACTCTTCCATTACTAAAGGTGAATAGCCATGAAAAATGCGTTTGTTTTACTTCGTTCTAAAGGTGTCAAGTTCGGTGCTGCTGTATCGGCTTTAACACTGACTGCAAGTGCCAATGCCGCCAGTGTTTTGCCTACAACTTTCGGTGCGGATATGGATTCTGTTAGCAGTGATATCACCACCGTTGGCGGTGCCTTAATTGGCTTGGCCGTTGTGGCCGTGGGCATTAAATGGGTTAAGGCCACTTTCTTCGGTTAATAGCCCTTGTGGCTTCGTTCTGCTGGGAGCTTCGGCTCCCTTTTCTTTTTAAGAGGGTTCGAACATGTTTTTTGATCCTTACGCGTTTCTACTCTGGGTTTACTTGGTCGCGTTATTTCTCTTAGCTGATGCGGTATAGGTGGCTTATGAAAATTATTGTTCTTGTGCTGACATTTTTAGCATCCATTGCTTTTTCGTCACTGTCTCATTCTGCTGCGCCTACGTGCCTTAAAAGAGCCGCTATTTATAGTAATTCTGGTTACTCTTGCGCTACCGTTTTGCCCGGCTCTGTAGAAATTAATCGTGAATATGGCATAAATCTTAATAATCCTGATCAGGCACGTGTTGAGTGCGCGGTGGTGTCCACTTGCTCATGTCCTGAGGGTCAACACTTAAACACGATTATCACAGGCAGCGGCACTACTCAAACATCCTGTATTGATGATGAGCCTCCTGAACCTGATGAGTGTAATCCCCCCCAAGTTATGTACGAGGGCTTTTGCCGTGATCCTGAGGATTCCCCTGATGATTGCGGCTCGACGTACTCCACGGCTATTGCAGTAGGTGGTGGTTTTATTTGCGGTAACGGTGGTTGCTCTGCCGGACAAAATGCCTCTGTCTATACCACGGCAAATGGTTCGTGGAATGTGTGTGGTGATAACTCGCCACCTACCGATGATCCACCTTCCTCTTCACCCTCTAATGGTTCGGCCCCGTCTAACACCTCTGCAGGTTCTAACACGTCATCAGGTTCGGGTGATGGATCAAACGATAACGGCTCCGGCTCGGGTTCTGGTAGCGGGTCTGGCAATGGTACGGGTACAGGTGTTGGCGATGGGTCGGGGTCGGGCAATACCTCTGCGGCGTCTTCCTCTGTTGGTTCTGGCTCGGGTACAGGAGAGCAGGGCGATGGTGATGGCTCGGCTACCGCTGCCGATTGTTCTACCAATCCTGCATGTGATGGCGACCCTGTGCAGTGCGCCATTCTCACGCAGCTGTGGTTAAACAACTGCAAAGGCTTTGATGATACCAACACCAATAACCCTGTTAACGACAACCAACAAATTCAAGCCAACTTTGAAGCCGTTGTAAATTCCCCCAGTCCCACTACGGATGCTAACGGTCAATTAACCGCGCTCGGTTCTTCCGGCAGCGGTGGTGGTGATGGCTCGGGTAATGGTGATGGAAGTTGTGATGGTGATACCTGCTCCGGTAGTGCCTTCGATTTTTCTGGATTGGATGGTGCGGCGGCCTCGGGTGCGGGTGGTACTTGTCCTTCAGATCGCTCTATTACCTTGGCCCTCGGTACTTACAATATTTCTTATCAACCCCTATGCGATTTTGCGGGCCAGATATCAGGTCTTGTGATTCTGATTTTCTCCTATTTAGGCTCCGTCATTATTTATCGCGCAATCGAGTGGTGATTTTATGCTGCCTGTCTTTGGTTTTATCCTGAATGCTATTCGTTACCTCTACGCCTTAATTCTGCCGTTCTTCGGTCAGTTCTTTTCCCGCTTGGCGATATTTTTCGCATGGCTGCTGCCCTTCGCGGTGGAGAAGGTCATTAACTTATTGGGCTTCTCGGTGGTGTCCTATGCGGGCGTTTCCGTGGTGGTCGATAAGCTCTCTGATTTTATTTTGTCAAAACTCAACGGCCTGCCTGCCGATATGCTGCAAATATTTTTGATCATGAAATTAGATGCAGGTTTTAAAATCATGCTCACGGCCATGACCATTGCCATAGGGTTAAAACTCGCCTTTAAATCAACAACCGTGGTCTGGAAAAAGCCCGGCTCTCCATGGGAGGCCTAAATGATTTATCTATTTACGGGTGCGCCTGGTTCTTCTAAAACACTCAATGTCATTAAGTTGATATCAGAAGATAAAACCTTTAAAGATCGCACGATTTATTATCACCGCATTAAAGAGCTAAAACTGCCGTGGATCAGTCTGGATGAATCCGAGGTTAAGGAATGGGATACCTTGCCTGATGGTTCGGTGCTGGTGGTCGATGAGGCCCAGTATTTAATTCCGGTACGTGATCCGCGTAAACCTATCCCTGAATGGATTCTCAAAATGTCGGAGCATCGTCATAAGGGCTTCGACTTAGTCTTTATGACCCAATCCCCAAACCTGCTTGATGCGGGTTTTCGGCGCTTTGTAGGCCGCCACACCCACATAGAAAGAATCTTCGGCATGGAGTCTGCCAAGTGGCTTACGTGGGAAAAGTGCGTTACTGATGTTGATGATCATTTCAAACGCAAAGAAGCGGTGATTAAGCGGGTAGGGTTCGATAAGAAATACTTCGGGACCTACAAATCAGCAGAAGTGCACACCCATAAACAAAAAATTCCGCTCAAGGTTTTTATTCCCTTTATCGCCTTGATTGTCCTAATCGGCTTAATCGTTCACTTTGTCTCGTCGTGGCGTGATCGCGGTCATGTGGATGATATCGCCTCGTCATTACCCTCAATGCCGTCTGTTGCTGATATAGCCGGCACTGGTTCCAACCTGCAAAGCTTCAAGTCTGGATCGGCTGAACATATCACCACAGAGCAATACATCGCGCTCCATACTCCGAGGCTGCCTGATGTTCCTTGGTCGGCGCCTGTCTATGATGGCTTAACCGCCCCTAAATCATTTCCTCGGCCGCAATGCATTCGCTTTAACCGAGGTTTTGAGCGTCCACCCGTGTGCAAGTGCTTCACTCAACAGGCCACACCCTTAGCCATTTCAGAAGCCGCCTGTAATCGTTATGTAAACCACGGATATTTTGACTACACCAAACCTGATAACTACAACTCCGATGGTTCCTCTCAGGAGGGCTCAGCCGCAAAAGGGCGCGATCAGGGCTTGCCCCGCGCCCTTGCGGCGACCCTCTGACGTCTCTGTAACACGTTAATAATAAGGGGGGTGCATCGACACACAGAACCACAAACCAACACAAATTTGCTCTTTTTCTTAAACCGCTTTTTTAAGGAATCCGCACAATGCGTTATGAAAACAAGTTTTGGAATCGGCACGGTTCCCAATTTATAAACCAGTCTCAAACGGTTGATCTTTCCGGCTTAAAATATCTTCACTCCGGTGTCGATACGATTAAGCAGCTTTATAATTGCATCATCAAACCTGATGTATTGAAGCTCGTTCAGTCTGCCTATGACTCTACGGCGCAATACATGACTATCGGCGATATCGATTGGCTCCTGACGCGCTCTAGTAAGTCCTCGGGCTATCAGTTCATTTTGAAAAATCTTGATCTTGGCTTTGTTGTGCTGCTGAAGTCTTTTTATGCTGAAGAGGATTTAAGCGGTTCTCACTTAAAGATTGAATGTACGCCTCAATTAATTTCTCAGCATTCGCCTAGCTCGCTCACTGCTGAAATTAACGCTATAGCTTCTCTCTTCTGTTTACAGCTCGTTCCTTCTGGGGTGTCTTGTCATATTGCTGTCGATGTAAAAGGCTTTCAGGTGCCTGCAGATTTGGAATCTCGGTTAGTGGCTAAGGCTAAGCGTCAATACAGATTTAATTCGATCTCTGAGGCTCAATTGCAGCTTAACGAAACTGCAGTGATCTATGGGGCGGGGCAGTCTTATACCTTTGGCTCTGCGGGTGCTTTGCAGTTTTGTATTTACGATAAAACGGCTGAGGCTTTGAAGTCTGACAAGCTGGATTTCTGGTCGGGTATTTGGTCTAAGGTTCCTTCTTCAGATTTTAACGGTGACTTTTCCAATCTTGATTCCATGTCTGAATATTCCACTGTGGATACGGTTCACCGGATTGAGGCTCGTTTTCATCACTCGGTTGTAAATCAATTTTGTTGGGGCACTAAAGCTGCTGATGGAAAAAATATTGTTATTAAAACCTATGCTGATTTGGCGCCTCACCTTACCGCGCTTTGGCAGTACGCGTTAAATAACTTTAGGCTGCAGCACTCCACCAGCTATATCGACCCTGTGTGGCAAGCTCTGATCGAAGATGTCGAGTTTTTTTGTCCGGTGCCTGATCTTGATTATCGTCGTCAACCTAAGCCGCCTTCTCAAAATACCCGTCGCAATGTTGCTTTCTGGCTGGGTAATCAGATCCGGCTCTATGCTCGCAAGCGTTATACCGCTGATTTCGTCGTTTCTAAAATTCTTTCTTGTGGTCTAGAAGCTGAGCTTTCTGATTATTTCAGTGTTCGGCTTTTTGGTGAATCTGATTTACTTGCTGAAGTTTTGCATCACTTCGTTTCTGAAAAAATGCGTTTACTAACTCTTGGCGGTGTTGCTGCATGATTAAGCGTTTGTCTAATGGTCGCTATCGTTTAGATTTTTATCCTGCGGGTTCTTCTGGCCCTCGTATTGTCCGTGTCCGCGCTACTAAACAAGAACTAAAAATCTTGCAGGCTAAGTATGAGCTTGATTATCAGGCCGCACCTGATCGCTTTACGGTTGATCGTCGGCGTTTATCTGACTTAGTGAACCTTTGGTATTCGGTGCATGGTGCTACGCTTCGTGATGCAAAATATCGCCTTTCTCGCACGCTCGCTATTTGTGAGGCTTTGGGTGATCCTGCGGTTGATAAGTTTTCGGCTGCGTTGTTTTCTCGCTATCGTGAAAAGCGTTTAACTGAGGTTTCTGTTTCTACGGTCAATCATGAAACTCGTTATCTTCGGGCTGTTTTTGCTGAGCTTATTCGCCTGGAGCAATTTCACGGTGCTAATCCTCTCGCTAACATTCGCACTTTTGCGGAGCGTGAAAGGGAGCTGTCTTTTCTCTCTGTCGAACAAATACCTTTGCTCTTGGCTGAGTGCGATAAATCTACCAATAATCACTGTGGGGCGGTTGCGCGGTTGTGTCTGGCTACGGGTGCCCGTTGGAGTGAGGCAAACAATCTTTCGCCTGCCAATTTGCTCGCTGATCGCGTGATTTACTCGGACACTAAAAACGGTCGTGTGCGTGTGGTGCCGCTTAAACCTGAGTTGGTCTTGCAGCTTCGTGCGGTGGCTTTTCCGGTGGGTTCTCGTTTGTTTACAAGCTGTAAGGGGGCTTTTAGGAAAGCTGTCGAACGCTCCGGTATTGTCTTGCCTGATGGTCAACTTACCCACGTTCTCCGGCATACCTTCGCAAGTCATTTCTTGATCAATGGTGGGGATATTCTCGCCCTGCAAAGAGTTCTCGGTCACTCTGACCTGAAAGTCACTATGCGTTATGCTCACTTGGCCCCTGACTACATGGCAAAAGTTCGCGACCTTTCCCCCATTTGATTTTTATTGCTGATGTGGGCGTCCGGTTAGGACGTAAGGGCGCGTGAGCGCGGGTAGTGTGGTCAACAACGCAACACGGTGTTTCCGGCTCTGGTGGTCTATCGCGTTTTGTCCACACGGCAAAGGGTGGCAATCACCTATCACGGGTGTGCACTCAAGCTGCTTTTACTTCGGGGATTTGTTTTTAAGAGAAGTTGGTAAGTTTTTGGTAAGTCATAAAAAAAGGTTTGCAAGCGCTAACCTGCAAACCCTTTCTAAATATGGTAGCTAGAGGCGGACTTGAACCGCCGACCCCAGCATTATGAGAGCGGATAACCTACCCACACTCAACCTCAACTCCTTGTAAATCAATGGCTTAATTCCATGCTAAAACTTACTAAAACATAAAAATAAGCAAATTATAGCTATTAGTGTGGTTAATCTTTTCGATAGTTGGGTAGGCATTCTATTTTTTAGCTCAAGCTTGATAATATATTATGTATATACAATAATGCGCCCCATGATTAAATCATCCCCATCGAAACGTGGTAGGCCTCGAAAGCTAGATAGTGCTTCCGAAGTACTACCTCCTGTTCGTGTAACTCCATCGCAAAAAGACACATATAAAGACGCTGCTAAATTTGCAGGGTTGTCTCTTTCTGCTTGGTTAATAGAAGCGGCTGAAGATAAATTATCTCGGCAGCTGGAATCAGGAGAGCAATAGTGTCTAGCGGACAATTAGTCGAGCAAGATAATTTCTTTGAAAAGGAGCTTAAAGGTAAAAGACGAAAGAGAAAGAAAGGTAGTTTGTTTTCTCCAGTTTATGAGCGTAAAAATGGAACTTTATTCGAAGGTGACTCAATAGAATGGCTCAAAACTCTTGAAACGGAGTCAGTAGATCTTATTTTTGCGGATCCACCTTATAATATTAATAAGGCTGACTGGGATAAGTTTGAAACTCAAGAGAAGTATATTGAATGGTCCATGCAGTGGATATCTGAAGCTTATAGAGTGCTTAAAAAAGAAGGAACTTTGTATGTTTGCGGCTTTTCAGAGATATTGGCTGATATTAAACATCCGTCGATGAAATATTTTAAAACTTGTCGTTGGCTTATTTGGCACTATAAAAATAAAGCGAATTTAGGTAATGACTGGGGGCGGTCTCATGAAAGTATTCTTCATTTGCGTAAGTCAAAAAAGCAAGTTTTTAATGTGGATGATGTGAGAATTCCATATAGCGGGCATACCCTGAAATATCCTTCACATCCGCAAGCTGAAACGAGTCAGTATAATAATGGAGGGAAGAGAGTCGATGTTTGGACTCCTCATCCAAGAGGGGCTAAACCTAGAGATGTACTTGAGGTTCCAACTACTTGTAACGGTATGGGAGAAAAAACAGAACATCCTACTCAAAAACCTGAAGAGTTGGTTCGTAAATTTATTTTGGCTTCTTCTAATGAGGGGGATCTTGTAATTGATCCCTTTTCAGGTTCAGGCACAACGGCTGCTGTTGCTGAACAGTTAGGAAGGTCTTGGGCGGCTTGTGATATTGAGCCTGAATATAATAAGTGGGCTATGGACAGGCTTGATAGAGTTGTTTATAGGACCAAAGATCAGTGGATCGAATTTGATCGACTAAATGACAAAAGAAGGAATTCAATTAGATGAATTTGAAGCAATTGGTTTCACATACGCTTAACAAAGACAATTTTTTGAGTATTGAGGACTTTTTAGATTTTCCGAAGTTCTATCTTGAGTTTATAAAGGAAAACTTACAGGCTGTAATTGTCTCTAAAAACGAAAATCACTATCGTTTTCTTCAGTATAAAAGTGATGGAACTTATAATGTAACAAGGCCAATTAATTCAAATTTGTTTTATTCCTTCGAGGAGTTTGAAGTTCAGTCACTTAAGTTTAAGGATTTAATTGGAAATATAAGGGAGCAAGACTTTGATACGGCTGAAAATAGGGAGTTGATAAATCGGTTGGTTTATTCATCCCAGCAATCTATTGGCGCTTGTTTGGATGCTCTTCCTGCGAATCAGTCAAATACTG
This sequence comes from Cellvibrio sp. 25HG11W-0, assembly GCF_057815475.1. Classification (NCBI taxonomy): domain Bacteria; kingdom Pseudomonadati; phylum Pseudomonadota; class Gammaproteobacteria; order Cellvibrionales; family Cellvibrionaceae; genus Cellvibrio; species Cellvibrio sp. 25HG11W-0. The sequence goes on from NZ_CM174230.1 coordinate 613,236, forward strand.
CTCGTAAACTAAATGGTGATTTGTTTGAAAGGTTTATACGTTTAATTATTGAGCGATGTGGCCTTGAGGTAACTGAAGGAACTATTCGTGTTCCAGTTGAAGTCGATGGGCAAGAAGCTTTTAAGATGAATTATCAGCATGATCTTAACTTAATCAAAGATGGGGAAGTAATGGCCATTGGTTCGGTTAAAACATCGAGTAAGGATCGCTTAGATAAAGTCTTCATTGATAAGTTTTTATATAACAGACTTACTGAAAAAGCTACGCCTCATTTTGCAGTTTTTTTGAATGATGTTCAAAGAAAAGGTCAGGAGGGTAAGTATGGAATTAGTGCAACTTTTCTACCTGGGCATTTTAAAGGTTATACCGTAAAACTAAATCCTTTGGATGGTGTGTACTATTGTGATATTCGTCCAAATATGATTACTGAGCCAATCTTAAGGGATCATATAAAGACCTTTGATCATTTCCTATTTTCCGACATGTGGAGCTTTATTGAGTAGATTTTTTAAAGTTATACTAGTGGTGTTTGTTGAGTTTTAATTTCTTTGCTTTATTATCTTTCTGATAATTTTGACTTATAATTCATCATTAGTTAATTTTTTATTTCGCTGTTTTCCTGATGTCGATTTCTCTGAATTGATTCGTTTATTTTTCACTTTTTTAAAAGTAGGTCATGCCAGCTCTTCAATGGCTTCATTGTTTTATTGTAAGTATTGTTATTGATCATTTTTTCCAACTTCCCTTCCTCCATCGAGTGGCAACCTTGGCCGCTATTTTTAGGCCTTCCCTTGAGTTCTTAATTCACTCATTGTTTTCTTTGTCATTGGGCTTATTTGCCCTGCTTCTGGGTAAGCGTCTAACCAACCACACCTAGATTTACTTGCCAAGGCATCAAATCTTCAAGTCCATCATCTGTATTGCGCTTAGGGATTTCTGTCAGCAAATGCTCAACATACTTTACCGGATTCAGACCATTTGCCTTAGCCGTTTCGATAATCGAATATAAAATCGCGCTGGCTCTCGCACCGCTGGCGGTGTTGCTAAACAGCCAGTTTTTGCGGCCGATCACAAAGGGTTTTACGGCGCGCTCCGCGCGATTATTGTCGATGCACAGTTGTCCGTGTTGTGTGTAGGTAGTGAGCTTTCTCCATTGTCGCAGCGTGTATGCGACCGCATGACCTAATGTGGATTTAGGGGGCGTCTGTTCCACTGATTTATCGAGCCATGCTTTAAATTCAGTGAGCAGCGGTACAGCATGCAACTGCCGCAGGGTATATTTTTCTTCCGGTGTTTTGTCGTTCAGTAGCGCTTCCACACGGTAGAGTTTCTGAATGTGCGCCACTGCCCAATCAGCACGGCCTACTTTGCCCTTTGGTTGTACTTTTTGCGCATCGGTAAATTTCCGGCGTGCATGAGCCATACAACCAGCCAGTGTTGCTTGAGTGCTTTCGTAAGCCGCATAACCATCAACCTGTAAATAGCCTTTATAGCCGCTTAGAAATTCTTTCGGGCAAGCAGCTGCGCGACTGGGTTGATAGTCGTAAATCACAATGTTGTTCGCGGAGCTGTTCGGATCAGGAGAATCTCTGCCGCTACAGTAGACCCACATGTAATTTTTTTTGTCATCCTGAAGCACTGTCACTGGCGTTTCATCTGCATGGATGGCGGTTTGTGTTAGCAGCGTTATTGTTAATCGCTGCAATAGCCTTTCAAGAACATCCGCACTACGCATTATCCAGTTGGACAGGGTGTTGCGATTGAGGTCGATATTCAGTTGCTTAAAAATAATTTCCTGGCGATACAGCGGCAGTGCCAATTGGTATTTATTGCCGATAATGTGTGCCAGCAAGCTGGGCGTGGCCATACTTTTGGGAATGGGGCTGGCTGGCACAGGGGCGATCACAATCGGCGTATTCGTATGGTTCTTTTCGCACTGACGACAGGCGTATTTCAGGCGCAGGGTTTCAATGACTTTTAAACTGGCGGGAATGTATTCTAGTTGTTCACTTTTTTCTTCGCCGATTTTGTGTAAGTCGCCATTACAGCAAGGGCACATTTTTTCTGTATCAGCGATATCAATTATGCGTGTTTCACGCGGCAAATCGGCGGGCAATGGTTTACGGCCGGTTTTCTTTTTAGTTGAAGTGGCGGCAGATGTGATATCCGCCGCTGTAGCGTCTGTTGTTATCTCTGCGTCACTGTCTGCACGGATTTCGTCTACTATTACTTCCGCTTCGTTAAATAACCAATCAAGTTGATCTGGGGATTTTTCTGAAGACGTGCCAAATTGGCGGCTTTGCGCCAGCTTGAATTGCTCACGCAGAAAACGAATTTCTTGCTCCAATATTTTATTTCGCTCTTTAAGCGAATCAATTTCGACAAGTAATTTATGAGAGTTTGGCATGGCCGTATTTTACTACGACCACCGAGGTTACATCAAAATAATTAACTGGCTTGCTGAAAAAATACCGGTTGATGCCCAATCACATCATAACCGCCTAGCAGCCACTGTAATTGTTGTTCACTCAAGGTAAGTGTTGCAGTTTGAATTTGTGTTGGCCACTTAAAGCGGGATTTTTCCAAACGTTTGTACCAGAGTACAAAGCCTGTAGCATCCCAATAAAGAATTTTCAGTTTATCGCGCGAGCGATTACAAAATACATACAGCGCAGGCTCAAATGCCGAGCGCTCCAACGCTTGCTCTATCACTACGACGAGGCCATTGATGGATTTGCGAAAATCGATAGCATCCTTGTACAGAAAAATAGCAGGCGGATCAACAAAGCAGCGCATTATGCAAGCGCCTTAATAACGTCCGCTAACCATTGCGCCGATACTCCCGTGGGCATACGCAGCTGTGTGGCACCGATGTGAAGCTGAATACTTTGGTTTTCGAGGGGTTTTGTCGTTATCGCAACAAAGCGATTTTCTGCGGGTTGCGTCGCCAATTGCTTTTTGCGTGTACTGAAATATTTATTATCAATCTCGCGCTCTGCGCAAAATGCCTTCGCGGTTTGTCCTGAGGCGGCTTGCTCCTTAATCAGTGCTCGCCATTGCTCTTGTGTTAATCTGGCCATCATCATTCCTCTGTTGAAAAAGGATTAGGCTAATGATTGGTGGCCAAAATGGGAATGTGTGCTTTATTGGACGCTTACGCTTCTGGTATCTCATCCCCATAGGCAAACCATAGCCTGTATTCCGGCCAAGCTTTGCCAATGGCTTCGATTTCTTCATGTCTGATTTTTGCTTTTTCGCTTATTACGTTTTCAAGCCGCTTTTTTCTATTCCTGTCCTTTCGCATAGCTCTACGTAGCTGATGCCTTCCAGTGTTTTAAATAGCTTAATTCCATCATGGATACTTCATTTTAAAGCTGCCTCTATTTTCTTGTTAAAATGGCAGCTGTAAATTAGATGCTTGGGCTGAGGCGTATAGTCTTTGAGCTAGGTTGTAATCGTTCCATTCTTGATTGGTATAAAATTGATAATTCTGCCCGTTCTTTTCATTATAATAAAGAGTAAATGCTCCTATGCAAGTTTCTGAGTCATAGGAGTATTTCAATACTACTTGAAAGTCTTGTCCCTTTAGGGTTACGGAATCATTCGCGTAATCAAACAACCAACTAAATGTTCCCCCTTCCGTTTTTGCAATAATATCTTTAACAAAACTTTTAATTTTTTCTGGCCACATAGAATTATTCCTCTTTTGAGTGTTTTATTTTTTCAGTACTGGCTTTTAGTGTTGAGATGGCATCCCGGAATTTCTTCTTTCTTGTTTCGGACATTGGTGCATCGATATTTGTGTGTTGAATTTGATGTAGGAACGTCTCGCAGTGGTCTAGTATGTTTCCGTTCTTTAGTTCAATTTCTGCATAGCCGATTGTTAAATACAACCTCCGAAAATATTGAAAGCATCTTAAGGCCGTCTCATAGTCTCCTTTTGTGTACTCTCTATGTGCTTCATCCAAAATTAAGAGGCATTCACTAGAAGTTGATGCTTTATTGAGAGCTTTATACCTGTTTAGTAACTTTTGCGATTCATCGCGAATACTGGTCGATATACTAACGCTATGAAAAATTTCTAGTGCTGCGATTACTACGCCAATGAAAGTTGTTATTGTTCCATAATAAGACAGCTTTTCGAGTGCTGTGGAATGCTCATTCAAAAAGTAATTGTGAAATATGACGCTTAAAGTGATAGTTAATATCGAAATTATGATGTGTCCCTTTCGATATCCACTAATTTCTTTTAATTTCTTAATTTTAAGAGTGATTTTCCCTCCCATTTCCCTTCCTCCATCTACTGGCAACCTTGGCCGCAATAATTAGGCCTTCCCTTGTGTTCTTAATTCACTCAGGGCGGACTTTGTCATCGGGCTTATTTGGCCCGCTTCGGCTATTTCTTTTTCATAGGCAAGCCACACCATAAATTCTGGGTATGTGGTTCCTATAGCCTCTATTTCTTCGTGTCTGACTTTTGCTCTACCGGAAAAAATGTTTGTGATGCGGGTATAGGGGATCCCTACCTTCAAGGCGAACTTTTCGCGCGTCATTCCCTCGCCTTCGATTATTAGTTTAATTCTATCTTCTATTTCCATAGCAATAGCTAACATCAATTTTACATGGTAATATTAAGATTCTACTATTGCATAGTAATATAGATTCTCGCGATTTGTGGTTCATTGTGGCTCACCGTGGTTTAAAAGCCAAGCCCTGAACCTAAACACAAAAGGGTGCTTGCTATGTCTATTCCGTCTGTCTCTTTGTCTACTGGTTGCGGGTTTGCCTTCCTGTTGACCTTTAATTCCGGTGTTTTCCTTGCTCGCCCTTATGAAGTCCTCCTTCCTGTATTTCTGTCGTCGTCTAGTTGCACTCACGCGGTCAATCTTGGTGAAAAAGATTTCACTTTGTTTCTGGCTAATGCCTTTCTGATTTTTCCAATCGCTGAACTCCCAAAATTCAAACAATTTTTGGTTGAAGTCGATGCCTTCACTCTTGCTAAGGAAGCCGCTTAATGTCTCTGGATCATCAAACCATTGTTTCCCTAACTGCTTTGCCGCCTGTGTCGTCACAAGCACAATTTGCATCCTTCATGGGCACTACAAAAGATACGGTGCGTGGCCTTGTAGAAACTGACGCTTTACCGCATGTAAAAATTGGGCGTCAACGTTTCATCAATGTCATTAAGTTTGTTGCTGACCTGCAAGCGGGTAAAACCGTTTTTACGCGTGGGGATTACAGCAATGACTAGCAAACAACTCCTGACTGTTTTCATTTTGTTTTTGGTCTTCATGTTCTTGATGGCTTGTGTGTCCGTGTATCAAAACACTCATGCCTGCACTGTCGCTTTCCTTCCCGCCGGACTCTTCGGCGTTACTCCCTTGGACACTACCCACGTAAGCGGCGGTATGCGGACTGCCTGTGGGTTTGTGTCCCCTTTTATTCTCGATTTCTGCGCTGACAAGCTGGGGCGTGGGATTAACTTAACTGCCAGCTCTTTGACTTAATGGTGAATGCAATGAATCAAACTATGTCTGTTGAACTTTATGGTGCCTCTCTCGCTGATGTTGACGGTAAAAAATACGCCTCTCTTTATGTTGGCCAGCAAGTGCTTGATGAAGATGAAGAGGGTGCGAAGGGTATCGTTGTTATGAAATTGCCTTGCGACCCTTCTGTATATGAAAGCCTGCGACTTCCTAAATATCCCGCTTCTGTTGATATTCAAGTACGACTCAAAAAAGCGGCTGGCGGTCGTATGGGGCAACACTGCGTTGCTATCACACCACGCAGCATGGCCTCTATGCGCGCGGATTCTTCTTCATCAGCTCCGACTAAAAGCTAAGGGTGATTAGTCGTGGCTGAATATCTCAGGTGCGAAACGGGAATTGTCATTGTTGACGGTTCCCCTTCTTGCTCCGCATGGCAAACCGTTTCTGAGGATGAATTGCTTGGCGCTGTTGTTCGTTCCTCCATCCTCACCCAAGAGGATTTTTGGACACTGGGCGGCGGCGTCACGGCAATCATGATTACCGTGATCGGTATTCGTGTTTTATTAAAGTTGTTTAACTCTTCCATTACTAAAGGTGAATAGCCATGAAAAATGCGTTTGTTTTACTTCGTTCTAAAGGTGTCAAGTTCGGTGCTGCTGTATCGGCTTTAACACTGACTGCAAGTGCCAATGCCGCCAGTGTTTTGCCTACAACTTTCGGTGCGGATATGGATTCTGTTAGCAGTGATATCACCACCGTTGGCGGTGCCTTAATTGGCTTGGCCGTTGTGGCCGTGGGCATTAAATGGGTTAAGGCCACTTTCTTCGGTTAATAGCCCTTGTGGCTTCGTTCTGCTGGGAGCTTCGGCTCCCTTTTCTTTTTAAGAGGGTTCGAACATGTTTTTTGATCCTTACGCGTTTCTACTCTGGGTTTACTTGGTCGCGTTATTTCTCTTAGCTGATGCGGTATAGGTGGCTTATGAAAATTATTGTTCTTGTGCTGACATTTTTAGCATCCATTGCTTTTTCGTCACTGTCTCATTCTGCTGCGCCTACGTGCCTTAAAAGAGCCGCTATTTATAGTAATTCTGGTTACTCTTGCGCTACCGTTTTGCCCGGCTCTGTAGAAATTAATCGTGAATATGGCATAAATCTTAATAATCCTGATCAGGCACGTGTTGAGTGCGCGGTGGTGTCCACTTGCTCATGTCCTGAGGGTCAACACTTAAACACGATTATCACAGGCAGCGGCACTACTCAAACATCCTGTATTGATGATGAGCCTCCTGAACCTGATGAGTGTAATCCCCCCCAAGTTATGTACGAGGGCTTTTGCCGTGATCCTGAGGATTCCCCTGATGATTGCGGCTCGACGTACTCCACGGCTATTGCAGTAGGTGGTGGTTTTATTTGCGGTAACGGTGGTTGCTCTGCCGGACAAAATGCCTCTGTCTATACCACGGCAAATGGTTCGTGGAATGTGTGTGGTGATAACTCGCCACCTACCGATGATCCACCTTCCTCTTCACCCTCTAATGGTTCGGCCCCGTCTAACACCTCTGCAGGTTCTAACACGTCATCAGGTTCGGGTGATGGATCAAACGATAACGGCTCCGGCTCGGGTTCTGGTAGCGGGTCTGGCAATGGTACGGGTACAGGTGTTGGCGATGGGTCGGGGTCGGGCAATACCTCTGCGGCGTCTTCCTCTGTTGGTTCTGGCTCGGGTACAGGAGAGCAGGGCGATGGTGATGGCTCGGCTACCGCTGCCGATTGTTCTACCAATCCTGCATGTGATGGCGACCCTGTGCAGTGCGCCATTCTCACGCAGCTGTGGTTAAACAACTGCAAAGGCTTTGATGATACCAACACCAATAACCCTGTTAACGACAACCAACAAATTCAAGCCAACTTTGAAGCCGTTGTAAATTCCCCCAGTCCCACTACGGATGCTAACGGTCAATTAACCGCGCTCGGTTCTTCCGGCAGCGGTGGTGGTGATGGCTCGGGTAATGGTGATGGAAGTTGTGATGGTGATACCTGCTCCGGTAGTGCCTTCGATTTTTCTGGATTGGATGGTGCGGCGGCCTCGGGTGCGGGTGGTACTTGTCCTTCAGATCGCTCTATTACCTTGGCCCTCGGTACTTACAATATTTCTTATCAACCCCTATGCGATTTTGCGGGCCAGATATCAGGTCTTGTGATTCTGATTTTCTCCTATTTAGGCTCCGTCATTATTTATCGCGCAATCGAGTGGTGATTTTATGCTGCCTGTCTTTGGTTTTATCCTGAATGCTATTCGTTACCTCTACGCCTTAATTCTGCCGTTCTTCGGTCAGTTCTTTTCCCGCTTGGCGATATTTTTCGCATGGCTGCTGCCCTTCGCGGTGGAGAAGGTCATTAACTTATTGGGCTTCTCGGTGGTGTCCTATGCGGGCGTTTCCGTGGTGGTCGATAAGCTCTCTGATTTTATTTTGTCAAAACTCAACGGCCTGCCTGCCGATATGCTGCAAATATTTTTGATCATGAAATTAGATGCAGGTTTTAAAATCATGCTCACGGCCATGACCATTGCCATAGGGTTAAAACTCGCCTTTAAATCAACAACCGTGGTCTGGAAAAAGCCCGGCTCTCCATGGGAGGCCTAAATGATTTATCTATTTACGGGTGCGCCTGGTTCTTCTAAAACACTCAATGTCATTAAGTTGATATCAGAAGATAAAACCTTTAAAGATCGCACGATTTATTATCACCGCATTAAAGAGCTAAAACTGCCGTGGATCAGTCTGGATGAATCCGAGGTTAAGGAATGGGATACCTTGCCTGATGGTTCGGTGCTGGTGGTCGATGAGGCCCAGTATTTAATTCCGGTACGTGATCCGCGTAAACCTATCCCTGAATGGATTCTCAAAATGTCGGAGCATCGTCATAAGGGCTTCGACTTAGTCTTTATGACCCAATCCCCAAACCTGCTTGATGCGGGTTTTCGGCGCTTTGTAGGCCGCCACACCCACATAGAAAGAATCTTCGGCATGGAGTCTGCCAAGTGGCTTACGTGGGAAAAGTGCGTTACTGATGTTGATGATCATTTCAAACGCAAAGAAGCGGTGATTAAGCGGGTAGGGTTCGATAAGAAATACTTCGGGACCTACAAATCAGCAGAAGTGCACACCCATAAACAAAAAATTCCGCTCAAGGTTTTTATTCCCTTTATCGCCTTGATTGTCCTAATCGGCTTAATCGTTCACTTTGTCTCGTCGTGGCGTGATCGCGGTCATGTGGATGATATCGCCTCGTCATTACCCTCAATGCCGTCTGTTGCTGATATAGCCGGCACTGGTTCCAACCTGCAAAGCTTCAAGTCTGGATCGGCTGAACATATCACCACAGAGCAATACATCGCGCTCCATACTCCGAGGCTGCCTGATGTTCCTTGGTCGGCGCCTGTCTATGATGGCTTAACCGCCCCTAAATCATTTCCTCGGCCGCAATGCATTCGCTTTAACCGAGGTTTTGAGCGTCCACCCGTGTGCAAGTGCTTCACTCAACAGGCCACACCCTTAGCCATTTCAGAAGCCGCCTGTAATCGTTATGTAAACCACGGATATTTTGACTACACCAAACCTGATAACTACAACTCCGATGGTTCCTCTCAGGAGGGCTCAGCCGCAAAAGGGCGCGATCAGGGCTTGCCCCGCGCCCTTGCGGCGACCCTCTGACGTCTCTGTAACACGTTAATAATAAGGGGGGTGCATCGACACACAGAACCACAAACCAACACAAATTTGCTCTTTTTCTTAAACCGCTTTTTTAAGGAATCCGCACAATGCGTTATGAAAACAAGTTTTGGAATCGGCACGGTTCCCAATTTATAAACCAGTCTCAAACGGTTGATCTTTCCGGCTTAAAATATCTTCACTCCGGTGTCGATACGATTAAGCAGCTTTATAATTGCATCATCAAACCTGATGTATTGAAGCTCGTTCAGTCTGCCTATGACTCTACGGCGCAATACATGACTATCGGCGATATCGATTGGCTCCTGACGCGCTCTAGTAAGTCCTCGGGCTATCAGTTCATTTTGAAAAATCTTGATCTTGGCTTTGTTGTGCTGCTGAAGTCTTTTTATGCTGAAGAGGATTTAAGCGGTTCTCACTTAAAGATTGAATGTACGCCTCAATTAATTTCTCAGCATTCGCCTAGCTCGCTCACTGCTGAAATTAACGCTATAGCTTCTCTCTTCTGTTTACAGCTCGTTCCTTCTGGGGTGTCTTGTCATATTGCTGTCGATGTAAAAGGCTTTCAGGTGCCTGCAGATTTGGAATCTCGGTTAGTGGCTAAGGCTAAGCGTCAATACAGATTTAATTCGATCTCTGAGGCTCAATTGCAGCTTAACGAAACTGCAGTGATCTATGGGGCGGGGCAGTCTTATACCTTTGGCTCTGCGGGTGCTTTGCAGTTTTGTATTTACGATAAAACGGCTGAGGCTTTGAAGTCTGACAAGCTGGATTTCTGGTCGGGTATTTGGTCTAAGGTTCCTTCTTCAGATTTTAACGGTGACTTTTCCAATCTTGATTCCATGTCTGAATATTCCACTGTGGATACGGTTCACCGGATTGAGGCTCGTTTTCATCACTCGGTTGTAAATCAATTTTGTTGGGGCACTAAAGCTGCTGATGGAAAAAATATTGTTATTAAAACCTATGCTGATTTGGCGCCTCACCTTACCGCGCTTTGGCAGTACGCGTTAAATAACTTTAGGCTGCAGCACTCCACCAGCTATATCGACCCTGTGTGGCAAGCTCTGATCGAAGATGTCGAGTTTTTTTGTCCGGTGCCTGATCTTGATTATCGTCGTCAACCTAAGCCGCCTTCTCAAAATACCCGTCGCAATGTTGCTTTCTGGCTGGGTAATCAGATCCGGCTCTATGCTCGCAAGCGTTATACCGCTGATTTCGTCGTTTCTAAAATTCTTTCTTGTGGTCTAGAAGCTGAGCTTTCTGATTATTTCAGTGTTCGGCTTTTTGGTGAATCTGATTTACTTGCTGAAGTTTTGCATCACTTCGTTTCTGAAAAAATGCGTTTACTAACTCTTGGCGGTGTTGCTGCATGATTAAGCGTTTGTCTAATGGTCGCTATCGTTTAGATTTTTATCCTGCGGGTTCTTCTGGCCCTCGTATTGTCCGTGTCCGCGCTACTAAACAAGAACTAAAAATCTTGCAGGCTAAGTATGAGCTTGATTATCAGGCCGCACCTGATCGCTTTACGGTTGATCGTCGGCGTTTATCTGACTTAGTGAACCTTTGGTATTCGGTGCATGGTGCTACGCTTCGTGATGCAAAATATCGCCTTTCTCGCACGCTCGCTATTTGTGAGGCTTTGGGTGATCCTGCGGTTGATAAGTTTTCGGCTGCGTTGTTTTCTCGCTATCGTGAAAAGCGTTTAACTGAGGTTTCTGTTTCTACGGTCAATCATGAAACTCGTTATCTTCGGGCTGTTTTTGCTGAGCTTATTCGCCTGGAGCAATTTCACGGTGCTAATCCTCTCGCTAACATTCGCACTTTTGCGGAGCGTGAAAGGGAGCTGTCTTTTCTCTCTGTCGAACAAATACCTTTGCTCTTGGCTGAGTGCGATAAATCTACCAATAATCACTGTGGGGCGGTTGCGCGGTTGTGTCTGGCTACGGGTGCCCGTTGGAGTGAGGCAAACAATCTTTCGCCTGCCAATTTGCTCGCTGATCGCGTGATTTACTCGGACACTAAAAACGGTCGTGTGCGTGTGGTGCCGCTTAAACCTGAGTTGGTCTTGCAGCTTCGTGCGGTGGCTTTTCCGGTGGGTTCTCGTTTGTTTACAAGCTGTAAGGGGGCTTTTAGGAAAGCTGTCGAACGCTCCGGTATTGTCTTGCCTGATGGTCAACTTACCCACGTTCTCCGGCATACCTTCGCAAGTCATTTCTTGATCAATGGTGGGGATATTCTCGCCCTGCAAAGAGTTCTCGGTCACTCTGACCTGAAAGTCACTATGCGTTATGCTCACTTGGCCCCTGACTACATGGCAAAAGTTCGCGACCTTTCCCCCATTTGATTTTTATTGCTGATGTGGGCGTCCGGTTAGGACGTAAGGGCGCGTGAGCGCGGGTAGTGTGGTCAACAACGCAACACGGTGTTTCCGGCTCTGGTGGTCTATCGCGTTTTGTCCACACGGCAAAGGGTGGCAATCACCTATCACGGGTGTGCACTCAAGCTGCTTTTACTTCGGGGATTTGTTTTTAAGAGAAGTTGGTAAGTTTTTGGTAAGTCATAAAAAAAGGTTTGCAAGCGCTAACCTGCAAACCCTTTCTAAATATGGTAGCTAGAGGCGGACTTGAACCGCCGACCCCAGCATTATGAGTGCTGTGCTCTAACCAGCTGAGCTATCTAGCCATAAAGAGGCGCGCATTTTGGCGATAGTGGTGTGTAATGTCAACCCTGAAAGTGCGCTTTCGTGATAATTACATGGCGAGTATTGCCTTTCGGGGCTGAGTTTTCCTGCGCTTTCGCGCTTGAGTGGGGTAATAGCGCAGCATCTTGCTGAATGTCGGTTAATTCGCTCGCTTTCATGTAATCCTGCGGTCTTTCCGTATATTATGCGCACTTTCTTTTTTCGCGTTCAGCTCGATAGGAGTGCTTTTGGTGCTTCTTATGCGGGGAATGCTCTCGTTGATTTAAGTAGGTCTGTCATGGAATTTCTTGATTTGCAGCCAGTCACTCAAGCTAACGGCTTGGTGCACTTACCCGGTTCCAAAAGTATCTCTAATCGCACGCTTTTGTTGGCGGCCTTGGCTCAAGGCACCACGGAGATTCGCGATTTACTGAAGTCCGATGATACCGATCGCATGCTGGAGGCTTTGGCTTCGCTTGGGGTGTCGGTGACACAGATCGGTGAGAATGATTACCGCGTAGTAGGCACTGGCGGCAATTTTCCGGGCAAGGAAGCCGATTTGTACCTAGGCAATGCAGGTACTGCGTTTCGGCCGCTTACTGCGGCCCTGGCGTTGAGTGGCGGCACCTATAAGCTGCACGGGGTAGCGCGCATGCATGAGCGCCCCATTGGCGACTTGGTGGATGCACTGCGCCAAATCGGCGCGGATATTACCTATTTGGGCGAGGAAGGTTTTCCACCGCTATTGATTAAGCCCGCGACAATTGCGGCGCAGGGTGTGATTAATATTCGCGGTGATGTATCCAGTCAGTTCTTAACCGCATTATTGATGGCCTTGCCCATGACCGGCAAGGAGACACAAATTCAATTGGTGAGTGAGCTTATTTCTAAGCCCTACATTGAAATCACCTTGAAGCTCATGGCGCAGTTCGGTGTGAATGTCACCCGTTCTGGCTGGGAGTCCTTCACCGTGCCGGCAGCGGCGGGTTATAGCGCACCGGGCAAAATATATGTGGAAGGCGATGCGTCTTCGGCGTCTTACTTTTTGGCGGCGGGCGCACTGGGTGGCGGCCCCTTGCGTGTACAAGGCGTGGGCGTTAGCAGTATTCAAGGCGATGTGGCATTTGCAGAAGCGCTGGAAGCCATAGGCGTAACCATTACGCGCGGCGACAATTGGATTGAGGCTTCTGCACCTAATGGCTTGCCGCTTAAGGCTTTTGATCGCGATTTTAATCACATTCCCGATGCGGCTATGACGCTGGCAGTAGTGGCCTTGTTTTGCGATGGTCCTTCACGCTTGACCAATATTGCGAGTTGGCGTGTAAAGGAAACGGATCGTATTGCGGCTATGGCGACTGAGTTACGCAAGCTTGGCGCGATTGTGGAGGAGGGCGAGGATTGGTTGAAGATCACGCCCGTTGCTACTTTGGTGCCTAATGCCGCTATAGATACTTATGACGATCATCGCATGGCGATGTGTTTCTCATTGGCGACGTTTGGTGGTGTACCTGTGCGCATTAATGATCCCAAGTGTACTGCTAAGACGTTCCCTACTTATTTTGATGTATTCGGCGCGGTTGTAAGTTAATGGATAAGGTTACTGTTCAAGGTGCATTTCAGGTTGATTTCAAAGTGCGCGACTACGAATGCGATATGCAAGGTATAGTCAATAACAGTGTGTACCAAAATTATTTGGAACATGCGCGCCACGAATTTTTGTTATCGAACAATATTAATTTCGCAGAGCTAGCACGCCAAAAAATTAATTTGGTGGTGCTGCGCGCAGAGTTGGATTATAAAGCTCCCCTGACAAGCGGCGACGCATTTTTTGTAGAAGTGGTCTTGGCCAAAGCATCGCGCGTGCGCTTTGATTTTTTACAAAAAGTAATTCGCAAGTCAGATGGCAAACTAATGCTTGAGGCAAAAGTGACCGGCACGTCGGTTAATGAGCGCGGCCGCCCTTTTGTGCCTGATGTGATTGCCAACTTGATGGAGTCGATCCCTGAGGCTCATTAGTTTTTGGGTAGGTTAAATTAACGATCGGCAGCATCAAAAAAGTAATTCAATGTTTACAATAAACCGCATGGGTGTTTAGTTAAGATTCTCGTAGATTAGTGCGCGAGAATAGAGTCTAACGCTAGTGCGGTTTTTTATTTTCAGTACAATTTACATCATGCATTTTTTATCAGGAGTTCGGCTATGTCTTACGCACAGTTACATAAGCACTTTTTAAAAATTGCACATTTGAATCATCTTTCTGCAATCTGTAATTGGGATCAGGCCGCTATGATGCCATCAGGTGGCAATGAGGCGCGCAGCGCAGCGCTGGCCGAGCTTTCGGTGTTGATCCATCAGCAGACGACTGCTGGGCAATTGGCTGGATGGATAGAATCGGCAGAGAAAGAGGCTTTGAGAGTAGAAGAGCAAACGAGCCTTGCGGCAATGAAACGCCGTTGGCAGCAGGCCAATCAGTTGCCCGAGACTTTGGTGTTGGCGCAGTCGCTCGCCACCTCAACCTGCGAACATGCATGGCGCGAACAGCGCAAAAAGAATGATTGGGAATCATTTAAACCTAACCTCGTTAAGGTGGTAGAGCTGGCGCGTGAGGAGGCGAGTATCCGTGCGGCAGCATCAGGTGTGAGTCGCTATGACGCCATGCTTGAACTTTATGAGCCAGGTATTAATTGCGCACAATTAGATGAATTATTTGGTGATGTAAAAACTTGGTTGCCTGACTATATTCAGCGTGCGGAACAATTGCAGACGGCAAAAAATATCATTACGCCCACAGGTCCTTTTTCAATAGAACAGCAAAAAGCCTTGGGCGAGGCAGCGATGAAATTGTTGGGGTTTGATTTTGAGCATGGCCGCTTAGATGTGAGCAATCATCCTTTTTGTGGCGGTGTACCTAGCGATGTGCGCATTACGACACGCTATGATGAGGCGGATTTCATGAAAGCCTTGTTAGGTGTGATCCATGAAACGGGCCATGCGCGCTATGAACAAAATTTACCTAAAGCCTGGACGGGGTTGCCTGTGGCCGAGGCGCGCTCAACGGGTATTCACGAAAGCCAAAGCTTGTTATTTGAAATGCAGCTGGCGCGCTCTCCAGAATTCACACAGTTGTTGGCGCCCTTGGCCGCGAAAATATTACAGCGCGAGGATGATCCCGCATTCACCACGGATAACCTCTACCAATTTAATACCCGTGTAAAACGCGGTTACATTCGCGTGAATGCGGATGAGCTAAGCTACCCAGCCCATGTTATTTTGCGCTATGAAATTGAACGCGCCCTAATTGATGGCGAGATTGAGGTGGATGATATTCCGGCCCTCTGGAATGAAAAAATGCAGGCCTATTTAGGCTTGTCTACTGAAGGCAATTATAGCGATGGTTGCATGCAGGATATTCATTGGGCGTTGGGGCTTTTTGGTTATTTTCCATCTTATACCTTGGGCGCACTCTATGCGGCGCAAGAGTTTTCGGCGGCTAAGCGTGCAATCCCCACATTTGATGGAAAAATTGCAGCGGGCGATTTAGAGGAGCTGTTTGCGTGGCTCAATACCCATATTTGGTCAAAGGGTAGTTTTTTAGCCACTCAAGATCTGATGACGGCGGCTACTGGTGAGCCATTAAATGCGCAGTATTTTAAGCGGCATGTTGAACAGCGTTATTTATCTTTGTAATCGTTACTTTCCTCCTTCGGGTAAGTGACGCGATTTTTTGGAAGCATGATGTATGTTTGTGGGATTTGATTACGGTACCTCTAACTGTGCCGTCTCTTGGGTTGATCAGGGTAAGGCGGCATTGATTCCGCTCTATGCGGATAATGCATTTGTACCTTCTACCTTGTATGCAGTAGAGCGTTCTTTTATCGCCGATTATGTTGCGCAACATCTGACGGATGCCAACGAGCGTGTTACCTATGGACAAAGTCGCGCGGCATTATTGTCCAAGGCGCGCGCGGATAAAATAGAGCATGAGCTGGTGTCGGCAAGCGAGGGTTTATTTTTCGGTGCTGAAGCTATAGCTCACTATATAGACGCGCCTAGTGAAGGTTACTTTATAAAATCGCCCAAATCGTTTTTGGGCGCGAGTGGTTTGCGCCAGCAGTCGATTGATTTCTTTGAAGACCTAGTCGCCGCTATGATGCTCAACGTTAAGGCGCGCGCCGAGCAACATCTGGGGCGGGATATTACTCAGGCAGTGATTGGGCGCCCTGTTAACTTTCAGGGTATCAATGCTGAGGAGAGTAATCGTCAAGCGCAAGAGATTTTGTTGGCGGCGGCAACGCGTGTTGGTTTTCGCAATGTTGAGTTTCTCTTTGAGCCGTTGGCCGCTGGCTTCGATTTCGAAACGCGCCTGCGTGAAAATAAACGGGTGTTGGTGGTGGACGTGGGCGGTGGTACTACTGACTGCTCTATGGTACTCATGGGGCCTGCACATATTAAGCAGCTCAGCCGCGCGCAGGATTTTCTCGGTCACACCGGTGAGCGAATTGGCGGCAATGATTTTGATATTCAGTGTGCGCAACAATTATTTATGCCCGAGTTCGGCATGCTTTCGCCGTTGAAATCAGGTTTGCCTATGCCACTTATGCCTTTTGTGAATGGCGTGGCGGTGAATGACTTAGGCGCACAAACCGAATTTTATGATTTAAAAACCCAGCTGCTGCTGGAACGTTTAAGCCGTGATACCACTGAACCTGCGTTACTGAAGCGCTTTAGCGCTATGCGTACAGCAAAACAAAATTTTGCAGTAGTGCGTTTGGCCGAAGATACCAAAATTGCACTGTCGTCTGCAGCGAGTGTGGCGGCCGATTTAGGTTTTATTGAAACTGATTTTAGTATTCATTGCAGTGCAGAGCGTTTTGCTGTGGCGAGCGATATGCTTTTGCAGAAAATCACGACGCTGATTGCAGATGCTATGAACCAAGCCGGTACCACGCCCGATTTGGTGTATCTCACTGGCGGCAGCGCGAAATCGCCTTTGATTCAACAGGCCATTCGCAGGCTCTTGGGTGAAGAAATTCCGCTGGTTGATGGCGATCACTTTGGCAGTGTGGCGACAGGGCTTGGCGTTTGGGCACAGCGTGTTTTTGCGTAGTGTTTTTTCTAGCGTAACATTAAGTGTTGCATCTCAGGTGCAGCATGGGGTTGGCAAGCAAATTTATAGCGCTATAGGGTTTTAGGATTAATAGAGTTTTTATTAATCGCTCTCGTTATGAATGGCTCGCGGCTACATGGGTTATAGTGTTCGCAATGCTTTGCTATTAAGGAGAAATCGTGTGCAGCTTTTTGCGTACAATCCAATTGGTCGGCCCCATGAGTTATTGATTTGGGTCGGGATTTTGGGCGAGGCGGTGCCGCCTACTGTAACTTTTGAAATCGCACAGCAAACAGTAGCGGCGCAATTAGTGGCGCCCGGTTTTGAACCTTTGGGCGATGAAGTTGAGGATTGTTATAGTCGCCCGTTGAATCAGCGTGCACTTTTTTGTTTGGCGTGGCCTGCAACCGCCGAGCGTTTTACTGTTGTGGTGCGCGCTGCAGCGGAAGTGGTGACTCTCACAACTAAGCGGCCACCGTCGCAGCTTCCAGCGAAACATCTTCCCAGTTTTAATCTATTGCTCTCTTCTTGTTACTACCAGCCCAATGACAAGGCGCAAGCCTTAAGTAGTGTGATCGGCACTATAAAACCCGCGCCTGACTTTACGCTTTTGGCGGGTGATCAGGTTTACCTCGATTTACCTTCCCTGCAAAACCTGCCTACCCAAACTCAAAAGCTCGCGCAAACCTTAGGTAAAAAGTATCAAGCCAATTGGTTTTCTAAGGATATGCAACAGCCTGGCTTGGCTGACATATTGCGTCACGGCCCCGTGCTGTGCATTCCCGACGACCACGAGTTTTGGAATAACTTTCCAGTGTTTCAGGCGCAGTTGGAAAATACTCACTATAAAAAAGACCGTGATAACTGGCGCGCCATTGCCAATCGTTTATATGAGCGCTACCAGCGCTCCCCCGCCCAAGTGCCCGGTTTTTTTCGACAGGATATAGCACCCTTAAGCATGCTGTTTCTTGATAGTCGCACCGAGCGCGATGCCGAGGGCCGACAAATGTTTAGCGCAGCGACTATGGTTGCGCTGGTTGAGTGGCAGCAGGATTTATTAAGTCGCAAGCAGCAGGGCTTGGCAGCAGTAGGTTTACTTAGTTCGGGGCAGGCGCTCTTAATGGAAAAGCCAGGGCGCTGGGATCGTCACGTCGCGGATATGGAAATGGTGAACTATGATGATTTTGCACCACTGCAGAAAATAATAGCAGAGTTGTTTGCGGCAGAAATTCCAGTTCTTTATATCACGGGTGATGTGCACTGGGGGCGGGTGGTAGAAGGTAAAAATCAGCGTGGTCAAACACTTTTTTACGAGGTCATAGCATCGCCATCGCGGTTATTAGATACCCTCGGTAGCGATCAACTTAATAATGTTAAAAATAATTTGCGTGGGCTGTTTGGTCAACCAAAGCCTTTTCCTATGCACCCCGATGCGCAGCCCGTCGATCAATTAAAATTTGCCAACTTGCGATTGACTATTTGTCATCGCCAACAAGGTGATCATGTCGCACTCTTGCGTTTTAATGCCATTCCTGGCGGCGTGGAGTTCTATGTGGATTATATTTGTACCGATGCCAATGATAAGAAACGGCGTGAATTTACGCTGTCCTGTGGCCCCTATAGCCTAAAGAGTCTGTGAGGAAGGATTATGATTAAGCAAACACTGTCAAATCAGGTTTTTGTCGACCGCGATGTAAAACGTTTGGAGCGTATTAAGCGCGAGCCCAATTTGCAATGGCTGGCGCGCGCGCTGAGTGATTTTGCAATAGTAGATTTAACGCAGTGGAGTTTTGTGGTGCTCGCGGGTGCAAAGGATGTTGCCGCCTTTCGTATTCGGGTTGCACAGTCACATCTGCGGCGCGATATGCTGCCCTCCTATTGGTCTGACTGCGCACTCTTAAAAGTGGAAGAGCGTGGTTTGGACGGCAAAAATTTTGAAGGCGCGAGCCTGTTTAACTTGCCGCTCTTGCAACCTGCAACAGCCAGCTATGCGCCGCGCCGCAACGGTCTAGTCGAATTGCCTTTAAAAAAATTGCAAACCCAAAAAGATATTCCGAACTTGGCATTGTTAGCGATTCCAGTCGCTCAGGCAAAAATTCTTGCCGCACTTAAGGAGTATCAAGATGCGCGGGTAAGCTACGATGCTGTGGAAAATATATTGCCTTGGCTGGCTTATGTGTGGGGCGCGGGCAATGCCAATAACCCATTGATGCAGTCTATAGGTTTTCCCTCGGCGATGATGTTAAGTCAACTCTATGGTGCACAGGGTTTTGATTTGGCGCCTGGTGTTAATCAGGGCCTGTCATCGCCGGAGGCGTTTTGGAGTGGTGTTAATCATTGGCAAGCGTTTTACAGTAAAACCCAAGACAATGGTTTGTTGCCCAAGGCGAGATTTGTTATCGATCATATGTATGATATTGATGAAGCGTAAATGATGTTGGGTTTATCTTTCGGTTGATAGTCAGGTGTTGGCGCGATAGCCGCCTTTTTAAAGAAAAGAGACAGGCACACCCAGCGCAGCTATCTGTAGTTTTTTTGGGAGCTATTGATTGATATATTAAGGTACATGTGAGTTGGCTGATTTCACATTCAGGCTTTATTGATAGGGAGAGGATATTACTTGATAGGTTCATTTTGGACGAAAACTTATGTAGGGGGTTAAGAATCGGTAACCCTCATTTAGTTGCTGATGCACCGCATCTAAGCTATTCGATATCTAATTTAAGAGTCTTCATTGAACCCTTGTTGTTATAGAAAGCACTTAATTTTCCTTTTTTTACATAGGCAATTAAACGGTATTGTTTAAGCTGAGGAAGCAATAGGGCCATAGATTTTTTGAAGTTATTTTTTCTGAAAAAGCCATCAAGTATAAACAATATTTTTCCTTCGCTATATTCATAGGGCCGTAAAACATGCTCGGGGTTAGCGACAAGCAACTTTAATGTAAATTTTGAAATTTTTGCGAAAGCAATGCTGGCCAAGGGCTCGTCCTTTTCCGTTTTAGCCATTATTATCTGCCGGTGTTTACTGGCCTCCAGCAAATGTCGTAGCTGGCTAGCATCAATTCCGGACTCATTCATCGCGCGAAGTGCTATTGCCTCATTTAATAGATCTGCGCCTTGCTGCTCAACAAAATACATTTTTCACTCCGTTAAAGCTGTTTTTAGCATCCCCATCTAAGAAGGCAAAAAGGCGTCTTAAATAGGGGTAAAAATTATAATTCTGTACGGTATAGTCATTCTTATTAATATCTATAATGTACCTCAATACACGAATGTCTCTAGTGCAATTTTCGAACCCGTCTTTGTTACGATAGTGAAACTCATCTGCTGCATTGCTATACTCTATAGTCACTCCATTACCAGAAAATATTGTGCAGTATTCAGAAAATAAATTTTCGTATATCCAGCCAGCGGTATGGTCATGTTCACTAATAATTTCAGCCGTCCGGTCAATATGACCAGCCGCACAAAAATCATCGACTGAACCGCTAATATGGGTTATAAAAAAATAGCTGCTAAGAATGGCTCTCTTTATGGTCTGTATGGCAAACGTTTTATTGAAGCTTTGCAAATTTTGATCTTGCCAGTTTAGGGAATGCTCAATAATATTGATTAACGAGATAAGGTCATCGATAAATTCAGCTAAGAATCCTGTAGTTTTATCTGTTTTGCAATTATGCAATATGGAATAAAAGCTCGCAGTCAGGATGTCATTGATGAAATCAGCTGCATTTGCGCTAGGGGCGGCGCTAGTTTTTGTAAGAGATCCTGTAGACAACAATGAAAGCATGATTGATGCTACCTTCCCCCACTCTTGAGTGCTGGAAAACTTGGTAGACATTTCCCGGTCTAGTCCGAATATAAATCCCATATTGACACAGGCATACTGGTTAAACTTGTTTTCATAAAGCTTTAAAAAATATTCTTCAACAGGCTTATCCGGTAGGAATTTATTGACTAAATAGAACCATTCTTTTGCCACTTGAGCCGGTATAGAAGGCTCCTCGAAGTAGCAAGTAACCTGCCCATAATTACTGCCAGACACAATAAAACTACACAGCGCCGTATCCAGCACGCGACCATCCATACCGATATTGGAAGGAGTCAATGCATTGTGAGATAATCTCGCCATCCTAAAAAAGGACAGCTGGTCTGCACACTTATCTAAAAAATGCTGTATCAGTGTATAAAACTCTGTGAGCAACCCCTGCTTGCCGATACTTTTATATATGCCAAGTACCCGAGAGTAATCTGATCGCATGAGCTTGCGATACTCAGGTTTAAGCCTAAAGTTAAAACAGGGCAAAAAGTGGCTCGGCCTTGCCACCAGCTCTCTTACCATAAGCACACTGGGCGCCTTAGTATCATTATGTAGGGCAGAGGTCTCGTCTAGTAAAATCAAGCCAGTGATTTCTTGCACCCCAACGGGAGATATTTTATTTAGCAATCTCGAATAGATGATCTCCTTTACTGCTCCCTGTATATCCAGCCCACCATAGGAGTGGGACTTTAGTGCTCCCTCTCCAGCCAATGCGTTGGCCCCGACTCCCTTTATTTGAGCGTTATTAGAATTAACAACTCTGGCACCACCACCATTTGTACCTATACCAAACCCGCCATAGCGTTCTGCAAACATCGTTTGTATGATGCCCGAGTGGCTTGTTGAATCGTCAGTAAAGAAATTGTTTTTCGTCACCCATGAGTAAGCATCTACAAACTGCTCATCTGACATCTCGTTACTTTCATTGGCCGACTCACTGCCAGATTTATTTCGCCACAACAAACGCGTACCCGAAACTTTATTTACTTCAACGGGAAGGTGATTAAAGGCAGCGGCTAATTCAATTAACATAACTATAATCCTTATTTTTTAGCGACAGGAGAAACTCCGCTGAGGATTCAGTTGCATCCACTGTGAGCGACTGGTACTCCTTCACTTTTTTTCTCAAACTGTCCGATAACATGAGATCTTCAACAACATTCCTTATTTCATCCACTGAGTCGTTTAAGAAGTTTACAGAATTGCTAATACCCAATTGCCAAAGCAAAAAAGCATTATCAGGCTGATCAAAGGTGTAGGGCGATACAATTTGTGGCACGCCAGCAGCAAGTGCTTGCGCGCATGTACCTATGCCGCCATGGTGGATAACCAGCGCTGATCGAGCAAACAGATAACTAAAAGAAACCGAAGAGAGGGTTAATACAGGGCACTCGCCGTTTTCTATAAATCTATTCTTTTGCGAGTGTGCAACAAATACGCCCGGCCTGCCAACTACACGACAGAGATGCCTGATTTTATCAATTAACAAACTGGTCACGGGAATTCCAGTACCGAAGGTAAAAACCAGAGGGGAGCCGTACTGATTTATAAATTCATCTAGCTGGGTATCGTTGTGATTGTCTTGGGTGTCCCCTAAAATAAAACCGGTATTGATCAATTGTTTAGGCCAGTCTCCAGGGTTCGGCTTAAACCAATCAGGAAATAAAGCTAACACCGAAGGACTAGATTCAATCCCAGGCAGCTCCTGAAGCGCCCACTCTGATAATCCGAGTTCTTTTCGCACTGGATTTATTAATGGTCTGATCAGTTTATCAAAGCTATCCTTTTTCACTTTTTTTCGGATTTGCGGTAATATTTCACCCCACAGATTCTCCTCAACCTGCCTACGAATGGGATAGGATGGACTCAGCAAGGAACCAATCGTAGATGGGGCAAGCACTAGCAGGCAGGACTTTAGACCAAATTCCTCTGCCGCCATCCGAGCACCAGACAAAGGATCTTGATAAACAATCAGAGGGCGATGCCCCTGTTCAACTATTTTTTGGATAAGCTTGAAAGTAGGCTTGATAGCTGGAAAATGAAATTCACTGTAGTGGTTTTGAGCGTGATGAGTCGACCAAGTTAGAGGATTACTATAGGTTTTTTCATAGGCGGCTTTGGATGAGACTGGCAAACACTCAACCCCCATCTGGTTTGCAAGGGGTGCAAATTTTTCGTTGCTAATAAAAGCTGTTCTGGCTCCTTTTGCATTTAACGATGCGGCTAGTTTGATAAATGGGAGCGCATCTCCTGTTGTGCCGAGAGAATAAAGTAAATAGTCCATAGGTTTTAAAAGCTAATTAACTGAAGTATGACAAAAATAAATGGGTGCCTAGTCCGACAGTACCACCAAAACGGAGCCGTCGATTGCATATCGAACTCTTGCAAATTACCCATCACCCACCATCGATTGATTATCTATAAAGAGCACTCGTTTGCGCCTCTTGAAATTCACAAACATCTACCATTGCTAAATAATTTATCGGTGTTTAACTGGGGGATGAAAGCAACAACAACCGCTGTAACAAAACGGTCGAAAAATATGACCAATTTTCTTACCAAGAGATGTGTTCATGTAGCCCCTAAGCCTAACCTAATTGGGAAAAATAGAGTGCCAATGAGCGCACTCTATTTTTCCCACCTACATCCAGATAGTGGCAAGCCGCCTGATATGTTTTTCACCTATCACTCGTTTGCAGTATCCAGATATTTGGTGGTTTTACCCATGGAAAAATTGATTAGGCATAGGCGGTACCGCCACCTTGTATAGTTTGACCACTAGTAGAAACATAACTATAAGAATAAGTAACCTTATTGGAATTGTTTTGGGTAACACCATTTGTAGTGATTGCCGTAACAGAGTAATAGCTAGAGTAGTGCGACAAAATACTATCATTTGCACTTGCCACCCCTGTTCCGCCAGAAATGATTTCCAGCTCATCAACAGAAATTTCATCAAAGTTAAATTGGCTGTAGTTTTTATCCAAAGCAAAAGTTTTCATACAATAATTTCCTGATTATTTAAGTTAAAGTGATATCTGCCGTCCTGCAGATTTGACCGTTTCCGGTCTGTGCGCCACCAACACTCTGGTTATGGCAAGTGCCTTGATGTGGTTATTCACCAAGGATTCATTTGCCACATCCAGATGGCTGGTGGCTTCATCCATGAATAGGATACGTGGTGCGCGGTAGAGCGCGCGCGCCAATACAATTCTTTGCTTTTGGCCGCCACTGAGGCTATTGCCCATATCACCCACGAGAGTGTTGTACTGCATGGGCATTTTGGAAACCTCATCGTGAATGCAGGCCATTTGGGCGCACTGAACAATGCGCTCAAAGTCAATTTGCGGCTCAAAGCAGGCAATATTGTCAGCGATGGAGCCTGCTAACAGCTGATCGTCTTGCATAACACCGGCAATTTGGCTGCGGTATTCACGCACTTGTTTGATGGGGCGGTCGTCAATTAGGATTTCGCCTTCCGTGGGTTTCAATAACCCCATAAGACATTTAAGTAGCGTGGTTTTACCACAGCCGCTGGGGCCGGTGATGGCGACAGTTTCACCTGGCTCTATGGTAAAATTCAGGTTTTGGAAGGACGGCCCCTCGGTTTCGCCATACTGAAAGCTGAGGTTGCGCACCTCAATTTTTCCGATCAGCGGTTGCGTAGATAATTGGCCCAAGAGCAGCTCATCCTGTTCTTCTGTCTCGGTGAAGACCATGTCAGATAAGCGGTCCAGATGCAGCCCCAACATTTTGAGCTCAATCCATGTAGCGATTAAGGTATCCATAGATCCCACAAAGCGGTTTTTGTAGCTGAGAAAAGCGTAGAGCATACCCACTGAAAATAGGTTGCCCATAACCGCGCTAGCAGCAAAGTAAATCACCAATAAATTTTCAAAACCAAACAGCAAACGATTGATAGTGTCGTAACCGATATTCCAGCGCGCAATCTTAATACCTTGGTTAATGGTGTCTGCCAAACGATTTTGCCATTGACCTTGGCGGTCGCTCTCACGCTGAAACAATTTGATGGTTTGAATCGCGCGTACAGATTCCATAAAGTGGGAGTCGTGCTTGGCCTGGGCAATAATCTGCTCTTCGGTCAGCAGCCTTAAGGGTCTGTACAGCGCTAGGCGCAGGGCGGCATAAAGCAGCACCACAAAAATCACTATCAAAGTGAGCTTGATGCTGTAAAAGAACATTACCGCGAGAGTTATGATGGCCATAATCCCATCCACTACTGCCGCTACCAGGCTGGTAGTAAGCAGGTCTCGCACATTTTGCAAAGAGCCAAAACGCGAGACTACATCGCCCATGTGGCGGGTAGAAAAGTAGCTCATTGGCAGGCGGATCAGATGACGAAACAGGTTTGCCGCCATCTGTATATTCAGGCGGCTAGATAAATAGAGCATGACCCACTGCCGCAACACATGAGTACCAGTTTCAATTAATAGCAATAGCGCAAAGCCCATCGCCAGAACCAGTAGCAGGTTGTCATCGTTTCTGAGAATTACGTCATCGACCACCGTTTGCATATAGAAAGGGCTAATAGTGGCAAACACTTGCAACAAAAGTGATAGCAAAAGTATTTGTACCAGGCTGCGCTTTAAGCCAGTAATACGCGACCAAAAGTGACGAAACCCCAGGCGCTTTCGCGTGTCGGCCACTTCAAAATTGTTCGTAGGAGTTAGCTCCAGCGCAATACCCGTGAAATGCTTGTCGAATTCTTCTTTGGTTAAGACTCGCTCACCACTGGCGGGATCATGAATAATCGCTTTGCGACTTTTTACCGCTTTGAGTACGACAAAGTGACTTAGATCCCAATGGAGTATGCAGGGCAACTGAAGCCCACCCACTGAATCCGAATCCAGTTTTAATGGGCGGGCGGCCAGATGCAAGCGCGCAGCCATATCAATGAGGCTTTTAAGGTTGGTGCCATGACTAGAGACCTGAATCCGTTGCCTGAGATGTGCGAGGTCGGTTTCATAACCGTGAAAACTAGCAATCATCGCCAAGCAGGCCAATCCGCATTCAGCCGCTTCGGTTTGATGAATCACTGGCAGGCGGCGAGCGCCACTAAAATTGAGTAGCTGATCTGGTCGTGTTACTTTTTGCCGTGCGCTTTGTTCCGATGACAACATTACAGGCGCCCTCTCAAGCTGTAGATGGGTTCTAATAGCCATTGCCATAGACGGCGCTCGGACAGCTCCACATCTGCAGTTAAGGTCATACCAGATCGTAGGGGGATTGTTTGACCATAGGCGCTTACGCCTTGCTCATTGACACGCGCCTCAACGAGATACACAGGTTCTTGCAGCTTGACCGGAGTGTTTAGCAGTTCGCCTGGTAATAGCGGCGTTTTTGCAACACTTACAATTTCACCCTGATAAATGCCAAATTTTTGGTAGGAAAAGGCGTCATAGCGAATATCTAAACGTTGCCCAGGTGCAATAAACCCTGCAGCCCGCACTGGCACTAACAAATGCGCTACAAGAGGGCTGGCACTATCGGCCAGCGTTAACAGAGGCACCGAGCTTGTCGATGAGACAAATTGCCCTTCGCGAGCCTGCAGGTTATTTACGATACCGGCGCGCGTGGCGGTGATGACATGAGAGCGTTGACCTTGCAGCTGTGCAATTTGCTGCGCAAGTTCACTTAGCCGCGATTGTAATTGGTCTAGGTTGTTGGCTGCGTCCTGGGGAAGCAATTGAAGATCGGTGCGCCGCTGAGATAGTAAATCGCGCTGATTGCCGATCTCCAGTAGCAGTCCTTGCCTATCGCTGCGTACAGATAGTTCTTGCGAGCGCACATTGTCGAATTCCATGCGCGATATATATCCAGCCTCAACCTTGGTGCTGTAGCGTTTTAGTTGGTTTTTTATCAGAGTGTGGCGAGCATCCAGCGTAGTCAGCTGTTCGTTCATCAAGCCTAGGTTGTGCTCGATAGACTCAATCTGCCGTTGCAGGCTGCCCTCGCGCTGCTGTTGCGCCGGACCTGCACGCTCTATTTGCTCCGTGAGCAAGCTGCGCTGGCTTTCAAACTCTTCTAACAGGCGACCTTCAAGTTTATCGCCATCCGCTAGGGTTTTGTCACCGTTGATAATGATTAAAGGCTGGTTTGCTACGACTTTATCGCCTTCTTTGACGAGGATTTGTTTTATTTGACCAGATGTTTCAGGGTACAGGCGAACCACACCGGCGGGAGATTCAAGCCACCCCACCACAGTTTCTTTGCGTGCATAGGTGCTAGTGGAAAGCCATATAGCTACAGCCACTAACCAAGCGAGTAAAAGGGCAATTAACACGGAGTGGCGCACACGCGGCAGGAGCAGAACATCGCCGTGTAAACGGTCTGTTTTCTGCTCTGTCACCTGGGTTCGAAAAAGTGGTGTTTTAGGCGGAGAAACTGAACTATTCATCGATTCCTATGGCGCTGATTGCGCAAACATCTTCCTGAAAGCACCTACCATGGCGCAAATCGAGCTTATTGAACTTTATTGCCTAAAACTATAACTCATACTTGAAATGAAGAAAAGAGATATAAAGACTTTTTATTTGTGCTACTCATCTATAGGCTTGTTTGTTGTCAACATAAAATGCATATAGTTTAAGGGTGGTTTGTACTTCATGAAGGGCTTATTTTCTCTCGGTTCAAGCTCGATATTGATTTGCCTATATTAATATTCACCCAATAATTAGTTTCACCACATTTATTCGGTTGGCTATTTACTTTGGTGCTGATTGGTGATGGTCGGTTGATTGCTCGTAATTAATAGCCGCTGCCAGACTCCAAACGCAGTTCGATATAGTTGTTGCGCTGTGCTACTTCGTTCCATTTCTGGGCTTCTAGTGTAGGCAGGCGCTCTGGGTAGGTTTCTTCACCCTGTTTGGCGCTAACAATTATATTGACCACTTTAACTTGGCCGCGGCTGAGGTTGTTAAAGGCGGAATTGAGTTCGCGGCTGTAGTCCTGCATGACTTGCTCCATACCGTACATTTCGCTGGAGAGCATGCAATCACCGAGGGTTGCTCCTTCGGCGGGTAATTGTGTTTGGCCGAAACTGTTGATGCCGATACAGTAGTTTCCTACATAGACATCGACCCAAGCGCTGCCGCGAAAACCGTTGCTAATTAAGCGATTGAGCAATTCGTAAATGCGAATAACTGCCTTGGGATCTATGGTGTTTTGATTGAAGCTGAGGCTGCCACTTTGGTTGAATGCCCAAGCAATATCAGCGAGATAGGCGTCATCCGCATATTTTTGTTCGAGTAAATCATTTTGCTTTGTGGCGTTAACCAGTGCAGGTGAGGGCATGTCTGGTTCGCTTTTGAGTTCGCGCGCGATAGAGCTTATTTGTTTGCCCAAAATCATTTGCTGTTCTTGGGTGTCGTCAATACTGGTGGCGATTTTTGCGAGGAAAAATAGAACGCAGAGCGTGGCTAGAACTACCAGTAGTTTCCCCGTCCATGACCAGAAACCGCTTGATTCACTTTCCGTTGGGGGCAACTCTACGTTTTCTGTTGCTGGTGCGTTGAGTTTAGGGGCTGCTTGAGCTGCGATAATATCGCTGAACTCTTGCTTCATTGATTGGCGCAAACCTTGAAGTTCACGCACCACCCGTGAGGTGATGAAGCGACGATTGTCTTCGAGGGTGTGCTCTAAGTGGCTGAGGCGTAACTCAAGATTGCGCGCTTGTTCAACGCTTGCAGTTGAGGCTGTGCGCCGCTCAATTTTAAAGGCTTCCATATCGCTAGCTTGATTGGCGGCGGCGACAAATTCTGCAGACTCAATGGGCGGTGGTGACTCAGGCTCTTCTGCTATAGGGTAAATATGAATTGCGGCCATTACCTTGGATAGGTCGGCGGCATTGATGGTATCTTTGCTGACTACGTCCAGTGCGCCTAAAGCGCGTGCTTGGCCGGTGTATACATCGCCGCTGCGGGAGGTGTACATAATCACGGGGATCATCGCAGTTTCAGGGTGAGATTTAATAATTTGCAGGGCGCGAAAGCCATCCATGCCGGGCATGAGATGATCCATAAACACGACGTCGGGGGCATTGCTGGCAAGATAACGCAGTGCTGCTTCGCCGGAGTCGACTATGTCGATAGCGAGATTAAACGGGCGCAACATTTTTTTGAGGCGATATTGTGCGGTGCTGGAGTCGTCGACGATGAGAGCGCGTTTATTCGACATGGTTTCGGTTCCGTGAGTGTTCGTTATTTGTGCAGGTTACCAGAAAACCGATAAAATCACGCCAACGTAAATCACAGCTTTACTATATGTTTTAGGAATAAGCGCTCTAGCGCTGTGCTGGCTGCAAAAAACTCTTGCCCTAGTGGGAAAGATAAACCGCTAGAGCGCAGAGCCAGCCGCTGAGTGCGAGAAATTTCCATAGGCTGTCTGGGTGCCTCTCTAGCAATGGCTGAGCGCGCGGGCTGAGCCAGTTGGGGTTAGGGCGCTTTAGGTCTTGCAGCCACTCTGAGAGCGCCTCGTAGCGGCCATGAGGGTGAATGCTTAGGGCTTTTTCAAGGGCTTTGTCGAGCCAGTAGGGTACCAGCGGATTGTGCTTCATGGCAGAGATGTATTTGAGCCGCTGAAAACTTTTTAAATCCATCGCTTTGCCGTAGCCGCTGCCATAGGGCAGCTTGCCGGTGAGCATTTCGTAGAGTAATACCGCCAGCGAAAACTGATCGGACGCGGGGCTAATTTTGCCACCGTAGCGATATTCTGGGGCTGAATAGTCCAAGGTTCCCAATATCAGGTCGCGGGTGAAGGGGGTGCCTGCCTCAGCGATATTGGCGACCCAGCAAGAGCCAAAGTCTACGATCATAGGGCCTTTGGCGCTGATGACGATATTGTCGGGCTTTATGTCTTGGTGCAGGGTTTCTTTGCGATGAAAGGCGCGTATGCCGCGAATTAATCCCTCGGTTAATTCCACCGCATCGCCAATACCTAGCAGGCCGCGTTCCTTTAACAGTTGCGTGAGTGTGGGACCTTTGATGTATTCCGTTAGGTAGTAGAGGCAAGAGCGCGATTCTGTTGCCGCTATGACCCGCACCACGCCGGGGCTTTGAATGCGCGCGCCGATCCATGCCTCCATCACAAAGCGCTCTATGTAGGCTTTGTCATCTTGAAAAATCACCGAAGGTGTTTTCATCACCAGTAGATTTTTGCGCTCATCTTCGACCAAATAAACTTGGCTGCGCGTCGATTCGTGCATGATTTTTTTTACGCGCAAGCCATCGAGTGTTTGCTCCGGCGAGAGTATCGGGGGGAAGGGCAGGCGCGATAGTACCTGCACCGCATCGTCTTGCCCCGCGGTGCCCAGCTGCTCGACGACCAATGCTTGAATGCTGAGGTTGTCTTGGCTTTGATGGCTGAGTGCCTGTGTCAGTGCGGCATCGACTAAGCCATCGAGATTGTCTTGGTGCGCTTGAATCAGCGCTTTAAATTCTGCGGGCGGAATGGCTTCGTGTATACCGTCGCTGGATAAAATAAACATATCGCCGCGCTGTAATTCCACGTTGTGCATATCGACATCGAGATAGGGGTCGGCGCCCATGGCGCGGCTCAAATGAGTGGTGTGGCGGTCGATGCGCTGGGTGTGGTCGCGGGTGATTTGCTCAAGGCTGCCGTCGCGCAGACGGTAAACGCGGGTGTCACCCACGTGAAAAATAAACGCGGTATCGCCTTTTAAAATGAGCGCAGAAAATGTGGTCAGATAGCCCTCGCCATAAATAGAGTTTTGGCTGCGCCCCCAGAGGCTGGCGTTAAGGGATTGAATAACGCGAATGGCCGATTGCTGGGTGCGCCAAGTATCTGGTGTAGCGTAATAATCGCTGAGGAAACCGGTAATGGCTGTTTGACTTGCTTCGCGTGCGGCTTTACTGCTGCTCACACCGTCGGCAATGGCAATGGCAATACCTTTAATGGTGAGCGTATTGCCTTCCGGCAGGCGTGCGCCGAGGGTGTCTTGATTTTCTGGTTTGCGTCCCGCTTCACTTTTTTGGGCGAAACGAATCTGTAATTGTGATTGCAAATGTTCCATAAATTAAGGCACTTTTTAATGAGCAAGACGAAGGCATGAGCCGAGTGCAAGTCCAAACAGGATAACGTACACGCGTGAAATAGTCGTATTAAAAATAAAATGCCCAGCTCCGAGGAGCTGGGCAATGCGTAGCTTAGAACATTTGTGCAGGCTCTTAGCCGCAACCAAAAAGGTATTGGCGGGCGAAGTGCTTAGGTAAAGTCCATTTTAGGCCAGTTCAGTTTTAAGCCAGTTCAATTTTAAGTAAGTTCAATTTTTTGCAAGCTGCCGTCTTCAGCCATTTCAACCATGTGTCCTTTAGGTTCTTCCAAAAACTGCACCAGCACAAATACGGCAGCGGCACAGGCGGAGATCAACATAAAGAACGCTGTGGTATCCACAAAGCTGTAAATCGTTAAGAAGGTTACGCCGCCCACATTGCCGTAAGCGCCTGCCATACCCGCAATTTGTCCAGTCATGCGACGCTTAATCAGTGGCACCATTGCAAATACCGCACCTTCACCACCCTGCACGAAGAACGAGCAGCACATAACCGCGATAACTGCGCCGACAACAGGCCAGGTGCCGGTAATTTGCGACATTACCATGTAGCCAATAGCCAAGCCTGCGATAAAGATAGACATGGTTTTACGGCGACCAAAACGATCGCTAATCCAACCGCCACCGGGGCGCGCAACTAAGTTCATAAAGGCGAACGCCGAGCCGAGCATACCGGCTTGCACCAGCGTCAGTTGGGTAAAGGTTTCTAAAAAGAACGCGGGCAACATAGACACCACGGCTAATTCAGAGCCGAAGGTAACGAAGTAAGACCAGTTGAGAATGGCGACTTGTTTGAATTTGTATTTGTCGTGCTCAGGCGCGCCATTTCTCAGCATGTCTTTGTTAACACGATAAATTTGGCTGAATTGAAACACAAACAGTACGACTAGAAAACCGTAGAGTAAATTGGTGGTGGTTGCGCTCAGCAAGCCGATATTGGTGGGCGACAATTTCCATGCGAGTACCGCAAGAATGGCATACATAGGAATGTTCATGGCAATATAAATCCAGAAATCGCGTTTGCTGCTGACTTCTAGGCCGCCCGATTTTTTAGGTTTGAAATAGGTAGAGCCTTTTGGGGTGTTGCGCGCGCGCCAGTAGAAAAACAGCGAGTAAATCATGGCGATGATACCGGTGCAGGCAATCGCATAACGCCAGCCGCCGATGCCGCCAAACACTGATATGGCCAAAAAGGGTAGGAGGAAAGCAGCTGCGGCCGAACCAAAGTTACCCCAGCCACCGTAAATGCCTTCTGCCAAACCTACTTGACGCGCAGGGAACCACTCGCCTACTAAGCGAATCCCGATGACAAAACCGGCGCCGACAAAACCGAGTAAAAAGCGAAAGAGTGCAAGCTGTTCGTAAGTTTGTGCGGTAGCAAAGCCAAGACACAATAAGCCTGACACAAATAGCAGACTGGAGTAAGTAATACGTGGGCCGTATTTATCCACCAAAATACCAATAGCAATACGCGCGGGAATCGTGAGCGCAACGTTCAATATCAGCAGCGCCTTCCACTGCGCCTCGGTCATGTTAAAGGCTTCAATAATTAATGGCTTCAACGGCGCATGACTAAACCACACCACAAAGGATAAGAAAAACGCAAACCAGGTAATGTGCAGTGTGCGTATAGAGGGATTAGAAAAATCCAGCAAGTTTATTTTATGGGAGCTCATAACAAATAGTCCGGGCAGTGAGTTGCAAAGAATGCTTGGTGGTGCGATTGGGCTTTCGCCTCACGCTGTAAAGGTAATAGCAACCACTATGCCAATACGTTTTATGCACCCTTAAACGGGTAAAAGGCGTGAATATGACTGTCTGTGGTGCACGCAATGGTGCGCGCTGTGCGCCAAACAAATGCTAAAAATGTGCAGCGTGTATTTTGGTGGTGCAAATTATTGCGCGCTTAGGTGCGCTGTATCCAATGTTTAGATTTTTCAATAGAGCGTTGGCACTTTTGGATTGATGCCTAGATCGGCTAGAGTGAAATTGGCGAATTTTCATGGTTTTTGGTGAACACTAGAGTTTTTAACGCACTGAGTGCTGTAAAACTGTGCGTTTGATGTGTTATTCGCTGAATCATTTTGTGATTTTTGCGTGTGTCATATGATTCATTGTTGTGCAAAAAGTAAAAAAATCCGTGCTAGTTTTATGCTGGTGCATCTTTTTTTTGATCAAAAGTTTAAAAAATTATTATTTGGCTTAGAAATTGCTCTCTGTGCTTCAGATTAAAACATTCTGGAGTGATTGATGAGCAAGACTGGTGCGGATCTACATTTTCTATCCTTTATCGGCAAAACAAAAATTTTGCATCTCACCTGGATGGCATTTTTCATTACCTTTTTGGTGTGGTTTAACCACGCACCATTATTGATGGCTATTCAAGTGAGCTTTGGTTTGACGGATCAACAGGTTAAAACACTGTTGATTCTCAATGTGGCGCTCACCATTCCTGCGCGCATAGTGGTGGGCATGTTGGTGGATGTCTTTGGCCCACGCAAAATTTATTCGCTGCTGCTAATCATCACCAGTGCTTTCTGTTTCTTTTTCGCCCTCGCGCAAAGTTTTGAGATGCTGGCACTGGCGCGTTTTCTGTTGGGTTTTGCCGGTGCGGGTTTTGTGATTGGCATTCGCATGATCAGCGAATGGTTTCCCGCGCGCCAAATGGGTTTGGCGGAAGGCATCTATAAAGGTTTGGGCAATATAGGCTCAGCGGCGGCGGCCATTACCTTGCCGACCTTAGCGGTAATGTTCGGCGGCGATGATGGCTGGCGCTATGCCACGGGGATTACCGGTTGCATTGCGTTGATCTACGCATTTGTTTATTACTTCTCGGTAACCGATACCCCTGCAGGCTCCACCTATTTTCGCCCCAATAAATCGGGCGGTTTAGAGGTGACTTCTAAGGGCGATTTGATCATGTACTTGGCGGTGAACATTCCTATGTATGGCGCACTTGCGCTCTTGAGTTGGAAGGTGTCGCTTTTAGGGCTGATCTCTGCGATGGCACACACCAGTATTTGTGTGGTGCTAGCGATTATTTTTTTACTGCAAAGCGCAAAAATATTTTCGCTCAATCGCCAGATGTTAGCCAAGCCCGTTGATAAATCACAGCAATACAAATTCAAGCAAGTGCTCATTCTCAGCCTCGCCTACGCCGTCACCTTTGGCGCTGAGCTGGCGGTAGTGTCTATGTTGCCGATGTTTTTCCAAAGCACCTTTGCGGTGCCCGTTGCCTTGGCGGGGTTGTTTGGTGCCTGCTTTGCGGCTGTTGATATTCTCTCTTGTCCTTCCGGTGGTTGGATTAGCGATAAATTTGGACGCAAGCGTTCGCTGGTGTTATTGCTCTCCGGTGCAGCACTCGGCTTTTTACTCTTGTCGACCATTGGCGCAAGCTGGCCTATAGGGCTTGCTGTTGCAGCCATGATGCTCTGCTCACTCTTTTTGGGTTCGGCCGCGGGTTGTGTGTTTGCCGTAGTCCCCTTAATTCGTCGCAGCCTTACAGGGCAAATTGCGGGCATAGTGGGCGCTTACGGCAATATTGGTGCAGTTTTGTTTCTTACGGTATTTTCATTTGTGAGCACATCTACGTTCTTTTTAACTATTGCGGCAGCTATAGGCGTAGTGGCTGCTGCTGCCATGTGGTTGGATGAACCTAAGAGCGCTATGTTTGAAGTGCTGCCCGATGGCACTGTACAAATGGTTGATGTGCATTAATTTATTCGCGACTGTAATAACAAGCTCGCTACCTATAAAAGGCAACACATGACGGAATGGCACCTGCAGAGCAAACTTACATTCACTCTCGGCCAGTGCTCTTCGGCGGGTATTAAGAGCGTTAATGAAGATGCCATAGGTATTCGTGTGCCTGAAGGTATGTTGCTTGACACCAAAGGCGCCTGTGCGGTGATCGCCGATGGTGTGAGTGCAGCAGAAGCGGGCAAGGAGGCGAGCGAAACCTGTGTGCGCAATTTTTTGGTGGATTATTTTTCAACGCCCGATACCTGGACGGTAAAAAAATCCACCTCGCAGGTATTGATTGCACTCAACCGCTGGCTCTACGCGCGCGGGCGCGAATTTAACGAAGCCAAAAAAGGTTACGTTAGCACCTTTAGCAGTATTATTTTTAAATCCCATCGCGCGTACATTTTTCATGTGGGCGACTCGCGTATCTATCGCTTGCGTGCAGGCAAGCTAGAGCAGCTCACCCGCGATCACCGCACCATTATTAGCGATGAGCAATCCTACTTAGTGCGCGCCATGGGTTTGGATGTTTCGCTCGATGTCGATTGCAAAACACTGGACTTGGCGGCGGGCGATATCTATTTGCTTAGCACCGATGGCTTGCACGATTTTATTAGCAGCACACAATTGGAATCGCAATTAAATCAAGCGACGGATAATCTCGACGAGCTGTGCCAGCATTTTGTAGCGCAAGCGCTTGCCAATAACAGTAACGACAATATCAGCTGCCAGCTGTTGCGCGTGGATTCCATGCCCGCGCAAAATGTAGACGACGCCTGCCAGCAATTATCCAAACTTGCCTTCCCTCCACACCTGCGCCCCGGCATGGTGTTGGATGGATATAGCATTGAAAAAGAGTTGCATGCGAGCAGTCGCAGCCAAGTTTATGTGGTGCGCGACTTGGAAACGGATCAGCGCTACTGTATGAAAACCCCTTCGTTAAACTTTGCCGATGATCCTGCATACCTTGAGCGGTTTATTTTGGAGAGCTGGATTGGCAGCCGGATTCATTCGAGTCACGTGGTAAAAATTGTTGGTCAGCATAAGCCAAAAACCTGTCTCTACTATCTAATGGAATATGTCGAGGGAATCACTCTTAGCCAGTGGATTAAGGAGCATCCTGCGCCCTCGGTACAAGACGTTGTGTATTTGATGGAGCAGATTTGTAAAGGCCTGCGCCAGTTGCATAGACGTGAAACCCTGCACCAAGATTTGCGCCCTGCCAATATCATGGTGGACCGCAATGGCGAAATTAAAATCATTGATTTTGGATCCTGTTTGGTAAAAGGTATTGCCGAGATCAGTTCGCCCATAGTGCGTGATACGCTGTTGGGCACGGCTGAATATTCAGCACCGGAAAGTATTTTGGCGGGGTTAAACAGCGAGCAGTCAGATATATTTTCACTGACAATTATTTTGTTTGAGTTGCTCACCGGCGGGCGCGCGCCCTTTGAGGGAAAGCTCGGCAGTTGCCGCACCCAGAAAGCCTACTTAGCTACGCGCTATACCCCAAGTTACGAGCTCAATCCATTGGTGCCTTTTTGGATTGATGGCGCCATTCGCAAAGGGCTGCGTTTTGAACCGGAGCGCCGCCATGCGGATGTATCTGAGTTTTTGCATGAACTGCAACACCCCAACCCCAAATATAAACAGCAGTATCGCAGCCTGTTGCTCGAAAAAAATCCTGTGCGCTTTTGGCAGTTCCTATCTGCTGGATTGTTTGTTGCTTTCTGCGTGGCGCTTTATTTTTAGTCTTCGTATTTAGGCTGCTTTTCTTTTTTTATCATTCGCGTTTGATCATTCGCGCTTTGGCGGTTAGGGCGTTAGCCGCACAGCGCCATTCGTTGCTTTAATGACATCTTGTTTCAGGTTGGCGTTGTTGACTGAAATATTGGCAACTGCTGAACTACTGAGTGCGGCGCCAAAAAACTCGAGTCGGTAGCTGCCATTGGTAACGGGAATACTGTAAGCACCGCTCTCGAAGGCCAGATAATATTTGTTGTTTAGCTTAATGCGAATGCCGTTTAGGCCTTCGCCTACGTCATAAAAATTATTGTTGTTGAGATCTTGATAGGCAACCCCCGTTATAAAATAGCTCGAGCCGGATTTCGCAAACTCTTGGCTCATCATGGACGACAAATAGTCTTTCCCTTCGTAGGTAAAATAACCCTGCAGTTGCCCTACGCCCAGTTCGCGAAAGCTCTCGCCTAAAATATTGACTCTGTGCCCCGGTGATTTAAACAAGTCTTCATGCTGGCTCGCCGCATAGGTTGTTAAATTAATACTGCTGCCAGTGGTGCCGCCCCAGGCAATGTTTTCCCCGTTACTCCAACTGCCCGTGAACGCGTAGCCCGCGGTGGCCATTCGCTCCCCTGGTGTGGAATTGTTAATGCCGGTATGTGAAAAAATATCGGTATCCAACATCCATTGGGAGTGGCTGCGCGCGGCAGCAAGTAGTAGGAGATTGTGGGTGAGCGGCGCTTTAGGTGTAGAGGAAATCGGCGTGCCGCTAATGCCATCATTTAAGCCTATTGCGTAGCGCATGGCTTCTGCATCGGGATTGGCGCGCGCGCGATTCACCAGTTCTACCACGAGTGTTTCTTGTGCATTAGGTTGCAAGCTCAAGGTTACCGCAGCAGGAATCGCACTGACTTCATTGCTCGCAGCAGATTCTGCGGCTGCGCTGCGCGCGGTGACCACAAAATAATAGAGCTTATCTTTGGATAAGGAGGTGATATTAAGGGGTGATGTGACATTTTGTCGTTGCGTACCTTCGGCAAAGCTGGCGATATTGGCGGGAACAATATTGGCGTCTGTGGCGTAGTAAAGGTTGTAACCGCTGGCGCCTGCAACAGCATTCCAATTTAAGCTCACCGAACCGTTGCCCGCTGTTATTTGTAGATTTTGTGGTGCTGCAATGGTGGCTGCGTTGGAGGAATTTGCAGCGGTGCTGCTGGCGAGTGAGCTGCTGAGCTTTGGCGCACTACTCAAAGGCGCACTACTTAAAGACGCGCTATTTAAAGAAGCACTACTTAGAGATGTGCTGCTTAAGTTCGCGCTGCTTAAGGTTTTACTGCTCACTGCATTACTGCTCAAGGGTGCAAGAGCGCTGGCATTGGCCTGAGAGTTTGCGCTTTTAGTGCTAGTGGCACCACTTCCGCTAGCGCCGGAAGAGCCGCCTCCGCAGGCGATTAATAGGGTTGCTGCAATCAGCAGCGCGGAGTATTTAAGCCCGTGAATGGCTTTCATAGGTGGCTCCAGTGTTTCGTGTAGGTGTAAGAGAATCGGTGATGATTCATAGTAGCAAGAGAACACGGACGGGAATGCGATGGTGCGCACGAGCAGGGCGTCT
Organism: Cellvibrio sp. 25HG11W-0; assembly: GCF_057815475.1. Taxonomy (NCBI): domain Bacteria; kingdom Pseudomonadati; phylum Pseudomonadota; class Gammaproteobacteria; order Cellvibrionales; family Cellvibrionaceae; genus Cellvibrio; species Cellvibrio sp. 25HG11W-0. The sequence continues at coordinate 651,256 of NZ_CM174230.1, forward strand.
ATCCGTTCCACGAAAAGCAACGGATAGACGCCTGCGTTGAGGTGAATTGCCGCTGGGTTAGAGCGCGAAGCGAATACCGACTTGAATGCCGCGCCCAGCCTCGGGTGCTTGTGCACGTAAAAACGACGCTGCAGTGCGAATTTCTGCATTCAACAGGTTGGTGGCCTTGATGAAAATAACGGAGTCGAGCTCGCCGCCTGCAAGTTTGTAGCTGAGGTTTGCATCAACGCGGGTAAAGCCTGCGCTCGCCAGCTCATGTTCGCCGGGGTGGTTTTGCGCGCTGCTGTAGCTGTAGGTGAGATTGCCATTCCATAGATCATCTTCATAGCTCAGTCCAGTACCGACGCGCTGTGGGGGAATGCGCGGTAGATATTTTGCTTCACCGGTAAGGTTATCTAACTGCGCATCGACTGCATCGCTAAACACACGCCAGCGCCAATTACTGTTGAAGGGAATGTTGAGCTCTGCTTCATAGCCTTTGAAGGTGGCGTCGGCTTGGGTGTACAGGTATTCAGCGAGTCCATCTTGCTCGGCGCCGCTGGCGCGGGCGTAGATAAAGTCGCCGATGTTATTGTAAAAAACATTGATAGACGCTTGTACCCAATCGCTGTGCCAGTGATAGCCCAGTTCAAGATTGCGACTGGTTTCCTCCTGCAGATTTTCACTGCCGACGAGATAGCTGCTGGTGGCCGGATGGGCGCCATTGGCGAGCAACTCCTCTACGCTGGGCGCGCGCTGAGATTGCGCCAAACCAATACTGATCCGCTGTGCAGGGCTGAAGTGCCAAAGCGCTGAGCTGGATAGGTTTAGGCTGTGATGCTGCAGCTGCGCGCCGGTATCGGCATCTATTTGCTGGGTTTCTGCACGTGCGCCCAGTTCAAAGGTCCAGTCGCCGCGGTTAGTTTCCTCCACAAAAAATACGCCTAGGTTGCCAATATCGGATTGAGGTATGAAGGCTTCGTCCCCTATGGCGGCAAAGCGGCGTGTGGCCGCCTGTAAACCGAGCGCGCCGCGCCAGTCGGCGAAGGGTGCGTGAATGGCTTCGATGCGCCCTTCCCAGGCTTTATTGGTGAAGCGAGTGCCCGGCGCACCATTTTCCATTTCGGTGTGTTCATAGTCGTTATGACCTAGGCGCGCGCTGATTTTTTCTAGGCCTACCATAGGATCATTGAGTTCGCCCTTGAGGTCGATGCGCGTTTGCTGCATGTCTATCCGGACTAATTCGGCCTCTTCCTCCGCACCTATCTCCGGTTCTTCATGGTGCTCATGTTCATGGGCTGCCGCGGGGATACCGTAGTTGTTATCGAGTTGATTAACGGCTATGCCGATAAATCCATCGCTGCCAATATAAGAGAGGCCAAGGGTATTGCTGGTGGACTTCGCATCGGTATTGGCGATATAGCCTTGGGTTGTTTCACTGGGGTCGTCTACGCCTAATGCGGCTGCGCCAGGAATCTCTAAGTCATTGCTGTTGCGCCGGCTGGTATCCAAATGCCAAGCGACAGCGCCTGCCGCACCTGTGAGCGTTGCGACGCCTGCGGTTTCGTCATTGACGCTGTTGTGGCGCAGTTCAGCACCGCCTTCAAGAGTGTCAGGCAATTGCTCTGGGATGCGATTGTCTAGCACATTAACGACGCCCCCTATGGCGCCGCTGCCGTAGCGCAGTGCGGCGGGGCCGCGTAATACTTCAATGCGTTTGGCGAGTAGGGGCTCGACCGTAATAGCATGGTCGGGGCTGGCGCTGGCGGCATCCATAGTCCCGATAGAGTCTTGCATGACTTTCACGCGGTTGTCGCTTTGACCGCGAATGACTGGCAAGCCTACGCCTGGGCCAAAACTGGCGGTGCTTACCCCCAGAGTTCCCTGTAGCGTTTCACCGAGGGTGGAGGCCGCTGCTTGGTGTAGTGCCTCACCGCTAAGTGCAGCCACAGGTTGATTGATCGCATCGCGATTTTTATCGAGCGGCGATGCGCTGACAATGACTTCTTCTATGTTCGTTGCATGCTTGGGTGTTGATGTTGTGTCGGCATAGCTTGCGGTCGCTACGCTTAATTGAACAAAGCTGGCGATAACGAGAGGTAATGATTTTTTTAATTGAAAATTGCTCATAGAAACTCCATAGGCTGTGCGCGCAGCAAAGCCAAAGACCAGAGGCTAGGCTCTGGCGAAAAATTCAAAGTAAAGGTGAATTTAGTCGTGGAGTTGTGAAGGGGGCGCGCGAATGGATGTGTGTAGACGGGCAAGTTTGCGCTGGGCTATGCGCGCCGGTAAGACCAGCTCCAGCAGCAATAGGAGTACTGCAACAAGGGCGATACTGCTCGGTAATATCTTATCCAGTTGCGCTGAGTGTTGGCAGATAACACACTCATGAACGTCTTGCTTGGTTGCGTGGGATTCGTGGTTATGGCTGAGCTGGAGTAATCCGCTCAGCAATAAAATACCAAGTGCCGCCCATAGCCATCTGCGCAGGCCATGGCGGCGCGCGTGAATTTGGCTTATAAGGGGTGGCGTCTGATTCATGGCGCCAATCTAATCAAATCACTGGGCCGAGGCAAGCTAATTGACCTGTCTTGGCATATAAATCTCGATAATCTTCGTCGAGAAAATGTTTGAAGGGGGCTCGTTGTGAGTTTTTTATCGTCTAAATGGATGATTTATTTATTAGCTTTGGTCGTCGGTAGCATAGTGGGAGGCTGCTATGGCGCACTGCATAATCAAATTAGCTACAGCGTTTCATCTGAGTACTTCACCCTCTTTAAATTCAAACAATTCAACCTGCCGTGGGCCTATGAACAGCCGCGTTTAGGGGCTGCATGGGTTGGCGTGATGGCAAGCTGGTGGATGGGTTTGTTGTTAGCGGCAGTCTTGGGTTTGGTTGGGTTGCGCAGTAAAGACACTGCGCGTATGGCGCGCTTGCTCGCACAGAGTTTTACTCTAGTGCTCGTGACTGCACTGGCTGTGGGCCTGTGGGGCTTGTGGTCGGCACAGCGCGCGGTAACGCTTGCGACGATTGATGATTACCGGGCGTGGGTGGTAAGCGGTGCGCTCGATCCCGTTGCCTTTGTGCAGGCCGGTTTTATGCACAATGCCAGCTACACCGGTGGTGTAGCTGGCTTGGCAGTGGGAGTGGTGTACTTATGGTGGCGAACGAGAAAGCCGAACTCGCTTATCTAGTCTACTTTTTTAGCCCCGTGGCTAAGGTTTGTCGCAACAAGTTAATCTTAGGTCGCACTAGTTAATCTTAGGTCACACTAGGTTAATGTTGCGCTTCAACATATTTATCGAGGTCATTGTGCTCCATATGGCTCCAGTTGTCGGGCGGTAAGGTCGGCGCCGTAGCGGGAACCTCGGGTGCGGCGTGCTCAGCGGCCAGTAATTCGCGCAGGTGTGTTAGCACAGGGTCTTCGCTGGTTTCATCGGGGCTAATGAAGATCTGGTGCGCACGCGCTTTGCTGCCTAAATCCAAGCTGCTGGAGTAGCGCACTATAGGTGCACTCAACACTAAGCCGGTTAAGACTGGCAATAACCACCAGAAAAAAATGGGCGCGTACATATACGTCATTATGCCCCAAGCAAGCGCTGCAATGGTCATACGCGAGGTGCGCGCTATGGCTTCGCCCCAACTGAGTAGCCGACCTTCGCGATCCTGTGCATCCCAGCTCACTTTAAAACCGAGCAATACGGAAATTACAAAATAGGCGTGATAGATCATCATCACCGGTGCGATTAACACTGCAAACAGGGTCTCAATGGCGGCGCCTTTGATAATGGCCTTGGTGCCGCCAAATTGTTTGCGTCTGTGGGTCAGCGCAAGTACCACACCAAGCAGTTTGGGGCCCATGAGCAAGAGGGTGGTGAGCAGTATGAGCGCAATAATCAGCCCTGTTTTGGCGATGGGCCAATCGGGGTAGAGTTGATAGGCTTCGCTAAAGTACACATTGCTATTGAGTGCGCGCACTACCGCATCGGCGGTGCTGAGCACCAGCATCAGCAGCCATATTAAGGAGGTGATATAGGCGGTGGCGCCGAGTAAAAAGTGCAGGCGACTGATCGGGTGAAGAGCTTTTGTATCCAGAATACCTAAATGCTGAATATTGCCCTGTACCCAGCGGCGGTCGCGGGTGGCGTAATCGATAATATTGCAGGGCACTTCTTCATAGCTGCCCTCTAGCTCCGCTAATAAAAACACATCCCAACCCGCACGGCGTAAGAGTGCCGCTTCTACAAAGTCGTGGCTGAGAATGTCGCCCCCAAAGGGCGCTTTGCCTTCAATGCTGGGCAGGCCGCAATGACCCATAAAGGCTTTAACGCGAATGATGGCGTTGTGCCCCCAGTAGTTGGCTGCATCGGTTTGCCAAAAGGCGAGGCCAGTGGCGAGCATGGGGCTGTAGAGCACGGCGGCGAATTGCACGAAACGCCCAAAAAAAGTGGTTTGTCGCACAGGTATAGGAATGGTTTGAATCAAGCCTGTGCGCGGGTTGGCTTCCATAGCGCGGGTCATTTTTAACAGGCACTCGCCATTCATGATGCTGTCAGCATCCAGCACTATCATGCTTTCATAGTTAGCACCCCAGCGCTGGCAAAACTCGGCGATGTTGCCCACCTTGCGGCTGATGTTTTTGGCGCGGCGGCGATAAAAAACCTGCGCACTGAGTGGCCCCAAGCGCTCAGTCAATTGCTGCCAAGCGTTAAGTTCAGCCTGCGCAACATCGAGCTTGGTGGTATCGCTCAGCATAAAAAAATCAAAATGCGCTATTTCGCCGGTGAGTTCGAGCGAGCGTAAGGTCGCTTCAAAACCCGCGATTACACGGTGCGTATCTTCGTTGTAAATAGGCATTATCACCGCCGTGCGGCTGCGCAGCGGTGATGGGTTGGCGGTGATGCTACGAGTAGAGCGCAGTGTGAGCGGATCTATTTTGAGCATCTGCAATACAAAGCCAAATAGCCCGCTCCAAAAGGCGACACTGATCCAGCAAAAGCTGATCGCAAATAAAACCAGAATCACCGCTTCTAGAGCGGTAAGCCCATTGGCGCTAAGGATTTGATACATGATGTTCATACCGCTGAGCGCGGTAATCACACTGAGTATGCAAAACACATAGCGCCGCAAGGATTTTGCGGGTAGCGCTATGGTGGTATTTGGGGTGGATTCTGTCATGGCATTAGATGGCATCTGGGTACCAGACATAACTCCAAACCTCACTTAAACGTTGATCGCGTAATTTTATGAAGAGACGCATGTCGGTCGGCTTGTCGCCCTCGGGCTCAAGCTTGAAGGATACGCGCCAGGTGCGTTTATCAGGTAATTGGTTGACCTTCAATTCGGTGATGGTGCCTGAACTGTTTTGCATTTCGGCGAGCAGGGGCGCATCCGCCGAGAAGTTTTCCAGCTCGCCACCGCGATAGTCCACTATAAATTTACGCTTGCTGCGCGGTGGTGGATTGGCTTGTGCCGGGTTGGCACCCCAGCCAATACGGGTGCGAATAACGCGTGCGCCCAGTTGTTCGGCAACGTGGTCATCAAAGCTGCGCAGTCGATATTTATAGGTGCGAGATTCGCCGCTTTTTAATGATTTCTCGGGTACCCAGTAGGCCACAATGTTGTCATTGGCTTCGCTGTCGCTGGGGATCTCAACCAATTCGGCGCGGCCTTTACCCCAGTCGCCTTCAGGCGTTACCCACATGCTGGGGCGGCGCTCATAGTTGGCTTCCATGTCGAGGTAATTGTTGAAGTCGCGGTCGCGCTGCAGCAGCCCAAAACCTTTTGGGTTGATGTCAGACAGCGATGAAACGTGCAGTTGGCGATGATTACTAATCGGACGCCAAATCCACTCGCCATTCGATGCCGCCATCAGCAAACCGTCAGAGTCATGCACCTCAGGACGGAAGTCGTCTACATAACGCGTGTGATTTTCACCGAACATATACATGCTGGTAAGCGGTGCTATACCCAGTTTTTTAATATCTTTACGCGCAAAAATACGCGCTTCGATACTCATTTCGGTCGGTGCGCCAGGCATGATTTCGAAGCGATAGGCGCCCGTGATTGAAGGACTGTCGAGCAGTGCGTACATCACCATATGCGTCGCATTTGGTTCTGGTTTTACCATCCAAAATTCACGGAATACAGGGAATTCTTCGCCGCTGGATTCGGCGGTATCTATGGCTAAGCCGCGCGCAGACAAGCCATACGCCAAGCCTGGGCCGACCATGCGGAAGTAAGACGCGCCTTGAAATACCACAAATTCATCTTTGTATTCGTTGCTGTTAAGCGGGTAGTGAATGCGAAACCCAGCAAAACCAATGTTGTCGGGCGCAACGCCAGCAAGTGGTGCGGCGGGGCCATCGTAGTTAAAAAATTCTTGTTTAAATTGCAGCGCAGAGTCGGCGCCATCGGTTGCCATGTGCAAAATAATGGGTTCGTGATAAAGAAAACCCGCGTGAAATAGCTGAATTTCGAATAAGGCTTCGTTGTGCCAGAGCGAGGCTTCAGGGCGAAAGCGAATAGAGCGATATTGGTCGTAATCCATCTTCGCAAGGGCTTCAGGAATATGCGCTTCCACCGCTTTATAGTCGCGTTTGGCGAGCAGTTTGGCGCGCGAGGCGATGGCATCAAACAATGCGGGCTGACCTATGTCAGTCATAGCCGCAATAGCGACTGGCGTCGCAGCTGGCGTGGATGACTGCGCCTGCGCGGCCAGGCTTAGCATCAGGCAACTAAGTGCGAATAATGTTCTGAGGCTCAGCTGCGCGAACTGCTTAATTAGACGCGGGGTAAAGCGATACATATTTTTGCTCCAAAGGTGTGGCGACTAATGAACAACTCTTGTGGGCCGTCTAAACGCAACAGGCTACACAGCGTTTTCCTCTGCTTGGGCCGCAACTTGCCCGCGTTGCTAGGTGCGCTAAGCGTGAGTGTTGGCGATGGAGAGCAAAGGAAAAGGGAAGGGAGTGCTCCGCTGCACAACGACTTGCACGCTACAGCGGAAACGGCGGCATTGTAAACCATCTATTGTGAAAAAATAGACTTAGGTGTGGGCACACGAAAAAGAATTATTTCCTAAGCCGAGATTGTTCTTGGTGGAGAGGGGATAAAACCTTTAATAGGTTCACCTGAGGTATGAAAACATCATTCCGACAGGCTTTATATCTGACTTATTAAATGCTGTGTCGTTAGAGGTAAATGATCTTATGACCTTGAGATAAATAGGCTTAACTTAGGAGCAAGATTATTTGATCTTTTGAGAGGACGCAGCGCTGTTGTTAAACCGCGCTGCGTCAATTAAGGAAGCGGTCATAAAGGAGCAGATCATGCCAAGTCCAATACGAGAAACCTATGCTATTCCGCACAAGGCTATATTGCCCGTGGTGGCGCGAGCGATACAGCAACTTGATGAGATTTTTCTCAGCTATAGCGGCCCGTCTGGGGTCGGCTTGGTGCGTGAAATATACAAACAGTGGATTCAAGCAGGTAAAACCGGCCCATCCGCGCTGCGGCGTTATGTCTACGCACTGCGAGCGCAACTGGCCAGTTCAGATGATCAGCGTCAATTTAACGAAGAAGCTGAATATTTGTTGCTGCAGTTGCGCTCAGGTTTCGTTAACTGAGTTGTTGGTTGGGTTTAGACGACGTAGTGTTTGCGTCTTTGCTTGCCGAGAGGAGTAGTGGTGTATTTTCTGCTCTTATCAGCTAGGGGAATCCGGTTATTTGCTGCTACACTCAAAAGCAGTAAATTAATTCTTCTTAGCGCTAGGAATGGCCAGTAGAGATGCTCAACATCAGACGCTATATGCGTGAAAATCCCATAGCCGCGCGCTTGCTGGGCCTGATCATCATCAGTAGCTCAGTGATTACGCTGCTGGCAATTTTACTGCAATTGCACAGTAGCTTTAATGACGATGTCGCGGCCTTAGAGAAGCGGCTTGATCAGGTGCGCATTAGTACCCTGGCAAGCATCACCAAAAGTCTCTGGGGCTTCGATCAAGAACAACTCAATATTCAAATCAACAGCGTGTTGGACGTTGAAGATGTCGTGCAGGTCAGCGTGGTATGGCATGACTGGAATAACGCTAAACAGACGCTGGTTGCTAGCAATAAAAATTACAATGCCAAAGATCTGGAAACCAAAAAAAGCCAGTTTCTCATTCGCACCTACCCTCTAGTTTATGAAGATGACAGCACTTCGGCGCAAGATCTGGGGCTGCTCACTATCACCGCTAGTCTCAATAGTATTTATGACAAGCTCTGGGAGCGCGCATTTTTCATCGCGCTGGTGCAGGGCACAAAAACACTTATTATCGCCTTGTTTATTGTGTGGCTGGTGCATACGTTGCTCACTCGTCATATGCACGCAATCGCCAATTATGCCCGCCATCTGAATTTAGAAAGTTTGACCAAACCACTTAAACTTCGGCGCATGAAAATTAACAGTACGGCAGATGAGCTGGATAATGTTGTTAATGCGATTAATCACATGCGTGAAACCCTGCTGGATGATATTGAGCAGCGTCACGCTATTGAGCTGGCACTACTGTCAGAAAAAGAAGAAAAGCTAGAAACGCGTCGCCAAAAAAATCTGGCAGAAGATGCCAGTCGCGCAAAAAGCCAGTTTCTCGCGACTATGAGTCATGAGATTAGAACGCCGATGAACGGTGTTATTGGCATGCTGGAGATGCTGCGTGACACTCCGCTTGATGAAAATCAAAAACACTATATAGATGTAATTCACCGCTCTGGGGAAACCCTGCTTGCCATTATTAATGACATTCTCGATTACTCCAAAATTGAAGCGGGAAAAATGCAGTTGGAGGAAACCACCTTCGACCTGAGTGAGTTGGTGGAAAATTGTATTCAGTTGTTTGGCCCTACTGCCAATAAACGTCAAATAGAGTTGTTCGGAGGCTTGAGTCCGAATGTTCCCAAGTGGCTCAAGGGCGATCCAACGCGCCTGCGTCAAGTCATAATGAACTTACTGGGCAACGCCTTTAAATTTACCACCCAGGGTTTTGTCTCCCTAGAAGTGCAGCTGCTGGAAGAGACAAAGCAAGATACTGTGCTGTTGCGTTTTCAGCTGCAGGATAGCGGTATTGGTATAGATGTGGCGAGCGTTCCAAATTTGTTTGACTCTTTTAATCAAGCTGATGCATCCACGACACGCAAATACGGCGGTACCGGCTTGGGCTTAGCCATTAGTAAAAGTTTAGTGGAGCTGATGGATGGGCAAATAGGTGTCGATAGTCTCAAAGGGCAGGGCGCAACCTTTTGGTTTACCGCACAAATGCAGGTGGTGGATGTCTGTGATTGGAGCGGTGGGGATCTTGATCGTCATTCTGCGCTGCTGCAGTCGAAGAAGTTGCTGTTGGTGGAAACCAGCGAAAAGCTGATGGAGTTTATGACGGGACATTGTCGCAGTTGGGGCGTTGAGCTTGAGGCTACACCTACCGCTAAGGCGGCTCTCGCGAAACTTAAACAGGCTATGCACTCGGGCGAGCCCTTTGATTTTATAGTATTTGATTACTCGCTACCCGATGCCACAGGCTTTGAACTAGCGCAGTGGTTGAAAGAGGTTCCAGAATTTAATCAATTAGCGTTGTTTATGTTTACGGGTGGTGACGTATATCACGACCAGCATCAATTGCAGCGGCTCGGCATTCGCGCACTATTGCGCAAGCCCATATCCATTAACAACTTGCGCCAAGAATTAATTGCACAGCTAAGCCATGGCCGGGTACCGATTCAAGAGGCGGAGCGAGCTCCTTTAGATTTAGACCGCTTTGCGCATCTGCATGTTTTGGTGGCTGAAGATAATCCTGTGAATCGCATGGTCATTAAGGGGTTGCTGGGTAAATTACACATTATTCCTGTATTTGCAGAAAACGGCGTAGAGGCCTGTCATGCAGTAGAGAATGGCGAACATCGATTTGACTTGGTTTTGATGGATTGTGAAATGCCTGAAATGGATGGCTTTGAAACAACGTTGAGTATTCGTGCGTTTGAGTTGCGCATGGGATGGCAGCCAGTACCAATTATTGCGCTTACTGCCCATGCCTTGCAGGAGCATCGCGATGCGGTGTTTGCCAGTGGGATGGATTACTACCTTTCTAAACCCATCACCTTTAAGGGGCTCTATAGCGCCTTTGATGCGGTTGGGCTCGCACGGAAAGCCTACACGGGGTTAGATATTTAAAGGTGCGAATAGTGGACCTTTATAGCTCTCATTGCTTTTTTCTCCTTGCTTGCCTTGCTTCCAATCCTTATGATTGCAGGCATTCTTTGGGATCAAGTTCCCTCCATTTTAAAGCCTAGAGCCTGGAGTTGTTATGAGTAGTGACGCGATTATTCACGTAAGTGATGCAGATTTTGCGGAAAAAGTGTTGAGTGCTGATGTACCTGTTCTGGTTGATTTCTGGGCGGCATGGTGTGGCCCCTGTAAAATGATTGCACCTATATTAGATGACTTGGCAGAGCAATTTGAGGGTCAAATTAAAATCGCTAAGGTTGATGTCGATGCCAATAAAGAAACTCCCAGCAAATTCGGTATTCGCGGCATTCCAACCTTGATCATCTTTAAAAATGGCGCTGCGCACGCCACTAAAGTGGGCGCTTTGACTAAAACGCAACTCGTTGAATTTATTAAAGCTGCGCTATAAAAAGCATGGGCCATAGCAATATGGCCCAATTTGTTTTTGCACTGCTGAATATTTGCCGCTATACTCGAACCATCTGATACTTGTGTCGCCTTGAATCACCCGCCTGATTCTGCATAAATGGCCAAGTAGCTCTAACTCCCTGCTGTTTTCTTCCCTGTACTTTCGTTGTTCAGACCCAGAAACACCCAGCCGAGTTTGTCGAAGCGCAAGCAGCCTAGTAATTACCCGCTTGCAAAAGCATTAAATTTTAAAAATCGTAGCCTAATTAGCGACTAATAAGAGCAAAAAACGCCACTATCCTCTTCAACAAAGAGTCTTTCTGTAAACCTAAATCCGCCAATTGGCATACATCTGCATTACTCTCACTCATCCACAAAGTCTTTCTTATGAATCTTACCGACCTAAAAACAAAACCCATTGAAGAACTCATTGATATAGCCCGTGAAATGGGGCTTGAAAGTCTTGCGCGGTCGCGCAAACAGGACATTATTTTTAATATCCTCAAGCGTCACGCGAAAAGTGGTGAGGATATTTCAGGTGATGGCGTACTGGAAATTTTGGTTGATGGGTTTGGCTTTTTGCGCTCTGCAGACAGTTCCTATCTGGCCGGCCCCGATGACATTTATGTCTCGCCCAGCCAAATTCGCCGCTTTAACCTACGTACTGGCGATACTATTTCGGGCAAGATTCGCCCACCAAAAGAAGGCGAGCGTTACTTTGCGCTCTTGAAAGTTAATGAAATTAACTTCGACAAGCCTGAAAACTCGCGCAACAAAATTCTGTTTGAAAACCTTACCCCTCTTTTCCCCGATGAGCGTTTAGTGCTCGAAGCGGGAAACGGCTCTACTGAAGATCTCACCGGCCGTATCATCGATTTGATTGCCCCCATAGGTAAAGGTCAGCGCGGTTTGATTGTCGCGCCGCCTAAAGCGGGTAAAACCATCATGATGCAAAATATTGCGCAGGCGATTACGCGCAATAACCCCGAATGTCACTTGATTGTATTGCTGATTGATGAGCGCCCTGAAGAAGTAACTGAAATGCAACGCTCGGTGCGCGGCGAAGTGGTTGCCTCTACCTTTGATGAGCCGCCTGCGCGTCACGTACAGGTTGCGGATATGGTTATTGAACGCGCCAAGCGTTTGGTTGAACACAAAAAAGATGTGATCATTCTGCTCGACTCTATCACGCGTTTGGCGCGTGCTTACAACACCGTAATTCCCTCCTCGGGTAAAGTATTAACCGGTGGTGTGGATGCACATGCACTTGAGCGTCCAAAGCGTTTCTTCGGTGCTGCGCGTAATATTGAAGAGGGCGGTAGCCTGAGTATTATCGCTACCGCGCTGGTAGATACGGGTTCCAAAATGGACGAGGTTATCTACGAAGAGTTTAAAGGTACCGGTAACTTAGAGCTTCATCTTGATCGTAAAATTGCAGAGAAACGTATTTACCCTGCAATCAATGTGCGTCGCTCCGGTACTCGCCGCGAAGACTTACTAATGAAAGAAGATGAGTTGCAGCGCGCGTGGATCCTGCGTCGTTTGCTCAACGATATGGAAGATGTTGCGGCAACGGAGTTCTTGATAGATAAATTGAAAGACTTCAAAAACAACGACGAATTCTTCCAGTCAATGAAACGTAAATAATATTCAGTGAAATAGTTTACTGGCTTGATTTTTGGGGCGGAAACGAGAAGCGCCTTCCGCTATGACATTAAATGGCGGAAGGCGTTTTGCATTTCCGCCCCAGTGGTTTTTTTCCATGAAATATAAAGATCTGCGCGATTTTATCGCCCTGCTCGAAACTCGCGGCTTGCTTAAGCGCATTACTCACGAGATTGATCCCAATTTAGAAATGACCGAAATTTGCGACCGCACACTGCGTGCAGGTGGCCCCGCACTGCTATTTGAAAATCCTAAAGGCTACACCATTCCCGTGCTTGCGAATTTGTTTGGTACACCCGAGCGCGTTGCCTTGGGTATGGGGCAGGAATCGGTTGAAGCGCTGCGCGACGTGGGCAAACTCTTAGCCTTTTTAAAAGAACCAGAGCCGCCCAAAGGTTTTAGGGATGCATGGGATAAGCTGCCAGTATTCAAACAAGTGTTAAATATGGCGCCCAAGGTGCTGAGTAAAGCGCAAAGCCAAGAAGTGGTATTAGAGGGTGATGCGGTCAATTTGGATTTGTTGCCGATTCAAACTTGCTGGCCAGGTGATGCAGGCCCATTGGTGACCTGGCCCTTAGTCGTCACGCGCGGGCCACACAAAGAACGGCAAAATCTCGGCATCTATCGCATGCAAAAAATCGGCAAAAATCGGCTGATTATGCGCTGGCTCAGTCATCGCGGTGGCGCCTTAGATTTTCGTGAGTTTCAAATTCAAAACCCTGGTAAAAACTTTCCGGTAGCTGTTGCCTTAGGTGCTGATCCCGCCACCATTCTCGGTGCAGTAACACCCGTACCGGATACGCTGTCGGAATACGGTTTCGCCGGATTGTTGCGCGGCGGTAAAACTGAAGTCATAAAATGTATCGGCAATGATTTACAAGTACCCGCGTCCGCTGAGTTTATTTTAGAAGGTTATATAGCGCCTGGTGATATGGCACCCGAAGGCCCTTTTGGTGACCACACGGGTTATTACAACGAAGTCGATAATTTTCCGGTGTTTACGGTTGAGCGCATTACGCACCGCCGTGATCCGATTTACCACAGCACTTACACTGGCCGTCCGCCGGATGAACCAGCCATTCTTGGTGTTGCGCTCAATGAAGTTTTTGTGCCGATTTTGCAAAAGCAATTTCCCGAAATTGTGGATTTTTATCTGCCACCGGAAGGCTGCTCCTACCGCATGGCCGTTGTGACTATTAAGAAACAATATCCCGGTCACGCCAAGCGGGTAATGATGGGGGTGTGGAGTTTTCTGCGGCAGTTTATGTACACCAAATTTGTCATAGTGACTGACGATGATGTGAACGCGCGCGATTGGAAAGATGTGATTTGGGCCATGACCACACGTATGGATCCCGTGCGCGATACCGTGATGATCGAAAATACCCCCATCGATTATTTGGATTTCGCTTCGCCGGTATCTGGCTTGGGCTCTAAAATGGGTTTTGATGCAACCAATAAATGGCCCGGTGAGACTACGCGTGAATGGGGCACGCCAATTGTGATGGACACGACTGTGACTGATAAAATTAACAGTATTTGGGATGAGCTGGGTATTGATAACCCGAGCGCTTATTAATGCTGTTTAGCGTCTATTGATACTGGAGACATGTGTATGAATCTTTTACAAGAACACAGTATTTCTTGCCCTTATTGTGGTGAGCGCATCAGTATCTTAGTTGATTGCTCTTGCGCCGAGCAGAGCTACACCGAGGACTGTCAAGTGTGTTGTCAGCCCATTATTATCAATGTTCAAATTGCGGAAGAAGATGTGCAGGTATATGCGCAGCGTGAAGATGATTAGGTGCTTCTCTGTGCTTAGATGAGATTTATGTTCTTGGTTTATGCAATTTATTAAGGTATAAGTTAAACAATACGAATTTTCGTAGTGTTTTTATTGTAAAAATATAGCCATAAAAGGGGATTTGTATGAGCTTCATGAAAGAGTTTAGAGAGTTTGCGGTAAAGGGTAATGTGGTAGATATGGCGGTCGGTATTATTATCGGTGCAGCCTTTGGCAAAATCGTTAGCTCTTTGGTGGCTGATGTCATTATGCCCCCAATTGGCTGGATGATTGGTGGCGTAGACTTCTCTGATTTGGCTGTTGCCTTACCGGCGATCATAGAAGGCAAAGATGCCGTCACAATCGCCTACGGAAAATTCTTACAAACCATATTGGATTTCACCATTGTTGCCTTTGCCATTTTTATGGTGATTAAGGGGCTCAATAAAATGAAACGCAAAGAAGAGGCGGCGCCTGCAGCACCTGCGGCAGAGCCTGTGCCGACAAAAGAAGAGCTGCTGCTTACTGAAATTCGCGATTTACTTAAGCAAAAATCTTAAGTATTTTCAGGTGTAAAAAAACGCGGTGCCCATATGGGCACTGCGTTTTTTTTGCTTTTTTTAAAGGATTATAGCGATCGACATTTTTTGCCGATCTTATCCTGATTGCGCTCTAGCAGCTCAGTAAGGTTGTCTGCCTCCATGGCTGCATCAATTAAAATCACATCGACATTTTTTTGTTGATTGCGCAGTATGCCCATTTGGGTGAACATCTGTGAGTCTGCTGCATAGCGTGTTTTGAATTGTTGTTTGCCCATGTCTTTGCCATCAAACCAAACTTGTGTTGAGCCTTTGTTCGCATCGGTAGACCAGTGAATATGCATGGCGACCTTGTGCCATTGGCCGGGCTTCGCCCCTTTCTTGATCGTCCAAGCAGGTGCTGCGGCTGCGGTTTCTTGAAAGCTAAAATCAGTGCCGCTGATATTAAAGCGCAACATCTGTTGCCAGGTTTTATCCGACTCCCAATAGCCTAATTCATTGCGGCCTTTGTCCAGCGCTTTGGGCAAATAAAAACTGAAACTGAAATAGGTGTCTTTTCCCTCGCTGGTTGAACCGGTAACGGGGGTGTAATGAAATTCGCTGCGGTTTAAATCCTTGCGCCCCTTCCACAATAAATCTTCGTCACCACTCAAACTCACTTGCCCTGCATATTTGCCGTCAAAGCTGCATTGGCTATTGATGCTGATTACCCGCGGGTTGAGGAGATTGTGCCATTGGCTAAGATCACCTGTTTCAAAATCGCCTTGCCAGAGAATTTTGGCTTGAGCATTGATGCTAAAGGCGGAGCAAAAAAGGCCGGAGCATAAAAGGCTCGCTGCAAATAGGTTTTTTTTCATGGTTAAGGCTCTTGTTTATTATTGTATTGATTTTTGTTGCGGGGATTATGCATGGCTTAGCGCTATGGGGGAATGCGAAAATAAAAAAGCCGATAGATGTCTATCGGCTGAAGGGGTTTGGTTAATCACAGAGGAGAACTGTTATAACTCTGACTAGCTAGGGAAGCCAATAGTTCCATTGCATATAGGTTGAAATGCCGTGAGGCGGTCAATCATGGTGGCGGAACCCAAACCCGTACCGGGGAATAGGTTGCGCATTTGCCCCTGTTGATTGTGGAGCGCCATGTAATTGAGTATGACCGTTTCCACCAGTAAATTGACGTTGTTGCCGGCAGGGCTTGAGGATGTCTCTACGTCGCCGCTGGCGCGCATATAGCCGATTTGTTGATGCTTGCGCTGCGTGTCGCTAATGGTGGCCGGGTCGCTGCTGGTGCCCTCCATGAGTACGGCGCGGCGCGTGGGGTTGTAAACGAGGAAAAAGGCAGAGCCAGTCTGCTGGTCATCGCCAGTCCAAACGCCTTTGCCGCGGCCCATGGCGGAGTTGTCCATCATGCCGTTGCTGAATACGGAGCCGTCGCTATACACGTAGATCATAATCGGCACGCCTTTACGCGCGGCGTATTCGAGGCAGGCGCCGATACATTTACCCGCGCGTTCATCGCGCTGTTCACCGGTGGAGCGGTCACCGGTGTGATAGTCAAAACCACCCATGGTAATGGTGCCTGCGCCGGCATAGCCATTTACCACTAGCTTGGCGATTGAGGCGGTTTTGCTGAATTCGCCATCGCTGAGTACTTCGGCAAGGCTGAATACGCCATTGGCGCCGACTAAGTCAGTATCTTGTTTCGGATCTATATCGGCAGGGTTACCGAAGCGCGCGGCGAGATCGGCACTTTTCACATAGCCGCAGCGCACCAACTCTTTGAGCTTTGCATCGCGGCTGGTGCCGAAATCGCTGAGGCTATCGAGTTTTTTATCGCTGATGCGGTAAATGGATTCCATCACCTTGACGGTGTCTTCTTGCGACATCAAGTTAACCAAATCGCCCACATCCACCAAACCGGTCACATCGTTAGGGTTGTCGACCTTGGTAGGGCGCACTTCTAGATTGATCAGCGATGAGGGAGCCATAGAGTTGCCACCTGAGTCACTGGCGCGCGAACCTATGAGCGCCAACAGCGAGCCGTTGGCGCCCACACGGTTAATACCATACATGGGGTTGTGAGGGTTGTTGCCAGTATCATTTTCTGAGCGTGCAGCGATTACTGCGCCATTGGTCGTGGTCGCCGTTGTTGGGTTTATCTTGCTGGTAATGCCGCGCAGCAGTGCGCTGTCGCTGTGAAAGGCGAGCCCAAGGCTGGTATTCACTTGGGTGCCAGCGGTTGAGGTTGTGGGTGCCATATCTGCCGGCAGCCCCTGTTTGCTGTAGCCCGCTGCACTTAGAAAGTCGAGTTGGCCGCCTTTTTGGCCAATCAAAACGTTAGAGCCCGCGATATTGGCACCGCCGGCCAAATCAAAGCAAATAAACGGAATTTTGCCCGCGCCTTGCGACAGTATGCCGCATGCCGTGCGCGCTGCCGCGACGTCGGTTGAGAGGCTAACACTGGCAGCCATGGCGGGGTTGAGCATGCTCAGCAGCGAACCGCCGACCAGCGTGCCGCCCCCCAGTTTAAAGCCCTGAGCGATAAGCTCGCGGCGGGTCATGGGGCGGCGATGGTTGTTGAGCAGTAGCGGAGCATCGGGATGCAGAGGTTGTTTGTTCTTAGCCATAATGGTTTCTCGCTCAAATATTCAGTGCTATTGCAACAACATGACAGCGCTGCCCAGTGCCGCGGCACAGGTGGCTTTCACGGTGGTGAGGGTGCGATCGCTGCTGCAGTTGTTGCTGGCAACACAGCTGGTCATGCCGTCGATCAATTGATTTAGCTCTAAGCGCAGCGCAGCGGGATTGGCTTGATTGGTTAAGGCGCTATCGGGGCCGCTGCTGTTTTGCACCTCATCGGCCAGTAAGCGCTGCAATAAAGGTTCAATAATTTGGCTGCGGCCATTGGTGCTGAACGCGCTGGCGGGTGTGCCCGCAAAATTAAAGCCGCTAAAGAATGAATCGCGCAGGCTGTTGGCTGCGCTGCTATTGCCAACTAAAGCATTGCAATAGGCAACCGTTAACTGGGTTACCCCCATTTGATGGGCAGCGAGGAAACCGTCCAGGTTGGTGAGTGTGGGCAGCTGTTGTCTCACTTTGGCGTAGGTGCTGGCGACGAGGTTGGTCGTAGGCGGCACACCGGTCATAGCGGCGAGGCTGGCGTTAATTTCTGCGAAATCGCGCAGGCCCAAGTTGGGTTGGTCGGCGATGTCAGCAGCGGCTGCCGGTGGTGCTGTAACGGGTTCGGTGCGCGCGTAGTCGTTGCTGCCAATTTGGTCGAAGGTAAGGAAAAATACATCATCTTCGGGGCCAGCTTTGGCTTCTACCACAGTGCCGAGTGGCGACAAGACTTGGCGTCCATCGACTATGGCGTTAGCGTTTATGGTGGTGTTGAGGTTAGCGAACACTTGCCCACTATGCGCCTCCGCACCATTTACACCTATACGAATACCTTTAAGGGTTATGTCCGTGCTGGGAGTGGTACCCGCCAAATTGGTGAAGAAGGGCGCACTGAATTGGTAGCCGTAGTCGTCCAGTTGCTGCACTTCAAATACCAAGTAACTTTGCTCCAAATTAATCAGCTGCGAGATGTTAAAGAGCAGCAAGTAGCGCGCGCCTACGCCGACATCGAAGTTGGTTTTAATGTCCACAGGGCTCATGGCGCGTTTGTGAATGGCGAGGAAACGCACGCTGCCAAGCCAGAGGCGATTGCCTGAAACTTCATTGCCGACGACGAGCGCATAGCCGCTGTCCCAGTCTTTTAGCACCGCGCCTTTGTCAGGGTCCATGTCGCCAGTGAATTCGCCATTCACATAGACTTTGCGGCCATTGACCGGATCGAAGGTCACCACCACATGTTGCAGTGAGGCCTGTACGCGTTCATCGTTGTCCTTGGTGTGTAGCTCTTTTTCGCCGTTGGCATCGCTTTTATTGGTGCGGTTTAAGATGCTGTAGTTGTATTCGTACTGACCGAGGGTGAAGTTGCGCTCGGTAGTGCCGCCGGAGTAGCTGACAATACGGGCGGGATCGTTGTCGTTCATGCCCTGATCGACATTGTCTGGAATCACCCAAGTCTCGATGGTGTATTCGCCTGAGCCGCGAATTAAATCGTAGAGCTTTTTGCTGCCCACGGTGGTGGCTTGCGCGCGGCCATTGTTGGCGATTTTAATACCCCAAGCGCTGCTCCAAGCAACATTGCCGATAAGGTTTAGATCGGCAACGGGATCAATACCGCTGGTGTCCAAGGCTACTGTGCCCTTGCCCTGTTTAAATTCGTATTTGGCGATGATGTCGGTATCGACGCGCCCACCGCTGGTGAGTACAAAGGCATCACCAAGGCCCACGGCCTTGCTTACAACGAGTTCGGGGTCTACCTCAACGGTGCTGATATTGTTGGCAAAGCTCACAATCGCGGCCTGCATTTCATTGGCGTTAGCGGCGCAGTCATCCCAGCAGTTGTGGAAATCGGTACGCAAGCGCTGTACGAGGCGCGACGCGGCGGGGTTGTCGAGGCGAATTTTGCTGCGCGCCGCTTGGTAGGCGGCGTTAATATCGCTGCTGGCGAAGTAGGGTTGTTGTTTGGTGATAGCTGTTTCCGAGTGGCAACCAGAGCAGTATTCGGTTAGTACTGGGTGCACGGTAGCGGCGAAGTTGCCACTATCCACAGGGAAGCTTTTGCTGTTGGCAATTTCTTTGTCGGCGGGTGCCTTAAGGGTGACATCGTTGGCACTGGTGGTGCTCGGCCCGCTCCATTTACTGATCCAGCCCGCCATAATATCGCCGCAGGCGACAGGGTCTGAGGTCCAGCAGTTGTGGCCGCTGGCAACCTTGGTAACGAGGCGCGATTGGGCGGGGTCGGACAAAGTGACTAAACCATTATCAATGACCGCGGCATAGGCGAGGTTAATATCATCGGCGCGTGCAAAGGCGGGGGCTTGTGTGGTGTGGCAGCCACCACAGCGATCAGGGCGCGCGATGTTGACCCAAAGCTCGGTTTGAAACTTGGTGATATCCGAGGTTCCCGCTGGCTTTTCACCTTTGTAAACAAAGTTGTCGCTGCCGCTGACGGGCGGCGGAGGGTTATTGGGCTCTACCTTGGCGCTACTGCCGGAGCCGCAGGCGCTGAGCAACAGGCTGGCACCGAGCAAAATACAGCTATTAAGTAGCAGCGCTGCACCCTTTAGGTTTAGGTTAGCCAAGGTGCGTGTTGGTGTTTTTTTCATGAGCTGTGTGGTCATCTTATTCACCCTTGCAATAGTCGGCAGTGTCGATGAACACTTGCTTTAAGTGGTAGCCGCTGCTGGCAAATTTAGTCGTAAATTCGGCTATTTTGCTGCGATCTGCGGCATCTGCTGGCTTGCGTAGACAAACGTTGTCAAACACCTTCTCAACTTGGCAGCTGGCAAAGGCATGGCTGTGGGCCAGTTCCATATTCATGGTTTTGGCGCCAGTGCCCGCGCCGTTAAGGCTGGTATCCCAGCCGAGATGGCTGTTAATACCGGCGCGCCAATAGTTTTGCCAGTCGTCATTGGTGGTGACATAGCCGGGTTTGAAGGTGGTGCTGTTTTGCAGATATTTCTTCTCAACGCGACTGTTAGTGATGGGGTCTAAGGTGCCTGCAGCGTTGTAATGCAAGCTGCCTGATTCGCCCGTTGGGTCTGCGTCTATATCGTGTTCAAAATCATAATAGGCATAGGCCTTGGCCATAGGGTCCATGCCGTTGTGACAGCCGATGCAGTTGTTGAGGTAGACCCGGCTGTCGCCACCGGGGCTGCGGCTTACATCTTGGCGAATAAAGTCAGGTACGCGGGTGACATCGTGTACCTGTTCTAAGTCGCGGCAGAGGTGGTTAATTAAGGTGAAGCGGAACATGGCGCGGTTGGTGCCATCAATAAAGAAGGCCTTGGCGGCTGCGCGGCTGGTGACTACGCCTGAGGTGGCGTCTGCGGGCAGGCCATTCAGTGCAGTTTGATTGACAGCTTGCAGGGTGTTTTTAAGGCTCAGGCCTTGGGTTTCAAGCGCTTCATAATGCTTGTTGTCACTGGTGGAATAGGCGGGCAAACCACTGGCATTGCTGGTGTAGAGCACATCGCCATAGAGCAGGCTGCGAAAGTCGGCATTGTCGCGTACCAAACCTATCACCGTGGCGGTGTAGTCATTGAGCGGAGCGAAAATAGTGCGGTCGCGGTTGGTCCAAGGTGTCGCCAGATTTTTGAGCGTTACACTGTAAAATGCCTCGTTCTCCATGGCGATAGACACCGCATCGGCCGTTTGCCCTGCGTCAATTTTGGCTGTCATTTGCAGCAGCACTGCCTCGCTCGGCGGTACACCTGCAATGCGGTTGTGAATTTGCAGCGCCTGTTCGCGCGTGCCAGCGAAGGTTTGCATGGCAAGCAGGCTCAGAGTGAGCGCACAGGCTGGGCGCAATAGCGTCTGGCGAAAATAGATAAATAGCTGTTGGTTCACGTTTGCTCCCGCGCAGTATTACTGCTGGTCAGTGGGCTGGTGATTCGACTGCCGCTTATGAAGGAATGTATTCCGACTGTAGTGGGAATGCAGTTCCACGCCTGACGTGTGCAAGGCTCGGTGCGGCTTAAAAGTGAGTTAATCCAAAAAAATCAATATAGGTGGCTAAGTATAGGTAGCTTAGCCGTTTAAACCTATGCGGGCTTAGCCCCTTGGCTTGTCGACTGGGTCACATAATGTTTAATCGGTATCAATTTTTGGTTTTTTAGAGCAGATATCAGCTTTAATGAGCAATATCGATGAGTTTGGCATCGCCCTCAACTTTTTGGCGCTTATGTAGGTAGGCTTGGCGTCTGGGTCAACCGATGAAGCGTGACTAAATCGAGAGATTAACGGGCGTGATTCCCAGACAATGTAATGCTCTTTTGGCGGTGTGTTAACTTAGATGCTCAATGAGTTAGCTCAGAGTGACGGCTGTCATTATCATGAGCTGCTAGGCTCTCTATCTCCATTACCGATTATTGTTTTTAAAAGGCGTTAGGCTATGCAGCACGCATCTTGGGTTTCTTGGTTGCTCGGAACGCTCGTTCGAAAAAACGCCCTAACGGTGGGCACATGTTTTGTCGGTGCGTTTATGTTGGCGGCTTGTGGTGGTGGCAGCAGTGGCGGTGGTGCCAACAGCGGCAGTAACGCGGGCCAGGCCCCAGATCCCGTAGTAGCTGACTTACCTATCGCCTATGTACAGCGCCCCATTCCGCTCGATGAAGATGGGGTGGCGGTTTTTCCCAATGTATTCGAACCCTACGGCTTTAATCCTGGCGCGGAGCTAATCATTAAAGAGCGCGCTACGGCACAAGCGGCGACTATTAATGTGACCCGCGATGTATTTGCCAATGACCCTAACTTCACCCCGGCGGCGCCCAATTATGATGTGCGCGATGTTTCGGCCCATCCTGATGGCACCCGGATTATCTTTTCCCTACGTGCGCCAGCGGACCCAGATCTTGATGACGATGAGCAACCCACCTGGAATATTTGGGAATATCACCTAAAAACCAAAATTTTGCGCCGCGTTATCAGCTCCAATTTTGAGGCGGAAAAAGGCGACGACCTTAGCCCGCACTACTCATCTGATGGGCGGATTGTATTCACCTCTAATCGCCAAAAGCGCAGCAAAGAAATACTGCTCGACGAAGGCAAACCTCAGTTTGGCGCTACTACTACACAGGATGGCGATATCACCAGCCTGTTACTGCACAGCGTAAAAGAAGATGGCTCGGATATTCAGCAGCTCAGCTTCAATCAAAGCCACGATATAGCGCCCACGGTCATGCTCGATGGTCGTTTGTTATTTTTACGCTGGGAAGGTGAGCATCTCAGTTTTTACACCGCCAACCCTGATGGTACTGATGCGCAGCGCTACTTTGGTTATTTCAGTTTGAATCTAGAACCTGCGGATGCCATGCAAACGACGCCGCGCTTGTTTCGCCCTTTATTAATGCCCGATGATCGTATTGCCGCTATATATATGCAGAATGAAACCCAGTTAGGCGGAGATATGGTGCTGCTCGATGGCCGTGACACTGCCGAAGGCGAGCCCAGTTCCATTTCCATTAAGCCTGTCGATATTGCGATTGACGCAGTTTCTCTGCACGGTCGTTTTGCATCCCTTGCACCTCTTTATGATGGCACCAATCGTCTTTTGGTAAGCTGGAGTCAATGTCGCTTACAGTTGATAGAAACCTTGAAGTTGGTGCCCTGTTTGCCCGCTTACTTAGTCGATGGTGTCCCTGTCGCGGGTTACCAAGAGGCGCCGCCGCTATATGGCATTTGGATTTACGACACGGTAAATCAAACTCAATTACCGGTGGTTTTGGCGCAGGACGGCAAGTTATTTACTGAGGCGATTGCACTCGAAAAACTTATCACTCCGCCCGCGTATATTCCCTCCTCGGTGGATGTGGATTTAGCGCGGGAAAATGTCGGCATGCTGCATATTCGCAGCGTTTATGATTTGGATGGAGCCTTCAGCAACCTAGGTTTCCGCAATGTGCCAGCGAACCTTGCGGCTATGGCGGCAGCGCCCGCGAGTCAGCGGCCAGCGCGCTTTATTCGCTTAGTGAAAGCGGTGAGCGTGCCGAATGACCAGATATTGGATGATCAAGACGATAATATTTACGGTAACCTCATGAACGGCAATCGCGGCATTCAAGAGATTTTGGGCTACGCGCCCGTTGAGCCGGACGGTTCCGTCAAGGTAAAAGTCCCAGCCGATGTGGCCTTCGCATTTGAGATTTTAGATAAAGATGGCAAGCAAATTAGCGCTAATCACACCAATTGGTTGCAGTTGCGCCCCGGCGAAACCCTTGAATGCAACGGTTGTCACGATGCTAAAAAGCCAGAAGTAGTACATGGTCGTCGCGGGCTGGCACCGCAGTCGATCAATGCCGGTGCGGCAACGGCAGCCTCATTCCCTAATACCCAACGTTATGATGCGCTAGGTGCGCCCTTAGCGCCCAATATGGGGCAGACAATGGCGGAATTTGCCGAGCGCTCAACCTATTGCGAAGACCCGAGCGATGGCGGTAGCTGCTACCCTATGGCGGGGCCTGGGCAAGAGCGCAATCTGCGCACACCGGTGATGGACTTAGTCTATCGCGATGAGTGGAGCGCCCCGAGCGTCGCAAAAACACCTGCCTTCGCTTATAGATACAATCAATTAGTGCCCGGTAGCTTACCTGATGATATTCCTGCACCAACGCCGACCTCCTGCCGCGAAGATGACGGCTGGAATGCCAATTGCCGTGTTGTCATTAATTACGAATACCATATCCAATATTTTTGGGAGCGGGAGCGGCCGCCCATGACGATAGATACGGCGACGGCGACGCAGTGCATCGCCTGCCACGCGCCGACGGCTGACGTGATGGGCGTGAGTGTCACCAAGGTGCCCGATGGCCAACTGGATTTAACACGCCTAAAAGTGGCGGCCAACCGTGCAATGACCTCCTATACTGAGCTGACCCAAGGGGACAATAAACAAATACTCAACGATGAAACGGGCTTGTTAGAAGATGAACTCGTTGAAACGGGAGAGTGTAATGTCGATATCGATGGCAACCCCATAGTCGATGCAAATGGCGTCTGTACCGATCCTGTCTTGGTTACTGTGCCAGTTAGGGCTAGTATGCAGCGCGGCAGCGCGCGCAATAGCGGTCGTTTTTTCGATAAGTTTGCCGTCAATGGAAGCCACGCGGGTTTTCTTAATAACAGCGAATTAAAGTTGCTGTCGGAATGGTTAGATACAGGCGGGCGCTACTATACCAACCCGTTTGAAATGGCTATTCAAAACTAACGATTAGAATAAAGAGAGCCTGCATGTCCTTAAGTTTGTCATCAAGACGTCTCTGGCGACGCGGCGCGAATTCTTGGCAGGGGTTCTGCGCGGCGTTGGCGCTGTTGATGTGCCTGAGCCTCAATGTCAGCGCAGGTTGGTTTAGCCCCGACGAGCCCCTGCAAGTAAGTATTGATGATGCTTTCATCAATATGCACAGCGGCCCTGGGCGCGGTTACCCAATTTTTCATGTGGTTGAGCGCGATGAAATTATCACCCTGATAAAGCGCCGCACAGACTGGATAAAAGTTAAAACGAAGCGCGGTATTGTGGGCTGGATTAAGCGCAGCGACATGCAATTTACTCTTGCTCTCGATGGCAGCAAACCTGATTTCCCCACACCTGGGCGCGGCGATTACTTAGTGGATCGCTGGGAGCTGGGAATGGCCTACGGCGATTTCGCCGGTGCCGATGGTCTCGCGTTTAATCTCGGTTATCGTTTCACCAAAAACTTGTCGGCGGAAGTGCGCCTAGACGATAACACGGGCCAGTTTTCCGACAGCCAAATTGTCGCGGCAGCGGTGTTGTTTCAGCCTTTTCCGCAATGGCGCGTTTCGCCTTACTTCAGTATTGGCGGCGGCAAAATTACTACCCTCCCCAGTGCGACCTTGGTGCAAACCGAAGACCGTAAAGATAATTTATTACAAGCCAGTTTGGGTGCTTATGTGCACATCAAGGGGCGTTTATTTATGCGCGTGGAATATGCTAATCACTATATTCTTACTAGTCGCAATACCAATGAAGAGGTTAATGAATGGAAAGTCGGATTCAACATCTTTTTTTAAGCGCGCTCTTGGCTGCAGCTTGCCTGTTGGTCGTGCCCGCACAGGCGCAAGACGATGCCGATGATGACGAGCTTGAGCAAATCATTACGCCCGATATTAAACGCCGTCATATTAAAGAAGACGATCTCGATAGTGAAAACTTCGAGATGGGTGCTTTTTACGGTATTTTGAGTGTGGAAGATTTTGGCAGTAATCCCGTGCAAGGGATTAGTTTCGCTTATCACATAACCGAAGATTTTTTTGTCGAGGCAGTTTATGCCTTGAGTCGCGCGGATAAAACCAGCTATGAATTATTGAGTGGCGGCGTTGAGTTGCTCACCGATGACGAGCGCGATATCAGCTATTACAATCTCTCGCTCGGCTACAACTTTTTCCCGGGGCAAATATATATTTCTGATAAATGGACGTTCAATACGCACTTTTATTTGATTGCTGGTGCAGGCAATACTGATTTTGCTGCCAAGCAATATTTCACCACCAATGTAGGTGCTGGCGTACGCTTTTTTGCGACTGACTGGCTGGCTTTTGATTTGAGCATGCGCAACCATCACTTTACCCATGAGCTCTTTGGTGAGAGCAAAACCGTGGATAATTTGGAGTCGCGCTTTGGTTTGACGTTATTTTTCTAGCTGTTTAGTTTTTTTGGTTGGGTTTTCAATGTTGGTGAAGTCTACTCTTTGTTGAATAAACGCTCTGTTTCTTTGGTTGAATCGCGTGGAGTTATAGTGATGAAGTTTATATCCTCTTTCGTTAAAAAAAGTATCGCGCTCGGCATGGGTGCACTGCTAAGTACAATGGCCTTGGTTGCAGTGGCTGAGCCAGCGCCCGATTTTACACTGCAAAGTAGTACCGGTGAAAATGTGCGCTTGGCTGAACAGCGCGGCAAGGTGGTGATGTTAAATTTCTGGGCATCGTGGTGCGGCCCTTGTCGTCAAGAAATGCCTTTACTCGATGCCATGCACAAACGCTATAGCAGCGCTGGCTTGCAGTTTTATGGCGTCAATGTGGAAGAAGATAATAGCGATGCCAAAAAGCTCATAAAAGATTTGGGGGTGAGCTTCCCGGTATTGTTTGATCCGGAAAGTAAAGCGAGTCAACTTTACGGTGTAGATGCTATGCCGACGACTGTGTTGATCGATAAAAAAGGTCAAATTCGCTATGTGAATCGCGGTTACAAAGCGGGTGATGAAAACAAATACCGCGATCAAATTCGGGAGCTTATTCGCGAATGAAAGCGCGTCGCCTCTTCGTTGTAGGTTTGCTCTTGCCGTTGTTGGGCTTGGCCGCGTGTAGCCCTATTAAACCTTGGGTGAAGCCCTATGAACGCCAAAATATTGCGGATGAGTTAATGAGTTTTGAGCGCGACCCTGTTGCCAGTTCTTATTTGCATCACGTGTACGATGCGCGCGAAGCGGCGCGCGGTGGTGATGGCGCATCGGGAGGTGGCTGTGGCTGTAACTAAGTATCTAACGGGAATTTTACTGCGCAGCTTTATCTTGAGCAGTGTGAGTTGCAGCCTATTGGCTGCAGTCTTGCCTGATGAGCGTATCGATATGCTCTACCACGGCTATGATGGCGGCGGTGCGCAAATTGACGGCCCTTCAATTCTTGTACGTAAAAATCTCGGCACCTCGGTATCTGTCTCTGCCAATTATTATGTGGACATGGTGTCCAGTGCGTCTATCGATGTAGAAGCGACGGCTAGCCCCTATACCGAAGAGCGCAAAGAGCAGGGCTTTACCGCTCAATACATGATTGATCGCTCCACTATTAGCCTTGGTTATACTGCGAGCAATGAGAATGACTACGCGGCCAAAACTTATAGTTTGGGCATTGACCAGAGTTTTTTCGGTGATCTCACCACCTTGGGTTTCGGCGTGAGCTTTGGGTCAGATATAGTAGGGCGTAACATAAAAGGCGTACCAGACCCTGACTTTAAATTAGATTTGCAACGCCGCAAGTACAGCATTAACGCATCGCAAATCATCACCAAAAATCTGTTGGCCTCGATTAGTTTTGATAGCGCGACGGATGCATGTCTCAATATTCGCGATGATGAAAGCTGTTTAAACAATCCCTATCGCTCAGTGCGCTTTTTGGATCAGTCTGGGGGCTATTCCTATCAGGCGGAAATGTACCCACATACCCGCAGCAGCGACGCCCTCGGCTTGCGCGCCTCCTACCACTTGCCCTATAGCGCGACCATTCAAACGGAGCTGCGAAAATTTACCGATAGCTGGGGCATAGAAGCGAAAAACGCGCAAATTAAATATGTGCATCTCTACAGCGATCATTGGGTTTTTGAAGCTAAGTACCGCATTTATAGCCAAACAGCGGCAGATTTTTACAGCGACCTATACCCCTATCGCGATGCGCAAAACTTTTTAGCGCGAGATAAAGAGCTGAGCCCTTTTTCATCCACCACGATTGGCTTGGGAGTGACCTATAAGTTACCTGCGGGCTTCATCCCTTGGTTTGATAAGAGCACCGCCAATTTATATTGGGATAGGTTTGATATTCAGTACGATGACTTCCGCGATGCGCGTGTGGCTGCGACAGATTTCAGCCCAGGTACTGAGCCGCTTTATAGTTTGCAAGCGGACGTTATTCGCTTTTATCTCTCCTTTTGGTTTTAACTCGTCGCCCTTAAGTTAAAACTACATCAGCCTAAGGCCCGCACAGGGCTTTAGTGTTTACATTGTCTTAATACTTGGGTTGGCCTTGAAATAGCCACAAGTGATCCAAATTATCATCTTTAGCATATAGTCCTAGTCGAAACTCTATTACGTCCTGAATCTAACACCAATATCGAGGTGAATTGTGAAACTCTTAAACCCGCTCATTAAAATAGCTACATTTGTCGCTGTAGGCTTTTGTAGCCTTGCGGCCAGTGCTTGCCCTGACTACATCAAGGGCGAATACCGCAAGTTGCACTCAAAAGAGTCGGTAAACCTTTGCCAGCTCATGGAAAATAAAGCGGTATTGGTGGTGAATACCGCCAGCCACTGCGGCTTTACTTCGCAATTTAAGGAGCTAGAAGCCCTGCATAAAAAATACAAAGACCAAGGTTTGGTTATTGTGGGTTTTGCCAGCGATGACTTTAAGCAAGAAGCCAAAGATGAGGAAGAGGCAGCTGGTATTTGCTTTTTAAACTACGGTGTGACCTTTACCATGCTCTCGCCAACCCATGTAAAAGGCGAGGAAGCAAACCCACTGTTTAAAGCGCTTGCCGAGCAATCCAAACCGCCAAAGTGGAACTTCAATAAGTATTTGGTGGGTAAGGATGGCAAGCTGGTGGAGTATTTCGGCAGCATGACCAAGCCGGATTCGCCTGAGCTTGCTGCGGCGATTGAAACCTTGCTCTAGCACCTCTTTTAGCTGCTCGCTCAGTTGGCATCTCATTCGATGAGGTTCTAACTGTGGCGGGCAATAGTCAGTGGAACACCTTCATTTCCTGCGCTCCCTCATTGTTACTCTTTCAGCTTTCTTTCCGCATTTATTGCTTTCTCTTCACTTCTCTTCTATTACTTTAGACGCTGCCTTTTTGCTTTACCTCCTAGTTTGCTTATGTCCCTAAATTGGCTGCATTTACACCTATTAATGATTCCAATGGTAACAAAGTGGATAAATCTTATAAATTGTTTTGTCCTTAATGGAACTTTTCGAATGTACCTTTTGTTTGGTGTATTCCATCTATCCTATTGATTTTAATTGGTTTTATTTGGCTTCAGTGATGTGTTTTAGCTGGTTGTTGGTGCTTGCTTACTAATCAGCCTAGGTAAATAAAGTTGTTTTTTGTGTTAATTACTGTATTTTTGGTTATCCCTAATGTTACCGATTACATTTATTGTTTGAACTGGTTCGGGAGTGGGCCTGTCTTGAGCTTATTTGGTCTTGAACGTTCTAATTAGGTCGGGCTTAGTGCTCGGTGGCAGTGCTTGGCGTTGCTGTTTTTGATTAGCGGATCAAGGCCCTTATTGAACCCATAAATAACAACAATGTAATAGCAAGTCGTGTAACTAAATTATTTGGCGCAATGAATCATTTGCCCTAAGCCTGCGATGAGGTTTTGCGCTGCTCTTTCACTCTTTTAAAAATAAGAAATTTCACTATTTAAAATAATTAGGTAAAAAAATGAGGAAGCTAGGTATGTTCAAAAACATTCACTTAAATACCGCTAGAAATCGCTTGGCCTTAGCGATTAGTTGCGTTTTAGCCAGTGGCAATCTTTATGCACAAGCGCCTGCGGCCACCGATGCGACGGATGAAGTTACTGAAGAGGTTCTGGTACTCGGTGTTCGTGGATCGCAAGCCAAGGCGATTGATATTAAACGTCAATCTTCCGTAGTGGTTGACTCCATTGTGGCTGAAGACATCGGCAAGCTGCCAGATACAACGATTACCGATTCTTTGCAGCGCGTTACCGGCATTCAGATTAAGCGCGAAGCAGGTGAGGGCACCACGCTCAATATCCGCGGTATGCCACAAGTACTGACTACGCTGAATGGTGAACAATTTTTAAGCCCTTGGTCAATCACTGGCATTCAAGCAAACTTTTCCGACGTGCCCGCGAGCATGATTAGCGGTGTGGATGTATATAAGTCGCAAGCGGCTAACAATTTGGCAGGCGGTATTTCGGGTGTTGTAGATCTCAAAACCTTAGATCCATCAACCTTAGAAGAAGGCTTTACCTCACGCTTGCGCGCTGAAGGTGGCATGGGCTCGCGTTCAACAGAAGAATACAACCTTGATGGCACCACAGGTTCACGCAGCCCTGACTACAGCTTGGCATTAGTGCTGGGTTTTAATAATGGTGACAATTTTTCTATTCTCGGCAACCTCTATACCGCTAATTCTTATGCGGCGAATTACTCTATGTGGGAAGAGCAAAACTTAGGCTTTCTCGATAGCCAAGGCGGCAAGCCCAATGGCGATTTAGAAAACCCCTACGGCAAAATGATTGCCGATCCAAATGATGCCACCAAGATGATTCGCGACCCCAACTATGTGGTCAATGATTGGTACTTGGTTCCCAATGAATTTGGAGCGAAAAGTAGTTTTGTGGAACGCGATCGCAACGGCGGCTCCTTAACGGCGAAGTATGATTTTAATGAAAACTGGTCGGCACGCGCTGATGTGTTCTATACCGAGATGGATAAATACGATCGCGGTGTAGGTGCTGGTTTTAATGGTAAGCACACGCCTAACTCGTTCCAAGTTAACGGTGTAGGCGCATTGCATAACGAGCAAATCTTTGATGTGTTGCAAGCCGGTAGTGTTGTGGGTGAAGGCCATCCATTCAGCTATACCGACAGCAATGGTGTTGCACAAACTGTGAACATACATGCAACCAAAGTAGCCAATGTTTGGGCTGCAGATTTCCAAACCACCTCTTCTAGTGAAATTGAAAAAACAGCTGCCTTGAACAGTAATTTCCAATTGAACTACACCAACAACGAAAATCTAGAAGCCAGCGTACGCGTTATTCATGCCGAGGCAGAAAAACAATATCGCAAGGCGACTTTCCAGCAAGGTACACCTGCTTGGTTGTGGGTTGATGAAGATGAGATCTCTGGTAAAGACCCGGTAGATGGCTACCATGTAACCGTTGACTACACCGGTGAATATCCTAGCTTTAGTTATACCGACGACTTGTCGAGCGCAGACTTGTTGAAACAGTATCAAGGTTTTGCGGAAGGTACCAATACTGACGCAGAATTAAATGTATTGCGCGGCGATGCTAAATTTAGCTTCGATGGTGGCTTTGTAGAGTCGGTCGAAGGCGGTTTGCGTTACTCCGTACGTGAAGCTAATCACAATAAATTTTACTATGTGACCCCAACTGGTCGCTACACCGACTGGGAAGACTCGCGCGTTCCTGTTGATAAGCGCTATAAATTATTGCCTGGCAACTTGATTTGGCAGAAGTTTCCTAACTGGATGAAATTTAACTATGCGGAAACTAATCCAAGTTTGATCGATATTGGTGGCTTGCAAGACAATGGTTTCTCTGCAGCAGATGCTATGCCCTTCACCGATTTTGGCCCAATTAAAGGCTTTGAAAAAGGCGTAGCCTCGTTGAACCCAGCCGCTTGGGATAATCCCTATGCCTTTATGAATCGCCTCTATCCTGGAACGCGTACTGTTAATGACCCAGGCTATACCTATGGTGTAGAAGAAACGTCTACCAGCGCCTATGCGCAAGTTAATTTTGGCGATGAATCTACGGGTTTGTTTGGTATCCCCTACAAGGGCAATCTTGGTCTGCAAGTCGTGAAGACCGATCGTTCAGTCGATAAGAGTGTCGTGCCAGATGTTTTGGATTCCTTTAATTCAATTGGCTACGACGATTGGCAAAAAATTGCCTACGTATCTGAGACTGCTACTACTGAAAATAGCAGCACAGAAGCCTTGCCTTCATTCAATATTAACTTCTTCCCTGCAGATGATGTAGTTGCACGTTTTGGCGTTGCAAAAACCATGACCCGCAACGATTTGGATGAAGTCGGTTCAAGCATGGCGCTATGGTACAGCCAATGTAATAAAACTGATGAAAATGGTGAGGCCGTAATGGTCATTGATCCATCCAATGGACAGGCGCGTCAGGCTCAAGTGGGTTGTATTGGTGGTGGTGACGACAGAGGCAGAGTTGATATTAAACCTTGGTTGTCGACTGTCTATAACAGCTCCGTGGAATGGTATTTCGATGAAAGCGCAATTCTCGGCGTGGGCATGTTCCTGATACAAGTGGATTCTGCTGTAGAAAAATATCAAGAGGCGCGTAGCTTCTTGGATCTCGATGGTATAGATCGCGGCCGTATCGCCAATATTTACACCACGCGCAATGTTGGCGCCTCCGATTTGTATGGTATTGAGTTCGGCTACAAGCAACCCTTCACTTTCCTGCCGGGTGAGTTCCTTAGCTCAACCGGTATTGAATTTAACTATACCTATTCCCACAGCGAAACATCTGAGCAGGACATCATGGGCAACTATTTGCCACTGCCGTCTAACTCACAAAATCAAACCAACTTGATTCTCTGGTACGACCGCGCTGGTTTGAATGTTCGTCTTGCTTACAACTATAGAAGTGCTGAATTTACTGAGCGTAAAGGTGTAACCACCAATGTGGCTGTGATGCAAATGGCGAACTGGGCAGAGCCTGTTGGCTACTTAGATTTGTCTATCAGCTATTGGCTTAACGACAATGTTAGCTTCTTCCTGAATGGCACTAACTTGACTGAGCAAAGCAGAAAAAGCTATTCGCAGTATCAAGATCAATTTGCTTCATTGTGGGTGCAGGAAACACGCTACAGCGCAGGTGTGAATCTGTCCTTCTAGTCCGTTGAATACATTTGAATAGCCAGACGCACTGCCCAAGCAGTGCGGTGCGAATAATAAAATTGTGGAGAATGAAATGAAAAACAAATTTACGCTATTGGCGCTGATTACCAGTGCTGGGTTCTTATACGGATGCGGTGGCGGCAGTATGCTCGGCACCTCTGATGCGGAAGACTACAAGCTCACCCCTGACGTGGTCACTGAAGATCCAAACCCCCTGCGCCCCACGGCAGGTTTGCCCGTGTTGCGTGCAAGTGGCGGCGAGATTACATCTAACGGTAATGTGACAACTTTCCACGGTATTAATTTACAGTATGCCGAAGATGCACTTAATCGCTTTAGTGGCATAAAGGCGATTAGCGAAACAGGTTCGAATATTATTCGTATATCGCTTTTGCCTACTACTACACCAGATGAGTTGGAAGCGGCTTTAGTGTCGGCTACATCTAACAATCTGTTTGTAATTCTGAGCTTGTCTGACCCAGCGATGAACTGCAGTGATGATGACGCACTTTTTTCAAGTGCTGTTCAAACCACTTGGCTGAAAACCTTTTTGCCGGTGATCTATCAGGATCGTTTTCAAAACAATCTCATGATCAACATCGCCAGCGGTTGGGGCCCTAAGGACATATTCAACGCGACCAGCGTTGGTTACAAAACCTATATAGACAACTACAAAACCGCTATTCGCGCGTTCCGTAAAGCGGGCTTTCAAGTGCCGCTAGTGATAGATGCGCCCTGTGGCTCAGACTACTACGCCTTTGATTCGGATCGCGGTAAGGAGTTGTTGGCGGCTGATACAGAGAAAAACCTTGTGTTAGCAGTGCATGCCTACGGTTCTTACTGGAATACCAGTGCCAAAATAGACAATGCATTTGCAGTACTGCGCAAGCAAAAAATGCCTATCATCATGACTGAGTTTGGCGGTTCTGGTGTTGGTGAAAAGCCTGTTAAGCATAAAGAGATTTTGGAAAAAGCTGCAGGTGACTATGCATTCACCGTTACTGTTCCCTGGAAAGATGCCGCCGATAAAGTTGCCTTAAATGTACCTTTCGACGGCCCTATCGATGTCAGCAATACCGATATTAGTTTTGATGTGTGGTTTGATCAAGCCTATGTCACCGATGGCAACATGGGTTTCCAAGTATACCTGCGCGATGAGAATGGTGAGTATGCCAACCTCGGTTGGAATGGTGTGGGCGGGCAAACACCTAACGCGTGGAATCGCATCAGTGCAACTGTTAAAAACAAAGGTTCTTTCGGCTGGGCGAGTGACGCATTCAATATGCAGCGTGTAACTAAAATCGGCTTGGAGTTAATATCAAATGGCAAGGTGCCCAGTGTTGTAGGTGCCATTAAATTTGATAACTTTAAAGTGATTGAAGGCAGCGGCGCGACAGAATTGTTGAACGCAAACTTTGAAAGTGATATTGGTGGTTGGGAAACCGCGTGGGAAGGTACCGGCGTTGCCTTGGTGGCGGGCGAAGGTGTTGGTTTAACGCGCGCTACCGGTAAAGATCAAATTGTAGCTATTTACAAAGGTATTACCGGAGTAGATTTCACTAAGCCGATTCAAATCACCGCTAATATTTATTTCCCTGCGGGTTATGCCGGCTCTTGGGCCTATGGCAAACTTTTTAACAGTGAAGGTGAGTGGATGACCACCAGCGATCTAGGCAATATTACCTACGGTGCGTGGAATGAAATGATCGTCACGGCTGATTTTGGCGCTGCAGGTGCAGGGCTTAGCTCATTGGGTATTCAAGTGGGTAATTTAGGCGTCGGTGATGCTACGGCCAATCCAGATTTTTATGGTGCAGTTATCATTAAAGACTTGGTGATCAGTGGTGTTGCTGCCAACAACGCGTTTGAACTCGGCACTATCTATAAAGGCACCTTTGATATAGATGAAGATAACTGGGTTGCGTATAGCTGGGGCGATTCGGCTAACGTAGTTGCAACAGATGGCACATTGAACATTACCGCGAAAGATTTTGCGGATCGTATTGATGTTCAGCACAAGAACCCCGCGAAAATTGAAGGCTTGAATTTTAACGATCCCTTTACTTTCAAAACCCGCGTATTTATTCCTGAGTATTATCGTGGCCTGACTACCTTAACCATGCAGTTTTATTTGCAGGATGCGAACTACTCACATCACTTTGATGTAGTTAATAAAACCTATGATGATCTAGTGATAGGCGACTGGAATGATATTGAGGTTGTGGTTGCTTTCCCCGAAGGTTTTGAGCGCAATGCGTTGCCTAAGAACATGGGCTTTAGTTTTGCGACCAGTCTTGATGGCGCTGTCGAAGGTCCAGCAATGTCTAAAACTGATCCTATCAAAATTGACGAGATTGTATTTGAAGGTTTAATACCGGTAGAGAAAGAAGAAGTGGTCAAAGCACAAGTTGATTTCTTCTACTCACGTCACTTTGAAGAGCTGATGGTTGATTACACCGAAGGTGTGATTCTGCCAGAAGATTTAAATGCGACAGGCTCACCGGAATTGCGCAGCAAAGGCTTCAGTTGGTTGGCTTGGTCATGGTATGGCAACTCATCAGAAAATGCCGCTTGGGATATGACCAAAGCAGTGGATGATGCAATGGCCTTAACCGAACGCGGTGAAGACATAGTGCACGGTAAAGGTGGCTTGAGATTCTATGCCCCTGAAGTGACTGAAACTGCACCAGAATAAAACGCTGTAGCATGCTGTAAACACCACTGCGCTTAGGTTTTATCTTGGCGTAGTGGCTGTGTAAATACAGCGAGCTGCGAATTTAGCAGTTTTTATACAGCGGTTCTTAGTAAACAAAAATGCCCCTCGTTTATGACGAGGGGCATTTTTTATGCAAAGTAAAACGTAATTTTATCTGGCTTGTGAATTGTTAGTACACCAACGTCTGCATAGCATGTGCAGGAATAGTAATAGTCGTTTCTTCGTTGCCTATATGAAAGCGGTAGTTTACGGCGGCATCGCTGCTGTTCATGACTACCGTGGCGAGGCTGTTGTCGGTGTTTAGCCAAGAGGTGGTTTGTAGCACGCTGCGGCTGCTGGCGGCGCTTACGCGTTTTGCGTTGGGGTGAATGAATTTAGAGAAATGACCCAAGTAATAATAAGTTGGGGTGTAAATTAGTTCGCCGTTGTTTTCATGGATAGGTGCAAAGCAAAAGTTGCCGACGTGATTGGGGCCGCCGGTGTTGTTGAGCAAAATATTCCAGTCGGTCCAGGCCACGGCGCCGGCGTTAAAGTCGTTGATTATAGAGTCGCCATAGCGCTCGGCGTTGGGCCAGTATTGAAAGCGCGTGGGGTCAAATTTTTCTACGGTGGCTTCGGTAAGCAATAGGTTTACCTTGGGGTAGGCCTTGGCCACTTCAGCTACATTGTTGTACATGGGTTTGCCGCCGGTCCAGGTTTCGTACCAGTGGAAGCCTACACCCCATACATATTTTGCGGCCTCTGGGTCGCCCAGAATAGTATTGGCGCGGTCTACTAATAAATCGCGGTTGTGATCCCAGACGATAATTTTTTTATCGCCTAGTCCCTCTTTAGCCATGACGGGGCCTAGGTGATTTTTTAAAAAGTCGCGCTCTTCGGCGGCGGTGTAAATCATCGACTCCCAGGTTTGTTTGGCCATGGGTTCGTTTTGAATGGTAATACCCCAAATAGGTATGCCCGCCTGTTCATAGGCTTTGATGAATTTAGTGTAATAGGTCGCCCAGGCATGGTTGTATTCTGGCAGTAGTTTTCCACCTTGCAGCATATTGTTGCTGTCTTTCATAAACGCCGGTGCGCTCCAGGGGCTGGCGTAGGTGGTGATGTTTCCACCCGCGGCTTTAATGGCCGCCTTAATCATGGGGATGCGATATTTTTTATCGTGTTTGATGTTAAAGGTTTTTAACTCTTTATCGCCTTCGTCAATGTAGGTGTGGCTGCCGCTGGCAAAGTCTGAGCTGTGAATAGTGGTGCGCAGCAAGCTGTAACCTATGCCGTCTTTTTTATCGTAATAGGCGCGTAAGAGTTCTGCTTTTTTGGTGCGATTTAATTTGGCAAAGGTCTCGGCGCTGGCATCGGTAATGGCGCCGCCCATGCCTAAAAACAATTGATATTGCTTGGCTGTGTTTACATAAATTGCAATGTCAGTTTCAGGCATCTGTTGTGCTTTTTTGAAAATAAGTGTGTTAGTTAAACTGAGGCGCTGCTCTGTGTCTTTGGCGGTGGTGTAAACGCTTAAGTGTTTACTTTCTGCTGCCTGCAACACTCCGCCAGCCCCAGTTATTGCCAGCGCGACGATCAATTCTTTTAGTCTGTGGCTCATAGTTAGTCTCTCTGTTTTTTTGGTTTGTTGCTATTCGGGCTGCTTGGCAGCCCGAATATTTTTGGCTTACTGCTTTTTAATCTCGAACCAGTTGAAGTTCCACTCCTTGCCTATAGAGCGAAAGCGCAGTTGATGGTTGCCCGCACTCAACGCAAACACGGCGCTGGTTTTGGTGATGTAGGTTTGCCAGCCGCCGGTTACGGCCAGGGTTTGGGTGTCTACCACCAGATCATCAATTAACACCTCAAAACCGCTGCTGCCATTTTGGCTGGCAAGGCGATAATCAATGGTGTAATTGCCCGCGGTTACCGCCTTAATGCTGAACTCGATAAAATCGCCCGCTTCAAAATGACCTACATTGAGCCCGCCGCCGCTATCGCCTGTGGTCTCGGTTTGCACGCCGCTCATGGCGGTGAATTTTTCTGCCTCGATTTTGGCGGGCACCGACACGAACAGTAGCTGGGTGTTGGCGGGTTCGCTGGCATAGCCCTCGGCAATCGCATTTTTGGCGGTCACTGAGTAGTAGTAGGTTTCCTCCAGGCTAATGCCGGTATCGGTATAGCTGGTTGTACTTAAGCCCTCTGCTAGCAGTGTGCCCTTGGCGCCCGGGGTGGTCGCGCGGTAAACGCTGTAGCTGAGGTCGGCGCCCGCGAGCGGCAGCCAACTTAGGGTGACATTGCTACCGCTTTGCACCAGTGTGGGTTTAGCGGGGCGCGCGGGGTAATCAAACACATTGTTGTGCTCGCTGGTGACTAACCACTTGGCTAGGCCGCTATTAACATCGTAGCCAACTTGGCCGTAGCTAGTGAACAGGGCCTCAATCTCGGCGATGGGGGCGCTGCTAAAGTCCACTTTACCGGCGCTATCCACCACATCTTTATTGGCTTGGGGGGCTGTTTCTAGCAAATAGATTTCGGCCCAGGTGTTCAGGCTGCTATTGCCTTTAAAGACGCCGTTGAAGGCGTAGCTTTGGCCTCCGGCTAGGGTGATTTGCTGGTAGATAGCACCATTGATCTCGCCAGTTACGCCCGCCGGGCGGCTGATGTGCAGGTGGGCACCCTGGCTGCCGCTGGGGGCTTTGCTGCTATCGAGCGCATTGTAGTTGTAATCTACGGCGCCACTAATGCTCAGCTCGGTCCAGCCGCTGTTGCTGCCGAAGCCGCCATTGACGACGACCTCTTCGTCAGTGGCGGTGTTTTTCAGGCTGATGCTGTCGTAGCTCACATCTGGGTAGGCGCCATCGAGCGCGCCGGTTTTGATCACTAGGTAATAGTTTTTGCTGCCGGTGCCGCTGGTGGTAATGGTGCCCGCTTTTTTGGCGCAGGCCTCGGCGAAGCTGCTGTCCCAGTTGTTGCAGTCCCAGGTGCTGGCTTTGGTGATAAGACCTAGGCCGGTGTCCAAGCTGGTATTGATCTCATTGGTGACCATACCCCAGGTGCCCTTGCCCTGGCCGCCCGCAATACTGACTAGTTTGTAGGACCAGCTGGTAGAGGCCCAGTTATAGCTGGCGTAGGTATCATAGGTGGCGCGCCCAATTTTGCCGCCCAGCTCTAAACCGGCCGATTGCCAGGGTTGGAATTCGCCCATAAGCATAGGGGTTTTGAGCGCGGTGAGTTTGTTGTCCCAGTCGCAGACACCACTGGTGCCGCTAGCGCCACACTTGAGCCAGTCGCGGTGAATATCAAAGTGGCTGTCGCCGGGTCTATCGCCAAACAGGCCGGGGTAGGGGTGCAGCTCAAAGGCGACATTGGTCATACCCTTGGCCACTGGGTCGCCATAAACCTCGATATCGCCATAGTGGCTGGGCAGCATCACTATGTGTTTGCTGTCGATCTTGCGAATAGTCTCGTAGAGTTCAGTCACGCGCGTGGCCATGTCTTGGGCGGTTGAACCCCAGGGCTCATTGAGCGGGTCATAGGCGGCAACGGCGGGTTCATCCTTATATTTGGTGGCTATTTGCTCCCACAACCACTTGGTGCGGTCTTGGTATTCGGCGTTAGTCCAGTATTGGTTTTGCCCTGAGCAGCCAGTGTGGTCGTTAGGTGTTTGGCCGCCGAGTGCGCCGTGTAAATCCAAAATCACATAGATACCGCGTTTTTTCGCTTCGGCGATTGACCAATCCAAGTAGTGCCAAGCATCGGCGCGCAGAGTGCGTGGATTTTTTTCGTCCTCGATCACGCTCCACAATATGGGCAGGCGTACAACATTGAATCCGAAGGCTTGCAGCTGATCCCAGTCGCGCTCTTTTATCCAGTTGTCGCGGAACAATTTAACCAAGCGCTCTTTTTCGGCGTAGCCGAAGCGCTCGGTCAGGGTGCTCTCCAGCGTACACTGGTCAACAACACCATTGCCGCCTTGGCCCATCATCCAATACTCCTGCACCAGCCAATTGCCGAGGTTGGTGCCCTTCAGCAATATTGGCGTGCCGCTCGCTTTCACCCACTGGGTGCCTTGGGTTTTAAGTTGGGTCATGCCCTCTGCGGGTGCGCTGCTACTGACCGCGCTAGCAGAAGAAGGCGCCACTGATGCAGCCGCAGAGCTGAGCGGGCTGGATGATTTGGTGCCGCCGTCACCGGAGCCACTGCCGCCGCAGGCGACAAGGCTGA
Source organism: Cellvibrio sp. 25HG11W-0 (assembly GCF_057815475.1). Lineage (NCBI taxonomy): Bacteria > Pseudomonadati > Pseudomonadota > Gammaproteobacteria > Cellvibrionales > Cellvibrionaceae > Cellvibrio > Cellvibrio sp. 25HG11W-0. Next base: position 690,802 of record NZ_CM174230.1, read on the forward strand.
GAATACAGCAGCTGAGTAGGCCGGTTTTAAAATGTTTGAAAGGCTGTTTCGCGTTGCGATGGGTCATAGCAAAGTCTCTTATTTATATGGGGGCTTATTATTAGTGGCGCTGTTGGTGCGCGCCCCAAGTAGCCTGACCCGAGCGACCAGAGTATGCGCCCGAGTAAGCTTATGCGGTCGTTTCAGTTTGCGTTTTGCGGAAACTGGGAAGTGGTTTTGCTCGAATCTACGCCTAAAATGCCGAGTTCGCATAGTGGCGGCCCAAACAAGAGGGTGTTGGTTTTTCTGGGGCCTGCTAGCCCCATGGATGCATCTTCTATAGTATCCCTGTGCAAGGCACCGCTATCGGCGCGCGAAAATAGAAGAATAAAAGAAGGCGCTTAGCCGAAGGGGGAGGAATGAATCAGGTAGTGTTTAATTTTCACGACGTCATTCTATTGATGACCGCTATGCTCTGCGCTTTTTTTGCGTTGCTGTTGATCCTTACCAATCCCCCTAAAAATATCAGTAACTACTTTCTTGCCGCCTTTTTGATTGCCCATGCATGCATCCCTTTACACGAGCTAATTTTATGGGGCGCAGAATTTAAATTGAGCGTGCGCGCACACTTGCCGCAAATCTATTTTGTGGGTGCCTTTGCCTATTACCTAGATGCGGTATTGCTCTACTTCTATGTGAAGTCACTGGTGTTCCGCGATTTTCAGTTGCGCCGTAAAGATTATCTACACCTGCTTCCTTTCGTGCTCTTTGCGCTGTTTATGTTTTTTGCTTTTTATAGGTACCCGGCAGCGACCCGTTTGGAATGGATTAATACCGAAACATTTGCCTATAGCACCGGTTATATAGGTATGGACTTGTTGATTAAATGCCTGCGTATTGGCTATTGCTTGGCGGGTTTCCTGCTTATTTTCAAGTACAAAGACATACTCAAAAACACCCACTCCAATATAGAAAAGCTGGATATTCTCTGGCTAAAGATTTTAGTGGTGGGTTTTACCCTGGTCACCTGCATGGAGGGCTTTCTCTCATTCTGCAAGGTAATAGGGCTGTTTACCGCCTACGATTTTTTGCACCCAGACCCAGACGGAAACCTCATCGAATACATAGGTTTAAGTGGCTACTACGCGCTTTTTTTCTTGGTCTGTACGCTTGTCTTTACCAGCATGCGCTACTTCAGTAACTTTGAGGCGGTTAAACAAAAAGACGAGAAAGAACCCGTTAAAAAGCCAGCGCAGGAAAAGCCATTCAATCCTGAGTGCGCTGAAAAAATCGACAGCCTAATGCGCAGCCAACAAACCTACCTAAACCCAGACTTAACGCTGGATATGCTCGCAGAGCAACTCGCTATGCCCGCCAAAGACTTGTCGATGATCATCAATCGCCACTACCAAATTAATTTTTATGAATTTGTAAATGGCTATCGTATTGAAGCGGCGCAGCGCTGCTTGCAAGACCCTGTGTATAAAAACAAAACGATTACCGACATCTATTTAGCGGTTGGCTTCAACAGCAAGTCTGTATTCAATGCATTTTTTAAAAAAATAGTCGGCCGTACCCCCTCTGAATACCGTAAGCAGGTTTAGGTAGGGCAATCACATGAATGAGGCTAGCTGCAGCATGACGCTTCAAGATTGTGCAAAAAATATAAATGTGGAAACTATGCATTGACCTACAAATCAAAATTCTTGGTACTTGGCGGCATCATTGCGGCGCTTACCGCCGTGTGGCATCTGCTGTGTATTGTCGGCGGCCCTAGTTGGTATGCGTTTGCACGCGCGCCGCGTGTGGTGGTGGAATCCGCGGCGGCGGGAACCCTGTTGGCGCCAATGGGTGCCGTGGTGATTGCGAGCTTAATGCTCACTTGCACGGCCTATGCCTTTTCGGGCGCGGGCTTAATTAAAAAAATTCCCCTACTCAAAACGGCCCTTGTCGTTATTGCGCTTATTTGTTTGGCACGCGCGTTAATTGCTCTTCCCTATTTGCTTTCGCACTCGTTTGATCTGTGGGAGATGGTTGCTAGCCCTACGTGGTTTTTGGTGGGAATTTGTTTTTTAGTGGGGGCTTTTGAGCAATTATTTTTGAATAGGAACGTAAAAAAATAGATGCTATTCCGTAGCCAAGCTATGTTCAGGCTGCTCGGCAAGCTGCCTGAATGTGGGTTGCGCTCTTTTGTACTTGTGTTAAAAAGTACCGGGCAATTCTCGTAAATTGCGTAATGGATTGTTGAGCGTATTGTTCAAATAGCACGCATTCTAATTATTTAATGTGCCGCAAAAACGCTGAGTAGCCACATGTTTTAGCCGTTAGATGAATGCGGTAAGCCTAAATATAGGCTGCTGTTTATTTTTTCGTCAAATTGTCGGTGTATGTTTTTCATTAAAAGCTGGTAGTCTTTAGGCTTTCACAACTTATACCCTATAAAAATTAATAGCATTCATAAACTACTTAGGTGTTCTGCTCATGATCATGAAAGATTGCATAGGCTTTCGATATTCAACACTGGCACTTGCCTGTGTCTTTTTACCGCAATTAAGTGCGACAGCATTGGCCGTATCTTCGGAGGCAACAGTGGAAGAGGTGCTCGTCACTGCTGCCAAGCGTGAACAGCGGCTGCAGGATTTCACTGGGTCAGTGAGCGTGATCAATGAGTTCAGTATGCTCAATAATTTGAGTGATTTAGCGGGGCAGGTACCAGGCTTGTCTGTTTTGGATGCTGGGCCACGCAACCCTACAGGCTTAATTATGCGCGGCTTGCGGATGGATGAGGTAGGGGCCAATGATTTTGGCGGTGATGGAGCCAGTGTTACTAGCTACGTGGATAATATTCCCCTGCAGGGCTACTTTGTACCGCCGGCGTTTAGTCTGAAAGATTTGCAACAAATTGAAGTAGTGCGCGGCCCGCAAGGCACTCTTTACGGTAATAGCTCCATCGGTGGCTTGGTGCGCTATGTGACGGCCAAGCCGGATTTATCGAAATATTCAGTCACCACCAGTGCCAAGATTTCGCAAACACAAGAGAGCGATGATCTCAATTACGATAGCGATTTGGTCGTTAATATCCCGCTGATAAGTGACAGCCTTGGCCTGCGCTTGCTTTTGGGAAAGACAGAGAATCAGGGGTTTATCGACAACGACTATTTGCTCACGGGCGCGCAACAGGATATTAACGACGATAAAACCCGTCAGGCGCGTATCAGCTTGCTCTGGCAGGCGACCGAGGATTTCTCTCTTGCGAGCAGCTATCACTACCAAAAAATCAATGTGGGCGATCGTCAGGCTGTTAATCCTAGTTTTACGGGTGACGATTACAGCGCATCGAGCCGTTATCTCCAGCCGATGGAGGGCACACTGCAGCTTGCCAGTGTGGATGCCACCTACAATATCAATGGCTCCACACTAACGGCCAGTGTTAACCACTATGGCTATGATCAACATGAGCGCGCGGATCAAACCGATTATCTTGTACTGCTCGACGAGTTCTATTACGACAACAGCTACTACACCACATACGATAATTTTTCTGCTTACACCGCAGGTGATGTCACCGTAAAAAAAGACAGTGCGGAGTTGCGCTGGGTTTCAGCGGATGATCAACCTCTGCGTTGGCTGTTAGGGGCTTTTTATAGTCGTGATGATCTCGATGTGTCAATCGGTGATTATGTACCTGGCTTTGCGGCGTTTGCAGGTGAGGATCGCCCTAATGATTTGGATTATCTCGGCACCCAAACTGAAATCTTGGATGAATACTCAGTCTACGGGGAGGTCAGTTACGATTTAACCCCTCAGTGGGAAATGACCCTCGGCGCGCGGCATTTTCGCTATAAAGATACGCTTGATTCTTGCTACGCACTTTATCCAACAGCAGGTGGACTCAACTGCGAAAATGGCGATGACGATAGTCAGGATAGCTTGGGAAAATTCAGTACTCGCTACAAATTTAACAAGCAGCAAATTATTTATTTTACAGTGGCGCAAGGCTATAGACGTGGCGGTGCTAACACCGCGCCACCAGATTCAACCTTCAATCGTTTTTACGCCCCAGATAGCGCAACTAACTATGAACTGGGTACGCACAGTAGTTGGTTGAAGGAGCGCTTGACACTAAATGCAGCGCTCTATGTGATTGACTGGGATAATTTGCAAGTGCAAACCCTGTCAGAAGATCTTCGCAGTGTTTGGTCCAACGCCGGCAAGGCGCAATCAGAAGGCGTAGAGTTTGATTTGAGTGCGCAGCTTAGCGATGAGTTTAGCTTGTCCGCTAACTACACTTATTCTCGTGCTGAAATTACTGAAACGGTCTTGGGGATCAGTGGCGGTGATTATAACGCCTACGATGGTGATCGCCTGCCCGGCTCTCCGCGCAGTAGTTGGAATATTGGGTTGGACTACACTACTGCCATAAATACGGCCACTTTGGATGCGAGTATTAACCTCAGTCGCATGGGTAAGCTTACTACTGCGCTTAACCCTGAATTTTTTAACTATGAACAGTTGGATGCTTTTACCACGGCTAATGCGCGCGTTGGTGTAACACTGCGTAATTGGCGTTTGGGTGCTTTTGTGAATAATATTGCTAACAGTCGCGGCATTACTGGCAAGCGCACTAATGAGTGGTACGGTGAGCAAGGCAAGTTCGAATACATAACGCGCCCGCGTACTGTTGGCCTCTCTGCTACTTATCATTATTAGTATAAATTGCCTGCGTCTGGAGTGGTCTGTAGTGATCCGACAGGCGCTGTTTTTTTAGTCTAGGCTCTAGTGGATTCAATTTTTCGTTATTCTTTGGGATGAGAATGACTGGGCGTCAATCTTCGAGTGAGGGCTTAATAGGCTGCTTGAACAATTGATATCTTAATCATTAAGGGAAACACTGAATTAACAATGGGAATAAAACAATGGCAACAGAAAATCATCAGGCTCCACAACCAAAAGTCATTCGGGTGCCCGAAGGTGGGAATAAAGCATTTAATTTTGAGTTAACCCCTAATACGCTTAACTCTTGTGATAATCCTTGGGAATTAATTTACATCAATAAGAATGGCAAGCGCACATCTGTATCTACCTTAACAGTCAGTTTTTCCGAGGACTCAACTCCTGCAGAAATGGCTGAGGAGTATGCCCTCATTTTGGTTACCCTGAGTGCCAGTGCGCAGGCTGCCAAGTGGCAATTTATTCCCTCGGTTGTGGTGTATGAGGATGGTCTGGTTGCGGGTGACTCGATCACAACCGATCTGGCGTATCGCATCGTGGCGATGAGCGAAGGTCAGGGAGGGCATTTAAGTTATGGCATTAAGGCGACTTTAAATGGTGTTACTTACACTGAGCCTGACCCTAGAGTTGTCGTTGGTCGTCCTTAATCAACATGTAAGCTCTGTCATGGTGTGAAAATAGCGGCAGGTCGCTTGGTTAATGGTGCGTGCAGCGCTCAGGCGCACCATGTTTTTTCAGTAGTTCTGTGAATTTTGCGTCTTGGCATAACCGGTCGAACCAGGGAAGTTCAAACCAAATCTTATTCAGCCCATTGTTAAGCGAAGCCTCAATGTTAAAAATAGCCGATGCCTGGTTCAAGGCAATGGTGTGTACGAGTGCTGCTGTATAGGTTGTTTGCGCGTTTTGCGTATCTTGTTGCTCTAGTTTTTTAAGTATTCCGAGTGCGTCAGATATCTTTCCTGTATGTGCATACGCTTGGGCAAGATTAGATAATTCTTCTGCAGAAGGATCTTTTTTGTCGAGCTGGTGAATGATTGCTTCATAGCGTTTTATTGCATCTTCATCTTTACCGAGCAGGTTTTCCGTGTCTGCAAGGTTTAAACATAGCGAGGTGTTGAACGGCGCTAGCTGGCAGGCGGTGGCGAAGTTTTTATTTGCTAGCGGATAGCTTCGGGTTAATAGATAACTCAGACCAAGGTTGTTGATGTTAAAAGGGTCGTCAGGTCTTTGTGCTAATGCATAACTGGCTGCATTTTTTGCTTTCTGCATGTCGCCTTGATATATCGCGATTGCGCCATAAAGGGCATGGGCTTTAAAAAAATTGGGTGAGAGTAAAAGGGATTTATCAAGATACGTCTGTGCTTGTTTTGTATCCCCTGCATTCCAATACGTAAGTGCGAGGTAATAGTAGTTTTTTGCTGTTGCCTTGGATGCGATTGCATTTTGATAGTGTTGAATTGCCTGCGTAAAATTTCGTGCGGCAAGCGCGCTGTAGCCCTGTAATTCATGATAGGCGGAGAGCCTGATATGTGGCGGTTTTAACGTGGTCAAAATGGCCTTGGCGCGAATGAAGTCTTGCTGTGCCACCATTAAGAAAAAATGGTTGTAGAGTGATTCTGGATTTTGATTATTGCTGGAAATAGGTGTAAGTCGCCGCTCCAGTCTCGTTAATATGACCGCATCACCTTGTTCATAATATAAATCCAGTGCGATTTCGGTGTAGAGGCTTTGCAGGGAAAGGCTGCGCAGTGCTGTTGGATGGAGGTTGTCCAGTTCATCCAGCTGAGCTTGGGTCGCCCCCAGTTTTTTGTATTGAATGCCGATCTCAAGAAAAGTGGTGTAATTGATGGGGGAATCCCAATCGCTTGTATTGGGTAGCTGGGTATCGTACATGGTCCCCATGCTGCTCTTTAGTGCTTCTGCGATAGCGGCGTAGTCATCAGTCAGCACATCAATCGTTGTGGTGTTTGCGATTCTTAACCGGAGATCCGTTGATGCTCTTAATTTGGTTAAGTTAATTGCACAAGTATCAGTTTTACAGAGAATCTCGGCCGTAATTAACTCATCCGCTGCTGTGGCTTTGCGAATGGCTTCTGTATCTCCATTTGCATCCGCAATCTCTTCACGCGGAATTAAATAATACCCATCCAACTGAATCACGCCCTGCTGAATCGCATCATAAACTGCACCTTTAATCAGTTCCTGCTGCGATTCCTGCATTCCCTCTGCTGTCAATTTGGGTGGAATTACCGCGATATACTTCGGTGGTTTAGGCTGCAATTGCCAAACTGCAACCGCCGCAAGAAGCAATACGCTGAATAACCCAAAACTCACACTGATTTTATTTTCAAGCAGATAATTTGTAATCGGCAACCAGCGCGATTTTTTCGGCGCGGTACTAATCGCAACAAAGCGGGTTTCAAACGTCGGGTGGTCTTGCGTTTTTACGGCACGATTAATACCGGTATATTTTACATTCGTTTGATTCGCTGCGCTGCCATTGGGGATAAGTGCTTGTGTCTCATCGCTAACAAAATCATTGGCGAGTTGTAAGTGGCTCAGTGCTTCAAGCTGCGCAGCGACCCAGTGAGTATTGCCCGGGCGTTTCTCCGGATCTTTGCTGAGCAGTTGGCCGAGCAGGTCATTAATTTGGGGCGGTAAATTGGGATTGTGTTTGCCCGGTGCAATCGGTGGGTGCGAAATAATCCGCTGCATTAATTGCAGTTTGTTTTCGGTTTCGCCAAAGGGGTGAGCGCCGCACAATAGTTGATAGGCGAGTATGCCGAAGGAAAATAAATCACTTTTAAAGTCCAGCGCTTCGCCCATGGCCTGCTCGGGCGACATGGAGCAGTAGCTGCCAGTTACGTGGTCAGTGAGGGTGGCGCTAAAGTCTTGCGACTTGGCGATACCCAAGTCAGAAATCTTGGCTTGCCCGCGTTTGTCGATAAGAATGTTTTCGGCTTTTAAATCGCGGTGAATGATACCTGAGTCGTGGGCGACGGCGAGCCCTTGGGTAATTTGTGTGAGCCAGCGCATGCGCTGTGCAAAGGGCGCTAGGTGCTCGCGCAGGTGTTGTTGCAGATTTTGCCCCTCTACATACTCCATCACCAGCGCCAGTTGCTCGGGCGTTTCTACAAAGTCGTAAATTTGCACTATGTGCGGGTGGTTGAGCTTGGCGAGCAGTAAGGCCTCGCGTTTGAAGCGCTCTATGTAGTGGGCTTCAAAGAGTTCGCTGCGCAAACATTTGATAGCGACCTCGCGCTCCAGTCGCGTGTCGCGCGCTAGGTATACCAAACCCATACCGCCACGGCCGAGGGTCGAGAGTATCTCGTAGTGGCCCAGTTGGCTGAATGGAAGTGTATGAGGTGTGGTTGAATTCATAGTGGCGCGTTCAACTTATGTTATGAACTCAATTCCTGTGGGCAGTTTAAATCGGTGAGCGGCGCTTGGCTGATCACGTTACCACCTTTGTAAATTTTGAACTTGTCGCAGCCAAAGCGGAGTTTACCACCGCGTCGCTCCAGCAGGCAGGTCTGCATTTGTGCGTGTGGCAGCGCATCGGCGAGCTGTTTGCGCGCGCGAAAAATATGGATGTTCATGTGGGTGTTGTCCATACCGAGTTCGGCGGCCAGTTGACTGGCATAGACCCAGCCTTGGCTGTGGCTGTCGAGGTCGCGCTCTATGTCCTCCGCGCGATGGCGCGCGAGCTGCAGCAATAGATAGTGATGGCTGCGCACACCTAGGTCGATCTTCTGTTGGTCGTGTTGTAGGCACAGCTGCGTGCTTTCCTCATCCAAGCTTAAATCAAACACAAACTCGAATTTGGCTATGGTGTCTGCGGTGTGCACGCGCGCCTCGGTGGGACCGTAAATTTGCGCGCGAATAAGCTGCCAGTGGCTGTTGTTAAATTGTACGAGGTCGCCCGTTTGCAGTGGGTGCGATTGTTGTTCTTCATGCTGCGAGAGCGGCTCTTGGTGCCATTGGTTGTCTTGAATAAAGAGCGCCAGTTCGGGTGTTTGCTCGTCGGGTAATAAGTTATAGCGATTCAATACTATGGGCTGCGGCACTTGGTTCTGCTCCAAGGGCCAAAGCATATCCGCTGGCGGGGTTAGGTCTATGACGCTGAAAGCGGGGTCATTGAGCTCGGCGAGATGAATCTTGTCGCCCAAGGTGAGCGGACGAGTGTCGCCCTGCTGCAGTAGCTCCCCATTAAGGTGAGTGCCATTGAGCCCAAGATTTTTCAGGTGCCAGCGCTGGTCGCGCCATTCAATTGTGGCGTGTAGTTTGGATATATAAGGTTTGTCTAGGTGCGTATCAACAATGCTGGCAAGCCGACCAATGGTGTGGTGCGGGGCTAAGGGAACATAGTTCTCAGTGTTCGCATCAAATAAAAATGCCATAAATCTTCCAGGTTTAGGGTCAGGAACTGGCGCTTATGCTGGAGGCTTCCCTGGTCTACTCCGTTGTTCACTTAGCGTGATCCCACATAGGCGTGTAATAGCTCGTAATGGGCAGCTATCGCGCGAACCTATAGATTGCCACAATAGGCGATGGGTTTCACCCATTGCGACTCGGTGGTACGGAGTTTGGGTGATTTATATGAGCGATCAGTTTAAAACCCCTGCTAATCGCAGGCCTTTGGCAAAAGCGGTACACCAATTTAGCGCATCTTCGCTATCTAAATGGGTTCCCATTAACAAAAGCTTTCAAACTCTTACGCAGATCATTTTACGTGCAACTGTTGAACGCTTGGGTTTGGCTAATTTGGCGGTGACCTTGCGTTGTGTCAATCATCAGGGTTATCGCCACTTGGTATTAGTTAGCCATGACGACTCGCTTCAGTTGGCGGCAGTGGGGCGCGTAGAAGAATTTATCATCTCGACGGAAGCGGCCATGCCCATGAGCCCCGTGTGCGAGCGTTTAGATGTTGCTGAGGCGGTTACTGTATCGATTAACTATCGGCAGCAGCGCCTAGGTTATCTGCATGCCATGCCGCGCTCCGATGTGTCGACAGATATTGTGCAGCTGAGCGACAGCTTGGGCGCAGTTATCGATGAGCTATTGGGGGTAATACAGCGCTATCAAACTCGCCACAGAGCAATCTACATTTATGGCGACCAAGCTTATTGGGTGGGGCATAGCGAAGCGCTTCGCTTATTAGATCAGCGTATTAACAAGCTAGCACAGGCGGCGGCTCCGGTAGTCATTCGGGGCGACAAGGGTACCGGCAAAGTGATTGCGGCGCGCTCACTCCATTGTGCGCGTCACAGTGATATGGTGGCTTTTATTGAATCCTCCTGTAACGAATGGGAAGAGGGCGCTGCCTTGAGTGTTATGAATGCGCTCTATAGCTATGCGCGTGGTGGCAGCCTGTATTTACGCAACGTGGATAGACTTTCACCAGCAAGTTTAAAGGTGGTGCGTGAGTTTTGGGATAAGGATCATCGAGACTGCATGTATATGGGAGCTGCGCGCCAAGTTGATTTGTTGTTGAGCCTCGGCCAGCGCAATGGCGTGGTAAGCAGAGAGCTTGGCGATTGGATTGCGCGCGATTGCGCGGAACTTTATTTGCCTAGCCTTACAGAGCGCCTGCCGGATTTGCGCGACTTGGTGCACTTTTTTTGGCGTGAACATGCGCAGGATACTAAATTGGATTTCACCGAAGATGCTTGGCGGATGCTCGAGGCTTTGGAGTGGCAGAATAATGTTGAGCAGCTCCGACAGCTCATACAGCGTTTGGCGCTGGTGGCAGATAAGGGCACCATAAACGAGTCGCTTTTGTTTAGTGTGATTTCGGCCTAGGGCTTTATGAAAATTGTCGTATTAGCTTGTTGAGAAAACTCGCTCTAAGCCGCTCGCGGTATGAAGTTTGTTGTGCGAGGGCTGCGTAAATGTTCGCAGCAACTGTTTTTCTTTATGTGTGTCGTTGTAATAGCTGTGCGGCCTAACCTTAGCTGGTGGGCTCAGCTCATCATCTTTTTATTCCTTTTGCATCTCCCATCCTGTTGGTTGGCTCTCGCCTTTTGGTGTGCGGTTCTGCATGCGAATTGTTTTTCTTCACGATGGATATTTCCTTTTAAAATTGTGGCCGCTTGAGGGCTGCGCTGCGCCTGTTGCCACAATTGGCATACTGCTTTCTATCTTCCCCTTCTCCCTTTCAATTAAATATGTGGTTTTTCATTAAGTTCGTTTTGGGCTGTTTCATCTCGAATGCAATGGTTCGAGCGGCACAGGGTGAATTACTGTCTTGGATTGGTCGTAATGCTTGCTTTGTTGTGAGGGCGCGGGTGCAAGGTTATACTTGCCCGTCTTTTTAATCGCCTCGCTCCGTGCAGGGGCCGCTAGGGGTGTGAACATGAAATTCGCCGCAGTATTGCTATCGTTGAGTCTTGGCTTGAGTGCCTGTGGTCAAAAAGGGCCGCTGTATTTGCCTCAATCGCAACAGCCGAATGCGGGCGCCGCCAAGGTGGAATCGCAAGTGTCGCCGCAAGCGAATCGAGCTGCAGCATCATCTGTTCCGGCTAAGCGCGAGAGCCCCGCTGCAGAAACCAACAGCCAAGACTAAAAACGCGCGCGAGCCAATAGTGTCTCAGGCGCTTTTATCTATTTAATAAAGAGTGATTTATGCAACATTTTACCCCACGCAATGGCGAACTTTACGTTGAAGATACTCCCTTAAGTGCTGTTGCCGAGCGCTTCGGTACGCCCTGTTATGTTTACAGCCGCGCCGCGTTTACCCAGCAATATTTATCCTACGCGCAGGCGCTCGGTGAGCACCCCGGTATGATTTGCTATGCCATCAAGGCTAACTCTAATCTGGGGGTGCTTAACCTCCTTGCTAAATTGGGTGCGGGTTTTGACATAGTCTCCGGCGGCGAGCTGGAGCGAGTGCTGCGCGCTGGTGGCAACCCTGCGCGCATTGTGTTTTCCGGTGTGGGTAAAACGCCTGCAGAAATGGCGCGCGCCTTAGATGTTGGCATTTTTTGTTTTAATGTGGAATCTGAAGCTGAGCTGGAATTGCTTGCGACAGTCGCGGCAGAAAAAGGCAAGGTTGCGCATGTGTCTTTGCGAGTGAATCCCGATGTGGATGCTAACACCCACCCCTATATTTCCACGGGTTTAAAAGAGAATAAATTTGGTATCGCCATAGAGCGTGCACCGGCGGTTTATGCGCGTGCGCAGCAGTTGCCCAGCTTGGTCATTAAAGGCTTGGATTGCCACATAGGTTCGCAGCTCACACAGCTTACCCCTTTCTTGGATGCGCTTGATCGTCTTTTGGGTTTAGTTGACCAACTGGCGGCGGCGGGTATTGAAATATCCCATTTGGATTTGGGTGGTGGTTTGGGTGTGACCTATCGCGATGAAACGCCGCCGCCAGTAGCAGATTACATGGCAGCGATTAAAGCCAAACTGGGCGCGCGTAAATTGGCGCTGATGTTTGAGCCTGGCCGCTCTATTTCTGCCAATTCGGGTGTGCTGCTTACTCAAGTTATGTTTTTAAAACCGACTGAGCACAAAAACTTTGCGGTGATAGACGCCGCGATGAATGACAATATTCGCCCTTCACTCTATCAAGCCTGGCAGGATATTCAGCCATTAAAACCGCGCGCAGGTGCCACTATGCAGTGGGACTTAGTAGGGCCAATTTGTGAAACCAGCGACTTTTTAGGTAAGGATCGCGCGCTTGCACTTGAGGCGGGTGATTTTCTCGCGGTAATGTCGGCGGGTGCTTATGGTTTTAGTATGAGTTCTAACTACAACACCCGTGGGCGCGCCGCCGAAGTGATTGTCGATGGCGATACTATGCACCTTGTGCGTGCGCGTGAAAATTTTGAAGACATGGTGCGCGGCGAAGCGGTCCTGCCAGAATAGCCGCGAACTCTTGCTTGGTGGGTGTCTTGTTAGCACTCCCAGTGTAAATTTTTACCCGTAGCTGGCGGCTATTCCGTTACACTCCGGTTTAGACGGTTGGACGACGAGCAGTGCGTAAGGTATTGCTAAAGTATTATTTCAAAGCGGATTGATCAATGCGGTTACGTTTTAGCAAAATGCACGGTTTGGGCAATGACTTCGTCGTGATCGATGGCGTTAGCCAAAGCGTGCGCCTGACGCCGGAGAAGATTCGCTATATCGCCGATCGCAATTTTGGTGTGGGCTGCGATCAAATTCTCTTGGTCGAAATTCCCGAAAATCCCGATGTGGATTTTCGCTATCGTATTTTTAATTGCGATGGTAGCGAAGTAGAAAATTGCGGTAATGGCGCGCGCTGTTTTGCAGTGTTTGTGCGCGAGCGCAGGCTGACTGGCAAAAGTTTAATTCGGGTTGAAACCGCAGGCGGTATTATTGAGCTGCGCGTGCAGCAAGACTCAGAGCAAAATGAATTGGTCAGTGTTGATATGGGCGCGCCGCGCTTAGTGCCCGCAAGTATTCCTTTTGTGGCGACTGAACAAGCCGCTACCTACAGCATTGATCTCGCAGGAACTGCGCTAGAGATCTCGGCCGTTTCTATGGGTAACCCCCATGCCGTTATTTTGGTAAATGATTCCAAGGCTGCGCCCGTACTTGAAGTTGGGCCAGTGGTTGAACGCCATGAGCGTTTTCCGGCGCGTGTTAATGTCGGTTTTATGCAGGTGTTATCGCCTGCGGAAATTAATTTGCGCGTGTTTGAGCGCGGCGTGGGCGAGACACTTGCCTGCGGTACGGGTGCCTGTGCGGCTGTTGTCGCTGGGCGTTTGCGCGGCCTGCTTGACGAACACGTAAAAGTTAATTTACCCGGCGGCAGTTTACAGATTAGTTGGGCTGGCCAAGATCACGCGGTCATTATGACTGGGCCTGCCGTTACAGTATTTCACGGACAAATAAAAATATAAGCCTATGAATGATACTCAGTCCCCCACACTTGCTGATCCGCTAGAACCTGAACAGATCGTTGCCTACTTGGAGGCGCACCCAGATTTCTTTGTGGCCCAGCCTGCATTGTTGGCTGAGTTAACACTTCCCCACGAGACCGGTTCAGCCGTGTCTTTGGTCGAACGTCAAGTGTCGATACTGCGCGAGCGCAATATCGATATGCGCAACCGTCTCAGCAAGTTATTAGATAACGCGCGCGATAACGACAAGCTGTTCGATAAAACCAAACGCTTGGTCTTGAGCCTTATCGAGGGGCAAGATATGGGCGATATACTTGACGCCCTGCATTACAGTTTTGATAAGGATTTTGGCATACATCACACCCGTGTAATTTTATTCGGCAATGTGGAAAAAATTCCCAGTAGCCAAGCGCGTGTGGTTGCCATTGCGCAAGCGCGTGACCAAATCGGCGCGCTGATGAAATCGCACCGTGCGATCTGCGGTACGCTCGGCGCAAAAGAAATGGCCTTTGTCTTTGGCGAGCAAGCTGCTGAAATAGGCTCTGTAGCAACTGTGCCACTGATGCACGGCAGCGTATTTGGTCTGCTGGCCATTGGCAATCGCGACCCTAATTACTATCGCTCCAGTATGGGTACCTTGTTTTTAGGCTATATTGCAGAAGTACTTAATCGTTTGTTGCCAAAGTATTTACCGCGCTAAGGTGCGATAAATATTTCGCTACTGGCGTTTTACTTCATGCTTTCTCACTCCATTGCCATTCAGGGCCGCTCATGACTGATACCCTTCCCTTTGTGCAGGAGCTTGCCGCTTTTTTCACTTATATGCGCAGTGAAAAGCAATTGTCTGTGCATACTCAAAAAAGCTATCTGCGCGATCTCGAAAAATTTCAAACACTCTGTGCAGAAAATCAATTACGTGATCTTGCCGCCATTGAGGTTCGCCATGTGCGCACTGCCGTCGCGAGCTTGCATCGCCAAGGGTTGGGCGGAAAAAGCCTGCAGCGCTGGCTGTCATCGCTGCGCAGCTTTATGCAGTTTTGTATTAAGCGTGGTTGGATGACAGTGAACCCCGCCGATGGCATAAGCGCGCCTAAATCGCCGAAAGCATTACCCAAAACACTCGATGTTGATCAAGCCGCGCAATTTGTTGAATTGGATGGCGATGATTTTATGGCGCGCCGCGATCGCGCACTCTTGGAGTTAATTTATTCGTCGGGTTTGCGTTTGGCCGAAGTCGTCAGTCTAAATGTGCAAGATATAGATTGGACTGAGGCTATGCTGCGGGTGACGGGTAAGGGCAGTAAAATGCGCGACTTGCCCGTAGGTTCGCAAGCGCTTGCGGCGCTTAAACATTGGCTGCCTGAGCGAAAACTTTATACGCAGCCCGATGAGCACGCATTATTTACCACTCAGCGCGGCTCGCGTATTAGCCATCGCGCCGTACAAATGCGCTTGCAGCAACTCAGTGTTAAACAGGGCATGGATAACCCCGTGCATCCACATATGCTGCGTCACTCCTTTGCGAGCCATATGCTCGAATCCAGCGGCGATTTGCGCTTAGTACAAGAGCTATTAGGCCACGCCAATATCTCCACCACGCAGATTTACACCCATCTCGATTTTCAACATCTTGCCAAGGTTTATGATCAAGCGCATCCGCGTGCTGGGCGAAAGTCTGAAAAGGCCGATGATTAACTAAAATAAACACTCTTCAACATGATTAAATCCCTGCGCCCGTCATAATGATTGCCCGATAGACTAAAAACGCATGCACCATGTCGTTTTAAGCAGAGGCCATATCTATGTTAGGTATTATTGCGCGAACCATTCTTGTCATAGTGGTATTTACATCCGCAGCTGCATTTGCTGCTGAGTCAGAACGGCACTTCAGTATTCAAAATACCCATTACCTGCAGTTGCATTCAGTGCAAACAGGGCATGATCACGAGTTAATTATTTCGCTGCCGGAAAGCTACGCGACAAACCCCACAAAAAAATACCCGGTGCTGTATTTTTTAGACGGCTATTGGGACCAACCACTTTTGAGTGCGACCTACGGTAACCTTATGTACGACAAGGTTGCACCCGAATTTATAATGGTGGGTTTTTCTTACCCCGGGGCGGCAGATTATGGTGTGGAGCGTCAGCGCGATTTTACGCCGAGTGTTGAGGCCGGGCGCAAAATGCCTTCCGGCGGCGGCGCTGCTTTTTTGCAGTTCATTAAAGCGTCGGTAGTGCCTTTGATTGAGCAGACGTATCGCGCCGATCCCGCACAGCGCGCGCTGTCTGGGTCGTCGCTCGGCGGTTTGTTTGCGCTCTATGCCATGTATCAAGAGCCCAGTTTTTTTGATCGCTATATTGCCATAAGCCCTGCGGCGGGTTGGGATAATGGCTATTTGCTAAAGCTCGATGCGGATTATGCGAAACAGCACAAAGCCTTGCCTGCACGCGCGTTTATATCCTATGGGACTGCGGAGTACAAACCCTTCTCTCTGCCAATCGCGCAGCTACAAAAGCAAATCAAAAAGCGCCGCTACCACGGCTTGGCGCTTCAAAATTATCAAATGCAAGGCTTGCGTCATACCAGTGTAAAAGGCGAGGGCTATGTGCACGGTTTGATATGGGCCTGGCAGGATATTACGCCCAAGATGCCCAGTAGTTTAGAAACGGGGTTTATGGCCGAGGGTAAGTAAAGCCATTAGCTTTTTATGCCTCGGCTAGTTTATTTAGTGCCACGCCATAAATGGATTAAAAATGCGCTGCCAGCCCGTAAATTTGAGCGGCGCATTTAATACCGTTAAGCAAATACAGTCTTCATTTTGCAGTGCCGTAGGGCTGTGGTAGTGCTGGCTGTCGCGCTCAATGAAATCACCGCTGTGATATACACCCAGCTCATCAGAAAACCCCCCAGCTAAAATAACGGTGTACTCAAAACCCTTATGGGTGTGCTTGGGTACCCGTGCACCAGCGTTGATTTTTTGTAAGCGCACTTGAAAACCCTTGTCGTTAATCAAGCTGCTGAGATCAAACATGCTGATTTCACTCGATTGACGTTGCCAAGGCAAATCCTTAAGTGGCGCAGGTAGGAAGCGAGTCAAGGGGTTGCGATATTCTGTAGTGCTTGCTGCTTCCGTCGCTACATCACTTTTTCCATCGAGCGCGTGGCTGTTGTTGCGATCGCTCATTGTTCCTACCTGAGGTTGCTGAGCGTAAGTCGCATGGGGCTCCAGGCGATCTAACAGCGCATCAAACTCAGCATCAGAGTTGCTCGCAGGAGTAATCTTGTCGAGCAGCGCACCACCCACATTGTTTAGTTTTTTAATGTGAGTTCGGCAGTTGTGACAAGCGCATAGGTGCATTGACACTGCCAATGCTTGCGCCGCACTGAGGTTGCCTGCCGTGTAATTTAGTAAGTTCATATCGTCAGGGTGATGGGCGCTCATTATTCATTTACCTCAAACATTACGCGCAATTTTTGCAGTGACAAGCGCAGGCGGCCTTTGACCGTGCCTAAAGGAATCTTTAGCTCCGCTGCTACTTCTTCGTGGGTTTTACCTTCAAAGTAAACTTTGCGCAATGCGATCATTTGCTCTTCAGGTAGTTGGTCGATATGGCCTTTTACAAATTTCTCGGTGGAGAGATTTTGTATCGAAAATATCGTTGTGTCCTCTGTGGGTATCTGCCACAACTCTTCGGTTTCTATCACAATTTCAGCGCGGCTGCGATTCATTTTGCGCAGCATGTCGATGCGCTGGTTGCGCGCTATGGTGAATATCCACGTCGATACCGAGGCGAGCGCGGCGGAGTACTTACCCGCATTGCGCCACACGTTAATCATAACTTCTTGTACGAGCACTTCAGCGTGTTGGCTAAAGCCTTGGTTAATGGCATATGCCTTTATACGTGGTGCGAAGTGGGTGTAGATCTGTTTGAAGGCTAATTTGTCATCCGCCTCGGCTACTCGCTCTAACAGTGCGCCCCAATCGGGGTCATTGCTCTCTGTTGATTTCACGCCACTCATTGATCTTGCCCTTGCGTAAGTCATTACTCAGTGCCTCATTATGGCCGAAAGATCATATATTCATAGCTTGTTAAGCTAATTCCAACCCATGTTTACGTTGGTGCGACGGCTAGGGATCAGCGCCCTGGAGATTATTTTCTGTTCTTGTGACTTTTTGCGTTTTAAGGAGTG
Source organism: Cellvibrio sp. 25HG11W-0 (assembly GCF_057815475.1). Classification (NCBI taxonomy): domain Bacteria; kingdom Pseudomonadati; phylum Pseudomonadota; class Gammaproteobacteria; order Cellvibrionales; family Cellvibrionaceae; genus Cellvibrio; species Cellvibrio sp. 25HG11W-0. Next base: position 708,574 of record NZ_CM174230.1, read on the forward strand.
TTGATCAAAAAATTTACCGACCTAGTTGATCCTGCTTGCATAGCGGCGCGTAGAAATTTCCGTTGTATCAACGGCAGGCACGATTTCCCTGACAGGCGCATTCTTCCTAGCAACAGCCCTGAATAGGTCAAACGTGCCGCGTAGTTAAAATTCTGCCCATTTTTATAGCGACAGTGTCGCTTGTAAGAGGCTTCTTACTAAGAGGAAAGGACAATGAAATTTTTAAAAATTATGATAATTGGTTTGTTCGGTTTGATTGTGGCCGCCTGCGGTAGCGATGATAAAAAGAATGTTGCTGTAACACTGGACCCTGTGACGGCCACCTTGAAAGTGGGCGCGTCGCAAAACTTTAGCGCGACCGTAACCGGCACTAAAAACACCGCCGTGACCTGGGCTGTGACTGAAGCCATGGGTGGCGTAATCACCAGTGCCGGTGTCTATACCGCACCTATGACTGCCGGTACCTATCATGTGACTGCGACCAGCAATGACGACCCCAAGCGTATGGCGACTGCGACCGTGACAGTCGTGCCGCCCGATCAGGCGATGGTGCGGGTATTTCACGCTTCACCCGATGCACCCAAAGTCAATCTGTGGGTTAACGGTTCGGTCGCCGCATCGGGGCTTGATTACCAAAAATCCACCGGCTATCTGAACTTGAATGAGGGCACTTACAATATTGCGGTGGAAGGAATTGTACCCAGTGGCAATGTGACAGTAATTGGTCCCGTTGACTTGAGCCTTGCAGGGAAAACTGCTTACGATGTGATCGCGGTGAATACTGTAGTCGATATAGAGCCATTGATACTTGCGGATACTGGCAGCTTGAGTGATGCAACCAAAGTCCGTGTGCGCGTTGCCCACTTGGCGGCAGGTGCGCCTGAAGTGAAAGTGTTTGTAACAGCGCCAGGCGCTGACTTGGCCGGAGCGAGCGCATTGGGCAGCTTTGCTTTTAAAGGGAGCCTGGGGCCAGTAGAGGTTGCCGCAGGCGACTATCAGGTGCGCGTGACCTTAATGGACGGCACCCTGGTGTTTGATTCAGGCACCCTTAATCTCGCGGCGGGTAAAAACCTCTTGATAGGTGCAGTCAGCAATGTGGGCGCAGGTGCTTCACCGATTAATTTGGCCGTGCTCGATGGCGCAAGTGTAGGGGTGGTTTACGATAAATCTGCGGGTGCTAACTTGCGTGTAGTGCATGCGTCGGCAGATGCTCCAGCGGTAGATGTACTCGCCAACAACGGCACTAGCCCTGCAATCAGTAACCTTGCATTTCCAATGAGCACAGCGTATCTGAATCTGCCTGCCGCGACGTACAATTTCAAAGTCACGCCAGCCAGAACCCTTACCCCTGCGGTAATTGACGCAGATGTGCCGCTGGTAAATGGAAAAGAGTACAGCCTATTAGCCGTTGGAACTTTGGCGACTATAGAGCCCCTACTGCTTGAGGATAACAACCGTAAAGTCGCCACAGAAGCCAAGGTTCGTTTGGTGCATGCATCGACACTCGCAGGCAATGTGGATATCTATGTGGTTGCGCCCGGCAGCGGCACGGCTAATCAAACCCCGGCGTTTGCCGATGTTCCATTCAAGGCATCTACCGGTTATGTCTCTCTCGCTGCGGGTAGCTACGATGTGATCATTACTCCCGCGGGTCAGGCGAGCATAGAGGCCATTAAGGCAACGCTGTCTCTGAGTGCGGGGGAAGTGTATACCGCTGTAGCGCGCGACGGCATTAACCTCACAACACCACTAGGTGTAATAGGTCTTGATGGCTTAGCCCCCTAGTTAAGTATTGTACGGAGTTTTATTGATGGTCAGCCCGGCACTTTTGCCGGGCTTTTTTTTGCCAAAATATTGTTATTTATTCGATTGTGTATTAGTGTAGTAATACACATGGTTTTGGGGCGGAATTTAAACTCGTTTTTCTTTCTGTGTGTAAGGCTAAGTGGCAATACGTCAAAGATGTTGTTGCTGCAGCATGTTAATTTTTTCTCAATATTCATTATCTTCATGGAGCGATGGCGCTATGCCTGAATTATCACCCGAATCAAACAATAATTATCAAGAATCCCCGCCTGTCTCTATCAACTTGCCGCAGCTAAAGCCGAGTTTTGGGTGGCTGCTGGCAATAGTGGTGGCTTACCTACTGGGTTCTATGGGGTTTGGTATCTATTTGGGCGCGGTGGAAGGGTTTAATGCTGCCCGCGCGGGCAATACCGCTATAAATCCAGAGGTGATTGGTGCTGCGGTGCAGGCAGCATTCAATACGCCTGCAGGCTTGGCGGGCATGTATCTATTCCAGTTCATATGCATTATGCCAGTCATCTATTGGGCGGCAAATTTCCCTCAGCAATCGTGGCGTCAAACCTTAGCGGTTAATCCTGTTCGCATGGCATTACTCAAACGCTATACGGGGATTCTCGCGCTGTACCTAATCGTTGAAACACTGCTCACCTATGCCTTTACATTGGACGGGGGCGACGTCATAAAAATGGTACAAGGCAGCCAGCACCTTGGAGTCGCCTTAGTTATAAGTCTGCTCGCCCCGATTATGGAAGAAACTATTTTCCGTGGTTATCTGTTTAAAGCCTGGCGCAATACCCGCTTAGGTTTTAGCGGAACGCTGCTGCTTACCTCGCTCTTATTTACGCTCCTGCATTATGGTCAATATGCCTGGCCAATATTAGCGATGCTATTTGTGTTCTCGTTAATACTCGGTTTCGCACGCGAAAAATCGGGCTCTTTGCTACTGCCGATTTTATTGCACGGCATTAATAACTTGCTCTCGGTGGTAACCATTGTTTATTTGGGGATGGACTTTTAAGTAGGGTTCAGACGTGAGAGAAAATAGGAGAATCATAATGATCATGATTGAAAAATTACAGCGCAGTTTTGATGGCGTAACCGTACTCAAAGGTATAAATGCACAGGTTGAATCAGGCCAAGTCATTGCGCTCTTGGGTAAAAATGGCGCGGGTAAAACGACCTTACTAGAAACTATTTTGGGTTTTGGTTATCCGTCTTGTGGCGAAGTAAGGCTTTGGGATGTGGCGGCCACCGATATTAAAGATGCAACAAAACAGCGTATTGGCTTTGTACCTCAGCAAGATGAATTGATGGGCAGCCTCACGGGGAGGGAGCACGTTGAGCTGTTTGCAGCCTTTCGCCCTAAATGGAATCAGGACTTAGTCGATCGATTAATTGCCGAGTGGATGGTACCTATGGATGTGCTGCTCAATAAAATGTCGGTAGGGCAGCGACAAAAACTATCAATTCTATTAGCGCTGGCACACGAACCGGAATTGTTGGTATTAGATGAACCCGTGGCGAGTCTCGACCCTATAGCGCGCCGTCAGTTTTTACAGCAGCTAGTGGATGTGGCCGCTGACGAAAGCCGCGCGGTAATATTTTCTACGCACATCGTCTCTGATGTGGAGCGCCTCGCCAATCAGGTTTGGATGCTGCGCGATGGCGAGTTAAATTATCAGGGCGGTCTAGATCAACTGAAAGAGAGTGTTGCGCGTATCAGCTTTACGGCGGCGCCTGAATTGCTGCAAAACTATAAAATTCCTAATGCCATTCGTCAGCGCCAGCAAGGCAGCCATATGTCGGCAACTGTCATGCCTTGGCGGCCAGAGATGCAGCAACAACTGGCAGGGGAATTTGACGCTGAGGTGCAAATAGAGTTCCTGTCGCTAGAAGAAATTTTCGTGGAGATGAATTCATGAAAAGGGCCACTCACTTCAAGCACTTCTGGGTTTTACTAAGACTTTTGGCGCTGCCTGTTGGGATAGTGAAGTGGCTACTTTACGCCTGTGGGGTGCTGTTTATATTAGGGCTGGTGGCAATCTATTTTTTTGATAATCCCGTGCTTATGGCGCTCAGCACTTCGCTTGTAGTGCTCTATTTGTTTTTGTTGGTTTTTATGTCTCCCGCAACCATACTTACCATGGTGACGAGTAAGCAGTTTTCTATGCTGTCCTATTTACGTCGGTCATTATTTATAGTTCTAGTAATTTTTATAACCTTGGCCGCTAGCATGATTCCAGTGGCTGTCCTTATGAAAGGAGGAGCTACTGACCTGGTTTCGATTAGCTTGTTGTCATTCCTTATCGCTTCCTGCTTTGTTTTCGGCCTTATCTATCTTCTATCTCTCTGGTCAAATGCTTATTGGGTGATATTTCTTCCCATTATGGGGATTACTCCACTTGTAAAAGCGTTGATCGATCTGCCTTGGCCGATTTTGCTTTTTCCTTTGGTTTTAATTTGGGGGTTGTTTGCGCATTGGTGGTTTCGTTGGAAGCCAAAAAGCTTCTTTACCAATGTTATGGCGCTATCTCAATCTGAGATGCTTAAGAGAGATCCCTTTATTGGTGTCAAAATTAATAGAACGTTCAGTTTTTTTACACAGCCTAAAAATATCATAGATTCTTTTTTGCTTGGTGGGGCTGATAGCAAACTATCAGTATTTTTGCGTGGCTTTTGGATTGTGTTAGTCCTTTCATTGGCTTATTTAGGTGTCAATATTTTTTTTGGATTTAGTGCTGAGCCATCGGCATTAAAGAAATTGTGGGCAAGTCAAATAGTGTTGTTGGTAATACTGGGTAGTTGTAATTATCTTGCGGTTCACGTATTTCGCAATGTTAAGGCGTTGTGGATCTATTTTCCCGAAACGCGTACCGAAGTGTTTAATAGAATCGAAATGCTTAACTATCGCGCGGCAATGTTAACGTCAATCATTCCTTTGGCAGCCGGGCTGGTAGTTGTATTGAGCTTGGAACATTTGTCTTTTAGTCCGTTGCAATTTATTTGGTCAACACTTTTTGGTGGAGTATTTGGTTTTACCTGTTTTTACATGAATTTGGTTTTCTATGCACTAAAAGGTCCTAGTTTGATGTGGTTGGCTTGGGCTCCGGGTCTTTTGACGTCGGCGGCAATGGCACTTTGGGGGGTGACTTTTTGGTTTTATAGTGATGACTCGTTCCGTTCTCAGGTGTGGTTAGGTCTTATTGCTACTATAGGGTTTATGTTGGTTTATACAATGCGTAGTTGGGCTAGAAAACGGTGGAATAGAATTAATTTTGTGGGAGTAAAGAGCTAATGTTTAGCCTCAATCCCCAATCAGGTATTCCCATCTATCGTCAATTAGTCGAGCAGTTGCGGCGCATGATTGCCGGTGGGCAATTGCAGCCGGGTGATGAGCTGCCCTCGGTGCGAGAGCTTGCGTTAGAACATGCGGTAAACCCCATGACCATCTCTAAGGCCTACAGCCTCTTGGAGACCGAGGGGCAGCTTGAGCGGCAGCGCGGAAAACCGATGCGCGTAGCCGCGCGAAAAAATGCGATACAATCGGATGCTATGCGTATACAGCACTTGCAGCCTCAATTGCAGCAGCTAGTGCTAGCAGCGCGCCAATTAGAAATTTCCGATAAGCAACTATTGGCGGAATTGCGCGAATTATTAACGCGCACACCCACATGATTTACTAAGGAGTGGAATCTATTTATGAAGATATTATTTGCCTCGCCCGACTTACGGGTGAAGAAAGTTACCCTAAGGCGTGGTGTGCTACCAGCAGTTGCTGCTATCGCGCTATTCTTGCTCACAGCTTGCAGCCAAAAGGCGACTGATACCGCGCAAGAGCAAAGTTTTTTGAGTGCCTGCCCCGGGTTTGAAGAAACGGGTAAGGCGCCTTTGGTGTATGGCGCGCAATGTGGAGCATTAAGCCTCGCTGAAAATCCTGCCGACGCGAACAGCCGTAAGATAGAGGTTGCTGTTTTGCGCTTACCCTCTATTAGCCCCGTTGTTAAAGGTGACCCGCTCTTTTTAATTCAGGGCGGCCCAGGTGGATCCTCAATTGAGATGGCCAATTTTCTCCACGCTAACTTTGCGGAAGTGCGGAAGAATCGCGATTTAATTTTTGTGGATCAACGCGGAACAGGTAAATCGAATGCCTTGCGTTGTGAAGCACCTAATAGCGACGACAACTTGCTGCCAGAAGCGGAACAGTTGCGCAAAAATCGCCTACGTTTAATGCGTTGTGCAGAGCAGCATAAAAGCGAAGCTGAATTTTATACTACACCGTTTGCCGTGCAGGATTTAGATGCGGTACGTCAGGCGCTGGGTTATACAAAGATTAACTTATGGGGCGGCTCCTATGGCACCCGCGTCGCCTTGGAGTATGCGCGCCGTTATCCTCTGGCGACGCGAACTATCATTTTAGATGGCGTGGCGCCGGTAGCAATTGCGCTGCCACGTTTTTTCGCACGCGACACTATGGCAGCACTTAAGGCGGTGAATGATGAGTGCGCGCAGCAGCCAGATTGCGCGGCTATTTTTGGCGATATAGTGGAAAAGGCGCAGCGAGTGGCACAGCGTTTAGCGCAGGCGCAAGCAGCAGAAGAAACCTTGGTTGTTACTGCGCCGCATCCGCGCCATCAGCAACCCGAAACCATACACTTAACCCCAAATACCTTTTCGCAGCTTATTTTCATGGCGCTTTACTCGCGGGATTTAACCGTGCTCCTACCGCGCGCTATCAGTGAGGCTGAGCAGGAGAATTATCAATTGCTGGCGGCCTTAGCGGCGCTCTCGGCAGAGCAAAGCCAGCAGATGAATTTGGCAGAAGCTATGCATTATTCTGTCGTGTGTAATGAGGATTGGCATTTTAATAAAGCACTAGAGGCCGTAACGGACGATGAGTTTTTAGGTAAACACTTTATGCAGGAAATGGCCACTGTTTGTGAATTTTGGCCTAAGGCTAGTTTGCCTGATGATTATTGGGAGCCAATCGTTAGCGATGTGCCTGCACTCTTGTTGTCGGGTGCGCACGATCCTGTTACACCGGTTGCATGGGCAGAGTTGGTCGCTAATTCGTTACCAAATGCAATAAAATTACGTGCAGCTGGTGGCAATCACGGTGTGTCGAGTGAGGGCTGTATACCTCAAGTAATTGCCCAGTTTGTTGAGCAGGGGAATTTGCAGAATACCAATACCGACTGCGTGGCTAAAATAAAACCTCTGCCATTGGTGTTGGGTGCCAATCAACGAAAATCCTCATCGGCTGGGTCCATGTCGTCTGCAGCCTCCTCAGTTTCTTCAGCCGACATGATAAGTAGCAGTTCATCTGCAGGGAGTTTGCAGCCATGATTCGCATTGAAAACCTCACTAAAAAATTTGGCGCAGTTGCAACGGCTAAGCCTTGGTTGCCTATGGGTAAGCGCACCACACCGCAAATCATTACCGCGTTGGATGATGTCAGTTTCACCTTGCGCGATGGGGAAATTACGGGGCTGTTGGGGTTGAATGGCGCCGGGAAATCAACCTTGATGCGTTTGATCTATGGCTTGTTGCAGCCTACGAGTGGTGATGTTTGGGTTAATGAATTTCACGTGAGTAAAGAGCCCAATGCCGCACGCCAACAGCTTGGTGTTTTGCCTGATGATACGGGGCTCTATAAACGATTAACGGCGCGAGAAAATATTCGCTATTTTGGCGAACTGCAAGGCCTGAAAGGTGCTGCTTTAGAAGCGTCGATTGAGCAGCTGATTTCATGGCTGGGCATGGCCTCAATTGCTGAACGCCGCGCTGAAGGTTTCTCTTTGGGTGAGCGAATGAAAACGGCATTGGCGCGCGCTATAGTCCATCAGCCACAACATGTTTTATTGGATGAACCTACTAATGGCCTGGATGTTATTACCACGCGTGCTGTGCGTCATTTGTTGCACGAGCTAAAAGCCCAGGGGCGCTGCGTTATTTTTTCTAGCCATTTAATGCATGAGGTGAGTGGGCTCTGTGATCGCATTATTGTAATAGCCCAAGGGAAAATTGTAGCAGATGGAGATTTGGATGCTGTCATGGCGGCAGGCAGTGCCAACAATTTAGAGGATGCATTTATTAATTTGGTGTCCGATCAAGAGCTTGCAGCGTCAGCCAAGGAGTTGCGTCATGTTTAACGCTTGGGAAAAAATATCGATAGTATTACGTAAGGAATGGCGAGACTGCTTGCGTGATAAAAAGAGCTTGCGCATGGTGTTTTTAATGCCGGTATATTTTGTCGTGGTATTTGTTGCTTCATCATTATTTATCATTCATATGAGCAATCAGTCGCGGGCAACAATTCAGGACCCTATTCAGTTGGCGGTGATGGGCGCAAGTGAATTGCCTCAGCTTATTGATTGGTTGGAAGAGCGCGGTGTAAAGGTGGAGGCTGTGGGCGAAGATGCTTATCGCCAAGTTGAGCAGGGTAAATTAGGCTATGCGCTTATTATTCCAGAGGATGCTAGCGAAAAATTTGCGACAGGTGAGTCTATCGAGTTGGCTTTAGTTTTCGATGCAACTAATAACAAGATTCAAGGCAGTTTGAATTTTGTTCGCCAACAAATTTGGGGTTGGAATGGTCGTATGGGCAGCTTAAGAGTGCTGGCTCGCGGCATTGCGCCAGGTATTGTGAATCCGGTGCTTATTCGTGACTTAAATGTTGCCAGTGATGAAAAAATGGGATTTTTTGTCATGGCAAGTTTACCCATGTTATTAATCTTAACGGCATTTATGGGGAGTGTAGGGTTTAGTGCGGATATGACGGCGGGCGAGCGCGAACGGCGTTCACTTGAGTCCCTGTTAATTACACCAATAAGCTCTGCTATGTTGTTACTGGGAAAATGGTTGACGAGTTTTTCGCTCACGCTGTTGGTGTTGTTAGTTGAGCTGAGTTTATTCGCGGTCGCTTTTGCCTATGTGCCATTCGATGAACTGGGGCTGCGTGTGAATGTAACGCCTTTGGATCTGGTTGGTGTATTTGTCGTTCTTGCGTCATTGGCCCTTATGGCAACTAGCTTACAATTTTTAATTTCAATTTTCGCACGCAGTTTTAAAGATGCGCAAACCTACATGGGTTTGATGGTATTTATTCCTATGGTTCCGTTGTTTTATACCATGTTTAATCCGAGTGCGTATTTTGAATGGTTTCGCTGGGTGCCAGTGTTAAGTCATCAAGTCATAATTAAAGAGCTATTACTGGGCGGCGATTCAGCGCCAATTAATTATGTTTATATATGGCTGGTGTCATTGGTCTGTGCTGCCTTGATGTTGGTGTATACAGCCAAGCAATTGCGTAAACCTAAAATTGTTTATGGCATCTAGATTGATAATTGCCAACCTAGATGCTCTCTTGTGTATCTAGGCTTGGGGCGGCTGGGTGGCAATGAAATGGTTGTAGCCCTGCGCATTTTGATAGAGTTTTTCTAGATTTTCAAATTCAGAAAAGTCTAATTGCTGGCGAAATTTTGCCCAGCCCATAAAGCACGCTAAGCGTAATTGCGCATCATTAAAAAGTCTGTCCTGCGGTAGAGCTAGCGGCGAAAATTCAAGTTGATTGAGTTCAGCTAAGGTGGATTGAATTCGCGCGGCTTGTCGTTGCAGGTAAGGTATTTGTGTTGTATCAACGCCATCACGTGCTATAAAAAATAGATTTACGGTGGCGTCCATCGCAGTGCTCACAAGGCAGAAGTTGTCTAGCTCTTTTACATTCGCACAAAAAGTCTGACCAGATTTTTCGCGCAGATATTTAATAATAGAGCATGAGTCCGTTAGAAATACATCCTCATCTTGTAAAAATGGCACCCGCTGTGTTGGCGATAGCTGTGCGCTGGCCAAGGTGTCGGTTTCGATAAAATCACACTTGAGTTGTGTTTCCAACAGCGCTATGCGGCAGTGGCGCACAAAGGGGGACGTATAACTACCATAAAGTTTCATTGTGAATTCCTTGGGGGTATTGACGATTATTAAATATAGAGCAGGTGCTTATATTCTATAGGGGTATTAAAACGTTGGAATAGTTTAATGTCTGCTGTCAAAAAAAATTGATATATCAATAGGGTTTTGGACAGCAACTTCAGATGGCGCGAGAATAGGTGCAGTGTATCGTCAAATAGAATCATTGAATGGCTCAACTGAAAAATACTTGCCGTGAATGAAGGTTGAGCAGTGGCTTGTTGCCAATAGCTCGGCTGTGGGTCATCGCTCTTCATCGACGTGATGTCTCACTGCTGTGTTGGGCCGAGAGTGTATTAGATGTTATCCGTATTTTAGTGTTATTGATTTCATGAAAGTATTGGAGGCAGTGAAATGCGTACTTTAGCAAGCAATTTGCATCATATCTCTCCCGGCGCAACATCGCCTTCACTTTCTGAACGCTTACACTATTTAGAGAATGATAAACGTGGCGTGCAACGTGCGGTGCCTGTGGATGTAGGGCGATACCTTAATGAAGCGCAATTGCTAGCGCTGCAGAGTTTAGAGGGGTTTGGGTGGCAGTTGGCATTCGTGCGTCGGCCTTTATTTATGGAACCGGTAGTTGTGGTGCATCACCCCGACCATTCACAGTACGCGCTGTTAGAAGATGATGGGGCAGTTAACCAAAAGGCGAAAATAGGTTTGCGTGCTTAAGCCTGACAAAAAAGATCAGTACTCGAGGTTCAGTCTGAAAAATGTCGGCTAGTTTTTTGTGCTGCGTATTTGATTGTGTAGTGAGATGGTGTAGTTCAGTTGTGATTCAGTTGTCGGCTCCTAGTATCGTGTAATGACTAGAGGAGTTGTTATTATGAATCGCATATCGCTTTTTTCGCTTTTAATGGCTTGTTGGTTTGGTTTGTCGGCTTGTGGTGGCGAAAGTGTCGCGCTGCAACCAGATCCTTATGAGAATTACGTCCCCACCTTACGCGCGTTCGATATGATTGACTCCTATCAAACTGACACCGCAATACCACAACATCCTCCCCTTGCTTTAAGCCCCTATATTGATTATGGATATTTCGAGGTTTTTTGGAGAGTAAATAGTCTGGAGGATTACAGCGTTACTCTTAGTATTAATGACCGTCCTGATTTTAATGGCGCTATAGTTGTTCACTCGGAAGTTTGCGGGGCTGGCCGTTGGTGCGATCAGCGCGGAAATCTTCTGTGTGAATATACGACCGACTTCTACATGTCTTGCGATAATTCATCCAGTGAGGCGGATATAGCCCCTTTGTTCACAGGGCATTTTCCAGAACCTCTTTATCTGTTGATGGAGGTTTGCGACTTGGACTCGAATTATTGTGAATATGATTATCACCCTGTTGCCATGGAGTAATTTGCAGTTCGTGTTTAGCTGTGTAAGTTGGCTGGATATCTCCACCTGAAGGCGTCATGCTGCACGCTTTTATTGTGTTGTGAATGTGCATGAATGATCTAGCTTTTTACTGGCTCGCAGTGCCAGTGGTAATTTTAGTGGGTATGTCTAAGGGCGGCTTTGGTGGAGGCTTTGGCACGCTTGCCGTACCTTTGCTTTCATTGATGATCGATCCTCGTTTGGCTGCAGCGGTTATGTTGCCGATACTTTGCGGCATGGATGCGGTGAGCTTGTGGAGTTTTCGTGGTACTTGGGATAAGTTAAATTTAAGGATTTTGTTGCCAGGCGCACTTTTGGGCACCTTAGCAGGTGCACTCACCTTTCAACTGACCAATGCAGATGCGGTGCGAGTGATTGTTGGGTTTTTATCAATTTACTTTGTTTTGCACTATCTCTGGGGGCGCCAGTTTCTAGTAAGCCTACGTCGGCGCCAAGCTAGCCCTGTAGCGGGAACTTTTTGGGGCGCCGTAGCAGGCTATGTTAGTTATATTGCACATGCAGGCGGTCCGCCGATTGCCATCTACTTGTTGCCGCAACAATTGCCAAAATCTGTTTTTGCTGGCACCACCATTTTGTTTTTTTCCATTATCAATTTTATAAAACTCATCCCTTATGTATGGCTGGGCCAGATTAGTGCCAGCTCCTTTAAAATTTCATTGATACTTTTGCCGCTAGCACCTTTGGGGGTTTTACTTGGTGTTTATTTGCATAAGCGGGTATCAGACCAAATATTTTATTGGTTGAGTTACGGTTTTTTATTTTTGGCGGGAATAAAGCTTAGTTATGAAGGTGTAGCGGGTTTGCTGGCGACTTAATGGTCGGATTGAGGCAGGATGCTTACGTTTCTTTAGGTGCTAGTGCGTTGAGGGTATCGTTTAGGCGAATAATACCTGATTCCACTATGCGGGCGGTGATGCCACCGTGGCCGCGTACTGCGTTGTATCCACCGGGCCCGAAGGTGCTTTCCATGGCGGAGCAAGGATCGGCTAGGCCTGTGTACTCTAATATGGCTGTGCCTATGCGAAAGTGCTTATGTTTGAGTGCAAGGAGATTGATGCCACTAACGGCAATATTACGGCGTAATAATTCAGGTGTAATATTGGCTCGACCTAAAAGCTCGGCCATTACCGCAAAGTGTTCCCATTGAATGAGCGTGACATGACGTTTACCGCTGCTGCTTTTGTAGCGATCACCCATTAAGCCGCAATCACGGCGTGCCTCGACCGCATCTACAATGTGCATTGGCGATTTCTCTACTTTACCGCTCGCTAATTTGTGATGTGGCGGGCGTACCCCAATCCAGCGTACTTGGCCAGTTTGGGGTAAGCAATTTAATAAGGACTCTAATGTTTGGCTCATAACTTTTTGGTGTTATTGAATTGGAATCGTTTTAACTAGTTGATATTGCCTTGCTGAATAGAATTAGTTTGGCTGACATTGCTAGGAGTTATGTTGTTGGGTTCCATTTCTTCTTTATTCTCAATACCTTCCTCATTTATTTCATTGTCAGCAAGTGCAGCATTGAGTTCTGCAGATATCGGCAGCTGGCAGTGCTCAATAACTTTATCATTCGCCTTGTCAGACTTGCCCAGCTCTTGCTGCTGTTTCCAAAAACGACATTCAACACTGTGCTCTTTGGCAAGCTGACGTTTTTTGAATTCTTCGAGATTTTCTTTTTCTGCTAGCATTCTGGCGCGCCGCTCTTGCGCTTCGCGGTAGAAGTCAGGCGCTGGGGCACTAGTTTCTGGCGGGGAATCAATTGCAGGTGTTGGTGCGCTCTCTGTTGTGGCGGTGAGGGGCGCTGCTGATTTGGGGTTGAAGCCGAGTGTAACAATGGCTACAAGTGATATTGCGGCAATGCTGCCAGCGCCAATCCATAGTTTGTGTTTTAAGAAAAACTTCATTGTAAAACTCCCTTAGTTGCCTTGGTCTTCTACTCAGTTCGCATTTATTTTGCGACACATTGTACAAAGTTAATGCTAAAAGCCAAGCAGTTTCGCTATGTCCTTATTTAACCTTCCAATAGGGGATTAGTTTTCCCTCCATACATGCTCTTACCTCATTATCTAATGTGTTATTGGGTTTTATGCAGTCTTTAACCCTTTTTACCTGAGTGTAAACTACTTTTTCTGTTGGGTTTATGAGCTCTGTCTCCATGGTTCGAGCATCGCGACAGGCGTTGTCTTTAAATGCTCTGTTTTCTGGCGAAGGGTTTTTGTTATGTTCGGCTATCCAAAAGTTACAGGTTTTTATCAATTGTTGTAGTTGTGGGTTTGATAATTTACTTTTGTACTGCTTTTCGGAGCGATATTTTGTTTTTTTATATTGAGTGCTGCCAGACGCAACACGTATTCTTTCACCATCACCATTAAGTCTTTTGCATTGCTGTGATGCATCTTGATGTAATTTTAGTCGTTTTTTCCAATTGCTTATTTGGTGGGCGCTACCACCATTGCGCATTTGCCGCTCAAGGTTATTAATTGCGGTGCTGTGGCGGCTGCAGTCTTGGGCGCTAGCGCTAGCGGCAAAAATAAAGAGAATGAGGACTGGTGCTATTTTCATGACAAATTCCTTATGTCGTTTTCTGTTGTGGGGGCTAGCTCTTCATGGCTGTGTTGCAGTGTATATTAGTTGCTGAGGCGAGGGTTGTGCGGGGGATTAATCGTTGAGTCGTTTAATGGTTATTGAAATAGACAACTCTAAAAGCCTCGGCAGGCGAGGCTTTTAGAGTTGTTGGTACTTAGTTAATCGTAATAGTTTGTGAGGTAAGGCGTGGCCCTAGTATCGTGGGTGTTGTTACAACAATATTGAACGATCCGGCTGGCCGCTCAGTGTCGCTAGTTGCCTTAATGGTAACGCCTATCCACTGACCATTGTCAGACGCAGGAAATGGTCCCTTGTAGCTTAGTCCGGCGGTAGCATTGCTGAGGTTGCCAGAATCTATAGCGATGGTGCTACCAGCTCCTATGCCGTGGCCATTAATGTCGGCAAGTAAAAATGAAGTGCTAGTTAAACTGGGTTTGAAGCCAAGGGGCAGGGACGTCGCCACGAAAGGAAATGAACCATTTCTAAGAAGTATATCTCGGCTGGTCATGATGAGATTCATGTCGCGGCGAATAGTGATTTGCTCTGTAGAGCAATTGCCTAAAGCTTTGTCGGCTGCAGAGCACAGTATACCGTTATAAATTCCGTTGCCTGCTGAGTAGGCGTTGTCAGGTACTTTTGGCGTGAAATCTATAAACTCTTCATCATTGTCGTGAATGTTGTTTTCATTTTTATCTAAATAAGCTTCGGATAGGTCATCACAAGGAATGGTGCCGGAGTTGGCTGGCGTTTCGCCAGATAGTGCCGGTACATTTGGCGCGCAATTGCCGCCGGCACTTTGATTGCGGAAAATGTCTTTATCTTTTTCGTAATAACCCGAGCCGTCGGCATCAATAAAGCTTTCATTGCCAATTGCCGTGGCGAGGACTTTTACGCGCCCTGCACGCTCAATAACGCAGGCAGAGAAATCATCAACCCAGCTTCCATCAGTCTTAACGCATAGTCTGCGATCTACACTTTCGTCGTTACTGTTGCGATTAGGTTTGGGGTTTTGGCTGATCCATTTTACGGTACATGCACCCTCTGCATTGGTTGTGCAGCTTGAGCCAATTGATCCACCTTCTGTGGTAAAGGCAATTGCGGTGTTAATTGGTGGGGGGGTGTTGAACGCATCCGCGAGCCGTACTGTCAGTATTGATTCAACACCTTGTATGTCCCAGCCGATAGGATGGGTATCTGTAGCGGCGAGCGACATACTGTCCTGATCGGGGATGCCAGTCGAAACAATCAACTGGCTTGAGGTTGTGGAAATGCCGGTATCTCGCGCTATAGCGGTCACTCGCACAGATGTGAGAATAGAGCCAGCTTGTACTGTAGTGTTGGCATATCCGTTTTTATCTGTTTTTGCTGTGGCGTTCGCTAGCTTAAGGCCTCCTGCTGAGGTGCTTAGCGTAAAATCGACATCTACCCCTTTGATTGGTGCTTTAGAGCTACCTACAACTTTAAAGCGTACAAGTGAGGTTTCGCCTCCCCCCGTGCCTTTTATGCTAATGAGTGTGGGGCTTGCGTCGATAAATGTTACTGATTGAACTGTATCGGGCTCTACTGTCAGTATCAGCTGTGCATTGACAATCTTGTCATCAATGGAGGCGCTGGCAGTGACTTGATCGCTGCCAACACAGCCATTGGCGGTGTATAAAATGGATGCTTCGCCATTGTCAGCGCTGACTTTATTGGTCATTGTTGTGCCGACGCTGAGAATAGCTTCACCTGCGGCAATACATGGGGAGTTGAAAGTTATCCCAATGGGTGTTGTCACCAATGTCTTTGAGTCGCTTACAACATTTATAGTGAGTATTGTCGTACCGCCGGCGGAGAGGGTTCCGCTGGTAATGTTAGTGGCGATTTCACCTTCAACAAAATTATCGCCATAACCCTTACCTAGCTTTTTAGGTGAAGTAGAGTCGACACTGCTGAAAGCGGCGGAGGTGTCAGCTGCTTTTGATGAAGCTGCTAGTGAGCTTGCTATAGCCGCAACAGAGGAACTTGGGGGATTAAGAAGCGATGTGTCCGCTCCGCCGCAGGCGGTGATCATTACGCTGATTAATGACGCACCTAATAGCTGTGTAATTTGAGTTTTCATGGTTTCTTCCTAAGTTACCTTTCTGCCCCTGCTGGGATGCGTGCACTGGGGATCTAAAACTGACTTTATGTTCGAATATCAATGATATAAACGGGATAAAGAAGCCTTGCTAAGGCATTGACCTTATTAGAACTTATCGCCACAGCTTACGTTAGCGTATATCCGCCCAATGATAAAGTGCCTATTGGACAAAAAAGCAACTAGTTTGAGGGTAACCTTACATATTTGTGCGGTGGCTGGCAACTTGCCTGTAGGTATACTGCAGAAGATGAGCTAATTTGCTGGCTGGTTTTGAGTGGGCGCGCACATCTATTTCGCTGCGATGTGTTGCTAGCCGTTATAATCGCCATCTTCTATTTATTCACTTCTGGTTGGATTTCAGCATGTCTTTGCCTGTACTCGTTTTAAAGTCACAAGCCGATCGCCGTTTAAAGCTCGGTCACCTTTGGATTTTCAGCAATGAAGTCGATACCGACAAGTCTCCTCTGAAGATGTTTTCTATGGGGCAGCAGGCTTTGGTGACGACTCAGGCGGGCAAGCCTTTGGGGATCGCCTTAATGAATCCTAATGGATTGATCTGTGGGCGTGTAATTAACCGCGACGAAAGTCATCCGCTCACTAAATCATTATTGGTGCATCGCATTAAGCAGTCTTTAGCGTTGCGGGAGTTGACCTTTACTGAGCCTTATTATCGTTTGGTCTACGGCGATGCGGATTTATTGCCTGGCTTGGTGGTGGATCGATTTGGTGATTATTTGGTTGTGCAAATTGCTGGCGCCGGCATGGAGCTGGTCAAAGATGAGATCGTTGAGGCTTTGGTGCAAGTCATCAAGCCCCGCGGAGTATTGCTTGCCAATGAGCACAGTTCGCGCGTATTGGAGGGTTTACCTGAGTATACGCAAGTGGCTTATGGTGAGGTGCCTGAATCAGTTGAGTTAATTGAAAACGGTGCGCGTTTTCTTGCGCCAGTGCAAAGCGGCCAGAAAACCGGTTGGTTTTATGATCACCGCATCAATCGTGCGCAGTTGCAGCAATATGTGAAAGGAAAGCGCGTACTGGATGTGTTTTCTTATATAGGCGGTTGGGGTGTCGAGGCGGCCGTGGCGGGTGCGCGCGAAGTTATTTGTCTTGATGCATCGGAGTCGGCGTTGGCGGGTGTGGCGATAAATGCTGAATTAAATGGCGTAGCAGATCGCGTGCAAACCCTGCATGGCAAGGCGATTGATGCGTTGAAACAGTTGATTGCAGCTGATGAACGTTTTGATGTGGTGGTGCTGGATCCGCCTGCATTTATTAAAAAGCGAAAAGACCAAAAGGCGGGCGAAGCTGCTTATCGCCACATAAATGAGCTGGGTATGCGCTTGCTCGGACGCGATGGCATTTTGGTGTCGGCGTCTTGCTCTATGCATTTAGGTAAAGATACCTTGGTGGAAATAGTGCGTGCGGCGGGGCGTCACTTAGATCGCCATGTGCAAATTATTGGTCAGGGTGGTCAGGGGCCGGATCATCCAGTGCATCCAGCTATTCCAGAAACAGATTATCTCAAGGCCGTATTTGCGCGAGTTTATTTGCCCTAGGCAAATTGTATTTTGAGGCAGAAAAGAAAAACTGCTTGTGAGTTCCGCCCTATAAAAGCACTCAATTTTTGCGTGCTTTTATAGGCTTGTCGTATTTATTAATCACGCAGGCTGATAACGCTCCAGTTACGTTCGCGTGCAATAGCCTCTAGGCGCGCATCAGGGTCTACTGCTATTGGATTCTCTACGCCTTCTAGCAGCGGTAAATCATTGATGGAGTCGCTGTAAAAATACGCACCTGCTAAGGTTTGCTTGTTGGTTGCGAGCCATTCCTGCAATCGAGTTACCTTGCCGGCCTGAAAGCAGGGCGTCCCCACAAAATCACCTGAAAATTGCCCATCAATAATCTCAGGATCGGTTGCCAATAAATCGTCGACGCCCAAAAGTTGCCCGATCGGTCGAGTTACGAAACCATTGGTGGCGGTAATAATCAGTAAAAAATGACCTTGTGCGCGGTGATGTGCGAGCAAGGCTGCCGCTTTGGGTAGCAGCATAGGGTTAATGTAAGTTGCCATGAACTCGCGGTGTAGTTGCTCAAGTGTTTCCATGGGGTACTGAGTTAATGGTGCTAGTGAGAATTTGAGATAGGCGCGAATATCAAGTGTGCCCTCTTTGTAGGCCTCGTAGAATTGATCGTTGGCATGGCGATAGAGTTCCGCATTGACCAGTTTTTTAGCGACGAGAAATTCGCCCCAGCTATGGTCGCTATCACCTGCGATGAGGGTGTTGTCGAGATCAAAAATTGCCAGAGTCACAGTTTACCTTCTTGGTATTGATGTTCGGATTCGGGGAGTTCAGTGGCGCTAGGATACCCATTGCCTTGCTGCGGCTCAATGCGTAAGCACGAATAGGGTTTTTCGGTAGCGTTTGAGGCTTGGCGTAACATCTGCGTGAAACATAGTTATCTCTAGGGTTGCGGCTTTGGGGAAGCCTGATATAGTGCGGAAAAGACGGTTTTGTGGATGGTCACTTTTTGGCTTGATTCACGGCGTTTGCGCTGCTGAGACTCCCGCAGTCGATACCCAATTGTATGGCCCGCTATTGGCCCTTATATGGAATATTCCCCGTGATAGACTCCGATGGATTTCGCCCTAATGTGGGCATTATTTTAACGAATGATGAGGGGCAATTGCTCTGGGCGCGCCGTGTTGGCGGTCAAGATGCGTGGCAGTTCCCCCAGGGTGGCATCAACTCGCATGAGAGTCCTGAGCAGGCACTTTATCGCGAGTTGCATGAAGAAGTGGGCTTGCGTCCAGCTGATGTGGAAATTCTCGCCTGCACGCGCGGTTGGCTGCGTTACCGCCTGCCGCAGCGGTTGCTGCGTCACAATTCTGTTCCACTCTGCGTTGGACAAAAGCAAAAATGGTTTTTGTTACGTATGCTCAGTGAAGATAGAAAAGTGTGCCTGAATAATGGTGGCCGCGCTGAATTTGATAATTGGCGCTGGGTTAGTTATTGGTACCCGCTGGGCAAGGTAGTGTCTTTTAAGCGCGATGTTTATAGGCGCGCACTTAAAGAACTCTCGCTTGCCCATGCACAATTAGAGGATGCAGAGAGTCATTCACTGGGTTATTACGAACAGGGTCTGCGCGGTTGAACCTTTATAACGCTCACATAACTAGTAGACCCAGATGCTGAATTCACTTAGAAATATAGTTCAGGAAGTTAACGCTGCGCGGGACATGAAAACCGCACTGGCGATTATTGTGACACGTGTAAAGCAGGTCATGAAAACCCAGGTGTGTTCGGTGTACCTGCGCGATGCCAGCGGTTCCTATGTACTGATGGCGACTGACGGTTTGAATCAGGATGCGGTAGGTGTAGTGCGTCTTGCTGCGGGTGAAGGTCTTGTTGGGCGTGTTGTGGTGCGCGAAGAGCCAGTCAATCTTGAGCATGCAGAGGCTCATCCAAGCTATCAATATTTCCCTGAGACTGGCGAAGAGCGCTATAGGTCTTTTCTCGGCGTCCCTATCATTCACCATCGCAAGGTGTTGGGTGTGTTGGTGGTGCAGCAGGCTCTACAGCGCCGCTTTGATGAGGGCGAAGAGGCATTTCTTGTAACGATGTCTGCTCAGCTTGCGGGTGTTATCGCCCATGCGGAGGCTACTGGGGTCGTAGTTCCCTTGGGCGAAAAGGCGAACCAAGCGAAGTTTATCGGTGTGATAGGCGCGCCCGGCATTGCTTTGGGGGAGGCTGTGGTCATTGCGCCGGCGGCAGATTTACGCTCGGTACCCTATCAGACCTGCAAAGATGTAGATGCTGAAATTGCATTTTTTCAACGTTGTTTAATGTCTGTGCGTGAGGATATTAAGGCGCTGGGAGAGCAGCTTAAGGAGCGTATAAATCGCGAGGAGCAGGCGCTGTTCGACGCCTATTTGGCAATGTTGGACGATGCGTCACTCGGCGGCGAAGTAATAGAGCGTATTCGCAAAGGGGCTAATGCGCCCTCGGCGTGGAGCGAGGTCATTATTGCCCACGAAGATATCTTTAATAGCATGAATGACCCTTACTTGCGCGAGCGGGCGACAGACCTGCGTGATTTAGGGCGGCGTGTGTTGGCTTACTTGCAGGAGTCCAACCAAAAAACCCGCGTGTATCCCGATAAAACAATTCTTATTGGCGAAGAGTTAACGGCCTCAATGCTGGGTGAAGTGCCTAAGGAAAAGTTGGCGGGTCTCGTGTCTGTCTTTGGTTCGAGCAATTCCCACGTGGCTATTTTAGCCCGCGCTATGGATATACCCACGGTAATGGGCGCGGTTGATCTACCGTTTAAGCAGCTAAGTGGTCGCGCCATTATTGTCGATGGATACAAGGGTACGGTTTACTCGGACCCAAGCAAACCCTTGCGCGCGCAATACAAGGCCATCTTTTTAGAGGAGCAAGAGCTGGTAAAAGGGCTTGAAGCGCTCAAGCATCTGCCTTGTCAGACCCTCGATAAATATCGCGTCCCTTTACATGTGAATACTGGGCTTATGGTGGATGTGCTGCGTTCCTTAGAGCGCGGTGCAGAAGGTGTTGGCCTCTATCGCACAGAAGTGCCCTTCTTGTTGCGTGATCGCTTCCCCAGTGAGGAGGAGCAGCGTCAAATCTACCGCGAGCAGCTGGAAGCTTTTGCGCCTCATCCCGTCACCATGCGTACTTTGGATATTGGTGGAGATAAAGCGCTACCTTACTTTCCTATTGCAGAGGACAACCCCTTTTTGGGGTGGCGCGGTATTCGTGTAACCCTCGATCACCCCGAGATTTTTCTGTCGCAGATCCGCGCCATGATTAAGGCCAGTGAGGGTTTGGATAACCTGCGTATACTGCTGCCAATGATCACTAATATGCAGGAAGTCGATGCGTCTAAGGCGCTGATTCGTCGCGTGTATAAAGAACTGTTAGAAGAAGGTCATAAGGTGCGAATGCCGTCCATTGGTGCCATGATCGAGGTGCCTGCAGCGGTCTATTTGGCGCCAGAGCTGTCGCGTAGTGTGGATTTTCTGTCGGTAGGGAGTAATGATCTCACGCAATACTTACTGGCTGTCGATCGCAATAATGCGCAAGTGGCTGACCTATATCAGGCCTATCACCCAGCGGTGCTGCGCGCTCTACAATACATTGTTTATGCGGCCCACGATGCAGGGGTCAGTGTAAGTATTTGCGGGGAGCTGGCGGGTGACCCTGGCGCTGCGATTTTGTTGATGGCTATGGGGTTTGATATGTTATCGATGAATGCCACCAACCTGCCCAAGGTGAAGTCAGTGATTCGCGGTATAACACTAACCTATGCTAAGCAGCTGCTTTCTGATGTTATGCGCATGTCTAATGGTGAAGAGATTCGACAAAGAGTAGAGCGTGAATTGCGCGATGCAGGGCTTACGCGTTTAATTCGCCCTGCCACATCCGATGAAAATTAATAATACTTGACGTAAGTAAGTCATATGCCTGTGCCATAATACACGCCACTTTAAGGCTGTAAGGCTTTTGTTTACTTAAGGTTTCCTGCTTATGTTGCAATACCCCGACTTAAATCCAATAGCGCTTTCCTTGGGGCCGCTAACCCTCGGTGACACAGTGCTAGGGCCGTTCAATGTCCATTGGTATGGTGTTATGTATCTCTGTGCCTTTGTCAGTGCTTGGCTTATTGCTATGTATCGAGCCAAGGCGCCGAATGCAGCAGTGAATACCGCTCAAGTGGAAAACCTCATAACCTACGGTGCTTTCGGGGTCATATTGGGTGGGCGTTTCGGATATGTCATGTTTTATAATTTTGATTACTGGATGCGCGACCCGCTCTGGTTGTTTCGTATTTGGGAAGGCGGTATGTCTTTTCATGGCGGTTTACTTGGCGTCATAGTGGCGATGATCATTTACGCTAATCGCATACATAAGCCATTTATCTCCGTCATGGATTTCGTTGCGCCTGCAGTGCCGCTTGGCTTGGGTTTTGGGCGCTTGGGGAATTTTATTGGGCAGGAGCTTTGGGGGCGTGTGAGTGATGTGCCTTGGGCAATGAATTTCCCCAAGGCAATGGATGCAGCTGGAATCGCACGCCACCCTAGTCAGCTATATCAGGCTTTTTTCGAGGGGTTGATTTTATTTCTCATTGTCTTTTGGTTTTCTCGCAGTCCTCGCCCGCGTGGCGCCGTGTCGGGTGTATTTCTGATTTTTTACGCAATTTTCCGTTTCGGGGTTGAATTTGTACGCGAGCCGGATCAGGGCATAGGCTTTGATTTACTGGGGTGGATGACTCGCGGTCAACTTCTTTGCGTGCCCATGTTTGCATTGGGTGTGGGCTTATTGGCCTACTCTTATTTATTGATTGCGCCAAAAAAAGCGAAGGTCTAGAAGGCTTATAAACACAGATAAGGCTATGCATGAAACAATATCTTGAATTGATGCGCGACGTGGTTGAAAACGGCGTGGTGCGCGGTGATCGCACCGGCACCGGCACACGCTCGGTATTTGGGCGCCAGTTGCGTTTTGATCTAAATGAAGGCTTTCCACTCGTTACGACGAAGGCGGTGCATCTCAAAAGCGTTATAGTGGAGTTGCTATGGTTTTTGCAGGGGCGCACTGATGTTGCGTGGCTGCAAGAAAGAGGCTGTAAAATTTGGAATGAGTGGGCAAGCGCCGAAGGTGATCTGGGACCTGTGTACGGCAAGCAGTGGCGCAGCTGGGCATGTCCTGATGGCTCCACGATTGATCAGATTGAACAAGTGATCCAACAAATTAAAATCAATCCCTATTCGCGACGCCTGCTGGTCAGTGCCTGGAATCCAGCAGACTTGCCTGATGAGCGCCTAAGTCCTCAAGCAAATGTAGCTGAGGGGCGGATGGCTTTGGCTGCATGCCATACACTGTTCCAATTTTATGTGGCAGAGGGTAAGTTGTCTTGTCAGCTATATCAACGCAGCGCAGATTTATTTCTAGGTGTGCCGTTTAATATCGCGAGCTATGCGCTCTTAACGCATATGGTTGCGCAGCAATGTGGCCTTGATGTTGGTGAGTTCGTGCATACCTTCGGTGACTGTCATCTATATAACAATCATGTTGTTCCAGATATAGTTTACGAACAATTAACACGAACACCGAAAAAATTGCCTAGACTTAGCATGCGGCGCAAGCCTGCATCGATCTTCGAGTATGAGTTGGATGATTTTGAGTTTGAAGGTTACGAGCCTTATCCGCGCATAACGGCACCTATAGCTGTTTAGGCATAACACTAAAACCTTAGGATAAGGCGAGCTTACTGCATGAAATTAGCAATTATTGTGGCTGTTGCCAATAACGGTGTTATTGGCGTCAACAATAGGCTGCCCTGGCATCTTCCGCAGGACCTCAAATACTTTAAAGTCCAAACACTAGGCAAACCCATTATTATGGGTCGCAAGACCTACGAGTCCATTGGTCGGCCTCTTCCTGGGCGCACTAATATAGTCGTTACACGTAGTGCTGATTGGGTGGCGCCAGAAGGTGTTTTGGTTGCGCATGAGTTCGGTGAGGCTCAAAAACTTGCGGAAAATGTGTTGATTAGCTTGGTTAATCAAGCAGATGAGGCTATGGTTATCGGCGGATCGGAATTATATGCGGCGGCATTGCCTTGTGCTGATCGTGTATATTTAACGGCTATTAATGCTGATATTGATGGCGATGCATTCTTTCCTGAGCTTGATCCCAATGTTTGGTGTCTCTCGGCCGAAAAAGGTGGCGATCATGACGCGCAATATGCGCATAGGTTCTTAACTTACGAGCGCATTATTCGCTAGGTGGGTGTGAAAAACTAAATGTTCTTATGCGAATAAGGCTTTTGGGGTTAAAAGAGAAAAATTTATTTTTGTGTTACCGGTGCACTTATTAAGTACATTTTTATGTTACCGGTGTGATACCTAAATACACACGTAAAAGGCTTATGGATAAAACATTGAAACTAAGCCGTGGCGCTTATTACAATGCCGCCGTTCTTAGCCGCCTCTTTAGAGGCTACGTGGATAACGCGTCTGTGGCAGCTTGCTGTCGCAAACTCACTTGATTGAACACCCGAGTTGGGGGAAATATGAAAAAGCAGCGATTGAAGGCCGTGGCTCTGTCCACCGTGCTGTCTGCCGGCGCGCTAATGGGTAGCGTAGCTATGGCAGATCAAACCTTGGATGCAGTACTCAAGGTAGGTCAAGCCAAAACCACTTTGGCGCAAGACTCTCAAAAACGTATTGATAGATTGGCTCAGGAAACTGACGATCTGACCCAAAGTTTTAAAGCACAAAATAAATTGATCGAAGACCTGCGTGTTTTCAACGCTCAAATGGAGAAGCAAGTTGCCAAGCAATTGGAAGTTGTGACCGATTTGGAGCAGTCAATTGAGAAGGTCACCGTTATTGAGCGTCAAATTCAACCGTTGATTTTCCGCATGCTTGATGGTTTGGAGCAATTTGTATCTCTTGATAAACCGTTCCAATTGGAAGAGCGTCAAGGGCGTATAGAAATGTTGCGCGCCAATCAGGATCGCGCTGATATTTCTGTATCAGAAAAATTCCGCCAAGTGCTCGAAGCATACAAAATTGAGTCAGCTTACGGTGGCACTCTAGAAGCTTATAAAAGCACCTTACCAATTGATGGTGCTGATCGCGAAGTGAGTATTCTGCGTGTAGGCCGTATTTCATTGATGTACCAAACATCTGATGCTAAATCTTGCGGTTATTGGGATGTAGCACAGAGTCAATGGGTTGCTTTAGATAGTTCTTACAATAGCCGTATTCTCAAAGGCTTAAAAATTGCCCGCGATCAAGCGACTAAGGATATCTTGCTCCTGAATGTTCAAGCGCCGGAGGTAGCACAATGAAAATGAAGTTTGTTAAAAGCTGCCTGATGATTGCTACTGCTGGGCTCTTGAGCGCTAGTTTTGCAATGGCACAGTCTGAAAAAGCTCAAACCTTGGATCAATTGTTGTCCATGGTTAAAAAATCTCAAATCAGCGAATCTGCTGAGCATAAGCAACGTGAAGCTGAATTCGCCCGCGATAAGGCCAACCAAGCTAACCTGTTGGCGCAGGCCAAGGCTACCCGCCAGGCAGAAGAAAATCGTTCACAAGCGCTTGAGAAAAAATATGCGGATCAACAAGTGTTGGTTGCGCAAAAAAGAGCTCAGTTAAATGAGCGCTTAGGTTCTATGCGCGAATTGTTTGGTCATTTGACTTCAACTGCTGGTGATTTACGCGCAACCTTAGAGACCTCTTTGGTTAGTGCACAATTTCCTGGGCGCGGTGACTTCCTTGACGGTTTGATTGAGAAAATGAATGGCAGTACTAAATTGCCTGATATTGAAGAAATCGAGCGTCTTTGGTATGAAGTACAGCGTGAAATGGTTGAAACTGGCCGCGTAGTTAAATTTACTGGATCTGTTGCTAAAGCGAGTGGTGAGTCTAGCGATCAAGAAGTTGTTCGTGTCGGTTCATATAACCTACTTTCTAATGGTAACTACTTGTCATTTGACGGTAGAAAAATGGAAGAGTTACCGCGTCAACCTGGCTCAGATTTGCTTGCTGCAGCTACGGCTCTACAAAATGCTACTTCAGGCATGGTTGAAGTAGGTATAGATCCTACTGGCCCACAAGGTGGTCAATTGCTGGGTGCTTTGGTGCAAGAGCCTGACATGCTTGAACGCCTGAACCAAGGCGGAAAAGTTGGGTACGTTATTGTTGGTGTAGGTATTTTCGGTATTTTGTTGGGCTTCTGGCGCATATTAGTATTGTTCGCAATGAGCGGCAAAGTTAGTGCACAGCTTAAGTCTGAAAAAGCAAATACTAACAACCCATTAGGTCGCGTATTGAAAGTTGCTGAAGAAAATTCTGCAGTTGATACCGAGACCTTAGAGCTGAAGTTGGAAGAGGCTGTATTGAAAGAGCGTCCTTCAATTGAAAGTGGTCTATCCATTCTGAAAATTATCGCTGCAGTAGCTCCTCTATTGGGTTTGCTAGGTACCGTTACCGGTATGATTGCAACCTTCCAAGCGATTACTATTTTCGGTGCTGGCGACCCTAAAAATATGGCTGGTGGTATTTCTTCAGCTTTGGTTACTACAGTGCAAGGGCTCTTGGTGGCAATTCCTGTTGTGTTAATGCACACCTTGGTAAATGGTCGCGCAAAAGCGGTAACTCACGTTCTTGAAGAGCAAAGCACCGGTATAATCGCTGCAAATGCTGAGCGCAATTCGCGTAAGTAGGAGATAAGACATGGCTTTAACGGACGCTTTTGCTGCCCTTGGAGCCTTTATGGACCAAGGTGGCTTCCTAATGTACGGAATAGCCGCTATTACCCTGTGTATGTGGGTGCTTATATTTGAGCGCATCATGTATTTTAAGGGTGGTCTTAGGGGCGATGTGCAGCTATCACTCTCAGAGTGGGAGTCGCGCAAAGAGCGTAAGTCTTGGAATGCTCACCAAATTCGTTCGGGAATGGTTTCCCGTATGAACGAGAAAATTAACGCCAATATGGACATGATCACTACATTGGTCGCTATATGTCCATTAATGGGTTTGCTAGGTACTGTTACTGGGATGATCGAGGTGTTCCAAGTTCTCGCAACATCTGGTGGTGGTGATGCAAAATCTATGGCGGGTGGCGTATCTAAGGCTACGATTCCTACTATGGCGGGTATGGTTGCGGCTATTTCTGGTGTTTTTGCGAATACCTATCTCTCAAGAATAGCAGAAGACGAAAAATCTTTGTTTGCAGACCATTTAACAATGGATCACTAAGTGATCCATTGTTAGTCGCCATAAATTTAACCTGTACAGAAGAGATGTCTCATGAGCAGGAAAAATGTTAAACCCCAGGAAGAGGCTCAAGCAATCGACTTAACGCCCATGTTGGACGTTGTGTTTATTATGTTGATCTTCTTCATTGTTACTGCGACTTTCATCAAAGAGACCGGTAAAGAAGTTGTTAGGCCAGATGCCACTACAGGTGATCCTAAGCCCAATGCGAGCATTTTGATTGCAGTTGGTGCCGACAATGAAATCTGGATCGACAAGAAAAGAATTGATCCGCGCGCTATCCGTCCTGCGATTGAGCGTATGCGTTTGGATAACCCAAAGGGTGATGTTTCAATTCAAGCCGATACAGAGTCAGATATTAAGTTTGTAGTGGATGTTGCTAATGCTGCACGCGAAGCTGGCATTACCGATGTTACCGTATCTACCTCAAAGAAATAGGCAGCTATGAACCCTATAAAAGTAATACTAGCGGGTGTCTTGGGGGTCATTACGACTCTCGGGCTCCTGTTTCTAATGAACAGTTTGGTTAACAACGATCTGGGTGAGGCCGACCAAAAAGATTCGGTTAAAATCCCCGATATACGTATGCCGAATACGAAAATTGAAACCCGGTATGAAGAAGCTAAGCCGGATAAACCGGAAGAGCCTGAAGCGCCTCCACCAGATTTGCCGGAGCCTGACTTTGAGGCTCCTGAAATTGCTAATGATGGCCTAAATATGAAGGCTCCTTTAGCAAAGGCTGATCTGAATATGAATGGTGGATCTTTGGCATTTAGTGAAGGTGAGTATCTTCCTATTGTAAAGGTTCCTCCAGAGTATCCGAGCAGTGCTTTGTCGCGTGGAATCGAAGGTTTTTGTACTGTTGAATATACAGTGACTGAAACAGGTACTACACGAGATCCGGTGCCCATTGAAAGTGAATGTACAACGAAAGAAGGTAAGACAACATCGGTGTTCAATCGTGCTTCTGTTAAGGCTGCTTTAAAGTTTAAATACAAGCCTAAAGTCGTCGATGGTAAGCCAGTTGAAGTCTCTGGCGTTAAAAATAAGTTTACCTACGTAATGCAAAAGTAAGGAGTAATGAAATGAGACAAGTATTTCCTGCCGTTTCAGTTGCTCTTAATAAGACATTAGTTGCTGCTGTTCTTGCTGTTTCTCCGATATTAATTGGGCAGGCAGTTGTGAGTATCGCGCCTGAGCAGAGTTTTTTTAGTGTTGGTTTGGCGCAGGCTCAGGTCAAGGCGAATAACAAGCACAAAGATGAACAGCGAAAGTTTCCTAATGTAACTGAATCATTTGGTAAGAAAATTCAGGAAGCTGCTGCTTTTTTACAGCCGCCAGAAGAAAGTAAGCAAAAGCCAGACCCCAGAAAAGCAATGGAGGTTTTGGCAGCGCTGGAGCTGAATAAAGCTAAATATAACGCCTATGAAATGGTGCTGTTGTATCAATACTATGGTTATTCTTATTTAGCTCAGGAAAACTACAAGAAGGCGATTGAGTATTTCAACCGCGTATTGGGGCAAACACCTAACCTTCCCGTAGCTACCGAAGCGCAAACACTTTACACCATGGGTCAGCTCTATTCGGCAGAAGATAATCCCAAGAAGGCATTGGAGACTCTATTGCGTTGGACTCAATATGTTGATGAACTGAAACCTGATCAGTCTTATTTATTCGCATCACTTTATTATCAGCTCGAAGATAATAGAAATGCTTTGGCGAATATAAATGAAGCAATCAAGAACCAGGAGTCAGACGGTAAAATTCCGAGTGAGTCTTGGTACATCCTACAGCGTGGACTTTATTTCGATAAAGAAGACTATAAGAATGGTCTTATCCCACTTGAAAAACTCATGAAGTATTATCCTAAAACAGTTTATTGGAAAAATGCCTCTCAAGTTTATCGTGTGATGAATCGTGATAAGGATTCTTTGTACGCGTTGGAAACTTGTTATCTTCAAGGTGGATTGACTACCGAGAAAGATCTGCTCACTTTATCGTACTTCTACTTGGACGCTGAAACGCCATTTAAGGCTACTAAGGTTCTTAAACAGGGTATTTATAAAGATAAGATTATCGAGCCTACTGCAAAAAATCTTAAGCTTTTAGCTGATGCATTGCGTTTATCGCAAGATGCTAAAGAATCTTTGGTTGAGTATGAGAAAGCTGCAGAGAAATCCCAAGATGGTGAGCTGATTATTGGCTTGGCGGGTGCCTATTTGGCAAACGATAAGTTTAAAGAGGCTAGCAAGTGGGGTCGAGTTGCTTTAAATAAAGGTAAGGTTAAGCGCGAAGATCAAGCTAATTTTATTATTGCTCAGTCTGAATTCGAACTTAAAAACTTTGATGAAGCCATTAAATTCTTCAAGGCTGCGGGTAAAGATAAGCGAAGCACCAAAACTGCTGGTCAGTGGGTGGCTTTTGCTGAGCGCGAAAAAGCTAAGTACGCATTAGCTAAAACAGATGAGTAAGATTATTCTTTGCCTTGTGGTTTAAGGTTTGATAATAGTGATAATGCCAGTCAGTTAATATTGACTGGCATTTTTTTTATCAATTGCTTGATCGGGAGTAGGAGTAGGTTTGTTTTGGTTTATGTATTTATGGGAAAGGGGCGTGGGCGCCACATAGCTTTTTAATGGGTTTAATGGACGCCAAACAACTATTTTGGTAGAACGAAGAAGGGGGATGGAGGATTGCGGTTTAAACGTTTTTAATTTCTTTAGTGGCTTTATATGTCGAGCATAATAATTGAGTGAAAATAAAAAAGGAGCGTCGCATCCTGCTAGCCCCTAGCGTCCCACATGGGTAAGCGATCATCCTAACCGCATTGGCTTCCTGCCCAATCCCTACTTGCTTCCGTTTTACCAACTCATCCTGAGTATTTCTCCCTTCAACCTAAATTTCCTATAACGGCTGACGTCCTTGTGTTTGTTATTCTACCAGCGCCTACTTTAAGTTAAAGACGTCAAACTCTGAATGTGGTGTAGGAAATTGACTATAGCAAGGCGCTAAAAAACGGAAAGATGTGAGCGAGGAACGCTAAACCTAGAATTCTTAGATTGATTCTAGGTTTGGCGTTATGGTTTTAATCCAGTTTGGATAAGTCTCTCACAGCACCTTTATCGGCACTGGTTGCAAGCATAGCGTAGGCTTTTAGAGATGCAGAAATTTTGCGTGGACGAACTTCGGTGGGTTTCCAGGCAAGTGCACCCTTGGCATTTTCTGCAGCTCGACGAGTGTCTAATTCCTCATCGCTTAACAGGACATTAATGCTGCGTTGGGGGATATCAATATGAATGATATCGCCAGTACGAACGAGGCCTATCGCACCGCCAGCAGCAGCCTCAGGTGATACGTGACCAATAGACAAGCCTGAGGTGCCACCGGAAAAACGTCCATCCGTTAGTAGTGCGCAGGCTTTGCCTAAGCCCTTGGATTTTAAATAGCTTGTAGGGTAGAGCATTTCCTGCATGCCGGGGCCGCCTTTGGGGCCTTCGTAGCGAATTACGACCACATCGCCCTCTTTTACTTTGCCATCAAGAATATCGGCAACGGCTTTGTCTTGGCTTTCTACCACATAGGCCTTGCCCTCAAATACCCAGCAGCTTTCGTCTACACCTGAGGTTTTTACCACGCAGCCATCGATAGCGATATTGCCTTTGAGAACCGCCAACCCGCCTTCTTTGCTGTAAGCGTGCTTAACTGAGCGAATACAGCCGTCAGTGCGATCGCCATCCAATGTTGGCCAGCGGGTAGATTGGCTGAACGCAACTTGGGTGGGGATACCAGCGGGGCCAGCTTTGTAGAAGGTCGCTACTGCCTCAGAGCCGGTACTTATAATGTCCCACTTATCCAGAGCTTCCTGGAAGGTTTTACTGTGCACTGTAGGCAGCTTGTTATGGAACAAACCGCCGCGATTCAGCTCTGCCAAAATACTCATAACGCCACCAGCGCGATGCACATCTTCCATATGGTACTTGGGCGTATTGGGCGCAACCTTACAGAGTTGTGGGATTTTACGGCTCATGCGATCAACGTCAAACATGGTGAAGGGGACATCGCCCTCCTGCGCGGCAGCGAGTAAATGCAAAATGGTATTGGTCGAGCCGCCCATGGCGATGTCTAGTGCCATGGCATTTTCAAAGGCATCAAAGCAGGCGATAGAGCGTGGCAAAACGCTGTAGTCATCTTGTTCGTAGTGACGTTTGGTGATTTCAACGATGCGACGGCCAGCTTCAAGAAAGAGTTGTTCGCGGTCGGAGTGAGTCGCCAAGAGTGAGCCGTTGCCCGGCAGCGACAAGCCCAGTGCTTCGGTCAAGCAGTTCATGGAGTTAGCGGTGAACATGCCTGAGCAAGAGCCGCAAGTGGGGCATGCTGAGCGCTCATACTCAGCGACTGTTTCGTCGCTGGCGTTGTCGTCTACCGCAATTACCATGGCATCTACTAGGTCGAGCTTATGCTCAGAGAGTTTGGTTTTCCCCGCTTCCATGGGGCCGCCAGAAACGAAAATCACGGGGACGTTAAGGCGCATCGCAGCCATCAACATTCCAGGGGTGATTTTGTCGCAGTTGGATATACACACAATCGCATCAGCACAGTGAGCGTTCACCATATACTCGACCGAGTCGGCGATGATGTCGCGAGAAGGCAAGCTGTAGAGCATGCCGTCGTGACCCATGGCGATACCGTCATCTACCGCGATGGTGTTGAATTCTTTGGCGACGCCGCCGACCCTTTCAATTTCGCGCGCGACCAGTTGGCCCAGATCTTTGAGGTGGACATGGCCGGGCACGAATTGGGTGAAGGAGTTGGCAATCGCGATGATGGGCTTATCGAAGTCACCATCTTTCATGCCAGTGGCGCGCCAAAGTGCGCGGGCGCCCGCCATATTGCGGCCGGCGGTGGTGGTTTTAGAGCGATAAACAGGCATAGGTCAGACCTCTTGACGCCACTGGGCTGGGCCCAGAGGCATGGAATCAATGAAATTTTAAGGGGATTAGAATAACAGAAAAGCGCCTATTACGGCGATGAACACGCAGTGGTGTTTGAGGATATTCGGGCAGTTCGACAATTTTGGACTGGCTCGCCGCCCTCAATGTGTAGACGTTTTATTGAAGAGAGTGCAGACCTATCATATTGCCTTCGGTGTCGTAACCGAGGGCGATAAAGCCGTATTCGCCGATGGGAAATTTATTTTTTTCAATGCGCCCGCCGAACTGGGCGATGCGCGCTGCTTCGACTGCGCAATCGGCACAGCTGAAGTAAATAATGACGCTATTGCGACCAGGAGAAAAGCCGGGCATACATACCAGTGCGCCAGAAGCCCCCGATTTAGCCATGTCCATAGGAAAGGCCTGCATATCAATGTCGAGGGAGTTGAGTTTTTCTAGTTTGCAGGAAAATACGCCTTCATAAAAAGCTTTGGCACGATTCATATCATCGACATAAATTTCAAACCAGCCTACAGGATTGTGGCCCATGCTCGAGGTGCTTTCGCTTGTGGTTGTCACTTGCTCACTCATGCCAGCTCCTTCATAAATATTTTTGAATTGCGTTGAAAATTATAAAGCTCTTGTCTGGCGATGGGCAGGTCTTCTATTTTCCCTTGCACAAAACCTTGCTCTACAAACCAATGGGCGGTTTGTGTAGTGAGTAAAAAAAGCTGGCGAATTTTGCGTTTGCGCGCTTGCGCTTCCATCTGTTGCAGGAGCACGGCAGCGCGGCCGCCTTTGCGATAATCGGGGTGAGTGGCAACGCAGGAAAGCTCTGCCATATCACCGTAGGGGTAGAGTGCCGCACAGGCGATGATGGTGCCTTCTTTTTCCATCACATGAAACTTAGTAATTTCAGTTTCTAATACTTCCCGTGAGCGACGCACTAAAATTCCCTGTTGTTCGAGCGGTTCAATCAACTCAATTATTCCGCCGACATCGTCGATGCTGGCAACACGGAGCTGTTCATATTGCCCCGAGTAAATCATGGTGCCGAGCCCATCGCGAGTGAATAGCTCGGTTAGCAGGGCGCCATCGGTGCTATAGCTGACCAGCTGCGCGCGCGGTACACCTTGCAGGCAGGTGAGGTAGCAGGCGTTGACAACTTGCTGCAGTTCTTGCGTTAAATCTTCGCCGCGATGGCTGAGTAAATCCTTACATTCCTGCAGGGATAACTGACGAATTAATTGGCCTTCTGTGTCCGTAATACCCGCGCCTTCCACAAAGGCGATGAGCTTGTCTGCTTTGAGCGCGCTGGCCGCGTGGGTGGCTACATCGCTAAATGACAAATTAAATACTTCGCCAGTGGGGGAGTAGCCCATGGATGAGAGCAGAACTATGGCACCTGAATCCAGCGCAGTTTGGAGTGCGCGGGTATTAATTCTACGCACCTTACCGGTATGTTGAAGATCAACGCCGTCGAGTACGCCGTGGGGCATGGCGACAGTGAAGTTGCCGCTAATGACCTGCATGTCTGCACCGTGCATGGGGGAATTGGGTAGTCCCGTTGAGAGTGCGGCTTCCACTGCAGTACGTGCTTCGCCAATTGCTTGAATTACGAGGCTTAGGCTTTCTTCATCGGTGATGCGCAAATTGTTATGGAAGCGGCTGAAGGTGTCGGCGAGTTCGAGCCGCGCATCGATTTGCGAGCGCGCGCCGTGAACCAACACTAAACGTACCCCGAGGCTAGAAAGCAACGCTATATCGTGAATGATGTTGTAAAAGTTCGCGTGGCTAATGGCTTCGCCCGGCAGCATCATCACAAAGGTTTTACCTCTGTGTTTGTTGATGTAGGGTGACGAGTGGCGAAACCACTTTACATACTCAGGTGTGTCTTGGTTGGAGGTCATAGTGAATCTCGCTAATATTTTTTATTCAGGCGCGCGTTCTGTTTTTGTACGGATTGCTTTTAGTGTTAAACAAACAGTTACTGGCGCTGGCCTAGTATCCAAAACAGGTGTTGTACATGTTTATCAATAGCGAACATGGCCCTGTTAAAAATTTGTGACTTTAGGTTAAGCAATAACGCTCTATCAGGCCGCGTAAAATTTTAACGGCCGGTTCAATTTGGTCGAGGGGAATAAATTCATCGGGCTGATGGGCCTGATTAATAGAGCCTGGGCCGAGCACGAGGGTTTGCATGCCCAATTGTTGCATAAAGGGCGCCTCAGTGGCGAAGGCGACGCTCTCGGCGCGCTGGCCAGTCAGTTGTTCGCAGGCTTTCACTAACTCACTATTTTCATCTTCACCAAATGGCGCTACGCCTTCAAATAGTGAGGAGAATACTATATCGGTACCGCTAGTTTCGGCGATAGGGGTTAGCCGCTGTTGAATGGCTGCGCGCACCGCGTCGTTATCCATGCCGGGCAATAGGCGTAAGTCAAAATGTAATTCGCACTCGGCACAAATGCGATTGGCACCATCGCCACCGTGAATGCAGCCGAGGTTGAGGGTAGGCGATTGCACCGCAAAACCGGGGTTGCGATAGTTCAGTTGCAATTCCCCGCGCAGCTTGATGAGCTCGCTCATCACTTGGTTCATTGCTTCGAGTGCGTTGTTGCCGAGAGAGGGGTCGGATGAGTGGCCGCTTTTGCCGCGCACGCGAATTGCTTCCATCATAATGCCCTTGTGCATGTGAATCGGCACCAATTCGGTAGGTTCACCGATCACGGCATAGCGGGGGCTGGCACCGCCTAAGCCATTTTTTGCCAATGCACGCGCGCCATTCATACTGCTCTCTTCATCGGCGGTGGCGAGTACGATTAAAGGATGCTTAAACTCTGCGTGAAGGTAGGGTTGCACTGCCGCCAATATAACGGGGAAAAATCCTTTCATATCAGTGGCGCCCAAGCCGAACAACTTGCCGTCTTTTTCTGTGAGCGTAAAGGGATCGCTGCTCCAGCTGTCGGCATCATAGGGCACTGTATCGCTGTGACCTGCGAGGACTAAACCACCGTCGCCGCTGCCAAGGGTGGCGATAAGGTTGGCTTTGCCTTCCTGTTCTAGGTGCAGGATTTGGGTTTTAAATCCCGACTCGCCAAACCAATTGGCCAGCAGCTCTATGACGTTAATGTTCGACATGTCCCAGTCTGCTACAGCACAACTCACCGACGGCGAGGCCACCAATTGTGCGAGTTGGTCGCGATAGAGTTTGGGTTGATAGGCCATAGGAGTTCCTTTTTGCATAAAGCTAATGAGGGCCGCGCCAAATGCAGCGCGGCACGCTGTTTTTGAAGGTTCTGTATCTCAGAGTGTAATAAATTTTGGCGCCGCCATTGCCGCGAGTGATGCGGCGCTCAACCCTAAGTTGGATTCGATAAAAAAGGGAAGTATGCAAAGCGCAATGCCCGCCCAAAATACGACTTTGTGCTTTTGTTTGCGACCATAAATCATATAGCCGACCCCAATAGAGCTAAAGACGAGGCCGATTAACAGTGAGTTGGCGTCCATTTTCTGTCTGTGTGCACCTTGGTTAGATGTAGTGTGATACATCATAGCGCGCTTCGGCGAAGAGCACGACCTTGGTGCTTTAATCTGTATCTTGCTCACTATGTGCAGCGCAAAAAAAAGCCCAGATCATCGTGATGATCTGGGCTTTTTTGAGAAGAGTCACTTAGCCGAACACGCCCTTAAAGAAAAAGAAGAACAGAATCGATAAGCCAGCACCGGCAGGGAGAGTGATAATCCAAGAGGCGAAGATACTGCCGATTACGCTCAAATTCAGGGCGCCAATACCACGCGCTAAGCCTACCCCTAATACTGCACCCACTAAGGTGTGCGTAGTAGAAACAGGCAAGCCAATGCCTGAGGCAATAACTACGGTAGCCGCCGCCGCCATTTCTGCCGCAAAGCCACGGCTAGGTGTCAGTTCGGTAATCTTTTTACCAATAGTTACCATTACTTTATAGCCATAGGTGGCGAGGCCAACCACTATACCGGCGCCGCCGAGTAACAAAATCCAGGGTTCTACGGCTGATTGTGCCGTAACCGCGCCGGACTTGATCACGCCAATAACCGCCGCCATTGGTCCCACCGCGTTGGCAACGTCATTCGAGCCGTGGGCGAAGGCCATGGCACAGGCGGTAAACACCATTAATACTGCAAAGACGCGCTCCACAGAGGAGAAACGATTGCCTTTATCGGCGACCTTGTCTTGGCTGATGCGGCTGAGTAAATACATGCCTACTCCCGCCACTACCACACCTACAGCAGTCGCAATTATCATGGCTTCCCCAAAGTTGAAGCTGATACCGTGTTCCTTAAGGACGAATTTTAAGCCTTTGAGGATGGTTACCATGGCGAGGAAAAAGCCCACCGCAAACATATAAAAGGGGATGTAGCGCTTGGCGTTGCTGAAGGGGTCTTCGGTATTCAGGATTAGGTGTTGGACTGAGCGGAAGATCCAAAAGGAGATGAAACCTGCGATGAGCGGTGAGGTAACCCAGCTAGCAACTATGGTCCAAACCATGCTCCAGTGTACCGCATCAGCGGAAATGCCCACTGCAGCGAAGCCGATAATGGCACCGACGATGGAGTGGGTGGTGGATACGGGCCAGCCGAGTATGCTGGCGATGAGTAGCCAGGTGCCTGCCGCTAGGAGTGAGGCGAGCATACCGTAGACAAATAAATCGGGCCGGTCGGCCATTACCGCTGGGTCTACTATGCCGCTGCGAATGGTTTCTGTGACCTGGCCGCCAGCAAGGTAGGCGCCTAAAAATTCGAACACCATAGCGACTATAATCGCCTGTTTCATGGTCAGTGCGCGTGAGCCCACTGAGGTGCCCATGGCGTTGGCCACATCATTGGCACCAATACCCCAAGCCATAAACAGGCCAAAAACACAGGCCATAATAAACAGCACGTGGCCGTATTCAGCAAATAAAGTCATTTTCTATACCCCAGATTTTCAGTAATTATTGTGCGAGCAAGAGTTGCAAGCGGCCACCGACGTCGTGGGCACGGTTCGCCAAATCACCAATCCAGTCAATAATGTTGTAAAGAAACATCACGTCTACGGGGGGCAATTGTGCCTCCAACGCAAACAGTGAGGTGCGTACGCCAATTTCCAGTTGGTCAGCTTTCTCTTCTAGCTCATCCAGTTCTTGAATCATGTTCTCCACCACGGTCAACTCGCGTCCGCTAAAGCCAGTTTCCAACAGCTCGTCGAGTTCGTTAATGGCGGTGAGAGCCTGCTCTGCGGCGGCAACACTGGCGCGCACAAAGCCGAGCATCTGCTCTTTCATACTCGCGGGGATGGTCATTTTGCGACCCATCATGATGCCCGCAATATCTTTAGCGCGATTGGGAATGCGGTCCTGCATCGTGAGCAGTTCGAGCAAGTCGGTGCGCGGTACCGGTAGGAATAAGCTTTTGGGCAAGTGCAGGCGCAGTTGCTTTTTAATCTCATCGGCTTCGTGCTCATACTGCACAACTTGTTTATGGATCAGGTGTGCTTTCTCCCAGTCGTTGTCGGTGACTGCATCAAAAAAGCTGACCAGTTCGGTGGCGGCTTTTACTGCCGCAGCCATATGTTCTTGCATGGGCTTTATAGGTGAACGGCCGAACAGATTGGATAGGTTTGCAAAAGGCATAGGAGCCCCTCCGATTAAAAGTGTGCGCAGTATAAAAACTAATGTCGCTCAGGTCACGCAGCTTTATTACATTTTTATGACGGCTTTATAGTGCAATTTAGATGTCTTTTTGCTAGGAATAAGCACCGAAAAAGCAGAAGCTAGAGCTTAAGTTGCTGAAATTAAACGTTTTAAGCTTAGCAGTTGTCCCTTGTTCTGGTCTGAATTAAGGGAATCCTCGGCCAATAGGCAGATTCTTTAGCAGAGAGCCGCTACAATTCTGCGACGAGATTGCTGAGCGAGTCATTGTGTTTGCCGCCGTAAGGTATGTTTAGCCGCACTGAATCAATACAAGATCAACACCTAACTACATAATAGGAATTAAAGAATGGCGCAGATTTTGGACCGAGTGTTGGATTTACGCGGCTTAATCAGCGATTTGGTCGCCGATGGCCGCTTAACCCAGGGCGACGCCAATGTCATGCTCGGTGCTTCGCGCAGCCGCGAACAAGCCATCATGCACCCGCTTAGTTACATTGCCACGCAAAGCCTCGACGACATCAAGCGCCCCGGTAAAACCCTGGACGCCGATGTGCTCACCGAGTGGCTGGCAAACAAAGCGCGCCTGCCGCTGTTTCACATAGACCCCATGAAAATTGATGTTGCCAAAGCCACCGAGGTGATGAGTTACGCCTTCGCCAAGCGCCACGGCATACTCTGTGTGCAAGTTAATGCCGACTATGTGGTCATCGCCTGCACCCAGCCGTTTATGGAAGGTTGGGAGCCGCAAGTAGAGCAGGTGGCGCGGCGCAAAGTGAAGCGCGTTATCGCCAACCCCGCCGACATCGAGCGTTTCATGGTGGAGTTTTACACCTTGGCGCGCTCGGTATCCGGTGCCAGCGGTGCTTCAGCCGCATCGGCAGTGACTAACTTTGAGCAGCTGGTAGAACTGGGTAAATCCACCGACCCAGATGCCAACGATCAACACATCGTTAAGATTGTCGATTGGCTTTTGCAATACGCCTACGACCAGCGCGCCAGCGATATCCACATTGAGCCGCGCCGAGAAGTGGGGCGTATTCGCTTCCGCATCGACGGTGTTCTGCACTATGTGTACGAGTTGCCCGCCAATGTTGCTACCGCTGTTACCAGTCGGTTTAAGGTCTTGGCGCGCATGGATATTGCGGAAAAGCGCAAGCCGCAAGATGGTCGTATAAAAACTCGTCGCAGCGATGGCAGCGAAGTTGAGTTGCGAATGTCGACCCTGCCCACCGCCTTTGGTGAAAAGCTGGTGATGCGGATTTTCGACCCCGAAGTATTGCTGCGCAGCTTCACTGACTTGGGCTTGGTGGGCGACGACTTCACCCGCTGGCGCGCCATGCTTGACCGTCCCAATGGCATTGTCTTGGTCACGGGCCCGACTGGCTCGGGTAAAACCACCACGCTTTATTCTTCGCTGCGCCAAATCGCCACCTCTGAAGTGAATGTCAGCACCATCGAAGACCCCATAGAAATGGTGGAAGAGGCTTTTAACCAAACCCAAGTGCATCACAAAATTGGGCTCGATTTTGCGGCGGGTATTCGCAGCCTTATGCGGCAAGATCCCGATGTCATCATGGTGGGCGAGATCCGCGATTTGGAAACCGCACAAATGGCGGTGCAGGCGGCGCTCACCGGTCACTTGGTGTTATCCACCGTGCACACCAATGACGCTCCCTCCACCGTTGCGCGTTTGCTCGATTTGGGTATTCCCTCCTACCTAATTAACGCCACGCTACTCGGCGTTATGGCGCAGCGTTTGGTGCGCACGCTCTGCCCGCACTGTAAAGAAGAAGGGCAGATTAGCGCCGATGACTGGCAGCAATTGGTCGCGCCGTGGAAAGTCACGGTGCCCGCCAAGGTTTATCGCCCCGTTGGTTGCCTTGAGTGTCGCAACACCGGCTACCTTGGGCGCCAGGGTTTGTACGAGATTCTGATGGTCTCTGAAACCCTAAAAGAGAAGGTCACCAGTGATTGCAATCTGTTAGAGATGCGCCGTCAAGCAATGAAAGAAGGTATGCGCACGCTGCGCTTATCAGGCGCACAAAAAGTCGCGGCAGGTTTGACGACATTGGAAGAGGTACTGCGCGTGGCGCCGCCGCCGGAGAAGGTGGGTTAGCGCCGCCTAGTATTTATGCCTAGGAATGTCTCGGTGCTAGAAGTTCTTTAACTATTTAGCGATAGGGGCTAAGTGTCCAGTATTTTAGATCACTATTTTTGAGTTCATTTAGGTAATCGTAGCTTGCACTATCGTGTGTTGTCGCCGTGAAGGTAGCCGACTAGACTCCTTCGCTCTCATCTCTCTACCTTTTATAAAAGGACTGTATATGCTTAATCTATCGATCATTCAACGGCTCTCTGCTGCTGTGCTATTGGCTGCAAGTTTATGTGCTTCGCTGGGCGCCAGCTCGGTCTATGCAGCTGCTCCTATGGCGAAAACACCGGCGCCGGGATACTTTCGCATCATGTTGGGCGCTTTTGAGATTACCGCGCTCAGCGACGGCACTGTGGATTTACCTGTAGACAAATTATTAACTGCGCCCGAAGCGGATACCAACAAAACTCTCACGCAAGCCTTCCTCAAAGCACCCTTGGAAACCTCGGTTAATGCTTATCTCATCAATACCGGCAGCCAGCTCTTATTGGTAGATGTGGGTGCCGGTACGCTTTTTGGTCCCACCTTGGGCAATTTACTCAAAAACCTTAAGGCATCAGGCTATAGCCCTGAGCAAGTGGATGCGGTCTACATTACTCACTTTCACGGCGACCATTTGGGCGGCCTGACATTGAGCAATGCGCGCGCCTTCCCAAATGCCAATGTCTACGCCGATAAAGCCGAAGCAGATTATTGGTTGAGTAAGGCCAATATGGAACAGGCACCGGAAGATAAGAAGGGCTATTTTCAGGGGGCCATGAATGCAATTGCACCTTACAGCGCCGCTAAAAAGTTTGTCCCTTTTGATGCTAAAACGCCATTGTCTGCCGGTATCAAAGCCTTGGCAACCTATGGTCACACGGCGGGTCACAGCAGTTATTTGGTTGAAAGTGAAGGCCAAAAGCTCATATTAATTGGCGATCTAATTCATGTGGGGGCGGTACAGTTTGATCACCCTGAAATCACCATAGCCTTCGATAGCGATCAAAAAGCAGCGGCTATTGCGCGCACAACCATGTTTGATGAAATTGCAAAGGATGGGATTTTAATAGGTGCGGCTCATTTACAATTTCCCGGTTTAGGGCACCTGAAAAAGCTGACAACTTCCTATCAATGGATTCCCCTTAATTATACGCAAATGCGCTAGCGCACATAAAAACGCCCCCGATGAAGTTCATCGGGGGCGTTTTTTTATGGCTTAAAATTTTGTCAGTTAGGCAATTAAAATACCAGTCTGCTACCCACAAACAACAGCATAACGGCTAGAGCAGGGCGCAGATAATGGTCAGCAACACGGTTGGCCAAGTGGCTGCCTAAGTAAATGCCTGGCAGCGAGCCAATCAATAGGTTCAGCAATAAATGCCAGTCCACATTGCCCATGCCTGCATGGCCTAAACCCGCGACAAGCGTGAGGGGTACAGCGTGTGCGATTTCAGTGCCTACCAAACGCACCGTCGGCAACAGTGGGTAGAGCAGGAAGAGGGCAACAGTACCCAAAGCGCCTGCACCAATAGAGGTAATAGTCACTATCGCGCCCAGAATAGCACCGGTAATAACGGTGGAGACGGCCTGCTGTCTGCGTGACATGCGGGTAATCCACATGTCGTTCTTGCGGCTGTAATTAAAAATCTTGCGTTTAAATAAAATGGCAACAGCGGTAACGATCAGCGCGTAGCCAAGCATTAATTTGATAAAACTATTCAGCACATTAATATCCATGCTGATGCTGTGTAACGCCCAGAGGGTTAGCAGCGCGGCGGGCACACTGCCCAGCGCCAGCTCACCGGTAATACGCCAATCAATATTGCGTTTTTTGTGGTGCACATGCACGCCGCCCGCCTTGGTGATAGCGGCATAAAGTAAATCTGTACCCACCGCACTCGCGGGCGGCACCCCAAAATAAAGCAAAATTGGCGTCATCAGCGAACCGCCACCCACACCGGTCATGCCCACCACAAACCCCACAAACAGGCCGGCAACTATATAAGCAATTTGAAAATCCATAATTCTTTCGATACCCAGTGGTGCAGCGTACAAGGCGCGCAAAATCTAAGAGGTGCGAATAGCTCGCATATTGATGGGGCCCAACCCCAACTAGCCGCGCAGACTAGCAGTCGCGCAATGGATTGACCAATGCTTATTAGTTAGATGCTTATAACCGAAGGTAGGTGTTTCAGTGGGAGCTGTATCTCAGTGTCAGTGGTGCTAGGTGGTAATACGACGTTATAGGCTGCTTTCTTCTGTCAATGATGTTGAGTCAGGTGTCTGGACTTTGCTTGTTGCTTTTCCGGTCCTGTTGTTTTCTATGTTCTTTATTTGGCCTATTGATGCATAGTCTCCTTGTAAAAAACTCACTGTCCATGGTGATGTGCCCTCTTTATTGTCCTCAATCTTGGCTCGT
Organism: Cellvibrio sp. 25HG11W-0; assembly: GCF_057815475.1. Taxonomy (NCBI): domain Bacteria; kingdom Pseudomonadati; phylum Pseudomonadota; class Gammaproteobacteria; order Cellvibrionales; family Cellvibrionaceae; genus Cellvibrio; species Cellvibrio sp. 25HG11W-0. Next base: position 750,414 of record NZ_CM174230.1, read on the forward strand.
TAAATTTTGCTTTTTTAGGCCATCACTTAATTGTCTCACCTCAAGGCCGGATATAAGGAAGCAATCTTTTTTACAATTTCGAACACTTTCAGCGTGCAATGCGAGGTGGACCATATATGACTCTATTTTTCATAATCAATTTACGACATTGTTTTAATTGGGTTCTGAGTTGGCATTGTTGCGTGGTGCTAAGTCGTGTCTTGGTATTTATTTTCAATCTGCTTAAAATGGCATAAAGAAGAATACAGTGGAATAAAGGTATGGATGCAAATCAGTCACCAACGCGACAACGGATTAGCGATATTTACAGGCAGGAATCGCGCCGCGTATTGGCAACATTAATTCGTTTGCTGCGCGATTTTGATTTGGCTGAAGAGGCCTTGCACGATGCTTTTAGCGCCGCATTGGCGCAGTGGCCAAGTGAGGGGGTTCCGCGCAATCCTCGTGCATGGTTAGTTTCTGCCGGCCGCTTCAAAGCTATTGATCATCTTCGCCGCCGCGCATTGTTTAACAAATCTCTTGCGGGTATTGCGCAAGAGCTTGAAGCCGCGGTCAGTGATAGCGATGATTGGTTGAACGAATCTATTGAAGATGATCAATTAAAATTAATCTTCATCTGTTGTCATCCCAGTCTCTCCATTGAAGCGCAGCTTGCTTTAACGCTACGCGAAGTGTGCGGTTTAACCACTGAAGAAATCGCCCGCGCTTTTTTAGCCACGCCATCAGCCATCGCCCAGCGTATCGTTCGCGCAAAAAGCAAAATTCGCGACGCGGGAATTCCTTATGAAATTCCGTCAGCCCATGAATTTCCTGCGCGCATTGCTGCGGTCTTGCATACGCTTTATCTCCTATTTAATGAGGGCTATTCGGCATCCTTTGGGCAATCATTAACGCGGCAACACCTCACCCAGGAAGCCATTCGGCTTGGGCGTTTGCTGTTGGCCTTATTGCCGCAAGCTGAGGTGATGGGGTTGCTGGGGCTCATGTTGGTGCAAGAGTCACGCAGCCTTGCGCGTACCAATGCACAGGGCGATTTAATCACGCTGGAGCTGCAAGACCGCAGCCTATGGAATCATGCGCAAATTGATGAGGGATCTCAATTGATTCAGCGCGCGTTGAGCATGGGTGGCTTTGGTATTTATTCAGTGCAAGCTGCAATTGCTGCAGTACATGCAGAAGCACCTAGTTATATCGATACGGATTGGACGGAAATACTAGGGCTCTATGATTTGTTATTGCACCTAAGCCCGTCACCCGTTATAGCGCTAAATCGCGCTGTGGCACTCGCCATGCGTGATGGTGCCAGTGCAGGTTTGGCGATTGTGGATGCCATAAGTGCGCGCGGTGAATTACACGATTATTACTTGTTGTATGCAGCGCGGGCCGATTTTCATTGCCAGTTAGGGCAGTTAACTCTAGCTAAGCAAGCTTACGAGAAGGCTTTGTCGCTGACTCAGCAAGAGCCGGAGCGGAGGTTTTTGTTGCGCAAGTTGGCCGCTCTTTAAGGTAGCGACTTAATTTTTTAAGAATAATAAAAATACCTGTCGATTTTATGCTGTTTGGAACGACTATTAAGTAACAGCGCGTCTTATTGCTGTTGCTAGACTTTAATCTTCGTTCAATCCATGACTTGAGAGACTGTGTTATGTCCAATAGCGTACATCTCCACCGCGTGCTACGCGCCACCCCAGACCGTATTTACCGCGCATTTCTCAATGCCGATGCGCTGGTTAAATGGCTCCCACCTCACGGCTTTACCGGCAAGATAGATCATCTGGATGCACATGTTGGCGGTGGCTATCAGATGTCATTTACTAATTTTAGTGCCGAAAAAAGTCACAGCTTCAGTGCTACTTATGTAGAGCTGAAAATCAACGAACTTATTTGCTATGCCAATACATTTGATGACCCTAATCTACCGGGTGAAATGCAGGTGAGAGTTGAGCTAAAGCCTGTGCTTTGCGGTACTGAGTTAAGTATTGTGCAAGCAGGAATTCCTGCGCTTATTCCTGTAGAGTTTTGTTACTTGGGTTGGCAGGAATCTTTAACGCTTTTGGCGCAGCTGGTTGAACCAAATATTCCAGCTGAAGGCTAGATGTTGACGATATTTAATTATTCAGGAGTGTGACATGACGACCAAAATTTTTGTAAACCTTGCAGTAAAAGATTTACCTAAAGCAAAAACCTTTTTTGCAGCCCTAGGCTACAGTTTCAATCCGCAGTTCAGCAATGACGTTGCCGCTTGTATGGTGATTAACGATAGTATTTACGTCATGCTTTTAACTGAGCCATTTTTCAAACAGTTCACCAGTAAAGAATTGGTGGATGCGAAAAAATCTACTGAAGTGTTGGTGTGCTTGTCTGCAGAAAGTCGTGCGGCGGTAGATGATATGGTGCGTAAGGCGGTTGCAGCGGGTGGGCGGGTTTACAATGAGCTGCAGGATCATGGCTTTATGTACGGTCACGGGTTTGAAGATTTGGATGGTCATCTGTGGGAGCTTTCTTACATGGAACCGAGTCATGTTCAATAAGAGGTATGCCTAATGAAATATCTTGCTTTGGTGTATTACGAAGAAAAAACTATTAATGCGATGACGCAAGCTGAATGGCAATCGCTGAACAATGAATGCGTTGCTTGCGGTGAAGATTTGCGTGAAAGTGGTTATATGATTGGTGGCAATGCGCTGCATTCAGTAACAACGGCAACCAGTGTGCGCTTGCGCGATGGAAAACCGATAATCACCGATGGCCCCTTTGCAGAAACCAAAGAGCAGCTGGCGGGATTTTATATGTTAGAAGCGCGCGATTTAAATGAAGCCATACAGCTTGCCAGTAAAATTCCGCCGGCGCGTTTAGGTTGCATTGAAATTAGACCTGTTCGTGAGTTGGACCCTGCTAAAGATGAACGCTTTATTTCATCCCAATAATTCTTAGTGTGATGTCTATGGTTAACTCAATTTATCGGGAACTTTACCAGGAAATTTAACGCATGATTTTAACTCCACGATTTGTTGAGCTTTCGCCCTTATTATTAGCGGGGATGCGTGAGCCTTTGAGTGAACAAAGCCCGCACACTATTCCCGTGTTGTGGCAGAAGTTCGCGCCTTATATTGGCCATATACCCCATCAGCAAGATGCGGGTGCCTATGGTCTATGTGTGCGCAGCAATGCGAGTAGTAATGGCGATTATTATATGGCAGCTTGTGGTGTGAGTGAGTTTGCAGATTTACCTGCAGCCTTAAGTCCATTAATTATTCCTGCATGTCGATATGCTGTGTTTATTCATGAACAGCATGTGACTCACATGAAAGACACTATTGATTGGGTGTTTGAGCAATGGTTGCCAGCGTCTGGCTGTACTCATAATGCCCAATCGATTCATTTTTTTGAGCGCTATGGTGCAGATTTTTGTCCGGATGTTGGTGTGGGTGGCATAGAAGTTTGGTTGCCAGTGAAATAATTGACAAGTCTTCCTGAATAATTACAAAACCTATCGCAATCAAATAAGGAGAATGACATGACCGAACTTGTAACCTGTGTGTGGTTTGACCACGGCGAAGCTAGCAAAGCAGCTGAATTTTATGCGGCAACTTTTCCCGATAGTCACCTAGGCCGCGTGAATGCAGCGCCCAGTGATTTTCCCGGCGGAACGCAAGGCAGTGAATTGACAGTTGAATTTACCTTGCTCGGGCGTAAGTTTGTCGGCCTGAATGGCGGGCCAAACTTCACACCCAATGAAGCGGTGAGCTTTATGGTTGTTACCGAAACACAAGAGGAAACCGACCGCTATTGGAATGCGATTCTTAACAGCGGCGGTAGCGAGAATGCCTGCGGCTGGTGTAAAGATCGCTGGGGATTCTCTTGGCAGATCACACCTAGGCTGCTACTTGATTTGACCACAAGCTCAGACCAAGACCTCGCTAAACGTGCCTTTGAGGCGATGATGGACATGACAAAAATTGATATAGCAGCACTTGAGGCGGCAGTTAAATAAAGGAAGCTGGGTTTTTAATGTGCGATGGATTTTCGATACCGCTTTTTGTATGTGGTTGTTACCGTCAGCCTTTCATTGATAAGTACCCATGGCGTGATAGGGTAATTAAGCGCTTGAACTATGGCTGCTTAATTACCCAGCAATACGTCTAAGAGCGCCTATCATTCGGGTTGCTTCCTTAGCCCAATCTTTAGAGATGTTTTTGGAGAAATAGCAGTTCTGCTCTGTTCCATACATGTGCTACGCCAAGTCGATGCGATTGCCTGTCTACTGGTGAGTGTTGGCATTGTCTTGCAATCCAACGATTACACGCATTTCACGAAATCTTGGGGCGGGCACCTACACAGGTAGAAACACACAGGGTGTGAGTGGCGACGCAGCCGATAGCTAACCTTCAAAAACCTCCTCTTACTTCTCTTTTTATCATTCGGTAGTTCGCCAACCTATTGATTTTTATGAAAAATAAAATAAATCATTAATAACTATTCCTAAAAGATAAAAGCAGAAGCCACCGCATACAAATATCGACACTATTCAATCACTGCCAGTGCAGGCGCATATTGCACTGGCTAATAACGATGTTTCATGCAACCCCTTGGAGAGAATGATGCTGAACCCCCTTACTTACTTTATCTACTTGGCCATCAGCGCCTATATAACCTTCGCTGTTGGCAAAACCCTAAACCAAAATGGTTTGGTGTTTTTAACCAGTCATCTTGGCGGCAACAAGCGTCTCGCTACCGCTATCAATAGCCTCTTACTGATTGGCTACTACCTCATTAATACGGGTTACATTTTGCTCGTACTCAACCTCAGCAGCACCAATGAAGTTGAAGATATTAATGCGGTTATTCACTTTCTTAGCTTAAACCTAGGTCTAGTCACTCTCATGTTGGGCGCCATGCACATGATTATTTTTTATGTGCTAGCGAACTGGAAACCTGCCAACGTGACTACCGCGATTGAGGAGCTATAAGATGAAAAAAATCATCACGCATGAGCTCTACTTACCCTTGGTATTGTTGCTACTGGGTGTGGCAATGCCAACCGCACTTTCTATTATTGTGCCCGAACACCCCCTTTTTGATGATGATATCTATTACTGGTATGCCGCTTTCTTAACGCTGAGCGGCAGCCTTGCAGCAATTAAAATGACGTTTCAACGTTTAATTATGATCAATCCAGATATTGATAAAGAGATGGTTTTTGAAACAGAAGAAAATTTGCGCAGCGAGCAGGCCTTGCTAAATGCCCATACTAGAACAGCCGAGTTGCTGATTATGGGTTTAGCATTTTTGAGTTTAATAACAGAAACCGTACCGGATAACACTGCAAGCCTAATGCTCTTTACCAGCCTGCGTATTGGCGGAATATTGTTTCTCTTGGGTGGCATTGTTATAGCAATTACGCACATTAAAATGCGCAAACTTTAGGGTGGCCACATGAACTCACTGGCAATACGAAATATCGCGCTACTAATAATTTTCTGCCTGCTCTGGGTGGTTTTTCATGGCATCTACAAAAATCACAACCAATACTCAAAAGCACAAAAAGCGCAGGCTTATAGAGAGCAGCGCACTGAACGTCACCAAAGCATTAGGCAATTACCTACAGCGCCGCCCGTAAGCTCTATCGCAAGTAGCGATAGCGACCAAAGAAATCTAACTGCCGAAGAAGTTAATCAAATTGCTATAACAGGGCGTTTGCCGAAATGGGTAAAAAATGCAGATAGCAAACGTTTAAGTGTGGATGAGGTAGAGGAAATTGTGACCACTGGGCAATTGCCTTCATCACGAAGGTAATTGCTAATAATTAAAGGAAATCGCTAGAGCCTGTTGGCGATCGAATCCAGACTATTTATTAATACGAGAAACGCCTAGTGCTGTGGTTCTCACGCAACCCCAATACGAGTTCGAAATGCCTCGATTGATGCTCAGCGATAGGTGCTGGTCAAGGCTGCGGAGGGAATTCTACTTTACGCCACATTTCAATCAGTATGCATGCCACCCGCAGCCCGGAAAACTGCGTAGGGTGTTTGATGGTGTAGACATTTTCTGGGTTTATTGTGTAATGGTTTCAGAATGCTATTTAGTTCAATATGGCTGACTTTGCTGAATTCTGCACCTCCTTGGAGTCCTGGCGATGAATCAAACGCGTACTTGCGTAACCTAGCCTTTCTTCTAACTGCTAGAAAGACTAATAAATAAGACCAACAAATAAGACCAACAAATAAGACCAACAAAGGGAAACGTAATGCGTGCTTACACAACACTTCTGCTCTTGATTGCTTGTGGTGCGATCTCAGCCTGTACTAGGGATGCTCCAGATACATCGCCTTGGGTGCTGCCGCCCACGGAAACCATTAGTTGTGCAGAGTATGTGACTGAGGCCAGTGTTGATGGTGTTCTCTATAACAATGTGTGGAACAAAGGCGCTGCTGGCAATTTTGATTGGCGGCAGTGTTTAGAAAAAGATGCGGCGACTGGTTTTTATGGTTGGTCTTGGGTGTGGCCAACGAAAAGCCGCGATATTTTTGCCTATCCTCAAATTAAAGTCGGTGCCTCGCCCTGGGCACCTACGCCAAATCTCCGCACTGATATTCCTGCTCGGCGCGCCAATATAAGCGCATTACTGGTTAGTTATGAACTCGAGCTGTTGGGCGCGAGTGAACATAATGTCGCGACGACTGCGTGGCTGACCCGTTCTGAGGTTACAGGTGAAAAGCCTGTGCCGGAGCTTATTGTGGCAGAGCTAATGATTTGGACCTATGCCACCGCGCAGCATATGAATCCCGCGGGTAAACATGTGGGCGATGTGGATATAGGTGGCGTGCAATGGGAACTCTGGGCTGAAAAAAACTGGGGCGATGCGTCTGGTGTTAACGCGAATAAGTGGGTGAACCTGACCTTTCGCGCCAAAACCTATTCTCTCAAATCCGCATTCGATCTTGTTCAATTGACGGATTACGCCGTTGAACAAAAAATATTACCCGATGATTTTTATTTCGCCGATGTGGAGTTAGGGATGGAAATTATGAGTGGTTCTGGTCTTGCGTGGGTAAAAGCCTTTCGCGTCTCCGTGGAAAAATAACGCTTATGTGTGGCTGCGCTCCTGGTTTATGGCAGTTCTTTTGATGTGAGCTGTGTGTACTTGGTTAGGCGTTTTGTTCGATAAGCGCAAAGCAGGCGAATCTGAACTGCTACTATTGCCCCTGAGTCTTTTATTGTTTAACGAGTCAGGTGTTTATGCTGAATTTTTCCGATGTACCCGCCGAATTACATGCCTCCGCCCAGCGCTATTGGGATGAGTTTGAAAAGAACCTAGCGGCGCAAGCGCTAGAACATCCGCGCGCACTTTTGCCCCAAGGCATTAGCCCTGAGGAGTTTTCGCGGCAGCTGACCCGCGCTTTTGTGGGCAGTGAGTACATTGGCAAAACCTGCGCTAAGTACCCGCGCTATCTGCTTGACCTTATTTCATCCGGCGAACTGTTTACCCCTTTGCTTGCCGAATCTATCGCGCAATTGGCGCAGGATATTCGCCAATGCACGCGCGATGCTGAGCTGGATGCCTGCCTGCGGCGCCATCGCAATAAGGCGATGGTGCGTATTATTTGGCGCGACTTGAATCGCCTTTCCTCCATGCAAACCATTACCGCTGAATTGTCGCGCTTTGCTGATGCCGCTATTCAATTCACGGCGGCTTACCATTATCGCGGGCTCGAACTGTTGCACGGCACGCCTATGTCGCCGGATGCGCAAGAGCCTCAGCCGTTTATGGTGTTGGGTATGGGGAAGTTGGGTGCGGGGGAGCTGAATGTCTCTTCGGATATCGACCTGATTTTTACCTACCCAGTGCGCGGCGATACTCTCTTCAATAAGGGTGGCGCAGGACACGAGTCGCGCTCGGTGAGCAATCAAGAGTTCTTTATTAAGCTCGGCCAGCGCCTGATTAAAAGCTTGGATACCATGACCGTTGATGGCTTTGTGTTCCGCGTGGATATGCGTTTGCGCCCTCACGGCCAAAGCGGTGCCCTCGCCATGAGCTTTGCCGGTTTGGAGGATTATTACCAAACCCAAGGGCGCGAGTGGGAGCGCTACGCCATGATCAAGGCGCGCACCGTGGCGGTGGTGCTAGGGGCGGATGCACCAGAGGATGAGGCCGCGGCGGCCTACGCTAAAAAAATGCGCATTCAGTTGCGCAAACTCTTGCAGCCTTTTACCTATCGCCAGTACATAGACTTCAGTGCGATTGAATCCCTGCGCGAAATGAAAAGCCTTATTGCGCGCCAAGTGCAGCGCAAAGGCATGCATTTGGATGTGAAGCTGGGCGAGGGTGGTATTCGCGAAGTGGAATTTGTGGTGCAGGTTTTTCAGCTGATTCGCGGTGGGCGCGACGCCCAGTTGCGCAAGCGTAAAGTCTGTACGCTCTTGCCTTATTTGGAGCAGGAAAACTATTTACCGCCCGGTGCGGGCAGCACCTTGCTTGAGGCCTATGTATTTTTGCGCAATACCGAGCACGCCATTCAGGGTTTTCAAGATAAGCAAACACAAGCTCTGCCCATTGATGAACTCGGCCAGCAGCGGCTTGCATGGGTAATGGGCTTTGCCGATTGGGAGACTTTTTTTGCGCAGTTAGATATCTATCGCAGCCAAGTTAAAACTGAATTTAAAGCTGTTATTGCCGCCCCTGAAGTGGACCAAACGCAGGAGGAGAAGCGCATTGCCAATTGGCGCGGACTTTGGGATGGCAGTATCGATGAAGAGGGTGCGGAGCAGATACTCGCGGCGCGCGCTATTGAAGGCGGCGAGCAGTTGTTAAAAAACCTGCGCGATCTGCGCGAAGGGCGCGCGGTGCTTTCCATGCAGGCGAGCAGCCGCAGCCGGTTGGATGGCTTTATTCCCCGCTTGCTCTTTACCTTGGTGAATCACGCGGAGCGCGGAGCGCTGCCGCTCACTATAGCTGCCACCTTTGCGCGCATAGTGCCTTTAATAGAGTCTATCGCCCGCCGCAGCGCCTATTTGGTGTTGTTGGTGGAGAACCCCACGGCGTTGGATCAGCTAGTGAAGCTGTGCGGCGCGAGCCCTTGGATTGCTGATCAGCTCGCGCTCTATCCCGCGCTCTTGGATGAGCTGCTCACACCCGAAAGCCTCTATGCGCCGCCGGATAAAGGCCAGTTGCGCGATGAGCTGCGCCGCGAAGTGTTGCGTTTGAGCTGGGACGACCTTGAAGGTCACATGGAAACCCTGCGTTATTTCCGCTCGGCCCATGCCTTGCGCGTGGCGGCGAGTGAAGTGAGTGGCACCTTGCCGCTGATGAAGGTGAGCGACTATCTCACCTTCATTGCCGAGGTGATTTTAGAGCATGTGCTGCAGCTGTCATGGGAGTACATGGTTGAGCGCCACGGTCGCCCGCAACAGGCAGATGGCGGCGTGGATCTGGCACCAGACTTTGTGATTGTCGGCTACGGTAAGTTGGGTGGCATAGAGTTGGGCCACGGCTCGGACTTGGATTTAGTGTTTATTCACAACAGCGATGCGAGTCTGAGCAGCGACGGTTTGACCTCTATCGACAATCTCACGTTTTATACGCGCTTGGGGCAGCGCATTATCCATATTCTGAGTACCAATACCGCGTCGGGCCGCCTCTATGAGGTCGACATGCGCTTGCGGCCTTCGGGCAATTCAGGGCTCTTGGTGACATCGCTTGCCGCCTTTGAAAAGTATCAGCGCAATGAAGCCTGGACTTGGGAGCATCAAGCCTTGGTGCGCGCGCGGGTGGTGGCAGGTGCGGAAAAATTAACCAATGCTTTTGTGGAGGTGCGACGCCAAATTTTGATGCAGCCGCGCGACTTGCCACAATTGCAAATCGATGTGCGCGAGATGCGCCAGAAAATGCGTGCACAATTGGGGAGCGCGGCTAAAGCCAAGGCGCAAAATATTGCGTTATTTAATTTGAAACAGGATGCCGGAGGTATCGTGGATATTGAATTTATGGTTCAATACGCGGCCTTGGCTTGGGCATCTACAGCGCCCGAGATCATCCAGTACACGGATAACATTCGCATACTCGGAGCACTGGAGGCGGCAGGTTTACTCGATGCCGAATCCGTGGCCCACTTGATCGCCGCTTACAAAGCCTATCGATCCACCGGGCACCGCCTTGCGCTACAGCGCCAAGATGCGGTACTAGAAGGTGAGCAGCACTTCATTCAGGAGCGTCAAGAAGTCACTGCACTTTGGCGACAGCTCTTAGCGGAAGATGAAGCACCTTAACGGAATTGCCCTGAATGTTAGCGGCTGACCTTGCACTTTGCAGGCGGCTCTAACCCTCGATCACACAGAATTTTTTAGGAGTTGGCTATGTCATTTGCCGATCGTGACGGCGTAATTTGGCTGGATGGCGAATTGGTTCCTTGGCGCGATGCTAAGGTTCATGTTTTGACCCACACATTACACTACGGCATGGGCGTGTTTGAAGGCGTGCGCGCTTACAACAGCAGCACCATGGGCACCAGTATTTTCCGCATGCAGGAACACACTGATCGTCTGTTCCGCTCGGCGCACATCATGCGCATGAAGCTCCCGTTTGAGAAAGAGCTGATTAACGAAGCGCAAAAAATGGTGGTACGCGAGAACAATCTTACCGAAGCCTATTTGCGCCCTATGGCCTTTTACGGTTCGGAAGGTATGGGTTTGCGTGCGGACAACCTCAAGGCGCACATCATGGTCGCCGCCTGGAACTGGCCGTCTTACATGTCGCCGGAAGCGCGCGATATCGGCATCAAGGTGCGCACCTCTAGCTACACCCGCCACCATGTGAACATCTCCATGTGTAAGGCTAAGGCTAACGGTCACTACATCAACTCACTGCTAGCCTTGCAAGAAGCGCTGGATTGCGGTTGTGAAGAAGCCCTGTTGTTGGATGCGGAAGGCTATGTAGCAGAAGGCAGCGGCGAGAACTTTTTCTTGGTGCGCGACGGCATTATCTACACGCCTGAGCTGACCTCTTGCTTGGACGGCATCACCCGCAACACTATTTTCCAATTGGCGGCAGATTGCGGCTACACCATTAAAGAAAAACGTTTAACGCGCGATGAAGTCTATATTGCCGACGAAGCTTTCTTCACCGGCACCGCCGCTGAAGTCTTGCCGATTCGCGAATTGGATGGCCGTATGATTGGCGCGGGTCGTCGTGGCCCAGTGACGACGGAATTGCAAGCGCTTTACTTTAAAGCGGTGCGCGGCGAGTTACCCACTCATACCAATTGGCTAGCACCTGTAGCCAAATAAGTTGTTCCTCGCAGCGGAGCCACAAGGCTCCGTTGCTTTTTTCACTTTTGCTATTTATTCCATAGATGATAACAGCTCTGGATTTCCCGCCTGAACTCACCAAAATTCAAAAAATTTTGATTGTGGGCCCCGCTTGGATTGGCGACATGATGATGGCGCAGTCGCTGTTTAAGTTGCTCAAATTGCGCAATCCACAGGTGCAACTAGATGTGCTCGCCTCTGGTTGGACGCGCGCCTTGCTCGCCCTCATGCCTGAAATTAATCAGGTGATCGAAATGCCGCTGGGCCATGGCGTTGTGGATATTAAAACCCGCTATCGTCTCGGTAAATCCCTTGCGCATTCTGGCTATGAGCAAGCGATATTGCTGCCCAATTCCTTCAAGTCTGCATTGGTGCCTTTGTTCGCGAAGATTCCACTGCGCACCGGTTGGCGCGGCGAAATGCGCTATGGCTTACTCAATGACGTGCGCGTCTTGGATAAAGCCACATACCCGCTCATGGTGCAGCGTTATCTCGCCTTGGGTTTGCCTGCACAGGCCGAGGTTTTAACTACCTTTCCCTATCCTGAACTGGTGGTGGATAAAAGCACTCAGCCACAATTATTAACAAAGTTCCAGTTGTCGCTTGCGCGCCCGCTCCTGATACTCTGCCCCGGCGCTGAATACGGCCCTGCCAAGCGCTGGCCAGAACACTATTTTGCTGAGGTGGCGGCAGAAAAAATTCGTGCGGGTTGGCAGGTTTGGCTGCAAGGTTCCGCGAAGGATCGACCCGTCGCAGAAGCAATTCGCAGTTTGTTGTCAGACACGGAGCGAGTGCATGCTCACAACCTAGCAGGCAACACCCAGTTGGATGAAGCTATCGCCTTAATGGCTTGCGCGGATGCGGTGCTCACCAATGATTCGGGCTTAATGCATATTGCTGCCGCCTTGCAAAAACCTCTGGTGGTGGTCTACGGCTCTACATCGCCGGAGCACACACCGCCTTTAAATCACGCGGTAAAAATTGTCAGTAATCAGTTGGATTGTTCGCCGTGCTTTGAACGAGAGTGTCCCTTACAGCATCACAAATGTTTGCGCGAACTTATGCCGCAACAGGTGCTAAGCGCTTTGAATGCATTGTTGGTAGATACGCTCTATCTTGCGGGAAATACCCACCCATGAAACTCGCCATTGCCATTTTTCGCTATTTCCCCTTTGGCGGTTTGCAGCGCGATATGTTGGCCATCGCCGAAGAAGCTTATGCACGCGGGCACAGCGTTACGGTATTTTGTGGCGACTGGCAGGGGGCAGTGCCAGAGGGTATTGAGGTGGTGCGCTGTGCTGGACGTTCGTTATTTAACACGGCAGGTATTCAGCAATTTGTGGTGGGTTTTCAGCAACACTTTGTTCGCAGCGATTTTGATGTGCTGCTCGGCTTTAACAAAATGCCGGGCTTGGATGTTTATTTTTGTGGCGATTCTTGCTTTGCGCAAAAAGCCTATGGCGAACGCTCTTGGCTGTATCGGTTAACGCCGCGCGCGCGTCTTTATTTGGCCTATGAGCGCGCCCTTTTTGACGTTGATGCCGCGACGCAAATATTGGAAGTCTCCAGCGCGGAGCGCAATCTCTTTGCCAAGTATTACGCTACCCAGCAAGCGCGCTTTACCTTACTGCCGCCGGGCATTGGGCGCACTCATGCACTCGCGCTAAATCCTACCAGTGCGCGCCATGATATTCGCGCAGAACTGAATGCCCCTGCCGCGGCAAAGGTGGTGCTCTGCGTGGGTTCGGGTTTTAAGACCAAGGGTTTAAATCGCAGCCTTGAAGTCTTTGCGCAAGCGCGCCGACTTGCGCCGCAGGTTATGCAACTCTGGGTGGTGGGGCAGGGCGATACGCAAACCTATAGTGCACTCGCGCAACGCCTAGGCATTGCGGCAGAGGTAAAATTTTTAGGTGCGCGCACCGATATGGCGGCGATCTACGCCGCCGCCGATATGCTGTTGCACTGCGCCTATCGTGAAGTGGCTGGCAATGTATTGCTCGAAGCTATGCTCGCGGGCTTGCCGGTACTGGCGACCTCGGTGTGTGGCTATGGTCACTACGTGGTCGAGCAGAATATGGGCGATTTGATTACAGAGCCTTTTGATGTGGAGCCAGCAGCGCAGCAGTTGTTAACTTGGCTGACCGCGGATCGCGCATTGTTAGCTGAGCGGGCGCAGGCTTTTGCCCTGAGCGATGAGGTGTTTGCACGGCCCCAACGCGCTGTGGATTATGTGGAAGGTTTGTTTTTGAATGCTTCAAGTAAGGATGAATCACAAGCTAAGTCGGTAATAAATTCTCCACACAAGAATGAGCGCGAACAGGTTATCTTGCGCGCAGAGTTAGCAGAGCAGTGGCACGGTCAAGATGTCTTTGCGTTGGTTAAAGCCTTGCAGGGCCCCATAGCGCGGGAGATGGTCGATCGCCAGACCCTGCGTTTTGAGATGAATGGATGCGGTTACTATCGCAAGCTTCATCGCGGCGTAGGCTGGGGCGAAATATTTAAAAATTTGCTCCAGCTGCGGTTGCCGGTGCTCGGCGCGCAAAATGAATGGGATGCGCTCAATCGATTGCAGGCGCTCGGTGTGCCCAGTTTAATGCCGCTTGCGTTTGGTCGGCGTGGTGCAAACCCTGCGCGGCAAGAGTCGTTTATCGTCACACGCGAACTTGAAGGCGTGATCCAGTTGGATCATTTCTTTGAGCAGCAGTCACCTAGTGTTCAGCAGCGACGCGCCATAATCCGCCGCTTGGCCGAGGTCGCGCGCGGCGTGCATCAGGCGGGTATCAATCATCGCGATTTTTATTTATGTCACTTTATGTTGAAGGTGACGTCGTGCGGCACCTTGCTAGAGGTTAGTGCGCAGGACGAATGGCGGCCAGAACTGTATGTGATGGATCTGCACCGCGCCCAGTGCCGCGCCCAGGTGCCCTATCGCTGGTTGGTGAAGGATCTCAGTGGCCTGTATTTTTCGAGTATGAATTTATCCTTTAGTGCGCGCGATTATTATCGTTTTTTACGTGTTTATTTTGCTGGCAGCTTGCGCGACATAATGCGTGAGCAGGGTGCTTTGCTGCGCGCCGTAACACGTAAAGCTCTGCGCACCTATAAACGCGATTTTGGTCATTTGCCACGTCGTTCATTTACTTTTAATGATTCTTTATAATGTCGAATCTCTTAATTAATAAACATGTGCGCGAGCAAAAACTACTTAACTGGCTGTCGGTGGGTTTGTTGGTATTCGTATCGGCCTTCATCTGGGCGCCGTCGCGCGACGGATTAGAGGGCATTTATGCGCTCACATTTTTCATTCCCATGGTGCTGTTATTTATTTCTAAGCTCAGCTCTGCTTCTTGGCGAAGGTTGAGCGTGGCTGAATTCGGCGGGGCGTTCACTTTATTGGCGTTACTTTATGGCGGCTACGGTGCGCTCAGCAGTATTTGGTCGACGACGCACGACACCGCTTTTTTTGGGTTGCAGTGGTGTATTTTGGCCACATGGTTGTGTGGCAGTAGCTGGGTTGCCTATCACCAGCGCTTGGATATAGCGACATTGCTGCGGCTGTTAATTTGGATGGCCGCCGCAAGCTCCCTCTTAAATCTCTTTTGGTTTTATGCAAGCCACGAGCCCTTGGTACGCCTTGAGGGAATCACGGTGAATCGCAACGCCAATAACATAGGTTCCGTGTTTGGTATCGTGACTTTGCTGGCCTATATTGCCTGGCTGCAGGCGAAGGGGCGCACAGAAAGTTTTATTGCCTTTGGCTTGTTGGCGGTTATTGGTTTGTCGCTCTTAGCCTCGCAATCTCGCGCGAATTTTTTAGCGTTCGCGCTCTTGGCGCCAGTGGCATGTTATTGGGCTAAACCAAGTGCCGCAAAACTGTGGTTGCAGTTAGGTTTAATTGTTGGTGCCTTGGTGTTGTTTGCGTTATACCCGCTGGTGACCGAAGGCGTGTTACTGGAGCGTGGAGCAAGTTTGCGCGACAGCATTTGGAGCGAAGTCTGGCAGTCTATTCAGTCTGGCCCCATGTTGCTGGGGACGGGGTTGGAAAAAGAGGGGCGCATAGTGATTGGCGATTTGGGGGTGTTTAATCATGCGCACAACGCGTGGTTGGATACTTGGTATCGCACCGGCTTGGTAGGCTTGCTCTTGAGTGTGGCCTATCTCGCCTATGTCTATCGCAGCCTTTTTGTTGGTCGTGGCGTCTTTAGGTCGCCGGAATTATTTCCTCTGTATTTATGGCTAAGCTATGGCTGTATTTATTGTTTTTTCGATGCGCGCGGATTTTTTTGGCAACTCGACCCTAAGTGGTTTTGTATGTGGGTGCCTGCAGGTTTAATTGCCGCAGTTGTTACTCGCACGTCTATCCGCACTACTCATTCTGGCCGGTAATTTTTATGTCTAGTTCGCTACCTGCACCCAGCAAGGTTTTGGGTGATACATCTGCACTACAAGTTTATTTGCGCCTGTTGGGCTACATCAAACCCTATTGGTGGATGTTTTTGTTGGGTTTTATTGGCTACGGGCTTTATGGTTATTCCAGCAATTTATTTGTACACATCCTCAAGGATCTGATCAATGTGATCTCCGCCAATGATCCCGCAGATCGCTACCTAGTGCCAATGCAAGTGATGGGCGTAACTTTGCTACGCAGCGTGGGTTCTTTTGTGGGCGCGTATCTGATTTCTAAAATTGCTTTTAATGTGATTCATAATCTGCGCGTGCAGGTATTTAATCATATGACGCAGCTGCCCAATAATCGCTTTGATCAAAGTAGTTCGGGTCATCTCATCTCCATAATTACCTACAACATCAACGGCGTTACTGCAGCAGCGACGGATGCCTTGAAAATTGTTCTGCGCGATGGCCTGACGGCGCTCGTATTATTTATTACCTTGCTGCAACTTGATTGGCAGCTGACGATGGTGTTTGTTTTGATTACACCGTTGATCGGTCTGTTAGTTTCTATTGTGAGTAAGCGCCTGCGACGCTTGAGTAACAGGGTGCAGGATACTGTAGGCGATATCACTCAGGTTACGGGCGAAATGATTAATGGCTACAGGGTAATGCGTAGCTTCGGAGGTGAGGATTATGAAAAACAACGTTTCGAGGCGGCGAGCAGGCGCAACTTTCAGCAGAACATGAAAATTGTCATGACGTCGGCGGCTAATACGCCGTTAATTCAAATGATCGTCGCAGCAGCTATGGCGGGCTTAATTTTTGTGGCATTAAGCTTTATGAAAATTGATGACCCCGCGCAGTTTGTCGCTTACATGATGGCTGCGGGTGCCATGTTGCCAGCAGCGCGTCGCCTGGGCGAAGTGGGTCCGGTGATTCTAAAAGGTGTAGCCGCAGCCGACAGTGTGTTTACCTTGTTAGATTCTGCGCCAGAAGTCGATGAAGGACGCCATCAAGTGGCGCGTGTTAAGGGCGATGTGAGCCTCAAAAATGTAATATTTTGTTACGCCAATCAAGATCGCCCCGCACTGAAGAATGTGAATTTGGATGTGAAAGCGGGCGAGGTCATTGCGCTGGTTGGACGCTCAGGTAGCGGTAAATCCTCGCTTGTAAGCCTACTTAACCGTTTTTACGATACTACCGCAGGCGCCATTTTGATTGATGGCGTAGAGATCAAGGATTACACCCTGAGCAGTTTGCGCAACCAAATTGCTCTGGTGAACCAACAGGTGACCTTGTTTAACGATACGGTTGCGGGCAATATTGCCTACGGCAGCTTGCAAACCTTGGATATGGCCGCTGTTCGGCGCGCAGCTGATGCTGCTTATGCCACTGAATTTATTGAAGCTTTGCCGCAGGGTTTCGATACCTTAATCGGCGAGGCAGGTACGCGCCTCTCTGGCGGTCAGCGTCAGCGTCTTGCGATAGCGCGAGCAATTTTAAAAGACGCTCCTATCCTAATTTTGGATGAAGCGACCTCTGCGCTTGATAATGAATCAGAGCACTTTATCCAAGCGGCCTTGGAAACGGTGATGAAAGGCCGCACCACTTTTGTGGTGGCTCATCGCCTGTCGACCATTGAAAGTGCGGATCGCATTATTGTGATGGCCGAGGGTGAAATAGTGGAGCAGGGCACGCATACAGAACTCTTAGCGCTTGATGGCCACTATGCGCGCTTGCACTCTAAGAATTTTATTGAAGATCTGCCTCCGTCAGCAACGACTGTTGCTGACGGAAACTAACGCTGAGCGCAATGGGTATTGAGGTTCGCAGGTGTTGATCGTAATGATTGTTGATGCTGAACAAGTGAGAAGGTGCTGTGCATCTTTGTTACAAACAACGGACTATTGTAGAAATCAGGAATATCTATGCATTTGACCATGCCTTATTTTGATCATGCCCGAGTCTTGGTGGTTGGCGATGTGATGCTCGACCGCTATTGGCACGGCTCGAGTTCGCGCATCTCCCCTGAAGCCCCTGTGCCTGTGGTGAAGGTCAGCCAGGCTGAAGATCGTCCAGGTGGCGCAGGTAACGTGGCGCTCAACATGGCCGCACTGGGTAGTTTAGTGGCTTTGGTTGGTGTCATAGGGGATGACGAGGCGGGTCAGTTGTTGCAGCAGCGTCTCGCGGCAGCGGCAATAGATACACGTTTTCAAATTTCAGAAAATAAGCCCACCATCACCAAGCTGCGTGTCATCAGTCGCCATCAGCAATTATTGCGTATGGACTTTGAAGAAAAATTTGATGCCGACGATAGTTCCGAGTTTGTCGGTAAGGTGCGCGCTATGTTGGCCAATGCCAATGTATTGGTGTTGTCAGATTATGCCAAGGGCAGCCTGCAGGATTGCCAAGCCTTGATTCAACTCGCGGCCACTGCGGGCGTTCCAGTGTTAGTGGATCCCAAAGGCAGTGACTTTTCCCGCTACAGAGGCGCCAGTGTCTTAACGCCAAATTACGTAGAGTTTGAAGCCGTTGTCGGCAAATGTAGCTCCGAGCAAGATATAGAACTAAAAGGCGCGGCGTTAATGGCCGAGCTGGATTTGAAAGCGCTACTGATTACCCGCGGTGAGCAAGGCATGACGCTGCTGCGCCCCGATATGCCTGAATTACATCTGCCCGCGCGCGCGCGCGAAGTGTTTGATGTGACCGGCGCGGGCGATACAGTAATTGCGACACTTGCAGCCGCTATAGGCGCAGGGCAATCGCTGCCTGAGGCCACAGCCATGGCGAATTTGGCGGCGGGTATAGTCGTCGGCAAGCTGGGTACTGCGACTGTGAGTGCACCAGAGCTGCGGCGCGCAATTATCGCAGAGCAGGGTTCAGAGCGCGGTGTGGTCACCGAAGAACAATTACTCATGGCTTTGGAGGATGCGCGCGCCAGTGGTGAGCGCATCGTCTTTACCAATGGTTGTTTCGACATTATTCATGCTGGCCATGTGGGCTATTTAGAAGAGGCGCGCAAGCAGGGCGACCGCTTAGTGGTGGCGGTGAATAGCGATGCCTCAATTAATCGTTTGAAAGGTGAAGGGCGCCCGATTAATCCTGTCGATAGACGCATGGCGGTATTAGCGGGTTTAGAGGCTGTGGACTGGGTAGTTGCTTTTGAAGACGATACCCCCGAGCGCCTTTTGCGCCGCGTAAAGCCCGAGGTTTTGGTGAAAGGTGGCGATTACCGCGAGGATCAGGTTGTCGGCAGTTTTTTTGTGAAAACCTATGGTGGTGCAGTAAAGGTGCTGAGCTTTTATGAAAATTGCTCAACTACATCCATCGTGAATAAAATTAAATATCAATGAGTGCGCGCTGACTTTTGCTCAATCTGTTTTAAAAGGAATTAAACAATTGAGCAAAAAGATCTACACCAAAAACTACTATTCCCATCGCAATTTGCGCTATTTCAATCTTCAGCGCTGTGCAAAATCTACTTTCATCAAAATGTGCCCTTATGCCGGAACGGCACATTTTAGAAGAAAGGTTTTCGTCGTCTTAAGCCGCCAACTCCAAAATTTCACGCGATACTTCCGGTGTAATGGCACCGTGCTCCCCAAGCTTTAATAGTTTGTGTTTAATGAGCATATCTACCAACTTGGGGATAGAGTCGCGCCCTACGCCATAACCACTGAGTCTTGTCGGCGTGCCCATGCGCTCAAAAAAGTCGCGGGTTGCGGCTATAGCGGCATCAATCAGCTCATCTTCATCGGTGTGATTTAAATTCCATACACGGCGCCCATACTGCAATAATTTGGCGCGTTTGGCAGCGCGCTGATGTTGCATCACAGCAGGCAAGACCACAGCGAGGGTTTGCGCGTGATCTAAGCCGTGCATGGCCGTGAGTTCGTGGCCAATCATATGGGTCGCCCAGTCTTGTGGAACTCCCACCCCAATTAAGCCGTTTAGCGCCATAGTCGCGGCCCACATTACATTTGAGCGCACCGCGTAGTTAGTGGGTTCGCTTAAGGAGCGCGGGCCTTCTTCAATCAGGGTCATTAACAGGCCTTCAGCAAAGCGATCTTGCACCTTGGCATCTACTGGATAGGTAAGGTATTGCTCCATGGTATGGACAAATGCATCGACGGCGCCATTGGCCACTTGGCGCGGCGGCAAGCTATAGGTGCAGGTGGGGTCGAGAATGGCGAACTGGGGGTAGACAAAGGGGCTGCCGAACGCGAGCTTCTCATGGGTGGAGGCTTTGGTGATGACGGAGTTGCCATTGCTCTCTGTGCCGGTGGCGGGCAGTGTGAGTACGCAGCCAATGGGCAGCGCGCTGTGGAATGGTAGGTTTTTCGCAATCGCATCCCACGGCTCGCCTTCAAAATTTACCGCCGCTGCGATCAGTTTGGTGCCGTCTATCACGCTGCCGCCGCCTACCGGCAGTAGAAAGTCGATCTTCTCCCGTTTTACCATTTCCACCGCGCACATAAGGGTTTCGTAGTGGGGGTTGGGTTCAATGCCACCAAATTCGAAAAAGGTTTTGCCCTCAAGTGCTTTCACGACCTGCTCATAGATACCATTTTTTTTGATAGAACCGCCACCGTAGGTCAATAAAATACGGGCGCCGGCAGGGATAAGTGTGGCCAACTCTTTGATTTGGCCCTCGCCAAAAACAATGCGGGTGGGGTTGTGAAAGGTAAAATTTTGCATGACGAGCAAACCTCTAGCGGTATGTTTGTGGGAACGTGTCTGGGTTATTTGTGACCCCTAAACGCGGTGATGTCGTGTGCGGCTATGCCTTGCTTTAAAGGTAGATGTCGCCATCGATAATCTGGTGTTTGAGCGTCTGTAGCTTTTGCCCTGAACAGGGGCCAGACACACATTTACCTGTTTCTATCACAAAGAGTGCGCCGTGATTGGCGCATTGAATCATGCTCGCGCTGCTATCCAAAAACTGGTCTTCAACCCACTCCAAAGGAATGCCTAGGTGTGGGCAGGCATTGCGATAGACGAAGATCATGCCCTGCTTTTTCAGCACAAATACCTTCTGTTGTGCGAGGGTAAAGCCTTTGCTCGCCCCTTCGGGGATGTCGTCTAGGGCGCAAAGGCGTTGGGTATCGCTCATAAAAAGGCATTCTCGCGGTAGGCTGGGTTAACGCTTATTTAGGTGCAATGAGCTTAATATTGACGGTGATGAGTTTGCTGTTGCGCGCGACGCTTACGGTTACGATGTCGCCGGGTTTGTAGTGTTCCAAGGCGCTGAGCAGCTGATCATCATTGGGGGTGGGTTTGTCATCTATCGCTACTATGACATCGCCAAGGGAGATCTGCCCCCAAGTGTTGCGCATTGCGCCCATTAAGCCCGCGGCTTGGGCGGGCGAATTCGGTTCTACCCGTAAAATGGGCACGCCGTCTATGCCAATCTGCTGCGCCCAATGCTGTGGTGCTACGGCAATGCCCATTACGGGTCTAACTAAGCGACCGTGTTCAATCAGCTCGGGCACCACTTCTTTTACAGTATTTACGGGAATGGCAAAGCCGATACCGGCGCTGGCACCGCTCGGGCTGTAAATCATGGTATTCACACCGATTAAGCGCCCCTGTGAGCTGAGCAAGGGGCCGCCGGAGTTACCAGGGTTGATGGCCGCATCAGTTTGAATGACATTGGTGATTTTGCGCTTATTCGGTGATTCAATTTCACGCCCTAAGGCACTCACTACGCCCGTCGTCAAGGTGGCATCCAGCCCAAAGGGGTTGCCTATCGCCAAGACCTTTCGCCCTACATTTAACTGCGCCGAATCGCCCAGTGGCAGCGCATGGAGCTGATCTTTGGGGGCGGCAATTTTAAGTACCGCAATGTCGCGCTCGGGCGCGAGGCCCACCACTTCTGCAGGCCAATTAGACTGGTCTTGCAGGGTGATCATGATTTTATTGGCGCCTTCCACCACGTGAAAGTTGGTGACTATATAGCCCTTGTCGCTCCACACAAACCCGGTGCCTGACCCGCGCGGCACTGACACAAGGTCAAACGAATAGGGGTCGCGTGTGAGCTGTTGGTTGGTCACAAACACTACGCTGGGGCGCGCACTTTCAAATACTTCAATAGTATTGCGCTCGTCATCTGTTGCGAAATCTATCGCTGAGTTTAAGGCGGGTGCGGCGCTGACACTGCCGCTTGCAAAGAGAGTAAAGGCTAGCCAACGCCATAGTTTCATGAGCAATCCTCGTGCAAAAAACAAATAATTACGCGGCGTCGCGCAGCGCTTGAATACGCACTTCCAGCGGCGGGTGAGTGGCAAACAGGTTGGCGCGTCCAGCGCTGATGGCAAAGGCTTTCATACTCGCGGGCATAACACTTTCAACCCCGGCATTGGACTCGGCCTGCAGACGTTGCAATGCGCGAATCATGCCGCCACGGCTGGCGAACTGCGCACCGGCGGCATCGGCGCGGAATTCGCGGTGGCGCGAAAAGGCCGCGACAATCATCGAGGCTAAAAAGCCTAAGACCATTTCCGCCACCATGGTAATCAAAAAGAAGGCGATGCCTGGGCTGTGGCTTTCGCGGTTGCCCGATATGGCGCGGTCGATGGTGTGGCCAATAATGCGCGCAAAGAACATCACAAAGGTATTTACCACCCCTTGGATCAGGGTCAGGGTAATCATATCGCCATTGGCAACGTGACCAATTTCATGGGCGAGTACCGCCTCTACTTCATCGCGCTCAAAGCGATTCAGCAACCCAAGGCTCACCGCGACGAGGGCATTATTGCGGTTCCAGCCGGTAGCGAAGGCGTTGGATTCCTGCGCGGCGAAAACACCGATTTCAGGGGTTTTGATGCCCGCTTTACGCGACAATTCAGTAACGGTATTTACCAGCCACTGCTCATCGGCATTGCGCGGTTGATCGATGAGCTGCACGCCCATGGATTTTTTCGCCATGAATTTAGACAGAAACAGGGAAATAAACGAGCCGGTAAAACCAAAAACGGCACAAAAAATCAACAAGGTCTGCAAGTTGATTGCACCGGATTGATCCATATAGCGCCCAACCCCCAGAATATTAAGCACCACGCCTGCGACTACAAGCACGGCGAGGTTGGTCAGTAAAAATAGGCCTATGCGTAACACGGTAATCTCTCCAAAACGTCAATAGTGCGTAGCCCCGCTGGCTACTGAGTCTATATGTGTGCGCCGCGGCAGATTTCAATGTATGGGGCTGTTAAGAAACGAAAAAGGCCGCTCCTACGGGCGGCCTCATCGTCAGCTGATATGGTTGTGCAGAGGTTAAGTCGTTGTTGATTTGAGCTGTAACAACTGGTTGTTGAGCTGATCTATCTTGGTCGCCATGTCTTCAATAAGCTCTAGGCAAATTTGAGGTTGGTGATCGATCATGTCGATAAACTCCTCTTTGCGCACCGCAAGTACCGTGCAGTCGCTGGCGGCAATAACAGAGGCCATACGCGGTTGGCGGGTGAATACGGCGAGTGCCCCAAAAATTTCATGGGTGTGAATCTCGCCTACCTTTACCCCATCGCACTCGGCGATGGCCTCACCTTCAAGCAGGGTATAAACCCGGTCGGCGCTATTGCCTTGTTGGATAATAGTTTCGCCTTGCTGGAAGTGAAGGAATCCGGCGGCAGGCTTGTATTCGCCGCGCAGCTCTTGGGTTAGAGCGAGTTCATAAAGACTTTGGTTGCAGAGCAGTAGGTGTGCCCAATGACGTTGCAAGGCCAGGCTGCTATTGGCGTGGGCGAGGAGTGAGTCGCGTTCATAGGCGTGCACGCTCAGAGGGGCGCTGCAGCTGTATAGCCCGTTGGGCAGGCTGAGTGAGCGGGTTAAGCCGAGTAAGTCACCTTCTTCAAAGACGAGTATAAGCTTGCCATTGATGCGATATTCGACGCGCCCTGCTGCAATGCGCAGCAGTTGGGTGGGCGGGAGTTCGGCAAAAATACTGGTGCAAGGTTCTATGTGAATATCGGGGCTGGATGTTGATAGATCGCTGCACAGCAATTCCGTTAAATTCTGCAATTTAACGCTTAGCTCAATCATCGAATCAGTTTGTTTGGTGGCTACATACATAGCGGGCGCTTTCCTCGATACACTACATCATTGGCACAATGGGTTTAGTGTAGCTGGAAAGCGCAAAAAAAACGCCTAATAGACCGCAGTAATTAGCGGTCTATTAGGGCACAGAGATATTTTATACTTGCGCTAGTTTATGCTCGATTGTAAAAAACGGGCGTAGCTGTTTTTGCGCAAGGATAATCGCTTTGCGTTTAGGCGCGAGCCTGTAGGTATTCATTGCAGGCTGGGGCTTCCGCGTCGGCAACGAGCTGTGCTTTTAAGGGGGCAGGTAAATCGTTCCAGTGGGTATCCATCAATGCGCCTTGGAGTGCATAGAGCATTACTTTGGAAACATTGATGTCGCGTGCGCGTATTCGTTTGTAGGCATCCACTGCGCCGGTGCGTTGTAAGTCGGCGAAGGTGTTAATACCAATTGCGCGTAGAATATTTACTGAGGCCATACCGAGATTTTTTAATTGCAGTAATTCACTGTGATTGCTAGTCATGACTTACTATCTCCATTTATTATGATTATTAGGGTGTCGTTTAAAGAAACTCCATTTACAGCGCAGTTATCTTACCTGCTTAGATGTAATTCGCAATTGTTTTGTTGCAATTTAACAGCGTCACAGTGGAAAAAATGGTAATAAGTTCCGTAATGGTAATAAGAGTTCCGTTAAACCATGATAATGGTTGAATTTAAAATAAGGCGTGATTACAAACCATGAGTGCGTTAACCACAAAAATAATACTGGGTTTAGACGAGGGTTTGCTCGTTGAGGTTCCCGAGCTTAAATGCAGAGTGCATCATGGCTTAGTGCAACCACTTATGACGCTGGCGGCAGAGGCAGCTCGCGCTGAGTTTGACTTGGCAGTTGCAAGCAGCTATCGCAGTTTTGACCGGCAATTACATATTTGGAATGCTAAAGCGCGTGGCGCCCGGCCGCTGCTCGACAGTGCGGGTGTAGCATTAGATGTGTGCACCTTAACGGAGCGTGAAATTGTGTTTGCGATTCTGCGCTGGTCGGCGCTGCCGGGCGCATCGCGCCATCACTGGGGAACCGACATAGACGTGTATGATAAGTCGCGCATGCCAGAACATTACGCCTTGCAATTAACCGTGGCAGAGACGCAAGCGGGAGGGCCTTTTGCTGCTTTTTACCAGTGGCTCACGCCTTGGCTGGATACGCAAACGACAGGTTTCTATCGCCCTTATGCGCTCGATAGCGGCGGCGTTGCACCTGAGCCTTGGCACCTAAGTTATGCACCGCTCGCGCAGGATTTCGCACAGCAATTTTCTGCAGATAGTTTACGCACACAATTACAGCAGACGGATATAGCTTTGAAAGCTACTATTCTCGCTAATCTAGATGAAATTATTGCGCGCTTTGTCTGTAATGAACGGTAAGTTTGTAAGCCGTTTTGGTCTTTCGCGCGCATTTTTTGTTCGTCAATAATTGCCCCTCAATATTCGTTCCTGAACATTCAATAAGAGAAATTTATTGTGAGTATTGCTACTGAAACTGCGCAGGCTGCACCTGTATCCCCCGCGGCCATTCGCGGCTGGATGTTGTTTGATTGGGCAGCCCAGCCTTTTTTTACGGTGGTTATTACCTTTATATTTGGCCCCTATTTTGTTGCGCGCTTAGCCGATGATCCAGTGCAAGGGCAGGCGGCTTGGGGCTATACCATTATGCTCTCGGGGCTGGTGATTGCACTCTTGGCGCCGGTGCTCGGTGCAATTGCTGATGCGACTGGCGGGCGCAAACACTGGATTGCTTTTTTTGCGTTGATAAAAATTATCTCACTTTGTTTGCTGTGGTGGGCTGCGCCGGGCAGTGCGCTTTGGTTGCCCATGCTCTGTGTTATTTGCGCGACAGTCGCCGCGGAATTTTCCATAGTGTTTAACGATTCCATGATGCCGCGCTTAATTCCCGCGCAAGAACTTGGGCGGGTATCTAATCTCGCTTGGGGCTTGGGTTATGCTGGTGGCTTGGTGGTGTTGTTTTGTGTGCTGCTGTTGTTAGCGGCGAATCCTACGACAGGAAAAACTCTGCTAGGCATTGCGCCGCTGTTTAATCTCGACCCGCTGTTAGGTGAGGATGCGCGCATCACGGGGCCTTTTTCGGCGCTCTGGTATTTCATCTTTATTTTGCCGATGTTTTATTTTACCCCCGACTCCGCGCGCGGCTTGCCTTGGGCGCCAGCTGTGCGCGCAGGCGTTGCGCAGTTGGTCCACACTCTGCGCGAACTGCGCGAGCGGCGTAACATTTTCTGGTTTTTAATTGCGCGCATGAGTTATCAAGATGGCGTGAATGGTTTGTTGGCGTTGGGCGGCACTTTTGCGGCGGGCATGTTTGGTTGGCAGACGATTGAGATGGGAATTTACGGCATACTGCTGTTGGTGGTTGCCATTGGCGGTTGCTGGTATGCGAGCCGGCTCGACGCGCGTTTAGGTTCAAAAAGTGTGATTTTGCTGTGCTTGGGTTGCCTGACTATCGCGACCCTAGGCATTATTTCAACCGGCCCCGGGTATAGTTTATTTGGTTTAGTCGCTTTTTCAGCGGTAGATAGCGGCGCTTTGTTTGGTACCGCAGCAGAAAAAGCCTACATCGCATTTGGGCTGTTAATCGGTGTCGCATTCGGTCCAGTGCAGGCATCATCGCGCGCCTATTTGGCCAGTAATCTTAGTGTCGATGAAACCGGGCGCTACTTTGGAGTCTATGCGCTTTCAGGCCGCGCTACGGCATTTTTGGCTCCTATGGCGGTGGCGAGCGTAACGCTTTATACCGATTCCGCGCGCGCAGGTATGGCGGCGCTATTGATTTTTCTGGTGCTGGGTTTCGCGCTGCTATTGCGCGTACCTAACTTACCTGTGCCTGAGTTACCTAAGTCTAAGCTACAAGCGCCGCGTGCGTAATTTTTCTACTATTTTTGATTTTTTGTAAATTGAGGTTTTAATGCTGGTAATTTTTGATTGTGATGGTGTGTTAGTTGACAGTGAAATTATTTCGGCGCAGGTGTCCTGCACCTGCTTGGCTGAGCAGGGCGTGATTATCAGCGAGCGTGAAATATTGGAGCGCTACCGCGGTAAATCTGTTGCCGATTGTATTCGCTTGCTCACCGAACGGCTGGCGCAAGAACCTTCATGGCAGGGCTTTGATGAAGAGGAGCGAGCTACACGCGGCGCTGCGTTGTGGCGACACATACAGCTGCAAACACTCGTTGCTTGCGATGCAGGTTTGGAACCGGTGGCGGGCGTGGTTAAGGTGTTGGAAACCTTGCAAACAATGCGTATTCCGTTTTGTGTTGGCTCTAATGGCAAACATGAAAAGATGGCTAAGACGCTGGTAAAAACCGATTTACTGAGATTTGTAGAAGGGCGAGTGTTTAGTTTTGAAGATGTAAGCCGCGGCAAACCAGCGCCTGATTTATTTTTGCACGCGGCAAAAACTTTGGGTGCTGCCACCGCAGATACAGTTGTTGTAGAAGACTCGTTAACTGGCGTGCAGGCAGCACTGGCTGCCGGTATGCGGCCCTTGGCCTATTGCCCGCCTGATGCAGATGGTAGTGATAATGTGTTGTTAATGGATATGCGCGCACTCGGTGCTGAGTGTTTTTATTCGATGGATGAATTAATACCGCTGTTGCTGCGGGAGGTATAAATAACTATGACTGAATTACTGTCGACTAACCCATTGCCATATATTGACTTAGCGAGTGCAACGCCCGCGCAAGTGTGGCAGCTGATCAGCGCAGAGGCGCGCGCGGCTAGCACTGCTGAGCCTATGTTGGCCAGTTTTTATCACGCCACTATTTTAAATCATCAAACGTTTATGGCGGCTATTAGTTTTCACTTGGCGAATAAATTAGACAGCCAGGCGTTGCCGGCGATGATTATTCGCGAAGTGTTTGTAGAAGCCATGCAGTGCGACCCCAATATTGAGCTGGCCATGTGCCGCGATATTTGTGCGCACCGCGAGCGCGATCCCGCCTGCAGCCATTCTTTTATGCCCTTCTTATTTTTTAAGGGCTATCACGCGCTGCAGTCTTGGCGTGTTGCGCACTGGCTTTGGCAGCGGGGGCGCAATTCACTGGCGCTTTACTTTCAAAACCAAATTTCGCAGCATTTTGATGTGGATATTCACCCCGGTGCAACTATCGGCAAGGGAATAATGATCGATCACGCCACGGGCGTTGTGATCGGTGAAACGACCATTATCGAAGATGATGTTTCCATGCTCCACGGCGTTACTCTGGGTGGCAGTGGCTGCACGAAAACCCAGCGGCACCCCACAATTAGACGCGGTGTTTTGATTGGGGTAGGGGCTAAAATTCTCGGCAATATTGATATTGGTGAGGGGGCAAAAATTGGTGCAGGCAGTGTAGTGCTAGAGTCAGTCGCGGCGCATACGACAGTGGCTGGGGTACCTGCGCGCTTAGTTGGCGCGCCTAAGGTTAAGGCACCTGCATTGGAAATGAATCATCGTTTGAGCGATGACGAAGTTTAATTCCTATTCGCTACATGTTTTTTTGGACGTCGTGCGTGCTGGGTGTGACATCTTCGCTGCTATGCAGTAACCAACTCAGCACCGATTCGCGGCTTTTAAGCATGGCGCTATAGTGTTCTATTAATAGTCGGTTCGGTTTTGTGTAGGCTTGCACCACTTGAATTTTGTCGCGCAAAAAAGCAATGTCTTGCGCTACTTTTTCTCTTGCTTCACTGATGTTTTTAAAACTGCCATTTTCTAGCAGGCTGTGCTCATTGGTTTGTTGTGGAAACTGCGGCAGCATCCTAAAGTCCCTTACGTTAGGCTAGTTACGCTTAATTATGGTCGGAGGTTGAGGTCTTGACCATGAAGGCTTAAGACTAAAAAGTTACAACTCTGTACGCGCTTATTGCATTGTCGGCTTATGTTGATTTTTAGGTGCCTTAAGGCTGCAACATAAGGCTAAAAAAGATCGTACTTAAATACTGCTATGCTGAGCATATTACGTGGTGTTTTATATGTGTTGGCTATTAATAGTGACTTTTGCCGATGAGGGCATGTAATACGGGCTTTTCTGTTGAATGGCATTGCTAAGGCTACTTTGATTTGTCTGTGGCACACACAGCGTGAGGCGATTTATGAACTCTCCCAAATTCGATATTATTTTTCGTGGTGACATAGTCTTAGGCCATCAGATGGCCGATGTAAAACTAAAGCTGCAACAGTTATTTAAAACCGATGCCGCTAAGGTAGATGCGCTCTTTAGTGGTCGCCCGGTGCCGCTTAAACGTGGGCTAGATGAAGCTACGGCGCAAAAATATCGCGCTGCGCTTATGCAAGCGGGTGCTATGGTTGAATTGAAGTCTGGCGATGAGCCTGCGCCGCAGCTTGGCGGTGAAGTCGCTGCTGCCGCGCAAGTAGCTACGCCTAGCCCTGCTGCACCTAAAACGCTGGCAGAGCGATTGGCTGCCGCCGCACCTGCACAGCCTGAACCTATTACACCTTCTTCCGCAGCCAGTGCGCCTGTAGTTGCTGAATCATTTAAATCCGCTTCCTCCTCGCCCAGCTGGTCACTTGCCGCGGCAGGGGCTGATTTACTGAATGCTACAGAACGTTCCGTGACTACGCCTGTGGTTGTCGATGTGAGCGCTATAAGCCTGCGTCCGGCAGAGGGTAATTTGATTGATACCAGTGAACAAAACCGTCCGGAAGTGGCGCGGGTACCTGCGCCTGATTTTGGTGTTGCCGAGCTGGGTGCCTCTTTAATAACCGCAGAAGAAAAACATGAACTCCCCTTAATGGAAATTACTCTTGAGGATTGGGAAATAGCCGCCGCGGGCAGCGATTTATTAACGCCAGACGAGCGACCTAAAGCGCCTATTCCTACGGTGGTTGCGAACGATTTTGGCTTGGCGCCAGCGGGGAGTGATTTGGGGCAGCTTAAAGCTGCAGTCAAACCGCTTAATCCGGATATCAGTGGCTTACGCTTGGCGGATTCTAATTAGTTGTTGGATCTGACATGGGTATAAACACCTAAATATCAGTCTTGATCGCACCACAAGCTCAAATAAAGCAGCGTTTTTCCTGCGTAAAAAAGCCCGCCATTGTACTTATTCAATGGCGGGCTTTTTAGTGCTTGCAGGTAACTATTTACAGGTAGCTGTTAACTATTGTGCTGTTATGAATTTCCAGTGCGCACTCCACCAGCCGGGTTGAGCAGTGCTTACCTGGAGTCGATTGTTTTCCATGTTGATGTATTGGTCAGGTAGCTGACGATTCCGGAGGCGGTAGACGTCTGTATCGACTTTCTCTAGTGCCCAATGACTGCTTTGATTGTCGGTGCCAGTGGCGCCAGATGCCAGTGCTCCATTGTGAATATACAAGTATTGGGTTGGTTTCCAGATATTGCTCATGCGCACATATTGGGTGCCGGTAACCGGCATAATATTCCACTGCGAACTCCAATAACCCGCTGGCACATCCCCCGCTTCAACCGTTCCCTTTTCAATGTGAATAAACTGCGTGGGTTGCCAAACGTTTTGCAGGCGGTAGGTGCCGAGGCTGGTCGCCACTTTTTCAAGTTTTATCCAGTTGAGGTTAAAGTTGCCAGCTTTAATTGCGAGCGCAATATACTGCTCACCCGCACTCAGCTCCACCTCATGACTAAGGGTTGTCCAGTTTTGCCAGCCACCCGTTATGGGCAAGTCTATGGTCCCGTAGATTTTGCTTCCGCCCTGTTGCTCAAGCTGAATACGCCCTTGGCTGTTAAGGCTCGCCACGCGGTAAGACACTTCATACTTGCCCGCATTGGGGATGGTGACCTTGTAGGCCAGCCATTCGCCTTTTTCTATCCAACCGACATTATGGCCACCGCCGGTATCGCTGGTGGTTTGAATATCAACATTGTCATTGCGATAGGCAGCGCCAGTATTGCCGACGGTTGTATCGCTAAACCCGGTGTAGTCCTCTGCTTGTAAGGTGATGGCAACATGGTTGTCGCTGGGAAAGGGGATTTTGTGTATGCGATTCGCTGACATTTCTGCCGCGCGCTCACGCCATTTTCTGGCCATATCTTGGGAGTGCTCGGTACCCAACACATTGCCTTCATCGTCTTTAATAAGGGGAGATGAATAAAAGGCGAGATCGTTGCCGCATTGTGCGGTTCCGCGGCCCTGGCGGACACTAAAGCCAAAGTGATAGCCCGTATCATTTGGCCCTTTGCAGTGAACGCCGCCAACATTGTGGCCCACTTCATGGCGATAAGCGCTGGGCAAGGTGGCAGCAATGACATGGCTGTCGCCCCCCACGCCTGCCCAGCCTCCCGCGCTGCCTTCGGCATTGGTCGGCATTTGAATAAGCCCGAGCAAATCCGGTGCCGTGCGCTCAATATCGTCTTTAAACCACACTTTGCCATCGCTTAATACCGAGGTGATAACGCCGGGGTTTTGCGGTGATACACCGGTACCCACAAGGCGTAAATAAACGTTGTCGACCTTGCTGTTGGTGAGCGCAGCATTCACCGTTTCTATATACATTTGGGCGGTGGCATCGAGATTGCCGACATAGGCCGCCGCCGCTGTAGAGAAACCGATAAAAACGTCAATCACATAGCGTCCAGACGCGTCTTTTTCACCAAGGGCTAAGGGTGCCGCCTCAATAAGTGGCGCGATTGAACTGGTTTTGAGTGATTTGGTGGTGCGCGCACTGGTTTTGGGGGGCAATACCAGCGAGTCCAATTGCGCGGGTGCGGCGTCTTTTTGCCATAGGCGAGTCGGGTCTTCGGCGCCATTGTTGAGGTGGAAGTGCCCTTCACTGGTTTCAGCAAAGGCTTGTAGCTGCTGGCTGTTGCTATCGAGTGTAATTACTAAGTTTTGATAGCGCGGCAAGTCGCCCGCATAGGGATCAAGCAATTTTGCGGTGATGACCTCTATGGTGCCCTTGGTTTCACGTCGCATAATTTCATAAGCGAGGCGAGTACCTGTTTCCAGTTGGATTTCGCCAAGGTTCTGCGTTTTGAATTTGGTGTATTCCAATTGAGCGGGCGTTGGTTGGGCAAGCGCGCCTGTGGTCCACAAGGCGAGGCTGAGCGATGAATAACGAAGTATATGTTTGAGCATGCTAAGTATTCCTTTTAAAAATAGGGGGAGGATGACCTGTCGCCGCCGAGCTAGCTTTGTGGCTAGTGGTGGGCACAGGTCATCAACGAGAGAATTAACGTTTGGTGAGGATAAAGCGCTGAGCACTGCCGCCGGTGCACCACCATTGCTGCACTTTCGGGCCAATACCCATGTCTACATCAAGGCATTTTCCTGAGTGCGCAGCAGCGAACTCTACTTCTAGCGGGCTCCAGGTGATCACTTTCATGGTCCAGATTTGCGCTTTCGTGGCGTTGCAACTGTATTGCTGCACTAGGCTGCCGTCTGCGGTGTTAGCGGCTTTGACATCGACACACTTGCCACTATTGAGCGCGCGCAATTCCATGTTGTAGGCGGTGAGGTCGGTGAGCGTAAAGGTCTGGGCATGGGTGCCATTGCAGGTGTAAACCTGTAGTGCGGCGCCATTGGCATTGCTGGCACCGGTAATGTCCAAGCATTTTCCGCTCGCTTTATGTTTGATTTCATAGCTGCCGAAACCGCCGACAAAATGTGGGTCTTGCATCAGGCTGGAGAAGTGAGCGCCACTTGTAGCTTCGCTATCAATACGCCAATTTGCCTCGCCCTGTTTATTGATGTCAAACCAGTTAAAGGCTTTAACGGCGGGAAATTTACTCAGCAGGTCATCGCGGAAGTGAGTCATCCAGTTAAGTTTATTGGCGCCGCTTGCGACCCCCATTTCACCTATAACGAGCGGGCGACCCGTGCTGGCCAAGGCGTCATACCAATGGCTCATCTCAGCGGCAAAGCTGCCGCCATCGCCGGAATAGATATCTATGCCCATCCAGTCCATGTAACCGGGAATATAAAGGTCATTAATGTTTGGGTCGCCCGCTTGGGTGCTATTACAGCCCCAATTTACAGCCCAAATAGAGTGCGCAAAACTGACATTGGTTGCGCCTACAGCGCGAAAGCGGTTGACTACGTGCTTATAGGCATCGCGAAAACGCCCCCAGGTTTCATTGTGTTTGCAGGGGGACCAGTCATACCAGTTGCCGTTCGCCTCGTGGAAGAGATCGATAACTACCGGTACCTTTTCGGCTTTGAGGCCATGGGCGATGTTGTCGATAATATCGTTGTGTTCGCCATTTAAGATTTGCGCAATTACATTGCGGTCGACGCGCTGATTGTTAGCCGCTGTGCGCCACCAGCATTTGCTGTTGTCGTGTAGGGCTAACTCTCCGTGAAATTCCAAGTTGATGTAGGGGGTGCGGCCCTGAGCTTTGATCGTCTCTATTTCCGGCTTCCAGAGGTAATACCAGTTTTTACTGCCATCTGGACGGAACACTTCAGGGAAAATTTTGCCGAAGTAGGGCGCTGCATTGCCGTACCACTGTTTGTTGTCCTGCCATTCGCTCGCCTTTGTGATCTTGTCGCCGCAGGGATTGGCCGCAGTCCAATCGCGGTCGACAAAGGCGCCCATCAGAATGCGCTCTCCAGCTGGTATAGTGTTGCTCTGGGCCTGTGCGGTGTGAATGGCTAAGCAGGCTGCGGTAAGGGTTATAAGTGTTGTGAGTTGATAAAGCTTGCGCCCGTATTGAGCGAAGATAGCGTAAAAATTCATAGCATCACCTTGTTTATTCATTATGGGGGTGTAGTAGTTGCTGTTGGTCTTGAGCCTAGCCTTCGGGCCAAAAGAGGCTTGACGCTGAGACTATCGACGCCAGTTGCTTTTTATGCACCCCACTTTGTATGAATGGTCAAAGTGATTGTATTCAAAGTGTTCCACTAAATAAGTGGCACCAAATGGTGCGAACAAGGTCCGTTTTTAGTGTCGACTTATTCTCTGTGTTCGAGTCTTGGGTGATTGTGTTGTTGCTAAATGGCCTTGTTCAATTGCACCTATTCGTTTGTTTGCGTCTCTCGTTGGCGGCTTGCAATATCGTGTTTTTCTAAGGAGCTTGTATGAAAATTTTGCTTAAAGGCCTTGTGTCGGTGATGGTGTTGTTACTCGTCGCCTTTGTAGCTCTGGTGTTATTGGTAGATGCCAACAGTTTTAAACCGCGCATAGAGGCCGCGGCGAAGGATCAGGGGATAGCACTGCAGATTAACGGCAATTTGGGCTGGAGTTTTTGGCCCAGTATTGGCGTCTACGTTAATGATCTGAGTCTCGCTGCTTTGGCGGCGCCCGCCGAGCCCATCGCGAAATTGCAGCGTGCCAGTTTGTTGCTAGAACTTATGCCGTTGTTCTCAGGCGAGTTTCGGGTTGATCACATCAAATTAGATGGCGTTGATATCAACTTAGCCGTCGATGCCAAGGGCCACGGGAATTGGGAGGCATTAACCAAGCCCAAGCCGGCAGCGCAAAAACCGCAGCCCGATCCGGCTGATAAAGCCAAGGCGCAGAGTTTCAAACTCAATGCGCAACAAATTAGTCTCACCAATAGTTCGCTTAACTACAGCGATGCGCAGTCGGGCCAAACCTTCAAGGTGCATGACCTCAATTTAATGCTTGCCGAGGTTAATACCCAGGGCGCGCCCTTTAAGGTGGAGTTGTCGTGGGTGTTAGATTTAGCGCAAGCGGGTGCTGAGCCTATGGGCCTTGCCGGTAGCTTGAGCAACCTTGTCACGCTGGATGAAACTTTTACGCAGGTACAGCTCGATGGCGGTGAAGCTGAATTCGAAGTGCGCGCAAAAACGAATGCATCCCTGCGCTTGAAATACGCGTTGATACTCAAGGATGTACAAAAAAATCTCAGCTATAAAGGCAAGTTACAACTCACTGAATTGAATGCACGCAAGTTATTGGCAGCTATGGATGTGAGCCTCGATACCGCCGATATGGGCGCGCTCAGTGATCTAACCTTTGCGGCGGATTTTGAAGGCGATACGAATCAGCTCGCGCTTAATAATTTGCAGCTCAAACTCGATCAAACGCAATTCAGCGGTAGCTTTGCGCTTAAGGATATCGCCAAGGCTATTTATGATATTCAGCTGCAGGGCGACAGTATTAACATTGATCACTATCTACCTGTGCCAATCGAAACAGCTGCGACGACACCTGCAGCGACCCCGGTAGATACACCGCTGCCACTTGAAGCCTTGCGCGCACTCAACCTGAATGCGCGGATTGAGCTGGCGCAGGCGACCCTTAAAAAATTGAATGTAAGCAATTTAAAACTTCAGCTCAAGGCTAAAAATGGCCAGTTACAGCAGGCCTTCACCGCCAATGCTTATCAGGGTGATATTGTATTTAACAGCGTTTTAGACGCGCGCCCAGCACAAGCCCAAGTGAAATTTGACGGTGCGGTAACTGGCCTTGAGTTGGCGCCTTTATTGGATGCATTAGCCTTAAAAGCTAAGGTGGGTTTGAGTGGCGCGCTACAGGCTAAAACTCAGGGTACGACACAAGGGGTAAGTGTTGATCAGCTGTTCGTCGCTATGGACAGCAGTGCAAGTTTTTCCGGCGCACAAATGCGCGTATCGCCCATCAATATAGAGCAGCAAATTTGCAAAGTAGTGAATTTGGTGCAACAAGCTGATGGCACCGCGCAAAACTGGAATGAGTACACAGAAATGCGCGAGCTGGCCGGTGCGATAAAATGGCAAAACCAAATCATTAATATTGAAACCTTTAAAGCAGGTGTTAAGCAGTTGCAAATTGGCTCCACCGGGCAAATCAATTTAGCGACAGATAAATATGATTTTGCGCTGCCGTTTCAATTGATTGAAGCCCAACAGACCAGCGCCGATGTACACAGCTGCCTCGGCAATCTCACCTCGAGTTATTGGTTGCAGCGCAGTATTTCACTGTTGCGCTGCACAGGTTCCTTCTCCGGTTTGGATCCACTTAAAGATTGCGGGCCGGATAAAAAAGCCTTAGCCGAACTCACCAAAGACTTCGCCGAATTTAAGTTGCGTGAAAAGCACGGTGCAAAAATTGAAGAGAAAAAAGAAGAGCTTAAAGAAAAAGTAGAAGTCAAAAAGCAAGAAGCATTGCAGAAACTGCAGGAGAAAATTGGCGGTGAAGGCGAGGTGAAAAAGCCAAAGGACCTGCTCAATAATTTCCTCAAGAAAAAACTCGGTGGCGAATCTAGTGCGGCCTCATCAGCGGTTACTTCATCTGTAGCTGCCACTGACGTTGAGGGCGCTACCGCTGAAACTAAGACTGAGGTGGTTGAGCCTAAAGCTGAATAGCAATATTGGGTGTAGCATGAGTGCGAGCTTGGTCTTGGTAAAACTTAGTTAAGCTGAGCTAAGTTCGATTCACAAAGCTCTCATTCACCAAGCTCTCATTAAGAGAGTCACCAATGCTAACTAAACCGCCTATAATGCCCGCCTTTGCGGGCATTATAGTTTTTGGTGCCGGTACCGTATTTTTTGGTGAGTTGAATCTATTCATGGCGAAACAGTTTTCCACAGCAGTGCTGCGCTGGTTTGATCAGCATGGGCGCAAGCATCTGCCTTGGCAGCAAAATATCAACGCCTACCGCGTATGGTTATCAGAAATCATGCTGCAGCAAACTCAAGTTGCAACGGTGATTCCTTATTTTGAACGCTTTACCGCGCGCTTCCCTGATGTGCAGGCACTTGCCGCCGCGCCCATCGATGAGGTGCTGCACCTCTGGACGGGTTTGGGTTACTACGCTCGCGCCCGCAACCTACATAAGTGCGCGCAAAGGGTAGTTGCCCAATATGACGGTCACTTCCCCGCCACGGTAGAGGCGCTGGCTGAATTGCCGGGTATAGGTCGCTCTACTGCGGGTGCGATTGTGAGCATCGCCTTTCAGCAGCGCGCGGCAATTTTGGACGGCAATGTTAAGCGGGTATTAGCGCGTTACCATGCGGTGGAAGGCTGGCCGGGGCAGAGCGACACTCTTAAGCAGCTGTGGGACATCGCCGAACAATACACGCCGGCGAAGCGCTGCAATGACTACACCCAAGCCATGATGGATATGGGTGCAACACTTTGCACGCGCACCAAGCCCAAGTGCGACAGCTGCCCACTGCAGGGCGGCTGCGTTGCCTATGCGCAGGGCAACCCGCAAGATTACCCCGGCAAAAAGCCGAAGAAAATCCTGCCAGAAAAAACCGTGCAACTATTGATGTTGCGCAACCCCGCCGGTGACCTGCTGTTGCAGCAGCGCCCCGCGCAGGGTATCTGGGGCGGGCTTTGGAGCTTTCCAGAATTGGCGCTAGACGCTGATGCGCAAATCTATGCGGAAGATCACTTCGGCAAGGTGGAATCGCTAGAGCAGTGGAATAGCTACAGGCACACCTTTAGTCATTACCATCTCGACATCACCCCAGTGCTCCTGCAGCTGGCGCGCACGCCCAATGTGATAGGCGAGGGCGGCAGCCACTGGTACAACCCCCACGAGCCGTCAAATTTAGGTTTAGCGGCACCGGTTAAAAAGCTGCTGGAAAAGCTCGCGCAGCTTGATCCGCGCGCTTAGGGGGCAAGCTGTTAACACCGGCGCGCTAGCGCTGTTAAACTGCGCGCTAGTTACTTTTCAATTGAATCCTCATTATTCGCAAGGCAGGAATTATTTATGGCTCGCATGGTACTTTGCCGCAAATATCAACAAGAACTAGAAGGTCTCGACATGCCTCCCTACCCCGGTGCCAAGGGGCAGGATATCTACGACAACATCTCTAAAAAAGCCTGGCAGGAGTGGATGGCACACCAAACCATGCTTATCAACGAAAAGCGCCTGAGCATGATGGACATGGGTACCAAGGTGTATCTCAATGAGCAAATGCTCAAGTTTCTCTCCGGCGATGCCTACGACCAGGCCGACGGTTATGTACCGCCCGCCGCACAGGAATAAGGATAAAACCGGGCCCATTGCACAAGAACCAATCAGTTTGCGCGAGTCTTGATTAGTCGTTGATAAAAAAGAGATTTTTTTTAGAAAGTCTATTGACTCAAAAGCCCCAAGCGGGTTTAATACGCGCCTCTTGCAGCCCAGCGCTAACACCAGCCAGCAGTAAGATCTAGACACGCCCGGTTAGCTCAGTCGGTAGAGCAGTGGATTGAAAATCCTCGTGTCCCTGGTTCGATTCCGGGACCGGGCACCATATTAAAACCCGAAGTTCGCAAGAACTTCGGGTTTTTTATTGCCTAAAATTTCTACATCAGTAATTGATGGTCTTTAGCGGTGGGCTTGGTTAGTATCCCTCAGCATAATTACTCTAGGGAGCCGAGTAGCCACATGGCCGATACCACCAATTTCGATTACCTCAAAGAACACGACCCCATATTTCATCAATTGGCGGCCGCTGCTGAGCGCTCATTTATTAGCGACCCTAACACGACGCTTATTAAGTTGCGGCAGTTGGGCGAAGCCATTGCACAGGATCTTGCCGCCCGTTGCGCCATTAAGTTTGATGCGCGCACTAGTCAGTTGGATTTACTCCATCAAATTCGCCATGAGATTCGCCTTGAGCAAAGCACGCTCGATCTCTTTCATGTGTTGCGTGTGGAGGGGAATAAAGCCACTCATCAATTCAAAACTCAGCACAAAGAAGCTATTAAGGGTTTAATCTTCGCCCGTGAATTAACCCTTTGGTATCACCGCGCCTTTGGTAAACAGGGCGCCAGTTTTAAGCCCGGGCCCTATTTGCCACCGCAAGACCCGTCCAAAGAACTGCGCGACTTACAGGCGCAAATTGAAAACCTAAAGATTGAACTTCACCAAGCCAGTCAGCAGGGCGATGACAACTCGCAGCTAGCGGCGCTAGTGGTGCGCGAAAAAGAAGAGTACGAAGTGCTCGCCTATCAAATGGATGCCGAGGCGAAAAAATTTGAGCAGCAGGCCAAGGCAAGCGAACAAAAGCTAATTGCACAGCAGCAAGTGTTCGAAGAGCAGTTAAAAAATATACAGGCCGAACTTGTTCAGAAAGCCGAAGAAAATAAAAAAATTCTGCAGCAACAAATAGCCCAGCTCAGCCAGAAAACGCAAAAAGCCAGCTCGAAAGTTACGCTGAATGAAGAGCTTACCCGCATTATTATCGACCAGCACTTAATAGATACTGGTTGGCAAGCGGACACCCAAGAACTCACTTACCAAAAAGGTGCGCGCCCAGAAAAAGGCCAAAACAAAGCCATTGCCGAGTGGCCGACTATAGGCAAGCAGGCGGCTGACTATGTGTTGTTTGCTGGTTTGATTCCCATAGCCGTAGTAGAGGCAAAACGTGAAAACGAAAATGTAGCGGGCAAAATTCCACAGGCAGAGCGCTACGCGCGCGGCTTTAAGGTTACTAAACCCATGCAGGCAGCCTGGGTTGCGCAGGGCAGAACTATCGCTTGGGCCGATGCGGAAGATGGTCACTTCGTGATTCCCTTTGTGTACTCCTGCAATGGTCGCCCTTTTGTAAAGCAGCTCAAGGAGCAGTCGGGCACATGGTTTCGCGATCTGCGCGAGGCCTCCAATATTGCCGAGCCTCACGAACAATTCCACTCGCCCGAAGGGTTGCTCGACAGATTAAAGCGCAGCCGTGAAGCGGCAGAGCAAAAATTACAAGCTGAAGGGTTTGAGTATTTAAAGCTGCGCGAGTACCAACAAAAAGCTATTTCTGCCGTTGAGCTGGCGCTGGCGAGCAATCAAAAAAATTGCCTCTTGGCGATGGCAACTGGTACTGGTAAGACTCGCACAATTATTGGCCTAATGTATCGATTCTTAAAAGCGGAGCGCTTTAAGCGCATTTTGTTTTTAGTAGATCGCACCTCCCTCGGCAATCAAGCCTTGGATTCTTTTAAAGAGGCGCAGCTGGAAGAAAATAAAACGCTCTGGGTTAACTACAACATTGCCGAGCTGGGCGATATGGCCGCCGAGGCGGAAACCCGCGTGCAGGTTGCCACTGTACAGGCTATGGTAAAGCGATTATTTGCCTCCGATAACCCGCCCACTATCGACACCTACGACTGCATTATTGTTGACGAGGCGCACCGCGGTTATACCCTCGACCAAGAAATGACAGAAGGCGAGCTGCTGCACCGCGACACAGCGCAATACCTTTCTAGCTATCGCCGCGTGTTGGATTATTTCGATGCGGTAAAAATCGGGCTAACCGCAACGCCCGCAAAACACACCACAGAAATTTTCGGCAAACCGGTGTACACCTATTCCTACCGAGAAGCCGTTGCCGACGATTGGTTAATCGACCACGAGCCGCCTATTCGCTATCAAACCCTATTAAATACCAAGGGCATTCATTTTGAAAAAGGCGCAAATGTCAGTGCCATCAATACTCAAACCGGCGAAATTGAAACCGCTGAGCTGGAGGATGAGGTTAATTATGAGGTGGAGTCCTTTAACCGCACCGTGATTACCGAAGGCTTTAACAAAGTTATTTGCGAGCAGCTAGCCAAAGAATTAGATCCCCTCGGCGATGAAAAAACCATGATCTTCTGCGCTACGGATTTGCACGCCGATATGGTTAAGCGCTTGTTGGACGAGACCTTCAAAGAAATTTACGGTGACAGTTACAACGAAGCCGCCGTGCGCAAAATTACCGGTAAGAGCGATAAAGTTGAGCAGTTGATTAGTCACTACAAAAATGAACGCTACCCTAATATTGCTATCACAGTGGACTTGTTGACCACTGGAATAGATGTAAAAAGGATTTGTCATATCGTCTTTATGCGCCGCGTTAAGTCGCGCATTCTCTACGAGCAAATGATTGGCCGCGCCACACGCCGTTGCGATGACATTGGTAAAACCGTCTTTAAAATTTACGATCCGGTCGACATATACGCCGCTTTGCAAGACGTAAGCACCATGAAACCTTTGGTGCGCGACCCGAATGTCACCCTTGAGCAGCTGGTTGATGAGTTGAATGACCCTGAAATATTGGCGGGAAGCTTAGATGCCAGCGGCCTGCACTTGGGCTCCAGCCATGCCGATGACGTGCTTGCCGAGCTTAGCCAAAAAATCATGCGCGTGATGCGCAAAGCCGCCAAAGTGGCAGAACGCAAACCGGTGCTCAAAAATAAGTTAGACGAGCTAGAAGGCCTTTGGGGAGTGGCGCCCGCAAAACTTCACCAACATTTGCACGACCTAGGCCCTAAGCAGGCCGCGCACTTTATTCAGCGTACGGGCGGCCTACTTAATCACCTGAATGAAATCAAACTGATTCTCGGCAGCGAGCGCATGCCGCTCATTTACGAAGGCGCCGATGAATTTATCGAGCGCAGCCAAGGCTTTGGCATTAAAGAAAAACCCGCCGACTATTTAGAAAGTTTTAACGATTTCATTAAAAACAATATCAACCAATCGGCTGCGCTTGCGGTGGTTATTAACAAGCCTAAAGATCTCACACGCGAACAGCTTAAAGAAATTAAATTGCTGCTCGACAACAACGGCTACACCGAAACCAAACTCAAGGCCGCATGGCGCAACAGCACCAACCAGGAAATCGCCGCCAGCATTATCGGCCACATTCGCCAAGCCGCGCTCGGTGAACCGCTCATCCCCTTCGATCAGCGGGTACACCATGCCCTGCAAAAAATCTACGCCCTGCACGCCTGGCTGCCCGCGCAGCGCAAATGTATAGAGCGCTTAGGTAAGCAGCTAGTGCATGAAGTCATCATCGACCACAACTTCGTTAACAACGCCTTCGCCCAAGAGGGCGGCGCCAAGCGGGTAGATAAACTGTTGGATAACCAATTGGATGAAGTGCTTAACACCCTCGCCGATGGTTTGTGGGGTGAAGCGAGCTAACCCCTCATCGTGAACCGTAGGGAGAGTAAAACCCCCTCCCAGCCTCCCAGCCTCCCAGCTACGCGCCCCGCCTAAAAAGCGGGGAGGAGCTCACTCCCAGTGTGATAAGTGTTGAGCGAAGCCCGTTTTAGCTCCTCCCCTTCGCGGAGGGGGAGGTTGGGAGGGGATTTTGTATCTGCACAACGTCATTTTCTATACATAACAATACCTATATGTATATTTTTTTACGTTTTCTATGTATGTGGTGTCTTATATGTATAGATTTTTGCAGTTTTCTATACATAATGGGTCGGATACACATAAAGAAATGCCATTTTTAACCATGAAGACCAATAAATGACCAGTTTCCCCCTGCGCGACTTACCCTTTGCCGATATAGACCAAATAGAAACTCGCGCCGTTCTTAAGAAAGTCGCTGAAGCAAAT
Organism: Cellvibrio sp. 25HG11W-0; assembly: GCF_057815475.1. NCBI lineage: Bacteria > Pseudomonadati > Pseudomonadota > Gammaproteobacteria > Cellvibrionales > Cellvibrionaceae > Cellvibrio > Cellvibrio sp. 25HG11W-0. The sequence continues at coordinate 792,396 of NZ_CM174230.1, forward strand.
CGTTATCTGGCCGAGTTAAAAGGGGTTGGCAGCACCATTCCTAACGAAGCCATACTAATCAGCACCTTGTCACTACAAGAAGCCAAGCACAGCTCTGCCATTGAAAATATAGTGACCACGCATGATGAAATGTACAAAGCAGAGCTGTTTAACGACATGCCGGTAAACCCTGCAGCGAAAGAGGTTCAGGACTATGCCCTTGCCTTAAGGGAAGGCTTTGTCTCCGTAAGGTCTACCGGGCTGATTCGCTTATCAGACATACTTTTTGTGCAGCAAACCCTCGAAAAAAATAACGCTGGTTTTCGTAAGTTGCCCGGCACAGAGTTAAAAAATGCTCAGACCGGAAAGGTGGTATATACACCGCCACAGCACCCCGACGATATTGAACGGTTAATGCAAAACCTAGTGAGTTACATAAACGATAATTCAGTGTGCGATGCAGACCCTTTGGTGAAAATGGCCTTAATTCATCATCAGTTTGAAAGTATTCATCCGTTTTATGATGGCAATGGCCGCACGGGGCGCATTTTAAATATGCTCTACCTGGTAGCCCAAGGTTTATTGGATTTACCCATTCTCTACCTCAGCCGTTACTTAATTAACACTAAGTCGGATTATTACCGCCAATTACAAGCTGTGCGAGAAACCAATAACTGGGAAGCCTGGGTGCTCTACATGTTAGAAGGCGTAGTGCAGACGGCTCAAGAAACTATTGCGCTGGTAAAAAACATCAAAACCCTTATGCAAGGCTATAAAAATACTTTGCGTGAGCAGTTGCCAAAAATTTATAGCCAAGAGTTGCTAAATAATTTGTTTAGCCACCCCTACACAAAAATAGAATTTGTAATGAATGATTTGCACGTAAGCCGCTTAACAGCAACCAAATATTTAGAGCAGCTAGTATCCATTGGCTTAATTAAAAAAGAAAAAATTGGCCGCGCAAACTACTACATTAACCAACCCTTATTCGCGCTGTTTACTGAGTAAAACAAACCCCACCCTAACCCTCCCAGCTACGCGCCCCGCCTAAAAAGCGGGAGGGGGCTGGAGCGCGCGGTGCCCAAAGCTTATCGCACTGGGAATCAGTCCTCCCCCTGGAATAGGGGGAGGTAGAGTAACGCAGGAGCAGGTACCGAGGGGGCGCTCTTACTCCTCCCCCTTATTTAAGGGGGAGGCTAGGAGGGGGTGCTCTAACTCCTCCCCGCTTTTTAGGCGGGGCGCGTAGCTGGGAAGGCCGCGCGGGGGCAGCTCTTGCTCCTCCCCCTTTTTAAGGGGGAGGTTGGGAGGGGGTTCTAAAACAACTAACGAGATAAATATGACCAACAACGACATAGTGCAAAAACTCTGGAACCTGTGCGACGTACTGCGCGACGACGGCATCAACTACAGCGATTACGTTACCGAACTAGTCTTGCTGTTATTTATCAAAATGGAATTTGAAAATACCGAAGCGGGTTTGCTCAATAAACACAAACTGCCCGAGGGCTGCCGTTGGGGCGATTTGAATGCAAAGTCCGGTTTAAATTTATTAAACGACTACAAACGCATTTTGCTCACCCTGTCTACCGGTAAGGATTTGGAAAATAATCCGGTAGTGACTGACCCACTGATTTTAGCGATTTACAACGATGCTCAAACCCGCTTGCGCGAACCGCGCCATTTAGAGCAGCTGATAAAAACGTTGGATGGCATTGACTGGTTCAGCGCACAAAAAGATGGCCTTGGTGATTTATACGAAGGCTTGTTAGAGAAAAACGCCAACGAAACCAAATCCGGCGCGGGCCAATACTTTACCCCAAGGGCACTTATCGACAGCATAGTGCGCTGCGTAAAACCCCAAGCGGGCGAAACCATACAAGACCCAGCGGCAGGCACCGCAGGCTTCTTAATCGCCGCCGACAAATACATCAAAGACGCCACCGATAATTTATTTGACCTCACCCAAAAGCAACGCAACTTTCAATTAAATAATGCCTTCATCGGCGTAGAGCTAGTGCCCAGCACCCGCCGCCTTGCACTGATGAACTGTTTGTTGCACGGCATGGAAGGCGACAGCGAAGGCGTGGTGCATTTAGGTAATGCCCTGGGCGATGTAGGCAAAAGTTTACACAAGGTGGATGTAGTACTTGCCAACCCACCCTTCGGCACCGCCAAAGGTGGCGAAGCCTCAATTACCCGTGATGATTTAACCTACAAAACCAGCAACAAACAGCTGGCGTTTTTGCAACACATTTACCGCACTCTTAAGCCCGGTGGTCGCGCCGCCGTGGTACTGCCAGACAACGTATTGTTTGAAGCTGGCCAAGGCAGCGATATTCGCCGCGACCTAATGGACAAATGCAACCTGCACACAATCTTGCGTTTACCCACCGGTATTTTTTACGCGGCGGGTGTAAAAACCAACGTGCTGTTTTTTACCAAAGGCACCGAGAAAAACCCCCAGCAAGAAGAGGGCTGTACTAAAAATGTTTGGGTCTATGACCTGCGCACCAACATGAGCAACTTTGGTAAGCGCACCCCCTTTGGCCCTCAGCATTTAACGCCCTTTGAAGCCGCTGCTTTTGCCCCCTCTCCCCTTGGGGGAGAGGGCCGGGGTGAGGGGAAACGATGCGAAGGCGAATGGTCATTCATGGATGATGCCATCGAAAAAAATCTAGACAATTCCCGCTGGCGCGTGTTCACCCGCGACTATATTCGCGATACCAAATCTGACTCGCTCGATATTTCATGGTTAAAAGACAACGACTCGGTAGATGCCGCAAGCTTGCCGGAGCCAGATATTTTGGCGGCGGAAGCGATGAGTGAATTGACGGAGGCACTGAGAGAGCTGGATGGTTTGATGGCGGCCTTGGGCGCGGGGGATCAAGCGAAGGTGCAGAAGGATATGTTGGCTGAGGTTTTGGGTTTGGGGGAAGGGGTGTGACAAATTTTTCGGGAAAAAATTTGGACAAGGCCGAGCATCAGGATGATGCGAGTCAACGAGGTAATCTGCCGGAGGAGTGGTTGCTAACTTCGCTCGGTGAAATTGCGGATTGGGGTTCTGGTGGTACGCCATCAAGAAAAACCGAAAGTTATTATGGAGGCACCATTCCTTGGGTAAAAACTGGAGACTTAGGGTCAAAAGTTTTAACTCAAGCAAGTGAGTTTATTACCGAGCAAGCTGTTGCCAACTCTAGTGCGAAATTTTTTCCAAAAGGATCAGTTGCAATCGCAATGTACGGTGCAACTATTGGTAAAACTTCTATATTGGGAATTGATGCCACGACTAACCAAGCTTGTGGTGTGGGTAATCCAATAAATGGAGTTACTTTTACAGAGTTTTTGTATTACATGCTTTGCAATGAAAAAGATAATTTTATTGCAAAAGGCAAAGGCGGAGCGCAACCCAATATTTCACAAGCTTTAATTAAAGAACATGATATTGCTTTACCTTCCCTCGCCGAACAACAACAAATTGCCCAAAAACTCGATGAGCTTCTCGCGCAGGTAGACACCCTAAAAACCCGCCTCGACGCCATCCCCAAAATCCTAAAACGCTTCCGCCAATCGGTGCTTGCGGCAGCGGTTAGTGGGAGGCTGACGGAGGAATGGAGGGCTGGTTTAGGGGTTCTTTTGAAAACGCCACTCGTTGAAATTCAAAAGCATAAGCTTGAATGGTTAAAAGAAAATAAAACTCATAATGAGGTGGCAAGGGTAAAAAAGCGAGCCGATGCATTCAATTGGGATAAGGATACTATTCAGTTAGATATGCAAGGGTGGGTTAACGCAAAGCTTGAAGATTGTGTGCTTATGGTTGTTGATTGCCACAATAAAACAGCTCCATATGTTGAATCTGGAATTCCACTAATTAGAACGCCTAATATTCGAGATGGAAGATTTGTGTGGTCTGACTTGAAGTATGTAGATGAGCCAACCTATGACTTTTGGTCAAAGCGATGCAAGCCCGAAGCTGGCGATCTTGTGTTTACAAGAGAGGCGCCAATGGGAGAGGTAGCAATAATTCCAAACAATATAAAAGTTTGTCTTGGTCAGAGAACAATGCTTTTTAGGCCAGTGGAGAAATTTTGCTTGGCTAAATTCCTAATGCTATGTCTCATGAACCCAGTATTTCGTGAAAACTCAGAAAAGAATTCTGTCGGAACGGGGGTGAAGCATTATCGTGTCGGAGACGTGAGTAATTTGAAAATTCCTTTGCCTTCGATTGAGGAACAAACCGAAATCGTCCGCCGCGTAGAACAGTTCTTCACCTACGCCGACCAAATCGAACAACGCGTAAAAGAGGCCCAAGCTCGGGTGAATCATTTAACTCAAAGCATTTTAGCCAAAGCCTTTCGCGGTGAATTAACCGCCGACTGGCGCGCGCAAAATTCGGAATTAATTTCGGGGGAGAATTCGGCGGCGGCGTTGTTGGAGCGGATAAAGGCGGAGCGGGAGGCAAATACAAAACCAAAGCGTAAAGCAAAAGCATGACCCCCTTCCAGCCTCCCCCTTAAATAAGGGGAAGGGGCAAGATCAAAGGCACCCCCTCCTAACCTCCCCCTGTTCCAGGGGGAGGGACTGATTCCCAGTGCGATGGACTTTGTGCGCAGCGCATTCCAGTCCCCTCACTTGTTTTAGGCGGGGCGCGTAGCTGGAGGGTTAGGGAGGGGTTGCTTTGTTGGAGAGGATCAAGGCCGCGCGGGAAGCGGCGGTGAAGCCAAAGCATGACCCCCTTCCGGCCTCCCCCTTAAATAAGGGGAGGGGCAAGATCAAGGGCACCCCCTCGGTAACTGCTCCTGCGTTACTCTACCTCCTGCATCCATGCAGTCGTCCTAACCTCCCCCTGTTCCAGAGGGAGGGACTGACTCCCAGTGCGATGGGCTGTGTGCGCAGCGCATTCCAGTCCCCTCCCTTGTTTTAGGCGGGGCGCGTAGCTGGAGGGCTAGGGAGGGGTTGCTTTGTGCTAGGGTTACTCATCTCAGTAAAAGGAATTGCTATGAAAATTTTTAATCCTCCCGAACAAAAACTATTTCGCCGTGCGTTGCGCAGTAACCAAACTGAGCCGGAGCGGCGCCTGTGGGCGCGGCTGCGCAATAAACAGCTTGGGGTTAAGTTTCGGCGGCAGCATGGTGTTGGGCGTTATATCGTTGATTTTTATTGCGCAGAACAGCAGCTGGTGATTGAGCTGGATGGCGATAGCCATTATGCAGAGGGTGCGCAGGCTTATGATCGTGTGCGCGATGAGTTTATAAACGGTTTAGGTCTTAGTGTTTTACGCTTTACTAATCAAGATGTAATGCTGCAGGTTGAAGCTGTGCTTGAGCAAATAATACATTCAATGAAAAATTCTTAGGGCATACAATATGAAACCGCCAACCTCCGTTAAAACCCTAGAAGAATTTGGCCGCGTCCAATTATCCAAATCATTTTTCATGCGCGATTTTTTGTATTCCGATATATCGCAAATCGAACAAATCCCTAATATTCCCGACGACCCTGATTTGGCTATAGCTGCAGGTAAAGCCCTCTGCGAAAACGTGTTGGAGCCTATACAGGATGTATTAGGTCGAATTGCGATTCGCTCTGCCTATCGCTCTTGTGCGGTAAATGCCAAAGGGGCAGAGAATAAAAACCAATATAACTGCTCGCGCAATGAGGCGAACTATGCCGGTCATATATGGGATATGCGCGATGCGGATGGTTGCATGGGCGCAACGGCCTGTATTGTCGTTACCCGCTTTCTTCCCTATTACGAAGCCACTAAGGATTGGCAGGCACTTGCGTGGTGGATTCACGACAATATCCCCGGTTACTCCCACATGTACTTCTTCCCCAAATTGGCCGCTTTCAATATTGGCTGGCACGAGCGGCCCGATAAGCGCATTGACAGTTATGTGGCGCCCAAAGGTTGTCTGACTAAGCCGGGTATGGAAAATCATCACCCAGCGCACGAAGCAGAATATTTGGAGTTTTTGCGTGGGTTGAATGTGTAATTATGCCGGCAGTTGAATAGGCAAAGTGAACGTGAAGGTGTGGATTAAGGGCATTCGAGCGCGGCTTGCGGGTGCTGCCCTTTACGAACCGCGAGGTGGTACAGCCGCTGGATGCGCTGGAGCGCGTGCATCAGGCGGTGCATGCGGCGGCATAACGCGCCCAGCGCTTTTGGCTGGTTCATGCTATGGTGCGCGCAATTTTTTTGAGTGTGTTAGGAGCCTTTTATGACCAATAACGATATTCTTCGCCGTTTGCGTTTTGTGTTTGATTGCAACGATAGCCGCATGATGGAGCTGTTTAGTTTGGGTGGCGAGCGCGCTACCCGCGAGCAGGTGAGTGCGTGGTTGAAGCAGGATGATAAGCCGGATTTTGTGGAGCTGAACGATAGGTTGTTGGCGACGTTTTTGAATGGTTTGATTGTGAAGCTGCGCGGCGCACGCGAGGGTGGTATTCCAGTGGCGGAGTCGCGCTTGAACAATAATATTATCCTGCGTAAGTTGAAAATCGCCTTGGATTTTAAAGACGATGATGTGCTCGGGGTGATGGATTTGGCTGAATTCCCCTTGAGTAAGCATGAGCTGAGCGCTTTTTTCCGCAAGGCGGATCATCACAATTACCGCGAATGTCAGACGCAAGTATTGCGTAATTTTTTGCGCGGGTTGCAGTTGAAGTTGCGCGGCGATCTTGAAGATAAGGGTGAACCAGCGGCCGAGAGCTAGTGGTTTCTTTCGGGCGGCTTAGTGCCTAGCGTTCTAAGTGGCTTTTGGTTTGATTGCGATGTGGTCGGTAGCTTTGCTGTTATATGTGGTTTGGCGTCCTATACTGCAATTAAGCTTGTTGTTAGATGCTTAATTGCGTCGCTGGAGAGATTGTATGCGCAGCTATATTCGCCACCCTACCTCAATTCCTATACAAGTATGTGCGGGCGATACAGTGCCCTGGCCTATGGCAGTGCAAAATCTCAGTTCGGGTGGATTGTGTTTTGTGACCGAGCGGGCGATGCGGGTGGGTTCTTTGGTGGAGTTTTCGATTCCGTCGGTACAGCCTAATTATCACGGTGAAGGTGTGGTGGTGTGGCGGCGCGAGCAGGCGCCTCAGCTGTTTGAGGTGGGGTTGCGCTTTACCAGCAACGATGAGTATTTCCGTGTGCGTATGGCGGAACAGGTGTGCCAGATAGAGGCCTATCGCCAGCAGCAACTGGAGCTTGGGCGAATGCTAAGTGGGGAGGCGGCGGCGCTGGAGTGGATAGGAAAGTTTGCCGCGGGCTTTAATGGCGAGGAAAAGGAGTTGTAAAGGTTAACTTAAGCGATAAAAAAACCGGCACTAGGCCGGTTTTTTTATGTTTGCTCTAGGCTGTTATGTAGCTTTGATGTCGTCTTCCTTGATGTGGAAGGGCGCGAGCCAGCAGACGATAAAAGAGGGGATGGTGGCTATCATCACGAAAATGAAGTAGTGGATGTAGCCCAGCATTTGCTGCAGGTGACCGCTGAGTATGCCGGTAACCATCATGCACAGACCCATAAGCCCAGTACCAAAGGCGTAGTGGCTGGTGGTGTATTTGCCGGGTGCCATTTGCTGCATTAGGTAGATCATGAAGCCCACGGAGCCAAAGCCGAAGAAGAACTTCTCAACCGCTACCCCAAGGGTAATTAGCCACATGTTTTCAGGCTGGTAAATAGACATGATCAAGAAGGTGACATTGGGGATGTTGACGGCGCAGCAGAGAATGAACAGGGTATTTTGCAGGCCGCGCGCGGCAATAAACCAGCCGCCTAGGAGTGAGCCAAGCAATACCGCGCCCAAGCCATAGGTGCCGAAAATAAGGCCAAGTTGTTGATTGGTAAGGCCGAGGCCGCCGGTGTCGTGGCTGTCGAGCATAAAGAAGGGGCCAATTTTTTCCAAAAAGCCAATGCTGAGGCGGAATAGAAAGGCGAAGGCGATCATCAACCAGATGTCGCGTTTTTGGAAAAAGGTGATGAAGGAGTCGCTGAGCACGCCGCCCGCTTCTTTTATGCTGGTAGGGGTGTTCTCAGCGCGGGCGCCATCGGGCATAAATTTATAGTGCCAAAGTGCCATGAGCAGGTTGGTGCCCGCCACTAAGAACATTACTACGCGCCAGGCGTCTATCCAGTTGCTGTCAAATACTGTGGGGTCGTGTTTGAATACTGATTCGTGCAGGTAACCGCTGAGGATAACCAGGCCGCCGGTGGCGACTATGGGGCCTAAATTCCAGCTGAGGCTTTGAACGCCGCAGTAGAGCGATTGTCGCTTGCTGTCGAGCGAGGTGACGTATACGCCGTCGCTGGCGATATCTTGGGTGGCGCCCACAAAGGAGAGTAGCCAGAAGATAATCATCAGCACGAACATGTAATTGGGGAGGTTCATCGCCAGCGCCACACCGGCAAAGCCGAGGCCGAGAGTGGTTTGCATCAACAGTACGAAAAACTTCTTGGTTTTATACATCTCCACAAAGGGCGCGAAGATAGGTTTTATGGTGTAAGCCAAAATCAGGTAGCTGGCGTATTCGGCGGCCTGGGCATTACTCATGCCGAGGTTTTTAAACATAATGGCGGTGACACTGGTCAGTGTCATATAGGTCAGTGCCATGGTGAAGTAGCCGGACGGTACCCAGAGCAGTGGGTGTTTAATCTTGTTAGCAGGCGTCATTGGGGTTTACCTTTTTTATTGTATTCGCTGTTTTTTTTGTGGTAACTCCAGCGCTGTGGGGCCAAGTGCGGGCGTTACTCATGACTTTAGCGGTTTGCTCGCTGGTCTTTATTTATTGTTAATCTTGTATCAGTTATTTGTTGCTATGGTATTTACGACTTCTGGCGCTCTATTACGACACACCCAACTCAAGGAGTTGGAGCACCTTGGGTTGGGATTGTCGCTTGTCGTGGCGCCCAGCTTAACCTTTGAGCTGGCGCTTGTCTTTAGCTGGGGCCAGTCGATTGCGACTTATTTACCGGCGTTATAGGTTTCAGCTGCTTGCAGGATTTCAGCGCGTGCTTCGTCTACATCGCCCCAGCCTTCCACTTTTACCCACTTACCTTTTTCTAAATCTTTGTAGTGCGTGAAGAAGTGTTCAATTTGTTGGAGCACAACGGGCGGCAAGTCGGCCAATTTTTGTACGTTGCTGTACAGGGTGGTGAGCTTGTCGTGGGGGACGGCGAGGATTTTGGCATCTTGGCCGGCTTCGTCGCTCATTTTTAGCACGCCAATTGGACGGCAGCGAATCACTGAGCCTGCTTGAACGGGCTGCGGGAAAAGTACCAATACGTCAGCCGCATCGCCATCGCCACACAAGGTGTGAGGAATATAGCCGTAGTTGGCGGGGTAGTGCATGGGGGTGCTGACAAGGCGATCGACAAACAGGGCGTTGGAGTCCTTGTCGATTTCATATTTGATGGAGCTGTCTAGGGGGATTTCGATTACAACGTTAAAATCGTCGGGCAGGCTTTTGCCCGCAGGAACTAATTCAAAGCTCATGGTATTTTCCTGATGGGTATTATTGAGGGTGGAGTTAAAAAAACAGCGCGGATTCTACCATAACAACAGCGTGACAATAATGCCGAGCGCAATGACAGCGGCGAGGCCGAGCAGCCAGCCATAGTTTTTGCGCGGGTTGAAGCTGGGTTGTTCGATGCGGTTGCCTGGGGACGTGGGGCGCGTTATCCAGCGCTTGGGCTCTTGGCTTAGTTGTTTGCGTTCAACGGGTTTACTGAGTTCTTCGATAGGCTTGCGCAGGCGGGTTTTGTTGTCATCTGTGTCGGGCGCCACTATGCGGAAGGTGTAAACATCCATACGCAGTCGATCACCATTGTTGGCAGTGGTGTTGTCTACCCGTAGCTCATTGAGATAGGTACCGTTGGCGGATGAGAGGTCTTTGATGCGCAGATGATTGCCTTCGATGCTAACTTCTGCATGGCGGCGCGACAGATGGGTTCCGGGAATGACAACATCGCACTCTTTTCCGCGTCCGATAATCCAGCTTTTGTCTGCGCCTATAATAAACTGCTTGCCTGCAAGCCAGTTGCCATCAGCCACCAAGCGCCAGGGTGCGGAATAGCTGTCTTTCGGTTTGTCGGCGAGGCTGCGTGGGTCAAGTACTATGATTTCAACCTTGCCAATGCGTAGAATGTCGCCGGGCAAAATCTCTTTTTGGGTGATGCGCTGGCCGTTAACAAAACTGCCGCTGTTGCTGTTGTTGTCTTTGATGAATGTCTTGCCATCTTCTTTGATCAGTTTGGCGTGTATAGAATCAATGGTTGCGTCTTCTATTACTAGCTGATTATCGGCGGCACTGCCGATTGAATAGATCTTCTCTACAACCCATAAGGGTGGGTAGCGGTTGTCCTTAAAATGAAGTTTAAGCATGAGCGCAATCCGTAGAGGCAAGTTTGGCCACAGCAAAGGAGGTGGCCTTTCTTCGTTATGCCCACTGAAAAGCTAATTGAGTGCAATTCAGTAGCTTTTAGGCGACATAGGTGTTAGCAGCTAAATGATCCTAGATCATAACTGTTGTGATCCTTGATGCCAAAGTAAATTGCCCATTTTTGTCGTTATTTAACAATTAAGGCTGCATGCCATCACAGTTTTCACATCATATTTCTGAGTATTAAAATGACTATAACTACATCCGAAAAATTATTGCCGCCGCAGGCGACACAGAAGGTGGTGATCCACTACTGCAACATGTGCCGTTGGATGCTGCGCTCGGCATGGTTGGCGCAGGAGCTATTGGGTACCTTCGATGGTGAACTAGATGAGGTGGCGCTGCATCCTGGCACCGGTGGCATTTTTCAAGTGTGGCTCAACGATCAGCTGATCTGGGATAGGGTTGCCGATGATGGCTTCCCCGAGGCTAAGGAACTAAAGCAGCGAGTGCGCGATCTACTTTGCCCTGAGCGCTCTCTGGGCCATAGCGATGGTCATAAAAAATCAGACTGACTTTTGTAAGCAAGTCGACGATCCCTTAATGGCTTGCGGGGTTTTTACTGTTTTCGCCTTGTTCAGCTGGCATAATGGTGCTCTTTCTCGCGGCTAAGCCCTTTTTATGCGGCTGGTGCGTCCTCCATATTATTCTTTGCTTTCCACACGTCGGGTTATTTCATGCATTTTATCTCCACGCTCTACCGCTCTTTGGTAATTCAACGCCCGCGCTTGGTGTTGATTTTTATGCTGCTGTTAACTGTCGTGGCGGCAATGGGATTAAAAAACTTTAAGTTAGATGCCTCCGCCGACTCGCTTACCCTCGAGCACGATAACTCCATCGATTATTTCCGAGAGATTTCACAGCGCTATCAGCACGGTGATTTTTTAGTACTCACCTATTCACCTCAGGCTGAGATGTTTTCAGATGAGTCCATCGACACGCTCAAAGCCTTGCGTGATGAGCTCGCTAAAATTGACGGTGTGGCGAGCGTCTTCTCCATGATTGATGTGCCTCTGCTCTACAGCCCTATGCGCTCTTTAGCGGAACAACAGGAGTCGACTCGCACGCTGCTCACGCCTGATGTTGATCGAGCGATGGTGAAAAAGGAATTTTTAACCAGTCCTATTTATCGCCATATGATGCTCAGCCCCGATGGCAAAACATCGGCCATTTTGCTCAACCTGCAAGTTAATAATGAATACATTGAATTGGCGCGTCATCGCGATGCGCTGCGTGCAAAACGCGATGCGAGCGGTTTAAGCGCAGACGAAGAGCGCGAACTGAAAACCGTCGCCCAAGCATTTTTAGATTACCGCACCAAAACCGCTGAAGAGGATGCGGCGCGGGTGGAAGTGGTGCGTGAAGTTGTTGCCAAATATCGAGATCGTGCGCAAATATTTCTCGGTGGCGTAAGTATGATCACCACGGACATGGTGTCTTATATCAAGAGTGACTTGGTGGTGTTTGGCGGTGCATTGCTGGCATTTATTATTTTTATGCTGGCGGTTTTATTTCGCCAGTGGCGCTTTATTGTATTGCCGCTCGTGGCCTGTTCAATGTCTGTATTGTTGATGGTGGGTTGGCTCAGTTGGATTGACTGGCGCATGACCGTCATCTCCTCCAATTTCGTCGCGCTCTTATTGATTATGGTTTTTGCGTTTACGATTTATGTCGTAGTGCGCTATCGCGAAATTCATGCCGCCAAGCCGGATGCTAGCCAAACAGAGTTGGTGTTAGAAACGGTATCGGCCATGGTTATTCCCTGTTTGTATTCTGCCTTAACCACCATTGTTGCTTTTATGTCACTGGTGATGAGCGGTATACGCCCTGTCATCGATTTTGGCTGGATGATGACCATTGGTTTGGCGGTAGGGTTTGTGTTGACCTTTGTTATTTTGCCCGCAGGCTTAATGGTGCTAAAGAAAGGCGAACCAAGAGATCGCGGCGACAAGTCGGCGGCGGCAACGGTGGTGTTTTCACGCCTCGCAGAATTTCACGGCAATAAAATTTTATTGATTGCGTTAGCTGCGTTATTGCTCAGCGTTTGGGGGATTAGCAAGCTAGAAGTTGAAAACCGTTTTGTGGACTACTTTAAAGACAGTAGTGAGATTCACCAAGGTTTGAGCGTGATCGACCAGCAGTTAGGTGGAACTGTAACCTTAGATATCATTCTGGATGCTGATATCAGTGATGTGCAAGTTGATGCCACCGAAGAGGATGATCCTTTTGCAGAAGTGCAAGGTGAGCTAAGCCCTGGCGATAAAGCTACTGGGAGCGACGAATTCGGTGATGACCCTTTTGGCGAAATAACCGACTCAACTGACGAAGATCCTTTTGCTGAGCCAGGTGCAGAGTCTGCAGCCCCTAAGGTGCCGAGTTACTGGTTTAGTCGCAATGGTTTGGATCAGGTTAAGCAGTTGCAAGACTACCTAGAAAGCTTGCCGGAAGTAGGCAAGGTGCAGTCTTTGGCAATTGTGTATCAATTGGCGCGCGATATTAACAAAGGCAAATTAAATGACTTTGAATTGAATGTGATGCGCAATATGTTATCGCAAGACATCACTGATTTTATGATCACGCCTTATTTGTCTGACGCCAATCAGCAAACCCGTATTACCTTGCGTGTTATTGAAACTACGCCCAACTTAAAGCGCGCGGAGCTGGTGAAGAAAATTAATGACTTCGCTGTAAACAAGGTGGGCTTAAAGCAAGAGCAGGTTCACTTCACCGGTATGTTAATACTCTACAACAACATGCTGCAAAGCCTATTTAAATCGCAAATCGCCACCATTGGTGTCGTGTTTATTTCCATCATGCTGATGATGCTAGTGCTCTTTCGCTCGCTCAAAATTGCATTCATCGCCATAGTGCCCAATATGTTGGCTGCGAGCACAGTATTAGGTGCTATGGGGCTGGCGGGCATTCCGCTCGATATGATGACCACTACTATTGCGGCTATTGTGGTGGGTGTTGGTGTAGATCAGGCTATTCAATATTTCTATCGCTTCCGTCAAGAATTCGCGTTGGATGGCAACTACATCAATGCCATGCATCGTTCACATGAATCTATCGGCCGCGCTATGTATTACACCTCTGTGACTATTATTGTGGGCTTCTCTATTTTGATGTTGTCAGAGTTTATACCCTCTATTTATTTTGGCGTGCTAACTGCTTTTGCCATGCTGATGGCAATTTTAGGATCGCTGACGCTCTTGCCAAAACTTATTTTAATGATGCACCCGCTGGGGCCTGAAAGAATAAGTACTGAGTAAAGTATGAGTGATATGACGCTGTATTTTGTGCGGCGGAGAATGTGAGATAAATTAAAAACTCCAATAAAAAGGGCGCTCAATGAGCGCCCTTTTTATTGCATATTGAAGCCGAAAAATTTATCTATTTTGCTTCTAAACGAACATTGTCAAAGTAATAGGCAGTAGCCTCGGTGGATTTTGGTCTGTTGATGCCAAGTCCAATTTGAATTGCGCCTGTGAGAGCCGCACCCTTAGTCGCATCTACGCTTAGAGTGAAAGTTTTCCATACGTCGACATCGCCAAATTCAGTGCCGAATTTAGATTGAAAGTTTGCATTTGAATCCGCTAGTGCACCGGTAATAGTTGTTGTTGCAATCAATAAAAAGTCTTTGTAGTAGTTGCCCGCCTCTGTAGTTAGCCCAAGTGTACTGTAGGGGAAGTAAGCATCAACTTTTACGTTGTAGTCGGCCAGTGTTTTACCTGCGGGTATGGTGACATTAAAAACAGGGCTAGAATTGTAATCAGTAACCACTACACGCAGTACATTGACGGAGTTGCCATTAGCGGGGAGGCCTGAGCCTGCGATAACAGAGGCAATACTGACGACTGTAGATACAGCGGCGTCAGGTGCCCAGCCTGCACTTGCGTAGGTAGTGCCTGCTACTACGCCTTCAAAGTCAGCTACAGAGACTATATTGCTTGCAGCACTGCTTGCGGCCATGGAGCTAGCCGCTACTGATGCCGGCGTAGAACTAGCAGCAACCGAGGCGGGCATGGAGCTGGCAGCAACTGAGGCAGGGGTAGAGCTTGCAGCAACTGAGGCGGGCATGGAGCTTGCCGCAACAGAGGCGGGCATGGATGAGGCGGCTGCGCTTGAGCTGCTTTTTTTGTTATCGCTGCCACCGCATGCGGTTAAAGCGGCAGATACAAGTACTACCATCGAAAGCTGTTTGAACATAGGTAAATCTCCGAATGGGCAAGGGGCTGGGAGCACACAGATAGTTTTATTGGTAAAAATTAATTATTTTTTGGCCAGCCTACTCTTAAAGTTTATTCTAGGCACGCTAGAACTCACTCTTAGGTAAGCAGGTAGCATGAAACATAGCACAGTTTTATTCTGTATGACCATAAGTTGATTTTGATGTGGTGAATAAATCTGTATCAAGTGTAGACAACAGCCACCACTAGGGTATGGGTGGCTGTTGTGAGGAGGAAGACCTTACCAGTTCATAATGGCTTTAAGTTGAGGTGTTAGATCATTCGCCATGTCGCTGTGCTGTTCGTCGGTGGGGTGAGCATCGGTGGCGTCGCCAGGGTAGTAGTTAGAATCTACTCTGTACACTCTTGGGTTGTTGATTCGGTTGAGGGTTTCCGCGAGATATTCAATCATGGCCGTTTTGCTTTCACCATTGAGAATGGCGCCTTCGGTTACCGCGATTTTGGCTTTGGGGTGATCTGTCAGGAGTTGCTGGATCAGCTTTACATAGGCCTTAATGTAGGTTTCACGATCGGGAATCCCTTGGCTGAAGTCGTTGGTGCCTATAGCGCTCACGACTAGGTCTGGTTTGTAGTCTGCTTGCTTCCACTGGATTGGGTGCTGTGCATCGGCGATGGTAAGTGGGTAGAAGTCTGGTAGGTTTAGTTCGTCTGTCTTGCCGTTCCAACTGCGGATCAAACCGCGCCCGCCGTAGCAAACCAGTTGTACTTGAGCATTGAGTTTTTTGGCTGTAAGCATGCCGTAAGAGTGGCGAGGGTTCCACCAGCGCGTGTTTTTCGCTTCGCCGGCTTGGCGGTCTATAGCTTCGCCGCAGGTAACTGAATCGCCTAGTACCAGTATTTTGCGTTTGGGTAATTTAGGTGCTGCGAGAAACTTACTGCCAGTTAATTTGAACTGGTTGATGGTGACTTGGCCGTGCCAGGTTTCCGAACGATGGACGATTTCAATGCTATGTTTGGCAGGTTTGCTCGCCGTAAAAATGGGGATGGTTTCCAATTTGCTGCTGAGCTTTATGGTTTGCATCACCTCATCTACCGTGATATCCAGATAAGAGTTATCGCTGGTGCTCTGAGCTTCCATGCTCAGTGCTGAGCCCAGTATTTCCATGCTCAAACTGACGCCGGGGTAGCCGAAGCTTAAGCTTTTATCCGGGTTGCTGAGCGTGCGGCCCATAACGCTTATATGTTTGTCGACAGCGGGAATGGCGATCACGAGCTGTTCCTTGTGTGTGTTGCTGCAGGCACCGAGCAGCAGGCTGGCACTAAGTGCCAGTGCAGCTATGGCGTATTTTGGAGCATTCATGGTGTTCATCATGGGCTTTCTCTACTCTATCGTTATTTGGTTATTTTAATAATTCAGCGATACTGGGTTGCATGGCATTCGCCCAAATTTGGTAGCCTTTGGCGGTGGGGTGTAGATAGTCACCCAAAATTTCCTTAGAGATACTGCCGTCTTTTTCTAAAAACAAATTGCCGTAATCTTTGTAGAAAACAGTTTTGTTGTTACCCAAGGTCGCTATTTTTTTGTTGAGCTCTTTTACCATGGCGCGCTTGGGCGACTTGGCATCTTGCTCGAAGGGAAATACGGCGTTCAATAATATCTTGCTGCTAGGAAAAGCCAGTTGCAGTTGTGCGACTACGGCTTTTACACCCTCAAAAACTTGGGCTGGCGTCTCGTTCAGGTGACCAAAATTATTCACGCCGATTAAGAGCACTATTGCTTTGGGGTGAATGTTGCCTATATCTCCGTGCTGCAAGCGCCAGAGAACATTGCCGGTGTGGTCGCCGCCAATACCGAAGTTGGCGGCCTTGAGCGGTTTAAAGTGTTTCTCCCAAATTTGCCAATCCCAGCCCGCGGTAATGGAATCGCCCACAAAAAGTAAATCCACCTGATCGTGGTCGGCGATTAATACATCTTCGGCGTGCATACGGTCCCACGCGGCGACTGACATCCAGTCGTATTCAATCGTGCGTGGGGTGGGGGTAGTGGCTGAAGGGGTTATGGTGGCGTTTTGGGGTTCTGCGTATGCGCTCAGGCTGAAGCTCAAGCACAGCAGGGCGGCAATAAAATTTGATAATTTCATAGACTAGATTCCTTATTGATAGACGCAAATTTATAGGCGCGGACTTATACAGATAACGTTTTATGGGGGTTGAATTCATGACGGCAGCGGTGCTATCTGCCTAAAGCCTATTCAGCTGAGCTGATAGGCTACATGAGTTTGTGGTGTGCTGTGTTTTGTGGGCCGCATCCGCTGTGGCTTATTGTGATGTTGGCAGTCAGGCCGCCAATCAATTTAGTTTTTCAAGCTTAGTCGCTCATTAACGAGATTCAAGCTTTGTACGCCCGCAATATTGAGAATCAAATCCAGCAGTTCATCCCAAGGTTCGGCGTTACGCATTCCCTTTATGGCTTTATCAATTCCGTTTGCTTTGCGCAGAAGCTGTTGTAATTGTGCTGGCTTGAGGCGGCGCAGCGCGCCTTGAATAAGCGCTTGTCGCTTGTCCCACACCCCCGCTTGTTTGGCGGCAGATTCAAAGGCTTTACCCTGCGCCACAGATTGTGAAATTTGTACCAGTGCGCGAATTTCACGAGTGATGGCCCAAAGCACATTAATCGCATCAGTGCCTTCGGTTTTTAAGCCTTGCAGGGTTTTTACCGCCGCGCGCGCATCGCCGTGGAGGGCTTTGTCGGTGAGCCCAAAAACATCGTAGCGCGCACTATCGGCCACCACGGACGCCATAAGTTCATAGCTGATGTGATTGTCCTTAGCGAGCAGCTTGAGCTTCTCAATTTCTTGGGCGGCAGCGAGCAGGTTACCTTCAATGCGCGAGGCTAAAAGGTCAATGGCGTTGCTCTCGGCGCTCAGGCCTGCCTGCTGGAGGCGCTGGCCAATCCAGCGCGGCAATTGGGCGAGGCCAATAGGCCAGACTTGAATGTGCTGGCCGGCGTCTTCAATCGCTTTAAACCATTTACTTTTTTGCGCAGAGCCGTCGAGCTTTTCGGTGATGATCAGCAGCAAATTATCGGGTGCGGGCGACTGCGCATATTCTTGCAGGACTTTGCCGCCTTTATCGCCTGGCTTGCCGGAGGGGAGGCGCAACTCGATAATTTTTTGTTCAGCAAACAGTGAGAGGCTATTGGCGGCAGTGAGCACTTGGCCCCAATCGAAATGGGCGTCGCAGTGGTAGAGCTCTCGCTCGCTAAAGCCCTTCTTGCGTGCTGCGGCGCGAATTTGGTCGCAGATCTCTTGGATAACCAGCGGTTCGTCGCCCGAAACGAGATAAATTGAGGCGAGCTGTTTGTTGAGCGCTGCGCCCAGTTGTTCAGGGCGTAGTTTGGGCATGGGGTTCGGTCTTGGTGGTGCTAGTGCTGCTTAAGGCTTTCAAGCGGCGCAGCAGCTGTTGCGCTAATTCGCGACGCATCTCACGAATAATCAATGCCTCTTCTTGCGCGGCACCATTGGCGTTGTTGACGTTGTAATTGTAGGTGCGTGTCAGGCTGGCTTTGGTATCCAGTGCGGTCAAAGGCACTGCGCCGCGGCTGATGCTGTAATCCACTGTCATGATAATTTCGTAAGCGCTGGTGAGCGCATCGCTGCCGACGCCAGCTGTGCGCTTATCTTGGTTTTCTATGCCGATACTCAATGCGTAATCAGCCGCACTTGGGTTGGCGACTTCCGTGATCTTGTAGCTTGGCAGCGCTTGGCGCAGGCTGTTGATCAGCGGGCTGTGATCATCCTGAGTGGTGATGACAAGGTTGATGGGCTTCGCGAGTGATAGTTTGTCCTCGCCCGCCGTCGAGCCGCGCAACTGCCAGCCGCAGGCAGAGGTTGTGATGATGAGTAGGGCGAGGATTATTTTTTGCATAATTGAGTTACTTTATTTATAGGTTTTTGAGTTGGCTTTGATGTAGTCAATTAATGCATTGAACGCTGGGTACGCATTTGCCTGGTCGCTTACACCTGCCCATACATAATCGAGATATGTTTCGGACACAAAGTAATCTTCGAGTGTAATAGGGTCAGATAAAATAAGTTGTTGATAGTTTTTGTTGCCGTCTTTGCGGGTATCCCAATGCAGCCAGAGGAAGGGTTTGTATTTTTTAGCGGCTTTGTTCATTGCAATTTTTCCGTTCAATGAAGGTATCTCATCAGTTAAATTGTTTTGAATAAGTGCCTTTTCAAGATCGTCGAAGTTAATCACCTCATCAAAATAACCAATGTTTTTCACCATGCTGCCAGTGAAGTCACCTGTAGGCACCAAAATAAGTGCTTTGCGGCTATCTAAATCCAAGGGTTTGTTGGTGGTGATTGTTGCTGCTTTTGCCATGCCGCCTTTGGTGGTACTAAAGTAGCCAGACTTGGTGTCAACGGGTCTAACCTGTCCGATGCCTCCACAGGCAACTAAAGACGTGAGCATTGCAATAATTAATGTGTACTTAATCATGTTTATTCCTTGTGTTTGTTGTTTGATAATCATTTTTTAGTTAGCCACAATGCTCACGAGCTTATTGGGCACGACTATGACCTTGCGCACCGTGAGCCCGTCGAGAAACTTTTGCACGTTTTCCTGCGCCATGGCCATTTGTTCTAGGCTCTCTTTGGCGGCATCAACCGGTGCATCTAACTTGCTGCGCACCTTGCCATTTACTTGCACCACTACTTCGATAGTGGAGCGGGTTAATGCGCTTTCATCGAGTGTTGGCCAGCTTTCATTGAGTGGAATACTGGTGTGACCAAGGGCATTCCACAGGCTTTGGGTAATGTGCGGCACGATTGGCGCCAGCACTAATATCGCAGTTTCCAAGGCTTCGCGTTCAACGGCTAAACCTTGTGGGTTGGCGCGGTCAGAAAGCTTGCTCGTGTCGTTGAGCAATTCCATAGTGGCGGCAATGGCGGTGTTAAAAGTTTGGCGGCGGCCAAAGTCATCGCTCACCTTTTGAATGGTTTCGTGGGTTTTGCGACGCAGGTCTTTTTGCGCTTGGGGCAGGCTCGCAACGTCCATTACGCCAGGCGTACCGGCATTGATGTGGCCTTCCACCGCTTTCCACAAACGACGCAAGAAGCGGTGCGCGCCTTCAACGCCGGAATCGCTCCACTCCATGCTTTGCTCTGGCGGTGCCGCGAACATAGAGAAGAGGCGCACGGTATCGGCGCCGTATTGGTTGATGAGTTCTTCTGGGTCAACGGTGTTGCCCTTGGATTTGCTCATCTTGGTGCCGTCTTTCAATACCATGCCTTGGCACAGCAGGCGTTCAAAGGGCTCGTCGCAGGTGACTAGGCCTTCGTCGCGCATCAGCTTGTGGAAGAAACGCGCGTACAACAAGTGAAGAATGGCGTGTTCGATGCCGCCTACATACTGATCCACCGGTAGCCAATAGTCAGCTGCTTCTTTATCTAACATGCCGCCTTCAAAGTTGGGGCAGGTGTAGCGCGCGTAGTACCAGCTGGATTCCATAAAGGTATCGAAGGTATCGGTTTCTTTTTCTACCGCTCTGCCGTCGAGGGTGTCTTTGCGCCACTCAAGGTCGGCTTTAATCGGCGAGTGAACGCCGTTCATGATTACATCTTCGGGTAGCAATACTGGCAACTTGTGCGCCGGTACAGGGATTTCGCCGCCTTCGGGCAGGTTGTACATAGGGATAGGCGAGCCCCAGTAGCGCTGGCGGGATACACCCCAATCGCGCAGGCGATAGTTGGTTTTTACCGCGCCTTTGTTGGCCATTTCTAAAGTGCTGGCGATAGCGTCGAAGGCGGCGTTGAAGTCGAGGCCATCGTATTCGCCGGAGTTGACCAACACGCCTTTTTCAGTGAAGGCGGCTTTGCTAAGGTCAATCTCTTCGTCGTTAGCTGGAGCAATAACCTGAGCTATACCAATGCCGTATTTTTGCGCGAATTCATAGTCGCGTTGATCGTGCGCTGGCACTGCCATAACGGCGCCTGAGCCGTAATCCATAAGTACATAGTTGGCGACCCACACAGAAACTGGCTCGCCGGTAATGGGGTGAAGGGCTTTAATACCGGTGTCCATACCCGCTTTTTCCATGGTCGCCATATCGGCTTCAGCCACGGATTGCACTTTGCAGTCGGCAATAAATTGAGCCAACGCCGGGTTAGTTTCAGCAATGAGTTTGGCGATGGGGTGTTCCGCCGCAAGGCTCACATAGGTCACGCCCATAATGGTATCGGGGCGGGTGGTGTAAACGTCGAAACCGCTAAATTCACCCACTGCGTTGGCCAAGTCAAAGCGCATATCCAAGCCGCGACTTTTGCCGATCCAATTGCGCTGCATGGTTTTAACCTGCTCGGGCCAGTTGGGCAGTTTGTCTAAATCGTTAATTAGCTCTTCGGCGTAGGCGGTGATTTTGATAAACCATTGCGGAATCTCTTTGCGCTCTACCAATTCGCCGGAGCGCCAGCCGCGGCCGTCGATAACCTGTTCGTTGGCCAGTACGGTTTGATCCACTGGATCCCAGTTGACCGTGGACATCTTCTTGTAAACCATGCCTTTTTCGTAGAGGCGGGTAAAGAACCACTGCTCCCACTTGTAGTATTCGGGCTTGCAGGTGGTGAGCTCGCGCGACCAGTCAAAGCCAAAGCCTAGCTGCTTAAGTTGGCTGCGCATATGGTCGGTGTTGGAGTAAGTCCAGGCCGCCGGTGCGGTTTGGTGCTTGAGCGCGGCGTTTTCCGCTGGCAGACCAAAGGCGTCCCAACCCATGGGGTGCAATACATTTTTGCCTTGCATGCGCTGATAGCGTGCAATTACGTCGGTGAGGGTGTAGTTGCGCACATGGCCCATATGCAGCTTGCCGCTGGGGTAGGGGAACATGGCGAGGCAGTAGAATTTTTCTTTACTGCGGTCTTCAACTACTTTGAAGCTCTGGTGCTCATCCCAGTACTGCTGGGCTTGGGCTTCGACGTTGGCGGGGGTGTATTGTTCTTCCATTGTGTGCTCTTGCATTTGGCGCTCTTGCATTTGGATTGGACGGCCTATACTGAAGGTGGAGTTTTTAAGAAAGGCGGTGATTATAGAGGCTGTATCGCTTAATTGGGTAAAAAGCTTGCAAATATCTGGGGTAATGCCCGTTCTGATTACCTCCGTGGTGCTACTTAAACGTCCAACCGGAGTATCCTTATGAAAACAATCAACGAACCAACATCTGACGCCGCGCCAGGCGAGCCTGCTCGTATTCAGTTCGATTATCACGAGGTGGGTACGCTCAAAGTGTTGCGCGATGGGCTTAAGCAGGAAGTGGAGGGGTTGGTACAGCTGGAATTGACCGCAGAGGAAATGCTGCGCAATGAAGCCCAATTGGCTCAAGCTTACTTGAGTGAAGATGCCAGTCATTTTTGGCACGATCTTAAGGATGGCTTGACGAGCTGGGAGTTAACGGCAGGAGAGCTGCTGTTGAGTGCCGCCGACCCGACTCGCGTAGAGTGGCAGCGCACCCACTGGTGGGGTGACGATGAAGCGCAGTTTCATTAGATCCTAAGTGAGCGGGGGCGGCAATCGCAATTGCCGCCCCTCTTTTCGTTGTGCATCGGTATATCTGGTGTCGGTTAAACCGAGGTTATTTTTTTGCAGTGCCAATATGCTTATTGATAAATGTCACCATCTCGGTCAGTGACTGCAAGCGTGTTGTTCCTTCCTGCAGGCTATGGCTCTCGCCTTTGAGCTCTACTAACTCCACTTCTTTTTTAGCCTTTTTGAGTGCCTTGAACATTTGCTTCGATTGCGCAAAGGGTACGCGCTTGTCTGCCGTTGCATGAATCAACAGAACAGGGGCGGTGAATTTGTCTGCAAACTCCTCGGGCGATATGGCTTTCATGGCAGCTTTGCCGCCTTCACCTTGGGTGAATTGCTCTTCCATATAGCTCACAATCCAGCTGTCTTTGCCGTGCTCTCGCTTATCAGATGCGAGCATATCGTTAATGTTGCCAATACCATTGATGGATACCACGCACTTATAAAGGCTGGGAGTAAATGCGCCGCCAGCCAAGGCTGCATAGCCGCCGTAGCTACCACCGGCGATGCAGACTCGCGTAGGGTCGATCATTTCTTGGTGGACAAAGAAGTTGACGGTATCGGTGAGGTCATCTTGCATTTTTTTGCCCCATTCGCCGCGTCCGGCCAAAATGTGGCTCAAGCCAAAGCCATCAGAGCCGCGAAATTGTGGCTGTATAACCAGATAGCCTTGGTTGGCGAGTGCCTGCGCCTCCCAGTCAAAGCCGATAGTGTCGTGGGACTCAGGACCGCCGTGCGGCATGATCACAGCGGGCAGGTTTTTGAGGGTGCTCACTTGGCCTTTAGGGATGGTCAGCAAGGTTGGAATGAGCAGCCCGTCGCGCGCTTTAAAGTTCACCTTGCCGATGGGGTGTAGATCGTCAGCCGTGATTTGTGGGCGCGAACTTGCAAGGCGAGTGGGTGCTTTGCCCTCAGAGAACAACAGGTAATCGCTGGGGAAATCGGAGCCTTCAATATTAAAAATGATGTGTTTCCAGTCGGGCGTCCAGTCGACAAGATTCACCGAGTGGTCAGGGAACTGTGCTTGGATATCCTTTACGCGCTGGTCGAGCTTTTTATCAAAAAACTCATAGCTTGGGATAAAACTCTGATAGCGAACACCATATACCACGCGTTGGAAGTCGCTGATTACATTGTCAATATCTGCATCGGGCCGAACATAGAGTGGGCCGGTAATAGTGCCATCACTTAGCGCGAGATTATAAAAGGCTCTGCGCTCTGTTTTTTCGTCGGTTTCCAACATCACCAAGGCTTTAAAGTCGGATGTAAGGCCAACAAACTCTTTGCTGCGATAGGGTGTCTCCTCTTTGAAAATATCGATCCATTTGCCGTTTTGATATTTTTCAATGGTGTGCAAATTCTTTTTGTTGTCGTAGGACTCGCGCGCGAGCACCTCTCCTTTACGGTTGAGGAAAAAATCGCTGGTTGCATTGTGTCCCTTGCTAAAAACTTTAGGTGTGCGCTTTTTTTTGAGCGAGATCTTAAGCAGTGAATAGGCGGGGCTTTCCACCCAGTCTTCGCCGACATAAGCGGGCATGTAGGCATAGTCGCCATCGGGAGATAGGCCGACAACACTGCCTAGGCCAGATTGGCCTCGATATATAGGGCCGTCGCCGGGAATGAGCAGCTGACGGGTGGAGCCTGTTTTAATGTCATAGGCGTAAGCGGTGCTTACTTCAAAGCGACCTCTAAAGCCGCTCACCCGCGTCATGGTTGAAACACGTAAAATCAACTGCTCATTATTAATAAAATAAATGCCATTCGGCTGTATGGCCGTCACATCGATAGCGGCCAGTGCTTTTTTCTCGGCAAAAGAATAAATGACGATGCGATCTTGTTCGAGAGTGACTTTACGATAGGCGACGAGGCCGCCATTAGGGGAAATGGCCATCATCTGTATTTCGGGCAATGCGCCGTAATCTTTTAAGCTGGGGCTTGCGAAGCTGCTAAGGGATACGAAACAAAGGGTAACGGTTAGGGCGAGCTGGCGCAAAATGGATGCGGTCATGGCCGATTAAGTCCTTATAAAAGGTGGAAAATTATTGGTTTATGTCGGGGGGGGTATCTGTGATTTTTTTGAAAACCAGCGGCAATGTATCAGTAATCATCCGAAAGTCTATTTTTTAGTTTGTTGTACTGTAGTGTGAGTGGATTTTGGCATCCGATTAATGTGCGCGCGTGGGAGATAGCGGTGAGTGAAAGTTTAGTTGAGCAAGCGGCAGAGTCTGCTCAGTACTGCGCGGTCGAGGGTTGTGGTTTGTGTCTGGCCAGCTCGCGTCCTTTGGAGGCGGAGCCTATAGCGCTTTGGCCTGAGCGACTGCGCGTTGTGCCAGATCGTGAGCATGTAAAAGATCAGCGGGTTCATGCGGTGGATAATCCAGCCATGGTGCCTTTTTGGCCCTATGCCGAGGTTGCAAATGGCAGCTCGGTAGTAATCTTTCCCGGCGGTGGCTACAGTCGCCTTGCGCTTAAGCACGAGGGTATCGACATAGCTCATTGGTTTTGCGCACGCGGTGTGGCCGCATTTGTGGTGAAGTATCGCCTGCAGGAATACGGGTATCCGGCGCCTTTATTGGATGCGCAGCGAGCGCTGCGGTTAGTGCGCGCTCATGGTCAGGCGTGGCAGCTGGACGCGCATAAAATTGGCGCTGTGGGGTTTTCGGCGGGCGGGCATCTGGCGGCGAGCTTGGCGCTGATGCAGTCGGTGCCTGCGGCATTGAATCCTGTGGTTGATCCTTATGCCTCCATCAGTGCGCGCCCCGATTTTGCCCTATTAGGTTATCCGGTGATTAGTATGGAAGACGCTGATTCACATGTCGGCTCCCGGCGCGCGCTACTCGGCGAAGAGCCCGCGGTTGAGCTATTGCACGCCTGTTCGCTCAAGCATCATGTGCCTCCTGCTGTGCCGCCCGTGTTTATGTTTCACGGGGTTGCCGATGGCGCTGTGCCTGTGGCGCACAGTCTTGAGTTCTTTGCTGCGCTGCACAAATACAACAAGCAATCCGAACTGCATATCTACCAAAGTACTATTCATGGCGTGGGTATGATCCAGGGGCAGGGCAGTATCTCTGGCTGGCCGCAGGCGCTGGAGCCTTGGTTGCGGCAAAATCAGCTTATTAAATAGACAAATATCTCGCTTTTAGGGCTGTTTTTACTTGCGATGACTGGCCTCCTTGGCATACAATCGCCGCCCCTGAAAACCTGTATACGACGCTAGTCCCAAACGCCTAAGCATGTCGCTAAGCTACTTCGTGTCGTCCAAGTGTTTTATTGGAGCATAAATATGTACGCAATTTTTGAAAGCGGTGGCAAACAACACCGTGTAGTTGTAGGCGAAACCCTTAAACTCGAAAAAATCGATTTCGCCACCGGTGGCACTGTTGAATTCAACAAGGTTTACCTGATTGCCGACGGTGCAGACGTTAAAATCGGTGCCCCAGTTGTTGAAGGCGCTTCTATCACTGCTGAAGTTGTTGCTCACGGCCGTGCTGATAAAGTAAAAATTATCAAGTTCCGTCGTCGTAAGCATCACATGAAGCGTCAAGGTCACCGTCAGTGGTTTACTGAAGTTAAAATCACTGCAATCAAAGGTTAATAGGAGGCTAGAAAATGGCTCACAAGAAAGCTGGTGGTAGTACTCGTAACGGTCGCGATTCAGAAGCGAAACGCCTTGGTGTTAAAGCATTTGGTGGTCAATTGATCCCTGCTGGCAGCATCATCGTTCGTCAACGCGGCACCAAATTCCACGCTGGCGTTAACGTTGGTTTGGGCAAAGATCACACCTTGTTCGCCAAGGCTGATGGTCACGTTAAGTTTGAAATTAAAGGCGCTTTTGGCCGTCAATACGTCAGCATCGTTCCTGTTGCTGTTTAATAGCAGATAGCTGCTATTTGATATTGCGCTAAAGTAAGCCCAGCCTGCTGCTAGCAGCGGGCGGAGAATAATAAAAAAGCCCTGTCGACATCGATAGGGCTTTTTTATATGTAGGCCGCGTTTTTAGCGGGTCCCTATGCTCTGTATTGTTTTATATGGTTTTCGTTTGTTTAATTATTGGTGTGATTTCGCTAAAGCCTTTAGCGAATAATTTTTTCTGGAGTTTGCTGTGAAATTTGTTGATGAAGCCCCGATCTACGTCGAAGCCGGTAATGGAGGCAATGGCTTTATGAGTTTCCGCCGGGAGAAATTTATCTCTAAGGGCGGCCCCGATGGCGGCGATGGCGGCGATGGCGGCAGTGTTTATTTAATTGCCGATGAGAATTTAAACACGCTGATCGACTACCGTTTTGTGCCCAAGTATCGCGCCGAAAGCGGTAAAAAAGGTGGCAGTAAGGACTGTACTGGCGCCAAGGGTGATGATTTGGTGTTGCCGGTACCTGTAGGCACAACGGTGTTGGATACCGACACCGAGGAAGTCTTCGGCGATCTGACCGAACACGGTCAAAAATTAAAAGTGGCTCAGGGTGGTTTTCACGGCCTGGGTAACACGCGTTTTAAATCCAGTACCAACCGCACCCCGCGCAAAACATCGCCGGGCAGCGAAGGCGAAAGCCGCAATCTTAAGCTCGAATTAAAAGTGCTCGCCGATGTGGGCATGTTGGGTATGCCCAATGCAGGTAAATCCAGTTTTATTCGCGCGGTAAGCTCGGCTAAACCCAAGGTTGCCGACTATCCCTTTACGACCTTGGTACCTAACCTTGGTGTGGTAAAAGTACAGCAACACCGCAGTTTTGTGATCGCAGATATTCCCGGCATTATCGAAGGCGCTGCAGAAGGCGCTGGTTTGGGGGTGCGCTTCCTCAAGCATTTAACGCGCTGCCGTTTGATGTTGCACGCAGTGGATATGGCGCCGGTGGATGATACGGATCCGGTTGAAAACGTCAAAATCATCGCGCAAGAATTGCAAAAATTCAGCCCGACATTGGCTAAGCGCGATCGTTGGTTAGTGCTCAATAAAATCGATTTGCTCGACCCAGAAGAAGTAGACGCAAAATGCCAAGCGGTAGTCGATGCGCTTGAATGGACTGGCCCGGTATTCAGGGTGTCTGCGCTGCATCGCGAAGGTACAACTCCGTTAATCGGTCGCATTATGGATCACCTCGAAGCAATTTGGGCGGAGGAAAAAACCAATTCCGAATTGCGTGAGCAAGAGTTTGAGCTGCAGCAGCAAATGGCTGCGGAGGCGCGCGAGCGTATTGAAGAGCTGCGTATCCTTGCCCGCGAAGCGCGTTTGGCGCGCGGTGAAATTGATGACGATGATAAGTTCAATGAAGATGACTATGATGTTGAGGTTATTTACGTCGGACACTAAGGCTTTGCGGGGCTTTCATGCGCTAGCGTGGAGGCCCTTGCAGTAAGCATATTTACCCAATAAAAAATCCACATTACTATCTTGAGTGCATCGCTTTCATGAGCAAAAGAGCACATATTCCTCAGGCTCAACGTTGGGTCGTTAAAATCGGCAGCGCCCTCTTAACCGATGATGGCAAGGGGTTGGATGCTGTCGCTATTGCCGGTTGGGTTGAGCAAATGGCGCAGCTGCGTCTGCGCGGTATAGAGCTGGTGTTGGTGTCATCCGGTGCGGTGGCAGCGGGTATGCGCAAGTTGGGTTGGAGCAGTCGCCCCACCGAAATTCATCAGTTGCAAGCCGCCGCCGCTGTTGGCCAAATGAGCTTGATTCAAAACTACGAAGTGGAATTCCAGCGCTACGGTTTGCACACTGCGCAAGTGCTACTCGATCACGACGACCTCTCCTCTCGCCAGCGCTATCTCAATGCGCGCTCTACTTTAAAAACCCTTATAGGTTTACGCGTCGTACCTGTAATCAATGAAAACGACACTGTCGTAACCGATGAGATTCGTTTTGGCGATAACGACACCCTCGGTGCGCTGGTCGCCAATCTAATTGAAGCGGATTTACTGGTCATTCTTACCGATCAAAAAGGCATGTACGACAGCGACCCGCGCAATAACCCTAATGCGCAATTGCTCAGCGAAATTGCGGCAAGCGATCCGCGTTTGGAGCAAATGGCGGGTGGTTCAGGCGGTGCGCTCGGGCGCGGCGGCATGCTCACCAAGGTGCGCGCAGCGCGCGTTGCAGCGCGCTCCGGTGCAGATACTGTGATCGTCGGTGGGCGCATCGAAAATGCCTTATTGCGCATCGCTGAAGGCGAAGATCTCGGGACTTTCTTGTGGGCCGAACAGCAGCCACAACAAGCGCGTAAACGCTGGCTTTCAGGTCACCTACAAACCCGCGGTATGCTGCTGTTAGATGACGGTGCCGCCAAGGTGCTGCGCGAGCAGGGCAAGAGTTTATTGCCTGTGGGGGTGAAAGAAGTGCGTGGAGATTTTACGCGCGGCGACATGGTCATTTGCGCCGATAAAGATGGCCGCGAAATCGCACGCGGTCTCGTCAATTACCACGCCGACGAAGCACGTAAAATTATCGGTAAGCCCAGTAGTGAAATCATCAAGATATTGGGTTATCAAGATGATAAAGAGTTAATCCATCGCGACAACTTGGTGTTGAGTTAATTTCACTTATCAATTCGTGCCCAACAAAAAGACCGCAACTTGTTAAAAGTGCGGGCTTTTTATTAGTTTGAATTTAAGGTGCTAGTTAGCTGTTAGCTTCGCCCATCACCTCACCCATCTTGGTTGGCGTTCCCGCTTGATAGTCTTCCGTCCAGTTCATCTTATCTTTAGCAAATAAAACAATCGCGGTGGAGCCGAGTTTAAAGCGTCCCATTTCCGCACCCTTTTCCAAGGTTAAATTCTGGTAGGGGTAAAGCGAGGTTTCTATTTCGCGGCTGGCGAAAGGGGCAATGGTGCCATCCCATACGGTTTCTATTCCAGCCACAATCATGGCGCCGACCAGTACCACGGCCATGGGGCCTATATCCGTATCGAAAATGGCGACGGCGCGTTCATTGCGTGCGAACAAGCGCGGTACTTGGTTGGCGGTGGCGGTATTCACTGAAAAGAGTTCGCCGGGCACACTGATCATGCTGCGCAGCTTGCCCCTGTAGGGCATGTGCACGCGGTGATAATCGCGCGGTGAAAGGTATACCGTTGCAAAATTGCCCTCGTCAAACTCTGCCGCCAGCGCTTCGTCGCCACCGAGTAATTCTAAGGCGGTGTATTCCTGTCCTTTTGCTTGAAAAATGCGTCCATCGCGGATCGCGCCGAGTTGGCTGATGGCGCCATCGGCGGGGCACACTATGGCGTTTTGGGCGCTTGCGATGGGGCGTGCATCTGCCTTTAGAGCGCGGGTAAAAAAGTCATTGAAGCTGGCGTAGGCGAGGGGGTTTTCTTCCAGCGCGAGTGACATGTCTACTTGGTAACGTTTAACAAACCAGCTGATAAAAGTATTTTTAATCAGCGTGTTTTGGCTGCTGGCGATTTTGCCGACGACGCGGGAGAGTGCGTGCTGGGGAATCATCTGCTGCAGGCGGGCGAAATTTTTTTCGTTCATAGAGGCTGGCTAGTTGGAGTTATTGAAGGCCACCGCACAGTGAAAGAGCGTGATTCAACCGCTGCGGCGCTAAAAGTGCCCGCAGTGTAGCAAACTCATTAATCGACGGGGTGGAAAGATCGACGTCTGAGTGCTGCGCCGCTGCGGATGTGCCGCCGGGCTGCTAAGGGTTTGCCGCCAAGAGCGCGGTTGAGATTTACTGATTTTTACTCGTCGCCTTGGGCTCGCCAAAGGGAGTCGCCGCCTCAGAGTGTTAGAATCCCGCCCTCATAATAAATGCTTCGGCAAGATAACCTCATAGGAAAACTCCATGAAACAACGACTCGATAATAAATGGGCACTGGTAACAGGGTCTAGCCGCGGTATAGGTCAGCAAATCGCGTTGGGATTAGCAGAGCGCGGCTGCAATCTTATTGTGCACGGGCGCCAGCTTGGCAACACAGCACAGACCTGCGAATTGCTTGAGCAATTTCCAATACAAATAAAAGCCGTGGCGGGGGAGCTGGACTCTGAAGCAGCTGTTGCTGCCTTGATTCAACAGATTAATGCCGCTGCGCCGCAAGTGGATATTCTCTACAACAATGCCGCTATCAATTGCGTGTCTACGCCAGTGTTTGAGTTCGCACAAGCTGCATGGCAGCAAGTGTTTCAGGTGAATGTGCTGGCGATGGTGCAGCTGTGTAACGCCTTTGGCCCAGGCATGAAAGCGCGTAACTGGGGGCGCATTGTTAATCTGTCCTCGGGTATTGCCGATCAACCCAACTTGGCGCCCTACAGCGTTTCTAAGGCGGCGGTCGATAAGTGGACTAAGGATTTAGCCTTCGAGTTTAAAGACACCTGTGTACGCGTAAACGCCATAGACCCCGGCTGGATTCGCACTGCCCTAGGCGGCCCTGATGCGTGGGACGCGGTAGAGTCAGTGTTGCCGGGTATGTTAGCTCCGGTGCTGCTGGCCGACAAGGGCGCAAATGGCGCTTACTTCGCTGCGCAGGATTATAAATTTTTTGATTGAGGTGATGAGGCGTGTCCATTAATTGAGAAAGTTAAGTATGATTTGCTAGTTACTATCTATGCGAACTTAAGAGCCAATGTCGATTTTTTTAGTAAGTATTTCAGGCTGAAAGCAGAGTGCTACTCACGGTGGAGGGCAATGCTCTGCTTTCATGAGTACATAAATCAATATAAAGTTGATGGCACCTTACCGCTTTGTTTTTTAATAAAAAATTTTTCCTGTGACGTTAAAGTTAATATGAAGTTGGCCTTTTTTCTGGGGTAATATCAGCGCCTTTGTTGTTTTGAATATTTGAAGCGAGTGGTGCTAGGTGATTAATCGAGTTGTGGTGCAACCTATCTGGTGGAATCCCTTAAGCGCAATATGACGATGGGATTATTAGCTGGTTCGTGCGATCTTGGTAAAAGCCCGTAAGTTGGTTTCGCTCCTCAGATGCTTCTTGTGATTGTCGTAATATTTCTCAATGAGATTTTCAAAATGGAACGTACTGTGATGGGAAAAAATAGGCTTGAGGCGTTTTTTGATGGGGTGTTGGCGATCATCATTACCATTATGGTATTGGAAATGAAAATCCCCCACGGCGATAGTATTGAAACCTTGCAGCCGTTAATGCCTGTGGTATTTAGTTATATTCTGAGTTTTATTTACTTGGGGATTTATTGGAACAATCATCATCACATGCTGCATGCCTGCAAGCAGGTAAATGGGTCAATATTGTGGGCCAATCTTCATCTGCTTTTTTGGTTGTCACTTATCCCTTTTACGACGGGTTGGATGGGAGAGAATCACTTTTCTAAGCAGCCAGCAGCGCTTTATGGTTTTGTGCTTTTGATGGCCGCCATTGCTTACTGGATATTGCAGCAGTGTATTATTGCGTTGCAAGGCGATGATTCACTGTTAAAAAATGCTATAGGCAATGACTGGAAGGGAAAAGTGTCACCGCTCTTGTATCTTAGCGGGATAGGTTTGGCATTCGTATCCCAGTGGATTGCTATAGCAATATATGTTGCGGTCGCGCTTATGTGGCTAGTACCCGATAAACGAATTGAACGTGTTATTTCATGATGTTGTTTGATTGTTGCTAAAAAAGATATATCGCCGGTGCGTTAATAAGAATAAGTACCCGCGATCTATTATGTTCTTCACAAATGTGTTTCACGGGTAGTTTCTTTTATGAGATATTTCGCCATGCTCAGGGTCTTGGTGCTGATAATTAAAACGTAAGCAAGTATGCAAAAAAGGTCGAGAGTTGATTGGTTTGTTGAGTTGCTTCCACACCTTTGCCCGCCGAAAACATGAGATGCTGATATTGATCGAGATCGTAAATTCCGCCGATATTAAAACCACTGCTCGTACTTTCACCGGCTGCTTGCGCTGTTTCGCGAAAAACTTCTAGGCCTATGCTGAGTGGCGCGGATATTTTGCGCTGAAGGAGCCAGCCCATCGACCATGAATTTTGTGCCCCAAATCCTCGATTGATTTTATAGCCGGCACCACCATAGGTGCTCCAGCCGCCCCAGCTTTTGCCGAGCCAAATTGGCAGCAAGTAACTGTTAGCCCCATCACCCAAGCCAGTTTCTTCATTGCCCGTGTGGGTTTTCATCGAAGGGAAAAAGCTAACCATAGGTCGTGTATCGGTTTCATCTAAAAGACGATATTTCAGCCCTAGCTCTATATCGCCTAAACCATACTGGCGAGCGTCTCCTTGCGCTTGATTAAACGCATAAGGAAGGCGAATACCCATTTGAATTCTTGGTGTTGCCCCATAATTAATTTCTATATGAGGTAGGGTTCCGCTTTCGCCATCAGCTGTGCGCGTGAATTGGCTGGCAAAAAATATTTCATAATGCTGATAAGGCGTGGGCTCAGGGTCATCGGTGCGATAGGGTGGTCCGGCAAAAGCCAAGGACGCACCCAAAAAGCTTAATAAAGTTAGCCACGTGCGCATATAAATATTCTCACTAAAGACCGTTAATGTTTTTTTGTACATTAATGTTGTTGAGTCGCTGCGCGTTGTTTAACAAGAAAGATGCACGCCACTATAAAAATAAAGAGCGCTGCTGATGCGCTATAACGACTTAGTGCGAGGCCGCCACTGGCAAGTGGTTTATCGAGGAGATCGCCGACCACGGCACCCAGTGGGCGAGTGAGAATGAATGCAGCCCAAAACAAGAGTGTGTGCGACAGCTTTGACCAGTAGTAGGCGGCAGCTATAAGCCCTAAGAGCGCGCCAAAAAGCAAAGCGCTGCCGCTGTAACCAAAGCCTTGGGTGTCGGCGGTCCAGTCGCCGAGCGCTGTGCCAAGGGTTTGTGAAAACATTATGGTTATCCAATAAAACATTTCTGCTTTTGGTGTGCTCACTGTTGCAACGGATACGCTGCCGAGGGCGCGATACCACAAGAACAATGAGCCCATTAATAGAATAACTAACAGCGATGAGCCACCTTCATAGCCAATACCCAGCGAGCGTGTGACAAAATCAGCTAAGGTGGTACCTACCGTTGTGGTGGCAATAATGGTTGCCCAATAAAGAAGAGGGTGAAACTTGTTGGCTTTAATTTGCGCGAATACGGCCACAAGAAAAATGGCTGCAAAAATAGCTGTGCCAACGAGATAACCTAAATCCATTGACATGGACACGGCATCGCCACCGGTTTCGCCTAGTGTAGTAGCGGCTATCTTTATAATCCAAAACATCAGCGTGATTTCGGGAACCTTGGCGAGCACTTGCGTGGATGTGGCGGCGTTAGTGGTTAACATGCTGTGTCCTTCTACTGTTCAGTGTTAATTGTGATTAATGTTTTTTGTTAAAGATTGCTGCACAATAAAATCAAAATGAGTTGCGTACTTTCACTAACCACTGCAGGTTAGATATGTCTGAGTCGCCATCGAGTGGCGTGGCTACATCTATATGCAGCACATTGTGTCCGCCTGCGTCGCGGTTGCCATTGCGCGTACCCGATATGCGCAGCCCTACACCGAGGTCGCGCAGTGTTTCTGTTTGTGATTGGGGTATTAAACTATCGCCCCACGCGCGGCCTTGATCATAAAATGCGGCATAGCCTAGATGAAATAATGAAAACCACTCGTGTTCGCCAAAGAAACGCTGTTCTACCGTGAGTAGGTAGCGTTTGTCGCCTGATTGGTAAAATGCGGGATAGCCGCGCAAGCCGGTATCTCCACCTAAATCAAATGATTGATCGCCAAATAAGTGCTGCCCACGCGCGCCCTCGAGCGATAAATAGAATTGCCCGTGCTTGAGGTTTTTCCAGTGATAATTGAGCTGGCCGCTAATAACCGAGTTGTACCAACTGTTTTGATTGTAACGTGCATCATATTCAACTTTGGCGAGCACTAAATTGTTCTCACTTAACGACAAGCCTTTACTGATTTCGCCGCTGAGTTGAAAGCTCTTGTCATGCTCGGGATTGAGCGATTGCGTTCTGCCAAGGCGCGTGCGTAGCTGCAAGCCAAGGTTTATATCTTCATCGCGATTAATTTGCTGAATATTGCGCAGCTTGATAAATCCATCTTGAATGAAGGTGTATTCCAGCCAGGTGGTATGCAGGTTTCTGCTACTCGGAATGGGCGTCACCAGTGCGTCGGGTAAGGATAAAAATTCATGGTCGTCTTGGGTGTAGCCAATGTTCCAGCGATGAATGCTTTTTTTGTTGCCAATATTTATTTTAGAGCCATAAAAAAATTCATGCTTATCTGCATTCTCGGCATAGGTGCTTACCTTTTTACCCGCATCATATAGAGCGTCTTCCTGCTCAAAGGTTTCGTAGGTAAACCCGCCAGCATTGACAGTGTCTAAGGCAAAGTAGGGGCGAATAAACTCAGCGTAACGGCGAGTACCGTCAGAATTATTTTCATAGGCTAAACCGAGTGTCGTTTGATGCCAGCCGGTATTAGGGTCTAGGTATTCAAAGGTGTCGCCAGAGCGCTCGGCATTGGCGTTGTGAAGTATGTTGACAACCTTGCCTAATCCCAAAAAGTTTGAGTCATGCAGGCCTATGCTGCTGGTGGTGTTTCCTCCCGCACGGGAATAGCTCAGGGCTGGTACCAGTGTCCATACTTGATATACGTCGACATCGACCTGATTATTTTCTGTTGCGGCGACTGTTGCGCGATTAAAATAGCGGCGCGTGCGCAATATACGTTCGCTTTCGGCGAGTAAATTCGGGTCTATATAATCCCCTTCCTTAACTAGGAGGTCGCGCTTAATAACGTTTTCATGGGTTTCGATGTGCAGGCGATTTGCGAGTCGGAAAATATAATGATCTTCTGCTGGATTTTTTTCATCAAACAGCGGGTGGATATGTATATTTATTTTGTCCGTTTTTTCGCGGGGATTGGCAGGTGTGCAAGTATCAGTAGGTGAGTTAATTTCTAAGGGTGCTTCAACCTGTGAGTCATATTGTGCATTAGAAACTGTAAGCGAGCAGTCTGTTTTTTTATCTTGGGCGTAGGTATAGCCGTTACCAAATGTAAGGGCAATTGACATAGTAATAAACAAGAGCCTGATGAAAACAGATTGTTCTTTCATTAATTATTTACCAAATGTCTAAGATGAAATTTACTGGCGTGGTGTAAATAAAATTACATGGCCTCAGGTTGTCTTTGGTGTGGCTTTTGGTTTTTCGATTGTGAGCGCGTTTAACTGTCGAGACCTAAGCCAATACTGATGAGCCCAATCTACGCTGGGATAATTAAGGCTATCTTAGCTAAGTAGAGCCATGGGTATAAAATTTTGAGTGTTAGTCTCTTGGTGCAGTAAATGTGAGCGGGATGTATGAGAAAAATAAAATAGTAACGGCGAGGGAGATGTTATGGGGAACGCTTGAACCTTAACAAAATATTAAGGGGAGCTTAAGGGAGTATTAAAGGTTTTTGCGGGGGCAAGTTTGGGTAAACCTCAGCGCGGGCATTCAAAACCAGAGCACACTTAAATGTTGCTTGTTCTCTGGTCTGAGTTCCCCTAGGTCATCGCGCGTTGTAAGTTATAGCACCAGCACCAGCACCTTGTGGCTAGGTGCTAGGTGCTAGATGTTAGGTGCTAGTGCTGAGGCTGTTCCTCGGTATCCTGTACAAAGTACACTGAGGCTGCGCCGAGTATCATAAATGCTCCCGCGAGAAGAATAATGTAAATGGCTTGATTATCAAAAACGTACTTTAAAATTTGTCCGGCAACTAGGCCTGATACGATTTGCGGCGCTGCTATGGTGAAGTTAAAAATCCCCATGTAAACGCCCGTTTTATCGGCGGGCAATGAGTTAGATAGAATTGCGTAAGGCATGGCAAGTATGGCCGCCCAAGCTATGCCGACACCGATCATAGGCACTAATAAATTAAGGGCGCCTTGCGGTATATCAACTTCGGTGATCCACAAATTCACATGTACTATCTCCGTATTTTGAAACAACATAAAACTCATGTAGCCGATACCACCTGCGAGCAGTGAAAGCGAGTAGGTGAGCTTGCGCCCAAATTTATTTGCAATGCGCGTGAGTGCTATGGAAAAAATTGCCGCAAAAAGTGAATAGGCCGCGAACATAATTCCCACCCAATCACCTGCGGCACCTTTTGCGGCAGCTATATCGGCCGGAATGCCGCCCACAGAATGCAGGTAGCTAGCATCAAACCATTTTGCATCTATGCCCCAAATATATTGGGTGATGGCCGGTGTGGTGTAGACCCACATAATGAACAATGAAAACCAGGAAAAAAATTGCACTAGGGCTAGTTGGCGCATGGTCTTGGGCATATTGATAAACAACTGCCAAAAATTACCAAGACTGGTGGTGATAGATGTTTTAACTCGGGGTGTCGCTGCGGCGCTTAAGCCTTTGTAGCGGTTGTACTCTTCGGGAGGATATTCTTTGGTGCGAATGACCGTCCAGAGCACAGTGCCGAAGAGTGCTGTTGCGCCTATATAAAATGCCCAAGACACGCTGGACGCGACCTCGCCTTTTGCAGCTGTGTTATCTAAACCAATTACATTAGTGAGCACAAAGGGCAGTATGGAACCTATAACAGCGCCTATGTTAATGAGTAGCGCTTGAATGGAGTAACCGAGCGTGCGCTGTTCACTGGGAAGCATGTCTGCAACCAATGCGCGAAAGGGTTGCATGGTGACATTAAATGCGCCGTCCATGAGTGCGAGCATCATGCCCCCAAAAATCATGGGCGCTAAAAAGGCGACAAAGAGCGAGGCATTGGGCATTAGCAGCATACCCAGTGCGGCGGCAATGGCACCGCCTAAAATAAAGGGGCGACGGCGGCCAAAGCGATTCCAAGTGCGATCTGACGCGGCGCCAACAATGGGTTGCACGAGCAAACCCATAATGGGAGCCGCTAGCCAAAATAATGAGAGTGAATGTAAGTCGGCACCGAGATCGGAAAGCACGCGACTGACGTTGGCATTTTGTAATGCAAAGCCCAGCTGTACGCCGAGAAAGCCAAAGCTGACGTTCCATACTTGCCAAAAGGGAAGGGCGGGTTGTTTCATGGTGTTGCTGCCTGTGTTATTCATTTATTGTTTTCATATGGAAAGCACTATGTGGTGTGCAAGGATTTAATATGCTAGCTGCAAGTATTTCTGTGGCAATGAGCGCTCATTGGCGCATATTTAAAAAGACAGTGTTTAAAACGTAACGCTCAAATTCAATCGCGCGGTTGCGGATTGAATTTGAGTTTTTACGTTGAGTTTATTGAACGT
Source organism: Cellvibrio sp. 25HG11W-0 (assembly GCF_057815475.1). Lineage (NCBI taxonomy): Bacteria > Pseudomonadati > Pseudomonadota > Gammaproteobacteria > Cellvibrionales > Cellvibrionaceae > Cellvibrio > Cellvibrio sp. 25HG11W-0. The sequence goes on from NZ_CM174230.1 coordinate 829,782, forward strand.
AGCGAGCTGCAGTGCTGGCATTATTATCCCAGACTTTATTGTCGCTATAGCTGCGCAATAATTTTATGTACTCTGCATGAGTCCATGCTAAGGGCGTGGCTGAGTTAGTGCCTTCGCCGAGGGTATAGTGGTAAGTGTCATTGTTGCCTACACCATCCCACACTTGCTCGGGTAGCATCATGCCCTCATTCGCGAATAATTCCATCGCTTTCACATAGGTGTTGCGCAGCGATGTATTGTCGCTTTGACTGTTTTTATCTTTAGCTTGTACACGGTTGGCGAGTGCTAATTCATAGTGGCCGCGCTCGCCGGTAAAGAAGGGCCAGACGCGGCCGCGCTGGGTGGCTGTGTTGGTGTCATTAACGGCTGCATAGCCAGCACCGTTGAGAGTGTCTTCACCGTAACCATCAATACCATAGCGACGCCAGCCGGGGAATTTACCTTCATTGCCAGGAAAACTGAATTCATATTTGGTGCGCAATAAATCGGGGAGTTGCTGATTATCGTACTCGGGGAGTGTTTCAATTATTTCTGCTGAGTTTGCTGCGCGCACGCCGTAGCGAACTAACTCTAAAAAACCGCCATCGATCACTTTCGATTCATCGGCGATGACTTGACCGTTACTGGTGCCTAAGGGCGAATGATCATTCGGGTTTTGGTTGGCATTCATCCGTAAATAATATTTACCATTACCTTCGCTGCCTTGCAGTGAACCCTTAGTGGTGTAGGTTAATTTTTCTAAACTATTGGAGTATTTGTCTGCCGCCGCTAGATAGCGTACAGCATTTGTATCGTCGCCTGCATGAGTCGCTATATCTGCTGCGGATACTAGGCCTGCAATAATCGCGGCGGTAGTGGAAGGTGAGTAGCCTTGCTGTTCTTCCCAGCGCTCTTGTTGTGTGAATGGCGGGGTAATGTTGGTGTCATTCCATAGAACTTTTACCTTGCCGCCATCAACCAAAAAATCTGCGGCAGGCTTGAGCATTTTTGCATACCAGCTGCTGATATCGCTGTCGCTGAGTACGCCTTCTTGCCATAAGCGCCAGCCGAGCATGATGGGCATTGCGGTTTGATCAAGCTGTACGCCCACCCATTCTACTTCGCCGTCGACGTGAGTCTTTTGCAAAAACCAACCGGGTGTGCCGCTATAGCCGGGCGTAGTGCTTTTAGCTTGAACCTGTTCTAAATATTCAAAGGCAACGCGTGGCGATTGGGTGTCACCCAATGCGAGCATGGCCATTGCAACTTGATAAAAATCACGCGGCCACACAGCTTTGTAGCCTGTACCTGATTTTTCTGCCGATTTAATATCACCCCATGGGTTGGACAGCGATGCGATAAATGCGCCTGCATGAGTTTTGTCTTCTTGCGCTTTTAATACCATGGCGCTGGTGTAAAGCAGCTTGCCTCCATCAGTTGCTGTGATGGAAAGTTTTTCCAGTGCGGGTAGCGATTGTAAATAATCTTCCCAACCGATTGCATCACCCTCACCATTATAGGCGGCAAGGACTTGTTCATAACCTTTGTTTAGTGTTGCTTGCGCCGCTGCCGTGCTCTCTTTTTGGCTGTGGCCAAAGCCAAGCACAAACTGCCACTGCGCGCTTTCACCTTTATGCATGACCGGCAGTTGCAAGCTAAAGGCAACATTGCCTGGGGTGGTGCCGGTGCTGGTGTAGTGTTGGGTGAAAGTGCCGCTTTGTTTTAATTCACTGATGCCATCGGATACGCCTTCAAAACCTACGCACGAATTTACAACCTTGGCGTCTGTAGCAAGCGTCATGCTGGTATTGCCTTCGCTCGCACTCCACAGATTGTTTGCATAGCTGGCGTTGTCGTTGCTACCTGTATTGCCAATGGCAGGATTCACATAAAGATAAGGTGTTATGCCGTCGGCGAGCGCGTGTAGTTCCACGCGCATCATGAGCGCTTGAGTGTCAGGGTCAGTAAAAATTAATTTTTCTATTCGATACTGTTGTTCTTTATCGCTATTGGTAATTTTGTAGGCGAGTGATAGGGGGCGTCCCTGCGTATCGGTTTTAATGTATTCGATGTGCGAATCTGTCGCCGTTCTTTCTTCGTCTACAAAGTTTTCGCCTTGAATAAAAAATTGCATCTCTTGCAGCTGAGCTTGGTGAATGAGCCCAAACATGGTTTCAGTCACAATTCCCTGCGCCAGTGAAAACCAAACCTTAGAAATGGTACCGCTGGTACCTGTATCGGCATATTGCCCTTGGCTATAGGTTTCGTAGGCAGTTCCTATACCGGTTTTTCCGGCGTAAGCCCAATAAGAAGCTTGACCAGGTGCGCCGGGCGCAATTAACTCATGCGTACTAAGCTTGGGGGCGGCTAGGTTTGGTTTCGCTGGGGCCGTCGAACTGGACGACTTATCGCTGCAGGCGCTGAGCATTATCAGGCTGCCAAGTGATAGCGAGCATAGGCTTACAAATAAAGGTTTTTGAATTTTCATAGGAGTTACCACAGTGTTAGTTCAACTATTGCAAGTTCTTAGAGTTGTTAGTTCTTAACGCAAAGGTGAGTTTTAAGTGTAATTATCGTTTAGAGGTGTAATTTTCCACTGGCTTTGAGTATAGCCAAAGAGATAGTTTTGTCCTTGGCTAACATTAGAGGCTAGCCAGCAGCACCACAAGGCTGTGCATACGTATTCAGGCTGCATACGTATGTAGTTACTTGGCGAATCAATGACTCTGGCGTATGTTATTAATCAATGATTTGTGCGTGAGCATTAGGGATGAAAATACTTAGGCCTTATGCTTTAAATCGCGTTCTCAATATGTGCTTTTATAGCGCTATGCTTTACTTAAGCATGCTCGCTTAAATCTATGCCCTATATAAAAGCGCACTCCTATAAAAATGTACCCTTCTCAAAAGGTTGAAAAGATTTTATGCAATCCTCTGTTCATCTCGCCGATTCGTCTGCTCATCAATCCACACCCTGGTGGCGCGGCGCAGTTATCTATCAGGTGTATCCGCGCAGCATGATGGATGCTAATGGCGATGGAATAGGGGATATCCCCGGAATAATCAGCAAGCTGGATTACATTGCCAGTCTGGGTGTTGATGCCATTTGGGTGTCGCCATTTTTTAAGTCGCCGATGAAAGACTTTGGTTATGACATCAGCGACTACCGCCAAATTGATCCAATCTTTGGCACGCTAGAAGATTTTGATGCGTTAATTGCGCAGGCACATCAGCGCAATATAAAAATTATCATTGATCAGGTGTTAAGTCATACCTCGGATCAACATGCTTGGTTTCAAGAAAGTCGCGAATCGCGCACTAATCCTAAAGCAGATTGGTATGTGTGGGCTGACCCGCAAGCGGATGGTACGCCACCTAATAATTGGCTGTCTATTTTTGGCGGCTCTGCGTGGGAGTGGGAGCCGCGCCGTTGCCAATACTATTTACATAATTTTTTAAAGTCTCAGCCAGATGTGAATTTTCATTGCGCTGCTGTACGCGCGCAAATTTTAGATGAAGTAGAATTTTGGTTGAAACGCGGCGTAGATGGCCTGCGTCTCGACGCGATCAACTTTTGTTTTCACGATCAAGCGTTGCGTTCAAATCCCTTTAAACCTGAGGCTGAGCGCAAGGGGCGCGGTTTTAAAGAAGATAATCCCTACGCATTTCAAAAGCATATTTACGACAATACCCGCCCAGAAAATCTCGCCTTTTTAGAGTCGTTGCGTGCACTCATGAATCGCTATCCCGGCAGCGTAACTCTCGGTGAAATCTCCTCGGAAGATTCGCTGAAAACTATGGCGGAATACACCAGTGGCGATAGCCGTTTGCACATGGCCTACAGTTTTGAGTTATTGGTCGATGAACTTTCCGGTAGTTATATTCGCCACACAGTCGAAACGCTTGAAAAAAGCTTGGGAGAAGGTTGGCCCTGCTGGTCAATCGGCAACCATGATGTAGTGCGTGTTATGTCGCGCTGGGGTGGCACAGCGCAATCGCCGGAGTTGGCAAAAACCCTGAACACACTGTTACTTTGCTTGCGTGGCAGTGTTTGTTCTTATCAGGGCGAGGAGCTGGGTTTAACGGAAGTTGAAATACAACATCATCAACTGCAAGACCCCTATGGCATTACTTTTTGGCCGCAATTTAAAGGTCGCGATGGTTGTCGCACGCCCATGCCCTGGACTAAAGGAGGCGCTCATGGTGGCTTTTCAACGGCACAGCCGTGGCTCCCTATTCCTGCGGAGCATGCTGCTGCGGCGGTGGAACAGCAGGAGCAGCAAGATACTTCAGTGCTGCAGGCTTATCGCGAATTTATGCATTGGCGCAAACAGCAGCCGGCATTGCAGTTAGGTGATATTCGTTTTATTGCCGATAGCAAAGATTATGTCGTGTTTGTGCGTCAGGTTGCACAGCAAACGCTCTTATGTGCGTTTAATTTTTCTGCGCAAACTCAGCGTATCGAGTTACCGCAGGCCTTTGAATTAAACGCTGTTAGTCTTCGTTATTGTTGTACACAACGCGGCGCGTCGACTCATCTTGACTTGGTGCCTTGGGGTAGTTTATTAGCTACTGTTAAATAGCGATACAATATTTAAACGATTTTCTTGAGTGGTATCTTCGGGTGTTAATTAATGGTTGTTTTTGCTGTTGTGGTATGGAGTTTTGGGGGCGCTTAGGCGCCCTTTTTTTTTGGCTTTTTATAGAGTTAATTGCCATTTAAATAGCATTTATTAAGGTTATTTTGTCGGTTGTTTTAATGCATATAGGCTAGGCTTTAGAGAATGTCGATGTAACCCGATTAAATAACAATTAATGCATACGTATGCGGAGGTGTTTTGACCAAATTGGTTCATTGAATACGTATGCACACGCTTGGAGTGGCGCGTGATTCGGCCTAGTATCTTTCACAGGACAGAAGCAATCTATTCCATCCCCTAGATTTCTGTTTTTGGTTATCTGTTTGGCTAAGCTTGTGTTGTAGCTAGGTAAGTAAATAGCTAAGTGATTAAGCCGCAAGGTAACGCGGCGATAAATAAACTAAGCAATTAAGTGGCTAAGCAAAACTTCACAATAAAAGTAACTCTTAATAATAGCGATGTCTCTGCGGAGAGAAAAACATGAAAAAACACACTTTTAACCCAATGCTAGCTCTGCTTTCAACAATGGCGTTAATGGCTGGATCTCAGGCCGTTTATGCACAACAAAATTCACAAGCTAAAACTGATGCTAAAGAAGTAGAGGAGGTCACTGTTACTGGCTTTCGCAGTACAGTGGTAAACGCACTAGACGCGAAGCGTAACTCCGACACTATTGCCGATGTTGTCGATGCTGGTGTCTTGTCTTCGCTGCCGGATCAATCTATCGCCGACGCCTTGGGTCGTATCCCTGGTGTGACCACTGTGCGCGATTCAGGTCAGTCTTCTCAACTTAATATCCGCGGTATGAATGGTGACTTTATTCAAACCACCTTGAATGGTCGCGAGCAAGCATCAACTTCTGGTTATACCGAAAGCACTCGCTGGATGGCATTCGATCAATATCCTGCTGAATTAATTACTCAAGCTGCAGTGTATAAATCACCTAAGGCGTCACACATTGAAGGTGGCGTGGCTGGTTTGGTAGATTTAAAAACAGTTAACCCGCTCACTGCACAACAAGACAATAGCTTTAATATTAGCGCCCGTAGTTCTTTCAATGACTCTGCTGCGGATGTAGGCGCGGATGAATTCGGCAATCGCTTCAGCGTCTCTTACCTCGGCAAGTTTATGGACGACACCCTCGGTGTTGCAGTCGGTTACTCGCATCTGGATCAGCCTAATAGCTTTGTAGGTGCACGTGCTGGCGCAGACTCATTTGTTGGTTACAAGTCTGATGTCGATGTAAACAATGATGGCACGAATGATTCACGTGCACGTGCGTTCCAATGGCAGGCGGGCACGGGTTCAGATACACGCGATGGCTATTTGGCCACTGTTGTGTTCCAACCAGCTGATAACTTTAAAGCGCAATTTGATTACTTCAAATCTGTCTTTGATCGCACCGATGAACGTCATGGTATTACCGTGAGTGCATTGGACAACACCAGCGCCTATGATTTTAGCAATACCAGTGTTGTAAACGGCTTAGTCACCGGTGGCACAGTTTCTATTACTGATCCAGCAACAACTTACGATTCTAGCCCTTGGTTTGAAGCGCGTACTGAAGATCAATCCACTAAAGCCGATACCGATAGCTACGGTTTAAACTTCGAATGGAATATTGACGAAAGTAATACTTTGACCCTGGATATTGCGAGCAGCGAAGGTACCAAAACGCGCAAAGACCGTTTGGTGTCTATGCACGCTTACGATCTGACCACTGATACCAGTGGTAGCTTAACGTCGTGGCAGGAAAAAGCCGGTCAATCGTTCACTTATATGAGTAGTGACGATGGTATGCCAAGCGTGAGTTTTAGTGGCGTAGATTTTACCGATTTAGATACTATGCGCTTGTCGCGCTACGAAGAATATCCACACCGCTATACGGATAAAGTTGATAGTTTCAAACTTGATTATAAGCTGGAGCTGGATACTAACTTTATTACCTCAATTGAAGCTGGTGTGCGTATTTCACAACGCGAATTTAACTCCAAACGCGGCGCATTCCTTTACGGTTCGCGCGATGGTCAATTTGGCGATACTGATAGCAGCTACTGCGCAGATAATATGACTGGATCGGAAGGCGACAGTACCTTTGTTGCTTGTATGCCGCAAGAGCTTAATGGTTTTGTATCAGTTGAATCATTGCCCGGTGTGCCTGATCATCTGGTTGTAACCAACATGGATGGATTGGCCTCGAGTATTTTCGGTGCTGGTAATTATTTGGGTAAACAAGTATTCAGCCGCGACTGGACTTTTGTTGAATCCGGCTTGCTGGAAGAAAAAGTTAATTCCTATTATTTGATGGCAAATATTGCTACTGAAATGGGCAATGTAGCCGTAACCGGTAACGTTGGTGTACGCATTGTACAAACTGATGAGAAGGCCAGCGGTGTTCAAAATGTAGGTTCTGGTAACGGCATTACTATTACCGATGACTTGGGCTTTACGTCGGATGCATTTGACTATGTTAAATACGGCCCAGAGTACACTGACACTCTACCAGAGATTAACTTGAACTTCGCCCTTACTGATTCCGATACCTTACGTTTTGCCGCTGCAAAAGTGATGGGGCGTCCACCGGTAGGTCAACTTAAAGGTGGTGCAGGATCATGGAACAGCACTAACAATAATGGTGAGGTTGAATACAACGTTTGGACCAAAGGCTCACCCTACTTGGATCCATTCCGCGCCACTCAATTTGACTTGTCTTACGAGCACTACTTTGATGAAGGTGATGCGATTACTGCCGCTGTCTTCTGGAAAGATATTGAAAGTTTGATTGAACAGCAATCTACTAATCCAGGTGCTGATGGTTTCGCAGCGCTGGGCATTGAAATTCCAGAGGGGCAAGTTGCCGGTATTTTCCAAACCTACGTCAACAACAAAAACGGTGGTTATATTCGCGGTGCTGAATTAGCCATTACCGATACTTTTTCTGAATTGCCAGGTATTTTCTCTGGTATGGGTGTAACGGCAAGTTATTCTTACACTGAAAGTGAAACCAAAATTGCTGGTGGTAGCCTCTATGGAAAAACTCTGCCTCTGCAAGGTTTGTCGCGCAATGTGTGGAGTGTGACTGGCTTCTGGGATATTGGCAGCTTTAGTTCTCATGTGAATGTACGCTACCGCGATCCTTACATCAGCAACTTGCTGGTACCAGGAGGAACCACGCCGGCGCTTTACAAAGAGTACACCACAGTTGACGCACAAGCCTCTTATGCGTTCGATAATGGTTTCGATGTTGTATTCTCGATCAACAACTTAACGGATGAGCCTAATATTGCCTCCTACGGCGAAGACAGCGCTTTAGGCGAATACAAAGAGTATGGTCGCCAGTACACGCTGGGTGTTAACTACAAGTTCTAATGCTAATTGATGCCTCAGCAATTTGGGTGAGGTGGCCTAATATAACGCCCGGCAAGTCATACTTGTCGGGCGTTTTATTTATCAAAAATGCTCGCTGTTTTAGCAAGAGCTGACTAAATTTAATTGTATTTTCCGTTTGCGAGAAAAGTATGAATAATAAAAATATTGTCATTTTGGGTGGCGGAACTGCCGGTTGGATCGCAGCCAATCTCATGGCTACCCACTGGGAGGGGCAGGGTTTTGACATAACTTTAGTGGAGTCCCCTGACATCGGCATTATCGGTGTCGGTGAGGGCTCCACTCCACCGCTGCGCGGCTTTATGAATGTCATAGGGGTGGAAGAATCTGAGTGGATGCATGAATGCAACGCCACCTATAAGGTAGGCATCAACTTTAAAGATTGGTCAACCAAGCCGGGCTTTAGCCACTACTTTCATCCCTTTTTATCGCAACCCGATGAATTCAGTGCCCCCGCGTTTTTTCACAACAGTTTTTTACGCCGTAAAGGAATCGATTTGGATGGGCATCCCGATCATTTTTTTCTCGCTACCGAATTAGCCAAGCAAAAATTGGCGCCAGTAGCACCGGATAACTTTCCCTTTGAAATTAACTACGGCTATCACTTCGATTCCGGTTTGCTGGGGAAGTTTCTCGCACGCAAAGCCGCAGCTAAAGGTGTTAAATATCAACAGACTACTATTGAGCATGTGAGTTTAACCGCTGATGGCAATATAGATTCACTGATAGCAAGCAATGGAGAAATTATTAAAGCTGATTTCTATGTGGACTGTTCTGGCTTTCGCAGCCAGTTATTACAGCAGGCACTAAAGGTTCCATTTATCAGTTGTGCTGATAGTCTATTTAGTGATTCAGCGGTGGTATTTCCCACGCCACAAATTGGCACTCCCGAGGTGCAAACCATCGCTACCGCGATGAAAAACGGCTGGGCTTGGACTATTCCGCTTACTAATCGCATTGGCAATGGCTATGTCTACAGTTCACGTTTTTGCAGCAAAGAAGAGGCAGAGCAAGAGTTTCGCGAACACCTAGGTTTGGTTGGGGTAGATGTAGAGGCGCGTCATTTACAATTTAAGGTGGGGCGTGTTGCAGAGCACTGGGCCAAAAATTGTTTGGCCGTCGGATTGTCGCAAGGCTTTATTGAGCCTCTCGAAGCTACCGCACTGGATATGGTGCAGGAAACTGTAGTGCGATTTATCGAAGCCTATAACAAAGGTGACTATAGCGATAAAGATCGGCAGGCTTTTAACGCGCGTATTAATTCGCGTTTTGATGCAGTGCGCGATTATATCGTCTGTCACTACCGCATTAGTAGCCGCAGTGATACTGAGTTCTGGCGCGCTAATGCCAGCAACGACAAAATATCACTTTCATTGCGTTCAATTTTAAGTGGCTGGGTGGCAGGTAAAAATCTCACCGATGAATTAGAGCAGCAAAAACTGGATGTCTATTTCCCTAATGTTTCCTGGAATTGTCTGCTGGCTGGCAAAGGTATTTACCCAATGCAGGAGCAGCTAGTAAAAGGCAACGAACTGGCTAATAAATACAGTATTGAAAAACTTCAAAAATATATCAAAGGCTGCGCGCTAAATTTTAAACCTCACTCCGAGCAGTTAGCATTATTGAGTAAGTAGCTAAAATCCTATTGTATCAACATATAAAGCTGCGTAGCAGTAGGCCAATCATTGCGCGGTAACTGGATGGCTATTTATCGCTGTTATACGAGGAAATTATTATGAATTTATTCACCAAGATAGTCTTTTGGTTAAGCTTACTCGGAGTTTTCCTGAGTATATTCGCTCAGGCCGAGACGCTAACTATTAGCTCGCCGGACGGAAAAATTACTTTTAGCCTCAGTGACACTAACGGTGTGCCTCATTATCAAGTGGGTTATCAGGGCCAAAGTGTTATTGCTAGCTCCACACTGGGTTTAGAATTTAAGACAGTCGATGCATTTGTACGCGATTTGAAAATCAGCCAGCATCAAAATTCAAGCAGTGACAGCACTTGGGAGCAGCCCTGGGGCGAGCAGCGTTTGATTCGCGATCAGCACAATGAATTGCTGGTAAGTTTTACCGGTATTCACAATGCTAAAAAGCTAATGAATTTGCGTGTGCGCGTGTTTAACGATGGTTTGGGTTTTCGCTATGAGGTACCCGAACAAAAAGGCTGGCTGAAAAAGGCCAATCAGCCGGTGGAAATTATTGATGAAAAAACCGAGTTCAGTGTGCCTACTCCAGAGCAGACTACCGCTTGGTGGATTCCCGCACGCAATTGGAATCGCTATGAGTATGTGTACAAGACTACGCCCTTAAGTGCCTTAGATCGCGCCCACACACCCTTTACCTTTCGTTTGCCCTCGGGTGTACACATGAGTATCCATGAGGCGGCTTTAACTGATTATGCGGCCATGACGCTTGACCAACAGCGTCCCGGAATTTTAAAAGCTGACTTAACGCCTTGGTCGGACGGTATAAAAGTTAAAACTACTCTGGGTTTTAAAACCCCATGGCGCACTATTCAAGTGGCGGCAGATGCGGCAGGCCTTATTAATTCATCGCTTATTTTAAATTTAAATGAACCTAACAAACTCGGCGATGTGAGCTGGGTAAAACCCGGTAAATACGTTGGTATTTGGTGGGGTATGCATATCCAAAAAAATACCTGGGGTTCGGGCCCAATTCACGGCGCTACCACTGAAAATACTAAGCGCTATATGGACTTTGCCGCGCACTATGGTTTTGATGGTGTTTTAGTTGAAGGTTGGAATGAGGGCTGGGACGGCGATTGGTACTATAACGGCGATATATTTAATTTCACCAAGCCCTATGCAGATTTTGATATGGCTGCGATTAGCGCCTATGGTAAAACCCTAGGTGTACGGCTTATTGGCCACCATGAAACCTCAGGGGCCGTGACCAACTATAAAAATCAAATGGCGGCGGCCTTTGATTTCTATAAGCGCAACGGCGTCACTCAGGTTAAAACCGGTTATGTAGCGGATGCTGGAAAAATAAAGCGCATTGATGAAAATGGCATAGCGCGCAACGAATGGCACGACGGCCAATTTATGGTGGGTGAATATTTGCGCTCAGTCACCGAAGCGGCTAAGCGTCATATCAGTATTAATACCCATGAGCCTATAAAAGATACCGGCCTGCGCCGAACCTATCCCAACTGGATAGCGCGCGAGGGTGCACGTGGTCAAGAGTACAACGCCTGGGGCTCACCGCCCAACCCGCCGGAGCACACGGTTATGCTGCCCTTTACGCGCATGTTGGCTGGCCCCATGGACTATACGCCGGGCGTATTTAATTTGGCGCCCTATGGCTTGGATGCGGAAAATCGTGTGCAGTCAACACTCGCTAAAGAGTTGGCGCTCTATGTGATTATCTATAGTCCCATCCAAATGGCAGCGGATGTGATTGAACATTATTTTGAAACCGATGGCATCACTTTAAAGCCGGGCTTTCAATTTATTCGCGATGTGCCAACCGACTGGGAAGAGAGCCGCGCGCTGGCCGGTAGCGTGGGTGACTATGTGGTAATAGCGCGCAAAGCACGCGCTGGTGGCGATTGGTTCTTGGGTGCTATTACCGATGAAAGTGCGCGGGTTATAGCTGTGCCCTTAAGTTTTCTTGATAAAGACAAACGCTATGAAGCACAAATTTATCGCGATGGTAAAAAAGCTGAGTGGCGCAGCAACCCTTACGATTTACTCATAGAGAAGAAAGTAGTTAGTGCAGCAGACAGCTTGAGCTTCCCGCTGGGAACCAGCGGTGGTGCGGCGGTAAGGTTTAAGCTCTTACCTTAATTAAGCATGGCTACAGAATGCAGCGACTCAGTCGCTGCATTTTTTTTACATTTTTTAAGAGGCGAAAGCTAATGCATACCTATTCTTTGCGTTCACTTGTAGTTGTGACCCTGCTGGCGCTTGGTGCTCTGGGCTGTTCACCTAAGAGTGAAAAAATACTTGCCACCACTGCAGTGGAGAAGCCTATCGACATGAATACACCTAGCGATTCATCTAGCACTGGCAAGCCCGTGGTCTATCAAATATTTACTCGCCTGTACGGCAATACTAAAACGACCAATAAACCTTGGGGAACCAAGGCTGAAAATGGTGTAGGTAAGTTTAATGATATAGATGCACGCGCACTGGCAGACATGAAAAGCCTAGGCGTGACTCATGTCTGGTACACGGGTGTTCCGCACCATGCGCTTATTGGGGACTACACGGCTTACGGTATTAGCAATGACGACCCAGACGTAGTTAAGGGGCGCGCAGGTTCGCCCTACGCGGTTAAGGACTATTACAACGTAAACCCAGATTTAGCGGTAGACCCAGCGCAGCGGCTCGCCGAATTTGAAGCCCTAATTGCGCGCACCCACGCGGCGGGCATGAAGGTCATTATAGATATAGTGCCCAACCATGTGGCGCGCGCTTACCACTCGCTAAGCTTGCCCGTGGGTGTTATCGACTTTGGTGCAACAGACGATAAAACCCTTGAGTACGCGCGTGACAATAATTTCTATTATGTGCCTAACGAAAACTTTAAGGTGCCAGTTGCGCAGGGTGGTTATAAGCCATTAGGTGGTGAGCCGCACCCGCTTAGCGATGGTGTGTTTGATGAGCAGCCAGCAAAGTGGACCGGCAATGGTTCGCGTTTAGCGCAACCTAAGTTTGATGATTGGTACGAAACGGTGAAAATAAATTACGGTGTTCGCCCCGATGGCACTAAGGATTTTCCTCTGCTGTCTGAAGACTATGCACAAAAAACGGTGGCTGAGCATGCAGATTTTTGGCAGGAAAAAAGCGTTCCAAATTCTTGGATTAAATTTCGTCAAATTGCGGCCTACTGGCAGACTAAGGGGGTAGATGGTTTTCGTTACGACATGGCGGAAATGGTGCCGGTAGAATTTTGGAGCTATTTAAATTCGGCAATTAAAACCACTAACCCCAATGCATTTTTATTGGCCGAAGTTTATAACCCTGCGGAGTATCGCAATTATATTCGCCTAGGGAAAATGGACTACCTCTACGACAAGGTAGAAATGTACGATACGCTTAAAGCTATTATACAGGGTAAAGAAAACGCCAGCGCAATCGCCAAGGTGCAGGCGGGCATGATGGATATAGAAGAGCATATGCTGCACTTTTTAGAGAACCACGATGAGCAGCGTATCGCCAGCCCCGAGTTTGCAGGTAAAGCAGAAAAAGCAATGCCCGCTATGGTGGTGTCCACGCTTATTAGTCGTTCGCCTACCATGCTGTATTTTGGTCAAGAGGTAGGTGAAACAGGCGCTCTGGATTCCGGTTTTGGCGACCCATCACGCACCAGTATTTTTGATTATGCTGGCGTGCCTGCGCATCAGCGCTGGATGAATGACGGAAAGTTTGATGGTGGCCAATCAACGCAAGATGAAAAGGAGTTGCGTGATTTTTATCGACAACTTCTTAATTTATCGAGAGAGGACGTTGTCGCCAAGGGTGGCTATAGTATGCTGCCCATTGGTGAATATGATCAGCCCAGCGAGGATCTGAAAAAAATATTTTCTTTTTCGCGAGCTACTGATAAAACACGATGGATTGTGGTTAGTAATTTTGATGCTCAAAGTCGCCATGTCATTTCACTGAAGCTGTCGCCTCAGATTGTTTCGGAATGGCATTTAAAAAAATCCAAATATTTATTGCAGGATCGACTGCATCCAACTGAAAAACCCATGGAATTAACGCTTAGTAGTGACGGCGGCCAGCTGCAGTTACAGTTGGCCCCATTGTCTTCGGTCGTTCTTGAATTAATTCTCTAATTCAACTAAGTGTTCTGCATACGTATGTAGTGGGTTTGGTTTTATGAATACGTATGTAGGCGCTTGTTTGTCGCCTTGTTAAACTCGTAGTATCAGTTCTATGCAATGGCTTGAACACGCATTGTTTTTTTGCTTGTCGTTTTATCCTCTCCTTTTTACGTCACCTTGATACATCTGGCGCAGCCTAGCTGCGCATTTTTTCTAATAAAAAATAACGCGCTTGATAACAAGAGACTTACCATGAAAAACACTTTAATTTCCTTGGGGACTTGCTTTGGCATTTCGCTCCTAACTATGTCGGTGGCGCAGGCTGCCCCCGCAAGTGTAACCCTTGCGGGTTCACTGCAATCAGAGCTGGGTTGCAGTGCCGATTGGCAGCCATCTTGTAGCACAACTTTTTTACAAAAAAATGGCGACCTCTGGACTGGGGCTTTTACGGTGCCCGCTGGTTCCTGGCAATATAAAATGGCACTTGATGGCGCCTGGACTGAAAACTACGGCGCTAATAAAGTTAAAGATGGCGACAATATCAGCTTTGCCTTAGCGGCCGAGAAATTGGTGACGTTTACCTTTAATGAAGTTACCCACGAAATTACCGACGACTCCCAAGCGGGGGGTGTTGCGCCGGTTGATCCACAGCCTGACTCAGTGGTCATTGCCGGCGATCTACAGGCGGCACTGGGTTGCAGTGGCGATTGGTTGCCAGTATGCAGTGCCACGCAATTAAGTTTAGAGACCCTAGACGGCGTTTGGCAGCAAACCCTGTCGGTACCCGCAGGCAATTGGAATTTTAAAGCTACTTTAAATGGTGGCTGGGCCGAAAATTACGGCGCTAATGCCAGCGCTGGCGGTAGCAATATAGCCTTGAGTTTAGCGGCGGCTACCGATGTTAAGTTCTATTACAGCCATAAAACTCACTGGGTAACGTCCGATGCCAATGCAGTTATAGCCACGGCAGTGGGCAACTTCCAAAGCCAATTGGGTTGCAGTGGCGACTGGCAGCCGGATTGTTTGCGTACTTGGTTGCAGGACCCAGATGGCAATGGTCTCTACACCTTTTCAACAACCGCTTTGGCCATTGGCGACTACAGTGTAAAAGTAGCACTAAACGAAGCTTGGGATGAAAGCTATGGCAACAATGGTGGCAATATTGAATTTGCAGTCACTACAGCAAATCAAAAAGTTGTCTTCACCTTTGATGCGGTCAATAAAAAAGTCTACGTGGGCGATGAGGTAGTAGCTGGCGATTTAAAAACTGCCAAAGCCTATTGGTTATCGCGCGATACCATCGCACTAGATTTGACGCAAGAAGTTGCGGCAGCGGTAAATGTTAAGTTGCACTATTCTACCGACGCTAGCCTTACCACGAGTCCTGCGGGTGTTTCAGGTGGCCAAACTATCTCGTTGAGTTATGACGCGGCAGGTTTGAGCGATGCGATAAAAACCAAGTATCGCCATTTAAACAATCTAGCGGCCTTTAAAATTTCTGCATCAGACCTTGCATTGGTGCCCAGTATTTTGCAGCAACAAATTGCGGTGTCAGCCACTAACCTCAATGGTAATTTAGTTGAAGCTACGGGCCTGCAGTTTGCGGGTGTACTGGACGATCTCTTTACCTATAGCGGCAGTCTAGGTGTTACCTATGCCGGTTCAGTAGCCAGTGTAAAACTTTGGGCGCCCACCGCGCAGCAAGTTAATTTACATGTGTTTGCCGACGCTGATGCCAGCACTACAGCGACTGTTGTGCCTATGACATTTGACGCCGCTACCGGTGTATGGAGCCTTGAGGGGAACGCATCCTGGAACCGTCAATACTATTTATTTGAAGTGAATGTGTTTGTGCGTCACACCGGAAAAATAGAAAAAAATATCGCCACAGATCCCTACAGTTTAAGTACCTCGGCCAATGGTAAGCGCAGTCAGTTTATTAATTTGAATGATGCAGACCTGAAGCCAGACGGTTGGGATAACCAAGCTAAGCCCGCCTTTGCTGCGCCAGAAGACATGGCCATTTATGAATTGCATGTGCGCGACTTTAGTATTGCCGACGAAACTGTGCCGAGCACCGAGCGCGGTACCTTTGCCGCCTTTACTGAAACCACCTCTAACGGCATGAAGCATTTGCAGGCGCTAGCGGATGCGGGTATGACGCATATTCATTTGCTGCCGGTGTTTGATTGCGCCACGATTAATGAAAACAAAGCTGAGCAAAAAACAATTCTCGATAACCTTGCCACCTACGCACCCGACAGTGAAGCGCAACAGGCGGCAGTAGAGGCGATTCGTGGGCAGGATGGTTTTAACTGGTGTTATGACCCGCATCACTACACGGTACCTGATGGCAGCTACGCCACCACACCAGACGGCACCGCGCGTATTCGCGAATTCCGCAGCATGGTGGCATCACTTAATAAAATGGGTTTGCGCGTGGTGATGGACGTAGTTTACAACCACACCAGTGGTTCACTATTGGGTGAGAATTCAGTCTTGGATAAAGTTGTTCCGAGCTACTATCACCGCCTAAACGCCAAGGGTGATATTGAAACCAGCACCTGTTGCGCCAACACCGCCAGTGAAAATAACATGATGGAAAAACTCATGGCCGACTCCATCAAAACCTGGGCAACTGCCTACAAGGTTGATGGCTTCCGCTACGACATCATGGGTCATCACACCAAAGACAATATCCTCAATATTAAAAATGCCGTGCAAGCACTCACGCCCGCAAACGACGGCGTTGATGGCAGCAAGATTTATTTTTACGGCGAGGGTTGGAACTTTGGCGAGGTGCAAAACAATGCGCGCTTTACTCAGGCAACCCTTGGCAATATGAGCGGCACCGGTGTAGGCACCTTTAATAATTTTATTCGCGATGCGGTGCGCGGCGGCGGGCCTTTTGATTTAGGTATTGATCATGTTAAAACGCAAAGTTTTATCAATGGTCTCTACCTGGACCCCAACGCCGAAAATACGGCCAATGCAGACAGCAAAGCGGAGCTGTTAAAGCAGAGTGATGTATTGCGTGTGGTATTAGCGGGCAGCTTGGCGGACTACTCCTTGGTGGATCGCACTGGCGCCAACAAAAAAGCCTCGACGATTGAGGGCGCGGGTTACACCCAAGACCCACAGGAAACTATTAACTACATTGAAGCTCACGACAACGAAACTCTGTTCGATATGATTCAGTACAAGGCACCGCTGGCAACCAGTATGGCCGAGCGTGTGCGCATGCAAAACTTGGGTAATTCAATTGTAATTTTGGCGCAGGGCATTCCATTTGTTCACGCAGGGCAAGACATGCTGCGCTCAAAATCAACCGACCGCAACAGTTACGACGCGGGCGATTGGTTTAACGCTATTGACTACACCTATCAGCATAATGGCTGGGGTAAAGGCCTGCCGTTAAAAGCAGACAATGAGCAAAACTGGGCCATTACTAAACCCCTGTTAGCGAATGCGGCACTTATGCCTACAGCTGCCGACATAGCGCGCACTCGTGAGCACATGACTGAGCTGTTAAAAATTCGTCGCAGTTCTAAATTATTCCGTTTAGAAACCGCAGCGCAAATTCAACAGCAGGTGGCTTTTTATAATACCGGTGCCGCGCAAAAACCTGGCGTAATTGCCATGGCTCTCAAAGACAGCGACGCCAACCTAGATCCAAATGCTGAAGCCATAGTGGTTATTTACAATGCCAACACCACCAGTCAAACCTTGGCGATTGCCGACTACAAAGGCTGGGATTTTTCACTGCACGCGGTGCAGCAAGCCTCAAGTGATAGCCGCGTAAAAACCGCCGCTATGGACAAAGCCAAAGGCGAGTTTACTGTGCCCGCGCGCACCATGGCGGTATTTGTAGCCACTCAAAAACCCGCGGTAGTCGAGCCAACCGAGCCAACACCAACCGAACCTGCTAAGCCCAAAAAAGGTGGCGGCTCTAGTTCTCTATTTTTATTGCTGTTATTGGTTGGATTCTGGGCTGTGCCCATGGCTAAACGTAAAGTATAACGCCTGGCGCTAGCGCCGGTTGCAACCTAAAACACGCCAGTAATCTTACTGGCGTGTTTTTTTATGGCTGAGATTTTTATGGCTATGAATGTTGGCCTGTGCGGTGGGGGACTAAAGGAGGGTTTCACTAAATCAAAAGAAATTGTTGTAGTATTCTTGCTGGCGCTCCCCTGATAGCCGTTGTATCGCAATACTTTACGTCCGCGCGGGGCTAGTTATTGAGTGGGGCATATTATCCATAGGGCACAAAGGGAATCAGCGTGAATACAGCGAAAGATATTTGGGGCGAATTCCATATAAAGCTAGCCGCCTTTATTCGGCGCAAAGTTGCTGAAGAGGTGGTAGATGATCTTCTTCAGGATGTGTTTTTAAAAATTCATACTCGGATTGGTTCTTTGAAGGACGATGAAAAACTTGAAAGCTGGGTTTATCAGATAACGAGAAACACCATAATTGATCATTATCGCTCACGGCGGGCAAGTGAGCAGTTATCTGATTGGATAGAGCAACCTCAGCGTGAAGACGCAGAAATGATCATAAAAGAATTATCTGCATGCCTTGAACCCATAATTAAAGTGTTGCCGGAAAAGTACCGCAATGCAGTTCAGCTGTCCGATATTGACAATAAAACTCAAAAAGAGGTGGCCGAGCAGGAGGGAATATCAATATCGGGTGCGAAATCAAGAATTCAACGAGGGCGGGCTTTATTAAAAGGGATGCTGTATGAGTGCTGTCGATTTGAGGTTAACCCTAAACAGCAAGTGATATCTTACGAGGAGAAGCACCAGTCCTGTCAGTTTTGTTAAGTTTAATTTTTTTGCGTCCTTTCTCTTTAGTCTGCGTCTATAGAAGTGTAATGAAACTATTTTTATAACTTCACGCAAGAGACGATTATGACTATTAAATATCAGCAACTTATAGACAGCCTGTGTAAGTACCCTCAGTTTTCAGTGGAGTTCTATTTACCCAATGGCAATCCAATACCTGAATATTTTCATTTGACGGATGTTGGCAGTGTTTTTCGTTATTTTATTGATTGCGGTGCTCAAGTAAGAGATGAGTCTTTTGTGCAAATTCAATTATGGCTTGGCAAAGACATTGATCATCGTTTAAATGCTGCAGGAGTATTAAAAATACTAAGCCATAGCAATGTTGTGTTGGATAAATTACCCAACTTAAAAAATGCTGATGTAATTGTAGAATACCAAGACGAATTAACGTCTCAGTATCCGATTGCTCGAATCGAAAAGGCAGAGCAAGCAATTAGAGTTTATTTAAAGCCAGCGGAAACTCAGTGTTTAGCCGCTGTTAGGCATGAGCAAGAAAAAGTAAGCGGTAAATCTTGTTGCGGATCTAAATGAAGATGGCAGCTTCTGTGGTAAACATGCACGAGATTGACGAAAAGGTATTTTAAATCAAGTCTGCAACTAGGTGATTTTTACTATGGCGATAGAAATTGAGCGAAAATTTTTAGTGGTTGGCGATGACTGGCGCACTGCGTCTGCTGTGTTTTACTCTCAGGGATATTTAAGCCGGGTGCCGGAGCGCACAGTGCGGGTGCGTATTGCCGGCGAGCAGGCTTTTCTTACTATTAAAGGTAAAACCCAAGGTGCGAGCCGCGCCGAGTTTGAGTACGAAATACCGCTCGCGGATGCGCGCGAATTATTGTTGTTGTGCGAGCAGCCGCTGATTGAAAAATATCGCCGCAAGATTACTTATGATGGTTTTGTGTGGGAAGTGGATGAGTTTTTGGGGGAAAACCAAGGGCTTGTGGTCGCTGAGATTGAGTTACCCGCAGCAGATACCCCATTCGCGAAACCGAATTGGGTGGGAGATGAGGTGACTGAAGATGCGCGTTACTACAACTCCAATTTGATCGCCTTACCCTATGTTCGATGGTAGCGATTTACTTTATTAAATAGTTTTAATCTATTAATGGTATTCGGTTAATTGCCTTTAAGTATTTTCTCGGGTTGGTAGTATGGCGCTAACAAACAACCAGAGGACAAGATTATGGCTAAGACCGCTTCTTTCGCTGCAATTCACTTCACTGTTGCCTTCTCAGTGGGCTATGCCTTTACCGGCAGCGTGCTGGTCGGCGGTACTATGGCCTTGGTAGAGCCAGCAATTAATACTATGGCTTACTATTTTCACGATCTGGGGTGGCAGAAGCTGCAGGCGAATAAAGCGGTGTTGGAAGAGGTGTTTGCCAATAGCGTTTAGCTCTAGCTAAAATATTTTGGCTTAGTTTCTTCACTATAAAAAACCTCCTTAGGCTAGCGCTTAAGGAGGTTTTTTATCGCTATACGTTTTGATGTATTACGCGAGGTCTCAACTACTTATCTTTTTCAACGATTTCGGCTTCATTCTCGTCTTCGTCCGCGGGTTTGGCGATGAGTCGACCGAAGAATAGGCCTGCCTCAAACAATAACCACATGGGCACGGCGAGCATGAGTTGCGACATTACATCAGGTGGGGTGAGCATCATGCCCACCACAAAGCAGCCCACAATTATGTAGGGGCGCTTTTTGGCGAGGTTGTCAGGGGTGGTTACACCCGCGTGAATCAGCAGCAATGTGGCTATGGGGATTTCAAATGCAAAGCCAAAGGCGAAGAACATGTGGAGCACAAAATCCAAGTATTTGGTGATATCCGTCATGGTGGTGACGCCCTCCAAACCTATGCCCGCCATAAAGCGGAAGATGGTTGGGAATACTAAAAAGTAGGCGAAGGCCATGCCGAGAAAAAATAACAGAACGCTGGATACTAATAGTGGGAGCGCCAGACGCTGTTCGTGCTTATAGAGGCCTGGTGAAATGAATGACCAGATTTGGTAGAGAATAAAGGGCACAGAAATAAGCATGGCCACAAAAAAGGTGAGTTTCATGGGCGTTAAAAAAGGCGAGGCGACATCGGTGGCGATCATGCTGGCGCCTGCCGGTAAAACCGCTAATAGCGGCTTAGATACCAATCCATAAATTTTGGCGGAGAAAGGAAAGAGACAGAAAAAAGTAATCACTAAAAAATAAATTAAATGCAGCAAGCGGTCGCGCAATTCGAGCAGATGCTGTACCAGTGGTAATTCTTTATCGCTAGATTCGTTGCTCATAGGGCTTATTATTAGACCTTGTCGCGGATCATGACTGACCCTGTTTGGTGGTGTCGGCGTTATTGTTATCGGCGTTGCTTGCTACAGGGGCGTCGCTAATGACGGTCGCATTACTATCGGTATCGGTAGTGGATGCGATTTCTGCAGCGGGAGGCGCTTGGTGATCTGGGCCGTGCGCATGGTCGGGTAGTTCTTCATGCTCGTAGGTTTGCGCTTGCGGCTTGGAATCTGAATCCAGCGCCGCGCGGGTATCCGCGAGCATATTGTTGTAGGTGGTTTCCATGTCTAAGCGGGCTTTCTCGATATTCTCCATAATTTCTTCATTATGAAGCTGGCGACGAATGTCATCGGCGCCAATTTGCCGCTCAATTTCACTGCGCGTTTCGCGCAGGCTACGCTTGAGGCGGCCAATCCAGAGGCTGACCGTGCGCACTGTTTCAGGCAGGCGCTCGGGGCCAATGACCACCAGCGCGACTACCAAGCAGATAAGTAACTCTGTGAATCCAATATCAAACACGGCTTAAACCTTATTGTTGTTTGTGTTCGGATTTTTCATTAACTGTGCTGGCGTCGGGTGTTTTTGCCTGCTGTTCCAGTTTTTGGGCTTCGGTTTTTTGCTGCTCTTCTTTCTCAGCGTCTTCCGGTGTGCTCATGGAGTTTTTAAAACCTTTGATGGCATTGCCAAGGTCGCTGCCGAGACTGCGCAAGCGTTTGCCGCCAAAAAGAATCAGCACAATCACCAAAATGATGATGAGCTGTGTGGGGCTGCCGAAATTACCTGCAAAATTACCTGCGTCCATGATTATTTCCTCTTATTAGTCGCGTTTAGTGGGGATTGATATTGCGCGTGGCTTTTTCATCGTGTCCTGAGACATCAAAGCGACGCGCTAATTCGTTTAGGACCGCATCGGCATTTTCGCCGAAATGCGAGAGCATGACCAAGCTGTGAAACCAAAGATCGGCAGTTTCGTAGATGAGGTCGTCGTGGTTGCCGCTGGTTTGAGCATCCTTTGCGGCTAAAATCGTTTCGGTGCATTCCTCACCGACTTTTTCCAGAATCTTATTAAGCCCTTTTTTATGCAGGCTGGCAACATAGGAGGATTCGGCATCGGCGCTATTTTTGCGCGCTTCGAGAATAATCGTCAGTTGTTTGAGGACGTCGTTATTCATAGCGGAGGGGACTCTTGTTGTTTTGGTGATCAGTAAATTTCGCTGGGGTCTTTGATGACGGGCTCTACTATTTGCCAATCACCATCGCGCAGTACCCGGTAAAAACAGGATTCGCGCCCCGTATGGCAGGCGATGCCGCCAACTTGCTCTACCTGGAGCACGATTACATCTTCGTCGCAGTCCAGGCGAATTTCGTGGAGTTTTTGCACGTGTCCTGATGACTCGCCTTTGTGCCAGAGTTTGTTGCGCGAGCGCGACCAGTATACCGCATGGCCCAGCTCAGATGAGAGTTTTAGTGCTTCGCGGTTCATCCAGGCCATCATCAAAATGCGGCCGCTGTCGGCATCTTGCGCTATGGCGGGCACGAGGCCATCGCTATTCCAGTGTATTTGGTCGAGCCAGTCAGTCATGGTATGTCCAATGTGTTGTCGATGTTGTTTATCACTGATTCTGTTTATTACTGATGGTGCGCGCGCAGTGCTTTGAGCAAATTGTCGCGCAGGTGGTGTTCGTTCAGTGTACCTATGATGGCGCTGGTAACGCCGGTTTTGCTGTAGGCAAAATTTAACGCGGTTTGAATAGGGTCTTTTTCAGCTGCATTTTCGCCCGCAGAATGAGATGCCAATTCTGGAGGCGCATCATGGCAGATATGGCCGCTGGCGAGAACTTTTTTTAGTAAAACGCCGGTGCCGAGGCGCGCAGCTTCATCAATAACGCCTTCTTCATCGGTGTAGTTGATGTTGAATGCGGGCATGAGAACATCACACAGTGGCGCAGCGGCGAGGCCACCGGCCAAGGTTTTAGTGGATATGCCAAAGGCGCGAATCCAGCCTTCTTGCTTGAGTTGCCCGAGCGTTTGCAGGGCACCTGAGCGCTCCAGTATTTCAATATCATTGCCATCAGAATGAATGAGCACTATGTCGAGATAGTCGGTGCGCAGGCGCCGCAGGCTGCGTTCGACGCTCATACGGGTGTGCTTGGGGCTGAAATCAAAGCTAGATTTCCCCTGATCTGAAAATTTGTCGTGCGTGAACTCTTCGCCAGTTTTGGTGGATATGATCCAGTCTTTGCGTTCTTTGCGCAGTAAATCGCCCAAGCGCTCTTCGCTGTAGCCGTAGGCGGGCGCGGTATCCAGTAGGTTGACGCCAAAGTCGCGCGCGCAGTCGAGCAGCCTGCGAATCTGCTCATCGCTTGGTAAATCAAAAGGAATCGGGTGCTTTAAGCCTTGGTTGCGACCGAATTTGACGGTGCCTAAACCCATGCTGCTCACGCGGATATCCGTGTGGCCAAGTTGATTGAGCGGCAGCATCAAGTGTTCTCCTTGTTGTTCTTGGTATTCACCTCCACCTCGATTTCATAATCCTCATAGAGTTCGTGTCTGAAGCGCAGCTCCAAAACCTCTTCTGGGCTCATGGCGGGAGGAAAGGCCAATTCCCACGGAGTTTTGGCGAGCGAGGGTAAGGCTAAGTGCTCACGCAGTTGCTTGAGTCCGACGTTTTTCTCCGTTGCGTTCACTGCGCCTTTTCTCGTTGCTTGCGCTGCGCTGAGGGGCGCGCAAGTTTTGGCCAGCTTTGCTTCGCTAAAGAGCTTAAGTGCTTCATTGGCGAGGTTGGGGGCCAGTGTTAGTTTGGTGGGCCAGCCGAGTAAAAGGTTGGCGGTGCCTTCAACATGTTGAATAAAGGCATTATCGGGGCGTGCAAAGCCGGGCTGCTCTGGTTCTGCGCGTGCTATAGGCAAGGTGGCCCAATCGGCATTATTCAAATTAATCCAGGGTATAAGTTCTGCCAATTCGGTTTTGGCGAGTTCAATCAGTGCGGCTGGATCCATGGTTGCGCCTTTTTCTGCCAAGCTGCCGCCCAAATACCAAATGCGCGCGCCATCGGGCAGGCGATGGCTGGAAATAGTCAGGCGCGGTGTGGTCTCTGCACCTAGGCAGTGGCCGTAAAAATCGAAAGGGTAGTGGTGCTTTACCATCACCTGCTGCAAGGGGCGCAGCTGCATAGCAGGCTGCGCGAGATCCAGTTGCTGCATGAGTTCGCCATTGCCTTTGCCTGCGGTAAACACAAAGCGCTGAGCGTGAATCTCAACCGGTTGTTCGGGATTTTCAATAGCGAGCGATAGCGTGCCTTGGGCATCTTTCTTGAGGCGCGCTTGGGTCCAATCTAGCTGAAAGCAGTTGGCTTCAACATTGTTGGCGAGGTTGGCAATGAGGCTGGGTGTATCTATCACAATGTCTTCAAGACGATAAAGGCTGCCTTTGAAATCGTGACGGCGCAGCAGGGGTGGGCGACGATCTGGGTGCACGGCTTCCACGCGGCCACGGGTGATTTTACTCGCTAAAAAGTTGGTGAGCTTGGACGCAAGGCTGTCGCTCGACCATAAAAAGAAATGGTCGCTGAGAATGCGGGTGTGGCGCAGGTCCACATCGCCTGCGCCGCACAGGCAGGCGCGCCAGTGCTTGGGCATGTCTGCAATGGCTTCAGAGGCGCCTGTGAGTGCGCCCGCGAGAGTGTATTTCATACCGCCGTGAATCATGCCTTGAGAGGCAAGACTTTGGTCGCTGCCCAGTGCTTTGGCTTCGAAGAGTGCCGCAGAATAGCCTTCTGCAACGCAGCGATTCGTGAGCCAAAGGCCTGCGACACCGCCGCCAATAATGGCAATATCCAAATCAATGCGTATTGGTTTGGGCTTCATAGGCAGGCTCTTCAGGCTAGATAATATAAAAAAGAGACGCAGTATAAGGTTTTAGCGCGCGAATTACTCTTGTCGCACTGAGTGATTCTGCTGTTAATATGGGGCAGTTTTTTCGCAAACCTTGGATTTATGTCTTTGAAATTATTACTCACCCAAAGAGAGTCGGCGCTGGGCGGCGCACTCGAACACGAACTGGAACGCGAGCAGTTCAACCTTTTGTTGCCTGCAGATACCGATGTGGATTGGGCTGATGCATCCTTGGTTAGCGCCTACCTGCGCAAGCAGCGCCCCGATCTCGTGATTAACTGCCGCGCCTGGGAGCAGTTGGGCGATGTGCAGGGGCGTCAATACTTTATTGAAGCTGCCGCACATTTAGCAAACGTATGTGGCGAACTCGATATTCCCCTCATCCACTTCTCCAGCTATGAAGTGTTTGGCGCGGAAAATAAAGTGACGCATAGCGAGAAAGATGCCGTTGCCCCACTCAATGAAATTGGCGAGGCGCTAGTCGCCGCCGAAACAGAAATTGCCAAACTAGCGAAGCATATTATTGTGCGCCTGAGTTGGGTGATTGGCGCCTATGGCGACAATATACTTACGCGTTTGTTAAGTGGATTTATGGCGGGTGCAGCGCTTGACGTAAATCGTCGTTTGCGCGGTGCACCAACAGCCTTGTCCGATGCTGCGCGCGTTGCAGTAGCGCTGGTTAAGCAAATTAATTGTGGCGCTGACAATTGGGGCGTGATGCATTACTGCGCGGGCGATGCCTGCAGCCAAGAAGAATTTGCTGAACAGGTGTTGCAGCTACTGATACAGCAGCAATTACTGACGGCTGAGCCAAGCCTCAGTGTGGTAGAGCACGACCCCATTAATGAACCTGTAAGTGCCATTCTCGGTTGTCGCCGTCTGCGCGATTATTTTGGTATACAGGCGCGCTCTTGGCGGCCCAGTTTGTTGCCGCTGGTAAAACAGTGGTTGCATAATCGTGAGCAGCAATAATTTAATTCAAAAAAATAAAAAAGGCGCTCACTGAGCGCCTTTTTTATTTGTGCTGTTGTAAAAATAGAGGATGAACTTAGAACTGAGGGCCGTAGGCTTGAGTGAGCAAGTCATTCAATGGGAATATTTGACTGGGCATTTCAACACCATTGTGATCTTTAGCGGTGATGCTCAGCATGTATTCGGTACCGTTGGGGCCTTCAAGTGCGTCCAATTGCAAACTGATCGGGCTAATAAAACCAAAGGCCTCGCTCGGAACACTACTTGGCACATAAAGGGTTTGTGCACCTTTGCCCATCCAGTTTGCTTCTACTACAAAACCACCTTCGCCACTGCCGCTAAAGGGCGCAGGCGTGCTTAGATTACTACGCAATGCCAAGTTGAGGCGTTTGCCGCCAATCACTACTGATGCAGTATCGACAGTTTTGGCGGGCGTAATATCGGTAAGCATTCCAAACGTCATGAGCAAGGGCTGAGCTGGTTGTGCGCTGCCGCTGCCATTATTAATAAAACCTTCTTGTTCCGATACGCTCACGTCAATATTTACAGGTGCATGGTTGTAGGGATTCAAGTCTGGGCTGTGCAATGTGACTGCAACTTGGCGATAGATCCACGCATTGTTTACTAGCGCGCGATATTCTCCGCCATCATGTTTAAAGTCACGTACGACTAAATTGTTGGCGTGAGGGAATTCGATGACTAATGATTTTATCTGTGGCTCAGCTCCTGGTGCATCTTGCTCCACGGTTAGTGTCGCAGCAGTTGCACCATTAAAGTCCAGACCTGGATATTGAATAACGCCATTGTTAGAGTTTATGTCGGTCAGTTCATATTTGAAGGTTTTGGCATGTGCAGCGGTGGCGGCCAAAATAGCAGAAACCAAGAGTGTGGTGTGAAGTGATAATTTCATACAGGTGAATTCCTTTGATATTAAATTAATTTTCCCATTCGGCGGGATGGGAAAATTAACAGGTTTTTGCTTGCAAATGCAACCTTAAGGAGTTCTGTGTATTTAATTTTCGGTCTGGTCATAAACTCGTTTCACGGTAATGATATTAAAAAAAAGTGTTGTCTATTTTATAAATCATGCATTGTATGTTGTGGTAATGGCTGTAGTTTAAATATTTTACGTTGATGATGTTGCAATACATTCAGGCCCCACTGGTAGCGTGGGATACTGTTGAAAAGCTGGTCAAAGCTGCCATCTTGTTGTGCAATCTTGAGTCCTTGGGTGATGCGCTCAGCGAGTGTGTTGTTATTTTTATGTACAAAAAAATAAACATAATTGGGGTAGCTGAGCATAATATCTTGTTCTATTTCCAACTCAAGTTCTGGGTAAAAGTCTACTTCTGATTGGATTTGATAGAGGCCGCGCGAGTAGTAATCAAATCGTTTCGCGGCGAGCATTTTAAACAGTTTTCCATAGCCGACTGCTTGTACAAGCGGTAGCTTGTTGTGCGTCATAATATCGGCGTCGACCCACTGTGAGCTCATGCCGCCAGTTAGTTTGCGCAGGTCATCAAGGTTGTGTACGGCAGAGAAGCGCGGCTGGTCGTGTTTGCGAATTAAGAGCAATCTATAATTGTTAAGATCTTTTAGAAGCGAGATCCGCACCGGCAGCATTTTTTGCTCTAAGTGTTCGCTCGTAGGCGCCCATAAAATATCAACTTTTCCTTGAATTAAGGCTGCGTGAAGTCGTTTGTCTTCAGCCCTATAGGACAGCTGTTTGATAGATGCCTTGCCCCAGTCTGCATCCGTTTTGCGCAGTGTCAGCTCAAGCAAGCGATAGAAGTAGTAGTCTTCACTGGTTATATCTTGCGTTTTGGATTGGCGAATGATGATGTCTTTGACTGTAGGCTCTGCGGCCCACGCATTACATATGCAGCCGAGCAATAGGATGACGATTTGAGACCAGAGTTTTTTGGGCGTGTATTTCATAATGTTTAGCGTCTGTGCTGCGATCATTCGTATGGTGAATAGATACGGTTTTATGGTATTAGATTGTGCTCTATTGGCATCAAGTATAGGGGCTAACGTGAGAGCTGGGGGTAGGATCTTGGAGATATAAGATATTTATATAGGGGTCTATTGATTCCAACCGTTCTCTCCATGTGAGCCATCAAAATCCTTAAACAGACCGAGGTGTCACTTAAGTCAGTACAGTTGTATCGTTTTGGTTTACTATCAGCGCCTTGGGTTTAAGGTGCTAATTAACGGGAGATCGCAATGCGAATTATGTTAACGTTTTTATTGATTGTTTTAGGCGGATGCGTGGCTATGAAAAATCCTGCTACGCCTGCGCCAAGTGCAAGTCTTAAGCATGCCGTTGTATTCGATATAGATGGCACACTTACCCCAACGACTACGGCTATTTTAGGCGTACGTAAAGATGCCGCAGCAGCGGTTAAGTACTTTGCTGACAAGGGTTATCAAATCATTTACTTAAGCGCTCGCCAGATTGCTTTTCAGCGAACCATTCCTAAATGGATGGATGCGAATACGTTTCCGGTAGGTTTGCTTTATGTTCCGCAAACTGAGGCTGAGGCTAAAGATCCCGTCACCTTTAAAGTGAAGGTGCTGAGTGACTTTGTTGCGCAGGGTTGGAGCTTGGATTATGCTTTTGGTGATTCCACTACCGATTTTGAAGCCTATGCTCAGGCGGGCTTAGCAAGAGCGCAGGTGTTTGCGCTGCAGCGCCGCGAGGCAAGTGCATGTCAGGTTGGCGAGTGGCAGGCATGTTTAACGGGGTGGACGAATTTTCAGGAAGTTGTATTAAAGTAATCGCTGTGCCTACTTTTCTTTAGGTGCGTTTTTCGTTTTTCGGCGAGTGGGCAGAAAAATATTGCATATTTATCTATTTATCTATTTATCTATTTATCTATTTATCTATTTATCTATTTATCTAGCAGCCTACTAGCCTCCCTCGCCTCAAAAATAGGCTTGCAGCTGAGCAAGCCTTACTTCAGTTCTTGTTCAATAATGACAATCTCAGTTGTGCCCACATTTTTTATATTGTGCGTTGCTGCAGGCAAATAAAGCGCTTGGCCATCGGCAATGTGCATTTGTTTGATGTCATGGTTTTCGGCGTGAATTTCGAGCAACCCACCCTTTTCAAAATAGGCGGTGCGTGTGGCGTAGGCGTGGGTGTGCATGCCTGATTCTGCGCCGGCGGGATAGACGAGACGCACGACCATCACACGTTCATTATCCAGTAACACCTCGCGCGTCCCCATCGAGGATTCCGCGCTTGAGTGTGTAAGTGATATTGAGCTTTTGGCTTGCTGAGCAAGGGTGTAGCTGTTGAACAAGAGTGCGAAAAGTAAAATAATGTTTTTTAAGTGGCGCATGGGGGAGTCCAAATGGTTTTTATGTGCGCGCAGCCTACCCGTAATTCCTTTAGGCTTCTAGCGCCTACCATCGTTAACATTACATTAATCGACGATTGAAAATTGTGCTAACCATTTGTCCAGCTCTGTCGTGGGAGGATTCAGAGTGCGGTGAGTGGTTTTATAGCGCGGATATCCGCCCACATCATTTTGCGAGTTAATAATTCCGCCAGTGCGTTTTATTACTGAATTTATAATCCGTTGATCTATAGGATCTCGCTGCCAAGGGCGTGCGCCGACATTTTTAAGCACGGATTTTTCTACATCAGAGGATGCAATTGGGGTTAAGCCCTCTGGCCAACGTGTGCGAGTGGTTAAGCGTTTTACATCGCCATAGACTTGTGGCATGGGTAGGTTGCGTAAATTTATGACCTGATTGTCTTCTAGAAAAGCATCGCCCTGATAGGCTACAAGCGGCAAATCAGAATAGCTGTCGGTGCCATAAATAAGCACATTGCCCACCACGGATACTATGGGGTTGGCGGGTGTTAAACCGCTGATGGCATATTCATCGTCTACGTAGCCTAATTGCACTGCAGCATTGCCTATGTCGTAGAGTAAATTGTTTACCACTACGCCATTGGTGTGGCCTTTAAAGTAGGGGTTGCGGCGGTCGTTGTGTGCAAATAAATTACCGACAATAGCAACGTCGCGCACATAGTCGTGCACTAATAAACCCTTGCTGTGTTTTCCTTTGATGTGGGTGGAATTGTCGAGACCTTCGGCGATGATCGAGTTGCTAAAAGTGATGCGCTGGGAGGTGGCGTCATGGCCTTTATCGCGTGGGCCAGAGGCTGAGGCATTTTCATCAATAGCCCAGGTGAGGGAGCAGTGATCGATATGCACATCATAGGCATCGGCACCCGAGACAGAAATGCCGTCAGACTCCCAGCCGGAGCGACGCTTTTCATTGTTGTCGCCGGGGCGCACCATGAGGTGGCGAATTTGTACATCGTGTGTTCTCACGGTAATGCCACCGCGAATAAGCGTGATACCGGGTTTGGGTGCCGTTTCACCGGCGATAGTGACAAAGGGTTCGCTAATGGTAATACCATTCTTTGCGAGATTTACTACGCCACCCACCTCAAATATAACGAGGCGCGGGCCTTTTTGTGCCAGCGCCCAGCGCAGTGAACCTTCACCATCGGAGTGGGTGTTGACCACCTTGAGGATACGTATATCTGGCGCTGCCATGCCGCCGTGTGTACTCATGCCAAAACCGGTAACAGAGGTGAGATCTGCGGCAAAACTATGGGTGGTAACAATAAGGCTTAACAGCAAACAGCGCGCGACAATAATTTTCATAGAGGCAACTCAAAGTGGCTGGTGATCATATAAAGTAGTTAAGTATTTTTGCTAAATCATAGGCGTTCCGCGTTTACAGAGTTGTATGGAAAATCCCCAGGGGTCTTTGAGCATTTTCAAGTGCGAACCATCAGGCAGCTGCACATCGTCGACTTCGCGCGCACCTGCTGCGCATAAACGCTCAGCATCGGCGACAGGATCGCTAGAGACAAACGCGAGGTGTAATTGCAGTGGATTCATGGCGTCATAATTTGGTACTTCCTCAGGCGGATTGCAATAAATCTCAATCATGACCTGACCTGAACTGTCAGCCAAAAAGTGTGTATGAGCGCGCTCCATCTTCACTTTTACGCTAAAGCCAAGATGGGTGCAGTACCAGTCTGCAACAGCAAGTGGGTCTGTGACATTAAAAGCAAGGTGTTCTATCTTCATATTTGATTCCAATATTGATGCTGATTTGATTTAGGGCCGCTTTCTTGGGCGATAAGCTCAGTGTTGAACTATATTGTTGCTAGCCTTTACATTTCTCTTTTTTAGCATCGCCAACTTCATCGAGTAGTTAAGATGTACGCACTGACGACCTATAGCCGCATGTTGGCCTTATTTCTGCCTATTCTAGGGTTGTGCTTTTATTCTTCATTAGTGCTTGGCGGCCCACTGCACATAAAGATTGTTGAGTCACCATCTGCCAGTAAGTTTGACCCGACTGGTTATTACGAAAAAGCCTTAAGGCTTGCGCTGGAAAAAACGCGCGCGCAAGAGGGGGAGTTCATTATCGAGCATGCCCCATTTATTCCCAGTGTAGATCGTATTAAGTCGATGTTAATTAATAATGTCGGTGTTGATGTTCTGTGGGGAAGTGCGACTGACGAGCGTAAGGCCGGTATGCGCTATATCCCTGTGGATCTTTTACAAAATTTAAATAATTATCGCGCCTTACTGATTAGAAAAGAGAGCCTTTCCCACTTTAAAAAAGTGACCCGTCTCGCGCAATTAAAAGCACTGCGCGCAGGTAATGGTACTCACTGGACTGATACAGGCATACTGAGGAAAAATCAATTTAACCTCGCCACTGCGGTTGATTTTTCCCTGTTAATTAAAATGCTGCGCGCCAGCCGTATTGATTTTATTACACGCGGTTTGCATGAAGTGGCCTTAGATTTGGAGATTTTTAAGGACTATGACCTCGCGGTATCTTCTGCCGTGATGCTGCACTATGAACACCCCATTCACTATGGCTTTTTTGTGCGCAAAGAGGATGAAGCATTGGCGGCGCGCATCGAGCGTGGGTTACACCTTGCGCAAGTAGACGGCAGCCTAGATGAGCTGTTTCTAGGTGAGCCGGCGTTTGCCTTCGGTAAATCTTTATTGAAGGCTGACACGCTCCTAATTGAATTAAATAATTAATAACGCCGCGCAGTTATTTTTTGTTGGGCGCAGATGACCCTTGATTACCCATCCATCTTTTTTGCCACTGCTGATATTGCTTGTCCAATTTCGCCGGCCCAGTGCCATACCATGCATAACCTTGACGGCGCTCCAAACTTATTTCAGTTACCTGGCGGTACACCTTGCCATCGCGATCGCCAAAGAGTGGCTTATTATCATCAAGGCTGTAAAAGCGCGACCAAGTAGGTTTTGCTTTTGCATCGTCCACTAAGGCGCCTAGGTTGCGGTCGTAGCGCTTGCCATTAATTTGGGTTGCCTTGAACCAGGCCATGGCGGCTTGAATGGTTTGCTGCAATTGGTCTGATGGTTCAGGTTGCTGCATTAAAAACGCGAGGATTTCCGCACTTTCTTGCGACGCTAAAGATGCAGGTTCATAAGCGCGTGCTGCGGCTGATTGCAGGTTCATAGGGTTGTGCTGTGCTCCCCAAATTGTCAGCGCCCCAGCAATTTTAACTTGCGATGCGATAAAGCATTCAATGCCTCTATCTATCGCAGCCTGTGCTGCCTGCTTATCTTTCACGCTTACAAACGCATAGTCGCCGCGCGTAATTTCGCGCAACAACTCCAAAATATTTACCATGGATTTGTCGTTGAAGGTCAGTAAGTCGTGATAGCCGCCATCGAGCGGAAAACTTTGCGGCCAGCCGCCATTGGGCATTTGCGCGGCCAAAATTAAGTGCAAACCGCGTAAAAAACTTGCGCTGTAATCTTGATTGGCCTTAGCCGCGTAGGCTTTGCCCAAAAGGCGCATGTGGGTACTGGTGGCATAGTTATCGAA
Organism: Cellvibrio sp. 25HG11W-0; assembly: GCF_057815475.1. Taxonomy (NCBI): domain Bacteria; kingdom Pseudomonadati; phylum Pseudomonadota; class Gammaproteobacteria; order Cellvibrionales; family Cellvibrionaceae; genus Cellvibrio; species Cellvibrio sp. 25HG11W-0. The sequence continues at coordinate 862,497 of NZ_CM174230.1, forward strand.
AGTGGGTTGGTAGCTATTTTCAACACCCCAAGCTTGGCCTACTTTGCGCGGTTCTAAACTCATGTCGGTACGCTTAGACCAGCCCCCTGAGGGGGTTTGGAAGCTGAGAACTATATTGGCAATACGTTGACCTTCGAGAGTTTTATAAAATGCCACAGGCTCATCGTCATTAAAGCCAAAGTCTTTGGTGTGTTCAGGTTTTGTGGCCTTTTTAGCGCCGACTTTTTTTAACTCGGACGCCATGGCTGCTTGATCTAAGGCGCGCAAGGTTTGAGAGGTTTCAATGTAGGCTTTCCACTCAGGCGTGCTGGCATTAATGGTGGATTCCGCCGTTGCAGCTGTGCTTAGGATTAGCAGTGCACCGGCGAGAGCCAATGCAGAAATTAAGGGTCTAAACATAATGGATCACTTATGGGTGGTGGGTGTAAGGGGTGAGCTTGGTGTTGTTTTAGGGGTAGATTTAGGTATAGATAAAGCCGCACCTGTCGCACTCAATTCCGGCGTGACAGGGCTAAGTGCTGTGTTAAAGCCAGGTTGTTGGCGTAAAAAATTATCAATTGCCATGAGTGTGGGCGTAAACCATGGATCAAATAACCAAAAGCTGTGGGGCGCTTTGGCGAAGTGTTCACGCTTGTTGGCAATGTGCCATAAATCTAATTGCGCTTGCATGGCCTCAACGCCTGCGCTAAAGCGCGGTGCCTCACCGGTGATGAATAGCATCGGCGGCGCAGCTGCTGTTAGATGCGTAATGGGTGAGGCATGACGCCAGCGCTCGGGCTGCTCTTCGTAGCGTCCACCCAGCCATTGGCCTGCGACTGTAGATGCGCGTGCGGGGTCATTTTCATAGCGCAGCGCCAAGGGAGTAGTGAAGTCTGACAGGCCATCGATATTGATAATTGCCTGCACGGTATCGAGATTGTGTTTACTCAGTGTCAGTGCCGCTAGGCTCGCAATTTGACCGCCAGAAGAAGCCCCCGCGAGCGCGATGACTTTTGGGTCTAAACCCCAGTTGGCGGCGTGCTTGCGAAAGTAAACGAGTGCCACCTGCACATCCTCTATAGCCGCAGGATAGGGTGCTTGCGCAGTGAGGCTGTAATTTACTGCGGCAACCACGTAGCCGCGTTGAGCCAGTTGTTGTGCTAAGGGCAGCATCAGTGTGCGACTGCCCGCGCACCAGCCACCTCCGTGAACCAAAATGACACCTGGCAAGGGTTTGTTTGAGGCTGCTTTCAAGGGCGCAAAAACGTCCAGTGCGAGTTTATACTTGCCGCGCGTGCTGTAGGTTCTTTCGGGCCAGTGGCGCACATCAAGGGTTGCCTCAGTTCGTATAGGATGAATAAAGGGAAAGTCGGGTTTGAGCTTTTGCAGTGTTTTGTCGAGGCTGTAATCGCTAGGTACGCAGGCGCTGGAAGAGGGTGACAGTGCTGATAAAAGCCAAACGGCAGCCAGTAATACCCAGCGAAAACTGAGAAGACAGTGGGTGGCGCGACAATATTGCTTAGCTGTAGGCATAGTCTGTCTGGCTGATAAAGTAATAGGTGATTCGCGCAGTTAATCGATGAACGCAGGTGTTATACCTTGGTACTGATGTGTACCTTCCTTATTCTGGCGTTTAACTTAATCGTCTAACCGCTTTCTTTTTTTTGGTATTACCAGATTTAAGCATGCATGCTGCCATGTGGCAACCAAAAGTGAGTGTTTCGGCCTGACAGTTGCGCTAAGAAATGCAAAGATCGCCATGAAATCAATTATATTGGCAATGCTTGGAATAGCTTGGCGCGCGCGCGGATGGCACCACTATTTATTGTTGCCATACTTTTCAGCTGCTGCGGGCCTATTTCGGTGTAAACTGAGCAACCTGCTAGCGGCGCTAGCTTGTTATCACGCCTCGAATATCGCTAAGCGACCTGACTTCTATGAAAAAAATCTCCGCCATTTTATTGATTATTGTTACTCAGGCTCTGCTTAGCCTGCATGCCCTAGGCGCCAATCCTCCTCCGTTCAAAAATCCTGATGGCAGTACCAAGTGGCAGCACATCGCCAACTTTTCGGCCAGTATATTTATTATTTTGCTGTTAATCGTTGCGCTCATGCTGTGGTTCGCCAATCGCCGCGCCACGCGCTCAAATCGCGAACTCACCGATATTAAAAATACGCTGGAAGAGCGTGTTGCCCGCCGTACGGCATCCTTAGAAGAGGCATCGGCGCAGCTGCAAAGCCGCGAGGCCTATATCGCCAGCATTGTGAATTCTATGCCGCTGATGTTGATGGGGCTTAATAGTAAATTGGAAATCACTCAGTGGAATCGCATGGCGGAAACGATCACGGGTCGTCCTATCGCGAGTATTTTGGGGCAAAAAATTTGGCAGGCTTATCCTGCTATTACCCTCACCCAAGAGCAGCTTGAGCAAGTATTAGCAACGGGCGAAACCCTGACCTTTAAGCACAGCCAGCGCGGTCAGTATTATTTTGATATTACGGTGTATGCGCTAAAAGATAAAAATGATGGCGGCTTGGTGATCTTGGTGAACGATGTCACCAAGCAAATTAAAGCGGAAAACAAATTGGCTGAGCGCGACAAACTCTCCGCTATGGGCGAGTTAACCTCTGCTATGGCTTACGATATAAATTTGCCCCTGCAGTCAATTATGACCTCCTTGCACAATGCCGAGCAGCAGTTGCGGGCGCGTGAGTTGGGTGTTACCAAAGATGAGATTCTAGCTGCGCTCAGTATCTTTCAAGAGAGTGGATCGCAAGCCTCACGCATCATCAATAATCTTTTGGCTTTGGCGAATAGTCATCGCGAGAAAAAACAACCGGCAGAATTGCCGCAGATTATGGATCAGAGTATTGAGTTGGCGGCGAGTCTCTTTACCGATGCAGAAGGGCTGAGCTTTGAGAAAATCAGCATTAGTCGCGACTACTCAGCGAATATTCCCGCTGTGCCCTGTGTTGCGTCTGAATTGCAGCAAGTTTTTTTGCGCTTGCTGCGTCAGGCGTTCCATGCGCTGAATCATCACGCAGTTGTCAGCCCTGCGATTAAAATTCAAATTGGCGACTTTTATGGATCGCCGTGGATTAAGGTGCAGCACAATGGCATAGCGCTTAGCGCAGCGCAGCAGCAAGATATTTTCGAACCATACTTCGCTTTGGCCGCAAGCCCCGATGGCTGCCCAGCAGAGCAGCGTATGTCATATTCCTTCTTCATCGTCACGGAGCATCATCAGGGCCAGATGGCAGTCACGTCCAGCCCTGAGGCGGGCACCTGTTTTAATATTCAATTGCCTGCATTGAATTAGCGGTTACTGCCAGGTTTTGATGCGGTTTTTGCGATAGCCTGTGTTAATCCCTACCCAATAACAACGGCCACTTTATTCAGTGGCCGTTTGTCTAGAGAACACCTTGCTGCTTTAGCCACTGTTGTAATTGCGGCAGTGACATAGCCCCCGACACCCGCTGCACTTCTTTGCCGCCCTTAAATAAAATCAATGTGGGAATACTGCGAATATTCCAGCGCTGCGCAATGCTAGGCACGGCCTCAGTATCCAGTTTTGCCAAGCGTAATTTAGGCTCAAATGCGGCGGCTGCCTGTTCAAATACGGGAGCAAAACTTTTACAGGGGCCGCACCAAGGCGCCCAGCAATCGACTAGCACCGGAATCTCATTTTTATCCAAGGTAGGGTTTACGTTGCCTGGGTTCAATACGATTGGCTTGCCTACAAAGAGCGACTTTTTACATTTGCCGCATTGTGGTTTGTCGCTCAAACGATCCGTTGGCAGGCGATTAGTAGAAAAGCAGTGGGGGCAATTAATTTGTGTGCTGCTCATAGTAGCTCCTGTAAGTGTCTGGGCATTTTAATACAAAGAAATGCTAAATAGCGTAAATCAAAAAGCCCGAGCACTGCAGTGAAAGCTGTGTCGGGCAGTCGTAAACAAAAAGAGAGTCGAGCGGGTGCTAGTTGCGCGCTGAAACCTGCTCTTGTGCTGCTAGCTCCCATCCGCCGCCTAAGGCTTTATAAATAGCGACTAAATTTAACAGCACCTGCATATCGCTTTGGGCGAGCTGAGCGCTGATGTCTAATTGCGCGCGCTCGGCATCTAATACGCTGAGGAAATCGCTGCTGCCGAGCTCAAACTTTTTGCGCGCTATTTCCGCCGCCTGATGACTGGCTTTTGCCGCCAATTGTAAACCAGCGCGGCGCTGCTCTTCGCGGGTGAAATTTTGCAGGCTATTATCTGCTTCTTCTAAGGCAATGAGCACCTGTTGTTCAAACTCTGCAATGCGCACCTGAGTACGTGCGTCAGCGGCGGCGATTTGCGCGTTAACACGGCCTAGATTAAACGCCGCCCAATGAATTTTTGGAGCGAATAAAAAAGTATCGGTATTGGCATCGCCCAAACGAGTCCAGTCGCTGGAGAGATAACCGAGGCCGCCGCTAAAGCTGATGCTGGGGTACAAATCTGCCACGCGAATATTGTAATCGGCGGTAGCCGCTATGAGAGCTTGTTCTGCGCGGCGAATATCGGGCCGCCGCTGCAACATATCACGCGGCGCACCTACCGCGAAAGAAGCGGGTAGGTTGGGCAGCGGCTGCGCTTGTGCCAATGAGGTTTTTAATGCTGGTGTTGCGCTTCCGGTTAACACGCTGAGACGATTGAGTGCGGTATTTACTTGAGCTGAAATACTCGGCACGGTTGCGCGCGTTAACTCCAGCTGCGCCTGTGCGCGCGCTACATCTAATTGATCGCCGCGACCCACATCGGCAAAGCGCTGCGCCAATTGTAAACTTTCTAATTGGTTGTGAGCATTTTGCTCGGCCACGGCTAAGAGATATTGATAACCGCGCAAGCTGATATAGGCTGCGGCTACTTCAGCGCCCACACTCAGTTGTGCCGCTTGTAGGTCGGCATGGCGTGCGGCTTCTTGTGCGCGGCTTAGGCGCACGCCATTGCGCACCCGACCAAATACATCTAGTTCCCAGCTTGCATCAAACCCCGTTTGGTAACTTTCACTGATGCGCGCATTTGTTGTGCCGCTAATATCGCCACTCTGCCGTTGGCGTGTTGCACTGAGGTTGGCGTCTACGGTGGGGTAAAAATCCAATTTGCTGGTGCGTACATAAGCGCGCGACTCGGCTAGTGACGCTTGCGCAATATGAATGGTGCGATTGTGCATGAGCGATTGTTTCACCAAACCATTAAGTTGAGCATCATTAAATTGTGCCCACCATTCAATGACTGGCTGCTGCTGTTGTGCAGAATTTGGCAGCACAAATTCGGTAGGTGTTTCTGGTAGCTGCGCACCGGCGCGCAGCGCTGCAGCACTTTTAAAATTACTGCAACCTGTGATCAGCAGTGGCATCAGCGCAAGGCTGAATACGCCGACAAATTTCATGGTGTTTTTCACAGTGATAGCTCCTTATGGCTCTCGCTCTTTGCGGTCTCGTTAGGCACTGGCATATCTACTCCGCCTTCTACAAAAGCATTTTTACCTTCAACTTTATAAACGCGCTTACCTTCCAGCTTACGCAGTAACACATAAAACATCGGGGTGAAAAACAAGCCAAAGAAGGTGACGCCGAGCATGCCCGAGAAGACCGCGATGCCCATAACGCTGCGCATCTCTGCGCCCGCACCAGTAGCGAACACCATGGGCAGTACACCCATAATAAACGCGAAGGATGTCATCAAAATTGGACGTAAACGCATACGGCTGGCGGTGATAGCCGCTTCATAGGTGGCCATGCCGCGCTGTTCTAATTCGCGCGCAAACTCCACAATTAAAATTGCATTTTTACTGGCGAGCCCAGCGAGTACAAACAAACTCACCTGGGTAAAAATATTATTGTCGCCCTTGCTGATCCAAACTCCAAACAGTGCGGCCAAAATGGACAGCGGCACTATGGTTACCACTACCAGCGGTAGCGCGAGGCTTTCGTACTGCGCCGCGAGCACTAAAAATACCAACAGTAAACACAGCGGCAAGATATACATGGCGGTATTGCCTGCAAGAACTTCTTGGTAGGTTAAATCCGTCCACTCAAATACGATGCCGCTTGGCAGTGTTTCTTCCAGAATTTCGGTGATGGCATCCTGCGCTTGACCGCTGGAATAACCGGGTGCGGCATTGCCGTTTAAATCCGCCGCCAAATAGCCGTTGTAATGGGCTGCGCTTTCAGGGCCGTAGCTTTCTTCAATGCTCAATACTGCGCCGAGCGGCACCATATCGCCTTGGGTGTTGCGCACTTTTAAATTCAGCGCATCGGCAGGTGTGTTGCGATATTCGGCATCTGCTTGCGCAATGACTTGGTAGGTGCGGCCAAATTGATTGAAATCATTGACGTAAAGCGAACCCAAATAAATTTGCATGGTATCGAATACGTCTTTGATATTCAGCCCAAGTTGTTTGGCTTTGGTTCGATCTAAATCGGCATAGAGCTGCGGCACATTAATTTTATAGTTGGAAAAAACACTGGCGAGTTCAGGTCGCTGCATCGCTTTTTGTTGCACTTGTTGCACAACCTCTGCCAGCTTTTCATAACCCAAGCCTGCGCGATCTTCTATTTGTAACTTAAATCCACCGGTGGTGCCCAAACCGCGTACGGGCGGCGGTGGGAATATTGCGATAAATGCCTCTTCAATGCCGCCGAATTTCATTTGTAATTTATGCGCAATTGCACCGGCTGAGAGATCTTTACTGGTGCGTTCTTCAAAGGATTTAAGCGGAAAGAAAACAATGCCCGCACTGGAGCTATTGGTAAAGCCATTGATGCTCAAACCGGGAAACTGTACGGCATTTTCAACGCCTGCCTCAGCCAAACCTATAGCGCCCATTTCGCGAATGACATCTTCAGTGCGCTTAAGGGTTGCGCCATCGGGTAGCTGTGCAAAGGCGATGAGATATTGTTTGTCCTGCGCGGGCACAAAACCTTTGGGGATAATATTAAACTCCACCGCCGCAATACCCAGTAGTAAGGCGTAAACCACAAGGCCTGCTGTTTTACGGCCCAGCAACTTGCCGACTTTGGTGGAATAGTTGCCTGAGGCGCGTTTAAAACTGCGATTAAACCACGCAAAAAAGCGGCCAAAGAGTTTATCCATAATGCGCGTCAAACGGTCTTTAGGTGCGTCGTGGCTTTTTAGTAGGAGTGCGGCCAGTGCGGGGCTGAGTGTTAAAGAGTTTATTGCCGAGATGACTGTTGAAATTGCAATTGTGAGTGCAAACTGTTTGTAAAATTGCCCCGTTAAACCACTGACAAAGGCAATGGGTACAAAGACGGCAATCAGCGTGAGTGAAATGGCAATGATCGGCCCGCTTACTTCGCGCATGGCTTTGTAAGTGGCTTCTAAAGGGGTGAGTCCATCTTCAATATTGCGCTCAACATTTTCGACCACGACGATTGCGTCATCCACCACTATGCCGATAGCCAATACCAAGCCAAATAGCGAGAGGGTATTTATCGAGAAGCCAAAGGCCCACATCAGGGAAAAGGTGCCCACAATCGAAACGGGTACTGCGAGCAGTGGAATGATCGAGGCGCGCCAGGTTTGCAAAAACAAAATCACTACTAGCACGACCAATGCCAGTGCTTCCAGTAGCGTTTTGATAACGGCTTTAATGGAGCTTTTTACAAAAATGGTCGGGTCGTAAACAACATGATAATCAACGCCGGCGGGGAAGCGGTCTTTCAGCTCCGCCATGGTGGCGCGCACATTGTCCGAAATTTGAATAGCATTGGCACCGGGTGCTTGAAAGATGGGAATCGCCACCGCGGGTTGACCGTCGAGCATCGAATTCAAGCTAAATTCTGATGCCCCAAGCTCTATACGTGCGACATCTTTTAGGCGAGTTATTTCACCGTTGCGACCGGCGCGAATGATAATTTCGCCAAATTCTTCGGGGTTGTCTAAGCGACCTTTCGCGTTAATCGGCAGTTGTACATCAACCAAATTTGTGACCGGTGCGCCGCCGATCATACCTGCGGCAACCTGCACATTTTGTTCGCGAATTGCGCTGACTACATCATTTGCGGTGAGATTTTTTTCGGCAATTTTTTCAGGGTTCATCCAAATGCGCATGGCATAGTCGCCCGAGCCGAACAGCCGCACCATGCCCACACCGGGTACCTTTGCTAATTCATCTTTGATATTCATGAGTGCGTAGTTGCGCAGATAAAGTTCGTCGTAGGTTTTGTCGGGCGAAATTAAATGCACCACCATGGTTAAATCGGGCGAACTTTTTACCACGGTCACGCCGCGTTGACGCGTAACTTCTGGCAGGCGCGGTAAGGCTTGGGAAATGCGATTCTGTACCATCTGTTGCGCGAGATCGGCATTGGTGCCAATTTTAAAGGTCACCGTTAGAGTAAGGCGGCCGTCTGTCGTCGCTTGTGAAAACATGTAGAGCATGTTTTCAGTGCCGGCGAGTTGTTCTTCCAAGGGCGTTGCAACGGTTTCTGCAATTACCTTGGGGTTAGCGCCGGGGTAGGATGCATTGACTACCACGGAGGGCGGCGACACCTCGGGATATTCTGAAATGGGTAATTGAAACATGGCGATAAATCCTGCAATGAAAATTAGCAGAGAAATAACGCCGGCGAAGATAGGGCGATCCACAAAAAATTTGGATATGTTCATGATGAGCCTGCTTAAAAAATGGCGCTGTTAATAAATAATAAAAAAGCAAAGATGAGCGTGGAGCCAGTCAGTGCCACGCGGCACTGACTGAGTCGTAACAATGTGTTTAGGGATGTAGCTTGTGCTAGATGCTTTTGGTGATAAATGCTGCTGGGTTTAAAGATTGGCGGCAATGGTTTTACCGTTGGTGTCGAGCTGCGCAACACTGGGGTTGACCACGGAATTGGGCCGCACATGCGATAAACCATTCACCACGACTTTATCGCCCGCTTGAATACCGCTCAGGACCAAACGCTGACCTTGATAGTGATCGCCTAAGGTGATTTCGCGATAGTTGGCAGTATTTTTGTCATCCACCACAAGGACATATTTTTTACTTTGATTGGTGCCTATAGCGCGCTCAGGTACTAATAGCGCTTCTACTTTTTCGGCAGACCCCATGCGCACAGTGGCAAACATTCCAGCGGTTAGGGCTCCGTCGCGGTTGTCGAACAGCGCGCGCGCACGAATGGTGCCGCTGTTGGTATCGAGGCGATTATCAAAAGCGGTAATGTGTCCTTCGTAAGTCACACTGGCTTCACTTGCTAGGCTGAGTTCCACGGGCATGGCTTGAGTGTTCGGGGTGTTGCGCACAACGTCGATATAGGTCGCTTCATCAACATTAAATTCTGCATAGAGTTTGTCGGTGGCGACAATTTCAGTCAGCAGTGGTGCATTGGCTCCCGCTTCCACTACGTTGCCTGTCGTCAGCTCAGCGCGACTCACGCGACCGCTGATGGGCGCACTGATATGGGCATACTCTAAATCTAACTGCGCTTGGCTCAATGCGGCTTGGGCTTGCTTAATCTCCGCTGCGGCCACTTGCTGGGCACTTAATGCTGAGTCAAAGATACTTTGGGAAATGAGCTTAGCGCTGATCAATTGACGCGAACGATTTAGCTCATCATCCGCTAGCTTGGCGCGCGATTGCGCTGTCGCCAACTGTGCTTGCGCGCGCGCCACCGACGCTTGATGCGCGCGTGGGTCGATCAGAAATAATGCCTGTCCTTTTTTAACCTGCTGGCCTTCGGTAAACAATACTTGCTGAATCGCGCCGCTCGCCAAGGGTTTAATAGCCGCGCTCTCCACGGGGGTGAGGCGCCCAGAAAAGCTCACCCAGGTACGTATGGTTTGCGGGGTAACCACCATCACATCTACTGCGGGCGCAGGTGGTACGGCGGCCGGCGCAGCGGCATCTGCAGGGCGCGTGTAATAAAAACTCGCCAAACCAATGAGTATGGCGACAGTGCTGTAGTGCAGGGCGCGTGAATTGAAGCGGGATAAACGAAGCGAGGTCATGTAAATCTCCTGCTGCCTTGAGATAAGGCAATAATTAAAGTGTTCCCTTGCGTGGTCAGGGCAATGGCAAAGAACGGAATAGGGTTGAATTGAACGCTATGAACTTAGTGCTCAGCTGTGGGTCGAACTATACATACCGGTCGGTATGCCGGTCAATGGATTTTTTGTGGCGTTTTTATGACGGCGAATTAAACAGGCTGTGTATCGGCTTGGACGCTAATGAAATCAACGGCTTCCGTATTATTGTGCGGTGCCGCTGAAGGGCGAATAATCATGGTTTTAAACATAGGTCGCGTTCTCGCCGATTGATAAACATACCAAGCGGTATCATAATGCCCACACAAACTTTGAGAGATTGCCCCAAACATGTCACCGACAGATACCCGCACATTGCTTTTGCAGACCGCCCTTGAGCTGATTTGGAACAGTAATTACAACTCCATCGGTGTTAACGAGATCTGCAAGCAGGCGGGGGTGACTAAGGGCAGTTTTTATCACCATTTTGAATCCAAGGCTGAGCTGTTTTGTGAGGCGACCGATTACCACTGGGAAAATATTCGCCAAGAAGTTGATGCCTTGTTATCGCCCATGAACACACCGCTGGAGCAGTTAGAAAATTGGATTCAATTTATCTACTCCAACAAAATTGGCACTGATAAAGATCGAATTCCCGGGTGTGCTTTTTTTAATGCGGGAATGCAATCAGGCTGCGGCGATGTGCGTATCACGGAAACCTTGCAGCTCATGACGGAGCGCGGTGCCAAGTACAATTTAGCCTTGGTGCGCAATTTGGAAGGTGGCGGTTATTTGCATCCGGTAAAAGATGCTGAGCAGCTAGCGCGTTTAATGCAGCAGTATGTGCAGGGAGCGATTAGTCACGCTCGCGTCACGCGCGATATTGAAAAGGTGCGCGGCGATTTGCCTGAGGCAATTTATCGTTTGATTGGTTTGAAGCTTGAACATTGGTATAGCCTTGATCCGACGTCCCGCAAGGTCTAATCTTGGCTTATTCAAAAAATCCCGCAGCTGTATTCCTGCGGGATTTTTTGTTATGTGGTTTAGGGTTTTAGCGGCGTCGTGACGAGATGTTTATCTTTCATGGTTAGGTATGTAACGAGCACAATAATAATCATTAAAAATATTAAGCTGGTATTCGTGGTGCCGAAACCCATGCCGCCCTTCTTGACTGAGTGGGATAGATAATCCCCTAGCGAAGCGCCCAGCGGCCGTGTAAGTATGTAGGCAGCCCAAAAACACAGAACGGCATTCGCTTTAAAACCAACGCGCGCTATAGCGGTGAGAAAAATTAACAAGCCAAATAGGTAAGCCGCAATCTTGTAGCCCCAATCCATGTCTTCAGCGACCCAGTCACCCACCGCTGTGCCCAGTGCGAAGGTGGTAAGAATAGCGAGCCAATAAAATATTTCGCGGCGACGGGTGTTAATCGTGGCGATAGAAAGGGTGTGCTCTTGTTGATGCCAAATATAAAACGTTGCCATCAGCAGCAGGCTAAATGCCAGCGACGAGAGCCAGAGCGGTACATGCAGGTGGTCGGTTAGGTTGTCAGTAATGAGCGTTCCAAAAATACTTACCAAGACGACGGTCAGCCAGTAGAGCCAGTGGTGATAGCGCTTGCTGTGTAATTGTGCGATGAGTGCCACGACTAAGAGCGTGCCCATAAACGTCGAAGTGAGCCACAGCCCCCAATGCAATTTAAAAATTAAATAATCTGCGCCGGTTTCACCCATGGTGGTGGAGAGTATTTTGATGATCCAAAAGACAGCGCTAACTTCTGCGACTTTGTTGATCAAGCTGGGCGAGCAGTTCGCTCCCGTAACGGTGGAATCTTTTAGCATGATGGATTGCTCATTGAGTGTAAGTTGGCACCATGATGCAGCTCTAGGCTTAGAGCGGGCTTAATCCATTATTAGGGAAGTCTTAAGGCTGGCTATTCAGAAGGGCTTAATCACTGCTCACAAAAAACGCCGCAGGCATTAAGCGCAGCGGCGTTTTTATTTTGGCTCGGTGTACAGCGCTTAGTCGTGGTGATGGCCGCCAGCGCCGTGGGCGTGGCCGTGGGCTAGCTCTTCTGCTGTGGCATCGCGCACGTCGATTACGTCTAATTCGAAATCAAGGCTTTTGCCAGCAAGAGGGTGATTGCTGTCGATGTCGACATTAAATTTACCCACTTTCAGTACGATTGCATTCCAAGGGCCGTTAGATGTGTTCACGGAAACTTGCATGCCTGGCTTAAGTTTGTTTTTGATTTTGCTGTAGTCCACCAAATGCTTCAGCGGGATACGCTGTACTGCGCCTTCTTTGCGTAAACCGTAGCCTTGTTCTGGCGTTAGGCTGATAGTGGTTTTGTCGCCGACTTGCTTGCCGTTTAGTGCATCTTCTAAAGCAGCAAGCAAGTTGTTGTGGCCGTGCAAATAGAGCGTGGGTTCTGTGTCGTGAGAGTCTTCGAGTAACTCACCGCCGGTTTCGCTTAGGCGGTAGTGAAAACTGACAACGGTATCTTGAGAAACGTGCATAGTGGCTCCGCTGGATATTTGAATTCAAACTTGAGTTCGATCTCGAATGTTAAGTTGAATGGGATGTTGAAAAAATTTAAGGGCGCGGATTGTCGCTGATTTAACCCATAGAGGCAAAGCCGAAATAGGAACTGTGCCGAATAATCGCTAGACTAGACGCACGTTCTCGATAGATTGCCGCTATGTTTAACCTTGATCCCCCCGAATTTATGCCTTTAGTGCCCCTCACTGCGGGTGCTGTGCAACTGTGGTTGTTGGATATGGCGGCCATTGATGATGCGCAACTTGATGCTCAGCGTGCGTTGCTAACTGCAGATGAGATGGCGCGGGCACGGCGGTTTGTGCGCGGCGACCGCGAACATGTCGCTACGCGTATTTTGCTGCGGCGCGCGCTGAGTTATTACACGGGTATTGATCCCGCCGCTTTGTGTTTTGTGATCAGCGCAGCGGGTAAACCATCCTTGGCGCTGGGCGATTATAGGGGGCAGCCGCTGGCATTTAACCTAAGCCATAGTGGCAAACTTGCGATCTTGGCGATTGGTCTGCAGCCGCTGCTGGGGGTTGATATAGAGGGGGGAGAACGGCCGCGTGAGTTGTTGGATCTGGCTGAACGTTATTATCATCCCGCGGAGTTTGCCTATCTCCGTCGATTGAATGAGGCGCAAATGGCCTGCGAATTTTTTCGCCTCTGGACCCTCAAGGAGGCGTTTTTCAAGGCTCTTGGCGGTGGGATTGTTATGGGGTTAGAGCGAGCATGCTTTACGCTGAAGCCAGAGTCTACCGATGTTGCGGTAAGCTTTGCGCCCGAGCTTAACCAGACTTCTGCTGCTTGGCAATTTGTGCAAACCCGCGTTGCGGGCAGCTACGAGTGTGCCTTGGCTGTCAGTGTTAATAATGAGCAGGCTGGTCACGCTCAGCCGCTCACGCTGCATTGGTTAAACGCCAACGAGTTGCTTTTCAGTTAAGGTGACGGCAAGGTTCAGGGTCGTTTTTCCTTGACTCTCAGGCCCTCACTGCTAGGATTGCGCCCACTTTCTTTTAACTGCTATCTCACTAATAAGAACCGACCATGCTGCCATTTCATCACGCCGTTAAAGACGACTTCGCTGCCGTCAATCAATTGATCATCGATAAGCTTCACTCGGATGTGGATCTGGTAGAAAACATCGGCCACTACTTGGTTGAGGCGGGCGGCAAACGCTTGCGCCCGCTGTTGGTATTGCTCACGGCTAATGCCTTGGGTTACAGCGGCAAGCAACATCAAGAGCTGGCGACTATCATCGAATTCATTCATACCGCCACACTGCTGCACGATGATGTGGTGGATGTGTCGAGCCTGAGGCGCGGCCGCCCGACGGCCAACGCCCAGTGGGGCAACGCCCCCAGTGTTTTGGTGGGCGACTTCCTTTACTCGCGCGCTTTTCAAATGATGGTCAGCATTGGCAGCATGGATGTTATGGCGATTATGAGTACTACCACCAATGTGATCGCCGAAGGCGAAGTGCAGCAGCTGGTGAATGCCAAGAATCCAGAAATATCGGAAGCTAACTACTTTCAGGTTATCGACAAAAAAACGGCCATTCTCTTTGCTGCCGCCTGTGAAGTGGCCGCCGTGGCTTGCGGTGCAAACCCTGCGCAGCGCGAGGCGCTACGCCGCTACGGTCAACATGTGGGCGTTGCCTTTCAGCTGGTGGATGATGCGTTGGATTACACTGGTGATGCCGCTACTCTCGGTAAAAATGTGGGTGACGACTTGGCCGAAGGCAAGCCCACGCTACCCTTAATCCACGCTATGCGCACCGGCACTCCCGAGCAAGCAGAGTTGATCGCCACAGCCATACGCAATGGCGATGCAAGCCAGTTGCCGGCTATATTGGCGATAGTGCAAGCCACGGGCGGCATGACTTACACCCTCGATTGCGCTAAGCAGCAGGTCGCCGATGCTATTGTGCAGCTGGCCTGCCTGCCGGATAACCGCTACACCGCTGCGATGAAAGAATTGGCCGAGTTTTCCTTGGCGCGCAGTTTTTGATTTTCACGAGCGTATAGCTTCTAAAGGTTACATCTGCGGCGCACAGCTCTGACCAATTGCCCCTCAGGCTGGACAACTCAGCCACAGCGGTTAGAATGGCGCCCTTTGCGCGGCGGATTGTCCGTCGCACTCGCATCTTAACTATTGAGTGAATTCCATGACTTTCACCTTTGAACCCCAAAGTTCCTACAGCCGCGAAGAACTCATTGAGTGCGGTAATGGCCGTTTGTTTGGCCCAGGTAATGCACAATTGCCTGTGCCCAATATGCTTATGCTTGACCGCGTAGTACACATCAGCCAAACCGGCGGTGAATTCGGTAAGGGTGAAATTGTGGCGGAGTTGGATATTAATCCTGACCTTTGGTTCTTCGCCTGCCATTTTCCGGGTGACCCTGTGATGCCAGGCTGCTTGGGCCTTGATGCTATGTGGCAGTTGGTGGGTTTCTTTCTCGGTTGGAAGGGCAACGCTGGTCGCGGTCGCGCGCTTGGATGTGGCGAAGTGAAGTTTACGGGTCAAATTCTGCCTACCGCTAAAAAGATCACTTATCACATCAATCTTAAGCGTGTCATAGAGCGCAAGCTGATTATGGGCATCGCCGATGGTCGCGTTTCTTGCGATGGCAAAGACATCTATTTCGCCTCTGATTTACGTGTTGGTCTGTTCCAAAATACCGATAGTTTCTAATCCTATAGGGCTGCAGCCATAGGTTGTATGGCATAATGCAGCCCTATTATCACGTCACGCCAAACCTTCTGCTCCAAGATTGCTGTTCAGGCGCTGCAAAAAAATATTAAGAGAGGTAGCCTATGAAGCGCGTTGTTGTTACCGGTATGGGAATTGTGTCCTGCTTGGGCAATGATCAAGAGACAGTATTGGATGCCTTGCGCACCGGTCGCTCAGGTATCAAATTCCAAGAAACCTACAAAGAAATGGGGTTTCGCAGCCATGTTGCAGGTTCGATTGATATTAATTTGACTGAATTGATTGACCGTAAAGTATTGCGCTTTATGGGTGATGCTGCGGCCTATGCTTATATTTCCATGCAGCAATCTATTGCCGATGCGGGCCTCACTGAAGAGCAGGTCTCTAATGAGCGCACAGGTATTGTAATGGGCTCTGGTGGTGCGTCCTCCAAGAACCTTATAGAAGCGGCCGATATACTGCGCGAAAAAGGCTTAAAGCGTGTTGGGCCTTATCGCGTTACCCAAACCATGGGCAGTACCACCTCAGCTTGTTTGGCAACTCCCTTTAAGATTAAAGGCGTTAATTACTCCATATCCTCTGCGTGTGCTACCAGTGCCCACTGTATCGGCGTTGCTGTAGAACAAATTCAACTCGGTAAGCAGGACATCGTTTTTGCGGGCGGCGGTGAAGAAGAGCATTGGACCCTAACCTGCTTGTTTGATGCCATGGGTGCGCTCTCCACTAAATACAATGAAACTCCCGACCAAGCTTCACGTGCCTATGACGCTAACCGCGATGGTTTTGTGATTGCAGGCGGCGGCGGTTGCTTGGTGATTGAAGAATACGAGCACGCCAAAGCGCGCGGCGCGAAAATATACGGCGAAATCGTCGGCTATGGGGCCAACTCTGACGGCTACGACATGGTTGCCCCTTCAGGTGAAGGCGCGATCCGCTGTATGAAGCAAGCGTTGGCCACGGTTGAGGGTGAGATTGATTACATCAACTCTCACGGCACCTCAACACCCGTGGGTGATTTGGCAGAACTCAAGGCGATCAAGGCTACCTTTGGTGACAAGATTCCTGCGATCAGCTCGACTAAGTCTCTTACAGGCCACAGTCTTGGTGCTACCGGTGTGCAGGAGGCTATATACAGCCTGTTGATGATGAATAATGACTTCATCTGTGCGTCTGCCAATATCGAAACCCTTGATGATGAAGCGCAGGGCATGCCTATTGTGCTCAAGCGTCAAGATAACGTGAAGCTTAAGCGTGTCATGTCTAACAGCTTTGGCTTCGGCGGCACTAACGCAACGCTGGTGTTCCAAAGCCTCAAGTAAGTGTTCACTTTGTGTGAGTAATAAAAAACCGCGCGATTTCATCAAGAAACGCGCGGTTTTTTATTGAGCGAAATACAGTCTCTAGCGGTTAAGATAACTCTAGCGCTTCACGACATTCGTTGCTTTTCGTCTTCTTTAGTTTAGGGGCCACGATGGGCGTGGTGAGCATTGTGCTCGCAACGGCCATTAGCAACAGCGCGGTAAAGGTTTCACTCGTTATGATTTGCTTATCTAGCAGGATGTTGGCAAAAATAATCATGATCAATGCCTTGGTTTGCAAAAGCCAACCGATAATGTCGGCTTCTCCTTCGCGCCATCGTAAAATTTTTCCCGCTATTTTGACGCCGGCTAATTTTCCTGCGATTGACGCAATTAAGAGTACAAAAGCAGCAAAAAACACAGCATAACCACCTACTTGCCAGTTGGTTCGTAAGCCAGTGCTTAAAAAGAACACGGGCATAACGATCAACAGAACAAAATGGCGTAACTTGTCCATGTCTTCTTGGTTGAACCAATCGGAGTCTATGACTGCTCCGGCGAGAAATGCGCCCACCATGAAATGCAAACCACACCAGTCTGCACAATAACCGCAAGCGGCCAACCAAATAAATAAAACATACCAGCGGTCGGACTCAGACAATTTAACCATGAGTTTGCGCATTGCATAGGCCATAACCATAAACCCACCTAGGAATAAAGCCTGACGACCAAAGCGCTCCCAATCTAAAAGAATAACGGCTAAAACAGCCCAGATGGCGATGTCATCCAAACTGGCATAGCGGAGGATTCGTTGACCAATAGGTTTGCGTAAAATATCGAGCTTATCCATTAACAAAATAAGTATGGGTAGTGCTGTTACGGCACAAGACATGCCTATGCCAAAAATAAACTGCCACTCAGCTGCTTTGGGCCCCATCCATCCTTTGCTAATTGTTAATAGAATGAGGGCAGCAACGCAGCCAAAAACAAACGGTGTACCTAGGGCGAAGCCGGCAGTAATGCCGCTTTCGTATTTGTGCTGCCATGTTTTTTTAAGGTCCAGCTCTATCCCAGCAATCATCACAAAGATCATGACTGCCCACCAAGCTATGCCGTTGAGTGATTGCACAACTGGTTGGTTGAAGACAAATGTATAGTAGTCTGGATATATAGAGCCCAGTATTCCTGGGCCGAGAATAATACCGGTAATGATCTGTACAACCACGAGGGGAGCATAGTAATCAGTATTTCCCAATCGCCAAATAAGAAATGGAACTGTGAAAATAATGAGCATGGCGATTAAAAAAATTTCGGTAGTGTTCACGATTAATATCCTTTTGAAAACCGAGGGTTGAAAATTAAAGTAAGAAATCTAAATATTCGAGTCGATGCCGCTGCGAATATCAAAAATGATGTGTCCAATATTTTTAGCTATATCTATTGGTGATTCGTTTTCCATTTCTCCCATTGCATTCACCAGTAGGCTGCCAATTACTATTCCGTCAGCAAATTGGGTCAATGCTTTGGCTGTGGCCGCTTCTTTTATTCCAAAACCAACAAATATTGGAGTGTCTGTTAGTGATTTTAGCGCTGTATATTTTGATTTAACTTCATCAACATCTATGTGGCCTGCTCCTGTTACGCCTTTGAGGGAAACATAGTAAAGAAAGCCGCTCGCTTCGGCGACAATAGTTTTGGCGCGATCAAGTGTGGTGGTAGGGGCGAGCAAGAAAATATTTTTGATATCGACTTTATCTAATTCCAACTTAAGTGCGCCTAGTTCTTCAGGTGGTAAATCGACGGTAATTATGCCATCTACTCCAGCGCTTGCTGCAGCTTCGGAAAAGTTGGCATAGCCAAGGCATTCTATTGGGTTGGCGTACCCCATTAAAATAATAGGTGTAGTGGTATTTTCAGTTCTAAATTGACTGACAGTCGCAAGCGTATCTTTCAAGCTTGTGTTGTGTGTTAACGCACGTTCGTGCCCTAATTGAATGACGGGGCCTTCAGCCATAGGGTCTGAAAATGGAACGCCTAGTTCGATGATATCAACCCCATTTGCAACCATTTCGTGCATGGTGATTAAGGTGGTATGCGGATTTGGGTCGCCATTAACGATATAGGCTGCCAGCAGTTTATGGTTGTTTTCCTTTGCGTTGTCTAAGCATGTTGATAGGCGATTCATGAGAAGTCCCAATAAAATAATTAAATGGATATGTTGTCGATGGCGGCCACGGTGAGAATATCTTTATCTCCTCGACCGGAAAGATTAACGATGATCATCTCTTCTTTAGCCATCGTCGGTGCAAGTTTTTCAGCAAATGCTATGGCGTGACTTGACTCCAGGGCAGGCATGATTCCCTCAGTCAGTGTAAGTTTTCTAAAAGCACTTAATGCTTCATCATCATTTATGGCGACGTATTTTACTCTGCCAATATCTTTAAGCCAGGCGTGTTCAGGCCCGACACCGGGGTAGTCCAGTCCTGCAGAGACTGAGTGCGTTTCGATTATTTGGCCATTTTCATCTTGCATCAAATAAGTTCGGTTGCCATGTAGAACGCCTGGTTTACCAACACTTAAGGGTGCTGCATGTTGACCGCTCTCTAGGCCAAGGCCGCCAGCTTCGACGCCATACATGGCAACACTTTCATCGGCTAGGAAAGGGTGAAATAGACCTATCGCATTGGAGCCTCCGCCAACACATGCTACAAGTGCGGTAGGTAATTTTCCTGTTTGTGCTAGAGCTTGTCGTTTTGCTTCGCGGCCTATAACCGACTGGAAGTCTCGTACTAGTTGAGGGTAGGGGTGTGGGCCAGCGGCTGTACCAATAATATAAAAAGTATTATCTACATTGGTCGCCCAGTCGCGCATAGCTTCGTTCATCGCATCTTTAAGTGTGCGTGAGCCTGAGGTTACGGGGAATACTTCTGCTCCAAGTAACTTCATGCGGTAAACATTGAGTGCTTGGCGTTTTATATCCTCTGCACCCATATAGACGCGACACTGCAGTCCTAGTCTGGCAGCTACAGTAGCTGTTGCTACGCCATGTTGTCCCGCACCTGTTTCGGCAATTATTCTTGATTTTCCCGTAAATTTTGCGAGCAATGCTTGGCCAATGGTGTTGTTTATTTTGTGCGCACCGGTGTGATTTAAATCTTCGCGTTTTAGATAGATTTGGGCTCCGCCTAGTTCACGACTCCAGCGCTCAGCAAAATATAACGGAGAAGGGCGCCCTACATAATGTGCAAGGTCCTTATCAAATGAGGCAATAAAATCTTGATCGTCTTTAAGTTTCAAATAAATACTATTAAGTTCAGCTAGGGCATACATGAGCGTTTCTGAAACAAATTGCCCTCCATAGCTGCCGAAGTGTCCATCGCTAGATGGGAATTGGCTAAAATCAATATTTTTTATAGGCATGATAAAACTCGGAAAGTTATAAATTTAATGGGTGGCTGCTATTCAGCGACTGCTTCAACTAGTGCGTTATCAGTTGCTAGCGCTGAATAAATCATTGAAAATTCACTGCAGAATGCCTCGTTCTCTTGTTGGCTACCCATTGTGATTCTTAAACAAGTAGATAGGCCAAATGGAGCCAGGTAAGATGTTTTTATATTTCTTGTTAAAAGTTCTGCGTGAATAGCTTTCGCTGTGTTGCTGCTTTCAAGATCAATCATAATGAAATTGGCAAACGACTCTTTGAATCTAATGTGTAGTTTTGTGAATAGCGCATAGTAAATAGGCAGGTGTGAAATTGTCTCATTTACTATGTTGTCAATTAAAAATGCATTGCTTTTAGCTAGTATGCCAATGTGTTGCGTCAGGCCGCTCGGTTCAAAAGTAAGTTTTACCCGCATTAAAGCATCAATTAACTCTTGTGATGCAAATCCATATCCTAGGCGAATACTTGCCAGCCCGAATGCTTTAGAGAACGTTCGTAAGGTGATAAGATTTTTATAGGCGAGATAATTGAAGTCTTTATATTCTTTGCACAATGCGGTCGCATACTCATAGTAAGCTTCATCCAGTATCACTATGATGTGCTCAGGTACTCTCTTTAAAAAAGCTTCAAGCTTATGTGGGTTAATAAATGAACCGGTAGGGTTGTTGGGGTTGGAGATATAAATAACTTTAGTGTTAGTTGAAATAGCCTGAAGAATAAGTTCAAGATCGAATTCATAATCGTAAGTAAGGGGTACTTTTGAGCATCTAATGTTAAATGACTTTGCCAGTATATAGATCCCAACAAAGGTTCCATTTGAGGTTAAAAGTTCGTCTTCTTTTTCGCAAAACGCTTTAAAAATATAACTCAAAATACCTTCAGATCCATTGCCGACAATGACATTGTTGATGTCACCTGTCACATCAATAGATAGGAGTTGTCTAAGCTCCGTGCAGTTTGAGTCAGGATATCGGTTAGCTGTTGCGCAGAGATCGAGGTGCACTTCTATCAATGAAGAAAAAGTAGTGCGATAAGACTCATTACTGTCGAGTGCGATGCATTCTCTCGCATCTTTTTTCGTAAGTTTTGCAGAATAAAACCTAGGAAGGTTTGAAATATGTTCAGGTATTCTAATCATGATGCATCCCTACTAGTGCTGGTTAAATGGTAACTAATTGAAGTTTAGGTAAGTCCTTGATATTAAAGTCAATGAGTACTTGCTTAATTTTTCCGTTGACTCGTGTCATTTTATTGGTTCCCCTAAGGTTTTCGAGTCGCTCGCCATTTTTTGTAAGACCTGCGGCAACCCACTCAATATGAATATCCTCTCCTTCTTCGCGTATTGTTACAGGCTCAATTTTTATGGTGTCGAATTGATCGCCTAACTTTTGGAAGAACTTTTCTAAAGGAATAATTCCTTTGATCGTTGCGGTTGCAAACGGGTCTTTGAAGACGATGTCATCGTGAAAAAGTTTTAACATGTCAGTCATTTTTTCAGCGTTTAACAGGCCGAAGTAATTATTGGCGTACTGCTCTCCAGGCATCTTGGTGAGTTTTGATTTGATGTTTATTTTTATAATAATGTTAATTAGGTTGGCGAATAAAATTATCCCAAGCCATGTTCCTGTCACTGAATACAAAGTGATACCTGAGGGTTTTGCTGTCATCAAATAGGCTACAAGCGCGATAAGAAAAATATTGGTATAGCCAATTGCCGGAACCTTTCGCATAAGTGTTCTATGGCCTTTTCTTCCATAGAATAAATAGAAAAAAATGATCCATGAATTTATGAAAATTAAAAGTGCAATGTATTCTGAGAACATTAGCCATCCATCATTTCTCCACGGTAAAAGATTAAATCCGTAGGTTGATGAGAGCATTAGCCCAGTAATAATGGTTGCAAAGAGACCGCCCATAATAAACACACATTTAATAATAAAGACCGTATCAATAATGCCTAGAACAGTATGAAGATGATCTGCCCTATTCATTCTGTTTCCCCAGAATGGTAGCGTGCAGGCCGCTCCAATCCATACTGCAAATGATAAGATATGAAAAAATAAAATATTAGTCACTGCACTTCTCCAATGAAGGTTAAATTTTAAGGCTCACGCTTTGGGTCATTTCACTTAAATATGAAGTAAAAATCAACTTTCCCCGAAACTCTTCAGGGAAGTATTTTTTAACTTCACTGCTTGACTTTTTCGATGAGTTTTTTGCCCATGTGTGAAGTAGCTCGGCGGAATATTTTGACGGTTTGTTCTTCTCTATGTAGCTTTTTACATTAGCTTCATTCATTTTTTCTGTTGGGTAGAAGAAGCTAATAATGCCATTTTTTTCTAGATGGTTGATGCAGTTTATGATGAGTTCTTCTTTGTTTTTTACGACATTGATTAACGAGGCACCTACAATTAAATCATATTTTTTATTATTGAATGATACGGGATCAAGTGCGTCGCCTAAAATTGTTTTTATTGTGTTTTTTTCATTTATTTTTTTGAAAAAATTTAGCATGCTGCGCGAGCTATCTACACCAGTCACATCGCTAAATTTTGTGGCTAAGTGAGGTAATAGTGCACCAGGTCCACAGCCTAATTCTATTGCACTATTGTTGTTGCAGTTTAATGAATCAATCCACTGGTGGAGTGAATCTTTGTACCAAAACTGATTCATTAACATATTGAATAATTTTGGTCGATTGAAAATCATTAGTGTGTATATTGCAGTCTTATACATGACTATATCTTCCTTGGGCTAACCCCAGTCAAATTATTTCGAGGCGACACTATACCTTAAAAATTAACTTGATAGCGTCTGTGTCCGTTAAAGTTTATGGTCTACCCTGGTAAAAATTATTTTCCTCTATTTTTAGTGTTTTTTTATTAGTTACTAAATGGTTATCTATGTCTGTTACCAAAAAGTAACCATCAGCAATTACGGTACTATGGAGCCATAATTCTATTGGTCGTTTAAAAATTACACCTTGGCATGTTTTGTAAAAAGGTAATATTCACATTTTTTTTGTAAAAAAAGTTCTTGACCGATATTTTTTTAAAGTCAAAAATGTAATTAGATTTTCAATGATATTTTGATTATCAAAGGTTTTACCTAAAAAGGGATTTTGCGTTGTTTGGATTTAAAGGATCTAGATGCTATGCATTTTCCTCCTCGTCAATCATCGCAATAAATACATATCCCCGCTTTCGTGAGCCCCTACATATCAGGTTGTTTTATAAGAATATGTTTCCAAGATGTTGGTGACTAACTCTGGGTACTAAAAATGAAAGTTGTTGAATGTTTGACCGTAGAGGATGCACCTTGCGAACTTGATTTGCGTGGTTTTAGGTGCCCAGTACCTGTTTTGAAGTTTAAAAAACATGTAAAAACAATAGTTGGTGTGTGGTCTGTTCGTGTTTTGTCCACGGATCCCGATTCGGTAAAGGACTTTAATGAATACGTAAGAATCAAGGGCTACACGATAAATGTACAAGAAAATGAAGAATACTTTATTTTCGACATTAGTGGTGGTGAGTGAAAATGGAATTGATCTGTGAGAGAGAAAGCATAACTAAGCAGCCATCGTTGGTTTCCATGGAGCCTGATAAATTTATTGGTAGTAATACTCGTTACAGAACCGTAAGCGGTGAGTTTTCTCGGAGAATTCATATGGATTCTGCAGCTTCTTGTCTGATGTATGCACCAGCGCTAAAGGCTGCAGAGGAATATTTGCAGCACTATTCGAATACTCATAGTGAAACGCACTTCTCGGCGGCTATATCGACGCAAATCTATGCATGGTCGCACAAGAAAGCATTAGAGTTTGTCTCCGCCTCCGCTGATGAATACACGTCAATTTTTTTAGGCAGCGGATCCACTGCCGCAATTAATCGCACCGCCAGCATTTTTACCTCTATTCGCCCTGACAAAAAAATGGTTCTTATTTCGTTGATGGAGCACCATTCAAACGATTTGCCGCATCGTATAAGTCACGCTGACTATATACATTTTCCCTGCGAGTTGAGGGATGGTGAGCTCGGGCAGGTTTGTTTGACGCGCTTAAGATCTCTTCTCGAAGAGCATGCGGGGAATGTGAATTATATAGCGGTTACTGGTGCGAGTAATGTTACAGGAATTGTGAACCCTATTTACGATATAGCTGAGCTGGCACATGAATTTGGTGCGCTTATACTGGTTGATGCGTCCCAACTAATCGCGCACCGACAAGTCGTTATGTCAGATGACGGTTCTGATCTTCGCAGTATTGATGCTCTTTGTTTTTCCGGGCACAAATTGTATTCCCCTGGCTCCCCTGGTGTTCTCATTATTAAAAAATCATTGGCTATGCTCGCCAGCCCAACTGAGGTAGGCGGCGGAATGGTTGATGCTGTATTTGTAAATGATTTTGTAATTAATAGGGAATTCCCTGATAGAGAGGAGGCGGGAACGCCGAATATTTTTGGTGCTGCATTACTGGGTGGAACGCTTCATAACCTTATGAATTTTGGGTTTGAAAATATTCAGCGTCACGAGCAAGAATTAGTAGATTTCTTGCTTACTTCAATGAGGGGTATTGACGAAGTTAAAATCTACGGCATGACCAATATAGATAGAACGGCGACTATCTCATTCAATATTGACAATCTTGACCACGAATTGACCGCTTTAATTTTAAATGATTATTTTAACATTGCGGTTAGAAATCAATGTTTTTGTGCTCATCCCTATGTGCGAGAAATGATTTTAAAAGATCTGTGGGATTTAGATCCTGACTTGTCACTTGAAGAGATAGAGGCAAAAAAAGGAATGGTGCGAGTAAGTTTGGCTCTTTATAACACTTTGCAGGATGCGCGCTTTTTGATCTATGCGATATCTCAAATCATCAACAATAAAGAGGAATATTGTGCCCACTATAAATTGAATAGTGAAGGGCGGTATACGCATAAAACATTTATTTCATCGCAACAATTCAATATCGAAAAAATACTACGCGAAGAATCAAACGCGTAACTCATTCTCATCGGGAGTAGCACAATGAAAATATTTGTGGTTGGCGCAAGTGGGTATATTGGCAATGCCGTAGCGCGAGCTTTCGCGAAAGAGGGGCACGAGGTAATAGGACTGTGCAATAGTCTTGAGAGTGAAAAAAAGCTGATTGAGCAAGGCATAAACGCTGTGGTTGGAGATATGGGTAACCCCAATACTTGGATGAGCAAGGCCGCCACTGCCGATGTCATCGTTCATGCTGCCCATCTACGAGCAGGAATGCGCCTATCTTCTGCTTGGCTTAAGCGGTCTACCGAGCTGCGCGATACCTGTTTGAATGCCATTGTAAAAATGATGAAAGTGAATCCTTCAGTAAAGACTTTGATATATACCTCAGGGATGATTGCTCATGGTAATCATGGCGATAAAGTTATTGATGAGATGACGATACCTAATTATTCGGCGTTGGGAAATTATCATCTCGGTGGCGAGAAGATAATCAGTGGTGCTGTAGATCAAGGTGTTTCTGCATTAAGCATACGTCCAGGGATGGTGTACGGCAATGGTGGAACATTCAAAAAGTTCTTCCTTGATGTTGCAGCCAAAGGTAAGTACCAGTTCCCTGGGAATGGTGAAAATTTCATTCCTTTTATTCACATTGATGATTTAGCTAAAGCCTATGTTGCTGTGGCAACGAGCACGCATACTGGCTTAAACGTTATTAATGTTGTTGATGATAACCCCATCAAAATGAAAGATATGGCTCAGTCTCTTTTGGGGGCGATGGGTGGCGGTAAGCATTCCTCTGTTCCTGCTTGGCTAGTAAGTTTATTTGCAGGAAAGGCTCTATCGGAAATGTTAGTGGGGTCCTATCGTGTAAAAAATCATCGCGTTAAAAAGGCTTTTGATTGGGAGCCTATCCACCCATCTTTCGATGTGGGCATTAAGCAGGTTGTTGCCGAGTATCGGCGATAAATATTTTGTTACCTTTTTAAGGAGAGAAGTTATGTCAACCACCCGTAAAAACTCAAGTCTTGAGCCTTGCGATCATTTAGCGTTAATGAAATCCATATTTCCTCTTGCTGACCACTCTCTATATGGTACAGCGGAGCGGTTTGAGGATTTACCCTATTTAATGCCGGCAACGCTTGCTGATTACACAAATGATAATGATCTGTCTGAGGGGAATACTAGTTTGGAGATTTGTCCAACTTGTTTTTTCAATACCTCTGGAACTACCAATCGTTCTAAAAAAATCCCTTTTTCTGATGCGGATTTGGAGCGGCAGAGAGTTCATGAGGCTATTGCATTGCGAAAGCTAGGGATGAAGGCCGGGCAAGGTGTTATGTCTCTAGGTGCACCGCTGCCGAGTATTTCAGGGTGGGCAATTGTTAATGGTAGCGATGCACTTGGTGCTATGGCTATTAACAGTTCGCAAGTTGACTACGACTCTATTTTTGATATGAAGAAAGAGGGAGACGTAAACATTGTTATAGGTACTCCTTTAGTTGTAAAAGAGATTGGGCTTGCGATTGAGCAAGAGTTTGGCGAACTGATTAACGTATTTCCGAATATGGATACAGCCATCATTTTTGGTGATGTTCTGCCTGATAGCATGCGCAAATTTATTAAAAGTTTGTGGGGCATAGATAAGGTTTTTAGCTTGTACGGTACGGTAGAGGCTGATGTAGTCGCCACAGAGTGCACCGACCAACCGGGCAGGATGGAGTTGATGAGCGAGCGCCTCTACTTCGAGTTTATACCGGAGTCTGAATTTATAAAGGAGATGCAGGATGCACAATATTCTCCGAAAGCTATCAGTATAGATGAGGTTGCTGATGGTGAAATTGGCGAGATTATCATCTCTGACTTATCGCGTGAATCATTGCCTTTGTTGCGCTACAGAATTGGTGATGTTATTCAAGTTCATAAAAATGAAAACGGTACCGGAATCACTATTAGTGTGTTGGGAAGATCAAAAAATTGCGTTGCTCTCGGTGGTACATATTTTTATGAGATGCAATTGGATAGTGCTATCCAAAAGACATTTGGCGAGAATGTAGTTGAGTGGAAGTTGATTGAAGGCGAATCAGTATCCCATCGCTATCAGTTGGCATTTAACTTTTCTCCTGGCTATTTACTGAAAGTAGGGGATTCTAATTTTCTATATGAAAATTTAGCCGAAGCAAGGTTGGAGGCCAATATCAATAAAATAAAAGCTGATGTTGAATTGTTGCAGGTTTCTGCTTTTGGCACGGTCATAAATACTGGCGACGCTAAAGCAAAACGTATTGTTTTAGCTTAGATTAATTATCTCTTATTAAGGAAAATTCATCATGAAAGAATATGAAAATTTATTGGATGTGTTGATTGTTGGAGCAGGCCCTGCGGGCGTACAGCTAGGCTACTATTTGCAGAAAACATCTGCAAAATATCTAATATTAGAGGCCGGTAGCTCTGCCGGTGAAACCTTTAAGTCCTTCCCTGTGCATAGAACCTTGATTTCTATTAATAAACGATTTACTGGAAGCGACTGTCCTGAATTCAATATGCGTCATGATTGGAACTCGCTCCTGACGGATGATAATTTAATTAAATTTACATCCTACGATCAGAAGTTCTTCCCTCATGCTGATAGTTTTGTTAAGTATATTTCAGACTATGCAAAGCAGTATAAGTTGAATATTAATTACAATACTAAAGTGGCTTCTGTTACCCGACATGAAGATGGCGTCTATGCGGTTAAAAGCACTGATGGCATTGTTTATTACGCGACTAACTTGGTTGTGGCGACGGGCTTTAAAAAGCCTATGATCCCAAATATTCCGGGTATTGAGCATAGTGTTAATTATGTTGATATTAAGCTTGATACTAAACAGTACGAAAATAAGCGTGTACTAGTGCTCGGTAAGGGGAATTCAGGATTCGAAACGGCTGATCATTTAATTGCATCTGCTGCACTGATTCATGTTGCCAGCCCTAACCCTATAAAAATGGCTTGGAAGACGCATTATGTAGGTAATTTGCGTGCGGTAAATAATAATTTACTCGATACATATCAATTGAAGTCGCAAAATGCTGTTCTTGATGCAGACATTCTCAATATTAGCAAGCTCGATAATGGCCAATTAGATGTTACGGTAAAATACGGGCACGCAGAAGGTGAGGTTGAAGTTTTGCGCTACGACTTTGTTCTTGTGTGTACTGGATTTAAGTTTGACCAAAGTATTTTTGATGAGAGTATTTTGCCTGAGCTTTGCTATAACGATAAGTTTCCGGCGATAAAATCAAATTTTGAGTCAGTAAACAATTCTAATATGTATTTTGCGGGAACTATTACACACTCTTTGGATTACAGAAAGTCCACCTCAGGCTTTATTCATGGCTTCCGTTATAACTGTCGTTTTTTGTTTAATGTTTTGAATGAAAGAATATTAGGCGTTAGTTATCCAAGCCAAGTTTTAGAAAATAATCCTGATATCTTAGCGCAGAAGATGCTTGATCGCATAAATCATGCTGCGGGTATTTGGCAGCAAGCTGAATTTATGACCGATGTGTTTTTGGTGGGGGAAATGGGCGTTGCGCATTTTCAAGAGATGCCTAAACCCTATGTTATGGAGAACTTTCCTGTAGGCGATTATTTTACGCTTAATCTGGAGTTTGGTGATCCTATCGAAGGTGACCCCTTTAATGTGGAGCGAATCCATAGAACGAATACCGAACAAGCACAACGCAGTCAGTTTTTACATCCAGTAGTGCGTCATTATGCAGGTGGCGAACTTATTAGTCGTCATGATGTGATTGAGGATCTTGAGGCTAACTGGGTTGAACCTGAGCATATAAATCCATTAATTAATTATCTAAAAGATTCTCGCAAAAAATCTTCCATGAAAATGGTGAGTCAGTTAGAAACTGCAGAGGCTATGTAAGACATGCCGGGGATATTATGAAAACACTTCTAATATCCCTTATTTATCTTGTTAGTGCGTCTACTGTTATATTCATTTTTTAATGGGTCATATTATGAAAGCTTTTTCATTGGTATCTACATTTTTTGTTATGGCTATGTCATCAAGCCTGACGTTGGCTCACGTGAGCAATTCTGACTGGGGTAATAGCGCAATAGGTAATAATGGTTCATTCATGCCTTTGAATCCTACCATTACCTATGGCCCTGCCGATTCGACTCCGATGTATCCTATTGCGCCAAGCGGTGAAAGTTATTCGCCTGTTACACCCGAACGTTTTGCTTTGCATCTGCAAAGCCATGATTATATCGCCATAGTAAATGCGATAATTCCGCCACTTTTTACACCGCCGGTATTGGACTCGGTTGATAAATACGTAATAACACCGAATAAAATGGTGGTTATTAATCCGGGTGGCGAAGAAATAATTCATGTTATGGAAGGTCAGCGACATGGCTTTAATAATATGACCATTTCGATTACAAATACCTTGCCTGGGAACGGTGCGCCATTGCATACACATGTGGGTGAAGAGGCGCATGTCGTACTTAAAGGGTCTATGCGTTACTTTATGAAAGATAAGGTTTTTGTGGTAAATGCGCCTTATATTGTTCATATCCCACCTATGACTCCCCATGCTTTTCAAAATATTGGTACATCTATTGTCAATATCGTAGGCGTCTTTGGTGCAAATTCTTGGGATTATGACATCTTAGATTTCCCTCCTTTCCCAAGTAATTCCAACTCTAATGCAGGAAGCTGTAAGTTCAAGGTACTGAATGAGTGGGGTTCAGGTGCTAATGTTGAAGTGTCTATTACTAATACGACATCTTCCGCTGTGTCGGATTGGCGAGTTAACTGGATTTTTACTGACGGCTCAACACGCGTTAAAAGTGTTTGGAATGGAGCTCTAGTAGGTGAAAATCCCTACGCTGTTTCTAACCTAGCCTGGAATAAAACTATAGCGCCAAATAAAACAGTAAAGTTTGGCATGTCAGTATCGAAAGCGGATCCGTCTAAGCCTGTTCAGGTTCCGTTATTAGAAGGGACTCTTTGTGTTAATTGATTTATTAAGGAGCAGCCTAAGGGGTGCTCCATTTTTTCTAACTGTATTTATTTCACTCAGTGTGAGCGCAAGTGATCGTTTAAGTGATTACTTAAACGGAGATGTTGAGCCTACTGGAGCAATTAGTGCAACCTATGCTTTAGAGTTTGACGCTTTAGCTGAGCGGGTATTACTTGATAAAGATGGTAATGGCAGTATTTCTAAGAATGAATTAAAAAATAATGCGCCAGTGATTGGTGTATATATTAAAACTAGTCTTGCAGCTTCAAGGGCGGGAAAAGCTTGCTCATTCACTATATTGAGTGATTGGTCATTTAAAGAAATTGCAGGCGCTAACTATCTATTGGTGCCTGTTGTGTTTGGTTGTCTACCGGAAGGGGATTTTAAATTAGTTTATGTTGGCGTTGATGAAAGCCATCATGAATTAGAAGTGTTAATCCGAGATCAGGGACGTGTAAACAGCAGTATTCTAAGTTTTTCAAATAACTTTATGGTTTTCAAAACATCCCACCATCAGATGGATGTATTTGTAGATTTCTTAGATAAAGGTTTTTTCCATATTCTTTCCGGATACGATCATATTGTTTTTTTAATTACGTTACTTTTAGGTGCTGTTCTTATTCGTCAAAAAGGATACTGGACGGCTATCCCTAATGTTAGTTCAATATTTCGCGAGGCGTTGTGGATTGTTACTTCATTCACCTTGGCGCACTCACTAACATTGACGGCGAGTATGTTGGGGTGGATATATGCGCCATCGCACTGGGTTGAGGTGGGTATTGCATTAACCGTTGCTGTTGCCGCGATAAATAATATTGCTCCATTTTTGTCCAATTCAAAATTATTAGTTTTTTGTTTTGGCTTGGTTCACGGTATGGGGTTTGCGGGTGCATTATCTGAGCTTGGCCTGGATCATGAGCAAAAATTACTATCACTGTTTTCATTTAATTTGGGTGTGGAGTTTGGTCAGCTATTGATTTTGGGGATCACCTTACCGCTCTTCATTTTTTTAAGGCGTTATGCCTGGTATCCCAAGTTTGTATTAACGGGAGCCTCAGTGGTGATTAGCATGTTAGCGGTGGGGTGGGCAGTGAATCGGCTGTGATGTGTGCATTTGGTTGTCGCTTAAATCATTTTTGTTTGTTTTGTGGCTATTTTTTACCTACATTTATGTGCTTGTTTTTTTTGTTCTTGTTTTCTGTTCTTTCTAATCTAAAGTATGGCATTTAACTCATTTGTCTTTTCTGATAGGTAACATGTCTTTACAATGTAACGACATTTTAAATCTGTGAGTATCAGTATGAAAAAGATTGCCGGATCACCTTGCCTCACTACCTGCCCTGTGCGCGTGACTGCAGATATTTTGGAGCACAAATGGGCAACGCTTATTATTAGAGAGTTGCTTGGCGGGAAAAAGCGCTTTTCAGAACTGATTAAGTCGCTGGGTTCAATTAGTACAAAAATTCTGAGTGAGCGGTTGCGAGAGCTGGAATCCAAACAATTAGTTGTTAAGCGTCTCTACGCGACGGTTCCGCCGACCAGTGAGTATGAACTGTCGGAAATAGGCTATGAACTTGAGGTTGTTATTCGCGCCATGGATCATGTTGGAAAGTTGCTGATGGAAGCCAACGATATGTATCCAGATGATGAAGCGCGTAAAGCCTTAGGTGAGGCTACTGCTTAAGTTGATGCTCGCCCTTGTGTTGTGCCAACTGAACGTGCCAATTGATTATGCAAGAGCGAACATTTTTTTGGTTATGAATGATTAAAATTCATAACCAATATGCAATGTCATAAATCCTACCCACGGATCAACATCATATCCTGCCGCAAGTCGTTCAGATTTTCCTTCTGTGGTTTTTGTATAACCCATACCTACCCAAGGTAGAATATAAAAAGATGAATCAAATGGACGGTATCTGTAGCCGAGACTCGCCATTGCCATGCCGTTTTTAAACTCTGCTGAAACGGTATTTTGGAGTCTGTTTACTTCCATTTTTTGCTCTGAAAGTTGTGCTCCTACCATCCAGCCCGTTAGGTCTGGATTGAAATAGTACTCTGCAAAAAATCCTATTCCTCGTGTGATCTCTACGTTCCAGTTTTTATCTTTGTTGGCTTTGTTGATGTCTACAAGAAGGTCAGGCATCTCTAATGAATAGGTTCCTATTCCTAAGCGCCAGTTGGGCATTGCAGTATTTGAAAATTTTAAGTGCAATGAGTCCCCACTCATCAAAAATGTTGCAGGATCAGTCTCTATATAGAATTTTGTTTCTGCAAAACTATTTGCAGAAAAAGAAAGTAAACCTAATAGTGGTATGAGAGAAATATTTTTCAATTTTGTTGCTCCTTGGCTTATAAAAAACCGAGTATAGGGTAATTGACTTGCCTTAAGAAGTAGTTACATTTTAGTAACTAGTCAATAAACCTAATTATGCCAACTGTGTTGTTATAAAGATTATTTTATTTTTTGCGATATAAATTAGCTGTCGCTTCTGATGTTTTTTAATAAATTTAAAAAATAAAAAAACGCTCCGCACATTTCTGTGCGAAGCGTTATTTAGGTTGTCGTTTTGTAATTAAAAAACCGACTTAACAATAAATGAAATGCGACGATCATTTACGAAATAATTTCGATTGAGTTTGTCGTCATTGCCATTTACTTGCACTTTGGTCCAAGTTACTTCGTTAAATAGATTCGCGCCTTCAAAGCCCATTTTTAGGTAGTCGGTAACCGCGTACATAAATGAGGCGTCAACTTGCCCCATCGCTTGGCTGTAAACGGGCAATTTAGTGATGACATCGCGCGTTGTAAGCAAATACTCTGAGCGCCAGTTGTAAGCGATACGCGCGGATACGGCACCTTTTTCGTACATAGCTACAAGATTGTAGGTGGTATCCGAAAGGCCTTGTAGTGGGAGGTTTGAGAACTCGCCTACAGGCAACAAGTTCGCTTCGCCGCGAGGTGGTGTTGATGAGTCTAAGTTGCTGTTAGTCGCATCATTTGATTGGTCTAGGAGTGTGAGGTTAGCTTGTAAGCCTAGGCCGTCAAAAGGTGCAGGTAGTTTGTCAAAAAACTGGCTGTAGGCTAGTTCAATACCAGACACTTCAGCATTGCCGTTGTTGATGGGTTTTTCTACCCAGACATTGCGCGTTACACCTGCATGAGTGAACTCAGTTAACTCTGTGCCACTGGCTATGAGGTTGCTGAGATCTTTGTAAAATAGACCTGCGCTTACTGAACCAACTTCTGCAAAGTACCACTCTACAGATAGGTCTAAATTAGTCGCTTCAGTTGGCTCTAATTGGGTGTTGCCGGCATAGGCGCGATACTCAAAGCCGGTTTGATTGTTTTCGACTTTTTGTACTGCATACAGCGTGGTGTAGTTGCGCATGTTGCCCATGTCCGCAAAGCTGATTGCTTTGGATGCGGAGAAGCGGCCGATGAGTTCAGGTGTGAACTGATAGTTGATATTCAGGCTGGGCAAGGCTGCAGTAACTGAATTGTCCAGTGCATTGCTGGCTTCGTCTTTACCGGAGCTAAAGGCGCGATCGTCTGCTGACATTCCAGCCAATGCAGTTGCGTAGAGAGTTCCGCCGCTGTTCGCTTTTGTATTAACTTCGACTAAGCGAACGCCAATGTTGCCTGTTAGGTTTTCATTGCTGCTGGCAAAATTTAGCTTGCCGTAAATGGCAGTATTTTGCTCGGTTGTATCATTGATTTCACTGGGTAGGTAAGGACTGCTGCCGTCGCCTCGTGCTGCGGCGTTGATGAAACCGAAGGTGTCTGTAGCGGCTAAAAAGCTGTTGTAATTGGCGACTAAAGATTCACTCGGCACTAAAATTTTCCCGCCAGTAACTACCTCGTTATTACCGCCAAAGAAGGAGTCAAATACAAATGCTTCTGATGCGGGCGCATCGTATTGGCTGCTAGGGTTGGTAGTGGTTGTTTTTCCATTGAAGTAGAAAAAGCTACCACCTTTGTAGTTTGATGACTCACCCCAGTTGTATTTCGACCAGCGTGTAATCTGCTCGCGCTTGGCAACGCGCAAACCGGTTTCTACTGAGCTCAATAAGCCCGCGTTAAGTTCGTATTTTAGATCTAACTTTAGGGCCATCTCATCGCCATCGCTGTCTTCGAGATGATCCATTGCTGAGCGGTAAAAATAGTTTGCAGGGTCGGCAAAATACTCGGCGCCAGTTTGGGTGCTGGTGGTAGGCGCTAACATGACCACATCAGGTGTGTCGGAACTCATATCAATGTAGGTCGAGGCCTTTACGCCGCCGAAAATCGATAGGTCAACAACTTTGGTTGAGCCTTTGGTGTATTGCGCATCGGCGGTGATGCTGAGTTCATCGCTGGGTGTGTATGCAAGATTTATTGAGAAATCTTCTACCAAAGAGTTCTTGTCGTTGCGGCGAGTTGATACCAAGTAGGGGTCTACATTGTTGAGTGTACCGCTGATAAATGATAGGTCGTTATAGACTGAGTCGCTGGATGGTGTACCCGCATAGCTGTATTCATCCATTACATGCTCATTCCATACCAGCGAGGCGTCAGAGCGCACATACTCGATAGTCGATGCCCAAGTCCCTTCTAAGTCTTGCCACTGACCAACGAGTGATGCGCCTTTGCGGTCGCGCTCTTGTGTAGTCGTGCGAAGGGCGGCGTTGTGCGGCACCCAGCGCTCACCCGTTCCTGCTATGTCGGTGAGCGTGTGTACGCCAATGCCATAGCCATCTGTCTGTGTGGTTAATTTTGAGTCTGAGAGACTGATTAAAAATCCAAATTCCCCTGAATTGGTTTCCCATGTGTCGCTGTAAAGGCCTGAAATACTAGGCTCTGTTTCTTCCGATAAGTCGGCATAGTCAGCTGCTGCAGTAAAGGCAACTATCCGATTTTTTGAATCAAAAGGTTTGCGTGTTACTAAGTTTACGGTACCTGCGATGCCCCCTTCGATCATGTCAGCTGTTTGGTTTTTGAATACTTCAACCTTGCTCATGAGTTCTGGTGGTACATCTTGGAAGCTTAGGCCTCTGCCGCTATTGGCGGAGAAGCTGTCACGCCCATTAAATTCACTGCGAGTTTGGCTCAGGCCGCGCAGGGTAATGGCGCTACCTTCAATGGAGAAGTGATCGGGGTCGCCAGCGGCGGCATAGCGCTCAATGGATATACCGGGAACGCGTTGCAGAGATTCGAGTACGCTTTTATCAGGTAGTGAGCCTATGTCTGATGCGGAGATAGCATCCATTACTGTGTCGGCAGAGCGCTTCATGTCTTGGGCATTTAATAGGCTTGCGCGTGTTCCCTGGACCACGACTTCTTCTACCATGTCGCTTGACTTAGGATTATTGGCAGCAAACGCAGGCGTCATTGCTGTCATGATCACAAGGGTAAGTAAGGATTTTTTATGGTGTGGCTTGCTTAATAAACTACCTGCTTGTGTGTTTTTAATCTGGTTCATAAATAAA
Organism: Cellvibrio sp. 25HG11W-0; assembly: GCF_057815475.1. Lineage (NCBI taxonomy): Bacteria > Pseudomonadati > Pseudomonadota > Gammaproteobacteria > Cellvibrionales > Cellvibrionaceae > Cellvibrio > Cellvibrio sp. 25HG11W-0. Next base: position 897,967 of record NZ_CM174230.1, read on the forward strand.
AACTCTTAAATGGGTGATATTTCTAGTTTCGAATAGGCTAGCTATTCGTATATCGTCATTTGTGTCGTTAGGACCCATTCGTCTTTTTTATGTCACTCAATGTAGCAGTTGGGCGTGTCAAATTGAAGGTTTGAGTATTAAAGAGTCAATAAATGTTCGCCTTTTGAGACCTGCTTAGGAGGTGAGGGAGGGGCTCGCTCCGGCGCTATATTGTCTGAGTGGTGATTGTGTGAATGTTGGATTGGTGGCGACTGCCAATTGATAGGCAGTCTTATGGCAAGTGCAAGGTATAAGCGTTGTATAGACGTTTGAGGAGGCTGTTTTATTGCAGTGTTATTGATTATCCAGATCCGCCAAGCGCTGCGCGGCAGGGTGTGCCCAGTAGTTGTACAGCATCGCCAGCATGAGCAGCGCCGCAAAACCGGTCGCCAGGTAAAAGCCGTAGCGCACATGGCCCAGCCAGTCGCCCACCAACCCCATCAGCAATGGGCCTAGGGCGGCAGCTATCGCAGTGAAGAATAAAATAACTCCCGCCACAGTACCGTGTTCATGTTTCGCAAAACAACTTATGCCTTTGGAGTTGAGGGTAGGGTAGATCATTGACATAAACAGGCCTGACGCGGGCAGCAAATAGATTGCAGCATCAACACCCCAAATGGCGCTACCAAGAAAGCAGAGAAAAATAGCAGCGCTGAAGCAGAGCATGACGCTGGTCCAATCATAGCGCTGTAATACCCAGCTGCCTAAAAACCGGCCGCCCGCACGCAATATAAAAAAGATCGAAAGTGCGTAGGCCGAAAGCCAGACATAGCTGCCTTGATAGTCTTGTAAATAGCTTGGCATCCACACGTAAATCGCCACCTCAGTGGCAACATAGAGCGCGATTGTTAGCGAGAAGCCCAGGGCATAGGGGTTTTTAAGCATGGCAAGGCTGCGCCCGAGGCTGGCTTTTTCTGTGGGTGCAGTTTTCAGCGTTTGTGGGTATTCAACTTGGCTGGCAAGGGCGATGAGAATCAAGCTGAGGCTACCGGCGATTATGTATAAATAGGTCCAAGATACATTTTGCGCGAGTAAGTAGGTGACTATGGCGGGGCCGATAATGGCGCCAAGGCCAAAAAAGCCCTCGACCGTATTCATGGTGCCGGTGTGCTCGCGGGTGTTGGTCGATATGTCGCCAATCAATGCTAGTGCACCTGTTTTAAAAATGCCGATGGCGCAGCCGGATACCAGCAGTAAGCAGACAAAAAAGCCAAAGGTGTCGCCTTGAGAAAACAGAAAGCACGCCAGTGCAAAAAGCCCTAAGCCCAGCATGATGGTGCGCTTGCGCCCAATCCTGTCGGCGAGAAAACCGAGCGCTATGCCGCTGAAAGCTATGGCGAGCATGGGCGCATAGTGAAAGGCGCTGGCTTGGGTCAGGTTCAGGTCATAAAGCTTGATAAGCTCTGGAATAATCACGCCGACGGCATCCGTCGTGAGCGCAAACAGGGTGAACATAAAAAACGTCAACCAGCGAATGAGCTTTAGGTTGTGGGCGCCAACGGGTTGTTGAGGGCTATTGGGCATAAACGTCTCCGTGATTATTCTGTGGCGCAGGGATTATTATGGCGCGGTAAACTTCTGTTTGCGGGCTTTAGCCCGTTACTTGCGCTAAAAACTGCTTGACTTAATTAATCACAGTGGTTTAATTAAGTCAAGCTTATCTGTGCATAATATAAGTGCGGCAAGTTGCTCCCGTGGATTCCCGACGGTGACAGAAACTTATCGTAAGGCGCGCAGGGGTGGGTGTAAGTATTTGCCCAAGGTGTTTGGTTGCCCAACTATGGACATAATAGAGTGAAGACCTATGAGTAAAGGCAGTAATTCGAGCGGTTTGCGCCGCTACAACGAGCGGGTATTGATTGATTTTTTGCGCCGTTTGGGTCAGGCCTCTAAGTTGGAGTTGGCGCGTTTAGCGCAGCTCACCCCACAAGCGGTAACGCGAATTGTGGATGATTTGGAGGCGGCGGGGCTGGTGCAGCAAATGGGTAAGGTGCAGCGCGGTCTAGGCCAGCCCTCGACTATGTACGCGATCAATCCTGAAGGTGCCTATTCGATTGGTGCCAATGTAGGGCGCAGCGATGTGCAGTTATTGCTCATGGATTTTGGCGGTACCGTTATTGGGAAAGTCGCCCATGAGTTCACCGTGCCTGAGCCAGATTTTTTACTCGATAAAATCGAACAGGGCATTGATTATTTGCGCGCTTCTCTGTCGCTAGAACAGCGTTCGCGGCTGCTCGGCGTGGGTTTGGCTATGCCTTGGTTTATGGGTGCTTGGACGCGCGAACTCAACATGAGTGACGCCTTGGCCGAGCGCTGGAATAGCATTCGCTTTGAAGAACTATTAGCGCAGCGCACCGACTTGCCCATAGCCTTAGAAAATGACTGCTCTGCCGCGGCGATTGCCGAGCTGCAATTTGGACAGGGCAAGAGCATCAACAACTTCCTCTATATTTTTGTGGGCACCTTTGTGGGTGGCGGCGTGGTGCTCCACGGGCAGCTAGAGCGGGGTGTGCACGGCAATGCCGGTGCGCTTGCGTCCATGCCCGTTAGCCCTTCGCAATTGAGTTCTGCGCCCGCGTTGAGTGGCAGTTTTACGACGCTTGCCGACCGCGCTTCGATTTATGTGTTGCGCCGTCATCTCAATGCCAATGGTTTTGCGATTACCAATATCTCGCAATTGCCTGAGCTGCTGCCGGCAGCTCAGGCATGGGTGGATGAATGGATTGCTGATTGCGCCTATGCACTCAGCATGGCGATTTTTTCGGCCACAGGTGTGCTCGATTTGGAAGCTGTGGTTATCGATGGCAACCTGCCTGCGGCCGTGCGCAAGCAGCTAGTGAATGCGGTGGCGCTCAGCGTTGCCGCCCTGCCGCCCAATGGGGTATTTGTACCGGAGATTCTACCCGGCAAAATTGGCGTAGATGCGCGCGCAATGGGCGGCGCCATACTGCCGTTCTACACCCACTTTTCACCCGACAAGGCCGTCATGCTCACCGGCGGCGATCAATAAATAAAGAGGTAAGACTATGCTGCAACTTCAGGATAAATGGGTGTGGGATTTTTGGCTGGCGCGCGACGGTGCCGACTACCACATGTTTTTTCTGCAGGCGAATAAGTCCCTAGGTGACCCCGATTTACGCCACTGGAATGTGTCCGTCGGTCATGCGGTGTCACAGGATTTGCGCAGCTGGCAAATCTTGCCCGACGCCCTGGCGCCCAGTGTTGGCAATGATGAGGCGCCGGACTCCTACACCACCTGGACGGGCTGTGTTGTCCGCCATCAAGACGAATGGATCATGTATTACACCGGTACCATGCGCGCCGAAAAAGGTTTGGTGCAGCGGGTTTGCAAAGCCACATCCAAAGATTTAATACAGTGGGAGAAGAGCGCCCATAACCCCCATGTGGAGCTGGACTCGCGCTGGTATGACGGGCTCAAACTGGCCTACTGGCACGACGCCTCTTGGCGTGACCCCTGGGTATTTAAAGACCCCGCGCTGGATCTCTACCACATGCTGGTCACCTGCCGCACCAATGCTGGCGCACCTGACGGGCGCGGCGCTATTGGCCATGCCACGTCGCGCAACCTCCTCGATTGGGATGTGCAAAAGCCCTTCTTGGCGCCGGGCTGGTTTGGTGAAATGGAGGTGCCGCAGGTTGAGTACATTGGCGGGCGCTACTATCTCTTCTGCTCGGTATCGACGCGTTTCCATTCAGCCGCACGTTTAGCTGACCCTCAATGCGAGGCGCAAACCGGTTTAACCTATTTTGTTGCCGACACCATGTTCGGCCCTTGGGAGACGCTGGGTAATGGCTTTGTTGCAGGGCATGCGGGCGCTGGGCTCTACGCCAGCCGCGTGGTGCAGGGGCCGGATGACCATTGGTATCTGCTGGGCTTTCTCAATACCGATGCGCAAGGGCAATTCATCGGCAGCATTAGCGACCCTATACGGCTGATGCAGGCTGCAGATGGCAGTTTGTCGCTCTAAGCTTGTGGTTGAAGACGATGAGAAGAGGGGCTTGCCCCTCTTTTTTTGGCTTTAAAATAGGCAATTTCAGTTTGAATCGCCTATGGTTCTAATGGGCCATATCGAGGTTTTTCTAGCCGGTCTTGTCAAAAAAACGCTTTTTATACCTAAAGGATTTAAATGTGATGCGATTTTCTCTTGCTCTTATTAATTCACAGTGCTTTAATTAGTGCCAGTCAAGACGCAATACTTGATCGCAGAACTCATAACAGCAATAACCCGGAGAGACACGATGCGTATAACTTCCAAGCAACTATTGAAAGCTCCCTTAGCGCTGGCGATTGCCGGTTTTAGCTATTGGGCTGCACCCAGCTTCGCGAACGAGGCCGGTGCGGCTGAAGAGATGATTGTTACCGGTGTGGTCGGTAAGCAAGTCAATAAAATCAACGCCAGTATTTCAGTGAGTGCCATGCCCTCCGCAGAAGTGGAAAAGGTCGCCCCGCGCTCCATTGGCGAAGTATTTCGCGCCTTGCCAGGTATTCGCGCTGAATCCTCCGGCGGTGGCGGCAATGCCAATATCACCATTCGCGGTATTCCGCTGGCGACGGGGGGTTCTAAATACATGCAGATTCACGAAGATGGTTTGCCAGTATTGGAATACGGCGATATTAATTTCGGCAATGCGGATAACTTTGTGCGCTTTGACGCTACGGTCAATCGGATTGAATCGGTGCGCGGCGGTTCGGCGTCTACTCTCGCCAGTAACTCCCCCGGCGGTATTATCAATATTTTGAGTAAAACCGGGCGCGAAGAGGGCGGTAGTTTTGGTGTTTCTACCGGGGTTGATTACAACGAGTTCCGCACTGATTTTGAATACGGCGGCTCGCTGACTGACAGTATTTATTACCATGTCGGCGGTTTTTATCGCAATGGCGAAGGCGTGCGCGAAACCGGTTTTAATGGCGATGACGGCGGTCAGATTAAATTCAATCTCACCAAAGAATTGGATAATGGTTTCTTTCGTGTTTATGTCAAAAACCTCGATGACAAAATGACCACCTATTTGCCAGCGCCGGTGCGCGTTAACGGCGGCGGCTCCTATGGTGCTGTTGAGGGTTTTGATGCGAGTAAAGATGGCCTGCAAAGTGCGGCCTCGGCTAATATCACCACCTTTGATGCCTATGGCACGCCTCATGAACGCTCTGTCAGCGACGGTATAGTGTCTAAGGTGCGCGCCTATGGTTTTGAATTTGATCAAGAATTGGCGGATGGCGTGTTCATCAACAATAAATTCCGCACCTCTAGTGTGAGCGGCGGGTTTATTTCCCCCTTTACTGATGGCTTTGCCGGTGGCACAAACACTATCGCGGCCAAGGGCGCAGCACTTTGCGATGGCGCGAGCGTGGGTGGCGTAAGCCTTAATTGCAGTGGCGGCGTCACTGCAATGGTTAATGGCACGGCTGCTAATCCGAATCAACTAGCGTTTACCAACTTACAGTTTGATACCAAATTTGAAGACTTGGGTTTAACAGTTAACGACTTGCGTCTGTCTAAACAGTTTGATGCTGTGACCGTCACCGGCGGTTATTACTTCTCGCAGCAAAGCATAGATACCGCCTGGGAAAGCTGGCATGCGCGCATGCAAACCTTGAGCGGTGGCGAGAATATTAATTACGTTGCCAATGGTGCGGGCATAGATGCCAATGGCAACACGGTTGATGTGGTACTTGCCGACAATGGCGCGCTCTCGCAGAGTTTCCTCGCGTGGGATTGGGATTTGGAGTACACCACCAGCGCACCCTATATCAATGTCGCGATGGACGTGAATGATCGGTTCTCGTTTGATGTGAGCGCCCGTTATGACCAAGTGCAGGCACGCGGTCAGCGTATGGACGGTTGCTGTGGTGGCAATGTGTCTAGCGACCTTAATGGCGATGGCAATATAGGTAGTTTCAGCGTGGCAAATGGGGTGATCACCCGTTTGGATTCGGATGCCTTAATGGAAAATGCCAAGGCCACGTCAGCCGGATTTATTAACGGCGGTGTGCGTGCTTTGAATGAGCAAAATGCAGCGGTACAGCGCGTTAACTACGATGCAAATAACACCTCCTATTCTGTGGGCGGTACTTTCTTGTTGAATGATGACTCTTCAGTGTTTGCGCGTTACAGCGATGGTGGCCGCGCAGTGGCGGATCGCTTAACTCAAGTGGCCGGTTCACTCAATGCCGACGGCAGCCTAAGCTCAACCACCGATGGTTATGACAATGTTACTCAGGTAGAAGTGGGCTACAAACTGCTGGCGAGCGATTGGTCATTCTTTGCCACGCTGTTCAATACCGTGACCGAAGAAACCAATGCGGAAGTGACCTCGGGCGAAACCTTCATTCGTGAATACGAAGCGACGGGTATCGAGTTTGAAGGTAAGTACACCATCAACGATTACTTCTCGCTGCGCGGTAATGCAACCTGGTCGAAGGCGGAAATCACCGCCGATCAAGTAAATGCCAGCGTGATTGGCAATACGCCGCGTCGTCAAGCAGACTTGATTTGGACTATCTCCCCTGAGTTTCAGCGCGATCGTTTAACCCTGGGTGTTGCACTGCAAGGTTCTACTGATTTTTATCTGCAGGATAACAACGACCTCAAGCAAAAAGGTTACAACCTGATCAACCTTTACAGCAGCTGGGAAATCAGCGATCAATTGGTCGCTAATCTGAATGTGAATAATCTCACTGATGAATTTGTGATTACTGAATCAGAAGAGGGTAGTGCGGTAGTAGGCAGCATGATTCGCGCTCGTCCGGTGAGTGGTCGTTCTATGTCGGTAGGCCTGCGTTATAGTTTCTAGCAGTTTGCCGCATACGCTTGGGGTTACCCCAAGTCTATGCGGCTTTTTTTTGCTTTTTTTTTGCTTTTTTGTTATCGAAAGCCGTCAATGGCGGCATGAGTAAAAGGTAGTCCTATGTCGAAAATATCCCCCACTGCACCGCTCCTAGCGGTTATAGAAGCCGGTGGCACCAAGTTTAATTGCGAGCTGGTCACAGGTGCAGGAACGGTGTTGGAGCAGGCAGTGATTTCGACGCAGGCACCCAACATCACGCTGGCGCAGGTCAGCGATTTTTTTAACGCCGCCAGTGCGCGTCATGGTGCTTTTGCTGCCATGGGTATTGGCAGCTTTGGGCCGGTGGAGTTAAATCCTGCGGCGGCTAATTATGGTTGCATCACTCACACACCTAAAGCGGGTTGGCGCGATACGCCCATAGTGGATTTTTTTACACGCGAGTTTGGTGTGCCCATCGGTTTTGAAACCGACGTGAACGCCGCGCTTTTAGGAGAGTTGGCTGAAGGTGCCGCGCAAGGTTGTCAGCATGCAATCTATATCACTTTTGGTACAGGTATTGGTGCGGGCATTTATGTTGATGGAAAACTACTACAGGGGCGCGCGCACCCGGAAGTCGGGCATTTACTCATCCCTCCCTTGGCTCAGGATAGTTTTGCGGGTTGCTGCCCGTTTCACGGCAACTGCGCGGAGGGTTTAGCGTCGGGGACTGCATTAACCCAGCGCTGGCAACAGGTGCCCAGTAAACTGCCTGCCGATCATTGCGCTTGGCTAATGCAGGCTTATTATGCGGCGGCACTTTGCGTTAATTTAACCCAGTGTTTTGCACCGGAAAAGATTGTCTTAGGCGGGGGCGTGATGCAGCAACCGCGCCTGCTGGGCATGATTCAGCAACAATTTTTGGAGCTGCTACAGGGCTATGGGCCAGCGGCTGTGCTTGACAATGTACAAGACTTTATCGTTGCCACCAGCCTTCATGGCCGCGCGGGTGTGTTAGGTGCCCGCCTGCTAGCGGCCTCTGCATTAAATACGGTAACGCCAGCGGTTAATACATAAGCCCTTAGGTTAACTTTCTTTCTGTGGCCGGTGATATTTGCTCTTTGGTGTTTGTCATGTCGTTTTTAAGCGCGACCTAGTGCGCGGCATCATCATGTTAAAAGTTATGTTAATAGTCGCCAGTTTTTTAGTGAGTCGCGCCATACTTGCGTCCAATGTGGCTTTTTAGCCTTGGCTTCGCCTACCGTGAGACTACTTATGTCGACTGATTTTCAAATACTGAGTCACGCTATTGCTGCTGAGGTAGCGCGGTTGCTGCCTGAATACCTTCTGGTTCCTGAAGACTTTGCGATAGCGCGCGGCAACTGTGCGCTGGCGATGATGAATGCGGCGGGCGACTCGGCAGGGCGTCTCTTTGGCGACTATGCCCCGCGCCAGCGTGAAACAGCGCAGATAGTGTGGAAGAAAGCTCATCAAGTATGGCTCACCGGTTATGCCACCGGCACCTATGAAACCCTCGCCTACAGCGGCCAAGTTGACGAAGAGTCTATTGGCTTGCAGCGCCCAGAATATATTGGTTGGTTGGGCGGTGTGGAAGCCCAAACCGCCAGTGGTGAGCGTTTGGTGTTGGCGTTTAGTGGTATGCGCGGCGAGCAAGATGTCGCGATTTTGCAGCAAGCTGCCGCGAATTTGGGCAGCTTTAAACTGGTGTACAGCTGGCGTGAAAATGCGGTCGATGGGGTATAGGCAAATTGATTGCCTAAGCGCCTACGTTTTAAAAGTGCGAGTAGGCGCGCCTTTGTTCACTTTCACTTTTGTTCCTTTCAGCGCAAATCCCAAGCGCTAAAATGTCCAACCTAATTGCAGCCCGCCCGCTTTCACTTCACTACCGCTGGCGTAGGCGATATCCACCACCATGCGCCGCCATTGATAGCCGATACCAAAGGAGCTAATGGCACCGCTATTGCCGACTTGATCTTGGCGATAGCCAGCGCGCAATGCCAAGCCTCTCAATATTGTGTATTCAGCGCCAAAACTTAGCTCTTGGGTTTCAGCTTCGTTCGCCATGGGCGCGGCGGCACTGAGGTCGTAGTCCAGCCCGAGGCTAAAGCCCTCGCGCACATAGGCTAGGCCCATGCGTGAGCGCGAGCTGAGCTTTAGGCTGAGATCGGGGGGCGCTATGCCGGTGATGGGGTCCGGCTCTTGGTGAGTGGTGAAGGTTTTGGCAAAGGCGTCCTTGAGCGAAAAGCTAATGCGGTAGTGCTCGGCAATGGTTGCGGCTATGCCGAGGTCGGCGTTAAAGCTGTAGTGGGTTTGCTGTGAGTCTTCAAATTCATTGATGCCGGCATCGACGGAATCGATGGAACTGTTGAAATCGGCCGTATCGCGAAACGCATCGACACGCATGAGTTTGGGGGTGACGCCAAAGGAGATGCCTTGACCCCAAAAGGTCCATTCTTTGGCCATGGCCATGCCCCATTCGCTGATGACGAGGGCGCTGATATCGGCATTGGAGTTTAGTTGGTCGGTAGGGTCTATCAATTGTCCCGCGCTGTTGATTAAGCCTGGATACTGGGTGCTCACTTGCGCTAAGTCGCCGCTGGCAACATAGCTGTCCATTGCACTAATGTAGGTATCGAGAAGCGCGTGATCTTCAGCGCTGACATTGGCGCGCCCCGCACCTATAAGACGTACCCCAACATAAAAGGCACCGCCTTCACGCTGGCTGGGCTCACTGATATTGAAGCCGATAAAACTATCGACGCGCAGATCTTGGTTGGCAATGTCATCAAGAATATCGCGCAGGTCTTTGGATGTGTTGGATACCGATCCCGCCGCCGCGGTGCTGTTGGTGATATTGAACTCATTCACGGCGCTGCTGAGCTGCAAGTCGAGCTCATCGTCAATGGCGTTTATGGCAGATTCTGACGCACTAGAAATTTGTCCCACAATATTGGGTACGTAGACGCGGCCATCCCGTGAATCCTCCTCTTCTCCATCGTGAAAAGAGAGCAGGGCGGGGTTGTAAAAGGCCGCCTGAGCGGGCGTGCCCACCGCTGCAGCTGCGCCGCCCATGGCAAGGCCGCGCGAATCGTAAATGCCGTAGCTAATCGCCTGTGCCGGTACACTTAAAGCAGTGCCGAGCAATAGGCCATTGATGGCGAGGCTCAAGTGATGGGCAAAAAAGCGAGGGCGTTTAGGGTGCTGTAAGGTGGAAGCCGGCATGCAGAGATCCAAAGTAGGGATTAAGAACAGGGGTGAGTCGTTTATAGCGGTGAATCATGACACCATTGAGCTTGGCATAAGTTTGGCAGTTTCACAGTTTCGGACGCAATAAACACATTAATCGAACTAGCTTTGGTCTGTGTTCAGGCGGCTGATGCTATAGATTGCCCCCTGCGGCTCCGATGTCGCCTCTTGTTTCATAGTATATAGCCCTGCTGGATGGCCCTAAGGTGGCAATTGTGGTGGAGTGAAAAGCGCCCTTTAAGGTAGAGTGCGTACTTAATCTGGAAATATGTGACCTTTGTCTACAATAAATAACAGCGCTAAGCCGTTTGCAACCATGTTACTGAGTTTGACTATGCAATTAACCCGCATGTTTTCTGTGCTATTAAGTTTGGCCCTGCTGCTGAGTATTGAGTTACTTGGCGCAGCCACGGCGCAGGCGACTACGGTCAATGGTGTGCGGGTTTGGCGCGCGCCTGATCACACGCGCATAGTGCTGGACTTGGATGGCCCTGTGCAGCACAGCCTCATCCAAATCGCCAGCCCAGAGCGCATAGTGCTCGACATCAAAAATGCCAGCTTGAACCCCGCGTTGCTCAATAGCTTGCCACTGGCGGATACGCCCATTAGTGCGCTGCGACACGCAGTGCAAAACGGCAATGATTTTCGCTTAGTGTTGGATTTAAAAACCCGCGTATCGCCCAATAGCTTTGCGCTTAAAGCGGGCAATGGCATACATGATCGTTTGGTGTTGGATCTTTATGATGAGGTGCCCGCCGCTGCGTCTAACTCTAATAACACTGCGAATACGACCGTTACGGATTCCAAGCCCCAGCCATCTACCCGCTTAGCGGCTGCGCCTAGCGTCGCTACCGCTCAGCCGTTAACTGGCGCGCAGGTTGCGGCAAACACCACTGCCGTCATAGCGCAAACGGGTGGTGCAATTGCGGCTAATAATACTGGGGCGAAAATGGAGCCCATGGCTAACGCGCGCGCGACGACGCCGACGCAATCGGCATCTGATTATGCCGGAAAGCGCACCATTGTTATCGCGGTAGATGCGGGTCACGGTGGTGAAGACCCTGGTGCCATGGGGCCTAATCGTCTGCGTGAAAAAGAAGTGACGCTCGCCATCGCCAAAGACTTAATCGCTGCGATCAATGCGCAGCCCGGTTTTAGTGGCAAGCTTACCCGCAGTGGCGATTATTTTATTCCCTTGAAAAAGCGCCGCGATATTGCGCGTGCCATGAAAGCTGATTTGTTTATCTCTATTCACGCAGATGCGTTTACCAAACCCAGCGCGCGCGGGGCCTCGGTTTTTGCACTCTCGCGCAATGGTGCCACCTCCGAGACCGCGCGCTTTTTGGCGCAGCGCGAAAATGAATCCGATTTAATTGGCGGTGTGGGTAGTATTAGCCTCGACGATAAAGATCAGGTATTGGCAGGTGTGTTGGTCGATCTCTCCATGACCGCCACGCTCAACTCCAGCTTGCAAGTCGCCAGCCACGTACTGGGTTCCATTAGCGGCGTGGCGACACTGCATAAACGTCATGTGGAGCAGGCCGGCTTTATGGTGCTTAAGTCGCCGGACGTGCCTTCTATCTTGGTAGAAACGGGGTTTATCTCTAACCCTGATGAGTCGCGCAAACTCGCCACGCCTGCCTATCGTCGGCAAATGGCCCAGTCCGTGTTTCAGGGTGTGCGCCAATACTTTGTGCAGCACCCGCCGGCAGGCACTTTCTTTGCGGCGCAGGTCGCATCGGGCACCATTAAAAATCTGGTGCGCGAGCATCGCGTCTCCTCTGGTGATACCCTATCGGCTATTGCCAGCCGCTATGGCGTAAGCGTTGTCCAGCTGCAGCGCCACAATGGAATGAGTAACTCAGTGGTGAAAGTCGGCCAAACCATCAAAATTCCTGCTTCCTAATTTATCAGCGATACTTTTTTCTCATGTCCAAAATCAAATTACTCAGCCCCCGCCTCGCCAACCAGATAGCTGCCGGTGAGGTGGTGGAGCGGCCATCTTCCGTTATTAAAGAATTGTTGGAAAACAGTTTGGATGCGGGTGCGACCCGGTTGGATATCGATGTGGAAGAGGGCGGTATTAAGCTGATGCGCGTGCGCGATAACGGCGGCGGCATAGAACAAGATGATCTCCCGCTGGCACTCAGTCGCCACGCCACCAGTAAAATTTATGAATTAGATGACTTAGAAGCCGTCGCTACGCTCGGTTTTCGCGGCGAAGCCTTAGCAAGTATCAGCTCAGTGGCGCGCTTGGCGCTCATTAGCAGCACCAACGAAGAGAGCGCCGGTTGGCAAGTGGTTGCCGAAGGGCGCGATATGGAAACGCAACTCAGCCCTGCGCCCCATCCGCGCGGTACAACGGTAGAGGTGCGCGATTTATTTTTCAACACGCCTGCGCGCCGCAAATTTTTGCGCACGGAAAAAACTGAATACACCCATCTTGAAGATGTCGTAAAACGCTTAGCCTTGTCGCGCTTTGATGTTGCCTTTAACTTGCGCCACAACGGCCGCGCCATTCACGCGTGGCGCGCAGGCGACACGCAGCTGGAGCAGGAGCGTCGCGTAGCACAAGTCTGCGGCCCTGCATTTATGGAAAATGCGCTGCATTTGGATATTGAACGCGGCAACTTGCGCTTATGGGGCTGGGTGTCACAGCCGACGTTTTCGCGCAGCCAGGCAGACCTGCAACACTTTTATGTAAACGGTCGCGCCATTCGCGACAAGCTGGTCGGCCATGCGGTACGGCAAGCCTATCAGGATGTGCTCTACCACGGTCGTCATCCCGCTTTTGTGCTTTATCTCGAAGTCGACCCAGCAACAGTTGATGTGAACGTGCACCCGACCAAACATGAAGTGCGTTTTCGCGATGGTCGCAGCGTGCACGATTTTATCTATTCAAGTTTGCATCGCGCCCTTGCGCAGGTGCGCCCAGAGGACACCTTGGCTCGGCAGCAAATCGGCGCTGGGGGTGAATTGCTCGATGCTCCACAACCTACGGCGCTTAGCCTAGCGGCTACACCTAGCGTGCAGGGTTTGGCGGCGGGTGAGTTCAAGGGGCAGGAGAGCATCGGTTTTCGTCCATCTCAAGGTGCAAGTCACGCTTCAGGAAATAGTTTTTCTCAGGGCGGTTATGGCAGCAGCTATCAACCGCGCAGTATTGAGCCAAACACAGTGCGCGAGCAGTTGGCGGTCTACGGCGAGTTGCACAACTCTACGCAAGCTCTGCCGGAAACGGCGAGTGACGATATTCCACCGCTCGGTTTTGCGCTGGCACAGCTTAAAGGGATTTATATTCTGGCGGAAAATGCCCAAGGCTTAATTCTCGTGGATATGCACGCTGCCCACGAGCGCATCACTTATGAGCGTATGAAAGAATCCTTTGCCAGTGGCGGTATCCAAACGCAACCACTGCTGGTGCCTGAGTCGGTTGCACTTAGTGAAAAAGAAGCAGACTGCGCAGAAAGTTTTTCCGATATTTTTAAAAGCCTTGGTTTTGAATTGCAGCGCGCAGGGCCGGAGACGTTATTGATTCGTCAAGTGCCGGTAGTGCTGAATCGCGCTAAAGTCGAACAGCTGGTGCGCGATGTGCTCTCGGACTTAATTGAACACGGCACCAGTGAGCGCATTCAGCATCACATCAATGAAATTCTCGGGACTATGGCCTGTCACGGCTCGGTGCGCGCCAATCGTCGCCTCACTATTCCTGAAATGAATGGTCTGTTGCGCGACATGGAGGCCACCGAGCGCAGCGGTCAGTGTAATCACGGGCGACCTACTTGGCTGCTGCAGTCGTTGGATGAACTCGACAAAATGTTTATGCGCGGTCAATAAATTATGTCGGTAACCACGAATACATCCACGCCAAAAAAACCTTCTGTCATTTTTTTAATGGGCCCCACTGCCTCTGGTAAAACAGATTTGGCGATAGCCCTTTGCCAGCGTTTGCCGGCAGACATTATCAGTGTGGATTCCGCGCTGGTGTATCGCGGCATGGATATAGGTTCGGCTAAGCCTAGCGCCGCAGAGCAGGCCGCCGCGCCTCATAGACTGCTGGATATTCGCGATCCAGCGCAGCCCTATTCCGCTGCAGATTTTTGCGCGGATGCGGAGCGTGAAATCGCCGCTATTCATGCCGCGGGTAAGATTCCGCTCTTGGTGGGCGGCACCATGCTCTATTTCAAAGCCTTGCTCGAAGGTTTGGCGCAAATGCCTGAAGCTGATACCGAGGTGCTTGCTCAAATTGAAACGGAGGTCGCACATCATAAGGTTGAGGTTTTGGTGACTTCAGTCTTGTGATGTGCTTAAACGCAGGTGCACCTGCGGTGACTGCTTTAAATTTAATCTAGCTAAGTACAAAAGTTTTCGTAAGCCCCTCTTGGGCTTTAGCCATTTGATTCAACTTGCTGCTAGAGGACTCAAGCTCTATCGCTCCGCGCTGCACTTGATCGGCAATATCAGACATGTTTACTACGCCGCGCGCCAATTCTGTTGCAACATTGCTCTGTTCACTCACCGCTTGGGCAATGGCGGAGGTCATGTCTTTAATGCGATCCAAACCTGTGGCTATGCCCTGCAATGAATTGCTGGCTAAATCTGATTGTTCCACACAGGCGTTAGCCACTTCGCGGTTGCGCACCATGATATTGGTAGCTTTTACCGCGCTGGCTTGTAGGCTTTCAATCATGTCAGAAATTTCTGCGGTAGATTTTTGCGTCTGAGTAGCCAGGGTGCGCACTTCGTCGGCCACTACCGCAAACCCGCGACCTTGCTCGCCTGCTCGCGCCGCCTCAATAGCCGCATTGAGCGCCAACAAATTAGTCTGCTGAGCTATTCCATTAATAACTGAAACTATGGTGCCTATACCGTCGGAACTTTGGCGCAAGCTATTCACTACTCGCCCCGCTTCATTTAGCTCGTTATTTAGGTCGCCAATTAATTCTTTATTGCGATTAACCACCAGCTGTCCCTCTTTGGTAGAGGTGTAGATTTCACCCACGACCGAGTTAGTATCGCGCGCATTGCCAGCAACCGCGTGGGCGGTTTGTTCCATTTCGGTGACTGCTGAGGCAAGACTTTCGGCCTGCGCTTTTTGCTCATCAATTTGATGGCGCGAGTTACCGCTAATTCGGTTGGCGTCTCCCGCCATTACCAAAAGCCCTTGCCCCTGATTTTTTAACTCGCGAATAACGGTGGTTAAACTTTTTACTACTTTATCGAGGGAGTGAGAGATTTCGCCAAACTCGCCCTCTTCGCAACGTTCGAAGCGATCAGTTAAATTATTATCGGCTAAAGCTTCAAGGCGGCGCACCAGCTGTACCATTGGCTTGCGCACCCCAGCAACTACCTTGGCGGCTACGCCTATGCCCACAATAAGAGAGATAAAAAATACAGTCCAAATGGTATTGCCGCCGCTACTAAGCGCTGCCTTTGTGGTTTCGTTTGAGTTGTCTGATAGACCCTTTAAGTGATTATTGAGCTGCGCAAGTTTTTGCATGCTGCCATCCAAATATGACACCAGCTCTTGCAAGAGTTTACGACTTTCAGTTTCCGCTTTTAAGCGTTCCTGTTGCTGGGTTAATACGCCGCTGCCGCCCGTGATATGGTATTTCAGAATGTCAACCGAAGCGGCTAAGGGTTTGGCTACGGCGGGAAATAGACTCGCCAATATAGAGAACTTTTTGTCGATATTGACCCAGAAATAGTGCAGCTCCTGTTCCACTTCCTGTAGGCTTTGCTCATCGCGAATAGCGGGTACGCGGCTAAGCGCGGCCGAGGCTTCATTGGCGTCCTGCTCAAGCGAAGCCAGGAGCCACTGGGAATTCATATCCGCATCGGCCATGTTGAAGCGAATGTCTTTCATTTCCGCCGGAAAGTATTGCCACTTATCTTCAAACTGACGTAGTGCTTGATATTCCGCCTCCACCGTTTCCAATAATTTTTTGTGAGCGATTAAATGCGCCGCCGACAACTCAAAGGTTTTTTCCGTAGCACCTTTGAGGGAGCTCATCATGCCCGCAATAACTTTGGTGTCTTCGGCCAACTCTTCGGCCCACTTGACCTCTTTGTGGTAGGCGTCTTTATAGTCGTTGTATTTGCTTTCAATCGTCTTTAAGCGCCCTAAATCATGCTCGGCAGCGTGCTGGCTAACCGCTTGAGCAGCGCCCTGTAAATTTTGGGTGAGCAGTGCGCTGGATTGTAACAGCGGCGCCACCATGCCCGCCGATAATTCCATATTGCCCGACAAATGCTTTTGGCTACTAACACTAAATCCCGCCAACACCAATTGCAGTAATAGCAAAATGGCAAAGCCAAAAATAACCTGTGTGACTATAGAAAGTTTTAAGTTCATGTTATTGCCCGCTCCTAAAATTTTCTTTCGCCTGACGCCAGCGCTTGTTCCAATAATTCATACTGCCCGCAAAGTCAGGGCTGAGCAGAATATTGCGAATGTAGTTACCGCTCATGTAATCCATGCCCGCCTTATTTGCCATGCGAATAAAGTCATTGCTCTCGGGCGCGGCTTGAATCATTAATGGTTCAAAAGACATATATTCTTTTAACTGCGGCAGGCTGGATGAGCGCTCCTTGGCTGTGGGAATAAAACCCGCCACATCGGCAAAATCTGACTGGGTGATAATGAATTTTATCCAGGCCTTAGCCGTCTCCTGATTTTTGGAGTAGCGACTTACCGCCATCCCCCAATCAAAATTAAGTACTGCTTTAGTGGGGCTGGCATTGTCGAGTGGGAATGGAATGAAACCTATGTCTTGAGAGCGCATCCCTGACTCGATTAACTGTGGAATAACCCAGTTGCCTAAATAAAACATAGCGGTTTTATTTTTAATAAAATTCTGTTTGGATGCCTCCCAATTGTTGCCAATGAAGTCGGCTTCGCTGTAACCAGAGGAAAATAATTTATGCGCAATACTTAGGGATTGATAATAGGGTTTTCCCGCCGAAAAGGGTTGGGCATCGGTAATCATTTTGGCAAAGTAATCGCCGTCATTGGCCAGCGCCATCACTGACTTATCCCACTGTTGCAGTGGCCAAGCGGCTCCCAAATTAAGTGCTATGGGTACCTTGCCTTTGGTTTTTAATTGCTGCGCCACTGCCAAAAGTTCATTAAGAGTTTTGGGTAGGTTGTTAATGCCTGCATCGTCAAATATTTTTTTATTGTACACCAACCCCTCAGCGATAACGCCCTGTGTATAAGCGTACTGCTGAGTTTCGTACTCCCAGTTTTTAGCAAAATAAATACTCTCACCTAAGGCTAAATCATTGAGCGGAACAAAATATTTTGGGTAGGTTTGTTTGGGCATGTCGCGCGGCACCAACATCACATCGCCATAGCTGCGCGCTTCAAAACGCTTGGGCATACTTACTTCATAATCGGCGATACCCTGCACCTTTACGCTAGCCCCCGGGTGCTGCGCCTGAAACTCTTTGGCCCAGCGCGCGTAGTTGCCATTGGCGACCAAATCGACACGATTGACGTAAAAGGTGATTTCCCCGGTGACCGCCGCCGTCAAAGAAAGCGGCCAAGATAACAAGGCAAATAACAGCGCGCGGATTAAACAATAGAATCGAGGAGAGAACATGAAATAGCCCAGTTAAATAGTCTATGGGGGGAAGCAGGTATCCTTAATAACAACCCAAAATAAAACACATACGATATGAATACATTGAAAAACCAATGCTAGACCGCAGCAGTCCTCTCAAGAACCAAAATAATCACCGCAGTCGCAAGCCTTGGCGCAACCAAGGAAACCGTTTACAAACTTTAGCCCACATTAGCACCATATCAAGTAGCTTCAGGTGAAAAGTTCCATGATTGCCGAGACGCATTACGACGTTTTGTACAAACAAAATTAGCCTCCGTCAACAAAAAGCCCCCGGGGAAACTTGCATCGCCCGGGGGGAAGGTGGGTTGTATTTTTAGCAGCAATGACTCACGGCACCTAGATATTTAGCGCGTCGCCTGTGAGCTACTGATTTAAGCCTGATATGACTGTGAGAGCTGCTTGATTGTCAGCAGCTGAGCTTGTGTCAGCCCATGTGAATTCCCTTGCTCTAAGCATTGTTGTTCGTCGCCCCCTGTGTACTGTGTTCGGCTTCATTAGCTGCGCAGTAGCGTTGGATATATCCAGCCACTGCTGACTTCGTTATGGCGGGGCCAGGGCACAACTAACAACCGCCTAAGGGCGTCAACCATTGGCACACTCTTGGCTCGACCGCTGCTAGTTGAGCATGCCACCAATACCATCGCGCAGGGTCTAGGCTTTGGCGTACTAGCTGGCAAGGTGTACTGATTGCGCTACCGCATGTGCACCGTCACAAAGCTATCCACTAAGCGCGATTAGGTGGTAAGTGCTATCATTTCCGTCTTTTATTTTTAAGGCTAGGCCTTAACAGAGGTGTTAGTGAGCAATCATCGGCCAAGGGTTATTTTTTTAATGGGCCCTACCGCTGCAGGCAAAACCGATTTGGCGATTGCCTTGTGCCAACAGCTGCCATTGAAGATCATCAGTGTCGATTCTGCGCTGGTGTATCGCGGCATGGATATAGGTTCGGCTAAACCTACCGCTGCAGAGCAGGCCGCCGCGCCTCATAGACTGCTGGATATTCGCGATCCTGCGCAGCCCTATTCGGCTGCAGATTTTTGCGCGGATGCGGAGCGTGAGATCGCCGCTATTCACACCGCGGGTAAGATTCCGCTCTTGGTGGGCGGCACCATGCTCTATTTCAAAGCCTTGCTCGAAGGTTTAGCGCAAATGCCTGAAGCAAATGCCGACGTGCGCGCACAAATTGAAGCAGAGGCTGCAGAGCATGGCTGGCCTCATATTCATCAACTGTTGGCTGAGGTTGACCCGCAAACGGCAGCAGAAATTCACCCCAATCACTCGCAGCGTTTAAGTCGTGCCTTAGAGGTTTATCGCGTCAGTGGCGTCACCATGGCGCAGTTGCGGGCGCAGCAGACGCAAAGTCAGCCTCAGCCTTTTACCGATCGTTTTAATGTTTGTCAGTTGGCGATTGCACCGCGCGATCGCACCATTTTGCACGAGCGTATCGCGCAGAGATTTCACAATATGCTGGCAGCAGGTTTTATTGACGAGGTGAAGTTACTCCATAGTCGTCACGATTTGCATGACGCCTTGCCTGCGATCCGCGCAGTGGGTTATCGTCAAGCGTGGGAATATTTAAATGGCGCATTAAGTTACGAGGAGATGATTGAGCGCGGGATTATCGCCACGCGCCAATTAGCTAAACGTCAATTTACGTGGTTGCGCGGTTGGTCGACAAGTGCAAATAGTGATCTACAATGGGTATACACGGAAAATGAGCAGGGTATTTCGCTCACAAAGGAAGAAATTGTGCTTTGTGCCTTGAATTTTATAGGCGCTAGGGCCATATAATGCCATAGTGAGATACCTAGTCAGTTTTTCATGCTTTTGTTCCACCCCCTCCTTCGGAAGTAAAAGGAGACTTAGGTGGGTAAACTTTGTAGTTTTTTATTGTCCCGAGGAGAATAAACATGTCAAAAGGGCATAGTTTACAAGACCCTTACCTGAACGTCCTGCGCAAAGAGCGCGTGCCTGTTTCCATTTATTTAGTAAATGGCATCAAGTTACAGGGTCAGGTTGAGTCATTTGATCAGTTTGTCGTGCTGTTGAAAAACACCGTAAGCCAAATGGTTTACAAGCATGCTATCTCCACAGTAGTCCCCTCTCGTGCGGTACGTGTTCCGCTGTTGAATGAAGCTGACGGCACCGAAAGCGAAGAAGACGATCAGGCCGAGTAATCTATCAAAACATTGATACTACCTCGAGGTCGCTAATTGTTTTTTGATCGTCCCGAATCAGGTGAACTGGCTGTGCTAGTTCACCTGAATTTAGCTTACGGCCAAGATGCCGAAGATCCCCGTGAATTCGAAGAGCTGGTGTTATCCGCTGGCGGCGACCCTGTGGCTTTTATAACGGCACAGCGCGCCAAACCCACCGCTAAATTTTTTATCAGCACAGGCAAGTTGCAAGAGCTGCAACAAGCAGTGGCTGAACATCACGCCGAATTAGTGATTTTTAATCACACACTTACTCCAAGTCAGGAGCGCAATCTTGAAGCGGTTCTGCAATGCCGCGTGCTTGATCGGACGGGCTTAATTCTCGATATATTCGCACAGCGCGCGCGCACCTTTGAAGGCAAGCTGCAAGTTGAGTTGGCGCAGTTGCGCCACAGCGCTACGCGTTTGATTCGCGGATGGACGCATCTAGAGCGCCAAAAAGGCGGCATAGGTATGCGCGGCCCAGGTGAAACTCAACTAGAAACAGATCGTCGTTTGCTGCGCGGACGTATAGTTCAAATTGAGCAGCGCTTGGAAAAAGTGCGCTCCCAGCGCGAGCAGGGGCGGCGTTCGCGTCAGCGCGCTGCCATACCAACGGTATCCCTCGTGGGTTATACCAATGCGGGTAAGTCGACGCTGTTTAATTTTTTAACTGGCGCGGATGTCTACGCTGAAAATCAATTGTTTGCGACCCTCGACCCGACCATGCGCCGCATTGAGTTGGCGGATGTCGGCGCTGTGGTGATGGCTGACACGGTAGGTTTTATCAGTCATTTGCCGCATCGGTTGGTAGAGGCGTTTCGCGCAACCCTAGAAGAGGCGAGTAACTCAACCTTGCTTCTGCACATTATTGATGCCGCAGCGGAAGAGCGCTTGTATAACATTGAGCAAGTGGACTTGGTGTTGGCTGAAATTGGCGCTGCAGAGTTGCCGCAACTGAAGGTATACAACAAGGTTGATTTGCTTGAAGATACCGTCCCGCATGTAGAGCGCGATGAGAGCGGAAAGCCCACTGCAGTTTGGCTGTCGGCGCAAACAGGCGCTGGTTGCGAATTGTTGGCACAGGCAGTTTCCGAATTACTCGGCAAAGAAATTGTTGCAGGTACACTGATATTGGCCCCTGAATTGGGGCGCTTGCGCGCCATGCTTTATGCGCAGCAGGCAATTGTTCACGAAGATTATCGGGCCGATGGCGCTAGCTTGTTGCAGCTGCGAGTGCCGCAAAGTGATTTTTTGCGTATTCTCAGCACCGCATCACTCGCTGCTGAGCAGCTCGAGTGGGCAGAAGACTTGCCGCCTAGAGAGTTGCAAACGCCAGAATGATCCCCAATATATTATTAACTTTAGCGCTGGAGAACGATTATGGCCTGGAATGAACCGGGAAAAGATAAAGACCCATGGGGCGGTCGCGGTGGCGGCAATAGCAACGATGGCCCGCCAGATTTAGATGAGGCCTTTAAAAAGTTTCAAGACAAGCTTAGTGGTATTTTTGGTGGTGGTTCCGGCGGTGGTTCTTCCTCCGGTGGTGGCAGCTTGGGGCCCTTGTTTGCCATTGCTTTGGTAGTTTTGGCCTTTATTTATGCGGGCGTGGGCTTTTATCAGGTTGATACCAAAGAGCGTGCAGTGGTGCTACGTTTCGGTGCCTTCTCTGAAATTAAGGGTGCTGGTTTGAATTGGCGCTGGCCTTTGGCTGAGCAAGTATCGATCGTTAACGTCACGGCCGCACGTCAATACCAATCGAAAGGTTTGATGCTGACGCAAGACGAAAGTATTGTTGAGTTGCCCATTACTGTGCAGTACAACGTCGATGAGGTGAAAGAATTCGTACTTAACGTGCGCGACCCAGAGGCGAGCTTGCGTCACGCGACTGATTCCGCTGTGCGTCACGTGGTGGGTTCGACAGAATTGAGTCAAGTGCTATCTGAAGGCCGCGAAGCAATTGCGGCGGAAGTGAAACAGCGCTTGCAGGATTATTTGCGCTCTTATAAGTCTGGTATTCAGGTGATTAACGTGAATATTCAAGAGGCTCGCCCGCCAGAAGAAGTGCGCGCTGCTTTTGATGATGTGATTAAAGCGAAAGAAGATGAGACCCGCTTGAAGAATCAGGCGCAGGCTTATGCTAACGGCATTATCCCTGAGGCGCGCGGTAAGTCGCAGCGCTTAATCGAAGAGTCTGAAGCCTATAAAGCTGAAGTGGTCGCCCGCGCCGATGGTGAGGCTGATCGTTTTGAAAGCCTCTTAACGGAATACAAGCGTGCCCCCGAAGTGACGCGTCAACGTTTGTATCTCGATACAATGGAGAGTGTCATGACTCGCTCTTCCAAGGTGATGGTGGATGTCAAAGGCGGCAACAATATGTTGTATTTACCATTGGATAAAATGGGTAACCGAGCGGCAGTTGATACCAGCACGCAAATGACACCCGCAGAAGCTTATACCAATCGCGCTAATCAAGCGGTGGAAGCCAACAGACCTGCAGTGCGCAGGGAGGTACGCTAATGTCTACTAAAAATTCTTTTTTCCTAGCTGTTCTCGCTTTAGGCTTGGTCATAATGCTCAATAGTCTTTATGTGGTCACTGAGATGGAGCGCGCAGTCGTCTTGCGTTTTGGTCGTATGGTGCAAGCTGATGTGCCGCCGGGCTTGCACATAAAGATTCCCTTTGCAGAAAAAGTACGTA
Source organism: Cellvibrio sp. 25HG11W-0 (assembly GCF_057815475.1). Lineage (NCBI taxonomy): Bacteria > Pseudomonadati > Pseudomonadota > Gammaproteobacteria > Cellvibrionales > Cellvibrionaceae > Cellvibrio > Cellvibrio sp. 25HG11W-0. Next base: position 920,579 of record NZ_CM174230.1, read on the forward strand.
AGTTTGATGGCCGTTTGTTAACGGCGGATATGGCAACGGAAAGCTTTTTTACCGTTGAGAATAAGCGTCTGTTAGTTGACTCCTACATCAAATGGCGTGTGAAAGATGTCGAGGCATACTACAAGGCAACTGGGGGTGATGAGGCTACAGCGGAAAACCGTTTGACGCAGCGTGTTGCTGATGGTTTGCGTAACCAGTTTGGTCGTCGCACCTTGCATGATGTAGTGTCGGGCAAGCGCGATGAGTTGATGAGTGAGATCACGCATAGCATCAACCAAGATGCCATGGAGTTACTGGGTGTTGAAGTTAAAGATATTCGCGTAAAGCGTGTTGATTTCCCGTCTGAAGTTAGTCGTTCGGTATTTGATCGTATGTCTGCAGACCGTGAAAAAGAAGCGCGTGAATATCGCTCTCAGGGTAAAGAGCAGGCAGAAGTGATTTCCGCTGATGCTGATCGTCAAAAGGCGGTGCTGGAGGCAAATGCTTTCCGCGATGCTGAGCGTATTCGCGGTGAAGGCGATGCTAAAGCAGCTGCTATCTATGCGGCGGCTTACAGTAAAGACCCTGAGTTTTATGCTTTTGTGCGCAGTCTCAATGCATATCGCAGCGGTTTTAGCTCTAAAGATGACTTGTTGGTGGTTGACCCCGACAGTGACTTCTTTCAATACCTTAAGAGCCCTAAAGGCAAAAAATAACACAGGTGCTCGACTGTCGCTTAGGTGTTGGCAGTCGAGTAATTCATCGCGGGATGTAATTGCTGAAATTTTGCCTACAACTCCCCGTCGAAACAGTGTTAAAATGCCGCAACCGAGCCCATCGCTCGGTTTTTTTATGTGTGGGCTTCGGATTTTCGCTCTGGCACAGAGGTTTTTATGTGGGAAGAGTTTGCTAAAGCCTTTTGCCTAATGCTGGTTTTGGAGGGCGTTATTCCCTTTTTATACCCGACGCGCTGGCGTCGTCTGGTTGCCAGCTTGGCTGTGATCAATGATCGCCAGCTGCGCTTTATAGGTCTGGGCTCCATGCTCTTGGGCGCCGGCCTTTTATACCTAATTCAATAACGGGAATCTTCAATTCAAACATGACTTACGCAGATCGCTGGTTATTACCCGATGGGGTGGAAGAGATACTTCCTGCAGAAGCCAAAGCTATTGATGGTTTGCGCCGCCGTTTACTCGATGTTTACAGCACCTGGGGTTATGATCTGGTGATTCCGCCATTGTTGGAATATACCGATTCACTGCTTATAGGTTTGGGTCGCGATGTCGATTTGCTGACCTTCAAAGTAACTGATCAATTAACGGGGCGAACGCTTGGCATTCGCGCGGACATTACCCCGCAAACCGCGCGTATGGATGCGCATAGTTTTCATCGTGCCGGCGCCAATCGCCTGTGCTATGCCGGTCATGTGGTACACACCCGTCCTAAAAGCCCTTTGGCTACGCGCACGCCGATTCAGGCAGGGCTAGAATTTTACGGTGAACCCAGTGTGACGGCTGATATTGAGGTTGTCTCGCTGTTGTTAGAGTCGCTAATGATTGCTGGCCTGCCGAGTTTACATATCGACCTTGGACATGTAGGGATTTATCGCGCTATAGCGCGGGATGCAGGCCTAAGTCGCGCGCAAGAAGAAGCTTTTTTTGAGTTGCTACAGCGTAAAGCAACAACGGAAATTCGCGTTTGGGTTGCCGAACATATTAAAGATGCCGTTCAGGCTCAGCGTTTTTTAGCGCTGCCTAATTTAGCGGGAAATAAAGACGTTTTACAGCAAGCGCGCAGTCTTTTTGCGGGATTGGATGATGCCATTGCTGCAGTTCACCAGCTTGAAGTTGTGGCTGATGTGGTTGCGCAGCGCTATCCGGCTGCTGAACTCTATTTTGATTTGGGTGAATTGCGCGGTTATCACTATCTAACCGGTTTGGTGTTTGCGGCATTTGCCCCCGGTTTTGGTAATCCCATCGCCAGTGGTGGTCGTTACGATCATATTGGCGAAGTGTTTGGTCGCGCGCGCCCAGCTACGGGTTTTGCGGTAGATATTACCGCTATCAGTAAATTAGGTTTACTCGCTCATCATTCTGTAGGTGCTATAGGTGTGGTTGATAGCACTGATCCGCTGCAGTGGCGTGCGGTGCAAGCGCTGCGCGCTCAAGGGGAGCGCGTCATCAGTGTCGCGCAAGCAGCAGATTTCGATGAGTTGGGGTGTGAGCGCCAGTTGGTATTGGTGGGCGATAGCTATCAGGTCGAAGTCCTAGTGTCGGCTTAGGTGTCGATGCATATGGTCAAACAGTTTTTCCATTTTTTTAGCACAGAGAGTTAAACCAGTCATGGGCAAGAACGTTGTGATATTGGGCAACCAATGGGGTGATGAAGGCAAGGGTAAGATCGTTGATTTATTAACGGATCAAGTATCTTTGGTGGCTCGTTTTCAAGGCGGCCATAACGCCGGCCATACGTTAGTCATTGACGGTAAAAAAACCGTACTGCACTTAATTCCCTCGGGCATTTTGCGCGAAGGTGTTACTTGTCTTATTGGCAATGGTGTCGTACTTTCGCCTGAAGCGCTATTCAAAGAAATTGCTGAGTTAGAAGCTACAGGGGTGCCTGTTCGCTCGCGTTTGCGCCTTTCTCCTGCTTGTCCGCTCATTCTTCCTTATCACGTTGCCTTGGATCAAGCGCGTGAATTGGCGCGTGGCGATGCAAAAATTGGTACCACGGGGCGCGGAATTGGCCCGGCTTACGAAGACAAGGTTGCGCGTCGCGGTTTGCGCTTGAGCGATCTGTTGGACTTGAAGTCGTTTGCGGTAAAGTTGAAAGAAATTCTCGCGTATCACAACTATATGCTTACTCATTACTACAAGGTTGAAGCGGTTGATTTTGACAAGGTAATGGCTGACTGCACGGCTTGGGCCGATCAGTTGATCCCCATGATCTCCGATGTGACTGACTTGTTGCACACGGCGCGTGAGCAAGGGCAAAGTATTTTGTTTGAAGGTGCGCAGGGCTCCTTGCTGGATATTGATCACGGAACCTATCCGTTTGTGACCTCGTCCAATACCACCGCTGGTGGCACGGCGACGGGTTCAGGTTTTGGGCCGCTGTATTTGGATTATGTGCTGGGCATCACCAAGGCTTATACCACTCGCGTAGGCTCGGGTCCTTTTCCTACTGAGTTGGATTGTGAAGTTGGTGCCTATTTAGGTGAGAAAGGTCATGAGTTTGGCGCAACTACTGGTCGTAAGCGTCGCTGTGGTTGGTTTGATGCGGTTGCTGTACACCATGCTAATCGTATCAACAGCGTGACCGGAATTTGCCTGACCAAACTTGATGTATTGGATGGGCTTAAATCCGTAAAAATCTGTATTGGCTATCAAAATCAGCAAGGTGAGAGTATTGGTATTCCGTTTGATGCGGAAGGCTGGGAAAATGTACAGCCTATATATGAAGAAATGCCAGGTTGGAGTGAATCTACTGTGGGCGCTAAAACCTTGGCGGAATTGCCTGCCAATGCGCGCGCTTACATAGAGCGCTTAGAGGTATTGGTGAAGGCGCCGATTGATATCATTTCAACGGGGCCTGATCGTGTTGAAACGATTGTTTTACGCCATCCATTTGATGAATAAATAGTCATATTTGTCGCCTAAAAAAGCCCGCCTAATCCGCGGGCTTTTTTATTTACAAAAAAACAAATTGCGGGTGATGAAAAATGCGCTATGTTAGTTGGTAGCGCTATCATTTAACTAAAAAAAGATACCCTTATGTCGCTTATATTGTTATGGTCAAATTGACAAAAAGATTTTGTTTGAGCTAGTATTGGGAGACCTTGCCATGCCTGTGGGCTGTGGTCAGGGTGCAGAGAAATAATTAACGTAAAACAAAGCAAGGCGAGATTTTTTGTCCAGGTTGGTCACGTAAGGGCAATTAATAATAATCACCTACATCATAATGTTAAGAAAGGGGTTGGCTATGGTTTTCCATAACAAAGAGTTAAAAACACAAATTCAGCAAGGCAAAAAATTCAAAAAGTCTATCTTGGCCGTTTGTATTATGGCTATTGGAGCTCCTGTATTTGCGCAAGATGCTTCAACAAATGGTGAAGTTGCTGAAGAGGTGCTTGTTACTGGTGTTCGCGCTAGTTTGCAGAATGCTCAGGATATAAAACGTGAGTCATCGACTGTTGTTGACGCTATCTCGGCATCAGATATTGGCTCCTTGCCTGACAAGAGTGTTTTGGAGTCGTTGCAGCGTGTACCTGGTGTGTCTATTGAGCGTTTTGCTGGCAGAAACGATCCGGATCACTTTTCTATCGAAGGTAGTGGCGTGACTCTTCGTGGTCTGCCTCAAACTCGCAGCGAATTTAACGGTCGCGATTCATTTTCCGCTAACAGCGGACGCGGTCTTAGCTTTCAAGATGTTCCTCCAGAACTAATGGCAAAAGTTGAAGTTTTTAAAAGCCAAAGCGCGAAAATGGTTGAAGGCGGTATTTCAGGTACTATCAATCTTAATACTCGCAAACCTTTTGATTCATCGGATCGTCAGTTGGCTTTTAGCGCTGCAGCTAACTATGCTGATCTTTCAGAAGAAACCAAACCAAGTATTTCAGGGTTGTATAGCGACAGATGGGATACTGGTGCAGGTGAGTTCGGTTTCTTGATTAGCTTGGCTACGTCAGAGTTAACCAGTCGTACTGATGGGGTTGCTTATGGGCAAGTGGGTAACAACATTGATGGCAATGGTGAATTAACGGCAGAAGAAAGATTTCAAAATACCAATGTGATGGTGGATGGCCAGACAGTAAAACGTTTTGCTCCTATCAATGGCCGCATTACGTCTGCAATTCAAGAGCGTGAGCGCAATGGTGGATCGCTGGTTGGGCAATGGCGTAATCCTGATGACACCTTGCTTGCTACCGTTGAGTATGTCTACTCTGATTCTGGCCGCAATTGGTTAGAGCACAACATCGAGTCAGACGATAAAATTGGTACTTATTCAGATCTCACAGCGAATGGTCTCTACGTAACTAGTGGTGAAGTCAATAACGTTGATTCCTACACTACTACTTCGCGTTTTTCAGACACTAATTCTAAAGTTGAAGACTTCTCGTTCCGTCTTGAATTCACTCCGTCAGATGAGTTGAAATTGGTTGGAGATGTGCAGTATGTAAAAGCATCCACCGACTCAATCGATATGAGTATTCAGACAGGTGTGCGTGCCGACACACAATTCGATTTCACATCTGATCGCCCTACTGTGCTCCTGACCTCTCCCGATGCAGGTGTGAGTTCCGAAGACTTCTTTGTTGATCCTGCTAACTACTACTGGCGTTCAGCAATGGATCACCTTGAGGACAGCGAAGGTGATGAATTTGCAATTAAGTTGGATGCTGAATATCAAGTTGATAATGGCTGGTTGCAGTCTGTTGAGGCGGGTGTGCGTTTCTCAGAACGTGAGCAAAACGTTAAATGGTCACAATACAATTGGGGTAACCTCTCTGAGAATTGGGCAGGTGATGGTCGGAAGTATTTCTCTGGCTTGCAGGACAATACTCCATGGGATGGTGACAGCAAAAATGGCATCCCCTACGAAAACAACATCGCATTTGACCAGTTCTCCTATGCCGGTGGTCACTTCCGTAAGGGTAATAAGAGCGGCGTAGAGGGCGGTAATTTCTTAGCAGCATCTGAAGGGCTAATCACAAACTACGCTAACTTCGTGGCGGCTACCAGACCCTTTGGTTATCAGCCTGCAGGTTATAGAGATACTGCCTATGATGGCGGACTTTACACCCTAGCAGAACTGACTAACACTACAGAGACCAATCAAGCAGCCTATGTGCAGTTTAACTTTGCCGATAGTGAGGAGCGCTTAACTGGTAATGTGGGCGTGCGATTTGTTAAGGTTGAAACAGAGTCAGTTGGCGGTAATGCATACCCTGAAGTGTGGGATGCTAATTTAGCTGACGCAATTGCTGACTGTGTTAGCTGTGATACTGTGAAGTTGGCTGAAGATCAGAAATTTGCCAATGGCGCTTTAAATATAAGTTCTGTCACGGGGTCGTTTACCAAGACACTACCTAGCCTCAATTTGCGCTATCTGGTTACTGATGATGTGCAAGCACGTTTTGCTGTGTCTAAGGCGATCGCTTTTGCGGACATCGGTAATTTACGAAACTACACTTCTATTAGCTCACAGCCAACATTGACTCGTCCTACTGAAGATGCAGCACCAACAAACGTAACCTTCGAGTATCGGGGTAGCGGTGGTAACCCTAACCTTCAACCGATGGAGTCTACTAATTACGACGTTGCGGTTGAATGGTATTTTGCGGATGCAGGCTCTGTGTTTACGGGTCTTTTCTATAAAGACATGAGTAATTTCTTTGCTAATGAGGCCGTAAATACCACGGTAACAAATAACGGTGTGACTCGCACCGTTTTGATGGATTTGCCTGTTAACAAAAGTGTAAATGCATCTATAGCCGGTTTTGAAGCTGGGTATCAACAGTTCTACGATATGCTACCTGAGCCATTTGATGGTTTAGGTTTGCAGGTGAACTTAACTTTGTTGGATGTCAGTGGTACTTCACCTAACAGCAATATTGATCCGGCGAACCCACCAGGTAGTGATGATGCTGGCTTTACTCCTACCTATACTGATTTGCCGTTACAGGGGATGTCTGAGACTACCTATAACATCGTGGGTATGTATGAGAAAGATAATGTGTCTGTTCGTTTGGCGTACAACTGGCGCTCAGATTATTTGTTGACTACTCGTGATGTTATTACCAAGTTGCCAATTTATGCTCAGGCGTCTGGTCAGTTAGATGGTTCGATTTTCTATACCATCAATGACAACTTCAAAATCGGTTTGGAAGGTTCAAACTTGATGGATGAAGTAACCTGGACCAAAATGCAGGTTAATCAAGAAGGTTCGGTAATTCCTCGTAATTACTTTATCAATGACCGTCGTTTCTCAATTGTCTTGAAGGGTCAGTTCTAATTCAGGATTGTTGATATTGATAGCTAAGGATGCACACGGCGTTATTGCCGTGTGCATTTTTTTTGCTTGTAACAATTCTTTAGTGGGGTTAGTTTATGCACGAAGAAAAAATAAAAAAGATTGTAATTGTTGGTGGAGGGACATCAGGCTGGATGACAGCGGCTGCGCTCGCGCACTGTCTAAAAAATAAAGGCTACGCTATTACATTAATCGAATCTGAGGCAATTGGGACGGTCGGAGTGGGTGAGGCAACACTGCCACATTTGCGCTTTTTTAACCAGACCCTCGGAATTGATGAAGCTGAGTTTATGGTGGCAACAAATGCAACCTATAAAATGGGCATTGAATTTTCTAACTGGGGAAAGATGGGTGATGCTTATATCCACCCTTTTGGAGAGTACGGTAAGGAGATTAGTGGCATTGCGTTTCACCATTATTGGTTAAAGCAGTATCATCAAGGATTGGGTAAATCTATTGATTATTATTCGCTTCCTGTTGTTGCTGCAGCACAGCAAAAGTTTATGTTCCCCATGAGTGATGAGCGGTCGGTTTTTTCAACCTACTCTTATGCTTTCCATATAGATGCCGGTATGTATGCATTCTACCTTAGAAAATACAGTGAAAATCTTGGCGTCAGCAGGGAAGAGGGAAAAGTCGTTGCGGTTAACCAACGCGATAATGGCGAGATTAGCTCGGTACAGCTTGAAAGTGGCGTGATAATCGATGGTGATTTCTTCATTGACTGTTCTGGCTTTCGCGGAGTTCTTATTGAGCAAGCACTTAAAACAGGCTACGAGAATTGGAGCCATTGGTTGCCGTGTAATAGAGCTGTTGCTGCGCCTTCTGAATTGCAGGGAGCGCTATTGCCTTACACCAAATCCATTGCACAAGTTGCTGGTTGGCGCTGGCGTATACCGCTTAGGCATCGCACTGGCAACGGTCACGTATATTGCAGCGAGTTCATGAGTGATCAAGATGCTTGCGATACGTTGGTGAGTAATATCGATGGGAAGTTAATTACAGATCCTAAGTTTTTACAATTCACCACGGGGAAGCGAAAAAAAACGTGGAATAAAAACTGTGTGGCGATTGGCTTATCGGGTGGATTCCTTGAGCCACTTGAGTCGACGAGTATATACTTAATTCAAATTGCAATCATGAAGTTGATTGAGTTTTTTCCAGATAAAACATTTGATTCGGCTGGAGTTGATGAGTTTAACCGCTTGATGGATATCGAGTATTTACGAGTCAGGGATTTTCTTATTCTTCACTACCATGCCACACAACGAAATGATGCACCTTTTTGGGATTATTGCCGGAATATGTCTATTCCCGATGAGCTTGCCCATAAAATGGCTCTGTTTCGTGAGCGAGGGCATGTGGTTGATTATCAGGGCGGATTATTTTTGGAGCCTAGTTGGATTGCCGTTTACCTTGGGCAGGGAGTGGTGCCTAGAGCTTATGATCCTCGTGTTAATTGGATGAGTAATCAACAGCTTGAAAAAACTATGGTAGAAATAGAGGCGCTGATTGATCGCGCTGCTATGCAAATGCCTGCACATCAATTGTTTCTAGAGCAGCATCAAGCTAACGCAGATGGACGTCCAAAAGCATTAATGAGCTTATATGGGGGTCGCCAATGACTTCGCATCGGCTTGTTATCTATGGTGGAGGGGTGAGCGCTTGGGTTACGGCTGCCGCACTTACAAATGCCTATCCGCGAGATATTCTACAGGTTGTGCTAATCGATCCCGATGTGGTCACGAATGAGCCTTCGATTGCTGACTCGGGGTTCACCTCTTTGCGCCGCTTTCATATCAATATGCGCATTTCTGAACGTGAACTCATGAGTCAAACTTCCGCCACTTTTAAGGTGGGGACGAAATATAAAAGTTGGTCCAACTCGGATCAAAACTTTATTCATGCTTTTGGTAATTATGGCAGCATGCTGGACGGCATTGATTTTCATCAATACGCAGTTTTGTTGCATCAATGCGGAGATAAAACTTCTTTCGATGCATATTCCTTAGCGGCACAATCAGTCAGATCAAAAAAATTTGGATTTCTCAATAAAGACTTGCTTGAGAAGGGCTTTAATTTAGATTACTCCTTGCATGTTGATCTCGCTCAATACAGCCAGTTTATGCAATCGTTTGCTTTGAAAAAGCAGTTGGATGTGATTCGTGGGCGGTTAGATCATTTAACTATCGATGCTGATGGCAATATTCAAACGGTTGTGCTGAATTCTGGCGAAGTCGTTAGCGGAGATTTCTTTTTTGATTGTAGTGGCAGTGATTCAGTTTTAATAAGGCAGTTGCAAGAGGACAAGTTTTTAAGATGGAACAAAGAGTTACCTGTTGATAAACAGATCAATATTGTGGCTGACTTGGCGCCTAAGTCGGGATTGTGTACTGAGTTGTCGGTGCATTCTGGTGGTTGGTTAAAATCGATTCCGCTGAGAGATAAAACCTTGTTCTCGCTAACCTATAGTAGTGAGTTTGAGTCTGATGAGGATGCCATAGCCGCTGCAATGAGTTTCGGCTGCGTTGGTCTATCGGAGGCTGTGCAGCCATCTAACACTGTACCTGGCCGACGGGAAAAGTTTTGGTTAAACAACTGCCTTGCAATTGGTGCCGCTGCAGGTAATTTTACCGATCTTACCTTTTCCTATTTGCACCATGTGCAAAGTGGAGTTTTGCGGTTTATTGATTTGTATTCGGCTTCAGGTGAGAATTATTTTTCTGCACAGCAATACAATCAGCTGACGTCTGATGAATATGCTCGCGTACTGGATTATCAACAACTCAATTTATTGCTAAACGCCTCGGGGTCATCTGATTTCTGGTCTGGCATAAGTGAAATGCCACTCACTACTGAGTTAAAGCGAAAACTTAATTTATTTAAAGCGCGAGGTAAGCTGGCGTTCGAGGAGTATGAAACCTGGTTGCCTGGTGCATGGATATCGTTGCTATTGGGGAATGATTATTGGCCTGAAAAACATGATGTTCTTTTAAATGGCTGCAATTTGGAATTGGTTGTTAAGCGTTTGAGTCAAATGCGCATGGTAAATTCTCATCTTGTTACCCAGCTTTCTAATGAGGACGAAATATTAGCTAAATACGCAATGCTAAAGTAACTACCAATACTCTGGATTTCAGTGTGGATATTATGAATGATAATAAAATTAAAAAAATAGTCATTGCCGGTGGTGGTACAGCCGGTTGGATGACTGCAGCGGCGCTTAGCAAAGTGCTGGGATGTACTAATTATGAGGTGCATTTAGTCGAGTCAGAAGAGATTGGAACTATTGGCGTGGGAGAAGCAACGATTCCTCACCTCCAGAAATTTAATCAAATTCTGGAAATTGACGAAAATGAGTTCATGAAAAAAACTCAAGCAACATTTAAATTGGGTATTGAATTCATTAATTGGAAGAAAATTGGCCATAGTTACGTCCACCCTTTTGGCTCTTATGGCGAAGATATAAATGCTTTTTCATTTCATCAGTACTGGCTAAAACTGAAAAGCTGCGGATTAGCTTCTAGTTTGGAGAAATACTCTATTGCTATTATGGCTGCGCGCCATAAAAAATTTACTCGACCACTTAATATCAATGGTTCTCCCTTGTCAGATTTTGGCTATGCATTTCAGTTTGATGCTGGCCGTTATGCTCATTTTTTGCGAGACTACGCTGAGGTTCGTGGTGTGACTCGCACGGAGGGAAGGATTGCTTCGGTCGAGCTTTGCGAAAATAATGGGTATATCAAGTCGCTGACGCTTGCCGGTGGAGTAGTCATTGAAGGGGACTTCTTTATTGACTGTACCGGTATTCGTGCTCTGCTAATTGAAGGTGCGTTGAAAACCGGATTTGAGGACTGGTCGCACTGGCTCCCTTGTAATAGTGCGGTAGCTGCGCCATGTGAAAAAATTGAAGAGCCAATTCCTTATACGCGCGCAACTGCTCACTCGGCAGGATGGCAGTGGCGCATACCCTTACAGCATAGAACTGGAAATGGGCATGTTTATTCAAGCCAGTATATGAGTGATGACGAAGCTACAGGAATTCTGCTAAAAAATTTAGATGGCGCCGTTATTGCGGACCCTCGTGTGATTCGCTTTAAAACCGGGCGCCGTCAGAAATTTTGGAATAAAAATTGTGTTGCTATCGGTCTTTCCAGTGGCTTTTTGGAACCGTTGGAATCTACCAGTATTCATTTAATACAAACAGCAATTTCCAAGTTGATTAATTTGTTTCCGTCGCGGCGTTTTATGGAGGATGGTGCAGAGCTCTATAACAAAAACACGATTTTTGAATATGAGCGAATCCGTGATTTTTTAATATTGCATTATAAAGCTACTGAACGCTCAGACTCTGATTTTTGGAATTATTGCCGTGATATGGATGTGCCAGAATATTTGCTTGAGAAAATCAAGCTTTATGTTTCCACTGGGCGAATCTATCGAGAAAATGAGGAGCTGTTTAGCGTCCCGAGTTGGTTGTCTGTATTTGAGGGGCAGGGTATTCAGGCGGAAGAATATCATCCAGCGGTGGATTCATGGCTCTTGACAGAGTTAGAAAAAAAGTTTCAATCTTATGAGCAGATTATTAATAAATGTGTTGATTTTATGCCTGCACATTCAAAGTACATAGCTGATAACTGTAAAGCTGGGTGAGCCTTAAGTATTAATCCTTCTTAGATTATTGGTGCCGTGATGGGAGCAAGAAAGACTTTAAATGACCTAGCTCAACACTAGGGTTGTTTGAAGCAAAAAAGTTAGACGTATCCATGCTGTTTTTTATTAGTGGCTCGTTTCATAAGAAAGATACGGCTATTGATTGGTGTGTACAAATAATCTTCGCTTAGGAATACTAAGCGCCAAACTTCACCTTTGTTTTTCAAACATAACCCCCACCGGATAATATCTGGCGGGGGTTATGTTTTATCAATACATAAACTGCTAGTCGAGATAAGCATCAATCGTTTGAATGGTGCCGTCTTCGTTGTATTTTAGCTCGGTCATTTTTACGCTGCGAAGATGGGTTTGGCCGCCAGAGAGTGAGGAGTCGTGGTAGAACAAATACCACTTGCCGTTGAATTCAACGATGGAGTGGTGATTGGTCCAGCCCAGTACAGGTGTAAGTACTACACCTTTGTAGGTGAAGGGGCCATAGGGTGAGTCACCCATTCCGTAGGCGATGTAATGAGTGTCACCGGTAGAGTAGGAGAAATAATATTTGCCGTTGTATTTGTGCACCCAAGCCGCTTCAAAAAAGCGACGGTTATTATCAGTGCCGAGTAAGGGGACGCCGCCGCCATCTAGCAAGACTATATCTTTAGGCTCTTCAGCAAATTGCAGCATATCATCGCTCATGCGCGCGATTTTTGGGCGCAGTGCGGGTTCATCGCTGGCGGGGTAGATGTCTGTAGAGTTATAGGTGCCAGTTGTCCAGTTTTGTAGTTGTCCACCCCAAATGCCACCGAAGTACATGTAGTAAGCGCCGTCGTCATCCTTAAATACCGAGGGATCAATACTAAAACTATTTTTGATTGGTTCTGCTTCTGGCTTAAAGGGGCCTGTAGGGGAATCGCTGGTTGCTACGCCCATACGGAAAATGTCTGTTTTATCTTTAACGGGGAAGTACAGGTAGTAGGTGCCATCTTTTTCCGCAGCATCAGGGGCCCAAAGTTGGCGGCCAGCCCAAGGAATGTCTTTGATGTCCAAGGCTACGCCGTTGTCAGTAACTGGGCCGCCTACATCATCCATCGAGAGAACATGATAGTCGCGCATGGCGAAGTGGTCGCCGGAATCGCTCATGGGAATGCCTGCTTCAATATCATGAGAAGGATAGATATAGAGCTTGCCATTGAAAACATGGGCAGAAGGGTCTGCTGTATAAATATTGGTAACCAGTGGCTCGCCGATGAATTGTTCACTTGGCGCTGGTGTGGGTACGGTAATGGCAGCAACTGAACTGGTTGCTGCTACGGCTGGCGTTGTTGTTGGTGCTTCCGCTTTTTCTTGGCAGCCAGAAATGAGCAGGGCGCTGCTGAAAAGGCCTGCAGCAAGCAGTGCTTGGGTCTGTGACATAAAGTATTCCTCGTTATTAGTAATTCGGCTGAGTATAACAGCTTAGTTACCAATGCCAGAGTGTGCCATCTTCTAGGCGATTTACCGGTAAACAGGCGCGCTTATAGGGATATTTGGCGGCGAGTTTTTCATCGATATCCACACCGTGACCGGGTGTTTCACCGGGGGTGAAGTAGCCGTCGTCAAAGCGGTAGGCGTGAGGAAATACCTCATCCATTTGAGGGCTGTGGGCCATGTGTTCCTGAATCCCGAAGTTGGGCGCCCAGAAGTCGAAGTGCAAGGCTGCACCCATGCAGACAGGCGATAAGTCGGTGGCACCGTGAAAACCAGTGCGCACGTTGAACAGGCTGGCAAAATCTGCGATACGACGCACGTGGGTGATACCGCCTGCATGAACAATGGTGGTACGAATATAGTCGATGAGCTGGTTTTGAATCAGTTCGCGACAGTCGTGAATGGAATTAAACACTTCGCCTACAGCCAGGGGCGTGGTGGTGTGTTGGCGAATGAGTTTAAAGGATTCCTGATTTTCCGCCGCTACCGCATCTTCCAGCCAAAACAGGTGATAGGGTTCTAGGTCTTTACCTAAACGCGCGGCCTCAATCGGTGTGAGGCGATGATGGACATCGTGAAGCAGGTGTAGGTCGCGCCCAAACTCTTTGCGCACAGCGGCGAAGACCTCAGGAATAAAATTCAAATACTTTTCTGTGGACCAAGATTCTTCTGAGGGCAGATCGGCATCAGCGGGTTCATAGCTTTTATCGCCTTTGGCAACACCGTAGGTTTTCTCAATGCCGGGAATGCCGCATTGCACGCGTATCGCCTTGTAGCCTTGTGCTTTGGCTTTAGCAACGGCGGCGAGAGTAGATTCTAAATCTTTGCCGTTAGCGTGGGTGTAGGTGAGTATGCGCTCGCGACTTTTGCCACCCAAAAGTTGATAGAGGGGCATATTCGCCAGCTTAGCTTTAATGTCCCAGAGTGCTACATCAATCGCGGCGAGAGCGGTCATGCCGATGGGGCCGCGACGCCAGTAAGCGCCGCGATAAAAGAATTGCCAAATATCTTCAATGCGCTGGGGGTCGCGACCGATCAGTGAGGGAATTAAATAATCTTCTAGATAAGACACCACGGCTTTTTCGCGCCCATTGAGGGTGGCATCGCCTATGCCGTAAACGCCTTGATCGGTGGTGATTTTTAAGGTGACAAAGTTTCTGCCGGGGCAGGTGACAATCACTTTTGCATCAACAATTTTCATTCAATCATATCTCGACTACTTGAAATGTTAGCGCCCCTTGCAGAGCGCTAAACAATTAACGCTTGGGGCTTGCGGGCGGCCCCAGGTAACTGGGTGCGAGGCCACCGGTATTAATAATTAAACGCTCCAAGCTCAGGCCTGGGTCTAGGCTGTAAACCCGCAGCTTGTGAGGGCCGGCGGCTTTTACCTGGTGGGTGCTAAAGCTTTGGCGAATATCACTGCGCACCGTTTCATCCCAGGTTGCGCTGCTCATATCTGCGGTTAAATCCACGATTTGCACGGGCGCGTCGTCAATGCTGATGCCATAGCGCAGCGATTGCTTGGGAAAAAACGGCCAGCTGGGTGCAAACTGCGCATCGAGTTGCCACTCGCCAGTGCTGAAACTATAGAACTCATACTCCAGATAAGGTGCGCCTGTGGCAGACTCAAAATGTTTGTTGGTGAGTGGATAAACCGACATGGATGAGCGACTGCGACCATGCTCGGGAATTTCTTCCCAGCGCAAATTGCCTGCGGCTTGTCGTCGCGCATAATCTGCCGCTTCTAGGGCGATGTAGCCATCCGCTTCAACAAAGCCTTTAACCTTAGTATTTTTTACCTCGGGGTTAAAACTGCTGAGCGTGATACTCGCACTGCCCCAGCTGGGACCGCTGATTTGAATGCTGCCTGACGCCAAGCCTTTGGGGGCTTTTCGCCAGTCAATACCCACCTTGATTTGCGCTTCCTGCTTAACTTGTATACTAGTATGGCTTAGTATAATCCATGGGGCACTGGTTTGGGCAGTGGCGGTGAAGGATTCTTTGCCTTTGTTGAAGATTTCTATGGTGCGCTGCTGTTGGCCATAGGGGTCAAAACGCGGTAACTCATAGTCCCCCGGCGTTGGCCAAGCATTGCTTTGCCCTTCAATCGCTATGCCCATTTCAGCGTGTGCATGGGGTACATAGTCATAGGTGAGTGGCATGGTATTGGCAGCAGGATTGTTCCAATAACTGTAGCCAATATGCGGTTGGCTCATCATATGGTTCCACTTGCCATTGAGCAGGCTGTGATATTCCTGCGTTAATTCCTCATCGCGTGCAAACAGTTTTTTAACTTGCTGCGCGTAGTCTTGGCTGCTGGCGCGCCCTTGGTTGGCGTAGAGCTGGTTTTTCGCCTGGGCGTTGTACATGGCGGTTATATTGGCGCTCGCCTGAGTGGGGAATAACACCAGTTGATAAAAAGCAGGGCGCATCTCTGCTGGCAATTGCTGATAAATCTTTTCTGCTTTTTCTGCTAATGCATTGATGTTGGCGGTGACACGCTCAGCTTCGCGGTAATTTATTTGGCTATAGGTAGTGGCGTCTTGCAGCTCTGGTTTGCGGCGCAAATTGTGACGTGTATAGCCGGTCATGATTTGGGCTATGTCATCGGCGTGCTGCGCGCCAAATTCGCGTTCAGCCCAGAGTTTGCCGAATTCAGGGATGCGCTCTTTAGGCCAGACTTCGGGGTTCCACGCCATATTCAAAAAGAATTCTATGGGGTATTCCATAGGCTTTAAATCGCCCACGTTTACGAGCCAAATTTTGTTGGCGTCATAGGCGTAGGCAAGTTGCATTTGCTCCCAGATTTTGGCGATGGTGATGGTGTTGATCCAACGATAGGAGCGCGGGCCGCCAACATAATCAAAGTGGTAGTAAACGCCGGCACCGCCGCTGCGCGTGCGCTCTGCGGGCGTGGGTAGGCGGCGAATGTTGCCCCAGTTATCATCGCACCACAGCAGTATCACATCGTCTGGTACGCGCATGCCGCGCTCATAAAAACCCTGTACTTCTTTGTAGAGCGCCCAAACCTGCGGTACTTCATGCACTTTGTCTTTGCCGAACACATCGCTGAGAATTTGTCGCTGATCTTTAACCACTTTTTCTAGCAGGCTGATATTTTCGCCTTCGCTCATGGGGGTGTCGGCTTGGCCGCGCATGCCGAGAGTGTAGATACTTTCATAGGGCTTATTGCGCTCGGCGCCAGCCTGCCAAAACTTATAGAGGTTTTCGGGGTTTTTAGAATATTCCCAAGGGCCTTTGCCGTAGCGATTCCACTCTTTATCGGCACGCATCATAGGTTCGTGGTGGGAGGTGCTCATGACAATGCCGTAGTCGTCGGCGAGGATCATATTTTGCGGATCATCATCGGCAAAGGCATTGTTCCACATCGCGGGCCATAAAAAATTGGCTTTTAGGCGCAGCAACAACTCAAACACATTTTCATAAAATTTAGCGTTGTAGTTGCCGTATTTTTCCGTCACCCAATTGGTGAGTGCAGGCGCTTCGTCGTTCAGAAAAATACCGCGATATTTCACCTTAGGGATTTCAATAACCTTGGTGTTGTGTGCGATGAAAATCTCACTTTTTTGTTTAACCGGCACATCGGCCCACCAGTACCAAGGCGAGACACCGATTTGTTGGCTGAGGCTATAAATACCGTAGCTGGTGCCGCGTTTGTTGGCGCCCACAATAACGAGGGCGCGCTTAATGTGTGCCGTGGGATGTTGCACTACTTGTACTTGATAGGCGTCCCACTGATCTTTGATCCCGCTTACATCTATTTTTTTCGCCGCGATTAATTCGGCGATAAGTGCGCTATGGTCGAGGGTGCCGATGATCACCGCATTGTCGATGCTGGTTTTATCATTGGCCGCGCTGAACTGATTAAGTAACGCTAATTTTTTACCGCTGACTTTTTCAATATCGCTTTGCAGGTTTTTGGTGGCGCGCGCTACGCCGGAGAAGTCGGCCGCATCCACATAAATCTGCGCCTGCTGCTGTTGGTTTACGAGCCGTAAATCCGCTGTATTTTTGCCGTTGCTCAACCAGGTTTTTTCACCCAGTGCGAGGCTGTGGGCAGATGACACTAAGAGTGTTGAGGCAATAAATAAGCGGGTGGTTTTTTTCAGCGTCTGACGCGTGCATTGGTGGTTAGTCATAATAAGTTCCACTAATGTTGAGGGAGTCGGCCTGTGCTAACAGGCCGGTGCTACAAATGTTAAACGGGCTATTCTTGGCGCGCGTGCACGCCGAGCATGGTGCCCACAAAGCCGCCAGCGACGTCGGTGCTGAGTATCTTGGCGTCAGCATTTTTTAGCAGGTACTGCTTGTGACGTTTTTTATCGAGATAGTAAAAACTGATGTTCCCCGCATCGCCCTCCATTCCAAGGGTGAGTTTTTTAGGCAGCGCCTGTGCGCTAAGGGCTTGGCTAAAAATCACCTTAGGTGGCGTGTGGTTGGCTTGTTCAACAAATAGTGTGTAACTGCCTGCACTATTTTTAATACCCGCGTAATAGTGTGAGGTTTCATTTTGCAGTGCGACTATGCCGCCTGAGGTATTAACGGGCGGCAGTGCCATTTGCGCGCTGGCACTAAAGGAAGTGTGTTGCTGGCGGCGGCCTAAAAACGCAGGTTGTTCGAGTTTATCAAGGCTCACCTTTAGCGCATCCAAACTCAGCGTTCCCTTTTTGAGGTGATAAAACGCCGTTGGGGCGGTGCGCAGCATGACCCAAGGAAAGCTCAGCGTGGGCTGTTTGAAATTATCGCGCCAGCTGAAGTTGCCCGTGAGTGGATCGGCTTTGAAGGTTTTGGTGTTTGCATTGATTTTAGGGGCGGGCAATTGCCAGGGGATTTGCTTGTCTTGGGACAAGATAATCGGCCATCCGTCTTTCCAGGTGACGGGGAGCAAAAAGGTTTCGCGCCCGGTGTTGTAAGCAGTTTTATCGTAGGCGCGGGTGGCGAGGAATACGGCCCACCATTCGCCCTCAGCGGTTTGGATTAAATCTGCGTGACCTGCGCTGGTAATGGGGTTGGCGCGCTCTATGTTTAGGTCGCGCTGGGTAAGGATCGGGTTGCCAGCATAGGGTACGAATGGTTCGCTCAGGCTTTTGGTGCGAAACACGACCTGCGAGTGGTCAAGGCTGGTGCCACCCTCGGCACAAATCAGATAGTACCAGCCATTAATTTTGTAGATATGCGGCCCTTCGACCCACACCGGTTTTTTGCTGAGATCGCTGCCGCCGTTAACTATGACGCGCCCTGAATCCTTGACGATTTTTTGGGTTTTGGGGTCGAACTCGCGCAGCCAAATAGCGCGATGGCCTTGGTACAGGGGTTCGCCCACAGGGCCATCGTTATGGGCTATGTACACACGGCCGTCGTCGTCAAAAAACAGGTCGGGATCTATACCGCCTACTTCTGGTAATAAAATGGGTTCAGACCAAGGGCCAGCAGGATCGGTGGCAGTGACGATAAAGTTGCCGCGCACATCGACCTGGGTAGTAATCAGATAAAACGTGCCCTCATGGTAGCGCAGCGTGGGGGCATAAATACCGCGTGAGGTTTGCTGCTGGGCGAGTGGCAACTGGCTGGGGCGAGTGAGTGCATAGCCGAGCGATTTCCAGTGCACCAAGTCCTTGCTGTGAAAGATAGGTACGCCGGGGCTGTAAGAAAACGAGGAGTTGGCGAGGTAATAATCGTCGCCCTTGCGCGTAATGCTGGGGTCGGGGTAAAAGCCGCTAATAATGGGGTTTTGAAACTCGCCTTGGGCAGGCTTCTGCGCAAAGACCTTGTCTCTGCCTTGGTAGTCGAACTGATAAAAGTCGACCTGAGAGGGTGGGGGTGTAGCGCTTATCGCCGATGCGGCGAACAGTAAGCTAGCGACAGTGCTTAATAGTGATTTTTGCCAATTCATAGGGTATTCCCATCCAAATAATACAAATGCGTGCGCTAAAAAATAAAGGCCCAGTTGTTAGCTGAGCCTTTGGGTGTAGAAACTAAACCTGCATTACAGGTTAGTAGAATTTAGGGGTTATTGCAGGCGGTGCCTAAGAGTGCATCGGCGAAGCCACGCAGCGCGGGCTTGTCGTTGTAGTTGTTGTCAAACAACAGCGGCCAAGAAATCTTTTCACCGTTAAATTGAGTCGGACCCTTGTAAAGATCGTCAATCCAAGTGTTTGCATCTGTTACACCCCAAACAGTTATACCACCGCGCAAGTTGGCAGGCACTGTATCCAAATAGGCTTTAACAATTTCGCAGTAGCGTTTTCTTTGCTCTTGCGCAACGGCAGGGGTGAAAGTTGATATTTTGTTGGCTGGGAAGCCATCGCAATAGGGTTGATTAACGGCAACATCTAGCTCAGAGATTTTTACTTTTAGGCCCTTGTCGACAACTTTTTTCATGGCCGCCGCTATAGTCGCCGCCGGTGGGTAACGCAGACAGACATGCATTTGGAAACCAACGCCACTTATGGGGATGTCGCGCGCCTGAAAGTCGGTCACCATTTCTATAAGCTTGGTTGTTTTTGCGTTGTTTTGTTCGGTGTTGTAATCATTGTAATAAAGGTCGACATCGGGGTCGGCTAAGCGAGCCGCTTTGAAGGCGCGTTCAATGTACACGGGACTATTGCCGCTTTTGATATAGAACGCAGAATCTGTGCGGAAATTTGATGGGGATCCGTCAGTTAACGCTTCGTTGACTACATCCCAGCTAACCAAATTAGTCTTGGTCTCAAAGTGATCAACGATGGTGGTGACATGGGTATCGAGCATGGTGAGGAAGTCGGTAGACGTGCCTGCCCAATTTTTCATAAAGCCCGGTACTTGGTAGTCGGAGTGCCAAATTAACGCATGGCCGTGAATGTCCATGTTGTTGGTTTTGGCGAAGTCTACAAATGCATCCGCGTTAGCGAAGCTAAAAGTGGTTTCTGAAGGGTGCATATAGCTTACCTTCATGATGTTACCCGCAGTCATTTGACTAAAATGACGTGTCGCTACTTGTTGTTCGGAGGCGTTGGTCAGTAGGTTGTATGCGGGTGAGTCATTGTTAGAAACAGCCACACCAATGGGGAAGGTGGCGAGAGCCTTTAGATTGGCAACATTGGCAGAGTAAGCGCTCGAGGCGGGCATGCTTGAAGCGGCAACTGATGCAGGTGTGCTAGAGGCTGCGACGCTGCTCGCTAGGCTGGCAGCCATAGAGCTTGCCGGTTTAGAGCTTGCTGCTGCGGATGATTTACTTCCGCCACCGCCACCACTGCCACCACAGGCAGCAAGGCCAAGTGCGGCGAGAGAAATCGATATAAGTTGTAGGTGCTTATTCATAATTGATCCTGGGTTGCAGATTATTCTTGTGGTCAATTAAACCATAAGGTGTCTGGTGATGTACAGGTTCTAACGGCTTTCGCTTCATATATGAGCGTAAATATATGTAAGTCGCAAAAGTGATAGTGCAAAAAAAACCACCCTAAGGTGGTTTTTGGGTAAAGGCTTTTTAGCCCTCCATTTGCTCCAGCTCTTTACCTTTGGTTTCTTTGACTAGCTTGATAACAAAGACTACCGAAATCGCGGAGAAGAACGCATAGATGCCATAGGCGCCGGTTAAGCCCAGTGACGATGCCAGCAAGTAGGGGAAGGTAAAGGTGATGAGGAAGTTGGCGCCCCACTGTGCCAAGCCTGCGACTGCAAGGCCAGAACCGCGAATCTGATTGGGGAACATCTCGCCCAACATGATCCACATAACCGGACCCCAGGATACGTTGAAGAAAACCACGTAGAGATTGGCAGCTACTAGGGCAAGCGTACCCATATTACTTGACAGAATGAGTTTGCCACTTTCATCCAAAGGTGCACCGGCAAAAGCGCTGGCAACCATTGAGAGTGTTATGGTCATGCCCACAGAGCCAATCCACAGCAGCGGTTTACGGCCGATTTTATCCACTACAAAGAAAGTAATAAAGCAGGCACCAATACTGACAACACCGGAAACAACGTTTATTAACAGGGCGTCTGATTCAGAAAAGCCCGCTGCTTCCCAGAGTACCGCGCCGTAATAAAACACCACATTAATGCCGACGAATTGTTGCAGTACTGCGAGGCCAATACCGATCCACATGATAGGGCGAATGCGTTTGGTGGTTTTGTCAATCAAATCGGATAGGCGTGGTTTGTGGTCTGCAGCGAGGGTGCCACCAATTTCGCTCACCTTGGCATTGCCATCGGTGGTGCCATAGAGTTTAACCAACACGCCGCGTGCTTTTTCAGTTTGGCCGGAGGCCATCAGGAAGCGAGGGCTTTCGGGAATAAATAGCAGTGCGACAAAAAAGATAATGGCGGGAATTAATTCCATCCAAAACATCCAGCGCCAGGTTTCAAAACCAAGCCAAAAAATGCTCAGTGATGAGCCTGCAATGTCGGCAAGGAAGTAGTTGCTCACGAAGGCAGCGGTCAGGCCGCTGATGATAGCAACTTGTTGCACAGAGCTAAGCTTGCCGCGATAGGCGGCAGGAGCAACTTCACTGATATAGGCGGGGCACATAACGCTCGCCGCGCCCACAGCTAAACCGCCCAAAATACGATAGATAATGAATTCTATCGAGCCGGTAGCGACACCCGAGCCCCAGGCAGAAATAATAAACAAAGCGGCAGAAACCAGTAATAAGGCTTTACGGCCATATTTGTCGGCGAGGGTGCCCGCAAAAAAAGCGCCTAGCGCACAACCCAGTAGCATTGAAGATACTTCAAAGCCAGCGGTATTGATTTGAAATGCAGATTGAAGGCCTTTTACGGTGCCGTTAATAACGCCGCTGTCAAAACCAAACAGAAATCCACCGATAGTGGCGATCACGCTGATGAGGACAATAAAGGAGTTATTCGCTTGGTTAGAGCTGGATGTCTCGTTCATGGTTATACCTGTTATTGAAATTATGATTCTGCTATTGAGATTGCGGTTCTGCGGCCGTGCCGAAAATGATGGGTGCGGCCTTATTGTTTTTGTTGTTGATATTGTTCCGGGTGCTAGTCATGGCGGGGTATGTTGACTAGCTAGGCGACCTTAGCACACTTGGGGTTTGTGAGCTTTAGCCGCTGCGCACAACTGAGCAGGGTGTTGAACAATTGTGCGATCTAATACGCCAGCGGATACTAAACCTATATGGTTTGTTTGACTATATCTGCTGGCTGATATTACATTAAATTTCAAATGAGAAGCCGCTTTCGCTCAAGTGCTCATAGGCATCGGCATCAAACGTGTAAAGGCTGGCGGCGCGGTGCGGTACGCCCTGCTGTTTTTCATTGCAGGGGCTGAGCAAATTCATTTTCATGATCTTGCGGCGAAAGTTAGGCTTATCCAACTTGGTATTAAGGATGGCCTCGTAGAGCGCCTGCAGTTGCAGCAGCGTGAATTTTTCAGGCAGCAGGTTGAAGCCAATAGGTTGGTGGCAGACCTTGTGGCGCAGGACTTTTAAGCCGTACTCGATGATTTCGGCGTGGTCGTAAACCAGTCCGGGTAAGCTGTTAGCGCTGTGCCAGCTGACGTCGGCAGCCGTCTGGCCGGCGGCTAGCGAGTAGTTTTCTGCGCTTACTAAGGCGAAGTAGGCGATAGTCACTATTCGCTCAGAGGGGAATCGATCGACGCGGCCGAAGGCCTTTAGTTGCTCCAAATAAAGTTGTTTTATACCGGTTAAATCTTCCAGCAAGCGATAGGCCGCATCGCGCAGATTCTCATCAACACGAATCCAGCCACCGGGGAGAGCCCAGCGTCCGTTGTGCAAAGGATTGGTGTGTCTAACCAGCAATATCTTAAGTTCACCCTCATCTAAGCCAAAGATAAGGTTGTCGATAGTGATGGGTTTTAGGACATCCGGCGGCGTCTGTAAGGGCTCTACGTGGCTTTGGGGGGAATGCTCGCTGGGCACAGGTTTAACCTCAATGTATAGCTTTTACGCTAAAGTTATTGTTGGTTTGACTACAAATGGCGCTAAAAGCTGACATTGTATAAGTAAGGTTGCAAATGGTCGAGTGGTTATCTCGCTTAGGTGCTTTGCATAATAGTTTCCATTCGGGAGACATGGTTAATTTGGAGATAGTCGTAATAGTCTTTTATCTTGCCATGCACTTTTGAATATTTTTAGTCTGAATGACTTTATCTGTTGGTAGTCATTGTGTTAACGTTAACTATATTGCGGGTCGGTTGCAAGGAAAATGGACTTAAGGTGTGCAGTATTTTGACTGAGTTTGTAGGTTTGTCTGTAGTGTGTGGGTTAATTACACACAGTTATAGAAGATGAATCTGCAAAGGGAGGGCTGGGATTCTAGTGCAAACGAATCTTGTGGTCTGACGGACAATAAGGTAAGATAATCTAATGGTAATTGGGTGTATGGGGCCGCAATTAAGAAGCCCTCAGAGGTAATGCTGGCTGTAGGTGATTTACTTTAGTGGATGAAGTAAAGCGCCTTTTCAGTTGGTGTAAGTGTCAGGCCAATAAAGAAGTCTAGTCGGCTTGAGTGAAAGACAGCTAATCTGTGTAATACCAGAATTAATATCGTGCTCATTAATTTGGCGCTGCGAATTTTGTTTATCTCTTATTTAGAGTGATTATCTATGTTGTTTCTTGGAATTGATGTTGGAAGCTCCTCCGTCAAGCTGTCAGTGCTAGATGGTCAGACCGGTAAATGTTTGGGGGCGTTGTCTCATCCTGAAACGGAGTTGGCTATTGTCAGCCCAGCTCCGGGTTTTGCTGAGCAAGATCCACAGGTGTGGTGGGATGCCATAGAGCAGGGTTGTGCGCGCCTGTTTGCACGCGGCACTTTTGACCCACAGCAAATTGATGCCATAGGTATCTCTTACCAAATGCACGGCTTGGTGATGGTCGATGCGCTGCAAGCCGTTTTGCGCCCCGCCATTATTTGGTGTGATAGCCGCGCTGTACCCTTGGGTAATGCCGCATTGATGGAAATGGGCGGCGATTATTGTTTCGGCCACCTGTTGAATTCACCGGGTAACTTTACGGCGGCAAAATTGCGCTGGGTGCAACAAAACCAACCTGAATTATTTAGTCGTATTCATAAAGTTATGCTGCCGGGCGATTACATCGCGATGAAATTATCGGGTGAGATAACCACAACTGCTTCTGGTTTGTCGGAAGGCACCTTGTGGGATTTCAAAGAGCAGCGCGTGGCGACAGAATTGCTCGATCACTGGGGTATAAGCCACGATTTAATTCCTGCGGTAGTGCCTAGCTTTGGTGTACAAGCGCATGTGACCGATAAGGTGGCCGCGAGTTTAGGCTTGCGTGCTGGCGTTAAAATTTGTTACCGCGGCGGCGATCAGCCCAACAATGCATTTAGTTTGAATGTACTTGAGCCGGGTGAAGTAGCGGCGACAGCGGGCACCTCAGGTGTAATCTACGGTGTAACGGATGTAGCGGCGGCGGATATGGATTCACGCGTAAATACCTTCTTACATGTCACCAGCAGCCCTGAGCAGCCGCGCAATGGTGTATTGGTTTGCGTGAACGGCTGCGGCCGTCTTTACTCTTGGTTGCGTCAAACCTTGAGCGCGGCGGGTAGTGCGCCCTCATATCCGCTGCTGAATGATTTGGCGCAGGCTGTGCCTGTGGGGAGTGACGGCCTACTGTTTCACCCCTTCGGTAATGGTGCTGAGCGAATTTTCCAAAATAAAAATTTAGGCGCGCAATTGCGCAACTTAGATTTTAATCGTCATGGTTTAGGTCATATGGTGCGCGCTGCACAAGAGGGTATTGTCTTCTCCCTCAATCAAGGTTTTGATGTGTTGAAATCCTTGGGCGGCAGTTGCGACGTGGTGCGTGCGGGTAAGGGCAATATGTTTTTGAGCGATGTGTTCGCACAAACCTTTGCCAATACCACGCAAGCAGCCGTTGAATTATTTGAGACAGATGGCGCCGAAGGTGCCGCGCGCGCGGCAGCTTTGGGTTGTGGTTATTACGCTTCGGCGAAAGAAGCATTTGGTGGCTTGAGCCGCTTACATGTGATTGAGCCGCAGGCTGAAAAGTTTGCAGAGTATCAAGACGCCTATCAGGCATGGACGGCGTTACTGCCTCAATAGGCAGAGCGCTAAACGAGTTATTTTTTAGGTCAAAGACATCAACAAGGTGAAATTTATGAGTATTGTTCTCGGTGGTAAAGAGTACTTTCCCGGTGTAGGAAAAATTGGTTTTGAAGGCGCGGATTCTGATAATCCACTCGCGTTTAAATACTACGATGAAAATCGCGTAGTAGCGGGCAAAACCATGAAGGAGCACTTCCGTTTTGCTACCTGCTATTGGCATTCATTCAATGGTGCGGGCCACGATCCTTTTGGTCCAGGCACTAAAATTTTCCCTTGGTCTTCTACCACTGATGTTGTGGCACGTGCCCATGAAAAAATGGATGCGGCGTTTGAATTTATTACTAAGTTGGGCACCCCATACTACTGCTTCCACGACATAGATTTGATCGATGAGGGTCCAACTCGCGCTGAAACTAGCAAGCGTTTACAAACGATTGTTGAATACGCCAAGCAAAAACAAGCTGCATCAGGTGTTAAGTTGTTGTGGGGCACGGCGAATCTTTTCTCTAACCCACGCTACATGAACGGCGCTTCTACCAGCCCAGATTTTGGTGTACTTGCCTACGCTGGCGCGCAATTGAAAGATGCCTTGGATGCAACCATTGCACTCGATGGCGAAAACTATGTGTTCTGGGGCGGTCGTGAAGGCTACATGAGCTTGCTCAACACCGACATGAAACGCGAACAAGAACACATGGCGCGTTTCCTGACCATGGCGCGCGACTATGCACGCGGCCAAGGCTTTAAAGGTTACTTCTTCATTGAGCCTAAGCCCATGGAGCCGTCTAAGCATCAATATGATTACGATGCTGAAACTGTCATTGGTTTTTTGCGTCACCACGGTTTAGATAAAGATTTCAAATTGAACTTGGAAACTAACCACGCCACCTTGGCTGGCCACACTATGTGTCACGATATGCAAGCAGCAGCAAATGCTGGCATGTTGGGCAGCCTCGACGCTAACCGCGGCGACTACCAAAATGCGTGGGATACTGATCAGTTCCCTTACAACATCAACGAAACCGTTGAAATGATGTTGGTGTTATTGCGCAGCGGCGGCTTGCAGGGCGGTGGTGTAAACTTCGATGCTAAAGCACGTCGTAACTCACCTGACTTTATCGATTTGTTCTACGGCCATATTGGCGGTATGGATGTATTCGCACGCGCACTGTTAATTGCCGATAGTTTGATTCAAAACTCTCCGCTAGAGACTATGCGTCGCGATCGTTACGCATCATTTGATGCAGGCAATGGCGCTTCTTATGAGAAGGGTGGCTTGACTCTTGAACAGTTGGCGGCAATCGGCAATGCAAATGGTGAAGTGCCCTTAAGCAGCGGTCGCCAAGAGCTTTACGAAAATGTAATCAATCGCTACATCCGTTAATCAGTACTAATTAAGCACTACAGCTAGGGTGTTGTTCTTGCTGTAGTGTGTTTTAACCCGTGCAAAGCCTCGGTCGCTAAATGTTTCTGTCAATTGTTTTATGCAATTTACAGGAATAAATGGCGGCCTTTTTTTTGGGCTTTTTTTGAGATATGTTCATTAGGAAAATAAGTGTAAAAAAGATGGTTGTAGTGACTATAACAACTAAACTTCAGCGTGTTATTTAAAAAAACAAGTCTATTTAAAAAGACAGCTAAAAACTACAACAGCGACAAATGAGGTCATAAGAATGAAATGTTTTACATCCTTGAGTATTAAGTCTCTATTGCTAGGGGCGGGCCTACTCATGGCCGCCAACCTAGTCTTAGCGGCAGAGCCAGCCTACAAAGATTCTACTAAGTCCATAGACGCGCGCGTAAAAGATTTGCTCAAGCGCATGACGCTAGAAGAAAAGGCAGCACAGCTGCAAACAATTTGGGCTGAACGGCAGAACCTTGAAACAGATGCTGGTGTATTTACCGATGCGAAGGCGAAAGAGTTGCTGGGTGTAGGTATTGGACAAGTAGCGCGTCCAGCTGAAAACAAAATGCAAATCACCCCGAACAAACTGCCGTTACAAACCGTTGAATTTACCAATGCCGTACAAAAATGGCTGGTTGAAAATACGCGCTTAGGTATCCCCGCTATTTTTCACGAAGAGGCACTGCACGGTCATGCTGGGCGCAATGCCACCAGCTTCCCTCAGGCAATTGGCATGGCCAGTACCTGGAATCCAGAACTAATTCACGATGTGTATCGTGTGGCGGCGCAAGAAGTGCGCGCGCGTGGTGCGCATCAGGCGCTTACCCCTATTCTCGACGTGGCGCGCGACCCGCGTTGGGGTCGTATTGAAGAAACTATGGGTGAAGATCCCTATTTAATTTCGGCCTTAGGTGTTGCGAGTGTTAAGGGTTTTCAAGGCGATGGTGAGGGTATCGCTAAAGATGGTGTTATCGCTACGCTTAAGCATTTAGCTGGTCACGGCGAACCAACGGGCGGTTTGAATATTGCGCCCACGCCCATTGGTGAGCGCGGTCTGCGCGAAATATTTTTACCCCCGTTTGAAGCTGCCGTAAAAGTGGGCGGCGCACGCAGTGTGATGGCTTCCTATAACGAGATTGATGGCATTCCCTCCCATTCTAATGTGGATCTTTTGCAAAATATTTTGCGCGGTGAGTGGGGCTTTAAGGGCGTTGTTGTCAGTGATTACTATGCAATTACCGAGCTGATGTCGCGTCACCATTTAACTGAGTCGAAAGAAGAGGCCGGTTTGTTGGCCTTGGCGGCGGGTGTGGATGTAGAAACCCCAGATGTAGACGCTTACAAAACGTTGGCGCAAATGGTTAAGGATAAAAAGCTAAGTCAAAAAGTATTGGATACTGCTGTTGCACGCGTACTGCATGAAAAGTTTTTATTGGGTTTGTTTGAAAACCCCTATACCGACCCTGCGGGTGTAGAAGCATTTATTGGCAATGATGCCCATCGCGCCCTTTCACAAAAAACCGCTGAGCAAGCCATGGTCTTGTTGAAAAATGAGAACAATTTGTTGCCATTGAATCGCGATAAACTTAAATCTATTGCGCTCATTGGCCCCCATGTTCATGAAACCCTTTTGGGTGGCTATAGCGATGTGCCTAAACAAACGGTCAGTATTCTGCAGGGCTTGCAAGAATATCTCGGTAACAAAGTGGCGATCAATTACGAAAAAGGCACACTCTTAACCATTGAAGCGTTTGCCGAAAATGCAGATGCTAAAGCAGCCAATACCCAGTCAAAAGAGCGCTGGAATACTGATGTAGTGAAATTAGCTACTAAAGCTGATACCAAAGGCATGATTGAAAAAGCAGTAGCGGCGGCGCAAAAAAGTGATGTGGCTATAGTTGTTGTCGGCGACAACGAAGCAACCTCGCGCGAAGCCTGGGCGGAGAGTCATTTAGGTGATCGCACTAGCCTTGATTTACTGGGTGAGCAGCAAGAACTGGTCGATGCGATTTTAGCCACAGGCAAGCCCACGGTTGTGCTGTTGATTGGCGGTCGCCCCTTGGCAATTACTAAAATTGCGCAAACAGCGCCAGCCATTATTGAGGGTTGGTATCTCGGCCAAGAAACCGGCCGTGCCGTGGCGCGCGTATTGTTTGGCGATGTGAACCCCAGCGGGAAATTGCCTGTCAGTTTTGCGCGTTCTGTAGGGCACCTGCCGGTTTATTACAATCACAAACCTACCGCTAAACGCGGTTATGCGTTTGGTGAAACCAGTGCGCTCTTTCCGTTTGGTTTTGGTTTGAGTTATACCCAGTTTGGTTACAGTGATTTGACCCTGAGTAAAACCCAGCTCAAAGCGGGCGAGCAGGTTGATATCACCATGACGCTTACCAATACCGGCGCGCGCGCAGGTGATGAAGTGGTGCAGCTGTATATTAATGACCCTGTTGCTACGATTCCCCAGTCCGTTAAAGTGCTTAAGGGCTTTAAGCGTGTAAGCCTCGCGCCTAAAGAATCTAAGCAAGTCACTTTCACGCTTTCGGCCAATCAATTGGCTTTTTATAATCGCGCCATGAAGTTTGCGTTGGAGCCGGGCAAAATAAACCTGATGCTAGGTTCATCTTCAGCCGATATTCGTTTGCAGGGCGAAGTGGCTGTTGTGGGTAAAGAGGTAGATGTTAGTCAGCACAAGGTTTATCTGACACCTGCTAACGTACACTAGGATTTAAACGTACTAAGCAGCCCATATGTTGTTTTAAAGCCGCACCGAGTGAAGCTCGCTGCGGTTTTTTTATGCCTTTCGCCCCTGCCGTTTTCGTATATTTCCTCGTTTTAAGTGCTTTTCTGCTGTTCCTGGGCGCGCCACTCCATTTTGCTTGATAACGCTAGAAATCACTTCCCTCCGCAGCTGAGTCTTGTCTGGCCGCTTATTCCTTTTGTGTGTGCTTACAGGTGTGATGGTAGTCATAAATACCAATTTTGGTATTACCAGTGGCAGATTGTTGGTTGATTTTGGTCATACTTGTGTGGCAGACTCTTTTAGGTGCTTTCTCCTTACGTTTTAAGCCTTAGGGTTTTTTACAAAGAGGCACGGGCTTTATTGATGATAAAAATAATAAATTAGGGTGAGTCGCAATGCGGCGCTAGTAAAGGTTTTAGTGAAACCTTATTAGTTCATCTATACGCAGGATGCGCATAGGCATTTGAGATCCTAAAAATAAAACCGCCTCATGTGGGGCGCAGTGTTTAACGTTGATGCTTCGTCATCAGTACTTGGGTATGGCTCAGCTACTTACAATTTCACATTGCAAGCTCGCGGTTCAAAAGAGCGCCATACCAAAAAAAGGTCAATCCATCATCCACCCTGAACATCAGTATCGGTAGTTATACGCGGTAGTGGTATTTATTTCGCTGTGCTAATCGATAGAGCTATGTCGTTAATAATGGGCCAGAAATTGTTGTTGGTAACTGTCTTGTTCATAGTGAAAACCAAAAGGATGTCAGCGGTGTTTTAGCTAGTGCCATGAATTATTGTTCAACCAGTAATTTGTCGCGTTACTAACTTTTCAACAAATAAGGTATAAAAAATGAAAGTAAAAAAATTAACTCGCCACATTGGCTACTGTGCAACGCTCGTTGCCGCCAATGTCTTGCTCATGAGCGCAGTTCACGCGCAAACACTCGGCAGTAATCTCGCCCTTACCGGTTCTGGCGCAGGCGCCGATGGTTCAGGTTTTAGTAATACCAAGTTGGTGCGCGATGGCGACACCAGCACGGTTACCTACGGAAGTGGTACGTCTAATCAGCGTGTGTCAGTAAAGTGGGACACTGAAATTGCGTTCAATACGGTTATTTTGCGTGAAGAGGGTAGCAAGGTTACCACCTGGCAATTAGTCGACAATGACTCGGGCGCGGTCTTGGCCAGCGGCACCGGAATAGGTGCGCAAAAACAAGTTAATTTAGGCGCAACCACATCGAAAAAAATCAATTTAATCGTCAATGCAACCAGTGCGCCTGGTATTGCTGAGATTGAAGTTTACAACGCGAATGGTGCGGTCATCGCAAGCTCTACCCCCGCGTCTGTTGCTGCAAGTTCAGCGCCTGCTTCGGTAGCGGCTAGCTCTACCCCCGTGACTGGTGCACAACAATGTAACTGGTGGGGCACGCTTTATCCTGCGTGCGTGGTAACACTGGATGGCTGGGGCTGGGAGAACTCAACATCTTGTATTTCGGTGAAAACCTGTAAAACACAGCCAGCACCCTATGGCATCGTGGGTACGACTACTCCCGTATCATCTACACCTGCGTCAGTCGCCGCTAGCTCTAAGCCAGCATCGGTAGCGGCTAGCTCTACCCCTGCGTCGGTAGCACCCAGCTCGACTCCCGCGTCGGTTGCCGCCAGCTCTAAGCCTGCATCAGCAGCAGCCAGTTCTACGCCTCCCAATGTCAGTGTTCGCGCGCCTAAGTTAGAAGGTTTCGGTGCCTATGCGGGTGTGACGGGCGGTCAGGGTGGTTCAGTGGTGACGGTATCTACCGGTACCCAATTGAATGCAGCGCTGTGTAATCGCGGCTCTATGACGGACCCCATCATCATCAAGGTGAATGGCACTATCAATCACGGCAACACTACGTCACAGGGCTGCAATACCCAAGACGATGTGATTGAAATTAAAAAAATGAGTAACGTTTCTATTATCGGTGTGGGCACCAACGCACTCTTTGATGAAATCGGTATTCATGTGCGCGATGCATCTAACGTGATTATTCAAAACGTGCATATTCGCAATGTTAAAAAGAGTGGCTCACCAACCTCGAATGGCGGCGATGCAATAGGTATGGAAACCAGTGTTGATCGCGTGTGGATCGACCACAACTGGTTGGAAGCCTCAGGTGGTGAAAAAGATGGTTATGACTCACTGCTGGATATGAAAGCAGGCGTTACTAACGTCACCGTTTCTTACAATATGTACAACGATTCAAGCCGCGCAGGTTTAATCGGTTCAAGTGATAGTGATGATGCCAATAACAACATCACCTTTCACCACAACTGGTACAAAAATATTGAACAGCGCACGCCGCTCATTCGTCACGCTTTAGTGCACATGTACAACAACTATTGGTCTAACCCAAAAATTGATTACATGTTCCATGCCATTAATTCACGCATGGGTGCAAAAGTATTGGTGGAAAGCAATTACTTCGACAATGTAAACAATCCCTTGATTGCCTCGGATGATTCTTCGCAGCCTGGCTGCTGGCAGACTGGCGAAAATACTATAGTGCCGGAAATTTACTACAGCCGCTCGGTAGGTGATGGTGCTTTAGTCATTCCACAAGTTGTTAACGGTCAGTTGCAATCAACCTGCTCGGTGAATGTTCCTTACTCAGTGGTTATGGACCACTCGTCGAATGTACCCGCTATCGTTATGGCCAATGCCGGTATCGGTAAATTGGGTGGTACTTATGTACCTACGTCTTCGGTTGCAGCCTCAAGCACGCCAGCAAGTGCAACGCCTGCCTCTGTAGCGCCAAGTTCTACGCCCAAGTCATCAACACCTGCTTCGGTTGCCGCAAGTTCAGCGGCGACGCAAACCGTCACCTATGAAGCAGAGTCGGGCAGCCTTTATCAATCATCGATTGATACCGATCACACCGGTTTTAGCGGTTCGGGTTTTGTAAACTTTGACAATGTTGCTACCAGCTATGGTGACTGGACGCTATCACAATCCGTTGCGGGCACGGCTACCTTAAGCATTCGCTATTCAAATGGTTCAGCGGCAAGTCGCCCTATGTCTGTCAGTGTGAATGGTGCTGTGGTTAATTCCTCTTTAGCCTTTAATGCCACCAGCAACTGGGACACTTGGGCAGTGCAAACCATTAGTCTTAATTTGAAAGCCGGTACCAATGTGATTCGTCTTGCGTCGGCATCTTCAACGGGCGGGCCTAATGTAGATTATTTACAAGTGAGTGGTGGTTCGTCTTTGCCTACATCCGTAGCAGCTAGCTCCACGCCTGCCTCTGTTGCTGCAAGCTCTAAACCTGCATCAGCTGCTGCGAGCAGTTCGCCTGCCGTAGGCGGTATCAGCGCAGCCTGTAATAGTTTGGTAAGCAATCCTAATGTCAACTGGCGTGAAAGTTCGTTGCAATCGGATCAAGACATTGTGGCTTGTTTGTCGAAAACCCTGGGTACTGCGGTGGGCTTCGGTGAAAAAGCGCGCGGCGGTTTCAATGCGAATGGCGGTAGCAAGTTAGTAGTAATTACCAAAAGCTCTAGCGTGTTACCCGAGCAGCAAGTGTTGAATGCGATTAGCTCACCCGACTACAACTGGATTGTGTTCGATAAAAAAGATTACGCCAACGGCGGCGACCTTGCTATGTACCGCCTCAGCTGTAATGACAGTGCGGTATTGGCTGATTTAAATAACGCCACTAGGGCGGAGTGTTTGGATCACAACCTCTGGTGTAAAAATCACGGTGTAAGCACAGCAAGTTGTGCAGAGACTTTCTTTAACGATCGTTTGAATGACAAGAACTTGGCTATTCGCAATCAAATGATCGACTCTAACACCACCATCGATGGTCGCGGCACCAAAGCGCGCTTCCTGTTCAACGGCTTTAAAATTGGTGCCGATGATTCAGGTAACTCAACCCACGTGTCTGAAAATGTGATTTTGACCCACTTGCAATTTGAAGGTGCAGGCCATGTTGAAGACCATTATTTAGACCCAGATATGATCCGCTCTACCGGTGAGTCACATGATATTTGGATTCACCAAAACACCTTCAAGAATACTGGTGATTCAGCGTTTGATGTGAAAGTGGGCGCCTATGGCATTACTATTTCGTACAACCGTTTAGAGGATGTGCTGCGCGCATCACTGCATGGTTCAAGTGATAGTCGCACCATCAACTCACAAATTCGCACCACCTTGCACAACAATTTTTTCATCACCAGCGATGCTTTCTTCAGCGGCCCTCACTCGGGCGACAACACCGCTCGCCGTGTACCGCTTTTACGTCGTGGCAGCGCGCACATGTTTAACAATGTGTTCTACAACTATCGCAAAAACTTTGCCTCAGTGCGCGTAGGCGGCACGCTCTTAATGGAAGACAACGTGTTCCTCGGTGGCACGGTTATGCAAACTGTGAAAAGTTCTACCGCGGCGAGTTTTGATGAGTGGTTAACCTATCTCACCAAAGATGATTTCGATGGCGGTTACTTCTCCAGTGTGAATGGCTTGGTCACTTTTGCTAACAGTACCTGCCGTATCGATAGCAGTTATCAGGGGCAGTTACCCTCGGTTATTGCCAACAGTGCGCGCGATTTGAAAACTGAATACTCGCAAACCTCGCGCAATACCATTAGCAACAATCGCTTCACGGCTGGCCAAGACTTGGTGGACTACACCAATGCAACGGCGGGCAAATACGGCGCTGAGCCCTATAACTCGCCGCTGGCGGCCAGCCGCTCGGCCACGATTAATCTCGGCAAGGCGTCATGCTTGTAGGGATGTAATTTAAGCAATAAACGATAGATCGTTGTTAATAAGCCCCTGCGGTAACGCAGGGGCTTTTTTGTGTGTGCCTTAGGCAGGTTTTTTTGAAATTAGGGTGTTTGGCTATTTGGTGGTTGCTGGATAATCCATTTTGGTATTACCAGTGGCAGATTAATATGTTGATTTTGGTCATACTTCATGGCACGATTATCTTCTGCTCAAAAATGAACCCAGTTGGATATGGCGAAGGGAAAAGCCATTAAAAAAATAACAGTTCAAGGTGTTCGAGCAGGTCTTATAGGTTGTTAAATCTCTGCGTTGAAAGTGGTGCTTTTGTGTATAGATTGCAGGCGGGTATACCCAGTCGTTACTGCAACTACTACACAAATCGAAGCGAGCAGGTCATCCGTAGGGCTTCGAAAAGGGCTTTTAGAAGAGTATTGAGAGGAGCTGTGAGTGGGGCTCTCGCCATTTTCAATGCACGAGTTTTTAACGTCGTAGTCGTTTCTTTCGTTTCACATATCAAATGTTTCACACATAAATCAAGGCGGTAGCTCGTTGCAGGCAGGTTCTGTGAGGTTGGCAATTGTTGTCGGTTTCATGGTGTTTGCGTGTGCGGGGAATTCGGGATGCAGTTAATAATTTCAATAATAAAGGTCAATAGATGAACATCAAAAAACTAAAGCGGCAGCTGGGCAGTTGCGCGGCACTCTTAATGGTTAATGCCTTGTTTAGTGGGTCGCTCGCGGCGCAAACCCTAGGGGATAACCTGGCGATAACGGGTTCGGGCGCCGGTGCCGACGGTTCTGGTTTTAGTAATACCAAGTTGGTGCGCGATGGCGACTTAAGCACCGCAAGCTATGCCAGCGGCACCGCCAATCAGCGCATTTCAGTGAAGTGGGCGAGCGAGGTTAATTTCAATACCGTGGTGTTGCGCGAAGCGGGCGACAACGTCACCAGTTGGCAATTAGTCGATAATGCCTCAGGTGTTGTTTTAGCAACGGGTGCGAATATAGGTGCCGAGTTGCAGCTCAGCTTGGGTGCGGTTAGTTCGAAAAAGATCAATTTAGTGGTGAATGCGGACAGCGCACCCGCTATGGCAGAAATTGAAGTGTATAACCTAAGCGATGTCGCCAGTTCCGTACCCGCGTCATCTGCTGCGGCGTCATCAGCGCCACTTTCTTCCGCTGCAGATTCCTCTAGCGCAACTGCAGCAAGCCTCGCGCCCAGTTCGGTCGCCGCGACGCCGTTACAGTGTAATTGGTGGGGCACTTTTTACCCGGCTTGTGCGCTAGCGCAAGAGGGTTGGGGCTGGGAGAATTCTAAAAACTGTATCTCGGTTAAAGCCTGTAATGCTCAGCCCGCGCCCTATGGTGTAGTGGGTGGCGCCTCGTCGGTGAGTTCAGTCGCACTGGGTTCTGCGCCAGCGCAAACCTGTAACTGGTGGGGCAGTCGCTATCCCGCCTGTAAGGTCGCCCAAGATGGTTGGGGTTGGGAGGCGTCTGCATCCTGTATTTCAGTTAAAGCCTGTAATTCACAGCCGGCACCCTATGGCATTGAAGGCGGAGCATCATCGGCCAGTTCGGTAGCGGCACCTGCACAAGCCTGTAACTGGTGGGGCACTGTTTATCCTGCCTGTGTGGTAGCGCAAGACGGCTGGGGCTGGGAGTCGTTGAAGTCCTGTGTTTCGGTGAAAACCTGCAGCACACAGCCCGCGCCCTATGGTTTGATTAATCTCGTGTCTTCTTCTGCAGTATCTAGCGTGGCAAGTTCACCGGCTAGTTCTGTTGCGCCCAGCTCTGTTGCTTTGCCTAGCTCCATACCTGCATCGATCGCGCCCAGCTCCGAGCCTACCTCGGTTCCAGCAAGTTCTGTCCCAGCGTCTATTCCTACAAGCGCGAGCGCCATGTCATCGGCGGCCAGTTCGGTTATCGCCGCGATTCGCCCTGCAAAATTGGAAGGCTTTGGCGCCCATGCTGGTGTTACCGGTGGGCAGGGTGGCCCTGAAGTGATTGTGACAACGGGAACTGAATTGAACGCGGCACTCTGCAGTCGTGCGAACAAAACTGACCCAATCATCATTAAGGTGAATGGCACGATTAATCACGGCAATACCAGTGCGCAAGGCTGCAACACCCAAGCGGACGTGATTGAAATTAAGCAGATGAGTAATGTGTCCATTATTGGTGTAGGCACTAACGCACTCTTTGATCAAATCGGTATTCATGTGCGCGATGCGTCCAACATCATTATTCAGAATGTGCATATCCGCAACGTGAAGAAAAGCGGTTCGCCTATTTCAAATGGCGGCGATGCCATAGGCATGGAAACGCGCGTTGATCGTGTGTGGATTGACCACAATTGGCTCGAAGCGTCTGGCGGTGAAAAAGATGGTTATGACTCATTGTTGGATATGAAGGCTGGTGTAACTAACGTGACCGTTTCTTACAACTTGTATAACGACTCAAGCCGTGCTGGATTAATTGGTTCGAGCGATAGCGATGCCGCCAATACCAACATAACCTTCCACCATAACTGGTACAAAAATATCGAACAGCGCACGCCGCTGATTCGTCATGCCTTGGTGCATATGTACAACAACTACTGGTCAAATCCCAAAATTGATTACATGTTCCATGCGATTAACTCGCGCATGGGTGCAAAAGTATTGGTGGAGAGTAATTACTTTGAAAATGTGAATAACCCTTTAATCGCATCGGATGACTCCGCGCAACCTGGCTGCTGGCAAACAGGCGAAAATACCATAGTGCCGTCGATTTACTACAGCCGTACCGTTGGTAATGGTGCCTTGGTAATTCCCGAGGTAGTAGATGGTCAGTTGCAATCGACCTGTTCGGTGAATGTGCCCTATAGCGTTGTGATGGATGCGTCGGCAGACGTGCCTGCCATTGTGATGGCGAATGCTGGTGTGGGTAAGTTGGACCGCGGTACTGCGGTGTCTTCTTCCGTTGCGTCATCGGTTGAACGTTCAACAGCTTCTGTTTCATCGGCGACAGCGTCATCGGTGCCCGCAAGTTCAGTCGCTGAATCAAGTGCAGTGGCATTAAGCAGCAGTGACGCGAGTGCGAGCAGTGAAGTCAACCTAAGCAGTGCTGCCAACAGCTCTATAGCGGCAATCAATTCTGTGGTATTCGCCGAAGCGTTTGATATCGATAAAGCAACGCTGTTTAGCGCGGCTTACCAAGCGATATCAACCGATGCAAACGCAGCGCGTTATTACATTACCGGTGGTGGCTCGGGCATGACAGTGGTAGATAATCAATTGTCGATTGTAGGCGGTCGCTTCACAATTGGTCATCGCCCGCCGCGCACCAGCACCACGGCCAGCGATACCAGTGCCAATGGCGACTTTGATTTGACGCGCCCTTATCGCATCAGCTTCGATGTGATCGCGGCATCAGGCGCGGGCAAAGTGCAGGTGTTTATCGATAACAGCACCACTAGTTCGGGTAACTCCATTCACGGCGCCAGCTCGCGTGTATTTGAATCTGTCGCTAGCAATTTAACGGCGGGGCAGCATATAGAAATTAACAGCAGCTTGGGCACCGCGACCTCATTTATTGCTATACGCACAGAAAGTTCCGCCAGTGTGGTAATCGATAATTTGACCCTTGAATATACCGATGGTCTTGGGGGTTCGTCTGGTGGTGCGCTGAGCAGTAATGCCGTAAATAACAGCGCCGTAAACAGCAGGGCAGCAAGTCTCTCTTCGGTAACTAGCACTTCTGTGATCGCGTCTTCTGTTGCGGCCTCGGCTGTTCCTTCTTCCGCAATAGCGTCAAGTAATAACTCAGCAATAACGAGTTCATCGGCGACTAATAGTAGTGCTGTTGCAGTGGGAGATATCAGCGCGGCCTGTAATAGTTTGGTGAGCAACGCCAGCGTTAACTGGCGTGAAAGCGCCTTGCAAACTGATCAAGAAATTGTTGAGTGCTTAGCAAAAACCCTTGGCACGGCGATTGGTTTTGGTGAAAAAGCGCGTGGTGGTTATGATGCGGCCGGTGCGAGCCAGCTGGTGGTCATTACCAAAAACACCAGCGTGTTACCTGAGCAACAAGTACTTAACGCCATTAGCAGCGAAGCGCACAACTGGATTGTGTTTGATAAAAACGATTACGCCAATGGCGGTGACCTGGCCATGTATCGCCTCTATTGCGGCAACGCAGGGGTGTTGGCGGCGCTGGATAATGCCAGCACGGCAGAGTGTTTAGATCACAATCTATGGTGTAGCAATCGCGGTGTTAGCAATGCGAGTTGTGGTGATACCTTCTTTAACAAACGGTTGAACAATAGCGCGCTGATTATTCGCAATGAATTAATCAAGTCCAACACCACCATTGATGGTCGCGGCACTAAGGCGCGCTTCCTCTTTAACGGTTTTAAAATTGGTGCCGATGACAGCGGTGTATCAACCTATAAAGCTGAAAGCGTGATCTTAACGCACTTGATGTTTGAAGGTGCAGGCCATGTAGAAGACCATTATTTGGACCCAGATATGATTCGCTCTACCGGTGAGTCGCACGATATTTGGATTCATAAAAACACCTTCAAAAATACTGGCGACTCAGCGTTTGATGTGAAGGTAGGCGCCTATGGCATCACCATGTCTTACAACCGTTTAGAGGATGTGTTGCGCGCATCGCTGCATGGTTCAAGTGATAGTCGCACCATCAATGCGCAAATTCGCACCACCATGCACAATAACTTTTTCATCACCAGTGATGAATTCTTTAGTGGGCCGCATGCCGCCAATAATACTGCGCGCCGTGTGCCACTCTTGCGTCGCGGCAGTGCGCACTTGTTTAACAATGTGTTTTACAACTACCGCAAAAACTTTGCCTCAGTACGTGTGGGCGGCACCCTGTTGTTAGAGGATAATATTTTCCTCGGTGGCCCCGTAATGCAAACCGCAAAAAGCACAGCATCGGCAAGCTTCAATGAATGGTTAAGCTATCTCACCAAAGACGATTTTGGCGGTGGTTACTTCTCCAGTTTAAATGACTTGGTGACTTTTGCCGACAGCAACTGCCGCATCGACAGCAGCTATCAAGGTGGGTTGCCGCCCGTGATTGGCAGCAGCGCGCGCGACCTGAAAACAGAATATTCGCAAACATCGCGCGACCTTATTCTGAACCAAGGTTTTGTCGCGGGCCAAGACTTGGTGGACTACACCAATGCAACTGCGGGTAAGTACGGCGCTGAGCCTTATAACTCGCCCTTGGCAGACAGTCGCGCGGCCCTCATCAGTCGTGGAAATGCGGGTTGTTTGTAAGTATGGCAACAAGGTTGGAACGCAAATTCCAGCCTTGTACTTCCTTCATTATTCTTTATGAAACGTTTGCACGATTCGCCTAAAAAGCTTTTTCAGGTGAGTCCATCAAAATGGTAAAAAAGATATTCGTAATTTTCAGCTGATTGAGACGAAACATCGGCTGAAAATCATGCTTGGAGAGGGATTTTTCTCTCCATTCTCATTTAGCAGGTATAACTCTCCTGTGCTTCATCAAGCTCACGTTGCAATGACATGCCTCGTTTAATATTGCGTGTCATGCGTGTCATCGCTACCCACATTTTATTTCTCTTCCGCCCAAGATGGCGCGCTTTACTTATTCCATAATACAGCGTTGCAATTCAAAAAACGCTCAACAATGTAGCGTGTGCGTGATAACAGTTTGTTAAACTTCTTTTGTTCGTCCGTTAATTTCTTATTGCGTTAGGCTCGCGCTAACACACCATTTTCGATA
This sequence comes from Cellvibrio sp. 25HG11W-0, assembly GCF_057815475.1. Taxonomy (NCBI): domain Bacteria; kingdom Pseudomonadati; phylum Pseudomonadota; class Gammaproteobacteria; order Cellvibrionales; family Cellvibrionaceae; genus Cellvibrio; species Cellvibrio sp. 25HG11W-0. Next base: position 960,467 of record NZ_CM174230.1, read on the forward strand.
ACCCTTTCGGCTAACCAAGTGTTCGTTTTTTCTCGCTGGCATAGGCGCTATCTACAAACCCCTTTTCTTCATCGCCGCTTAATAGCTCGGTAAATACTTGTGAGTCATGCACATTCCCTGTGGCTAACACCATTACTTTCACGAAGCCATCCACATTAGTATTAACATGTGCCTTGAAGCCGTAAGTGGTTTTTTGTTTACCTTCAGAGCCCATGTTTACGCTGTAACCTGCTTCCGGATTTTGCGTGTTATTACCCGCTTTATTTTTCTTTGGCGATTGCGCTGCGCTTGGATAATGCTCGCATCCACGATGCTAATTACTCCCGTTTTAACGTGTAAGTTTTTTTCGGCTAATTGCTCGTTAATGTTTAGCAGTAAGGTGTCTTGTAGCTTTTTCATGGAGGGATGATTGCGAAAACGCCATGGCGTGCTGTGATCTGGCGCAGAGTCTGCTATCTCTAATCTAACTAAACGACGAACTACAATGTCGCGGGCGAGTGCTGCTTCTAACTTAGGGTCGCTCAAACTGCAGCAGAATTGCAACAGTATGGCTTTAAGCATGATCAGGGTGGCCGCGCCTGTTCGCCTTTGTTGCTGGCGTAAATACAGGGAAATATGCCGTCAATTCGATTCCAATTAATTCATGTGGGTCATCCAATACGTTGAGCGTTGCTTGTTCATGAGCGAGAGTATCTGCCAGGCTCAATTTTTTTGTGTTCTTCCTGGTCATGGTGTGAGCCTTTTGTGGAATGCGCTATTTTCTCATGTGGTGATTTCTGATGTTTGGTGTTTTGGTTCGTACAAAGGTCTCAAAAAAATAAGTGCTTATCTGCAGCGATGATTTAGTTGTTGGAGCGCCGCGAGAAACGACTAGATGGGCAGGCGGTAGGTATGAATCAAATTGTAATTACTCTTTCCGTGAGAGCTTTAGCTACAGCATGTGGGGTATTTTTTGCCCCGAGTTTAATCCTAATATTCTTAAGATGATTATTCACTGTGTTTTCTGAGATCTTCAGGAAGTCGCCGACCCGAGCAGCGCTGGCGCCGACAGCTATCCACTGGAGTACGTGCTTCTCGCGTTCACTTAGAACTTCACTCGGCTCTCCCGAACGCAATAGTCGAGATAATGATGCATGAATATAGCTCGATAATAAAAATAACTCTGCGTGGATAGTAAATAAGTTACCTGACTCTTTGAGGGATGTTCTGCCATTTTCTCTGTGGAAGAATCTTACTAAACCCCAGCCGCCAACGTGGTTGTGAAATGGCGCATTGAAAACTTGTCGTAATCCAAAGTCTACCGCAGTATGAATAACGTTTAATTCGTTTGGCGTAAATATATACCCACATAAATCTTCGGATATCACATAAGGGAGAATAGACTGGGTAGCAATTTTAATGCACGGGTCATCGAAAATTAAGGAATGCTTTTCATAATGTGCTGCGAAGCTATCAACATGTTGCAACATACGGTATAGCAATGGTGGGAGGTTTGGCCTAACAACATATTCAATAATACTAAAAAAGTCGAACCCGTAACTCTCGCAAATTAAGAGGCATTGAGTGTGAATGTCTTGGAAACTTTTCGCGACAAGAAGGTTTTGCACTATATCAGTAATTCGAGAGATTCCGTTACTGGCACTATATGTATTGCCCTTTTCTGCATAAGTCTTAACTTCGCAAAATCTTAGTTGATCAAACGCTGCGCTATTCATAAAAATCCCGCTGTTTTGTTAATTTTATTATTTACATTAAAGATATGTGGGTCGAATTTGTGGCGCCACTTTCAACGGGCTTCGCAGAAAATTATAATTTCTGTGTAGCAATTATGCCTGAGAATATTTTTTTAATAAGATGCATGAGGCGACAGTTGATAATTAATATTGCTCGTTCGGGAGCGAGCTACTATCAATAATTCGAGTTGCGAGGATTGTTAAGAAAAAAAATACACAATTTAAGTCGATTATCAATAGCCAAAACTCACTATAGCTTTGGTATCAATACAAGCTTAACATCAATTATAGATAGTGTTTTTTAATTATTTTTTAGTTATGCGTGTTTCATTTAAGTTCATGTCATTTAACCGTAATTCATTTGTGTTTTTATCAAACATTAATCATGGTTTTTAGCCATTTTCTTCAGTCGTTTAAAAAATCATTAACGCAAAGTTTATAAGCGGGGAAACCCCAAGGAGCTGACATGATGTCAGAAGCCAATAGTATTTTTGTTCGCAGAGAGTCCAATGTACGTAGTTATTGCCGCTCTTTTCCGGTTGTTTTTGATAAAGCAAGTGGGTCCCATATCTGGGATGAGGGTGGTCGGCAGTACATCGACTTCTTCTCTGGTGCTGGTGCGCTTAATTACGGACACAACCATCCGATAATTCGCGACAAAATGGTTGAGTATCTCATGCAAGATTCAATCAGCCACGCTCTTGATTTTCATACCTGTGCTAAAAGAGGATTTCTCAATAGCTTTGAAGAAATAATATTAAAACCAAGACGCATGTCACATAAAGTTATGTTTGCTGGTCCTACGGGAACTAACGCAGTTGAGGCCGCAATGAAGATTGCTCGTCTTGTAACTGGACGCGAAAAAATTGCTGCATTCACTAATGGCTTCCATGGAATGACGTTGGGGGCGCTGGCCGCTACAGGCAATAAATACGGCCGTGCCGGTGCCGGCACTACGCTACCGAATGTCGACAGATATCCATACGATGGCTATTTTGGCAGCGGATTTAATACCGTCGATATGATCGAGCATTTATTGAAAGATCCCAGCAGCGGGTACGAACCGCCGGCAGCATTCCTGCTTGAAACTGTACAGGCGGAAGGCGGGATTAATGTCGCACGCCCTGAATGGCTGCGCCAATTAACTCATCTGGCCAAAAGAATTGGCAGTTTGATTATTGTGGATGATATCCAAGTAGGGTGCGGTCGCACCGGAAGCTTTTTTAGTTTCGAAGAAATGGAAATTTCTCCAGATATTATTTGTTTGTCTAAATCCATTAGCGGTTTTGGTCTGCCAATGTCATTGGTATTAATGATGCCGGAATACGATGTGTTTTTGCCGGGCCAACATAACGGCACCTTCCGGGGGAACAGCTTAGCGTTTGTTGCCGCAGAACAAGCGCTACAATTTTGGCGGTCGGCAGATTTTGTCAGCGGCATCCACCGCAACGCTCAGGCAGTCACAATGGGGTTAGCCAATATACAGCGTTTGTGCGGCGAAGGTTTTTCAGTTCGCGGTAAAGGATTGATTCAAGGTTTGGCATGCCCATCAAGTGAAATCGCTGACTTAATCGCGAAAAACTCTTTCAAAGACGGACTCATTATTGAAACTTGCGGTCCCCGCGGCGAAGTGATCAAGCTGTTGCCAGCTCTCAACATCCCAATCACTATTTTGCAAGAAGGTATAAAAATATTATCCAACAGTGTGCATGCTTTCGCAACTGTTAAGGAAGAGGCGGTAGCATGAAAATGGTTATACATAAATACAACTGTAGTAACGCGATAGATTCTTTAAAAATTATTGTGCAGTTAAAGAGGGGTAGTCATGTTTAGGCCTCTTACAGCAATGCAGACGGGAATTTACTTTGATCAATTGCGTGATCCATCAAATCTGCGTTACAACGTTGGTGTAATTCTTGAAACTTTTACGCATGTCGACCCATTAGTTTTGAAAGAAGCAATTGGGTTGCTCTCACAGAAGCTTGATATTTTATCAATGGGCTTGGTTGTCGACGCGGATGCTGGGGTGCTCCAGCAATTTGACGCGCCCAAGCCGTTAGAGTTTTTTTATGTAGACTTATCGGCTGATGAAAATGCCGTAGAAAGTGCTCGAGCGCGCATTGATGATGATTATCGGCAGGCGTTTAATTTACTACAGGATCAGCTACTGGCGGTGAGCCTTTATCGTATCCATGAACAACAACATTTTATTGTTATCAAAAGCCATCACATCATCTTGGATGGGTATGGTGTAGCGACTTTAACTCGCTTGCTCTGGCCCGCATATTTAGAGGTTATGAAGGGTGTTGAGGCTACAGAACTTGCCGACATGTTCGAGTTTAAGGAAGAGATAGCCTCCGACCTGGAGTATCTGAACTCTGACAAATATCATCAGGATGAAAAATTTTGGCTGGAGAAATTACGGCAGCCACCAGAACTTGCGTTCCCGCAACAAATTTGGGTAAACGACACCAAACTTGCAAATTCATTGCATGTTCGCGCCAACGTTGAGCATACCTCCGCCAAACGATTACGAGCGTTGGTTCAGGAAACAAAAACCAGCTTACAGCATATCGGTCTAGCGGCATTAATTATTTATTTTTCCAGCGTCCATAAAATGACGGACATACTTATTGGTGTCCCGGTGCATCGGCGTAAAACCTATCGTCAAAAAAGAACAATCGGTACCATGGCCGGTGATATCCCTTGTTGCTTTAATGGGGATCTCAACCAAACGTTGGCGGATTTACTCCAGCAGATCTCCCGTGAGCTACGCAGTAATTATCGCTATGCAGGCTATCCACAATCACATCTGCTGCGCAAACTTAACCAGGCCACTATTGGCCGTAATGATTTATTTGATGTGGTGTTCAATTATGAAAAATGTGGAGACAATTATTTATTTAATGATGAAGAAATGATTCCGCATTACTTATTCAGTGGCGCCGAACCAGTGCCACTACATGTGCGCATTATTGATTTTGACGAGGTGCAACCTCTAGCCATTTATGTGAGCGTGCACAAAACCTTAATGGATGAAAAGGAAGCGCTGCTTTTTGCTCAGCGCATTAATTACATCCTTAAGCAATTGACTGAAATTTCTGCTAATACGAGCATCGGAGATATTGATTTTTTGCCTCCTGTCGAGCGGCAGTTAATTTTGCAAACGTTCGCCGGTAAGCAGCGCGATTATCCCGGAGAAAGAACATTTTCATCTTGTTTTGCTGAGCAAGTGAATATAGCCAGCGAGCGAACTGCGGTTTCCCATCGAGGCGTGCGCACCAGTTATGGCGAGCTTGACGCCTATGCTAATCGTATCGCCTATCACCTGCGACAACACGCGGTGAGCAAGGGCCAGATAGTTGCCATACACGCCAATCGCAGCGTTCATTTCTTAGCGGCCATGCTAGCTATTTGGAAAACGGGAGCAGTATATGTACCGCTGGATCCGAAAAACCCGCCTGAGCGGATTGAATACATGCTTGGCGATGCTAGCCCGGCCATAGTTTTTGTCGACCAAGATTTGCGGGGAAATTTTCCGCAAGCTTATGCTGGGAAATTGATTTCGTTTGACGATATTGACGCGAGCGCAGATTACAGCAGTCTCAATTCAGATACTGGCTACAGTAACGACATCACTCCTGAAGACCCCGCCTATTTGATTTACACCTCCGGTTCAACTGGGCGTCCGAAGGGCGCATTGGTTCATCATGGTGGAGCAGTACATCATATTGATGCCATGTTTGATGAATTGGGCTTGATCAAGAACGGTGTGCGGCAGCCGGTTACGATGCTACAAAGCGCCGCTGCATCTTCGGATATTTCGTTATGGCAGTTTATGGCGCCTTTAATTAGTGGCGGCATAACGGTCATCCTCGACCAGATGTCTGATATGCCGGTATTAGTCGACACCGTGGTGCGCGAAAATGTTGAACTTATGGAATGCGTTCCAGTAGTTATCCGATTGTTGCTTGAACATCTCGATAGTGGTGCGCAAGCGCAACTATTGTTACCCAGTCTGCGCTGGATGATGGCGACCGGTGACACCTTATCGGTGGCACTGGTAAATGACTGGTTAGAGCGGTTGCCTCATGTTCCTATTATCAATGCCTATGGCCCTAGTGAAACGTCGGATGATGTGACTATAGATATCATCCGTCAGCCGCTCCCAGCGCACCAAGCAGGCGTGTCGATTGGTCGACCGATTGCGAATACTTCTATTCTGATACTTAATGAAAATGCTCAGTTATTGCCTGTGGGAGTTGCAGGAGAGCTGTGTATTGCCGGTGCAGGCGTGGGTTTGGGTTATTGGAACAGTGCGCAGAAAACTGCAGAAAAATTCGTTCCAAACCCCTTTGCGCAGGAGTCAGGAATCCCAGGCAACCTGATGTATCTCTCCGGTGATCTAGCGAAATGGAGCATTGATGGAACGCTAGATTTTATTGGCCGCGCCGACAACCAAGTAAAAATCATGGGCTATCGGGTGGAGCTGGGGGATATTGAGGTCTGTATTGCCGAACACCCTGCCATTAGTGATGTAGCTGTCATTACCTACTTGGACGCGGAATCCGATTTACGCCTGCTAGCTTTTGTCACTATCAAGCCTGATGCGTCAGCTTCGCCCGCTGAATTGCGCAATTACATTGCCGGCAGGCTGCCCGATTATATGGTTCCCGCGAATTTAGTTATTCTCGGTCAAATGCCGCGTAATGCTGCGGATAAAATAGACCGTAAAGCACTAGAGTCGATGGAGCTCAGCAACCTTGGCCAGCAATACGAAGAAAATGTGCTGGAACCAATGGATAGTGAAATTGAAATATGGCTTGCAGACTTGTGGGCCTCCTTGATGAATATTCCGCTACCAAGCATAACGCGTCAGGCACACTTTTTTACCATTGGCGGTCATTCTTTAACAGCTGTGCGGCTGGTGGCGGCGATAAAATCTACTTGGCAGATTGATATGGAAATCCGCCACGCATTTGCTAATCCGACATTTTCGGCGCAGGTGGCGTTTATTGAAGCAGCACAAAAAAAAGCAGTAGTACTCATCACCCCTGCGCCAGAGCTGGATAGGTTCCCATTATCCTATGCGCAACAGCGCATCTGGTTTATTGACCAACTTGAACCCGATGGCTGTGAATACAATGCGAGTGTTGAAGTTCATTTAAGCGGAGCCGTTAATGTTGTGGCATTTGAGCGCGCTTTCTTTGACCTGCTCCAGCGCCACTCCGTGCTCAGGACAAATTACCTGAGCGATGATGAACAGGCTTATCAACAAATCCGCGCAGTCCCGCGCGATATTGTAACCGTCACTGATGTCAGTGATTTAGTGGTGGAAGAGCGTCAGCGTCTGCTCTCGCAGGCGCGCGAAAACAACAACAATATGCCTTTTAATTTGGCGCAGGATGCTATGGTGCGTTGTAACCTTGTTCGTCTGGCCGCAGATGAATGGGTGCTTTTGATGGCCGTCCACCATATTGCCTCGGATGGCTGGTCGCAGCTGATCATGATGCGCGAAATTGCCGCTTTTTATGATTATTGGGCTAATGGTATTGCGCCAGTGTTGCCGGACTTGCCAATCCAATACTGTGATTACGCATATTGGCAACGTACTTGGCTGGTAGGGGAGCGATTGGATCAACAGCGCGATTACTGGCTGGGACAATTGCAGGATTTGCCAAGTGTGCATAATTTACCGTTGGATTTTGCCCGCCCTGTACAGCAAACGCATCGCGGGGGAATGTTATATACGCAGATTGATAGATCGTCCCTGCAGCAAATGTATACCCTACTCGAAACACAGGAAGTCACACTGTTCATGGTGTTGATGGCAGTTTTCTCGAGCCTGTTGCATCGTTACAGCGGTGATAATGATGTGGTGATTGGATCACCGGTTGCTAACCGCGAACAGACTGAAATATCCGACCTGGTCGGTTTTTTTGTGAACACCTTGGTATACCGCAATCGAGTTACTGGCAGCATGGGCTTTAACGAGCTGCTAGCGCAATGTAAGCAAAATGCTCTCGATAGTTACGCTAATCAACAGATGCCTTTTGAAATGCTGGTAGATGCGCTGCAACCGGCGCGTTGCAGCTCTTACAATCCACTGTTTCAGATTATGTTGACTCTTGAAAGTAAGACTACGGAAAAATGGTCTTTGTCCGACGTGGACTGTCGAGTCATTGAGCCTGATACCTTGCCTTCGCAATTTGATTTGAGTCTGGATGTGAAGGAGGGTGATCACGGCCTTGAACTCACCTGGAATTATGCGACTGACCTGTTCGAAGCAGCCACCATCGAACGTATGGCGCAACATTTTCAATTATTGCTGTTGGCAGCCTGTGAGAATGTGCACACCGAAATCAGCAAGTTATCGTTGCTGGATGATAGTGAGCGCACACAGTTGTTGACTCAATTCAATGACACTCATCAACCAGATCTGCTTAAAAATACGTGGCCCGAGCTGTTTGCACAGCAAGTATTGCGCACTCCAGATGCGATAGCCGCACGCTGTGGCAACGAGATCATTAGCTATTATCAGTTGGAACAGCGGTCGCGCCATCTTGTTACGCAACTGCGGCAGCGGTCAATTGGTAAACAATGCATTGTCGCGCTACTTACAGAGCGCAATATTGATTGGCTTGTGAGTGTGGTGGCTATTTTGCGTTCGGGTGCGGCATATTTGCCATTGGATCCTGAGCATCCGACTGCGCGTATATTAACGGTGCTGGAGCAAACTAAACCCGACCTGCTGCTGATGGATGGGGGGCAGGACGCAACCCGTCTGCAACTGCGCGAAACCTGGGACACTGCACGTTTGTTAGTGTTGGGCGCGTCGGGGCTTAGGTCCACTATGGATGCCCTAGATGAGCTTGAAAACAGTCTGCCATTCCCCGAAGCCGACGACCTTGCCTATGTTATTTTTACCTCGGGTTCAACCGGCACACCGAAGGGCGTCATGGTTCCGCATAAAGGAATGGTTAATAACATGCTCGCTAAAGTGGACCCTCTGGATTTAACAGCGGGGGACGTTATTGCACAGACCGCATCTCAATGTTTCGATATATCCGTCTGGCAGTTATTGACCGCACTGCTGCTGGGCGCAACTACGGAAATTATTACGGCAGCTGTCATCAGTGATCCCGACGCATTGCTGAATCATCTCGCCGAAGCGAAGGTCACAATCTGGGAGCCGGTACCCTCGATGCTGCGGGCGGTGCTTGATAATCCTCTACCTCTACCTGCCTTACGCTGCTTGCTACCCACAGGTGAAGCTTTAACTCTGGATCTTGCCCGTGCGTGGTTTACCTGCTATCCCCACATTCCTTTGTTTAATGTGTACGGTCCTGCCGAATGTTCTGATGACGTGACAATGGAAAAAATTGAGCACAGAGCAATTGAACGTATCTGGATCGGTACGCCGGTTGCGAATGCGCGGGTACATATTCTCGATAGCCAAAGGCAGCTTGTCCCTATCGGAGTCATCGGTGAGATAGCGGTCTCAGGCCCGGTTGTAGGGTTGGGCTATCTCCATCAGCCGGCCCTAACAGAGGCGGCTTTTATTGCTAATCCCTTTTGCCAGAACGAGTTCGATACTCGCATGTACTTAACCGGTGATTTGGGGCGTCGCAGCGCCAAAGGCAAAATCGAGTATATCGGCCGCGTTGATCACCAAGTAAAAATAAGAGGCTTGCGCATAGAGTTGGGGGAGATCGAAAGCCGCTTGCGGGCGTGCGCGGAGGTCAGCGCAGCCGCTGTCATTGCCCACACGCCTCCAGGCAGACAAGCGCAATTACTTGCGTTTGTCGTGAATGAACAGGCAGACATTGACCGGCACCAACTGCGCCAGGAACTTGCTAAAAGCTTACCCGGTTATATGGTGCCTGACAGGTTCATCCAATTGTCCGCGCTACCGCTCAATGCAAATGGCAAAATCGATAGGAACGCATTGAGCGTTTTAGTTCCGATGCAGGATGACCATGACCGCAAGTCACCACCAAGTACTGCAACGGAAGTAGCCTTGGCCTCTCTCTGGGCAACATTACTCGCTATTCCTGCGCCTGATATACACGCGGATAGTGATTTTTTCGCCTGTGGCGGCCATTCACTACTGGCGGTACGTGTAGTGTCTGCGATAAAACAAACGTTTGCCGTTCAACTGCCCGTACGTGACATATTTGATTACCGCGAACTGAACGCGCTGGCCAATCATATAGATTTGTTGTCGGCCCAGAAAACGACTGCTGCAAGGTTGCAATCACTATCTGCGGATGCAGTTGAAGAGGTGGAATTTTAATGAAAGCTTGTTCGATAGAAAACGAAATTTCCGCCGCAACTGGACTGTCCGCTAAACAGCAATCTGCAGTGCGCGCTGTTTTGAAAGTAGCGGCGGATAACGGCGTAGAAATCTTTGTCGCTGCCGGCAAACTGAAAGCGCGTGCCGGTAAAGGCGGGCTGCCTGATGATTTAAAACAAATGATTGCCGACCAGAAGTTTCAGCTGCTAATTTATTTCCAGCAGATCCAGCCGTGCGACAATCTTGGCGAAATGCCGCCCTTAGTCGCGGTAGATCGCTCGGTAAATCTCTCGCCCGCGTCTTTTGCTCAGGAGCGTTTATGGCTCACGCAACAATTGTCAGTGGAGAGTCACGCTTACAATATTCACGGCGCCTTTCTCGTAGGACCTGAATTTGATGTGGGCTTAGCGGAGCGTGCATTTGCCGCCGTTATCCAGCGTCATGAGTCTCTGCGTACGACGGTTTTCTACAGTGGCACGCAGGTCATGCAGCAGGTGCACGGCGCTCCCCATTTCAAGATCCGAGAACTGTGCTTGGAAGCGCGCGAGGCCGCTAGTGTGGACAGTTTGTTGGACGAGCACAGTCGGCTCAGCTTTGACCTTGATCAATTCATTATGCTGGATGTGCTGTTTATTGCAGTTGAAGGCGCGCAATCATGCCTGTCAATCTGCATGCCACACATCGTTTCCGATGGCTGGTCGGAAGGATTGCTGATCAATGAATTTGTATTTTTTTATAACGCGCTCCAGCGACAGCAGCATGGTGAGCTACCTCCGCTTTTGTTTCAGTACCGTGATTACGCCTACTGGCAAAGACAATGGATGACCAGCCCTGCATGTGATCGGCAACTCGAATATTGGCGCGCACAACTTTCAAACGCACCGGCCTACCATTCTCTGCCGATTAACCGCAGGGGCGCCGAGCTAACAAGTAATCTCGCTGCAAATATTTCCTTGACCGCAGACATCAATTTGACCAACCAATTAATTAAGTTGGCAAACGATAATCAGGTAACCTTGTTTATGCTTTTGCACGGGGTCCTGACAATTTTACTGTCGCGCCATTCCAATAGTGACGATATCGTTATAGGTACGCCCGTAGCCAACCGGGTCACTACTGACTTGGAGCCCCTCATCGGTTTTTTTGTGAATACACTGGTGTTGCGATCCCATTGCAACGAAAACCAGTTGTTGGCCGATTTTCTAGCGCAGATTAAACAGATCAATCTTGCCGCTCAGGACAACCAATTTATCCCTTTCAGTTACTTAGTGGAGAAACTAAAACCATCGCGTTCGGCCGGGGTAAGTCCCTTTTTCCAGATTTTATTGGTCATGGATAATAACGAACATGCGACTTTTGATTTGGGTGGTGAAACTCTATCCCCAGTTGCACGAATTGACGATACGGCGAAGTATGACCTTACCCTTTATGCCAATGAAACTTCCAGTGGACTAGAGTTCACCTTTAACTTCAAGCGCTCCCTTTTTGATCAGCATTATATTGAACAGCTGGGAACTGGTTTTATTAACTTGTTACGCAATTGTGTGGCGGATTGCAATCGGCCAATTACCGCTCTATCTACCTTTGACCCAATCGCGCCGCAGCGCGAACACAGTCGTCGGCTAGCCATGCTGCCAACGTATGACCAACGGCCACTGCACGAGCTGTTTGCCGAGTATGCTGAAAAATTTCCTCACCAGTTGGCTGTAAAAGATGAGCTGCATAGCTTCACCTATGGCGAGTTAAATGCAAAAGCTAACCAGCTGGCGCACTATTTACGCAATCAGGGGGTTGCAGCCGATACGCTCGTAGGACTCACGAGCGACTGGTCGGCGCACACGCTTCTGGGCTTACTGGGGATTTTGAAAGCGGGCGCAGCTTACTTGCCGCTCGAAGCAGATTATCCCCTCGAAAGACTTAAATTTATACTTGCAGACAGCGCAGTCAGATGCGTGCTAACCCTTGAGAAAAATGTGCCGCTTTTGCAAGTTCATGTGGAGTGTGTTGCTCTGGATGGGATTGCAATCGAGGCGCTGTTGGGTGGCTATCCGAAAGACAAGGCCCCCGTTGGAGGCGATGTTCAGCGGCATCTAGCTTACGTCATATACACGTCAGGTTCGACTGGCAAGCCCAAGGGTGTGATGGTGGAGCATCGCGGCTTGTCTCATTACGTCCAGGGTGTGGCAGGAAAGCACGAGATACCAATCGGCTTGAACTATGCGGTACTCAGCACTATAGCAACCGACCTTGGCAATACCGTGTTGTTTTTATCGCTGACTCGGGGCGGTACATTACATATTCCCGCCCGCCAGACTGCAATGGATGTTTACGCATTCAATCGCTTCATTCAGGCGCGCGACATTCACGTCATCAAACTGACACCGAGCCATTTTTGTGTCCTTGCAAGTAGTGACTTTGATAGTCTGTTGTCCAAATTGAAGTACGTTTTTCTAGGTGGTGAGATTATTCCGCTGCAATTGTACCAAGCGCTGCAACGCGAGCAGGGTCGGCATGGATGCCAGTTCATCAACCATTATGGCCCAACTGAAATAACCATCGGCTGTTGCACCTACCCGTTGGATTTTAAAAATAATGCAGACGTCCCTATCGGAAAACCATTCTTACATGGCCTTTGCAGTCTTCGCGATCGTTATGGCAACCCGGCGCCTACGGGTGCGCCTGGCGAGTTGTACATTTCAGGTCCCGGTGTAGCACGGGGCTACCTCAATCAAGCTGAGCTTACCCACCAAAGGTACATCAGCGAAACGCCTGCGGCTTGTGGCGAACCGGTCAGAACTTATCGCACCGGCGATTGGGCTCGGGAGAATGCCGAGGGCGATCTTGTATTTTTAGGGCGTCTAGATGATCAAGTAAAAATCAGGGGATTTCGTATTGAGCTGGGCGAAATAGAGCAAACAATCTTGAGCCATGTCGCTGCAGAATCCGCAGTGGTCAAGGTGTTATCTACGTCGGATTCCAATGTCGGAGAGTTAATTGCCTACCTAAAATTTCCCGCTGATACGTCTGTAAATTTCGACGAAAAAGCAGCTGTATCCGCGATTGCCGAAGTACTTCCAGCGCACATGATTCCCCGTTATTGGCTAGTAATGGATGTTTGGCCGCTGACCTCGAACGGCAAGATTGATCGTCGTGCCTTGCCGTTGCCCGATACCGATATTTCAGCGGAAATAATAGCGCCTCACACTGATACCGAAATAGTACTGCACAAGCTCTGGACCCGGTTATTGAACCTTGACCCTCAATCAATCGGCGTTCGTTCAGATTTTTTTGTGTTGGGTGGCCACTCATTGCTGGCGATTCGCTTAGCTGCGGAAGTGAGGGAAAATTTAAAGGTGGAGATATCGATCCGCGATATTTTCGATAATCCTTGTCTTCTGGATTTGGCTGCGCTTATCGCAAGCTTATCGCAACAGCCGTCAGCGCTGCCAACAATTGAAGTCGCCAAACCAGCAGACCGATATGCTTTATCATATGGGCAGCAATTGATCTGGTTTATTGATTTAATGGAGCGCGGCAGCAAACATTATAATATGCCGGCAGTCATGCATGTTGACGGAAATTTTCGCATCGACATTGCGCAGCAAAGTTTCCAAGAAATTGTTAACCGCCACAGTATTTTGCGCAGTGTTTATATCATGCGCGGTGAACAGGTTTACCAAGAGATTAAAGCGCAGGCGACTTTTTTATTGGGCGACACCGATTTGTCAGCGATAGCTGGCGCGGAGCAACGGCAGCGCCTCAGCGATATCATGCAAGCAGACGTAGAGCGAATATTTAATTTAGCGGAAGACCTGCCAATCCGCGCCCATTTTGTCCGACTCTCCGCATCGTCGGGTAAATTGATATTTAACATGCATCACATTGCCTCGGACGGTTGGTCGATGCGAGTGCTGATGCGGGAGTTCAGCGAAAACTATAGACATTTGGCGCAGAACTCCAGCATACCCCAGCGGCCACCGCTTGCACTTCAATATTCTGATTTCGCCGAATGGCAACGCACTTGGCTCAAAGACGAGCGGATGGAAGCGCAATTAATATATTGGCAAACTCAACTCGCCAATTTGCCTGAGCTGCACAGCCTGCCATTAGATGCCCCGCGACCAGAAAACCGCACCTTCAATGGCAGTGGTGTCAGTGCAGTGCTTGAACAAACGGTTGTCGATCAATTGAGAATTATTGCGCAACAAAATTCTTGTAGTTTGTTTATGGTGTTGCACGCTGCTTTTTCGCTATTGTTATGCCGTCACAGCAATTGCAATGACATTGTTATCGGTACCCCCGTGGCTAATCGGTTACATGCGTCACTTGAACCTTTGATCGGATTTTTCGTAAACACGCTCGTGCTTCGCACGCAATTAAATCCTACCATGACCTTCGTAGATTTATTGCAGCAGGTCCGCGAAACTAATCTTGCGGCACAGTCAAATCAGGATGTAGCCTTCGAGCAAGTGGTTGAACGGATAAATCCACAGCGTAGCATCAAATATTCCCCCTTGTTTCAAATTATGTTGACACTGGATGACGAAGTGTCCACACCAACAACCATAGATGACTTACAGTTTTCGCCAGAGTTTCATCAGGAATTCGTTTCCAAGTTTGAATTAACCGTGGATGCTACCGCGCTGGCAGATGGATATTTCTTTAACTTTCAATATAACACCGACATCTTCTCCAAAGCACGTATCCAAAATTTTGCTACTGATTTCATCAGGCTACTTACCAGCATCGCTCGGATGCCTCACAGCGTGTTACGTAACATAAATCACTTGTCGACTGATGAGCTATCTATAATTGGGGTGCTCCGCAATTCGCGGCCAGCAGCGCACGATGCCCAGCAAGTGTATTTTGACCAGCAATTTGAATGCCGCGCACTTGAATACCCGCACCGACCGGCGCTTGAATTCGGCGGCAAGATAGTTACCTATAGTCAGCTCAATGTTCGTGTTAATCAACTGTCCCATTATTTAAAGCAAAAAGGTGTCCGTCATAATGATGTAGTTGCTGTATTGCTTGATCGTTCGATTGATCTGGTGGTGAGTATATTGGCGATTATGCGTGCAGGTGCCACTTATATGACGGTGGATATCCATTATCCACACGAACGGATACTCGATCAGTTGCGTAGCAGCAAGTCACGATTTTGTGTCACCCACACTGCACAGCAAGCCATGATCGCTCAGCTAGATATTACATTAGTCGTAATAGATGAAGACGTAACACAGAACCGTGTAGCAGAATGCTCACCAGATTCCTTCACGACTGAGCGGCCTTCAGCTTCCTCACAAATTGCTTATGTTATGTATACGTCTGGCTCCACCGGACGTCCCAAAGGCGTTGCAGTATCCCATGCTAATTTGATGGCCTATGCTCAGGCCGTGTTGCGAGAATATGCAATTGATGCCAGCGACAAGGTGCTGCAATTTTCATCTATTTCTTTTGATATTTTTATAGAAGAAATGACTGTTTCTTTATTGTCTGGTGCATGTCTGGTTATACGTGATGAGCACATGTTAGGAGGGGGGGAATATTTTTGGTCAAAAATTTCCGCATTAGGAGTTACGGTGGTGTCGTTGCCGACAGCGTTCTGGCACCAATTAAGCCGTGAATTGCTGCCAACATATAGCGATAAAATAAACGGGTTGAAATTAGTTATTTTAGGTGGCGAACGTTTATCTGCCGAAGCGGTTACGCTGTGGCGACAAGTTGCCAGCACCAACATACGCTTGGTTAATACCTATGGCCCCACCGAAACAACCGTCGCCGCAACCATCCATACAGTATCCGGTGATCCAGCCCATTATCTCAATGGCAGTATACCGATCGGTGTTGCTCTTGATCATTGTGAGCTTGTGGTTTTAGCCCCTGATCAATCACTTGCACCTATAGCTGCGGTTGGCGAGTTATACATTGGCGGGCCCGGTGTTGCGCAAGGTTATCTATACAACGAACAACAAACCAACGAACGTTTTTTAAATGGTGTGACCTGTGATAGCGACAGATTGTATCGCACTGGGGATTGGGTGCGCTGGGCAGATTGCGAACACGCCAATCGGAAGGAGCTTGAATTCATCGGGCGTGCAGACAGTCAGGTGAAAATCAATGGGTACCGAGTCGAGCCTGGGGAAGTGGAATACCAGATTTCGAAACTTACAGAAGTCGATAATGCTATTGTCGTCGTCAACAAAAGTGAATTGGGCCGGTCGCGCTTGATAGCTTATGTCACTCTGGCAAATGTTGAACTCAGAGTTGTCGATAATTATCGCGAAAAAACCAAGCTTGATGTGCTCCGGCAATTGCGTGAATTACTACCGGATTACATGGTGCCGGAGACGATTGAGGTGCTGGATAAATTTCCGTTAACCACCAACGGAAAAGTAGATGTGAAACATTTGCCTCAACCAATGCATTCGCTTTTGAATGGGATAACGCTACCAGCAACTGATCTGGAAATACAACTAGCCAAGTTATGGGCCGATCTGTTTGAAACAACTATTCATGACATGTGCATTAAACGTAATTTTTTTGAACTCGGAGGTCATTCTATTTTGACCATCCGCATGATTGTTAAAATCGCACAACAATTTGGTGTTGAGTTGACAGTGCGAGATGTTTTTTTGCACCCTACTATCCAGTTGCTCGCTGAAAAGATTCAGGCTGGCACCACAACTGCCCCGACATTGATGTCCACACTCCATCAGGCAGGTATTACAGGTACAAGATTATTTTGTATTCCTGGGGCCTTGGGCAGCGCCCTCTCATTTATGGGGCTCATTGAACATAATAGCAATTTAACAATTTTTGCTTTTGATCATTTGGGCGTTTTTAATAGTAAATCACCCCATGAAAGCATTGAGCAAATGGCTGAGTGTATGAAAAAAGAAATCATACAGGAGCAAACTGAGGGCCCCTATTTCATTGTCGGTCACTCGATGGGTGCGAAAGTTGCCTATGAAATTGTTCGCAGATTAGAAGCCTCTGGCGAAAGCGCTTATTTGATTGCACTAGATAGCCAGTTTCCTCAGTGCGACGCGGGACAAAGTCCTTCTGCCATTCGAGCTGGTGCGCAACAAGATCAGATTTCAATAGACGACGATATTCAGCTAATTATTGAAAAAATTGAACAATATCTACAATTAGAAGGTGTCGGTGGAAAATTGCGTGAACGATTGGAATCCGTTTATCTGCACCACGCACATCTGTCTCAAAATTATGTGTTTTCTGCGCCGCTGATCAATGATGTACTGCTGTTGTACGCGGCCGATAACACCCTAACACGACCAGCTTCTCTCACTTATTTGAGCCAGGGCCAGGTATTGAGTGCTGAGGTTGTGGGTAATCACTACTCGATGTTATTTCCCGTTAATACTCGTCAGCTCATGGAAAAAATTTCTGTGTTTGTTGGTCAGCGCTCCAATGCCCCGAAAGAAATTGAGCGAGTTGTCATGCTGCTCCCAACCAACTAATCCTTAAAAAAGAAAGAATCGCTATGAAAATTTATGAAAGTAACGACTTATCCCAAGCAGTATTTATTGAAGAACATATAGCAGGCAATCAACCATGTATTATCAAACATACTGATTTTAATGAAGAGGCCTGGACACCGCACTCGCTCAAAAATATTGTCGGGGACTTGTCAGCCCAAATATATGATGCGCTGTTTGATCTGCAGGACATTGATAGCCTAAGCAGTTACTTCAACAAACATTTCGGGAAACAGTTACCCAAAAACCAAAACGTTCCTTATGTGCGTTGGTATAACCGCCTGAAAGACGTAGATTTTGCTTGGGGCGATGAAGCTTTTAAGCGAATGAGTCCGTATTGGTCCTTGCCGAGCTGTATTCCTAAGAATAATCTCCTAGTGCCTATCGGCGACGCGCAACAACAATACGATCCAGTTAATGACGTGTTTCCCTACCGGGGTATCCTGATTGCGGCAAAAGGCGCGCGAACGCGCCTACATCGGGATCCGTTTTGCAGTGATGCAATTGTAAATCAGTTTTACGGTGTGAAGGAGTTTGCGCTTTTTAAACCCGAGCGTTCCGCTGAGTTGACTAGAAATAAAGATGGTAGTTCGTTCGGCGGATTCATTGACATAAGAGAAAACGATGTCGGGAGAGTCAGTGCAGTGCCAGACTTTTCGGGGACCATTTCGCCTGGCGAGATGCTCTTTATCCCGCATGGCTGGCTACATGATGTGGTAGTGACAGAAGATTCAATATCGGTTACTTGGAATTTTGTTCACAGCGCGGGAGCCAGGCAGTATTTTGATTATCTCGCGAATGATGCGGCCGGCGATCGCGAATTTGAAGTTTTGCAATATTTTTATTCGCTGGCAGGGAATCCCGTCGACTCAGGAAAAGACGCACTGGGATTTGTCTATGCCACTGAAGAACCGTTAACCGCGTAGGGAAAACAGCATGGTATTTTTAGTAATAAAACGTTATCGGTTAATGTTGATTGCGGCCTGTTTATTTAGCTTGGCAGGTGCTGCACTCGGTATAAGTGTGTTGGCGTTATTGAACCGGCAAATTGAATCATTTAATAAATTTCGCCCACCGTTGGATGAGTTTTTGTTGTTGTTGAGTCTCATAGTTGCAATGGTTTCTGTTGGGATTTTGGCTCAATACTTATTGGCTAGACTGAGCGCTAATGTGGTTGCCACACTGCGGGAGAACCTCACAGGCCGGATTTTGCAGGCGGATTTTGAAGGCCTAGAACGCATTGGGGGGCATCGGATTTACGCTACCCTCACCGGTGATATTGCTCGCATCAGCAGAGGCATAGCTGTCTTGCCTGAATATGCTTACAACATATCTTTGGTTTTTTTATGTCTGAGTTACATTGGTTATCTTTCCGTTCAACTATTGGGGCTGTTAATGGTTGTCATTACGGCCGCGATTTTTATTGTGCGGATACTGTTGCAGCGAGCATCGAAATTCCTCAGCGCGCTGCGAAAAAATGATGACGAGTTATTTGATCATTACCAAACATTAGTGGAAGGCAGCAAGGAATTGAATATTCGTGTCTATCGTAAACAATTCTTCTATCGGACCCTATTGCTCCCAATTATTTCCTTGGCTAAAAATAACAGCATAAAAAGTCAGTTGAATTTTGCATTCTTATCCAATATTAGTAATGCTTTTATTTTTATGGCAATGGTGAGCTTGATGTTTTTTGCAAGCTGGCTGCTCCCAGAACTAAAAATTGAAACCTTAGTCAGTGTGATGCTAGTTTTTATTTTTATGGTAGGACCATTGGGGTTTGTTATCGATTCGTTCAGTAGTCTCGCTGATGCTAGTGTGGGTTACAAAGGTGTCGCCACGTTTGAAAATATATTGGGTGAAACCACTGACAAGTCTCTGGCATTTAATGAGTCAATACACCGCGAGAACAAGAAAATCAACAGCAATTGGCAATCGATAACACTTAGCGATATATACTACCGCTACGCACCGACACAGTCGGATGAATATGGCAATTTCGCTGTAGGCCCATTTAGTGCGACCCTCAAGCGTGGAGAAATTATTTTTATTACCGGTGGTAATGGCAGCGGAAAATCTACGTTTGCAAAACTGTTGACGGGACTTTATACGCCCAGTGCAGGTAAAATTTTTGTCGACGACCAGCAAATTGATTATAGCGCTGATGTTAGCGATTATCGCCAGTTGTTTTCCACTATATTTTCTGACTTCTATCTTTTTAAACAAGTGCTCGATGGTACTGGCTCGCTCGCAAGTGATGACGATATATTGACGCACCTGACTCAGCTGGAGCTTGACAAAAAAGTAAGCTCGACGGAAGGGACGCTATCTACGATTCGTTTGTCGCATGGACAGAGAAAACGTTTGGCACTACTGCATACCTATTTGGAAGACTCACCCATTTGTATTTTTGATGAATGGGCCGCAGACCAGGATGCCCATTTTAGACATTATTTTTACACAAAAATATTACCTGATTTAAAGAGAAAAAATAAACTCGTCATTGCTATTAGCCACGATGACCGTTACTTCAGCTGTTGTGATCGGTTATTAAAATTAGAGCAGGGTCGTATTGTAGAAAAGGAGCCCGCTAAAGGTTCTGCTGCTCTCAATGTGCCAGAGCTGGAGCTAACGTGAATTATGCACTGAGTTTTACGAGACGAGATAAATTGGAGATTTGAAATGCGCGTCATAGAGCAATTAATCATGACAAAAAACAGGCTTGCCAAACAAAAGCTTGATTTTGAAGAATATTTATCGCACCAAATAAAAAACTATAGATCTTTAATTGTGGAAAATACTCGCAATAATATTTTTGATTTTGAAAGTTACAGAAGTAGGTTTTTTGTTGCGGCCCCACGGGTTCTCGAGCCTGAACTAATTAATG
Source organism: Cellvibrio sp. 25HG11W-0 (assembly GCF_057815475.1). Classification (NCBI taxonomy): domain Bacteria; kingdom Pseudomonadati; phylum Pseudomonadota; class Gammaproteobacteria; order Cellvibrionales; family Cellvibrionaceae; genus Cellvibrio; species Cellvibrio sp. 25HG11W-0. Next base: position 980,885 of record NZ_CM174230.1, read on the forward strand.
CTAAAAATGCTGTGTCGGAATGTGAAGTTGATCCCAATATTTTTGTTAGTGAATGGATGCTTGTGTCGCAAGAAATGGTAAATGCATTTGCTTCGGTAACTGGGGATGAACAATGGATTCACACTGACCCATCCCGCGCTGCCATTGAATCACCCTATCATTCGACGGTAGCCCATGGTTTTTTAATCTTGTCGCTTATCCCATTGCTCAGTGCGCAGCGAAATATACATGACCTTTGCACAGCTAAACCGAGGCTCATTATCAACACCGGCATTAACAACGTAAGATTTTTACAGCCGTTAAAAACAAATTCCTATATCCGCGCAAGAATAACAACTATTTTTCGGGAAGAGCGAAAAAATGGTTTTGTTTTTACCGAAAAAATTATAATAGAAACATCTACCTTCAAAACAATTTCTGTTGCCGACGCAATCTACAGAATTGTTTTTTAGCGCTCTACCAGTTTATTGTTGTGAGTTTTAAAGTGACTCGAGCGTCTGTTGTTGCAGAAAAACCATCAGCCAGGTTCGGTCATGAGGGAGGCACTATTACTCATATTGACCCGTCGGGAAACAGGAGGGCTATGAAGATCGAAAGCAATAATTATCATTTGAGTTGTTTAGAGAAGGAGCCTTCTTGGGCTTCCTATGTTTTATAGGTAAACCCAGAGTTCATCTTGAGGCACGCTCAAGCACCTCTGGACTAACACCACCCATGTGGCTATAACGACGGGTTTGATTGTAGGGTATCTCGATATAGTTAACACAGCCCCAAAATATAACTCTAATATCATCTTATCCCTGAGCCGCATGCGCTCAATCCCCATGCCGCTCACCAATCATAGGCGTTTTGGCATTTGCGCCTAAGGGTTCATGGCTTTAGTCGCTCCTGTGTATTATTCTTGTCCAGACTCCGTAAGGCACTTTGCTTCGTCTTTGTGGATGTATAATCGGCGTATTTCGCCAAGCCTTAGGCTTCAGGTGAGTGCATAGCAAATGCACAAACAGGCATAAATAAAGTGGAATGTATAAAAAAGGAACCCTCTGTGAAAACTCTGTCTTCAGCAAAAAAAATCCCCTCGGCAATACGCGCGTGCCAAACAGTGCGTAAATCATTTGGATACTGGTCGCTTGCACTCTGCATGGGCGCACTTTCTGCCTGTGGTGGCGGAGGTGGGAGTGGCGGTAGCTCAATCAACAATTTAGTCACTAGCGGCTCAGGTGGCGCAACTACCAACAGCTGGAAATCAGGTGTATTCAAAGACTCTGATGAGTTCAAAAATCTTTGCTTAAAGCCGCGCGTCGGACAAAGCCCAGTGACCTCTATTCCTTATCCCGACAGAAAAGGCACCTGGCTCGATGAGAAAAATTGGCTGCGCTCTTGGAGCAATGAAACCTATCTTTGGTACAAGGAAATTAAAGACACCAACCCCAACAATTCTTTATCGCCGCAGGATTATTTTGAAAACCTCGTCACCTTCGACTTAACCTCTAACGGTCAACGCAAGGACAAGTATCACTACACTCGCCCAACTGCAGAGGTAGAGGCAGAGTACATAGGCGGCAGCGTGTTTGGTTATGGCCTAGGGCTGCGCTTTGTGAAAAATACCCCGCCGCGCGAGCTGCGTTTAGGCTATGTGGAGCCAAACTCGCCTGCGGAAAATGCTGGTTTGACGCGCGGAATAAAAATCGTTAGCGTCGATGGTGTTGATCTGGTGAGCGACAATACGAGCAACGGTATAGATACGTTAAACAGCGGGCTTTTCCCCAGTGATATTGGCGAAGTTCATACTTTTGGTATTGAAAGCTTAACCGGTATCCGCAAAACAGTAACCCTGCAGTCAGCCGATGTGACTACCAGCCCCGTTCACATGAGCAGGCTGATAACGGTAGGCGCAAGCGATGTCGGTTATGTGGTGTTTAATAGCCATATTCAATTGGCAGAAACGCAGCTTTACAACGCTGTTGATTACTTCGCGGCGGTAGGTGTGAGCGACTTGGTGTTAGATATGCGCTACAACGGTGGCGGTTTGCTGCAAATTGCCGCTGAATTGGGCTATATGATCGCCGGCAGTAAATCTAAGGGTAAGGTATTTGAACAGCTGGTGTTTAACGACAAGTTCTCACCCGATGATCCATTTAACTTCCAATCGGCTGGTGTCTATGGTTCAACCCGCTTGCTAAACCTGCCGACCTTGAACCTGAGCCGCGTTTTTATCCTCACTACCAGTTCTACCTGTTCGGCGAGTGAATCCATTATTAATGGATTGCGTGGTATTGGGGTGGAAGTGATTTTGATCGGTGGTCAAACCTGCGGTAAGCCCTATGGTTTCTATTCTACGGACAACTGCGGCACCACCTATTCCACCATTCAATTTAGCGGTATAAACGCTAAGGGTTTTGGTGACTACAGCGATGGCTTTATTCCCAGCGCCAGCGACAATGGCAAAGACAAGGTAAAGGGTTGCCTGCTAGAAGACGACCTCAATCATGACTTGGGTGATACTCAAGAGCGCCTGCTCAAAGCGGCACTGGCTTATCGCACCTCTGGCAGCTGTGGCGTAACGGCGAGCGCTCAAAAAACCGTTCAACCTGCTGCTGAATTGGAAAATGGCGAACCAGGTTTAGCCTTAGATATCGGCTGGACCCAGAGTAAAATTATTCAGCACTAAATATTATTGATAAGCACTGGGGCTGTGTTTCGGCCCCAGTAAAAAAGCCAAGCCTCTATGAAGAGGCTTGGCTTTTTTTATGATGTGATCTTGATGGTGTTTCGCATTTGCATTGCTAGATCCTGCTTTTCACTGGCGCAAAGCGCGCGACGGAAGGCTTCCATCCGCTTGAGGTAAAGACGCCCGCCAACACCAAGAGCATCCCCATTATTTGAATGCCATTGGGCAAGGTGCCGAGCATGATGCTCACGATCAGGGTAAATACCGGCACCAAATTAAAGGCGATGGCGGACTTGTCTGGGCCTAAAAAGTAAACGCCCTTGAGCCAAAAAATATAGGCCAAAAAGGTTCCGCACAGCGACATATACAAGAGAATGCCGTGGGTCTCCCAGCTGAGTTGAGGGATCGCCTGCAGCGGTTGCTCCAATAAGAGTGCAGCGAGCGCCAAGGCGAGCGCGCCTATACTCACGGTCCAGCGGGCAAACTGCAGCGAGGGAATGTGGCTGGCGAACTTTTTGGTGGCCACGCTGTAAAGGCTCCAGACCACACAGGCGCCCAGCATCCAAGCATCGCCAATCGCAACTTTTAGTTGGCTAAAATCGCCGCCCGTAATCACCAAACTTACGCCCGCAAAGGCCAGCGCTATACCTACATACTGAAAGCCGCGAATGCGGGTACCCAGCAACCACACGGAAAATAACAGTGAGAGCATGGGGGAGAGCGCCATAATCAAGGCCGCGTTGAGGGCAGAGGTGGTGTGCAGTGCAGTAAAAAAGCCAAAGTTAAAGCCAAACACACCGCCGACACCAAGCGCTCCCAATACCAAGCCATCGCGCCACTGAAGTTGTGATTCCGCCTTACCGTGAACTGCACGCAGCACTAAAAACATCACCACTGCCAAGGCAAAGCGCTCCGCAGCCGCCGTTAAGGGGCTAACCGCATCAGCTACCGCGTGGCCCGCATTAAAGTTGCTGCCCCAAAAGAAGGTGCTGGCGATAACCATCAGCCAGATAAATAGGGGGGATTGCATAGAAAAAGCCTCGCGCAAAATACTAGGTGCTCAGGATATTGATTTCAGCAATGTAATGTAACCGCCAAGTAAGAAGTGTCTGGCGCCATTCAATATAAATGCTGAGAAAGCTAAAACTGGTCGGTGAAAATTTCGACTTGATGGGTGAATTATCGACAAAGGTAGAATTCTGCTCCATATTTGTGGCACCAACTGTTCGAAAACTCCCAAGAAGTGTCAAAAACTCAGGCCGTAAAAAAATTACTGCTAGTATTAACGCACATTTAGTAAATTTTTATGTAATTACAGGAGCACTCAATGTTTAAAGTTTATCGTCAGTCGGCCCTTGTGGTGGGCCTTTTCTTGGTTGTAGGCCTCTTTGCGGGCTGCAATAAAAAAGAAGCTATCGCACAGGCACCCGCGCCAGTTGTTCCCGCACCAGCGGTGGAGGTTGTCCCAGTGCCGGCTTTATTAAGTATGGTAGACCCACAGGCCACACCAGAAACTCGCGCACTTTACAATAACCTTAATACCTTGCGTGAAACGCATATTTTGTTTGGGCATGAAGACTCCCTAGCCTATGGTTATGAGTGGGAGGGCGATATGGATCGCTCCGATATACGCGATGTAACTGGCTCTAATCCTGCCGTGTATGGCTGGGAATTGGGTGGTTTAGAGTTGGGGCACGAAGCTAATTTGGATGCGGTTAACTTTGAAAAAATGAAAGGTTGGATTAAGGCGGGATATGCGCGCGGTGCGGTGATTAGCATCAGTTGGCACATGTACAGCCCAGTTTCGGGCGGCAACTCGTGGGATAAAACCGCCACGGTGCATGATATTATCCCCGGCGGTGCTAAGCATGAGTTATTTAAACAATATTTGGACACGTTTGTCCCATTTGTTAAAGACTTAGTGCATACAGATGCCAATGGTCAAACTCATCCTATTCCGATTATTTTTCGCCCTTGGCACGAACAAACAGGCGACTGGTTTTGGTGGGGTAAGGGCAACGCCAGTGAAGAGGATTATCGTGCTATGTTCCGCTTTACCGTTGAGTATCTCCGTGATCAAAAAGGTATACATAATTTAATTTATGCATATTCACCCGACCGCAGCCGCATCGACCTCGCTAATTTCCAGCACGATTATGAGTGGGGTTATCCGGGCGATGGTTATGTTGATATTCTTGGCCTTGATAACTATTGGGACGTGGGCAGCACTTGGAACAAAGAGCCTACGGAAGTGCAAATAGCAAATATGGTGACCAGTATTCGCAATGTTGTGCAATTGGCAGAAAAGAAAGGAAAGGTCCCAGCGCTTACCGAAACCGGTAATATGAACCAAACTATTGAGAATTGGTGGACTGAGCGCATGCTAAATCCATTGCAGGCGGACCCCGATGCAAAGCGTATTGCGTACTTATTGGTCTGGCGGAATCCGTACAAAGCACGCGAGGGTAAAGACGAATTCTTCGCACCTTACAAAGGGCATCCATTAGCGGATGATTTTATTAAGTTTTATCAAAGTGATCGTGTAATGTTTGAAAATGAATTGCCCGATTTGTATAAATAATCTGAGAGTGATCAATAATGGAAAAAGGGTGACTGCAGGTCACCCTTTTTTTATTGTGTGCTGAAAAACGTTGGTCGAACCTAGTATTACAACGATTTTGCGCGGGCGTTATATGCCCTTGCTGCCAACATGGGTGTGAATATAGTGCACAGGCTAGATGTAATGGAAGCTCGCTGCCGTTAGTACCCCTGCCGCTTATTCTGCCGGAATGGTAGGTGCGTCATATCGGGGTGCAATTTAAAGAAATGGCTTTGATGAGGCAAATAACATGCAAGCAATTAACTTTATATTTAAGGATTATCTAGCGCGTATAGGATTTGTGGGCGAAGCCCGAGCCGATGTCGCCAGTTTGCGTGAGCTTATGCGCGCTCAGCTCTTTAGTGTGCCTTTCGAAAACCTCGATGTGCAGGCGGGTAAAATCGTTTCACTGGTGCCTGAAGACATAGTTGAAAAGATTGTCTACCAAGGGCGCGGTGGTTATTGCTACGAAGTCAATGGGCTCTTTGCCATGGCGCTCGCAGCCCTCGGTATTGACTATGAACTGCTGGGCGCAAGGCCCATGTTTTATCCCAGTCGCCGCCCCAAAACACACATGGTGCTACTGGTAAAGCTGGAAGGTGAAGAGTGGATTTGTGATCTAGGCTTTGGTAGCTATGGGATAAGAGCCCCCATAGGCCTGCACCAATGCCAGCAAATTTTGCAGCAAGATGACGATCGTTTTCAGTTGCTGCAACCTAATGGCCGCGACTATGTGGTACAAGCTTGGATGGATAATGCTTGGGTGAATCAGTTCAGTTTTGACCTGTATCCGCAGGAGTGGATTGACTTCATGCCGGTCAACTATATGAATTCCACCCATCCCGACACTATCTTTGTACAAAAGTTATTGGTCGTATTACACACGCCAGCAGGGCGCAATATATTGGTCGGTGACAAGCTAAAGCAGATAGAATACGGCGCAGTTACCGAGCGACACTTGGCGGAGGCTGAAATAACGCCTGTGCTGGCAAAATTGTTTGGTTTACAGGTGTGATGTCGCCTTCCTGTGAACCTTATCGTTATTGGCGGTTCTGTACTTAATTAACGCTATTTAAACCCGACAATTTTAGTAACAATTTTTAAGCGGCAATGTTTAATCCGCAATGTTTAAGCGCAACACTAGAACAAAAATATTTTGAGTGAAATTATGAATTATTTACCCGTTTGGCCCCTCGATATCACCCCTCACATCGCCTTTGGCTTGATGTTAATTATTGGCTCCATAGGTGGCTATGCCGCCCATAAAATTTCTTGGCTGCCGAGTATTACCGGTTTCATGTTGGTCGGTTTTTTGGCTGGCCCCAGCGGTTTGGGTTTGCTCAGCTATCACATGATCAGTGAGGCCCGTATTCTTATCGACATAGCCCTCGCCCTCATTCTCTATCGCTTAGGCTTATCGCTCGACCTCAAAATGCTCTGGCGCTCCCCCGGGTTAATCTTTGCGTCCCTGTTGGAAAGCTTGGCCACCTTTGGGGTGGTGTTTTATTTGCTAACACTCTTTGGAATTCCCACGGTGCTGTGTGTACTCATCGCCGCCATTAGCATTTCCTCATCGCCAGCGGTGCTCTTGCACGTTGCCCACGAAGTGGGTGCTAAGGGCGTAGCAACAGAAACCGGCAAAACACTGGTAGCACTCAACAATCTATTATCGTTTGTCGCCTTCTCTGCCGCCTTATCGATGCTGCTTTACTCGTCTGGCTTTAACTGGTCTACCGTATTTTTTCAGCCGCTTTACACACTGCTTGGTTCAACCGTGCTCGGTATAGTGTTAGGCCTAAGTCTGCATGCCATAGCCCAGCGCACGCACTCCGCCACGCAATATAAGTTAGCTCTCGTTATAGGCACCATCATGGTCGCAATAGGCTTGGCCAATGAATTAAAACTCTCCATGCTGTTTTGCGCCCTGGTCATTGGCATAGTCGTAAAAAGTATTGAACGCGAATCCATGGTGTCTGATATCCAATTCGGTCCCTCGTTCGAATTATTCTTTATCGTACTTTTCGTGTTCGCCGGTGCAGGCTTGCATATGAAAGAGCTGCTCGATTTTGCGCCCTTGGTATTGGCCTTGGTTGTAGCCCGCAGCTTGGCAAAAGTACTCGGTGTAGCTGGTATAACGGCGCTCTACCGTCGCCCGCTGCGCAAGGGAATCGCGAGCGGTATGTTGCTCATACCTATGGCGGGTTTGGCCATTGGTTTGGCGCTCACCGCCAGCAACATGTTTCCCGAGCACGCCAGTATGATCAGTGCCATAGTGCTCGGCGCTGTTGCCGTATTTGAAACCATGGGCCCGCCCATTGCCACCTTCGCCTTCCGCTTTGCAGGTGAGGCCAATGAAGGTCCAGATGATGAAGACGCTGATGATGAAAGTTCTGATGAAGAGGCAGAGCAAGACGAAGAGGACGATTCTGCTCGGCGCATAGCGCACACGACAGATACTCAAACGCCTGCAGAGACTACAGCGTCAAGGTTGGTAGCGGAAAATGTGGCGCCCTTAAGTGCAGCTGCGGCAGCATTGGCTGTCACCAACACTAAAGGCGACAAAAACGACGCAGTGAAGTCTGAAGATGTAAATTCAGGAGCTGTAAAAGAGGGTGTGGCAAAAGAGGAGACAGGCAAAAACGAAACTCCAACAGAGGAAAACCAAGAAGATCAAGTCGCCATAGGCTTGGTATCGCCCACGCAAATCATAAAAAATAAAAAAGAAGAGGTAATCGCCAAGGGTGATAGCTCGGTTCAAAATTCTGAAGCCGTGGCTAACAACACTGAATCAGCCGCTACTGCTACGGAATTAAACGCCGCTGAAACGCCGCAAGAAAAGTCTGAGCCGGATACTGATAAAAAAGTGGAAAAGAAAACCGACCAAAAACCTGAAAATAAATCCGATAAGAAGCCTGAAAAGAAATCGGAAAAGAAGGCAGAGAAAAAACCAGAAAAGCCCGCCAATCAATTGTTCCATGAAGAACATGAGCTGCCAGAAGATGATGAAGCTGAAATAGAGAGCGCAAAAAATAAAGACGCAGAGAAAATAGAACTTGAGTCAGAAGGGATTAATGAAAAGACAGTTGCTGATGAGCAAGCAGCCGTTGTAGAAGAAACGGAAGCGCTGCAGCTTGATTTGCCAGACGAAGAGGAGCCAGCTAAAAGCGTAACGGCGCCCGTAAGTGCGAGTGAAAACATATCGACAGCTCAGCCACAAGGTGGCAGTGCAGAGGCGGATACGGAGGCAAGCTCAAGCGTAGACTTAGTAGACCGCGCACTAAACTCCATTTCCCAGTCTCCCGCAGACCGCATGGATGTCATCGCCAAAAATGTACCTGCACCTACCGAAGTGAATGTTGTTGCTGTGACGCGCCAACCAATTTGGCAAAAGGCGGCCCAAAAAACAAAACAACTTTTTGGTCAGTTGAGTGCCAAGAAAGACAAGCCAGACGTTTAGTTCAGTCTCTACCGGTAAAAAAAATCCCGCGTATTGAAAAGTACGCGGGATTTTTTATGGGAAAAGAAAAAGCATCGATTTGTGATAGCGCCATGGTGATATGCGAACACGTCATTCGACGTCTGGAGCAGTGCTGGTGGCTTTTCGGCCAATCGAAGCAAATAAGGACAAAAGCAAATAAGGACAAAAGCAAATAAGGACAGCCACCAATTTATTGCGGTGGGAATTCTTTGTGGCTTTTTGGCGTATTTAAAATTAAGTGCTTCAACAGGCTGTTTCAAAAAGCGATTATAGAGAAACATGATGGCGTTTAAGGCCGTTTTCTGCGTATTCGGTGCATTGTTCGCAGTCAACGCAAGGTGGGTTAAATAGGCCTCGATATGTCGGGGTCCCATATTGGAAGGATGTTCCTTTTTGTTGAACAAAATGTATTAATGAACCCAATAGACGTAAGTGTTCTCTGTGGCATAACTTTTGCCATCTAAGCGAATAAAGGCGCGGAATTGATCCAAGAATTTTGTGGGTTTTGGCGGGAGAGGGACTTTAACATTTTCCATAATGCACCTAAGCGTAGTAATCCTTTAGGTGGAATATAGCACCAGAGTTGCAAACAGCAAGCATTTTGTCGGCCGTATATCTCCGAATTTATTGAACCGTATATCTACAAATATATTTTTAGTGGTAGCATAAGCCCTTGTTTTGGAAGGGCTATGTCGCCCATAATTTTCACCGGCACCCGGAGATATACGGCCCGGGCCGTTGAATAAACTGTTAGGCAATCTTATGAACGAAATTTTGGCCATTTCAATAGTTGCACTGCTATCTATTTTAATCGGCTTTTTATGCTTTAAATTTATTAATAAAATTAACTCAGAACCTAAAAAAGACCTATCGAATATAACTAAAAAATTGGAATCAGAGGTTCAATGGGAAGAGTGTAAAAATACGTCCGTAAGCGGCTATTTTAATGGCTACAAAATATCTATAGCCCTTGTACCTTTTAATTATATCTATTGCTCATACCATATATCTCTATACGCCAAACTAAAAAAACAACCATTATTTATGCTGAGCTATCCAAAGCTTAGCGAGAATATCGAGCAGCGAGGTAATGTTTTATTTGCAACATTGCCTGCCATGAATATTGAGCAAGAAAAAAGCATCTACAAACAAGTACACGAAACCCTAAAAACCATGGCATTATTGGCAGCTGAATTTGAAAAAAATGCCTAACAAATAAGGATATGTCGCGCGCAGCCGCGACCTATCCCATTGTTGAACAAGCCCGGTCTCGTTCGTCTCTCTATAGGAAATATATTCTTGGGTTTTCAGCGGAAGGAGCGAGCTGGTCACAGCTCGCATTTTTGATGGGCGAGTATTTGCCTCGCCTGTGTCGACGATAAAAATTTACACTATCCCATAAGTCTTTTTTCTTCCCTCCGCGTTACATGAATGGCTGTGTTTGCTGCGCCCGGTTTTATTGCGGCGCAGGTCGCGGCCGGATAAAGCTCACAATCGACATCACACTTTGGCATTTCGTGCAGGTGAAGTGTGGTCTTGGTTTGGGTACGAGAGTAGGAATCCTAACGTTTAGTGCCCACTGCACGCGCTGCAACAAACGTTTGGCATTGCCGTGTAGAAAACCGTAGTCGCGTGCACGGCGAAAGCCTTTGGGCAAGGTGTGTTGCAGCACTAGCGCCATAAAGTCTTCGCCACGCAGCTTTCGTGTTTGCATCTTTCCAGTGTTGCTGTCCTTATATTGAAAGGTCACTGTCTCGCCATCATTGCTAAGAATATTCTGGTCGCTGATGACGCCCCGGTAGAGATAGCGCGAAAGATATTGCAGTGCGGGTAAGCCTCGCCCCACCGCTTGACATTGCACCACCCATTTTTCAGGTGTGTCGGGAACCCTAAACCCGCCGGTGCGAAGCGCGGCTAGTAAGCGCGCACGAAAGACATGCGCGAGCGCGCGGCCATTAAACAGGTAGTGTTTGTTGATGGTTTTCCACAGTGCCGTTGCGCCTTCTGCCTGAACGCCGCCGCCGGGAATAATGATGTGTACATGCGGGTGATAGTCGAGTCGTCGCGTGTGGGTGTGTAATACGGCGGTCATCGCCAATTCCGCTGCAAAGGATTTTTTATTCAAACCAAAATCCTTGAGCGTACTGACGGCACAGTCAAACAACAGTGCGTAGATTTTTTTAGGATTTGCCTTGGCGAGTTCACGCAGCTCACTGGGCAGGGTGAAGGTCGCCATAAAATAATCTACCGGTAATAATTTGCGTTGCTGCCGGGCCAGCCATTGGCTGGCGCTGTGATGCTGACATTGATTGCAGGCGCGATGGCCGCAGGATTGATAGCACAGCGCCGGTTGATGGCAGCCGTTACAGGACAGAACAAGATGACCGTATTGCCCCGTGCGGCAGCCGAGGATGGCGTTGAGTGCCGACCATTCATCAGTCGTAGTGTGGTGCCCATGGCGGGCTTTAAACGCGCACAGGTAGCGCTGACAGATTGCTGCTAGCTTCATGCTACACCTCACCATCAAGCGTCAACGTTAAGCCATCCATGAGTGTATTAATCAGGCTATCCGTGTGTTGATTGGCGGTGTCGCTCAGCTGGGTATAAAGCGCCGTTGTCTTGGGGCATTCATGCCCCATCTCCTGTTGTATTGCGCGTAAATTTAAACCCGCTTCCACCAAATGTGCACCGTAACAATGGCGCAAGCTGTGCGGTGTAATGGCTTTGTGAATGCCGCAGTCTTTTACTATCACCTTAAATGCATTTTGCAGCCCGCCGCGATCCATGCTGCGCTCTGCGCTATGACGAGCTTCGGGGTTTTTACCAGCGGGGAACAGCCACTGTGGATTGCGGTGGGTGACCCAATACTTGCGCAGCGCCAGCAGGCTTGCAGTAGGTAAGGTAACAAAACGATCTTTTTTACCTTTGCCTTGGCGCACATGGACTTTCATGCGCGCACTATCAATATCGCCCGGCTGTAAGCTCAACACTTCACCTAAGCGCAAACCCATGCTGTAGGCGGTGAGGATAAAGGTTTGATAACGCAGCTCGCGCGCACCGTTAATCAGTCGCTCGATCTCGCTGCGTGTAAGAATATCGGGCAAGACTTTCTTCTGCGGTGGTTTAACGATATCCACCCATACCCAGGTTTTATTGAGAATGTGTTTGTAGAAAAACTGCAAGCCATTGCGATCCACCTTGACCGTACTCCACGAATGGCTTTGCACCAAAGCGCTAAAATACTCCTTCAGGTGTTCTTGGCTAAGACGATCTGGGCAGCGATCATAAAACGCGGTAATTCGGCGCACAGCGCGGGCATAGACATCGATAGTCGTAGCCGCCTTGCCTTGCCGCCGCAATGCGTTAATATGCTCTTGGTACAGTGATTCAAATTTGAGTTGCTGTGCTTTGTTCATAACAATCTTCCTCTAGTCGTCACGCTCCGGCTTGGGCGTGTAGAGAAAGTATTGTTTATAACGGACGTGGGATTATGACGCTACCTGCGCTATAGCTGAATCTGCCGCGTAGCGGCTTCGTTCAACAAAGCAATCAACCGGATGGTTTTTAAGGTGTGCCGAGAGTAAATAGTTTTATCGCGTAGCGATGAAACTATTTACGTAACTTCGCAAGAGATGGTGGGAGGCCCACCGCATTCGCTTTGCAGTAAGAGAATGCAAACCACTTCAAGCGGCATTGATAAAGAGTCATTGTCGTGAGCGTTGAAGAAACGTCGAGAGTAAATTCGGCAGGTACGATAAACGGAGGCGAACGCAAGTGAATCTTTGATGAGGCGTCGTGATGTCCCTAACTGTTGTCAAAATCAGTGGCCCTTAAAACTGCTGAGAGAAATCGAGAAGAAAACTGCTTACTGACTCGATGGCAACCGGCGTAAAGAAGGCGTGACAGTTTATCAGGCTTTTGTGAGGAACTCGGGAAGCTGTCGTGCTGATGTTAAGAGAGAAGCCGAAAGCGGTGACCCCGTAAGGCGAGAGTATCAATGCAGCGCACAGTGGCGGAATCGTTCGTAGTAGTGTTGAAGTTGCTGTAATGGCAATGGAGCGAAGGGACGGTGCCACTCGATTTGAATGAAAGGCCAGCAGTGATTGAACCAACAACCGCAAGGTAGGACTCAACAATCAATGCACAGTTACAGTATACCGAAGCAGTTAGTGCACAGGGCGTGGCTGAAAGTAAAAGCGAATGCCGGTGTAGCGGGTGCGGATAACATCAGCATCGGGATGTTTGAACAGAATTTGACGAATGAGTTATACAAACTCTGGAATCGAATGAGTTCGGGCAGCTACATGGCGCCAGCGGTAAAGCGTGTAGAAATCGCTAAGTCGGATGGCAAGCTGCGCCCACTCGGGATACCCACGGTGGCAGATCGCGTGGCGCAAATGGTGGTCAAGATGACACTGGAGCCGGAGTGGGATGCTAAGTTTCACTCGTCCTCGTTCGGCTATCGCCCCAAGCGCAGTGCCCATCATGCGGTGCAAGCGGCGAAAATCAATTGCTGGAAATATGCATGGGTGATTGATCTGGATATCAAAGGATTCTTTGATAATTTGAATCACGATCAACTACAACAATTTGTTGCACAAGCAACAGATAACCCATGGTGCAACCTCTATGTCAAACGCTGGGTCACAGCCGGTGTGCAAATGCCAAGCGGTGACATTCAACAGTCAGAAAAAGGAACGCCGCAGGGTGGCGTCATCAGTCCCTTGTTGGCGAACCTCTATCTGCACAAGGTGTTTGATAGTTGGATGCAAAAATATTTTCCACAAAATCCGTTCGAGCGCTATGCTGACGACATTGTTTGCCATTGTCGAAGCGAGCGTGAAGCCGAGCAGCTACTCGGTACTATTTCGCAGCGGATGCAGCGCTTTGATTTAACGCTGCACCCTGAGAAAACAAAAATCGTATACTGTGGGCGACGCAAAATTGAGAGAGCTAGAGCGCAGACATTTGATTTTTTGGGCTTCACCTTTAGGCGAAGAACCGTGAAACGCAAAGATGGCAAACTGGCTCCGGGTTTTGCGCCGGCCATCAGCAACAAAGCCAAGAAAGCGATTGTCAAAACGATGAGAGAGTGGAATGTGAGGCGATTGAGTTTGCTAACGATAGTAACACTCAGCAAAAAACTCAATCCACAAATCAGAGGTTGGTTAAACTACTACGGGGCATTTTATCCATCGGCATTACACGGCATTCGCGAAGCAATTGAATGCCGCTTGTACAAATGGGTGAAAGGCAAATACCCGCAGAAGCGCGCCAGCCGCACGAAAGCCTACTCATGGTTAAAACAAATCAAGCAGTGGAGGCCGAAGCTGTTTGCGCACTGGTGATAAAACTGCTGACAATTGGAATAACAAGAGCCGTATGACGCGAGAGTGTCACGTACGGTTCTGTGAGGGGCTGGCGGGGAGGTTCCGTTGGTCTACTCGACTAGCGCATTTAGCGAATCGCTGCGCGAAGTTTTTCGTAAATGCGCTACTTATAAACTGCGGTTGAACACAACGTTAACTAACCACAATCGAGAAAAATGTTATGCGTAAGATTTATTTATTTTTTCCATTCATATTAATTGGATGTGTATCTTCGACATACAAATTACCATCAGGAGAAAAAGTTGCACATTTAACTGTAACCACAAAAACATTAGGCACCGTTAACCAGCAAGTTAGAATATTTAACTCAAAAGACTGCAGTGATTACCCAGGACAGCTTGTTAATCTTTTACAATCTAAGATGATTGGAAACGACACAAAAGATAGTACAGAAACAACAATAAAAGCTGGAGAGCCTATAACGCTATCTGTCTATGCAGGAATACCACGTGACGACTCAGTTATGGAAATGTTCTTTAAGGGAGTAGAAAGAGTTGCTGCTGAAAACGCATTATGTGAAGCATTTATAACATTTACTCCAGAAGCTGGAGCAAAATATTCCGCCTCATATAAAATAGACGGAAGCCCATGTTCAATTTTCGTCATGAGGGTAGACAACGGTCAGGCGTTAAACGTAACTTCATCATCAACAAATGAGCAATGTGCCATAATTGCCAAATCAAAATCGAATATTAAATTACTTACAAACTAGTTAACAAAGCGTTGCACCTGACGAATTGTAAGGTGTGCCGAGAGTAAATGGTGGGGTCGCGTAGCGTCCAAACTATTTACGTAACTTCGCAAGAGATGGTGGTAGGCCCACCGCATTCGCTTTGCAGTAGGAGAATGCAAACCACTTCAAGCGGCATTGATTAAGAGTCTTTGTCGTGAGCGTTGAAGAAAAGTCGAATTTAATTCGGCAGGTAAGGTAAACGGAGACGAACGCAAGTGAACCTTTGATGAGGCGTCGTGATGTCTAACCCGTTGTCAAAATCAGCGACCCTTACAATTGCTGAGAGAAATCGAGAAGAAAACTGCTTACTGACTCGATGGCAACCGGCGTAAAGAAGGCGTGACCGTTTATCAGGCTTTTGTGAGGAACTCGGGAAGCTGTCGTGCTGATGTTAAGAGAGAAGCCGAAAGCGGTGACCCCGTAAGGCGAGAGTATCAATGCAGCGCACAGTGGCGGAATCGTTCGTAGTAGTGATGAAGTTGTTGTAATGACAATGGAGCGAAGGGGCGATGTTATTCAGCAGTGATTGAACCAACAACCGCAAGGTAGGACTCAACAATCAATGCACAGTTACAGTATACCGAAGCAGTTAGTGCACAGGGCGTGGCTGAAAGTAAAAGCGAATGCCGGTGTAGCGGGTGCGGATAACATCAGCATCGGGATGTTTGAACAGAATTTGACGAATGAGTTATACAAACTCTGGAATCGAATGAGTTCGGGCAGCTACATGGCGCCAGCGGTAAAGCGTGTAGAAATCGCTAAGTCGGATGGCAAGCTGCGCCCACTCGGGATACCCACGGTGGCAGATCGCGTGGCGCAAATGGTGGTCAAGATGACACTGGAGCCGGAGTGGGATGCTAAGTTTCACTCGTCCTCGTTCGGCTATCGCCCCAAGCGCAGTGCCCATCATGCGGTGCAAGCGGCGAAAATCAATTGCTGGAAATATGCATGGGTGATTGATCTGGATATCAAAGGATTCTTTGATAATTTGAATCACGATCAACTACAACAATTTGTTGCACAAGCAACAGATAACCCATGGTGCAACCTCTATGTCAAACGCTGGGTCACAGCCGGTGTGCAAATGCCAAGCGGTGACATTCAACAGTCAGAAAAAGGAACGCCGCAGGGTGGCGTCATCAGTCCCTTGTTGGCGAACCTCTATCTGCACAAGGTGTTTGATAGTTGGATGCAAAAATATTTTCCACAAAATCCGTTCGAGCGCTATGCTGACGACATTGTTTGCCATTGTCGAAGCGAGCGTGAAGCCGAGCAGCTACTCGGTACTATTTCGCAGCGGATGCAGCGCTTTGATTTAACGCTACACCCTGAAAAAACCAAAATCGTATACTGTGGAAGGCGCAAAATAGAAAGAACCAAAGCGCAATCATTCGATTTTCTCGGCTTCACCTTCCGGCGAAGAACCGTGAAACGCAAAGATGGCAAACTGGCTCCTGGTTTTGTACCGGCCATCAGCAACAAAGCTAAAAAAGCGATTGTAATGACTATGAGAGAGTGGAATGTGAGGCGGTTGAGTAGGCTATCGATAGTAACACTCAGCAAAAGACTCAATCCACAAATCAGAGGTTGGCTAAACTACTATGGCGCCTTTTATCCCTCGGCACTGCAAGGCATTCGCGAAGCAATTGAATGCCGCTTAACAAAATGGGTAAAAGGTAAATATCCGCAGCAGCGCAGCCGACGACTGAAAGCCTACTCATGGTTAAAACAAATCAAACAGTGGCGACCGACCCTGTTTGCGCACTGGTAATGAATTGCTGATAATTGGAATAACAAGAGCCGTATGACGCGAGAGTGTCACGTACGGTTCTGTGAGGGGCTGGTGGGGAGGTTCCGTTGGTCTACTCGACTAGCGCTTTTGAAATATCGCTGCGCGAAGTTTATTCCAGCGCGCTACTTACAATTCGTCAGGTGAACGCAACGTTAGAAAAAATGAGCATGGACATTCACAAAAGAAAGTACGAAAAATGGAAGAGGTTATGCCCACAGCAAACTAGGCATATGTGTAGCCTTATTGAATCTGAAGTCGTTCCTTTTTTTATTGGATCTGGGTTTTCGTGGGTTTCGGTTTCATATCATGATTCCGAATGGGTGGTTTCAGGTAATGAAATTAATCTTGAACGTGTTAACGAAGAAAGTGTGGACACGCTTTCAATCTCATTTAACAAATATCGTAGTCCAGCTTTTCATATCGGTTTAATCCGCCGCAAAAAAATTAAAGGTAATGAATTTATTAGGTCGGCAAGGTTGGTTTCCAATAAATCGGAGTATTATCATATCTGGTGCAAGCCTTGGTATTGGCCTACCAAGCTCTGGCCCAACTTTCTATCTGTCAGAGAAGTAAAAAAAGTGAAATCAAAATTAAGCCAATTAGTAGAGTTTATTGAGTTCGGAACGCTATCAGGATGCATCAATAAGCAAATATAATTTCTAACAAAGTGCTGCAACCCGCGCACTGCGTGCGCTGGACAGTTTGTAAGGTGTGCCGAGAGTAAATAGTTTAATCGCGTAGCGATGAAACTATTTACGTAACTTCGCAAGAGATGGTGGTAGGCCCACCGCATTCGCTTTGCAGTAAGAGAGTGCAAACCACTTCAAGTGGCATTGATAAAGAGTCATTGTCGTGAGCGTTGAAGAAACGTCGAAAGTAAATTCGGCAGGTACGATAAACGGAGGCGAACGCAAGTGAATCTTTGATGAGGCGTCGTGATGTCCCTAACTGTTGTCAAAATCAGTGGCCCTTAAAACTGCTGAGAGAAATCGAGAAGAAAACTGCTTACTGACTCGATGGCAACCGGCGTAAAGAAGGCGTGACCGTTTATCAGGCTTTTGTGAGGAACTCGGGAAGCTGTCGTGCTGATGTTAAGAGAGAAGCCGAAAGCGGGAAACCCGTAAGGTGAGAGTATCGATGCAGCGCACAGTGGCGGAGTCACTCGTAGTAGTGTTGAAGTTGCTGTAATGGCAATGGAGCGAAGGGGTGGCGTTATTCAGCAGTGATTGAACCAACAACCGCAAGGTAGGATTCAACGGTCAATGCACAGTTACAGTATATCGAAACACTTGGTTTACGCAGCTTGGCTGAAGGTGAAGGCAAAAGGTGGTGCGGCGGGTGCGGACAATGTCAGCATCGACATGTTTGAACAACATGAGAAGGATGAGTTGTACAAACTCTGGAATCGCATGAGTTCAGGCAGTTACATGGCACCACTGGTAAAGCGTGTAGACATAGCCAAGTCGGACGGCAAGCTGCGTCCACTGGGTATACCTACGGTGGCTGATCGCGCTGCGCAAATGGTGGTCAAGATGACACTGGAGCCGGAATGGGATGGTAAATTTCACTCATCTTCATTCGGGTATCGTCCAAAGCGCAGCGCACATCAAGCCGTACAAGCAGCGAGAAGCAATTGCTGGAAATACACATGGGTGATTGATCTGGATATCAAAGGATTCTTTGATAATTTGAATCACGATCAACTACAACAATTTGTTGCACAAGCAACAGATAACCCATGGTGCAACCTCTATGTCAAACGCTGGGTCACAGCCGGTGTGCAAATGCCAAGCGGTGACATTCAACAGTCAGAAAAAGGAACGCCGCAGGGTGGCGTCATCAGTCCCTTGTTGGCGAACCTCTATCTGCACAAGGTGTTTGATAGTTGGATGCAAAAATATTTTCCACAAAATCCGTTCGAGCGCTATGCTGACGACATTGTTTGCCATTGTCGAAGCGAGCGTGAAGCCGAGCAGCTACTCGGTACTATTTCGCAGCGGATGCAGCGCTTTGATTTAACGCTACACCCTGAAAAAAACCAAAATCGTATACTGTGGAAGGCGCAAAATAGAAAGAACCAAAGCGCAATCATTCGATTTTCTCGGCTTCACCTTCCGGCGAAGAACCGTGAAACGCAAAGATGGCAAACTGGCTCCTGGTTTTGTACCGGCCATCAGCAACAAAGCTAAAAAAGCGATTGTAATGACTATGAGAGAGTGGAATGTGAGGCGGTTGAGTAGGCTATCGATAGTAACACTCAGCAAAAGACTCAATCCACAAATCAGAGGTTGGCTAAACTACTATGGCGCCTTTTATCCCTCGGCACTGCAAGGCATTCGCGAAGCAATTGAATGCCGCTTAACAAAATGGGTAAAAGGTAAATATCCGCAGCAGCGCAGCCGACGACTGAAAGCCTACTCATGGTTAAAACAAATCAAACAGTGGCGACCGACCCTGTTTGCGCACTGGTAATGAATTGCTGATAATTGGAATAACAAGAGCCGTATGACGCGAGAGTGTCACGTACGGTTCTGTGAGGGGCTGATGGGGAGGTTCCGTTGGTCTACTCGACTAGCACTTTTGCCATTCCGCTTCGCTTCATTTTACGGCAAAAGTGCTACTTAAAACCCACCGGTTATCGCAACGTTATATTGGGCGTAAAATTTAAAATAATCGTAAATATTAAAGGATGTATTATGAAAAGTTATGTTCTGTCATTTCTATCTGTTTCCGCAATGGTTTTTTCTTTAGGTGTTCATGCTAGTGAATCTGTGGTTAAAGAATCCAAACCTATTGGGCAAGCGCCAGCCCTATCAAAAGAAGACATTCAAAAAGGTATAGAGAAGGGTACTTTTTGCACTGACTCTAAAGGTTTAGTGAATTCTCGCGGCGCTATCATAGAACAACATGGTAAGTTCTATCGTTGCGTAAAGGCTTATGGTGAAAACCTCACTGAAAATAAAAAATTGGTTTGGGTTGAGCTGACCATGAGAAATGGCGAAGCCGTAACTGCTGACTAATTTTTATTGTGCAATTCTAAGGTGCGTAAATTCGCATTATTACTTTGGCGTAGTGGCCTCAAAAGCTAATATAACAAATCGCTCAAGCACCGCACACTTTGTGTGCTGGACAGTTTTTAAGGTGTGCCGAGAGTAAATAGTTTAATCGCGTAGCGATGAAACTATTTACGTAACTTCGCAAGAGATGGTGGTAGGCCCACCGCATTCGCTTTGCAGTAAGAGAATGCAAACCACTTCAAGCGGCATTGATAAAGAGTCATTGTCGTGAGCGTTGAAGAAACGTCGAGAGTAAATTCGGCAGGTACGATAAACGGAGGCGAACGCAAGTGAATCTTTGATGAGGCGTCGTGATGTCCCTAACTGTTGTCAAAATCAGTGGCCCTTAAAACTGCTGAGAGAAATCGAGAAGAAAACTGCTTGCTGACTCGATGGCAACCGGCGTAAAGAAGGCGTGACAAATTGTAGGAACAATTTGCACAGCGGAGCTGCCCGCAGGGTGAGCCGCAAGGATGCGGCGAATGACCGTTTATCAGGCTTTTGTGAGGAACTCGGGAAGCTGTCGTGCTGATGTTAAGAGAGAAGCCGAAAGCGGTGACCCCGTAAGGTGAGAGTATTAATGCAGCGCACAGTGGCGGAATCGTCTTTAGTAGTGATGAAGTTGCTGTAATGGCAATGGAGCGAAGGGACGGTGCCACTCGATTTGAATGAAAGGCCAGCAGTGATTGAAACAACAACCGCAAGGTAGGACTCAACAATCAATGCACAGTTACAGTATATCGAAGCACTTGGTGTATGCAGCTTGGCTGAAGGTGAAGGCAAAGGGTGGTGCAGCGGGTGCCGACAATGTCAGCATCGAGCTGTTTGAACAACATGAGAAGAATGAGTTGTATAAACTCTGGAATCGCATGAGTTCAGGCAGCTACATGGCACCATTGGTAAAGCGTGTAGACATAGCCAAGTCGGATGGCAAGCTGCGCCCATTGGGTGCCCGACTAGCACTTATGCAATATCGCTACGCTAAGTTTACCGCACGCGCTATTTAGAATCCGCAGGTGAGCGCAACGTTAGGCTATCCAAGTAACGAGAAAATCTATGAATTCTAAAATATTGGAATTAGAAGAGCGGTTAAGGTTAGCTATGTGCAATTCTGATATAGATGCACTGGATGATTTACTTTCTGACAATTTAATTTTCACTAATCATCTCGGTCAGGTAGTATCGAAATTTGAGGACCTCGATTCCCACAGAAAAAGAATATTTGTTATAAGCTCAGTAAGCCTATCAAATCAGGAAGTTATTAATTTGGGTGATAGCGCAGTTGTTACCACACAAGCAGACATTTCTGGCAGCTATAATGGGCAACCAACTGCAGGTAGATTTCGTTTCACAAGAGTTTGGAGTAAAAACGCAAGTGGTTGGCAGGTAGTAGCTGGTCATTCATGCATCATCGTCTAGAGCTGAAAGCATTATCTTATATTTTTGTCGTATGTATTTACACTCACTTGAAATACATTTTGTTTTTTTTGGTAGAGAAAAGGCTAACAAGCGACTGTGGTAAAAGCAAATTCCCGCATAAGATCAAACACCTTTCTAATATAGGATATCAGTGATTATCGACACTAAAAACACTTCAGAACCCGCAGTGACCTGTGCTAATTGTCAGGCATGCTGCTGCCGCTTAGAGGTCATGATTATTACTGACACTGGTGTCCCGAGTCGGTATGTGGCGGTGGATGAATGGGGTGGTGAGACAATGCTTCGCTTGGATGATGGTTGGTGTGCGGCCTTAGATCGTGGAACCCATTTGTGTTCTATTTATGAAAATAGACCCCTGATTTGTCGAGAGTTTGAAATGGGTTCTTATGAGTGTATTGAAGAGAGGGTTCTGCAATTAGCTCCTTAGTGCGAGGGTGTCTATAGGGGGATCACTGCTTCGTGCAGCGCTGATTAAATCCAAGTCAATGATTGGGTGCCTTAATAAAAGGCGGGATATCTATGTGATGTCCTGCCTTTTTTGGTGCGCGGTGCTGGGGCTTTCGCTATGACGCTAAGCTTGTAAGTGGTAAATGATTGTGGGTTTAGATGTCATGCCAATCCAGTTGCTTGATACCTCGGCTCGCCATACCTCTAAACTTACCATTGGCTGTTTAACCCTGTCTCTTGCAATCAGTTGAAGTGAGTTCATATCACCATAGAGGTATTTTTAGTCCTAAGTAGTCCGACCTTCCTATCTCAGTATCGAACTCAAGCAGTCCTCTATGTTTACCTATGTAGTCTCCAGTCGCTATTGAGCGGAAGGGTGGTGCGCCCTTTTCTGAGGCTTTTATTGCTTAAAATCAACCAAAAACTATAGTTTTTAGTTTCAGTAGGTGATTTTGCATACATCGGTGTTTGGGTCTATTGTCTAAATGCCCATCCTTGATGGGTTAGGTTGTAGGGCTCTTGGGCTCATTATCTGTTACTTTTTAGTGATTTATAATTACCAATGTACACATAATTGGTAATAATTTTGGTAATTTTGTTAAGAGTATTTGGTATGTTAATCTGGTTGTGTTAGCTTGCAGTATCGGTCAACGACATTAGCACACCGATTTGATAGATAACTTAAAATAAAGGTTACTGGGAGTAAGACGATGATGAAATTACGCACGAAGGTTTGTACCTTGTCTCTGGCAATTTCTGCCGTGACATCTATGGCATATGCGCAAGACAAAGCAGACGGAGTGGAAGAGGTGATGGTTACCGGTATTCGCGCCTCGTTGCAGAATGCTATACAGGAAAAGAGAGCGGCAACTAATCTGATCGAGGTTATTCAGTCGGAAGATATTGGCAAGCTGCCTGACCAAAACCTTGCTGAAGTTCTAGAGAACATTACTGGCGTCCAGATTGTTCGTGAGGGTGGTGTCGGTGTTGGTGTTCAAATTCGTGGTACGGATGCAAATCGGACTGAAATCAACGGTGTTTCAACCGTCGGCTCTGGCTCAGGTCGCACGGGTATAAGCTTTGATGACGTTTCAGCCTCTATGATCGCAGCGGTTGAGGTAACTAAAGCACCGGAAGCAAAAACAATTGAAGGCTCGGTAGGCGGCACTATCAACCTGCGTACTATTCGCCCGCTTGAACTAAAAGAAACCTTAGGGTCTGTTCGTGTTCAAGCTGAGCAAAGCGACCTTGCAGCGGAAGGCGGCTTGACCCCAAGAATATCAGGTACCTACGGTGACAACTGGTCGACTAACGCGGGTGAGTTCGGCGCGGTAATCAGTGCTAGCTACGCAGAGATGAATGTTAGCGACTTCCGTCCTCGCGTTGATCGCGATAACTTAGTTGAAGCAGGTGTAAACCCTAATTTTACTGAGGCGCATTTGCCAATTCAGTTCCTGCAGCAAGATTACGACAACTTTAAGTATGAAACAAAAAATGTTTCAGCTGCATTTGAGTGGGCACCCACTGACGGTAGCAAACTCTATTTTGATGCGGTCATGAATAATCAAGAGCGTCGACAAGAAAGTTACAGGCTGCAGGCTTCAGGTGTAAGTGCGGATGCAGTTAAGAATACTGCGCTCATCACCGGCCATGAAACAGTTGATTTTGGGACAGTCGACAGCCAAATAGGCTCTCAAAATATTGGTAGTATACTCGCGGTAACTCAGGGTGTACTTCTGCCCATGCAGTCTGGCTCTGTAGATCCAAATTTACGTAACTCAACTGATACTAATGCGCGCGTGACCGATAGTAATATCTTTAGGTTGGGTGGCGAATGGACGGGCGATAAGCTTACTACACGCATAGAGGTTTCAACTTCTACATCTCAAAGCAATACCCCGAACTTTAGTACTACGCTTAACTTTATTAACCCCAACTCTTTCTCCACCGCGACTAGTATTGATAATGGTGTACCTTTTGAGTTTGATCTAACTGGCGGTTCCTTAGCTTTTGGTATTGCACAGGGCTTGGCTACCACACCCACCTCGGCAATGCTGCTTGATCCCGCCAACTATAAGCTGGCTTCTGTAAATCAGAGCGATAATTTTGTAGACAATAAGGAAGATGCTTTCCGTGTTGATTTTAGTTACAACCTAGACATGGCAGGTATTACCTCTATCGATTTTGGCTATCGATTTAATGAAAGTTCCAGTCTCAAAGATGTAAAAACTCAAAACAACACGTTCTCATACAAAACTAAGCAGGGTGCTGCGAAAAACGAAACCTACTTCTCACCAAGTGGCAGCCTCTTCGCTAGTATCCTTTCGCCAGGTGCCGATAATTTTAATGCTGCTGATGGCAGAAGCTTGTACATCAAAGACTTTTTGTTAGTTGATCCTGCCATGTCATTTTCTAATCCAGAGGGTGTATTGAGCGTATTGAACGCGGCAATTATTGCTGACAATACCGCGAATAATCGCAACACTCCTACTATTGACAGCCCAACATCGACTGCTGCTTCATTTTTTGATATTTCAGAGGACACAAATTCCCTCTACGCACAGGCAAATTTTGAGTACGGTATTTTCCGAGGTAATGCGGGTTTACGTTACTTGGAAACTGAAGTTAGCTCGCTTGGTAACAGTGTTGTTAACGGTGTGGCGACACCAAACGTGAAGACAGGTAGTTATAGTTTCTTGTTGCCGCGCTTGAACCTTGTTGCAGATTTGAGAGAAGATTTGGTTCTTCGTGCCGGTTGGGGTAAAGATATTCGTCGCCCAGACTTTGATGACCTTTCAACCTCCTATGCATTTCAAACCACTGAAAATTCGGCAGTTGCGATTGGTAATCCAAATTTGAAGCCAGAAGAAGTGACTTCATTTGACCTCTCTGCTGAATGGTATTTTGCACCTTCAAGCGTATTGAGCGCGGGTGTTTTCCATAAGGTGCGTACTGGTTTGCATGTGGACCAAACCTACGATGCGGCTATTGATGCAAATGGATATCGTGAAATTGATCCTGCTTGTAAAGGTGGCGGTCTGTGGAACCCGATTGCTGTGCGCAACAGATTGAGACCAGATGCAGAGCAAAACATACAAGGTCTTTGCGTTCCTACAACAGCGAAAGTTAATGGGGGCGGTGAAACCACTCAAAAAGGTATTGAGCTCGCATTTCAATATGACTTAAGCGAGTTTGAAGATGCTATTGGTTGGGCATCTGGATTTGGTTTTGTGACCAACTACACCTACCAGCAGTTCTCTGGTGGCGATACTTTCAAAGAGCCGGTTAGTCGTGCTGACCAGGTATTTACGTCGCTAGGTCACCCCGATGTAAGTATACGTGCTGCATTACTTAATCTTTCTGAGAACGCCTACAACATAACGGCCTACTACGAAAAATACGATGTGTCTGCGCGCGTACGTTACACCTGGCGCGATGAGTTTAGCACCAACAATTACGGCAGCGGTGGTGATCCCTGGGGCTTCTACGCAGTTCAAGAAGCCAGAGGGCAGCTTAATGCCAGCGTGAACTATGATGTAACTGACGCCCTGAATATTGGTGTTGAAGCTATCAACTTACTGCGCGATGACACCCGTCAATACTGTGTTAATGGCGGCGCGCTCTTGTGCTACCAAGGCCTTACCGATCGTCGTATTACCTTCGGTGCAAGCTATAAGTTTTAATTAAAATTTTGTAGTAGTTAACGAAAAATCCGGGAATTTATTCCCGGATTTTTTGTTTAAATACAGTAAATTTATTTAAGCATAAAAGCGATTGATATTTTTTCTATCTATGTCTGGGTGATTTTATTCATCTTGTTTCGCTTTGGATTATTGGATATCAGTTCTTTGCAGTAAGGTTTTTTTATTCGTGTTCCGCTCGAGAAAGTTAGCTATGAAAACAGTTGTCTTGTGGATGTTGTTTTGCGTCGCCTTTAATGCGCGGGTAAATGCATTGTCCCTCCATGAGGGTCATGAAAACATTGCAAGCAGGGGGCTTGTCACCGCTTATTGGAAAGCAGATGGCTCAGGCGATAAAATTAAAACACAGCTTATCAGTGCTGCTAAAAATGATGTGAGCACCTTGTACAAATGGCTCAAGCAGGGGCCGGCTTACACCACGGATGTCCCGTGTGGCATTCTTGAGCAGTACAATATTGTGAAGGGGGGCGTTCGATTCCCTTATGTTCTAGTAGTGCCAGAAAGCTATGATGCGCGTAAACCCATTGCTGTTGAATTCATGCTGCATGGTGCAGTGAGTCGAGCGCGTTGGCATGCGGGTGGCAAGTGGTGGGGCAAGGGGGCTCATTATGAAGAATATTTACAGCGCGACCAGATAAGTGTTTTTCCTGCCGCGTGGCGCGATGCTGTTTGGTGGAGTGAGGATCAAGCTGATAATCTTACAGGCATATTGCGAACGCTAAAGTCGACTTACAATATTGATGATAATAGAGTTTATCTTTCCGGTGTTTCTGATGGTGGCACTGGCACGTATTTTTTTGCTTTTAAACAACCCTCTGAATGGGCCGCATTTTTACCTTATATCGGTCACATGGCCGTGCTTACCCTTAAGGATGAAGTGCGAGTTGGAAACATAGATATTGAGAATCTAATGAACTCAGCTTTGTTTATTGTCAATGGTGAAAAGGACTCGGTATACCCTGCAAAATCTGTTGCTCCGTTTATTAGCATTCTTGAAAAATCGAAAATAGACCATGTTTTTACCCTCATTCCAAATGGTGGACATGACATAAAATGGTTTGATAGCCTGCAGCCAACCATCTTGGCTTTTAAGGCCCAGCATCTACGTGACCCTCTGCCAGAAAAGGTAAGATGGATAACGGACCGCGTAGATAGGTATGCGCGCATTCATTGGTTGAGGGTTGATAAACTTGAACAGCGGAAAAGCCTTGGCTGGATTTCAGCGCGTAGAAAAGGCAATAGGTTTGCTGTTTTGACCGAGCATGTTTCGCGCTTCACACTCTTGCTCAACCCTGATGAGGTCGATTTTAGTCAGCCTATTGTGGTTGTTTTAAATGGTGAGACTATTTTTAACGATACGGTATCGCAAGAAACTGAAATACTTTTTAAATGGATAAAAAATCGTGACAAGGCACAACTTTTTACGGCAGAGTTAACTCTGCCGTAAGCTAGTGTAAGCAGGCATGCATTCAGTAGGTGGGCCCGAGCAGTGTATGACTTCTGGACCCCAGTTTGTTTAGTAGGCCCCTTCGCTGTAGATAAGCTCGTAGCTATGGCTGTAGATCTCTAGTATGTTGCCGAAGGGGTCTTCCATATAAATCATGCGATAAGGTTTTTTGCCTGGGTAGTAATAGCGAGGATTCGCCATACGTTTTTTACCGCCAGCTGCGACAATTTTTTCCGCTAACTCTTCAAGATTTGGATCTTGAACACAAAAATGGAACACACCAGTTTTCCAATATTCAAAATTATTTTCGGGATTAACTTGCCCTTTAAACTCGAAAAGTTCTACACCAATGCGATCACCTGTTGATAGGTGTGCAATACGGAAGCTGTCCCAATTGCTGCCAAATACATCGCTACACATTTCACCGATTGGGCTGTTATCTTCGACTATGTCCGTAGGCTTCATTATCAAATACCACCCCATTACGTCGGTATAAAATTTTACTGCCGCGTCTAGATCGGGAACGGATATGCCTATATGTGAAAAGTTGCGAGGATAGGTGCTGCTCATAGTCATTTACTCTGTAATAAGGGGTATAAGTAGATTACAAAGTGAGGTGGATTAAGTAAAATTATCATTTGAAGTAATGATGAGTACAAATTGTAATGATTAATCCAGTGTGGTTGCGCAGCTTTTGTACTTTGGTTGAGGTTGGTCACTTCACCCGCACAGCGGAAAAGTTGCATATGACACAGTCAGGCGTTAGCCAGCATGTGCGTAAGCTTGAGGAGCAGTTGGGCCAACAGCTACTTATTCGCCACGGTAAAAAATTTAATCTAACCAGCGCTGGTAACCAGTTGTACCAAGAGGGCCATCAGTTAATTATTTCTTTAGCGAATCTTGAGGCGCGAGTAGGGCTTGATCCTGCTTATGAGGGTTCCGTCACTGTGGCATCACCGGGCAGTGTTGGGCTCAAGCTCTATCCTTATTTACTGAATTTACAACAGCGCCACCCCAATTTGGTCATTGAATATCGCTTTGCACCTAATTGCGAAATCGAACGTTTAATTGCCGAGCATAAAATTGATATAGGCTTAATGACCCGTTTATCCACAATGGATGAAATTAGTCTTGAGCCTATTGCAGAAGAAACACTTTTATTGATCATGCCGTTTGATAGTTCAACCCCTAGCTGGGATCAGTTGATGGCACTGGGTTTTATGGATCATCCTGACGGTGCTTATCATGCGGGACAGTTGTTGAGTGTTAACTTCCCTGAATTTCAAAGTAGCAATCAATTTCGGCGGGTGGGCTTTTCAAACCAAATTAATTTAATTCTAGAGCCTATAAGTATGGGCATTGGTTTTACCGTGTTGCCTCGGCATGCGGTAGGTGCATTTAATAAGCCTAAAAAAATACAAATACATTCACTCGCGAACGGAGTTAGTGAAACGCTATATCTAGGTGCGCATAAAAATAGCTTTACACCCAATAGAGTGAAAACGGTAGTGACAGAAATAAAAAAATGTCTTGAAACTATTTGAGTAATAAATGAATATTTTATTTGTATGCAGTGAAAATAAGTTGAGGAGTCCCACGGGTGAAGAGGTTTTTTCTCGCTATGAGGGGGTGAATGCTATTGGCTGTGGCACGAACGCTGATGCCGAGACGCCACTTAGTGGTGATTTGATTGAGTGGGCCGATATTGTATTTGTGATGGAGCAAGCCCACAGGAATAAGGTATCCAAAAAATTTAAGGATTTACTCAAAGATAAAAAGTTAATCTGTTTGGATGTCGCGGATAATTACGAGCGAATGGAGCCTGCGCTCGTTAGGCTTCTTGAGCGCAGGGTGGCAAAATACGTTCGTTTAACCTAGGGGTGTGAAATCAATCAGCTCTGTAAATTTTTCATATGAATTGATCAATGAAAGTGAGTTAGTGCCTTCTTAAGGTTGGTAAAAGCTGCTTCTAAGTCGGCGATAACCGAATTGTTCTGTGCCACAATGGATGTGGTTTTATTGCTATAAGTATTTAAATTGGTTATTTGAGTAATGACATCTTGCGAAGCATTGGTTTGCTCTTCCGTTGTGCTCGCAATCTGCTGGCTAATGGCGTTTATTTCCTCAATCGCAATGGCGATTTTTCCAAAGACACGCTCTACCGATTCTGACTGCGTGACATTTTGTGAGACACGTTTTTGGCTATCTCGCATGGCTTGAACTGAATTGTTAGAGCCGAGTATGAGTCTGTCCACTATCACTTTTATATTCTCGGTAGAGTCATGGGTGCGTCGTGCCAGTGCACGCACTTCGTCAGCAACAACGGCAAACCCGCGCCCTTGCTCACCTGCCCGAGCCGCTTCGATGGCCGCGTTAAGTGCTAATAAATTGGTTTGTTCTGCGATGCCCTGGATCTCGCTAAGTGTTGCCGTTACGGCGGTGCAATCTTGTGCCAAGCTATCAATGGCTTGGGCGCAATTCGTTAATATCTGCGCAAGGTCGGCAATGCCGGCGCGCGATTCGCTCACGGCTACTTTCCCTTCTGCTTGGGCTTTAGCGGTATCCTTGGCAAGGTCGGCGGCACGATGTGTTTGCTGTGCAACTTGAATAAATGATTTATGCATATTGTCTATAGAGGTGCCAATTACATCGGCAGATTTATGCATTTCTCCTGCGATATTAACCAGCTGTGTACTATTACCGGCGAGTGAGTGCATATTATTATCGGTATGAGATTGTGCCAGCAAGGCGCTATCGATAGCTTGGTGAATGCTCTCCATTAGCCAGTTTAGTTTTTCTAAAATTTCATTTTTGGATGCATTAGTGCGCGCTTTGAGATTAATTTTAGGGCTTTTTTCGGTCATGGTTTCTGTGAGTTGCACAACTTCTTGTGCGACAACAAGTAAGCGGCTGGCTAATTTAACCAGAACCATCAGCACAGCTGTCTCAATGATCACATAGAAAGCGTGCATTGCCACAATTGCCCATGAGTGCATGTGATCGGGGAATAGATAAATTTCCATGCCGGCCATTTGCATAAGGTGAATGACAACATGTAATACCGCTGCTGACAGTGCTGCGGCTATAAGTGGGTACCAGCTTAGATAAGTGAACAGTGCTGCAAGAAAAACAAAATAACCAAAGTGGGCTTCAATCATTCCGTGCAGCTGATGAACATGTAGCGAGACAAAGCACATAAATACTATGCCAATAATAATAGGTGTCAGTACTTCATGTTTTATTACTTTGATTGCGAAGAGGTTTGTTAGGGTGAAAAGCCCACCGACGACCAAGGAGAGTAACCATGTGTTGTGGGTTCCAGCATAGAGCATCGACATTAGCCATGCACCTAGTGTTGCCCAGAGCATGACGTTGTCAATGTAGTCACGATAATGAATTACGGATTCGCTAAGTGAATTGGTACGGCTGGTATTCATAGGTTGCCTGTTGATGATTTAAAGTTTCGCGGGTGTAGCCTGCTCTTAAGGCTAGCAGATAGGCGAATGTTTGCTGCAGTATTTGATGGGTGGCGCTCTTCAGTGGCATGTAATCAGGTGCTTATTAACTGTGCTCGCAGCCTAATTTTGCGCGCTCGTTCTGGCGTATTTTGTTGCTACGATATTGCGGTGCATTTAGATCATTGAGAATATAAAATTAGATGATAGCGGCTAATTTGTATGAAATAGAACCGCACGGTTTCGACCTGATTTTTTTGCGGTATACATTGCTTGGTCGGCTTTGTTTAACTCCTCATCAAACGATATATTCTCATTGGGTTCGGCTAGGCTATAGCCAATACTGACCGTAAAAGAGATGTTGTTTTCACCGTCAATGGCAATGCTCTTTTCACGCAAGCTGGCGAGCAGTCGCTCACAGATTTGTTGCGCATTATTTGCATCGCTAATAATAATAGAAAATGCAAATTCTTCGCCCCCAATTCGCCCATACACATCTTCTTGCCGAAAGAATTGCATAATGCATTCCGCGCAGCTAACTATTACCTTGTCGCCAGTGTTGTGCCCGTGAGTGTCATTGATGTCTTTGAAGTTATCTATGTCTAAAATGCCTGTTAACAAAATAGATTGGGTACGTTGGCAGCGGTTTATTTGTTTGGCAGCGTGATGGTTAAAGCTGCGTCTATTGGGTAGGTTTGTGAGTGAATCATAATACGCAAGCCGCTCTAGCTGTTGGTTGGCGAGTTGTAGTTGGTCGGTTCGCTGAGAGACGAGTTGTTCCAAATTTTCTTTTAAAAGCTTTAAGTCGCTATTTCGCTTTTCCAATTGTTCTGCATGATATATCTGCTCAGTAATGTCGCGCTGAATGGCGGCGAAATGAGTGACTTCACCATAGCGATTTGTGAGCGGCATTATATTAATGTCGAGCCAGTAGGGGTGGCCTGTTTTAGAGTAATTAAGGAGTTGTTCTCTTACGGGCTCTTTGTTTAATAGGGCCGTTCTAATTCGTTGTATTGTGTCTTGATCAGTATGCTTTCCTTGTAAAATTCTTGGTGTTTCTCCAATTACTTCTTGCGCGCTATAGCCTGTCAGTTTTTCGAATGCCGTATTCACATAAATTATTTTTGGTCCCGTAGGTGCATCTAAATCTTTGGCCTCTGTAACAATCACAATATCTTGTGTATTTTTTAATATGTTTTCGTGGGAAAATAAATTCTTACTCTCACTGATATCAGAGAACGTGGCAATAATAAAACTGTCTTCAAGTTTGTCTGCTTGATCCATATACGCATTGACTAAAAACCATGTGGCGCCCTTGCGGTTGCTGTCTATAACACCGATTATTTCATTGGAAATAGGGCTCTTAAATCGTTTGACCTTATTGACTGGATATTCGCTGTGGTGCAAAACACGATTGCCGTCATCAATAAAGTTCCACTGCGGGTCCATCATGTCTTTTCCGATGATTTGCTCATGGCTTAGGCGTAAAAGTTTAAGTGCTGTGGGGTTGGCGTAGACGATAGAGCTATCCCAGCGATGAATAACGACGCCAATGTGGGCGTTTTCAAGTAAGCTTTTTAAACTGATGCCATCAATACCATTCATGAGCCGATCATCCTATTGGCGAAATCACTAGATAGTGTACTTCTTGCAGGTGAGTGTTCTAATTTTAGTGCCAAATATATGATTGTGGTGAATAATTTCATGAGTGTTTTTTTACGTTATTATTTTTTGGATTGGCGCGTTAGCTTGCCGCTATTTATTGTAGTGCTTTGTCGTATTTTGGCATTAAAAAATTTGTGGTTATGCAACACCTCCTATATATAGGGCTTTTTAGGCGGCTTTATTTGGCCTGTTACTATTGCGTGATGTGGTCGGCAATAACATTGCCAATAAAAAAGCCCCTATGTTTCAGCGGTAACATAGGGGCTTTTTTTATCTGTCGTATTGTTGAATTCTTTAACCTCTAAAGCCTTTGCCTACGACGTAGACTTCACGCGAGCGAGCGCGCGATGATTCGGGTTTGCGGATTACCACTTTTTCAAACGAAGTGCGTACATCTTTTAGGTAGTCGTCATAACCTTCACCATGGAAAACCTTGGCAACAAAATTACCTTTAGGTTTGAGCACTTGGCGGGCCATGTCTAGCGCGAGTTCGACGAGGTACATTGAAGAGGCTTGATCGGCGGCATCGACACCGCTGATATTGGGAGCCATGTCCGAGATCACCAAATCGGCGCCGTCTGTGCCAAGCTTTTCCATGATTTGATCAAAGACACTCGCTTCGGTGAAGTCGCCTTGGATGAAATCGACTTGTTCGAGGGAGTCCATGGGCAAAATATCTGAGGCAATAACGCGCCCCTTTACGCCCACTAAGCGTCCTGCAATTTGCGACCAGCTCCCGGGCGCGGAACCCAAGTCCACGACCAGCATGCCGGGGCGAATCAATTTATCCTTATCGTTTAGCTCCAATAGTTTATAGGCGGCCCGTGCACGATAGCCGTCTATTTGGGCTTGTTTAACGAAGGGGTCGTTGACGTGTTCTTCCAACCAACGGTTGCTGCTTTTGGATCTGGCCATGGGAAATGTTCTAAATCTGAAGGTTTAGGGGCGGTAATCGTTAAAATAGCGGCTATTGTAGCCTGAAACCCGTCGTAATTCGCCCGGAATCTGGTATTGCCTATGTCTCGACTGACAGGGCGCTGCAGGC
The DNA here is from genome assembly GCF_057815475.1 of Cellvibrio sp. 25HG11W-0. Classification (NCBI taxonomy): domain Bacteria; kingdom Pseudomonadati; phylum Pseudomonadota; class Gammaproteobacteria; order Cellvibrionales; family Cellvibrionaceae; genus Cellvibrio; species Cellvibrio sp. 25HG11W-0. Next base: position 1,013,804 of record NZ_CM174230.1, read on the forward strand.
GCGCTACAATTCGCGCCTTTGAATGTAAGCGCCGCGCTCTTAATTGCCTTGGCGTTTCGGTTTGTTCATTCCGAATATCTATTTATTTTTTCTCTACTTACCTTTGCCGGAGTCACCGGCCAGGAGCGCGCCATGATTCGCATCAATGAACTACAACTTTCTTTAGATCACCCCGCAGAAGCATTGCGCAGCGCTATAGTGGCGCGGCTTAAAATTAAAGATGCTGAGCTGCACAGCATTACTGTTTTTAAGCGCAGCTATGATGCGCGCAAAAAGAATTCAGAAATTAAGTTTGTCTATATTGTCGACCTAGAGGTACAGGATGAGGCGCGTGTGCTGGCGCGATTCGCCGATGATATTCACATTCGCCCTTCACCTGATACTCAGTACTACCCTGTAGCGCAAGCGCCTGCGACCCTAACCGAGCGCCCAATCGTGATTGGCTTTGGCCCCTGTGGTTTATTTGCAGCATTAACCTTGGCGCAGATGGGTTTTAAACCCATTGTGTTGGAGCGCGGGCGCGATGTGCGCACGCGCACGAAAGATACCTGGGCGCTTTGGCGCAAAAAAGTACTCACACCAGAATCGAATGTACAGTTTGGTGAAGGTGGTGCAGGGCTGTTTTCCGATGGAAAACTTTACAGTCAAATCAAAGACCCCAAATTTTACGGGCGCAAAGTCATGCATGAATTTGTGCGCGCCGGTGCGCCAGAAGAAATCATGTATGTGAGTAAACCACACATAGGTACCTTTCGCTTAACCGGTGTGGTAGCGGCAATGCGCGAAGAAATTCGCGCGCTCGGCGGTGAGGTGCGCTTTGAGGCAAAAGTCACTGACTTTATGTTAGAGAATGAACGCATCGAAGGTGTGGTGCTAGCAGACGGTGAAGTGTTGCGCAGCCGCTATGTGGTGTTGGCGCTGGGCCACAGCGCGCGCGATACCTTTCGCATGCTGCATCGCCAAGGTGTCTTTATTGAGGCAAAACCTTTTGCGGTAGGCTTTCGCATTGAGCACCCGCAATCGATAATTGATGCGGCTCGGCTGGGTAAATACGCAGGTCACCCCGACTTGGGTGCCGCGGATTATAAGTTGGTGTATCACGCGAAAAATGGCCGCGCGGTATACAGTTTTTGTATGTGCCCCGGCGGCACAGTTGTCGCCGCCACCTCTGAACCGGAGCGCGTGGTCACGAACGGTATGAGCCAGTATTCGCGGAACGAGCGCAACGCCAATGCGGGCATAGTGGTGGGCATTAATCCCGAGCAGGATTTCCCTGGCGGCCCGCTTGCGGGTGTTGAGCTGCAAGAAAAATTAGAGTCGCATGCCTATATTCTTGGTGGCAGTGACTACTGCGCACCAGGGCAATTGGTGGGAGATTTTATTCGCGGCAAAGCCTCGCGCGAATTTGGCGAGGTGGAACCCTCCTACAAACCCGGTGTGCTCTTGGGCGATTTAGCGCCCTCATTACCCGATTATGTTATTGAAGCCATTCGCGAAGCATTGCCTGCTTTTGGCAAACAAATTCGCGGTTTTGATCGGCCCGACGCTATTCTTACCGGCATTGAGACGCGCACCTCTTCGCCTATTCGTATCACCCGCGACAACGACAACCTGCAAAGTTTGAATACGCGTGGGCTCTATCCGGCGGGTGAAGGGGCAGGCTATGCGGGCGGCATTCTCTCCGCGGGTGTAGATGGCATTAAAGTAGCGGAAGCGCTCGCCAAAGCCATGCTTGCTGACTTACAGGATTAAGCTGATGCATTTAAAAATTGATGAAATAAAAAAACTGCATCAAAAAAAATATCGCGCAGAATTCGGCCACTATTTAGTAGAGGGCGAACATTTAGTGTTAGAGCTGGAAAAGGCCGCGCAGCAAAATCTTGCGCTGCAAACCTGCGAGTTGTATGTCACTGAAGCCTATGAACACTTCGCCAGCCGCTTTAATAAGCACTTGGTAAGCGAAAAGCAAATGGCGCAAATATCCGATACAAAAACTCCGCAGGGTATTGTGGCCGTAGCGCCGCTGTTATCGCATCCGCAGAGTGCGAATAAGCTCGACGCCAAAGAGCGTGCTATCTACTTGCATGAAATTCAAGATCCTGGGAATTTAGGCACCATTTTGCGCAGCCTTGCGTGGTTCGGCAGCTTTCGCTGCCTGCTCAGCCCCGGTTCTGTTGATCCTTACAACCCTAAGGTCGTGCGTTCGAGTATGGGGGCTATTTTTCATGTGCCTATGGAATTGGATGTTTCGCTCGACGCGCTCGCAGCGCGCTACGCCACCATCGCCTGCCTTGATATGCAGGGCGAAAGCCCCAGTAGCCCCAGCTTTAATACATTCGATTGCTATGTGTTTGGAAATGAAGCACGCGGTGTGCCGCGCGAGCAACTGGTCGCGCTCAAAGCTAAACCTTTCACCATTGCTGGCAGTGGCGCTATTGAATCGCTTAACCTCGCGTCGGCGGTGAATATTTGTGTGTATGAATTGGCGCGAAATTAATACTGGAAATATTTTCTTTCTATCAATATTACTTGGCTTTTTAGAAATATCTACTGGGCTATTTTATAAATAAATACTTAGCGTTTCGCCGCGCAGAAATTATTTTTCAATCGTTCTCTTTTTTAATATTCGTAAGGAAGACAAATATGAAATTCAATGTAATTATCGTAGCAGCCATCGTATTCCTCGCAGGTTGTGCACAAGGCCACAGCAAAAAACAGCATCGGCGGAACAGAATAGTTCTCCCGCAGATTTGGTTGAAAAGGGCTACCAGTCGCTAACTCATGGCAGCCCTAAGCAAGCGATTGAATCCTTTGATGCGGCTATAACTCATTGCCAGAAGTTATACCCCAAGGGTAAAAAGCGTGTCTATGCTTCGCGCGGCGCGGCAGAAAGCTTGAGTTATATGATCACCGCTGCCGTGACAGAGCAAGATGCAATAGCGGTAGATTCCAGCTGTTCTGACGCCTTATATTTTAGAGGCTATACCGCGTTAGATTTCGGCGATATCGAATTAGCACAAGATTATATTCAGCAGGCGGTAGACATGGCACCATCTAACTCACTCTATTTATCGGAGTTGGGCCACATTCACCAGACGAAGCAACAATGGGCAGAAGCGCTCCGTATGTTTAAAAAATCTGAAGAGGCCGCTGAAAGTTTCTCGCCCGAGGGCGTAAAAAATAAAGAGTTAGCGCGCGCTAAACGCGGCGTCAGCTTTAACCTTATTGAGTTGGGTAAGTTTGATGAGGCGGAAAGTAAATTAAAAGAGTGCATAGCGCTAGATGCAAATGACAAGGGTGCGCTTAATGAGCTGCAGTATTTGCAAAAGTTGCGTCAAGAGTCTACAGATGCAAAAAATAAATAGTATGTCTATTTTTAAGTTTTCGGTTGGGATTTTTTAAAAACTATAACGGCGATTTATACCTGAGTATATTTAAAATTTTATCGGTTTTGGTCGTTGTATTACTGGTTGGTTTTGGCACTGGAAATGTGAAGGGGGTAGGTGATAGCGCTGTATCTCTAGGTGAAATAACTATGGGCACCGCCGAAAGTAGAGCTTTGAGCTAACAGCTCTTTTCGGAGGTGCCCAATAGTTAAGAAACTAAAGGCAGCAGAGAGATTGCCTGAGTGACCACTAGCGTTGACTTTCGTTTATCTGCTCTACACTCACCAGCTGTTTAACCGGTGTTACTGCGGGCCCAAACTGATTGTAAACTGCCACATCGGCTGCATCGCGGCCATAACCAATGGCGACATAGCCTCCGCGTAACTGATCGGTGGTGCCGTCGAATGTGTACCAGCGGTCGCCTATAAAAGCTTCAAACCATGCGTGTAAATCCATAGGTTCTAATGCGTGTAAATAACCCACCACTAAGCGCGCCGGAATGCTGATGCTGCGGCAGAGCGCAATGCCGAGGTGCGACAAATCTCTGCATACGCCCCATTTTCTTTCATTGACTTCGGTTGCCGATACTGGGTTAAAGCTTTGCCCAGGTTTGTATTGGATATTGGTGTGCACCCAGCGCGTAATGGCATCTACTTGGTCGTAACCTAAGGCAAAGCCTGCCGTAATAGATGAAGCCATTTGGCAAAAGCGATCTGATTCGCAGTAGCGGCTCGGCAATAAATAACTGAGTACGCCATCGGGTAAATTGTTAATTTCAACAAAAGCTGCCCCCGGTGCTCTATCGACATAATCCGCTGTGCGCACTTCTGCACAGGTATAGATTGAAAACAGTGGTGGCGTTGCAATAAGGCGTTGGCATAGGTTGCCGTATTCATCGGTGAACTCGATGGCGGGAACACTCGGTGTTAGTCTGTATTCCTCTTTTGCCACCCACTGCTGGGCGCCACTGCGAATGCGCAGCATTAAAACAAAAGGTGTTGGCACGGCTAGTTCAAAGGATATTTCACAGCTGGTTCGTAACCACATAATCGAGTATCCATTGTATTAAACGGGCTGAGGTGTGTGCCCGTGCTCTACTTATACGCTACAAGTACGAGAATACATATGAATAGATTGTGATTCTTCAGTGAATGCGGCGATCAAGGCGGGTTAAGCGCTAGCGCTTGTTTCTATGCGAGGTGATTTATAGCGGAGTAGATAAGCTGGGTTTTGCAATAACGAGCCACATAATTGTAAGAACGCTGAGCGGAATAACGGCAATCGCAATGCGTGTCACATAGGTGTGGTAGATGTACAGTGTTTTGGTGGCTTGTGCGCCGTACCCTTGGCTGTTTAGTTTAGAAAAAATTGCGGGTAGTTTTATATTGCCGTACCAAATGTCGGCAATTTCCAGTGGGATAATGGCGAGCAGGATAATCAGTAGTTTCCATTGCAGCCACGCCTGTTGAAAGCCAAATGCTAACGCCGCCATGCCCACTCCTGATGCGAGCAAACATACGAATGCGACATGCTCAACAATGAGTAGCTGAATAAAAATTTTGTAACCCAGGTGAGTCGCTGCGGTAAATTCGCCCTGATGCTTACGCAGTGCCATTAACAATATCCACGCGCCTAAGCTTGGCCCCAGCCAAAAAACCAGCGAGCCTAGGTGCAATATTTTTAGTGCAATGAACGCATCTGCAATGGACATATTATTCTGCAACTCTAAAGCGCACTGCGTGGGGGAATATTTTTAAGGTGATTGTTAGTATCCACAATGTGCTCCACACCATAGCTACGGCAGTAAAAACCTTCGCAGCATCTAAGGCTTGAATTGCGCAAGCCACACTCAGGCCCAGCCCAAAAAACCAAGCGGGAATACCCGCTATTATTAATCGGCGCGGCAATTGTGGGTTGTTTAGCAAAAGCACATTTAATATTAAACCGCCGATATTATAGAGGCCGTTGCCCAGTGTGCCCGTCAATTGCACTGCCACCTGCTCTAGGATTTGCATGGCGACTAAACTTGGGTCGACTATATGACTGTGAGGAATCACAAACGCAAAAATCATCTCCGCACTCAAGTCCGGCACTATGCCTAAACCGACCAACAGAATACCCAACAAGCGCCATTCACTTCTAGGAATATAAGGCAGTAGCATCACGCAAAAGGTAAGCAACCCCAAAGCCGCCAGCATCCAATTTATCCAGCCAAGTTGCCACAAAGTTAAATTGTTTTGAATAAACGCAACCCGTTCCGCCGCCGTGTTTCCTGCACCTACTATACCCTCGGGCATTAGAAATGCCATTTGGAAGCAGGCAAGGGTGAGGGTGATAACAATCAGAATTCCTAGGTATTTTGAAGTAATCATAAACGTATTCTGTTGGGCGCAGGGAGCAGGTTTTTTATTTGGTGATTTCATCATGCTTAGCTATATCGGCTAACCTTGTGGTGAATTTTAGATGTTCAGTATCGCAAATTAATCCTGTAATTTTCTGCAGTTCAAGGGCTTCCTCTATTTCTATGCGATATAGCCGTAAAGTTAGGTCTGTTTTTGTTTCTTCTGAAAGTTTTTCAATGGCATCAATTAGTAATTCAAATGTTGTCTTTATTGTAAGTAGATGTTTTCTATTGTAGTGCTCTGGTGTTTGAGGTTTTGTGTTTTCATTTCCCAGCAATTCTCTTATCTTTGCTTGTGCAGGCTTAAATTTCTCAGTATTACCGGGGAGGTATTTGTTCTTAAATAAATCATATATATCCTTTAGGGTTTTTAAATGGCTAGTTGTATATCCGTTAGGTTCTCCATCTATTGTTAGTGCAATCGCGCCATGTCGATGCAGATATTTTAATTGTTCGGGAAGGTCCGCTTGAAATAAATTCCGTGTCATGAATAGGGTCTTTTCTATTATTTCTTCCAGTTGTTTTATTTTTTGTTCGCTTTTAAATAACTGAAGTTGCTGTTTGTTGGATTTTTTTTGAAAAATTAGAGATGTTAAAAGTATAACTATTGTTATAAACCCAAAAATTGGATTAAGCGTACCTCCCAAAAAATCCCCAAGTTGTCCAAGTCGTTCGGGCGCCATGTAGGTATAAGAAATGGCATCGGTAAAATTAGCTAGTGCAAAGTTGATGAGGCTGAATAGCCCTAAAATCACCAATAAACTAATCACGCTATAGCTAATGGCTTTCAACAAAAAGCAGGGTTTTTTATATCGTTCGCTAAACCATGATTTTGTTGTTTGAATACGATTTTTTTTTGATTGTTCAGTCATTGTTGGTATTCCTTTTATATATTCTTTTATGGCACAGCTGTTCATTCCCATGAGAATTTCCCGAACATCGCAAGGTGCTAGGGGAAATTGGGCAGGACGCCCAATTTAGTCTTGATGGGACAGGGACGTCCCATCAAGACGACCCGTAGGCACCTGAGAAGCGCAGGATCAGAAATTCGCGGGTCGCCTTTCTTTTGCTTACTTTTCTTTCGGCGAAGCAAAGAAAAGTAAGGCCCGCGGCAGGCGTTCCAATCTTAAAATTTAAGATGCAGCCCTACGTTGTAAATAGCTGGTGGGCATCGCTGCTTTCCACCTTTCCTACAAAATCACAATGCCTGCTTCTTCAGCTTCTCAATCAACCTCTGATGCACACCTCCAAACCCACCATTACTCATAATCACAATATGCGTATTCGATTCGCAAATAGAAATTGCGCAGTGAATTAGTTCGTCTAGGTCGCGCAGTAGTTTTGCGGGTACGGGGCTTTTGTTGACGACTTCATCCATTGCCCAGTCGCTGTTGGCGGGTTGGTACCAGAGCACGTCGTCGGCGTCGGTGACGCTTTTGTTGAGGGCGTCTTTATGTACGCCCATGCGCATGGTGTTAGAGCGCGGCTCTATGATAGCGATAATTTTTTCGCTGCCAACTTTTGCGCGCAAACCTGCGAGGGTGGTTTTGATGGCGGTGGGGTGGTGGGCGAAGTCGTCGTAGACTTTTATGCTGTGTACGTCGGCTAGGCATTCCATGCGGCGTTTTACACCGGCGAATTGTTCGAGTGCTTTGGCTGCGTGCTCTGGCGCTACGCCCACATGGCGCGCGGCGATCATGGCCGCGAGGCCGTTGTTGACGCTGTGAATGCCGGTTTGATCCCAGCGCACCTGCGCGACCTCTTCGCCTTGGTGAAAAACGGAGAATTCTGAACCGTCGGCGCTAATTAATGTGGCTTGCCATTCGGGTGTGGTTTTGTCTTCGCTATTTACCGCGAATTGTTGTTGCGGTGTCCAGCAGCCTTTGGCGATTACTTCGGCGAGTGCTTGATCATTGCTGGGCGCAATGATTAGGCCATTGCCCGGCACAGTGCGCACCAGATGATGAAATTGTTTTTGAATCGCGGCGAGGTCGGGAAAGATGTCGGCGTGATCAAATTCGAGATTATTTAAAATCACGGTGCGCGCGTTGTAGTGAACAAATTTGGAGCGCTTGTCAAAAAAAGCACTGTCGTATTCGTCGGCTTCTACGACGAAAAAAGGTGTGCCGCCTAGGCGTGCAGAGGTGGGAAAGTTTTTAGTGACGCCGCCAATTAAATAACCTGGCTCCATGCCTGCGTATTCCAAAATCCAGGCGAGCATGGACGATGTGGTGGTTTTACCGTGAGTGCCTGCAACGGCGAGCACCCATTTGCCTTGCAATACGTGATCGCGCAGCCACTGAGGGCCGGAGGTGTAGGCGATACCTTGGTTGAGTACGTATTCGACACTGGGGTTGCCGCGACTCATGGCATTGCCAATGATGACGAGATCGGGCGCGGTTGCCATGTGCGGTGCTTGTAAATACACTGGGTCGAAGCCTTGAATGAGTTCTATGCCTGCTTGTTCCAGCTGGGTGCTCATTGGTGGATAAACATTGGCGTCGCTGCCGGTAACGCGGTGACCGAGTTGTTTGGCAAGTTGTGCGAGGCTGCCCATAAAGGTGCCGCAGATGCCGAGAATATGGATATGCATTGTTAGCTCAATAAGTGATCGGTTGGTCGGGGGAGATGATTGTAGCGATTAACCTATACTTTACTGAAGATTGCAACAGCCGCTCGGCCAACAATTGCATTGATGATTTGGAGTCTTGCGATGGTAAGGATATATGTTCTGTTATTGGGGCTTTTTTGTTTGGTGTCTATTGGTTCGTTTGCCGAGCCTTTGATGCTCCGTGTACCAAAACCTCAGTTGGACTCGGAGGTTGCAAAAAACTATTATTTGCAACTTTTGCGTTTGGCGCTGGTAGCTGGTGGTGCGGGTAAGCAGTTGCCTGAAATTCGTGAGACCACACCCATGGAACAGGATCGAGCGACCTTGGAATTACGTCGTCACAAATTAGTTGATGTGTACTGGATGGGAATAGATATAGCGCGTGAGCGCAATTTAAAGATAATTCCTATTCCTCTCGATCGCGGCTTGCTGGGCTTTCGCGAGTTGATTATTCGCAAAGATAAATTATCGGTATTTAATAAAATAGAAACAGCCGAGGATTTAAAAAAATTAGTGGCATGTCAGGGCTTGGGTTGGCCTGATGTTGAGATTTTGCGTGCCAGTGATTTTAGTGTTAAGGAGTCTAGCGGTTTTGAGGGATTGTATCGGCAGTTGGTCGCTGGCCGATGTGATTATTTTCCGCGTGGCCTTTTCGAGGCTTTTCCTGAGATGGAGCAGAGGAGGGTGCGTTACCCTAGTTTGCAAATATATGAGCGCGTGTTAATCCATTATCCATTTGCCGTTTATTTTTTTGTTGGCCCAGACAACGAAGACTTAGCCAAATGGATTACAAGTGGCTTGGAAAATATGATCGATACCGGTGAGTTTCAGCAGTTTATGCAAAGTCACTCGTTAATGCGTCATGTGTTCCCACTGCAGGAAAAGGTTAGGCCCGCATTGATTTTTGATATTCCTAACCCTTTCTTGCCGGAAACTATAGACGTTAATAACTCGCGTTATTGGATTCAACGCGAGGAAATATTAGAGCTAGAAGATTAAGTGTTTAGGTAGCGTGCTCGTTTTGCTGCTTTCATGTAGGTTAAGTCTGCCATAAATAATCCATCGACACAGTTACCAAATTCCGAATCCACACTGAAGGCGAGCAGTTTGTAGCCGCCGTCCTCGTAGAGTGCTGCATACTGTTTGAACAGAACGGGAATTTTGCAGTCGAGTTTATTGAACTCTTCTTGCAGTATGGCGAAGCCTTGCTCACGATCGAGCTTGGCGAAGCGGTGTTGCAGTTCGATTAAATCATCCTCATTGATGTGATGAGCATGCCTGCCTTCTGCCAGTGTGTCGGCGCTGGCGGTGTCTATTTTTTTGTAGAAGCGTTCATAATAAAACACTAATAAGTCGCGCAGCGATTTTGGATATTGCGCACTCATGCTGACGGGGCCAAATACGTAGCGCACTTCTGGGTGATGATTTAAATAAGCGCCCAAACCCTGCCATAAGTAATCGAGGCTGGCTTTGCCCCAGTAGTCTGGGTGGACAAAGCTGCGGCCTAATTCTAAACCTTCTTTTAAATAGGGGCTGAGTGACGGTTGGAAGTCAAACAGCTCTGAGGTGTAGAGCGCGCGCTCGCCTTTTTTCTCGACGATTTTGTGAGCTTCACCCATACGGTAGGCGCCTGCGATACAGAGCTTGTCTTCGTCCCAAAGCACAAGGTGGCGATAGTAGTGATCATATTTGTCTAGGTCGCGGCGGCTGCCAGTGCCTTCGCCAACAAGGCGAAAGGTTTGTTCGCGCAGGCGGCCAATTTCGCGCAGTACGCAAGGGTGCTGGTCGTAGTCGCACATATAGATGCGGTGATTGTCGCGGGTGTTGCCGATGAGTTGAGCGGTGGCTAATTCTTTTTTGAGCGCGGCACGGTCTTCTGGGTGCGCAATGGTTTTCTCAGTAATAAAAACGGCTGTGCGTTTCTTTTTTAAAAAGCTGGTTTTGCCAATTTTATAAACGTGTTTCTTGAGGCGCTTAATCAAGGCTTTGTCGGCGAGCTTGTTGGTTTCGAGCGCGTGGTGTGGGATGACTTCACCCACGCGAAATTTTATTTCTGCCGAGTGTTTGTTAAACATTTCATGGGCGAGCAGTGCGGTCGCCAAGGGTTTAAAAATCATCGACGCGCTGTAGAACAGCATGGAGTTTTTTGCCGATACAAAAATGGGCAGCAGGGGCGATTTAGTTTTACGTGCAAAGTGTAAGAAGCCTGCGGCCCACTTTCCATCTTTGATGCCGGTTGGGCTGGCGCGGGATACTTCGCCCGCTGGGAATACTATGACGGCTTCGTCGTTATTGAGTGCGCTGATAATGTTTTTGTAACTTTGCTTGTAGGCGCCGCGAGTAAAGTTGTCGAGGGGCAAGAGTAGATCGTGCAGCGGCTCGAATGCCATGAGCATGTCATTGGCGATGATTTTTACATCTTTGCGCACTTCGCTAACGAGGCGCAGTAGGGCGAGGCCATCGAGCGAGCCTATGGGGTGGTTGGCGATAATTACCACGCGCCCATGAGCGGGAATATTGTTGCGTTCGCGCTGGGAGATGCTGTAGCTGAAATTAAAGTATTCGAAAATTCGCTCAATAAAATCTATGCCGCGATTGCCCTGATGCTCGCGTAGAAATGCGTTGATTTCTGTCTCGCGTGTGAGCTTGCGCAAAATGCTCAAAGTCGAGTTGCGAATGATGGGTGCTTGGTTGGTGAAACCAGGAAATTTGTCGGTAATAGATTGTTCGATATTGAGCATGATAGTCATAACCTGCGAGGTGGTTTCCTGCAAGGTTATGACTGATCGATGACAAAACGGTGATGCTGCTGTGACGGAATCATGATAAAGCGGTTACAGATTTGTGTCAGCCACGGGGCGCAGCGGTTGCCGCTGTAGTTCGTAATGCTGTTGGTTGTGTCGTTTGGTTAAGAATTCGTTGCGTTATTACTTGAACTGTTGATTGGGTTGTTGTTACTGATAGCAATCGGGTTGAGCTGATCTTGCTGCTTGTGCAGTAAATCGCTGTAGGGGGCTTTGAAGCTGAGCAGTTTACCGCTGTCGATGTCGATATCCAGATGCTCTAGCAATTCCGGTTCAAGCAGGCGTTGGCTAATTAAAATTTCACCTTTACTGGGCTTGAGTTGGTTGTTGTGCTGAATAATGAAGTCGCGCAGGAGTGATTTCGTTGGGCTCATAGGTGCGGAGAGCTCATGCACACTGCAAGCAAAACTTAAGCGTGGGCTGGGATTGCTGGCGGCTATGTTGCTGATGAGCTGGGCCGCGCAGCTGGCGCGAAAACTACAATCGTGAAAACTATCGCTGGTAAAGTCGATGAGCAGTGTGTCGTCGGCGAGCATTTGGCGCTGACCGTTATAGAGCGTGAGCACACCTTGTAGTTGGCCTTCAAAACGGCGCAACAGCGCAGCAAAACCATCGCTGTTGAGCTGTTGATAGAGCTTGGCAATATTGGTGATTTGCAAGCTTAAGCGCACGGCCACCAAAGTGGGGGCAGTAGGGGTTGGCTCGGGTGCTTCAGCAATATTGGGGAGCTTGTCCACCACGGCAGTGACCAAGGCTTCGGCGCTGGGTATTTTTTCTTTGAGTTGGCTCCACCACTGGCGATGGATAGACCAGCCAATTAACACTATGGAACCTAGCACGGCGGCGAGCCAAATGAGCAGCGCACTCTGGTCGCGGCTGTCAAAGCGCGCGACTTCTAAGGTTACGCCTAAGTAGCCAGCAACATTATTGTGCAGCGCAATGGGGGCGGAGAAACTGTAGCGCTGGCCTACGATAGCGCGATTGGGGTTAAAGCCGCTCTGTACTAAGAGCTGATTTTCAATGTTGTGGATGGTGGCACCGACCACGCTAGGGTAAAGCTCAACTTCTTTTAGTATTGCCTGCAGGCTCACCAGATCTTGTTGTAGGGTTGCATCCACTGCTTGGCGAGCGGCGCTGCTCGCCAAGACTTTGCCGTAGGCATTTACACTTTCATGTTGGCGCTGGACGCTACTTTGTAAATAGAGCCAGCAGCCCAGTATGCCGAGGAGGAGCAGTAACAGGCTGCAAAAAATAAGCTGTGAATGTTTGCGGTAGATTGTCATTAGTGCCATGAGTGCAGTTCCGTGCTCGCTCGAGCGGTGTTTTTGAATAATGCCCCCTATCCTAGGCGGCGAGTGGCGACTTTGTATTGGCATTTACCAATGGCGAGTGCGTGAGGTTGTTGTTTTGGTGTTTTGGCGCTTCAGTGTTTGAATTTGGTAATGTTTCAGTGTTTGTATGAGCGCTTCACGTTTTGTCGCTAAGAGTCGCATTCTAGCGTAAGTCGCGACACAGTTCTAAGTGATCTAGCAGGTTTTGCACAGATTTAGCCCTTAATTGTTTGGCGTGATGCTGGATGGTCGCTAATACATCGGAAAATATACACAACAGTTTAGCTGTTGTTGGCGCTGCCCCGAGGTTTTTATTCGCACAGGCAGCTGCAGCCCTTGGGTGAATTCCGTTAGAATGCGCGCTCTATTTTATGGGTGCGGCACTTAAGCTTCACGCTTCTGCGGTACCCATCCATCACACAGCTCAACAGCAAAGATCAAACAAGAGAGGCACGGTGAAAGAGATTCTATTGATCAATGTATCGGGGCAAGACAAACCTGGTGTCACCCTCGCTATTACCAGTGCGCTGGCGCAGTGGGATGCGCAGATTCTCGATATTGGTCAGGCGGTGATTCACGATACCTTGGCGCTGGGTATTTTGGTGGAGTTGACCTTGGAAGCGGCGGCGCACAGCGCGTTGCGCGCCACTATCAATACCGCTGCGGCAGAGCAGGGTGTGCAGGTGAATTTTCACAGTATCGCCCCTGAAGATTATGCGCAATGGGTTGAGCAGCAGGGTAAAACTCGCCACATTATTACGCTTTTAGCGCGCCATATTAGCGCAGTTCATTTGCAGGAATTGACGGCGATTATTACTCGGCATGGATTGAATATAGATACAGTCAATCGTCTTTCTGGGCGAGTTTCATTGGAGCAAATGGTGGCTGCCGAAGGTGGTGGTAGTGCCTGTGTTGAATTTTCTGTGCGCGGTATGCCCGCTGACTTACAAGCGCTGCGTGCGGACTTTATGGAGCTGTCGGGCCGCTTGAATATAGATGTTGCCTTTCAGCGCGATACTGTTTACCGCCGCAACCGTCGGTTGGTGTGCTTCGATATGGACTCCACCTTGATCGAGGCAGAAGTGATTGATGAGCTGGCCAAGGCGGCGGGTGTAGGTGAGCAGGTAGCGGAAATTACCGAGGCGGCTATGCGTGGCGAGTTGGATTTTACGCAGAGTTTTGCGCGTCGAATGGCACTATTGAAAGGTTTAGATGAATCGGTATTAGCGGGTATTGCGGCCCAGCTGCGCATTACTGAAGGCGCGGAAAAATTAATTTCTTCACTTAAAAAGCTGGGTTACAAAACGGCGATTTTGTCCGGCGGCTTTAATTATTTTGGCCATTATCTACAGGCCAAACTCGGCATAGATTATGTTTATGCCAATGAGCTGGATATTGTGGATGGCAAGGTAACCGGCGAAGTCAAAGGCATAGTGGTAGATGGCAAGCGCAAAGCAGAATTGCTGACGATGCTCGCGCAGCAGGAAGGCATAGCGCTCGAGCAGGTTATTGCGGTGGGCGATGGCGCCAACGACTTGCCTATGCTGAGTGTTGCGGGCCTCGGCGTTGCGTTTCGTGCGAAGCCCTTGGTAAAAGCCTCGGCGGAACATGCCATTTCTAATTTGGGGTTAGATGCGATCTTGTATTTGCTGGGCTTTAGAGAGCGCGATAAGTTGCTGTAAGGCCAGCGCATTGCACTGAATTTTATCGTGCTCGCTATCTCACTATAAAAAACCGGAGTAAAAAGCTCCGGTTTTTTTATGGCAAAGATTCGCTAATTGAGTTGGCTGATTAGGTTTCTAAATTAAAATCAAAATTCATGTCGGTAGCGGGTTCTTGCAAATAGTGTCCTTGAATATAATGGGCACCTGCTTGCCAGAGCGTGGACAATACACTGGCATTTTCTACAAAGGGCACCAGTGTAATTTTGTTTTCACTGTTGAGCTGTTCAATCATGTTAATCAGTGTTTCGGGGCTTTCGTTGTTGGACTGTATGTCTTTGGTGAAAGAGCCGTCGATTTTAATCATGCTGGCGCGCACGTGTTGCAGTGCGTTGAAAGGATTGAGCGCGCAGCCAAAGTTGCTGATGGAGAAGTTGGTTTTAATTTTCTCGAGGCCTTCAGCAAAGGCTTTGGTGGCGTTGAGGTGGTTGGTAACATCAATTTCTTGCGCTTGAAAAATAATCGCATCGGTGGGGAGTTTGGCTGCTTTAAAAGCGACACCAAGCCAGGGCACAAGGGTTTCATCGCACAGTGATTGGCGGCTGATGTTGACAATGAGTTTGGTTTTATTGCCCTTGGCGCGGTGCTCAGAGAGCATTTTAATAGACTCTAAAATAACCCAGCGATCAATTTTATTGCAGGCGCCAATAATGGCAGCAGCCTCTAAAAATTGCTGCGGCACAATAACTTGCCCCTGCTCATCGCGCATGCGCAGATAAATCTCATAATACTCTTCATCGGAGCCGCGCAGGCTGATGATCGGTTGAAACAGCAGGTGGAAGCGGTTGTTATCCAGCGCCTGTTGTACGGCCGCGACTGTATCAACTTTAAGCACTTTTTTGGATACTTCTGGTTCAAAGAGTGCTGCATCATTCCCCTGTTCTGCGCGTACTCTCTCCATGCCTGTGCGCGCTTGCTCTAGAACAGTATTGGCATTGGTGGAGTTTTCGTTGATAAGCGACAAACCAATACTGCAGGTTATTTGCAGGGTTTTGTTATCGATGTCGATAATATGAACTTCAATGTCTTTGCACAGCTGCTTGGCGCGCTGAATGGCGATGTCAGCCTTGATGTGAGGGACAATGAGTGCAAAGGTGGTATCGCCTAAGCGCGCGATGGTGTCGCTGGTGTTGGCCTTGGCGCGCAGCAGTGCAGCAACGTCGCCAAGGGCCATGTCAGCGCCCGCTACGCCAAAGGTGTTCTTAACGCGTTCATCAAAGTGATCTAGCTCAATATAGAACAGGCAATAGGTTTGCTTTTCATCGGCCTCGTTAACAACACGCTCTAATTCATTCAGCAAATATTGGCGGTTGTAAACGCCGGTAACCAAATCTTGCCATTTGATTTGTTTGAGCTGAGCTTCCAGTTCTTCATTTTGAACCTGTGCTACAGCCGCTTGCGACGCGCGCACTAAGAACTGCAGGCAAGGTTCTTCGTCGTAGGTGACCATGGATACTTCAAGGCTGATGTGTGTTTCATCGCCAGTTTGGGTAATGCCTTTGAAGGCAAAGGTTTTTGCGCCTGCCTCGTCGCCCTTAAAGGTGAAGTCTTTAAGGAAACTTTTGAGGCGCGCCTGATCTGCCGCAACCACCATGTCCATAATCGGCATGGCTTCAATATCATCTCTGTCTGCGTAGGCAAAGAGTTCGGCAAAGGAATCATTGGCATAAAGGTAGAGGCCATCTTGCACATAGGCTATGGCATCGCGCGAGCTGTCGAGTAACTGTTGGCTGCGGCGCTCAGCTTCGCGAAAGCGGCGATCGGCAGTGCGACGCGCTTGGCGGTGCTCGCGGTTGGTGAGTTCGCGCTCTATGACGAGTAACAAATGTTGGTCATCGTCGAGATCTATAACATCAACCGCACCGAGCTTCATGCCCTCAATCGTGGCGGAGGGGTTTTCATCGTCATTGAGGAGAACGACGGGTACGTCTTTATTGAGCCTGCGAATTTGTTTGAGCGCATTGGCGGGAGTGAGATTGGTGGTGGTGTCATTGGCAATGAGCAGGTCCCAAATTTGTTCTTCGAGGAGTTTTACCAAAATCTCTTCATTTTCAACATGTTGGGCGCGGCATGGGCGATTAGACGCGTGCAACATACTGATCAAGCGCTCTACTTCGGAGCGCGAATTGTTAAGAATCAAAAGTCTAAAGGTGTCATTGCTAGTCATAGATTTACTTCTTGTGTGATCGTTATAGCGTTCGATCATAGGTATGAATGTAAAACTGGCGGTTAGTTATATCAGCGAGGTGAGTCGTCTGTTGAATATAGCCTGATTTCGCCGCTCAAGGAGTCAATTTGCCATAGTGTGTTGTTATATCTATGAGGCTTTGGTGCTGGCCCTGTCCGTTTGAGTGGAAAATAACACCTTGTGTCGACCAATACTTGCGTCATGCCAAATTGTTTGGGCTTCTCGCAGAAAAGCTATATTACTGGATTTGTGCATTGGCTCAACTTAATGGCTGATTTATGCGAAGTAGTCGTCGCTTTTGGCGCTAAGGCGTTGGTTTCTTTGCTGATTTTTTACCGTGATTCGCTGCAATCCTATTCCCATACTGAATTGAAATCGTCTTTTGCACTCGCGCTGGCTGCCTTTGTGTCGAGTAGCTGGCGATAGCCAAATTGGCTTAGCGCGCCTGTAGCAAATATTCGGCGAGTTAATTGAATAGTGTGATCACCGGCGTGACTCACATTTTCTTGCGGGCGGTAATAGACCCGTGCCTTGTTGTATTCATGAAATGAAATGGCATTGGTAATGACACTGGGCGGCTGATTGATAGCGCGTAGTTCGGGAATTTGCAGCGCACGTAAGTATTCTGAATAACCCCCTGTTTTGTGGATTATGGCTATGCCAATAGGAATAGCCGTGGGGGCGAGAACCTGGATGCCTAATTGGGTAGCTCCTTTAATTTGATGCACCCAGCGCACTACGCCAATTGCCCACTTGTTACGGCCATATTCGCGCAGCCCTAACACTTCGCCCGCTTTGACTTGCGCTGGAATCTCATCGCGCCACTCAACGCCGTACCCACCGGGGCTGCGGTCGAGAAGTGGCACCTTGAAAATAGGGTGTTGACCCGTATAGGTGGCTTTTTCTGCAGTACCAATGCGCTTTTCTATATTAAAGCTGGGCAGTGAATTACCTAGCAATAGTGTATCCGTCATTTCAAATGAGTCATCCCAAGGGCTGTCTTCTTTGAGGGTCGCCTTTGGGTTTTCTTTGAGTTTGGCATTGTGCTTTTTAAAAATATCTTTTTCGCTGTTGGGCGCAAGGGCATTGGCTTGGTTTAAAAATAAATTAAAGGGTTGCTGTTCGGCGAGGTGAAAATGAATATTGGTGAGGCCAACGGTGATCTCGATTTCTGCATTCACATCTATCCGTTCGAAGCTGCGCAGGGCGATGTGATTCCACGCGGCTGTTAAGTGCTGATTGAGTGCCGGAGTCAAGCCAAAGGTATTGTTGTTTTCGACGTCTTCCTCTTTGGGGGTGCTATTTACCAGCTGGGCCACCAACCGATTGGTGCGCAACTCAAATATAAGGCCTTCATTGGCGCTAATAAGTTCGGGGGTGAGGTGTGACTTATAAAAAGGAGGGCGTTGGCTGCTAGGCAATACGACAAAAAGATTCTCTTTGCCATCGGGCGTGTAAGTTTCTAGCTCTGCTAAGGGTGCCAGCTGATCAAGGGCTTTATAGCTGGCATCGACTTCTTCTTGGCGCATTTGATTGGGGCGCGCCGTGGCGAGTAAGAGCGTTCGCAAGTAGACAGTGTGGATACTGTGGGCTGTATGCTGAGAGTCTAAGGGCTCGGCAATGTGCTCATGCTCCAATTGTAAGCCGCAAGCAAGCTGGTACAGGCTGTGAATTTCGCACCAAATTTGGCCATTGATGGGAATGTACAATTGATAACTGCGCAGCACTAACATGCCTAGCGCCCAAAGTGAGCGCTGAATGGCCAGAGCTTGTTGTTGGGCAGTCTCCTTTTTGGCTGCGGTGCATAAGTCGCGCACGCTAACTAAATAGGCGTTAAGTAAATGCTTTTGAATTGCTTGGGCAATCGTGGCCGTTTTGAGTGCGGCTTGGGGCAGGATTAAAGGCTGATTTAAATAGAAGCGCGATAGCCCTTCAAGGCACTGATGTATAGGTGTGCGCAATCTTTCTAAGATGGCGAGGCGATTTTCTGGGCTGGTTTTTAAGCGGCCAATGTCAGGAAGTGCGCTATAAAAAATGCCGCTGATTTGCTGTACTTGGGTTAAGGGTAGGTTTTGTAGCCAGCGCTGTACCTGGGCGTCGCGGCTACCGCCGCAAAAGCTCAAAGTTGCCAAATCTTGCTCGGGCATTACGAGTTTATTAATTAACGCTAAAAGCCTGGGTTCCAGTGCCATTAGGGATAACCACCGTCTGACGTTGATTGGTTATAAATAGTCGATTGAATATGTTCTGTTTAATATAGACGATCTTGGCTGGGTTTGGCTTAAATGTACATATCATCAAATTACAGGCATTTTTCTGGCCAAGTATTGGGTGTGTAGTGGGTGATTATTGCATTAATATGGTGCAAATTTCTTCTTGTTAGTGAAAGTAAGTGGCTATGAGCTTAAGTTGTTTTGCTTGTTGATTGTGCTGTGGTGTGCACGCTAGGTGTAAAAATGCCTTATTTTGATGCATTTATCTTTTTGTATTTCATCTTGGTATGGAAGGTAGAGTAATTGTAAGTGCTTGCTTAGTTTATTTTTTAATTAAATATTCTTTTTAAATCAGATGTTTGCCTGCAGTTCTCTAATTCCTTAGTGTGTTTTTAGGCTTTTTAAGCGGGATTAGCGGGTGCTGCTATTGGCTGGCACAGGCCTTGCTAAACCTCCTCTATCGAGGAGTTATTAAGCCCATGTCTGATTCTGTAGTAAGTGCTTCCCCCAAAACCGTTAAAAGTGTCTGCCCCTACTGCGGGGTTGGCTGTGGTCTTTTATTAGAAACCGACGGCCAGCGCGTTATAAAGGTGGCGGGCGATAAAACCCATCCCACCAATTTTGGTCGCTTGTGTACCAAGGGCCAGACGAGTGCTCAAGCACTGACCAATTCAGGCCGCATGGAGTCTGCATTCGTGCGCCGCGAGCGTCAGCGCGACCCTATCAAAACCTCCATGGCAGAGGCGATTAGCGCCACCGCTCAGCGCCTGCGCGCCATTGTGGATGAGCACGGCCCAGATGCGCTTGCATTTTATGTGTCGGGGCAAATGTCGATTGAATCCCAATACCTAATTAACAAACTCGCCAAGGGCTTTGTGGGCACTAACAACATAGAGTCTAACTCGCGCCTTTGTATGGCTAGTGCTGGTGCAGGTTATAAGCTGTCGCTCGGTTCAGACGCGCCGCCGGGTTCTTACGACGATTTTGATCACGCCGATTTGTTCTTGGTGATAGGCGCCAACATGGCGGACTGTCACCCCATTTTGTATCTGCGCATGATGGACCGCGTGAAAGCCGGTGCAAAACTCATTGTGGTAGACCCGCGTCGCAGCCTTACGGCAGATAAAGCCAGCTTATACTTACCCATCAAAGCCGGTACCGATTTAGCGCTGCTCAATGGGCTGCTGTATTTGTTGTTGCAAAATAATAAGGTCGATGCTGAATTCGTGGCTCAATACACCCAAGGCTGGGAGGCTATGCCCGCGTTCTTGGCGGACTACACGCCAGAAAAGGTCAGCGCCATAACGGGCTTGAGCGAAGATGACATCATTCAAACTGCCGAACTGATCGCCGCCGCCCCTGACTTTATGACCTGCTGGACCATGGGGCTCAACCAAAGTACTCACGGCACCTGGAATACCAATGCCATCTGTAATCTTCACTTGGCGACGGGCAAAATTTGTCGCATTGGCAGTGGCCCTTTTTCCTTAACGGGTCAACCCAATGCTATGGGCGGACGCGAAATGGGCTATATGGGCCCCGGCTTGCCTGGGCAGCGCAGTTTGTTGGTAGAGGCGGATCGCCACTTTATTGAAGCCATGTGGGATATAGCCCCAGGTAGCATCAGTACCAAGGTGGGTAAAGGTACTGTGGATATGTTTGAGCGCATGGCCGCGGGCGATATCAAAGCTTGCTGGATTATTTGCACCAATCCTGTCGCCAGTGTGCCCAATCGCAAAACCGTGATTGAGGGCTTGCAAAAAGCCGAGTTGGTGATTGCGCAAGATGCCTTCCTCGATACCGAAACCAATCGCTACGCCGACATTCTATTGCCTGGCGCACTCTGGGCCGAAGCAGAGGGCGTGATGATTAACTCCGAGCGCAACTTAACGCTCATGCAAGAGGCCGTAAGCCCGCCGGGCGAAGCCATGGCCGACTGGGAAATTATTGCGCGGGTCGCACAGGCGATGGGCTTTACCCAAGGCTTTAATTTCACCACTGCCGCGGAAGTGTTCGAAGAAATTAAGCGCAGCTACAACGCGCAAACGGGTTATGACTTGCGCGGGATTGACTATGAAGCGCTGCGCGCTCAGCCGATGCAATGGCCCTGTGCTGATGCGCAACAGCCGCGCAACCCCATTCGCTATTTGAATCAAGGTGTGCATCAGTTGTTAAAGGTAACTGATGATAATTCGCAACCAAAATACCTGTTCGCCACCCCCTCGGGTCGCGCGGTATTTCACCCTCGCCCCCATGTGGCCCCCGCAGAAATGCCCTGTGCCGATTACCCTATGTTGCTCAATACTGGGCGCTTGCAGCACCAATGGCACACGCTCACTAAAACCGGAAAAATCCCCACGCTCAATAAACTCAACCCGGGCACCTTTGTAGAAATTAACCCGCAGGACGCTGCCGAGTTGGGTGTTAAAAATAAAGACAAAATTGAAATTCGCTCGCGCCGCGGCTATGCCATCTTGCCAGCCTTGGTCACTGATCGTGTGCAGCCAGGCAATTGTTTTGCGCCGATTCATTGGAATGATGTCTATGGTGACAATCTCTGTATCAATGCCGTCACCAGCGACAAGGTGGATGCGATTTCTCAGCAGCCAGAATTAAAAATTGCCGCTGTCATCTTGAAACGCGTTGAAGTGTTTGCGGAAGATTCTGTTGCCAGCAGCACTAATACCAGCACTGTGTTGCAGCCTGCACTTACAGCGTCAGCAACCAACTTAGCATTTGCCCCCGTGGCTGAAGATATCGCCTTAGGTTTGATGGCGAATTTTGCCGATAAACTCGGCCTAAGCGCGACAGCGGCGCCAGACTTTACTCCGGCAGAGCGCAATTATTTAGGTGGTTACATTGCCGGAATGCAGGCCACGGCTAATGCGATGCAAGCTGTGCCCACACTGCCCTTGGATGCGCCCATAGCGCGCGAACATTGTCTTTGGGTTAATGGATTACTCGCGGGCATGTTTAGCCGCGTATTACCTATGGGGGTGAGCGCCGTTGCGCAAGCCTCAACCGCCTTGCCGCTCACGCTATTGTGGGCATCGCAAACCGGTAATGCCGAAGCACTGGCAGAAAAATTCGCCGCGCAATTAACGGCGCATAATTGGGCTGTAAACCTGCAGGCCATGAATGACCTAACACCCGAACAACTTAAGGCTGGGCAGCCTGTTATTTTTATCACCAGCACCTTTGGTGATGGCGATGCTCCCGATACCGGCGGTGATTTCTGGTCGCTGTTAAACGATGAGGCGGCCCCGCGTTTGGACGGCCTAGAGTTTGCTCTCCTAGCTTTGGGTGACTCTAACTACGATCAGTTTTGTGGTCACGGTAAAAAGTTGTTTGCCCGCTTACAGGCCTTGGGTGCTAAAGCCTTCATTGAGCGTGTGGATTGCGATGCCGACTTTGACGCGCCCGCCGCCGCTTGGTTTGCTAAGCTAAGCGAAAGTCTCGCTGCGCTGCAACCCGCAGCCGCTACTGGGTTATCTATGTCATCGACCAATACTGTTAGCAGTGCTCAATCTGCCGAAAGCTACACTAAAACCAATCCCTATGGCTCACGTTTGGTGATCAACCAGCGGTTAAATGCTGTTACCTCTAAAAAAGACATTCGCCAATTCGGGTTTGATTTGGGCGATTCAGGTATCCATTACGAGGCGGGCGATGCGCTCGGCGTTTGGCCGAAAAACTGCCCCGACTATGTGTTTGAATTAGAGCAGGCGCTCAAACTCAATGCCGATGCACCTGTGGTAGTGGACACCCACGAGAAATCGCTCCATAGCGCCTTAATCGAAAGCTATGAAATTTGCCGCCCGAACCTAGAGGCATTGAACTTCATAGCTGAGCGCTCGGGCAGCAAAGAATTACAAACCCTGCTCGACGCCGATCACAAAAAAGAACTGCAGGATTGGCTCTACGGTCGCCAGCTGGTCGACATACTGCAAGAGTTTCCGGTGCGCGCCAGCCTCGACGAATTTATGCCGTTGCTAAAACGACTACAGCCGCGCCTCTACTCCATCGCCTCCAGCTCAAAAG
The DNA here is from genome assembly GCF_057815475.1 of Cellvibrio sp. 25HG11W-0. Taxonomy (NCBI): domain Bacteria; kingdom Pseudomonadati; phylum Pseudomonadota; class Gammaproteobacteria; order Cellvibrionales; family Cellvibrionaceae; genus Cellvibrio; species Cellvibrio sp. 25HG11W-0. The sequence goes on from NZ_CM174230.1 coordinate 1,036,500, forward strand.
CATTCGAGCAGCAAATTCACCTCACCGTATCGGCGGTGCGCTACGAGCGTTTCCATCAGGGTATAAAGCACCGCAAAGGCGTCACCTCTACCTACTTGGCCGATCGCGCCGAGGGCGAAAGCGTTCCCATTTTTGTGCAGCCAAGCAAACACTTTCACGTGCCCGATAACGGCGCTGTGCCCATGATCATGGTTGGCCCTGGCACTGGGGTTGCTCCCTTTCGCGGCTTCCTGCAGGAGCGCCAAGCGCGTGGCGATAGCGGCAAAAACTGGCTGTTCTTTGGCGAGCAACACGCCGCTAGCGACTACTACTACCAAGATGAGCTTGAGCAGTTCCAAAAAGATGGCCTGCTCACCGAATTAAGCCTCGCCTTCTCGCGCGATCAAGCGCAAAAAATCTACGTGCAAGACCGCATGCGCGAGCAGGGCGCACAAATTTGGCAATGGCTGGAAGAGGGTGCTAACTTTTATGTGTGTGGCGACGCCAGCCGCATGGCCAAAGACGTAGACCAAACCCTGCGGGACATCATTCAAACCTACGGTAAGTTCGACGAGCCAGAAACTGTCAACTACATGCGCAAGCTCAATATGGACAAACGCTACCTGCGCGATGTCTACTAACTAACCGCTCGCTGTTCAAACCCCTAAGGCGCTTCGGCGCCTTTTTTGTGGCAGCTGTTTTTACGTTGAACAGTAGCGTAAGCAAGTGCATGAATTGAACAGCTCCCCCCAAGCAAGCCTGAATGGCGCCTGCAGCCGCTTACCAAAGGTTCATGCACAGACTTATTCACAGCTTCTGTGGATAAATGGCAGAAAGCGTGGCCTACAATGCGGCGGTTCGGCCGATAAAATGCGAGGAAAGTCAATAACTTATGCTGGGTAATCTTCGGTAATTGACGGGGGTGGTGTTTCAGCTTATGTTGCCGAAAAACTTACTGGAATATCTTGCCCCTGGGGAGCTGATCGTTGATCTTGGGGTATAACTGTTTGGTTAAAAGGAATCTATGAATAACATGTTAGTGCTTGTGGCTGTATCGCTTATGTCTTCGCTAGCCTTTCCCGAGGCTGTCACCCCTCCACTCTCCGGATCTATCTTACCTGCAGTCTCCGAATCTATTTCGCCGGCAGTTTCCGAGTCTATAGAGCTAAATGCTGATTGGGATAAAGAGTTTGTACGTAAATCAAGTCGAGGCGTTTTTTTGCTTTGTAAGGGCAGCAGTAGCTCCTGCACCACTAACAATCTTACCAGAGCCACTACTGCCTATATTCCTGCATCAACCTTTAAAATCGCCAATGCTCTTATCGCGCTAGAAACAGGAGTTATTAATGATGAGCTTCAGATTTTTAAATGGGATGGTCGCCCTAGAGCAATGAAGCAGTGGGAGCAGGATTTAACATTGAGGGAGGCGATACAGCTCTCTGCGCTTCCCGTCTTTCAAGAAATTGCTCGGCAAATTGGTGAAAAGCGCATGCAACAATATGTAAAGGATTTTTCTTACGGTAATGCAAATATAGAAGGGGGCATAGACACATTTTGGCTAAGTGGCCAATTGAGAATATCAGCCTTTAAGCAAATTCAATTTTTAGAGTCACTTTATTTAAATCGACTTTCTGCCTCAAAAGAAAACCAGCTCATAGTAAAAGGAGCCTTAGTTTCAGAGGCTACAGCAGAGTATGTTATGTATTCAAAAACGGGTTTTTCTGGCTTCGGCACCAAAGAAAACCCAGGTATAGGGTGGTTTGTCGGTTGGGTCATTAAAGGCACTGAGGTATATTTTTTTGCGCTTAACATGGATATTGATCAATCCAGCCAGTTAGATTTAAGAAAGTCCATTCCAAGAGGCCTTTTGGTTAGTGAGGGGGTGATTTAGCCTAGCTAACAACCGACTGAAAACATAAGTTACTAACGAACTCTATTTTTCAGCCCAATGCGTAACTTGGGTTAAAAATTGTAGGTTGGAAGAGCTCAGCGACTTCCGATATGTGTGCATTGCGGCATGTTTGTACGCCATGCCAGTATTTTTTTAAATGGTGGATTCAGCCCCGAAATATCTTGGGCTCTATTTTTTAAAATGTTTTAGAGAATCCGCTCCGCTTTTTTGATTTAGGTGGTGTGTTTTTATTGTGTGTTGATGGGGCGGTGGTGTTGTCGGAAGTCGCTGCGCTCTTCCAACCTACGCAGTGCTTTTCGGCTTTTGTATTTTTATGATGTGAGATTATTTAAAGGACTACCATGAAAAAATTTATTATTTTTGCTTTGCTCATTGGCGGCTATTGGCAATGGAACCATGGCAAATTTCCGTTTGGCTCCGCTGGTGTGGCGGCGGTGGATGCAGCAGGTAAACCCATTGCGTGGATTTTTACCTTTGATGGCTGTGGTGACTCTTGTGCAGACGCTGTGCGTGAGTTGCGTAAGCGCAATGTGCCATTTGCAGAGAAGGTGATTAGCCCTGAACGCCGCGATGAGCCAGATTTTAAACTCTGGCAAGGCTACGGTACAGGCAATAGCTTTCCGCTTTTGGTTATGGGTGAGCAGAGGATGACCGGTTTCTATGTGCCCGATATGGCAAGCCTCTTGGGTAAAACATTTGGTGATGCCTATCTCACACACAACGAGCGGCGGTATTTTAACGCACATTTTAATACTGATGGTTCACCGCGTATCGTGCTTTATGGCACTGACTGGTGCCCACATTGCGCAACTTTACGCAAAGAGCTCAATGCGCATCACGTGAGCTTTGAAGATGTTGATGTTGAAAGGGGTGGCGATAAAAACCAACTGCTCCAGACTATGGGTATCGCCGGCTACCCCGCCACATGGGTGGGGTACACCCGAGTGAAAAACGGTGCTAGCTATAGTGCGATTATGGCGCAGGTTAAGCAATCTAAGTAGCTAGTTGTTCCTACGGCCACTGCATCGCGCTGAGTGCTCATACGCTTTTAAAAATAAAATATTATTTTGTTATTAGTTCGTGGGTTTGGTAAATAATGGCTAAGCGAGTAATTCTGTTTGGGATACCTAGTGCGCTAGAGTATTGTTGCTTTTTTTGCGCTCAGCCTATTTGCTACCGTGCTCAAGACTATGAAAATGATTAGGGAGATTATTATGGATGAAAAAAAGAATAAGTTTCTTATCGTAGGGGCTGGGCTCAGTGGAATTGCCGCAGTGTTACATCTTGCTTGTTTGTATTTTGGTGCGCCCTTGTTTAGGTTTTTGGGCACTGAGGCTATGGCTAGAATGTATGAGTCTGGCCATTATTTACACCCGATAATGGCATGTTTGTTTTTGGCGGGTGTTTTGGGTGTCTGGTCAGCCTATGCATTGTCGGGGGCAGGGGTTATTCGTCGGTTGCCCTTGTTGCGTTTTGTGTTGGTGGGTGTCGCGCTGGCGTATTTGATCAGAGGCCTAGCCTTTCCGTTTATTACGCACTACTTTCCAGAAAATAGTCCATTATTTTGGTATTGCTCCTCGGCAATTGTTTTTGCATTCGGTATGGTGCATTTAATAGGGCTTAAACAGGTGTGGGCTAGGTTATGACTTAGGCGGCGCGTGTGGTGCTAGGTGAACAGTTGTTGATTGGGGCGCTGGGGCGCCCTTTTTTGTAGCTGCTAGCTGTCGTTTGAATGGAGCTGCAGTGGCGTGCATGAATTGAACAGCTGCCGCTCAGCAAGCCTGAATGGTGGCTGTGGCGGCTTACCAAGGGCTCATGCACAGACTTATTCACAGGTTCTGTGGATAAGCGGCAGCGAGGTAGCTGCCGCTTTGGGGTTGGCGTGATTTATTCGTAGCTATAGAGCTTGAGTTGCTGAATACCGTAGTTGCCGACTTCGATACGTAAATGTCTGCCCTGATGATCTTGATCTCCGTTCATGACGCGCCCGCGCTGCCATTTTCCCTTCACATAATTACCTTCTTCGATGCGATCGATACCTGCAATTTTATCGGCGTTACGGTTTTTGAATGTTACAACTATGCCGGTACCTGCGACGACATATTCTTCTGCGCCAGTTTGAATAATGAGAGCGCCTGCAGTTGGCCATTCGTCCTCTTTGGCGGCGGGCGACCAACCGAGGGTGTAGTCGTGGCGGAAGGTGAATTCGTAGTCGCCCAAGATAACTTTTTGCTCACTGTTTTGTTTGTCGAGCAGGACGCCGGCACGATGGGTTTTGGCGGGGTATTGCACCAATAAGTTGGTGAGTTGATTAAGCGTGCGATAGGTTTTACCGAGCGGCTCGTTAGCTGCGTCCTCGACGGACTCGATTGAGAAGGGCGAGAAGCCGAGGGTGTTGTATTGGCCGAAAGCAAAGAAGGCCTTGGCAGCTAGGGTTTCGTCAAAACGGTGCTCGGGAATAAATAGCGCTTTGTTATTGCGGGTGTAGAGATCATTCCATGCTTTAAAGTCTGGGTTGTAAAAGTCGGGTGCAAAAATATCAATTGCCGGTGCGCCTGCTTGCCAAATATCCATCACCTGCGGCAGTGGGCCTGCACTGGGGTAGTCGCCTGGTTTTACGTTGGGGCGATTGAGTGCTGCGTTCACATAGGCGGGAATGGGGTGTAAGGCTTTGCCGGCAGCGGCTATGGTATTGGTGAAGCGCGCAAAGTGCCACGCCATAAAAATTTCGTCGGTTGCAAGGCTTTTGCCGAATACATCTTCCCAGCTGCCCTGGGTGGGGTTGCCTTGAGCTTGCCAGCGCTGCAGTAGTTCAGGGGCGAGCTGTGCTTGATGCTGCGTGAGGTATTGCATGAGCTCGGTGGGTACGGCGGCAGCGAAAGCTTTGTTGGCGTCTGGATGGTAGTCGCGCGCGCTGGGCAGCATGCCGATTTCATTCTCTACTTGCATCATGATCACGGTGTGCTGCTTATCTTTTTTATGCAAGTAATCCATGAGTGCACTGTAGGCCTTGAGGTCAGCCATGAGGTTCGCGTCACTGAAGGGTGTGAGTATTTCTTGACTGCGACCTTGGCTGTCTTTGGCACGTGGGAAGCGTTGTTGATCGCGTTTCACCCACGCAGGTACATAGCACGACATGGAATTTTTCCAGCTGCCAAACCACAGGATGACGAGTTTTATCTGTTCTTTTTGCGCCTCTTTTAGCAGTTGGTCGACAAGGCTGAAATCGAATTCTCCCTCTTTTGGTTCAATCAATTCCCAGTACACCGGCGCGAGCAGGGTGTTGAGGTTCATGGCTTTTAGTTTGGGCCAAATATCTTTCATGTAATCCATGTTAGATGCGCTGGAATTCCCGAGTTCGCCCCCTAGCATGAAAAATGGTTTTCCATCCAGCGTAAGAAGTTGTTGATGATTCTGTTGGATGAGCTGCGGCAGCTCTTTTGCTTGCGTCAATGGGCTGTGAATGAGCAGCGGGCTGATGACGAGTGATAGGGCTATAAGTTGGCGCAAGAATTTCATAAAGGGCTACCTGATGTATGTTTATCTTATTTATTGCTTGGGACGCTACTATACAGCCATTTTTTACGTGAGTTATCTGCTGAAGCAAACATAGGTAAAGTGCGCTCGATTGAGCTGCTGTTGGGATTGCTGGGTGTTGTTTTAGTGCTGCTAAGGCGCGTCCTTGATAATACGCGCTGCCTATTGGTGCGTTCCGCGCGGATGCTTCAATAGGGCCTTGGTTGCTATGTCATGATTGGGGGCATGTGGCTCTACATTGAGCGGTGGGCACAGTATTTGCTCTAGGATATTGTTTGGCGCAAGGTTGAGAGCTACCTTGCGACGGCTATTGCTCATACTGTGGCTATGTAGGCCGTAAGCTGCTGTTTTGTATGCTGCGCCCCATTTTCCAAATTGTTTTTTTAATGCGTTTAATGTGCGCTGTGATCGCTAAATGCAGTGTAAATTGCGCGTATTTGTCGTTGCTGCTGCCTATCCTTGCTCGGCTGCTTTAACGTAGAATGCCGCCTTGTTTTATGTGTGGCTCCACCGAGCCTCTATTTTATTTGATTGATTGGAGAATGCCCATGCTAATGCTGCCTGAAACCCTGCGCGAGAATGTACGCCTGCTGGGGGAGCTGTTAGGAGAGACAATTCACGCCCATGAAGGCGCTGAACTCTTTACCAAGGTGGAGGGGATTCGCAAACTGGGTAAAGCGATTAATAAAGCCGAAAATGGCGATTCTGCCCCGCTGGTTGCCATGTTGAGTGCGCTAAATGATGCGGATATTCTGCCTATAGTGCGCGCGTTCAATCAGTTCCTAAATTTGGCGAATATCGCCGATCAAGAGTTCTTCTCAAGTGCAGAGGCTGATCGTCAAGACGGCTTGCAAAATACCATCGTGCAATTTGCGGATACCTACGGCAAAGATGCCTTGGCTGAAGTCATTGGTCAGTTACGTATTGAATTAGTGCTGACTGCACATCCTACTGAGGTTACGCGCCGTACCTTGATTCGCAAGTACGATCAAATTGTTGATACCCTCGCCGATGGTCAAAATGGCAGCCTACTCGGTTTCGAGCAAGATAAGCTGCGCGGTCGCCTGCATCGCTTGGTTGAAGAAATTTGGAGCACTGACGAGATTCGCACCACCCGCCCAACAGCGGTGGATGAGGCCAAGTGGGGCTTCGCAGTGATAGAAAACAGCCTCTGGCAATCTGTGCCCGATTTTATTCGTCATTTAGATCGACTTTGCACGCGTCATTTGGGACAGGCTTTACCAATTGATTTACGTCCCTTTAAGTTTTACTCCTGGATGGGGGGCGACCGTGACGGTAACCCTAATGTCACCCACAAAATTACCCGCGAAGTGTTGTTGCTAGGTCGTTGGATGGCCGCAGAACTTTATGCGCGCGATGTTTACAGCTTGGGCGGCGACCTGAGTATGAGCGAAGCCAATGAAGAGTTGCAGGCGCTCTACCCACAGAGCACTACACCCTATCGCGATGCAATGTATGCCTTGCGCAAGCGTATTCAAACAACCTTAGAGTGGGCAGAAGCGCGCTTACAGGGCCGCAGTATAGAAGCGCCAGTTGATTTGATCGTGAGCCGTGATGACTTGTTAGGCCCGCTAATGCTGTGCCATAAGTCATTGCAAGATGTTGGCCTGCCACACATTGCCAACGGCCCTTTAATGGACACCATTCGCCGCATTCATTGCTTTGGTATCAATCTGGTGCCGCTCGACATTCGCCAAGACGGTGAACGTCACGTTAAAGCGATTGATGAAGTGGTGCAATATTTGGGTTTGGGCGATTATAAAAACTGGTCGGAGCAAGAGCGCCAAGCGTTTTTATTGGAACAGCTTGAAAGTAAGCGTCCACTCTTGCCATTAAGCTGGCCTATGAGCGATGACACGGCGGAAGTTTTGGCAACCTGTAAGGTTGTCGCCAATGAGCCGCGTGAAATTTTGTCTCACTATATTATTTCAATGGCGCAACAGCCGTCTGATGTTTTGGCTGTAGCGCTGCTGCTGAAAGAGTCGGGCATGACTTGGAATATGCCGATAGTGCCGCTCTTTGAAACCCTCGATGATTTAGATCGCGCTCCGGTGGTAATGGAGCGTTTGTGGAGTTTGGATTGGTATAAGCAATATTCATCGCAACAGCAAACTGTGATGATTGGCTATTCGGATTCTGCAAAAGATGCTGGTAAATTTGCGGCGACTTGGGCGCAATACAAGGCGCAGGAAAAACTCGTCGCCTTGGCGGAGAGCAATGCGGTCTCCTTAGTTTTGTTCCATGGCCGTGGCGGTACTGTAGGTCGTGGCGGTGGCCCCGTAGAAAAAGCAATGGCATCGCAGCCACCGGGTTCGGTTAAAGGCCGTATTCGTGTGACTGAGCAAGGTGAAATGATTCGCTACAAGTTTGGTTTGCCGCGCGTTGCCTTTAGCAGTTTGTCTTCTTATGTGGCGGCAACCCTGCGCGCAACTATTTCCCCCAATGATGCTCCTAAGGCAGAGTGGCGTGACCTCATCGAGCGTATGGGTCAAGCAAGCTTGAAAGCCTATCGCAGTGTGGTACAAGAGCATCCTGATTTTGTGCCTTATTTCCGCAGCCTGACGCCAGAGCAAGAGCTGAGCCTCTTGGCCTTAGGTAGTCGCCCTGCTAAGCGTAAATCCACGGGTGGCGTAGAAAGTTTGCGTGCGATTCCTTGGGTGTTTGCTTGGACGCAGGTGCGCTTGAATATGCCCGCTTGGTTGGGCACGCGTCAGGCGCTGGAATATGCGTTGGAACATGATCCTGCACTTCTGGAGGACATGGTGAGTAACTGGCCCTTCTTCTCCAGCTTCCTTGATCTGTTAGAGATGGTAATCGGAAAGGCAGATGGCCCCATCTGCTCCTACTACGAGCAGCAGTTAGTACCTAAAGAAGTCCGTGGTTTGGGTGAGCAGTTGCGCGGTGACTTGGCTGCGTTGGAGATACTGATCAATAAGCTCAAGAAGCAAGATGTACTCTTGGCAGATGATCCCGTACTGCGTCAATCGCTGGAAGTGCGCAAGCCTTATGTGGACCCGCTTAACTATTTACAGGCGGAATTGCTCAAGCGTTATCGCAGCAGTGAAGTCATCAGTCCTGACCTTGAGCGTGCGCTTAAGGTGACCATGGCCGGTATTTCGGCGGGTATGCGTAACACAGGCTGATCGCCGTATCATAAAAAAACCGCGGAATTCCGCGGTTTTTTTTCGCCCAATACTTAGGGGAATTGGCGGCTGATTCATCCGGGATACAGCTGCAATGTTTAAGCTGCCTCATTTTGCGGTAACCTGACGCAATACTTCAGCGGCCCTCGTTATTCTTGGATACTATGGCCTGCATCCAACATTTCTTGCCGGTAAAGCAGAGGTATAGGCTATGGTTAATCCTCAGGCAATACAACTCAAGGCTGTGCACCATGTAGCTTTAATTTGTTCTGACTATGCCAAATCGAAACATTTTTACAGTGATATTTTAGGCCTGCGCATAGTTGCTGAAAACTATCGCGCGGAACGTGGCTCTTATAAACTAGATCTCGCACTCGCAAATGGTGTGCAGTTGGAGCTTTTTTCATTTCCTCAACCGCCTGCGCGTCCCTCGCAACCAGAAGCCTGCGGCTTACGTCATTTGGCGTTCGCAGTTGATGATCTTGATGCAAGTATTGCGTGGTTGTTAGCGAATGATGTTGCGGTAGAGCCAGTGCGTGTTGATGAATTTACCTTAAAGCGTTTTACCTTTTTTAAAGATCCCGATGATTTGCCGCTTGAATTGTATGAAGCGACGACCTAGTTAATTCGAAACGCTTGATAAGCTAACGTAGTTTTTTGAGGCTAAGTTAATATGCCGCTACAAAAATACCTAATGGGATTATTTTTATTATGGTTGACGGCAAGTGCTCATGGGCGCGAAGTCGTTATAGCGTTTGAAAATACCTTACAGCCATCTAGCTCGCTTGATGGTAAGGCGCGCTCGCAAATGTTAGTGCGCAACATGGCCAATGGGGGCGTTCCCCAAGCGTTGTTTCTGATTCAAACACGCGGTATAAACAGCAAAGATAAAGAGCGTCTTGGACTTTACAGTGATGCAGGGCACTTGCTGGTTAATAGCGGCTACTATCACAATCTTGTGACCAAAGCAGATCTCTATGTATTTGAAATTGGTATTCTGAAAGCCGATAGATTGTTGGCACAATACACCGGCTATAAGCAACATGTGCACTTTTCATATCTCAATGAATTTGGTGATAAAAATGTACAGCAGGGCTTGCGTGAATTCTTACGTAAACGAAATTACCAGCCGACGTTTATAGGTGTAAATAAAATGCGCGGCGTTGATGCTTACTTAGATCAACTTTATCAGGCTAAAATTCGCGCCAATCGAAAAGTGGATATAGTTGCATTAGAGCATGCCTATGTAGACTTTTTAGTGCGCTCGCTTAATGCGGAAGATGCCCAAGCTTATATGATGTTGGGCTATTCACCACGACAAGTGTTAGTGCTGCAGGAAAATGATTTGGCTGCTTATTTTATTGCAGCGCTGGTGGAGCGTTTAGAGTCGGAGCATTGGACGCTCTTGGCGGCTGAGCGTGCCTTTAGCGATCCTGTTGCGAACCCCTTATTATCCAGTGGTTTTGGCGGCAATGGTTATATGAATTCTATTACGGGACTGGGCGATGAACCTGTTGCCTATCCGCGCTTGCTGGGCGCGCGCAAAGCGCAAGCGGATACCTATATTCAGCACGCTATTCCGGCACTTATGCCCTAGTAGGGCTGGATGTTTCATTTTATATTGTGTTAATGATTTGAGGTCTTATGTGTAAAGCTCGGGTAGTTAAGTTAGGTAGTATCTGCTTATTGTTGACGCTATTGGGCGCAGTTGCCCCCGTATTGGCGCAACAGAAAACTATCATTTTTAAAAATAATTTTGACTCCGGCAGCGATCTGAAAAAGTGGGCGATTATGTATGGCGCGCAAACGGTAGATCAGCAAGGGCGCGCCACTACAAGTGCGCTCCAAGTTGAACAGGGTGAGGCGTCGATTCGCACGCGCACCAACTTGAGCGAGCAGGGCACCTTGGAGCTGTGGATAAAAACTTCATCGCCCGCGACGCAGTATAAAATCAATGTGTTGGTGGCACCCAACCAAAATCTAGATTCTGCCTGGCAGTCGGTCGGGCAGATTGTGGGCAGTAATGCCTCGAGCGAATACCATGCTAAACGCATATCCATTGACGATCCCGGCAAGAAATATTTGCGTCTCGATTTCAGTGTTGAGAATGGTCAGCTTTGGGTAGACGACGTGAGCGTAGAGAAAATTCTTTTGGATACTGCGCTGCAAAAAAATCAACAAAAAGTCATTACCGAAGTACTGGATAGGCTGCGTGAAGACAAAGGCTATCAAGTGCAAGCAGATGCCCTGCGTGCGCTAGGTAAGAACTATGCCGCGCAAATTGATGTGCAGCGCCAATACTTAGAGTATGCCAATGGTATTTATGCCAGTGTCACCTTGGTGTTGGCGACCTCTGAACGCAGTAAAATGGCCAATCCTCTCGCCTATGAAACCTTTAAGGGTGTTGTTGAAAATGTAAAATTGGTGGCATCACCGCTGCAAAAGGCACGCATGGATTCGCTCTTGCGTCCCTTTGGCGATATGGCAACGGCGACCTTAAATGTGGTAACTCAGGGCGCCTTTTCAGCATTTGCTGAGCCCTTTAAATCTATAGTGGCAACGGCCTTTGATAAGGCCTCCTATGAAAATGCAGGCATTAATCGCAGCGCACGCAAGTTTGCAGAGTCTAATGGTTTAAAAACCTTTTTGCAGGCTGAAGGCTTTATGACCGAAATTGAAAAAGAATTGGCAATGGTTAATTCTTTGGATAAAGACCTGCTCGATATTCAGCGCGAGGTTAATAAATACCGTAAAGATTTAGATAAGCACCTAAAGGATTCTTTGATTGATGGCGGTTTAGGTCGAGGGCAAGAAAACTATAATCGTGTGCTTAGTAAAGATGAGCCTATACGCAATGCGGCACTGCAAGAAATAACTGATTACTTTATGGTGCAAGCGGAAAGCTACCAGAATCAATCAAGCTCTAATACCCAGTTCGTACAATTCATGATGCGCGCCACCAGCAATATCGAAGAGTCGCAAGTATTTAAGGAGCGCTTCAATCAAATTGCTTCATCGGTCATTACGTTTTACGATAAATTCAGCCGCTCGGTTGCCAAGGATCAAAACCCCTTCAGCAATGCGAAAGATCGCAAAATATGGGAGAGCCATGCGGTTACAGTGCGCAGCTATATTCAAGAGTCTAAAGCGGCTTTTGCCAAGGCTTATATGTAAGCAGGAAGCACACAACTTAGCCGGCGGGGTATTGCAAGCTAAGGGTGAATCGGGCTGGTCTGGCTTCACTAGATTAGTCAGTTTATTAACCTAACTACGGAAATTATATCATGGCCAAAAGTCAGGACAGTAAAAAGGAAAGCAAGAAGCCCGCTACTAAAACCACTAAAGAAAAGCAGGAGGCAAAAAAAGCCAAAAAAGTAGAACGTGCTCGACAATAGCAGTAATGTTTATGTGTGTGGGTAAAGTTTTTATACAATATTTTTTTCTAGAAGGAGGGCGCTTGCAAAGGCGCCCTTTTTTGTTGCAGTTTTTTCTTAAAGCTCTTCTGGCGCTATGGTGTAGATATTATTCAAAAAATATATCGCGGTATTTCGTTTCCTTTATTTATCTTGCTTGCACCAAAATAGCCAGTCGACCCTCCCGTCAAAAAAGGTTAGTATCCATCAACTTGCAATAATTTTGCGTTAGGCTGCGGCCAATGTGCCAATCATCTACTTTAGCCGCGAGTAACAACTTGCGAGCTAACATACATATCTAAGGAGTAAGCATGGCAAGTATTCATTTTATTGGCGGAGAAAAAGGCGGTGTAGGTAAATCCGTTGTGGCGCGCTTATTGGCTCAGTACATGATTGATCATAATATGCCTTTTGTGGGGTTTGATACTGATAGATCTCATGGTGCTCTTTTGCGTTACTACAGCGATTTTGCTGCCCCCACTATTATTGACGACTATCAAAGCCTTGATGCCATAGTGGAAATAGCGGCAGAAAATCCTGAGCAACATGTGTTGGTTGATTTGGCGGCGCAAACGCATCATCCGCTGGCAAAATGGATCGATGAGTCGGGTGTATTAGAGCTGTCAGAAGAGTTGGGTGTGCGTATTTACTATTGGAATGTAATGGATTCCGGGAAAGATTCTGTTGATTTGTTGGGGCGTTTGTTGGATCAGTACGGTAATCGTTTGAACTATGTGTTGGTACTTAATCAATTGCGCGATGAGAGTTTTTCAATTTTGGAGAATTCCGGTATCAAGGAACGTGTCCTATCGCTCGGCGCGCAGATCATGACGCTTAAACGCTTACATGCGCCAGTGATGACAAAAATTGATAGCAATAGTTATAGTTTTTGGGCAGCAACCCATAAAGATACTCAAAGTGATAATGCGTTGAGCTTGCTGGAGCGTCAGCGAATAAAGATGTGGTTGCAGTCGGCCTATAAAGAAATCGATGCCTTGCGTCTGCTTAGTCATTAGGTTTAGCTCAGTCATTAGGTAACCCTCTTTTTAATCCGCTAGGCCTGGCAAGGTTTGATTCGGTTGCAGTTTACGTGCACTAGATCAGCTGCTCGACCAGTTTTACGATGCTGTAAAACTGGTCGAGTTTGGTTGTGTTGCTTATCTTCATAATTACTACTTTTGCGCAGTAGTATTCTTCTGCCCAACCTTTTGTTATCTAAAGGCCTGAGGGCAAGCCTTCTCTTAATGAATCGTCTTTTTCGCGTTCTCGTGTGTCATTCTGGACCGCCTAAAACTACCCAAATGCGCCTTAGGCAACTAAGCTAAAATACTTTAGCGAGAGGAATACCCGAATTCTAAATCTCTTGGTGATTACGGAGGTTAAATGCGGGGCTCGGCTATTGGTTTAACGTATTGGTCTAAAATATTGGTTAAGTTGCCATTTTCACATGGGAAATATATGACGATAAAAGTAGAGCCCAGTCATTTTTTACGGCGAGTGAGTATTTTTTTACTTATTTGTGGTTTATTCCTATCTGTGTCAGTGGCCGCTGATGTCGTAAATAAAAATAAGGTGACGGCATCTTATTTATATAATTTCTCTAGAAATATTATATGGCCTAACGAAGCTACCAAAAACTCATTTGATATGGCGATCTATGGCAGCGACAATCAAGGCGTCTATGCTGAGCTAGCAGCACTGCAGGATAAGCTTCGTTTACGTCGCTTGCCGGTTAGGGTGACTCATCTTAATAGCATTAAAGCTATGGGCGATTATGATTTGGTTTATGTTGGGCGAGTCAGCAATGCTGCGCTAGCAGATATTTATAGTGCTATCGAAGGCCGGGCTATTTTGGTGGTTACTGAGGGTAACCTGATGAAGCAGTGGGTAATGATTGATTTGACGCAGACAAAAGATGATCGAATGCAGTTCGAGGTCAATAATTCCAATATTATCAATCACGGGCTTAAACCGCTGCCAGAGCTAATTTTAAATGGGGGTAGTGAAATTGACGTGGCGAAACTTTATCGTGAAGGTCAGGCTTCTTTGGTCAGTTTACAGAAGCAGCTCGGCGCGCGTGAAAAATTATTGCATGAATTGTCAGGCACTATTCAGTCTCAAGAATCACTTAATGAAAATTTGCGCCAAGAGCTTAAGCAGTTAAATGTAAATATTAAGCAGAGTGATAGCCTTATAGCGCAGCAAAATGCCGAGCTAGAGGAGCAGCGTGAGCGAATTATTCGCAGCAATGGTGAGCGCGCGCGCTTGCAGCAAGAGGTTGATGTACGTACTCGCGAACTGGATGTGCAGCAAGTACAGTTAACGGAAATTGGTGCGGCCATTGATAAACGCGAGCGGAGACTCTCTGAACTTAACGACACTATTGCGTTGCAGGAGCGCGAAATAGATCAGCAAAAAAATGCCATATTTGGCTTGGATGAAACCGTTGATGCACAGCAAACCGTATTGCGTTATTTGTGGGGTTTGGTGCTGCTGGGTCTGTTGTTGCTGATTACTATTTTCGCTGCCTATATTATGAAGCAGAGAGCAAATAAACGGCTTGCCGAGCACAGTCAAGAGTTGCAGTTGGCTAAAGACCGCCTAGCGATTGCGAAACGAAAAGCTGAGGCTGCCAGCCAAGCTAAAAGTGATTTTTTGTCTTTAATGAGCCATGAGTTACGCACACCCTTACAATCTATTATTGGTTATAGCGAAGTTGTAATGGAGGAGTTGAAATCGCAGGATGACGATGAACATGTACAAGATTTAATGCGCGTAATCAATAATGCAGAGCGATTACTGCGTTTAATTAATGGTGTATTGGATATGGCAAAAATTGAGTCTGGCCATATGGGGCTAGATTTGACTGAAGTGAAATTATCGAGCTTGGTGGATGAGGCGTTAGATAATTTACGCCCTTTGTTTGAACGTAATGCTATAAAGCTCAGTGTCGCGGTGAAAGATGGGCCTCATTTGCCTACGGCAGATCCAGAAAAATTAGTGCATATTCTCATTAATCTTTTAGGAAACGCCTGTAAATTTGCCCATGGGGGCGAGGTGAGTGTCAGTGCAGAGCATCTGCCCAACCTGATAGAGCTGCGTGTTAGCGATACTGGTATAGGTTTATCCGAGCAGCAGCAACGACAAATTTTTGATCCTTTTTTACAAGTGGATAGTAGTAGTACCCGTAAGTTCCAAGGAAGCGGCCTAGGGTTGTCCATTTCTCGTCATTTTTGCGAAATGATGGGTGGTAATATTCGTGTTGAAAGTCAATTGGGCGCAGGCGCTACTTTTATTGTTGAATTGCCATTGCCAATAGTACCAAAGCAGTCGGCGCTCAATGCCAGTGCCCCTCATGATCGCTTTACCAAATCTATAAATACAAAGAATGATGCGTGTTAATGTTCGTGCATAAGACGAACGCTAATTTTTACTCATTTAATCTAACTGCTTACCAGGCTGACACTGGCGAATCGGTAAGCGTCAACTATGGTTAATGAAATTGATTGAGGTGTTGTGATTTAATGTGTTTAGATTAAATAGAAATTAACTGGCTATTGAAATGTTAATTTTAGCGTATTTGATACTGTCATAATGGCGGGTTTCTATTTTTTAGAAAGATAAAGTCAGCGGAATGACGCCGTTTTTTGTAAAAGGTTGTCATCATGAGTGCTAAGGGGTTTACAGTTTGGCGCGCTAAAGCGCTTATTTGTTTAAGTTTACTGTTTCCTTATTATTGCTCGGCTAATGCAGAGCTGCGGGCTGTTGACGACTTTTTTAATCTGTCATTAAGTGAGCTAGGGCAGGTTAAAATCTCTATTGCTACAGGCAATAGTATTACTCTCGATAAGGCGCCCGCGACGGCAAGTGTTATCTATGCAGCAGAAATTGCGGCTATGGGTGCACGTAATCTTAATGATGTGCTCGAAACTGTACCGGGGCTTCATGTTTCTCTCTCCTCCTTAAGCCGCCTTGATGCGGTTTATTCTATGCGCGGTATACACACTGGTTTTAACTCTCAAGTGCTGCTTCTACTTAATGGGGTGCCTGTGCAATTTAGCTTGCAGGGTGGGCGCCCAACACTATTGCGTTTGCCCGTAACCAGCATTGAGCGTGTTGAGGTTATTCGTGGCCCAGGCTCTGCTATTTATGGTGCAGATGCTTTTGCTGGGGTGATTAATGTTATTACTCGCAGCCCCGGCACAACGGAGTCGCAGTTAGGGATTGGTATGGGCAGTTTTGGCGAGCGCGATCTTTGGCTTCAAGCTGCAAATAATCAGCCTGACTGGGGGGTGTCGCTGTCAATGTCTTATCAAGAGAGCGATGGCGATAGTTCGCGTCGAATTAATCAGGATTTCCAAACTTTTTTTGATGGCCTATTTGATGTGAATGCCTCGCGCGCGCCGAGTGCATTGGCGACACGCTATAAGCTGCTCGATACCCATGTCGCTTTTACCCGTGAACAGTTGCAGCTCAATTTTTGGAGTTGGATATCGCGCGATGCGGGCATAGGTGCAGGCGCGGCGCAAACGCTAGATCCAGAAGGGCGCGACGACGGCAATATACTGATGTTTGACGGCAGCTATCATCTAAATCAGCCCGATGATGTTTGGCAAAACACCATCAGGGTGAGTCACTTACACTATGAGCTGAAAACCCATTTCAACTTATTTCCTGCTGGTAGTCTGTTGCCCATAGATCAAACAGGAAATTTTAGTCCCCTCAACCCTGCCGGTATTGTCTTTTTCCCAGAGGGGATGATTGCAAATCTCATGGGCAGTACGGACGATAGTCAGTTGGAATATGTGGGGCTTTTTTCTGGCTGGGAACGGCATAGATTGCGTTTAGCCTTGGGGGTTAAACGGCAGGAATTAGATGCGGGGGAGCGTAAAAATTATGGGCCGGGTGTGCTCGATAGTTCTGTTGCTGTAGCCAATGGGCAGCTCACAGATGTCAGTAGTACACCCTATGTATTTATTCCTGATAGCCAGCGCAACTTACACTACCTGTCGTTACAAGACGAGTGGCAACTGACACGCGATTTACAGTTGACCGGTGGCCTGCGTTATGACGACTACTCTGATGTGGGCTCTACCAGTAACCCACGCCTTGCTTTGGTCTGGTCGGCAACTGAAAAGCTCACCAGTAAACTGTTGTATGGCAGCGCCTTTCGTCCCGCTTCTTTTTCGGAACAATATTTTCAAAATAATCCAGTGTCTTTGGGTAATCCTGATTTGCGACCAGAGCGTCTGGAAAGCGTTGAGTGGTCGTTGAATTATCGTTCGAATAGCCATTGGCAAACAACATTGACACTGTTTGATTATCAAGCCAAAGACATGATTGCATTTGTGACCAATCCCAATAGCGGTATAGCAACGGCGCGCAATGCGCTGGATCAAGACGGCCAGGGGCTAGAGTGGGAATTAAATTGGAAACCCGATACCAGCTGGCGTTTGAGCGCTAATTATTCTTTGCAGAATGCGCGCGATAGCGTTACAGGTGAGAAAATTGTAGATGCGCCTAGGCAGCAATTTATGCTTATGGGGCATTGGGAGTTTGCGCCGAGCTGGAGTTGGTACGGACAGTTAAATTGGGTGGGCGATCGTCCGCGCGCTAAGAATGATGTAAGCCCGTTAGGGCCACCGCGCGCGGCTGTGGCAGATTATATGTTGTTTGATATGAATTTACGGCGTAAAAATATTTTGCCTAATGTTGATATGAGCATACGGCTGCGTAACTTCACGAATACTGATGCACGCGAGCCCAGCAGTGGAATATTACGCGAGGACTATCCGCTCGAAGAACGCAGTATCTGGCTGCAAATAAATACCTATTTTTAAACCTTGTTTGACTCACGCTTGGAATGATTATGCCTGATGATTCTCTACCGTTTGCTGTGCAGAGTGTTGCTGCAGCAGATGTCACACCAACAAATGCAGTCTCAGAAGATCCTTCCGCTGTTAATGTTTCAATCCCAGTACGAGACCATGAGCCCGTACGCAGCCGTAATGATGCATTTGCAGAGCGTGCGGCTACGCGTATTTGGCATGAGCAGCCCAGTGAAGAAAACCCCTATATTGCGCAAAGTGCGCGCTGCTATGGTTACGATCTCTCGGCATTGATGCAAGGGCGTAGTTATGTTGATGTTTTTTATTTGCTACTGCGCGGCGAACTGCCAGAACCAGACGTTGCGGAGTTATTGGAAGCCTTAATGATAGGTTTTATACACCCAGGGCCGCGCCATCCAGCGGCGCGAGCAGCCATGAATGCCGCTGTCGGCAAAACTGACCCTTTGCATATTTTACCTATAGCGACTGGAGTGATGGGCGGGCAATATTTGGGTGCCGGTGCAGTTGAAAGTACTATGCGTTTCTTGCGTAAAAATTTGATGTCGGATCCCGCTGCTATGGCGCTGGATTTGATCGCACAACCTGAAAATCAGATACCCGGCTTTGGGCAAATTTATGCAGGGATTGATCAACTTAGTGTCCAGATTGCACAAAACTTATTAACCTTGCCCGCGGCTGGCGCTGCGCTGCGCTGGGGGCAGGTAATGCACGAACAATTGGAGCCGCACAATCAGGGCTGGCTAAATGTGGGTGTTGCCGCTGCAGCCTTCTGCGATTTGGGTTTTCAGCCGCGCGCAGGCGGCGCCCTCATGCAGTTACTCTGCGCTCCTGGGTTATTGGCGCAGGGTTTAGAGATGGCGAATAAGCCTATTACCGCCATGCCTTTTGTAAAGGATGAAAATTATGTCCTCAAATCTTGATCAGCTAAATTCTGCAGCCTTACATCCGGAAGCATTAACTCAAGAGGCATTACATTTAGAGCAACTGCGACAGGCAGCCAACAAGAAACAGCGCGATGAAATTGATTTTCTGGAGCAGCGTCGCGGAAAAATTGTGAGTCACACGGGGGGATGGTTTCCTGGCAAGGGTGTATTTACCCATGGTTATTCATTATTGGATGAATTGGTTGGTGAAAAAACCTATATGCAGCTGCTGGTATTGCAGGCAACAGGACGGCTTGTTGATGCACCTTTAGGGGCTTGGATTGAAGCAATTTATGGCTGTCTCAGCTGGCCTGATCCACGTATTTGGTGCAATCAAATTGGCGCTCTGGCGGGAACTTCGCGCTGCTCGGTCGTAGCCGCAACCGCATTAGGTGCACTAGCTGCGGATTCACGCACCTATGGCGCGCTACCGATTGTGGAAGGTGTGGCTTTTATTCAGACTGCGCTCGCGCAACATGAGGGCGGCATGACCCCAGAAGAAATAGTGTTAGCCTCGATCCCAAAGCGCAATGCTAAGCCAGTCATCGTCGGCTACAAGCGCCCTATTGCCAAAGGTGATGAGCGCATTGCCGCGATGGAGCGAGTGGGGCATAAGCTTGGATTTGTTGAAGGGCCGCATTTGGCGCTGGCATACAAAATAGAGCAGGTGTTGCGGCGCGACTACGATGAAGGGATGAATATTAACGGCTATGGTTCAGCTTTTATGGCTGATCAGGGGTTTGAGGGACAAGAGCTGTATCAAATGTTTGCACTTTTGGTCGCCAGTGGCGTTACCGCCTGTTATCGCGATGCCTATAATCAGCCGGCAGGGGCATTTCTCCCTTTGCGCTGCACTGACATTGATTATCTGGGGCCTCCTGCCCGCGCTTTACCCTTGAAAAACTAATAGCCTCACTATGCTTTTTAACGGGCGGTGAGGGCTCGTTCTTGCTTTTGTGCTTTCCACGCAGTAAGGCTTATGGTTGTGATTAAGTATTTAATGTTGCGATTCAATACTTATGGTCGCCGTTGTTGTTGCATTTGAGTGGGTGGGGCGGGGAATAATTCCTCCAGCGGTTGAGGGCGACCTATGTGATAGCCCTGCACAAAATCAATTTTCATCTCTATTAACAGGTCTAGTATTTCTTCGTTTTCCACATATTCTGCAACAGCCTTTTTCCCTAATGCTTGAATAACTTGAATAATGGAACGCACCAGTTTTTGATCAACCTTGTCGCGATGTAGGTTCTGAATAAAGGAACCATCGAGCTTAATAAAATCTGCGGGTAGCTCTTTTAAGTAGGTGAAACTACTAAAACCTGAGCCAAAATCATCGACCGAAAAACTGCAGCCTAGGGCATGTAGATCGGCAATAACCCGCTGGGTTATTTGCATATTGAATAGGCTGGCACTCTCGGTGAGTTCGAATGTTATGCAGTGTGGTTTAACCTGGGTTTCCTGCAGGTTTTGCACAATGATAGGCACCAAGTTTTCATCCTTAAACGCCTGTGCAGATAAGTTGATGGCAATGTGCTTAAGTGCGGGCTGCTGCTGTAGCGCGCGCGTGGCTAAGTTGATCACGCGGCGATCCAAAAAGTGCATTTCTCCCGAGGCTTCGAGTGCGGGAATGAACTCATGAGGGCCGACAATCTTCCCATCGAGATCGCGCATTCGGATGAGCGCCTCATAGTAGGAAATTTCATTTTTGGTTACATCAAAAATAGGTTGAAAGTAGAGCAGCATGCGATCTTCGGTAATAGCTTTACGCACGCGTTGAGCCTGATCGAGGCGCAGGCGCAGCTCATCGCTGTCATTATCAGCGGGGCTAAATTGATGAATTAAATTGCGTCCGCGCCCCTTGGCGACGTAAAGCGCTATATCCGCACGGCGCAAGTGTTCCTGTGGGCTATCAACGCTGCTGTCTATGAGTGTCATGCCGATACTACAGCCCAAGTTAATTCGCTGTGACTGTAGCTCCACGCTGAAATCACTAATGTTGCGTTGAATATGTTGGGCACAGGCAAGCGCTTCTTCGCTGGTAATATTGCGCAGCAGGAGCGCAAATTCATCGCCCCCTAGGCGACAAAAAATATTGGGTTTACGAATGATTCGATTCAGTAACTGAGCTACATCGTGCAGTACTTCATCACCTTTTTGATGACCGTGAGTGTCATTGATGATTTTGAAGTGGTCTAAATCTATATAAATCAACCAGTGATGCGTATGCTGTTGCAGCGCTTCGCGCGTTAACTTTTCGAGGGATTGCTCGAAATGATGACGATTATAAAGTTTGGTCAAAGAGTCGTGAGAGGCAAAAAATTTAAGTTTTTCTTGCGCTGTGCGCTGTGCGGTAACATCGTTTAAACAGACCGAAAAGCGTCTGGGTCTATCGAGGGTGTCATCCCCATTGTTATGTAGCATGCTGACTTGCAGTTGCACCCATAATTTTTTTTGCTGCTGGTTCGTTAGGCATAAGTCTACGTCAATATGCTGTTCGCTGTGTTGTCGTAGCGCGCTCATGCGCTCTTTAAATAACCATAGTGGGTGCGCATCTTCAAGCGCGATAAAATCTTCTAATGGGCGCCCCATCGAGGACTGGGGATTAAACCCCATAAGTTTTTCCCATGCACGGTTGAGAAAGCAAATCGTCAAGTCGTCATCCAGTTCCATCACAACCGTTTGTAAGGTGTCTAATAGTTGGTGGTGGCTTTCATAGAGGCGGCGAAATGCTTGTTCGCGCTCCTGTAGGGATTTTGCGCGCTCAGCAAATTGAGCGTTGCTAACGAGGTAGTCATCTCGGCGTAGCGCTATGTCGCATACTTTTCGTAATTGATCTGCGCGAAAAGGTTTGGGAAGAAAATCAACCGCACCTAAGAGCATCAATTCTTCTGCCTGATCAATGGCTGCGTGCGCCGTCATAATAACGACAGGTTGATTGGGGTTGATGCGTTGAATCTCTATTAACACTTCGCGCCCTGATAGGTGCGGTAGCATCACATCAAGCAGTACTAAGTCTTGTTGTCCGGCCTCCCAGGCCTTAATGCCTGCAATACCGTCGCCCGCAATTTCTATGTCAAATGCAGCAGATAAGAGCCGGCGGATTAAATCGGCTGTATCGGGCTCGTCTTCAATAATTAATAGTCGCGGTTTAGTTATACCACTTTTGGGCTCGATACAAAGTTGCTCCACCATTGCGGGCAATTTTTCAAGCTGATTGAGCGCTAATAAAAAGTTAATACCGTATTCGCGTGCGGTGATTTCGGCAATGCGCTCGCACCATGTGCTGGTCATGATGATGATCGGCATGTCGGCGCGACACTCAAGAATTCCGCTGCGCACTAAGCGCGCGAGACGCCACCCATCCATGTCTTGAGTGTCGACATCGAGGATAAGCAAATCTACATGAAGTTTGCGCAGCGCGCGCAGCGCTTTGTTGGCAGAGTTAACCATGGTGAGCTGGGTGCAGCCTGCGTTGGTTAAGTGTGCAAAAATTTGGTCGAGTGCCGATTCATCCTGATTGACTATGAGGATATTGAGTGTTGCAGCACTGGTTGGTATTGTTGAATTGGATGACACTCATCGCTCTCCTCATTGGTATGAGGTTAAGATTAGCATAGAAGTATTATTTTGAATTTGTACTATGGGTGTGCATTTTTAAAATTTATGTTGATTTACCCGCCAGGAGTGGCTGAATCAGGCGCGTTTGATGATGTCGTCGAATGATGTGTGGCGGCGAGGCCCTTTACGCGTTCACCCATGGGCGGAATTTCTGTCCCATCAATTCGCACATCTAATAATGTGGGCCCATCTTTATTTAATAGTCGCGTTAAATCCAGTGCGACCAAATCTAATGGTGAGCGAATAATAATGCCCTCTACATCCATCGCTTGCGCCATCATCGCAAAGTTTATTTGATTAAGTTGCCAGCCTATGGATTCTTGTCGTCCTAGCGCCTGCCCATGTTTTACCATGCCGAGCGCCGAATCATTTAATACTAAAAAAATAATGCACAGCTTTTCTTGAACTGCCACGCTAATTTCTTGCGCGCTCATTAAGTAGGAGCCATCGCCAACGATGCAAACCGTGGGTGCGCGCGGATTTGCCAGTGCCGACCCTATGGCAGCGCCTATGGCCCAAGCCATAGCCCCATAGCCCATAGCAATACGATAATTGCCGCAGCTGTTGGTGCGTGTTAAATAGTGTGTCGCCCAAGACCAGCCATTGCCGGCATCTACATAGATACGCGTATCTTCTGGTAGCTGCTGGGCTAAGTAACACATTAAACGTTGAGGCTTGAGCGGGATTGAGCTGGACTTACATTTTTCAGGCTCGTTAAATGGTATGTAACCGCCATTGCAATTTTGGCTGCGCTCGGGGATTAGATTCTCCCAGCGTCGCCCTTGTTGATGAAGTTTACGCAAGGGTGTTAAAAGTCGTTCAAAGATTAAGTTTAAATCCCCAAAGACATGAAAGCTGGCCATAGGTGAGCGGGTAAAGTGTTCTATAGCGGAATCTATGTGCACCAATTTATCGTTGAGTAAATCGCTGCTCCAACCGCTGGTGCCCAGCTCACCGAGGGCGTCGCCTACCGCTAGAATCAAATCTATATCGGGGTGTTGGAATATTTCTTTCGCGCTGTCATGGCCCGCAAAGCCATAGACACCGCAGTAAAGTGGATGTGATTCGTTGACCCAAGCTTTACCCATAGGGTTAGTAACAAAGGCGGCATGGGTTAATTCAACAAACTCCATTATTTGTTTGCTGGCTGATCCTGCATTTTTACCAATATAAATTGTGATGTTTTTGGCC
Organism: Cellvibrio sp. 25HG11W-0; assembly: GCF_057815475.1. Lineage (NCBI taxonomy): Bacteria > Pseudomonadati > Pseudomonadota > Gammaproteobacteria > Cellvibrionales > Cellvibrionaceae > Cellvibrio > Cellvibrio sp. 25HG11W-0. The sequence goes on from NZ_CM174230.1 coordinate 1,060,086, forward strand.
GCGGCAATTTTCCGAAAAAGCTGGGCAATAGTGTTGTCATCGGCCAGAGAAAATTGATGGTCTAATATTTTACTGGGCAGCGGTGCGTGAACGCTTGAGGCTTCGCGCAAAATATCGGCGGGAATGCTGATGTGGCAAGGGCTATTAGGCTCGCGGTGGGCAGCCATAATGGCGGCGACTAATTTACCCTCAAGTTGCTCAGCGTGAGACACGAGTGTGTTATAGCGCGTGACATAGCGAAACATGCCGACAGTATCTACGGCAGTGCAGCTCGACTCCTGCAGCGCGCGCTTGCCAAATTTTGGCAGTGGCGTTTGTGCGGTAATGACGAGCATGGGGATGTCTTCCAATTGCGCTGAGGCTACGCCAGTGATTAAGTTGGTCGCGCCTGGGCCGGTGGTACTACACACCACACTCATCTTGCCAGTTTCACGATAATAACCATCGGCCATAAACGCGGCACCGCATTCGTGGCGAGCAACGACTAAGCGTGGGCCATTTTTGCGCTCGCTACGTGCGAGGGCATTTAAGAGTGGCTCTATGGCGCCGCCGGGAACACCAAAAACAGTGTCAATACCGAGGTGTGCTAAATAGTCCACGATAAGGTCGGCGTAGGTACTCCGGCTTTTGATTAGGCTTAGAGGCCCATGTTGGTTGCTCTCAGGAGTCATATGGATTTTTTTCGGCATAGGAGCTCCATTGGTCGTAGCCAGTACAATACAGAGATGTGATGAGGGATATTTGATTGCTTTGAGTGTAGTAGATGTTTGTTGCGGAATGGGTTTTAGGTGACAAATATTATGGGTTATAGATATATCAATCTTATCGGTTATGCATTAGCTAGCAATATTGCAGACATAAAAAAGCCCCTGCAAGCAGAGGCAACAGAGGATGGTTGGCCGCAGGGTTCACGGCGTCATAAAGCTAAATAGCTATTGTCTGCTTGAGTGTTATCTAGGCAACGCTTTTAGATTTTTCGCGCTCATTGTTTTCACTCGGTTTAGTTTGGCGCTTTGCTTCAATAGGTTCGACTTTGCGTTGTTTTTCGTAAAGGAAACGCAACACCGCCGAGCGATAGCCGTTGTAGGTTGGATCGTCTGCTAAATCTAAACGATTGCGGGGGCGCTCCAATTTCACATCGAGAATTTCACCAATGGTGGCAGAGGGACCATTGGTCATCATCACAATACGGTCGGACAGCAAGACAGCTTCGTCAACATCGTGGGTAATCATAATCACGGTGTTGCCTAATTCATTTTGGATTTCCATAAGCGAATCTTGTAGATGGGCGCGGGTTAATGCATCAAGTGCACCAAAAGGCTCATCCATTAATAATACTTGGGGTTCCATCGCGAGCGCGCGGGCAATACCAACGCGCTGCTTCATGCCGCCGGATATTTCATCGGGGCGCTTGTGCATGGCGTGAGTCATGTGTACTAAGGCAAGATTGTGCTCAATCCATTCACGCATTTCTGCTCTGGTTTTTTTGCCTTTAAATACCCGCTTCACCCCAAGTTCGACATTTTCATAAGCCGTTAACCAAGGTAGCAGCGAGTGATTTTGAAAGACGACAGCACGTTCGGGGCCAGGTTCATTCACTTCTTTACCGTTAAGCACCACGCCGCCGTAAGTGGCCTGGTAGAGCCCGGCAACTATGTTGAGAACGGTAGATTTGCCACAGCCTGAGTGGCCAATAAGTGAGACAAATTCGCCTTTGGCAATTTTTAAATTTACATTTTGTAGGGCGCAAAAAGGACCTTTAGCGGTGGGGAAATCTATACCGACTTGAGTCAGTTCTAAATGTGCGTGGCTCATAATTTTTTCCTCTGTATTGCTATTTAGGGTGGTGTTAGCAGGGCTGAAAAAGCGCGCGGCTACACCATCTCGCTATGGGTATTAACGGACAATGGCTGTTTTGTCCCAGTTCAACCAGGTTTGCAGCAACAGTATGGCGCGATCCAACATGAAGCCTATGACGCCGATAACCAGTACGGCGACACAGATGCGGCTGAGAGAGTCGGACGATCCATTTTGAAATTCATCCCACACAAATTTTCCTAAGCCTGGGTTTTGCGCCAGCATCTCAGCAGCAATCAGTACCATCCACGCGATGCCAAGTGATATACGCAAGCCGGTAAACATCATGGGAATTGCCGATGGCAATACAATTTTAATGACGTGTGTAAACCAGCCCAGACGTAATACACGGCTAACGTTAATCAAATCTTTGCTCACGCCTGCAACACCTACCGCGGTATTGATCATGGTGGGCCAGAGGGAGCAGAGGGTGACGGTAAACATGGAGATTACAAAAGATTTAGAAAACAAAGGTGATTCCGATGTGTAGACGGCGCTCACAACCAGTGTGATAAGTGGCAGCCATGCCAGTGGTGATACGGGTTTAAATATTTGAATGAGAGGATTAAAGGCTTGGTAGAGACGTTGGTTCAATCCGATCACAATGCCAATAGGGATTGCAATAATCGTGGCGGCAATGAAGCCACACAGCACTGTGATTAAACTAGTAGTGATCTTGTCAAAAAAGGTCGGGCGTCCGGTAAAGTTGCGCACTCTTATTTCTGCATTGGGGTCTTTCGCCAAGAGCGCTGCATTGCGTTTGTCTTGACGTATATAGAAATCGGTGGCGCGCTGCTTCTCTGCGACATGTTCATCAATTAAGTTGTTCCACTGGGTGTAAACCTGAGTTGGTCCAGGGAAATCGCCGAGTGACGTTTTAACATGGGGCGCGCTCAGGCTCCAGAATGCGAGGAAGCACAATAGGCCAATGAGTGGCGTCAGAGTGGATAAAATTATATTGCGAATTTTTTCACTTGAAGGTATTTCTATTTTTACATTTTTAAGTTGTGTTAATGCAATGCTCATGACATTTTCCTCTGTGCCTGCAGCAGCGCTTGTGGCGCTACTGCAGTTATCGCTATTTTGATTGTTATATAAGGCGGGTGAAATCTGCCTTACATTTTTTCGTCGGCTTTTAAACCTATTGCAAACTTGGTGAGGTACTCATTGGGTTTGGTTGCATCAAATTGCACGCCGTCGATAAACTTGGTGTCCTCAGGTGCGCGGAAGCCAGTGGTTTTGTCTAAGTCCGGGAAGTCTGCGGCAGACATTTTCTTTTCTTCGATCAAGTCGGCAACGGCTTGGCGATAAACATCAGGCAAGAAAACTTTTTTAGCCGTTTCTAGATACCAGCTGTCTGGCTTGGCTTCACCAATTTGGCCCCAGCGACGCATTTGCGTTAAATACCAAATTGCATCTGAGTAGTAGGGGTAGGTGGCGTTGTAGCGAAAGAATACGTTGAAATCTGGTTCGTTACGCAAGTCACCGCGATCGTACTCAAATTTACCGAGCATAGAGTTAGCAATGACTTTGTAATCAGCACCTACATAGTGACCGGCAGAAATCATTTTTGCCGCCGCTGCACGGTTAGCATTGTTGTTTTCATCGAGCCATTTTGCAGCACGAATTAAAGCCTTTACTACGTGGATGTGCGTGTTAGGGTTTTTGGTGGCCCAGTCTTTTGAAACCCCAAATACTTTTTCGGTTAGGTTGCTGTGAATATCGCGGTTGGTGACGATGGGTACACCTATGCCACGAAAAACTGCTTGTTGATTCCACGGCTCGCCCACCATATAGCCTTTAATGGTGCCAGCTTCTAAGGTGGCGGGCATTTGTGGTGGTGGTGTTACCGATAAGAGTACATCGGCTTTAAGTTGCCCGGTGATATCGCCAGTGGCCGGTGAATAAAAACCGGGATGTATACCTGCGGCGGCTAACCAATAGCGAATTTCATAGTTGTGGGTCGATACGGGGAATACCATTCCCATAGGGAAGGTTTGCCCAGCATTTTTTGCTTTTTCAATGATTGGTTTTAATGCGTCAGCTTTAATGGGGTGAACCGGCTTTCCATCTGCACCTAGGGGTACATTTTTCTTCATTTGTTTCCAAACGTCGTTGGCTACGGTCAATCCATTTCCGTTTAGATCCATGGTGAACGCAGTCACTATGTCCGCGCTAGTACCGAAACCAATGGTAGAACCAATAGGTTGGCCTGCCAACATGTGTGATCCATCAAGCTCGCCGGTAATCACTCGGTCGAGAACTACTTTCCAGTTTGCCTGCGCTTCCAATTCAACATCTAAGCCTTCATCTTCGAAGTAGCCGTTTTCGTAAGCTACCGCGAGTGGCACCATGTCAGTGAGCTTAATAAAACCAAATTTCAAACTTTCTTTTTCAGCTGGGCCAGTTGCCGCTTGCGCGCTGCTTGCCAAGGCCAGTGCAGTAATAATGCCTGCGCTGGCTTGAATAAATTGACTAAGAATTTTTTTTACGCCGCTGATATTTCTTACTGACGCGTGTTTTGCGGTATCACACATAAACTGCTCCTGGCTGATAAAAATTAAGTAGTAAAAATGGCAATGCTTTTGATAGTGCTTGAGCGACTTTTTTATTTTCTGCAAACGGTTTTAAAAATTAATTAAAGCGTTTGTATTTAACGATCCTTAAAAAGTCTTTTTTTGAATGTTCACAAATAGGTGTATTCAAACACTGTGCCAATTAATGTAAAACGCCATAAGAGTGCAGATTGTTGCCGTTAAAACAGTGCTTTGCTTCGTTTTGCACAGTGCTGATACACGAAAAAAAGCAGTGCGCTTTTTTAGTACCTAAAATTGATATGGGGATGTGCATTTTTAATGTCGGTGATGGTGATGCTGCGCACTTTTTTTGCGCAGGCGAGGCTATTGACGCCACATAGACGGCCTTGGCGTCTATCCATGTAGTTGGTTGGGTGTGTACTTTTCGAAAAATCACTATATTTTTCTGGGGCTTAGGGGTTTCAGGCGCTAAGGGAAGACGGCGAATTTAGATCTATACTAACGTTAATTTTTGAATCCTAAGAGCCAATAAGCCATGAAGTTCATCCGACTTTTGCTATTTTTTTGCCTGACCGTGCTGTGTGGTTGTGCATCGCTGGTGCAAAAATCTCAATATTCGCCCGATCCGAGCAGTTTAGCGCGCGCGCTGGGTGGCGACTTAATTTTGGGGCACAGTTATGAGGATGAGGAGTTGCCAGAAATTGACCTCTTCAGCCTAACCCCAGCTATGAAAGCCTTTGCAGACCAAATTGCAATGCGCGAACCACGTAGCCGTCGTCGCGCGGAGCTGCTACATCAGCAGTTAATATTGCCGCAAACTGCGGGAGGCCGTGGGCTTACTTACAGTGCGCGCACCACCATTACAGGAGCTGAGGCATTCCAGCAAGCTAAGGCTAATTGCCTTAGTTACACCTTGCTGTATGTGGAGCTGGCGCGCTATTTGGATTTGGATGCGCGTTATAACGAGGTTATTTTACCGCCCTCTTGGAGTATGCGTGATAATGACACCTTCATCTTTATGCGGCACGTTAATGCGCGGGTGGTTTTTTCGCATGCGCTCTGGGGGGCATGGGGTAGAGATATGGGGAGAGTGGATCAGCGCGATATAGTGGTGGATTTGGAAATGCGTCGCTATCGTGAGGACTACACCCAATACCCGATTTCACGCACCGCGATTGCTGCGCAGTTTTACAGTAATCGGGCGTTGGATTTGGTCGCAAAGGGTGATGCACGGCAGAGCTTCCTACACCTGCGCAAGGCGTTGCTCTTAGCGGGAGATCTGAGTTATCTATGGAGTAACATCGGCAGCCTTTATCAGCGGCAGCAAATGATGCCAGAAGCTGAGGCGCTTTATTTAAAAGGGCTAAGTTATAACCCAAAAGACCTTACCATAATGCACAACTTGGCTAGCCTTTATGAAGACATGGGCGATCAAGCGCGCGCCCAATTTTTTGCGGTGCAGGTGAGTGACCATCGCAAGGCCAACCCTTACTTCCTTTATATGCGTGCACAAGAGCAATTGGCGCAAGGTAATTTAGATGAGGCGGCACGAAGGATTGAGGCCGCGATAAAAAAATTGCCACAGGAGGCATTGTTTTATGAATTTGCTTTAGACATCTATACGAAGCTGGGTAATTCCAAAAAGATAAAACAGATGCGTAGAAAGTTGGATGATCACCAGCGCTCAGCCAGTTGATTGAGCTGTTTGGCATTTTTAATGCTAAGGCACGGCTTTTTTGCGAATGACCAACTGGATGCTGCCAACTTTAAAGCCCCACTTGCGCAATGTGGACTCATTTAAAACAGTACTGTGATCAATACGCCACATCCAATCCTCCACGCTCAGTTCCAGCGGTTTTCCTTTATAGGTGATCGTTAGGCGATAGTTTAGTTGCATGGCATTACCTTCAACCAAGGCAATATTTTGGCCAATTACATCATTGGCTGCTGCTTTATATCCTCGTTCAAATGGCGTCAGTGTCCAGGTACGTTGTTGCAACTCGCCATCATTAAAATGAAAAATTTCTTCCAGCGTGCCGACTCCATCAACCCAATTAGCTGAAATATTCGCGGTAAAATAACGCGTAACCTTGCCAGAACGATTTTTAATCACGCCATGTGCTTCTAGCTCGCCTGCAAAAAACGCTTCAACGTCAAAGGCCGGTTTGTTTTGGCTGTATTCCTCGATGGATTGGTGGCTGCAGGAACAGAGAAATGTCATGAGTAGGGTGACCGAAAGAAGTTTCATGTTTACCAACTTTAAACTGTTAGATGTTAGGGTGTGTTACGCCGAAAGGGACAAAAACGATCATTGGGCGCCCTTGCCGAGGGGCGCGAGTGTTGTTCGGGTTACTTGCATGATAATGTGGCGCAAGTTGTGCCGAATATTGAAGTTGAAGTATTGATGGTGGTGCTACTGAGCTTGAGTATTAACCTTAGTCGCGTTTTAAAAAGGTAAAGGACTGTAAGAATGCTTGTGTAGATATCAACAATCCCCCCAACTGCTAACTATGGCGGCATAGTGCAGTCACAATAATTAACGTCCATCACATTTAAGAGCGCCATATGAAATCCTTTTTACGCTTCATGAGTTTTATCTTGTTATCGTCACCGTTATTGGCTGCGCAGCTGCTAGCGACAGATTCGCCCCTAGCATCAAAGGAAGGTCAGGCCTGGCAAACTCTGTTTAATGGTAAAGACTTAAGTGGCTGGGAACCCTATGTAAGCTATCAGCCCGAAACAAATGAGTACAACTTAAAGTCCAAGCATCAACCGCGCGGCGTTAATGACGATCCTAAAAAAGTGTTTAGTGTGGTAGATGGCATTCTGCGTGTGTCAGGTGAGGAGTGGGGTGGCTTAACCAGCCTTGCTGAGTTTGATAATTTTCATCTCAGCTTTGAGATCAAATGGGGCGACAAAAAGTGGCCGCCGCGCTTAGACGTGGTGCGCGATAGCGGCATGCTGTATTTTGCTGTGGGGCCTCAAGGTGCCCAGAGTGAGCATTGGATGCGCAGTCATGAATTTCAAATTCAAGAGGGCGACAGCGGCGACTATCACAGTTTAGATGGCGTGACTGTAAATGCACACGTGGGTGATGCCCATGAAGGTGATTGGAAATTCTATCGCTACGCGCCTGAGTTGCCACGCAAAGATAATATTGCCGCGCGCATTTTAAAGCTGGGCCTCTATGAGAAACCGCGCGGTCAGTGGGATACCATGGAAATTATTGCCGACGGTGAAACCTTGATTCACAAGGTAAATGGTCATGAGGTTTTGCGTGCATTTAATTCCCAGCAAACTGTCGCAGGTGAGCGTGTGCCGCTTATGCGTGGGCATCTGCAGATTCAGTCAGAAGGTGCTGAGGTTTTTTATCGCAATATTAAAATACAATCCTTAACTAAACCTGCGGCTGATTATTAATTATGAATTTCAGGGCGCAAGACTTATCAGCGCAAGCCGCTTACCAATTGCTTGTAGGTGCTATAACGCCGAGGCCTATAGCTTGGATTACCAGCCTCAGTGCGACAGGGGTCTTAAACCTAGCGCCCTACTCATTTTTTACGGTGGCGAGCTGCTATCCTCCGGTGTTAAGTGTGACGCAAGTGAATCCGCGCAATCGTCTGGAAAAAGACACCTTGCATAATCTGCGCACCACCGGTGAATGCGTCGTTAACATTGTCAGCCGTGAATTGGCCGAGCAGATGAACGCGAGTTGCGCTGAGTATCCGGCGGACGTTTCAGAAGTCGATGCGCTCGCCATTGTCACTGCACCAAGTCTGCAGGTTAAGCCTGCGGGCATAGCGGCAGCAGGTGTTCGCTATGAATGTACGCTGCGGGAACTCAAAACGATTGGTGAGGGGCCTATGGCGGGCACTATGATGTTTTTGGATGTTGTGGCTATCTATGTTAACGATGCGGTTGTAGTTGATGAAAAAATTTCAGCCGATTTATTAAATACTATCGGGAAAATGGGTGGTAATGAATACACTACAACGGCAACTCGGTTTTCACTGGCACGCCCAGTTCTGTAAAAATATTGCCGCAGTCAATGTATAGCTCCGCAGTCAATGCATATAGCTCTGCAGTCAATGCATAGGTAAGCCCACAAATGAATGAGGAGCAAAGTATGAGTGAATTTTATCAATTCAGCGCTAACCGCTTGGCCGGTGAACCACAGCCCATGGCGGACTACGCCAACAAAGTTGTATTAGTGGTTAACACCGCCAGTCAATGCGGCTTTACACCACAATATGCGGGTCTAGAAGCGCTCAATAAAAAATATGCTGCGCAGGGGCTGGTAATTCTCGGCTTTCCCTGCAATCAATTTGGTGGCCAAGAGCCTGGTACTGCGGATGACATCTCGCAACTTTGTCAGCTTAATTATGGGGTGAGTTTTCCAATGTTCGCCAAGATAGATGTGAATGGCGCCGAAGCACATCCTATCTACCAATGGCTAAAGCAAGACAAACCGGGATTTTTGGGAGAAGCCATAAAATGGAACTTCACCAAGTTTTTGATTGGTCGCGATGGCGTGCCTATTAAGCGCTATGCGAGCATCACAAAACCTGAGGCGCTAGAGGATGACATAGTGGCGGCCTTGGGGTAACTCAGGGAGTTAACATCTAGACCATGGCAGCGTTTTATTGCGTGATGGGTTTAGATTGTGTGCCAATAATAGCTGCACAAAAAAATAAATAAACTTTGCGTATCATGATTTGATCGAGTAAAGAAACATGAATTGGATAATAACGAAATACCTTATAACGGCTGCTTTGGTCGTATTGATTTCTGAAGTGGCTAAACGCAGCGATAAACTCGGCGGTTTAGTTGCAGCACTGCCGATGGTAACGGTATTGACCTTGATCTGGCTTTATGTAGAAAATCAACCGACCACCAAGATTGCCAACCATGCGTGGTACACCTTTTGGTATGTAGTGCCAACCTTACCGATGTTTTTAGTGTTTCCCTGGATGCTGGCCCGCTGGGGCTTTTGGCCAAGTCTTTTGGCCTCGGTAGCGATCACTTTAGCATCATTTGGTCTTTTCGGTTTATTGGTGCGTCGCTTTGGTATTATGCTTTGGTAGCTGTGTGTGCACTTTAGTTATTTTTTAAGGTCACTGGATATCCTAGAAGAAAAATTTTGATAAGTTACTCATATGAAATCGCTGACAATAATAACGATGATGGGGTGTGCCTTTGTGGCAGGCATGGCGGTGAATGAATATCGCCATGGGCTAGGTGCTGCGAGTGACGCCATTCACAGTGCTATTAACATCGATGGCACCACAGATGTGCGCCAGCAGCATGCTCAGGTTTTAACAGCACCATCTACAACAGACCCTTCTACAACAGCTCTCGCTATATTAGAGCCCGATGCGGCACCTCATGCTGAGTTATTTTCTTGGGCGCGTATTCAGCAGCTGTTAGCGGTCAACGATGTGGCCGCAGCAGAGCGGTTGCTGCAGGCTTATGTGAAAACGCACAGCGGTTCAGCTCAGGCATGGTTATATTTAGCGCAAATTTATCAACAACAACATAAACCAACTTTAGCTTTGGAAGCTTGGTTTCGTTATTTGGATGTAGAAGTTGATGTGAATTTGCGCGAGCAGGCCTTGTCCCAAATCAAAGCTTATTTGGTTGCACTTTATCAAGATAAACTATTTCAATTGCCCAATGGAGCAGGCCCCAGTTGGTTAATTGCACAGCTTGATACGCTGGTGAAGAGTACCGCCGATGATGGCGCACTACACCTCATGTTGGCAGACTTACAGTTGCAGGCGGGCGATGAATATCAAGCGCAATATCACGCACTCATGGCAGCCAATGACCCCGCAGTACAATCCCAAGCGGAAGCTATTTTATCTAAGTTGGGCGGTGGCGCTGAAGTAACAGATGAGGTTGCTATACCGCTTGCCCATTTTGGTGATCAATATTTGGTGGCTGTGTCTATCAATGGTAATAATGCCAAATTACTCTTGGATACTGGCGCATCTATTAGTGGTGTGTCTACTCAATTTATTGCTAAGTATCCCTATATTGTGGGGGCCACAAAGCCAATTCAGTTGAATACGGCGAGTGGTGTGGTGGAAAGCTATTTGTTTGGCGTAGACAGCTTAGCTATGGGCTCGCTGTTGTTTCAGCGCCATATGTTGGCCCGCTTACCTATGGGTGATATGACTCAGTTTGATGGTTTGCTTGGAATAGATATACTTGGGCGTTACGATTTTGTAATAGACCGCGATGCTATGTTGTTGCGCCTAACTGCACGCAATAAATAGAACACCTGCAACTCAAAATATTTTATAAAGAATGCCGAATATTCATTTCTCATGTTGCAAGTCTTTTCTTGCATAATAAAAAGGAGCCTTTGATGGGCAAGCGCTTTGATAGTATTTCACTAGAGCACCAAGATTTTATCGCACAGCAAAAACTTTTTTTTGTCGGTACGGCTACAGACGATAGTCGCGTAAATATTTCTCCCAAGGGAATGGACTCATTGCGGGTATTGAATGCCAATCGTGTTGTTTGGCTCAATGTAACAGGTAGCGGTAATGAAACGGCGGCGCACCTACAAAGCCATTCGCGCATGACCATCATGTTTGCTGCTTTTGAAGGTAATCCAATTATTTTGCGGCTTTATGGTCATGCGCGCTGTGTACAGCCACAAGATGATGCCTGGGCTGAACTCTATGCTGAATTCAATCCTCTGCCTGGTGCGCGACAAATTTTTGATGTGCGCATTGATTTGGTGCAGAGCTCTTGTGGAATGGCGGTACCTTTTTTCGATTATGTGGAAGAGCGCGAACAGTTGACCCGCTGGGCACAGGGGAAGGGTGAAGAGGGAGTTAAAGCCTATTGGCGCGAAAAAACCAACTTAGTCTAGATGCAAACCCAATAGATATGTCGAAAAGCTTTTGATGGGGCGATGAAGTATTATTCTTCTGGATGGATTGCCAAAAAATAGGGTTTTTTTCTAATTAAAATAAACCCCTATATTCCAAAGTGAGACCTGCTCCAACGTAGCTACTTTCGGCTTCTGATGCCTGTGCTAATCTTAAGGCAAAACCGCCACTGCATATTATTCATATGAATATTAAATTTTCTATAGCCTCTATCGTATTGGGTGAGCTCAGTCTCGTTCTTATGGTGGTATTGGCATTTTCAATTGCACACATACTGCGCCAGAAAAAAATCATCGCAAAAATGTTCGAAAAGCTTAATGCCACGGTTGAGGAAAGTAAGAGTAGCGAGGCCTTCTACAATAAAAGTAAGGCGGCAGCCGTTAAAAGCTCTTTAGAGGACTATTTTAGCCGCGCTATCGAGGACGCTTCGCAACGCTTTGAGCGATCTACCGGCAATGTGCAGCCTACATTTAATAATGATGATCCGTTTAGTGGAAAAATTGCAGCGCTGCGACATTTGTACTTAAGTGCGGAATATGAGTTATACGCCGAACGCGGTATTACCCATGCTGGTTGGGGCCTGCTGGAGCGCAGGCTCGGAGAAATACTCAAGTGGAATAATCAGAGTACGGATCACCTCAAACAGAAAATTGAAGACTTAGAGAGTCAACTGCAAGAGCGTAGTGACGGACTCGCTAAGCAACAACATAATAATGAAGAGTTGCAGCGAGCTTTGCGAGACCTTAAAAGAGAGCAGAGCAAGCTTGAAAGTAATAATACTGAAAGCTCTGCAGTGATTAGCCATCTTCAGCATACGTTACGAAAATTAAGAGTTGCTCAGCGTGAGCCGATGGACGAGCTGCCAGGGTATACCAGCTCTCTGGATGATGCCTATGTGGATGGATTTGGCGGCGCGAGTGACGCGCAAAACAATAATCTCAAAGGGCTTTTACAAGAAATAAAAAGCTCTCAATTTAGCTATAGCCCCGAGCAGAGAAAGCGCATCGACAGCCAAGTCAATAAGCTTGAAGTGGAACTGTTTAAATCAGATAACCATGTCAATGGTCTTAAGCAGCAGCTAAGGCGGGCAAAATTACAACTTGCCAATTATGAGTTAATGCTTAAAGAAAAACCTCCTGTAGGTGATCTCGACTCTATGTATGAAAATATCATGAGCCGAATGGCGCCTAAAGATGTAAATGATCCCGATTCCATTATTGCTGAAATTAACCACTTGAAAGAAAGTAATAATGTGCAGCATGAGACTATGCACGACTTAGAGGGTGAAATTACAACCCTGAAGGAATCCATTAATGTTGAAGATTCTACAGACGTAAATAAGCAAAAAGAACAGGAGATTAATCGCTTAGAGCGGCTCGTTAAAGAATGCCAGGGCTGTATTGAAATTTTAGAGAGCGAAGTGGATAGTCTCTATTTTCGCCTACAAGAAGAGACTGCCCAGCTGGAGCGCACGCAACTAAAATTGCCCGCGCATGAAAATAATGAGGGTGCTGGAGGGGGCGCTGAAAGTGAGCAGCCTGCTATCAGTGATGAAATTGAGTTGCTCTTGCAGGAGTTAGAAAAAACAGCGGTCAATTACCAACATGTGTACGCTATTAATAATACCTTTTTATCGTTGGTGCAGTGCAATGCATTTGATGATCTGGTTCAAACATTGGTGGGCTTTATTGAAAGTTTTAATATCCAAGTAGCCTTTTATATTGATTGTGCCGCGGGGGAAAAGGAATATATTCCTGCCAATAAGTTTAACGAGCAGCAGAGGCAGAAACTAATATCATCAGATAGTATTGAGCCTGTGGTGCATGTTGAGGATGGCACTTTATTTGTGTATCCCAATATTCGCGCTATGACCTCTAGTGCTAATCTTAGCGATACACCGGCAATGCTTGATACAAATTTTAAAATGGTTATTGAGGTTGCTAGTGAGCGTCTTAAGTATCTCGGTGGTGTTGAGCTTGAAAATAATGATGTATCGGAATTTGTCGAAAAAAAGAAAAGTATAAAAAATATGCTTAATAACTTAAATATTCGCTATGCCTTTCAGCTGGATGAAAATCGTAAGACCTTCGAGAATTTTATTTCGGAACTAAGACGCGCCTACGCTATATTAGAGCTGAAGGGCCCCGGTGTGGTTGTGTTTGACAATGCTATCAATGAATTTGAAATGAGAATGACGCTTTTACTTGAAAGCGGTGATGCTATTGATGGGGAGATTTCTAACCTTGTCGAGCAGATGGAGGCTGTATGATCTATAGCGGGGATCTAATTGGGTGTTAAATGCTTAAGTTTGCAATGCTAGGGTAGGCCTGAGGGAATAGGGAATAAGTACTTTGTGGTAGATTTTCTGTAGATAGCAACAAGCGGGTTTTGTTAGAAATTTATATTGTGGCAGGTTTAAGTAGGTGTAGTGTTTTTAAAAATGAAAGGCAGCTAGTTTGTAACTAGCTGCCTTTTTTTGGTGGGCTTTCTGAGTTTAATTTGGTTTAGTAACCTACACTCGCCGCATAGTTAATTAAGTTGCTGGCGTAGTCTCCGCCCCAGCTGTAACCGTTACGACGCTCTGCAGAAATTTGCATAATGTCGTAGTAGGTGCCGCCGTCGCGATCGCTAAAGAAGCCGCGATTGGTGTCGAGCTTGTAGAATCGGTACCACATTTTACTGCCAGCTTTCGGAACAATTTTTTCTTCAATGGTCTTGTCGTAGGTGTAGTTAGCAAGATAAGTATTGGGGCTTTTGAACCAAGCTAAGCCCGCTTTTACTGCTGTGGTTACAGCCGTGGTTTGCGGTTGAGTCATTAGGAAGGCAATCACTTCTATTGATTCGCTGCCGCTCAATGATTCCAGCTCGTAAGCACGCGCAGCTTTTGGTAAATAGTCATCTTTACCGTGTTGCGCGCACCATACGGTGAGCTTACCGTTTTGCTTCCATTGTGACTTGATGATGTAGTCAACGCCTTTTTCTACCGCTACTCGTGCTTTTGCGCGTTGATCGTCGGTGATCACGTCGGTGTCATAGGGAGCGTCTTTTTGCACAATATGTTGTAACACAGTGAGGACGCGCGACATGGCGTTATCATTAAACGTAACATGATCTGCATAGCCGCCTTTTAGCGGGTAAAACTGTGGCCAGCCACCTGAGGAGTATTGCGCCTTGAGGGTGTAGTCCATAGCTTTACGCACTGAATCACGGTACTTAACATTTTTATTGTTGCGATATACATCCGCTAAAAACGTCATTTCCAGAGTGGTTGCGCCATTGTCAAATGTACCTAAGCCATCGCCACCTGAACCTGCAGCGTCATAAGCCTGATTTTTTGGCCATCCACCATTGGTGTATTGATGAGACAAAATAATGTCAGCGCTGCTTTGCGGCCATTCGGTTTTGTACTTGTTGTAGCGTGAGTGCACGGGGTTACCATCTTGCGACAGCATATTTCCGTTGCCGATCACAGGTGCGCTGGATGCAGCCATTGATGAAGAGCTTTTTGGTGTGGAGCTGGCAGCAGGTGCGCTGCTAGCTACAGGTGTACTGCTGGCAGCGGGTTTGCTGCTCGCTACTGCACTGCTTACAACAGTGCCACAGGTTCCTGCGCTGGCTTGCGGGCCCTGTAGTGTTATAGAGTCTATGTTCGCTAATCCATCGGCGCTGAGCGCAGTGAGTTGCAGGTTGTTGTTGCCCTGTACTAAATCTACATCTACCGATGCAGTTTGCCAGCTGGTCCAACTATTGGTAGAAGGCAGTGCAACGGTGTAGTTACCATTGCTGCCACCATTAACTAGCAGAGAACCATTTCTGTTGCCGCTGCCGCCATTTGCAAAGCGGATAGTGACTGTGTAACGGCTGCTGTTGGATGCATTCACGGTCCACTTAATTGCCGCGCCTTGCGTATTGTCTGTGTTGGCAAAGCCGCTGCCGATGAAGCCGCTGTTATTGTTGTCGATCGAGCCATCAACACTGCAGAAGCCTGGTTGTTCTTCTTGAATCACAAACGTGGTTTGAGCAGCTGCACTTGAGGAACTCGCTGCTTTTGAGCTGAGAGGTCTTGAGCTTGGTGTCATGGAGCTGAGTGGTTTTGAACTGAGTGCTGCAGAGCTGAGCGCAATGGAGCTGGCTGGTTTAGAGCTAGGTACGACGGAGGTTGGCGCAATAGTGCTCGACGCTGATGAGGCTGCAGCAGCGCAGAGGCTGCCGCTCACGACAGCTGCACTTGCGCTCCCGTTACCTTGAAAGCCAAAACTTGCAGAGCCATTTGGGGCCAAGGTACCGTTCCAGCTCATAGAAGTTGCGTTATAGGGATTTGAACCGGAAAGATTGGCATTCCATGAGTTAGAAATGGTGCCTGCGTCTTTCCAGCTTACCGCCCAGCCGGTGACTGTTTGGTTGGTGTTGTTGGTAACCGTAATTTCGCCGGTATAACCTGAGCCCCAGTTGTTGGTAATTGTATAGCTGCAGCTCGCCCAAGTATGAGACGAAATTGCAAGCGACAAACCAGCCAGAATGAACGAACACCCTTTTCGCTTTGTAGAAGTTAGTCGATTGTTTTTCATTATGTATTGCTCACTGTGTGATGGTGTGTATATTTTCGTGGCAACCTTTTGGCGAAGGTTACCGCTATTTTTTGCACTGCTTAAATGCCTGCCCGACTTTTTGTCCTAGCTGTTGTTTTAAACGCTATGCGATTTGGAGACCGAAGCCTCCATTCCTTTTGAAAATTAAATAGTAAATATGAATATTTTTTACTATTTGCTAAAGCTTGGTGCCCAAGACCCGAAGATGTTACTCACTGTATAAGCTGCAGCTTGTGATGAAGAGAGTTGCGTGGCTTGCGGCGCGCGCGCTGATGGGTTGGCGCCTGCCCCCGTAGTTTGGTACTCAGAAAATCTAGCGGTGTCGAGGGTGTTCGAACTCATTTTTACCCAGCCTAAAGGTGAAATGTGCTGGCCTAGGTCAGTGCGAATATAGGTTGCTGCGCCATAGGCGCCCCAGTTGCGCCCTAAAGCCACAGAGCCCTTACTGATGCTAGAAACTGCAGTCACCTTTCCACCAAGAAACACTATGCCGTAGTTTGTTCCTTGGGCAGTTGAGGGGGCGGTAAGTGAGGTGCCGCTAGCAACACTGTGGATGGTGTTGTTTTCAAACACGGCCGTTGCAGCACCAAAAATAAAATCAACGCTGCCTTCAATGTGGCAGTTGCGGTAGTACTGAGTGCCACCGTTTACATAAAGCGTATCTTGGAAACCCAGCAGGCGGCAGTTGCGAAATTGCAAGCGATCACCGCGCGCGTAGAGTGCTACTGCTTGAGTGCCTTGGCCTCGCGTGTTTTCAATCGTAATGTTTTCTACAGAAATATCATTGGCTTTAATGGTTACGCTGCCGCTTCCAGAAGTACCTATCGCAGCGCCGTTAGAGCCGATGGTGCTGGCGCCGTCGTTATAAGTTAAAACTGTAGATGTCTCTTTTCCTAATTGGCCGCAAAAAGTTACGAAGGGTTTGGTTACTTCTAATTTTTCTCGGTAAATACCAGGTTTAATGCGAAGTTGTGTTTGGGTTTTATTCGAGCTAGAAATGCTATCGAGTGCAGCTTGTACAGTTTTGAATTGGCCCGAACCATCAGCTGCAACCGTTATGATTGGTTGATTGTTAATGCTGTTGCAGTCTGCTGTGCCACCTGTTGTGGTAGACGAGCTGGCTTTGGAACTTGCGGGGGCAGAGCTTGCTGTAGCCTTGCTGCTTGCTACTGCACTGCTGGCAACCGCGCCACAAGTGCCTGCACTGGCTTGTGGGCCCTGAGTCGTTAGAGAATCTATATTTGCTAAGCCATCTGCAGTGAGTGCGGTTAGCTGCAAACTGTTGTTACCCTGCACCAAATCCACATCGATAGAAACGGTTTGCCAATTGGTCCAACTACCTGTTGTGGGAAGCTCTACTGTGTAGTTACCGTTGCTGCCGCCGTTAATAACCAATGAACCGTTTCTATTGCCAGTTCCGCCATTAGCAAAGCGAATAATCAGGGTATAGCGGCTGCTGTTGGAGGCATTAACAGCCCACGTGATTGCGGTACTCTGTGCGTTGTCCGTATTGGCGAATCCGTTACCTGTAAAGCCGCTATTGTTGTTGTCAATTGAGCCATCGACGCTGCAGAAGCCAGCCTGCTCTTCTTGCAAAATCAGCACGGAGTTATTGGGTGCACTAGATGAACTGCCTGCGAGTGGTTTGGAGCTTGGTGCTGCGGAGCTTAATACGGGTTTGGAGCTTGGTGCTGAGGAGCTTAATACGGGTTTGGAGCTAGCTGGGGTAGAGCTAGCAGCTGCTGAGCTTGCTGGTGTAGCGCTAGCTATTATTGAGCTGGGCGCTTTGGAGCTTGTTGATGGTGTCGCTGGGCCGCAGAGGCTACCGTTTACTTGTGCAACACTCGCATTGCCCGCGCCCTGAAAGCCAAAGCTGGCCGATGCGTTGGGGGCCAAGGTGCCATTCCAGCCCATTGAGGTTGCTGTGTAAGGGTTGCTGCCACTAAGGTTGGCATTCCATGAGTTAGTAATCGTGGCTGAGTCTTTCCAGTTAACAGACCAGCCATTTACGGTCTGGTTGGTATTGTTCGTGACGGTAATCTCGCCCGTAAAGCCTGAGCCCCAATTGTTGGTGATGGTATAGCTGCAGTCTGCCCACACATGGGGCGACATGGTTAGTGCTAGGCTGGCCATCATGAAAGAGCATCTGGCTCGTTTGGTTGTGTTTAACTGATTAAATATCATTATTGTTTCCGCTTGTGGTTTAGGGTTTAAACGCTGCAGTCATCTCTGGGTATAAAATGACGGCTATTCTTTTGCTGATGATTAGATTCTTTTTGTTGATGGCGCATTCAATGTATCTGGCTGTGATTTTATTTTTTATTTTGTGCGCGAAATAATTGTTATTAAAATTTAATTTTATTATTTTTTTAATTTTATTTATAAAAATAAAGCGTTATTACTAGTGTGAAGATATAGCCTTTTTGTGGTGAGATCACCCTGCCTGCATGGTAAAACAGCCTGAATCCTAATGGTCACTAAGAGTAAGGTGCGCTAAGAGTAAGGTTCGCTAAGAGTAGGTGCGACATAATTCCGTCAGCGTATATCTACATATTTCGCTTATTTTTTTAATTGTTTTTTTAATTTGTAAATAGGTTTGGCGGTAATGCTCACGTGTGCATGGATATTTTTTAATGGATAGATAGCTTTACTTATTTTTTCTATTAGGCTGTTTTCGTTAGCGTGTGGTCTCAATTAAGCTAGGGCAGTTTTAGTGAGCCTATGAACAATTTGTACTGTGCATGGTTGTTGCCCTGCGTATCATTATTTCTTTTTCTCTTTGGTATGTTTGCGTTGTCATTTCTCTAGCTAAACATTGTGTGGCATAAATAGTTTTATAAACCATTACTGTCAGTTCAATTATTTTAATTGGTAAGACTGCATTGAACAGCCATAATACCGAGTGAATTTGGTGTTTTTCAATGTAAAAACTGGTGCTGATTTCACAGTGTCGCCAAATTGTCTATTTTATTGAGTGTTAATATACGTAAACGAGCGATATGTTTTTATATATAAAATAACATTTGTATGTGATTTTTCAGAAGTGTATTGATAATATTATTAGGATATTTAGACCTGCTACCAATAGTCTACAAGTATGTAGATTGCTCGCGAGCAGCGAACATTGGAATGCGGCTTTCTGAATTTTTGTGGGGAAGGGAGGGGCTGAGTTTGTGTGACGACTGAGAGGGCGATGGTGAATGCCTTTAATGTCTAGCTTGAAACCATATTGACGAGGGAAGGAAATGCTCTTCCCTCGGTTTACCGCGAACCATAAATTAGCAATTAGGCAGTAAAAAGCAGGATTAACGCAGGCAGTTTCCATCTGAAGAAAGTGTGCCGCCTATATTTGAACATTCAGCTGCAGACATACTCACTTGGCAGCTACCGTCACGAAGTGTGCCGCCTAGCGATTCGCATCCCTCTTTTGTCATAGGAGTTTCACAGCCATGTTCGGTGAGTTTTCCGCCCATGCTCGCGCATTGACTTGCAGAAATAGAGGTGTTGGCAGTATTGGAACGGCTATTCCAAAAATAGATGCAAGTTAACAAAATCCCGATAATGATAATAATTTTCATAAATTCCTCTGCGGTATAGTTATTTTTAGTGGGCAAGTAACCCAATCCTTTTGATTTAACAGTGTAACTGGCATTGTGCAATGATTGTTCTTTAATGCGCAAAAGTAATGCTCAAGTTGCGATACAGTTTGCCTTGTATTCGAATGATCTACGTCTGCCATCGCGGGTATTCTCGGTGGGTCATCGCGGTGTCAATCGGTGTGAGGTTTTTGAGGCGATTGGTCATTTGTTGGGTGTTCGGGAGCTTGGTGTGCTATATGGTCCTGGTTTTGTAGGGATTGTTGATTGCGCACTCTAATTCTCTCGTGCATCTCTTGCTCCATAGTGGTAAATGTTTGCCTGTCCTTTTAATCATGCTAAGGCTGTTTATGTCCGATCTCTTACTGACAATTATCTGTGGCTATACCCTAGTGGCGTGCGTGGTGTTTTTACTGGCATATTTTTGGGTGTATCCTTTTGATCATCCGCCACTCGCCAAGCTCGGGTTGATATGCTTGTTGGGCGGAATGGTGACATCGCAAACGCTACAGTTACTTTACCTGACCTCACCCGAATATCTGTTTGCTTCCAAATTATATTCTTATGCGTTGTTGTTCAGCGCCTTAGGCTTTTTTCTATTCAGCCGCGAGTTGTTGGCCAGTAAACGTTATTTAAGTGGTTTACTGGTTGTGCAGGCAACCTTGATTGGGATTAACCCATGGCTTGAAAACCGCTGGATAGTGCCCCTTTCGTTTGGTGTTGGTGTTGCTTACGCGACTTACTTTATGGCCTTTGTACTGCAAAGCCGCAAACATTATAAGCGTCAGAGTTTAGAGCTAATTATGTATGCCCTGTTTGTGGTAATGGCAGTTGTACTCTTAATTGCAGCAGTGGCGAGTGCGTTTTATAGCGTGCAATGGTTACTGGCGAGCTATGCACTGTTGGTGGGGGGGAGTGTATTTTCAATGCACCTGCTGGTGCTTAAATTCCCCTATTTTATTACCGATACAGAAGAGGCTGCCCGCACCAGTTACGCCAGTACCACCTTAGCGGGGGTAGATAAGCCCGCCATGCTCGCGCGCCTGCACTTATTTATGGGGACTGAAAAAGCGTTTTTGGAAAGCGGCCTTACTATGAGTCAAGTCGCCACGCAGCTGGGCTTAAGCACCCATCAATTGTCGGAATTGGTAAACCATGAGCTAGAGATGGGGTTTTCGCAATTACTGCGTAAATATCGTGTCGATGAAGCCAAGCGTATGCTCCAAGATGAGCCTGAGGCTTCAGTGTTGGCAATCGGCTTATCGGTGGGCTTTGCGTCGCAGTCTAATTTTTATAGTGCCTTTAAGGAAATCGAAGGTGTTACCCCTGGCGGGTTTAGAAAAGCACTTAAACATTGAAGTGGCATTTTGTGGTTAATGAGGAGCCTTGAGCGCTATGACGTTGCTCAACATTGCTGTGTGTAAATTCATGCTTGCATCGAACCATTGCTGGTTACTTTCTGTAATTTTATTCTCTTTTATCATTTTGTTGTTTTTTAAGTATTTGATTTTAAAGGCTTAAAAATTAAAATTCATTTTTCTATCCCTGTCTTATAAAAGCGGAAGTCTACCGGCTTTTGCTGCCCTAAAGTGCAGTCATTCCCAGCGCATTAAGCGCTAATTAGGAGGCTGCCATGCTTACATCATCAAACTCTATTGCAAGTATCACGGTATTTTTTGACAACGACTGTCCCATTTGTCGCCGGGAAGTACGGTTTTGTAAAAGGCTGGATAAAGATCAGCGAATCAATTGGGTTGACCTGCGCAGTCAGCGCCCGTTAGCAGCAGATATGGGGATTGATTTTGCTGCTGCTATGGAGCTGCTTCATGTACTGGATGCCGATGGTAAGCTTCATGTAGGTCTAGCTGGGCACCGGGTGATGTGGGCTTACCTGCCCGGCTATCGGCATCTGGCGGCGCTGCTTGATCGCCATCCGCGACTCGTAAGATTCGGTGATCACTGGTATCGATTATTTACCCGCTTGCGTCCAGGTGCATTTAAGTCACGCGGTTGTGAGGCTGATGTCTGTGAAGGCGGTCATCATGAATAATCATTGCGATCATCTTGCCCCCAATTTCAATTACAAAACCGTGCCGTGGAAAGATCTTGTTGTTCACCATCGCTTTGAAACCCTGCGTGAGCTTTGCCTGCCCCTGCCTTGGTTGGTCGGAGCTTTCTATTGTGGGCTACAGGGCTGGAATGTCGGAATGGGTATCTGTGTTGTCTATGTGTTCATGTTGGGCTTGCGGGTGGCGCACAATTCTTTCCATGGCACCTTGGGCTTGTCGCGCTGGGGTGATCATCTCGTGATGTTTGCTATTAGCTTTATCATGTTGGGTTCGTCACACGCTATCAATTACACCCATATGTACCATCACAAACACTGCATGCAAAAGGGTGATATTGAGGGTGAGCTTGCCACATTATCTTTTTTTCGCGCGCTGCTAAAAAGCCCCATCTATCCAATTTATATTCACATTGCTGCCTTGCGGGATGCACCTTGGGCACAAAAGCGCTGGGTAATGGCTGAGCTTGTGGTCAGTTTATTGATGCAGAGCGTGATTTGGGTTTGGTTCGAATCGCCTGTGTTTATGCTTTATACCTTAATGATGGTGGCGGCCAATGTGTTGGCCCCAATGGTGGGTATTTGGGGAGTGCATCACGATTGCGAACACGCACCTACCAATGCGCGCTCTTGTCGTTATGCATTGTTAAATTTTTTAACGTGCGGCATGTTCTACCATGCTGAGCATCATCTCTTTCCCGCTGTGCCAACCCGCCATTTAGGTGAATTAGCTGCGCGTATTGATGCTGCTAAAGCGCCAGCCTTTTTTGAAGTGACAGATTTTTCTTCGCCATCGACATCAATGGTTTATCGCGACTAAATTTCATGTGTAGATTTTATTGAATTTTGGCGAAGGTAATACTCTGTGCTTTTTTTCGTTGCGGTTAATAGCTGATGTTAAGGTGGGTATGCAAAGATTGCGCGGGTCTATTTATAAGTGCCTACCATTGCAGGTAAGGCACCTACAGCTGCGAGTGGGTGTAAGAGCCAGGTGTCGTAAAGTTGTGCTTAGGCTTAACTATCGTTGCAGGAAATATGCTCTAATTCGGTTAATTAAATATGCCTGATAAGTGAGTGGTTTATGTACGATAGCTATGATGCCTTGATTTTTGATATGGACGGTACTCTCGTGGATAGCGGTCAGCTCCATGAGCACGCTTGGTCTGCTACCTTGATTAATTATGGGATTCCCATAGATCGTCCGTTAATGCGCTCTCTTGCCGGTGTGCCGACGAAGGGTACTCTTGAAATTTTGATTGAAAAATTTCAGTGTGAGGTGAGTGCTAGTATCGACGATATGAATGATTTCAAGGAGCAATATGTGCACGAAAATATGCATAAATTCGTAAAGCCAACGGCGCTGATGGAAATTGCGTTGGCCTATCAAGGTAAAAAGCCCATGGCCATAGGTACAGGCGCTAACACACTTGAAGCTCAGACGATTTTAAAACTCTGTAATCTTGATCGCTTGATGGGTGCTATCGTCGGTGCAGATCAAGTTATTAATCCTAAGCCAGCACCAGACACCTTTTTGCGCTGTGCGCAATTGCTCGGTGCTAAAGCAGAAAACTGTGTGGTATTTGAAGATTCCAAATTGGGTTTGCAGGCCGCAGCTAGTGCGGGTATGGCCGGTGTCGATGTGCTTGAGGTGCATGACATAGTAAATAACTATTTTCTCTAATCATTATTGCTCACAATAGTTAGCGCCAGCTTCTACTCTGTGCTTTAGCCGCTTTGCGGTGCGCGCAGCGGGCTAAAATTTCATGCTTATTCATATCGCTAGCCTTGTACCAGCCGGTAATTTCTTCAATGCTTCTATAGCAACCCAAACAAATATCCTGCTCGTCAAGGCAGCAGTTGCGAATGCAGGGCGAATTTAGGCTGGTACTATTTTCGCCTGCAGTATCTGTCATAAAATTTTTTCCGGTTTGTTTCTTCTGTTGATAGCTCATGTAGACGTCTAAAGATCACACCGGCGTGCGCATGGTGACGAACTCTTCCGCAGCGGTGGGGTGAATGCCAATGGTTGCATCAAACATGGCTTTAGTGGCGCCCGCTTTTATTGCAATGGCTAGGCCTTGCATAATCTCTCCTGCATCAGGGCCGACCATGTGCGCCCCTACTACTTTATCGGTATCGCCATCCACCAGCAGTTTCATTAATGTGCGCTCATCGGAGCCGCTCAATGTGTGTTTTAGTGCGCGGAATTCGCTGCGAAATTTTTTCACATTAGGATATTTCTTGCGCGCTTGTTCTTCGGTCATGCCTATAGTGCCAATATTCGGTTGGCAAAACACGGCTGTGGCGATATTGCTGTAATCCATTTCGCAGGGTTGCTGATGGTAATAGTGGCGCGCGAGCGTCATCCCTTCTTCGAGTGCAACCGGCGTCAGTTCCATACCGCCAGTAACATCCCCCACTGCGAGAATGCTGGGTATCGAGGTTTGGAATTTATCATTTACCTGAATGTGGCCACTTTCGTTGAGTGCTATTTCCACCCCCGCTTCAAGTAGTTGATCTAATTGTGGCTTGCGCCCAGTAGCGTAGAGCACCGTATCGACATTCAATATACTGCCATCGGTTAAAGTAACGACCAGTCTATTATCCGTGCCCTTGGTTATAGAGCTGACATCTGTATTGAATCGTAGTGTAACGCCTTGCTTGGCAATTTCTTGTGCGGAAAAATGCCGCACCTCTTCGTCAAAGCCGCGTAAAAATAAATCGCCACGATAGAGTTGTGTAACTTTGGCACCGAGGCCGTTAAAGATACCTGCAAATTCTACGGCAATATAACCGCCGCCGACGACGAGGATGTCTTTCGGGAATATTTCAAGGTCAAATATTTCGTTGGAGGTAAGGGCGTGTTCGCGGCCAGGGACGTCCGGCACAAAAGGCCAGCCCCCTACGGCGATAAGAATGCGCTCGCAGCTGTAAATGACATCATTGACTTGAACATGATGCGCATCAATAATTTTTCCGCGACCATCAAATGTGGTGACATTGGCATTTTTGAGCAAATTTTCGTAAATACCATTAAGTCGTTTAATCTCATCTTTTTTATTGTCGCGCAGTACTGTCCAATCAAAGCTAGGTGCTGGTGTCGACCAACCGAACCCCTTTGCATTCTTGACTTGCTTGGAATATTCCGATGCATAGACATACAGCTTTTTGGGGACACAGCCGACATTGACACAGGTTCCGCCCATGTAGCGATCTTCACAAATAGCGACCTTTGCCCCAAAGCCTGCTGACATGCGCGCAGCGCGCACTCCACCGGAGCCAGCGCCTATCACAAATAAGTCGAAGTCGTACGTCATGGGTAAATCCTTGGGGGAAAGTTAATGGCTGAAGCGATGAAGGATAAGTACCGCCTCAATGTAGGGCTGGTACTTATGATGTAGGGGTGCTTCTAGTATTGTTGCTTAGCGCATTCGATTAGGCGCGTTTTTTTAAATAGTTCAGCATAGTATCTACGTCGCTAACTTCAAAAGGGTCTTCTGGACAGTTATCAACTAAACCGGGCTCAATAAACTGCGCCTGAATTTCGCCATTGACGACATGCATGCTATAACGCCAAGAGCGACTACCGAAACCTAGATTTTCTTTTTTCACCAACATACCCATACCGCGGGTAAACTCACCATTGCCATCAGGTAACATTTTGATGTGATTAATACCTAAATTTTTGCTCCATTGAAACATAGTAAACGCATCGTTCACGCTCAAGCAGTAAATGTCATCAATACCTAGGGCTTTGAGTTCATCGTACTTAGCTTCGTAGCCAGGCAGGTGGGTGCTAGAACATGTCGGCGTGAAGGCCCCAGGGAGCGCTACAATAATGACACTTTTGTTTGCGAAAACATCTGCAGTGGTGACATCCTGCCAGCGAAAGGGATTTTCGTGTTTAATACTTTCATCGCGTACGCGAGTTTTAAACGTCACATTGGGAACGGTTTTCATAAATAGCATCCTAGGTTGATACAACTGTTAAATAGAATTGTAACGAGGTTACATCAATAACTTGCTGTTGGAGAATAGATTAAATTTACATTGTTCATAGCGATTCTTATACGTTGGGGTGGAGCGGGGCTATAGCTCCTTCAACTAACCTTGGGGCGCATGGTTCAAATTGCAAGTCAGTTTTTAGTGTAATCACAGGGCTCGTCAAATTTGTTGCACAGTAGTAATGGTGTGCTAATAATTTTTTAACCAAGTTGTAACAAACTGGCAGAAAAATTCTGATACATAGCTGCCCCAATTATATTACGAGGAGATTATTTTTTATCTGGCACTTCAATCCAATTGGGTTGTGACTGCCATTGGGCAACCCATTTCGGCATGGCGGTGGCCGGCATAGGTCGCGCTATGCCATAGCCTTGGGCTAAGTCGCAGCCGAGTGACATCAGTAATTTACCGTGTGCGAGGGTTTCTACGCCCTCAGCAATTACTTGACGATGGAAGGCGTCTGCTAAGCCGATGATACCCTTGATGATGGCGAGATCATTGGTGTCGTCGAGCATGTCGCGCACAAAGCTTTGATCAATTTTAAGCATTTGTGCTGGCAAGCGTTTTAAATAAGTGAGTGATGAATAGCCAGTTCCAAAATCATCTACCGCGAAGTTAACGCCTAGACGAGTACAGTTTTGCATCAGTAATGCTACTTCATTGATGTCTTCCAGTGCACTGGTTTCTAAAATCTCCAATAATAAGAGTGCGGGGTTAACGCTCGGATATTTTGCTAAAATTTTCCCCAGCTGAATAGCAAAGTGCGGTTGTTGTAGCTGCAGTGCACCTACATTGACGCTCACGGGTAAATCCAACCCTGCATCGCGCCAGTCAAGTATTTGCTGCAGTGCGCTGGCAATGACCCACTCGCCCAATTCAATACTAAAACTGTGATTTTCTATTGTAGGTAGAAACGCTGCAGGAGCGAGCAAGCCGCGCTCGGGGTGTTGCCAGCGAATTAATGCTTCTGCGCCTATAACTTCATTGTTGAGCATGTTTATTTTGGGCTGGTAATAGAGCACAAATTCGTTGTGATTAAAGGCTGTACGAATACGTTCAATGCTTTCGTGTTGACTTTTAGTGGCTACATCTTGGGCTACGTCAAACAGGTGGTAACAATTTTTACCCGCTTGTTTGGCGAGGTACATTGCTTGATCTGCATGACGCATAAGAAGATCGGCTTCTGCTTTATCATGTGGGTAAAGCGTTATACCTATGCTGGCCGAAATGCGCAGGGGGTGATTGTCAATAATATGTATTTCGTCCGCAGTATCAAGCAGGCGCTTCACTATGGGGAGGTAGTCATCAGTGTCAGTTAAATTTGCTAGCACTATGACAAACTCATCGCCACCAATGCGCGCGAGTGTATCGCCTTCACGCAATGCGGCTTTCAGGCTTTGCGCTAGACAGACGAGGAGTTGATCGCCCACGCTGTGGCCGTGGTTGTCATTAACGGTTTTAAAACCATCTAAATCTAAATAGAGCACTGCGAGCGATGATCCGCTGCGATGGCTGTGCGCAATAGCTTGTTTTAGTCTGTCAGCAAGTAATACGCGATTGGGGAGTTGGGTTAGCGCATCGTAGTGTGCAATGTATTCAAGTTGTTGTTGATGTTCCTTGAGTGGCGTTATGTCGGTAAATAAATTAACGTAATTGCGTGTGGTGCCATTGTTATTTTTTACGGCGCTGATGGTCATCATCGCGGCGAAGTGCGTGCCATCTTTACGTTTATTCCAAAGCTCTCCACTCCAAAAATCATCTTGAATAAGGTCGCGCCACATGTGTTGAAAAAATTCTGTGGAGTGCTCATTGGATTTTAGGATACGTGGATTTTTACCAAGAACGTCGGCGCGGGTATAGCCAGTAATTTGACTAAAAGTTTTGTTTACCTCAACAATCATACCTTGAGCGTTGGTAATCATAATGCCTTCACGCGCGTGGGTAAAAACACTTGCGGCCATACGTAAGCGGGCATCGGTGTGATTTTTTTCAATCGCCAATGCGGTCAATTGGGCTTCACTTTCAATAAGGGCTAAATCGGCATCCGTGGGCGTGCAGGGGGTGCGATGATAAACAGCAAAAGAGCCCAGCACCTTGCCAAGTGGGGATAATATCGGTTGCGACCAACAGGATTGTAAATTAGCTGCTTTAGCTAAGTGACGATAATCAGCCCAATAAGGGTGCGTCTTAATATCTTCCACTATGACCCTTTGGCCGCTATAAATTGCGCTACCGCAAGAGCCGGCGCTGGGGCCTATAGCGGCACCGTTGATGGCTTGTATGTAATCTGAGGGGAGGCTTGGGGCGGCGCCGTGGCGCAAGTGAATGCCATCCTCATCCAGTAATACAATGCTGCAGAGCATAGAGGGGTTTATGTGTTCGACATCGCGGGTGATGGTATCGAGTATCTGAACTAGTGGAATGCGGTTTAGCAGCATTTCAAAAATACAGTTATGGTGTTGCTGGCGTCGTTCCGCTTGTTTGCGCTCGGTAATATCCTGGTAGATGCCGGTTAATTTAGTGGGCTTACCATTCTCTAGCGTTATAGTGCAGGTGGTGCGTAAATCAATTAGGCGCCCTTTAAATGTTTTCTTTTGTACTTCTAGGTCAAATAATTCGCCGTGTGTTTGCGCGCGCTTCAATGCGGTGGCGAGGGCGTTGCGATCTTTTTCGGCATAATGATCCAAGCTATCGAGCAGCGAGGGCGAATATTCTTTGGGGTTGGTATCGTGAATGCGATATGTTTCTGGGCTCCAATAAAGCTGCTTTGTCGCTATATCAAATTCAACACTACCGACCTTTGCGATAGCTTGTGAGGTTTCAAGCATGCGTTTAGTGGTGCGCAGTTCCTCCTGAAGTAGTTCGAGCGCCATGCGGTATATATCTAATTGGCGACTTTGAAATTCTTGTTCTCGCTCGTGATGTATAAGTGTTTGGTTTGATGGGTTTTTAAGTAGCGCTTCTGCTAGTTGACGCAGCTCCAGTAACTCATTGGGCGTTTTGTTTAGCATACTGATGCCTCGCCAGCGGTATTTGTGTTGCTCAACACAAATACATTAACGCGGTGGCAGGCGCATTGCGACACGCGCAGTCGTAATGGGTGATGCTGTGGTTGATATCCAATCATGATGTACTTTCCATGCAAGCATCTGGAAGAGGGGGTCTTCAATAAGTTCAGTGCGAGTTGTTGAGCAAAAATAAAATGTTTGTCATTGCGCTATCTGCTGACGACGTTAAATATAGCAGTTGCGTTAGGGGCTGTCGAAGTACGTGGAATGACTCATCGCAGCAAGCGTCTCTTAATGGCTGCGATGAGTGAATCTTGTGATGGATTGAGCTAAATTCGGCGTCTCAAAGCACGTAGCTACTCGCCTTGTGTTTCATGTTCTGTTCCTTTCGTGAGAGCGTCTTGGTTTAAGTATTTTATTGGGGGGGATCTTTTTTTGCTATGTCTTGTTTTGCTGTGTCTTGTTTTGGTGCGTTTCGTATGTCGGCCTCTTGTACTGTGTACTTTTTCTCATAGATATCTTGTTTGTAGTCATAGTATTTTTTAAGAACATAAAACGCTTTTTTTGGCGTTCCTTTTTCTGACAAAAGCCCTTTGCGATTGTAGTCGTCTTGGATGCCGCTTAGTTGGCGGCGCGGTGAGCGAAAGTCTGCCAATATCCAGGGCGAGGTGCCAACCAAACCATCAATTTTATCGATCATTTTTACAGATCTTTGATAAAGATCTTCTTGGAATTCCTCCGTAAAAATTTGATCTGTTGTCCCATGATAGCCTTGGCGCGCCCCGCCACCAAACTCGCTGATGAAGACGGGCTTGTTGTAGGCGATTTCCCAGCGAACTTGATCGGCTTTTTCTGGCAGGCCATCGTACCAACCTATGTATTGATTAAAGCTCACCATGTCCACCACCTCGGCGAGAGGGTCCTCTACTACTGCGATATTAGCGTTATCGCTTCTATAGTGTTTTTCCATCGCTGCGCTGAGTAAACGGGTACTGTCGAGGCTGCGCGCTTTGTGCGCTAGGCGCGTGAGAAATTCAGTGCGCAGGGTAGATACAGGGGTTTCATTGGCCAGCGACCAAATGATAATAGCCGCACGATTTTTGTCTCGTTCAATCATAGCGCTTAGTTGGGCTTCGGCATTGTTATAGGTTTTTGGATTCTTCCATGCGATTGTCCAATACACGGGTACTTCCGACCAGACTAAAATGCCCATTTGATCGGCGAGGCGGACCATATCTTCGCTGTGGGGGTAGTGCGCGAGGCGAACCATATTGGCATTGAGCGATTTGGCCCACTCTAATAGTTTTTTTGCTTCTTGCGCATTGCGCACGCGTCCACCGCCCTCGGCAGAATATTCTTCGTGAACAGAAATACCGCGTAAAAAAATGGGTTTGTCATTAAGCAGTAATTGCTTGCCGCTGGTGCGAATTGTGCGCAGGCCAATTTGGTCGGTAATTTTATCTTTTCCAGCGCGCAGTTCAACACTATAGAGCTTGGGGCTTGCGGGAGACCATAGTTCTGCAGCGGTTGCTGCAAGTGTGAAGGTCGCAATCCCGTTGTTATCCGCGCGCAGTGTTTGTTGTATGTTTAATTCAGGCAGGCGCAGCGTAATTTTCTCGCCGCCCTTAGCGCCTTCTAAATAGACTT
The DNA here is from genome assembly GCF_057815475.1 of Cellvibrio sp. 25HG11W-0. Taxonomy (NCBI): domain Bacteria; kingdom Pseudomonadati; phylum Pseudomonadota; class Gammaproteobacteria; order Cellvibrionales; family Cellvibrionaceae; genus Cellvibrio; species Cellvibrio sp. 25HG11W-0. The sequence continues at coordinate 1,090,292 of NZ_CM174230.1, forward strand.
TTCCGCTTATTGTTTTACTGCTGGCTGAATCCAGCTGCAGTTGGTAATCGCGAATAAACAGTTTCGGCGTGACGAACAGTTTTACTTCGCGTGTGATGCCTCCGTAATTCCACCAGTCAGTATTTAACGTGGGAACGGCATCGGCGTGACGATTGTTGTTAACCCGTAGAATTAAAGAGTTGTCTTTTGGTAACAGTTTCCCGCTCACGTCGAATTGAAACGGTGTGAAGCCGCCAATATGTGTACCTAATTTTTTACCGTTGAGATAGATATCCGCACTGTAGTTCACCGCACCAAAATATAAAAATGTTCGCTCTTCTTTATGGGTGCTAGGGGCATCAAATTTTTTGCGATACCAAATGCTACCTTCGTAGTAATACAGTTTTTCTTTTTGCGTATTCCAATCGCCGGGCACTTGCAGTTGGTCGGCCTTATCAAAGTCATACTCAATTAAATCTGAAGGTGATTGGGGTTTGCTATCGGTGAAAAATGCATTTTTTGACGGTGCGTCCTGTTGGTCAAAGGCTTCATAGCGATAGTTGTAAAAGCCATTGTCATAGGGGTCAACAATATAGCTCCAGTTGCCATTGAGTGATGTAGCCGGGCGGTTGTATGACTGAATATTGAGGTCGCTGGCAACGCTGTTAAGGTTAAGTAGTGCGAGCAGTCCGCAACAGATGCGTAGATAGTGCATAGGTGAGTCCTTATGACGTTATTGTTGTTTGGTAGTTGCAGGGATTTTAGTACGATTTGCACGTGGGTATTTTGCTTGTGGCGTTATTTTGGGTAAATAAGTGTTAAATGAGGGAGTGGGGGAGGAGGCTTGTAGCTACGGCCAAGTGATGTGGTACTGAACGCTGGTAGCGCAATCACTATGGGCTGCTGTAGTGATGTTCGCATTAGTAGCGGCGATGTATGTGATTTTGTTGTGAACTCTATGCGGATGAATTTTAACTAGGTAAATATACGTAACTAAAACAACTAAAAACAACTTCAATCACTTCATAAGTTGCCGCTATATATCTATAGAGGAAAGCAATTGCGCAACTTGGGCCTTAATCTTAGTAGCTTGAGGTTATACGGCCTGAATCAAATAAACTTAATGCAAAATTTAGGTGTGTTGTTGTCTCGCTGACCAAAACAAAGCTTTCCATGGTAAATATAATCGCGGCACCAATGAGTGCGGGCATTATAAGTGTGCGAATAGTGTTGGGGATGCTTTTCATTACGTTTTCTCCTCTTGCATAGTTCGAGTGTAGGTTAATTGAAAAATAATTGATAACTATCTCTCGTTTTTTATAGATTTTTTAATGGTTTTTTTGGTCGCTCTTATGGCCCTAAGGACTTTGCACCTATTTTGCGTGGAGAATATTAAGTTGAGCTTAAGTTGCGCTTTTTGAGTGCCTTTTGTTTTTCAAAAAAAATTATTTATTGGTGCAAGAGCTATTAGGCCTTTACGTTTTTTTATTTCTCTTACACTGCCTGCTTTTGTGCTCCTGCCCTCCTGATTAGGCCGCTGTGGTAACGAACTACCTTTAATCACCTGATTAACAAGGTGGCATGCTTACGTTTTACTGGATGAGTATTGCAGTTGTGTGGGGACAGGTATAGCTGTTCGATCCTAAAAACACTTGGTGCATAGCCTGAAATTGCGGTCTTAGATGATTTGTTTGTTAGAATGGCGGCTTAAAACACTAATAATAATGCGACCTTGCGAGCAGTTCGGTTTTGCGATGCTGCTATAGCCTCTATTGGGAACCCCTCATGTTTTTCAACTCTCTTAGCAATACGTCGCCGTGGCGTAACAAATGGCAGCTATCACTTAGCCTATTGGCATGTGTGTTCTTGTTTTTGGTGCTAGTGCTGCCCAATCGTCTGAGCTGGATTACACCGCTGTCGCTCCTGTATTTCCCATTGGAATTGTTGCTCTTAGGTTTGCTCTTGATGCTACCTAGGCGCCTCGGGCTGTTTATGCGCGCCTTGGCGACCTTGGTTTTAGGTGTTGGGTTGCTGGTCAAGTTGGCGGATATGGGCTGCTATCAAATTTATGCGCGCCCGTTTAACCCTATTTTTGATGCCTACTTGCTTGGCAATGGCGTGCAGTTGTTGCAGGGGACGCTGGGGCGGCCTGGTGCTTATGCTGTGGTAGTGCTATTGCTGGCTGCGGTGTGCGTTATTTTTTGGGTTGTATACGGGGCGCTTGGGCGCGTGCAGCAACTCGTACAGTATCGGCCGCGCGCTGCGGGTGCGGGTTTGACAGTAGCGCTGCTGCTGTGGGGGCTTTTGAGTTGGACCGGCGTGTCGCGCATGTCTACCTATTTTTATGATCTTATGTCCATGCATATGGACTCCACTCTAAAAAGTATGACCGAGCTAAGTCGCTTTACTCTGTTGCTTGAGCAAGACCCCTACCGTGATGTGCCCCGTGAGCGTTTTTTTAGCAAGTTGCAGGGGAAGGATGTGCTGTTGGTTTTTATTGAATCCTATGGTCGCACTCTGCTCGATAAGCCTGAGTTTGCTGCTCAAGGTGCTGCTGCCTTGCGCCAAGCAAATCAAACCTTGGCGGCCAGTGGCCTGCAGTCGCGCAGTGGTTTTTTGCGTTCGCCGACGATGGGCGGTTTGAGCTGGCTGGCTCACGGTACAGTTGCGTCGGGTCTGTGGATCGATAGCCAAGTTCGCTACGACGGGCTCATTATGAGCCAGCGTCTGTCTTTCAATGCATTATTCAAGCGTGCTGGCTGGCGTTCTGTGGCGCTCAAGCCAGCGCACACGATCCCTTGGCCGGAAGGCGCTTATTTTGGTTATGACCAAGTCTATGCCGCCAAGGATTTGGGTTATGCGGGGCAAGCCTTTAACTGGGTGACAATGCCTGATCAATATGTGCTTTCGGCATTTGAGCGGCTTGAACGTCAGCCCCATCACCCCCCTGTTTTTGGCGAGTTAGCGCTTATTTCCTCGCACGCGCCCTGGACGCCTATCCCGCATTTGGTGGATTGGACGAAGGTTGGCGATGGTCGCATTTTTAATGACCAAGCCAGTTCAGGTGCAAGCCCTGAGGAAGTATGGAAAGACCCTGCGCGCATTCGGGCGCAATATGCGCTGTCAGTGGAATATGCACTGGCGAATATTGCCTCTTACGCGGCTACCTATGGCGATGACAATTTGGTGATTCTGGTATTGGGCGACCACCAGCCTGCACCCATAGTCACGGGCGAAACTGACAATCGCGATGTTCCCATTCATCTCATCGCGCGCGACCCTGCAATTATTGACGCTATAGCCGACTGGCGGTGGACGGAAGGTATGTTGCCCGCTGTAAATGCGCCGGTGTGGCCCATGAGTGAATTGCGCGATCATTTCATTCGTGCTTTCTCGGATGAAGGCTTGTGGCCCGCGCCTATTTTAACTGCCGTTTCGAATAGCAGCACTCACACATCTAAAGTTGAGCGGCAAGTGGATCCTCATGCACAGTGATGGATTGCAGAATGAGCCGCTGCGCAGCCTAGAGCGCGAACTTAACGGCATAGGTCTGTTTGGTGTTTTAGCGCTGTTAATGGCCAGCGTTGTTTTTGCGCAGCACAGCACTTGGCTGGTTGCGGGGCGCTGGCTATTATTGGCGGCCTTGGTGTGGGGCTATGTTTATCGCTGTGCGCACTTACGCCTTGCGCTGAATTGTGTTCAAGCTGCTACAGCACTTTACTCCAATCTGGGTTGGGCGAATCGTCTTACGCTGTTGCGCGGTGGGCTCATCGCGGCTACTGCAGGTTTTATAGTGGTGGATGAGCGCTGGGCATTGTGGCCTGCCATTTTTTACAGCATCGCCGCTGCGCTCGATCGTATTGATGGTTTTGTTGCGCGTCGCACCGAGCGTGAAAGCTTGCTGGGCAGTGAGTTGGATACCGCCTTTGATGCTTTGGGTTTGCTCGTGGCACCCTTGCTCGCGGTGCTGCTGAATAAACTGCACCTTTCCTTTTTATTGGTAAGTGTGGCCTATTATATTTTTATCTGGGCACTGCGCCGGCGTGGGCGTTTGGGTTTGCCTTGCTATGAACTCATGCCCAATTTTTTGCGGCGCAGCCTTGCTGGGTTTCAGATGGGTTTTGTCGCGCTGGCGCTCTGGCCAATTTTTCCTGCAGCCATGACGCAACTGGTAGGCGTGGCGTTTACTCTGCCGATACTCGTGGGGTTTGTGGTGGATTGGCTGGTGGTGTCTGGACGAATTAATTCGCAGCTGGCGCAAACGCAGCGCCAGTTTGAGCAACTTGAGCAATTCAGTTTTACCGTTTTACAGCCGCTCATGCGCTTTGGTTTGGTCATTGCTCTTGGCGTTTTGTACACAACAATACAGGTTTCTACTGTCAGCTTTTATCTCGCACTCTCGGGCCTTTTAGCTGTCGTTTTCGGTTGCCTCGGTCGCCTTGGTGCATTGCTGTTATTAGTGATTGTAGCCTTAGAAGCAACGGCCTACAGCGCGAGCTTCGCACTCCAGTGCGCAGTATTTTTAAGTAGTTGGATTTTGCTGTTGGGCACGGGGCGATTTAGCGTTTGGCAGTGGGATGATCACTGGGTCCAGCGCTACGATGGTGCTGCACAGTCGGCGACTCACGCCAGTGCCAACCACAAAGACGCGCGCTAAATGACAGTCGCGCACGCCGCTTGGCGTAAATACCTACCGAAAATATTATGGCTTGTGGCCTTGCTAATGGTGGGCGCTATTCTCAGTCAACTGCCGTTTGCAGATTTACGTGCGAATCTTGCGCAGCTCAGTATTGGGCAATGGATATTTTGGTTGAGCTTAAATGCTGCGATTATTCTCGTGCTTAACGCGCGCTGGTGGCTGCTCGGTCGCGCGTTGCAATTACCGCTCAGTTTCCAGCGTTTGCTGTTCATTCGCCAAGCGGGGCAGTGCATTAGCTTTATTACTCCCGGGCCGCAATTTGGTGGTGAACCATTGCAACTCTTGTGGCTGTGGCAGCGAGGAAAAATTCCGCTAGCCGATGCGCTATTGGTGTTAGGCGTGGATCGATTCTATGAATTTTGGATCAACTTCAGCCTCTTATTAATTTGCGTGTTGTTACTGCTCGCATCGCCGGCAACTCAGCTTGCTGCTTGGTCAAATGTCGCTTTAGCACTCGCGTTGGTGTTAGTGGCGATGATGGTTTGTATCAGCTGGGCATTGCAACGCCCTGCAGGTATTTTTAACTGGCTAGAGCGGATTGCGCGACACTGGCAGCAAGATCAGCGTTTAGCCACTATAGACACCCAATGGCAGCAACTCAGTGCAAGGTTTAAGCAACTGTTGGTGCAGCAAAAAAGCAGTTTGTTAAATGCTTTGTTGCTCTCACTGCTGGCGTGGCTGGGTTTATTGGGCGAACTCTATGTATTGCTACATTTTTTTAGTTTAGACGTGAGCGGCACACAATTTTTAGTGATTCTGGTTGCTATGCGCTTGTCTTTTTTATTGCCGTTGCCCGGTGCTATAGGCACTCTCGAAGCCGCATTGCTCTGGGCATTTCACAGCCTTGACTTGCCTGTTGGTGCAGCAGTAGGCGTGCTGGCGCTCATGCGCTTGCGCGATGCTGCGGTATTGCTGTTGGGGCTTTGGTGTTTGCGGCGGCTGCAGGTTCCTAGCCGCAGCGCTGCGTACTAAACCATACTGATCGATTTTATTTTATTCCAAAGCAATCGCTATTCTCTGCGACAAAATTCAACTCCCCAGCGGCTAATTGCGCGTGCCGTACTGCGAGCCATTCGGCAATGCCTGCAATCTGCGGTAGAGCGCTTTCAATCGTCGCTAAAATATTGGCGACAAAACGCCCTTGTGAATCGGTTGCGCTATTGGGTTGTAGTTGCCAGTGGGAATCACCCTGTGCAATGAGCGCATAACATTGTTGTTGTAACCAATTTCCGAGCAGTGCGCCAGTGCGGCTAGGCTCCCAGTCGAGATCAGGGAAGCGGCTATTCATGTCGGCGTGGTAAGCATTAAAAATAATTTCATCCAAGTCGTGTGCGGGTTTGAACGTGGTGGTACCAGCATAGTTGAGGCTGAAATAAAACGCGCCTTTGGTGTCGAGTAAATTGAGCAGTTGGGGTAGGGCTAGGGGCACTGGCAGTAAATCCACAACCGCGTGGCCGATCATTAAGTCAAAGCTTGCAGGTGAAAAACCTGCGTGAATATTAAGTGCATCAGCGCAGTGCCAGTGAATATCTATCGAGTTTGATCCAGTGCTGATTTGCCAGTGAGTAGGGGTAACTTGATCAAAGTGAGCCGCATTCTTTTCGCACCAGTGATTAAGGCGCGCAGCGGCAGCGGCGCAAAACTCCGGTTGTATTTCTATGGCGGTATAGTGACAGTGGCCAAGCAGCTTTGCATCCAGTAGCCGCTCAATCATAGTGCCTATACCAGCGCCGAGTTCAATAACGCGCAGCGGCGTTTGCGCTGGTCGCTGGCCGCACCATTGCGCGAGCGCCGCCCAAACCTCTTGGTTTAGGCTTTGATCGTCGAGCGCTTTTTTATCGGCGAGATATTGGCTGTAGTCGAAGTTCTCTTGTTTCATCTTATGGTCATTTCGTTTTTTTTCGATTCATATTCAGGGCATGACAAGATTTTTTTGTCAGGCAGTTTTTTTATTAACAAAGCCGCGTAAAAACTGGCGAGTGATTTCGTTGCTCTGATCCCATGTGGGATGCGCGGCAAAGGCAGCTAGCGCATGTTGGCTCATGCTCCAGAGGGTGCCGCGATGCTGGTGTAGAAACTGTAAATCCATCGCGAGTGCATGGGCATCGCCCGGTGGAATTAAATAGCCGTTTTCGCCCTGCTGAATAATTTCGTGGGCCGCACCAGCGCGTGTACCTATTACGGGTAGGCCAAATTGCTGCGCCTCCACATAGACAATGCCGTAGCTTTCAAATGCTGAAGGTAACACCATTACATGATGTTCTTGGTAGCGCTGAATTAGTGGTTTACCGCTGAGTGGTCCCACTATTTTTACGCAATGGCGCAAGTGGCTTTTTTCAATCATCGAATTTAATTCTGCAACGTAATCCGGCTCCATGTCCACGCGGCCTACTAGTGTTACCTCATAGTCTTCCACATCTAAGTAGCTGAGTGCTTCAAGAATTAGATGCGTCGCTTTGCGGCGAATGATATTTCCCACCGCTAAAATGCGCAGCGGCCCCGGTGCCGTCATGCGCTGGTGTATAGACTCTTTATCTATGCGCAATACAGGCGCTGTGGGAGTTGGGTTGTGTGCAGTGGCTGGCGGTGCCATGGTGAAATGATTACCTGCCGGTACAGCAATACAGTGGGGCGGCAATTGGTTGTCCAATAGTTGTCGCGCTTGAGCTTGAGTGGTGCGGCTGTTAAGAATAAATCCCTGCACCGAGCCTAAGTAGCGGTGCTCCAGGGCGCGTACCAACCAACCGCTATACCATGGGTGATGGTCGAAGCTAGTAAATAAATGCACCAAGCTAATGAGTGGCAATTTACAGCGGTGCGCGAGGCGCTGATTGCTAAATGCCAAGGAGGGATGGGTCAATTCATCCTGAATTAAAATATCCAATTTGGCGGCGCAAATTTGTGCAAAAAGTTTCCGCCCCAGCTGATTTTTTACATGCAGCCAATAGCTGGCGTGAGGCATGGTGAAAACACTTACCTCATCGCCGTTGCGCCGTAAATAATCTACCAGTAGGCGGTTATACAAATAACCGCCGCTTAGATCATTCATGTCACCGTAAATCAGCAGGCCGATTTTCATAGTAGTTAGTTCGCGGGTAATCAGTAGGCTTGAGTGTAACCAGCCCAGCAGGTGGTATTTTCCCACAGTTTTATTTTAAGCGTGCCCTTACCTGGAGGGCAAATGGCCGCGAGCAATTTCTCGCACAGAATGCGGCTGAAGTGTTCGATGCTGGGATTGATTCCCGAAAATTCAGGCTGGTCATTAAGCATTGCATCGCGAAATTGGCCGATGATTTTATCCAGCGCCGCTTCTACCGCGACTATATCTACTAGGTACCCGTGTTGATCCAATTGCAGTGCTTCAATACACACTTCTAATACGTAGTGATGTGCATGGGGCGAATTTTCGCTGCCCCAGTCGCCGCCAATTAAATAGTGGTTGGCAATAAAGTCACGGCTAACACCCAAGCTATACATAATGTGCTCTCTTTAAAAAAAATTAATTGAAATTAATATCGCAAAAATAATTAGCACAACTTAGTAGTGAATAATCGCCTGCAAAATATCCTGCGGTGCTTGATCGAGTTGTTGATAAATAACAGCCGCGTCTGCAAGTGGCACTCTATGGCTAATAAGTTGTTGCGGTTGGGTGCGGCGAATCATATCCCAGGTGCAATCAAAGCGCCGCGCCTTATCCCAGCGGCCCATCAACTCCGGTGCAATGCTACTGACCTGGCTGGTGGTAATGTGCAGGCGGTTGCGATGAGCGCTGCCGCCGAGATGAATGGTGGCTGTTTTGTTGCCGTACCAGCTACCCAGTACAATTCGTGAGCTGTAGCCGCTAAGTTCTATCGCGAGATTAACCGCTTGGGGGGCGCCACTGAGTTCGAGAATAAGGTCGGCACCCAAGTCGCCAAGGTTCGTGCGCACGCGGGCGATGGCCGTAGTGTCAGCAGGGTTAAAGGTTGAATGGGCGCCCAATTCACTGGCGCGTTTACAGCGCATGCCATACATATCGGCAGCGATTAAATTGGCGAGTGGGAACTGAGCTAAAAGTTGCGTTGCCAGTAAACCTACAACACCTTGGCCGAGAACAATAACGCGCTCCCCCAGCAATGGTTTAGCATCCAACATGAGGTTGACGGCGGTTTCCATATTCGCTAAAAAAATGGCAGCCTCGGGGCTTATGTCATCGGGCACCGGAATTAAACATTCCACCGAGCTGTGGAAGTAGCTCGCATGGGGTTGAAAAGCAAATACGATTTTCCCCAGCCACTCTTTCTCCACTTCTGCACCGAGTGCTTCAACGCGCCCGACGCACGCGTAACCATACTGTAGTGGATAATTCGCCGCGTGACTGAGGCTTGCTAAGGTTGCATCTAGTGCTAAATTATCGGGCAGCTGGCCGCGATAAACCAAGAGTTCTGTACCTGCACTAATACCTGAGGCAATGCTCGCCACACGCACTTCATGGGCGCTGAGCTGCGCCAAAGTCTGGGTGCGAATATCAATGTGGCCCGGCGCGGTAAACCAAAGTTGTTGCGCCTGTACGGAATCAGTAATTGTCATAAAATTATTATCGAGGGCTCATTTTTTGGAATACTGGTTACAATAGGAAAAAGCTGCAGAGGACTGAAAAATTCGGGGTCACGAATGCGCGGGCGCTTGGTAGTGCAAATCGCCCCACACCATTAAATCACCGCCCAGCGCTTGAGACTGCAGCGCCTTAATGCGCGGTAATTGGCTCTTGCAGGTTTTGCCGAGATCGCCAACGCTCTTATAGCCGCCCACCAGCGTAGGGGCAACAGTCAGCACTATGGCATCGGCCATTTGCTGTTGTAAAAATGAAGTAATCACTTCGCCGCCGCCTTCCACCATCAGTGAACGAATACCACGCTGCCAAAGCAACGCCAGTGCATCCCTTAAGTTAACGCGGCCGTTTCCATCGAGTGTCAGCACTTCGACGTTAGCACCAAGCTTCCCGCTATCTACTTGAGTTGTTAACACCCAACAGCGTGCATCGCTGCGCTGGCATAGGCGCGCGCTGGGTGGAATGCGCAGTTGGCTGTCGAGCACAATCGGTTGAGGGCTAGTTCCTGTGCAGTGGCGTACGGTGAGTAGCGGGTCATCGGCTAGTACGGTGCCTATGCCCACTAAAATGCCTTGATGAAAACTGCGCAGTTGGTGTGTCAATTGACTGGATTCGCTACCGCTTAAAGCTAAGGCTTCTTGTGAGTTCATACTGATACTGCCGTCCAAACTCTGGGCGTAGCTCAGTGTCACAAAAGGGCGCAGTGCTTTTGTATTCGTCGTACCAGCCTGTTGGTGCAGGTAGAATTCTTGTTGGCGCTGTGCAAGCCAAGTCTCCAATTGTTGATGGAGTGGTACAGGCAGAGTGCCGAGGCTAGTAGATGTGGTCGTTGAAGGTGGGGCGACAAGCTGACTCATAAGCGAACATCTGGCTGAAAGTAAATGTTGCAGCTTGGGTGTAAGCCTGCACGGCGCGCTATGCGCTTGAAATTGTGAGTTGTCGTCAGTGTTGAATTATTAAATGGCCGCATTTGCACTAAATCATTGGGCGTTGCCAAATAATAAATTAGCGATGAATACAGGGCGGCAGGGCTTATTGGCTGAGCGAAAACATCTAGCCGGAGTCTACCCGCGCCCCTTGCGAGCGTCAATGAATTAGGCTAAACCTAGGCTGGATTGCGTGCAGTTTGTGACGCCTAGGGCAATGGCACTCAAGCCCAGTGCGGTCATCAGAATGGGTGGTCGTAGCGATTTGACATTGCATCTGCACGATGGGTTAAATATTTTGCTTAATCCGATAAAAAATAGCGGCTCCTCTTACGCAAAAAAATATTAGACTTAGCAGACAGCCTCATACACGCCAGAATTTCGTGCATTAACGCGCCGATCACTTTATCCGAGGAAAAAAATGAACGCTTACCTAGGTATATTTCTTAGCTTATCGATTGCAGCTCTCAGTGGTTGCAGCACCTCAGGCGAAAAGCCCAAGGTCAACTTCTATAAAACCCTGGCGGATACCACGGGTCAGAATGGGCGAGCATGCTTCTATCAAACGGATGTTCGCGGTTTCGGTACGCTAGATCATGATGTCATGTCAGTGAATGCGGGCAACCGGTATTATCTGGTGACGTTTTTGCCGGGGTGCAATGACTTGCAAGTGTCCTGGCATGCTGCCTTTGGGGGTTTTTCGGGAGAAATTTGCGGTGGTGGTGTCAGTAAGGTGTATGTGAGCGATGACAGCTGTAATATTCGCCAAGTGTTCAAGTTTAATAATCAAAAGGAGGCTTTTGCCGCTCTTGATCGGGCAACTAAAGTCTACGATGCGCAGTAAATAGTAGTTATTAATGGTTAAACGGATCAATTATTTAATGGAGCTTATATGAATCTATTCTCAATGGTATATCGCAGTCTTATTTTTTCTGATGGGGAAAATGTTGCCTGGGCAAAAATTAGTGTTGCAAAATTAATTGCCTTGGGTTCGATGGTGGTCTTGAGCGCTTGCAGTACTCAATATTCTGCATCTCGCGCGGCTGAAAATTTCGAGTTTCCTAGCGATGTGAATGATTGGGTCGCTCCTGTGAGTAGCCGCCAGAAACAACTTCACTTAAAAGCAGTATTAGGTGTCGATACTCGCGCTTATATAACATTTACCGAAAGTAACCCTAAGAAGAAGCCTCACGTCAACGAGTTGTTTTATCTGGAGTTCTCGGATAAAGACTGTTCTGGCGGTCACCGAGTGAGAATTAGTTATTACGAAAGCGAAAACATACTGCGTTCAGTTTATTTTGATGAGCTTGTGCCATGGGGTAAGAGCGTGCAGGTAGATATAGCCTGGCAAGATCCTAACACTGTTCGTGCAACAGTGAATAAAGAGACAAAGGAAATATCCCTTGAGAAAACGAATTTTCGCTTTCTTGCCATCACCAGTGGTCCTAAACCTATTCATATTGAAAGTATGAGTTTCAATCAGCAAGTACCTGAGTAATTTAAAAAATAATATAACTGATCAAGGAAGTATCTATGAAAATGAAATTCTTAAAAATATTAAGCAGCATTACCTTTTGTTTGGGCACTAGTTTTTTGCTCCTAAATCCTGCGCGAGCAGATTTTGATTTGGCGATGAGCTATTACACCAAGGGTGAAATGGCTAAGGCCCATCGTGAATTTCTTGAGGCGGCAAGCTTTGGCGACCATCAGGCGCAATACAATGTAGGTGCAATGTATTATCGCGGGGAAGAGGTCGCGAAAGATGCCTTACAGGCCTATGCGTGGTTTAGTGTGTCCGCGCAAGACCCAACACTTACGTCGGGTGATCTTGCCAAGCGAGTTTACGCGCGTTTTACTGACCAACAAAAAGCCGAAGCAGATGCAATACTGGCACAGCTAATGGAAAAATACAGCGATGCAAATGTTGAGCGCAGCCTTACGCCTATCTTTACCGGCGGAAGCGAATTAACGGAACAGTTCCGTGCGTTAAAGAAAGTTATTCCAGAGTATCCAATAAGTATGTTGCGAGTTGGCAGATCTGGCTTTGTTGATGTTTTTTATAGTGTTGGTGAAGACGGCACAACGCGAGACTTTATTGTTTATTATGCATCCGACAAGGCCTTTGAGCGGGAGGCGATAGATGCCTTGCGCCAATGGCAGTACCAACCGCTGGTGGTAGATGGTAAGCCGAAAATAGTGAATGGCCTTAAGAATCGCTTCCAGTTTTATATGGAGGGCGGAAAATATAACATTAAAAAATTAAAATCGATCACAGCTGAGCTGAAAGCGGAGGCTGAGAAGGGTGATGCACGTAAGCAATTAGAATATGCCTATCTTATCGATTCAATACCGTCATTTACCGATGAGTTCGTACCAGAAGATAACCCCAATGAGTGGTACGAAAAATCAGCCAGCTCCGGCAGCTCTATTGCGAGCTATCTGTTAGGCCGTAATGTTCTCTATGGGACTATGTGCACGGCCGACTCTCATAAGGGTATGGGGTGGCTACTAAAAGCGGCCCATCAAAATCTCACCAATGCTCAATATGCGCTCGCGCTAGAGGCACTGAGCGGCGCGCGTTTTGAAAAAGATATTAACAAAGGCTTTTATTGGATGCGCAAAGCGGCGCGGGTTAATACGGCGGCACAAATGCGTTTGGCATGGTTGCTCACCACCAACCCCGATGAAAAAATGCGCAACCTTGCAGAGGCAGAGGAAAGCCTCGCAAAAATAGATGAAGACAGTATTTATGATAAGCAAACGCTCTATCAAGTTCGCGCTGCTGTAGCCGCTGAAAAAGGCGATTTTAAACAAGCATTAAAATGGGAGCAAAAAACGCGTTCAGATGCAAAAAGCTTAGACCTTCCGCTCACGCATATCGATAAACGAATCGCATCCTACAAGGCTAAGCAGCCTTGGCGCGAAGCGATTTAAAACACGCTTAGTGCCAAGGTGCTGGCTTTTTCGTGGATACTAATTAACAACAATAGAGTTTAATCAATACAGTATGAAATTGTGCGGTAAGAAGCGATCTTGTAAAGCGCTATGCTGATTATCAATGGGCTACCGCCATTGTTAAAAAAGGCCTCTGTATAATACCAGAGGCCTTTTTATATTTAACGCAGTAGGTTTTTTAGATTGTCCCCAGCGGTGTTCGCCGTGAAATTGCCAAGTGCGCGATAGACTTCAAATTGTGTTTCATCAAAATATTGATCGCTGGTGTCCTCGTGGGGATATTTGCTGTTCGCGCTGCGATAATAATGTAAATACTCGGGCTCTTTACCGGTAAAGGCCAGCTTCAAATAGAGGAACCGCCCAATCTCCCCATTGGAGTATTCAATTACCCCTTCAGCAAAATTACTAGGCGACAGTGTGTTTGCCGGCCGAATGTCTGCGACATTCAGAGTAATGGTAATACCAAAGTCAATCGCTGCGTAACGCTGCAGGGTTATAAGCCCGCCAAACGTAAGGGTTTCATCTGCTTCAGCATCAATACAAATAATAGTTTTACATTGGCGTTTGAGCAGTTCATACACGCCTAGGTTTTCCAGGTGCCCACCATCTGAACAATTAATATAAGGCGTTCGCTCACTGGCCGAGCCAAAGGCTTCTCTTATTAAATAGGGCAGTCCTGGTGGTCTAAAACGGAAATTATACTTAGTATCATTTTTGGTGAATTTACTGGGGTTAGGCAACCAATAATTTAAGCGCATATTTAACAGCGTCAATAAAAATCGCAGCGGGTTAATGGTGCCTACGCCCATGTTGGGCGATACCGCTGCCGCAGAAATAGCCATGGCAGTGGCGAAATTAAAATGCTTATCAGCAGCCTCTACTGCGATAGTGGGGCTGTAGCCGGTAAAGTCACTGCCGCAAAAACGTTTGGTTAAAATAAAGGGTATGGAGCGCCGCGAGCGCAATTGTGGGTTGCTGCTGCCCTGTAGGTTTAAGGTGGTATTGATGATGTGGTAAGGCGCGCTGCTCTTGGTACCGTTAAGTTCGCTCATTTTTAGGGTGTCAGCGTGAGCGAGCTTGCCGTCTTTCGCTGTAATTAAAAATGTGCGGCTCAAGCGGTCGCGATAAAAGGGGTGTAGGGAAAAGCGGTTAATGCTAATGAAAAAATAATTGTACAGCCAAACGGCTAATCCCATTAAATAAATCCACCACTCAGCATTGCCGCGCGACAACTGTAATTGACTAACACGCAGCATCTTGCGGTTTGGTCTTAAATGTAACGCTGTAGCCAGCTCATGCGCGCCTGCCGCGCGCAATAAAAACCCAACACTAAACTCATCTACTATAGCGACATCTATACGGGCATTTTCGTCCGTGGTTAAAAAGCTGCTATCCCGTAAAGCAGGGCACTCAAAGTGAATATTATTGTTGAGGTAAGACGTAATGGTGCAGCTGCCAGTATCAATATATTTGGTGTTAAGAATAGGTACTAGTAGTGCCTGAAGGTTGGCTGCAACAGCCTTGTCCAATTCATAGGCTTGGCTGGCTAAAGCCTGTTCAGGCGCGCTGGCCTTTTGTTCAAGAATGTCGCTGTAATAATTCAGCACTTCTGAGGCGTCGCTGGTGTGTTGTACTTTCAGTGCAGCTCTAGACGTATCACTTAGGTCATAGCTAAATGGTGAGTTAACCGCTTCTATACAAAAGAACAGATACATTAATACCAACAATAAGGGCGCGAATAGGCTGCTTACAACCAAAATTAATTTTGCGCGCAGCATCATATAACCCACAACCAATGCTACAACCAAGGCGCAACCTGCAATGGCGATGCTATTGGCGTGATTGGTTATAAGGCTGTTAATGTCGATTAACAAGGTGGTGGCGTTGTAGCCAACGACCTTGCGTAAAAAATGCAATAAAGGAATGGATAGTATGGAGACGAGTGCGACCACACTATAAATCACAAACCGATTATCGGCGTTGTCCCGCCCCAGCCAACTCAGTCGCTCTTTAAACATAGGTCGCAGTATAAAACCAGCAAGCAGCGGGATAACACCCATCATCAGCGGAAAGAAAAATTGAATCTCCGCGCTAAACCGCCCAATAACTTCCAAGAATAACTCGGTTAAAAAAACAGCGAAAATAACCATCGGGAAAAAGGTTAAAACACTGCGCAGTACACCTTCCATAAATAAAATAGGAATTCTAAGGCCGCGCATAAAACCGCTAGCGCGCAAATATTCGCTGTAGTTGCGAATATGGTTGAGTGCATCCGGCTCATGGCGATCTTTCTTTTCAGTTAATAGCTTCAGGTTTTCCGCATCATCTTTGGCGAGCGCGCTCACGCAGCTGCCAATATAGCCGCCCCCAGAAACCGTAGAAAGGTAATCGATTTTAGAAAACAGTTTATGGTCAATAAGGTACTGAATAACCCCAAGGCAAAAAGATGCCGAGCGAATCCCCCCGCCTGAACACGCCAGCCCTACCAAATTATTTTGAGTGGTAAAGGCATTCTGTGGGGGCGCTGCCTGTGCTTCTTCCGCACAATTAGCGCGCCGTGCCGCAATATCTTCTAGCTCCAGGGGGAATACTTCCGCTTGAAACTTCTCAGTCTTAAGGTTATCGCTCATGGTGGTTATTCCTTTGGGGAAAGGTTTTGCTGGTGGTAAGTTGAAGTTGCCGTACTTATTATTGTGTCGCTTAAAATTCTTTTTGTGTGGAGTGCGCGCACCTAAATAGGCAAAGGTTTTACATATTATTATGGGTATTCACTAACAGGCATTTATTGCCAAACAACATAGGCAGGCAATGCAGTACGGCAATGGCAGGAGTCTAACATCACAGCGCAATGGTTTACAGAAATTGAAAGGAGTAATTAGCCGGTGCGCGGTGTAACCTTTTTTTGGTTAGATGCGTTGCTGTGCAAAGGCTAGTATAAAATACCAAAAATAAAATTACCGCTCGTTACAGTCTGGTGGTAATAGGCTGTAATGGATTAATTTTCATAAATGTGCAAGGGGAAATGAGTGGTTGCGCAGGTTGAAGAAAGGCGCCTATGATTGCGGTGTTTTAAAACTATTGGGTAGATTAATTGCAGTGGGTGGCGCCGGAGCTGGAAGTGTAGGGGGCTGCTATGTGCCCAAAGTGGAAGTTCGATGCAGCCCTGGGTTGCTAAATATATTAATGATAAAACTTAAAATACTGTTTTTAATCATAAAAGATAAAATGCAAGGAATATATGAACTACATTTTCCTCGATACATGTGTCTTGCTGGACGTTTCTACAAAGAGGAGTGATCTCCCCCTCGTATCTGCGCTAGAGGAACTGGTGGGCTCAAGTAATGTGAAATTGGTCTTAGCTGATCTGGTTGTTGAAGAATATGAGCGAAATAAAGAGAGTGTGGCGAAAAAAACAGCTCAAAGATTGTCTCAAGAATTCAAGCAAGTCAAAGCAGTAGTAAATGAGTTTGCGGGAGAAAAGCAAGCCGAGACCATGGAAGTTCTAAATGATATCAATGCAAGATTGCCGCTTTTGACTGAAGCGAGCTACGCGACGATCCATAGAGTTGAAAGGTTAATTGAATCGGCAAAGATCATTTCAATTAGTGACCGTTCTAAAATCGCCGCCGTTCAACGTGGACTGGAAAAAAGAGCTCCTTTTCATATCAGCAAAAACTCAGTCGCGGACGCTGTCATCATTGAGCAATTTTTTGAATTTGTGAGCAGCCTCGACAGTAACTATGATACTTGTATTTTTGTTACCCATAATCACAACGACTTTTCTTCGAAAGATCATCGAAAGCCGCATGCAGATTTTGACGAGATTTTCTCAATCTCGAACTCTTTATATTTCAACAATCTAGCTTCAGCTATTGATCACATTGATCCAGACTTGCTCGCTGAATTCGAGTTTGAACACGATTTTACAGAAGAAACTAGAGGTTTGAGAGAAATATTGGACGCTATGGATGGGCTGGTTGATAAAGTCTGGTACAACCGCCACCAAAATCGTATGTGGAGTATCGAACATGGTGAAATTGAAGTCATACTTGAAGGAACCGAACGCTACGGCTCAGATGTAATTCATGAGCATATCCTCAAAGGTGCTATCAAGTCAGCCGAACGCGTGGAAGGAAAATATGAAGACATAGGTCCATGGAGTGACTTCGAGTGGGGGATGATCAATGGCAAGTTATCGGCACTGCGTTGGGTGTTAGGTGACGAATGGGGATATGTTAGACACCTAAAGTTAAAAAGCATTACAACGGACGAGCCGTTAAATACGGTGTTAATTTCCGTTATTGGCCGAACTGCGGAGAAGAGGGTGCCCGTCTAGATAATTGGTTTAAGCAATGAATGCAGAAAAATATGTTTACCTCGTCGGTGCAGGGATCAGTATCGATTCTCCATCGGGAATTCCACCAGGTGCACCGATTTTGCATCGACTCATTAAATATGTTTCGACTGATGCATCTACTGAGAAAGCACTTAGAGATTATGCCGATCCCGAGGAAACTCGCAAACATGGGCGTTCGAGAACTAATTTTTTACGGTTTGAAGGCTTGATTGAGCGAATATCTGATATTGAACCATCGATTTTTTCGACCTTAGCCAAACTCGAAACTTATGGGCGCCCCAACGCGATGCATAAATTTTTGGCCGACCAAGCAAATGCTGGTGCCTTAGTATTAACAACAAACTTCGATTGTCGAATAGAGCAGGCAGCGCTTGATAGCCAATTAGAACTACATCGATTCGTAATTGGCCAGCCAATATCTAAGTTAAAATCCAACACACAATTGATTAAGTTGCATGGCAGCTTTTCTCATCCACATTTTCGCGCTGCTACAGGAAAACCAATTGCGACATTGACACAGATAGCTCGTTTTGGTTTGGCGTTTAGCTCACAAAGAGGCCTACGAAAACACTTAGAGAAATGTTGTGCAGGTCGAACGTTGATTGTAGCCGGTTATAGCGCATCAGATAGTTTTGATGTCACACCGATGATTGAAAAATTGCCATGGCACTCAGTGATTTGGTTGCGCCATGATAAAGAAGCTAAACCAGATCTTGAGTTGGATCCTCAGGCAGCTGGAGTGTTTGGGGAGCAGGTTCTGTTTGATCAACCACTAGATATACTTTGTTTGAATATGCTAGCCAAAAGTGCTAAAGAAGAAGTAATTATTCGTAGTGGTCCAACTGCGAGTTTGCTGCTTGGTATAGCAGGCAAAAGCCTTCCAACACAGGGCGATTTATCTTCTTCTTGCATTAACGATAACCTGAGTGCTTTAGATACAGCACTCGCACAGCGATCTCTTGATGTACGAAAAAGATCGTTTATTTGCAATGCGCTGCTGGATGAATCTTATGGACAAATGAGTGATGTAGTTGTGGGCGAAACCTTTGACTTTGACGATTCCGACGAAGCGTTGGAGCGCAACTGGGAAAAAGTTGGGCAATTGTTAGATGCCCGAAGCTTTGTACAAGCACTTGCAACAATTGAAGAAATCTTTGATGGCGATGATACCTACTATACTTTTGAGGCCCGATTAAAGGCTAAGTTAGAATTTGCCGAGTATATGTTTAATGACCTCGACCTGGCGAATGCCACAGATACAGTACTGGCAGTTGAACATCTTGCGCGAGCACGAGGTTGCGCGTGGGCTTTGGTGCAATCACAGCAGCTTTTGGCGAAATATGAATTAGATGTCGCGCTACATAAGTCGGGCGCACAGCAGCGCAGCTTGCTGCGCAAAGTATTGGTGCGACAAACTGAAGCAATCTACTATGCCTTACGTTGTGGTTTTATTGATGATGCATTTGATACTTTAAGATTGTTAATCTTAACTAAAAATCGAGTTGGTGATACAGAGCTTACAGTCTATTTAGATGCATTAAATACAATTTTTCCTTATGTTCAATCGCCAGAAATTCTCTTCTCTTTTTACGAAGAACAAGTTTCTTTGGCAATCGATAAAGATGATTCCTCGTCGTATCGCCGAAGCATTATTGCCCTAAATCGGCGATGCAGTAAAATATCTGGGGATGTTTGCACAGCATCGGTCTCGTTATTCCGAGGGCGTTGGCATTTGCGTCAAGGGCGTAAATATCTTGCGCGTAGATGGCTTGCTAATGCGAAGGCTATCTGTGCTGATAGACCCTTGTCACGACGTTTTGCTGCAAGGATAAGACAGTTGGCCTTAGAGTTAGATGCCCCATAGTAAAGTCCACTCTTGGCCGATAGTGTCGGTGAATTAACTACCCTTTAATATTTTACAAACCTGAGGGTCTATTAAGCCCGCTACCTTCGTCTTATCTACTGTCACTTTTAAAAAATAATATATAAACACTGCTTCTCTATAACAGAGAAGCAGCTATTTTCCATCAGCTTTTTATGACTGATTCATCACTCGTCGAGCGATGGATTGTGCCACCGCTCTTCCCCTGCAATTAAATTATTCGCTTCTTCTGGCCCCCAACTGCCGCGCGGGTAAGTGCTTACCGGTGGGTGGTTTTGCAGTACGGGTTCAACCACGGCCCAAGCTGCTTCTACGGCTTCTTCGCAGGTAAATAATGCGGAGTTTCCGGCGAGGGCATCGCCCAGTAGGCGTTCGTAGGGTGTTTCTTCTTGTGGGCGCTCATCTACAAACGCGAGTTCGCGTTGATCGCCAACAAACTCTTTGCCCGGATGTTTTACCCGCGTGGCGAGCATAATGGCGGCGTTGGGTGAAAGGCGAAAGCGAATATAGTTGGGCTGGGCTGCGTCGGGCATTGCATCGGCAAACAGTGCGAGCGGCGGTGGTTTTAGCCAGAGCGTTACTTCGGCAGTGGATGCGGCTAAATGTTTACCCGAGCGCAAATACCAGGGCACGCCGCCCCAGCGCCAAGAGTCTATGTGTAAACGCAGGGCGCAAAAAGTTTCTACATCAGAGTCTTCTGCTACGCCTGCCTCTTGGCGATAGCCTTCGTATTGCCCGCGCACTATGTCATCAGCTTGCAGTGGGCGCATGGCATGAAACACATTGGTCGCGGCTGATTGTACTGCGCCATAGCCTCTGTGGCTGGGGGCTTCCATGGCTAAGAGCGCTACAATTTGAAATAGATGATTTTGAATTACATCGCGTAAACAACCGGCGGTTTCATAAAAAGCACCGCGCTGTTCAACACCAAAATTTTCTGCCAAGGTGACTTGCACGCTGGCGATATAGTTGCGATTCCAAATGGGTTCAAAAAAACTGTTGGCGAAGCGAAAATAAAGAATGTTCATGATCGCTTCTTTTGCGAGAAAGTGATCGATACGAAAAATCGCTTCCTCAGGAAATGCAGATCGCGCCACGCTATTCAGTTCGCGCGCGGAGGCTAGGTCGCGGCCAAAAGGTTTTTCTACTATTACGCGCGCGTTGTCTGCAAGCCCCGCGGCGCCCAAGCCTTGAATAACCGTGGCAAAGAGTGCGGGTGGGATGGCGAGGTAGTGCGCGGGATATTGTGCACCTCCGAGAGCTTGCTTGAGGGCGGTGAAGGTGGTGGCTTCTTTGTAATTGCCTTGTACATATTGAAATAGTGAGAGTAGGTGTTCGAGTATCGTTGGGTTATCGCTGTTTTTTTTATCCAAAGCAAATTCGGTTATGCTGTCGGCGACGCGTTTGCGCAGCTGAGTAATATCCCAATCTGAACTGGCAACACCTACCACGGGGATATTCAGCGCGCCGCGTTTAACCATGCCATAAAGTGCGGGAAATATTTTCTTGTAGGCGAGATCTCCCGTTACCCCAAATAATACCAACGCATCTGATGCTACTGGTTTTGAGGTGGACTGGCTTGCGGTATTGGCGTTGTCATGAGCACCTTTGATCCATTTCTCATTCATGTGTAGACCTGCTCCTTTGTTTGCGTATGGGAGCCGCGTGGTGCGGCTTGATGACTGTGAGCACCATGAAACAGTGTGGTTGTGCGACTGAGGTGGTGTTCGATTGACCTTGTTGTTGTCGCAAAGTCTTCTGCATACTGCGAGTTCTTAGACACTATAGTCTGCCTATTATTCCCGCAAGTCATCTGTTCTTTTGGTTGTGCTTACAGGGAAGTATATTTTTGCGATATTTCATGATTAGCTTTTTATTAATGGTATCACTTTAGTGGTGTTGGCAACTTTAATGCCTTTCATTGGCTCCCATTAGCTCCTTTTGTGGCGACTAGAAGTGAGCCGCACCCATTATGAATCTTTCATATCTTAGTGGTTCGTTGTTGATACAGGTCATCAACCTCGGTCTATTCATCGTGGATAATTAAGGATTGGCCGGCTAGGACTTTAGTTGGCGCGGGGTTAAAAGTGGGGGAGGGATATGAGTTCGAATACAGACATTCAGGTCGATGTCGTTATTATCGGCGGTGGGCAAGCGGCGCTTTCGGTTGCGTATTTTTTACGGAAAACAGCACACAGTTTTGTAATTCTCGATGCAGAAATTGCGCCCGGCGGCGCTTGGCTGCATGGGTGGAATTCATTGCGACTTTTTTCACCTTCTACGTGGAGCTCGCTTTCTGGTTGGCAAATGCCCGCTGTAAATGAAGCCTATCCCAGTCGCGATCATGTCGTGAGTTATTTGGCGCGCTACGAGGCGCATTATAAATCTCCTATTGAGCGCCCTGTATTAGTACAAGATGTTGAGGCCTGTGACGGCGGCTTGCGTGTCATCAGTGCCAATAAAAGCTGGCGGGCTAAGGCGGTGGTGAGTGCAACGGGTACTTGGCGTAATCCGTATATTCCTGCATATGCTAATGCTGAATTATTTTGCGGTACGCAGCTTCATTCTGCCCGCTATGTTGATGCCAAACCTTTTGCCAAACAAAACGTATTGGTTGTGGGTGGGGGCAATTCTGGTGCGCAAATTCTGGCTGAAGTATCTCGGGTGGCGAATTGTATTTGGGTTACACCGAAAGACCCCATTTTTTTACCGGATGATGTGGATGGTCGTGTTTTATTTGCGCGCGCCACTGAGCGCTGGCAAGCTCATAAAGAAGGGCGTGTAATTGATGAGCCAGTAGGTGGCCTAGGTGACATAGTGATGGTGCCGCCGGTGCTGGAGGCGCGTGCACGCGATGTGTTGCATGCGGTGCGTCCGTTTAAGACTTTTACGCCTGATGGTGTTCAGTGGAGCGATGGCTCCGAGTCGGCCATTGATACAGTGATTTGGTGTACTGGCTTTCGACCTGCATTGGCACATTTACGCGGGTTGAATATTTTTAATGCCGAGGGCCGCATCGATATTACTGAAACGCATGCCATTCACCAGCCGCGTTTGTGGTTGGTGGGTTACGGTGAATGGACTGGTTTGGCCTCGGCGACCTTGATTGGTGTTGGCCGCAGTGCGCGCGCTACCGCAGGAGAGATCGATGAATTTTTGTCTGCTGCCAATGAGTCCTTAAGCGAGTGATTGCAATACATGTAAATCATATTTTAGATCTATGTTCTCTGGCGCACAGACCATGACTAAGTCTGTCGGGTAATCTCCTAGCATGTGAAAAATTTTATATATCATCGGGTAGGAGAAATACATGTTAGAAACTATTGCGGTTATTTTAATTGTGCTTTGGATACTGGGTTTGGTGTCGTCTTATACCATGGGCGGTTTTATTCATATTCTCATCGTGGTGGCCATAGTGTCATTGGTTATCCGAGTGATACAAGGCAGGAAGTTGTAACATGAATATTCAAAAAGTCGTTGGGATTATCCTTATTCTGGCAGGTGTTATTGGCCTCGCTTACGGTGGGTTTACTTATACGAGCGATGTGCATAAAGCAGATGTGGGTCCGTTACACATGTCGTTTTCAGAAAAGGAACATGTCAATATTCCAATCTGGGCTGGGATTGCGTTCATTTTTGTCGGCGGTGCACTCTTAGCAATACGCAGAAAGTTTTAGGAAAAGTATTTTATTGCTAAATATTTTTGACGTAGAGGTGTTCTGATAAAGGGCGCCTCTACTTTAAAATAGAAAATGTCTCGGGCATGTTTATGTGTCTTTTATTATGCCAAGCTACCTGGCAGTAAACGTTCGTACTCATCTCTTACCGCTGCGTAACATTCACACGAGCGCTTTTCCAGTTTAACGCGATCCAAAATTTTGATACGCCCACGACCTCGCTCGATCAAATTGTCTTTTTGTAGTTGCCCCACTGTTTGGGTGACGCTTTCACGCCTTACGCCGAGCAATCTGCCAATGGCTTCTTGGGTAATCAAGAGTTCATCTACCTTCAGTCTATCGATTGACATTAATAGCCAGCGGCACATTTGTTGTTCAACAGAGTGATGTTGATTGCAAACGGCTGTTTGCGATGTTTGACAAATAAGGGCTTGTGCAAAGAGCAGCGAAAGGTGTTGCAACTTTCCACCCAGGGCAAACTCCTGCTTCATGAGCCTGCGGCTTAAACGATAGGCTTGCCCGGCTGTTTGAACTTCCGTGCTCGACGGCATGCTCTCTCCGCCCATATAAATTGATATCCCAACCATGCCTTCGCTACCTACCAGTGCTGTCTCACTGGTTGAGCCATCTTCGAGTGAGTACATTAAGGAAACAATTCCTGAAATCGGAAAATCCAGAAAATCAATATGGTCGCCAGATTCTGACATGGTCCAACCCAGGGGCATCTCGATAAGTTTAAGGCCGGGCAGGATTCGCTCTAAGTCTTTCGCGGGGAGGAGTGCGAGAATGTGATTTAGCTTGGGGCTGGGGAGTTCGGTGTTTTTGTTTATAGTTTTTGACATGTGTAGCCTTTGATTGAGGTGTTATTGAGACCATTAAATATCCAATGCTCCCTTATATAAAAAATATAGGTCGTGAATTTCGATTCAATCGCTTGGATAGCGTAGGTCCGGTTCGATCATTGGCTTAAGGTAGTCTATTGGGGCAGAAACAAATTTTTGTTGTGAGTGACATTTGGTTCGGCAGCAACCACTTAAGCATGCCATCTAACCCTTGTTGTAATTCTGTCGGGGTAGAGCCAGTATTGGCGCGATAAAGAATTGAAAACCTTGGTTGGCCTTAATTATTGGGTGGTCTTAATTGAATGCCCGCTATCTAGAGCGGGCATTTGTTCAGTTAGAAATCAGCGGCTCAAGGGAGTGACTATAAAGGCATTAAGGTCTCATAAGTAACTTTTTATGCTAATTCCATCATAAGGAGCAGTGATGGCTGGTTGTGATTGTGACGGGCTTTAACACTATCACGTATTTACGCAGCAGATTGTCGACGGATCGCGCGGCTTAAGCGCTGTTGCTGCTAGTGTATCTTGGCGCGGGAATGGATTTTTAAACATCGCAGTTTGCGCGAAAAGTACTTGTGCCATTAAATAAAAAACCCCAGTTTTTGACTGGGGGTTTGTGGGCAACCTGAACCGGCTTTGGGCCGGTTTTTGATTGTGCTCAACTTGTTAAAGATTAAAAGCGGAATGTCCCCTGCAGCGCGATACTCATGGGGCGCTCATAAAAAGCGTAGTAGCCAGAGCCCGTACCGTTAGTCACTGTACTGGCAACGGGCAAGCCGTTGGCGTAGCTCACGATGGATTGATCAGTGAGGTTTTTGCCAATTAATGCCACTTCCCACGCGTCATCGGTATCGCTTAGGGCTATGCGAGCATTTACTTTGGTGTAGGCATCTTGCTTCATGCGCGGGTCAAGTGATGGTGTGGTTAAGTAGTCCGCGCTGTAAATTAAGTCGAGCGTGTTGACGAGCTTCATGCCATTGCTGAATTCAATTGTGTAATCCACGCCCACATTGCCTTGGTATTCAGGGGTGAACTCACGGCGTTGGCCAGTCGCATCGCATACGCCGTCGCCTACTGCACCTATGTTATCCACTTGGCCAAAGTAACACTGGGAGGTGGGGAAGTTGGTGTATTCAAAATCTATATAGGCCATGCCGCCGCGCAGTAATATATTGTCGGTTACTGCCCAGCGTCCATCTGCTTCAAGGCCTTGTACTACGGCTTCGCCTGCGTTGCCCACATTGAAGCTTAGCTTGCCATCAAACTGGCTGGTTTGCATGTCTTGGAATTCGGAGCGAAATAAGGCGAGGTTTAATTCTGCTGAGCCTTCGGCCAGTACAAATTTCCCCCCAATTTCGTAATTGGTAACATGCTCATCCTCAAACTCAAAGGTGCCTTTAATGGGAGTGGGCGCTGTAGGGACAGTAAAGTCATAGGCATTGTTAACCTTGGCATCTGGATTTGAATTGGCGCGAACATCAAAGCCGCCTGATTTAAAGCCAGTGGTGTAACTAATGTACAGCATGTCAGTGCTGTTAAGGTCGTGTTGGAATGTGATGGATGGTGTGACTTCCGACTCTTTGCGATCACCGTAGATTGGGTCGTAGGGCTCGACATTAAACAGCCCCCATATGACATTGTAGTCATCGCCTGGGGTGCCTACCGCTTGTAGTTGATTGTCGGCGCTGATGTGATACTGATGGCGCATGGCATTTTTATTTTCTTCGGTATAGCGAGCGCCAATGGTTACGCGCGATAGGTCTGTAAAGTTCCACGTTCCTTGAAAGAAGATGGCGGCGAGGTCAGTGTCTTGCTGGAAATCGCGCTGGGTAGAAGCACCTCTTAATAAATTGGAGCGTGCAGCGCCTATACGTGAGGCAAATGCTGTTGGAATAAAGCTATCGGTAGGAACTTGAATTTCATCGTGAAAACCGAGTTCGCTAGATTGGAAAAATAGCCCGCCCATGTAGCTGAACGTATCGTCTTCTGGCGAAGCCAAGCGCAGCTCCTGACTGAACTGGTTATAGTCTTCAGTAGAGGCAATATTAAAGCCAGGTGCACCGGTAAAGTCACAATCGCATAGTTCTTTATAGTCGTAGGCGTTGTAGCCAGTTACAGCGGTGAGTGTGTGCTCTCCCAAGTTGCGCTCAATAGTAAGCGTGACATTTTCAGTGTCGTTGTAGCTGTAGTCGCCATTAGATTGCCGTTTCCAATCGTGGCTGGTATCCAAGTTGTAGGCCCCCTGCGTTAGAAACTTTAAGGCATTTGCATAGGGGGTGAATTGCCCTTTGTCATCGGGGTTTGTGACGGGTTTTATGACTTCTATATTTCGCCCATCACTATCGAAGGCTCCATCTTCTACTTTTAAGGTGATGTTCCAGTCGGCTGTAGGCTTCCATTGCAGGGTTCCGCGTACTACGCGGTTTTTATCATGGGACTCATCGCGTTCAAGAGTGGTGTTCTCCATGAAGCCATCAATACTGCTTTGCAATATGGCGAAGCGACCGCTAAGGGTGTCAGTGATAGGGCCGGAGAGTACTAAGCGCACGTCTTGTTCTCCGTGCTCTGGCTCGTACAAAAGTGTTAGCTTGCCTTCTGGATCGTCAGTTGGCTTCGCCGTAGTAATACTTACTGCGCCTGCCGTTGAGTTTTTGCCAAAAAGAATACTTTGGGGCCCACGTAGAACTTCAATTTGCGCTACGTCTAAAAAAGGAGCTCGTGCTAATTGAGCTCGTCCATAATGCACTCCGTCTACAAACTGTGCAGTCGACTGCTCAAACCCCTGATTAACTCCAGAGCTTATACCGCGAATGGCGATGTTGGTGCCTATGCCGGTTTGGGTCATGTTAAAGCTGGGAATATAATCCGCCAGTCGTTCAATATTTGTCAGGCCAGCAGATTCTATTTTTTCATTTGTTACTGCATTTACTGATACAGGGACATCGCGCAGGCTTTGAACTCGCTTTTGTGCAGTCACTAGCATCTCCTCCAGTGCGGGAGAGCTTTGTGCAAAAGTAGGGTTGATGCACGCGCTTGCAATAGCGAGCGTCAAGAGTTTCATTGTGTGAACTTTCAAGATCTTCTCCATATTTTTATTCGAAAGGGCAGGAAGTGTGGAGCTGCTAATGAATTTGGGGATGTTAAATCTTTATTAATTAATAGCTTAAGGCAGTAAAAATACCAGTTTATTGGACTCTTTACCTGATGCTTTTTCTATTGTGTTGCTTTAGGTGACAAAAAGTGTAGGCGGAGCCGTGTAATTGTTTGGCATTTAATCTTGCGCTTTTGCTTAGCTGGCGTTAGTGTGCCGCCTCGGAGTCGGCTCGGCAGTCGCTCTGGTGTTAACTGGGCAACTCGTTCGCGTGTTGTTTGGTGCATTGGGGAGGAAAGTCCGGGCTCCATAGGGCAGAGCGCCAGGTAACGCCTGGGAGGCGTGAGCTTACGGAAAGTGCAGCAGAGAGCAGACCGCCTAAGTGTTCGCAAGAGCAACGGTAAGGGTGAAAGGGTGCGGTAAGAGCGCACCGCGCGACTGGTAACAGTTCGTGGCATGGTAAACCCCGCTCGGAGCAAGACCAAATAGGCCTCCATTGGTACGGCCCGTATCGGAGGCGGGTAGGTTGCTTGAGGTGTGCGGTGACGCACATCCCAGATGAATGACTGTCCTCGACAGAACCCGGCTTACAGGCCGACTCCGACCTATTGAATTGTCCGAGCTGAAGGGGTGTTTACCCCTTCAGCTCGGATTGCTACAAAAAACGCTACAAGTTCATTGTGGCTCGTTAGGCCCCTTGCTTATTCCCTTCATGCGT
This sequence comes from Cellvibrio sp. 25HG11W-0, assembly GCF_057815475.1. Taxonomy (NCBI): domain Bacteria; kingdom Pseudomonadati; phylum Pseudomonadota; class Gammaproteobacteria; order Cellvibrionales; family Cellvibrionaceae; genus Cellvibrio; species Cellvibrio sp. 25HG11W-0. The sequence goes on from NZ_CM174230.1 coordinate 1,118,008, forward strand.
CAGTTTATTTTTCTGGCGCGTTGAAAATACTCAGTTTTTCCTCTTTCATGAAATCAATGGCTTCTTTGCAGTAATCATTGGTGCAGCGGCCTATGTAATTGGCTAGCGTTGAAGTTTCTGTATTGTCATTTACCAGCTCGACTTTGGCGTTCTCAAAATAGGCTTGAATGTATTGATCCTGCCAAAACTTATAGGATGTTGTGATGGCGTAGGTCAGAACAAAACAGGCAGCTGCAGCGGCAACAAAACGAAAGGCAATGCGGTGCAAGTCAGTGCAAACAATTGCCATACCTGTACCCACATAGATCAAGGTGAATAAGCGCACATAGCGTTGTTCATTCATCACTCCTGCCCCAAAATCTAAATAGCGCGAAACGAATATCAGTGCCCAGTTGAGCAATCCATAGCCAATAAGTAAAAGCGGTAATTTGGTTTTTTGCCAACCTTTATTGAGGTGATAGGCAAGCAATACACCGCACACAAATATGAATCCGACGAGCCCCAAGCCGAACTGCAGGATAGGGGCGTTTTTTTCTCCAAGGGTGTCGTGAAGTATAGATTTATCAATGAGCGGTTGGCTAAAAATAGAGATGAAGGAAATGAGGATATCAATGGGATTTGCCAAAATTGCCTTAAGTGTTTCTAAGCGGGAATGCCCGCCAATAGGAACGCCTTTTCCTAATAGAAAATATTGCGTAGCAAAAATTACTGCGATGACTGCAATAAGAATGGCGAGTGGTTTGTAGTTCTTGCTGAAAAATGCGTGACACGTTAGGGCGACAATGCACATAAAAACGGCGGCCATACCGATAGAGTCAGCAAATAATAAGCAGAATATTGCGCAGCCAAGAAATGAACGGAAGCGAATTTTACCGCGCAGGTAGAGATCGAGTGCGATGAGTGTGGCAATGGTAATAAAAAAGTAAACATACTCAAAGACCACTAGCAGCCAAGGGAAGTCGCTCGTGATACAGAAATAGCCGACCGATCCTATGAGTAAGGCTGCAATGTTTTGCTTGGTATCTACATGTAGAAATGATTTGGCGTAGCTAAGTATGAGTGCATAGCCTAGAAGATAAAATAAAAGCCCAACATAGGTAAAGTAATTCATGTCTAGCTGTAAGAAACGATAATCCAGATACAAAAAGAAAATAGCGAGATAGTGCGAATGCCCCAAAAATGAATACTCGCCTCTCAGGTATTGCCCAAATGAAATATCGCCCTGCATGAGTGGCATCAATAATTCTTTGATCCAGCGCCATTCATCGCTCAAAGGTATGCCAAAGGTGACACCTAAAATGAAAATAGTGTTTATAGCGATAAATGGTATAGCTAGAAGTAGATAACGTTTTGCGAGTGGTGGTTGAGTTTGGGTCATTGGTGTGAGGCTCCAGATATAACAATAGCGGTGTTCCTTCGGCAGTTGGATCTGCGAGGCGAGTCAGCTAGCGGGTGTTGAGGTGATGTGAATTTGAATGCCGTTGATGGCGAATAAAAAATACGGCGTAAAAACATAATTTATGTTGCTCTGGGGGCTGCCGTTCCATCTTAGTCTTCTTTTAGGTTCGCCACGCTAGCATATATTTTGTTGCTATCACAGTTGGTGCGAGCGTTTTCCCTGCAGCTTGTAGTTTGTGTGAACTAAGACGTTGCTTGTGCGGTGCGAGTACTTTTGGTGGTTATTATGACTTATCGTCGATCTCGGGCGCGCTGCGTCAGTTTCGGTGCCCGCTGATAAATTGATCAAGGGCTCTTGCTGCAAGGCTTGCTCTGGGTTAGTCTGCGCACCAGATTTTGTGGTTAGCTCTGTGTGGTCTGCTACTTGCCAAGTTGCTATCTTCCTTGATTTCACGCTGTCCTTAGCGCTTTTTCTTCTATAAATTCACTCTTTTCAAGCCTAAATAGTTTCAAACTTAATGTATTACATTAGGTTTGCGCTCTATTGTATTGTTTTTGCTTGTTAAGTTGGTTTTTTGACCGCTTCGTTTTTTCATTTTACCTACCTGTTCGCAACTTTTCCCTTACTTTTCGCCGGTATTTCTCTGGGTTTTCCGCAATGGTTGCTTGACTTTACTTCGCCCCGATTTATAGTGAGCATCGTGGGGAAAAGTGGGTTTTAGTGGTTTTTTGTGGAAAATAAATTCAAAAAGTGGTGAAAAGTGTTCACAGGTAGTTATTCCATCAGCATGGACCCTAAGGGTCGCATGGCGATACCAGCGCGCATACGCGACGCTTTGGTAGAGGCATGCGCCGGTCGTGTGTGGATTACTGCGCATATGTATGAACGCTGCCTACTTGTATATTCCGAGCCAGAATGGGAACCCGTTCTGGCCAAAGTTCAAGCTTTACCCGCTGGCAACGAACAAGTCCGCAAGATTCAGCGCCGTTTTATGGGGCAGGCTGTCAATCTTGAGCTGGACGGCAATGGTCGCGTGCTAGTTCCCCCCACCCTGCGCAATTTCGCGCATCTGGACAAAAAACTCATGCTGGTTGGTCTGGGCAATAAATTAGAGCTGTGGGATGAAGACAGCTGGAATGCCCTGATGAACGAACCTGCCGTGGGAGATATGCCAGCCGAATTACAATCCCTGTCTTTCTAGGAGCTGGCGTGTCTGACTTTCAACATATCACCGTACTTTTAAACGAGGCGGTTGCGGCGCTTATTACCGATCCCGCCGGCTTCTATGTCGATGGCACCTTCGGGCGCGGCGGCCACAGTGCTTTAGCCTTGCAGCAGTTATCCGCCGAAGGGCGCCTAATGGGGATAGACAAGGACCAAGCGGCTATTGCCACGGCAAATGCGCGTTTTGGTGCCGAAGCCCGTTTTGAAATAGCACAGGGGTCGTTTGCCGAATTAGCCAGCTTAATAGAAGCGCGCGGTATGACGGGGAAAGTGGCCGGTGTGTTGCTGGATTTGGGGGTTTCTTCACCTCAGTTGGATGAAGCTGAGCGTGGTTTTAGCTTTATGAATGACGGCCCGCTCGATATGCGTATGGACCAGAGTTCCGGTCAAAGTGCTGCTGACTGGGTTAACAGTGCGAGCGAAGATGAAATTATTAGGGTGTTGCGCGAATACGGCGAAGAGCGGTTTGCCAGGCGTATGGCGCGCGCCATCATCGCTGAGCGCGCGATAAAGCCTTTTGCCCGCACTAAGCATTTGGCTGAGGTGATCAAAGAGGCGAACCCAGCGTGGGAAAAAGGCAAACACCCGGCAACACGCGCTTTTCAGGCTATTCGTATTCAAGTCAACAGCGAATTAACCGATCTTGAATCGGTGTTGGCGCAGGCCTTGGCGGTATTGGCTCCCGGCGGTCGCTTAGTGGTCATCAGCTTTCACTCGCTCGAAGACCGTGTGGTGAAGCGTTTTATTCGCCGTCAAGAGCAGGGTGACCAACTGCCGATGGGGGTGCCGGTGCGCGATGAACAGCTCAATAAACGCATGCGCTCTTGTGGCAAAGCGATTAAAGCCAGTGCCGCAGAGGTGGAAGCCAATATTCGTTCGCGCAGTGCCGTTATGCGAGTGGCAGAGAAGTTGTAGCCGTTGTCAGTATTGTCTGACGTCAAAAATTCGATCCATTAATAAGAGTCATTATGAAGCCAGTTCATCCTCGCCATAAAAAGCCACTATCGCCAGCCTTGTTGCTGGTTGTGGCCATTTTATGGCTGGGAGTTATAGGTTCAGCGCTTGCTGTAGTGGCGTCAACCCAAGTGGTTAGGCGCGATGTAAATGAACTTGAAGTATTGCGCCGTGAAGCGGGCCAGCTACAGGTACAGTGGGGGCAATATCTACTGGAGCAGAGTACTTGGGCGGCTTATGGACGTGTTGAGGCGGCCGCGCTCTCAGAGCTAAATATGATGGCGCCTACGCCAGAAGATATGCTCATGATTATGGGTGATGAGCTAGTTCATTCTACGAATGAGGGCGCGCAATGAGTCGCTCGCCTGCCTTAGAGCCGCGTTCAGCGCGCCCACTTGCGCCCAGCAAGCAAACGCCACTAAAGGTTGCCCGTTGGCGCTTTTATTGTGTTGGCTTGGTGATGGCGCTATTGGTTGTGCTGTTATTGGTGCATGTTGCAAGCCTGCAAGTTTTGCCGAATACCGACAAAGGCTTTGAATTTTTGCAAGGGCAAGGTGAGTCGCGCACCTTGCGTACGGAAGTCATTCCCGCTTATCGCGGTGTAATTACCGATCGTAATGGCGACCCTTTAGCTGTTAGCACCCCAGTATCAAGCCTCTGGGCTAACCCAAAAGAATTGTTGGAGGCACCCACTCGCTGGGCGGAATTGGCGCAAGCGCTCAATGCTAATCGCGCTGAGCTAGAGGCGCGTTTAGCGCGTTATGGTACAAAAGAGTTTATGTATTTGCAGCGGCAAATGTCTCCTGAGGCCGCGCAAGCAATTTTGGCCTTGGAGATTCCCGGTGTATACCAACAAATTGAATATCATCGCTATTACCCTGCGGGCGAGGTGGCTGCGCATTTAGTGGGTATGACTGATGTGGATGATCGTGGTCAAGAGGGAATGGAGCTGGCTTACGATGCGTGGTTAACCGGTGAAAGCGGCGCAAAAGAAGTCTTAAAAGACCGTCGCTTGCGCACGGTAAAAGAATTGCGTTTGGTCAAGGCTGCCAGCCCCGGTCGCAATCTCACCTTAAGCATCGATTTGCGTCTGCAGTATTTGGCGCATCGCGAATTGAAAAAAGCGGTCGAGGAAAGTGGTGCGGTTGCAGGATCGATTGTGATTTTGGATGTACTCACTGGCGAAGTGCTCGCCATGTCTAATCTTCCTACTTATAACCCTAATGATCGTAATCATGCCCGCGGTGCGGGTTTGCGCAATCGTGCTATTACCGATTTATACGAGCCTGGTTCAACGGTTAAGCCTTGGGTGGTTTTGGCTGCATTAGAGAGTGGGAAATTTAAACCTTCTGATGTGATTGATACTAACCCTGGCTATTTCATGGTGGGCCGTAAGCCCATTAAAGATCACCAAAATTACGGGGTGATGGACTTGGCCATGGCAATTGCAAAGTCGAGCAATATCGCCATGACTAAAATTTCCTTTGCACTGGATACCAATACCGTGCGTGATATGTACGCGCTGCTTGGTGTAGGTAAGCCAATTGGTACGGGCTTTCCCGGTGAGGCTGCAGGTAATTTACCTTATTTTAAACCGGCCCAAAAAATTGAGCGCGCGAATATTGCGTTTGGTTACGCCATGAATATGACAGTGCTCCAAGCTGTGCAAGCTTACGGTGTTATAGCTACTGGCGGAATAAAACGCCCTATTTCTCTATTGAAAGTAGATGTGTCCCCCGAAGGTGAGCGCGTTGTTGAAAAAATACACGCACAGCAAGTTAAAGAAATGCTGACGCGCGTAGTCAGTGCAGAGGGTACCGGCAGTCGTGCTAAAGCAATTTCCTACTCGGTGGCAGGTAAAACAGGCACTGCGTTCAAGGCTGTCGGTGGAAAATATTCGAGCTTACAAATTGGTTCTTTTGTGGGTATGGCGCCGGTTGAAAATCCGCGCATAGTGGCCATGGTTGTTATTGATGAACCTAAGGGTAGCGGCATGTATGGCAATGGTGGTTATGTTGCGGCGCCCGCGTTTTCGAAAGTGGCTGAGGATGCGCTACGTATGTTGCAGGTTCCGCCTGACGCAATCACCAAGCCTGATGCTCAGGTTGTAACTAAGCCGCGCGTTAAGGTTGATCCTAAATCAGCGGCCAATGAATTACATCGCGTTAAAACTAATAGCGATATACCTGCGCTTACCGCGAGGTCTGCAACGTGATGGCTGCTCATTATCAAACGCACACTTTCACACTGGCCAATTTGATACCAAGCCTAGATTTAGGTGAGGCAGCTGCAATTCAGGGGCGCAACTTGTGCCTCGATAGTCGCCAATTAAAAACTGGCGATATTTTTATTGCGTTGGTTGGTGCTCAAATAGATGGGCGAAAATTTATCGCTAAAGCGATAGAGATGGGTGCTGTCGCCATATTGGTTGAGGCCGATAAAGAGTGGCAGGGAGTTGCTTGGCTAGGCGCTGTGCCTGTTATTGCTATTGAACGCTTGGCGACAATCGTCAGCGAAATTGCGGGCCGTTTTTATGCTGAGCCGAGCAAAAAAATGTCGCTCATTGGTATTACTGGCACTAATGGTAAAACCACCTGCAGCCTTTTGGCTGCACAATTGTTGGCGCACTTACAACAAAAATCAGCGGTGGTCGGCACCATAGGTTTCGGTGTGGTTGATGCGCAATCCATTGCGCCTATTGCGCAACAAATTTCACTGCTGCAATCGACCGGCTTAACCACGCCTGATCCCATTGCCTTGCAGCGCATTCTTGCTGGCTTGCTCCACGCTGGAGCTAAATCAGTTGCACTTGAAGTTTCCTCTCACAGCTTGCAGCAAAAGCGTGTTGCAGGCGTGCATTTTACAGCAGCAGTATTTACCAATCTCACACAAGATCATTTGGACTATCACGGCGATCTTGTGGCCTATGGCAAGGCGAAAGCAGAGTTGTTACAGGCTCAGGGTTTACAGCATGTAATCGTGAATATTGATGATGCTTGGGCCAAGGGCTTGCTCGCACAAATACCTGCATCAATTACAGCAATAAGTTATTCAATACAAACTAAGGCTGATGTTTACGTAGAAAACATACAGTTACATGCAAGTGGCGTGCGCGCCAATATTATTACCCCTTGGGGACAGGGTGAACTTAAGTCGCCGCTTTTGGGTGAATTTAATTTAAGTAATTTATTAGCCGTTATCGCCAGTGTCTGTGTGCAGGGCTTTAGTCTGGAGCAGGTTCTACCCTTGGTGGAAAAACTAGAGCCGGCACCTGGCCGTATGCAATCGGTAATTGTTGATGAAGCCTTGCAAGAAGTGCAGGTTATTGTTGATTACGCGCACACGCCTGATGCGCTGGAAAACACTTTGAAGGCGCTGCATGAACATAAAGCAGGACAAGTCTGGACGCTATTTGGTTGTGGCGGTGACCGCGATAAAGCTAAGCGTCCGTTGATGGGGCGAATAGCGGAGCGTCTAAGCGATTGCGTCATAGTCACCAATGATAACCCGCGTTCAGAAGATCCCGCAGTAATTGCTGCCGATATAGTTGCTGGTATGAAAAACCCTAATCGCTGTTTGGTGTTGGCCGATCGCGCTCAAGCGATTGATTTTGCTGTGCAACAAGCTAAGGCTGGCGACATTATTTTAGTGGCGGGCAAGGGGCATGAAGACTATCAAATTTTTGCAAATCAATCCTTGCCCTTCAGTGATATTAAGCAGGCGCGCTTAGCGTTGCAGCGCCGTATTGCCAAGCGTGAAGCTGGCCATACAGTAAGTAGTGATAAATCTGGAGGCCAGGTATGATTCGGCCGGTATTTTTACGCGAAATTCTAGGGTTTGTTCGCGCCAGTGAAAACTCTTTGGGCGCGCAATTGCAACATGGCGATAGCGAATTTACAGCGGTGAGTACAGATACACGCAGCCTGCAACAAGGCGAGCTATTTATCGCTCTGCGTGGTGATAAATATGATGCCCATGATTTTTTGGCCGATGCCTTAGCTAAGCAGCCCTGTGCGTTGGTTGTTGAAAATTACTATCCGGAGATCAGCGTACCGCAATTAGTAGTAAGCGATAGCCTCTTGGCGTTGGGTCAAATAGCGGCATTTAATCGCAGCTTATTTACTGGGCCGCTTATTGCTATTACTGGCAGCAGCGGTAAAACCACCGTAAAAACTCTGGTGGCTTCCATTTTAAATGAAATGGGTGCAACTCACGCGACTAAGGGCAACTTCAATAATCACATTGGTGTGCCGCTAACTTTATTGCAGCTTGATGCTCAGCATCAATTTGCGGTAATTGAAATGGGCGCAAGTGGCCCAGATGAAATTGCCTACCTCTGCAGTCTCGCAAAACCTCAGGTTGCCATGATCAACAATGTGATGCCCGCACATATTGCTGGTTTCGGATCTATTGAAGGCGTTGCGCGTGCTAAGGGAGAAATTTATTCCGGTTTGGCTAAGGCTGCATCGGCTAAAGCGGTGGTAAATCTGGATGATGTATTTGCTGCACAGTGGTTACAGCAGCTTGCACAGCAAGACTTTACTGCACAGCAAGTGATTAAAGTTTCACTCCATGATACTGGTGCTGATTGTTATGCACAAAATATAGTGACAAAAAATGATGGTTTAGAATTTACCTTGCATATTAATAACACCAGTGCAGCAATGTTTTTGAACGCTCAAGGCGAGCACAGTGTACGCAATGGATTAATGGCAGCAGCTTGTGCAGTAGCTGTCGGTGCGAACTTGCAACATGTGCAGCGTGGTTTGGAAAATTTTGCACCGGTTGCCGGTCGCATGAGTCGTCAGCGTGGTTATCAGCAGGCAACAATTATCGATGACAGTTATAACGCTAACCCAGGTTCTGTGCGCGCAGCTATAGATGTGTTGAGTCAAGCGGAGTGTGGCATTTTAGTTTTGGGAGATTTGGGTGAGCTAGGCGAAGATGCCGCACAGATGCACGCAGAGTTAGGCAGCTACGCGCGCAGTAAAAGTGTTTACAAGCTATTTACCTTGGGTGTGCTGAGTGAAAATGCTAGCCAAGCCTTTGGTGCCAATGCCGAGCATTTTCAGCAGCGCGAAGCGCTAGTTGCTGCACTCAAAGCAATTGCCGATACGAAAACAACTTTTTTAATTAAAGGGTCGCGCAGCGCCAAGATGGAATTGGTGGTGCGCGAGCTCTGTGACCTGGCAGGAGAAACTCACTGATGCTGTATTGGCTATCAGAATACCTACAAGAATATCTGCGCAGTTTTGCGGTGTTTCAATATTTAACCGTGCGTGCCATTTTAGGTGTGTTGACGGCGCTCGGGATTTCTCTACTGCTTGGTCCTTGGTTTATTCGCCGTTTGACTGAAATGCGTATTGGGCAATCGGTACGCACTGATGGGCCACAGTCTCACTTAAGTAAATCGGGCACACCTACTATGGGCGGTGCCTTAATTCTAGCGGCCATTTTTGCCAGCACCTTACTCTGGTCTGATTTGAGTAATCGCTATGTATGGACCGTGTTGATTGTGACGGGTGTATTTGGCGCTGTGGGTTGGGTGGACGATTATCGCAAAGTCGCCAAACGTGATTCACGTGGTTTGCCGGGTCGCTGGAAATATTTTTGGCAATCCATCGCAGGTTTTGGTGCTGCCATTTTTTTGTATTACACCGCGCAGAGCCCTGCAGAGACGCAACTCTTTATTCCGTTCTTTAAAAATGTCGCGCTCGATATGGGCTTGTTTTACATCATTTTTACCTACTTTGTAATAGTGGGCACTAGTAACGCCGTCAACCTTACGGATGGTTTAGATGGCTTGGCAATTATGCCGAGCGTCATGGTGGCGGCAGCCTTGGGTTTAATTGCCTATCTCGCAGGTAACTCTCAGTTCTCGCAATATTTGCATATTGCTTATATCCCCGGTGCTGGTGAACTAGTGGTGTTTTGTTGCGCGCTGGTCGGGGCGGGTTTGGGATTTCTTTGGTTTAACACCTATCCCGCACAGGTGTTTATGGGCGATGTCGGTGCTTTGGCTTTAGGTGCAGCACTAGGGCTGGTGGCGGTTATTGTTCGTCATGAAATCGTGCTTTTTATTATGGGTGGCATTTTTGTACTGGAAACCGTGTCGGTGATTTTGCAGGTTGCCTCGTTTAAATTAACTGGACGTCGTATTTTTCGTATGGCCCCAATACATCACCATTTCGAGTTAAAAGGTTGGCCCGAACCGCGCGTCATTGTGCGTTTTTGGATTATTACCCTGATGTTGGTCTTGATAGGTTTAGCGACCTTAAAAATTCGTTAATCATAATTTCTTTATAGGAAATATTTTGTGTCCCAGTTGATCGCCACAAGCAAGCTAAAAGCCATTATCGGCACCGGTATTACCGGGTTGTCTGTGGCGCGCTTTTTGACGAGTCAACAACAGGCATTTGTATTGCTTGATACCCGTGCGACGCCGCCTAATCTAGCGAAGGTGCAGCAAGAATTTCCGCTGAGTACGATTGAATGTGGGGATCTAAATATTGAAACACTTTTGGCCTGCGATGAAATTATTGTAAGCCCAGGAATTGCCTTGGCAACTCCCGTGTTAGTGCAGGCGCAAGCCGCAGGTGTTCCTGTGATTGGCGACATTGAATTATTTGTACGTTATGCCAAGGCGCCTATTGTGGCCATTACAGGATCCAATGCAAAAAGTACTGTGACCACGCTCGTGGGTGAAATGGCAGCTCACGCCGGAATTAAGGTGGCAGTGGGCGGCAACCTCGGTACGCCAGCGCTTGAATTGCTTGCAGATGATATCGAACTCTATGTTATGGAACTGTCCAGTTTTCAATTGGAGACTGTGAGTAAGCTCAATGCAAAAGTGGCGACTATTTTGAATATTAGCGCCGATCATATGGATCGCTACAACGATATGCGTGCATATGTGTTAGCGAAGTTGCGAGTCTATTTCGGTGCTGAAAAAATTGTTGTTAATCGCAATGACCCGCTCAGTCAGCCGCCTTTAGCTGCCGGAGCCAAGCCGATTTTTTTTGGTGGTAAAGCAGACTTTGGCAGTTTTGGCGTGATTGATGACGAGGGTGTAAGTTATTTAGCGAAAAATCTTACGCGTCTCATGCCCGCATCTGAGCTGAAAATTCGTGGTACACACAATGTAGATAATGCACTGGCTGCGCTGGCCTTAGGGGACGCAGCAGGCATTTCTATGGAGGCAATGCTAGCCACATTAAAAACTTTCAGTGGTTTGCGTCATCGCTGTGAGTTTGTTGCGCAAATAAAAGGTGTGGAGTTTTATAACGATTCTAAAGGTACCAATATAGGTGCAACCCTTGCCGCGATTAAAGGCTTGGCGCGCAACCCGCAGCAATTGATTGTGATTATGGGCGGTGAAGGTAAAGAACAAAATTTTTCTGAGTTATGCGCGATCTTTGCACAAGTGAATTGCCGTTTAGTGCTCATAGGTCGCGATGCGCCGGTCATTGCTGCAGCTGTAGGTTCAGACGTTGCACTATCTTTTGCAGAAACAATGTCGGACGCCATAAAAGATGCATTTAATTTAGCGGCTCCCGGTGATGCCGTGTTGCTCTCGCCTGCCTGTGCGAGCTTCGATATGTTTAAAAATTATGAAGATCGCGGCGAGCAATTTTGCTCAGCTGTAGCGGCTTTGGCGCAGGAGGTTAATAAACCATGAGCCAATCTGCTACGCCAAATCATCAATTGACGCTGAGTATGCGCATGGATTGGACCATGTTGTGTCTCTGGTTGGTCTTGATGTCAATTGGATTGGTGATGGTGTCATCGGCCTCGGTTGCATTTGCTGCCGCCAATTATAATGACGCGTGGTTTTTTGCTAAGCGCCATGGTGTTTATATTTTAATGGGCTTAGCGCTCGCTGCATTTGTTGTCTGCGTACCTATGAGTTTTTGGCAGCGCTATGCTGGGCATTTATTGTTAATTACATTGTTTCTATTGGTTGTGGTGTTAATACCGGGTATCGGCAAAAAGGTAAATGGTAGCCAGCGGTGGTTTGGGTTGGGGATCATTTCGATACAGGTATCAGAAATTGCAAAATTTTGTGCAGTGGTATTTTTTGCCAGTTTCTTTGCGCGTCGTTATCAAGAATTACACTTTGGCTGGCAGGGTTTTCTCAAACCGTTATTAATCGTGGGTGTATTTGTTGGGTTGCTGCTTTTGGAGCCAGATTTTGGTAGTTCGGTGGTATTGAGCGTGACTGTGTTTGCCATGATGTTTATTGCAGGCGTGCGTATTTGGCACTTTCTATTGTTGATTATGATTGGTGTAGGCGGCTTGGCCTCTGTTGCTATTTTGTCGCCCTATCGCATGCAGCGCCTAATTACCTTTCTTGACCCCTGGGCAGATCAATTTAATACCGGTTATCAATTGACGCAGTCTTTGATTGGTTTTGGTCGCGGTGAATGGGTGGGGTTGGGCTTAGGTAATAGTTTGCAAAAGCTGTTCTTTTTGCCTGAGGCTCATACCGATTTTATTTTTGCCATTATTGCAGAAGAATTCGGCCTGCTCGGAGCGGCCGTTATTATTGGATTATTTGCAGCGTTGATTGTACGCATTCTTTTGCTCGCCAAACATAATTTGGCTGAAGGTAGAATGTTCCCAGCCTTGGCGACATTTGGTATTGCCATTTTGTTTAGCTTTCAAGTATTCGTCAATATAGGTGTGTCTTCTGGATTGCTGCCTACTAAGGGTTTGACTTTGCCATTTATTAGCTATGGCGGTAGTAGTCTATTGATTTGTTGTTTATTAATGGCATTCGTTATGCGCGCACATTGGGAATTGGCGGGGCATTCGCCAGTTGTTCCCGCAGCGCGAAAACCAGTACGCACCAGTATGCTGGAGGCAGCGGCATGACGAATGCGATGGCGAATAACTTACGTGTATTAATTATGGCGGGCGGTACTGGCGGCCATGTATTTCCTGCTTTGTCCGTTGCAGAAGAGTTGCGTGAACGCGGTGCTGTAGTTGATTGGCTGGGGACAGAGCGCGGCATTGAAAATCGCTTGGTGCCTGCAGCCAATATTCCGTTGCATTTACTTAAGGTAGAAGGTGTTCGTGGTCGCGGCATATTAGGTTTAATTAAAGCGCCCTTTCTCGTGAGCTTTGCAGTATTTCAGGCGGTAAAGTTATTGCGCCAGATTAAGCCTCAGGTCGTCATAGGTTTTGGGGGGTTTGCCTCTGGCCCAGGTGGTTTGGCTGCGAAAGTATTGGCCATTCCTTTGGTGATTCATGAGCAGAATGCGGTGGCGGGCACCACAAATCGTTTGCTCGCTAAATTTGCACAGCGTGTGCTTTGTGCATTTCCTCATGCGTTTAAAAAAGGGCGTGTTGCGGTATCTGCGGTTGTTGGTAACCCGGTGCGAAAGGCGATACAGGATTTACCCTTGGTCAATGTTCGTTACGCTGCGCGCGCTGCGCAAAAAGCACCATTACATTTATTGGTTTTAGGTGGCAGTTTGGGGGCCAAAGCGATTAATGAATTAGTACCTCAGGCATTAGCCGAGTTGGCGCCAGATAATCGGCCTGAGGTGTGGCATCAAACGGGTACCAGTCATCAAGAAGGCACTGCTGCGGGTTATGCACACTATAAAGTTGAGGGGAAGGTTGAGGCTTTTATTGACGATATGGCCTCAGCTTACGATTGGGCTGACATGGTGATTTGTCGTGCCGGCGCTCTAACTGTTTCTGAAATTATGATGGCAGGTGTCGCATCGATATTAATTCCGCTGCCCAGTGCAATTGATGATCATCAAACGTGGAATGCAAAAAATTTAACGGAAGCGGGAGCCGGTATTGCTGTCGCTCAAGCTGATTTGTCGGCAGCCAAATTGGCTGCACTTTTATTAACTCAATTCGCTGACCGCGATCATTTGATGGTGATGGCGGAAAAAGCCCGGGAGTTAGCGCAAGCTAATTCAGCCGCGCAAGTAGCAGATAGCTGTGTGGAGGTGGCCCTTGGATAAACCCCTTGATGAATCCATAGGATTTTATTGCGTTCCTGAGATGCGTCGTATTCGTCGCATTCATTTTATTGGTATCGGCGGCGCTGGTATGAGTGGTATTGCTGAGGTTTTAATTAATCAGGGGTATGAAATTTCCGGCTCTGATATTAAAGCATCAAGTGTAACTGAGCGCTTGGCCCGTAAGGGCGCTATTATTTTTATCGGTCACACCAAGGACAATGTTAAAGGCGCAGATGTAGTCGTGAACTCCAGTGCAGTACATGCCACCAATCCTGAAATGGTTGGTGCGCGTGAGTTGCGTATTCCTATTGTGCGCCGTGCAGAAATGCTCGGAGAATTAATGCGCTATCGCCATGGTATTGCAGTTGCGGGTACTCATGGAAAAACAACAACGACAAGTTTGCTTGCGTCTATTCTCGCTGCCGCTAAGCAAGATCCTACCTTTATTATTGGTGGATTGGTTAATAGTACGGGTACTAATGCGCAGTTAGGTGCAAGCCGTTATTTAGTCGCTGAAGCCGATGAGAGCGATGCATCGTTTTTACATTTGCAGCCTATGGTTGCCATAGTGACCAATATTGATGCTGATCATATGGAGACCTATGGTGGTGATTTTTCAAAGTTGAAAAAGACCTTCGTAGAGTTTTTACACAACCTACCTTTTTATGGTTTAGCAGTTCTGTGCGGCGATGATCCGATAATCAGTGAGATTATCCCTGATATAGCACGCCCAATTTTGACCTATGGTTTGGCAGAGCATTGTGATTTTCGTGCGCTAAATGTTAAGCAAGACAAGATGCACTCTGAATTTGATGTGGTGCGTCCAGGCAGTGATGATCTGCTTCATATCCGCATCAATATCCCAGGTATTCACAATGTGCTAAACGCATTGGCAGTGATTGCAGTTGCAAGCGATGAAAAAATTAGTAATGAAGCCATTCAATCTGGGCTTGAGAATTTTCAAGGGGTTGGGCGTCGTTTTGAGGTCTATGGTAATTTCCCGATCGCGGAAGGTGAGGCGATGTTGGTGGATGATTACGGTCATCACCCCCGAGAAGTGGCAGCGGTCATTAAGGCTGTACGCGATGGTTGGCCAGAGCGTCGATTAGTGATGATTTATCAGCCACATAGGTATACACGTACGCGCGACTTGTATGAAGATTTTGTTGATGTGTTGTCAACTGTTGATGCTTTAGTGCTGCTAGAGGTTTATAGCGCGGGTGAAGATGCAATTCCCGGTGCTGATAGTCGGCATCTGTGTCGCAGTATTCGTGCACGCGGAGTGATCGAACCCATTTTTGTTGAGAGTGTTGAGGGTGTGCCGGATATAGTTAAAGACATAGTGCGCGCTGGTGATATCGTAATTACTCAGGGCGCCGGCAATGTAGGCGTGCTCTCTCCTGAATTAGCAAAGCGTAACTTGCGCTAGAGGTTTATCGAAATATGCAAGCTGTAAAACTGCCACTTGATGCAGCCCTAAAACAAAAAATTGGACGCGTTGGCGTGCTCTTAGGTGGGCTCTCAGCTGAACGTGAGGTGTCATTGCAAAGTGGTGCTGCGGTGATCGCGGCATTGGCGGAAGCGGGAATTGATCATGTCGCAATAGATGTGAGTGAAAATGTTATTGCGGATCTGCAAGCGGCAAAAATTGATCGTGCTTTTCTCGCACTTCATGGCCCTGGTGGTGAAGATGGGCGGATTCAGGCACTTTTAGAATTTTTGAAAATTCCTTACACCGGCAGCGATGTGCAGTCTTCTGCGCTGGCAATGGATAAGTTGCGTACTAAGCAGCTTTGGCGTGGCGTCAATATTAATGGTGTACAAGGTTTACCGACACCAGAGTTCGCAGTATTGAATCGCGATTCAGATTTCGCTTCCGTGCTCGCACAATTGGGCGGGGAGGTGATCGTAAAGCCTGCCAATGAAGGTTCCAGTATTGGGATGTCGCGGGCGCATACGGCAAGTGAACTTGAAGATGCTTTTGATAAAGCAAAAGACTATCAAGGCAGTGTGTTGGTTGAGCGCCTTATTGTTGGTGCAGAATATACGGTTGCTATTTTAGATGGCGTTGCACTGCCTGCGATTAAACTGGAAACCGATCATAGCTTTTATGACTTTGATGCCAAGTATATCGCGGAAGATACCCGCTATCTCTGTCCTTGTGGTCTGAGTGCAGAGAAAGAACAGGAATTAAAAAATTTAGCCTTGAAGGCATTTAATGCGGTGGGGTGTCGTGGGTGGGGGCGTGTAGATGTAATGGCGGATGCGCAACAGAATTTTTATCTGCTCGAAGTCAATACTGCACCAGGTATGACCAGTCACAGCTTGGTTCCTATGGCCGCCAAGGCTGTAGGGTTGTCATTTGCTGAATTGGTAAGCTCCATACTATCTGCAAGTCTCAAGGTTAAGTTGTAGTTGATATGCGTGACCTAAAAGGATTGGGCAAGCGCGGTGCTGATGACGCAATTTTTGCCGATGAGCCGCTTGTTGCTACGGGCTTGCGTGATGATCATCGCAGCTCAAATCAGCAGATTAAATCAGGGCGAAAAAAAGCTGATGTGGGTGCATCGGGCGCTAGTCGGGATGTGTTGCTGGAGTCACCGCCACCGCGAGCAACGCGCGGAGCAGGTGCAATCACTAAGCGTGAGCAAGGATATTCACAGGTGTCTCCACGCGGAGAACGAATTCAGCGCTCCAATGCAAAGGGGGGCGCGCCGCGTTGGTGGGTGAACTTGTTGAGCCGTAAGTTTGCAATAACGATGCTGCTCAGTGTTTTGGTTTTGGCACTTTATTGGGTAAGTGAGCCCATAGCGAAATTGTTGGAGCGGCCCATTAAAAGTGTGGTCGTTGAGGGAGAGTTTCACTTTATCTCTAAACAACGTGCAACAGAGTTGCTTGAACGCGAAATTGATGGTGATTTTTTACAGCTTGATTTAATGCGGCTGAAACGCGCTTTGATGGAAGATTCTTGGGTTGAGTCGGTAAGCTTAAATCGCCGTTGGCCAGATACCTTAGTGGTTAAAATTGCAGAGCAAAAACCCATAGCGCGTTGGGGGGATGGTTTTTTAAATCAGCGCGGTGAAATTGTTAAAGTGGAAAAGTTAGAGCGCCTTGTTGGGTTGCCATGGCTACAAGGAAATGAAGCAGATAGTGTCGAGATTTTGCAGCAATACCAAGATCTATCCCAGCTTTTACGCTCTCGTGGTCTAGAAGTTGTGGCTTTAAAGTGTGACAACAAAAAATCTTGGCGATTAACGATAAAAAATGCTGTAGAAATCGCAATTGGGCGCGATCAGGTGATGGAAAAAATGCGTAGATTTGTTACTGTATACGACAATTATCTGAGTGCGGTCTGGAGCGATGTAAATACAATTGATGTGCGTTACACAAATGGTGTTGCGGTGCGTTGGGTGGAAGATTCAGAGATGGCAAAAAAGCACATTAAGAATCATGTAGTAAGTAAATAGCGCCCCAAAATTGGGTGGTATAGGCATAAAACAGATATTCAAATCAGGATGCTCTCAGTGAGCTAGAAGACTGAAGTGACTGAAGCAAAGCGGGATAATGAGGTTAATGCATGGCAAACGTTAGTGACAACAAAATGATTGTCGGCCTGGATATAGGGACATCCAAGGTTGTGGCTATCGTTGGTGCTATCAACCTAGAAGGACAGTTGGAAATTGTGGGCATAGGCTCGCATAAATCCAGCGGGCTGAAAAAAGGTGTAGTGGTCAATATAGAGTCGACAGTTTTATCCATTCAGCGCGCAATCGAAGAAGCTGAATTAATGGCTGGATGTCAAATTCATTCAGTGTATGCGGGTATTGCTGGTAGCCATATTCGTAGCCTGAACTCTCATGGCATTGTGGCAATTCGAGATCGTGAAGTGTTTGCTCAGGATTTGGAGCGAGTAATAGATGCTGCGCAGGCTGTGGCGATACCGGCAGATCAAAAAATTCTGCACATATTACCGCAGGAATTTTTGATCGATGATCAAGACGGTGTTAAAGAACCGCTGGGAATGTCGGGTGTTCGTTTGGAAGCTAAAGTCCATTTGGTAACCTGTGCGGTAAATGCGGCACAAAATATTGAAAAGTGTATTCGTCGCTGTGGTCTAGAAGTTGAAGATATTATTTTGGAGCAGTTGGCCTCTAGTTATGCCGTCTTGACTGACGATGAAAAAGAATTAGGTGTATGCGTAGTTGATATCGGTGGCGGCACCACTGACATAGCTATTTTTAAAGATGGTGCAATTCGTCATACGGGTGTTATTCCGATTGCGGGTGATCAGGTCACCAACGATATTGCTATGGCATTACGTACGCCTACACCGAATGCGGAAGAGATAAAAATCAAATATGCCTGTGCGTTGGCGAAGTTGACCAGCCCAGATGAAACTATCAAAGTGCCTAGCGTAGGTGATCGTCAGCCGCGTGATCTATCACGGCAGGCGTTGGCCGAAGTGGTAGAGCCTCGTTATGACGAACTCTTTACCTTGGTGCAAGCTGAATTACGCCGTAGTGGTTTTGAAGATTTAATTGCAGCCGGCATAGTGCTGACCGGGGGTACTTCCAAAATGGAAGGTGTTATTGAACTCGCGGAAGAAATTTTTCATATGCCCGTGCGTTTAGGTGCCCCACAGAATATTCGTGGTTTGTCGGACATAGTGAATAACCCTATTTATTCCACAGGTGTTGGTTTGTTGATTTATGCCATGAAGCAACAGCAAACCGGTGGGCGTTCAACACAGAACACTAAAGAGTCTCAAGGGTCTATTTTTAGCAAAATTAAAAAGATTTTTCAAAGCAGCTTTTAGCGTTATTTGTATTTTATTGTTTTGTACCGTTGCAAAGTAAACCAAATTTATTTTTCTTAGTTTGATTCAAGGACAAAAGGGGTGTGGCCATGTTTGAATTAGTCGATAGTATCCATCAAAACGCAGTAATCAAAGTGATCGGTGTGGGTGGTGGCGGCGGCAACGCGGTTAAGCACATGATCGCCAGTAACATTGAAGGTGTGGAGTTTATCTGCGCGAATACTGATGCCCAAGCATTGAAAGACATAGATGCGCGCACAGTGTTGCAGTTAGGTAATACCATGACCAAAGGATTGGGTGCTGGCGCCAATCCAGAAGTGGGTCGTCAGGCTGCAATGGAAGATCGCGAACGAATTGCAGAAGTATTGCGTGGTGCCGATATGGTGTTTATCGCTGCGGGTATGGGGGGCGGTACAGGTACAGGTGCCGCGCCAATCGTGGCTGAAGTAGCTCGTGATTTGGGGATATTGACGGTTGCTGTGGTTACTAAGCCCTTTCCTTTTGAAGGGCGCAAGCGTATGGCAATTGCCGAAGCTGGCATATTAGAGTTGGGCGAGCGGGTTGACTCACTTATTACGATTCCAAATGAAAAGTTATTGTCTGTTTTGGGGAAATCAACCAGCCTGTTGGATGCCTTTAAGGCTGCCAACAATGTTTTACTTGGCGCTGTTCAGGGCATTGCCGATTTAATTATTCGTCCCGGTATGATCAACGTAGATTTTGCAGATGTGCGCACGGTTATGGGTGAAATGGGTATGGCCATGATGGGAACGGGTCGCGCAACCGGAGAGCATCGCGCGCGCGAAGCCGCTGAAGCTGCCATTCGCAGTCCGTTGTTGGAAGATGTGGATCTGCAAGGCGCGCGCGGAATTTTGGTAAATATTACCGCCGGTATAGATTTGTCTTTGGGTGAGTATTCTGAGGTAGGTGACACCATCGAAGAATTCGCATCAGCAGATGCTACGGTGGTGGTAGGAACAGTTATCGATCCAGAAATGAGCAATGAACTGCGTGTAACGGTTGTGGCAACGGGTTTGGGATTGATTAGAAAGTCTACAACCACTAAAGACACTAAGGCAGCTGCGACTAAAGTTGTGGTGGATAATACTCGTCGTGCAGCTCCACCTGTTGACTATGCGACCCTAGATCGTCCCGCACATTTGCGTGCTAACGCGCAATCTGCCAGTGCTGCTGCTTTGGCTGCGCCATTGGGTGACAAAGAGTTAGAATATTTGGATATTCCCGCTTTTTTACGTCGTCAGGCTGATTGATAAATAGCCTTCAAAGGCTTTTGCTATGATGTTGATTGTACTAAGTAACTGGTTCGAGAGTGAGTGAGTTGATAGTATTTGGTTTCGGGGGCGCATGCGCTTAATGGAGCCTGCGCTCCTAATGTGTTGAATATATTATATTTTTTATGGCTGTATTTAACCTTGGTGTTAGGTGTGGCCGATTATTCAATCAGATCAATTTCATGCACTGCAATAATTCTCAAAGGGTAGCGCTACAAGATGAGCAATCAGCGGACACTAAAAAACACTATCCATACAGCGGGTGTGGGCTTGCATACGGGACAGATGATTCACTTAACCCTAAAGCCAGCCCCCGTTAATTCGGGAGTTGTTTTTCGTCGTGTTGATCTCGATCCAGTGGTGGAGATTAAGGCAACTGCTAAAAATGTGGGTGAAACTACACTATCGACTTGCTTGGTTGCCGGTGATGTTCGCGTGTCTACGATTGAACATTTGATGTCGGCAATGGCTGGCTTAGGTATCGACAACGCAATTGTTGAGTTGGATGCGCCGGAAATTCCTATTATGGATGGTAGCGCTAGCCCTTTTGTCTTTTTGTTGCAGTCGGCAGGTGTGCTGGAGCAAAGTGCGCGTAAAAAATTCGTGCGGATTCTCAAGGATGTAGTCTTGGTTGATGGCGATAAAGTGGCAAGTTTTGTTCCGTTTGATGGATTTAAAATTTCTTTTTCTATCGCTTTTGATCATCCGGTATTTAAGGGGCGGAGCTTGCATACAGAGATGGATTTCTCCAGCGCGTCTTTTGTTAAAGATATAAGTCGCGCTCGCACTTTTGGTTTTATGCACGAAATAGAGTATCTACGCTCTAAAGGTTTAGCCCGTGGCGGCAGTATGGATAATGCGATTGTTGTAGATGATTATCGAATCCTTAATGAGGATGGACTGAGATTCGATGATGAGTTTGTAAAGCACAAAGTATTGGATGCGATAGGCGACCTCTATCTTTTAGGTAACAGTATTATTGGGGAATTTCGCGCACATAAGTCGGGCCATTCACTCAACAATCGCGTTTTGCGCCAACTGATTGATCAGCCTGATGCGTGGGAGCTTGTGACGTTTGACGAAGGTTCGGCTCCCCCCATTGCTTATATCCCGTCGCTTGCTGCGGCGTAAAAAAACATTGATAGAGTGATCATTTTTTAAACCAAGGCATCTTTTTACTTGTTAATCGATTCCCAATTGTGAGATATTCCAGTTGATCGTTCTTTTTTACGTTCGGCAAAGGATATTTACACAGCGAGTTTCCCCGCAAAACAATGTGTAACTGCTTGAATATAAACACTTATTACCATTTTTTAACGCAAGGTATCAGTGTTTGGTCTAGGATACTAAAGTCAATCTCTGAAATTCGACGCTTTTTGGTGTAAATCCTATGGGTTTGCTTCACGAGTATAATGTGCCCTCATAATAATATATGGGCCCAAGAGTAGATTTCTGAATGAAAATTATTATCGTCAACAAAAATCATGCACAGGCTCGCAGTATTACCCTCGGTGGGTGGACGCGTGCGTTTCTGTCTGTGTGTTTGTTGGGGATTCCCACTGTGGTGGGGGCTTGGGGCTATAGTTGGTTAGTCTCGGCAGAGAAGGGTGAATTATTTAGTGCAGACACCAAGGCGTGGAGCGAAATACTTTCAGCGCGGGAATCAGATGTTTCAGACATAGAAGAAGAGCGACGTACCTCGGAAGCTAAAATTGAAGCGCTTACAAGTAAAATGGCAGAGTTACAGGCGCGCCTCATGCGTTTGGATGCATTAGGTGAGAAATTAACATCCGCTGCTAATCTAGATGAGGGTGAGTTCGATTTCAATCAAGTGCCTGCCTATGGTGGGCCATCGCAGGCGGCTCCCGATGAAGCTTATGAAAAGCCTGATTTTTTTGCGGCTTTAGATCACTTTTCCGATCAATTAGATAGCCGTGAACAGCAGTTAAGCACTATAGATGCGCTGCTTTCTAGTCGCGACCTAAAACAGCAGGCTTTTGTCGCAGGCGCGCCAGTTCCCAATGCATGGATTACCTCTCCCTTTGGTTATAGAACGGACCCGTTTACCGGCAAAAAAGCATTTCACTCGGGTATAGATTTTACTGCGCGTTCAGGCAGTGAAGTCAGTAGCGTCGCCGCTGGCGTGGTGAATTGGTCCGGCCGGCATCCTGAATACGGCAATATGGTTGAAATCAAACATACTGCGGGCTTGGTTACGCGTTATGCTCACAACAAAACCAATTTAGTAAAAGCGGGTGATGTGGTGAAAAAGGGTCAGGTTATTGCCTTGTCAGGCTCTACTGGTCGCTCTACAGCACCTCACGTGCATTTCGAAGTTTATCAAAACGGTCGTGTTGTCGACCCCTCTACATACATCCGCCGCACCATTCGCTAAATCTAGAATCTTTGCAACTTAAGCGGCTTCTTGCTTGCTTTCGTTCGCTCCTTCCTATTTACTTGCCAGCTCTAAAAATCGGTGAATATCTTTAATTTCGCTGCTTTTACTGTGCAAATTACTCTGAATTTATGTTTATTACGGTATAGAAAATGATCGGTAAGTTAATCAAGGCATTATTTGGTTCAAAAAATGAACGCGAATTAAAACGAATGGGCAAGCTGGTTGTGCGTGTTAATGCATTAGAGGCCGATTTTGAAAAACTTTCGGATGACGCATTAAAGGCGAAAACGGAAGAATATCGTACGCGTTTTGCTCAAGGAGAGACTCTTGATCAATTATTACCTGAGGCATTTGCGACAGTTCGTGAAGCAAGTCGTAGAGTAATGGGAATGCGTCATTTTGATGTGCAGTTAATGGGTGGTATGGCGCTGCATGAAGGGCGTATTGCTGAGATGCGCACAGGTGAAGGTAAAACTCTTGTGTCCACTTTACCTAGCTATTTACATGCTCTTGCAGGTAAAGGCGTGCATATTGTGACGGTGAACGATTATCTTGCTAGTCGCGACGCAAATTGGATGCGCCCTGTGTATGAATTTCTGGGTTTGTCGGTCGGCATTATTCAATCTATGCAGGCGCCAAATGTGAAGCGCGAAGCTTATCTCTCCGACATTACCTATGGTACTAACAATGAATATGGCTTTGATTATCTGCGAGATAATATGGCTTTAAGCAAACGCGATAAAGTGCAGCGCCCTTTAAACTTTGCTGTAGTAGATGAAGTGGATTCTATTCTTATAGATGAGGCGCGTACGCCACTAGTAATTTCAGGGGCTGCAGAAAATAGCTCAGAATTATATAAGCGTATGAATCAACTGGTTATGAAGTTGACCTTGCAAATTGACAATGGTGAAGATGGTGATCGAAAGGTTATCACGAAAGCGGGCGATTACACGGTAGATGAAAAGTCACGTCAAGTTGAACTGACAGAAGATGGGCATCAGCGTGTTGAAGAGCTTTTGATTGATGCCAAACTTTTGCAGGCGGATCAAAATCTTTATGCGGCAAACAATCTTACACTACTGCATCACGTTAACTCTGCACTGCGTGCCCATGCGCTTTTTCATCTTGATGTTGAATATATTGTACAAGAAGGTCAGGTTGTTTTAATTGATGAGCATACTGGACGTACCATGCACGGTCGTCGTCTATCTGAAGGTTTACATCAGGCGCTAGAAGCAAAAGAAGGTGTTGAAATTCAAAGTGAGAGTCAAACTTTGGCGTCGACGACCTTTCAAAACTATTTCCGCCTCTACCCAACTCTGTCGGGTATGACTGGTACTGCCGATACAGAAGCATTTGAATTCCGTGAAATTTATGGTTTGGATGTAGTAGTAATACCAACGAATAAACCTAAGCAGCGCCAAGACATGAATGACAAGGTGTTTTTATCCTTGGAAGAAAAATATGCGGCAATTGTTGATGATGTTAAGGCATTTCAGGCATTGAACGCGCCTATTTTAGTGGGTACGGCCTCGATTGAAACGTCGGAAGAAATGTCGCGCCGCTTAGCTGCCGCAGGTATAGTCCATCAAGTTTTGAATGCTAAGTTTCACGCGCAGGAGGCAGAAATTATTGCGCAAGCTGGGCGTCCCGGGGCTGTGACTATTGCGACCAATATGGCCGGACGTGGTACCGATATTGTTTTGGGTGGACGCTGGGAATCGGATATAGAAAAGCTACAGAATCCTACGCCGGAACAGATTTCTGAAATAAAGGCTGAGTGGAAAAAACGTCACGAGGTTGTGCAGGCAGCTGGCGGCTTACATATCATTGGTACTGAACGTCACGAATCGCGTCGTATTGATAACCAGTTACGCGGTCGTGCCGGCCGTCAGGGTGACCCAGGTTTAACCTGCTTCTATTTATCGCTTGAAGATAACCTCATGCGTATTTTTGCCTCTGAGCGAGTGCGCAGCTTCATGCAAGCTTTGGGGATGGAGAAGGGTGAGGCGATTGAACATCGAATGGTTAATAACGCGATTGAAAAAGCGCAGCGCAAGGTAGAAGGGCGCAACTTTGATATTCGTAAGCAACTATTGGAGTTTGACGATGTTTCAAATGATCAGCGTCAAATTATTTATCATCAGCGTAATGAGCTGCTAGATGCTGATTCTATTCGCGACACAGTTAATGCAATTCGAGAAGAGGTTGTAGAAGAGCTAATCAATGGTTTTGTCCCCCCGCAGTCGATTGAAGATCAGTGGGATATTCCGGGTCTTGAGAAACAAGTCGAAACCGATTTTGGTTTGCGTCTACCCATAGCTAAATGGTTAGAAGAAGACACACGCTTGCATGAGGAAAGTCTACGCAAAAAAGTATTAGAAGAGGTGCAGGCTGCTTACGAAACCAAGTGTGAGCGAATAGGTGAAATTCTCTTCGAAATTGAAAAACAGGTAATGCTGCAAGTATTGGACAATGCTTGGAAGGAGCACTTGGCGTCAATGGATCACTTGCGCCAAGGGATTAATTTGCGTTCTTATGCGCAAAAGAATCCGAAGCAAGAATATAAACGCGAAGCATTTGAAATGTTTCAGCAGCTGCTAATTTCCGTTAAGCGTGAAACAGTGCATTTAATGGCGCGCGTCGAACCCATAACGCGTGAGCAAATGGATGAGATGGAAAATCGCCGCCGCGAGGAATTGGCTCGTCAAAAAATGCAATTACGTCACGATGAATTATCTGCCTTAGGTGCACCAGAAGTTGCAGCACCGAGTAATCGCCAGGCGACCCCTATGGTACGTGAAGGTCGTAAGGTTGGCCGCAATGATCCGTGTCCCTGTGGGTCAGGAAAGAAGTTTAAGAGCTGCCACGGGCAACTTGAATAATTAACGTGATTAAAACAATTATCAACATTAAGATTTAAGGTTAAAAAATCATGGCAGTAGGCGAATATCCTTTTCCAACAATGCATCCTGTAAAAGGGGTAAAGCTTACAGCGGTAAGCGCAGGTATTAAAAAAGTTGGGCGCCGCGATGTGGTGCTATTTGAGCTGGCAGAAGGAAGTTGTGTTGCGGGCGTTTTTACTAAAAATGCGTTTTGTGCGGCACCTGTAACATTATGTCGCGCACATTTGGCACACACCGCAGCTATCCGCTACTTGGTTATTAATTCTGGAAATGCTAATGCATGCACTGGGGAGCAGGGTTTGCTTGATGCTAAGGCAACCTGTTCCGCTATTGCGGAAATAACAGGTGTGCAGCCTGAGCAGGTCTTACCATTCTCTACGGGTGTTATTGGGGAGCCATTGCCCGTTGCAAAAATCATCGCGGTAATACCTGAGGCAATCAGTAATGCTACTGAATTGGGTTGGGATGATGCCGCCGCAGGTATTATGACCACGGATACTCGCCCTAAGGGTTTTAGCACGCAATTTGAACACCAAGGGCACGTGATTACCGTAAACGGCATCTCTAAGGGTGCCGGAATGATTAAACCTAATATGGCGACGATGTTGGGTTATATCGCGACCGATGCCAAAGTTTCTCCGGCTTTGCTGCAGCAGCTCTCACGCGAAGCAGCAGACAGGTCTTTCAATCGCATTACGATTGATGGAGATACCTCGACGAATGATTCTTGTATCTTGATTGCTACAGGTGGCTCAGGTGTTGTGGAAGTCACTGACGCTGGCGATGAACTCTATCAAAAATTGCGCGAAGTCATTCTGGCCGCATATATTCATTTAGCTAAAAGTATCGTGAGCGATGGTGAAGGGGCTACTAAGTTTGTTACTGTTGCTGTAAGTGGCGGAGCCAATCGTGATGAATGCCTAGATGTGGCCTATGCGGTTGCGCACTCTCCCCTTATTAAAACTGCATTGTTTGCGTCAGATCCAAACTGGGGTCGAATAGTAGCTGCGATTGGATATGCAGGTTTAAACGACCTTGATGCAACTAAAGTTGTTGTCCATCTCAATGATGTTCTAATCGTTGAAAAAGGTGGGCGTGCAAGTACTTATACTGAGGCACAAGGGCAGGCCGTCATGAGTCAGGCTGAGATCACTATTAATATAGACTTGGGGCGCGGTAGTTTTGCGGAAACCGTTTGGACGACGGATTTGTCTTATGAGTACGTGCGGATTAATGCTGATTATCGCTCTTAGTTGATGAGTTTTAGATTGTGAGCCAGTTAGTGCATGTTGCCGTTGGCGTTATTATTAATACCGACGGTAAGGTGCTCATAGCAAAGCGTGCCGCCGCCGCCCACCAAGGTGGGTTATGGGAGTTCCCGGGCGGTAAGGTTGATGCTGGCGAATCGGTTGTGCAAGCCTTGCTGCGTGAGCTGAAGGAGGAGTTGGCGATTGATGTGCTTGCTCATATTCCTTTAATTCAAATCCGTCACCACTATGGTGATAAATCTGTGTTGCTTGACGTTCACCGCGTCACTTCTTTCAGCGGGCTGGCTAGCGGTAACGAAGGGCAGCCAATCCGCTGGGTCACTATAGATGAGTTGCGTGATTACGAATTCCCTGCAGCCAATACCCCCATTCTTCAAGCATTAGGCCTACCGGAGTATTTGTGCATCACGGGTGAGTTTTCTTCATTTGAGGATTTCTCTCTGAAGCTGCAATCAGCTTTGGCGCAAAACATTAAGCTAATTCAATTGCGAATTAAGGATTTGAATTTATCTTTGCATGCTTCATATATAAGCCATGCAATTGAGCTAACAAAGCAGTCTGGAGCACGACTCATACTTAATTGTAGCGTTGATACTTATACCTTAATTGTCGAGCAATACCCCCATAGCAACCTTGGATTGCATCTTAATCGTCATTTGTTAATGGCATCGTCTAGTCGTCCAATATCCTCGCGGTTTTTATGCAGCGCATCTTGTCACGATGCGAGCGAATTGGCTCATGCTCAGACGTTGGGAATGGATTACGTCTTGTTGTCTCCGGTAAGGGTGACTCAATCGCATCCCGAGGCAGAGTCACTTGGGTGGGAGGAATTTACAGCCTTGGTTAAAGGCGTAAATATTCCTGTGTATGCCTTAGGTGGGTTGAGTCATCTTGATAGATGTGATGCTCTTGAGGCAGGTGCTCAAGGGGTTGCTGCGATTCGTTGTTGGTGGATGCGGTAGGTGCTAGGTTGCGCTAACTTTCAACGGCAGTTTTACTTGGATTGCTGACACCTAAAATATTAGCCACTTTAAAAGTCTTCATCTTCAATGTTAGGTACTGTATTGAGGGGCGCGCCAGGAATCTTATGGCCTTCACTTGCCCACTCGCCTAAATCAATTAAGCGGCAGCGCTCGCTGCAAAAAGGGCGTTCTGGAAAGTCATCACTCCACACAATTTCTTTGGTGCAACATGGGCATTTCAAGGTAATGGGCGTATTTGTTTGCATAGGTGGTTGGTGGCCTTGCGTATTTTAAGTGGATGTAATGTCATTAATATGGTGTCTAATCTTGTGTGGCAGCTATTTCGAGATAGAGTTGATGTAGTTTATCCGTCTGCTGGTAGAGCTCATTCAAACCGTCGTAGTTTTGGATAATATCGTTGGCTCTGTTACAGCGTTCCATACGAGACATTTGGCTTGCAATTATGGCCTGAGTTTGGATCGGATCGGCATTGTCACGAGCGCTGGCGCGTTCAATCTGTAATTGCTCACTGGTATCTACGACAAGTATGCGATCCACCAACTCATACTGCTGTGTTTCGAGTAGTAAAGGTGATGATAAAATTGCGTAGGCACTGGAGGCCTGTGATAGCAACGAGCGAATTTCGGTATTAATTAATGGATGCAGCAGCTGTTCTAGCCAAGATTTTTCTTGTTCATTACTGAAAATAATTTGACGTAAGCTTGCTCTATCTAGGGTGCCTTCTGCTGTAAGTAGAGCGGTGCCGAAATGTTTGGCGATAGCAATTAAAGCTTCACTACCTGGCTCAACTACTTGTCTTGCTACAATATCTGCGTCAATTACTTGAATGCCAAAAGATTTGAATCTATCGCTTACCGTAGTTTTGCCGCTGCCTATGCCCCCCGTCAGGCCTACTAGCAGTGGTGAGCTGTCGCTGTCACGCATACACAAACAATCCCAAATAAATCTGGTTAATCTCTTTTCCCCATACCAATGCAATCCAGCCTGCTATGGCGAGATAGGGACCAAAAGGAATGGGAATGTTCTTATCGCGACCGCGAATTAATATCATCGATATACCAATGATCGCGCCGACAATGGAGGACAGTAAAATAATTTGTAGTAAAAATTGCCACCCCATCCAAGCTCCGAGCGCGGCGAGCAATTTAAAGTCCCCATAGCCCATGCCTTCTTTACCCGTTATAAGTTTAAACAACTTATAAAAAGACCAAAGTGACAGATATCCAAAAATTGCTCCCCAAAGCGCGCTACTCAAACTAGTAAATAATCCGAAGCTATTACAAATGAGTCCTAACCAAAGCAGTGGTAAGGTTATGTCGTCTGGCAGTAAATAGGTATCAATATCAATCATGGTTAAGGCGATTAGGCACCACGTAAATGCCAGTGCTGCCAAGCCAGTAAGGGTGGGGCCATATAGATAAATAATCACTGCCGATAGTAGGCCGGTAACAAGTTCAATAATAGGATAGCGGATTGAAATTCCAGATTTACAACTGGAACAGTTACCTTTTAAAAACACATAGCTAATAATGGGAATGTTCTCCCATGCTCTAATTTTATGCCCACAGTGGGGACATGTAGAAGCAGGAACCATAAGGTTAAAGGGTTCCTTGCTGCTAGCGGTTGATGCCTGAGGGGTCGGAATGCCCCCCAAATTATCGTCAGTCGTTAAAAATTCTTCGCATTGATCTCGCCAGTCCTTCTCCATCATTTTAGGGAGGCGATAGATAACAACATTTAAAAAGCTGCCGACTAATAAACCAAGTACAAGAGCGCAAACTACTAGAAAAATTTCATGGCCAATAAAAACAGTTTCAATAATAGTCATTAAACAACCGCGCCAAGTTGGAAAATAGGCATATACATGGCAATCATTAGGCCGCCAACTAGTACCCCTAATACAGACATAATTAAAGGCTCCAACAAAGACGTAAGGCTGTCGACCATGTTGTCGACGGCTTCCTCATAGTAAACGGCAACTTTATCGAGCATGGCGTCTAGCGCGCCTGACTCCTCGCCGATAGCAGCCATCTGTATAAGAAGGGTAGGGAAAATATTCCTACTTTTTAGTGCGGTGTTCAACTGAAGGCCAGTAGATACATCCTCGCGTACTCTAATAATCGCTTCGGTGTATATTTTGTTGCCCGCGGCGCCCGCAACAGACGTCAGCGCATCAATTAAAGGGACACCTGCAGCAAACGTTGTTGCAAGAGTACGCGCAAAGCGGGCCATTACCGATAGATATAGTATTTGACCAATAATGGGTGCCTTAAGCATGTATTTGTCTACTAAGTACTCAAATTTTGGAGATCGACGAACTGCCTCTTTAAATAGAAAAAAGCTCGTGATCATGCCTATTAAAATCATAAACCAATAAGCTTGAGCCAGCTCTGAAAGGTTTAAAACAAATAAGGTAAATGCGGGTAACTCCGCTCCAAAGCTGCTAAATGTAGATGCAAATTGAGGCACGACTTTTACCAGTAATATTCCAGTAACGACTATGGCAACAACGACTACAGCTATAGGGTAGCTAAGTGCTTTTTTAATTTTTGCTTTGAGGGATTCAGTTTTTTCTTTGTAGGTGGCGATTCTGTCGAGCATGGTTTCAAGTGCGCCAGACTGTTCGCCTGCATCTACGAGATTACAAAATAGGTCGTCAAAATATTTTGGATGCTCTTTTAATGAGTTCGCGAAACCACCACCTGCTGCGACACTATCGCGAATAGTGAGCACTAGTTTACGCAAATTAGGGTTGTCTAAACCATCGGCTACTATATCGAAAGCTTGTACTAGAGGGACGCCCGCTTTCATCATGGTGGCCATTTGGCGAGAGAAAACGGCTATGTCAGCAGGTTTAATGGCCTTACCACCAGTGCCAAAAAGAGGCTTTGATTTTTTGCTGACAGATTTTACATTAATGCCTTGCTTTAACAGGAGTGCTTTAACAATTGCAGGGCTGGTACCATTGGTCTCGCCTTGGATTTTATTGCCACGTTTATCCGTGCCCTTATATACATAGGTATTCGATGTTGGCTGTTGCTTAGCTTTTGTCGTAGATTTCGTTTTGGTTGCTGTAATACTTGCCATAGGTTAATCCTTGGTAACTCGATTAGCCTCTTCAAGGCTGGTCATTCCCATTGCTACTTTGCGCAATGCGGAAACACGTAAATTATTAAAGCCTGCTTCTTTCGCGGCGCGCGCAATTTGGAGCGAATTGCCGCCCTCCATTATAAGGTTGGCGATTGTGGGGGTAATGCGAACCACTTCATAAACGCCCACCCTGCCGCGATAGCCTCCCGTGCATTTTTCACAGCCTACGGCGTGAAAAAGTTGAAACTCTTCGCGTGGAATGCCAATTTCATCAAAGCCTTCCTGTGTAAGTATGTCGGCAGGAATGTCTGTGGCGACTTTTTTGCAGCTAGGGCAGAGGCGTCGTGCAAGGCGTTGAGCAATAATCAAGCTCACACTGGTTGCAATATTAAACGCAGGAACCCCCATATTCATCAAGCGGGTCAATGTTTCAGGGGCGCTATTGGTGTGAAGGGTAGAAAGCACCAAGTGACCTGTTTGCGCAGCTTTAATGGCAATTTCTGCGGTTTCTAGGTCACGGATTTCCCCTACCATCACTATGTCGGGGTCTTGGCGTAAGAAGGAGCGCAAGGCTTCCGCAAAGGTAAGCCCGACTTTGGTATTCATTTGAACTTGGTTAATTCCCTCAAGGTTTATTTCGACGGGGTCTTCTGCGGTCGAAATATTTAACTCAGGAGTATTAAGAATGTTAAGGCCCGTATAGAGTGAGACGGTTTTACCGCTACCGGTTGGGCCAGTCACTAAAATCATACCCTGCGACTGAGCCAGAGCATCCATAAAGAGCTTTTTCTGAACATCTTCGTAGCCTAAGGCATCAATACCTAATTTTGCGGAGCTGGGGTCCAGAATACGCAGTACAATCTTTTCGCCAAAGAGTGTGGGTAGAGTGTTGACACGAAAATCGATGGCGCGAGTTTTTGATACCTTCAGTTTTATGCGGCCGTCTTGAGGAACTCGGCGCTCAGAAATATCCATTTGCGACATAACTTTTAAGCGAGCTGCCATGCGGAATGCAAGATTTACGGGTGGGCGCGACACTTCGTGTAAAACGCCATCAGTACGGAAGCGAATTCGATAAGATTTCTCATAGGGCTCAAAGTGGATGTCAGAAGCGCCTCCTTTGATTGCATCGAGCAGGACTTTGTTTATATATTTAACGATTGGCGCTTCGTCAGCTTCAAGGCCATCCTTATCCTCGGCTGGGTGGTTGTTATCAATAGTCTCAACGTCCATATCATCGAGATCATCATCGAGCCCTCCTAGTGCGTCTCCGAGAGTCTCTTCTTGTGCATTCAGGTACTTTTCAATGGCAACTTTAAGCTTGTCTGCCTCGACGAGAACTGCCTCGGTATTGATTCCGGTGTTAAATTTTATCTCATCGAGCGCATGTAGGTCGGTGGGGTCAGTAACGGCCAGAAAAAGGCGATTGCCGCGGCGCGCTAAAGGTAGGGTGTGATGCTTTTTGATGAGTTTATCGTCGACTAGTTTCTGCGGTATTCCCTCGCGAATAAGCGCATCTAAATCGAATATCGGGGAGCCAAACTCTTCGGCGGCGACTTGGGCTATAGTGCGTGCATCAAGAATAGAATGCACAACAAGATGCTGTACAAATGGAACCTTGTCTTTTGTTGCCTGTAGCGTTGCTTTGCGTGCAAGCTCCAGATCCAATAAGTTATCCGCTACGAGGCGGCGCGCTAAACCATTCAGGGTGACGGCTGGGGAGTTCATACAACGAATTACCTGAGGTTGGGTGGGAATTTGGAGGCGCTGGCAGAGTGCATCCAAAATAGCTGCTCTTTGAGCAGCAAATCTTATGTGATCTAGTATTGCATCTCTTAATATGAATACAAGGGGCTAGTTACGCTAATTGATTGTAGCTGTGTGTATTATTTGATTTGATTTTGTCACTTGATGACAAAAATTGTCACAAGGGCGGTTGTAAGCATGCGCAGCAAGTTTTGGATTTGGAGCGTGAGTTTTGATTTCAAGCTTTAGATTGTTGGTGTGCGCTAAATGAAGACAGCGTTACTTGGTAGTTGGCACGGTGATTGCTCTTTCCTTATTGTGTTTCCAAAAAACGTAATTTAGTCGTTCTTAATCCTCGGAGATTTCTATGAAAAAAACAATGCAAAGTGGTTTTACCCTGATTGAATTGATGATCGTTGTTGCGATTATCGGTATTTTGGCTGCAATTGCGTTGCCTGCGTACCAAGACTATACCGTTCGCGCCAAAGTGGGCGAGGCAATTATTGCTGGTTCTGCTGCAAAAGGCCTGATGAGTGAAGCGTTTCAAACTGACGGTATTACCGGCTTGACTGCTGCAGCTACAGGCTTCAATGCCACCGCTCTGGCAGAAAGACAATCTAAGTATGTACAAGATGTAACAATTCAGACAGCTACGCCTTGGACTATTACTGTCGTTTTGCGTGCGACGGCCGAAAATGGTATTCCAACCGGTCTGAATC
Organism: Cellvibrio sp. 25HG11W-0; assembly: GCF_057815475.1. NCBI lineage: Bacteria > Pseudomonadati > Pseudomonadota > Gammaproteobacteria > Cellvibrionales > Cellvibrionaceae > Cellvibrio > Cellvibrio sp. 25HG11W-0. Next base: position 1,150,786 of record NZ_CM174230.1, read on the forward strand.
TTACAACATTAACATTCACACCTAATGTGCAAGGTGCTGCCCCTACTGCGGCATCTGCGGGTGCTGTTGATTGGGCGTGCGGTAGTGCAACCGTTCAGACCGCGACAGCTCGTTTATTGGCAAGTCGTGCAGTGGGTACTATGCCAGCAAAGTATGCGCCGTCTGAGTGTCGTTAATTTGTTAGATAATTAAACATTAGATTTAATGACGCCCGCTTGCGGGCGTTTTTTTTGGAGAATTTTTTATGATTTCTATTTTGGCGTTAAATAGATATCAAGCGTCTTTTATGCATCTACTGGCCTCCATTGGAGTTGTTGGGCTGGTTGCGGCGCTAGTTTTTTTGCTCTGGTATCCTGGGTTACTGGCCTACGCGAGTGGTGTTTATGAGATCTTTGTATTATTGCTTTTGGTTGACTGGGTATTGGGGCCGCTTATCACGCTCATTATTTTTAACCCTAAAAAGCGCGAATTAAAACGAGACATGATGTTTGTGGTACTAATTCAATTGGGTGCTTTGTTTTATGGTGTGGTGGTGTTGTTTCTCGCGCGGCCTGTTTATTTGGTGTTTAACGCAGACAGGTTTGATGTTGTATATGCGAATGAAATAACAAAGGAAGATTTGCTGGCTGTTACTAAGCCAGAATTTAAAAGGTTGCCTCTATTCGGCCCGAAAGTCATAGGGGCAAGGCTGCCTGAAAATGAACAGGAGGCACGGGATATTGTCTTGGCGGCAGTGTCTGGGGGGCGCGATGTACAAAACATCCCGGAATATTATGTGGAATATGATGAAATAGAGCAGGATGTAAAGCAGCAACTTAGGGGGTTAGATCAATTACGCAGGCTCAATGGAGAAAACATTCAGTCTGAGTTGGATGAGTTTATTGGACTGTGCGCGTCCAAATGTGACGAAATTGGGTACATCCCCTTAATTGGAAGGGCCCATGATTTGACGGTATTTGTTGATGCTAATAATTCAAAGATTTTAAAAATAAGCAAATTAAAACCGTTGGGGGGAATTTTTGCGAGAGATGTAAAAAAGTAATGCAATAAAACAAATAAAGTCGATGTGGCATTTTTTTTGCTGAATAGGAAGGGATGCTAAAAATTATAGAGGGTGAATATAGTGAAGCAAAAAGATGATGGGTTTACATTGATCGAGTTAATGATTGTAGTGGCAATCATTGGGATTCTGGCTGCAATAGCGTTGCCTGCATATCAAGACTATACCGTTCGAGCAAAATTAGGTGAGGGGCTGATTGCTGCTTCTGCAGTAAAAGCACTAATGAGTGAAGCGTATCAAACAGACAGCACTATTGGCATGACAGCCGCTGCCACAAGGTATAACGCCAGTGCTATTACTGAAAGACAATCAAAATATATTGCTGACCTTAGGGTTGTGGAAGGTACTCCTTGGACAATATCTGTTTTTGTGCTCGCAACTGCGGCTAATGGAATACCCACTACGCTTAACGGTACCACTCTGACTTTTTCACCGAATGTACAGGGTGTTGTTCCTATTCCTTCATCTGTTGGTGCAATTGATTGGGCTTGCGGCAGCTCTACGGTAACAACCGCAACCGCGCGAGGTTTGACAAATCGCCCATTAGGAACATTGCCAGCAAAGTATGCTCCGAGTGAATGTAAGTAAGGTGTTATATGACAATCCGCATCGATAAATCCATCGCTTTACAGTGTTTCGTCAGCGAGCCTATAGAAATATAATCTACCCCCGTTTCGGCAACTGTTATCAGGTTTTCTTTTGTGATGTTGCCTGAGGCCTCTAATTTTGCTTTGCCATTGCTTAGCGAAACTGCAGTGCGCATGTCTTCCAGCGACAATTCATCGAGCATAATAATATCGGCTTGCGCATTCAGTGCCTGAGCGAATTCCTCTAAGTTTTCCACTTCAACTTCTATCGGTTTGTTGGGCGCCACCTCGCGTGCTTGTGCTATTGCTTGTGCAATTCCACCACAGGCGGCTATGTGGTTTTCTTTGATTAAAAAGGCATCATACAAACCAATGCGATGGTTTTTTCCGCCGCCGCAGAGCACTGCGTATTTTTGTGCACTGCGTAACCCTGGAATGGTTTTGCGTGTATCCAAAAGTTTTACGTTTGTGTGTGCAATTAACTGCGTGTATTGGTGAGTTGTAGTGGCGGTGCCTGAAAGGGTTTGAACAAAATTCAGGGCGCTTCTTTCACCTGTTAACAAACTGCGCGCATTACCTTTTAGTGTAAATAGTAACTCGCTGGCTGATAATTGATCGCCGTCTTGTACATGCCATTCGATGCTAACGTGAGGATCTAATTGCCTAAAAACTTCAGTTACCCAAGCTTGACCACAAAAAATACCGGGTTCGCGCGTAATAATTTTGGCGTCCGCCTGCTGTTCTGCGGGAATGAGTTGTGCGGTAATGTCGCCTGAGCCTACATCTTCTGCTAAAGCTGCCGTGACACTGCTGACGATATCTTGTTCAAGGTTTGAAATTGAGTGGGCGATGAGTTGCATTGGGCTGACCTGGTTATACAAATATGGATGGAATTCGGATGTTGATAGAGAAAAATAAGAGCACTAATTCCAAAAAATGATTAAAAAATACTAAGAATAAAACTCAGTTATTGCTATTTGTGATATGCCTCTCGATCTTATCATTTGCTTCCTAGATATGTCTTGCTCTTGGTTATACTTCAATTACCTAAGTTACCCCCTATTGGTAAATTGATCATGAGCGAAGCGAGTAAATCCGACCCCAAAAAGGTTGTACAGCTCAACGTAGAGCGCAACTCCAATGCGCAGTCTCAAATTGCTTTGGCGCGCCTGCCTGCCGCCATGCATACTTTACGCGACAAGTCGCGTCAGCTTCTACAGGTGTTGCTACGCGAGCTGTTTGAGCGCGTGGATGATGCGATGTTTGAGTTGGCTGATAAGGCCAATAATAATCATGATCAAAACATATATTTTGACTCTATGCGCGAAGTGCGAATTCGCCGTCGTGCCATGGAGACAACCTTCTTTCGCAGAATTGACATAAGTTTTGCCCAACTTCTTGATCACAACGCCTATCGTGAAGAATCTCAAGCGATTGATAAGCCTGTGTCTTTAGATGACTTGTCATTGGTGAAGAATGATGAGCTAGAGGAAATGGTCGCCACTGAGTCTATGGTCAATAAGGCGGGGGAGCAGTTTGCGGAAGCGATTCAGCATCTGACCCTGCGAATCGATCAGTTAGTGCCCATTAAGGTCTATCAAAAAAACAACCCGCTGGGTGTCGAAGTAATTTGTAATGCCTTTACCGAAGCTACACAAATTTTGCAGATAGATGTTAAAGCGAAGCTAGTGCTCTTTAAGTTATTTGATAATTTAGTGATGCGTAAACTAGGTCAGCTATTTGATAGCTTAAATAAAACACTTGTTGAAGCGAATGTGTTGCCGTCTTTGAAGCAGGAGTTGCAAAAGCCTAATAAAAAGAACACCTCAAATTTGGTGGGCGATCACTATGGTGCAGGATTAAGTGCGGGCTTTAATGGTGATGTTAATCGTGTTGCGAGTGACACGGGTGGTTTGAATTATGACGAGCAAACCAATCAAGTGTTGCTTAATTTGCGCGACTTACTTGGTTCAAATAGTCGCTCGTCTGCGCCTGCTGCTGGCGAAGAAATCACGACCCATAACTTATTAAAAGTATTGTCGCAGGTTCAGCATCAGCCTGCTGCGCAGGGCGCTCCGGTCAGCTTGCGTCAAATGTTAAATGAGCTCTTGCGCACGGAAGAGAAAGCGGCTGTTGCGATTAACCAAGTGGATGATGATGTCATCAATTTGGTGAGCATGATGTTTGAATTTATTTTGGATGATCGCAATTTAGCGGCGCCCATGAAGGCGCTTATTGGTCGCTTGCAGATTCCCATGGTAAAAGTGGCAATTGCCGACAAAAGTTTTTTCAGTAAGGGCGGGCATCCCGCGCGTCGTTTATTGAACGAAATGGCGATGGCTTGTTTAGGCTGGCAAGAGTCTGTAAACGACAATCAGCGTAAAGATGGTCTCTTCAGTAAAATGGAAGAGACTGTGCAAGCGGTGCTTGCTGACTTTGAAACTGATATGAGCTTGTTCGAGCGCTTATTAGTTGATTTTCGTGCGTTTTTGGACAAAGAGAAGCGTCGCGCTCAAATCCTTGAGCAGCGCACCATTGATGCAGAAGATGGAAAGGCCAAATCGGAGCGTGCAAGGGCACAAGTTGATGCTGAGTTGACCCGCGTGTGCAAGGGACGTGAACTTCCCTTGGCCGTTGCGAAATTACTTCGTGAGGCTTGGGCAAATGTCATGTTCATTACGTCGCTTAAGCGTGGTGTCGATAGCCAAGAATGGTTGAATGCTTCTATCACTGCCCAGCAGTTGGTGTGGAGCGTCTGCGCACCTATGGATAAAGATAATCGTCAAAAATTGCTGAAATTAGTGCCTGAGTTATTGCAGAAGTTACGCTCTGGATTGGAAAGCATTTCTTTTAGCCCTTTTGAAACGACACAGCTTTTTAAGCAGTTAGAAACTGTCCACTTAGCTCGCTTGCGTGGCGATGCAGAGCAAAAAGCTGCGCCTACAGCGGCGATTTCTGGATCTGATGCGCTAGCAGCAAAAGCACAGCTGATGGCAGAACAGAATGCACAAAAACGTGCAACCTCTACGGGTATTACCAAGCCAGTTGCAAAACCCAATGTAGCTGTTGCTGAGGCGCCGACTCAGTTGTTGACTGTGGTGAGAGAAGCTGAAACCTCAGTGGTTGAACCTGTTGCGGCTCAAAACATGACGTCGATTGAAAATGCGAATGCTGCATCAAAACCTTTAAGTGAGACAGAAAACTCCTCTCTATTAACGGCAGTTCCAAGCGAAGTAGTTGTTGTTGAAGCCGCTAAGGTTATAGATGCGGAGATACCCGCTACCGTTGAGATAGAGGCGGAAGCAGAAGAGGTAGATGTGCCTATCGTTGTGCAAGCGCAGCAGGCAGATCCACAACACTTAGCTTTAGTGAACAATATAACCCAGGGAACATGGTTTGAAATGCAAGGTGAAGCTGGCGAAAAATATCGCTGTCGTTTAGCTGCGATTATTCGCTCGGTCGGTAAGTATATATTTGTCAATCGCTCTGGTATGAAAGTGGCAGAGGAGAGTCGTGAGAGTTTAGCGATTGCCTTGCAGAATAAGCGACTCACTATTCTCGATGACGGCATGTTGTTTGATCGTGCATTAGAGGCCGTAATAGGTAACCTAAGGGATCAGCGCAGTCTTAATTAATCGTGCATTTCTTAATTGGATGCTGAAAGCTAAAAACCTCGCTATTGTGACAAATGCCAGTCAATTATGTTGACTGGCATTTGTCAATTTTGAGCATCTATAAATTGGCATTTGAGGGCAGGTTAACTATGTTCAAGAACTACCAGTGTTTGGCCTGCCTGCACGCGCGCGCCATCAGTTTTTAATAGATGTGTGATTACACCAGCACAGGGTGCGCTGATGTTAATCTCCATTTTCATAGACTCCAAAATTAACAGTACATCGCCCGCATTAACCCTTTGACCCACTTTTACCTGAGTTTGCCATACGCTGCCGGAGACTGAACTGTCGACTCGGATTGCATCCTCTGGCAATTCAAATTCGGCGCTTTCAGGCTTTGCTTCCTCCTGCACATAGTTGAATTGACCATCCGCATGCCAGCGCGCTAATTCTTCTGCAAATGCTTGCTCGCGTTGCTCTGTAAATTGTGCAATCGATTCCGTGTTGCTCTCTATAAATGTCTGGTATTCGCTCAGGCTAAAGTGGCTCTCTTCAATTTTTATCGGATAGCGTCCCTGAGGAAAGTCGCGGCGAATCTGTTGTAGCTCGCTGTTGCTAACTTCATAAAAACGAATTTGATCGAAAAAGTTCAATAGCCAAGGTTGATCAAATTCTTTAGTTTGGCGATAGCGATTCCACATTTGCAGAGTGCGCCCCACAAATTGATAGCCACCGGGGCCTTCCATGCCGTACACGCACAAATAAGAACCGCCGATGCCCACGGAGTTTTCTGCCGTCCAGGTGCGCGCAGGGTTGTATTTAGTAGTGACTAAACGGTGGCGCGGGTCTACCGGTGTGGCGACAGGTGCGCCGAGATAAACATCGCCCAAGCCCATGACTAAATAGGAGGCACTGAATAAAATTTCTTTCACATCGGCAATGGAATCCAAACCATTAATACGCCGAATAAATTCTAAATTACTCGGACACCAAGGCGCATTGGCGCGCACTGACTGCTGATACTTTTGGATCGCCAACTGACAGGCTTCGTCGTCCCAACTTAAGGGAATGTGCACTATGCGCGAAGGCACACTGAGTGCCGCGAGTTGTTGACTGAGTGCGCGTTCGGCGGTCTCTAAGTGTGCGAGTAATTGCGCAAGCGATAGCACTTGGCTGTTGTAATGAATTTGCAGCGAGCGAATGCCGGGGGTTAGTTCGCGCAAGCCCGTGAGTGAATTTTGCTCTAGCCATTGCATGAGTGCGTGGGCGCGAAAACGCAATTTAATGTCCAGCTCCAGTGCACCGTATTCCACTAATAAAAAGTGATCACCCGCCGCGCGATAAACAATATTTTCGCCAAACTCGGCGGCGGCCAAGATTTTTACAATGGGCGATGTTAAGGGCGCTGGCTGCCATGAATGGTTTTGTAAACCAAGTTGATCAATAGTATCCGTTTGATTTTTTTCAATCGCAACAGCATCGGCAATGGTGACTGGCACAAAGCGAATTTTATCGCCAGCGCGCACTTGCCCCAATTGCCAAAGGTCAGCACTAATGACAGTTGCAGGGCACACAAATCCACCCAGGGAGGGGCCGTCGGGACCGAGAATAACGGGCATGTCGCCAGTGAAATCCACCGTGCCAAAGGCATAGGCGTTATCGTGAATGTTGGAGGGGTGCATACCCGCCTCGCCGCCAGATTCGCGCGCCCATGTTGGTTTGGGGCCGATCAAGCGCACCCCAGTGCGGCTGGAGTTGTAGTGCACTTCCCAGTCGGTTGCGAAAAAAGTTTTAATGTCGTCGTCGGTGAAAAAATCGGGCGCGCCGTGAGGGCCGTAAATCACTCGTAACTGCCAGTGGTTGCCAATTGGCGCTATAAGTTCGGCTGGTAATTCGGCAGATGCTAGGCTGGGGTTACAGCTCTCTGCACTGAGCGCAAGCACATCGCCCGCGCGCAAGGCGCGACCGTTGTGGCCGCCAAATTGCCCGAGGGTAAAAGTACTTTTTGCGCCTAAATAGTCGGGGCATTGAATGCCGCCCGCCACACATAAATAGCTGCGCGCACCTTGATCTTTAATGCGACCTAAATGTAATTCTTGCCCTGCTTGAATTTCTAGGATGCAATTTTGCGCAATAATCTGGCCATCGAGTTTCGCGTCTATAGCGGCACCGCTGAGTACAATTTTAGTGGCGCAGCCGAATTTCAGTGTTGGCCCTTGCAGGGTGATTTCTAAACCGGCGGCATCCGCAGCATTGTTGAGCAGGCGATTGCCGAGCCGAAACGAGTAGCTGTCAAAGGGGCCAGAGGTGGGCACGCCCACATGCCAGTAACCGGCGCGCCCGGGATAGTCTTGCACTGTGGTTTGAGTGCCACCTTGCAGCACATCAATGCGCGCGGGCGCATAGCGAAAGCTATTTAAATAGCGCGTGGTCATGCGGCCTTCGCGCAAGGTTGGGTCTTGCAATAGCGCGCGCAAATAACCGAGATTGGTTTCTATACCGTAGAGATAAGTCTGCGCAAGCGCCTGATCTAAATTTGCCAAGGCTTGCTGGCGATCTGCACCGCGCACAATTATTTTGGCGAGCATAGGGTCAAAAAAAGCGGGCACTTCTATACCGCATTCTAGCCAGTGATCTATGCGTAAATTTTCCTGTGCAGCGGGGAAGCTGACCTTGCTTAGCAAGCCTGCACAGGGTTGAAAATTGCGCGCTGGGTCTTCCGCATAAACGCGCACTTGAATGGCGTGGCCGCTCGGGCTGAGCTGCGCGCGCAGTTGGGTAATATCGCCCAAATCGCCGCTGGCAAGGCGCAGCATCCACTCCACTAAATCAACGCCCCAGACTTCTTCGGTAACGCCGTGTTCAACTTGCAGGCGGGTGTTTACTTCTAGGAAATAAAATTTTTCATCCTGCGCGTCGTAAATAAATTCTACTGTACCCGCGTTGCGATAGCTGACCGAGGAAAGTAGCTGTTCGGCGGTGCGCTGCATAGCTTGGCGCTGCGCCTCGGGTAAATTGGGGGCGGGGCACTCTTCCACCACTTTTTGGTTGCGCCTTTGGCTAGAGCAGTCGCGCTCGCCAATGGCAACCGCTTTGCCGGTGCCGTCGCCAAATACCTGCACCTCAATATGGCGCGCGGCGGCGATAAATTTTTCGAGGAAGACGCCGTCGTCGGCAAAGTTATTTTTACCCAAGCGTTTTACTGAATCAAAGGCGGCGATGAGATCTGCTTCGGAGTCGCACAACTGCATGCCTATGCCGCCACCGCCCGCCGTACTTTTCAGCATAATCGGGTAGCCGATTTCGGCCGCTGCCTTTATTGCTGCGGCTAGGTCACTTAATAAATCGGTGCCGGGGCAGAGCGGAACTTGAGCGGCCTGTGCAAGCTCGCGCGCTTTGTGTTTTAAGCCAAAGGTTTGCATCTGCGCCGCGGTGGGGCCAATAAAGGCGATGCCCGCCGCTTCGCACTCGGCCACAAAGATAGCGTTTTCACTTAAGAAGCCATAGCCGGGGTGAATCGCTTGGGCGCCAGTTTGTTGGGCTATGGCAATGATTTTTTGGCGATCTAAATAGGTTTGTGCCGCGCCGCCTTCACCCAAACAAAAGGACTCATCGGCGAGGCGAACGTGCAGTGATTCTGCATCTGCCTCGGCATAGATGGCGACAGATTTTATATTGAGTTTTTTAAGGGTGCGAATAATGCGCGTAGCTATAGCACCGCGATTGGCTATGAGAACTTTAGTAAACATCTCGGCTCCGGCGGGTCGTCCTGCTGGTAATATTTACAACAGTGGTCGTCCACTGAGGCATGATAGAAAAGGGTTGATGTAGGTTGGTGGTGAGGCACGAACCCCAACACTCAGAGCAACATGATTATGTTGGAGTTCGTGCCTCACCGCCAACCTAGGGTGTGCTCAAACGAGAAATTAATTCCACACAATAACTTTAATCGGTGTGGGGTTGTAGCCATTGCAAGGGTTGTTAAGCTGTGGGCAATTGGATATCAGCATGTGTATATCCATTTTTGCGGTCAGCTCTACATATTTTCCCGGTGCAGATATGCCGTCTTCAAAGGTGAGACCGCCTTCGGGGGTAACGGGCACATTCATAAAGAAATTAATATTGTGGGTTATGTCGCGCTTGCTAATGCCAAACTCTGGGTGCTCGGCTATGGCCAGCATCCAGCTGTCGCGGCAGGCGTGCATGCAGCGTTTTTCTAAGCTGTAGCGTACGGTATTGCTTTCGGTGGCGCAGGCGCCGCCAATGGTGTCGTGGCGGCCGCAGGTGTCGGCGACAATTTCTAACAGTTCGCGATTAGCGTTGGATATTAATTTGGTGCCAGCGCTCAAATACAAATTGCCTTGCGTGCGAATGGTGTCCATAGCGCTGTAGCGTTCGCTGGTATCGGCTGCGTTAAAAAATAAAACATCGGCCGCTTGATTTCCCTCTAGGTCCACAATGCGAAATGTTTGGCCCTGCTTAATCGTACCTAAAAAATAATCGCCAGCACCCACCCAGTGGCGCGCGCAGCTGTCTTTTGGATCCAAAGAACTGGTAACGAGAGACATGCTGGTATTCCTCACTGATGATTTGCTAAAGCGTAGAGCGCATTGTTTTGAAAGCCGCGCTGATTTTCGGGGCGAAAATTTTTGCAGTAGTCGTCGTCAGTGACGGCTGCCGCTTCGCCCAATTCAATTTGTACTGGTTTAAAAGGATAAGCTTCAGCGCTATTTAACGGGTGTGGACAGGCGTGCATGACGACCAGAGTGTCCATTTCAAAACGCAGAGCAACGGAGTTGCCTGCAGCCTGATTGCCGCTGTCCAGCTGCACGTTGCCTTCTGCATCAACCACTACTTTGCTGAACCAATTAACATTGGCGGCCATGTCGGCGCGGCTTAAGCCGTATTTAGCCAGTTCGACTAAAAAAGCGTCAGTGCCGTTTTGTAGCCAGTCATTGCGATTTTTTTGATAGTCGCGTTTCCCCCAGCGCGCGTCTATTTGTGCCGCGTTGCTGGTGCCACAAATCGTATCGTGCCAGTTGCCGGCGCCGTTTACGGATGTGTCTTCTACAATGGAGGCGAAAATTCTGCCCATGTCGGAATAGAGGCAGTTACCTTTTTGCAATTTAAAGGTGTGCTGGCATTTGAGTGTGTCAGGTGCGTTGTAGCGCTCTAATAAATTGCGTGGGTTGTAAAACAACATGCCAAGGTTTGCGCCGCCTTCGGTGTCGGTAATGCGCATGAGGGTGCCGCGTTTTATTTCTAGTGACCAGTGGCCATTGCCGGGAATGCTGGTAGAGTAAAAAATCTTGCTCATCTTAGTGTTCCTGTACTTCAGTATTGAGTGCTTGTAATGCGTTGGGAATTTCACTAGGGCGGCGCGTTACGGGTAAGTCGTAAGTGATGCTGGCGCCGTAAGCGGTGGGTGCTTGATTGTCGCGGCGCAATTTGTCGAACACCCAGAGGCGCGTACCTAAATAAAAACCTTCGCTGAGGTCGTGAGTCACCATAAACACAGTGAGCTCATGTTCGCGCCAGAGTTTTAAAATTAATTGGTGCATGTCGGCGCGAATGCCAGGGTCTAGTGCGCCGAAGGGTTCATCCAGTAAGAGTATGCGCGGGCGACGAATCAGCGCCTGCGCAATGGCTAAGCGCTGTTTCATGCCACCGGATAATTCATGAGGGTAGCGCGCGGCGGCGGGTGTTAAACCAACTGACTCTAACAGCGCCTTGGCCTCTTCAATCACTTTGCGTTTTGCGCTGCCGAATAATTTCCCCAGTAAGGGCGAGTGTTCGAACTCGCGCGCTATGACCACATTTTCTAGCACGGTTAAATGTGGGAACACTGAGTACTGTTGAAACACTATGCCGCGTGACTGATCCGGCTCGTCGGGTATTGGCATTCCATCCAGTAATAAATCGCCTGAGCTGGGCGACTCCATGCCAAGGAGCATCTTCAAAAAAGTGCTTTTGCCACAGCCTGAGGTACCCACCATGGTAATGAATTCACCGGCATTTACCTTAATATTTAAGCGCTCTAGCACTATGTTGTCGCCGTAGGTTTTCCAGAGGTTTTTGGCTTGAATCATGGGCATAGCTTTGGCTCGCTTCGCGTTTAAAATTTGTCGATCAAAGGGAATGACAGTCATAGGGTGCTTGCTACAAGTTGTTATTTGCTATTGCCAACATAGTGCCAAGGAAAACAAACCTTGCTTGTTTTAGCGAGCAGCCAGTCCACCAAAAATGCGAGAAAGGTAATCCACGCTACATAGGGCAAGATTACATCCATCGACAAATAGCGGCGCACCAGAAAGATGCGATAGCCGAGGCCATCGGTAGAGGCTATGGCTTCGGCGGCAATTAAAAATAGCCAGCCAGCGCCGAGCGATAAGCGCACCGCATTAATTAAGCGCGGCAGCAATTGTGGAATTAATACGCGTACTAAAATTTGCCAGGTGGACGCGCCTAAGGTTTGTGCTTTGATTAATTGCTCGGGCGGAATTTCTAAGGTGCAGCGCTGAATATCCCGTGCAATAAAAGGTGCAACACCTATAACAATAAGTGCAACCTTGGAAAGCTCGCCCAAGCCAAACACAATAAAGAGAATGGGGAGAAGCGCCATGGGCGGCACCAATGAAATTACCGTGAGGAGCGGGGCTAAGGGTGCATAAAGCGTTGGTATGGCGCCCGTGAGTAAACCTATAGTGAAGCCAATAGCGGCGGCAATTAAAATGCCTAACCCTAAGCGTGAAAGACTACTGAGTGTATCTTGCCAAAACAAATAATCGCCACTGCGTTTGCTTGGCTCCAAGGCGAGGTTGCCTATAGCTTTGCCCATTTGTTCAAAGCTGGGTAGCAGCTTGTCGGCGGCGTTGTCGGCGAGGCGTGCATCTGAGGCGATTAAATACATCACCAATAGTAAGGCAAAAGGCAAAATTCCCAGCAGTAGTCTGCCGGGTTTGGCGGGTGTTAAATTAATCAGTCGTTTCATAGTGGCGTCGCCGTGCTCTTTGAGCGAGTAAAAGGCTAATGGCTTGATGTGCTTTTTATTTTTGTCGCAGCTCTTATTTTGTAGCAGTTCTCTGTCGCCGAACTTGACGGCAGAGAGCTGCTATTTATCTAAATTGAACTGTGTTGTTAAAGCTTTTTATCGGCGGCCATTTGCATATAGCGCGTATCAAAACGTAGCTTCACATTTTTCTTGTTGCCATAGATGCCTTTGGGGCCTTCAACACCAATAAAACCAGCATCGGGCGCGCCATCGCCGAGTAGGCCGTGATCAAAGGAGAACTCGGCAACTTTTTGCATGGTATTAAGCAACTTGCCGCTGTTAACTAGCTCAAGTGCAGCAGCGGGGGTGTAAAACATTTTGGTGCTGGCCAGCTGTGATTCGAAACCCGCAAGGTCGGTGCCAGAGGCAGTCGCCATAGTGGTTTTAGCGGCGGTTGCGGCTTTGTCGCCAGCGCTCATGGTGGTCATGATTTCATACCAAGCGCCGACTAAGGCTTTACCTAAGGCGGGGTTTTTGTTGAGGGTGGCGGTGTTCACTACCATCAGATCCATAATTTCACCGGGGATTTGCGACGAGTCGAATACCTTGGTGCTTTTTGGTTGGCTGAGTATTTCACTGAGCAGTGGGTTCCAGGTCGTCACTGCGCTGACGTCTTTGGTGCCAAAAACGGCCACCATGTCGGCATCGGAGGTATTAACAACAGTCACATCAGCTTCTTTCATACCAACGGTTTCTAGCGCGCGCGCCAAAAGGTAATGAGAAACGCTCAATTCTACGAGGTTAACTTTTTGGCCCTTAATATCTTTGAGGGTTTTACCTTCACCCTTTAAGACTACACCATCGTTACCATTCGAAAAGTCACCTACGATGAGGGCGGTAGAGTCTACGCCGCCAGCAGCGGGAATCGTGAGTGCGTCCATATTGGTCATGACGCAACCGTCAAATTGCCCGGTGGTATATTGGTTAATGGATTCGATGTAATCGTTGATTTGTACGACTTCGATTTCAATGCCGTATTTTTTGGCCCATTTGTCGACGATTTTTTGCTCGGCGCCATAGCCCCAGGGCATCCAGCCTACGTAAATCGACCAGCAAACCTTAAACGGTTCGGCACTGGCAAATGCGGCGGAGAGGGATAGTGTAAGGGCGAGTAATGGCTTTATTAGGCGAGAATGGCGCAACATGGCAAACCTCCAGCGGTTTTAGATTACATCGGTGTTTAGGAATAGGGAGCACTCTGGCATTAGTGCCATTTATCTCCCGGGCTTTTATCCCGCCGTGTAACCTTGCAACCCCTAGGGGAGCGGAGGTCGAAAGCTCTCGGACCAGTCATCATCCTGTCACAGCTGTGCGGATGATCGGAACCCTAGCCTTCTATTTATATTTGTTGAATCGCTAAAAGCACCCAGAGTGCGAATCAGTTATTACTTGGTGCATAGAGCAATATGAGTACCAATTCTTCAACCTGTTGAATTAGCAGGTGTTTTGTTGTTTTTCAGGTGCCACGAAGATCTAAAATGTGTAGATTTGGTGCCTTTGCTTATAGGTATTGCTGTATTTTGGTGCGATTTTGTTTTGATGTTTTAAGCGACGAATGGTATATCCTAAGCCTATGCGTTGTTTGACGCTTAAATATTCTATGCACAATGGGAAGACGTTACTCAGGATGCGTACACATTCTAACCAATACAGGTTATCCTCTGTCTTAGTGCTAAATTAATAAGTCAGAGTAGGTTGCTTTCTTGTTGACTGGAAGATATCAAGTAAACTGTTAAGATTGAAGTCTAAGTCTATTATTAAAATAGAAATTTTGTCTGTATTCGCTAGCACCGACTTTCAGGCTTATTAGGGTCGAGCTAAGGAACATTGAGTATCATGGATAAGCATGGAATCACTATGCAAAAAACAGATTTACCAGGCAGCGATGGCAATAAGCATTCGCATTACGCTGGTGTAGCTATGTCAGAACAACTGATTATTCAGCACCTCAAGCAGTGCCGCGACATAACGCGTGGCTTTGTCAGTCATGCTTTCGCTAATTTTTGGCGTCAGTGGTGTAAGCAGATACTTGAGGTGGCCGAGGCTGCCAAGTCTAATAAAGATCAGGTTGCGCTGTTTGAAACGCAAAACCTCTTGGTTGCAGTACGGGAGGCTGCTGAGCAAGAGTTTGCTCAGCACCTGGCTAATGGCTTTGTGAAGTTTAAAAATAAAACCCTTAATACGCTTACGGGTGAGGAGCGTTTTAGCGGCGACATACTTTCGCTGGTGGAACACTCAGATCTTGAAGAAACCATTGCCATAACTTCCATTACCCATAGAGCAGATAACTTTTTTGCTGAACCCCTGTGGGGCTTACAGCAGCGATTAGCGCTATTGAATAATGGTGAGAAAATAGATGAGCCGGGGAATCCGCTCAGTCCTGTGCAGTTTTGTGAAGCGCTACGCAAGGTGCTTAGCAGTATCGAAGTTGATGTTAAAACCAAAATTGTCGGCTACAAAATTTTTGATCAGGATGTAATTGGTCAGCTAGAGAGTCTCTACGCTGATGTAAATGATTATCTTGTCCGCCAAAATCTTTTGCCGAATTTACGCTTTGTTCCGGGGAATGAAGGGGATAAGAGCAAAGGTGCGGCGCGCGCGGCGTCTGTTGCAGAACAAGATCCGTTGGACCAAGTGGCACCACCGCCGGAAGAAACCGAGGCCGAGGCTGAAGCCGCACAACAGCAGTTTCAGCGCCGAGCCAGCGATCGTCTGCTCAGTGGGGCGCTTAATCCTAATGATATTCAATATCAAAATAGTCTCCTAGGTGCTATTCGCCTGTTGCAGACACATGTCACCACGCAGTTGCCTGCATTACCTGCGACCCAATATTTGCAGTCTGTGGCCACCGCTGGCACAGCAAAAGCGCCTGTGTTACAGCAAGCAGCAATGTCTGCTGTAGGCTCGTCTGCTCCAGCTGCTGGGCAGCCATTAGCCGTTTATTCCCAAAGCCAGTTGGTAGGGGTTTTGGAGCAAATGCAAGAGCGCGCACTAGGTTCAACTCAGCAGGCCTTGGCTGGTCATCAAACGGGCACTGTGCAGCTAGTACCACAAACTGTTGCAGACGTGAATCGTCAAATGATGGAGCAAATTGCCAGTGAATCAAAAGATGGTGCGGTAGAGCCAGGTGATATGCAGACCATCGATTTGGTGGGCATGCTGTTTGAGTACATGCTCTCTGACGATCATTTGCCTGATTCTGTTAAGGCTTTACTCAGTTATCTGCATACACCTTTTTTGAAAATTGCCTTTATTGATAAAAACTTTTTCGAGCAACCTGAGCATCCCGCGCGAGTTTTATTAAACAGTTTGGCGGAAGCTGGTGTGCGCTGGGTTGGCAACGATGGCAGCGATCAATACGATATTTTTGTAAAAATCAAAACGACGGTTTTTCGACTGCTGCAAGAGTTTAAAAATGATGTGCGTCTTTTTGCCGAGCTGCTTATTGAGTTTAATGCCTATACCCATAATGTCGCGCGCCGTCAGGAGCTAATGGAGCGTAGAGCTTTAGAGAAAGCGCAGGGTGAGGAAAAACTGCGCGAAGCCAAGATCCAGGTGAATACTGAGGTGCGCAGTAGAACTGATAATCGTGAAATGCCATCTGCAATTCTGTTGTTGCTCTTGCAGCCTTGGTCTGATTATTTGTCGTTCGTGATTTTGCGTTACGGCGAGAAGTCTGACAGTTGGAGGTCTGCCTTAGATGTCATTGATAAATTGCTCTGGTCGTTGGAGCCCAAGGCTACCAATGCCGATAAAAGTTTATTGATGGAGTTGCAAGGGCAGCTATTGGCTGCTCTTGAGCGTGGTTTCGAGACTATTGGCTATGAACAAGCCAAAGGGCGCAAACTCTTGGATGCAGTGATATCGCTGCAGCGTATGGCATTACAAAGCCGTAAAGTGGAGGCTGCGCCTGAACCTATGCGTACTAAGCTTGAGACTATGGCGGCAGAGAAGGCGGGTACATCAGCAGCTGAAGCGCAACCCGTTACTGCAGAGGAAGCCAAAATTGTCGATAGTTTAAAGATGGTGGAATTTGGTACTTGGTTTGAGTTTGATGGTGGCAAACGCTTAAAAGTAGCCTGGTATAACAAAAAGACGCAGCACTATATGTTGGTCGACCAACAGGGCCGCAAAGTATCCTTGGCGGGCGGCGTGCAGTTAGCGCGAGATATGTTAGCAGGGCGTGCGCGCATTATTGCTGGCAGTACTAAACCCTTCTTTGAGCGCGCCTTAGAAAATATTTATCACACACTCAGCGAACGTTCGGAACATCTCAAAACGGGGACTTCATAATGACCCATTCCTGCAGTCGTGAACATGATCGTGAGTTAGAGCGCGTCAATATTGGTGGCGATATTGATGTCTACGATAGTTTGCGCGATCTCTATCTTGGCCGTTTGGTTAATATTCACGCGCAAGGTTTGATGGTTGTAGGAGACTTGGCGTTAGAGGAGGATCGACTATACACGCTGGATTTACATTTGCCCGAGTCCATGCAGCGAGCGCCTAGTGTAATTCAAATTGGTGTGGACTGTTTGTGGGCGCGGGACGCAGACTTAAGCGGTAAGTTTTGGACTGGGTTTACTATTATTGATGCTTCAGTTGATGCTGTAGAAAATATTAACGCCCTAATTGCCCATTTGGGGGAGGCTCGCTAGCAGGCTGTTGAAAACGTTTGCGATGCAGCGACAACGCAGATAGTTATTTAACAATCTGCTAGCTACGGCTTTTGACCATGCTCTTCAAATTTTGCACGGCCACCTCATTTTTCCATGTGTTTAGTAAGCCCTGTTTTTTTAAGTCTATCGCATTTTGATTTTCACTAACGCTCTGTTGTTGCGCGGGGAGGCTAAAGCTTTTTTCGCCCCCATTAAATCAGAGTGAACGTGATTGGCTGCACGTGCACTCTGTAATGTCATTGAGTCTGAATCCAAACTTCAATGTCTTGCTCGTGCCAGAGAGCAAGTAAATCAACCCCCTCTTCAACTACCTTGAGATACACATCAATAACATCGGTCGCCAAATTAAACAGGCGATTACTGTCTGCGTGTACTTCCTCTTTGCTGGCGACGTCGCTTTCGACCATATTTAACAAAAAGTCCAGCTTGATTTCATAGCTCTTAAGTTGATGTAGCAAGCTAAGGTCTTGCGTCAGTAGCCCCTCCAGTCGTTTGGTTTGATGGCGGAGCTTTTCATTGTTTACCCGTGTGCATTGAATGACATAACGTAGCTTACTATTGAAATCACTATCGCTCCGGCCTATAGCGGCGGCATAGGTCGCGAGTGCTCTGATTCGGCCAATTTGCTCAGCAACAGAGGGCATTAAGCGCGTAGCAAAGTGCAAAACTTCCAAATACTTAAAACGATTAGGGAAGTGTGCACCATCGGCATTGATAATTTTGGGCTCGTTATGCTCCGGCATTAGGCTGGATGTTGGCTGTTCTATATGTTTGCCGAGGGCAGCCACCATGGACAGCAATTGCTCGATGAGATGGCAGTGCAGTTCATAGTTGTCTATCACACTATCTTCTTGCCAGTCGTGGCTAATTGTTATCCACGCATGGTTAAGGTTTTCTTGATCGCGCTCACTCAGCAAATGGTCTCCGCGCGCCGCAAATGCCTGCAATAGATAAAGGCGTCGTTCCAGTTGGGTTTGTAATTGCTTCAGCTCGGTGCGAAATAGTTGGTTACCGCCAAGCATACCCATGCTCATACCGCGATGACGCTGTACAGCTTTAATCATTTGGATTAGCTGTTTAATTAGTGTCAGGGCATCTAGCCTTTCCTGATAAAGGTTACAGAAGTGCGCAAACTGTGCAGTATTTTTGCTGTGCAATGGTGCACTTTGCTCGAATCCCTGTGTGTTAATGGTGCTTTGTACCATACGAATATCACTCCACGGCGTCAAAATCCAATTGCTTGGTGGGTTCAGGCGTTAGTAGGCCTTTAATTTGGGGTTATGTGGGTGTTACAGCAAAAGCTACGCCATCTAAGCTCAAAGCCTGCACAAGTGAGATTGATATCAGCCTATTCGCATTTTGTGGCCTCTGTGCTTTGGGTGGGAGTAGTGAGCTGAGTGTAAATGTTAAAAGGCTGCAATGGAGGTTGCAGCCAGAGTGTTTAAGCGACTCGATTGTGTTTCTTTCTGTATCAATTTTGGCTCCTATTTTGTGGTCATAGGTGATAACGCTTGCACAGATAAAAATATTGCCTTAGGATTTCCGCTAATTGTCAGATATACCATATTAAATTTTTGGTTCTCATCTGATGCCATAAAAAGTGAGAGTTATAAACGTGTTGTCTATAGCCGAATTTATCTCAAGGTGTCGATTTTGGGCGCGCTTGCCTGCTTTTACTCGATATGTTGCTGTGATTTTAATGGCGGCTATGGGTAGTGAAGCTGCTTTAGCAGGAGACAAGCAGCCGCTCAGTGTTTGGTTTGATCACCCCGCTGCATCCTGGGAGGCCGAGGGCTTACCTATAGGTAATGGTGCTATGGGGGCGGTTGTGAGTGGCGACCCTCAGCGTGACCTATTGCAATTTAATGAGAAGAGTTTGTGGACTGGTGGGCCTGGTGCAAAGCAGGGCTATGACTTTGGGCTTCCTGATCAAGATAGATCTGCGTCATTAACTAAGGCGCGGCAGTTAATCGCTGAGCAAGGTTCGATTTCGCCTGAGGCCGCCGCTGAGCTGCTAGGTCATAAAATTAAGGGTTATGGCGACTACCAAACCTTTGGTGATCTTGTTTTGACCATGGGTGATCACCACGGGGATATAACTGATTATCGACGTGAGCTGTCGCTAGATAATGCCTTGGTCACGGTAACTTATCGCTTGGCAGGCGTCAGTTACAAACGTGAATACTTTGCTAGCTATCCAGCAGGCCTTATTGTTGTCAAGTTAAGTGCAGATAAGCCTGGACGTATAAGTTTTAGTGCTGATCTGGTTGCACCTGATAATCGCACGCAAAAAAATCATATTAAAGCAAATCGCCTTACGCTTAGTGGAGAGCTTAAAGACAACAACTTGCGCTATGAAGCACAGCTGCAAATTGACGCACAAGGTGGCAAGGTCTCCAGTTTTGAGGGGCGGCAGCTACTGGTAAAAGGTGCTGATTCAGTCGTTCTTTTATTGGGCGCCGCTACAGATTATTCGCAGAATTATCCTCGCTATCGCGGTCGTAACCCGCACGCTGAACTCAGTGCTCGTGTGAAGCAAGCACAGCATCAATCCTGGGGGAAATTACTTGCGGCACATATCTCCGATTACAGTGCGCTGTTTAATCGCGTTGTATTAAATCTTGGGCAGCAGTCATCTACAAAAACGACGAGTGAGCTTTTGCTTGCCTATAAACATAAGCCCGTGTCACTCGACGTGAATAAAATTTCAGTAAAAAATCAGAATTTAGAGCGACGTACTCTAGAGGCAACCTATTTTCAATTTGGCCGTTATCTATTAATAGCCTCTTCGCGTTCGGGTTCTTTACCCGCTAACTTGCAGGGTGTATGGAACAACTCAACAACTCCGCCATGGAATGCGGACTATCACGTAAATATTAATTTACAAATGAATTATTGGTTGGCGGAAACAACCAATTTGGCCGAGACAACGGCTCCGCTATTTAATTTTATCGACAGCTTGGTTAAGCCGGGCAAAATCTCTGCACAAAAAATTACTGGCGCTAATGGCTGGACGCTCTTCCTTAATACCAATATTTGGGGTTTTACCGGCGTAATTGATTGGCCGACCGCTTTTTGGCAGCCAGAAGCGGGCGCTTGGATGGCTCAACACTATTACGAGCATTACTTGTTCTCGGGTGATAAAGAATTTTTAGCTAAGCGTGCTTACCCTGTGATGAAAGAGGCTGCGCAATTTTGGTTGGATTTTCTGATGCGTGACCCTCGCGATAATCAATGGGTCGTGACGCCGAGCTTTTCCCCCGAGCAGGGCGGATTTACCGCTGGCGCGGCCATGTCACAGCAGATAGTGTTTGATTTGCTGCGCAACACCTTAGAAGCTGCAGAGCTGCTGGGTGATAAAAAATTTGCAACCATTGTGCAAGAAAAGTTAGTTGGATTAGATAAAGGTTTGCGCATAGGAAAGTGGGGTCAGCTTCAAGAGTGGAAGGAAGATGTAGATGACGCCAGCAATGAGCACCGTCATATCTCTCAGTTATTTGCTTTGCACCCAGGGCGCGACATTGATGAACAAAAAACACCTGCATTATTTAAAGCGGCAGCCGTCAGTCTTAATGCTCGTGGCGATGGAGGTACTGGCTGGTCTAAGGCGTGGAAGGTAAATCTCTGGGCGCGCTTGGGTGACGGAAATCGTGCGCACAAATTGCTGGCTGAACAATTACAGCACAGCACCCTCAATAATCTTTGGGATACCCATCCACCCTTTCAAATTGACGGTAATTTTGGCGCAACGGCAGGCATGGCTGAAATGTTCGTACAGAGTCACACGGGAGTCATGCGCTTATTGCCTGCATTACCGGATGTATGGTCTACAGGCTCTGTGAGTGGGTTGCGCGCACGCACAGGGCTAACGGTTGATTTATCTTGGGAAAAACGTCAGTTGGTGGGCTTTAGCATCAGCGCCAAGCATAGTCAAAAAATTACAGTACAAAGTGATTATTTTTGTAGCTCTGTACA
Source organism: Cellvibrio sp. 25HG11W-0 (assembly GCF_057815475.1). Taxonomy (NCBI): domain Bacteria; kingdom Pseudomonadati; phylum Pseudomonadota; class Gammaproteobacteria; order Cellvibrionales; family Cellvibrionaceae; genus Cellvibrio; species Cellvibrio sp. 25HG11W-0. The sequence goes on from NZ_CM174230.1 coordinate 1,171,752, forward strand.
TTTGAGTGACGAAGAAAATGCAGTAATACCTTATGTGCGTCATGGCACATCTATTCAGTTTGACTTGCACGCAGGCCGAGTTTACCAACTGCATTGTACTGCTGAAGAAAATAAAAAGCGGTTATAAAAATGTAAAAACTATAGGAGAGGAAAAATAAGGATTTTTCGCGATGTTTAAATTGCAACAATAGCAATAGAAAAAAATATATTGATTTAAGGGCACTACATAATTACAACTGGAGAAGGCATGATGACGAATAATAAACTTCTATTCTTGAAGAAAAAACTACCCCTATATATCAGCGTGGCATCAGGTTTAACCTTGATGGCGGGTGCAGCAAGCATGGCGCCTATGGCATTTGCTGCAGATCAGCAAAATGCAGAGCAGGTGGAAGAGGTTACCGTAACGGGACAGCGCAAGAGTATTGAATCTGCGCAGTTGATTAAACAAAACTCTGATCGCATCGTCGATTCCATTGTGGCCGATGATATTGGTAAGCTGCCTGATCGCAGTATTACTGAAGCGTTGCAGCGCGTACCGGGCATTACCATTGACCATTTTATGTCTCTGGGTGATCCAGAACATTTCTCGGCAGAGGGTAGTGGTGTAGCGGTGCGCGGTATGACGCAAGTGCGCTCAGAATTAAATGGTCGCGATAGTTTCACCGCCAATGGCGGCCGCAACCTCAGCTTTGAAGATGTACCAGCAGAATTGATGGCGGGCGTTGATGTGTACAAAAACCCAACCGCTGACATGATTGAAGGTGGTGTTGGCGGTACAGTAAATTTGCGCACACGCATGCCATTTGATGCTGATGGCCAAGTTATAGGTTTAAGTGTCGGTGCTAATTACGGCGATTTTATCAAAGAAACTAAGCCATCATACTCGGGCCTCTATTCAAATCGTTGGGATACTGACGCAGGTGAGTTCGGTGTTCTTATCGATGTGGCCTATTCAGAATTATCTACTCGCACGGATGGTATGTTTACACGTCCTTTCTTTCCCCGTGATGATGCTGCTGGTCATGAAGGTAGCACTGTTTGGGTTCCGCGTGGTGCCGATTGGCGCTCTATGAATTTTAATCGCGAGCGTACGGGTTCTTATGCTGCATTTCAGTGGGCGCCAAATGAAGACACTGAAGTTCATCTGACAATATTTAATTCTAAATACACTATGGGCTGGGATGAAGATGCAATCTTCGTATCCAATGACCCTTATGGCGTTATTCCTTCTGCGGATTCTGTATATGATGCGGATGGTGTGTTTCAATCGGGCCGTTTAACGGCGACTGATGGCATCCCTATGGGCGCGGATATTCGTGCCGCGACACGTACATCTAGCACCACAGATTATGATTTGGGTGTTAAGTGGACTCCGGATGATCATTGGGAGTTTGATGTTGATATTCAGTACACTAAAGCGAAAACGGATAGCCTTGACTCAACTGTTGCAACGGGTGTGAACGTTCCTTTTATCGATGTTGACCTGTCGGGCAATCATCCGAATGTTACCAGTGATTCAGCGTTCCTTGCGAATGCCCAAAATTACTATTTTGGTTTCACGATGGACCATCAGGATGACAATGATGCCGATCAAAAAGCATTTAGTCTGAATGCAAAATACCTTATTGACGATTCGATTATTACATCCGTTAAAACGGGTGTTCGCTTAACCGATCGCAGTGCGCACAATATTGATACTGGTTACAATTGGGTCGCTATTTATCAAACCTGGATGCAGTGGTGGAAAATTCCTGGCGGCGCTATGCCAACGATAAGTGATGACAGTCAATTGCACCTGAATACTTTTGACAATTTCTTTAAAGGGGCGACAGCTCAGCCGTCAGGTGTATATGCGCCAATATTAGATTTGGCTCTAAACTATCCTAACAGCTATCAGCAATTGCACGACGATGCGGTGTATTTGTGTTGTGATGACGTCTATTCACCTACCGATATTACCCAAGATAAGTATCAAAACATCCAAAGTGAAAATACCGCTGCTGCCTATATCATGACAAGCTTTGCGTTTGATGATATGGAAATGCCAATAGACGGTAATTTTGGTGTGCGTATAGTGCAAACTGACTCTACTGCCTCTGGACATTTAATTTATCCGAGTCTAAATGGCTATGGCAATGCTGAGTCAGAGCCTATTGAGGCACAAAACTCATACACCAATGTACTGCCTTCGCTCAATCTTCGTTGGAAATTGCGCGATGATTTGTTTGCGCGCTTTGCTGTGGGTAAAGCGATGACCAGGCCAGCCTTTAATCAACTCGCTGCATATCAGATATTATCGGCAAGCCTGAAAGACGGAGTGACTTTAACTGAAGGTGAAGTACCTACAATAGATGACGTAAACTTTACTTCAAGTTCATACTCAAATCCTTGGTTAAAACCACTGGTTTCAAATCAAATGGATCTCACTTTGGAGTGGTACTTCAATCAGCACGGCGGTATGGCGCACATCAATGCCTTTAGCAAAAATATAAAAGATTTTGTACGAAATCAAGTTGTACTTGAAACCTATGGTGACTACGAGTACACAGTTACCCGTCCGGTTAACACCGGTTCTGCTGACATTACAGGTTTTGAGTTGGGTTATAAGCAGTTCTTTGACTTCTTGCCTGCGCCTTTCGATGGCTTTGGTATAGAAACTAACTATACCTATATCGACAGTTCAACGAAGGTGAGTGGTGATGTTGCCCCTTCAGATACCGACGGTTCTAGTTATGGCACTATGCCGTATGAAGGCTTGTCGCGCGATTCATATAATTTTGTTGTTATGTTTGAAAAAGGCGATTGGTCTACACGTATGGCTTACAACTGGCGTAGTGAGTTCTTGATGTCAGTTGGTGCTAATGGGTTTAATGGTACTGATAAGGGGATTACTTGGAAGCTACCCGTATATAACGATGCCTATGGGCAGTTGGATGCATCGATATCCTATAAAATTACTGACAATATTACGGCTTCGCTTGAGGCAAATAATTTGTCAAACTCGGAAACACGCACAATCATGAAACAAAATGGTGCTGGTGATCATTATACTTCCTATTTTGTTAATGACTCGCGCTATGCGTTAACCTTGCGCGCCAACTTCTAACGCTATTGAGCTTTACGTTGAATTAGCCTTGCATCACGAATGTGGTGCAAGGCATTTTCGTTTTTTATGCCGCTATAAAAACTGTGTAAACCTGAGTAAATGGCCGATTAGACGCAAGCACCGAAAGGCAATTTCCATTAAAATAAATCATATATATACGTCACGCGCTAAGAATTTATTTTGGGGTTCTATATGAAGTTTCTAAAGAGTAATTTGATTCAATGTTTTGTTAATAAAGTTAGTTTAAGCGCTATTTTCTTCACAGCTTTTATCACTTGTGGGGCGACTGCTGGCAGCGATTTGCCGCAATTGGTGTCTGAAAATGGCAAGCATGCCCTCATGGTAGATGGAGCACCCTATTTAATGCTGGGAGCGCAAAGCAATAACTCCAGTAATTACCCTGCGGCTTTAAAAGACGTGTGGCCATCGGTTGAAAAAATGCACGCTAATACACTGAGTATTCCTGTGGCCTGGGAGCAGGTTGAACCGATTGAAGGAAAGTTCGATTTTTCCTATGTGGATGTATTGCTTAAGCAAGCGCGAGTGCGCGATGTAAAAGTAGTGCTGTTGTGGTTCGCTACTTGGAAAAACAATGCGCCTCACTATGCACCTGCTTGGGTTAAGTTGGATAACAAACGCTTTCCGCGCGTAGTGAAACAAGATGGCGACACCTTAAACTCTATGTCGCCGCTGGGTAAGAACACCCTTGCAGCTGATAAAAAAGCATTTGTAGAATTAATTAAGCACCTTAAAAAAGTTGATAAAGACCATACTGTCATCATGGTTCAAGTTGAAAACGAAGTGGGTAGCTATGGCACCGTGCGTGATTTTTCCCCCGCCGCGCAACAGCGATTCACTGCCCCTGTGCCGGATGACTTGCTGAATGCACTTAAATTGCCTCAAGGTAATTGGGAAAAGGTATTCGGCAAAGATGCGGATGAGTTTTTTCATGCCTATTACATCGCAAAGTATTGCAATGAAATTACGGCAGCCGGTAAAGCCATTATGCCTTTGCCCATGTATGTGAATGTGGCGCTGCGCAATCCTTACCATCCTGGGTTGCCTGGTCAGTACTCGAGTGGTGGTGGTACAGATAATGTATTGCATATTTGGAAGGCTGCGGCCCCGGCCATTGATTTAATTGCCCCAGATATTTATTTTCGCGACCACAAAACCGTTACCAAAGTATTAGATATTTATACTCGTCCAGACAATGCGCTCTTTGTGGCAGAGATTGGTAATGATCAGCCCTATGCGCGCTATCTTTACTCCACCCTTGGGAAGGGTGGCATTGGTTTTTCGCCTTTTGGTATGGACGATACTGATTACACTAACTACCCCTTAGGGGCAAAAGTGTATAACGATCAAACCATTGAACAATTTGCGCAGCACTATAGAGCCATAGCGCCGAACATGCGCGCTTGGGCAAAACTGTTGTTTGAAAATAATAGCTGGGGTTTTGCGGAGCCCGTTGATACCAGCAGTAAGCAAAAAATTTGGAATGCGGAAGCAACACCAGAAGAACAAGCACAAGGTGCAAAAAAAGAGGCGCAAGAAAAGGCCAAAATGCTGACGCAAACTGAAGATCTTGGTTTGTGGGATGTGGAGGTGACCTATGGCCGCTATATGTTCTGGATAGATCCGCCAGTGGGTAATGACCCTGCGGCAGGTGGCGCACTCATTGCTCAGCTAGGCGACAACGAATATTTGGTGACGGCCCATAAAGCGCGGGTAGAATTTAAACCGTCGGCAGAGCTGAAAGATAAAAAATACATGATAGAGCGCATAGAAGAAGGTCATTTCGAGCAAAGTAAGTGGATCATGGAGCGCGTGTGGAATGGTGACCAAACCGATTGGGGTTTGAACTTTACGGAGCGCGCCCATACTCTAAAAGTGAAAATGGCGAGCTATACCACGAATTAAGAAAAGTAGAAGATTAAGACATTAAATTTAAAACTCGTGTGAGGATAATAAAATGCTAATGGCAAAAAATAGAATTAAGCAATGCATTATGGGAGTGGCGGCTGTCACTCTCTTGCAAGCTTGTTCGAAATCTACGGAACCTGAATCAACAGTGACAACCGCTGCTGCGCAGGTACAAACTTTAGCGCAGGTTGAGCGCACAGCAGAAGGTGTAATTATTACCTTGCCGAAAGGCGAGGTTAAAAAAGTTCGTCTGCAAGTCATGTCAGAAAAAATCATCCGTGTAACTGCATTGCCTGGGGATGATTTTGGTGTGGTACCCAGCTCCATTCAAGTGGTTGCACAGCCAGCTGTGGATACCCCCTTTACCGTTGAATCCCACGGTGACAAGCTGAGTTTGAAAACAGCGCAAGTGTCTGCAGATGTGTCTTTGCTGGACGGCACTGTTAGTTTTCGCGATGCGGCGGGCAAGGTGTTGTTGAATGAAGAAGGGCGCGGCAGTTTTGACCCTGTTACCGCTGATCCTATTCAGCCTGCAGAAAATTCTTATGCGATTCGTCAGGAGTTTAATCGCGGTACTGATGAGGGTTTCTTTGGTTTAGGGCAGCATCAAAACGGTCAGGTGAACTTCGCGGGCGAAAATGTTGAGCTCACCACTTACAATCTTGTTATTTCAATCCCCTATGTAGTGTCTAGCCGTAACTATGGCGTACTTTGGGATAATAATTCCGTAACACGCTTTGGTAACCCTAGCGAAACGCAACCGCTCAATGCTGCCCTGCAGTTATTTGATGCAGAAGGCAAAGAGGGTGGTTTAACTGCGCGCTATTACGATGGCGATGAGTTGAAACTGACGCGCGTTGAAGCTGACCTTAACTATCAATTTTTAGCGAACAATTCAGTGCGTGAAGTTCCCTTCCCCGCGGAAGTTGCAGATGCTAAAAACTTACGCATTGAGTGGGAAGGCAGTATTGCCTCGGATGTGGCGGGTACACATCACTTTAAAATGTACTCATCGGGTTACGCAAAACTCTTTGTTGATGGCGAGAAAGTATTAGATCGCTGGCGCATGAACTGGAACCCTTGGTATCACACCTATGATATGACCATGAAAGCAGGTGAGAAACGAGCCATAAAAGTGGACTGGACTCCCGGCGGTGGCTATTTCCGTTTGACGCACCTCGAGCCTATGCCAGATGCTGAGCAGCACGAGTTATCCTTAACATCTGATACGGGTAAAGCGATTGACTATTATTTTGTGTTGGGTCAAAACAAAGACGAGGTGATAGCCGGTTATCGCCACCTTACGGGCAAAGCCGTTATGTTGCCTAAGTGGGTTTATGGTTTTTGGCAAAGCCGCGAGCGCTATAAATCGCAAGCAGAAATTGTAGATACCTTCAAATATTACCGCGACCATAAAATTCCTATCGACAATATAGTGCTGGATTGGTCCTACTGGCCCGAAAATGCTTGGGGCAGCCACGACTTTAATAGCAAGTTTTTCCCTGATCCAAAAGCAATGACCGATAAAATTCATGCGATGAACGGCAATATTATGATCTCCGTTTGGCCAAAATTTTATCCGACCACTGACAACTACAAAGAGTTGAATGCTAAAGGTTATATGTTCAATGGAAATTTGAAAGAAGAGAATCTCGATTGGATTGGCAAGGGCTACTTGAATGCTTTTTATGATCCCTACCCTAAAGAAGCCCAAGAAATATTTTGGAAGCAAATCAGTGAAAAAATTAATTCAAAAGGTTTCGATGCCTATTGGTTAGATGCGGCTGAGCCAGATATTCATTCCAATTTATCCTTCACCAAGCGCAAAGAAATCATGAGCCGTGAGGGTGGTATAGGTTCAGGTGCTGAGTATTTCAATTCTTATGCAATACCTAATGCAACGGCGGTTTATGATGGTTGGCGTAAAGAATCACCGGAAAAGCGTTCATTTATTTTGACTCGGTCAGGTTTCGGTGGGATTCAGCGTACAGGCTCTGCGATTTGGAGCGGAGATACATCGTCGCGCTGGGAGAACTTGAAAGAGCAGATAGCTGCAGGTGTAGGTACTGGTATGGCGGGTATGCCTAATTGGAGTTTCGATATTGGCGGTTTTACCCCTGAAGACAAGTATCGCTGGGGTAATAAAAATGGTGGCGAAGCGTTCAATGTAAATGATCTTAAACCCGAGTTGGTGGCGGATTGGCAAGAGCTGAATATTCGCTGGTTCCAGTTCGGTGCATTTGTGCCGCTCTTTCGCGCTCACGGTCAATATCCTTTCCGTGAAATTTACAGCCTCGCTAACGAAGGTACAGACGCCTATAAAACCTTGGAATCCTACATTAAGTTGCGCTATCGCTTAATGCCTTATATTTATACTTTGGCTGGCGATACTTTCCATAAAGACGGCACCATGATGCGCGGCTTGGCGATGGACTTCCCGAATGATCGTAAGGCGTGGGATATTAATAGCCAGTATATGTTTGGCCCTGCGCTTTTGGTAAACCCTGTGTACGAAGACAAGGCGCGTACACGCGATGTTTATTTGCCTGAAGGTACTGAGTGGTACAACTTCTTCACCGGTGAAAAATTAGCGGGTGGCCAAACTATTAAAGCGGATGCTCCTTTGGCGCAAATGCCGATGTTTGTTAAAGCAGGTTCAATTGTACCGACGGGCCCCGCGATTCAATTTACCGACGAAGGCTTGAATGCAGCGCTGTTAATTAATGTCTACACGGGCGCTGATGGTCATTTTGATATCTATGAAGATGATGGCCGCTCAGTGGGTTATGAAAAAGGCGAGTGGTCGCGTATTCCAGTTACCTATGACGAGACGAGCGGCACTGTCACTATAGGCAACCGCATCGGTAGTTTCCCTGCGATGGCGCAGGAGCGAAGCATTAGTGTGCGCTTTATCAGCGGCGCGGATAAAGATGCAGCAAACTTTGATACCAAAAATGTGCAGACCCTGCAGTATAAGGGCGACGAGTTGAGCGTGACACGCAACTAATCTTGCGAGCTATGAGCCCCTTGTGAAGCGATTCCAAGGGGCTTTTTTTGTTTTTATATGGCGCAAAGACTTATAGATTTATTCTCACCATATGAAGGTGTAATGCCTGCGGTGTTTCTTTGTTTCTTTGTTTCTTTGTTTCTTTGTTTCTTTGACTTGGCGAGTCACTTGCTGGAGGGGTGGCTTATGTGTGTCATGTTTTTGGCGATTAAGGCTGTGGTGATGTAAAGAATGATTAGTTATGTTTTTGGCGCATAATTCAACTGCTATACTGATTGCAGGAAGGTGAAAGTTAAGGCGAACATTAAACAGCAACTATTTCGTCTTGTGATGCGTGATTCACCTTACGCATTAGAGACAAATGCAGGTGTGATATGAAGCCTAGTATTAAAACTCAAATCGAATGTTGGATCTTTGTTGCCATACTGAGTGCGAGCCTCGGTGTTCAGGCGGCAGAGGGCGTAATTAGAGTGAATGAAGCTACCGATGGCAATGGCCGCTATGCCATGGCGATGGTTAAGTTAGCGCTGAGTAAGATTGACACCAAGTACAAAATTGTCAGTGATCTCGCTGAGGTGACACAAGCGCGCAATATTGATGACGTGGCGTCGGGTAAATCTGATCTACTTTGGGCGGCAACCAATCAAGAGACTGAAGATGTTCTGCTGCCTATTCGCATTCCGCTCTACAAAGGTTTGCTCGGTCATCGTATTTTTATTATTAATCCCGCCTCGCAACGTCGCTTTGAGCAAGTAAAAAATTTCAATGATCTTAAGTCCTTTAGTTTCGGCCAGGGAAACACTTGGGCGGATGCCGCTATTTTGGCAAAAAATGGCTTAAAAGTGGTTAAGGCCAATAAATATCAAAGCTTATTTTATATGGTTGATGGCGGGCGTTTTGATGCATTTCCGCGCGGTGTGCAGGAGCCTTGGCAGGAGTTGGTAAGTCACCCAACGCTGTCGTTGTCGGTTGAAAAACACATTATGTTGGTTTATCGCATGCCATTTTATTTGTTTGTGAGTAAACAAAATAAAGCCTTGGCGCGTGATTTGGAGCAAGGCTTAAACATCGCTATAGCCGATGGTAGCTTCGATCAAATATTTTTAAACGACCCTATGGTGAAAGATGTATTGGATAAAGCAAATCTTAGTAATCGTTTGGTCTTTGATTTAAGTAACCCTACCTTACCGAAGGAAACACCAGTTGATCGCCCCGAATTATGGCTTGATATTAAAACCTTAGGTGATGCTGCTGGGGCTCCCCATGAGCTTCCAGCTATAGTTGATGAAGCCGCAACAAATGTTATGTTGAAAGCTGTAGTTGCTGCTGCACATTAATTTTTGGTATTGGCGTAGTGTTATAGCTATAAGCTCGCCAACACAGCAATTCATTAGCAGCGCGCGATTAATTTACTGTAATTAATCGCGCGCTTTTTACATTTTATCTCTCGTTTTTTCGGCCAGTTTAGCGCTCAAGCGTCTGCATATTAATGTCCTCGATTTTGTTGCAACCCGATAAGGCCATGGCTACCCGCAGTTCTTTCGCAAAAATGTCCAATATTTCCTTCACTCCGCACTTTTGGCGCGCGGCTAGGGCATAAACCCAGGGGCGCCCAATCATCACCATTTTTGCGCCCAGCGCCAAGGCGCGCACTATGTCTACACCTGTGCGTACACCCGAGTCGAGAATAAGACTGAGATCATCGCCTATGGCGTCGGCAATGCGGGGCAAGGCTTTGATTGATGAGAGGGCACCGTCGAGCTGACGACCACCGTGGTTGGAGACTATGAGGCCATCGCAGCCGATGGTGACTGCTTGGCGCGCATCTTCCGCATCCAAAATCCCTTTGATAATGAAGTGCCCATCCCATTCGGCGCGAATAGCGTCTATATCTTTCCAGGTGACGGTAGGATCAAAGTTATTGCTCAGCCAGGTCCAGAACTCATCGATACCCGCTTTGTCGCCCAAGATGGGTTCTATGTTACCAAGGCTGTGCGGGCGGCCTAAAAGGCCTACATCCCACGCCCAATGAGGTTTTGTGATGACTTGTGCCATACGGGTCAATTTGCGTTGCCAGAGGCTGCCGCCGGAAAGCCCTGAGCGCATATCGCGATAGCGGGTGGCGGGCACGGGCATGTCAACGGTGAATAGGAGCGTGGTGGTGCCCGCCGCTTTGGCGCGCGCGAGTACTTCGCGCAGGAAGCCGCGGTCGCGCATCATGTACAACTGAAACCAAATAGGCTGAGTGACGCCCGCGCGTACCTCATCAATGGCGCAGGCAGAAACAGTCGATAAGCAAAAGGGAACGCCAGCCTCTTCGGCAGCCTGCGCGGCTTGTACTTCACCGCGGCGTGCATTAAGGCCTGCGATGCCAACGGGTGAAAGACCGAGGGGGAGTGCCATGTCTTGGCCAAAAAGATGGGTTTTGGTCGATACTTGAGATATGTCGCGCAGGACCCGCTGGCGCAGCGCTATCTTCTGCATGTCCAACTGGTTGTTGCGCAGGGTGGTTTCGCTGAAGGCGCCCCCATCAATATATTCGAATAAAAAGTGCGGTAAGCGTTTGTGTGCGAGTAAGCGATAGTCGTCGATATTGGCGAGAATCATGGTGATTTATGCTCAGCGAATGGGGTTGTTGTGGTGCGTTATAGTTTATCTGACTCCATGCTAGCATCTTTTATGGATAAACTATATTTTACAAGTGAAGTTTTGCGCTGTAGATTGAGCGAGGTGCTAGTCTGTATTCAAGGCCAGTATTATTTGTGACTATCGGTGAGGGATGTGTGCGGTTCTGCATAACTTACGCGCTCAGCGCAATGATTCTCCATCCTAATAATGAAAAACAGAGCTCAGTCTTAATGCTGTGTCCATGGAGTTACAATGAATTCTAACCCTAAGCCCGTCGGCGCGCTCGCGCCGCTTGTTCTGATTATCAGCCTCTTCTTTCTCTGGGGCATGGCCAATAACCTCAATGATATTTTGATCACCCAGTTTAAAAAGGTTTTTACCCTGTCTGACTTAAAGGCGGGTTTAGTGCAGTCTGCGTTTTATACGGGTTACTTTGTCTTTTCTATTCCTGCAGCTTTGTGGATGAAGCGTTTTGGTTACAAGGCGGCGGTGGTGTTCGGGTTGTTGCTCTATGCGCTGGGCGCCTTCATGTTTTATCCCGCGGCTGAAGCGCGTGAGTACAGTTTGTTTTTAGGGGCTTTATTTATTATCGCCAGTGGCCTCGCCTTTTTGGAAACCTCAGCCAATCCCTTGATTGTGGCGATGGGCGACCCGGCGGGCGCTGAGCGACGCTTGAACTTTGCGCAATCCTTTAACCCGTTTGGGTGCATCGCCGGCATTTTTATCGGGCGCGAATTTATTCTATCGGGCCATGAGCCAACCGCCGCAGAGCTGGCGGCTATGACCGCAACCGAGCTGGAGCATTTTTATCAGCTTGAATCCCAAACAGTTCAGGGGCCTTATCTGGCCGTGGGCGCATTGGTATTGTTATGGGCGCTGCTGGTTTATTGCGTGCGCTTTCCTGCCTTGGCGACTCAGGCTTCTTCTGCAGAAGAGCAGGCGAGCTGGGCTGATTACAAATCCCTGCTGCGCAATGGTCGTTTTATGTTCGGTGTCACAGCGCAGTTTTTTTATGTGGGCGCGCAGGTTTGCCTGTGGAGTTTCATGATTCGCTATGGGCAAGAGGCTGTACCCGGTACGGGCGAAAAGATCCTAGCTAACTATTTAATGGCAGCCTTGGTGATTTTTATGTTGGGGCGCTTTGTCGCCACCGCGCTGATGAGTCGGGTGCGCGCCGCGTGGCTTATGTGGGTCTATGCCCTTGCGAACATAGGGCTCTGTGCCTATGCCGCGTTTGTGCCTAGTTACATGGGTCTCTTGGCCTTGGTCGCCACCAGTTTCTTTATGTCCTTAATGTTCCCCACTATTTTTGCTCTGGCGTTGAAAGATTTGGGCGGTCAGGCAAAAGCGGGTTCCTCCTTATTAGTTATGGCGATTATAGGCGGCGCGGTATTAACTGCGCTGATGGGCTGGGTGTCTGATGTGAGCTCAATCCATAGTGCGGTACTGGTGCCACTGCTGTGCTTTGTGGTGATTGCAGCCTACGCACGCGTGCGCGATAAGGCCCAAGTTGCCGCAGCACAGCTGGGAGTGCAAGCAACGCTCGCTACCAAGAGCGAAGAGGCTGCCTCTTCGTGATAGATGCGCACCATCATTGCTGGCAATTAGGTCGTAACGACTGTGTTTGGCCTACCGCCGACTTGGTTCCTATTTATCGCGATGCTGCGCTAGACGAGTTTGTTCCCCTCGCGCGTGCTGCGGGTGTGATGGGTTCTGTGCTCGTCCAGTCGCAAGAAAGTGATAGGGATACGGATTATTTGCTGGCTATTGCAGCGCAAACTGATTTTGTAAAAGCGGTAGTCGGTTGGGTGGATTTGATCGCTGAGACAGCTCCAGCACGTATTGCTCAGTTGGCGCTGCAACCTAAGTTGCGTGGCTTACGCCCTATGTTGCAGGCCATCCCCGACAGCAACTGGATGCTGGGTGATGATCTGGCGCCAGCTATATCCGCCATGGTGGAGCATGGCTTGTGTTTTGATGCGCTGGTCACGGCGCGTCATCTCCCTGCGCTATATGCATTTGCGCAGCGCTACCCCAACTTGCGGATAGTCATAGACCATGGTGCTAAACCAAATATAGCGGCTCAATCTGCGCAGCAGTTTGCCCAATGGCAGCAGGAGATGGTGCGTTTGGCAGGTTTGCCGCAAGTCTATTGCAAGCTGTCAGGGTTGATAACTGAGGCGGCGGCACATCAAGCTGAGGCAGACTTAACGCCTTACATCACATATTTGTACCGTGTTTTCGGCGCTGAGCGCTTGATGTGGGGCAGTGATTGGCCGGTAGTGCACTTGGCCGCCAACACTGCTTTTGCGAGCTATGAGGCTTGGTTGAGCGCATCGCTAGCGGTGTTGAGTGGTAATCACACTCTTAGCCATCAAGACGTGCGCGCTATTTTTGGTGAAACCTGCCTAAATTTTTATCAAGTTGGGTAAAGAGGCAATAGCCAAGGTGAGTTATTGGCGTAGAATCCTGAGTGTTTTTACCTATGAATGATTGTTATTTGCTTGGATTCATCGGATGATAATCTCTGGGTGGCACCTAAATTCATTTTTTGGTGCTGGGCGCTAGCTGTTATTTTTACTGGTGACAAAAAATCTTATAAATACACGATAACCTAATTTCAACAAGACTGAAAACTAGGCCTATAAATAATGCGAGGTAAAAAGGCACTCAACTAAGGGTAAATAAGAGCTGTAGCTAGCGACAATGAATTAATAAACTTGCGACAAACAATAAGAAATACAACATGTAACACAACAATAGGTTTAATAAGAGAGGCGCAATGACTTCCCCCGCAAAGACCGATTTACCGACAAAAGATAGTGAAAATACTGATGAGGCTGAGCGTAAATATCGCGCCCCGGCCCTCGAAAAAGGCCTGGACGTACTAGAACTATTAGCGCGCAGCCCAAACCCAATGACCACATCACAAATGGCGGCAACGTTAGGGCGCTCAGTGAGCGAGCTATTCCGCATGGTATTGGCGCTGGAGTTTCGCGGCTATATAGCGCCATCCCCCGATGGCCGCGATGGCTATGTGTTAACTAGCAAACTGTTCACCTTGGGGATAGCGCAGGGTTCGGCAAAAACCCTACTAGAAATTGCCTTGCCAGTGATGAAAGAACTGAGCCGAGAGCTGGGTCAATCCTGTCATTTAACCGTTCCCTCGGGCGATCAAATTGTGGTGGTGGCGCGTTTGGAAAGCCCCATGGATTTAGGCTTTTCAGTGCGTATCGGCTATCGCCGTCGCCTAATTGACACCCATTCGGGCACTCTGCTTTACGGCTTGTCTAAGCCTGAGGTGCAAGCCAGTTGGTTGCCTGTGCTTTCAGCGGGAGAAGATTTGGAACGCATCGAGCGCTTTTTAATGAAGTCGCGCAAGGCTGCGGAAATGGGCTCAGTGCAACAGCCGAGCGATTTTGTTGATGGGGTAACGGATTTCTGTATGCCCATCATGGGCAATCAGGGTGCCATAGCGGTAGTAATAGTACCCTTTATTTTCATCAAATCTCACTCCGTGACCCCCGAGCGTGTGTTGGAACGTTTACGGGTTGCAGTGGATAAGATATCTGCGGAATTAGTGGATTAGCGCTGATACCTTGTTTGTAGCGAGACTGCTTTTTAAACGACCACTTTTTATATAAAGTCGGCTTTATGTACTTGTAGAAATTGATGGTTGTGATGTTGAGTGAAGCGGATAGTAAGGCAGGTTCCTTGATTGTCTGCATAAGGAACCGCGCCGGAGACCACTGGCTTTACTTCTTTTTGGTGGTATAACCTTTGGCTTGGTAAGCTTCACTGATATGCGAATTTACGATTTTTAAATGCCCCGATTACCCCATGAAAGTGTGTGCGAGGTTCCTTTCCTCGATCATCCAAAACAAAACTTTATGTTTACCTAAAACAATTTGAAATATCTTTGCGGTTGAACTGTGCGAATGGTCCAGTTTATTGCAGCGTAAAATGCGTATCTTTTCTCTGATGGCTTTAATGGTGTTGACAGCGGTTAATTATTGTTTGAATTTTCTTTTTTTATCGAGTGATAGGTTTAATTTTTTTGGCGGGTTTTTCTTTGGTGTCATCGCGGGCAATTCTGGCTTGTTTTAAACTAAGACGCGGAAAACGCCTACGCCCAAAGTTTTTGTTTTTTTATGAGTCGCAAAGCAAGTTGCCAGCATTCGGTGTTCGAGGTTAAATCTTGATACCAACAAAAAAGTGGGATTGAAAGAGGCTTAGCTGGACATCATTGGAGTCTAAAAACGCAAAAACCCGCTAAATTAGCGGGTTCTCGGACTGTGTGAGACTAGCTCATACCTATAAATGGTCAGAAGAGGACTTGAAATTCATTAATAACTTGTTGATTATAAATAATAATTATATTGCTGTTTTAGATGGATACCGCCACTGATACCGTCAAGTGTATTGCGCTACCCCCCTATCTGGGGGTGCTTAGTAAACGCCATGAAAAATATTTTTAATTATTTTCATATTCAGCCGCTTTTGAGACGCTTATCTCCCAACTACCACTACAACCCCCTATAGCTGATCATCTTTGGCGCTTTTGTGCGGGCGGCGGCTCCGTAAGTTGAAACCCACGGGGAAGAACCTAAAGGGTGGGGGTACCTCCTTGCATTTAGTTAATCAGTTAACACCTACACTTAACAAAATCCGTTAATAGGGAGATTTTCTGCGCGTGAGATAGGGTGCGGTCAGGGCTGGCATTCATCCTCACAGCTAGCACGCCCCCCTGGTAGCTGCAGGGCAGCATTAAGAGCATCGGACTAATATCTTTAGATAGGAATAATTAAAACAGGCCATCGCCTTTTTAGTGCGCTAAACCCCAATATAAGTTACCCTCCCCCCTCTAAAATTTCACCTGTCGTAAACGCGGGACTAAAGCGGCGGTCAGGCCCATAGCAGCCCTAGATATTTACCCACCCCTCCCTAGGTGGTGAATTTCCTTTCAATTCATCTCACGTAAAAATATGCCTGAGGGTGCGGTGTC
Organism: Cellvibrio sp. 25HG11W-0; assembly: GCF_057815475.1. Classification (NCBI taxonomy): domain Bacteria; kingdom Pseudomonadati; phylum Pseudomonadota; class Gammaproteobacteria; order Cellvibrionales; family Cellvibrionaceae; genus Cellvibrio; species Cellvibrio sp. 25HG11W-0. Next base: position 1,187,427 of record NZ_CM174230.1, read on the forward strand.
CAGTTAATCCCCTCCAAGGTTTAAACCCACCCCACCCCACGTGGACTAATGCCAGGTAATTGGAACAACTCGAAGCCAACTTAACTTTCAAAAAAAGCTAATCACTATAAATCTGTTAGCCATCTTTTGCTCTCGCTATACCGTGGAACATAGCGCGCCAATAGCACCCCATTAGGGGGCGGGGGGATTAGTTATATTTAGGGCGGATACCAGCTACCTGCTTTTTTACGTGGGGAATGTGGAGGACGATTTTCAAGCTGTTGATTTATATAACATTAAGTTGCTAAAAGTTCCCCAAATACTGTTCCCCTGCTACACCCAATAGAAGGGGACATCATGGTACAGAATGCTGTACCACTATAGCCCTGCATGCTGTACTACTAAATCTATTAGCGTCCAATGTAATCCTATAGCATTTGCTACTCATAAAAGATACATTACTCTATAGTTATACTACCTTGCAGATGGGCCAACTTACACGATGTCATAACGCTATAAGTCTTGGCTCTGTGAAACATTAAACTTACGGCAAGTTTTAGACTCTTAACTTACAGATTTGCACGAATAGATTCAGTTGCACCTTTTGCACTGCTACAGCCCTACTGGATACTTATATGAACGCACGTACTCTTACACGTACTCTTAAAAGCACCGAACAACGTCAAGCAGAAGCTTTAGGTAAGTCTATACGTGCAGAGGTTAAGCGATTCAAAGCTGAAGGCACCAAAGCTGAAGCGATCAAGATACTTAAGCGAGCAGGCATCCTTGCTGCTAATGGCAAACTGGCCAAACCATATCGCACCGAGTAATCCGCTCGGTGTACCGCTCATATCCCGCACTACTAATAGGCTTTCACGGTTGCACAAAAACTAGGGCAGAAGCTTTGGTTTCTGGTGGAATGAAATTTAAAGCTAGTAGCAATAACTATGACTGGCTTGGTTCAGGCATGTACTTTTGGGAAAACAACCCAGAACGAGCCCTTGAATACGTACAAGAGCACATTAAAAGACACGATATAAAAGATAACCCGGCTGTTGTAGGTGCAGTACTAGACCTTGGTCATTGCTTTAATCTGCTTGAGAAGCATCACATTGATAACCTAAAGAACACCTACCCTCTTCTTGTAAATCTGATGGAGATTACAGGAACCCCTCTCCCGCAAAACACTGTAGGTGCCGACAAACTAAAGCGCCATTTAGATCGGGCAATTATTGAGTTGCATCATCATCTAAATGAAAGCGTCGATGAAATGCAGCCTTTTGACTCGGTGAGAGGAGTATTCCAAGAGGGAGAGGAGGCATACCCTGGGGCAGGCTTCCGTGAAAAATCTCATATTCAAATTGCTATCCGCAATTCCAATTGCATTAAAGGTTTCTTCTGGCCTAGAGAACTAGATCCCAAGTTTGACCGAGTTTAAACACCTACCGCAAAAACCCCATCATGGCCATCAAAGCGAACCTTGCCGGTGTCGGTAAACGCTTTAGCTATCGCTTGTAAGGTGCGAATCTGTGCCCCTTCTAAGACACCATTAATAAGCTCTAGTTTGGTTTCATTTGTAGCTTAGTAAAAAGGTCATCAGCCTGAGATGCATAGCGTCTGGCAAGTTTTAATGCAGTGGGGCGATGATAGGTTTTAAGGGATTTTGTGATCGCCTTTTTCCCAGCAAACAGAGGGAGAAGGTGGATCGGTATCTTAATGCGGAATAAGAATCCGCCATGTCTATCTATAGCTAAGTAGGTTGGTGCAGGCATGTGCGAATCCCTTTGGGATACACACCAAAGTGTCACACCTAACAAAGAACTTGGGGAAAGTAGAGCGGGTTATTAGAGTATTCGCGCTCTAAACGGTCTATAAGGCCGTTGGAGCGCGAATTCTAAATCTTTGGTGCCCAGAAGAGGACTTGAACCTCCACGACTTGCGTCACCAACACCTGAAGCTGGCGTGTCTACCAATTTCACCATCTGGGCATAATCAGCGGTAGCTGAGGCCGCGCACTATAAATATCGGCCTTTGGCTTGTCAACGGCTAGTTGTGGATAAAGCTATTTTATTTTATGGCTAAACAGGGTATTAGTGGGTTTGTCATGCGCGCTGCCCTATAATTGCGCCATTGCGGAGGTTTTCCGCACACCAATTTCCCTTAAAGGACACTTATTTTGAGCAAAAAACGATCCCCGCAGCGCGATCCCTTCGCGGCCCGTGAGGCCGAAAAATACGAAAACCCTATCCCCAGTCGCGAATTCATTTTGGATTTGCTCGATACGGCCGACCAGCCGATCACTCATGTACAGATGTGCGAGATGCTCAAGCTGAGCGATGAAGATCAAGTCGAGGCACTGCGCCGCCGTTTGATCGCCATGGCGCGCGATGGCCAGTTAATTAGTAATCGCCGCGATGCTTATGTGCGTTTGGATAAAATTGCGGTAGTGCGGGGCAGAGTGCAAGGGCATCGCGATGGTTTTGGTTTTGTGATTCGCCCTGATGGCGAAGATGATATTTATTTGCACAATCGCCAGATGCGCAAGGTGTTTGATGGCGATGAGGTGCTGGTGCGCCTTTCGGGCGAGCAGTATCGCGGTAAGGAAGAGGGCGCTATTGTTGAAGTATTACAGCGCAACACGCAGCAGTTAGCAGGGCGCTTTTTTAATGAAGACGGCCTGCAGTTTGTGCGCCCCGAGAATGCGCGCATTACCCAAGATATAATGATTCCTTTCGGCAGCTATGGCGGCGCGGCGCACGGTCAGATAGTCGTAGCTGAGATTACCCAGCAGCCAGATAAAAATCGCCCGCCAATGGGTCGCGTGCTCCAAGTGTTGGGTGATCACATGGCGCCCGGCATGGAAATAGAGTTGGCGATTCAGGCCCACTCTATTCCCTATGAGTGGCCAGAAGACGTTTCTATCGAAGCTTCAAAAATTGCGCCCGAGGTGTTGGCGAAGGATAAATTGCATCGCGTAGATGTGCGTCACTTGCCGTTTGTGACGATTGACGGTGAGGATGCGCGCGACTTCGATGATGCGGTGCTCTGTGAAAGACGCAAAGGTGGATGGCGCTTATATGTGGCGATTGCCGACGTGTCGCACTATGTACAAGTTGAAAGCGCCTTAGATATTGAAGCGCGCGCGCGCGGCAACTCGGTGTACTTCCCCGATTATGTTGTGCCTATGTTGCCTGAAGCTCTGTCTAACGGCCTCTGTTCGCTCAACCCTCATCTCGACCGCCTGTGTATGGTGTGTGAAATGAACATTAGTGATGCGGGGCGCATTACTGGCTACCAATTCTATGAAGGCGTGATGTACTCACATGCACGACTTACTTATACCAAAGTGGGTGAAATTCTTACCGGTAGCGGCACTGAGTCAGAGGCATTGCGCGCTGAATATTCTGCTGTGGTGCCACAGCTTGAATTGTTGCATAAGTTGTATAAATGTTTGCGTATAGCGCGCGATGAACGCGGTGCGATTGATTTTGAAACCGTAGAAACGCGTATTCAATTTAACGATGAACGCAAAATTGAACGCATAGTGCCCGTAAAACGCAATGATGCGCACAAGTTGATTGAAGAGTGCATGCTCTGTGCAAACGTGAGCGCGGCTAAATTTTTAGAGAAACACAATTTAGTTGGCCTCTATCGTGTGCATGAAGGCCCTACGGATCAAAAGCTAACGAATTTACGCGCTCTCTTATCTGAATTGGGTTTGGGTTTGGCCGGTGGCGATAAACCCAGTTCGGGTGATTACCAGCAATTGATGCAGTCGATTCAAGGGCGCGCCGATTCCAATATGATTCAAACCGTGATGCTGCGCAGCTTGCGTCAAGCGATGTACCAAGTAGAAAATCATGGCCACTTTGGTTTAGGTTACGAAGCCTATACTCACTTTACCTCGCCTATTCGCCGCTACCCCGACTTGATGGTACATCGTGCGATTCGCTCGGTCATTCGCAGTGAAACTCCGAGTACACATGTGCGCCGTGTTGATACTGCTAAGCCAATTCCGCTGCGTAAAATTTATCCTTACTCAGTGAATGATGTCGTTACTATTGGCGAGCAATGTTCGCGTACTGAACGCCGCGCCGATGAGGCTACACGCGATGTGGTGAGTTGGCTGAAGTGTGAATACCTGCGCGATCAAGTGGGCGCTATTTTTGATGGTCATATCAGTTCGGTAACCGGTTTTGGTTTGTTCGTTGAGCTCAATGACTTATATGTTGAAGGTTTGATTCATATCACCGCACTGCCCCATGATTACTATCGTTTTGAGCCTGCGCAGCATCGCCTTGTGGGCGAGCGCACGCGTAAAGTATTTGGTTTGGGCGATGAGTTGGTAGTGCGTGTTGTACGTGTTGATTTAGATAATCGAAAAATTGATTTTGAATTGGAAGGTGTGGGCGCTGTACGCAAGCCCAAATCATCTGTTAAGCCTAAAGCGGCTGCACGCGGTAAAGGTGGGCGTAAAACGGGCGGTAAGAATGCACCGAAACATGCCAATGCGCCCATGACGAAGCAAGTACCACTACTGCCGCCCTTGGCTGATGCTGCGGCTAAGGTTGTAGAAACGGTTAAGGCTAAAAAGGCAGTGGGTACAGCAATAAAAGCACCCGCGCTAAAAGCTGCTTTACCAAAATCGCAAGCGGCATCTTCTAAGGCAAAAGCGGTTGCATCAAAGTCAATCGTATCTAAAACAGCAGCGCCTACAGCAAGCGCAGCTAAAGTTACTGCTGTTAAATCAGCTGCTGTCAGTAAAGCTGCAGATGTTAAAAAGCCTGCTGCTAAAAAAGTGCAAGCGGTTAAAGCGGCAGGAAAAGTTGCCTCACCTAAGGTGATAACTGCAGCCAGTAAAAAACCAGCTGCAACACTTAGCTCGGCAGAGAAAAAACTAGCAGCGGCAAAGGCGGCGGTGGATAAGGCGGTGCGCACTCAGGCTTCTGCTTCGCCTAAAGCGGCAGTAGTTAAGGTTGCCCAAAAGGTTGCTGCAAAAGCTCCGGCTAAAGCAGGAGTAAAATCGGCAGCTAAAGTTGGCGCGGCTAAGGTCGCGGTCCCCGCACCTAAGCTGTCGCGTGCAGCGCGTAAAGCAGCCAATGAAACCACACAAAAACAACAAATCAAAACAAAAGCTCCGGCACAGCCGAACGTAAAAGTAAAAGCCACAGCGGCAGTAGCAGGTGATATAAATGCCCCTAAAGGTAAAAAAGATGCAGGCAAAACAACGCCAACAACAGTACAACCAACAGCGGCGAAATCTACAAAGAAATCGCCTGTCACTCCAGCGCCGAAGGTTACTGCTAAAAGAAAGGTGGTTAAGCCTACGCAATCGGATTAATCGCTGGTTGCAGGGCGAGCTTATGGCCGAGGTGCGCGTAGAGCGTGCGGAAGAGGTGGCGGCATCTGCAGCTAAGTCGCTCCCTTCGGAGCGGTAAAAGACTAGGGTGGTTTTTTTACGTTAACATTATTGTTGTATAGATTCGAAGGGTTGATGAGTTGAAGCGTGAAAATATTTTTGGCCTGCATTCAGTACAGGCATTACTTAAGAGTGCGCCTCAGCGCATTTTAGAAATTTTTATTCTGCAGGGGCGCACCGATCAGCGTCTGCAAAAAATCATTAATGGCGCGGAAGTGAATGACATTCACTGCCAAGTGTTGAGCCGCAGCAAACTCGATGAAATGGCGGGTGATGAAAATCACCAGGGTGTTGTGGCCATATGTAAACCAGGCGAGACTCATGATGAAGCATTTTTATTTCAGCTCATTGAAGGTCTTAATGTCCCCCCCTTTTTGTTGATTCTTGATGGCGTTACCGACCCCCATAATTTGGGCGCCTGTATGCGCTCGGCTGAGGCGGCAGGTGTGCACGCCGTGATAATGCCTAAGGATAAGTCGGCGGGCCTCACGCCTGTTGCACGTAAAGTTGCCTGCGGTGCTGCGGAGGTTTTACCCTTGGTGCCGGTTACAAATTTGGCGCGCACCTTGAAAAAATTACAAGATCAAGGCATTTGGTTGTTTGGTGCGGCGGGTGAAGCAGAGCAATCGGTTTACCAAGCGAATCTCACCGGACCTATCGCCATTTTAATGGGCGCAGAAGGCGATGGTTTACGGCGCTTAACGCAAGATACCTGCGACCACCTTATCAATATTCCTATGGCGGGTACCGTTAGCAGTTTGAATGTGTCGGTAGCGACGGGTGTTTGTTTGTTTGAAGCGGTGCGCCAGCGCAACAGCTAATATTTAGTTAGACCTTGCCGTAAAAAATGCCGAAGCTAGTTGTTAGCTTCGGCATTTTTTTGTTTCTTGTGTATGGCTGCGGTTGGTTAATTATTCACTTTTCGGCAGGTTTGCGGACATATTTTCAATAACGCTATATTTATTTAGCTTGGTTGCTGCTGGTGGCATGGATCTGGCCTATAGTTCGGGTAAGTTTTGCACCTTTCCATGTTTGAGTGGAAAAGTGAGCTGTTCTAGGGGGGGGAAGGTGCGTTGTACAACACTGGGTTTGTTGCCGCGCATATCTACGCGACGGCAGGTTAAGCAAGGTGAGTTTATTCGTTTAGTGTGCTTGTATGTATGTATGTATGTATGCCTGCGTTGCGTAATATCTTGCTGCTAGTAACCCATTAAATACTCACGTAAGGTTTGCAAATTTTTATCTGGTAGCCCACAAAAATCACATAATTCATCATAAAAAGGTTTCAAGCATGAAAAAATTACTCAGTATTGCCTGTCTTGTATTGGCTCCAATGGCACAGGCGCTAGATGCTCCTGCAGCCCTTATACCGGCAGGCTTAGCACCGGGCAGTCAGTTCTATATTATCTTTGCCACATCAACTACCACCCCCGGCAATCTATCGGTAGCGGGCTTTAATAGCTTTGTAAATACTGCCGCCGATCTTAGCTCCATTAAGGGTACTGACAACCCTACCCTTACTTGGCAAGCCTGGCTTGCTCATGATGACGGTACCGTACAAACACTGTCATTATTTGCAGATACGACCCGTCCCATTTACAACACCAACGGCGACCTTCTCGCCAATAACCGCGCTGATTTATTAGACGGCACCCTTTCAACGGCTATTGCTTACGATGAAGCCGGGGTTTCAGCTGGACCAACTCAGGTATACACAGGGGCAGACTCTTTAGGAAACAGTATGGGTGTAAATGATGACACATTAGGTGGTACGGATGCCGCCACCGATGGCTGTGGGTATACCTCACGAACCTCAGCTACTATGGGCCTTGGTGGCTTATATGGTGGAGTAGGTTGCGTCGGCCTCGCTAAAATGTATGCAGTTTCTCCGTTATTGACGGTTCCTGCGGGAGTTGGTGCTAGTGCCTCTGCATTTAATTGGGATTAAGCTAGTGCAGGTGTGAGCACACACCAACTACTTCAAGTCGCGGTTAAATGAATAAAAAAACTCCACCTAAAAAGTGGAGTTTTTTTATATTTTGTTAAACATTAGTTACTTACACGAATCCTTCGAGTTGGGGCTTGGCTGCGATTGTGTTAGTTTTACTGACTGGAATTTGGCTGTTTACATAGTGATAAAGGGTGAGTGAGATGATGGGGCAATTAAAGAAATTAGTAGTGTTGGGCGCAGCTTGTTTGGTGTTGCAGGCGTGTGCGCCTAAGGTGGGTAGTCCTGAATGGTGTGAAAAGATGGATGCAACCCCTAAGGGGGATTGGACGATGAATGATGCGAGCGAATATGCAAAAAATTGTGTCTTTAGAAAAAGTAAGTAAGTTTTTTCGCGATTGAGCTGGCCTCATATTTGTATGGGTTTCGATCTTCGTGTTGATGTTGGTTGTATTGCCGTAATTTCAATCCTATGACGTGAAGATCGAAAAGTCATTTATATAAAAATTGTTCATGTGATAGCTGTTCATGCGCAAGCTTTTTATGAAAAGATAATGGGTAAGCTATGGTAAGTAGTAGATATTGCACTTATGCGGATAGCGTATAGTGTCTGCCTTCGTTTATCTACGGTAACCGCATGTTGGTCGTGTGCGGTAGTGAGATCACAATAATGAAATCAACATTTTTAAATCTACATGAAATAGTACTTTTACTTACCATAGTAGAAACACTTTTTTTGTGTGCAGCACTTTTACTCCTGCCGCGTAGTCGCGCGCAGCCACGTAAGCTATTAGCACTTTTTTTTATGCTTGTTGTGGGGACATTGGCAACTACGCTGATGATTTGGAATAGTTACTTACAAACGTTAGCGCCCGCGCATTGGGTTATGTTGCCTTTGATTTTATCTGTGTGTTTGTTGTTGCAAGGGCCTGTACTTTATTTATATTTGCGCTCCCTTTCAATGGAGCTGCGATTGTTGCACTGGCGCAACCTGATTCATTTGTTGCCGTCTATGTTGGTTGCAGGGCTGATTGTAGGTTTTGGGATTGATGTGACTGTTTGGCTGCCGTGGAACTGGGCAAGCTTACCCCCTGCACAATTACTGGCACTGCAATGGGTTTGGGCATTGGTAAAGTGCTTGCCTTTAGTTTATGTGCTGGCGTGCTTTTATGCGGAATTCCGTTTGCGTCAGCAGTTGAAACAGCATTATGCAACGCTTTCGACTCGGGAATTGCTCTGGGCTGAGATTATTCTAGGCGGCTTTTTTGTGCATTGGATCTGGTCGTTTGTGGGGTATGTGTTAGGTGATTATCTTAGCCCAACCATGAATGATTTAATGGGGATCCTTAATAATTACTTTACGGTTGTTTTGGTGAATGGTTTGTTTTTATTTGCGCTTTACAATACGCGTGAATTGTTTGAAGGGGCCATGGGGGCGCCGGATACAGAGGATGCAAAAAAGCCTGAGCAGTCAGATCAACAGGTTAAATTAAAGCTCATCGAGCGAGGTATAACCGAGCAACGGCTGCATCTTGAAAGTCAGGTGAACTTGGAGCGTTTTGCAGAACAGATCAACTTAAAACCGCGCGACTTGTCGGCGCTGCTTAATAACCATTATAAGCAAAACTTTTTTGAGTTTATTAATGGTCACAGAGTCAATGAGGCCAAGCGTCTTTTAGCTTCACCTGAGTGCGCACAGGATACAATTTTAGATATTATTTATCGCTCGGGCTTTAACAGTCAGTCTGCATTTCATCGTTTTTTTAAACGATTGGAGGGTGTGACTCCCACCGAATACCGCAAAACACATTTGGTTAAATAGTGCTTACATCATGGCGATAGATGGTTGAGTATTAATATCATCACCCTTTACCCTGTGTCGCGGCCACGCAAAAAGCGAGAGTTCATGAACGAACCTCGCTTTCTTTGAGCATTTATCTTGTGCGATTAAAACCTATTGCAGCTTTAGCTCACAGCTTAAGGGGAAGTGATCTGACGGCGGTGTGGTGCCCTCGCGATAGCTGATTGCATTGCAACTGATTTTAGTCAATTTGCTGGTGAACACATGATCCAACTGTACATTGGCGCTGGTGTTCCAGCCGTTAAAGGTGTTGCCGCTAAACTGGCTTTGCAGTGGGGTTTGGTTGGCAAGGGTGTTGATGGGGCCGCTGCCCGGGGGCGCATTTAAATCGCCTAGTAAAATCGTGGGTAGCGCCCAGTTTTGGTTAATGCCGCCCACTTTATCGCGCAAAATATTGGCGGAGCCCTGCTGTGAGTTGCCGTCTACACCCCAGTGATTATTGAAGAACAAAAACTCGCGCTTATCGCTGTTGCGGCGCAGTTTTAGCCACTCGCTGCTGCGCTTACCCCAAACATCGGCCACCAGTTCAACAACGCCACTTTGCGCCACTTCAAACAGGTCGCGGCGATAGACAATTTGGCGTAAGGGCGAGGAACCCCAGTTGCCGCCAAGCCCGGCTTTTATGTAGTCGTGTTGCTCGCTGGTGGCTTCTTGCAAACCAATGATTTCAGGTGTTTGAGTTTGGATAGCGCGCACCAGTTCGGCTTTGCGATTGTCCCAAAAACGCTCGCCCTCATCTCCTGCGGGGGTGGTGCGCACGTTATAACTCATCACCTTCAATACTGGATTCGCGCTGGGGCTGGAACTGCTTGCGCTGGAGGAGCTGGCAGCACTAGAACTCGCGCCGGTCGTTTTTTGGAATACCCGCACATAATCCACCTCCATGGTTTGCGGAAACTGGGTGGCGCTATTGGGGTTGCCCGGCCAGTTGCCGCCCACGGCTAGATTCAAAATCATGTAGAAGCGCTGGTCGAAGGGGGCTGGGTATTTGGCATTGGCATTACCGGAGTGCCAGGCGTTTTGGGTTTGATAGAGTTTGCCGTCCACATACCAGCGAATTTCGCCCGGCTCCCACTCCACCGCATATTGATGGAAGTTATCCACTATGGAGCTAGTGGGGGTGTAGGGCTGGCCAGTGTGGGTATTGTTGGGCCAAACACCGCCGTAGTGCAGGGTGCCGTGCACATCGTTGCCACCGGCGGCGCGGGTATTTACTGCTTCCATAATATCGATCTCGCCACTGGCGGCCCAGCTGCCATAGACGTTGTCCGTGGGCAGCATCCAAATGGCGGGCCATAAGCCTTGGCCGTAGGGTAAGCGAGCGCTGACTTCCAAGCGGCCATAGGCCCAGTCGCCTTTGTTGCGCGAATCTAAACGGCTGGAGGTATAGGCCTTGGTGCCATCGGGGCCGGTGTAAGTCTCTTTCAGCGCAACCAGTTTTAGGCTGCCGTTAGAGACATAGCTGTTTTGCGTGCGGTCGGTGTAGTACTGCAGCTCACTATTGCCGCCCCCGGCGCCGCTTATGGTTCTGCTCCACTTGCTCAAATCTAATTGGTTGCCGCTGAACTCGTCGGACCACACCAGTTTCCAGTCAGAGGGCGGTTCAATCGGGCCTAGGTAGTCAAAATCCACGTAGTTGAGGTTGAAGTCGCCAGTGTCGAAATAGGCTTCCAGCTGGTGCACACCCTGAGTGAGCGGCGCCTCTATGCTGGTATCGCGCCAGTTTTGCCAAGCGCCGCTATTGGGCAGCTCAAGGCGCTGGCCTAGATCATTGCCGTCGAGTTTTAGGCGAAAGAACTTGCCCGCGTTGGGGGTGGCGGTGCGCGCGGTGATTTTGTAGCGCCCGCTCATGGCTACATTGATGTTGTAGCCGAGGGTTTCGGTGGGTGCTATCCAGCCCACGTTGTAACCGCCGCCGGAGTCGGAGGTGACTTCAATATCGACATTGTCAGTGCGCAGGGCGCCGCCGGTGTTGCCGCTAGTGGTATCAAAAAAGCGACTGTACTGTTCGGCTTCCACTCGCCCGGGAACCGCTAGGCCGCAGTCGGCGTTTTGGCAGGAAACGATCTCTATCCAGTTGAAGTTCCAACCGCCGCTAGTGGCGTAAACGCCAAGGTTGTAGGTGCCCGCATCAATTTTAACGACCTTGGTAACCGTGTTCCATGTTTGCCAGCCGCCGGTGCTGGGCAGGGTTAGGTCTGCGAGTTTTATCGCGCCGGCATTTAAGTCTACGGTCATGGCGCTGCCAGTGGGGCTGGCAACCCGCGCCTTAATCATATAGTCGCCGCTGGTGGGAATAACGAGGTTGTTAAAGCTGAGCCACTCGCTGGCTTCGATCCAGCCGACGTTATAGCCCCCGCCGCTGTCGCTGCAGGCTTGAATGTCTACATTTTGGCTGCGATACACATTGCCCGCGTTGCCGGGTGTGGTATCAAAGGCGGCGGAATAGTCTTCGGCTTGGAAAATGGCGGCAGAACCCGAGGCGGAGGCTAGGGCTAAGCCGCCGCTGAGTAAGAGCGAATAGATTAGGCGTATAGGGTGGTTAACAGCGAGTGGCATGGAAGCCTCCAGAGTTAAAAGCGGTTAGTTATTAGTTGGGTAAGCTACTTAGCGAGCGCTCACAGGCGGCGGGGTGACGCCAATGGGGTAAACATTCAGGCAATTATTGGTGTTATAGCGTCTGCCTGTAAGTTCACAGCTGCGGTGCTAAGTAGTCTCAACATAACTGCTTGCGCAAGTGGCTGCTTAGTCAGTTTGCGTTATTGGGTAAAGTAGGAGCTTTGCTCCTGTGTAGTTGCACTTTTATTGGTGTTCTGAGGGCATTGTGGGACGGATTTGGCGGGCAAAATTTACTTTTGGCAGGATTTGGTAGATTTAGCCTAATTGTAATCTGCGCTCGTTTGGAGGCGTTCATTAAAGTGGGGCTTGATCTGCTGGCTTAATATTCCTTTACCTAGCAATTAAGTCCGCCATGTTTATTCTCTGCTAGTATAATCTTCATCACTTGGCTAAGTCCTTGAGCCAATTGAAAATTAATAATTCCACTCAAGTCCTGCAACGTTTTTACTGCGGTTTTTTACGGCGCGGGTGAATCTGTACTGTGTACTTAATGCGGCGCTCGGGCATTAAATAATGCTGTAGATTTAACGGGTTCTTGGATGCGCATCCAAATGAGAAAGCCATAATGAAAACAAATTTTCTCAATATTCACGATCTGGTGTTGGTATTAACCGCCTTAGAGTGTTGTTGTCTTGCAGTGTTATTGAATCTGTTGCCCGCTAAGCAGCTTCAGCCGCGGCGAATTCTGTCAGCTTTTTTTGTGCTAATTGCGCTGGTGTTAACCAGTACCTTGATTGTATGGAACGGCGATTTACAAACCGTTGCGCTCAACCAAACGCCCATAGTGGTGGTAGTGCTTGCCTGCTGTTTACTGCTGCAGGGGCCGGTGCTCTATTTTTATTTGCGCTCGCTCTCGCAACAGATAAACGTCCTGCGCTGGGTGAACCTTGCGCATCTTGTGCCCGCGTTGAGCGCCCTTGCGGTGCTGCTGTTTTTTCAGGTCAGCAGTGTTGCCTGGCAGCCATCAAACCATATGACTGGAGCGGGAGAAATGGCCGTCGCGTTTGTGTGGGCCTTGGTAAAGCTGTCGCCCTTGGCTTATATCATTGCCTGCGTGGTGGCGGAGTATCGTCTGCGCGCAAACTTGAAACATCATTACTCCTCTATTGCCGAGTCTGAAATTAAATTGGCGGATGCGGTGCTGGCCGGCTTTTGCGTGCATTGGCTCTGGTCGCTTTTGGCCTATTTGTTGGAGGGCTTTGTGAGCGCCTCGGTGAGCGATACCTTAGGGATTATTGATAATTACCTGACCGTGGTACTGGTGAATGGCCTGTTTGTGTTTGGCTTGATCAACACCCGCCAGCTGCTCAGCGATCAGGTGATTCCTGCGGCTAAGGCGGTGCAGCCCAGTAAGATGGATTACAAGGTTGAGATTATTGATAAGGCCATGAGCGACAAAAAAATCTACTTGGAGAGCAATGTTAACTTGGAACGTTTTGCAGAGTTGGTAGGGTTAAAACCGCGCGATATTTCGGCCATTTTGAAAATGCATTATCAGTCCAACTTTTTTGAATTTATTAACCGCTACCGAGTAGAAGAGGCTAAACGCCTGCTGCTTTCACCTGAATATAAAGACGAAACAATTTTAGAAATTATCTACAAGGCGGGCTTTAACAGCCCCTCGGCTTTCCATAGGTTTTTTAAACGCATGGTGGGCATTACCCCGACTGAGTTTAGGCAGAGGGGCGAGTAGCCCTTTATAAGGCTTTCTGCCAATAGCCCACATCAAACCAACGATCGAACTTTCTGCCTACGCCTATAAAGTGTGCAACTTGAGTGAAACCAATAGGCTCTTGCATTTGTGTAACGCTGAGCGGCACTTCTTCAAAAGTAATCGCCCTGTGTTCGAGTTAGTGATTATAAATGGCGCAAATCGCAGTGGCATCGCTGGGGGGGGTAGGGGTGAATCTATTACCCTTGGGGGATGCTATTGCGGGTTAACCTAATTGCGCCAAATGTTGGCGCAATTAGGTTAATTGCGCCATAATTGCGCCAAATATTTTCACTCTGAGAGCGTAATTGCGCCATGTCTACTATAGAAAAGCTGTTCGAATCCATTGAGAAATCCGAAAGTGGCCTGAATATAGCGGCTTTTCTGCAGGATTACCCCGATTTGGCGCGGCGTTCAGTGCAGCGGTGGTTGGCGCAATTAATTGATGAAGGGCGAATTGCGCCAGTGGGCGAGGGGCGTGGGCGGCGCTATTTGGCTGTAGGCGCTCGCCTTGTCGATGCGGATGTGTTCCCCGCGCATATTCCGTTGTCGGCGGATAGTCGCGATATTCTTGCCTACATAAACCAGCCATTGAGCGCGCGCAAGCCAGTAGGCTATGAGCGAGATTTTTTGCTGGCCTACAAACCTAATAAAACCCACTACCTTTCTGCAGCGCTGCGCAGGCAGTTGCATCGCATGGGTAATACTATTGATATGGCTGCGCCCGCAGGTACTTATAGCCGCGCTATTTTAAATCGCCTCTTGATCGATCTGTCTTGGGCATCCAGTCATTTAGAGGGGAATACCTATTCGCGTTTGGATACGGTTGAGTTAATTGAAAAAGGTCATGCGGCACAAGGTAAAGCGGCGCTTGAAACCCAGATGATTCTCAATCATAAAACCGCCATTGAATTGCTGGTGGAAAATGCCGGAGAGCTAAAATTAAACCGTTATCTGTTAATGAATTTACACAGCTCTTTGTCGGAAAATTTACTGTCTAACCCTGCTGATGAAGGGCGTATTCGCCAGCATGCGGTGGATATTGGTTTGAGTGTTTATCGCCCTTTATCGGCACCGCAACAAATCGATGAATTGTTGGATGTGATATTAGATAAGGTCAATAAAATTACCGATCCCTTTGAGCAGTCTTTTTTTGTGATGGTGCATTTACCTTATTTGCAGCCTTTTGCCGATATAAACAAGCGCACATCCCGCCTCGCTGCCAACTTGCCATTGTTTCGCGCTAACCTATGCCCGCTCACATTTTTGGATGTGCCAGAACAAGCTTATAGTCGCGCGACTATTGGTGTTTATGAAATGACGCGCGTGGAATTGTTGCGCGATTTGTATGTGTGGGCTTACGAGCGCTCTACGCAAGAATATTTGGCCATTAAACAAAATTTATCTGAACCTGACCCGCTGCGGTTGGCGCATCGCGAATTAATAAAACAAGCCATGCAAGCTGTGGTTAAGCAACCCAAGAAAGATCCACTGGTATTGGTGGATGCCTTAGTAGTGAAAGAGGTTAAAAAAGAAGATAGGGGTAGTGTAAGAGCCTTGATTCTGGATGAGTTGCGACGCCTGCATGAAGGCGTATTAGCCCGTTATGGTTTGCGCCCATCGGAGTTTCAGGCGTGGAAGGCGAAGCACAAGTAAAATCTTTTTGATGTTGTGTTTGCATGTTAACGCGCGCGGATTTTGGCTAGGCGTGCTTAAGCCTATGCGGCCCAGCTCTGTTTGGCGATGCTTATTGTTGCTTTGTGATGTGGCTGCAAGATGGTCATGTTGGGCATCGCTGCGCTCAGCCTACGCGGCCCGGCCCAACCTACTTGCTCTTATGCGCAATGGTGTGCGCGTGTTGCTCCCAATTTTTCCCATCAAAGCCCACAATTTTTACCGTTTTGGGTTGTGTGGTTAAGCAGCGTAAATTGACATCTACCCCGTCTGGATTTGAGCGCGGAATGTAAAAGGGTTTTATGCCGTAGATTTTGCAGAATTTGTGTTTTGCTACACCGGTATTGAAGGTGTAAGTGGTGAGATTGTCTTTATCACTGATCAGCAGAAAGTTGCGCTGCGGCACAATCAAATGCAAAAAGCCGGTCATATTGCAAATCGAACAATTGCAGTTCTCGACCTCCACTTCGCCCGGTGCTTCCATTTCAAATCTTATCGCGCCGCAATGGCAGTTGCCTTGGTAGATAATTGGCATACCTATTATTTTTGAGCGTGAACGACTGAATCAAAATTACTGCGAAATTGGCAGCCGGTAAGGTTTAGTGGGTGTTAGGGTTTCTTGCTCTTCTGCAACGCTATACACATATCGCTTAAATGTTTTTCTTAAAATTAACT
Organism: Cellvibrio sp. 25HG11W-0; assembly: GCF_057815475.1. Classification (NCBI taxonomy): domain Bacteria; kingdom Pseudomonadati; phylum Pseudomonadota; class Gammaproteobacteria; order Cellvibrionales; family Cellvibrionaceae; genus Cellvibrio; species Cellvibrio sp. 25HG11W-0. The sequence goes on from NZ_CM174230.1 coordinate 1,203,313, forward strand.
GTTTGTCTTGATGTTTCCTGGTGGCTAAATATGGATTTACCATAGCCCATAAAATATAAAATATAAAATATAAAATATAGTTTTTTTTATAGCCTACAGAGCCAATTTCCCATTCTAATATACTGCTTTCTGAAAACAGTATTTTTAAATTCCTCATCTGGTTTGCTGAGTTTGCAATTACATAGAGACCAATATTGCTTTTGGTATAACGATGGGCACTAAATCCAAATAATTTGGGGGTTAACTAGCTCAGAGTTTCGATCTTGGATAGCCATTCATTAAAGCCCGCACACATTGCTCTCATTTTATCAAGGCCGATTTCTTTAGCGATATTGGGGCCATGAGTAGTTTTTCTGTAAATTGTATTGGCTTCTAGTCGTTTTGATGGCGCCGTTTCTTTTGAGTTGTTGACTGATTCGGGATTGTTATTAAATTCTAGTAATATGGCGCTAGCCCATTCATGCAACTTTTCGTCCTGTAATTGGGCGGCAATAGCTTCTGGCGAGGAAAATAAAAGCCCTTCAAACTCATACATTTGTATATAAGGGATAAGTTTGTGTTTGTGTTTTTCATCAACTGCGCTATGAATTTTCTGTTCTAAAGTTACTTTTGTTTCTAAAGCTTCTTTATGCTTAAAACCATAGAAGTCATAGAAGGTACTTGTATAATCAAAACTATGCACTAAATGCTTGAGTTCATGTTTGACCCTATCCACGCTTATGTTGCCGCTGAGGGAGACGGGCGTGACATATATTCCTTTGGCTGATAAATGTGGTTCCAGAACTACTTTAACAAAACGCTCTTCAGTTGCTCCTTCTACGGAAATCCCTATTCTTACCATTCTGGTCTTCCTCCGATGAGGTTTTTAGTCCATATGTCGCCCATGCCATAATCTTCCAGCCAGTGTTCAAGTGCTTGCCTTTCTAGTTTTTTGAAAGTGGATGCGCCGTCTTTTTGATCAACCACAATGAAATCCTCAGGTTCGAATCGATTCGCGAATGCAACAGATTGCGTTGAACAAATTACCTGCGTTTTTTTGGATACGGATTTTATTATTTCGGCTAGCACATCTAAAGCTGCAGGGTGTAAACCTAGCTCAGGTTCATCTAATACAATTGTGCTAGGTTTGCTCGAGTCTGGCTGGAGAAATAATGTAGCCATACAGATAAAGCGTGCAGTGCCGTCGGATAATTGATTTGCGGAAAAGGGTGCATCATGCTCTCGATGGAGCCATCGAAGCAAAACTGATTCATCACCTTCTTCGCCTTGAGGTTCTAGGTAAAAATCATGAAAAAATGGAGTTACTGTTTGGATGGCAGAAACGATTTCTTCATAGCTTGTAGCGTGATGAGTTTTTAAATATTTCAAAAATGGCGCCAGATTACTGGCGTCAGAAAGGAGCGAAAAGCTTGAACTTAGTTTTTGTGCTTGTTTGAATCCTGCTGTAGGACTTGTATCGTGAAAGTGGTATACACGACATTTTTGCATATATTGACGAGTGTATTTTTTCACATACAAGCTATCTGCTTCGGCATCTGGTCTTAGTCCGCTTTCACCAAGTTTTCCTTTAACTTTAAATAATCTCGATGAGCCGGTGAATGTGCAATGTTCATTGTCAAAAACTAGGGCGTCATTTGTCTCTCCATGCACAAATTCGACATGATAACCATTATTTCCTATGTCTAGTTCTATCATCATTTTAGGAGTTTTTTTTGCTCCAAAATGGAAAAAGGTATTCGCAAATCCATTTCTCTCTATATAAGACTGAAGTTTACCGTCAGACAACTGGCGTAAAAATGTAAAAATAGAAATGAAATTTGATTTTCCCGCTCCATTTGCACCTATCAAGATGTTAATGGAACCCATAGTCAAGTCGAGCTGCTTTATTGATTTGAAGCCCTTGATTTTGACTCTGTGTAGGTGAGTGTTTTGCTGGTCTGTCATTATTCAACCAAAGTTGCTTAGCGGTTTAACTGTAGGTGAGCCTTTTTGGCTGCTAACCAGTTATTAGGTAGATAGATTGTATCTGCCGGATTGAAGCGTGGGCAAGTTTCTTTAATTTACCTTTAGTTTGGCAGTCTTCGGCGCAGTTAGGGGAATGCCTATCTCGTTCCTAAGCCCTGCTTGATAAAGTCTATTTTGCTACGATATGGTCATGCTGTGGGTTGCAGGCTCACACGCTGCCTACGTTATTGGGTAGCGCAATCTACCCCAAAAACAAAAACGCCGCTACCAATCGCTTGGTGGCGGCAAAGCTGGGGCGTTCTAATTGCTGGCAATCAGGCTTTTTTGGTTTTTCGGCCTACTAAAACTCCGGCGATACCGAGCAGTAACAGCAGGAGTGATGATGACTCGGTAACTGACGTGGGTTCGTTTATCTAGTTCCCCGTAACTCTCACCTCCCAAATTGAATAACCCCATTGGTTGCCTGCACTGCGCGCGGTGGCGTTAATGCGCACATAGCGGTAGTTGCCGTTTAGTGTGAGGCTGTCGGTGCGGGTGCCAAAGGTGCCGTCGGTTTTGCTGGCGATGTTGGTCCAATTGGCATTGTCATTTGAACCCTGCACCGTGTAGGCCGCCGCGTTGGCTGCTTCCCAATCGATGGCAATTTTGGTCAGAGTTTTTGCGCTGCCTAAATCTAAGCTAATCCAACTTGGGTCAATGGCGTGCGCCGATTCCCAACGAGTTCCCGCGTTTTTATCAATCGCATTGCTTGCTGCCGTTAACGCCGTGCTCGCGTTTGCGCTCACTGGTGTTAAGAGTGCGGGCGTTGCGGTGCTGGATAAAGAACTGCTGCTGGCTGCTGCGCTTTGGGCGAAGACTTTCACTTCAAAAATCGAATAGCCCCAGTTGTTGCCCTCACTGCGCGCGGTGGCGTAAACGCGCACATAGCGATAACTGCCACTCACTGCGTTGGTATCGGTGCGGTTGCCAAAGGTGCCGCCGGTGATGGTTTTCAAATTCGTCCAGCTGGTGCCGTTGGTGCTGCCTTGAATTTGATAATCCGCCGCGTTTGCTGCTTCCCAATCGATAACGACTTGGGTCAGGTTGCGATTGGAACCTAAGTCCACCATGATCCAACTCGGGCTTACGCCGTGGTTGGATTCCCAGCGAGTTCCGGCATTGCCATCGACCGCGTTGGTGGCCGGCATAATACTGGTGCTGGCGGTAACCGGACGACCTTGTGATACCAGTACCGACGCCGGTGCGCTAGAGCTGCTTAGGCTAGATGGCGTTGAGGATGGTGCACTGGAGCTGGCCACCGATGAGGCTGGCACTGAACCAGTGAAGGACACCGCAATGGTGTGGCTCGCGGCAATCGCGTTGAAGCTGTAGCTGTTCATCGCGCCCAGTGAAACGCCGTCCACAATCACATTAGCTACTTGTTGACCTGCGGGTGGTGTGAAAGTGTAAGTCGCCGAGTCACTATTGTTTTTGCTGTAGCGAATGGTGCCCGCCGGTGCGATGCTGCCTGCGCCATCTAAGTTGATGGTGTAAATGCGATGGGGTTTTAAATCCACGGCCATCAATTGCACGTCGGCGACTTCGACCAGTTGACCCGCTGGCGGGCGGAACCAGAAGCGGAAGTTGCGCTCATTGGCGGGCGGTAGGCTGCTGAAGTTAGTGAAGCTTTCGTAGCTGCCATCGGCATTGCTGTTGGTCCAATTCATGAGGGGGGTGTTGTTGGTGCCGTATTCCACTTTGAATTGATCGAGGCTGCGCGGCGCTGATTTATCGCCGGCAATAAGCACTTCTTTCACTTCATAGTTGGCGTCAATGTGCACGCTTACCCACAAATCTTTTCCTTCCGATTCGCCGTCGTTACCGCTGGCTTTGTTGCCGGTTGAGCCGTCCACCGCGCGCGCCGCTACACCCCACCATTCGGTTTCCCAACCGGCACTTGCGCCACTGAGATTAGTGGCAGAAATAGCGGGCACTAGAGGTTCACCGGTGCCTATGTAGGCGATTTCTTTAATCACCACATCGTCGAGCGTAACGCTCGCATTGCCCATGGTGCCGAACAAAAATGCTAAGCGCCCAGCATTGTCGCCAGCGGTGAAATCCAGGTTAAAGCTGTAGTTGCTCATGCTGGTGCCAAGCGCAACTGTTTGCAGCAAATAGGTGCCTGCCGCCGATGGGTTTAGTTGATCTTCTGACAGCCGCAGTTGGATGTTGCGGGCACTGGCGGCGCGCGCACGGAAGGAAACCTGGTAGCGATAGTTGCGCTGTAAACCGAAGCCTTGGGTGTGCAGTTGATAGGAGCCAATGCCGGTGCCCGGTGCCGCCGCCGTAACCTGAGCTTCACCATTTACTACTGCATAGGCGGCGCCGGCGCCATCGTAGTTTTCGCCTTTCCAGCCGTTGAGGCCATCGCTAAAGTTGCCATTGCCCAGCACATTTACCGCGCGGTCAACCACTGGTGTGCCCGCCGGTTTTGGGTAGACATTGGCGACATCTTCAAAAGCTTTAAATTCGAGCAGCCAGATAGGTTCTGATTTGTCGATGCGACCTTTGGTGACGAGTTTTACATAGCGATAGCTTTTGTTGATATCAAAGGTATGGGTTGCCCAACCCACGGCTTTTTGCTCAGAGCTGAGAATATATTCCCAGTTGCCGGATGCTGTTTTGCCGTAGATGTCGTAAGACTTTGGCAAATTCCAGGCCCACTCAATCCAGAAGTATTTAATGGGTTTGTCCATGCCATAGTCGATAGTGACCGAGTGCATATTGTCGTCGCGCGGGGTTGCCCACTTAGAGCCTACATAGCCATCGGCGGCATTTTTGGCGCTGTTGTCGCGCAGGGCGTTGTCGCCTTCTTGCAGGTAGGCATCAGCGGTAACGGCAACTGGCGCCATCCAGCCTTTTAGCGAATAGAAGCCCTTGGTGTTGTTGCTGGTGCGGAAGAAGCTTTTCTTGGTTTCATCCACATATTTTTGCAGTGGGTCAGAGCTGGGTAGCGGCCAGTGGGCCACATAGTCCACCAAGAAGTCGGTGCCCGCGCGGCCGATATTGGTAGCCATGGCGGCGGTATCTATATATTCGTACTCAGTAACGCCATTGGTTACGCGGGTGTAGCCGGTTTTATTGGCGATGTTGGCATTGGTGCTGAACTTGTTGTAGTTGCCGACATCGGGCCATTCGGTGTGGGTAATGGCGTGGTTCAAAATCATGCGCATAGGCGTGAGGTAGGGCCAGGGCTGGTCGCCGCGATCGGCTTTGGTCCAGCTGTAGGTTTTTATCCCATCCACATAAAAGTCTACGGCCTCGGGGGTTTTCACCACGCCATAGGTGACATATTGATTGCTAGGGTTAAGGCCTAGCTGCGCAAAGGTGGTGCCGTTGGGGTTGCCGCCATAGGCAGGGTAGGGACCAGACCAGTGGGTTTGCGGTGCTTTTGCTGCGTTGTTGCCGGTGAACTCAATAATGTCCAGCTCTTGGCAGGCGGTCCAGCCGACATCGGGGAAGTTACCTAACAACCACCATGCGGGGAATTCGGCATTGCGCGCGGGGGGCATTTTTATGCGCGCTTCAAACTTGCCGTACACAAAGGTGGAGTCATCGGCTATTTGCGATTCTATACGGCCAGCGCGTATGAACAGCGGCTTGCCTTGACCGGCGGTGCCACCGTAGTAGTTTTGAATTTGGCCGTCCATATAGCGCGCTTTTAGGTTGAGCACTTTGCCGTCAAGGGCACCGGCGTCGTCTTGGCCCGTGCGAAGAGTCCAGTCGGCGGCGGGGTATTCCACGTCCTGGTAGTCCTGATCTTCGCCATTTACGAAAATGTCTTTTTCCACTAACCATTTGCTGCGGTTGAGGGCGTTGCCGTTGAAGTGATCCACAAAGTCAGTGTTTGAGTTTGGGGTGCTCCAGTAGGCATCGTTGTAATCAAGGGCCATGGCCGATGTAGAGGCAACACTCAGCGTTAACAGCGCGAGTGCAAGCGGTTTGGTTCTCATAGTTCCTCCAGGGAATTATTTATTATTCGATAAGAGTGGTGGTGCCTTATTGCATAGGTGTAATGCAACACCACTACTATCCCTTTGGCGCAGCTTTCCCTCTTCCAGTTTTTTACATATCCCACAAAACTGAGGCTTCTCACTTGTGTCGTTGCATAAGTGGGATGCGGGATAGAATAAAAAACACAATAAAATCAATGTGATGGGTTTTTGGTATGGCGTTGTTAGGTTTTTAAATAAAGGGGCGAGGGCAGGGCTTGGGGGAAATGACAGTTAGCTTGAAGTAGCTGGAGTGGCGTTGAATTTGAACTTTATAGGCGCGCATAAAAAAGCCGCCCTAAGGCGGCCAAAGGCTTACTGCATGAAATTAGTTAACTTTGCTGATCTTGAACCAGTTGATGTTGAAGCCGCCGGTGTTGGCTTTAAGGCCAAACTTATGGCTGCCGGCGCTGAGGGTTACGCGGTGTTTTACGCTGCTCCAGGTCTGCCAGCCGCCCGTTGCTGGGAAGCTGATGGTGCCGTGTACTGCGCCGCCGGCCTCTTCAAGGTTCAGGCTGCCACCGCTGCCTTGGCTGGCTACGCGGTATTCGATTTCGTAGGTGCCGGTGCTAGGAATGTTTACCGCTGAGTTGACGTAGGAGAGCCAGTCGCCCGCATCTATCCAGCCCACATTTTGGCCGCCGCCGACATCGCTGGTATTTTCAACTTGAATGCCGCTCATGTAGCTGTAGTTTTCCGCTTGCATGGTCACTATGGGAGTGAGTGACGCGCTCGATGAGCTGCTTGAGCTGCTTGAACTGCTTGAGCTACTGCCGGTCGCTTCAATTTTGATCCAGTTAATGTTCCAGCCGCCGCTGAGTGCTTTAAGGCCGATTTTTTGTTTGCCTGCGGGTAGGTTCACTGTGTGGGAAGCGGTCGCCCAAGACTGCCAGTCGCCGGTGGCGGCAAACTGTAGGGTGCCGTAGGTTTGCGCGCCGCCTTCTGATTCCAGCTGGATATAGCCGCTTTCAGTTTTAGAGGCTACGCGGTAGCTGACTTTGTAGTTGCCAGCGGTGGGCACATTAATGGAATAGGTCATCCAGTCGTTTAGGTCGATCCAGCCCACATTTTTACCGCCGCCGGTGTCGCTGGTGGTTTCAGTTTGAATGCCTGACATGCGGCAGTAGTCTTCAGCTTGAATCAGGCTGTTTAGGCCAGTTTCAGCGCAAGTACCGGTACCTGAGTCGCCACCGTCAATGAGAGCGGGCCAGCCGTAGGTGATGTCTTTGGATAACGCGCCTGATGTGGTCAGTTGGTTTTTGGTCCAGCCGCCGTTAGCGCTCGCACCGGGTGTGAGTGCGGATGCGCCTTCAGCCTTGTCATTGATCGACCAGTTGGCATTGCTGATGCCATTCGCCTTCATGAAATCGACCCAGGCCCAGGTTTCGTTGGCGTCGACATTACCTGCACCGCTGGGTTCAACACTGCCCCATTCGGTGACAAACAACGGAAGGCCGCGGCTTAATGCATAGGCGGCTTTGTCGCGCAGGCCTTGGCGATGTCCATTGGCATAAAAGTGCAAGGTATAGGCAATATTACCTTTGCCGGTGATAGGGTTATTGGCGGCTTGGTCTACGTCTTGTGACCAGTTGGGCGTGCCTACAATGATGAGGTTGTCGGGGTCGACCGCGCGAATGGCGTTAATCACCGCTTCTGCATAGGGCTTAATGGTGCCACCCCAAGAGACATTGAGCGGTTCGTTGTAAATCTCGTAAATAACATGGTTGTTTTGGCCGTAGGTTTGCGCCATTTCGCGGAAGAAGGCGACAGCGTCCTGTTGGTAGTTCTCGGCGTGGTGGGTGTGCCAGTCGATAATCACGTAGATGTCGTTGGCGATAGCCGCATCCACAACCGCTTTTACTTTGTTCTTATTGCCGACTTTGTCTTGTAAGTAGCCACCGCCTTCATCTACGCCCATAGCAGCGCGCACCAGCTTGCTGTTCCAGTCATTTTTGAGCCAGCTAATGGCATTGGCATTGTAGAACTTTTCGCCGCCCCAACCGTTGTTGCTCCAAAACAGGCTATTGCCCGAAATGCTGCCGGGTTGACCGCCAAAGAGCACTTTATTGCCCTGGGTGGATATGGGGGCTACATCGGCGCTGGCAACCTGTGCAAAGAGCAGGCTGCTGACGAGGCCGCCGAGTAAATAGGTGAGGTAGGTTTTAGGTTGTCTCTTATTGTTCATTATTGGATACCTGTTGTGTTGTAAGTAAAAATGTCTGTGCTGTAAGTAAATGTGTCGCGTGTTTGTGCATGGCAATATTTTTTGCCTTTATCTTCCCGCGGAAGATAAAGCTATTAAACCTAGGGGGTGAGGCGAGGCTCTATCTACTTTCTGCCTCAGCCTAAAGTGGGTATTGGTGCGTTAGATTAAGGGCGAAATTTGGGGTGGGGGGTAACAAACAAGGGTGTGTGATGGGTGTTCTGGCTACTTTAGCCATTTCCTGAAAGCCATGGGGTGTCACTTTTAGCGGTTCAAATCTGAAAGTGGGAATAGCTACTTTTATGGTAAATGCACAGGCTGGGAGTCTATTAAGCCTAATTGAACAGGATGCGGGTGACTTAAACGAACAATAAAAAGCCCAGCGATGGCTGGGCTTGACTGAAGGGTGTGAATTGCTTATTTCCGCAGGCGTGCGAGCAGGGCAAAACCTAAAAGCCCGATCAGCTGCCAAAGGGAGCTGCTGCCACCACCACCACCGCCACTGCTGCTTTTTTTCGAGCTGGCTGTTGCCGTAGACGCGGTTACTGCACTGCTTACTGCCGCTGCGCTTGAGGGCGCAATACTACTGGCAGCCATGCTGCTTAAGGCTGCAGATGTAGTCGCGACACTGCTTGGCATTGATGAAACGCCAGCGCTGCTCGCTAGAGTGCTGCTGGTCGATGACGCGCTCGAGGTGGCTGTTAGTGCAGGCCAGTTGAGCATGTAATCTTTGGTCAGTGCACCCGATGCGGTAAGTTGCGAGCTAATCCAGCCACCTGTGGGGCTAGCGCCCGCCACCAAGGCAGAGGCACCTTCGGTTTTGTCATTGAGAGCCCAGTTGGCGTGGCTGATATTGTTAGTGCGCAAAAACTCCATCCAGGCATTGGTTTCACTTATAGCCACCGCACCGTCCCCGCTGGCGCTTACTGTGCCCCATTCGGTCACAAATAAAGGAATGCCTTTATTAAGCGCGGTTTGCGCTTTGTCGCGCAGGCTTTGTTTGTGGGTGCCCGCATAAAAGTGCAGGGTGTAGGCAATATTGGCGTAGCCAGTGATGGGGTTATTGGCGGCTATATCGACGTCCTGCGACCAGTTGGGGGTGCCCACAATTATCAGGTTGTCTGGGTCTATGGCGCGAATTTCGGCAATAACCGCTTCCGCGTAGGGCTTAAGTACGGTATTCCAATTGAGGTTCAGTGGCTCGTTGTAAATCTCGTAGATCACATGATTGTTGGTGCCGTAGGTGGTTGCCATCTCTTTAAAGAAGGCGATAGCCTCGGCTCTGTAGTCTTCGGCGTGGTGACTGTGCCAATCGATAATCACATAGATGTCATTGGCAATAGCCGCGTCGACCACTGTCTTAACTTTGGCTTTGTTGCTGGCGTCACTTAGGTAGCCACCGTTGTCATCCACGCCCATAGCGGCGCGCACGAGGCCGGCTTTCCAGTCGGTTTTAAGCCAGTTTACGGTGCCTGCCGTGTAGTATTTTTCACCGCCCCAGCCCGTGTTGCTCCAAAATAAACTATTGCCGGCGATGCTGCCGACTTGGCCGCCAAATAATACTTTGTTGCCTTGGGTGGTGATGGGAGCGACATCGGCGTAGCTGCTGATAGCTGATGCGCTTAGTAGCAAGGCTGTGCTTAGGATGGTGCAATGGCGTCTTAGGCTGTTCATGGATTTCTCACTATTATTTGCATGATTTTTTATTTTCCCAGCCGCACACTATAAGGCTTCATGCTGCATTGGGTTGGCTTTGGTCTGCAAATAAACGTAAACCTTGGCGCTGCCTCAGGCTGTGAGTGGTGGTGTGAGATGAGTTCATCGCCGATAAACATATTTTTGAATTATGAAAAGTCCAGGCTGAGTGCGCTGAGTGTTCTCCATTACAACGGAGACATCTCAGCGCTACTCAAACGACAGTAGGGAGCATTAAAAACTTTGGGCGAGGCGCCAAGTCCACTGCAGTTTTTTAAGCCAAGGTTGATCGATAGTGTGGCTAAGGTGAGTGCGTGTGCGTTTTTTAGCGTATCGACAGGCAACCGAGTCGTGGTGTTCTTGCCATTGTGCACGGCATGCCGCGAGCGTTGCTGTGGTGTCCGCAAAACCTTCTATAAAGGTACGGCCATCCAATGCGCGTAAGTAGTTAACCACAGCAAGTGGATATTGGCTCAGGCCGGCCAAATTGTCTGAGTCCATGTATTCCAACTCGTTAAAGGAGACTGTTTTATTGTCGAGCAGGCAGTCGAGGCTGTGCCAGACGAGAATGTCTTCGCGATAGTTGTCGGGCTCTTTGGTGAATGCCTCGGCAGTGACCTGTTTGGCTAGCTCCCAGTGTCCGGTTTCGCGCAGCGCTATGCTGTAAAAATACAACATCCAAGCTTTGGCATCGGGCCGTGGGTATTGACGCTCTAGCCAGTTGGTCGCGCCGTTCCATTGGCCCAAAATAACCTTCAAATAACCCACCAACCCCCAGTTTTCAATATCCTGAGATAGCTGGGCGTTAAACCGTTCTAGCAGGTTCCAGGGCAGCTCGCGTTTAAGGCTAATCAGGCTGCGCACATATCCCTCCAAGTAGCGGTGGCCAAAGTCGTCATCCAATATTTTGCGCATTAAGCTCTGTTCAAAGCTAGCGGGTTTTTGTTGGCTGAATTCATAGTTTGCTAAGCAGCGCCCCACATAGGGTGAAAGCCATGCTTGCGTCGCGCGTAATTGATTCACACGTTCGGTGGCGGTGGCGGCCATTTTTGCCTCTTCCAATTGTTCCCAGCCGTTGATGACAAACCACTCGCTCGCATCGTGGTCTTGCAGTATTTCAAGATAAACCTCAAGTGCTGCTGCGGTTTGTTCTTGAGCGAGTGCTAAACGCAATTCGCGATAGCGGGTGTAGGTATCGCGTTTATGTTTGTGCAACAGGTTGAGTGCTTGGCTCGCCTGCTCATAGTCGCGTTGTTCTAGGGCGTAATCGATGTAGGTTAAACCGTTGTATTGGTTAATGGGGTTCAGCTCGAACGCGCGGCGCAAGAGCATACCTATGCGCTCTTTGTCACCGTCAATTGCTTCGAGTTTTTCCGCGACGTAGCAGAGCACCACGGGGTCATTGGGGTATAAACGCTGGCACTGATCTATGGCGCGCAGGCTGTTGTCTTTATCTTTTAACTCCACATACCAGCGCGTAAGCAAACGCCACGCTTCGTAAAAATTGGGGTTGATGGTGGCGACTTTTTCCATGTGCGCAACAGCGCCGCGTAGATCGCCTTGCTGCGCGTAGACCCATGCTTCTATCGCGAGAATATTGTTTGGCCTATGGCCATTCCAATAGTGTTCACTCGCAAAGTTCAGCGCGCGCTCTAGGTGTTTTTGCTCGGCTAAACGGGTGATGTAGTCTTCGCAGATCTCGGCGTTATGAGGGTGGAGCGCCAAAAAATCGCCCAGTATTTGAATGGCTTGCTCGGGTTCGGAAAGTGCATTGACCTGTACCAATACCAAGTCGGCATTGTTGGGAAAGTGCGCGCGCACCTGGTGAATTTTTTGTTGGAATTCATCTGTGCGATCGGCTTCCGCTAAAAGTTTAGAGAGCAGTCGCCACGCCCAGTAGTAATGCGGGTCGCGCGCAACCGCCTGCTCGAGTGCCTCAATAGCTGCTGGCGTTTGCTGATTGCGCATCAATAAATCGGCGAGATAGCCATAGGGCGAGGAGGCCAAGGGATTGCGAGCAATCATACTGCGCTGGAGGGCGATGGCCTCCTCTGGACGATGCTGACGCTCAAGTAATTCGCACAGGTTATTAGCGGCGAGGGTCCAGCCCGGCGCGAGTGCTAATACTTGCCGATAACTTTCCTCCGCGGCGCTATTAAGGTTCATCACCTGTTGGGTTTCGGCACGCTCTAAAAAAATTCGCGGCAGTAGTGGGAAGCGCTCTGCGGCTGCATCCAAGAGTGTCAATGCGGCTTCATTCTCGCCCTGATTGCGCTTGGCCAATGCCAGTGCAACCCATGACTGCCAGAGGTCGGGGCGTGCATCTAATGCATGTTGTAAAAAATGAATAATTTCGCTGGCAGACAACAATTGCCACGCAATTTTTTGATATTCCAAAATGCCATCGCCATAGCTAACTTGCGCCATAAGTTGCGCATAGATAAAAGCGAGATCTTGTTGTTGTGCCTCGTGATTTAAACCGCACTCCATGAGTTTGCCATAGGCGTAGGTGTAGTCACAGTTAAGCTCTATGGCTTTGCGCAAGCTAGCGCGCGCTAAGCTGCGCTCTTGTTGATAGAGGTAAATATCGCCCAAACGTGCGTGATTGACGCTGGTGGTGGGCTCTATGGCGATGGCTGCCTGTATATGTTGTAGCGCTTCTTGGGGGCGTGCTAATGCCAGCAGTGCCATACCTAAGCCGCGATGCGCCCAAGCATCGGTAGGATGTTGCTCGATAAATGCTTGATAGCTGCGCGCATGGGCTTGATGGTCGGTTTCATCAAGCCATTCAATCTGCAGACGCAGCAACATGGCGTTGCCGGGGAATTGAGTGAGTTGGTTGGCGATAAATACCTGAGCCTCGGTGCGCTGTCCCGCCTCAACTAAAAGACGCATTTTGGTGCTGTTAGCTTTGTAGCTTAGGGGTTCAAGTGTGAGGACTTGTTCTATGCATTCAACGGCCAGATCAGTTTCTTGATTAAACTCATGTATTTCTGCTGCCAGTTCAAAGTAGCGCACCGCGTTCACAAACGGTTGGGCGTTTGCGAGCAGGGTTTGCGCATGGGCCGCGCGCTGTAAATATAAAAATTTGCGCGCGGCAAAAAGCATTAACCAGCCATCCTCAGGGCGCAATGCTATGGCCTCATCGAGCATTTTTAGACCTTCAGGTGCACGCTCCAAGCTATCTAACGCGTTGTACAACGAAATCGCGGGGCCTGATGATTTTTTGCCGAAACGCGCGAAGCGGTCGCGCAAAAAAGTTAAACCCTGTTCAGTTTGTTTGTGATAGCGCGCTGCCTTAAAAAAGCTCTCGGCATAGTGCTCATTTTTATCATCGAGGCAGGTGGCAAAGCGATAGAGTTGAAAACTTTCGCGATAGTTTTCTTGATCCCATAGAAAGCCTGCGTAGGCGTAAAGCGATGCAGTGTGGAGCGGGTTCTCGTTGAGCAGCTGCTGAAATAATGCAGTCACTTGCACCTGTTCGCGCTGATCCCAGCGTAGGTTGTCGGCGAGCCGGCTGCGAATGAGAAAGTGACTGTTGGGTTGCTTCGCAATGGTGTCGAGATAGTCGCGTGTAATTGTCGCAGAGCTAAATGCGGCGAGTGATCCGACTTTGCTCAGCTGTAGGTTAACGTCCTCGGGAAACAGTGCTAATAACTGCTCGGTATGTTCAAGTCCGCGCGGTTCATCGCTGTCATAAAAAGCGAGTGCACGCGCGCAGCTGATGGTGATTCTATGGTTGGGATCGAGCGCGCGCGCTTGAGTCAGTGCTTCTTGGGCATCATCTCGCTGATTGTTGTCGAGTGCCAAGTACACTTTATAAAGCTGATCATAAAGTTCGCGGCAGGGTAGGTTCATGGCGGCAATGCGCTCGGCATAGTCCTTGGGGGCGACCACCATGCAGCGCGGGCCACTGGCGGCGTAATGTTTGTGGCAACCTTCAATCAACATTTCCTGCAGACGACGATAGTAGGGGTCGCGCAACAAATAAGTGCCCATAACCTCGTCATAGCCCACAATAATTTGCAGGTGGGCACTACCCGGTTCAACCGTGGAAAGCAGTACGGGAATGTCGTGATCGATGAGTGTTTTTAGCGCTGCAAACGTCAGTTCAAACTCTTGTACAAACCAGTTGTTGGCCTGTGCCCATTTGCGCTCATCAACGGCTTGGGTGCCGCCGTAGCAAATGGCATCAACCACCTCGCTTTGGCTGATGTTGACGCCCCAATAATTGGCGATTGACGTGAGGCTCGCGGGCGCGCAAGTCATATGGTGTTGTCGTACAAAAGGTAAGTCCAGTAGCTTGCGGCGCGATGAGTCGGGTGCGCGTTTAATCGCATCAACGACCGATTTACCGTAAAAGTTTTTTTGTTCGATAAATTCCAGTGCTTCCTCATAGCGCTGTTCTGCGCAGAGTAAGTCTGCGCGCAGTGCGTGCAACATGCGCAGGCTATCTTTTTGATCGGGCAGAGGGATTTTGTCCAGGCGCTCTAGGGCTTGATACGCCTGAGGGTATTGCTTGTTTTCGATATAGAGGCCGCATAGTTGTCGGCCTACCCAAAAAGATTGCGATGTTTGCCAAAAGTCATCGAGTAGTTCTATCGCACCACTAAGATCATTTTGCAGTTGTAGAATACTGGCTTTAAATTGTATCCCTGGGCGATAACGCCCATCTGCTGCCAAGATGTTTTCGACCTGTGCAAGTGCTTGTGCATAGTCATCTTGCGCATATTTTATTTCGGCTTTAGCCAGTTGCAGCCATTTTTTTTCCTGATCGTGAGGATCTTTTAGGCAGTCTTCCGCTGCAGAAAAGTCGCGAAAGCACATGAGAATTTCAGCTTTAGCGACACGCAAGTCTGCCAGGTCATGGTCGTTAGCCTGCGCTTCTTGTTCTAATTGTGGCAATAATCGCAGTGCGGCTAATGGGCCGCGCCTGCGATTAATCGTAGTAGCAATAAAGTGAGCAAGCTTGGGTAAGCCTGGGTGTTGTCGCCACAGGCGCAGCATAATTGCGTCGGCTTTGCGCATGTTGCCTAGGTGCAGCAGAATGCGCGCCGCCAAGAGTATTAGTGAGGGCGAGGGCCAGGTTGTTGCGCCAAACCATTCACAGCCTTGGTGCCATGCGTCACTGAAGCGATCTTGATCATAGAGTGTTTGTAATTGTTCAAGTTCTGCCGTGTAGCCTTCGTCCATCATGTGCATATCCATTGGTAACCTTACGATTTTTCTGCTGAAAATTTGAGGCGTTTAAGATAAGCGAGATGGCGGTTAAACAACAAGTTGCAGGCGCTATAAAAATCTACGCTGATGATTTTTTTTGGATATTTTTTTAGGTGCACCAACAAAAATGCCAGCTCAAAATTGAGCTGGCATTTTTGGTTTAGGTACTGCAGTGAAATTTAGGTAATGCGTTGTAACTTAGGTTCTGCGGTAGAGCTTAGTTACAAAGGCTACCGCTAAAGCTTGGTGCGCTTGCGGTGTTGCCGCCCTTGGTGGCTTGGAAACCAAATTCAACCGATTGACCGGGTTGAATGGTGCCGTTCCAGCTGATGTTGCTAGCGTTGTAAGGGTTGCTACCGCTGAGATTGACATTCCAGCTGCTGGTGATGCGGGTGCCATCGCTGTAGCTCATACCTAAGCTCCAGCCATTAATGCTGCTGCTGCCCGTGTTGGTGATACGAACGGAACCGGTGAAGCCGGTATTCCACTCGTTGCCAATCACCTGTACACATTTACCGCCGCTGGTGCTTGGCGTTGAGCTTGCAACAGGGGTTGAGCTAGGCGCTACGCTAGAGCGTGGTGTTGAACTTGGTGCAACACTTGAGCGCGGTGTTGAACTCGGCGTTGCAGTAGAGCTTGGCGCTACTGAGCTAGCAGGTGTGTTACCACCGACTAAGCCATAGGGCGCAGGCTGACCACTACAGGTGGCCGGGCCAATACAGCTTTTGTTGTTTTCCCAGCCCCAGCCGCTAGTGGTGGTGGTGCACGATGGATAAAGCGTGCCGTACCAATTGCACTGCTGGCCGCCGCCGGTAGCTGCAGAGCTAACAGTGGGCGTGCTGCTGCGCGGGGTAGATGAAGGCGCAACGCTCGATTTGCTGGATACAACAGGGGTCGAACTGGTGTTGCCGCCGCTGGTGAGTGCAGGCCAGCCACCGATTAAGCTTTTGGCGAGCGCACCTGATGCTGTCAGCTGATTGCTGGTCCAGCCGCTGGCGCCGCTGCCAGGAGTGAGTGCCGCAGCACCTTCAGCCTTGTCGGTTAAAGACCAGTTGGCATGGCTGATTTTATTGGTGCGCAAAAAGTCCATCCAGGCATTGGTTTCACTGTTAGCAACGCCGCCATCACCATCAGCATTCACAGAACCCCACTCGGTCACAAAAAGTGGAATGCCTCGGTTGAGTGCTGTTTGTGCTTTGCTGCGCAGCGATGCGCCATGGGTGCCCGCATAAAAGTGCAGGGTGTAGGCGATATTGTTATAGCCAGTAATGGGGTCTTGCGCCGCGACATCTACGTCCTGTGACCACGTGGGTGTACCCACAATGATGAGGTTGTCTGGGTCAATGGCGCGAATCGCTTTGATCACATCAACCGCGTAGGGTTTGATGACATTGCTCCAAGATACTTGCAGCGGCTCATTGTAGATCTCATAGATCACGTTGTTTTTGTTGCCGTATTTGGTCGCCATTTCGCTAAAGAAGCTAATCGCGGCGGCCTTATTGAGTTCGGCTTTGTGCGTGTGCCAATCGATAATTACATACATATCGTTGGCAATGGCGGCATCGGCAACTGCAATCGCGCGCGCTTTGTTGGTGGCGTCAGTAATATAGCCACCGTTATCTTCAACGCCCATAGCGGCGCGGACAAGCTTGGCGTTCCAGTCAGATTTGAGCCAGCTAACGGTTTGCGCGCTGTAGAACTTTTCTGCGCCCCAGCCGGTGTTACTCCAAAACATACTCATGCCCGCTACGCTGCCTTGTTGGCCGCCAAAGAGCACTTTATTGCCTTGCGTGGAGACTGGTGCAACATCTGCCATAGCGACACCCATGCTGCCTGCCAAGAAAAGGCCGAGCGCTAGGGGGGCTAAAAAAGTAGGCATTTTGCTGGTAATAGCTTTCGCAGGAGAAAATAAGTGATTATTTTTCATCATCGGATCTCTAGTTATTTTGTTATTGAGCGTGTTCTTGCGTGAAGACGTGCTAATTATTATTTTTTTACTGGTTCCCCCTCGGTGCTATCGAAATGAAGCGGTGGTGTACAGGGAGAACTGGCTACAAGTATACAAAGAGGGTTTGCGCAACTGGCGGTGAAGCGCACATTATTGATAGGAAAAGAAAGAGTTTTGCATAGATGTGTAAAGATTGGGCTATAAAGCGAGGGTTTTATATTGCAAGTAAAAAGTATTTGATGCTTGAAAAAAGCTTTAGACAGCGCTGTCATTTATGTAACAGCTAGGTCGTTCTCCAGTAATGAGCGCAGATGTGGGGTGCACGAGTCGCTGGCTAATTATTGTCCTTGCATGCCATGGGTTAAACCCGTAGAATTCGCGCCCCAAACTGGTCAAGAGCAATTTTGACCTCTCCTTGTCTCACTGCAATGTATCAACGATGCAGGAGACTATCACCCGTAAGGAGCTATAAATGCGTCATTACGAAATCGTTTTTTTGGTTCATCCAGACCAAAGCGAACAAGTTCCAGCCATGGTAGAGCGTTATACCTCTACTGTTAAAGCCAGCGGTGGCCAAGTACACCGTATGGAAGACTGGGGCCGTCGCCAATTGGCTTACTCCATCAACAAAATCCACAAAGCCCACTACATCATGATGAACATTGAATGTAGCGATGCCATTTTGGACGAGTTGACCACCAACTTCCGTTACAACGACGCTATCTTGCGTAACCTTGTTATTCGTGAAGATGAAGCCATCACCGAAGAGTCTTTCATTCTCAAGGCTGAAAAAGAAGGCCGTGAGCGTAAAGCTCGTCCACCACGCGCTGAGCGTCGTGATGATGATGCAGATGACGCGTCTGATGAAGACGATGTTGATGCCGATGAACTTGATGAAGAGCAGGAGGTGTAACCATGGCACGTTTTTTCCGTCGTCGTAAATTCTGCCGTTTCACCGCTGAAGGCACTAAGCAAATCGACTATAAAGATGTTGAAACGCTGAAAGCTTACATCACCGAAACTGGCAAGATCGTTCCAAGCCGTATCACTGGCACCAAAGCGAGATATCAACGTCAATTGGCTACTGCCATTAAGCGTGCACGTTTCTTGGCTTTGATTCCATACACTGACAGCCACGAGTAAGGGGTAATTGAGATGGAAGTTATTCTGCTCGATAAAGTAGGTAAATTAGGCGCAATCGGTGACAAAGTTTCCGTTAAGTCTGGTTATGGCCGCAATTTCCTGTTGCCACAAGGCAAAGCTGTTGCTGCTACTGCAAAAAACATCGCTGATTTTGAAGAGCGTCGCGCTGGCCTTGAAGCTGCTGCCGCTGCCAAAATCGCTGCTGCAAATGTACGTGCTGAGAAGCTTGCCGCACTAGAAGTGACTATTGCTGCTAACGCTGGCGACGAAGGCCGTTTGTTCGGTTCTATCGGCACCCGCGATATCGCTGATGCAATTACTGCTGCTGGTGTTGCTGTGGCTAAGTCAGAAGTACGCTTGCCAGAAGGTGTGCTGCGTGAAATCGGTCAATATGAGATCGACGTTCAACTGCACGCTGAAGTGATTCAAGTGGTTAAATTGGCTGTTGTTCCAGAGTAATACTTTGGCTGCGTAATTTAGCAATGCTTTCAGCTGTCGCTAAATTACTGACAACACCCTAAAAATCGGGCACTATCGACAACCTTTTTGGTTTAACAAATCGGTTGAAGAAGTGCCCGATTTTTTTGCCTTCATTTTGTGTTCTAGCTGTTGATAGTGATTTGCCTGACTATGTCTGATACCTCCTTTGAAGAATCCCTAGCGAGTCAGCTCGCCGCCAATACCTCACTCCCGCACTCGGTAGAAGCTGAGCAGTCGGTGCTGGGCGGCTTAATGCTGGACAATAATCGCCTCGATGTCGTGCAGGAGGCGCTCTCGGAATCTGACTTCTTCCGCGAAGATCACCGCCTTATTTTCCGCATGATGGTCAAGTTGCAGGAAGATAATCAGCCGCTTGATGTCATCACCCTCTCCGAAGAGCTACACAAGCATGATGACCTAGAGCGGGTAGGCGGTTTTGGCTATCTGGTCGAAATGGCCAACAATACCCCTAGCGCCGCCAACATAGTCGCCTACGCCAAAATTGTGCGCGAGCGTTCGACCTTACGTCAGCTGATAGCCGCCGCCTCGGAAATTGGCAAGTCCAGCATGAACCCAGCCGGGCTGGATTCCGATGACCTGCTACAGCTGGCCGAAAAACGTGTTGCGGAAATCGCCGAAGATCGCCCCAAAGAGGGTGGTCTCGAAGGTGTAAATGGTCTGCTTAAAAAAGCCGTAGAGCGTATCGATGAGCTGTTTCGCTCCGGCAGCGACATTACCGGTGTGCCCTCGGGCATTACCGATCTAGATCAACGCACGTCGGGCTGGCAGCCGGGCGAGCTAATAGTCTTGGCCGCGCGCCCCTCCATGGGGAAAACCGCGCTGGCACTCAACTTTGTGGAAGGCGCGCTCTTCAGTCAGCCCAAACCGGTACTGGTTTTCAGTATGGAGATGCCCTCGGCGGCGCTGGTGATGCGGATGATGTCGTCGCTCGGGCGCATCGACCAAGGCAAGATGCGCAACGGTAAGCTTACCGAAGAGGATTGGCCCAAGCTCTCCTCGGCCGTGGCCAAAATGAAAGATAAGCTGTTATTTATCGATGACACTGGCGGCCTCAACCCTCAAGAAATGCGTGCGCGTATTCGCCGCATAGTGCGTGAGCACGGTAACCCCGGCATGATCATGGTCGACTACTTACAGTTGATGACAGTCGCCGGCGGCGGCGATGGCAGAACCCAAGAAATTTCGGAGATCTCGCGCTCGCTCAAAGGTATCGCCAAAGAATTTGAATGCCCTATGATCGCGCTTTCGCAGCTCAACCGTGGTGTAGAACAGCGCCCCAACAAGCGCCCCATGAACTCGGACCTGCGTGAATCGGGCGCCATCGAGCAGGACGCCGACGTTATTCTGTTTATTTACCGCGACGAATATTACAACGAAGATAGCCAAGACAAAGGCATGGCCGAACTCATCATCGGCAAGCAGCGTAACGGCGAAATCGGCACCTGCCGCGCCGCCTTTATCGGCAAATACACCCGCTTTGATAATTTGGCGCCGGAGTATTTTCAGAATGATGGCTATTAACTAAGAGCCTAGGGTTATGCTGCGACAAACGGGTTTTCTGGAGGGGTTGCGCCGTGAAATGGTGCCCGGCAAACTGGAGTGGATAGGTTTACGTAGCGAGCGTCGCGGCGACATTCTAATTGTTGAGCGCGCTGAAGCGCTGTTAAGCTTGGGTTTAGCTGGCGATCATCGCTGCTTAAAAAGTCCCGGTTCGGGGCGGCAGGTTACTATTATTAGTCGCGAATATATTGCTCAAATTGCCCAGCAACTGGGCATGGCGTTTATCGACCCCGTACTGCTGCGCCGCAATCTGGTTATCTCCGGTATGAATATGAATTTACTGCGTTTCCAACGGTTGCAAATTGGCACTGCAATTTTTGAAACTGCAGCGCTTTGCGATCCATGTTCGCGCATGAATGAAGCCTTGGGTGCAGGTGCAGCGGCGGCCATGTTCGGTTATGGTGGTTTGTGCGCGAAAGTCATTAAAAGTGGGGTGATTGCGATGGGTGATCTAGTGACTTTGCTGCCCGCTGGTGAGTAATTGTGTGTATTGCGTACCGTTCCTTCAGCTTTGGCCTCCCTCCTTTCCCCTTCAGTTGGCTGCTTCATTTGCGGCTTTTCACCAATGCCTAGGCATTTAATGTTGAAGCTATTTGCGAATTCAGTGTTAGCTGATTCACAGAGCGCTGCTCAGCTAAACATCATTAATCTGTTGTTCAGCTGTTAAGCGCGTACACTGCCGCATCGGCCAGTAAATGGCTCTGTAGTGAGAGGTTGGATTGCGATGAATAGATCAATGATTATTGGTGTGGTATTGGGTGCCGGTGTGGCTACCGCAGGTGGAACCTATGCGGGCTATCAAATGCTAAAAGAATCTAATTCTGCGGAAGTTGTTAAAACCCTCGCGGTAACGAAAAAAGTGAAAATTCCACATGAGGTTTGCGCAGAGCATGCAGTAGTTCATCAAAAGGAAGTAAAAGATCCGAATCGTGTAGCAGGTAAGGCCATAGGTGCAGTTATTGGTGGTGTTTTGGGTCATCAAGTTGGCGGTGGTAATGGCAAAAAAGTAGCGACAGTTGCGGGTGCCGTAGCAGGTGGTTATGCGGGTGATCGAGTGCAAGACGATATGCAAAAAAAGGATACCTACACTACGATGGAAACCGTTTGTAAAACCACCTACGAAACCAAAGAAGAGGTTGTAGCCTACGATGTCACTTATCGCATTGATGATAAAGATGCGGTAGTAAGAATGACCTATGATCCAGGTTCAAGTATCCCGTTAAAAAATGGCGAATTGGTATTGAATCAAGATAAGGGCGCCAGTATCCGTTAATAGTTATAACGGTAGTAGTATTGTCGTTAAAAGCCCCAAAGCCCTGTAGCTTTGGGGCTTTTTTGCGTTATTTAACCTATATATTTAGGGTGTCGTTTATGGGTGTTGTGTTAATTTAACTGGCGTGGATGTCGCAAAAATGTACATGAAGTATGCAAGCGTGTATTATCGCGCGCCCGAAGAGCTGCCTGTTTTTAGGGGCATTTAAGGCGATTTTTGGCGTTTTTTGCTTAGAAATGGGTAAAGTGGATTTTGGAACAGGTGAGGTAGGAAGAGATGCAGGTTTTACATCATGTGAGTTCCCTGCGGGATGCGCTAAATGCTGAGCGTCGGGCCGGAAAGCGCATTGGGTTTGTGCCCACAATGGGTAACCTACATGCCGCGCATATTGAGTTGGTGAAAATTGCCCAGCGCAACTGTGACCTCGTGGTGACGAGCATTTTTGTTAATCCTCTTCAGTTTGGCCTCAACGAAGACTGGGATAAGTATCCGCGCACTCTTGCAGCCGATTCTGCTAAGTTGGAGGCGGTCAAGTGTGATTATTTGTTTTGCCCGGACGAGAAGGAAATTTACCCCAATGGCATGGCAGAGCAGACACGGGTAATAGTGCCGACTATGACCGATGTACTCTGCGGAGCGAGCCGCCCCGGTCATTTTGAAGGGGTAACAACGGTCGTCACCAAGCTATTCAATATTGTGCAGCCCGATGAGGCTGTATTCGGTATCAAGGACTTTCAGCAACTGGCGGTAATACGTCGAATGGTGGAAGACCTGTGTATTCCTGTTAAAATCACCGCTGGCGAAATATTTCGCGAGCCTGATGGTTTGGCCATGAGTTCGCGCAATGGCTTTATTACTACTGACGAGCGCCCTAGGGTCGCGGTTCTTAATCGCAGTTTGAATGCGATTAAGCAGCAAATAGAGCAGGGTAGCCGGGATTTTACGCAGTTGATGCTTGATGCTCGCAGCCAGATAGAGGCGGTGGGCTTTAAGGTGGATTACATCAATATTTGCAATAGCCGCACCTTGGATATGGCGGCACACGACGATCGGGAGATCACCATACTCGGCGCTATGTTCACGCAAGGCGCTCGACTTATCGACAATGTTTCTGTGAGCTTGAGCTAAGATAGCGAGCCAGCGCAGACCTGAATCTCCCCCGGAGGAATTTCATGCTTTCAAATATGCTTAAAGCCAAGCTGCACATGGCAAAAGTAACACAAGCCGAGCTTTGGTATGACGGCTCCTGTGCGATTGACGCCGACTTGGTGGCGCTGGCGGGGATGCGTGAATTCGAGCAAATCGATATTTACAATGTCACCAACGGTGAGCGCTTTCATACCTATATTATTTTAGCGGAGGCGGGTTCTGGCACCTTCTCGATGAATGGTGCTGCCGCGCGTAAAGTGGCGGTGGGCGATCGTGTCATTATCGCAACCTATGGTCAGTTTACCGAAGCGGAAATGGTTAGCCACAAGCCTAAACTGGTCTATTTAGATGTAGACAATAAAGTGGAGCGGACGTCTAATACCATTGCCATGCAGGTTGCTTGAGTGGTTTTCTAAGGTCGCATTTGCGGCCTTTTTTATATGCTGTGGTTGCGCTCATTAATCGAGGTTGTTATGTCATCAAAAGCTGAAGAAGTGTTAAAGCGGTTTGAATCCTTGCAGCAAACAGAGCAGGAAGAGGCTTCGGAGAAAGAGCATAGCTTGCAGGAAAATGCTAAGGCGCGAGCGCAAAATCCAACTGGATTAAATGCGGGCACCGCGTTTGATTGGGAAGATATGGAGGCGTATAAGAAAGAGCTGGATCGTCTTGATCGCGAAGGGCCCACATTAAAAAAGAAGTGACTGAGCTGTGATGCCGCTGATAAGGCGTAATCAAAAATAAAAAAAGGGGCGAATGATTCGCCCCTTTTCTTTGTGACTCGCTACTAAATATTAATTGCGAGTTTGTTTCTTGGTTACGTCGGTAGATACAGCGCCTACAACGCGACGGTTGGTCTCACGACCTGCAGCATTCATGTTGTCAGCAACAGGTTTTGATTCGCCAAAACCAACGGCTTTAACGCGGTCAGCTTCAATACCAAACTTGGTGATCAACGTTGCTTTAACGGCTTCTGCACGGCTTTGTGACAGCTTTTGGTTGTAAGCATCAGAACCTTGGCTATCCGTGTGGCCTTCAACGGTCACGATGGTGTTAGCGTATTGGTTCATGAAATCAGCCAAGCTTTTGATGTCTGACAAGTATTCATCTTTCACGATAGATTTAGCGCTATCAAACTTAACGGCCAAGTTTATCGAAACAGTTTCAGTCAATTCCATTGGGCAACCAACAGCGTCAACTTTGTATTGTCTAGCGGTGTCTGGGCATTGATCTTTTGAGTCAAACACGCCGTCGCCGTCGCTATCTATTTCTTTTACCGGAGCAGGAGCAGGAGCTGCTTTTACCGGTGCAGAGGTTTTACCAAACAGGTAGGCGATACCGGCATTAAGGGTTAAGTCGGTGTATTCGTTGTCCAAGCTGTTGAAGGCGCGAATATCACTGCGGAATTCCCAATTGCCACCCAAGCTGTGTTTAACGCCTACGCCAAGGTTTAACAAGGTGTCGCGCTCAGACCAAGCGTTCGCCGCGTTAAATTCACGCTTTTGATCGCCTACACCGAAGGCAACATAAGGGCGCCATTGGCTCTCAGTAGATACGTTGTAAACCATATCCAAGCGGTATTGGCTACCGTCTAGGTCGATAGCGCCTTGTGATGTTTCAGTATCGTATTGGCTAGCAATAGCTTCCAATGTCCAGTTTTCGTTAAGTACATAGCCAAGGCCCAAGCCCCATGTGTTGCTGTCTTCGATAGGATCATCAAAAAAGATGCGGCCAACATTGGCTTGTGCTTCAAATTTGTGATCGTCTGCAATCGCGGCGCCAGAAATAACAGCGGCAATAGCAGCAGATAGTGTGAGTAATTTTGAGTGTTTAGTGATCATGAGTTCTCCATAAAGCATGTGTGTGTGTTTTGTATTTTTGATTGGCCCAGCCGACGCGGTTTATTGCGCTCGGCGGGGCTTTAAAGTTCAAACGAATAAGCAGATTACAAGCTCGATCTTTCAGGCATATGAATGGTGCATTAAAGGGAATGAACCATAACTGAATAGCTGATAGCGCTGTGCTGTGCCAGCTCGCGCAGTGTGCGGATTTCTCACTATCTTCGCAACCCGTGGACAACGTTGTCATTGTGGTTTTGTCGCGCTAGCTGCTAAGCTATGGCCTTGGATTTATGAAGCCTCTGAGCTCAGCGTACACAGTGGCGCGAGATCCAACTTAACCCAGGCCAATAACAAAATAACGCCAGTGAGATTTGTTTATGTCAGAAGTGCATTTATTTCCCGTCTCTCCACAATTTAAAGTAGAGGCCAGCATCGATTTGGCGCGTTATACCGCTATGTATGAGCAGTCGATAACAGCCCCCGATGTATTTTGGGCTGAGCGCGCTAAAGAATTTTTAACCTGGCAGCAGCCTTGGTCGAAGGTCACCGAGAGTAATTTGCACAAGGGTGAAGTGGCTTGGTTTATCGGCGGCAAGCTGAATGTCAGTGTGAATTGTATTGATCGTCACCTGCCAGCGCGCGCTGCACAAACGGCGATAATCTGGGAAGGAGATAATCCAGAAGAAGACAAATCTATTACCTATCAAGAGTTACACGACCAAGTTTGTCGCCTTGCAAATGCTCTGCGCGCGCGCGGTGTTAAAAAAGGCGATCGTGTCTGCATCTATATGCCTATGATTCCCGAAGCCAGCTATGCGATGCTTGCCTGCGCGCGCATAGGTGCGGTGCACTCGGTAGTGTTTGGTGGCTTTTCGCCCGATGCGCTTAAAGACCGCATTCAGGACGCCGATTGCCAAGTCGTTATCACCGCCGACGAAGGCTTGCGCGGAAGCAAGCGCGTTCCTTTAAAAGCGAATGTGGATAAGGCCTTGGCACAGTGCCCAGGTGTGCATACCAACATTGTGGTGAGGCGCACCGGCGGAGATGTTGCCTGGGTGGAAGGGCGCGACCTCTGGTATGAGGCTTTAGTGGCGACGCAAGCCGATAGCTGCGAGCCAGAAATCATGGATGCGGAAGATCCGCTCTTTATCCTTTACACCTCGGGTTCTACCGGTAAACCCAAGGGGGTGTTGCACACAACTGCAGGCTATTTGTTGCAGGCGGCCATGACTCACAAGTATGTCTTCGATTATCGCGAAGGCGACATCTACTGGTGCACCGCTGACGTAGGTTGGGTAACTGGCCACAGCTATATTGTTTACGGCCCGCTTACTAATGGCGCCACTACTTTGATGTTTGAAGGCGTGCCCACCTATCCCGATGCTTCGCGTTGCTGGCAGGTGGTTGATAAGCATCAAGTTAATATTTTCTATACCGCGCCTACCGCAATTCGCGCCTTAATGGGGGCGGGCGATGACTTTGTGACTAACACCTCGCGCGCTAGCTTGCGGGTATTAGGTACCGTGGGTGAGCCCATTAACCCTGAGGCTTGGGAGTGGTATCACCGCGTAGTGGGTGAAGCTCGCTGCCCGATTATGGATACTTGGTGGCAAACTGAAACTGGCGCGCACATGCTTGCGCCACTTCCGGGTGCTATTGATCTCAAGCCAGGCTCCGCCACTGTGCCTTTCTTCGGTGTACAGCCAGTATTGGTGGATACCGAAGGCAAAGAAGTTATCGGTGCTGGCGAAGGCAATCTCTGTATAAAAGCCGCTTGGCCCAGCCAAATTCGCACGATTTATGGCGATCACCAGCGCTGTATCGACACCTACTACAGCACCTATCCGGGCTACTACTTTACTGGCGACGGCGCGCGTCGCGATGCTGATGGCTACTACTGGATTACCGGCCGCGTTGACGATGTATTAAATGTATCCGGCCATCGCATGGGCACTGCCGAAGTTGAGTCTGCCTTGGTCTTGCATGACCATGTGGCCGAAGCGGCGGTGGTGGGCTATCCCCACGACATTAAAGGGCAGGGTATCTATGCCTATGTCACGCTAATGAGCGGGGCAGAGCCGAGTGATGCCTTGAAGAAAGAGTTGGTAGGGCTTTGCGTACAGGAGATTGGTGCTATCGCGCGGCCAGATATTATTCAATGGGCACCAGGTTTGCCCAAAACTCGCTCGGGCAAAATCATGCGCCGCATACTGCGTAAAATCGCCGCCAATGAAATCGACAGCTTGGGCGATACCTCAACCCTTGCGGACCCCGCGGTAGTGACTGAGCTGATTGAAAATCGCGCGAATAAATAAGTGGGTATAAGTGTGATGAGGGCGCCCACGTGGCGCCCTTTTTTATGAGTATAAATTTCCGCGTCAGTTATTTTCAACGGCTCATTTATTAAACGAGCTATCCGGTGTGCCTTTAAAGCATTTTACAATGTAGGGGAAACCATCGGTAATGTAGTAGCCGTACACGCCGTTGTGCAGCATGCCATTGCATTCATCCAAATCACCTAAGTCCGCCACATATTCATAATCGTCACGGAATTGGCCGTCGTAAGTCCCGCCGGGGTTACCATTGCCAGTGGGGCGTGCTCCCGTCTTCAGGCGATAGCTGGGTACGGCTTTGCGCAACACCTCATTTTTACTAATGTAAGGGCCGTAAATAGGATAACCATCGGCGGCAAAGCCTACCAGTGGCGATTCATTTTCACCGGCTTCCGGGGGGTAAAATGCATTGGGGGCGCCGTGATAGTGGTAGGTGCCGTCTGGTTGAGCGTGCGCATGATGACTATCTACCACAAAACCGCTGCCGGCAAACAAAGGGTCATAACGCCAAGACTGCGCCATATTATTACAACCTATTTTGCCATCGCCCACGTTATAGCAACCGGCCGCGAGCAAATCGACTTTCACGCCATTTAATAAAATCGCATTATCCACCAACAAACTAATCTCGGTGCTGGTTGCGGCAAACGCAGGCATGCTGGTGATTTCAAATACCGTATTTTGTGCGCTCACATTGTTGGCAAATTTTTGCGCACCATCATTAAAATCGTGATTGGGAATTTCGTTGGTGGTAAAGATACATTTTTCACCCGACACGCTGATTTTTAAATCACCTTGAAACGCGGTATTGTTTTTTACATCGAGCGCATCTGCACGATAACTCGCGGCATAATCAGCGCAATTTGCACTGCGGTTAACCAGCGTTTTATCGGTGAGATCTATCACTGCCGTTGGGTTGGTTTTACGGATTAAATCGCCCTGGGCTTTTAACGCAGCCACTACTTGTGAATAATCCCCTGTGGTTTTTAATAAATTATTTTTCTCGCCAAGATCCACACTTAGGTCATACAGTTCTTGGGTACCGTTGAGAAACTGAATGTATTTGTATTGCTGATTGCGCACCGTCCAACCCTGTACCTCGGCACTTTCAAATTCAGAATAATTGTAACTGCGCGGTGCAGTCGTTGTGGCGCTGGCGGTAAATAAGCCCGAAAAATTATAACTGTCATTTATGTTGGTGACAGAATTTCCCGCAATGCTGGCGATAGTAGCGAAAAAATCGGTGGTATTAATAAGTGCCGCTTCGCGACTAGCGCTGCGCGTAACACCCTTGCCCGATACAATCATCGGCACCCGAATACCGCCTTCGTATAAACTGTTTTTTGCATGACTGGAGCTAAATACCGTTTCATCCACAACTGTTGCCGGTGTGCCGTTATCGCCAATAAAAATGATCACTGTATTGGCGCGCTGGCTCTCACTCATCGTCGCTAACAAACGGCCAATTTCAGTATCCATCGCCTCGATCATCGCCAAATAATACTCGCGACGATGCGCTGCTATATCGTCCGCCGTGCCGGTTAATTCGGTGCGCTTAAGTAAATTTTGCGGCGGGAGATGAAACGGTGAGTGAGGTGCGGAGTATGCCAACCACAAAAACCAGGGCTGCTGTTGTTGCGCCATCCAATCGATCGCCAGATCAGTGACTTTAGTGGTGTGATACTCGGTGCTGGTTGCACTAATGCCATTGGTAATTAATGGCCAATTAAAATAACTTGGCAGCACGCCAGCAATGTTGCCACTGTAGTAATCCACACCGCTATCGGTTGGGTGTGTATTGGCAGGCGCGGCACCACCGAGATGCCATTTACCAATCACTGCAGTTTTATAATCAGCACTGGCGCTTTGGCTGTGCAAATAACGCTGCAATGTTTGAGTTTGCGGATCGAGAATCGCAGGCACAAAACTTATCCCACTGTTCACCCCATGCTGACCAGTAATAATACTGCCGCGCGTAGTGGTGCAAGCAGGTGTCGCCCAGGTGTTATCAAACACTATCCCTTGTGCAGCCAAGCCATCGAGCGTGGGGGTTGCGGGGCGCTGCTGCGATACGCTGTATTGATTCGATGAATCCAAGCCGAGATCATCGGCAATGATCAACAACACATTGGTTTTGTTCGCCACCACACTGGTGCTTGATGAGGTTTGCTGTGCCGATGAGTTGTGTGTAGATGAGGCGCTACTGATAGCAGCTGAGCTATTCGCTACTGAGGATGGGGTGCTTGAGTTGAGCTGCGCTGGCGAGCTGGGCGATGGTGCGGAAGTCGAACCACCGCCACCGCAGCTACTTAGGAGGCTGCTCGCAATGAGTAAATGAAAGTATTTCATCGTAATGTCTCTCGATAGGGATTTGGGCGGATTAAAGAAAGGTGCTATTAATAGGGTAGTCAATAATTCGCTAGGGAAAGTGAAAGCTTTGTGCAATCTAGGTGGTGACTCTTTTTTATCTCAGGGGTACCCTCAATCTTGTAAATCCTGCACAATTCACCCTCTTTTATTTAGTTAGTGCTGTATTTCCATGACCTCTAAGGCTCCCGAAGACGACCTGTTTGCCCAGTTGGTGCAAGGCGTTACTCCGCTAAAAATTGAACCCAAGGTGGCGCTCGCCAAGGGCGATAACGCCGCTATTAATGTCGAAAAGCGCCGCCGTGCCGCCACTGAAGAGTTGGTGCAGGACAAGAACTTTCTTTCTGGTGAATATATAGAGCCAGTGGATGCCTTGGCGATTTTGGAGTTCCGTCGCCCTGGGGTGCAAAACGGCGTTTATAAGAATTTGCGCATGGGTAAGTATCAAATTGATGCGCGCTTGGATCTGCATAATATGACCGTGGAGCAGGCGCGCAGCGCGGTTTTTCAATTTTTGCATGACTGCATGAATCACGACATACGCTGTGCGCTGCTCACCCACGGCAAAAGTGAGGGTCGCGCGCAGCCCGCGCAACTCAAAAGCTGTATCGCCCACTGGCTGCCACAGTTCGACGCGGTGCTCGCCTTTCACTCCGCGCAAAAGCGCCACGGGGCCAGCGGCGCCACCTATGTGCTGCTCAAGAAAAGCGAAAAGAAAAAACAGGAAACCTGGGAGTTGCACAATAAGCGTTAAGTTTGATGTGGTGTATCTAAGGTGGGTTTTATGGAATACCTCAAGGCTCAAGCGGTCTTGGGGTATTTTTTTAGATCTTTTTTGAATGCAAGGGCAGGGGAGCTATGTGTTTTTGAGGGCATGTCTTTAGCGGTTAGATATAAATGTCATGTTTTTCAGTGTGTTGCGATTCTCTCTTAGGCTAATTTGTGCATATTTTACTATTACATGTAATATTTGACATGTTACATGTAATGCAATAGATTGAACCCATGCAACCAAAATCATCAGCACATTATCAGCGCGAATACCGCAAACGCTTACGCGAACAGGGCCTTGTTAAAAAAGAGGTCTGGATTCTGCCGGAGCATGCGCGGCAACTGGCGCTTTACGAGCAAGAATTGCGTTTGTCGCTCGCCGTTAGGGCGGCCGTTAATACAGCAAAATCCGTTGGTCTAATGCAGGAAAAAGGAGATGGTCGAATGACAGATATGAATGCCCCGTGGACTACTACCGCTTTATACGACGCGCTGCAGTTGGTTCCCTTATTTACCAGCGGTCGTGCGGAAATCGAATTAATTGATGGTGTATCGCCAGCGCTTCACATCGTTATGAATGAATTTGGCGATTTGCCGGTATTTTTAACCGTGGCAGGTGAGCAAATATTAGCGGAAGCATTGCTTTGGTCGGTAGATGACGTAAAAAATGAAGCCGCCTTTAATGAAGCTATCTTGCGTACTCACAAATATTTCCCACTCTCTACCATCAGTCTCGACAAAATTGATGGCGATGACTGCTACCACATGTTTGGTGCACTCAGCTCCCAATCGAGCTTGCTTAATGTCGTGCATGAAATAGAAATATTGGCTTCCAATGTGATTCAAGCAACTGAAGCCTATGCAGAGTTTTTTACGGAATCCAATGCGGCTCTAGCTGGATAAACCACAACAATTGAGGTGAGCAACATGAACGTTTGGTCAAAAATGTTAACCGCATTGCGCGGTGGTGTTAATGAAGCGGGCGAAGCGGTAGTGGATAGCCAAGCGCTACGTATTCTCGATCAAGAGGTGCGTGAAGCCGGTGAAGAACTGAAGCACTCCAAAGATAGCCTTGCGGAAATTATGGCCCGCCAAAAACTGGCAGAAGAAAAATGCAAACAAGTACAAAAGGCAGTTGAGGAGCATGAAGGCTATGCCATCAAGGCCTTAGATAAGGGCGATGAAGCCTTGGCAATGGAAGTTGCCGAGCGCATTGCGGAGTTTGAACAGCATTTAACAGTAGAGCAGGAAGCGTTTAGCGGCTTCAAAGCCAGTGCTGAAAAATTACGCACGGCGATAAAACAAGCGGAGCAAAATATTAAGCGCTTGAAACAGCAAGTCGATACGGTGAAAGCGACTGATAACGTGCAAAAAGCCCAGGCGGCTGTTGCCGAGCGTCACAGCGGCTCCAATTCTAAAATGCGCAATGCGATGGAATCCTTAGAGCGTATAAAAGAGCGCCAGGCGCTCAAAGATGCGCAAATAAGCGCAGCGAGTGAAATGGCGCAAGCTGATGCAGTGGATGATTCACTTAAAGCAAAATTAGAAGCGGCCGGAATCGCTGGTAATAAAATTGCTGCTGATGATATTCTTGCGCGCTTGAAAAATAAAAATAAGCCCGCTTAGTTGGTCAAGTGGAGCCTTGTTGCTTAATCACATGCGAGGCGGTTGCTCGCCTCGCTCACTGATGGATCTGTGACTATGGAAACTTTTTTCCACATTATCGCCAGTTTTCCCACGGTAATATTTACCTTTATGCTGTTCTTGACCTTGCTGTACTGGCTATTTGCTATGTTTGGCTTTGTTGAGATAGATGCATTTGATGTAGATATGCCAGAGTTAGATGGGCAGATGAGTCTAAATGGCAACACAGAACATTCGTTTGGTGAAATCTTTTCTGGTTTGCTAATGCGTCTTGGCCTCAATGGTGTGCCGGTCACGGTAGTGTTTTCGCTCATAGCGCTCGTTGGTTGGCTCTTGAGTTACTATGCGAGCTATTTTTTTGCGAGCTTTCTCGGCTTTGGTTGGTTGCGGTTTATTACGGGCATTCCTGTTTTTCTTGCTGCTTTTTATATTGCAATTATGTTTACCGCACAAATCATCAAGCCGCTGCGCACTCTTTTTGCTAAAGCAGAGCAGATGACGGTTAAGAAAATTCTTGGGCAAGTGGCAGTAGTGCGCTCATCGCGGGTAGATAAAGAGTTTGGTGAAGTAAATTTTGATGATGGTGGCGCAGGCATGATATTAAAGGCGCGCGCCATAGGTGAGCAGGTTTTTGGGCGCGGTGACAGAGTGGTGTTGCTGGAGCATTTAAGTGTAGAAAACTGTTATAGGGTAATATCGGAAAAAGAGTTTTTAGGCAACGAAAACAATAGTTAATTAATTAGGGTTAAAAGGAGTAGCAACAATGTTAAATGCAGAAATGCTTATGCCGATCATTTGGGGTGGTGTGATTTTCTTCGCCATTCTTTTGGGCTTGGCGGCTTTATTCAAAGCCTTCTATTACAAGGTTGCACAGGGCACCGCGCTTATCGTCAATGACATGACTGCAACGCCTAAAGTTCACTTCACGGGTGCATTGGTCTATCCCATTATCCATAAAAAGGAATTGATGAATGTTTCATTAATTACCCTTGAAGTGGACCGTCGCGGCCGCGATGGTTTGATCTGCAAAGATAATATGCGTGCCGACATTACGGTTGCATTCTATCTTCGTGTAAACGAAACCGCTGCCGATGTATTGCGTGTGGCTAAGGCCATTGGCGCTGATCGTGCCTCTGATAAGGACGCCGTAGAGCTGCTCTTCGCCGCAAAGTTCTCAGAAGCCTTAAAAACCGTGGGTAAACAAATTGAATTTATTCAGTTGTTTGAAAACCGCTTGCAGTTCCGTGAAAAAATTGTGGAAGTTATCGGCGATGATCTGAATGGCTATGTATTAGAAGATGTCGCCATTGATTACATAGAGCAAACCCCGCGCTCATCGCTCGACCCTAACAATATTCTCGATGCCGAAGGTATCAAGAAAATTACCGAGTTAACCGCTGCGCAGAATGTACGCACCAATATTTTGGAGCGCGATGAAGAGCTGGCGATCAAAAAGAAGAATGTAGAAACTATTGAGGCCATGCTGGAGCTTGAGCGCCAACAGGCCGATGCTGAAGCGCGTCAAAAACGTGAGATAGCAACCATTCAAGCGCGCGAACAGGCAGAGACTAAAAAAGTACAGGAAGAAGAACGTCGAAAATACGAGCAGACATCAATTCAGGTTGCACAAGATCTAGCGGTACAAACTGAAAATCAGCAGCGTGAAATTGAAGTTGCTGCGCAAAACCGCCTGCGTGCGGTAGCCATTGAAGAAGAAAAAGTCACCCGTGCGCGCGATTTGGAAATAGTGTCGCGCAAGCGCGAAGTCGAGCTGCAAACGATTGAGGCCGAAAAAGCCATTGAATTGCAGAAGAAAGAAATCGCCAATGTAATTCGCGAGCGTGTCGTGGTTGATAAGACGGTAGCCATTGAAGAAGAGCGCATTAAAGAAGTGCGTGAAGTTTCAGACGCGGATCGTAAAAAGCAAGTGCAGGTGCTTGCAGCTGAGGCGACTGCAGAAGAAATTAAAGTGAAGCAAGTGAAGGCGGCGGAAGCAGATGACTTGTCTGCGAAGCACAAAGCATCAGAAATTATTACGCTGGCACAAGCAAAATTGGATGCTTCATCAAAAGAAGCAGAAGCCATGAAGAAAATGGCCGAAGGTACCCAAGCAGAGCGCGCCGCACCTGGGCTTGCCGATGCGAAAGTACAAGAAGCGCGCGCCATAGCCTTAGAGAAAGAAGGCGCAGCTGAGGCGACCGTCATTCGCGCCAAGGGCACCGCCAACGCTGATGCAGGTAAAGCAGAAGCTGAAGTGATTGCGGCTAAGGGTAATGCAGAGGCGGAAGTTATCGCCAATAAAGGGACCTCGGAAGCCAGCGCTAAGAAAGAAATTGGTTTGGTGGGTGCAGAAGTTACCCGCGAACAATTTAAAGCAGAAGCAGCGGGCTTAACTGAGAAGTTCGAAGCAATGAATGCCATGAGCGATAAGGCGCGCGAGCATGAAGAGTTCCGTATGGGCTTGGAAACTGCGCTCAAAGAAACCTTGGCTGGTATTGCGGCGGGTAAAGAAATTGCCAAAGAAAATGCCGAGATATTGGCGATTGCCTTGCAAAAAGCGCATATCGATATAGTGGGTGGTGAAGCTCAATTCTTTGATAACTTTGCCAAGTCTCTTTCAATTGGCAAGGCTATCGATGGCTTGGCCAGCAAAAGCGGCGTGATTCAGGCGGTTATGGAAAAATTCATGGCGCCTAAGCCAGCTGCACCAGAAAAGTTTAATAAAGCAGACGCTACGGAAGTCGTCGATAACTAAGTTAGACCTGCAACAAGAGCCGACCGCGCTTGGCTCTTGTTGATTTCACCTCCTGTCTTTATCCCTCCGCTGAGCAAAAAAGGAAATACTCATGGTGCAGCACGCTACGCCTACTCAAGTTGACGCCTCGAAAACGGATGCCAATGCGCTGGTGGATACCGCCGTCGCTGAAGGTGGTGCCTATGAAATTATTCGCAAGCGCCTAGTCGATCAAGGCCAATTGCTCACCCAAAAAGTGCGCGAGTTGAATGAAGCGCGGTTGGCGGAATTTGGTAGCTCTGCCATGAGCGTGATTGGTCGCACCCGCGTGCGCACAGAAAATAATTGTGTGCCACGAGATATAGTGCAAGTAGGCGACTTTTTGCTGTTCGGCTACAACGTCTTTATCGGTTTAAAAAAAGAAACCAAAGTTGAAGATGTATTTTCCCTTTTTATTAAAAAGCCAATCGATTCAGGTTATGAATTAGAGTCAGTTGCGCTCGCTTCTAGTTTTTTAGCGGAAACCAGTTTCGTTAATGACTTTGATGAACTCTATCGCTACTACAAAAATACGCGTTTGGTCGAGTTGACGATTAATAACGGCAAGCTGCTCGCAGGCTTTCAAATAGGTGAGCGTTTAGAGGACTTGCGTGTCTTTCGCTGGTCCATATCTGCTGACGGCAAAAGCGTTAAATATATGGATAATCGCGGTGAGCGTGATATTCAGTTGCCACCCGCCTATGATTTTGAATGGATTACGGCTACGCGTGAAAACGCTGTGCATGGTCGTCACCCGCACTTGAATATTCTCGACAAGGTTTTTGTCGAGACCGTCGGTGGCGATCTCACCATTAAGATTGAAAATAATACCGAAGATGGTTTGGGTATTTACCGCGAGGACGTGGAAGACAAAACCCAATCGCTTGATGATGCCAGCGTAGCCTATGCCGAAGTGGGCAATCTCATTCTCTTAAAAATTCGCCCCTATCGTGAAGAGGAGTGGCGTTACCTTATTTTTAATTGCCTTACCCGTGAGGTGTTGCGCGTTGATCAAATTGGTCAATCTTGCGTGCAGCTGCCAGAAAATCACGGCGTTATATTTCCTGGTGGTTACTATTTAAATACTGGCGATACCAAAAATTTTGACGAAGATAATAGTGCTTTTCGTTTTAAACGTATGATTCGTTCACCTAATGGTGAAGATGTTCTCTATGTGTTTTATGAACCTGAAAATGGTGTTATAGGTTTACTTGCTTACAATCTGATTGAGAAAAAGTTACAGAACCCTATTTACGGCAATGGTTATGCGTTAGCGGATAACGGTGAAATTGTTATTTTTTCGG
This sequence comes from Cellvibrio sp. 25HG11W-0, assembly GCF_057815475.1. NCBI lineage: Bacteria > Pseudomonadati > Pseudomonadota > Gammaproteobacteria > Cellvibrionales > Cellvibrionaceae > Cellvibrio > Cellvibrio sp. 25HG11W-0. The sequence continues at coordinate 1,239,031 of NZ_CM174230.1, forward strand.
CAGAAGCTGAGCCTACGCGTGTACACCCCATGCAAATCTGGGAAACACCTTACGAAAGTATAGAATTCGCCAGCAAGGCTCCACCGCGCCAAAATTTTTACGGTCGTATCGGTAATAATGATCTGGTGCGCGGTATTTCTGACTTTTACAGTATCGTCCGTTTAATTGCCAATCAGGCAGTGTCGGCGCGCCTCTATGAAGAGCTGAGTGTCGCTGCCAAAAAAGTATTTGATGCCTACTACTGGCTGAGTGAAGGCGAAACACAAGCAATCGCAACTGTGCTTAAAGACGTAGGCGCTACCGCTGAGCTTGTGATTGACGAGTTTGAAAAAGTAGAAGCTATACGTCTACAGTCTGCTAAGGCAATGCAGGAAGCAGAGCACACCCAAGAATTAATTTTGCAAAATGCCCGCCCTGATAATTGGGAGACAGCGGAAGATTATGTCGATGCCTTGCGACGTCTGCGTGAACAGCGCGGTCATTTGGCGACGATTAAAGAATTTCGCTATATCGACTTGGCGCGCATAGCGCAGTTGGATCAGATTTTAGCGGATACCGCTAATAAGCTCAGTGAGCAAACTGTTGAATTCCTCGCCGATGAAAAAGCCTTGGCACCCTATGCCATTAAGCTCGCGCAATTTAATCAAGAGATAGAGGCTGCACAAACCAATGCTGAAGTTGCCCCTGTTATTGCTGCGATTGAAAAAACCGCAGAGGGTTTAGATTTACTCTCAGAATTAATGGGTACATTGAAGGTAGCCGACGCCACTTTGCGCACGCGTATTGTGGATGCGATTTCAGAAGTCTACGCCAAACTGAATCAAAGCCGCGCGAATGCGAAGCATAAGCAAAAAAACTTTGGATCTACCGAAGCTGTTGCCCAGTTTGGTGCTCAGTTTAAATTGTTCTCGCAAAGTATTGCCCATGCCCTAGGCTTGGCAACGAATCCAGAAAAGTGCGATGAGCAGCTCTCTAAATCCTTAGTGCGCTTGGAAGAGTTAGAAGGGCAGTTCAGTGACTTTGATCAGTTTCTAAATGACATCATGGCCAAGCGCGAAGAGATTTATGAATCTTTTCAAGAGCACAAACAGCGCCTATTAGATGAGCGTCAGAAGAAGGCGCAGAGTATTACCGATGCAGCGGCACGTATATTAAGCAGTATCGAAAAACGCTCGCTGTCGATCAGTAAAGCAGAGGAGCTTAATACCTACTTTGCCTCTGATGCATTGGTTATGAAGGTGCAGGATTTAATTGCGCAATTACAGCAGCTGGACAATGCCGTAAAAGCGGATGATATAGACGCGCGTTTTAAAGCTATTCGCGGTCAAGCGCTGCGCTCGCTACGTGATAAAACGGATATATTTGAAGAGGGCGGTAACGTTATTAAATTGGGGCCGCGCCATAAGTTCAGCGTGAACACCCAAGAGCTGGATCTCACCATTATTCCGCGCGAAGGAGCACTCAGTATTCACCTAACAGGTACGGATTATTACGAGCCTGTGGTGCAGCCTGAGCTGGTTGCCTTGAGTGAATACTGGTCTATGTCGCAAGAGTCGGAAACTCCGCAGGTTTATCGTGCAGAATACTTGGCGGCTCTGATTATTGAAGCTGCTGAATTACAGTGCAGTGACTTAACAGTAGATCTGCTACGCGCTGCGCTGGTAGATGACGAAAAGTTAACCAAGCTCGTGCGTGATTTTGCTGCGCCGCGTTATAAAGAGGCATATCAAAAAGGCATTCATGATCAAGATGCAGTGCTGATTTTAAAAGAGTTGGTGCCCGCTTTAGATCGCGCTGAACTGTTGCGTTTTGACCCCCTGTGCCGTGCTTTAGCACAAGTGTTTTGGGCCAATATGCAAAGTTTTTCGATTAAATCAAAAGCTCAGGGTGCTTCGCTTTCATTTGAGACTTGGAGTTATCGCGCGATTTCGGCTCTGCATATGCAGCGTTTATTTGGCAGTCTTGATGCTAAGAAAATTTTGGTCGAAGAAGTTTTAACTACCTTCAATGAGTTTATTCAGCGTCATCCTATTGCCGTTACTGAGTTGGATGTTCGCCGGGCAACGGAATACTTGGTAGAGGAGTTAGCGCGTGATCGCTTGGAGTTTATTACCAGTAAGTATGCCGTGGAGTTGGTAGAGGCGTTCAAACAATCGCTAGATGAAAGCACCTTACGCCACTATCAAGATGTGTCCGATAAAATGCAGGGTTGGCCTGCAGAGCGTTGGAATCTCGCCAGCGTCTGGTTGCACGCCTTGGTGAAAGATGAACGTTATGCGCATTTGGCGCACTATGTACCGGAGGCGGTAGCACTTCTTAAAACAGATCAGCGTATTGATCGCCGTTTTACTCAGGTTGAATTGCAGGTGCAGGTGCAGGGCTTAATGGGTGAGCATCCACTTATTAAAGAGCGCAGCTTGTCATTTGCCGTGGATACCTTCGTGCAGCGCCTAGCACAACATCGGCAAGTGGTGGTGCCGCAATTTCAACGCTACTTGCAGGTGCGCCAAGCCATTATGGAGCAGGAGCGTAAGCAATTACGCCTGGCTGAATTTAAAGCTAAACCACTTAGCTCCTTTGTGCGCAACCGTTTAATTAATGAATCCTACTTACCATTAATTGGTGATAACCTCGCCAAACAAATGGGTTCGTTGGGCGCGACCAAACGTACCGATTTAATGGGTATGTTGATGATGATCTCGCCACCGGGTTACGGTAAAACGACGCTGATGGAATATGTGGCGAATCGTTTGGGTTTGATTTTTATGAAAATCAATTGCCCATCACTCGGTCACGATGTGCTGTCGCTTGACCCAGAGCAAGCGCCCAATGCAACTGCTAAACAGGAGTTGATGAAACTCAACCTAGCCCTAGAGATGGGCAATAATGTCATGCTTTATTTAGATGATATTCAGCATACTCACCCTGAGTTTTTACAGAAATTTATTTCGCTGTGTGATGGTACACGGCGGATTGAAGGTGTGTGGCGCGGGCAAACCAAAACCTACGACATGCGCGGGCGCAAGTTCTGTGTGTGCATGGCGGGTAATCCCTACACTGAGTCGGGTGATGCATTCAAAGTGCCCGATATGCTTGCTAACCGTGCGGATATTTACAATCTCGGCGATATTCTCGGCGGCATGGAAGAGCAGTTCGCGCTGAGTTACATTGAAAATGCGCTTACCTCTAATGCGGTGCTAGCACCTTTGGCTTTACGTGAAATGCAAGATGTGTACAAACTAATCGCCATGGCTAAAGGTGAAGAGGTTGCCACTACTGACTTGAGCCATCAGTACTCAGGGGCCGAAGTGAATGAAATTGTTGCGGTGCTGAGAAAATTATTCGTGGTGCAGCAAGTGGTGCTGAAAATTAATCAGCAATACATTGCCTCTGCCGCGCAGGATGATAAATACCGTTTAGAACCATCCTTCAAATTGCAAGGCAGTTATCGCAATATGAATAAGATGGCAGAAAAAGTATCTGCAGTAATGAATGATACTGAATTGATGCAAATGATCGCCGACCATTATTTAGGGGAGGCGCAAATGCTCACCACCGGCGCCGAGAGCAATTTGCTTAAATTGGCCGAGTTGCGCGGTAATATGACCCAGGAGCAAGCGGAGCGCTGGGCACAGATCAAGAAAGACTTTTTGCGCAACAAAGCCATGGGCGGTGATGGTGCCGATGTGGGTGGCAGAGTGGTAGTGCAGCTCACTGACATGGTGGAGGGTATTAATAATTTAGTGAAAACTGCCGAGCAGCGAGTCAACACGCAGCAACCCGTCGTTGAGCAAGAAAAAGCGGGTATAGATGTAGATGCACTGCTCAAAAATATCTCAATTATGATTGCGCAATTGGGTAAAACAATTACCGCCAATCAAACCAAAGTAGAGGTCGTCAATCAGCCGCTACCGGGGATGGATAAAATATTGAGGGTGCTCGCCGAAACTATTGAAGGCAGTATTCTACCGCTGGTGCGCAATATGGATAAGAAGTTGGATATTGATTTACGCAACCATGAAAAAATGCAGGATATTTCTAATCAGCTGCGCCAATTGGAAGCGGACTTGGTGAAGAAACCGAACGCCAATCCACAGGGCTAAGCGTTGTGTTGCGCACTATTAGCAAGTTCAGATTGGTGTTCACGCTGTGTTTGCTGATGACAGTCGTGCATGTTTTAAATAGTTTGTTGGGCATGGGGCTTAATCAGTTTGGTATTCTGCCCCGACACATAGAAACAATTTGGGCAATTTATACGGCACCCTTTCTGCACGCTAGCATCTATCATCTACTCAACAACCTTGTTGGGTTGGGTATTTTTAGTTTGCTGTATTTAGTGCACTCGATTCAGCGCTATGTGTATAGCAGCTTTTTAATTATTACCATCACCGGTCTCCTGGTGTGGTTGTTTGGGCGCGATGCTGTACACATAGGCGCAAGTGGTTGGGTCTTTGGCTTATGGAGCCTGTGTATCGCCACCGCTTGGTATGAGCGCCGCATGCGCAATATTTTAATCGCGTTATTTGTTATTGTTTTTTATGGTGGTTTGATTTTCGGTGTCTTGCCGAGTGACCCCCGAATTTCGTTTGAGTCACATTTTTTTGGCGTAATCGCGGGTATATGTTGTGCGTATATTAACAGTCGAGGAACGAGTCTAACTCGTCGGCATTAAATTTTTATTGTGGGCTTAAGTTTTGGCGCGCGGTACTACATTAATTTAAAATATATAAAGGAATTAAATATGAGACAGTCCCATTCTTTCATTTCAAATTTTACGAATTTACTAACTTCCCCTCGGTTGGCTTTTGCGGCGATAAAAGAACAGCCTAGGGTTTTGCTCGCTCTGCTGCTGATTGTTGCAACAGCTTCGCTTTGGATGCTCTATTATTTTTTGAATGTTGATTTTCCTTGGTTGATTGATTCAATGATTTCCAATCAGTCAGTTGGAAAGAGTGCGGAAGAAGCTGAGGCAATTCGGAAGGGTATGAGCAATCTTTCTCCGATGATAATGGGTGGTAGTACATTGGTGGGCGCACTGTTGGGTGCACCTATCGTCTTTGCTATATATGCGGTCTATTTTTTATTGGTTAATAAGACTTTTGACGAAGAAGCTTTGGGATTTAAACATTGGTATAGTTTGGTGTGCTGGTCGTCAATTCCCGCAATCTTCACGTCACTTGCTTCATTTGTTAATTTCTTATTGGCAGATAGTGGGCAGCTTTCATTAGAACATTTAAACCCTATTAGCTTTAATAATTTATTTTTTCACCTCACGCCTGCCGACCCACTTTTTGGCCCATTAAGCTCATGGGACCCTATGGTCATTTGGAGCACAGTGCTGCTTGTTATTGGCTACCAACAGTGGATGCAAAAATCAATCGCTAAATCCACAGCTATAGTGCTTGCGCCAACATTGGTGATATATGGAGCTTGGATTGCTTTCGCTTTGAGGTAGTTTTCCTACCGCAGTGAGCTGGCAATCAAGCTGGCTCATTTCAGTTTACTAAACTGGTTTGATTTATGAAAAAATCTATTGTAGTAATTTCTATACTTTTTTTGGTGGTGGGCATCCCGGTGCTAAAAAAGGTATTTGGCGAAGATGCAACTAAGCAGGTGCAGATTGATACTTTGCAGAATCATGAAATTAAAGCGTCTATTATTGCGTCTGGTAATTTAAACCATGAAGAGAAGGTGCAGTTGAGCACTGAAGTTATTGGTAAGGTTAAGGCCATTTTTGTAAAAGAGGGTGATAGTGTCAAAAAAGGCCAGCTATTACTGCAAATTGATGATGAGGCTTATGTGTCTGCGACTGAACAAGCTCAAGCCGCGGTGCGTATGCAGAAATTATCGATTGAACATTTGCAAGCCAATACTAAAAATTTATTTTCGCAGTGGCAGCGTAAGAACGTTCTCTATGAGAGAAAACTCTTGGATCAGCAATCTTACGACGCAGCCAGCTTAGAACTGTCATCAGCCGAATATCAAGTAAAGTCTGGACGGGAGCAATTGATTCAAGCAGAAGCCCAGTTAGCACAAGCAGAAAATAATCTCGCTAAAACTCGCGCCTATTCACCGATTGGCGGTGTAGTTACTTCCTTGACCATAAAGGTGGGGGAGACAGCAATAGCGGGGACCATGAACTTTGCCGCCTCAGGTTTAATGACCATTGCTAATCCTGAAAGCTTGCAGGCCGAAGTTAATGTTGATGAAGCGGATATTGCAAATGTCGCGCCGGGACAGCGAGCTGAGGTGGTTGCTATAGCTCACTCAGAGCAACCGATTGAGGGTGTAGTAGAGTTTATTGCTGAATCAGCGGTCGTGGCGCTAGGGCGTACCGGTTTAAGTTTTGCGGTAAAAATTCGTTTTGCCAATAATCCACAAATCAAGCTTTGGCCTGGCATGACGGCGCGGGCGGAAATATTCACCAGTAAAGACGCGACCAAAGTAGCTGTGCCTATGCAGGCAATAGTGACCGAGACTGGAGAAAATAGCTCTAAATCTACTGCCAACGAAAAAGAAAAAAGTGACGTAAAAAATAAGGCAGAACAAAGCAGTGAAAAATCAAAAAGCAAAGCGACGGACCATTATGTTTTTATTGTGGTTGACGGAAAAGCACAGCGAGTGGCTGTAAATCTGGGGCTGTCGGATGATGAATATCAGGAAATTTCAGCTGTTAAACCGGAGCAGCTAAAAATAGGCGACAAGATTATATTGGGGCCAGATAGAATCTTGCGCTTTTTAAAGGATGGTGAATCGGTAGAGGTGAGTGACGATCACTCCCTTGCAAAGGACGCACATTAATTATGTCGCTCATAGTGCTCGATAATATTGTAAAGCATTACGTCATGGGGCAAGATACTGTCAAGGCGCTGGATGGCGTAAGTTTAACTATAGAAGCCAACGAATACTTGGCATTTACTGGTTCTTCGGGTTCGGGTAAGTCCACTATGATGAATATACTGGGCGCGCTTGATAAACCGAGCAGCGGTAGTTATTTATTGAAAGGCCGCGACCTGAGCCACCTGAATCAGGACACCCTTGCTGATATTCGCAATCACGAAGTCGGTTTTATCTTTCAAAGCTTTAATTTGTTGCCGAGGCTCTCTGCCTTAGGCAATGTCATGCAGCCATTAATTTATCGCGGTATTGGGCTTAAAGCGCGCGAGCAGGCAGCAAAAGACGTTTTGGCGCGGGTAAACCTTGCAGATCGTTTGCATCACCTTCCAAATCAATTGTCTGGTGGTCAGCGTCAGCGTGTTGCTATTGCACGCGCGTTAGTTACTCAACCTGCTATTTTATTGGCCGATGAACCTACCGGTAATCTCGATTCAGCGACAACCGCTGACATCATGAAATTATTTGACGAACTCCATCGCGAAGGCAACACCATATTGATGGTGACTCATGAACCGGAAATTGCGCGTCACTGTCATAGGGTTGTGCGCATGCAAGATGGCAAAGTCGCACAAGACTATTTAAACAAGGATTAGCCTGTGTTTACGTTTAACGAATGTTTTCGCTCTGCACTTATCTCAATTCGAGCGCACGGTTTTCGCAGTCTGTTAACGACTCTTGGCATTATTATAGGTGTGGCATCAGTCATTGCGACCGTTTCCATAGTGCAGGGGTTAAGCTATAGCATTGGTCAGCAATTTGAAGGTTTGGGGGCAAATAGTTTGTCAGTGTATTCCTACACTTCTTTTGAGGATCAAATGAGAGGACGCTTCGGTCGTATTACGGCCAATGATCTACAGCTTATTGAAGATCATACGGATGGCATTGAGTCTATTACACCGACACTCGGCTCTCGCTTTGCCAGTGTGGTGCGCTATGGGGCCAAATCTACTACAGGGCGCGTTATTGGAACGACTCGCACCTACCAACAGACGAATCAAACATTTATCGATGTGGGGCGTTTTTTGTCGGATAGCGACAATCAAACCCGTCGGCGTGTATGTGTTATCGGTCCGCAAGTGCGCGACAATTTGGAGCTGCCGGAAAATCCTGTAGGTGAATTTATCGAAGTAAATTCAGAATGGATAAAAATTATCGGTATGACTGAGTCTAAGGGAGAAATGCTTGGCTTTAAGCAAGATGACATTGTGCTCTTACCTTATTCTAGTATGCAGAGTCTCAATGGCAATCAGGCTCAGGTAGATATACAAATCCAATTGACGGTAAAAAATGTAGATGAAATGGACGATGTTACCGACAAGATAAGAAAAATATTGCGCAAGGCCCATCATATTAAGGGCGAGAATGATGATTTTAAAATTCAATCTTCTGAGCAACTGAAGGCTTCTTTTTCAAAAATTACGTCTTCCATCACCTTGGTCATGGGTGGAATAGTCAGTATTTCGCTATTGGTGGGGGGCATAGGTATTATGAATATTATGTTGGTGTCGGTTACCGAGCGCACTCGTGAAATTGGTATTTGTAAAGCTATAGGCGCTAAGCGCCATTTTATTTTGCTACAGTTTTTAATGGAGTCACTATTGCTCTGTTTATTGGGTGGGTTAATAGGATTGTTAATAGGCTATTTATTGGGGATGGGGCTAGCCGCTATGATTCCCAATTTTCCGCCTGCACATGTGCCTTTGTGGGCGGTAGGTATTTCTGTAGGATTTTCTGCATTAATCGGCGTGGTGTTCGGCATAGTCCCCGCTGCCAAAGCTGCTAACCTTGACCCTATAGAATCGCTCCGCTATGAATAATATTTTATTGTTGTAATTCGTTTGGGAAAAATAAACATGCAAAACCAACATATTGGCGAGTGGCTAGTGGGAACACTGTTAGATTTTAAATTGAGTCATTCCGAAGTGTTAGAGTTGCGTGAGTTATTACCGCAATTAAAAAACGATGAGATGGCCTATGTGCGTAATCAGGCTTTTTTATTGGCGCGTGATCAGGTCCTGCTCGGTGGGGATAGTGCTGTCGCGACGCTTATTTGGCTGGAGAAAATAGTAAAGAATATTGACAGCCATCGTGTTGCAGGCACAGCGAGCCTTAACTCCGCACATTTTAGCCCTGGTGATGACTGTAGGCGTAAGTTACTTGATCTCTGTGTGGGCTCCCGTAGTTCGCTTGATATTAGCGTATTCACTATTTCCGATAATCGTTTGTCTGATGCCATTATGGCTGCGCATAGGCGCGGTGTAAGCGTGCGTATTATTACCGATGACGAAAAAATTCATGATGCCGGTAGTGATATTGAGGCGCTTATTGCCGCAGGTCTAAACGTGCGTACGGACAGCTCTAGTGCCCATATGCATCATAAATTCGCGCTTGTTGATCGTCACACGCTGGTGAACGGTAGCTTTAACTGGACGCGTTCAGCATCGGACTATAATCAGGAAAATATTTTAGTGACCAATGAGCCTCTGTTGGTAGCTGCTTATCTTGAAGAGTTTGAGAGCCTGTGGCTTGAGTTTGAAAGTGACTAATAATGAAAGCAAAAACTAAGGAGTTTTTATGTTGTGTGTGAGCTGTAAACAAAGTCATTTGGAGCCCAAGGAGCTAGAGCCTGGATTAATCGCGGCGGTATGTTCAGAGTGCTCTGGCGCTTTGGTGTCTTTAATGAACTACCGCTATTGGTTGGACAACATGGGCGCCGCTTTTGTACAGGCGGACGCGAAGGCTGAAGTGCCAGATGAATTGCCCGGTGTGCGTGCCTGTCCTAAATGCACTCGCTTGATGACTAAGTATCAAATGGGTGCCGCTTCTGAGCATAAGCTCGACCTTTGTGCTGGCTGCGATGAGGCTTGGTTAGATAAAGGCGAATGGCAATTATTAAAACAGTTGGATTTGCAGGGTAAGCTGCCAAAAATATTTACTGAGGCATGGCAGCGTAACATTCGCAAAGCGCGTCAAGAGTTGGCATTGCAAGATCGCTATGAAAAATTATTGGGAGCCGATGATTTCGCTACGCTCAATACCTTTAAGCAGTGGCTTTATCATCATCCGCAAAAAGAAGCTATGAAGCAATTTATAGCGATTAACCCCGAAATTTAACCTTACAGAGGATGTATTGATGAGCGAGTCACGTGATTATTTAGAAATGTCATTTCATTCTATTTGGTGTTTTTCCAATGATGGAAAATTAGATGCGGGTGAGCTTGGCAAAATAATGGCAATAGCTGAGAAAGATGGTGTTATCGATCAAAATGAAATACGAGTATTGCGCAATATTGTTGCGCGCATTAAGCCGCACGAAGTAGACGAGCTTATGCGGGAGAAGCTGCAGGAGCTAAGCCTAAAGATTGGTGGCCACTAGTGTTTTTTGTACGTGTAATGACCTGCCTCGCTGAGGTGGCAGCTGATATTTGTCGGTTTTCTTTACGTTTTTATATTCTTGTTCGTACAGAGCATGGGTGCAGGGCTTGTATTATCTGCGCTTTTACTTTTTGGTATGATATATGCTTATCACTGGGCACCGAGTTGTGAGAACCGCATCACAAACTCTGGCTATTTATCTTATTTACTAGGGAATACTCATGAAACAGTTTATAAAAATGACTTTTGCTGCTGCTAGTTTGCTGATTGCAGCGGGTGCTTCGGCAGCCACTATTGATTTAACTGGTACTTTGCGCGATATGAGTACTGCACACCCAGACTTTGAAGCCTGGTGCTGTGGTTCTGAAACTGGTTTGGTTAAAAACACCCTAGGTGTCGATGGTACTCCGGTATTTGATGGTGGTGCCGCTTTAACGAATGCTGCTAATTTTTCTGATTGGTATTCAACAGGTGCTAACCATTTGGGTGAGCAGTCGTTGACCTTAAGCTTGGATAATACTCTTACCGCCAATCCCAATGTATATAGCTATTCAAGCAATTCATTTTTCCCGCTGGATGGTCAATTAGGCGGTAACCAAGGTTACTCGCATAACTATCACTTCACCTTCCGTATGAATTCTGAGTTTACCTATCAAGGTGGTGAGACCTTCAGTTTTACCGGTGACGATGACGTATGGGTGTTTATTAATAATCAGTTGGTTATTGACTTAGGTGGCGTGCATTCCGCCATGTCGCAGTCTGTGAATTTGGATGCCTTGGGTTTGACTTTGGGTAATGACTACTCGTTTGATCTGTTTTTTGCTGAGCGCCACACCAGTCAATCGAACTTTCGTATTGATACTTCTATAAAGCTGAAAAACACCAGCACCGTTCCAGAACCTTCTAGCTTGTTATTGATGGGCTTGGGTTTGTTAGGTTTGGGTGCGGCACGCCGTAAAGTTAAAGCGTAATACTTTAATAATAATCGCTGTTCAAAAAAGCCCTGAGCCAATAGCTCGGGGCTTTTTTTTGGTGCTATCTTGATGTTCTTATCGTTAAGTTTTGAGTCTCTCTACATGAGGTTACTTTTTTCTCGGTAAGCTAGGGTAAATGAATTGCTGTTTTTGTTTGTAGTAAGTGAACGTGTAATAAAGCAGGGAGTAGAAATAAATTAGATGGTGGTAATGAAATGATGGTGCGTTAAGAATACAAACCCCCAAGTAATTGCCTTGGAGGTTTGTATAATGGTTACTTTTCTAGCGCGGTACTAAGTTTCAATTTCATCCACATCTACCTGTCCGCTCAGGCGACGGGTGATGTGCGACCAGCAAATGCCCACGCCGAGCACGATCGCGAGTAGCACCTCAATCACCCATGCCATAGCCGAGACGTTATCGACACTTAACCAGCCCCAAAAAATAAATAGCCATATCAAGCTGGCGAAGAGCGCGCTTAATAACAAAATGCCAATTAAGCCGAGTGAATTAAAGGTGGCGTTGGCATAAATCCCCCAGCCGATTAACAACAACAATCCAGCGATTGCAATATAGGGCGTTACATCGCTCCAAGTGTTGTATACCCAATGAAAATACGAATAGCCACTGGGGTTGTAAGTGAGCAGCACTAATAGCAGTGCGAAGAGCATGCGCAGTGCAATGCCGGATGAAGTGAGGGTCATGAGTAGTCTCCGAGGTATGAGTGTTGTTGTTATATTACACTGAAAAATATTTTCGATACTTTATAAATCCGATCTTGGCATCTGGGTCATAGCCCATGGCGCGGTAAAAATCTCGCGCCGAGCGATTTTCGCTTTTGGTGAGTAGCATGATTTTGGAACAATCTTGCGCTTTACAAAACTCTTCTAAAAAGTCCATGAAAAACTTACCGACACCGTTGCGTTGAACCTGAGCGGCTACTATAAAGTTTTCAATGATGGCGAAGGGTTGATGTTGGAACATGGCATCCATACACAGACTGAGTAACGCCGTTGCTATAACTTCATCCTTATCACTACAAACCCACAGGTGATTATTCGCATCTGCAGCTATAGCTGCAATGCGCTCAGGGAGCACGTTAATATGTGAGCCTGTTACTAAATCTTGGTAGAGCGTGTTTATCGCGTCTACATCCATAGGAGTGGCGGGGCGAATAATACGCACTAGTGTATTGCCTTTATTGCTTGTACAACGACCCAGGGTTTTATAACGACAGCCCAGACGAGAGAGTTTTGCTCATACCAAGCTTGAGCTTGAGCATCGGTAACTACATCGACTAGGTTGGCATCCATCCATGTTTTAATTTGTGCAGCGTTATCGGCAACAATTTCTGCTGCTACATGTGTTAAATCGAGGCTGGCGTCTACGGCAATGGCATTACCGCTGGCAAAAAAACGCTGCAGATCATGCCAGTGAATTTGTGCGGTTTGTAAATTTATTTCCTGTTCAATTTCGTTGTTCATGAGTTGTTCCTAACTGTTTCTATATTTTTAATCGTATCAATATTCTTTTAACGCAAATTGAGTCGGTTATTGGCTCTTGGCTCTGGCGACTTTTGAATTGTTTTGTTTGTGTAGTGCTGCGCTTATTGTGTTGCCTGCGTAAATTAATTTTTCTAAATCTACGCCGTGAGTAATCCCCAAGCCGTTTAATAAATACACTAGATCTTCTGTTGCAACATTCCCTGTGGCGCCAAGGGCGTAGGGGCAGCCGCCCAAGCCAGCAACGGATGAGTCTACGACGCTCACGCCCATTTCCAGCGCAGCATAAATATTCACCAAGGCTTGGCCGTAAGTATCGTGCATGTGCACGGCAAGTTTTTCTATGGGGATTTGGCGTGTAAGCAATTCGATGAGCTGTTTAATTTGTCCGGGTGTGCCCACGCCAATGGTATCGCCTAACGAGATTTCGTAGCAGCCCATCGCTAACAACTCTTGTGCAATAGTAACGACTTGATGAGTATCCACTGCGCCAGAGTAGGGGCAGCCGACAACACAAGAGATATAGCCGCGTACAGGTACTCTCTGTGCTTGGGCTGCGGTGACAAGAGGCACAAAACGCGCGATGCTTTCGCTGATGGAACAGTTTACATTTTTTTGGCTGAAGTCTTCAGACGCAGCGGCGAAAATTGCGACTTCATTGGCGTTTGCGCCTATAGCGCGTTCAAACCCTTGTAAGTTGGGGATGAGTGCGGCATAGGTCACGCCTGGCGTTCGGCGAATACCGCTAAATACTGCGCTGCTGTCAGCCATTTGCGGCACCCATTTGGGATTTACAAAGCTGCCCGCCTCAACGTAGGTCAATCCCGCTGCGACTAAATTCTCGATTAATTGAATTTTGGTCGCGGCGGCAATAGTTTGTTTTTCGTTTTGTAGGCCATCGCGTGGCCCGACTTCAACAATACGAACTTTAGAAGGTAAATTCATAGGCTTAAATAGGTGTATTAACGAGGAGGTAGGGTGGAGTGCAAAGTTTAACAGATGCAGAGGCTTGCTATACAGCGCTGCGGGTTTCGTGTGCTGTTAGCTGTAGCTTTATAGTTTGGGCTTTGATGTTGGCATTTGCTCTTCTGCTTTCTCAAGCAGTTCGCGAATTTTCTCAAGCTGAATGGGTTTGGTGGCGAAGTCGTTCATGCCGCAGGCGAGTGCGCGCTCGGCATCCTCCTTCTGTACGCCCGCGGTGAGTGCGATTATCCAAGGATAAAATGAATGTTTTTTGTGGGCGCGAATTTTACGTGTTGCGGTGTAGCCATCCATGTGGCGCATTTGCACATCCATTAAAATGACATCCACTTCCATTTTTTTGCAAATATCAACGGCTTCGGTGCCATCGGCTACCGCAGTAACTTTTTGATAGCCGAGTTTCGCTAACATTTTGGAGATGACCATTTGATTAACTGCATTGTCTTCCACGATGAGTATGCGCATCTCTTTTTTTATTGTTGTGGTGTTAGTGTGCGCTATAGGCAGCTGCTGTGTGCCTAGTTTTAAGAGCCGAAACAGCGTGCGAATAAGTTGTGAGTTGTGTGCGGGTTTTTGTAGGTATTGAAACGTCGAGTTTGCAAGGCTAATGCGCTCTGCCGCGCTGCTTAAAATAATGACCGGTATGGGATGGCGTGGGTCAATGTTTTGTAGGTGTTGTGCGAGTTCGGTCCCCTGAATGGAAGGCATGCACTGATCCAATATAGCAATGTCGTACTTGTGACCGAGAGAAAAGTTTTCCAATGCATTTTCAGGGCTGGAAAAACTTGTACATTCCATTCCCCAGTATTTAAGTGTGGTGGAAAGAATTTTTCGATTGGTGGCGTTGTCATCCACAATCAGGGCATTAAAGCCTTTTAGTAGGCTTGTGTCTAAGCTTTGATGGTTGCCGCTATGCGGGCTATAACTGAGTGGTAGGGTAAAGAAAAAGGAGCTACCCTTGCCCTCTTGGCTATTAAAGCCAATGTCGCCACCGAGTGCGGTCACAATTTTTTTACAGATCGCTAGACCTAAGCCAGTACCACCAAATTTGCGTGTGGTCGATGCATCTGCTTGGGTGAAAGCTTCAAAGAGGCTAGCTTTACTGCTTTCTGGTATGCCTATACCGCTGTCGTTAATTTCAAAGCGTATGCTGCATGTGTGCTCTTTCTTATTAACAGCGTGCAACGTTGCGCAGAGCGTTACTTCACCCTGCTGAGTAAATTTAATGGCATTGCCCAAAAGATTGATCAGTACTTGTCGAATACGCGAAGAGTCGCTGATAAGCATTAAGGGGATTTCTGGTTCAAGGTAGTAATTAATTTCTATGTCTTTGTCATCTGCACTTTTACAAAATAAATCAAAGGTGTCTTCAACAAGCTCGCGTAGGTGAAAACTGTGTGAATCTAGGGAGAATTGATCAGCCTCTATTTTGGAGTAGTCGAGTATGTCATTGATGATAACAAGTAGGCCTTCGCCACAGGATTGTATGGTGTGCACGAGCTGTTGCTGCTCTTCATTTAAAGGTGTATCGGTGAGCAGTGAGGCGCAGCCAATAACGCCATTCATTGGTGTGCGAATTTCATGACTCATAATCGCCAAAAAAGCACTTTTTGCCTTGACGGCGGCTTCTGCGGCCATTTTGGCTTGGGCTAGTGCCTGTTCAATTTTTACTTGTTCCGTAATGTCTCGAGTTAAGCCTACTAAACCAATAACTTTTTTGTTTGAATCATAGAGTGGGCTTTTTATTGAGTCAGAATAAGTAACTCTGCCATCGCGATGTTCCAGGGTTTCTCGGCTTCTAATAGGCATGCCGGTGCGTAACATCTCTTGTTCTTCATTGAAGAGGCGCTGGCTAAACTCGTGATCAAACTCAGTGGAGTCGAGATCGGTCTTGCCAATCCACTGTGCCATGTTGGCAATGCCGCGAAACTCACGCCAAGCTTTATTGCCACCTTGGTAACGTGATTGGGCATCTTTGTAATAGAAACGGTCGGGTAGTTGGTCGAGGATATTTAAGAAGAAGCCTGCAGACTCCAGTGTTCGTTGCTGTTCCGCATATTGCTGAGTGATTTGATAAATTGTGGCCTGGAATTTGGTCGCGTGAGGGCTTGTAGGTTGGTGTTCTATAGTGAGTGGTGACTCGCTATCTTCTGGTGATGCATGCAATTCAAACCAGTGGTTTTGTTGATTGTGGGGTATACAGAAGCGAGCAGTTACTGTTGGATGCTGGCCTTGAATCAGTTCTTGTAGTAACTCCGTTATGCGCAGTTGATCAAGATCACTGAGCTTTGTGAAGGGCAATCTGCTTTCTTCAATCAGATCCGCAGTCTCTATACCAAATAAATCCACAAGGTTGTGATTGCAATAGCACAGCTTACACCCGTGCCCGAGAGCACCTGTAAAGGTAAATAATATGCAGGGGAGTGAATCTGCAAGCGCCATTTGAACTCATCAATCGGAACAAGGTTAATGTGTTAATACTAGGCGAAAACCGCGAGATAGCGAATAGGTAAAGGGGGTTAATCTTCGCCCCAGCGCGGCATCAAATCTTGCTCTAGCCCTAATTGATCGAGAATGCGTGCCACGATGAAGTCGATCAGTTCATTAATAGTCTGTGGTTGCATATAAAAGCCGGGGCTAGCGGGGATAATCAATGCTCCCATCTTAGTGAGTTTGAGCATATTTTCTAAATGAATTTGTGAATAGGGCGCTTCGCGCGGGACTAAAATTAACTGGCGGCGTTCTTTTAGCGCCACATCGGCAGCGCGTTCGATCAAGTTATTGCTCGCGCCATAGGCTATGGCTGATAGGGTGCCGCCACTGGCAGGGCATACAATCATGGAGCTGGGGGAGCTAGAGCCTGAAGCTACCGGCGAAAACCAATCGTCTTTCGCTAATAGCTGTAATTGCTCATCATCGGCACCGTAGTATTCGTTTAAAAAAAGCTGCTGTTCTTCTAGTGTTTCCGGCAAATCTAAATCTGTTTCGGTGCGAATGACCACCGCAGCGGCACTGGAGAGCATGACATAAACCTTGCAGTCCGCCGCTAGCAAGCATTGCAGCAAACGTAAGCCGTACTGTGCGCCCGAGGCACCGGTCATAGCGAGAGTAATAGTGCGTTGTTTCATGTCCTAATGCCTCTGGTGAGTATGAGTGGGCTATTCAGTATTGACGCTGAATAGCCTAGTAGAGCAGCCGAGCAGAACAACTTAGTGTAATTTCAACCTCGGTTTCAACCAGCGATTAATACGCCCCGCCAGCATGACCAGTCCAGTTTTAATAAAACCGTGAATTGCAATTTGATGCATGCGATACAGGGATACATACACCAGCCGCGCGAGGCGTCCCTCAATAAACAAGCTGCCCGTATTGAGGTTGCCCATAAGGTTGCCAACGGTGGAATAGTTCGCGAGGGAGATGAGTGAGCCGTAGTCGGTGTACTTATATACTTTGAGCGGTTTGTGGTTGAGGGTGGCCATTAAATTGGTGTAACAGGCACTGGCCATTTGGTGTGCTGATTGCGCGCGCGGAGGTACCCGGCTGCCATCCGGTGAAATAAATTGAGCGCAGTCGCCTATCGCAAAAATCGTTTCGTCGCGCGTAGTTTGTAAAAATTCATTGACGTGTAGTTGATTGATGCGATTGGTTTCCAGCCCCGCAATATTGGCCATAAAATCTGGCACTTTTATGCCTGCAGCCCAGACCATGAGGTCAGCGGCAATCAGTTGGCCATCGCCAGTGTGCAGCCCTTCTTTAGAGGCGGAAACGACTTTGGTGTTGAGTTTGATGTCCACTCCGATTTTTATCAGTTCGGCGTGGGCCGCGGCAGAGATGCGTTCGGGCAATGGCGGCAATATACGCGGCCCTGCTTCAATAAGGGTGACATTGAGATGTTCGTTGGAAACTGCAGGGAAGCCATAGTTGTGAATTTCATGCACGGCGTGATGCAGTTCAGCCGAAAGCTCTACGCCAGTAGCGCCCGCGCCGACTATGGCGATACGCACATGATCATCTTCGCCTGCGAGGCGTTGAATGCGCAAAAACTTATTGAGCATTTTGTTGCGAAATTTATGCGCTTGCCCAGGGCTGTCGAGAAAGATGCAGTTCTCTTTAATACCTGGTGTATTAAAGTCGTTAGAGACTGAGCCGAGCGCTATAACGAGGTAGTCGTAGGGAATGGTCGTTGAGGGCAATACTTCGGTGCCGTCTTCATCTTTTATGGGGGCAAGCACGACCTGACGGGACTCGCGCTTGAGGTCCATCATGGCCCCTACGCGAAAGAAAAAACCGTGAGCTATAGCGTGGCCGCGATAGCTTACGGCATCTACACCTTCATCCATGGTCCCTACGGCAATTTCGTGCAGTAATGGTTTCCACAAGTGTGTTGTGTTGCGGTCAATCAGAGTAACTTCCGCTTTGCCTTTGCGGCCGAGTTTTTGTCCAAGTTTGGTGGCGAGTTCTAATCCGCCGGCGCCGCCGCCGACAATAACAATACGCGGTTTACTGCTAGAAGGTGTTTGCATGGTTAACTCGTGTTTGCAAAAATTAGGTGGGTGTGAGTTGTGTGAGCCACTCTGGTGGTGGCTTTTAATGCGAGTCATTTTACAATGGCTGCTTCGGTAGTGTCTGCACTGGATTCACGCTCGTGTTACAGCGTAATCCAGCGCGCTTCTTCTGCGCTTTTAAACAGTGCATCAATGACTTTCATATTCGCCATAGCATCACTCAGCGACGTTGGCACTGGTGTGTTGTTAATAATGCTGAGTGCAAATGCATCGCCCATATCGCGGTAGTGATCGCTCGGCGCAATTTCGTAACTTTGCTGTTCGTTGTCGCGCTTGTGCAACACTTGGGTGGTTTTGTCGGCGATAGGGCTGAAGGGCAGGGGTAAAAATACACTGCCTTCTTCGCCAAAGGCTTCCATATATTGCATCCATTCAATTTTAGTGGCCGCGGTAAAGCTGGCACTGCCTTCGGCAAATTCCATAATGGCTGACACTTGGCAATCCACTTCTTGTCCTTCGAACGGAGTTATTTGCGCCATGACGCGCAGTGGCTCGGCATTGAAGAGCCAACGCGATACTGAAATAGAGTAGCAACCAATATCCATTAAAGCGCCGCCGCCCATGGATTTTAGGTTGCGAATATTACCTGTATCGCGATTGTTGTAGGCGAAGTGCGAATGTACTTGGCGCAGTTTGCCGATCTTAGTGTTCACGAGTTCTTTGGCGCGCTCCCATTGCGGGTGAAAGCGATACATAAACGCCTCCATCACTTTTAACTGAGGATGGGCAGCGGCGGCATCGAGTAGGCGCTGAGTGTCTGCACAGTCGAGGCCAATAGGTTTTTCGCAGAGCACATGTTTGCCTGCTTCGAGTGCTTTAATCGACCAATCTACATGTAGATGATTGGGCAGCGGGTTGTATATGGCGTCTATGTCGGGGTCTGCGAGCAGAGCTTCATAGCTGCCGTAGGCGCGCTCTATTGAAAGCTCATCGGCGACTTTGCGGGCGTTAGCTTGATCGCGCGAGCAGATGGCGACAACTTGATTGTAGGTGGAGCTTTGCAGTGCAGGAATAACCTTGGTGCGGCCAATATTAGCGGTGCTCAACACCCCCCAGCGGATTTTGTTCATGGGTGATCCTTTTTGCCCTGATATATAGGCAGTTGTTTGCGAGTCGAAGCGAATGGTTTTAGTCGTGATGTGGATATCAGTTAGTTAACTGAGTGGCTAGAGTGTAGTGGATTTTGTTGCAGGACACATAGCCCATAACATAACTCAACAGCTTAAGTGACGATAAAATGACTCATTAATAAGCATGTTGTCAGCTGGCTAGGGGGTGCTGTTTGTCAGTTGAGTGAACGTCCTCGCTACTATTATTTGATATTTAGTGCGAGGGTTGGGATGGTGGTTAATTTCGGCTTCTCCTGCCGAATTTGTGATGCTGTATCGCTTTAGGTTGCCTAATAAATAATATTTATACCAATAGCTGTTTTTATTAGTGAAATTGGTTTCCGGTATCTGGTCAAGTTTCTATATAAGTAATACATATTCTGTCGGTTTATCGAGTTTTTAGACTTAGTATCTATGGAAAAGTGAGGTGGTTGGCATTTCTAGATTGTTGGAGTCACATCATTATTTAATGGATTCTTGTGCTTCAAACGTTCGGCATGTCATTATGTCAGCAGGAAAATCGCTCAAAGCTTCTTGCTTTTCTCAGAAGATGAGGCCGAAAAGACGTATTTAAGTTGTTATTGTAGGTTTTCTGTGGTTTTTGGTCTGGTGAGAGTATCAGCCAAATAAACCAGACTCTACCGTGATGAGTCGCTATAGAAGAACCTGAGCGCTGATATATCGTGGGTTTCTTCCTCCCTTGGGTTTAGATAAAAATAATCATATAAACCGATAGTTTTTCACGCAGTGCTCATTTACGCCATCACAAAGAGGCTCGTACCTCGTACTGCATACAAAATATGGCTTTATGGAGTTTGCGCTAACAAACGTTTTGTTTGTGTTGTATTCATTCCTGCTGGTAGGTCAAAGCTTAGATGTTGAAGTTTTATAAAAATCTTGTAATAGGGTTATCGGCATTATTGGTGCTTACAGGGCTACTAATCTATGTGGGGGTGGCCAAGGCGACGTTAAATGTTTCGCTATTTCCGGGGCGTGACAGCAATTTTTTGTGGGCTCCCGCTATAGAGCCGAAAAAGCCCATGGGGAAAACTAAGCTAAGGCTTAATAGTGATGTAGGTGCAATTGACTATGATTTTTTTCTAGACCCAAATGGCGCCTACCCCTATACGCATTACTCTTTCTATTTTATTGATCCTGTTCAACCCCATAAGCAAGTGGATCTCACTGCTTTTGATAGCCTGTCTTTTAGGATGATTTGTGATCCTAAAAATGTATTGCTTTTGGTGTTGTTTAGTTTTGATGAAAAAGTGACTGACTATAAAAACATGGATACACGTCGTGTTTCGTCCACTGCATTTTCCTGCGATAGTCACTGGGCTGACATCACGATTCCTTTTAGCGATTTAATGACTCCCCACTGGTGGTTGGGGCGCTATGGGTATGAGATCAGCGATCAAGGGTTTCAGTTGAATAAGGTTATGGGCTTTGCCTGGGTGAACTCCTTACAGAGTCCTCTAAATACACCTTCTAATGTGAAGCTTACGGACGTAAGCTTACGCGGGTTTAATGCAGCTTATGTTTATATCGCGGTTGCGGTGAGTGTATGTCTGTGGGTGCTGTTTATAATCTGCGCACTGCGCTTCTACGTGCTGGCGCTAACTGCGCAACTCAAGTTCAAAGTTAAGCAAGATCAGCCGCTTATGGCGTATCGGCAATTAACTATTGAACCTCAAAAAGACAAAGAAAAAAGTACGCTGCTGCGCTATATTGCCACGGAATATGCCAACCCAGATTTAAACCTAGATGAGGCGGCGGCAGTGCTTGGGATAAATAGAACAAAAATAAACGAAATCTTAAAAGGGGAACTAAGCCTCACGTTCAGCGCTTACTTGAATAAATTACGCTTAACAGAAGCCGCGCGCCTTTTAACAGAAAATGAGGCGGCCAATATTTCGGAGATTGCCTATTCTGTAGGCTACAACAATGTTTCTTACTTCAATAAGCTGTTTAAGAATGAATATGGTTGCGCACCTAAAACGTTTAAGACCTTGTGTCAGACTCAAGAAATTGTTTAAGTATTGATGAAAAAGCAAAAGGCCAAGTGCATCACACTTGGCCTTTTTTATTGCTCAACAGTAATGAACACCTAAAGCAGTTAAAAATATTCAGCCTTATTTTCAATTCATATGTAGATGACTATTTAAGTGAGCTGCATCACGCTCTGTGCTTTAGCGTGACAAAATGGATTCAACTTATTACATAAAACCTTCAATTTTTAATAATTTTATAAAGACTCCCTCAAAACTGCAAAAAGTCCTCCGTTTGTTGGGTTATTTTCCACCCTGCCACTCAGCCTCTCTCAGCAGGTTGACGCTATAACAATAATATAAATCCTGACGATTCATAAGTCTTGGTAGCCACGAACAGCACCTGAAAATAGCAATGGTTGTTTTTTGTCTGTTTGTGTTTGATCAAGGCTTAAGAGGGCGATGTTTTTAATCTAACAGTACCAATACTTTATCCAATAAATATAAGCGGAGATTTGCATCATGCATGTATCAAAATATTCAGTTCACCCTCTTGCTCAGGTGCTTAAACGCACCTGTAGTGTGGTGGGTGCTAGTGCCGCCTTGGCGGTTCTCTCTCACTCAGCAATGGCTGCGTGTACTTACAATATTGATAGTGAATGGGGCACTGGTTTTGTCGCCAATATCACCATCAAAAATGATACGGCTGCAGCTATCAACAATTGGAGTGTGAATTGGGGTTATGCCACCAACCGTATAACAGGTACGTGGAATGCCAATTTCTCTGGCTCGAATCCCTACTCAGCGTCTAACGTGTCTTGGAATGGCAACATTGCGGCGGGACAGTCGGTCTCTTTTGGTTTTCAAGGAGATAAAAATGGCGGTGCAGCTGAGCGCCCAGTTGTAAATGGTGTTGCCTGTGGCGCAGTCGTTTCTGCCAGCTCGCAGCCACGCTCTAGTGTTGCACCGAGTTCAGTGCCTCGCTCAAGTGTGACGCCAAGCTCGCAACCTGTTAGCTCTAGAAGCGTTTCTTCTTCCTCCAGTGGCTATACCGTACCTGCCAATAATTTTGCACAAAATGGTGGGGTGGAAAATGGATTGACCAACTGGTCAACAACGGCTGGCACTGTTGCGCGTTCAACGCAAGACAAGCGCAGCGGTTCTGCCAGTGCCTTAATTACTGGCCGCACAGGCAGCTGGAACGGTTTGACATTCAATCCTGGTTCACTGGTTAACGGCAGCCAATACGATGTGGCAGTTTGGGTAAAACTTGCACCAGGTACGCCAGATAGCGTTGTGCAACTCACTGGCAAACGTCAAGAAGATAGCGACACATCTACCTACAATGAATACACACAAGTTGCGACGGTTACTGCATCGTCTACTGAGTGGCGTTTATTGCAAGGTTATTACACCCAATCGGGATCAACTGCATTCCAACATTTCATTATCGAAGCAACCGACGCAACCATAAGCTACTACGCCGATGATTTTTCTATCGGTGGCCAGGCTCCGGTTGCCAACAGTTCTTCTGTGCGCTCATCAAGCAGTGCTCCTGCTGCCAAAAAGTTTATTGGTAACATTACTACCGGTGGCGCAGTACGGTCTGATTTCAATCGTTACTGGAATCAAATCACCGGCGAAAATGAAGGTAAATGGGGATCAGTTGAAGGCACTCGTGATGTATACAACTGGGCGCCGGTTGATCGCATCTATGCATACGCCCGTGCTAACAATATCCCGGTAAAAGCACATACGTTTGTGTGGGGTGCACAGTCACCGTCCTGGATCAACAACTTGAGCGCGTCTGAAACGGCTGCTGAAATTGAAGAGTGGATTCGCGATTACTGTGCTCGTTATCCCGATACAGCAATGATCGACGTAGTTAACGAAGCTGTACCTGGCCATCAACCAGCGGGTTATGCGCAAAAAGCCTATGGTAATAACTGGATTCAGAAGGTGTTTCAATTGGCGCGCCAATATTGCCCTAACTCAATCCTAATTTTGAACGACTACAACAACATCCGTTGGCAGCACAATGAATTTATTGCGCTCGCTAAGCCTTTGGCGCAAGGCGGCTATATAGATGCGGTTGGCCTGCAGTCTCACGAGTTGAAGGGTATGACCGGTGCGCAAGTTAAAACGGCGATCGATAATATTTGGAATCAAGTGGGTAAGCCCATTTATATTTCTGAATACGATATTGGTGATACCAATGATCAAGTGCAATTGCAGAACTTCCAAGCTCATTTCCCCGTGTTCTGGGATCACCCGCACGTTAAGGGTATTACCATCTGGGGCTACGTGAATGGCAGAACCTGGATCGATGGATCCGGCTTGATGCAAGACAATGGCACGCCACGCCCCGCAATGACCTGGCTGTTGAATAATTACATCAACAAGTAACGCGTCTTTTGGTAACTCATAAATAAGGATTTTTATGAGTTACTCCTTTTCTCTCTAGAAAAACTCACTTCTATTTATGAAACTTCATGATATTAAAAATAAATATGAATTCATTTATTAACGGAGACAATTAAAATGTTTAATGATAAAAATTCTCCCACCATTCTTGCTCAAGTACTTAAACGTACTTGCTGGTTGGTTGGTGCTAGTGCTGCCTTGGCAGTGTTGTCTCACTCAGCATTTGCAACCTGTACTTACTCGGTTGACAGCGAGTGGCCAAATGGCTTTGTTGCCAATATCACTATTAAAAATGATACCGCTGCGCCTATTAATGGGTGGAGCGTAAATTGGCAATATTCTGCCAACCGTATAAGCGGTACATGGAATGCCAACGTTTCAGGTTCCAATCCATATACCGCAACCAATATAGCTTGGAACGGTAATATTGCTGTCGGCCAGTCAGTATCGTTTGGGTTTCAAGGAGAAAAAAATGGCGGTGTCGCTGAGCGTCCGGTAATAAGCGGAGCTGCTTGTGGCGGCACCATTCCAGTAAGTTCTGTCGGCGCCAGTGTTGTTGCAAACTCCGTAGCAAGTTCTGTACTTAGTTCGAGTCTTGCACCCAGCTCGGTACCGCGTTCAAGCTTTATTGGCTCTAGTAGTCGCTCTTCGTCATCCAGCGGTTATACAGTGCCTGCCAATAATTTTGCACAGAATGGTGGGGTAGAAAATGGATTGACTAACTGGTCGACAACTGCCGCAACGATTACTCGTTCAACTCAAGATAAGCGCAGCGGTTCTGCCAGCGCCTTAATTACTGGGCGCACAGGCAGTTGGAATGGTTTGACGTTCAGCACTGGTTCGCTCGTGAGTGGCAGCCAATACGATGTTGCTGTGTGGATAAAGCTCGCACCTGGTACACCGGATAGTGTTATTCAACTAACCGCTAAGCGTCAGGAGGATAGCGATACCTCTACCTACAATGAATACACGCAAGTTGCTACCGCTACGGCATCTGCTAATGAATGGCGTTTGCTGCAAGGGTATTACACTCAGTCAGGCTCAACAGCATTTCAACATTTTATTATCGAAGCTACCGATGCCAGCATAAGTTATTACGCGGATGATTTTTCTATTGGTGGGCAGGCGCCTGTTTCCAACTCTTCTAGTAGTTCATCGTCAAGCGTACCGCAAACCTGTGAGCTTAAGGCACCCTTGAAGTGGACCTCTACCGGACCCTTGATCAGCCCCAAAAACTCAAATTGGAAATCGATTAAAGATCCTTCTGTGGTGAAATACAACGGCACTTATCATGTGTACGCAACTTATTACGATACTTCCTACAAATCGATGTACACAAGTTTTACTGATTGGAACAGCGCACAGCAGGCTCCGCACACGTCCATGAATGGAACTACAGTGGGCAATGCCGTTGCGCCACAAGTGTTCTATTTCCGCCCGCACAACAAATGGTATTTGATTACACAATGGGGCGGCGCCTACGCAACGACTGATGATATTAGCAGGCCAAACTGGTCAGCTAAAAAGAAATTGCTGCAAGGTGAGCCAACTAACTCGTTAGATTTCTGGGTGATTTGTAACGCGACTCACTGCTACTTGTATTTCTCGCGTGACGACGGTGTTTTGTATGTATCCAAAACCACCATCGGAAATTTCCCCAACTTCTCGGGTTACTCCATCGTGATGGAAGATCACCGCGGCAATGGCAACCAATATTTATTTGAAGCTCCCAATGTTTATAAATTGGACGGACAAAATAAATATTTGTTAATGGTTGAGGCTTATCCAAATGGTCCACGTATGTTCCGCTCATGGACATCTAGTAGTTTAGACGGCCCGTGGAGTCCATTAGCCGACACCAATGACAACCCATTTGCAGGTAATAACAATGTGGAATGGCCGAGCGGTAAATGGGCAGATGGTATTAGCCATGGTGAATTGGTTCGTTCGGGTTTTGATGAGCGGTTAACTGTTGATCCTTGTAATCTAGAGTTCCTCTATCAAGGTCAAGCGGGCACCAGTTCTGACTACAACACCATTCCATATAAGCTAGGTTTGCTGCGTTTGAAAAAATAATTTCGGCTAAAAATCCGCCGAGTTGCTATGCGAATAGCTTGGCGGAATAACTCAGCAGTGGCTTCACTGTGCCACTGCTGATTTTGCAAGTCCCCTGCAGTCATGGATACCTTGATTCAGCCTAGTGTAATACTGGGCTTTTTTTCGCTAGAACACTTAAGTATTACCTTAATGTTTGATGAGGAAATAATAATGAAAAATAAAAAGTTGCCAAACACAAACCCATTTAATTCAAAATTCCTGAGCGCTAGCTTGGGGTTAAGCGCATTCATTGCTCTTGCTTCATCGTCATCTATGGCAGCGTGCACTTACAGCATCGATAGCGAATGGTCGAATGGTTTTACCTCGAGTGTCACCATTAAAAATGATACTGATGCACCAATTAATAATTGGAATGTCAATTGGCAATACGCCAGTAACCGTATGACGAGCGGTTGGAATGCTAATTTTTCCGGCGCTAATCCATACTCCGCCACTAATATGAATTGGAACGCGAGTATTGCGGCGGGCCAATCGGTTTCATTTGGTGTGCAAGGTGAAAAAAATGGCGCTGCCGCAGAGCGCCCAATAATAAATGGGGCTGCTTGTGGCGGAACTACAACACCTACAAGCTCTGCGCGTTCAAGTTCGTCCGCTCCACCAGTTGTTAGTTCTTCGCGCGCTAGTTCATCTGCGCTCACCGTAATCAGTTCATCATCTCGCTCAAGTATTTCAGCACCGTTTTCTCTATTAATTCAGGAATCACAAGCGGGATTCTGTCGTGTTGATGGAACTATCGATAGCAACAATACCGGGTTTACCGGAGCAGGATTTGCAAACACCAATAATGCAGTGGGAAATGCCGTTGTTTGGGCATTGGAGTCTTCAACTAGTAACCGCCAAACCTTGAGTTTTCGTTTTGCTAATGGTGGGGCAACGAATAGAAATGGTACGCTGGTCATTAATGGTGGTAGCAACGGTAATTACACCTTAAGTTTGCCGACTACTGGCAGTTGGACAAATTGGCAAACGGCATCCATCGATGTGGATTTAGTGCAGGGCAATAATGTTGTGCAATTGTCTGCATTAACTGCGGAGGGCTTGCCAAATATAGATTCATTAACTGTATCGGGCGCAGATGTGACAACGGGTAATTGCAACGTCACTGATAATCCGCCACCCACTACATCGACCTGTCCATCCACTTATTCAAATCCTTTGATGTGGGAAGACTTACCGGATTCTGAAGTGATTCGCGTAGGAGATGCCTATTACTACACCGCATCAACTTTTCATCACTCTCCCGGCGCACCCGTATTGCGCTCCTATGATTTAGTGAATTGGGAATACATTTCGCACTCAGTGCCCGTGCTGGATTTTGATAGCTCCTACAGCCTTAACGGCAGCCGCTCCTACGTCAATGGTATTTGGGCTTCTTCATTGCAGTATCGCGAAAGCAATAAAACATTTTATTGGATGGGCTGCATGCACAATAAAGGCGGTGGTTATGTATTTACCGCCAAATCGCCGGAAGGCCCTTGGACTAAAAATTACAGCCAAGCGTGTTATTACGATATGGGTTTATTGGTTGATAAAGACACCGACAAAATGTATGTGGCTTGGGGCAATAATTCCATCAATGTGGCAGAGCTGAGTGCAGATGGACTGCGCGAAGTTCGTCGGCAAGAAGTATTTAAAACTCCAGCCAATATTTCCGGCCCACTCGAAGGTTCGCGCTTCTATAAAATTAATGGAAACTATTATATTTTCATGACGCAATACGCTAATGGTGAATATGTTGCGCGCTCTACCAATGGTCCCTTCGGTCCTTATGAAATTCGTCCCTTCGCCGTTAAATTGCCTTATGCCGGTGTAGGTTCTGGTGGCGCGCCGCATCAAGGCGGCATAGTACAAACACAAAATGGCGATTGGTATTATATCGCCTTTAATGATGCATTTCCCGCTGGGCGTTTACCAGTAATGGCGCCTATGACATGGAGTAACGGTTGGCCTTCAGTGACATTAGTCAATGGTCAGTGGGGCGCTTCTTATCCCTTTCCGAATTTGCCCTGCGGTGCTGATAAAGTAAAACCACGCAATGTAAAAGATGTTTTTACCAGCGCCACGCTTAATCCTGCCTGGGAATGGAACCACAATCCTGACAACAGCAAATGGTCAGCTGGCAACGGTTTGATCCTGCGCACGGCAACCATTACTAATGATTTATATGCCGCACGCAATACGCTTACTCGTCGTATTGAAGGCCCGCGTTCAATCGCCACCATTGAATTGGATTACAGCGCGATGCAAAACGGTGATGCAAGTGGCTTGGCAGCACTGCGCGATTCATCCGCGTGGATTGGTGTGAAGAAGGCGAACGGTTCCACACGCGTTGTTACCACAACCGGTGCAACGCTGGATTCAAGTTGGAATACCAGCAATGTTGGAGCAGAGTCTGCAAGTGCAGCAATCAGTGGTGGAAAAATTTGGTTGCGTATTGATGCCGATGTTCGCACCACCAATGGTGGTGGTACTGCGCGTTTCTATTACAGCACTAACGGCACGCATTTTACTCAATTGGGTGGCACATTCACGATGAAACGTGAGTGGAATTATTTCCTGGGATATCGCTTTGGTATTCTCAATTACACAACCCAATCATTAGGCGGTTCGGTGCGAATCAGTTCTTTTGACGTGACTAAACCTTGATTAAAAATACGTTTTCAACGTTAGCAATTTAAAATAAGAAAATTAATAAGCCACCGAGCGTGCCGTCAGTCATCAACAGTGTTGGCGGCATTTTTCATACACTACTAAGGATGTGAATAATGTATAAAATAAATTCTTCCCTCAATCGAATTGCGAGGCTACAAAAATCGGCAATTTTTTTAGGTTCTGCACTTTTGCTCGCAACCGTTGCACAAACAGCGTCAGCCAGTTGTAGCTATACAATTGATAGTGAGTGGCCAAACGGTTTTACTGCCAGCATCACAATTAAAAATGATACAGGTGCGCCGATTAATAATTGGAATGTAAATTGGCAATATGCCAGTAACCGTATGAGCGGTGGTTGGAATGCTAATTTTTCTGGCAGTAATCCTTACTCTGCAACCAATATGTCGTGGAATGGAAATATTGCTGTTGGCCAATCAGTTTCATTTGGTTTGCAAGGTGAAAAAAATAGCGGCAGTGCAGAGCGCCCAACCATTAGCGGCAGCATCTGTGGTGGAACAACTCCGCCCGTGAGCTCGGCTCGCTCCAGCTCATCGGCTGCTGTTGTTTCATCTTCAAAAATTAATTCGTCATCCAGTATAAGTTCGTCCGTGATTGTGAGTTCATCATCAAGAGTGAGTTCATCCTCTTCTCAGTTGTCATCATCGGTAGCCTCTAGTGCTGCAACTAATGCATGTCCTAGCCGAGTTGAAAACGCGTACCAAATGCTGGTGCCACGAATTCCAGCCAGCATCCAAGCTGAAGATTTTGATCCCGCCGGTTATTCCGATAGCACTAGCGCAAATGAAGGCAACGCTTATCGCACCGATACTGGTGTAGATATTAAAACTATTACCAACGGCAACGCAGTGGGTTGGATGACGGCGGGTGAGTGGTTGGAATATACCGTCTATGTAGAAACCGAAGGCGATTACGATGTAACCATTCGCTCTGGCGCGGTAGGCACAGGGCGCACATTTAAAATTTCACAGTGCAATACCACGCTGATTGAATCCTTTCAGGTGCCAAGCGTAACTACCTGGGGAGAATTTAAAACTTACTCAGCCGGTAAAGTGCGTTTAAAACCTGGGTATCAAAAAATTCGCGTGACGGTAGGTGCAACGGATTATGCCGATTTGGATTGGATTCACATTGGTCCCTACAGCGGTGTGATTGATTCGCCCACCACACCAACAAACCCTAACGGTGCGGTGCCGAGTGACGGTTGTGGTAAAGCACGCAGTTTGCAAAATGGCCGGATTAATCTTAATGTAAATGGATTAAATCGCTCGTACATTTTGCGTGTGCCCGACAATTACAATAATCAAAACCCCTACCGCTTGATTGTTGGTTATCACTGGTTGAATGGTGACGCAGCACAAGTCGCTAATGGTGGTAATGGTTCGGCAACGGAAACTCCATATTACGGTCTTTGGAATCTTGCACAAAACAGCACCATCTTTATCGCCCCTGAAGGGATTGATAAAGGCTGGGCGAATTCCGGCGGTCGCGATCTCGCACTAACTGACTCCATTCTCAACCAAGTCCAATCCAATTTTTGTATCGACAAAAGCCGGATTTTCGCCACCGGTTTTAGTTATGGTGCCGGTATGTCCAACGCGGTAGCCTGCGCGCGCGCAAATGTATTTCGCGGTGTAGCACTTTACTCGGGTGCACAACTCAGTGGTTGCGATGGTGGTACAGCGCCCATTCCATTTTTTGCAGCACACGGTTTGGGCGATGATGTATTGGGTATTTCTCTAGGTCGCTCACTGCGGGATCGTGCGGTAAGAAACAACAAGTGCACCGCACAAAATCCATTAGAACCTGCACGAGGCAGCGGCACACATATTTGTACTTCTTATCAAAATTGTACTACAGGCTATCCAGTACGTTGGTGCGCATTTGATGGTGGCCACTGGCCGTCACAGCATGATGCAGGCCAACCAGAAAGTTGGATTCCACAAGAGGCGTGGAAATTTATTAGCCAGTTTTAATCTAAAAGTAAGTTGATGTCATTAGAGGTTTGCCCGGCTTCGTGCCGGGCCTTTTAAGCGATTCTTTAAGCCGTTCAGCAACTCGGGCGCTGAAAGGAGAGAAGCTAGTAAAAGGAGAGAGGCTAGCAATAAGGTGTAATCCCCGTTAGTACCTACGTCTGTAATAGTCTCTAATCGTTAAGGATTTAATTCCCCGCCCCTTGGGACGATAGAAGCTATTGAGCTATGCGAAGCGAACGAATGCACTTAATACCCTGTAGCTTGCTGCTGGGTTTTTTATTATTTTTTACGTGTAGGGCGTGCTCAGCCCAGTACGAATTATTGTTATTGCGACAATTTTGGTAATAAATTGAAATATTCTGGTCTCAGTGCCTTATGTGTTATGGCCATTTGCGCTATATCGCCATTAAACCAATGTACTTGATTCATTCTTGCGCCGATTGACGTTAATGCAAGAGTATCTATTGGTAGGTACTCCACGGCGCCGCTTAATTCTTTTCGACCATTAACAAAGGTCGTTAAAACACCTTCTGAGTAAGTGATAGCAACATGGGCCCATTGGTTGACCGGGTGAACCTTGGTGGAATCAATTAGCGCAAGCTGACCTTGCTCTGATTTGATGTAGGCATCTAAGTACCATTGTTGCTGATCATTTAAGCGCAACTCAATGGTGACGCGGCGATTGGGATTATCTAGAGCCTCTATATGAAAAAAACGAGGCTCCCAATTGTTGGGGAACACATCTGCAGGGTTCAATAAAACCTCAATCGTAAAACGTGTGGATGCCCCCAGTGGATTGTTATGTACCAACAGGCGATCGCCGTCACCATCGAAGTGAACAACATTACCTAGCTTGGTATTTTTTTGTGTTGGATTGCCGAATGCATTGACACTATAACCATTGAGGGATGTTAAAGAATTAAGGCTCCATATTTCTGTGTGGGTTAATTCATTCGCGACTTCTTGGTGGGGAACAGATGCAGGGGAGCAAGCCATTAACACGCTGGCGAATAATAAGCTGGGCATTAGGTATTTAAGGGTGCTTGGCATGTTGCAGTTTCCTTCAGAGATATAGTGGGAGCTTGAAGCTGAGTTATTTATTCAAAATAGGCGACTATTACCTTTGAGCTAGACAATAAAAAGGGCCACTAAAAAATTATTTTTTGTGGCCCCTTTTTTAATGGCTGTTCTTTGTTGATTACAGTTTCTTAGAGGTTTTCTTTGGGGCTAAGGTTACCAAGGTAATTGTTCGCCATTGGAGTGCCAAAAGCCACCGGTATTTTGCATGTTTAATTCTGCAATACGCTGGCTTAAACGTGTGGCTGCCTCGGTGGCTGTAATGTCACCGCCAAATCCCACCATTGCTGTTTGAACATAACCGGGGTGTAAAATGGCCACGGCTATATCGTGTTTTTTTACATCAAGTGCGAGTGATGTGGCACCTGCATTAAGTGCTGCTTTAGACATGCGATAACCATAATAACCGCCCGAGCTATTGTCGCTAATCGACCCCATGCGACTGGTGATCAGCGCAATTTTTCCGCCCTTGCCGAGATTGTCTAGAAGCGCCTCAGCGATGCGTATAGGGGCAACAGCATTTATCTCTAGTTGTTGAGTGACATCCTCATAATTGATGTTGCCGAGATGATCTCCACGCAAAATCCCTGCGTTGTTAATCAATAAATCTATAGTGCGGTTACCTAGTTTTGAGCAGAGCATTTTTACGTCTTCGGGTTTAGCGACATCAATCCCCTCAATTACTTCGGCGCTAGTGGCGCTGAGCTTTATAGAGCTGCTGCGACAAACAGCAATAACCTGCCAGCCTTGGTTCAAATAGACTTCAGTAAGTGCTAGGCCAATCCCGCGATTGGCACCGGTAATTAATGCAGTTTTCATTGTCATCTCCTGTTTGATGTTCTGAATGTGTTAATCATGGTCCCTAGGGTAGCGTATTTCAGCGAGATGCCGGTTAAATTTATACCTTGGGTGCTATTGGGTGTATGAGTAGGTGGTATAAAAAGATACTAACGTCAATGACGGTTGCCATAGTGGGTGTAAACGAATGTTAAACGGCGCTTATATATGTTTGTGATAATTGGCTTCTTAGATAGTATTATTTTTGACCAAGCAGAAATTCATTGCGCGTAGCACTGGGTGTTAATCCCGTCCATTTTTTAAACGCTCGGCGTAGATTTGCGGCATCGTGAAAGTGTAGGCGGGTCGCTATTTGCTCGTTGGTGATATCGGGTACGTGCAGCCATTGCAGCGCTAGATCGCGGCGCACATCATCATATTGTGCTTGAAAATTGGTTCCGTGTTTTTGTAGTTTTCGCTTAAAGCTTGCGGTGCTCATGGCAAAGTCACAGGCTGTTCGTTCAAGATTAGGGTTGTGGTTGATGTTGCGTGCGAGGTATTCATAAACTTCGCGCACAAAACCCTGAGTAAAGTCCAACTGGATTAACTCTTGCTCTGCGCACAGTCGCGCACGCGCTAGTGTGCTGGGTGAGTGTAGTTGCCAAATACTGTGTAGATGTTCACGCGCAATAGCCATCGCATGGTGCTGGCAATTAAAGTTGGTCGTGCTTTTAAGGTGTACCTGATACTGCTCAGGATAATTTGGTTGCGTATGGCGAAAGTAAAATGTCCAAGGCAGTTGTTTGCCTTGTAGCCAACGGCACAATGAGTTTAAGGCAGAGCTCATCATTTCCACTAAAAATATTTCTTGCGCTGGCTGCAATGCACTGCAGTTGGGCAGCCAGTAAATAATAATTTTTTCATCTTGGTAGGAAATTTTGGGGCTTAGCAAGGGTGCTAATTGAACTTGAAATTGACAGAGAATATCCAGCGCTTCGCGCAAATCGCGCGCGTGAATCAGTGCGCTGTTGGCCATCTGCTGATTGCCAGCATAAAGTCGTTGCCCCAATAAAAAGCTTAAGTCCTTGCTCGTCACTTTGTGTTGGATATTGTCAATTAAGCGCAGGCATTGAGCTGGGCTGAGTAATTGCTTTCCGGTCAATAGGTCTGCATAAAAAATGCCGGTACCACGTAGTAATGTATGCTCTTCAGCACCGCGATTCAAGGCCAAATCAATGAGGGTAGCAGGCCAGTTGTGAGCAGCGATGAAAGCGTTGTCAATTTCAAAATATCTTTTTGGTAAATAATGTTCATTATCTGCGGGCTTGTGCATCGTTAAGCCGCCAGATGAATATTGTGTTGAGAAGTTTCCTTGGCGAGCAGTAGCGCACTGTTAGCACGTACCAGCAAACTTTCAGGATTGTCATTTTGCGCAAGTGCAAGGCCGATACTAACTGAATGGAATAGGCTTTCGCCTTGTGCTTGTGTTTTAAAGGCAAAGTTGCGTACAGCGTTGTTAAGTTCGTGGACAATACCTTCGGCGCTGAGTTTGTTGGTGTTAGGCAGTAGAAGCGCAAAGCGATCCCCTGCGTAGCGGCAGAGTAAATCTTTGTGGCGAATATTCAGCAGCAATAGTTCGCTCAGTGCTGCCAGCAAGCGATCTGCTTCTATGGAGCCATAGCGACGATTAATACCGCTGAAGTCGTTGATATCAATTAACAGAAACGCCAAGGGCTCGGACTGAGCCCGATGACTCGCTAGCGCCTGCGCAAGTTGCTTGCGTAAATAAGTTGCATCGCTTAATGGGGTGGTAAAATCCATGGCTTTATGGTCGCGAAATAATCGTTCGCGTTTGCGCATTTGACGCGAAATAATAAGCTGCTCTTTATGCCAGTGATAAATTCCCACCGTTAGTAACATTAAGCCAAGCGGCATGAAACCTGACTCTATCCAGTGATCCCACGCAATGGTGTCTGGCAGCTTGATGAACTCATCAAGCCCATCTTGAAAGCTCGCTAAAAAAATCCCACTTAGACCTAGGCTTAAAAATTGCGTGACACGCCCTGAGGGGCGGCTTTGTAAAATCAGTAATAGCCAAACCAATACCAGAAGCGCTGCACCCCACTCACTGAATATATCTAGCCAATTGAGTATCTCATGTGGTTTGAGTTGGCCTGAGGCTAGATTAATCAGCAGAATAAAATTCGCAGATAGTCCCAGAAGAATAAGTTTCCATTTGTGCAATCTAAGCATCTGTGTTTTCCAGTGCGAAATGAGGTGTGCAAGGCAAGCACTCTTAGCAGCTTAATGTGACAGTTATGTGAATTGGCTATATTTACCTATTGCACCTCAGTCGCGTATAGGAAGGGCAAATTAGCTCAGGGTAATTTCCGTAAAATTTAATAAAAACGCGACTTTTTTATTTAGAACGCGATTGCGACATACTGAAGTTATTTTAATGCTGTATTTAGTCCGTAATAGATATTCTGTAGCCACTTTTTTTTCGATATGCAAGAGTCATTTTGGCTCAATATAAGTGGTTACTCGTGTTGTTTTCTGTCTCTATAGCGCAAATTTTCGCAACGAAAATAATGCGTCATATTTTTGTCATTTAGACCTACTAGGTTGGCGACCTTGAAACGCAAGCTGTCGTCTAACAATGATGTGCTTGCAGACTATTTAGCCTAGCCTCTGTGGGGAATACCAGTGAAGAATTCAGTTTTAATGCGCGCATCAGCGATTGCTCGTACGCTAACCTCACCTTGTTTTACACGCACGACATTCGCGCTGGCCTTAACCGCTATAACGGCACAGGCAGTTGCAGAGGGGCGCCTTGAAGGGGAAGTTACCGCCACAGAAAAAGGCGTTGCACTTCAGGGGGTGCGCTTACGTATTCAAGAGCTGCAGCGAGAAGCGGTGAGTCAGCGCGACGGTGGTTATGTATTTCTCGATGTAAAAGCGGGTAGCTATACCTTAGTGACCAGCTATATCGGTGCAGATGCGATCAGGCGAAAAATTGAAATTCGCGATGAAAAAACGACAAAAGCTAATTTCCAATTGGTTGGCGTTTCCGGCGAAGTGGAAAATATTATTGTAATTGGACAGGCTGCAGGAATTAATAAGGCGCTTAATAAGCAGCGCGCGGCAGATAATATTATTACGGCAGTATCTGCTGACGCTATTGGTCAGTTTCCCGATACCAATGTGTCTGAATCGCTTCAGCGCTTGCCGGGCTTGTCAATTGAGCGAGATCAAGGTGAAGGGCGCTATGTTCGTGTGCGTGGTATAGGGCCGGATTTTAATGCGGTCACTATTAATGGTGTAGGCGTTCCCGGTCCCGATGCCGACCGTCGTGCAGTGGCGTTGGATGTAATTCCTTCAGATTTGCTAGAAAGTTTGGTGGTGACCAAAAGTTTGACGCCAGATATGGATGCTAATTCACTAGGTGGCAGTATTGATGTGCAGAGCTTGTCTGCTTTTGATCGCGATGGCTTTTTTTATCAATTTACTGCTGAGGCAAGCCGCGACGACAATACAGGAGAAACAAGCCCTAAGTTGGCCGCTACTGCTAGCCAGCAATTTAGTGTGGGAGAAGGAGAAAATAATGTTGGCGTGGCAGCGGGCGTCAGTTCGTTTAAGCGTGAGTTTGGTTCTGACAATGTAGAGACCGGTGGTCACTGGCAGTTTGAAGATGACAGCGCTGACGAACCAGCACGCTTGGAGGAATTAGAGCAGCGCGATTACCGCATTCGTCGAGAGCGCTTTGGAGTTACCTTAAATGTAGATTACAAACCGAGTGATAACACCGATCTTTACTGGCGGAACCTCTACAGTGAATATACTGATGCTGAGGTGAGATTGGCTAATGTCATAGAGTTTGAAGATGCGCTACTCGAAGGTGAGATGGGTGCAGCAGAGGTGCAGAGAGAATTAAAAAATCGTACTGAAACACAGAAAATCCTCTCTACTAATCTTGGCGGACAGAGTCATTTTGAGCGCTGGACCTTCGATTACAGTGTGGCCTATAGCAAATCTGGTGAGGATGAGCCGCAGCACCTTGGCGCCGCAGTATTCAAATTGGATGATGATGTGGTCGCCGATGAGTTACTTGATTTGGCTTATAGCAACAGCAAAAAAATTAGCCTTGTTGCGCCCACCGCATATTATCAGGCTGCTAGTTATAAGCTTGATGAAGTGGAGTTAGCGACTAATAACACCAATGATAAAAGTGCCAGCCTAAAGCTGGATTTAACCCGCGATTTTGATTGGTCGGGACGCGCATCAAAAGTTAAGTTTGGTATAAAACGTACTGAACGCGAAAAAGACAATGACACTGAGATTTTTATTACTGAAGATTTTGAGGACGCTACCTCGCTCAGTAATTTTTCTGGTAACAGTGTGGATTATATCTTCGGAAATTTCGGACAAGAAATAAATACCGCCGCTGTCCTGGCTCTAGTAGCTCAGCCTGAACTCGATGTGGAAGAAAGCAGCATTAATGATTTTTTGATAAATGAAGACACCAGCGCAGCTTATGTTATGGGCAGTATAGATGTTGATGCGCTGCGAATAATGGCAGGGGTACGCTATGAGAAAACTGATTTTAGCGCTCATGGCTTTGCTTTTGATGCGGATGCTGAAACAGTGACTGCACAAATATTTGATAATTCTGATGATTACTTTTTGCCAGCTCTTCATCTACGTTATAGCATTAATGAAAAAACACAGCTGCGCGCCGCTTGGACCAACTCTGTCGTGCGTCCTAGTTTTGGCCAGCTTTCACCGGGTCGTTTGCTTGAAGAGGATGATGGTGATATAGAAGCTGAATTTGGTAATCCTGCGCTTAAATCTTTAGAGTCGAGCAATATTGATTTGGGCATTGAACATTACCCAGGTGTGGCAAGTGTGCTATCGGCTTTCTTGTTCCATAAGTCAATTGACAACTTTGTGTATAAAACAGATTTGGGTGAGACTTCAGGGTATGAGACATTTAAAAAAGCCGAGACCTATGTTAATGGCGCTCAGGCAAAAATATATGGACTAGAGCTTGCCGCATCTAAACAGTTCACGCAATTACCTGCGCCTTGGGATGGTTTACTGCTAGGAGCCAATGCAACTTTGGTAGATTCTGCAGCAGAGATTGGCGGCTATGACGATGGAGAGTTTGAGGCGCGTGATATACCAATGCCGAGTCAATCGGATTTGTCTGCAAATTTAATGCTGGGCTATGAGACTGAGGCGATTAGTATGCGACTTTCCGCTAATTATAAGTCTGAGTATTTGTTAGAGGTCGATAATCCGCTTGAAGTCAACTATGACACCTATGTTGATGATCAAATGCAGCTAGATTTTTCTCTACGCTATTACATAAGTGATGCCATTAAGTTGCACTTTGAGGTGCTCAATTTGACTAACGAAGTCTATTACACCTATATCTACAGCCCTCGCTACAACGCCCAATATGAAAGTTACGGTTCAACCTATAAATTGGGTATTACATTGGTGAATTTTTAATCTGAATGAGAGGGTTCAGTACCTATTTGATCGAATATTGAAAAGGAGCGCTACAGTTTTTCAGCGCTCAATGTAATTAGAATTTTAGAGCGGTTTTATGATATGAAGATATTTTTTTCAAAATTGATTGGTTTCATATGTTTTATTTTTTTGACTGTGTCGGTGCTCGCAAATGAGAAGGAGAAAATGCTTTTTGGATCGACATTGCAGCAGCTGTCTGTGCAAGAGGCCGTAGTTTTTATGGCAGATTCTTTGGCGCCGATTAATCTCCCAGATGGTTCTTTGCTCATTGTTAGTGCGGCACAGGGAATAAAATGGGTAGATAGTGTTGGAGATACTTTGGCACAGTTTTCACAGGGCGCTGAGCTTTTAGATTGGCGTCTTGATAAAAATAATAATTTACTGGTCGCTACTCAGTTATTGCCAGAGCAACAGGTCGTGTTATTAAGTTTGTCACCAACGCAGCACCTCGCAACTGAATTGGTGCGAGTGCCTGTGCGTGATTTTACGCTTGAGAATATTTGTTTGAGTCGGGATGGTGAGAATAATGTGTCGCTGTATCTATTGGATGAGCGCGGTACCGCGGAGCATTGGCTGCTGTTAGATGCGGCAGGTCAGCCGCATGCAAAGTTCTTGCGCCGTTTGCCAATTCCGCCGAATAGTAAAGCTTGCCAAGTGGATGATGCACAAGAGGCACTTTTTATTGTTGAAGAATCGGTTGGTATTTGGCGCTACTCGGCCTCTATGGAGGCTGCGCCGGGGCGTAAGCCGGTCGATTTAGTGGCGCCTTTTGGTGATTTGGCCGCAGGTGCTGAAGCTATAGCATTAGTTCCACAGGGACTGCTGGCGGTAGTGCCAAAATCTAAGGAGCTCTTGATCTACACGACTGAAAAAAATGCAGCGCAGTTAATACAGCGTATATCACTAGCGCCACTTAAAAAGCCTGAGGCAATCCATGCGGTTTATAACGTTGGTACTCGCGTAATTCAGTTAGTTATTTTCGATGATGCTCAGGGAAAACATTTTACTGTGCAAATACCTTGGTCATTGCCCTCAGCAGCGCAGTCTGTCGTGAACACTGCTTTACTGCCTACTGTGTGGGTGAAGCCTGAGGTGCAGACAGATGTGATGGCACGCTTTGGCGATGCAGCGGATGATCCGGCAATTTGGGTTAACAAAAAGAATACACGCAAAAGTTTAGTTTTAGGTACAAATAAAAAACAGGGTCTGTTTGTTTATGATATGCAGGGCCGAGAAGTACAGCATTTTAATTCAGGAAGGCTCAATAACGTGGATGTTCGGCAGGGTGTTGTCCTTGGTGCGGCTACCGTGGATTTGGCCATTGCTACCAGGCGCGATGACAATAGCTTGGTGCTTTACAGCATAGATTCACGCTCTGGAAAAGTAGAATATATTGGTGCTATAGCAACGGAGCTTGAGGATATTTATGGCTTCTGTATGTATCAATCTAGCACTGGACTCTACGCTATTGCCAATAGTAAAGATGGTAGCTTCCATCAAATTCGTATCAGTGCGCAAGTGAATCCACTGCAAAAAAATAAGTGGCTTTGGCATGGTGAGCTTGTGCGTCGTTTTGCTGTGGCCTCTCAACCTGAGGGCTGTGTGGCGGATGATCTGCGTCAGCGTTTATTTGTCGGTGAGGAGGATGTCGGTGTATGGACCATTGGTGCAGAGCCGGATGCGACGGATAAATTGCAGTTAATTGCCAAATTGGGTGCTGCGCTGGTAGATGATGTTGAGGGCTTGGCTATTTATCAGGATGAAAAAAGTCCTTATCTGATTATTTCTAGCCAAGGTAATAATTCGTATCTGATAGTTGATGCTGAAGCGCCCTACCAAGCGCGCGGTGTTGTACGTGTAGGTTTAGATGCGGTTAAGGGTATAGATGGCGTGTCTGAAACGGATGGATTGGATGTGAGTGCATTTAATTTTGGCGGCGCTTTCGTGGAGGGGATGCTGGTGGTTCAGGATGGACACAAGGTCATGCCTGAGACACCACAGAATTTTAAATACGTTGCCTGGCGAGATATTCGCAAGGCGCTTAACTTAGGTGTATCGAGTAAGTTGTCAGTACCAATCCATCAATAACGGTCGGTCACTGGGTTTCGAATAATTAATTTAGGGGGAGCATATCGCCCAATAAAAAATTCGCCAAGTGTGCGAGTTTTTTATTGGGCGTTGAACCGGTTTATTGCCCCTGACGCGACTGACGAATGTAAAAACGCGCATCTTTTGCTTGATTGTAGCAGCTGTCAAAATTTTCAATGGTTTGCATGGTGCGCGCGGCGGTAATTAAACTGAGCGCCTTGGTGTAGCTGATAGTGCCGCTAAAACCATCTGCTTTGGCAATCGATAATTCACTCCAGGCGGAATCAAGCTCTTTATCGCAAGCGCTGCGAAATTGTGTTTTGCCCGCGCAGGCACTTAGGCCGAGCACTAAGAAACTCAATGCGGCGAATGAAAGAATAGATTTCGTTGTTGTGCGAGTCAGGTGCATGTTAAACCTCTAAAAATGAACTTAGTTACGCAGTGGGTGTTATGGATACAGTTTGGTATTTACCTCTGCGGTTTTACGTATTCTATGGCAGGGTTGATAGAAAGCATAACCTAGGTGCAGGCTCATGGCATTAACTAATCGCGAGGTTAAATATGACGCCAGCGGCTTGCCGTCGTGTTCGCGTTCTTGAGTTTAGGATTGTCTTGCTATGCAAAAGTTCGAATTTTAGTAATTATAATTCTTCTGGGTAAATTAAAGGTGAGGCAGTGTTGCCTTGTGTGAGGTATGCAGGGTCTTTGCGGGGTGGAAAGTTTAGGCTTGAATCTTGATGTCTTCGAGCAGCAGGTGAGTGTCTATGAGTTCAGCTGCTAGATGTAATACTTGATCCAAACTGTGGCGTACATCGATCGCAAACACATCTGCCTCAAAACTGGGGTCCTGCAGGCTATCAAATTGGCTATCTACCAATGAGGGGGCCATAAAGTGGCCGGGACGTTTGTTGACGCGGTCTTGAATAGTGTTTTTGTCGCCCAGTAGATGTAAAACAATGGTGCGTAAGCCCGCGTTGCGAAGTTCATTGCGATGCGGTTGCTTGAGGCCAGAAAAGGCGAGAACACAATCTTGTTTGTTGTTAGCGGCGATGCGTAAGTAGTCGCGAATATTGATCACCCACGGCTGGCGCATGCCATCAGTGAGGGGAAGCCCTTTTGCCATATGGTCGCGCGATGCTTGGCTGTGGAAATCGTCGCCATCGAGATAGAGGTAATCGTAGCGTTCCGCCAATGCGCGCGCCACGGTCGATTTGCCGCTACCAGACACACCCATTACAATTATGAGGTTGGTATTGGCGCCCGGATTGGAGATGGCACGTTTCATGGGCATATCAATTAGCTCTTTGATTGCTGCAATAGTAACCGAAGCATAACATGCTGATTAATGATAGCGCAATCATTTTACCTATGATAAGGTGCCAATTTACGACGAATGACCGCGAGATGGGAACATGAAAAAAGCAAAAAAGCGCGGCGCTGACCGCAAGGTAACGCTGGTGGATGTTGCGCTGGCTGCTGGTGTTAGCGCTATTACCGTATCGCGCGTTATCAATCAGCCAGAGAAAGTGTCCGAAGCATTACGTCAACAGGTGCAAAAAACTGTCGATGC
The DNA here is from genome assembly GCF_057815475.1 of Cellvibrio sp. 25HG11W-0. Lineage (NCBI taxonomy): Bacteria > Pseudomonadati > Pseudomonadota > Gammaproteobacteria > Cellvibrionales > Cellvibrionaceae > Cellvibrio > Cellvibrio sp. 25HG11W-0. The sequence continues at coordinate 1,280,657 of NZ_CM174230.1, forward strand.
GCTGGGCTATATCCCCAATCAACATGCCAGTTCGCTGGCATCTGCTAAGTCTAATGTTATTGGCGTCGCAATCCCATCTCTTTCTAATATCGTTTTTAGTGATGTTTTGCGCGGCATATACGATGTGATGGGGGCGGCGGGCTACAAGGTGCTCTTGGTGGATACCCACTATTCACCCTTAGAAGAAGAGAAGATGATTCGCACGCTGCTGAGTCAGTCCCCTGAAGGCATGATCATTACCGGTGGTAGCCAAACCAAAGCCTGCCAAAACTTTTTACACAAGGCGAATATTCCAATCGTACAGATGATGGAGCTTTTGGCTGAGCCCATCGACATGAATGTGGGCTTTGCGCATGGCCGCGCTGGCTACGATGTGGTGAAACATTTAATCGAGCAGGGTTATGAGCGCATTGGTTTTATCGGTGCGCGCATGGATCCACGGGTGCAGCAGCGTATGCAGGGCTATAAATTGGCCTTGGAGCAATTAGATAAATTCGATAAAAATCTGATGGTGACAACCCCAGAGCCCTCCTCGATAGAGCTGGGTGGTGAGTTGTTTAAGAGCTTGATGGCGTCTACCAACGGCAGCATAGATGCGGTGTTTTGTGTCAATGACGACTTGGCTTTGGGGGCGTTGTTTGAGAGTCAGCGGATGAATATTCGCGTGCCAGAGGATCTGGCTATTTGCGGCTTCAATGATATTGAGGCATCTGCTTTTGTGAATCCATCTCTCAGTAGTGTTTATGTGGGGCGTTATGCGATGGGGGTAAAAGCCTCGGAGATGATCATCAGTGTGCTTAAAGATCGGCCAATTGAATCTAAAGTTGTCGATTTGGGTTATGAAATTAAAGTACGCCAATCCACTAGTGCAAAATAATAAAAATTCTAAGAGGTAAACCGCGTGACGAATAATAATGATCGTTTAGCCAAGCTCAGCTGGCGCGAACGTATCGGCTATGGTTTAGGCGATGCAGGCTTTAATTTTTACTGGGCAATTATTGGTTCTTACTTGGTGTTCTTTTACACCGACGTTTTTGGTATAGGTGCGGCCGCAGCCGCCACCATGATTACGGTGACCAAGGTCATTGATGCGATTACCGATCCTATTATTGGCGGTATGGCAGATCGCACTAGCACGCGCTGGGGCAAATTCCGCCCCTATTTATTGTGGGGTGCGCTGCCGATGATGGGGGCGGGCATTCTTACCATGAGTACGCCGGATTTGGATGAAACGGGTAAGCTGATTTGGGCCTATGCCAGCTACAGCTTATTAATGTTGTGTTACACCTTGCTTAACATGCCCTATAACTCCTTGTCGGCGGTATTGACGGCTAACACCCAGGAGCGCAACAAGCTTAACAGTACGCGTTTTTTCTTTGCTTACTTGAGCAGTATTTTAGTGGGGGCCGCAACGCCTGAGCTGGCGGAATACTTCGGTGACGGCGATCGCTACAGTGCGCACGGCTGGCAGATGACTATGGTGATCTACGCCTGTATTGCATCCTGTCTGTTTCTGGTGACTTTTTTAACCACCCGCGAGCGTATTCAGCCGCCCGCATCGCAAGAGAAAACTCACCCATGGGATGACCTAAAAGACTTGTTGGTGTGTCGCCCTTGGTTGGTGCTATTTGTGTTGGCGCTGGTGTTTATGACCACTATGACTCTGCGTGGCAGTTCATCCGCCTATTATTTCCGCTACTTTGTTGAGCGCCCTGACTTGCTGGGCAACTACATAGGTTTGCAAATGGCAGGCTTAATGGTCGGCGCCATGTTTGCCTCTACCGTCACCAAATACATTGATAAGCGCAAACTGATGATGGTGTTGCTGTGTCTTGTTGCCGCCTTGTCTATCGCTTATACCTTCGTGCCTAAACCGGAAAGCAACGGCGTGCTTGATATCAGCAGCGACAGTGTTGAGCTGGATGCGAGCCAGTTGCTCGGTCAGCCTCATGTACAGGGCGACACCTACGAATGGCTGCGCCACGAGAAAATTTTCTGGATTATTGAAGATCGCGTGCCCTTGGCGGAAACCAGCGCGAACTTGGTATTGAATGATGCCAAGGGGGAGCTGTTAAGTGTGGTGCGCACTCATGCCGACGGCACTCAGCAGGACAGTGCTGATCTACCTAAAGAAATTATCTGGATGTTTGCATTAAATATATTGATCAGTATTGCGCTGGGCTTTAAGCCGCCCATCACCTGGTCTATGTATGCAGATGTTGCCGACTACAACGAGTGGAAAAATGGTCGCCGCGCTACGGGCATGACCTTTGCCGCCACGACTTTTTCACAGAAAATCGGCAGCGCGGCTGGCTCGGCCTTAATGTTATCGGTATTGGCAACTATGGGTTATCAGGCTGGGCAAATGCAGGATGGTGCATCGCTCGATAGTATTATCTATATGCAAACACTGATTCCCGGCTTGTTTGCGCTGGTTACCGCCTTCACGCTGATTTTTTATAACCTCAGCGATAGCAAGCTGGAGCAGTTGCAACAGGAGCTTAAGGCGCGCTACGAATCCTAATTTTTCCTCTCTCTCGGCGCCGCTGTCTGGCGGCGCCACTGTTTTATTAATCTCTATTTTATTGACTTCTAGCTGGTTTGATTAATCCATAGGACACTTGCATGACACACGCTTTACTGAGCCCCAGCCAAGCTGGCGCACGCTATGATTTGCACTCTCCCACGGCTATGCCGCGCGCAGCTGGTTTTTTATGGAATCAGCGCATGATGATTCAGGTCACTTGCCGCGGTTATGCAGTTGCGCAATTTATGCAGCCAGAGCCCGCTAAGTACGCCTATGCGCCTAATCTAGAAGCTAAAACCTTTATGCAGCCAGAGCAGCCCTATTACGCTCATCACCCAGGTCGTTTTTTTTATATTAAAGATGAAGAGACGGGTGAGTTTTTTTCGGCGCCCTATGAGCCGGTGCGCGCTGCGTTATCGAGCTACACCTTCTCGGTGGGCAAAAGTGATTTGCAGTGGCATTTGCGTTGGAATGGCATTGACGTTGATTTAACCTTATCGCTCCCCACCGCAGACGTGGTGGAGTTATGGGAATGTAAGGTGCGCAACGTTTCTGGGCGCACGCGCAAACTGAGTATTTATCCCTACTTCCCCATAGGTTATATGTCTTGGATGAATCAGTCGGCAGAATATCGCCCTGATTTGGGCGGCATAGTTGCAAGCTGCGTAACGCCTTATCAGAAAGTAGCGGACCATTTCAAAAACAAAAACTTTAAAGACAAGACCTTTTTCTTGTGTGAGCAGGCGCCGGATGCGTGGGAAGCCAAGCAGGAAACGTTTGAGGGCGAGGGTGGATTGCACAGCCCAAGTGCTTTGCATGAAGACAGTTTGGCAGGCGGCGATGCCCGCTATGAAACCCCTGCGGCCATAGTGCAGTACCGTGTGGAAATGCTGGACAAGGCCGAGTGTGATTATCGTTTTATTTTTGGCCCCGCATTTGATGATGCAGAAATAAAAGACCTGCGCGCAAAATTCCTCAGTGCTGAAGGCTTTGCTGCGGCGAAAGCCGAATACGCTGCCTATGTGGCGGCAGGCAGCGGATGTCTGCAAATAGAAACTCCTGATCCCGAGTTGGATAATTTCGTCAACAATTGGCTTCCGCGCCAAGTGTTCTATCACGGTGATGTGAATCGTTTAACCACCGATCCGCAAACGCGCAATTATCTACAAGATAATATGGGCATGACGTTTATTCGCCCCGGCGTGACCCGCGCGGCCTTTTTACATGCCTTGAGTCAGCAGGAAGCCTCAGGTGCTATGCCTGACGGTATTTTGCTCGCCGAGGGTGCAGAGTTGAAGTACATCAACCAAATCCCCCACACCGATCACTGTGTGTGGTTGCCGGTGTGTTTAAAAACCTATCTTGATGAAACCAATGATTACGCCTTGCTCGACGAACCTGTCGCCCATGCGGATTCCGGTGAGGTCTTGACGGTATTTGAGCGCATTACGGCGGCCATGCGTTGGCTGTTGCAAGCGCGCGACTATCGCGGCTTGAGCTTTATTGCGCAGGGCGACTGGTGCGACCCGATGAATATGGTGGGCTATAAGGGCAAGGGTGTATCTGGCTGGTTGTCCGTGGCTACCGCTTACGCGCTTAATTTGTGGGCTGATGTCAGCGCCAAACAAACGCGTCTTGATGTGGAGCAGGAGTTGCGCGCTGGTGCTGGGCATGTCAATGCTGCGGTTAATAAGTACCTGTGGGATGGCGAATGGTTTGGGCGCGGTATTACCGATGATGATGTTGTTTTCGGTATTAGTAAGGATAAGGAAGGGCGTATTTTCTTAAATCCGCAATCTTGGGCAATTTTGGGTGGTGCGGCTAATGAACAGCAGCGCGCACAGATGCTCGCAGCTATTGAGCAGCAATTGGAAACCCCCTATGGCGTTACCATGTTCGCGCCTGCGTTTACGGCCATGCGCGACGACGTGGGGCGTGTAACCCAAAAGCACCCGGGTTCGGCGGAAAATGGTTCTGTCTATAACCATGCGGCGGTGTTCTATATTTACAGCCTCTATACCGTTTCGGAGCAGGATCGCGCATTTAAATTGCTGCGCCAAATGATTCCGGGGCCGGATGAGCAGGATTATCTGCAGCGCGGTCAGTTGCCGGTTTATATCCCTAATTATTATCGCGGTGCTTATCATCAGTATCCGCGTACGGCGGGGCGCTCAAGCCAGTTGTTCAATACAGGCACTGTGTCCTGGGTCTATCGCTGTGTTATCGAGGGTATATTCGGCCTTAAGGGCGATGCCTTGGGCTTGCATGTGGCGCCGCAGCTGCCGTCGCACTGGCCATCGGCCAAAGCGGTGCGTCAGTTCCGCGGTGCAACTTTTGACGTGACCATTGTGCGTGCTGATGTGGCTGGCAAAACGCTGACTCTCGATGGGCAGTTGTTGGCGGGCGAGCATGTCACAGACATAGAGGCTGGGCGTTATTATGTCTTAGAGGTGGTTTTGCCTGCCTAACAGATATGTCAGTTCTAACCAAAAAATGCCCGTTAGCGAGCTGCTAAGGGGCATTTTTTTGGGTTGATTTCGCTTGCTGAACAACAGCGAGCAAGTGGATGGCCTAGGTTGACATGTTTGCAAACTAGACTTTTTCATTCACTTTTTTGGCTGCTTTCTTTGCGGGTGTAGTTGCCTTGGTGGTTCCTGCTTTGGCTGTTTTAGCTTCTTTTACTGGCTTGCTGTCTTTTGCGGTTTTCGCATTTTTTTGGGTGTCAGTGGTTGCGTCGGATTGCTCGTCGGCAGTTGTTTTGACTTTAGCGCTGCGTGTCTTGGTGGGTTTGGCGGGGGCTGCAGCCTGTTTGGCTTTGACTATGCTCTGGTACTTCATCCAAGCTTGTTCTGCGGGGCTTCTGGGGGCGCTTAGATTGTTTATCACCTTAAGGATATGTAGGTCGTCTGGGGTTGCGTCGGATACTTCTTCGATAATGAGCGCGCTGATAAGGGCGCCTTGTTTGCGCACCAGTCGCGCCTGAATATCTGACAGTCCGCCTTTTTCAAAACCTTCTGGAAAGTTAGCTTTATCTTGAAAGTTTTGTTTCAAGTAGTGCTCGCGCGGCAACATAGACAATCTCCATTATTAGAATGTTGTGTCCTCGGGTTTGGGGGTTGCACAACTATTTCGCGGCGCTGTTCATAGTGTTATGGCGGCAGTCGCAGTTTTGTACATCCTTGGGCCCAGGTGGTTTCTGAGAACTCTTTTGTAGTTTTGTTCGCTTTTTGGCCATGTTTCGCGTCTTATGTGCTTTTTATGCGGAAGCTATAGATGCGAAATTGGTGTCGAAGATAATCTCTTTTTGTGACAGTGTATAGGTGTAAAAACACGCTTTATGCCCATTTTTTAGTTTTCATGGCCAAATAGCGCTCATAAAAAAACCGGCCTAAGCCGGTTTTTAGATTTTCGCACTAGGCGAGAATCGGCATTGAAGGCTGCTATTACGCGGCAGTGTTCAATGCTTTCAATTTAGCGTTCAAACGGCTCTTGTGACGAGCAGCTTTATTCTTATGAATAAGGCCTTTGTCTGCAATGCGATCTATTACAGATACAGCTGAAACATAAGCGGTTTGAGCCGTTGCTTTGTCACCTGTTTGAATAGCGCTGAGCACTTTCTTCAGGTAGGTACGCCCCATAGAGCGCATGCTAGCGTTGTGCTTGCGAGCTTTTTCATTTTGACGCGCGCGTTTTTTAGCTTGGGGTGTGTTTGCCACCGTGGTGCTCCTATATTAATTCTGTATAAAACTGACGGAAATTGACCGGATTCAAGGACGCAGCATTATGCCCTGTTGTTTTCAATTGTCAACCCGCTGTGTGCACTAAGTCGCCAGCTTGCCGAAAATTTAGCGGTTTATCAGCTGCTCCAACTTCGGCGTACCCCATGCACAAGTGTTGCTGCAAGATAACCAAAGGTGTGATGTTGTTGGAGTCTACGAGAGTCGAGCCTCTGGCGTGAAAGAGCCGAGGTGTAGTATGCGGCTGTAAGGCCCTGCTTACTTCGAAACGCGCCATAACGTGATAGGATCGCGTTTTACGATGCGCCATAGAGTATGGCCCTATTGAACGGGTCACAGTGGCGAGGGCTTGTGTTGAATAATAAATTCACGAGGAATGGTCAGTGACTGACTCAGAGGATATAAAAAAAACCAAAGTGCATGAGCATTCGCCCGCTGGCACCTCAAAATTGTCTGTTCAACGCGCAGCTGAGCATCCACCACAAGCCTTGCCACAAAATTCCCAACACCCTGCACCAACACCGGCAGAGCAGCCCACGCTATTAGCGGGGGATGAAAGCCACGACAGCGCTGTGCAAGCAGTAAGCCCCGCCACGCAATTTACCCAGTACTCTGGCGGACACAATCACTCTGCAGGATTTGCGCAAGCGCGGGCGCTGGTGAAGCAGTCGCTCAAGGGCGAGCAAGGTTTATTGTTAAAAAAACGTTTTTTGTTGGAAGAAGTGCTCGGTCACGGCGGCATGGGTACGGTGTATAAAACCAAAGATTTACGCAAGGTGGAAGCGGAAGATCCCTATCCCTATATAGCCACTAAGGTGCTTAATCAAGATTTTAAAGACCACCCCGATGCCTTCGTCACGCTCCAACAAGAAACGGCGAAGTCACAGACCTTAGCGCACCCCAATATAGTTACCGTGCATGACTTTGATCGCGACGGTGACACCCTGTTTATGACCATGGAGCTGCTTGAAGGCGAGCCGCTTGATGCCTTGTTAAAAAAATATCCGCACGGCATGCCGCAGGCTCAGGTGTGGACTATCACCCAAGATCTCTGCGCGGCATTGGCTTACGCCCATCAGCGGCAGTTAATTCACGCCGACTTTAAACCGGGCAATATTTTTATAAACCAAGAGTTTGGTGCGAAGGTGTTGGATTTTGGTATTGCTCGCGCCGCCTCAAAAGAGGCGCAAAAGCATAAGTTCGATGTGGGGCAACTGGGTGCGTTGACGCCGGCCTACGCCAGTATTGAAATGGTCAAAGATGAACCCTTAAGTTTTAGTGATGATGTCTATGCACTTGCCTGCGTTGTTTATGAAATGCTGACGGGGCGCCATCCTTTTAATAATCGTTCAGGGTTAAAAGCGTTCGAGCAAAAATTAAAACCAGCAAAAATTGATGGGCTCACCAACCGCCAGTGGAAAGCCTTATCGCATGCCTTGGCGCTGAGGAAGGTTGAGCGTACAGCGAGCATTCAAGCTTTTTGCGATGAATTGTTTCCCAAACGCAATCCGCTCTTGGCTACTGCCGCGTTGGGGGTGGCCTTGGTGTCGCTGTTGGGTGCGGCTTGGTTTGGTTACAGTGAATACCAAAATGAACAGGAGCGGCAGCAGGCAGTGGTGGAAAAACTCGCGGCAGCCGAAGCTTGTTTTCAGCAGAGCGATTTTAGTTGCGCATTGGAGCAGAGTTTAATTGCCGCTAACATGGCGCCGGAGAATCAACAAGCGCAAGTATTGCTGCAGCAAGCCAAAATCGCCAAAGCAGAGCGCGCTGACGAAGAAAAAATTGTGCAACTTATGCGTGATGCTAAGGCGTGTAGCCTGAGTGAAGATTGGGCTTGTGTGCAGGTAAAAGCGCGCGAAGTCATCAGCCTCAGCGCGCAGCACAACGATGCAAAAAATATGTTGGCCCAAGCCAATCAGGTCATAGAAGCACGCAATATTCAGGCCCTAGTGGCTCAGGGTGAAAGTTGTTTCGCTCAAGGTGATGTTAATTGTGCTCAGGGTTTTGCCCTTCGTGTGTATGAACTTAACCCAGAAAATGAACAGGGCCAGGCCTTTGCACGCAAATTGCAGCAGGCTCAGCAGCAAACTCGCCGTTTAGAAGAGGCGCAGCAGCGGGAATTGGATACGTACCTGGCCCAAGCACAAGCGTGCTTAGCGCGCGAGGATTTTGCCTGTGCCAGTGCGCAAGCCGTGCGTGCATTAGGGTTGGATGCAGCCAATGCGCAAGCGGTAGAGATTAAACAGCGCGCCAGCTTTGCGCAGCAGCAGCGCCAAACTCTCGCGGGTAAAGTGGATAAGCTGTTGCTGCAGGCCGATGAGTGTATGCGTAAAAAGAATTATGCATGCGCCATGGCTAAGGCGGAATCGGCATTGGATTTGGATGCGGGTAATATTGCCGCTGCCGCACTTAAGCAAAAGGCGCAAGATACGCAGCGCAAGCTTAAAGAAACGGGTTTGATCATCAAATAATAAATGAGGCAGTACGGCTATGAAAAAAATAGTGATATTACTTTTGTCGTTTGCACTTGCGACCCAGGCACAGGCATTTAAGCTGGGCGATGTGACGCGGGTTTTTGATAAGTCCTATAAATGTAAAAAAGGTGATCAGGGTTGTAAGAATCGCGAACACCTTAAAGCAGTTGTCAAAATCGCGGCGGTCGCCGTGGCCGTAAAGCTCATTGCCGATATGGTGGTAAAACAGCGTTCTAAGAAAGTCGTGGATGAAGAGCAGGTGGTTGCAGATTACGAAAAGCAAAATAAAACCTTGCCGCGCTACCCTCTTGCGACGGAATACACAACGAATACTCTGCCTGGAAAAGTGGTGGAGCCAGGTCAAGAAGTAGTTATTCAGTCGGACATAGTAGTGGTGCCAGGTACACAAAGTAAAACAACCTTGATCGAAGAGCGCTTGGCCATTTTTGATAATGAAGACAACACCAAAGAGCTTAAAAGCCTTACTAAAAAAGTGAATAAAAACAACACCAGCGGTGGACGCTATCAAAATGAGTTCACCTTCACTTTACCCGAGGGTTTGCCCCAAGGCGTTTATCCCATTAAAACCGAGCTGTTGTTAAATGGTCAGGTCGCTGAAACATCTAATAATGATATTCAGTTGGTGTTGCAGGTGGAGTCTTTGGGGGGTTATCAGTTGGTTGCCTTGAATTAAATTGCACATAAAATTTGATTAATAAAAAGGGGAGCAGCTTGCTCCCCTTTTTATTGCTTCCGTTTGCAGTTTATTTTTTCACATCCAAGAAAGGTATGGTGCTATTTGGCAACATAGTGCTAGGCAGTTTTCCATCCCAGCGCTCGGCTTTGGTGAGTTCGATCAGGTTTTGATTTTGCGCCAAGGCTTCAGCGCGGCTTTTAATGGCGGATGCTTCGGCATCGCCTTTAATGCGAATGCTTTCGGCTTCCGCTTTGGCGCGGGCCAGCTGTGAGTCGGCTTCACCCTGCGCTTTGGTGACGGCTATGTCGGCACTGACGCGCTCTTTTTCCAAGTTTTGCTTTTGGGTTTGCACTTCTACTTCGGCGCGCATGCGGTCTTCTACAGATTTTTCGTAAGCGGCGGAAAAGTCGATATTTTCAATTTGTACTGAGTTAATCACTATGGGGCCGTTAATGGCTTTGGTGATGGCCTCGGTCACATCTATGCCAAATTTGATCCGCTCCTGTACCACTGAGATGGCGGTGTATTTTCCGAAAATGTTTTCCACTTGGGTGGGCACTTGGCGGTCGACCAAGCGCGCAATCATGGAGTCAATACTTTTAAAATTCTCATAGACTTCTTCGACTTTATCCGCGGGTACATTGAACGTAACTGAGGCGCGAATGGTCGCGGGTTGTTGGTCGCGGCTGTAGGCTTGCAGTGCTTGGTAGCTGGTGGTGTGAGTTTGCGTGGAAATTTTTACAACCGTATCAATAATGGGGATTTTAAAACCCAAGCCTGGCGCTGCAGTGCCAACAATTTTTCCGTTGCGCAAATGCACGCCGCGCTCACCTTGATCGACGGTGTACCAGCTGCCGTAGAGAATCGTGAGCAGTAACAGAATAATACCTACAGGTATGAGCTTGGTGAGGCTGATGGGGTTGGGGGATGCGATGTTGTTCGAGAGCATGGTCCGTTCCTTTGAGGTGATTATCGAAAGTGTTAATGATGAATTGTGAATGCAATAAAACTAGCGGCTTAGTAAATAGTATTCGAGATCATTCAAACGCGCAGGTGTGCCCACATCGCTCCAGTGGCCGCCATAAACTTCACCGGATAACTCTCTTTTAGTTACCGCTTTAAAGAGTACTTCGCCCAAGGGGAATTTGGTGCGCTGTTCTGGGTAGAGCCGAATGATGTCGGGATGCAGCAAGGCTATGCCGCCATAGGTGTAGCGATGAGGATGGTTTTTTTCATTGTCTTCTACTAATTGCCCTGCGACTGCTAAGGCAAAGTCCCCCTGGGGGTGAAAGCTGGGGTTGGGTACCAATAGCAGATGGCCGCATTGGCTTAAGGTGCGTTGGCAGAATTTTTTTAGGTCGAGGTCGCACCAGACATCGCCATTTAGGAGTAAGAAAGGTTCATTGCCCAGCAGCGGCAGGGCGCGCAGGAGTGCACCGCCCGTTTCTAGCGGCTCGGGTTCTTGAGAGTAGCTCACCTTGAGCCCAAAGCGGCTGCCGTCACCCACAAATTCACGAATTTTATCGCCCAAATAGGCGAGGTTGATAATCACCTCTTCAATCGCGGCGGCGCGCAAGTTTTCGAGGTGATATTGCATCAGCGGTTTGCCACCCACCGCCAGCATAGGCTTGGGCAGATGATCGGTGAGTGGGCGCATGCGTTGGCCGAGCCCCGCGGCGAGAATCATGGCTTTCATGCTTATCCTCCTTGATGCATGTGTGAATCGCCCGCATGGCGATAGTTGCTATACCAAGGCTGCATTTCGGCGCGCGGTAACAGCGTTGCTTTAAACCAATCGGCAAAATCGCTCAGCTCAGGGTATTGCTCGGCAACCTCAAGGCAATAGCGGATAACCAGTGGCAGGTCTTTGAGGTAGCCGCTTTTGCCATCGCGCAACTGTAAGCGCGCAAATATGCCAAGCACTTTGATGTGGCGCTGCAGGCCCATCCAATCAAACCAGCGCAAGAAGCGCGTTTCACTCACGTCTGGGAGCAGGTTGTTGGCTATCGCCAAGTGGTGATAATCGAGTGCCCAGCTGCGTACCTGTTCTGCTGGCCAGCGAAGGTAGCAGTCGCGTAGGAGCGAGACGAGATCGTAAGTGGCGGCGCCCCAAAGTGCCCCTTGGAAATCAATAACACCTAATTCGCCACTGGCGCAGACCATGAGGTTGCGCGAGTGAAAGTCGCGGTGGACTAAGGTTTGCTGCTGCTCAAGGGCAGAGGTTTCTAGCTGTTCAAAGACGTTGTTTAACAGATCCTGCTCTTGTGGGTTGAGGGTGCAGCCCAGCATTTCCCCCACAAACCATTCGCTGAAGATCGCTAATTCACGGCGCAACAGTGCGCGGTCGTAGCGGGGAATGAGGCTCGCTTCATCGCTGCAGCGCTGCAGGCTTAAAAGTGTGTTGAACGCTGCACTATAGGGATTTTCTTGCGCTAATGATGTCGGTGGCTTTTGCAGCTGACTATAGAGTTGGCAATCGCCAAAATCTTCAATGATCAGAAAACCTTGCGCTTCATCAAAGGCAATGATGTTGGGTGTTTTGATACCTTGAGTGCTGAAGAAGCGCGCTAAGTCGACAAATTGGCGTGTGTCTTCGGTTTGCGGAGGTGCGTCAACGGCGAGTAGGGGCGTGCTGGCGCTGAAGCGGAAATAGCGTCTAAAGCCCGCGTCACTGGCGATGGGTGTGAGGGTGATGGGCTGCGGTTGGTCTTGCACTATCTGGCTTATCCAGTGTGCAAGTGCTAACTTTCGGGTGTCGTCATGCATGGAGGCAATAGCTACTCAGTAAAAACGGTTGTTATAGCGATACAGTGTTTCGGTGTTCGCTCATGATGCATCGAGGCCTGGTGCCTGCGTTACAGGTCAATATTCTGTGCCTATAGAGTAAGGCGCTGCACCGATTCTACCTTAGCTGAATCATTTACCCCAATTCATTCCCTGCTCAGGCTGATTGCAGTAGAATCGCTACACTTTTTTAGGTGTCAGCCTTTGTAAGGCTACACCCGTCGATGGGATTCGCTCATGACTTCAACTTATGGCTGCCACTAATGCCCCCAGCTTCAGATAGTTTTACCCACCGCCACTGCGTCAAGGCATCTACTTTTAATCGCACGCGCTTGTCCCTTGCCATTCGTGCACAGTTGTTAAGCCTTGCCCTTGTGGGTGGCTTGCAGTTGCCAATGGCTGTGGCCGAGTCGGTCAATACCACTCAGGCGCGTGAATTGGATTGGGTGCCGCTGGAAGAGTTAACGCCGGAACAGCGCCAAGCCATTCCGGTTGCCTGTTGCGGTGCCTACATCGCCCCTCCGCGCGATGACGCCGAGGCCGATGTCGATCCAGAAAAGGCCAAGCTGTTTGGTACGGCCAATAATTCTGAGGCAGAAAAACAAACCAAAATCACCCTGACCGATGATGTGCGCCTGATCCAGGGCCGCCGCACCATCAGTGCTGACCGTTTTTTTCTGGATAAGGAAACGCGCGAAGCTGAGTTAACGGGCAATATTCAGGTGCGTGAGCCGGGGATTATTTTGCGAGCCGATAAGGCCCACATCAATATTAATACCGGTGATGCGCGCTTAGATAATGCACGTTTTGCGCTCTATGAAACGCGCGTGCATGGCAGCGCTGAAAGTTTAAGCAAGTTTGGCGATAGTATTGTAAGCCTCGATAACGGCTCGTTCAGCGGCTGCGAACCGGGCGATAATACCTGGTCGATTGAAGGTGCCAACATCACCATTCACAACGATAAACACTATGGCACTGCGCGCCATATGCGCTTACACATTAAAGATGTGCCTGTTGCCTATGCACCTTATTTTCGCTTTCCCGTAGGGCCAGATCGCCTCACGGGTTTTCTCTTCCCCTCGGTGGGATTAGATAGCAGCTCAGGAATAGGCGAATTTTCACTGCCTTTTTACTGGAACATTGCGCCCAACTATGACGCGACTATCACCCCGCGTTATTTGGCTGATCACGGTTATCTGCTTGAAACTGAGCTGCGCCACAAGGCGGAATATTTCGACAGTCGTTTTAGTGGCAGCGCTCTGCGCAATGATCGCGGCGGTATCAGTGAAAAGCTACAGCGCGAGTTAGAAGCGGGAACCATTACCGAAGCTGAAGCCTATCCCTATCGTGGTGAGGATCGCTGGCAATATAACTTTGCACAAAAAGGCGGGCGCAATCAGCTCTGGTCGACACGCATTGACTATACCGATGTGAGCGACACCGACTACATTCGCGATATTGACCGCGGTTCGGTCGACATCAATCGCCAAGCGTATATTCGCCAGATGGTGGCCGCTAATTACAATACACCGCACTGGGATTTGGGGGCCAAGGCTGAAGAGTTTCGTTTGCTCACCAGCAACCAGTTACCCTATCGCGAATTGCCGCGCTTGCATGCCGATGGTGAATATCGCCTTGGCGACTGGCTGTTGCATTTGGACAATGAATACACCCACTTTGGCGCCAATCGCTACTTTGAGGGCGATAGAGCTAACCTGATCACCGGTGAGCGCTTGCGCACGGATTACGGCGTGGAATGGGCGCGTGAATATCAAGCAGGTTATATCAAACCAGGTTTGGCGGTTAAAACCCTTGGCTACACTCTGGAAGCGCCAAACTTGCTAGTAGATGCGGAGAGTAATCCGCATTTTGTTGCGCCGCAGGCCTCGCTGGATATGGGCCTCTATTTTGAACGCGAAGCCCAGGGATTTGGCAGCAGCTTTACCCAGACCTTAGAGCCGCGGGCGTTTTATCTCTATCGCGATCATGAGGACCAAAGCAGTTTGTATGGCTTAACGACCAATAATAGCTATGTAAATTTTGATACCTCTGATTTGAAGTTCACCTACCAGCAATTGTTCCGCGACTCGCGCTTTTCCGGTGGCGATCGCCTTGATGATGCCAATCATCTCGCGCTGGGTGTGTCGAGTCGTTTTGTCGACAGTAGCAGTGGTATAGAGCGCTTGCGTTTGAGTCTCGGGCAAATTATTTACTTTGAAGATCGCGCCGTCAGCATTCTCAATAACCCCGATGATTTTGCTAACACACGCAGCAATTCCGCTTTAGCCGGGCAGGTAAGTGGGCAAGTAGGCGATCATTTGCGCTTCAGCAATGATGTGCTTTATGACCAACGCGAAGGGCGGCTCGATGGTTTAAGCAGCAGCCTGCACTATGTGGATGAGCAGTATAGGATTCTGAATTTGGGCTATCACTACAGCCGCGATCCTGTATCCTTGAGCCCGCTAAATCCTACCCCGGTAGTCGCGCCCACCTTAAATCAGGTTGATATTTCTACAATTTGGCCGCTTGCGAGCCAATGGGCGTTTATTGCGCGGGCGAATTACGATTTTAACTTTGATGCGGAACTCGATGCTTTCGCTGGGTTCGAATACAACGATTGTTGCTATAGAGTGCGGGTATTGGCGCGTCAGTGGGTCGACTTCGATTTCAGTGCTGACTTCCTGCAAAACTTAAAAAGCGATGATTATGACCGCGGCATCTTTTTAGAGGTGCAGCTCAAGGGCTTCGGTAGTATCAGTCAACGAATTAGCAGTCTGCTGGATAAGGCCGTTTACGGCTTCAGCAAGCGTGAAGAATCTTTACAATAAAACAGTGAACCGACTTATGAGTATGAGAAAGCAAAAATCCACTTTGCCCCAGCTGAGTTTGACATTAATACTTGGTGGTTTGGTGCTGTGGGGTAGTCAACTGGCGATGGCGCAAGTGCCGATTAAAACGGTAGCGCTGGATCGCGTAGTGGCGATTGTGGATCAGGATGTAGTGCTGGAAAGTGAATTAAGTGCGCGTAAGGCATCGGTGTTGGAGCGACTACAAGGCCAATATCAGCAATTGCCACCGGAAGATGTGCTCAACAAACAAATTCTTGAGCAGTTGATCGTGGAGCGCATTGAGCTGGCCATGGCTGAACGCTATGACATCGCGATTGATGAGTCAGAAATCGATCAGGCCATTGAACGTATTTTGCAGAAAAATAATGTGAGCCAAGCATCGCTAGAGGCCGATTTGGTGCGCCAAGGTTTGGGGCTTAGCGGCTTGCGTACGCAGTTGCGTAATGACCTAGCAATCAATCGTTTGCAGCAGGGTGTTGTTAATGGCCGGATTAAAATCACAGAGCAGGATATCGATAATTTCCTTGCATCCAGCGATGGCAAATACGCTACTTCTCCCGATTACCACATCGGCCATATTCTATTGGCAGTATCGAGCTCAGCGGATGCGGATGCAGTAGCCGCAGCAGAAAAAAAAGCCGATGAAGTTTATAAGAAGTTGAAAGCCGGTTCAGACTTCGCACAAATGGCGATCAGTTTCTCTAATGATCAAGCTGCGCTAGAGGGCGGTGATATTGGCTGGCGTAAATTGGCGCAGTTGCCAGAACTGTTTGGCAATCAACTGCTGGATTTAGGTGTGGGGCAGGTGACTAAGCCGTTCCGCAGCGGTGCTGGTTTTCATATTCTTAAAAATATGGAGCAGCGCGGCGGCGGAGAACAGTTAGTGGAGCAGACCCATGCGCGTCATATTTTGGTGAAGACCTCAGAAATTATGGACGACACTCAGGCCCGTGAAAAATTGTTGAAGCTCAAAGCGCGCATAGAAAAAGGTGAAGACTTCGCCAAGCTCGCGCGCGAAAACTCAGAGGATACTGGCTCTATGTTAGGCGGCGGCGATTTGGGTTGGTCCATGCCTGGAATGTTTGTACCCGCTTTTGAAGAAGCTATGGCAAATACGCCCATAGGCACGGTTAGTCGCCCCTTTAAAAGTCAGTTCGGTTGGCATATTTTGCAAGTCCAAGAGCGTCGCAAAGAAGATATGAGCGATAAAATGAAACGCAATCAGGCTGCGAATATGTTGCGTTCGCGCCGTTTTGATGAAGAGTTTCAGCTGTGGTTGACGCAAATTCGCGAAGAGGCCTACGTGGAAATTCAACTCTAGCAGCCTGCTGGCTGGGCTTTTGCTAGTGAGCCCTTTCTATAGGGTGTAAACTCTGCGGCTAAAATCATGAGGGTGAAAACCCCAGTGGTTTTAGCCGCAGTGCTTTGTGATACATGAAAATCAACACCACTTGAGTCCTCCATGAATAACCCCTGCTTTAGAATTGCTATAACCCCAGGTGAACCTGCTGGTATAGGCCCTGAATTGTTGATTGCGCTCGTGCAAGAGGCGCAGGCCCATGAGTTGGTGGCTATAGCCGACCCAGAATTATTGCGCGCCCGCGCCCAGTTGCTCGGTGTGGAGTTACGTTTGCGCAAGGTGGATTTTAATGCCCCGCCACAGCCCTTAGCGGCGGGTGAGTTAGCTATTGCGCCCGTGCCATTGGCTCAGCCCTCAGTGCCGGGGCAGCTTAATGCAGCGAATGCCTCCTATATTCTACAAACCCTAGATGTGGCGATTGCAGGCTGCATGAAAGGCGATTTTGCGGCCCTGGTGACGGGCCCTGTACAAAAAAGTGTGATCAACGATGCGGGCATTCCGTTCAGTGGTCACACTGAATACCTTGCTGAGCATACGGCAACTGAAAAGGTTGTGATGATGTTGGCGACCAAGGGTTTGCGCGTTGCCTTGGCGACAACACATCTACCCTTGAAAGATGTGGCTGCGGCAATTAATCGCACTGAATTAACCCAAGTTATTCGTATTTTACAGCGCGATATGCAAGTGCAATTTGGCATAGCAGCGCCGCGTATTTTGGTGTGTGGTTTGAATCCTCATGCAGGTGAAGGTGGGCATCTTGGTCGTGAAGAAATAGAGACTATAGAACCCGTATTAAATATATTGCGCGCCGAGGGTATGAATCTCGTGGGCCCACTGCCAGCAGATACGTTATTTACCCCCAAACACTTAGATAAGGCTGATGCAGTCTTGGCCATGTACCACGACCAGGGCTTGCCGGTATTGAAATACAAAGGTTTTGGTCAAGCGGTAAATATCACCTTGGGCTTGCCCATTATTCGCACCTCGGTCGATCACGGTACTGCACTCGATTTGGCGGGAACGGGCCGCGCTGATTTGGGTAGTTTACGCACGGCTATGGCCTATGCCCTGGATATGGTGCACGCCAAAGAAAGCGCGCGCGGTTAATTATTATTTTCTGTTCAGTAGCCTAAGCGCTGAGCCGCTATTTGTTGAAAAATTTATGAAAAAAATGTTGAACCAAGAATCACAACACAAAGCGCGTAAGCGTTTTGGCCAAAACTTCTTAATCGATCACGGCATTATTCGCGACATAGTGAGCTCCATTCACCCGCAGCGCGACGATCAAATTGTTGAAATTGGCCCCGGCAAGGGCGCCATCACTCAGCTGCTTGCCGACAGCTGTGACAATATCAGTGTGATTGAGTTGGATCGCGATTTAGTGCCTTGGCTTAAAGTGAAGTTTGAGCGTCACGCCAACTTTCAACTCTTTCAAGCAGATGCGTTGCAATTTGATTTTGCGCAGTTGATTAAAGCCGAGCAGCCCATTCGTATCGTGGGCAACTTGCCCTACAACATATCCACGCCGCTTATTTTTCACCTGCTGAGCTATTCAACTCAGGTGCGCGACATGCACTTCATGTTGCAAAAAGAAGTGGTAAAACGCATGGCAGCGCAGGCGGGCGACAGCGCCTATGGACGCTTAGGCATCATGGTGCAGTACTACTGCGCCGTTGAAAATTTATTTGAAGTGCCGCCTACGGCCTTTGACCCTGCACCTAAAGTCGATTCCGCCATAGTGCGTCTTATTCCCCACAAAACCTTGCCCTTTGTCGCCAACAATATTAAAACCCTTGAGGTGTTAGTAAATGTGGCGTTTCAACAGCGCCGCAAAACTATTCGCAATTCACTGAAACAATTGCTCACGCTCGAGCAGTTGGAAAGTTTGCCCATTGATTTGGGGCTGCGCCCAGAGCAAATTAGTTTGCGCGAGTATGTGGAAATCAGCAATTTACTGGGCGATTTAACCCTGCCAAGTGCGGGTGCCGCGCCCGTACTTAACGACTAACTAATCGGCACAAAGGACTCTTATGCTTGTTCATCCTATGCCAGACCCCGTGGCTTTTTCGATAGGCTCATGGTCAGTGCACTGGTACGGCTTAATGTATGGTTTTGCTTTTTTGCAGTTTATGCTGCTGGGCAATCAACGCATTAAACTGCCCCACCTACAGGCTCAAGGCTGGACTAAGGACCATGTTGGCGACATGGTGTTTTACGGCATGATTGGCGTTATTGTCGGCGGTCGCTTGGGCGAGGTATTTTTTTATCGGCCAGAATTTTATTTTGCAAATCCGCTCGAAATTTTTATGCTCTGGCACCCTGGCATGTCTTATCACGGCGGCTTTTTGGGTGTGGTTATTGCCATGTGGCTTTGGGCGCGCAAAGCGCAAAAAAATCTGGGCGACGTCTACGATTTTATTGCACCGCTGGTACCCCTAGGTTATGCCGCAGGTCGTCTGGGTAACTTTATCAATGCCGAACTGCCCGGGCGCATCGCTAGTGCAGACTTGCCTTGGGCTATGCGATGGCCAGGGGAAGATCATCTTGTTCATCCATCACCTATCTATCAAATTTTGGTGGATGGACTCTTGTTGTTTGTCATCATGTGGCTGTTTGCCAGCAAGCAGCGTCCGCGCTGGGCTGTGGGTGCACTCTATTGTGGGCTTTATGGCTGCGCACGTTTTTTTACCGAATACTTTCGCACGCCTGACTATGAGGTGAGTTTTGCGGGAATTACTATTTCATCAGGGCAGATGTTAAGCCTGCCAATGATTTTTGTGGGCGCAGGTGTATTTTTCTGGGCTTATAACTATCAAAAAATTGCGCCTGAAGTGAAAGTTCAAGCTGCGCTTAAAACAAAAGCAAAGCGTAAAAAGTAAGCGCTAGTATTTGCTTTTTACACGCCTTTTTTGACCCATTTTTAATTAGAGTTCTGTGTTATTTATGTCAACAATAGCTGTCAGTGTTAAAACTTCTTATGTTGCTGCGCAATCCGTTCCGCAGCAACAGCGATATGTCTATGCTTACACCATCACTATTGCCAATGCGGGTGACCTGGCCGCACAACTTATTAGCCGCCATTGGCGCATTACCGATGCCAATGAGCATTTGCAAGAAGTAAAAGGTATGGGCGTTATTGGCGAGCAGCCCTTGATCGCCCCTGGTGAAAGTTATACCTACACCAGTGGCGTTATATTAGAAACGGAAACGGGCCTGATGGAAGGCACCTATCAAATGCGCGCAGATGATGGCGAGCTATTCGATGCACCCATTCCAACCTTCGCGTTGGTGCCACCTCACGCGATGCACTAAGCGCAGTGGCTACTTACGCAATCGGCGATATTCAGGGCTGCCTAGCGCCACTGCAATGCCTACTGGACAAAATTGCCTTCGACCCCGCTCGGGATAAGCTCTGGCTTGCTGGTGATTTAATCAATCGCGGCCCCGATACCCTTGCAACTTTGCGTTTTCTCTATGGTATGCGCGATTCCCTCTGTGTGGTTTTGGGTAATCACGACTTACACTTTTTAGCGGTAGCCGCCGGTGTGCGTCAGCCTGGGCAATATGACACCTTAAACGAGCTTTTAGCTGCTCCCGATTGTGCGGAGTTAGTTCATTGGTTGTGTCAGCAGCGTCTGCTGTACCACGACGCTACCTTAGGTTTTACCATGGTTCATGCGGGCATACCGCCGCAGTGGGACCTAGTTCAGGCGCAAGCCTATGCACGCGAAGTTGAGGCGGTATTGCAAAGTCAATATGCGCAGGATTTTTTCACCAACATGTACGGCAACAGTCCTAAGCGGTGGAAAAATAAATTGATTGGTTATGACCGCCTGCGCATGATTACCAACTATTTTACCCGTATGCGATTTTGCACTGCTGAAGGCGAACTTGAGTTGCAAACCAAAGAGAGCGCTGCCGCTGCTCCAGAAGGTTATGCGCCTTGGTTCTCTTTTCCTGAGCGGAAAACCGTGAATCAAAAAATACTCTTCGGGCACTGGGCTGCCTTGGAGGGCAAAACCAGCACCCCAAATGTGTACGCACTCGATACCGGTTGTGTATGGGGTGGCGAATTAACGGCGCTACGCCTCGATGATTTAACCTACTTTTCCTGTCAGTGTCTCGCCTGAGGCTTTGTTGAGGCTTAATAAGCCTGCACAGCTTTGGTGATATTTCTGCGCTGTAGTGAGGCGAAGAGCCTAAGCGACCGCTTACTTTCTTTTCGCTTCACTTTAAGTTCTGCTTAGTTTTATACCGCTTTAACTTTCCTATCCCGGCGACATTTATTGTAAAAATCCCTCGTTTTATGGTTGAGATCGCTGTGGCGTTGCTAACTTTATGTTAGCGCAATCTTTATAGGTAATTGAATCCTTTTGTAATATTCCAAATAGATCAAAAAATGATGTTTGCGGCGACAATTTTGCTTTATGGTTATAGAAGTTGCAGTAGTCCTTTAGCGTGCCATTAACAATTCTTGGTTCATTGTTTTTTTATATCTAATTGTTTTTATTGAGTTTTTTGTTATTTTTATGCATGAATTAGCCTGGGCGAAATAGAACAGGTGTCTCATTATTAAAAATAGATAAGGTCTTTTTAGTATAAGTTGTGGATTTTAATTTGGAGAGAGTGTTATGATTGCGTTATCAGTTTTTATGCGGGTGCAGCGCAATTAGGGAGGGTGCTATAAGCCATCAGTATAGATTTGACTCAAGAGGTAACTGAGTCGTGTGAGCAGCTAAGTGACGCCACATAAGAATAATTAAGGCGGCATAAACCATAACAATTTAGCTGCCTGTGGCTCGAGTCTTCTCGGGTCAATATAGGAACTCTGGGTGTAAGAGTGATGGTGAACTTTAATCGGACTATTGGTTAGATAACTCACCGAATTTTTAGCGGGCTTTTTAGCCCGCTTTTTTTTGCCTCTCATTTGATGCCATATCCATAAGCCTTGTACCTCCGGCGCACCTTTTCTTTAAGGGCTTATTCTTACCTCAACTAATTCTAAGTAACTTCTCTACAGCTCCTGCCTTCCCTTCTACACTTAGGTTTTGTAGCCA
The DNA here is from genome assembly GCF_057815475.1 of Cellvibrio sp. 25HG11W-0. NCBI lineage: Bacteria > Pseudomonadati > Pseudomonadota > Gammaproteobacteria > Cellvibrionales > Cellvibrionaceae > Cellvibrio > Cellvibrio sp. 25HG11W-0. Next base: position 1,302,142 of record NZ_CM174230.1, read on the forward strand.
CTTATTTCTGAGGAGTATTTATGGCGCTGGAGTCTGAAGCTAAGAAACCCAATATTTTAGTAATCGATGACAATCGTAGTTGGTGTGAGTTTTTGGCGGTTGCCCTAGAAGATGTTGCCTCGATTGTATTTGCCCTAAATGGTGCGGAAGGGTTGCGCTTCGCTCAAACTCAAGCCCCAGATTGCATTTTATTGGATATTGCTATGCCCGATAAAAATGGCTATGACGTTTGTTGTGAGCTCAAAGGGGCGGAAACGACTGCGGCAATACCGATTATTTTTCTGTCAGGCAAAGATTCACTCGAAGAAAAAATATTTGGTTTTGAAATAGGTGCTGAAGATTACCTGCTTAAGTCTAAAAATCTCGATATGCTCAAAATTAAAATACAGCGCGCCGTAACTGCGGTTAAACAGGTCCACCAGTTAAGCGCTTTGGCAGAGAATGCCCAAGCTGTCGCGTTTGATGCTTTATCGGGAAGTGCCGATTTGGGGCGTTCGCTTCGCTTTGCCGAGCGTACCTATACCATGTCCAGTTTTGAAAAATTGGCCGAGGGTTTGATTCAGACAATGAATGAGTTCGGCTTGCGTATTTCGCTTATGTTTATGAGTACTAATGGGCAACTTTTCTATGGCCAAAAAGGTGTTCCCATTTCACCCTTGGAAAGAACCATGTTCATCGCCTGTCATAAAGAAGGGCGCTTCTGCGATTATGGTGAGCGTACTTTTTGCAATTTTTCACTGGTCTCTATGTTAATAAAAAATATGCCATTAGATGAACCTGAGCGCTATGGACGTATAAAAGATACGATTCCTTGGGTGTTGGGTGCTACTGATGCAAAAGTTTATGCTTTAAACCATCAGCACCAACTTCAAGCCACTTTAGCGCAGCAGCAATTGCTTGTCAGTGCCGTCAAGGAGCAATGCATAGCGCAGCTTTCACAAGAAAATCAACTGCCGCAGGCACTGCAATCTATGCAGGATTTACTAGTACAATTGCAGGAAAGTCAGGCGCTTATGTCGCAGGAAATTATGCAGGGCGGTTCATGTTGCGCTGAAGCTGGCGAGTTAGCGAACAATGAAATATATTCCAGCGATGTGGATTTATTCTGATTTACCTCTTGGCGGATTATTGCGCGTAAAGATTCAAATTCATGTTTAAACTTTACGTGCTTTGGCTTATTTGTTTGCCTTTTAGCGCTTGGGGTTTATAGTTACTGCTACTGATTTGTTTAGAGTTGTTCTTTAATGATACTTGGTTATTAAAAACACTTTTGAAGGCATAATCTGTTGTTAACTATGTTGGCGCCATTTAAGCGGCGTTAGATTCAGATGTAGGGTCCGGTTACATTAGTTCTGGTACGTCCTGTATTCTGGCTTGTGAGTCCAGTCTATTGAGCTGTTTATCAGCTTATCTTTATCAGGTCGCGCCTATTAAACCTGGTATCTCTGATCGGCAATGCCGATGCGATGAATGCAATTGTCTATAACTTCTCTGAGTTGTTAGATGGCTGTCGCTGTTTTTTGTAAATGCTCAAAAAAATATTATTACTCTGCATGAATTTGGTGTGTATCAAATAATAAGGAGTTATCCCGTGGCTACTTTACTTTCTCGATTGCTGGGTTTCTCAGGGATTTTTTTCATGAGCGGCTGGGTGCAGGCGCAGAGTTCCTCGTTGAATATGACACAAGGCGTTACTGATATTAGTCATCAGGTTTATCACCTGCATATGACGATTTTTTACATTTGTTGTGCTATAGCCGTAGTGGTTTTTGGTTTGATGTTTTGGTCAATTGCACGTCATCGAAAATCCAAAGGAGCCATACCCGCTCAATTTCATGGCAGCTTGAAAGTAGAAATACTCTGGACTGCCATTCCGGTATTAATTTTAGTGGTGATGGCTATTCCGGCCAGTAAAACACTGATTGCCATGGAAGATGCATCAAAAGCAGATCTTACTATTTTAGTGACAGGTTCACAGTGGAAATGGCATTACAAGTATTTGGAATATCCGATTGAATTCTACTCACTGCTCGCCACACCGCGTGAGCAAATAAATAATATGGATGTAAAAGGCGAGCATTATTTACGTGAGGTTGATCGCCCTCTGGTCATTCCTATCGATAAAAAAATTCGCTTTCTTATGACTTCCGACGATGTAATTCACGCATGGTGGGTACCTGCTTTTGCCATTAAAAAAGATGCGAACCCAGGCTTTATCAATGAGACTTGGACCAAAGTGGATGAGCCGGGAATTTATCGCGGACAGTGTGCGGAATTGTGCGGTAAGGACCATGGCTTTATGCCAATAGTAGTTGAAGCCAAAACAGCACAAGACTTTGACGTGTGGCTTCTAGAGCAACAACAATTGCAGGTTGACGCTCGCGCTGCAGAAGCCGCGTTAAAACCCTTGGGGTTAGATGAACTGATTGCAGCAGGTAAAAAAGTCTATGACACGCGTTGTGCCGCCTGCCATCAAGTTTCAGGTGAAGGTTTGCCGGGGGTAATTCCCGGGATAAAAGGCAGTGCAATTGCCTTGGGGGATGTCGCTACACATTTGCACATAGTGCTTCATGGAAAAGCGGGCACTGCCATGCAGGCTTTTGCCAAGCAGCTAAGCAGCGCGGAACTTGCAGCCGTGGTGACCTACGAGCGTAATGCGTGGGGGAATAATACTGGCGACCTAGTTCAGGCCGCGAATGTAGCTGCTGCCCTTGAGCTTAAGGAGTAGGTTATGAATAAAAACTCTTCTACCATTGAGACTGTTGATTCTGCACAAAGTAATTCAGCAGCGCATCATTCAGAGCATAAAGCAAAGGGGATTACTCGCTGGCTTTATACTACCAATCATAAAGATATAGGCACGCTTTACTTATTGTTTTCACTGCTCATGTTCTTTATTGGTGGAAGTTTGGCTATGGTGATTCGCGCTGAATTATTTCAGCCCGGGTTACAGTTGGTCGAGCCACATTTCTTTAATCAAATGACGACGGTACATGGATTGGTTATGGTGTTTGGCGCGATTATGCCCGCCTTTGTCGGCCTTGCAAATTGGATGGTGCCATTGATGATTGGCGCTCCGGATATGGCACTGCCGCGCATGAATAATTGGAGCTTTTGGATACTACCATTCTCATTTTTTATCTTACTGTCTACCTTGTTTATGGAAGGTGGAGGCCCTGCTGCGGGCTGGACATTTTACGCACCTCTCTCTACTACCTACAGCGGAAATAGCACAGCCTATTTTGTATTCGCCGTTCACCTCTTGGGTATTTCATCCATCATGGGGGCGATGAATATTATCGTCACAATTTTTAATTTACGCGCGCCTGGTATGACGTGGATGAAATTGCCTTTGTTCGTGTGGACCTGGCTGATAACAGCATTTCTACTAATTGCTGTTATGCCTGTGTTGGCGGGTGTGGTCACTATGGTGCTAACGGATAAATATTTTGGCACAAGCTTTTTTGATGCGGCAGGTGGCGGTGATCCGGTGATGTTTCAGCACATTTTTTGGTTTTTTGGTCACCCTGAGGTGTACATTATGATTTTGCCCGCCTTCGGTATTATCTCCAGCATCGTGCCCGCTTTTGCACGCAAGCCCCTGTTTGGTTACGACTCTATGGTGATCGCCACTGCGAGCATCGCCTTTCTATCTTTTATTGTGTGGGCGCACCACATGTTTACCACGGGAATGCCTGTGGCTGCTGAATTATTTTTTATGTACAGCACAATGCTCATTGCCGTTCCCACGGGGGTAAAAGTATTTAATTGGGTGGCGACTATGTGGCGCGGTTCCATGACGTTTGAAACGCCCATGATGTTTGCGTTGGCATTTATAGTGCTTTTTACCATTGGTGGTTTATCCGGTTTGATGTTGGCGATTATCCCTGCCGATTTTCAATATCAAGATACCTATTTTGTGGTGGCTCATTTTCACTATGTACTGGTAACCGGGGCTTTATTTGGAATTATATCAGGCGTCTATTTTTGGATTCCAAAGTGGACTGGGGTGATGTACAGCGAACGACTTGGGCAGTGGCATTTTTGGTGTTCACTGGTCTCCGTTAATATGTTGTTTTTCCCTATGCACTTTGTCGGTCTCGCGGGTATGCCGAGGCGCATTCCCGACTATGCCTTGCAATTTGCGGATATGAATGCCTTTATCAGCATAGGCGCATTGCTGTTTGGTTTATCGCAACTACTTTTTGTTTGGGGAGTAGTGCGTTGCATGAGGCGAAAAGGAGAGGCCGCAACTGCGCAGGTATGGGAGGGGGCTGAAGGTTTAGAGTGGGAAATACCATCGCCAGCGCCTTATCACAGCTTTCAAACTCCACCGAAGGTGAGGTGATAGATAAATCCTAAGTAGGAGCGACTGAAGTGAGTGCAGCGAATGCCAATAGTATTTTAGTTAAAAAATTAGTCGCTATATGCGTGGCTATGTTTTTATTCGGCTTTGCACTAGTGCCTCTCTATGATGTGTTTTGTCGCTATACCGGCATTAATGGCAAAACAGCCAAGGTTGCCGCTATAGCCTCGGGCAAGATAGATAAAACGCGCCTTATAGAGGTGGAGTTTATTGCCACCAATACCCAACAGTTTCCATTGCGATTTGCTGCGGAAGTTGATCGTATCAGCTTGCACCCAGGTGAGATGAAAATAGTTAATTTTGTGGCCGAAAATCTTAGCGAGCAGTTTATTGTGGCTCAGGCGGTGCCGTCGGTTTCACCGGGGCAGTATGCTGAGTACTTCAAGAAAATTGAGTGTTTTTGTTTTGTTCAGCAGCCCTTAGCTGCGCATGAAAGTAAGCAGATGCCGGTGCAGTTTTATCTCGACCGCGCACTGCCAACAGAGGCTACGAGAATTACGCTCTCTTATCGCATGTATCAAGTGCAGTCGACACAAGCGCAGGCCATGTAACAGTAATAGAAGAACGTATACTTGAATACGTTATTGCTCATCAATTGAGTGCGCGCTAAATAGATAGTTAATAGATGGTTGATTGATAGGCAATTATTGCTTTTTTTCGAGGAGATCATGATATGCATAGCTCCCACTCAAGCCCTGTAAACACGTATCAGCACTACTATGTGCCACAACAGAGTTCATGGCCTATCGTTGGTGCGGTCGCACTGTTTTTTATGGGTTATGGTGCTGCCCATTGGATTAATACACCCGAAAGTCAAAGCTTGGGGCTGGGCGTATATATGCTGCCCATTGGTGTGGGGTTGCTGCTTATCATGTTAGTGGGGTGGTTTAAAACGGTAATTTTTGAGTCCATGGATGGGCTTTACAGCGCTCAAATGGATCGCTCTTTTCGGCAGGGAATGAGTTGGTTTATTTTTTCTGAAGTAATGTTTTTTATGGCTTTTTTCGGTGCGCTTTTTTATGCGCGCATCATTGCACTGCCGTGGTTGGGTGGTGCGGGTAATAATGCCATGACCGCAGAGATACTCTGGCCTAATTTTTCTGCCATATGGCCACTGTTGAAAACTCCCGCAGGCGTAGAAACCGAAGTCATGCCTTGGGATGGGATACCACTCTACAACACCTTGATTTTGTTGGCGTCATCCATAACCTTACAAATTGCGCATCTAGGCCTAGAGCAGGGCAAGCGCCTGCAGTTAAAAATAGGATTGATCGCAACGATTGCTTTAGGTTTTTGTTTTTTAGGTTTTCAAATCTATGAATATCGGCATGCATACACTGAATTGGGCTTAACCCTTAGTTCTGGGTTGTACGGCAATACGTTTTTTTTACTTACCGGATTTCATGGTTTGCATGTCACGCTTGGTGCAATATTCCTCAGTGTGGTTTTGTTGCGCATCCTATTCAAAAATCATTTCACCCCAGATAAACACTTTGCTTTTCAGGCGGCAGCTTGGTATTGGCATTTTGTCGATGTAGTTTGGCTCAATCTTTTTATTTTTGTGTATGTTCTTTAAGGCTATCGCAGTTTTAGATGGTGCGAGTGCAATAGATTGTCAGAAAGGTCGTTCATGTGGGCTAATCACACCGGTGAGCATTAATACGATAATAAAAAGGATAATCAAAACCGAAAAAATAAGGCGGCGGCCAAGCATGATTGACATGGGTGGTGATTTTTCGCGATTTTGCAACATGACGACAAGCGCGTGAAATAAATTAAATATCACCAATGCTAAGAATATGATCAAAATTATTTTAATGAGCATAAGTGTCCTCGCCAAGGGTTATACATTTGGTTGTTAAATAGTGTGTTTTGGAAGTATAGCAGGCTGTATGAAGCTCTTCATCGCAGCCTAAAAACCAGCAACTCCAAGCGCGGGGTTCAGTATGACCATTACAGGATTTAATCACTACTGGATAATTCGGTGGCCTTGGGTAGTTTTTTGCACAATGTGTTTTAGTGTATTGGTTATTCTATCCTTGTGGCAGCTGCAGCGGGCCGAAACTAAAACTGAATTACTTGCACGTTTACAACAAGTTCAACAAGGTGGTGCATTGAATATTAAGCAGCTGTTTACCTTTCCGCTTACTGAGGTCGATGGTGTGCATGTTGATGTTCACGGGCGTTGGTTGGCTCCTATCGTTTGGCTGCTGGATAATCAAACCTATCAAGGTCAGGTGGGTTATGACGTAGTGGTACCCCTACAGCTGCCACAACAGCAACAGCTCCTATTGGTTAATTTAGGCTGGGTGGCTGCGCCGGCACGCCGAGAACTATTACCGCGCCTTAATATCCCGCAAAAATTACATATTCAAGGCGTGTTGCGTACTGAGTTTAAGGGGATTTTACTTGGCCAAAATACAGAGAATAATCTGCGCTGGCCTATGCGTATACAGCAAGTGGATTTAACGCTGCTTGCCCCCTTGTTGGTGCAACCTATTTTTCCTGCATTAATTTATCAACAGGAAGCGTCGCCCTTTAAACCACATTATCAAGCCGTAGTGCTCCCGCCGGAGCGCCATAGAGCCTATGCGTTGCAATGGGCGCTATTGGCATTTGCATTTGTTGTGATTGCGATGCTAGCGAGTGCACATAAGCGGATGCCGTTTGTTGTTCCTCTTATTGCGGGTTGTGAAAGCGATGTGCAGCACAAGAAACGTGAAAATCAAAAGTAGGGTTGTGATAAAAAGTGACTGATGAAGGGGTAGCAAGTGAGTAAAAATAAATTTTTACTGTTATTTGTAAGTTGCGCGCTCATACCTATAATCGCGGCAAAAGTGAGTTTGTCGCTGGGTTGGTTTAAGGGGGGCGATACAAATAAAGGTGTTTGGCTCGAACATGATTTTCCGTTGATTCGTGTTGAATCTTCTTCAGCACCTCATTGGTATTTGGCCTATGTGCAGGGCGATACTTGCACCATAGAGTGTGAATATTCACTCTATATTTTGCAGCAACTTTATAGTGGTCTTGGGCGCAAACAAATGGGCTTACAACCACTGCTTGTTGCCACCGTACAGCCACCACAATTGACCGAGTATCCCGCGTTGAAATGGCGCTCGGCCAGTGTAGAAAGTACGGAAGTAAAAGGACAAATATTGTTACTAAACCAACAGGGCGTAGCCATATTACGCTATTTACCGACAACAATTCCAGGGCAAATTCCTGCGCTTGCCCGCGATATTCGCAGCGATCTATTGCGGCTGATGAATTATGATCGGAGTAGTATGTGAAACCCTTTAGACTGCTGATTAATATTAGTGCTTTATTAGCGCTGGTGGTAATTGCACTGGGTGCCTATACGCGCTTAACAGATGCGGGGCTTGGTTGCCCTGATTGGCCGGGTTGTTATGGCTCATTAACCATACCTCATAGCGAGGCACATATCGCCGCGGCGCAAGTAAACTTTCCCAATTCGGTATTAGAGCTACATAAAGCGCGCAATGAAATGTTGCATCGCTACTTGGCTGGTAGTCTCGGATTATGTATCGCTGCGATATTTTTCCTAAGTTTGTGGTTGCAACAACAACGTTGGTTGAGTAGCGCGTTATTGTTATTAGTAATATTTCAAGCGGCATTAGGTATGTGGACAGTTACTTTTAATTTATTGCCCTTAGTTGTTGTGGCGCACTTGTTCGGTGGGTTTAGTATTTTTGCACTCTTAATGACATTGCGCTTAAATCTGAACAAAAAAATAGCGTCTATTTATGAGCCGCAGTTAGTTCGTTTACGCCCCTTAGCAAGCGTAGCGCTGGCGGTGTTACTACTGCAAATTTTAATGGGCGGTTGGACATCAGCAAACTATGCGGCATTGGTATGCCATCAACTACCTTTTTGCGAAGCCGGATGGGAAGAAAAATTTTCGCTTGCAGCCGCAGTTCATCTGCCGCTCGGCCACGAAACCTATGAATATGGGGTTATGCCTTATGAGGGGCGTATGTCGGTGCATGTTCTCCATCGTATGGGCGCGCTGCTGACCTTGTGTACTATTGTATTGTTTGGATATTTTGCATGGCGGAGCACCCAACAGCGACAACTACGCAGACAAATTTTATTGTTACTATTTTTACTGCTTTTGCAAATAACCTTGGGGTTGATAAATATACTATCACTCTTACCCCTGTGGAATGCCGTTGCACACAATCTTGTTGCTGCAAATTTATTGATGGTCTTGTGGCTCTGGGTGTATCGACTGTACCGTGCAGATTCGCCCCCCGTAAACGTATAAGCTTGTTAGGAGGCACTATGGAAATTGCGAGAACCTTATCGGCTAAGAGTTTATATTTTGAAAATATTTTAGCGCGTAGTCGCGATTACTATCAGCTCACTAAGCCTAAGGTAGTTGCGTTGTTGGTGTTAACTGCATGGGTTGGCATGATGTTAGCCACCCCGCGCGTGCCGGACCTGAGTTTAATGTTTATGGCGAGCTTGGGTATAGGTTTAGTCTCTTCGGCTGCAGCTGCCTTTAACCATGTGCTAGATCAAAAAATTGATGCGCAGATGGCGCGCACTTATATGCGGCCATTGCCGAAAGGCCGCTTGAGTAATCGACAGGCATTAACTTTTGCTAGTGCGATTGCTGTTGTAGGGTTTTTTATTTTAGTGAATTGGGTGAATACCTTAACCGCAGTCCTAACTCTCTTTGGTTTGTTAGGCTATGCCGTTATTTATACCATCTTGCTTAAGCGTGCTACGCCTCAAAATATTGTTATAGGGGGGCTTGCAGGCGCGCTGCCACCACTACTGGGCTGGACGGCGATAAGCGGCGAGGTTAGTGCACATGCTTTGTTGTTGGTGATGATTGTATTTACCTGGACGCCTCCGCATTTTTGGGCGCTAGCCATCCATCGTCGCCACGACTACGCTAAAGTCAACGTGCCTATGTTGCCTGTCACCCACGGTGTTGAGTTTACTAAAACCGCGGTATTATTTTACTGCGTGCTCTTGTTTTTAGTTTGTCTTTTACCTTATTTGGTCGCCATGTCGGGGTTGATTTATTTAGTGGGAAGCTGCTATTTAAATGCTGTATTTTTATGGCATGCATTGCGTTTAAAATACAAGCCAACACCCGAATCAGCTATGGCGACTTTTCGTTTTTCAATAGTGCACCTGATGCTTTTATTTCTGGTGTTATTGGTTGACCACTATATTAAATGGAGTTTCTTGGGTGCTTAGAATTTATTGTGTCATTCTGCTCATCCTAATTTCGTTTCGCGCCCTTGCAAGTGACTTAGTGATTTCGCAAGCAGTTATACATTTGGCCCCGCCGGGGGCGAAAGCATTGGCTGCCTATATGACGATTGATAATCACCAACTGCAGCCGATTATTATTACTGAGGTGAGTGCTGATTGTTGTGCTATGGCGATGTTTCATCGCACGCGCTATGAAAATCATCAGGCTTGGATGGAGCAGGTAGTGCCGCTGACTATTGCACCAGGTGAAACGTTGACATTAATACCGGGCAAAATGCACCTAATGTTGATGGGGCCAAAAGTTCCATTGATTGAAGGCGATAGTGTGTTGATTAGATTTAGCTTCAGTGCTGGCCAGCAGAGTGTGAGTGTGCCTGTTGTGCGTGCTGATGAGTGAGTAATAGCAGAATGATAAATAATGGCCGTCACTTGATAGCAATAATTACTCATGAGTAAAAAGAGTCAGCTTGAAAATAGGCAACCTGACAGTGGAAGAGTAGAGCGGCAATAGGGCGGGCATGAATAACTGAGAGGTATGCATGAATATAGGACGCGTTCACTTTGCGATCATGGTTATGATATGCCTTGGCGCTGGAGCTTATATGAGTGTGCGCCTATTTGCTGGGGCGCCCGACGCTGAATGGGTTCGATTCTTGCCGCAAGCCAAGCCACTCCAAAAGTTTTTGCTGCAGGATCAGCGGGAACATGAATTTACCCCTCAAAATCTCCAACAATATTGGAGTCTTATTTATTTTGGATTTAGTTCCTGCCCAGACTTATGCCCCATGGCGCTACAAAAAATGGCGCGTGTTAAGCGCCTGCTTGGTGACGCTAGCACTTTACAATTAATTTTTATTAGCCTTGACCCCGAACGCGATACGAATAGTGTACGCGCCACCTATGTTAATTTTTTTCACCCGCAACTTATTGGTCTGAGTGGCAGTAATCAAGAGCTTGCACAGGTGGCTGATTTTTTTGGCGCGGCTTATAGTCGTACATTTAAACGAGGGGATGATTATTTTAATGTGCCTGCTGGCTTTGCATTGCCAGACAATGCGGGTGACGATTATCAGGTTAACCATTCATCACGCATTTTTATTGTAAACCCAAAGGCGGAGTTGATTGGCTCATTTGAGCCACCCCATAATGTTGAAGCTATTGTCAGTGATATGCGCTTGTTAATGCACTAAATAAGGTAAAGTTTTTTTATATTAGACGTCGTAGTTATGGGGATTCACTTTTTGAGCCCCAATTGGTCTAATTCATCTGGGGTTAAGCGGCCTATAATTAATTTTGCAATGCATCTAAATGCTTAACAATAAACGTATCAGTACAATAAATTTTAGTATGGCTCTTGCAGCTTATCGGAGGCGTTATATGATTTCTCATGTGGCTGGACTCTTTACCCATCCCCACCAAGAGTGGGAAGAAATTCGCGATACGGAAGAAAGCGTTACGCATCTCTACTTAGCCCACGTATTGTTCCTAGCGCTTATACCTGCCGTTTCAATGTTTTTTGGTACCACGCGCATTGGTTGGACTATTGGACATGGGGCGCCGGTATTGCTGACACCTTCGAGCGCACTGCTGATGAGTGGACTTATGTACATTGCGCTGTTGTTGGGTGTTGGTGTAATGGGTGCGTTCATTCATTGGATGTCACGGGTTTATGATTCATCTCCTGGTTTAAGTCGTTGTATTGTTTTTGCCGCTTACACTGCTACGCCATTATTTTTTGCGGGGTTAACCGCGCTTTATCCTAACGTGGTGTTGGCTATGTTGGTCATCATAGCTGCGGTGTTTTACACGGTGTATTTACTTTATGCGGGCATTTCAATTTTCATGAAAATTCCTGAAGGCGAAGGTTTTGTCTATGCCAGTTCTGTATTAACCGTAGGTATGGTGATGTTAGTTGCGGTTATGGCGCTGACCGTATTAATTTGGAGTTTTGGATTTGGGCCTTCATATACTCTCGGTTAATCTAGGCCAGTGTGGTGGATGATGTAATAACGCCTGCGCAATCGTTTTGCAACCAATGGTTGTCACTTCAGCAGCGGTGTTTTCTGGCGGAGCGCTTACTTATCGCGCTTCGCCGTTGAGTTTTCATGAGCTTATCCTCTGGTTTCATGCCTATCCTTCTCTGTGGTTTTAGTGCGCAGCTTCCCATTTTTATTAGGTTGAATATTCTATTTCTGAAGAAAATCAAAAGCCTACTTATACATTCCCTTCTCCCCCTTATTAATAGCCCCATAAACGAGGCTCATTTCGTGTGAAATTTGCATTTCATCACATGTTGCGCTCCATATTGGTATGGCCACTTTACGATAATTCTTGTTCTGCTGAGAATGGCGCTGCATATGGTACACAAGACAATGTATGAGGGTGTTTTCAGCCTAGGTGCGGTGCTCGGTTTTATACCCAATTAAAACAACATATCAGGGCCCGCAAAGCAAAATATCGACAAGTCCTCTGCTATCTAAGCTGCCCGTTGGGTGAGAAAGTCAGAAACACTTATCGCCAACTAAGCTAGCCCAGAACTACACCTCTAAACATAAACCCGCTGTAGTAACCATTGCAGGGTTTTTTTATGGCCTGTGGAACTACTTTTACTTTTCTATAAACGAGAGCTAGTTAAAGCCTAAAGCTTGTGTGTGGTCACAAAACGATTCTTGAATTGGTATGGCCACTTGACGGCAATACTGTATTGGCCGAGACTGCTGCCTGAACGACACTAGGGCGGTGAAATAGCAGGAGATACTGCCTAGCTGTAGTGTGCGTTGTAGGCTTTCAAATAACCGATAACAATGGCGGCACCCTATGAATAAAAAACTTATCTTACTCATCTCTGCGATGGGTTTGGCGACGACTCAGCTCGCGCAGGCAGAGGAATACCCCTTTGCCTTGCCCTCAACCGTGACAGCAACTTTTAGCATCAACACCTCGGCGCAGGAGATTTACAACAACAAGCAGCTGGGCACTAATATTTTTGGCTATAGCTCTGCCGTAGAGCAGGCTTTAATCAATCACTACAGCCCAATAACGGTTCGTTTTCCACACGGCTTGTGGGCCAACTGGTATGACTGGAGAACAGACGGCACGCGCGTGTTTGGAGAAGATAGTTTCGAGTACATGCATGCAAGTGGTAAGTTGCGCAGCGTAGAACTTGATTTCTTATCGAATATTAAGCAGATGGATAGCTCAAATAAAAAAATTGGTATTGAAGGTTTAACCTTTTTAAATCTTAAGAAAAAGGATGCGACCGGCGCTGGTTTTGACATGTTGTGGACTTTTAACATGAGCGCAGACGGCACCAATTTTAATAATGGCAGCCCCGAAACTGTCGCGCGTTATAAAGATTTAGTGGGGCGCGGTTTTGAAGTCAAAGATATTGAATTGGGTAACGAGAATTTCTATCCAGGTCAACGCAGCTCCATTATTCCAAATGCTAGTGATTACATTGCGCGCGCTAAATCCATGTCGGCAGCTTTGAAAGCTAAAGACCCGACTATTCGCGTATCTGTACCTCTGTTGCGCAGAGGTAGTGCAGTTAACCCTAATTGGAATAAAGACTTAACCAAAGACTTGTCTTATTTTGATGCGGTGACTGTGCATACCTACGTTGGTTCTGACCCAGACGATGCCAACAGTCCCGCAGGTGCTTATGGCACAGCCTTAACGGCGCGCTATTACTTGGCAGCTTCAGTGAATGATTACTCACAAAAAGTAGCGCCCAACAAGCCAGTTTGGCTGAGCGAGTGGGGCGTTAAATCTGGTGGCCCAAATGCGGTGTCAGTCTTGGGTATGGCGGACGCTTATATTTTCATGAGCGAAAATCAAAAAATTTATGACCGAGCCAACTGGTTCAGTGTGAATGGCCAGTTAAATTCCTTTTTAGTCTGGGAGGAGTACAAAAGCCCAAGTGGCGCTATGCGGCCGCGTATTAAATATCCTTTAGAGAAAACTGCTGTTGGTTCTAGCTACGAAATTATTCGCAGCGTATTTGAAGACAGCACACTCCTAGGTAGCAGTATGAACAGCCCAGACTTAATGGCGGGTGTGGATGCGGTCAGTGCGCGTGCAGTGGTAAAAGATGGCAAGACTATTGTGTTTGTATTGAACCTAACCGATAAAGCCGTGCCATTTTCCGTGAAGTTGGATGGTTCAGTTTACGGCGGGTCTTTTACCCACAAAGCTATGTCATTTAATTCGATGGGTGCCGAGCGAGTGTTGCCACTTAATGCCGACCCCTTAACAACGATTAAGGATGGTGCTGGGCAAATTACCCTTCCCAAACTTTCAATGAGCACCATTGTATTGAAGGATGTGGATGTACAAAATTTTACTGTTGCAGTGACTGCACCTAATGACAAAAGCACATTCACCCTAGGTCAAGCTATTGAGTTGGCAGCTAAGGTGAGCAGCCGTTATAACGATGTGGTGCAAGTGAACTTCCGTATAAACGGTGGATTTTTGAAGCAAACCAATAGCGCACCTTACACAGTTGAATGGGTTCCAGCAGCGGCTGGTCAATACACTATAGATACCATTGCCATTACCCGTGACGGAAAGCGCTTAACCTCTGAGGGTATCACAGTAAATATCAAGGCGGCGGCTGTTGCATCTTCCAGTAAGGCAGCCTCAAGTTTGGCGGCGTCTAGCAAAGCGGTATCCAGTAAAGCTGCATCTAGTTTGGTCGCTTCTAGCAAAGTAGCCTCTAGTCAGGTTGCATCGAGTAAGGCGGCATCATCAGCGCCTAGTATTCCGAGTGGTTGTGCAAACTATATTGATGTGGTTTGGGGGCAACGTACTGAGGTGAGCCTAACGCCATCGACTTGTCTGCGTTTCAATCGCAACCTCGCGGGCGGCACACTGCAGTTTTGGGATAGTGACACTCACTCCTGCGACTTCCGCGGTGCGGTTACCTCGGTGAATAGTTCGGGCAGTGCCGCTATAGATAGCAATTATGTGGCGGCGACTAATTTTTCTGGCAGCACTTTAAGTTTCACCAATAGTGTGGGAAATAATTGCGCTTACCTTAAGCTGCGTGTTTATTAATAGGTAACCTTTGTTGAGAGTCTACTCTCGTGCTTTGCGCCACAAACTTAACTCGTTTGTGGCGCTTTTTTTGCATGAATCGACTCTATTATTTCAGTGTTGCAAAGACTTCTGCCGCTGCCTTTAGGGTATTGGCAATATCATCTTCTGTGTGCGCGGCTGACATAAAACCCGCCTCGTAAGATGCCGGTGCTAAATAAATACCGCGCTCCAGCATGCCGTGAAAGAATTTATTGAAACGCGGAATATCGCAGGCCATCACTTGTTTAAAGTTGGTGATTTTGGGCTCGCTGGTAAAAAAGAAACCGAACATGCTGCCCACATGATTGGTGGTGAAGGGAATGCCCGCTTCGTCGGCTAATTTTTGTAAGCCTTCCACCAATTGATTGGTGCGCGCAATTAAGTTGGGGTACACCTCGGGTTGCTCTAATAGCTCTAGGGTTTTTAAACCGGCGGCCATAGCCACAGGGTTTCCAGAAAGCGTTCCGGCTTGGTACACGGGGCCTGAAGGCGCGATCATTTGCATCACATCGCGGCGACCACCAAAGGCACCTACGGGCATGCCGCCGCCAATCACTTTACCCAAGGTAATAATATCGGCCTTAACATTGTAGTGACCCTGTGCGCCTTTATGGCCAACGCGGAAACCGGTCATCACCTCATCAAAAATTAACAGGCTTCCCGCTGCATCACACACCTCGCGCAGCGCTTCCAAAAAGCCGGGTATTGGCGGTACGCAATTCATATTGCCTACCACTGGCTCCACAATAATGCAGGCCACGCTGTGGCCCTGGTAGGCGAAAAATTCGCGCAGTTGGTCGATGTTGTTGTAATCCAGGGTGATGGTGTGATCGGCCAACACCGCAGGCACGCCCGGCGAGCTGGGTACGCCTAGAGTGAGTGCGCCGGAGCCGGCTTTAATCAGCAGCGAATCCGAGTGACCGTGGTAGCAGCCTTCAAATTTCACAATGTTGTCGCGCTGTGTAAACGCACGCGCTAAACGAATGGCGCTCATGGTTGCCTCGGTGCCCGAGCTCACAAAGCGCACCATATCCATATTGGGAATTAAGTTGCAGAGCTTTTCTGCCAAGGTGGTTTCGCGCTCGGTGGGCGCACCAAAACTCAAACCGTGTTTGGCGGTTTCTATCACGGTATTGATGACGTCTGGGTGCGCGTGACCGAGCACCATTGGGCCCCAGGATTGAACGTAATCTATGTAGCGTTTGCCATCGGCGTCCCAAGCATAGGCACCGGCGGCCTTTTCAAAAAATATCGGCGTACCGCCCACTGCCTTAAAAGCGCGCACGGGGGAGTTAACACCACCGGGTATGGTTTTTTGAGCTTGAGCAAAAAGTTCTTCGGAGCGAGTCATTGGGTTTCCTTAAATAATAAAATAGATGTGTAAATTGATCCGTAGGTTGGCGGTGAGGAACGAACCCCAACATGCCCATCGCATCAACTTGAGTAAAAGCCTAAGTGGATATTCATTAGGCTTTTGGTTTGCGCTGCAAGATTGGCGTGTTGGGGTTCGTTCCTCACCGCCAACCTACAATTCGATAAATTTTCTGGCCTGTGCGGTTATGTCTTCCGCAGCAAACAAATCATTACAGACCGCCAAATAATCCGCCCCCGCTGCAATTATTTCCCCAGCGTTTTCCAATGTTATCCCGCCAATCACTGCAATAGGCACATCGCCAATGATTTTGCGTGCCTCGCCAATTAACTCGATGGAGGCAGGGCGGGCGTCCGGTTTGGTGGCGGAGGGAAAGAAGCGGCCGAAGGCGACGTAGTTGGCGGTGTCTTTGATTGCTTGTTGAGCGAGCGCGATAGAGTCGTGACAGGTGACGCCTATGATGGCGCTGCTGCCAAGAATTAAGCGAGCGGCCAGTGCACTCGTGTCGCCTTGGCCAAGGTGTACGCCCTGGGCGCCAATTTGCTGGGCGAGTGCGACATCATCGTTAATGATCAGCTGCGCTTGGTGTTGTTGGCAGAGGTTAAGCAGGGTTTTTGCGTCGCTCATCCGGCGTGCTTGGTCGGTGGATTTATCGCGATATTGCACCAACTTACAGCCGCCTTTAAGCGCAGCTAAAACGCCTTCGAATAATTTTTCGTCGGGCATAAGTTGGGTGTCGGTAATGGCGTAGAGCTGTGGCATAGTTTTTTTCATTAATTTAAAAAGGCCTTACGACGACGAGTATAACTATCCCAATCAAGAGCACTACCGGAAATTCATTAAACCAGCGGAAGTAGACATGGCCTTTGGTGTTTTTGTCATCGCGGAATTGTTTGAAATGGTAGATGCAGACGTGGTGATAAATGGTCACTAGCGCCACTAAGGCGAGCTTGCACCAGTACCAGCCTTGAGTGGAATAGTAGCTCCAGCCTAGCCAGCTCATCCAGCCGCCGAGAATAAACACGGCGATCATGGAGGGGTTGGCGATACCGCGCAGGAGTTTGCGCTCCATGATTTTAAAGCGCTCGCGGCTGATGCTGTCCTCGCTCATGGCGTGGTATACGAATAGGCGCGGCAAATAGAACAGCGCGGCAAACCAGGTGATAACGGCGATGATGTGAAAGGCTTTGATCCAGAGCATGGTGATTCCGATTGGCGGGTTGCTTAGACCCGGTAGTAGTTGTCGATTTTGGTGCGGCTGATAATGCCCAGCGGTCGCTGGTCGTCGCTGAGGGATTCTACCCAAAGTGCGTCCACTTGTGCGCTATTCATCAGTTGCAGTGCTTCAAACAAGTTGGCGTCGGCGCTGATGTGCACTAAATCAAAGCGGCGCGCGGGTATTTCTAGCAGGTTGATGACTGTGTCTGCGGTTTGAAGGTCGTCGGTTTTATTGTCTGGTACATCGGTTTTTGATGAAGGTATGCAGGCGGCGAGATCTGCCGGTTGCAGCAGTTGATTGGCCTCGCTCAGAAAGATCCAGCGCGGGCGCTTGCTGAGGAGTTTACTGGCGTCAGCTTGACTAATAAGGTTGTTACTGTAGACGAGGTGGCGATCCATAATGCTGCGGATACCGGTGCGGCTTAGGGCTTGGGCAACTATGTCGCTACTTTCCAGTTTGCCGCGCAATCGCTGCTTGCCTTGGATTATCAGCAGGGTTTGAAATAAGCCTTCGCACTTGAATGCCCAGCGTGTCATAAGGCAGGCGGCAATGACCACTAGCATGCTCGGGAAAATTATATTGGGGTTATAGGTGAGCTCCAAAATCGCCATCATGGCGGCGAGCGGTGCGTTAAGTGTCGCGCCCATCATGGCGCCCATACCAAGGATTACGTAAAAGCCTATGGCGCTGGCTGAGTGGGGCATGATGGTTTGTGCGGCCACGCCGAGCGCGCCGCCCACGCAGGCACCTATAAACAGTAGTGGCCCCACAACCCCGCCGGGCATGCCCAAACCAAGGCTACAGCCAGTGGCGAGCAATTTGGTGATGGCGATAAACAGCAGTAACCCTAAACCAATTTCACCCGCTATAGCGCTGGCGATAGTGTCGTAACCTACGCCCATGATTTGTGGGGTGAGCAGGGCGCAGAGCCCTGTGATTAAGCCTGCTGCTGCAAAGCGCAGGGCGATGGGAACTTTTAAGCTGTAGCGACAGCTAAGACTTTGCAGGCGAATATAGCCCGCAGCAAATACCGCTACTACCACGCCTACGAGGGCCATGATTGGCAGCTCTAACCAATTGCCCACAACGGCTTGTGCATCCATAAAGGCGATCTCGGGGCCGAAGGCGATGCGAGTAATGCCGGCACCTGTTACGGCGGCGAGGGTGACGGGAATAAAGCCTGCGATGGTGTATTCCATCATCACCACTTCCATCGCGAAAATAACTCCCGCTAAGGGTGTGTTAAAGCAGGCGGCTATGGCCGCTGCTACACCGCAACCTGCAAGAGGGCGCAGGCTGTTGTTGGGTAGGCGCAACCACTGGCCGAGCAAGCTACCGCTCGCGGCGCCCATGTGTGCAGAGGGGCCTTCACGGCCAACAGATTGCCCGGTCAACAGGCATGCAGCCCCACCTACAAACTGGTTGATGACATTCCCCAAGGGCATGCGCCCTTGGTGGTTTTCAAGTCGGTCTATGACATGGCTGATACCGGTGGCGTGGTGGCGCTTGTCGATAAAATGCATCGCTAGGCCGAGCAGGCTTGCGCCAATAAATGGCAGCCAAAAGTGAGTGTTACGGCTAATAGCCTCAAAAGATTCAAAATCATGGGGCAGCAATAAGTCGAGGGGGATCTCTACCACCCAGCGAAACAACACTATGATCAGCCCCGACATAATGCCAGTGATAAGGCCGAGCAGCGTCAGTTGCGGCAGGGCTTCAACTTGCGCTAGTTGGTCGCGCCAATGTTCTGCCTGCTGCTGCGCATAGTGGCGCAGACGCCCGAGTAAACGCGCAGATTTAGGGCTTATTGCACTCAGTGGGGGAAGTGGATTGCGCATCTCGCTCATATTAGGGGCAGCTTTTCCTTTCGGTTTATGAATAAGGCTTTTATGATAGCGGCCTTTCGCAGCGGTTTTGGTGGGCTTAGCTCACTAGAAGCTTATGTGCGTATCCTTCATTCGTTGCTAAGCCTTTAGCTTGGCGATGCAATAATGATGCAGGATTTGAATTATGCATGTTGGTTGTGGTTGCCCACCATACCCAGCCAGCCTAGATGAAGCAATTAGCAAAGGGGAATAGACGTGATTAGAGCAGGCATTGTAGGTGGTACAGGTTATACCGGCGTTGAGTTATTGCGCCTTCTGTCTAAGCATCCACAGGTTGAAGTGGCGGTCATTACGTCGCGCGCTGAAGCGGGCGTCAAGGTGGCTGAGCTTTATCCCAGCCTGCGCGGCCACATTGATTTGGCATTTACTGAACCCGATGTAGCGCTTTTAGGTGAGTTGGATGTCGTCTTTTTTGCCACGCCTCATGGCGTAGCGCAAAACATGATGCCCGCCTTGATGAAAACCCAAACCCGTATTATCGATTTGTCGGCAGATTTTAGAATTCGCGACATCGCGCTCTGGGAGAAATGGTACGGCCAAACTCACGGTGCCCCCGAGCTGGTGCCTCAAGCAGTATACGGTTTGCCCGAAACCAATCGCGCCGCAATTCGCACGGCAAAATTAATCGCTTGCCCAGGATGTTACCCCACGGCAACGCAATTGGGGTTGTTGCCTTTAATCGAAAACAACCTCGTTGACCCTGCGCGTCTGATTGCAAATGCCGCCAGCGGTGCGAGTGGTGCCGGTCGTCAGGGTAAGATCGACAATTTACTTACCGAAATCAGCGACAGCTTTAAAGCTTATGGCGTCGCTGGCCACAGACACTTGCCGGAAATTGAGCAAGGCTTGCGCGACCGTCAAGCGGCAGGCGTTACACCTGCGTCGCTCACCTTTGTGCCGCATTTACTGCCCATTATTCGCGGCATTCATGCGACGCTCTATGCGACCTTATTGGATGTGAATGCGCCGCTAAACCTGCAGGCGCTGTACGAACAACGTTATGCCAACGAGCCATTTGTGGATGTGTTGCCAGCAGGTGACATTCCGCAAACACGTACAGTAAAAGGCTCAAATGTTTGTCGCATCTCGGTTTTCCAACCGCAGGCGCGCGATACTGTCGTGGTACTGTCGGTGATTGATAACCTCACTAAAGGTGCGTCAGGTCAGGCGATTCAAAACATGAATATCATGTTTGGTTTTGATGAAACCGCTGGTTTGGATGTAGTGGCGCTGCTCCCTTAATTCGTGTAGGCGCCTAGCGGTGCGCTAGGCTTTTACAATTTTAAGGTGCAGGGAGGCTTTAACACTTTGGGCTGTTCAACGCTTGGCTTTCAGGCGGCTGTGCAGCCATAACCCTAATAACAATCAACAATAAGATGGCTATATGGAAAAGGTTAAAGTTAAAGGTTCTCCCCAGTACCGCATGATTGTGGTGCCCCATCGCCCCCTACGCAAGCTCGCTATTTATACTTTATTGATTGCACTTGCCGCCGCCGCTGTAGCGGGCAGCTACTTTTTTGCGTTGCATCAAGCAGCGCAAATCATGCTGAGCCCCGATCAGGCGACACAGTTGCGCGCTGAAATGGCGCAAGCTAAAGCGCAAGCAGAAGAGTTGCGTCAGCAGGTCGCCAAATATGAAGTCACGCTTCAGGTTGATCGCGAAGCGAGCAAAGATATTCGTGAGCAGGCACTGGCACAGCGACAAAAAATAGATGCTTTAAAGCGCGATGTTGCCGTCTACCGGATGATGACCTCCAAAAACAACAACAACCCTATGGGTATTGGCTTTGGGGTTTTCTCGGTGACGGCAGATGAGGCAAGTGCTACCTATAAGCTCAAACTCAGCGTGCAAAAACTAGCGGAGGGCGACAAGGAGTTTTCCGGACAGCTGGAGTTTAATATTGTGGGCACGCGCGCGGGTAAAGAGGAAAAAATCCCCTTACAGCAAGTGGCAGTAACGGAAGGTGATGCGCCTGCGCTGGCTGAAAAAATTCCACTGCAGTTCAAGTTTTTTCAACAGATTGAAACCAGCTTGCATTTACCTGACGACTTTAGCCCCCTGCGCGTGGAGTTGCGCATTGCGACTAAGGCTAAGCCCAATGTCACTGTCATTGACGGGCAGCTGTCTTGGCCCGAGACCAAATAATTCACCCTTAGCTTACATTTGTGGCAGGAGTTCACTATGGCATTTTCAAACAATAATACGCTTATTTCGCGCGCAACTAAGATCGTGGGCGATGTTCATTTCACCGGTGAGCTTTATGTGGCGGGTAAGGTAACAGGGAATATTTTTGCCGAAGAGGGCAAAGATGCAAAAGTGGTGATTGAGGATACGGGCATAGTTGAGGGCGAAATCCGCGCGCCTGTGATCGTCGTTAACGGCAAAATATTCGGTAACATACACTCCGCCAAGCATTTAGAGTTGGCTGCCAAGGGTGTTGTGAATGGCGTGGTGCACTATGAATCTATTGAAATGGTGAAAGGTGCGCAAGTGAACGGCAATATGATTGGCAACAAAGCTCCGGATTTAGCAGTGGTCGCCAGTGCGACAGGTATCAACTCAAAGGCGAATGTCGAAGGCTAATAGTTGACTGTTTTACTTGGGTAAAGAGATAATGAGGACGCCTGCAGTTGCAGGCGTCTGCGTTTTTGGAGTAAGTATGTCTACCGCTGAAGTTTATATCCCCCAAGTTGTACTGGTTAGCGATAGCGCTATTGCCAAGGTAAAGAGTCTGGTTGAAGAGGAAGGCAATGCGGATTTGAAGCTGCGTGTTTATGTTACTGGCGGCGGTTGCTCCGGCTTTCAGTATGGGTTCACCTTCGATGAGGCGGTTGCTGAAGATGATTCAGTGGTGGAGCGTGAAGGGGTAAAAGTTGTTGTAGACGCCATGAGCTATCCCTATCTCGTAGGTGCCAAGGTGGATTATGAAGAGGGTTTGCAGGGTTCTAAGTTTGTGATTCAAAACCCCAATGCTGCCAGCACCTGTGGTTGTGGCTCTTCCTTCTCGATGTAATATTTCTTTATAATCAGTGAGTTGTATTCATCATCCGGCGTAATAAACGCCGCCGAGTATCACTTCTTTTGCCGCGCCTGTCACTGCGGCTAAATTGCCGGGTTGACGCGCCAGCGTTTGCTGCGCCAACCACGCAAAAGCCATTGCCTCAATCCATTCTGGTGCTATTCCCAAGCTGGCCGTTGACGCAAGCGTCGCGCGGTTTAGGCACTGTTCAAGTCGCAACATTAACGCTTGGTTGTAAGCGCCCCCGCCACAAACTAAAACCTCTTTAGGTTCGGTGCTCAAACCGTTGATTGCCTGAGCGATAGATTGCGCGCTGAGTTCCAGTAAGCTGGCTTGGACATCTGCAGGTGCAAGGCTGCGCTCTAATAGCATTAGGTTTTCGTGTAACCATTCTGCATTAAATGCTTCTCTCCCCGTACTTTTGGGGGCCTGTTGTGCGAAAAATGGATGTTGCAGCATTGTTTTGACAAGCGCCGAATCTGAATTTCCGCTCTTTGCCCAGTCGCCCTGCTTGTCATATCCAAGCCCAAGGTGGGTTTGAATCCAGCTATCCATGAGCACATTGCCCGGACCAGTATCAAAGCCCAAGGCAATCCCTTCTTTTGGGAGCCAAGTAATGTTAGCCATGCCACCAATATTCACAATGACGCGATTTACTTGAGGTTGGGCGAAGATGGCGCGATGAAATGCAGGCACTAGCGGTGCCCCTTGACCACCTGCGGCCATGTCGCGCCGGCGAAAATCTGCGACTGTGGTGATACCGGTTTGCTGAGCAATGATATTGGGGTCGCCAATTTGTAGGCTAAAGTGGCGCTGGGTATCTAGGCTTGTGCCTGGTGGTCTATGGCGAATGGTTTGGCCGTGACTGCCGATGGCGATAATATTTTGAGGTGGCATGGCTGTGGATGCGAGCAGCTCCTGTGTAGCCTGAGCAAAAAGCTCCCCTAGCTCTACATCAAGCGCGCCCATACGTTCAATTTCGTTGTCACCGGGGAGGCAGAGCGCATGAATTCTGGTGCGCAGATCAGTAGATAGCTTAAGGCTGTGCTGTGCGAGGAGTTTTGGCTGTTGTGACAGATCAACAAGAACTGCATCTATTGCATCGGCACTGGTGCCTGACATCAGGCCGATGTAATAGGATGTGTTGGACATCGAGGACTGCTAGTTGCTTTTTGTGCCGCTTTTAGCCAAGGCTAAGCGAGTATTTGAATTAAATTGATCAAGTTTGGCGATTAATGGCTTGGTGCTACTCATAAACGCAGCCATTTCTGTTTTATCTACGCCCATTGCTTTTGGCAGGGGCACGGTAACAGGGTTGCGTACCTGACCATTCATATGAAATTCGTAGTGGAGGTGAGGACCAGAGGCCAAGCCGGTCATGCCAACATAACCAATAATATCGCCTTGGCTAACGCGGCTGCCGCTCCTCATGCCTTTCGCAAAGGCATTCATATGCCCATAGAGTGTTTCATAGCCTTGTCCGTGGTTAATCACAACGCAATTACCGTAACCGCCGCGCCGCCCTGCAAAGGCAATCTTGCCAGAGCCGGTAGCGCGAATGGGGGTACCTTTTTTGGCTGCATAGTCGGTGCCCTTATGGGCGCGAATGATATGAAGTACGGGGTGTTTGCGGCTCAGGCTAAAATGTGAGCTGATGCGTGCAAATTCGATGGGGGTGCGTAAGAATGCTTTGTGCATGCCGCGCCCGTCTGGGGTGTAGTAGCGGCCTACGCCATCTTTATCCATATAGCGAACGGCTTGGAAGGTCTTGCCGCCGTTGGTGAATTCTGCTGCGAGTATCTTGCCGGTACCGATTTTTTTGCCGTCAAGATGCTGCTCTTCGTACATGACTTTAAAGGTGTCGCCTTTGTGAATGTCGAGAGCGAAATCTATGTCCCAACCAAAAATATTGGCCAGCTCCATGGTGAGCGAACCGGATATACCGGCGCGTTTGGCTGCCATATATAGTGAGCTGTCGATAGTGGCTTCGCGAAATGCGGTTTTAATATCGGGCTCTAAGGAAATCTCCTTGCTGTTAAAGCCTTTTGATGTGCGCGCAAATTCCACACTATCAAGTTTGCTAATGACGTAGGTCAGGCCTTGCAGTTTATTATTCTCAACTAGAAAAGATATTTTTTGTCCGGGGCGAATATTGCGAAGATCTTTGGCGTCTTTCGCATCGCTAAATAATTCATAGATGTCGCGATCATTTAACCCTGCTCGTTTGAAAATGAGCGACAGGTTATCGCCAGATTGCACGGTAAAGTCTTTCCACAGGGATTTTGGTTCTTGGGTTTCTTGAGAGCGAGTCGTTTGTGGCTTGCTAGTTGCGGTGGTGACACCTGGTATCGCGGCTATGGGGTTCTGATTCTCGCTGCCGCTTGGCTGTAATCCTGGAATAGATAATGGCTCAATGATTTGAGCGCTTTCGCCTACATCAGTATTAGCAATTTGCTTGGAGTCAGTGCCTACATAAGATGCGATCACTAGGCCTGCGGCCAGTGAACCTATAGCGATCAAATGACCGCGTGGCAGATTCTCTAATACAGCAGACTGCACGAATTGGTAATAATTTTTTATGGATCCCATAGGGAGATATGCCCGACTTATATATATGTGTTCCAACAGCCAGTATTTATAGCAGAAAAAAGTGCCATTAACACCCCAAAATTCACTCGACTGTCATATGTTGGCCTTTTTGCCTTGTATTTGAGACAAGATCCGGTATCTTTGCGGCCTTTTTATTACTTATCGACATAATTTTAAAATGGCTTAGTTGGTGCTTTATGACGTCTATTGACACAGATTTCCTACAAGAGTTGCAAGATCGCGGATTAATAGCGCAGATGACGGGCGGTGAGACGTTGGCCGAGCATCTCAATTCTGGTAGTCGTACTCTTTATTGTGGATTTGATCCAACTGCGGATAGCTTGCATATAGGAAGTTTGGTGCCGCTATTAATGCTTAAGCGTTTTCAGTTGGCAGGCCATAAACCAATTGCTTTGGTGGGTGGCGCGACGGGCTTAATCGGTGATCCAAGCTTTAAGGCTCAGGAGCGTAAGCTAAATACCTCGGATGTGGTGGCTAACTGGGTTGAAAAGTTGAGGGCTCAGGTCAGTCAGTTTATTGATTTCGATTGCGGGCCGCTATCGGCTGAGGTGGTTAACAATCTCGACTGGGTTGGCAATATGGATGTACTCAGCTTCCTGCGCGATGTGGGTAAGCACTTCTCTATCAACAATATGATTAACAAGGAGTCAGTGAAGCAGCGTATTGAGCGAGAGGGCGAGGGAATCTCTTTCACCGAGTTCACCTATATGCTGCTGCAGTCCTATGACTTTGCTGAGCTGTATGCGCGCAATGGCTGTAGCTTGCAGATTGGCGGTAGTGATCAGTGGGGTAATATTACTGGCGGTATCGAGTTAGCGCGACGCAGTAAAGGCGGTCATGTTTTTGGTCTCACCATGCCTTTAGTGACTAAGTCCGACGGCACCAAGTTTGGTAAAACAGAGACGGGGACCGTTTGGCTTGATGCCAATAAGACATCGCCCTATGCTTTCTATCAATTCTGGCTAAATACGTCTGATGCGGATGCCTACAAATTTTTAGGTTATTTTACCTTCTTGAGCGTTGATCGCATCAAGCAAATCGAAGCTGAAGATGCTGCTTGTCAAGGTAAGCCCGAAGCGCAGCGCATATTGGCAGAAGAGGTGACTCGCCTTGTTCATGGTGATGCGGGGTTATCTGCGGCACAGAGAATTACCGAGGCTTTATTTAGTGATGAGCTGGCGGGCTTAAGTCAAAACGACTTCGGGCAGCTGAGTCAAGATGGTTTGCCCTCATCATCCCTGACGTTAGCTGATGTAAAAGAGCTTCCGCTCACGCAAATATTGGCTGATGTGGGGATGGCGGCATCTGGTAAGCAAATAAAGGATGCTTTGGTGCGCAGTGCAGTGTTTATCAACGGCGTTGCCAAATCTATGGATGACAACATGAAGGCGGTGGAGTGTTTTGCGGCTGAAAATGCTTTTCATGGCTGTTATTTTTTGGTCAAGCTCGGCAAAAAGAAGTATCACTTGTTCAGTGCGGTCTGATTTTTAGGCGCCCTGTTTGTTCGCTGTACTGATTGGCATTTAAAGCTAAAAATCTTACGAAAAAGCTTGCTAGAAGGAGGGGGTGGCCCTATAGTTCGCGCCCTCGCCGAGCAGGTGGATCGAAAGATCTGGGTTTGGTGAGAAAGCTGTAAAAACTGAATGAAATTAAGTGTTTACAGGCAGAAAAAAATACGTATAATGCGCGCCTCGCCTAAGGGTGAGGGGTGAGTCAGAAGAGAAAGGTAGCTGTGGTTATCGGCCTATAATGACTCACCGGCAAGCCGAAAAGAATCGAAGATTCTGCTTGCCAAGGGGAAGGAATGCTGTAGAATGCGCCTCCCACGGTTCGAGCCAAGCGCTCACCGGTTCTTTAACAGCTAGATCAAGCAATGCGTGTGGGCACTTGCGGAGGTGATTGGTGAGAACCAATTATCAGATGTAGTGCTCGCAAACAAACAGTAATGTAAATTTGAGAGTCAGCATCTGAGCAAAGTTTTAGTTGTCTAATAGGTTCGCCTAGAAGATAACAAATGATTTTAAACTGAAGAGTTTGATCATGGCTCAGATTGAACGCTGGCGGCAGGCCTAACACATGCAAGTCGAGCGCGAAAGGTTTTCGGACTGAGTAAAGCGGCGGACGGGTGAGTAACGCGTGGGAATCTGCCCAGTAGTGGGGGACAACAGTCGGAAACGACTGCTAATACCGCATACGCCCTACGGGGGAAAGGGGGGGATCTTCGGACCTCTCGCTATTGGATGAGCCCGCGTCGGATTAGCTAGTTGGTGGGGTAAAGGCCTACCAAGGCTACGATCCGTAACTGGTCTGAGAGGATGATCAGTCACACTGGAACTGAGACACGGTCCAGACTCCTACGGGAGGCAGCAGTGGGGAATATTGGACAATGGGCGCAAGCCTGATCCAGCCATGCCGCGTGTGTGAAGAAGGCCTTAGGGTTGTAAAGCACTTTCAGTGGGGAGAAAGGTGGTTCACTTAATACGTGAATCAATTGATGTTACCCACAGAAGAAGCACCGGCTAACTTCGTGCCAGCAGCCGCGGTAATACGAGGGGTGCAAGCGTTAATCGGAATTACTGGGCGTAAAGCGTACGTAGGTGGTTTGTTAAGCTAGCTGTGAAATCCCCGGGCTCAACCTGGGAATTGCAGTTAGAACTGGCAAGCTAGAGTAGGGTAGAGGGGTGTGGAATTCCAGGTGTAGCGGTGAAATGCGTAGATATCTGGAGGAACATCAGTGGCGAAGGCGACACCCTGGACTCATACTGACACTGAGGTACGAAAGCGTGGGGAGCAAACAGGATTAGATACCCTGGTAGTCCACGCCGTAAACGATGTCTACTAGCCGTTGGGAGCCTTGAGCTCTTAGTGGCGCAGCTAACGCACTAAGTAGACCGCCTGGGGAGTACGGTCGCAAGATTAAAACTCAAATGAATTGACGGGGGCCCGCACAAGCGGTGGAGCATGTGGTTTAATTCGACGCAACGCGAAGAACCTTACCAGGTCTTGACATCTAGAGAACTTTCCAGAGATGGATTGGTGCCTTCGGGAACTCTAAGACAGGTGCTGCATGGCTGTCGTCAGCTCGTGTCGTGAGATGTTGGGTTAAGTCCCGTAACGAGCGCAACCCTTGCCCTTAGTTGCCAGCGAGTAATGTCGGGAACTCTAAGGGGACTGCCGGTGACAAACCGGAGGAAGGTGGGGATGACGTCAAGTCATCATGGCCCTTACGACCTGGGCTACACACGTGCTACAATGGGGCGTACAAAGGGTTGCCAAGCCGCGAGGTGGAGCTAATCCCATAAAACGTCTCGTAGTCCGGATTGGAGTCTGCAACTCGACTCCATGAAGTCGGAATCGCTAGTAATCGTAAATCAGAACGTTACGGTGAATACGTTCCCGGGCCTTGTACACACCGCCCGTCACACCATGGGAGTGGGTTGCACCAGAAGTAGCTAGTCTAACCGCAAGGGGGACGGTTACCACGGTGTGATTCATGACTGGGGTGAAGTCGTAACAAGGTAGCCCTAGGGGAACCTGGGGCTGGATCACCTCCTTAAACGATTCGCCAACATCTCTGTAAGTGCTCACACGCATTGCTTGATCAACTGGAATAGCAGTGAAAACATCTGCAAGCTACAAGCCATAAGCTACAAGCGGAGCTCAAGCAACCTTGAGGCTAAACTTGTCGCTTACTGATTATAGGCCTGTAGCTCAGCTGGTTAGAGCGCACCCCTGATAAGGGTGAGGTCGGCAGTTCAAGTCTGCCCAGGCCTACCAATCTCTACAAACACGGGGTTATAGCTCAGCTGGGAGAGCGCCTGCCTTGCACGCAGGAGGTCTGCGGTTCGATCCCGCATAGCTCCACCAATTTCACTGTTATTTAGAAGAAGTCAGTCAACTGATTTTTTTCTTTTTTTGGACTCTTTGGTCCGCACTTCGAAAGAAGAATGCACTAAAGGTCTGAGGCAAAAAAAGAAAAGAAAGAACTTAGTTGACTGGTTTTTACGCCAGATGCTCTTTAACAAGGTGGAATGTAAAGTTAATAATTGCTGATTTATGGATGTCTTGTGTATCTCTACACAAAAGTCCGGCGAATCATACTCATGAGATTTATTCTTTTATCGGGGATAAATCGAACTAAGTGTTAATCGTAAAGCAGTCGCTTGTGTTATATGGTCAAGCGACTAAGCGCACACGGTGGATGCCTAGGCAGTTGGAGGCGATGAAGGACGTAGGAGCCTGCGAAAAGGTTAGGGGAGCTGGCAAACACGCTTTGATCCTAACATGTCCGAATGGGGAAACCCACTTACCGTAAGGTAGGTATCGCATAGTGAATACATAGCTATGCGAAGCGAACCCGGGGAACTGAAACATCTAAGTACCCGGAGGAAAAGAAATCAACCGAGATTCCCTTAGTAGCGGCGAGCGAAAGGGGAGCAGCCCTTAAGCTTATTTGGTTTTAGTGGAACGCTCTGGAAAGTGCGGCGATACAGGGTGATAGCCCCGTACACGAAAAGGCCTTATAAGTGAAATCGAGTAGGACGGGACACGTGATATCCTGTTTGAACATGGGGGGACCATCCTCCAAGGCTAAATACTCCCAACTGACCGATAGTGAACCAGTACCGTGAGGGAAAGGCGAAAAGAACCCCTGTGAGGGGAGTGAAATAGATCCTGAAACCGTGTGCGTACAAGCAGTAGGAGCAGACTTGTTCTGTGACTGCGTACCTTTTGTATAATGGGTCAGCGACTTATTGTCAGTGGCAAGGTTAACCGTATAGGGGAGCCGTAGCGAAAGCGAGTCTTAATAGGGCGTCTAGTCGCTGGCAATAGACCCGAAACCCGGCGATCTATCCATGGGCAGGATGAAGGTTAGGTAACACTGACTGGAGGTCCGAACCCACTAATGTTGAAAAATTAGGGGATGACTTGTGGATAGGGGTGAAAGGCTAATCAAGCCGGGAGATAGCTGGTTCTCCCCGAAAACTATTTAGGTAGTGCGTCATGTCTCACCCGCGGGGGTAGAGCACTGTTTGGGCTAGGGGGTCATCCCGACTTACCAACCCCATGCAAACTACGAATACCGCGGAGTGCAATCATGGCAGACAGACAGCGGGTGCTAACGTCCGTTGTCAAGAGGGCAACAACCCAGACCGCCAGCTAAGGTCCCAAATGCTAGTTAAGTGGGAAACGATGTGGGAAGGCTTAGACAGCTAGGAGGTTGGCTTAGAAGCAGCCACCCTTTAAAGAAAGCGTAATAGCTCACTAGTCGAGTCGGCCTGCGCGGAAGATGTAACGGGGCTAAAACTAGCAACCGAAGCTGCGGATGCACTTTGTGCATGGTAGGGGAGCGTTCTGTAAGCCGTTGAAGGTGAGTTGAGAAGCTTGCTGGAGGTATCAGAAGTGCGAATGCTGACATGAGTAACGATAAGGGGAGTGAAAAACTCCCCCGCCGGAAGATCAAGGTTTCCTGTCCAACGTTAATCGGGACAGGGTTAGTCGGCCCCTAAGGCGAGGCGGAAACGCGTAGTCGATGGAAAACAGGTTAATATTCCTGTACCGCTTTTTACTGCGATGGGGGGACGGAGAAGGCTAGAGCAGCACGGCGTTGGTTGTCCGTGTTTAAGGTCGTAGGCTGGGTGCTTAGGTAAATCCGGGCGCCTAAGGCTGAGAACTGATGACGAGTGTTCCTCGGAACATGAAGTGCTTGATGCCATGCTTCCAAGAAAAGCCTCTAAGCTTCAGGTAAAAAGAGACCGTACTCCAAACCGACACAGGTGATCAGGTAGAGAATACCAAGGCGCTTGAGAGAACTCGGGTGAAGGAACTAGGCAAAATGGCACCGTAACTTCGGGAGAAGGTGCACCGCCTTTGGTGATGGGATTTACTCCCTAAGCTGAGGGCGGTCGAAGATACCAGGCCCCTGCAACTGTTTATTAAAAACACAGCACTCTGCAAACACGTAAGTGGACGTATAGGGTGTGACGCCTGCCCGGTGCCGGAAGGTTAATTGATGGGGTTAGCGTAAGCGAAGCTCTTGATCGAAGCCCCGGTAAACGGCGGCCGTAACTATAACGGTCCTAAGGTAGCGAAATTCCTTGTCGGGTAAGTTCCGACCTGCACGAATGGCGTAATGATGGGGGCGCTGTCTCCACCCGAGACTCAGTGAAATTGAAATCGCGGTTAAGATGCCGTGTACCCGCGGCTAGACGGAAAGACCCCGTGAACCTTTACTATAGCTTTGCACTGAACTTTGAATCTATCTGTGTAGGATAGGTGGGAGGCTTTGAAGTCATGACGCTAGTCTTGATGGAGCCGTCCTTGAAATACCACCCTGGTATATTTGAGGTTCTAACGCCGGCCCCTTATCGGGGTTGCGGACAGTGTATGGTGGGTAGTTTGACTGGGGCGGTCTCCTCCCAAAGAGTAACGGAGGAGCACGAAGGTGTGCTAATCATGGTCGGAAATCATGAGGTTAGTGTAAAGGCAAAAGCACGCTTGACTGCGAGACAGACATGTCGAGCAGGTACGAAAGTAGGTCTTAGTGATCCGGTGGTTCTGTATGGAAGGGCCATCGCTCAACGGATAAAAGGTACTCCGGGGATAACAGGCTGATACCGCCCAAGAGTTCACATCGACGGCGGTGTTTGGCACCTCGATGTCGGCTCATCACATCCTGGGGCTGAAGCCGGTCCCAAGGGTATGGCTGTTCGCCATTTAAAGTGGTACGCGAGCTGGGTTTAGAACGTCGTGAGACAGTTCGGTCCCTATCTGCCGTGGGCGTTGGAGATTTGAGAAGAGTTGTTCCTAGTACGAGAGGACCGGAATGAACGAACCTCTGGTGTTCGGGTTGTCATGCCAATGGCACTGCCCGGTAGCTATGTTCGGACGGGATAACCGCTGAAAGCATCTAAGCGGGAAGCCTCCTTCAAGATGAGATCTCCCTGGGACTTTAAGTCCCCTAAAGAGCCGTTGAAGACTACGACGTTGATAGGTTGGGTGTGGAAGCGCAGCGATGCGTTGAGCTAACCAATACTAATTGCTCGTGCGGCTTGACCATATAACAGAATCGACTGTTTACGGTTAAAGGTTTGCCGGACTTTGTGTCCAGATAACACAGGCATTCATACAGCAAGTACCACCCATATTAACTTTACATGCCACCACCCTATTTGTGTCAATCGAGGCCGATGTTCATACAACATCCTAAGACCTCCGAACACATACAGAATTGCTTGACGACCATAGCGAGTTGGAACCACCTGATCCCATACCGAACTCAGAAGTGAAACGACTTAGCGCCGATGGTAGTGTGGGGTTTCCCCATGTGAGAGTAGGTCATCGTCAAGCTCTTAAACTCTAAAGCCCCATCAGCGACTGCTGGTGGGGCTTTTCTATTAGTGTAACCCTATGATTTTGATCAAGGGTGGCAGCAAAAAGAATCGAAGATTCTGCTTGCCAAGGGGAAGGAATGCTGTAGAATGCGCCTCCCACGGTTCGAGCCAAGCGCTCACCGGTTCTTTAACAGCTAGATCAAGCAATGCGTGTGGGCACTTGCGGAGGTGATTGGTGAGAACCAATTATCAGATGTAGTGCTCGCAAACAAACAGTAATGTAAATTTGAGAGTCAGCATCTGAGCAAAGTTTTAGTTGTCTAATAGGTTCGCCTAGAAGATAACAAATGATTTTAAACTGAAGAGTTTGATCATGGCTCAGATTGAACGCTGGCGGCAGGCCTAACACATGCAAGTCGAGCGCGAAAGGTTTTCGGACTGAGTAAAGCGGCGGACGGGTGAGTAACGCGTGGGAATCTGCCCAGTAGTGGGGGACAACAGTCGGAAACGACTGCTAATACCGCATACGCCCTACGGGGGAAAGGGGGGGATCTTCGGACCTCTCGCTATTGGATGAGCCCGCGTCGGATTAGCTAGTTGGTGGGGTAAAGGCCTACCAAGGCTACGATCCGTAACTGGTCTGAGAGGATGATCAGTCACACTGGAACTGAGACACGGTCCAGACTCCTACGGGAGGCAGCAGTGGGGAATATTGGACAATGGGCGCAAGCCTGATCCAGCCATGCCGCGTGTGTGAAGAAGGCCTTAGGGTTGTAAAGCACTTTCAGTGGGGAGAAAGGTGGTTCACTTAATACGTGAATCAATTGATGTTACCCACAGAAGAAGCACCGGCTAACTTCGTGCCAGCAGCCGCGGTAATACGAGGGGTGCAAGCGTTAATCGGAATTACTGGGCGTAAAGCGTACGTAGGTGGTTTGTTAAGCTAGCTGTGAAATCCCCGGGCTCAACCTGGGAATTGCAGTTAGAACTGGCAAGCTAGAGTAGGGTAGAGGGGTGTGGAATTCCAGGTGTAGCGGTGAAATGCGTAGATATCTGGAGGAACATCAGTGGCGAAGGCGACACCCTGGACTCATACTGACACTGAGGTACGAAAGCGTGGGGAGCAAACAGGATTAGATACCCTGGTAGTCCACGCCGTAAACGATGTCTACTAGCCGTTGGGAGCCTTGAGCTCTTAGTGGCGCAGCTAACGCACTAAGTAGACCGCCTGGGGAGTACGGTCGCAAGATTAAAACTCAAATGAATTGACGGGGGCCCGCACAAGCGGTGGAGCATGTGGTTTAATTCGACGCAACGCGAAGAACCTTACCAGGTCTTGACATCTAGAGAACTTTCCAGAGATGGATTGGTGCCTTCGGGAACTCTAAGACAGGTGCTGCATGGCTGTCGTCAGCTCGTGTCGTGAGATGTTGGGTTAAGTCCCGTAACGAGCGCAACCCTTGCCCTTAGTTGCCAGCGAGTAATGTCGGGAACTCTAAGGGGACTGCCGGTGACAAACCGGAGGAAGGTGGGGATGACGTCAAGTCATCATGGCCCTTACGACCTGGGCTACACACGTGCTACAATGGGGCGTACAAAGGGTTGCCAAGCCGCGAGGTGGAGCTAATCCCATAAAACGTCTCGTAGTCCGGATTGGAGTCTGCAACTCGACTCCATGAAGTCGGAATCGCTAGTAATCGTAAATCAGAACGTTACGGTGAATACGTTCCCGGGCCTTGTACACACCGCCCGTCACACCATGGGAGTGGGTTGCACCAGAAGTAGCTAGTCTAACCGCAAGGGGGACGGTTACCACGGTGTGATTCATGACTGGGGTGAAGTCGTAACAAGGTAGCCCTAGGGGAACCTGGGGCTGGATCACCTCCTTAAACGATTCGCCAACATCTCTGTAAGTGCTCACACGCATTGCTTGATCAACTGGAATAGCAGTGAAAACATCTGCAAGCTACAAGCCATAAGCTACAAGCGGAGCTCAAGCAACCTTGAGGCTAAACTTGTCGCTTACTGATTATAGGCCTGTAGCTCAGCTGGTTAGAGCGCACCCCTGATAAGGGTGAGGTCGGCAGTTCAAGTCTGCCCAGGCCTACCAATCTCTACAAACACGGGGTTATAGCTCAGCTGGGAGAGCGCCTGCCTTGCACGCAGGAGGTCTGCGGTTCGATCCCGCATAGCTCCACCAATTTCACTGTTATTTAGAAGAAGTCAGTCAACTGATTTTTTTCTTTTTTTGGACTCTTTGGTCCGCACTTCGAAAGAAGAATGCACTAAAGGTCTGAGGCAAAAAAAGAAAAGAAAGAACTTAGTTGACTGGTTTTTACGCCAGATGCTCTTTAACAAGGTGGAATGTAAAGTTAATAATTGCTGATTTATGGATGTCTTGTGTATCTCTACACAAAAGTCCGGCGAATCATACTCATGAGATTTATTCTTTTATCGGGGATAAATCGAACTAAGTGTTAATCGTAAAGCAGTCGCTTGTGTTATATGGTCAAGCGACTAAGCGCACACGGTGGATGCCTAGGCAGTTGGAGGCGATGAAGGACGTAGGAGCCTGCGAAAAGGTTAGGGGAGCTGGCAAACACGCTTTGATCCTAACATGTCCGAATGGGGAAACCCACTTACCGTAAGGTAGGTATCGCATAGTGAATACATAGCTATGCGAAGCGAACCCGGGGAACTGAAACATCTAAGTACCCGGAGGAAAAGAAATCAACCGAGATTCCCTTAGTAGCGGCGAGCGAAAGGGGAGCAGCCCTTAAGCTTATTTGGTTTTAGTGGAACGCTCTGGAAAGTGCGGCGATACAGGGTGATAGCCCCGTACACGAAAAGGCCTTATAAGTGAAATCGAGTAGGACGGGACACGTGATATCCTGTTTGAACATGGGGGGACCATCCTCCAAGGCTAAATACTCCCAACTGACCGATAGTGAACCAGTACCGTGAGGGAAAGGCGAAAAGAACCCCTGTGAGGGGAGTGAAATAGATCCTGAAACCGTGTGCGTACAAGCAGTAGGAGCAGACTTGTTCTGTGACTGCGTACCTTTTGTATAATGGGTCAGCGACTTATTGTCAGTGGCAAGGTTAACCGTATAGGGGAGCCGTAGCGAAAGCGAGTCTTAATAGGGCGTCTAGTCGCTGGCAATAGACCCGAAACCCGGCGATCTATCCATGGGCAGGATGAAGGTTAGGTAACACTGACTGGAGGTCCGAACCCACTAATGTTGAAAAATTAGGGGATGACTTGTGGATAGGGGTGAAAGGCTAATCAAGCCGGGAGATAGCTGGTTCTCCCCGAAAACTATTTAGGTAGTGCGTCATGTCTCACCCGCGGGGGTAGAGCACTGTTTGGGCTAGGGGGTCATCCCGACTTACCAACCCCATGCAAACTACGAATACCGCGGAGTGCAATCATGGCAGACAGACAGCGGGTGCTAACGTCCGTTGTCAAGAGGGCAACAACCCAGACCGCCAGCTAAGGTCCCAAATGCTAGTTAAGTGGGAAACGATGTGGGAAGGCTTAGACAGCTAGGAGGTTGGCTTAGAAGCAGCCACCCTTTAAAGAAAGCGTAATAGCTCACTAGTCGAGTCGGCCTGCGCGGAAGATGTAACGGGGCTAAAACTAGCAACCGAAGCTGCGGATGCACTTTGTGCATGGTAGGGGAGCGTTCTGTAAGCCGTTGAAGGTGAGTTGAGAAGCTTGCTGGAGGTATCAGAAGTGCGAATGCTGACATGAGTAACGATAAGGGGAGTGAAAAACTCCCCCGCCGGAAGATCAAGGTTTCCTGTCCAACGTTAATCGGGACAGGGTTAGTCGGCCCCTAAGGCGAGGCGGAAACGCGTAGTCGATGGAAAACAGGTTAATATTCCTGTACCGCTTTTTACTGCGATGGGGGGACGGAGAAGGCTAGAGCAGCACGGCGTTGGTTGTCCGTGTTTAAGGTCGTAGGCTGGGTGCTTAGGTAAATCCGGGCGCCTAAGGCTGAGAACTGATGACGAGTGTTCCTCGGAACATGAAGTGCTTGATGCCATGCTTCCAAGAAAAGCCTCTAAGCTTCAGGTAAAAAGAGACCGTACTCCAAACCGACACAGGTGATCAGGTAGAGAATACCAAGGCGCTTGAGAGAACTCGGGTGAAGGAACTAGGCAAAATGGCACCGTAACTTCGGGAGAAGGTGCACCGCCTTTGGTGATGGGATTTACTCCCTAAGCTGAGGGCGGTCGAAGATACCAGGCCCCTGCAACTGTTTATTAAAAACACAGCACTCTGCAAACACGTAAGTGGACGTATAGGGTGTGACGCCTGCCCGGTGCCGGAAGGTTAATTGATGGGGTTAGCGTAAGCGAAGCTCTTGATCGAAGCCCCGGTAAACGGCGGCCGTAACTATAACGGTCCTAAGGTAGCGAAATTCCTTGTCGGGTAAGTTCCGACCTGCACGAATGGCGTAATGATGGGGGCGCTGTCTCCACCCGAGACTCAGTGAAATTGAAATCGCGGTTAAGATGCCGTGTACCCGCGGCTAGACGGAAAGACCCCGTGAACCTTTACTATAGCTTTGCACTGAACTTTGAATCTATCTGTGTAGGATAGGTGGGAGGCTTTGAAGTCATGACGCTAGTCTTGATGGAGCCGTCCTTGAAATACCACCCTGGTATATTTGAGGTTCTAACGCCGGCCCCTTATCGGGGTTGCGGACAGTGTATGGTGGGTAGTTTGACTGGGGCGGTCTCCTCCCAAAGAGTAACGGAGGAGCACGAAGGTGTGCTAATCATGGTCGGAAATCATGAGGTTAGTGTAAAGGCAAAAGCACGCTTGACTGCGAGACAGACATGTCGAGCAGGTACGAAAGTAGGTCTTAGTGATCCGGTGGTTCTGTATGGAAGGGCCATCGCTCAACGGATAAAAGGTACTCCGGGGATAACAGGCTGATACCGCCCAAGAGTTCACATCGACGGCGGTGTTTGGCACCTCGATGTCGGCTCATCACATCCTGGGGCTGAAGCCGGTCCCAAGGGTATGGCTGTTCGCCATTTAAAGTGGTACGCGAGCTGGGTTTAGAACGTCGTGAGACAGTTCGGTCCCTATCTGCCGTGGGCGTTGGAGATTTGAGAAGAGTTGTTCCTAGTACGAGAGGACCGGAATGAACGAACCTCTGGTGTTCGGGTTGTCATGCCAATGGCACTGCCCGGTAGCTATGTTCGGACGGGATAACCGCTGAAAGCATCTAAGCGGGAAGCCTCCTTCAAGATGAGATCTCCCTGGGACTTTAAGTCCCCTAAAGAGCCGTTGAAGACTACGACGTTGATAGGTTGGGTGTGGAAGCGCAGCGATGCGTTGAGCTAACCAATACTAATTGCTCGTGCGGCTTGACCATATAACAGAATCGACTGTTTACGGTTAAAGGTTTGCCGGACTTTGTGTCCAGATAACACAGGCATTCATACAGCAAGTACCACCCATATTAACTTTACATGCCACCACCCTATTTGTGTCAATCGAGGCCGATGTTCATACAACATCCTAAGACCTCCGAACACATACAGAATTGCTTGACGACCATAGCGAGTTGGAACCACCTGATCCCATACCGAACTCAGAAGTGAAACGACTTAGCGCCGATGGTAGTGTGGGGTTTCCCCATGTGAGAGTAGGTCATCGTCAAGCTCTTAAACTCTAAAGCCCCATCAGCGACTGCTGGTGGGGCTTTTCTATTAGTGTAACCCTATGATTTTGATCAAGGGTGGCAGCAAAAAGAATCGAAGATTCTGCTTGCCAAGGGGAAGGAATGCTGTAGAATGCGCCTCCCACGGTTCGAGCCAAGCGCTCACCGGTTCTTTAACAGCTAGATCAAGCAATGCGTGTGGGCACTTGCGGAGGTGATTGGTGAGAACCAATTATCAGATGTAGTGCTCGCAAACAAACAGTAATGTAAATTTGAGAGTCAGCATCTGAGCAAAGTTTTAGTTGTCTAATAGGTTCGCCTAGAAGATAACAAATGATTTTAAACTGAAGAGTTTGATCATGGCTCAGATTGAACGCTGGCGGCAGGCCTAACACATGCAAGTCGAGCGCGAAAGGTTTTCGGACTGAGTAAAGCGGCGGACGGGTGAGTAACGCGTGGGAATCTGCCCAGTAGTGGGGGACAACAGTCGGAAACGACTGCTAATACCGCATACGCCCTACGGGGGAAAGGGGGGGATCTTCGGACCTCTCGCTATTGGATGAGCCCGCGTCGGATTAGCTAGTTGGTGGGGTAAAGGCCTACCAAGGCTACGATCCGTAACTGGTCTGAGAGGATGATCAGTCACACTGGAACTGAGACACGGTCCAGACTCCTACGGGAGGCAGCAGTGGGGAATATTGGACAATGGGCGCAAGCCTGATCCAGCCATGCCGCGTGTGTGAAGAAGGCCTTAGGGTTGTAAAGCACTTTCAGTGGGGAGAAAGGTGGTTCACTTAATACGTGAATCAATTGATGTTACCCACAGAAGAAGCACCGGCTAACTTCGTGCCAGCAGCCGCGGTAATACGAGGGGTGCAAGCGTTAATCGGAATTACTGGGCGTAAAGCGTACGTAGGTGGTTTGTTAAGCTAGCTGTGAAATCCCCGGGCTCAACCTGGGAATTGCAGTTAGAACTGGCAAGCTAGAGTAGGGTAGAGGGGTGTGGAATTCCAGGTGTAGCGGTGAAATGCGTAGATATCTGGAGGAACATCAGTGGCGAAGGCGACACCCTGGACTCATACTGACACTGAGGTACGAAAGCGTGGGGAGCAAACAGGATTAGATACCCTGGTAGTCCACGCCGTAAACGATGTCTACTAGCCGTTGGGAGCCTTGAGCTCTTAGTGGCGCAGCTAACGCACTAAGTAGACCGCCTGGGGAGTACGGTCGCAAGATTAAAACTCAAATGAATTGACGGGGGCCCGCACAAGCGGTGGAGCATGTGGTTTAATTCGACGCAACGCGAAGAACCTTACCAGGTCTTGACATCTAGAGAACTTTCCAGAGATGGATTGGTGCCTTCGGGAACTCTAAGACAGGTGCTGCATGGCTGTCGTCAGCTCGTGTCGTGAGATGTTGGGTTAAGTCCCGTAACGAGCGCAACCCTTGCCCTTAGTTGCCAGCGAGTAATGTCGGGAACTCTAAGGGGACTGCCGGTGACAAACCGGAGGAAGGTGGGGATGACGTCAAGTCATCATGGCCCTTACGACCTGGGCTACACACGTGCTACAATGGGGCGTACAAAGGGTTGCCAAGCCGCGAGGTGGAGCTAATCCCATAAAACGTCTCGTAGTCCGGATTGGAGTCTGCAACTCGACTCCATGAAGTCGGAATCGCTAGTAATCGTAAATCAGAACGTTACGGTGAATACGTTCCCGGGCCTTGTACACACCGCCCGTCACACCATGGGAGTGGGTTGCACCAGAAGTAGCTAGTCTAACCGCAAGGGGGACGGTTACCACGGTGTGATTCATGACTGGGGTGAAGTCGTAACAAGGTAGCCCTAGGGGAACCTGGGGCTGGATCACCTCCTTAAACGATTCGCCAACATCTCTGTAAGTGCTCACACGCATTGCTTGATCAACTGGAATAGCAGTGAAAACATCTGCAAGCTACAAGCCATAAGCTACAAGCGGAGCTCAAGCAACCTTGAGGCTAAACTTGTCGCTTACTGATTATAGGCCTGTAGCTCAGCTGGTTAGAGCGCACCCCTGATAAGGGTGAGGTCGGCAGTTCAAGTCTGCCCAGGCCTACCAATCTCTACAAACACGGGGTTATAGCTCAGCTGGGAGAGCGCCTGCCTTGCACGCAGGAGGTCTGCGGTTCGATCCCGCATAGCTCCACCAATTTCACTGTTATTTAGAAGAAGTCAGTCAACTGATTTTTTTCTTTTTTTGGACTCTTTGGTCCGCACTTCGAAAGAAGAATGCACTAAAGGTCTGAGGCAAAAAAAGAAAAGAAAGAACTTAGTTGACTGGTTTTTACGCCAGATGCTCTTTAACAAGGTGGAATGTAAAGTTAATAATTGCTGATTTATGGATGTCTTGTGTATCTCTACACAAAAGTCCGGCGAATCATACTCATGAGATTTATTCTTTTATCGGGGATAAATCGAACTAAGTGTTAATCGTAAAGCAGTCGCTTGTGTTATATGGTCAAGCGACTAAGCGCACACGGTGGATGCCTAGGCAGTTGGAGGCGATGAAGGACGTAGGAGCCTGCGAAAAGGTTAGGGGAGCTGGCAAACACGCTTTGATCCTAACATGTCCGAATGGGGAAACCCACTTACCGTAAGGTAGGTATCGCATAGTGAATACATAGCTATGCGAAGCGAACCCGGGGAACTGAAACATCTAAGTACCCGGAGGAAAAGAAATCAACCGAGATTCCCTTAGTAGCGGCGAGCGAAAGGGGAGCAGCCCTTAAGCTTATTTGGTTTTAGTGGAACGCTCTGGAAAGTGCGGCGATACAGGGTGATAGCCCCGTACACGAAAAGGCCTTATAAGTGAAATCGAGTAGGACGGGACACGTGATATCCTGTTTGAACATGGGGGGACCATCCTCCAAGGCTAAATACTCCCAACTGACCGATAGTGAACCAGTACCGTGAGGGAAAGGCGAAAAGAACCCCTGTGAGGGGAGTGAAATAGATCCTGAAACCGTGTGCGTACAAGCAGTAGGAGCAGACTTGTTCTGTGACTGCGTACCTTTTGTATAATGGGTCAGCGACTTATTGTCAGTGGCAAGGTTAACCGTATAGGGGAGCCGTAGCGAAAGCGAGTCTTAATAGGGCGTCTAGTCGCTGGCAATAGACCCGAAACCCGGCGATCTATCCATGGGCAGGATGAAGGTTAGGTAACACTGACTGGAGGTCCGAACCCACTAATGTTGAAAAATTAGGGGATGACTTGTGGATAGGGGTGAAAGGCTAATCAAGCCGGGAGATAGCTGGTTCTCCCCGAAAACTATTTAGGTAGTGCGTCATGTCTCACCCGCGGGGGTAGAGCACTGTTTGGGCTAGGGGGTCATCCCGACTTACCAACCCCATGCAAACTACGAATACCGCGGAGTGCAATCATGGCAGACAGACAGCGGGTGCTAACGTCCGTTGTCAAGAGGGCAACAACCCAGACCGCCAGCTAAGGTCCCAAATGCTAGTTAAGTGGGAAACGATGTGGGAAGGCTTAGACAGCTAGGAGGTTGGCTTAGAAGCAGCCACCCTTTAAAGAAAGCGTAATAGCTCACTAGTCGAGTCGGCCTGCGCGGAAGATGTAACGGGGCTAAAACTAGCAACCGAAGCTGCGGATGCACTTTGTGCATGGTAGGGGAGCGTTCTGTAAGCCGTTGAAGGTGAGTTGAGAAGCTTGCTGGAGGTATCAGAAGTGCGAATGCTGACATGAGTAACGATAAGGGGAGTGAAAAACTCCCCCGCCGGAAGATCAAGGTTTCCTGTCCAACGTTAATCGGGACAGGGTTAGTCGGCCCCTAAGGCGAGGCGGAAACGCGTAGTCGATGGAAAACAGGTTAATATTCCTGTACCGCTTTTTACTGCGATGGGGGGACGGAGAAGGCTAGAGCAGCACGGCGTTGGTTGTCCGTGTTTAAGGTCGTAGGCTGGGTGCTTAGGTAAATCCGGGCGCCTAAGGCTGAGAACTGATGACGAGTGTTCCTCGGAACATGAAGTGCTTGATGCCATGCTTCCAAGAAAAGCCTCTAAGCTTCAGGTAAAAAGAGACCGTACTCCAAACCGACACAGGTGATCAGGTAGAGAATACCAAGGCGCTTGAGAGAACTCGGGTGAAGGAACTAGGCAAAATGGCACCGTAACTTCGGGAGAAGGTGCACCGCCTTTGGTGATGGGATTTACTCCCTAAGCTGAGGGCGGTCGAAGATACCAGGCCCCTGCAACTGTTTATTAAAAACACAGCACTCTGCAAACACGTAAGTGGACGTATAGGGTGTGACGCCTGCCCGGTGCCGGAAGGTTAATTGATGGGGTTAGCGTAAGCGAAGCTCTTGATCGAAGCCCCGGTAAACGGCGGCCGTAACTATAACGGTCCTAAGGTAGCGAAATTCCTTGTCGGGTAAGTTCCGACCTGCACGAATGGCGTAATGATGGGGGCGCTGTCTCCACCCGAGACTCAGTGAAATTGAAATCGCGGTTAAGATGCCGTGTACCCGCGGCTAGACGGAAAGACCCCGTGAACCTTTACTATAGCTTTGCACTGAACTTTGAATCTATCTGTGTAGGATAGGTGGGAGGCTTTGAAGTCATGACGCTAGTCTTGATGGAGCCGTCCTTGAAATACCACCCTGGTATATTTGAGGTTCTAACGCCGGCCCCTTATCGGGGTTGCGGACAGTGTATGGTGGGTAGTTTGACTGGGGCGGTCTCCTCCCAAAGAGTAACGGAGGAGCACGAAGGTGTGCTAATCATGGTCGGAAATCATGAGGTTAGTGTAAAGGCAAAAGCACGCTTGACTGCGAGACAGACATGTCGAGCAGGTACGAAAGTAGGTCTTAGTGATCCGGTGGTTCTGTATGGAAGGGCCATCGCTCAACGGATAAAAGGTACTCCGGGGATAACAGGCTGATACCGCCCAAGAGTTCACATCGACGGCGGTGTTTGGCACCTCGATGTCGGCTCATCACATCCTGGGGCTGAAGCCGGTCCCAAGGGTATGGCTGTTCGCCATTTAAAGTGGTACGCGAGCTGGGTTTAGAACGTCGTGAGACAGTTCGGTCCCTATCTGCCGTGGGCGTTGGAGATTTGAGAAGAGTTGTTCCTAGTACGAGAGGACCGGAATGAACGAACCTCTGGTGTTCGGGTTGTCATGCCAATGGCACTGCCCGGTAGCTATGTTCGGACGGGATAACCGCTGAAAGCATCTAAGCGGGAAGCCTCCTTCAAGATGAGATCTCCCT
Source organism: Cellvibrio sp. 25HG11W-0 (assembly GCF_057815475.1). Classification (NCBI taxonomy): domain Bacteria; kingdom Pseudomonadati; phylum Pseudomonadota; class Gammaproteobacteria; order Cellvibrionales; family Cellvibrionaceae; genus Cellvibrio; species Cellvibrio sp. 25HG11W-0. Next base: position 1,345,221 of record NZ_CM174230.1, read on the forward strand.
GGGACTTTAAGTCCCCTAAAGAGCCGTTGAAGACTACGACGTTGATAGGTTGGGTGTGGAAGCGCAGCGATGCGTTGAGCTAACCAATACTAATTGCTCGTGCGGCTTGACCATATAACAGAATCGACTGTTTACGGTTAAAGGTTTGCCGGACTTTGTGTCCAGATAACACAGGCATTCATACAGCAAGTACCACCCATATTAACTTTACATGCCACCACCCTATTTGTGTCAATCGAGGCCGATGTTCATACAACATCCTAAGACCTCCGAACACATACAGAATTGCTTGACGACCATAGCGAGTTGGAACCACCTGATCCCATACCGAACTCAGAAGTGAAACGACTTAGCGCCGATGGTAGTGTGGGGTTTCCCCATGTGAGAGTAGGTCATCGTCAAGCTCTTAAACTCTAAACGCCCTGCTGGCATCAGCAGGGCGTTTTTTTATGCTCTTTTTCCGTTGCTAGTCTGATTAATTCGTTTTAAACCACTTTTCTTTCATCTGCTTGTTTTATAATTCGCGCATATTTTTTTATTGGGTAATGACCATGAGCCAGAAAGACAAATTAGTCATCTTTGATACGACGCTACGCGATGGAGAACAAAGTCCTGGAGCGTCAATGACGCTGGATGAAAAGGTGCGTATTGCGAAGATGCTTGAAAAGATGCGTGTCGATGTTATTGAAGCCGGTTTTGCAATTGCGAGCCAAGGCGATTTTGAATCAATACGTGCTGTAGCTTCGGTCATTAAAGATTCGACGGTATGTAGTTTAGCTCGTGCTGTTAAAGGCGATATAGAGCGTGCAGCAGAGGCTATAAAGCCTGCGAACTCTGGTCGAATTCACACGTTCATTGCGACTTCACCAATTCACATGAAGTACAAGTTGCAAATGGAACCACCGAAAGTTTTAGAGCAGGCGATAGCAGCCATTAAACTCGCGCGTAATTTTACCGACGACGTAGAGTTTTCACTTGAGGATGCTAGCCGTTCTGAGTTTGAATTTATGTGCCGTATTATTGAGTCGGTTATTGACGCAGGAGCGCGCACAATTAACTTGCCTGATACCGTAGGTTATGGCGAACCCGGCGAGTATGGCCTGATGTTTCGTCGCCTTATTGAAAATGTTCCTAACGCGGATAAAGCGATTTTCTCCACTCACTGTCATAACGACTTAGGTTTAGCAGTAGCCAACTCTTTATCGGCGGTTATGCATGGTGCGCGACAAGTCGAATGTACTATCAATGGATTGGGCGAGCGCGCGGGCAATGCAGCGCTAGAAGAGATTGTGATGGCTGTTAAGACGCGCAAGGATCTTATGCCAGTTGAGACCTATATCGATACCAGCCATATAGTACCTACATCGCGTTTGGTATCGAGTATTACGGGTTTTCCTGTGCAGCCTAATAAAGCTATTGTAGGTGCTAATGCTTTTGCACATGAATCAGGTATTCACCAGGACGGTATTCTTAAGCATCGCGAAACCTATGAAATTATGCGCGCTGAAGATGTCGGCTGGAATACCAATAAGCTTGTCTTGGGTAAGCATTCTGGGCGCGCAGCGGTTAAAGCGCGCTTTGAAGCTTTAGGGATAATTTTTGCAGATGCTAATGCGCTCAATGAAGCTTTTGCAAAATTTAAAGATTTAGCCGATAAAAAGCATGAGATTTTTGATGAGGACTTACAGTCATTGGTTAGCCATGCACATACATTTGTCGAAGCTTATACCTTAGGCGCAATGGAAGTTGCTTGTAAAACGGGCCAGAGTCCGTTTGCAAAAATAGAATTAAGTCATCATGGAGAGAAAAAGCAGGCCGAAGCCATAGGCTCTGGCCCAGTGGATGCAACGTTTAAGGCGATTGAAACTATCGCGCAAAGCGGAGCGAATTTACTGCTCTATTCCGTTAATGCTATTACTAAGGGAACGGATTCTCTCGGTGATGTCACTGTGCGTTTGGAGAAAGATGGGCACATAGTGAATGGGGTCGGGGCGGATACCGATATAGTGACTGCTTCAGCTAAGGCTTATTTGCACGCATTAAATTTACTGGCTTCGCGCGCGAGCAAATCGCATCCACAGCACGGCGGTATTTAACATCTAATGCATGAATTGAATCGGCAAGCTTATCTTTCCGCTTTTGGTATAGAAAATTATATGCCGCGCTGGCGCTTACCTATAGCGCCAGAATCTTTTGCATGTGAAATGCCGGAATTGGTTGCGACTGATTCATTAAGCAAAGCGAGGGGAATTGTTTCTAATACCGTTATTCGCTCTGATGATGTGCTGGGAAATATTCAATCAAGCACTCCAAGTCCTGTAGCGGCCATGAATGTATTGGCGGATTTGGTGGGGTCGCCTAAAGTAAGCTCGGTGACGGCTGCGCCAATTTCTGCGGCTTCAATCCTTCAACAGTTTGAAACTCCTCCAAAGGTTGTCGCATTAGCGTCATTTTCATTGAGTATTTGGCGACCTTTACCTGGCTTTTTAATTATTGATTCGCGCAATACACGCTTGGCCTTGCCTACTGATATGTTGCTATCCAACCTAATGCGAGTTTTATTCAAAGACGTACAAGCTCGGCCGGCGGAAGAAGTGTTGAGTTGGCCGATGGTGGAGAATCGTTTTGTATCGCGAACTGCTGAAGATGCACGTAGTGAATTGCAAACTTGGTTGGCGGTGGAAGCGGAATTGCGTCCTATTAATAGACTTTGGTTGATGGGGGATAATGCAGCACGTTATTTTTTAGCCGCAGATCAAAGCCCGCAAGAGCTGCGTTGGCAAGGGGTATCGATTAATACTCAACTGAATGCCATTATTTTACCCAGCTTAAATGAGCTACTACAGACACCTTTGCTAAAAGCGAAACTTTGGTCTTGCGTGCGTTAATTTTTTTATTCGGCATGTTTAAATCTTATGACTAACTTTCTAAGTACAATTGAGACAGCTGCAGTGACAATTACCTGTGAGTCTGGGCTTGAACTGTCCCTGCGTTTACTGAAAGAACAGGATATTCCGCTGGTTATGGCAGTGGAGCGCAGCGCGCATTCTCACCCTTGGCGTCAATCGAGCTTCGAAGACTGCTTGAAGGGGCGACAAAAGTGTTGGCTCGCTGAGTATGGGAATATATTGGTTGGCTATGTGGTGGTGACTCAGGGTGGTGGCGATTCAGAGTTGTTAAATATATCAGTTGCACCTAAGTATCAGCGTAAGGGCATTGGCAGTTGTTTAGTCCAGCATGCGATAACCTGTGTGAAAGATAAAGCTGATATGCTTTTTCTAGAGGTACGTGAATCTAATCGCAAAGCGATTGAGCTTTATTCTAAAGAAGGTTTTTTCGAACTTGGTGTGCGTAAAAACTACTATCCAACGGTGAATGGCCGTGAAGATGCAATTTTAATGGCCGCGCAGCTTTAAGCCTTAAAGATCTATTCGTTTAAAATCCCTGCTAATTTCGCACCGGGCGCTTTTGCAGTTTTCGCTGGAGCGTGCGCCTGTGCATACCTAAACTACGGGCAGTTGCTGAAATATTGCCATTATTTTCTTGTAGTATTTTTTGGATATGTTCCCATTCTAAACGCCCCACCGAAATAGGTGTGTAGTCAGCTGTAGTGATTTCATCTTGCTGTGTATGAGAGAACGCTGCAAGGATTTCATCTGCATCTGCAGGTTTACACAGATAGTGAGTGGCGCCGAGCTTGATTGCATCAACTGCAGTAGAAATACTGGAGTAACCGGTAAGCATCACAATAAGTAATTCCGGCTGTAGGGTTTTGAGTGTGTGAATTAACGCCAAGCCAGAATCACTACCTAACTTCAGGTCGACAATCGCTTTTGCAAAATTGTAGCGCTGGGCTAATTCTTTAGCCTCAGTTAAATCAGCAGCTGTTTGTACACTAAAGCCTCTCCGAGTTAGTGCGCGTTCCAATATTTGCGTGTGTACTCGATCATCATCAACAATTAAGAAATCAAGTTGTGATGCCATGACAGCTCGTTTCATCAATTACACCTTAACGGAAGGCTAACACGGGTAATTGTGCCCTTAGGCACGCCATTGCTGTATTCAACCTGACCACCATAACGTGTGATTGTGGCCTGGGTAAGAAATAATCCAATACCTAAACCCTGAGGTCTATTCTCGATAATTTTTTTGCCGAGATATGGATTTATTTCTTCAGGGATACCATGCCCTTGGTCGGTAATAATCCATGTGAGCTCATTACTACTCCAAGATATTTCGATACCAAGGTGGTTTGGGTTGGCGTCAGCGGCGTTGTTCAGCAGGTTGATTAACGCCTGTGCGATAGTCGGATGAAAGTGGCAGAGAGTGCTGGGTGATTGTGTATCGAATTGAATTTTCGCATTAACCTCAGGTCGCAAAATCTGCCAGCCTTCAAGTAGAACATTGCAGTAATCGAGCAATGTTTTTTCAGCGATTAGCCCATCTTTTGTCTGCTCTGCTTTATTTACAAGTTTGCGCAAAATGCTTGCGCATTGTTCAACTTGTTGCGTTAGTAATATTAAATCGGCCTGTAAATTAGCTTGTTCTTGGTGTTCATCGCGCAGCTCTCCAAGTAAAAGCTTCATAGTTGAGAGAGGCGTACCTAATTCATGGGCCGTGCCAGCAGCAAGTGTGGCAACTGCCATAAGTTGTTCATCGCGCAGCTCATCTTCCCGTTTGCGCGTAATAATCGCTTCTTGTGCGCGGAGGTCGCGCGCCATACGTACAACAAAGAAAGTTATTAAGCCGGCGCTGATAAAAAAGTTTAACCACATGCCGAGAATGTGTGGGCTTAAGGCCTTATGCATGTGTTCTGCGTGAGGGGAGAGTACTGGAAGGGGGGTATTGAAAAATAATAATAGGGAGTAACTCACCGCAGCTATAGCAGTAATGAGCAATGTGGCGCGCCCGCTCAGCGTTGCCGCAGCAACACAAATAGGAACCAAAAAATAGGAAATAAAAGGATTGTTAGCGCCGCCACTAAAGTAAAAAAGAACACTGAGGGCAAGTATATCCAACACCAGCTGAATTAGAAATTCTAACGAACTTACGGCCAAGGGCTGTTTTAGTCGAATAAAGGTAAGCCAATTCAGCGCGGCCATTAGGCTAAGTGTTATGAGAATAGGTTGGTAGGGTAATTTGATTGCTCCTTGCCAGAGGCAGCCAAGCGTTGCGCTGCAAAGACAGAGCAACACAAGGGTGCGAATTACAACCCAGTAGCTGAGGTGCTGTGTGTGTGTCGCCAAGCTAAAAGGGGCTGGGATGAACATAATTGGTATAACCCTTAAATGAATGGCGATTATAGCCATGTTATGCGAATGGATGGAGGCCAAGAGCTTTTCCAGTGTGCGACACTTTGTCGCACACCTGAGGTAGATTTCGCCGGAAGAGAGCTGTCTCTGGTGTATACTGCAGCCCTTTTTTTGAACGGATTTTTTGCAGGCTTATGGCGCATTCTTTGGAACCGACTCTGATTGAGGGCAAAGTCTCCTCTCAGCTGAAAAGTTTAGCGCTGCCTTTAGTCTGGGGGCTTATGGCGACTATGTCGCTCAACGCCGTAGAGACTTTTTTTATCGCCCAATTGGGGCGCGCGCCCTTAACGGCGCTGAGTTTTACGTTCCCCGTCATCATGGTGTTGACCAGCCTTGGTATTGGAATGGGAGCAGGAACATCTTCAGCAGTAGCGCGCGCTATAGGCGAGGGCGATGCACAAAAAGCACGCCGATTGGCGACCGATGCCATGAGTCTCACGTTTATAATTTCCGCCAGCGTGTGCATATTGGGTTGGTTGTGCTTAGAGCCATTATTCTTATTGCTTGGCGCTACACCTGAGCTACTGCCATTAATTCGCTCTTATATGGAAATTTGGTTTTTCAGCGCGCCTTGTCTTATGGTGCCTATGGTGTGTCTGTCAGCATTGCGCGCGATGGGGATGAGCCAAGTACAGGGTTACTTGATGGGGGGCGCTGCGCTGCTAAATGTCGCATTGGATCCCTTGTTGATTTTTGGTCTGTGGGGATTTCCTGCGTTAGGGCTACAAGGCGCGGCCTTGGCGACACTGCTAACCCGTGTGCTTATGTTGCTGGTCGCTCTTTATATTTTGCATTACCGAGTGCGCATGTTGGTCAACCCATTTGTCTCTTGGACACTGCTGCGTGTGTCATGGGCCAGAATTGTTGAGGTCGGCTTACCAGCCATGTTTGCTAATGTCATAATCCCATTTGCCAGCGCCATAGTGGTTGCCATGGCCGCCGGTTATGGCACAGATGCGGTAGCAGGCCTAGGAATAGCTATGCGTATAGAACCATTAGCTCTTATAGTGTTTTATGCCTTATCCGGCGTTATAGGGCCGTTTTTTGGACAAAATTTTGGGGCGACTAAGTTTGATCGTTTGCATGAAGCGCAGCGCGATCTAACCTGGTTTTGCTTGGTGTTTGGTGTGCTCATTGCTTTGTTACTCGGGGTGTTTGGACGCGAAATCGCCAGCGTTTTCGGTAATCACGGTCAAGTGATTGAGGTGGCCGTAACCTATTTAGCTATAGTGCCTATAAGTTATGGGGCCTATGGCCTAGTTATGTCAGTTAACGCGGCATTTAATGGGTTGGGGCGCCCTTGGCCAGCGATGATTTTATCGGCCGGGCGTGTGCTCTATGTTTATCTTCCTTTGGCGTGGCTGGGCCAGCATTGGTGGGGTTTAACGGGGTTGTTTGTCGCCACAGCCTTGGCAAATATAGGCTTGGGTTTGTGGGCGTGGCTATGGCTCAAAAAACATTTGGCCCAGAGTGCACCTCAAGCTGCTCTCCTTAGAAACTCTGTGCTCTGAGGCTGGTGTGTTAGCTTAGGTATAATTGTGCGTTATTTACTTTGCTCCCTGTGATCTTCACGGGGAGTTTTTATTATCTTACTTTGTTGAAGTTTATGATTAATTTAACTGCTGAACTGGCCAAGCGTCGTACCTTCGCCATTATTTCTCACCCAGATGCGGGTAAAACGACTGTTACTGAAAAATTGTTGCTGTGGGGTAATGCGATTCAGTTGGCTGGTTCGGTCAAAGGGAAGCGTGGCCCTCATGCCAAATCTGACTGGATGAGCATGGAGCAGGAGCGGGGGATTTCGGTAACCTCTTCGGTAATGCAGTTTCCCTATAAAGGGCGAGTTGTAAATTTGCTCGATACTCCCGGCCACGAAGACTTTTCGGAAGATACCTATCGTACCTTGACCGCTGTGGATTCGGTCTTGATGATGATCGATGGTGCAAAAGGTGTGGAAGATCGCACCATCAAACTAATGGAAGTTTGCCGTCTGCGGGATACCCCTATTTTAACGTTCCTCAACAAAATGGATCGTGAAAGTCGCGACACGGTTGAGCTGCTAGATGAAATTGAAAGCGTATTAAAAATCAATGCAGCACCGATAAACTGGCCTTTGGGCACAGGTAAAGACTTTGTTGGCGTATACAACTTTTATACTGATGTAATTCATGTGTATCAATCGGGTATGGGGCATACCATCCCAGATGATATTCAAATTAAAGGCTTGGCGAGCGAGGAAGCGACTAAGTTGCTGGGCAGCTATGCGAGTGATGTGCGAGATGAAATTGAGTTTGTGCGTGGCGCCACGAATCAATTCAATTTAGAAGAATATTTGGCTGGGCGTATGACGCCGGTATTTTTTGGTACGGCATTAGGTAACTTTGGTGTGCGCGAAATGCTCGATGGCTTTGTGGAGTGGGCACCAACGCCGCGCGCAAGGGCTACGCATGAGCGCGAAGTAAAACCGAGCGAGACTAAGTTCAGCGGTTTTATTTTTAAAATACAGGCAAACATGGATCCTAAGCATCGCGATCGCATTGCGTTCATGCGTGTCTGCTCTGGGGTTTATACCCAAGGGATGAAAATGCGTCATGTGCGACTTGGTAAGGATATAAAAATTGCTGATGCCGTGACCTTTATGGCGGGTGATCGCAGTGCAGTAGAAGAAGCAATGGCTGGCGATATTATCGGCTTACACAATCACGGCACCATTCAAATTGGCGATACTTTTACAGAAGGCGAGAACTTGAAATTCACGGGTATCCCGCATTTTGCCCCTGAATTATTTCGGCGTATTCGTTTAAAAGACCCGCTCAAAATGAAGCAGCTGCAGAAAGGTTTGCAGCAGCTTTCAGAAGAAGGGTCAACACAAGTTTTCTTTCCCGTCAACAACAACGATATTGTGGTAGGGGCTGTGGGTGTATTGCAGTTTGAAGTGGTGACCTATCGGTTGAAAGATGAATACAAGGTTGAAGCTATATACGAGCCAGTGAGCGTCACTACAGCACGTTGGTGTGATTGCAAAGATAGCAAAAAGTTGGAAGAGTTTAAAAATAAGTGCGGTGAAAACCTAGCACTTGATGGCGGCGGCCACCTTACCTATTTGGCTCCTTCGCGTGTGAACTTGTCGCTGACACAAGAGCGGCACCCCGATGTGGTTTTTCGTGCAACGCGTGAGCACTAGTGTGTTGTTGGTTTTTGTATTTACATTATTGATGTTTGTGGGCGTGCTAGGGGTATTGTTATGGGTGCGTACCCCCCATTACATGCCTGCCAAGGCGGAAGTCAGTCAGTTATTGCAGAATGTCTTGGTGGGGCAAGCCAGTGAAAATGATTGGGCTATTTTTCTCGGCTCTTCATTTCGCCATAGATTGGATCTAGAAGAAATTCGACAAGCCTGCATCGCCCTTGATGATTGTGAGTATCTCGGGCACTCGAACTCTGGTTACTTATTTACGGAAAAGGGTTTGGAGGCTATTCGAGCGCTCTTAGGTGATCTTGAAAAACTGGATGATTGAATCCCAGCGGCTGGCTATACTCAGCATAGGTTATTTCACTTTTTATAAAAACTAGGGGCTACAGTGACTTCAGCATCAGACAATAAGGATTTGATATGGGATCTGGATGCCTTTAATCAGCGACAGCGTGCGGTAGATTTTGTATTAGGCTTTGAGAATAAGCTTTGTGTCTACTCCGGCTCGGTCGATCAGCTCTATACCAATTACAATATATTTTTTCCAAAAGAAGAAGCACGCAAGCTGGTCATACTTCCTAATCCCTATATGCCTCATGACACCTATAATGGTATTAGCACCAATGCAGTTGTTCCCACCGGTATGGAAATCATTCCCGGCATATTTAAAGACAAAGCCTGCTTATTTCTGCGTATTCCATTTCGTAGCGGTACTGTGAAATATAGAACAGTGCCCTTACAAATGGGGCTTACTATAGTGCGACAGCAGCGCCCAGCCAATAAGCCTTTTCTACCGGTTTTGATGAAGGGGGATTTGCGCGAGCTTAATGCGAGTACACCTTGCTTGCATTTACATGCGGTCTTGCTGGACCGGCTCACGGATCATTCAGTGTTAGATCGTAGTGGGATAAAATCTGTGGTGGAGCAGCGTCTTAGTACACTAAAGTAAAAATGATACTGTGCCCAAGGTCATTAACCTAGGGCACAGGTAATGCTTATCTTGATGAAAGGTTGAATCTCACCGGAATAGTAAATTGAAACTTTGTTCCTGCAATCGCGGCAGGAAGTGGAGGGAATGGCTCAGCGCGTTTCACTGCATTTTCAGCTTCTTTAGTTAAAGCCTCATACTTACTTTCTTCCACTCTGCTGGTGCTCAGCACATTACCTTGTCTATCAATCACTACGCCAATACGTACACTGCCTTCCTGTCCTCGACTTTGTGCACGTTGCGGATATTTAATTTTTGCGGTTACCTTTTTCAGGGCATCAGAAACATAAAATTGACGTGCGAGAAGGCTTTGAGTCGTAAGAGCAGGGCCCGCTTCGTCGTCTTCATCATCTTCATGTGCAATAACTGGCGTAGATGGCGCAATCTTAGCTGTCGGTATAGGTTGCTGAGCTATAGGTGTACTGCTTGCCTGCGGAACTGCTTCTTTTGTCGTGTTGGTCAGTCTAGGGACATCTAAGCTCGGTCTTTCAATCTTAGGTGTATTGAGCGCAAGGTCTGGCAATTCAGGTTTGATAGTGGTTTTGGCTATGGCTTCGCGCTCATTTTTTATGGCAGCTACTTTTTCAGCTTCTTTTTTAGGTGGTGTTTTGGTCTCTTCTGCAATAACAGTTTTAGATGCCCAGTTATTGATTTCTTTGGTGCGTGAACTACTGGCTTGCAACTGCTCGTAACGAGCGCGTAAATTAGCATTTACATCGCCCATTTTAAGTAAATCATCTTTAAAGTCTGCAGCTAAAGGAACCCTGCCAATCCACGTCGAAAGGAGCATCGTAAAAAATTGATTGTCTTTAATATTGCCTAAGGTTACCCCGTTGATAGATACGTCAACGCCATTTCCTGGATTTGATGTAAAGACAATATGATCGTTTGGTAAAATTCGTCCTTTGAAGAAGCTGTCGAATGTAACCATATTGTCGGCTTGGGCAGTAAGAAAGTCGGCTTTACTGTTAATAGCCATACTTTCAATCCACATGCGACTAAAGCGTCGAGTCGCGATACCATCGTGTGCCAGCACTTTGATTTCCATGCGCATGGGTAATTTAGAGCTCATTAGGGTATTGGCATCATTACTTAAAGAGTCTGAATAGAGTGCTCCCATGAATAATTCCTGGCCTAACTCTTTGTGTATGCCTATGCCATTTAGCATAGTGGCTGCCGTCACGTGGAAAGAGCATAGAAAAAAAACGAGCCCTAAAAGACGTTTGGTATTAGTGTAAACCTGCATATATAAGCTGCTCTCATCTGTACAAGGCAATAGTCGCCCTGTGATATGGTTTAGAGTTATCGTTGAATATGGTACAGAATATAATATAGAACGTGTGACATTGAATAGCCATTGAACCTATTGCTTATAGCATCGCTCAAATCTGCTAACATAGTACAATTAATTGGATAGACCATAATAAATTTAATAATTAGCATCGTATTAGCGGGCTTAAGCCATACTCTATCGAGTTCAGTTGTTAAATTCTATACACAATATCCCTATGGGTAGACTATGGAAACAAAATCGCTGCATAAAATCCCTCGAGATACACTGGAGCACCTATTAGCGGGTATCCCTTTTTTTAAAACAGTTAAGCAGCAAGATCTTCGGCAGCTGGAATTATTGCTCAACGCTTCTAAAATTATCGCTTATAAGCCCGATGAAGTTGTTTTGCAAAAGGGGGATAGCGGCAATTGGCTGTTTTTTTTATTAAAAGGTCGCTTGGCTGTTTATGTTGATCATCCGTCAAAAGGTGATTTGGTTAACTATGTAACGCCAGGTGAGGTTTTTGGTGATATTGCCCAGTTGGTAGGGCAAGCTCGTACAGCCACCGTTACGGCTGATGCTAGCGCGCGGGAGTCGTTGGTACTATCGTTAGATTTTACTGTATTCGGGCAGCTAAACTCTGTTAGCCCTATCTCCCTTCAAACCAAGCTAATTTATTATCGAAATATGGTTCATAACTTGCGTTGGAAGTTAGAGGTTTATCGCTCGCAACACTTGAATCATGAATTGGCGAGTAAGCATCGGCAAGTACGTCTTTATGCTGGCCCGAAGGATACCTTTGGTGAGCTGTCTTCGCTTTATGAGCAAGCTCAAGCCCTTGCGTTACTTCTATTGGAGTGGAATAAAGAGTTTGGTGTGTTGTCGACGGAGGTGGCTCCTACAGGAATCGGGTCGGTGTGATCATGCGGCGTAAGGTATGTTCATTTCTTTGAATTGATGCAGTTATTGGTTCGTTCTTCGCAGATGAGTATTACAGGCTTATTTTATGGCAAGGCGTTAAGGTGTATTTTACTTTAGCTATTTTTAGAGTTAATGCCTGAATGGTGGATAGAGGGCTTGAGTTTAAAGGCCAAATTGAACAGAGTGTTAACCACCGACAATAAAAAAGAGGCGCCTTTGGGCGCCTCTTTTTTATTGTCGGTGGTGCGAAAGGGTTAAACGGCAGTAACTGCTGCTGGAGCCTTAGGTTTGCGACCACGTTTAGTTGCTGCAGTACCGGCAGGCTTCTTAGCTGCTGGCTTGCGCGCTACTTTTTTAGCGGCAGGTTTGGCTGCTGCTTTTTTTGCAGGGGCTTTTTTGGCTACTGGAGCCTTTTTAACTGCGGCAGGTTTTTTAGCGGTTGCTTTCTTGGCTGCTACAGCGGTTTTTTTAGCGGCTGCTTTTGCTTTCAAAGTTGCTTTTTTAGCGGCTACTTTTGCTTTAGCTGCGGCCTTCTTCTCTGTTGCTCTTTTTTTCAGTGCTGCTTTTTTTGCTGCCAATTTAGCGCGGGTAGCTGCTTTTTTGGCTGCAAGCTTAGCTCTCAAAGATGCCTTCTTGGCTGCTAGCTTAGCGCGGAGTGCTGCTTTTTTCTCTGCGACTTTAGCTTTTGCTGCAGTTTTCTTGGCGGCAGCCTTCAGGCGCTTAGCGACAGCAGCTTCTGCTTTTGCAACGGCTTTGTCGTGTGCCGCGGCAAGTTTGTTAGCTGCTTTAACTGCTGCAGCTTCTTTTTTGGCGGAAGCAACAGCTGCTTTTGCAGCGTCAGCTACTTTTTTAGCGCTTGCTACAACTACTTTAGCAGCAGCAGTTTGTTTAGCTGCAGCTGGGGTTTTCTTTTTGGCAGCTGCAGCTAATTTGCTTTGTGCCGCTTTTAATGTTGCGCCAGCTTTAGCCGCATCTTTAGCTAGGCCAGCGATTACTTTAGCCGCTTCTGCAGATTGAGCTACGCGTGCTTTTGCCAGTTGAGTTTTAAGTTGAGCCAATTGCTGTTCCAAGCTTGCAACAGGATTAACTGAGGTTTGTTTACGTGCAGCCATGGTGTGCTTCCTTTATGATTTTTGAAAGGTATAAAAATGGATTAAAAGTCCAACATGTATACGTTAAAACTTTATGAAAAAAATTCAAGTTTTTTGCGTCAAATACTTAATAAAAACCTGTTTTTTTTGTTGTTTTTAACAAAAAACTATCGAAAATTGTCTTTTACACAATTTTTCTAGAAAAACATCCTGCATTCGCATTTTATTGGCGCCCTTAAAAAATTGTCATTTTAAGTTTTGGTTGATTGAAATAATGAGTTTATGAATTATTAAAAGGGGAAGGTGGTGGCCGATAATGAGTAATTTGATAATCAAAGTAAATGATTTTAAGTGGGTGGTTATAGCTAGAGTCAGGATCGCTAAGTGCAGGTAGTTTTTGTGGCAGTGTCATTTAGGTGGAGGGGAAATGCTTTTCAATTTTTAATCTTTAGGTCGTGATGAGGCTGCCTTCGTGAGCGAGAGGTATTTATGGGTGATTATCATTGGGGAATATGTCACTCAATAAGCGGATGGTACAACACATAACAGATTGGACAATTGTGGTTTTCCATCGTTTTATGATGGATATGCAATGGTTATAGGTAATGAATGTATTGCACTCTATTTCTAGTAATCACTAAGGGCTAACAAATAAGCGCTGATCCAAAGTGAGATTGTTAGCAGCAAAAACGCACCGCCTAGCGATTGATTGATTTTATTGTTCGCTTACTTTGTCATTTTCTGGTTGTTGCTTGCTTTGCATGGCAGTTTCTTTTCAAAAGTTGGGGGCTTTGGTTGAGATGGTCTGCAAAGTAGATATACTGTCTGCATATACAGCTGGTGTGTTTATGAGAAAAATAATTCATTGTGATGCAGATTGTTTCTTTGCTGCAGTAGAGATGCGAGATGATACTTCTCTGCGAGGGCGCCCAATTGCCGTTGGTGGCAGCGCTACAGCGCGCGGGGTTATTTCTACGTGTAACTATGAAGCTCGTCGTTTTGGTGTGCGCTCGGCTATGCCAGCGATAACGGCACAGCGGTTGTGCCCAGGCTTGATTCTTTTACCGCATCGAATGGATGCTTATCGCGATGCATCTTTGAGAATGCGCCATATTTTTTATGAATTCACAGATTTGGTGGAGCCGCTTTCACTTGATGAAGCTTTTTTGGATGTGAGTGATGCCTGTGTATTTCAGGGGAGCGCCACACTCATCGCAAAAGAAATTCGTACACGTATTCGGCGTGAAGTGGGAATAAGTGTTTCTGCGGGTGTAGCTCCGAATAAGTTTATCGCCAAAATAGCGAGCGATTGGAATAAGCCGGACGGGTTGTGCGTAGTAACCCCAAGTCATGTTTCTGAATTTGTGGCGCGGTTGCCAGTTAAAAAAATTTATGGCGTCGGCCAAGCGTTGAGTGCGCGCCTGAGTGAATTGGGGGTGGAGACGTGCGCTGACTTACAAAAATTTTCCATATTTGAGTTGAGTCAGCGTTTTGGGCAAATGGGTAAGCGATTATTTGAGCTGAGTCGAGGTGTGGATGACCGCGAAGTAGTTGCTGGGCGCAGGCGAAAATCCTTGAGTGTCGAACATACTTTTCCGCAGGATCTTCCGGGTGTGGCTGAATGTGTGTTGCGGCTACCAGAGTTGGCTAAAGAATTAAGCGCGCGCTTGCATCGACTTGAAGAGGGTTACAGTGTAATAAAGCTGTTTGTTAAAATGAAGTTCACTAATTTTACATCCACCACTATAGAGCGGAGTGCGTCCGATGTGGTGGTGGAAGATTTACAGGAATTATGTGCTGAAGCATTTAAACGGGTTAATTTGCCTGTGCGACTCCTTGGTGTTGGTGTTCGCTTTGTAGATTTACGTGAGGATAGGGCATTTGTGCAATTGGATCTTTTTAATTGAGTGGCTTCTTTTGTGGGTAAGAGGGCGTACTAAGATTGGATGCAAAAAACTAAGTGACAGTATATGCGACCTTGCAAGCAAGAAAAATTGTCGCCCTAGTAGCTCTGTCGATGTTGGGAATGTCGAGATGCCAGAATCTATGACCTGATATGGGCGCGTGGTTGATATGTTTGGTCATGAAAAGCGTTTATGGTGGTATCTGCATGGCCTTTGGTGGGGTATGAATTCGGCGTAAAAGCGGAATAGTGAGTTATATCCCATACCTTAAATTGTTCTATGTGGGTTAATAAGTGAGCTGTTTTCTGTGGGTGAGTTTGTTTGGGGGTATAAAATCGCTAAAATGATACCAATAAAGCATTGGTCTTTCGGCGCGCAAAACTGTTAGAATCGCCTGCTTTATACTACCCTTATCAGAACGTTATATAACATAGAGGAGTGCCCAGGGTGAGTCGCAGAAAAAAAGGCTATAGTGCTGATGATGGCAACGAGATCGATTTGACGCCCATGTTGGACGTTGTGTTTATCATGTTGATCTTCTTTATTGTTACGGCATCATTTGTAAAAGAGATAGGTATCAACCCTAACGTACCTGAACCCAACAAGAATCCTCCACCAGATGAAGCCCCACAGAATATTTTGGTGCGTATTTCTGCTGATAATCAAATTTGGGTTATGGAGAAAGAGGGTGAGCGCCGTGTGGATGCTCGCGCTATTCGTTCAAATATTGAGCGTCAACGTGCTGAATTGCCTAAGGCAGCTGTTATTATCCAAGCAAGTGTGAAGGCTAATACCGGTACTTACGTTGCTGTGGCTGATGCCGCACGCCAGGCTGCTGCACCTAATGTGGTGATGATTCCTAGCGATAAATAGGTAGTATGCGTATTTAAAAGCCGCCTTGATTGATGTCTTGGCGGCTTTTTTTATGGGCCTTAGTTACTGATTGTAATTACTGATTGTGAATCTAAGGCCTGTAAGTGCGAGGGTGGGCATAACTCAAGGTCTAGAGTTCGTACTCTTGTCGTTGGTATTTACGAGGTAAACGGCTTTGGCGGGTTCGCTCCGCGCTAAAATGTTCGTGAAGTTTATTTTGCATCAATTGTGCAAAGTCAGGTTGGTTAAGACAGATAAGATGACGATGATCGCCTGCTTCAATATAAACAGATTCGGCCCCTGATAGCGCATCATCCCAAATGATATCTAGGCCATAGGCCTCGCCTAGGGCGGGAATAGCGCCTGTGGCACAGTCTTGAAAGATTTCGGCTAGTTCTTCTTCGGCAACTAATTCCATGTGACGGTCAAATATTTCGTTGAGCGTGCGCCGTAGAATTTTATTGCGAGTGGGGAGTAGGCAGAGGACGTAGTGGAAATCTTCATCGCGTAGTAGTACGCCTTTAGCAAGGCAGTGATCATCTATTTTCGCGACTTTGGCGGTGTTGTAGGTGCCTTCGCAGTATTCGTGCTCCAGTAAGGTGAATTGGATTTGTTTCGCTTTTAAATATCGTTCTACAGTTGCAGCAACGCCCATAAAAAGTCTCCAGTTGCGCAGTGCGCAGAGAAAGGGGTTAAACACTACCTGTATGTAATAATTGAATCCAATCAAAGAGGGTTTTGTGGTGTCGAGATGACCATCACTTACTGAGTATAGGTTGAATTTGACGTAACAAACCGAGAGTTTTGGAATAGCTTTGTGATTATTAGGTAAGCGTCCAATAAAGCACACATTCCCATTTTGGCCACCAATCATTAGCCTAATCCTTTTTCAACAGAGGAATGATGATGGCCAGATTAACACAAGAGCAATGGCGAGCACTGATTAAGGAGCAAGCCGCCTCAGGACAAACCGCGAAGGCATTTTGCGCAGAGCGCGAGATTGATAATAAATATTTCAGTACACGCAAAAAGCAATTGGCGACGCAACCCGCAGAAAATCGCTTTGTTGCGATAACGACAAAACCCCTCGAAAACCAAAGTATTCAGCTTCACATCGGTGCCACACAGCTGCGTATGCCCACGGGAGTATCGGCGCAATGGTTAGCGGACGTTATTAAGGCGCTTGCATAATGCGCTGCTTTGTTGATCCGCCTGCTATTTTTCTGTACAAGGATGCTATCGATTTTCGCAAATCCATCAATGGCCTCGTCGTAGTGATAGAGCAAGCGTTGGAGCGCTCGGCATTTGAGCCTGCGCTGTATGTATTTTGTAATCGCTCGCGCGATAAACTGAAAATTCTTTATTGGGATGCTACAGGCTTTGTACTCTGGTACAAACGTTTGGAAAAATCCCGCTTTAAGTGGCCAACACAAATTCAAACTGCAACACTTACCTTGAGTGAACAACAATTACAGTGGCTGCTAGGCGGTTATGATGTGATTGGGCATCAACCGGTATTTTTTCAGCAAGCCAGTTAATTATTTTGATGTAACCTCGGTGGTCGTAGTAAAATACGGCCATGCCAAACTCTCATAAATTACTTGTCGAAATTGATTCGCTTAAAGAGCGAAATAAAATATTGGAGCAAGAAATTCGTTTTCTGCGTGAGCAATTCAAGCTGGCGCAAAGCCGCCAATTTGGCACGTCTTCAGAAAAATCCCCAGATCAACTTGATTGGTTATTTAACGAAGCGGAAGTAATAGTAGACGAAATCCGTGCAGACAGTGACGCAGAGATAACAACAGACGCTACAGCGGCGGATATCACATCTGCCGCCACTTCAACTAAAAAGAAAACCGGCCGTAAACCATTGCCCGCCGATTTGCCGCGTGAAACACGCATAATTGATATCGCTGATACAGAAAAAATGTGCCCTTGCTGTAATGGCGACTTACACAAAATCGGCGAAGAAAAAAGTGAACAACTAGAATACATTCCCGCCAGTTTAAAAGTCATTGAAACCCTGCGCCTGAAATACGCCTGTCGTCAGTGCGAAAAGAACCATACGAATACGCCGATTGTGATCGCCCCTGTGCCAGCCAGCCCCATTCCCAAAAGTATGGCCACGCCCAGCTTGCTGGCACACATTATCGGCAATAAATACCAATTGGCACTGCCGCTGTATCGCCAGGAAATTATTTTTAAGCAACTGAATATCGACCTCAATCGCAACACCCTGTCCAACTGGATAATGCGTAGTGCGGATGTTCTTGAAAGGCTATTGCAGCGATTAACAATAACGCTGCTAACACAAACCGCCATCCATGCAGATGAAACGCCAGTGACAGTGCTTCAGGATGACAAAAAAAATTACATGTGGGTCTACTGTAGCGGCAGAGATTCTCCTGATCCGAACAGCTCCGCGAACAACATTGTGATTTACGACTATCAACCCAGTCGCGCAGCTGCTTGCCCGAAAGAATTTCTAAGCGGCTATAAAGGCTATTTACAGGTTGATGGTTATGCGGCTTACGAAAGCACTCAAGCAACACTGGCTGGTTGTATGGCTCATGCACGCCGGAAATTTACCGATGCGCAAAAAGTACAACCAAAGGGCAAAGTAGGCCGTGCTGATTGGGCAGTGGCGCACATTCAGAAACTCTACCGTGTGGAAGCGCTACTGAACGACAAAACACCGGAAGAAAAATATACCCTGCGGCAGTTGCATGCTGTACCGCTGCTCACTGAATTTAAAGCATGGCTCGATAAATCAGTGGAACAGACGCCCCCTAAATCCACATTAGGTCATGCGGTCGCATACACGCTGCGACAATGGAGAAAGCTCACTACCTACACACAACACGGACAACTGTGCATCGACAATAATCGCGCGGAGCGCGCCGTAAAACCCTTTGTGATCGGCCGCAAAAACTGGCTGTTTAGCAACACCGCCAGCGGTGCGAGAGCCAGCGCGATTTTATATTCGATTATCGAAACGGCTAAGGCAAATGGTCTGAATCCGGTAAAGTATGTTGAGCATTTGCTGACAGAAATCCCTAAGCGCAATACAGATGATGGACTTGAAGATTTGATGCCTTGGCAAGTAAATCTAGGTGTGGTTGGTTAGACGCTTACATTATTAGAATGCTTGGGTATGAGAGATTTTTCTATTTGTTGATCGACCATAAAAAATGCCGCTACGTTAGCGGCATTTTTTATGGTGTTTATAGCAATTAATGCAATTAACCAATATTTGCTAATTGTTGTCTAACAGATGCTAATTTAACGCAAACAACAAATACTTCCATGGCACCAACCACTTCAGGTACGGTTGGGACCGAAGGCGCAATGCGAATATTGCGATCTTCAGGATCTTTGCCGTAGGGATAAGTTGCGCCAGCAGGTGTTAATTTTACGCCTGCTTCAGCAGCTAAACGCACAGTTTCTTTTGCGCAATTGGCACGGGTGTCGAAAGAGACAAAGTAGCCGCCTACAGGTTTTTCCCAAGCACCCAGATCCGTTCCATCAAAGGCTTTGCTCAGTGCAGACAATACGGCCTCAAAGCGTGGGTTCAATAGCTCTGCATGTTTTGCCATGTGGCTCATAAGTGCTGCTTGATCAGGCAGGAAGCGTGTGTGACGAATTTGATTCACTTTATCTGGGCCGATTGTGCAGGCATTTAAGAATTTTTTAATACCTGCCAAGTTGGCGGCGCTTGCGGCTATAAAGGCAACGCCTGAACCAGCGTGGGTAATTTTTGATGTAGATGCAAATTGCACCACTGAATCTTCAGTGCCGTGACGCTGGGTCGCTTCAAGAATGCTGGCCAATACCGGTGGGTTGGCAATTAAGTCATGTACCGAATAGGCGTTATCCCAGAAGACGCGGAAGTTAGCGCCGGCAATTTTTCCGAGCTGCGCAATACGTTCAACCGTTTCATTGCTGTATACCACACCGGTAGGGTTGGAATACTTGGGAACGCACCACATACCTTTAATGGATGTGTCGGCTTTTACCATGGCTTCAACGGCATCCATGTCTGGGCCGGTCGCCGTCATGGGAACAGTCACCATTTTAATGCCGAGTTGTTCGCATACGGTGTAGTGGCGGTCGTAGCCGGGAACGGGGCAAAGGAATTTCACTTCGCCTTCATTTTTCCATGCGCTTGCTGCATCTTTCAAACCGAATTGATAAGCGGCGAGCATGACTTGAAACATCAGCGTTAAACTGCTGTTGCCGCCAACCAATACATTGGCTGCGGGCACGCTCATAATATTGGCACCCAGTTGTTTGGCTTCGGGTAAACCATCCAGGCCGCCATAGTTGCGCGTGTCGGTGCCATCGGCGGCGATGTAGTTTCCCTGCAGCAGGCCGTCTAATTTATCGGACAGGTTTAGCTGTTCGGCGGAAGGCTTGCCACGGGTCACATCCAGATTGAGTTTTTTGGCAAGAATAGTTTGATATTCGGCGGCCAGTTGGCTTTCCCATTGGCGCAATTGATCTGCTGAAGCGTTATTCAGTTGCAAAGCGAGTACCTCAATCTAGGTTAGTGAACGAATAAATTAAGCTGTATCTGAAGCTTGAGTGGTCTATTAATCTGTTTAGCTAGTCCTTTGGGACTGGCACAGATTACATCGGCGGGATTAGGCGCGCGCTATTATAGCGGGTTACCCGAGTATTTTCACTGTGAAGTTTTTATGATCTTGTCGCTGTGTCGTTAGCTGTTAGCTGTTAGCAGTGGCGGCATAGGGCAATCAAGACAGTCGGCAATAGCGCGCAACAATTCCGCTTCTGCCAGTGTGATTTTGCCATCGGCTATCACGCACGTCCCTAGGGCTTTAAGTAATTTTGGTTTTTGTAAGGGCGCCAATTGGTTGAGCTGTATGAGTGCTTTATCGAGCTGTACCAAACTAATGTCGCGCTTAGCCAGTATTTTGGTATTTTCAAACTGAAGAATGCTTTGCGCTTGTGCGAATGCTTGAGTTGCTGCTGCGCTGTTGTCCGCACCGGCTTGTGCAAGTAATGACACTAATAGATGGCTCTCACTTTGCAGGCTGTGTAATTTTTTGTGGCGGGAGTGGCGCTCCGGCTTGGTGGTGTTGTGCAGCAAAATACTGTAAATGGCCCATTCGCTTAGGCTAATTTTGTCATCCGCGCGAATCAGCAGTTGTACACATTGTAAAAATTGTGTCAGTACCGCAGGTGCTAAGGTTTTGAGTGAGGGAATGGCTAGCTCTATTAGCGGTAGGCGCAATTTGTCAGCTGCATTGGCTGCTGCGGTCATAATTTCTGTGGATGCCTCAAATTCCATAGAGCCCAATTTTTGTTCGAGTAGTTTTAGTTGATGTGTTTGTGCCTCGGTGGAGCGGTCGAGCAATAGCCCCCATGCCAAAGCGCGCGCTTTAAGTGGTTGTTGAGCCGCAAGTTTTAACTCAGGTGTAATTTCTTCCAAGCGCGCGCGCGCGTATTCCAAGTGCGCGTGTGTGGGAGTCGCCACTGAGTCGACCAGTTGATCCTCAGTAATATTTTCAGATGCTAATGCAGTAGCATTTTGATAAGGCGTGGTTTGTGCTGAGTAATTTCCTACTGAGCCAGCTAAAACGGTTGCAGCGGTTGTTATGGCAAGTGCTGCATCCTGCTTGGCTTTTTGTTGTGCTGCATTCGTGTCGGCCGATAATCCTTCTTCCTTTATATAGCTATCAATTTTAATTTCCGGAAAACTACCATCCCAGCGCGGATCAATGCGCTTAATGCGCGTCGCCAGTGGTGGATGAGTTGCCATGAGTTGAAAGACGCTAGAAATACCTTGGCCGAAATACATGTGGCTAAACTCTGCCGCATGGTTATTCGATAGCTTTGAGCCTTGGCTGTGAGCGCCAATTTTTTGTAAGGCGCCGCTAATGCCCGCAGGGTTGCGGGTAAATTGCACCGCTGAGGCGTCAGCAAGAAATTCACGTTGACGGCTGACGGCGGATTTAATGAGATTGCCGAAGAAAGTGCCCGCATAGCCAACGACGATTAAACCAAGGCCAAAACCCATAATGGCCCCCTGAGAATTTTTTTTATTGCTGCTAATCATGCCGCGCCGGCTATTCGAATAGAGTAAAAACTCTCCGATAAGTCCCAGGAGTAATATGCCGTGCAATATGGCGACTAAGCGCATATTAATGCGCATGTCGCCGTGAAAGATATGGCTGAATTCGTGGGCGATTACGCCCTGTAGTTCATCGCGGTTGAGTAGCTGGATGCAGCCGCGGGTGATACCTATAACCGCATTTTGTGGCGTGAAGCCTGCGGCAAAGGCATTGATGGCTTGATCTTCAATCACATACACCGACGGCACACTGGTGCCCGAGGCTATGGCCATTTCTTCTACCACATTGAGAATTTTGCGCTCGTCGGCATCTTGGGTATTGCCTAAAAGTAAATGCCCTCCCATGGCTTGAGCGACAGCCCGCCCGCCTGATTGCAGCTGTAAATATTTATAGCCGCTGCCCAGAAGAACGACTGTGCAGATTGCCAGTGAAACCCAACCGAGTGTTTCAAGCGGCACTGATTGCAGCAGCCCCGCCCAGAGCCCGCTAGTATTTTGCTCGTAGAGTTGGCCAGTAGAATTTTCGCGTAGGTAATAAAAGAAGAATGCAAACAACAGAGTGGTAATGGCAATGAGCGAACACACTGCTAGCACCAGCAGTAAAATTAAGCGTGTGGTGTTGCGCTTAGCTTGATCCTGTTGTTCAAAAAAATTCATAGAGCATCCTGACGCGGCGCAAAGGCCTTGCACCAGCAAGGTAGTTGCTGGTGCAAGGCGAAGAGATTAGAACTGAACTTTAGGTGCTGCTTGAATGGCGGCGCTGTCAGCAAACTCGAGCAGGCTCGCGTCTTTTGAGTGGCCAAAACTTGCGGCAAAAAATACTGGCGGGAAGCTTTGTTTGTAGGTGTTGTATGCGGTGACACCATCGTTGAACGCCTGGCGTGCGAAGGCGACTTTATTTTCAGTACTGGTAAGCTCTTCTGAAACCTGCAGCATATTTTGCGATGCTTTTAAATCGGGGTAGGCTTCCATCACCACATTTAACCGGCCCAATGCACTGGTCAGTGCACCTTCGGCGCCGCCGAGTTGACTCATGGCCGCTGCGTTACCGGGGTTCGCTGCTGCTGTTTGCAAACCATTCATGGCTTGGTTGCGCGCACTAATAACCGCTTCAAGGGTTTCGCGCTCGTGTTTGATATAGCCTTTTGCGGTTTCGACTAAATTGGGAATCAAGTCATAGCGACGTTTTAGTTGAACTTCGATTTGTGCAAACGCATTTTGGTAGCGATTGCGCAGGGTGACGAGTTGGTTGTAAATACCGATGACATAGAGCACTACAAGGGCAATGATGACGAGCAACACAATCGTAGAAATCATAGTCGCAATTCCTTTAAGGATGAAAGATGAAGTAAGGAATACTAGCAGCAATCATTGGAAATGTCAGAGCCCTTATCCTAGGGCTTGTTAATCTACATATTCGAATACCTTAACCACGGCACCCACGCCGCGTGTGGTGCTCGCAATCTCCGTGATGCGCTCAGCTTGATAGCGTGATACCAGCCCCATAAGAAAAACCGTTTTCGCCTCGGTGACTATGCGAATTCTGCCTGAGTCAATTTGGCGGTTGACCATAAGTTTGGTTTTTAATTTGGTGGTGAGCCAAGTGTCGTAGCTGAGGGTGGTTATTTTAACGTCGGGGGCGACGCTCAAGTGATTGTGCAATTCACGCAAACCATGAATGGTGCTCAGCGTGGTAGTAGCCAGTTCGCGCAGTTCTACACTGGGCACTTGTCCGGTTAACAATAGATAGCCATTAAAGCAATCGATATTAATGCGCGCCTCAGCGAGTTCATCGCTGGCCTTTTTTAGGTTGACGCGTGCAACCGTGGCGAGTTGTATGTCGTCAATTTTAGTGCCGAGTGAACGTTTATAGGGGCTGAGTTGAATCGGTTCACTGGTGGTGACGTTAATAATTTGTGCGCAGCCAAGTAGCTGCAGGCTGCAGATGAGTAACACTAACCAGCAGCTAAAACCTGCGCGCGTGAGAACACGGTGCATTAACAGTAACCTCCAAAGAGTTGTTGATCGATAAGATCGCAAATGCAAAATAAACTTAACAAATGCACTTCGTGAATGCGAGGTTTGACTCTTAAGGGAATGCGGAGTTCAAGGTCATGAGTGTCAAGCAGTGCGGAAATGTCGCCACCATCGCCAGCGGTGAAGGCAATAACGTGCATTTCTTTGTCGTGTGCCGCGCTAATAGCTTGCAGTAGGTTACTGGCTTTGCCACTGCTGGTGAGCAATAGCAGTACATCGCCTGCTTGGCCGAGGGTGCGAATTTGCTTGGCGAAGATGTCACTAAAACTGGTTTCGCTGGCAATGGCGGTTTGAGTGGCGAAGTCGGTGCCTAATGTGAGCGCGGGCAGACTGGGGCGCTCTTGTTCAAAGCGGGTCATAAGGCTAGCGGTAAAAATTTGCGCTTGCGCTGCGCTAATGCCATTGCCGCAGCTCAATACTTTTTTTTCATTTAGGAGTGCTTGCACAATCATTTGGCTGGCACTGGCAATGAGTGGTGCGAGTTGTTCGCCTACGTGCATTTTAGCTTCAATGCTTTCGTGAAACAGGGTGATGACCCGCTGGTCCATAAGTGATTCCTGTAATGATGTCAGTAGGTGATATCAGTAAATGATTGCTGTCGATTTGTTCAGACAGCTATATATTTGTTGCTATTATTTGTTGCTATTATTTGTTGCTACTATTTGTTGCTATTAATAGGCGCGAGAGCCTAACAATGGCTTCTATTTATAGACGGTAAAACGTATTAGAAATGATATGTGTGACAAGTTATAGGTATTCAATAAGCGCTGTGCGCCCTGTTAAATATGAAGTCCTTAAGCACCGAAAGCGTTCTTAATCCAGTCGGGCTTGGCGTCACCGGCTTGACTCGCTAAGTGATCCAGTGCAATCACATCAAAGCGGCAGGCGACCTTGTCGATCAAATTCATATCCAATAAAAATTGCTGCGCCGTCTTAATAATTTTTTGCTGCTTGTGATAATTCACTGACTCGGCAGCGGAGCTGAAGTGGCTATTGCTGCGTAAGCGCACTTCTACAAATACCAAGGTCATGCCTTCAGACATTATTAAATCAATTTCACCGGCTTTACAGCGATAGTTTTTTGCGCGCGCGACTAAGCCTTGGGACGTTAAATATTGCTCGGCAAGTGCCTCTGCCCTTGCGCCCCTAGTGGGGGTGTTAACGTCCTTGCTGTGTTTAAACCACATGATCTTGTCTGCACTCCTAGCGTAAATTAAACCTTATTGATCTAAGTCGCTTTGATTAATAACCGTGGGCAGTGCTTGGGCGAGGCCATTGCGAAAGCGCGCCCAGGTTTGTTCGCGTTCTATACGTCCATCTGCCTGCATCTTGAGTGAACCCGTTGCGCCGTAAATACGCATTTGTGGCACCTGTGCTAGTTGCGGTAAGCGGGCGTAAAGGCGGAAAGCATCGGCACCCAGGGCGTGCAGGCGGCCGTAGACAGCGGCGGATTTTGTATATTGCGCAATCGCCTCTTTTTCTGGGTTGCTTTCAAATATCCAGGGCATGCCGTTAAAGCGAATGCCATTTAGGTCGCGGTCGGCGGTGGCGTTGGGTTCGCCTGAATAAATTTGGCTGGTCGCGTACACGGGAATATTGCCCGCATAGTGGAAGGCAAAGGTGGGTTTGATCTGGCGCGCTTGCGCGGGGTTGGCGATTAAAAAAATCATGTCCACATCGGCGCGTCTATGAGGTGACGTTTCCAGTTTGATACCTAAAAAGTCCTGTAATTCACGCGAGCGCTGCAAACTGGGCTCAATCAGCATGGCTTCTTTGATCAAGCTTGAATAGTTGGTGTTGGGCTTAAATTCTTTGAGTGCCACCACGGTGCCACCTAAATGCTCCCATTCTTCACTAAAGGCACGCGCGCTGCGCTGGCTCCACTCTTGGTTGGGAATAATGATCATCGCTTGGCGATGGCCTTCAAGGTAGCCTTGGCGGGCGACTTGGCGCGCTTCATCTTCAACAGCTAAGCCAAATTGGTAGAAGCCCTTAAGGGGTTTGGGAGGCGGGGAATCGGCATAATTTAGGCTGAGTAAGGGCACGGGTAGTGAGGGTAATAAGCTCAGTTCAGATACTTTTTCTTTGTCTAGGGGGCCAATAATTAAATCGGCACCATCGGCAACCGCTTGGTTGTATGCATTTAGGGTGTCTTCACTGCTGTCGTATTGGCGCACTTCGGGCAGGTTGCGGCCCTTTTTCATGGCTTGGTAATAAGCTGAGAAGAAACCATCGCGCACCGCCTCTCCCGCTTCGGCGAGCTTGCCCTCCATAGGGAGTAAAAGCGCGATTTTTCTGGGCTGCTTGGCAATCAGGCTTTGCAACAGGCGCAGGTCACTCGGCAGATTGTCGTGGGCAGGGTGTTGCGGCCAGCGGTACATCCAGTCTTGCAATTGATTTTGTTGATGCTCCAAATCGCTCTGGTTGTTTTTTGCCAGAGCCGCCAGGCTATACCAGCCGCGTGCTGTGTCGGTGGGTTGCTCTTCGGCGAGCGTTTCGAGCTTGCTGACCGGAAGGCTCATAAGATCTTGCCAGAGCGCTGCTTGATTGGTGTTGTCGAGCTTTTCCTGCGTGATCAAACTAGAGAGGTTGATGCGTTCGTTAACGCCGCGCTCGGCTTCACCCAGCAATGAAAATACTCGCGCGCGCTTTTCGCGCAAGCTGATTTCCGTGGCGGGTTCCATTTGTTGCCATAGGCCATCTAGGCGCGGCTTAGTGAGTAGGCTGTAGGCTAAAAAGTTAGCTTCATCCTTAAGGGCGATGGTACTGAGTAGGTCGGTGTGCTTGATAAAGGCATGGTCGGGCAGATAATCCGCATCCATAGTGCCTAAGAGCGAACGCGCTCGGCTTAGTTTACCGGTATCTAAATAGGCTTGTGCCGCTTGGAGTACAAGGCTTTCGCGCTCGGGAGACGTCGCTTGCGCCGCCATTTTCAATAGTTTCACCGCGCTAATACTCGGCGCCTTTTGGCTGGCCTGAGCTTGCTCGGTTTTAGTCGGTGCGGTGCCGCAACTGCTTAGCGTTACACTCAGTGCCGCCGCGAGGGCTAAGCGCAGGAGGTTTGTGCCCACAAAAGAAGGGTATAATGAGCCGCGCAAAAGGTGCCGGTAAAACATAAAAACCTCAATCATCACACAGAAAATTAGTTTATAAATTAGCCGCGTTTCATGTTTATGGAGCGCATGCTCCGTTCAAATTTCTTGGAAAGCGGTATGACACATTCAGGAACAACACCCGGCATTCTCTATGTCGTGGCGACGCCCATTGGCAATTTGGGCGATATGGTACCGCGTGCGGTAGAAACACTACAAACAGTTGCGCTCATAGCAGCGGAAGATACCCGTCACTCGGCGCGTCTATTATCGCACTTCGACATCAAAACACCCTGTGTAGCCTATCACGATCACAGCGATGAGCAGCGCACCGCGCAATTAATTGCGCGCTTGCAAGCAGGTGAATCCATCGCACTCATATCGGATGCGGGTACGCCACTGGTATCCGACCCAGGTTATCGCCTTGTGCGCAGTGCGCGTCAGGCCGGCGTGCAGGTCATCCCCATCCCAGGTGCCTGCGCTCTGATCGCCGCGTTAAGTGCCGCAGGCCTGCCGTCAGATCGCTTCGCCTTTGAAGGTTTTTTGCCCGCAAAAGAAACCGCGCGCTGCACCCAATTGCAAAGCCTCGCCAATGACCCCCGCACCCTCATTTTTTATGAGGCACCTCACCGTATACTCGAAACCTTGCAGGATATGGCCAAGGTATTTGGCCCTGAGCGTGAAGTAGTCATGGCGCGCGAGCTAAGCAAAACCTTTGAAACCATAAAAGGCGATGAAGTTGCCAAGCTTGCTGAGTGGGTTGAAGGCGATAGCAATCAACAGCGCGGTGAAATTGTGCTGTTAGTACACGGCGCTGCCGCGCAAGAAGTGGGTGACATAACCCTAGAGCAAGTTCGCGTCATGCATATTTTGTTGGAAGACTTGCCGATCAAACAGGCTGCGGCCATGGGCGCGAAGTTGACGGGTTTGAAAAAGAACTTTTTATATCAATGGGCGTTAGAGCAGAGCGGTAAGGCTGCAAGATAAGCAATAGGAGTTTGGAATCTTCCTATTGCTTGAGTGATGTTGCAATAAATTATATTTAGGGAATGCAGGCGGCAAGAATTGAAGATTACAAGGCGGCAAGTATTCTATTTTCTCCTTAGCATTTTATCTGGCTTCGTAGCATGGTATTCGCTTGGTGGGCTTATGGGTTGTGCCCACTACGATATGCATAGCTTCTGTAGAGATATGCTGAGCGTATCGACTCAGGCGGCGATTGGCGTTTTAAAGACGAACTGTATTCGGCTTGCAGTTATGTCAAGTGAGTTGTGTCGATATATCTTTACATTAAGTTTGCTGGCAATGATGTTGGGTATGACGACTTTTGTTCTTAGTGTGAGGGGGCTGATCTATCCCACATTGAGGACAATTGGAGTGATGAAAGCGCCTAGTTATTCATACAGCCGCGATGCCAATATGCCGAGCATGCACCAATCTCCGGCAAATTAAGTCCCCGCTACCCATTTTTCTACGGGCGGATTTAGTCGGTTTTGCGCAATTGTCTGTTCATTCCATAGCTGTGAAAATTTCAAGGCGCGCGGGCAGTGGCTATATGATTCTTCTACTTCGAGCAGAATAGCTTGGAGCAGAATCGCCTTTTCATCCTGATCAAACACGTCAAGGCTTAAGCGTTCAAACTCATCGTCACCCTGGCGCAGCACTTTCACGCGTCCATTCACGCGTGCCGTAGCATCTATCGCGGGTATAAAAAATACCAATCCTAATTGCGGATTGCTCTCTATATTTTCATAGCTTTGGAAAAGTTTATTACCGGCTATATCGGGAATGAGCAAATGACGGTCATCTAGCACTTTTACAAAGCCCGGCTTGCCACCTTTGGGTGAAGCATCGCACTGGCCTGTCGTATTGCTGGTTGCCATCACCATAAAGGGAGACTGTTGAATAAACGCTTGAATCCACGGCAGCATAAATGGCCGGACTTTATTGCGTGGGCGTTCGGCAGGCGCGCCAAAAAGTTGTTGAGATTGATTCATGGTGCGTGATTGATATTCCTTCATTGCTTCGTAAGTAATTAATACTCTTATTCGCGGGTACTATAGCGACTTCTCTATTTTAGCGCCCTATAAATTTAAATATTTTGCCACTGACAAGCGAACCTGACTGGTGGCAATTCATCACTGCAAAACAGGCGCGCTCCAATCTATCCATTTTTCCACATCGTTGGCCATACCTTTGGTCGAACGCATCACCTCGGTATTACCCTGCTTGCCGAGTAAGAAGCGCTGCACAAATGCACTCAATACATCGAGCTGATGCTCGGGGAATTGGCAGTGGCCGTGATTGCCATTTTCTGAATAGGCGATATTTTGCGGCACGCCGAGTGCGCGGTAAATTTCTTTGGCTGCGGAAGTGGCGATAAACGCAGGCAGTGGGCCGAGCCAGCCAATATCGTTATCGAGTACCAGCAAGCCGCGCGGCGCTACCATGCCCAATAATTGATGGTGATCAAACGGAAGGTGGGTAACATTGACTGGGCCGCCAAAGGTTTGGCCGAAGGATGCGCGAAACCAGGGTTGTTCGCCAGCAGCGCTACCGAGGGTTTGTGTTTCTATTCCGCTGTCGGACAACACCTGCGCGACGCGCCAGCTTACCGCACCACCTGCGCCAGATTCTTGTGGAATCGTCAGCGCAATTCGCTCATCCATTGCACCTGCGAGCAGCGCGCCTTTGCCGTTGCGTGAGCAGCCGGTAACGCCGAGCCGGGTTGCATCTATGAGTAGATTCTTATCCGCATCGATCACATCAATTAAACGACTAATACCCCATGCCCATGCTGTGATAGAACTAGCAGAGGCATCGCGGCCATAGAGGTCAAAGAACAACCCAGTGCCGCGCGAATTGCCACCGGCTTGCGCACCCATCTGGTTGTTATTGAAATTAATCACCGCAATGCCTTGACTGGCGAGGTAAGCGTTATTGAGGTTTGAGCCGCCTACACCGATGATCGCGGGGTAGGGCGCTGTGCCTGCCGTGGGGAGGGTGACGGTTGCGCTGAAACTGATTTGTTTGCCTTGATGCTCCACATTTACCGTAATGGCTTGAGTGGTTACGCTTCCGGCAACAGTCGCGGGCTTAGGGGGTTTGGTGCCTGTTTCATAGTGTTGTAATGCAAGGTTGGTTTCCTGCCGCAAGCAGCGCCACTGATCTTTGGTGGTAATACGCGTACCTGCTGCGGTCGTGAAGGGATCTGGCAGTTTAGTGTTGGCGGGCAATTTACTGGCATCCGCGAGCGTGGGTACAGGGCAATCTGCGCCCTTATTTTCGGCGCTGGCGATGCCCGGCTCGCCCGGTGTTACGGGGCCGGGTTCAACCACAGTGGGTGGGATAAATTTTCCATCGCGGGAATAAATCGCAAAGCCGCTCAGGGTGCCGTTATCGATTAGAGATTCTAGTGTAATGGTGAGAGAGCCGTCGGTGACCTTAACGTCATTTAGGGTGCGGGAGTAGGCATTGTTGTGTCCTGCAGTGGCAAATAAATCGAGCGCATTAAATAGGGTTTTATCTTCCACTAAAACACCAAAGGAACGTTTGCCTACACTGGTTTGAAACATTTCTACAAAGTGTAATTCAACATCGTAACTGCCTTGCGTGACGGGAATTTGGTAGCTATAGGATCCGTAACGCTCAGTCTTAAATAGCGAGCCTTCAGGGTCGCCGGTAATTGCGTTGTTGGTTGAATTGGGTGCACCGCCGGTTGAGAGGCGATCCTTTTCGTATTCAATACCTTTATAACTTGCCGCTGCATAAGCTCCTACATTCACCGCGAGAATTAACGCAGGCCCTGCACCGCTGCTCGCGGAGCTTGATGTTTGGCTTGATATAACAGTACCTGAAACAGTGCTGCTGACAGAGCTTGCAGGCAGGCTACTCGCATTAGGTTTACTGCCGGAACTGCCGCAGCCCAAGACTGCGCTGGAGAGCAAGAAAATAGCGCCTTGCCGCATTAGTGCGGTGATTATTTTTTGTTTCATGTTCCCAGTCTTCGTGTTGTGATTTTTATTGTCATTTTTTTATCGGCTATATTTTTTTGGGGGGGGGGGTTAAGCCGCACCCAAAATATACAACCTTGCCTTTGCATACTTGTGTGCAAGTTGTCTGAGGGTAAACTTTGCAAGATTGGAACACAAGGCAATAGCAGGCGGTTTTTTAGACAAAATAAGTAAAGATTTACAGGTTTTTTGGTATTTAAAGAGTTGTTGGTTGGCGAAGGCTTTGTAGTGAGCTGGGCGCTTTGCTCTGGCTTTTGGTGGCTTTTGAACGTATGCCTAATTTAACGACAATGCACCAATTAGCTACCCAAGGGCATTATAGATCGAGCTTAGCTGTTATTTAGGCTTTGTAATCAAAATACAATGCACCTTAAGCGGGCGTGCTAAGCTGCTGAGTTATATCGCAACGCTTTGCTGCTGGCTCACCTTTTAATTAGATACTTGAACGCCTATGAAAACCTTTAAATGCACTTGTACTGGGCAACCCGCCTTATTCTTTGAAAATATTAGTTGTCTCGCCTGTGAACGTGTTACAGGTTTTATTGATGATTTTAAGTTGCTGCAAACTTTTGATGTGGATAGCGCGACAGGCCATTTCACTCAGGCCGAGCACCCGCTTAAATACTACAAAAAGTGCCATAACTATGAGTTGCACAACGCGTGTAACGGCATGGTGGAAGTTAATGTGAATGAGGCTGCTTCTGCCGAACCTATCAAGTCTGAAAAATCCACGGGGAAGGTGGAAAATGATGTTTTATGTTTTGCGTGCCGGTTTAATGATGTGATTCCCGATCTGAACGTAAAAGGCCATTTGCCGCTGTGGAAAAAGGTGGAAGTCGCGAAAAGACGCGCGCTCTACACCCTCAACGCATTGCCTTTGCCGCTGAAAAATTTAGATCAGGATCCAGAAACAGGGTTAAGTTTTAGCTTCACCACTGACCGCGATGTAAAAGATCATTTTGCCACCAAAATAAAAGACCAGCCTGCAGTGATGACGGGCCACAATTGTGGACATATTACCGTGAATCTTTCAGAGGCCGATGATGTAGCGCGCTCCGTCACACGCTTGGCGATGGGCGAACGTTACCGAACTCTGTTAGGGCATTTTCGCCATGAGTTAGGTCACTATTATTTTGATCAACTCATCGCAAATGATCCCGAAAAAAACGAACTCTGCAAGCAATACTTCGGTGACCACGAACTCAGCTACAAAGATGCATTGGACAAGCATTACAAAAATGGTGCGCCTAAAGACTGGTCTGAACAATTTATTAGCGAGTACGCCAGCATGCACCCCTGGGAAGATTGGGCTGAAACCTGGGCGCACTACATGCACATTATTGATACGCTCGAAACGGCTAAGAATTACGGTATGACGCTCACAGAAAACGAAACGGCGCACTGCGGTAGTGAGGTCAGTGGTTTGAATTTGCCACAGCACCAAGAGAACTTTATTTTCCAAACATCCTTTCACAGTATTATTGACGCCTGGGTGAGTTTCTCCATCATGTTGAATTCGCTCAACCGCAGCATGGGCTTGCCCGATGCCTACCCCTTTGTGTTAACCCAATCGGTGCGCAATAAGTTGATGTTCGTACATCATGCTATTCACAATGAACTGGATGCGCTTGTGGTTGAAGACACGGCAGAGTAGGTGTTGCACCGTCACTTAGCCTCGTGGGTGGGCTTGGGAATGCGGGTGTTTTACCGGAGAGGCGAATAATTTAAATTGTAAGGGCAAAAGTCAAGACGCGACCCTATTCCCCCAGCTCGGCGGTTATGACAGCACCGAGACTCTACGCCAGCACAGGGCTGGCTGTTAAGAGGGGTGGGTCCATATCATTCGTTAGAAAGCAATTAGGAAGAAAATCATAAATGAATAGTGAAGGGAAAAGCATTTTAAAAAATGGTAATGTCCCATTTAAACGAAAGGCTATATTAATTCTAATGGTAGTTATTACCTCTATTCTCTATAGGGCCATTTATTATCTTGCCCCTCAATTCGCTATCACGTTCCATTCGTTTAATACTAAACTTCCTGCAATCACATATTTTTTTGTGAGTTTTAGTGGAGTATTCCTCTGGATTTCACTGGCTAGCGTTGCGCCGGCATCATTTTTAATTGTAAATTTATTCTCAAAACAGTACGTTCAGAGAGGTCTCAGAGTAATTAAATACAATTTTTACCTCGCTATATTGTGCTTCGTTCTGTTTTATGTGGCTATGTACTTACCTATTTTTCAAATGGGTCAAGTCATTTAAAGTGTTTTCTAGCAAGCGCCTTATGTCGGAACTAAGTTCCAATACTTCGCGTTTCAACTCCGTCCGCATACACGGGCGTTATGTGTAAATGAGCAAAAGCAATATAGAGGACACCCACCAATGACAGCATTAACCTAATGCATTTGTGGTTGAAAACACTGCAGAGTAAGTGTTACGCGGTTATTTAGCTTAGTGGATGGCGGGGCGTTGTAATACGGGTGTGTGCAAATTGAACCCTGTAC
Source organism: Cellvibrio sp. 25HG11W-0 (assembly GCF_057815475.1). Classification (NCBI taxonomy): domain Bacteria; kingdom Pseudomonadati; phylum Pseudomonadota; class Gammaproteobacteria; order Cellvibrionales; family Cellvibrionaceae; genus Cellvibrio; species Cellvibrio sp. 25HG11W-0. Next base: position 1,378,516 of record NZ_CM174230.1, read on the forward strand.
TCGGGGTTTAGGGTTTAGAGAAAAACGGCAAGTGAAAGCCTTCACTTGCCGTTTTCTTTGCGGTCTCCGCAATGTTTAAAACAAATCCTCAATCGACAAATATCGCTCGCCTGAGTCATAACTAAAAATTATCACTCGGCTGCCAGCGGCCATTTCATTTTGCTTTTGTGCGAGCGCTGCAAGTGTTGCGCCGGATGATATGCCGACAAAAATCCCTTCTTGCAGGGCGCATTGGCGGGCCATTTCAAATGAGTCTGCTTCGTTCACCAAAATTGTACCGTCGAGTGCATCTCTATTTAAAACACCGGGAATGAAACCTGCGCCTATACCTTGCAGCCGATGGAGGCCTTTAGCGCCGCCGCTGATAACGGGGGATTTTTCGGGTTCTACGGCGAAGGTTTTAAAGTTGGGATAGGCCTGTTTGAGTATTTCGCTGCAGCCGGTGATGTGGCCGCCAGTGCCGACACCGGTGATCATGTAATCCAATCCATCAGGGAAGTCGACCAGAATTTCGCGCGCGGTGGTGGTGCGATGTATGTCGACATTAGCGGGGTTGTTAAATTGTTGCGGCATCCAACTGTTGGGGTGCTCGGAGAGCAGTTCGTTGGCTTTGGCGATGGTGCCGCCCATGCCGAGTTCTTTGGGGGTTAAGACTAACTCTGCACCTAGGGCTGCCATGTTTTTGCGGCGCTCTATGGACATAGATTCGGGCATGGTGAGAATGAGTTTGTAGCCTTTTACGGCGCAGACTAAGGCGAGGCCGATACCGGTGTTGCCAGAGGTGGGCTCAATAATCACGGTGTCTTTATTGATAAGGCCTTTGGCTTCGGCATCTTCAATCATGGCGAGGGCAATGCGGTCTTTGATGCTGCTGCCGGGGTTGAAACGTTCAACTTTCATCCAAACTTCTATGTCGTTGCGAAATAGACGGTTAATGCGCACATGGGGGGTGTTGCCAATAGTGTGGAGGATATTATCGACTTTCATAGAATTCCCTGTAGTTAAAGTGGTTATCCAGTTTTTCACTGGGGGAGATAAAAAAAGCACCAATACAGTGTACAGAATGCCGGCGATAAAAAAAGCCGCTTCCTTAAACAGGAAGCGGCTTTGATGTGGGTATGTAGGTTTAGGTATTTAAATGGCTTTAAGGTTTAAGCCTTGTGATTATTTTTGCGGCGAACCAACAGGAGTGCACCTAAGCCTAAGAAAAACAGAATAAAAGTGGAGGGTTCACCAACGCCTGCCGTTTTAGGTATTACAGGTGCATCGTAAACCGGTGGTACAAAGAAGCCATCCCAGAGGTTTGCTTGCGCACCCCAGCCGCCAATCCAAGATTTGGCAATAATTTGGCCGCTCAGGTCGCCTTGTAAGAAGGTGAAGTTGGCTTGGGGGGCGAGAATGTTGCCTTTAATCCCACCGCTGAAAATGATGTTATCTGCCTCATAAAAGTTATAGAGGATGTGACTCGGTGAGAGATTTAAGGCTGCGAGACTTTCGCGCGCGCCATAGTTGAGCGAGTCAAATACAACATTCTTGCCGCTCACATTGATGATGAGGGTGTCGTCCTGCTTTAATCCTGGCGCTGATAAGTCGGTCGCATTGTAGAGCTGGGTGCCAGTGATATTGGTGACATAGAGGCCATCTACACTGGTGCCATCAAGCTTGAGCCAGTTGTTGTATTTAAATTCAATACCCGCCGTATTGGTAAGGTCGGCTAAGTCTAAAGACAACTGCGCGAGTTGCTCGAAGGCGCTGGTGAAATCTATGGGGGCGCCCTTGGTGGTGGTGCCTTGAATTGAGTGGCTGTTGGAGCCCAGCGTCAATTCGCCGCCGATAATGGCATTGCCCTTGATGTTGCCCCAGCTCCACGGGCTAGTGGTGAGGTTGCCGCCAACGACCAATACATCTTCATAGCGGCGCGCGTCGCTCCAAAACTGCAGGCCATCGCGGTGGCTGCCCGGCTCATAATTTACGCCTACATCATATTGGCCAAGGTTGGCATTGCCACCAATGGCAATTTTGCCTTGGGAGTCAGCACCAGGTTGGGTGAAGGTGTCTTTGATAAAGAGGTTATAGCCCGTTGCAGCACCTAAATCGATGTTGATACTGCTGGCTTGAGCGCCCACGGCGAGCATCCAAACGCTAAGGCTTAGGGTGATGCGCAAAGCGGATATCTGTAATTTCATAGTGTGACCCAGTTCTCATATTTTCTGTTGTCAGTGTAGGCAGGCAAACGGAAATGTACAAGAAATAAGGGATAAAAAAAGAACTGAATATTCCATTTCATTCATTTTCTGTTCAAATAAGTCCCAAAATGGCGTTTAAATATCGCTTGTTTTGGGTTTAAGGCACTTTTTAGTACTAATCTAATCGCTTTTTGAAACGTTTAGCGGCAGCCACTACCCCTAGGCAAGTAAAACCCAGTAGCCACAAAAGGTCGGGCAGCAAATCCAGCAGTGTGGCACCGCGCAGCACTATGGCACGCACCATGCGAATGAAGTGGGTGGCGGGTAGCGCCTCGGCAATCCATTGGGCCGCAATCGGCATGCCGTCATAGGGGAACATAAAGCCTGAGAGCAGAATTGAGGGAATCAATAAAAACATGGTGATTTGCATGGCCTGCAATTGTGTTCTCGCGACCGTAGACACCAGCAGGCCGAGGGTGAGGCTGGCACTGATAAAGGCAAACACGCCGAGAGTGAGTTGATCCAAGCGACCATTCATGGGCACATCGAATATAAGGTGGCCGAGTCCGAGGATAATCACCACTTGAATGAGCCCAACAAACACATAAGGCACGATTTTGCCCACCATGATTTCAGTGGAGTGAATGGGGGTGGTGATCAGCAGCTCTAAATTGCCGCGCTCGCGCTCACGTACCAGTGCGGCAGCGGTGAACATCACCATGGTCATGGTGAGCACTATGGCGACGAGGCCGGGCACTATATTGATCGCGGAGCGACGCGCGGGGTTAAAAAACAGCGCGTTCTCAAAGGTTGCGGCGGCTTTGCTTTGGAAGCCGACTAGCCCTGAGCTGCCTAGCCCTTGGGTGATCGGCATGTTTTGTAGCGCGAGTAGGGCGCTGCTCACCATAGAGTCGGAGCCGTCGATCAGCCACTGCGCGAGGGGCCGCACGTCTTGCGCGCGCTGACCGAGGTCGACCGGTATAACTAAAGCCGCATGTACCTTGCCTTGGCGGATCGCATCTTCAGCTGCGCTGGGAGTTAGATAGGTATGGGTGAATTTGACGACCTGAGTTGCGGTGACGTCGGCAATTAAGCTGCGCCCCATTTGGCTGTGGCTTAAGTCCACCACGCCCACGGGCAAATCGCGCACATTGGTATTGATGGCAAAGCCAAATAACAGCAGCTGGATTAAAGGCACCATGACAATCATGCCAAATGTCGGGCGGTCGCGACGCAGCTGGCGCAGCTCCTTAAAAACGATAGCACCTATGCGCTGCAGACTGTTGCGCCAGCGACTTTGGTGAGGAGGCATCATTGGCGCAAGTCCTCGGAGATGCCAGTGCAGTGAACAAATACATCTTCAAGGCTGGGGCGTACCGCGTGGATATTGCGCTCTTGCATCAATTCGCCGTGCTGGGCGCGCAACCACTGCTCTGGGTCGTCAATGGTGTCGCTGATCAGCACACGCAAATGGGTGCCCAGCTGCGCCGTGGAGACTACTTCTTTAAATTGACCGAGCTGCTGTTTGAGTTGGCGTAAATTCACCCCGTCGATTTCCACGACCTTGGCGCCGAGTTCTTGCATAAGTTGTGCGGGGGCACCATCGGCGCGTTTTTGCCCCGCCTCTAAAATCGCCAGGCCATGGCAGCGCTCGGCTTCATCCATATAGTGGGTAGAGACCAAAATTGTAGTGCCGCTGTCGCACAAGTCGAATAGTTTCTCCCAAAAGTCGCGGCGGTTTTCTGGGTCAACCGCTGAGGTTGGCTCGTCCAAAATAAGCAGCTCTGGCTCATGCAGCGTGGCGGCGGCAAGCCCCAAACGCTGGCGTTGGCCACCGCTAAGGCTGGCGGCCAGGCGGTCGCGGCGCTGGTCGAGACCGTAGCGGTCGAGCTGTTGTGCGATAACCGACTTGGCGCGGTGTTTGTCCAAGTTGTAAATTTGCGCCATAAAACTCAGGTTCTCCGCGACGGTAAGATCCTCATAGAGGGAAAACTTTTGCGTCATATAGCCAAGCCTGCGACGCAGGGATTCGGCCTGTGCGGGAATATCCATGCCCAGCACTTTCACGCTGCCACAGCTAGGGGTGAGCAACCCCGTTATAAGGCGCATGCTGGTGGATTTACCGCAGCCATTGGGGCCGAGAAAGCCGTAAATACTGCCGGCGGGAATTTGTAAGTCGAGGTTGTCCACCGCCACAAAATCGCCAAAGCGACGGGTGAGGCCTTGGGTCTCAATTGCGAAGGTCGGGGTTTCAAGCGCGAAGGTATTGGCCGTAGCGCTTTTGGGCGACTCAATCATGGGGCAGCTCTACTTGCACCGGAATGCCGCTCGGTAGCTCGGCAGCACTGGCGGGCAAATCGATTTCCGCTAGGTACATCAGCCGCGCGCGGTCGTTGGAATTGAGGGCAAAGTAGGGGGTGAACGCGGGGTCTTGGGAAACCCAGCGCAGGGTGCCTTGCAGCGGTGCGTTAATACCATCGATATGAATCGCGAGGCTTTGCCCTGCTTTGAGTCTGAGGCGATGAGTTTCGGGTACATAGACGCGGGCGTAAGGCGCGGCGTTGCTCAGGATGACCGCGACCACTTCACCTAGGCTACTGCGCTCGCCCAGATTTTTGGGTAGCTGATCTAGCCGCCCCGCTTGGGTGGCGATGATACTCAGCTCGCGCAGGTTTTGCTGCTCAAGGGTCAGGCTTGCCTGCGCTAGTGCTACCTGCGCTTCGGCTTGTTGCAGGTCTTCGCTGCGGCTGCCGTTGGTAAGCACTAACAAGTTCTCTTCGCTTTGTGTTACGGCTGCTTGGGCCGAGTCACGCTTAGCGCGGGCGCTATCTAACTCCGCTGCTCCCACCAGTTTTTTACGCACCAAAGTTTCCGCGCGGGCGAAGGCTTTTTGCGCCTCGACCAATTGCGCCTGAGCGCCGCTGAGCTGGGCGCGCAGGGCGGCAATATCCTCGGGGCGGGCGCCATGTTGGAGTTTTTGTAAGCTGGCTTGCGCGCTGGCGAGTTGCGCTTCGGCCTTCGCTACCATGGCTTGCTGGCGATAATTGTCGAGTTGTACCACCAGCTCGCCCGCTTGCAGGTCGCGCCCTTCCTGTATCGGTAATTGAGTAATAATTTCCGCGGCGGTAGCTTTTAATAAAACACGGTCGCGCTCGAGGGTGCCTAGAGCAAGGCTCTGGGTTTGTTGGCCGCAACTAACCAGTGCGAGCAGTAGGCATACTATGAAGCATGGGCCTGCGCAATGAGACTTCACAATTGAGTTGAGCATAAGCGGCCTTGTGTGGGATCCATCAGTTGGGATAATAATGATTCTAAGCCAAATGCATTGGGTGAATACTGTGGGTCAAGTGTGCCAGAAAACCCCAGAGGCGGTATGATCTCGATCAGTTTTCGGTGCTAATCATCGTTTTTGCTTTTTTACCAATGGCGCTGCATTTTTCGCCATTAGGCCACTGGCCGCTTTTGTGGCAGAATCGCCCCGTCTTTTATTGTTCACGCTTGCCTGTTACATCTGTCTTGGTTGTTATCGCTCAAGCCGTGTTTATTTTATTGGGAATATTGCTATGTTAGAAACCACCGTATCGTCACTCGCTGGCCTTGGGCCTTTTTTAGCCTATTTCGCGTTGGCCGTCGTCTTAAGTTTAGTGTTTGTGCGTATATATACATGGCTTACTCCACACGATGAATTGGCGCTAATTCGCGCCAACAATGTTGCCGCTGCGGTTGCATTTGGCGGCGCACTAATAGGCTTTGCTTTGCCGCTCGCCAGTGCAATCACTCACTCAATGTCACTGATTGACTGTGCGATTTGGGGTGCGGTTGCCCTAGTTGTGCAAGCCCTAACTTTTACGGTATTGCGTATTACTTTGAATAATTTGTCTGAGCGTATTCATCAGGGTGAAATGGCGGCGGCAGTATTTGTTGCGGCCAGTGCAATAGCCGTTGGTTTGATCAACGCCGCCTGTATGTCCTCTTAATTGCGTCAGTCTTAATCATTAAACAACGAACAAGGATCTAACAATGAAACGCAGTAAAAAAGCCGCCTTAGTGCTCATGGTTCCCGCTGCCACCTTTTTATTCACCGGCTGCGGCGAAGAGCGTGAACAGGCGATGGTCTATACCGATGTTAAAGGTTGCGTACAGTCGAGCATGAGCAGTGCCGAGCAGTGCCAAGCGGATTTTCAAACCGCTGCTGCATTGCACCCGCAAGTAGCGCCAAAATATTTAAGCAAAGATGAATGCGAAACCGATTTTGGTGCAGGCAAGTGTGAAACCGCGCCGCAGCAAACCACCTCGGGCGGCAGTGTATTTATGCCCTTGATGATGGGCTACATGGCGGGGCAAATGATGAGCCGTGGCGCAGGGGCACAAAATTTACGCGGGGCTGAGCGCAGTAATATCGCGACGCAACCATTGTATAAATCGGGCGACGATCGCAGTACCTTCCGCACTGCAACTAATGCTCCCGTTGCTAAAGGTATTGGCCCCATCAGCCTGCGCCCCTCGCAAGTAAAACCGCAAATGGGCCAAGTCGTGCGTCGCGGTGGTTTTGGCCAGCAGGCGGCAGCGCGTGCGAGTTTTGGCGGTTAATTTTTTTCGATTGGATATTTTAAAGAAGAATTCATGAAACGCATTCCTATTAGTGAGCGCCCTCAGTGGCGCGAATTTGCCGAAGAAGTCGGTTTTAATTTTCACACCTTTGATGGCGAACCCTACTGGGATGAAACGGCTTATTACGCGTTTACCTTGCGACAAGTCGAGCAGGATTTAGAAGATCCCACGGAAGAGCTGCACGAGATGGCGCTGTCGCTGTTGGATGAGATTACGCGCAGCGAAGAAATGCTCACGCAATTGCAAATTCCGCGCGAGCACTGGAGCTTAGTGTGGAATTCTTGGCATAAACGCGAGCCGCATTTATATGGACGTTTAGATTTCTCCTACGATGGCCGCGGCCCCGCAAAATTGTTGGAGCTAAATTACGATACGCCGACCTCATTATTCGAAACCGGATTTTTCCAGTGGGTGTGGTTAGAGGATCAAATTCGCGCGGGTAATTTACCGGAGCGGGCAGATCAGTTTAATTCTCTGCAAGACAAGCTTGAAGGTGCCTTTCGCGAATTGAATCTGCCGCAACCCTTTTATTTTTCCAGTGTGCGCGAAAGTATTGAAGATCGCGGCACTGTGGCCTACCTCATGGATTTGGCCGCACAAGCGGGGCTGGATGGGCGCTTTATTGCACTGGAAGATATTGGCGCGCATTACGATGCAAAGGGTGAGCAGGGTCAGTTTGTCGATGAGCAAGATGAGGCAATTAAGGGCTTGTTTAAGCTCTACCCCTGGGAGCACATGGTGCGCGAAGAATTTGCCGCGCTCTTAAGCAGCTCCGCTACGGTTATGCTCGAGCCCGCATGGAAAATGCTCTTGTCGAATAAGGGTATTTTGCCGCTATTGTGGCAGCGCTTTCCCAATCACCCCAATCTACTGCCGGCCTTTTTCGAAACACCTGATTTGGAACCATTAAGTAAAGGCTGGGTGCGCAAGCCGATATTTTCTCGCGAAGGCGCCAATGTCGATTTGATTACTGAGCGCGGCGAGAAAATATCAGAAGCTGGCCCCTACAGCGATGGTGCTTTTATTCGCCAGGCATTGGCGCCACTGCCCAAATATCACGATCATCATCGCAACCAAGACACTTACACCATGATTGGCAGTTGGGTGGTGGGGGATAGTGCCGCTGGGATTTGTATTCGCGAAGACGAGTGTCTCATCACCAAAGACAGCTCGCGCTTTCTGCCGCATATTATTTTGGATTGAGTGGTAAATTCCAGAGAATGAAACGGCCGCCTTTTGTTTGCTTTCGGGTTAAACACTAGGCGGCTTTTTTACAGGCGTAAGAATCGCTAGCCCTGTCTAGTTACTTTTGTTGATTCCGCTGCTTTTTTTTCCGCGATGGGTGCGTAAAACGCATAGCTGTTTTTACCCTGACGCTTTACTTCATACATTGCTTGGTCAGCATGTTTGCGCAGGCTTTGCACATCGTCGCCATGCATAGGGTAGAGCGCTATGCCGATACTCATGCCTATTATTTCTGTAGGGCTAGTGTCAGGCGAGTCAGCTATTAATATTATTGGTTGTTTCTGGGCTGCAAGAATTTTTTCTGCAATACGGGTAACAGTTTCAATTTTTCCTGCATGCTTTAACAAAATTAAAAATTCATCGCCACCGAGGCGTGCGACTATATCTGAGTCGCGCACTTGCGCGCGCAGGCGCTCGGCAATGGTTTGCAGTACGAGGTCGCCAGCGTCGTGACCATAGGTATCGTTGATGAATTTAAATCGATCCAAGTCAATGAGCAGTAGCGCAAATTCTTGTTTGTCTGCGGGCACTTGGTGAATGAGGTGGTGCAGTACATTCTCAATCGCCATGCGATTACTTAAGCCAGTAAGGCTGTCTTTTTCCGCAAGTTCGCGGGTTTGCTCCTCTGAATGTTTGCGTTGAGTTACGTCGTACATGACGCCCTCAATCGCATACTTATCCGCCGCGGGCGAAAAAATGCAGTGTACCCAGTGAATTGTTTCATTGTTATCTTTGCGAATGCGCAAGTCGGCAGAGCAGGGGCGCAGGCTGCTATTGGCCTGTTGAATAAGAGTTCTGGCATCTTGCGCGTCTAGGAATATTTTATCGACAAGATTGACGTCGCTGAGCAGCAGCTGTTCTTGCTCGTTGATACCGGTGAGTCGAAAAAATGTAGGGTTGGCAGTGATGAGGCGAGTCTTGTCGCTCATTAAAAATATGCCGGCGCTACTGTCTTCAAAAATACCGCGAAAGCGCATCTCAAGTTGTTCCACTCTATGGCGCAGTTGGCGCTCCTCTTTAAGCATAAGATCGACAGTGTGCAAGAGCGTATTGATATCGCCGGTTAGTAAACCAATTTCGTCGCCGCGGTGTAAGCCGGTAATGTTGAGGCGTTCGCCATCGCCAGGGGTGATGCCATGCAAACGCCCAGATAAGTTGGAGAGCGGACGTGTCATCAACCAGTAGACCAATACCAGCACCAGCAAGGTAACGAGCCCAGCCTGTGCGGCAAGCCCGAGGGTGGTGACCATAGCGGAGTCGCGCGCGCGGGATTCAATGAGGGGAACGTTGGGTTCGACGGAGAGTTCACCTACGACTTCAGTCTCATCGAAGGGGGCATGGAGTGCGATAGAGATAAATTTTTCTGCCCCACTTTTTTGATGCTCACCTGCTTGGCTCAACACTTCTCGGTTGGCGACTATCTTGGCGCGTACCACTATGTCATTTTGTACAAGACCAGAGACGACTTGCTGCGCGAGTTCGCGGTTGCCGACATAGGCAGAGATAGCCGCCGTTGTTTGGAGTGTTTCTAAAAGTTGTTGTACGGAGCGTTCGCTGTCGGTGAATGAGCTTTGATAGCTGCGATCATAAAAAAATTGCGATGAAACGAGCACCACGAAGAGTGCAGCAGCAGCGACGCTGAGAGAGACCTTGATGTGCAAGCTATTGAAATTCATGGGCTGGAGGGTAACTCCATAATAATTTTAATATTATCGGGCAACGGTTGCTGCGCAATATAGCCCACCGCTGCAGGGTTGAGGCTTAGCGCATTCAGTAGGGCGCTGGGGGTGTTAAGTTGTTGCGGAGGAGTCATGCGCCCTGCAAAAACAAGTGTAGCCCAATAGGCGTCAACTTGGGCTTCGCTTTTCCCCGTCAGACTTTTGTAAAACTCTGCGCGCAGCGGCGTACCCGCGTTGTAGTCGAGGGTAAAGGCTCGCTGTCCATTCGGGAAACTGCTAACGCGGCCCATAAACAAATCAACTGCTTGCTTCCGAGTGAGGCTATTCACCGGGTTGTGAATATTGGCGACAACCAGTATTTGCGCGTTTAGTAGCGCGCTGTAACTGAGTACCAAAATGGCTAATAGAAATTTTCGCATCAGAACAGTATATCCATGGCAAGACTGGTGACTCTGGGGTTATAGCTACCTGCGCGCGGCTTGTTGGGATCAGTTTTGAGCCATAAATTCGTGCCATCTCGCTCAACGCGGAATTGCTCCCACTGCATGCTGAGGGCCATTTTGGGCGCAAAATCCCAGCGCAGTCCGACCCCAACACTGGATTGATGGTTGCGGCCACCATTGAGGCTGTTTTCGGTGTGGTAGGTCAAAAGAGCCAGTTGCTCCGCCAAGGGTGATGGAAAGCCATTTGGCACTGAGAGGGTTTCGGCCGCGCTGTCGGGCCGCACATAGCCGCCGAGAATATAGGGCGTAAACGCACCTAGGTGTCGTCCAATGCTGATAAAGCCTTGACTACTCTCTGGGGCGAGTGGGGTTTCACTGGTGAATTGACTGATCTCTGTTTTTAACCACCAGTCGTTGTTGTCGTAGCTGAGTCCAAAAGTACTGTAGTGAAAGCGAGAGCCTTTAGTCGTTGTGTAGTCTGCAATATCGCTAGCACCGGGCCAGTAAGGGCTGACGGCTTCCCAGGCTTCACTAATTGAGCTTAACGCGTTGTTTTGAACTTGTACGCTCGCAAAGCTATAGCGTCCTACCCAATTGCCATATTCAAGTTCAAAACTTATGCCTGAGGGTTGAAAATCTATATTGAGTTTATTGTCGGTGCGAAGCCCAGTGGGAAAGCTGGCGTCGGTGCGCCCGTAGAAGGCTTTGATATTAAGTGTGCTGTTATTTATATTGAAGCGTTTGCTCAGGTCGATACCATCGAAGCTCTCGAGTGACAAAATGGAGTAATAGTCGTGCTGAGGGCGCACCCATGGATAGGTGTAGCCGACTTGGCGATGGTCTGAGAGCATAAAAATATCTATACCCATACGCCCTAAGCGCAGGTCTAGGCCTTCTTGCGGGTTATAGCGCACAAAGGCCCACTCCACCGTATCGCCAAGCGTGTTATCAACCCGTTCTTTAGCGACTAGCTGCACAGTGGTGTCTACTTGATCCGACCAGCGGCTCTGCCATTGCACGCCAACTAAGCTATCTGTTTTCCAGGCTAGATCCCCACCATAAGAGCCATCGTCTTGCGCAATATAGCGGCGAAAGGCTAAATCGGGATTATCATTGCTAACGACACCCAGTGTGGCAAAGCCAGAAAAGCGATGGGTGCTCTGGGCTAAACTGAGCGGCGACAGCAATAGGAGCGCGAGCAATACATGAAAACCGCGAAAACTTGCCTGCATAGTGAAAACCTATAATTTTAAAGCGTAGCGCCAATCTAAAAGGCAGTAACCAAAATACCTCAATAGAAATAACGGCATTTACAGTAGTCATTAGCGAAAAGAGATTATTGAGAGTATAGACAGCATTCTCTTGGTTGCAGGTAATAGGCATTGATTCAATTGAAGTTTGTCGCAAAAGCCTTAAGGTTGAATGGATGTAGAGGGTGCAGAATAAATATGCCAAGTGAACCTAACTATCCTTCAGCTGAGCGCAAGTAATTGTTAAACGCGATGGGCTAGGGAGGTGTGTTAAATGGTGGGTGTCCCTTAATGTTGGGTATTTTAAAGAAATACCGTGACATTAATGCCGTAACTAACGCGGCATGAAAACACAAGTAAAGCATGTATTTTTCATTGCCTCCTATTGCTATAGGGTATGGCATGGATGCCATAAATACATGCTTTAAATTATAGGAAAAAATATACAGAAAGGTCGTTAAGAACCCCGCAATTCCACAGTAAAGGACATAAGAACTGAACTTAACTTTAGTAGGAATAAAGCCTATTACCACGCCAGTTAAAAAAGCTGGCAATGAAAATAGTTGGTATGCAAAAACGGGAGAAATAAAAATAAACGCAATAAGTTTAGGTGTTCCATTCCAAAGCCCAAAGATTGCCATAAAAATTCCTAGCAACAACCCCCCAATCGCTGGCGCAAATGCCAAAAAAAGAATGCCAAAATATAGAGATTTTTTAATTGCACCGTGCTGCATAGATGCGCCCTATTTAACGTTGCGGTAAACGGCAGAATTTATGTAGCTTTTTTGTGGAAACATTTTACGAAGTAAAACCACAAAAAAGCTACATAAATTCTGTCCAGTGGAGCGAAGCGGAACGATGTTTGACCGCCTTGTTAGAGTTTTGCATTTTCAATGAAAAACCCAGGTAAAACAAACCCATAGATTTTTAGTGTTTCTTCTTTCGTTTCAAGGGGAACATTAATTTTTGATAGTTCCATTACGATATTTTCTTTTTGTTCATGGCTCATATAGCGAATTTCCAGCCACTCAATAGTTTTATAACCGCCTAATTTGAAGTGATAAAACCACTCTCTGTCCCATTCCGAAATATAACCATTCTCTAAATCCTTGGTTCTCCACTCAGGAGGCGTAGTTAAACTGTACATAGCCAGTCTAATTTCGTCCCACTTGGTGTTATTCATGAGCGGAACATAATCATGTTTTTGTTTTGTTTGCATGAATATTCCATTATTAAAAATGTTATTTGATTAAGGCGCCACTCTAACGAGGCTGTAGAAAAATTAAGTTTAAAAACACAAAATCCTTCCCAACGCGTGGTTGTTTTAAATTGACGACTATTTGAACAGCTTTTCTTGCAATCGACAAGATGCAATATAAAACTGAACTAATAAGTCATTTATCGGTTAAAAATGATCGCATTTGGCCTATAAAAGCACTTCAGTGCTCTTTTACCCCCACTATGTCCCATATCTCCAGAGCTTTTCCACATTGTGGACCATGCAGTATAGCTGCCATTGGGCAGTTACCTTTTGTTCGCCGCGTAAGCTTAGTTTGTTGAGCCTTTTATTGCTGCATATATTGCCAAACACCGGCTCAATGGTGTGCATGCGTTTGCTGTAAATTCTTTTGCCATCCTCGCTGTCAATTATTTTCTTCATCCGGTCGAGATGAGTGACTTTTCGTTGGCTTTCAATTAATACGGAGATTTGTCGTCCTTGGGCTTTTACATCATTTTTCATGCACTGCTTGTTGAGTGGGCATTCGCGACAATCTTTTAGTTCGCCCCTGAAACGCATATGTGGGCCACTTGGGGTTTTAAAATAATCTCCTAGGTAGAGCATCTTCTTTCCGTTGGGGCATACTGCTTCTTTATTGTCGGTATCCGCAACAAAGTCTTTGCTGGAAAATATCGCGCGGGTCTTTTTATTGTCTTTACGTGTGGCCTGGCGTTTTTCTTTATGTTTTAAAAAACTTTCCGAACCCGAAAATACAGGGTCTCTTAATCGGAATTGGTTGTCGGGAATAACGGCCGTAATTTGTTGCTCATGCAAAAAAGCCAAGTTGTCTTCACTGCAATAACCCGTATCAGCTGTAATAATGCAGCCATCTTGAAAAAGGCTGTCATCAAAATGGGTTTTGATGTTTTCGATCATGGGCTTTAATGTAATTTGTTCTTGGCCAACACCAAAGGCTTGCGCCTCTACAATAATTTGATGCTTATCATCTGCCGCCGTGACGCAGGTCATACCCTGAATAGTGCCTTTGCTGGTGGTCATTTTGCACGATTCGTTATCGGTGATATTACTTTGAACTTCACGTTTATTGCGCGAGTGCCCAATACGCGGTTTATGGGTGGCCAAGAAGCTGTCTATTTTTTTTGCGTTGCGCAAGAGGGTTTCAATAGTTTGCTGTTCCTTTTGATAATGTCCGCTTTTATCATTTTTTGCGGAATCAGAGGCTACGTGCTTGGCCACTATGCGCTCGGCGCGAGCACGCATTTTTTCAGATTTCTTTTTGAGTTCGGCGTGGGTGCCGCTCCATTGCTTAGAGGCATCCGTAGGCAACTTGCAACCATCGATGGCGAAATGCTCTTTGCCAATCAACCCGCTCTCATCACAAATAAGCAGTACACGATGAAACAAGCCTTTAATCGCCTCGCTGTTACTGGAAACAAAATTAGCGATAGTGGTGAAATGTGGCTTAGTGCCCACCGCTAAGGCCATAAATTTCAAATCGGTTTCGCACAAACTGGCCATGACGCGGCTGGAGGTTATCCCCCGGTAATAGGCACAAAAGATAATACGCAATAACAATTCAGGCGGATAAGCCTTACGCCCTACGGTTTGATTTTTGTAGCGCCCCAAAAAGTCATCGAGAATATTCGTTTGATTTAGGAGGGAGTAAAGATAAAAATCGAAATTGTTTTTACCCAGCTGATCGAGATAATTAATATCCATCAGCACGGTTTGATTTATGTTGGTATTAATAAAATTAGCCATATCCGCCTCACTAAACTGCAATAGCGGAATTTTACTATGAAGAAGGGGGAAAAACGCGGGGTATTTTCATTTTTCTACAGCTTGAACGCCGAGCTAAGCGGCAGTTTTTAAGTTGTGATTTTGTGGAACACTTTTGCGTAGCAAAACCACAAAAGCGCGACTTAAAAACTGTCCAGCGCACGTAGTGCGCGATGCTTGAGCGATTTGTTATAGCAAGCATTCTAGCGAATATGCCCGGTTATAATATTAGATGAATAAAATAGCGGTTTACAATTTTGCTGCATAAAAACCGAACAATGATGTATTAATCGACTTAAACAAAATTACCGGAAACAAATTTTACTTTTAGATTACTGGTGCTTCAGCCGTTAATAATTTTGCAATATGCTTTGCTGATTTTAAAATACTAAATAGCCAAGCAAGAAACAATAAACAAACTGTGACTCCCATTTGTGCAAAGTCTCGATCATTAACTGCAATTTTAAAGCTGTACAATATAGGCAGCAAGAGAAGCAGCTCTATTAGATAGTATTGTTTTAAAACCAAAATTATAGATGAAAATTTCATTTTTAGGTCCTTGATTCAAGCGTTTACTATATGGAGAGCGCTATAACGAGGCTGTAGAAAAATTAAGTTTAAAAACACAAAATCCTTCCCAACGCGTGGTTGTTTTAAATTGACGACTATTTGAACAGCTTTTCTTGCAATCGACAAGATGCAATATAAAACTGAACTAATAAGTCATTTATCGGTTAAAAATGATCGCATTTGGCCTATAAAAGCACTTCAGTGCTCTTTTACCCCCACTATGTCCCATATCTCCAGAGCTTTTCCACATTGTGGACCATGCAGTATAGCTGCCATTGGGCAGTTACCTTTTGTTCGCCGCGTAAGCTTAGTTTGTTGAGCCTTTTATTGCTGCATATATTGCCAAACACCGGCTCAATGGTGTGCATGCGTTTGCTGTAAATTCTTTTGCCATCCTCGCTGTCAATTATTTTCTTCATCCGGTCGAGATGAGTGACTTTTCGTTGGCTTTCAATTAATACGGAGATTTGTCGTCCTTGGGGTTTTAAAATAATCTCCTAGGTAGAGCATCTTCTTTCCGTTTGGGCATACTGCTTCTTTATTGTCGGTATCCACAACAAAGTCTTTGCTGGAAAATATCGCGCGGGTCTTTTTATTGTCTTTACGTGTGGCCTGGCGTTTTTCTTTATGTTTTAAAAAACTTTCCGAACCCGAAAATA
This sequence comes from Cellvibrio sp. 25HG11W-0, assembly GCF_057815475.1. Taxonomy (NCBI): domain Bacteria; kingdom Pseudomonadati; phylum Pseudomonadota; class Gammaproteobacteria; order Cellvibrionales; family Cellvibrionaceae; genus Cellvibrio; species Cellvibrio sp. 25HG11W-0. The sequence continues at coordinate 1,394,178 of NZ_CM174230.1, forward strand.
CAGGGTCTCTTAATCGGAATTGGTTGTCGGGAATAACGGCCGTAATTTGTTGCTCATGCAAAAAAGCCAAGTTGTCTTCACTGCAATAACCCGTATCAGCCGTAATAATGCAGCCATCTTGAAAAAGGCTGTCATCAAAATGGGTTTTGATGTTTTCGATCATGGGCTTTAATGTAATTTGTTCTTGGCCAACACCAAAGGCTTGCGCCTCTACAATAATTTGATGCTTATCATCTGCCGCCGTGACGCAGGTCATACCCTGAATAGTGCCTTTGCTGGTGGTCATTTTGCACGATTCGTTATCGGTGATATTACTTTGAACTTCACGTTTATTGCGCGAGTGCCCAATACGCGGTTTATGGGTGGCCAAGAAGCCGTCTATTTTTTTTGCGTTGCGCAAGAGGGTTTCAATAGTTTGCTGTTCCTTTTGATAATGTCCGCTTTTATCATTTTTTGCGGAATCAGAGGCTACGTGCTTGGCCACTATGCGCTCGGCGCGAGCACGCATTTTTTCAGATTTCTTTTTGAGTTCGGCGTGGGTGCCGCTCCATTGCTTAGAGGCATCCGTAGGCAACTTGCAACCATCGATGGCGAAATGCTCTTTGCCAATCAACCCGCTCTCATCACAAATAAGCAGTACACGATGAAACAAGCCTTTAATCGCCTCGCTGTTACTGGAAACAAAATTAGCGATAGTGGTGAAATGTGGCTTAGTGCCCACCGCTAAGGCCATAAATTTCAAATCGGTTTCGCACAAACTGGCCATGACGCGGCTGGAGGTTATCCCCCGGTAATAGGCACAAAAGATAATACGCGATAACAATTCAGGCGGATAAGCCTTACGCCCTACGGTTTGATTTTTGTAGCGCCCCAAAAAGTCATCGAGAATATTCGTTTGATTTAGGAGGGAGTAAAGATAAAAATCGAAATTGTTTTTACCCAGCTGATCGAGATAATTAATATCCATCAGCACGGTTTGATTTATGTTGGTATTAATAAAATTAGCCATATCCGCCTCACTAAACTGCAATAGCGGAATTTTACTATGAAGAAGGGGGAAAACGCGGGGTATTTTCATTTTTCTACAGCTTGAACGCCGAGCTAAGCGGCAGTTTTTAAGTTGTAGTTTTGTGGAATACTTTTGCGCAGCAAAACCACAAAACTGCGACTTAAAAACTGTCCAAGGAGCGTAGCGACTGGTGCTTGAGCGACTTGTTGAACGAAGCCGCTACGCGGCAGATTCAGCTATAGCGCAAGTAGCGTCATAATCCCACGTCCGTTATAAACAATACTTCCTCTACACGCCCAAGCCGGAGCGTGACAACTAGAGGAAGATTGTTATGAACAAAGCACAGCAACTCAAATTTGAATCACTGTACCAACAGCATATTAACGCATTGCGGCGGCAAGGCAAGGCGGCTACGACTATTGATGTCTATGCCCGTGCCGTGCGCCGAATTACCGCTTTTTATGATCGCTGCCCAGATCGCCTTAGCCAAGAACACCTGAAGGAGTATTTTAGCGCTTTGGTGCAAAGCCATTCGTGGAGTACGGTCAAGGTGGATCGCAATGGGCTGCAGTTTTTCTACAAACACATTCTCAATAAAACCTGGGTATGGGTGGATATCGTTAAACCACCGCAGAAGAAAGTCTTGCCCGATATTCTTACCCGCAGCGAGATCGAGAGACTGATTAACGGTGCGCGCGAGCTGCGTTATCAAACCTTTATCCTCACCGCCTACAGCATGGGCTTGCGCCTAGGTGAAGTGTTGAACTTGCAGCCGGGCGATATTGATAGTGCGCGCATGAAGGTGCATGTTCGTCAAGGCAAAGGTAAAAAAGATCGTTTTGTTACTTTACCTACTGCAAGCCTGCTGGCACTGCGTAAGTATTGGGTCACCCACCGCAATCCACAGTGGTTGTTCCCCGCCGGTAAAAACCCCGAAGCTCGTCATAGCGCAGAGCGCAGCATGGATCGCGGTGGACTACAGAATGCCTTTAAGGTGATTGTAAAAGACTGCGGCATTCACAAAGCGATTACTCCGCACAGCTTGCGCCATTGTTACGGTGCACATTTGGTGGAAGCGGGTTTAAATTTACGCGCAATACAACAGGAGATGGGGCATGAATGCCCCAAGACAACGGCGCTTTATACCCAGCTGAGCGACACCGCCAATCAACACACGGATAGCCTGATTAATACACTCATGGATGGCTTAACGTTGACGCTTGATGGTGAGGTGTAGCATGAAGTTAGCAGCGATCTTTCAGCACTACCTGTGCGAGTTTAAAGCCCGCCATGGGCACCACACTACGACTGATGAATGGTCGGCACTCAACGCCATCCTCGGCTGCCGCACGGGGCAATACGGGCACCTCGTGCTGGCCTGTAAAGGCTGCCATCAACCGGCGCTGTGCTATCAATCCTGCGGCCATCGCGCCTGCAACCAATGCCAACATCATAGCGCCAGCCAATGGCTGGCCCGGCAGCAGCGCAAATTATTACCGGTAGATTATTTTATGGCGACCTTCACCTTGCCTAGTGAACTGCGTGAGCTCGCCAAGGCAAATCCTAAAAAAATCTACGCACTGTTGTTTGACTGTGCCGTCAATACGCTCAAGGATTTTGGTTTGAATAAAAAATCCTTTGCGGCGGAATTGGCGATGACCGCCGTATTACACACCCACACGCGACGACTCGACTATCACCCGCATGTACACATCATTATTCCCGGCGGCGGCGTTCAGGCAGAAGGCGCAACTGCGCTTTGGAAAACCATCAACAAACGCTACCTGTTTAATGGCCGCGCACTCGCGCGGGTTTTTCGTGCACGCTTACTCGCCGCGCTTCGCACCGCCGGATTTAGAGCTCCCGACACACCTGAAAAATGGGTAGTGCAATGTCAAGCGGTGGGGCGAGGTTTACCGGCCCTACAATACCTGTCGCGCTATCTCTACCGGGGCGTCATCAGCGACAAAAACATTCTTAGCGATGATGGCGAGACAGTGACCTTTCAATATAAAGACAGCAACACCGGAAAGATGCAAACACGGCAGTTGCGTGGCGAAGACTTTATGGCGCTGGTGCTGCAACACACCTTGCCCAAAGGCTTTCGCCGTGCACGCGACTACGGTTTTCTGCACGGCAATGCTAAACGTTTGTTACAGCGAGTGCAGTGGGCACTAAACGTTAGGATTCCTACTCTCGTACCCAAACCAAGACCACACTTCACCTGCACGAAATGCCAATGCGTGATGTCGATTGTGAGCTTTATCCGTAAGCGTCTAACCAACCACACCTAGATTTACTTGCCAAGGCATCAAATCTTCAAGTCCATCATCTGTATTGCGCTTAGGGATTTCTGTCAGCAAATGCTCAACATACTTTACCGGATTCAGACCATTTGCCTTAGCCGTTTCGATAATCGAATATAAAATCGCGCTGGCTCTCGCACCGCTGGCGGTGTTGCTAAACAGCCAGTTTTTGCGGCCGATCACAAAGGGTTTTACGGCGCGCTCCGCGCGATTATTGTCGATGCACAGTTGTCCGTGTTGTGTGTAGGTAGTGAGCTTTCTCCATTGTCGCAGCGTGTATGCGACCGCATGACCTAATGTGGATTTAGGGGGCGTCTGTTCCACTGATTTATCGAGCCATGCTTTAAATTCAGTGAGCAGCGGTACAGCATGCAACTGCCGCAGGGTATATTTTTCTTCCGGTGTTTTGTCGTTCAGTAGCGCTTCCACACGGTAGAGTTTCTGAATGTGCGCCACTGCCCAATCAGCACGGCCTACTTTGCCCTTTGGTTGTACTTTTTGCGCATCGGTAAATTTCCGGCGTGCATGAGCCATACAACCAGCCAGTGTTGCTTGAGTGCTTTCGTAAGCCGCATAACCATCAACCTGTAAATAGCCTTTATAGCCGCTTAGAAATTCTTTCGGGCAAGCAGCTGCGCGACTGGGTTGATAGTCGTAAATCACAATGTTGTTCGCGGAGCTGTTCGGATCAGGAGAATCTCTGCCGCTACAGTAGACCCACATGTAATTTTTTTTGTCATCCTGAAGCACTGTCACTGGCGTTTCATCTGCATGGATGGCGGTTTGTGTTAGCAGCGTTATTGTTAATCGCTGCAATAGCCTTTCAAGAACATCCGCACTACGCATTATCCAGTTGGACAGGGTGTTGCGATTGAGGTCGATATTCAGTTGCTTAAAAATAATTTCCTGGCGATACAGCGGCAGTGCCAATTGGTATTTATTGCCGATAATGTGTGCCAGCAAGCTGGGCGTGGCCATACTTTTGGGAATGGGGCTGGCTGGCACAGGGGCGATCACAATCGGCGTATTCGTATGGTTCTTTTCGCACTGACGACAGGCGTATTTCAGGCGCAGGGTTTCAATGACTTTTAAACTGGCGGGAATGTATTCTAGTTGTTCACTTTTTTCTTCGCCGATTTTGTGTAAGTCGCCATTACAGCAAGGGCACATTTTTTCTGTATCAGCGATATCAATTATGCGTGTTTCACGCGGCAAATCGGCGGGCAATGGTTTACGGCCGGTTTTCTTTTTAGTTGAAGTGGCGGCAGATGTGATATCCGCCGCTGTAGCGTCTGTTGTTATCTCTGCGTCACTGTCTGCACGGATTTCGTCTACTATTACTTCCGCTTCGTTAAATAACCAATCAAGTTGATCTGGGGATTTTTCTGAAGACGTGCCAAATTGGCGGCTTTGCGCCAGCTTGAATTGCTCACGCAGAAAACGAATTTCTTGCTCCAATATTTTATTTCGCTCTTTAAGCGAATCAATTTCGACAAGTAATTTATGAGAGTTTGGCATGGCCGTATTTTACTACGACCACCGAGGTTACATCAAAATAATTAACTGGCTTGCTGAAAAAATACCGGTTGATGCCCAATCACATCATAACCGCCTAGCAGCCACTGTAATTGTTGTTCACTCAAGGTAAGTGTTGCAGTTTGAATTTGTGTTGGCCACTTAAAGCGGGATTTTTCCAAACGTTTGTACCAGAGTACAAAGCCTGTAGCATCCCAATAAAGAATTTTCAGTTTATCGCGCGAGCGATTACAAAATACATACAGCGCAGGCTCAAATGCCGAGCGCTCCAACGCTTGCTCTATCACTACGACGAGGCCATTGATGGATTTGCGAAAATCGATAGCATCCTTGTACAGAAAAATAGCAGGCGGATCAACAAAGCAGCGCATTATGCAAGCGCCTTAATAACGTCCGCTAACCATTGCGCCGATACTCCCGTGGGCATACGCAGCTGTGTGGCACCGATGTGAAGCTGAATACTTTGGTTTTCGAGGGGTTTTGTCGTTATCGCAACAAAGCGATTTTCTGCGGGTTGCGTCGCCAATTGCTTTTTGCGTGTACTGAAATATTTATTATCAATCTCGCGCTCTGCGCAAAATGCCTTCGCGGTTTGTCCTGAGGCGGCTTGCTCCTTAATCAGTGCTCGCCATTGCTCTTGTGTTAATCTGGCCATCATCATTCCTCTGTTGAAAAAGGATTAGGCTAATGATTGGTGGCCAAAATGGGAATGTGTGCTTTATTGGACGCTTACCTTTATCCGGCCGCGACCTGCGCCGCAATAAAACCGGGCGCAGCAAACACAGCCATTCATGTAACGCGGAGGGAAGAAAAAAGACTTATGGGATAGTGTAAATTTTTATCGTCGACACAGGCGAGGAAAATACTCGCCCATCAAAAATGCGAGCACTAAGCAGCTCGCTCCTTCCGTTGAAAACTCAAGAATATATTTCCTATAGAGAGACGAACGAGACCGGGCTTGTTCAACAATGGGATAGGTCGCGGCTGCGCGCGACATATCCTTATTTGTTACAAATTGCCGTCATGCACCACACCACATAAATTAGTAGCTTTAAAAAACAGAATAAATAAATTAATTATATTGATTTTGTATTTTAACTGGATTTCTAACCGCATTAAATTAATTGCTTTTGGGGTTTCTCTTGCTGGAAAGTTTCAAATATTCTTTCCGAAAGCGCTCAGCAAGCTCGTCATCAAGAACCTCACACAGATCTTTCAGAATAGCTTGTTCGGAGACTGATTCAACCGACAACTTTCCATCATATGAATACCGAGCCAAAAATTCAAAAAGATGAAAAGCCTCCTCTTTACTTATTTCTAGTACCACTACCTCTGCCATAAGGAAATTCCTAGTCAGTGCGACTCAAAAAGAAATCAATAATAATGATCCGAAACATCAGGTTTAGCCATTTTTTAATTTTGTAACGCAGAGTTCAGCGGCAGTTTGTAAATTGTGATTTTGTGGAACACTTTTGCGTAGCAAAACCACAAAAGCGCGATTTACAAACTGTCCAGCACACGAAGTGTGCGAGCTGCAACGACTTGTTATGTTAAAACTGCTTTGCACAATGCTTCTATAATTGGTAAAAGTAATCTTTGTATTTTTAAAAAACCTAAATGTGTGGTGGACAAAAAATACCAACTCAACGTACGAAAATACCAATACGAATATAGGTGAATGCATTAATTCGGTGGCCAAGGACGAATTTGGAATTTCTGTTGGTTTTCAATAGACCAGGCAGACGGCTTATTTTTTGGATTAAACCAAATACACCCACCGGCAACCCATTTTTCATAATATTGCTCAGTGTCATCGCAGCCGTACTCACAGCCACAACACTCACAAATATCAAAGCTATTTCTCAACTCTTCTGCATTTAGGCAAGGAGACAAAAATGGACCAACACCGCAAAGAGGGCAATAATTAATTAACATGCAATTCTCAATTCTTGGCAAACATAACGCAGAGTGCAGCGGCAGTTTGTGGAGTGGCGTTTTGTGCTAGCGTAGCTAGAAGCACAAAAAGAGCCACGGAACAAACTGTCCGACTGGCACGTATTGTTAGGTGATTTACTCAAACTCATAAGTATACGTATGATAGCAGTGCTTTAGGATTTCTTGATTATTAAATGTGCTCTTGTTTAAAGCTATTACTGAAGAACGTATAAATGGCTTGCACCTTTCTTCAACTGTATCAATTTCATGCGATTCTAACTGACCATTTTTCCGAACTGTAAAGGCTAAAGTAACTGAGCACGCACCTTGCTTTATTACAGTATGTTGAGCAGACAATGAAGTTGGGAAGCTTGGTGTAGCCATTTCTTTAAAAATATTCTCGCATTTTTCAGAAGGATGTATTGGGCTAATCATTATCACCTCTCCTTCCTCAATTGGTTCTTGAGCGTATAAGTTGCTAGCCCATAAAACTAAAAATGCAGTTATAACTACTGACTTCATGGTTTCACCTAACGTTAAGCACAACGGCAGTTTGTAAGTTGTGCGTTGTGGAATACTTTTGCGAAGCAAAACCACATAAGCGCGACTTACAAACTGTCCAGCCGCGCAGCGGCGTGTTGCTGCGCCTTGTTACGTTCCTACCTACAGCTATGCTGTTTAGGAACAATATGAGATTTATTAAAGTCACACTCACAGGACTCATAGTTAAAGCTACCGCCTGAATCTAGACAGGAATCAACGCTGCTTTCGTTATAGAGCAGTGGCAACAAAAACACTAGCGCCAGCCCAATAACAAACGGCCCTGCGAGCACAAAAAGCATAATTTTACTTTCATTTTTAAATAGCTTATTAATTCCAGCCATGATTCTTCCATGTGAGGAGAAAGCAATTTGGTTTATAACAAAACTCTACATCGAAGCTTTTAGATCCGCTTTTTTTCGCTTTCAGATTTGCACAATCTAGTAATCTAGAAAAACGTAACGTTGCGTTCACCTGCGGATTGTAAGTAGCGCGTTGCGATAAACTTCGCGTAGCGATATTGCATAAGCGCTACTTACAATACGTCAGGTGGAATGCCTTGTTAAGTATTTTGGTAGAAATATATTTTCATCCTTAGTATTTTGTAAGATATATTTTTCGTGCAGCAAAGTCTTTGTTGCTTCTTAAATTTGGGTTTTTGCAACTTGAACATATGTAAAACACATGCCAGCCATGCGGCTCTAATTTCATCTCGGATTCTGCAGAATCAACGTGTTCTGAATGGCTGCATGTCAAGCAAACACCCTCACACAGAAAATGCAGAGGTAGGTCAAGACCTAACATTTCTATGAATTGTTTTGCTACACTCTCTAAATAATGTTCACTATTCTCTAAAGTTAGGCCTGTGTTGTATTTACAGTATCCATGCCTACTTAGGCTTTCAATGTCGCGGCTAAACATTCTCCATATATCATAAATATATCTAGATGACTTGTAAGATATTGAAGTTAATGTCTTCAAACCATACTCTGGCTTGATTTCTCTAATACATATGTTTTCACAAACAGCTATAGAGAATACCTCTAATGAATTCTCTAGCTCCGGTATTACTATTCCGGTTTCTTCAATTGCTTTTCGAAAATAGTATTCAATTTCATCCGATTCAGGATCTCGTTCGTAGCCCATAGAAGCTAATATTTCTATGTATTCTGAAGTAATATTTTTATAAAGCAAAGATTCGGCCCAGTTTGCGTGTTCTTTTGGGCTTGCAATTCCCAATGCTCTTTTTGCTACAAGAATTTCTAGTTCCATATCGATATTACTTAACAGTTTATTCAACGGCCCCGGCCGTATATCTCCGGGAAATATTGAAGGTTACGGGCGAAATAGCCCATCCAAAACAAGAGCTTATGCTACCACTAAAAATATAAATGTAGATATACGGTTTAATAAATCCGGAGATATACGGCCCGTTGCGTGTCCTCTCAAGTATCCGTTTTGGTCTACAGTAACTTCTACACTTCTGTTTCCCTCTCCACTTTGTGGTCGCTTTGCGCTAGACATGCCCCAGCTAAACGGTGCAATAAATAAAAAAGGCGATTGCATTCACTGCAATCGCCTTTTTGTTTTTCTAGCTTGTATTTTCTACATTGTATCTCGCGGGTTACCGGCTGCGGTTTAACCCGCTACCGGCAGTGAGGTTACGATGCTGATCATTACCCCTGCGGCTACTGCTGAGCCAATTACACCCGCTACGTTGGGGCCCATGGCGTGCATGAGTAAGTAGTTTTGTGGGTTGGCTTGCAGGCCGAGTTTGTTGGATACGCGCGCGGCCATGGGTACGGCAGATACGCCCGCGGAGCCAATGAGTGGGTTGATTTTATGTTGGCTGAAGAGGTTCATAAACTTCGCCATTAATACCCCAGCCGCAGTGCCTATGCCAAAGGCGACTATGCCGAGGGCGAGAATACCGAGGGTTTTGGGGTCGAGGAATTTATCGGCGGCAAGTTTGGAACCGACGGATAAACCCAAGAAAATCGTGGTGATATTGATGAGGGCATTTTGCGCGGTGTCGGACAGGCGATCTACCACGCCGCATTCGCGCATGATGTTGCCGAAGCAGAAGCAGCCGAGCAGCGGCGTTGCATCGGGCAGCAACAAACCTACCAATACCAATAAAATAATGGGGAAGATAATTTTTTCGCGCTTGCCTACAGTGCGCAGCTGGCTCATGACAATGCCGCGCTCGGCCTTGGTGGTGAGCAGGCGCATTATCGGCGGTTGAATCAGTGGTACTAGCGCCATGTAGCTGTATGCGGCAACGGCGATGGCACCGAGCAAATCGGGGGCTAGTTTACTGGCAACATAAATGGCGGTGGGGCCATCGGCGCCGCCGATAATCCCAATAGCTGCGGCATCAGCGATGGTGAAATCCAACCCAAAATAACTTAAGCCAATCGCGCCGAGCACGGTGGTGAAAATACCAAATTGCGCCGCCGCACCCAGCAGTAGGGTTTTGGGGTTGGCGAGCAGTGGGCCGAAGTCGGTCATGGCGCCAACACCCATAAAGATTATGAGCGGGGCTGCGCCGCTGGCGATGGCGACTTTGTAAAAGGTGTAGAGCATGCCGTCGCTATAACCTGCCGTTAACGCCAATTCTTGCGCTTGGGTGTAGGTTGCATGGCCTGCATCGTGCAATGCGTTGTATAGATCGTGAGGGCTGGCATCTAGGCCCAAACCTGTCATCTGCGCCAAGGTGGCAAAGATTTCAGGTGTGCCGTTGTGCAGCGCTTGTTCTGCGGCAGAAAAGGCCAAGCCTGCGCCAGGTAAATTGGCGAGCAGGCCACCAAAGCCAATAGGTACTAGCAGCAGCGGTTCAAAGCCTTTGCGAATGGCTAAAAATAACAGTCCTAAGCAGATAGCAATCATGATCATCTGCCCAGATTGAATCTGGTTGATACCAGTAGAACTCCACAAATTTAATAGGGTTTCCATTTACAGCACGCCTCTAGGAAATGGTCACAAGGATATCGCCCACAGCAACAGAGTCGCCGGCTTTAACCTCAATACTGGTGATAGTGCCCGCGCAGGGTGCACTCACTTGGGTTTCCATTTTCATGGCTTCGAGCAGTACCAGCGACTCGCCTTCTTCAACGGTTTGGCCCACTTCTACATAGACTTTGAAAATATTGCCTGCCAAGGGCGCAGGCAATGGGCGACCGGGGTTGCTGCTGGCCGTGGCACCACTGTTGGCTTTGGCGTGTAGCGCGCTTATGCCAGTGAGGTCGCCGCCCGCGTTTACGGTTACGGTGTAGTCTTTGCCTTCTACCTTAACGGTATACACTTCTTCGCCTGCGTCGTTGGTCACCACTGAGCTTTCTTGGCCGGTGGGAATTGGCTCAAAGGCGCTGGGGTTGCCGCGATTCTCAAGGAAGCGCAGGCCTATGTGGCTGAACAGGCTGTAGGTTAAAACATCGTCCTGTAATTGCTCGCCGCTGCGCAGTTTGATTTTGCGTGCGGTTGCTTCGCTTTCCAGTGCTGCCGTTAGCTTGGCAAACTCAGGGGCAATGTTGTCGGCGGGGCGACAGGTAATGGGTATTTGCCCATCTTCTAATACGCGTGCTTGCAGCTCTACGTTGATAGGCGCAGGCGTTGCGCCGTATTCGCCGCGCAGTATGTCGGCGGTTTCTTTGGTGATGTTTTTGTAGCGCTCGCCGCTCAATACATTAAATACCGCTTGGGTGCCTACGATTTGTGAGGTAGGGGTAACCAAGGGGATGAAGCCGAGGTCTTCACGCACGCGCGGAATTTCCAGCAGCACTTCATCAAATTTATCGCTCGCACCCTGCTCGCGCAGTTGGCTTTCCATATTAGTCAGCATGCCGCCGGGTACTTGGGCGATGAGAATGCGGCCATCGACACCTTTGAGTGAGCCTTCAAATTTCGCGTACTTTTTACGAATCTCGCGGAAGTAGGCGGCGATTTCTTCCAGCTTCACCAAGTTAAGGCCGGTATCGCGGTTGGTGCTTTCTAAAATAGATACCAGTGTTTCTGTGGCGCTGTGACCATAGGTCATGGACATGGATGAAATAGCGGTATCGACATTGTCTATGCCCGCCTCAACACACTTCAAAATAGTGGCGTGGGCCAAGCCAGTAGTGGCGTGTGCGTGCAAGTGAATGGGGATGTCGCACTCGGCTTTTAAGCGTGTAACCAATTTAAAGCCATCGTAGGGCTTGAGCAGGCCGGCCATATCTTTAATACAAATAGAATCGGCGCCCATGTCTTCGATTTGTTTGGCTTGCGCTACCCACGTATCAATATTGTGTACCGGGCTTAGGGTGTAAGAGAGCGTGCCCTGCGCGTGCTTGCCTTCACGCTTAACCGCCTTAAGGGCTGTTTCAATATTGCGCATGTCGTTCATGGCATCAAAAATACGGAATACATCTACGCCATTTTTAGCGGCGCGGGCGACAAATGCATCGACGACATCATCGGCATAGTGGCGATAGCCCAATAGATTTTGACCGCGCAGCAGCATTTGCTGTGGAGTTTTGGGCATGGCTTTTTTCAGCTCGCGAATGCGATCCCAAGGGTCTTCACCTAAATAGCGAATGCAGGCATCAAAGGTTGCGCCGCCCCAGGTTTCTAGTGACCAGTAGCCAATGGCGTCGAGTTTGGCGGCAATCGGCAGCATATCGTCGAGGCGCAAGCGGGTCGCGAAGAGCGACTGATGGGCGTCGCGCAAAACAACGTCGGTAATTTTTAAAGGGTTATTAGTTGCACTCATCGAGCGGACTCCAATTCTATAAAACGTATTTAGTCGTTAGGGCGGGCAAGCTTTTCGCGGTGTTGGCGAATGGCTTCCTGAATTACCGCAAGGGTGGTGGTGTCTACCGCGGCTACTGGGGCAGTTTTTTTTGCGCGAGCCTGAGGCTCTGGTGTTACGGGGTCGGGAAAGCAACTGCGCAAGAGCAGCGACATCAAATTGACTGCTACTACTAATAGCACCAAGAACACAAAAACAGTGCCCATGCCAAAGGTTAAGAGCTGAAGCCCTTGGTCGATTAAGGTGGATTGCATAACTGCCTGCTCCTCAGGGTAAAAAAATAAGGCCAAATCTGGCGTAGCTGAATGGCACGGTTGCGTGTTTTTAACGGCAAAAGGCATTCTTCTCAGCATCGGCTACTTGTTAGATTGCAGATGATGGAGAGCCATTCGTGTTCGGTAAAAATTTGCGCTGTTAAACCTCATGCGACCATGCTGCGCATAAGAGTAGATTCATTATTGTATCGAGCGCACTGTTCCTTAGGGTACCTTGTCACCGTCATGCGAAGCTGGTGTAAACAGAGAATATCATGGAGCCGCTTTTGGCTCAGGCCATATTCCCTCTTAGGCAGCCGGACACAATAAAGAAAAAGCACCCAAGTCGGCAACCCCAAAGTGCCTATTGCAGGGTATTTGTCAGATGATTCTGCTGATTTTTTGTGCGCATTGCTGCACTTTTGTCACATTTGCTGTTTGTTGGCTTAGCTGCCATTAGCCTGTGCGGTATCCACTGTAACGACTGATTTCACGCTGCGACAGGGATTGCCCAGTGCCAGCATGCCTGCAGGTACATCGCGGGTTACCACACTGCCCGCACCAATAACGGCTCCTGCGCCAATGGTAACGCCGGGCATAATGATGGCACCGCCGCCAATCCAGCAATCGTCACCTATATGAATTTCAGCGCAAAATTCTTTGCCGCTGGCGCGTTCGATGGGGTCGAGCGGGTGGCTGGTGGCATAAACCTGTACGTTGGGGCCGAACATGACGCGCGCGCCTATGCGCACTGGTGCCACATCCAATATCACACAGTTGTGGTTGGCGTAGAAGCGCTCGCCCAGAAAGATATTGCTGCCGTAATCGCAAAAAAAGTTGGGTTCTATATAGGCACTGGAAACCGCGCCAAAGAGCTGCTGATAAATGGGTTTGCGCGCTTTGTGCTGATCGGCACGCAGGGCGTTTAATTGCTGACACAGGCTTTTAGCGCGTTTGCGCGCGGCCACTAAGTTCGGTGAAAAAGGATCTATAGGGTCAAAAGGGTTCATAGGCGGCGCCACATGGATTCACATACAATTGAAACACCGCTGTTTTAGGGGCGAGAATTTAAAGCGGCGTTATTTAAAGCGGCCTTCTGGTAGAATGCCGTCATCCACATCCTACAGAAATCACTATGAAAACTAACGATATTTTTCGCAAGCTCTGCCAGTCACTGCCACTGGATACTGCGCAGGTGCAAAGCATTTTCGCGCTAATGGACATAGACCTGACCGACAAAGAAGTCGCCAACTTGCTGAAAACCGATTACGAGCCGCGTTTTGAACCTATGCCGGAATATATATTGGCGCTCTTTTTAGAGGGTTTGATTGAATTTAAGCGCGGCAAAAAAGACGATGCTGAACGTCCACCGGTCGATAAGCTCGTGAAAATTGGCAACAACGAAATTCTCAAAAAATTGCGTATTGCCTTCAACTTGCAAGAGCAGCAAGTGCGCGATGCATTAAAGTTGGTGACCATTGAACTCACCAAATCTGAACTCTCTGCTTTATTTCGCAAACCCGGCCATGTGCACTTTAAAGGGTGCGATGATGAACTGGTATTGGATTTTATTGAAGGCTTGGGTTTGTTGCTGCAACAGCCTGTGAGTGAAGCGTAAACAAGCGTTGCTAAAAACTCAGCAGGGGGCGGATAGTGCCAGCAGACACCGACAAACGTAAAGGCGACAGCACTCCCAGCCAAGATGCGATAAAAGTTGAGACGCTGCGTTGGCTGAATGAAGTGGTGATTGGTCTAAACTTGTGCCCCTTTGCACGCAAGCCTGCGAGCGAAAATCGTGTGCGCTTGGTGGTGAGTGAGGCTCAAGACGACGACGCGTTGCTAGAAGATTTAGCGCGTGAAATGACGCTGCTTGATACAACGCCGGTAGCCGAATTAGAAACTACCTTAGTGATTATCCCGCAACACCTGCAGGATTTTTTCGACTACACCCTACTGTTATCGTGGGCGCAGAAAATGCTCAAGCGCAATGGTTGGCTTGGCGTTTATCAGCTGGCGAGTTTTCACCCCAACTACTGCTTCGCCGGCGCCGACCTAGATGATGTTGAAAACCTCACCAACCGCTCACCCTTCCCAATAGTGCATATCATCCGCGAAGCCAGTTTGGAAAAAGCTTTGGCTTATTTTCTTGATGTAGAGCTGGTGCCGGAAAATAATCAGCGCGCTATGACTGAACTTAGTGCGGCGCAGCGCAAAAAATTATTTCCCTATTTGTTTGCTGGCTGATACCTGTTTATTAAGTGTTACTGACTGGCGCTGAAAAATTAATAAAACTATTGACTGTTAACCTGCCGTTGGTGGGCTGGTTGGATAAGCCCAGTGCTGGGTCTATATTGCCCGAGTGAAGCGCATTGCTGCGGTAAATAAGCGCGCGATTAAATTTTATTGGCAGGTTCGCAATGCGTTCAAATAGTTCGGTGTCGCCATTAATGTAGCTGGCATGCACTAGGCCTCCGCTGGTTACCTCCTCCTTTAGTTTTTTAAAATAATCCGCTAGGCGCGCTTGGCTAATGGTTTCATAGCCGCTGTGGCGATGGCGATAAAAACTAGTGCCGCCAAAAGTGTTGGCGCAGAGGTAATGAATTAGCGCAAATTGATCAGGGTCATGGGTGTCTATATGGGGCACGCATTGAATAGGGCGCAGTTTATGGAGTGGGGTGGTGCTAAGTGAAAATGCACAAAGACTCAGCCGCGCGGTATTTTCGGCGGGCACGGCAAACACCTGCCGAATCAGCGGCTCAAGCTGTGAAAGTGCCTGCTCGGGGTAGTTGCCCGCTAGGGTTTTACGTAGCCCCGGGTAAAAGTCAGTGGCTTGCGCGCTAAATGCGGGTGGCTGCTGCGCCAGTTCAATCAGCGCATTGGGCTCAAGGGCAAAATCATCCAGAATAATTAATGGATTTTTTTCATTGCCTATAGCCTCGATGGTGACTCTCATGGCGCTGTTTATGGTCATGGCTGCGTTTACCTAAGCTTGCGCAAGGCGTTGGTTTTTTTTGTGTATTAAGGCGTAGATGTGGCTGAGGGATATAATCATGGTGTAAATGGGTTTTAGATATTCTTTTTGTTGTAGTTGTAGGAGTTGTTCACCGCTGAGCCCCGCTAGCTGATCCTCATCGATAGTGTATAGGCCTTCTACGCGCTGCTCCTGCTGGTTGGCAAAGGTGATGTCCAGCGCCATAGGCATAATGAGTTTCAGTTCCAACAGCGAATGAATAAATTCAGCTGTTTGTGTTTCACCCTGCAGCAGCTCCGCCAGCATGACTTTAATTTTTTGCAGATAGCTTGCATCTGCGCCATCGCCGTCAAAAATAGCTTCACCTTCCGCTGTGCTTAGGCAGGGGCTTTCGCTGTTGATGCAAATCACCCCTGTACCATTGTCGTTACCAATAAAAAAGGGCTGACGCATGATATTGAGCGGTGTGTAGATACTGTTCCAGCTATTATTTTCCCAAAATAAATTTTCCTTCTCTTCAAAGCCTAAAAGCGCCACGCATAAAAATTTTCCTGTCTCCATATTTTTGGTAAAGGCGATAGGGTAGTGCACGGCCAATTTTAGAAACTCACTGAGCACTACTGGCACCATGCGCTCCTCTGCGCCCTGGGCCTCAATAGTCTGTGTGCTCACTTTGAGTGATTTATGTTGTTGGTTGTCGAGTGCAACAAAAGTAGGCATAAATTATTTCTCGTTAAATGGGCTGCAGGCCATGGGTGTGAATTTTGTTGAGCAGCTCGCGGTTGCTGGGCAGGCTGCGCAGCGCCTGTTGAATGTTTTTTTGATTTTTAGCGAATTGATCGAGCGCCATTTTATGATCTTGCAGTTGATGACGGCTGTGACTGTAGTCCGTCTCAAAGCCCATGCCGTAGAGCACATATTGGTAGCTGGCGGCGGGAAAGACTTCGTTATTGCTGGTGAAGTCGTGATCGCCCGGGGTGTGATAGCGCCAGAGTTCCATTAGCTCCTGCAGGCTGGCGGGAATGGTTTCTGGGGCGCGGTTATCTACCCAAAAAGCATTGTCGGTACGCTTGCTGAGAATGTAGTGAAGCTTTAAAAAATCGATAATGCGCGCCCAGCGATACAAAAATGTTTCGTTAAAACGTTTAGCGGTAATGTCCATGACTGCGCGACAGGCGGGCAGCTGCTCGGCAATCATGCTGGCCGACAGTTCGACCAGTACCAGTGCCGATGCTTCCAGCGGTTCTAAAAAACCTGCAGCTAAACCCACGGCAACGCAATTATTTTTCCAAAAAATTTGGCGATGCCCCGATCGAATCGGAATTTTTCGTACACTGGCCTGCGCAAATGCAGGGCCAATATATTCTTCCAGTCGCTGCAACGCCTGATCTTCACTGGTGTGGCGGCTGGAATATACATGGCCTATGCCGCGCCTGTGCAGCAGGCCTATATCCCAAATCCAACCGGCTTGTTGCGCCGTTGAAATAGTATGCGACGCAATGGGCGCGTCTTCGCTGGCGTAGGCTATTTGCACTGCTAGGGCGGAATCTATAAAGAGGGTTTGGCTCACATCGATAAACGGCACTTTAAAATGCTGACCTAATAACAGCGAAGAAAAACCGCTGCAGTCTACAAACAGGTCGCCGCTAATGGTTCCCGCTTGAGCGGTGGTGAGGCTGGCAATATCGCCGCTTTCGCTGGCGTTAACCTGAGTAACTTCCGCGAGAATATGTTTAACGCCAAGTTTTTCGCAGCAGTGTTTTTGCAGAAACTGCGAAAACTTTCCCGCATTTAAATGATAGGCATAGTTGGCGACGGCATTAAATTCTGGCGTGGTAATACTTTTGGGCGCGCAGCCCTGTTCGCACAATGCCTCTTGAAAGCACACGGCTTCAGAAAAAGATTGATTGCTCTGCGCCAGTTGTCAGTGGGCAGCTAAATTGGTTTTGCCGAAACCCTGTGGAAGCATCAGTGGGTGATAGTAAAAATCCTTAGCGCTGCCATCCACCCAGCGCGAAAATTTGGCGCCCTGCTTAAAAGAGGCGTCACATTCGCGGATGAAATCTGTCTCAGAAATACCGAGTTTCATGAGGGTGCTGCGCATGGTGGGCCAGGTGCCTTCACCTACGCCGACCGTGGGAATATTGGGGGATTCTATCAGTGTGACGCTAATACCTGTGGGACTGTTGGCCGCATGCTGCGCGGCAATTCTACCGGCCGTTAGCCAGCCAGCCGTGCCGCCACCGACAATCACAACAGATTTGGTTGGTTTGTTCATCTAGGGCCTTTTTTGCACAGTTATTTTGCACAGTTTTGTTACAGATTTTTTTGGCTATAGGTTTTATTTTGTGTGCTTATATTTTTGTGGATATTTTTTGGTGCTTTTTAAAAAGGGCCGCCGCCAACACTATGGCAGCGGCCAAAATAGCCTTGTGGCTATGGTAGTCATTAACCTATAAAAATGGCGCTTGCTGTGCATCCCTGTGCCGCAAGCGCCTTGGGGTTTTAGTTAAAAGCTTGCTCTTACTCCCAGTGCCCAGCGGCTGCCTGAATCTTCAACCAATAATAATTGATTGGCGTAGCGACCGCGTTTGTGCACATATTCATTGGTGAGGTTTATACCTTCCAAGAATACGGTGAGCTCTTCGGTAATGTCGTAGCTCGCACTTAAATCCCACTGGCTGTAGTCTTCTACGATGGTGGGGCCGTCGCCATTATTTTGCGTGAGTGACTGTACAAAGTCGCCGCGCTGATTAAAGGCTAAACGAATTTGGATTGGCCCCTGCTCATAAAAACCCACCAAGTTTTGTGAATCGCTTAAGCCGGTTAAGGCGAACACTTGGTTCACGTTAGACGGATCTAAATCTGCATCACTGTTCACGAAGGTGGCATTAAACATGACGCCAAAGCCACTTTCACCGAAGGTGTGTTGCACGCCTAATTCCAAGCCGTCCACGGTTGCAGTTTCACTGTTAACGGGGATGGTGTTTTTAAAGCTGGCTACCGCGTCTTTGCTGTCAGCAGCGTTAACATCGTCGCCGGTTGATGGATCGGTTAAGAGTGTGCCATTGGCCAAGGTAAAGGTTTTGTTTTCAATCGTGTTGACAATAAAGTTGGCTACGTCTTTCTTAAAGTAACCGGCCGATACGAAGCTTGCGTCGCTGTAATACCACTCCCAGGATAGATCGAAGTTATCTGATTCAAAGGGTTTTAGGGCTGCGTTGCCGCTAGTGGATGATAGGTTTCCACCTTGGCGTGTGGTCGTCAGTACTGTGACGGGTGCCATGCTGGTCAGTGTTGGGCGCGTGAGCGTTTTAGACGCTGCAGCGCGCACTACCATGTCATCGCTCAGCTCTAGCTTAATACTCATGTTGGGCAGTATGGCGTCGTAACTATTTTTCACGCTGATACTTTCTGCTTGGCCAAAAGCGGCAAGCATTTCAGTTTTATCAAGAATATTTAATTGGGTAACGGGCGCTTGGGTACCATTTACGTTTACATCCGTAGACTCTATACGCACACCGGCAACCGATGATATAGGCATGCCATTTAAGCTGCCTGCAAATTCTGACTCAAAATAAAATGACAATGTGTCTTCATCGACTACAAATGAATTGTCGCGTTTGACCGCGTCAAAATTTTTGCCGCTGGTACTTTCGAGGTAGGCAAATTGCGCTTCGCCGTCGTGGGCTAACCAAGCGTGCGGCATACGGCCGCTGCCGCTAACGCCACTTAAGAAATCGCTGCCTGCATCAAAGACATATTGTAAATCGGCGGGTATTGCCGGTGCATCAGGATAGCCACAGTAGCTGCAGTGTATGCCCGCGCCTTCGTTGTCCCAGCGATCCAGTGCTTTGCTTTCACTGGAAAGCGAAGCGCCAAAATTCAGTTTCACTAAACCAGAATCGCTACCTTCATCCCAGCTGCCATCCATTTTAAATTGATCGACAGTGTCTTCAACCGCCCAACCGCGACGCAGCATAACGTGAGCGCGGCTGTTGGATGGGTCGAGCAAGTCGCTCACGCCAGCGGGTGCTACATAATCGCTTGCCGCTGGATCGCGATAAGCAACGCCATCTAATTCCTGTTGGCCAGAAAAAATGCCAGGGTTTGCCGTTTCAAAGTTGCTCGTGAAGGGGAGAATATTATTGTCGACTTGAAAACGAGCGCGGTTGGCATAGCCGATGAGGGATAGCTGGTCGCCACGGCCATTGTTGGCATCGCGTTCAGCGCTAGAGTGGCTAAGGTCAAAATTCACTTTTAATTTATCGCTAACTTGCCAGTCGGCATTGAAACCAAACAGTGTCGTGCTGGTGAGGCGGTCGAATTTTTTGGCGTGCATATCCGTTGCAAGACCGACCTCTTGGTAGAGATCAATCACCGTATTGTTTTCGTCGGTTTTGGCATTGGTAATATTGGGTGCGGTAAACCAGTGGCCGTAGGAAAGTGCATTAGATTCGACATCAAAGTCAGAATAAATGGCGTCGGCAGTCAGTACTAGATTATCGCTTGGGGCGAACTGCAATACCAATGAGGCGTTATCGCGCGTGCGTGTTTCAAAGGTGACCTTGTGGTCGTAGTTGCGCGGTGAAAATATGGTAGAGCCAGCAGCAACACCTGCACCGTTGTTGAGTTGTGCCCAGGGAATGCCGGTATTTAATTCTGCGTCTGCGTTGGGTTTGAATTGCAGCCAGCCATCTATTTGCGCTTGATTTAAGCGGGTGTCGCGCTCTTGATGGGAGACGGCGACTAGTAGACCTAGAGTGCCATCGTTAAAGGTGTTGCTCACCAGTGCGGACACCTGTGGGCTGGTGGTCTCGCTGTTTTCTTCCATGGCGCCTTTAATACTGCCCGCGACTTTGAAGCCGCCAATATCAAACGGGCGCGCGGTTTTAACATTGACGGTGGAACCTACGCCACCGGACTGCATAGCGGCGGTAGAGGTTTTATGAACCTCCAACGCACTGACGAGTTCCGAGGCTACTGTGTCAAAGCTAAAGGCGCGCGAAAGATTTTCGGTCGCCATTTGACGGCCATTGACTAGCACTGTGTTAAATTCTGGGCCAAAACCGCGCACGGTAATTAATTGGCCTTCGCCGCCCGAGCGGTCGATAGAAACACCGGGAATACGCTGCAGCGACTCAGCCAGATTGCTATCGGGAAACTTGCCGATTTCTTCCGACGAGATTGCATCTACTACGCCACCCGATGAACGCTTAACATCCATGGAGCGCTGTAAGCTGCCGCGAATACCGGTAACCATCAACTCCTCTACGGGGCCGTTAAGTGTATCGACACTGTTAGTGGTTTGTGCAAGTCCATGGGTGGCGGCTACTGAAGTTAAAATTCCAATAAAGGCGCTGAGCTTATTTTTATTGTGCATTGAGTCGATCTCCTCATGAGATTGATTGGTCGTAATGGTGAGTAGACCTTTCGCATCAATCACTGCACTGAGTTTGGTATTTAATACTAAGAGCCTTACGGCATCTTGAATTGAATACTCGCCGACCAATGGATTAGCGGTGATCTCCATCGCATCATCGAATGGAAATATCAACGTAATATTGGCTTGCTTGGCAAATTCAGTGAGCGAAAGATCTGCTCGTTGTTGAGGAATATCGAACGGAATTTTTTCTTTGAGTTGATTGCTATCTGCCACAGCAGGTACAGGTATGCCTACCCAAAGGGCAAATACTAACCATCGAAAAAGTGCCTGTTCGTCTACCTCGCAAGCGGCGCTTGTTGCCGCTTGCTTACTAGACGAATGGTTGTTTTTTTTCCGCCATACCATTAGTGACATATTGCACATGCATTCATTATTGTGGCTTTAGAGGTCGCATTGCGCGACATGTGTGCAAAGCTTAAAACCTTGGCGCACACTCAACAAGTATTGATTTTCTTGATTGTCGTCTAATTGTTATTGTGTGTATGTTAGTCGAGCGTATTAAAAGCTGCCTGTAATAGCGACACTTATTAAGATGACGCTTCGTTAATATGACACTTCGTTAATATGACACTTCGTTACGGTAGCGTGGCGCGCGCGCTGAGGCGTATTTTGTTATTACTTAAGCGTTCATTGCGAATATTAAAATTTTGATCCAATGCATTGAGTAAGCCATTCACATCACCCGCTTTAAATAACCCAGCAATTCGCTCTTGGCGAATATTGTCGTCGAGTATTTCAAATTCCACGGAAGTGTAGCGGCTAATTTCTACCAGTGCTTGCTCTAGAGTCTCACCGCGAAAAATTAAATTGCCTTGGCGCCAGCTTAACTCGGCGGCTATATCGGCCTCTGCTACCTTAGCGATTATCTCTTGCTTATCGCCAAGCATGACTTTTTCGCCTTTCGATACCGCCATAGAATTGCTGGGTAAGCGTTTGCTGGGTGTATTGGCGGATGGATGCTGCGCTGAGTGCTGGGCAACCAATACTTTCCCCTCGGTGACAATAAGTTCCACTTCGCGATTATTTTGCATGCGCAAATTAAATGCTGTACCAACGGCCTGCACGAGTTTATCGCCCGCCATCACACTTAAAGGGCGGCTAGTATCGTGAGCGACTTCTATATTGACTTCGCCGCGCTCTAAAAAAAACAAACGAAAATCTTCACTGTATTTAACACTGATGCGACTGTTGGTGTTGAGCACCAATACCGAGCCGTCGGGTAGGTTTACATTGGAGTGTTCGCCAATCGCCGTTTCATAGACGCCGTTGATTAAGGTGCTTTGCGACGTTGGCTCAAACCAAGCCATAAGTTGATGGCGCATGGGCACGTCGCTTAGGCTCCAGCCCAGGGCGATAACCGCAATAAAAAAAGATGCAGCTAGCGCGACGTAGGCACGCTTAGGGGTTGAGCGCTGTTTAATCGGCGTGGCTTGAAATAGATCTGCCAAGCGTGCGAGGCTGTCCATCTTGTCCCACAGCTCGGCCATTTCAAATAAAACTTCGGCATGCTTGGGGTCTTCGCTCAGCCATTGCTGCAGTTTGAGTTGCTCCGCTGCACTCAGGTTGCGGTCTAGTTTGGCGATCCACAGGCTAGCCTGATCGTAAATGGCCTCTTTCGCGGGGAACTCGAGAATATTACTCATTGTGCATCCCCCTTGGTTGAGTTGCTGGCAGGTTGATGGTGTGGCTTAGGTAGCTTGAGCTGTGCCATATAGTGGCTGCAGCGTTTAATGCCGGTGGCAATATGTTTTTCAACAGTGTTTTCACTGATGTTGAGGCTAAGCGCAATTTCCTTCTGGCTGTAACCGTATACTTTTTTAAGGACAAATGCCTTGCGGCATTGTAAAGGGAGCTGCCGTACAGCTTCGCAAAAAAAACCAAACTCCTGTTTAGCGGCAACCTGATCAAAGGTTTCGTCCCCCAGGGCACAGAGCGCACTCAGTTCTTCCTGCTGCTCGTCCTCAAGGCTGGAGGTAAGGCGTGTTTCGGCGCGTTTTATATGGTCAATAGCCAAATTGCGCGCGGTGCGCAGCATAAAGGAGCGCGGAAAGTTGATCGCCTCAGGCTTGGCAACCTGACAAACCCGAACATAGGTCTCTTGAACTATGTCCTCTACCTCTTTCGGTGGCACCAAGCGCGACACGGCGCGCGCCAAGGTGCTGCGCAATCCTATAAACAGATTACTGATGTTATCGTGATTAGACATGCTATGTGGCCACTAGGGTGAATTCCTCTTAGCTGTAGACGACTGAAGAGATATTTTCCGCCATAGCCTAGCAGCTTGACATCTTGCTAATGCGCTTATAAGCTGTTGTACGTAATTCAGTACAGGAGAAAATAATGGACGCTATCAGTTACTCTGCCGCCCGCGCTAATCTTGCCAAAACGATGGAGAAGGTCTGCAGCGATCACGCCCCGGTGATTATCACCCGCAAAAGCGAAGCGCCGGTGGTGATGCTTTCCTTGGAGGACTATCAAGCTATGGAGGAAACCGCTTACCTGTTGCGTGCGCCCGCTAATGCACGCCACTTGCTCGAATCTATTGCCGAGCTAGAAGCGGGAAGGGGTGTTGCGCGAGATCTCGTGGAATGAAGTTAACCTTTTCCTCGCAGGCATGGGAGGAATACCTCTATTGGCAGAAAACCGACAAGGCCATGCTCAAACGAATAAATGCACTCATAAAAGAAGCAGCCCGCGATCCCTTTGAGGGCATAGGTAAACCTGAACCACTAAAACATGGCCTCTCTGGCTATTGGTCGCGCCGCATTAACGATGAGCATAGGTTCGTTTATAAAGCCTTAGACGATGAGTTGTTAATCGCGCAGTTGCGTTATCACTATGAGTATTGATTTCTTACTACATTATTTGTTAACCGCCAGGTCACTTTTCAAGTGTCACGCTGTCTTTGGCGGGGCCTCTTTTAAATTAAATACTGAAAGATGAGATTGCTATGGTGCGGGTAAGCATTCTCTTAATCCTCGGCTTGGTTTTGTGACTTAAAATATGGCAGGGGCGTGGTGTTTTGATGCTGGTCTCCAGCTTGGTGTTTACATCGATGCATCTGCTATTGTTGGTGCAATTGTTGCAGTGCCCACTTTTGGATGGGGGGCCGCTGCAGGTGCGGCTGGTGCAGCTACTTTTGGTG
Source organism: Cellvibrio sp. 25HG11W-0 (assembly GCF_057815475.1). Taxonomy (NCBI): domain Bacteria; kingdom Pseudomonadati; phylum Pseudomonadota; class Gammaproteobacteria; order Cellvibrionales; family Cellvibrionaceae; genus Cellvibrio; species Cellvibrio sp. 25HG11W-0. The sequence goes on from NZ_CM174230.1 coordinate 1,418,109, forward strand.
CTGCTGCAACTATCTGTTATGTAAATGCCCAGGGTGCTTACAACCAACAACTCAATACTTGTGGTTTAAAGTACGACAATCAAATGCTTAATTCTTGCGGGAGAATATGATGATTACTCTAGCAAAAAAATATCCTTTCTCGGTTGTACATATGGAAAAGCTAGCAAAAATCATTATAGTTTTTGGTGTTGTTGCGAGCGTCGTATATGTTATCTATGCGATAAATGTAATTGGCTCAGTGAAGAAAGATTCGTTTCCGCGTACTGTTTTAGAAGCGAAAGCTCCTTTAGCCCCTGCATCAAAAAATCAAAGTGCGTCTAAAGTTGAAGTTGTATCAGTGGCATCAAAAGATGGAGTCGTAACAGGCGCCTCTCCATTAGATGGTATTAGCCAAGCGGAAGCGAGGGACAATATTCAATGGCATGCGGATAGAGGGCACTTTACGGAAGATGAGTTGCGAGCGTATAAGAGTTACTCTGATGATGTATTAACAGCATTGAGTAATGATAATGATATTCGCGCCACTACAGCGTTGGGAGAAAATCTTTTTGATCGTGGAGATGTAGATGCTGCAATAAAACTCTATTATTTAGCAGCGGCGCAAGGATCTAGCTCGGTGCTTCTAAATTTATCTCACCTGACAGAGCCGCCATTTCGAACAGGAGAGACTCCGGAAGAAAGAAAAGTTGTTTATCGGGATTCCGTTGTGGAGTCATTAGCCATTTTAAAAACTATGGCTACGCGAGGCGATATTCGCATAGCTGCACTTGGTGTTGAAACGCAAAAGAAATCTTATGAAACGTTGGCAAAAGAACCTCTTGTTCTTTCGGATGAGGATCTGAAAAAAATTGATGGGCGTGCGCAAGAAATTTATAACGACCTACAGAAAAAGCGTTATGAACTTGGACTAGGTGAGTTTGATAATTCAACATCTAAGATGGAACGCTTGCTTTATGAGTTCTTTTACTGAGGTTTCAGCTTAGGCAACGTAAAGATCCGGGCATATGCCCGGATTTTTTATTAATTCAATTCGCCAAATGGGCATTGAAACATATTTCGGTGTGCCCTATGGGGGTACATCCGATTACCGATGGCTAGTGCAATGCGCTATTCCCCTTCGGTGAATAGCGCTTGTGCAGCCCTAAAACGTTAGCTGGTCTATAAATTAATTTGGAAGTTAACAAACACTTCTCGGCCTACATAATCGTAGCCGCTGTAGAGCGGGGCGTTTCCGATACGATTGAAGGAGCCTGCGGATATTTCTGGCGGTGTTTCATTGGTTAGGTTGCGCACGCCAAATGTGGCTTTCCATGTGTCCGCTTGGTAGCGAGCGGAGATTCGGTGCTCAAGGTAACTTGGTACTGTGTAATCAGAAATGCTATCGGCTGGGTCTTCGTCCGCTTCTGCGTATCCATCCATTGCGCCAATCCACTCTACGCCGTAGAGAAACTTCCAGTCGTTAAGCGAATAGGCAATGCTTGCTGCTCCGCCAAACTCGGGCTTTCTTAGGCTGCCATTAAAATCTTCTAACTCATCATCTACAAAGAGTTTTTCTGCTTGGTTGTAGTAACGGGTGAGGCTTAGGTCAACGAATAAATTACCTGGCCCTATGTCTTGCGCAAGGGTGATGTTGGTATCCAAACCGCGCACCACTTCGGTGGCGAGGTTGGTGTATGCATTGTTCACGGTTAGCTGTTTGGTGACGGGATCGCGGCTTACCAGACGACACAGTCCGGAATTAGTCGCAAAGTCTGTTGAGTCATAACAGCGATTAAGGATTTCACCTTCCCCCGCTTTGCTCACACCATTGTCTATTTCGATTTCAAAATAATCCATGCTGATACTCAGTGCGGTTGAGTCACTGATTTTGGGATCGAAAATAATGCCGTAAGTCGTATTGTTTGATGTCTCGGCAAAAAGCCCTGCCTCTGCACCGCCCAAACTAAATACTTTTATACCGCTGGTTGCTAGGAACCCTGGATCATTAGGTAATTCCATTGCGCAGTTGGCGGCGCGGTTGGGGTTTATTCCATCCGCACCGTACTCGTTACAGGGGTCAATAGATGCTGAGCGGAAACCACTTGTCGGCCCTTGGAACTGCTCGAACAACGCCGGTGCACGGAATGAAGTTCCGCGCGATGCGCGCAGTGACAGCCAGGTTGTGGGTGAATAAAGCATGCCGATTTTATAGGTGTCGTCAGCGCCGTAGGAATCGTAATCGGTATAGCGCAAGGAACCATTGATCGTTAGCTCTTCTGCGAATTTTGCGCCGAGTAAAATGGGTACTTGCAGTTCGGTATAAAATTCATTGACCTTGTCATCGCCAATGGTGGGCGTGGCACTGCTTAAGTTATAGAGATTTCCATTAATACTGTTTTCGTCGGGCTGATCATTGATGTCCATTTTGCGGTGCTCAAGGCCGAGTACGCCTTGCACTTTGCCGGCGGGAACACTAAAGAGCGGGCCGTCGATGATTGCACTGAAAATGGATTCACTGTATTCGGTGGTGCCTTCGACATTGCGGAAAATATAATCTTGAAAATCTTGCGGTAAGTCGCCACCAATGACCGCTGCAGTTAGGCGAGGGAAGGGGATACATTTTTCATTGGGGTCCGTGAGATTGATGCCGCAGGTGAGCCCATCGCGTATTAATGACGTGTCGACGCTGCCGGTAGCAGTTACGGCATTGCTGGCATTGGTGAGTTTGTCGATCAAAAAAGATTCGCGCACATAACTTGCGTCAGATTTCGCGTAGCTGGTGTAAACGTCGTAGCGCCAATCGGGTAGAAAACTAAGATCGCCGCGCACGCCAAGTGTGGGTTTATAAAAATCTATCGTCTGTTGGCTCGCATCATTTCCAAAGCCGACAAATGCGCGCACGCCTACTCTGCTGCCACCGCTGGTACCTTGGTCGGCCCCATAGTTGCCGTAGGCAAGTTCAGCAGGAATTAAAGGGCTGCCGCGGCGGTAATCCATGGAGAGTTGGCGATAACCGGTTTGACTGGATTCGCGTCGTGAACTCATCAGCTCCGCGTAAACTTCTGCATCGCCCAGTGCGTGTAAATCATATTTACCTTGTACAAAGCCGGTATAAATTTTTGCGGGAGAAATTAAATCTTCATTGAGCATACGCGGCTCAAAGGTGTCGCGTACATTCAAGCTATTGCTGCCGCCGCCGACACCTTCAAAACCGATGAGGCCGGTGGTGACAGTCGTGTTGGGGCGGAAGCGAGTAAAGGTCGTGCCCTCTGAACCTGGCGCACCAACAATGGGGCCGTTTAATCCTAGTGTGCTCCAATTTGCGGCAGTTACGGACTGGGTGCCAATGGTATTCACCGTCACGCCGTTAGAGCCGGTTGCGGTAAGGGGGTAGCATTTTGAACGGTTGGTTTTGGGGTCGATAAAGTCGAGTGACTCACCGGTTTCAGGATCGCGAAATTTATCCTGGTTACAGCGCGTCCAGTCGCGCTCTCCCAGCGCTAAAGATTGTCGTTCGTAATAATCGAAGGAGCCGGAAATAGAAACGCGCTCTTCTTTCATGCCGCCCGAAATAGAAAAACGATATTGTTCGCCGTCACCTTCTGTAGGGCGGTTAAATTCTCCCTCAATACTTAGCCCGTCGATGTTGTCGCGGGTGATGACATTGATGACGCCACTGACGGCATCTGAACCGTAAATGGATGAGGCGCCATCGCGCAAAATTTCCACGCGTTCAATCATCGCCGTGGGCAGTACATTTAAATCGGCCGTGCCAACGGCACCTTGTGTACCTGATGGTGCAACACGACGACCATTGATGAGTACGAGTGTTCGACTGGCCCCTAAACCGCGCAATGAAATGGTGTTTGCACCTGGGCCGCCCTGAGTAACGTAACCACCATAGGCATTATTGATTTGCGATGCGCCGCCGGTAATTGCGTTAGATTGCAATAACTCCGTGGTGGAGTTTAAGCCGGCGGCGGTGGCATCTTCGCGGTTAATGAATTTAATGGGCGAAATGGTTTTGATATTGTTTTGTCGAATGCGCGAGCCAACGACTAGCAGCTCTTCAATCTGAACGGTGGCTTTTTTGGGGGCCACTTTTGCGTCTGTCGCACTTTGCGCTAGTAACAGTGGGCTGGCCAACGTCAGGCTGCAAAAAGTGGCGACGGTTATAAATTTTGAAAGTGGGGGGAGGGTGGTCAGTGCATCTATGGCGAGATACAGCTTAGTATGTTTGCGCATCATAACTCCTTTGTCTATCGGCAATAATCTGTAGGGGGCGAGCAGATTTTTAGCAATCGTTTGCGCACAACAGGCGAGTGAAACCGTCGTTGTGTTGGTTGCAGTGTAGATATATGCAAGAAGGCTGCCGAGAAACAAAGGTCACATTTGTGCGTTGGGCACGAATAATTTGCTGCGGAAAATGTAATTTTGTTAGAAATGAAATTCTATCCGCCATCCGTGGCGGGTGAAATGATTTTAAACTGGCGAGTTGCTGAAGGTATCTATCAAGGCCATTACCGCTTTTGCTTCGGTAAGGCTACAAGGGTTGTCGCCTGAACCACGAAAATAGTTATTCACCTGTTCAATCATCGGCTGCTGAATGTGCTCAGGGTTGGGGATTACAATTTCTTGTGCGCCATCTTTGTTTTCTAAACGAATTTTTTGTTGGCCAAAAAAGTTGATAGTGAGTTTGCCTTCAGTACCAATAACCTCGCAAAGGTCGCGGGTTTGCAGGGGGTTTATTGCAAAGTGCCAGCGGCCTTGTAACACCACGCCGGATTCTAGTTGCGCCCAGCCGTGAGTGCAGTCGGCGGCGGTGTTGTGTTGGCGTTGGTTTAGGCTAATGCCTTTGGCGCTGACGACAGGGCCAAACCATTGCAGGATTAAATCCAATTGGTGCGGTGCCAAGTCGTGAAACAAGCCGCCGCCGGAGAGTGCGGGGTTTACTCGCCAATTATTTTCTGTGTTTTGAATAATATCAGACGCGGCGGGTTGCAACATATCTATCTGTGCCATGAGCGGTGTGCCTATGGCGCCGCTGTGCAAGAGTTCGGCAAATTTCATAAAACAGGGCACATGGCGGCGGTAGTGCGCGATCACGATTTTGGTGCGCGCCAATTTTTCAGCGGCGATGATGTCATCGCATTCGGCAGCGTTAAGCGTGACGGGCTTTTCGATATACACATGCTTGCCTGCGTTAAGCGCGGCGAGGGCATAGTCTCTATGTTGCGCGGGTGGTGTCGCAATATAAATAGCGTCTATATCTGGGTTGGCGAGTAGCGCATCGGCATTGTCGTACCAGTGCGCTACACCGTGGCGCGCGGCAAAATCTTGCGCCTTGGCACCATCGCGGCGCATTACCGCGAGCAGTTGTGAATGTTCGAGCTTGTAAAATGCGGGACCGCTTTTTACTTCGCAGACTTCGCCTACGCCGATAATGCCCCAGCGAATTGTTTGAGTCGCAGTCATCGCTACTCTTCGCTTTTTACGAGGGTGATTTTTTCTGGCGAAATTAAAATCTTGCGCTGTTTATAAAGCAAGCTAAGCGCATTTTTGTAATTGCCTTTGCTCGCGTTGTACTGCTTGTAGATTTCCTCTGGCTCACTTTTATCGGTGAGGCGCGATTCGCCGTCGTTGCTGATGAGAAATGCGAGGATGCGCTCGGCCAGGGAATTTTTAACATCGCTGTTGCGTGGGTGCAGGCTGATATCGAGTTTGCGATCGGGGCGAATATTTTTAATGTAGCCAACGTGCTTTTCGCCGACGAGGGGAGTTTTGAATACTTCATCTTGAAAAATCAAACCGAGGTGGGTGTGATTGACTACCGCTTTAAAACCCATATCACTGCGGCCGCTAATCAGCACATCAACCGCTTGGTTGGGGCTCATGCCGCTGGCGCGCTCTTCCAAATGGTGGCTTAAGCGCGAGGAGGCGGTGATGCGGCTGGAGTGCTTATCTAAATAGACACAGACTACATAAGAGCGGCCCGCTTCCATGGGTTTGAGTTGCTCGCTGTAGGGCACCAGCAAATCCTTGGGCAGGCCCCAATCGAGAAACGCACCTACGGCGTTCACTTCTTTTACTTCTAGAAATGCACATTGACCTACCATCACCTTGGGTTCAAGGGTGGTGGCGATGATACAATCGTCCGAGTCCAAGTAGATGAAGACATCCAAGTCCATGCCGACTTTCATTTCTGCGGTGACATAGCGTTTAGGCAATAAAATATTGCCGTATTTATCGCCATCGAGAAAGAGACCGAAATCGACGTGTTTGACGACTTTTAAACAGTTTTTTTGACCTATAAGTAACATTGGGTGCTCGAATTAGTAGAGTTGCAAGAAAAGCTGCTGCTAGTTTATGGCTTGAAGCGGCTTTAGGCCAGCCAAACCCCGAAAGTGCGCTAAATAAGGCAGTAAGAGCCGCGCAATAACAATTTGAAACATTAATTAGCAAATAAGTAGAAAAACAACCCCAATGCTATTTCACATCCTGACGTAAGAGATTTTTCGTTTATGCAGTTATTTTCCTTCGAACACATGCACCACCAGATTCTTGTCGATGCCATGCCCTGGAAAGGCGATGAGCAGGTATGGGTGGATGGTGTGTTGGTATCCCACAAACAGAATTTTGGTATCGCCAGTGAGCACTATTTTGACCTTGCGAATACGGGGGCAGTGAAGTTGATTTATGTATTGAATGCGCCCAGTGCAGAAGTGAGTTATGAGTTGTGGCAGGGCGATGAGTGCCTAGTGGAAGGCAGTGCCGTCGTGGCCCTAAGCTCAGAAAAATTAGCAGCATTAGCGGATATGCATTCTCAGCCACAAGGAAATAGCTTGGCACCAGAGGCAACAGCAGCGGCACCTAAGGGGTTTAAAGGCTCATTTGTATCTCTAGGGCTTATAGCATTTAAGCTGTTAAAAACGGTCAAGGTGGTGAAGGTTGCCTTGGTTGCCGCCTCGGTGGGCGTGTACAGCGTTATGTTCACCTTTGAATTCGCGATGGCCTTGATTGGGGTTTTGGTGTTTCACGAATATGGCCACCTGCGCGCCATGAAAAAGTTTGGGATTCCGACGAAGGGCATGTACTTAATTCCCTTTGTGGGTGGACTAGCGGTGGGCGACAGGCCGCGCAGCCAGTGGCAAGATGTCTATATTTCGCTGATGGGCCCCGTGTTTGGGCTGTTGATGACCTTGGTGTTTTACATCGTCTATGAAGTGACAGGTAGTCATTTTGCAGGGCTGGTGGCGAGTACGAGCGCCTTGATCAATTTGTTCAACTTAATTCCAGTGCACCCGCTCGACGGTGGCCGCGTGGTCAAGGCACTGGTGTTTTCGGCGGGCAATTATCTGGCGTTTATTGCGCTCTTGGTGATTTCTGCGCTCTGCTTTGTGGTGGCGTTAAAATTGGGGTTGTACTTCATTACCTTCTTTATCGTACTCGGCGTGCTGGATATAGTCGCCAGTTGGCGCGAGTCAAAGCTGGCGGCTTTGCCGCCCTTAAATACCTATGGTATTTGGTTTTGTTTGGGTTGGTATTTGGCGGTAGTGGCGCTCTTTATTGGGATGATCCTGTTGATTGCGGCTGATGGTTTACCGGGTTCCGAAATCGCTATCAAAGTGCTGCAGTCTTAAGGTTGCTGTCAACCTTCTAGCAAGAAGACGAAAGAAAATGCGCGAGTGCTTCTTTGGTCGAATAAAAAAACCTCAGGTGTTATGCCTGAGGTTTTTTGCTTTTTAGCTGCGTGTTTAAAAAATCGCTTAAAAGAAAGGATCATCTTCATCCGGCGCATAGTAGCGCGCGGCGGTGATCAAATCGGGGTGAATCCTGTGGGCGAGCAGGTCATCAATATCTTTGTTGATGTGATTGATTAGCGGTAGAGGTTCACCGCGATCCAGCGACTCTAAGAGTGCATTGCCCCAAATGGCGACATGACGGGTAAAAATACTGCGGCTTTTGACTTTTTTCGCCCATTCGCCAGATACCAAACGGCCTATACGATCGACCTTGTGTTTGATTTCTTTGGCTTGGCTCGGGTCTTCAACTTGTTCTATGAGTTCGTTCGTCATCCGCGTCCAGCCGCGTCTATACAGTTCCCAGCCATTGTAAAAACGAATAATCCAGGTGAAATACTCCTCCTCAGTTTGCACTGCCTTATTAGCTACATCGGCGTTATACACCTTTAAAAAATAGGCGTGGGAGGGGATTTCTTCCGGCCAGCCATCGCGGGCGATTTGGTGATGACTACAGGCGCTGAGCACAAGGATCAACATTGCAAAAAGAAGCTGGCGAATAAAGCCTAGGGGCAAAGATACAGACATAAAAATCAATGGTCACCATAAGTTCAAGAAAGGTAATGGAGCGCCATTATGGCCTAAAAATGTTGCAGCTGTGTAACTGCGTAAAAAAATAGCGAATCCGGCAGGGTTCCCCCAACTCGAAAAATTAAACCCTTGCCGTGACTTGGTTGGTCAATATCACTAGGCCTGTATTAACTAAACAGGGCCAATAAATCATCGCCCGCTAAGGGTAGTGGTGCTTTGCTGGTTTCATCAAAAAGGCTGTCGGCCAAGGCCTGTTTTTGCTGTTGTAGCAATTGAATTTTTTCTTCCAAGGTCCCTGCTACTACGAGCTTGTAGACGAATACGGGCTTGTCTTGGCCGATACGATAGGCGCGGTCGGTCGCTTGGTTTTCGACGGCCGGATTCCACCAAGGGTCTACGTGAATAATAGTGTCGGCGGCAGTAAGGTTGAGGCCTGAGCCCCCGGCTTTTAGGCTAATTAAAAAAACCGGGATAGTGCCTTCTTGAAACGCTTCTATGACCTCTTGGCGTTTGCGGGTGCGCCCAGTGAGTTTGGTGGTGGCTATGCCTAACTCGTGCAACTGGGTTTCAATTAAATTGAGCATTTGGGTGAATTGGGAGAAGATGAGAATTTTGCGCCCCTCTTCAATCAACTCGGGTAGGGTTTCACAGAGCCACTGCATTTTAGCCCCGCTGGTGACTTTTTTGGCCTGTTCTAATTTCACTAAGCGCGGGTCAATGCAGGCCTGCCGCAACTTCAGCAAGGCATCTAAAAACTCTATGCGACTGCGCGCGACCCCCTTGGTTTGAATCAGTGTGCGCACGCGTTTTTCCATGCTGATGCGAATGCTTTCATACAGGGATTTTTGCTCTTTACCCAGCTCCAAGGTTTGCAAAATTTCGGTTTTAGCGGGCAGTTCATGGACGACTTCGGATTTGGTGCGGCGCAGCATAAAGGGCGCTATTCGCCCCGACAGTTCTTGGCGTGCGCGGTGATCGCCATCTTGCTCTATGGGGTGGCGGTAGTGTTTGCGAAAGTGCTCGTGACTACTGAGCAGCCCCGGTAAGGCAAAGTCCATCAGCGACCAAAGTTCGCTCAAATGATTTTCGAGGGGGGTGCCGCTAAGGCAGAGACGCATGTCGGCGTTTAGTTGTTTAACGTGCTGCGTGGTTTTGGCTTGGGTGTTTTTAATGTTTTGCGCTTCATCCAGCACAGTGACATCAAAATGGTATTGCGTATAGATTTCACTGTCGCGCACGATTAAACCGTAGGAGGTGATGATGAGGTCGTGGCCTGCGATCTCTTCAAAGCGCATTTTTCGGTCGCTACCGTGAAGCATAAGGCAGCGCAAGTTGGGGGTGAATTTTTGGGCTTCCGCGAGCCAGTTCCAAATCAGCGAGGTGGGCGCGACTATGAGCGCGCCGCGGGTCAATTTGCGGGTGGCTTTGAGCTTTTGAATAAAGGCGAGGGTCTGCAGGGTTTTGCCTAGGCCCATGTCATCGGCGAGTATGCCGCCAAAGCCGTAGGTGTGTAAAAACATGAGCCAGCTAAGGCCCTGCTGCTGATAATCGCGCAGCGCCGCATTCAGTTTTTTGTCGGGAGTGATGGCGGCTATGCCGTTAAAATTGCGCAGACCCTGACGCAATTTTTTAAGCGAGAGTGGCTGTTTAACCTGGCTATCCTCCAGCTCGTCGAGCGCCAAGGCTCTAAAGGCGGGGATGCGTATTTGCTCGGGCTGTTTGTTGCCTCCGCCATAGAGTTCTAGCAGCAGCGATAAAATGGGTTGCAGTGGCGTCATGTCCACCATGTCCCACTGTTGTTGGGCATTTTGTAGTGCCAGGGTGGGTGGGGCACCTGCGGCTAGCCACTGAGTTACGAGGTCGGCGGTATTGAGGGCGCGGCCACCAATATCCATGCGCATATCAAAATCAAACCAGCCATTGCTATAGTTGCTGGCCTCGGCATCGAAATTGAGAGTGTTTTCTCGATATTGATAGCTGTCGTCAATTTCAAGTAGCCAGCCGTGTTCGTTAACGAGTGATTGTAGTTTGTGGAGCTGTTTATTCCACAGCTGTAAATAGCGCTGTGGGTTGATTTCGGTGGGCACCCAAAGCTCGCCTGTGTCGCCTTTAAAATCGTAGGGAATCAGCTCTAGGGCGCGCAGTTGTTTAGCGACGGCATATTCCTCGCCATGGCGCCGCTGAATAATAAATTGCTGTCCTTGGTGCTCAACCACCTGGTCTTGATTAGGCGACTCTTGTTTCGCTTGTACACTGGCGTTGATGAGTGGTTGCTCCCAGTCACCATAGATTGCGGTGAGGCGCAGCGCAGGCAAATAACCTGATACCGGATTGTAAACGCCCATCAAACTGAATTTAGCTGTGAAGCTATCTATCCTGATTAAGGGTTCCACATTCGCGGGTAAGGGCAGATTGTTGTCGCCGGTTAAATAGGCGAGCTGCTGGCTAATATCCTTGTAGCGTTCCGCGGGAATAGAGGGCATCGCCAGCAGTAGCTGCAGAAGGTCCAGCGTCAGTGTGGTGCGCAGCATGCCAATGTGTGAATGCTGGCAATACATAGGGGGATCTGTGGGAACTAGATGCCAAGTTGGTGCGCTCTTGGTCTTAAGCTTGGCGGTCGATTTTGTTGATTTTGTTGTTTTTGTTGAAGCTACTTCAGGTGAGGGTGGCATCTCGTCGCCCAAAATAGGTAGGAGCGAAAATCCTGCAGCGGATTGCTCCCACTGCCAGTGCAGCGCTTGTGCCTCAGCCTGGACTATGGGTTCTAAGTGGCGGTTATCGACCAGTCGCTCGCTGGCGAGGGCCGCGCTCAGAACGAGGTGTCCAGCTGCGCCCTCTAGTGTGTAACGACAGCTGTGCATCCCCTGCTCATAGCTATAGGATGTTTTTAACCCTTTTAGCAGATTGAGTAATGTTATGTCATCACGCATTAAGTCTTTGCGCTGCAGTGCTAAATGCAGAGGAAGCTCTTGCAGGCGCCCCCAGTCCCCATTTTTTTTGCGATAGCGCAATATGGGGGTGAGGTAGAGCGCTTCAGTTTCAGATTGGTTGAGCAGATAAAAAATAGACCAGTCTCCATACTGGGCGCGGGGGTCTTGGGATATTACGGTTTGCTGAACCTGTCCGAGCCAATGGTTGATCTCATCCTCTGGGTCGGCGCTTTCCATGTAGTCGAGCGCAGCAAAAGCAAGCGCGCAGCTGTGTTTACAGTTTGCACCATAAGGACAATCGCATTCGCTATCGAGAATATCGTCAGCTTTGCCATAAATACTGCAGCTGTAAGACACGCCACTATCGCCCATTACCTCGCCGTAATAAGTAAAGAACCCATTTTTTGCGTGTTCATGGGTGATGCTTAACACACTATAGGTAGTAAATAATCGCTTGCCCCGTGCAAAAATTTGCCGAGCAAAGTGGCGTCTAATTGATTTGGCGGATAGAAGTGGTGATGGGTGATCCATGGGCGGCTCTGGTGAGTAAAAAACGCTGCAATAATAACAAGGTAGGGCTTAAACCCAAAGTGAACTGCCCTCTGTTTTAATCGAGTAAGGAGATGCTTTCCTGCAGTCGGAGGAGTTCAGGCAGAAGGTTGGTGTAAGATTGAGGCTCAATAACAGGTAGTTCGGGCAAGAGCGCGTCACTCGCACCTCAAATACATGTTAAAAACGGGCACTTACCACCACAAAGGCGGTGGTGTGTAGTATGTGTTGTTGCGCTGCACAGGAGTTATTGTGCTTCTTGTGTAACCCCCTTTTTAACCTAGGAACTGTATGTCCAGCTACACCATTCTCGCTGCCGAGGTTGAATCTGTCACCGATGCCAAGAACAGCGATTTTCTCACGTTTCTCCACCCGGTTACCCAGCGCGAAGAGGCTATGGCGCTGGTGGAACAGTATCGCCAGCAGTATCCCAGCGCCAATCATGTGTGCTGGGCTTATGTGATTGGCAATAGTCGCCAGCCTTTAACGCAAGCCTTTAGCGATGACGGTGAGCCTTCGGGCACGGCGGGCAAACCAATGCTGCATGTGCTTACCGAGCGCGATGTAGGTAATTGCCTTGCGGTGGTGGTGCGTTATTTTGGCGGGGTTAAGTTAGGCGCGGGCGGTTTGGTGCGCGCCTATTCGGCGGCGGTATCCACGGCGGTGAATGCTGCAGAGCTGCTGGCGGTTACGCCCAAGGTGCAGTTGCAGGTGCGGGTGGATTTTGCGCGGGAGGCGAAAGTTCGCCATTGGGTCGATCAATATCACGGGCTGCTTGAGGCCGTAGAATACAGCGCTGAGGTTCTACTGATTATTAGCCTCGCGGCGGCGCAGGCGGATGAATTTATAACCACCATCACCAATGAAACCGCAGGCGCTGCACAGGTGCGGATCAATACGGATTAAGTGGGTTTTTCGATGTTAAAAACCTCATTAAAGAGTCCCATTAAAAAGCCCGCATAGTGTGAAAACCATGCGGGCTTTTTCATTTAAGCGAGGCAGAAGAGCTATCGCTTGCGACGAATTATTTTGCCTGCTCGCGCGCTATAGCGCGGTAGCCAATATCGGTGCGGTAAATATGATCTTTCCAGCTTATGTTGGACGCTACTTTGTAGGCGCGTTGCTGCGCTTCCAAAACGGTATTGCCCAGCGCTGTAGCGCAGAGTACACGGCCGCCGTTGGTGACGGTGTTGCCGTCTTTGCTGCTAGTGCCTGCATGGAACACTTTTTCGCCCGCCACTTCGGTGGTCGGTAAGCCAGAGATCACATCGCCTTTGTTGTAGGCGTCGGGATAGCCGCCTGCGGCTAGCACCACGCCAATGGCGGCGCGTGAGTCCCATTCGGCACTGACTTTATCCAAATCGCCTTTAAGTGCGGCGAGACAGAGTTCCACCAAATCTGACTGCAAGCGCAGCATGATCGGTTGGGTTTCTGGGTCGCCAAAGCGGCAGTTGTATTCGATCACTTTGGCGGCGCCGGTGTCGTCAATCATGAGGCCTGCATACAAAAAGCCGACATAGGTATTACCTTCGGCTTTCATGCCATCGACGGTGGGGCGAATCACTTCGCGCATCACACGGTCGTGCACGGCTTGGGTGACCACGGGCGCGGGCGAGTAAGCACCCATGCCGCCAGTGTTGGGGCCTTTATCGCCATCAAATGCGCGCTTGTGATCTTGGCTGGTGGCCATGGGCAAAATATTGTCGCCATCCACCATCACAATAAAGCTGGCTTCTTCACCGGTTAAAAATTCTTCGATGACTACGCGGCAACCGGCCTCGCCAAAGGCATTGCCCGAGAGCATATCGCGCACGGCGTCTTCTGCTTGCTGCAGGGTTTCGGCAACTATTACGCCTTTGCCTGCAGCGAGACCATCGGCCTTAACCACAATGGGGGCGCCCATTTTTTTCAAATAGGCGAGCGCGGGTTCTACTTCAGTAAAGTTTTGGTAATCGGCGCTGGGTATATTGTGGCGCGCGAGAAAATCTTTGGTAAAGGCTTTGGAACCTTCCAATTGCGCCGCGCCTTTTGAGGGGCCGAAGCAAGGCAGTTTGCGCGTATTAAAAAAGTCCACCACGCCTGCTACTAAAGGTACTTCTGGGCCAACAATGGTGATGCCGACATTATTTTTTTCAGCAAAGTCAGCGAGACCGGCGAAGTCCAAAATATCCAGTGCGACATTTTCGATGTTGGGTTCTAGCGCTGTGCCTGCATTCCCCGGCGCAACAAAGACTGTTTCCACTTGGGCGCTCTGCGCTGCTTTCCACGCGAGGGCGTGTTCGCGGCCGCCGCTGCCGATAATTAATACATTCATCATATTCATATCTTCTGTTTTGTTACGTAGGTTAGGGCGAGGAACGGCCCCCAACATGACCATGTGTCCGCGAATACCAACACCACAATAACTATGATGTTGGGTTTGTTGTGTTTGCAAAACAAAGTGCGTTTTGCGCGGGTGAATGTTGGGGTTCGTTCCTCACCGCCAACCTACGTTAGTGCAAATAAATAAACGTAATGATCAATGACGGAAGTGACGCATACCGGTAAAGACCATCGCCATGCCGTGTTCATCGGCGGCGGCGATCACTTCTGCATCGCGCATAGAGCCACCCGGTTGAATGACGGCGGCAATACCCACCTTGGCGGCGTTGTCGATACCGTCGCGGAAGGGGAAGAAGGCATCGGATGCCATGACCGAACCCGCTACTTGTAAACCAGCATGCTCAGCTTTTATCGCGGCGATACGCGCTGAATTTACGCGGCTCATTTGGCCTGCGCCCACGCCGACGGTTTGGCTGTTTTTGGCGTAGATAATGGCGTTGGATTTTACAAACTTGGCGACTTTCCAAGCGAATAATAAATCGCGGATTTCGTCTTCGGTTGGCGCGCGTTTGGTGACGATTTTTAAATCGCTGGCGGCGATCATGCCCGCATCGCGATCCTGCACTAATAAGCCGCCAGTGACGCGCTTGTAATCCAAACCGTTAATTTTTTCTGAACCAAATTCACCGCAGGTAAGCAGGCGCACATTTTGTTTGGCCTTAACCACTTCAATCGCTTCAGCAGAAACGCTGGGGGCGATAATCACTTCCACAAATTGACGCTCAACAATCGCTGCAGCGGTAGCGGCGTCTAACTCGCGGTTAAAGGCAATAATGCCGCCGAAGGCCGATTCAGTATCGGTGGCGTAGGCGAGGTCGTAGGCGTCTTTAATATTTGCCGCAACCGCAACACCGCAGGGGTTGGCGTGCTTGACGATAACGCAGGCGGGCTCACTGAAGTTTTTTACGGTTTCTAAGGCCGCATCAGTGTCAGCTACGTTGTTGTAAGACAGCTCTTTGCCTTGCAATTGGGTAGCGGTGGCGATGCAGGCTTGCGGTGGATTTTTTTCCACATAGAAAGCGGCTTTTTGGTGCGGGTTTTCACCGTAGCGCATTTCTTGTGCTTTGATAAATTGGGTGTTGAAGGTGCGCGCAAAGTCAGCGCTGCCGCCTTCCACCAAACGGCCAAAATAGTTGGCGATGGCACCGTCGTAAGCGGCGGTGTGTTCGTAGGCTTTAATAGCCAAATTGAAACGGGTTTTGAGTGAGGTTGCGCCTTTGTTTGCGCTCATCTCGGCGAGGATTAGGGGGTAGTCAGACGCGTTTACTACGATATTAACTGAGGCGTGGTTTTTCGCTGCTGCGCGCACCATAGTTGGGCCGCCGATGTCGATATTTTCTACCGCATCTTCGAGTGAGCAATCTTTATTGGCGACAGTTTTTTCGAAGGGATAAAGGTTAACCACCACCATATCGATAGGATTGATGTTGTGTTCGCGCATAATCGCTTCGTCGATTCCGCGACGGGCGAGAATGCCACCGTGCACCTTAGGGTGCAGGGTTTTAACACGACCATCCATCATCTCGGGGAAGCCGGTGTAGTCAGAGACTTCAATCGCAGGGATCTTGTTGTCGGTGAGCAATTTAAAGGTGCCACCGGTTGATAAAATTTCAACGCCTTGGGCATGCAGTGCTTGGGCAAATTCTACAATACCCGTTTTATCAGAGACGCTAATGAGCGCGCGTTTTACCGCAACAAGATCGGACGTGTTAGACATACGCAGTTCCCGTAAATAATGTTTGAATGTAAATGGGCGCTTTACAAGAAAGAGGGGCTGGGCATTAGGGCGTTAAGAGCTGGCAGTAAAAGTACGCAGTTATTTTCATAAACTCCGCTTTACTGTCTGTTATTGCCTATTTCTACTGCTGCTTTCGCTGCGGTAGAGTAAATGCCGATATTCTTTCGTGTAAAGATCGCTAGATTGCTAAAAAAGCAAAAGGGGTGGAAACAAGTTGCCACCCCTTTTTCGTTGCCATGCGGCGCTGTAGTGCTTACAGCAAGCCGTATTGCTTTAATTTTTTGCGCAGGGTGCCGCGGTTCAAACCTAAAACCTGTGCCGCGCGAGTTTGGTTGTGACGGGTGTATTTCAAAACGATTTCAAGCATAGGCGCTTCAACTTCCGCCATAACCATTTCGTAGACATCGCTAACGTCTTGGCCATCGAGATGCTTAAAGTAGTTTTCCATTGCTTGCTCTACGCAGCCGCGCAGCGATTGAGCTTGTACTGGTTGTGCTGCTGCGGTATTGGCAGCCAATGCTGGGGTTGAGTCAGCAAAGAAAGTTGCGGTGTTCATGCGGCTTTTTCCTCTTTCGTAAGCAGCTGTTCAAAGAAATTTTGAATGCTGGTTTGTTGTTCTTCTGCATCATCTATGGCGTTAAAACGGGTGCGAAAGGCTTCGCTTCCGGGCACCGTGCGCAAATACCAACTTACGTGCTTGCGTGCGATACGCGGGCCCATGTGATCACCGTAAAAACGATATAGATCGCGCAGATGGGTGCATAAAATATCTCTGATTTCCGTCAGAGATGGTTCTGGTAATTCTTCGCCACTGCGTAGGTAGTGGTCTATTTCTCTAAACAGCCAAGGGCGACCTTGGGCGGCGCGGCCAATCATCACAGCGGCGGCGCCGGTATGGTCTAAAACTGCCTTAGCTTTGTGCGGCGAATCAATATCGCCATTGCTAAATACGGGAATCTTCACCGCTTGTACTACGCTGGCAATGGTGTCGTACTCGGCGGCGCCAGTGAAGGCGTCGGCACGGGTGCGACCGTGTAATGCTAATGCCTGAATGCCGCTGTCTTCGGCGATGCGCGCTATGCGTAGTGCATTGCGCTCTTCTGCACTCCAACCGGTGCGAAACTTCAGGGTTACGGGTATGTCCACCGCTGCGACGACTGCCTGTAAAATGGCAGCAACCAGTTGTTCGTCTTTCAGTAGCGCCGAGCCCGCTGCTTTTTTGCATACCTTTTTTGCGGGGCAGCCCATATTGATATCAATAATCTGGGCGCCATTGGCCGCGTTTAAGCGCGCTGCTTCGGCCATCATCTCTGGGTCACCACCGGCAATTTGCACAGCTATGGGTTCATCTTCCCCAGTGTGATCCATCCGCAAGCTACTTTTTCGGCTATTCCACAAGTCTGAATTGCTGGTTAGCATTTCAGAAATCACGAGGCCAGCACCCAGCGTACGACACAGCTGCCGAAAAGGACGGTCAGTCACGCCTGCCATGGGTGCGAGTATCACCTGGCTGTCGATGCTATAGGGGCCGATATTAAACACGTGATTGGAGGTCGCGCTTGCGGTTAAACCGATTGTGCTTGATTCCTCGACGATGGTGCGGGCGCTGAATCAAGTTTGTGTACCTGCTTAAAAGGGTCGCCATGATACCCGTTTAGGCGCTTGTATGGAACGCAAAAAACGTAAAAATAGCTGTTTTTTTGAGCGATAAAGGCGAGGTTTTTTAGTCATTTTGGCTTGCAATTAGCCAATTAATAAGGCAGCTGCTGAAAGATGGTGGATTTGGTGGCTGACGCCTAAGTCTTCCTACTTAGGTGAATCCTGGTTTTTGAGTAGGTATTACGATGATCGCGGCTCGGTTTAGGTGGCTAGATACGTCCCCCCGAAGGCAGAAACTGACTGGATGTCAGCTTCTGCAGATGTCAGCTGAAGATTAAGGGATATAGACCTTGTAATTAATGGCGTTGGGGCCGGGGTCAGCTAGGTCCAATGTTAGATGGATGGGTTGGTTGTGGGGCATGAGTTTACTGCCCGCCAGCTCGCCTCCGAGATATTCTTTAGGGGTGAAGCGTCGAGAAGCGACTGGCTTTTCATCCATATCCATAAACGCCAGCACCAGATCGGGGTAGGGTTGATCGAAAGGGGCACCATTGAGAATCATGAGGTCGACTAAGAGTGCTTCCTCAACATCTTGCAGTGGGCGAACCGTTACTTGGTAGGCTTTGATTTGATTGGTATCGACTAAGGTCGGCACCTTGCAGCCTAGATAAGGGCAAATATAGGTATAGGCCGTGCGATAAGGCTCTAGGCGGCTTAAATAGTCAAACTTAAACCAGCTAACTTGAATGACTAGGGCAATAAGCGCGATAAAGCTGAGGGTGGGCCAAAGCTTTTTCTGCGACCAGCTACGCATACGCTTGCTGGTGAATTCAACCGGTGCTGGAATTATGTTCATCAAGAGCGCGGAGCGCGAGTTGTCATAGGCGCGAATTTTAGGCTCTGCCTTTGCGGGGCTTGGAGTGATTTTTTCGCTCTCGCTGGGTGATTCAAACAGGTTTGCGTCGAAACTTGGCTCGGCGGCGTTGCGCTGGCCACCAATAGCGGTTGTGCTAGGTAAGGATGACATCTCATCGCTGAGGTCTGTGTCGCCAGAAGGGCTGTTGTCGCCCACGATGCTAAACATGAGGCCCGGTTGGCTTCTTGCTGGCGGCGTGCTATCGCTGTCGGCCTCGGCTTGGTCGAGCATAGCCTGATGGTGTGCGATAGCGGCGTTGGTTTCTTCTTGTGCAAGGCTCTCGGCAGTTTCAGCTGTGTTCGCGGCATTTTGTCTGGCGGTGGAGTAGTTGGGCATCTCCTTTTCGTCTTCTTCGTCGAGCAGCATTTCAGCCCAAGACTCATCGGTATTGGATTTAAGCTCCTCTTCGCGTTTGTTGCTGCGGCTGTGTTCGAACAGTGATACATCAAGCTGAGGCTTGGTGTCTATCTCCATAAAACCGTCGAATTCGTAGGCGTTTTTTTGTGCTTTAGGCTCATCCATCTCATCGCTTATCAAGAGGTCATCGATTTGGTCGAGTGATGACTTGCTGAAGGTTTTGGTGGTGGGTTTGTTGGCCGCTACGGGTGCAGGTTTGGCCGCAGTTTTTTGTGGTGTGGGTGCACTAAAGCTGGAGGTGGGCGCCGGACGCATACTGAGCGCCTCAGGCTTGCTCGCTGCGGGTTTGTCAATGGCGGCTTTAGCGTCAGCAGTTACTGCTTTGGTGACAGTTGTAGCTTTAGCAGTCGCAGTTTTGGTTGGTTGCGTCGGGCTTGGTTGCGCGGGGCTTTGTTTGGATGTTGCGGCAGGTTGCGCGGCTTTGGGTGCAATTGATTGGGTCGTATCGGGTTTTTTGGGGGTGGCCGTAGTGCGTGCAGCAGCAGGCGGTGTTGCATCCGGCTTGTCAGTCGGAGTGACTAGGTAATCTTGAGCGCGGAAAATATGCAGGCACGATCCGCAGCGAACCGCTCCCTTGGCCGAATCTAAAAGGGTGCTGGTGATGCGAAATGCTGTGGTGCATTTGGGGCAACGGGTCACCAAGGTGCTGCTGGCATTACTCATGGGGTTGTCTCGTTCTGACTCGGTGGCGTTAAAAACGTTAAAGCTAAAGCTCTGGCTCAGAGGTTCAGTGTAGCTTTACGGAGGGCGCAGGTAAATTCATGCGCCCCCGTAAGGTGGATTTGCACCTCTACATTGCCAACTAACGCACTTTTGTGGCAGTTAAACGCACCCATTCTTCTTGCTCTGCGATGGGATCAAAGTCAAACCAAGGTTGATAGGCTGCCATAACGGACTGTGCTTGGAGGGATAATATGCCCGATAAGCACAGTTTCCCGCCAATTTTTATCATGTCATTGAGTGCTGGCGCTAGTTCGGCGAGCGGCCCTGCGAGAATATTGGCGAGCATAATATCGACTTGGGTGCTGGGGCAATCGGGCGGTAAATACACAGGCATGGCATCGCCCGGTAATTGATTGCGCTTGGCGTTTTCAGTGGTGGCCAGCAGTGCTTGAGGGTCAATATCAACGCCTAGCACTTGCTTGGCGCCCAGCAGGAGGGTGGCAATCCCTAAAATGCCCGAACCGCAGCCGTAGTCGACGACGGTTAGCCCGTTAAAATCTTGTTGATCAATCCACTGCATGCATAAAAATGTGGTGGGGTGGGTGCCAGTACCGAAAGCGAGACCGGGGTCGAGCATAAGGTTAACCTTATCGGGCTCGGGCGGTTGTTGCCAGCTTGGGCAAATCCACAGGCGTTCGCCGCAGCGAATGGCATGGTAGTTACTCATCCACTCGCGCTCCCAGTCTTTGTCTTCGAGTTGCTCCCAGCGGTGCTCAGGAAGTGGGTTGCCAAAGCGACGCTCAGCAATAGCGATGGTGTTGGCGGTATTAATTTCGGCATCGAATAGGCCGGTAACTTTTACGTTATCCCAGAGTGGGGTTTCGCCTAGGCCGGGTTCAAGAATTGGCTGGTCGGCGTTGTCTTCCAAGGTGACCGAGGCGGCGCCACAGGCGAGCAGTGAATCTTCGAGCGATTCAACATAGCGGCGCGGGGTGATGATTTTGAGTTGCAGCCAGGGCATGGGAATTACCTTTAATGTAAGAGTGACCGTTGGGAGTTAAACCGCTTTGTTGTAAGCGTAATAAACATCATCGCGCTGCCAGCCTTGCTGGGTGTAGAGCGATTGCGCCTTGAGGTTGTCCTTGGCGGTGGTTAAGTCTAGGCGCGCAATGCCATGGGCTTTCGCATGGGCTTCAGCCGCTTGCAGCAGTTGTTTGCCTGCGCCTGATTGGCGTACAGCAGGGCTGACAAATAAATCGTAAAGTACATAAATAGGTGCTGCTGCAACGGAGCAAAAGCTCGGGTAGCATTGGCAAAATCCTACTGCTTCCCCCGGCTCATTTTCCGCAATAAAAATAATCGACTCCTGCTTGTTCAGGCGTGCGGCGATAAACTCCTGCGCACTCACTAAATCGGGTGCTTGCTCGTAAAATTGACGATAGGCATCAAACAGTGGCGCTATGCGCGGGGCGTCGGTAGGTGTTGCGAGTCTGACGTTGATGCTGCTCATAGAAAAGCGTCCTTTTAAATATGTTGAATGATCGAGTTGTTGATAGCGCCTGGTGTCGCCGCAATAAATTTATGGTCGCAATATCTTTCTTGCAAAAACACACATGCGCACTGTGCCATTGAAAATAACAAGGCCCCAGTGCTGCGAGCAACACTGGGGCCTTGGGGTGCACTGGGCTTATTGCGCCAGTTTTTTCTCGAGATAATGAATGTTCACACAGCCTTTGCGGAATTCGCTATCGCGCACCAGCATTTGCTGCAGCGGAATGTTGGTGCGAATGCCGTCGACAATGGTTTCATCCAGTGCGTTGCGCATACGGTCCAAGGCGATTTCGCGCGTATCACCAAAGGTGATGATTTTCGCAATCATGGAGTCGTAGTTGGGCGGCACCGTGTAGCCGTTGTAAAGGTGTGAATCAACGCGCACACCCAAACCGCCGGGAGCGTGAAAACCTTTTACCAAACCGGGGCAGGGCATAAAGGTTTTTGGATCTTCAGCGTTGATGCGGCATTCAAAGGAGTGGCCGCGAATAATCACATCGGACTGTTTGATAGAGAGCGGTAAGCCCGCGCAAACGCGGATTTGCTCTTTGATCAAATCAATACCCGTTACCATTTCTGATACCGGATGCTCCACCTGAATACGGGTATTCATCTCAATAAAGTAGAAGCGTTCATCTTCGTAAAGAAATTCAAACGTGCCCGCGCCGCGGTAGCCAATATCAATACAGGCTTTTACACAGGACGCATAGGTTGCTTCGCGTACTTCTTGCGGAATACCTGGTGCGGGTGCTTCTTCCAATACTTTTTGGTGGCGACGTTGCAATGAGCAATCGCGATCACCTAAGTGAATGGCGTGGCCTTGGCCGTCGGAGAGAATTTGCACTTCCACGTGACGTGGATTTTGCAAAAACTTTTCCATATAAACGGTATCGTCGCCAAACGCTGCCTTCGCTTCACCTTGGGTTACTAAGATGGAGTTCATGAGCGCGGCTTCAGTGTGCACGACGCGCATACCGCGACCGCCGCCGCCAGCGGCTGCTTTAATAATAACGGGGTAGCCAATTTTACGGCCAAACGCCAAGCAGGTTTCAGGGTCGTCAGATGGCAGGGGGCCATCGGAGCCGGGCACTGTAGGTACGCCCGCTTTTTTCATGGCTTTAATCGCTTCAACTTTATCGCCCATCATGCGAATTACATGTGGGTCTGGGCCAATAAAGGTGAAGCCGCTTTGCTGAACGCGCTCGGCAAAGTCAGCGTTTTCGGCCAAAAAGCCATAGCCTGGGTGAACGGCTACTGAGTCGGTTATTTCCATGGCGGCGATAATTGCCGGCACATTTAAATAGCTTTTGGCTGATGAATTGGGACCAATGCACACTGATTCATCAGCGAGGCGCACGTGCTTTAAATCGCGGTCAACCTGGGAGTGCACTGCCACGGTCTTGATGCCCATCTCTTTACAGGCACGCAATACGCGCAAAGCAATTTCGCCGCGGTTGGCGATCAGAATTTTATCGAACATAAACCAGTTCCTCTGTCGCGCAGTGATTAAACGATAGTTACCAGAGGCTGGTCGAACTCAACGGGCTGACCTTCTTCAAGAAGAATGGCTTCAATGACGCCAGCTTTATCGGCTTCAATTTGGTTCATCATTTTCATTGCTTCGATGATGCAAATGACATCGCCGACTTTAACGTGTTTGCCTACTTCAACAAACGCAGGTGAGCCTGGGCTTGGTGAGCGGTAGAAAGTACCGACCATGGGTGAGCGCACTATGTGACCGCTAGGCCCAGCAGCTACGGGTGCTGCGGCCGCAGGTGCCGCGGCGGGAGCAGCAACAGGTGCTGGCGCTGCAGCGTATTGCGGCATAGGTGCATTCATGTATTGAATTTGGCCGCTATTGCGGGCAATACGTACGGATTCTTCACCTTCTTTGATTTCTAATTCGCCGATATTGGACTCTTCCAGCAGTTCAATCAGCTTTTTAATCTTGCGAATATCCATGGGTTCCTCTCTGCAACAAGGTTTGTTGTGGTTGTAGTTGGTTACTTAATAAGTTTGAGTGCGGCTTGTAAGGCCAGTTCGTAACTGTTGGCGCCAAAGCCGCAAATAACGCCTTGGGCGACATCAGAAAAATAGGAGTGTTGGCGAAAGGCCTCGCGTTTATGCACGTTGGATAGGTGAACTTCGATAAAGGGAATGGCAACGCCCAATAGCGCATCGCGCAATGCCACGCTGGTATGGGTAAATGCGGCAGGGTTAATCAAAATAAAATCGACGCCTTCTTTGCGCGCATCGTGAATGCGGTCAATCAATTCGTATTCGGCGTTGCTTTGCAGGCTTTGCAGGTGGTGTCCTGCATCGGTTGCCATTTTGGATAAATGGCGGTTGATATCATCGAGAGTGGTGGCGCCATAGATTTCTGGTTCGCGTAGGCCTAGCAAATTTAGATTGGGGCCATGAAGTACCAAAATAGTTGCCATTAACGGTGATCCTGCAAAGAAAGGGGCTTTTTATCGGACATCCTGCCTTCATCGAAGTTTCGGCCCGCCTTGGCTAAAAACTGCCAAGGAGTTTGCCGGAAAATGTGCGCCATGTCCACGATAGGCACGATATTTTGTTTAGATAGGTGAAATTCGCTGCATGATTGCAGAAGTTAGTTGCAGAAATTGTAAGCAGGTCGTTTGAAGTTTAACTTTTAAAGGATTATCCCCGCATCTTAGCCTCTTGTTAGCGGCACGATGCGGGAACTTAGTGGTTATTGGGACTAATTGTTGCTAATTTCTTCTAATTCCGCCAAAAACTAAGGTTCAATGCCATTAATTTTTCTAGTGATCATATCTTTGGTTAAAAGTTGCGGTAAAACATCGCCCTTACCTTGACGCCCAGCAGGGAACCAAAGGTAGAGCGGGACGCCACTGCGGCCATATTCATGGAGTAATGCGGTTATTTTTGGATCAGTATTAGTCCAATCGCCCTTAATAGTGGCGACATCGTGAGTGTCAAAGGCGGCTTCAACTTCGTCAGTGTGTAAGGTGATACGTTCATTGGCGAGACAGGTTAGGCACCAGTCAGCAGTTAAATTGACCAGTACGGGGCGGCCCTGGTCGCGCATTTCTTGCACCAGTTCCGGGCTATAAGCCTGCCAGCGCTCTTGGGTTTCGGCGCTGGGTGCGGAGTGAAGTTGTTGCCAGGGGAGCGCAATAGCGGTGATCCAAGCTGCGGCTATGGTGAGGCGGCGCAACACTTGGGTAAAACCAGAGGCTTGGCGCCCAAGTAGCCAGCAGCCAAAAGCGATGGCTAGCGCGCCCGCGCAAAGTGCAGCCATGGTGCTTACATCGGTCTGGCGCCCAAATACCCACAACAGCCAAATGGCGCTGAGGTAAAGCGGAAAGGCCAAAAAGTGCTTGAGGTTGTCCATCCAAACTCCGGGTTTGGGGAGGCGCTCGGCCAGCGCGGGCAGATAACACAGCAGCAAAAGGGGCAGCGCCATACCAAAGCCAAGTGCAGCGAAGACAGCAATTGAAACCAATGGCGGCTGCGTTAAGGCAAAGCCCAATGCCGCGCCCATGAAGGGAGCGGTGCAGGGGCTGGCGACCACGGCAGCGAGAACGCCAGTGAAAAATGAACCGCTCAATCCCGATTTTTGGGTAAGCCCTTGGCCCGCGCCCATAAGGCTGCTACCGAAATTAATAAGCCCTGACATGCTTAGTCCCATCACAAAAAACAGATACGCAAGGGCGGCGATTAAGCTGGGTGATTGCAACTGAAAGCCCCAGCCGATGGCCTCGCCGCCTTTGCGTGCAATCATCAACGCGAGCGCAAAGCCGACAAAACATACGACTATGCCCAAGGTGTAGACCCAGCCGTGTACCACGAGGCGACTGCGATCAGCGGCGGCAAGGCTCATGATTTTAATAGACAGCACTGGGAATACGCAGGGCATTAAATTCAGAATCGCGCCGCCGAGCATGGCAAAAAGCATGGCTTGTAGCAGCCACATAGAATCTGCTGGCGCTGTTGCAGTTGATGGAATGCTGGTATCGAGTTCGTCTGAATTTTTGCTGGGGATGTTTGACTGGCTTGCAATATAAGGAGTAATTGCTTGCGTTTGGGTGTTCACCTCAAGTTGTAGTTTTTGGGGTGGATAGCACAGCCCTTTTTCTGCGCAACCTTGTGATTCAATTTTTACTACTAGGGGTTCCGCTGCTGCCGGGAGCGCAAGGGTCACGGTGACATCATGGTGGTGCAGCATGGTTTCACGTTCGAATAATTCGTCGTACTTCATCTTGCCTTGGGTATAGCGAGGGCTGAGCTTGGTGCCATCTGCGAGCGAAAACTTAAAACGTTCTTCGTACAGGTAATAGCCCTCTGCAATTTTCCAATGCAGCAGTAGTGTTTGCTGCTCAAGGCGATAGTCCAATTGATAGGCTTGCTCTACCGGCAGGAACTCATCGGTTGGTGCCAGCAGGCTATTGGTGCTGTTGATATTGCCGGTTAGGGGCGCGCTGAGGCTGAGGTTGCCACTGCTATTGTTGGCGGGGCTTAAAAAATCATCGGCATGAGTTGCACTGGCTAGGCAGGCGAAAATTCCTAGCAGAATGCTAAAAAGCCCTGCGCGAGGCGCGCGCTTCAGGGTTGACATTGAAAAGTGATTCGATAAACGTCTCATTAGGTCGCAGATCTCTTTAAGTTGCTAGGTTGCTAGGTTGCTAGGTTGCTGCGGCGCTAGCGCGCGCAAAAAAATGGTTGAGCTCGATTGGTTGGCGCTCAGGCTTGCAGTAGTATAGCGAGCCGTAAAAGGACACTTATCTTAGCGTATTTAGGCAGCCTGATTGTGCGTCCTTTTGGCAGGCCTTATTTTTACCCTATTAATCCCGTGGTGTCACAGTGCTAGGTCACAGTGATGTCTCACAGTATGCTTTGCTATTTGCCAAGCTCAAGAGATGTATATGTTTATGCGAGTTTCAGCGTTTGTTTTAGCGGGCATCGCCCTTAGTCTGCTCAGTGCTTGCCAAGTTCCCTTTAAAAAGCCGCCGCAGCCTGTCAAAGCGCCTGCGCCTCAAGTGGTGGTGCCAGTACATGCACCAGAAACGAAAGAACAATTGGCGCTGCGCCTTATTTTGCTCAACGCAGAATATACCCTTGCGCATGACCAGTTGCTGACCCCCGCGAATGACAATGCGCTGATGTACTACCGTCAGGCTTTGGCGCTCGACCCCAACAACGCACGCGCGAAAGGCGGCTTATTGGGGATTGTCATGCGCTACGTGGATTTAGCCCGTCAAGCCGCTGCACGGGGCAACTATAGTCAAGCCACTGCCATGCTCAATAGCGCACGCATGGTGGACCCAAGTAACTTGTTGATCAAAGAAGTCGCGGATGGTTTACGCGAGCAAATTAAGGAATCGCCCCCGCTGGCGGCTTATAAAGGCGGAGCAAATGAGTATCTGTTGGATGGTGCCTCACTGAGTGCGCAAAACGCACAAATCAGCGCACGTATCGGTGAGATTGCACGCAAACTAAAGGCGACTGATAGTTTTGCTTTAATCGTGGCGCGCACCGATCCTGAGGGGCGCTGGATCTATCAACAAATGCGTGCGGCAGTACCGGGTTATTTGGTGCGTGGAGATATTAAACTAGGCAGCCCACCGCGGGTGCAGTTAACGCCGCGGCAGTAATACCCTCACCACAAAAGCGCACTGAGCGCTTTTGTTGTTTTAGCGGGTGTTAAATGTATTGCCACGTAAAACCTACCACTGATGAAGGTTATATCTATGAGAGTTCACTTAATTCGTTGCGGGTGTTTGATTTTGGGAATGAGCCTAGGTCTTTTGGCGGTTGCTCAAACCGACACGTCTGTCCTTGAGGCGCCTGTTAGCATTCAACAAGCGCAGTTGCTGGTGCCCTTTGCCGGCGTCGATGAAGCGCCTATTTACGCCACCATCATCAATAAAAGTGATAAAGCCTTGACATTAAACGGCGCACACGGCGGCTGGGCCGCGCAGTTTGAGCTATTGGACAGCAAATCAGTGCCGGTTAAAAGCGTGCTTATTGCTGCGCATTCCTCGCTGCAATTAGGCATAGGCGTTTATTATCTGCGTGCTAAAGGGCTGAAAAATACAATTCGCAGCGGTGAGCAGCTACACTTAAGCTTAAGTTTTGACGGGAATGCTGTAAAAGAATGCAGCCTCAAGGCGGTGAGTGCTTATGATCAGCCGCATCACTAGTAGGTTGGGGTTCGCACATTATTTATGCTCTGGCGCATTTGGCGCTGTTTAGTATTGGCCTCATATAAATTTTTTATTGCGCAATAATTCATAACAAGAAACCTTTAGAAAATCAGTATCGTTTAGATTGAGGGATATGCTGAGGCTTATATTGGCCGTGGTACATGCAATATTTTCAGTCATTCCTCGAAGCAGTCTCACCTCTTAACAAGGTTTGAAATTATGCCTCTGCGACGACTCAGAAATTTTTGGACCAAAAGCCTGCGTGCCATGCGCGATGAAGTGGAGGATGTGCAAGATGATATGGCGCACACGGGCATAGCATGGCGCCTAGTGTTTTTGCTTATTCTGGCTTACTTTCTGGTCACCATAGCGATGGGGATTTATTGGAGCCTAACCCCCAGTCTATTCTCCGTTAAGGCTACGCCCAGTGTCATCATGCGGCAGCAAGTGGGCACCCCAGCCCCCGGCGTCACCACCACCGCAACGCTCATACGTATAACCGAAACACTTTGGAAAAAACCAGGTGGCTATATCTATAACGACATAAGTCCACCGGGCATTTGGTTGGATGATATGCCCCACTGGGAATATGGCGTCATTATTCAAGTGCGCGATATGAACAAAGCACTGCGCGAAGCGTTCAGCCGCTCGCAATCTCAGTCGCTAGAAGATGCCGATTTGCAAAAAGCCGAATCGCGTTTTAATTTCGATCACGACTCCTGGCTATTTCCCGCCACCGAATCACAATACCATGAAGGTGCAGAATTTCTACGCGCCTATTTGACGCGCTTGGCTGACGATAATCAGCAAGATGGGCAATTTTTTGCGCGTGCAGACAATTTAAATTATTGGTTGGCAACAGTTGAAACCCGCTTGGGTAATTTGTCGCAGCGCCTGAGCGCCAGCGTTGGTCAGCAGCGGTTAAATACCGATTTAGCCGGTGATGCGCAGGCCCCAAGGCCCAGCGGTGCGCGCGCTGAACTGTTCGTAAAAACACCTTGGAATGAACTGGACGATGTGCTGTTTGAAACCCGCGGTTCTGCGTGGGCCTTAATTCATTTATTAAAAGCTGTTGAAGTAGATTTTGCCGAGGTACTAAAAGATAAAAATGCACTAGTGAGTATGCAGCAAATTATTCGCGAACTAGAAGCAACCCAACAAACCCTGTGGAGCCCAGTTGTGCTCAATGGCAGCGGCTTTGGTGTGCTTGCCAATCACTCTTTGGTCATGGGGTCTTACATCTCCCGCGCCAATGCCGCGATTATAGATTTGCGACGGTTGTTGCAGCAGGGGTGATAGATGCAATTCACCTTGTGTCTGATTTCACTCGAAATTTATTTCAAGGTGATTCGTAGGTTGGTGGTGAGGAACGAACCCCAACATGACCATGTATCCACGACCGCCACAATCAAAATGTATATGCCGTTAATTGGTTTTTCGTAAATATTGCCATCCATGCCTGCCTTATACCTTACTTTTCTTTGCTCCGCCAAAAGAAAAGTAAGGTATAAGGCAGGAATTCGATGATAAAAATTAAGATATAAATGTGAAGAGAACGCGAAAAAAATTACATAACCTTCAGTGTGCGGGGCGTAAGATGCTTGGTTTTTTTATGATAATATCCTGATCTTTATTTTCATGTGAATTCGCTCCCTTCAATTGAGATAAGGGGGCCATGAAAGACAGGTGGCTAATTAAATGCGATCGTTTTACCGCAGTTGCTTGTTAGCTTTGAATGATGCTCTGTGCCTTGTTTTTCATAATTTCTAAAGCTCTAACACACGCTGGGTCTTCAACCGAATGCTCAGTAAAGCTAACAAGGCGAACAGGATGGTTGTGGTTAAAGTCGTGTAGCAATAGAGTCCCAAGCAATTCAGCTACTTTATCGTTCTTTGTAAAACCACCTCGTAAGCATTTTCTAAACCCAGCTGATAAAAGATCGGCTATTTGTACACCTAGTTCTTTTTTAGAGTCTACAAACTGGAGATCATCACGCATAATTTTACCGATATTTATGCCATCCTTTACTGGAATATCATAGTTTTTCTCTAGATAGTCAGGAATTTTTCCTTCGGCGTACTCAAATGCAAGCATAGAGGAATAATCAAATTCCCTAACACAAATTAAAGGCTCTCGTAACGACTGACTTTGTAAAAAGGCTGGAGACAATGTTTCAAAAACTTTTTCGTAATCATTCTTGTTGGTGTTTTTTTGGTCGATGCGCCAACAAAAGCTTGATAACGTTTTAGGGTATCTAGCTGCAAAATAGTTAATTGCACGGTTGATGACAATATTGATCAATATGTTTTGGCAATACAATTGTGCGTACAGTTGGGGGCTTATACCTGCAATTTTATCCGCATATTCTTGTACACTGAGCTTTCCTGCCTCGTGTGTCATTTTGTCTTTATGTTTGAATACAGCTTTCGCCTGCTCTCTTTGATGCTCGGCTAAAGCTTGTTCAGTATTAAATCCAGAATCTGTTGCCGCACAAAAAACCACACCTTTTAGTGTGTTCAGGTCCCGTAAAAATTCATGATATTGTTCTTCATTGACATTTTTGAGCTTAATTTCATCCTTAGCTCTATGCCCTGTTCTAACTTTAAAAACTCTGAGTAGCTCGCGAATTTTTCTAGTTTCCGTTTCCGGCATAGCATAGGCTACAACCGTATTCCAAGAGTTCTTGACTGGAGCATTTACGAATGAGCCAGATTCATCAATGTATATCTTCATTATAGTTGGCCATTCCCCCATAACATTATTCAACCATCCAAAATTTGGCTTCCCTGAATAATGGCATAGTAAAATTGCATCCGCATCTAAAAAGATTGAGATGTTTTTAGATTGCAAGGGTGATTATCTAAAAAAGTGAAGGTGTCGCCCTCAACAAGCTCCTGCGTGAGCAGTAGGTTCAAAAAAGACTAAGGTCGGTTGTCTAAAAGTGAGGTACTGGCGGTTAACGGAGAAGTGATTTCTTAAGGGATAAGAAAAACCTACCGCCCATAACGCAAAATCTGCCCTTTAAAAATATCCCCTAAATGCATAGATTCAGGTGCTAAACCTTGGCGATGAGAATAGCCGAGGCCGAGCATTTGTTTGCTGAAATGCGCGTGGTGGCCGCGGCCTGGGTCTACTAACACTATTTCGCATTGAGGTTTGCTGTGTTGTTGAATGAATGTTGCGAGCAGCGTGCTTTGTTCGCGTTCGTAGAGTAGGTCGCTGCCAATGATCAGATCAAAGGTGCCCAATTCGGATATCACATCTGCCCAGCCCGTGCGCACGAAGGGAATGAGTTGGTCGTCATTTAATTGCGCGTTTATTTGCAGAAATGCATCGGCTTCTGGGTGGTAGTCGGTTGCCGTTATGTCTACGTGGCGATGGTTTAACAGCAGGCTCGCTAAGCCTAAACCACAGCCCACTTCCAATACGCGTTTCCCTTGGCAGTCAAAGTCATCCATGAATTGTGCGAGTACTCGCCCCGACGGCCATATCACGCCAAATAATGGCCAAGATGCGGATGAAATTCCGAGGCGCTCGGCTGCACCTAAAGGATCAGAAAACTCCTGATTGTCGCGCAGCGAGCGCAGGTGAATATCGCTGGAGGTAAACTCAAGCGTTTGGTAGCGAAACCGCAAGGAGGGTGACATGGGGCGCCTATGGCGTGAAGAAACGGTGGCTCGATTGCAATCGAGAAATGGCAGCTGCTGGCAAGATGTACTTGCTGTTAAAAAATAACGGCTGTCAAAGAAGGCTGCGGTACAGGAGCGCAGCCGTAAAAAGAAGTGAGAATGTAGCCAGTATGCACGAGTTGTGAGTTATTAGCTTCTGGCTTTATGTAAGAGCGGGGGCTTGGGCAGAGATTAAGCGGATTGCTGCGCAGGCCTCTTAGTCGAGGCGCATGGTCATAAATATGCTGTGAGGGTCTTCTTGGTAATCGCCGAAGGGGGCGCATTCGGTAAAGCCAAAATGTTTATAGAGTTCGCGTGCGGCGTGAAAGTACGCCATAGAGCCTGTTTCTAAATTTATTCGCTGAAAATGGCGCGCCTTAGCTTGCTCAATTATATGTCGTAGCAAGCGCTTGGCGACGCCGCGACGCTTAAAGTTTGCGGCGGTGCGCATAGATTTTATTTCAGCTTCATCATTGTTGAGCGCCTTTAGTGCACCACAACCCGCGAGCAGTCCTTCTTCCCACAAGGTCCAAAAGGTGATGTTACTGTGGCGCAAGCCGTCGAGGTCGAGCGCATGAACACTTTCAGCGGGTGAAGTGGCATGCATATCGCACAGGTGCTCATTGAGTAGGGCTGCAATTTCGGGGCCTTGTAGGTTGTCGATAATAATTGTCATGGTTTTTGCTGGTTCTTAATAATCTTGGCGATTGTGTTGGTTGTGTGTTGTATGAAAAACCTAGAGTTTAAACGCTGGCTGCTAGGGGGCAAGTGGCAAATAAACATCGGTAATCATCTCCGCTTCTGGCACCTGTGGCCCTACGTTCACGTAATGAAAAATCAGGGGGAAGTCGCCGAGTTGCTCACCACTGGTGGCTAGCCATTCTTCACATAAATATTGCGCGGCGGTAACATTTTCACGCGCGCCATAATGGCGTAGATGCGCGCAGCGCAGAGCGGGAATGACTTTGTTGATGACACCGTAGGAATTGGTGGCGATTGGCTCATCGACAGAAATGCAGAGGTCTACACGGTAATCGATAGGGTTAACGGTGTGCGGGTTGTTGAAGTGAACACCATAATTGCGATGCGCGGGCGAAGGCTTTATGTTGTTTTCTAGCCGCCAAGCAATGAGTTTTTTTATGGACTCATGCTCTAGCGCGGGGTGACCGTGATGCTCAAGAGCGGCGACGCGGGTTTGCGGAAAGTTGACTATCTTAACGTCCATCTGCGGCGCGCTCTTTGTTATCTATTCGATCGAGAATCTGTTTATTTGGTCTTTGGTACTGGTTGTTGCGCTTTGGGCGCTAGGCGTGCTTGCTCTTTTTTAACGTATTGCATGATGTTGATAAAGGTATCGGTCCAATAAATATCTTTGTGCTCGGCCAAATATTTTATTAATTCTTTGTGCGCTTCAACCGAGGTTACCAAGTGATCGCCGCCCACGCCGTGAAACGTAAAGTTAGCCATGGTGCCTTTGGCGGCTGCTTCTTTCACTACGGCAATAAGTTGTTCGCCCGTGACGCCTGCAGGAAAATCCACGCCGACCATGTAGGGGTCAAGGCTGAGCATGTCGGGTGTTACGCCGCCGCCTTGGCCTTTAACCGCGACAAAATCTCCCTTCAAGCCATTGATATAGTTTTCACCGCCAGCCATAAGGTCAATGCAGGGAGGTGTATAGGTGCGTTCAGTCTTGCCGTCGAGCGCTTTTAATAGGGTATTGGCCACGCGTACTTGATCTTGCATTTGCGTCACGCTTAGTTTGTCTAAGTCGCGATCTGCATTAACCCAGTCGCGCCCCGGTTGGCCTTTGGAGCATTGATGAAAAATACTGTGGTTACCCAGTTCATGGCCTGCTTGGGCAACCTTGCGCCAATCTTGCATGCGCGGTGAAATTGTTGCCGCGCCTGAGGGAATATAAAATGTGCCTTTGAGTTTATATTTGTTAAGCACAGGCACTACATTGTCCAGCTGACTATCGAGCGCATCGTCATAGGCGAGGTTGACCGCCGCCTTGGCGCCATGGGGCCATTTAAATGCGTCGTCTGCGGCAAGTGAAGGCAATGATAATGTCATGCTGGCGATTAGCGAACTGAGTAATAAAGACTTTATTTTTAACATGTTGTCTCCCGTGGTTTATGCACTTTTTAGCTGCGTTTACCTTGCATCAACTGCCTCGGAAACGTTTATCAACAGCCTGCTCGGCATAAACCTGATGAATTAAAAGTGAAAAGGGCGCTGTGCGATATGGCCCGTTAATTCGCCACCGCAGTAGGCGCATTTTTTTTGATGCTGTGCATTGTGCAGGTTACATTTAACGCAGCGAAGCTTGGCATCCTGTAGCGCTTTACGCTGTTGTTGCGTGTTATTTATGGCATTGAGCATGTCGGCGTCATTGAGCTTAGTTCGCTGCGTGAGTAAATGCCAGAGTGATTCGTTGAGCAGCGAAAGATTGGCGACCTTGGCTTCCAGCTTGCTTATGCGTTCGGCACTGTCGTCGCCTTCGCTTTTCGTGGCGCGTAGGAGCT
This sequence comes from Cellvibrio sp. 25HG11W-0, assembly GCF_057815475.1. Taxonomy (NCBI): domain Bacteria; kingdom Pseudomonadati; phylum Pseudomonadota; class Gammaproteobacteria; order Cellvibrionales; family Cellvibrionaceae; genus Cellvibrio; species Cellvibrio sp. 25HG11W-0. Next base: position 1,451,547 of record NZ_CM174230.1, read on the forward strand.
GGCGTGTCTCTAAGTCAAATTCAGTATTGTTATGAGATGAGGGAAAATTGATATCGTCAGTCATGAGCAAAACATCCAAGAAGTATTGAAAATTGTTCAATGTTAATAGGCGCGCTTGATATAGCCTTTAGTCGTCGTGGTTGCCCCAGGGATCGGTAAACAGTAATTCTGGGTCCTCAAGGTCTTTCATGTGTGCATGAAATTGCGCGAGGGTTTTTTCTGCATTTTGCAGTGTTTCAAAACTGGCGATATGAAACAGTGCCTCGCCTTCATTTACGACTGGAATATTGTTTCGGCCAATAATAATACCCGTAATAGGTGAGCGAATCTCTTCTTCACTGGTGCCGCAAGGGTCGACAATAAGTGCGAGCAAGCTTCCCTCTTTAACGCGTTCGCCTAATTTTACTTTTGCAATCATCAGCCCATCGTGACTGGCTCTTATCCATTGGCTCGTGCGCGCTAACAGGGGAGCAAGTGGCTTTTTAGGGCTTTTGCTTTTGAGCATGCCTAAGTGCGTCATTACCCCCAGCAATCCGGTTACGCCGCCTTTAATGGCGGGCTCGTCAAAGCGTAGCGCTTCTCCCGCTTCATACAAAATAAAGGGAATGTTGAGTTTGTCAGCGGCATCTCTGAAAGAGCCATCGAGAATATTCGAGTGCAAAATAACGGGTGCACCAAATGCTTGTGCCATATCCAGTGTGCTTTGGTTTTCAAAATTGCCGCGAATTTGTGGCAGGTTTGAGCGATGAATAGCGCCTGTGTGTAAATCGACAACATGGGTGCAGTGACTTAATAATTGCGTGCGAATTAAGTAGGCAATGCGCGAGCCGAGGGAGCCTTTTTCGCTGCCGGGAAAGCAGCGATTAAGGTCGCGGCGATCGGGCAAATAGCGAATTTGTTGAATAAACCCAAACACATTCACGATGGGCACCAAAATGAGTGTGCCTTGCAGCCGGTCTAGGCTTGGCGATTTTGCTAGGCGTCGGCAGGCTTCTATGCCGTTAAGCTCATCGCCGTGAATGGCGGCGGTCACCAGTAATACTGGCCCGTCTTGTTTGCCGTGAATCACTTCTATACCGATAGTGAGTGGGGTGTTGGTGTAGAGCTTGCCAATATCTAATTGCAATAAACGGCGGGTGCCCGCAGGAATTTTCTGCCCGAGCAGTTCAAAGTCTGCGCGCGTTTTTTTAGTAGTTGTTTTTTTGGGGGGAAGCGCGCTCATGGGGTTGCCTTGGTTAGGTTTGTGGCGAGTAGGGCTTTAGCCATTGGATAGGGTGACTATAGCGGCAGTGCGGGTTAGATGGAAGATGTTGATTGAGGCGAAGGTTTCCACCCATATCTTTTGGGCGTTTTTCCGATAACAGCCGCTTTTGGCGCATGAATGGTTGTTTGGAGAATTTAACTGCCCTTGTCGCTCTGGGCTGATGGTTATTGTCTCGTAACTCTGTTTATACTTTGGACGTTTTGTCGTCAGCAATTGCTGTAAAACAGCGTTTCTGTGGCCAGCGCTAAGGTTAGTGCTTGGGTGCAGAATCAACAATAACAACTGTCTAGGGATTGCGGAAAACAGAGCATTAAGCCTCAGGTTTGTTTGCGATCCCTCAATAATAATTCACAGGATTGTATTATGAGTATGAAACATTTTTTCTGCACAGCGCTTGGCGTTATGTCCTTGGGGGCTAGCTTGGCAGCACATTCAGCCGTGTGTAGTTATTCACTTGTCAGTGAATGGAATACTGGGTTTACCGCTACTGTCACCATTACCAACAATACCCCGACCAAGATTCAAGGGTGGGAGTTGGGTTGGCAATTTACCACCAATAAGGTGGCACATTTTTATAACGCCAATATTATCGGTGCTAACCCCTATAAGGCTTCAGCCTTAGGTTGGAACAGCGATATTAAACCGGGCGGTTCGGTAAGCTTTGGATTTAATGGTGTTAAAAATGGTGGGCCAGCTGAAAAGCCCGTATTAACGGGGAGCCTCTGTGGTAATCAGCCGAGCAGCGTGAAATCTAGCAGCGTCGCTAGTTCAAGTCTTCCCGGCTGTGTGAGCCAATGTAATTGGTACGGCAAGACCTACAAGCTGTGCGAAACGGCGGCAACGGGATGGGGTTGGGAGCATAACGCGAATTGCGTTTCGCGCGCGGCTTGCTCAGGGTTGTCTGCGCCTTTGGGGATAATTACTGTGTGTCCTGTTCCCGTCACTAGCTCGAGTTTGCGCAGCTCTGCATCAAGCCTGAGTAGCATTGCTTATACCTCAGCATCGGCACGCTCCAGCGCTGAGACTATATTCAATAGTAGCCAGCGCAGCAGTACGCCAAGCAGTAGCCATATTGTGTCTAGCGCTAATATCTATTCGCGTGCAAGCAGCAGCTCTGTTGCCTCTAGTATTGCGGTAGGAGAGCTTACCCGCGAACAGGCATCGAGAATGCTAATAGGTACATTCCAGCGCGTCGTGAATGGTGCAGAAGCTTCACCTGGCACCGCTGTTGTTAATAACGTCACCTATGATTATTCGGTGCAAGTTAGCTACTTGGTGAATAGCGTTCTGTCGCGCAGTTTCGTCAGTGATGACTACTGGGTCGCAGAGGACCAGTGTGATTTGAACGGCGTTAAAACAGATGTTTACCTCCTACCGCCAGCGGGTAGTTGTCCTGCTAATGCCGTTGCGCATGTTACCTATTCCAAGCTTAGTGATACCCATCTGCGAGAAATTACTTATTGCGATGACACAGTGCGTTCCACCACTGATTATTTAAAGCTGCAAAATACGGCAGGATTTAATTTTGGTGCTATGACATTTGCGGCACCGGGGTATCCTGCATTTTCGACATCGACAGGGGTTTGCGGCTCTACTTATCTCTTTAACATGCATGTCGCATCCAGCTTACCTCTACCGCCTGAGTTGGGTGGTTTGACGATGGCGAACAAAAACAAGTATGTATTCATTTCTAGTCGCGCCCCATTGGGTGATCAGTATTTGAATGTTCGTTTTCAAATGTGGGGCATAGAGTCAGCTGCCGATGTAACACCGGGAACCTATCAGTTGGTACAGGGGATTGGTGCTAAAGGCGACTTTAATGCGGTCGTAGAAATAGGTGCAAATGGTGAAGCGGCGAAATCCTATAACTTCGTGAGCGGAACACTCAGTGTCAGCGCTTACAGCGCCACTTCGTTCGTTGTGTCTTATCAACTTCAAACGGTGGATGGCGAGCAGGTTGAAGGTACCACCGCACTTTCGCTTGATTAAGTTGTTGTACGTTTAAACGCAAGCCAAAGAGAAAAAGGCAGGGGGAAACCTCTGCCTTTTTTGACTGTAAGTGCTGTTTTTCTCTAGCTTTCTATTAAAAAAGCATGCTGGTGAAAAGTTGAATTGGGTATGTGTTTTCTAATTTTTATTAGCAACTCAGATATCTCTTCTAGCTCGAGTGTTGTTCTTGATGTGCCTGAAAGATTGAAACGCCACAACCACTGCTGAAACTCGGCCTCGATCAGAATTTTCAGCGGCGGTGTTTGTTGATTGTCGATAAACATATGTAGTAACAGGATCAACTGGCTCCATTTTCCTCCTTTTCTTGCAAGTTGAGAGGCTCGCTTAATATTGGTGTTCGATGTGTTGCTGCGGCTTAGCATTAAAAGCTCAGTGCGAGAATAGAATATTCCAAGCTTGTTACTTAGGCGGCTTGCTTCATTTGCTACCATGTCGCTCTGGTCAAATAGTGCCGCCAGTAAAATGTTTTTCGCAACTTCTGGCTGGTTGTTGCTCAGTAGTTGCAAGCTAAGCTTTCGCAGTTTTGGAATTGGATGCGTGAGGTTTTCATTTAGCAGCGCATGACTTTTTTCTCTGTCTGATTCGTATAGCTCGCTTAATGCCAGAACCTTTACTTTAAGGGTGGTGTTAGGGTGATCATAGAGCTTGCTGTAATGCTGATAGATTTCCTTTTGTTCCATTTGTAGGCTTTTTTGCGCCAGTTTTCTAATGTCCGCGTTTGTGTCATTCAGTAATTCTGCAGCTATAGCATTAAAATCCTCAGGGTAAAGTTTAGATGCCTGCGTTAGCGCTAATTTTCTTAGGGGCGAGAAGTTATGTTGATTGAGTCGCAGCAGTGTTGCACTTTCTAGGTTGATATTATCTTTATGTATTTTATTGATGCAAAATCTGCCCAGATACAATGAGCTTGAATTTATACCAAGATTGAAGAGGTTATCTTCACTGAGTAGTTTTTCTTCAGTGCTAAGCTTGGCCGCTAAAAATCCTAGCTTTTGATTTTTATGGAAAATAAGTGCTGTTAGTTCTGTGGTTAACTCTGCTTGGCGTAAGAGGGTCAGTATTTTATTCCATAGCTCAGTGTGATCTCTTCTGCGATAGCTTTTAATGCGATAGATGCTGTCGAGATTTTTCAAAATTAAGATGGGGTTGTCGCGCAATAGGGCTAAAAGCCCTTGTTCTGCAAGGCATTGAACGCTGGGTACCCAGTCATTAATACGACTCAAAAATATGGGAAGGTGCTTTGGCTGCACGTTTTCCTTAAGCTCTTTTAATGCTTCTTCTCTTTCATAACCATTATGTGAATAGGCTTTAACCATGAAGCCTGTAGGTTTTACATGCTTGGGTGTTTCGGTGATCATGGATTCAGTATTCCTTTGCGGTTTTGATTTTAGTAGGTCTATTATTGTTCTCAGCATGTGGTTTTATCCTGCAGTTTTACAGACTAAATGAAAATGAGTGACAAGGCGGTCTGTATTTGGCGGTCATATTTTATGCGCAACTATTCGTGGGTTTTCGCTAAGTCTATTGCATCGCCACCTCCCTGTGGCGATGTGTTTACCCTTTAACGCAGAGCACTTGCTTTAAGGTGTGTAGCACTTCTACCAAGTCTGCTTGCGCCGCCATCACTTTTTCGATGGGTTTGTAGGCGGAGGGCGTTTCATCAATAACATTTTCATCGCGGCGACATTCCACACCGGCGGTTGCAAGTAGGTGCTCATCCAGTGAGACGCGGCGCTTGGCTTCAGTGCGCGACATAATTCGCCCGGCGCCGTGGCTGCAGCTACAAAAACTTTCTGGGTTGCCTAGCCCGCGCACTATGAAAGATTTTGCGCCCATGCTGCCGGGGATAATTCCCAGCTCACCGCTGCGCGCACTTACGGCGCCTTTGCGCGTTACCCACACATCCTGTCCGTAGTGGTGCTCGCGGCTGATGTAGTTGTGATGGCAGTTCACTGCTTCCAGCTGGGCATCAAAGGGAATCTGCAATACATCGCGCATGGCACTTAGGGTTCGCGCCATCATGACGTCGCGATTGGTGCGCGCAAAATCCTGCGCCCAGGCGACAGCTGCCACGTAGTCGCGAAATGTGTCGCTACCTTCTGGTATGTAGGCTAAATCCTTGTCGGGCAGGTTGATGAACCAGCGCTCCATGTCTTTTTTGGCTTGCTCGATAAAATGCGTACCTATACGGTTACCTATACCGCGCGATCCGCTGTGCAGCATCACCCAGACGGCATTGTCTTCGTCTATGCAGATTTCAATAAAGTGATTTCCGCCACCCAGTGTTCCCAGGTGATTTAGGTTGTTGGTGTTTTTCAAAAAAGGGTGCTTTTCACAAAGGTGGTTAAAGCCATTGTGCAAATGCGCCCAAGCGTTAATGACATCCTCGGGTGGGTTTGCCCAGCTGCCTGCGTCGCGCATTCCGCGCAGCCTTGGGCTGCTGCCGTGAGGCACTCTTTTTTCAATTTCAAAGCGCAGGGCGGTTAAGGAGTCAGGCAGCTGCGAGGCCTTTAGGCTGGTTTTTGCGGCCATCATTCCGCAGCCTAAATCCACGCCCACGGCGGCGGGAATAATCGCGCCTATGGTGGGAATCACGCTGCCGATGGTGGCGCCTTTACCCAGGTGAACATCGGGCATTAGCGCAATCCATTTATGAATAAAAGGCATGCTCGCTAGGTTGCGCGCCTGTTGGCGGGCGTTCTCATCAAAAGTTACGCCGCGTGTCCAAGACTTTACGGGTAGGTGTCCTTGTTGGTGCATTACGTCATAGGTGTTGTTCATGGCGGCTTGGTTCCTGTTGTTTCAAATGTGTATACGTGGGTTATTGCAAGCAGGCTGCCAAGTTTTGTTGTGCTTTGATTTTATTCTGTAACTTTATGATTTTAATGAGAAAAATAATATTCTTGTGTTGGTCTCGGCTAATGCTTAGACTCTGGGAATCTATAGCATCTATCAAAAATGATAGGAATATATCTTTATGAATAATGTAGTGATAGGGATTTTAGGCTCGCGCCTTGATCATGGCGGCTTTGGCAAGCGGCGCTGGGAGCGCTGGCGCCCGAGTGTGGCTTTAATGATGCAGCCGGAGTTTCCGGTTGCGGAATTTTTGCTTATGTATTTGGCAGATGACCAAGCGCTGCTAGATTTGACCCTGCGCGATATAGCGCAGGTATCACCACACACCAAGGTTACTGCTGTTGCCATTCACTGTGATGACCCCTGGGACTTCGAGCAGGTCTACAGCCAAATTCATGCAGTCGCTAGCGCCCAGCAATTTGATGTTGAGCAAAATAATTATTTTGTGAATATCACCACGGGCACCCATGTGGCGCAGATTTGTCTGTATTTGCTGACGGAAGCGCATTACCTGCCGGGTAAGCTGCTGCAGTCTTCTCCCAGCAAAGAGGGAAGTCAGGGCGTCTACCATGTCATAGATTTGGACTTGTCGCGCTATGACCAGATTGCCTCGCGCTTTGCCAAGGAGGCGAGCGATGCGGTGGAGCATTTGAAGAGCGGTATTCAAACTCGCAACCTTGCGTTTAATGCGCTAATTGCGCAGCTTGAGCAGGTGTCTATTAAATCTAAGGCGCCGATTTTATTGAATGGCCCCACGGGCGCGGGCAAGTCACAGCTCGCCAAACGCATTTATGAATTAAAAAAACAACGCGGACAATTGCTCGGCAATTTGGTCGAAGTTAACTGCGCTACCCTGCGCGGTGACAGCGCCATGTCGGCGCTGTTTGGGCATGTGAAGGGGGCCTTTACCGGTGCGTTACAGCTGCGTTTAGGGTTGTTGCGCGAAGCGGATAAAGGCCTGTTGTTTTTGGATGAAATTGGCGAGCTAGGGCTGGATGAGCAGGCTATGTTATTGCGCGCCATAGAGGAAAAGGTGTTTATGCCCTTCGGCGGTGATCAGCCGGTGGCGAGTGATTTTCAATTAATTGCGGGCACCCATCGCGATTTGTTCGAGCAGGTACGCCTAGGAAAATTCCGCGAAGATTTACTCGCGCGTATTAACTTATGGACCTATGAATTGCCATCCCTAAAAAATCGCCTTGAGGATTTGGAGCCCAATATTGAACACGAGCTGCAAAAGTTTACTCAGCAGGCGGGCTACAAGGTCAGCTTTAATAAAGCTGCACGCGCGGCCTATGTCAGCTTCGCAAACTCGCCGAATGCGCTTTGGCGTGCTAATTTTCGCGATTTAAATTCCAGTATTACGCGTATGGCAACCCTCGCGGTAGGTGGGCGTATTACGGAGGCGGTGGTGGCGAGCGAGATTCAGCGCCTGCAGCATGCGTGGGGTGGGTTTCAGTCGCCGCCGAAGCTTGGTGCAGACAATGTAAGCCGCTATCTCTCTGCGGCGCAATTGGCGGACATGGATCTTTTTGATCAATTGCAGCTGTATCAGGTAATCGAGGTTTGCTTGGCGAGTCGCTCTTTGGCGGAGGCGGGGCGATGCCTTTTTAATGCGAGTCGCGCTAAAAAAACGACCTCGAATGATTCCCACAGGTTGAAGCAATATCTACAAAAATTTGGTTTGAGCTATGCGCAGTTAGTGGAGTAGTTTTTAAGAGAGCAGGCGGCTGTGACTACTCTCGTTTGGTGTGCGCGGGCGAGGATTGCTCCTCCCCTTTTTTTCAGAACCATTTTCTATGTTTTAGTTTGCTGTGAATTAAACCGATATGTAAGCCATTGCCGCTTTATGTTCTTGCGCCAAAAGTGCAGTGGAAATAAACCGCATAAAAACAGACCGAGATACCAATGCAGCGCAGACACACTAAGCCCTAAGTCTTCGAATATTTCTTGCGGGTAATAGAGTAGTAGGCCGCTCGCAATCAGTAACAGCCACAGGCTTAAATGAACATAGCCATCCCAGTAGTGGTTATGTTTGGCGAGTTTTTTTTGCACATGGTCGGCGAGCATGTAGCCGAATATCATTAAACCGAGCGCTGCGCTTAAACCGTGTAGCTCGCGCAACAAACCGTTAAGCGGATGGGGGAAGTCATCTTCGGTGGCGGGGGCCATCCATTTGAGGATAATGCCGGTAATCACCAATGCCAGCACAACAATCCAGAGCGAGAGACGCGATTTTTTCATGTAAGACCAAACTTATGGGTGCAAAAATGTGGGGCGCGTATTTTGGCAGGCTGAGCCGAAGAAGCCTAGTAAACCGGCGAAAAACCTGAGTAAACCTGAGTTTTTCTCTTTTGATTTGTAATCCTCAAACCGATGGCGCGGGATTTTCGGGTACGCTCGGCAATGGAATCCAGCGGCCGCCTAGTTTACGTACAAACTGTTCGCGTTCGGCGGCGGCAGTATTGGCGGCAACCTTGGTGAGCGCGTCGGCACGCCAAGCGCTGTGAGCCATCACGCACCAAGTTGCGGGGGCTTGTTGTTGGCCTTCTGTTCCCAGTAGCAGGCCGGGGTAGTCGCGGCTGGCTGCGCTGGTCGAGGTCGCTATAGCGGCATTTTGTAAGCCGCCGAGAAGATGCTCTTGTTGGCGGTGATCGCGCACGGCGATGGGTAAGAGTGAATTGCCGTAGCAGCGCATGTCACCGCCCGCATTTACCCAGGCTGATGCTATACCGCTGGCTTTGAGGCTTTTTATGGCTTGATCTACTGCAAAGCCCTTGGCGATACCATCTAGGCTAATTAACACAGCGCGAGTGAGGCGCGCTTGCCGTGGTTTAAGTTCTAGGTCTTGCCAGTTTCCCCGTGTGAGCAATTGATCTTTATAGTGCTCGGCAAAGCAATGCGCAGGCAGGGCGCCTTTCTGCACGACGGAATACCCTAGGGTACAGTTGAAGCTGTGCTCGCTGATGCGCGTCATGGCGCGAGCGAGGCGTAGGCATTGAATACTTAAGGGATGGCAATCTACCCAGTCGCCGCATGCACTATTTAAGCGAGTGAGGTCGCTGTCGGGATTATGAAAACTTAAGAGCCGGTGAATTAATTCAATGTGCGCGAAGGCGTTATTCACTGCTCGCTGTAGGTCTGCTTTGCTGTGGTGGGTATCGCTCAGTACGCCCAGCTCGACAAAGGTGCCGAGCAGTGGTCGCATGCGCTTAATGCTGGTCACTGCTGCAGAGCAACCTGATGAATGGCCAGCAGGCGTTTTACGCCGTCAGTGACATTGCGGCAGGAGAGGGTGGCACCGCTAATGTTGGGAATGTCTTTGTTGAGTTTGAATTTATCTTGCAGCGTTTTACCAACAAAATGTTCGCGCCATTTTATGTTGCGAATTTGTCCACCGTGGGTTTCGCGGTAACTCAAAATTTCAATGCCGAGCACTTTGCCGTCTGCCGAAATTGCCGCGCCATAGGTAATGAATTCGTGTTTGCCGATAACGTCATCGACCAAAAACCAGCCCTGCAATTCGCCGTCGCGTTCGGCGCGCCAGGCTTGTTGAATCGGATTGCGCTGGCGTACACCGGCAATTTTTTTGATGCGCTTGAGCTGTTCATCGGTGAGCGGAACGGCCGACTCTAAAAATATTTTAGCCGCAGGAAAAAGCTGTTGTTGGGCTTGGGGGATGGTTAAGTAGTCTTCTGCCTGAGCGCTCGCCACCATGATAAAGGGCGTAGCGGCGATAAGCGGTAAGCTAATTAATAGCGGAAGTTCACGCAAGGTAATACTCCTGATCATTAAAATCTCCCAGTTCTCGCAGGTTGTGATGTTAAACCGCGTGCGAGGACTAGGAGTTGTGCGCTGAATACTTAGTGCGGTGGTTAGAAGTTAAAGCCCACTTTAAAGCGCAATTCATCTTGGGTTTTTTCGATTAAGTGAACACCGGAAGGTTGGCCGTCGTAGCCTTCGCCGCCGCCGCGTATTTGGTCAAACCAAGTGAGCGTTAACCAGAATTTCTCGCCACCGTAATGCAGGCTGGGGCCAGCGAATACTGAGTTGCGCTCCATGGCGACTTCAGTTTCGTATTCGGTTTCGTAAAGCGTTTCTATGCCGAAAAACCAGTTGGGCATGAAGCGGTAGCTAAGGCCAGTGCCTGCGCTGAATTCCACTTCCACTTCCATGTCTGTTGGCCACTCAAAGTCGTCGGGCAGGTTGTCTATAGGTGCGCGGGTGGCGCGGGTGGCTTCAGTGCCTAGGTTGCCTGCCCATATCAATTGACCTTCCATAAAATATTTTTGCATTTGTACATCGAATGCAAAACTCATGGTGTCTTTGTCGCGCCCTGAATGAGGGTCGAGAGTCAGGTATTCAAAAGAGGTGGTCACCGATAGGCCGAAATCATCCAGTGCGGGGCTTAAAAAATTGTATTTACCGGCAACTTCTACACCTGCGAATTTCAAACCGTACTTTTCATCGCCGGGCATATAGGCATCAATCAAAATACCCGAGGTATTAATAGACTGACCTTTAAGTTCACCATTAATGGTGAAGCGATTAGTCACGCCGTATTCTAATTCGGTGCTGGTGTTATAGGCAGTGTAGTGGCCCGTGCCTTTATCGCTGCGCTGAGTGACGACTTGATAGAGCTCTAGGGCTCCCTCTGGCAAGACTTCTGAGCCTTTAACGTAACCAAAAAGGTTTTCATCGGCGTAGCTGCTCGTACTTATGAGGCTGGCGGCTATGGTCAGGGCACTGAGTGAGCGCTTGAACATCTAAATCTCCTAGGCATGGGGTTGCTGTGAATAAATAACTGGCGGTATTTTGTCGCAAACGGGTCTGCTTTGCAAATGATATCTATTATCAGTAGTTGGTTTGCAGTGGGTTGGGCTTTTGTGTTTTGTGGCTGCTGTTGGCTAAGGGATTGTTAAAAGACCAATTATGTCTTTGGTCAATATTTTTGTGCGGATGACCCAGGTCACTTCGAGACGCCTGGGTGGGCATTATGGGTAAGTTGGAATGAGCATTGCGCGACTTCGCTCGTTGGTGATGTTTTTTTCTATTTAAAATAGTGTGATGCGCGCTCCGTTTTTGTAAGTGAGGCGATGAGGGGTTGTAAGTAAGGTGATGAGAGCTCGATGAAAGCTGATGTTGCACCTTAATATTTAATTTTTAAGGGTTCATTAGGCAAAAATTATTATCAACTGGTAATGTATTGTGATGCAAATTGGTTGACAATTGTATTTATTCTGGTAAGTTTACATTACAAATAAACATTGCGTTAAGGGTAGGTGCTCTTTGCGTGGTGACCCAATAATCAGTCGGAGTAAAAAGAATATGAAAGATAAAGTTGTCATAGTAGCGGGTGGCGGTAGAGACATAGGGCGCGCCTGTGCGCTTGAGTTAGCTGGCCGTGGCGCCAACATACTCCTGACTTATCACTCCAGTGCCGAGACTGCCAATAGTGCAGTAACAGAAATTGAAGCTATAGGGAGCAAGGCTGTTGCGCTTAAAGCTGACCTTACCAAAGCGGAGGATGTGGCTGCGGTAGTTGCCAAGGCGCTAGAGGTATTTGGTCGTATTGATAGTCTAGTGCACGTATCGGGTGGTTTGATTGAGCGTATTAAAATCGCTGATATGCCTATGGCTCACTGGCAAAAAGTAATGGATGTTAACCTAACATCTTTATTTATGATGACCCAAGCATGTATTCCGCACTTAAGTGCAGGAAGTAGTATTGTTACTTTCGCATCCCAAGCGGGCCGCGATGGCGGCGGTGGTGGTGCTGTTGCCTATGCTACTACCAAGGGTGCCATTATGACGTTTACGCGCGGCTTGGCGAAAGAGTTGGGCGCCAATAACATTCGTGTTAATAGTGTTTGCCCAGGGATGATTAGTACTGGCTTTCATGACCAATTTACCCAAGATGAAGTGCGTGCAAAAGTTGCAGCAGCAACAGCCCTAAAGCGCGAAGGTAGTGCTGAAGAGGTTGCGCGTTTGGTCGGGTTCTTGGTGTCTGATGATGCGGCATTTATGACCGGTAACTGCATAGATATTAATGGCGGCTTGTACTTCTCGTAAGACTGAGTCCCAAAGAAGAAGGCCCGCAATGCGGGCCTTTTTTTTTGCTTGTTATCTTGCAAGTATTTTTTAGTTTAACATATTGTTTTTATTGAAAATTATACGTTTCTAGGTGGGTGTTCTTACCAGGTGATCGAGGGAGTATAGGCCGCGCGCCTCGTTTGTTTTGCGGCGCATTTCTTCCAGTGCTTTGCGTTCATCGGCATCAAATAATGCGTTAATAAGGCGGTTGAAGTGTTGGTGCATGGCCGCTCTTGCAGCAGAGGCGTCGCGCTGCTTAAGTGCCGTATAGATAGCGGTATGTTCTTCCATGCGCTTGCTGGCGCTTTGGTTGCACACGCCTTTATAGGCGGAAATAATTTCGGGGCTAGAGGTGCGCAATTGCCAAAGTTGGTCAACCGCCACTAATACAGCGTTGTTGCGTGTTGCTTGAGAGATGATCTGATGAAACTGCTTGTCTGCCGCTTCTGCCTTGCTCTCTATTTGCATGTCTACTAGGGTTTGGTGAAGCCTTTCCAATTCGCCGCTGGTGATGGTGGTGGCAGCTAGAGCTGCGGCTTCACCTTCAACCAGTGCGCGCGCCTGGGTTAGCTCAAATGCGCTAACGGGGAGGGCGGTTTTATTTGGGTTTTTATTCTCAAGGACATAGATGCCTGAGCCTGTGCGAGCTTCTACTCGCTCTCTTGCTTCAAGGGCTATGACCGCTTCGCGAATTGTGGGGCGGCTTACATTATAGGTTTCGGCGAGTTCTCGCTCAGGTGGAAGTCTGCTTCCGGCGGGAAAGGCCCCGCTGTCTATCATTGTTTCAATCTTTTCAACAATGCGCCAAAACAATCGACGATTTTTCATTTGTATTCCTCGTAGGGGGAGCCCTGATTACAGACGGATTTATCATACCTTATCGATTTGTAAGTTAGCAAAGTTATAAGCCAACCCATGTAGTCACTTTGAATATAGTTTGTTACCGATAATCATATATTGGTATTACAATTATTCAAGTGCTTGCTTCGTATAAATTTACCAATTGGTCTATTTTTTGTTGACACATTGGTCTTAAGTGATTAGATTAAGTTGTCACTCAAAATAATAGAAACGAGGCGAGGCTAGGCAATGACAAACACTCTTACAACAAAACCCAACAAGCTGAGTAGTGCTCTAAGGAGGCTTAATGTTAAAGCCTCTGTGCAGCCATGGGTTTATTCATCGGCATTGATATCGTTGGTCAGTGTGTCGGTTGTGGCGCAGGAGGCCGCAATAGCGCCAGTGCAGGCCGCTGCAAATAATGCGGCTATCGAAGAAGTTGTGGTATCGGGTTTGCGCGCAACTATGGCGCGTTCGGCTGACGTAAAAAGAAACACCAGTGCTATCGTTGATGCGTTAGCGGCCTCTGACTTTGGCGGCTTGCCTGGCTTGTCGATGTCAGACGTCATAGAGAATATTACGTCTGTCTCTGGTCATCGCGGTAAAGGCAGTGCATCAGAAATGTCTATCCGTGGCTTAGGTCCGTTTCTTGGATATGGCACCTTTAATGGCCGAACAGTCACCAGCGTTGGTGATTCACGTGCGGTGAACTACAAAAAATTCCCTTCAGATTTAAGCGATAAGGTTGTGGTGTACAAATCGCAGCAAGCTGATCTTATCGAAGGCGGTGTGGCAGGAACTATCGATATAGCCTCTTTGCGTCCACTTGATTTTGGTAAGCGCAAAATCACCGTAGAAGCCAGTGCTATCTACAATCAAACCAGTGCCCACATAGATGGCGAAAATGGTTTGGGTGATGAACAAACATTTTCTTATGTTGATCAATTTGATACTGAAAACCTGGGTAGTTTTGGCGTGACCTTTGGTGTGCAACGCACCGATTCAGCAAACCCTGAAGAGAGTACCTTAACCGGTAGTTCTATGGTGGCCTGCGCAACAAAATCAGCCGATGGAAAAGCGTTGACCAATAGCGGTCAGTGTCATAAAACCCCGACGGGTGTCACGCGTGAAACCTACGCGAACTTTCAAGAAGATTCTATTTATGTAACGCCTACCTCTGCTACATGGCGCAATCAATCTGATGGTGATTATCGCGAAGGCTATGTTGCTGCTGTGCAATGGCAGCCTAATGATCGCTGGGATATAAACTGGGATGTAGAAGCATCCGACAACTCTTATTTTGAAGACCGCCATGATTTTACGTTGAGCGATATCAGAAATGCTTTAACCCATCAAATTGTTGGCGAAGATCACAGTCTGTTGTATCGCGAAGGAAAATCAAAAATGGAAACTCAAGGCTACTATCGTCTTGAGGAAGAATCCTATCGTGGTACAGGTTTAAATGCTGAGTTTAAAGCGACAGATAATTTAACGCTTTGGTTTGATTTGTCTTACTCGAAGTCTCATCGCGATCGCTCTAGCTTTCAGTCTCGCTTGGGCACTAACAGTACGTTTAATTACTCATTGGATAATACTGATTCCATCGTATCGCAGCTGAATTTTCTTGATAGCAAAGGCTTGTCTGCAGATGACGAAGGTTTCAACTCGGCAACTGCGTTTGATCCTACTAATAAAGACTCTTGGGCATTGGCAAATAATGCCAACAAAACATCAGCAAAATATCGCCGTCAGTTAGATGAGCGTTTTGACACGATTAAAGCGGCGAAGGTTGATGCTGAGTATCAATTAAATATGCCGTTTATTCGCAGTATTAAAACTGGCGTGCGCTACTCAGAAGAGCATCTTTATTCTGATGTTGATACCGATACTCAGTGGGATGCAGTGAATAAAGTTGCGGTTGCCGGTGAGGCTACGGTGACAAATGCCACCTTAATTCAGAATGTATTGAATGAATGCTTTATCGGTTGGAATAATTCCGAGTGGCTTTCTCAAGAGGGTGGTTCTGGTTTTGAAGGTGGTGAATTCGCACAAATGGATGGCCGCTGTGGATTTGGGATTCTGTCGCAATATAACGCCGATGGCAGTTTTGCAGATTTCGGAAAGTTACCCGATCGCCGCAGTGCGGGCGATGATGTTATTGATGAAACAGTAACAGCAGCCTACGTAATGGCTAACCTTGAAGGGGTGCTATTTGATACTGAAGTCACCGGTAATCTAGGTGTACGTGTCGTGCACACGAATGTGGCCTCTACCGGTTACAACACTGCGTACAAAATTACTGAAGCTGCAGGTGTCTATAGTTTAGATGTGGTACCTAATACAGTAACGGAGTTTGTGACAGATCACAGCTCAATGGTGGTATTGCCAAGTGCCAATATCACCTTTCATTTGGATGATGATGTGTTGTTACGTGGTGCGCTTTATCGCTCTATGTCGCGTCCTGATTTGCGCGACATGGGTGCTGGTCGTATTTACAAATCGAGCGACTCAGATGTTACCGACCCTAATCAGTTGATTACCAGTGCAGCGGGTGACAATCCATATATGGATCCACTGATGGCAAACAATGGTGATATCTCTTTGGAATGGTATCCCTCAAAAGATACGTCGCTGTCGTTAGCATATTATTACAAGCAATTTGAAGCCAACTTCAGATCAGTGCAGTTACCAGAAGATATCGTCATTGATGGCATTACCATTACGACTATGTTAGCGACTGATACCTACACTAAAGACACGTCAGATTTAAGTGGTTGGGAGTTGTCTGCACAGCATAATTTCTCTTATTTGCCGGCTCCTTTTGATGGCTTTGGCACCAAAATATCGTTCAACTATGCAGACTCTGATTTCGAAAATCAGGATGGCACTTTTGGCGATGTTTATGATGTAGATGGCGTTTTAACGCAAGCTGGTTTTGCTTTTATTCCGCCGGCCAATCTTTTTGGTTTCTCTAAAGAAGTTTTTTCTGGTTCTGTCTATTGGGAAAACGACGATTGGGAAGTGCGTGTGCTTTATAAATCGCGCTCTAAGTACTTCCAGCCAAACTCTGGCGCTCAGGCCAACCGTTATGTTGAGCCCTTTGAGTACGTTGATATGACCGTTTCTTACTCTATTCTCGATAATGTCGAAATAAGTTTGCAGGCGATCAATATTCTGGATGAGGCGCAATACATGACGCGCGGAACAGAAAAGACGCCAACCTTGGTGTCAAGCTCTGGTCCAAAATATCAACTGGGTGTTAAGGCAACCTTCTAATCTTATATCAAGAAAAGTAGTGTTATGACGTTAATGAAAAAAGAGTGAATGGTTTAAGTATAAGCGGCTGCGTATATAACGCAGTCAGCTTATTGCAAGTATTTTCGATTTGAAAATGACAGGTTTACATGTTGCTCGTGAAGTTTGAACGGGATATTTCGCTCCTAGTAAGGGATATCCCGTTCTTTTTTAGTAAAAATCATCTAGTGCGGTACTTTCGTAAAGAGGTGTCGTCATTTAGTAGAGAGTTAAAGAATTATGTCTAAAGTTTGTGCGGTTTTCGTTTTTTGCATCTTATCTTTACTGGGCAGCTTGGCTACAGCGAAAGAGCTACTTGTGAAGAATCAGCAAGAGTATCGGCAAGCTTTAAAAAAACTTCAGCCGGGCGATGCTATCGTCTTAAAAAATGGCGAGTGGAAAAACTTTGAGATCCTATTTGTTGGCCAAGGTACGGCTGAAAAACCTATACGCTTGAGTGCAGAAACGAAAGGTAAGGTGCTGCTTTCAGGGCAATCAAATCTGCGTATAGCCGGTGAGTATTTGGTTGTTTCTGGTTTGGTGTTTAAAAATGGCTACACGCCGACAGGTGAGGTAGTCGCCTTTAAACGCAATGATAAACATCTGGCAAATAATTCACGTATCACTGAAATTGTAATAGATAACTACTCAAACCCCGATAAGGATACGTCAGATTATTGGGTAGCCCTCTACGGTAAAAACAATCGCTTTGATCACAACTATTTGGCGGGAAAACGCAATACCGGTGTAACCATGGCGGTTCGCTTAGATGCAGTAGAGAATCAACAAAATCACCATCGTATAGACCACAACTATTTTGGCCCGCGCCCTATATTGGGGTCCAATGGTGGTGAGACTTTACGCATTGGCACAAGTACTTATTCACTGACTGACTCTTTCACGCTAGTGGAGGAAAACTATTTTGATCGCTGTAATGGAGAGGTGGAAATTGTCTCCGTTAAGTCGGGTAAAAATATCATACGCAATAATGTATTTTTCGAATCTAGAGGTACAGTAACACTGCGTCACGGCAACGGAAATTTGGTGGAAGGCAATGTGTTTTGGGGTAACGGTGTTGATCATACCGGCGGTATTCGTATTATCAATCGCGACCAAATTGTGCGTAATAATTATTTAGAAGGCCTAACGGGTACTCGTTTTGGAAGCGGTTTTGCCATTATGAACGGTGCACTCAATCCGCCGATCAATCGCTATCACCAAGTAGTGAATGCACAGGTCGAAAATAACAGCTTTATCAATGTAGATAATATTCAGTTGGCAGCAGGAAAAGATGCTGAACGCAATGCGCCACCTGCCAAAAGTTATATTAAGCATAATCTCATCTACAACGAAGCTGGTGAAAATGTGTTTAGCGTATTTGATGATCTTAGCGGCATAGAATTTTCGGATAACTGGCTCAATAACGTAAAAAAACCGCTCATTACTCACGGGTTTAACAGTGCGCAGATTGAATTAAAACGCAACGCCTATGGGCTGCTTATACCAGTCGATAAAAAATTGAGTAAAGTTGGTGTGGTGGCGGCATTGCAGCCAATCAGTAAGGCTGATGTTGGGCCCAGTTGGTATCCTAAGTTAGAACCAGATGTTACGTTTGACTCGGGTAAAAAACTGTTAGTAACGCCAGGTGAGGATGCTTTATTTAATGCCATCCATATGGCTGTAGATGGCGATATTTTACAGTTGTCACCGGGTATTTATAGCGTCAACAAATTATTGGTTATCAACAAAGTTATTACTTTAGTAGCCACTCAAAAAGACGGTGTTGTTATTGAAGGCGAAAGATCGACATTGTTTGAGCTGCAAAATGGCGGATCTCTTAAGTTAGTAGGCTTGCACTTTTCTGGGCGTAAAAGCCCTGATGCCGCAGGCAATCAACTCATTAGGACGTTGAAAAGTGGAATGATTAATAGCTACCGGTTGGTGGTTGAAAACTGTTTTATCGAAAACCTTAATGTTAATCATTCGTTTCATTTTTTTGATGCAGGTAGTCGCAGCTTGGCGAGTGAAATAAATATTAAAAATAGCCGTTTTGAAAATATCACGGGTGATTTATTACGCTTAGACAAAGAGACTGATGATTTAGGTATTTATAATGCTGAATATGTACGTTTAGAATCGAATACGTTTAAAAATATTGAGGGCGCCATTGTCCGTCTATATCGTGGTGGAACCGATGAGAGTACTTTTGGCCCACATTTTTTGGTGAATGACAATAGTTTTGAAAATGTTGGCAAGGGTAGTCGCAACAAGCACAAGAGTATTTTTCTCTTGCATGGTGTGCAGCTGACACGTATCGAGAATAATCGCTTTGAGGATACTGCAGGAATTCGTATAGAACATACAGTGGGTGAACCAGATAGTTTAATTGCACATAACCGTTTTAAAGATGTGCCTAAGGTTTCGGTTGTTGAGCTACACACTAAGGGTGATTCCACCCTGCGTTATGAGGCTAATAAGGAGCTCTAGTGAGCCTTATAGGCTTTAGCTGCTTTAAAATATAGGTGTATACGATGTTTAAAATAATATTTTCTCGATGTTTTGTCGTTAAATATAATGTGCTCATGATTTTTGGGCTGGCGTTAATGGGCTTTTGCGCACAGAGTTTTGCGGTCACTGTTGCCGCATCTATCAATCCTCATCTTGTAATCAGCCAAGCTGATGTAAAACAAATGCGCCTTGCTATAAAAAATCCAGGTTTATTTCAAACAGAATACCAGTTAAGAAAACAGCAGTTAGATGTGCAAATTGCACTGCCGCAGCAAGTTCCTGTACCAAAGGACGCCGGAGGTGGTTTTACTCATGAAGTACACAAAAATAATGCGCAGAATATGTACTATGCCGGCATAGTGTATCAATTAAGTGGCGAACAAAAGTACGCGAACTATGTACGGGATTTGCTCTTGAAATATGCACAACTGTATCCCTCCTTGCCGCTGCATCCCGAGCGTAAAACAGATAGTGTTATTTCAGCGGGTAAACTTTTTTGGCAAAATCTTAATGAGTCGGTGTGGTTGGTCTATAGCATTCAAGCCTATGATGCGGTAATGCCGAGCTTGACGGCGGCAGAGCGCACAAAAATAGAAGCGGGATTGTTTCGCCCAATAGCTACTTTTTTGTCGGAGGATTCCCCCGAGACTTTTAATAAAATCCACAATCATGCTACATGGGCAACTTGTGCTGTAGGTATGACAGGATATGTATTGGGTGAGCATGAGTGGGTAGAAAAATCCTTACTAGGTCTAGATAAGTCGGGTAAGGGAGGTTTTTTGCAGCAGCTGCAAGAACTTTTTTCGCCTCAAGGATATTACAATGAAGGCCCCTATTATCAACGCTATGCGCTCTTGCCGTTTGTCACTTTTGCCAAAGCGATTGAGGTTAACGAGCCGCAACGAAAAATATTTGAGTATCGCGATGGCATTATATTAAAAGCCATTAATACCACCATTCAATTGAGCTACAACAAGCTATTTTTCCCGATCAATGATGCAATCAAAGATAAGGGTATAGACACTATAGAACTCGTAAATGGTGTTGCTATTGCCTATGGCATTACCGCTGATCAGAGGTTGTTGTCGATAGCTAAGTTACAGGCGACAACGCTGCTAACAGGGGATGGTCTTAAAGTGGCGCAAGCCTTGGATAAAGGTTTGGCACAACCCTATGAATTTAAGTCTATGGCGTTTGGTGATGGTGCCAAGGGCGATGAGGGTGCCTTAGTCGTCATGCGCGCAGCCGATCAAGCTTTGGTTTTCAAAGCTACGGCACAGGGTATGGGGCATGGCCATTTTGATAAATTGAACTGGTTGTTTTTCGATAAAGGGCAGGAGATTGTTTCTGACTATGGCGCCGCACGTTTTCTAAATGTTGAAGCAAAATTCGGTGGCCGCTATCTGCCTGAAAATAATACCTATGCCAATCAAACTATTGCACACAATACCTTGGTCGTTGATGAAGCCAGCCATTTTAATGGCAATACGGAAAAAGGAAATTCACAGCATCCTCAGCTACTGTATTTTACCCAAAACGATAAGATTAAAATTTCTGCTGCAAGGATGAATAGCGCCTACAAAAATGTCGATTTTGTCCGCACCATGGCACAGATTACGGTGCCTGGCTTGGCCCAGCCTGTAATATTGGATTTATTGAATGTAACTGCTAAGGCTGCGCATCAATTTGATTTGCCTTTGCACTATAAAGGACAGCTTGTAGATACTAACTTTGAACTAACGACTTCGGTAGAAAATCTGCGCCCACTTGGTAAGAAAAATGGCTACCAACATTTATGGTTAAAGGCGCGTGCAACACCGCTTAAGCCTTTAGCACAAATTACTTGGTTAAATGAGAATGGTCGTTTTTACAGTTTAAGCACATTGGTGCAAAACAAGGCTGAAATTCTTTTTACCCAAATAGGTGCTAATGATCCTAATTTTAATTTACGCACAGAAAACGCGTTTATAGTGCGTATTCCGCGCACAAAGTCCTATGATTTTGTAAGCCTATTAGAGCCGCACGGAAAATATGATCCGGTTAATGAATTTACCCAGGAGGGCGCTAGTCAATTGCAGTCACTTAAGAGCGAACGACAAGCAAATGTGTGGCTGGTGAGTATGGTGTTTGTGAATGGCACTGAGTTGTTACTCGCAGTGAATAATGACAGGGCGCAGGACGCAGGAGCGACAAGTAGCTTTGTCTTTCGCGGCGTTAATCATTCGTTTGATGGCCACTTTTCACTCATTGAATTAAACAAAAAATAAGGCTTTTTATGAAGAATTCCAGCGAAGAATTTTTATTTGGTGACAGCGTAAAAAAGGAAGAATTGGGCGGTGGGATCACTCGCCAAATTCTCGGATACAATGATGAACTCATGGTAGTTAAAGTCTGGTTTGAGGACGGTTCTGAAGGCTATGTGCATAAACATCGGCATTCTCAAGTTACCTATATTGTAAGTGGCGAGTTTGATGTCAATGTGGGCGGTGTTATCAAGCGTATGGCGGGGGGCGACTGTTATTTTATTCCGCCAGATGTTGAACATGGCGCGCTCTGCATTAAAGCGGGAATTTTAATTGATACCTTCAGCCCAAGACGCGATGACTTTTTGGGAGATGTAGCATGATAACGGTAAAAGGTTTGCGCTGGTTGGTGATTACCTTAGTCTCAATTGCCACGGTAATTAACTATATAGATAGATCGGCATTGGCTGTTATGTGGCCGGGTATTGCTGCTGACTTGGGGTTGGGGAAACAAGATTACGCCAATATTATTACGGTGTTTATGATTGCCTATGCTATAGGTCAATCCCTGTTTGGAAAGATATTTGATGCAGTGGGGACGCGCTTAGGTTTTCTGCTGTCGATTGTTGTTTGGTCCGTTTCAATTGCGCTGCATTCAGTCGCACAGTCAGTGGTGTCGTTTAGCATTTTCCGCTTTCTATTGGGGATTGGCGAGGCGGGTAATTGGCCCGGTGCCACTAAGGCTAATGCAGAATGGTTTCCGGTTAAAGAGCGCGCACTGGCGCAAGGTATTTTTGGCGCCGGCGCTTCGTTGGGTTCTATTATCGCGCCGCCGCTTATCGCATTTATGTATGCATTTGTAGGCTGGAAATCAACATTTTTCATCATAGGTGGCTTGGGTTTTATTTGGGTTATACCATGGCTTATCGTGTACAAGTCTGGTCCAGAAGCGCATCCGTGGATTACGCCAGAAGAGCGTGAATATATTCTATCGGGACAGAAAAAAGCCACTGAAACTGAAGCGGAATATGTGCCAGGTTGGTTAGAAATTTTAAAGCATCGTCAAAGCTGGGGTGTTATAGCTGCGCGCTTTTTTATTGATCCTATTTGGTGGTTGTTTGTTGCATGGTTGCCATTGTATCTCAATGAAAAATTTGGTTTTGATGTAAAGCAAATTGGTATTTTTGGCTGGGTTCCCTACGTGGGCGCAGCTATAGGTGCGCTCTTTGGCGGTTGGCTGTGTGGGCGCTTGTTAGGGCGCGGCTGGTCAGTTAATAAGGCGCGTAAGGGTGTTATTTTGCTGGGGTGTGTGGTGATGTTACCTGCCCTTATCTTAACGTCTATGGCCAATACGCCGTTGTTAGCGGTTATGTTGATTGCGGTAATTTTATTTGGATTTCAAGCGGCAATTAGCAATATTCAAACGATGCCGAGTGATTTTTTCTCGGGTAAAACAGTCGGTTCTTTAGCGGGTATGAGTGGTACTTCGGCGGTGTTGAGTGTGATTATTTCCATTCAATTGGTTCCACTATTAACCAAAGGTGGCGACTACACACCATTCTTTATCTTAGGGGCTGTTTTGGTGCCGTTGGTCTTCCTGTCAGTGTGTTTGGCTGGAAAGTTAGAGCCGGTAAAAAGAAAGTCTGTTTAACCTAGGCAAAAAACTGGCGTATTGATGTGCGCTTTTCTGTGAAAACAGCAGATTATGAGTAAGGCGAATGATGAGTAGAATTGTATTGATGGGGGAGTGCATGGCAGAGTTGTTGCAGCTGGAAACAGGCTTGCTGCAACAGTCATTTGCGGGCGATGTGTTTAATACCGCCGTGTATTTAAAACGTGCATTTCCGCAGCTTGATACTTGCCTGCTGACCGCAGTGGGACAAGATTCGCTCAGCGATTCCATGGTCGATTTTTTTGCGCAGGAAAATATTGATACTCAGTTCATTTGTCGTTCGCCGGATAAAATTCCTGGGCTTTATTGGATAAAAACAGATGCTCAAGGTGAACGCTCATTTACCTATTGGCGAAATGATTCAGCTGCGCGTCAAGTTTTGCGGCTATTGACTACAACGCATATCGAGAAAATTGCGCAGGCTGAGTATTTCTTCTTTTCAGGTATTTCACTTGCCGTAATACCTGCAGCAGATAGAGATTTACTTTGGCTGTTGCTGGCTCGATTAAAAGAGGCCGGTGTAAAAATAGTGTTCGACCCCAATTATCGTTCACGGCTTTGGGGTAACCCCGAAGAGGCAAAGGTCAATTTTGATCAAGCGTTTGGCTTTAGCGATTTGCTCCTTCCGGGTGTGGATGATTTTATGCAACTCTACGGTTTAAATACTATTGAAAGCATCAATGATTTTCTAAGTAAATATTCTGTGTCTGAAGTCGTCGTAAAAAATGGTCCTGAAGAATTGTGCCTTTTGCGTGAGGGAAAAATTCATCGCTATGCCATAACACCTGTCAGTAATGTTGTGGATACAACCTCCGCCGGTGACTCTTTCAATGGGGTCTATTTGGGCGCAAAAATGGCCGGCATTGCTGGTGAGCGAGCATTGGCACTTGCAGCAAAAAGCGCAGCAGTGGTAATTCAACACCGAGGGGCAATTATACCTGCGCCGATTTTTCAGGAATTTTGGACTGAGGCGTTAATTTCTTAATTAACTATTGTCGGTGTTGCTATAGGGTGGCATGTAGTAGCTATTCGCACCCTAGCAATACGACAACGATCTTTTTTTTATATTTAGGGGTCAACTATGAACGTTGTTTTTTTTGACCTTGCTCGATATGCATATCCCCTCACATCAGACAAGGTGATTGTCTGTCGTCTAGCGAGAGTTTTGGCATGGATTCATGCCACACTTTCCATTCGCTAGGCTTTGCGAGGGTGATGTGGTTCGAATAGTTCAACTGTATTGTCCGAGTTGTTATATGTTTGTTGAATGTTTTTTATGACGCGGAATTAATACAAATTGAGTTGGGCGTAGGTGCTTTCTGCCCGTTGAACATATCGCTGTGCAAGGCCGGTTTCTAGGAATGTCATCATGAAGTTGTTAGGCTTCAGGGGCACTATTGTCTAAATATTTTTTGTGGCGCTGTATTTTGTCTCATCAAAAAGTTCATATAGCAAAACCTTTTATAAGTATTTGATGTTACAAAATATTATTTTTATAGGCCAGACTATAAATTAAATAAGCCATGTCTATTTAGATCAAATGAGGTCTCTGTGTTAACGGGACTGTTAGATTAAAAGTTCGAATGAGAACTGGAAATTAAGAGAATAGAACTATGAAACTCACGATTGGAGTTGTGTGTGAACACAGTGGCGACGAACGGCGTGTCGCTATGTCGCCAGAGGTGCTACAAAAGTTCGCAAAGCTGCAGGTTCCTATAGTGATGGAATGCGCGGCTGGTGCCGCAGCTTATTTCCCTGATGAAAAATATAGCGGCGACAATTTAACGTTTGTGGCCGATGCCGCCCGTGTTTTTCAACGGGCAAATGTTATTTTTAAAGTGCAAGCACCGACCCTTGCTGAAGTAGCCATGATGCAGGACGGTTGCTTGTTGTTAGGGGCGCTTACACCGCATAAAAACATAGATGTGATAAAAGCACTGGCTGCAAAAAATATAAGCAGTTGGGCAACAGAATATATTCCGCGTATTTCTCGTGCTCAGAGTATGGATACACTTTCATCTCAAGCTGCTGTAGCGGGTTACAAGGGCGTATTGCTCGCAGCGAACCTGAGTGCAAAGTTTTTCCCCATGCTGACTACGGCTGCGGGCACAGTGCGCCCTGCAAAGGTATTGGTGCTGGGAGCGGGTGTTGCAGGCTTACAGGCTATTGCTACTGCCAAACGTCTGGGTGCAGTTGTGGAGGCTTACGATATTCGTCCTGAGACGAAAGAGCAGTGCGAATCGCTCGGCGCTAAATTTATTGATACTGGAATTAATGCTGCAGGTGAGGGTGGCTATGCACGCGAATTAACAGCAGATGAGCTTGCGCAGCAAAAAGCGATTGTAGATAAGCATATCGCGAAATCTGATGCAGTGATCACTACCGCGGCGATTCCGGGGCGGCCGTCACCTAAATTAATAGATGCCGCTGCGGTAGCCATGATGCAGGCGGGCGCCGTGATAGTGGATTTGGCCTCTGAAGGTGGTGGCAATTGTGCATTAACCCAAGCTGGCGCCACTATCGAGCACCAAGGTGTAATCATTGCAGGGCCATTGAATGTGCCCGCACAACTTGCTGTTCACGCCTCGGAGATGTTCAGTAAAAATCTATTTAATTTTCTATCGCCCTGGATAAAAGATGGCGACTTAGTTTTAGATTGGGACGATGAAATTGTGCGTCAGGCCTGTATTACACGCGATGGTGCCATAGTGAATGAGCGCGTTAAACAACTGCTGGGGAGTCAATCATGATTGAAGGTATGGTAGCTCTGTATATTTTTATGTTGGCTGCATTCACCGGTTATGAGGTGATCTCTAAAGTGCCTGTTATTTTGCATACACCACTTATGAGCGGCTCTAATTTTGTACACGGTATAGTCTTGGTGGGTGCAATGGTCGCTATGGGGCGCGCGCAAACAAATGTGGAGTTGGCGATAGGTTTTATCGGTGTATTTCTCGCTGCAGGAAATGCTGTGGGCGGCTATGTGGTCACTGATCGTATGCTGGAGATGTTTAAATCTTCCAAGCAGGAGAAAAAATAATGAATGATTTTTTTGCAGTGGGAAATTTCATTGAAGGCGCTTATTTTTTAGCAGCACTTCTATTTATTCTCGGCTTAAAGCGCATGTCATCACCTAAAAATGCGCGTCAAGGCATTATCTGGGCTGGTGTGGGTATGTTGATTGCCACACTTGCGACATTTTTGTATCCGGGCTTGGGTAACTACGGACTTATGATGGTGGCAATTGTGTCGGGTTCTATCATCGCTTGGTGGACTGGAAAGCGCGTGGCCATGACGGATATGCCGCAAATGATTGCGCTTTATAACGGTATGGGAGGCGGGGCGGCGGCGGCTATTGCGGCGGTGGAATTATTGAAGCTGTTAGAGCCTGTAGGCGTTCACGACGTTTTGGCGCGCCAAGCGAGTGGTCATACATTAATTGTGCATGTGCTGGCAGTAGCTGGTGCAATTATAGGTACTGTTGCCTTTTCCGGATCACTCATAGCATTCTTTAAATTACAGGGAATTATGAAAGGGGTGATTCGTTTTAAAGGTCAGCAAGCCGTCAATGGATTATTTTTTGTGGCGACCTTAACCTTGGGTTTTTTACTCTGTTCAGCGGTAGAGTTGGATGCGACTTACCGTATTGTTGATGCTCATTTCAGCAGTGAATTATTACTTGGTTTTTTTGTGTTGGCCTTGGTGTTCGGTGTTTTGATGACAGTGCCCATCGGCGGTGCCGATATGCCGGTGGTTATCAGTCTGTTCAATGCCTTAACCGGTTTGGCTGTAGGCGTGGAAGGTTTTGTATTGGGTAACGCCGCCATGATGATTGCTGGTGTAGTGGTCGGCTCGGCAGGTACTTTGCTTACGCAGTTAATGGCGCGTGCAATGAATCGCCCTATCAGCAATGTATTGTTTTCTAATTTTGGCAGCAGTTCTGCGAGCACCAATGAAATTAATGGCAGTATGAAAGCTATTGAAGCGAGTGATGTAGGTGTGATGATGGCCTACGCTGAAAAAGTATTAATAGTGCCTGGGTATGGTATGGCAGTGGCCCAAGCGCAGCATAAAATTTGGGAGCTTACGCAACAGTTACAAAAGAATAACGTGACGATTAAATTTGCGATTCACCCTGTTGCAGGACGTATGCCGGGCCATATGAATGTGCTGCTTGCAGAGGCGGGTGTGCCCTACGATATTATCCAAGATTTGGATGAAATTAATGAAGAGTTTGCTACCACTGATGTTGTGTTAGTGATAGGTGCAAATGATGTAGTCAACCCTGACGCGCGCAATGATAAGAGCAGCCCAATTTATGGTATGCCAATTCTCAATGCGTTCAAAGCGCGAAACTGTGTTGTCATAAAACGGGGTCAGGGGCGAGGCTTCTCAGGTGTTGAGAATGCGCTCTTCTATGCTGACAACACCCGTTTACTTTATGGCGATGGTCAAAAAGCGGTAGCGGAAATTATTGCTGCGATTAAAACGTTAGATTAACTCTTGTATTGAAACCTTTAATTTTGACATTTAAATTTTAATGTCTTGTTAATAATCCTTACTAATTTTATGCAACCCAGCCCACTAGGGTGATCCTCTAGATAGGGTTGGCTGGCTGAGTATTGTTTATGAATTCTGCAACCCATGTACCCAACAGCCCTACCACGCTCAAAAAGCGTAAACCTATGGTGATCGCGAATTGGAAGTTGAATGGCGGTATAGATTTAATCTGCACCTCGGTGGCGTCTTTTATTGGCAAGCATTTTGATATTCAGATTGCGCTGTGCCCACCCTATATTTATATGCGCGACATGCTCACGTTTTTGCAGCATTCGGAAATTAAAATTGGCAGCCAAAATGTGAGTAAGTTTGAGTCGGGTGCTTACACCGGTGAGACCTCGGCGCAAATGTTGAAGCAGGCGGGTTGCTCACTTTGTTTAATTGGTCACTCGGAGCGCCGCGCGATGTTCCGCGAGAATAATCTCAGCTGTAATATCAAGGTGCAAACGGCGCTCAATCACGGCTTGTTGCCCGTGCTTTGCATTGGTGAGAACCAAGAGGAGCGCGAAGCGAGTATTACGAAGGATGTGATTTTTCGTCAGCTGAGCGAAGGCCTAGAAGGTATAGATTTAACCGCGAAAGATTTGTGTATTGCCTATGAACCCGTGTGGGCGATTGGTACCGGTTTGGCCGCATCGCCTGCAGAAGCCCAAGAAGTGCATCAATTTATTCGCCGTGAATTGGCCGCGCTTTACGATGAGCCCACGGCCCAGCGTTTGCGTTTGCTCTACGGCGGCAGCGTGAATAAAACCAATGCGACTGAGTTGTTGGGCCAAGAAGATATCGACGGGCTTTTGGTGGGCGGTGCGAGTTTAGACCCAGGCCACTTTTTGGCGATTTGCCAACAGGCCTCGGTGCTGGCGGTTCAGCCCAGCCTTGTGCCCTCGTTGTAGTAGCGAGTGAATAAGTTAACGACACCCAGTGACAGTAAAAAAATTAGATTGATATTTTGACAGGATTTTATAATGAGCTCGTTAGTAAACCAAGTTGCTCCCGGTGTAGCCACCGGTGATCAGGTGCAAGCCCTGTTTCGTTATGCCAAAGAACATGGCTTTGCGTATCCCGCTGTGAATGTGGTGGGCACCAATTCTATTAACGCCACCTTAGAGGCAGCGCACGCCGTTAATTCACCGGTTATTGTGCAGCTGTCCCACGGCGGTTCGGCGTTTTTTTTAGGCAAGGGTTTAAAGTTAACCGGCCAAGAAAATTCCGTGCTGGGCGCGGTAGCGGCGGCTAAGTATGTGCATACCGTTGCAGAAGCCTACGGTGTTCCCGTTATTTTGCACACAGATCACGCGGCCAAGAAGTTACTGCCCTGGATCGATGGGTTATTAGACGCGGGCGAAGTATTTTTTGCGCAAACCGGCAAGCCACTGTTCAGCTCGCACATGTTGGATTTGTCTGAAGAGCCTCTCGCGGAAAATATTGAAATATGTGCCGCCTACTTAGCGCGCATGAGCAAAATCGGCATGACCTTAGAGATAGAACTGGGTTGCACCGGCGGCGAAGAAGATGGCGTCGATAACACCGGCATGGACAGCTCTGCGCTCTACACCCAGCCGGAGGATGTCGCCTACGCCTATGAAATGCTCAGCGCCATCAGCGACAAGTTCACCATTGCCGCTTCTTTCGGCAATGTGCACGGCGTGTATAAGCCCGGCAATGTAAAACTTACGCCCGCAATTTTAAAAAATTCGCAAACCTATGTGAGTGAAAAATTTAATCTGCCTGCAAATAGTTTGGATTTTGTCTTTCACGGCGGCTCGGGCTCCGACCCAGTGGAAATTGCCGAGGCAATTGGCTATGGCGTGATCAAAATGAATATAGATACCGACACCCAATGGGCCGCATGGCAGGGCGTGATGGACTACTACAAAGCGCATCAAGCCTACTTGCAAGCGCAAATCGGCAACCCTGAGGGCGACGACAAGCCCAACAAAAAATACTACGACCCACGCGTGTGGCTGCGCAAAGTGGAGGAGGGCATAGTGCAGCGTTTGCAACAGTCTTTTGCGGATTTGAATTGTGTAAATCAATACCGCTAGTATTTTATTAATAGCGCGCAGCCTTATAAAAGGCGCGCGGCTTTTTTCCCCCTGCGCGTAAGGCCTACACCGAGATTTATGTTATGCACTACTCCATTCCATCACACCAGCCGCCAGTGTTAACTGCTGCCGACAACAACAATAGCGCCCATGGCATTGTTACTCATTGCGCAGTTACTCATGGGCATACGCGTTTCACGCTCGGGCATTCTCCTATGCAAACTATCTATACTGATTTACACCATGACAAAGTAGAACCGGCATTAGTATCCGTTATTAGCAGCCTTACCCAGGTTGCCAAAGATATCGCACTCTGCGTGCGTCAAGGTGCCTTGGCGGGCATACTCGGTTCAGCGCAGCGCGAAAATGTGCAGGGCGAAACACAAAAAAAATTAGATGTCATCGCCAACGATTTAATCAAAACCGCGCTGTTACAAAATTCAGCGGTGCGCGCGCTCGCCTCGGAAGAGGAAGAGCAAGTGGTTGCCGCTACTGCAGGTGCACCCTATGTCGTCGCCTTTGATCCTCTCGACGGCTCATCAAACATCGACATCAATGGGCAAATTGGCACCATCTTCACGGTCTACCCCGCACTGTCGCAATTGGCAGCGGATAGCCCCGCGCATTTTTATCAGCAGGGTAAACAACAAGTGTGCGCGGGCTATGTACTCTATGGCGCCGCAACCTTGCTCGTTATTAGCACGGGCGGCGCAACGCGCTGTTATACCCTTGACAGCCAAAGCAATGAATTTGTACTCACCAATGGCAAGTTAGCCGTACCGCAATGCACGCAAGAATTTTCTATCAACATGTCTAACCAACGCTTCTGGGGTGGCAACATGCAGCGCTACATCGCCGATCTATTGCAAGGCGAATCGGGCGCGCGTGGCTTGCGCTACAACATGCGCTGGAATGCGGCCATGGTGGGCGATGTGCACCGCGTACTCACGCGCGGCGGAATCTTTATGTACCCCAGCGATAACCGCAATGCCAAGCAACCGGCCAAGTTGCGTTTGCTCTACGAAGCCAACCCCATGGCCATGCTCATCGAAAATGCCGGTGGCAAAGCCTGCAGTGAAGCGCAGGATGAAATCCAACGCATTCTCGATATAGAGCCCCAATCGCTTCACCAGCGCGTGCCCGTTATTTTAGGCTCGGCCAATGAGGTGAAGGTGTGCGTTACCTACTTGTTAAAAGAGCCTGCAGTTGTATTTGACATGGATGTGACGGATGAAGCTTGAGGAATTCACGGTACTTTTTTGAGTAAATTGCGTTAAAGCTGGATGGGGTTAATGCCTAAGAAAGGTAGGTGCGGTTATGGAATTGGTTGATGCGCACTTACATATTTGGGCGCCGCATACTCTTGCGCGCCCTTGGCCTAATCCCCAAGCCCAAGCCCATCAGTCGCAGGGTGTAGATCAGCAACAACTATTAACGGCGATGGCTGCAGCGGGAGTTGCTCGTGGGATTTTAATTCCTCCTTCATGGGAGGGACATTACAACGACCTCGCCTTAGCCGCTGCTGCTGCGCATCCTCAGCGCTTTGGTGTCATGGGGCGGCTTGATCCTGAATTGGCGGCAAGCCGAGGCCAGCTAAAAACTTGGCGCGACCGAGGCTTTTTGGGGTTGCGCTTTATTTTCCATTCTTCTCGTGATCAAACGCTTTTTTTAACGGGTGATTTTGATTGGGTGTGGGCAGAAGCTGAAGCCGCCGCTGTTCCTGTGACAGTTATGCTGCCGGGCTTACCGCAAATGGCACAGGCGCTTGCGCGTATTCTGCAGCGGCATCCAGACTTGCGCCTGTCTCTAGATCACCTCAACCTTGCTCCTCACTTACTGCCTACCAATCGCGCAGCGCTTATGGCTGCTATAGCGCCGCTTATCCCTTTGGCGAACTATTCTAATTTTGCACTTAAAACGACTGCTATGGCGGCACTCATGTATTCAGGCTGCAGGCTTGTCGATGTAAGTGATGCTCTTGCGCAGCTGTTTGATAACTATGGGGCGCGTCGCTTATTTTGGGGGACAGATCTAAGTCGCTCTCCTGTTGGTTATAGCGATGCAATAAACCTCTTTACTGAGCAGCTATCTTGGCTCAGCGCGGAAGACCTCGCTTGGATTATGGGGCGCGGGCTTTGCGAGTGGTTGGATTGGCCTATGGAATCTACATGCTAGGTTATGTCGTTAGGGGCAATAGCTATCCTCCCGTGGGCTTATGCGCTCGTGTTCCCTACTGCTAAGGTCGTTCCTCACATTGGCTTGATGGCCACCCTTCACTTATAGTCCACCTTACCTTTGGTATTACCTAATTTGTATTAATTTCATTAATTGGTAATACCAAAGTTGTCATACCAAAAAAACTGTGCGATTATAAATGCTCAGCAGTGAAAGTTAAGGCTTTTAGTATCGACTTAGCACTGCTGGATGGCCAAGGTATGCCAAACTTTAGGCTGGTAGCCTTGTTTAGCGATTCGAGCCCTGGGCCAAATAGAAAGGTCTAGGCGTTTGACTGGGTTAAGCGCGGCGTTTTTCGGGCACAATTTTTTGTTGAGTAAACACCATGAGTCAAATAGCGAAACAACGTAAACCTATCGTCATAGCCAACTGGAAGCTCAATGGCAGTGTTGGGCTTATTTGCACCTCAGTGGCTCCTTTTATTGGCAAGCATTTTGATGCGCAAATTGCACTCTGCCCTCCGTATATCTACATGCGCGACATGCTGACGTTTTTACAGCACTCAGAAATTAAAGTCGGCAGCCAAAATGTAAGCCGCTACGAGTCGGGCGCTTACACCGGTGAAACCTCGGCGCAAATGCTCAAGCAAGCGGGTTGCGCACTCTGCTTGATCGGGCACTCTGAACGTCGCGCTATGTTCAATGAAAGCAACGAAGGCTGCCGTGTAAAAATTCAAACCAGCTTAAATCATGGTTTGCTTCCGGTACTGTGCATCGGTGAAAACCAAGCAGAGCGCGAAGCGAATACCACAGAAGAGGTCATAGGTACGCAGCTGCGAGAAGGGCTGGAGGGTATCGATTTGACGGGCAAGGATATTTGTATTGCCTATGAACCCATTTGGGCTATAGGCACGGGCCTTGCCGCAACCCCGCAAATCGCGCAACAGATTCATGAGTTCATTCGCAGAGAGCTTAAATCCCTCTACGGCGAAGAGCTTGCTAATCGCGTGCGTCTGCTTTACGGCGGCAGCGTAAACAAAACAAATGCGCGCGACCTTATGGCACAGGAAGATATCGATGGCGTGTTGGTTGGCGGCGCGAGCTTGGACCCAGGACACTTTCTCGCGATTTGCCAGCAGGCATCTGAGCAGGCGTTAAATTAAATTTTTTATTAAGTGTGATCAGTACAGGAATTATTTATGAACTCATTAGCCGCATTAGTACCCGCCGGCGTTGCAACTGGCGAGCAGGTAAAAACTCTCTATCAATTTGCGAAAGTAAATGGCTGTGCCTATCCCGCCGTGAACGTGGTAAGTACTAATTCGATCAATGCAACCTTGGAGGCGGCGCGGGCTATTAGTTCGCCCGTTATTGTGCAGTTGTCCCATGGTGGTTCATCTTTCTTTTTAGGAAAGGGCGTTAAGCTTGAAGGCCACGGTAACTCCATTCTGGGCGCAGTAGCTGCCGCGCATTATGTACACGCTGTGGCTGCTGCTTATGGGGTGCCGGTAATTCTGCATACCGATCATGCGGCAAAAAATTTATTACCTTGGATTGATGGCCTACTGGATGCGGGTGAAGTGTATTTTGCGCAAACGGGCAAGCCATTATTTAGTTCGCATATGCTCGACTTTTCTGAAGAACTGCTGGAAGAAAATATCGACATTTGTGTCGAGTACTTGCAGCGCATGAGTAAAATGGGTATGACCCTTGAGATAGAGTTGGGTTGTACTGGCGGCGAAGAAGACGGTGTGGATAACTCTGGTATCGACAGCTCCGCACTCTATACGCAGCCTGAAGATGTTGCCTATGCCTATGAGCGCTTGAGTGCCGTGAGCGATAAATTTACCATAGCGGCCTCTTTTGGCAATGTGCATGGAGTCTACAAGCCCGGCAATGTTAAGCTCACGCCAGAAATTTTGAAAAACTCACAGGCTTATGTGAGTGAAAAGTTTGCATTACCTGCACAGAGTTTGGATTTTGTTTTTCATGGCGGTTCTGGTTCTGAGCCAGCTGATATAGCCGAAGCTATCAGCTATGGTGTGGTAAAAATGAACATAGACACTGACACTCAGTGGGCTGCATGGCAGGGCGTAATGGCATATTACAAACAGCATGAAGCTTATTTGCAGGGGCAAATTGGTAATCCCGATGGCGAAGACAAGCCAAATAAAAAATACTATGATCCTCGTGTGTGGTTACGCAAGTTAGAAGAGGGCATGGTACAGCGCTTGCATCAGTCGTTTACCGACCTGAATTGTATCAATCAGTACAAATAGGTTAGCGCGGGTGGCCTATCTTGTGCGGGCTACTTAAAAACTAATGTCTTCAAGAAAACCGCTGAGCAATCTCGATTATTCAGCGGTTTTCTTGCTATTGAAAAAGGAAAACTATATGCAAGCTTTGTCTAAACAAACACTGGCACAGTGTTTAGTCGCAGAACAGGTTGAGCCAGCCTTGGCGACAGTTATTGTGAGCGTGACTGAAACCGCGCGCGACATTGCCGCGCGGGTTCATCAAGGTGCACTTGCAGGTGTGTTGGGTTCTGCCGCGGTAGAGAATGTGCAGGGTGAAACGCAAAAAAACCTAGATGTTATCGCGAATAATTTATTGAAAGACGCGCTTGCGGCTAATCCACAGGTGCGCGCACTGGCTTCGGAGGAAGAGGAGTATGTAGTAGCTGCTAATAGTGCAGGGCGCTATGTGGTTGCATTTGATCCACTCGACGGTTCCTCCAATATAGATATTAACGGTCAAATTGGCACCATCTTTACGGTTTACCCTGCGCTGGATAATATCGCCGACGATAGCGCGCTGCATTTTTTACAGGCGGGGTCAGCGCAAGTGTGCGCGGGTTATGTGCTCTATGGTGCGGCTACGCTGTTGGTTATGACCACGGCCGCGCCAGACAGCCCCACACGTTGCTACACTCTGGATGCGCAGAGCAATGCATTTGTACTTACCCAAGAGCAGCTTGATGTGCCCGCAAGTACGCAAGAATTTGCGGCGAATATGGCGAACCAGCGTTTTTGGGGTGAGGGCTTTAAACACTACATGGCCGATCTATTGCTCGGTGAAACAGGCGTGCGCGCTAAGCGGTTCAATATGCGTTGGAATGCCGCTATGGTAGGCGATGTGCACCGCGTATTAATGCGCGGCGGTGTGTTTTTATATCCACGTGACAGCCGCAATCTAGATCAGCCTGCCAAGTTGCGCTTGCTCTACGAAGCTAACCCTATGGCGCTATTAATTGAACACGCTGGCGGCAAAGCCTTTGGTGAAACGAGCGCAGGTATCGAAACGATTCTCAGCATTAAACCTCAAGCCTTACATGAGCGTGTGTCGGTGTTTTTAGGTTCTGCGGAAGAGGTAGATCTGTGCTTAAGTTATTTAGATTAGTCGCTTGGTCATAGAGAAGAGCCCCAAAAATTTTGTGTGTCATGTTTTATTGAAGTGTATTAACAACGTTTTTACTGAATATTTTACATCAAATCAAAAAACGGCAGGCTTCGCAGTCTGCCGTTTTTGTTGATGATGATTGAGCGCCCTGTGCCGTTAAGGCTGTGTATTTGGCTGCTGTCGCGCTTGACTTGGCGCGTCTAACCCCGTAGTTTGCGCGCCCGAGGTGTCTGATGAAGGTGAAAACCTTAGGGTCAGAGTCAATGGGAATTCGGTGCGTATCGTAGCTGCAGGCTGCGAACAATTCCGAGACTGCCCCCGCAACGGTAAATGCTTACTCAGCATGAGTCCGATACCAGCCTTAACAACGGAGCTACAGCTCCATTTATTCACGATGTCGCGGAGGGCAGCATCGGTGGAAATCTTGTGGTGCGCCGTTCGTTTTCGCCTGCGCAAACTACGCTAAGCTTTTCCGCTTTCCCTCCCTCATCCCATTAGGATTGAGGTGTTCAATGTTTCTCCCATCAAGTAATTTCAAGCTTGCCAGTCTGAGTGCTGCCATTATTGCAATGACCACATCCGCTAGTATTGCGCTTGCAAAAACCACCAGTGCTGAAAAAATCGAAAACGTTTATGTGAGTGCGACGCGCAGCGAAACCGCTCAAATGCCCGTTGCCACCCAAATTAAAATCATCACTGCCGATGAAATTCGGGTGAGTGGTGCAAAGCTTCTATCTGAAGTGTTGCGCACTCAGGCAGGTATTCAATTAACCGACTCCGACGGTAGCGGCGCACGCAATGTCACGGCGTCTATGCGCGGTTTGTCCGGCGCTAACAATGTGTTGGTCTTGGTGGATGGCCGCAAGCTAAACAATCCTTCGCTTGCTGCACCGGCGTTAAACACAGTTTCCTTAAAAGATGTTGAACGCATTGAAATTGTGCAGGGCAGTGCGGGCGTGCTCTATGGCGATCAAGCGGTAGGCGGCGTGATTAATATTATTACTCGTCGCGCTACGGCAGGTGACGTTAATGGTTCTATCAGTGCAACAACAGGTACTGGCAACCTCGAAGACTTTAGCGCAAGTTTAAGTCAGGGTTTTTTAAATGGTTTGAGCTATAGCGTATCTGCGCAAAAGCGTAATGCCGATAATTATCGCGATAACAACCAGTCGGCCTATGAAAATGTATTGGGTAATGTACGGTACGATTTTGCGAAGGGTTTTGTATTTATTGAAGGGCAGGCAGTGAGTGATGACTTGCGTTTGCCCGGTTCTATCAGTGATTTTCAGGCAGAACTCGATCGCCATCATAGTGATTCATTCAATGATTACAGCAATCAGGATACTGATACATGGCGTGTCGGCGGCGGTATCGATTTATTGGAACATTGGTTGCTGCAAGCTGAATATTCGGACCGTGACGAAGAGGGCGTTTACTTCTATGACAATTATTGGGGTGGCGCAATACCAGCCCCAACAGAGTACTCTGTTAGAGTGAAAAGCTTTACTCCACGGTTGATTGGTGAATATGCTCTTGTTCACGGCACGGCTATAGCCACAATTGGTTACGATCAGATTGAAAGTGATTATGAGAGTAATAATATTTGGGCATCTGTTAATTCTAACCAGCAGCAAAATAGCTGCTATGTGCACTTGGTGTACCCTTTATTGCCAAAGTTAACTGCTAATATCGGCGTTCGGCAGTCTGCTGTTGAAGATCAAAATTATCTGAAAGCTAGAGTACAAAAAGATGATTTAACAGCGAGTGAGCTAGGCTTGAACTATCAGCTGACCAACGAGTGGCGTGTTTTTGGCCGTTATGCTGAAAGTTTCCGTTTCGGAAATGCCGATGAAAATAATACTGTCATGCCTGGTGTTTTATTTTTAAAGCCGCAAACCGGTGATTCAGTGGAATTTGGTGCTGAATGGCAAAGTGGCGATACGCAGGTTTCTTATGCATGGTATGAAATGACGCTAAATGATCAAATAGTATTTGATTCAATTAATTACGCAAATATTAATCTGCCTGATTCCGAGCGTCAGGGCTTTACGTTGGATGTGGATGCGCGGTTGAGTGCTGAATTGGCATTTGGTTTCAATTACACTTATCTCGATGCCAAAGTAATAGAGGGTGCGTACGAAAATAAGCAGGTTCCTTTTGTGGCTGAAAATTCGGCGGCTTTTAATCTTTTGTTTACACCTATTGCTCCGCTGACTTTATCGCTAGAAAGTGTTTATACGGGTTCTCGCTACAAGGGTGATGATGAAAAAAATGCTCAGCCTCAATTAAAGCCATTGACTGTTTTTAATGTGGCAGTGGTATATAGCTATAAACAAATAGAGCTCAGTGCTCGTGTTAACAATATAACTAACGAATTATATGCAGGTTATCACTCTATATGGGGGCAATACCCACAACCTGAGCGAAACTATGAGGCCAGTATTAGCTACAGCTTTTAATGCATAATGGCTGTTAATTTTAAACAGTTGGGTAGCCGCAAGCTACCCAGCTGTCATGAGGGCAATCAACATGTCAGACGATGCAAACGATGTAGGCTCAAGCGGAAAAACGCCTGAGCAACAGGCGCGCCATAAGGAGCGCATGCAACAGCGAAAAGAAATTGTGGATGCAAAAATTGCACGCGCAACGGAAGATCGCGGTGTGGTAATTGTGTTAACTGGCGATGGTAAGGGAAAAAGCTCATCGGGTTTTGGTACCGCAGTGCGCTGTTTAGGCCATGGTTATAAAGTGGCTATAGTGCAGTTTATTAAGGGCACTTGGGAATGTGGCGAAAAAAACTTTTTAACCGAAAGCCTTTTTCGCGGTGAACACCCTAAGCTTGAATATTTTGTGATGGGTACAGGTTTTACCTGGGAGACACAAAATGCTGAGCAGGATAAGCAGGCTGCCGAAGCTGCTTGGGCTGAGTGCGAACATGTGTTCAGCGACCCGGAGGTGCATTTAGTGCTGCTCGATGAGCTGACTTATATGCTCAATTATAAGTATCTTGATAAAGACAAGGTAATCACTGCTATTCAAAATCGCCCTCTTAATCAAAATGTGATTATTACCGGCCGCGGTGCGAAAAAATATTTGGAAGACTTAGCCGATACGTTCAGTGAAGTTAAGCAGGTTAAACACGCCTTTAATCAGGGCGTAAAAGCGCAAAAGGGAATTGAGTGGTAGTGTTCGGCTCTTTTTCCTTTTTCTTTGTTATTTGATGTGCTATTTTGCGTAGTGAAGAGTGCGTTGGGGAAAGGGGATATCTATTCCCTCTCGGTCAAATGCTTCTTTAATGGATTTCAGTAAGTCATAGTAAAGGTTGATGCTGTCGGAAGCATCTTTGGCCCATGTCCACGCTTTAATAGTGATGGCTGACTCCCCTAAGGCAACTACCTTGGTGATCACTTTTGGTATGCCTTTGTCTATTTGCTGTAGAGTTCTTCCGTCAATGTGAAGTGGGTGGGCTTCAATTTCTGCAATCATTAACTCAAAGGCCTTATCGATATTGGCTGTATAAGAAATCCCAATTTCTAGTGTTTTACAGCAGCGTGTATCCGTGTGATTAAAGTTAATGAGTGGAGTGCTCCCAACTAAACTGTTGGGGATTACGACGCGGTTATTCTCAGTATCACGCAGAATAAATTGACGCAGATTGATGTCTTCAACGGTGCCGCTAAATCCATCGACAGTAATTCGATCGCCGATTTTAAACGGCTTGAAGATGACAATAAGTAAGCCGCTAAAAACATTGCTCAAAATTTGCTGTGAGGCCAAACCAGTAATGAGCGTTATAAGTCCTGCACCTGCGATTAATGAATGGCCTATTATTTCAAAGTCTGGAATTTTAGCCAGAGCAAAGCCAATACCTAGTGCGTAGGTAAGTGTAATCAAGCTGCGCCTAGCGAAAATCAATCCGGTTGAATCATAATTGGTGTGATGTTGAATGCGTAGTAATTTCTGATTAATGATGACTTTTATTATCTTTACCAGAATGAGGGTAACCACAAGGATAAGAGCAATGTCATAGCCTTCTGGTAAATTGTTTAGCCACTTCAGCTCGCGCATTCGTTTTTCTTCCTATAGTGGTAATTGTTCAGGTCGCTTCAGCGCTATAAACCATTCGATATAATTAATTGCGTTAGCTCTTTACTATTGCCATTGAAATGATGGTCACCTTCAAGATAAAAGAGCTTTTTGTTTTGCTGTGTATTATTTTTACCTTGCGCAATGGCAGCACAAAGGCTTTGCTCCTTGGTCGAATAAAAACAATTGGTTTTCCAGGTTGACCAGTTGGCGAGTTCGGGCGTGGCTTGAAAGGGAGCGCTGGCTTGCGCATTTAACCAGCCGCTCAGGTGAAACTCAAAATCCACTGTAGTAGATGGATTAAGTAAATTGACACTCAGAATGTTTTCTTTTGTTTGTGCACTCAGCTTATTAACCATAAAAGGCATGACGTCGGCACCCATGGAGAAACCAATCAAGATGATCTTAGATTTATGCCAGCGCTCGCTGTAGGTGGAAAGTACCTGCTGTAAATCATGCCCAGCAATGTCAGGTGTTTTGCCCTCCCAAAAATACTCTAACGAATTCCAGCCGACACTAGCGATTCCCTTGGCGGCTAGTCCGTTGGCAATATCTTTGTCGATATTTGCCCAGCCACCATCGCCAGAAATAATAACGGCGAATATATCCGTATTAAAATATTGTCCTTGTGATTGCGCATCCACTTCCACTAAAGGTAGCGAGCTGACATCCCTTGCGGCTTTAGCCTCAATGGGCGCGTTAAATAATTGTTTTTCAACGTTGTCTCGCTCTTGCATCCAATTGGACGAGACAAAGGTGTTGCTAAGCCATAGACCTTGCGCATTGTTATTGTTTGAAGCTTGCCAAGGCGTAGCGACAGTCTCATTGAAATCTAGACTAAGCCAGTGGTTTTGAGGGTTCCAAATGGCTGCAGGGTTGGGGCGGCAAAGGTTGAGTGGAAGTGATAGAAGGCTGCTGCTGATTAATACATCTTGTCGATGGCTAAATGCGCCGCGAAATAGCCCCTTGGGTGTCTGGCTGAGCATGACAAAGAGATAATCTGCTGCGGCACCTAGGCCAGTAATAATCGCAGGTTCAAAATGGTAAAACGCATGATGCTGCTGTAAGTCTTGTGCGTAAACTGAAAGCGGGGTTGCCGCATCGAAACAGGAGGTTTTTGTCTGTGTAATATTTTTTAGGTAGTTATCTATGGATAGTATGGCGGCGAGTTTCCCTTGTTGGCTCAGGTGAGCTGCAAGTTCACGCGCATCTGTTAATGAGGCATTATCGGTGAGAATTAACTCAACCCCTGCCGTGCCACCACTATAAACTTCGGTAGTGCCAAAATCGCCCCAAGAAAATTGCTCGGGTGCATAGGGGCCTAAAGGTTGCGCGGCACTCAAGCACACACTGACACTGCATAAAAATAATCCAGCGAACAAGAGGGATTTCATTTGGTGAAGTTTCCTTTCATGCCGCCTGAGATAGCATTTGTGATGGTAAAAATAACACTGGGAATATGCTTACTAGAGGGCAACGCTAAATAAATTGGCTGCCATTGTGGGTGAAACTTTTCTTTGTATTTATGTAGGCCTTTAAAGTCGTAAAATTCATTTTCCAACTTATAAATGGATGAGCCTAAGCGCTGCCAAAGTGGTGCAAGCTTATCGTTATCCATGCCGGCAAGTGGAGCCATACCTAAGTTAAACCATTTGTAGTCTTTGGTTTTAGCCCAAAGCAAAATATTAATAAGCAAAAAATCCATTGTGCCTTTGGGGGCAATACTGCCATAGCGCATAAGGTCAATCGATATTTCATTGGGCGTGTTAGTGGCCAGTAAATTGGCGAATGCTATGATAGTGCCATCTTTGGTGATGGTGGCAATGTCAGACTTGAGTATATAGTCGTCGCTAAAGAACCCCAGCGAGAAACCTTTTTCGCGTGCTTTTTTATGTTCTAACCATTGGTCTGAAATTGCGCGTAACTGTGGCAGCTGCTCGTGAAACTTATCGCGCGCTAAAATGTGAAACTCATAACCTTCACGAGTTAGTTTGTTGATGCTAGTGCGAAAGGCTGTTTGCGCGTTACCCTTCAGTGAAAATTCTTGAATATCGATATGCGCCTCTTCACCTAGTTTAATGAGCTGCAAGCCGAGGTCGGCATAAAGCCCAAGGCCCTGCGCGCCTACGCGATAGAAAACGGGCTTGGCGCCATAAATGTCGGCAGCAGCGCGAAATTCGCGCACGAGGTTGTTAAAACTTGCGCTGTTGCCACAGGGGTCGTTTAACGCAATCCAGTATTTGTGGCTGGTGGTGTAGGCGATGAAGCAGTCTTTATTTTCGTTCCAAAAGAAATATTTATCGCCACTCAAGTAAATAAATTGATCAGGTTTTGAGTTCGCACGAACGAGTGTTTCGGCATTCAGTAATTCTTCTTGGGTAGGTAAGCTAGGGCTGTAGCGGCTGCGCGATAGCAGGTAGTAGGCCATGGCGCCACCGCATATCAAACTGACCAGAAGGCTTGAGCGCAAAAAGCGCGAGACATTCGCGTCACGCGTGAACTGCCACCAGAGTTCGTGGCTGTAATCTATCTCTGCATAAGTGATAAAACCAATATAGATACTCATGGCCGCAATTGAAATAATGAGTATGATCCAATCGCGGCTGAGGAATTTCTCTTCAAAATTAGATTTACGGTAAAAATAACGACGGCAGGGAATGAAAATAAATAAGAGACAGCTCAAAAACCCTGCCTCTTCGTAATCTAGGCCTTTAGCGAGCGAAAAAATGATACCACTTACGAGCAGTATCAGCGTCAGTGGATAAGCTACTTTTATGCGAAGGCTAACGGCGCGCGCCAAAATGAGTAGAAATATGCCTACTATGCTACCGAGCAAGTGAGACATTTCTACCAGCGGCAACCCAATAAGTTGCGTGAGCGAATTTAAGCGCGCAGGAATCGCGGGTGTACTACCTGAAAGCAGCAGTACAATGCCAGCAATAACTAAAAGGCTGGCAAGTATTCGAATCAAAGTTTGCTGGGAAAAATGTGCGAGCCGAGTTAATATTTTCCCGCTGTAATGTGCGCCTTTGCGACTGAGTGAAACGAGTCGCTCTTGGTGCTTCTGCCGTAATAATAGCCAAGGTAGTGCTATAGCAAGCGGTATAAAGAAGTAAATGATGCGGTAGGTAAGTAACGCCATTATGAGCAATTGATGGTCATACTGCGAGCCGGCTAAATATAAAAAGGTACCTTCAAATACACCTATGCCGCCGGGTACTTGGCTGAACAATCCAATAAGTTGCGCCATTATGTAGATGGTAAAAAACCATACAAAAGGCATGTCGGTAGCAGGGTAGAGTAAACAGTAAAGCACCAAGCTGGCGAGAATTAAATCGGCAGAACCCAATAGGCTTTGTATTAGCGTCATGATGGGGGATGGCAGGTGAAAATCAATTTTCCGCCAGCGAATTCGAGGGTGGAAGATAACAACCCCCCAATAGCCAATTAAAATAATAAAAGTGCCCGCCATTAACCAATACAAGTGTCCACCCAGTAGTGCGGGGTCTTGCAGTTGTGCAGGTGTTAACAAAAATGCAGAAAAGCAAAAAAGTGTGAGCGCACCTAAAAAATAGGTCATGCTGCCAAATAAAATGACTTGGCCTATGGCGGTGGCATTAAGCCCCCAAGCAGAATAGAAACTGAAACGAATCGAGCCGCCAGAGAGGTAAGCATGACCAGCATTATTGCTTACGGCAAAACTGAGGAAGCCAACTTTAAGCGCGCCTTGCCAGCCTATGGGATGCTTAAATTGACGCATGGCGAGGTAATCATAGAGTGCCAGTAATGTATAACCGAGAATGGTTAACAGTAGCGCGGCTCCGAGGCTGGACCACGAAAAATCAAGCAGAATCACGCTAGCGCTATTTACGTTGAGATCATAGGTGGTGATTTCACTGTGAACCATATAGAGCGCAAGTAAGCCTGCGACAATAGGTAAAGTATTTATTAAGCTGCGCAATCCAATCAAGTTGGTACCTATAAACAGAGTGAAATATCGATGAGTGGTTACTTTACAGTAGTGCGAAGAGCAAGGGGGAATATCATCAGATTAAAAGCATGTTAGCGTCAAAATTGTTGCCGCAGTCATTTTTGATAGGAGGCTGAGTTTGGGTGTTTAAGTGGGCAGTAGAGTTGTCGCCATAATGACAGCTACTAATGGGTTTGATTCTATAGTTTTAATGATTTTTCACTTTTTTTACGCGGCTAGGTCGCTTATCACGCAAACAAAATAATTTATGACGAAAACACTCATGATTCAGGGCACCACCTCCGATGCTGGGAAAACTACCTTGGTCGCCGCGCTCTGTCGTATGTTAAAAAACCGCGGCTTGTCCGTTGTACCCTTTAAGCCGCAAAACATGGCATTAAATTCGGCAGTCACTGTTGATGGTGGTGAGATCGGGCGCGCTCAGGCACTGCAGGCTCAGGCTGCGGGTTTGGCCCCACACACGGATATGAATCCCATTTTAATCAAGCCAACCAGCGATACCCGCGCGCAAATTATTGTGCAGGGGCGTGCTATTACCGATATGGATGCAGCGGTTTATCACGATTATAAAAATCAGGCGATGGAGTTTGTGTTGGATTCCTATAGCCGCTTGCAAGCGCAATATGATTTTATTGTGGTGGAGGGTGCAGGCAGCCCCGCAGAGATAAATCTGCGCGACAGTGACATCGCCAATATGGGTTTTGCTGAAGCAGTAGATTGCCCTGTGATTATCATTGCTGACATCGATCGCGGTGGTGTTTTTGCTCACTTAGTGGGTACCTTGGCGTTGTTGAGTGAGTCCGAGCAACAGCGCGTAATAGGTTTTGTAATCAATCGCTTTCGCGGCGATATGGGTTTATTGCAGTCAGGTTTAGATTGGCTTGAGCAAAGAACAGGAAAGCCTGTGCTGGGTGTGATTCCCTATATCAATGGTCTCTATCTAGATGCTGAAGATGCACTCACAACCTCGGTACCAAAGCTCGCAGCCAAGTTGCGGGTAGTCGCATTAGCATTACCGCGCATTTCTAATCACACCGATATGGATGTGCTGCGCTTGCACCCTCAGGTCGACTTTTTATGGCTTGGTCCAGGACAAGCGATTCCGCCCTGTGACCTCATTATTATTCCCGGCAGTAAGCATGTGCGTGCAGACTTAGACTTTTTGCGTGCGCAAGGTTGGGAGATCGGGCTGCAAAAACATCTGCGCTACGGCGGGAAAATATTGGGGATTTGCGGTGGTTTTCAAATGCTCGGCGAGCAGATTCATGACCCGCTTGGCGTAGAGCCTGCTGCAGGCAGCACTCAAGCTCTAGGTTATCTCGCCAT
This sequence comes from Cellvibrio sp. 25HG11W-0, assembly GCF_057815475.1. Lineage (NCBI taxonomy): Bacteria > Pseudomonadati > Pseudomonadota > Gammaproteobacteria > Cellvibrionales > Cellvibrionaceae > Cellvibrio > Cellvibrio sp. 25HG11W-0. The sequence continues at coordinate 1,495,908 of NZ_CM174230.1, forward strand.
GGAGACAACCTTTGCGCCAGATAAAATATTGCGTCAGCAGCAGGGCTTTTTATGGGATCGAAAAACCCCCATAAGTGGTTATGAGATTCACTGTGGTATTTCCGAAGGGCCGGCGCTCGCACAGCCTTTTTGTTATTTGGCGCGCACTGAAGGATTGGCGCCCGATGGGGCTATAAGTACAGATCAGCAAGTGGCTGGCACCTACCTTCACGGTATTTTTGATCAACCAGAGGCCCTCGCGCAATTGCTTTTGTGGTTGGGAGTCACTACAGAGGAAACAATTGATTTAGCGCAACTGCGTGAACAACAGTTAGAGCGTTTAGCGCAGGAGACAGAGGCCGCGCTAGATCAAGGGTGGCTAACGAGTTGGTTGCATGAAGGGTTCTAACGACCTGAGTGGCCTAAACGGTTGCTTAAATTACCTATAATTTGTTCAGTAATGCCGCGATTTTTGAAGGTGTATTAAAGTTTTGTTATAAAAAATGCAATTTCCATATTTTTTTCTATACTTAAACCTCTTTAAGGTGACACTTTATAGCTGTAAATAATTTAGAAAGGTGAGGATCATTAGTGTGCTGAGAAAATATTGGCTGACTGTCTACACACTCTATAGTCTTTTTAGCGCTGCGCTTGTTGTTGCAGAAAGCGCGGAGATGCGAGTTAAGCACAGTTCTGCGGCAACTGTGGTATTGGCTACCAATATAGCCTCAGCGTTTACCTCTGACAATCCTAGAGGTGATTACACACAAGACCTATCGCCTCATCTGAGTTGTATATTTAAAGATCTTCGGCGCGATTACAGTGTGCAAATAATGCCCTGGCGGCGAGCTTATCAAGATGTAAAAAATAATCGTATTGATGGTTTTTTTACTGCTATACCCATGCGGCAAGTTGATCCCTATGCGGTACTTTCAGCACCTTTGGTGCTGGAAAATTGGTATTGGTTTTGGCGCAGTAAAACGACGGCACCTGAAACATGGCGCGAAGGTTATAAGCTTGGCTCGATTCTGGGGAGTCAGCAAGAAACTTGGTTAAGTGAGGCTGGCTATAATATTGAAATGAGTGCAAATAATTTGCCGCAACTTATTAAGTTATTAAAGTCTAAACGCATCGATGTGATCCTTGCTGATCGCGAGCACTTTTATCAAGCATTACAAGAGGTGCAGTTTCCCCCTGAGGTATTCCAATCGCGTTTCTTTCGTTATGTTCCCTTAGGTGTGTACTTTAACGAGGCCTTTTTAAACAAAAATCCTGGCTTTTTGTCGCGTTTTAATAAAAAAATTGAACAGTGTACTAGCCAGCCTTTTAGTCTGTCTGCTTATGAGCAGCAAGTGTTAGAAGAGTTATTGATTCGTAAAATAGAACGCTGGAAACATCTGCCGGGATTAGAAGAAGCCTTGAAAAAACACAATCTTAAAGCGCGTCTATGGACTCAGCAGGAAATCGCCATAATGGATAAGAAGTGGATTAAAGCCTTTAAGGCGGATGACTTTTCTTATTCTTTGAAAATGGTAGATCAAGAGCTATCTGCGCAACTGCGTGAAATAAAAAAGGAAGGGCAGGGGCAAATCACCGAGATTATTGTCGCTGATGCGCGTGGTCTCAATGTCGCCATTAGCGATATCACTTCAGATTTTTGGCAGGGAGATGAAGCTAAGTTTACACGGGCCTTTGGTCAGCCTAGCAATCGGTTATTTTTCAGTGATATTCGCTACGATGAATCAACCAAGCATTTTCAGGTGGATATAAGTGTGCCTCTTGTGAACGAGGAACAACAGGCGCCTATAGGTGTACTGATTTTTGGTGTGGATATTGAAAAAGTATTGTCGCAAATTCAATGACAATCTAGTAATGATAGACAGTAAAACGCGCAACATTTTAGCGTAAATGGTGCGCGTTTTTTCTTTTAAGGATTACTGCATTTGTTTACTAAGCAACCCAACCCAAACCAGCAAAGTACTGTTTGAACGTACTTGCTTTCATGGCAAATACGCCATTAGTGTTTAGCGGCATCTGTGCGGTGTAGGCATTGCTGGTTGTCCATGTTCCGGGAAGAACATCAAGTGTTGCTTCATGTGTGCCCCAAGGATTGCGCAGTACGACATAGTAGTTGTTGTCGCGCCATACACAACCTAGTAAAGAATAAGCATGATTACCAACGACGCGAGCGGTGCTGTAGTTTAGACCAGTAGGTGCTGTGCCATAAGTCCATGCCACCATCGGATTAAATGTGCGTCCACCTAATGAATTGGCGCGTATCGCCTGAATTAATGCATCAGCAGTAGTGTTTTTATTGTTGCGATAGTTTTGGCTGCCGCGAACTAACTGCGCACAAGCTAATACCGCATTACCATAAGCGAGTGGATTGTAATCCGGAAAGTCAGTGGTGTTTCCGGTCTTCCATTTTGCGAAGGCCTTTTCTAAAACAGCGGGCCAAATTTCGCCAGCATCTAGTGAGCGGGCATAGAGCCATGCATTAGAGCCTTGGGCCACGGGCACGCGCTCACTGACTTCTATGTGCTCACCATTACCAATGCCATCTTTATAGAAGGTTACCCGATGAATCGGACCTTCATCGTCACCCCACGCAGAGGGCCGCACGACATTTGCAATGGCATAGGGGCGCGACCAAGCCACAGAACTCATGGCTGCAATAAAGTAGCAATTTGCAAGGCCACCTTGGATGGGGTCATTTATTTCACCTAAATCTTCAAAAAAATCACCCTTATCAACCCATACGGTATTAGCTGGGTTCCAAGGCTGATTGGTTGAGCCTAGTTGTGACTGAATTAAAAACTCACTGACTATTTTTGTGCGAGCGCTTATCGGTAAACTTATATTTTCTCGTCTAATACTTGAAATATTTATGTTGATGGGCGCAGTTGGCGCAGAGGGTGTTGCAATAGTATTCGCTTTCAAATAATTCTCTAGGCGAAGATTCGCTTCAGCAGGAGAAAGTAACTTGATTTTTCCTGCTGCATCTTCTATTAGACCTGGCCTTAGTAGCGGGCTGTCTTTAGCAAAAATTTTTTCCTCGGGAATTTGTAAAATTGCCGATAGTTCTGCGACGGGATTTGTTAGGCTGTTCCAGCGAATGGATCGGCCTGCTACCTGCTCTGCGATTGCATAGGGGTTTGTTACACCAATGTTAAGTTCCATGTCTTGCTCCTTAAGGGGAAATAATTGACAACGTTTTAGCGTTCTAACCTTTGCTGAAGCGAGTTATTTTAAGGTGAATATTGGGTAAATGTCTTCCGTGTAGCTGTTGTACCCAATAGTCAAAAAAATAGATCGCTTTGAGAAAATGAAACCAATAAAAGGCACAGCTTTCTCCATTGCGCTTGCTCGCGACGCTAGTGTTAAAACCTAATCAGTAACCTATTTTGAACATCTAGACGTTAATCTTTTTAGGTTTACACGCTTAGATTACACGCAGTATTAAGGGTAAGAGTGGCCAAATTCCGCAGTTAATGTGTGACTTTTTCACGGCGAGATTAATCTGTTAAGAAGCTTAGTCTTGGTCGTTTTTTTAGAAACTGCCAGCTATATTAACTTTCTTTATAAGAGTTGATAGGAGAGCATTATATATGGCTAAGTAATTCCTTCTCCCACGTATTGTGTGTGTTTTAGTCTTCGACGGAGGAGAGATTCGATGAATAAAAAATACGTTCTATGGTTCCTTATGGGTAAGGCGTTGTTATGACGTTAGACCAAAAGCTTGTTGATACTGCACTTCAGGGTTCACTCGCGCCTTTTTTGTACGGGTTATTTTTTTTATGGGTCGACTGGTGTTTTTACTGCTTTTAGATACCCGATCTTAAGTTGGCTTTAAGATCGGGTAATAAAGCTGCGGCTTTTGTTTAGTGCGAGGAACGTAAAACAGCAGGTGAGGTGAATTGATTGACTAATACGTTGCCTATGGGTAGGGATTTAAGGCAGCTCATGTTCGCCGCTATGTCTATATCAACTGCGCGGCGAGCTAGGTCGTTAAAACTTCGCACAATGGCGGGGTTGCGAGGGTCGGGTAACGACACACCTGTTAAAAATCCGGATAGTAGTGCGGGCATTCCTGGTGTGGAGTTGTAGTGTAAGTGCGCAAAAGACGTAGATGTTTCCATCTGATGGCAACCACTACAGGTATTTAGTGCTAATTGAAAAAGCGCGTCATCACGTACAGTTGCCGGCGGTGGTGTAACGGGCGCCGGTGTGGTGGGCACGGTTAAGAATGCGTTGGGTGCACTCCAAAGTACGGGGTCAGGTGCGCTGCCTGCAGCAAATGCACTGCCGTTAAACATTAAGGGGACTGTGTGCTGGGCTGCAGGCGGCCCTACCAATAGCGGCCAGTTGGCGTTGATATATTTTGCAAGTGTAATTGAGTTGTTTAGGCTGATATGTGGCTCCTGTTTAGTATCCGTTTGCATTAAAAAGCCGCCTGTTGCAGGTAGTACAAATTCACGCAGTTGCCATTGCGGCGAACCTGCTAAAAATTCATTAGTGCGCACTTGACTGATGGCGCTTTGATTGGGGCCTGAAGGATTGGCGCCAGCAGCCGTAAATACTTGCGTTAGGCTGGCAAGGTCATCGTTGTAGTTGCTAGAGCTGGCGAGATCTATCCATTTTTGTGCCCAGCTGCGAATGTTGGTGCAGCCGTTGATGGGCACTTTGTATTCAAGAATAATAGTTTTGCTCAGGTTATTGCAGTGGCCATCGTGGAGGGTAAATACAAAACGTCCCTCACCTGCATCACCACCGGCATAGGGGCCTGTGCCGCCTCGTAAATCTAATCGCGGCACTATGCCGAGCAAACGGAAAGGGCTCTCTTCCGGTTTAAGGATGGCGCCTGGGCCACCGCTGCGCAGTTCCCACTCCTCAATTATTTTTTGGTACACGTTGGGGCGTGCGTTAACGATAAAGCTGTTAATGGTTTGATTTACTGTCCAGTGTTTAAAAAGCTTTTTAATAAAGTCAGAGGTGCTAGCAGTGCCATTTGCCATATTTTCCATTTGCTGCCAAAACGTCCAGTCTCCAGTTGCGTTACCGCTCGGGGCACTATTGGGGCCAGCGCAGGCCCAGGTTCTAGTTGGGTCACTAACGACATTAGTACTGGTGATCATGAGTGAGTGTGGAATACTGACAGCGGCGGGCGCTAGGTCAATATCTTGGGGCAAACCAAGTGGAAGGTTAACGAGTGGTAAATTAATAGTTTGATTTAGTTTAATAAGCTTCGGGTCTGTCGGCAGTGAAAAGCTAAATTTAGTCTTTCCACTCAAGCTTGTGATACTTATACCGTCGAGCGATTTCCTAAGCGACTGTGTGCCTAAAATTTGGCGATCCCCAGACGCAAAAATAGGCATTTTTTCTAAATTTTTATTATTGGCTAATTGTGCATTTGCCTTCGCAAAAGATGAAAAGTCGAATGGGACCTTACTGCTAAAGATATTATCGCCCGCGCGTACATCGCCATTGCTTCCGTCATCAAATAGGCTTATTGCCTCTTTTCCAATTTGAATTTTTATTTCTTTTTGACGGGTTTCGCTAAAGGGAAAGCTGGCAGCGACTATAGCAGTTGCATCATCCGTTTTTGTTAGAGTGAGCGAACTGGGTTTAGCTGTATCAGTTTGCGCAAATGTTAGTGATGCGTAACCCGTTGTCGCTATAAGCGTTGTGAGCAAGGATGTATATAAGTATTTTCTAGCCTGCATGAGTAACCTCACATGGTTATAAAATCCCTCGTAAGTTCATCACTGGACAATATGCCCAATTTCCATGTGTCGGTAAGGAATAGTGGATCAGTATCCTGAGGTCAATCGGCTAATTTCAAATGTTCGCATCAATACACATAAAGCCTATCTAAGGCGACACTAAATTTAATTTCGTTACAGGTGTTACTAAACTTCCGGCTAGATTGGCGTCTATTCGTAACATGTTGGCGCGGTACGTGGATGTGGAATTGTTGGATGATGGCGAGGAGTAGAATCTATATGGTGTTTTCGTTATAACTTTTCAAATGATTTTTGTTTCGCTATAAACAATGCCAGCGGGTTTTGCTGACTGGCATTGTTTGTTAAGGTTTTTTGTTGAATTACATAAGGCCCGCATTCAGCCATAGATGGGTGTAAATGCTGCAAACATACCCTAGCGCTATTACCGGTGCCCATTTCAGGTGACCCATAAAGGTGTAGTAGCCGCGCGCTTGACCCATAAGCGCAACACCTGCCGCAGAGCCAATCGAGAGCATGCTGCCGCCGACGCCTGTTGTGAGGGTGATAAGTAGCCATTGCCCTTGGGAGAAATCGGGTGCCATGGTGAGCACTGCATACATGACAGGAATGTTATCTATCACAGCAGAAATCATACCTAAGCTTACGTTAGAAACCGTTTCGGTAAAGTTTCCGTACAGTGACTCAGAAAGCAAGGTGAGATAACCCATAAAACCTAAGCCACCTACACACATAATGACGCCGTAAAAAAACAATAGGGTATCCCACTCTAGGCGTGCGAGCGGCTGAAATACGTCGAAGGGTAGGGCTATATCGGCAATAGAACGGTCTTTACGGTATTGAACAAAATCTGAAGCCGTTTGCATATTAATAATGCCGCGACGACGCAATACAAACCCGTAAATTTTCAGATAGGCTAAGCCGATCATCATGCCCATTACGGGTGGCATGTGCAGCACAATATGGCCGAGTACTGCACTGGCGACGGTAAGTAGAAACAAAAACAAAATAGGGAATGCGCCCTCTTTATGACCCATGCCTTCTGCTAGCGAATCTGCTGCATTTTTCTCCGGCAGTTTATTTTTAATAAAAAAGCTCATGATAATGGCGGGGATTAAGAAGTTCACGAGCGACGGTAAAAATAGGTGAAAGAAGGTAAGAAAGTCTACCTTGCCTGCTTGCCATACCATAAGCGTGGTGATATCACCAAAGGGGCTGAAGGCACCGCCACTATTCGCTGCGACAACAATATTGACGCAACTGAGGTTAACGAAGGCGCGATCATTTTCTGCAATTTTTAATACGACAGCGCACATGAGTAATGCGGTAGTGAGATTGTCGGCAATCGGCGAGATAAAAAAGGCGAGTATGCCGGTAATCCAAAAAAGTTGGCGAAAGCTAAAGCCTTTACGAATCATCCAGGAGCGCAGCGCGTTGAACAAGCCGCGCTCATCCATGGCGTTGATGTACGTCATGGCAACGAGCAGGAAGAGCATTAATTCTGCAAACTCTAACAGCGTGTGGCGAAAGGCTTGCTCTGCTAAGTGAGAGTTTTCTTGTTGAGTGTAAACCCAGGCGATGAGTACCCAAATGATACCTGCTGCCGCCAAAACGGGTTTAGATTTGCGTAGGTGTAGTTTTTCTTCCAGCATTACGAAAGCGTAAGCAATAACAAACAGACCGACACAAACCCAGCCGATGGTAGTGCTGGTGAGGTTTAAGGCTTCACCGCTGCTGGCCTGTGCAAAATTGCTGAGACCCAACAGCAGTAGCGGCAAGATGATGCGTAAACGTGAAAGTAGCATGGTGTTCCTTTAAGAGCAGTGGCAACAAAGAGTGAAGAGAGTAAGGTTGTGCGCAGGAGGTTATAGTGGCTAGCATAAAGCAGAAAAGGCAGCTCCAATAAGAGCTGCCTTTTCTATGCTTAAGCTTTGAGTGGCTTATATTTCATGCGCTTGGGTTGTGAGTCGTGACCTTTGCGTTTTACGAAGTCTTCATGGTAATCGGTGTAGTTACCTTCAAAGAAGACAATATCCGAATCGCCTTCATAGGCCAGTATGTGCGTGGCGATACGGTCGAGGAACCAACGATCATGCGAGATCACTAATACGCAGCCAGGAAAGGCGAGAATTGCATCTTCCAGTGCGCGCAGTGTTTCAATATCCAAGTCGTTTGAGGGTTCATCGAGCAGCAGTACGTTAGCGCCTTGCTTTAGCGTATTAGCTAAATGTAAACGGCCGCGCTCACCGCCGGACAATTCGCCTACACGTTTTTGTTGGTCGGAGCCTTTAAAGTTGAAGCGGCCAATGTAAGAGCGCGAGTTAACTTCGTAGTTGCCGATTTTCAAAATATCTTGCCCGTCGGATATTGCTTCCCATACGGATTTTTTATCGTCGAGATTTTCACGGCTCTGTTCTACATAGGCGACCTTGACGGTTTCGCCGATGGTGACAGTGCCGCTATCTGGCTGTTCGGCTCCGGCTATCATGCGGAATAGGGTGGATTTACCCGCGCCGTTACCGCCCACGATACCGACGACGGCACCCTTGGGAATACTCAGGGTGAGGTTATCGATTAAGAGACGGTCGCCGTAGCCCTTGCTGACATTTTCTAATTCGATAACTTTATCGCCCAAGCGCTCACCGGGTGGAATATAGATCTCGTTGGTTTCGTTGCGCGCTTGGAATTCTTGCGATTGCAGTTCATCGAAGCGTGCTAAACGTGCCTTACTTTTCGCTTGACGACCCTTGGGGTTTTGGCGAACCCATTCCAATTCGGTTTTCAGGGCTTTTTGATGGGCGGCTTCTGAGCGTGATTCTTGCGCTAAGCGAGCTTCTTTCTGTTCCAGCCAGTTGGTGTAATTTCCTTCATAAGGAATGCCGTGGCCGCGGTCGAGTTCGAGAATCCAACCGGCAGCATTGTCGAGAAAGTAGCGATCATGGGTAATGGCCACAACGGTGCCGGTGAAACCGAGTAAAAATTGCTCCAGCCAATAAACCGATTCCGCATCCAAGTGGTTGGTGGGTTCGTCGAGCAACAACATGTCGGGGCGCGAAAGCAGCAGGCGGCAAAGCGCTACACGGCGACGTTCACCACCTGACAGTTTAGAAACGTCAGCATCCCACGGCGGCAAGCGCAATGAATCGGCCGCGACGTCTAGGGTATGTTGCAAGTTGTGCGCATCCCATGCTTGGATGATATCTTCGCATTTGGCTTGTTTTTTAGCCAGATCATCGAAGTCGGCATCTGCTTCGGCGTAGGCTGCATATATTTGATCGAGTTCAGCCAGTGCATCTACCGCTTCGCGCACACCGTCCTGCACATTGCCGAGTACATCTTTGGTTGGGTCTAGTTGGGGTTCTTGAGGTAAGTAGCCCACTTTGATGCCGGGCATAGGCCGCGCTTCACCGTTAAAATCCTGATCCACGCCCGCCATAATGCGCAGTAAGGTGGACTTGCCCGAGCCGTTTAGACCGAGCACGCCGATTTTGGCGCCAGGGAAGAAAGACAGCGAAATGTCTTTCAGGATTTCACGTTTGGGCGGTACAACTTTGCCCAGTCGATGCATGCTGTATACATATTGAGCCATGGAGCTAAAACCTCGGTCAGTAAAGAGGGTGCCTACTATAAAGAAAGCCGCGCTGGGGGGAAAGCGACATACACCATTGGATTTTATTTACGCGCGCGCGAGCCCTAAAGTTGCGCGTATTTGGTGCATGTTTGACGCTATCCTAAAACGTTCAAAAAAAGATTGAATTCGGCTTTAGGCGGCTAATCTGTTAGACTGGCACCGCTGCGAAGTACGTATGTAGGCTGAAAGTTTTGCATGCCGCGCAGTCTAGGGAGCCGATCTTTAGGCCCCATCCTGAATTTGGCAACGCCTAATTTACTGCAATTATTTTGTTCAAGAGAGCAGCCATTTAGAACAGGAATATCTAATTCTAAAGGGGTGTTAGTGAAACGGTGTTTTTCGCTGAATACCTTTTCATTCTGCATTGTTTTTGATTAATGGCGTACTGGTTTCTGTGAGTGTTACTTGCTATAAAAAATCATTCGTTACTTGCTGTATTTATTGCCCTGCAATCTACACTTAAAAATCAACTTTGCCTTTAATAGGGTGCGAATTGATCTCCTTGAAATGACTTGGTGAGGAAAATGATGTCTGCTAAAAACCCGAATACCTTAAAAGACCCCAATAACCATTTGATTGTGCGCAATGCGACCCTGCAAGATGTCCCTGCCATTGTGGCGCTCTCTGAGCGTGTTTATAAGCCGCTGAAAATGGAGGTGTATTCACCTGCTGCCGTTATTGGGCAAATCAATAATTTCGCACAAGGTCAGATAGTTGTAATCGTTGGCGATGCCTTAGTAGGTTATTGCGCCACTTTCCGCATTGCTGAAAAAATTGGTTTAAAGCCCCACACTTGGCATGAAATTACTGGCAACGGTTACGCTTCGCGTCACGATATTAACGGCGATTGGCTCTATGGCATGGAAGTCTGTATTGATGACAGTTGTCGCGGCTATCGCATTGGCCAGCGTCTTTATAATGAGCGTAAAAAATTATGCCAAAGCTTGGGCTTAAAGGGAGTTGTTTTCGCCGGGCGTATTCCTAATTTAGCTAAGCGGATTGGAAAATTAAAAACAGTTGAAAACTACATAGACCAAGTTGTTCACAAAAAAATTAAAGACCCTGTGTTGTCATTTCAATTGCGTAACGGTTTTGAAGTGATCGGCATAGTAGAAAATTATTTGCCAGATGATGATCAATCTATGGGTTATGCCGCGCACATGGTGTGGAAAAATCCTAAAGTGCAATCGAGTGAATCCAAGCAAGTAAAGCAGTTTGGGGTGCGTATGCCCGACGTGGTGCGCATTGCTACGGTTCAGTACCAGCTGCGGAAAGTGAGTTCTTTCAGCGAGTTCATTCAAAATATAGAATATTTTGTGAATGTGGTTGCGGATTATAAAAGTGACTTTGTGGTATTTCCGGAGTTATTCACCCTGCAATTACTCTCTATCGAAGATCAGGAATTGACGCCAAGTGAATCGATAGAAGCACTGACGAAGTATACTCCGCGCTTTAAAGAGTCAATGCGTGAGCTAGCGCTTAAGTACAATGTAAATATTATTGCTGGCTCTCACCCTACGCGGGTTGAGAATGGGCGCATTGAAAATATCAGTTACGTTTTCTTGCGTGATGGCCGCTCATTTGAGCAACCTAAAATCCACCCCACGCCAATGGAACGCTATTGGTGGGATATTGAAGGTGGAAGCTCTCTGCGCGCAATCGATACTGACTGCGGCCCTATTGGTGTATTGATTTGTTATGACTCTGAGTTCCCTGAGCTTGCGCGTCATTTGGTCGATCAAGGTGTGCAAATTTTGTTTGTACCTTTCTGTACGGATGAGCGCCAAAGTTATTTGCGTGTGCGTTATTGCTGCCAAGCGCGGGCGGTAGAAAACCAAATTTATGTGGTGATGTCCGGTAATGTGGGTAATTTACCTAACGTGGCGAACTTGGATATTCAGTATGCGCAAAGCTGTATTCTCACGCCTTGTGATTTCCCTTTCGCCCGTGATGGTATTGCCGCCGATACTACTCCGAATGTGGAGATGATAGGTTTTGCAGATTTACGCCCTGATCTGTTAATTCAAGCGCGTAACAGTGGTACCGTACAAAACTTGAAAGATCGCCGTCATGATTTATACCGTATGCAATGGCGCGGCGACAAAAGCTAGTCATTTTTACTTGAAGTAAGTTTGAATAAAAAAAGCAGCGTCTAATTTAGGCGCTGCTTTTTTTATAGCTATAACTATTCTTGGCCGAAGTTACATCTCGCGGCCACCACGCATTATACGCCTTTCTCCGCCACCGCTCGCATTGCCTCGATCATTGTTGCGCATGTTTTCAATGCGATTATTGTCTCTTGTGTTGTTGTTTCTTGGATTGTTGTCTGAATTATTGTTTGAGTTGTCGTCGCGATTGTAATTGATACGCTCTTCGCTATTGTGCTCAATGCGTTGCGGACGATCAGCCTTATAAGTCTCTGTGCGAGTAATAGGAGTAACTGTTCTCGACTCCTGTTGCTGAGGGCGCGAGTTGCCGTAGTTGCGTGTTTCTGTTGTGTGCTCTGCCCTAATACCAACTGGATTAGTAGATTGGTTGTTGCGCTGCTCGGGCCCATTCTGCGGGCGTGTATTTTGAATGGTATCGCGACGATTGTTAAAACGTGGTGCGTCAGTCGTGGTCGTACTTCGGCCGGGTATCGCTGCTCTCTCTGGTTGATGACTGTCGGATTTAATCCCAGGGAGTTGTCTTTCATTTCTTTGGATGTTTTGGCGATTGGCTGTTTGAGTCTCATTGTGCGCACCCATACGCTCGCGCAGTTGTTCGGCGCGATTTTGTATTACTTGATTACCTGCATCATTCTGTTGCTTGACTACATTATTGCTATTGCCGCGTACAACACGTTCATTGCGTGGGTTGTTACTCTTGTCGAGATTGGGCAAGCGTGCACCGCCTGCCTGCTGTCCATTTGAACGCTCAGCACGACGATCATAGGGCTGCTCTGTACGCGCGTTGCTTTGACGCAATTCGCGCGCCCGGTTAGGTGCTACATAGCCATTACCTGAGCCGCCGTTATTTCCGCGCAAGCTGTCGCGGTAGCGATGGGCGCTGTCGTAACTTTCTTGTCTGCCATTGTAAAGCGCGCGAGTGCGCTCATTGTGATAGGCCACATTACGTCTGTGCACAGGGTTATGCTGCCAAGGGCGCGCGTCTTCGTAGCGGGAAATACTACGACCATCATAAAAGCGTGGGCCTGAGTAATGATGATGGCGATCTACCACTACTACGCGGCGGTCGCGCCAGTGGCAGGAACTGAAATAAAAGTTAGGACCTAGATAAACTCGTGGGCCCCAGTAAAAGCCTGACACAAATACATAGCTGCTAGGGTAGTTCCAGTAAACAGGCGGATAATCTGGCCACCACCAGTTGCCATAGATGACGCGCGTATCATAGGCGGGTACGTAAACAACACGCTCCACCGAGGGCTCGATGATGATGGTTTTCTCTTCGCGTATGACGCGAACATTATCAACCTTGTCGAGGTTACCTGAGGCGTAGGCGCGATTACGCAAATTTTGAATACTGTCCATTACGCGTGCTTCATTAGAAAGAAAAGCATCGCCTAGGTTTTGGGTCCAGTCGAGATCCTCGCTCATGCGGCGCAGAATGTCGGGGAAGGCTGTCAGTGCCTTTACACTGGGGTCCCAGTCTTTGTTATCTACCGCGTTGACGGCAGCTTCACCTTCGAGCTTAGTGTGGCTGCGTACCCAGCGATCGGCTTCTACTACTTCTAGCGGGTAGGTGGACGCAATTAGTAGATGAGACAGAACAGTATCTGGATAAAGAGCTATAGGCGCGAGCATGGCATCCAGCTGCGCTTGGCTGAACTCGACGACCGGAGGCTCTTGTGCTGCTGCGCTCTTGAGGGGGGTGCCTAGGCTGGCAGCTATGAGTAGAATCAATGCTAGATTTCTAACGAGGGGGCTGCCTCGCAGAGGCAAAAAGCGAGCAAAGCTAAAAGAATAGAGAAAGTTGGTGGATTTCATGGTCATGTCTCTCGGGGAGTTACACGTTTTTAGAGGGTTAATAACCCTTGTTGGTTCATTTATAGGCCGCAAGTGCTTAATGCGGCCTGAATACTGGATATATATAGATTTTAAGCTGCTTCACTCGCTTGACTAATCGACCCATGGCTTGATAATGGCGCACCCAAAGCGGCATAGTGTCGCCCTTAGGAATTAGACCCCTCTTATTTTGAGATAGCGCATGATAGACGTGAACTTTCAGCTTAAAGGCAGTGCTGTTACTGTTGTGGTATTGGCTATTGTCAGTTATGAGCCGGAACAGTTACTGGCGCAATTGAAAGAGAAAATAGATCAAGCACCGCAGTTTTTTGTGAATTCCCCTGTTTTGATTAACCTAGATCGCTTGGAAAACCCTGAGGCTATAGCGGGAGCCGACGAATTGCTCACTATTTGTCGCCAGCTAGACCTGCAGCCCCTAGGTTTTAGCGGCGTACCTGAGTTATTGTTAGCGTCGGTTGCTGCGACAGGGTTGGCCGTATTGCCAACGCCCAGCGAGCGAGCCTTAAAGTTACCCAAGGCGCCTGCGCGCGATGTTGATGCTACGCGAAGTGTTGATACTATCGTTGAAACTCGAGTTGAGACGGTTATAGAGACCGTGATCGAAGAGCGCTTGGTGCAGCGTCAAAGCAAAGTGATTACCCGCCCCGTGCGTTCAGGTCAACAAATCTACGCCGAAGGCGCAGATTTAATTGTCTTGGCACAAGTGAGTGAGGGTGCAGAGGTTTTGGCTGATGGCCATATTCATATTTATGGATCGCTGCGTGGCCGTGCGTTGGCAGGGGTCAAGGGCGATGAGAGTGCGCGCATTTTTTGTCAGCAAATGGAGGCTGAGTTGGTGTCCATTGCCGGTAATTTTGTGTTGCAGGATACGCTGCCTAAAGAGTTATTTAAAAAGCCAGTCCAAGTTTCGCTGCAGGGCGAAAAAGTAATTCTTGAGGCTTTGCTTAGCAGTTAATTATTCGCGACTACAGATGTTTTAATTCGTTTGTATGAAGCTACATTTGTTTCTATTTGATTTTATGTATTTATTTAAAGGAGCCTCCCTTGGCCAAGATTATTGTTGTTACCTCAGGTAAAGGCGGAGTGGGTAAAACCACTTCCAGCGCAGCGATCAGTACCGGCTTGGCTATGCGCGGCCACAAAACCGTTGTAATAGATTTCGACGTGGGTCTGCGCAACCTCGATTTGATCATGGGCTGTGAGCGCCGCGTAGTGTACGATTTTGTGAACGTGATCAAAGGCGAGGCGACACTCAATCAAGCTATGATCAAAGATAAGCGTGTGGAAGGCCTGTTCATCTTGCCTGCTTCGCAAACACGCGATAAGGATGCATTGTCGCGCGAAGGTGTCGAAAAGGTTATCAATGATCTCGCGAAAGACTTTGAATATATAGTCTGTGATTCACCTGCCGGCATAGAGCAAGGCGCGTTGATGGCACTTTATTTTGCCGATGTGGCTATAGTTGTTACCAACCCAGAGGTTTCCTCGGTGCGTGACTCGGATCGTATCTTGGGTATACTACAAAGCAAGTCGCGCCGTGCTGAGCAGAATCTTGAACCAATAGAAGAGCATTTGTTATTAACGCGCTACAATCCTACACGTGTTGATGCGGGTGAAATGCTCAGTGTGGGCGATGTGGAAGAAATTTTAGCCATTCCGCTGCTGGGTGTTATTCCTGAGTCAGAAGCAGTGCTCAAAGCGTCAAATCAAGGGACTCCCGTAATCATGGATGAGGCCACTCAAGCGGGTCAGGCGTATAGCGATGCTGTCGATCGCTTGCTGGGTAAAGATATACCGCACCGTTTTCTGGAAGCCGAGAAAAAAAGTTTTATAAAACGCTTATTGGGGGTGTAAACCGTGAGTATTTTTGATTATCTACGCAAAAAAACTGCCCCTACGTCAGCATCTACTGCGAAGGAGCGCTTGCAAATTATCGTAGCCCACGAACGCAATAAGCGTCAGTTGAATCAGCCTGACTTCTTGCCGCAAATGCAGCAGGAAATTATTGCAGTAATTCGCAAGTATATTAATATCGATTCTGATCAGGTGACCGTAAGCCTCGACAACACTGATCATTGCTCGGTCTTAGAGCTGAACATTACCTTGCCAGAATAGTTTGCATGCGAGTAGAATTATTCGTATCAAGGGGTTGCAGTGAAAGCTGCAGCCCCTTTTTGTTTACTCAATAAAATGAGTTTTTATGAACTTACACGCAATGACGCGCAGCGCTGATAGTCTCGTTGTGTTTGATTTTGAAACCACAGGGTTGTCGCCCGATATGGGCGACCGTAGTATTGAAGTTGGCGCGGTACTTATTGAGTCGGGGCGCATAACACAGCGCTTTCAACAATTGATGAATCCCGGTGTTCGCATTCCGCTTTTTGTTGAAAATCTAACGGGCATTACCACGGCCATGGCTCAAGCTGCACCCAGTAATGCCAAGGTGATGGCAGAGTTCTACGAATTTATCGCCGGGCATAATCTTGTCGCACACAACGCCTCTTTTGACGACCGTTTTTTGCGTGCGGAATTTCGGCGTATTAAAAAGACGTTTGGCGGTGCTATCGCATGCAGTCTGCTGGCAGCGCGGCGCTTATTGCCTACTGCGCCTAACCACCAATTAATTACCTTGGCAGATTATCTTGGGCTGCCCAATGAGGGTAATTACCACCGTGCCTTGGCTGATGCGGAAGTGACTGCGCACCTGTGGTTGAATTTACTTGATAAGGTGCGGGTGAATTATGGCGTGGATAATGTTTCCTTTGAGTTTATGCAAGCACTGACCAAAGTGCCTAAGCATAAGTTAGCGCACTTTGTAGATACTTGGCGTTCCGCTTCAGTTGTTGCAGTTAACTAAGGTGTAGGTGACGTGATTTTTCACAAGGGTGAGGGTTCGGTTTATGTTGAGGATTAGTGCGAAAATCGTGGTTATTTTTTTCTACTCGTTGGTGTTTATGGCACTGGCGGGTTGCGGCTACCTCATTCAGCCGACGCTGACGCAAAGTATTTTTCAGTTAGAGAAAGGTAGTTACCAGCTGGATAAAGCTCATGCAACAGTGCTCTTTAAAATTAATCACCTAGGGCTTTCCACCTATGTGGGGCGCTTTAATCGAGTAGAAGCCAGCTTAGAGTTTGATCCCAATAACTTGGCGGCTGCAAAATTGTCAGCGGCAATTGATATTGCCAGTTTGGATATTAATAATGCCTCACTTACTGAAACACTTCTGAGTGGTAGTTGGTTTGATGTGCAGCATTATCCGCAAGCCTTTTTTAAAACGACCAGTGTGCGTTTGTTGGATGAAAGCAATGCCGAATTTAGCGGCAACCTTAGCTTACATGGGGTTACAGCTCCGATAGTTTTACGCATACATTTTAATGGTGCTGGCAATAATTTACTCAGTGGTGCCTATACGCTGGGCTTTAGTGCGCGCGGTAGCTTACAGCGCTCGGTATTTGGCATGGATAATTTAATTCCCGCCTTAGCGGATCAGGTCGACCTTGAAGTGTTTGCCGAATTTCAACAGCAATAAATTACGATGTGAGGTGCTGCAATGAGCAATGGAATTTTGATTGGTGGCAATGGTACCCAGCAGGTATCACTGAATTTACGCATGGCCAACCGCCACGGTTTGATAGCGGGTGCAACAGGTACAGGTAAAACAGTTACTTTGCAAATACTTGCTGAAGGTTTTGCCAAAGCGGGTGTGCCTGTTTTTATGGCGGATATTAAAGGTGACTTATCGGGCCTTACACAGGCGGGAAAGCCGCATGGAAAAATAGATGAGCGCATAAAAAAAATCGGTATTGAAAGTTATTATCAGCGCCCCTTTCCCTGTGTGTTTTGGGATTTATTCGCGCAGCAGGGCCACGCGGTACGCGCCACTATTTCAGATGTAGGGCCGTTGTTACTAGCCAATTATTTCGAACTCAATGAAACCCAAACAGGTGTGCTTTACGCCGCGTTTAAAATTGCCGATGATCAAGGCATGTTAATGCTCGACTTGAAAGACTTGCAGGCCATGCTTAATTGGATGAAGGACGAACGTAAAAATCTAGCTGATGAATATGGCGGTTTAAGTGAGGCAAGTATCTCTGCAATACAGCGCCGCTTAATGATGTTAGAGCAGCAGGGGGCGGACCATTTTTTTGGCGAGCCTGCATTGGATTTGCAGCACCTTATGCAGGTGACATTAGAGGGAACGGGGGTGATTAATATTCTCGATGCCACGACGCTCGTCAATCAACCTAAACTTTATTCGATATTTTTACTCTGGCTAATTTCAGAATTATTTGAAAATCTACCTGAGCAGGGTGATGTAGAAAAACCTAAAATGGTCTTCTTCTTTGATGAAGCTCATCTACTGTTTAATGATGCACCTAAAGTGTTGCTTGATAAAATAGAACAGGTTGTACGTTTAATTCGCTCTAAGGGTGTAGGTATTTATTTTATCTCGCAAAGCCCAGCAGATATTCCTGATGCGGTATTAGGGCAGCTTGGTAATAGGGTGCAGCATGCGCTGCGGGCCTTCACGCCTAGAGATCAGCAAGCGGTAAAAGTGGCTGCGCAAACCTTTAGAGCTAACCCCGCTTTTGCTACAGAAATGGCGATAACCGAGCTGGGTATTGGTGAGGCTTTGGTTTCAGTGCTTGATGATAAAGGTGCGCCTACACCGGTGGAGCGAGTTTTGATTGTACCGCCTGCATCAAAGATGGGGCCTATCACAGCCAATGAGCGACTGGAAGTTGTAGCGCGCTCGCCCTACAAAAGCCTCTATGAAAAAATTATTGATCGCGAGTCTGCCTATGAAGTATTGCGTGGAAGAGTCGAACAGCAGTTGCATATTGCAACTCAGCAAGAACAGCAAAAGGTGCAGGAGCAGTTAAGTAAGGAGCAGGAGCGCCAATATAAATTGCAGCAAAAAGAGCGAGAGCGATTCGCACGTGAACAAGCGCGCGCGCAACAGCAAGCCGAGCGAAGTAGTAGCAAGCGCGAAAGCGCATTTGAGGCCATGGCGAAAAGCGCCGCTCGAGCAGTGGGCAGTAATCTTGGGCGGCAAATAGTGCGTGGAATTCTTGGTTCGCTACTCGGTGGACGGCGTTAATTCAATTCAAGATTTAAGTGGGGAGCAGACCAGTAAAGAGTTATATCTATGATTCAATGCTAATAGCTCTGTTCTATTGAATAAAGCTGATGTCCGGCTCTAACCGGTGCATTGTGTCGGAATTTCATACATTTTCATTTTGTGATTTTCGTCACATTTTTGCAAGTCTTTGAAATAAGGTTTCTATTTAAAAGTGGCGCGTTAATTGCCTTTGTGTGGGTATGTTGAAAAACTGACATCGACTTCATTCACATATCAAACTCAAAAAGGAAGATTCACATGAAGCAACTTATAAGATTAGCCTTAGGTGCCGCTGTCCTGATGGCTGCTGCTATTGTGCAGGCTGTTCCCGTCGTTACTCTCTCTGCCACTGGCCTCACCACCACCTCTGTGGCAGGTGCCACTGTAATTGACTTTAATAGTGGGCTTTGTGGTTATGCTACTTGCAGTGGTGATTATCAAATCGTTTTAGGTACTACAAGTCAGCATGCGCAACCTGCCGGTACTAATACTCAATACTTAGCTGTACCTAATCCGGTATCTAATGGTTCAGCTATGTTCAAATTGGACACCAATGCGGATTACTTTGGCTTATATTGGGGCTCTATCGACAACTATAACAGCATCAGCTTCTATCTAGCGGGTAGCCTGGTTGCAAGTTATACGGGTACACAAATAGTAGGTGCAAGTTATGCGAATGGTAATCGTGTAAGCCTGAATTCAAATCGTTACATTAACTTTGCATTTGGTACGGACTTGTTTGATAGCGTTAAATTAACAAGCACTCAATTTGCATTTGAAAGCGATAATCACGCCTATCGCGCTGTTGCGAAAGTACCCGAACCCTCTGCCTTGTTATTGTTTTTGGCAGGCTTTATGGGTTTGATTGCAGTGCGTGTACGCTCTCGCTAAGGGTTGAATTTATTAGTCCTCAGGTCACCGAAAAGCCCCTAGCCAAAAGCAGGGGCTTTTTATTTGATGGTGCAAACTAATTCGTGAAGACAGCAGTTAAAACCTTGCCCTCGCCTTAACTTATGCAGGAAATGTTCACCCTCGAGAATCTCGTCCCTGCCAGCTATCTGCCACATGAAAATAATCGGTGAGTTATTTTTGAGTTTATTTGCAATAGAGTGCGGTATTTATATTGTATGTCTAAAACAGGTCTAAGGATTTTATTATCTCGATCTCCATACGGTAAATGCAAGGCAGATCATCACCGATATAAGGCAATGCTCGCTTTCGTAAGCTTTACGTTCGGTATTGATTATCGCTTGAATAAGAAGTGGAGTCTTTTGCCGAACAGCTATTTATCTTCGGCATCAGTATCATTGGTTACACCTGACTAGCGATTCAATTACTTCCATGCAATACCACGAATTGCTTAGGCTGTCGGGGGATGCCATTCAGGCTGCAGCAATGGCATCAGTATCGATTTTTGGAGTAATAGATGCACAGTCGCAATCGGATAAAGGTGGTGACTCGACGGGATGCTGCATGCAGTGTGGGTCACACGGATGTGCAACGATTAACGACAAAGGGGAGGCTGATTCATCTGCGCTGGAAGTATAAATCCCACTTTTTAGGTGGGGCTTGGGCGCATTCTGAGGGTGATTTATTCACCCTCCTTTTGTATGTGTATGTGTATGTGTATGTGTATGTGTATGTGTATGTGTATGTGTATCAATAAAGCATTAGTCTATTCTAAAGTCTTAAAATATCCTTTGGAAGTTTTAGCGGTTACGCTGGCGAGAGACGAGTTGTTTAACTTTTCGCTCTGCGCTGGAGAATGCATCGCGTACGGCAACGTGAATAGATTCATCATCTTGAGTGAAAGCCATTGGATGGCCTTTAATATCTAGCTCGATTGAGGCGCGAAATTGTTTGCCTTTGTGTTTGTGATGGTGTGGGGTATCCAAAATAACGCGGCTATGTACTATTTGATCGGTGAAGCGGCTGAGCTTTTCAAGCTTTTTTAGGATGATGTTATTGAGTGCAGCAGAAGAATCCAAATCACGATATACAACGTCGACAGCAGGTTTCATCGTAGGGCTCCTTAACGTTTAAGTTGGAGGGCAGGGCTCCCAGCTTGGGTTGCGTAAAAACCTAACCCTCATCTCTATATTGATACTCTTTGGCAAAATATCAAGTGTTAAATGCTTTTTTCTTAATATTTTTTGATCTTCCTATATGCTTTTAAGCTCTAAAGCTTTTTTATTGATGGTGAGCTTTGGTTGTAAGTTGGGTTGCAGAATGACTTGATTCATAGTGTTGCGTCTGGTGCTTAGTGTCGAGTTTAAGCTTTGTCTTGGGGGCTAGCCTATAAATATTTTTAGCAAATTTATTTAATTTTTTAATGCTAGCCCTTGAAATAATATTGTTGAACCTTACTTTAAGATTGCGATTGCTTGAAAGAGGGTCGCAAACATAAATAAGCTTGATCTTTGAAGATAAGCTAACTTCAACATATTGCTCATTTGAGGATATATATTATGCGTAACTTTGATTTTTCTCCACTTTATCGCTCTGCAATTGGTTTTGACCGCATGGCTAGTTTGCTCGACAATTTGTCACGCAGTGAACAAGCGCAGCCCAGTTATCCACCTTACAATATTGAATTAACGGGGGAGGATAAATATCGAATTACTATGGCCGTAGCTGGTTTTGATCGCGACGAGATTAATATTGAAATGCATCAGAATTTATTAACTATTTCTGCTAATAAAGAGGCGGAGCAAGAGGCGAAAACGTATTTGCATCAGGGCATAGCTGCGCGCAGTTTTGAGCGTCGTTTTCAGCTTGCCGATCATGTGCAAGTGCTTTCCGCTAACTACGAGAGCGGGCTGCTACACGTAGATTTACAGCGAATAATTCCTGAGTCTATGAAGCCACGGCGTATTGAGATTGGCGCCCAGGCTACCGCGGAAAAGTTGACTACTGGTGATAAGCCATCAGCAGTGGAAGGTATCGCAGCTTAAGTTTCATAACTAATGTTTTTTTGAGGGCCTCTGCAGCATTGCAGGGGCTTTTTTTATTCCGTTTTAAATAATTTTGCGCGCACTGTATCTCTGTAGGCCTGAGGTGTAGTAGCCCAGTGCTTTTTGAAAAGGCCGGCGAAGTAGCTAGTGTCTTGATAACCAATTCGATCCGCTATATCGCCAATGGATAGATTGCTGGTTTTGAGTAGGTCGCGTGCTGTATTGATGCGGATTTCTTGTAGGTATTCTAGTGGGGTTTTACCAAGTGCATTTTTAAAACGGCGATTGAGTGTACGCGTACTCATACCGAATCTTTCTGCCAATTGTGGAAATAGGATAATGCGATAGTAATTATCTTGAAGCCATATTTGAATTTGAATAATATCTTCGTCTGGGTGTGGTTTTTGGGTGTCCTCGAAAAAAGCACTGCTTTCATAGGACTTGCGAATTTCATGGGAGAAGTGACGCTCAACATGGTTTGCGATTTCTTTGCCAAAAAAACGCTGGATAAAGTGCACGGTTAGATCGGCGAGGGAGTTAACACTTGCAGCGCAATAAAGGTTGCCGGCTTGGGTGATGAAATACTGTCGCTTGAGTTGCACGGTTGGATAATCTTTTTGAAATTGATCAAAGTAGTGCCAGTGAGTGGTGGCGGCCTTGCCGTCTAGTAGTCCTGCCTCTGCCAAAAAGCAGCAGCCTGTACCAACCGCGCTAATGATGGCTCCTTGCTCATATTGCTCTCGCAGCCACTTAAGGGTGGCTCCATGTTGCTGAATAATGGGGCGTGGATTGCGCCATAAGCCGGGTATATAAATAAGATCGCATTGAGCTGCGTCTTCTGGCGATTGCTCCGGTTGCCAATTTAGTCCTCCTCGTGTTGTTACAGCCTTGCTGGAGAGCCCGACGGTGCTAATGCGTAATCTCCTTTGTTTCTCTATAGGTAGTATCGCCTTAGCGGCGCTATCCGCTGCTAATAGCATTTCCATGGGGAGTGTGCTGCTGGTGGCGAGCATGCGTTCGCAGAGCAGGAATCGAATTTCTATTGGGGGCGACTGATTCATACATGGCTACTTGACTGATTTGTCATTGATTATGGCTAGATTGCCGAAGAAATCAACATGAGTTGCGCCTACACTCTCGACCTTGGTGAATTTTCTTCTTTTTTGCTTTTGGAGTTGAGTTATGTCCTCTGCCGCTGTTGCGCATTTTCCGGTTGTTGTGGGTTTTGGTGGATTCAATGCGGCTGGGCGTAGTTCTGGGCATCATGCTTATCGTCGTATGGTCATTGAAAGTCTTCCCGTTAATCTGCGCCAAGAAACCTTGGCTGGCTTGGCGGTAATGATGGGTTTGATTAAGTTTGAGGATGGTCACTATCGAGCCGAAGCAGGGGAGCCTGTCAGCTTGGATGCGATTGAATCTAACTTTGGCGAACGGGTGCTTAATGGCACGCTAATTCGCCGTATAAACAAAAGTTTTTTTGATGTTGATGCGGCGCACTGGCAAAAAACCGCGCTTTTGGGTGCAGGGGATTCATCCTTGACGTTTGAAATGCGTCAACGCGAATTGCCTGAGCCTGTACCTGCTGGTTGGCAGGTTGAGTCTCTAGGTGATGGAGATAGGGTGCGCGTTACTGTTTCCGGCGGCATGGAAGTCAAATTCGACAGTTATCGTGAGTTGCCGGTGAAGTCGGCGGGGCAATTACCTGAGGGGTTCAACCCTGGTGCGCTTTACAGTTCTCATTTTCATCCGCGTGCACTGCAAATGGCGGTGATTGGCGCTTCCGATGCTGTGCAATCTATTGGTATTGAGTGGTCTTCGATCATGGCTGCAATTAAGCCTGATCAAGTGGGGGTCTATGCCAGCAACGTTATGAGTCAAATGGATGAGGATGGTTTTGGCGGATTGCTGCAGTCGCGTCTAAAGGGCGGTCGAGTGAGCACTAAACAGTGTCCGCTGGGTTTGAATACTATGCCCGCGGATTTCGTAAATGCTTATATTCTTGGCAGTGTTGGGCATACTGGTGCTATTACGGGGGCCTGTGCGTCATTTCTCTATAATTTGCGCGCAGCTGTGGAAGATATAGCGACGGGTAAGTGTCGTGTAGCGGTGGTGGGATGTGCTGAGGCGCCTATAGTTCCCGAAATCATCGATGGCTACGCCACCATGGGTGCCTTGGCGAGCGAAGATAAGCTAAAAAAGCTTGATGGTAGCGATGAGGCTGATCCGCGTCGAACCAGTCGCCCATTTGGCGAAAATGCTGGTTTTACTATGGCTGAAGCCAGTCAGTACGTGGTGTTAATGGATGATACGCTGGCGCTGGCGCTGGGTGCTGATATCCATGGTGCCGTGAGCGATGTATTTATCAATGCCGATGGTTTTAAAAAATCCATCTCTGCACCTGGCCCAGGCAATTACATAACTATGGCTAAGGCGGTAGCGGCAGCGCGTGCACTTTTGGGTGATGAAGCTGTGCAGCAGCGCTCAATGATTCAGGCTCACGGCTCGAGTACGCCACAAAATCGTGTGACTGAATCGCAAATTTTTGATCAAGTGGCGCAGGTATTTGGGATTGAAAGTTGGCCTGTTACTGCGGTAAAGGCCTATGTTGGGCACTCCTTGTCTGCCGCGAGTGGCGAGCAGCTCATTTCTACTCTTGGTGTGTTTAAGTACGGTTTAATTCCAGGGATTAAAACGATCGATAAAGTCGCCGATGATGTCTTTGCTGAGCGTTTAAGTATTTCTACAGTTGATGTGGATCGCGCGGCGGTGCCGATAGATGTTGCCTTCCTCAATTCCAAAGGCTTTGGTGGTAATAATGCTACCGCTACTGTGGTAGCACCGCGGGTGGTTGAGGTGATGCTGGCTAAGCGTCACGGTCAAGCGGCGATGGATGTCTACAAGCAAAAGCGTGAGGTGGTGCGGTCTCAGGCTCAGGCATATGATCAGGCTGCACTGCGCGGTGATTTCGCCACTATTTATCATTTTGGCCAAGACTTGATTGATGAGAGCTTGATTCGATTTGATCGCGACAAATTAAGCCTCCCAGGATTTGCTCAGGCTATAGATCTGGCCTGTACGAATCGCTTTGCAGATATGTGTGACTAGATCTTGTGGATTAGGGCTTAAACAGGTCTATACAAATGGCTTTCATTCACATAGAATGCTGCGCCTTTCGCACAGCTTCTGTGCGAGTAACGATTTTTAACCGAGAGCAGTTGCTGCTCTCTACAATGTAAACACAGGAAGAAGACCTCAATGGTAACTATTCGTCTGTCTCGTGGCGGCTCAAAAGCTCGTCCATTTTATCACTTGACCGTAACTAACAGCCGCAGCGCCCGTAATGGCCGTTTCATTGAACGCGTTGGTTTTTTCAACCCAGTAGCTCGCGGTCAAGAAGAGGCATTGCGCATCAATGCTGAGCGTTTGCAACACTGGTTGGGCTTGGGTGCTCAAATGAGTGATCGCGTTGCTCAATTAGTTAAAGAAAGCCAAAAAGCAGCATAATTGCTGCTTTAGTTTGCAAGTAAAGGCGCCGGATGTCTGAAAACTCATTAGATTTAATCAATGTCGGGCGTATTACTGCTGTTTTTGGCATTAAAGGCTGGGTGAAAATCCATTCCTATACCGAACCTCAGGAAAACCTGTTTGAGTATCATCCTTGGTGGTTAAAGACCAAGCATGGTGTCAAAAAAGTGGAAATTGATGAGGTTCGGCCACATGGTGACGCATTTGTTGGGCACATTGTGGGTGTCGATGATCGCGATTTAGCCGCTGAATATACCGCTACTGATATTGCTGTAGAGCGGAGATTAATGCCTGAATTGGATTCTGGGGAATACTACTGGAGTCAGCTTGAGGGGCTTGCGGTCTACACACAATTTGGCGGTCAACGTCAGCGTTTGGGTGTAGTGGCGAAGCTGTTTGAGACAGGCGCAAATGATGTCTTGGTAGTGGCTGCAGATGCAGCGAGTATCGATGATAAAGAGCGTTTGGTTCCCTATGTTCCCGAACAATTTGTTTTGTCAGTTAATTTAGTGGCTGGTGAGATTGATGTCGATTGGGATCCGGAATTTTAAACCTAATTACTTTTAGTATCCTAACCTTTGGGGGAGTGTGGTGAGCGATATGCCACAGTCAGTAGGATCACCGCTTAAAGTTGCGGTTATCTCGATTTTCCCCGACATGTTTGGTGCTATTGCCAATTTCGGTATTACCAGTCGGGCGCTAAAGCAGGGCTTGGTGGAACTGAAAACGTGGACGCCGCGGGATTTTGCCCATGATCGTCACTCGACGGTGGATGATCGCCCTTTCGGCGGTGGCCCCGGTATGGTGATGATGGTGCAGCCCTTACGCGATGCCATAGCTGCCGCAAAAGTGTGGGCAGGCGAGGCGGCAAAGGTGATCTATCTTTCACCTCAGGGTAGAACGCTAAATCAGCAAGGGGTGAGCGCTTTGGCGGCTTATCCTAATATGATTTTGATTGCAGGGCGCTATGAAGGGATCGACGAGCGCTTGCTAGACACCGTGATTGATGAGGAGTGGTCAATTGGTGACTATGTTTTAAGTGGTGGAGAATTGCCGGCAATGGTGCTGATTGACGCGGTAACGCGCTTGATTCCTGGAGCCTTGGGGCATGCTCAATCTGCAGAGCAAGATTCATTTACGGCGGGCCTGCTTGATTGCCCGCATTACACTCGGCCGGAAGAGCTTGATGGCATGAGGGTTCCAGATGTACTTATGTCTGGCAACCATGAACATATTCGGCGCTGGCGCTTGAAACAAGCGCTAGGGCGAACTTGGCTGAAAAGGCCAGATTTATTGCACGCAATAAATTTAACCGAGGAACAGCAGCGGCTGTTGACGGAATATCGTCGGGACCTTGATAACGACAAACTCTAGCTGTGAAGCTATAGACTCCTAGGAGCATATCAATGACTAACAAAATTATTCAGGCGTTGGACAACGAGCAACTGAAAACTAATATCCCTGAGTTTTCACCAGGTGATACTGTTGTAGTACAAGTAATCGTAAAAGAAGGTGAGCGTGTTCGTTCGCAGGCTTTTGAAGGCATCGTTATTGCTATTCGCAATCGCGGTATCAACTCTGCATTCACTGTGCGTAAAATTTCTCACGGTGTAGGTGTTGAGCGTACGTTCCAGACGCACAGCCGCCAAATTGAAAGCATTGCCCTGAAGCGTCGCGGTGATGTTCGTCAAGCTAAGCTTTACTACCTGCGCGACCTTACTGGTAAGGCTGCTCGTATTAAAGAAAAGTTGGTATAAGTCGCAGCGGTTGATCTATCAGCCCAGCGCTAAAAAGCCAGAACAGGTAACTGTTCTGGCTTTTTTATTGGGCTTTTGCGCATAAAAACGTAAAGTGTCTGTATCGTTAGCTTGGGTGGGTGTGTAATAGCTTATGAAGAAGGTGGCGCAGGCAAGTGATTATGATGCGACTATAGCCCAATATCTGGACAATATTTGGATGGAGAAAGGCCTGAGTCGCAACACGCTCGAGTCCTATGGGCGCGATTTGCAGCATTTTTCTAGTTGGCTGAATGCGAGGGGGCGGGATTTGCTACATGCAGATTCAGCAGAGGTGCAGGAGTACTTGGATCTGCGACACCAGCAAAAGCTTTCCAGTCGCTCAGCAGCGCGCTTTCTCTCTTGCGCTCGTGGTTTTTATCGCTATCAGTTGCGCGAAGGTATTTTGTTTGAAAATCCATTGGCTCTGATTGAAAATCCAAAATTAGCACGCTCTTTACCGAACTCTTTGAGTGAAGCTGATGTCGAAAGCCTGCTCGCTGCTCCGGATCTCTCAGACCCTCTAGGTTTACGCGACAGAACTATGCTGGAGGTGCTTTACGCTTGCGGATTGCGTGTAAGCGAGCTCGTAGATTTAACCATGGCGCAAGTTAATTTACGCCAAAATGTTGTGCGAGTTATGGGCAAGGGTAGCAAAGAGCGCTTGGTGCCAATGGGAGAGGAAGCCGCTGCTTGGTTGGCGCGCTATTTGCGCGAAGCGCGGCCAATTTTGCTTAATAATAGACCAGAAGAGGTAGTGTTTCCCAGTTTGCGCGCCCAACCCATGACACGCCAGACCTTTTGGCATAGGATCAAGCATTGGGCCGAGGTTGCAGGCATTCAAAAGTCGCTTTCGCCGCATACGCTGCGTCACGCCTTCGCAACACATCTGTTAAATCACGGTGCAGATTTAAGGGTGGTTCAGTTGTTATTGGGCCATAGCGATTTATCTACAACACAAATCTATACCCATGTGGCGCGGCTGCGAATGAAAAAACAGCATGCCGAGCATCACCCGAGAGGGTAAGATAGGCCCTTATGGGAATTAAAATTCAAACACATTAAGAGAATAAACTCATGATAAGAATGTTAAAAAAATGTGGACTTATAGCTGCTTTAACGGGTGTTTCCTTTTCTGCGGTATACAGCCTAGCTGCCAATGCGGTCGATAGTGAGGCGGGCAGCCTGCTAAAGCGTAAGTCAGTTGAAGAGACGATTTTGGAAAAACTGCACAAGTCACGCCCTGAAATCAACTTTGGCCAACCGCGTCCTTCGATGATTGAGGGTTTGTATCAAGTGCAAGTTGCTGGAGGTCCTATCCTCTATGTAACGCCTGAGGGTGATAAGTTTATCGCTGGCGAAATATTTGGTATTCAAGAGGGTGGCTTTGCGCGCTTAGAGGATCCTTTCGTTGTTGAAGAACGTAAAAAAATCTACTCCAGCATAGACCCTAAGCAGTCAATTGCATTCAAACCAAAAGGTAAAACTAAGGCGGTTGTCTATGTATTTACTGATGCGGATTGTGGTTATTGCCGTAAGTTGCACAGTGAAATGCATGCATACCAAGAGAATGGCCAAGAAAAGCCTGGTTACAACGATCTGGGCATAGAAATCCGCTATTTGGCTTACCCGCGTGCCGGCATTCCTAGCTCGTCGGCTGACAAGTTGATTTCTGCATGGTGCGCTAAAGATAAGCAGGCGGCGCTTACCAATGTTAAAAATGATCAGCCTATTCCCAGTGCAAGCTGCGATAACCCAGTTGCTGCACAGTTCCAAATGGGGGCGCAAGTTGGCGTAAATGGCACGCCGGCACTGTTCATGCCTGATGGTAAGCTGATGCCAGGATATTTGCCGCCAGAAGAGTTGGCGCGTAGCCTCGGTATATAATAGGTGTTTTAAGGAAGGCAATTAGCTGCTAAATACTACTTGCCCAGCTAAATCACAGCGAAAAAAAGTCATAGCCGCAAACGCGATTGACACCCACGGCCACCATGAGTATGGTGGCCGTCTTTTTATGTGGGCGATGAAAAATCGGCCACTTGCGCAACTTATTTAATTGCTCTTTTTATAGCCCCGTTTAATGAGGACATCATCTTGAATCCGGTAAGAATAGGTATCTGCGGTCTAGGAACCGTAGGCAGCGGTACAGTAAATATTCTCACGCGCAATAAAGGCCTAATTGATGCCCGTGCCGGTTGTAATATTCAGATTGTGCAAATTGCGGCGCGCCGCGACAACCCTAATTGCGACACTTCGCAGTATGCGGTAACTCGCGATATTTTTGACGTGGCGAATAACCCCGATGTAGATGTATTGGTTGAAGTGATTGGCGGCACCACTATAGCTAAAGACTTGGTGTTAACCGCTATTGCCAATGGTAAACATGTGATTACGGCCAACAAGGCGCTCATTGCTCACTACGGCAACGAAATCTTTGCTGCCGCTAAGGCTAAGGGGGTAACCGTTGCCTTTGAGGCGGCGGTCGCGGGTGGTATTCCCATCATTAAAGCTATTCGTGAAGGCTTGGCTGCGAACAAAATTGAATGGCTGGCGGGCATTATTAATGGTACTGGCAACTACATTCTCACAGAAATGCGTGACAAGGGTCGCTCGTTTGAGGATGTCTTAAAAGAAGCCCAGGCTTTAGGTTATGCCGAAGCTGATCCTACTTTTGATGTTGAAGGCATAGATGCAGCGCATAAACTAGTTATTTTGGCGTCCTTGGCTTTTGGTATCCCTTTAGAAATTGATCGTGTATTTACTGAAGGCATTACCAAAATTTTGCCGGAAGATGTGGTTTACGCTGAAGAGTTGGGCTATCGCATTAAAAACTTAGGTATTGCTCGCCGTGTCGCTGCAGGCATTGAATTGCGTGTGCATCCAACCCTGATTCCAGCAAAGCGTTTAATAGCCAATGTTGACGGTGTTATGAATGCGGTTGTGGTCAAAGGCGATGCTGTAGGTCCAACACTTTATTACGGCGCTGGTGCTGGCGCTGAGCCAACAGGTTCTTCTATCGTGGGTGATATAGTGGATGTGGCGCGTACTTTGACCGCCTCGCCAGAACATAGAGTACCTTACTTGGGCTTTGGTGCAGACTTCGTCACTGAGCAGCACATATTGCCGATTGATGAAGTGGAAACAGCCAATTACCTGCGTATGTCTGCTGAAGACAAGCCGGGCGTACTCTCCAAAATCGCGACCATATTGAGTGATTCAGGTATTAGTATCGAGGCCATGATTCAGAAAGAAGCCAAAGAGGGCGAGAACACCGTACCGCTTATTTTACTGACCAATATTGTTCAAGAGAAAAAGCTGGCGGCAGCAATTAGTAAAATTGAAGCCTTGGACTCCATTAGCTCACCTGTTATGCGTATTCGCATGGAAATGCTGAACTAATAGCTACAACTTGAACTAAGTTTTTCGCAGACATTATTGAATTAAAGGTTGATATCGTGAAATACATCAGCACCCGCGGCCAAGCGCCCGCGCTCAGTTTTGAAGAAGTTGTATTGACAGGTCTTGCACCTGATGGCGGCCTCTATGTGCCAGAAACCCTGCCCAAATTTACCCAAGAGCAAATCGCCTCTTGGGCCGGCCTTTCGTACCAAGATTTGGCGTTTAATGTTATGCAGCCGTTTGTGGCTGGTGCCATTAGCGATGCAGAATTTAAAAAAATCATTGCCGATGCCTACGCCACTTTCCGTCACGACGGCATAGCGCCGCTGGTGCAAACGGCGCACAACGAGTGGATTCTGGAGTTGTTCCAAGGCCCAACACTCGCGTTTAAAGATTTCGCATTGCAGTTGCTTGGTCACTTGCTCGATCACCTGTTGAAAAAGCGCAATCAAAAAGTGGTGGTCATGGGCGCAACCTCTGGTGATACCGGTTCGGCCGCTATTGAAGGCTGTCGTCGCTGCGATAATATCGATATCTTCATCATGCACCCCAACAATCGCGTGTCCAATGTACAGCGTCGTCAAATGACCACGGTACTGGCGCCCAACGTATTTAACATCGCGCTTGAAGGTAACTTCGATGACTGCCAAAACATGGTGAAAGCCAGCTTTGGCGATCAATCCTTTTTGCCTGAAGGGCGTCAATTGGTGGCGGTAAACTCCATCAACTGGGCGCGCATCATGGCGCAAATCGTCTATTATTTTTACGCCGGTTTGGCCTTGGGTGCACCCCATCGCCCAATTGCTTTCTCGGTGCCTACTGGCAACTTTGGCGATATTTTTGCGGGCTACCTTGCCAAGCAAATGGGCTTGCCTATCGACCAGTTAGTTATCGCTACTAACTGCAACGATATTCTGCACCGCTGCATCAGCGGCAATGATCATAGCAAGCACGAACTGCAACACACCCTATCGCCCAGCATGGACATAATGGTGTCGAGCAACTTCGAGCGTATGTTGTTTGATTTGTACGACCGCGATGGCAATGCGATTCGTCAACTAATGGAAGACTTTAAATCCGGCAGCATGACCTTAAAAGAATCGGCACTGAGCCGCGCGCGCGAATTGTTCACTAGCTACGGCGTAAGCGATGAAGTCACCATTGACGTAATTCGCGACGTATTTGATCGCACTGAATACCTGCTCGACCCACACACCGCCATTGGCGTTGAAGCCGCGCGCAAAACTCGTCGCCGCCACGACATTCCTATGGTGTGTCTGGCCACGGCGCACCCTGCTAAATTCCCAGAAGCAGTGCGCAAAGCGGGGCAAAGCGAAGACCCAGCGCTACCGCACCATATGCTGGACTTGTTTGAACGCGAAGAGCGCTTCACTGTGTTACCACAGGACATGACCAAGGTGCAGGAATTTGTTGCGGCCAATGTGCGTAAATAAATTGCTAAACTCGCTGTAAAAAACGCCGCATTGGTCCTGCTAATGCGGCGTTTTTTTTACTGTCCTTACTCTTATAAATAAGCAATTGAATAAAGTGAAGCCCCAATATTATGCAAAAAGTAATTCGCCGCCGCGCCACTGAAACTCACGAAAATTTTGACCCTAGTCTGCACCCACTATTGCAGCGAATTTATAGCGCGCGCGGTGTGCGCAGTGCCACTGAATTGCAATATGGTTTAGCGCAGCTGTTAAAGCCAAACTTTAAAGGATTACCCGAAGCGGTTAGTCTTTTAGCCGATGCAGTAGTGGCGCAAGCCAAAGTAATTGTAGTGGGCGACTTTGATGCGGATGGTGCCACTAGTAGCGCGCTCGCGGTTTTGGCACTGCGCGCTATGGGTTTACCCAGTGTCGATTTTTTAGTGCCCAATCGCTTTGAGTACGGCTATGGTTTAACACCAGAAATTGTTGCAGTCGCCGCGGCGCAACAGCCGGATATTATTATCACAGTGGATAACGGTATCTCAAGTCTTGAGGGTGTTGCCGCCGCGCAGGACTTAGGCATAGCGGTGGTGGTTACCGATCACCATTTGCCCGGTGCGCACTTGCCCAGTGCCGATGCAATCGTCAACCCCAATCAACCCGGCTGCGAATTTCCCAGTAAAAATCTTGCGGGTGTTGGCGTTATTTTTTATGTGATGAATGCGTTGCGTGGGGAGCTGCGCGAAATGGGTTGGTTTGCCGAAAGCGGAATCGCCGAGCCAAATATGGCGAGCTATTTGGATTTAGTGGCGCTGGGTACGGTGGCCGATGTAGTGCCGTTGGATTACAACAACCGCATATTGGTTGCGCAGGGTTTAGCGCGTATGCGCGCCGGCGCTGCGCGCCCGGGTATTCGCGCGCTGCTAGAAATATCCGGGCGCCCCGCCGACAAACTAGTCGCCAGCGATTTAGGTTTTGCCTTGGGGCCGCGGTTAAATGCAGCAGGCCGCTTGGACGATATGTCGCTCGGTATTCAATGCCTAATGTGCGACAGCGAAAATCTTGCGCGCGAAATGGCGCAGCAAATGGATGAGCTAAACCGCGACCGCAAAGCTATAGAAACCGGCATGCAGCAAGAGGCAATGGGCATGCTGCAAAAAGTACTCGCCGCCGATGAAAACTCGCTGCCCTGGGGTGTGTGTTTATTCGATGAAACCTGGCATCAGGGGGTTATAGGCATTCTCGCCTCGCGCATTAAAGATAAATATCACCGCCCTTGTATCGTGTTTGCCGATGCGGGTGCCGATTCAACTTCGGGTGATGAGCAAATAAAAGGTTCTGCGCGCTCTATTCCCGGCTTTCATATTCGCGATGCCTTAGATGCAATTGCCGCACGCCATCCAGAACTGCTACAAAAATTTGGCGGTCACGCCATGGCGGCGGGCATGAGTTTAGCGCGCGCAGATTTTGCGGCCTTTTCTCTCGCCTTTGACGCCGAAGTGCGCCGTCAATTAACCCAAGAAAATTTAGCGGCCATAGTGGTGAGCGACGGTGAATTAAGTGAAACAGAATTCTCCATCGAACTCGCCACCCAATTGCGCACCGCCGGCCCCTGGGGTCAACACTTCCCCGAGCCAGTATTTGACGGTGAATTTTTTCTGATCCAACAAAAGTTAGTTGGCGAAAAACACTTAAAAATGATCCTCGCGCTAGATGCCCAAGGCCAACAACTCGTAGACGCCATCGCCTTCAACATAGACCCAAAACTATGGCCCAACGCCAACGCCAAAAAAGTTCGCCTAGCTTATAAAATGGATGTGAATGAATTTAGAGGAAAAAGCAGCTTGCAGTTGTTGGTGGATTTTATTGAGTTGTCAGATTGATATCTGAGCGAGCAAACTTGGTTTTATAGAAGACGATGGGAAGATGAACGTAAAAAGAACTAGCAAGTAATACGAAGCCCAACTTAAGTCACTACCGGAACAGGCGATTGCTTGTACCGGTAATGGCTTAATCTTTTCTACTCCCCTTGCTTAACTTCCACATTCCCCGCCCTATAACGCACCAACAATAACGTTAAGGCGATAAGCGTGAGCGGCATTGCAACGCTTAGCATTATAGTGCTGTAGCTACCCAGTAGCGGGCTTTGGGTTGCGTCTAATACCAAGTAGAGAATATAGGCGAGGTAGTAGCTGAACAGCAGTGCGCCCTGCCAGCGGGTGATGACATGGCCGGTGGCGGCGAGGGTGACGCAGGCGAGTACTACGCCGATCATTACGGGTATATCAAAGGTGATGAGGCTGGGGCTAACGTCTAGGCCGCCGGGGGTTACTAGCGCGGCAATGCCGGCAATGGACAATAAATTAAACAGGCAGCTGCCTATCACATTGCCTACGGCTATATCGCGTTCGCCACGCAGCGCCGCCACTATGGAGGTGGCGAGTTCAGGTAGCGATGTACCTGCGGCAATAATGGTTAAACCAATCACAACTTCGCTTACGCCTAGGGTGCGCGCAATGCTCACGGCACTTTCTACCAACCAGTGTGCCCCCAATACTAAGAGTGTAAGGCCTGCAACAATTAATGCAATTTGGATGGGCAGTTTTGTCATAAGTGAATTGTTGTTGCCGCCAAATTCCTGTTCGTATTCAGCTTCAATGGTGGCGCTCTCGCTGCGGCTTTGTTGTATCGCAAATACCGTGTAGGCGATGATGCCAGCGGTAAGCAGTAAGCCGTCAAATATACCTATGCTGCCATCGTAAGCCATCAATAAAAACAAGACCGATATGCCCAGTGTGAGGGGTATGTCGATGCGTATTAATTGCTGCGAAATAATTAGCGGTGTGATTAAAGCCGCAAGCCCAAGTACTACCAGCACGTTAAAAATATTGCTGCCCACAATATTACCTACGGCAATATCGCTTTGCCCCGCTAAGCCTGCCTGCACACTTACGGCAAGTTCAGGCGCACTGGTACCAAAGGCAACCACCGTAAGGCCGATTATCAAGGGTGATATGCCAAAGCGCAGCGCTAAACGTGCCGCGCCGCGCACTAAGAGTTCGGCACCGGCAACCAGCAGTACTAAACCGAGTATAAGAAGAGCTAGGGTGGTAAACGACATAATGAGTCCAATAAAGAAACTAAAAATTATTTAGGTGGTTAACAATAGCAGTTAATCAAATAGCTCCGCTAAAAATGATTTACGTGGTTTGTTTTGGCGATATTGATCCTGCGGGTGACTTTGGTGGCTGCGATTTTGATCGTGGCGGTTTTGTTCATGACGATGCTGATCATAGCGGCTGGGCTCGCTGCGATACTGTGCCGCCTGTGGTTGAGCTTGGAGTACTGGGGCGGCAGTGGAGGCGTCAAATTGCTGCGAGCGCTCAATTAATTTATCTAGCTCGCCGCGATCCAGCCAAATGCCGCGGCACTCGCCGCAATAATCTATCTCAATACCTTGGCGCTCAGAAATTGTCAGGCTTACATCTTTACAGGTTGGACATTTCATAGCAAAAACCTCTGTAGGAAAATAGGATTAAAGCGATTGTGCTTTCAGTGCGGCAATGCGCTCGGCTAAAGGCGGGTGGGTCATAAATAAACGTTTAATGCCAGATGCGCCACCCGCGCTAATGCCAAAGGCGGTTAATTTATCGGGTAGCGGTTGCGGGTGCAGTGTGGCTAGGCGCTCCAGTGCGGCAATCATGTTCTGGCGGGTGGATAATTGTGCGCCGCCAATGTCGGCGCGGAATTCACGTTGACGTGAAAACCACATCACAATGGTAGATGCCAAAATGCCTAACACTATGTCGGCAATAATGGTGGTCACCCAAAACGCGGGGCCCTGCCCATTTTCGGTTTTAAAAATAATCTTATCGACCAAGTAGCCAATCACGCGCGATAAAAACAGCACGAAGGTATTCACCACACCCTGAATAAGCGCCAGGGTCACCATGTCGCCATTGGCGATATGGGCGATATGGGCGATTTCATGGCCGAGCACTGCCTCGGCTTCCTGCTGGGTCATCTGCTCCAGCAAACCGGTAGATACCGCTACCAGCGCGTTATTTTTATTCATACCGGTGGCGAAGGCGTTAACCTCGGGAGACTGCCAAATGGCTACTTCGGGTATTTTTATGCCGGCGGCCTTAGCTTGGCGCTCGATAGTTTGCAGCAGCCACTGCTCGGTGTTATTGCTCGGCGTGGTAATAACCTGCGCGCCTACGGATCTTTTGGCCATCCACTTAGAAATAGCCAAGGAGATAAACGAACCGCCAAAACCCATGACTGCAGCAAATATCAGCAGTGCGCTCAGATTTAACCCCTGAGCATTCAAGTAGGGTTCAACCCCAAGTAGGCGCATGCTCAGCGACAGCACGAGGACTATGGCGAAGTTAGTGGCTAGAAAAAGAAAGATGCGTTTCATGTAAACCTCTGGTGGTAGGTGTTATTGAGTGCGAGCGATTACATCAAGGCTCAGTGGTGCGATTCTAGGCTTGGTATTGCAGCAATAAAAGTCGATTATTCTTTGTGTTTTCATCGGAAAAAACTGCTAGTCTGAGCCGATTTATCTAAGGCTTAGGGTCGCTGCGCCATGCTCAACTACAAACAACTCTTTTATTTTTGGAAAGTAGCCAAGGCGGGCAGTATTGCGCGCACCGCCGAGCAGCTGCATATCACCCCGCAAACCATCAGCGGCCAACTGAGTGAGTTGGAAAAGTCCTTGGGGGTAGAACTATTTCGGCGGCGTGGGCGGCGCTTGGAGCTAACGTCTGCGGGTAAGGCCGCTGCAGTTCATGCGGAGGAGATATTTCAAGTGGGTGCGCAGCTTGAAGCGTTGCTGCGTTATCCCTCTAAATACAAAGACTTACCTTTTAACGTGGGTATCGCTGATGTAATTCCCAAATCTATTGCCTGCCGGTTATTGGCGCCGGTGATGGCGTTGGCCGAGCCTGTGCGGCTGATCTGCCATGAGGATAAGTTGGAGCGATTATTTGCAGAGTTGGCGATTCATAAATTAGATTTGGTCTTAGCCGACCGGCCCTTGCCAACAGAGCTGGGCGTGAAAGGGTTTAGTCATTTGCTCGGTGGCAGCGCTGTCGTATTGATGGCGCGCCCTGATATAGCGGCACGTTATAGTTTAAAAAATATTAAGAGTTTAACGGGCGCACCTTTTTTACTGCCCGGTGAAGGCGCAGCACTGCGTGGACCTTTAGAGCATTGGTTGGATCAACAGCAGATCCATCCGCACATTGTGGGTGAATTTGATGATGCAGCGTTAATGAAAGCCTTTGGCCAAATTGGGGGCGGAATATTTCCTGTACCTGCGGTCATTGCGCAAGAGATGGAGCGGCAATATCAAGTACAAAGCTTGGGTGTAATTGAGGAGTTAACCATTAAATACTTTGCCATATCAATTGAACGGCGTTTAACCCACCCTGCGGTAGTTGCTGTGAGTGATGCAGCGAAGCATTCATTGTTGATGTTGTAAAATTACGGGCGATTAAGTAAACACTAATAGTGAAACTTGTGCTCACGGCTAGTGTTTACAGTATTCTTATTATCCGAATTCGCCTAAAGCATATCTATTGACTTAAGCTGTAATTGTTTGGTTATTCTCGACGTCAGAAAAGGAAGTGTTCTATTTTGTCGATAGCGCTTTTATTAATATAGGCGCCACATTTTCCATAATGATAGGTTGTGCTTCAGCTTTGGGATGTATTCCATCGGCTTGAATTAACTCGCCTTTTCCTGCGACACCTTCCAGTAAAAATGGAATTAACAAAAGCGCATTTTTCTCGGCCAATTGTGAGTAGGTTGTTTTAAATTGAGTGGCGTAGCGCGCGCCGTAATTAGGTGGAATTTGCATGCCGGCCAAGATGATCTTGGCATTTTTTGCTTGGCAGAGTGCGATCATGGCCTGTAAATTTTTTTGTAGTAACTTAAGAGGCTGACCGCGCAAGCCATCGTTGCCGCCCAGCTCTAAAATGACAATGTGAGGCTGGTGTTGTGCTAGTAGTGCTGGTAGCCGCGCTAAGCCACCGGAACTGGTTTCACCGCTCACGCTCGCATTAGTGATCGCAATGGCATAGTTTTGCGTTAATTCTTGTTCGAGTAATTTTACCCATCCCTGCTCTATATCTATGCCGTAGCCCGCACTGAGGCTATCTCCCAACACTAGAATACGTTTGGATTCTGTCGCATTCGTCAGATTGCTGACAATTGTCAGGAGTAAAAACAGGTAAATTTGTAGCTGGCGCATGGTGATAAAATTCCTATGCCAATAGAATGAAGTGAATTACTTACTAGGTTACTTAAATATGTCTGCAGTTGCTATGGTACAAGCCAATGCCTTAACCAAACGTGTATTAACGCAGGAGGGCGAATTAATTATTTTACAGCCTATATCGCTGGCGATTGCGCGCGGTGAGTCCGTTGCAATAACGGGGGCTTCTGGTTCAGGTAAATCGACGCTATTGGGTATATTGGCTGGTTTAGATGTGCCGAGCAGTGGTGAGGTATTGCTCAATGGAATCAATATCACTGCGCTCGATGAGGATGGGCGTGCTCAAGTGCGCGCTGATAATGTAGGTTTTATTTTTCAATCCTTCCAGTTGTTGCCGGGCTTAACGGCGTTAGAGAACGTTATGCTGCCCTTAGAACTGCATGGTGATAAAGCGGCGCGCGCAAAAGCGCAGGCTTTTTTAGCGCGCGTGGGCTTAGCAGAGCGCTGTGGACATTATCCTCCGCAATTATCTGGTGGTGAACAACAGCGCGTGGCTATAGCGCGCGCTTTTGCGAGTGAACCGCAAGTATTATTTGCCGATGAGCCAACGGGCAATCTTGATAGCACTACAGGTGCTCGCATCATAGAGCTGTTGTTTGAGCTAAATCGCGAGCAGGGTGCGACCTTAATTTTAATTACCCATGAAGATCGCTTGGCTCAACTCTGCGAGCGCAGGCTAGAGTTGGCTGCGGGTGCTTTGGTCGTCCCAGAATCTGAATTATCAATCGCACATACGTTGGTGGCGGAATCATGAGGTTAGCAGCGCAATTATTACTGCGTAATTGGCGCAGTGGCGAATTGAAATTATTAAGCTTGTCGTTGGTGTTGGCTGTTGCTGTATTGACCGGTATAGCCGTGTTCACCGATCGCTTGGAGCGCACGCTAGTCAGTGAAAGTAATAGCGTGCTCGGCGCGGATATAGTCGTGCGCGGTAACCAACCACAGGATGCAACTTGGGCACTTGCAGCTGAGCAGCAAAATATTAACACCAGTCAAGCAGCACTTTTTTCTTCTATGGTATTTGCGGGCGATGAAATGCATTTGGCATCGGTTAAGGCGGTAGGGAAGGCTTATCCTTTGCGCGGCGAGTTTGAAATTAGTCAGGTCCCCTTTACACTTGACCCGCAAAAAATTGAACATGTGCAAGCTATTCCCGCACGCGGAGAGGTCTGGGTAGATTCGCGTTTATTGCCGCTACTGCAAATAAACTTAGGTGATAAATTATTTGTAGGTGAATACGAATTGAAGGCCACCCAAGTGCTTATTCGCGAGCCCGATGGTGCCAGCCCTTTTAGCGTAATGGGCGCGCGGGTGTTGATGAACTTGGAGGACTTGCCCTTAACGGAAGTAGTGCAACCTGGCAGCCGCATTGATTACCAATGGTTACTAGCAGCAGATGATGCGCGCACATTGGAAAAATTTGTCGAGTGGTTAAAGCCTAAGCTCAGCCCGCATCAAAAGCTGGTGGATATAAATAGTTCTCAAGAGCGTATTGGGCGCACCTTGAAAACCGCCAAACAATTCTTAGTGTTAGCGGCCGTAATAGCAGTGCTGCTTGCAGGCGTTGCCATTTCAATAGCCGCACGTCAGTTTTCGCAGCGCCATACAGATCAAGTTGCCTTGATGAAAAGTTTAGGCGCTGGATCAGTGAAAATTCGTGCACTTTATATTGGTCAATTAGTATTGTTAGGTGTCATCGCTTCGTTGTTAGGTTTGTTACTGGGTGAAATTTTACAGCAATTGGTGGCTTACAGTATTCAAAAAACCTATCAACTACGTCTAGGCCTTGCGAGCGTTTATCCCTATGGGTTGAGCTTTTCTAGTGGATTAATTTGTTTAATGTTTTTTGCTTTGCCTGCTATTTGGCAATTACCTAGGGTATCACCGCTTAAGATCTTACGGCGAGAAATGAACGTCGATGCTGTGCAGTTGTGGCAGCAAGGTGCTTTAGCTTTGTTTGCAGTGCTAGGGTTAGTGATGCTGTTTAGCCGTGACGTCCAGTTAGCCTTAAGCATTAGTGGTGCCTTAATTGCCGTGATTGCAGTCAGTTTCGTCGCTGCATTTGCACTTCTGAGTGTGAGCAAGCAATTAGCCTTGCGCTTAGGGGGCATTTGGCGTTTGGCATTTGCGAATTTACAGCGTCGGCGCGGGCAAAGTTTGGTTCAAATTATGGTATTTGCTATTGCCATAATGCTGCTCTTTACCATGACTATAGTGCGCAGTTCTCTCATTGAAGAGTGGCGCTTACAAGTGCCTAGCGATGCCCCCAATCATTTCTTGGTAAATATTCCACCTACAGAACTCACGCAGATACAAAATATGTTATCTGAGGCTCAAGTCCGACCGGAGCCGCTTTATCCGATGGTGCGTGCAAGGTTAATTGAAATTAATGGCATAGCAACGACAGAAGAACAGCGTCAAGCTAGCAATGCATTGCAGCGTGAACTTAATACAACTTGGGCGGATAAGCTGGCTGCGGATAATAAAATTATAAGTGGCCATTGGTGGGATAGGTGGCAGCGTAGTGCTGCCAACTTACCGGGTGTATCGGTAGAGGAAAAGGTTGCTAAAGATGTTGGATTGAAATTGGGTGATAAACTCACTTTTTCTTTTGGTGGGTTATTGCTCAATGCAGAAGTGGCGAGCACGCGCAGTTTAGATTGGCGCAGTATGCGACCCAATTTCTTTTTTATTTTTGAACCAGGAAGCCTAGAGGCCTATTCGCCAACGTTTATCACCAGTATTTTTTTGCCGCCAGAGCAAAAAACCTTGATCAATCAACTTCTGCGTGCACACCCCAGTGTTCTTGTTATAGAGCTAGATCGCATTATTGAGCAAATTCGCACTATTATTAATCAGGTGAGTGATGGAGTTTTACTGGTATTGTGGCTGACTTTAATTGGCGGCTGCTTAGTGCTCTTGGCTGCTGTTTTGGCTAGTATACAAAGCCGAAAACAGGAGGCCGGTCTGTTGCGCGCGCTGGGAAGTAGTCGACGGTTACTGGTGGGTAGCATTGCTACGGAATTTGCGGTGCTTGGATTTCTTGCGGGCTTGATCGCTATAATAGGCACAGAAATTTTGCTTTTTAGTTTACAGCGATTTGTATTGGGTACACCAATTCAGCCTCATTATATTTACTGGTTAGTGGCGCCTTTGAGCGGCGCTCTATTTATAGCACTGCTTGGCTATGTGAGCTGTCGTCAGGTTGTTACCACGCCGCCAGCAGTGGTATTGCGCGAGTCAATTTAAGTTCCGCGGGCAAGGATGCCGCGCACCTTTTAGCTATTGTGTTAGCTGCTTTTTTTAGCTTCGGTTTTAGTGCCAGCTCATTTCTTTTAGATTTTTCATTCTCTTTATTTTTCAGGTGTATAGATTCATGGCGCTGGCCAAAAGTCGTGTGTTAGACAAGGGGCTGTGGGGCATGAGTGCCCCTATGTTTGCAGATCAAGCGGTTGCTTACA
The DNA here is from genome assembly GCF_057815475.1 of Cellvibrio sp. 25HG11W-0. NCBI lineage: Bacteria > Pseudomonadati > Pseudomonadota > Gammaproteobacteria > Cellvibrionales > Cellvibrionaceae > Cellvibrio > Cellvibrio sp. 25HG11W-0. Next base: position 1,537,237 of record NZ_CM174230.1, read on the forward strand.
GTATTCCTCTGGTCGACATGTATTTTCTTAGCCGTATTTCCGATGCTGCCGCTGCCGCTGTTGGGGCAGTAACGCCTTTAGTTTTTCTCGCCAACGCGTTTTTAGTGGTGAGCGCTTTTGCGGGGGCTAGCATTGCGAACCAGCGTATAGGTGCGGAGGATTACGAGCGCGGCAATGCCACTATTGCTGCCTATAGTGTTTTTGTTGTCTTACTTGGAATAATGGCATGTATTGCATTGAGTTATGGTGGCCCATGGGTTGCTTCGGCGATGACCTTGAGTATGGAAGTTGAACAGAATGCCCATGTTTACTTGGAAACTATAGGGTGGATGATGTTGTTTTGGGGGGCACGGGTTGCGTATCAAACCCTGTTAAACATTTATGGTGAGCCTAAGTGGAATAGCTTTAGTAATGTGATTTTATTTGTTGTTAATCTCTGTGGGAATTATGTTGCTGTGTATGGCTTTTTGGGGATTCCGCCTAGTGGTGTTTGGGGTGTTGCACTGGCCAGTGTTGCGGCTGCAGGGGTAAGTTTGTTGTTTGTAATTGTGGTGGTGCATGGATATTTAAAAATATTTATTCCACTTAGCGCGGGTTGGAAAAATTTTCGTGTATTAATGGCGCCGGTGCTCATGATTGCATTGCCTTCTATACTCGAACCTATGTCATTCCAAGCCTATATGATCACCTTAAACTTTATTGCTGCTGAGGTTAGTGAGTTGGCATTAAAGGTTAAAATTTATGCGTTCAATACCTTTCTCTTTTGTTTGATGATTTCTAGTGCTATTACCATGGCAACAGAAACTATTGTGGCCCAGCGATTAGGGCGTGGCGAGTTTGATGTCATCAAAGCGCAGTTGTTGCAGAGTTTAAAAATAGCCTTGTTAGGTACCAGCCTTATGGCGCTAATTTGGCTTGTTTTTAATCGATCAATTTTGGCGATTTATAGTGGCGACCCAGCTGTTATTGCGCTTGGGTTTTGGGCATTTTTTCTGAGTTTTTTAGCGGAGCCTTGGCGCACTACGAATATTTTAGTGGGCGGTGTGTTGCGCTGTAGTGGGGATGCAACTTTTACGTCTTTATCAAGCATTAGTGTTATTTGGTTGTTTTCAGTTCCGTTGGCGTATTTTTTGGCGATCTATATGAGCTGGGGGTTATACGGTTTATTGATTGCGGCGCTGTGTGATGAGTGTTTACGTGCTTTAGTAAAATATTGGCGTTGGCGGCAAGCCAAGTGGATGACTTCAGGTGTTGTTTCTTTGGCGTCATAAAAAAAGAGCTGACCCTAGAGTCAGCTCTTTTTTTATTCTTTTTTTGGTGAGTTTTTTAAGTTGCTTCTGTTTCTTACTTAAATTTCAATCTACGTTGAGTTCTAACTGTTACAGAAGTGCTAACACAAATAAAATACCACTAAGTGTGAACATCGTCGCCAAGCTCAAGCCTAGGTTAGCTAGGCGTGTGGCGCCTATGCGTTGGAAATTAATAATACTCATAGCATAGAGCGCACATATGGTGATAAGTATGGGCACAATGTAGCGGAAATCTATATTTGCTGGAAACGTCATGCGCATATAAGTCACTCCCGCCCACAGGAAAAATCCTGAAAGCAGAATGGGCGCCGAGCGTTTGAAATCTATTTTTCGCAAATGAAATATACCCACAAGTGTATAGAGCATCATGAGCAGGGCGATAAAACTAAGGATAACAGCTAAATTGGTAGAGATTGCTTTGGGGTATTTGAATTCACCAATCAAACCCGTTTTTGCTAAGTAATTCCAAAAAAACTGACGCCCCATACGGTCGTCATAGGGGTCAGCATAGGGTTCGGTGATAAATATTTTTGCATCAAACCAAAGATAGTTAGATGCAGTGTTGCCGACTAAGTTGGCGGTAGAAATACCATCAAGATTATCAATATAGAGTTTGTCGCGCTTGCCTTCTAAGTTCAAAATCAAACCTGGTGTTATGGTTATGCCCACTGCGATAAACATTATTAAACAGGGGGCAATAGCGAGTTTGCAGTAGTCGAGCCATTGCTGGGTTTTAATCATTTTATAGAGGCCTATAACCCCCAGTACCGCTACTAAAATTTCGCCATTGGCCTTAGTGACAATGGCGATGGCACCTAGAATACTCGCAATAAGTAGATCGCGTTTTTTATCTGAGTGATACCAGCGGATGATATAAAACAAACTTGCCGCGAAGAAGCAGTAGAGCATAGGGTCATTGCCTATGCGCACTGAGTGAACTACGGCCACGGGCCAGAAGGCGAACAGGGCACCTATAGTCCAAAATAATTGATCCTGCTTATATTGCGCGCACCAGTAGCTCAGCGATAAATAGGATTTTTTTTCTGGCGCGCTAGAAGAATCTAATTGACTGTCATCTTCATCTTCATCTTCATCTTCATCTTCATCTTCATTTTCAGTCATTTTTGGTTTATAGCGTTCGAGCAGTTCATTCAGTATTAGTAGCCCAAAGAATACAAACCCCATGCCATACGCCAAGCTTAATAATTGCTGTACGCGGTAAATGGCGACCTTGTTGTAAGGTTCTATCCATTGTGTGAAGGTATACACAATCGCGCCAGTATAGTAATAAAGTGGCGGGTGAAAAAAAGCACCGCCCGTAGCATAGTCAATTGGTGGTGGTAACCAGTGAGTGGTGAGGTATTCGGTATAGCCAATGTGATCCCCCATGTCATGGTCGCGCAAGTCGGGTGGTGTTGCCATAAAGTAGGCAAGGCGAATAAACAATGCGCCTATAAATAATACCTTGATGGCAACGCGTAATTTAAGGGGTTTGATGATCAATGTACTTATTAAAAGTGTAATTGCTATCAGTAATGCGTAGAAGAATGTATAGAAGTTCTCACTGCCTTCGGCGCTAATGATAATGCCCATAAGGCCGCCGCCATCAGAGTAGAGCAGTTCAAGTTCATTTTTCCCAGGTTTAAGATAGGCTGCTAAATCGTAGGTAAAGCCTTTGGAGTAGTCGCGTCGCGCCTCGTAGGGAATCATACTCAAATCAACCGTTTGATGGTTGATGATCAAGCTGAGGATTTCATCGTCGGGAATAATGCGCATATTGCTGCTGGCGTATTTTCCCATATCTACAAAACCGTGCAGTCTATAGACACCGCTCTCGGCGGAGGCTTTAAAAAAAGGGAACTCTGTTGGACTGGTTTGACCCGATGGGGTTGTAATAGTGAAGTCGGAAAAGTCGGGCTGTATCGCTTTTTGGGAAAAGCATAGCGTTGCGACCATGGCGATGATGAGGTAAAAATATTTCGATGTTATTAAGTTGCGCATTATGATTTTTCTTCCATACGATGTTTTATTTTTTTTAATTCAGATTTGAGTATGCCCACCTCTTGAATGAGGTTTTTATTGTTTTCAGATAGTTTGGAGATGACGGTGGAAAACTGAATCAGAATAAAAAAAGTGGAAAGTGTTAGTACCAATAAGAGCGCTGCTGGCGCATAAGCAATACCTACAGCCTCGGCAAAAACCTCTAATAATGGCCTAAAAATTGATAGTAGAATAAAAATAATACCGAATGCAAGCCAGAGCAATGAATACTCTTCTTTCAGTTTTTTATGCTTGATGAGCCTATAAATAAATGCCACCAACAGTAGGCTGCCTACAGTGGAGAACACTTGAATTCTGTTATCCGCGACCCAGTTGAAAAAGTCTGTCATGATGATTTCCTGCGAATTTGTACGCGCTGCGCGGTTATTAACATGGCTAAAATAACTTTAATCATATAGTAGGCAGACTTAAGCCCAGAAATGGACGATTCTCCGCCTTGGCGCTCAAGCATTTCGGTGGAGACTTCGACTATTTTGAAGCCATTCTTACCGAGTAGAATAATTGTCTCTGGCTCGGGGTAGTCAGTGGGGTAGTTGTCAGCCAAAAAAGCGATGGCATCTTTGTTGTAAGCGCGAAAGCCAGAAGTGCTGTCAGCGATTTTTTGACGAATTAAAATCCCGTTTAAGATTTCGAATATTTTAATTCCAAAGCGACGCATAAAAGTCGATTGAAATCCCTGGGTTTTTTCAATAAAGCGCGAGCCAATGCAGACATCGGCCAAACCTTCTTTTAGAGGGGCAAGTAACTTGGGTATTTCGGCGGCTATGTGCTGGCCGTCGCCATCAAATTGAATCGCATAGTCAAAGTTTTGATAAAGGGCATATTTAAAACCAGTTTGTACCGCGCCGCCAATGCCCAAATTAGCGGGTAGTTGAATAACCGTTGCCAGTCCACTGGATTCGGCTTCTTGCTGTGTATTGTCTTTAGAGCCATCATTCACCACTAAGCATTCGAATTGGGTGCTTTCCTGCTTGAGCGAAAGTATCACTTTGGTAATATTTTTTTCTTCGTTGTAGGCGGGAACAATGATGAGAACTTTTTTAGGCATGATTTACTCCTAATGTAAGCGGTATTGATGATGGTCCCTAACTGGACGGATCCAGCTTTTCTTTATTGTTAGATTTTTATCTTACCGCTAAGTGGCTTTTTATTGTAAAAGTAAATATATCCATAACAAGCTGTTAATACCGATCAAGGGAGCTGCGAGGGTTAATAGCTTCGGTATTAATAGTTGTCTGTGGTGGCGCCAGCTGCCGAGGGTGAAGAACAAAATTGCTACCAGCACCGGGTAAATATAACGAAAGTCTGTATTGCAGGAGAGCGGCACCTTGATGCGATAGGCGAGTAATAAAACAAAGGGGAAAATCAACGCCATTAGCCAAGGTGCATTGCGATAGGCGTAGCGTTTTATTTGCTGAGAGCTCATTTGAACTTGGCGTTGAACAACAAATATAAATATTCCGAAAAGCATCAGCAGTAAGAGGATGCCATTAACAACACCCCAAAATTGCATTTTTTCTCCATTGAAAAAGTACTCCGAGCTGAGTGCAGAGCGCATTACAAAGTTCCAAAAGTATTGCCGTCCGTACTTATCATCCCAGGTGCTGATAAAAGGTTGCTCAATAAAGGTGGCGCTATCAAAAATAAGATAATTTTGTGGGAGATTACTGACTTTGAGGCCTTCATTGATCATGCTGCTAACATTGGAAAGCAGCCAGTCTTCAGAGGTGCCATTAAGGTAGTTCTGCACATTGTCGGCAAAGTTTAAGACTATAGCGCTGAGAAAAAAACCAGCGGCTATAGCAGTGTCGCGGAATATTTTTCGTTTGTTCGCGGCGAGCAGTTCTGGTTTTTTTGTAAAACTATAGATATGTAAAAGCATTAACGCACCGAGTATTCCCGCGACGGCAAGACCGTTAGATTTACTCAGCAGTGATGCGGCCATCCATAGGCTGGCCCAAAATAAGGTGCGAGAGCTGCGACTTTTCCACCACTTAATTGTGTAGAAAAATGTTAGACCGTAGCATGCATAAAGCCCAATATCATTGCCGATTCTGATGCTGTGAATAATGCCGGAAGGCCATAGGCAAAGTGCGACACTTGCAAATAAGAGCGCTAAGTGGCTTTTACAAAAGGCGATGCGTAGGCTGGCGAGACTGCTTAAAAGAAATAGCGACCAGAGTACCAATGCAAGTAGTTGACCCCAGAGTTCCCCTGTCAGTTTGCTGTTAATGGGCGCGGATTGCTTGGCCAGTGCAGCTGTTAAATAATAGAGTGGCGGCTGGTGATACTCCCAGCCATCGCCTGGTACTGGCAGTTCGTGTTTATCAATAAGGTATTCAATATAGTCTTTGTGGCCCCCGCCTTCGAATACATCGAAGGTGCGCGTACGCTCGTCTGTTTTTGATAAATAGAGCGTTGATAATGCCAAGCTCAAGGCAAGTAATAACATTTGGCTGCGGGTAATTTTTAAATGCCGGGTTAAATAGAGCGAGAAACCAAGCAAAATAATATAGATAATGGCGAGTTTGCTGACGCTTAGGCGCTGTGTGGATTCAATGCGAAAACCTGCAGGATTATTGGCATTCGTTAAACTTGCTTCAATGATATTGGGCATTTGGGTCGAAAGCTTTTCAAGTTCTATCACAAAGCCGGCAGCGTAGTCGCGTTTTTGCTCACTAGAAAGGTGGTCTAAAGAAATGGGCTCACCGTTGACGCTCAGTGCGCGAATCTCATCGTCGGGATAGATGCGAAAGCTATGGTGCGAAGAGGTGATGCCAGCTATCTCTACTCTTACCTTATAGTCGCCTACTAAATCTAATGACAAGGGTAATGCAGCTGGGGCAAAGGCTTCACTGCCTTTGGCGAGTTCAACTTTATTTATACTGATGGACTGCCACGTTGATATCCACATAAGTGCTACAACAGTGACGAGTGCGACTAGGCTCGTGATAAAAAATCGTAAGGTTTTATTCATAGTTATCTCAATCTTCAATACACTTTTAGGTGTTGGCCTTCGATGAGGCAGATTAACCTAGTCATTTATTTTAATTGTTCAGTGGCGCTTGATCTGGTTGAAAGGTCAAAACCGGATTTAGCCAGTCTGCATGGTCGCTACTTATTTCTCCCATGCCATCAACTTCTAGCCGTAATCTGTTTATGCCCGTAAGATCGACACTCACCTCCGCTGGAGCCTCTGCACCATAATGCGGGGGAGACTCCCAGAGTTTTCTATCATCTCCCCAAATCGAGAAAACAATACTGGCTGATTCAGCTTCGTCATCTAATGCTGCCATTATGTGCAGTTGCACCGTGTGTGCAGGCAGGCGATATTCAATGCGTGAATTAGCGTGAGTGCCTATGCCAACAGCATAGCGGCGGTTGTCTGCGGTCAAAATAGTGCCGTTGACACTGCGGTTGATATTGACTTGTCCGTAGCCTTGTTCTGCTATGGCCATGGGTAATTCTGTAAGAAACATTTGATTGCTGGAAAGGGTTGGCTTGTATAGATAGCTCTCATTGTAAAGCCTATTGCTCATGTAAGTTGTACTGACTATGAGCACGAGAAGACTAAAGTAGCGGTACTCGGCTAGGCGCCAAAAATATTTTTGCGTAACGTTGAACCAACGGCGACCAACAAGTAGCTCTAATATTCCGTAGGTAAAAATCCCCAGCATTAACCACGAAATAGCCGGCCATACATTGGCGGTTTTTAAACCCATGCACATGGCAAGGTTAAAGGCAGAGATAAAGCTAAAAGCAATAGGGTATATGAGTAGTTTTGGGTTGAGTGCATAGCCCACAAGCGCAATGATCACGGCCGGAAGTAAGTAGCGCTCATGCATAGCTGGCAGCAGGGTGAAAAAGGCCATTGTACAAATCATGGCGTAGAAAAAAAGCTGGGCGGCATTATTGGGGTTTTGTTGCGCCAGTTTTTGTTTCCACAGTAAATATAGGCCTTGGGCAAATACGATTAGGCAGACGATCGTAAAGCAAATCATACCGAAATGTTTTGCTTTAAATAATATGGCCAGAGGCGAGTCAGCACTAATTCCAAAAAGGATGATGTTGTCGGGCGCTGCATTGCCTGTGAGTAGAATCCAAATATTAGCAGCGCCCATAGTGGTGGCGCTGTATTGATGTAGTACATCTACATAAGCTAATTGAATTGCGCCTAAAAAGTTTCCCGCTAAAGCAAACGGAATAAAGGCAATGACTATGGTGACCAAGGCTATGCCGCTGCCGACTAGGTGTAATTTGATATGACGTAAAAAGATGATACCCATAAGCGGTGCAAAGGCAATCATTTGAAATTTTGTGAGCAGCGCCAAGGTGTAAAGAGGCATAGTTAAGAGTTTGAATCTGTAGCTGCTGCTAACTAAAAGTGCGGCCGCGACTGGCAGCAGTGGCAGAATATCTACCTGCCCCCAGATGGGGCCATTAAATAATATCGCTGGGTTAAGCGCGGTAAGCATCATAGCGATATGAAAGTGACTGCTGTTAGTCGAATATTTTCTTAAAAGTTTATACACCACAGCGATTAATACGAGGTGCGCTAAGAGTATGGGCACCTGTGCTAAATATTTAATCAGCAGGTTATTTTCGATGGGTAACTCTAGGTAGTTGTAAATCTGTGCAACCAGATAGAGCCAATGAATATAAATCGGTGGGTAGTTGCCATCAAAGTTAGTGTAGCCATTGTTGGCGAGTTGTTTTGTCCAGTCAACCCAGTAGCCTACGTCGCCATTGCTGTCCCAAAAAAGTAGGCCGAGGTTAGCGAAAATAGCGGCACATATATAAAGCTGAAAGAAAGCGTAAAAACGTGTTGGCAATTGAGTGTGATCAGTCAGAGGGCTGAGCGGGATGAAGTTCGGAAATGAGCTGGTTGTTAATTCTGTTGGTTCTTTTGTGGGCAGGGGCGCGTCGGCCAAATTGTCTGGCGCAGAAGATGTTGGGTCTTCAGTATTGTGCTGCTCGTTGGTGTCAGCCTGAGTTGACGCAAGGTCGGCATCGTTTGTCATTGTTATTGTCTCGTGCTAGGTCTGGCCTAATTTTTTACATTATTTTTTTGTGAGCCACATTCTTACATTGTGCAGGGCTTCCTTGCCCGCTAAACGCGATGATTTTTTCTCCGTGTCACAGAAGCGTGAATCTAGATTTCTTTGTCCTTTTTTACTATATCGCTAATGTGATATTTCGGACGGCGTTTTACTTCTTCGTAGATCTTTGACATGTATTCGCCAATGATCCCTAGGCATAAAAGTTGAACGCTGCCAATAAACAACAAGGGGAGTAGTACCGAGGCCCATCCCGGTATGGCGTCGTCACTAAAGAAGCGTACACCCAACACCCAAAGTATGAGTGTAAACGAGGCAAAGCCAGATACGAGCCCGAGAATGGTAATCATACGCAGTGGTGCAGTAGAAAAAGCGGTAATGCCTTTCCATGCAAAGGACAGCATTTTCTTCAGGGGATATTTACTTTCGCCTGCTTCACGGGCATTGCGTTCATACTCGACGATTGATGATTGAAAACCTACTTCGCGCACTATGCCGCGCAAAAATAAATTGGATTCATCGTATTCTTTTAGGGCATCGAGTGCGCGACGTGAGATTAGACGGAAATCGGCATGATTAAAGATTAAATCTACGCCCATGGTGCGCATTAAGTGATAGTAACCCTCTGCGGTGAAGCGTTTGAAGAACGTATCAGTGCGGCGCGCTGAGCGCACGCCGTAAACGACTTCGCTGCCCTTGAGGTAATCATCTACCATGGCTTCAATGGTGCTGGGGTCATCTTGTAAGTCAGCATCGATACTGACAGTAATGTCTTCAGTCGTGGTGCAAAGGCCTGCGAATAGCGCGTTTTGATGACCTTTGTTTCGCGAGAGCTTTACCGCGACTATTGCGGTATTTTTATCTGCTTCTGCGGCGAGAATTTGCCAAGTCGCATCTTTGCTGCCGTCATCGACTAAATAGATTTTGCTGAGCGGGCTCACTTTGCCTTTATTGACGAGTAAGTCACGTAGGTCGAGTAAGGTAGCAAGCGTTTTCGGCAACATCTCTTCTTCGTTGTAGCAAGGTACAACTATGGCGAGTGAGGGGTTGGTGATGGTCATGTCAGTGATTCCCGTAGATCCAGAGCTTGTGGACCAAAAAGTTTAAAAATACAGTGATGCCTGTGGCGAAAAACTGGGCGATTAAATAATTTTTAACCATGCCTGTCAGTAAATAATTGTCAAAAACAAATAGAAATCCGGCATAAAGTAGCGTGTTGGCGCTGAGCCCAAGCGCCACGGCGGCGATAAACTTGGGTAGTGTCTCTTTGTGGCTTGAGCTGCTGGCAAAGGTGTAGTGATAATTTGCCCAGTAATTAAAAATTGACGACAGCGCATAGGCGAAGGCTGAGGCGATTACCTTGTTCATGAGGTCAAGCTCGACAAAGAGCATCAGCAGGAGGAATTGGATGAGTGTTGAGGTCCCTCCGATTCCCACAAATTTAGCAAAACGTATCATGGCATTATGAATTGTTATTGTTTTGATGATATTACACCCCGAGATCCATATTAAATGGGGGGGTGCAGGCGCTGCGTGTTACCTTGCGTTGGGTGTGGCAAATGACTGCATCAAAATGCTCTAAAAAGCACCAATTTCACCTGTAACTCGCTTAATAAAAACCGAGGCACATTAGCACATTTTGATCAAAATTGTGGGTGCGATAGAACAAACTCGCACTTCAGCGCGAGTGTGTGTGATCTAGGCGTGATGGCAATGGGGAGTTATTGTTGCAGGGCGGTTTAAGTCGCAAGGTTAAGAGAGTTATGCCCAGCGCAGAGCTGCGCCAGCGCGCTCTATGTAAATGTATTCCGTTTTAAGTGTAAGAGGGTGGTAATCGTGACGCAGGTGATGATGGTCCACCGTTGAGCCCATGTATTCCCAACAGGCGCCTTCATTCACGCAGAGCGAATCGCGGGCATTGATGCTAAAACTAGCGAGTTGATCCCACATTGCCTGCCATTCGGGATGGTTTATATCCAAATATTCCATGGGTTACCTGTGAAAATGATTATTTTGTATTCAAATTGTGGCTTGTTAATTTGTTTTGTCAAAACAATCTCTTAACTTAATGATTTAATAGACTATTTGTTTTATGAAGTGTGATCCAGTTTGCGAACTGTAACCTATAATCGCGCCCTGATGACACATAAGTTTTTATTTTTCGTTGAAAGGTGGCATTTTTTTAGTGCGAAATTAGCTAAATATTCATTGTTTTGAACAGTGGGTATTTATGGATAACCCTTACTGTAAGGTTAGTGTGTTCCTAAGTGTGCATCGGTATGTAGCCGCCCAGTATCTGCCTGAAGTCATCCACGCTGTGTTGTAGGGTTCTTTATTCTGCAGGATCGCCTTGGTGAAAACTGGCAGCTAGGTGAAAGCTGGCAAATAGGTGTAAACAGGCAGTAAGTGAAATGAAGTTAAAGGTGAGTTTATGAATATAAGTGAAGCTGCCGAGCGCTGCGGTCTACCGAGTAAAACGCTACGCTACTATGAAACTATTGGTTTAGTTGTGCCAGAGCGCCAAGAAAACAATGAATACAGGGTCTATTCCTCTGCGGACTTGGCGCGCTTGGTATTGTTGCGCCGTGCCCGCGCTGCAGGTTTTAGCCTCGATGAGTGCCGTATTCTTTTGATGCGCATCGAGCAGCGAGCTTTGCCGAGCGCTATGGCGTCAGCGGAAAACAATGAAAGTATGCGATTGGATTTAGAGGAGCAGCGCGCGCGCTTAGTGCAGCTGCAGACCGAGTTGATCGCCCTAGATGCTGTATTGGTAGATGTGATTGAGCATTGCGCGCGTCAGCCGGTGGCAGCGGAGCTAATGTCGCAAGCAGACGTTCTGCCGAATTCGGTTGCTGGGGTTAAATCAATAGACCGCTCATGGGTTGAGTCGCAAAGCATTTTTCAGCCCATGAAATTTACCCTTATTAGCGGTGAGAGCGATTAGTGATACTGGCTCATAGGTGTTTTTCTGCCCACAAAAACGCTATGATGCGCGCCGTTTAACTAATTGCATCAGGAGCAACTATGAGTATCAAATCCGATAAGTGGATGCGCCGTATGGCCGCCGAGCATGGCATGATCGAGCCCTTTGAGCCAGGTCAAGTGCGCTACGATGCCGACGGTCAGCGCATAGTTTCCTACGGCACCTCAAGCTACGGCTACGACGTGCGCTGTGCCGATGAGTTTAAAATTTTCACCAATGTGCACTCCACCGTGGTTGACCCCAAAAACTTTGACGAAAAAAGTTTTGTGGATATCAAAAGCGATGTTTGTATTATTCCCCCCAATTCTTTCGCACTGGCGCGCACCGTTGAATACTTCCGTATTCCCCGCTCAATTTTGACTGTGTGCTTGGGTAAGTCCACCTACGCGCGTTGCGGTATTATTGTGAATGTCACCCCGCTGGAGCCAGAGTGGGAAGGGCATGTGACCTTAGAGTTCTCGAATACCACGCCATTACCCGCAAAAATTTACGCCAATGAAGGCGTAGCGCAAATGCTGTTTTTTGAGACTGATGAAGTCTGTGAAACGTCTTATAAGGATCGCGGTGGCAAATACCAAGGTCAGCGCGGCGTTACCTTGCCGCGCACTTAATAACGCACTGAATAGCGCCGGCATTCATAGCGCGAATCTCGTTTATGGCTGGTGTTGAGTCACTGGCAATTAGTGGCTCACATCATGGCTCTACCCTCTCAAACCCAAGTGTTGATTATTGGTGCCGGTGCGGCGGGCTTAATGTGCGCGGCCGCTGCTGGTCAGCGCGGCCGCTCAGTCGTGGTGGTTGACCACGCCAATAAAGTCGGCAAAAAAATTCTCATGTCGGGCGGCGGGCGCTGCAACTTCACCAATATGGATGTGCTGCCCAAAGATTACCTGTCAGACAATGCGCATTTCTGTAAATCGGCGCTCGCGCGCTACACCCAGTGGGATTTCATCGCACTGGTGCAAAAGCATCAAATTCTCTATCACGAAAAAAAACTCGGCCAATTATTTTGCGATAACAAGGCGCAGGATATTTTGACCATGCTGCTCGACGAATGCACGCAGGCGGGGGCGAGTATTCACCCGCTGTGCGTCATTGAGCAAGTAACGGCACTAGCCGAAAGTGACCTGCCTATGCGTTACAAGGTCAAAACCTCGCTGGGTGTTATTTTTTGTGAATCCCTCGTGGTCGCAACCGGCGGCCTCTCCATTCCCACCATGGGCGCTAGCGGTGTGGGTTATGAGCTAGCCGAGCAATTTGGTTTGCCGCTCAAAGCGCGCAGCGCGGGTTTGGTGCCGTTTACTTTAGCGCCCGCACAACTCGCGGTATTCGCACCCTGTGTTGGCAATGCGCTGGATGTACGCGTAAGTTGCGCAACAGCTGACGGCGAAATGAGTTTTACCGAGGCGATGCTGTTTACTCATCGTGGCCTAAGCGGCCCCGCCATGTTGCAAATATCCTCCTATTGGCACCCGGGTAAGGAGTTGGAAATAAATCTTCTGCCGCAGTTGGATTTGCTCGATTTTTTAAACGCGCAACAACAGCAGCGCTCTAAATCTTTGCTCACCACTATTTTGGGCGAGTTGCTCACCAAAAATATCGCCCAGTGCCTGTGTAATTATTGGGGCGAGACTTGGGGCGATCAGCTCAACAGCAGCCGCCCCATTAATCAATACACACCGAAAGAATTACAGACAATCGCCACGCAATTCCAGCAATGGAAAATTTTACCCGCTGGCACAGAAGGCTATCGCACCGCCGAAGTGACCTTAGGCGGCGTGGATACCAACCACCTCTCATCCAAAACCATGGAAGCCAAAGCGCAGCTGGGTTTATTTTTTGTGGGTGAAGTGGTGGATGTTACGGGTCACTTGGGTGGGTTTAATTTTCAGTGGGCATGGGCGTCGGGGGTGGCGGCGGGGAGTTATGTTTAGTGGGGTTTTGTTGAAGTGGTTGTGTAGTGTTGGGTCACGTGTCCTAGAAACTTTTCTAGATTTTATCCGCCTGTAAATATACAGGCTTGACCGCTGAATAAACTGTTAGAAGGCACCAGTATTATGGCTCAGTGCGTAAATTGGATATTTGGAAGAGGCGTCTCTATAGGTTGTAATTTAACGTGGAAAGTTCCTGATCTATTAAATGAAATGCCCAGAGATAAAAAAATTGAAGAAATAAAAAAGGCAATTTTTAATGAAATGCAGAGTGAAAAAATTAATACGCACTCAATTAAAATGTTTTTAAAAAATTTAGCGGAAAAAACCTCTGATGAATGGTGCCATAGATTAATCACCACTAATTGGGATTGCCTAATAGAAAAAGAAATTGAAGCTTTAAGCCTAGAATTTTTACCAAAATGGTTAATGAATAGTTATGTATACCACTTAAATGGAACTGTTGAGGTACATGAAAATTTAAATTTCGGCAGTCCATTTTTACTTGAAGAAGATAGCTATCTCCAAAGACCTAATACAGTAGAAGCAGATCAATTATTTAACTCCATACTCTGGGGTAATATATTTTTTGTTGTGGGCATGTCTTTTGAGTGTGAATCTGATAGGTTTCTTTTGCAAAGCTTAAATCAAGTGCAGGATGATGTGCCAATTGGTGAATCTATTTGGTTTGTTTTAAATCCTGACCCAAAAGCACTTGAAGCATCATCATCAAGAATAGCTCGCGCACTACCGCGAGCAAAAGTTTATACCCTCTGTATAAGTTTTGGTGACTGGGTTAATGAGCAAAGTAATATAATGGTAAAGTTGGGTGTGTTTCGCTTCTAAGAATTACGAAGAAATAACGCGAAGAAATAACGGGGTCTGGTTTTTGATTTATGATATTTTTTGGTGGGCTTTAATGAAAGCCAGATGTCAGGTTTAATCTTTCATAATTATCACTATCCATGCCTGCCGCAGGCCTTACTTTTCTTTGCTCCGCCGAAAGAAAAGTAAGCAAAAGAAAGGCGGCCCAGCGAATTTCTGATCCTGCGCTTCTCAGGTGCCTACGGGCCGTCTTGATGGGACGTCCCTGTCCCATCAAGACTAAATTGGGCGTCCTGCCCAATTTGCCCTAGCACCTTGCGATGCTCGGGAAATTCTCATGGGGTGAAGGCGGGTGCCACTAGCTATATTTTAAAAGTAAAAATTATTTGTTGTTGCTGTTGAATTTTAAACCCCATATGAGTTCGCCGAGCACTGGAGGAAAATTACCGGAAAACGGACAGGAAGTCCGTTTTAGTGACGTCACGCCAGGGATGGCGTGTCGGAATGACGGTTATTTTCCGAAGCGCGCAGGAAATACGAACGAGTTGGGTCGCCTTTCTTTTGGTTACTTTTCTTTTGGCGAAGCAAAGAAGAGTGACTCGCCAGCGGGCGAAATCAGTAGTCAATATTTAATGATAATGGCATCAAAAAGCGAGCTAGAAATAGCATGAATAAAATGAATAAATTTGTATTGTGGCTTTATGTGATCGGAACGGTAGTTATAGTTAAGGCTGTGTTTCGCGCTGGATTTATAGACGGATTCTGGATGATTTTAGGTGGAGTAGGCTGCATAGTAGCTGCCTATTATGTTGGTAAGCATTATCGACGGTATTAGGTGCGGAAGTCAGGTTTTTTTTGAGCGAATATTGATTTGAGTCGTTGCAGATACATGGTCATGTTGGGTTTAGTGCCTTAGCATAGACCTACAAAGTTAATGAACGAGCTATGTGATTTGTAATCTTGATTGTGAAGGCGAATCGCTAAGTCGAATCTTTTGTCTCATTTTTGAAGGTAATAGGCTCGCCCTGTATGTAACAAGCGCATCGCTAATGCGTCTCTGATATTCGTCTTTTTAGGAGAGATAACATGTTGAGAATAATTATTGCGGCGCTATTGGTAACATTTAACCTCACGGCCTTTGCTGCGGATACTTTTCCTGTATCGGCGAATAAGGTATCCCCCATTTTAATCGGCTCAATGTTGCCTGATGTTAACTTTCTTACCCTTGAAGGAAAGCCAACCACCTTAAAATCCCAGTTAAATGGCAAGCCTGCCGTAGTGGTGTTCTATCGCGGTGGTTGGTGTCCTTATTGCAACCTGCAGTTGAGTGGGTTGCGTTTAATTAAAAAAGATCTTGATGCATTGGGTTTTCAATTGATCGCTATTAGCCCGGATCGTCCCCAGGAGCTTAAATTATCACTTGATAAGTTGACTCTAGATTACACGCTTTTGTCTGATGCCAAGACTCTAGGTGTTAGTGCGTTTGGTATTGGCTATAGGGTGGATGCAGCGACGCTAGAAAAATACAAAAGCTACAATATTGATTTAGAAAAAGCATCGGGTGAAAAACATCACATATTGCCTGTTCCCTCGGTATTTATTGCTGATGCAGAGGGAATGTTGCAGTTTTCTTATGTCAACCCAGACCATAGAGCGCGGCTGCCAGAAACCGTAATTTTAGAAGCGGCTAAAGTCATCGCAGAGAAGAAACAGTATTTGCAGCTAAAAAAATAATTTACTTAATGCATATTGTGAGTGCTTGGCAAGGAGACGCCACGCTTTAATATTTTTCAAGTGTTTAAGGTTTTGCGGTGGCTTGATGTGTCTTGTGGCGCTTTAGAAGAATAGAGTGTTGGTCTGAAGACTGGCATACAGTGGGTATTGGAGAGAATAAATGAATACAAAAACAGTAGAGCTCACGTTTGTGAAATCCACAAAAGGTACTCATGTGTACGGATCGGATCTTGCGGAAGCGGCAACGCCATCAGTTTATATTAAACGCACTGCGCTACCAGAAGATCCACCGAAGGTGATTACACTTACCTTGTCGTGGGAGTAAGTTTAAGCGTGAGATTTAGCAGAGTATCAAGCTGAGCTCTAGTATGTAGTCTGTAATTTTCTTCTTTCAAAAAGACCATCATCCATGGCAGCTATGCCCCTTATTTTTTAGTTAACAGTAAGGGGCTTAAAGCCTTATGCCAGATTTCACACCAAGATTCCGTGTGACTGAATACTTAGCTGCCTTCCTCTGCCAGCTGTTGCAATATACTCGTGTAGTTTTCGATACCTTGCGCGCCGGTTACAAGATGGCGGCGGTTGAAAATCATCGCGGGTACGCCGTTAATGCCTGCGTCTATCCAAAACTTTTCGGCACTGCGTATGTCTTTGGCGAAGCGTTGATCTTCTAGCACGGCTAGGGCTTCTGTTCGCTCTAGTCCTATTTCTGCGGCCACATCCGCAAGCACGCTGTTGTCAGATAAATTTCGGCCATGAGTGAAGTGCGCGCTAAATAACGCTTGTTTCAAATCATGCATGCGCCCTTGCTGATTTGCCCAATGCAATAGTTGATGTAGGTTAAAGGTGTTGTGCATACGCATGTCGTCAGCAAAGCGAAACTCAAACCCAAGGTCTGCGCCTATTGCCGTTATATTGATTCGGCTGGCCTCTGATTGCTCTTTTGTCGTGCCGTATTTTTCGGCTAGATGGTCACGTAAGTTCTGTCCCTCGGCGGGCATGCTGGGGTTAAGCTCAAACGGGTGCCAATGAATTTCATGGGCGGTGCCGGTTTTTTCTAGCGCCGTTACCAACTGACGGTAGCCGATGATGCACCAGGGACAGACCACATCCGATACTATGTCTATGTGCAATGTGTTGGGAATACTGGGCATGTATATCTCCTGTTAAAGTGTTTGCTGACGTAATTTTGCAGGCAATAATTTACGTGGATTTTAAGGCTAAAGCTTTATCTATATCTTCTGTGCAGTGACAATTTTCGAGCTACTCCCAGGCTTCGCCCCATGTACGGTTGATAATGCTAGCGCGCTGCACAGCTGGCGCGCTAGTAGGGCCTTTGCCCAACGTTGAACATGGATGTAACTCTTCCTTTGAAGAAATTCCTTTGCTTCGTAAAGATTGCCCAACACTAGGTTGCCATACCAGCGTCAGATTGTAGTATCGGCAATGCTCAATTGGTCGCCCGCAATAAATTTATGTTGCGCCAATTAATTATCTAAAGCGGCTAGCTGACGTTCAGTCTTCAAGGAGACGCGATTGATGTTGTATTCAATCGGCACTTGCTGCCAGAGGATTTATTTCTTTGCCCAAGCAAACTGCTTGAAGGTTTCGTCGATAGGTGTTTGTGCAATGTGATTGGTGTAGTTACTCATAACTTTTTGGCTGAGACCCAAGATGACCTCTAATACATTTTGTTGGGTATAACCGGCGCTATAAAAATCCTGCACTTGCTGAGGTTCAAGCTCACCACGCTGGCGAACCATAGCCAAGGTGAAGTTGCGCAGTGCTTCAAGTTTAGTGGTAGGTAAGGGCGTTACATCGCGCAGCGCATTAGTTATGTCGTCCGAAACCTTCATGGCCTTGGCGATGCCAGTATGGGCAGGCACGCAGTAGTGGCAGGCATGTTCCACATTAATGGTTTGCCATACCACGGTTTTTTCATCGGCGTTGAAGCTGCTGTTCACAAATAGCTCATGCAGTATTTGATAACCCTCGAGCAAGCCAGGTGCTTCGGCCATTACCGCATGTAAACCTGGAATCATTCCGTAGGCCTTCTGCGATTTCATTAACAGGGGTTTGGCTGAGTCAGTTGCGCTGTTTTGGTTGTGTAGCGTAAAGGCGGTCATAGGTTTTCCTTTTTTGAGTGATCGTTCAAGTATGGGCTCATCTTAAATTGCATTATGGGTAAGGGTCAAGTTAAAATTGAATGATCATTCAAAATACAAGCTAATCGAATTTATTCGGTTTTTATGGGAGAGAGCACTATGGCCCGTACCGCGAGCTTTGATCGCCAAGTCGCCCTAGATAGAGCAGTTGAACTCTTCTGGTCCAGAGGTTATTACGCCTCGTCGATGAAACATATTGAGAAGGCGCTGGATATGCGCCCGGGCAGTCTCTATGCCACCTTCGGGAGCAAAACTGGTTTGTTTACCGAGGCACTGAAGGCTTACGCCGTCCGATCTGGGGATGAGTTTGAGCAGATGTTAAAGGGGTTTCCGAGCGCTATAGATGGCTTGAAGTATTATTTGCGTTCATTTGCGCAGCCTTGTGGCGAGGATATGCAGGTGCCTGCGCAGGCTTGCATGTTAATTAAGACCTTGCTCGAAGTTAATGCTGAAGATGCCACTCTGCGATCACAGGCTGACGCTATGCTCGCAAGTTTTGAGGGGGAGCTGTGCGCGGTGCTTGAGCAGGCCAAAGCAATGGGAGAGTTACGCGCCGATGTCGAGTGCCCTCGGTTGGCGCGCTTACTGCAAACACAGATCATCGGCTTGCGGGCCTTTGCCGAGCGTGATGTGCCTCGCGCTCAGGTTGAGGCTCTTGCTGAAGATATGGTTAGTATGCTCGATGCTTATCGTCTTGGCTGAGTCAGTCATAATGTCGAGACCGAGTAAGCAATTGGTTTCAATTTTTTTGAGTGAGTTGTAGCAGGGTTTTAACTGGGCGTGCAAATGTAGTGGCGAGTAAACAAATTCAATAAATACCGATTTTTGGTTGTAAGTGAGGGCTTGGATCGTGGGTGATGTCATTCAATTTAAAAAACCTAGCCCCTTTGATAAGCACAAGGGTAAAACGCTGTGCCGCAGTGGTTTTCATAAGTGGGAAGTGGTGAAGGAAAAGCAGTTTGATGTTAAGCAGGGGAAATTGGTCACAGTGTATAAATGTAATCGTTGTGGCGAGCAGAAAGTAGAGGCGAGGTAGGTTGAATATAGGGTGTGTTGTATTTTTTCTTTGCATTCGAAAAAATTAATGGCGACATAAAAAAGGCTTCCCGCGGGAAGCCTTTTTTATGTCTAGCGCTAAGTGCCGCTATTAGTGATGATGACCGCCTGCGCCGTGGGCGTGGCCGTGATTCACTTCTTCTTCGGTTGCTGCGCGAATTTCGGTGATTTCAACATCAAAGTTAAGGTCAACACCTGCCAAGGCGTGGTTGCCGTCGATAGTAACTTCATCGCCTTCTACTTTGGTGACGGTGACGACTTGTAAGCCGTGCTCGGTTTCAGCGTGAAATTCCATACCGACTTCAATGTTGTCGATACCGGTAAACATGTTGGTGGGCAGCACTTGAATCATGCTGTCATCGCGCACACCGTAAGCTTCTGCTGCAACAA
Source organism: Cellvibrio sp. 25HG11W-0 (assembly GCF_057815475.1). Taxonomy (NCBI): domain Bacteria; kingdom Pseudomonadati; phylum Pseudomonadota; class Gammaproteobacteria; order Cellvibrionales; family Cellvibrionaceae; genus Cellvibrio; species Cellvibrio sp. 25HG11W-0. Next base: position 1,556,749 of record NZ_CM174230.1, read on the forward strand.
CAGATACTTGAAGTTTGTCGCCAACTTTTTTGCCTAAGAGCGCATCTTCCAGACCGGGGATGATGTTGCCTGCGCCGTGCAGGTAGGACAGTGGCTCTTGCCCTTCGGATGAGTCAAGTACCTTGCCAGTACTGTCGGTGAGGGTGTAGTGAAAGCTGGCAACGCAATTCTCGGTAATGTTCATAAAAAAGCCTATAGGTCGGTGAATGTCTTGAGGATTAAGGGTGAAAAAATTCGGCCAGTGATGCGCCGGGCGAGTTAGAAGTGCTCGATGGCTTTGCCATCCAGCGTCGCTTTATTGATGTATATAGTGTAGACGTCGCCTTTTTCTTCTTGTTGCAAGCGCACTAACATGTAGTGCCACTTGGGGGCGAGCCAAGCGTAGGTGATACGTTTATCTGTTTTGTGGCTGCGCAGAATTTTTACAGTTTTTACTTTGCCAAGCGGCGTGTCTAACACTTCTTCGCCGACTTTTTCAAAGCCATAATCTTTTAAGTGGCCGCCATCGGCAATTTGATATTCAAATTTATCTAAGCCATTAATTAAGTCTTGCTGCAACTGTAATTGATAGCTGAGTTTGTCCTGCACTTTTTGGGTGATACCCATTTTCCACGTAGTTTTTTGCACATTGTTGGTGACGCTTTTATCGGCCCAGTTAAAGGTGAGTTCGGCATCGCGGTCTTTACCTATGCTGCGGCGTGCGTAAACATAGTGCTGTGGAATAACCGTTTGCAGCGTGGGGTTCCATACTAGGGTGCTGTTTTCAGTAATGCTCCCGAGAAATGATTCAGCTTTAAAAAGTAAGTTGTAGTGGTTGTCCGCCGTTTTAGTTAATGCGTTAGTGACGGTGATTTTAAAACCGTAGAGTTTAGCTTTATAAATATTTTCAAAGGTTTTGGGCGCATCAGCAGCCATGCTGCTCAGGGGCAGCAGGCTAACGAGTGACACAAGTACACTTAAACCCAAATAACGCAGACTACGCATAAAGAATCCTTAAGGCTGATTGGCCTCTATTTGATAGCCCGCGACCGACAAAAGTTCACCATCGAGCAGTGCTTTGCCATGATTCATGGTGAGGCGTTCTTCTGCAAACCACTTTACCGCGAGCGGATATATCACATGTTCCTGACGCTGCACGCGTTTGGCGAGACTCTCAGCGTCATCACCTTCTACTATAGGTACCCGCGCCTGAATGGCAGCTGGCCCGCCATCTAACTCTGCAGTTACAAAGTGTACGGTTACACCATGATGGCTTTCACCCGCATCGAGCGCGCGCTGATGAGTGTGCAGCCCTTGATATTTGGGTAGCAGGCTCGGGTGGATATTGAGCATGCGACCGAGATAGTGCTGGGTAAAAGCCGGTGTGAGTATGCGCATAAATCCAGCAAGAACCACTAATGAAGGATCATAGCTGTCAATTATTGCCATTAATGCATCATCGAAATCTTCGCGGCTGGCAAAGGTTTTATGATCCAGTATGTGGGTGGCAATACCAGCCCCAGTGGCGCGCTCTAGCCCCAATACATTGGGGCGATTGCTGATTACGGCGGCTATCTCGATGGGTAGCTCGCCGCTGTTGCGTCCATCTATTAGGGTTTGCAGATTGCTTCCGCTACCGGAAATAAGTACTACAACACGCTTCGCTCGCGTTACCGATTCTTGGGACATTTACTTAGAGGCCCAAAAGTTCTACTTGTGGCTCGTCGCCTTGCAGTTTGGCAATGTGACCAATCACAAAAGCGGTTTCACCTGCGGCCGTGGCGATGGCCAATGCATTGGCAGCTTCGGCTGCAGGAAGGGCGATTACCATGCCTACGCCGCAGTTAAAGGTGCGGTACATTTCGCGCGCTGCAACATTGCCGCCAGCCTGTAAGAATTTGAACACGGGTGGGAAATCCCAGCTTTTGGTGTCGATAACGGCTTTGCAGTCGTCGGGTAGTACGCGCGGGATGTTTTCAGTCAAGCCGCCACCGGTGATGTGCGCCATGGCGTTAACCTGCGACTCTTTGATCAGTTTCAACACAGATTTGACGTAAATACGGGTTGGCTCCATCAGCGCATCTGCCAAGGGGCGGCCGCCACAGTCTTGGGTCAAATCGGCTTTAGAAACTTCTAGAATTTTGCGAATTAAGGAGTAGCCGTTGGAGTGCGGGCCGCTGGAGGTGAGTGCTATAAGGGTATCGCCTGCCTGTACCTTGCTGCCGTCGATGATTTCTGACTTTTCAACGACACCGGTACAGAAGCCAGCCAAATCATAGTCTTCGCCTTCGTACATGCCGGGCATTTCTGCGGTTTCACCGCCGACCAAGGCGCAGCCCGCCAACAGGCAGCCATCGCCAATACCGGAAACCACGGCGGCGGCAACATCAACATTCAGCTTGCCGGTGGCATAGTAGTCGAGGAAAAACAGCGGCTCAGCGCCAGTAACCACGAGATCATTCACGCACATGGCGACTAAGTCGATACCAATGGTGTCGTGTTTTTGCAGGTTCATGGCGAGGCGCAACTTGGTGCCCACGCCGTCGGTGCCGGATACTAATACGGGCTGGCGATAGCCTGCAGGAATTTCAACCAGTGATGCGAATCCACCTAGGCCGCCCATAACCTCAGGGCGGCGAGTGCGTTTGGCTACGCTCTTTATACGCTCGACCAATGCATCGCCGGCTTCTATGTCAACGCCTGCATCTTTATAGCTAAGGGAAGGGGTGGTGTTTTGGTTGTCGCTCATGGGAATGGCTCGCAGCTGATAACGTCGAAGTGAGTTTGAAGCTCGTTCAAATATATGGTTCAAAAAAAGGCCGCCATTCTAACAGTTAATACGCCGCCGTGCAGGTCAAAGCGCAACCAAAGTGGTGATTGAGTGTAAGTTGCTCTTGCCGTTGACGGAATTTAATCGCGGGGATTTGTTAAATTGGTTTGTCGCGGCTGGTTTTAAGCCTGTTACAATGCGGCGCAGGTGGGCTTTGCCGAACTTGTAGTCCTTCATGTGTGGAGAAAATCTCTCCTTTTGTTGAGCGCAGAGCCTGGGCCTCATTGCATCATCCAATCATTCCTAATTAGGGGTAAATCTTGTTTAGATTCTCAGGTATTGCTCGCTGTTTCAGCATTCTTGGCGGTTTAAAATTCAAGGCGTCGAGTGCCTCTTTTGGCCTAGTGATCGCGGCTTGCTTATTGAGTGCGACAGATGCTCAAGCGGGCGAAAAGGTGGATGTCTATCACGCCGAGGCGCTGGTAAAAAACGCCTCTGACAGCGAGCGCAATCGCGCGGCGCAATTGACCTTGGGTGAGGTCATTGTGCGAGTATCGGGCCAGACATCCGCGTTGCAAAATCCGCAGGTGCGCGAGGCTATAGCGCAGGCGCCCAACTATTTATTTGGCTTTAGTTATGAGGCTTCATCGGAAAAATTGGTGCGCGACGGTAAAACCTTCGCCGCCGTGAAGTTACAGCTTAATTATTCTCCCCAGGCAATTGAGCAGCTGCTGCGCAAGGCGCAATTGCCGCTCTGGCCTGCAACCCGTCCCAAGCTTTTGGTGTGGCTAGTTGCGCAGGATCAAACCGGTTTTCACTTAATTCCTGAGATTACTGACGCGGCGAGTTTGCGCGCACAGGCCAGTTTACGCGGCTTGCCCATTCAGCGCCCGGCAATGGACCTTGAAGATAGCTTGTCTATTAACGCCTCTGATTTGTGGAACCTAGATATTGAGAAAATTCGCGCTGCCTCCTTGCGCTATAAGGCTGATGCTATCTTAATTGGTCGCTACGCCCCTAGCGCCATGAATGCCTCCTTTCCTGTTATAGGCGATTTTACTGAGGCACTTGCTAGTGCAGACGCTGAGCCAGTGCCTATGGTGGCGCCAGAGTTGGACTCCTTGGGTGTAGATGCTCAGACTACAACTGTGGATGGCACAGCGATCTCGTTGGGCCCTTGGCAAAGCGATTGGCTGTTGGTTAGTGGGGAGCAACAGCAAAGCTTCACCAATGAGGCGCCTGCAGTTGCGGATTTACTGCAATCTGCCATGGACTTTAGTGCAGATTATTTTGCCAGCGTCTACGGTATACGCCCGAACAGTTCAGGCCCGCAAACGGTCGTCATCAAAATTGCTAACATCACCCGCTTTGGGGCTTTTAAGCAGGTTCAAGCCTACATCAATGACCTAGCAATGGTGCAGCACGCCGACTTTATGCGCGTCAGTGGCGATGGCCTTTGGTTGAAACTGACAATTGAGGGTGACCTGCGCTTGTTGATGGAAACCCTCGCCCTGGGTCAACGCCTTGCACCTATAGTGACGGACTCTATCGAATCTTTGAGTACGGTTGCCGTGCAGGCGGGCGGCGCACCTGATTATGCACCCGCTACCGCGCCTGATGAGGCGGCGGTGGAGGCAAGTATTAATGCTGAAATTGCCCGCGAATTTGGTTTGGACCCAGAGGCTGACATGGCTGTGCTAAATGCAGGCCCCACTGGGCAAGACCTTGCGGCAGCAGCTGCTCCCGCGTTTGTGCCGCCTCAGGCTGGCAACGCCGAAGATCCCTTGTTGTATGTCTGGCAGAAGTAACCTATGGCTGAAATGACTCATAATGGTTTGCCGCAACAGCTCTCATTAGGGGTTAGCCTTAATGATGATGCCACCTTTGAAAATTTCTATGCACCGGCGATGACCCATAACGCCATGCTAGTAGAAGGCTTACGTCAATTAGCGGTGGGGAAGGGGGAGCAGTTTATTTACCTCTGGGGGGCACCAGGTTGTGGCCTCACACACTTATTACAGGCGGCCTGCCACGAAGCGCAAACGCAGGGTTTGACGATGCAATATCTGCCGCTGCGGGAATTGGTTGGCTATGCGCCGGATGACTTATTCAATGGTTTGGAGACGCTAGACCTTGTGTGTCTCGATTGTCTGCCCTCGGTGGCTGGGCGCGCGGATTGGGAATTGGCGATTTTTAATCTCTATAATCGCCTGCGCGAAGCCAACAAAAAACTCTTGGTAGCTGCCGAGCAGAGCCCGCGTGAACTCGCTTTAGGCTTGGAGGATTTGCGCTCGCGGTTGCAGTGGGGGTTAACCTATCAAGTGCAAAGCTTGAATGATGAAGACAAGCAGCAGGCGCTACAGCTACGCGCCCGCGCCCGCGGTTTGGAACTGAGTGATGAAGTGGCGCAATACATTATTCAGCGTCTGCCGCGCGACACCAATGAGCTGTTTTGGCAGCTGCAGCGCCTTGATCACGCCTCGCTTGCGGAACAGCGCAAGCTCACCATTCCCTTCGTAAAGAAAGTGCTGAGCCTGTAGTTTATTGCGCTATGCCTTAAGATTGCGCGCCGCGCGGTGACGCAAGCTTAGGGCTAGTAAGCCAAAGACGAAAAGCGCCAAGCTGTTTGATTCTGGAACCGTGCTCAGGGCATGGCTGGTGCCCTCAAGGTTGAGTTGTATGCGCGTATTTGAGTTAAAGCTAAGACCCTGCCAATTCACATAAATATTGTGTGCATCAAAATTGATGCGGCTCGCATCCAAGCCCAACATGTTGCTGATTGAATCTACGGTGACTGAGGTGAAGTTAACGGCGGCATTTATATCGCGAATCACAAAGCCATTAAAGCTTGATGTGTCGAATGAAGTTTCGCTGTCGCTTTCAAAAAAGTTGTTGATGGTGATGTGCGTGTCGGCTATATCGACAAAAAACATATCGTAAAAATTAAACTCTACACCTGCACCAACAACCTTATCTCCCTCCTCCGCCATAATGCTTGCTTGATCTGGAAACAGGTAGGTAAAGCTCAGGCTTTCGCCGTTTAAAAGGCTCGCTTGTGCGCCGCAACTAGCGCCAAAAATAGTGGTAACGGCTAATAATTTTATAAAAGTTGTTTTCAACATAATGAAGCTTCCTTAATGATGACATGCTCAAGAGTGTGTTTGTGCTGAGTAAAGGTTGTTTGTCGCCAGCGCTTGCTCATGCGAGTAGCCACTGGCGAAGGCGATAAATTAATCGAGGCTCAAGTTGTAAATTTCCAATACGGAAGTGCCCCACGGATCTGTTTCATAGCGATCTGCTGCCCAACCTTTAGCGGCGCAGCTGTCGTTGGTGTTGCCGTAAATATCGGTGACTGTACAAGCTTGGTGATAGTTGCCCGCTTTGAAGTAGCAGCTGCCAATAACACCGCTAAAGGCGGTGGTTTTACTGGTGGTTACACCGGTGCGCTCGTTGGTATAAGCAACAGTTTGGTAGCCGCTACCATCAGTGCTGATAACAATCTGCATCATGTCACCCACTTTGTAGGCACTGTCTAAAACGTCAGAAGAAGTATCGTTATTCCAATGGGCTTCAATTTTTCCGGTATCGGTTAATCCGTCGCCAGTGCCAATACTGCTGGAATTTTTTGGGCCTATGTAACGAATTTCAAGATTGTCATTTTTGCTATCGTGAATTTGCCCAACGCTCATTTCGGGTTTGTGTGTCGGGGTTTTGGTGATGCGCTGACGAAGAGTCATTTTGCGCACAGTGTCGGTACAGGACCAGGCCGCACTGGTGTTGGTAGCCGTCATTTCACGCAACTCGCTACGTGCATAAGCGGTGCCGCTGCTGGTGCGTGAGCCACCAAATAGGTCGGTCAACACCATGGCTGTTTTAGTGTCGTTCAGGGCGAAATAAGCTGAGGAGTAAGTCGCTAACGCTGGCTGCTTAATTTCTTGGGCCGAAGTAGCGCTACCCGTGGTGTTCGTCGGGAGCGTCAGTTTCCAAAGCGCTAAACCACCGCCTATATCGGCGGGATAAACAGCGCCGCTGGTGCTGCTTGAGCTGAGGCTAGATACAACGGCTGGGTTTGAGGAGGTTGCTGAGTTAGAAGATAGTGCTGGGCTAGATGAAACACCTGTGCTCGATACAACAACAGGGCTAGATGAAGCTGGAGCACTGGAAGAAAGCCCAGTACTAGATGCGGCGAGGCTACTGGTGCCTATCTCTACTGAGTCAAGCGTGAACTCATCAATGCGGCCTTCCGCACCATTATAGGCGGCGGTAATAGTGACCGAGCTTGCTGGGCCAGAGTTGAAGCTGATGGTGGTTTTTTCCCAGCTGCTGCCGCCGCCGGTTTTGGTGTAGTTAATAAAGCCGACTTTGGCTTTTAGCGTACCTGTGCCGCGAATATAGGCGCTGAGTACATAGTTAGTCTTGGGGGTGAGTGCGATGGTTTGCGTTAGTGTGCCCGCCGCGCTGGAAATTTTTGCCGACTTACTGCCGGTATAAAAAACATCGGAACTGGCCGTGCCGCTGGCCGAGCGCGTCCAACCAGTCCAGCCATTTTCAAAGCCGGGGTTGGTGATGGTAATGGATGCGGCGTTTGCCCAGATGGCTGGCAGTAGGCTCAGGCTCGCGCCCAAGCTTAGGGTGGTAATAAGTTGTTTGACGGTTGTGTTCATTGGGTTCTCTTTTGTTGGAAGGTTATTGTTTTATTTTGGTGTGATTTCATTCAGAACTAATAAATATCGGTATTACAAAAATATATGAATATCTATTACCAATTTTTAATTATTTGTACTTTTTGTCGGTTAAGATAATAACCAAAATGTATGAGTAGTAAAGATAAATTGGTTTAATTTTAAATTGGTATTAGCTAAAAATGTCTTTTTTTGTTGATTGGTGTAACTTTACGTAACCTATTCTGGCTTGTCGGCTGGGTGGCACCTAAATCCAAGTGTAAATGTTGTTGAGAGATGAGCCAAGTCTCAGCAAATCCTCCCGAAGGCTTTTTTGTTTACCAATAGCTATATTTTGATTACCAATTTATATCTTTTGTTGACCAAATTGTAAGTTTTTGTGTAAGTTAAACCAATAATAAAAATAACCATTTAACCCTATTGAAAAGATATTTTTTCTCGCTATTCCTTAACCACATACGTATTAAAGCGCGCTTATTAGCGTCGTTTTTCTGTGTTTATTTCCTATTGAAATTATAAAAACAAGGTGAGTTTATGCATTCGGTATGTAAAAAAATAAGCAGCATTGCCGTACTTTTAGCGTTTGCAGTACAGACAGGCGGAGCACTTGCGGCGGATGTTAGTATTGAAAATCCGGGTTTTGAGAATGGTTGGACTGGCTGGACGCGCTCTGCCAGCGGCACGGCCAGTTCCGATGTTTTTTATAGCGGCAGCAAGTCGGCCAAAATATCCAGTGACTCAGGAAGTGTTACGCAAACCTTGGCGCTTACCCCCAAAACTAACTACGTGCTCAGTGCCTATATTCTTGGCTCTGGCACCCTAAAAGCTAAAGTTGGTTTTATTAATTACACCAAAACCGGCGGCAGCAGCAGTTGGGAAAAAACCACCATCAGCTTTAACTCCGGTCCGGCAAGCTCAGTCACCATTACTGCGGCCTATGCTGATGGCGTTACCCGTTTTGATGACTTCTCCCTCAGCACTGCTGCTGTGGCAAGCGCCTCAAGTCTCGCAAGTTCGGTCGCAGCGCAAAACTGCACTGATAATAATCCCTTAACTATTGTGGCTGCCGTTGATGATGGGACTCATGATGGTCATGGGCCTGCCAATGCCATAGATCAAGACATGAGCGACGAGTCACGCTGGTCATCTTCAGGTCAGGGCAAGTGGATTAGTTTTGATTTAGGGGGCATTGCTCAGGTTAAGGGGCTCGCCTTTGCTTGGCTTAAGGGTGATCAGCGCACGACGAATTTTGATGTGCAGATATCCAACGATAATGTTGTTTGGACTCCTCTGCTGAGTGGACAGCAGTCGTCGGGTGCTGCCACTGGTTTTGAAGCAATCGCCCTATCAACCACGGCTGCGCGCTACGTAAAATTGATTGGTCAGGGCAATAGCGCCAATGGCTGGAATAGTCTTATAGAAGCGCAAATAAGTGGCTGCTTCAATGGCCAGACAGTTCCTGTATCCAGCTCAAAGACATCATCTAGTTCGCCAAGCGCTATTGCCGCTTCAAGTGCGGTAGCTGTCTCGACGGCGGCCTCCAGCCTTGCACAGAGTTCAGTTGCGCCAGCTAGCACTGCCAGCAGTTTTAGCTTGATAAATTCGAGTGCTGCGCTCAGCAGTCAAGTAAGCTCAAACAATCAATTAAGTTCAAGCAGCCAGGCAAATTCCAGCAGTGCCAGCCTTGCTGCCTGTACGACTACTGTGACTAGCACCAGTGCATTTACGACAGCTATTGCCAGTGCGCAGCCGGGGGACACTATTTGTATTACCGGCAACTTTACTTCAAGTATTAAAGTCGCGAACAAAGTCGGTACTGCGAGTCAGCCCATTACGGTGCGCGCCACTAACGCGCTTTCCAGCACGCTTGCCGCTATAGAAGTTAACGCCAGCGCTTACATTGTGGTGCGAGATTTTGTGTTTAAGTCTTCTGCCAGTACCTTGTTTAAAGTGGTTAACTCACATCACTTAAGTATTTTGGCAAATGATTTTGATTTTAGCGGCGCAGGTTCACAAAGTGGTGTTATTACAACTGCTGACAGTGTGGCGCTAAACAGCAACGACATTACGATTGCGTATAATAGTTTTCGCGATCACACCTTCCCAGGTAATGATTTCCAAACCAAGCAGAGCGGCAGCTACATTAAAACCCTCTTGGGTGCGTCAGGTGTTATCGCCAATCGTCTCTGGATTCATCACAACTATTTCAAAAATATGGCGCCGCACATTAGCGCTGGTGCAACGACACCAGACGGCGATTCGGATCGCGAAGCTATAGTATTTGGTGAGGCGAATTCACAAACGCTGTCGACTAATCATCTGGTGGAGCACAACTTATTTGAAGATTGCGATGGTGAAAATGAAATCATCACCATTAAAACGTCTGAAAATATAGTGCGCTACAACACCTTTAAAAACTCCTTTGGCTCAGTGTCGGTACGCTTTGGTCATCACAGTGAAATCTACGGCAATTTTTTCTTCGGTGAAGGCGCGAGCGAAACCTATACAGACCCCAATTATCAAACCGGTGGTATTCGTATTTATGGCACCGACCACAAGGTGTACAACAACTATATGCAGGGTTTAACCGGTACTACTTGGCGCCTGCCGATACTGCTTGATAACGGCGACACCGATGGTGTAACTGGCAATAGCCATCAGCGCCCACAGCGCGTAGAAATTACCAATAACACTATTGTTAATTCCGAAGGTGGAATTGCCATAGGTAATCCAGGGTTTCAAGCTTCCTATACCAAGAAGCCACTGACTAACAAAATTGCCAATAATATTATTGCCAATAACCGCGGCACCCTAATGAGCGATGTGGGTGAAGCTAGTAATCTCTTGGAGGGCAATATTGCCTATGTGGGCGGCACTGCGGTCTTGGGTGTTAGCAAGTCAGCGGGTGAGGTTTGGTCGGTAGACCCCATGTTGCAAACCACCGCCACCAATGGCTTTAGTCTGCAGCGTTTAGGCTCTGCCAGCCCCGCGATTAACGCCGGAAAAGGCAGTTACACCTATGTTACTCAAGACATGGATGCCGAGCCACGCACAAATGCAGACGTGGGTGCAGATGAATATTCGGCGAACCCTAGCCCCAGTATTACACCGCTAAACCCCAGTGATGTTGGGCCTGCCGCGAGCAGATAAAATGCGTAGATAGTTGCAGTGGCTTGCAGATTTAATGCGGGCAGTTAGTGCGAAAAAAGCGAGCCGGTTGTTAATAACTGGCTCGCTTTTTTGTGAGTGAAGCTTATTAGCTTAGGGTGCGGCAGAAAGATCATTGGCGCGCGATCTGAATGAAGTGCCAAATAAAGCGATTGGTGATAGTAGTTTTGATCGTAAATTTCTTGCTACTGAATACGTGAAAAAGTCGATTGCCAATACTAATTTAAAACAGCGTAAGCATTTGATATTCCTAATAATAATGTCTCTGCCGAGACTTCTGTTGAACGCAAAGAGTTGTGGTTAGATATCAGCAAATTCTAGTAAGTAAATTCCCGTTTCTTAGCTATTAAGCTAGGTGTTCTTAAGGCAATTCCCTTCGAATGTTGACATTGACGACAGTTAACGTTAACATTTTGGTTGAGTTAATTTTGCCGAACTATAAAAAGAGCCCGGCGTGTCGCAAGGGGCTATAAGATCGAAAACTTCGCCAGTTGTAGTTCTGTATTTTGCGTCACCTCAATAATAGTCATAACAACACGCGGCTTCGCGCGAGGAACTTTTATGTTTAAAAATATCGGTTACAGGTTTTTACTTGCTGCTTGTGCGGGGTTTTTGTCCGCGTTGAGTGGCGTGATACTTGCCCAGACAAATAGCGTTTTTGGGCTTACTGATGATGGTGTTCTATATCATTTGGACGGTGGGCAAACGGGTAGCTTTGCCTACCTGTGTGTAAACGGGGACTGTCACAGCGCGATTAAAGTAAATGGTCGTTATGAGGCAACCTTCTCTGGTTTAAATACATCTGCAAACTATGCCATCGAATTTAAAATTCAAGACAATAACCTTGGTCAGTGCATTGCGTCTGGCACCGTGAAGTTGGCGGCGGGCTTAGCGAGCTCATCCTGTTATAGCGGTGCTCTGACGGCAAGTTCTATGGCTTCCAGCCCTACGGTGTCAAGTGCTGCTGCGGTCTCTTCTAATACTGCTGTAAGCAGTGTAGCGACTACCGCAAGTCAGGGTGTTTTTGGCTTTACCGCGGCGGGCCTGCTTTACCATTTAGATGGCGGTCAAACCGGTAGCTTTGTTTATCTCTGTGTAAATGGCGACTGCCGTACAGCTAATAAAATAAATGGCCGCTACGAGCGTTCATTCGCGCCCTTAAATGCAGCCACTAACTACAGTGTTGAATTTAAAATCCAAGACAATAAAACTGGACAATGTGTTACTCAAGCGACCCTATCCTTGGGTAATGCATTAGCAGCAACACCCTGTTACAGCGGTAGTACTGCACTGAGTTCAGCTAGCAAGGCTAGTTCTGCGCCATTGAGCAGTTCGGTTGTTGCAAGTAGCAGTCCAATAAGCTCGGCCATTAAATCATCGGCGCCAGCATCGCTTAGCTCTTCTGTTGCCACTGCTTCGTTAGTCGCTAGCTCGCTGCAAAATAGCTCTGCCATTAATAGTTCTGTTATGAATACCTCCGCAGCGAATAGTTCTACCGCTACTATTGGTGATGACAATATGGGCGTAGAAAAAATAAATGCGACCAGTGCGCTCTATTGGGTGAAAGATAATGCGGCTTGGCCTCGCAGTGGCGATTTTTACAGTTGTAAAAATGGTGATGCCGACTGCTATGCTGCCAGTTTAAAGAATGGTCGCTGGGAACGTACCCATACCAACATGACACCAGGTAACTATACTGCGGTGTTAAAAGTGCCTGGCCTAGGTGCCGATAAGTATCCAAAATTAAGTTTTACTTGGGAGGGTGGCGGAGCTTCTGGCGCAAGTTCTTCGGGTAACCCTGGTGCAGTAGGACAGGGCGGCACACGTATTATTGCGCCCAGTTTAAACAAAGAAATCTATCCCGCACTGGATATAAATTTTGATTTAGAGCGCAAGCAAAACTATTTGGTGGGCGGTTTACACAACGCGAGTTATTACGGTCACACACTTTACACCTTTGCTAATGATACCGCTGGTGTTAGCAATTGTAGCGGTGGTTGCGCCACTAATTGGCCGCCACTTATCGTCAGTGATGTGGCGGCGTTAGTGGCTATGAGCCATGTGCGCGGGACTCTGGGTACTATTACGCGCGCCGATGGCAAACTACAAGTTACTTACAATGCTAAGCCTTTGTACTTCTATGCGCCGGATACTAAAGCAGGTGATCGCAAGGGGCAGGGTGCAGGAAATATTTGGTTTGTTGCAGATGTAGATGTGGTGCCGGTTGCTGCTCAGCTATTTCAAGCTGCCTTAACAACGCCAAAAAATATGCCCAGAGCAGTTAATGGTTTTGCTTTTGATATCCAAGAAAATAAAGTTACCTTTCAATTTGGCACTGTGTTGGCCGAGGTTTCTGCGCCGGGTGTCAGTATGTTTTGTTCGGTAGATCAAATGGAGTTTGCAGAGGTAGATGTTAGCAGTGGTTCGGCCACCATTCCTGCCGCTTGCGCCAGTGCTAGTCGCTATTGGTATTTCTTTCGCTACAAAATGAAAAATCCAGGCGCCGGTAGTTATGTGATGACTAATAGTCATGACTATGACCCAGACACGGCTTATCAATACACGGCGTTATTTATCAATGATGGTACGCGCTTGGATGTTACTAAACGTGGTTTATTTGATGACACAGGTGCTAATTGGATGCGCTTTCGTCATCCCCGCGCCTACGATGGCGTAACTGAGGCAATACGCGATGCTTCGCATAACTCATCGCGTTTAGCGGAGTTAGCACGCTATTCAATACATGCCATAGAATCCACTAACAGTGATGGCTCAATCGATTTAATTCTGGATTTAAATCTACCCGAAAGTCAGGGGCTGGTGCGTTTAGAAGGGTTGGAGAATGGCGCGGGCGATGCAAAACTACCCACTTGGCGCTATCAGTTTACTCCATCAAATGGTCAGCGTACCTACAGTCAAGATGGTTGGAGTTATGGCCAAAATATTAGTTTTGAAATGACGGGAGTTGTGGGTGCAATTAGTTCGCAAACCTATAATACCTATCAATATTACACCTTTGGTTTAGGTTTCCATTCACCCATTGGCGACCCACGTTTATCGCTTGTGGGCAAGGGTGGTACCTACATGCAGTTCAATATTAAAAACTATAGTGGTGAATATAAAAATGGTCACCTAGGCGCAGGTATTCACGATGTGATTATGGAGAAGGCTGCCATTTTTACTCAGCACCTAACGACCCTACACGACCCTAAAGAGGTGGATGATTTTTTGTGGGGCCATCATTTGTTTCACGGAGTGAAATTGCAGGGTTCAACGGCGGAGATGCCCAGCCAAGAAAATCTAGGTTCTAACCCTGGTGACACGGGTATTGGCCGTGAAATTACCGCTATTAAGAAAGGTGGCCCCGTTGCCTGTGGCGACTGCCATTATCGCGATGGTCGCGGTTCTGATGTTATAGAGACTACCAGTGGTAAGCGCATTGCACCGCCTACGTTCGGTGTGGGTTTACTGCAGTATATTGAAGGTCGTGAAGCCGGATTCACCTGGAGCGGTAAAGTGCCTACGGTGCGCGAGCAAATTAAAAATGCTTTGATAGCAGATCATCAAATTGATCCAGATAACGCAGCAGATATATCGCCAGCTAATTTGGAATTAATTAGTCGCTACACCGAATTTTTAACGGTTCCTGCGCGCTTTGCCGGTGTCTATGAAAAACCAGGCGTTAAAGATGGCGATAAACTTTTCCGCGATATTGGTTGTGCCGGTTGCCATCAGCCTATACAGAAAACCGTGAGTCATGCGCCGGAAAAATTCCGTAATCTTACCATTCGTCCCTATACTGACATGAAAATTCACCAGGTAGCCGATGGCAACTATCGCACTGCACCTCTGTGGGGTTTAGGGCGTAATATAGATTTATTGGAGAATAACAACAAACTGGTGAATGGCGAGCTGGCTATGGGTGTTGCGCTTTATGGCGGTTCTAATCAGGCGGCTATGGATACCCATCACATGCGTGTTCGTCCGTTGCTGTTCTTGCACGATGGACGCGCCACCTCATTGAAAGCGGCGATACAAAAACATCGCAATAGCAGTACTACTAGTTCGGATGCGGATGCGGTGATCAATCGCTATGATGGACTCAGTGCAACCCAGCAAGATAGTATTGAAAAGTTTTTGCGCAGTTTGTAATTTTTTATTGTTAGCTAGAGAAGCCCGCTCAAAGCGGGCTTTTTTTATGGTGCGCCGAGCATGGCGACATTCTAGGAGGTGAAAGTCCTCTGTGCGCCTCGTCGAGGAGGAAGCACTAGCCTATGCAAGGGTGTCCATCGTGAGGTGGAATCTGAAGGAGTTGTAGCGCAGCGGAAACCATGAGCGAAGCGAAAGTGACCGAAGGGAACGGTAACCAAATGGCAAAGCAAGGTGATGACGAACAGACAAAAGCGAAGTGTTGAACAGCTTTAGCTGGCCCGAAGGGTAGGAGCGAAGCTAGGTATAAATCAGATAGTTAGGCTGTTACAGCGGGGTAACTTGGCCATAGACAAATAACCCTAACCTCGACCGGACGTGTGTAGCAGTAGATCTGGCGTTGCCTTGTGAAAGATTGTCGTCTTACCTCGGGAGATCTTGTTGTGTGTTTCGCGAGAAACTAATTCGTCAGCGATGGTGAATGATGCATAGCAAGAAGTCAGCAGAGGGCATAGTAGTTATTCGACGTACAAGAATAACGAAGGCCTGAACTGGTAGTAACAAGAAGCAGTGAGTCCGCTCTCTGGGTTGTGGTGCGGCAGCAAAGGGTGAAAAAAAATGAAGCGAGTAGTTTTTTTCATCGCTCGTTTGTATTGGGTAACGGCGGCACCGAAACTCGATGCAATCAAGAGCAGCAAGCAGCACAGGCGAAACGAAAACACGAGTCTTGATAATGAGTAATGAACTGATGGACGCAATCTGCGCCCCATCAAACTCAAACAGCGCATTCAAACAAGTCAAACGCAACAAAGGCGCAGCAGGTGTGGATCGGTTAACGATTGAAACCACTGAACACTGGTTGCGTTCACACAACAATGCCCGTGAGTTTCGCCAACAACTGCTCGACGGAAACTATCACCCGCAAATGATACGCGGCGTGAAAATTCCCAAGGCCGATGGCAGCGAAAGACAACTTGGCATACCCACCGTACTCGACCGCTGGATACAGCAAGCGATAGCGCAAGTATTAACGCCGCTCTATGAGCCGCACTTCTCGAATTCCAGCTATGGATTTCGCCCGAAGCGCAGCGCGCATGACGCGTTAAAACAAGCGAGTGCCTACGTGAAAAGCGGAAAAGTCTATGTGGTGGATGTGGACTTGGAGAAATATTTTGATAGCGTCAATCATGATCGGTTGATGTCGCGCTTATCGAAAGCAATAAACGATAAGCGCGTACTGACATTGATTCGTCGTTATTTAACGGCAGACTTGTTACAAAACGGGCTGGTAGGGCAACGACAAAAGGGTACACCGCAGGGCGGTCCCTTGTCGCCTCTGCTATCCAATATTGTATTGGACGAACTGGATAAAGAACTTGAACAACGCGGTCACTTATTCTGTCGCTACGCCGATGATTGCAATATTTATGTCAGCAGTCAGGCAGCAGCAGAGCGGGTCATGACCAGCGTCAAAGGTTTTATCGAAAGCAAACTCAAACTCAAGGTCAACGATCTTAAAAGTGCCTGCGCGTTGGTGAGTGAGCGGCAGTTTCTGGGGTACCGCATTCACAAGAGTGGTGATTTGGCGCTATCGCCGAAGACACAAGTGCGCATGAAGCGACGAGTGAGGGAGCTGACGTACCGAAACCGGGGGCGCGCGTTTGAGCAGGTTATTTCGGAGCTAAATCAATTCTTGAGGGGATGGCTGCACTATTTTCGCTTGGCGAGATTAAGCACAAAATTGCAAAGTCTGGACGAATGGATCAGGCGGCGACTACGGTGTTATCGACTCAAGCAACGCAAGCGAAGCTACAGCATTGCAAGTTGGATTATTAGCTTGGGTGTGAAAGCAACTCTGGCGTGGCAGCTGGCCATGTCCTCGAAAGGTTGGTGGCGACTATCGAGAAATCCAGTGATTAATCAAGCGCTGTCGAATGCATGGTTTAAGGAGCAAGGCTTGTACAGCTTGCGAGAGAATTACGCGTTATTAAATTTACCACCAGAACCGCCGTATGCGACCAACGCATGTACGGTGGTGTGAGAGGACGGAGGCCGTGAGGCCTCCTCCTACTCGATTGTAAAACTATGAGCTTTTTAAAAGCTTTTATGCGATGCAAAGGGCTTTTTTTTACATCGCCCAGTCACCATGGCGCGCACGAGTGCAATGCCTGTTATTTTCTGCATTACCAAAATTGCTATAACGTGAATGATTACAGCTCCCAGCATTATATTGGCACTGTACTCGTGTAAGTTTTCCACCCAGTCTTCGCCCCAAAATTGATCAAGCCCCATCATCCAGCCGCTTGTGGCGGTGATGAGTAGGAGCATTAGCATCAGTAAAATCATCGCGCCTCCTAAGGGGTTGTGGCCCTGCTCGGGGTTGTCAGCGCGCAAGCCATTTTTCAAATGATGTTTGAGTCGTTGAGGGGTGGGGAAGAAATCCGCGAAGCGCGCTCTGGGGCTACCGATAAAGCCCCAGATAATGCGCAGTAGCACCAAGGCAGCAATGGTGTATCCCGCCCATTCATGCAGGTCTTCGCCCTCTTCGAACACAAAATAATTGAGCAGAAAAAGGCTAGCGGTCGACCAGTGAAAGACGCGTACAAATTTATCCCAAATAATGGTGTTGCTCATATTCGCGTAAAATCCTGTTGTTAGTCTTCGATTTTTTTCTTCACTATTTCACCGGTAACGGGGTTGAAATAGACTTCGATTTTGACAAACTTATCGCCTTTTTCATTCAGGCCCCAACCGTAAATCTCGTAACAGTTGCCATCGGTCTGGAATTTTTTAATGGCAAAGCCATATTCGTTAACAATCTTTTTTTGCATCTCTAAGACATGAAGCCACTCAGATTGTGGCGCCTTGGGACAGTCGGCGTTTGCGTGTGCGGCAGCAGTAAAAAGCAGCGAGCTAAGGCCAAGTGCGGCAATAGACGAAAGTGTTAGGCCTAGGGTTTTGCTAAAAAAAGTGTTTTTAATGTTGTTGTGCATAATAAAAATCCTCAATGGTGTAATGGAAAAATAAAATTGGCGGGGTTTAGACTTGGGCCCAGCGGCGCAGCAAGTTGTGATAAACGCCTGTAAGCCGCAAAATAGTATCTGGGTTGTTGGTAGCATTTTGTGACAATGCTTGAATCGCTTGGTCTAAATCGTAGAGCTGAGCGCGCTGAGCGGTATCTTGCACCATGCTCTGTATCCAAAAAAAAGAACTGCAGCGACTGCCTTGGGTAACAGGCATCACTTGATGCAAGCTAGAGGCGGGGTAGAGCACTATATCGCCTGCATTCAGTTTAATTTCCTGTGCGCCAAATTCTCCTTCAATGACTAATTCCCCTCCGCTGTATTCATCCGGCTCGGATAAAAAAAGGGTGGCTGAAATATCGGCGCGCAGGCTGATGTTAGTTCCCGCAATGTTCATCACGGCAGCATCAATGTGTACGCCATAGTGCTCGCCGCCGCTGTAGCGATTAAACTTAGGTGGATAAATTTTGTGTGGTAAGCAGGCCGAAATAAATTCTGGGTGCTGGCCGAGTGCGCGCAAAAGTTGCTGGCCCAATGTAAGCGCGGTGGGGTGCTGTTCATCTAATTGACGATTATGTTTTACCTGTGCCGATAAGCTGCCTGCGGTCGTGCGGCCGTCAACCCAGTCAGCGGAGTCTAGCTCAGCGCGTAGTTGTTTCACGTCGTGTTTGGTTAAGAAATTTTCAATTACAACCAACATAATGGCGTTCCGTTCTAAGTAAAAAAGTGTAGTTAGATAAATTCATTGGGCTTTAGCAGGTTGATAAATAGCCACCTCATTAATGTCGGCGAGCGTTGCGCAACCGGCTAATGCCATGCAAGTTTCTAATTCGTCGCGCAAGAGTTTAAGCAAATGTGCCACACCCAAGGTGCCCGCTACTGCGAGCGCATAAACTTGGGGGCGCCCGATCAAAACGGCGTTGGCTCCCAGTGCTAAGGCTTTAAAAATATCGCTGCCGGTGCGAATGCCGCCATCTATTAATAGCGGGAAGTCTTTGCCAAGTGCGGCGCGTATAGCCGGTAGTGCGGCTATGCTGGCGGGGGCGCCATCAAGGCTGCGTCCGCCGTGATTGGAAACGATGATCGCGGCTATGCCTATCGCTTTTAATTGCAGGGCATCGTCTGGGTGCAATACCCCTTTGGCAATAATTGGCAGTTGCGTTTGGGTTTGTAGCCACTGGATGTCTGCAAGGCTGGGGGCTTCGCGCATCATGCCTTGAAAAATAATACTGTCATCAGCACGCAACGCGACTTGTGCTGATGCAGTGAAATGTTGCAAATTAATTGGGGCTGCGAAGCTAGGCAATACAAATCCAGCGCGCTGTGCACGCTGGCTTAGCGGTTGTATGGGCGCATCCAGTGTAATAACAATGGCTTGATAGCCAGCTGCTTGCGCGCGCTGAATTAATTTCACGCTGTCTTCACGTTTAGGTTGTAAATACAGTTGAAACCACTTATTGCCCGAGAGTTCCTGCGCAACGCTTTCTAAGGTTGTGGACGCGAGTGTGCTACACACAAAGCCTGCGTCGAGTAATTCGGCGGCGCGCGCGCTGGCAATTTCACCTTCGGGGTGTACCAGTTTTTGCGCGGCGACGGGTGCCAATAATATAGGGTGACGAAATACGTGGCCCAGCAACTGGCTGCGCGTGTGGCCTTGGGTGCAATCGCGCAATAAGCGCGGATAAATTTCAATTGCATCAAAGGCGCTGTTGTTGCGCGCAAGGGTTAATTCTTTGCCGCTGCCACCGCGAATATATTCCAGCGTGGGCAAGTCAATAAACTCGCTGGCCATGCGCGCATAATCTGCACTCGAGATAAGCTCGGGCGGTAGTGTGCGAAGTTTTTCGCGAGCAGAATAGGGCGCGTTTGGTGTGTATTGAGTCATTAATCTGTTCACAAAAAAACGAATAAAGGTAAATGCAATACCGCGATAACTGAAAGTATGCAGGCGAATTAATTTTCTAACCGTCAAACAGCATAACAAAAACCATAAAAGGGAGCGCGCTTGCGCGGCCCCCTTGTGTGCTTTTTATACTTCGTGATTAGAAGTCATAGGTGACGGTTAGGTTAGCGCTGCGCTTATCGCCAATGTATACAAATCCACCGCTGCGGTAGGCCGCTGTGTAGTAGTCTTCATTGGTGATGTTGTTGATGTTTACGCGCAGGTTTAACTGTTCATTGATCTTGTAGCTGGCAAAAAGATCAAACAAGCTGTAGCTAGGCACTTCATAGGAGTATTCGCCAGTGGTGGTGCTGAATGACGCCGCCGTGTCGGGCTGGCCTACATAAAATTCGCTTGAGTAGGTTGCCGTTGCACCGAGTGAAATAGCATCCGTCGCTTGATAGCGCAATTGTAGGTTGAGGCTGTCATCGGCGAAGTTGGCCATCACCTTACCTACTTGATTGGGGTAAGAGCTGCTGCCGTTGGGCGCGATAACTTCTACAGTACCATCCAAATAGGCTTCGAGAATTTCTGAATCCATGCGAGTGGCATTAAATTGCGCGCTAAGTTTTTCAGTGATGTTGCCGGTGATGGAAAATTCTATACCTTGCACACGGTTTTTACCGGTGTTGTAGGTGCCAGTAGTGGAGTAGCTATTGGCCGCATCGCCTTCCATGACATTGCTTTTGGTGATTTGGAATACCGCGGCTGTCACCAAGAGTTTTTCGTCGAAGAATTCCCACTTGGTGCCCAATTCAATATTTTCCGAATCTTCTGGCTTGCCTCTGCCAACAGTGGTGCTGTCGCCACAAATACCGCCGTAACCACAGCTGCCGCCTACATCAGATTCGCCGCCGTTAATATCGGTTGCGGTGCTGTAGGTGATATAAATGTTGGCGTCATCGGCAAATGCGTACACAAAACTTAGGTGACCATTCCAGTAGCCATCATCATAAGCAAAAGTGGTTGATTCACCGGCACCACGATTGGCGGTCACAACGTTTTCGTAATTAAAGCTGTCGTAGCGCAGCCCAGTAAACAGCGAGAGTTTATCGGTGAGGTCGATGGTGTCCATTAAAAACAAGGATGTTGTATCTATGTTGTAGTCAGAATCGACGAGACCTTTTGCAACGCTGCCGGACCAAATTTTGTTGATGTTGAGACCGTTGGTGAGCGCCAAGCCGTAATTCATGCTGGGACCAAAGCCGCCATTGCTCGACAGGTAAGGCGACGCATCGGTGGTAATGTTGTAGAGACCATTTTGTACACTTTCATCGGTAAATTCACCGCCGAAGACAATTTTATGAGCCATGCCGGCGAATTCGGTGTCGAGAATAAAATTGGTTTGGTTGCCGATGTAATCGACTTCTTGCCAGCCGTTGTGAGTGCTGCTAATACCGGTAGATCTACCGTTTGATGTCACGTAACCATTGCTGGTTGAGCCGGTGCGCAGGCCGTTCTCTACACGGAAGTTATCGCTGAAGGCGTAGGTCATTTTCAGCGTGAAGGCGCCCACTTCCGTGTCGAGGAAGTCGAGGTCTTCTTGCAGATAAACTGGTGTGTTTTTAGCGGGTTTGCCATCGACAAAATAGGTGCCTAAGTCGGGTGTGTCTTGCGCTTTTAAATAGTAGTAGTCAGCCACTAGGTTGAATTTTTCGTTGGGTGTATAAGAGCCGGAAAGCAATGCGCCCAGGCGCTCTGCATCGGCAGGGCTGCGCTCGGGGGTCTCTTTGTAGGAGTGCAAAAGGTTGGCGCGCAGGGCGATTTCATCGTTTACTTTTTTGTTGGTATCTAAAGTTAGGCGATGGTAGGAATCGGTACCTATACCTGCATCCACACTGGTGAAATCATATTCGGTGCTGGCTTTTTTGGTGATGGTGTTGACTGCGCCGCCCGACGAACCGCGACCTGCAAAGGTAGAGCTGGGGCCTTTAGTGATTTCAACTTGTTCAGCGGCAAATGTTTCGCGGGTACTCATGCCGGGGTCGCGCATACCGTCTACGAACACATCGCTGCGCGCTTCATAACCGCGAATCACATAGCGATCGCCAAAAGCGTTGCCGTTTTCGCCGGTGCCGAGGGTTATGCCGGGTAATTGCGCGAGAACATCGCGCATATCCGCACGGCCTGATTCTTCAATGCGCGTTTGGGTTAATACCGTAATGGTTTGTGGGGTATCGGCAATGGGTTTTACATGGCGTGCATCGCCCGACACCTTAGCTTTGTATGGTGCGCCCGCTTCAGCGTAGGGGTTGGTGTCTATGGTGCGCTCTTCAATTTGTAGGGTGTCTAGTTCAATCGCGTCTTCGGCGATGGCACCCATGCTGCCCAGTACGGCAGATATACCGAGGGCGAGAGCATTTTTGCTCGGTGAGCGCAGGCTGTGGGGGCGTTTTAATGTCTGGGTCATGTGCTAATTCCTATTAATGGTTTAGTAGTGGTTTAGGTGTGTGTTTAATTGTTGGTAATCAGTGAGTATTCGATGGGTATGGCGATGCTTAGGCTATCGCGCCGCATAAATTCAGGAATGGCCGGTAACGGATTGGCCTTGGCGATCATCTCCAGTGCGGCCTCATCGAGTTCCTTATGGCCTGAGCTTTTTTTCACGCTCGCGCTCTGCACCTGACCCTCTTTGTTAATAGAAAACTGCAGGGTTACGACGCCTTGGGTTTTCATTTTTTTCAATTCGATAGGGTATTTTTTGTAGCGATTGAGATGCGCCATAAGACGGCTGAAATAATTTTTAGCATCGCCTTTTTTGCCACCCGCCGAGCGGTTGTCGCCTTTGCCGCTGCCTTTGACCATGGCTTTGGTGGTGGATAAGGTTGGCGCTGTTGGTGTGGCTGTGTCTGCAGGTGCTGGGTCTTCTGCTTGTGCGACAACTGTATTGCTTTCAGTGTCTGGTATTGCAATTTCTGGTGCTGCAATGGCCAATGCATCGGGCGTTGCAACATCCGCAACTTTCACCTCGGGTGCTGGGGTTTTCACTACAGGTGGTTGCAGCTTTGGCTCAGGTTTGGCGACCGCTTTTGGTGTTGCTATGGGCTCAGGTTTTTTAAGAGGCTCTTCGGTTATTACAGGCGTTTCGGGTTCTAGTAAATCAGCATAGGAACCTTCTAGGCCGAGGCCGACTTCTACGCCGCCTTCGCCCATGTCTGCTGCACCTTCAAACATGAGCGGTGCAGATTTTTGCAGCGCAAACGCCACACCTAAAGCGGCATGTACTAATAGCGCCAACACCAAGGCGATTACCCAGTGGGTGCGGGGCATGGGCGCGGTTATTTTTTTGGTGCGCTTGAACGAGCTGTGCTGCGTTGAGTTGCCACCGTCTTTGTTGGCGATTGTTGGCTGCTTTTCTGCGGTTATGGTGCTCATTAATTCGCACCCTGTTCGTTGGCAATCGGCGTTGCGGTTATTGGATTTGCTGCTGTGGTGCTGCGCGCTTGGCTGTAGAGTGTGATGCTGCTAATTTCTAGGCTGCGCAATTTGTTGAGTACCACATCCAGCTCGCTTGCCTTAATTGACTTATCAGCTTTGAGCCACACTTTTCCATGGTGAAACAGGCTCGCGTTTAGGTCATCGAGCGCAATGCTTTTTTGATTCAAACTGAGGCTGCGGTCGGCCGCCATTATTAAAATCACCGGTTGCTGGGTGATAGGTTTCTCGCTCGCGGATAACGGCGGTGCTATGGCTTGGCTGCTGTTGCTGATTTGCCCCGCGATCATGAAAAAAATGAGCAGCAAAAACACAATATTGATCAGCGGGATCATATTGTCATCGCTTTGGCTGCGGCGTTTTTGGGGTAGCAGTGAGCTGTTCATAGCGCGCTACCTTGGGTTTGTGTTGCGCTCGGCGCGGACGCAGGTAATGCATTACCTAGGGTGACGGCGGTCAGCCCTAGTTGCTGTAATTGTTCTATGGCGGCGATCATGGTTTGTAAGTCTGTGTCTGCGGCGGGCAGCACTAGGGTTGCTTGAGTCGGCTTAAAGTGGCTTAGGTGCTGAGCTTGCAGCTCGCTAAAATGCGCTAGCGATAACTCACTGTCGTGCAGTTTTAGTGCGCCATCAGCTTGCAGCAGAATCAGCTGTGGCACATCAGCGGCGGTGCTATTACTGGCGACGGGCGATTGCAAATCCACTGCCTTCCAGCGGGTAAAGCTGGAGGTCAGCATAAAAAACATCAGCAGAATAAACACCACATCGATCAATGCAGTAAGGCTTAAGGCGCGCCGACGTGGTTGGTATAAAAGCGTGCTCATTTAAGCGATCTCGGGCTGTGCTTTGGCGGCCATGTCTTGGGTTGTATCTTTAACTTTGGTTTTATGGCCACCTGAGGCCTTGAGCCGCGCCTCTATCGTAAACAGATGTTCTAGGTCGTCTTGCAGTGCTTGTGCCTGCAGTTCAACGCGGCGTTCAAACCAGTTATGAGCGAGGGACGCGGGTATAGCGACGGCTAAGCCCACAGCGGTCGTTAACAGCGCCATCCAAATTCCGCCTGATAAGACCGCTGGGTTAACCTGTTCGCCAGCGGCTTCCATCGCCTGAAATGCACCGATCATGCCGAGTACTGTGCCGAATAGGCCGAGTAAAGGCGCGAGGTTGGTGATTACTTCCAAGGCGCGTAAATGGCTGCTCAGGTGCGCGACGATTAAACGCGCTAAGCGCATGGCTTCGGCCTTGGTGTCCTCAACGCTGAGTTTGGCGCTCTCGAAGAGATGAATAGTTTCTTTGATGAGCAGCGCGCGCGGGTTTTGTTGGTCGCCTAATAGCAGCAGTGCCTGAGCGCGCGAACCCTGCGCTAAGTGCTCTAATGCGCGGGGAATGGTAGTAGCAGATTTAAGTTGCCATAACTGCCAGGCTTTAAGTAGGGCTATGGTAAGGGCCGCGAGTGAAAATCCTGCCAAGATCCATACCACTGGCCCACCGAGAATTAATAAATCCAAAAGACGTGTAAACATGTTGACCTCGAACCAAGAGTGGATAGGGGGATGGTAGCTGTTGCTTCAATGTCGCGCATTGTAATGCTAATGCGAATCACTATCAATAGTGTTTGTATTAATTATTGGGGAAGGCAGCTTCGGATGGATTTGGTGAGTGGCTGTTGAAGAAGGCAGGGTAATAGCGGTGAGGCTATAAAGGTGGTGTTAGAAAGGTGGCGTTATAAAGGCAAATCGGACCTAGGTTGCGTGTGTGCGTGGCGATGCTTTTTTGTAAAGTCAGGTTATTCAACGCGGCGCGGCGCCATTTTTGCGTTAGGCTAAAACCACGGCCTTCTTATTGGGCGTTCCCACAAAATTATAACAATCGGTTATTCAGGGTATTGCTTAGGTTTTTTATACCTAGCGAGGGCTCTGAATGGCTTTTAAGGAGTGTGCTATGCCTACCTATTCAGGTTCAAGTAAATGTCTTTTTCTACTGGCGCTGCCCTTGGTGCTTGCCGCCTGCGCAGGTGATAATACGTCTCCGAGTAAAAATACATCGGTTTCAAGTGTTGCCAGTATAAGCAGCTCAGCGGTTACTCTGAGCACGCCCGCCATGAGTAGCAATGCGGCTAGTAGCCAAGCGCTGGTTACGGCCAAGATAAAATTGAATCAATTGGGCTTTTTGCCCAGTGCTAAAAAACTCGCGGTGGTGCCCGATGTGGCGGCAACCGAGTTTCGCCTGCTTAAGGCGGGTACTGACATAGTGGTGATGACAGGTACTTTGTCTGCAGCAAAAACCTGGGCACCCTCGGAAGAGAGCGTCAAGTTAGCTGATTTTTCTAGCGTGCAAGACGCTGGCGACTACCAGCTCGCAGTTGACGGTGTCGCAAAGTCCCATAGTTTTGCGATTAAGGCAGATGCCTATAAGGCACTAAATGCCGCTGCAATTAAGGCGTTTTATTACAACCGCGCGAGCATGGAGCTTACGCCTGAATATGCCGGTGTTTATGCGCGCCCCCTTGGGCACCCTGATACCCAAGTGTTAATTCACGCTTCAGCCGCCAGCGCTGAGCGCCCCACGGGTACAAAGGTTTCCAGCCCTAAGGGTTGGTATGACGCGGGTGATTACAATAAGTACATCGTGAACTCCGGCATTGCGACTTACAGCTTGCTCGCGGCTTATGAGCACTTTCCCGCGTACTTTAACGACCAAAATCTCGCCATTCCCGAGAGCGGTAATACCCTGCCTGATTTGCTGGATGAAACCCTGTGGAATCTCGAGTGGATGCTGACCATGCAGGACCCCAATGACGGCGGCGTCTATCACAAACTCACCAATCTTAATTTCGATGGCTCAGTGATGCCCGACAAAGCCACCAGCCCGCGTTATATGGTGCAAAAAACCACGGCCGCCGCGCTCGATTTTGCCGCGGTAATGGCAACAGCCAGTCGTGTACTTAAACCATTTGATACAGCGCTGTCAGCACAAATGCTCACGGCCGCTGAAAGTGCTTGGGTGTGGGCGCAAGCCAATCCTGCCATTTTTTATCAACAGCCTGCTGACGTGCGCACCGGTGAATATGGTGATAGAAACCTAAGTGATGAATGGGCATGGGCTGCTGCCGAGCTTTATATCACCACCGCGAAAGATACCTATTACCAGTCCATGGACGCCGCAAATACGCCAGCGACTGTACCGTCTTGGGGGGATGTGAAAGGGTTGGCGTGGGTATCTTTGGCGCAACATCGCAGCCAGTTAACGGCTGCTGCAGATCAAGCGCTAATTTCCAGTCGCATTCTCGGTTTGGCCGATAGCTTGCTGGCTGTGCGCGCTGCATCTGCCTATGGTGTAAGCATGCAAACGCAAAATTTTGTATGGGGAAGTAATTCGGTCGTGCTCAATCAGGCCTTAATGTTGATACAAGCTAATCGTTTAAGTGGAGAAGCGAATTATTTAAACGCCGCGCAAGACCTCTTGGATTATGTGCTGGGGCGCAACGCGACGGACTTCTCCTTCGTGACGGGCTTCGGTGCTAAGTCGACACTGCATCCCCATCATCGCCCCTCGGAAGCGGATGGCGTAGCCGCGCCCATTCCTGGTTTTATCGCTGGTGGCCCGCAACCGGGTCAGCAAGATAAAGCAGGTTGTTCGGTTTCATATCCATCGAATATTCCCGCCAAGTCATACCTAGATGATCAGTGCAGCTACGCCAGTAATGAAATTGCCATTAACTGGAATGCACCTTTGGTCTATGTGTCGGCTGCCGTGCAAGTGTTAACGGAAAAATAGCGCGGTTAAAGTAGTGTTTTGATATTTGTCATCGCCAAACCCAGCAACTTTGTTGCTGGGTTTTTTTGTTGCTGGTTTTTTTATTGGTGGGCGCAGTATGGGGGTGTACTTAGTTGGTTAGGGGGGCGCTTAAAATATAAAATTTAAGGGGCACAGATGATCCAGAATATCTCGCTGTATAGTGTGGGGAGGTGGATCTAGAAACTCCCTCTTACCGATTTAATTGTTTTCCCCATTTGCTTGAAATAAAAACAAAACCAAGCAGGCCAGCCATAATTGCGATATCCGCAACATTAAATACACCGGTTTTTAAAGGTCCTATTTGCAATAGCATGAAATCCACCACGCGGCCTTCATTTAGAGCCCTGTCATATAGGTTGCCAAACCCGCCAGCAAGTATAAGTAACCCTACAGTAAAGCTATATTTTCCCATTGGTGTTACTAGGACATAAAATAAACCACCTGTCAGAACCAAACCAATGATAAAAGTAAAAATAAGAAACCGTAATTCATCCGGTAAGTTTGCTCCAAGGCTTAGCATTGCGCCTGTATTTTCATAATAGGTAAGGCTAAAAATACCATTAAGCAGTGATAGTGGTTCTTGGCCTTTGAGAAGAATTACGGCTTGTTCTTTGGTGTAACGATCACACCCAAGCAGAGGGCAAAAAATAAATAACATTAACAATATTTTAACCTTCATCTACAACTCCATAATCCTGATAAACCACTAACGAGACTGCGGAAAAATTAAGCTTTTAAAAAACAAAATTCTTCTTAGCGAGCTGTTTTAAATCGTGTGCCATTTGAACAGCTTTAGACGCTATCGACAAGGCACAACCTTACATCGCTTAATTAGCCTTTTTTGTCGCCTAAAGATGGCAATCAAGTATTTAAACGGTGCTGCACACGTTATTTGCCGCTGTTCTGGTTGCTGTCTTTATTACTCTACTGAATGCGACCTTCGATGGTTGGTAGGGGGCGAAGACTTCTCCGTTTTTGCCTTGCGTCTAGGTCAAAAGGTGATTGTCGCCATTATTCCTATATATCTTACATAAATGTGATTTTTGCATATAAATAATTTTCCATTCGTGATATTAATTATTCCTTAGAAGCCAGTGTGCGCCTTAAGGCTGTTTTTGGTCGATGCCGTTGTACAGGGCGATTTTTGAGTTGTACGCATAGGTCAACCTAGATTGATCCCTTTTAGGGGGTTCCCCTGCAGTAGGTTGCTTTACCTAATCGGCTTTCTAAGTGTTACCTCAAATAATAAATAACGATTGGAGACATAAGAATGAAGCTATCACGGTTTAAACACTATGGTTTGGCGGTGCTGATGGGCGCTAGCCTATTTGCGGCGCAAGCCGCTACGGCACAAACTGCAAGTTGTAAGTACATTGTTAGCAATAGCTGGGGTGCTGGTGGTACGGCCAGTATCGAAATTACTAATACGAGCACCAGCGCGATTAATGGTTGGAATGTCAGTTGGGCTTATGTGAATAACCGCATTAGCAGCAGCTGGAATGCGACACTCAGTGGTTCTAATCCTTACAGTGCGTCTAATCTCAGTTGGAATGGCAGTATTCAACCTGGGCAGAAAGTGTCTTTTGGCATGCAGGTTGAGACCAATGGCGCCATTGAGACGCCAGTGGTGACGGGGGCTATTTGTGGTGGGGTTGGTGCATCTTCCGCGCCTGCTTCATCAACTGCCCCTTCATCGACTGCACTTTCATCGAAAGCACCGTCATCAACACCCAAGTCGTCAATCGCGCCTTCATCAACTCCTAAGTCATCAGTAGCTCCGTCCTCTGTTGCTCAATCATCATCTCCTGCTGTCTGTACGACGGGTGCTAAGCAGTGCAATTGGTACGGCACGCTTTATCCTGCTTGTACGAGTACACAAAGTGGCTGGGGCTGGGAGAACAACAAAAGCTGTATCGCGGTCTCTACCTGTATGACTCAGCCTGCACCCTATGGTTTAGTGGGCGGCGCTGCTTGTACAGCATCAAGTACAAAAAGCTCTACCGCACCCAGTTCAATAGCCCCAAGCTCTGCGGCTCCTAGCTCAGTACCTA
Organism: Cellvibrio sp. 25HG11W-0; assembly: GCF_057815475.1. Classification (NCBI taxonomy): domain Bacteria; kingdom Pseudomonadati; phylum Pseudomonadota; class Gammaproteobacteria; order Cellvibrionales; family Cellvibrionaceae; genus Cellvibrio; species Cellvibrio sp. 25HG11W-0. The sequence goes on from NZ_CM174230.1 coordinate 1,585,745, forward strand.
AGAGTTCGGTTGCGCCTAGCTCTATTGCTAAGTCATCATCGAGCGCACCTAGTACCGGTGGTGTGGATAGCGTTGCACTGACGAAGTTGATGGGTAAGGGTTGGAATATAGGCAATTCTTTGGATGCTATAGGTGGCGAAACTAACTGGGGTAACCCCAAGGTATCGCAAAACCTTATTAACGCCGTTAAGGCCGCGGGTTTTAACTCGATTCGCCTGCCGGTAGCTTGGAGCCGCTTCTCTGATGCGTCTAATTTTGTGATCGATACCGCGTGGATGAACCGTGTTGACGAGGTGGTGAACTACGCCCTGAATGCGGATATGTACATAGTGATGAACATTCACTGGGATGGCGGTTGGATGCAGCCTACGGCGGCACAGCAAACCTATGTGAATAATCGTCTACGCATTATGTGGACGCAAATTGCTACACGCTTCCGCGATTATGATGATCGTGTTTTGTTTGCAGGTACCAATGAGGTGATGGTGGATGGTGACTATGGCACGCCAACGGCTGAATACTACAACGCGCAAAATAGTTTCAACCAAACTTTTGTGACGACCGTGCGTGCGACCGGCGGTAAAAATGCAACGCGTCATTTGGTAGTGCAAGGGTTTAATACCAATATCGATCACACCGTTAACTTTGCCAAGCTGCCTACCGACAGCGCCAGTAAGCGTTTAATGATGGAAGTTCACTATTACGATCCCTACAACTTCACCTTAAATACCAGCAGCAATATTACCCAATGGGGCAAAAATGCGACTAACCCAAGTGCAACTGAAACCTGGGCGAATGAATCCTATACCGATGCGCAATTCCAAAAAATGAAGAGCAAGTACGTGGATCAGGGCGTAGGCGTTATTTTGGGTGAGTACGGTGTAGTCTCGCGCGCTAATGTGTCAGATAACGAAATCTACCGCGTTTACTGGAATCAATACATTACCGGTTCTGCCGTGCAACACGGCATGGTGCCCATGTATTGGGATAACGGTTACGGCGGTGATGGCGGCATGGCGCTGTTTGATCGCGCTACGGGCAATCAACTTTATCCAAACTTGATACAAGCCATAGTGAATGCAAAGTAATCGCTGAATAGCTGTTTGTTCGAAATGAAAAAGGCGACACCTCGGTGTCGCCTTTTTTGTGCTCAATCACTTAGAGTGATTGCTTAGATGTCGCTCTCTTGCGCAGCACTTTTGATTGTGTGGAAGCTAGGTTTAGTCTGCCGCGACTACGCAGTTACGGCCTTGTTGTTTGGCGCGGTAGAGCGCTTTATCGGCTCGTTCGAACCACTCTTCATAGGTTTCATTCTCATGCAGTTGGGCGCAGCCAAAGGATGCTGTGAGATTTCCTGCAGGGGTTTTTAGGTTGGCGGCAATGTGTTCGCGTAACTGCTCTGCAATGGCAAGGCTATTGTTTAATCCTGTATTGCGAACCAGCAGCACAAACTCTTCCCCGCCGTAGCGGAAAACTCGGTCGGTTTTGCGCGAGCGCATAATTAATATGTCGGCCAGATCTGTAAGTGCCTTATCGCCGGTGGCGTGCCCATAGGTGTCATTAACATGTTTAAATAAATCCAAATCTAACAATATTAGGCAAGCGGGCGCTTGGCTGCGGGTAAAATCGGCAATGGCGAGTGCTAAGTCCAAGTCCATGGCGCGGCGGTTACCCAGCTGAGTTAGCACATCTTGAGTGGCATAGCCTTCCAGCAAATTTTGCTGGCGTTGGGTGAGTCGTGCGAATGAATAGGCCATAGTCGCGCACATGAGCAGCGATGAAATAACCGAAAATAGCTGAATGTTGCTTTCAAGACGAGCAGCCATGGGGAGAATGGCGGTTATGGCAACTAGGTTTACGACGAGGGCAGGGCTGGGGTTTAGGAGTAGAAAATTAGCAATTAAAATTGGAAATATCCAAAAGATAAAAAAGGGCTCGTTTAAATAGATAACGATAATGGCACCGAGGCTGTAAAAAATAGCGGTAACATTGGCTATTTTGGGCGTAACCTGGCCTTTTTGATAGGTATAAAAGGCGCTGTACACGGCCGCCAAGATGATGAACACGTCCAATGCGGCATTGAGTAGTTCGCCTCTGAAAACCCTTGCTATAGCGATGGGGGTTATGCCGAGCGTACTCAGTGATGCAAATAGATACACCATCCTACATTGGAATATGTTTTTGGAATTGGCAAACATCTCGACGGCGGCTTCCTCTGCGTCTGCTTTTGTGTTTCAAAAGCGAAGTGTTGAACCAAGCATAGTTGAAAAGTGTGGCTATGCGAATGCTTTATTATCTACAAAAAATCTATTAAACCTTGGTTTTAATGAATAATGAGTACAAAGACCTTTCGTGTTTTAAGTGTTTGAGTGGCTGTGCTCATCGCAAAAAATGCAAGTGTATACGTTGCTAAGGTTACCGATGTGAATGGTGTCTGTGTAATTCAGGCCTTGTTATAGGGTTAAGTGGTCACGAATGAATTATTGTTTTTTTGAAAGTCACTGTCATTTTGACTTTGCTCAATTTGATGCGGATAGGCATGAACTGTGGCGCGCGTGTCAGGCGCTGGGTGTGCAGCACTTACTTATTCCCGGTGTCGCGCCACAATATTGGGCGCGGCAACGACAAATATGTGCCAGCTATAAAGGTATCTATTATGCCTTGGGCATTCACCCTTGGTGGATTGCTGAGCTAACACAGGATGATGACATTGGGCTTGAGCAAGCGTTAGCGATACACGCCAGAGCCTTGCGCGAACTACTTGAAGAGGATCGCTCAGTAGCGGCTATTGAGCCTGTAGTTGGTCAGACGCCAATGCGCCGTTGTCTTGCTATAGGTGAAACGGGGCTGGATAAGATGATTGCTACACCTATGGACACACAGCGGCGGCTTTTGCATTGGCATATCGATTTAGCGAACGAATTTAAGCTGCCCTTAATTGTTCACAGTGTAAAAGCCCATGCTGATGTCATTCAGCTGTGTAAAGACAATCCCCCTCGCTTTGGGGGTGTTATTCACGGCTTTAGTGGCAGTTATGAGTTGGCCCTGCAATTTGTTGCATTGGGATTTCATTTGGGCGTGGGTGGGACAATTAGTTATGTGCGCGCGCAAAAAACCCGCGCAGCGCTGCGAAAAATTCCGCTGGAATATTTGTTGTTGGAAACCGATGCGCCGGACATGCCATTGAGTGGGCGCCAAGGTGAGCGCAACAGCCCGCTTTATATTCCTGAGGTGGCACAGCAGCTAGCGCTATTGCGCGCCGAGCCGCTTGCCCACATAGCCGCGCAAACACGCGAAAATAGCCTAAAGCTTTTTGGATTAGGGTCATGAGTGCAAGTCTTTTTTTACGTGAAATCAACGCAGATGATCTTTCTGATGTATCACCTGCACATTTGAACAGCGCTAATAATTGGCAGGCGCAATATCGCTATTTAACCAGCTGGGGTGGATTAATTCAGCCTAAGCCAACACTGCGGCATTCAGGCTTATTGCTCAAAGGTTGTGAAACAGCCGCTTGGCTGGGGCATATGCAGCGCGGTGAGCAGCATTATTTTTTCTTTGATAGCGATAGCCGCATTATTAAAGGCTTAGCGGCGCTGGTATTGAGCCAAGTGGAGGGAAAAACGGCTGCGGCTATCGCCAGTTTGGATTTACATGATCTTTTGCGCAGTGGTGGCTTGGCGAAGCATTTAACACCTTCGCGCAATAACGGTATTGCCGCCTTGATAGTGCGGGTGCAGGACTGTGCGAAAGTATAAATGTGTTGAGAATGAAACAATCTGAAGAAGGCAAAACATGAGGCAAGCTGCTGTTGTGTTTACAGCACTTTTTCTAAGTAGCGACTAATGGCTTTTTCGGCAGCCACAAAGCCAAAAGTGCCGGTTACCATAACGCTGGAACCGAATCCTCCTGCACAGTCAAGTTTGACGCCTTCCGCAAGTGCTTGTTTATCCATACACACACTGCCATCGGGTTTGGGGTAGACCATCTGCTCGGTAGAATAAACCGCATCGACGCGAAACTTTCGGTTCTTGTCGCGCGCAAAATTATGGTGGCGGTAAAGTTGAGTGCGAATTTTGGCGAGCATGGGGTCGCTAATGCTGCGCCCAAGGTCATCGCTGGTTACTTGGCGCGGGTCGCGCTTACCGCCGGAAGAGCCGAGGGTTACTAAACGTACTTTAATCGCTAAACAATAGGCGACTAGTGCCGCTTTGATGTGCGCGGCGTCCATCGCATCTATAACCACATTGTGCTGTTTGCCAATCAGGTTTTTGAGATTGTCTTGATCTAGAAAATCTTCCACAGAATGCACAATCAGTTCTGGATTTATATCGAGTAAGCGCGCGCTGATCACTGCGTTTTTTGACTGACCAAGGGTGGACTTGAGCGCGTGACTCTGGCGGTTGGTATTGGTTACACAGACTTCATCTAACTCTATAAGTGTTAGCTCGCCAATACCCGAGCGCGCTAAGGCTTCTGCGACCCAAGTGCCTACGCCACCAAGGCCAATCACCACGAAATGCGCGCGCTGTAACGCAGGTAATGCTGCTTCACCATATAAACGGCCCAAGCCACTAAAACGTTGTAAATAGGCGGGTGTTAAATCATTGGTTGTAGTGGCGGTCATGAAGTATCTCAATAAAGCATGTGTCGTAAGCAGCAAAATTATGTGAATCATCAATATGATGGTGAATGTGCGAATGCGTTTCAACCTAGTTAACCGCATTGTGCAGCATCAAATTATACATCATGACGTAGTGCTGAGGCTTTCGGTTGTCATTTGGTGCCGCGTATTGGAATAGCTTCTACTTTTAGCGATGAATGGTTGCGCGGAATTACAGCGCGAGTTGTGCGCGATTGCGGCCCGCGCGTTTCGCCACGTAGAGTGCAGCATCCGCGCGCGCAATTAAGTCATCAATGGTTTTGTCTTGATCCTGACGTTCCGCGACGCCAAAACTGGCGCTGACATTCAGAACTTGCTCGTTCCAAACAAATCTAGCTTGGTGTAATTCTTTTTTAATGCGCTCGGCGAGCTGCAGTGCATCGCTGGCATGGGTATGGGGTAAAAGTAGTATAAATTCTTCACCGCCCCAGCGCGCTACCACATCGTCTTGGCGTGCACTGCGCAATAAAAAAGTACTCAATAACGTGAGTAAATAGTCACCGGCGGCGTGGCCGTGCGTATCGTTAAAGTGTTTAAAGTGGTCTATATCCAGTGAAACAATGCTCAGGGGCAAGTGGTGGCGCTGGCTACTGCTCCAGAGTTGTGTGGCACTGAGATAAAATGCTCGCCGATTATTAAGTTGAGTCAGTGGGTCAGTATTGGCTAACTGTTCGGCAATGATTTGCGCTTTTTGTGTTTGGCGAATACGTGCGGCTAGCGCCAAGGCGAGCAGTGTGGCTTCGAGCAGCATGCTGAATTCAATCGCGCGAAATGTCCATTCGCTAAAAGCAATAAAGCCCCATGTTGAAAACGTGGTGAAGACAGCACCTATGATGCCGACTATTGCGCTGTATAAATAATAGCGGCTTACCAGATTGGTTTTAGAGTAAACCGCAAGGCCAATAATAAACATCAAAAGGGTGTAGCCGCTGGCGGCACAAAAAGCGACTAAGAGCGCTGCAGCTTGCGACTGCGCAAGTAAGCTCAATGTTAATGCAACAAGAGCGAGTGCAATAGTTGCGCAGGTGACGCGATAAAGTTTGGGCCTGTGTAGACGAATGTCGAGAAAGTTTAAGGCGAAACTTAGTCCGGAAATAATAAAAGCAATCATGGCGATGGGCTGAATCCAACGCTGTACTGTAACGCCTTCGGGCCAAATCCACGCAAAACCATGGCCGGTGTAAGCGAAATTCATAAAGGTAAATGCGCTTAAATAAATTGCGTAACGCAAATAGTTTTTATCGTGCAAACCAAAATAAAGCAGTGCGTTAAAGGCAATCAGTGCGAGTAGGTAGCCATAGCTAAAGCCGTAGCTGTAGTAGTGTTTCATCGCGGCAGCTTGGTATTCGCTGGTCGAGGTTAAATAAATAGGCAGTACCATGGGATCGGCGGTGGCAATGCGTAGGAGTAGCCTGCTATCCCCCGGCGGAAACTGTAGCGAAAAGCTAAAACCTGTTTGTCCTTTGGGGCGTGCGCCAAATACTTGAGCATCGCCAGCGGTAAAGCTAGCCAACAACTGCTGCTGTGCATCTAAATGAATCACGTCAATCTGATCCAGCCAAGAGGTATTAATGAGCAATTGACGGTCAAGCGTTGAACTGGAATTGTGAACCTGTAACTCCAGCCAGTGTGGTGCGGCACCTATGCCAAAATTTAGTACATTTCGCCGGGAGGTTTGAATCAATTGAGTTGGGGCAGTAGCAAAAAGCTGCAATGCTGCAAGCCAATTAGGTTGGGCGTTGTCTGGCGCTGAGCTAACAAGCTTCGCCAGTGTGATTGCCTCTTGCTCATTAAAGAAACGGGTAAATAAGCCGAGCGGGCGTTCGCTTTGTGCATTGTTGATATTGTAGATGGGAGGGGTGGTTGAATTCTTTTTATCCTGCGCACTTGCCGCTGCCGAGAGTAATTGCAGGACAATTAAGCATAGCGATAGAAGAATGCTCCTTAATTGTGAGCAGTGTTTGGCGCGAACATGGGGTATTGGCAAGAAGTAGGGCTCTTTTAATAACAGTTGCAAAGCAGTATAGCACTGGCTTTTGAGGCTGCTTCGCGCCTGTAATACGCTGTAATAAAGCCCGCCGATTAATTAAAGTATTCGGGGTGTTCTTGTGGAATTACTTCTAAAATATTGTAAACATCTTTTAAATGAACACTCATGGCTGCTGAGGCCTTCTCTGAGGAACCTGCTTTAATCGCTTTGATAATCGCTGAATGTTGGCTGAGTATGCGTTTAAATTGCCCCGCGACATGCAAACTGAGGTTACGCACACGGTCCATATGGGCTTTTTCTGCCTCTACAAATGATGCGACACGATTGTATTGGGTGAATTTTGCGAGGGCTTGATGAAAGTCATCATCGAGATTTTGAAAAACCAATACATCATCGTTATCAGCGGCAACTTTTTGCTCTACGAGAATTTTTTCACAGTTGGCGACTATTTCCTCGCGCAATTCGCTGCTGATATTTGCAGCTAAGTGACTTACTACGGCGACTTCTAAGGCTTCGCGAATGAAGCGAGCTTCGAGTATTTTCTCAATACTGAATTTGGAAACATAGGTGCCGCGTTGGGGTAGTACCTCAACAAAACCTATGCCCGACAATTGGATTAAGGCTTCGCGTACTGGTGTGCGACTCACACCGAATTGTTGCGCCAGGGCGGTTTCTGAGATCATTTGGCCTGGTAGTAATTCCATGCTCACAATAGCATCGCGAATAAAGCTAAAAATTTGGCTTGCCGCAGGGCGGTCGTAGGATAGTCCTTTCGATTCTGGGCGCATGATAAGTTGGGGCTGTTTGGCCACTATGTGGTCTCTCCTGTGCAAGGTGTGATCTGTTATCGCTTTAGGTTTAGCGCTTACAGTGGGCGGTAATCGAGTCCGCCATAGGTGCAGCTTTAGGGCGGGGTGATCTTGTCTCAAGTATGCAGATATATCAAGCGAGGGGTAGCTCTATTGTTTGTTATTTGCTCAATGTGAGTGAATTCATCGTAAATAATAGAAGGCTAAAGTCAGCACTTCCAATTCTTAGTAAAACCAAGGCCGTGCCCCTAGAGTTTAGTGGCCGTTTTTTTTGCTAATTTGGTTCGGCTTGAGAGGATGACCGCAGGGTGAAAAGTCTTATTGATGTACTAGTATGCAAGTGGTAGTATTTACAGGGTCTGGCTTGCTGATTGCTCTATTGCTAGTAGGGTAATTAACATTAGCAAGCTATATACCCTGTTGTTTGACCTTTTGTGGCGGAGCAATCCGCCATTTTTTTGTCTGCACTTTTCTTCTGCTTGTTCTTCGTTTACCTTTTTACCTCTGGTTTCTTTTCCTTCTTTCTTTCCTTTTTGGCTGTTTCTTTCATTTACTTGTTTTATTGCACAAAGTGCCAGTTTTACTGGCACACGCCATAAATATTTATTCTCTGCATGCGTGCATTAAAAAAGGCGAGCCAAAAATGAATGTGGCTCGCCTTTTTATGTATTTCATACTTTCAGTGTTCAGCCGAAAGCAGTTGTTGTTTGATTAGACACTCTGCGCCTGATTAAAGCGTTGCAGCAGTTGTGCATAGGCGTCAGGTTTAACGCCGCCAACGGCCATCCACTCGTTAAGTAACTGTGCTTCGCTGTCTTGGCGTTGCCCAAAAGACTCTTGCATTTGTTGGACTTGGTAGGCCATGCGCAGTGACTTGTCTTCCGTGGGCGTTTCTCGACCTGCAGCAATTTCGGCGCGAATGGCGAGCAAATGCAAGGTTTGAGTATTTTGCTCTTGGGTAGCGGCATCGAGAGTGGGAGCCAGTGCAATACGTTGTTGTAATACCGATGCGAAGCCGCTAGGTAGACGTGGTATTTGCTCTATATGTTTATCGAGTTCTGTTTTGAGACTATCGATCTGTGCTGCATCGCTTTTAGTAATAATGGCATTTTCGTAGCGGATTATCATTTCGGCGGCACTGTATAAATCTTTCCAGCTCTGCGCTTCAGCCTTGTGGCGTTCAGCATTAATTTGAGTGCTGATTTTATTCAGGGCATCGTGCAGTTTTGCGGTAAGTGGCTTGACGTGATCGCGCGGCAACTCCAACGCGTAAAATTCGCTTTTAATTATTTCAATATCAGCTTTTGCCGCAGTGAGGGCGACTAAATCCTGCATCGCCAAGGTGTCCAAGCGCTCCAGTAATACCTCGGCTTGTTGCTGCTGAGCTTGGCGCTCCTCGTTGGCGGTGCTCATCTCCTGTTCGCGACGCGCGAAAACGGCATCACAGTGTTGACGGAAGTCATTCCAAAGCTGTTGGTCGTCTTTGTAGCGGCATTTGCCAATGGTTTTCCATTGCGCTTGCAAATTTTTCACAGTATCAATTGCTGCGCGCAGATCACTATTGTCTTGCAACTGCTGCGCCTGCTCGATCAGTGTTTGTTTGGCTTGTTTGTTGGTTTCATATTCGCTGCTAATTTTGCCGAATAATTGTTCCATCAAGTTTTCAAATTCTTTTTGTAAATCGTTGCCCGCTTTGCGTGGTACAGGCCAATAGCCTTGCCACTCTTGGCGCGCGACTTTTAAGGTTTTTTCAACATCTTTCCAAACTGCGTTTTGCCAGTCGTAAGCACTGAGATAGGTCTGCAGCTGCCCTACCATTTCTTGGCGTTTAGCGAGGTTGGCGTCGCGCACAGCAGCTTGGGCATCAAAAAATTCTTTGCAGGGCGCGTAGGCAGCTTTGGATGCTTCTTGAAATTGATTCCAAAGTTCGTCGTCTTGCTGCTGGCCGCCCTTGCTGACTTCTTTCCAGTTGTCTTGCAGTTCGTGAATTTTGGTGGCGAGGTGCTCAGGGTTGGTATCGCTGCCGATCAGTTCTTGCATTTGCGTAACAAGCGCTTCTTTTTTGGGTGTTACCGCGAACTCGTGCCAGTCGCCCAGCTTGAGTAGCTGCTGTTCAAAGTCTTCGAACTTAGCTTCCATGGCTTTGGGAAGCTCTGATAATTGTTGACGCTTTTCGGCGAGTTCTTTTTGGATGCCGCGCGCTTTGCGTACAAAGCCCTGCTCAGCTGCCCAAAGGCCTTTGCGCGTGAGTTCGCTGAATTCACGCAGTGAATTTTTAGCCGATTGTTCTAATTCGCGGCGCTCTTGATTCCAGCGTGCGAGAGTAGCTTTGGCCTGCTCGATAATATCTGGTAAATCATCGCCAAAATCTTTCGCTTGTTTGAGTAATTGATTGAGTTTGTGTTGCAGTTGCTGACTTAGCTCAGCATCTTTTACATCTTGCAGTTGAGTCATGAGTTGCTGCACGCTGCCCGATGTTTTTACTTGATCGAGCAAGTTAAGCGCCTGCTGTTTACGCAGTTCAAATTCTTTGTTGATGGCATCCATCGGCAGGTTGCGATTTGCCGCTAAGCGCATGGCTTGCGTTAGTTCTTGCAAACGCTGCTGATAATTAACGGCAAGCAAATCGTCAATGTGGCTGGCAGTATAAATTTCTTTAGCGAGTACTTTTACATCCGCGAGCGCCGCTTGGGCAAAATTCATTGCCTGTTTATCCAGTTCAAGTTTTTCCTCTTCTTGAGCGATTACATCTGCTTGTGCTTGAATTTTTGCTTCGCAGGCGTGCAGGGCAGTTTGATAGCGCGCTTGTAAGGTGCTCGAAACTTGAGCCGCTAAAATTTCCCACTCTTGCGCTAATATGCCGAGCTTGGCTTTGAAGAGTGCATCGGCTTCTTGATGAATATGTTTTTCCATTTTAATGCAGAGTGCTTCGGCGCTCACTTCTAGTGCGGCTAGTTGTGCATCTTGGGCTTTGAATCCATCAAGTTTGGCTTTTACCAGCTTGTACACATTTTTGTCTTTGCTTTGCGCTGTTTTAGCCAGCTGTTCTAGTTGTGTGCGCGCACTAATTTGTGCCGCCGCCGCTTGGCGAATTTGCGTGGTAGTCGCTTCGCTTGCAAGCTGCAAGAGTAATTCGGTATCGGTTATGCCTGTGAGCGCCGCTTGACTGGTGCTGGCGGAGTAGCTGATGACCGTCATTAATTCTATTGGTTGGGGAATATCGCGTGCGACGGTATTTAGCGTGATGGTTTCGTCATCCAGCAGCTTGCAAATGCGTTTGCGCGCCGCTACTTGAATGCGCGCACTTTGCGTGCCGCTGCTGCTAGCAAGGCCTAGCAGCTCGCTGCCATAGGCGAGCTTGGCAATTGCCGCTTCGCGCAAATTATCGTCTGCGCTGCCGAGTGCGACTTCCGCTAACTGAGCGGCAGATTGTGCGCCCAGAGCGTGAATTTGCTCGTCAATTGTGGCGATTTTCGGGGGTGTTTTTTGAAAGAGGCGTTTGAGTAGTTTCATAGAGTTCAGGTATTTATTGGGATCAGTTGAGGGTCGTGATCAGTTATTAGAAGTCGCCAGTCAGTGGCGACAGTGAAACATCAGTGAATATTAAAAATGGGTAAATCTAAAAAATAGGCGAGCGTATAAAACAGAGAAAGTGAACATTTTCAGCGTAAACCTAACTTGCGCGCCATTGGCTTGCACGCGCCTACCAACAGTAGAGCAATCGCCGCGCCGAGGAACTCGCGCGCCGCTTCAATATAGGGTTTATCCGGATTCATGGCCTGCATTAAGGGTTCTTGAGCACTGTGGTGTAAATACGCTAGTGCCTCGGGTGCGGCTATCCCCAGTTGCACCGCGCAGAGTACTAAGCTTACCCAGAACAAACCGGACGAAAAACGTCCGAATACTAACAACAGTGGCACCAGTGCACAAATACTATAAAAGCCTACCCAGATAATGGGGTCGGGGTCATTCAACTGCAAGGCGGCAAAGCCGAACAGTGTGAGCGACAACAGGCCCGCAGAGGTGCGTATCAACCAATTCATGGCCGGCCCTTCGCCTAGTGCATTTGCTGCAAGAGCACTTGCAGTGGGTGCGGCAGTTTTACATTATCAATTCGCTTGGTTTGGCTGCGGCAGGAGTAGCCCGTGGCCGTTAGCTTATTGGCGTTGGCTGGATTGTTTACGACCTTGGTCCAAGAGAGCGCATAGATTTTTTTGGAAGTCTCCACATTTTGCGCTTCGTGACCATAGGTACCCGCCATGCCACAGCAGCCGGTTTCGATGATCGTTAGTTTTTGCCCTAGCGCGCTGTAAAGGGTTTGCCAATCTTTAATGGAACCCGCGGCGTTGGTTTTTTCGGTGCAGTGTGCCAGCAGTGAAAATTCGCTGGCTTTAAGCTGCGCGGCTTTTTCTTGATAGACGTCGGTATGCTGCGCCAACCACTCTTGCACTAATAATACTTTGGGTGCGTTATCGCCCAATACTTTTTTGTATTCGGCACGATAGGCGAGGGTCATGGCCGGTTCAATACCGACCAGTGGAATCCCTGAAGAGGCTAGACCATTTAACTGAGTCGCATTGGCGTCGGCAGCCTTGGCAAAGGCCGTTAAAAACCCGTGTACTTGTAGCGGTTTGCCATTGGGTTTAAAGGGTGCGAGCAAGGGGGTGAAACCTAACTTTTGCAGCAAACGCAAGCTGTCGATAACCAAGGGCGTTTCAAAGTAACTGGTGAAGGCGTCCTGTACTAGGATAACCGCTTTGGCTTTTTGCTCGGGGCTGAGCTGGGCGATATTTTCAAGTGTCGCGTAATGTACGCCAAGTTTTTCACAGGCTTTATGCAGGCTTATGCCCGTGAGCAAGGGGCTGTCGACCATGCCCACAAAGCGCGCCATAAATTTTTGCATAAACTGCGGCTTCATCATGGCGTTGTAGGCCCATGGCATTTTGGCGAGGGTGGGAATCATAAACTCCAAGCCGCCGATAAAATAATCTTTGAGTGGACGCAGGTAGCGGCTGTAGTAGAGCTGTAAAAATTTGGCGCGAAACTCGGGCACATCCACTTTAATGGGGCATTGGCCTACACAGGATTTACAGGCGAGGCAGCCCTGCATAGATTCATTTACTTCGTGTGAGAAGTCGTAGTCACCGCGATTTTTACCGATAGTGTTGACAATGCGCGCAGGCAAGTTGAACAGGAAGCTGGTGTGTTTGAGCTTTTTGCTTTCATCGACCGCATTAACACCGCGCTCGCTCATTTGCTTGAGCCATTCGCGCATGAGCGACGCGCGACCTTTGGGTGAATGTTTGCGCTCGCGCGTGCCTTTCCAGCTGGGGCACATAGCATCGTTAGGGTTCCAGCTGTAGCAGAGACCATTGCCGTTACAGTGCATACCTTCGCTGTAGCCTTCCCATACTTGCACGGGAATTTTGCGATCTTCCTGGCCGCGGGTTACTACGCCATCGATTTTGAGCAGTTCAATATCAGCGGCGGGCGTAGCAATTTTGCCCGGGTTTAGTTGATTGCGCGGATCAAAAACGGCTTTGATGCGCTGAATTTGCGGATAGAGTTCGCCAAAAAAAGCAGGCGAATATTCCGAGCGCACGCCCTTGCCGTGTTCGCCCCAGAGTAAGCCGTTGTATTTTTGGGTTAGGGCGACCACCTTATCGGTAATAACGCGCACCATTTTTTCTTGTTCTGGGTCTTTCATATTGAGCGCAGGGCGCACGTGTAAAACGCCTGCATCCACATGACCGAACATGCCGTAGGTGAGTTTGTGGTCATCCAATACTTGACGGAACTCGGCGATAAAATCGGCGAGGTTTTCGGGCGGTACAGCGGTGTCTTCTACGAACGGCACAGGGCGAATTTCACCTTCGACATTGCCGAGTAGACCGACGGCTTTTTTGCGCATGCCCCAAATTTTGTTCACGGCATCGCTGCCCCAGGCAATGGAGTAGCTAATGCGGCCTGTGCCCGCATTTTGCGCAGCTTGGTCCAATAGATCGGTGAGTTTTTTGACATCGGCTTTTAGTTCGTCTTCGCTATCAGCGGTGTATTCAACCAAGTTGATGCCTTGAATTTTTTCGCCGCTGGCAGGCGCGGGGAAAAACGCTGCCACGCTGTGCCAGACGATATCGTTCATCGCCAAATTTAAGACTTTTGAATCGACAGTTTCAATTGAGGTGGGTTCAGCAGTCATTAATTGCGTTGCATCGCGCAGCGCTACATTAAAATCGCGGTAGTTAACATTGATCAACGCGGCGCATTTGGGAATGGGCAGCAAGTTAATTTTGGCTTCGGTAATAAAACCTAGCGTGCCTTCACTGCCACACAAAATATTGTTGAGATTGAAACGGCCTTGTTCATCGCGGATATGCGCCAAGTCATAGCCCGTAAGGCAGCGATTGAGCTTGGGAAATTTTTGTTCAATAAGCTGGTGATGTTCGCGTTGAATCGCATCGATCACACGGTGCGCTTCGCCCACTTTATCTTCGCGTAGCCATAATGCTTCCAATTCACTTTCGCTGATGGGCGCAGAGGTCCATTCAGTGCCGTCGAGCAGCACCGTGGTTAATTCCAGAACATGATCGCGGGTTTTGCCGTAACGGCAGGAACCTTGGCCTGATGCGTCGGTGTTGATCATGCCGCCAATGGTGGCGCGGTTACTGGTGGAAAGCTCCGGTGCGAAGAATAATCCGTGGGGTTTGATTGCCGCATTGAGCTGATCTTTCACCACACCGCACTGCACGCGCACCCAGCGCTCTTCGACGTTGATCTCCAGAATTTGATTCATGTACTTAGAGGTGTCTACCACTAAACCATCGGTAAGCGATTGGCCGTTAGTGCCGGTACCGCCGCCGCGGGGGCTGAGCACTATGCTCTGAAATTGTGGCTGCTGGCTGAGCTGGGCGATTTTCACTAGATCTGCTGTATCGCGCGGGTAAAGCACCCCTTGCGGCAATACCTGATATATCGAGTTATCGGTCGCCAGTACTGTGCGATTGGCGTAGTCGGGATTGAGGTCGCCGCTAAAGTTCTGGGCGCGCAAGGCGTCGATGAAGTTTAGATACAGGGCTTGGACTGGGGAGGTTTGGTCGATACGTGGAATCATGGCGCTCTGAAATTCAGTAGAAAAATGTGGGCGCATTGTACTCCCTTGCGTGGCTAAAGTCCTTAGCAACAGGTCGGTTCAGGATGGGTCGCTTGGTTGAGTTTTACGCTAGCGCACAGTGGTGGGATCAGTACTAAATAGGTGCGCGTCAGGTACTTGCAGGGTGTCGGCATCAGTATCAGAAAGTAGGGTGGAGGTTTGTTTCAAAGCATGCTGGGAATCAATTTCAGGTGCTGATGTTACTGACGTACTCACTTTAGTGTGGGCCTTTCTGGTGTCGTTGACACGCTTGTATACAAGTAATAGCATCTCGCTCGATTGCTGCTTGTATACAAGTGCGCAAGTTGATTTCGACGGAGTCATCTCTTGTGGATACTCCGGTTGAGCAGGTTGTAGAGCTAGGTGCGGCAGCGAGTGTTAGGAGTGGCTGTCGTGGTTTAGCGGCTATTGGGTATTTAGCGAGGACCTGCTTTTCGCATACGATAAAACCATAGGAATTGAAAATGCTAAAAACACACACTCTCCCTTTGTTCAAAATCAGTCTGCTTAGTTTGGCCATTGCCGCGTCAATGGTGCAGGCTCAAGAGGCGGCGACATCTAAGCCGGAGCTAGAAGAAGTAACGGTTACCGGTTATCGCGCTACCTTGCAAAGTGCTATGGAAGCTAAGCGAGATTCCCAAGGCTTTGCAGATTCAGTATATGCCGACGACATAGGCAAGATGCCCAGCCAAAACTTGGCTGAGTCACTTAATCGTATTCCAGGGGTAAAAATTGCCCGTGAAGTGACGGGCGAGGGCTTGCAGATTTCTGTGCGTGGTTTGGGCTCATCTTTTACCAAGGTTAATTTGAACGGCAATAATATTTCCGTAGCATCTGATGGTGCTTTGGATGCAGGTGGTCGTGGCCGCGAAGTGGATTTGGGTATGTTTCCTACCGAGCTATTTTCAAAGCTTTCTGTTTCTAAATCTGCAGATGCTGCACAAATGGAAGGTGGTGTTTCTGGATAGGTCGATATGCGTACCGCGCGCGCTTTTGATACACCCGGCGAGCAAATAAAGTTTTCGCTAAAAGGATCCTATGCTGAAATCAATGAAGAGCTGAGTCCTAAGGGTTCATTTATTTACAGTAATACGTGGAATGATCGTTTTGGTCTGTTAGTGGGCGTGACTACCAGCCAAATGAAATCCCGAGTCGATGGCTATGAAACTATTGGCTACACCGACGGCTGCCTGGTTAACGCGCCCACTGATGCTAATGGCCTGAGCTGCCAAACCGGCATGGTAGGGCGCAATCAATTCCACTGGAATCCGGTCGCTTCAGCTGATTATGCGGCTACTCACCCTGGGGTAGCAGTGGGTGATACCTTGGACTTGCTCGCTACTTCGGGTGCTACCGCTACCCAGCTTGATCATGGCCTTATGCCCTACCTAGGTCGCGGTGCCAAGGTTGAAGGTGACCGCAATGCGACTACCGAATTAGTCTCTTTTGAATTCCGCCCCAATGATGATATGGGCTTTGTATTGGATGTGATGGCGACGCAAGCCACACGCGACTTTAACCGTATCGACAATATGCTCTGGGTGCGTCGTGCCAACAATAAAAGCGATGGCTTGATTCCCGAGAATGTTGTGGTGGATGAGAATGAAGTGGTGCGTTCGGCGACGCTGTACAACTCGCAGTTTTGGGTTGAAGCGCGTGACTACACAGAAGATGTGGATTTCCTCAGTGTGATGCCAAGTTTTTCTTGGCAAATAGCTGATGGTGTGCAAATGAATATTTCAGCTAGCCATACCGAGTCCGATTTTCGTCGGGTAATGCCTACTTGGCTTTACACCACACCTAAGGGCGTGACGCAATACACCTTGGGTTCCGATAATGTGGGTAACTTCAGTTTTAGTGTCCCCGGCTCTACGTTTGATCTGAATGGCACCAGTGGCTGGAACTGGGGTGGCGGTGGCTCTGGTCCAATTCGCTTCAATATAGATGCACGCGATACCGAAACCAATGGGCTGCATGCGGATTTCGCCTTGGGTGAAGAAGCTGATCGCAATGGTATTAAGTTTGGCCTGTCGTACGACGATGCAGCGCGCAATATGCAAGCTTATGGTAACGGTAATGCCCAAGCGGCAACGCTGGCTGGTGCGCCTGATATCAACGACTTCCTCAAGCCAATGACGACTGATTTTAGTCACACTATGGACGGTGCTGGTATTGGTTACGCCGGTTGGGCACAGTTGGATTACGATGCTATTAAAGCTACCTATGACTACGACGCGTTAGTCAAGGGCGCAACTCGTGGCGGTGATGCGTTTGGGCAAACCGTAGGTGATATTGATGAAACCTACACGGCTGCTTATTTAATGGTGAACAGTGAATCGCAAGTGTTAAATCGTGATTTGCGCACTAATCTTGGCCTCCGCTTTGTTAACACCGAGCAATATGTGGCGAGCCTCAACACCTCAACGCAAATTGTGCAGAGCACTACCACTGAGTATCAAGAGTGGCTGCCATCGTTCAGTGCTGTTTATGATCTGAATGACAGCATCAAACTGCGCGCTGCAGCGTCGCGTTCCATGACGCGGCCCAATCCTGCGGATATGTTTCCCAATGCCTCTTGGAGCAGTTCTGGTATAGACACGGCGCGTGCGGGTAACCCCGGTCTTGACCCTTATTTCTCTGAGAACGTAGACATAGGCGGTGAGTGGTATTTTAGCGATATGGGTTATGTTGGCCTGACACTGTTCCAGAAAAATGTCAGCGGGTTTACCTATACAGATAATCAAACGGTAAAGTTTGCTGATCTCAACGCAATCTATGGTTTGGATACCAGCAGCCTAGGCGAAGCACAGCAGACCTCTCTCAACCAATGTGGCGGCCCGAGTGTGTGTAATGTCACTGTGTCCACGCGCTTGAATGTGAAAGGTAATACCGACTTGCTCGGCGGTGAAATAACCTGGGTGCAACCGCTTGATTTTATTGTGGAAGGCTTAGGTTTTGATACCAGTGCCACCCATATTGAGCAGAACTCCAGTAACCCTTTAGCGGAGGTGACTGGCCTGTCGGACTGGGCTTATAACATGACCGGCTTTTACGAAAATGAAGCGCTGTCGATTCGCATGACCTACTATCACCAAGATATGGCCAAGGCCAGTGGTTTCCTTGATAACAATTACGACGGTGATCCTCTGCCAGCGCGCTTCCGCTATGCATTGGCGCGCTCACAGGTAGATCTCTCTGCCAGCTATACCTTGCCCTATACCTTGGGCGATGATGGCAGCTTGGTAGTAACCTTTGATGCTTACAACCTTACCAATGAACCTGTTGGCTCTTGGTATGGTTATGAAGGTGTACCTGAGTCTTACTACAATCCCGGTGTAACCTATACCTTTGGTGTTAGCGGTAAGTTTTAAGTATTAATCGCACGTTTAGTTGTTAAAAAATCTTTGCCGTTTTTTATTGGCCCCGAAATTTAATCGGGGCTTTTTTTTGCGGGTAGTTTTTAGATTGAAACAACAGGGCGAGCCTGCGGCTTACTGACAGCGGTGCCTAGGTTTTTTTAATGTTGCAGAGGTTGTCTATGGGCAGCTTGCGTTGAGGGGGCGTTTAACTAATGAGAGTGAGGATCAAATCGCCCTCTTAAACGAGAGCGATATGGGAATATCTAAGGCCTAAAGCACTGACAGGCTTGCAGAGTCACCTTGTAGCTTGCTGCGACGACTGACACGCGTGGTGAACTCGGTCTCTTCGTTAAGATGCATGCTGCCAGTATTGGCAGTCGCCAAGCGAAACGCTTTTTGTTTTTGATGCCAGGCGAGAATCTTGTGATAGTTGCGAATATTCTTCACAAACTTCACTGGTTCCCAACCCCGTGCATAGCCATGTTTTGCTTGGCTGTAATATTGTTGTTTAGCTAAGAGCGGCATGTGTTTGGCAACATGGCTCCACTTATTCGGGTCGCCGCCCATACGCTGGGTGAGTACGCGTGCGTCTTCTAAGTGTCCTAAGCCCTGATTGTAGGCAGCCAGCGCCATGCTAATACGATCTTCACCTTCGATGCTCTTGGGTAAGCGGTCGAGTACGCGGCGAAAGTATTTGGCACCGCCGTAAATACTTTGTGCAGGGTCTTCGCGGTCACTGACACCCATGGCACGTGCAGTGCGCTGGGTTAGCATCATCAAACCGCGCACACCGGTATAAGATTTGGCGTTCGCTTTCCAGTGTGATTCTTGGTAGCTAATAGCTGCCAGTAGCTGCCAGTCGAGATTAAACTTTTCGGCATTTTTTTTCATTTCATCTGCCCATTGCGGCAGGCGTTTTTCCAATCTATAGGCAAATACCATGGCTTCGCCAGTGGTCACTTCTTCTATATGTTGGTTGAAGAATTTATCCGTCACCTTGGCCAGTGAACCGTCTTGTTTAATACGTGCAAAGTACTTTTGTGCGGCTTTAAATAGACTTTGATCGCGCGTTGATTGAAAGGCCCAGGCCAATGGTTGCGGATCACTGAGATCAAAAGCGAGTTTGGCACGCGGATAGGAGTAGCGATTGAGTTCATAGGCATTGGAATCTAGCACGACATAATCAGCCTTGCCTTTATGAATCATATCGAGCAGATCAATCATTTCAGCATTGGCCACTTGGCGCCAGTTTAAATCGGGAAATTCAGCTTGCAGTTCGCGTAGGCGCTCGGCGTGGGCAGAGTCGGCCACTACCAGCACTTCTTTACCTGCTAAATCCTGAATGCTGGTAGGTGCAGGCACGCGGCTGCTGTAAATCAATTGCTGGGTTACCTGCATGTAAGCACTGCTAAAACGCAGACGCTGCTGACGGCTTTCAATCGCCGTCAAGCCTGCTGCCGCAAGGTCATATTGGCCGCGGCTCACGGAATCTAAGAGTTGGCCAAGGTTGGGCTCATCGACCATCGTCAAAGTTACGCCCAAAGAGTCGGCAAAGCCTTTGGCGAGATTGTACTCAAAGCCTGTGAGGCCATTGGCACCTTCGTAGAACGTTGTGGGGCCATTGCTCGACAGTACGCGCAATTCGCCTGAGGTAAGCACCTGCTCAAGTTGACTTGGGGGTGCGCTGCGAACCAAGAGTGCGCAGTGGGTAATAATAAGTAAGCCTAAACACAGGCTGGTAAAAAAGGACTTAATCACTAACACAAAAGGTTTGCGAATATCCATAAGGGGTTACTCCGGTTTTCTGAATTGCAGCGCCCGAAAGGGTGTTCGTTTTCGCGTGTGCACTCATGCCGAATCTATTCCATTACTGACCCGTGCAAATATGTGGCCATTTTATCTTTGGGCAACCGGCGTGCCTAGCTTGTTTTTTGAGCAAAAGTGAGATAGCCAGGACTGTGTAAAATGCTTGAAATTTGATCAGGCGTCAGTCGTGGCAAGGGGTTCGTGGTAGAGGATGAGGCAAATAGAGGGGTTAAAAGTAGCGCATTTAAGGTGTAAATAGTGCAAAAATAGCAATTTCTAAAGCGGTTAGTTCGTATAAAGAATGTGCTTTTATATGCCTTTCGTCGGATTTTTACCCCAATGAGTGTAAAGATTCGGGTTATTTTGTGGCATAAAATAATCAAATGAGGTGATAGGTAACCTTTGAGTGGAAATGATTTTTGGCTAGTGATTTTGTTTTTAATCTAAACGAAGGCCGATATTAGGTTTTTCTACTAATACCGTCCCGATTTCTACTTACCTAATTGCATTTTATTTTTTGACGCTTGTGTCCGGTTGATTGATGATCTAAGATGCTTGGTCAATTTTTCGACGTTTATACTGATTGCTGTCTTTGTGTGGCTCGTCTGTAGCTTTCTCAAGATTCATATTTTCCACTTAAACCCATTCTCCTCATCAGGGAAGTATTTTATGCGTATAGGATTATTTGTGGGCGGGTACCGCTCTGTTTTGGTTGCGCTATCATTTTTGCTCTTGTTGCTCGCTGCTAGGGCGGAGGCGCAAGCACCGACGATTACAGCGACGGCCACTAGCGCAACCACCCTAAGCGTGCAGTTGGGTAATTATTATGCCAGCACGCGCATCGAAGAGAAGGTGGGGAGTAACTGGAGTACTATAAGTACATCTTCTTCATACACTGCCGCGCGCGCGGGGGGCACCTATACATTCCGTGGTTATAGTTGTTACCCCACCAATCCCAGTGTGTGTAATTATTCCTCCAGCGCATTTGTCACCCTGGTAGGTAATAGCCCCCCAGTCAACCCCAGTATTTCAGCAACCATGAGCGGGACATCCGTTTATGTTAGCTGGTCGGCTCCCAGCGGAGCCACGAGTTATCAGCTAACTCGCAATGGCACTACGCTGAGCGCGTCGGGAACCTCTTATACCGATTCGAGTGTGGCCGTGGGCGCCAGTTATACTTATATCATAAAAGCCTGTAATGCCTATGGCTGCTCGTCGGGCGCTTCTTCCTCGATAACAACCCCTACACCCGCGCCAACGGTGTCAGTGTCATTTAGTCCTAATCCGGCGACTATTGGTCAAAACACGACTCTGAGCTGGTCTTCTACCAACGCCACCGGTTGTACGGGAGCGCCTAGTACTGGGTCAAGTGGTAGCTATGTGTACTCTGTGCTCACAACCTCCAACTGGAGTTATGCCATTACCTGTACCGGTGCCGGCGGCAGCCAGACGACTACCGCAGTACTTGTCGTAATGCCCGCGGCACCCAGTATTTCTGTAGGCATGAGCGGCGCGTCTGTGGCCGTGAGTTGGTCTGCTCCATCAGGTGCTACCTCTTATCAACTGACTCGTGGAGGCACCAGTTTGTCCGCCTCGGGTACCAGTTATACCGATAGCGCAGTAACTCCCGGAACCAGCTACACCTATACAGTCAAGGCCTGTAATTCCAATGGCTGTTCTGCGGGTGCTTCTGCCAGTATTACCGTGACAGCGCCTGTGCCGGTTAATCCCAGCATCTCTTCGTCGATGAGCGGCTCGTCGGTGTACCTTAGTTGGTCGGCACCGACCTATACCACCTCGTATCAGTTGGTCCGTGGTTCTACTTCATTATCTGCATCGGGTACTTCATACACTGACTCGGGTGTATCTGCCGGTAGCGGTTATACCTACACCATCAAAGCATGTAATGCATCGGGCTGTTCCAGTGGTGCGTCTACTAGTATTACCGTTCCTTTAGCCACACCCAGTGCGCCGACAGTGTCGGCCAGCTTTTTAGGCGCTTCGGTCTCGGTGAGTTGGTCTGCGCCATCAGGTACTTCTTCGTATCAGCTGCAACGAAATGGCAGCACCCTAAGTGCATCGGGTAATTCTTATCTGGATACCGCTATCAGCACGGGAAGCTACACCTATACCGTGAAAGCCTGTAATGCCACTGGTCAGTGCTCGGCGGCGGGTAGTGCAACCGTTGGTGTCCCCAATAGTGCGCCCTTATTCGAGGTGAATACCAGCGGTTCTAATACAGTGGTGTTCTTGGTGGGCAATACCTACTCTTGGCACATTGATGAGCAGGTTGGTGGTAGCTGGACGAGTGTTCAGACGGGTAGTGCGCTAGGTGCTACTCAGTCCTATAGCATTACCCGCTCTGCAGGCACCTACAGTTACCGCATTTATAACTGCTACCCCGTGACCGATGGTTGCAGCACCTCTTCAAGCAAGTCAGTGACTGTAGTGGGATCAACGCCGCCAGCCAAACCGACTTTGAACACGGCTATGAGCGGTACTTCAGTATTGGCCAGCTGGAATAGTGTCAGCGGTGTGGCCAGTTATGTGTTGCGACGCAATACCACGACATTAGCATCCACAGGTACATCCTATCTAGATAACAGTGTCACCCCAGGCACCTCCTATATCTATGCGGTGAAAGCCTGTAATGCTAATGGCGATTGCTCGGCGGAGTCTACTTCATCTATAGCCCCGCCCGTTATTCCGGCCAAGCCCTCGATCAGTACGACATTCTCCGGTATGGATTTGATTGTGAGCTGGAGTGCACCGACGGGTGTTTCTTATTATCAATTCCGTCGCAACAGTGCTGCAGCGGTTACCACAACCGATAATTCCTATCGGGAAACTAACCTGTCATCCGGTGCCACCTACAGCTACGGTATAGCGGCATGCAACGCCGTTGGGCAGTGCTCAACTGAAGCGACAACCAGTGCTACCGTGGCATCAGTACCTGCGGTGCCAGTTTTTTCTGCCTCGATTGGTGCTGGGGTGATAAGTGTCAGCTGGCCAGCCGTGAGCGGTGCCAGCAGTTACCAGTTGCTGCGCGGTACGACCGTCTTGAATGCATCAGGCACCAGCTATAGCGACACTTCGGTCGTTGCGGGTACCAGCTACACCTATTCGGTTAAGGCCTGTAATCTAATTGGCGATTGTTCAACCGCGGCTACTACAACCATTACCTATCCTGCAGTGCCTGCAATACCTCAGTTTACTGGTAGCGTTGTTGGTACTTCTGTCGTCCTGAATTGGAATGCGCCGACTTATACAGCGTCGTATCAGTTAAAACGTGGTAATACCACCCTTAGCTCGACCGGAACCTCTTATACAGATACCTCTGTTTCAGCAGGCAACACCTATAGCTATACGCTGAAAGCCTGTAACAGCGCAGGTCTTTGTTCTACGGATGCAGTGGTTACTGTGGAGTTGCTACCTATTCCCGCTGCCCCGACTGTCTCGGCAGTCTTTAAGGGTGCCTCGGTGGCCGTTAGCTGGAACGCGCCATCAGGTACCTCTTCGTATCAGCTGCAACGAAATGGCAGCACCCTAAGTGCATCGGGTAATTCCTATCGGGATACTGCCATCAGCACGGGAAGTTACACCTATACGGTGAAAGCCTGTAATGCCACTGGCCAATGCTCGGCGGCGGGTAGTGCAACCGTTAGCGTATCCAATAGTGCGCCCTTATTCGAGGTGAATACCAGCGGTACTAACACTGTGGTGTTCTTGGTGGGCAATACCTACTCTTGGCACATTGATGAGCAGGTTGGTGGTAACTGGACGAGTGTTCAGACGGGCGTTGCACTAGGTGCTACCCAGTCCTATAGCATTACCCGCCCTGCAGGCACCTACAGTTACCGCATTTATAACTGCTATCCCGTAACCGATGGTTGTAGTACCTCGTCATCCCAATCAGTAACCTTGACGGGTACAGCTCCGCCGGCTATCCCAACTTTGAGCACCAGCATGAGTGGCACTTCAGTGCTGGCCAGCTGGAATATGGTAAGCGGAGCGGCTTCTTATTCGCTCACGCGCAATACCAGCCCTTTAACCCCAACGGGGACCTCGTATCTTGATAGCGATGTGACGCCGGGCACGCTTTATACCTATCTCTTAAAAGCCTGTAATGCAACGGGTGAATGTTCTGCTGCAGCCACCTCGACGATTACACCGCCAGCTATTCCAGCGGTTCCGTCGATCAGTTCGGTTCTGTCCGGTGCAGACTTGGTGGTGAGTTGGAGTTCTCCCGCTGGTGCCGTAAATTATCAATTCCGTCGCAACGCTGCAGCGCCCACGACCACCACGCAAACGTCTTATCGGGAAACCAATGTTACCTCCGGTACAACGTATACCTACGGTATAAAAGCGTGTAACAGTGTTGGACAGTGTTCAGCAGAGGCGACATTGAGTTACACCGTTGCACCTATACCTACAGTTCCGACTATTTCAGCATCCGTCGGCGCGGGCGTTATCAACGTTAGTTGGACGGCTCCAAGTGGCGCTGCCACTTACCAGCTGTTGCGTGGTACTAAAGTATTGAGCCCTTCAGGTACTAGCTATGCAGATTCAACGATAGTGCCGGGTGAAACCTACACCTATTCGGTCAAGGCTTGTAATGCGATTAGTGCTTGCTCTGCGGCAGACAGCGTTACCATTACGTATCCTGCAGTTCCCGCAGTGCCTGTATTAACCGGTAGTGTTAATGGTACTTCTGTCATATTGAATTGGAATGCTCCGACCTATACCACGTCGTATCAGCTAAAGCGTGATACTACGAGCTTGTCGCCGACTGGGACGACGTATACGGATAGCGGCGTTGCTTCAGGTAATTCATATACCTATACACTCAAAGCCTGTAACGCTGCAGGTCAATGCTCTGCTGCCGCAACGGCTACGTTCGAGCTTTTGTCTATCCCTGCGGTACCGACGGTATCTGCTGTCTTTAAGGGTGCCTCGGTGGCCGTTAGCTGGAACGCGCCATCAGGTACCTCTTCGTATCAGCTGCAACGAAATGGCAGCACCCTAAGTGCATCGGGTAATTCCTATCGGGATACTGCCATCAGCACGGGAAGTTACACCTATACGGTGAAAGCCTGTAATGCCACTGGCCAATGCTCGGCGGCGGGTAGTGCAACCGTTAGCGTATCCAATAGTGCGCCCTTATTCGAGGTGAATACCAGCGGTACTAACACTGTGGTGTTCTTGGTGGGCAATACCTACTCTTGGCACATTGATGAGCAGGTTGGTGGTAACTGGACGAGTGTTCAGACGGGCGTTGCACTAGGTGCTACCCAGTCCTATAGCATTACCCGCCCTGCAGGCACCTACAGTTACCGCATTTATAACTGCTATCCCGTAACCGATGGTTGTAGTACCTCGTCATCCCAATCAGTAACCTTGACGGGTACAGCTCCGCCGGCTATCCCAACTTTGAGCACCAGCATGAGTGGCACTTCAGTGCTGGCCAGCTGGAATACGGTAAGCGGAGCGGCTTCTTATTCGCTCACGCGCAATACCAGCCCTTTAACCCCAACGGGGACCTCGTATCTTGATAGCGATGTGACGCCGGGCACGCTTTATACCTATCTCTTAAAAGCCTGTAATGCAACGGGTGAATGTTCTGCTGCAGCCACCTCGACGATTACACCGCCAGCTATTCCAGCGGTTCCGTCGATCAGTTCGGTTCTGTCCGGTGCAGACTTGGTGGTGAGTTGGAGTTCTCCCGCTGGTGCCGTAAATTATCAATTCCGTCGCAACGCTGCAGCGCCCACGACCACCACGCAAACGTCTTATCGGGAAACCAATGTTACCTCCGGTACAACGTATACCTACGGTATAAAAGCGTGTAACAGTGTTGGACAGTGTTCAGCAGAGGCGACATTGAGTTACACCGTTGCACCTATACCTACAGTTCCGACTATTTCAGCATCCGTCGGCGCGGGCGTTATCAACGTTAGTTGGACGGCTCCAAGTGGCGCTGCCACTTACCAGCTGTTGCGTGGTACTAAAGTATTGAGCCCTTCAGGTACTAGCTATGCAGATTCAACGATAGTGCCGGGTGAAACCTACACCTATTCGGTCAAGGCTTGTAATGCGATTAGTGCTTGCTCTGCGGCAGACAGCGTTACCATTACGTATCCTGCAGTTCCCGCAGTGCCTGTATTAACCGGTAGTGTTAATGGTACTTCTGTCATATTGAATTGGAATGCTCCGACCTATACCACGTCGTATCAGCTAAAGCGTGATACTACGAGCTTGTCGCCGACTGGGACGACGTATACGGATAGCGGCGTTGCTTCAGGTAATTCATATACCTATACACTCAAAGCCTGTAACGCTGCAGGTCAATGCTCTGCTGCCGCAACGGCTACGTTCGAGCTTTTGTCTATCCCTGCGGTACCGACGGTATCTGCTGTCTTTAAGGGTGCCTCGGTGGCCGTTAGCTGGAACGCGCCATCAGGTACCTCTTCGTATCAGCTGCAACGAAATGGCAGCACCCTAAGTGCATCGGGTAATTCCTATCGGGATACTGCCATCAGCACGGGAAGTTACACCTATACGGTGAAAGCCTGTAATGCCACTGGCCAATGCTCGGCGGCGGGTAGTGCAACCGTTAGCGTATCCAATAGTGCGCCCTTATTCGAGGTGAATACCAGCGGTACTAACACTGTGGTGTTCTTGGTGGGCAATACCTACTCTTGGCACATTGATGAGCAGGTTGGTGGTAACTGGACGAGTGTTCAGACGGGCGTTGCACTAGGTGCTACCCAGTCCTATAGCATTACCCGCCCTGCAGGCACCTACAGTTACCGCATTTATAACTGCTATCCCGTAACCGATGGTTGTAGTACCTCGTCATCCCAATCAGTAACCTTGACGGGTACAGCTCCGCCGGCTATCCCAACTTTGAGCACCAGCATGAGTGGCACTTCAGTGCTGGCCAGCTGGAATACGGTAAGCGGAGCGGCTTCTTATTCGCTCACGCGCAATACCAGCCCTTTAACCCCAACGGGGACCTCGTATCTTGATAGCGATGTGACGCCGGGCACGCTGTACATCTATAGGCTCAAAGCCTGTAGTGCAGGCGGTGAATGCTCGGCCGAAGCTGTATCTGAAATCACTGTGCCGACCGTATTAAGTACTCTCTATGAAGCTGAGGATGCGTTCGTATATCGCGGAGTAACGGCCACAAATCATCCTGGATATTCTGGGCGGGGCTTTGTTGATTATGATTCCGTTTTAGGTAGCTATGTTGAGTGGGATATCAATGCTGTTGCTGCGGGTACAGCAGCGTTGAATTTCCGCTACGCTAATGGTGATAGCGTCGCTACTTCTAGGCCAATGGAGATATTTGTTAACGGTGTATCTCAGGGGGCATTGAGCTTTACTGCCGGAGGCAGTTGGGCTAAGTGGTTGGATCAAACTACCACTGTTCAAGTATTGGCAGGCGCTAACAAAATTCGTGCGGTTGCGACCATTGGTAAAGGTGGTCCAAATGTTGATTATTTAAGCGTGGATGGTCCAACAGGCTCTGCAGCCCCTCTAGCACCTGCGGTATCAGCTGAGTTTAAAGGAGCTTCTATCGACGTTACTTGGAATGCACCCTCAGGAGCAGTTTCTTATAAATTTGAGCGAAATGGCGTTCCAATTGTTTCCTCAGGCACTAGCTACGTTGATAAAGATATTCAATCTAATAGTGGTTATCTTTATTCTGTCAAAGCATGCAATCTTAATAACCAGTGTTCGGTAGCAGGTACCGTAACTGCCAGCGTCCCTGACCAGCCTCTATTTCAAGTTGTATCAACAGTCGCCAATCAAGTTCAGCTTATAGTTGGTAGCACTTACTCTTGGTATGTTGAGGAGTTAGTAGATGGGATTTGGAGTAGGGTACCGAATTTAGATGAATCGGCAATTAGCAAGACTCGAACATTTTTGTTAACTCGGCCTTCTGGCAGCTATACCTATAAACTTTATAACTGCTACCCAACGACAAATGGATGCAGCACTTGGCTATCCAATATCATTTTGGTAAGTGGGAGCGTGCCTCCGGCTGCCCCTGCAGTAACCGCTGTGGTTAATGGCACTGTTGTAAGTCTTAGCTGGACCTCTCCTGTCGGTGCTGTGTCTTATAAGTTGCTAAGGGACAGGGGATCTGTTCTATTGCCTTTACCTGCTGCAACGTCTTATACCGATAGCCTGGTGCTATCAGGCAGAACCTATATTTACACCGTTCAAGCATGCAATATAAATGGTGATTGTTCATCAGCGACCAAGGAAGTGAGAATTCCTCCTGCGGTACCAGAGCTATCGCTTATCAATGTTGCTCAAGGTGTCCGAGCTAGTTGGACTTTGCAGAGCGGGGCATCATATTATCAATTGGTACGTAACTTAGCTGCGCCCATAGAGTTAACGGGGCTTTCATATGTTGATAGCTCTGTGATTTCTGGTGTTGAGTACACCTATTCAATAAGAGCTTGCAATGTTCAGCGTGAATGTTCGGCGCCAGACTCGGCCACAATAGTTTATGACTCTACCCCTGTGTTACCGGCACCACCGTCGGTAGCGGCTATATTTGGAGGTGCCTCTGTAACCGTAAGTTGGGATACACCGACAGGTACCGCGAATTATCGTGTGCAGCGTGACAGTGATACAGAGTTTACACTCTCGACAAATAAGTTCGTTGACACTACGTTAAACGCCGGTACGCATGTCTATAAAGTTAGAGCTTGTAATGCTCAGGATCAATGCTCTTCACCGGGCAGCGCAACGTTAAATATTCCCGCTGGACCTTACTTTGATGCTTATGCGTCGGGCCCGACTACTATTACCTTCCTTGTGGGGGGGGGGTATAGTTGGATTGTTCAAGATCGGGTGAGAGGATCTGTTCAGCTTCAAAACGGAACTACATCTAATAGTGTGCAGGTGTTTACCATTAATCGCTTACCTGGCTTTTACGAGTTTGCACTTAAAAACTGTGTGCCTTCAGGTGAATGTATTACGTCGCCGTATAAATCAGTGCTTCTTACTGGCGACCTACCGCCATCTGCCCCGTTTGTAAGTGCCGTTGTAAACGGTGCAAATATTGATGTTAGTTGGACGGAATCAGATGGAGGCGTTTCCTATAACCTAAGCCGTAATGCACTACCGCTGACAGCTGTTGGCCGTGCTTATAGCGACACATCAGTAACGCCAGGGGAAACTTACACTTACGCCGTTAGTGCGTGTAATACCACTGGGCAATGTTCTGAACCTGGCATTGCGATTGTCAACCCGCCTGCTATTCCTGCTGTACCCGATAATTTTAAGGCAGTTATTAAAGGAAAGTCTGTCTTTCTCAGTTGGGACGCATCTACCGGTGCTGTGACTTATAAATTAATTAAGGGAGAGAGCACGCCGCTTACTCCATCGGGCAGAGCCTATACCGATTCAGCCGTGACAGCTGGGAATACCTACAGCTACAGCGTAGCTGCATGCAATTCTTCATCACTATGTTCTGTGCCGGCCAAGGTATCCATCGTAGTGCCGGCCATAAATACAGATGAAATGGTAGACAGCCCGCTGCTCACAAATGGTCAAGTTAATGACCCAGCACCAAGAGAAAAGCCACAAGGGCCCTTTATAGGTTCGGTGAAAGGCGCGTTCCGCGTTAATGAAATGGGCGCAGCAACCTATTCAATTCCTGTTTCAGTACCTGAAGGCATAGCCGGTGTAACTCCGCAATTAGGGTTCATCTACTCGAGCCAAGGTGGAAATGGTCTTTTAGGGAAAGGCTGGGCTTTAGAAGGCTTAAGTGGTATTACTCGCTGTCGCCAAACTATCGTGCAAGACGGACAGGCAGCGCCTATTACCTGGACTAGCGCAGATAGATTTTGCTTAGATGGTAAGCGATTAATGCTCGCCTCTAGCAGCTCTGCCACCTATGGTGAGCTGGGAGCCACTTACAAAACA
Organism: Cellvibrio sp. 25HG11W-0; assembly: GCF_057815475.1. Lineage (NCBI taxonomy): Bacteria > Pseudomonadati > Pseudomonadota > Gammaproteobacteria > Cellvibrionales > Cellvibrionaceae > Cellvibrio > Cellvibrio sp. 25HG11W-0. Next base: position 1,615,470 of record NZ_CM174230.1, read on the forward strand.
GAAATAGATACTTTTGTAACGGTAACGGCAAAAGGCGGCAGTAGCGGCAACCCCGATTACTTTGAAGTTCAAGGTAAAGACGGCTCCTTAACGACCTACGGTGGGTTGGGCGAGGACGCCTCGGAATTAAGAACATCGAAAGGCGTTTTAACCTGGGGGCTCAAGTACTTTGCTGACAATGTCGGCAATCCTATTGCCTATGTTTATGAAGGTAATACGACAAACTATCGTGTAAAAGAAATCCGCTACGCGTTTAGCGATAGATACCCTGAGTCCAGTAATTGTGGCGCTTTTGTGCAGTTTGGTTATGAACCGCGTACCTCGTATGTGTCTGGTCAATTATTTAACGATGATCAATCGGCTTATGTAGCTGGTGCGGAGATTCGTACAACAGAACGTTTGTCCAGTGTTAGCGTTTATAACGGTGGTTGTGCAACTTCGAGTGCAACTGTGGCTCGTATTTATAACTTAGGTTATGCACCGGGCAATCCGCTGCAACCAAATGCATATACCAGCCGTATAGATTCGGTGACTGAATGTTCGGCTGTTGGTCAATGTTATCCAGCAACGACTTTTGACTGGAATAAACCCAACGAATTGCTGAGCTACGGTCAGGATTTCGGCAGTGTTGATCTCGGTGCTGGTTCGTTAGGTCCATACCAGTTTATGGATATTAACGGCAATGGTATGGCCGATATGATCTGGAGTAAGTTTAGCAGTGGTAATTGGAATGCTTACTATGCGCTAGATGTCGGCGCGGCGAGCGGAACCAAAACACCTATAAGCTTATTGGTTAACTCGCCCGATAGTAATGGCAAAAATCCGCCGCGCTTTATGCCCATTGATTACAACGGTGATGGTCGTCAGGATTTACTCATATATAGAAGTTATTCATACAACTCAACTGCAAAGTGGGAGTTGTATCTATCTGTGCCAACTAATGATGGTTGGAAGCTAGAGTTTCAAAATGAATCGAACGTAGTCCTGCCCTTTGCAAATTGGAAGCACCTGAGTGTGGGCGATGTAGACTCGGATGGTTTAAGTGATGTTATTGGAATTGATACATTTAATGGCACCTTAAATGTCTATTCGTTGACACCAAGGTTTGATCCTAGTGATACCACCGGTCACACCAATAGTCGTTACTATAAGTTCTCTAATGCGACGGTTTACCAATTGGTATTTGGCGCTGTTGGCGAAGTTGTAAACAATCCGACTGATGGTCTGATAATAGATGCCGAAGCAGATAACGCTATGACAATGGCGGACTTTAATGCGGATGGGAAAATGGATGTTGCTATCCGTTATAAAGGGACACTTACAAACGGCGGTGAAACCGAGCAGATTGCCTATAAAGTATTCCTTGCGACAAACAATGGTCAATTTCAATTCTACGATACGCTCGACTCACCCTCTGATGGGTTTGGCCATGCAATTGACAAGATAATTGCTGCGGATATCAACGGTGATGGTTTAGCGGATACCGCATACTTTTTGGGTAAAGTAACTTGCGCCAATATTGATACGGACGGTTATTTAGGAGCTGCTGGCGATTGGCGTTGTGTCAAGGGGGAGGGTGACTGGTATTTCCGACTCAATACGGGGGGCGGTTTTAGCGAGCAAGTACTTTTGCAAAATACGCCAGAAGACGTAAGCTTTGCAGATATGAACCACGATGGAAAAATGGATTTTGTCTCCACCAAAAAGAACGCTTCTGGGACCAAAGATGTTCGTATTCAGTACTGGAGCAGCAAGTTAAACAATTTAACGGCGCCTGAGTTGCTCTTTCCTTCGGTGGATTTGGGTAAAAATTACCAGCTGATAGATACCAATGGCGATGCGTGGCCTGATGCGGTTTCTATTGAGTATAAAAACGCCACTTGGAATCTCAAAACTGTCGGTCATAGCTATCGTAGTCTGGCTAAAGGTATAGTGCCATCGGATCAAATCCAAAAAATCACCGATGGTATGGGTAATCTAACGAATATTAGTTACGAGCCCTTAGGTCGATCCGAGCACTATTCACCGATTGGTGATATCAAGATAACGCCCGAAGCTTATCAAAAGTGCCATGGGGAAATTGTAAACCCCTATGGCGCCAACTCGGGTACCTTGCCTGCTGCATGTGAACCAGCAATTTCCTATGACATAAATACCACTGAATTTTACAAACAAATTAACAGCCCCTTTTTGCCGCTTATTAATAGCGGCCAAATAGACCCTGTTGATCGGCTTGATGCACCTGTGCTCGAAGTCTTAGGCCCTATGACCATCGTGAGCAGTGTTGAGTCGACGGCGCCGTCAACGTCATCCAATTCGCCAGGTGGCGTCAACAGCTTGGCTAAAAATCGCGTGGATTACTTCTACCGTCACCTGCGTATGCAGGCGGGTGGGCGCGGTATGCTGGGCTTTGAATCGCTTATTACCGTCGACCCACAAACCGGTGTTAAAACCGAGACACGCTATCGTCAAGATTGGCCCTATATCGGCTCGCCTATAGAAACGCTATCGCAAACCAGCGATGGCAAGTTGCTCAGTCGCGCGCGAAACACCTGGAAGCGCAAGCTTATTGCCGGGGCAAATAATCTTGGCAATCGTTACCAACCCTATATAGAAAAGGGAATTGAAGAGAGCTTTGCCTATAATAGCGACGGCTCCGGCACAACCATCGATACTAACGGCGTTACTAACGGCGCTGCCCTGCAAACCGTTACTACCGATACCATCATGAGCAACGATGACTACGGCAATGTAGCTTCTCTGTCGATTAAAACAGAAGGCGGCGGCGACATTCTGGTTAAATCGACGGTTAACGACTTTTCTGGGTCTGAGTGGCAAAAACAATTCGGCCGGTTGAAATCCTCTACCGTTAATACCACCCGTAACGGCGATGCAGACTCAGCGCGGACCGTCAGTTTCACCTACTACCCGCAAGGTGGTGCTCAGAATGGCATGCTGCACACTGAGACCTTAGTGGGCACCGCTAATGAAACCTTGGTTACTACCTATAGCTACGATGACTGGGGTAATAAGACCCAAGTCTCCGTCGCAGGCTCAGGTCAAGCGCGTAATAGCTATACCAATTATGGTGAAACTGGGCGTTATTTAGCCTGGAGCAAGAACGATCTGGATCATCAGTCCAACATCAATGCGCGCGATCCTGCAACCGGGCAGGTTACGGCTATTACCGATGCCAATGGGGTAACGGCGGATGTACTTCTTGATGATATGGGTCAGGAGTATTTACGGGTAGATGCCTCCAATGCTTGGACGCGTACAGATACGCGGAGCTGTTCAGTTGAATCATGCCCGAGCGGTGCCCGTTTTGTTACCAAGGTTCGTATGTCCGGCGGTGGGCAAACTGCCACCTATTACGACACCCTTGGGCGGGCAATCCGCTCCGCCAAAATCGGTTTTGATGGTACTTGGATCTATGTAGATAGCGAGTACGACAAGTTTGGCCGGGTGAAATTTCAAAGTACACCTTACTTCGCCAATAGTCAGCCAGCGGGTTGGACCAAAACGGAATACGATGTTTTAGGGCGTATAAAACGCGTTACGCTACCTGATAACTCAGTAGCAACCAGTAGCTACAATGCCACTCCTACAGGCATGGAGACTGTCACTACCAATGCAAAAAGCCAAACGCAAACCGAGCTGCGCAATGGTTTGGGGCAGTTGTTAAAAGTGACTGATTATCTCGGGGGGACGATTGCATACACCTACACCCTTAAGGGTGATTTGTTAACCGCAACCACAGACGATGCACCGAGCGCTTTTCCAAATGTCGCGTCAGTAACGGTAAAAATGTGTTACGACAGCCTAGGGCGCAAAATCGGTATGCACGATCCCGATAAGGGCGGCTATAGCGCAGGTGCAGGTGCCAGCTGTGAAAGTGTTAATAACTGGGCTGGCGGCGCAAGCGGTGCCGTGGCGGGCTGGTGGCATTACCGCTACAACGCTTTTGGTGAATTACTTGAGCAGCGCGACCCCAAAGGTCAATCTACTAGCATGAGCTACGATCTGCTTGGGCGCATGGACTACCGCACTGCTGCCGATGAAAGCACGACCTGGTTTTATGATGCGCCGCTGGGTGGGGATGTAACTAAGGCTACTAAAGGCAAGCTAACCCAGGTTATTAGTAAGGCTTCTTCAGGTAGGGCTAGTGGCTGTGATGCAAGCTACTATTGTGCTGAGACGACTTATGATCAATTGGGGCGTAAATCGGGCACTGTAGTGCATTTACCTGATGGGCAGGATCATCAAACAGCAATTGATTACGACAGCATAGGTCGTGCCTATCAAACAACGGATGTATTGCAGGCAGTATTCTCGCACAGCGGTACCCAGACTCATTTTAACCAGTATGGGTACGCCTACCGCACCGTAGACTTGGCGACCATGAATGGTGCCGACAGTGCCCTAAGTACTGTTTTGGCTATGAATGCTCGCGGCCAAGTAACGCAAGAGTTACGCAGTAACGGGGCTATCACCACCAATAGTTACAACGAACAAACCGGTTTGCTGAATAACCAAAACGCCACGGTTACCGGCCTGTTAGACATTCAAAACAACACCTATGATTGGGATGAGGTAGGCAACCTAAAATATCGTATTAGTGCGGGTTCTAAAGTAGGTGGTTTACAAAACAAAGCCAAAGAGGAGGGTTTCTGTTACGACGGCCTGAATCGCTTGGTGGCGACCCTGCCTACGCGCTATCCCTCATGCGGTGGCGTCGCCGATATTAAATACGATGGTTTGGGCAATATCACCAAAAAAGCCGGGGTAGGTGACTATGTCTATGATCGCAGTAATGGTGGCCCACACGCGGTGACCTCCGTCGCTGGTGCTGCTTATCGTTATGATCTTAACGGTAATGCCATATCCGGAGATGGACGCAACTTTGACTACACCAGCTATGACATGGCCAAGAAAATTAGCCGTGGCGGGGACGACCACGTGGCGTTCGCCTATGGCCCCGACCATAGCCGTTGGCAGCGTATCGATGTTAAAGGGACCAAAACCACCACTACCACCTATCTGGGTAGCATTGAGCGTATCGTCACGACCGATACCAGTAGTGCGACCACTGGCGGCGATCTTGTGGAGTGGAAGCGTACGGTTGCAGGCGTAGTCCACACCTATAAAACCCTCGATTGGGTCTTGCAGGCAGAGGGGCACGATAAACGTTACCTTTACACCGATCACCTAGGCTCAGTGGATGCCATCACCAATGCCATAGGTGAAGTTACTAACGCCATGAGCTTTGACCCTTGGGGCGCAAGGCGCAACAGTGAAGACTGGGCCGCAATATCGGCTCAAGATTTAACTGGCGCATTACGTCTCGAAGGCTTTGCAAACCCAGTCACCACACGCGGCTACACCGGCCACGAAATGGTGGATGACTACGGCATTATCCACATGAACGGGCGCATCTACGATGCACGCATAGGGCGCTTCTTGCAGGCGGATCCGTTTATTCAGGCAGCGGCCAATACCCAGAGCTATAACCGTTACTCCTATGTAATGAATAATCCTTTAAATGCCACGGATCCGAGTGGGTATTTTTCGCTTAGGCAGTTTGTAGGAGCTATTGTTGCGGTGGTTGCAGGGTATGTTTTATGTGCCAACACTTGCACCGCGCAAATGTATGCTGCTATTGGTGCTGCATCTGGCGCAGCTCAGGCAGCGGCAAATGGTCAAAATATATTACAAGGTGCATTAACGGGTGCGATTAGCTCGCTAGCATTTTATGGTGTAGGCCAAGCATTTTCAGCGGGTGGGCAGACTTTTGGTTCAGCAAATACGTTAACTAAACTCCAGTGGGCGGCTTCACAGGGTGTGGTTGGCGGGGTTATGTCTGTATTGCAAGGGGGCAAGTTTGGGCACGGTTTTGCGAGTGCGTTTGTGACCAAATACACCAATGTAAATGACATAGTTGGTACTCAAGCTAATCAGGCCGCTACCCGGGTGCTGCTCGCGGCAATTATTGGTGGTACGGTTAGCGAGATGACGGGAGGTAAGTTTGCTAATGGTGCTACTTCGGCGGCGCTAATGCAGTTGGTTAATGGTGAGAATGAAATAAAAAAAGCAAAAGACTATTGGGGTAGAGTTGCCTTGGCTTCCAAGTGGGAGGCGGAGCGAATTGGCAGTATGTCAGACAAGGATTTTGTGGAAGAGTTTGAGCTTTATTCCAACTTAAATCTTAAAGACGGTGCGCTTTCTCGACAGATGAAAATTGATATTGCCCGAATTGGACTTGTATCAAAGCTAATGGTGCTAAATGATGAGGCATTAAAAAATATTATAAATCCACCAACACGTAGTACTCTTGATAATGTAAGTTCAGTGCTTGATGATACTGGGGGGCACGTAACCATAAACGGTACTCTTGGAAAAGTTATGGGCGTAGCCGGAACTGGTTTGGGTGGGGTTTCTCAGATAATTAGCTTAAAGTCGACATTCTCAGTATTCAGTTCTGGTGATTTTGGATACAGTTTTGAATATGGTTGCAAGAACACATATAAGTGCGGAATTTTAAACTACTCAATTACGGAGTCGATAAAGAAATGAAACTAGTTGTTTGTATGTTATTGTTTTCTCTGTCGATGTGGGTAGTTGCAACTCCCATTAATCTTAGCTATGGCGGTTGTTCTATTACTTTGCCAGCAGATTTTGAAAAAAATAAAAATGCAGAATACTATTATTTCTTAGGCAAGCAGCAGGGGTTTAAGAGTATTTCAATTATAGAGTCTGAAAATCCTCACGGGTATCTTGATGACATTACTGAAATCAAAGATCTTAACGTATTTAAAGCTGACGACTTTTTTGTGTTTTCCTACAAATTACTGGTTGGAGGTGATGCAAAGGATAATCCCCTGCTGGTTAATTATGTGCTGTTCTGGGGCAACGAAAATTCTATGATTTTTATGGGGTTTCAAGAAGGTGATGTTAAGTCTTTAATATATGGTTGCTCTAAAGATTGGTATCCCATAAGCAAAGAACAGTTTTTTTATGAGATTGGAGAAATAAATAGGCGAATGAGAATAGGCGAATGAGGACACCCACCAATTGGAAAGCTGAGGCTTAAGTGTCCTCAGCTTTCTCCTTTAAAGGCTATTCCTTCTTCAGTCATTTGTGATTTTCAATGCAAGCGCAAGCGCGTAAGGTGCATGAGTGAATGGGCCAGCGGTGAGTCTGGCCCTATTGACTTGATCAGGTGATTTTAAATGGGAACTTGGGAGCGCGTGCCGCGAGGCACTCAATCCCTCGCCCCATCCTTCGGTTGCAGGGCTGCGGAGCAAAAAACTTACTTCTTTAGCAGTGCAACTGCACCACCCGATGGTGCCAATGTAAGTGTTAGGGTATCCGCACTGGTTTGTTTAGTTTCCGTTTTTCTCAACGTAGAAATAGTTTTGCCATCCTGCCAAATTTGCAAGGGTCAAGGGGTCAGACACCTTGATATACTATAAAGATGGAGTCGATTGAGAGTTTGTTGGCTTACGGACAGCAAGGTATTGCCTTTTTATTTCGCCTTTTTAATATCTTCTTTTTAACGTAAAAAGTGGCCCGAAGCCCAGTGCAGAAATGTACTGGGCTTTTTTATTAGTTACTCTTTTAGCTAATTGGAGGACCACCAGGCGTACTTGCTGTTCGTTGGCATTACGTTAAAAGCCCCGCACTGGTTTGCCTGTGCGGGGCTTTTATAGGGAGGTCATTTCACCGGACATGTATGCATCTGGATAGGTCGCAAAACACAAAACAGATTCGTTTGTGTTTTTATGGTTTTAAGGTCACAGGCGTCCTTTCGTTTAACCATCATAGCCTAATGCCCAGAGTCTCACCCTTGGCCTAGATAGGGACGAAAATTGAATTTCCGGCGCGCGGCTAAATCAAGTACAATGCCGACCCTCTAATTTACCCCCCGATGCTTGAGGCTTAACTCACTATGCTGATTCTGCGTGGCGCCCCCGCTCTTTCTAGCTTCCGTACCCAAAAACTCCTTGCCAGCCTGCAACAGGTTGCGCCCGGTGTAAGTGGGATTTCTTCTGAGTTTGTGCACCTTGCCAATCTCTCCGCGCCGCTTTCAAGCGCGCAGGAGCAGGTTCTGCAACAGTTGCTGACCTATGGCCCCAGAGTGGATGCTGAAGTGAGCCACCAAGGCACCTTGTTTTTGGTGGTGCCGCGTTTGGGGACAATTTCTCCTTGGGCATCTAAGGCAACGGATATCGCCAAGAATACCGGCCTTGAAGCGGTTAAGCGTGTAGAGCGCGGCGTTGCTTACTATATAGAAGGTGCATTGAGTGCGACTGAGCACAGCGCGGTTACCGCGCTCTTGCATGACCGCATGGTAGAGATAGTATTCGACAGCCTTGAAGCGGCGGCGCAGATCTTTACGGCGCAGGAGCCTGCACCACAAACCTCAATTGATATTCTCGGCGGTGGCCGCGCGGCTTTGGTTGCGGCCAACAGCAGCTTGGGCTTGGCCTTGGCCGATGACGAAATCGATTACTTGATGGAAAGCTTTATCGCCTTGGGGCGCAACCCCGTCGATGTCGAGCTGATGATGTTTGCGCAGGCTAACTCTGAGCACTGTCGCCACAAAATATTTAATGCCTCTTGGACTATCGACGGTGTCGAGCAAGAGCGTAGCCTGTTTAAAATGATCCGCAATACCAATGAAGTGGGTGGCGAAAATGTGCTTTCTGCCTATTCCGATAACGCGGCTGTTGTTGCTGGTCATGAAGCAGGGCGTTTTTACCCCAATCCTGCCACCAAAGCCTATGAATACCACCAGGAGCCCATTCACCTATTAATGAAGGTGGAAACCCACAATCACCCCACCGCGATATCACCCTTCTCGGGTGCGGGTACGGGTTCGGGCGGTGAAATTCGCGATGAAGGTGCGGTAGGGCGCGGCTCTAAGCCCAAAGTGGGTTTGAGTGGTTATAGCGTTTCCAACTTGCAGGTGCCGGGTTTTATACAGCCTTGGGAGCAAAACTACGGTAAGCCCAATCGCATAGTGACCGCGCTCGATATTATGCTTGAAGGCCCCATCGGCGGTGCTGCGTTCAACAATGAATTCGGTCGCCCCAACATTTGCGGCTACTTCCGCACCTTTGAAGAAGATTTTGATGGCGAGCGTCGCGGTTACCACAAGCCCATTATGTTGGCGGGTGGTTACGGTAATATCAAAGCCGAACACGTTGATAAGCCGCCCTTTGCGGCGGGATCAAAATTAGTAGTGCTCGGCGGCCCCGCCATGTTGATTGGTTTGGGCGGTGGTGCGGCTTCTTCTATGACCTCCGGTTCCTCCTCTGAAGATTTGGATTTTGCCTCAGTTCAGCGTCAAAACCCCGAAATTGAACGCCGTTGTCAGGAGGTGATCGACGCTTGTTGGCAGCAGGGTGCTGAAAACCCTATTGCCTTTATTCACGATGTGGGCGCGGGCGGTTTGTCGAATGCCTTCCCCGAATTAGTGAAAGACGGCGGTACCGGCGGTAAGTTTGAATTGCGCAATGTGCCCAATGACGAACCCGGTATGAGCCCCTTGGCGATTTGGTGTAATGAATCCCAAGAGCGCTATGTGTTGGCGATCAACCCAGAAGATTTGGCCCGCTTTGAAGCCATTTGTGCGCGCGAGCGCTGCCCCTATGCAGTTGTAGGTGAGGCGACCGACGAGAAGCATTTGTTGGTGAATGACAAGCATTTCGACGCTAAGCCCGTCGATTTGCCCATGTCCGTATTGTTCGGCAAGCCGCCTAAAATGCACCGCAGTGCCGATGCTCATCGCCCCGCCGTGAACAGCTTTGAAACTGACGACATCAATATTAACGACGCGGCTGAGCGGGTGCTTAAGCATCCTTCTGTGGCCAGTAAAAACTTTCTTATCACCATCGGCGACCGCTCGGTAACCGGTATGGTAGTGCGCGATCAAATGGTTGGCCCTTGGCAGGTGCCAGTAGCTGACTGCGCTGTGACGACCGTGAGCTACGACAGTATTAAAGGCGAAGCCATGAGCATGGGCGAGCGCACCCCGCTTGCGCTGCTAGATGCACCTGCTTCTGGTCGTATGGCGATTGCTGAAGCCATTACCAATATTGCGGCAACGCGTATAGAAACGCTTAGCGACGTAAAACTCTCCGCCAATTGGATGTGTGCTGCTGGCCACAAAGGTGAAGACGAGAAGCTTTACCGCACGGTACACGCCGTAGGGATGGAGCTGTGCCCGGAGTTGGGTATTACGATTCCGGTGGGCAAAGACTCTATGTCCATGCGCACTGCATGGCAGGATGACGGCCAAAACAAAGCCGTGACCTCGCCGTTATCCTTGGTTATTTCGGCTTTTGCACCTGTCGTGGATGTGCGCCAAACCCTAACGCCGCAACTGCGTACCAACAGCAGTTTAACCGACCTGATTTTGTTGGATTTGGGCAATGGTAAAAACCGTTTAGGTGGTTCGATTCTGGCGCAGGTTTACAACGAGCTGGGTGATACGCCTGCCGATTTGGATTCAGGCGCGCAACTGAAAGGCTTCTTCAATGCTATGCAGGCAAGCTTGGCGGCCAATGATTTGCTGGCTTACCACGACCGCAGTGACGGCGGCTTGTTTGCCACAGTAGCGGAAATGGCGTTTGCCGGTCACACGGGTGTCGATATTAATTTGGATGGTTTGGGCGAGGATGCGCTCGCGGTATTGTTCAGTGAAGAAGCGGGTGCAGTTGTTCAGGTGGCGCGCGATAAATCTGCTGACGTCATTGCCCGCTTTAAGGCGGCGGGGGTAACCCACGCGCAAGTAATCGGCCAGTTGAATCACGAAGACACCTTGCGTATTAGCCAGAATGACGCCGTTATTTTTGATCAATCGCGCGCTATGTTACACAGCCTGTGGGCTGAAACCAGTTATCGCTTACAAGCCTTGCGAGACAATCCTACCTGTGCGCAACAGGAGTTTGACGGCTTGATGCAAGCTGACCCTGGTTTGAGTGTAAAGCTCAGCTTTGATCAAAATGAAGATGTAGCTGCCCCCTTTATCAACACCGGCGTGCGGCCCTCAATCGCCGTGTTGCGTGAGCAGGGTGTGAATGGTCATGTAGAAATGGCGGCAGCGTTTGATCGCGCTGGATTTAACGCGGTTGATGTACACATGAGCGACTTGCTCTCTGGGCGCGTATCGCTTGAAGCATTTAAAGGCCTAGTCGCCTGTGGTGGTTTCTCTTACGGCGATGTGTTGGGTGCGGGTGAAGGCTGGTCGAAAACGATTTTGTTTAACAGCAAAGTGCGCGACGAGTTTGAAGCATTCTTCCAGCGCAACGAAACCTTCAGCTTGGGTATTTGCAACGGCTGTCAGATGATGTCCAATTTGAAGAATCTGATCCCCGGCGCTGACCATTGGCCGCGTTTTGTGCGCAATGTGTCTGAACAGTTTGAAGCGCGTTTCAGCTTGGTTCAGGTGCAGGAATCGCCCTCGGTACTCTTTAAGGGTATGGCAGGTTCGCACATGCCTGTGGCGGTTGCTCACGGTGAGGGCTATGCGGAGTTCGCGAATAGCGCAGCTTTGAATAGCTGCAACACCAGTGGCACTGTGGCGATGCGTTTTATCGACAACAATCTGCAGGCCACTGAAACCTATCCGGCCAACCCCAATGGTTCTCCGCTTGGCATCACCAGTGTTACCAGCCGCGATGGTCGTGCAACTATCATGATGCCGCACCCCGAGCGTGTATTCCGCGCTGTGACCAACTCTTGGAAACCAGATGATTGGCAAGATGATGGTGCTTGGCTGCGTCTGTTTAGAAATGCGCGCGTGTTTGTAAGCTAAGCATTTCGCAAGGTTAAACAATAAAAAACCCAAGGTCGCAAGGCCTTGGGTTTTTTATTGCCATGAGTGTTTCTATTGGTGCTGCTGCATAAGCGCGACCAACTGATCCAGTGCTGCACCCCAGCCTTGATGAAAGCCCATGGAGTTGTGCTTGTGGCAGCTATCCGTATCCCCGTGCATGACAGTGGCGCTATACAGCGTGCCTTCAGGGTGATCGCTCAATTCAATTATGCCCGTAAATGCAAACATGGTGTCGTCGATTTTGGCAGGGCGAAAGCCAGGTTCAAAGGCATTGGTCCAGACTAGGCGCTGGTTGGGAATGATCTCCAAAAAGCAGCCCATGTTGGGAAAGTTTTGTCCTTCAGGAGATTGCATGAGGGTACTGAAGATGCCGCCGGGGCGTAAATCGATTTCGCATTCAATGGTCTTCCATGGGTTGGGTGTAAACCATTGGGTAATGAGGGCGGGGGTAGTCCATGCGTGCCAAATTTTTTCTTTTGGGAGCGCGACGGGTCGCTCAAAGTGTAAATCGAGCAGTGGGTTAATGGGAGTAGGCATGACATGGCTCCAGAACGTCAGATGGGGTGGACGCAGAATCTTAAGCGCAACAAACGCACTTGTCGAATAGTCTCGCAAGCAAGTGTTTCAGTTGTATTGAATGAATCTGAATGTGAGGTTTTATGAGGGCGGCCATGCTTATGACAGGCATGGGTTCGTACAAATGCGCAGAGTTGAAAGAGTACACTCTTTAACAACTTAAAAGGTAAAACTTGGGAGTATTATGAATGCTTGTGTGTCTTAGCACTGTCGTAAGCGTTAAGATGCTCGCTGTTAATTAATTTTCGGTTGCGACTGCCATTTTTTTTCATGCTGATATAGGAAACCGTTATGAATGCTTCTTTAAAATCGTGGGCATTAAAGTTAGGGCTCTTGAGCCTTAGTGCGCTGTTGCTAGCAGCCTGCTCCATGAGTAAGCCTCACGAGCGTGCAGCCCAAGCTAAAGCGGATGCCGCGGGTTTGACAGCACTGCAACAGGCCAGTTTTGATGGCACCTTTGTGGCCCAAGGGGCAAAATTTTCTCAGTACAGAAAACTTTTGGTGGAGCAACTCGATATGGAGGATGTAAATATTCTCCAGCCATCATCAAATCATCTGCGAGTGGGTAAGCCTTGGGTGCTTAGTGATAAAGACAAGCTCTACTATCAAGAGCGCTATACCGAAGCCCTAATCAATAACTTGGTGGTGGATGGTAGCTATGCCACAGCGATGGATGCCGCTCCTGATGTGTTGCGTGTAAGAGCGCGGGTTGTGCAAATTGCACCTCTGGCCAGTAAAGATGATAGCGATGGGCGCCCTGGCATTATGAAAGTGTACTCTGAAGGGTTTGGCACTATGACCTTAGAGTTGTCGCTCTATGATTCTGTGAGCGGTAAGGTGTTGGCCATCATCACCGATCAGCGCGATTTAGGGCGTATTTGGGAAGAGAACAACCGAGCACTCAATAATCGCCAAGTGCGTCTTGCTTTTAATGCATGGTTAGGCAAATTGCGAACTGAATTACAGCGACTTTCTCGCTAAACGCGCGGGTGGGTCCTCATAAAGAAAAAGGCTCAGTGCATAACTGCACTGAGCCTTTTTCTTAAACGATTTTTAAATTAGTTTAGGCTTCACGAATTTCATAAGAATGACTAATTGCTACGCCACCTGCTTCGAGCATTATTGATGCAGAGCAGTATTTAGTAGCAGATAGCTCTACAGCACGTTTAACTTGAGTGTCTTTCAATTCTTTTCCAGTCACGATAAATTTCATGTGAATTTTAGTGAAAGGAGAAGGCACGCCATCCGCGCGCTCAGCCTCTAACTCACAGCGACAGTCAGTGACGGCTTGACGCGCTTTGGTGAGAATACTCATCACATCAAAAGAGGAGCAGCCGCCTAAACCGAGGAGCAGCATTTCCATTGGGCGCACGCCCGTATTGCGACCACCATGATCAGCAGGACCGTCCATGAGGACGGCGTGTCCACTGCCTGATTCACCTAAAAACTGAGCACCATCAACCCACTTAACCACTGCTTGCATGTTTTTCCCCAGCTAAAAAATTGCGCCAAAATAAGTGTGGCAGAGTAACACAGCTGTTCTATAAACCAAAAAATGGCGCCAAAATCTACCTTAAAAAGCGAATTACGGTAATTAGATGGACATAGCATCTCTCTAGGCTTATAACTGCATCACAAAAATTGTGCATCAATTGTATTATGGCTAGCAGCAAGGCAACCTTGTGGTCATAATCAATTTTAACTATCGATTCATCTTATAAAATTAGCAGGAGCCACACTTTGGTCGCTGTCTCACTAACACCGCACATTAAGAATGTGGAAGAGTTTTTAATCCATTGTCATCGTCGTCGTTATCCCGCAAAGAGCACTATTATTTATGCTGGCGATAAAAGTGACTCTCTTTATTACATTGTGAAAGGTTCGGTAACCGTTTTAATTGAAGATGACGAAGGCCGCGAAATGATTGTGGCCTATTTGAATGACGGTGACTTTTTTGGCGAAATGGGTTTGTTTGATGCTAAGGATTCACGCAGTGCATGGGTTCGTGCTAAAGCGGAATGTGAAGTTGCTGAAATAAGTTACACCAAGTTCCAAGAAATTTCTGAATCCCACCCTGAATTCTTGTTTGCACTCGGCAGCCAAATGGCGCGTCGTTTGCGTGCGACCACACGCAAAGTCGGCGATCTTGCTTTCCTTGACGTAACCGGTCGCGTTGCGCGTACATTGTTGGAGCTGTGCAAAGAGCCTGATGCAATGACCCATCCTGATGGGATGCAAATTAAAATCACGCGCCAAGAGATTGGTCGTATCGTGGGTTGTTCGCGTGAAATGGTAGGCCGTGTACTTAAGACCCTTGAAGAGCAGGGCTTGGTGATGGTGAAAGGCAAAACCATGGTGGTTTACGGTACGCGCTAGGGTTTTGAATTAGCATCAAACTTAGTCAGTAAAAAGCCCGCAACATTGCGGGCTTTTTTGTTGGCAGCTAGTTTTAGGGCGGTACAGAAGAGTTTCGTGCAAGGGCCTAAAGGTAGTAGCTGCTTTTCGTCATCACTTTTGCGGTGAGACTCATCAAACCTTTTACGGGAGCAGGGAAGTTATAACCACCAGCCTCTAACGCCATTGCTGCATGGCGCGCTTCATCTTCCAGCATTTGTTCTACCACGGCGCGGCTGCGCTGATCCTGTAGCGGTAATTCTTGCAAGTGACTCTTGAGGTGCTGGCAGACTTGATCTTCCGTGGCGGCCACAAAGCCTAAGCTTATCTTATCACTCACCAAGCCTGCGCCTGCGCCTATGACGAAAGACATGCCATACCAGAGTGGATTCAAATAGCTGCTGTGACTGCCCAGTGCGTCGAGGCGCTCTTGGCACCAAACCAAGTGATCAACTTCTTCGGCGGCTGCTTGTTCCATCTCTGTTCTAACTTCTGGCAATTTGGCCGTGAGTGCTTGTCCTTGGTAGAGCGCTTGCGCGCAGACTTCGCCGGTGTGATTAACACGCATTAATGCTGCGGCTTGTTTGCGCTCGGTATCGGTTAGTTCTGGTTCGTTCAGGGCTTTGGCGGGCGAGGGGCGCTCGGCTTGTAGATCACTGCCTGCGGCCAGGGTGCGCAGTGCGCGGTCGGCATTAATAATGAGTTGATCTACAAAACTTAGGCGTGTGGTTGACATACTCTTTCCCCTATGAATTCAGGCTTCATTTAATCAGAAAAGCGCCTTTGACGTAACCTAAAGAGTAACTGAAAAACGATTGGGCGCGCTTAGTTTGAGGATATGAGGCTCAATGTTAAGTTGAGTATTGGCTTTTTCCTCTTGGGGGTAAAACCTGTTAGCCTATATAGTCAAACAAACAATAAGTCTTGGGTGCTATAAATTCTTCTGCTAATAAACCAGAGCGATTGGATTTGTGGCGTCAAAAAGAGGTTATCACATGATAATAATTTCCAAGTCCATTCGGTTTTTACCTGCCGCTATCGCCTTACTGAGTGGCTTCGTCTGCGCGCAAATTGATACCAGCAAGCCGCTGTATCAAGATCTTAGCCAGAGTTTTGAAGCACGCGCCGCTGATCTTGTGACCCACATGACCCTTGAAGAAAAGGTCGCGCAAATGATGAATGCCGCCCCCGCCATTGAGCGCTTAGGTGTGCCAGCTTACGAATGGTGGAATGAAGCGCTCCACGGCGTGGCGCGCGCGGGTGCCGCTACGGTTTTCCCTCAAGCAATTGGCATGGGCGCGACGTTTAACCCTGCGCTAGTGCGCGAAGTAGCGACGGTAATCAGCGATGAAGCCCGCGCTAAGCATCACGAGTTTGCCAGTCGCGGCCTGCGCAATCGCTACCAAGGGCTGACGTTTTGGTCGCCCAATATTAATATCTTTCGCGATCCGCGCTGGGGGCGCGGCCAAGAAACCTACGGAGAGGATCCCTATCTCACCAGTCTTATGGGCGTTGAGTTCGTAAAAGGCTTGCAGGGTGAGGGCGATGCGCGCGCGGTTACATATCGCAAGCTGGATGCCACCGCTAAGCATTTTGCGGTGCACTCTGGGCCTGAATCATCGCGCCATTATTTTGATGTGCGCCCGAGTGAGCGTGATCTTTATGAAACCTATTTACCGGCGTTTCGCGCCCTGGTACAAGAGGGCAAGGTGGCATCGGTGATGGGCGCTTATAACCGCGTCAATGGTGAATCGGCCTCGGCCAGCCAGCGTTTATTGCAAGATATTCTGCGTAAAGACTGGGGTTTTAAGGGTTATGTCGTCTCCGACTGTGACTCTATCGATGATATTTTTCGTTTCCATAAAATTGTAAAAAGCGCCGAAGAGGCCGCTGCTCTGGGTGTTAAAAACGGATTGGAGATGAATTGCGGTAGAACCTATGAAGCCTTGGTGGCCGCAGTTAAACAGGGCCTAATCAGCGAAGCGGAGATTGATGCTGCGCTAGGACGCCTTATGTTGACTCGCTTTCAGTTGGGTATGTTTGACCCGGCTGCGCAAGTGCCCTGGACGCAGATTCCCTATGCAGTGAATCAGGCACCTGCCCACGACGCACTAGCACACCGCGCCGCGCAAGAATCCATGGTGCTGCTGAAAAATGACGGTATTTTACCGCTGTCTCCTAAACTCAAATCCATCGCCGTTATAGGCCCGACAGCTGATGAAGTGATGTCGCTATTAGGCAACTATTACGGCACGCCCAAAGCACCGGTAACCATTCTTGCGGGCATTCGCGCCGCTGTTGCCCCCAACACCCAAGTCACCTATGCCATGGGGGCAGAGCTGGTGGAGGGGCGCAGTGAACCGCGCGCCGCGCCAGTTATCGAGCCGCAATATTTGCGCCCAGCGGCGGGTGCGCAAGAGCAGGGTTTGAGTGCCAGCTATTTTCGCGGTATGGCGCTGGAAGGTAAGCCAGTGCTTAGCCGTATCGATAGGCGCATCGCCTTTCGCTGGGATCGTGGTGCACCTACGGATGACCTCGTAGCGCGGGGTGAGTTGGATTCTACATCGGCCTTGAGCGGCGATGAATTCAGTGTGCGCTGGACTGGGCAGCTATTACCGCCGGTGTCGGGCGACTACGAAATAAACCTAGGTGCAAATGATGGCGCGCGTCTGTATATCGACAACGCGCTGGTGATAGATGCCTGGGCGCAAACGGAGCGCTTGGATAATCATCTCGCTAAGATCAACTTACAAGCGGATAAAGCTTATGACATTCGCTTGGAGTACTTTGAAAATACCCGCGATGCCGAAGTGCGCCTTGCATGGCGCCTGCCCGGTGCCTTAACGCCTTTTGACGAAGCGCTTGCCACAGCCGAAAAATCGGAAGTAATTATTTTTGTTGGCGGCTTGACCGGCGATGTTGAAGGCGAAGAAATGAAGGTGAGTTACCCCGGCTTTGACGGTGGGGATCGCACGGACATGCGCCTGCCTGCAAGTCAGCAAAAACTACTGGAAGCGCTTAAGGCGACGGGTAAGCCCATTGTGTTGGTGCTTACCAGCGGTTCGGCGTTGGCCATTGATTGGGCTCAACAACAGTTACCTGGGATTCTGCTCGCTTGGTACCCTGGCCAGCGCGGCGGCGATGCGGTGGCAGATACCTTGTTTGGTAAATACAATCCCGCCGGACGCTTGCCCGTTACCTTCTACAAGGCCACGCAAAAATTGCCAGCCTTTGACGATTATTCAATGAAGGAGCGCACCTATAGATACTTTACGGGTGAGCCTTTGTACGCCTTTGGTTATGGGCTTTCCTATACGAAGTTCGGCTACTCCAAACTCAAACTCAGTGCACGCAAAATAGCAAAAAATGACACATTAACGCTGTCAGCGGTAGTGAAAAATACCGGCAAGCGTGCAGGCGATGAGGTGGTGCAGCTTTATGTGCGCACCTTGCCGGCCTCATCTGGCGATGGGGCAGCTCAGCATGAGCGCGCGCTTAAAACGCTGCGCGGTATTGCGCGGGTCAATCTGCAACCGGGGCAAAGTAAGCGCGTGACGTTTAAGCTGACACCGGATAAAGATATGACCTATTACGACGAGCAAGCCAAAGCCTATGCAGTAGATGCGGGTAGCTATGAAGTGCAAATAGGTGCATCTAGTCGCGATATTCGTTTACAGCAGCGCTTGCAAGTGACCGCAGATATAGATAAACCATAGCAATCACCGTTTTTCTGTTCCACAATGCGCATCTGAAGTTCCTTCCACGCGAGCGTCGCTTGGAAGGTATTGCGCAATGAGCGTGGCCAGACGAGTGAGGGCGAAGGACAGGTGCAAGACGTTAATGAGCTGAAGTTACTGCTGGATGCGCGTATCCCGCTTTTAGTGATAGAAACCTTCGAAGAAAAAAAAGCGCTCGATGTGCTGGTGCGTGTCGCCAATAAACACGGCAAAGATGTACATCGTTGGTCGCTTACCGATGGTTTGACCCGTTTAAATTTTGGCCCGCAGTTGGTACCCAAGGGCAGTGAACTCAACTCGGTTGAGGAAATGCTGCGCCATATCAAGGCGCAAACTCAGCCCGCGATGTTTGCTCTGTGCGATATACACCCCTTCTTGAATGACGAACACCCGCAAGTGGTGCGCCTGTTGAAAGACATAGCGCTCAACCATTTTGCTATGCCCCATACTCTCGTGTTTTTAAGCTTTCAGCTGCGCTTGCCACCTGAATTGTCGCGCTATAGCGCGGCTTATAGCCTCGCCTTGCCCGATGATGAAAAAATCATGGAGATAGTGCGCGAAGAGGCAAAAGATTGGTCTGATCGCCACGCCGGTGCGCGGGTAAAAACCGATAACCTCACCCTTAAAAAGCTTGTTAACAATATGCAGGGCTTAAGCGCTAGCGATGTGCGCCGCTTAGTGCGCAGCGCAATTTGGAACGATGGCGCACTTAGTGAAGCCGATATTCCTAAACTCAACAAATCTAAATTTGCATTGTTGGATATGGAAGGTGTTTTATCTTTCGAACAGCAAACTCAGGATTTCTCACAAGTAGGCGGCCTCGCCAACTTAAAACGCTGGTTGATGAGTCGGCGCGATGCTTTTAATGAAGAAAATAGTTTGATGGATCGCCCCAAGGGCATTTTGCTCCTGGGTGTGCAGGGTGGAGGGAAAAGCTTGGCGGCCAAGGCGGTGGCCGGTTTGTGGGGTATTCCGCTGATGCGCCTGGATGTGGGTGCACTCTACAATAAGTTCCACGGCGAAACTGAGCGCAATTTGCGCGAGGCGCTCAAGCTTGCCGATGCCATGTCGCCCTGTGTTATGTGGCTGGATGAAATTGAAAAAGGTATGTCGCAGGATAGTAATGATAATGGTGTTTCCCAGCGTTTATTGGGTACCTTGTTGACTTGGATGGCTGAGCGCCGTACCAAGGTCTTCATTGTTGCCACCAGCAATAATATCGCCCACTTGCCGCCCGAGTTAATACGCAAGGGGCGGCTCGATGAGATCTTTTTCGTTGATTTACCGGAACAGAGTGTGCGCAGCGATATTTTCGCAATTCACCTAAATAAGCGCAATTGTGTCGCGGCTAATTTTGATTTGACTGCCTTGGCCTTGGCGGCTGATGGCTTCTCTGGTTCAGAAATCGAACAAGCTATAGTCGCAGCGCTTTATAATGCCGCAGCAGAAGGGCAAACACTTAACACGCAAATACTGCTGCAAGAAATTGCGGCGACCAGCCCGCTGTCGGTAGTGATGGCTGAACAGATTATACAATTGCGGATGTGGGCGGCAGATCGAACGATTCCGGCTTAACTGAAGAATTGTCGTACCCCCGCAGGCGAACACTTTGCGCGGTAAGGCTTGTAACAATGAGTCACTAGAGAAATAGGCTTGTGCATGAAATGCGATATTGAACATGGCTGGTTGCAAACTGCGCAAAAATTGCCCTCGCCAAATTACAATCAGCGCCCGCAGAATTGTGAGATTAGTTTGCTTGTCATTCACAATATCAGTTTGCCACCAGGGGAATTTGGTGGAGGCTATGTGCAGCAGTTTTTTCAAAATCAGCTGGATGTGAATGCGCATCCTTATTTTGCAACTATTGCGCACCTAGAGGTATCGGCCCATTTGTTTATTGCACGCGATGGGGTTATGACCCAGTTTGTTAGTTTTGATGAGCGGGCATGGCATGCAGGTGCCAGTTGTTTTGAGGGCTTGGAAAACTGCAATGACTATTCCCTCGGTATTGAACTTGAAGGTACCGATGATCAGGCTTTTACCGACGCGCAATACCACAGCTTGGCAAAAGTAACTCGCCAGCTACTGGCAACTTATCCTAAACTAACACCTGAGCGTATTACTGGGCATGAACATATAGCGCCAGGGCGTAAAACAGATCCCGGCCCTGCATTTGATTGGGCGCGTTACAAATCTCTTTTTAACGACTAGCGAGTAAAACATTATGATTTTTTTGAGTTTAATTGTGGTACTGGCGCTGGTGCATTGGTTGAATCTTGCTGGTGCGTTGCATTTTGATGGTTGGTTTAGGCTGATGGTGAAGCGCCTGCAGCAAATTCCGGGGCTATCTTCAGTGGCATTTTTGCCCATGGCCTTGGCGCTCTTGATTCCATTGATAGTGCTGTTGGTGATTTTTGTTGCAGTACATGAATTCACCAATTCCATTGCGTGGATGTTTTTTGTTTATGTGCCGGTGCTGCTTTATAGCTTGGGGCGCGGCAATTTTGTGGCCGAGGTGAATGAATATCTCGCCTTAAGTCAGCGCAGCGATTCCGTAGCCGCGAGTAAATTTATTGATGACTTGCGTGGTAATGCAGAAGCTGACCCGCAAAATGCTGATGTAGGTGATTGGCAAGCACTTAACACTCAGGCGCTTAAGGTGATTAGTTATCGCGGCTTTGAGCGCACCTTCGCCGTGCTGTTTTGGTTTTTTATTGCGGGCCCGTTTGGTGCCTTACTTTATCGCTTGAGCGTTATGTATCGTGAAATCTCTGCACCTGACAGTGAAGATGCACGCCTGGCGGCTAAATGGTTATGGTTGCTGGAGATGCCCGCAGTACGTTTAATGGGCATAACCTGGGCTATGGTAGGTAACTTTGATGCCTGCCCTTTGCGTCAAAGTTTGCTGGATACCCAAAGCTCTTCAATGCGTATCCTCAATAATTGTTTGCGTGGTGCGCTGGGTGCCAGTACCGATTGTGGCGCACCAGAAGTAGCTGCAGCCTCTAAACCAACAGCGGCGGCCACTTCAGTTCAGGCTGAGTCAGTAGAAGAGGCAATCGCCGAACCAGAATTTGCGGAAGATTTGGATGTCATCGAAGATTTAACCGGTGTCGTTATCACCACTCATTCAGAACCGGCCTATTCACTGGCGTTGGTGAAATCGAGTTTGCCATTGTATACCCGCTCACTCTTGTTCTGGGTTTGTGCAATAGCCTTCGCTACCCTGGTTGTGTAACAGGTTTTCGTTTAATTTTTTTGATAGTTGCTAGAGGTTAGTTATGCCATCGTTTGATGTTGTTTCAGAAGTCGACAAACACGCTTTGACCAATGCGGTCGATCAGGCCAGCCGCGTGATCACTAATCGCTATGATTTTAAGGGCGTGGATGCGACCTTTGCACGCAAAGACTTCGAGGTCACCTTGACCGCTGATGCAGAGATGCAGTTAGAAAATATGCTAGATGCACTGAGAAGTTCGCTCCATAAAAATGGAATAGGTATTAGCTGCCTCGAAGTGGGCGATATTAAAGGCGTGGGCAAACAAGTAAAACGTGAAGTCGTTGTGCGCACGGGGATAGAGACTGAACTTGCCAAAAAAATCGTGAAAATGGTTAAAGAAGGCAAATTAAAAGTGCAGGCTTCTATTCAAGGCGATCAGGTGCGCATTACGGGTAAAAAGCGCGACGATTTACAGGAAGCTATTGCCTTCTTGCGCGCGGCTGAATTTGAAATGCCGCTGCAGTACAACAATTTCCGCGATTAGTTTTCCGTACCCTGCTCGATATTTCATCGTGTCCATTTATGTTCTTGGCCGCTGTTGTGGCTAAGGGCATAAATGGACAACTCCTACTTCACCTCATTTCTCCCTAGATGTACGGTTAACCGCTATTGCTGCTAGATGTTATTTCGCCTGAATTTTGTTCCAAAGCCACGCGAGAACGAGCAGCGTAGGCACTACTGATAAGGTGCTGAAAATAAAGAAGGCTGAATAGCTTGAGGCTTCGACGATGTAGCCAGACAAGCCGCCAATAAATTTTCCCGGTAAATTCGCCAGTGAGGCCAGCAGAGCATACTGTGTCGCGGTAAAGTTGGTGTGGGTCAGGCTCGACATAAAGGCGACCAGCACGACGCTGGCAAACCCCTGGGCGAGATTATCGGCGCTAATCGCCGCAAAAAATGCCCAAGCTTCGGCGGGGTGAATCGCCATCAGTAAAAAACTCAGGTTCGATAGCGCTACCGCGAGTGTTGCCACGACTAAAATGTGTTTAATGCTAAACGCGGCAACACAAATCCCGCCTACGAATGCACCCGCGATACCAATCCAAACACCATAGAGTTTTGAAATCGTTGCAATATCTGCTTTGGTGTAGCCTGAGTCTAAATAAAAGGGGCCAGCTAAAACACCAATCATTTGATCGGGTAGTTTAAACAGTCCGACGAATAGGAGTAGCGCCAGTGCGAGTAATAAACCATGGCGATTAAAAAATTCCAAAAAGGGTTTTACAAAGGCATCGCGCAGTTTGAGTTCGCGAATGGTGGGTGTAGTGGGTGGGTTCGGCTCTTTAGCGAGCAATACGGCGATAAGGGGTAAGAGAATGCAGCCCGCCATGATCAGATAAGCCCAGCGCCAACCAATAAGCTCTGCTAAGTAAAGCGCTATAGCGCCTGATAAAATTAAGGCTAATCTATAGCCGAGAATATAGGTGGCGGCGAGTGCCGCTTGCGCCTCGGGCGGTGCTATTTCAATGCGATAGGCATCGACGACTATATCTTGCGTAGCGCCGGCAAAGGCGACGATGCAGGCTAAAAGTACAAACAGCGTTAAGGAGTAATCTGGCCCAACCAACGCCATGCCCACCAGCGCCACAATTAACAATAGTTGTGAAGCGACCAACCAGCCTTTACGTCTACCTAAAAAAGGCAGAGGGTAGCGATCAATCAGCGGTGCCCATAAAAACTTCAGCACATAAAAAAAACCGGCGTAACTCACTAAGCCAATCGCACTTAATGCCACACCGGTATCGCGTAGCCAAGTCGAAAGGGTGCCACCAACCAATAAAAAAGGCAGCCCAGAGCCTAGCCCTAAAAAAAGCATGCTGAAGGCAGAGGGGGTCGTAAATGCGCGGCGAATACCGCGCCAGCCTTGGTAGCTTGAGGTGTTGTGCGTACTGGTATTACTCATAAGTTTGCAGGCTTCGCGATGAGAGTATGGTTATTGTAATGGATGACTAATTTGGTTTTTGTAAAACACAGACTTCAACAATAAAGTCAGTTCAATATTTTGGTCGGGACCGGCTTTTTGGTCGAAATCTAAAAATACATTCAGTTGGGTGAAAAGCGCGTCAGGTCAATTTTACCGTTTTTTATTGCGACGCCTTCAGCGAGAAGACGTTTTTGTTGTTCGGCGAAGCTTGAGGAATTTTCCGGCAGTGAAATTTTACCCTGTGCATTTATCACTCTATGCCAGGGCAGTTGCGTGCCCTCAGGCAAATTGCGCAATACATTTCCCACTAAGCGCGCGGCACCGGGTAGGCCTGCGCGGGTTGCGAGCTGCCCATAGCTCAGCACGGAGCCCGGAGGAATTGCAGCGAGCGCCAAATAGATGGCAGCGCGATTTTTTTCAGCAATATTCATTGGATGTTGTCAGTTCTTTGAATAATTTTCGTAATGTTAAGACTTAATAGCTCTCAGCCTAACCTAAATTTACATTTTTAACATTTCTAGGGTTGTTCTTAGTTGCTTTGATCATTTCTAATGTGTAACTGAATAGTCCAGTTTAAGGTTGGGTGCAGGTGAAGTTAATTTTCGGGTGTTGGTTGTGGTTATGGGCTACTTGGGCGCTTGCGGGCGTGATAGAGCTACACAACGGCGATCGTTTACAGGGTGAATTAGTGCGCATCGATGGCGAACACATCGTGTGGAAGTCGACCAATTTTGGCGAGCAACGCGTTAAAAAGAAATCCGTTAAAAATATTCTGTCTGAGCAGGTGCTCAAGGTCAATGGCAGCAAATCACCCTGCCACCTGGAAGGGATGGATGCTGAGTATTTATTGTACCGATGCACTGCCACTAACAAGCCGCGTCGCGTTTCGCTACTTACGCTCAAAACACTTATGCCCTATGAAGATTACAAAAAAGGGGCGGCTGTAATTCATGGCCGCTTTAATTTGTGGGGTGCTTATGCGCGTGGTAACGAAGTGCGCGATGAATGGAATTTTCAATCAGAAACGGACATTCGGCGCGGTGAGTTTCGTCATGCATTCGGCGGCGAGTATGCAGAGTCCTCTTGGGAATACTCCGCGCCGCAGGCGCGATGGAATGCCCACTATACCTTTGACTGGTTTTTGCGCGCGCGTTGGTTTTGGTATGTGAACAGTTTAATCGGTGTGGATAAACAGCGCGGCTTCGATAATTATTCCGTGTTAGGTACGGGCGCGGGTTATCAGTTCTTTGAAAACAGCCGTTCAGCATTGTCAATGAAACTGGGCCTGTCGGCGATTAACGAGCACTATATTATTCCGCCGGAGGTGAGCGATAACTATGCGGATCAGGATAAGTTTATGGGGGTGCGCTTCGTTACCGATTTTCGCTATGGACTGCCTTGGGAGGTTTCATTTTTCCACAATAATGAACTCATTTACTCCGTCGAGAATAGCGTTAACTGGGGCTTTAAAAGTACCACGGGTTTGAGTTCGATGATTTTTAAACGTGTCTATTCTGAGTTTAAAGTGGATTACTGGATTGATAATCAACCCCAACCCACCCGTGAAAGTCGCGATACACGTATGTCCCTCGGGGTGAGCTACAAGTGGTAAACTGACTGCTCACTTAAATGAGACCCCTTGCTATGCGTTTTTTGCCGCTGCTGTTGCCGCTTACATTTTTTATTGAAATCTGGCTGATCATCGAAATTGGCTCGCGCATAGGTGCGTTGGCGACTATTGCATGGCTTATAGCAGGGCTGGTTTTGGGGGTGAATATTCTACGTTTTCAAGGTGCGGCCAGCATGATGCGTGCAGCAGAGGAGTTGCGTGCGGGTATTACTCCAGCCCAAACCCTTGCTGATGGACTGATTAAATCCCTCGGCGCGGTACTTTTGATCATTCCTGGTTTTGCTACCGATCTATTGGCGATTTTCTGTTTTATCCCCTTTTTGCGTCGATTATTGCTCAAACGTTGGCAGGCTAAGTTTGCCCAGGCTGCCAGTGTTAATGCCGCTGGTTTTAGTGCGCATTTTGGTCGGGGCACAGCTCAGGGACATGTTTATGAGCATCAAGGTGATGCTCATAAAAGCTCAGGCCATGAAACTGATTCGCAGGCGACAGGGCGTATTCTGGAGCATGAGCCCGATAAAAAAGACTAATTGCAGCTTTAACTCAGATTTTTATCGCTTCCCCGTTGAAATCCTTAATCCCATCCTCATATAGCTAACACCGCTTTTCGGTGGCTTGTCTTGGTGTGTTCAAGACTTGCCCCATCGGTGGCGACCTTCGGGCTTAGCCTTGAAGTTTGCAAGGGCGTCACCATATAGAAACCACCTTGGAGCTGTCAGCTCCATGCTTGTTAAATAATGATTGTTAGGAGACTAGTGTCCATGAATATCCGTCCGTTGCACGATCGTGTTGTGGTTCGCCGCAAAGAAGAAGAAACCAAAACTGCTGGTGGCATCATTCTCTCTGGTGCTGCGAAAGAAAAGCCCAACCAAGGCGAAGTCTTGGCTGTAGGTAATGGCCGCGTTTTGGCGAGCGGCGAATTGCGCCCATTGGATGTGAAAGTAGGCGATGTTGTTGTGTTCGGTAAATATGCCGGCAGCGATACCATCAATGTTGGTGGCGAAGAGCTGATCATTCTCAGCGAATCCGATATCAAAGCGGTTGTGGTGTAAACCTAACCCAAAGAATTCAATCTGAAGCCGCATAGCGGCTTTACAGTGTCAACAAAAGCTTGAAGGAATTGTAATATGTCAGCTAAAGAAGTTAAGTTTGGTGATAGCGCACGTCAACGTATGTTGGCCGGTGTAAATATTTTGGCAGATGCGGTTAAAGCGACCCTCGGCCCAAAAGGTCGTAATGTAGTGCTCGAGAAATCTTTCGGCGCACCTACCGTAACCAAAGATGGCGTGTCTGTTGCTAAAGAAATCAACTTGAAAGATAAGTTTGAAAACATGGGCGCACAAATGTTGAAAGAAGTTGCTTCACGCGCTTCTGACGACGCCGGTGACGGTACTACCACTGCAACCGTTCTGGCTCAGTCTATCGTTAACGAAGGTTTGAAATCAGTTGCTGCCGGCATGAATCCAATGGATTTGAAGCGCGGTATCGACAAAGCCATCGCTGCTGCGGTAACTCATGTTAAGTCTATTGCTCAGCCTTGTGTTGATAGTAAGTCTATCTCTCAAGTAGGCAGCATCTCTGCGAACAGCGACACCTCTGTAGGTGAGTTGATTGCAGAAGCAATGGACAAAGTGGGTAAAGAAGGCGTTATCACTGTTGAAGAAGGCACCAGCCTCGACAACGAGTTGGACGTTGTAGAAGGTATGCAGTTCGACCGCGGTTACCTGTCTCCTTACTTCATCAACAACCAAGACAACATGAGTGTTGAGCAAGATCACCCCTACATTTTGTTGGTAGATAAAAAAATCTCCAACATTCGTGAATTGTTGCCCGTACTTGAAGCTGTGGCCAAGTCTGGCAAGCCGCTGGTTATTATTGCTGAAGACGTTGAAGGTGAAGCCTTGGCGACCTTAGTAGTGAACAATATTCGCGGCATCGTAAAAGTATCTGCCTGTAAGGCGCCTGGTTTCGGTGATCGTCGCAAAGCGATGCTGCAAGACATCGCCGTATTGACCGGTGCTACTGTGATCTCTGAAGAAGTTGGTTTGGACTTGGAATCAGCTACCTTGGAGCACTTGGGTACCGCTAAGCGCGTAACCATGAGCAAAGACAACAGCACCATCGTTGATGGCGCTGGTAATGCAGACGAAATCAAATCTCGTGTTGCGCAAATTCGCGTACAAATCGAAGAAACATCTTCTGATTACGACCGTGAAAAATTGCAAGAGCGCGTAGCTAAACTGGCGGGCGGTGTTGCAGTCATTAAAGTGGGCGCAGCCACAGAAATGGAAATGAAAGAGAAGAAAGCACGCGTTGAAGATGCGTTGCACGCTACTCGCGCTGCAGTAGAAGAGGGCGTTGTGCCTGGCGGTGGTACTGCCTTGTTGCGCGCTGTTGAAGCCATTAAAGATTTGAAAGGCGACAACGAAGACCAAAATGCCGGTATCGCTATTGCTCGTCGCGCCATGGAAGCTCCATTGCGTCAAATCGTTGCAAACGCGGGTGATGAGCCATCAGTCGTTGCTGATCAAGTGAAGAAAGGCACTGGCAACTTTGGTTACAACGCTGCAACTGGTGTTTACGGCGACATGATTGAAATGGGTATTCTTGACCCAGCTAAAGTTACTCGCTCTGCACTTCAAGCTGCTGGTTCTATCGCTGGTTTGATGATCACTACCGAAGCAATGGTAGCGGATCTGCCAGAAGATAAAGCCTCTGCACCAGATATGGGTGGCATGGGCGGAATGGGCGGCATGGGCGGTATGATGTAATTGCTACATCAAACTATTTTAATGCCTAGTTTGACCTTAGATATGCATGCAATTCGTCGGTGTTTACCGATACTGCACTCATGGAGTGCAGCGGTGAATACCTATTAAAATTGCGTTATAGTTACGGCCCCTTGTGGGCCGTAACTATTTAAAAAGCGGTTCAGCCCGCATTCTATCGGTTTTAAGTTTGTATTTAATCTCAGGGCCTAATTTTTGCATCTCTGTGATATGGAATAGCTTTTTACCATGACCACCTTTAACACAATTCATGATTCTAAACGTAACTCGTGATATTAGGAGAAACACCATGGCTTTTGAATTACCAGTATTGCCTTACGCCGAAGATGCTTTGGCGCCCCATATTTCTGCTGAAACTTTGCAATTCCATTACGGTAAACACCATAAAACTTATGTTGATAAGTTGAATGGCTTGGTTCCTGGTACTGAATTTGAAGGTAAAAGCTTGGAAGATGTTGTTAAGTCTTCATCTGGCCCAGTATTCAACAATGCTGCGCAAATTTGGAACCACACGTTTTACTGGAACTGCTTGAGCCCCAACGGCGGCGGCGCAGCAACTGGTGCAGTAGCTGACGCTATCAACGCGGCTTTTGGTTCTTTTGATAAGTTTAAAGAAGATTTCACTGCTTCTGCCATCAACAACTTCGGCTCAAGCTGGACTTGGTTGGTTAAAAAAGCTGATGGTTCAGTTGCTATAGTTAACACCAGCAACGCTGCAACTCCTTTGACAGATGCATCTGTTACGCCAATTTTGACTGTAGATTTGTGGGAACACGCTTACTACATCGATTATCGCAATGCGCGCCCAACTTACATGAATGCCTTCTGGGCTTTGGTAAACTGGGAATTCGTAAACGCGAACTTCGCTAAGTAGCATCGGATAGATGTGTTAAACAACAGGCCTGCGGGCCTGTTGTTGTTTGTGATATTTCATTTTTCTGTTTATATCGCTGCTTCGAAATATTACTGTGCAACCAATACTGCCTACGTTAGGTGTTGAGTCATTCAGCAGAA
Source organism: Cellvibrio sp. 25HG11W-0 (assembly GCF_057815475.1). Classification (NCBI taxonomy): domain Bacteria; kingdom Pseudomonadati; phylum Pseudomonadota; class Gammaproteobacteria; order Cellvibrionales; family Cellvibrionaceae; genus Cellvibrio; species Cellvibrio sp. 25HG11W-0. The sequence goes on from NZ_CM174230.1 coordinate 1,644,656, forward strand.
TAATCTGAGTTGCAGACTCTGGGCGACTATGTTTAGGTTGGTAGCTGCTATAGAATGCCCACAGAATTTATAGCCATACTCGAAAGTGAGTTATCTAAAAGACTTATGGCAATGAACTTACCTTTATTTTCGAACCTTGAACGCTGAATGCCATTTCGAAATTGTTATGCCTAGGTTGTTGTACCTCTAGGCTCCGGGTCACCTTCTATTGATTATTTATGCTAGGTAGTTGTTGTTATGGAACGTAAAGAACCCACCTTATCTTCATCATCTTCTTCTGTTCCTGATGCCCGCGAGCAGGCACCGGTACGTCGCCCAGTGCCGGAAAATGATGTCCCGTCGCGCCAAGCCTCGCGCAAGCCTTCGGCCAGCCCAGCTTATGCCGCTCCTGCCGGCACGAGTAGTTTGCCTGCGATTGCATTGGTATTGGCCTTAGTGGCTGTGGGTGGTGCTGCATTTTTGGGTTGGCAGCTATTTCAAGCGCAGGCGACAATCAAGCTCGCTGAAGCACGTATTTTAGGTTTAGAGCAGCAACTGAATGTTTCTTCTGAGGAATCCAGTGCGAGTTTGGTCGGGCTGCAAGCCAATTTGAAAAAGATGGACGGGGATGTTCGAACCTTAACCGCAAATGCTGAAAACTTACGCAAATCCATTGCTGCGAACAGTGAAAAAACCGCAGCTGTTGGGCGTGATACTGCTCTGGCGAAAAAAGATGCCGCTGATGCTAAATCAGCGTTGGTGAGTCTCAAGAAGGACTTAGATGAGAGCCGGGCGCAGAGTAATGCTGCCACAGGTAAAATTGAAAGTTTAGGTAGCAATGTTAGTCAGCAAAGTATTAGTGTGCAGCAGTTGCGCGAAGAAGTATCGCGTTTAGAGTTGGAGCTGGGCGATATGGATAGCTTGGTGCGCCGCACTAAAGCTAACGAAGATGCTATATCGGCGATTGATGAGTTCCGTCGCAGCACCAATCGTGATTTGTTGCAGATCAAACAACAGTTGAGTGCTGTACCTAAATAACGGGTTCATTGTTGCCGAGTTTATTGATTATTAAGAAAAGCCGCTGACTCTTCGTTTAAGAAGTTTCAGCGGCTTTTTTTGTTATCGCTTGGTTAAACAGCTTTATGTGTGATTTATATTGCGCACTTCTGGTGCGTGTATTTTTTATGTTTTTTGAATAGCTTTTGTTTTTAATCGTGGAGTTCGGCAAGGCGTATTTCATCGTGTAGAATTACGTCTGACTTACCGCCCACTATTTTTTAAGCTTTATAGACTAATAGAGATGTGATTTATGCCTACCCTCATTCGCCAGCAAGATCTGATCGATAGCGTCGAAGATGCGCTGCAATTTATCTCCTACTATCACCCCCTCGATTTTATTCAAGCTATGCATCAAGCCTATGAGCGCGAACAAAATAAGGCAGCTAAAGATGCCATGGCGCAAATTCTTATAAATTCGCGTATGTGTGCTATGGGGCATAGACCTATTTGCCAAGATACGGGCATTGTGACTGTTTTCGTAACGGTAGGTATGGATGTGCAATGGGATGCACAGTTAAGTCTGACCGATATGATCAATGAAGGCGTTCGTCGCGCCTACCAAAATCCAGACAATGTATTGCGCGCTTCAATTCTGGCGGACCCCGATGGTGCACGTAAAAATACGGGTGATAACACGCCCGCTATCATTCACTACAACATAGTGCCAGGCAATACGGTTGATGTGCATGTAGCCGCTAAAGGTGGTGGTTCAGAAGCCAAAACTAAATTTGCCATGTTGAATCCATCGGATTCCGTTGTTGATTGGGTGCTTAAGGTAGTACCAGAAATGGGGGCAGGCTGGTGTCCACCTGGTATGCTCGGTATAGGTATTGGCGGTACCGCAGAGAAGGCAATGCAGTTGGCAAAAGAAGCCTTACTTGAGCCTGTTGATATACACGAGTTGCAGGCACGTGGCGCGACTAATCGTGCAGAAGAATTGCGTATTGAGTTGTTTGATAAAGTGAATCGTCTCGGGATTGGTGCTCAGGGCCTCGGTGGTCTTACAACGGTATTGGATGTCAAAGTAAAAGACTACCCAACCCATGCTGCCAATAAACCTGTAGCAATCATTCCTAACTGCGCCGCAACACGCCATGCGCATTTTGTATTGGACGGTTCGGGTCCAGCATTTCAAGCACCTCCTGCAATTGAAGATTGGCCAGAAATCAGCTGGGATGTAGGCGCCAGTGTGCGTCGTGTGAATTTGGATACAATCACCCCGGAAGATGTTTTAGACTGGAAGTCGGGCGAAACGGTACTACTCTCCGGCAAAATGCTTACCGGTCGCGATGCGGCGCATAAAAAGATGATTGACTTGCTCGCCAAGGGCGAAACTCTGCCGGTTGATATGAAAGGACGCTTTATCTACTACGTAGGGCCAGTTGATCCCGTGCGCGATGAGGTTGTCGGTCCCGCTGGGCCTACAACTGCGACGCGTATGGATAAATTCACGCGCACTATGTTAGAGCAAACAGGTCTGCTCGGAATGATTGGTAAGTCTGAGCGTGGGCCTATTGCGATAGAGGCAATCCGCGATAATAAATCTGTTTACCTCATGGCAGTAGGTGGTGCGGCCTATTTGGTAGCGCAAGCGATCAAGTCTGCAAAGGTACTAGGCTTCCCAGAATTGGGCATGGAGGCTATTTATGAATTCGACGTTAAGGATATGCCAGTTACCGTGGCGGTGGATTCGCGCGGTGAATCAGTGCACACCACTGGCCCACAAATATGGAAAGCCAAGATCGAAGAGGGTGTTATAGAGGTGCAATAATTTTAAACTTCTTTAGCAATAAAAAAACCGGTAGTGCATAACTACCGGTTTTTTTATGGCTATTTATATGGTTTCGCTATTTCGTTTGAAATTTTAAGCGCCACTCCGTCATCCGACTGATTTTTTTAAGACTATAAAAATAATAAATTTGCGTTTAAAAAGCATATCTCAATAAACCTGCTATTTTTAAAGCTGTTCTATTTTAAAAATGAGAAATAACTCACGCGTATTCTAGGTTAATAGTGTGGATAGGCATGTATGAATATTAATGCTATGGACTTGATTGTTGTCGTACTGGCGATCATGGTTGGATATTTTTGTTATCTCTATATCAATCCTTTACTTGGCGTGATTATTTCCGCAGTCGCTGTTTTTTTATGGTGTAAGTCGGCCAGTTTGAAGGTTAAAGAAAGTGCATTTGATGTGACTGATAAGGAAACGCAACAAGTGAGAGAGATGCAAGCCTCTCTTGTGAACGTCGGGAAAATAATTCGTGAGACTATCCATGATGCTATGCAAGATATGGAAAATCTTGCTGGTGTTCAGTCAGATGCCGTAGGCACACTAGTAACCTCATTTCAAAACATACAAGTTCTATTGGATCGGCAGCAAAAAGATATAGAGAGCCTATTATTCACTGAAGGGAAAGCTGGGGGGCCGGCATCTTATGGTGCGCGCATGGGGGAATTCGTAGAAAACACTTCACAGACCTTGAGTCGCTTTGTGGATACGACTGTAACCATGAGCGCAGCATCCATTGGGCTGGTGGAAAAAGTGACTGCCATAGCCGATCAAATGCCTTTGATCATTAAAGCTCTTAACGATATCGATCAAATATCGTCGCAAACTAATTTACTCGCATTAAATGCTGCTATTGAAGCTGCTCGTGCAGGTGATGCAGGAAGAGGTTTTGCTGTTGTTGCCGACGAAGTTCGTGCGCTTTCAACTCGTTCGGCAGGGTTCAGTTTAGATATTCAAGCTCAAATAAATAATATGAATAATGCAATTACCATTTTAGCGGAGGAGGTGGGGACGGTTGCTTCGCAAGATATGACCTACGTACTTCAGGCGAAGCGCGATGTTGAAGGTGCAATAGCTGAAATGCTTAGCAAGTCAGAAAGGGATAGAGAGATTACTCATGGGATGGAAGATATTTCAAAAATATTTAGTCATTGCCCTGCATGATGCAATTAGAGCTTTACAATTTGAAGACATGGCAACTCAGAATATTTAACATCATGTAGAAACATTAAGGTTATTGAACCCTATTGCGAAAACAATGGAGGATTTTACAGATAATTTTTATGATTTTGGCGTGAATATAGATACTGACTTAAAGAAAATGGTTGAAAAAATTGAGCAACGTAAACATAACCCTGTGACTGCAGTTTCTATGACGAGTGGAGATGTTGACTTATTTTAAGTGACTGCTTGATTTTCGTGTGAGGATAAAATATGAGCGATAAGAATATAGTGAAACTGCCAAAGCGATTCGACTACTCTTCAAGTATGGAATTTAATGGCGCCCTTTCTAATATGCCAAGTGATGTAAAAACAATAACTCTAGATTGTTCGGATGTTGACTACATCGACAGTGCTGGCATAGGTCTATTGGTTATGGCATATAAAAAGCTTAACGAAAAAAATGTAAAGATTGTAATTACCAATCTTAAAGACGCGCCTAGAGAAATTCTAAGTTTAGCGAATATACAAAAATTAATTGAATGTAAATGATTATTTTTAGGGTGATGAAATGAGCGACCATGAAATAATAAAGTTACCTAGTCGTTTTGATTATTCATACCATCAAGACTTTTTAGCGGCATATCTACCTGCGCTCAATGATCCCGATAAAGTTAAGCTAATTCTAGATTTTAGTCGTGTTGAATATCTCGATAGCTCCGCATTAGGGATGATGGTCATGTTACAAAAAAAATTTAATCAAGTGGGAAAAGCGGTTCAAATAAAGTCGGTAAGTGGTGCAACAGAGGAAATATTAACCATGGCCAATATGCAAAGAATTTTTGAGTTTATTTCTTAATGAATATGTCTGCACCTGCACCAAGTAGGGTGTTAGTGGTAGACGATGACACCCTACTTAGTACCTTGTTTGAAAGCTTTCTCGTGTCTAAAGGCATGGGCGTTATTGTTGCTTACAGCCTAAAGGATGCAATAGCTGTTTTAAGAGTGGATGCTCATGTTGATCTGGTTTTACTTGATCATCAGTTGGGGGATGGGTTTGGTATGGATCTGCTGTCGCCGGATATGTGGATAACCTATAAAAGTACTCCTCCTGTGATAATGGTTAGCTCAAATGAAGACCCCGTTTTTTTAGAGGAGTGCTTTGAACGAGGGGTTTCAGATTACGTCATTAAGCCGGTCAACCTATCTCTGTTGTCGTTAAAGGTTAGGTCTCTGCTTAGCTCAGTGGAGATGCATAATCTCATTACAACGCAAAAACATGCTCTCGAAAGTTTTAAACGTGAAGCTCAGCGTGAGGAGGCTGTTGCAAAATTCATTTATGAATATGTGCTCCGCCAAAATAATAATGATATTTCAGGTGTTACTACTTGGTTAAGTTCATGTTCTTCTTTTAGCGGGGATATGACGCTAGCAAAATTCTCACCTAATGGCAGTCTCTATTTTATGTTGGCAGATGCTACAGGACATGGACTATCTGCTGCTATTACCATAATGCCAGTTATTTCCATATTCAATAGCATGGTGTCAAAAGGGTTTCAACTGCAGCAAATTGTAACTGAAATTAATAAAAAAGTTTTGCATGACTCACCTGCGGATAGATTTGTAGCAGCAATAGTAATTGAGTTACACAAAGAGAAGGGAGAAATATCCGTATGGAATGGAGGCATGCCAACCGCCTATTGGCATACTGATGGTGTTGTTGTGCATGAGTTTAGATCAAAAAATATGGCGCTTGGAATCCTGGACGATAATATTTTTGATGCAACATTAGATATATTTCCTTTTGATGAGACTGGTGAGCTATTTCTCTGTAGTGATGGTTTATTAGAGCAAAGAAATGCTGATGGTGAGCCCTTCTCTATGAAAAGAGTGATAAGTTTGATTGGAGGTAAAAGTAATAGCTTGCATGATTCACTTATAAACTCACTGGAAATACATGCAGGAATAGAAGGCTACGATGATGATGTTTCTATATGTTCATTGGATTTTAGTAAGATTTTCAAAATTAAAGAGTGCAATGGAGTTGAATCATCAAATTCTTATAAGATACTAACCAATGCAGCACCATTTTCATGGAGCATGTCTTTAACGGGTAAAAATATAGCGGAATGTGAAATACCTACCTTATCGAATAGCTATTTAAGATCTATGGGGTTTAGTAGTATCGCGTGTCAGAAAATATTTTTAATAATTAGTGAAGTTGTCAGTAACGCTATAGATCATGGTGTCCTTAAGTTGGATTCGTCGTTAAAAAATGAAGCCGAAGGGTTTATGGCATATATTTCAGAGCGAGAATCTAGGCTGAAAAAACTAACTGATAATGATGAAATTGAATTCAATCTTACTTGGTTGACAGATAATAATGAACCTCGCTTGTTGATAGCTATGCGCGATAGCGGGTCTGGCTATATGTCTAGTGATATAACTTGTAATAAAGAGGAGTCTTTATCAGGCAGAGGGCTTGGGCTTATTAAAAAGTTATCTTCCTCTGTTGAGGTGGTGAGTCCTGGTAATTTAATTAATGTAGTGCTCCGTTAAATTTTCTATTTATTTAGTAAGGCATAAGGCAATTATTATGAGTAAACATGTATTAATAGTGGATGATTCCGTATCTGTGCGCCAAATGGTTGAAGCTACTCTTAAGTCTGTTGGCTACACTGTTACTGCAGCCAAGGATGGTCAGGAAGCTTTTGAACTCTGTAAAACTAAGAGTTATGACTTTGTGTTGACCGATCAAAACATGCCTAATATGGATGGATTAACACTGATTAAATCATTGCGTGGGCTTCCTGCGCATATGAAGACACCAATCGTTATGCTTACTACCGAAGCGAGCGATTCTATGAAGGCGCAAGGACGAGCAGCGGGTGCGACTGGGTGGATGGTTAAACCTTTCGATCCAGCAAAATTACTCGAAGTGGCAAAAAAGGTGATGGGGTAGTAATTATTTATATTGTTTTTGAGTGGGAAGTGAAAGCAGTTAAATTAATTGGGAAGTTATTATGTCTATTGACATGACGCAGTTTCATTCAGTGTTTTTTGAAGAGAGCCAGGAACATCTTGCTGAGATGGAGCAGTATCTTTTAGCCTTAAATTTAAGCAATCCTGATGTGGAAGAGCTTAATAGTATTTTTAGAGCAGCTCACTCTATTAAAGGTGGTAGCGGAATATTTGGTTTCGATGCATTAGGTAGTGTTACACATATATTAGAAAATCTTCTCGATAAAATCCGACAGGGAAAAATGGCTATCACCGCAGAGATGGTAGACCTCTTTCTTACCTCAGTTGATTTGCTAAAATCTATAATTGTATCTTATCAAACAGATGACGAAATTGACTGGGCTGGTATAAATATTACCACTGAGAAATTGGAGCTATTTACTAATAGTAGTGTTGTAAAAAATAGCAAAGAAGATGTCGATGAGGGCTTCGGCTTCTTCGCTGAAATCCCTGACAAAAAAGATGACTCCTATGGTTTTTTTGAACAAAAGGAAGAATCTACTGATGAGTCTGGATTCGGATTTTTTGACATGGATGAACCAATCTTAGGAAAAGCTCACGCCGAATTAGCAGCAACTGAAAGTATTGCGGATGTTAGCGCGGAGCTTGGTAGTAAAGAGCCTACCCATATATCGCAAGATAACACTGCAAAAATAAAACAAATTCCTTCTGAAACAGCATCCGCGAAACCTCCGATAAAATCAAAGTCAACAGAATCGGTTAGTGTAGAAAGTACCTCGATACGCGTTGATGTAAGCAAAGTTGACCAGCTTATCAATTTGGTAGGTGAAATAGTTATAACCCAATCAATGTTAAGCCTGCTTGGAAAAAGTATTGAAGGGTCTTTAGCAGAAAAATTTCAAAGTGTAGCGGGTGAGTTGGAGCGAAATACACGCGAAATTCAAGAGGCTGTGATGTCAATCCGGATGCTGCCTGTCTCGTTTGTTTTTAATCGCTTTCCTCGCGTAGTAAGGGACTTATCATCAAAATTAGGCAAACAAATTGAATTGGTTATTGAAGGTGGGGATACTGAGTTAGATAAGGGTTTGACTGAGAAGCTGGTCGATCCTTTGACCCATTTGGTGCGTAATTCAATTGACCACGGGATTGAGTCTACGCAAACAAGACTGGATCGAGGTAAGAATCCTATAGGGACAGTGATATTACGTGCGGCGCAGCAAGGTGGAAGTATAGTGATCAGTATTGCTGATGATGGCGGCGGTCTGAGTCGTTCACGGATTTTAGAGAAAGCCCTCGAAAAAAACATATTCGTCTCTGAAAATCCCAGTGACGCCGAGGTTTGGCAGCTTATATTTGCGCCGGGATTTTCAACTGCGGCACAAATTACTGATGTGTCGGGGCGCGGAGTTGGACTTGATGTGGTCAAGAGAAACGTCTTGTCTTTGGGTGGGCGCATAGATATAGAGTCAACGGAAGGCGTTGGCGCGACGTTTACCATTCGGCTCCCGTTGACACTTGCCATAGTGGACGGCATCTGCGTTTCTGTGGGAGATCAGACATTCATCATACCTTTGGTGAATATAGTTGAGTCTATGCAGCCATTGGAAAAAGATATAAAAACCTTGGCCAGTGATGATCAATTGTTACTAATACGCGATCAATACTGGCCAATATTACCGCTCTATAAGGCCATGCAGTTGGAGCCTGTCTACACTGAAGTACATAAAGGTATTGCGGTATTAATTGAGGCGAATAAACATCGGTTTGCACTTTTTGTTGATGCGTTAGTTGGTCAGCAGCAGGTCGTTATTAAAAGTCTAGAGCAACACTATCGGCGTATACAGGGAGTTGCAGGAGCAACCATCATGGGTGATGGAAGCGTCGCCCTTATATTAGACGTAGAGTCACTTGCAGTAAATGTAAGCACGGATTCTATGCCCAAAAGTGGGTAGCGGCGGATTTTATTCTGTATTTAAAGCTTCTGTTTACATCTTCTATTATTCGGTTGAAAAAGGTCAAGTATGAAACTTTTTAAAAAGCTACAACGCATTGCTGTCGATTCGGATGCCGTTATCATCAGTTCAGCGGAACTGGCTGATTTAAGAGGGCAAGTTTCTGCTATAGGTAGATCTCAGGCTGTCATTGAGTTCGATTTAAACGGCAATATTTTCACTGCGAACGATAATTTCCTCAATGTAATGGACTATAGGCTCGATGAAGTTCAAGGCAAACATCATAGTATGTTTGTAGCGACGGACTATGCAAAAAGTGCTGAATATAAAAACTTTTGGGCTCGTTTAGGTCGCGGTGAGTACGACAGCGGACAATATAAACGAGTCGGAAAAAACGCAAAAGAGGTCTGGATACAAGCTAGTTATAACCCGATTTTAATAGATGGTCGTCCTGCTAAAGTAATTAAATATGCTACAGATATCACCGCCGATGTCATTCGTAATGCAGACTATGCTGGGCAACTTTCCGCTATTGGAAAATCCCAAGCTGTAATTGAGTTTTCGCTCGATGGAACTATTCTCAACGCGAATGATAATTTTCTCAATGTTTTGGGGTATAAGTTAGAAGAAGTTAAAGGAAAGCATCATCGTATCTTTGTCAGTTCTGCGCAGCATAACTCAAATGAATATCGGTTATTTTGGGAGAAATTAAATCGCGGTGAATTTGATGCTGGTCAATATAAGCGGATCACCAAAAATGGCGATGAAGTTTGGATTCAGGCGAGTTACAACGCTATCTTGGATGCCAATAATAGACCTTTCAAGGTGGTTAAGTACGCAACTGATATCACAGCAGAAAAAATGAGAAATGCTGATTATTCTGGTCAGCTAGCTGCCATAGGTAAATCTCAAGCTGTCATTGAATTTAGCTTGGATGGAACTGTTTTAAATGCAAATGAAAATTTCTTAAATGTATTGGGATACAACATTGCTGACATAAAGGGTAAACATCACAGTATGTTTGTAGCGCCAGAGTTTGCAAAAAGCCCAGAGTATCGCGATTTCTGGTCGCGCCTTGGGAGTGGAGAATATGACGCTGGCCAATATAAGCGTATTGGTCGCGGTGGCAAAGAAGTTTGGATTCAAGCAAGTTATAACCCCATTATGGATGCAAATAATAAACCCTTTAAGGTAGTGAAATACGCTACAGATATTACTGAACAAGTGAATCTTGCCAATGCTATGAAAATCACTGTTGATCAAGTCCGAGACGTAGTTAAGGAGGCGGTCGATGGCGATTTAACAGCGCGCATAGATTTGACAGGCAAATCAGGTTTGTTGGCAACCATGTGTGAAGGGGTCAACACCATAATTGAAAGCATGCACGATATAGTCACTGAGCTGAAAGATGCAGCTGAAGAAATTTCTACCGGCGCCAATGAAATCGCCTCCGGCAACAATGATTTGTCTAGTCGAACTGAGCAACAAGCGGCCAATCTTGAGGAAACGGCTTCAAGTATGGAGGAGCTAACGTCTACTGTTAAATTAAATGCGGACAATGCTAAACAAGGAAATATATTAGCGACCCAAGCCTCTAGTGTTGCAATCCAGGGAGGGGAGCTAATTTTACAAGTAGTTTCTACCATGAGTTCGATAAATGAGTCGTCGCAAAAAATTGCCGACATTATTGGCGTGATTGATGGAATCGCATTTCAAACTAATATTCTTGCGTTAAATGCCGCTGTTGAGGCTGCGCGCGCTGGTGATCAGGGGCGTGGCTTTGCAGTGGTGGCATCTGAAGTCAGAACTTTGGCTCAGCGATCCGCCAATGCGGCTAAAGATATTAAAGGGCTAATATCTGACTCGGTAAAGAAAATCGAAAACGGCAATATATTGGTCAGCAAGTCCGGCGAAACAATGAAAGAAATAGTGGGCTCTATAAAACGCGTCAACGATATTATGGCTGAAATATCTGCAGCATCGAGCGAACAGTCAACGGGTATCGAAGAGGTTACTACGGCCGTATCACAAATGGATGAAGTGACTCAACAGAATGCCGCTTTAGTTGAAGAAGCCGCTGCGGCCGCAGAAAGTCTTCAGGCCCAAGCCAGCCAACTTTCACAGAGAGTTGATCAATTTCGACTAAGGGGTGACTGTGAACAGAAAGAATCAAAACCTGTATCAAAACAAGTTCTCCCACCTAAAAAAACTTCAGTGGCATCTCCTAAGACTCTATCTCGACCTAAAGTTCAGGATGATGAGTGGGAGTCGTTTTAATTATATTCAGTAGGTGCACCACTAGAAAGCAAGTCTGAAATTTACCAGAGGGCGGTTATTTAAGGACCTGTTTCAAGCATGTAATTTTTTATGGGAAAACTCTAAGTGGCGGCTACGGATATAGGCATAAGCACTACACTTTAAGATAACTGCTAGTGTTTTTCCAACAAACTAGGATAAAAGGTAATGGTAATGGCCGAATCCGCAAGTACTCAAATTGTCTCTACACCAAAAGATCAAGAGTTTCTTACTTTTACTCTCGGTGATGAAAACTACGCGTTAGATATCCTCACAGTGAAAGAAATTCGAGGTTATGAATCTGTTACTAAAATAGCTAACGCTCCCTCGTTTATTAAGGGCGTCATCAATTTGCGCGGTGATATAGTTCCTATTGTTGATTTGCGTATAAAGTTCAATGTAGGTTCTGCAACTTATAATGAGTTTACTATCGTCATTGTGTTGCATATTCATAATCGAATTGTCGGAATCGTGGTTGATGGCGTAAGTGATGTGGTTAGTTTGAACAAAGAGCAGCTGCGCCCGCCACCGGATTTCGGTGTGGCATTTGATAGTCGCTATCTACTTGGGTTGGCAACTATTAATGAACAAATGATTATTATGGTCGATATCAATGAGCTTATTTCAAGCGAGGAAATGGGGCTGTTCGATAAAAACATTGAATCTTCTGTGAAGGAATAAAACCATGAGACTGACGCTAAAACAACAACTTTCCACGATGGCGATTATTGCTATTGTTTCGGTACTGCTGCTTGGTTCCGTGAGCTATTTATTGACGGTCTATACTACTATTGGCAGCGAGCAGTCCAATAGGATTAATTACGCTGTTGAATTGCAGGCTGATGTTCTTCCTCCTCCGTTGTATTTGGTTGGGCCAATGATGAACTTAAGTGAGCTAGCTTTTACGCATCAGTCTGAGCGAGCTCATATAATCGGATTGGCAAAAGCTCGTATCGATGAGTTTGAAAAAAGAATGGATCGTTGGAATAATAGTAAGGATATTTCGCCTGAGATTATGTCATTTTTGAATAAAAAATTAGCACCGAAAGCTCGCGAGTTTATTGGAGTGGCTCAGGCTGAAGTTATCCCTGCTGCCGCCGCGGGGGATGACGTGGCTTTAGATTTGGCTCTTAGAAAAATAAAGGAAGTATTTTCTGAGCACAGAAAGGATGCGCTCGTTTTAGTGAAGATGTCAGAAACTTATGTCAACAAGCAACAAAACAATGCCGTTTCACTTGTTGAAACCTATGAAACAGTTCTTTATGTTGCCGTTGTGCTTGCTATTTTTTCAGTTATCTTATGCTCATATATTTTTTCAAAAAGTATATTGCGAAATCTTGGTGCCGACCCTCTGATACTTCAAACTATCGCTCTCTCTGTATCAAATGGCGATACTGAAGTTTCAATTCCTGTAATTACCAACGATAACAGCATACTGGCTGCAATGGCCAAAATGCTTGAGTCTCTCAAGTTGGGCGTGAAGGCGTCCAATGAAAACAGTCGTATTAAGCAAGCGCTCGATGCAACATCTAGTAATGTGATGTTGGCCGATGCGGGCCGAAATATTATCTATATGAACAAAGCTGTTGAGGCTATGTTGCGTCGTACAGAGTCGGATTTACGTAAGGCATTACCACACTTTTCAGTTGATAAGGTTCTTGGCAGTAATATTGATATATTTCATAAAAACCCAAGTCATCAAAGCCAGATACTCTCCAACTTGCGCGATACCTATGTTGGCAATATTGTGGTGGCGGGTTTGAGTTTTCGTTTAATCGCGAATCCAATATTTTCTAATACTGGCGAACGAATAGGGTCGGTTGTTGAGTGGGTAGAACGCACTAAAGAGGTTGCATTAGAACATGAAATGAGCCGAATTTTAGGTGCACTGGAGACAACTACTACTAATGTAATGATTGCTGATACAGATCGAAAAATTATCTATATGAATACATCTGTCGAAAATATGTTACGTATCGCCGAAAATGATATTCAATCCGTATTGCCGCATTTTTCGGTAGATAAGATACTTGGTAGTAATATGGATATATTCCATAAAAACCCAGCTCATCAAATGAAGTTGTTGGAAAATTTAACTACATCTTACACGGGTAATATTGTTGTTGGTAAACGCCATTTTCGCTTAGTGGCAAATCCAATTTTTTCCAAGGATGGAAGTCGTCTAGGGTCTGTGGTTGAGTGGTTAGATCGAACTCAAGAAGTGGCAGTTGAATCTGAAGTGAGTAACGTGGTTCAGGCAGCAGGCGCAGGAAATTTTAAAGCACGTATACCTACCGAAGGAAAAGCCGGGTTTTTCTTAACCTTGGCAGAAGGTTTAAATGCTTTGATGCAGACTTCAGACATTGGCTTGGGTGAAGTAAATCGCGTACTGGGTGCCTTGGCCAAAGGTGATTTAACAGAAAAAATTACCGCTGACTATTCAGGTACTTTCGGTGAGCTTAAGGACTATTGCAATAGTACGACTGAGAGCTTGGGCGAAATTATTGGGGAGATTCGCGTCGCCGCAGAAACTATATTCACCGCGTCCAGTGAGATTGCATCAGGGAACGCGGATCTATCTAGTCGTACAGAGCAGCAGGCAGCTAATTTGGAGGAGACAGCATCGAGCATGGAGGAGCTTACTTCTACTGTCAAACTCAATGCGGACAATGCTAAACAGGCTAACGTTCTTGCAACCCAAGCTTCCACAGTGGCAATCGATGGTGGCGTTCTCATTCAGCAGGTGGTGGATACTATGGGCTCTATTAATGAGTCCTCGCAGAAAATAGCGGACATTATTGGGGTCATTGATGGTATTGCCTTCCAAACCAATATCCTTGCGCTCAATGCTGCAGTAGAAGCAGCGCGCGCAGGCGACCAAGGGCGTGGCTTTGCAGTTGTCGCTTCTGAAGTTCGCACATTGGCTCAGCGTTCTGCGAATGCAGCAAAAGATATTAAGGGGTTGATTTCCGATTCGGTTAAAAAGATAGAAAATGGAAACTCACTGGTCGGAAAATCTGGCGATACCATGAAAGAAATTGTTAATGCCATTAAACGGGTGAACGATATCATGGCAGAAATTGCCGCGGCCTCTTCCGAGCAGTCTACAGGTATAGAGGAGGTATCAACTGCTGTTTCTCAAATGGATGAAATGACTCAGCAAAATGCTGCGTTAGTTGAAGAAGCCGCTGCTGCTGCCGAAAGTCTGCAATCACAAGCCGATCAGTTGACCCAGAGAGTTTCTCGATTCCGCCTCGGAAACGATGGAGCAAGCAGTAGAAAAGCACCAGTTCCCACCACACGACTATCCTCACCTGCAAAAAAATTGGCACCAGCAGCGAGTAAAAAACTTTCTCCTCCAAAAAACCAAGATGATGAATGGGAATCTTTCTAGAAAATAAATTCAAAGCTCTCAGTTTATTGGGAGCTTTTTTAGATCTTAACCTGCTACTGGATGCCCTGTGACCTCATCTCATTCTTCTGATAGAGAATTCGACTATAGCGATGCTGACTTTGAAAAAGTTAGGAAGATTATTTATCGTAAGGCAGGTATAAATCTTTCTGATACAAAAAAGCAATTGGTGTATAGCCGTTTGGCTCGTCGTTTACGCAGCCTTAATTTTCCCGATTTTCCTGCTTATTTGGATTATTTAGCGGAAAGTCAGGAAGAGCAGCAAGAGTTTGTGAATGCCCTTACTACCAACCTCACCGCATTTTTTCGGGAGCCACACCATTTTGTGATTCTTAAGGAGTTTGTTGAGCAACACAAACACAAAAAAAGAAATCTGCGCGTATGGTGTGCCGCCTCGAGCACAGGGGAAGAGCCATACTCTATCGCTATTACCCTTGCTGAAGCCTATGGACGATATGACCCGCCGGTTGAAATAATTGCCTCTGATATTGATAGTAATGTTTTGAGTGAGGCGAGCTTTGGTGTATATCCTCTCAATCGTATCGAGAGTCTCAGCATCGAGCAAAAAAGGCAATTTTTTCATCGTGGTAAGGGGGCTAACTCTGGCAAGGCAAGAGTAGTAGATGAGTTGCGAAAGCTGATAGATTTCAAAAAAATAAATTTGCTGGATGCTAACTGGCCAATAAGTGCACCTGTTGACGTAGTATTTTGTAGAAATGTAATGATTTATTTTGATAAACCTACACAGTTAAAGCTACTTGAGCGGATGACTCGCTTGCTGAGCAACGATGGAATATACATTGCGGGCCATTCTGAGAGTTTTACTCAGGCATCCCATCTAGTAAAACTGGTAGGCAAAACGACATATCAACTAGCAGGACATCTAGTCAAGGGGGGAAGCCATGAATTTTGAGAATAATGTACACCTTGCTCCCAATACCTATTTTGATCGATATTTTGATTGTGATGCCGTAAAGATTTTACCGGGCGAATACTATGTCACTAACTGCAATAAATTGATTGTGACGGTACTGGGATCCTGTGTTGCCGTTTGTCTGAGAGATAAATATTCTGGGATGGGTGGAATGAATCATTTTTTACTCCCCAGTGATGGCAGTAATGATACTGGTTTGATGACTGAATCTGGGCGCTATGGAGTCTATGCCATGGAGCTTCTGATAAATCATCTTCTAAAACTTGGCGCGAATCGCAATCGGCTTGAGGCTAAGGTTTTTGGTGGTGGCAATGTTCTGCGTGGCTTAACCGTTAATAATGTCGGTCAGCGAAATTCAGAGTTTGTGTTGGACTATTTACACAATGAGGGGATTCCGATACTCGCTCAGGATTTGATGGACGAATATCCACGCAAGGTTTATTTTTTTCCAGAAACGGGCAAAGTTATGGTGAAAAAAATTAAATCAATTCATAACTCTACTATTCTCGATCGGGAAAGTGAGTATCGCATGCGGGTTAAATACACACCGAAAAGTGGTGAGGTTGAGTTGTTTGGGGAGTAGTTGCTGTGACGATAAAAGTGTTAGTAGTCGATGATTCTGCATTGGTTAGAAGCCTATTGACAGAAATTATTCGTGAGGCCCCTGGATTTACATTAGTAGGGGCGGCGCCTGATGCTTATGTGGCTCGCGAGATGATTAAGCAGTATTCGCCTGATGTAATTACCTTGGATGTAGAAATGCCAAGAATGGATGGGTTAACATTTTTAGAAAAACTTATGACAGCAAGACCAACACCTGTGGTTATGATTTCGACCTTAACCGAAGAGGGGGCGGAAGCCACTCTAAGGGCCTTTGAATTAGGTGCGGTAGACTTTATACCTAAACCGAAAATTGGGATTAACGACGGTATTCGTGAATATGCTGAATTGATTATCGAAAAGCTGGCGGAGGCGGCCTCAGTAAAAGTTAAACCCTTAGCTAAATCAAACAACTCTACAGCAAGTGCTCCAACAAAATTATCCACCGGTAATCGTTTGCAGAGCACCGAAAAAATTATTGCGATAGGCGCCTCAACCGGTGGAACAGAGGCTATTAAAGATTTATTAATGCAGTTTCCTGCAGCAGTTCCAGGTATTGTGATGACCCAACACATGCCCGCTGGGTTTACCAAGACCTATGCTGAGCGCCTAAACAAACTAACTAATCTTTATGTAGTAGAAGCCAATGGCGGAGAGCGTATTTTGCCGGGGCATGCTTACCTTGCGCCAGGGGGCCATCATTTAATTGTGGTTCGTTCGGGGGCTGACTACATTTGTAAGTTATCTGATGTAGAGCCTGTACACCGGCATAGGCCTGCCGTGGATGTAATGATGGGGTCTGTAGCTCAAGCTGGGGGGGGGAATGTTATAGGTGTGTTGCTGACAGGTATGGGGAAAGATGGCGCTAAAGGAATGCTTGAAATTCGCAATCATGGTGGCTATACCTTTGCACAAGATGAGCAGAGTTGCGTGGTTTATGGTATGCCTAAAGAGGCGGTACATGTGGGAGGTGTTGATCAAACTATTGAGCTTGAAAAAATGGGTCAGGCTATACTGGAAAAAATTAAAACATTAGGGGCGGGTAATCGGCTTTAGGTGTTTTATTAAATTTTTTTAGAAAACCTAAGCTGAGATACTCAGGTTTTCTGCTCGCAAGTATTTAAAGCTATTCGTGCTCATTCATTTGTGTGTAGAGCTGTAATTGATGATTGTGTAGTTTTGAAAAAAGTCCCAGTGCAAATACAGCCCCTAATAATGCCGAAAACATATCAGATTGTGTGTCCCATGGGTCACCTTGAGTTCCTAAAAACTCATCTGCGCCTTGGCCAAGCATGAGCGCGGCTGCCCATTCAATGAGTTCATAGGTTGCGCTAATTGCTAAAACAATGGCGATAACAATAAAGCTCAGCATTTTCCTACCTTTCACTATGTGATGACGAATGAGTATTTCCCGAGCAACCAATGCAGGGACTAGCCCTTGAAAGAAATGGCCTATTTTATCGTAGGGGTTGCGCGAGAGTTCAAACCACTCTTGTAGATTAAAGCCTAGAGGGACGCGTGCATATGAATAGGCTCCACCGAGCATTAGGACCAATGCGTGGAGAAATATTAAGATATATAGCAGGCTTGTTAAAGGAAATGACTTGTAGCTGACAAACATTATTGGCAGCGCAATAACTATGGGAAATATTTCAAGTATCCATGTGATGCGGTCGTATGGGGTCCAACCGGAAATAATAAGACAGACGAAGGTTGCGATTAGCATCATTATGAGAGCTGGTTGGCGACTAAGTGGCATAGTGGATCCTTTAGGTGTAAAGACAGGAAGCTTATCGGTATAAGAATAAATTTTTGAGTATGTCCTGCCGCGAAAAAAAAGAAAGGGTGAAAAATGAAAGGAATAGAC
The DNA here is from genome assembly GCF_057815475.1 of Cellvibrio sp. 25HG11W-0. Lineage (NCBI taxonomy): Bacteria > Pseudomonadati > Pseudomonadota > Gammaproteobacteria > Cellvibrionales > Cellvibrionaceae > Cellvibrio > Cellvibrio sp. 25HG11W-0. The sequence goes on from NZ_CM174230.1 coordinate 1,662,689, forward strand.
TTGCGTCAGCCTTTAGAGGGTAGAATAACAGAAAATATTGGCAGATCACCGAGTGTTTATTCGCCAAGGGTTAACCCCTTGGCGCGGAGTAAGTTGTGTATGTTAGGTGCTTTTTTGCAGACTATAGGCGGGTGTTTCGATTGGGTTTGAGAAAGGAAAACTTTATTGTTAGTAACGCTAAGCAGGCGAGTAATAATAAGGCACTGTTCGGTTCGGGGAGTGCAACAGAGTGAAAGTATCCAATAAAATAACTGTCTTGCGTAAATCGAATTAAACTGAAATCCAAGCTAGCCCAACCTTGTCCAGCATCGATCTGCATGCCGTCAATATTGGTTTTGTAGCTAAGAGTATTCCAGCTTGCTGTCTGTGAGGTTAAGCTGGAGTGTAATAGTTTAAATACAATACCATCTGCCCAGCGCGCATTTTTTTTAAAGTCTACGATAAAGCTATCTGATTCGACATTCAACGTAAATAACCCGTCATATTGTTGTAGGTCTGCATCACCCTCTCGCACCAGAAAAGGGGCATCTAATCCAAAGCCAGCTATGCGCCCGATTGGCATGAGGTGCTGATCGTCTTTGACTCTCTCTAAATAGGCATCTATCGTCTGCCCAGCCAATGAGATAGGTGTGGCAGATGAGGATAGGCTTATCAGTATTCCGAAAACTATCAGTAAATATTTCATATTTAGTCCCTTTGCAATTCTAGGCATTATTTGTAATGCAACACGGTGCATGGCTGGCTGTAATTTGCTCTCCTAGTGAAGTTGCCCTTGATCAGGGCAAAAAGCAAGGTTAATTGGTCGATAAGTGCACCGTATCAAGCTAGTTGTCGTGCTAGATAACATTTAATTATTATTGTCGCGTTATTGTTGAGGTCGAGTGACTATTTTTATCAGCTTAAGTAGTAAATGCGCAGAAGCAGTTCATCATTTTTCTTAGATTAACTAACTATTAAGAGAAACTCTCTTAGTTGTAAATGCAAATGGGGTTTATGGAAATAAAGGCCGAGTATTTGTTCTTAATGCACAAATGCTCGGCTCAGTATTTTGCAGGTTTATTTGTTATCTATGGTGTGTCTATCCATAAAATACTTTGTAGATATTAAAGATGGATATGCTCACAATTAATATTCCAACCAACATTAATAGGCTGCGGGTTGAAAACCGTTTACAGGCGTAGGCAGCAAAAGGGGCGGCAAAGAGGCCACCTACAATCAACCCCATGACCAAATGCCAAACCGTTTCATTTACTAAGATAAACAGTGATGCAGCGCTGGTGAGAGTTAAAAAGAATTCGGCGAAGTTAACTGAACCAATGGTCGTGCGTGGATCGTGCCCTGTTCCCACTAGTGTTGTGGTTACTACTGGCCCCCAACCTCCGCCACCGGTGGTGTCTACAAAACCACCAAGTAACGCAAGTTTTGCTACATGTTTAGGTTCCGTTTTCGCTTTGGCTAAATGCTTTTTAAAGGCTTTACTTAATACATAAATCCCCATTAGCAATAGGTAGCCTGTTATAAACGGTTTAAGAATTTTTCCATCAATTTGAGTGATTACATAGGCGCCTATAAGTCCGCCGATAATGCCAGGAATTAATAAGCGTAAAAATAATTTTTTATCAACATTGCCCAATTTTGCATGAGAAATTCCTGACACACCGGTAGTGAAAACTTCGGCCATGTGGACCGCTGTAGTTGCAACCGCTGGAGATGCGCCGGATGCCAATAAAAAGCTAGTAGAGGTGATGCCGTAGGCCATACCTAACGCCCCATCAATCGTTTGCGCCAGCAGCCCTACGAGCACTGCACTCCAAAATAGTTTGTTGTCCAGCGTTGCTTTTATGGTGCTGATGCCTTCTTCCCAACTTCCGCCAAAAAGCTTAAATAATCCTAAGGCTAGAAGACTTACCAAGACCAAGGCGGTAAACCAAATGGCTGCGTTTATAATCGGATGTTGTGGTATTTTTTCTAAGGGCGGTAGCCCTAAGCGTTGGTGTTCCAAATTAAGGGGGCTGTCGGATAAATCGAGACTTCTTATTTTCATGATGCGTGTAGCTCAGGAGTGGTGGAGCGCGCATCGTAATTGAGTCTTAGTTGCGTGAGAAATACTGAGTTGTTCTCAGCTTAGATCAATTTGTTGAAGTTTTTTGTGGATTAAAATTGTGCTCAGGTAAATGTTCCTGCTGGTGAAATTCTATAAATACAACCAAATAAATTTTGGTGAACCCATGGCCTTGGTGTTTTGTGAGCTGTAACTGTATGTTCAGCCTTATATAGGTACATACTGATTTTTAAAATGGTCGTATATTTTTAGGAGTAGCTTGTTATGGCGATAACTATTTGTATGTCGATAACTCGATCAGCTAGGTTCGGTTTGAGTTGTTTTTTTATGACGTTAGTGCTGTTATTAACGGCTTGCGGTGGCGCTAGCCATAATGTCCCTGCAACCTCTAGTGCTACTGCTAGTGTTTCTGCAGTTACTTCATCCACTGCGACTTCTGCCAACTTGAGCAGTGTGCGCTCGGGTTTGGTTCTGCGTCCTTTAAACGCTAAATGTATAGCGCCTTTACCAATAAGCGATAGTGCTAGTGTGAATATTGCCTGGGAGCCCGCATTTCCTTCGCTGCCGAATGCCAGTGCTGCGATTAGCTTGTTGCAGGCGCCCAATAACAATGATGATTGGTATTTAGTGCGACAGTCTGGTCGAATTTTACGGTTTGCCAATAAAGTGGATGCCAATAGTTTTACGCAGGTCTTAAACATTGAGGATCGCGTTACATCGGGTGGTGAGTTAGGTCTTTTAGGCATGGTATTTCATCCCGAGTTTGCAAGAAACTCATGGGTTTATGTTAATTACACTGCGCGTACCGAGTCTAATAACTTAGAGACACGCATAGCGCGTTTTAAGATGATGAGCGATGGCGTAATTGATTCGACGTCAGAATTAATTTTACTTCGTTTTAATCAGCCATATAGCAATCACAATGGTGGGCAGCTTGCATTTGGTCGCGATGGTTATCTCTATATCGCAACTGGCGATGGTGGCAGTGGCGGTGATCCGCAACAACATGGCCAAAATTTACATGACTTTCTCGGTAAAATTTTGCGTATTGATGTCAACAACAGCACGCCTGCTCTCGCCTATGGTATTCCGGCTGACAACCCTTTTGTATTGAGCGAAGCTCTAGATGAGATTTGGGCTTATGGTTTACGTAACCCTTGGCGTTTTAGTTTTGATCGCGAGACGCAAGCACTCTGGGTGGGAGATGTAGGGCAAGGAGCGTGGGAAGAGATTAATGTTGTTGAGCGTGGAGGCAATTATGGTTGGGGGGATATGGAGGGGGAGGGCTGTTACAGCGGACGAGCGAATTGTTCTCCTGCGAACAAAGTCTTGCCGCTGTTGGCGATTAGTCATAATGAGGGCGTCTGCTCGGTAATTGGCGGATATGTCTATCGTGGCAGTCAATACCCCGCAGCTTACGGGAAATATTTTTTTGGCGACTATTGCGACAGTAGCATTCAATCAATTAGTCGTCCTCAGTCTGGTGGTGTAGTGCGTGCGCAACACGGTAATACGATGGGTAATCTGGTGTCTTTTGCTGAAGATAATCAAGGTGAACTCTATGCCCTAACCCAATCGGGGGCAGGCTCTCAAATTATAAAGTTGAAGGCATCAGGTGGTGTGATGAGGCCAGGTTTAATGGCACCGCAACTTTCTGCAACTGGATGTGTGGACGAAATTAACCCACAGCTTGCAGCTAATGTCATGATTCCTTACAACGTACAAAGCCCACTTTGGTCTGATGGTGCTGTTAAAACGCGCTTTTTATCATTGCCTGACAATTCTACAGTCACTCTGCTAACCGATGGTGATTTTATGTTTCCGCGTGGCAGTGTATTGATGAAGCACTTCATGCTGAATAATCGCTTTATTGAAACACGCCTGTTTGCTTATGGTGAACTTGGTTGGCAGGGCTTTAGTTATGAGTGGAGAGATGACCAAAGTGACGCGGATTTATTGGCAGGTGGTAAAGAGAAAATGAGTGATGGGCTTCTCTGGCAGTATCCTAGCCCTGGGCAGTGTTTACAATGCCACACCGTTGCGGCTAATTTTTCTTTGGGGCTAGAAACCTTGCAGTTGAATGGTGAGCTACTCTATCCCAACGGAGTGAATGCCAATCAATTGGATAGTCTGCAGCATATAAATATTTTTATGAATAGGATTACTCCGCAGCAAAAATCACAAGCGTTAGCGCCGCTAAATAAGCTTGATGTGAATATTGCCCAGCGTGCGCGTAGTTATTTACATACCAATTGCAGCGGGTGCCATAGGCCGGGAGGTACAACACCTGTGGCCTTGGATTTACGTTTTGATACAGACTTAGGTGAGAGTTATGCTTGTGACGTAACGCCAGCGGTAGGTGATTTAGGTATTAGCAACGCAAAAATTATTGCCCCCGGCGCACCAGAGCGTTCAGTTTTGTTAGCGCGCATGAACCTACGTGATCAAAACCAAATGCCACCTTTGGGGACTCATTTGGTGGACCTAGAGGCTACTACACTTATTGAGCGTTGGATAAGTGCACTAGATGGATGTAATTAACGACTGTTTTTGCACCTCGGTGCAGGCTCTCGGTACCCTATAAATGAAAACCGAAAGCTGGCACTGAGGTGATGGAGTAATTAAATTTACCTTAGAAAAACACCTCTGGTATTAAACTTATTAAGGGGCTACACACACCAAGCACCGCACGTAAATACCTTGCGGGTCATTCATTTTATGCAGTTCTGCTAAAGGTTTTAATTTTTCGTTTACCAATGCTAGTGCCGAAAAGTTTTCTAACAGGGCTGCAGGTGCGAGTAGTTTGGCGTTACTTGAGGTGAGTTGGCGAATGAATTCTTGTTTGGGTGATAACTTGGGCTCTATAAGTTTCACATCATAATCTTCCAAGTTGGCTGCAGTTGCTGCTGCGACAATAACGTCATCGAGCGTACCTAGATGATCGACTAGGCCGAGGCTTTGTGCAGTGGTACCAGTCCAAACGTGCCCTTGAGCTATAGCGTCAATCTCATCGACTGTTTTATTCCGTGTGGTGGCGACCAAGTGAATAAAACGTTGATAAATATTGTCCACACTCAATTGCACAACTTTTCCTGCTTTGGCGCTTAGGGGTCGATCTAAGCGCATATCGCCAGCCAGTTGGGTGGTGCCGACACCGTCGGTATTGATGCCGATTTTGTTAAGGGATTTTTCCAGTGTGGGGAAAGCCCCGAACACACCAATGGAGCCGGTGATGGTAGTTGATTGCGCCCAAATTTCATCGCCTGCTGTGGCAATCCAATAGCCGCCTGATGCGGCGACTGATCCCATAGAGATAAATATAGGGATAGTGTTTTTTTCTTTGAGTACAATGATTTCTGCACGAATAATTTCTGAGGCAAAAGCGCTGCCGCCGCCTGAGTCAACGCGTATAACCAGCGCTTTTATGTCTTTACGGTCTTTCAGGCTACGCAACAGTTTACGCATGCTTTCACCACCGATTTCGCCATTTTCTTTGCTGCCATCGCTAATAGTACCGGACGCAACTATTAAGCCTACATGGTTGGCTTTCGGTAGCGCTTTGTGCGTATTTTTATGAAGGTATTCATCGGTAGGAACGCTGGTTTTCAATCCCGCATCTTTTAACAATTGTTCGTATTCATGACGGTTACCCAATTTGTCCACTAGGCCGTTTTCAAGTGCTAATTTGGCGCTATCGCCTTGAGTAAGGGCCATAAACGCATCGAGATTATTGATCAGCTCATTGATGCTGCCTGCAGGAAGTTTGCGCGCCCGCTCAACCTGTGCGGTGTATTCTTGCCAAAGTGCGCCCAACCACTGACTGTTGTGTTCGCGCGACTCCGCCGACATGTCGTCACGTAAATAAGGCTCTAGGTAGTCTTTGTATTTACCTGAGCGAAAGGCGTGTACGGTTACGCCTAAATTATCCAGTGCGGTTTTGTAGTAGTTGGCGTAGCGGCTGTAGCCATTAATTTCGACCGAGCCCATTTCGTGTAAATATATTTCATCGGCAAAACTGGCTAAATAATATTGATCTTGAGTGTAATTATCACTTGCGGCAATGATTTTTTTGCCGCTGGCTTTAAATTTTTCTAATGCTTGGCCAATTTCATTTAGTTTGCTAATCCCACCACCCGCAAGGTGTTTAGGTTTAATGACCATGCCTGTAACGCGTGAGTCAGTTGAGGCTTGGTTAATGGCTTCTACCAAATCGCGCACGAGGGTTTCTTGATCGTTAGGGTCTTCGTCGCTCAATAACATACTGGTGGGATCAATAAAGCTGCGTTGATCTACCAGCATTCCCTTTGGCTCAAGGCGCAGTGCAAAACTCTCGGGTAGCGGTGCTGTGCCGCTGGACCCTATGGCCACAATGACGAGAATGACAATAAACAAAAATAATAGATTGAGAGAGGTGTTGCGCAACCAAGTAATACTTGCCCCGATAGCGCTGAAGAAGCGTCTTATCTTGCTGGGCTTGGGCGCTTTAGGTGGTGGTGTATTCGTCATAGTGTTCGGCGTAGCAAATGCTGCCTGCTTGGCTGCTGGAGGTTCGTAGTAGTTTACTGACACCTTGTGTTCCTTTTGTTTGTGGATTATTCATAGCGTGAATGGTGAAGATTATAGATTGCAGTTGGTGCGCGTTTGAACATTGCTCAGCACGCATAGATCATGTATTTTTAGTCTGCGTCGATAAATAGAAGCGCCAATATTGTAGCCAGCGACTGGTCATCATGGCGCTCATAAAGAGAGTGCTCACCAGTAGGGTTATCAGCCAGTCACTCCAACGCCAATGCCCCATAAGGAGAGGGATTATGGCAACAAAATACATAAGCGATACAAAACAAATCCAGCTGTAGGTGCGGTGAGTTTGTTTGATAAGGCCGGGGATAAAAATAACCAGAGGAATAGTTTCAACCAGCCACGTGATGAGGCGGCCATCGGCACTGAATAAATTTTGCGCAGTAAAAAATAGCAGCAGAGCACAATAGCTGCCTATTGCAAGTACTTGTCCTGCGCGCAGTTTTTTATACAGCGTTACCGCATCTTCCGCGGTAATGACAGGGTCTTTTCTGCGTTTGCGAGTATCTTCACTGTCTTTATTTTCATGGGCTGTCGTTTCCCGATCAATGGAATCTGTCTGGGGCTGTTTAGGTGAATCGCTAGTCATAATCAAGCCTGTAGTTTGAGTGCTAGCTGGGCAATACGTTGGCCCAGCGTTTGGCAGAGTGTAATTTCGTCGCTTGTTAATTTGCTTGCTTGATCACCGCGAGCAAGGTGCGAGGCACCGTAGGGAGTGCCGCCGCTATTGGTGATATGGAGTGCTGCAGCCGAGTAGGGTAGGCCTGCTATCACCATGCCTTGATGCAGAAGTGGCAGCATCATGGAGAGCAGCGTAGATTCCTGCCCGCCGTGAAGGCTCGACGTGGAGGTAAATACTCCAGCCGGTTTATTAATGAGATCGCCATTAATCCATAGCCCGCTAGTGCTATCCAAAAAATATTTCATAGGGGCGGCCATATTGCCAAAGCGCGTTGGGCTACCGAGTATTAACCCGGTGCAGTATTTCAAGTCATTTTCGCTACAGTAAACAGCCCCTTCTGTTGGAATTGCCGCTTCGCTCGCCTCAGTGTTGGGCGATACATTGGGAACAGTGCGCAGGCGCGCTTCTATATTCGCAACCTGGGCTACACCGCGGGCAATTTGCTGTGCCATGGCGAAGGTGGAGCCGGAGCGACTGTAGTAGAGAATTAAGATGTAGGGCGTCATGGCGGGCTGCTCTTAGGTTTACAAAAGTTGTAGTACGTTTTCTGGCGGTCGGCCGATGATGGCTCGTTCACCGCGTATGGCGATGGGGCGTTCGATCAGCTTAGGGTTTTCTACCATAGCTTTGATGAGCGCAGTTTCAGTCAGCTTTTCACTGTCTAGTCTTAAGGTTTTGTAAGCCTCTTCACCTGTGCGCAATAATGTGCGCGCATTGATCCCCAGTTTTCCCAGCAGTGTTTTTAAGGCTTTGGCGGTGGGCGGGGTATCGAGATAAAGCAGAACCTCTGGCTCTTGCCCATGGCTGCGCAGCAACTCAAGTGCAGCGCGCGATTTAGAGCAGCGCGGGTTATGATAAAGTGTAATCATCTATAGCTCTTGTCGGGAATATTGTTGCATCAGTGGTAATTAGCGTATGTCGCTAAGGTGCAGATTATAACCACTTAAGCTCTCCCGCGATTAAAGGAATTTGTATTCATGTCTCGAATGCGTTCTGTGTTAGCCGTTTTGCGCCGTGCGCAGCATTGGATGTTTGGTTTTGTGCGTTTAATGGTGTGTCAGTATCAGGCCAAATCCTGCCAAAAAAGTGCTGCATCACTAACCTATATGGCACTTTTTGCAACTGTGCCCTTAATGACCGTAACTTATTCGATGTTTTCAATTATCCCTGCGTTTCGTGACATGGGGGATGAATTGCAATCGTTACTTTTTGAGCATTTTTTGCCCAACAGCGAGCGGGAGCTGGTGGTTTATCTCAAGGAGTTCTCTGCTCAGGCGCGGCAGATGACTGCATTCGGTCTGGCATTTTTACTGGTGTCGGCCTACCTTATGTTGAAAAACATTGAGCAAAACTTCAATGCCATTTGGGGGGTGGCGCGGGGTCGCCGAGGCATTGCCAATTGGTTGCTCTATTGGGCGATTTTCAGTTTGGGGCCTTTATTACTGGGTGCGGCTTTGGCGATGAGTACCTATTTGGCGTCTTTCAGGTTATTGGTGGGTACCTATGACAGTTTGGGGGTTTTAGAGTGGGTGTTTCAGTTTGCCCCTTGGCTCCTAACATGGGCCGCGTTCACCCTACTGTTTGTTGCCGTCCCGAATTGCACCGTGCCCACTCGCGACGCTTTAATCGGTGGTTTTGTGACAACGCTATGTTTTCAGGGGTTAAAGGCTGGGTTTAGCTGGATCGTCAGTCATTCCTCGTTTACCTTGGTTTATGGTGCTTTTGCTGCACTGCCACTTTTTTTGCTTTGGATTAATCTGACGTGGATGGTGATTTTGGGGGGGGCGGTTTTTGTACATACGATCAAAAGCCATCAAATCGGCTTGCGCGATCGTCATTACCCCGATTTGTTTGCCGCGCTCCTTATTCTTTGGCAGCTCTATCAAGCCTTTGCTAAGGGCGCAGCGGTTAGTGAACAGGAGTTATTGCGTCAGGGATTATCGGCGCAACAGTGGCAGCGTATTCGTATCGCATTGCTGAATCATGGTGTTATTACCTTGACGCAGCAGGAAGAGTTAGTACTTTCTCAAGATCTTAGCCTGTTTAGCTTGGGGCAATTGGCAAGCTTATTAGGCTTGCCCCATTTTTTACCCGAAGAGAGCACTGTTTTAGAGTCTTTGCCTTGGGGGCAAATTGCACAGCAGCAACTGGGTGCTATAGATGCCTATTCTTCACAAATGATGGAAATGAGTTTGGCGTCGTTATTTTGTGTTGAGAAAGTAATTCCTGAACAGCCAGCATGAGGTAAATAAGTGAGCTTTTTCGTCAAAAATCTATCTCCTCTGGAATCCATGTCTATACTCACAAGGATGTTAAATTTCTGCCGTTATGGCGCACCTATCTATAAGATCTTTAATTGCTATGACCATACCACTATTAATTTGTGATGATTCCATGATGGCGCGCAAGCAAGTTGCCCGCTCATTACCTGAAGGTTGGGATGTAGAAATCACCTTTGCCACCAATGGGAGGGAGGGGTTGAGTGCAATTCGTGAGGGCAAAGGAGAGATCGTCTTTTTGGATCTAACCATGCCGGAGATGGACGGCTATCAAGTATTGGAGGCCGTTAAAAGCGAATCTCTCAATGCCATGATTATAGTGATATCGGGTGATATTCAGCCCACAGCCCATGAGCGGGTGACTCAGCTTGGCGCAGTCGATTTTATTCAAAAGCCCATTAATGCCGAAAAATTAGCAATCACGCTAAAGAACTTTGGATTTATTTAGTGTTTGAGTAGTTTTTCATGCTTTGATTAGCTTGCGCAGTGTTCGATAATTCTCTGGTTTTCCCGCCTTCTAGCCGTTAAATTGCGCGGCTTCTCTTTAATAATATCCTAACAATTGCTCATCTCTAGGTTCTTGTATGTGTGATAGAGCAGTCTGTTCTATATTTCTAGCACGCTTTGCTTGCTTAGTTATTTAAATGCAGGTGGTTTATGCAGTTTTCTCAGTTTGGTCAAAAGCTCGCTACTGAGGTGGGAATAGTAACGCTCATGGAGGATTTGGGTGAAGCCCTGCGCGTTAACCCTGAGATGATATTTATGGGGGGTGGAAATCCTGCACGGATTCCAGTAGTGGAGGCTGTGTTTCACAAGCGCTTGCAGATGGTATTGAGCGATCCGCACAGTGCCTACCAAATGATGGGTGTATATCAACCGCCGCAAGGCGATGCTGATGTGTTGGATGCTTGCGCAGAGCTGTTCAATAAAGAATACGGCTGGCCTTTAAATCGCGCCAATATTGCACTGGCTAACGGCAGCCAGTCAGCTTTCTTTGTGCTTTTTAATCTATTTGCGGGTGAATTTGCCGATGGAACTAGAAAGCGAATACAGTTGCCGCTCATTCCTGAATACCTTGGCTATAGCGATCTGGGTATTAGTGCGGACTTTTTTGCAGCAACCCGTCCGAGTATCGAAATACTGGAGAATGGCTTCTTTAAATACCATGTTGATTTTGACGCGTTGCGTATTACCGTTGAAACGGGTGCTCTGTGTGTTTCTCGTCCTACCAATCCTACCGGCAATGTGATTAGTGACGTTGAATTACAGCGCCTAGATGAGCTAGCCCGCGCACACAAGGTGCCGCTTATCATAGACGGTGCCTACGGTACGCCATTCCCTAATATTCTTTTTAGCCCTGCAGAGCCTTTTTGGAATGACAATACAATTCTGGTGCTTAGTCTTTCCAAGCTTGGGCTGCCCGGCGCCCGCACCGGGGTTGTTATCGCCAATCCTGATGTTATTAGTGCGTTTGCAAGGGCCAATACCATTTTAAGTCTCGCTTGCGGTAATTTTGGGCCTGCGTTATTGCAGCAGTTGCTAAAGCATGAAGATATTCTTGCATTGAGTCGCCAGCATATTCGACCCTTCTATGAAGCGCGTATGCAGCATGCAGTAGCTAGCTTTAGACGCCATCTCTCCGGCCTCCCTTGTTACATTCATCAGCCTGAAGGCGCTATTTTCTTATGGCTATGGTTTAAGGGGCTGCCTATTACGAGCGAGGAGCTCTATCAACGCTTAAAGCTGAGGGGGCTTTTAGTTGTATCGGGACATCACTTCTTCCCTGGTATGAAGGATGATTGGCCACATGCACACGAATGTATTCGTGTGACCTATTGTCAGGACACTGAGATGGTGGAGCGGGGCGCTGCATTGATTGCTGAAGTTGTAAAACCTTTATTCGAGATTTGTGTAGATTGAGGTGACCTAGGGGGTAATTGCGCTGATTGCGCTACCATTCGAAACACTCAAAGGCGCGCCAGCCTGACAAAGTGTAAAAAATCAAAAAAAAGATTATTTTTTGATATTGAAAGGGTAGTATTTAAATCTCAGTGAGAGCTAGGGCGAGCAGATGCACACTGTACCTGCTTCGCTTTTGGGTAACTGAGGCGTTGTACTCATTTTTAAATCTATAAATAAAGCGAATCTGAGTGCTGTTTGAGTGTGATGAGTAACTTTGTCGTTTGGTGAATGGGCCGCAAAAATGTACTTTTCTGTGAATCGGACCATAAACACTCCTGGTGTGTCGGCAGAAAACTAAAAAACTATTATAAAACAAATGCTTACGATTATTTTTTTACGAACTATCTTGCTTTTAGTGAACAAAGTTATTTTTCATCTTAAAAACTAATTTTACCAGTAAGTTGCCTTGGTTGTTTGGGCACCCTTTTGGTCTACGTTAGTGTGAAAATGAGAAGTAGAGAATATTTTGTTAATTGATCATATTTTGTAAATCATGTACCTTTTCTAACAATAAACTATAAGAAATTTAGTTTAATTACAAAAAGACTTAAGAAGTAGCCGTAGCTCGGTCTTATTTGACAGTTAAATGCTATCAGGTGAAGCGTAATTATTATCTTCTACTGGCTGGCGCTTAATACTTGTTTATGTGCTTGCCTTTTTAAGGAAAGAGAATCTCCCTCAGTAGTTTTGTAAGCGATTTTAGATTTTTTACTTGGTAGTTGTTAACGCAATCATCGCTTGCCCATAATTAAAATTGGCTCGAAATAACAGAAAGGCGTGGAAATTATGAAAACCTTAATTGTTTATGCGCATTTATTAGCTGCTTGCGTTGCTATAGGTATTTTGGTGATTCAGGACTTAGCTATCGCGCTTTCTCGTGGTAATCCACTGTCTGCAAATGCGAGCCGCGAGCTCAAAAAGTCTGCTGAAATCATCGTGGTAGCACTGATTGTTTTGTGGTTGACGGGGTTGAGCTTGGTTCTGGTTGGCTATTTGGACAACCCACAGCAGTATCTTTTTAACGAGAAGCTTTGGGCAAAGTTTACTGTGGTAGCCGTACTTACCATCAATGGGATTTTCCTGCATTACTACAGTTTTCCTCGCGTTACCTCACCTAAGGGAATTTTAGGCTTGCCTGTTTATGAGCAAATTTTGGTGGCGCTAACTGGAGCTATCTCATCTGTCTCTTGGCTGTATGCCTGTTACTTAGGTATAGCCCGCACGTGGAATTACACCGTTGGCTATGACTTTGTAATGTTAATTTACGCTGGTTTTGTAATTGGGGGCTTCATTGTCGCTTGTGAAGTTATGCGGGGATTGCGCAAAGCGGAGCCACCCTTGTTAACCGAGAGAGTGCAGTTGAATGCCTCTCGTAAATATGACTAATGCCCACTGCTTCCACACTAAACCCGCTCATGAAGCGGGTTAACTACTTTTATTTTTTTGACGTTGTTGTTTTAAATTTTAACTTTTGGCGCTTTAACAAAAATGACTAATGCCGGACGACCATTCGGCTTTTACCTCCGAGGAAAACACTATGAGTAGCTTTAAAGCCTCAGCGATAAAACCGCGCAAGGTGAGTGCAGTAACTCGCACCGCCGCTGCGTTGGGGTTCTCCCTGGCTGTATCCGCTCTTTCCACACAAGCGTTTGGTGCCTGTACTTATACAGTGACCAATCAGTGGAATAACGGCTATACCGCCACAATAAAAATAACTAACTCCGGAACCTCAGCGATGAGTGGTTGGACTGTTGGTTGGACCTATGCTGGTAACAACCGCATGACCACCAGCTACAACGCTACTCTGAGTGGTACCAATCCTTACTCGGCGACCAACTTGAGCTGGAATGGCAACTTGGCGCCCAGTGCATCTGCTGAGTTTGGTATTCAGGGCACCAAAACCGATGGCACTACTGCTGAAGTGCCTGCCTTAACTGGCACCGCTTGTGGTGGCACTGTGCCGGCTTCTTCAGCGCCAGCCTCAGCTGTTCCAGCTTCGTCAATACCGGGTTCTAGCAAGCCCGTTACGTCAGTAGCGCCAAGCTCAGTCGCTTCTTCTACACCTAACACCGGTGCCGGTGTGTTCTTCTCGGATAACTTCGAGTCAGGTACTGTGAACGCACAGCCAGCAGGTTGGGATAACTTCATTGGTTGGGTTTACAACAACAATAACTCAGCGACTGGCGCTCAGTACGCGGTAATTGATAACACCAAATCATACAACGGCACTAAGTCAGTTCACTTCCACGGTGGTGCAGCACCTGCACAAATCGTGCGTGCATTGCCAGCCGGTACTCAACGTTTGTATACCCGTGCTTATGTCAACATGAGCAAGGTGTTGGGTAATGATCCAGGCGATAACCACGAACACATCATGGGCTTGAAAAAGACCAAAGATGCGAACGATGAAATCCGTGTAGGTCAAATCAAAGGTGTGTTGGGTACTAACCACATTCCGAGCGATAACATTGCGCCCAAAATGAGCCAATGGAACTCAGGCCCACAAATGAAAGCCAATACCTGGTACTGCGTAGAAACCGCTTACTTGGCCGATACTGCCTACGACAGCCTCTACATGTGGGTTGACGGCACTTTGGTTCACTCAATCACTTCAGCCAATGACTGGAATAACGGTGCCTTGGGGGCAGATTGGATGAGCGATAAGTTCAACTACGCAATGTTCGGTTTCCACAGCTTCAGTGGTAACACGGCAGATGTGTGGATGGATGACATTGTGTTCTCTACTCAACCGATTGGTTGCGGTAACGTAACTCCAGTGAGTTCAGTGCCTTCTTCAAGTGCAACGCCTAGCTCAACGCCACGCTCAAGCGTAGCGCCAAGCTCAGTAGCACCAAGCTCAGTAGCGCCAAGCTCAGTACCAGTATCCAGTGCTCGCAGTTCAATTGCACCAAGCTCTGTATCATCAAGCTCGGTAGCACAAGTGGGCGGTTGGGCTTTGAATACCACTGAGTCTTACTTCAACTTCACCACCACGAAAAACACTAACGTGGTAGAGGCGCATAACTTCACCAGTATTAACGGTGACATCACCAGCGCTGGCGTAGCGACCTTGACCATTGATTTGAGCTCTGGCAATACCGGTATAGCCCTGCGCGATCAACGTCTTGATGACTTGTTGTTTGAAGTGGCAACTTACCCAACGGCTACCGCTACGGTCAACTTGAGCACAACCTTGCTCAGTGGTCTCGCTGTTGGTGGATCTACAACAGTTGATGTCTCTGCCAGTCTGAACTTGCACGGTGTTGTTGCTCCGGTAACCACCACGCTCTTGGTTCAAAAGTTATCCAACTCGCGCATCCTGGTACAAACGCAAGCCCCGATTTTGGTGAGCGCGCCTACCTATTCATTGACTGACGGTGTGGAAGCATTACGTGCAGCAGTAGGCATAGCCTCAATCAGTACCGCTGTACCTGTGGACTTCGTACTCGTCTTTGACGCCCGTTAATTGGATGAAGCCTAAAGAGAATAAATCATGAAAAAATTATTGAAAATTTCGATGCTCTCTCTCGGTGTCGCGGCATCGGGCGGAGCCTTCGCCCAAGGCGCTTGTAGTGTGAACTACGAAGCGGTTAACAGCTGGGGCAGTGGCGCACAAATCAAAACCACCATCACCAACAATGGTGGTGCGTTAAATGGTTGGGAGCTGTGCTACAGCTACAGTGGCAACGACGCTATCCAAAATCTGTGGGATGGCACCTTTACCCAAACCGGTAAAAATGTTTGTGTGAAAAATGCTGGCTATAACGGTAGTCTTCCTGCTGCCGGTACTGCCTCGTTTGGGTTTATTGTTAACAACCTGGGCGCCGCTCCTACGAGTTACACCCTTAATGGTGTTGCTTGTGGCGGCGTTGCGGCAAGCAGCACACCTAGCAGCACGCCAACACCTAGCAGCAGGTCTTCCAGCACTACGCCGCTATTTAGCAGTAGTAGTTCTTCAAGTGTTGCACCTAGCGTCGCAACACGTTGGTCAGTGAATGGCACTAAGTCGACGTTCAATTTTGTGGCTGTGAAGAAAATCAACACGGCTGAAAATTTCACGTTCACTACGCTGCAAGGTACCGTCAACAGCAATGGCCAAGCGAATTTAACCATTCCTTTGTCTAGCATAGTGACTGGCATCGATATCCGTAACACGCGCATGCAAAGCATGTTGTTTGAAACGGACTTTATGCCGAGCTTGCACTTCAGCACGCAACTCAGTTTGACTGAGATTGACGGCATGGCAGTCGGTAGCATCAGCACCAAGTCGTTTACTGGCAGCTTAACCTTGCACGGCATCACCAAAGACATCAGCTTTGATGCCCTGGTGGTAAAACATGACGCCAATAACTTCAGTGTGTCGCCGCGCAAAGCCATCGTCATCAACTCTGTTGATTTTGATTTGGCTTCGGGCATAGAAACCCTGAGAACCACGGCAGCCTTGGACGCGATTGGCCAAAAAGTACCTGTGTACTTCAAGCTCTTCCTGACCAAAGACAATGCCGCGAACGTTGCGCCGATTCAACTGGCTGCTGCACCGGCTGCACCGCTTAACTTGCTGGCAAGTTTGAGCCAAGTGACGGGCGTTGCATCTTTGAACTGGTCTGATGTCAGCAACAACGAAACCGGCTTTGTGGTTCGTCGTAAAGATGCAGCGGGTTTATGGTCAACAGTAAAAGGTACTGCGGCTAATACCAGCAGCTATCAAGACACCCTGACAACTGCGGGCGCCTATGACTATAAAGTCATTGCGTTCAATGGCAGCATGCCTTCACCTGCATCTAATGCGGTATCGGTTACCTTAACGGGTGCGGTTAGCAGCAGTTCAGTGGGCTCATCGGTCATTGCTGTTGGCTCTAGCAGCAGTGTTGCGGCCTTAAACGGTGCGACCTTGTTTGCACAGCAATGTACTAGCTGTCACGCTTTGACTACCGCGTTCCCTGCACAGAAAAATCAAGCATTGTTGGCGACTTACATCACTAATAACATGCCGATTACAAACCCTGCGTTGTGTGGTACTGACTGTGGTAGTGCAATTGCTACTTACTTGTTAGCGCCAAGAACCACATCAAGCACCGTTACATCGAGTAGTGCTGGTTCTGTTGTGGGTAATGCTACAAACGGTAAAGTGCTCTGGGATCAAAAATGTGCCAGCTGCCATGGTGTAGATGGTGAGAAAAATGCCAATGGTACTGTTGCGCTGCAGCCTGTGAATCCTAATCGTTCTGAATACAGACACAGCCAAGATACCCAAGCGCGCTCGCTCAATGACTTTATTGCTATGTGGATGCCACAGGGGAATGAAAGTAGCTGTACTGGTCAGTGTGCTGCAGATACTGCGGCTCATATACTGACCTGGCGTAAACCAGCAGATGGTATACCAGATAATCCAGTGTCGACTTTTAGCTGCCCATCAAATGCACCAAGCTATGGTCAAAGAGCCTTGCGTTTGTTAACCAAAAATGAATACCAGCGCTCCATGAAAGATTTGGTTGGCTATCAGGCTGATTTAACCGCTAGCTTGCCAAGTGACTTTATCTCTGGTGCCTTTGTAAACAACAACACCTTGGTCATTGATAAGGCTCGCTATACCAGCTACCTGGCTAACGCTGAACGTATCGCTACCGATGTGGCAACGCGCTGGAATGCGGTATTGAGTTGTACTCCTTCTGCAAGCTGTGCATCTACTTTGGTTAACACATTAGGTCCTCGTATCTTCCGTCGTCCATTAACGACTGAAGAGCAGACCGCTTACTTGAATGTAGCTAATGGCACCACCGGTGGCCGTACAGTAACGGATGGTATGAATGTTGCGCTGACCGCAATGCTGTCATCACCACAATTCTTGTATCGCTCTGAAGTAGGTGTGCTTTCTAGCAGTGGCATTTACAAGCTTGATGGATACGAGATGGCAACCTACTTGAGTTACACCTATACAGGTTCGGCTCCAAGTGCGGCATTAATGCAAGCCGCTGCTAATGGAAGCCTGAATACTGCAGCAGGAATTCGTACACAAGCTGCTACTTTGCTAAGTAATGCGAATACTAAGTTGTTGTTGACTGACTTGGTGAACCGTTGGTTGTTAACGGATAATATCGAAACACTGATTAAGCCTGCATTTAGTAATTTTGCGACTCTCGGTGCAGATATGAAGCAAGAGCTGGGTAAAAACTTCGCCGGCGCTATGCTTGATTCAGCAAGTACCTTTAGTGCGATTTATAATCCAGGCTACACCTACGTCAACTCTCGTTTGGCTTCGCATTACGGCTTGCCGTTCAGTGGCACTCAGGATGCTGATGGCTTCGTGAAAGTGAGTACCCAGGAACGTGGTGGTATTTTGATGTCAGGTGCCTTTATGTCGCGTTACTCAAGCCCTACGGACTCCAACATGATTACTCGTGCTGTAGCCTTGCGTAGAAAGCTAATGTGTCAGGATATCCCTGAGCCACCAGCAGGTGTGAGTCTTGATCGTGAAGCTCTGGCTGCACGTGATAAGGTGTTCTATGAAGATCCACATACGACTCAGCGCATGATCTTCGATCGCATCACTGCAGGTACCAGCTGTGCAAACTGCCACGGTGAGATTATCAACCCATTGGGTGGTGCTATGGAGAACTTCGATACTGCTGGTCGTGTTCGCAGTACTGATCTGAAAGGCAATGCAATTGTTTCAAGTGGCACTTTCTACTCGCCCTATCCACAGTTGCAATTCCTAAACGATCCTGACCGTGTGATCTACTCGCCATCTATTCAATTCAATGGCGCAGCTGATCTTGCCCGTACTATTGCTGAGCAACCACAGGTTTCCGGTTTGGCGCAAGCTTGTCTGGCAACCCAGTTCGTCAGTTACAGCTCTGGTATAAACTCCATATTCTTGATCGACTCCACCAGAGATGTTGGTTATACACGCATAAGCAAAGCGGAAGAGCAGGCATACCGCTGCGATATCGCTGACTTAACTAACGTACTATCAACCAGAGGCCCACGTGCAATGCTTGAAGAGATTCCAGCATTGGAATCAGTAATGTACCGGAAGGAGTGGGCACGCTAACGCGTGCTCCAACTTCACAGCCTTGTTAACGAATTGGAGTGAATAAAATGAGATATAAAGACTGCTTCGATAAAGAGCGTAGAGATTTTCTGCGTATCGTAAAACATGCCGGTATTTCTACCGGTTTGTTAAGAGCTTCAAGTTTGATTGGTGGCGTAATGTTAGCGCGTGCAGCTGAAGCTCAAAGTGGAACCCCGACTAAAAGTTGCTTGATTTTCTCCGGCGGCGGTTGTCAACCCAATCTCTGGTATCCCAGTGGAACTACGTTCCCTGCGCAATCTGCGCCTTTGGCAAGCCACTACAGCAAAATGGCGATAATGAAGAGTGCAAAATTAAGTGGTGCGGGTCACGGCATCATGTTCCATCGCTTTGATAACGGCAGCTTTTCAAAAGATAGTTTTGACGTGAATATGGGGCGCACTATTGGTGCCAACTTCCCTGTTAAATATTTAAATGTTGGTACTACTGACGAGTCAAATTTGAGTCGTGAAGGCTCGGCTAGTAAGCCAACTATCACTAGCCCACAAGCAGCATTAGATATTCTGTTTAGTGGTGGCACTACTACCACAACGGGTACGGCACCGAGAAAGTCTATTGTTGATCTTCATTACCCTGCAATTAGCAGTCTGAAGACCAAGCTTGGTCAATTTGAGAAAGATAAGCTCGATAGCCATTTCACCGCAATTCAAGAAATTGAAACGGCAATTGGTGCGGGCAGCGGTGGCGGTAGTGGTGGTAGTGGTTCATGTCCAAAGCCAGCAAATACTGCCGTGGTTGGTTTTGATGCCTTGGCTAAATTACAAGCCGACATCATCACCTTGGCATTAAGTTGCAATCTAACTGCATCGGTATCGATAGCGTTTGGCACTGATGCGCACAACCATATTTTTGACAAACTTGGCGGTCGCTCCTCGCATTCATCGCATCACTTTAATCAAGCGCAATACACTGAAGACATCGCTTATATGCAAGGCTTAAGCAAGTATTTACTAGATAAGTTAAATGCTCAAGGCTTGCTCAGCTCTACTGTTGTTACTCAGATGTCCGATATGGGGCTCGCAGATGCTCATGGCAATGACGATGTTCCCATGTTTGTTGCTGGTGCTGGTATTACCGGTAATAGAGTGCTGGATATTGCTGGAAAAACCCAGGTTGAAATTTATCAAACTTTGGGTCAAAAATTGCGAGCTGATCAAAGCCCAAATGGTGCTGCTTACCGTAACTGGGGCGTATCAACTATTTCTGGTTTGTAAGTGTGGTAACCATACTCCCTCAGTTAATTGGCCAATTTAAATAAGTGGCTTGATGAGTGGTTTAAGGACATAAAGCCTGATTGTTTATTAAGGAGTATTTAATAAACAGTCAGGCTTTTTATTTTGTAGATTTTAGAAACTCAGAATTTTTAGCTTTAGTTATCTCAACAATAACAGTATTTATGTTAATTAGAGTAGGTGTTGTGTGTTGCAGATCTGTAAGTTAAAAATTGACAATAATAAAATTTGTAAAGAAAGGGGATAATCTAGTGATTAGAGATTCGCGTCGCGGTTTTGGTTTGGTCAGTATTTTTTTTCATTGGGTGAGCGCGATAGTTGTGCTGTTTCTATTTGGCTTGGGGGTTTATCTAACCAGTTATGGTTATTACTCGCCTGATTATTTGCAGTATGCACATTTACATTATGCTCTTGGTATTTTGATATTCGGGTTTATTATTGCGCGATTGCTTTGGCGCTTAAGCAGTAAAACGCCTCTATCCTTAAGCTCAACTGTGGTGGCCAAGCTAGGCGTCAAACTTATAAAGTTTTCACTCTATGTGTTGATGTTTGTAGTTCTGGTAAGTGGCTATTTGATTTGTACGGCAGAGGGGCAGACGATAAGTGTTTTTGGGTGGTTTAAGGCGCCCGCATTAATTGGTCTGGATACGTATGGGATTAATTTGGCTGGTTTAACCCATAAATTTGTTGCTTGGGGTTTATTTTTTATCGTAATTCTCCATGTGGGGGGTGCTTTAGTGCATCATTTTTTGATAGGTGATTCCACTTTTATTAGGATGATTAAGCCGCTGCCTAGGGATAAGAGTGAATGAAATGTGTACAGGATCAAAATGATGTATATAACGCCAAAACCCTTTACATATAACTTTTTAGTATTTAATTTAGGTAAAAAACACAAAATTTGAATTTACATTGAGGGTTAATCGAATTAATATTGATCTACTGCTTTAAAAGTAGAAAAAAAATAATCATATATTTCAAAAGTGTTAACTAGTCCAGAATCAGCAGTTGTAGCCAATCATTGCTAAGTAAATCTTTTTGACGGCCATAGACATTGCCTTAGATTTTAACTTTAGCGGAAATCACTTATCTCTATTTGGGTCGTAATAAAGTTTTGTAAAATTTTACACCCTTACTATGATTGCGCTAACATTGCTGAGCTGAGTTTAACAATAACAATAAAGGTGCGGATATCTATGAAAACTCTAATTGTCTATGCCCATTTAATAGCTGCCTGTATTGCACTAGGTGTTACCTTTGTTCAGGATTTAGCGCTCGCGCGTTCAAAGGGCGCAGCACTTACTCCTCAAGCGATTGCCGAGCTTAAAAAAGCAGCAGAAATTGTTGTAATGGCGCTCATTGTGCTCTGGGTTTCTGGCGCTGGCTTGGTAACCATGGGGTATCTCGATGACCCTGCGCAATATTTACTGAATCAAAAGCTATGGGCGAAAGTGGCTGTAGTTGCTCTTTTGACTCTCAATGGTATCGTTTTGCACCACTATAGCTTCCCCCGCGTAACATCTTCTGGCGGCATAACAAGCCTATCTTATACTGAACAAACTTTGGTTGCGCTAACAGGGGCGCTTTCATCTGTCTCCTGGTTGTTTGCTTGCTTTCTCGGTATCGCCAGACCATGGAATTACACCCTTAGTTTTAGCTTAATAATGTGCATCTATGTTGGCTTGGTTATCGGTGCTTTTGTGGTGGCATGCGAAGTTATGCGGACCATGCGTCGTGCAGACTCTACGCATATGGGCAAAGCCATAGAGCTAAATTCCCCTCGCAAATTTGATTAACAAATTGATCTTCAATAGCCCATAGCGCCAATGGTTGTGCTTTGGGCTTTCATTGCTTTTTGTAAATGTTCCATTGTTTTAAACCGAAGTTATGTCTTTTAACAATAACTAGCTAGTAGCAACGCCGACCAACAATTCGGCTTTTACCTCCGAGGAAAACACTATGAGTAGCTTTAAAGCCTCAGCGATAAAACCGCGCAAGGTGAGTGCAGTAACTCGCACCGCCGCTGCGTTGGGGTTCTCCCTGGCTGTATCCGCTCTTTCCACACAAGCGTTTGGTGCCTGTTCTTATACAGTGACCAATCAGTGGAATAACGGCTATACCGCCACAATAAAAATAACTAACTCCGGAACCTCAGCGATGAGTGGTTGGACTGTTGGTTGGACCTATGCCGGCAATAACCGCATGACCACCAGCTACAACGCCACTTTGAGCGGTACCAATCCTTATTCGGCGACCAACTTGAGCTGGAATGGTAACTTGGCACCAAGTGCTTCCGCAGAATTTGGTATTCAGGGCACCAAAACCGATGGTACTACTGCTGAAGTACCTGCCTTAACTGGTGCAGCTTGTGGATCTACGACGCCGGCTTCTTCTACGCCTCCAGTATCTTCTACGCCCGTAACTAGCGTGGCACCAAGCTCAGTGCCTAAGTCCTCTACACCTGGCTCTTCTGCAGGTAATACCGGCGGCGTACCTGCGTTGGTAGTGCAGGGCAATAAAGTTACCGCAAACGGTCAGCCCGCTAATTTGTCTGGTATGAGTTTGTTCTGGAGCAATACCGGTTGGGGTGCAGACAAGTATTACAACGCACAAGTCGTTTCATGGCTTAAATCAGATTGGAAAGCCAATCTAGTGCGCGCCGCAATGGGTGTTGAAGATGACGGTGGTTATCTAACTGATGCCGCGAACAAAACGCGCACGACAACTGTTGTTGATGCCGCTATTGCCAATAACATGTATGTAATTATTGACTGGCACACGCATCACGCTGAAGACAACAAGGCTGCTTCAATTGCTTTCTTTAAAGAGATGGCAACTAAGTATGGCAGCTACAACAACGTGATATATGAGGTATATAACGAGCCTCTTAATGTATCTTGGACTGGTGTAATTAAGCCCTATGCGACCGATGTAATTGCGGCGATTCGCGCAATTGACCCAGATAACTTGATTATCGTGGGTACACCCAATTGGTCACAAGATGTAGATGTTGCATCGCAAAGTCCAATTACCGCCTACAGCAACATTGCGTATACCTTGCATTTCTATGCGGGTACTCATAAGCAATCACTGCGTGACAAAGCGACTACCGCGATGAATAACGGTATTGCGTTGTTTGTAACAGAGTGGGGTTCAGTGAACGCCGACGGTGGTGGTGGTGTGAACGCAGCAGAAACCGCAACCTGGATGAGCTTCCTCAAAACCAACGGTATCAGTAACGCCAACTGGGCGCTGAATGACAAAGACGAAGGCTCTGCAGCCTTGGTTCCTGGTGCCAGCGCTAATGGTGGTTGGGCTACGTCACAACTGACCGCTTCTGGTCAATTGGTGAGAAATTACATCATGAATTGGGGTGGTACTGTTGTACCTAATTCATCGGTAGCACCAAGTTCAAAGCCTGCATCAAGCATTGCGCCAAGTTCTGTGCCAGCGTCTAGCAAGCCCGTTACGTCAGTAGCGCCAAGCTCAGTCGCTTCTTCTACACCTAACACCGGTGCCGGTGTGTTCTTCTCGGATAACTTCGAGTCAGGTACTGTGAACGCACAGCCAGCAGGTTGGGATAACTTCATTGGTTGGGTTTACAACAACAATAACTCAGCGACTGGCGCTCAGTACGCGGTAATTGATAACACCAAATCATACAACGGCACTAAGTCAGTTCACTTCCACGGTGGTGCAGCACCTGCACAAATCGTGCGTGCATTGCCAGCCGGTACTCAACGTTTGTATACCCGTGCTTATGTCAACATGAGCAAGGTGTTGGGTAATGATCCAGGCGATAACCACGAACACATCATGGGCTTGAAAAAGACCAAAGATGCGAACGATGAAATCCGTGTAGGTCAAATCAAAGGTGTGTTGGGTACTAACCACATTCCGAGCGATAACATTGCGCCCAAAATGAGCCAATGGAACTCAGGCCCACAAATGAAAGCCAATACCTGGTACTGCGTAGAAACCGCTTACTTGGCCGATACTGCCTACGACAGCCTCTACATGTGGGTTGACGGCACTTTGGTTCACTCAATCACTTCAGCCAATGACTGGAATAACGGTGCCTTGGGGGCAGATTGGATGAGCGATAAGTTCAACTACGCAATGTTCGGTTTCCACAGCTTCAGTGGTAACACGGCAGATGTGTGGATGGATGACATTGTGTTCTCTACTCAACCGATTGGTTGCGGTAACGTAACTCCAGTGAGTTCAGTGCCTTCTTCAAGTGCAACGCCTAGCTCAACGCCACGCTCAAGCGTAGCGCCAAGCTCAGTAGCACCAAGCTCAGTAGCGCCAAGCTCAGTACCAGTATCCAGTGCTCGCAGTTCAATTGCACCAAGCTCTGTATCATCAAGCTCGGTAGCACAAGTGGGCGGTTGGGCTTTGAATACCACTGAGTCTTACTTCAACTTCACCACCACGAAAAACACTAACGTGGTAGAGGCGCATAACTTCACCAGTATTAACGGTGACATCACCAGCGCTGGCGTAGCGACCTTGACCATTGATTTGAGCTCTGGCAATACCGGTATAGCCCTGCGCGATCAACGTCTTGATGACTTGTTGTTTGAAGTGGCAACTTACCCAACGGCTACCGCTACGGTCAACTTGAGCACAACCTTGCTCAGTGGTCTCGCTGTTGGTGGATCTACAACAGTTGATGTCTCTGCCAGTCTGAACTTGCACGGTGTTGTTGCTCCGGTAACCACCACGCTCTTGGTTCAAAAGTTATCCAACTCGCGCATCCTGGTACAAACGCAAGCCCCGATTTTGGTGAGCGCGCCTACCTATTCATTGACTGACGGTGTGGAAGCATTACGTGCAGCAGTAGGCATAGCCTCAATCAGTACCGCTGTACCTGTGGACTTCGTACTCGTCTTTGACGCCCGTTAATTGGATGAAGCCTAAAGAGAATAAATCATGAAAAAATTATTGAAAATTTCGATGCTCTCTCTCGGTGTCGCGGCATCGGGCGGAGCCTTCGCCCAAGGCGCTTGTAGTGTGAACTACGAAGCGGTTAACAGCTGGGGCAGTGGCGCACAAATCAAAACCACCATCACCAACAATGGTGGTGCGTTAAATGGTTGGGAGCTGTGCTACAGCTACAGTGGCAACGACGCTATCCAAAATCTGTGGGATGGCACCTTTACCCAAACCGGTAAAAATGTTTGTGTGAAAAATGCTGGCTATAACGGTAGTCTTCCTGCTGCCGGTACTGCCTCGTTTGGGTTTATTGTTAACAACCTGGGCGCCGCTCCTACGAGTTACACCCTTAATGGTGTTGCTTGTGGCGGCGTTGCGGCAAGCAGCACACCTAGCAGCACGCCAACACCTAGCAGCAGGTCTTCCAGCACTACGCCGCTATTTAGCAGTAGTAGTTCTTCAAGTGTTGCACCTAGCGTCGCAACACGTTGGTCAGTGAATGGCACTAAGTCGACGTTCAATTTTGTGGCTGTGAAGAAAATCAACACGGCTGAAAATTTCACGTTCACTACGCTGCAAGGTACCGTCAACAGCAATGGCCAAGCGAATTTAACCATTCCTTTGTCTAGCATAGTGACTGGCATCGATATCCGTAACACGCGCATGCAAAGCATGTTGTTTGAAACGGACTTTATGCCGAGCTTGCACTTCAGCACGCAACTCAGTTTGACTGAGATTGACGGCATGGCAGTCGGTAGCATCAGCACCAAGTCGTTTACTGGCAGCTTAACCTTGCACGGCATCACCAAAGACATCAGCTTTGATGCCCTGGTGGTAAAACATGACGCCAATAACTTCAGTGTGTCGCCGCGCAAAGCCATCGTCATCAACTCTGTTGATTTTGATTTGGCTTCGGGCATAGAAACCCTGAGAACCACGGCAGCCTTGGACGCGATTGGCCAAAAAGTACCTGTGTACTTCAAGCTCTTCCTGACCAAAGACAATGCCGCGAACGTTGCGCCGATTCAACTGGCTGCCGCACCTGCTACACCGCTTAACTTGCTGGCAAGTTTGAGCCAAGTGACGGGCGTTGCATCTTTGAACTGGTCTGATGTCAGCAACAACGAAACCGGCTTTGTGGTTCGTCGTAAAGATGCAGCGGGTTTATGGTCAACAGTAAAAGGTACTGCGGCTAATACCAGCAGCTATCAAGACACCCTGACAACTGCAGGCGCCTATGACTATAAAGTTATTGCATTCAACGGCAGCATGCCTTCACCTGCATCAAACGCGGTATCGGTTACCTTAACGGGTACAGTACCTAGCAGTGTAGCAAGCTCATCCGTGATTGTAAGTTCAAGCAGTGTTGCCGCCTTAAATGGCGCCACCTTGTTTGCACAGCAATGTACGAGCTGTCACGCCTTGACTGCCGCTTTCCCTGCACAGAAAAACCAAGCGACTCTGGCGGCATACATCACCAGCAATATGCCGATTCAAAACCCAGCGTTGTGTGGAACTGATTGTGGTAGTGCGATTGCGACTTACTTGTTAGCGCCAAGATCATCATCAAGCATAGTGCCTAGCTCTGTTTCATCTAGCAGTGCGGCGCCTGTTTGTGTGGGTGATACTTGTGCACCACGCTATGCTGAGCGGTTGTTGCGTGTTCTGTCTAAATCTGAATACATCAACAGTATTAACGACATAACGGGTGTGAACCTAGAAACTGCATTAGATGCAGCAACGCTGGCATCTATTCCTGCTGATTTGATTGTTACGGGCTTTACCAATAACTCACATAAAGTGATTGGCGAAGAAAATATGCGTGCGTATAACGACTTGGCTTCACGTGTTGCGGATACTGCAACCCTAACCAATGTTGTTAACTGTAGCGGTCAGACTTTGGCAGCTTGTGGTGACAAATTCGTCACTGACTTTGGTCCTAAAGTATTCCGTCGTCCCTTCACTGCTGAAGAGCGCACAGCTTACTTGACCTTCTTCTCGTCAAGCGTTGGTGTAACAGCCGTAAACGATGGTATTAAGCTTGCTCTGCGCGCTGCCTTGTCTTCACCACAGTTCTTATATCGTTCTGAATTGGGTGTGAAGTTTGGTGATTTGCGCACCGGTACTGCACCAGCTGATGCAGGTATAGTGTTGACTGATATCCCTGCTACCGATCGCGCTGCCTTGCCAGATACTGCCTATGTGTTGACTCACTATGAAATGGCGTCGTTCTTGGCTTACACCTACACGGGTTCAACACCTGATGCTACTTTGCTGACAGCTGCTGCAAATAAAACCCTGTCAACTAAGGCGCAAATTGATACGCAAATTACCCGTTTGCTGGGTACTGCTAAAGCGCGTCAACACTACGGTCGTTTTGCTACTGAGTGGCTAAACGTAGGTGGCTTGCCTTATGAGAGCAGAAACGCAACTCTCTACCCAACCTATACCACTGCAGTTAAGACGGCGATGTTGGACGAAGTTCGCGCTATCTATAACGATGTGGTACTCGATGATGCAGCCTTTACCAACCTCTACTCAAGCAACTACACCTTTGCTAACTCAGCATTGGCAAGTTTCTATGGTTTGAGCACGAGTGGTTTGGGTACGAACTTGAGCAAGGTAACTACGACGAATCGTGGTGGTTTACTGACCTCTGGTGCATTCCTTACGCAAAATGCTCACTTTGCGAAAACTGCGCCGATTTTGCGTGCAGTGCGCATTAGACGTGCAATGTTGTGTCACGATGTGGGTAATCCACCAAATGGTGTGAATATCGACAAACTGCGTGAAGATCAACAAATTGCGTTTGATAACATCAAAGCAGCGCAAGGTGGTCTTGCAACAACTCGTCAGGAATACCATTTCTTAACAGCAGTTGCGCCTTGTACTACCTGTCACGAGAAAATCATTAACCCACTCGGTTTTGGTTTCGAAGACTTTAGCCCAGTTGGTTTGCCACGCAGCCGCGACGATAACAATCTGCCAACTACCTATGAAGCTGACGATGGTACGCTTTATGGTGTGAGCAGCATGGAAGGCACTGATACCTTGACCTTTACCAGTGGTAAAAACTTTGGTCAACAGTTAGTCGCTTCACCTGCTGGCTTGGCGCAACTTCGTCGTTGTTTCATCGAAAATAACTACCGCACCGCGTTGGGTACTGGTGTGAATTATTTCGATCGCAACATTTTGGCTAGCGATGGTAAGCCAGTACTTCTGCCTGCCGCGCAACGTCAAAACAATGCGGATGATGTTGCCGCTTTGGCACAAGACATGGCAGCACAAAGCGATAGTCCTAAGGCTATGCTGAAGCAATTGGGTAACTTGAAGTCTGTGCGTTATCGCAAAGATTATTAATCAAGCCTAAGGTCGGGCGAGCCTTCGGGCTCGCCCATCAAAAAATTTCCTCCCTACATTGTGCTGGTTGTCATTAATCCAGCAGGGGATATAAAGGGTTTTTATTATGAACGACTTCAAAAGAATGGCTGATGAAAATCGCCGCGATTTTTTAAAGTTTATTGCTAAAGCTGGCATCAGCTTACCCGTATTGCAAGCTTCAACCTTGACTATGGGCGTGCTGTCTAGCCGTTTCGCAGAAGCGCAAACTAGCGCTGCAAAAGTACAAAGAGTTATTTTTGTGTACATTCCAGGTGGTGCGCCAGGTGGTGCAAGTCACTCGTTTAATCCTACGGGTTCTGCTGGCAACTTGACCATGAATACCTGTACCCAAGCATTTAATGCTGTTAAGCAAAACTGTATTTGGTTTGGCGGTACGTCGGTTATGCAAGGGTCAGATGTAAGTGGTTCACACGGTCTTACCTTCCGTGTTTTGGGTGCAATGAATGGCCCTAAATCTACGGTTGATAACGTGTTGGCTTCGTCTACCATAGGCTCAGCATCGCGCTTCAGCTCGCTGCGTTTGGGTATTATGACCAACACTGAAAGTGGCGCGGTATTGGATACCTCTATTTCGTCTACCAACACTTGGGATCAAAGCGCTTATAGCAGCAACCCACGTACGGTATTCAACACCTTGTTTACCGGTGGTGGTGGCGGTGGCGGCGGTACCAGTACTGCAGTAGCACAACAGCAGCAGGTCTATGATGTAAACATTGCAGCTCTGCAAAAAATTAAGGCGAAATTGTCTGCAGCTGAGCAAATTCGTGCGCAACAAAATATTGATGCTATCCAAAAGTTGAGAACAGATTTGTTGGCATCTAATACCGGTACTATTAGCTCTGGTTGCTCTAATCCAACGTGGAATAACTATGGTGCTGCAACTGCAGTTCCCTATGATGGTGCTTACTTCACGCAGTTGTTTAACCAGCAGGCACGTAATGCGGCTTTGGCTTTGGCGTGTAATTTGACTAAAGTGGTATCGATTCAGATGGGTACTGATGGCGCTAAGTTTTCGCCAACGGGTTTCAATGAGTCTTATCACGATGGTGCAATTCACAGTAATGTGGAAGCTCGCTATGCGGCACAGCGCGCCTATTTGAGCGATCGCATGGGTGATTTGATCAGTACACTCAAATCAACTACCGATGACGCAGGCCAGCCTTTGTTTAACTCAACTTTGATTTTGCAAGTGAGTGACATGGGTAACGCCAATGCGCACATAGGTAGCGATGCTCCCTTCATGATGATGTCTGGCAGCTCTAAGTTTAACGGCGGCCGTATTATCAATGTTGGACAGCACACCAGTTTGTTGGATACCGCTGCTCAGGCTGTTGGCCTGTCTGGCTACACCAACTACGGTAGTGGAATGGTTTCCGGCGTGTTCTCTTAATGTCGGTATACTTTGGCTGATGCTTTATGCTCAGCCTAAACAAAAACAGCGCCCTAGGGCGCTGTTTTTGTTTTTATACTGCTTCTTTTCTTATCGATTTTTCTTATCGATTTTTTGGTGAGCTTTTACATTTCTATTTTTTCACCTTAAGTATCTGGCGGTTTGCGGTATTAGTCCACAACGCGCTGCACATCGACAGAAACGAAAAGTTGTGGCGAATGTCCTCCACCAAAGATAACGCCTTTGAGCGGACTTACATCGGAGTAGTCTCGGCCCCATGCAGTCGTAATGTGTTGCTCACCGGTAATTTTATTGTTGGTAGGATCAAACTCGTACCAACCTTCGCCGGGTGAGAAAACGGCGAACCACGCGTGGGTAGCGTCGGCACCAACGAGCTTTTGTTGGCCAGGCGGCGGCAGTGTTTCTAAGTAGCCACTCACATAGCGCGCGGGATAGCCGAGCGAACGTAAGCAGCCAATCGCAAAGTGTGCAAAATCTTGACAGACGCCACGCTTGTGTTTGAGTACATCTGCAAGCGGTGTGGCTATGTCGGAGAACTCGGGGTCGTAGGTGAAATCCGTAAAAATTCGCTGGGTTAATTCTAAGACTGCCGATAGAAAAGGGCGCTCATCATTAAACGAGGACGCCGCGTAGTCGGCGAGGTCTTGATGCTGTTGAATCATGGGTGAGCTGAGAATAAATTCACGCGCGGCCAGTGTGTCAGCGTCTTTTGAATTCTGCAGCAAATATTTCACATAGGCACAGGGGGTGCCGAAGTCGAGATTAATGCTGGTATTAGGGTCGGTAATTTGAATGGTGCTGGTGATGCTCACTTCCAATTCAGTGTGATCATTTTCGATGGAAAATTGTAAATACTGGTTGCCGAAATAATCTTTCTGACTGGTGTTCGTTGTGGCGTTGGGCGATATGCGCACATCGGTTTTCTTTACGGTTTGGCTTTTGGTGGTGCGTGGCAAAACATAAGCTAGGTTGTAGCAGTTGCTGACGGGAAGCGCGTATTTATAGCGGGTGCTGTGGCGGATTATATATTTCATATTTGCTCCTGCCAGCTGGTGTTTTTCACCAAGAGCTGCGGGCCTTCGGTGTGATCGAAATAGCGCTGACTGATGGCTTTGGATGAGCTGCTGATGAGATATTGAACACGGGCGAGCAGTTGATCCAAGTCTTCGCGTATGGCTCCGTTGTGTTTTACTAATACATCGAGATCGCTCAATTTTATGGCAGTCGTGGCTTCTAGCAGCAGCTTACTTTCGGTGCGTAAAACGGTGGTGTTGCCGGGTAGGTCGGCAAAGTGCATTTCTAATTCTTGCAGCTGATAAATGAGCGAGCGCGGGTTATTGGCGTTGAGCATAATCATCTCTAAACCATTTTCGATATTGATACCGTTTTGGTATAGACGACGATAGGTGTTGAGTGTTTCGCCGCAGAGTAGCGTCGATTCAATTAACACTTCTTGTTCGAATTCATCAAATTTAGGGGTGAGTAATGAGCGCAGGCTGCTGGTGATTTGCAAGGTGCGCTCTAAACGTCGGCCCATTTCCATAAAGTGCCAGCCGCTATCGCGAATCATGCTGTCGTGCACCAAGCCCACCAGTGCCAGCAGTGCTGTCATCAAGGGTGCAAGGGTGTCTTCGGCGGTAGCGAGACTGTCAGCAGTTAGGGTTTGCTGAAGGGTTTTTAGCTCATCGCCTATGTCATTAATGATGCGTTGAATGTCGCTGGAGAGCTGCTCTTTTATCTGTTCGCCAGAGTTGATCATGGCGATTAAATTATTGGCCACACTGCCACTGCGGTGTTGGTCCAAAATAATCGAAATTACTTCTGGATCAGGGTTGCTAAACAAGGTTGGATTGAGGCTGGCAAAACCTGGATAGGTAGATGTTACATGGGTCACTGCGCCGAGCAATGTACGGCAAACTTGGTCTGGCAATGCTTCAGTGCGATTGAGCTGGGTATAGACGGTGCGCAGGAGGCGTAGTGCGGATTCAGCCCGTTCGGCATAGCGCCCCATCCAGAAAAGGTTTTCCACCACCCGGCTGGGCAGTTCATTGTTGCTGTCTTGTGCTTGCTGCAACTTGGCGCTGCGCAGCGTGACGTGTTTCTCTGGCTCTGAGGCAAGCACCCAGGTGTCTTTGGATACTGAGCCGCGTTGGTTGGAAATGATCTTATTGCTTGCATCCATATTGACGCGGGTCAGACCGCCAGGCATCACCGCATAGGAGTCTTCATCGGCGACTGCGAAGGTGCGCAGAATGGATGAGCAGGGTTGTAATTTGCCTTCCATCCAGCTGGGTGTTGTCGCACAGGGGGTGTATTCCTGCGCGGCAAATTGATAGGGGTTTTTGCGAATACGCTTTTCCCATGCGAGCAGTTTGGTTTCATCCAGCTCGGCACCAAAAACCTCATAAATACCTGGCTTGCGATAAGTGGGTTTTATCAGCAGGGTTTTTAAGTTGGCGCAGACATATTCAAGATCTTGTTTGTCGCCGCACCACCAGGTTTTCACTGAGGGCATTTTTAATTCGCGCCCAAGCAATACCTTGGCTATCTCGGGTAGGTAGCGGAGCAAGGCTGGGTTTTCCAGTACGTTCGAGCCCAGTGGGTTGGCGATGGCAACGCGCCCACGTCGTGCAGCTTCGAGTAACCCTGGCACACCTAATTGTGAGTCGCCCTTGAGTTCGACGGGGTCGCAATAAATGTCATCGACGCGGCGCAAAATTACATCAACACGCTTTAACCCATCTAAGGCTTTCATCCATACAAAACCATTGCGCACACTTAAGTCGCTGCCCTGTACTAATTGAAACCCCAAATAGTTCGCCAGATAGGCGTGTTCAAAATAGGTTTCATTAAAAGCGCCGGGGGTGAGTACAACTATGCGCGCTATGCCGCCGTTGGGGTTTAATGCGTGCAGTTTTTGACGCATACGGGCAAAGAAAAGGCTGAGGCGGTGTACATGGCTATCGCGGAACAAGCTGGGAAACACGCGGTTCATTACTGTGCGATTTTCCAGCGCATAACCCGCACCTGAGGGCGCTTGGGTTCGGTCAGCCATCACTTTCATTTGGCCATCGGGACCGCGTACCAAGTCCACACCGTGCAGAATAAGTTGGTGATTACCCGCCAGTTTTACCTGATTGCAGGGGCGTAGAAACCCCGTGTGGGAGTAGAGCAGTTCTGGCGGTATAACGCCTTGCTTAATGAGTTTGCGTTCACCGTAGATATCTTTCAGCAGTAAATTAAACAGTTCTGCTCGCTCAACCAACGCGGTTTCGGTCACTGCCCACTCTTCGCTGCTTATAAGCAGCGGAATAGGATTGAGCTGCCATGTTTGGCTGGCGTCGGGGGTATCGTAAATTTTGTAGGTGGCGCCATCGTCGCGCAATATGCGGCTGGCTTTCTTTTGGCGTTCATCTATAGCGTTAGTGCCCAGCTTGGCGAGGCTTTGCAATAGATATTGCCAATGAGGGCGAACTTCACCAGAGGCGAGGTAGGCTTCATCGACGCGATTTAGAGGGGCAGGGTAGAGGTTATCCATAGATTCGACAGCTGCTTCCATGGGCATTGGAGAGTTTTGCATAGTTATAATTGTCATAAGTCGCCACAGATAGCTCCATTGTACCTAGTTTTTCGGCTCATGACGGCGCGAATGGCGCCTAAGAGCTTTTGAGTATAAAAACCTACCTATCACAACAATTTTATGGAAAGGGAAATAAAGCCGCGAAGCACCGCCTTCACCTAATGGGAAGGGCGGTGCTATGTCGCTTAGCGACGCAGGTCGAGTGTATGTGGATACTCGTCTGTGGGCTCTTCTGGTGGTGGTGCCATGGGGCGTGGAGGGTGCTTGTGTTCAAAGAACTCGCGCAAAACCTCACCCGCTGGTGTTACGGGCAAGGCGCCCGGTGTATGGTTGAAGTCGAAGAAGCGATTGCCGCGACGTGATTCAGCCTCGTTAGCATTAATGGGGAAACGCTCATAGCTGCGACCACCGGGGTGGCTGACGTTGTAGGTGCAGCCGCCGATGCTCTTGCCGTTCCAGGTGTCGATCAAGTCGAACACCAAGGGTGCATGTACCCCAATGGTGGGGTGCAGTGCAGAGGGTGGTGCCCACGCGCGATAGCGCACGCCTCCGACGAATTCGCCATGCTTACCTGTGGCATTTAAGCATACACGGCGCCCGTTACAGGCTAGTACATAGCGACCTGGCGTGAGGCCGGTGACCTTAACTTGCAGACGTTCTAAGGATGAATCCACATAGCGCGAGGTGCCGAAGCTGGACACTTCTTCACCAAGTACATGCCAGGGCTCAATGGCCCAGCGCAGCTCTATGCCAATGTCATCAATTTGCACGCGGCCATAATGTGGGAAGCGGAACTCTTCAAATGCTGCCAACCATTCCAGCTGGAAGGGGTAGCCGTGTTCATTCAAGTCTGCCACTACGGCACGTAAATCTTCCCATACATAATGAGGCAGCATGAATTTGTCGTGCAGTGCCGTACCCCAGCGTACCAGTGGTTGGCGGTAGGGCTCTTTCCAGAAGCGGCTGATCAAACTGCGCAGCAGTAGTACCTGCACTAGCGACATGCGCGCATGGGGTGGCATTTCAAAACCGCGAAACTCCAAAATCCCCTGACGACCGCTGGCAGTGCCCGGTGAGTAAAGCTTATCGATACAGAACTCGGCGCGGTGAGTATTGCCGGTGATGTCGATCAGCAGGTTGCGCATCAGGCGGTCGGTCAACCAGGGTTGATCGACTATGCCTTCTGGCATTTCTTTAAAGGCGATTTCTAGCTCATAGAGCATTTCATCGCGGCCTTCATCTACCCGTGGCGATTGGCTGGTTGGCCCAACAAACAGGCCAGAGAACAAATAAGACAGGCCAGGGTGATGCTGCCAAAAGGTCACCAGACTACGCAATAAGTCTGGGCGACGTAAAAATGGGCTATTGGCAGGCGAGGACCCGCCAAAGGTCACGTGATTACCACCACCTGTGCCGGAATGACGGCCATCGAGCATGAACTTTTCGGTGCCCAAACGACACTGGCGCGCATCTTCGTAGAGCGCTTCGGTGTTGGCTACCAGTTCCGGCCAAGTTTCTACCGGGTGAATGTTCACTTCGATCACACCTGGATCGGGCGTAATGAGGAATTTTTTCAGGCGATGATCTTTCGGTGGCTCATAGCCTTCCAGCACTACAGGGATATCCAGTTCTTTTGCCGTGTCTTCGATGGCTTCGATGAGTGCGACATAGTGATCGAGATAGGAGAGCGGCGGCATGAATATATGCAGGCGACCATCCCGTGCTTCAAAGCTAATCGCCGTGCGAATGACATAGCCCGCTTCAAGCGATGTGGTGTTGGTTTGTTCGGTTGCGGTTTTAACTGCAGCAGTTTGCGCCTGACGGGCGCGCTGCGCTGCAAGTTGTTGGCTGGGCGACAAACCTTGGCCACGCAAGCTCTTTTGCACTTCACCGGCAGGTGGTAGCTCAGCGCGGCTGGCGATAGGGTCTGACTCGGGCTGATAGCGCTCGTAGTCAAATTCTGGTTGCTCTAACGAGTTAAGGGGTAAACGCAATCCGAGCGGTGAATCGCCGGGAATCAAAAAGAGTTCGCCGCTGCGCAGTTTCCAGCGTCCAGTTAACCAATTTTGGTGGGTGTAGTTCCACTCAATAGGCAAGACATAACCCGATTCGATATTTAATCCACGGTTGAGCAGCTTGGCCAGGCGGCGACGCTCTAAATCATCGGTCAGGTCTGCTTTCAACGGATTGATACCTTCCGGCAGTTGTTGCTCAGCCCAGAGGTAATAGAGCACATCTTCAAAGGCGGGAATCAGGTGCTGCTTATTGACGGTAATTTTTTCGCACAGTGACTCGGCGAATTTCTTGGTTTCAACATGAGTAACACCGTAGCTCTTGTCTACGCGCGCCAGATATTTGGGATCGCGCCACAGTGGCTCGCCATCGGTGCGCCAGAAACAGCCCAGCGCCCAGCGCGGCACTTCTTCGCCGGGGTACCACTTGCCTTGGCCGTAATGCAGCAGCGCATTGGGGGCAAAGGTTTTACGCATGCGCAGCAGCAGGTCTTTGGCGAGGCTGAGTTTATCGGCCCCTAGGGCACCAGTATTCCATTGCTCAGATTCCATGTCATCGATAGAGACAAAGGTGGGCTCGCCGCCAGTAGTGAGGCGCACATCCTGCTCAAGCAGTTCTTTATCGACTTTTTTACCGAGCGCATTGATGGTTTCCCACTGCTCTTCGGTGTAGGGCTTGGTAACACGCGGGTCTTCGAGAACGCGAAACACTTCATTGCTGTAGTCGAATTCTACCTCGCACTTGCCGGTGGCGCCGGTAATTGGCGCGGCAGAAATAGGGTCGGGCGTACAGGCTAAGGGAATGTGGCCTTCAGTCGCCAAGAGCCCTGAGGTGGGATCAAGGCCAATCCAGCCTGCTCCGGGGATAAACACTTCGGTCCACGCATGAAGATCGGTAAAGTCTGCCTCAGGGCCGCTGGGGCCGTCGAGTGCTTTGATGTCTGACGTCAACTGTACTAAATAGCCTGAAGCAAAGCGTGCCGCATACCCGAGGTGGCGAAATAGCTGCACCAATAGCCATGCGGTATCGCGGCAGGAGCCTTTAACTAAGGTTAATGTCTCTTCACAGGTTTGTACGCCGGGTTCAAGGCGCACGCCATAGCCGATCATTTGTTGCAGCGTCTGATTCACTTCAACTAAAAAGCTATTTACTTCCCACAGGGTTTTGCTCTCAGCTTTAGCGGCTAATTTATCTTTAACGCTCTCAACCAATTCAAGCAGTTTGGGGCCGTTTTCAGTGATTTCTAAATAAGGCGCCAGCTCGCGTTCAAGCTGTTCGTCATAGGTGAAGGGAATGTGCTGCGCATAGTCCTCTACAAAAAAATCGAAGGGGTTGATAGACGTCATTTCGGCGATAAGCTCCACCGAAAATTTCAGCTTTTTGGTTTGTTCAGGGAATACCAAGCGCGCTTGAAAATTGCCAAAAGGATCCTGTTGCCAGTTTATGAAGTGGTCTTCAGGCTCAACTTTTAGCGAGTAGCTGTGAATTTTGGTGCGGCTGTGGGGTGCAGGGCGCAAGCGCAGCACATGAGGGTATATAGATGTTAAACGATCAAAGGTGTATTCAGTTTGGTGATGAATGGCCACACGAATTGCCATAACAATAATCCTTCCTACAGAGGCGCAACCTAGGTTGCTAAAAAATGTTCAGTGTCGTCGTGCTGCTCGATCTAAATAGATGGATGAGCGGCAGTGGTTGTTCAGTGTCAGGTCAAACATAATGTCATGCAGTAAATAGCGCCATGAGGTCAATCTACAATGGATAGATGACTTATTCTTGTGCGCTTAACCTGTGCGCTTAAAAAATAATAAGTGCGAAAACAGGGCGTTGGTTAAGTGTAGTGATAGTTTGTGACGAAATAAGCCGTTTCTCTATGAGATGCTTTTTTGTGGCAGCTCCCTGTCAATTTGATAATTGCAGGCAAATTACGGTAATTATTCGTGTTTAATATGTGTTACCTGATCATAACCTAGAAACCAAAAAAATATTGGACAGACTTACTAACGCAATAACTGCACCACAACCGCCAAAATTTCAGCAGGTCGTCAAAATAAGTGTAATGGTCGTGAAAGTAGATGTTGGCCTGATGAGACCGAGTTGATGAGTCTATAGAGTAGAAACGATTAGTGAGTCGTGGGCATTACCGGCGATAGTGCGCCGCTGGTAATGCCCTATTTTGTTAATTACTGAGCGGGATGGGGCTAAACGGCGGCAGTTGTAAAAACGCCTGCACTATGAGGTTGTCCCAAGATTTAGTCAGTTCGCGCAGGTATTGATTATCCGCATCGAATACGTTGTGCTGCATATTGAAACTATTGGTGGTATAGCTCATGAGCTCGATGGGTGGACCCACAGTTAGGTTGGAGCGCATGGTGGAGTCCATAGACACGAGGGCGCAGAGTGCCGCAGTATCCAGACCCGTCTCGGGTTTTAAAATACGGTCTAAAATCGGCTTGCCATATTTGCTCTCACCTATCTGTAAATAAGGTGTATGCACAGAGGTGGTGATATGGTTGCCCTGAGGGTAAATCAGCATCACCCCAGGTTTTTCCGTACCAATTTGCCCGCCGACTAAAAAGCTAGCCTCAAAGCTAACGCCGTTATTCTGCGCGTGTTTTTCCTGTACCTGCTGGCTGATATCGCCGATATAGTCGGCTGCATCGTGAATGCTCTCCATGGTGGCGAGGCTTACGTCAGCTTGATCTTTTATATCCTTGCGAATTTTGGTAATGACCGACTGAGTCGTAGCGAGATTGCCTGCTGAGGTAATCACGAATTGACGTTCGCCTTCGATGCCAAAATGGTACATTTTGCTGTAGGTACTGACCTGATCGACCCCAGCATTGGTGCGCGAGTCGGAGCAGAAAATAAGGCCAGCATCGACATTAATAGCAACACAATAAGTCATAACAGCAGCTCGGGGCGATAAAATGGGCGGACAGGGTAAAAGCCACCTTGAGTAGCGTCAAGGTAAATCTGGCCCTCAATACAAATTCTTGCGCCATGTCGCGAGAGGCCAGGGGCAAAAGTATTTGGTATAGCGTGTAAACTCAGGTATAAAAACGCCAGTCTGCGGTATTTGCTGTCTCAAAGCGAGAGCGCATTAGGTGTTTAACACAAAATGCATTGATGCAGATCGATACGCTAGCGATCAATTTAATGATGAAATAACTTACGAAAGAAAGGATGAAAATGAAAAAAATAGCAATTTCTGCCCTAGTGCTCGGGCTGGCCTATGTTGGCGGTGCCTACTTCACGGGCTATTTGGGCGAACAAAAAATGCGCGAGCAGCTTGCACTGAGCCAAGCGCAAAGCGCCAGTTCAGGTCTCATCATGGTTTTGGAGCACTATGAGCGTGGCATTTTTAGCAGCGATGTGGCTTTAACATTAAAGTCTGCCAATAGTCTTGCGCTGTTCAATAACAATATGAAAGTGAGTGTTAATACCCAGCTCCAGCATGGACCTGTGCTATTCAAGCAGGGTTTTGGTCTAGGGCTTTTTTCTGCTATTACCCGCATCATGGTACATACCCATGATGCTGATACCGACAAAAAAATAACCGATTTTTTTGGTGAAAGTATTGGCGAAATTTACACACAAGCTGGCTTTAGTAACACCTACACAGCCCGTTGGCTACTGCCTGCCAAAAAAGTGGAAGAGGGCAGTTACAACCTGAGCTTTGCTGAGTCGAGTGTCGATATGCAAGGGCGCTTCGATAGCCTCAGTACCAAGGGTGAAATTCATCTTGGCGCAATGGAGCTGCTAAGCGCTGATGGTTCAGAAGTTAAAATGTCACCTGCCGAGGGTAGTTTTGACTCAACTAATCTGGCGGCAGGAATCAATATAGCCAATGCGAACATTCACGTGGATGAAATTAACATCACCACCGCCGCAGGGGTAAAACTATCCGTAAAACAATTGGGCTATGAGCAAAAACAATCGGTTGTAAACGAGAGTATAGATACATCAGTTGCGTTAACTCTTGCCGAGGTGAGTGGCCCTGTCAGTGCGAGCAATGCTTATTACAAAGTTGGTATGAATCAACTTAATATCGCAGCGCTTAAAGCCTGGGGTGAGAGCATGAGTGCATTGCCGAGTGACCCGCTCGCGCTCAATACATTTTATATGGAACAGCTTAAGCGTTTGGCTCCGCAATTTTTGCAACCCGGTTTAAGTTTTACCTTTGCAATGGGTGCCGACTTTATGGGCGGCAAGCCTCAGGCGCATTGGACGCTAAACTATCAGCCGCCCGCAGCGGGCACTAATGTTGCTGATATGAGCGAGCCTTTTGAATATTTAAGTTTAGCGGATAGCCAATTAGAAGTGCGCTTGCCTGAAGTGGTTGCGATGGGTTTGCCCATGTTGACCCTGATGGATAGCTACATCACCAAAGAGGCTGGCGAGTATGTACTTAAGGCGACCTTACACAACAGTGAACTTTTTGTAGGTGATACACAAATTCCTACTGAGACAGTGTTGATGGTGCTGAGTGGTATAGGAGCCAAGCAAAATGCCGCGCAAGATGCACAGCTACAGCAAACAATTGACTCAGCAGATGATGAGGCTGAGGAAATGGGTGATGAGCTGGAAGAAGAAAGTGCTGGTTCCGCTGCTGCTGAATAAAACGCAACGAGCACTTTTTTAGCAGTTTAAAAAATCCTTCGCTCTGCGAGGGATTTTTTTTGATATGAAAATAGTGCGTAGAGGCTTTATTGGCTTCGGGCAAAATCTTGGTTTAGCATGAGCATGAGGTCATGTTTGCCAAGTCGTTTCGACCAAAAAATCCCTTCCGGCTGCCCTACTTGTGTTTCTTCATAATGCCCTTCCAAGCTTTCGCATGCCCAAGAGGTTGGATCTTCGCAAAGAAAAATACGTTTATAGCCCATTGTTTTTAGTACCGCGACCCAGTTGAGTGGGGACTGTAAAGACTCGCTAAATGGATGTTTGAACTCATTGAATTGATCAATTTTATTAAATGCTCTGCTGTTGTCTTCGGGGTTGAAAATAATAAATACAGTACGCACTTCTTCTGGCGGATAGGGGATTGCTTGAGCAAACTGTGTTTGCAGGATTTCGGTTGTGGTTTTAAACCAAAGAATAGTGTTGCGACTGGCATTGGAAAACTGAACACTTAAAACGAGTACTAAACACAGCAGAAAAAAATTCAGCCAGTTTTGTGTTTTTGAGTGGAGTAGAAATGCTACTAATAAACCAATTAGGCAGCTTAAAAGAGAGCGTTCCTGCACAAATATCCCCACAGGCAATGTAGAGGCATAAATACCTAATGCGGCAATGATGGATACTAATAATGCAAAAAAACTACGTTTAAAAAGTACGCAGGCCCCACCTATGGCTGCGGTTGCGATAATTAGCCATTGGCCCAATACTGTTTGAAATTTCATATAGTGAGAGTTAACCGCACTTTCATAAAGACGTATCGCGTTTGTACCAATGTCTTTCAACTCTTTAATGGGGTGTGGCTCACGCCAACCTGCTATTTGAATAAATGAGCCACTTGAAATATAGACGATGGTGTTGGTGACTATGTATCCAACTACAAATGCGGTCGCCCATATGACGAGTAAACGTAACGTCTTTTTGGTGTTGAGCTCAGCTAAAAACAATAATGGCAGTAAAAAATAAAATGATGATAGCGTCCCAAAAAACAAAATAGAAAACAGGGGGAAGAAAATGTAGTCAGGCATTTTTTTTGCTTGATGTGGCGCTACAGCAAGCAACAAAAATGCAACCAATAAGGTTTCTGGCCACTCGAGTTGTACCGGAAGTACCGGGATAGAGAGGCAGAGTAATGCGAATGCGATGGAGTAGCCATGGCGTAGCGTGATGTTTTTGGCTACAAAATAGGCAAAGTAGCCTAAGCATACATAGCTCAAACTAATGGCTAACCAAGCAGGCATTAATTTTAATATCGGGAAAAATAATTGATTAATCCAGCGACCTTCTTCAATTACTTTGGACGTGTAACTGTCTA
Organism: Cellvibrio sp. 25HG11W-0; assembly: GCF_057815475.1. NCBI lineage: Bacteria > Pseudomonadati > Pseudomonadota > Gammaproteobacteria > Cellvibrionales > Cellvibrionaceae > Cellvibrio > Cellvibrio sp. 25HG11W-0. The sequence goes on from NZ_CM174230.1 coordinate 1,703,910, forward strand.
CATAGTACATGGAGTCTGGAGGGTGTTCAAAACTCTGTGTCAGCAGTTACAGTTTAATGTGAGCATCCAATCTTCCGGCAAAATGAATCGACAGCTGCGACAGCGTCAAATTCCAATTTTGCACGGGGTGCGTCCAACGCTCTGACGCATTCAACATACCGGCATATAATAATTTGAGCAAACTATTTTCATTCGCAAAGCCACCTTTGGTTTTGGTGAGTTTTCGAAACTGTCGATGCACGGCCTCAACCGCATTGGTGGTATAAATCGCCGTTCGCACATAGTCGGGGTATTTGAAATAATTTGACAGCCTATCCCACTTGCTACGCCAGGATTTAATCACAACCGGATATTTGTCGCCCCATTTTGCCTCCAGCTCATCCAGTGCAATTTCAGCTGCATTTTTTGTGGCCGCTTTGTAGACGCATTTCAAATCTGCCATAAACGCTTTCTGGTTTTTGCTGGCAACATATTTTATAGAATTACGGATTTGATGAATGATGCAATGCTGAACTTCGGTGTGCGGATAAATGCTTTCAATCGCTTCCGGAAAACCTTTAAGGCCATCGACACAGGCGATCAGAATGTCTTTGACGCCGCGATTGTATAAGTCAGTCAACACACTCAACCAGTGATGCGCACCTTCAGAATCCGATAGATACAGCCCCAACAGCTCTTTTTTGCCCTCAACAGTTAAGCCAAGTAGCGTGTACACAGCCTTGCTGATAAAGCGTCCATTTTCTTTGATTTTGTAATGAATAGCATCCAGCCAAACAATAGGATAAATGGCTTCCAGCTCACGCTCACGCCACGCTTGAAGTTCAGGTAATAACTTATCCGTCACCGCATTGAGTGTGCCGTTAGAAATGCTGACGCCATACATATCTTCAATGTGGGTGCGAATATCCTGATAGCTAGTTCCAAGCGAAAACAGCGCTATTATCTTGCGCTCCAGCTCATCGGTTAAATGGGTTTGGTGTTTCTTGACAATTTGCGGCTCGAAGGTGCCGGCGCGATCACGCGGGGTGCTGAGCTCGAATTGCCCCGCCAGGCTTTTCATGGTTTTTTTGGTAGAACCATTTTTGCGGTTTGGCGCATCGCCTTCCGCTAAATGCTGTTCCAGCTCACCCTGCATGACAGCTTCGGTGAGTTGTTTAATAAGCGGGGTTAGAATACCGTTCTTACCGGTAAGGTCTTGGCCTTCACGCAGCGCTTGGATGGCGGCTTCCATATCGAAGCCGGGGATGTTTGTATTGGTCATAGGTCACCTCTTTTAGATATAGATTAAAGAAGTGACACAGAATTTTGAACACTACCGGAGTCTGGGCGCCAAACATTTACTTGTAGTAACTCCCATAAGTTTAGTGCCAGTAATAGCCCCAATAGGGTTATGACTACCAGTTCAAAGACTTGGTAGGGCGCTATTATTTGGCTACCCCAGCGCTGGCTAAATTTTATTTTCATATTCTCCATTCTCAAAAACATCCTGATGTAAAAATAACGCGGCAGCATAGCGACTGCTGGGTGGCTGCGTAAAGTGATTGTTGACGCTGAGATCTGATGTGTTAGGGGCAGGGCATTAACTGTGCTGAGCTCTTGAGAAACTCAAGGGCTCAGCTAACTGCTTGTCTTGTGCGGGGGGATTAGTTCATTTTGTTGAGGTGAACATCCATTTGTGGGAAGGGGATGCTAATACCATTTTCATCAAAGGCCAGTTTGATCTTTTCAGTTAAATCAAATTTCACCGCCCAGTAATCTTCCGTTTTCACCCAAGGGCGCACCACAAAGTTGACACTGCTCGCACCCAGTTCACCGACTGCAATAACAGTTTCTGGCTCAGCCAGTACACGGGAATCGGCTTTGATGATCGCGCTCATCACGTCGCGCGCTTTGCGGATGTCGTCGCCGTAGCCAATGCCAAAAGTCATGTCGATGCGGCGGGTATCGCGTTTGGAGTAATTAATAATATTGCCGCCATAAATGGCGCCGTTGGGAATGATGACTTCTTTGTTGTCGCCAGTGCGCATAATGGTGGAGAAGATACTGATTTTTTCAATCACACCTGCTGCGCCCGCCGCTTCAACAAAGTCACCTGCTTTAAAGGGGCGAAACACCAGCAACATAAAACCAGCAGCGAAATTTTGCAGCGAGCCTTGTAGCGCTAAACCAACCGCTAAACCGGCGGCTCCCAGGAGTGCGATCATGGAGTTAGTGTTCACGCCCAGTTGATCTAAGGCGGCAACTACGACAAAAATAAGCAACAGTGCTTGCACTAGGGATTGAATAAAGTCGACCAAGATTTTGTCGAGTTTGGTGTGGGTCAACACTTTGCCAATTACGCCGCCGATCATTTTGACAATCATACGCCCGATTAAAAATATCATTAGCGCTATGACAATTTTAATTGACCAAGGGATGATGTAGGTGTTGTAGAGGGCGCTGAGTTGTTCTGGGGTTATGTTGAACATAGTTGTCTCCTTAGCTGGTAATTATTTGCCTTGGATGCAGCAAATAAAATAGGTGCCAATGGCATCGGTGATGGAATAACAGTGTGTCACTTGGGTGTTGCTAAGCGTTTTAAAGCCTGAACTAAACGCTGATAATTTTAATGCTGATCGTTTAGACGCTGATCATTTGGCGCTTAAGTGTAAGCTGCTGCAATTGCCTTTAAGCGACTGAGCCAGTAGTGCGCACGCGTTTACTGCCTTTGACGGGTTTTGCTTTGCGCGCTTCGGCGCGCGCTTTAAGCTGGGTGTCGATCAAGTTTTTTCCTGCGATCAAAAATCCCACCACAATAAACGCCCCCGGTGGCAATAGCGCAAAAATCACATTCGGGTAGCTGTTGCCAAAAACATTTAATTGCCAATTGCGTGCCACTTCGCCAAAGAGTAAATGCATGTCAGCAAATAAGTGGCCGGTGCCGAGCAATTCGCGCACGGCGCCTACCGCAATGAGTACCAGCATGAAGCCCATACCCATCATAAAACCATCTACCAAAGAGGGTAGGAGTTTGTTTTTACTGGCGAAGGCATCAGCGCGCCCGAGTACTGCACAGTTGGTGACTATGAGCGGAATAAAAATACCGAGTATTTGATAAAGCTCATAAGTAAAAGCATTCATGAGCATTTGAATGCAGGTTACCGCCGAGGCAATAATCATCACGAATGCGGGCAGGCGAACTGCATCGCTCACTTGATGGCGAATAAGTGATACTACGGAGTTGGACACCATGAGTACGAGTAGTGTGGCAATACCTAAGCCAAGTGCATTTACTACGGTTGAGCTCACCGCTAGCAGTGGGCAGAGGCCGAGCAATTGCACTAGCGCGGGGTTGTTGCTCCATAAACCTTTTTCGGTAATTTCTGTGTAATTCACATCACTCATGGGTTTCACCTATTGCTGCAGTGTCAGACTGCGCGGGGAATAATACATCATGTTGAGCGGCAACCACTTCTAGTACACGTTTGATTTGCCCCACCATAGCGCGCGGAGTAATGGTCGCGCCGGCAAATTGGTCAAAATCGCCACCGTCTTTTTTGACTTTCCAATCTTCAATAACGGGAAAGCTCAGATTTTTGCCATTGAAATTTAAAATCCACTGGGACTTTTTCAAATCAACTTTATCACCCAGCCCAGGTGTTTCTTTGTGTTTGAGTACGCGTACACCGGTAATGCTGCCATTGGCCAGTACGCCCACAATCATATCTATGTCGCCGCTGTAGCCGTCGTGGGCAGTAGCGGGAATAATCAGTGCAGTGATCTTGCCATTTTGTCGGGCGATGTAAATGGGCTTATCGCTGCGCAACCCCAAAGCAGCTTTGGCCTCCTCGGGAACCACCATGGTATCGCTGAGCATATCGTTGTCGTGCTGCTCTGGTGGCACCACCTCAAACAGTGCTTTTTGCTGAGCGGCGCGCTCGGCAGTGGCGATGCGATCTTGTGTTCCTAAGTTCGTCAGTGCAAGCGTACCTGCAGTGACCAGCGCGAACACCCCGAGAATCAAACTGTTTTTGCTGATGGATTGGCCAAGCATCAATGGCCTCCTTTTTTCGGTGTTGAATCGGTGGCGCGGCGCGGTTTGCTGTGGCCATAGGTGCGCGGCGTGGTGTAGTAATCAATAAAAGGCGCGGCGAAGTTTAACAGCAGCACCGCAAAGGCGACGCCATCGGGATAGCCGGTGCCCCAGGCGCGAATCACGTAAATAAGTACACCTATAAGTGCACCGTAAATCATACGCCCGCGCTGGCTTACCGCTGAGCTTACAGGGTCGGTCACAATAAAAAATGCGCCCAACATAGTTGCGCCGGAGAATAAATGAAACAGCGGTGAACCCGCTGAGTCAGAGCTGCCGCTGTCGTAAAAAATCGCCGCCATAAGCCCTAGCGCCGCTAGCATGCAAATTGGCGCATGCCAGCTAAAGGCTTTTTTGTAGAGCAAAAAGAGGCCGCCGATTAAGAAGCCGATATTCACCCATTCCCAGCCTGCACCAGCCCAAAGACCTGTCGCCAGTGCAGGCTGTTGTTGGTAGAGATCGCTCAACAGTAAGCCGGAATTTTGTTTCATTAAATCCAGTACGGTGGCGGAGGCATAGCCGTCGAGCTGCGAACCAAAAAATATTTGATCGAGTGCGGCCACTAAGCTCGGGGTTGTTTGCCCATCGCCCAACATAGGAGAAGGCATGGCCCACTGGGTCATTTGTACGGGAAAGGAAATTAACAGCAGCACATAGGCCACCATGGCCGGATTAAAGGGGTTGAAACCCATGCCGCCGTAAAGTTGCTTGGCCAAGACTATGGCGCAGAGCGCACCACTCACCACCAACCACCAAGGGCAGTAGGGCGGCAGTGATACACCGAGCAACACACCGGTCACCAGCGCACTGCAATCTTTTAAATAAAAGGCCACAGGGCGCGTGCGCAGTTTCATCACCAGCGCTTCGAGCGCCATACAGCTTAGGCTCGCGAGCAGCACATTGATCAGCACGCCCACGCCAAAGAAATAAGTCAGCGCCGCAATGCCCGGGAAGGTTGCGTAAACCACCAAGCGCATAAGCTGCCCGGTGCGGTTTGCCCCTTGGGTGTGAGGGGAGGTGATGTTTAATAAGGCCATCAGTTGTCTCTTATGGAGCGGAGTATTTGCCGCTACCTGTGCAAAATTTGAAGATTTATTTCGCCTCTTGGCGAGTCACTTTTCTCTGCTTCGCCAAAGAAAAGTAACCAAAAGAAAAGCGACCCCAACTCGTTCGTGATCCTGCAGTTCTCGTGCGCCTACGGGCCGTCTTGATAATACATCCCTGTATTATCAAGACTAAAACGGACGTCCTGTCCGTTTTGCCCTAGCGCCCTGCGATGCTCGGCGAACTCATATGGGGACCCGTTCGGTGCTAATTTCAAAATACTTTACTAAGAATAGGGCTCGTCTTGGCTCATTGATTAGACAAAAGTCTAATTACTTTTATTTGTTGTTTGTTTCACATGTCTAATGTGCGATTTGTAAATCAAGCCAACTCTTTCAACTTCTCTTCCAACTTACTCACCCCAGTTCTAAACGCCTCCACATTCGCATCTTGTTCCGCTTCGGCTTTTACTAAACGCTCGCGCGCTTTTTCCAATCGGCTTTGCAGAGATGCAAGTTGCGCGCTGCGTTTTTCGTCGTCGCTCATGCTGGCCATGGCGGCGGCTTTGGCCTTGGCTTTTTCGATAGCGGCGCTGGCGGCATCTTGCTCGGCGGCGGGGGCTGCTTCTACGGCAGCCACTGTGGGTGCGTGATCTTTAGTGAGCTCTGCTAAGTCGGCGGTTGCTTCGGCGATTTTCTGCTGCAGTTTTTCGACGCCTTGCTGCAGTGCATCGGCAGTGCTGCTGCCTTCGGCTTTGGCGGCGGCGGCTTTTTCTTGCGCTTTACTTAGGCGAGTATTGAGTGACTCCAAGGTTGCGCGCAGCTTTTCGTCTGGCGCCATGCTCAGTTTTGCTTGGGCGCGGGCTATAGCGGCGGCGACAGGGTCATCCGCAGGCGCGGGTACTGCGAGGCTGGCGATAAAATCGGCGAGCTTTTTCTCGGCATCGCTGACTTTTAGTGTCGCCTGCTTGATACGCGCTTGTTGCTGCACCAGCTGTTCATCGGTGATGGGAATTTCAATGTTGCGCGGTACCAGCGGCGCACTGGCGGAGGCCAGTGAATTTTGCGCAGCGGCGAGGGCGCGTTCTAATTTAGCTTTTTGCTCTTCGGGTGCGATTTGTGTGGCGCTCACTTTTGCGACAGCTGCTACCACGGCATCTACCTCAGATACAGCCGTGGCTGAGTTCGCTGGGTTGGCGGCATTTTTTTCTGCCAGTTTTTTCTTGGCTTCTTCCGCTGCTTTTTGCCGCGCTAAACGTTTAGCTTCTTTTTCTGCTTCTTCTTTAGCGATACGCGTTTGACGGAATTCAAAGCGCTGGCGCGAGCGATCAGATTTTTCTTTTTCTAATTCTTGATTGCGAATAGTGCCTTTAGCGGCGCGATAGTATTGCACCAGCGGAATGCTACTGGGGCATACGTAGGAACAGGCGCCGCATTCAATGCAGTCGAATAAGTTGTGTGACTCTAGCCGCTCGTGGTCTTCAGCTTGCGCATACCAAAATAATTGTTGTGGCAGCAGGCTAACCGGGCAGGCTTCAGCGCAGAGGCCGCAGCGAATACAGGCTTGCGCCGGTGGTGGCAGCGGTAGTTCTTTTAAGCTCGGCGCGAGAATGCAGTTAGTGGTTTTAATAATGGGCGCGCTTAAATCCAGCAGGCTAAAACCCATCATGGGGCCACCCATAATCACGCGCGCTTTGCTGTCGGCTTTAAAACCATGTTGTGCTAATACAAAGTCGATAGGCGTGCCCAAGAGCACGTCGATATTGCGCTGTACATTAAAGGACTCGCCCACAATGGTGGTGACCCGTGAAATTAATGGTTCACCAAAACGCACTGCGCGCCAAGCGGCGGCGGCAGTGGCTACGTTGACGCATATGACGCCAACATCGGCCGAGTGGTGGCCGCTGGGGATTTCACGCCCCGTGAGAATTTGGGTTAATTGCTTGGCTCCGCCTGAAGGATATTTGGTGGGGAATTGCACCACCTGAATATTCGCCGCTTCAGTGTCGGTTTTGCGTAGTTCAGTGAGCGCCGCTTGCAAAGCGGCTATGGCTTGAGGCTTGTTGTCTTCTACCCCGATAAGCAAATTTTTAGGGTGATGCAAAATATGACTGAGCAGTAGGGTGCCGCGCAAAATATCTTCGGCGCGCACTTGCATGAGCATGTCATCGGCGGTGATATAGGGCTCGCACTCAGCGCCATTGATAATTAAGGTATCAATCACTTGGGTAGATTTAGGCGTGAGTTTTACGGCGGTGGGAAAGCCCGCACCACCCAAGCCCGCAACGCCTGCGGTGCGAATTTTTTTAAGCAGCTCAGTATGGTCGAGCGCGCGATAGTCTTCGCACTCCACAAATTCCAGCCAATCCTCTTTGCCGTCGGGCTCAATCACAATGGATTGCGCGCTCATACCGGATGGGTGCGGAATGGGGAAATTATCAATGGCGACTACGGTGCCAGAACTTGAGGCGTGCACATTGGCACTAAACGTACCTTCGGCAGCGCCAATCAGTTGGCCTTTATACACATAATCGCCCAATTGCACCGCTGGCTGCGCGGGGTTGCCAATATGTTGGTTAAGCGGAATGACTAACCGCGGCGGCAGGGGCAAGGTCCCCAGCGGCTGTTGCAGGGATTGTGTTTTGTGCTCGGCTGGGTGAATGCCACCGGGCAATTCCCATACTTTAATCAGGCTAGTCATTAAGCGGCTTTACCTGCATCGTCTTTATCGGATCCAGCATTTTTATCGGTTCCAGCATTGGCATCGCCGCGACCACGGTCGGAGGCGATGAGATTGATTTCACTGGCGACTACGTGAAACACGGGCTTTTGGTTGGTAGCGGGCAGCTGCCACTTCCAGGTATCGAGCGAGGTTTCTACGGGAATCATATCGATACAGTCTACTGGGCAGGGCTCTACGCAGAGATCGCAGCCGGTGCACTCATCGGCAATGACGGTGTGCATTTGCTTGGCCGCGCCCAAGATGGCGTCCATGGGGCAGGCTTGAATGCATTTGGTACAGCCAATGCACTCGTCTTCGCGGATATAGGCGACCTTTTTCACATCTGAAGCTTCGCCGTGCTCTTCATCGAGCGAGGGGGCATCTATATCCAAAAGATTGGCAATCGCATTAATGGTGGCTTGGCCGCCGGGCGGGCAGTGGTTGATCGCCTCGCCATCGGCAATGGCTTGGGCATAGGGGCGGCAGCCGGGGTGACCGCATTGGCCGCATTGCGTTTGGGGCAGCAGTGCATCAATTTGCTCGACGATAGGGTCGCCTTCCACTTTGAATTTTACCGCAGCAAAACCCAAAATAGCGCCGAACACAGCCGAGAGGCCGCCGAGCGCGAGCAGTGCACTGAGCACTGGATTGGAAAAAATAAAGTCGATCATAAAATCGGAATCACCCTGTGGATTCGTCTATTTAATTAACGGTGTAACTGGTGTTCGTTACGGCTGACAGATTAGGTGTTACTGATCAGGCCGCTAAAGCCCATAAACGCCAGCGCCATCAAGCCAGCTGTGATCATGCCAATAGCAGCGCCCTTAAAGGGCGCGGGCACATCGGCGACCGCTAAGCGTTCGCGCATGGCAGAAAACAGTACCAGTACCATTGAAAAGCCCAAAGCGCCGCCAAAACCAAAGAGTGCAGATTCGAAGAAGTTATGCACTTTTTGCGTGTTAATTAGCGCAACACCAAGTACGGCGCAATTCACGGTAATCAGTGGTAAAAATACGCCGAGTACGCGATAGAGCAGCGGGCTGGTCTTTTCCATAAACATTTTCACGAACTGCACCACCGAGGCAATCACCAAAATAAAGGCGATAGTGCGCAAAAATTCGAGGCCTAGGGGGCTGAGTACCCAGTGGTCGACTAAATAGGTGCAGATAGAGGCGAGGGTCATTACAAACGTGGTGGCACCCGCCATACCTATGGCGCTCTCCAGTTTGTTGGATACACCCATAAACGGACAAAGCCCCAAAAACTGCGCCAACACAAAGTTGTTGACCAGTATGGTGCTGAGCAAAATCATGGCTATTTCGCTGAAACTCATGGTGTTTTTCCGCTGAGGTAAGGTCTGGGCCGCCTGAATAAGAACCCTAGGCCAGTGGGCTGGGTATTATCAGTAAGTAGAGAAGTATTCTCAATAAAAAAGCTATAAAGGTTTAGCTTGTTTAAGCATATCCTTATGAAAATTGGGATGGTGCCATGTGTAGGTTGGGGTGAGGAACGAACCCCGACACGCCTATCTGTCTGTATCCACCAAAAGCCAATTTGCTATTCACTCGGGCTTTTGGTTTGCGCTGCGCGATGGACATGTTGGCGTTCGTTCCTCACCGCCAACCTACATTACGCGTTGACCGGGTTTGGCGCCGGTGTTGGGCTCCAGCAAATAAATCTCTTTATCGCCGGGGCCTGCGGCTAACACCATGCCTTCGCTCATGCCGAACTTCATTTTGCGCGGCTTAAGGTTGGCAACCATTACCGTCAGCTTGCCCACCAAGTCTTTGGGGTCGTAGGCGCTTTTAATGCCGGAGAATACATTGCGCGTTTCGCCGCCCAGATCCAAGGTCAGGCGCAGTAACTTGTCGGAGCCTTCCACATGTTCGGCATTGGCGATAAGGGCTATACGCAAATCTACCTTGGCAAAATCATTAAAGTCGATCTCAGCCGCAATGGGTTCATCTGCTAAGGGCCCCGAAGCTTTGTCATTCGCGGCGCTGGCTTGGGGCGCAGCGGCAGCAAGGGCTTCTTTAGTGGCGTCGAGCATGGCGTCTACCTTGTCTTTTTCGATACGGGTTAACAGTGGTTTAAAGTCATTAAGCTTTTCGTTGGCGCGGAAGCTAATAGGAGCAGCCCATGTGAGTGTCTCGCCTAAGAAGGCTTCTGCATCGGCGGTGAGCGCGGGCACTACGGGTTTCAAGTAGGTCAAAATCGCGCGGAACATATTAATGCCGAGCGTGCAGACTGCCTGAGTTTGCGCTTCTGCGCCTGCTTCTTTGGCCAGCTTCCAGGGTGCTTGGGTGGCAATGTATTCGTTGGCGGCATCGGCTAAGGCCATGATTTCACGCATGGCTTTGCTGAACTCGCGCGCTTCATAAAGTGCTGCAATGGTTTCGCCTGCATCGACAAACTTCTGCCAAAGCACGGGGTCGGCAATCTCATTCGCCAAGACACCGCCCGCATTGTTAATAAACTTGGCGGTGCGGCTGGCGATATTAACGACTTTACCCACTAAATCGCTGTTAACGCGCTGTATAAAATCTTCCAAGTTCAGGTCAATGTCATCTACCGCCCCGGTCAGTTTGGCGGCGAAGTAGTAACGTAGGTACTCAGGATTCAAATGATCGAGATAGGTCTGGGCATTGATAAAGGTGCCGCGCGACTTGCTCATCTTGGTGCCGTTAACTGTTACGAAGCCGTGTACGCACACCTTAGTCGGCGTGCGCAGCTTGGCGCTGTGGAGCATGGCGGGCCAAAAGAGCGCGTGGAAGTTGACTATGTCTTTGCCGATAAAGTGATACACCTCAGCGGTTGAATCCTGCTTCCAGTAGTCCATCCAGTCAATGCCGTGCTTATCGCCGTAGTTTTTTAGGCTGGCGATATAGCCTACGGGCGCATCCAGCCATACGTAAAAGAACTTGCCGGGCTGGCCGGGAATCTCAAAACCAAAGTAGGGCGCATCGCGGGATATGTCCCATTCCTGCAAACCGGAATCGAGCCATTCAGCCATTTTGTTGGCCACTTCATCTTGCAGGTGACCAGCGCGGGTCCAGTCTTTTAAGAAGTCGCCAAAGGCGGGCAGGGTGAAGAAAAAGTGTTCAGAGTCTTTGGCGACGGGTGTGGCGCCGGAAATCGCCGATTTGGGGTTGATCAAATCCATGGGCGAATAGGTCGCGCCGCACTTTTCACAATTGTCGCCGTATTGGTCTTCGGTCTTACACTTGGGGCAGGTGCCTTTAATGTAGCGATCCGCCAAGAATAGTTGTTTCTCAGGGTCGTAAGCCTGAGTGATCTTGCGCGAGGCTATGTGACCATTGGCCTGCAAGCGCTCATAGATCATGTAGGAGAGTTCGCGGTTCTCCTCAGTGTGGGTGCTGTGGAAATTGGCGAAGTTGATATTAAAGCCCTTAGATACGGCTTCGTGATCGCGTTTGATATTGGCGATGTGCTCTTCGGCAGTAATCCCCTTTTCTTCAGCCTTGAGCATAATCGCGGTGCCATGGGCATCGTCGGCGCAGAAGTATAGGCAGTCGTGACCGCGCAAGGTTTGAAAACGCACCCAGATATCCGTTTGAATTTGCTCCAGCATGTGACCGAGGTGCAGGTCGCTGTTGGCATAGGGAAGGGCGCTGGTGACGAGAATTTTGCGTTGGGTCATAGAAGCTCAAAGCCTTTGATCAGTGCGGGTGTGCTGAACAGTAGAGTAGGTGGTCAATTAAGCGCCATACATAATATGACGATAAATAAAAAGGCGCGCACTATAGCATTTTTCCGCGCAGGTATCAGGCTGGCGCGACCTTGGGGTGTATTTCACAGAGGCATAATGCATACTCCCCGAGCACCTACTATGGCTGCTGGGCAAATTCTTTGTCGTCAGCTGATCTTTCCTCGCAATAATTTGAAAAAGGATAGTCACATGAATCAACAAGACTCTAATGCTCAAACACAATCTACTTCTGGCGCATCACAGGATTCCAAAAACTTGGCGGTGTTGCTCTGGGTTATCTCTATATTCTTTATGTTTATCCCAGGTTTGGTCATTTATTTACTGAAAAAAGATGATGCTTACCTGGTTGATCAAAGCAAAGAGGCGCTTAACTGGGGCATTACAGCAGCACTTGGTTATCTCGTTGGCAGTATTTTAATGTTTATTGCTATAGGTGGTTTAGTGATGTCTGCTGTCGGACTCTGTCACTTGGTGTTCTGTATTATGGGTGTTATAGCGACCTCTAGCGGCCAAACTTTTCGTGTGCCCTTTGCGTTGCGATTAATTAAATAAGCGCGTTTTTAGTCGTATTAAAACTGTTGGCGACACTCAATCGCCAGCAGTAATTCAGATGATTGTTTTAGATTATTATTGTGCTTCATCCAATTGTTTGCGTCGGGCAGCTTCGGCCTGTTTAAGTGCTTCCTCTACCGCTTTGGCTTGCTCTAGGGCTTTAGTCTGCGCAGCCGTCAGCACGCCTTGGGGTTTTTCTGCGGCACTGGTATTGGTATTGATATTTGAGGTTTGAGTGTGATCTTTGCTGCAAGCCGAAAATTGCAATGCGATTAATATGAGTAGCGTGCGGTGAATTATATTCATGTAAGTTGCCTCTTAAAAAATGACTCGTTGAGTGTAGCCCTGTCTGCATCTCACTTCTGTGTTTAAACCTAACCTAGGGAAAGACTATGTCGCTCACCCGTATCAACGAATTTCAAGCTGCGCCCGGTAAAGCCGAGGAATTGTTCACTTTTTTACAATCGCTAATACCCTTTATCAGTTCCTCCCCTGGCTGTAACGGGTGCGAAGTATTGCGCAATTGCGAGCAGGCCGATACTTTTGTGGTCATTGAACGCTGGGAGTCAAAAGCCGCTCATCAAGCGTCTATCGCGCGTTTTCCCAAAGAGGATATGCAAGCGGCCATGGCTTTGTTTGGTGCCGCGCCTAAGGGCAATTACTATCAGGTGGAGTAAAGGAATAAATGACACATAAATTTGAAGCTAAGGTTTTGGAAGGCGACTTGGTGCGCCTAGAGCCCCTGTCTGAGCATCATAAAGTGGGCTTAGCGGCAGCCATTGCCGATGGCGAATTGTGGAATCTCTTTGTAACGCTGGTGCCGCATCCCGACAAGCTTGATGACTTTATCGCCCATGCCCAGCAACAATTTGCCGCGGGCGAAGGCATAACCTATGTCACTGTCGATAAAGCCAGCGGCTTGATTGCGGGCTCCACTCGCTTTATGAAGGCCAATTTACCCAATAAGCGGGTGGAAATTGGCTTTACGTTTTTGGCCAAACGCTGGCAGAAAACCCGCATTAATACCGAAGCCAAATACTTGATGCTGCGTCATGCTTTTGAAACTATGCAGCTTAATCGGGTTGAATTGCTCACCGATTATTTAAACAAATCGTCGCGCACCGCGATTTTAGGTTTAGGTGCGAGGGAGGAAGGTATTTTGCGCAGCCATATGGTAATGCCCAATGGTCGCGTGCGCGACACAGTAATTTACAGCATTACCGCTAACGACTGGGAGGGTGTGAAACAGCATTTGAGCTATAAATTAACGCTCATTTAATGGGCTGCACAGGCTATATTGGTCTATAAATACAACTCCGATGTTATCAATAATAATTGCGAGGAATGCTGTATGAGCGTCTCTATTACCGCTGCCGATATTATGACCACAGAGCTCTTAACGGCCTATGAAGGTTGGACTATTCACCGCTTGGCTGAATTCTTTATTAAGCATCAAATTTCTGCTGCACCTGTCATCGCCTCTGACCATGAACTAGTAGGGGTGGTGAGTGTGGCTGATGTATTTCGTTTTAATGCCATGAATGATGATGCAAAAGGGCACTTGCTGCGCAACCATTATCGCGACAGTTGCGGCACTGAAATACCCGAAGAAGATTTGCGTTCATGGGTAAAAGATGCAGAAAAAAATTGTACAGTGCATCGCATTATGGTGCCGGAAGTTATTGCTGTGGAAAAAACAGCGTCTTTACATCAAGTGTCTGCAGTGTTATTAGAAAACCACATTCACCGTGTTTTTGTCACAGAAGACAAAAAAGTAATAGGCGTGATTACCTCTATGGATGTGTTGCGTACGCTGCATCAAGCAGCCTAGCAGGCGATTAAATAGCTTTAATATGATTAGGCACCGCTTTTGCACCTTTTTTATTGCGGGCTGCGTTCAGGCCCGCAAGCTTTCTTAGTTCTCTCGATTTTCCTCCTCTGATTTTTACTTGAGTATTCCCTGTTGAAAATACATTTCTTTGTGGCATTTTGTTCTCATGCCATGAGTTGCGCACCCTTGGCTTAAATTGTCATTGAACTTTCATAAATCTTTAACCTGATGTCCTCAAGATATTTTCTTTGCGGTCTGCAGCTTAACGGGCGGCTAACACTAAGATTGTCAAGGGACGTTATGGGTTTGAAAGTGCTATTAGCTAAACACAGTTGGCTGTGTTTGTTTGCGGCTTTATTGTTATTAAGTGTATGGCGACTATGTGCGCGCGAAGCTATACAGATGGAATTGTTTTTTGATGAGGCCTACTACTGGGGGTGGGCGCAAGCGCCGGCCTGGGGCTACTACTCCAAACCGCCTGTGCTTGCATGGATAATTAGCTTAACCACAGCGCTTTTGGGGGATAGTGAATTTGCATTGCGCTTGGGCTCAGCAGTGCTTTACCCCGCCACGGCATTGGTTATTTTTGCGTTGGCGCGCAGGCTTTTTATGGCATCAGCACAGCGCGATCTTATTGCGCTTGCGGGTGGCATTACCTTTATTAGTTTGCCCGTAATCGGTTTTGGCAGTTGGTTTATGACCACTGATGCACCGCTGTTATTTTTTTGGAGCCTTGCGCTCCTGAGCTACGTGGCCGCGTTAGGTACAAATAGCTGGGGAGCCTGGCTCGGATTAGGTGCGGCCTTAGGTTTGGGAATGCTAAGTAAATACAGCATGGTTTTTTTTGGTGTTTGTATGCTATTACATCTATCGCTTTCCAATGAAATCTGGCGGCAGTTACGCAATTCGCGACTTTGGGTTGCAGTAGGTTTGGCACTTTTTATTTGGTCGCCCAATCTCTGGTGGAATGCCAGTAATGACTTCGCTAGCTACAGGCACACTGCAGAAATTTCTCAGCTAGATCATGCGTCTTTTAATTTTAAACATATGCTGGAATTTGTTGCGGCGCAATTTGGACTGTTCGGGTTTATTTTATCGGTAGGCTTATTGTGGGCACTATTGCGCACTAAGTCCTTGTGGCGCGATGCTCGCTTAAAGTTACTGGCCTGCTTTAGCTTTACACCGCTGGTGCTGTTCGCTGGTTTGGCGTTCACTTCTCGCGCCTTTGCCAATTGGGCTGCTTTTTCATATGTGGCTGCGGCGCTCTTAATTGCTGCACTCTGGGTGCAGCAAGCGCGCTGCCGTTTATTGTTAGCCGGTATAAGTCTTAATGTGGCGCTGCTGGCCGTGTTAATGCACTGGCATAGCATTGCGCCGATATTGGGTATAACACTCAGTGCGAAAACCGATCCCTACTATCGTGTGAGCGGTTGGCGCGGCTTGGGTGAGCAACTTATTCCGCTGTTAGAGCAGTATCCGCACGCGCGGCTACTCGGTGACTCGCGCGACACTCTGGCAGAGATGAGTTTTTACGCTGGGCGACAGACAGCTAATGGCCGCGAGCCGCTTATTTATAATCCTACGGGTGCTATTACTAATCACTATGCGCTCGTGGCTGATATTAGCAATCATCCTCAAGGCGAATTTATTTGGGTGACCAAAGAGGATGTCACATCTCAAGCCTCACAGTTGTTTGCTCAAGCGCGTTACTTAACCCTGCTAACACAAACAATTTATCCCGGCAAAGCGCGTCAGTTGCACGTGTGGTGGGTTAAAGACTATCACCAGCAGTCGCACAATAGCGCGCAAAAAAATGCTGCTAGCAAACTCGGAGGCGTAGAGCATGCTGAATAGAGGTTGGAGCCTTAGCTTGGCATTGTTCCCGCTGTTGGTGATTCTCTTTATTTTATTTCCTGCAATCGATTTGTGGATAAGCCAATTTTTTTGGCAGCCAGCTGAAGGGTTTTGGGGCGAACAGCTCGGGTTATTTACCTGGGTGCATCGCAATATAAAATTTTTAATTGCTGTGGTTTTAGTTGTCATGTTGAGTGCTTGGTTGTTGAGTACTTGGCGGCGAGCACCGCCGTGGTTGAAAGCACATCGAAAAAGCCTTAGCTATTTACTTTTGGTGTTTTTGTTAGGTCCAGGGCTGTTAGTGAATTTGGTATTTAAGGATCAATGGGGGCGCGCGCGTCCGCATCAGGTCGCCAACTTTGGCGGCGATAAACAGTTTACGCCCGCGTGGATACCCAGCAATCAATGCGGCCATAACTGCTCTTTTGTCTGTGGTGATGCATCCGTAGGTTTCGCGCTCTTGGCGGGCATTTTTCTCAGCCGTCGCCCGCGTCGCTGGTTTATTGCAAGCCTTGTTGTGGGAGGGTTTTTAGGCTTTATGCGCGTTGCACAAGGCGGGCATTTTTTTAGTGATGTTATTTTTAGCTGGTATGCTGTTGCCTGCAGTATTTGGCTTTTAGCCTATTGGCGCAATCTTCATAATGCGCGTGCAGTTCGCCTAGTCGCGCAACCGACTTGAGTTGTCTATGGGGATCAGGTGCTTGAGGTAAATTATAGAAATGCTACTATATTGCGGCTTGTGATTCTCATACGTACTGCACCTCGTAATACCTAGGATGCCCCATGCTTCATAATCCCACAGATATTTTTATTCGCTACTTGCAACAACTCGCCGTAATACTCGAAAAAATTGCTCAGCGTGAACAGCAGAACCCCGCCATATTGAGTGCGCGTTTAACCGCGGATATGCTGCCGCTTATTCAGCAGGTGCGGGCGACGGCAAACTTTAGTCTCAGGGCCTGTTGCCCTCTTGCTGCTATACCTCTTGTGCTGTTTAATAATCCTGAGTGCACCTTTAATGGCTTGCAAACACAAATTGCACAGACCATCGCTTTTTTGCAGGCTATTCCAGCAGAAAATTTTACACATTCCGAAGCAAAAAAATTGCCAGAAAAAGCAGGTTTTGCTGAGTTGAATTTACCGCCAGAGGACTTCCTCTATCAATATACGCTGCCTAATTTCTTCTTTCATATGAGCATGGTATATGCGATTGCGCGCAGTCGCGGCGTAGCGTTGAGTAAAGGAGATTTTGACGGCTATCACCGTTATCCCACAAGCTTTTCATTTGAGAAAAAATAAGCTTAGCCGCTTGGTTGTCATCAAACCGTCAGCGAACAAGCGCAAGGTATTCAAGGGTGGATGTGGTAGACTGCGCCTACTCGGGCTGTTATTGCTATTTTTTAGCCATACTGCCCCATAAAGTCGCTTAGCAGCTTTCTCTTAAGACTTTTTTCATCTTATTCCTACGAAATTTTTATCCCCTCGTCATAATTCTGCGCCTAATGTGTGCAAAATTTTGTTCTATTGCTTTTTCGCACTTAATGACACTCAGCAGGAGTTAGTCAGATGCAACAGCTTACTCAAGCCGGCCAGCAAATGGTCAATGATCTTTCTTATCGCTATAACCTCAGCCAAGATGCAGTGGTGCATATGCTGGTTGCAGTTAGCAACGGCGGCGGCACTATGGCGCAATTTAATTGCCCAGAGTTGGGTGGTGGCGGCCAGTGGATGCAAGGCGGCATGACCATGGTGGGCGATATGTTTAACCACGGTTTAAAAAATACCGTGAATAATCTCTGCGCGGAATTATCCAATGGGCTTGCCAATATGCAAGTATTCCCACCTGCACCTAAAGGTACTCGCGGTAGCAATCAATGGTGGCCTGGTGACTTGGGCTCGCCTTTTAGCAGCGGCGGGCAAAATAATATTCGCTATGCGGTTTTTCCGCGCCGTCTTGCAGTTGAATTAAATGGTCAAGTAACGGTTTACGACACCTTGGATAATAATATTGGTGGTGTAAGTCAGCAGCAGGGCGGCGATAACTCGCTTACGTTTAGCAGCCAGTACGGCACTATCGCAGTATCAAGCTTGCCAATTATTTCTGGTGCAGGTATTGCGCCTGCGCCACAAACGAATTTTTTAGCTCCGGCCCCAGCCTCTTCACAATCGAGTAGCCAGTCGAACAACAACTTTAGTCAGCCCGCTGTCAATAACAACAGCAATATGAATAATTCAGGTAATAACCAAAGCAATAATCCATCGCATCATGAGTTGGTGAGTTTGATTGAAAAGCTAGCGGCATTACATGCAGCGGGTGCGCTTACAGATAGTGAATTTAACACCAAAAAACAAGATTTATTAAATCGTCTTTGATGGTTGGCGCAGGTACGCAAATACCTGCGTTTATTATTTTTTCGCTTTCGGTTTTCTTTCTTTTAAAAAACGTCCTAAAACCACGTAAATCCCGCCACACGCGCTTTAAAAAAATCGCCGTTAAAAGTTCGAGTAGCCGTAGGTGATAATAGGCTCGCCGCACCAAAGCACACCATCAAGGGGAGCAAGTGTTCTTCGCGTGGATGGCAGAAGCGAGCTTCTGGCGCTTGTGCCCAATGTATAAGCGCGAGTTTGCGTTCCTCATAACGTAGGTTTTCACTGCATAAAATGTTATCGAGCCAAGCCCAGCTCAGCCTGCATTGGCAATGGAATGCTAATTATCAGCCTGAGTGGTATTCGCTCAGTGCGCGCCCTGGTTATTTGCGTTTGAACGCGCAGCCTGAGGTTGTGGGCGCCAATAAAAATCTCTGGTTAATGCCATCACTCTTATTGCAAAAACTAAGTGCTCCAAATTTTCGCGTTGATGTGAAAGTAGATTTTCCCGAACAATTGGGCGAGGTGACTGCAGGATTATTAATTTTTGGGGAAGACTACGCATAGATAGGGTTTAGGAGCAATTTCAATACCGATAGCGTAGAAATAGGCTACGGCGCTTGTCATGGTGCGCGTATAGGTTGCAGTGAAAGCTTTACCCCAGTCGAGCAAATTCCGCTTGATAAAACGCGAGAGGCGCGCAGTATTGAGCTGCGCGTAACCATGAATGAAGGTGGCAGCAGCGTTTTTGCCTATAAGCTGGCCAATGGTCGCTATCGCACTATAGGCGAGATGTTTCAAGCCACGCCGGGGCGTTGGGTAGGTGCGAAGAGGGATTGTTTGCGCGGATTGATGCCCAGGCAGCAGATTCTTTAAAAACGAATAAAATAGAGCAGGGTGCAACAGAGCATAATTATATCGATGTGGATTTTTTCCGCGTTACTACGCCTACACCTTAATTTATAGGTGTGGCGCAGTGCAGTTTGGTTACTCTGCTTGATCAACTTCAATGGCGGTGAGAAAAGATTTTTTGCCTTTCTTGTAACGCTTTAAGGCGGTAGCTTCGCGAAAGGCTTCAAGCAGTGCGCTGGTAAAATCATATACGCGCGAATCAAATCCTTTTTGGTGTACTGCCGCCTCATAGCCTTGGGTGTGAGCATCCCCAAAAAGCGCGACACTTTCAATAATATTAGTAGCGATACTCATATCCGTAGGTGCATCAAAAGACGCTGCGCAAATATTGGCATCAGTTGCGTGATAATTACGGCAGCGAAACGGGCGCACAGGGTAGATGCCGCATTGCTTATCGATTAGAAAGGGGCACTTAATATTGGTGGTCAAATGTTGTTCGGCAGTAAGGCTGCGGATAACTTTTTCGTTGACCTCCGCTTCTTTTAAAATATCTAGTCTTGTTTCTACTGGCAGCGAGGACTCCATAAATTCTTTAATTAAAAAAACTTCGTGGGCGCGCACTTCCACTTTGTAGTGGCAGCAGTAAGCACAGCCTGCTTCACAGGCAGGCTTAACACTTGCTTGGTCAATACTGGTCGCAATTAATGCTTCATGGCGTTGGTAGGATTTTGCCAGCGCCGTTTTCGATTTCTTCTCGGTGGCGTAGTCGGCAGCTACACGTCCGTACTCGCTGAGGGCAGTTTGTTGGTAAATATCAGACATAATGGTTGTGTTGGTGGTTAAGAGATCGTGGAGGCAAATTCTACGGGAATATAGCTATTGTCGTAAGCAATTTATCGATACGGGGAGCTGCACCTTGAATGTTGCGTAGGGTTTTTATGGGGCTGCGCGCTTATGCTTATCCCCTATCTTCTTCACTGATAAGTTGGCTGGTGTGTTTTGGTCCTGCGCGGCCTGAGTTCCCGCTGTTGGGTTGTTATTCTCAAGGTTGCCTTGGCTTTGTAGGTAATCGCCAAATTCTTGGCCGAAATTTTCCAGCATGGACTGAATCATAGATCTGGAGGTGATAATGAGATTTTCTTCATCAAGGTAATAAGCGCTTAGCGCTGGATCTGTAGTCGAGTTGTCATTGGCTGCTGTAGGTTCTATAAGCGTTATACGCGTTACCTCTATGCTAATGGCGTAGGGGAAATTTTTGTTACCTATTAAACGATAGAGTGCATTCAACAAAATGAAATGGCTTTGGAATAAACTGAGCGCATCATTAAAATTGGGCAATTCAAGTTGTAGTTTTTGATAGGCCATTTTTAATAGTTCATGCTCATTCCAAAAGTGCTTCGCCAGCAATAACTCACTAAACACACTGAGTTGTTGGTTGTCGAATAGTTTACTGTTAATGGCGTAATGCATGTTTATTGGGTTCATATTCTTAGTACATAGCAGCTGATCCGCGAAAGCGAAATATTGAGCTTATTGTAGCAGCTGGTGGCGAAAATTAAATTTTAGGCAAGAGGTGTGCATACCGGCCTAGCTTTTAAATATTTTTTATAAGGAAAAGGCCAGGCAATAGATGTCTGGCCTTTTTATTGAGAGTGATAGTCAATGGTGTGCGTTAATCTATTTCATATCAACGCAGCGCCAAATTAAAACGTGTATCCAATCTTCGCATACCAATAGGCACCGTTAAAGCCAAAGGGCGCTGAGCGGCGCGAGTAGGTAAATACGCCGGGGCTATCAATTACCATATCGCCACCCACTGACTCCTCTAATTTACCGCCACGGCTTTGGCCAATCATATTCTTGTCGGGATATTTATCAAAAATATTATTACCGCCAAAGCTTAGGCTTAAAGCACTGGCAAACGCATACTCTACATTTAGGTCTGTGAGTAATTTAGCCCCGTAGGTCTGACGCCCTCCATCCTCCACCGTGTATTCGCCGTAGCGGTTAAAGGCGAGGTTCACACGCCAGTTTTCCAGTTGATAGTAACCGGTCAGGCTGATTCTATTATCGGGCTGCCATTCCTCAATAATCGAAATATCCTGCGGGCTAAATACGACATCTGCATCCAGCTGCGCGAGTGAGCCGGCTTGTGAGGTAAACACATCGACCACGTCGGTTTTGGTTTTGTTGCCTGCCAGCGTTAAATCAAGATCGCCGCCAAGAAAATCTATGCCGCTATAGTTCAATACCAAATCGAATCCGCGGGTTTCGGTATTGGCGCCGTTCAAAAAGAACTGGCCTGCGCCTGCGCCTACGGTAGCAAGTGCATTGCCCAAGGTGCCGCTGGGATCATTGGCAGCGCTTAAGCGATTACTGATAACGATGCGATCATCGATATCAATTGCGTAGTAATCAAAGGTGATGGTTAAACGGTCGGCGGGTGTTAATACAATACCGGCGCTGTAGTTATTGGACTCTTCTTCTTTCAATTGTGGAATGCCAATGGCTTTTGCTAATTGGCTGTCGTTGCGGAAGGTGCCAACTTGCACAGCTATTTGTGGGCCAGAGGGGTTGGCGGGGTTAGCAACAAATTGCGTACCTATGTTGTTAAAGTAAAGTTGTTGCATGGACGGCGCGCGAAAACCTGTGCTTATTGCTGAGCGCAGGCGCATAACGTCATTTACTTCCCAGTTTGCGCCCAGCTTAAAGTTGGTAGTGTTGCCAAAGTCTTCGTAGTCATCGAAGCGAAGTGCTGCACTCACCAGCAAACTGTCGGTTAATTGGTAGTCGGTATCGACGAAAGCAGACATCACTTTGCGACTTTCATCAACGGTGGAGCTTGGCGCTATGCCGGGGAATCCTTGAATGCCACCCTCGGCATTTTTAGGGTAGAGCGCTACGCCGCCGTTGTCCAAGTCCGTATCGTAATCGGCATAGGCATATTCTTCACCGGGGATAATTTTGTAATTATCAATACGATATTCAAAACCCGTTGCGAGCGATAAATCGCCAAAGGTTTTATTAAAATCGAGATTAAAAGTTTGCAGGCCCAACTCTAAGCCGTAGGCATCCGCTTCGCGCGGCACTGCTGCTCGTATCTCAGCATCCGCTAATCCTTGTTCATATCTAAGGTAATTCACATAGGAATAATTAACGGAGTTGCTGGTGTTGTAGTCGATTTTATTGATGCCATTGGTGTAGGACAAATCCATTTGCCAGCCGTTGCTGAATTCAGTGCGATAACCCAGGTTGGCAGAAAGGTCATCGATTTGTGAATTAATCAGTGGCACAAAACCATCAGGGATTACATTGTTTCCATCACTTAAGGCGGCTGAATATCCAGAGCTAGGATTGCGGAAAAAAGCGCCTGACTGGCTCTCGCGGGCTGAATAGGTGACAAATCCGTAAGCCTCGCCTGCACCTACATCCATCGCGCCATTGAGCACCATTGCGATCTGTTCTGAATCGGCATCACCAATGCGAAATTGGCCTCGATCAAACGTAATTTCACGCGGATCACCCACTTCTGCAATCCCGTTGCCATCGCTGTCACTGCAACCGCCATAGACACAATCGCCCTGCAACCCGGCGCGATTACTTTTAGCGCGATCGCGATAATTCAACGTCACATTGACATAGCCCGAGTCGCCCAGCGCAAAGCCACTATTTAAATCGACGTTAATTGTTTCGCCATCACCTTCGTTGTATTCCCCGTAGGAGCTGCTGATATTGCCGCCGTCATTAGCATCTTTAAGCACGATATTAATCACACCTGCAATCGCATCGGAACCGTACTGAGCGGCGGCGCCATCGCGTAAAACTTCAATGCGTTTAATCGATGCCGCTGGAATCGCATTCATATCGACACCGGCAGTGCCGCGCCCAACAGAGGTGTTGATGTGAATTAAAGAAGCTTGGTGGCGTCGCTTGCCATTAATCAACACCAAGGTTTGATCCGGCCCTAAACCACGCAAGGTTGCAGGGCGCAGTGCATCAGTGCCATCGCTAATAGACGACGTGGGAAAATTAAACGAAGGGGCCAAGCTTTGAATCATGCGGCCCACTTCTGTTTGCCCTGTTTTTGTTAAGGCCTCGGTATCGAGCACGTCAACCGGCACAGGAAGGTCTTCCGCTGTGCGGCCTTTGGTGCGCGTACCTACAATCATCAGTTCTTCTACACCGCTCGCTTGGTGCGTTTCTTGCGCTTGCACCACAGCTGCACTTATCGCAAGTGGTAGGGGCAGCATTAGGCCGAGCAAATTGGGTAAGGTAAATTTACGGGTGATTTTTTTAAGTTTAATCGATGAGTGTGTGTGTGATCCTATTGTGCTGAGCATAGTAACTCTCCATGGTCTTTGAAAGATATGTCTTAAACGTAAAAAATAGCATTTCTTATGAATGGTATAAAATGTTAATAAATAGAAAATATTTAATAAATTTTACATTTTTTTGATTTTAGTATTATTTGTTGATGATGGGGCCGTTACGTAACAGTGATGTTTCTGTAAATAAAATATATATGGTTTGTAAAAAATAAAATTTTACAAAAAACTGGAATGGAATAGCGCAAAAAAATATATTGGGTAGAGTGTAACCCCATTGTTGTATTGTTAGGCTTAAGTCTCATCGCTCCGCAATACTTTTTAAGCCTTTCAATTGTTTTAAGGATTTCATTTGGTTATATGGGTTAATTAATGTGCAGCTTTGGAGTGTTTATGTGCCAGATAGGGTGAGGTGCTTGCGGTTTTAAATTCGCATGTAAAGTAAGTGTGACGACTGTTTTGTTTAAATGGCTTGCTTCTGCATGTAGAGCCAGCCTTGCTGCTCACAAAAAATTGCAAAATCTTGAAAATTGCCACTGATCCACATTTCATCTGGTTGATCGTGAAAGCCTAGAATGCCTTTATCACCGTCAAGAATTTCGAAGTTGATGCAGTTTAGAATATTTTTTCTAGTCAGTTTTCCTTGCTCTGAAAGTCAGTAATTACCTGCTTATCCACGATAACTTTTGGGTCAGTGGCAAGCTCAATGGCGTGTAATAAAATACAGCGATAATTTTTTGGTAGCACCGAGATTAGTTTCATTAATTTTCTACTTCTCCAGAACATAATATTGATTTTTTGTTGCTCACCACCTTCGCCCCCGAAATAAAATGATTACAAATCCACCTTAATAGCTGAATTTTCTGTTACGACTATTCGTTTCATGACGGCACCGCCTGATGGAATGGGTGCTCCATCCTTATTTTCATCCCACATTATGAACGCGATAAGGTAGAAATCTCCCTTAGGTATATTGGTGAAGATGAATTCATTTTTGGTGTTGCAAGTGGTGGAAATAAGCATTTCATGGTATGCCTTGACATCAGGATTAAATTTTGGTGGGTTTTGAGAGAGCAAAATTTGCCCATCTTTATTGTTACCATAGGTTAACTTGATTCTTTCATTTGAGTAGCTTGCTACGGGTAATAATTCGACATTAAAACTGGCGCAGCCTTTTGTTTCTCCATTTTCTAATCTTATCTCGGCTGAGCCGGATACAGACGAGTTGCCCGCAGTTTTGACCCACTCAATCTCTGTTGCATTGAAGGTGCTAGTAAGTGTTATGGGTTCTGCAGCCAAACAAATCGAGAACTGTGCCAACAGAAAAATAGGTAACATTGGTTTAATAAAAGTATTCATTTTTATTCCTTGTCTATTAAGGCTCTAGATAGATAAAAGGGACTAACGCCAGCTGAGGGATAACCACTTGTGTGTGTTCGCTTATGCTTCTTGCTTCATTAACTTAATGCTTATGACAATAGAGATAAGGCTAGCTATTAGCATGATCGGGCGCCAATAGGTCTTGCGATAAATTGCTACCCCACCTCTATCAATTCCCACGCACAACTTAACAATACGCGATGAGTAAACTGTAACCTGCTCACCCGGTTTGAGCAGGTCATAGCTTGCTTGGTTGATATTACACTTACCCGCGCGCCCTTTAAGGAAAACAAAAAAATCAGCGCTAAGATAGTTCCTGCGGCTCATATTATCTATTTCATAGGAAGCTACCTTGCTGGGTAATAGCGCTTCGATAACAAACACTAGGCAAAAAACGATACATAATTTCCCTGCTAATTTATTGAACATGGTTATTTTACTTTTTTCGCTGCTTATTGATGTTGGGCCAATATTCTATTGGCAATATGCCCTGTTGATATTGTTATGGTGGGCTAATACTTCTGCTACGACTATGTATTGAAAGTGTAGAAAACCCATGTTAAAACCAAGTTGAGTTGTCTTCACAACCTCAACGAGAAAACAGCATGAGTCGATTTACTAAGTTATCGCATGTGGTGTGACATTGCCAGTACCCTATTGTTTGGACGCCGAAATACAGGTTCAAGGTATTAACGAGTCCAGTGCACTGGCGCTATACAATTACGTGTATATATACAGCGGTCGGTTAGGTTATGACGTGGTGGAGTTGAATCTGCAGATGGATCATGTGCATTTGCTCATAAAATTTCTGCCAAAGGTTTCAATTTCAGCGCTAGTGGATACGTTAAAAGAAAAAGTGCTTTGCGGATTTTTACAAAAAATACCCTATTTAAAGAAAAGACCGTATTGAGGTAATCATTTTTGGTCGAAGGGCTGTTGTGTCGATACAGTGGTGGGTGCCATATGAGCCGCGCATATTGCGCGGGCTTATGGGGCGATTAAACTGGCGTTTTAAACAAAAACCTCTGCACTCGTAACAGGATGTGATCTACGTTATTAGTCGGTTCGTTTTTTTACATGTCCTCTAGCTCGCTGCCGCTGACTAGCCTTTTATCCTGCGTTAGGTCTAGTCGCTCGCTGCGCATCAATAAATGCCTGCACTTGCTGTAGGGGAATATGGTCACTGGTATTGCGACCATACCAGGTTCGCTGCAGGCTGCCGTCCTCAGCGAATAAAAAATCGGCGGGCACTAACTTAACATGGGGATTATTGCTTGGTTTGGCACCCAGAAGAAATCCCTTGATAATCCGCGGCATTCTCATTACTAGGGCTTTCATCAGGGCCATACCTGAGTGTTCAACCCCAAAGCGGTTATACAGCTTTAAATTAGGGTCGGCGATCATGGTAAACGGGCGCGGGTGTTTCGCAACAAAACGGCGCACCTGTTCTGCTGTATCGCTAAATACCGCTATAACTTCTAGGTTTTGCGCCTGCCAATATTGGTAGTTTTGGGTTAATTCATAGACGCGAAAATGACAGAAAGGGCAGGCCGCATCGCGAAAGAAACATAGCATCACGCGTTTTCCGCGCAAATCGCTAAATTGAAAAGGCTTGCCGTGTACATCTTTACCGCGAAAATTTAGGCCCTGAGAAGGGGTGGCTAAGCGCATAAATATCTCCGTATGTCGTTGTTTATGCACTTACGTATCACACAGCAGTTTGGATTCAGAAAACACCCAAAAACCGAAAAATACTGCAAAGTGCCGCTTTTTCTTAATGGGTCAGGGCATTAATCTCTGTGCCAGCCTTTATCTAGGGGTAACTATAAACAATGTTTTTTTTCAGCCAGCCACTACACCCATGTAAATTAGCGTTAAATAGGATTCATTCTAGGATCTGCATGACTATGCTTAAGCGTAACCTTTTTTCACTCAGAGCAATAATTATGAAGCTACTCCAATACGCTATTACTATGGCACTGCTTAGCGGCTTTGCTAGTGTCGCCCTCGCTGAAGATACTCAAAAACACGCCGATGCTTGGCAAAATAGCCAAGGCTGGTGGAATGCAACGGATATTCCCGCCTTTGACCAAAGCAAAATTACCCAGCAAATGCCGTTGGTAAAAGTGCAGGGCAATAAATTTGTTAACGACAAGGGCGATCTGGTGGTATTTCGCGGGGTGAATATTGCCGATCCAGACAAGCTTGTTAGTCAGGGGCACTTTACCCGCAAACATTTTGAAGTGATCAAAAGTTGGGGGGCGAATGCAGTGCGCATTCCGGTGCATCCCTCAGCCTGGCAAAAACGCGGTAAGAAAGCTTACTTGCCAATTTTAGATCAAACCATTCAGTGGATTAATGAGCTGGGCATGTATGCCATTGTGGATTGGCACTCGATAGGCAATTTAAAATCAGAGATGTACCAAAACAACAGTTACTTCACCACCAAAGCGGAAACCTTTGATTTTTTCCGCACGGTAGCGGCGCGCTATAAGGGTGTGAACTCGGTTGCCCTCTACGAGATTTTTAACGAGCCCACGGTTTATGGTGGCCAGTTGGGTATTTTGAAATGGGCAGATTGGAAAGCGATTAATGAAGAGGCCATCACCATTATTCAGGCGCACAATCCCAATGCGATTGCTTTAGTGGCGGGTTTTAACTGGGCCTACGACTTAACGCCCATAGCCACTGCACCTATAGAGCGCGACAATATCGCCTATGTCAGTCACCCTTACCCCATGAAAGTCAAAGCGCCCTTTGAGAAAAACTGGGAGCGCGACTGGGGCTATGTAGCCGATAAGTATCCGGTCATATTGACCGAAATTGGCTATCAATTAGCAACCGATAAAGGTGCGCATGTTCCAGTAATTGACGATGGCAGCTACGGCCCGCGCATCACCAAGTATGCAGCAAGTAAAGGTATTAGTTGGGTGGCCTGGTGTTTTGACCCAGACTGGTCGCCGCAATTAATTGCCGACTGGGATTACACCCCAACTATGTCGGGCAAACATTTTCGCGCGAGTATGTTAAAAGAAAATAAACACTAAATTGAAAAATCCCGCCACCGGCGGGATTTTTTTTAGCGCTCGTTAAACGGGTTAAGCGGATAGGCTTTTTAGATTAAGGTCATCGCTTTTTACTTAAACGTCTTACGCTCGTCAAATGCCTGCCGAACGCGCATGACGGTGTCTGCCGTCTTTGCAAACTATATGTCCTCGGGGTAGTTTGCGTGGTGATTCTTTTTATTAATAGCTAGAGCGGGGCGTAGTATCTGGGTTTATCTCCCCGTAAACTTCCTCTGGGTCTATATTATTTAAAAATAATATTTCTCTAACCATTTGAATATGTTCAAGCACCCGCTGGTAGTTGTCACCGTATTCGTACTTGTTTACTTCAATAGCCTTTGGCATATAGGTAAAAGCAATTTTTAAGGCCTGGAGTGTGTCTTCAATGAGTGTTTCAGTCATGGTGAGTCCTGTTGGTAGTTGTTATATTGGGGCGTCAGTCAATTTTGGTACCGTTGAAAAAGCTTTTCCGTTTTGGCAGCCATAATTAAATCGTTTTCATGCAGCCCATTTATTTTATGCGTCCACCAGTTTACGGTGACCTTTCCCCATTCAGTGAGCAGTGCAGGGTGGTGGTTATATTCCTCAGCCAATAAACCTATGGCATTGCTTAGTGCCATAGCCTCCACAAAGTTTTTAACTTTATAGGTTCGCTTCAATTGTTCGATGCTATCAATTTTTACTAGCTTCCAGTCGGGTAATTGAGTGAGCGCTGCTTGTATTTGTTCAGGCGTGACTTTGGGCGCGTCAATGCGGCAAGCGCTGCAGGTTTTTTCGCTAAGAGGGATCATGGGCTGGTTCCCTTAATTGTTATGTGAATTCGTATTGTGCCATAGGCGATATAGAATGTTGAGACTACCGCTAATCACCGTTCGCGCGTAATCCAATTCAGGGTATACGTAGGTTGCTGGTGAGGAATGAACCGTAACATGACCATCTACCCGCAACCATCAAAACCAAAATAGATATACGTTAATTGGGTTTTTTGAATTAAATGTTGTGCCGTCGGTGAGGACGAATGTTGCGGTTCGTTCCTCACCAGCAACCTACGCGAATGTGTGAATAGATGAGTAGGGCCAGTCTTGTGCGTTGCTTACGTAACCATGTTTTACAGGGTTATTGTGTATGTATTCAATGTGGTTGTTAAAGTCCTGTTGATCGCGGATTGCATGCTCCCAAAAGCGGCGCTGCCAGATCCCGCGTTCGCCTCTTTTGAGACGGCTGCTTTTAATTAATTCATTTTTGGCAATGCGACGGGAGAAGTTGGCTTTGATTAATGCCCAGCGAGTGGAGTAGTCGCAGTCATTGTGCGGTAGTGTCCACAAACAGTGTAGGTGATCAGGCATTACCACCATTGCATCAATCTCAAATGGATGGTTTTGTTTTACCGTTTTAAATGCCGCCCGCAAACAATTAATTTCCCGTACCAATAAATCGCTCTTACGATCTGCCAAGGCCAAGGTAAAAAAATAACAACCGCCCTCAACATAAACCCGCCGATATTGCATAAACCCTCCTTGTAATTAACCAATTCCCAAATGTTACCTGCAATCTAATTCAAGGTGCTTCGTAGGTTGCCGGTGAGGAACGAACCGCAACATGACCATGCATCCGCAACCACCAAAACCAAAATACGTGTGCCCTTAATTGGTTTTTCGTATTCACAAAACAATGTGCCGTTTGTGATGGTTAATGTTGGGGGCCGCAAGCTCACCGCCAACCTACGGTCTCGCCGTGCTGGCCCCCACCATGTCAAGGTGGTGCTCTAACGTAGGTTGGTGGTGAGGAACGAACCCCAACATGACCATGTGCCCGCGCCAACCAAAACCAAAATGCGTGTGCCCTTGATTGGTTTTTCGTATTCACAAAACATCGTGCCGTTTGTGATTACGAATGTTGCGGTTCGCAAGCTCACCAGCAACCTACATTAACCCAACCTACGGGCTATGTATCCGCGCCAACCAAAACCAAAATACGTGTGCCCTTGATTGGTTTTTCGTATACACAAAACATCGTGCCGTTTGTGATTACGAATGTTGCGGTTCGCAAGCTCACCAGCAACCTACGAAGCACTCTGTAGGTTGCTGGTGAGGAACGAACCGCAACATGATCATGCCTCCGCAACCCCCAAAACAAAAATGCATGTGCCGTTGGTTGGTTTTATGTGTTAAAAAACAATGCGCCATTTACAATTATGAAATAAATTGCAACAAACCCCAGTACGATAGGGGTGAAAAACTCTAGTAAGAACCATCTAATATTTTGTATTTTACAAAACAACCTGAACCAATTGTCGAAGCGCCATAGAGCATCTGAAGTACGATGGTGCGTTAGTGCTTCGGTGACTCTATTTAATATTTTTTCAACTTCTTGGTTGTGGTGACTAATGTTTTCTGGCTGTGGTTTGGCGGCAAGTTTCCCCAATTCCTTTAAATCATGATTTACAATGTCTGTGATATACGCATATAAAGTCGTTTGTCTAATTTTAGTGTCTACGTCCTCAGTCGAAATTTGCACACCTCCACCACCCCAGCCACCCGTATCGAGTGCCGTGAGGCGTGCCCTCCATTCATAAAAGGGATTCCACAGATGCCCATGAAAAATGGATAATTTGGTAGGCAAGAAGGAATAGCAATACGGTCAATATATGAGAATTTGTTAATCCTTCTAGTCCAATTCCTAGCACAGTTGAGCCGGTGCCTACTTTGATTGATGAATTTGTTAGGAAAATTGTGGTGACGCTTAAAAAGAATAGTTGTGCCCTTATTATTTTTGCATTGGCATCGTGTCCCAAAAAAACGGGGTGTTCCAGCAGGTGCTTAATTTCCGATTCCGATTTTTCCACGCCTAAAACTCCATGTCTTAAATGGTTAATACTTCATACGGCGTTGATTGGTTTTTCGCAATCGTAAAACAATGTGCCGTTTGCGAATACGAATGTTGCGGTTCGCAAGCTCACCAGCAACCTACATCAAGCCTATCCTGTGTGCTTATTTGGAGCAAAAAAATGGGGGCAAGATTGCCCCCACGTTTTTATTACAACGGATACACCAAGATTAAAATCGCAAGTGCTTTAATAATCGAGGCAATGTCGATTGTAATTGTCAACTTCTTGGTACTAAAGGTGAACATTTTCTGTTCCTCAATAATTCCCAAGCCGGCTTAGGATAATTAACTTATCCTCGGTTTAACGTGGTTGATCACCACGCCAATCAGAGACTTGCGGCCTCATTCATGGATTTTTGCTGATAGTTCGAATACCAGCATCGGAGTGTCGAACCTCAGTTGATCATCGCCTCTGGCGAATAAGCTCTGCTTACTTGACTTTCTGAGCACTCCTCTTTGATGAGCAAGCCACGGACTTGCTTCACCGCAGTTCTTTTTTAAAAAATCAATCCCAGCTCAACGCCCCACCAGTCTGATATTCAATCACTCGTGTCTCAAAGAAATTCTTCTCCTTCCGCAAATCCATAATCTCACTCATCCACGGAAACGGATTTTGTGCGCCTGGATACTGCTCTTTCAAACCAACTTGCGCGCAGCGGCGGTTGGCGATGAAGTGGAGGTATTCTTCCATCATTGCGGCGTTCATGCCGAGTACGCCGCGTGGCATGGAGTCGCGGGCGTATTGAATTTCCAGCTCGGTGCCTTCCAAAATCATTTGGATAACTTCCTGCTGGAATTCAGCGGTCCACAAATGCGGGTTTTCTAATTTGATTTGGTTGATTACGTCTATACCAAAATTCAAATGCATGGATTCGTCGCGCAGTATGTATTGGAACTGCTCGGCGACGCCGGTCATTTTGTTGCGGCGGCCCATGCTGAGAATTTGGCTGAAACCGCAGTAGAAGAAGATACCTTCGGTGACCACATAGAAGGCGACTAGGTTGCGCAGCAACTCTTGGTCGGTTTCGGGGGTGCCGGTGTTAAAGGTTGGGTCGCTGAGCGACTGGGTGTGTTTTAGGCTCCAAGAAGCTTTGTTGGCCACACTGGGTAATTCGCGGTACATGTTGAAGACTTCGCCTTCGTCCATGCCTAAAGATTCGATGCAGTATTGATAGGCGTGGGTGTGAATCGCTTCTTCAAAGGCTTGGCGCAGAATGTACTGGCGGCATTCGGGATTGGTAATGAGGCGATAGATAGCCAAGGCCAAGTTGTTGGCGACCAGCGAGTCGGCGGTGGAGAAGTAGCCAAGGCTGCGCATGACCAAACGGCGCTCGTCTTCGGTGAGGCCGTCTTTGTTACGCCACAGGGCGATGTCGGCGGTCATGTTTACTTCTTGCGGCATCCAGTGGTTGGCGCAGCCGTCGAGGTATTTTTGCCAAGCCCAGTCGTATTTGAACGGCACGAGCTGGTTCAGGTCGGCGCGGCAGTTGATCATCATTTTGTCGTCAACTTGAATACGCGCGGCGCCCATTTCCAGTTCTTCTAGGCCGGGTGCTGGGTCCAAGTTGGCGAGGTTGGCGCGCGCTTTGGCGAGCTGCGGGCTGATGCCTGCTTCCTGTGCACTTTCGCCAAACGCGGTGTTGATGGCCTGTGAGTCGGCGGCAGCGGCGGTGGCCGTGGCTTTTGCTTGGGCTACTTGAGCCGGTGTTGCTTGGGCAACGGGCTGCGCGGCTTTGGCTTGGGCGCTGCTGATGGCGTCCTGACGGGCGCTTTCTTTTACCACTTCTTCGCTGTCGAATTCATCCCAACTTAACATGCTGATCCTCTTTAATTCTGTGTGCGTGTATCGCGTTTTTTGTGTCTCTGTTGCGGTTCGCAAGCTCACCAGCAACCTACATTCATGGCACCTTAAATTCATGGCACTGGCTATACATGGCACTTTGTAATTCGTGCCACTTGTAGGTTGGCGGTGAGGAACGAACCCCAATGCTTCGGTCTATTGGCAGGCTTCGCAGTCTGGGTTATCGAGCGAACATGCCAAAGGTACGGGTGCTGCTTGCGCAAAGCTGGATTCTTCTGCCGGTGCTGCTTGCGCAGGTGCTGCGGCGAGGCCGCCACCGCCATTGGCCGATACCTTGTTGAGCGAGCCGGTGTTAATGGTCGACTTCTCGGTGGTGGTGGCCGCTAAGGCGCGCAGGTAGTAGGTGGTTTTGAGGCCACTGAACCATGCCATGCGGTAGGTGATGTCGAGCTTTTTACCGTTGGCACCGGCGATGTAGAGGTTCAAGCTTTGGGCTTGGTCGATCCACTTTTGACGACGGCTGGCGGCCTCTACGATCCACTTGGGTTCTACTTCAAACGCGGTGGAGTAGATGGCTTTTAGGTCATCGGGGATGCGATCAATTTTTTGCACCGAACCCTCGTAGTATTTGAGGTCGTTAACCATGACCGAATCCCACAGGCCGCGCTCTTTAAGGTCGTGTACCAGGTGTGGGTTTACCACGGTGAATTCGCCTGAGAGGTT
Organism: Cellvibrio sp. 25HG11W-0; assembly: GCF_057815475.1. Classification (NCBI taxonomy): domain Bacteria; kingdom Pseudomonadati; phylum Pseudomonadota; class Gammaproteobacteria; order Cellvibrionales; family Cellvibrionaceae; genus Cellvibrio; species Cellvibrio sp. 25HG11W-0. Next base: position 1,737,113 of record NZ_CM174230.1, read on the forward strand.
GGATTTCACGTAGAGGTTTTGGTAGGTCGGCTCAATCGATTGAGTAACACCGGTTATGTTGGAGATGGTGGCAGTGGGTGCAATCGCCATGACGTTGGAGTTGCGCATACCTTGGGTTTTTACGGTTTCGCGCAAGCTGGCCCAGTCGAAGGTTTGGCTGCGGTCGACTTTGATGTACTTTTCGCCACGGTTTTGCGCGAGCAGTTCAATTGAGTCAATCGGCAGGGTGCCTTTGCTCCATAAGGAGCCGTCGAAGGTTGAGTACTTGCCGCGTTCGGCGGCTAGGTCGCTTGAGGCTTGAATAGCGTAGTAGCTGACGGCTTCCATTGAGGTGTCGGCAAAGGCGACGGCTTCATTGGAGCTGTAGGCAATACGCTGCGCGTAGAGTGCGTCTTGGAAACCCATGATGCCGAGGCCAATAGGGCGATGGCGAACATTGGATTGCTTAGAGGTGGCGACCGCGTAGTAGTTGATGTCGATTACGTTATCGAGCATACGAATGGCGGTTTTCACGGTGGCGGCCAATTTGGCGTGGTCAAGTTTGCCGTCCACGATGTGTTGCGCCAAGTTGACGGAACCCAGGTTACATACGGCGATCTCTTCATTGGCCTTGGTGTTGAGGGTGATCTCAGTACACAGGTTAGAGGAGTGGACTACGCCCACATGCTGCTGCGGGCTGCGCAGGTTGCACGGATCTTTAAAGGTGATCCATGGGTGGCCAGTTTCGAACAACATGCCGAGCATTTTGCGCCACAAGTCGAGGGCACGCAGGGTTTTGAATACTTTGATGCGGCCTGCGGCAGCTTCGGCTTCGTAAAACGCATAGCGCTCTTCAAAGGCTTGACCGTACAAGTCGTGCAGGTCGGGCACATCGTTGGGCGAGAACAGGGTCCAAGGTTGGTCGTCGAAGACGCGCTTCATAAAGGCGTCGGGCACCCAGTTGGCGGTGTTCATGTCGTGGGTGCGACGGCGATCATCACCGGTGTTTTTGCGCAGGTCGAGGAATTCCTCAACATCCATGTGCCAGGTTTCTAAATAAGCACACACAGCGCCTTTGCGTTTGCCGCCTTGGTTTACCGCAACAGCGGTGTCGTTGGCGACTTTCAAGAAGGGTACAACACCCTGTGAGCGGCCATTGGTGCCTTTGATGTAAGCGCCCAGTGAGCGTACTGGAGTCCAGTCATTACCCAAGCCGCCAGCAAATTTGCTGAGCATGGCGTTGTCTTGGATGGCGCCGTAAATGCCGTGCAGGTCGTCGGGTACGGTGGTGAGGTAGCAAGAAGACAACTGTGGGCGCAGGGTACCAGCGTTGAACAGGGTTGGGGTTGAACTCATGTAGTCGAACGATGACAGCAAACGATAGAACTCAATAGCGCGGTCTTCGCGGTTGTCTTCTTCGATGGCGAGACCCATGGCAACGCGCATAAAGAAGACTTGTGGCAATTCGATGCGCACATCATTGCTGTGAATGAAGTAACGATCGTACAGGGTTTGCAGGCCTAAGTAGGTGAATTGTAGATCGCGTTCGGCGAGCAGGGCGCGGCCCAGTTTGTCGCAGTCGAACTTGAGCAATTCGGGGGAGACGAGTTCTAGCTCTACGCCTTTTTGCAAATAGACACCGAGCGCGCGTGGGTAGAATTCGGTCATTTCAGCCTGAGTGGCTTCGTGGGCTATGCCGAGGAAGGTCAGGGCTTCGCTACGCAGCTTGTCCATTAATAGGCGGGCGGTAACGTATGAGTAGTTGGGTTCTTTTTCTACGAGGGTGCGCGCGGTGATCACCAGCGAGGTGTTAACGTCTTTTTCGGCTACGCCGTCATAGAGGTTGCGCATGGCTTCATCGAGAATGGCTTTTTCAGACACGCCGCTCAGGTCGCTACAGGCTTCGCTGACGATAGTGCGCATACGGCCAATGTCGAGCAGCGCGCGGCTGCCGTCGTCGAGAATGACGTTGAGGCTGGGGTAATCTGGATCTGGCTCGGTGTTGGAGCCGCGTTTTACGGCGCGCATGCGCGCGTGTTCTTCGCGATAGAGTACGTAGTCGCGTGCGATTTTTTGCTCGCCCGAGCGCATGAGAATCAACTCAACTTGATCTTGAATCTCTTCAATATGAATCGTGCCGCCCGAGGGCATACGGCGCTTGAAGGTGGCGGTGATCTGCTGGGTGAGGTTGTCGACCATTTCACGCACGCGGGTAGAGGCAGCGGCTTTGCCACCTTCTACGGCCAAAAAGGCTTTGGTCATGGCGACAGCGATTTTGCTGGCATCGAAAGGCACTACAGTCCCATTGCGCTTAATAACACGCAATTGTCCCGGCGCCGTGGCTTTTAGGCCATTGGGGCCGCTGTGAATATCCTGTTGGACGGGGGTGCTGCTGTTGTTTTCAATGTTGGTGTGCATTTACGTTTCCTGTGTTGAGGTGTTATCCCATGTGCTCACTGGTTTTAGCTGTGTATATAGATGAAGCGGGTATAGCGCAGCGCCGGTAGAGGCTTAGGCCTATAGCGATTGCGCTGAGTACTACACCCAACAAGCCTATAAAACGACTGACTTGGCCGTAACAGCTGCCGAGTCTTAAAACGGTTAAAGCGATATATTTCCGCAGCTTTTAGCAGCTGTCTGGATATAGGGTGTGTGTTGCGATCTTACGTTTAGTGCGATCTTGCATTTGTTGCTTTGAGCTGTTGTGTTGGGCAATAAGTAGCTGTAATACCTGTAATAGCTAGCGGCTGTTGAAGGCTTTGTGTGCCATAGGCTGAAGCGCGATCAAACAGGGCTCCAGAGTGCCGTTTTGCACGTAAAACAATCATTTGTTGTTAAAATGCAACCACTACATCTTGTGGTGACTTATCCCCGCTACTGATTCCCCTAAAACCCGTAATGTTGGCTTTGTGGAGCGAAAACATTACTAAAAAGCAGGAGTTTTGGCTCAGTTGGGTAAAAACAACGGCGCGTTAGAGCTTGCTACTTAAGTGAGTGCTATGAGGCAACCCACGAGCAAGGCTAGACATTGAAACAATTCTGTGCTGCCTATAGATGGTGTCTGGCAGCGGGAAAAAGTCTATATCTAGGGGTTTATCGCGATTGGGCTACAAGATAATGCGCTTTGGTGATTAAAGCAAGCTGCCAAAATTGGGGGTTTCCTGTGGATAAGTTGTGTGCCAAGAGGGGAAAAGCTGGGGGAAAGGGCGTAAATACTGCACTTGCGCGGCTTAGCGCCTAGGTCTGAGTCAGAATTGGTTGTTAGACTTTTTTCTTATACTTTTTGCTGGTGGTTATGACTACATATTGTGTTTGTACTTTTTTGTGACAGAGTGCAGATTATTAGGCCAGAATTGACGAGAAATAAGCGCTTTGAGAAAATTTTAAGCGACAGCGGGCCGCGGAGGTAAAAGCGGTGATGGTAATGCTAAGAAATGGCAGTGTGATGACATGGATATAGAGATTGATAGAAGGGCGATAGAAGGGCGATAACCTAAGGCAGGGCTCGTGCTGAATTGTTTGCTGGCGCCTCACGGCAAGCTGAAACTTGTCTGAGACGCTAAATGGTTACTACCCCGAGCACTTAGGTGCGGGGGCAATAGGGTCACGCAAGGGTAGGGTCGGGGCTTTTATAGACCATGCGATTGCGTCCATTGTGTTTGGCTTCGTAGAGCGCGAGGTCAGCGCGTTTAAACACATCTTGAAAGCTTTCGTTACGCTTAACCGAGGTTGCGCCTACGCTCAGGGTGAGGTGGATGGGATTGGGGCTGTTGACTTCAAAGACGTGCTGGCTTACGGCAATGCGCAATTTTTCGCCGAGGCTGGTCAGCTTCTCTATATCGGTTTGCGGGCATACCAGAATAAATTCTTCACCACCCCAGCGGCCAAACACATCCGACTGGCGTGTGTTTTGTAACAGTACCTTGGATACCCCCGTCAAAATCCGATCGCCAACATCGTGGCCAAATTCATCATTGATGTGTTTGAAGTGATCTATATCAAAAATCAGCAGGCCGATTTGGTTTTTTTCGTAGTCGCCGCCAAAGAGCTTTTCGAGGAACTGATTGACGCCTGTGCGATTCATTACGCCGGTGAGCGAGTCGGTGGTGGAGAGGGTTTCAAATTCTTTTTTCTCTATTTCTAGCTTCTTGTAGTCGCTTTGTAGCGCGACAATTTTTTCATCGGCTTTGCGCGAGTTGATGTAAATGAAGTAAAAGCGACTAACACCTTCGAAAATAATCATTGTCATCCAAAAAATAAGAATGCCCAAGTAGAATGTTTCGGTGGCTATCCATGCGCCCACAAATTCAATTTTTTCAATTTTGACGATGTGATCGCCGGGGTTTACGAAGTCAAAACCAAAGGTGATGACGTTGCTGCGCTCTGGCTGAGCGTATTCGCGCGGTACATCGTAGTCTTGAATCCACCACTCAGCGACAGTGAATTCGCTAAACTTGACGTAGGTTTCTTCACGCAAGTTATTGGTGCGGATGATAGTGGACTGAAATTTAGCGGACATCAGTGGGTCGCCACGGTCGTAGGTGCTGTTGTAGTTGCGCATGAACATACGGATACGCGGCGCCGTGCCTTCATAGCTTAGCTTTAGTTTAAAACCGTCGAATTGGCTCAGGTCTACGCCCTTGGTGTAGTCGGGGTTAAAACTGAGTGAGTAGCCGCAGGAAAACTTATCTTCGCGATAGAAGTTGCAGCGCCAGATGTCATTGGCCTCGTCGAGCCACTCGGCAGATGACGAGCCGTCTTGATGGGTGTCGCCATAGAGCGAGTGGGGCACATTCGGGTTGGGGAAAATGGTGAAGGTACGCTGAGGCAGGTATTTTTGCGCAATGATGGCCATCACGGTGATTACGCCTGCGAGTAAGCGCAGAGCATTGTAGAGATTCGATTTCATACGTTGGTCATCGTCCATTGGTACCAAGGAGTAGCGGCTGAAAATCACTCTGGGCTGAATAGGGTCTTCTACGCTGTTTTGGCGTTAAGGTTTTAGTTTTTATAATCTTAGTATTTGATCAGTGTAGCCCAAAATTTCGCTGCGTCATTGAGCCTAAATTCAGTGAGAGTATCGACCGGTAGTGTCTGGTGAATTTTCCGCGCACCATAACCTTATGACGTTTTGGGTATTAAGCTATGGCGGCGGTTTGGACGTTGACGTTTAGGGGGCTTGTTTTAGCGATGTGCGGCGAGCAGCCCCATGCGCTCAATGGCTTGCATCATGGCGCGGGAGTTGTGGTATGAGCTTTTCCACATGCTGAGTGTGGGCTTAACAATCACCTTGCCGTGTTTATCCGTACCCCAGTGCCATTCGCCGGTTTTGCTATTAATAAGGTGTGCTTGAATAAAGCCCCAGGTACGCATGGTGGCGAAAAGGTATTTGTCGTCGCCGGTAATTTGATAGGCATTAATAAGGCCGACCAGTGCTTCTGCTTGTGGCCACCAATCTTTTTCGGATTGAGTAATACCTTTGCTGGCGGAGGCTTCGTTATAGAGTGCGCCGTCGGTGTCTATGCCCTCTGCTAATACGGTATCGACCATGGCGATGGCCAGTGTGCGGGTGCGTTTTAGCAGTGCGGGGTCGCCGAGTGCTTGTGCTGCATCGACCAAGAGCCAAGAAGCTTCTATATCGTGCCCAAAAGAGATCTCATCGCCTTGTACTTTCCAATCTGCATCCATATAGAGCGCGAGGTGATTGGTTTTAGCATTGAGCACCTTGGTGAGCATGATGTTGACTAAGGCGGTTAGCTGGGTGCGCAAGGTGTCGTCTGGCCAAGCGCGTAACAGGCTGGCGTAGGCTTCCATAATGTGCAAATGGGTATTTTGCGATTTGTCTGTTTTTACTCCGATGGTGGTGCTGGGTTTATTCAGGGGTGACCAGTCTTCATTCAGTGCTTCTATGTAGCCGCCATTCTTTTTATCGAAGGCGTGCTTCTCAATTAGCTGAAACAACTCTTTGGCGCGCTCAAGCGCCACCTTCTCGCCAGTAGCGCGAAAGTATTCTACATAACCGTAAATTCCGAATACCTGCCCGTAAATTTGTTTGTGCTTTTGCTCGGGGCTGCCAGTGGCCGTGACTGACCAGTAGAGGCCACCGTGTTTGCGATCCCAAAAGTTTTTTTCTAAATCCTTGTAGGCCATATCGGCCATTTTGCGCAGGGGTTCGGCTCGATAGCCTTCGTAGGCGGCTGAGTAGGTCCACAGTAAGCGGCTGGACATAAGGGCACCGCGCGCAGCTTGAGGGTTAGCTTTACCATCGGCGGCTACTTCGCCATAAAAACCACCCGTGGCGGGGTTGGGAGCATTTTTAATCCAGTAGGGCAGTATGTTGTTGAGCAGTTCTTCTTCAAAGTTGTGTGACATTTGCAATAGTGCTTGAGCCGAAGGCTGCGCGAGGCCGGAGTTAGCCAGCGCCAAGCTGGGCAGGACACAGAGCAATAGGCTGGTGAGGAGACGTTTCATGGGCGGTTTCCTTTGTGGGTTTAGGTCTTGTCGCGAGATGTCGTATTGACATTTTTTGTACGTTTTTAAAACGCTTATTTTTACACTGGTTGTGGTGGTGATTTAGGTGTGGCTTAGGTTGTCTGCTGCGTTCGAGATTGGGTGAACACTATTATTGTTATGTGGTAACGCTTGCACCTGAGGTGCGGGGGCAGTGTACCCCAGTCGACTATTTAGCTGTAGTGATTTTCTGTTTTGTGGTCGTGGCTTTTGAGTCCTACTAGTGGTCGCTAACCTGAGTGTGTTTAGTCACTCACTTTTTGCGGTTGTTTTTTGCGCTGTCGCCTCAGGTGTTTTTGCAAGATGTCGTTTTTACACAAAAGCTTCATAAATCTGTGACCTTTATGTCACAGAGGGTTTCTAGGATCAGTCGCGTGATTCCACTAAAACAAAATCCACTCGAGGAAACCCCCCATGCTTCACTTAGGTTCAAAGAAATTACTGCTCAGTACGGTAATAAGTAGTTTGATGTTGGCCGCTTGCGGTGGTGATGACGGTAAAGCGGGTGCTGCAGGTGCTGCAGGCGCCGCTGGTACACCGGGTGCCAACGGCACTAACGGCCTTACCAGCTTGACCAACATGAAAACCTTGGCCGCGGGCGCTGAATGTCAATACGGCGGTGTGGCGGTTCAAGTTGGTTTGGATGACAACAAGAATGGTGTGCTCGATCAAGCTGAAGTCGATTCAGAAGCCAACTTGTGTAATGGCAAAGCAGCGCCAAGCCTTATGCCTGCAAATACCAAATTAGTGTTTGAAGGTGTAGCGGCACCGGCAACCAATATCGCCAAGCGCGATATTTTGGTTTCACCCGTGAGTATGAAAGTGGGCGATAAGACTACTAGTTTGGATGTGCGCTACCACGCCTTGGCGCGTTCGGGCGACCAGTTTGGCAATGTGACCTTCGGTCAATTGGTTAACAGTGAAGGTCAGCCGCTATTTGGTGAAGACGGAGAGCAAAGCATTTCCGACTCCAACGAATTTACCTCGCTCTTGCCCATTGGCGACCGCTTGTTCTCGCTCTCGCAAATTGAATCGCGCCCAGGCGCTATGTTCCTGATGGAGCTGAATCAAGATGCAGGCAATGGCGAGCTGAGTGTTAAGCAAATGTGGCAGGTAGATCAGTCGGGCGTTAACGGCGGCTGGGTGCACTGCGCTGGTTCGGTAACGCCTTGGGGCACGCATTTAGCGTCCGAGGAGTATGAACCCAATGCCGCTAAGTTAGTCACTGGCGCTAACGCCATGGCCGACGCTTACACGGCACCGTTCCTCGATTATTTCAACAAAGATGAATCTCGTTGGAATCCTTATCAGTTGGGCTGGACTATTGAAGCCAAAGTAAATGCAGTGGGCAAGGCAGCACCTTCAGTGGATCTGAGCAAGCACTACTCTATGGGCCGTATGGCGTTTGAGTTGTCCTACGTGATGCCCGACCAAAAAACCGTGTACATGACCGACGACGGCACCAGTGTTGGCCTGTTTATGTATGTGGCTACTACGGCGGGTGATTTGTCCTCCGGTAAGCTGTATGCCATGAAGTGGGTTCAAACCAGCGCAGCAGGCGTGGGCGCGGCCAACTTGGAATGGATCGACTTGGGGATGGCAACTGATGCAGACATCAAGCCTTATGTTGATGACGGTATGAAAGTGGTCTTTACCGATATCTTCGACAAGGTTGCACCTGCAGCAGGTGTGTGTGCGGATGGCTTTACCAGCATTAACGCAGGCGGCAATGGCCAAGAGTGTTTGAAGCTGAAAACCGGTATGGAAAAAGTGGCCTCGCGTTTAGAAACGCGTCGTTATGCGGCTTACATGGGCGCAACTACCGAGTTGAATAAAGAAGAAGGTATTACCTTCGATCCAACGCGCAACAAGTTGTACTTGGCCATGTCATCGGTTGAGCGCGGTATGGAAAACTTTAAGAAGGGCGGCAGTGCTAGTAATTCTTACGATTTGGGTGGCCCAAACCACATCAAGCTTGATGGCTACAACCTTTGCGGTGCTGTTTATCAGTTGGATGTTGCCGCTAACACCACCATAGGTTCTGCTTATGTTGCTAAAAATATCGCGAAGCTGGTTGCTGGTATTCCTGCGGCTGCAGGCATAGGCAGCGATGCGATTATGGCCAACCCTGCTGCGTTTAATAACTCGGCCAACAAGTGCTACATAGATGGCATCGCCAGCCCTGATAACGTCACCTACATGAGCGGCTACGACACCCTGATTATTGGTGAAGATACTAGCTACCATCAAAACGACGTACTTTGGGCCTACAACTTGGCAGACGGCACCATGAAGCGTATTCAAACTACGCCTTATGGCTCAGAGACTACCTCTCCCTACTGGTATCCGAACATCAATGGTTGGGCTTACTTGACCAGCGTTGTTCAGCACCCTTATGGCGAATCTGACGAAGATAAGGACACGGGTGCAGGCGAACATCGCGCTTACACCGGCTATGTAGGTCCTTTCCCGGCTAAAGCTGCAGAGTAAAACTAAGGTTAAGTTGGGTGCAGGGATGCGCCCATCAACACAGCTTAAATCAGTAATTTTTGTTGATTCATTAAAGTGTCATTTGAATTGGCTATAACGTTCAACAAGGGATTGTTGATACTGCTTAAGGATTTATTCGGCTCTCAGGAAAAAGGATTAAGAGTAGGCAGGGAATGGCTATCAAGGAGTGAACCAAAAGGAATGACAGGGAAGAGCGAACCGCTAAAGGATATAGAGTAAGGAAAGGGTAAGGCTGGCGTTGTTGGGATTAGAGCGACAGCAACATAAGTAAGAAATATTAAGGATGAGTGAGGGGAGGGAGATGTGGTGACAAAACAGCTTAAACACTGCAAAAAGGTCACGCAGGACGCGCAGGGTCAAAAAACTATCGGGGAGCCTAGCTCCCTTTTTTTTCGGGAAAATTTTACATGACGATTAATTTTAAAAGCTATGTACAAGCATGGTGGGCATTTTTTGGCGCAACACTTTTTAGCGCGACATTTTTTAGTGTGGCAATGGCCGCCGATGTGTCGGCACCAGCACCTAAAGCTCCCGCCCTGCCAGATTACACAGTCGATTATTACAGCCATGAAACACCTTATATTCCCCCTCAGTGCTACACCGAGTCTGTACCACTCAAGGCTACCGCCAATGCCGTCGTTGCCGAGGGCGAGGTTGCCAACCCCTGCTATGCCTGTCACACCCAGGGCAAGCGCCCCAATGTGTTGAATGACAGCGAAACCCAGCAAAATTTCACCTTTCTCGGCCCCGCGCAAACCAATCCTTGGCGCAATTTATTTGTCGATCGTCGCGCGCAAATCGCCGCGCTCAAAGATGCCGACATACTGCGCTATGTACAGCAGGATAATTACCGCACTGCCGAAGGTGAGATAGCGCTGAATCAACGTATTGAAAAAAATCTCGTCGCGTTTGATGTGAACAAGAATGGTAAATGGGATGGCTACAGCCCTGATGCCTATTTCCAGTTTGATGGCAAAGGCTTTGATCGCACGCCACAGGGCGGTTATAGCGGCTGGCGCAGTTTTGCCTACTACCCGTTTTTAGGTGCTTTTATGCCTACTAATGGCTCTACCGATGACGTACTCATTCGCCTGCCTAAAGCGTTTCAAACCGATGAGCAGGGGCACTGGTCGGCAGCAATTTATGAAATTAATCTGGCGATAGTCGAGGCCATGATTAAAGAAAAAAATATTCCCATTGCCGAGGTGGATGAAAACACCTTGGGGGTGGATCTGAATAAAAATGGTGTGCTCGATAAAGCAACTGAAATTGTGTACGACTGGGCGCCGCTACAGCAAAAATTTATGAGCTATGTAGGTGTAGCCAAAACACAACTTGCGGCGAAAAAAATTCACCTAGCCGCAAAGCTTTATCCTGAAGGCACAGAGTTTTTGCACACGGTGCGCTACTTAGATGTGTCGCCCCGCGGTAAAGTCGGCATGGCCAAGCGCATGAAAGAGCTGCGCTATGCCCGCAAAAAATTCTGGGTCACTTATTTTGGCCATGAAACTATTGCCGGTGCTGAACTTAAAGAGCGCCACGACTTTCCTGATCGCCCCAAAACCATTGTGGGCAATGCAGAGGAAGGTGTAGAAGTGAGCCAAGGTTGGGTTTATCAGGGTTTTATTGAAGACGCACAGGGCGACCTGCGCCCGCAAACCTATGAAGAGCACGCAGTCTGCGCGGGTTGTCACTCGGGTACCGGCTCGCTGGTCGACAGTAGCTATGCGTTTTATCGCAAATTCCCCAGTAATCAATTTCAGCAGGGTTGGTATCACTGGACGCAAAAAGCCTTAGAGTCCATCGCCGAACCCAAGCGTGAAAGTGATGGGGAATATGAATACAGCTTCTATTTAAAACACAATCCAACCGGCGACGAGTTTGCCAGCAATACCGAAGTACTGAATAAATTTTACCGCGCCGATGGCAGCGCCAAAGCGGATGCTTTTGCGAAATTGCACGGTGATATTAGCTACCTACTCATACCCTCTGTGGAGCGCGCGCTAGCGCTCAATAAGGCCTATAAGCTGGTGGTTGAAGAACAGTCGTTTAACTTGGGGCGCGATGCGATTTTGGCACCCTTGCAGCAGGTGCATAAGTATGTGGAGCAAGATCAAGAAACGGGTATTACTGAGGCGTTGAATTTCTTCTAATTAAGCAGAACTTTCGTGCACAAAAAAAGCCGCTGATGAGGTGTCATCAGCGGCTTTTTAGCCATGCACAGTGCATGCTTCTAGGAGCGCAAGCTGTTTAGAGAAACTATAGGAAGCGCTTATAAAGCACAACTCTTACTTCCACACATACAAATACTTTGCGTAGACCAGCTGTTTTTACAGTCAGTCGCTTGATTGCCAAAAAGTGATTTGCACTGCTGGGTGGTGTTACATTGATCAATGACTGACGCTTGCGATGAAAAACTCGCATTTTTAGAGCTTGCGGGTTTTGATGACGCAGGCTTTGATGACGCAGGTGTTGATGACGCGAGAGAAGACGATGCCGGTGCTGAAGCCAAACTAAAATTAATCCAATTGATATTCAGCAAATAGGTGTTGTCACCACTGAAGTCCAAACGAACTTTTTGTTTACCTGCATTCAAGTAGGTCTGCAGGCTGCGGGTTGTCCAGTTTTGCCAACCGCCGGTAGTGCCCAAGGTAATACTGGCGAAATTGCTGCCATTGATTGCGGCGAATATATTGCCGCCATTAGTGTCACTGGCCAGGCGGAAGTCGATGGTGTAATTGCCTGCGCTGGCGACATTCACATCAAACTCTAAAAAGTCACCATTTTCAATATAGCCAACATTTTTTCCGCCATCGGTATCCGTAGTGGTTTCCGTTTGAGTGCCGCGCTCTGCGGAGTAGTCTTCCGCTTGCACTTTGCCTGGAATGCTTTGGGTTTTGTCCGGTGTGGGTGGCGTAACCGGAGGAATAACGACTTTGGCGGTTTCCAATTTATAGGTGCGCACCCAGTCAACTTTCATGGTGTTTTTAGTTGGGTCATTCAGGTCTTCTGCAATAGGTAAACCAATGTTGGCGACACCTGCTGTAGCGAAGGGAAATACTTCAGTATCGAAAATCATTTTTAAATTTTCTTCGAGCGGATGTGTTGGCGTAATCTCCATTACCTTTATGTCATTGTGGTAAAACCACAGGGTTTTAGAGTCTTTCCACCAAAAACCATAGGTGTGGTACTCATCGCGCCCGCGCGTGGACATTTTCCATTCTTTGGGTTGTGGACTGGTGCCTTGGTACTTGCCGTAAAAATGCACATTGGCGTGATATTGGTAGGGCAAGTCCGCATCGCGTTTGTCTTGGCTGGGGTTGCCTATATGTTCAATCACATCTATCTCTGAGTAATCGCCTACGCGAAACCAAAAGGATGAGGTCATGGATAAATTTGAAGCCTTTATACGCGCTTCGTAGTAGTAACCCACTTGCGCCGATTTTTGTTTAGACGCGCAGGCGGCTGCATCTACCCAAATATCGCTAAAGGGGTTGTTAACGCTGGAGGGGTGTCTGCGCAGGGTAGATTTGAGGTTGAGATTGCCATCGCCTATATAGCAATTACCTTTTTTAAAGGCACTGGGCGCGCGTCCAGACCAATTGGGGTGGTAGTCGTCCCACTTGTTGCTATCCAGTTGGCTTGCGTTAAATTCATCGCTTAATTCCACCACCGGCGCCCAGTCTTTGCCGCTGAGTGCGCTGGGTGGCGCAGCAACTGCGTGCAGGGAGCTGAAGGATAATAAGATAAGCGTATTGCGTATTGTCTGATTGAGATTATGCAAATGTTTAAAATATTTCATAAGAAATTTCCTTGGTTGTGGGCTCGTTATTTTTATCAGAGCCAAATTATTGAAGATTGTTAACATTTATTAATTAATCTGCGTCACAGCTTGGTCATTATTAGCGAGTGCTACAGGCGCTCGTGCCACACATACAAATACTCTGCGCCGATTGACTGTTCTTACAGTCGGTTGCTTGCATACCAAAAATATTTTTGCACTGCTGGGTGGTGTTACATTGATCTATAACAGGGCTAGAAGAGGCTGCGCTTGAGGAGCTGGACTTTATCGAAGAGCTAGTTTTTATCGAAGAGCTACTTGCGGCTATAGGCTGAATATCCAGCCAATTAATATTGAAACCACCATGTTGTATTTGAATGCGAAGGCTATGGTTACCTGCGCTTAAACTTCCTAGCAGCGCGTTTGAGGTAGACCATTTTTGCCATCCGCCGGTATTCTTTGGTGTAATGGCAGAGCCTAATAGTTTTCCATCCAACTCAAGTGTAAACATGCCACTACCGGCGAGGGATGCAAGGCGTAGATCGGCTTGGTAGTTTGCAGCTTGGGTTACTTTAATGTCGTACTCTAACCACTCACCTGCATCTATCCAGCCAATGTTATAGCCATTGCCGGTGTCCGTGGTGGACTCAATATCCACATTGTCTTGGCGATATTTTCCACCCGCATTGCCGCTGCTGGTGTCATAAAAACGCACATAATTTTCTGCTTCAATTTTGCCGGGAATATTTATGCTGTTACCGCTCGTGGGCGGTAGCGGCACTGAATTGATGCCTGAGCCTACAAACTGTTTAAATTTACTGGGGCTGCCATTTTGATCATTGGTGATGAGCCAATAAATCATGCCCGCATCTGAAATGTCAGACTTACCCCAGTAGTTAGCTTTAATGCGTTCATAAATCCAGCGGACATTTTCATCTTGATGATCGCGCATCCAATACCAAACGGAAAAGTCTTTTCCCGCATCCCAAAGTACGTCGGGGCTCCAGGCTCCATTCTGATCAATGATACGCTTAGAGTTTATATAGCCATTGCTGTAGTCAATGGCATCGGTCAAGGTGTGATGATTACTGCTAACTTTGTAGTCATTGTTATAGCCGCTATGGGAGACGACATAAACATGCTTTAAGTTTTCCATGTTGCCTGCATCTATGACTTTCTTTACGGCTTGATAGAAAAATTCAGACGGCCCCATGTGAATGTAGTAAAGCGGATCTGCGCTGGTTGATTTGATCATTTCATTAGCCAAACTTTGCAGTGCCGCTTCGCTATTAGCGGTTACATCAAATGCAATTTTTGGGTCAAAACCAAAGCGACTCATGCCGCCTAACACGCTGATCTTCATCTGATTGACGTTGTCATTTACCTCTGGGTAGCCCATCCAATTATTGTAGGAAAAGTGCACCAGTTTATTTTGCAGGTTTTTTTGGGCAAGCATGGCGAGGGCAGAAGGCGCTGCGCCCCAGTCATCTGGGTCTGCTGCGGCAGCGCCGGTATTGTTTTTAACATTGCCGTCTGCACTCATGGCGATACGGTTGTTGTTATAGCCCCAAGCCTGCGCATGGGCTTCAGCGACTATGAATAAAAAACTGCTAAACATCACTAGCGTATTAATAAAAGTGCGTAGTTTCATGGCACCATCTCCTTGTTTAAGGAATAAATAGAGGAACATGGCAGCCGTTGCTGCCATGTGATTTTTGTAGCCTGATTATTTAATGGTAATTGCAGTTATGCTTAGCGACAGGCGCTCGCGCCACACATGCAAATACTTTGCGCCGATTGGCTATTTTTACAATCGGTTGCTTGAGCGCCAAAAATAGTTTTGCACTGCTGGGTGGTGTTACATTGGTCAATGACTGGCGCTTGCGATGATGAGCTAGCATTTTTAGAGCTGGCGGGTTTTGAAGAGGCGGGTGCTGAGGCCAAGCTAAAATTGATCCAATTTATATTCAGTAGGTAGGTATTGTCACCGCTGAAATCTAAACGAATTTTTTGTTTTCCTGCGTTGAGATAGGCCTGCGCTGAGCGGGTGGTCCAATTTTGCCAGCCGCCAGTATTGCCCAGATTAATATTGGCAAAGTTGCTACCATTGGACGATGCATAAATGTTGCCGCCATTAGTGTCACTCGCAAGGCGGAAGCCTATGTTGTAATTGCCTGCGGTGGCAACATTGACATCAAACTCTAAAAAGTCGCCATTTTCGATATAGCCCACATTCTTGCCACCGTCGGTATCCGTAGTAGCTTCAACTTGAGTGCCGCGTTCGGCGCTAAAATTTTCTGCTTCAATCTTCCCAGGAATAGCAGTGCCATTACTAGCGGCGGATGACGTGTTATTCACTTGACTGCTTGCAGCACTGCTGGCAACGCCGCCAATTAATTTGTAGGTTTTTACGTAGTCGTAGTAGGCGGTATTTTTACTGCTGTCGTTAAGCTGTGCTTGGGTTGGAATACCCGGGCCCCAAGTAAAGGTTTCCATATCAAAGAACAGGTACATGGGTTCGTCAAAGTTGCCGCCGGTAACCACCGAGCCCATTTCTTGGCCGTCGCGATAGAAGGTGATATTGCGATTGTCCTTCCACCAAACGCCGTAGGTGTAGAACTTATCGGCATTGCGGCCATTGCTTGGGTTGGTGAAATGTTTTTGGGTTTTTAGATCTTTATCCCAACCATTGGGGAAATAGTGAGTGTTGGTTTCCATGGTGTAATCGAGGTAGCGCAGGCTGTTGTTTTCAACGCGACCGTAGTTTTCAATTACATCAATTTCACTGTAGGCGCCTTGCATCCAAAAGGAAGATGTCACCGAGAGATCGGCCACTTTTATCTTAACCTCTGAATACATGCCCTTGGTAAATGCTTTGGTTTTAGAGGTGACACAGGCAGCCCAAATCCAATTGCCATTTTGGCTGGGGTCTTTTACCGACATGTTTAATTTGAGTAAACCGTCCGTCACGGCAATATTATTATTGTTGTAAACGCTGGGTGCGCGCCCGCTCCAATAGGGGTGACCCTTTTGCCATTTGTTGCTATCAAAGCTGTTGAAGTCGTCGGTAAGCTCGCTGACCTCAACCCATTTTTTTCCGGTGGGCGCAGAAGGTAATGCCTGTGCGGTGAGTGAAAAAACCATACTGCTTAATAAACTAGAAATAATTATTTTTTTTAACATGTTTGACCCCAGTTATATTGTGTTGTTGACCTTTCTTTGTGCGATGCACTATTTTTATAGGATAAATACCGACTAAAAATTCATTGAATAAATTCCTGTCATGTATTTGTCAGTTTGACTATAACATGTTTTTTTTGCGTTTCTTTACCTGGCTAGGGTGCTATTTTTAGCAGCTGCCAAAACTGTCGATGTAAACGGAATCAAGCTGTGATAACTATGTGGTTATGGCGCGGTTAAGATGATTTATTTTTTTAAAATATTTTTTAAGATGGCGCGAAGCCTTGAGATAGGCGTAAAAAAATGGCGAGATTGTTTAAATATTTTTCTGTGCGGAATATTTATATGACTAGTGTTTTAGTGCCTTAGTGATATAGATAAGTTTTATGCGGTTTTTTTAATTGTTGTCGTTAACATTGTTAAAGAGAAATGGGGGCGCTTGCGCAGCCCCCATTTTTTATAGCCTGTTACTGATAGTGTTTGTCGTAGAGCGGTGCTGTTCCTGTTATACCTTCCAATAATTGCAAACGGTAATCGTGTTTGCGTGTGCGTGTTTCTTCACCGTTGTAGAGATAATCTACATTGCTGATGATGGCAACGACGACTGCATTTTTTGGCGTTTTTACTATATCCAAACAGGCTTCACCACTTTGTATGGGTTTGCTGTAAACCGCCGAACCATCTTGTGCGCGATAAGCGAGCTGCAGGCGCATATTGCTTGCAATAGGTTGGAAATTAACGCGTACTTTATTGCCGCTCACTTTAAGCGGAATTTGGTTGGCGCCAGACCAGCCAGGTAGCGTGTCAGTTGCAGGTGTGAGTAAGTCACCCTGTTGCGTACTCGCGGCATAAAAGCTTAAACGATGGGGTGTTGGTTCTTGTAATACTCCGTTAGGAATTTTTTCTGCGCCTATGGTTCTGCCCCAGTTATTGTTGATGGGTGCTTTGAGTGCATTATTCCATGGCCCGAAATCAACCATTGCTTGGCGCGCGCGATATTCCATGATGAGATGCTGTGTTTTTTCTTCACCTAAACCTTGAGCTAGTGAGCGCAAAATGTGATTTTGTGTTCCCTTGGCCCAGATCCATGCATTGGCTCCTTTGGAGACATGCTCCGCGAGGAAGTGAGAGAAAACAGAGTTGTATTGGTTGCCGCCAAGGTAGTCGCGCCAGGTGGAAATTTGTTGGCCGTTAAGTGTGCGGTTTACACCTTCTGCATTGGGACCACCAAAGGTGCCGTCTTGCAACCAGCCGCTGTAATTTTCAATTGGCATATGCGGTGCTAAGAAGGGGGCTCCATCCAAAAAGCCCACGCCGTAATTACCGGTGCGCGATGCTTCTAAATTCATTTGCAACCAGGTATTGCCGCCCTCATTAAACCAGGCTGCTTTGTTTCCGCGTGTGGCCATGATGGTGTGAATGAATTCGTGGGTAATGCCGCCGCGTTCAGTGGGTGTGACTACAGGGTAGTAAGACAGCAACACCATAGGGTAGCCATTAATGCCACTTTGCCAGCCGCCTTTTTCAGTGTTACTCGCGCTGTCGGTACAGAGGCCCGAGCCAAATAAATACACATTACTGAAGTAGCCTTCCGCTTGCAGTTTATCAACCGGCCAGCCCATTACATTGTGAATGTAATCTGCATCTTCATTTAAGTTGGTGAGCACTCGATCAATATCTGCATCGGTAATGGCTGGATTGCGGTTGGCACCCCACAGAAATGCGAAGCGACCTTTGGTTTTTACACCGGCAACTTGGTTTTGTGGGCAGCCGTAATACACTTTAAATTTACTGGTATCTACTTGGCCGTAATCTGTGCGGAAGTCGTAATTTAAATCTGGTTCGTATTTTGGCCATTCATAGGCGGCACACTGAGCGACACTTGCCGCGCTACTGCTCATGGCCGAACTGCTCTGTAGTGCTGCGCTACTTTTTAGGCTACTAAGTGCTGCCGACGACTGAGGTTTTGAACTCGCTGCGAGGGAACTTAAAGCCTGCGAGCTAAGCGCCTTGGAGCTAACTACAGCGCTGCTGCTAGAAGAGATGTTAGGTGATGCTGCAGAGCCAGAAACACGCCACTCCAAGATGCCGGTTGATTGCTGAGTGTTTAGCATAGAAATACGCAGGCGATTGGTCACAATATTATTCAATGCGAGCGTGTTAAACGCATTTTTAATCAGCGGTACATTACCCGCATTGACCCAACTGCTGCCATTCCAATATTGAATGTAAGCCTGTGTCGGTGTGAGTACGCCACCCATGTCATCAAACCAATAAATTTGTGTACTGCTGAGCGAATAGTATTGTGCCCAATCATATTGCACCCACTGAATAGAATTAGGATTGTTCCAATTGCCATAGGCACCCTTCGACTTATCATTGGAATTGGCGGGGCTGCTGTTATCGTTCACCGCACTCAAAGTTTCCCAAGGCGATACATAAGACGTTGTCGCTGTCGCAAGGCTCGCAATATTCACAGTATTCGCGCTTGATGAGGGTGCGGTAGCGCTGGCAGGTTTACTGGAAATGGGGCTGCTAGAAATGGGTGCAGCACTGGATAAGGCTAAGCTCGAACTAATGGAAGGCAAGCTCGAATTAATCGTCGCAGTACTAGAGGTGGTGGGTGTGGGGCCGCAGGCAGTGCCCGTCAAGCTGGGCACTTCAACAACGCCGCCATTGGTTGCTCCCTGCAAACCAAACTCTTGGGTTTGGCCTGGTTGAATGACCGCATTCCAGCCATAGTTAGTGGCGCTATAGCTGCCACTTAATTTGGCATTCCACGAATTGGTAACGCTATTTTTTGTATAGCCCCAATTTACTTGCCAGCCATTAATGGCCGTAGTACCGGTATTGGTGATACGCACTGCAGCGGTGTAGCCTGCGCCCCAAGAATTGGTTACCACATAACTGCAAGCCGAATAGGCTTTAGCGCCCCAAGTGGCGGCGAGCAAGCTAAGCCCCAGCCCAACCGCTAGGCGGCATGTTTTAAAATTATTATGCATAGGAATTTTCCTCTTAGGCTTGATGTATGAATGATTGCTGCGTGGTGGAGCTTGGCGCAAGAAAAAAGCCCTAATACATCTGTGTGTCTAGGGCAAAAAGGGCAGGAGCCATAAGTTGATTGCAAGTACGCCATGGTTGTTGCAAGTGAAATTATTTTTATATGTGATTTATTATTATGGGCGCGATCTTAGGTGCATGGGCTTAGTTGGGCAAGAGGTAATCGAGCATCAGCCCTGTTGAGTTCCAAAAGTATGATTTAATGCCGTTTTAGACGTGAAGTGATTGGCCTAGTAAGGCGCCATTACCCTAACTGTAGAATTGCCCATTATTTGAAGATGCGCGGGGATTCGGTCGCGCGGAAGGGCGTAGGTGCGGCTAGGGTTATTCTTGTGTCGCTTAAGTTATTAATGTGTTGCTTCAATGACTTATTCATTCAATAGGGAATCTAAACGTGGATAAAAAAACCAAAGAAGAGTTTATCAATACCCTTAAAGCGCGCTTTGAGAAAAATCGCCACCGCCATCAAACAATTGATTGGCAGCAGGTGGAGCCTAAGTTGCTCGCCAGCGCAGAAAAGCTGCGCATACTCTATGAGATGGAACTGACTGATGGTCAGCCAGATGTGGTTGGTATCGATAAAAAGACGCAAGTTATTATTTTCTTTGACTGTGCACCTGAAAGCCCGAGTGGAAGGCGTAGCCTTTGTTATGATCGCGCGGCACTAGAGGCCAGAAAAAATAATAAGCCAAATGGAGGTGCGCTTGAGCTGGCTGCCGCAATGGGCATCGAGCTACTTACTGAGCAGGAATATCGAGCGCTACAAGCACTGGGTGACTTTGATAAGAAAACATCAAGTTGGGTAAAAACACCAGATGCTATAAGAGCACTAGGCGGTGCGCTGTTTTGTGATCGCCGCTATGACCAAGTATTTCTATATCACAATGGTGCGGAGTCCTATTATGCGGCGCGGGGTTTTCGCGGTTGCCTCAGGCTTTAAACTCAATTGTTATCCTATTAATTTGTCGCACAACATTTTTATAATAGACATTGAATTTTTCACCCTATGTTGGAGTTTGAACATGCATCCTATACCGCAGGGATACAAGCGAGTTGCAGACGGCGACTTTATACAGGCGGGGGATATTGCATTGGGCGCGATAGAATCAGTTTGCGGTCAGGCAACCTATGGCTGGAGCCGAGTTGCGGCGCGTTTAGTGGGGCAGGAATTTTATGAAGGCGCTCTAGAGCTAGGGCACCCTAAGCTATTGGCGCGGGCGAGCGCTAGTCGATCCACGCATAAAAATAAATAATCGTGCAGCTTCCCTGCGTTTTATTTCTCTCTGTTTGAGTGGATTAATGGCAGAGTGTTGTGCAGCAAGCCGCTGCACGAAAGTGTTGTTTTATTTCTATAGTTTTATCTCGGCTTTTGAAAGGGTGCGTGTTGCCCACTTTGGTTCATTGTCGTCAGCACGGTAGGTGAATACCGCCGAGTATTTAGTTTCAGCCGTGGTGTTTCGGCCTGCGGCATGAAATAAATTGCTGTGAAACAACAGTAAGTCACCTTGCTCTAAGGTTACAGCTGTTGCTCTTTCAAGCAGATCTATATTTTTTGCGTAGTCAGTGCGCAGAAACTCTTTGTCGTCAAATTGGTATGCATCCATTTCCCATTTATGCGAGCCGGGCAGAACCCAAAGGCCGCCATTTTCAGGGAACTCACCATTCAAGGCTAACCACGCCGATATAAGTTCAGGCTTAGCAAAAGACCAATAGCGGCTATCTCTGTGCCAGCCCGTCATGCTTGAATACTCGGGTTGTTTGGTCATAACGCAATTGTGATGTGCCTGAGAAAGGTGAATAGTATCACCTAAAAACTTGCGCAAAATTTCACACAGTTCTTCGTTTTTTGCCCATTCGGCTAAGGTAGGGAAACGTTCTATAGCATTCAATAAGCGCCGAGCGGTATTGCCGCCAGGTGCAGATCGAGATGCAGGCGCACCGGGGTAGTGGGTATCGGTCTCATATTCCTGCGGCTCGATGTTTTGGCTAAGCTCCGCGCGTGCGAGTTCGACAATAGAATCGCAAAATGAGGCTGTCGCGAACCCAGGAAGTACGAGATAGCCATCTCGTTTAAAATTTAAAACTTGTTCTGTTGTTAGCATAGTTACAGCCTGTCTAATACCGCTTGTGTAAAATCTGTTGTGCCGCATGTGCCACCTAAGTCTGGCGTGGTGCGGTCACCTACTTTAATCGCATCACGTAAAGCATGGCCAATCTTATTCGCCTGCGTATCTAGCCCTAAGTGGTGCAGCATTTGTATGGAAGCCAAGATCATGGAACTGGGGTTTGCTATGTTTTTCCCCGCAATGTCGGGAGCGCTACCATGTACTGCTTCAAAAATGGCATATTCCTTTCCGATATTTGCCCCAGGCGCCATGCCTAGCCCACCTACCAATCCTGCACATAGGTCTGAAATGATGTCGCCAAAAAGATTGGTGGTGACAATAACATCAAACTGATGAGGGTTCATCACCAGCTGCATACAGGTGTTGTCCACTATCATTTCATTGGTTGCTATTTCGGGGTACTGCAGTGCTATTTCGCGTGCAGTATTTAAAAATAGCCCAGAGGTGGATTTCAAAATATTGGCTTTATGTACAATGGTGACTTTTTTTCGTTTTTCTTTACGTGCTAATTCGTAAGCAAATGTGACAATATTTTCTGATCCCTCGCGGGTAATGACGCTGGTGGCTTCAGCGCGTGCGCCGTTATCCGTAATTCGCTGCCCTTCACCGGAGTACATACCTTGCGTGTTCTCGCGCACGGTAATAATGTCAATATCGCTATAGCGAGCTTTAGTCCCTTCGAAGGTAATCGCAGGCCTTACGTTAGCGTAGAGGTTAAAGAGTTGGCGTAGAGTAACATTAATCGATGTAAAACCTTCACCTACCGGTGTGGTGAGGGGGCCTTTGAGTACAATTTTGTTGTGTGAAATCGAGTTGGTAGTTATGTGGGGGAGTAGTTTTCCATACTTCTCTAGCGCGCTTATTCCTGCATCAACGTATTCATATTGAAAATTACACCCCGCTTTATCCAATATTTGGATGGCCGAATCAACAAGGCTCGGGCCAATGCCGTCGCCGCGTATAACACTAATTGTTCTGGTCATTGTTTAAGCCTTAGGTGTTTTATAGCGAATTATGCTGCTAGGTGAGTTATGCGATGCAACAGGGGGCTGAGGCTTTCTCCCAGAATTCCCTCAATGATTTTTAATTGAATGGGCGCCTGCTCGTAGTCAATAACATGTGACTTGCAGGCTAAAATAATATGATTACCGTATTCGCCCGTGCACAGCATTATGGTGCGAAAGTGCGCTAGCAAGCATTTAAACAATGGTGTTGATACATCCGGTAGGCGATGGTAGTTGATAACTAGCCATCCCTTTTCGCTCAGTGTTCGCCAGCAGTTTTTGATGAATAGTTGCTGCCCCTGTATGGGGCTCATGTGATAAGCGTCGTACATGTCTGCAAAAATAATATCGGTACTTGCGTCTTTGCTGGCTTTTATGTGTAGCGCGGCATCTTCGATGCTTATTTGCACGCGCTCGTCATCAGGAATATCAAAATAATATTTTGCTACTTCGTATACCTTAGGGCGCAGCTCAACCACGTGAAATTCACAATCGGATAAGCAGTGATGCAGGCTGCGCAATAGGCTGCCACCACCAAGCCCTAGCAGGGTGATGTGGGTAGGTTTAATAAACCCAAGAGCCAGCATCATAATGCGCGTGTATTCATGCACGAGTGCGTAGGGCTTTTCGAGGTAGTAGCCGCTTTGTTCATAAATAGAGTCGAAACTCAGCACTCTATAGCGAGGAAAATCAACGACCAAAATATTGCCGAGGGAATCACTGGTGCTGTGAACAATGGTTCCGTTACTCATCGCGGTATTGCCTATTAACGTAAATGCCATAGCTATGCTTGGTTCTTGCTTGATGAAATGTGTGAGTGGAAATTAGAGCGTAATGTTGGCGTTTTTTATGCCTAGGTTACGCAGCATTCCTAAGCATTTATTAATGTCTACTTCGGCCATCACAACATCGATATCATTGGTTAATAAAAAGCTTTTTCCTGATTCATCTCTAATCCATATTACCCATTCTGTTAGCTCGGCCGGATTGCGCATCATCTCGACATTGAAAACTTCATTGCTATTCACTTTATCTTTAAGAATTGATTGTTTCATCTTCACTCTCTAATAGAAAACGGGTGATAGGGGAGCCTAGTGTTTGTTTATAGTGCATCGGTTAAGCGTGGGTATAATGTAAAAACACCCGCTATAGGCGTTATATTCGCTTTGGCAAGGGTTTTTAAGGGCTGGAATTGTAAGTCGGTCAGTATGAGCTGCGCGTTTACTTTTTCGCAGTGTGCAATGAGCTTGGTAAGTGCAGATAGCCCGCCAGCATCCAGCAAACTTACGTTGTCCATATACAAAATAGTGATGGTGTTTTTCGTGCAGTACTGGGTTAACTCACCAAATATTTTATCGGCAGCAGCAAAAAAAAGTGGCCCGGTTATTTTAAAAATACGGGTGTTTGCGGGCGGCTTTTTGGGGAGGTATTGAAGGTTGCTGGTGATTTCAATGACCTTAGTAATATCGGCAATTTCTTTCATAAATAAAATAGCGGCTAGAATTATGCCCGCAGTAATCGCTATTACCATGTCGAACAATACGGTAAGTAAAAAACAACAAAGGAAGATCCAGCGATCACTGGCTTGTGCCGTTTTAAATAGGTGAAAGCTTTTGGGGGCTTCGCTCATGTTCCAAGCCACTACCATTAACAGTGCTGCCATGGCGGGCATGGGTAGGTAACCCAAGATGGATGCAAAGCTTACTAGCCCGAATAAAACCACTAAGGCGTGAATCATGGCGGCTACGGGGGATTCTGCGCCGGCTTTATAATTTGCAGCCGAACGTGCAATGGCAGCGGTGGCGGTAATTCCCCCTAAGAAAGGAACAAGTAGATTGCCAATACCTTGGCCGAGTAATTCGCTGTTAGCGCTATGGCGTTTGCCCGACATGCCATCTAACACCACAGCACAGAGCAATGATTCAATGGCCCCGAGCATGGCAATGGCAAATGCGGCGGGCAATAAATCGCGCAGTAAGCCCCAGCTTAATGTGAGCGGCGCTTCATTGGCCGCTGAGTGCGACCATGGCCATGCCAAGCTTGGCAGCATGGACGGAATACCTTGGTTAAGGGTGCCATTGGCGTCGGTGTAGCTGAAGCGCGAATAAATGGTTTCAATCTGTAACCCTGCGTTGTTTAAGGCCAGCGCTAAAAAGCTTGCAGCGATTAGCGCGGGCAGGTGTGCAGGGATGGGGGTTTTAAGGCGCGGCCAGAGCAGCATAATGGCGAGTGTAACAAGTGCCACCGCCACACTAGGCCAGTGCACCAAGCTTAAGGATTGCGCCAGAACGGTAATTTTTTCTGCATAGTGTTCTGGTAGCTGGGTTAATGGCAGGCCCAAAAAATCCTTAATTTGTAGCGTAGCTATAACCACGCCTATGCCACCAGTAAAGCCCAAGGTAACAGGCTCGGGAATGTACTCAATGAGGCGCCCAAGGCGAAATAGCGCCATGATCACTAAAATCATGCCCGCCATAAGGCTTGCTAGCAGTAAGCCATTCAATCCATATTTTTGCGTAATGGGGTAGAGGATCACCACAAATGCAGCGGTAGGGCCGGAAACGCTATAGCGCGAGCCGCCAGTAAGTGCAATCACAAAGCCAGCGATGGCGGCCGTGTAGAGGCCATATTGCGGGGCAACGCCACTGGCAATAGCCAGAGCCATGGCCAAAGGTATAGCAATAACACCAACGGTTAGACCTGCTAGGAGGTCTTTTCTAAAGCGCCCCAATGTGTAGGTTTCTGTCAAACAGCTAGCGCGGAAGGCATGACCAATGCGTAAGGAAAACAAATGCGCTCTGTGCGGCATGCTATTTCTCTCCAAAGGCATTTAGGTGGCAAGCAGTATAGCGATATTCTCATAAAATTGTAATTACATTATAATGTTATTACAATGCTATTGGCAGGTTTACCCTATAGAGAGGACGATAAGATGGAACAAAAAACAGCTCGGTTAACCGTATTGATTGATCCCACCAAAAAAGCAGCATTTGAACAGCTGTGTACAAGCCAAGACGTAACACCGTCGCAGGTGGTGCGCCAATTGATTCGTGAATATCTAGAAAAGCACGGGGCAACCTATGCCAATCAAACGCACAATTCGCCAGGCTCTGAGGAATAGCGGCTGTTTACTATAATTTTGCGCGACTGATTGGGTTTGGCATTCTTTGCGTATGAATCATCACCTAGCGTGATATTACTATTCTCTCAACAATGAGTGCAGGCCACCGCCGATGAATACAATAAACCCAAAGAAATTGCTCAAGAGTAAATGGACGGCGGTTACGCCGATAGAAAAAGAAAAGCACTTTATAGTGTCTGAGATAGAATTTGATGAGGAGGGCGTAGTCGTTTTGTGTTGCATTGAAGCTGTTATGACAAAACGCGCCTTTCCAATAGATTGGCGCGACTTAAAAATAGATACCCATTGGCTTCATGGGTGGAAATAGTATCCGCAAAATAAATTCGCTAAAAATTTAAGCGCGGCAAGTAGTTGCCTGGAATAATGCCGACCACGGAAAGAATAATTAAAATCAGTAGAATCGTGAATAACACCCGCACAATTTGAGCAACAGGTGCGGGTAGTGGAAGCATGGCTACTAGCCACCACACAAGCCCAAATACCACGAGATAGGCAATAAGATTAATAATAAGGTCCATATTTTATTCCTTCTAAAAACAATGAAAAACGGGTGGTTACATGGCCATCATCTCTACTTTTAACGAAAGTCGTAAAAGCAGTAGATAAATGGCTCCTTGTTTTGCAATATAGCGAGAAAACCACTAAGCGACGGTGCGTTAGCGAACAAAGGCTATTTCAAGTTTAACTTCACCTAAGGCTATACATTACCCGCAAACATTAAGGGCTTTATGTGTGTATTAGGTTTGAGCGCTGTTCTTGCTACCTTGAAGTCTTGTGCGCTGGACGCGCGGCTGAATTGTTTGCAGGGGCGAGAAACCTTAAGTAATAGATAAGCGTGCCGTCACAGAAAATTTTGTTTTCATGCGGATTAGTATAAATAGGTCGTAATAATGCGTGTACAGCTAGAACCCCCAAACCAGCCTGAAATCGTTTCGCTTATTGACGAGTTGGATGCTTACCAAGATACGCTGTATCCGGCAGAGGCGCGCTACGCGTTAGATTTAACTCAGCTCGAACAGGAAAATGTTTTATTTGTGGTTGCAAGAGATGACGCAGGTGTCGCAATTGGTTGCGGTGCCTTGGTGCTGGCGGGTGAGGCGGCAGAGCTAAAGCGCATGTATGTACGGCCATCTCACCGCGGGCAAGGCGCTGCCGTTAAGGTGTTGTTCAAGCTAGAAACTGAGGCTACCAAGCGTGGTTGTTATCTTATACAGTTGGAGACTGGGCCTTTGCAGCCCGAGGCGCTAGCGTTTTATACAAAGCATGGTTTTCACACTTGCAGTGCATTCGGGAGCTACCCCGAGCACCCCTTAAGTGTGTTCATGGAAAAGAGGCTCAGTAGCCGCTAATTTTTTTGCTAAAAATCACAAGGTTAAGCAATGCGTTGGCGAGCCTTCCTCGCCGTCACACCAATTTTAACGCGCTGACTTTTGGCGCGGAGCTTTTTAATATCTGCTCATTTTGCTGCGCTGTTTTTTCTGGCGCAAGCCGCCACAGTTTTCCGTCGCATTGAGCGTAGTTAGCGCAATTGCTCATGCAGCCGCGGCAGGGCAGTCGGTTGGTGTCACTCATATGTATTTACTCTGCTGTGTTGTTTTTAGTTTGCGTCACAAAAATGAGATCTTTGGTGCTAAACCCAAGGTTTTGCATGCGCGCGATTAATGTTTGTTGCAATTTCTTATCCATAGTGGGAGTGCGCGACAGCAGCCAAAGGTAGGATTTGTCTTTACTGGTGACCAGCGAGTATTCGTAGTTATTCCCTAAATCAAAAATAATATAGGACGCATAGAAGGGGCCGAAAAAGGACACTTTTAAATGCCCTGTGTTGCTGTCTTTTACGAAGTAGGCTTTGCCTTCTGCCGTGCTCCATTCTTTAACGGCGCTGTTAAAGCCGCGATTAATGACTTTCACACCGCCATCTTCACGCAGGCTGTAATCTGCGGTGACTTGTTCCAGCCCGCGTTCGAACGAGTGGTCTAATCGCGCTATTTCATACCAGGTGCCAAGATAGCGATCGAGTGAAAATTTGCTCACAGGTTGAATGTTTTCGGGTACACCAACACAGCTGCTGAGCATGATACAAATAACAATAAATAGGCTGCGCATGAATTAGTCTCCTTTTTGACGAGGCGTTGCAGTGAGTTGCACGAGGGCAGCCGCCAAATTTTCGAATTGAAATTGGAAACCATTTGAAAGCAGTTTTTGCGGCACCACTTTTTGGCTGTCTAACACTAGGCACGCAGCTTCGCCAAAGAGCAGCTTTAGCAGCTGCTTCGGTAGCGGAAGCAGAGCAGGGCGGTTTAGGGTGCGAGCGAGTGTCTGGGTGAACACACGATTGGTCGCCGGAATAGGCGCCACTAAATTTACCGCCCCCGCAATGTCTTGCTGGTGCAATAAATAATGCATGGCATTGATCTGATCTTGGTAGTGAATCCACGACATAAATTGTTCGCCATTACCCATGCGCCCGCCGCAACCAAAACGAAAAGCGGGCAGCATTTGCGCGAGCGCGCCGCCTTGTGGCGATAACACGATTCCGGTGCGCAATAAAACAACTCGGGTATAAGTGCTGGCCTTGAGTGCAATCTGCTCCCAGCGCTGACACAGCTGCGCGCCAAAATCGTCTTTAGTGAGCGAGCTGTCCTCGCTCAAGCTGTGCGCGCCATTGTTGCCGTATACACCAATTGCAGAGCCACTTAAAAAAACCTTAGGCGGGTTTTTGCTCTGCGCGAATAAATTGACGAGCTGCTCGGTATGGTCCCAGCGGCTTTGGCAAATTTCAGTTTTTTGTTGCTCACTCCAACGCTTAGCAAAAAGACCTTCGCCCGCTAAATTAATAACTGCATCAAACTCATCTAAATTCGCCAACTGCGAGAGCGACGACAACAGCTTCACATTAGGCGGTAACAGGCGTTTTGCTTTCTCGGGCGAGCGCGTAAGGCAAGTAAAGTCCTCCTGTGTAAAGGCGCGCATAAACGCAGACCCAATCAAGCCAGTGCCGCCGGTTATTAAAATTTTCATGTTTTTCCTTTTCTTGGGTGCGGTCATGCAGCTACTAAGCACACATGCAATGGCAATTAACCTACCTTACGTAAAGCAGGGCTAAAAAGATTATAGGTATGCAAATTTATAATGGCCGGAATATCCGCAATACCTAAGCCTAAACGCCCAGAAAATAGAGTTTTGATGCGACACAATGGTGTTGGCCTTGGTTTGAAGGTTGCCGAATACTCGGTCTCAGGTTGAACCAGCATCGCACAGAATATGTCGCAACACCCATAGAGCTTGCAATAGCGGGGCAGTTGCATGATTGCACCAATGTGTGAATGGACTATAGGTGAGGGCGAAAAGCTTTACGTAATACGGTGTAATTGACGGGTGAGGGTTTTTGCTGTGGGGAAAATTAATATTATGAGTGATGGGCAAAGGTTGTTATATTCGGGGGCTTAGGTAGACAGTTGAACCTATGTAAGGTTTTGTGAGGGGCTGGAAAGTGCCCAAAGCGGACACTAAAGTTCAAGCCTTTGTACAGCAATGCTAGAGAGATTTAAATTTTTAAAGATATAAAAATAACGGTAAAAATTTCGTGGAGTGAAAATTTTAGTGGAGCATCCCATCAGAAAATATCTTCTATTTAACCGGGAGGGGGAAATTCATCAAAGTCAACAATACTGGAAACAATACGATTAGCTCATATCCATAAGGGAATCTAACAAGCAAGAATAATTTTGTAACAAGGAAATTTCAATAATGAATAAATTACCATCAAAGCGTTACGCAAAACTGCTGGATATTCTAGAAAACAGGCGCATTAAATTTACATCTATTTTTATGCATAAATCAAATGTCAAATCAGCTTCTGTACGAAATGGTTTTATAGCTTGGCTTAATACCTCGTTAGGTATGTGGATCTTAACGGGTTTATCAATAAGCATCATTGGGTTTTTATATGGGGTCTATGAAAAGGAACGTGAGCTAAATCTAGAAAGATTAAAAATTTTAAAGGAGATACTATATAGAGTTGATATTGTTTCACATGGTACCCATGTAAAACGTTTGGATGAACATGAGGTTATGGTCGAATTAAAAAACATAGAGGAAAATCAAAATCAAGGCGAAAAATATCAGAAGTATTTGGAATTATTTCTTTCGGACGAAGTTCAGTACAATCTATTTCCAGAGTTTTCCACCACCAAGACAAAAGCATTAGTATCTTACTACGAGATTAATTTAAGGCGGTCATATTTTAGATGGTATATTGATCGACCGAATATGAAAATTGAATCTTTGTCCAAAGACGTTGCCTGGGGTGGTGATCTTATTTTATTTAATAAAGAAACAAAATACGAAGAATTAGGCGCGGGCATGAAAGTTCAATATTTCTTTGTTTATATAGACATTTCAAGTTATTTCCAATATCAATATGAGAGGAGCTATTTTGATTATCCTACAGAGGAAATCTATCTCGATCTGGTAGAAAAGGCGCTAGGGAATATTCCATTATCGAAAACATATTCAACCTCTCCTAGTGACGCATCTAGCACTACTGCGCAGCCCCGCTAATGCCTCGCGCTGGTTTCTTACTCTTAGGTAATTTGTTCAAAGAACTAGCACGTAGTTTGGGCGGTTATGCCCAACAATTATATTCAATTAAAAACGTTAGGCATTTCTACCCAATCTACATTAGGTGCCAACTTCCGCTCTAGGCTGTATGCGATGGAATTGACCTGATGTAATTTTCAATGCATCCATACCGACTCAGTTGTGTCCAAGGCAGATATTTGTGAATTGTTAATAGTATGCTCTGGAGCGGTAAATTCTTTATAATTTGAGTGCTCCCAAGACTGAAGAGTGTCGAAGGTCAGAGCCCTATAATTTAAATAAAAATTTTTATTTTCATGTAAACAAATCTAAGGATCTATATTGAAAGCTATATCAGAAAGTACTTGGAGCGAATTACCATTTGCAGATTATAGACCTCGATTTTTCGTGGAATTATTTCGCGAGCTTCTTTCGATGGAAACCCCACATTTTTATCAGGCAAGATTGATGAATGTGATATCTTCAGCCCAAGAGTTGATTGAATCCATTGATTTGTATCATGAAGACCCTAAGTATCTTAGTATTCTTCAAAATTCAGTTGAAGAATTTCAATCTTCGATCACATTCGACCCTATCGCTGAGTCTTTCTACAAGCGAGAGATAGAAATTATGAAATTGATTTTTATTGAATTTGGAAAGGACAACGTAAAGAAAAATTTTTCTGACAAGGCCGTTGCTTGCTTAAAATCCATTATGAGAAACAGGGAGAATTATTATATACAGATAGTAAATAATCTGAGAGATTGTGTAGTTGGGAGTGTTGACCTAAGCAAGACAGATAGGAATTTATCCGCCATATATTCAACCCTTTCTGTATATGTAAGCAGCCTCCTTTCTCGTGGTTATTCACCAACATATTTATTTAACCGAATGGAGTATTTTACTAGGATAAATAACTACGGAACTAAAAATTTCCAACAGCAATTTAACTCCGTTATAGGGAAGCTTGATGGCAAAGAAAGGCAATTCACTATTTATTTCAAGTTACAGACAAATAAAAAGGAAACATTACTTAAAAACGAACACTTTTATGACGTTCAGTTTATGGAATCAATACCTGATAACCTAGATATGTTTTCTACAACAATATTTCGCGGTGATTATAATTTATACGTGGTTTCAGAAGTGCGCTCTTTAGATTACATTGGTGCATCATGGAAGGCTAAAGAGTTAATGGACCAAGCATTAGACTTCATTCGAGCCAAAGAAATTAATCTAAATATATCCCAATCTAAGAATTCTCTCGCTGTGTTTAAAGTAGCCGGGCATACATACAAACAAAGCACAAATATTGATTTGCTTGTACGCTTTTTATCGCATGATCGTAACGTAAGCTTTGATATGCCAGAAATGGGGAAGAAATTAAATAAAGTCTTGTCTAGAGAATCGCTTGATCATCTCGGACGCTCGCTTAGATATCTTAATATAGGAAGAGATAGTGTATCAATTGAACAAAAATTGCTTAATACGTGGATATCTCTGGAAACTTTATTTATTGGCTTGTCGGGCACAAACATAATTGGAAAAATTGTTGATTTTGTTCCTCAAGCATATGCATATAGTACCCTGTTAAAAAGGGCTGGTTACATATTGAAGTTGCTTACAGCATATAAAGTGTCTATACCTGAAGACTTCAAGTCTACCTTTTCAAATGAAAGTGGAGTCTTCGATAAAAGTATTCAACCCTCTGATTTTCATAACTCGTTGCTTGACGAGAAATTAGCAATCAAATTATTTGATTTACTAAATGGTAAAGAACATCTTAAATTTCGGCTAAAAATTGTTTTTGAAGAAATATCTTCGCGAGAAAAAATTAAAGAACGACTTAAAAAAACAGATAGTGACGTCATCAGACAGCTTAGAAGGCTCTATCTTTATAGGAACAAAATAGCTCACCTTGGTCATATATCAGGAGTTAAGCCTCAAATTGTGAATCACCTCGTAGATTACTTAATGGTATGTTATAAGGCCGTATTTACTAGTGCCGCATGTGGCGAAGAAAATAGTTTAATGACGGTTGCTGACGCAATTATTTGCTATCACCTCGGAATAGAAGAAAAAAACAAATATCTAACTAATAAGGATGTTGACATCAAATATAGTAGCTTGTGTATTCGCCCGGTAAATTAAGAAGTGCTAGCCTCACCGCTATAGTTGATGTCCGCTCTTGGCCGATATGCGGTGCAATTGATTCGATCCAAAATTCAATGTATCCCAGCCGACTCAGTTGCGCGCAAAGTGGACAGCCAAATGCGAGTGGCAACTAATTGAGATTGTTTGTGCCGTATATGCCCTTTAATGAAGTGAATCCTAGTTCGAGAATAAAAATGGTATTTGATAAAGAATTTCCAACGCGTCATACAAATCATATCTTAGAGACAATGTCATATAAGATTTTTAACAATGCGCTTCCAAATAATTGGATGGTTAGAGAGCTCACCGAGCGAGATTATGGGTTTGATGCATTAGTTGAACTTACAACGCTGAATAATGAAGTAAATGGTAAAATCGCAGCAATTCAATTGAAGGCAAGCAGCCAATTCATCTTCAATACTTCTGGTATTTATAAACATTATGCAATTGATAAAAGAACTACTAATTTGTGGCTTAGCTCTAACGTTATAACATTTGTTTTTTTTACTGACGAGGAAACAAAAAAACTATATTTCATACCTGTAAATACATATGTTAGGAGTAATTTTTCGCGCTATAAATCATGTGAAAATTTTTTTTATGAGGTAAGTGGTTCTGACATATTCACTCCAGATAAGTTTGTTAATGCATTTGTTGAGTGTGAAAAGTTACCAGAACTAGAGTCACAGATAACAGGAATAATGATGCTTTATGAGAACTTTTCTAAGTTCTTCGGTGAAAACCATGGACGTGATATTCATATGCCAATTGATGATGAGGGAAGGGAAAGAGGTTTGCGTGGCCTTTACAGTAAAATCGAACATATTTGTGCGCTGTTAGATATCTATTGGGATTTCGTACCAATAGATATTTTCATTTCAGATAATAAGATCGGAAGTTACGTTGAAATGTATGAATATCATATGACTGAGATCCTAAAGCTTATTGACATAAAACTATTGAATTGCATCGAAAAAATAAAAGAAATCACACTAGTTAGGTATAGTGATTATTGGCTAGCAAAAGATGCGAATATCGTAGATTTTTGTGCCAGTTTTCGAGCTGAAACTCAATATCAAAAGTACCGTAATTGGGTTGATAGTTCGCGGAACCGGGTATGACAAGCGATTGTGGTAAAAATTAGGTAAATGCGACATCAAAATCAATCTTTCCCTTTACTGAGCATCCCGTCTCCAAGGTCCGCTAATGGCCGGAAACAGCCCTAGTCGCGTTCAATTTATGACAACACAAAACAAAAAGGCGACTCAATGTGAGTCGCCTTTTTGTTTTTTTTAGTTTCCAACTTTAATTGTCAGTTTTACCAAAAAATTTACTCTATGTAGTTTTCAATGGGGGCGCAGGAACAGTGTAGATTTCTGTCGCCATACACATTATCGATACGATTTACCGTGGGCCATACCTTGTGGTTTTTTAACCAGCTGGCGGGGCGGCCGGCGGTTTCGCGGCTGTAGGCACGGCTCCAGTTTTCGTCCATGACGTCGTCTTGAGTGTGGGGCGCATTGTGCAGGGCGCTGGTCTCAAGCGTGATGCCGCCGTTGATAATTTGCGCAATTTCTTCGCGAATGATCAGCATGGCGTCGATGAATTTATCCAGCTCCGCTTTGGATTCCGACTCGGTCGGTTCGATCATAAGGGTGCCCGCTACCGGGAAGGACATGGTAGGTGCGTGGAAACCGAAATCCATTAGGCGCTTGGCAATGTCTTCTTCGCTAATGCCGCTCGCTTCTTTGAGTGGGCGCAAATCTAATAAGCATTCGTGGGCCACAAAGCCGTTAGTGCCTTTGTACAAAATCGGGTAGGCGTCTTCCAGTTTTTTGGCCACATAGTTGGCGTTGACCATGGCGAATTCGGTGGCTTGACGCATGCCGACGGCACCCATCATTTTGATGTACATCCAGCTGATGGGCAGAATGCTGGCAGAACCCCAAGGTGCGGCGGAGATGGTGCCGTTGGCGATATCGGTGCCGGGTACGGCTTGCACGGGGTGCGCCGCGAGGAAGGGCTCCAAGTGTTTGCCTACACCGATTGGGCCCATGCCGGGGCCGCCGCCGCCGTGGGGAATACAAAAGGTTTTGTGCAAATTTAAGTGGGATACGTCGCCGCCGAATTTACCCGGTGCGGCTACGCCGACCAGTGCATTCATATTGGCGCCGTCGATGTAAACCTGTGCGCCGACTGCGTGCACCATGTCGCACAGTTGGGTGATGCCTTCTTCAAACACGCCGTGAGTAGAAGGGTAGGTGACCATGATGCAGGCGATTTGCTCGCCGTGCAGGGCGATTTTTGCCGCTAGGTCTTCCAAGTCCACATTGCCTTTGTTGTCGCAGGCAACCACCACGACTTTAAAGCTGACCATTTGCGCAGAAGCGGGATTAGTGCCGTGGGCAGAGGCGGGAATTAAGCAGATGTCGCGCTGGGATTCGCCTTTGCTTTCAAAGTATTTTTTGATGGCGACGAGACCTGCGTATTCGCCTTGCGAACCGGCGTTGGGCTGCAGGCTTATCGCATCGTAGCCGGTGCAGGCTTTGAGCATGTCTTGCAGTTCTTCAAATAATTGGCTGTAGCCGCTGGCTTGATCAATGGGCGCAAAGGGGTGCAGCTTGCCGAACTCGGGCCAAGTGACGGGAATCATTTCCGCCGTGGCGTTGAGTTTCATGGTGCAGGAGCCGAGCGGGATCATCGCTTGGTTGAGCGCTATGTCTTTAGATTCCAAACGCTTCAAATAGCGCAACATTTCGGTTTCGCTGTGGAAACTGTTGAACACTGGGTGGCTTAAAATGGCGTCGCTGCGCAGCAGCTCAGCGGGAATACTGTTGGCGGCGGTGAGGTTTTTACCTTCGCTGATTTGGCTATCGAGTGCGGTGAGATCAACGCCGGTTACGCCAAATACGTCGAGCAAGTGCGCAAGATCTGCCAGTGTGGTGGTTTCATTTATGCTGATGCCGAGGCTGTCATTACCCACTAAACGCAAGTTAATTTCAGCGGCGAGCGCCGCGTTATAAATGGCTTTTTGATTGTCGCCAACAATAACTGTAATGGTGTCGAAAAATTGGCTGTTTACCAAGCCAAAATCTTTTGCTTTAAGCGCAGCAGCGGCAATGGCGGTGAGGCGATGAATACGGTTGGCGATGCGCTTTAAACCGTCGGGACCGTGGTAGATGGCGTAAAAAACACTCATGACGGCCAACAATACTTGCGAGGTGCAAATGTTGGAGTTGGCTTTCTCGCGGCGAATATGTTGCTCGCGAGTTTGCATGGCCATGCGCAGTGCCTGCTTGCCGCGTGTATCTATAGATACACCAATAATACGACCGGGCGCAGAGCGCTTGTAGGCATCGCGGAAGGCAAAAAAGCCTGCGTGCGGGCCGCCGAAACCCATAGGTACGCCAAAGCGTTGGCTAGTGCCGACGACTACATCGGCACCCATGGCGCCGGGCGATTTAAGTAGCATGAGTGCCATTAAGTCAGAGGCAACCGTCACTAAGCAGTTGTTGCTGTGGGCGGCGGTGATTAAATCCGTGAGGTCGCGCACTTGGCCGGTTGAGCCGGGGTATTGCAGCAGAGCGCCAAAGTAATCGCCGGTGGCGAGTTCGTCGGCCTTGGCAACATGGACTTCAAAACCAAAATGTTCGGCGCGGGTTTGCACCACGGCGATGGTTTGCGGGTGAGTGTCGGCATCTACAAAGAACACATCGGAGCGGCTCTTTTTGTTTTGGCGCTTACACATGGCCATGGCTTCAGCAGCGGCTGTGCCTTCATCTAACACCGAGGCGTTAGCCATTTCCATGCCGGTAAGGTCGATGATCATTTGTTGATAATTAAGCAGTGCTTCTAGGCGGCCTTGCGCAATCTCGGGTTGGTAGGGCGTGTAAGCCGTGTACCAACCGGGGTTTTCTAACACATTGCGCAACACCACATGGGGGACGTGAGTGTCGTGGTAGCCCATGCCGATATAGTTTTTAAAGAGGCGATTTTTGCTGGCGATGGCTTTTAGTTCTGCCAAGGCGTTAGTTTCCGTGACGGCGCTACCCAGTGCTAACTCGCCTTTGAGGCGGATTTTTTCCGGTACAGTTTTATCGATCAGCTCTTTGACAGACGCAACACCCAAGGTCGCTAACATGGCTGCGGTCTGTTGGGCATCTGGGCCTATGTGGCGCTGGACAAATTCGTCGTTGTAAGCCAAATGGTCGAGGGAAGCTGAGCGAAAATCAACTGACATAAAGAGTCTCTTTAATGGTTAAGGCGTCAAGGTTAAAGCGATAAAGGCGGGGGCAGATCTGCTTTGAATGGGTCTGCTTAAAAAGGCGGCAATGGTACCAACTTGGGCGCCAGCGGGCAATCAAGGCGTGCTGAAAAGCGGCTCAAGATTCGCGTTCTAATGGGTTTAGGGGCTAAAAACAGGCGAGTGGTGCGCGCATTTAGAAAACGGTAAATTTTCAATGCTGTGAATTCGTGGCATTCGTGGCATTTGTGGTAAAAAGGCGCACTTCATCGTTCTTAAGGATATAAGTATGTACAAAAATGCAGTGTTATTAGGGCTCTGCCAGTTTTTATGGATGACCTCAGCAGCGGTGGGCATATCGTTTAATGGTTTGGTGGGTGAGCGTTTGGCCTCCAGTATGGTGCTCGCAACCTTACCGTTTCTCTCTATGTCGGCTACTACCGCTATCTTGACGTTACTTTTGCCGCGTTTTTTTGCGCGCATGGGCTATCAGCGCGGCTTTGCTCTTGGCGCTGTTCTTGGGGTTTTAGGTAGCTTGCTGGCTGCTTTTGCTATTTGGTGTGAATCCTTTGTGCTGTTTTGCGCGGCGGGTTTGTTGATGGGGAGTTTTCAAGCTACTGCGCTTTACTATCGTTTTGCGGCGGCAGACTCGGTGCCTGAGCCTGCACAAAAAAGTACGGCTATTGCCTGGGTGCTGAATGGCGGTATTTTAGCGGCGCTTTTGGGGCCACTGTTGGGTAGCCAAAGTTTGCATTGGTTTGCGCAGGATTACCTAGGGTCTTATCTGGCGGTGGCGGCTATGGTTTTGCTGGCGGTACCTATTTTTAGCTTTATGTCGCTGCCTAAACGGCAATATCAGGTTGCAGCTCCCGTTGCGTTGAAGGTTGTGCTGGCTTACCCGCGTGCCATTACGGCAATGGTTTTTTGTGCGGGAGGCTATGCCATGATGATGATGGTGATGTTGGCTGGGCCTTTGGCGCTGCATAGTTGCGGCTTTGGGCCGCAGGATGCCGCCAGTGTGATTCAGTGGCATCTGTTGGGGATGTTTGCCCCTTCGCTCATAACGGGGAAATTAATTGGCCGCTACGGCGCTTTGCCTATCGCCTACCTAGGTTGTGCGATTTTAGTGAGCGGCTGTGTAATGGCGTTGTTGGGCTTGGAATTGCAGCACTTCCACTGGTCGTTGATGTTGGTGGGCGTGGGCTGGAATTTTATGTACATAGGCGGCAGCACTCTAGTGACCCAGGTGAGCGATGCCGCTATACGCTCGCGTTTGCAGGCATTGAATGAGTTCGTCACCTTCGCCACTATGACCCTAACCGCTGGTGTAACGGGGTGGCTATATCACCGTTTGGGCTGGCAGCCGCTCTTGTGGTTGGCGATTATATTCATTTGTATTCTCGCTTTTTCCGTGGCGATTGAAAGCCGTCGTAAACTATCTTTGGCTGACTGAGTCTCATGTCAATCGAATCGCGGCGTGAGTCTGTTATGATTCCGCCGCCAGTCGTTTGTTATTGGATGAATGTTGAAGGACATTTGCGCCTTCAGTGCCAATAACAATTGCGCTGCGAGCAATGATCCGAGTGATCAGCGCTTAGCCGAACAATAATGTAACTCTGCGTAAACCTATTATGTACCATGAATTTTTTGGGCTGAATGAGCCTGCCTTTTCTATCGCCGTAAATCCCCGTTATCTCTATATGAGTGATCAACACCGGGAGGCTTTAGCACACCTCGTTTATGGCATTCAGAACGGTGGTTTTGTGATGCTGACGGGCGAGGTGGGAACGGGCAAAACTACCATTTTACGCTGTTTATTGGAGCAGCTGCCGGAAAATACCGACATCGCATTTATTCTCAACCCCATGGCAAGTGTGTTGGAGTTGTTGACCACCATTTGCGAAGAGTTAGGTGCGAGCTATATAGATGATGATGCAGGCATTAAGGAACTTACGGATGCGCTCCATGCCTTTTTGATGGTCAATCATCAAAAGGGACGTCGTACGGTTTTGTTGATTGACGAGGCACAATTACTCAAGGTGCCCGTGTTAGAGCAAATTCGGCTCTTAACAAATTTGGAAACTACTACCGAAAAGCTGCTGCAAATAATGCTCATTGGTCAGCCAGAGTTAAAAACCCTCTTGGCGCGCCCAGCGTTGCGGCAATTATCCCAGCGAATTACTGCGCGCTTTCATTTGGAGCCACTCTCGCTGGCGGAAACCCATGCCTACATAAGTCATCGCCTCAGTGTGGCGGGTATGGCGGAGTATAAAAATCCGTTCACCTCGGCGATGATTAAAAGAATTCACAGGTTTAGTGGCGGCGTGCCGCGCCTAATCAATATTTTGTGCGAACGTTTATTACTTGGTTCCTACGCTAAACATAAACAGCAAATCGATAATGATACTTTTGATGTTGCAGTGCGCGAGGTGGCGGGCACAAATTCTCAACACGAGCGGGCACTGGAAAAAGCGGCGACTCGCTCTGGCTATCACGGCCTATTTATTCTGGTGTTAATTATTATTATGGGGCTTGTGTGGCGCTTCGTACCGGATGAAGCTGCACAGATAACTGAGCCTCATACGGCGCCAGTCATTACTGAGGCTAGTGCACTCAATACTAGTGCACAGTCTTTAAATCCTGCATCTGCTCCTAGTCATAAAATAACGGTATCAAGTGCGCCTACGTTGGATATGTTCGCGTTTAGTCAGCGGGAGCTCGCAGCGGCACAGTTGGATTTGCTCGACTATTTAGACATAAAAGATGTTAAGCCTGACGCACCCTGCAGCTCTTTAACGGCGAAGGGATTTAGCTGTGAGAAAGCAAAAGTGAATAGCTGGGATGAGCTGAAAGATGTTAATCGCCCTGCGCTTATGACTTTAGTAACCCCGGATAAAAAATGGGCTTATGTGCTCTTGATTGGCTTGAGCGATAACTACGCCATGCTCTTGCACAATGGAGAGAAAAAGTTAGTTCCTTGGTCGCAGTTAGCGCAGGACTGGAATGGTGACTTGCTGTATGTATGGTCACGCCCAGCCGAATTTAAAGAGACTATTCGCCTAGGTGATCAGGGGCCTATGGTTACTTGGCTTGCTGAACAGTTTGCTCAGCTGGATAAACAGCCCGCGGCACTAACGCGTCACTTTTTTACGGATAAGCTTAAAAAGCGCGTTGAGTTTTTTCAGGCAAGTCAAAAAATATTACCCACGGGGGAAGTGGGTGCGCAAACCTTGAGGCGATTAAATGAAGTCTTGGGCTTGGATCGTCTTTTAATTGAAATCGATGCATCTCAACTACCGAGGTCTTCTGTTGAAGCTGCTGCTTCATCTTCAGGAGTGGGGCGCTGATATGTCATTAATTTTAGATGCGCTTAATCGAGCCGAGCAGGATCGTAAAAATAAAGAGGGTGTTCCTAACTTAAATACGCTTCACCAGGCGGCGGATTACGCTGCTGTAGCGGCGCCCAAGTCCAAGTTTGGGCTTTGGTTTAGCTTGGTTATTGCGTGCCTACTATTGGCGGTGGCGAGTGGGTGGTATTTCTCGGGAAGCGGACGCGCTGCGTCCTCGACTACTGTACTTACAATTTCAAAACGGTCAACTCCAGAGCCCTCAACTACCACCGCAGTGACTCAAGTAGCAACTGAAGTAGCGCCTGTGGTCGAGATTGTGGCTAGGCCTGAGCCTGAGTCTTCGCACGTAAAGTCTCCTGATGAGTCGGTCAAAGTTGATCAGCTTTATGCCGCTGAGGAGCCTGCTGCGGCTGCGCTTGATCCTACTATTGATGAGCTCTATACCGCCGACGATGAACCGATTGAGTCTGAATCTATTGTGGACCCTTTGGTGGTTCAGGCGGCACAACCTTTGACGGCGGATAGAATAGAGCCGCGCAATGTTGCAATTATTTCACGCGCAGCAGCAGATTCAACGGTTACCGTTGCGCGCACCTACGACTCCATGACCGATGTGACTGCATTTAATGATTTACCCTGGAATCTTAAACAGCAGATTCCCACCATTAGCTATTCGCGCCACAATTATGCGGCTAACAATATCAGCAGTGTCGTCATTAATGGCCAGACAAGCGGCCAAGGTAATTTGGTGTCGGGCGATTTTGTGGTGCAGGAAATTTTGGCCGATGGCGTAGTGCTGCGTTTTAAAGATAAGGTGTTTAAATTAC
The DNA here is from genome assembly GCF_057815475.1 of Cellvibrio sp. 25HG11W-0. Lineage (NCBI taxonomy): Bacteria > Pseudomonadati > Pseudomonadota > Gammaproteobacteria > Cellvibrionales > Cellvibrionaceae > Cellvibrio > Cellvibrio sp. 25HG11W-0. The sequence continues at coordinate 1,777,561 of NZ_CM174230.1, forward strand.
GCGCACTGAATGGCTGGGTAAATATGTAAGTCTAGGTATGTGAATACATCGTGGCTTCAAAAAATAAAAAAGAGTCTTATTGAGAGACTCTTTTTTTCGTATTAAAAGTGCTTAATAGCGATTAAGAAATACTTCCCATTTTAGATTGCAAGTAATTTTGCAGGCCAACAGTTTCAATCAGTGATAACTGTGTTTCGATCCAATCTACATGCTCTTCTTCAGACTCAAGAATATCTTTTAAAAGATCGCGGCTTACGAAGTCGCGCACGCCTTCGCAAATAATGATGCCGTCGCGCAAGTCGGGAATCGCTTTCAACTCCACACGTAAGTCGGATTTGAGTATTTCTTCGGTATTTTCACCAATGTGCAACTTGCCTAAGTCTTGCAGGTTGGGTAAACCTTCCAAAAACAAAATACGCTCAACCAAGGCATCCGCGTGTTTCATTTCATCGATTGATTCATGGTATTCGTGATCGGCAAGTTCTTTTAATCCCCAATCTTTGTACATACGCGCATGTAAAAAATATTGATTGATGGCGACGAGTTCGTTGCCGAGAACTTTGTTTAATACCGCTATAACCTGTGCATCACCTTTCATAGGTTTCTCCTTTGGGGCTGCTTGATATAAAAGGGGGCTGAAAATTAAAGGGAGAGTCTGGCCCTCTGGCAAGAGAGTGTCAAGTGATAAAAGTTGGCTGCATTATGGCTAAGCTATTGAAAATAAAGGGAAATGGTCTAGGTGTGGGGAGAGGGGGATTCTAGGCGAATAAGTTCAGCGCTCATATTGTTAAACGAGCGCCAGATGTTTTTAGGCTAGTGCGTAGTATTGCGGCATGCCATTAAGTAGCGGTGCTTCGCAAAGTGTTTCTTGCAGTATTTCACGGGTAGTGGCGGAGCATTTGCCACATTGGCTTGCCACACCCAATGCCTTACGCAGCTGGCCGATGGAGTTGGCGCCATCATTTATAGCGGCTTTGATTTGACGGTCTGTAATACCCTTGCAAAGACAAACGTACATACGGTTCACCTGGCTCTCAGTTAGTCAAACTATCGATTTTATTAATCAAGTTTTATGCTGCATCCAACACCTAGTGCGTTCTTTATTTGCCAGATGTTGCAGCAACTGTTAAATCTTAATCTTAATGAGAATCTGTGTCAACAATGTTTGCGAACACTTATCATTTGTGTGTGCGGATAGTACATATGTGATTGAGGGGGTGGCTCGGTTTGTACACGCTTTGAGCTATAGCGAGAAAGGGCAGGTGTTATATAAAAAATTAATGTGACTCTTGAGGGGGGCTGTGTATTATAGCTGCGCACTATTGATGATATTCAGGTAATCAATAAAGAGTTATGCATTACTTTTCTTGGTTGCGCTTGCGGAGCAGGCGCGATCAATTAACTATAGATCAGTAACCCCAGCTAGATTAACCCTTATTAGGAGATGAAACATGGGCGTATTAGTAGGTAAACAAGCACCAGATTTTACTGCAGCAGCAGTATTGGCAAATGGCGAAATCGTAGATAGCTACAGTTTTTCTGCCGCTACTAAAGGCAAGAAAGCAGTTGTTTTCTTCTATCCACTGGATTTCACCTTTGTATGTCCTTCTGAGTTGTTGGCATTCGATCACCGTGTAGAAGAATTCAAAAAGCGTAATGTAGAAGTGATTGGTGTTTCTATTGACTCTCAATTTAGTCATAACGCATGGCGTAATACTGCAATAAATGATGGCGGTATTGGCCCAGTAAAATACACCTTGGTAGCTGATGTTAAGCACGAAATTTGCCGCGCTTACGATGTAGAGGCAGATGAAGGCGTTGCTTATCGCGGTTCTTTCTTGATCGACGAAGACGGTTTGGTTCGTCATCAAGTTGTAAATGACCTGCCTTTAGGCCGTAACGTTGATGAAATGTTGCGTATGGTTGATGCCTTGGCATTCCATCAAGCGCATGGCGAAGTTTGCCCTGCTGGCTGGAAAGATGGCGATGCAGGTATGGATGCATCACCTACTGGTGTAGCGGCTTACTTGAGCGCACACGGTGACAAGCTGTAAGATTTGCGTAAATTGTTATATTTTGTAACGCATGCAAAAAGCCCGACCTAGTGTCGGGCTTTTTGCATCTTGGAGAGTGATGGGCTTTGTTATGGTAAACGAGCGGAAAAAAATTGATTTACATTCGAGCTGGCTAGAGTATTTAGCGAGAGAATTTGAGCAGCCCTATATGTTGCAGCTCAATGTTTTTTTAGCAGAGCAAAGGCGTATAGGGAAAGTTATTTACCCTGAGCCACAGTATATTTTTAATGCATTCAATTCGGCGCCGCTCGGCCAAGTAAAGGTAGTTATTTTGGGCCAGGATCCCTATCACGGGCCAAATCAGGCACATGGTTTGTGTTTTTCAGTACAGCCTGGCGTTGCAATACCGCCGTCTTTGCTAAACATCTATAAAGAGCTTGAGCGCGATGTACACCAAACAATTCCAGAACATGGGTGTTTGCAAGTCTGGGCCAACCAAGGTGTACTGCTGTTAAATACGTGTTTAACGGTTGAGCAAGGGCGCGCAGCAGCGCATCAAGGGCAGGGATGGGAGCAGTTTACTGATTGCGCGATTCGGCTCGTTAATGACCAGTGCCCTGCAGTGGTGTTTCTGTTGTGGGGAAGTCACGCTCAAAAGAAAAAGGGGTTAATTAATGAAACTAAGCATTTGGTTTTGTCTGCACCTCACCCATCGCCGCTGTCTGCCTATAGAGGCTTCATAGGTTGCGGCCACTTCAGTAAGGCAAATAGCTACCTAATACAGCATGGATTATCTCCAATTAACTGGCAATTATAGATAGATCCCCCCCATGGATTTAATAGAGGCATATGGTCATTTTGTATATTAGATTGCATGATCAAACTCGCCTTCAAATTTATATGTGATCTCATTCTCAGCTAATTGACAGCGCTGTCACATAGTAGTAGTTTTGTGCGCAAGCTGAGTAGCCTCCCTAAAAACCAGCAAAATGTAAGCTCAATATTTATACAAAATATGAGCATTTAGAGGAGGAGCTTAAAAGCATTAAATTGAGTGATATCTAAAATATTAACAACCACTCGATAAGGATTCGTCTTCATACCGAGGGCGATTATGTTTGGCTTCTAATCTGCACAAGATGGCAGCTCAAGCATGTGTGTACCGGAAAATATAATTCCTGACGATAATAATGGAGAGCTCCATGTACAAAACTATAAGCTTTAAGAAAAAAATGTTAGCGACAGCTGTTGCTTCTGTTGCGGCCGCTGGTTTTAGCAGTGTTTCATTTGCCCAGGACAACGTTGAGCAGGTTATGGTTACAGGCATTAAAAGTGCACTGGAACGTTCTGTTGATATTAAACGTAATTCAAATCAAGTGGTCGAGGCTATTACCGCTGATGATATTGGCAAAATGCCTGATCAAAACGTAGCAGATTCATTGCAGCGTGTACCTGGTGTACAAATTGACCGCTCGGGTGGTGAAGGTACTAAAGTCCGTATTCGCGGTTTGGGTAACAACATCACCTTATTAAACGGCGAATCATTTATTAGTGGTATGGAATATTACCAAGCAGGTGAAGGCCGTACTGAGTTTGATGGCTCCTTAGAAGGTGTGCCATCGGAATTACTCGGTGGCGTAGAGATTATTAAAACTGCCAGAGCCTCAGATGTGGAAGGCGCTGTAGGCGGTATTATCAATCTAAAGACTCGCAGCCCTTTGACCTTAAAAGAGCCGGTAATTGCAGGAAATGTAAAAGCTGATATTGGTGATTATTCAAATGAAGCCAAACCAAGCGCTACTTTGGTTTTAGGTAATTCATGGGATAATTTCGGCGCCATACTATCTTTAAGTGCTACCCAAAAAGTAGTGCATGTAGATGAGGCTCAAAATCTTAACAGAAACAGTTTCGGGTTTCAGACAACTCCTGCCGGAGAAGACTATATAGTACCCGGTATGCAATATGAGACTGACAAAGAATTTAATCGTGAGCGCGTTGGTGCCTCTTTGGCTTTGGCTTGGGCCCCTACAGACAACTCAGAATTCACCTTTGACTGGTTTCATTCGGACTTGAGTATCGATGACCGTTCGTACTCTATGAAGTACACCTTGAATACCGATGGTGGCTCTTTAATTACTACCAAGCCCTACAAAATTGATTCGAATGGCGTTGTTACTCAGGGTAGCTTCACTACTTCTGGCGAAAATAACAGCTATCGCGATCTGACTGACATTTCGACTGACAACTTCAAGCTTGGCTTTAAAGTTGATTCAAGTGATGTATTGCATTTTGATGGTGCCTTGTCTTATGCAAGCTCTGATTTGAGTAAAGATGCTGCATTTGCCGATGCCCGTTATCAGCCCTATGGTGTGAACCGTCTTGATAGTAGCAGCGCTACCGGTTGGAAAAATTCTGCACCTAATGCGGTTGTTGGAGATACTGGCGAACGTTTTGTTACCTTAAATAGTCAGTCTGCTAGTGGTATTCCAAGCTGGTCATTAAGCCCTGCTGCTGCTGCCGCTTTGACTAACCCAGCAAATTTCTTGTACAAATCAAATTGGGCCTATGGTGATCGTTCAACGAATGAGTCATTAACGGCAGCCGTAAATGCAACCTATGATCTTGAAGTGGGTGATATTAAAAATGTTAAGTTCGGTATTCGCCATGCGAATAACGAAGTTGACTTTACTGAAGGTCATTATCAAGTTGACTTAAGCAAAGGTGCTTTACCGCTGTCCGGTGTTCAGGGCGTTGGGGCATTTATTCCTGATGGTCACAACTTGGGTGATGTTGATGGCGATGGTATAAGCGATAACCAATTGTGGGGCCCAACTACTCGCTATGTAGATGCCAATATCTCTAACCCTGCTTATGGCTCTGTGACCTCTTCAGGTAAAAATCTTGCCGACGTGCTTTACGGTATCGATGCTGGCCGTTGGGATGGTAACTCTGTTGGTGTAATGCCGTGGAATCAGTTTACTGATAAGCCGGAGTTGTATGTCAAAGTTAATGACTTCTTCCCCACTGGCGGTGCAATATCTTCAGGGCTTTTTGTTGATCCGGCTAAAATGGGCAATCCGGCAGCTTGGTTGTCTGGTATGGCTGCGGGCGCTCCAACTCAGTGGTATGAAGACAAGGTTCAATCTTGGAATGTAGATAGAACTGTTACAGCTGCCTATGCAGAAATCAATCTTGAAGGCGATGCAGTACCTTACACCTTGAATATGGGTGTGCGTATTGTTAAGACTGATACTACCACTACAGGCGGACAAACTACTCCTGACGACTTGTGGTCAGGAACTGACTCTTGGAATGGTCCTGTTATAGTTTTGGGCGATTTCTCGATCAACAAAACCTACACCGATGTGCTGCCAAGCTTGAACTTCTCTTTGGATACCGCAGAAGATCAAAAACTTCGCTTTGCGATGGCTCGTGTAATGTCTCAACCAGATGCGCAAGCATTAGGTCATGGAGCTAACTATAACTTTACCCGTAACGATGCTCGTGGCGGTTATGAGTTTGTAAATGGTACTGTGGGTAACCCAACGCTCGATCCATTCCGTGCTACTCAGGCTGACTTGGCTTATGAATACTACTTTGATGATCTGAGCTATTTATCGGTTGCAACGTTTATTAAGGTTGTAGATTCTTTCCCTGCAGGTATAGCAACGCCTACACGTGTAGATGACTCAACTACTGACGGCTCTACTGTTGGTCAAGTTAACTCAACTACCAATGGTTCTGGTGGTAGCGTTAAGGGTTTCGAAATCGCTTTCCAGAAAGGCTTTGATAACGGCTTAGGTTTTGCTGTTAACTATACTTACTCTGGTTCAAGTACTGATTTGGCATCATTCACTCATAAAAAACTTCCGTTACCTGGTGTGTCTGAAAACACCTTTAACGTGTTGGGCTTCTATGAAAATGACAAATTACATGCGCGTATTTCTTACACTTGGAGAGATGAGTACCTATCTCCAGACTACACTTTGGAAACTATTGCGGGCAATGCTAATCAAGAGCCAGCTAACTTTGCCAGCTTCTATGATGCCTATGGCCAAATGGATATGTCGGTTAGCTATGATGTAACTGACAACTTCTCTTTGACCGCCGAAGGTATTAACTTGGGTGCTGAAGAGCAAAGACGTTATATCGAATACACAAACTTCTTCCGTAGCAATACTGCTGCAGAGCGTAGATTTGTTGTAGGTGCTAAATTCCAATTCTAATTTTCCATGAGTTGAAATAAGCTAAAAAGGGGGGCAATATGAAAATATTGTCCCCTTTTTAATTTTTTGGCTGGAGAGTTTTGGGTGAAAGAGATGCTGAAAAGTATAGTTATTGTAGGTGGCGGAACTTCAGGATGGATGGCGGCGGCATGCTTCTCAAAGATGCTTAAACCTTTGGGGATTAGTATTACTTTGGTCGAGTCTTCTGATATAGGGGCGGTTGGTGTTGGTGAGGCAACTATTCCGCCCATACTAGACTTTATTCGCTTACTCGGTATTGAAGAACGCCATTTTATTCAGTCTACTCAGGCAACATTTAAGTTGGGAATAAAATTTAACGATTGGAGCCAGATAGGGAAATCGTATTGGCATCAGTTTGGTACGGTAGGTTCTAATATCGATGGTATTCAATTTTATCAGCATTGGTTGCTTAGTCAGCGAGCTGGGAATTCCGCAGAGTTTACCGATTATGCGCCATCAATTGTCATGGCGAAAAAAAATAAATTTGAAATAATATCGGGAGGTTCTACTAACTTTTTGCAGGGCGCTAAATATGCATTGCATTTCGATGCTGTATTGGTAGCCAGATATCTGCGTGAATTTGCTGAGAAAAATGGTGTACTTAGGGTGGATAGTAAAGTTGAGTCAGCACAGCTTTCTGGGCAGGGAGATGTTGCATCAATTTTATTAGATGATGGTCGTGAATTAAAAGCTGACTTCTTCGTGGACTGCTCTGGATTTAAGGGACTGATTATAGAGGAGGCACTAAAAACAGGATATGAAGATTGGTCTTCATTTCTTCCGAGCGATAGAGCGGTGGTTGCACAGACGACAACTGAAGGTGAATTGGCACCTTATACTCAAGCTACGGCTTTAGCTTGTGGTTGGCAGTGGAAAATACCCCTGCAACATAGAACTGGAAATGGCTATGTGTTTTCTAGTGCTTATTGCAGCGAGGAAGAAGCGACGCTGTTGTTCAAGAGTAATTTAGAGGGTAAGTTAGTTGCGGAGCCGCGTATTTTACGTTTTGTCACAGGTAAACGTAAAAAGCTTTGGAATAGAAATTGTCTTGCCGTTGGTTTGGCGTCAGGCTTTCTTGAACCCTTAGAGTCAACAAGTATTCATTTGGCAATGAAGACAATATTAAAGTTTATAGAGATGTTTCCTTTATTGGCCGTGGATCAGCCGACGATCGACGAATTTAATCGCACAATGGATTGTGAATATGAAAGCGTCAGAGATTTTATTATCTTGCATTATTGTATCTCGAAGCGTCGCGACACCGATTTTTGGCGGCATTGTACGACGATGGATATTCCAGAAACTCTAAGGGCTAAAATAGATCTATTTAGGTCGTGCGGACGTTTATATAGAGACGAGTTTAATTTGTTTTCTCCTAATAGTTGGTATGCTGTTCTGGAGGGAATGGGGCTTAGGCCGGATGGTTTTGATCCTCTTGTTTGCTTGTCTCATCCGGGGGAGGTTCAAAATATGATGCGCAACGCTCTAGTGGGAATGGATCAAGCATTGGATAGCCTCTTGGATCATAATGAGTTCATTCGCCAGAATTGCCCTTCGTTCTTATAAGCTCTCTATTGGTTTGTCGAGACTTATTTGACTCAACTTGAGCGGTCTATATGGCTGTGAGAGGTTTTATTGTGCATTTCATCTGTATTGTCTTGCTTTTGGCTTCAATGGCTTAAAGCTAGAGTCACAAGGTTTATCTAGGAATAGACGTGGTTTGTTATCTTCTTGGCTAGGTTATTTGGTCTTTAGCTGGCATAATCGACGCCCCAATTTTGTATGGTTGGTGTACACCGATGGTGTCTCAATCATCCGCTCAGGTGCGCTAATAACCCCGTTGTCATTGGCGCCCTCTCTTTCCATGCTAGAGGATTAACATGCAACCACAGGTCAAGCCCCGCAATCCCAATTTTTCATCTGGCCCCTGCAGTAAGCGCCCGGGTTATAGTCTGGATCAGTTGGATATTTCTACTCTCGGTCGTTCGCACCGCTCTTCCGTTGGCAAGGCTGCACTGCAGCGCGCCTGCGAAGATACGGCAGAATTGCTCGGCCTGCCTGCTGGCTACCGTGTCGGTGTTGTTCCTGGCTCAGATACAGGCGCCGTTGAAATGGCCATGTGGTCCATGCTGGGCGCGCGTGGTGTAGATATTCTGCAGTGGGAATCTTTTGGTAAGGGCTGGCTGTCGGATGCAACTAAAGAGTTGAATTTAACCGTCAACGCTCACGAGGCAGATTATGGTTTGTTGCCTGATTTGTCTAAGGTGAACTTTAACAATGATGTTATTTTCACTTGGAACGGCACAACGTCAGGCGTGAAAGTACCAAACGGTGATTGGATTCCCAATGATCGCCAAGGCTTGACCATTTGCGATGCGACCTCTGCGGTTTTTGCGATGGAAATGCCATGGGAAAAATTAGACGTAATCACCTTCAGCTGGCAAAAAGTGCTCGGCGGCGAAGGCGCACACGGTATGTTAATTCTCAGCCCGCGTGCTGTTGAACGTTTAGAAACCTACAAGCCGTGCTGGCCTTTGCCCAAGCTGTTTCGCATGACCAGCGGCGGTAAGGTTGTGGAAGGTATATTCAAAGGCGAAACGATCAATACACCTTCAATGCTTGCGGTATCTGATTACCTGGATGCCTTAGATTGGGTGCGTGCTATTGGTGGCGTTAAAGAATCGATTGCACGTTCCAATGCCAATTTAGCGGTACTGGAAAAATTTGTTGCCGCTAATGACTGGATTAATTTCCTCGCGCAAAAGCCTGAAACTCTGTCAAATACCAGCGTCTGCTTCACCTTGAAAGCTACACCTGATCAAGTGAAGGCCATGATCAAGTTGCTTGAAAAAGAAGCTGTTGCGTTTGATATAGGCGCTTACCGTGATGCCCCTGCAGGCTTGCGTATTTGGTGTGGCGCTACCGTTGAGGCGAGCGACTTGGAAGCGCTGCTGCCTTGGATGAGCTGGGCCTATGCTCAAGTAACCCAAGCGTAAAAAGCAACCCCGTCTGCTCTGGGCCGTGTTTTTTAACACGGCCTTTTTATTCAAGCTTTCGTATTAGGATCAATATCATGTTTAAGATCAAAACCTATAACCAAATTTCACACAAGGGCCTGGATCGTTTTGCGCCAGAAACTTATCAGGTGAGCAGCGAGCAGACCGCTCCTGATGCCTATATATTACGCAGTCATAAATTGCAGGGTGAACCCTTGTCTGCATCTGTAAAAGCCGTGGCGCGCGCAGGTGCTGGCACCAATAACGTACCTGTTGCAGAGTACACCAAGCAGGGCGTTGTGGTATTTAACTCCCCTGGTGCCAATGCAAATGCGGTGAAAGAGTTGGTGCTGGCGGGTATGTTGTTGGGTTCGCGCGGTATTTTAGCGGGCATGGATTATGTGAAAACCTTAACCCATATGACCGATGCCGACGAAATGTCGAAATTGTTGGAGAAAGAAAAATCCAATTTTGCAGGCCTTGAGTTACAAGGTAAAACCTTGGGTATTGTCGGCTTGGGTGCGATTGGTTCTTTGATCGCTGATGCGGCCTTGGCACTGGGTATGAATGTTGTAGGTTTTGACCCCGCTTTGTCAGTTGATGCAGCATGGCGTTTGCCTAACCAAGTAAGCAAAATGGAAAACTTGAATTCACTTTTAGCACGTTCAGACTACATCACTCTTCATGTGCCAGCGATAGATGCGACTAAGCATATGATTAACGCTGAATCATTGAAGTCCTTTAAGAAGGGCGCGGTACTGCTCAATTTTGCACGCGAGGCGATTGTTGATGCGCACGCAGTTGTGGAAAGCCTTGATGCTGGGCACTTGGGTAAATATATTTGTGATTTCCCTGAGCCCATTTTACTCAACCGTAAAGATGTATTTGCGATGCCGCACATTGGCGCGAGTACAGAAGAGGCCGAAGAGAATTGTGCGATCATGGCGGCCGATCAATTAATGGATTATTTGGAACACGGTAATATTAAAAATTCGGTGAATTTCCCCACAGTATCCATGGAGCGCAATCCTGGAATTGGCGCGCGCGTGACCTTTGTGAATGAAAATGTCTCGGGTGTATTGGGGCATGTGCTTTCCGTGTTAGCGGATCACAAGGTTAACGTCGTCGATATGGTCAATAAAAGTCGCGGCGATGTGGCTTACAACATTATCGATTTAGAAGTTGCACCTAGTGCAGCGGTGGTTGAAGCTATCGGCAAAGTGGGTCATGTTATTGCGGTACGCGTAATTTAATCACTACTTAAAACGGTGCCTATTTTTTGCTGTTATAGGTATTTGTAGGGACATGGATGTCAGCTTTTCAAATAGTCTCAATACAGTGTTTGTTTCCGCTATTTCAATTAATACGCAAATAACTCGGGAGTGAATAACATCTATAAACTTGTTTTTTTCGTTCCTGAGTCCCACTTAGATCTTGTTAAATCCGCAGTATTTGCAGCGGGTGCTGGCCGTATAGGTAGCTATGATTTATGTTGTTGGCAAACGCTGGGAGAAGGGCAGTTTCGCCCCTTGGCAGCAGCAGCGCCCTTTATTGGTGAACTCGATAGACTAAGCACTGTGGCAGAATACCGTGTGGAAATGGTATGCGCCGATGAGTGTGTTGAACAAAGTGTAGCGGCTTTAAAAGCTGCGCATCCCTATGAAATGCCAGGGTTTGATCTTTGGCGTCTGAGTGAATATTGAGGTGAGCTGTGTCTGTGCTGCTGAATGACCTAGTCTCTCAACTTCACCCTCTATATGAACCTCAACCGTCGCCGATGGGCTACAAACATCAAGCCGCAGTATTAATCCTCCTCAGTGATGATGCAGCGCCGAGTATTTTATTTACACGGCGTGCGCAACACCTGCGCCGCCATCCCGGTGAAGTCTGCTTTCCTGGTGGTATGTGGGAGCCGCAAGATGGCAATTTACTGGCGACAGCCTTGCGTGAAACCCATGAAGAAATCGGCTTGCCTGCCAGTGAGATTCGTCTTTTAGGGCGCATGAATCAAACCTTCACCCGTGCCGCTACCGCAGTAACGCCTTTTGTCGGTGTTTACTCTGCGCGCTATCCTCTGAATGCCTGTGCAGTTGAGCTAGAGAGTATTTTCAGTGTGCCGCTGAAGGATTTTTTACAGGGCATTCAAGTGCGTGAAGATTGTTTTGAGCGAGAGGGCAAGCTTTACCGCGTCCCAGTTTATCATTATGAATCCTATGAGATTTGGGGTTTTACAGCAGCTATAACAGCTCGATTGCTCAAATTGATTAAAGAAATCCTCTGATTTTTTAAAGCGTGCTCACTCCATCTAGCGTGCTTTTTAGTCACTCCCTAAAGCATTTTAGGTTTTTTAATTCGTCTCCCTCGTAACTATTTGACATAAGCACAGCATCTGCCAAGATGAACACCACTATAAAGTTATAAGATTGGTGCTTTGGTCATTTGTATAGCTCTCTTTGTTAGTTAGAAATCCATTATTTGTATGGCACTTTTGGCTGAAGTTTGCTCATAAAGCAGGCGTTACAAAGTGATTACACAAGAAATTTAACCTAAACATCTCTTTCTATAAGACATCTTTTTATATAAGGCAATTAGGGATGAACAACTATCAAACTTCACTGCGCGACATAGATTTCGTGCTCTATGAGCTGCTGGGTTATGAGTCTCATTGTGCGCAAATCGCTCAGCCGACGCTTGACCGCGAATTGGTGAGCGCGTTTCTTGCGGAAGCCGCACGTTTCGCCGAAAAAGAAATAGCGCCGCTCAATGATATTGGCGATCTTCAAGGCTGTCAGCTCAAGGCGGGACAGGTCACTACGCCCACGGGCTTTAAAGAGGCTTATGTAAACTACTGTGCTGCTGGATGGCCTGGGTTGACGCGTCAAATTCAGTACGGCGGTCAAGGTTTGCCGCAGTCTTTAAGTATAGTGATCAGTGAAGTTATAGGCACGCCCAACTGGGCTTGGGGAATGTATGCTGCTCTGTCTCAAGGCGCTATGTACACGCTCGAAGTGCACGGAACTGCTGAACAAAAAAGCCAGTATTTACCACACCTTATCTCTGGTGATTGGACCGGCACCATGTGCCTTACTGAAGCTCATGCGGGCAGTGACCTGGGGTTATTGCGCACTAAGGCTGTGCCTCAGCCCGATGGCAGTTACAAAATTAGTGGGAATAAAATTTTTATCTCCGCGGGCGAGCATGACTTTGCGCACAATATTGTGCATATAGTACTGGCTCGCCTACCGGATGCACCTGAAGGCACTAAGGGTATATCGCTCTTCGTCGTACCCAAAATGCTTAGCGACGCCCAAGGGCAGGTGACCGAGCCAAATGGTGTAAGCTGCAGTTCACTCGAACATAAAATGGGCATTCACGGGAATGCTACCTGCAGTATAGATTTTGATGATGCGCAAGGCTGGCTGTTGGGCGACCAGCATAAAGGCCTGCCGTATATGTTTACATTCATGAACTTAGCGCGCTTGGGTTCTGCTTTACAAGGGCTTGCGCACGCCGAAGTGGGTTATCAAAAAGCGCGGGATTACGCTCGAGAACGCTTACAAATGCGCTCACTAAGTGGTGTTAAAAATCCTAAAGGTGCTGCCGACCCTATCATAGTGCATCCAGACGTTAGGCGTATGTTGCTTACCCAAAAGGCCTTGTTAGAAGGTCAGCGTATGCTGATTTATTACGCCAGCCAAAAACTGGATATTAGCGCACACCTGGATAATGACGAGGCGAGCAAGGTGGCAAGCCAGATCTTGGGCGTGCTTACGCCTATTGCCAAAGCCTTTAGCACTGAAACGGGTTTTGAGTCAGCGAACCTAGCGCTACAGTGTTTCGGTGGCCATGGTTATATTCGCGATTGGGGCTTGGAACAAAATCTGCGCGACTGCCGAATCGCCACTTTGTATGAAGGCACCACAGGTATTCAGGCGTTAGATTTACTCGGGCGCAAGCTGTTGGGTGATGGCGGCCATGCCTTAGCATTGTTAACGGACGAGATAGAGTTTTTTTGCCAGCAAAGCGAAGATCTGCTGCATTTAAATGCACATATCACGCAATTGGCTAAACTCAATCAAGAATGGCAGGAGCTGACCGCAGAAATTGCTCAAAAGGCGCGTCAAAACCCTGATGAAGTCGGCGCGGCTGCGGTAGATTTTTTAATGTATTCAGGTTATGTGTTACTCGCGTACTTATGGGCGCGCGGGCGCAAGATTGCTTACGCCAAATTGGAACACGGTCATATAGATTCAAAGTTTTATAAAGCTAAGCTGGCGACTGCGGATTTCTATTTCGCCCGCATACTCCCACGTACTCAGGCGCTGTCTGAAACGATTCGCTCTGGTGCAGATAATCTGATGAGCCTACCCGATGAGTATTTTTAGATGATGTCAAAAATAACAAGACTGGAGATGAACTCATGTCGTTGAACTATAACAAGACGTTAGTAGAAGTGTTTGCTCAGGCCTGTAGTCAATACGCGCAAAAACCCGCGTTTACCTGTATGAATCACACTCTTAGCTATGCCGACTTAGATCGTCTTTCGGCGCGCTTTGCCGCTTACCTCCAGGCGCACACTCGCCTGCAGCCGGGTGATCGTATTGCGGTGCAGCTACCCAATATTTTGCAATATCCGGTGGTAGTATTTGGTGCGTTGCGCGCGGGGCTGATTGTGGTCAACACCAATCCCCTGTATACCCCGACTGAAATTAAACATCAGCTCAACGACTCTGGTGCAAAAGCGCTTATTGTGCTCGCCAATATCGCAAAAAATGCTGCTGAAGTAATCGCTGAAACGCAAGTTGAACAGGTAATCGTCACTGAACTTGGGGACTTACATCCGCCAGTTAAGCGCCTACTGCTCAATTTTGCGGTGAAATATATTAAAAAAATGGTGCCTGCTTTTCATTTTCCGCGCCAAATTAGCCTCTGTAAGGCCTTAAAAACTGCACCTAAACATTATGTGCCAGTTGTGGTGAAGCCAGAAGATGTTGCCGTGCTGCAATATACCGGCGGCACAACTGGCGTGGCCAAGGGCGCGATGCTAACCCATCGCAACTTGGTGGCGAATATGTTGCAGGTGAACCATTACATGCGCGATATATTCCGACCTGGGCAAGAATATTATGTTGCGCCACTTCCGCTCTACCATATTTACTCATTCACGATTCACTGCACCTCAGCACTCTCGATTGGTAATCACAATTTGTTGATACCCAATCCGCGCGATATTTCTGGTTTTGTAAAAACGCTGCAGGGCCAGCCATTCACTTTTTTTGTGGGCTTAAATACCTTGTTTAATGCCTTGATGCGCGATGCTGATTTTGTGAAATTGGATTTTAGCCATTTGCGTCTTACATCATCAGGGGGTATGGCGCTGACCTCGGAGACCGCAAGAAAATGGGTTGAGCTGACTAAAGCTCCATTAAGTGAGGGATATGGTTTAACGGAGACTTCTCCGGTCGTATCTATCAACCCCGTTTCTGATTGTCGTGAAGGCTCTGTAGGCATTGCATTGGAAAATACGGAAGTAAGAGTTATCGATGAGCATGGTGCGAGCTTACCGCTGGGTGAGGCAGGGGAGCTATGTGTGCGCGGCCCTCAGGTTATGCGCGGCTATTGGCTGCGCCCAGAAGCTACCGCAGAAGTCATCGATGACGAAGGCTGGTTTCAAACCGGAGATATAGCCACTATAGACGCCGAGGGCTATATCAAAATTGTCGATCGTAAAAAAGATATGATCAATGTTTCAGGCTTTAAGGTATTCCCCAACGAGGTAGAGGATGTGTTGAGCGCGCATCCGGATATTCTTGAGGCGGCCGTTGTGGGTATTCCCGATGGGGAAGGCAGTGAAATTGTAAAAGCGTTTATCGTTTGCTCAGGTCCTGAGTTGAGCTTTGAAACCGTGCGTGCCTATGCCCGTGAAAAACTAACGGCCTATAAAGTGCCGCATCAAGTTGAATTCTGTAAAGACTTGCCTAAATCGAATGTAGGCAAAATTTTACGCCGTGAATTGCGTGATCGTGATATACAAAAGTGTCAGAAAGCAACTACATAAAAGCAACTACATAAAAGCAACTACATGAAAGCAGCTACATAATAGTCTTTTTGATAAGGCTATCTGAGTGACTGTTTAATACATACAATTTATTTAATGTAAAAATCATCAGGGAATTATTATGGAATTTTTGTTTGGTCTAGCAGCAAGCCCCGCGTTTTGGATTGTATTGGTGTTGATCTACACCTTGAAAAAGGGCATTCACTTTGTGCCGCAAAACCGTGGCTTTGTGATCTATCGTTTTGGAAAATACACCAAAACACTTAGCTCAGGTTTGAATTTTATTGTTCCCTTTGTGGAATCAGTAGAGGCAGACCGCAACTTGAAAGAACAGACCTTAGTTATTCCGCAGCAGTCTGCCATCACCAAAGACAACATCGCGCTCATGATTGATGGCGTACTGTTTATTAAGGTTATTGATGCCGCTGCGGCGACCAACAATATTACCGATTACAAACTTGCCTGTACGCAGTTGGCCATGACCTCTATGCGTAATGCAATTGGCTCTATGGAGCTGGATGACTGCTTTCAAAATCGCGCGGCAATTAATGCAAAAATTCACGAAGCTATGCAGGATGCGACTCAGCCTTGGGGCTTAGTGGTGATGCGTTTTGAATTGCTAGAAATTGCGATTCCTCCTTCTATTAAAGAAGATATGGAAAAACAAATGACCGCTGAGCGTCAAAAGCGCTCCGCTATTCTCACCGCAGAAGGTGTGAAAGTTGCGGCTATCACCACAGCTGAAGGGCAGAAGCAAGCGCGGGTACTAGATGCTGAAGCGGCTAAGGCTGAGCAGGTATTAGAAGCAGAAGCGAGCCGTGAAGCACAAATTTTGGAAGCAACGGGTAAGGCTGAAGCCATTCGCTTGGTCGCCATTGCTGAGGCAGAAGCCTTAACAACGATTGGTAAATCAGCGGCGACAGAAGAGGGGCAAAAAGCCGTTATTCTCAATCTGGCTCAGGGTGCTATTGATGCGCATAAAGCCATAGCGCATGAGAGTACCGTGGTGTTAACCGATGGTAAAACCAGCGAAAATATCGCCAATACCGTTGCTCAGGCAATGGCAGTTTCTTCTGCTGTTAATCTCACACGTTAATTAGGAAAGGGCAGATTATGGGCGGATTAATCGAACATTTTGCACAGCACCACGATCAGTTGCTCTATGCCATTGCAGGGCTGTGCTTGGTGTTAGAGTTGGGCGCGCTCGGTATGAGCGGCCCACTGTTATTTATCGCTATTGGCAGTGCGCTTACGGGCGTATTGGTTTCACTCGGTATTGTAAGTGGCTGGGAAATTGAAATGGTGGCCGTGGGTATTATCACCGTCATTAGTGCGGCGCTATTGTGGAAGCCCTTGAAGCGCTTTCAAAATGCCAAGATTGAGCCTGATACCAGCAGTGATATGGTCGGCAGAAGCTTGCCGGTTAGCGTTGCGATCAGTCGTGATCAAGGTCGCGTGAGTTATTCAGGCATTGAGTGGCAAGCACGCCTTGCCGAAGGCCAGAGTGATGTAATCCCTGAGGGTGCACATGCGCAGGTAGTGGCGGTGGATGGCTCGCGGTTATTGGTCAAAGCGAATTAGTCCTTCACTTCAGCTCTCACTGTATTCAAGGCTTCATAAACTGGCACCTGTTGGCAAAAAATCGCTTACAGGTGCCTTTTTTGTTGCAGCTTTTGGTGAGTAGCGGTTCAGATGCTAGTATTCAGTGTAAGAGTGAGTTTGCGCGCCATTCGGGCAGCGAAGCCACTATTTTTATCTCGCGCTACATCTCCCGTTTTAACGGCTTGAAGGTAGCGATAGGTTATATTCGTTCACTTGGCGCTTCTTTTTGGGGCCGTCATGCATATTAATAAGTATCTATGAAAACAGCATTGGTTTTATCTGGCGGCGGTGCGCGCGCTGCTTATCAAGTCGGGGTGTTGCAAGCACTGGCGGATATCTTGCCGCCCGAAATTGATAATCCATTCCCGATTATTTGCGGTACCTCGGCCGGCGCGATTAATGCCATAGCCTTAGCGGCGCACAAGGGCAGCTTCAGATCTGCGGCGAATAATTTAGCGGGTATGTGGCAAAGCTTGAACGTGGGCGATATTTATCGGCATGGCTGGTTTGATTTGTTTAAAGGCATATCCGAGCTGGGGCTATCGCTGTTTAACCAAGGGGTCGGGCAGAACCGCCCCCTTTCGCTGTTGGATAACACGCCGCTCTGGAATTTGCTCGGCTCTAAAATTCCTTTTGAAAATATAGACCAGCGCATTGCCAATGGGCGGTTACATGCGGTGAGTATTTCCGCCATGGGTTATACCTCGGGGCATTCCGTGAGTTTTTTTCAGGGTCACCCTGAGCTCGAGGGTTGGAATCGCTATCGGCGTGGTGGTGTCGCAACGCAACTGCGCCTAGAGCATTTGCTCGCCTCTTCAGCCATTCCCGCTATATTCCCCGCTGTGCGAATTAATCGCGAGTATTTTGGTGATGGTGCGCTGCGTCAGTTGGCACCTATAAGCCCCGCGTTACACTTGGGAGCCGATAAGCTATTCGTGATAGGGGTCAGCGGAAACCGTCGCTCTCCCAAAGCCAAAAAACGTGTTCCCCATCGCCATTCGCCCTCCATGGGGCAAATTGTAGGGCATCTATTTAACAGCGCATTTGTTGATGCTTTAGAGGGCGACTTAGAGCATTTAGAACGAATGAATGCGCTCTTAAAAATGATCCCTGAAGATCGGCTCGAAGCTTCCGACTTACACCTGCGCGCCGTAGAAAATATGGTGATTTCGCCAAGTTATCCACTCGATGGTATCGCGGGGCGCAATGTGCGTTATCTCCCTAAAAGCATGCGCTTTTTCTTGCGCACTATAGGCGCAACGGCCAAGGGCGGCGGCGCCACAGCGGCGAGTTATCTGTTGTTTTCCAAAGAGTTTATCAGTGAGCTTATAGCATTGGGGCGCAGCGATACCATAGCAGAAGCCGAGTCGATTTTAACGTTTTTTGCCGAAGAATAATCTTTGCGTAGGTTGGAAGAGCGCAGCGACTTCCGACAGATCTGCTGAAATATGTAAAGCGCTGTCCGAAGTCGCTGCGCTATTCCAGCCTACCCTTATTGCTCGCCAAACTTATAGGTCACAACAACATTTTCCAATCGCGAATGCGAGCACCATTCACCGTAGTATCAAAGTCTGAAAAAACTTGGCGAACTTTTTTTACGAACAGAATGCTTTGCTCGTCAAATACTACGTCTTCCATTGGCTCAGGCAAAACATCGAAGGGCGGTTCCATGATGCGATGTTTAAGTACTGGGTTACTCAAGCCGCGCCATTGACGCAAGCGAAAAATAAAATGAACCTCTATAGCAAACTGTTCCGAGTGGTCTTCAAAATCGCGCCCGCCATCTTTGTTATTACGGCTGGCTTGAAAGCTGTGGCGGTTGAGCAGTTGAATCAGGAGCGGTTCAAGCACTTCTGTGGTTTCATCGTCCCAGTGCTGCCAGAGTTCAGCAAACAAGGGTTCTTTTACGCGTGGGTCTATTCCCCAGTGTTTATCATTCAGCCAAGCTCTGGGGGTTAGGCCTAAAAAGTGTTCGCTTAACTGCAAGATAAACAATTGGGTTAAGTAAGTAATATTGCCGCCGATAAACCCACCATCAAAGGCATCTAAACTGAACTTAAGGGCATTTTCAAATAAATCGCGATTACCAAAAATCGCCATCATAGCCACCAAGTCACCCATACCATCCGGCAAAGTAATTGTGCCTTTGCCACCAGAAGCGCTTGGGCGCTCCAAATGAATTCGCTCAAAATTAAAAAAATCTATCTGACGAAGAATAAAAAGCCTCAACCAGGTATTGCGATAGGCGGGCAAACACCAGGCACCTGCTTGTAAGGCTTCAGCAACTAAAAAATATTTATTGGGGTGCGATAAATCACCAAAGCTAACTAATGCACGTATAAATTCTTCAATCGCACCTTCTTGGCTAGTTAAAAATATATTAACTCGCTCAGTAGCATTTAGGTCATCGCCTCGCGCCAGTTTTGAATTACGACCTTTTTCCATGGCCTTTATAAAGGCTTTGCGCGAGCGAAACTTGGGTGCAAGTTCGTTGTAGTTATTGATCATGAGTTGGCGTCCTTTTTGGCTTTGCTCAGGGGAGACCTTGGCAGTTGTGCAAGTTTAGATGTTTTATCGCAAAAAAAAGCCGCTAATGAAAGCGGCTTTTTTGATTCTGCATGGCGATTAAGCTCTACGTCTAAACAGCGGCAGCGGCTGGTCAACGGAGGCTTGGTAGTATTCGTTAAAATCTTCTAGGGATTTAACCGCCACGTCCAAATCGATTTCGCTGTTGGCGAAGGCAAAGGCGTTTACACCGCAGCGGCGCAAGTAGCAGAGTTGGTCGCGAATAAAGTTGCCGACCGCGCGCAGTTCGCCTTTAAAGCCATAGCGCTCGCGCAGCAGGCGCGCGGTGGAGAAAGCGCGGCCATCCATAAAGCCGGGGAAGTTTACGCCAACTACCGGCAGGGCTTGGGCGTCTGCGCCTAGCTGCTCGGCGGTTTCGTCGCTGTCTAGCCACACGCCTATATCAGTGCGCGTTTGCAGTTGGGCTTTTTGTGCGAGCCACACACTTAGGGGCACAATCACTTGACCGGCGGGCACCGCAACTTCTGCCGCATCGCCTTCGGGTTTGGCGAGCAATTCCCAGGTGTTGGCGACTATGGCGCCGTCTTTAATCATATTAGTTTTTGACATATACGCGCTCCTTAAAGGGTGCTGCGCCAATGCGGCGATAGGTGTCTATAAACAGTTCTTCGGGGGTACGGTTTTCTACAAACACATCCACCAGCTTTTGAATCACAACAGGCATGTCGTCGGCGCCGAACGATGGGCCAAGCACCGCGGCGAGTGAAGCGTCGTTACTGGCGCTACCGCCCAGTTGCACTTGGTAGAATTCTTTGCCGGATTTATCCACGCCCAAAATACCTATGTGCCCCACATGGTGATGACCACAGGCGTTCATGCAGCCGGAAATATTCAGGTCGATATCGCCCAAGTCGTACACATAATCCAAATCGTCAAACTGACGTTGAATCGCCTCGGCGATGGGGATGGACTTGGCATTGGCCAGCGAGCAGAAGTCGCCGCCGGGGCAGCAAATAATGTCGGTGATGGTGCCGATGTTGGGCGTTGCAAAACCAGCGGTTTTACAGGCCTGCCACAAGTCGAACAGGTCCGACTTTTTAACGTCCGCCAATACGATATTTTGTTCGTGGGTGGTGCGCGCTTCGCTAAAACTGTATTGGTCCGCGAGGTCGGCGATGATTTCCAACTGCTTGTCGGTAATATCCCCGGGCGCTACACCGGTGGGCTTGAGCGAGAGGGTCACAGCGGCGTAACCGGCAATTTTGTGGCCGCGCACATTGCGGCTCAGCCATTTGCCAAAGGCGATGTTGCCTGCGGCTAGCGTATCTACTGCAGCTTGTGCAGCGGCGTTGTCGATAGTTGCGTAAGCGGGCGCGGTAAAGAAGCCTTTAGCGCGTTCGATTTCTGCTTGAGTCAGCTGGTTGCTGCCATCTTTTAAATGTTCCCACTCGGCTTCCACTTTTTGCGCGAAAACTTCAGGGGTGAGGGCGCGCACCAGAATTTTGATACGGGCTTTGTATTTGTTGTCGCGGCGGCCGGACAGGTTGTACACGCGCAGTATGGCTTCTAGGTAGCTGAGCAAATCGGCTTCGGGCAAGAAGTCGCGAATGGTGCTGCCAATCACCGGGGTGCGGCCAAGGCCGCCGCCCACATAAACTTGGAAGCCGACTTCGCCCTTATCGTTTAGCTTAATTTGCAGGCCAATGTCGTGCACTTGCACGGCGGCGCGGTCTTTCTGCGAGCCAGTTACGGCGATTTTGAATTTGCGCGGTAAAAACGCAAATTCCGGGTGGAAGCTCGACCACTGGCGAATAATTTCGCAGTAGGGGCGCGGGTCCACGATTTCGTCTTCGGCTACACCGGCGAATTGGTCCGAGGTGGTGTTGCGTATGCAGTTACCGCTGGACTGGGTGCCGTGCATTTGCACTTCAGCCAGTTCTGCCAAAATGTCTGGCACTTCGGTCAAGTCGGGCCAGTTGTATTGGATGTTTTGACGAGTACTCACATGGCAGTAGCCCTTGTCGTAGTGACGGGCAATGTGTGCCAAGCGGCGCAACTGGGTGGTGTTAAGCATGCCGTAGGGAACGTTAATGCGCAGCATGGGCGCTAAACGTTGTACGTAAAGGCCGTTTTGCAGGCGCAGTGGCAGGAACTCTTCGGGTTTTAAATCGCCCGTTAAAAAGCGCTCAGTTTGATCGCGAAACTGCGCCACGCGTTGGCGCAAAATGCTGTGATCGTACTCGTCGTAAATATACATGGAGCTAGATACTCATCTTTAAGTGAATAAGAAGTCTTTCAGTACACGCAATGCTAGAAGTCAGTACACACAAAGCCAGAAGTGCCCCTAAAACCTGCGCTTAGCGGCGCTACCAGCAGTCTTAGGAGGGGAAATTGAGGCGCGCAGAATACAGGAATTGCCCCGTGACTGCGAGCTAAACACAGGTTTCTTAGCCGATGATGCTTGGCTAAAGTCAGCAAACGGAGCGCAAAATAACAGTAATAATCCATCAAGGGAACGAACCAATAAGCCTAAGATTCTTCCATTTAGTTATAGCGGGGTAGAATGCCTGCCTGTAGCTGCTTTGCGGCCATGGCGTTGCGTCATTAATCACTACAGTAAGTGACTTACTACTAAGTGCTAAACAATGACTTATACCGAGACTTAATGAAATAGACAGGTAAACTGCTGGTGTTTCATGCATAACCGCCCAGCTAGGCGGCTTTTTAAAGTGACATATTGAGTGAGAAAAGCACGTGTCTACCGCTATCGATGATTTACACATACTGCCTCCCTGCACCGAAGAGTTGAAAATTCTGCAGCGCGATGCGGATTTTTTGATTATCAACAAGCCGCCGCGGCTATTGAGTGTGCCCGGGCGCCACCCGCAAAATCATGATTCTGTGATTAGTCGCCTGCTGGGTGAGTTTCCCTCCGCTGCCATAGTGCATAGGTTGGATTTCGACACCTCGGGGCTGATGGTCATTCCGCTCAATAAACCCGCACTTTCACATATTAGTAAGCAATTTCAAGCGCGCACTATTCGTAAAACCTACACCGCTGTCGTAGCCGGTTTGGTGGCGGCAGATGAGGGAGTGATAGACCTGCCCATAGTGGCGGATATGGAAAATCGCCCCAAATACAAAATTTGCCACGAAACAGGCAAACCCTCGGTGACCGAATACACCGTGGTCACACGGGATACTGCGGCCTGCACCAGCCGCCTCTTGCTGCACCCCATCACTGGGCGCTCACATCAATTGCGCCTGCACCTGCAGGCGTTGGGCCACCCGATTTTGGGTTGTGAGTTCTACGCTGATTCAATTGCGTTGGGGCAATCAGCACGGCTTCTATTGCATGCAACGCAGCTGTCATTTTACCACCCGTACACACAAGCCGCGCAGGAGTACAGCTGCGCGCCTGAATTCTAGCGCAGTATACTTGTATGCAACTTTGGGGTTGTCGGATCGAGCCTGCCGTCTATACTCCACGGAGTATTGATATTTTATTTCTCGGACATGGAGCTGCCGGAGATTCGCCATTTCCCACTTTCGACTGCACTGGTTCTCTATGACAATAAAAATGAAACACAAGTTAATCCTCCTTGGCCTTATTCCCTGCATTATTCTGGTTCTGTCATTGCTTAGTCTTGTTAGTTGGCGCATGGAGAAAGTGGCGCAAGACGACATGATGGTATTGCGCGATACCCTGCTAGAAGCCAAAAAAACTGAGTTACAACACTCACTTGATATAGCGCTCTCAGTTATTAAGCCCTACTACGACTCTGGCGATAGCGATGCTAAAGCTAAAGCAGTGGTGGCTTTACAGAGCTTGAACTATGGTAAAGACGGTTACTTTTTTGGGTATGACGGCAAGTCAGTGCGCGTGTTTTCTGGCCGCGATAGCGCCAAGATTGGTGAAAGTTTTAGCAGTTATAAAGATGTTAATGGCGTGTATCTTATCAACGAACTGGTCAAGCAAGGGCAGGCGGGTGGTGGCTATGTTACCTATCATTTTCCCCGTTTGGGAAACGATACCCAAGCCTATCCTAAGTTGAGTATTGCGACTTGGTTGAGTAAATGGGATCTCATGCTCGGTACCGGTTTTTATATCGATAATATCGATGAAGCGGTCGCCAAGGCAGAGGCCATTAGTCGCGACCATATACAGCAAACGTTACTGCAAATTTTTATAATTACTGCGATTATTTTGGTGATTGTTTTTGCTATTGCGCTACTAATGGCACAAAAAATTCTTGCGCCTATACGTGCGCTAGCAGAGAGCCTGCAAGATATCGCCAGCGGTGGCGGGGATTTAACTCGTCGCTTAGTGCACACACAGGATGATGAGTTGGGTGAGGTTATCAAGGCATTCAACGTGTTTGTGGGCAGTATTCACCAATTGGTTGGGCGCGTTCACGGCTTGACGCAAGATCTCGCCAAGGTCAGTGAATCTGTAGCGACTAACACGACCAACACCTTTCAAATTCTCGATCTTCAGCGCGGCCAAACCTTGCAGGTTGCCAGCGCCATAAATGAAATGGCGGCCTCGGCGCAAGAAGTTGCCAATAGCACGCAAGAGGCTGCAAGCGCCGCAGAATCTGCCGAGCAGTCCACGCAGAAAGCAGAAACAACTGCAGGCCAGTCGATTAAACAAATTCACGAGCTCTCGTCAGAAGTGCGCTTGAATACGGAAGGTTTGGCGCAGCTACAAAATGATGTGGAAGGTATTGGCAAGGTATTGGATGTGATTCGCGGTATTGCGGAGCAGACCAATTTGTTAGCGCTCAATGCGTCTATTGAAGCGGCGCGAGCAGGCGAGCAGGGCCGTGGGTTTGCAGTAGTAGCTGATGAAGTGCGCGCACTGGCGGCGCGCACGGCGAGTTCTACTCAAGAAATTCATGCCATGATTCAACGTTTGCAGAACAGCACCTCCAATGCCAGCGACTCGATTAAACGCAGTTTGGTGAAAGGTGATACTTCGGTAGAACTCGTCGCCGCAACGGCAGATGTTTTGCGTGAAATTAGCCAGCAAGTTAGCACCATTAATCAGCGCGGTCTGCAAATCGCTACAGCGGCAGAAGAGCAAACCCAAGTGATTGAATCGATTAATGTCAGTATGCATCAAATAGCGGATGCCACAGAGTCTGCTAGCCAAAGCGCAGCGCAATCTAATAGTTTAGGTGGCGAAGTAAAACAAATTGGCCAGCAGCTACAGCAGCTTATTCAGCAGTTTAAGTTGTAATTGGCAGGGATATAAACGGTCGTATTGCGTTGCGAGTTGAGCGTAAAGCGCGAGGTGTGAAAAACGAACGGGCTCAAATCAAGCTTGTAAAAAAAGGTGATTGGTTTTTCGCTTTAAAAAGTTACATCTGCGACATAAAAAAATCCCCACGCTTTTTAGCTTGGGGATTTTTTTTAACGGGCTTGTTAGTACACGAGAGAATTAATGCTCCGTCGCTTCAGCTGCGCCAATACCGGTTTGTGAACGCAAGAACTGCGCATCAAATGCGGCTTGTTCTGTTTTGGCATTGGCAGACTTATCGGTAATTGAGAAAAACCAAATGCCGACAAAGGCCGCTGTCACTGAAAAGATGGCGGGGTATTTCAGGGGGAAAATCGCCTTCTCAAAACCCAATGCATCAACCCAGACTGTAGGCCCGATCACCACCAAAATTACCGCCGTGAGCAGGCCGGTTGCGCCGCCCATAACTGCACCGCGGGTAGTGAGCCTGCGCCAGTACATAGAGAGCACCAAAATCGGAAAGTTGGCGCTCGCCGCAACACAGAATGCCAAGCCCACCATAAAGGCGACGTTTTGCTTTTCGAACACTATACCGAGCAATACCGCGATGGCCCCCAAACAAACAGTAGCAATGCGTGAGGCGCGAATTTCTTTTACTTCATCGCGCGCGCCTTTTAATACCAAAGTTGCATAGAGATCATGAGAAATCGCGCTGGAACCTGCGAGGGTTAAGCCCGATACTACGGCCAAAATAGTGGCAAAAGCTACGGCTGAAATAAAGCCGAGTAACATGTCGCCACCCAAGGCGTGAGAGAGGTGAATTGCGGCCATGTTAGCGCCGCCGATAAGCGCGCCATCGGCAAAGTAGCTGTCGTTGCTGAGCAGCATCACAATGGCGCCGAAGCCGATAATAAAGGTCAGAATATAGAAGTAGCCGATAAAGCCCGTGGCATAAAACACCGAGCGGCGCGCCTGTACTGCATCTTTTACCGTGAAGAAACGCATCAAAATATGCGGCAGGCCAGCGGTGCCGAACATCAAGGCAATGCCGAGTGAAATGGCGGAAATTGGGTCGGAGACAAGGCTGCCAGGCTGCATGATCTTATTGCCGTTGGCGTGCACTTTAATCGCTTCGCCAAACATGGTTTCAAAACTGAAGCCAAAGTGCGCCATGACTAAAATTGCCATAAGTGTGGCACCGGCGAGTAATAACACTGCCTTAATTAACTGCACCCAGGTGGTGGCGAGCATGCCGCCAGCGGTGACATAAAAGGTCATCAACACGCCGATGATAACCACGGCGGTGGTGTAGGGTAGGCCGAACAGCAATTCAATCAGCTTGCCCGCGCCCACCATTTGCGCAATCAAATAAAAGATAACAGTGATCAGCGAACCGCTCGCCGCCAGAATTCGAATGGGTTTTTGCTGTAGGCGGAACGACGCAACATCGGCAAAGGTATATTTACCAAGATTGCGCAGGGGTTCGGCGATAAGCAGTAACACAATCGGCCAGCCGACTAAAAAGCCAATGGCGTAAATCAAACCATCGAAACCTGAGGTGTAAACCAAGCCGGCAATCCCCAAGAAAGAAGCTGCAGACATATAGTCGCCAGCGATGGCTAAGCCATTTTGAAAGCCGGTAATGCCGCCGCCAGCAGCGTAAAAGTCACTGGCGGTTTTAGTGCGCTTGGAAGCCCAAATGGTAATCGCTAAGGTAATAAGTACAAAGCTGATAAACATCATGAGGGCGGTATTAGTGCTAGCTGCCTGCTGGCTGCTAATGGCCCAAGCAGAGCCCGCGAAGAGTGCGGCAACAAAGCCGCAGAGCGCGGTTAGTTTGCGGTTTGCTAGGTTCATTCCAGTGCTCCTGCTTTTGCGGCTACAGCACGGGTGAGCGGTTCAATGACACGGTTGGCGTAGTAGACATAAATGCCAGTCACGACCAAACAGAGCAAAATTACACTCAGGCCAATAATCATACCCAGCGAAGTAACGCCAGCGCCTATAGGTGTGCCCAACGCGGCGGGCGCAAAGGCAATGGTCAGGATTAGGGCAAAATAGACGCCAATAACAATACTCGCTAAGGGCCAAATAATGCGTTTGCGGGCGCGGGTGAGCGCTATGTATTCAGGCATTTGCCGAATGGCAGCAACGTTGGGCATGGTTTTTTCCTTTATTTGTTATGGTTGGTGATTTTATCTTTTTATTGTGTGTAATTAGCCGTTGTTGAGGCCTTACCCTGCGTCTTGCTCTTTGGCGACTGGGCTAGGGCATTTGATTCTAACAACTTAGGCAATAGCATAGAAACATTAATATCATACATAAAGACAAGCTGACTATAAGTTGTTCGATTTGGTGCTGTCTTCGACGTTAGTCTTGGGTGGTAATCTAGAGGGGGATGAGCGGTGTGAGCTACTCGGCTGGGCGCCGAGTGCTTTTGTTGTTTTGCGGGCTGTATGCGTTTGGATAGGAGCAGCTAGATTATCCGGCACCATTTGATGTGGCGGCTGTTAAATCCAACCTTTTTGGCGGGCAATACGCGCTGCATCTACACGGTTAGCGGCATTAAGCTTGGAGATAGTCTCCGACAAATAATTGCGCACGGTACCTTCAGAAAGGCACAGCACCAGCGCAATTTCGGCGGTGGTCTTGCCTTCAGCGGCTAAGCGCAGGGCGCGGCGTTCTTTGTCATTGAGTGGATCGGTTTCACCTAAGGCCATCATCGCCAGTTCGCCATCTATGACTCGCTTGCCGTCCATGACTCGGTGAATTGCTTCAACTAACTGATCCGACGGTGCATCCTTCAGCAGAAAGCCTGCCACACCCATGTCTATAGCGCGGCGAATGTAACCAGCGCGGCCAAAAGTGGTAATGATAATGGTCTTGGTGGGAATCTTTTGATTCAGCACCCACTGCGCCAATTCTAAACCTGAGCGGCCTGGCATTTCTATATCGGTAAGTAAAATGTCGTAGCTGTTCTGTTTCATCAGCAGCCATGCGCGGTCGCCGTCTTCGGCTTGGGTGATTTCAAAACCATCTTCCATACTAAGCAAGGCGGCAAGTGCACCGCGTACCATGGATTGATCTTCTGCGAGAAGTATTTTCATAAGTTAAGCCTGATGCTGTTCTTTAAGCGGCAGTGAAATCGTAAATTCACAGCCTTTATTAATTGAGCTTTGAATGTCGCCCGCCAGTGCATGCAAGCGCTCTTGAATACCCGATAAACCGTTGCCCGGCACAAGGCTTTTTACTTCGCCGTTGTCGTGCATTGAAACTTCCAATTTGCCGCAGAGTTTGCGAAACATAATGCGGCAGTGGTTGCCCTTACTGTGGCGCAGCACATTGGTCGTGAGTTCGGTTAGGGCAAGAATAATGGCGGTTTCCGCGCGCGCAGACAGTTGTGGAATTTCACCTTTTAGCTCCACCACAAAGCCCTTTTGCCGAAGCTGGTCGCACAGTTGCATCACTTCTCCCGACAGCCCGCGATGTTTATAGCCAGAAACAGTTTGGCGCACGAGGCTCAAGCTATTGCGCGCGATTTGGTGCAGCTCGGACAGGTGCTGCTGCGCCTGCTCATGCTTTGCTTGCTTTAGGAGTTTTTCGGCTAGTTCGGCTTTAAGGGCGATGCTCGATAGGCTGTGGCCAAGAATATCGTGCAGGTCGCGTGCAATGCGTTCGCGCTCAGCAATAACGGCAAGCTGCTCTATTTCCTGGCGGCTTTGGATCCAGCTAATGCGCGACTCCAAACGCATTCTTTCGATGTAGCCAAAAATACTGATTGTCACTATGCCGGTAACGGCAGGTAGTACAAAAGCGGGAATGGGGTAGGGGTAGTAATACTGCAGCGCCGCAATGACACCCAAGAGCATTCCCAAAAACATCAGGTAGCGACGGGTGCTGTAAAAGTAACCTAATAAGAAACCCAAATAAGTAAAAAAGGTGCTGGAGCCGGGGGTGTAGGGCGTAATCAACAGCGCAAGAATCACAATCATGCTGATGGGGCGCCAAGCATCCTGTGGCCGTACCCGCGTACCCCAGAGATAAATTGCCACAAACAACGCATAAGCCGATGTCAGTAGTACATAGCCTTCTAGGCTAAAACTCATGTAATAGAGCGGCACAAAGTAATAAAAGCTAAAAATTAGCCAAATCCACGATTTTTCAGAGTGAAGTTTATTATCGCAGGCGTATTTATCTGAAGGTTTCATAATGGTTGTCATGATGCTCGTTTCTAACCAGTCTGCCGTCTTCTCTTGTGTAATGCCAGCCCTGAAAGTAATCAGTCGCCTGTGACAAATGTCAGCCGCGTAGCAATGAATTCGATACGGCGGCGAAAAGCTGTCATTGAAAATCGGTATACTGTCCCCAGATCTGGTTCAAGTTATTGTTTTTATTTATCTTATTGAGGTTCTAATGGAAAAGTTAATTGAAACGTTGCTCTATCGTTCGCGCTGGGTCTTGGCACCTATTTATCTGGGGTTGAGTTTGGCGGTATTCGCCTTGGCGATTAAGTTTTTTGAGGAGGTTTATCATCTGCTCAGTCACGTGTTTATTGTGAGTGAAGCAGATTTGATCCTTACGATTTTGACGCTAATCGACATTGCCATGGTAGGTGGCTTGTTGATTATGGTGATGATGAGCGGCTATGAGAACTTCGTATCCCAACTGGATGTACCGGAAAGCGAAGAAAAGTTGGGTTGGCTGGGCAAGATGGACTCTTCCTCGCTCAAAGCTAAAATCGCCGCCAGTATTGTGGCAATTTCTTCCATTCACCTGCTTAAGCAGTTTATGGGTATTACGCTTGATATGACCAAATACACTGAGGAAAATCCCTTTCCTGCAGAAGCGCTGATGTGGTTTGTGATTATCCACATGACCTTTGTGGTTTCAGCTTTTATGATGGGTTATTTGGATACTAAAACTATTAAGCACTAAGCGAAAGCTCACTGCAGGCACCTTGCCTGCAGTGAGCTTTTTACTTCCCACCGAATGTATCTCTGCCTAGGCTTCCTTCCTCCGTTCACCTCTTGTGACTGCTAGCCAATTCTGCGCCAATAGCGTGTATTGCCTCGTTCTCTTTTCGCTTTGTTAAAAAACGCAAAAAGTCGGCGCGAAGCGGTAGTGTGCTGCATCATGCTCCGTACAAAATGATTTCCACCGTAAACCTATATAAGTCCTAAAGAGAGTAGATCTATGCGGAACATTATCAGCTCATACTTGTTGATCTGCTCACTGTTATTGATAACGGCCTGCGCCAATCAGCATGCACATAAATCGGCTGCACCTGAACAGCTTTTGCGACTCTCCTATAACAGTGTGCTGGATGATGAAGCGCACGAGTACTTTGTCTATTTGCCGCGCGGCTATGGCGACCAACCCGCAAAAAAATGGCCTGTTATGTTGTTTTTACACGGTAACGGCGAACGCGGTAATGGCCGCGATGAGTTGGATTATGTGCTCAGCCATGGCCCGCTATACGAAGCGTGGATTCAAAAGAAAGACCTGCCTTTTATTATTATCTCGCCACAGCTTGCCATGCTGGGGATGGACAAGGTGCCTTACATCGCCGATCGTACGCGCACCCAAATTCCACTGCGATTAGCCGAAGGTACGCCGCCGCGCAATGCGCGTTTTGGTACACCACAAGCAATGAGCGCGGGCGAAGAAATAAAAGATATGCAGGCAGTCGCGCCACTTTTGCCTATGGGTTGGGAGCAAGTAGAGCAGGATTTATTAGGTATGATGCAGCAGGTGCAGCAACAGTTTCATACCGATAGCTCACGTCTTTATCTTACCGGCTTAAGTTACGGTGGTTTTGGTACTTGGTATATGGCGAGTAAGCATCCTGACATGTTTGCGGCCATTGCGCCTGTTGTAGGTTGGGGGCATCCAGATTTGATGGCACCCATTGCCCAAGCAGATATTCCTATATGGGTTTTTGCGGGTGGGCGCGATACGTCGGTTGAGAAAAAATATTTTTACGCCGGGATTAATAAGCTCGAAACACTCGGCATTAGCGAGCTGCGCTTTAGTGTTGAAGAAGATATGGGGCACGATACCTGGACTCGCGTCTACAGCGGCGATGATCTCTACACTTGGTTACTGCAACATCACAAATAAAGTGTAAAAGCTCACGTCAGGTTTGAGGGGGGGTACGCCCCTCAGGTTTTTTGCGGTTTAGGTTTTTTTGTTTAGTTATTTTTAGGCGGCGTAAGTATTCGATTAACACCATAAAGACTGATGCCCCAGGTTGCTATCAGCAAACCGAGTAACAGCAAGGCTATAAATGCAAAAATATCTGGTGCTTTCATCAGTGTTGTCATGAGTGAATCTTGATAGTAAAAAAACCATTGATGACCATCGGGGAATATCTGTTCGTGAAACCAATAGAAAACATCTTTTGCGCCTATGGCCATAACAATGGCCGCGAGGCTGGCGAGCCCTACTACAAACCCCAGTAAAATTTTTGGCAGCGACGGAAGACGGCGTTTTTGTGTATAGGCTAGCGCAATTAAGCCCAACCAGATAAGCGCTCCCAGGCTACCCACCGCATAAAATGTATCGATTAAATTTGCCACATCCTGCAGGTGAATAATTTCTGCCTCATGCATGAACGGCGTGGACTCGCCATTCGCGAGCTTATAGCTAATCGTGGTTAAACCTTTCCCGCTGGATTGGATCCCATCGCTGATCTCCCCAAACAAACGCCAGTGCTCTGCAGGCGCGACAAATTCAAATTCTTTTTTGTAGTGGTTAAGTGGTGCGAACTTGGCGATATGTGCCTCCAGCCCAAGCAGTTTATAGCCTTGGGGGTAAGCAAAGTGTATTTGGGCGGCCAAGTGCCAACTGAGTAGCGCCAAAGCGAGCAATTGGCAGGTGAAAAATAGAGGCCAAAAACAGTAGCGAGAAATCACTTTCATGGGAGCCTATTAAGGTTCGTTATTGATGGGTGGGTGATGAAAGGCGCTAACTTAGCATGACTAGCGCTAGGCTTCAGCCGGCACGATGATATTGTCAGCAGCCTGTGAGCAGGTAAAGAAAACATAAAGCACCTGCATAATCAATTTATATGATTTATTATTCCCATTTCATAAGAAAACGTCCCTTTTATACATCACAATAAGATTCAACTACATCACTCGGAGTCTTGCTATGGCGAATTGTCAGCTGTTTTCCTCTGTATTTAAGCCTATGCGCTATCTATTGGCATTTTGCATCCTGCTTATTGCAGTTATCAGTAACCTAAGTTTTGCGACTGAGACACAGCGCGAACGCTTGTCGCTGGACCAAGGTTGGCTGTTTCATTTGGGCGATGTACCTTTTCCTGAGGTGAAGGGCCACGGTGCGAGCTACAACCACGCTAAGGCCGGTAACGCGGGCGGTGCGGCGGCCTTAGAGTATGACGATTCTACGTGGCGCCAGTTGGATTTACCGCACGATTGGGCGGTGGAGGGGCCGTTTGATCCCAATGCCAATGTCTCTCAGGGCTATAGGCCGCGCGGCATAGGTTGGTACCGCCGCTATTTGCGCGTGGAGGAAAGCGAACGCGGCCGTCACCTTGAGCTGCAGTTCGACGCTATTGCGACTCATGCGACCGTTTGGGTGAATGGCAATGTCGTGCATCGCAATTGGTCGGGTTACAACGCCAGCTATATCGATATCACTCCCTATCTGCGCTATGGCGATGCACTTAATACTATTGCTGTTCGCGTCGATGCAGATGCTATGGAGGGCTGGTGGTATGAGGGTGCAGGTATCTATCGCCACACCTGGTTGGTAAAGCGCAGCCCGCTGCATATAGTGACCGATGGTGTGCATGCGACACCGCGCGAAACGAAAAAAAATCATTGGGAAATTCCGCTAGACATCACCCTCAACAACAGCGGTAAAGACGCTGCCAACGCAAGCATAATCGCTGAACTGTTTGATCCCTCAGGCAAAAAAGTGGCGACGGCGAAAACCCAGGTGCGCGTTCCAGTGCTTGCGCAAACCAGCGGGCAGTTGGCGCTGAAAATTAAGCAGCCGCAACTCTGGTCGATAGAGAATAGGCATTTGTATCGCGTCGAGACTCGCGTTGAACAAAATGGCAAGGCGGTTGATGCGGCGTCACTTAATACCGGCTTTAGACGTATTCGTTTCGATGCGCAGCAGGGCTTTTTTCTCAATGATGAGCATGTGAAATTAAAAGGCGTTTGTATCCATCAAGATCACGCGGGCGTGGGTGTAGCCGTGCCAGATTCTATTTGGGAATACCGCTTGCGCCGCCTAAAAGAATTGGGCGTTAACGCCATTCGCTTTGCCCATAATGCGCCCGCCGCCGAAGTATTGGATATGGTTGATCGCATGGGCTTTGTGGTGATGGATGAAAACCGCAACTTTAATCCCTCGCCCGACTACATGAAACAATTGGAGTGGATGGTGCGCCGCGACCGCCATCACCCCGGTATTATTTTGTGGTCAGTATTTAATGAGGAGCCCGTGCAAGGCAGTGAAGTGGGTTATGAAATGGTGCGCCGTATGGTGGCCGTCGTTAAGCAGTTGGATGACACTCGTCCCGTCACGGCGGCTATGAATGGTGGTTTCTTTACGCCATTAAATGTATCGCACGCGGTGGATGTGTTGGGCGCAAATTATCAGGTGCCCGATTACGATCGCTATCATGCCGCTAACCCCAAAATGCCTTTTACCAGCTCGGAAGATACCTCGGCATTTATGACACGGGGTGAATTTACCACCGATAAAAGCAAAAACATTATTGCCAGCTACGATGATGATTTTGCTGTTTGGGGCAATAGCCACCGCGATGCTTGGCAAGCGGTTGATAGCCGCGATTATGTCGCGGGTGGTTTTGTGTGGACGGGTTTTGATTATCGCGGCGAACCGACACCCAACGAGTGGCCGTCAGTCAGTTCATTTTTCGGCATCATGGATTTAAATGGTTTTGCCAAAACGGCTTACTACATGCACCAAGTTCAGTGGATTAAGGATCGCCCATTGGTACATATAGCCCCCCATTGGAATTGGCCAGGTAAAGCTGGCGCGCCTATTCGGGTGATGGTGATGAGCAATGCCGAGCGCGTAAAACTATTGTTAAATGGGCGCGAATTGGGTGAACAAAAAGTTGATCCCTATCGTATGAACTTCTTCTCAGTAAACTATGTACCAGGTGTGCTTGAAGCTGTTGCATTTAATAATGAGCAAGAAGTGGCGCGCACGCGGGTTGAAACCACGGGTGCGCCTGTTGCCTTGGAACTTGTACCTGATCGCACCGCACTGAAAGGTGATGGTTGGGATGCAATGCCGATTACTGTGCGCGCGCTCGATGCACAAGGTCGCCCTGTACCTATCGCCGACAACGACGTGAGTTTTTCCATTGCGGGTACGGGCAAATCCATTGGGCACGGCAACGGCAACCCCAATTCTCATGAGGATGAAAAAGGCAGCACGCGTAAACTCTTCAATGGTTTGGCGCAATTGATCGTGCAATCTACCGCAAACGCAAGTGGTGAGCTTGTCGTCACTGCCCGTGCTGCTGGTTTAAAACCTGCACGCATTACCATTGCGGTTGACGCTGTTACTGCGATTCCTTTTGTAGCAAAAGTCGCCCCCGTGAGTTTGCTGCACTACTGGCGTATTTCACCGGCAAGTATTGTACGGCCCGACCCCAATCAACAGGTGGCCGATAACGATATGAATACCTGGGGCTGGGGGCAAATTCCCATGCTCGAGGTGCCGCCTACACAGGGTGATAACCAAGGTGGCAATTGGCGTTTGTATCGCACCCACTTTCACGCGCGCCAAGATTTATCTGACGGCACGGCACTGTTGAATTTCCGCCAGCTAAGTGGCCGCGCAGAAGTCTGGTTAGATGGAAAATTGTTGGGCAATAAAACATCTTTTGCACCGGCTCATTTTTCCCTGTCACTGCCAGCGGGGCAGGGCAGTCGCCAGATCAATGTATTAATTGAAGGCGATGGCAACACGCCCGCGGGTATTGATGGCCTCGTAGTGCTTGAGCGCGCGCAGGCTCAATAAGCTATGCTGGGTGGCCTGCTAGGGATCTGTGTAAAGAACGCCACCGTAAAAGCCAGCTGTCATTGCAGCTGGTTTTTTATTTGAGTGTTTTTTATCTGCTGTATGAGCGCAATATTGTTTAAAATTTTATGAGTTTTGTTGTATGTCTGTTGAAATAACCCATACCCCCGCAGTCACCCTATCGACGGCGCGTGAACGCGCGTTGCTCTACTGCCTTATGGCCCTGCAATTCACCGTGATTGTGGATTTTATGATCATGATGCCTCTGTCCTCGCAATTGATGGAGGCCTTTGGGATTCAGCCGGCACAGTTTGGCTTGCTCGTTTCTTCTTACTCGTTGGCGGCGGGCGCTTCAGCGCTATTGGCGTCTGCGATTGCAGACCGTTTTGATCGCCGTCATGCACTGCTATTTTGTTACGGCGGTTTAACCATAGCGACCTTGGCGTGCGGGCTTGCCGATTCTTTTGCGCTCTTATTAACCGCGCGCATAGTCGCGGGTATATTTGGTGGCGTAATGAGTGCGGTGGCCTTGGCCATTGTTGGCGATGTGATTGCACCGCAGCGCCGCGGCCACGCCATGGGCATAGTAATGCTCGCCTTTTCTCTAGCGGCAGTGGTGGGAGTGCCCTTAGGGTTATTTATTGCCAACCACTTTCATTGGCAAACACCCTTTATATTTTTGGCATTGCTCTGTGCTGTTGTGTTTGTGGTAAGTTGGAAAATTGTGCCGCCCGTGCGCAGCCATATAGAAATTCAGCCGCTGCCGGTGTTGCAGAGTTATCGCGAGCTGTTGCGCGAAAAGAATCACTGGTGGGGTTTTATTACCTCCACCTTGGTGATGTTCAGTGGTTTTATGGTGATCCCCTATATTGCACCGGCGCTGGTAGCTAACGGCGGTTTAAGCAATATGGAGCTGCCCTATATTTATTTGGTGGGCGGTGCTGTGACGTTAATTAGTCGGCCCATGATCGCGCGTTACACCGACCGTTACCCTCATGCAAAAGTGTTCAGTATTATTGTGCTGCTCAGCTTTATGCCAATTATTTTAATGACGCAAGCACTCAGTATTAATTTATGGGGGCACCTGTTGGTAGCCGCTGTGTTTTTTATCTTCGTGAGCGGGCGCTTTATCCCCTGTTCGGCATTGGTCACAGCATCCTGCGAACCGCGTTTCCGCGGGCGGGTTATGGCCTTTAATTCGGCGATGCAAAATTTAGGTTCCGGTTTGGCAGCGTTGTTAGCGGGCGTGATCATGGTGAAAGGCGAGGGTGGAATTTTATTGCATTATGATTGGGTAGGTTATATCAGTTGTGCGGTAGGGGTTTTATCAATTTGGGCGGCGAAAAAAGTGCGTGCAGTGAGTTAAACATAATCGGCATGGCGTTAAGGCCAGATAGTGAGTAAATCTAGCATTGTGGTGAATAGTCGCATAGCCTTGTAAAAATAGTGCGATGAAAAAAACGTGACTTTCATCGTCCTTGATGTCTGTCTTTTTATGTTCTTCACGTTAATATTCCTTTTGCCTAACACCTAGATTACTCAGTCGCTAAAGCGTTTCTTTTTCAGGCACAGTGTTAATGGTTGAGTGAGTGTTTGCTGCTGTTGACGCTTTCTGTTTATCAAACGCATTAACGACATGGCTGTTGCCTTTAATGCGCGCAGGGCTTTGCTCTATAAAAGCAGCATTCAATAGCTTGGCATAATCGAAGCTAAGTGAGTGTTCTGCATCAATAGTAATTCCTGGTTTTATTTCACTCGGTACTACTTCCTCAATTGGCGTTATTGTTTCAGTAGATGTTAATTGCTCTACAGGTTTAGCGTGCTCATAGCGACCGGAGGCAATGATGTTGTTTTCGTCCAACGCTTTTTTAAGTAGGCGTTGAACTTGCGCGCTAGGTGAATCTGCTGGGCAGGCAATCAAGTCCATATAATCAGTACCCAAGCGATAGGGTGGCCAGCCATGTTCCAAACCAACTTTTACCAGGGCGCTGTAGCATGTTTTTGCGCGCGCCACATCGGCAGGGTCTTGGCGATTAAATAACAAAGGAATGGTGCCAGAAAGCGTGCGCGATGAACGCGATGTGACGGCTAGCAGAGGGTCAAAGCCGTGTGCGAGCAAGCATTCGCTCATTACCTCTGCATAGCGATTTACTTCACCCGCCGTAAATGGCACTAAGGGCGCATACCATAAAATACCCGCGCCATCTTTTGCGGGGTGCGAATTCACATCAAGCTTTTTGGCGGTAGGGTCGAGTGCGTAGGCAATTTTTAAAAAAGCCACAATAGGGTAGCCTTCAACGGTACCGAGGGTATTCACTAAAGCCCCAAAGTGACGACGCAAAGCACTAAAGCCCCAACTGGGTAAATAATCCTGTAATTTTTGTAAGCTGCGAATTTGTTCTGGGCTAAAACTCCACACGCGACAATGTTTTAAGCGGCGGCGAATATCGCGCACAGCACCTGCGACAGAGGCACGTGAACCATAGAGTGTCCCCAATCCCGTCCAAGGAGAAATTTTTCGCTCAGTCGCCAGCTGTTGTAAAAACTCTGCACGCGCTTCACCGCGCAAAGGTGATACTAAGGGTGTATCAACTTGTGTTGAAAGAATACGGCGGTCGTTCATCATAATAATGCCACCAATACCTGGAATATCTTCCGTGAGCATATTTAACTGTGGCTGGCTTTCTATAAAAGCATCGTGACTTTTCCATTCAAACACTAAGATGCGTGTTGCTTCGGGTGCACGCGCTAACTGCACGCGCGCCTTGGTTACAATACCCAAACTGCCTTGACGCAAAAGACCCGCCCAAGAATGCCCTGTGCCGGCCGACCAGCGCTTGGCCATTTCGGGGCAACCTAAGTCTTGGTAGCTGTGGCGAAACTCTGTGCCATTGCCCCAGTAGCCTTCTAGTTCACAAATAGCATTGAAATGATCTGCAATCGGCGTTAAACCATAGCCACCATCTAAAGCATTGCCAAGGATGTTGCCATTGGGGCCAACACCGGTTGTCGGTACTAATAAATTCATACCGCTTTTTTTAATGGCGGCATGGAGATCAGCTTGGGTCACGCCAGGTTCAATAAGTGCAGTGGCAGAATTAGTGTCAATATAAACACGCTTTAAGTGCGAAAGATCCACAATAAAACTTTGCGAATTAACGGGTAGCGAAGTGCCATAGCCAAAATTTCTGCCGCCGCTAATTGGCCACAAGGGCACTTTGTAGTGATTCGCTAAGGCGATGACCTCTTTCACGGCATCTGCTTCTTTAATCACAATAGCGCCACTGGGCATGCGTTCGCTCGCCCCCGTATCAGCGCCGTAGGCATGAATAGCTTCTTCACGCGTTAATAGCTTTACCCCAATTAAACTTAATATTTCGCTGTAAAAAGAGTTGCTCATGGTCACGTTCCTTTCAATAAATTGACGAGTTAAAAATCGCTTGTGGTAAACCGATGCATCCTGTTGTTCAAAAAATCGGCGCTTTGTCGGCTCACTTCGAGCGCAGCAAGAAACATGACAATGTTAAAAACCTTTTTTATATCAAAAGGTTATAAGAGTTGTAGGGTGGGGTTTGACAATAAATTGACGTTTGAGACGTATAAACCGAAGGCGGGTAGACGTAGTGCTTAACTAATTTCCATGCGGTGTTTAGCTGGGATTTGGTGGCTTGAGATAGGCGTAGGAAACGTTCTGTCTACAAAACTATTTGAGCGAGTGGATGAAGTGAGTGATGAGTTGAGCACAGGGTCGCGCGTGTGTCTGTAAAACAAAATGTGGTCCAGCAATATTTTCAACTATGAGCTGAGGAAATAATGCGTGAAACTCTGCACGGCGATCATCGTGAATTAACTTGTCTTCAAGCGGGTAAATAAGTAGTGCTGGAATTTTATATTGACTGCTGGTCCGTGTACTTATGGTTTTTGCAGGGCATTGTCTTGAGCTAAGTGTTTTTAGCCGGGCTTTAAGTTGTTTGTCGCCCGCTTGCTCAATACTGCGTTTAAAACTGTTCAGTAATTCGGGCGTGGCAAGTTTGTTAAAGCACCAGCGCTGAATGAAAAAATCTGCCCCAAACCAGTGAATGGCTCGTGTTATTGGAATAAGTTGGGCAATAGGGAGTAGCCAATGCTTAACGGGGGCGAGAAACCCCGCGACAAAAATAACACCTCTTACCCGGTCCGATAGGCCGCAAATATCGAGCGCAAGCCTACAGGAGAAAGATTCCGCTAGCAGAATGATCTCATCGAATGGCAAGAGCTGTTTGAGAATAGCCTCAACGAGGCTTTCGTAGTCTTGATTAATGTCGCGGGCTAAAGGAATGATTAGAGGAGTATCTAGGAGCAATTTATCAGGCACAGACATATTAATATGTGAAAGTAACTCAGCAAATAACATTCCTGTGCCATCCATGCCTGGCAATAAAATCAACTTCATGATGTTGGCAACTTTCTAGCTGTTGTTTGCTAATAAATTAATCAGCGTCGCCTCATAAATGCGCGATAACTTATTCAAATCCTCAGCGTTGATACATTCATTTACTTTGTGAATAGTGGCATTTATCGGCCCCAACTCGACAACCTGTGCGCCTGTGGGCGCTATAAAGCGGCCGTCGGAGGTGCCGCCAGAGGTTGACAGTTCTGCATCTAAACCTGTTTCCGTTTTAATCGCCGCCACCGCTGCATTGACTAAATCGCCACGCGGGGTAAGGAAGGGGTGGCCGCTTAGGGTCCATTTAATCTCGTACTTCAAGTGGTGCTTGTTCAAAATAGCTTCAGTGCGCTCGCGCAATATTTGCTCGGTCAGTTCGGTCGAGAAGCGGAAGTTAAACACTACCTCCAGCTCACCGGGAATGACATTGGTCGCACCTGTGCCGCCGTTGATATTGGAGACTTGAAAAGTGGTAGCGGGGAAAAACTCATTGCCATTGTCCCAGTGTTCCGCCGCCAGCTCTGCCAGCGCAGGTGCCGCGCGGTGGATGGGGTTGTCGGCCAGTTGTGGGTAGGCCACATGGCCCTGAATACCTTGCACTTTTAGTACACAGCCGAGCGAACCGCGGCGGCCGTTTTTAATGACATCGCCCACTTCTTTACTGCTGGAGGGCTCGCCCACAATGCACCAAGTCATTTTGGTGTTATTGGCTTCCAGCCATTCCACCACTTTGACGGTGCCGTTAACTGATGGTCCCTCTTCATCGCTGGTAATTAAAAATGCAATGCGGCCCTTGTGATCTGGATGCTTGGCAATGAAGTTCTCGCAGGCGATTACCATACTGGCGAGTGAACCCTTCATATCTGCCGCGCCGCGTCCGTGCAGCATGCCGTCAGTAATTTTTGGCTCAAAGGGTGGGTTGCCCCAATTGGCTTCGGGGCCGGTAGGTACTACATCGGTATGGCCGGCAAACGCGAGAATCGGGCCCTCAGTACCGCGAATCGCCCAAAAATTATCTACCTCGTCAAAGCGTAAGCGTTCAGTACGAAAACCTATGGCTTCAAGGCGTTTAATCATTATGTCTTGGCAGCCGTCATCTTCGGGTGTTACCGAGCGGCAGCGAATTAAATCAACAGCGAGTTGCAGGGTGGGGCTGAGCGCAGAAGTCATTAGGTCATCCAAATTGCAGCTAAAAAAGATGACGGGATTCTACAGGTTTAGGGGGCGAGTCTCTAGGAGCAGGCGTTTTTACCCGACAGGCATACTGCCAGTTAGCTATCACATAATTCCAGCATCAAGCGGCAGAGGGCTGCCTGGGAGTGAGTTTCGGTTTTTTGCAGAATATGTTTTAACTGCCAGCGGGCGGTTTCTTTAGTGACGGCACGCTGCTGAGCGGCTTCGGCTAGCGAAGCGCCATTGACTAAGCCGGCAATTAATTCACACTCAGCCGTTGTCAGTCCGTAGGCCTTGTGCAAGTAATCAAGGGGTAGTTGGCTGTGGCGTTTTGCATCCTGCAGCAACATCACATAGCGATTTTTTGTTCCTGAGCCTTTTGCTGTTAGTGCAAGCAGGGTGATTTTTATGTGCTCTTGGAGTGGCAGGCAATAGACTGTTACAGAGGCAACCGGAGCCTCAGGATTACGCAGGTTCAGAATGGATGGGTTGCTGTTGTGCTTGGTGCTGTGTGGTGTTGTAGCTAGAGAATTCAATTGGCTTTCTTTTAATTGGTATTCACCACTTTGTGGTTCAGCCATAAAGTCGCATTGTTCAAACAGACGAAGCGCTTCAGCGTTGGCGTAGGTGATCTTAAAATCATCATTGACTAAAGCCAAGCCGATGCGGGTGTAAGCCATGAGTGTTTCGGCGGCGATTTTTGCCTGCAGTTGCTGGCAGTTGGCTTGGTAGATGCGCATAGCTTCGATCAAATGTGGAATGAGTTGTTGTAGGCGCGTGAGACTTCGAGCTGAAATAAGATCTTTGCCTTCAAAACTTTGCAGCCCCATACCTGCGCAGGAGTGATCGCCGCGCAAGAGTAC
The DNA here is from genome assembly GCF_057815475.1 of Cellvibrio sp. 25HG11W-0. Classification (NCBI taxonomy): domain Bacteria; kingdom Pseudomonadati; phylum Pseudomonadota; class Gammaproteobacteria; order Cellvibrionales; family Cellvibrionaceae; genus Cellvibrio; species Cellvibrio sp. 25HG11W-0. The sequence goes on from NZ_CM174230.1 coordinate 1,818,744, forward strand.
AACGCCCGCTTGAAAACTTAAATTCGGCCAGAGTTTCTGCATATACTGGTCGCCCACTATGTCGCTATAGTGTTTGCCGGTATAGCTGTGAATTTCTGCCGCAGTAACTAGCTGGCCCACGCTGAGTTGCGCAAATTGGCTCTGTACTTGCGCAGCCTGCTGCTCTATAAAATCTTCAAGATACAAGTCAATAGCATCAGGCTGGGGCCGGGCTGCAGTGGCAAAACTGCGTGCACAACTGAGCCCATCGTAATAAAACAGTGTGCACTGATCGACGTCGCAGGCCTGGCTAATTTGCGCCAATAGTGGTTGCCAGGATTCAGGCTTTAGTGCGGCAGCGTAAATAGCATCTATCAATGTGGCTAAATGAAACTGGGTTTGGGTTGCGAGAATTGGGTTGTGCGCTGCGAGCGCTTGGGGTTTTGAGCGAGGGTAATGATTGTCCATGAGTTAATCCCTGCGTATAAGCATTGGTTATTTATGCTAGTACGGCGGATGTCCTGTAAGCACCACCCAAATGGGGGGGGAGTGAAATCTATTAATGGATTAAAGCTTTCGAATCTGCAAGCCGGATGGCTAGACACTGTTATTTTTTTGGCAAAGTTGTCCGGCTGGGGCAGAAATCATTGGTGAGCAAAATAAGCAGGCGCGTGAGCTCCGCTTGTGAGTGTGTCTGGGTTTTATGCATGAGTTGTTTGAGTTGCCAGCGCGTAGTTTCGGCCGAGGTGCCGCGCGCTGTCGAAATTTCTGCAGTACCCATTCCCTTTAATAACAGCTGTGCCAGTTGCGTTTCGGTCTGGGTGAATTTATAGGCTTGCTTTAAATATTGGGGAGAAATAAAACGTTGACGCTCTGGGTCATTCACAAATACTGCTAAGTAGGCTTGCCCTTCACTCGGGTCACCACTGACTTGTTGAATAGGCAAAAAGCACAGTTTTAATGGATGAGATTTTTGCGGATGGTACAGCGGTAGGCTTATACCCTCAGAGGCCAAATGACGCGCATGAAAACCAGCATCCAAAAACTCAATCAACCGCGCCTCCAAGCCAATTTGCTCCTGCTGAATATGTGCTTGTAAATGTTGCGTACGACTTAGGCTCAGTGCCTGATGGCTGTTTAAAACGGCTTCGGCTTCAGGGCTGCTAAATACGACGCGTAGATTTTTATCCAATAAAAATACCGCAAGACTGGTGCTTTTAATGGCGTCGAGTAGCGAGCTGGTTTCTGCTTTAAGTACGCTTATATGGTTGTGTAGAAACATCGCCCTAACCAAGTGAGGACTTAGGAGCTGGATGAACTCAATGGATTTCGGTGGAAGTACTTGAGATTCCGGTAGGGTAAAAACCTGTAGCGCCGCGCCCATCATATCGCCCTGAAGCAGCGGAAGGAGCAATCCATTTATAGCAGTAGGTAGTTCGCTAATGGCTAAAATATTGGTTTGTACCAGCTTCTTGGGTACGACAGAATTTTGTAAAAATGAAACTGGCTGGCCAATTTCGCTGCCCGCCACATGATATTTAATGGCACCTAGATCTTCGGCTGATTGAAATGAATCTAGAAGGTATACCGCTTGGTGGCGTGCACTAATACAAAAGCTTCGCTCCCAATGCTGTTCATCGTAAAAAATTAATGCCGCATCATCGGCATCAACAAATTGACAAATCTCTGCTAAAACTCCGCGCCACCTTGTTGAATCAAGCGCCGCTTCATAAATAGTTGCAATCAACCGACTCTCATACTCCCCAAGTTCAAACTCCCCCATGGCGCACATCCTGTCTTGTAATTCTATGGTTTTAGCATTCTATGTTGAAAATTAGTAAAAGTTCAACCCAGATGGGGGGGGAGATATGCAGTTGAAAATTATATGTTATCAGTGTGAAAGGTTTAAATTTTATGGTGAGTTGAACACATTTAGCTGGATAGATTCTTAAATTTAATTGATTTCTAATTGTTTGGAGTTGCGTAATGAATAATTGTTCTGGCCAGTCTTTACCTGTAGCAGTTCGGCGTGGCCATGGTGCCGGCTTGCGGGGTGCCTCTGTTAATCGTGGGTCTCGCGTTTTTGAGGGTAGATTTGGTAGGATGTTTCGAACGCTTCCCTCTAGTTATTTCGATCCCCAAAAATTGAAGGTTCTCGCTCAAGAAATGTCTGCGAAGCCTGAGCGTGTTAGCGATGATCCTATAAGTCAAGACTACAAAAAACCTGCTGCTGCACCTGAGATAAATAAAAAAATTCAGGACGGAGAAGAAAACATTGGAATCCCTGCAGGCTACACATATTTTGGACAATTTATTGATCATGATATGACTTTTGATCCTGCTAGCAGCATACAAAAGAAAAATGATCCTGATAGCTTAATTGATTTCAGAACACCTGCTCTAGATTTAGATTGTTTGTATGGTCGCGGGCCTGAGGATCAGCCTTATATGTACGATGCTGATCAAAGAAAGTTCCTTCTGGGGCGCGAGTTGTTTCAAGGAGATAGTCTAATTATCGCTACATATGATTTATTGCGAGTAGGGGAGAATAAGCGGGCGGTAATTGGTGATAAGCGTAACGATGAAAATGTCATAGTCTCTCAGTTACAATCTATGTTTCAGCAGTTTCATAATCGTTTAGCTGATGATAATCCCGACCTTAGTTTTGATGAGATACAACAATTGGTGCAATGGCATTATCAATATGTTGTTTTACATGATTATTTGCCTAAAATTGTTGGAATGAAAGTGATGGATGATGTTTGGAAGAGAGAAAGTGACGGGGGGTATGCGGGAAAACCAAATTTACTTTTTTATCATTATCATGACTTTCCTTATATACCTATCGAGTTTTCGGTGGCTGCTTATCGTTTTGGGCACTCGATGGTTAGGCCGATCTATAGATTGAATACAAATCATGATGACAGGGTTGATGGCGAAGATGCTAGTATTTCTGGAAGGTTTTTTATTTTTGCAGGAGTTGAAGATAGGGGTTTAAATGGATTTAAAGAGTTTCCTCAGGGTTGGGCGATAGATTGGAGTTTGTTTTTTGATATTAATGATTCTGCAAATAAAGTTGGCAAAGAAAGAGTTCAGCCGGCTTATAAAATTGACACCTCGTTAGTAAATCCATTGGCTTTTTTGCCTGAGTTTTCAAAAAATACACTCCCAAAAGGAACTGCTTTGACTATTGATGTATTGCAGTCCGTCGAAAGTAATTCAATAAGTCCAAGTAATTTAGCAATTAGAAATTTATTACGCGGCAATAGTATGGGGTTGCCAAGTGGTCAGGATGTTGCTCGTGCCATGGGCTTGTGCCCTTTAAGTGATTCTGAAATCTATATAGGGAAAGCACAGTTAAATGATGACGGGGATCCTGACGATAAATTATTGAGCGATATTGAAGGTGGATATTTTAATGGTAGGGCGCCTTTGTGGGTTTATATTCTGGCGGAATCAAATTTTCAATGGCGCCTTTCTGTGAAAAATAAACGAGAGGACGAAATTGATGGTATTTCCGTTTCGCTGGGTCCGGTTGGCGGGCGCATAGTTGCTGAAACAATTATTGGCCTCTTGATTTCAGATAGCCAGTCATACCATACCCAATTCCCCCTCTGGGAGCCTACAATTCCTATTGCTAAAGAGCGGTTGAGTGTGGGAGATATAATCAAATATGCATTGAAGCTTTAGTTGGATTTAAAAGAGAGGGGCTAATTGTTTTCCTTTTCCCTCAACTTTCACTTCCTGCCAATTACCTATAAGCTTCAGCCACTAACTAGGTTGCTAATGGTCGTGTAAAATCATTGATTCTTTGGGACTGACGAGTCAATTTTAGCTACTCAAATAAATCGTATGTGGACTACCTTAGGCGCTCTTACTGCTTCTGCTTTAATAAGTTGCTGAATAAATTTAGGATCATACTACGCGGACCATATGGATAAGACACCATTGGGTTTAAGCGATTGTCTTATGGTCTGTAAACTATCAACAGCGTAAAGGTTCGAGTTGTTGGCGCAGGTGAATATAGTTGGCAGTAGGAAGCCTCAGAGTATAATTGCTTCTTTATTTTTGGGGTGGCTATAAACGATTTCGATCATCGATTTGGGTGTTGAGCGTCCACAAGTCGTAGAGCCAGCCCAGCCCACATAAACCTAAGGTCACTAAATATAAAAGACCGGTGAGCCATTTGCCCAAATACATGCGATGCACGCCGAACAGCCCCAGAAATACTAAGAGTATCCAGGCCACAGAATAATCCACGGCGCCGGTGCGAAAGCGCGAGTCAGCTTCATTGGCCATAGACGGAATAAAAAACAAATCGATAATCCAGCCAATACCTAATAGCCCCAAGGTAAAAAACCAGAGTGTACCGGTGAGCGGCTTGCCAAAGTAAAAACGATGCGAACCCATAAACCCGAAAATCCAGGTGATGTAACCAATAAAAATCGAGTGGGTCGATGTTGCGTGTTGATTCATGGAATTCCTGTGGGATTAAAAGTGAAAAATTAGGCGTGCTGGGTTAGTTTGAGAAGCTCAATGTATCCTGTGCAAATTATAGGACACCATTTTTCCGGATTCGGATGCACATTGTTGAGACAAGTAGTAATTATTAGTGGGTAACTATCGTTATCTTTGGCCTCTATCGAAACGCTGTAACATTTATCTAGAGCTAATTGGTCCTCTTTTTATTAGTGCTTCATCTGAACCGCGAAGATAGCTGCCAGATGGCCCAGAGTTTTTAAAGTTCCATTTGGATCCATCCCATACAAATTCTTCTTTTATGGCTTTCAATTTATTTTGATAATAACCAGCGAAAATTTCTGTTTTTGATATAACTTGAAATACATAGGCATCAATATTACTTGCCCCAACTTTAATCCACTGACCTGAAGCAATGTTTTCGTTCATTTAGATTTCCTATTTCCTGAGGTGATGGTGAACTGTAAAAAATTAAGCTAAAAATAATAAAACTTTTACAGCAATTACTGACCCTAACTGATTGCTATTAGAGCACCTTATATAGGCGGCGAGAAGATAAAAAAGTACACAGGTTAATAAGTCTGACTTCGCGTTTAGAGTCACTTACCCACATAAATCGTATGGCGACTGCCTTTGCCTTTATGCGCTCTTACGTTAACGGCTTCGGCGTTAAATTGGGCTTTTTTAAGTTGCGCAATAAATTTGGGGTCGTACCAGGCCGACCATATGGCTAAGACGCCCTTGGGTTTTAGCGATTGCCTTATGGCCTGCAAACTTTCTACTGAGTAGAGGTTGGAGTTGTTGGCGTGGGTGAAGCCTTCGGGGCCGTTGTCTATATCCAACAGTACCGCATCATAGGTCGCCTGCTTGGGTTTCACTTGTTTAGATTTAAATAGCTCGGCAACATCGCCCAAATGCACGACTACTCTAGGGTCATTTAGCGGTCTGCCTGCGCATTCGCCTAGCTCGCCTTTATTCCATTCAATAATTTCAGGCACTAATTCTGCTACCACGACTTGCGCGCTGGCGGTTGTGACTTTGAGCGCGGCGGCGAGGGTGAAGCCCATGCCCATACCGCCAACCAAAACTTTGGCATTTTCAACCGTTTGAATATGAGCGCAGGCTAGTTCCGCCAAGGCCAGCTCGGAGCTGTGTACGCGGCTGTTCATTAATTCTCCGCGCGCGCCTTTTAGGTGAATAGAAAATTCCTGATCGCGCTGGGTTAGGCGCAGCTCTCCGCCATTGTTGGGAATATTGGCGGTGCCGAGTAAGGTCCAAGGGGTCATGTGGGGTCGCTTTTTAAAGGGAAGAGGCGGCAAGAAAATATTTTACGCTGCCTAAAACAACAAGGCCAAACATCTGTTTGGCCTTGAGGTAGTTATTCGGCTGAGAGGCCGACATACACTTCATGTACATCATCGTCGTCATCAATCGCCGCTAAAAAGGCTTCGACTTCAGCGAGGGCTTCGCCGTCAATGGTGACGGGGTTTTTGGGGCGGTAGCCGAGTTTGGCGGCATCTACGGTAAAGCCGTGGGCGGGCAGCGCTTTACTCACCAAATCCAAGTCGGTGGTATCGGTGATGAACAGAGTGCTGCCGTCGTCATTGGCTTCAAAGTCTTGTGCGCCTGCTTCAATCGCTGCCATTTCAGGATCGGCGTCGGGGCTGGTGGGCGATGCTTCGATCATGCCGACATGGTCAAAATCCCAAGACACAGAACCGGACGAGCCCAACTGACCCTTGCGAAATAAACCGCGAATATTGGAGATAGTGCGGTTTACATTGTCGGTGAGGCATTCAACGATAACCGGCACTTGGTGCGGTGCAAAACCTTCGTACACCACTTTTTCAAAGCTGGCACCGCCATCTAATAAGCCGGCACCTTTTTTAATGGCGCGCTCTAGTGTCTCGCGTGTCATTGAGGCTTTTTTGGCGGCGTGAATTGCCAGACGCAGGCGCGGGTTCATGTCTGGGTCGGCGCCGGTGCGTGCGGCAATCATAATTTCTTTGGTGAGCTTGGTAAAAATTTTACCCTTGGCATTGGCCGCTTCTTCGCGGTGTTTTGCTTTCCATTGAGCGCCCATAAGCGTGCCTCTTTATTAGATGTTAATTGTTAGCTGTTAAGTGAATAGGGGCGCATTGCCCCCATTATTTTAATTTCAAAGTCTATTAATTAGCGTGCAGTGCGGTATTGAGTTGCAGTGCGCTTTTATTGGTGACAACTTCAACGCGACCGCTGATGGAGTTGCGACGGAAAACCAAGTCTGACACGCCCGCAAGGTCGCGCGCTTTTAGGGTTTTCACTTCGGCGCCTGCATCGTCCAATACCACTACCTTGGTGCCTGCGGTAATGTAGAGGCCGGATTCTACTTTGCAGCGGTCACCTATGGGAATACCCACACCGGCGTTTGCGCCAATTAAAGATTCTTTGCCGATAGAAATGACGATATTGCCGCCGCCCGATAGTGTGCCCATGGTAGAGCTACCGCCGCCTAAATCGGAACCGGCACCGACGAATACGCCGGCAGAAATGCGGCCTTCAATCATCGCTGGGCCTTCGGTGCCCGCATTAAAGTTCACAAAACCTTCGTGCATGATGGTGGTGCCTTCGCCTAAGTAAGCACCCAAACGCACGCGCGCTGTGTGGGCGATACGCACACCTTTAGGTACTACATAGTTGGTCATTTTGGGGAATTTATCCACGCAGGATACTTCTAAGTCTTCGCCATTCAAACGCGCTTGCAATTGACGCTCGGGCAATTCGTTCACGTCTATAGCGCCTTGATTAGTCCAGGCCACATTCGGCAGTACGCCAAAAATGCCGGCCAGTACCGTGTTGTGGGGTTTTACCAAGCGATGCGATAACAGGTGCAGCTTCAAATAGCCTTCGGGTACAGACGCAGGGTTGGTGTCGGTGGCCAGTAGCGTAACGACTAAAGGGCGCTCGCTGCTGGTTAAGTGAGTGGCGAGTGCGGCCTGCTCTTTATCGCCCGCGTCGTCTAGTGCTTGGGCAATGTCATCGGCTTGCGCCAAAGTAATTTCAATGGCTTGGTTGCCTTCTGTGTAGCCGACGATTTCGGCAATGGCCGCCGCGGTAGCGGCAGAAGGGTTTAATAGGGGGGCAGCATAAAATACTTCCAGCCATTCGCCCTGTGAATTTTGTGTGCCAATGCCTAAGCCGAGTGCGTAAAGAGTGGTCATAAGTTTTCCTAACAATTAATGAATGAGTTGAAATTAATACTATGTGGCTAGTTGTACATTCTGTGATTTCAGACCGTTGGAAGCATGGACGACCTACATGGATGTAGGAAGTTTGCTTTCGCACCGGGATCAGCAGAAGCATGCTGACATCGAGCCTATAGGGACATATTTACGGCGTGTCTGAAATTGCAGAATGTACAACTGGCTGAGTTCAAAAGTCTGTTGAATAAGTGTGTTAAATAAACGTAGGTATTTTAAAAGTTTTAGCGTAATCGCTGTCTTTAAACCCCAAGTGTTTACTTGTTCCTGTATCTAGCAGCGGGCGCTTAATCAAGGTAGGGCTTGCCAAAATTGTTTGAACGGCAATTTTTTCGTTAAAGTCTGCTTTGGTTGCTTCGTCCAGTTCTTTCCATGTGGTGCTGCGTTTGTTTACAAGCGCATCCAAGCCGAGTTCAGCAATCCAGATTTTTACCTGCGCTTCGTTGAGGCCATCAACGCGAAAATCGTGAAACTGAAATTCAATGTTGTTGCTCTCTAACCATGCGCGCGCTTTTTTTACCGTGTCGCAATTTTTAATGCCGTATAAAATATTCATAGTGATGATCTAGGGTTTTAAGACTAATTTGGGTTTAATTCGGTGCGGGTAGCAAGTGCGGCAGATGTCGCACACTCGTCCATCGCAGCCGCGCGCGGAACAGTATTCGCGTCCGTAATAAATAATTTGTAAGTGCAGTGCATTCCAGCTCTCTATGGGAAAGAGACGCTTGAGATCCTTTTCAGTTTGTACCACGTTCTTGCCATTGGTTAAACCCCAGCGCTGGGCGAGGCGGTGAATGTGGGTGTCCACCGCGAAGGCGGGCACGCCGAAGGCTTGGCTCATGACCACGCTGGCGGTTTTATGGCCTACGCCGGGCAGTCGCTCCAGTGCATCCCAATCCTGCGGCACCTTGCCGCCGTGTTCAGCAACCAGCATTTGCGATAATACTGAAATGGCTTTGGATTTTTGTGGCGATAAACCACAGGGGCGAATTATCGCCTGAATTTTTTCTACTGGCACTAATGCCATATCGGCGGGATTGTCAGCCAGCGCAAAGAGCGCGGGGGTGACGGTATTGACGCGCTCGTCAGTACACTGCGCCGACAGCAATACCGCCACCAGCAGCGTGTAATCATCGCTGTGGTCAAGCGGTATCGTCGGGTTGGGGTAAAGGCTTTGCAAACGCTGCAAAATAAACGCTACCCGCTCCGCTTTGTTTAGGGCCGGTTTGTTGCTCATAGGCTTTGTACAAACGCCTTAATGCGCTGGGCAGCTTCTACACATTCGTTCAGAGGCGCGACTAACGCCATACGTACGTAGTCTTCACCGGGGTTAAGGTCGTTAGATGAACGCGCTAAATAACTGCCGGGCAGCACGGTGACTTTTTGCTGGGCAAATAATTGCTGGGTAAAATCTTCGCCGGCAATGGGAGTTTTAACCCAAAGATAAAAGCTGGCATCGGGCTTGGTGACGGGCAACACATCGCCCAAAATTTCTATGACCGCATCAAACTTTTCGGTGTAGGTGCGGCGGTTTTCAATCACATGGGTTTCATCTTGCCAAGCGGCTGTACTTGCAAGCTGGGTGGGTACCGGCATGGCGCAGCCGTGGTAGGTGCGGTAGAGCAAAAACTTTTCTAGGATTTTTGCATCGCCGCCCACAAAACCGGAACGTAAACCGGGCAGGTTGGAGCGTTTAGATAAACTGTGAAAAACCACGCAGCGGGCAAAGTCGTTACGGCCCATGTCGGCGCAGGCTTGCAATAAACCCACCGGCGGATTGGCTTCGTCAAAATATAATTCTGAGTAGCACTCGTCGGAGGCGATCACAAAATCATACTGGTCGGCGAGGCGAATTAACGCTTGCAGCTGCGCACTGCTCATCACCGCGCCCGTGGGGTTGCCGGGTGAGCAGACGAACAATAATTGCGTGCGCTGCCAAACCTCAGCGGGTACCGCTGCAAAGTCGGGAATAAAATTATTCGCGGGCGTGCAATTTAAAAAATAGGGCTCGGCGCCTGAGAGTATCGCCGCCCCTTCATAAATTTGATAAAAAGGGTTGGGCGAGACCACCAGCGGGTTAGCTTGGCTGCGGTCTACTATGGCCTGCGCAAAAGCAAAGAGCGCTTCGCGGGTGCCGTTTACGGGCAGCACATGCTTGTCGGCAGTGAAGTCTTGTGCATTGAGTTTGAAGCGCGTGCAGGCCCAGGTGGCGATTGCGTTGCGCAGTTCTGGCAAACCTTTAGTGGTTGGATAATTTGAAAGTTTGGCTAGGTTATCCACGAGAGTTTGCAAGACAAATGCGGGCGGTTCATGTTTGGGTTCGCCGATGGACAGCATTATGTCGTTCAGCTGCGCGGGAGCATTGACTGCCGCCTTGAGTGCGGCGAGCTTCTCAAAAGGGTAGGGATGTAAGTGTGCGAGATCTGGATTCATAGTTATGTTTTGCATTAGGTTGTTCGTGGCCATGTAATATTTTTCAAAATGGTATTTATGGGTATTACATCTTGTCGACGCGTTTATCAAGCCGTGCGCGAATTTCCTGCTGCAGGGTTTGGCAAATACTTTCATCACTTAAAGGCTGACCTTCGGTATCGGCAATAAAAAAGATATCCTCAACTCGTTCGCCCAAAGTAGCAATTTTAGCGTTGAGCAATTGAATATCTAACTCCATAAAAACATCGCCAATGCAGGCGAGTAAGCCCGGTCTATCGGGGCTGATAACTTCCAGTACACTGCAGTGGCGAATGGTGTCGGTGCTGAGTGAAGTGCGCGTGGGCATGGCAAAATATTTTAGGCGGCGCGGGGTGCGGCGCCCAGCTAGCTCGCGATAGTTGTCGGCGAGTTTAAGCTCCTCTAGTAGCGTTTGCTGAATTTGTTTAAGGAATGCCGCGTTGTTGCCGAGTGGTTCGCCGTCTTGATTGAGCACGAAAAATGTATCTATGGTGTGGCCAGAGTTAGAGCTGTAGATTTTTGCATCTTGAATATTTAGATTTAAGTGGCTGAGTGCGGTAGCTGCCGCAACAAAGGCATTTTTTTGTTCTTTGCTGTAGATGAAAATTTGCGTCGCACCCGCCAACTCTTTGCTGGTGGTTTTTTTGATCAACACCAGTGGTTCATTGTTGGTGCGCGCGGCTATAGCTTGGGTGTGCCAAGCAATATCAGAAAAACTTTCACGCAGGAAATAGTCTTCGCCCATGTCGCCCCAGAGCGAAAGCACTTGTTCTTTACTAATACCTTTGCGCGCTAATTTGCGAATGGCGGCCTGTTGGGTTTCTTCGATTAAATCTTGCTTGTCGACATTGTTCTCTAAGCCGCGACGCAGGGCGCGGCGGGTGTCCATATACAATTGGCGCATAAGGCTTGCGCGCCAGGTATTCCAAAGCTCTTTGTTAGTGCCGTTGATGTCGGCAACCGTGAGGCAGTAGAGATAATCCAAGTGCATTTGATCGCCCACGGTGAGCGCAAATTGATGGATAACATCCGGGTCGGAAATATCTTGTTTTTGCGCAACGGTGGACATGAGCAAGTGTTTTTCAACCAGCCAGCAAATTAAGCGTGTTTCGCGCGGTGATATATTGTGGCGCACGCAAAATTCTTCCGCATCAACTGCGCCTAACATGGAGTGATCACCGCCGCGGCCTTTACCGATGTCGTGGTAGAGCCCCGCAATATAGAGCAGCTGCAGCTTAGGCAAACGCGTCATAATATTGGTGGCAACGGGGAAGTTATCTTTTGCTGATGGCAGTAAGAAATCACACATGTTCTGCACAACTTTGAGGGTGTGTGCATCCACGGTATAGATATGAAATAGGTCGTGTTGCATTTGGCCTGTAACAAGGCCAAATTCAGGCAGATATAAACCCAAGAGGCCGTAGCGCGTCATGCGTTTTAATTGATCGACAAGGCCGTTAGGGTATTGCAGCAGTTTGAGAAAGAGCTGGGTATTTTTGGCGTTGTTGCGAAATGCATCATCAATGAGATGGCGGCTTTCACGAATGAGACGAATAGTGGATGCACGAACGCCTTGAATTTCTGGGTTTTGTGCTATGAGCACAAATATTTCCAAGAGCGCCGAAGGGTTTTCTTCAAACACGTAAGTGTGGGTAACTTCAATGTAGTTTTCACGCAATTGAAAGCGTTCATTTATAGAGACAACGCTTTTGGTTTTACCTTTTTTCAATATGACTTCAGACAAAAACTGGAGTACGACATCGTTTAATTCGCGCAGCGCTAAGGCGGTGCGATAGTAACGATGCATGAATAATTCGACTGCTAGGCCTTCTTGGCTGTCGGTGTAACCAAAAAAGCGGGCAAGTTCGCGTTGGTGATCAAACAGTAGTCGCTCTTCGGGGCGTTTGGCGATCATATGTAGTGCGTAGCGCACGCGCCAAAGATATTCTTCGCCGGTATACATGAGCGAAAATTCTTCGTCGGTAAAAAAGCCCTTGCCTTCAAGTTGCTTTAGGGTACGGACGCCAAAATAGCGTTTGGTAACCCAGCTGATCGTTTGAATGTCGCGCAGGCCGCCGGGCGCATTTTTAATATTGGGCTCGAGATTGTATTCGGTATCGTTGTATTTTTTATGACGCTCTACTTGTTCTTGAAATTTTGCCCGGAAAAAGTCCTCGGCAGGCCAAATTTTATCGCCGCCAGTTGCTTCAGCCAGTTGTAGGCGTAGCGCACCATCACCGACGAGCGTACGCGATTCCATAATATTGGTGGCAACAGTAATGTCATCGCGCGCTATATCAAGGGTTTGTTGGATGGTGCGCACGCTGCTGCCAATCTCCAATCCTATATCCCACAGCAGGGTGAAAAACTGGCCAATGTTTTCTTTGTTAGGTTCGAGTGCCTCGGGGCTATGCAGAATGAGCAGGTCTATATCGGAACAGGGGTGTAATTCGCCGCGGCCATAGCCGCCAACGGCTTCAAGGCTTATGGCGCCAGTCCATGAAAAGTGATACCACGCATAATGTAAAACGCAATCGATAAAGAGTGCGCGTTCATAGACGAGGTTGCGAATGTCTTCGCACTCTTCAAAGCGACGATTGAATTGGGTGTTTGCAGCGCTAATGGCATCTTTGAAAACTTTAATCTTTGGTTTTTCGTCGAGTGCACGGCGAAAACGGTTTTGATCAAAGAAAAACAATGGCCGTTCAAAATAGGGCGCCGTAGAAATCGACATAGAGCGGATAAGTCCTGTAAAGAGTTGAATGTCTAGTAACAACTGCGCCCAGTGAATTTATTTCAATTCAGTGGGCGCGGGGATATCTGCCTTGATCTGTTTTGGGGGTAGATCCCAATAAGTGCAAAAATGCAGTCAGTAGTTGGATGCTATTTAGAACACTTCACCGCTGCGAGCGGTTAGCACTTCTACGCCGGTTGCGGTAACGACCATGGTGTGTTCCCACTGGGCAGACAGACGCCCATCTTTTGTTTCTACCGTCCAGCCGTCGGATTTCAGTTTGGTGTTGGGTTTGCCTGCATTGATCATCGGCTCGATGGTGAAGCACATACCTTCTTTTAATTCCATCCCGGTGTTCGGACGGCCGTAGTGAAGAATTTGCGGATCTTCGTGGAATACCTTACCAATGCCATGGCCGCAGTACTCGCGCACGACGGAGTAATAGTTGGCCTCTGCATGCTGTTGAATGGCATGACCTATATCGCCTAAACGGCAACCCGGTTTTACTAATTGAATGGCTTTGTACATGCATTCTTGCGTTACTGTCACGAGGCGCTCAGCGTGAGCAACGGGTGCGCCTACAAAATACATGGCGCTGGTGTCACCATGAAAGCCTTCGTAAATTACCGTCACATCGATGTTGATAACATCGCCATTTTTGAGCACTTTTTTCTCGGAAGGTATGCCATGGCAAACAACATGGTTGACCGAGGTGCAAATGGATTTGGGAAACCCTCGATAGCCTAAACAAGCCGGAATCGCTTTTTGTACATCCACAATATGATCGTGACAGCGCTTGTCGAGCTCGGCGGTGGTGACGCCAGGCTGTACATATTGGCCAATCATTTCCAGCACTTCGGCCGCCATACGGCCGGCAATGCGCATTTTTTCGATATCTTCGGGAGACTTAATAGTGACAGACATGAATAGACTTCAACTCGCGTTATAAAAAAGATGCGTCATTCTAAACGATTTGCACCCTATTTGACCAAGGTCAATATTAATTGCTGTCATAGCAAAAAGGAGATCTGGGGCTGAACGGGTGTTTTGCGGGGCAGGGCTTCCCACCGCCGTGAGACAGAGGAAGCCAACACTGGGATACTACTTAGCTGCTTATTAGCTGCGCGCCCGTATACGGGTGAGCGCGTGAATAACGCCGCGCAATTCAGCGAGACCTTTCATGCGGCCCGCAAACGAATAGCCAGGGTTAATACCTGTTTTGCCTACTTCATCGCCCATGAGGTGACCGTGGTCGGGGCGCATGGATATTTTTGGGAGTTTACTGCCAGCTTTGTCGCGGCGGGCTTCTTCATCTAAGAGTGCGTCGATTAAGCCCACCATGTCGTTGTCGCCATCGAGATGATCTGACTCATAGAAAGAGCCGTCTTCTTCGCGCTTGATATTGCGCAGGTGGACAAAGTAGATGCGCTCGCCAAATTCACGCGCCATGGCAACGAGGTCATTGTCACAACGTGCGCCGTAAGAGCCCGCACAAAGTGTTAAACCGTTAGCGGGGCTGGGCGCGGCATTGAGTAACGCGCGCGCATCATCAGCGGTGGATACTACGCGCGGTAAGCCAAAGAGTGAAAAAGGTGGGTCATCGGGGTGAATAGCCAGACGTGCACCGACTTCTTCGGCCACGGGCACTACGGCGCGCAAGAAGGCGAAGAGATTGGCGCGCATGCCTTCATCACCCATTTGAATGAATTGGTCGATGGCAGCGCGAATACTTTCGCGGTTATAGGAGCCTTCGCCACCTGGCAGCCCAGCAATAATGTTTTTTTCCAGTAATGCCTTTTCTTGCTCGCTCATGGCATCCAAGCGGGTCTTCGCTTTGGTGAGCACGTCCGGTTGATAGCATTGCTCGGCACCTGGGCGTTGCAGCATGTAAACGTCGTAAGCGGCAAAGTCGCTCATTTCAAAGCGCAGGGCTTGGGATTTGTTGGGCAGGCTATAGCTGAGGTTGGTGCGCGTCCAATCCACCACTGGCATAAAGTTGTAGCAAATGTCGAAAACACCGGCGGCGGCCACGTTGCGAATAGATTGTTGGTAATTGGCGATCAGCTGCTCGTAATCGCCAGTGCGGGTTTTGATGTCGTTGTGCAGGGGGATGCTTTCAATCACCGCCCATTCCAGGCCGTGAGCCTCAATAAGGGCTTTGCGCTCCAGAATATCTTCCATCGGCCAAACAGCGCCAGTGGGAATATGGTGCAGCGAGGTCACTATGCCTGTTGCGCCTGCTTGGGCGATATTTTGCAGGCTTACGGTGTCTTTGGGACCAAACCAGCGCCACGTTTCTTTCATGGGATATTCTCTTTGGCAATTAAAATGGGGTGCTTATGGTTATATATACTACTAGTGTGCAAGGTTAATTTATAGTCTTGGAGCAGAATAAAAGCCTGAGCTGTACTTAGCTTTGACCTGCTGCTTGCGAAGGTGTTCTTTGAGTGAATGATTTTGGATGAAAATGAAGGGGAAATGTGGATGAGGCGGACTACCTAGGTGGGTGAGCATGAAATTTTAGGTGCACCTCAAAGCCAAAATATGGTATAAAGCGCGCCTCTTTCTGACTGTGATCTTACCTAAGGGTGAATCGTAAAGGAGAGAACTGTTATTAAGTTATTGATTTAATAACAAAATTGCCAAAATGGCACAACTAAACCACAAACGTCACACATATACCGACACGCAAAACCTGGGTGCCTAATGATTACTGCGTAATCATGCTGGTTGGTTAGCGGGGTGTATGGAGGCCTAACCCGATCTACAGGAAATTTACTATGCAAGTTAGCATGCGCGATATGTTGTCTGCCGGTGTCCACTTTGGTCACCAAACCCGTTACTGGAACCCAAAGATGGGTAAGTACATCTTCGGTGCGCGTAACAAGATTCACATTATTAACCTTGAGCACACTGTTCCTGCATTTAACGAAGCTTTGGCTTTGGTGCAGCAAATGGCTTCTCAAAAGAAAAAAATTCTGTTTGTTGGTACTAAGCGCGCTGCGCAAAAGACCATCAAAGAACAAGCTGAGCGCGCTGGCCAGCCGTTCGTAAGTCATCGTTGGTTGGGCGGCATGCTCACTAACTACAAAACCATTCGCGCGTCTATCCGCCGTTTGGCTGAACTGACTGCACAAAGCCAAGACGGTACCTTCACCAAATTGACCAAGAAAGAAGCTCTTATGCGCACCCGTGACATGGAGAAACTTGAGCGCTCAATTGGTGGTATCAAAAACATCGCAGGCTTGCCTGATGCATTGTTCGTTATCGACGTTGATCACGAGCGTATCGCAATTCAAGAAGCTAACAAGCTTGGCATTCCTGTTATCGGTGTAGTAGATACCAACAGCAACCCAGATGGTGTTGACTACGTTATTCCGGGTAATGACGATGCGATCCGCGCTATTAAATTGTACGTAGGTGCAATTGCTGATGCTTGCTTAGAAGGCAACAAGTCTTCTTCAGCAGTGCCTAACAAAGATGAATACGTAGCTGCCGAAGGCGCTGCTGAATAATCTCTGTTAGACGTAATCAAATGACAATAAAGCTCCTGTAGGCTTATCGCCTTAAGTGAGTTGTCGAGAGAGGGGGCTAGGCCCCCTTTTTTCAAACACGAATTCGAACATATTAAATAGAGGACATCACTATGGCAGCTGTTACTCCTACGCTGGTTAAAGAATTGCGCGACCGCACTGGTCTGGGCATGATGGAATGTAAAAAAGCTTTGGGCGAAGCCGATGGCGACGTTGAATTGGCGATTGAAAATCTGCGCAAAGTATCTGGCTTGAAAGCCGCTAAAAAAGAAGGCCGTACTGCTGCTGATGGCGTTGTTGCTGTTAAAGTTGCCGACGACAACAGCTACGCAGTAGCGATCGAAGTTAACTCTGAAACTGACTTCGTAGCACGTGATGCTGGCTTCTTGGCATTTGTAAATTTGGTATTGGATGCGGCATTCACCACTAAGCAAACTGATGTTGCCGTACTGATGGCAGGTGATTTGGAAAATGCACGTGAAGCATTGGTACAAAAAATCGGCGAGAAAATCAGCGTGCGTCGTGTAAGCTTGGTTGAGGGTGGTGTTGTAGGTGGTTACTTGCACTTGAACAGCCGTATCGCCGTATTGGTACAGTTGGATGGCGGTAGCGACGAAGTGGCTAAAGACATCGCAATGCATGTTGCAGCCGTTAATCCAACCGTGGTTAGCTCTGATCAAATGCCAGCAGAAGTGATTGAGAAAGAAAAAGAAATCATTCGTGCACAGCCAGACATGGCTGGCAAGCCTGCTGAAATCGTTGAGAAAATGATTGGCGGCCGTATCAGCAAGTTCTTAAAAGAAAGCAGCTTGGTTGATCAACCTTTTGTTAAAAATCCAGAGCAAACTGTTGCTCAATACGCGAAAGCGGGCGGCGCTGTTGTAACCAACTTCGTACGTTTGGAAGTGGGTCAAGGCATTGTGAAAGAAGTTGTAGACTTCGCCGCAGAAGTTGCTGCACAGGTGGCCGCTACTAAGGCGTAATTAGCTCAAGCTAATTGGCTTGGCAAAACCCCGCACGGGCTGGCTTGTGCGGGGTTTTTTATGGTTTACGTTTAATTGATTGTTTGATGTTTCTTTTGTTGTTATTTGCTGAGTTTTGCGTTTTTTCCCGCTGGTTTTTTATTTGTAGTGTAGAAAATGCGTCTTAAAAGTGTGGCAATCGATGAGGCCACAAAACTACGTATTAAGAATGTGGATGCTTATTGTTATTGGCATTCTATGTGCGTGTTTACTTTAGTCGCAGCCTCCCTATGAGGGGCTCTTAAATTCAAGTTGTCGGTAAGTTGCGCCATTATGGCTTAAGCTCTGTGATTAAGGGTGCTGGGTCACTTTTTATCGCTATTATATGTTTAAAGTATTTAGTCCAATATGTGGAAATAGGCACCATGAATCGTAAGAAAAAAATGAATGATACATTTGAAAAAAAGCTTAAGAAGCACAATGCTAAATTGCGTGTGAGCAATAAGCCTAAGTATATTTCAAAGGCTGAGCGTGAAAAAATTGCCTTAGCTGAAAGTCCTGTGCAGGAATAAGTGAGATGCATTCTTGCTGCGGTGCAGTCATTTGTGAGATTTAAACCGCTTTCTGAAATGCTGGCCAGTATGTTGTATGGCTAAAATAAAGGTGCAGCAATACAGTTTTTGTACTCAAATTAGATTGGGTATGAAGTTGTTTTTAAGTGTGCACATAAATTATTGAGGGTTGGTTAAATTTCCGGGTCCCAATGCAATTAAAAAACCGCGCAAGTGAAAGTTTGCGTGGTTTTTTTGTTTTATTTTTCTGCATTTAGATATGTGCTTCAGCATAAATACAGCAATTGCGGCCTTGGTGTTTTGCTTTGTAGAGTGCATTGTCAGCGCGTTTAAAACAGCTAGCAAAATCTTCTTGCGGTAATTGTAAGCTTATGCCAAAACTGGCGCTAACGGTTAAAGGTTTTTCTGTTTGGTATTTGGCATTGAAAATGGCGTTGCGCATGACTTCGGCGAGCTTCATGGCAGTTGCTTGAGATGTGTCAGGTAAAATGACTATAAACTCTTCGCCGCCCCACCGCCCCGCATAATCCCCTGCACGTAAGTGCTCTTGAATGACTTTGGCGATTTGTTGAAGAACTTGGTCGCCGGTGTCATGGCCGCGCTGATCATTGACGCGCTTAAAGTGATCAATATCTATCACCATTAGGCTGTAGCCCGTCTGTGTGGTTGCTGTTATATGGCCTCTACCGCTTAGGCTGGCGACAATTTGGTCAATGCCGAAACGATTGTATATTTGGGTTAGAGGGTCAACGGTGGAGAGTTTGCGAAACTTGTTGGTTTCGAGTTTTAGTTGTTCGTTACTGGTGTTGAGTTCGTTGATTATTCGTGTGTCGTGTTGCGTTTGCTGATGCAGTTGAATTAATTGGTAAATTGCAAAAATAAATATGCCTAGCATCCAAATTATGAGTATGACTAGATACCAATGTTCGGTGCTGACCCACTCGCCTTCAAACTCCAATTTTTCTAACTCAAACTCGTGGCGTCCGGGACTTAATTTTTCAGCAAAATCGATGGTGACGACCATGGCATTGCTGATGTCGGGTTGGGCGTTTTTTAATGGGATGTTGTATTGATTTAGCCACCATTCTCCGACGGAGAAGGCCGTGAGATTAAAATATGTTTCTTGCTTGAGTTCATGAGCATGGATTTGAACTGAATTGAATTTTGTACTGTTGCCGTCTTCGGGGGTGGAGTAGCTGGTATTGTAGTTGCGTATAGCAATTCTGATTTTATTGGCGGGGCCGCGATAGTTAAGCTTTAAGTTCAGCTTTGAAAAACTTGAAAGGTCTACGCCTTGAGTGGGTGAGTTCGAAAGGTTCATGCCGAAACTGCAGGCAAAATAATCGCCAGTAAAGTTTTGGGGTACGTTGCAATGCCATTTTGTGTGTCCAGTATCGTCATATTCGGCGCTAGGTGTGCCATCGGGCAGGATTTCAGAGTGTAAAAAAAGATTTTTGTGTAGGTTGTTTTCCAGTCCAAGGTGTTTTGGGGGCAGTAATTGGGCGCCTAGAATCGCGACTAGCGTAAGGAATATGGCGATTAGCAGGATCGAGCTAAGTTTTTTTTCGTTCATTGAGGGCTGGAGTCTCTGCGATGGGGGCGCTATAAGTATCGAACAGTTGAGTGGAATTTCAACCTATCAGTGTTCTTTCGTGGCAATAATCGCCATTTGCGGGTGTGATTTGTGAGCAATTTGAGTGTTGGGTTATGTTTTCCGTGGGCTTCCTCTGAGTAAAAAGGGCAAGAGTGGCGACACTCAGTCGCTTTTTTTCTGTTACACTGCAGCGATTTTTTTCGCCCCCTAGATTATCGGCTAACTCATTGTTTTGGAGCGTATTTATGGCCAGTCCGAGAGATAAAAAGTACAAGCGCATACTGTTAAAACTCAGTGGCGAAGAGCTGATGGGGACCGAGGGCTTCGGCATAGATCCCAAAGTGCTCGACAAAATGGCCTTGGAGATAGGTCAGTTAGTCGGCATAGGTGTACAGGTTGGCTTGGTGATCGGAGGTGGGAATTTGTTCCGCGGCGCGGCGTTGAGTGCGGCGGGTTTAGATCGCGTTACCGGTGATCACATGGGTATGCTGGCCACCGTTATGAATGCGCTGGCGATGCGCGATGCGCTGGAGCGCTCTAATATTTCTTGCCGGGTTATGTCGGCTATTCCCATGAGTGGTGTGGTCGAGCATTATGATCGCCGCCGTGCAGTCCGTTTTTTGAATTCAGGTGAGGTGGTGATTTTTGCTGCAGGCACGGGCAATCCCTTCTTTACCACTGACTCTGCCGCTTGTTTGCGCGGCATAGAAGTCAATGCGGATATAGTGTTGAAAGCAACCAAGGTTGATGGTGTTTACACTGCCGACCCTAAGAAAGATCCAACTGCCACTAAATACGATCGCCTTTCTTATGATGAAGTGCTGAATAAGAAATTGGGTGTGATGGATTTGACGGCTATTTGTTTGTGTCGTGAACACTTTATGCCCGTGCGTGTTTTCCGTATGAATAAAGCGGGTGCTTTGTTAAATATCGTTGTGGGTAGCAACGAAGGTACATTGATTGAAGAGGAAAAAGAATGATTAGTGATATTAAAAGTGATGCTGATCACCGCATGAAAAAAGCGGTTGAAGCGCTGGAAAACAATTTCAATAAGATCCGTACTGGCCGTGCACATCCAAGCTTGCTTGATGGCATTATGGTCAACTATTACGGCACTGATACCCCTTTAAGCCAAGTGGCCAATATCAATATTGATGATGCCCGCACCCTAGCCGTTAGCCCTTGGGAGCGTAACTTGGTGCCGGAAATCGAAAAGGCCATCATGAAGTCTGATTTGGGACTGAATCCGTCTACCAATGGAGGCTTGATTCGTATTCCTTTGCCCATGCTGACTGAAGAGACGCGTAAACACTTCACCAAGCAGGCGCGCGCTGAGGCAGAGAATGGTCGTGTGGCCGTGCGCAACGTACGCCGCGATGTCATTAACGATGTTAAAGCGCTGCTTAAAGATAAGGCCATTGGGGAAGATGAAGATCGTCGCGCACAAGACGATATCCAAAAAATCACCGATAAATACATCGCTGAAATTGATAAGGCGCTAGCCGCTAAAGAAGTTGATTTGATGGCGATTTAAGACGGTGTAATTTACATCCGTTCAGTTCAGGGCTCGGTGTCAACACGAGCCCTGTGTTCAATGTTTAGGCTGATAATAAGTGATTGCGCCTTTACTGATCCTCTTTTTATATTAAGACCCTGTAGGAGCAATGCGTGACTGACAACAGCCTTCGCCATGTTGCAATTATTATGGATGGTAATAATCGCTGGGCCAAACAGCGGGGAATGGCAGGAGTTGCCGGCCACAAGGTAGGCGTAGAGCGCATTCGCGATGTCATGTCGGCCTGTCAGGAGTTGGGTGTTGAAGTGCTGACTGTTTTTGCCTTTAGCAGCGAAAACTGGAAGCGTCCACCGAGAGAGGTGGAGGCGCTGATGTCGCTATTTAATCTCTACCTCAACAATGAAGCCAAGGCTCTAAAGAAGAAAGATGTAAGTTTACGAGTTATTGGTAATCGCTCTCGGTTCACTCCTTCTATTCAAAAAGCGATAGCCGCTGCTGAAGCGACAACTCTGGGCGGTAAAACTACCCTTGTGATCGCAGCAGATTACGGCGGCCGCTGGGATATAGCACAAGCCGCACAGCAGATGGCACAGGCAGTCGCAGATGGCAGCCTTAGCCCTGAAGATGTCAATGAGGATAGTCTGCATAATTACACCAGTTTGGCCGATTTGCCGCCCTTGGATCTATTAATTCGTACCGGCGGCGAAGTGCGTATCAGCAATTTTTTGTTGTGGCAGGCCGCTTATGCTGAGCTTTATTTTAGCGATAAGCTCTGGCCAGATTTCGATGGGGCAGAGCTTAAAATCGCCACTAACAGTTTTTATGAGCGTCAGCGCCGTTTTGGTCTGACCGGTGATCAAGTTGAGGCGGGTGCTCTTAATGCTTAAACAGCGTGTTTATACCGCCATTGTGCTCATTATTGTGTTTTTGGCTGCACTCTTTGGTTTACCTTCCGGTTATTTCTCCTTCTTTATCGGTGCCGTGGTACTCATTGGTGCTTGGGAGTGGGCTAATTTAGCTGGGTTTACGGCGATTTGGCAGCGCATTGCCTACGCTGGACTTGTTTTATTGTTGTTGTTTGGCGCCGCCTACTATTTGGGCTTTAAAGGCGAAGCTTCGCCCAGTTTGAATCAGGCTGCAATTCAGGATCTACTGGTTATTGGTTGCAGTTGGTGGGCTCTAGGTTTGTTGCTTGTACAAGGCTATCCGAGCAGTGCCATTCTTTGGGGTAATAGACTCTTGCGCTTACTTATGGGTGTGATGGTATTGCTTCCCACGTGGATTGCCTTGGTTTATGTGCGTCAGCAACTTAATGGCGCTTATTTGGTGCTGCTATTAATCTTGGTTGTCGCGGTGGCAGATAGCGGTGGCTATTTTGTTGGGCGTCGCTTTGGAAAGCACAAGTTGGCAGCCGCTGTCAGCCCAGGCAAAACCTGGGAGGGCTTCGCCGGTGGTCTCATGGCTAATGTGCTGCTTGCGTCGATCCTGACTTTAGTTCTTGAATTGAATTGGTTGTTGGTGCTTTTAGTAATAGTTCCTACCAGTTTGATTTCAGTTTTGGGTGATTTATTAGAAAGTATGGTTAAACGTCATGCCGGTGTAAAAGATAGTGGCAGTATTTTGCCTGGACATGGCGGCATTCTGGATCGTGTAGATGGCATAACGGCTGCTGCACCTGTTTTTGCATTAGCACTTTTGTTAAGCAATGCGTTTGCATTGAATGGGGTTGTAGGTTAAGGCTATGCAACAAACCCTTCAGCAGATTACTGTGCTCGGCGCAACCGGCTCTATAGGCGTGAGTACGCTTGATGTTTTGGGGCGTCACCCAGATCGTTACAAAGTCTTTGCGCTCACCGCAGAGCGTAAATGGCAGTTGCTGGCACTGCAGTGTTTAGAGCATCAGCCGCGCTACGCTGTGTTGAAAGATGCTGATGCGGCTCATTCTCTTGCACAGGAGTTGCGCCAACGGGGTTGTGTGACTGAGGTATTATTGGGCGATGAAGCTCTCGCATCAGTAGCAAGCCACGATGATGTCGATACTGTTATGGCAGCGATTGTAGGGGCGGCAGGATTGTTGCCTACACTTGCCGCGGTAAAGGCGGGTAAAAAAGTGCTCTTGGCCAATAAAGAAGCCTTGGTGATGGCGGGTGGCTTGTTTACTCAGGCAGTGACAGAGTCTAATGCGATTTTGCTGCCCATCGATAGCGAACACAATGCGATCTTTCAATGCTTACCTAATCATCGCGCGGACTTTCTCGCACAGGGTTTGGTTTCAAGCGGCGTGCGCAAAATTCTATTAACCGCTTCTGGCGGCCCATTTCGAACGACCCCCTTGGCTGACCTGCAAAAAGTTACGCCAGAGCAGGCATGTGCCCATCCCAATTGGAGTATGGGGCAAAAGATTTCGGTGGATTCTGCCACTATGCTCAATAAAGGCTTGGAGCTGATTGAGGCCTGCTGGCTATTTAATGCGCGTGTTGAGCAAGTTGAGGTGGTAATCCACCCGCAAAGCGTCATTCACTCGATGGTTGAGTACGTTGATGGCTCCGTATTGGCGCAGCTAGGCAATCCTGATATGCGTACACCTATAGCCCATGCCTTAGCTTGGCCGGAGCGTATCTACTCTGGTGTGTCTAGTCTCGATTTAATCGCCACGGCGCGTCTTGATTTTAGTGCGCCAGACTATGAGCGCTTCCCCTGTCTGGCTCTTGCGCAAACGGCAGCTAAAATAGGCGGAACAGCGCCAGCATTATTAAATGCTGCCAATGAGGTCGCGGTGGCTGCATTTCTCGCATCCCAATTACGCTTTGATCAAATTTCCCGCGTTATCGCCGAGGTGTTGGAAAAACTACCCGTGTGCGAACCTAAGTCGCTTGCGCAAGTCCAAGAGGCCGATCTTGAGGCGAGAGCCTTGGCTCGCCAGCTTATTGCGGGTTCGTAACATTGATCATGAGGTCGTTTGAATGCAGTTAGTACACACCTTGGCGTCTTTCCTAGTGGCGTTACTTATTCTTGTTTCAATTCACGAGTTCGGGCACTTCTATGTGGCGCGTCGCTGCGGTGTAAAGGTGCTGCGTTTTTCCATTGGTTTTGGCAAGGTGCTTTGGCGCTGGCAGGATAAGCAGGGTACAGAGTTCGCCTTAGCGGCGCTGCCTTTGGGTGGTTACGTCAAAATGCTTGATGAACGCGAAGGTGACGTCGCACCCGAAGAGCGTGGTAGTGCGTTTAATAACAAAACCGTGTGGCAGCGGATGGCAATTGTTGCGGCAGGTCCCTTGGCAAATTTTATTCTCGCTGTGTTTTTATTCTGGGGGCTAATGCTCCTAGAGCAGGTCAATATAGCGCCCATAGTGGGTAAAGTAGAGCCGGGTTCTATTGCTGCGTATGCGGGCTTAGAGGCGGGGCAGCAAATTATTGCAGTAGATGATAAGCCCACGCCTAGTGTGCAAGCCTTAAATAAAGCGCTTATTAGTCGCTTAGGTGAATCGGGTACTATCACCTTCACGGTTGCCTATGCTGAGTCACATTTCCAATATCACTCTGAGGCCCGCTTAGACAAGTGGCTGCGAGAGGCAGAGGCACCTGATCCCATTGCGGGCTTAGGGCTAAGCCTACAGTTTCCAAAAATCCCTGCCGTAGTTGGTGATGTTGTTGTTGGCAGCCCTGCAGAACGCGCGGGCCTTAAAGTCAATGATGTACTTCTTGGTGTAAATGAGCAGCGGATTGAGGGTTGGCGCGAGTGGGTAACCTATGTGCGTGAGCGTCCGAATGAGCTCCTTCAGCTGAGCATTGAGCGTGAAGGTCAACCCTTGATGCTTGAGTTAACGCCTGAATCCCTAGAGGAGGGCGGAAAAGTTATTGGGCGAGTGGGTGTGCAGGTTAAAGAATACACACAGCCTGATGAAGTGCTCAGTAAATACAGCTATTCGTTTCTTGGCGCCTTCGTAGCAGGGGTCAATAAAACCTGGGAAACCTCTGCTTTTGTACTTTTATCAGTCAAAAAATTGATACTTGGCGAAATATCCACGAAAAACTTGAGTGGACCCATCAGCATTGCTAAGGTGGCGGGCTCTTCCGCTGAGAGTGGGTTGATCAGCTTTATTGGTTTTGTGGCATTGCTGAGTGTTTTTTTAGCGGTTTTTAACCTTTTACCTATACCGGTATTGGATGGTGGACATTTATTTTATTATCTACTTGAAGTAATTAAGGGGAAACCGGTGTCCGACAAAGTGCAGATGCTGGGCTATCAGCTGGGGCTGTTTTTGGTCATCAGTTTGAGTCTGCTAGCACTTTATAACGATCTTACCCGGCTTTGATGAGCTTGGCCTTGGTGTTCAAGTCCTAACCAATCCACTAATGATTAGACAATTTTATGATACGAGTTTCGATGCGCCTCTTTTGTTGCCTGTTTGTACTGCTTCTTTCTGTTGCTGCTAACGCACAGACCTTCCGTGTAAGCGATATTCGTGTTGAAGGCTTACAGCGCGTTTCGGCAGGTACCGTATTCAGTACCTTACCGATTCGCGTGGGCGATGTGCTCACCCAATCTGACATTCAAAATGCGACGCGCGAGCTGTTTAAATCGGGTTATTTTGCCGATGTTGCCATGAAGCGTGATGGCGATGTGCTTGTGCTCGTGATTAAAGAGCGTCCCGCCATCAATAAAATTGAGCTGAAAGGCAATAAGGCCATCAAAACAGAGAATCTGATGGATAGTCTTAAGGATAATAATTTATCCGAAGGGCAAATCTTTCAGCGCGCGACACTTGAAGGAATTACTCAAGCACTACAGCGTGAATATGTGAATCAGGGGCGCTATGGCGCCAGCGTTAAAATTGAAACCGAAGATATGCCGCGCAACCAAATTAAAGTGTTGGTGAAGATTGATGAAGGCAGCGTCGCACGTATTAAGCAAATCAATATTGTTGGCAATAGTGTTTTCACCGATGAAGAGCTGGTTGATTTATTTGAACTAAAAACCACAGGTTTTTGGTCGTGGATTTCAGGCAATGACAAGTACTCTAAAGAAAAACTGAAAGGTGATTTGGAGCGTGTCGAATCCTATTATATGGATCGCGGTTATTTGAACTTCAAACTCGACTCTTCGCAAATTTCGCTCAGCCCTGATAAATCGCAAATTTTCGTTACCGTAAATGTCACTGAGGGTGAAATTTATCGTGTAAGTGGTGTTGAGCTGGCGGGCGATCCTGCGATTGATGAAAATATTATTCGCGCCATGATATTGATGCGCGAAGGTCAAATTTTCTCGCAAATACTGATGACCACCTCTGAAGAGTACATGACTAAACGCTTAGGTAACGAGGGCTACACCTTTGCGAAGGTTGAAGGTATGCCAGAGCGCAACGATGAAGATAAAACAGTAAAAATCACCTTTTTCATCGAACCCGGAAAACGTGCTTATGTTAATCGCATTAATTTCCGCGGCAATACCAAAACTATTGATGAAGTGCTGCGCCGTGAAATGCGCCAAATGGAGGGTGGCTCGGCCAACTCTGCGCAAATTGAAAACTCTAAAGTACGCTTGGAGCGTCTTGGGTTCTTTAAAGAGGTGAAAGTTGAAAACAAAGAAGTACCTGGTACTTCTGATCAAATTGATGTTGAGTATACGGTTGAAGAGCAGCCTTCCGGAAGCATGGGCTTACAGGTTGGTTATGCGCAATATTCGGGTGTTTTGTTTTCAGCAAACATTCAACAAAACAACTGGTTTGGTACGGGTAAACAGGTTGGTTTCAGCTTTAGCCACAACAAATATCAAACTGCTTATAACTTTAACTATAGCGATCCTTACTTTACTTCAGATGGTGTAAGTCGTGGCTTTAGTTTGTATTACACCCAAAGCGATTATGCGTCTTACAATGTGACGCCTTACAGTACTAATGTCTACGGCGGAAAACTGAACTTTGGCTATCCTATTTCGGACATTGAACGTATTGGGTTTGATATTGGCTTGCGTAGCTTAGAAGTAAAAAATACTGCTTATTCCTCGCAGGAAATTATCCGCTCACCGTCATGGGATTCTAATTTAGGTTATATAACGCAAGCGCAAAACTATGAGCTACTACAAAAAGTTAGTCAGGGCGTCGATTTTCCTGATGGCACCTATGAATATTTACCTCTGACAGATGATGTAATGGGGACACCTGGCTTTTTGGATCTCTATGGTGACACTTTTAATGATGCGCAACTAAATCTCTATTGGCTGAAGTCGACATTAAACCGCGGCATCTTAGCAACACGAGGCGCGCAGCAACAGGTATCGTTTGAGTTGTCACTGCCAGGTGGCGACTTGGAATATTATAAGTTTGACTATACCGGCCAGCTTTTTGTACCACTAACTCGTGCCTTGACTTTGCGCTTACATACTCATTTGGGTTATGCCGAAGCTTATGGTGATTTGGAAAGACTGCCATTTTTTGAAAATTACTATGCAGGTGGTTTTGGTTCAGTGCGCGGTTTTGAGCGTAATACCTTAGGTCCACGAGCTACTCCGCAGCGTACGATATCAGAGAGCAATGCCAGTTATTTAAATTGGGATGATCGTAATGGCGATGGTATTGCGCAGCCTTCTGAGCGCTCAGGGCTGGCTTATGTCCTTTGTGAGGACCCTAGTTTGCCAGGTTATGCAAATAATATTGGATATTGTGAACCGGGCCAATTAGTGAGTTCTGTCAATACCAATGCGTCTGTGGGCCGCACCCGCGGTGCTTTTGGGGGCAACGTGCTGATTGAAGGTGGCGCTGAGATTATTTTCCCGCTGCCCTTTATTAAGGATCAGCGCTCCTTGCAAACCACCTTCTTTCTTGACGCGGGAAATGTTTTTGATACCAATTGCGGCGTAGGGCAATTAAACTGCTACGATGTTGGCTTTGAAAATATGAATGCTTCAGTGGGCTTGGGCTTGGTATGGATTTCAGGGTTCGGACCTATGACATTCAGTATTGCTGAACCACTGAATAAAAATGAATACGACCGAACAGAAATATTCCAATTTTCGCTAGGTCAAACGTTTTAAAAACATAACAATTAACACTTAATTTTATCAATGAGGTATAGATCGTGACTGCTACACAAAAACTATTTGCTGTCGTTGCTCTGTCGTTAATGTCAGCAATCTCTTGGGCCGAAGGAAAGATTGTTGTACTTGATCCAACTGCTGCCATCATGGGCACGGCGGCTGCAAAAGCTAGATTTGAAAAAATGCAAAAAGGTGCTGATTTTGCGGCAACTAAAGCTAAGTTAGATGGCCTTACTGCGGATATTAAAGCGCTGCAAGCTGCCTATAAAAAAGACAGCATGACTTGGGATGATACTAAACGTGCTGAGAGCGAAAAGAAAATGCAAAGTCTTGCGGCTGACTATCAATTTGAAGGTAAAAAACTTCAAGGTGAACAACAGGCTTTAGCGCAGCAATTAATGCAAGAAATGGCTCCAAAAATGGAGGCTATTGTTAAACAGCTGGTTGAATCAGAAAAAATCACCATGATCGTTGATGCGAAGTCGGTCATGATGGCTAAACCTGAACATGACTTAACACAGAAAGTTACTGAGCTTTTGAATAAAGCCAAATAGTGTTAGCGAACTCTCTGTGAAACGCTCTTATTCTCTTGCTGAACTTGCCACTATTCTCAATGCTGAGCTTAGCGGCAACCCGCAACATGAAATAAGTGCTTTGGCGACCCTGCAGACAGCGGGGTTGTCAGATCTAAGTTTTATTGCCAATCCCGCCTATAAAAAATATCTGCCTACGTCGAGCGCTGGTGCAGTGTTAATTCACCCTGATTTTGCTCATGAGTTTTCCGGCAATAAATTATTGCTAGTGAATCCCTATGTTGCTTATGCGTACGCATCAGCCCTGTTTGATGTTGCGCCTGTTGCGAGCCAATCTATTGATGCGAGTGCTGTCGTAGCTAGCGATGCAGTTATTGGCCGCGATGTTTCTATTGGCCCTAATGCGGTAATTGCAGAGGGGGTGCAGCTTGGCGATGGCGTTGTTATAGGTGCAGGCAGTTTTGTCGGTGCTAATAGCATCCTTGGTGAATGCACGCGCTTAGCGGCTAATGTGAGTATCTATCATGGCGTGACGATTGGCGCGCAGTGTATTTTTCACAGTGGTTGTGTGATTGGTGCTGATGGTTTTGGTTTCGCACCCAACGCAGGTGGCTGGATTAAAATCCATCAATTGGGCGGGGTGATCATTGGTGATAAGGTCGAAATAGGTGCTAATAGTTGTATTGATCGCGGTGCCTTAGACAATACTGAGTTGGCTGATGGTGTCATCATCGATAACTTGGTGCAAATCGGTCACAATGTACGCATAGGTAAAAATACTGCCGTGGCGGCGCACACAGCCATCGCAGGGAGCACCACAATAGGTGATAATTGCACTATTGCGGGGGCGGTTGCTATTGCAGGCCACCTAACCTTGGCTGATAGAGTTCATATTACCGGCATGAGTATGGTTTCTAGCTCAATTACTGAGGCGGGTTCCTATTCTTCTGGTGTGCCTTTGGCACCTACCAAAGACTGGCGCAAAAATGCGGCCCGTTTCCGTCAACTTGATGCACTTGCGGTGCGCTTAATTAAACTAGAGCGCAAGTAAGATATTGATTAATATAATTTTTTGGGGTCTTAGACCATGATGGATGTTAACGAAATACGCGAATACCTTCCGCACCGTTATCCTTTTTTGTTGGTGGATCGCGTAATTGAATTGGTCGAAGGCGAATCCATTGTCGCTTACAAAAATATTACGGTGAATGAAGAAGTATTTAATGGTCACTTCCCTCAGAGTCCAGTATTCCCAGGTGTAATGATTATTGAGGCTATGGCGCAGGCTTCAGGTATTCTCGGTTTTAAAACGATGAATAAAAAACCTCAAGATGGTTCTATTTATCTGTTTGCGGGTGTGGATGATGTTCGTTTCAAACGGCAAGTAATTCCCGGTGATCGCCTGCAATTAGAGTCTCGTGTTATTTCTGAAAAACGCGGTATTTGGAAATTTGAATGTAAGGCCACAGTGGATGGTGTGCTCGCGGCTTCTGCAACTATTCTCTGCGCCGACCGCAAGGTTTAGCAAAGCAACCTAGCGAGAACCCATTTTGATTCACTCCCAAGCAATTATTCATCCTGATGCAAAGATAGGGGCCAATGTTAGCATTGGCCCTTGGACTCTTATTGGTGCCGATGTAGAGATTGGCGAAGGTTCGGTAATCGCCTCCCATGTGGTGATTAAAGGTCCGACAAAAATAGGTAAGCAGAACCAGATATATCAATTTTCAACGATTGGCGAAGACACGCCTGACTTGAAATACAAAGGTGAACCTACTCGTCTGGTAATTGGTGACAACAATATTATTCGCGAAGGTGTCACTATCCATCGCGGTACCGTGCAAGATCGCAGCGAAACAACCATTGGCAATCATAATTTATTGATGGCCTATGTCCATGTGGGGCATGACAGCGTAATTGGTAACCACTGCATTTTGGTTAACAATACTGCCCTCGCAGGTCACGTTTATATTGGCGACTGGGCCATTTTAAGTGGTTATACCTTGGTTCATCAGTTCTGCCACATCGGTGCTCATAGTTTTTCAGGCATGGGCAGTGCTATAGGTAAAGATGTACCTGCGTATGTAATGGTGACTGGCAGTCCCGCGGAAGCTAAAAGTATCAATGCGGAAGGCCTGCGTCGACGAGGTTTTAGTAAGGAAGACGTAGCTATATTAACCAAAGCCTACAAGATTATTTATCGGCGCGGCCTCACGCTTGATGAAGCCTTGGCGCAGCTCAAACCCATGCAAGATGAGTGTGCCGCGCTCAACCTATTGGTGGATTCATTGCATGCTTCAACGCGCGGTATAGTGCGTTAACATCTGTCTGTTTTTCATTATATATTATGCGCCGGAGGGCTGAGTGTCTGATCACGTACACATTGGTATTGTAGTCGGTGAAGCCTCCGGTGATATTCTCGGCGCAGCCTTAATGCTTGAGCTGCGCAAAATTTTTCCCTCTGCTGAATTCTCTGGAATAGGTGGTCCGCGTATGTTGGCGCAGGGCTTTCATTCCTATTTTCCGCAAGATCGTCTCGCCGTTATGGGATTAATTGAGCCGCTAAAGCGCTTGCCTGAATTGCTGCGTATCCGTAAATTTTTGCGTGAACATTTTATTGCTAATAAACCCGCTGTGTTTATCGGTATTGATTCGCCAGATTTTAATCTTAGTCTTGAAGGGGCACTCAAAGCACAGGGTGTTAAAACAGTACACTATGTCAGCCCATCAGTATGGGCATGGCGACAAAAGCGTGTATTTAAAATTGCCCGCTCAGTGGACTTAATGCTTACGCTATTGCCTTTTGAAGCGCGCTTTTATCAAGAACATAATGTCCCCGTTGAATTTGTTGGTCATCATTTAGCAGATGAGATTCCATTCTTTGTCGATAAAGTCGCTGCACGTAAGACCTTGGGTTTACCCGAGGAGGGACGTATAGTCGCGCTTCTGCCGGGTAGTCGCAGCAGTGAAGTTGAGCGCATGGGCAGTTTATTTATGCATGCTGCGGTATTTTGTTTAGAGCAAGATCCCAGTTTGCGTTTTATTATTCCCGCCGCTAATCCCGAGCGTTATCGCCAGCTGCACATTCAGCTTACAGATTATGTTGACTTTCCTATAGAGCTTTTCAATGGCCACTCTCATGAGGTGATGGCTGCTGCTGATGTCGTATTAGTTGCTTCTGGTACAGTGACATTAGAAGCTCTACTGCTCAAAAAGCCTATGGTGGTCGCCTATAAAATGGCGGCGCTTAGCTTTAAGATTTTATCTTGGTTGGTGACAACGCCTTTTGTATCGCTGCCTAATTTGCTCGCTCAAAAAATGTTAGTGCCTGAGTTGTTGCAAGGTAAAGCTACGGCGACCACGCTTAGTGCCGCCATTATGAATTATTTTGAAAACCCTGATGAAACAGAAGCTTTACGGCATAGCTTTGCGGATATGCATCAGGAATTAAAGCGCGATGCAAGTCGAAGGGCGGCAGAAGCTGTAGCCCATTTAATAACAGGGAGCGCTCGGCAAAATGCTGAAGACTCTCCCTCAGCGAATCAGTAGGTAGTGTGTGCTTGAGCCTTTTATAAGTTGTTACAGCGGTTTATTAATGGCGGGCTGCGATGAGGTAGGGCGCGGCCCACTGGCCGGTGATGTGGTTGCTGCTGCGGTTATACTCGACCCGCAGCAACCGATTGTTGGCTTAGATGATTCCAAAAAACTCACTGAAAAAAAACGCGAATTATTGTTTGATGAGATTAAGCAAAAATCGATTAGCTGGTGTATAGCGCGCGCTTCGGTTGAAGAAATTGATCAAATTAATATTTTGCAAGCAAGTCTATTAGCCATGAAGCGAGCGGTAGAGGGGTTACATATACAGCCAGAGCACGTCTTGGTTGATGGTAATAAATTACCCAAGTGGCATTATGCGGCTGAAGCGGTTGTGAAGGGCGATAGCCGAGTGACGGCTATAAGTGCTGCATCAATCCTTGCTAAGGTTACCCGCGACCGCGAGATGATTGCATTGGACGCCATTTATCCCGGCTATGGTTTTGCCGGACATAAAGGTTACCCAACAAAGGTGCATATGGATGCGCTGACAAGCTTAGGTATAACACCTATCCATCGTAGGTCCTATGCGCCGGTAAGAGCTTGTATCGAGCAGATGAAACTCTTCAAATAATGTGGATGTGTTTATGGCTATTCAGTGCGCGCATGATGGTCAGCATTTGGCTCCTGGTAAGAGAGTTCTGCTCAATAGCTATATGGGGTTGAGTTGCACCCCGTCGGCCACTCAAAAACAATATAACTATTGGCTGCTGCTGAATACTAAGGGTGCATTGGTTGATGGAGTGGTGCGCGAACTCAAATCATTCCCCTCGGTTTTGGTTGTCTTTGATCAGAGCTTAGCCAGTTTGGGCTTGGTTACTTCAACCACAGAAATCACAGAAACCACAGAAACCACAGAAAATGTGCTTTGGATCGCGCTCAGCGATTTAAAATTTGTGTGTCGCTATTAAATCTTTAGTCCATCACTTGCGCGTTGCGCTTCATTATTTCAGTTAAACGCACTTTTGCGTCATAAGAAAATACCATGGTTGCTAATTTCGTACATCTTCGTTTGCATACTGAATTTTCACTCGCGGATAGCCTAGTGCGCATCAAGCCTTTGGTGAAGCGCGTTGCGGAGCTGGATATGCCCGCTTGTGCAATTACAGATCAAACTAACTTTTATGGCTTGATCAAATTTTATAAGGCAGCGCAGGGTGCGGGTGTTAAGCCGATTGCGGGTTGCGATTTTTTTATGGCGCCCAGCGATAGTGAGGGAAAGCCAACACTGCTTACGTTGTTGGCGTTGAATGATCAGGGTTATAAAAATATTATTGAGCTTATGTCGCGCGCTTGGCGTCATGGACAGCAACAAGGCGTGGCCTATATCCAACGCGCTTGGGTTAGTGAATACAGTGCTGGTGTCATAGCGCTCTCGGGTGGAAAGTTGGGCGATGTGGGCATGTCGCTGCTTGGTGGTCGTGCTGATCAGGCGAAAGAGTTATTGGTTGCTTGGATGCAAGATTTTCCTGATCGTTTTTATCTAGAGTTGCAGCGCACCGGGCGCGAGAACGATGAAAATCATGTGCATGCGGCTGTTGCCCTAGCGCAAGAACTTGATTGCCCTGTAGTGGCAACCAATGATGTCCGCTTTTTGAAACAAGATGAATTTGAAGTGCACGAGGCGCGTGTTTGTATCAGTGAGGGGCGGGCGCTGGATGATCCGCGCCGCGAGCGTCGTTATAGTGACCAACAATATTTGCGCACTGCAGAAGAAATGTCTGAGTTGTTTAGCGATATCCCCGAAGCCTTGGCGAATACTCTTGAAATCGCTAAGCGCTGCACTATCAACATTAAATTAGGCCAATGCTTTTTACCGGAGTTTCCTATTCCCGAAGGGCTGACGGAAGCAGAATTCTTCCGTCAAATTTCTTTTAAAGGGTTGGATGCTCGACTTGAACGTATCCTCGACAAATCTGCGAGTGATTATGCTGCACAGCGCAAAGTTTATGATGACCGACTAAATTTTGAATTGGATATTATTATCCAAATGCAATTCCCCGGTTACTTTCTTATTGTAATGGACTTTATCCAGTGGGCTAAAGACCATGATATTCCTGTAGGGCCAGGTCGTGGTTCGGGTGCTGGGTCGCTCGTAGCTTATGTGTTAAAAATTACTGACTTGGATCCATTGCAATACGATTTGCTCTTTGAGCGGTTTCTTAACCCTGAACGGGTTTCCATGCCGGATTTCGATATCGATTTTTGCATGGATAACCGCGATAAGGTTATCTCCTATGTGGCGGATAACTATGGTCGCGATGCGGTAAGTCAAATTATCACTTTCGGTACTATGGCCGCCAAAGCAGTAGTGCGCGACGTAGCGCGTGCGCAGGGAAAATCCTACGGCCTTGCCGATAAACTTTCAAAAATGATTCCGCCGACACCCGGTATGACCTTGGCACAAGCCTTAGTGGAAGAGCCGATGCTTAAAGAGTTTATTGCCACTGATGGCGATGCCGGTGAAATTTGGGAGATGGCAGTTCAGTTAGAAGGCTTAACACGCAACGTGGGTAAACATGCGGGGGGCGTTGTAATTGCGCCTACCAAGCTAACTGATTTTTCACCGCTCTATTGCGATGAAACTGGCGGTGGCCTCGTAACCCAATTTGATAAAGGTGATGTGGAAGAGGCGGGGCTTGTGAAGTTCGACTTCCTTGGCTTGCGCACCCTTACTATTATCGATTGGGCGCGCATTATGATCGATAAGCAGCGCATAAAAACCGGTGAAGCGCCACTCGATATAATGGCGATTCCGCTTGACGATGCGAAGACTTTTGCGTTGTTAAAGCGTGCAGAAACGACCGCCGTATTCCAGTTGGAATCGCGCGGTATGAAAGATCTGATTAAGCGATTGCAGCCAGACAACCTCGAAGACTTAATTGCATTGGTGGCACTGTTTCGTCCTGGCCCACTTGAGTCGGGCATGGTAGATGACTTTATTAACCGTAAGCACGGTCGCGCGCAGGTTGCCTATCCCGATGCAAACTTTCAGCACATGAGTTTGAAACCAGTGTTGGAACCTACCTACGGCGTAATTGTTTACCAAGAACAGGTCATGCAAATTGCTCAGGTACTTGCCGGTTATACCTTAGGTGGTGCAGACATGTTGCGCCGCGCCATGGGTAAAAAGAAACCAGAGGAAATGGCTAAGCAGCGTGAAGTTTTTGCAGCGGGTGCCAAAAGCCAAGGCGTTGATCCTGAATTGGCAACGCGTATTTTTGACTTGGTAGAAAAATTTGCGGGCTATGGCTTTAATAAATCTCACTCGGCGGCCTATGCGTTGGTGTCTTATCAAACGGCTTGGTTAAAAGCACATTACCCCGCGCACTTTATGGCAGCAACCATGTCATCGGACATGGATAAAACCGACAAGGTGGTAACCTTCATCGAAGAAAGTCGGCAGATGAAATTGCAGCTGCTGCCGCCGGATGTTAACTCGGGTGAATTTCATTTTACGGTGAATGATGCCGGTCAAATTATTTATGGCTTAGGTGCGATTAAAGGCTTGGGTGAGGG
Organism: Cellvibrio sp. 25HG11W-0; assembly: GCF_057815475.1. Taxonomy (NCBI): domain Bacteria; kingdom Pseudomonadati; phylum Pseudomonadota; class Gammaproteobacteria; order Cellvibrionales; family Cellvibrionaceae; genus Cellvibrio; species Cellvibrio sp. 25HG11W-0. Next base: position 1,854,485 of record NZ_CM174230.1, read on the forward strand.
GCCAGTCGATAGCATCATCGCCGCGCGCAATGAAGGTGGCCCCTTTAAAGATTTATTTGATTTCTGCGCGCGAATAGATGCGCGCAAAGTTAACAAACGCGCCATGGAGGCCATTATTCGCTCGGGCGCCGCCGATAATTTGATGCCGAAAGATTCTAGCCCCACGCGCGGCATAGATCATGACCGTGCAGTCATGTTTGCGGCTATGGGCGAAGCGGTGAAAACAGCGGAGCAAACAGCCGCAAATAATAATGCGGGCATGATGGATTTATTCGGGACTGTGATAGCGGCAGACCCAAGCACGGGCGATGTGTACAGCGATTTTCGGCGCGTGCGCACCTGGACTATGAAGGAGCGCTTGAATTCTGAGAAAGAAACACTTGGGCTTTATCTCACGGGCCATCCTATTGATGAATATGAAAGTGAGTTAACCCATTTGGTTAGCTCGCGTATTGCCAATCTCAAACCAGATAAATCGAATCAAACTATTTCAGGTTTAATTATTTCTCAGCGTATTGTGAAAACCAAGCGCGGCGATAATTTGGCGATTCTCACCCTCGATGATCGTACAGGGCGTATGGACATCACGCTTTTTTCCGAAATTTATAATAATGCGCGCGATATTTTGTTGAAAGACGGATTGCTGGTGATCAGTGGCCAGGTTAAATACGATGACTTTAGTGGCATGTTAAAAATGAGTGCAGAGTCAGTGCGTTTATTGGCGGATGTTCGCCAAGAAAGAGCGCGCGAGTTGTGTTTAAGCGTGGAGTCGGGGGCTTTGCCTGCCAGCTTTGTACGCGATCTTGGAGAAATATTAGAGCCCTATCGTCAAACCCCGCAGCAAGAGGCGCGCTGTCCCTTGGTGATTGACTATCAGCGTAGCGATGCACGTGCGCAGCTGCGATTAGGCGCTGCTTGGCATGTGCGCCCTGAAGATGATTTGTTGCAGCGATTGCGCGATAGTTATGGCGCAGGAGCGGTGAAGTTGGTCTATTGATCTGTCCTTTGCACCATATCTTCTGCAATTTTTTAGTCTGGCAAGCTTAGGTTTGCTTTTATCCAGCGCCCTGTATAGAAAAAGTTAATATAAACAACCTCAGGCAAAGTCTTTATTGCGCCCTCTATAGGGCTACACTGTAAAAGACGGAGTCTATTAGAGGGTATTGTTATGTTGTCTTTATTCGTAAAAGATTATATGCAGGCGAATGTGCAGGCCATTAAATCGAGTGCGGATGTGCGCGAAGTTGTGGCTCATTTATTAAAAAATTCCCTAAGCGGTGCGCCAGTTATTGATGACACCAATGCCCTTGTTGGATTTGTCTCTGAGCAGGATTGCATGAAAGATATGCTCAATAGTAGTTTTTACCGCGAGGAGACAGCGCTGGTCACCAGCATTATGCGAACTGATGTGTTGACGGTAAGTCCCGATGCCAGCATCTTGGAGATTGCAGAAACGATGCTAGGTAACAAGCCCAAAATATATCCCGTTGTTGAAAGGGGCAAACTGGTCGGTTTAATTACTCGCCGTATGATCCTTCAGGCGCTAAGCAGCAATAGCGGTAGTTACTTCTCTCATCAAAGTCCGCGCCCCGCATTTGCTGTTACTCAATCGATAAGCTAGATATTTTTGTGTATTGGGACTCAGAGGGAAGACCTCTGGCCCTATACGCTTGCGCGAGTGACTTTTAAAAGCCTGCTTAAACTGTTGAAATCACTTCAAATTCATCTGAAAAGATCGACTAAATTCGCTATTTCGCGTAAGGTAGCGCTCCAATTGTGTCGCCACTCTAGGTGGACGTAACGCTTCCTTAAATAGCGGAAGGGCACCTAACCTACAAGATTTTTGGTAGTTTTCTACCCCGACTAAGAGCCCGATATGAATCTGAATTTCCTAGATTTTGAACAGCCCATCGCCGAGCTTGAAGGCAAGATTGAAGAATTGCAGCTGGTTGGCAATAGTTCAGATGTGAACATCGCTGATGAAGTCGCCAAATTGCGCGAAAAAAGTACCAAATTGACCGAAACCATTTATTCCAAGTTAACCGCTTGGGATGTAGTGAAAGTTGCGCGTCACCCCCATCGCCCTTATACATCAGATTACATCAGCCGCGTATTTACCGACTTTGATGAACTGCACGGCGACCGTCACTTTGGCGATGATCACGCGATTATCGGCGGTGTTGCGCGCTTAGATGGCAAGCCTGTCATGATAATTGGTGAAGAGAAAGGCCGTACCGTCAGTGAAAAAGTGATGCGTAATTTCGGTATGCCCAAACCAGAGGGCTATCGTAAGGCATTGCGTCTGATGCAAATGGCTGAGCGCTTTAAGTTACCTGTTATTACCCTTATAGACACCCCTGGAGCTTATCCGGGCATTGACTCAGAAGAGCGCGGTATTTCGGAAGCGATTGCGCAAAACCTTGCGGTAATGTCGCGTTTGCGCACACCCATTATCTGTACGGTAATTGGTGAAGGTTCTTCAGGTGGTGCTTTGGCGATAGGCGTGGGCGATCAGTTGAACATGCTGCAGTACTCAACCTACTTTGTTATTTCCCCAGAAGGTTGCGCCAATATTATTTGGAAAACCGTTGCTAAGGCACCGGAAGCGGCCCAAGCCATGGGTGTGACATCCAAGGTGCTGCAAGACTTAGGTATTGTGGATGAAACTATCCCAGAGCCTTTGGGTGGCGCACATCGCAATGTCGATGAAATGGCCAAAAAGCTGCGTGAGCGCTTGGTTTCTCAGGTAGATAAACTGAGCAGAGAACCTATGGATGCTCTCTTAGAGCGCCGCTATCAACGTTTGATGAGCTACGGGAACTGATTTTCCGAGACCGCATCCTAGTTGAACTCAAGTATTGCCCTAAAAACCGCTGCCATATCAGCGGTTTTTTTATGTTCTCAAAATGAAAAAGACGTTATCGAAAAGGGTTGTTGCGAAATATTTTTTGGAAAATATTCTGCTGTAGAGGTTCTTCTTTTAAAACTCTAAAGCCGATCGTTTTATCGCTGTAAGCCTGTGCTTCACCGGTTTGTGCATGACTAGCGATATGAGGTGCATCGTCCATAAAGGAGCCGCCGCGAATAGTACGCGTGGTGCACTGCAGGTTATCGCCAAGATTGTCCTCTGCGCAGTCTTCTACCCATTCCGCTACATTGCCCGCTGTGTCATACAATTCCCAGTCGTTAGGTGGATAACTGCCGACAACATCGGTGCTAGCGGAGAAAATACCGCTAAGTAGATTCTCCATTAGAGGTTTGCAGTCCCCTTGGCAGTTAGCGCGCCCTAAGGCATCTTGGGTGTTATTGCCCCACCAAAAACGCCCAGTAGTTTTGCCGCGCGCAGCGAATTCCCATTCCGCAGACCTCGGTAGACGGTAAGTTGTCCCTGTGGTTTTACTCAGCCAATTTACATAGGCCTGCGCATCATCCCAACTTACATTGATGACGGGACGCCTACCTCGGCCCCAGCCTTCATCGTTTGGTAGGTTGCGGTTAGTGGCTACCGCAAAATAATCGTATTCATCGAAGGTTACTTCAAATTGCCCAATGTAATAATTTTTGCGTAGGAATACCTTGGTCAAAGGCTTGTGCTCTGCTTGGCTGGCATCGCCCATGAGGAAGTTGGCGGCGGTGATGTAGATCAGCTCTGGTGTTAATAGGTCTTCTGCGCTCTTGGTTTTAGGTTGTAGTTTGATGTGAATATCTTGTCGGTCAGCATTGAGCGTGACCCAGTCGTTGTAGGTGCTATAGCCTGGGGCGCTAACTTTAACTTGGTAATTACCTGGCGTGAGTAATATGGCTGGTGAGTATTTTTCTTTGATATTTAAAATGCGAATACGGGCACTTAGGGGGTCTGCTTGAATGGTGAGCGGAAATTGTTTGGCCACTGGAAGCGCGCTGCTATTTTTGTCTGTTTTTTCTCTTGTGACTACGGCGGCTTTGGGTGCAGGTGCTGCCGGTATCCTTGATGGTTCTTTGCCAACCAGCGCTGCCCAATTGCCTCTGGTTGTATTTTGGCTTCCGCTAAAATTGGCGGCTGCGATGAGCGCGAGCAAACCCATAGTCACATAGACATAGAGTGAAGGACGCTGCCAAAAATGTTTTTTAGCTGGGACTTGAATTACAGAGGTGATCGCAGTTTGTGCATGGGTAAGCTGAGTGTTCGCCAGCGGCGTAATAACGGCTTCTGTAGCCTTTGTACCTGTATGTTTGTGAAACAGTCGCAGACTTCCACTTAATATGCTCATAGCGTAGCTGCGGCTGTCTTTTAGCAGCAATTGCAGGATTGCTTTGAATAACTGCAGGCTATGGTGATTGTGCTGGGAATCTCCTAATGGGTTGAGGTTGTCACCCAGCCGTTCCAAGGCGGTGATGAGTTCACGCGGCTGCTGAAAGCGTTTAGCGGGGTCTTTGGCAAGTAATTTATCCAGTATGGCTTGCCAGGCAAAGATGCGCAGAGGCAATGCAGGGGGCGCTTCTTGGATGTGTTTAATACCCAAGCTGAGTGAGTCTTCGGCGTGGAATAGTTTTTCACCCGTGAGCATTTCGTAGAGCACCACGCCCAAGCTGTATAAATCTGAACGGCCATCCGTTGTTTGCCCTTTGGCTTGCTCTGGGCTCATGTAGTAGGGTGTGCCTATAACGGCGCCGACCTGAGTCATAGTAGATTTGCGTTTGAGAGCGCGCGCTATACCAAAATCGGTGAGCACTGGTGTGTTGTCTGCGCGAAATAAAATATTCTCAGGTTTAATGTCTCGGTGTACATAGCCCTTGGCGTGAGCATGCTCTAGTGCGGCAGCTATACCTTTGGTAATTTGCAAGGCTTTGTCGGGCGAAATACCTGCTGAAATTTTTTGCTCGAGCGAACCCTCTGGCAAGTATTCCATGGAGATATAGTTAAAGCCCTCATGGCGGCCAATATCGTAAATGGGAATGATATTAGGCTGACTTAGTTGCCCAGTGATTTCCGCTTCGCGCTGAAAACGCTGATGAAACTCTGGGTCTTGATCGAGTGCGGGCTTCATGATTTTGAGTGCAACTGTGCGCCCAATGCTCAGCTGAATCGCCAAATAAACACTGGCCATGCCGCCGCTGTTAATTTTGCGAATGATTTTGTAGCCAGGGATTTGCATAGTCTAAAGTTCAGCCGGGTTTTAAAAATTAAAGTCAGGTAAAAACTTAAAAGTCAGCCAATAAATTTGATGTCATTTGTTGGCTTGTCGTTGTTGGCTTTTTTTGCGCCAATCTCATGAGGCCCGGGTGTGTAATAAGTGGTGTGCTGGGGCGAATAAGTATTCGTAAAAGACTAACTAGAGTGCAGGGTTTACACCTGCACTCTAGTTAGTCTATAGATACTTACTCCCACCTTTTAGCGCTTCTTGCTGGGTTTGATGAAGGCTTTGGTGGAAGGTTTAGTACCTTTCCCACCATTCGGCTTTGCTGTAAATGTCTTAGCTGCTGAGTGAGTAGCAGATTTTGCCGCAGTGGCTTTCGATCCATTGGCTTCTGTGTTGAATTTTTTTGCGCTTTCAAACTTATCGCCAAAAGCTTTAGCCGCGGGCGCTTTCTTGGTTTTGTACGCGGGTGTATTGGGTTTTTGCCCTACGCGTGCTTGTGGGCTCGCCGTGCGCGCCTGTGGGTTAGCACCGCGTGGCTTGCTGCCGCGATTAGCAGTACCAGCGCGTTCACCCGCAGTTTCAGCGGGAATTAACGCCGAGGCGCTGGAGCCAATTAAATGACCTTTGCGCATTTTGGTGAGTGCTTCGCGAATAATCGGCCAGTTGGCTTTATCGTGATAGCGCAGCAAAGCTTTGTGCAAACGGCGCTGTTCCAAACCGCGTGGAATGGTGATCTTCCCACTCTTGTAGGTAAGCTTTTTAAGCGGGTTGCGCTCGCTCACATACATGGCCGTTGCCAGCGACATGGGCGATGGGTAAAAGGTTTGCACTTGATCCACTTCGAAATTATTTTTCTTGAGCCAGAGCGCCATGTTAAGCATGTCTTCATCGCGCGTGCCTGGATGGGCGGCGATAAAGTAGGGAATTAAAAACTGCTCTTTGCCCGCTTCTTTCGAGAACTTATCAAACATGCGTTTGAATTCGTAGTAGCTGCTCATTTTGGGCTTCATCATTTGCGCGAGCGGGCCGTCTTCGGTGTGCTCGGGGGCAATTTTTAAATAGCCGCCCACATGGTGCGTGACTAATTCTCTTACATATTCTGGGTCCAGTACCGCCAAGTCGTAGCGCAGCCCAGAAGCTACCGACACCCGCTTAACACCGCGCACATTGCGCACCGCACGATAGAGCGCGGTGGTGTGCTTGTGGTCGGTAATCAGGTTTTTACAAATAGTGGGGTAGACGCAGGACAAGCGGCGGCATTTGGATAGCGTAGGCATGTCTTTGCAGGTGAGGCGATACATATTCGCCGTAGGGCCGCCTAAGTCGGAAATATGGCCAGTAAAGCCTGGCACTTTTTCGCGGATGTCTTCGATCTCACGCAGAATAGATTCCTGCGAGCGGCTTTGAATAATGCGCCCTTCATGTTCGGTGATCGAGCAAAAGGTACAGCCGCCAAAGCAGCCGCGCATGATATTCACCGAGGTTTTAATCATTTCGTAGGCGGGAATTTTTGCCTTGCCATAACTGGGGTGGGGCACGCGTTGATAGGGCAGGTCAAACACGCCATCCAGCTCATCGGTTTCCAGCGGAATGGGCGGTGGGTTTACCCAGATTTCGCGGTTCTCGTGCTTTTGCACCAGCGGGCGCGCGTTGTAAGGGTTGGCTTCTTGGTGCAAAACGCGCGAGGCGTGGGCGTACAAAATCGAATCATTGCGCACCTTGTCGAAGGCGGGCAGGCGCACATACACCTTGTCTTCATCCAACAGGTCGCTGCGGTTTTGTAGCGGCATGGGGATAATGCGAATCGGCTGTGGCTCGTTGGGGTCGAAAGCTTTTTCGCTCTCCATACCCTGCGCGGGGCAGCCTTGGGTTTGCACTTGGCCGGGGTTTAACTCGGCAATCTGCGCCGCCATTTTATCGGGGTCTAACTGGCGCATGCCTACTTGTGAGTTATTGCTGTCGGTGTTGGCTATATCCACTACCGACTTGGGATTGTGTTGGTATTCGTAGGGATTGGGTAGCTTGTCGATATTGCCCGGCCAGTCGATGCGCGTGGAGTCAATTTCGGTCCAGCCAGCGGGCGCTTCTTTTTTGATTACCACGGTGCCGCGAATCGAATCCAAATCCTTAATGGAGCGGCCTTTGGCCAACTCATGGGCTATTTCGGCGATAGCGCGCTCGGCATTGCCGTAGAGCAGAATGTCACCAGTGGCGTCTATCAATACCGAGCGGCGTACTTCATTGCTCCAGTAGTCGTACTGGGCGATACGGCGCAGGCTGGCTTCAATACCGCCCAGAACAATCGGCACATCTTTGTAGGCTTCTTTGCAGCGCTGGCTGTATACCGTCACTGCGCGGTCAGGGCGACTGCCGCCCATGCCGCCGGGGGTATAGGCATCGTCAGAGCGCATGCGTAAATCGGCAGTGTAACGGTTAATCATGGAATCCATATTGCCGGCGCTGATACCGAAAAACAGATTGGGCTTGCCGAGCTCTTTAAAAGGCTCAGCGCTGCGCCAATCCGGCTGGGCGATAATGCCCACGCGAAACCCTTGGGACTCCAAAAAGCGCCCTATGACCGCCATACCAAAACTCGGGTGATCCACATAGGCATCGCCACACACAATAATAATGTCGCAGCTATCCCAGCCCAAGGTATCCATCTCGGCGCGCGTCATCGGCAAAAAAGGCGCGGGCAGGTAGGTTTCAGCCCAATAGCGGGTGTAGGAAAAGAGGTTTTTGGCGTGAGTATTCATGGCGGTAAGGGCACTACAGAGAAATAGGCGGCCATTGTCCCAGAAACCCGCTTGCCTATACAGCCTTAAACGCATCGGCTAGGCTAATTAAAGGTAAAGCTTCGGCTAAAAACCTGTTCCTGTTCCCCAGTAAAAGTTCTTTTGAGCGGGAATTAGCTAGGCAAAAATGCAAACAGAGGCGACTTTTCGCCTCTAAACATCTATGTAGAGTTGTAAAAGGGCCGCTATCTGATTAGTGTCAGCTAGTACTTCTTCCGTCCCAAGCAAAAGCAGAATAACAATCGAGGTTTCCATGGTGTACAGCAAATCCAATCGTGCGAGTGACCAACTTGAAACCAATGGTGCCAATCTGCAAAAAGGCGCTGCGCAGTTTGTGGATAATCGCGCTAGCAGTACTGCCCAGCTTCGGTTGCAGGGGCTTATGAATGCTAGTCCACAGGCGACAGCACAGCGAAAGCAGCAAGACTCAATGCAATCTTTGACGGCACAGCCAATAGCACTTCAACGCGTAGAAAATGAAGAGTTGCTGCAGGGCAAGTTTGCGATAGCGCAATGCATGGAGGATGAGGAGTTGTTGCAAGGTAAATTTGCGACTACCCAACTTATGGAAGATGAAGAATTACTACAAGGTAAATTTGAAACAGCTCAGCGTGTGGAAGACGAAGAGTTACTGCAAGGTAAGTTTGAAACCGCCCAGCTTATGGAAGAAGACGAGCTTCAAGCTAAGTTTGTAACTGCGCAGCGTATGGAGGAAGAGGAACCTCTGCAGGGAAAGTTTGAGGCCTTGCAACGAATGGAAGATGAAGAGCTCTTACAGGGCAAATTCGCTGTAGACCTTGCTCCGCAAGTCACTGCGCAGTTAGCCGGAAAGCCCAATAATACTGGCTTACCCAACCAACTTAAAGCCGGTATCGAATCCCTCTCCGGTATGAGTATGGATCACGTTAAGGTTCACTATAACTCCGATAAGCCCGCGCAACTCAATGCCCACGCCTATGCGCAGGGCAGCGACATTCATGTCGCTGCAGGGCAGGAGCAACATTTACCCCACGAAGCTTGGCATGTTGTGCAGCAGGCACAAGGTAGAGTGAAGCCCACAATGCAAATGAAGGCGGGAGTGCCGGTCAATGACGACGTGGGTTTGGAGACTGAGGCGGATGTGATGGGTGCAAAGGCAGTTGCCCAGGGTAAGACGCAGGTTGATTCGGCAAAAAATAAAATACTCGATGCAGGTGTCATTGCGCAGCCAATCGCACAAATGCTTATTGACCCTATATCTGAAGAACATAAAAAAAAACAACATCAAAAAGCTAAAAGAAAGACCTTTAGTGAAAGTCAATTGTTGAGTAACCAAATAAGGTTGGCTATGAATCAGGCTGAGCATCAGGAGGTGAGCGCCAGAGAAAAGCTAGCTGAACATTTTATTTTCAGAGAGAGCAGCGAAATCAAAAATGCTGTAGCCGATATCCTTGCTGCGTTGGTCAGTGTAAAAAGGGAAATTGATAATATTCAAAAAATGGCACCAACAACGGGATTGCCTTGGGATGCGGGCGTTAGTGAAACAAAAAGCTATTATTATAAGTGGGAGCGTGAACGTAAGCTTGGCGTGCTTTTTTTAGATAGTGGCTTGTCAGACCTGCAGGATTCATTTGCAGATGAAAATACAGGTGTCGATCAACTGCGTGATAATTCCCCCGATTTTTTTGCTTTTCTTGTGAGAGGTGGAAAACTAACTATTAAAGGAAATGCGCGAGTCTTTGGTGGCAACAATGCGGGAGAGGCGTATTACTTCAATGAATCAGATGATTGGACTGTACACCTGCACCGAAACTACTCGGGAGAAGTCAATACAGCCCATTACAAGCACATCGATAATGAGGGTGACTTGGGTTATAACGCGATAAATAGAGTTAGTAACGTCTCACTTGTTCGTTTAGGTATTAACCTAGCGAAATAAAGCTAGGGGCCTCTAAAAAATTAGCTTGCTCTGACATCGTTAAATTTGTTCCGCGTGACACTGGATCGCAATGCATTGTTTACTGCGCTAGATAAATCCCTTGCCGTCATAGAGTTTGATCCTATTGGAACGATATTGAACGCCAATGACAATTTTTTAAAAACTGTTAATTATCAGCTTGCTGATGTAGTAGGCAAGCATCATCGAATATTTTGTACTGATCTTTTCTATCGTAATAACCCCAACTTTTGGTCCTATTTGGCAGCGGGCAATTTTCAATCGGGACAATTTGAGCGTAAAACGTCGACGGGGGATCCTATCTGGCTAGAGGCAACCTATAACCCCATATTTGATGTCAATGGCAAGGTTTACAAAGTAATTAAGTTTGCGAGCAATATTACCGAGCGGGTTAAAACGGGTCGCAGTGCGGTAGAAGCCGCTGCGTCCACATCGGAAGAAACGTCGCAAATTACCACCAATGCGCGCCAAGTGTTAGAGGAGGCAATTGCAACCTCAAATCAAATCTCTGCGAAGATAAACCAGGCTGCGCAAGTAACCCATGAGCTAAACAATCAATCGCAAAGCATCAGTGAAATAGTGTCGACCATTCGCGCCATTGCCGAGCAAACCAATTTACTTGCGCTCAATGCCGCGATTGAAGCAGCGCGTGCTGGCGATCAGGGGCGCGGCTTTGCAGTGGTCGCCGATGAGGTGCGCAAATTAGCCGCTAGAACTAGCGAGGCAACGGCAGAAATAGCCAGTGTGGTAGGTGCCAACCACGCCTTAATACAATCCATTCGCGAGCAGATGGAGCAAGTTAGTAGTATTTCAGGGCAGGGGCAGGAAAAAATTGTGGAGGTATCCACTGGCATGAAAGAGATAGAGCAGGGTGTCGAAAACTTTGCCAGAGTTGTTCATGAGCTGGTAAATAATTAAGTTTTTGTTTCATCGTAAAATCTACACAGTGCGGGATGAGTTTCTTTCTGTATGGGGGCGAACGGTAGTATTGCAGGGACCCCCTGTTAGTTGATTCAGCTTTCCCGCTGTCCTAATTGTGCAAATGAATAATGGCTATTTGTTTAACCTCTGTACCAAATCTTCATAACCCCCTTCATTAACCGCATGTTTAAAACCCATCGCCTGCAGAGTTTGTTGTGCTACGCCGGAGCGATGGCCGGAGCGGCAGTAGAGGTGGATGCTGGCGCCTTTATCGCTCGTCACTTCTCCAATACGCGCGCTTATTTCTTCATAGGGTATGTGTGCGGCTCCCTGCAGGTGACCGGCGTTAAATTCGTTAGCGGTGCGAACATCAATCCAAAATTGCGTTGTCATGGTGAAGCTTATCCTGAGTCAATTGGGCGGGGGGCGTTTGGAATAGTGTATAGGGCTTAGTATAGGTTTTAAGCTTGCTCAAAAACAACAACGCCCGCAATGCGGGCGTTGTCGGTTGGGCTTGTTGTTTTGTTAAATCAGTTCGGCGCTAAACACTGGCGAGCAAGCGATCATATTTGCGGCTGAGCATGTCGTAAAACTGATCGCGCACTTGGGTGATTTGTGACTTGAGTGCGGTGATTTGCTCCGGCGTAATGTCTTTGCGGCAAACGTAAACCTGTTTGCGGTAAACCGCGATTTTGGCACCGTAGAGGCGCAAGCTACGCTCAAGATTTTTTTCACCTAGCATCAACAGTTTCGATTCTGCACCCGCCAAACGTTTGAACTCCTGAACCAGTTCGTTATTGACGCTATCCAGCTCTTCACGGCGAGCTGCGGGCCAGCGGTCGCCCATTTGAATGGATTCAACCACAAGGGATGAGTATTTGGAGAAAATATGAGTAACTGTGCCGACTTGGCTGGAGACTTCCTCCAAAATCACAATGCGGCGGTTTTCGCGGGATGTTAACTGCTGGCTGGAGGCGCTGCGGCGCAGAATAAACCAAGCGCTGAGCGCTGCGATCAAGGCGCCTAAGCCGATTTTGAGGGGAGTGTCAGTTAATTGTAAAAAGGTTGCTAAATCCATGGTGATCAGCCTCTGCGTCAGAAAAATGTCGGGGTGTTGCGTTATGACAGAGGTTTTGCAAGTTTTAGGCCATGCCGAGTAGCTATCTACAGTTTGGTGGCTGCGGTGTACATGATGATGTTTATCGTGGTGGTTTTTGCCGCAAGGGCTGCAGTAACCCCTCTAATCCATTAAGTTTGATTTCATACAATAGGGCGAGTTGCTGTCCGAGTTTACCCTTGGGGAAGCCTTGTCCTGCCATCCAGACTACATAATGTTCCGGTACATCCACCAGCATGCGTCCTGCATACTTACCATAGGGCATGGGGGTGTTGGCGAGGTCTTTGATCAGTTGCGGGTCGAAGGGGAATTCCATGGGTAATGTGTCACTCATGTTAGCCTCCCGCCAATTTTACGACGAAGCCACGTTTTTCTAATTCGGCTTTGAGTTTGTCGCGCTGGTCGCCTTGAATTTCTATCACGCCATCTTTGAGTGAACCGCCCACACCGCAGAGTACCTTGAGGGCTTTGGCGAGGTCTTTTAGTTTCGCATCATCGAGTGGTATGCCGCTAATGGTGGTAACGCCCTTGCCATTGCGCCCAGCAGTTTCGCGGCGAATGCGTACTATGCCATCGCCGTTGGGAATCCTGGTGGTGGGTTTGTCTTCTTTAATGCGGCCAGTGTCGGTGGAATAGACTAAGCGGCTGTTTTTGTCTTTGCTCATAAGTGCCTCTTTGATTGCTGGTGCGCATCATAAACCCTGAGCTTATTAGTTCAAGCCTCGTGGATCTATATCTAACGAGGTTGAATGTTAAGGGCGTTGAAGGTGATAGCTTGCTGGTAGAATGCGCCCACTTTTTACTATTCGAGAATAACGCCATGAATATTGAAGGCCAATGGGCGCCCGCGTGGCAGCCACTGGTAGATGCTTTTGCTGCTAATTTTGAGCAGGGCGAGGAGGGAGCTGGGGTTGCGCTCTATCAGCGCGGTGAGATGGTGGTGAGTATTTGGGCTGGGCAGCGCAGTAATCGTTTAGCCGATACAGCCCAAGCGCCCTGGACGGAAGATACCTTGGTGAATGTGTTTTCGGCGGGGAAGGGTTTGGTTGCACTCTGTGTATTGCAGCTGGTTGCGGCGGGTAAGTTGGATTTGGATGCGCCTGTTGCGCACTATTGGCCAGAGTTTACGCAAACGTCTATAAGTGTGCGCCAGGTGTTGTGTCACAGGTCAGGCATGTCAGCGTTTAAGCAGCAAATTCCCAGCGATCAAATCTTTGACTGGGCTCTCATGACGCACGCCGTCGCCACTGAGTCGCCGTGGTGGGAGCCAAATTCAGCGCAGGGCTATTCGCCCTTTATGTTTGGTTGGATATTGGGTGAGCTGGTGAGGCGTATTAGCGGTTGCGATAGTTTTAACGATTACTTCCAAACACATGTCGCTAAGCCGCTGGGCGTACATTGCCATTTTGGTGTGCCTGATACCTTAATTGCGTCGATTGCAGATACTGGCCCGTTAAAGCGTACGGTGAATGTGTCTAGCGCGAGTGAAGGTGCCGACAGTGTTGCCCTTGGAAAGCTTATGAAAGCAGATCCGCGCGGCGTTACTAATCGCGCCTTTGTGAACCCGCTCAGCCTTATGACCTCAACCAATAGCCTCGCGTGGCGTAAAGCGCAGATTCCAGCCGCTAACGCTCACAGTAATGCCAATGCGTTAGCGCGTATTTACGGTGGCTTAGCCTGCGCGGAAGAGACCTTGTTGCCTAGGAGTAGTTTGGCTCTCGCATGGCAGCAACAAACCTTTGAGCGCGACCGAACCTTAGGTTTGCCACTGCGTTTTAGCCACGGCTTTATGCTGTCCCAAGCGCAGCGCCCCGACTGTCGCTATGGGCGTGGTGAACGCAGTTTTGGGCACCCAGGTGCAGGCGGCTCTCTGGGTTTTGCTGACCCTGATTATGGGCTCGGTTTTGGCTATGTGACGGCCCGTATGGGGCAGAGTTTATTGATTGATGAGCGTGCGGTGCGTTTGATTGACGCGGCCTACGCTATTTTGGAGCAGACACAATGAATGATATTGAAGACCAGCTAATCGACCTACAGACTCGTCTCGCGTATCAAGAGGATACGATTGCGCAGTTGAATGATGTCATCACTAAACAGGATGCCGATATTGTGAGCCTTACTCAGCAGATGCGTATTATCGCCAAGCGCTTTGATGACTTGCAGTATGCGCAAAGCGAGGGGGGCGAAGAGACTGGTAATGAGCGTCCGCCTCATTATTAGATGTGTATTGATCTTTAAGACAGAGCTGGGCAGAGGTGATAATTTAGATTTATCACCTCTGCGTGGCGCCAAAATCATCAGTAAAGTTTTTTTAGCTGTTTAAATTCTTAATAGATTCGCCGCATCGAAATTCTTGACTAGACTTGAGAGTCAGGGATCTCTTTTTGGTGAGAGCAGTTCAGAATTTATGCAGCGTTCAAGTTCAACCGACAATTCATCTAATACTTTACTCACTGCCATCCCCCGCGATGCGGGCTTGTCTATGGTGGAGCTAGTTGCATGGAATTTAGACGTCAATACTGAAAAGCTTTCTTTTATCCCCCATCCTGATGCTGTACATCCTATCGCTTTCACCGATGTCTGCAACCTCAATGCACTTTTGGCGCTTATGCCGCCAACGGATAAATACTTATTTCAGCAAACCTTCTCTGCACCGCAGGAAGTGCCTGGTGCGCCAGAGTTGCGCAGTTGCGAGGTGCGATTACTGGGTAGTTGGGGTGAGTTATGCCTGCGCTTTTCGGGGCAATTACGCTCTGTAGACAATGAGCTGGTTTATGACGGTGTCGCAATCAATGCACAGCATTGGCTTGCAGCGAGTAATCATGACAATTTCTTAGGGTATTTTTCTCAGGCATTTGGCGAAAGTCTTATCCCCAGTTTTGTAACCGATACTCAAGGCGTTATATTGCAGTTAAATCGTGCTCTGGAACAGATGTTCCTCATGTCGCCGGAGCAAGCTGAGGCAACGATAGGCCGCTATTCAATTTTGCGCGATAAATATTTCAGAGCCCATGCGGCGAAGTTAAAAGAGTTAGTGGCGGTTTACCAACAGGGCCGTACCCATAGCGTTGAAATGCATTATTCCCTCGGCAATATTTATCGCAGCCGCTTTATTGGCAATAAAAAACTGTATTTCCGTTTAAGTTTTTTGCCACTGCGTGACCGCGCTGGCTGCGCTGTGCAATTTTTAGTGCAGTTGCAAGACTTGTCACAGGAAAAAAATGTACGCGATGCGCTGCAGGAGAGCGAGGCTAGCTATAAAGCATTTATCACCAACAGCTCAGAAGCTATTTGGTGTTACGACATTGAGCCCAAGGTGAGTGTCAACGCGGAGTTGGAAATTCAAGTAAAACAAATTGCGGAGCATGCGCGCTTAATTGAAGCTAATACGGTCATGTTGTCTATGCTCGGGGCGACGTCGCTTGATGAAGTCTTGGGGCTGGGTTTAACCGAGAGTGGTTCAAGCCACTATGTGTTTGATTTGCACCATTTTGTCAATCACCATTACCAAATGGTTGATCATGACATAGTGCGTAAAGATCAAAGTGGTAAGTCCTTCTATTTTCAAATTTCTTGCACCGGCATAGTTGAAGATGGCTATTTGAAGCGCGTGTGGGGCACCACCAAAGATGTAACCACACGCCGACGTTTTGAGGAAAAACTGCAGCACCAGTCACTTCATGATGCGCTCACGGGGCTCCCCAATCGCGAAAAACTTTATTTGGATATGGAGGAATGTTTTCAGCAGCGTAACGCTGAGCAAATTAGCGCGCTACTGTTGATTGACCTAGATAGATTTAAAGAGATTAACGACACCCTTGGCCACAATGTGGGCGATAGGCTCTTGCAGTTAATTGGCCCGAGGTTAGCGCTGGAAATGGCAGAGGTGCCGGGGACGGTTGCACGTTTAGGCGGTGATGAATTTGCTGTGTTCCTGCCACGTATTCGCAGCACTCATCAGGCAGTTGTCTTTGGTCATAGAATTTTGGATGCCTTGGCGCAAGAGTTTGATCTTGATGGTTTTTGTACGCAGATAACGGCGAGTATTGGTATTTCTTTGGCGCCGCAACAGGCGCTCGATTTTCATGCCCTCATGCGCTATGCCGATATCGCCATGTATCACGCTAAAACCCGCATGATTGGCCTGTCGATTTACAGTTCGGATTATGATCCCCACTCGCCTAAACGCTTGGCGATGATCGGTGAGTTGGGGCGAGCTATTCGCGAAGACCAGCTATGCCTCTATTATCAGCCCAAAGTGCTTTTGGATGAGCAGCGCTGTTTTGGCTTTGAAGCCTTAATCCGCTGGATACACCCTGAACTTGGGTTTGTGCCACCGGACGATTTCATTCCCATTGCGGAGTTGACCAGCTTGATTCATCCACTGACGGCGTGGGTGTTGGAGAAGAGTATTGCCCAGTGTCGCAGTTGGCAGGATCAGGGCTTGGCATTGAGCATTGCGGTAAACCTATCGGCGCGCAACTTGATGGATGAAAATATGCCTAAGTTGGTGGAGCGTCTACTCAATAAATATGAGGTGGCGCCGTCGCGTTTAGAGTTGGAAATTACGGAAAGCGCGATTATGTCTGACCCTAATCGCGCCATGCGCGTTTTGGAGTCTTTACACAATTTGGGGGTGCATTTAGCGATTGATGATTTTGGGACGGGCTATTCATCACTTGCCTATCTAAAACGTCTTCCCGTGCAAACCTTAAAAATTGACAACTCTTTTGTGCGCAACATGTTGGAAGATTTACAAGATGAGTTAATCGTAAACTCCACCATCAATCTTGCGCATAACCTTGGCCTTACTGTAGTGGCTGAGGGCGTAGAGAATGAAGCTTTACTTGAGCGCTTGAAATCCATGGGCTGCGATGAGGCTCAGGGCTATTTTATCGGGCGCCCTATGGCGATTAATAATGCTGATGAGTGGTTAGTAGCTTCAGGCTGGATGAAATCCGAGGTCTAAAACCTCGGGTTTCAGTGCTTGGCGTGTTAATTGGTGGGATGGAGCTGACTCTCAATACTTAAAATGTACGATCTTGCATTTGCGCTTCTACATACTTCAAACGCTCTTCTAAAATAGCTGTTTTATAGCTATTGTCCTTGGTTAATTTAAGTGCATTGCGCAGTTGAATTTGTGCGCGGTCATAAACGCCATTCAAAATAAAATACTCTGCGCGCGCCTCATGCACGCCTAAAATGTTACCCGCCAAACCGTTCACTTCTGCCAACAAATACCATACGTAATCATCATTGCTACGCTTGCGCGAATAGAGGTCGAGAATCCGTGCGCACTCTGCATAGCTGCCGGCTTTCATGAGGGCTTCTGCATGGCGAATTATCAAGGGATAAGAGTCGGGGTGCAGCTTAAGTTGCGCCTCTAATATATCGAGTGCAGTTTTATAGCGCTCGCCTGCAATTTCAATATCTGCGCGCATGATTTGATAGGTAATGCGGCTGGGGTCTTCCTTGAGTAGCGGAGCCAGTGCTGCCCGTGCTTCCGCAATTTGGCCAGAATTGGCGAGTGCCAAACTCAGTCCATAGCGACTAGCGCTGGGCGAGCTATTTTCGCGTGCGAGTTCACTGGCAAACATTTTTGCGGCTACTTGTGGTGTCTCTTCGCCTGCCACTCTCACTCGAGTGCGCATAAGTTGAAATTCGAGATTGTCGACATAATCTTTGTGTTCGTAGTGCTGGGCGCGGTTACGAGCATCGGCAACACGGCTTTCGCTAATAGGGTGTGTGAGCAAATATTCGGGCGGGCGACGATTAAGTCGATTGGCGCGCATCATTTCTTCAAACATATCCGACGCTGCATAGGGGTCCAGGCCAGCTTCTACCATGGTTTGCATGCCGATTCGGTCGGCTTCCTGCTCGTTTTGGCGACTAAAACTCAAGCGTGCCGCCTGAGTAGCTGCTTGAGTGCCCATAATGGCGGCCATGCCCGCGTCGCCGTTGCTATTCGCCGCGAGCACTAATCCTGCTAGCATGCCGGCCAGCATAGGCATCATCATGTTTTTTTCTTTTTCAAGCTGACGGGCATAGTGACGCTGACTCAAATGGCCCATTTCATGGCTTAGTACGGCGGCTAATTGGTTTTCGGTCTTGGCGTAATTCAATAGACCCGTATGTATACCGATAATGCCGCCAGGCACAGCGAAAGCATTCAGTGTTGAGTTCTCCGCAACCACTAAATCTATGTGTTTATTGTTGAGTTGACTATAAGGCAGGAGGCGATCGAATAGCTGCTCAAGGTAATCGATGATCAGCGGATCAGAAGACGTAAGCACCTGACTGCGATAGAATCGCAGCCACTTTTGCCCTAGGATGCGCTCTTGCACCGGTGAGATGGTCGTGGAGCTGGTGTCGCCCAAGGTGGGTAATTCTATTTCTGCATGGCTAAGCGAACTGCTGGCCATAAGACTGAGCGCCAGATAGAACCCTATGCCTACGGCTTTGAGTGGTTGAAGGGCACGACTGCAGTAGACAATTGCACGAGAGGAAGGCACGGTGTGTATTTGCTCCTGAAATAGTAGATATGTTGGCGCTAGCAAACAGCTCAATAGGCAGTGAGTAAGGTGCCTGTAAATTAACGCGCACTCTAGCCTTTTTGATCGCGAAAGACTAGGTTGGCACACTGCATAGCGGTTATGCATAACAACATAAGTCCGACCCCAGATATGATCCCAGGTTCTATTTTTATATTCAGCACCTCTGTGCTGACAATGGAAAGCCACTGATCATTCACCACTGAGGTGGGTTTAAACGAGGTATGTTTTGAACGATAGCACTCAACCGCTTGAGCCTCTGGCCTTGCCCGATTGTTTCACCGTACCTGTAGCGCTGGAGTTAGATGCACGCGGTTTGACCTGTCCATTGCCACTATTGAAGGCGAAACAGGCTCTGCGCAATTTGACGGCGGGCGATATTTTGCGGGTGCTCGCAACTGATGCGGGCTCTCTGCGTGATTTTGGTAGCTATGCACAGCTGAGTGGTCAGACGTTGTTGGCTGCTGTTGAGCATGATCAGGTTTTTTGTTATTTACTCAAAAAGTAGTTTTTGCGTTGACATGCGTTGTTTTCACAAAACATGAATTTTAAGCTTATCGTATGTGATGTGTTTTGGCTCAATGTAGCCAGCACGGTTACAAGGCGATGTAAAATTGACAACTGCTACAACAATCAAGAGCACAACAAACAGGTTGGGCACTTGAGATCAAGGCGAGTTTCTATGGTTAGACGTGGGTTCAAGTTGAAAGTATCGGTGCGGAATTTTGCGTTTGTCAGTTCCATGTTGTGGTGTTTGTGTCCATCTGCTTTTGGGCTTGATGATTCTGCGGTTGATAACTCTGCGATAAAGAGCTCTGCAATAAAGAACTCTGCAATAAAAAACTCAGCAGTAACAAGCACAGCAGTAAAAAATTCTGCTGCGGTAAGCTCGCTCAGTACGAGTAGTGTGTTGGAAAAGGCGGCGGCTGACGGTGACCTTGCTAATGCACCTCTTGCAACCCTCGACGAGTCAGAGCTAGTAATATCGACACAAGCTGTCGTAAAAAGCGAAAACGATTCGCGCCAATATCGCGCCATTACCCTCGCGAATAAGCTTAAAGTTCTCTTGATTTCTGACCCCGGCGCTGAAAAATCAGCAGCTGCACTTAACGTCAATATAGGTGCAAATCAAAATCCACTAGAGCGGCAGGGCCTAGCGCATTTTCTTGAACATATGTTATTTCTGGGCACCGAAAAATATCCTGAAGCTGGCGAGTATCAAGCATTTATTGCCCAGCATAGCGGCACCTACAACGCCTATACTGCGGCGGAAAATACCAACTACTTTTTTGAAATTGACAGCGCGCAATTAGCGCCTGCACTGGATCGCTTTGCGCAGTTTTTCGTGGCACCACTCTTTAATGCAGATTATGTTGAGCGCGAGCGCAATGCTGTGCACTCTGAATACATGGCCAAATTAAAAGATGATGGGCGGCGTGAATGGGATGTCTATCGCGATCTGATGAACCCTGAACACCCCAGTGCTAAATTCACTGTTGGCAATCATAAAACCCTCGCTGATCACCCCGATAAATCGGTGCGCCAAGATTTGCTCGATTTTTATCATCGTTATTACTCATCACACAGAATGGATCTTGTGGTGTTAGGCCGTGAAAATCTTGATCAGCTACAGCACTTGGTTGCTGCACGTTTTAATCAAATTCCACAGCATACGACAGCACTGGATACCAAGTATCCAACGTTATTTCCTGCTGATTTTTTGCCGGCAAGTGTTGATATAAAGCCTGAAAAAGAATTGCGCGAATTGAGTTTTAATTTCCCCATCCCCAATCCTGACCAGCATCTTGATAAAAAACCTTATGCCTATATTGCGCAGTTGTTGGGGCACGAAGGTAAGGGCAGTTTGCTCTCACTGTTAAAACGCTTAGGCTGGGCTGATGCTTTAAGTGCCCAGGTGGGTTTACAGAGTCGTAAAGATGCCGTTTTTCAATTGAATCTCACTCTTACCCCGCGCGGGGTTAAAGCGCGCGATCAAATTGTCTCCTTGGTTTTTCACTGTATTGAACAATTGCGCAACCGTGGTGTGACGAGCTGGCGCTATGAAGAATTGAAAGAGCTGGCGGATATGCAGTTTCGTTTTGGCGAAAAGCAATCGCCTATGGCGACTGTTTCGTCGTTGGCGGAAGCCATGAATCGCTACCCACTGAGTGATGTGGTGCGCGGTGAATATAGTTACGCAGAGTTTGATGAAAGGTTAATTGAGAAATCACTGGAGTATCTCAACAATAAAAATGTGTTGTTGGTATTACTTGCGCCCGAAGTTGAGGCGTATAGAGTATCGACGCATTATGCGACGCCTTATGTGGTGCGTGCGGGTATTGCAGAGGTTTTGGATTTAAAAAATGCTGTGCGGCAAGAGTTGTACTTACCTGAAAAAAATGTCTTTATGCCGCGACGACTTATGGTTAAGTCCCAGTCTATGTTAGAAGCGCAAACTCAGTCTCAAATCGCAAGCCAAACGGCGGTGCCTGAACTGATTTTTTCCAACGCCAACACTCAGGTTTGGTTCCAGCAAGATCAATTCTTTTCTCAGCCGCGTGCGGCGATTAATTTGCGACTTCACTCCCCGCTAATTAGCGCCTCTGCTGCGGGTGCTGCTCAAGCGCAACTCTTTGCTGCACTCATTACCGACCAGCTGCGTGAATATACGTATCCTGCGCATTTGGCTGGATTGGATTACACCTTTGAAGCCAATATGCGCGGGTTTGAACTTAAAATATTTGGCTATTCCAGTCGTCAGAGTTTATTGCTCAATAAAATTACTGAAGCTATTAGTCGCGCTCAATTTAATGAGGATCGTTATGGTTTGGTAAAAGCTGATTTGTTGCGCAGCTTGCAGAATGAAGCAAAAAATTTACCTTATCAAGTGTTGGCGAAGCAGGTGCCTGTATTGCACTATCAGCCCTATTGGTCCAATGCAGAGCTTATAAATGCGTTGGAGTTGAATGACTTCGAGCAATTTAATCGTTTTAGTGGTCGGCAGTTGTTGGATGCTAAGTTGGATGCGTTGTTTTACGGTAATTATTTTAAATCTGAGGCCTTAAAACTCTCGGTATTTATTGAGCATGAATTGCTGGAGCGACAAACTGGCAGAGCATTGGCGCCAGCGCAGCTTTTGGTTTTACCTGAAACGCCTGTCAAGCCTTGGTTGTTGCATCAAGCAGTCGATCATGGCGATGCAGTAGTGGAGCTTTATATCCAAGCTGCTTCGCTGGCAATCGAGGAGACTGCGCTAATGAAGCTGACGCAGCAGTTGTTGCGCCCCATTTTCTTCAATGAACTGCGTACAGAAAAGCAGCTCGGCTATATCGTAGGGACTTTGCCCATGCCATTGCGCAGTCTGGAGGCAACCTTATTACTCGTGCAGTCACCCAAGGCCTCGGCGGAGGTGTTGCAGGCGGAAATCGATACGCTTTTGGATGCAAGTAGTGAAACCATTATTACGGGTTTTGCTGAAAGTCAGGCCTCCTTAGTGGCAGAGCTGCGCGAGCCTGCGCGTTCGCAGTCAGAGCAGGCGGCTCGTTACTGGGATTCGATTCTGCTGGGCGATAAGAACTTTTCGCGGCGTTTTGATTTGGCGGTGGCGATCATGAATATTACCCCTGAGGCGCTGCAAGCCTATTATCGAGCGCGTTTTTTACACAAAAACCGTCGTCTGTGGCTTTCCACGTCAGCATTTAACGATGAAGACAAGTATCAGCTAATTGAAAAGCTAACGGATTACAAAGCACAAATGCGGCCTCTCGAATTAAGCCGATAGTTGTCTTTTTTTATTAAGTTGCTGTTTTTTGGTGCATTTTCAGCAAAATATTATCAATATTTTTACTGTGAATTACTTGGTGAATACAGATCTTTGGGTAATAATGCCGCACCTATTTCGGAATGAGGATTTTGCTTGTCTGAATATAAGCTAAATCATTCGTTGGGCCGAAAGCGCACCACTTCTGTGCTTCCTTTAGGTGTTACCACTTCGGGGTTGGACTGGTAAATAATTCCCACTTGTGCAAGAATTCGGGTCTTTTTTACCCAATCTATAGGAAAGTTTTCTGGCTAAGTCCTTGAAAAGCAACGTGCTAATTGATGTGTCTAGCAAGAAAACTGGTTCCATATTCCAGTAACTATTACTGAATTAGAGACTACTTATTTAGAGAGGAGCATTAGCTCGTCTTAGTAAATGAGATGTTTTTTATAAGGTTACTACTGCTACGTTTATATATGCGCTCGCTGCGCATGGCTGAGGAGAATTGAATGCAACAAGATATCGATGCCATCGAAACCAAAGAGTGGCTGGATGCCCTGAAGTCAGTAGTTCGCCACACTGGTAAAGACCGTGCTGCCGAATTGCTTAAAGCTTTGTCCGAGTCCGCTGTTAATCATGGCATTGAACAGCCTTCTTCCATTCAGACTCCTTATCGCAACACCATTCCTGTAGACAAAGAAATTAGCTCGCCGGGCGACGTAGCCCTAGAGCGCAAACTGCGTTCAATTATTCGTTGGAATGCGATGGCGATGGTCATGAAAGCCAATGATAACGATGAGGGCCTTGGTGGTCACATCGCATCTTTTGCTTCTTCTGCAACTCTTTACGACGTAGGTTTTAACCATTTCTTCCGCGGTAATGAAGGTGATGTTCCCGGCGACTTGATTTATTTCCAAGGCCACGTTTCTCCCGGTATGTATGCGCGCTCGTTCGTTGAAGGCCGCTTAAGTGAAGACCAGTTAGATAACTTTCGGCGCGAAGTCGATGGCAAGGGCCTGTCCTCTTACCCTCATCCTTGGCTAATGCCCGATTACTGGCAGTTTCCTACCGTATCTATGGGCCTTGGCCCCATTAAATCTATCTATCAAGCGCGCTATAACCGCTATTTGGAAGCGCGTGGTTTGGTGCCCGTTTCTGACCGTAAAGTCTGGGCATTTTTGGGCGACGGCGAGTGCGATGAGCCGGAGAGCTTGGGTGCTATTTCATTGGCCTCCCGTGAAAAGCTCGACAACCTAATTTTTGTCATCAACTGCAACCTGCAGCGCCTTGATGGCCCAGTGCGCGGCAACGGTAAAATCGTCCAAGAGTTGGAAGGTGTATTCCGTGGTGCTGGCTGGAATGTTATCAAAGTACTTTGGGGGCGCGGTTGGGATGCATTGCTCGCTAAAGACAAAACGGGTTTGTTGCAAAAGCGCATGGACGAAGTGGTCGATGGCGAAATGCAAAACTACAAAGCCAATGGCGGCGCTTATACCCGCGAGCACTTTTTTGGCAAGTACCCTGAGTTGCTTGAGTTGGTTAAAGACTTAACCGACAGAGATATTCTGCACTTGGCCCGTGGCGGTCACGATGGTCACAAGGTATATAACGCCTACCATCAAGCAGTGAATACCAAAGGTAAGCCTACTGTGATTCTAGCGCAAACCGTTAAGGGCTATGGTATGGGCACCTCGGGTGAGGCGATTAACAAGACTCACTCGGTTAAATCCTTGGATATTGAAAACCTTAAAATTTTCCGCGATCGCTTTGAATTACCGATTAGCGATGAAGACTTGCCTAAGCTTCCCTACTATCGTCCCAGTGAAGATAGCCCAGAGATGCAATACTTACGTTCACGTCGCACCTCATTAAAAGGTTATTTGCCTGCGCGTAAAGCGGATTTTGATGCACTACAAACGCCTGAGCTAGATGCTTTTGCGTCTCAGTTGAAGTCAACGGGTGAGCGTGAAATTTCTACCACTATGAGCTTTGTCCGTATTCTTTCAACTTTGGTCAAAGACAAGGCGATAGGCAAAAATATTGTACCTATAGTGCCCGATGAAGCGCGTACCTTTGGTATGGAAGGTATGTTCAAAACCGTCGGTATTTACTCATCTGAAGGCCAAAAATATGTGCCTCATGATTCCGGTCAAATGATGTCCTACCACGAGTCTTCCACTGGCCAGATTTTGGAAGAAGGTATTAACGAAGCGGGTGCCATGTCCTCGTGGATTGCGGCGGCAACAGCCTATAGCAACCATGGTGTTCCGACTATTCCGTTTTATATTTACTACTCTATGTTTGGTTTCCAGCGCATTGGCGATTTGGCTTGGGCTGCGGGTGACTCGCAAGCGCGTGGTTTCTTGTTGGGTGCTACTGCGGGTCGTACCACCTTGAACGGTGAAGGTTTGCAGCACCAGGATGGCCACAGCCATATCATGGCGAATACTATTCCAAACTGCCGCACCTATGATCCCACTTACGCTTACGAGCTTGCAGTGATTCTGCAGGACGGTATGAAGCGTATGTATCACGACAAAGAAAATGTGTTCTATTACGTCTCGTTGATGAATGAAAACTATCAGCATCCCGAAATGCCTGAAGGGTCGCAGGACGGTATTATCAAGGGTATGTATTTGCTGGAGCAGGGCACGGGTAAAGCCAAGCACCGCGTACAGTTGATGGGCGCTGGCACCATTTTGCGCGAAGTGCGTTTTGCAGCAGAGATTCTGCGCAAAGACTTCGACGTAGAGGCAGATGTATGGAGTGTAACCAGTGTGAACGAATTGACCCGCGATGGTCAGCGCGCTACTCGCTGGAATTTGTTGCACCCAACTGATGCTGCGCGTAAGCCCTATATTACGCAACAACTGGAAGGCCGCGAAGGTCCGGTTATTATTTCTACCGATTACCTTAAAACCTATTCTGAGCAGTTGCGCGCTTATGTACCAGGTACCTATACCGTGTTAGGTTGTGAAGGTTTTGGCCGCAGTGATACCCGTACACAATTGCGTCATTTCTTTGAAGTGAATCGCTATTTTGTGGTGATTGCAGCGCTTAAATCTTTGGCAGACGAAGGCAAAATTAAAGCCGATGTGGTTGCCAAGGCCATCAAGAAGTTTGGTATTGATCCAGAAAAAGCGGATCCAATGAGCGTATAAAACTATCGCCCTCTCACAAAGAGGGCGATCTTGTTTGTGCCCATTCAAAACATTTATCCAATGTAGATATAAACGATTAGTGAGGAAAAACCGTGGCAATTCAAACTATTAAAGTGCCAAACATTGACGGCGCAGAAGGCGTTGAAGTTATTGAAATTTCAGTAAAAGTAGGCGATATGATTGCTGAGGGCGATTCTATTGTGGTACTTGAAACTGACAAGGCTTCAATGGAAATTCCCGCCGATGCTGCAGGCAAGGTGGTTGCCATTAAAGTAAGCCTGGGCGATAAGGTGTCTCAAGGTGATTTGCTGCTTGAAGTAGAAGCTGAAGGCGCAGCTGTGGCAGCTCCCGCTCCGCAAGCTGCAGCACCAAAAGCAGAAGCTGCCGCTCCTGTTACTGCACCTGCACCCGCTGCTGCGAGTGCCAACATCGATTTAAAAGTGCCTGATATAGGTACTAGCGATGCAGTAGAAATTATTGAGCTATGTGTCAAGGTGGGCGATGAGGTTGCTGAAGGTGACTCACTCATCGTTCTGGAAACTGATAAAGCCTCTATGGAAATTCCTGCTGAAGCTGCAGGTAAAATTGTCAGTATCGCTGTGAATGTGGGCGACAAAGTAACTCAGGGTGCGCTTATCTGTGTGGTTGCCTCTACGGGTACTGCAGCCTCAGTTGCTGCTAAGCCAGACGCGGCTCCTGTACAAGCGGAAGCACCTAAGGTTGAGGCTGCAAAAGTTGACGCGCCGAAAGCAGCGGCACCTGTTGCTGAAATTGCACAATCGGGTGATGTCTATGCTGGTCCTGCTGTACGTAAGCTTGCGCGCCAACTTGGCGTTGATATGGGTAAAGTATCCGGCACTGGCCCACGCGGCCGTCTGTTAAAAGATGATGTGCGTGGCTATGTTAAGCCAATCGTTGTTGCTGCTCAGTCAGGTGCTGGTGTAGGCGGTGGTATTCCACGTATACCAGCAGTAGATTTTGCAAAGTTCGGTGATATCGAACTCGTTAAAATGAGTAAAATCAAAAAAATCACTGCGGATAATATGACGCGCAACTGGTTGAACGTGCCGCATGTGACTCAGTGGGATGATGCCGATATTACCGAGATTGAAGCATTCCGTGGTGGTTTGAAAGCTGAAGCCGAAAAGCGCGGCTCCAAACTCACGCCATTACCTTTTATTATGAAAGCTTGTGCAGCAGCGTTGATTGCTGAGCCAAGCTTCAATGTTTCGCTTCATCATGACGGCGAAAATATCGTGCAGAAAAAATATGTGCATATTGGTATTGCAGTAGATACACCGAATGGTTTGATGGTGCCGGTTATTCGCAACGTCGATAAAAAAGGCCTGTGGGAGCTTACCGACGAAATTAATGCAATGGCCAAGAAAGCACGCGATGGCAAGTTGTTGCCGAGCGATATGCAAGGTGGCTGCTTCACCATTTCAAGCTTGGGTGCTATGGGCGGTAATGGCTTTACGCCAATTGTAAATGCGCCTGAAGTTGCGATTCTGGGTGTGTCGCGTGCGCAGATTAAGCCTGTATGGAATGGTAAAGAGTTTGTACCACGCAATATGTTGCCCTTGTCGCTCTCTTATGATCACCGTGCAATTAACGGTGGTGATGCCGGTCGATTCTTTACTTACTTGACTGCTGTGATTGCTGATGTGAGACGTTTATTGTTGTAGTTTTTCGGTATCACACAAAAAGCCAGCATATTGCTGGCTTTTTTTATGCGTTAATTTTAGTAAATCATAAGTTGAATGTAACTTTATGCCTCAGCACTAGAGCAATTTTTGCAACCGAGGGAGGCCTTTTAATAGTGCAAAAACGATTGCTAAACCGAGCAATATGCCGCTGCCATTGGCCGCTATATCCATAAGGCTAAACGTACGTGGTGGATTGAAGTGCTGCCCAATTTCTATGGCAACTGAAAAACTAAGTAAAAATATACCTCGTTGCCATGTATGCCACGAGGGAAAAGCCAGGCTAATAGAAATAGCTGCAACAATGTAACCGCATAGGTGCATTAATAAATCATTAAAAATAGGTATGGAGTTTTCTGGGTGTGGGGTTAATCCGAGATAGGTGTAGATAATAAGTAAGCAGAAAAATTGCAGGAGACAGAGCGCGCGCCAGGCCATAAAAGTTCCAAATGTAGCTTGTATTGAAGTGCTAAGTGCATTGGTCACTAGGGGGGCTAGATTAATGCTCCCCTCTCATTATTTCACGAGGGGCACTAATGTTTCCGCTGCATAAAGGTCTTGAGGTGTATTAATGTTGAAAAAAGGATCGTATTTATCAAAAGGAAACTCGACGTCAATTTTTTTCTGCGAATTAATCCAGTCTTGTAGCCGAGGTATTTCCCCTATTTTTAATAGGGCATCTATTTTGTCGAGCAGTGATGCATGCCAAAGGGCAAAGGCGGGGTGAAGATTTTGTTGGGAGGTCGCAACTGCAATATGAACATCTGCCGAAATGGCCGCACTATGGAGTTGTTCGACGAGATCATTGGGAAAAAAAGGCGTATCAGACGCAAAGCTTACAAGCCATTCCGCATCGGGATTGTCGGCCTTCATCCAGCACAGCGCGCTGTGAATTCCAGCTAAGGGGCCAAGGTTACCGGCAAATATGTCTGCCACAACCGGAAGGCGGCTACGTGCAAAACGGAGGCTGCTGCCATTAGCATTTAATAATAATTTACTAACTTGAGGCTGAGCGCGCTCTATGGTGCGCTGCAGTAAGGTTTTGCCTGCGAGTGGAAGCAGACACTTGTCTCCTCCGCCCATTCGCTTAGCGAGGCCTCCAGCGAGTATTACACCTACAATGGAATCAGTTTGGGTCATTATGGACTGCTATTCATCTTTTAGTTTTAAGGGATTTTGACTTGGTTCGGCTGTTGGCGCGAAAATCATTTTAATTAAGTTGTCAGTGTAACTCTCTCAAATAGGTTTTGGTGCGATTTTACTCTCAGAATTTTAGTAGCGATATAAGAAATAAAAACTATTAGTTTTATTTCTGTAATTGATTTAATTAATTTTAGGTCTGGCCTAGCATAGCGCCAAGTTTTGCAAAGCTTTAAGGATGAAATCAGCTACTTCAATGAAACAGAGGAAAAGCGCCACGAGTTAGACAACCTTAACCACTCCCGCTGCTGCTCTTGCTGCTAATGATAACAATAGCATCAGTGCAGGCCCCCGTGGTCTATTAACCTTTGATAATCATTATCCCTTTGAAAAATTGGCACATTTTAACCGCGAAATCATTCCCGAGCAGGTAGTTCATGCCCGCGGCATCGGTGCTTATGGATATTTCACTCTGGCTAAAAGTCTTAGCCAATATTTTATTGCTGATTTTTCACAGCATGTAGGTGATAAAACTGAGGTCTTTCTGCGCTTCTCGACACTGGGTGGCGGTAAGGGCTCTCGTGACTATGAGCGTGATCCACGTAGATTTGCAGTGAAGTTTTACCCTAAACAAGGTAATTACGACATAGTGAGGAATAATACACCGATTTTTTCTTACATTATCCCATCAAGTTTCCAGATTTTATCCGCTCGTAAAAAAAGAACCCTCAAACCAATTTGCCAGATCCGGTCGTTGTGTTTGAGGTTTGGGCCAACTATCTACAATTGCTACATCAGATGACAATTCTAATGTCTGATCGCGGACGGTTTACCTCAGGCTAATGCGTCGATTCAGGAGCGGATGTTGGTGCAATTGGCTAGGGTTGATGCTCAATATGCCGCCATGGTGAAGGCGACATTATAGGCCTAAGGATTCTCTCGTAACCTCTTTACTCTACGCAGCTAGATGGTTGCGTAGCGTGTATTTAGGCAGCGAAAAATTGCATTTCTGCTGCTAGTCAGTAGTATGCACTCCTCTAAGCAACGGCACTTAAGTGAGACTTGTATGGAATTAAAGCTAGAAGATTATCGCCGTGAATATACGCAAGGTGGATTGGCGCGCGCTGATCTGGCGGATGATCCTCTTGAGCAATTTGGACGTTGGATGGATCAAACCATTAAAGCGGGTATTCCCGACCCTAATGCGATGACCATAGCCACGGTAGATGGAACTGGGCAGCCATCCCAGCGCATCGTGTTGTTAAAAAACTTGGATGCTAAGGGGTTTGTGTTTTATACCAACCTTAAAAGCCGCAAAGCGCAAGAACTACAGCAAAATCCTAAAATCAGTTTGCATTTCCCTTGGCATATGCTGGAGCGGCAGGTAAAAGTGTGTGGTCAAGTGGAGCCGCTGACAACAGCTGAGGTGTTTAAGTATTTTGTAAGCCGCCCGCGCGAATCACAATTGGGAGCTTGGGCTTCTCAGCAGAGTCGACCCATTGCTTCGCGCGCATTGTTATTGCAACAGTTTGAAACAATGAAAAATAAATTCACCAAAGGCGAAATTCCTCTGCCAGATTTTTGGGGCGGCTATCGCGTTAAACCCCATCAAATTGAATTTTGGCAAGGTGGCGCTCATAGATTGCACGACCGTTTTCAATACAACTTGCAGGCCGATGGTGGCTGGGCGATTGTGCGCCTAGAACCATAACTCTTTAGCTTTGAGTTTTGGAATATGTGCCTTAATGAATACTAATAACGCGAGTATCAGGATCTGCAGCGGATGAAATTCATAGAGGTAACATCCGCACAATTAGAATTGCAGACAATGGCCGCGCCGCAGCCAAAGCCTCACGAGGTGATAATTCGCGTTTATGCGGCGGGCATTAATCGCCCTGACATTCTACAGCGCCAAGGGCTATATCCTGCACCTATAGATGCCTCACCTATTTTAGGGTTAGAGGTTGCGGGCGAAATCATTAGCTGTGGCGATGCCGTGACTCAATGGCACCTCGGCGACAAGGTTTGTGCCTTGGTCAATGGCGGCGGTTATGCACAATATGCTGCTGCACCGGCAGCACAATGTTTGCCAGTACCTAATGGTTTTTCTTTTGTTCAAGCAGCTGCACTGCCCGAAACTTTTTTTACCGTTTGGCATAATCTCTTTCAACGTGCCCGCTTAACGGCGGGTGAAAGCCTATTGATTCACGGTGGCAGCAGTGGCATAGGTACAACAGCTATTCAGTTGGCGCGGGCTTTTGGTGTCAATGTATTTACGACGGTTGGCTCTGATGAGAAATGTATCGCGTGCGAAAAGCTAGGTGCATTTGCGATTAACTATCGCAAGCAAGATTTTGTTGAAATCATAAAAATGCAAACTAAAGGGCAGGGCGTTAATGTCATTCTCGATATGGTGGGTGGCGATTATATTCAGCGCAACTTTTCTGCTGCTGCCAAAGAAGCCCGTATCGTGAACATCGCTTTTTTGCAGGGCAGTAAAAGCACAGTAGATTTTATGCCCTTAATGCTCAAGCGACTTGTTTTAACGGGCTCCACGCTGCGGGTGCAACCCGCTGAGACAAAGGCGCTGATTGCGCAAGAATTATTAAAAAATGTTTGGCCACTGTTACAGCATAAAAAAATTCAGCCAGTGATTGATTCGGTGTTTCCCTTGGCGCATGCCGCTGCGGCGCACGCGCGAATGGAGTCCAGTCAACACATAGGTAAAATAATATTGGATCTTACCCATGACACAGAATAAAGCACGCCCTTTGGATGGCATTAGAGTCATTGAAGTAGGGCAGCTATTGGCGGGCCCTTTTGCCGGTTGTATGCTGGCTTACTTTGGGGCTGAAGTAATTAAAATTGAACCGCCTGAAGGTGACCCTATCCGCAATTGGCGGGTGGTGGAAAATGGTACATCGCTTTGGTGGCGCAGCTTGGGGCGCAATAAAAAAAGTGTGACGCTCGATTTGAAAAAAACAGAAGGGCAGAAAATTGCGCGGCAACTAATTGATAGCGCTGACGTGGTTATAGAAAACTTTCGCCCAGGTGTAATGGAAGCCTGGGGTTTAGGGCCGGAGCAAATCAAACAATCGAACCCTAAATGTGTTTACGCGCGAATTTCAGGTTACGGCCAAACTGGCCCCTACGCGAATAAGCCGGGTTTTGCTTCCGTGTGCGAAGGCATGAGCGGTTTTCGCTATGTGAACGGTTTTGCCGATCAAGCACCGGTGCGGCCTAACTTGAGTATTGGCGATACCATCGCGGGCATTCATGCTGCCTTAGGTATAGCTTTAGCGCTGCTTGGACGCGAGCGAAGTGATGAGGGTTTGGGGCAGTTAGTCGATGTCGCACTCTATGAATCCATGTTTAATTTAATGGAGGCGGTAGTGCCGGAGTTTGATGGTGCGGGTGTTATACGTCAGCCATCGGGCACCACGGTGACGGGTATAGTGCCTACCAACACCTATCGCTGTAAAAATGGGAAATATGTTGTAATTGGTGGCAATGGTGATTCTATTTTCCAGCGGCTGATGACGGTAGCGGGACATCCAGAAATGGCGACTGATGCGCGCATGGCCAATAATGCAGGGCGAGTCCTGCATGAACGCGAAATTGATAATGCCTTGGCGGCTTGGTGTATGAGTTTAGAATCAGATGAAATTTTGCGTCTGTTGGATGAGGCGCGCGTACCGGGCGGCCCCATCTACAATGTGGAAGATATGTTTGCCGACCCGCAATTTAACGCGCGCGGTATGTTCGAGCAGGTTGAAATAGATGGTAAGCCCTTAAAAATTCCCGCCATACTGCCTAAACTTGCTGGCACCCCCGGGCGAACCGATTGGCCTGGTGCAGACATTGGCAGTCACACACAGGAGGTGTTGCAGACCTTATTGAATTATTCTGACGCGGACTTGGCTGAATTAAAAAATGCGGGCGTTATAGGTTAATGATTTATCTTAAACGCATGAGTCGTTGGCTCCTCTGGGTTTTATGCGCGCATCTTGTTTACCTAGCCATAGTGATGATTTGGGCTAATAATGCCTATGAGGCATTGCATCGCAGCTATAAGGTAGTGCCCACCCAGCTTTCACCAGAGTTTGAGTGGATTTTATTGCAAGTAGAAGATCCGCGTTTTTATCAGCATTACGGTCTTGATCTTTCAAGTGGCCAAGGCGTGACCACGCTCACCTCTTCGTTAGCGCGCGATTTTTTCCTCTATGGACAAGAGTTGCAGGGTGTAAGTGGGTTAATACAAGGTTTTTATCGCCGTGTGTTTGAGTGTTGTAAAAAAATCGATATAGGTCGAGATTTTATGGCACTCATCTTGAGCGCTAATATGCCAAAATCCGAGCAGCTAAACGCTTATGTGATGAGGCTCTACATGGGGCAAGTGAATAAAAAAGCTGTTGTAGGTTTGGCGGCGGCAAGTCAGCAATATTTCAATCAACCTTTAGATCAGCTTGCACGCGCAGATTTTATTCGGTTAGTGGCCATGATTAAGGGCCCCAATCTTTATCATCCACATAAAAATGCAGGGCTATTGGATGAACGCGCCAACAAAATTACGCACTTGCTGGATGGTCAGTGTCAGGCGCAAGGTTGGTTTGATACAGATTATCCAGATTGTACGGAAGTATCTCATTAGTTTTATTGTTATTAAGGCTTTGTTATGTTGAATACTGGTTTATATCGTCATTATAAAGGCCATGATTATTTTGTATTTCAAGTGGCGACGCACAGTGAGACGCGTGAGTCTCTTGTGTTTTATCGCTGTCTCTACGGCGACTATTCATGGTGGGTGCGCCCGTTAGACATGTTTTGTGAAACTGTTGATGTTGCAGGAGAAACTATTGCGCGTTTTTCGTTTGTGCGCAGTCTCAGTGAGTCGGAAATTGCTACTTATTTGGCACCGCAGATTCATGAGGTTGAACTTTGATGCAAGATCACAATACGAACTCAGGAGCGAAGTTAGCTGTTGGGGATGATGCGTATTGGATGCAGTATGCGATGGTGCTGGCGGCAAAGGCGGAAATGCTTCAGGAAGTGCCCGTCGGGGCTGTCATAGTACGTGACGGACAAATTTTAGGTGAAGGTTGGAATCAGCCTATCAGTGGTTGCGATCCTACTGCACACGCTGAAATACAAGCCTTGCGTCAGGCCGCCACCGCTGCTGCAAATTATCGCCTTTTGGGTGCCAGTATTTATGTCACTCTCGAACCCTGCACTATGTGTGTAGGGGCATTAGTGCATGCGCGTATAGAGCGTTTGGTATTTGGTGCTTATGAATCTAAGGCAGGTGCTGTGGTGAGTAAAGCGCAGCTGTTAGATAGCGATTACCTTAATCACCGCGTAAGTCATGAGGGGGGTGTTTTGGCCGCGGAATGTCAGCATCAGCTCAGCAGCTTTTTTCAGCGCAGGCGCGAGCAAAAGCGACAGGAAAAACTTGCGACTAAAGGAGATTCTTATGAGTAGGTTTTTGATTGGACTATGAGGTGAAAGTTGGAGGGGACTTAAACAGCGGAATAATGACACCTCAGAAACGATTAGGGGCCGCTAAGCGGCCCCGTTCGTATCAATCCCTGATTGAAGTAGTCAATTCTGCTGCAACTCCTGTTGCTTCCCTGACCGCCATTCCTCCTGCGCTAGTGCAATCCCTTGATGTCTCCGACATCGCTTCCTCTACAGGTGGGCGCATCCCTTGACCTTACTTGGCCGTTACACATCATTGTCTACTTCCTTGATGTGGCTATTATCTGCCTAGAGCCTTGTTGTAGATAGTCGCTAAAATCGGCAATCTTTGTGAGACATTGACTACAACATATTCCCAAATAGTCATTTAAGTGATTATTTAATAACTTTATAGCAGGGTATATAGTTTCTCCCTGGCAATTTCATGCGATTTTGCTCGGCAAAAGAGGTAAGTAGCTCATCCACTGGGTGCATGATTTCGGGGTCGCCATGCAGCTCAAAGTGACCAAACTCTTCAATCTTACGAATACCTTCTTCTTTCACATTACCCGCAACCACGCCTGAAAAGGCACGGCGTAAGTTTGCAGCAAGCTGATAGCTTGGTTGGTTTTTATGCAATTCTAGGTTTCGCATATTGTCGTGAGAGGGGGTGAACGGCTGCTGTAAGTCTGGGCTGATCTTTAACTGCCAGTTAAAGTAGTAAGCATCATCGCTACGTTTGCGGAATTCGCGCACCTCTTGAATACCGGCTTTCATTTCTCGAGCCACAGCTTCAGGAGCATTCACAAAAATTTTGTAGAGTGCCTGTGCTTCTGCGCCCAAGGTATCACCGATAAATTTATCGACGCGCGCAAAATATTCTGCGGAATTTTCTGGACCGGTAAAAATAAGTGGAAAGGGTATATCTTTATTGTCGGGGTGCAACAAAATGCCGAGAATGTATAAAATTTCTTCAGCTGTGCCTGCGCCACCAGGGAAGACAATAATGCCGTGACCTAAGCGAACAAACGCTTCCAAGCGTTTTTCGATATCCGGCATTATGGTGAGTTGGTTGACGATTGGATTGGGGGCTTCTGCAGCAATAATACCGGGTTCAGTGATGCCAACGTAGCGCCCGTGGCTTGTGCGTTGTTTCGCGTGACCTATGGTGGCACCCTTCATCGGCCCTTTCATGGCACCTGGGCCGCAGCCAGTGCAAATATCCAAACCGCGCAAACCGAGTTGGTAGCCAACTTCTTTGGTGTAGTCATATTCATTGCGGCTGATAGAGTGCCCGCCCCAGCACACTACTAAATTTGGATCGAGGCCAGGTTGTAATAATTTTGCATTGCGCAATAGATGGAATACCGCGTCAGTAATACCTTCGGTGGTGTCTAAGTTGAATTTTGGATTGGTTTCAATTTCACCGCTGGCGAAGATGACATCGCGCAACACGGTAAAAAGATGCTCACTGATACCCTTGATCATTTTTCCATCAACAAAAGCACTGGCGGGGGCGCCTTTTACATCGAGTTTTATGCCGCGCTCTTGCTGAATAATACTGATAGAAAAGCTTTTATAGCGATTGAGTAATTCTTTGCCGTCGTCTAGGTAGTTTCCGCAATTGAGCACGGCTAATGAGCAGCTGCGAAATAATTTATAAAGCCCGCTTTGACTGGAGTCGAGCAATTTAGCGACTTCTATTTTGGAGAGTATATTGAGGTGGCCAACAGGAGAGATGATGGCGTCTATGGTTTCGTATTCGCCTGCCTCTTCATGTACGGATTTGTAAGGGTGGTAATTCGTCATGTTATTCCTTAGCATCTGCGATGCGACTGTGGGATAAATTCAATTGATTCTTTATGCAGTGTAGTGGGATTTTTTTCATTTTACTGCTTATGGTGTACTTTTTTATTTTTCTGAGAAATAGGTATCGCCCAATTTGGTGGTTAAAAAACAACCCAAAAACGAGATTATTGCATGAGCTATTTACCATCAGTTGAAATTGAAACGCAGCCTGGTATGGCGGCACAAGCGAGTGTTATTTGGTTGCATGGGCTGGGAGCCAATGGCTATGATTTTAGCTCGCTAGTGCCAGAGTTACATCTGCCTTCATCACTGGCGGTGCGATTCATTTTCCCTCATGCGCCTGAAATGCCCGTCACCGTTAATGGCGGTTATGTTATGCCAGCTTGGTACGATATTCTAGAAATGGATTTTGAGCGTAAGGTTGATGAACCACAATTACGTGCTAGTGCGAAAGCTATACAAGCCTTAATCGAACGAGAAATTGAGCGGGGTGTGGCGCCTAATAAAATTGCCTTAGTTGGTTTTTCACAAGGCGGTGCGGTGGTTTACGAAGCTGGCTTAAGTTGTGCGCACGGCTTGGCAGGTATATTGGTAATGTCTAGTTATTTTGCCACTGTTAATACCTTGAAGATTCACTCACAAAATCAGCAGCTGCCTATTTTAATTCAGCATGGCAGCGAAGATGAAGTGGTGAATGAGGCTTTGGGTCAGCGCGCATTTCGGCAGTTATCAGACATGGGGCTCAGTGTTGAGTATCAATCTTTTTCGATGGGACACAGTGTTTGCCCTGAACAAGTTGCTCGTATTTCAATTTGGCTGCAAAGCTTGTTGAAATAGGCTTGTTATTCGGTGAGGCAGGCGGGATCAAAACGATATTCACCTTGGAGCCATGCGTTAATTTCTCGGGCAAAAGGATTATCTGGAAACTGATGATAGGTTGAGATCAATCTATTTAGCTCGGGCTCAGTTATTTTGTCCAGCCCTTTATCCTGTAAAAAATCAATGTCAGCTATAAGTTGTTGGCCAAGCTTTTTTCCGCAAAGTGCAATACAGTTGTTGTAAAAACTGAAGCTTGGGTTGTAGTTATTTTTTTGTGTATAGGCCTGCGCGAAACTGAGTAGTGGAATTTGCGTCAGCCAGGCTTGATTCATAGGGTTAATCGCGTGGCCACTTAATAAGCCGCTCAGCTGGCTGTGGGGCTTTCCAACGCTGCGCAGTTGCAATATTTTTGATTTTGATGCTCCGTCGTTAACGGGATAGTTGTCCCATAAAAAAGGCTTTCTACCAATAAGTTCGCTGATTTTACTGAGGTGCGTGGCACTGTAGTCGGTTGAGCATACTTTTTCGCCCGTCCAAAAAATATCTATTGCTGGATCTAATTTTTGTGCGAAAACTTCCCAGTAATTGGCAGGCATCTCCCCAAAAACTTTTTCAAGAATAGGGTCAAAGCTGTAGTAAGTGGGGCAAAAAATAATATGTTTGGCATTGCATTGCGCTGCAGCTTGATGCGCTATATCAATTTGCAGTTGTGCAAGGTTTGGGATGTCGCCGCGCATATCATCAAAGAGTATGCAGAGAATGTCGGGTTGCAGTTGATTAATTTGTTCGAGACGCTGTTTGAGTTGGTGTCTTTGACTGTGCGTTTTATCCAAATAGATTTCGTGCGGGCTTAATCCTATGCCAAAGTCTATATCTTGCTTGCGAAAGGTTTCGCGCAAATTGCAGAGTTGTGAGAAGTTACTTTGCGGCCAATTTTGCTGCCACTGCATGCGCAGGTTTTTGTCGCTTTTTGGTGCGTAGATGTAAAAATTGAACGCATTTAGTGCAAGAAAATTTGCGTAAGCCGCTCGATCGTCCCAGCTCCACTCTCGGCCAAAAAAACCTTCGATGATACCTAGCGGCTGTGAATCTATGTACGTCATGGGGTTGAGTTACTCTTGATTTCAGATTCTTGCGAAAGGAGACTGTTAAACCCCTTGTTTTTTTACTTTTATTGAATAATTGGGTGTCGTTTTTACTAAGCTAAAAGAGTGCCTTAATTGACACTCAAACCCCATCTGCCTATCATAGCCGCCTTTTTCAAGCGGATGTTTTTCTTGCAGACTAGAAAAATTGATGTGAGTTTTTCTTCATTGCATTTATGCATTTCTCTATGCATCTAGAACTTCCGTCTGTTCTGCTGATGGCTTGCATATAAAGTGATTAATCTAGGATATTGTTTGGGAAACGTTGCCATCATTAGGAAGTCTATCCTTTTTGGTCTTTGGTGCACAATCTCCAAACAAGTGTCTATAGTTGTGCACTGAGCTGACATCAGCTTGCCTGTCACAGACGCATAAAATAAATTTCAGGGAAATAGTGCTGCTAAAGGCGAAGATCTGGCGGCAACTACGATCACTATATAAAAGGCATTGTTTTATAAGATAGTCATGGCCACCATCTGCCTGCTTAGGATTTAACCTATACACCCAGTTTACGGAGTAGTAAATGACCAGCCCCTCTATTAAATGCCCAACTGATTTGCCTGCGTGGAAGCGCCTAACTGATTTGGCTGCGCAACTTAAGCCCCAGCGAATTAACGATTTATTTCAGCAAGATGCCAAACGTTTTGAAAACTTCTCAGTAGAGCTTCCCAGCTTTCTCCTCGATTACTCCAAAAACCTCATTAATTCGGATGCTAAAACAGCACTTTTGGCTTTGGCGCAAGAGTCTGAGGTTGAGGCTTGGCGCAACAAAATGTTTGCCGGCGAGCATATTAATGCCACTGAAGATCGTGCGGTGATGCACGTGGCACTGCGCGATAGATCAAGTAATCCTATTATGATTGATGGACAGGATGTACGCCCAGCGATCAATGCTGAATTAGAGCGCATGCGCAAGTTGTCTATTAAAGTGCGCGCGGGTGAATGGCTGGGCTATACCGGCAAGCCAATTACCGATGTGGTGAGTATTGGTATAGGCGGTTCGAATTTGGGGCCGCTGATGGTAACTGAAGCATTGAAAGCCTATAGCGATAGCCGCCTAAAGATGCATTATGTCTCTAACGTGGATGGCGTGCAGATTGCAGAAGTATTGGCAGGCTTAAATCCTGAAGCTGTATTGTTTGTCATCGCGTCTAAAACGTTTACGACTCAAGAAACCATGACTAACGCTAAAACGGCGGAGCAATGGTTTATGGCGGCTGCGCAAAGCCATGCTGCTATTGCCAAGCATTTTGTAGCAGTATCGACAAATCGCAAGTTAGTAACAGCGTTTGGCATTGCAGAAGAAAATATTTTTGACATGTGGGATTGGGTCGGCGGACGCTTCTCCCTCTGGTCGGCGATTGGTTTGCCCATTGCGCTTTCTTTAGGCTATGAAGCATTTGAAGAGCTGCTGCAGGGCGCCTATGAGATGGACCAGCACTTTTTAAGTGCGCCGTTGGCGGATAATGCACCGGTAATGATGGCCTTAGTTGGTATTTGGAATCGCAATTTTATGGGTTATCCCGCCCAAGCATTACTGCCCTATGACCAATGTTTGCATCGGTTTCCTGCCTATATGCAACAGGCGGAAATGGAAAGTAATGGCAAGTCAGTCAATTGGGCTGGGGAGCCATTGAATTATGGCAGTGTGCCCTTGGTGTGGGGTGAGGTGGGCATTAACGGCCAACATGCTTTTTATCAAATGTTGCATCAAGGCACCGATATTATTCCTGCTGACTTTATTGGCTCTGTGGCGCCA
Organism: Cellvibrio sp. 25HG11W-0; assembly: GCF_057815475.1. Taxonomy (NCBI): domain Bacteria; kingdom Pseudomonadati; phylum Pseudomonadota; class Gammaproteobacteria; order Cellvibrionales; family Cellvibrionaceae; genus Cellvibrio; species Cellvibrio sp. 25HG11W-0. The sequence goes on from NZ_CM174230.1 coordinate 1,893,675, forward strand.
ACGGTGGCGGTTGAGGGGCACCACGATACCTTGATGGCGAACTTCTTTGCGCAAACCCAGGCTTTGATGCAGGGTATAGATGCCGATCAAGTTCGCCGTGAGTTGACTGCGAAGGGCTTACCCGCAGCGCGAATTGAAGAGATAGTGGAACACAAGGTACATCGCGGTAATCGCCCCACCAATAGCATTCTTTTGCCTATAGTGAATGCTAAAACATTGGGTGCCTTGATCGCGCTATATGAGCATAAAATCTTCGTTCAGGGTATCATTTGGCGCATTCACTCTTTTGACCAGTGGGGCGTAGAGCTGGGTAAGGTGTTGGCGGCGGGTATTCAGCCAGAATTGGCACTTGATACACCGGTTAACCCTAAGCACGATGGCTCCACACGTAATTTGGTCGAATTTTATAAGCGTGCCAAATCTAGCTAGACAAGTTTGTGCAGTATGGCTTTTTATCGATAGTTTGATGCCAAGATCGCTTGTTACCAGATAGTCTGGTGCTAGAAAGGCAGGGCAGGGAGGCCGGCCTCGTAAATTGACGAATTTACATGATTTCAGAAGAATAACAGCTGCTTAAATAGTAGAGAAAAACATCCAGAATTAAATTCGCAAGCCCTAGCTGCTAGCGATGTATTAGACAACACGAGCAATGGTATTCCCATGACTGATGTTTTTAACCCGGATTCACGACTTGTCGCTATTACTGAGCGCATTATTGAGCGCAGCCGCGAAAAACGCGCTGCCTATCTTGCTCGAGTAGATAAATTCCGTCCTACCGGACCTGCGCGTCATCATCTTGGCTGTGCCAATCTCGCTCATGGCTTTGCCGCTTGCAACAGTTCAGACAAAGAAGCGTTGGCTGAAGGTCAAGCGGCCAATATTGGTGTGGTTTCCTCATATAACGAAATGCTGTCAGCTCATGTGCCCTATGGTGAGTACTTGGAGCCGATAAAGGCTGCCGCTCATGAGATGGGCATGACGGCCCAAATGGCTGGCGGTGTGCCCGCGATGTGCGATGGTGTTACTCAGGGTTTTCCTGGTATGGAACTGTCGCTTTTTAGCCGTGATGTGATTGCTATGAGCACTGCTATTGCGCTCTCACATGACATGTTTGATGCTGCTATTTGTTTGGGTGTGTGCGATAAAATTGTACCGGGCTTAATGATGGGCGCGCTCTCTTTTGGGCAATTGCCGATTATCTTTATTCCTGCGGGTCCCATGACGCCGGGGCTACCCAATGCCGAGAAAGCGAAGGCTCGCCAGCTATTTGCAGAAGGTAAAGTTGGCCGCAAAGAATTGTTAGCCGCCGAAAGCGCTTCTTATCACAGTGCAGGTACTTGTACTTTTTACGGCACCGCTAATACCAATCAGATGTTGATGGAAATTATGGGCATGCATTTGCCCGGTAGTACTTTCATCAATCCTTATACTCCCATGCGTGAGGCGCTAACACGTGCTTCGGTGCATCAGTTGGCTCGTCTGGCGCGCGATACTGATATTAAACTTGCTGACATAGTTACCGAGAAGTCTATAGTCAACGGGATTGTAGGCTTAATGGCAACGGGTGGCTCGACGAACCATGCAATGCATATAGTCGCTATAGCGCGTGCGGCAGGTGTGATTATCGACTGGCAGGACTTGTCTGACATATCTGATATCATTCCCCTTATGTGTCGTATCTACCCCAATGGTTTGGCTGATGTAAATCGTTTCCAAGCCGTAGGCGGTATGGGGTATTTAATGCGCGAATTGCGTGCGGCTGGCCTGCTTCATAATGATGTGAAGACCATGATGGGCGATGGCGGCTTAGATCCTTATACCAAAGAACCTTACTTAGAGAATGGTGAGATTGTATTTCGCGATGCTATTGCGCAAAGCCTCGACGATGCGGTTCTGCGTCCGCCTTCAAAGCCATTTAGTGCAGAGGGTGGCATGAAGTTGCTTAAGGGGAACCTGGGGCGTTCGGTAATTAAGATTTCTGCAGTTAAGCCCGATCATCGTAAGGTAGTCGCACCCGCTATAGTATTCCATAGTCAAGAAGAGCTGCAGCAAGCCTTTAAAAAGGGCGAGTTGGAAAAAGATTTTATCGCGGTAGTTCGCTTCCAAGGTCCTAAGGCCTGCGGTATGCCAGAATTGCATAAATTGACTCCGCCTTTGGGGGTATTACAAGATCGCGGCTTTAAAGTTGCCTTGGTTACCGATGGGCGTATGTCGGGTGCATCAGGTAAAATACCTGCCGCTATTCATATTAGCCCAGAGGCTTTGGATAATGGCCCTATTGCCTTGATCCGCAACGGCGACATTATTGAGCTGGATGCTGAGTCGGGTAAGTTGGAGTTGTTAGTTAGTGCAGAAGACTTGGCCGCACGCCAGCCAGCAGTTTGCGATCTAACACAAGTTCACAATGGCATGGGCCGTGAACTGTTTGCGCCCTTGCGCGCTACCGTCGGTATGGCGGAAGAGGGTGCAACGGTTTTTAACTGGTAATTCCAGTTGGAATCCAGACCCCGAACTTAGGTTCGGGGTCTTTCTTTTTAGGTGAGTTGTTTTTTAGCTGTCGTTACCTTAAGCAACTTACTTTGTATTACGCGAGACACAAGCCGACTGCTAAGCAGTGGGTGAATGACGACAACAAGATCTAAAGATTTTATTACTCAGTTTAGATTCACACACAGGAATACCCTCATGCTCGAAGCGTTTGATTTTGTCATTTTTGGTGGCGCTGGTGATTTAGCTCTGCGCAAATTGATTCCCGGTCTTTACCGCGCTCATCGCGATGGCTCTTTGCCTTCTGACGCACGTATAGTTCCTACCTGTCGCAATGCGCAAATGGTTGAGGAGTACCAAGGCAAAGTGCGCGCAGCAGCGGAAAAGCATTTGAATGCCGGTGAGTTTATCGCTGCAGAGTGGGATGATTTTGCTAAGCGTATTTATCCCGTCTTTCTCGATATAGCAACTAAAGACGAACATTGGGATGCAATGGCGCAGTTGCTCAACAGCGGTGATAACCGCCAGCGCGTGTACTACCTTTCTACGCCGCCATCTGTGTTTAGCGTTTGCTGTAAACACTTACATGAGTCTGGTTTGATTACTAAGAACTCTCGTGTTGTCGTTGAAAAGCCTCTGGGTTATGACGCCCAAACAGCAGAAGAAATTAACAGCCAGATTGCTGAATATTTCGTTGAAGATGCAATTTTTCGTATTGACCATTATTTGGGTAAAGAAACCGTACAAAACCTTATGGCGCTGCGCTTTGCAAATGGCATGTTTGATCATCTTTGGGACGCCAACTCGATTGATCATGTGCAAATAAGCATTTCTGAAACCGTTGGTTTAGAAGGACGCGCCAGCTTCTATGATGGCGCGGGTGCTATGCGCGACATGATCCAAAATCACATTTTGCAATTGCTGTGTTTGGTTGCTATGGAGCCGCCTGAGCATATGACGGCCGATTGCATTCGTGCTGGCAAGTTGGAAGTGTTAAAGAATTTGCGTCCTTTGACGGGCAACACTGTTAAGTACAATTCAGTGCGCGGTCAATATGTTGCGGGTGAGATGGGTGGCAAAGCTGTTCCTGGTTATTTGGAAGAGCTGGGTCAATCCAGTAATACTGAAACATTTGTGGCTATTCGCGCCCACATAGATACGCCGCGCTGGGCCAATGTGCCTTTCTATTTGCGCACCGGTAAACGAATGAAAGAGCGTTTTGCTGAAATCGTTATTCAGTATAAAGATACTGCTCGTCGCATCTATCCTGACACGGCCGGCTTGGTTACACCCAATCGTTTGGTTATACGCTTGCAACCAGAAGAGAGTATTAAAATCGTATTGGTTTCTAAAGATTTAGCGAAACATGAAACGAAACTGCACCCAGTCGTTTTAAATTTTGAATTTGCCGACAGTTATGAAAATTTTGTTTCAGATGCTTATAAGCGTCTGATGTTAGATGCAGCGGCAAATGATCCTAGTTTGTTTATTCACCGCGCTGAGGTAGATGCAGCCTGGGCTTGGGTAGATCCTATTATCCAAGCGTGGCAGCGCCCTGAAAATAAACCACAAGGTTATATGGCGGGAACATGGGGCCCACAAGCGGCTAGCTTGATGCTTGCAAGTGATCATCGTCGTTGGTTCTGCATTGAAGACGCACTTAAAGGGATTGATAACTAATGGTCACAGAACATCTATTTGAAAATCGTGCCGCTATGATTGCGGCATTGCAAGCAGAGTGTGAAGCGGCTTTGCGCAGCGCTATAGATGAGCGCGGTGAAGCTAGTTTTATGGTGTCTGGTGGCAGTACACCTGAGCCTTTATATAAGGCTCTAAGCCAAGTTGATTTGGATTGGGATGCAGTCTACGTCGCTCTCGTTGATGAGCGCTGGGTTGCATTCGATCACGACAAAAGCAATGAAGCCTTTACGGTCAAACATCTCTTCCAAAATAATGCTACAGCGGCAAACTTGGTGGGCATGAAAAACTCTGCTGACACGGCTATGGAAGGCTGGGCAGATTGCGAAAGTGCTTATCAGCAATTGGCGCAGCCATTTGATGTCACTATTTTAGGTATGGGCTCCGATGGCCATACTGCATCACTTTTCCCCTATGCTCCTGGGCTTGAAGCCGCATTAAATCCTGCGAGTGAGCACCTTTGTGCCGTTATAAATGCTATTCAAAGTGAGGTTACTGGCTCTATTACTGAGCGTATGACTCTAACCTTGGCTGGTCTGCTGCGCTCTAAATCTTTGGTTTTGCTAATTACCGGTGAAGAAAAGCTTGCCGTGTTACGGGCAGCTCAAGCTGGATCTGATGTGGCGGCCATGCCAATTCGCGCCGTACTGCAACAGCAACAAGTATCTGTCAGTATTTACTGGGCGCCTTAATTACAATGTCGAATTAATTTTTTATTGAATCTTACGAGGGACTCACAATGGCATTATCAATTGATCAAATTCTCAAAGTAGCACCTGTTGTTCCTGTGATGGTAGTAGAGCGCATAGAAGACGCAGTTCCCTTGGCGAGAGCGCTTTATAATGGCGGCCTAAAGGTATTGGAAATTACTTTGCGCACGCCTTGTGCGTTGGACGCTATTACCGCCATGGTTGAAGCTTTGCCTGCCGATGCAGTGATTGGTGCCGGAACTATTATTACACCTGCAGATTTAGAAAAAGCAATAAAAGCGGGCTCTACTTTTTTAGTGAGCCCAGGCACGACCCCAGCGTTAATTGAAGCGGCAAAAGCATCAAGCATTCCACTTTTGGCTGGCGTGGCTACGCCGACGGAAGCTATGCATCTTTACACCCAAGGTTTTACTCATCAGAAATTCTTCCCTGCCGAAGCTGCGGGCGGTGTTCCTATGTTGAAATCTATCGGTGGCCCCTTGCCACAAATTACCTTCTGCCCAACGGGCGGTATTGATTTGGCAAAAGCACCTAGTTACTTAGCATTGCCAAATGTAGCTTGTGTGGGCGGAACTTGGATGGCGCCGAAGGAATTGATGAAAGCTGGTCGCTGGGATGAAATTGAGCGTTTGGCGCGAGAAGCAGCTAGCTTGCCTCGTTCATAGATAAAAGCACGGCACATAAAAATTAGAAACTATTTAAATTAAAGCCCAGACACAATGGGCAACCTTTTGAACCTAGGAGAAAGTAATGACTATCAGAGTGGCAATTAATGGTTATGGTCGTATTGGCCGCAATGTACTGCGTGCCTTGTATGAGTCTGGTAAGCGCGAGCAAATTCAAATAGTAGGCATTAACGACTTGGGCGATGCTCATCTCAATGCCCATTTGACCAAGTATGATTCTGTTCACGGTGTATTTAATGGCAGCGTGAAATTTGAAGGCGAAACCATGTTTGTTAACGGCGACGAAATTCGTATCACATCAGAGCGTGATCCCGCTAAATTGCCATGGGGTGAGCTGAAGGTAGATGTGGTTTATGAATGTACCGGTATATTCACTAGCAAAGAGAAAGCAGGTTTGCACTTGGCTGCCGGCGCAAAGAAAGTCATTATTTCTGCTCCAGGTACTGATGTTGATGCCACCGTTGTATTCGGCGTGAACAACAATGTATTGAAGTCAACTGACACTATTATTTCTAACGCTTCTTGTACTACTAACTGCTTGGCGCCTATTGTCAAAGTATTGAATGATAACTTCACGATCGTTCAAGGCTCTATGACCACTATTCACTCTTATACCAATGATCAGGTATTGTCTGATGTGTACCATAAAGACATTTACCGCGCGCGCTCAGCTACCCAGTCTATGATTCCAACCACCACCGGTGCTGCAAAAGCAGTGGGCTTGGTGTTGCCAGAGTTGAAAGGCAAACTAGATGGTATTTCTGTACGTGTACCGACCATTAATGTCTCTTTAGTCGATCTCAATGTGCTGGTAGAAAAAGATGTTTCTGTAGAAAGCATTAATGCCGCTATGAAAAAAGCATCAGAGACTGAAATGCCAGGTGTGTTGGCTTATGTTGATGAGCCTTTGGTGTCAATCGATTTCAACCACAATCCGCACTCATCGAACTACGACTCTTTGCAAACCAAAGTGTACGGCAAGTGGGTTAAGGTATTGTCTTGGTATGATAACGAGTGGGGTTTCTCAAACCGCATGTTGGATAACACCTTGGCATTGATGTCAGCAAAATAAGAGAGCTTCACATGTTAAGACGTACAAAAATTGTAAGTACCCTCGGCCCCGCCTCAGAGTCGCCCGAAGTCTTGGAGCGCTTGATTGTTGCTGGTGTGAACGTGGTACGTTTGAATTTTTCACACGGTTCACCTGAAGATCATAAACGTCGTGCTGTCATGGTGCGTGAGTTGGCTGCGAAGCATGGTCGTCATGTTGCGGTTTTGGGTGACTTGCAAGGCCCAAAAATTCGTATCGCACGTTTTGCGGTAGGTAAAATCCACCTGAAAGTGGGTGATAAATTTGTATTGGATGCGTCGCTTGAGCGTGATGTGGGCAATCAAGACGAAGTGGGTATTGACTACAAAGAGTTACCTAACGATTGTAAAGCGGGCGATATGCTCTTGCTTGACGATGGTCGCGTGGTATTAAAAGTTGATCGCATCGAAGGTGCGCGCATTTACACCACTACGACTGCTGGCGGTGTTTTGTCTAATAACAAGGGTATCAATCGTCAAGGTGGCGGCTTAACCGCACCCGCATTGACCGATAAAGATATGGCTGATATTAAAACTGCCGCTGAGATCGATGTAGATTATTTGGCAGTTTCATTTCCTCGCAGCGCTGAAGATATGAATTTAGCGCGTCGTTTGATGGAAGAGGCTGGCGGTAAGGCTGCGTTGGTTTCAAAAATTGAGCGTGCAGAAGCTGTAGCTGACAATGAAACGCTTGACGATATTATCCGCGCGAGCGATGCGGTAATGGTAGCTCGTGGCGATTTGGGTGTTGAAATTGGCGATGCAGCCTTGATCGGTGTGCAAAAGCGTATTATTGAACGCTCGCGCGCATTGAACAAAGTGGTTATTACTGCGACTCAGATGATGGAGTCTATGATCAATAGTCCGCTCCCAACGCGCGCTGAAGTATTCGATGTGGCGAATGCCGTACTCGATGGTACTGACGCAGTGATGTTGTCTGCTGAAACAGCGGCCGGTGATTTTCCGGTAGAAACTGTTGAAGCAATGGTGCGTATTATTTTGGGCGCGGAGCAACATCCAACGGCCAGCTTTGATAAGTATCGTATGGACGAAGATTTTAGTTCAATCGATGAATCTATCGCCTTGGCTTCAATGTTCACCGCTAATCACTTGTCAGGTGTTAAGGCAATTATTGCGTTAACGGAATCAGGTAGCACACCGCGTTTGATGTCGCGCGTAGGTTCGCAGTTGCCTATTTTCGCTTTCTCGCGTCATGTGAGCACTCAGCGTAAAGTGGCGCTGTATCGCGGCGTGCATCCCGTTGCTTTTGATACCGAAGCTGTACCTTGTGCGCAAGATTTAACGCGTGCGGTAGAGCTGTTAAAAACCCGTAATATTGTTGTAGATGGTGATTTAATCATTCTCTCAAGCGGTGATACCACTGTTTTGGGTGGCACTAACACCATGAAAATATTGCGTGTTGGCGATCACTTGGCAAAGTAGTGATTAAGTTTGTCAAAAAAAGCGGCAGTTTTACTGCCGTTTTTTTTTGCGTGTAGAATGCAATTTATTTATGTAGAAGCTCTTGTTGGATGTGTATATGAAATTGACTACGTTGCTCTCAGCTCTAGTGGGGTTGCTAAGCGTGAACGCCATACCTTACGCACTTGCCTTAGACGTGCGAGGTGAATGGCAGCAGGGCGCGGTTATATACGGAAAGGTAGAATTAGGTTCTCGCGTGGAGTTTCAAGGGCGCAGCCTGCGCTTAACGGAGGACGGTACTTTTGTGATTGGACTCGGGCGCGACGCGGCTAAAACGGCGGTCATTTCTATCTTAGATAGTTCGGGCAAACGTCAACAATATAGTTATAACGTTAAGCAGCGCACCTATCAAATTCAGCGAGTCACTGGGGTTCCGCAGAGAACGGTAACGCCAGACCCCAAGCAAGTGGCGCGCAGTCAACGTGAGGCGCAGATGGCTGCTGAAGCGCGTAAAGATGACTTACCACTCGATTTTTTTGCACAAAAATTCATCTGGCCTTTAACGGGGCCGATTAGCGGTGTTTATGGTAGCCAACGTTTTTATAATGGCGCGCCTAACAGTCCGCACTATGGCGTTGACATAGCGCGCCCAGTAGGCACTTTAGTGAAGGCACCCGCAGCTGGAGTGGTGACTTTGGTGCATCCCGATATGTTCTTTTCGGGAGGAACCTTGATTATTGATCACGGCCACGGTCTTTCTTCAACCTTTATTCATTTGAGTAAAATACTGGTTAATAAAGGCGATAAAATTGCGCAGGGACAGGCCATTGCTAAAGTGGGGCAGACTGGTCGTGCGACTGGGCCGCATTTGGATTGGCGTATGAACTGGTTTGAAGAACGTGTAGATCCGCAATTATTGGTTGGAGCTATGCCTCATTCACCCTAAGTTAGGTTTCTGGAACTGACTTACTCCTAGAGACATATCTGCTGTGAGCAGTGTAAGATACCGCCCCCTGATCACCTATTTGTAGAGTCAGACGCATGATTGATAAAAAATTACTTGCCATTCTAGTTTGCCCCGTGAGCAAAGGTGCGCTGGAATATCGCGCAGAGCAACAAGAATTGATTTCTTGGGCAAGCCGTTTGGCATATCCCATTCGCGATGGCATTCCAGTTATGCTGGAAAATGAAGCTCGTACTTTAAGTAACGAAGAAATTGAAGAGCGCCAGCACTGATTGCTAGGCCAGATTGCATAACATTTGATGAGTTGTAACCCATGATGACAAGCGCTGAAATTCGCGACGCCTATTTAAAATATTTCGAGAGTAAAGGTCACACCATAGTACCCAGTAGTTCGTTGGTGCCGGGCAATGACCCAACCTTGTTATTTACGAATGCGGGTATGGTGCAGTTTAAAGATGTTTTTCTTGGTGACGATAAACGTCCTTATACGCGTGCAACCAGCTCGCAACGCTGTGTGCGCGCTGGCGGCAAACACAATGACCTTGAAAATGTAGGCTATACCGCACGTCATCACACCTTCTTTGAAATGCTAGGCAATTTTAGTTTTGGCGATTATTTTAAACGCGATGCAATTACCTATGCTTGGGAGTTCTTAACATCCAAGGACTGGCTAAATATTCCAGCGGAAAAACTGTCGGTCACAGTCTATGCATCAGATGATGAAGCCTATGATATTTGGCATAAAGAAGTTGGTGTGCCGGCTGAGCGATTAATCCGTATTGGAGATAACAAGGGCGCACCCTATGCGTCTGACAACTTTTGGGCCATGGGTGATACTGGCCCCTGCGGTCCCTGTACTGAAATTTTCTACGATCATGGCGCTGATATTTGGGGTGGCCCACCGGGCTCACCAGAAGAAGACGGCGATCGCTTTATTGAAATCTGGAATAACGTGTTCATGCAGTTTAACCGCACGCCAGACGGCGTGTTGCATCCGCTGCCTGCACCTTCTGTCGATACGGGCATGGGGCTTGAGCGGATTGCTGCCGTGATGCAGAAGGTGCACTCCAATTATGAAATTGATCTCTTTCAGCACTTGTTGCAAGCCGCTGCTGAAGTCACTAACACCGCCGATTTGGAAAATAAATCCCTACGGGTAATTGCTGATCATATTCGCTCTTGTTCATTTTTGGTGTGCGATGGCGTCATTCCCTCCAATGAAGGGCGCGGTTATGTTTTACGCCGAATTATTCGACGCGCGATTCGCCATGGTAACCAACTGGGGCAAAAGCAGGCTTTTTTCCATAAATTAGTAAAATCCTTGGGTGAGGTCATGGGTGGTGCTTACCCAGAGCTAATTAAGCTTCAAGCACAAATTGAAAAAGTATTACTGCAAGAAGAAGAGCAGTTTGAAAAAACCTTGGACAAAGGAATTGCTGTACTAGAAGACGCGCTTACCAAGTTGAGTGGTAAAGAAATACCCGGTAAGTTGGTGTTTACGCTTTATGATACTTTCGGTTTTCCGCAAGATTTAACCAATGACATAGCCCGTGAACGAGGTTACACCCTTGATCTAGCTGGCTATGATGCCGCTATGGCTGAACAGCGCGCACGCGCACGCGCTGCAGGTAGTTTTAAGGTTGACTATACCGCTGCGGGGATAGATTTGCCTGCGAGTGAGTTTCTTGGCTACAGCAGCTTGGCAGAACAGGGCAAGGTACTGGCACTGTTGAAAGAGGGCGCCAAAGTTGAGCGCCTGCTAGAAGGTGATGATGGTGTAGTGGTATTGGATCGCACGCCTTTCTATGGTGAGTCTGGCGGTCAAGCGGGCGATTGTGGTTATCTTGAGCTTGGCACCAACCGTCTTGAAGTACGTGACTGTCAAAAGCAAGGGAGCACCCATCTTCATTTAGTGCATGTATTGCAGGGTGCTGTATCTGTTGGCGATCAATTAGGTGCCAAAGTGGATGCTAGCTTACGTCAAGCCACTGCACTCAATCATTCTGCAACACATCTATTGCATGCCGCACTGCGTAAAATTCTCGGTGAGCATGTGACACAGAAAGGCTCATTGGTTGATTCTGAGCGGTTACGTTTTGACTTCTCTCATTTCGAGGCTGTAACTGCAGAGCAATTAAAAACAATTGAGCAGCTCGTGAACTCTCAAATACGTGCTAACTCCTCAATCGCTACTGAGTTGTGCGATATGGAGACGGCCAAAACTAAGGGCGCTATGGCGCTATTTGGTGAAAAGTACGGCGATAGCGTGCGCGTTTTGACTATGGGTGATGGTTTTTCAGTGGAGCTTTGTGGCGGCACACATGCTGAGCGCACGGGCGATATCGGCTTATTTAGAATTACCTCAGAAGCGGGTGTTGCTGCCGGTGTGCGTCGTATAGAGGCTGTCACGGGTGCGGCAGCTTTGGGGCTATTTGATCAAGTTGAATCTTTATTAGACTCGGCGACCTACACGCTTAAGGCTAATCGCACGAACCTTGCTGAAAAGCTGGAGCAGATGATGCTCCAAAGCCGCAAACTCGAAAAAGATCTCGCTGCGCTAAAGACCAAATTAGCGACTGCGGGCAGTGGGGATGTTTTGTCTCAGGCACAAGAAATTGCTGGTGTTAAGGTATTGGTCTTGAATTTAGCCGATGCAGACGCCAAGTCATTAAGAGATACTGCCGATCAATTTAAAAATAAATTGGGCACTGCGGTGGTACTGCTTGCTGCTGTAGAAGACGATAAGGTTGCTTTGGTGGCAAGTGTGACGCAGGATATTACCGCCAAAGTGAAAGCGGGTGACCTTATGCGTTACGTTGCCGAGCAGCTAGGTGGAAAAGGTGGCGGTAGACCTGACATGGCGCAGGGTGGCGGCACTAATGTGGCGGCTCTTAATGCAGCCCTGGAGTCTGTAGTGCCTTGGGTGACCAAGCAACTCGGCTAATCACTGTACATATAGTGATAAAAGCGTGATATATCCGTGTTTTATCATGCATTTGGGTTAACTTTTATTGCAAACTGGTGTTTAATTGCCCCCTTTTTTGTGATCTAGTTATTAGTTCTTTGCATTCAATTCAATATACGAGGAATAGGCTGGAATGAGCTTGTTAGTTCAGAAGTACGGCGGTACCTCTGTGGGTACTGTCGAGCGCATCGAAGCGGTTGCCGATAAGGTGGCTGGCTTTCGTGCTCAGGGTCACGATATGGTGGTGGTTTTGTCTGCAATGAGCGGAGAGACTAATCGCCTCATAGGTATGGCTACACAAATTCAAACCACCCCCGATCCGCGTGAGCTGGATGTGTTGGTGTCTACTGGAGAACAAGTGACTATTGCTCTCCTCTGCATGGCCTTGAAAAAACGCGGTGTAGACGCACGCTCTTATACGGGCGGTCAGGTGCGTATTCTGACTGATAACTCGTTCAATAAGGCGCGAATCCAAGCAATTGATGAAGCCAATATGCGTGCCGATCTTGATGCTGGCCGTGTGGTGGTTGTCGCTGGGTTTCAGGGTGTAGACGAGCAAGGGAATATTACTACTCTTGGTCGTGGCGGTTCTGATACCACAGGCGTGGCCTTGGCCGCTGCCCTAAAGGCAGATGAATGCCAGATATACACTGATGTTGATGGCGTTTACACCACTGACCCTCGTGTTGTTGAGCGCGCGCGTCGTCTTGAAAAAATTACCTTTGAAGAAATGCTAGAGATGGCAAGCCTTGGCTCTAAGATATTGCAAATTCGCTCAGTAGAATTTGCAGGTAAATACAATGTGCCTTTGCGTGTACTCTCCAGCTTTGTAGATGGCCCAGGAACTCTGATTACCCTCGATGAGGAAGACTCGACTATGGAACAACCACTCGTTTCCGGTATAGCATTTAACCGTGATGAAGCTAAAGTAACTTTGACTGGAATTCCCGACACTCCAGGCGTAGCCGCCAAAATTTTAGCCCCTGTGGGTGCTGCTAATATTGAAGTTGATGTGATCGTACAAAATGTGAGCGCAGATGGCACTACTGATTTAACCTTCACTGTTCATAAAAATGATATGAACAAGGCTGTAAAGGTTCTAGAGTCGGTAGCAAAAGAAATAGGTGCACGTGAAGTGCGCAGCGATGATAAGGTTGCTAAGGTCTCTATCGTGGGTGTGGGTATGCGCTCTCACGCTGGCGTTGCATCGAAGATGTTCACTGCTTTAGCTGAAGATCGAATTAATATTCAAATGATTACAACGTCAGAAATTAAGATTTCGGTAATCATTGAAGAGCGTTACTTGGAGTTGGCTGTGCGAAGTCTGCACACCGCTTTTGGTTTGGATGCCGAGCCTACAGAAGACCGTGTGAGGGGCTAGGTCTTATACAACTGTGGTTTAGTTAAGGTGTTTTCCGTGTGTGGCTGTTTGTTGAGCAAATAAACAGAAAAATACTAAGGGGTTTCTTCCTTTTCGTGAAAAGTAGACGATACTTAGTACAGGCATCTAGGTGTCAGTAAAGCGAAAGGGGTTATTCGAGGGGCGATGGTGGCAAGGGGTGTCTAAATCGTTCTCTTACAGGATGAGTGAAGGAGATTAAAGATGTTAATTTTGACCCGCCGTATTGGCGAAACACTGATGGTAGGTGATGAGGTAACTGTCACTGTTCTGGGTGTGAAAGGTAATCAAGTCCGAATTGGTGTTAATGCACCTAAAGATATTGCTGTGCATCGCGAAGAGATTTATCAACGAATCCAACGTGAAAAGCAAAATCAAGAAGAGCAAGAATAGGTTTGTTTTAAATAATTTATTTGTGCTTGCTTAATCGTTTGCGCGGTGAATGAGATGATCATTTACCGCGCAGGCGTTTTAAGGGTATGAAAAATTAAATTAAAAGAATAATGGTATGAAAAGCATACGGATTTAAAAATAATTTATTTTTTTCTGAAAATTCGCATTCAAGCCTTTGAATTTAAGAGAAATATGATATTATGCCGCACCTGCTGAGAGAGGGAGTGCAAAGAAACATGAAAATGTTTTTAAGCGCAGAATTTCAAAGTAGTTATGGTGAGGTGGCCGAGTGGCCGAAGGCGCTCCCCTGCTAAGGGAGTATACCCGTTAAACGGTATCGAGGGTTCGACTCCCTCCCTCACCGCCATTGAATTGCTAAAAAGCCCAATCGAAAGATTGGGCTTTTTTTTGGCAAAAAATATTAAGGCGACGAGCATCGTTGCGTTAAATATACCCGTGCACGCATCAGTTTTATTTAATATTAATTACAGGCCACTAGCATGCTGTTTCTGTGAGCAGGCGTTGGCTGGGTCTATGAAGCAGTTTGTGCTGCGCTTATGCGGAGTGGGTATAACTAAAAAGGGGGATGAGTTATCATCCCCCTTTTTTAGTTATCTATTTTTTTAGATTAACAAGTTTTGACTAGCAGTTTCATTGCAAATATTAAAGTGCACTAATTTTGTGGATTTGTTCGCGTAGTTTTTCAACTGAGATTTTATGCTCAGCCACTCTAGTTCGCTCGGCGGCTACTACATCGGCAGGTGCCTTTTCAACAAAGGCGGTATTGCTGAGTTTGGCTTCAGTGCGAGTTATATCTTGCTCTAGCTTGCTGCTCTCTTTGGTGAGGCGAGCAATCTCTGCATCCTTATCAATAAGGCCAGCCATTGGAACTAGAATTTCCATATTGCCAACCAGTGCGGTGGCAGATAGGGGGGCTTCATCGCCAGCGGCTAATAAGGTGATACTTTCTAGTGAAGCGAGCTTGGTTAAAAACTGACGACTGTTATTAAGGCGCAACTCATCTTCTTGGCTACCATTTTTAAGATAGATGGGAATATCTTTTGCGGGAGAAATATTCATTTCACCGCGAATATTGCGCACACCTAAAATAATCGTTTGTAACCATTCAACATCCTTGAGGGCTTGTTGATCGATTTTACTTTCATCAGCGGCGGGATAGCTTGCAAGCATAATGGTCTCGCCAGTAGCACCCGTAAGCGGTTTAATGGTTTGCCAAATTTCCTCGGTAATAAAAGGCATTAACGGATGCACAAGGCGCAAAATGGTTTCTAGTACGCGCACTAGGGTGCGACGAGTGCCAGTTTTTTGCGTTGCGCTAGCCTCGCTGTCAAATAGAACGGCTTTAGTGGCCTCTAAGTACCAGCTGCAATATTCATCCCACACAAATGTGTAAATTGCTTGGCTAGCAAGGTCCAAGCGATATTTATCTAAGCTTTCAGCTACTGTTTTTTCTGCGAGTTGTAATTTGCTGATAATCCAGCGATCACCAAGCGACAGTTCGCAGGTGCTCGCTTGATCTAGGCCGCAGTCGTGTCCTTCGCATTGCATTAAGGTGAAGCGCATTGCGTTCCAAATTTTATTGCAGAAATTGCGATAGCCTTCTACGCGACCCATGTCAAATTTAATGTCGCGCCCATTAGAGGCGAGCGAACAAAAAGTAAAGCGCAGCGCATCAGTACCATAGGCTTGAATGCCTTCAGGGAATTCTTTGCGAGTTTGCTTTTCAATTTTTGCAGCGTCTTTAGGGTTCATCAAACCAGTGGTGCGCTTTTGCACTAAAGTTTCTAAATCTATGCCGTCAACTATATCGAGGGGGTCGAGTACGTTGCCCTTGGACTTGGACATTTTTTGCCCTTGGCCATCACGCACTAAACCGTGAACATAAACGGTTTTGAAGGGGATTTGCGGGCTACCATCTTCATGTTTCACCAAGTGCATGGTGAGCATGATCATACGAGCAACCCAGAAGAATATAATGTCGAACCCGGTAACTAATAAATCCGTGGGGTGAAATTTTTTCAAGA
The DNA here is from genome assembly GCF_057815475.1 of Cellvibrio sp. 25HG11W-0. Classification (NCBI taxonomy): domain Bacteria; kingdom Pseudomonadati; phylum Pseudomonadota; class Gammaproteobacteria; order Cellvibrionales; family Cellvibrionaceae; genus Cellvibrio; species Cellvibrio sp. 25HG11W-0. Next base: position 1,909,533 of record NZ_CM174230.1, read on the forward strand.
AATCAGTTTGTTCAGGCCAGCCGAGTGTTGAGAAGGTCCACAGGCCGGAGCTGAACCAGGTGTCCAGTACATCTTCATCTTGGTCGAGTGCAACCTCTGCAGGAATATTGTGCTTGCTACGCACTTCTGCTTCGTTGCGGCCAACATAAACCTTGCCGCTGGCGTCGTACCAAGCGGGGATGCGATGTCCCCACCAAAGTTGGCGACTAATACACCAGTCTTGAATGTCGCGCATCCAAGAGAAGTACATGTTTTCGTATTGCTTGGGCACAAATTCTATGCGGCCATCTTCAACTGCGGCTATGGCAGGTTCGGCTAAGGGTTTGGTGCTCACGTACCATTGGTCGGTTAGCCAGGGTTCAATCACTACGCCTGAACGATCACCGCGAGGTACTTTTAGCGCATGGTCGTCAATTTTTTCGAGTAACTCAGCTGCTTCGAAGGCTGCGACAATGTGCTTGCGCGCTTCATAGCGATCCATGCCTGTAAATTGTGCGGGCAGGGAGCCATCTAATAGTGAATTCAGTGTTCCATCAAAATTAAATATTTGTGCGGTGCCCAGAATAGCTGCATTTTTGTCCAACACATTAATGAGTGGCAGGTTGTGGCGCTTACCGACCTCGTAGTCGTTAAAGTCATGCGCTGGCGTGATTTTCACACAGCCAGTGCCGAAATCTTTATCGACATAGTCATCGGCAATAATAGGAATTAAGCGGTTCACCAAAGGTAGCATAATAAATTTGCCAATCAGTGATTTGTAGCGCTCATCTTCAGGGTGCACAGCAACGGCACTATCGCCCAACATGGTTTCGGGGCGCGTGGTGGCAACAACTAAATAGTTTTTGCCTTCTGCGGTGGTCGCGCTGTTGGCTAGCGGATAGCGCAGATTCCACATGGAGCCTTTTTCATCGTGGTTCTCTACTTCTAAGTCTGAAATAGCAGTGTGAAGTTTAGGGTCCCAATTAACGAGGCGCTTACCGCGATAAATCAGGCCGTCGTCGTGCAGCCGAACAAAGGCTTCTTGTACGGCTTTTGATAGGCCTTCATCCATAGTAAAACGCTCGCGGCTCCAGTCTACCGACGAGCCTAAGCGACGAATTTGACGGGTGATAGTGCCGCCTGATTGATCTTTCCACTCCCAAATCTTGCCAAGAAACGCTTCGCGCCCCAAGTCGTGGCGACTCACGCCTTGCGCGGCTAATTGCCGTTCAACCACCATTTGTGTGGCTATACCTGCATGGTCAGTACCCATTTGCCACAGAGTGTCATCGCCCTTCATACGTCTATAGCGAATCAAAGCATCCATAACCGCATTATTAAAACCGTGCCCCATGTGCAGGCTACCGGTGACATTCGGTGGTGGAATCATAATGCAATAGGGGTTGCCGCTACCGGCGGGCTTGAAATAGCCCTTTTCTTCCCAAGTTTGATACCACTGGCGCTCAATAGCGTGGGGCTGATAGGTTTTTTCCATAGCAAAACAGACTCTTTCGGGGTCGCCGTAGCGGCGAAAAATGGACAGAAAATAAGGCTGATGATTATACAGTCTGGCGAGGGGTAGGCCTAGTTGGGTTGTTGATTAGTTTTCAGGTTATAAATGGGGTGGAATGTTATTATATTGCATTAAACGTTGTTAAATCATGTTGTGGTTAATCGTAGGAAACACGAATGAAGTTAAAAGAGTTGCCCGCGTCTTGGTGGTGTGCGCTAAAGTTGAATCGAATTAAATTAAGCCGTCTTCGCGAAGTTTCCGTACCTTCTATACCCGTTGTCGTTTCTTTAACTTCTATTCCAAGCCGGTTGTCTATTGTTCATTTAACAATTCGCAGTCTTCTTTTGCAGAGTCAAGCGCCCGAAAAAATCATACTTTGGTTGAATGATGCATTGCAGGATAAGGTGCCAGTCTCCTTGGGTGAGCTTATTTCGCCAAGATTTGAAATTCGTTATGTGAGCCTTAATTGTTCTCATAGAAAACTCATACATTCATTGGAAGCATTTCCTAACACGTCGGTCATTACCTGCGACGATGATTTAATGTATGGCCCAACGTGGTTGGCTCGTCTCTATAGTGATCACTTACGATTTCCGCAAGATATTATTGCGCATGAATGTCGCATGATTGCGTTTTCGTCTGAGGGGCAGCCTGCTCCTTATGCTAAATGGCGTACCGAAAGTAGGGTCGATGTGACTGAGCCATGGTTGATGCCGATAGGTTATGGCGGCGTTTTTTATCCACCGAACTCTTTGCATCAAGATGTTCAAAACCGAGAGTTGTTTTTGCATTTAACGCCCAAGGCTGATGATTTATGGTTTAAGGCCATGTCGCATTTGGCGGGCACTCGAACTCGTCGCTCTAGTTGCCCAGGTAATAAGCCTATGCCTATCATATCTTCGCAAAAAGAATCACTTAAAAAAACCAATGTACGACAGGATGGTAATTACCAGCAGTGGGTTGCGCTCTGTAATCACTATGGTTTTTAGTTTTAGAAAGTAATACTTGATAAGGTAATGTTGTGAATTCATCCTTAATTTCGCCAATAGATGCCGTCATTACTTGGGTTGATGGTGCTGACCCTCTTCATAGTGAAAAGCTGAATCGATATTTGACCTCTATCGGCGGGGCACGACCGCATTCAGCTAATCCAGCCAGGTTCAATAGTGTGGGTGAAATTGAATATTGTGTGGTTTCATTGCTGCGTTATGCGCCATGGATTCGCACCATTTTTATTGTGACCGACAACCAACAACCTAGTTTCATGACCAAGCTGCAAGGAACTCCTTTTGCACAACGTATAAAAATTGTCGATCATAGTGTAATTTTTTCTGGGCGAGAGGAGTGTCTGCCTAGTTTTAATAGTATGTCTATATCGAGCCAGCTTTGGCGCATTCCAAATTTGGCTGAACAATTTTTGTTTCTCAATGATGATTTTGCTTTGATTCGTCCAGTAGGTGCGGATGCTTTTTTCTGTGACCAAAAACTAGTGTTACGGGGTCATTGGCAGGTGCAATCTAACCATCGTTGGTATCGTCAGCTTTGGCGTCAAATGCAAAAAATGATGGGGATAAAAGAGGTGGCGCGGTCTATTGATCGAGTAAAGTTTATTGGCGTTCAAGAAAATAGCGCGCGCTTGTTTGGGTACTTTAAAACGGTGTTCCAGTTGGAACATAATCCACACCCTTGGAAGTTGAGTCAGTGGGAGCTTTTTGAAAAAGAACATGCAGATGTGGCGCGCAAAAATTGTTGCCATCACCTCCGGTCTGCGGAGCAGCTAGTGCCTGAGGGAATTATTGCGCACTTGGCATTGAGAATTAATGAAGCTGTCATCGATAATAGATTGCAAACATTGCAATTGAAGCCCGCAGATCAAGCGTTGGTTCGCATTAAAAGTAAGCTTGCTCGAGCCGAGCGAAATGAAAGTTATGTCTTTGTTTGTATTCAAAGCCTTGAAAATGCCCCAACAGAAAGTTTTGAACTGGTGACGAGCTGGCTTCGAGAAAGGATCGGTAATTGGGATGATTTTATTGAGGTTGAGTCGAAAAAAAGCAAATAAATTGCTCATTTTAGCGCGCGTAGCTCCCCTTTATTTAAATGCAGTTGTATCTAGATTGTAATGAAGGGTTAGTTTCTGCCATTGCAATCTATTCCTGTCTTGATGAACATTTTCTGATTTAAGTGATATTTTTTGCGATCCTATTATGGGGCGAGGGTTTGGGGATGGGTTGCATGAGCGCCTTGTTTGTGTGTTGTTTAAAGTTGCCATGCATTTAAACCACAGATCGTCCGCCTTTGGTGTGAGTAGTGTAAAAAGCGCTTCATTAGTGGTGTCTGTATGCAGACATTTCGGTGGATAGAGTATTCCTGCATAGCCAAGGGGTAATAAATCTTGTGAGCTGTAACCAATAGATTCTACATTCGGCCATGTTAAATAGGGGCTTATTTCTCCAGTGTTGGTGTAGGTGATGCGCCGACATTGGTTGGCAATAATATCATTAGGAAAGCTTTGGTGTGATTGGTAGAGCCTTGAGATGAATTCTGTGTGATAGAGCAAATCATCATCACAGGTAATAATAGTCTTCTCGGGATATGCATTCAGTGCATATATTAATTTTATATGTGGGCAGTCGAGCGGAACAAACATTATGTCAAAGCGGGGGCCTATAAGATCCATTACTTTTTTGGGAAGTTTTCCTTGGTGTGATTCATGTAACCATAGAATAACCTTTTCAGCAGGTTGAGTTTGATGAAGCATGCTGCGTATGGCGGTATGTACTATGTGAAAGCGAGATGGGATTGATGTAAAGGAGATAATAATAGGTAGCGGTGTTGGTCCGGCGCCGTGCAGTTCATCGCGCGCTAATTTGTTTAGTCGATAGGCCTTAATAAGTGATTCGGGTATTTGTTTTAGTTTCATCTCAGCAGGGGGCTCGCAATAAAATCCATTGAATTATTGCGAGGCTGTCACGCTAGCTTCTTATTAATTTAGCGTTTTTCATCGCCTGCAAGCAATAGTATCATCCGATCCTATCAGGCTTTCTTTACAATTCCATTATCTGCCCAAAAGCGCCCCGATGTTTTTACTTCATTGCGAATAGCGTAATTCTTTTTCCATGTTTCTGGGTTGTCATAGGCGCGTGGGTGGTCGAGGTGTAGGCAATTTACGCTGTAGCGAACTTGCTTGCCTTTTAGCCCGTGGTTGTAGAGCCTCTCGCCGAGTTCGCGATCCAAGCCGCCGTATTGCATGTCTTCATTAAACCCATTGCAGGCTTTTATGTCTGCAGTCCAGGTTGAGCTGTTCATGCCATTCCAAGTGGCCTTGGTCGGGGTTATTGCATTGAGCAATCGTTTTAGCTGAGTATTTTTGGTTAGCTTCCACAATTTATGATTGGCGGGTTGTCCGTGTCGTTTTAACCAATCTACATTGAAAATAACACCGGTTTTAATGTCTTCTTGGGTGATGGCTTGAGAAACGGGCGTGGTGAGTTTTACATAGCCGCCTGAAAGAAAGTGCCCAGGTGCAGCGAGTGATTGATGCAGTTTAATAAAGTGCGGTTCAGGTACGCAGTCGCCGTCCGTAAAAATTAAATAGTCGCAGGTGCTTTGGGCTATAGCTTTATTGAGTATTTGGCACTTCTGGAAACCCTTATCTTCATGCCAAATGTGTTCTATTCGTAATTTCCCGCGCGCCTGAAACATTTCAATAACGGCGCGAGTTGCTTCTCCCGAGCCATCATCTGCAATAATGGTGGTGAAGTCAGCAGTGGTTTGCGCTTCGTAACCCCAGAGGACTTTTTTGAGCCACTCGGGGGAGTTGTAGGTGGTGATTACAACGCCGATAGATTCAGGTTTCATGGGGCTACGCTCGTGTCTGCTGGGCTGAGTGTTTGGGTGGAATTTAGTTTGTTTTGCAGTTCTTGCCATACCTTTTCGGCGCTAACTCCGCTCATGCATTGTGGCGTTGCATTGCTGTTTTCTGGCAGCCATTTGCACTGACGTTTGTGGCAGGGCATGCATTGTAATGCAGGGTTTAAACTCAAATTTAAGGTATGTTCGCCAATGAGCCCGACCTTGGTAGGTGATGTGGGGCCATAAATTGCAATGGTGGGAATTTCTAATGCACCAGCTAGATGCGAAAATCCAGTATCCAAGCCTACCACTCCCGCTGCCGATACGAGTTTTTCGGCAATGCCGGTAATGCTCATGCGCTCGCTTGGCCGCGTTGCTTGTGGGCAGTGGTCAATAATTTGCTGAGCTATGTCTTGCTCTTGTTGGCTGCCCCAAATAATTTCCACATCAAAGCCGGCGGCTATGGCCATGGTGGTAAGCTGTTGCCAGTGGCTTGTGGCCCATAGTTTGGTGACCCAGCTGGTGCCAATAATAAAAATTAATTTGCGCGGGTTTTCGGCAATATGAATGAAGTTTTGGTTAATGCCAAAATTTAAGGTTTCGCTGGGTGTGTAATAAAATATTTTGCCGAATAGTTGGCGAGTGCGTTGCACTGCATGCCGATCTTTGCCTATTTTGTAACGTGATTGATAAAGCCAGTGACTGATTGCCTCGCGCGATGAGTCTTTGTGATAGCCATGAATACCTTTGTGTTTGGCGCAGCGCGCTACAAGGGCACTTTTTAGTAAGCCTTGCGCATCAACAACATAGTCATAGGTTTCTTGTTGTAAGGCGAGCTTCCAGTCTTTGAATTCGCGCCAGCTGCTGAGCTTTCGCTCTTTGAGCCAGTGGCGCAATTTTATGGGAATGACCTTCGTTACTGCTGGGTGCCAGGCCGCAATTTCTTTAAAGCTGTCTTCGACTATCCAGTGTATTTCCGCGTCAGGGAAGTGCGCTTTTAAATCCGAAATGGCGGGAAATGTGTGAAAGATATCGCCCATGGAGGACATTTTAACAATCAAAATTTTCATCGGCGATTCTTGTGCTAGCGAGGCAGAAAAGGCGAGCGCTTGGGGGCGGCGCTCACTGGAGATTACTGATAATCCTTATAGGATTTTTCTTCAATTAATTCAGAGCCAAATGCGAGATTAATATCCTTTTTTACCGTGGCGCGTTTGTCATTGGTGACATAAACAGCGCGCGCGAGTTGAATAAACTTATCGCTAAAGTCTTTGGCGTATTCACAGTCGCGGATATCGTCTTCAATAATCCACAACTCTTGATTGATATCCTTGAGCGCCTGCTGCAGCGGAGCTAGTTTCGCTACGCCTTCGCCATCAAGCAGGCTGGCTACTTTCTCGTTGAGAATGGTGAGTTCATGGGTGACATTTTTAAGCTTGGCGGCATCGCTAATATTCACCGCTTTAATTTCTAAAATGGTAATTTTATCGATTAATTCGCCAAGGGAGATTGGAGCTTGAATCAGCATTGCAGTGCTCTCATGTGGTTTTTAAAGTTTTCTGGGTGTCGTTTGATGGCGGCTATCTTAGCAAATTCGCTCTGGGCTGTGGGTGATTTTCCAATAGTTTAGGTGTTGAATTGACCATGACTATCTTCTCATGTTGGTGGGATATGGCTTAGTTGCAGGAACTGGTTGGCATGTATTCTGGGTTGGCTGGTTCGCTCTGGCTAACAAATGTACTTATCCATCGTGCTTCTCGATCTGCTTCTCTGTTTTTTTGGGGAGGGCATGTGCAAAACTAGGGTGGGCAACGTGCTACAAAGGATTATTACAAGAAGTGTAGGGACAATTTAATTTGTTGGGCTCATTTTGGGGGTTTTGTAAGGTAACGCGCTGAAGGAGTGTGACGAGATGGTAGATGGCGCACGCTAGGTCGCCGCTCGTTATTTTTCTTTGCTAAAGCGTATAATGCCCGCCTTTCTTTTATTTGCTCTATTTTAATCATTATCTTGTCGATTGTATAAAGGCCCATTCATGTCTGAAGTTCGCACCCGTATTGCTCCATCGCCCACTGGCGACCCGCACGTAGGCACCGCTTATATAGCGCTGTTCAATCTCTGTTTCGCTCGCCAGCATGGCGGTAAATTCTTACTGCGTATTGAAGATACCGATCAAACCCGCAGTACGCCTGAATCTGAGCAGGCGATTTTAGATAGCATGCGCTGGCTGGGTTTGGAGTGGGATGAGGGCCCCGATGTAGGCGGCCCGCACGGCCCTTATCGTCAGAGCGAACGTATGGATATTTATGGTAAATACGCCATGGAATTGGTGGAAAAAGGCCACGCTTTTTATTGTTTCGCTACCGCTGAAGAGCTGGATCAAATGCGCATTGAGCAGCAGGCGCGCGGTGAAACACCAAAATATGATGGTCGTGGCTTGCAGCTTTCTGAGCAGGACGTGCAGGGCAAGTTGGCGGCCGGCGAGCCCTATGTTATCCGCATGAAAATCCCGGAAGAGGGCACTTGTGTCATAGATGACATGCTGCGCGGCACGATTGAAATTGAGTGGTCGCAAGTGGATATGCAGGTGCTGCTCAAGGGCGACGGCATGCCCACCTATCACCTCGCCAACGTGGTGGACGACCACCTCATGAAAATCACCCATGTGATTCGCGGTGAAGAGTGGATTAACTCCGCTCCCAAGCATTTAAAACTCTACGAATACTTTGGCTGGCAGGCACCAGTGCTCTGCCACCTGCCGCTGCTGCGTAATCCTGATAAATCCAAACTCAGCAAACGCAAAAACCCCACCAGCATTCTCTACTATAAGCGCATGGGCTTTTTGCCGGAGGCAATGCTCAACTATCTGGGGCGCATGGGCTGGTCTATGCCTGACGAGCGCGAGAAGTTCACTCTTGCTGAAATGCAGGAACACTTCGACATCAAGCGCGTTTCTCTTGGCGGCCCGATTTTCGATGTAGAAAAACTCAGCTGGCTCAACAGCCTCTGGATTCGCGAAAACTTCAGTGTCGAGCAGCTCGCCGAGCGCCTGCACGATTGGGCGCTCAATAAAGACATGCTTATCAAAGCATTGCCTCACGCCCAATCGCGAATGACGACCCTCAGCGATTTCGCGCCCCTAGTTGGGTTTTTAGTGAGTGGCATGATGCCGCTCAGTGAAGCCAGTTTTACTGGTAACAAGTTGGAGCTGGACAAGCAAAAAGAATATCTGCAATTTGCCCTTTGGCGCATGGAAGCCCTGCGCACCTGGGAGCGCGATACTTTGTTTGGCGAGCTCAAACTGCTCGCCGATCAAATGGGCATCAAGCTCAAGGACGCGCTCGCGCCCATTTTTGTCGCCATTGCAGGTACTACCGCATCCTTTTCAGTGGTGGACTCAATGGAAATTATCGGCCCAGACATGAGCCGTGCTCGCCTGCGCCACGCCGTCAACAGCCTTGGTGGCTTTGGCAAAAACAAACAAAAAGACTTAGAAAAGGTCTACAACAAGCTCGGCGTAGTAGTTGATGATGCGGCGGTTAATCCTTAACCACTTGATTTAACGACGAAAACTGCAAGGTGTTCAGCTTAGTTTTTGCTTGACACCCTGCTTCTCGCTACTTACAATGCGCGCCACTTGGACAGGACGTCAAAGAATTTGGGGCTATAGCTCAGCTGGGAGAGCGCAACACTGGCAGTGTTGAGGTCAGCGGTTCGATCCCGCTTAGCTCCACCAAATTATCGTTGTAAATCAACAACTTAAAAAGCCCGCTTAATAGCGGGCTTTTTTGTTTCTGCAATTTAAGTCCATATTAAGTCCAAAATTTTCTTTGACTGATTATTTGATTGAATAAATAAATTAATAGTCGTTGTATGTTTGTCGGTCGGTGAGTAATATGCACTCCGGCGCTTGTAGCCAACTGGTGCCGGACAAAGAAAGCTTAGCGATACTTAAAATACTTAAAATACTTAAAATACTTAAAATACTTAAAATACTTAAAATACTTAAAATACTTAAAATACTTAAAATACTTAAAATACTTAAAATACTTAAAATACTTAAAATACTTAAATTCTATCTAAATACTCAAATCCTATCTAAATACTCAAATCCTATCTAAATACTCAAATCCTATCTAAATACTCAAATCCTATCTAAATACTCAAATCCTATCTAAATACTCAAATCCTATCTAAATACTCAAATCCTATCTAAAAAGTAATGATTACTTGATTAGCAATAAGCAAAGCATTGTCCGGCTTTAACTAATCTCTGAAGTGAGATATGTGTATGAAGCTATCCTTTAATTTTTTGGCTAGATATGGAAAATTGATACTTTCCATTAGTGTCAGTTTCGACAGGGCACCATCGGAATCGTCTGAAAGCAATTAATATTGGCCTGCCTTCGGGCAGGCTTTTTTACGTACGTGATGTCTATTTGGCATATGCTTCACTTGATAATATTCAAAGCGCCCAAAAATGTGCTGATCAGAGTTTATGCCGACTGATGACATAAAGTGGTTCGTCTGCTACGCTCTTTATCCCTCTTTGGTGTTTCGCTAAATGTAAATCTCAATTGATAATTGCAGGCGTTTTGCAGCATTCTGTTGCTGCATTTTTCTGGAGCATACTGCTAGCAACATAGTTTTAGAATGTAGTATTTGAACGCAGAAAATTTTGATGATGTCGTTAATTTAAGGGTTATATGGTTATTGGTGTTTTAGTGTGGAGTGATATCAATAGTTTTTTCGGTGGGAGTTCAAGTTAATGTCAATTCTGCAAGGTGTTGGTGGTCAGATGGATAACGATAATCTTTTTATTGAACAAGCTGAATATATTAGCCCTTCAGAATTCATTCAATGGTCAAGCGATCATCCCAATGAGGATGTCATTTTAAAAAAGTTAACGCAATCTGGCGCTAAATTACTAAGCGGGCCGCGAGGCTGCGGAAAAACCACTCTCATGCTTAAGGCCTATAATAAGCTCAATGTTAAGGGGGCTGGCGGTGCGCTCCCTGTTTATGTGAATTTCAAATCTTCATTAAAATTAGAGCCAATATATAGAAGTAAAGCCAATGGCGGTTTTTGGTTTTCTCAGTGGATGTATCTAAAGGTCTATGAGGGGATGTATAAAAGCTTAAAAGATTTTAATGCTTTAGGAAAAATAAATTTTAAAATAGCTATTAAGGACGTTGAACGGATAATTAGTTTTCTGGAACTTGGAGAAATTGTTAAGGTCGATTCAAAGGGTTGGGATCTGTCTCCGTATGATTTGGAGGGCGATATAAATGCCGCTATGGAAAAGACAAATAAATCAAGGTGTGTATTGCTTCTTGATGATGCGGCGCATGCTTTTTCTCCTGAGCAGCAACGTGATTTTTTCGAATTTTTCAGAAAAATAAAAAGTCGAACCATATCTCCGAAAGCTGCAGTTTATCCAGGGGTGACCAATTTTTCTCCGACTTTCAACATAGGGCATGACGCGGAAGAAATAAATGCATGGGTTGATCCTGAGGATGTAAATTATTCCTCGTTCATGTCTTCAATGTTGGTTAAGCGGCTTCCGGCAGAGGTGTATAAAAAAATATCGTTTGAAAGCTCTCTGCTAAAAGTTATGTGTTATGCATCCTTCGGTATACCAAGAATCCTTTTAAATATGGTAAGAAATATTTATGTGGAGGAGAGTGTTGATGGGCTTTGCACGTATAAAACAAAATTTTCAAAATCAAATGTGCTAACACAAGTTAAACAAAGTCATAGAAGTGCAATGGCTGTTTATTTATCCTTGGAGCAAAAATTACCGACTTACAAAAGTTATATTGGTGAGGGTCGTTTGGTATTTGCTAGAATGGTTGAGTTGATAAAAGTCTATAATAAAGACAAAAGAGTTGATCGAAAAAGCATAACCTTAGCCATTAAAAAAGAATTAAGTTCAGATTTAAAAAAAATATTGGGGTTTTTTCAGTACGCTGGACTTGTGAGCTATAAAGGACAAATTAGTAAGGGAGAAAAAGGGGTTTTCGATCTCTACTTAATTAATCTCTCAGCTCTTATTGAAAATAATGCAATTTTAGTTACAGCTTCAGTAAAAATAGATGATATTGCTGTAGCGCTAGAAACCAGAAATGCGCATGAATATACGCGAACGCAAACAGACTTTCTTCTTCCCAACAGTCAGAGCGATCTTAAATTGAGTATGCCTCCATGCCAAGTGTGTGGGTTGGAGAGAAGTAGTGATGAAGCAAGGTTTTGTTATGGTTGCGGGGCACCGCTAAAAGCTGCCTCCATTTATGAAAAGCTCGTTGCACAAGATATTGACTTATTACCGCTTACTCAGACGAGGCTGAAATCAATAAAAAGTAATTCGAGTATACGAACAATTCGAGATATTTTGCATGATATTGGCCATAAAGAGCTTCTTTCTGTGCCGCAAGTAGGTAGCTATTGGGCGGCTAGGATCTACAATTTTGCTGAGGAGTATATTTCCTAATGGCTGATTGGAAACAAGCTGTAAGCGCTAATGCTTCAACTGTAACGATTAGGGATATAACTAAATATATTTCTAATTCTACTTTAAATAAGAGCCCAATTGATGAGTTTTATACTGGTAGGAATCTGCTTTTAACCGCAATAACTCCTAGTTATGCTGCCGCTAGCCCAGCAGTAATACCCTTAATTTTAGTTGGACTGATATCCCTCACGGAAAATTATTTTAGGGGGATTTTAGCAGGGACTATTCGCTTGTGCCCTATGGCCAAACAAAAGAGCGCAAATAAACCGCTCAATTTGGCTACAGCATGGTTCGGGTACGGAGAGCTAGAAAAAGGGGCGTTTGAAAATACCTCCTTTTCAGATGCCGAAACAGTGCGTAAAAGTTTTACAAATTTACTCGGGTACAACATTGCAAGTAATAGTCAAATTTCTACTCCATTGGATGAGTTTGATAGGCTTTGCGAGTTGCGTCATGCTATTGTCCACAGTGCTGGCTTGTTAGCGGGAAAGAATGCAGTAAATTTACAGCTGCCGAATTCTAAAAATCCCGTAAAAATTGTAGTTGGTTTTGCAGAACTTCAGGAAGCCGCAGATGTGTGTACTGCTCTAGTTTGCTCGGTGAATTTAGAGATTTTTGTTCATATATCTAAACGTTGGCATAATGAATGGCCTAGAATACCAGCATATAGATCACATAATTTCGACAAATTATTTAAAAGTATATGGGAACTTTTCCACTCAGAAATCGATGCTGCAAATAATATTTCGGGAGGGATGTTAACTCTAATTAAAACCCGAAACTTGATAATACGAACGAGAGCAACTTAATTCTATTATTGAAAGAGAAATGTTCAGGCTTAAGTTTATTTGCCGTACAGTTATTGACAGAACTCCAAGGGTGGCGCGTTCGCGCCCCCTAAAGCAAAACCCATCCCAAAGTCTTTTTTCTCATTTGTTAAATCCACAGGGCGAATAGACCATTCGCGCGTGTGGGTTTTAATGGTTTCAATTCCCTGATAACAAAGCCCGATTAATTTCTTAATAACTTCGCCGTATTTGTTGGGTGTTTCTTTGGCTACATGAAAGGCGCGAAGGGGTTGATCTTTGCGGGCTAGGGTTGCGCCGCCAGATAGCTCAACGTAGCTTTTAAAGTCGCCCTTATCGCAGGCCTCGACAATGGCGGCTAGATGTTCGCTGCCAATGCGCTCTAGTGTTTCTTGGGCTGCTTCTGATGTGGCAAAGCGGCGTGCTTCGCGCCATGCGGTTACGCTGGGGCCGCCAATAAATTGAAATTGACGAATATTCCAAATGGACGCCCACGCTCTAATGCGAATAGCGCTGTCTATGGCATCGTGACCATAGAGGTCTGCGCCTACATGTTCGCCGTCTATATTTTTGGCAATGTATTTGGCCACGTAACCTATGGCAGAGCCTTTGGCTGGGTCTATGTGCTCTACTTTTACTCTGCGCAATTCCGCGCCTGCTTCATGGGCATCTTCGGCAAGTGCATAGCGTTTAATGATTTGGGTTACTGTTTCAACTTGATTGGGTGCCATAAAAAACAGCATGTGCCAATGTGGGGTGCCGTCATGGTGTGGCTCTACTACGCGAATTCCGTAGGGCTGAATGCCTTCGTGTTTTAGTGCCGCACGAATACGCGCCCAAATTTTATTGAAATAGGCTTGAGTGTCGGCAGGTGTGGCGCCTTGGTATTTGGGGTTTGGCCTGCAGGGTTTTGAGTGATAGGCGTGATACTTGGAGGGGGCCGTCATGGTGTAGAAAATAGCGGCATTACCTTGGTCTTTGGCGTAGCCTTCAAAGCCCGCAATACGGGTCATTAATTCATTGCGGCGGTTTACTAGGTTAGAAACCCCACGTTTAGTTAAGTCCAACAAATTGAACACTTGGCCTAAATCATTCTCAGCTTCGAGCGAAGCCAAAATAGCCTCATTGCGCAGCCACTGCTGCCATTTGCGGGTTACACAAAAGGTGCTGGCGTAGATACCAGATTTTCGGTTAACCAACCCCAGCCCTATGTGTAGGCTTTCAAGGGTAGATTCTTGTAGTCGTCTTATTTGGCGGCGCCACCATACGGAATCGAACACGCGGGCAATCGCCCCGAGGATCTCTTCGTCGCTGGCTTGTTCCAAGTCTTTCACAGGTAAGCGAAAGCCAAAGGATGTAAGGCGAACTTGTACCATGGCGGCTGCTTTATACAAGCCAAAGCGCTTGATGTATCGAGCTGATAGGCCGGACATATTCAAAGAGCGCTGTTCAGCAAAACGCTTAACTTCTTCATCTGGTGAGTCTATGTAGATCCCTTGGAACCGCGCACCTAATACCAGCTTTTCGTTGTAGCACCTCAATTCATCATTCGCCGCGACATAGCCCTTGGCTTTGGCTGTGCGCACATAGTTCCTTGCCAGAGTTAGGCAAAGGAATGAATGAGCATCAAAAATCTTGGCTCGAAACTGGTGGCATTCACGGGTGCCATAGCCTTCGGTGATGGTTAAGGCTTCATCTGTCCAGAGTGACATAAGGCAGCCCTAACACTGCCCAAGGTGTTCAAGCTTCATGAAGTTATCAAGCCAGCGGTCTAAGTCTTCGCGTAGGTAGCGAACAGATCGACCGATCTTGATAAAAGGCGGGGCTGGGGTTCGGTTGTCGCGGTTGCCATCCATGCGGGATTGAGCCAAGAAAGAACGGCTCATGCCTATGTATTGTGATGCTTCAATTTCGGTAAGTGCTTTTGCTTGTATCTTGTTAGTCATGATTTGTCTCCAGTAGTTATCACTGGATACGGACTTTACAGCTCGGTTCGCTTAACCTGTCAATAGCCGTTTTTCGAGTTCGCTTAAGATTGTTCGGTCAAATAAGCCAACTTTAAGCAATATAATTCCACTATTTCGCTTAAAGTTAGGATGAGTTCGGTTGTGGTTCGCTTAAAAGTTGGGATGAGTTCGGTTGAAGTTTGGTTGGTTTTTAGGATGGTGAAAATAATCATGAATTAGGGTAAATAAATTCACGGTTTGGGTGAAATAGAGCAGTTGGTAGTGAAAAAGGGTGAATATTAAGTAGGTTGTTATTTCGGTTGTAGAGCCTAGGAAGCCCTAGCGCCAATTATATAGGTCTCTTTTTTGACCAAATTAGCCTGTAATATTGCTGCCAAAATTAGCTTTATTGAGTGGTGCTAAGCGGGAATAGCTTAAGTTGGTGCGTCTGTCAGCGCTTGATGTGTTTGTGGTTGTACATTAAGATGTACTAAATTATGTACGAATTTGAGGTTTCCTATGAGCACTAGCCCGATCTATGCGGAGCAAACAGTGTCTATTACTGATTTACGCAAAAGCCCTGCAAGTTACTTTAAAGGCGAGCCTGTGGCGGTTCTCTCAAATAATCGCACAGCGGGCTATATAGTACCCGCCGAGGTTTATCAGCATATGGTCAATATGATCGAGTTGGCCTATCCAGAAGGGCGTAGCCGTTTTCGCCCGTCCCGCGCGCGCTTGGATGCAATAGTGGCTGAGGGGAGCGAGTTGCTTATCAATGCCTCGCCTGCTGATTTGGGGCGCTTCTCTGAGTGAATTTATCCCTCATACTTAAGCTCTGTAGTGCATTGATCAAATTTGATTAACAAATCGCCTAGTATTTGTTAAACTTTAAGGAGCTAGTACGGGTCATAGATGTGCGTATTGCACATAATCCTGAAATCAAGCTGGTGGAGATAGTAAGATGGCAACAGCATCTTTTGATAAAACTTTCGTGGTAAGCAACAAGGCATCTATTGATAAGATTCGCCAAGATTTGGCGCATCCCCGCCAAATTGAAGTTCAGGTGCGCGATTATAAAGCGGAAAATGCCAAAGGTATTGAGCTATTAAAACAACGATTGTCCAACTCAGCAGCCTCCTAGAAGAGCTTGGTAAAGACGAAACTACCAAGCTGCTACAAGATTTTACCTGCCCACAAAACCTCGATGTTCAACGTTTTCTTACTCAGGATACTAAAGCAATTTGCTTTGAGAGAACTGGGCATGCCAGAACATATATTATCCTTGACGATGACACTGGCAATATTCTTGCCTATTTTGCTGTTACCTTCAAAGAGTTGCTTCTGTCTGACAAAAAAATCAGTAAAACACAAATAAAAAGCATTGATGGCATTTCAAAAAATGTTGAACGTATAAGTGCATTTCTAATTGGGCAAATTGGAAAAAATGCTTCTATTGAAAACAACCCAATTACTCTGCAATTAATATTGAATGAAATTTATAGTGTGGTTTCTGCGGCAAAGGCCTTGATCGGAGGCAGAATAATATTTTTGGAGTGTGATGATAGCAAAAGGCTAATTGAGCATTATCAAAATCATGGCTTCACGTTGCTTCAAGATGACAAGTCAGGGCTTCGAACAATGTATACAAATATTATCGAGCACCCCGCCGATAATTAACTGCATGCTGAATGGCAAGAAAATATTACCCAATAAGTGCAACAGCATCGGCTTTATGATCCGGCGCTAGATGCGCATAACGTAACGTAGTATTCAAATCAGCATGGCCACAAAGCTCTCTCACCGTATTTAGTGGGACACCCTTCATCACCAATTTAGACGCAAAGTCGTGGCGCATATCGTGCCAGCGAAAACTTGGAATTGCCGCAGCTTTCAAAATACTTGTCCATGAGTTTTTTACATTATCTAAGCGCTCTCCATTATCGGAAGGGAATACCCGCCCTATTTGATTGGGCGTTTGTGATTTCCAGTTAGAAATTGTACTGAAGGCAATAGGGCTCAATGGAACATGGCGCGTTTTGGAGGATTTAGCAATTTCGCCCCTTATGGTTAAAATCCGGCTATGAAGGTCAATATCACTCCACAGAAGATCAAATAGTTCGCCGCGTCTCATACCTGTTTTAAGGGATAGGGTGATCATTGGCGTCATGCGGTCGGCATAGGTGCATTGATAGAGATCTTGCATTAGTTCATAGCCGCGCTCTTGCCTAAATGTATTGCCCCTCGCTCTAGCGGCTTTAATATCTTCATCGCGATCTTTGAGCGCTTTAAAAAGTCGATGATCTTCATCTTCGCTTAAGTATCTCGCTTTAATTCCCGCATCCATTTTCAGAGCTTTAAGTTTTGCTAGTGGATGAGTGTCGATTATTCCCCAGTCCATAGCACGAGAAAGTGCGCCTCTTAGGGCGTTCATTACTCGATTAACTGTGGCGGGTTTTAAGCCGCTCATTATTTTGTCAGTGCGCAGGCGCTCTACTTGTTTAAGGGTGATTTCTGATAAGGGTAGGGGGAGTAGGTCGGGAAATGCGCGCCTGATGGTGTCGATGGTTTGCTGGCCGCTTTTTTGGTTGGTTAATGCCCAAGGGCGATAGTGAGTTGTTAGGTAGGCATCAAGGGTGTGCTTGAGTTTTTCTTTGGCAGCTCTTCTGCTGGTCGCTTTTTCACCTTGAATATCTTGGCCGCCGGACGCTTGCCCTGCATAGCTAAGTGCTTGGTCTCTTGCTTGTGCCAGAGTAAGACTAGAACCTAAAACGCCAATCTTGATTCGTTTCCTAGTTCCCGCATGAGTGCGATAACTAAAGTAGAAGGTTTTTCGGCCCGTTGGTTGAACGCGCATTAGGAAACCTTTGATCTCAGCATCGACCACTTCATAGGCTTTTTCTTGAGCGTCAAAACTCTTAACGCTGGCGGTAGAAAGTTTGGCTTGCATGGCTCCCTCTTGGACTTAAATGAAATTTAAGTCCATATTAAGTCCAAATTTATTGAATCGCAAGGAAAGCCAATATTTGTCAATGAACAAACATGAACTTATAAGTCATTGTATTAAAAGGATTTATTTTGTTTTTGGTGCTCTTTGTTGTTCATGGTTATTCGCTGTTATTTGGCCGTTTTTCACTCTGGCAGTGTTGAGGTCAGCGGTTCGATCCCGCTTAGCTCCACCAAATACTAAACCCGCGTTTCTCACGAAACGCGGGTTTTTTATTGAGGGTGAGTATTTGTCGTTGCTATGAAGTTAGGTGGGAGGGTGGCGCGGCGAAGTTGCCCTGATGACGGTTCTAAATGTTGTGCGCGCGGTTATCGCCACTATTGAAACTCATTCTTAAATTTTTCCTTTTTTATTCAATTCAAGTTTAAGCATGAGCCTTATTTTGTGTTTTCTGACTAATCATGAATTCTTCGTGCCAGTGATGGTGGGAATTTTTTAATCGCAGTAGTTGTTAGTCATATATGTTTTTTCTCTTCCAGTTTTCACTTTCCTCTGAAAACTGATCCCATTCTTTATTTACTGATTCTGGCGGAGTGTTAGAGGTGGCTTCTTTTTCGGGTATGTTGCCGGTTGCTACCGCTTTTTCTTCGAGTTTGACGAGTAGGTTGTCAAGTTGCAGTAATTGTTTGTCAAATCCACCGGCAGCATTCTCACTGATCAAGAGTTTGCGTGCTAGGGAGTAGTGGTGGATGGCGAGGCGTACTTTTCCTGCTTGCTGAGCTTGGCGGGCATTTATCAAATGGGTGTCTACTGCCATTTGTAATACTAAACGATTGATTTGTTCATTGTAGCTTTTGGTTTGTGCCTCATTGATGAGTTTCAGGGCTGATTGTTGATAGACAAATTTGCTGAGCTCTTTGAGTAGTTGGCGTGCTTCTTTTATTTGTTGTGGGTTCTCTAGTCGGGCTCGCTGTTTTTGCGCCCCTTCTTTTTGTGCGGATAATAAACTGGTGTAGTAGTTGAGTTGCTCCTGGTGTGTTGGGTCTTTTGTGTCTAATTGTATTAGTTTGTCGCAACAGTCGATTATGGCGCGATAAAGTAGGGTGGTTAGATCTGGCGGCAAGAAATCGGCTGGGAAGCTGGCAGCGAGATCTCGGAAGCCGTTGCGTCGTGCTTTCAAGGCGGTCGTGATGCGCAGGCGCCGCACTCTGCGTTTTTCAATGGAATGCGATATAAAAAGAAATCCTGCAAGTAATGCCAAAAGCAAGAAGACGGCGGCGATAATATAGGCAGACATGGGATTTATTTGGCCTTTTTGGCTAAAGGTTATTCAAAAGGTTTCGAGTCAGTATAGCAGCTATAAAAATGGCACCTAAACCTATAGAGGTTTTTTTAGTAAGTGAGCTAAGTGCTTGTTTCCGCTATTATAAAAAAAGAATTAAAAGTGTTGACAGCTGTGGCGTCGATCCATAGAATGCGCCCCACTTCTGCAGCAGATGCAACGCACGAGCTGAAGGAGGTTTCTGGGTCCCCATCGTCTAGTGGCCTAGGACACTGCCCTTTCACGGCGGTAACAGGGGTTCGACTCCCCTTGGGGACGCCATTTAGCGGGAATAGCTCAGTTGGTAGAGCACGACCTTGCCAAGGTCGGGGTCGCGAGTTCGAGTCTCGTTTCCCGCTCCAACTTCTCTGGTGTTATATGGAGAAGTGGATTAAAAAGTTTTTCGTTAGCGTAGTACGTTTTTCTGTGTTGTTTGCAGATCAAAATGTCCCCATCGTCTAGTGGCCTAGGACACTGCCCTTTCACGGCGGTAACAGGGGTTCGACTCCCCTTGGGGACGCCATTTAGCGGGAATAGCTCAGTTGGTAGAGCACGACCTTGCCAAGGTCGGGGTCGCGAGTTCGAGTCTCGTTTCCCGCTCCAGTTTTTGTAAGTCTTCTTTATATTTTAATGTCTTGGTGCTTCGGCGCCTTTTGGCATTTCCTTTTATTTGATTTTCACTTTTTTAATGTAGCGAATCATTGCGGTTAACGCGATATGATCCGCTTGGTTATGAATTTAGTATTTAAAGTATTCCCATGGTTTTTGCGCGAGCATCTTTGTAAGAGAAAGGTAGCTGTTGGGCTTCTGCGTCATGGCGTTGTTCGTCTAAGTTTTGGAATATGGCAATTTCTTCATCGGGCATATAGTGTAGGCAGTCGCCGCCAAAAAACCAAAAGAGATCGCGATACACCAGCGGCATAAGATGGGCGTAAGCAGAAACAATCTTGCACAGTAAGTCTTGTCCCTTGATTAAAAATTCAGAGTCCTTTGTGCTTTCTCCTAGCTGCTGTAATAGCGCGATAAACTCGCGATCATCTTGCGGGCAATCATCGCCAATAAATGGATATTGCTGGGCGATTTGGCGAGTCATGTCGCGCAGTAAGTTGAGGTGATAAGTATGATAGTCTTGCTCGTATACAGATGTTTGCATGTAATTTTCCAAACCCAATAACCTGATAGTGAAGGGCGCACTTGTCAGCGCCTTTGCGAGGGATTATGACACCAGCTCTTTCGATAAGAAACCTGCACAAAACGTACAACTCAAAATTTGAAGCCTTAAAAGGCATATCGCTGGATGTAATGCCTGGCGATTTTTTTGCTGTACTTGGCCCTAACGGAGCCGGAAAATCTACCACAATAGGTATTATTAGCTCGCTGGTGCGCAAAACGACGGGCAGTGTAGAGGTTTTTGGTAAAAATATTGATACAGACTTTTCGCAAGCGAAAAAATTTCTGGGTGTGGTGCCTCAGGAGTTTAACTTCAGCATGTTTGAAAAGGTTGAGGATATTGTAATTCAGCAGGCGGGCTTTTATGGTTTGCCTCGCAAGCAGGCGCAGGCGCAAACAGAAAAATACCTTAAAAAGCTAAGCCTATGGGATAAGCGCAGTACACCTGCGCGCATGCTCTCGGGCGGTATGAAGCGCCGCTTGATGATAGCGCGTGCGCTAGTGCATGAGCCCAAGCTGCTAATTTTGGATGAGCCTACTGCCGGTGTTGATATTGAGTTGCGGCGCTCTATGTGGGAGTTTTTACGCGAAATAAACGCGGCGGGCACGACGATTATTTTGACGACGCACTATTTGGAGGAGGCAGAAAGCCTCTGCCGTAATGTCGCTATTATTGATCAAGGCGTTATTGTGCAAAATACCAGTGTTAAAAATTTGCTGCAGCAGTTGAACAAAGAGGTGTTTATTTTTGATGTGCAGGGCGAATTGGTCGACGCACCGCAGCTTGTGGATTATAAAACTCAAAAAATTGACACTCATTCATTTGAGGTGGAAGTGGAGAAGGGGCGCTCTCTCAATCAGGTGTTTACGCAATTGAGTGTTTTGGGTTTAACAATTGTGAGTATGCGCAATAAGGCAAATCGGCTTGAAGAGATGTTTGTTGCCATGGTGGACGCCAACAAAAAAGCGACCTATAAGGCTGCAGTTAAAGAGGGCTCAAATAATGACCTTTAATGAACAATGGATAGCCTTTATTACAATATTGCGTAAAGAGATTAAGCGTTTTGCGCGGATATGGATTCAAACATTATTGCCCCCTGCTATCACCATGGTGCTGTATTTTGTAATTTTTGGAAAGTTGATTGGCAGTCGTATTGGTGATATGGGTGGTTTTAGCTATATCGAGTTTGTGGCGCCGGGATTAATTATGATGGCGGTGCTCACTAATTCTTACGCGAATGTATCCTCATCATTTTTTAGTGCGAAATTTCAGCGCAGCGTTGAAGAGATTCTTGTTTCCCCTACGCCAAATTACATTATTTTATTGGGTTATGTCATGGGCGGCGTGGCGCGTGGTTTAGCGGTGGGTTTAATTGTTACCCTGATGTCGCTTTTTTTTACTGACCTGCATATTCAGCATGGCTTTATTACAATATCTATTGTGTTAATGACATCGGTGTTATTTTCTTTGGCTGGGTTTATTAATGCTGTCTATGCCAATACCTTCGATGATATTTCTGTCGTGCCTACTTTTGTGTTGACGCCGCTGACTTATTTTGGTGGCGTCTTCTATTCGATCAATTTATTGCCTGAATTTTGGCAACAGGTTTCTGTATTTAATCCCATATTGCATATGGTGAATGCATTTCGATACGGTATGCTCGGTATTTCAGATGTTAATATTACTATGGCCTTCACAGGCTTGGCATTTTGTGTCGTTATACTGTTTGCTGTAGGCATGTATTTGTTGAAATCAGGTAAGCGTCTGCGCGCTTAAGTTTTGTATATGAAAGGGTTAGATTTATGCAGGTAAATCCGCTTGGCCAGCAGACAGAGTATGTGTCTGAATATGCGCCTCAGTTGCTCTTCCCTATAGTGCGTGCTGAGTCTCGCAGTCTCTTAGGTTTGGTGGGTGAGCTACCTTTTCATGGGGTGGATGTATGGACTGGCTATGAGCTGTCTTGGCTTGATTTAAAAGGTAAGCCTATTGTGGCGGTGGCAGAGTTTTTTATTCCTTGCTGCAGTGAATTTATTATCGAATCTAAATCGTTTAAGTTGTATTTAAATTCCTTGAATCAGAGTCGATTTGCCTCGCTCCAAGATGTGGAGCAGCTTCTGGCTCAGGATTTGTCTCGGGCTGCTGCTGCGTCAGTATCAGTTAATCTGCGTAGTTTGCAGACGCAGCGTATGAACGATAGTTTGGATGCGATTGTGAGTTTCGCAGGGCGTTGTATTGATGATATGGATATTTCAGTGTCGGTTTATCATCCTGAGCCTGAATTGTTACGCGAGGACGTGGGTTCTCGGCCGGAAGTGGTGACTGAAGCCTTGCATAGCCATTTATTAAAGACTAATTGCCCCGTTACGGGCCAACCAGATTGGGCAAGTATTGAGGTGAGCTATACTGGGGCTAAGATCCCAGAGGGAAACCTATTACGTTATTTAATTTCTTTTCGAGAGCACCAAGATTTTCATGAGCACTGTGTGGAGCGAATATTTTGCGATATTTTGCGTGAATGTGCACCGACTCAATTGAGTGTGTATGCACGCTATACGCGCCGCGGTGGGTTGGATATCAATCCCTATAGATCCACCGATAAAGGATTTGTGGTGCCGAAACTGCGTTTGTTGCGGCAATAATTATGTTTTCTCGGTGGTATGATCAGTCTTACACAATTATCTGATCTTTGAGTCGCTCAGCGGCGCGCTGTAGTGACTCTATCACTTTCTGTTTGTCGTAATTTCGAATCTTATCCACATCCAAGTACATTGAAAAACCTTCTGCACGATCTTCAAAGTAACTCTGATTTTTCCCCATCTCTTTGCGCAAGTCGGCAACCTGGTACACTTTTACCGGTAGGGAAAAGCCTTTTACTTGTATTTCGCCTTTGTCGCGACACATCACAATGTCTTTTACCAGCGACCAGGTTTCATGTGATATTAATATCTCATCAGGTTCTGCGGCTGACTCTAGGCGGCTAGCGAGGTTCACTTGGGTGCCGAGTACGGTATAGTCTAGGTGATTGGATGTACCAAATGTGCCCACGGTGCAATAGCCTGTATTGATGCCCATGCGCACTTGCAGCGGTTTTTTAATACCTTGGTTGTACCACTCGAGCTGCATGGATTTAATTTTCTTTTTCATGGCGATTGCCATGGCGGTGCAACGCGTAGCGTCGTCTTTAACGCCCTTACTGATGCTATCGCCAAACAATACCATCATGCCGTCACCCATAAACTTATCAATAGTGCCACCAAAGTGAGCGACAATTTTTGACATTTCGGTTAGGTAGTGGTTGAGCAGCTCGGTGAGTGCTTCTGCTTCGATCTCTTCTGAGAGCTGGCTGAAGTCTTTGATATCAGAAAAAAAGATGGTGATGCGCTTACGTTCTGCTTGTAGATTTTTGTCGTCACCACGATTGATGGCTTGCCAGACGGTGGGTGGCAAATAGCGGGAAAGTTTATAGGCGCGAATTTTGTGCCACTTTTGTTCGTTTTCTAGCTGTTTTTGGCTGAGCATCAGTTTATGGAAACGCTGGTGCATGTAAATAGCGTAGACCAGAAAGTAGGTTGCAACGCCGATAAGGCTGGCCGCGCTAATCTCTATGCTGCTAGAGAGCACCATTTGGGGTTTGTGGATGACAAGGCTAAAGAGTATGCCTACAGCAAATGCGCTGTTGTCCTCCATTAGCTTACGCAGCCCGCCGCTAATGAGAGCATTGAATTGAATCATGGTTAAAAACATGACACAGGGCAGAATACTAAAGTCAGTGAGGCTTAGCACTAAGCCTATGAGTCCTGCATCCACATAAGAGAGCCAGCGATTAATCCTCCCAATTTGCTCAGGAGGGAGTTTGCGGGTAAGCAGGTAACTTCCGTAAGCGTAGAGCAGTAGAACGGCCATAACCGCCATGTGGAGCAGATTGGGTTCACTCCAATTTATGAATGAGGCAAGTGTTCCTGCCGCTGCAAAACAAATAAGTGCACGAAAGTAGTATTGTTGAATAGGGGTTTCTGTATGTAATTGTTCTGTATCAAGCTTGCTGTTCATGAATGAGACGCCTTGTTGTTATGTGTTCGGTTGGCGATAACATACTTTCAAACCGAAAGACTTGAATTAAACGGCTTTTTGCCGAAAAAGTCTATTACTCTGCGCGACATTCATGCGCTAAGGGTGGTTATGATTGAATCTTATGGGAGTTAATTAATTCGATTCATTAAGTTATATGAATAGATACCCCTTGTTTGGCGAATGCCTTTTGAGCTTTCACTTGCTCTGCATATAGGTAATTCTTACTTAATGTGCTGCTGTTTAGTTTTCTGGAGCGCTGCAAGAAATATTATTTAAGCTTTAAGTCTAAATATTTTTCTTCCAATTCGGCATACTGTTTTTGTAGCGTGGTTAAATCTGCTTTGGTTTGTTCGAGCGCAGTGGTAGTGGCGGCGATGTCTGCGTCGGTATTGTTCGCGCTTGAGTGCTGTGATTTTTTTAGCTGCTGGCACTCATCTTCTATTTTTTCGAGACTGGCCATTAAGTCTTTGCTTTCCATGCTAAAACTATTGAGTGTTTCTTTAATACGTGTATTTTCCTCTCCTAGTAATAACCCATCTTGTAGTGTTTGCTCCTGTTGTTGTAATTGTTGATGTGCTTTATCAAGTTCTTCTTCTAGCAGTTGTACGCAGGTGTCTGATTCTTGTACAAAGCGTATTTGACGCTGCAGTTGTTGTTCAAGCGATCCAATTAAGGCGATCTTTTCTTCTGTGCTGCTCGCGGAATCCAGTTGCTTTTGTAGGTTGCTAATGACGCGATGTTGATCGGCCGCGACATTGCGTAATTTCATGATTTCTTCTGCGGCGCGAGGATCTTGACGAATAATATTGATGGTTTTATGTTCTTGTGGTTGCCCTAAAACCGTAAGGCTAGTTTTATGTATATGTTCGCCAACACCTTCATAGAGATCACGGTAATTATTAAGTAGCTGTGTGTAGTGCTCCTGGTCGGCTACAGAGTCAGCGTAGGTAGATAGCTCGTTGAAATGATCTTCAGCTTGGTTTTGCGCTTTATTCCAGCGCTCTTCTAAGTCAAAAAATAGCTTTTTAAACTTTTCTAGATTTTCAACTCTCTTCTTGTATGTGTCTAGTTCTTCGCTATCCCCCTTGTGGGCTGGAAGAAGGGGTTCTAGCGTTTGTAAAAAAATACTCCAATAGTCATCGCTACCAATTGTTTCTATAGTGCCTAATTCTTCTGCTCTTAAAAACGCATAGCGCAAGGCGATGACCTGTTGCTTTGCGGGTGCTTGCACATCCAAATGGGTGCCTATATCGCCCGTAGGGGCGAGTAATGAGAACCGCTCCTGCGTGGTGTCTATTTGCTCATTAATATACTGGCGGTAAGTTTTAGCGGGAGGTGCAGCCTCAGTGGCTGATGGTTTTTTTAGCTCATGGATAAATTCCAAGAGTTTCTCTTGTTGTCGGCGGAGTATCTTTTTTTGCTTGCGTGAATAGAGTGCCAGTGCAATTGCTGCAATTAGCAACACAACATAGGCTTCTACCGCGATGGCCAGTACAATAAGGGGTAATTGCATACTTCTCTCTAGTATTCTCCCGCTATTTCTCAAGCGAGTGAGTCGTTTTCAATGAGTGCGCGTGCCTATGGCTTAGGGGGCAGGCGAATTTACAATGCTTGATTGAGTGGCTCGCATGGTCAAGTATGGTATAGAAATGCCTGATATTCGAATGATCGCCCCCAACTAAGGTTGGTTACGGTCAAAAATAATTTAATTTGTGACAAATGAGGGTTTTATGAATGCTATTGACGTACTGCAGCAGCGTGTATCTGCACCTAGATTAGGCTTGCCTGCACCAACTCAAGTGCAACGTGAAGCAATGCTTAAGGCCGCAATGCGCGCTGCGGATCACGGTCTTCTGCGGCCTTGGCATTTCCTGTTCGTAGAGGGGGAAGGGCTAGATCAGCTTGGTGATCTCTTCGTTGGGGCGGCTAAAGCCAAAAATGAAGCATTAACCTCGACGGAAATAGAGCGTTTAAAGGAAATGCCTAAGCGTGCGCCGCTAATTTGTATCGTTATAGCACGGTGTCAGGATCACCCTAAGGTGCCTGTTATTGAACAATTAATATCTGCTGGGGCGGCGGCTCAGAATTTGATCACTGCAGCATTTGCCCTAAATATTGGCGCCGTGTGGCGGACAGGCGAAATGGCATATTCTGCTCAGGTTAAAAAGGGGCTCGGATTGACTGGGGGAGAAGAAATTGTAGGTTTTATTTATTTAGGGACGCCTTTACGACCTATCGGAAGCCCGCGTGAAATGGTGCTTAAGGACTTTTTTAGCGCTTGGCCTATGAAATAGCGTTGCGTTTAGGCTGCTGCTTGTGTACATTAGCGCGCCTTCGACAGGGTATGGCAGCAGCCTAGAAAATTGTTGAAGTCTAGGAAATACTGGCATTGCGCACTCGGCGTTAAATGACAGGCAATTGATCAGGAAGGTTAATTGCGAACTAATTAATACGGTGAGGTGTCCGAGTGGCCGAAGGAGCACGCCTGGAAAGTGTGTATATCGCAAGGTATCGAGGGTTCGACTCCCTCTCTCACCGCCATTTTTAAAGAAAACCCCAGAGGCTCGCGCCGCTGGGGTTTTTTTGTGGTTCCTACCTTACGTAGGGGCTTTAGATTTATCGCTGACAACGCGCAAAAAGTCTAAGGATTATTTTTCAGTGCCTACTGCTAATACGCCCGCTTTAAGTTGCAGATTGGGTGTTAATAATGATTCTTACAAAGTGCTGAGATCAATCCATAAATTTGCACGATCAAGAGGTGTCTCGATCGGAAGTGTTGGGTTATCCAGATGGATAACTCTACGCTGATTCAGCCGGGCTTGTTCTAGCATGTCTTTTACCGTCGGGTTTTTAAGAAAAACTTCTTCGAAGCTACCATCCTCTATGGCGCGGTTTAAGCCTAGCTCTAAGTCTCTGGCGAGGTTTTTATTGCCCTTGTTGACAAATAAATAGAATGGCATGGTGTATTGCAGCACTAAATTGTCTTCAACTTTTAAACGCAAGGATGGATATTTTTTTACTTCTACAAAGGGCTCACTGGCGCCGCGAGGAAAAGCGTCAAAGCGTCCCCCATCAAGCATGTGGAACAAACTAGGAATTTTACTGGTTTTGATTACCTTTAACTGATTCTCTTCGAGTATTTTGGTATCGGCCCAAGTCCTACCTTGGCCGAGAGTAATATCTTTAAAGTCATTCAGGGTGAAAATTTTATCAAATTTTGCTTGATCATCGCTGCGAATTAACAATAGACGGTAACCTAAGAGTCCTTTGAGTAATGGGATACGAATCGGTAAAAATTCATTTTCTTTTTCCTTGTTGGTTGATGCCCACATCAGGTCAAGGTTTCCGCTTTTCATTTCCTCTTCAATACGCGATTGAGTTGACGGTGTTGCATCACTGATAATTTTATAGCTTTTGTCGGTGTGTGCAAATGCCAGCTTTAATATGCTCACTACGTAATCGGCCTTGGCTCCGCTAGCCGTGTTGAGTCGAATAACATGATCCTCGGCTCGGCATATGATTGCGATACCTATAGTCATTAACAGCAAAACTTTTAACATAATAGCAGCACGTTTTTTAGTCATCATATTTATAGTCTCCGCTCTAATTTATAAATGCGTAGTGATTTTGTCATTGGCTAATATAAGCCTAGTTGTCGTGGTAAAAACTCACTGATGGCAGGAAAAATTGTCACTAAAGCAAGTGCCATAAACATGGCAAAGTAGAGCGGTAGTAACGGTTTTATGAGATTACTAATGCTTGTTTTTCCTATGCTGCAGCCTACAAACAGCACGCTTCCCACAGGTGGTGTGCAAAGGCCTATTGATAGGTTGAGAATCATCATGATGCCAAAGTGCAGTGGTGATATGCCGATGGACTCCATAATAGGTAAAAATATGGGAGTAAAAATGAGCACAGCTGGGGTCATGTCCATAAAGGTCCCTACAACTAACAAGGTTAAATTGATTAGCAATAACACCATTAATTTATCTTGGGTTATGTTGAGTAGCCCTGCGCTAAGTTGTTGCGGAATATTTTCGTAAGATAGCATCCAAGACATGGCGGCCGATGAGCCTATGAGTAACATGACTATCGCTGTGGTGGTGACAGACTTAGAAAGGATGTCGGGTAAGTCTTTAAGTTTTATTTCGCGGTAGATAACCATTGACAGCAATAGTGAATAAATAACTGCAATAGCGCCTGCTTCTGTGGGGGTAAAGTAACCACCAATAATTCCACCAATAATTAAGACAACAAGAAAAAGACTTGGCAGGGATCCCAGTGTTTTACTAATAGCAGTTGCAAATGAAATTCGCTCACCTACAGGGTATCCGCGTTTCTTTGCATAGATGCCACAGACCATCATGAGTAAAAGTGCTACCAATATTCCAGGTAAATAACCTGCGATAAAAAGTGCAGCTATAGATACACCACCACTGGCCAGCGAGTAAATAATCAAAATATTACTTGGTGGAATTAGCATTCCTGTAGTTGATGCAGTTACGGTAACTGCGGTATTGAAGTCTCGATCGTAACCCTCTTTATTCATGGCGGGAATCATAAAGCCGCCGATAGCGGAGGTGGCCGCAACTGCCGACCCTGAAATAGAGCCAAAAAGTGTACAGGCAATAATATTTACAAAAGCTAAGCCGCCGGGTAGCTGCCCAACAAGTACTTTTGCAAACTCAATTAAGCGTCGAGCAATTCCACCTTGACCCATCAAAAACCCTGAAAAGATAAAAAACGGTATGGCAAGTAATGCAAAGCTATCCATGCCGGCACACATTCGCTGAGCTAGGGTCGTAACAGCGGGTAGGCCATCAACCGTTGTAAGCATAGTGGCGAGTGTGGCAAGAGCAATCGCAATAGCAATGGGTACATTGGCAAGTAATAAAATAGTGAAGCAAAACAGTAGAATGAGCGTGGTGGTTTCCATTTTTTAACCTTTTAATTTAGAAAGTCTTTGGGCGCGATATTTTGCTGTTCCGGACCAGTTTGATTGATGGATTCCATGATGAGTTCAAGGCTGTAGAGTAGTATTAAGCTTCCGCTTAGCGGCAGTACCATATATACATAGCCCATTTTTATACCGAGGGCAGGTGATATTTGATTGAGTTCTAGGGTTAGTAAGGCAAGGCTACTTCCGCCAATAATTAAGATGCTTAGGGCAAAAAAACCACAAGAGAGATAAACCGCTAAAGTTAGATATTTTTGTTTATTGAAGGATAGTTTTTGTGAGAAATAATCTATGCCTAAATGCATTTTCTGGCGATATGCGTGGGCCGCACCGAGTAAGCCTATCCAAATCAATAGGAAGCGTGCAATCTCTTCGGTATAGGAACTTGGCTCTGGCAGTACAAAGCGAGTGATTACTTGCCAGCTCACATCGGCCACCAAAAAAACTAATAAAAAGTTTAATAGGTGCTTAATAAAGTTATCTATTTTTGCAATTATTTTATTTAATGGGTTCATACTATGGCTCTATTTTTTTAATGCGATGTATAAGTGGCCCAAGCTCAGTCTGCGCTTGGGCTTCTAATAAGTTCTCAACGCTGGCTTGAAATTGCGATTTATCCGCGGTAATGACCTGAACGCCTGCTGTAGTTATAGCGGCAAGTGCTTCATCTGATGCCTTTTGCCATAGGTTGCGTTGATATTCAGTCGATTCATCCATGGCAATTTTTAGCCACTGTTGCTCTTGTGTGGTGAGTTTGTCCCATACTCTGCTGCTCACAATCATGACATCGGGAATAGATGTGTGCTCATCAAGAATTAGGAATTTACAGACTTCATAATGTTTAGAAAGATAAAAGCTAGGAAGATTGTTTTCTGCTCCATCGACTACGCCTTGCTGTAAAGAGGTGTAGAGTTCGCCCCAAGAAATGGGAGTTGCAGAGCCGCCCATAGCTTTTATCATTTCAACGGCGGACTGGCTGCTGAGTACGCGAAGTTTCATTCCGACTAAGTCATTTGGGCTTTTAATTTGTTTTTTGGTTGAATAAAAACTGCGGCTGCCTGCATCGTAATAGCCGAGGCCTCTAATTCGATAGGGTAGGCCTGCATTTAGTAGCTCATTGCCTATGTCACCATTTAATGTTCGCCATAGATGATCTTGGGAGGAAAATAAATAAGGAAGGCTAAATATTTTCATTTGGGGAACGAAGGCCTCAATAGAGCTGGCGGATACTTTAGTCATGCTCAAACTGCCAATTTGTAAAAGCTCTATCACTTCTCGCTCGGAACCTAATTGCCCAGATGGATAGATTTCAAGCTTCATGGCGCCCTTTGAGTGCAGCAGCAAGCGTTCATTCATGTAGATCATCGCTTTATGGACAGGGTGCTGTGCATCAAGTGTATGCGCCAAACGTAAGGTTGTTTGCTCTTCGTGATGACCGCAGGCACTAAGCCAAAGCAGGCAAAATAAAGAAGCTACCTTTAGTGGCCAATGAATTTTTAGAACAATCATTCTGCTTTTCTCTTTATGAGGTTGTGGTTATAAATTTATATGTACCCAATTATCGCGTGCTACTGTTGGCGCTTGTTTTCGTAGGCATGAGGTGACGCGGAATGATGGCGCCGCGATGCTGAATAACTAATGCTGCGCAGCTTTGTCCAGACTTAACCGCGTCGATAGGAGTTGCTTGTTGCAGGCGCGCGGCCAAATAAGCGCCATTAAAGGAGTCTCCTGCAGCTGTTGTATCTAATGGAGTGATCTTGAGTGGTACTGTTATATGAGTGCTTTGCCCATTGCTATAGAGTAAGCAGCCATTGCTGCCATCTTTGATGACGATTTCCATGGCGCCTGCAGCTATGTAACGTGCTAAGCATTGCTCGATGGTGTGGCTGCCATAAAGCAATTTTTCATCATCAAAACTGGGTAAGGCTACGTCAGTTAGCTGAATCATTTGCTCGAATACGTGCAATGCTTTGTCGTGTTCAGGCCAGCTTGCAGGGCGATAATTAATATCAAATACAACCTTGCCGCCATGGTGGCGATACTGCGTCAAGAATCTCCATAATTCTTCACGCGCTGTATCTGAATACAGAGAAAGGGTAATACCGCTGAGGTAGATGTAGTCATAACCTTGTAGTTCTTTTAGTATGTCTGGCCAGTCCTCTAGCAGTGTCTTTGCAGGTGCCTGCTGGCGCCAGTAGCTAAAACTGCGCTCGCCCGAGTGATCGGTTTGTATCATATAGAGGCCTGGTAAGCTGTTGGGCTTTCGCATAACCAATGCTGTTCCTACACCTTCATTCTCCCAGTGACCTATCATTTGCGTGCTAAAGGCGTCATCCCCCAGTGCGGTCACATAATCCACATCGCCACCGTTGCGAGCTAAATAGATAGCGGTATTAAGTGTGTCGCCACCAAAGCCAAGTGTGTATAGCGCTTGATCGCTGGTGGATAGCTCCAACATGCATTCTCCGATGGCGGCTAGTTTCAAAGTAGGCTCCTATTATCTTGCAAGGTTAGATTGGTTTAATTGGTAATGCCACCTTACCATATTAATGGGTTGTCTCCTTTGAATGCAAGGTGAAACTATGAGGGCTATAAACTTTTATTGGTCAAACTTCATATAAAATTCGAATACAATGCCACCAACTGTTATATTGGGTTATATACCAAACTATTTGAGTGAAAACATTTTGTTCGAATAGCCAAAATATGTGTTTAAGTGGTCAGATAGCAAAGCGGAATGCTGCAATGATCCCTGTAAACCTTTAATAATTCGTGAGGACCTAGAGCGTGGAATTGCAAGCAGTTAAAACAGACAGGCTTTATATAAAGGTGGCTGAACAGCTTTCAAAGTTGGTTCATGATGGCTCTATAAAGCCAGGTGAGCGCTTTCCTGCAGAGCGGGATCTCGCTGAGAAGCTCGGTGTTAGCCGCCCTACAATTCGTGAGGCGATGATTGCATTAGAGTTATCGGGCATTATTGAAATTCGCACGGGTTCTGGTATTTATGTCACCAAGAAGAAGCCCACCTTGGATAGTGCTGATAAAGGTGTTGGCCCTTTTGAGATTTTAGAGATTCGCTATATTGTTGAGTCTGAGGCATGCGCCTTGGCTGCAGCGCGTATAACGGATGAGCAAATTTTGCAATTAAAAGAAGTTTTGCGTGAAATGGAAGAGGAAGAGAAAAAGGATGATGCTTCAGAAAAAGCAGACTGGAAGTTCCACAGTATTATTGCAGAGGCTTCGCAGAACAGTGCTATTTTTTCTGTTGTTAATTGGTTGTGGGAGTTGCGTAATCAATCGGCATTAAGCACTGCATTTTTGGAGCGAATCCGTAAGGAGGGTATTCATCCTTCGATCAATGATCATAAGCGTATTGTCGAAGCGTTAGAGAAACGCAATCCAGAAAAAGCGCGCATGGCGATGAAGAATCATATTGAAAATGCCACCGCAGCAGCGGCAGCGCATTTCGGAAAAGAGTCGTAGTTACGACTCCTGCATAAAAAAGCGGCCTCATTCAGGCCGCTTTTTTTATGCTTAAAATTTATTGTATGTATATTAACATGTGTACATTATTGGCTTTGAAGAAAGCGATCAATTGTTGCGCGCGCCCCTAATTGATGCAGTAATTTAAGCCAGTGCGCTATATCTTCAATGAGTTTTGAGTGTGTGCTCAGGCTAATAGGAAAAATTCCTGCAGCGGCCATAAGCTTGCGTACTTGCTCTACTTCATTGTGACGATATTCGCGTGCTAAAGGTGTGAGTAGTGAGGCAAGTGGGTCATTAACTTCCATGCCGTTACCCTCCGGCGTTTCTCCTTCCAAAAAGCGAAACCAGGCGGCAATTATAAGGGTGATAGTGGCAGGGTAGATGCCCGCTTGAAGTAACTCGTCGGCTGCTAACAGTAAGCGTTGTGGCAGCTTTTGTGAGCCATCATTCGCAACCTGAGTGGTTTTGTAGGGCACTAAGCTATTTGCGAATCGAGCACGAATATTTTTTTTGTAAGTTTCAATGTTAAAACCACTTGGCACTTGAAGGGTCGGTGTAACTTCTTCGTCCATTAATTTTTCTATAAGTTTTAATAGTTGTGGGTCAGCAATGGCTTGATGGATATATTCATGTTCAGCCAAGAAGCCGAGATAGGCCAGTGCCGAATGGCTACCGTTAAGCAAACGTAATTTCATGGTCTCATAGGGGGTAACATCTTTCACAATTAAGGCCCCCACTTTTTCCCAATCAGGCCGTGCGTTGCAAAAATTGTCTTCTATCACCCATTGCCGGAAAGGTTCACTAATGACAGTGGCTTGATCAACTAAGCCTATATGATTCTGGGTTGTAGTAATATCTTCTACAGTAGTTGCCGGCACAATTCGATCAACCATGGAGCTGCAAAAAGATACATTAGCGTTAATCCATTCGGCGAGAAGTGGATCTATTCTTTCTGCGAACTCAATGACTACTGCACGAGTAATGCGACCGTTGTGCGGTAAGTTGTCGCAGCTA
Source organism: Cellvibrio sp. 25HG11W-0 (assembly GCF_057815475.1). Taxonomy (NCBI): domain Bacteria; kingdom Pseudomonadati; phylum Pseudomonadota; class Gammaproteobacteria; order Cellvibrionales; family Cellvibrionaceae; genus Cellvibrio; species Cellvibrio sp. 25HG11W-0. The sequence continues at coordinate 1,943,104 of NZ_CM174230.1, forward strand.
ATAACGCTAAAACCTGAGCGTTGTTGTGCGCGGCGTTGTGCGCAGGCTGCAACAAGAAACCCGGGCATAGTTGTTGGTGTATGAGGCGTAGCAAGATCCTTGCGGATATCGGTGCTGTGTATATCTAATACCCCCTTGTGCTGGCAATAGCCTTTTTCGGTAATGGTGAGTGTCACCACCTTAATGGCTTCATCGGCTAATAGGTTAATGACTGCGGTGGGGTCTTCCGGTGCTACGAGCACTTTTGCTACTGACGCTATAACGCTGTAACTGACTGTCCCATCACTTTTCTCTACCAGCGTGTAAAGGCCATCTTGCGCGGCCAGTTGATCGCGCGCAGTAGGATTCCGCAAGCTAATAGCCGCTATGCGCCAATCTCCACCTTGTTGATTTAATAGCTCATGAGTAAAAACTGCTTGATGGGCTTTGTGGAATGCACCAATACCAATATGTGCGATGCCACAGCTATGTGCATTTGGAATATATTTGGGGAGGCGACAGTTATTTGCGTGCACTAAGTTTGAAGCGTTAAGCGTGTGGGGACTGCTTGATGGTTTATTTTGCATCATAAGTTGTACGCCTTTTTTACAAGGTTGTAGGTTAAATCAATGGCAAGATCATGAGCCTCATCTTCATCGATACGATGGTCTGCTACGAGCTCTGCTAAAAATCCACAGTCCATGCGCCGCGCGACATCATGACGTGCCGGTATGGAAAGAAACGCGCGAGTGTCATCATTAAAGCCAGCTGTATTATAAAAACCAGCGGTTTCTGTGGTTTGTTGACGGAAACGGCGCATTCCTTCGGGGCTGTCATGAAACCACCAAGCGGGGCCTAGTTTTAAACTTGGGTAGTGCCCTGCTAGGGGCGCTAACTCGCGGCTATAGGTTGTTTCGTCCAGAGTAAATAAAATAATATTTAAGCGTGGGTCGTTTCCATATTTGGTCAGTAGGGGGCGAAGATTGTTAATGTACTCAGTTGCTAAGGGTAGATCTGCACCTTTGTCGCGCCCAAAACGAGAAAACACATCTTGATTGTGATTGCGAAAGCAGCCAGGGTGAATCTGCATTACTAAACCGTCTTCTAAGCTCATCGCGGCCATTTCCGTAAGCATCTGTCCGCGAAATAGTTCTGCTTCCTGCTTATTGATTTTTCCGCTGAATGCTAATTGATAGAGCTTTTCTTTATCCGTCGTTGATAAGTCTGCAGTCAGTGCGGAAGGGTGCCCATGATCAGTTGAGGTGGCACCATGGCGTTTGAAATAGTGGCGGCGATCAGTTAGCGCAGCTAAATAGCCTGTAAAAGACGATACATCTTCACCTGTTATTTTTCCGAGTTGCAAAAGATTGCTCTGAAACCCCTCAAACTCAGGGTCTAAAACAGGATCTGGCCTAAATGCTGTAATTATTTTTCCCTGCCAGCCTGATGACTGAATAGCTTGATGGTGGCTCAAGTCATCCAGTGGTGACTCTGTTGTGGCTAGCAATTCAATGTTAAATTTTTCGAAAAGTGCGCGTGGTTTAAAAGCATTTTGCTGTAGTTTTTCATTAATACTGTCGTAATAAAGCTCAGCTGTTGCTGATGATAGGCAGTATTCCAATTCAAATACTTCATGGAATACATAGTCCAGCCAGAGGCGCGAAGGCGTGCCACGAAACAAATGATAGTGATTGGCGAAAATCGACCAAATTTTACGTGGGTTTTGTTCGCTATTGTCCTCTTTAGATTTAAGCCCGAGCGCCGCTAAGCTAATCCCTTGGCTGTAAAGCATTCTAAATACGTAGTGATCTGGTTTTATAAGTAGTTCTGTAGGATTAGAAAAATTCTCATTGTGGGCAAACCAGCGAGGATCCGTATGGCCGTGAGGGCTCACAATGGGCAATGTTTTTATTTCATTGTAAAGTCGGCGTGCGATGCTGCGTGTGGTGTCATTAGCAGGAAATAGTCGGTCTGGGTGAAGGTGTAGTTTTTTAGGCACAGGATAAGTCTCATATCAATAAATTGCGTGAAAGCACACGGCAGGAAATACAAAGTATTCGTTTCCCTTCGTTATTTTCTGTGTGAGCTGATGGCTTCCGAGCTTCAATTGTGTGCCGAGCTGCATTTATGGCGCTCGCAGAGATATCTCCTTTTACTGCATTAAACCGAGGCAGGTAGTTCTCTATGGCTACTGGATTATAATCTCATATTGGTAAGGCCATCAATCCAATGTTTGTACTTGCCGCGACATAAATACATTGAAAAAGGCAAATTTTAGAGTTTTTTGATATTTTTAGAGATTAATTTATGGTTTTTGTGACTTTATATGCCGTTTTGGTTATTTGGTTTGGTTGTCTTACCAGTTTGTTGGGTGTATCTTTAGTCGGCTGGTGAAGTATTGCTCTAAGCGGCCAACGACAATAAATACCTAATGACAATAAATACCTAATGACAATAAATAGACGGGTACATAATCATGAAAAATCCTAAGCTGCGCATATCTACGTGCGCCAATCTCTGTTCTTCCTTGTTGCTAATGGCCTGCGTTTTTGATGCTCAGGCAGCACGAGTAGATGTTTACAGTGGGGAAGAGTTACAGCAAGCCATACAAACCGCTGTGGCGGGTGATGAAATTGTATTGCAATCCGGTGGCTATGAAAGCGTGGCGACAGGAAGTTTGAGTGGCTTTTCAAATGCGCACTATTTTGGCAGCGCCAATGGCACCGTGCAAAAACCCATTACCCTACGCAGTGCCAGTGCGACTAATCGCCAAGTGTTGCGCGGCGCTACCTACGACAAAAAAATTGGCCTTTATATTACTGGCGACTATTGGATCATTAAAGATATCGAAGTAACTAACTCGGCTAAAGGCATAGTTTTAGACAACTCTAATCGCTCCATTATTGATAATGTTGTGGTGCACAATATTGGTGAAGAGGCGATTCACCTGCGCGACAACAGCTCTAATAATCTAGTTAAAAACTCCAAGGTGTATAACACCGGCTTAAAAAGCCCCGGCACAGGTGAAGCATTTTACGTGGGCTCTCACCCAGGTTCCGATGACGGCAAAGGTTATGTCTACGGCGCTGCCTGTAATAACAACGTGATTGGTGGCAATACTATTGGCCCAGGTATTGCGGCTGAGCATATCGATATTAAAGAGGGCACCTCGGGCACGGTATTTGAATTTAACACCATGAATGGTGTTGGTATTTCCGGGCAAAATTCTGCCGATGGCTTTATTGATATCAAAGGTAAAAATGCGGTCATTCGCGGCAATAAAGCTTATCGCAATGGCGAAAGTAACATTAAGCATGCGTTTGAAACCCACAGTGAAGCGGACAACAACACCTTTATCGGCAATCAAGTCGATTTGGATGGCGGCAATGATTATTTATTGTTTGCCTCTGTGGGTGTAAATCATGTGGCGAGCGATAATAAGCGTTTAGATGGCCGCAGCGATCGCATTGCTGGCAACTGGGCTGCGGCATCTATAGATAGCAATATACCCAGCAATATTCCGGCGCCGGGTAATTATACTAACGCCCCTGCAAGCTCTTCTTTAGCGGCCAGTTCAGCGCCCGCCTCTTCGCGGCCCTCCTCCTCTGCGCCTGCTTCATCATCAAGTTCCTCTGTGCCTAGGTCATCTTCTGCCGCATCGTCATCGGCTGCCGCAACGGGTTGCACGAGCTATGTAGATGCACCTTGGAATCAGCGCACTGAAGTTACCATTAGCAATTTAATCTGCGCGCGCTTTGATCGCAGCTTGAGCGGTTCTTCACTGCAATTTTGGGACAGCGACACCAATACGTCCTGCGACTATCGCGGTACGGCTACCTCGGTTGATGGCACAGGTAGTGTGAACATTAATGGCAACTATGTGACTGGCGCTGTCACAGGCACAACATTGAAATTCACCGCAGCAGCTGGCTCCTCCTGTAAATATTTAAAACTTAGAGCTTACTAAGTTCTACTCCACAAAAATGGCCATAGATTGCTATGGCCATTTTTTACAAATCTAATATTGCGCTTTTCCATAATAAGTTTATTCGCTAGTAAGCCTGAGCATGCTAGCCAGTATTCTTGCATGGAAAGCTCAGTGTTTTGTAAGTAGATACATCTCAAACAGGATAATCACTGCAGAGGGGGTACGCATAATTTTTTACCGTATAAATTAAAATTTTAATTTTCGTGCAGTGGGAATTATGTGCAAGGGTTTGCAAGTCAATAACAAGGGGGGTAATTAATTTAAAGACGTAAATAGTTGTAGGAAGAGGTTACATAGGAGCGCTATTTTCAGGATCTGAACAAAAAATTAATAATCAATAATGAGGGTTCTTTATGAAAGGTCATCTAAAAAGGAAAGCTAAAATATCGGCTTTGATGTCAAGTATGCTGTTGCTAATGTCGCCTATGCTAGGCGCCGCAAGTTTACCTGATTGGAGTAAAGCGGGCTATCGCGCAGGGGCTGGATTGCCTAGTGCGAGTGACATTACCACTAATGCGCAATGTGTCATAACTGCCAATGAACTAGCGCAAAATTTTAATCTATTGGCTAATGACAATGTGGATGACAGCGCTGCCATTCAGCAGGCAATAGATTTTGTGCGCAGCAATTGCACGGGCGGCTATAACAACTTGTCGCTCATCGAATTGCCATCGGGCACGATTAACATCTCTAAAGAAATTCATGTGGATGCGAATTTTTTAATCATTCGTGGCAAGGGCAATAATCCTGCGCTCGCGAGTGCGACAAAAATTGTTTTTAATCCAGATGCAAACACTGCCTACGACAGCATTATAGATTTTGATTTGGGTGGAATGACTGATGCCGGGGGTGGCAATGGCGGTTGGCTCTGGCCAGGGCGCGGTGCCTTTAGAGTGCAAACCCGCGAGGTTCATTCGGGCTATGCCACTGCCTATGCCAATGCACCAGAGAACCGTAAAGATATTTACGAAGGTACCGTCAATGTGCATTGGAAACATCAAAATGTAATGCAAAATGCAACGGCTGGCGCAACGACTATTAGCCTTAAAGCCATAAAAGGTTTTGTGGTAGGTGGTTATGCCTGGGTAGGTGCAGCCAACACCAATAAAATGTACGACCAGCAGGGTGTGTTGGCGGCAGATCGTATCGATATGCATATGCGTCAGCAAATTGCCCGAGTGGTTGCGATAGATGCAACCGCAAAAACAATCACCATTGATAAGCCTTTAGAGTTTGATTTGCCTATGACCAGTACTGCCGATGGTTCTAGTGCTATTGGTGGTTCTTATAATAGTAGGGCGGCAGCACTGACTATGATTGAAGGCGTAGGCTTCGAAGACTTTTACTTAACGCAAACCGCGCCAGGTAATTTGACGGCAGCCAATGCGATGAATAATTACAACAACCTTGATTATTTAAAGGCAATGAACGGCTTAGTATTTAAGTGGGCCTTAAATAGCTATGCGCGCAATATTAAAACCTACATGACCGGCTCTCACCCTATAGTGACCGAAATGGCAAAAAATTTGCAATTCGAGAATAACTATTTAGAGGGTTCATGGAATAAAGGTAAGGGTGGCAATGGTTACTTTAGAAACAGTAAGTTGTGGGACAGCCTTATTGTAAATAATACCCTGCGCAGCCTGCGTCATATAACACTGCAGTGGTCTGCCTCTGGCAATGTCATTAGCGGTAATAATTTGGATGTTGATATTAACCTTCACGGTGGTTGGGAGCGTAACAATCTGATTGAAAATAATATTTCTGCGATTCCATTTTATCATCGTGACTGCAACCCAAATTGCTATAGCGGCGATGACTCGGGTACTTGGTTTCCTATTTGGTGGGCGGCGGGTGAGCATGCCGGTGGATGGTCAGGTGCTTCTGGCCCGCAAAATGTGTTTTTCCGCAACTCCATGAAAAAACAATTGGTTGCCAATGGCCCCTATGTGGATTACGCACCCTATGGTTTACATTCAAATACCATTTATCAATTTGGATGGGACAGAAATAGTGTAGCGGGTAGCGATTGGCAGCATCTTGCACTCAATGGTTCAGCTATACCAACTTGGACTCATCAAGAGACGCAAAATTATCAAGCTGCGCCTAACTTAGGTGTCAATGCTAACTGCAGTTTTTCGGGCGCTACCCTTAGAGCCGCTAATACCTCGGTTGTTTGTTCATTGCCTGGTTCAAGTTCAGTCGCCTCTAGCAGTATTGCCTCTAGCTCTAGCTCTAGCAGCCTAGCAAGTTCCAGCAGTTCAGTTTTAGTGAGTTCTTCGCGTTCTAGTTCCTCGCCAGTTAGCTCCTCGCCAGTTAGTTCGTCGTCACTAAGCTCTTCTCTGATCAGCTCTTCGCGCGTTAGCAGCAGTGCATCTTCAGTGCCTGCAGCTGGCTGTGCTAGTTATATTGATGTGCCTTGGGATGCGCGCACTGAAGTTACCTTGTCGGCAAATAGCTGTGTTCGTTTTGACCGAAGCCTAGCGGGAAATAATTTACAGGTTTGGGATAGTGATACCCACAGCAGCTGTGATTATCGCGGCACCGCCACCTCGGTGGATGCTCAAGGCAGCCTTGCAATTACCGGTAACTATGCTGCCAGTTCTGGTTTGAAAGGCACTATTTTTAAATTCACACCTGCTGCAGGTTCAAACTGTAACTATTTAAAACTGCGTGCCTATTAACTACCAGAGCCTAGCTATTAAACGTTTTTTTAGGCGTTAGGTTAGAGGGGGTTTTTAGTCAACAATAGCTAAAGCCCCTATTAATAATGATCATTAATTTTTTTATAAAAGGTCAATCTAATGAAAATATTAACCGATATAATTCATTGTAAAAATAAATTTAAAAGCAGTTCATTGTTCGCAGTTGGCGCGGCTATGATGCTATCGCTACTTAGCCTTTCTGCTGCGGCTGGCGTGGCGCCGTTAACAGTGAAGGACACTAAAATTCAGGCAGGGGGCCAAGATGTAAGCTTCGCGGGTATGAGCTTGTTCTGGAGCAATACCGGTTGGGGGGGGGGGGGAAATACTACAATGCCGATACCATCGCTTGGCTTAAGCGCGACTGGAATGCAAATTTGGTGCGTGCTGCTATGGGGGTTGAGGAAAATGGTGGCTATTTATCCGATGCATCCAATAAAGATCGCGTTAAAAAAGTTGTTGATGCCGCCATCGCCAATGATATGTATGTGATTATCGATTGGCATTCACACTATGCGCACAACTATCAGGCTCAAGCTATAGCCTTCTTTGAAGAAATGGCGCGCACCTATGGCAATAAACCCAATGTGATATATGAAATTTTTAATGAACCTAAAAATGATGTGACCTGGGCTGGGAAAGTTAAGCCCTATTCAATCGCGGTGATTAATGCTATTCGCGCTATAGATCCTGACAATTTAATTATTGTAGGCAGCCCAACTTGGTCGCAGGATGTAGATATTGCCTCGCGCGATAAAATTACTGGCCAAGTAAATATTGCCTATACCTTGCATTTTTATGCGGGCACTCACACGCAATACCTACGCGATAAGGCGCAAACTGCACTCAATAACGGCATAGCTTTATTTGTAACTGAGTGGGGTTCTGTCAATGCAGATGGCAATGGCAGTATCGCTAATAGTGAAACAGCCGCTTGGGTTAAGTTCATGAAGGACAATAAAATTAGCCATGCGAACTGGGCGTTAAACGACAAAAATGAAGGTGCATCGGCATTGAAATCGGGCGCAAGCCCTGCGGGTAATTGGGTTAATTCTCAACTAACGGCATCGGGAGCCCTAGCAAAAGATATTATTTTAAATTGGCCTGCTAATAGCGCTACTACAAGTTCAGTATCCAGTTCGTCGGTAGCACCTAGCTCCTCTTCTGTACCTAGCTCGCGCTCCAGCGTGCGTTCTAGCAGCTCTTCCGTTTCCTCTGCGCCCGCGACTGGCGGTTGCAGCAGCTATGTAAATGTTAGCTTTGGGGCCCGTACTGAGCTGACCTTAAGCAATGGTGTGTGCGCGCGCTTTAATAGCAACCTTGCCGGCTCGACACTACAGTTTTGGGATAGCGATACTAACTCATCCTGTGATTTCCGCGGCCAAGCCACTTCGGTGGACGGGTCTGGCAGTGCGACCATTAATAGCAATTATGTGTCTGTATCCAATATAACTGGCACCCTGTTGAAGTTTGCAAATAGCGCTGGCAATAGCTGTCGTTATATTAAAGTTCGCGCCTATTAATTAGTTATATATCTTGTTTTTCAAACCCCCGAGCTAAGTATTTAGCTCGGGGGTTTTTGTATTTTCAATACTGTGTTTTTAATAAAATATTTCCATAAAATAAAAATTTATAAGGTAAAATTTTAGTCTTTACGACTCGCATTTAGTCTTAATTTAATAGATGAGAAAATGATATGAATAATTACAGCGGATACCTAATTCCTTTGTGTGCATTGGGGCTTGTCGCCTGTGGTGGCGGCAGTGGCAGCCCGTCTGCGACCAACCCTGGGGCAAGCAGTCCGGTGGTGCAGGCATCGAGTGTCCAAGTGCTATCATCGGCGGTCAGTGACAGCAGCTCTTCCGCTCCCGCGTCTGTGGTTAGTCTATCGAGTGCGGCGGTAAGTTCTGCTATGGCGGAGCAGGTGCCCGCCGGTAATCCAGGGCTGCGCAATGCCGATGGCAGCCTACATAAACCCCATAGCATTGCGGCGCCCACTAAAATTATTGATGTGGTTACCCGCGCGGCGGAGTTGGGCCACAGCATTGATTTGGCTGATTCAGCGAGTGACGATCAGGCGGCTATTGAAGCCGTATTGAAAGATGCGCAAACTACGGCGGGCACTCAGGTTTTTTTTCCAGCGGGTATCTACAATATTCGCAGTATTTCACTGCCAAAAAGCGATCTGCAGTTGCAGGGCAAGAGCCGCGACGAAACTATTTTTAAATCTAATCTGCAAAATGAAGGTACTAGTCTAAATATTTACGGTAAAAATAATATTCTCATTAGGAGTATTACCTTTACCTCTAATTGGTCGGGAAATTACTCAACCGATACCAGTGTGAATAACCCAGAGGTGGGTGGCCCTAAGTATGCTATAGCCACCGGTGCCAATAGTTACAACATTACCCTAGACGATTTACTTTTGGAAAAATTCTCGCGGATGGGCGTTAGAATAGCGGCAGGCTCGCACGATGTGATTGTAAAAAATTCGGTTGCGCGCAATGCTACCGATGTGGCCGGTGGTGGTGCGGGTTATGGTTTTGTTATTCAGGGGCCAACCCACAATAACGCAGCGCAAAATCCCTATTTAGGTGATCCAATGCAGGATACTTATTTTAATATTTTGGAAAATAATACTAGCGACAGTCCTTACATTCGTCACGCTGTTATTGTGCAGTACTGGGCGCATAATAATTTAATTACCGGAAATCACTTTGACGAAACTCGCTTAGATGCCATAGACCTGCATGGCGAAGACGAGTACGCCAATGAAATATCCCATAATCGAATTACTAATTCACAGCGTGCGGGTATTGCCCTGGGCAATTCAGGTGCGGGGCATGATAAAACGGGTATTGATAATTGGATTCATCACAATAGCATTGAGCGCTCTGCCTGGGGTATAACCGTACAGTACGGCACTGCCTATAGCACCATTGAGAACAATACTATTCGCGAGAATAATAGCCTCACTCAAGCACCCATTTGCGCTATTCGTCTGGGTTCTAGTAGCCACAGTCTATTGCGCAATAATAAAATAGTGGAAAATTTAGTGGTGGGCCATGTCGGCATATGTTTAACCGATGACAATGCCGAAGGTGATGAACCAAAAGCTGGCCCGTCAAATTGGGTGATTAGCGGCAATCGTATTATTAATAGCGGTGAAGAGTTTAAAAACACCTCGACACTTGCCGCGGATAACAATATTCAGGCAAGCTGGTAGGGGAGTCGTCTATTAGTTTTTTGGGCAGTTGCTATTACTGTCCCTACTACATCCTATTTGTTTTAGGGTCCATAAAAAGTGCAGCTACTTTGAATAGGGTCGGACTTTTTTATCGAGAAAATTAATTAAGCACTACTCTTTAAGAATTTTAAGCTTTGGTTAAAATACTTAGGCGAAAAAAAGCCCAGATAAACTGGGCAAACACGAGCTAGGAGAAACTCAATTTAAATTAATGGGAAAGTCTTTGGGCTGGTTGAATGCGTTCAAGCGCATGTATAACACCGCGCAATTCAGCCAAGCCTTTCATTCTACCGGCGTATGAATAACCGGGTTTAACATCAGTACGGCCTGTTTCATCACCCATTAAGTGGCCATGATCTGGACGCATAGGAATGCACAGGGTCGTTTCGCCATTGGCATGGCGCCGCCGCTCTTCGCACAGCAGCGCATTAATTAGCCCTACCATGTCATTGTCGCCATTAAGGTGCTCGGCTTCGTAAAAAGAACCGTCTTCTTCGCGGGTGACATTGCGCAGGTGTACAAAATAAATTCTAGGGCCAAATTCATTGGCCATGGCGACCAAATCATTATCACCGCGTGCACCATAGGAGCCTGCACAGAGTGTTAAACCGTTTGATTCGCTGGGCACTGCGTTCAGAATTTTACGTGCATCATCGGCGGTAGAAACTACGCGCGGTAAGCCGAAGAGTGAGAATGGAGGGTCATCGGGGTGAATACACATTTTCACACCGACACTTTCGGCTACTGGAATAATTTCACGTAAAAACATAAACAAGTGCTCGCGCATTCCCTCTGTGCCTAAATCAATAAATTCTTGTATAGCTGTGCGAATAGTGTCACGTGTATAAGAGCCTTCTCCACCCGGCAAGCCTGCGATGATATTTTTTTCTAAGAGAGCTTTTTCCTCTTCACTCATGACTGAGAAACGTTCTTGAGCACGCGCCATAACAAGCGGTGAGTAGTCTTTTTCAGCATTTTCTCGTTTGAGTAAATATACATCGTAGGCGGCGAAATCTGTCATTTCAAAACGTAACGCATGACTCGCGTTGGAAAGGCGGTACATGAGATTGGTGCGAGTCCAATCCACGACGGGCATAAAGTTGTAACAAATTACCTTTACACCAGCAGTACCTGCATTGCGAATAGATTCTTTATAGTTATCTATATAGCGTTGAAAATCACCCGTACGTGTCTTGATGTCATTGTGCATAGGAATGCTTTCAATCACCGACCATTCAAGCCCCGCATCTTCTATCATTATTTTACGAGCCACTATGGCATCCAGTGGCCAGAGTTCGCCTGTGGCGATTTCATGTAAGGAGCTAACAATACCGCTAGCGCCCGCTTGAATTATTTTCTCTAAAGAGATGGAGTCTTTAGGGCCAAACCACCGCCAGGTTTCTTGCATGATGATTCCTACTGTGAAAATAGTTGATTGTCGGAGCACCATCTATAGGCCATAAACAACACGCAGTGTTTACTCATCCGACGTCAGTTTAATTGTCTCGCCTAGTCTTCTTTGTTAATTGGCATTACCACTTAGCCAATTAAACAGTATTAAATGTGATATTTCAAGAGCGCATTCAAGAATATTTCATTGTTGTAGCCTTATAAAGATGGTGTTGATGAACAGAATCTACCCGATAAAGAGCAATAAATAAGATGCTGGTGCGCAATAATAGGCTTTTATAATAAAAGACTATAATTCTTTGTCTTATTGGTAGGGTTGCCTTACCAATTTTTCTGCTGTATGTTATCTATTCAGGGGTTCTTTGGCTGTAAATTGAGGCTGATGAACCTATTCTTGAAGATCATTTTTATGCAACCCAGCCCACTAGGGTGATCCTCTAGATAGGGTTGGCTGGCTGAGTATTGTTTATGAATTCTGCAACCCATGTACCCAACAGCCCTACCACGCTCAAAAAGCGTAAACCTATGGTGATCGCGAATTGGAAGTTGAATGGCGGTATAGATTTAATCTGCACCTCGGTGGCGTCTTTTATTGGCAAGCATTTTGATATTCAGATTGCGCTGTGCCCACCCTATATTTATATGCGCGACATGCTCACGTTTTTGCAGCATTCGGAAATTAAAATTGGCAGCCAAAATGTGAGTAAGTTTGAGTCGGGTGCTTACACCGGTGAGACCTCGGCGCAAATGTTGAAGCAGGCGGGTTGCTCACTTTGTTTAATTGGTCACTCGGAGCGCCGCGCGATGTTCCGCGAGAATAATCTCAGCTGTAATATCAAGGTGCAAACGGCGCTCAATCACGGCTTGTTGCCCGTGCTTTGCATTGGTGAGAACCAAGAGGAGCGCGAAGCGAGTATTACGAAGGATGTGATTTTTCGTCAGCTGAGCGAAGGCCTAGAAGGTATAGATTTAACCGCGAAAGATTTGTGTATTGCCTATGAACCCGTGTGGGCGATTGGTACCGGTTTGGCCGCATCGCCTGCAGAAGCCCAAGAAGTGCATCAATTTATTCGCCGTGAATTGGCCGCGCTTTACGATGAGCCCACGGCCCAGCGTTTGCGTTTGCTCTACGGCGGCAGCGTGAATAAAACCAATGCGACTGAGTTGTTGGGCCAAGAAGATATCGACGGGCTTTTGGTGGGCGGTGCGAGTTTAGACCCAGGCCACTTTTTGGCGATTTGCCAACAGGCCTCGGTGCTGGCGGTTCAGCCCAGCCTTGTGCCCTCGTTGTAGTAGCGAGTGAATAAGTTAACGACACCCAGTGACAGTAAAAAAATTAGATTGATATTTTGACAGGATTTTATAATGAGCTCGTTAGTAAACCAAGTTGCTCCCGGTGTAGCCACCGGTGACCAGGTGCAAGCCCTGTTTCGTTACGCTAAAGAACATGGCTTTGCGTATCCCGCTGTGAATGTGGTGGGCACCAATTCTATTAACGCCACCTTAGAGGCAGCGCACGCCGTTAATTCACCGGTTATTGTGCAGCTGTCCCACGGCGGTTCGGCGTTTTTTTTAGGCAAGGGCTTAACGTTAACCGGCCAAGAAAATTCCGTGCTGGGCGCGGTGGCCGCGGCTAAGTATGTACATACAGTCGCTGAAGCCTACGGTGTTCCCGTTATTTTGCACACGGATCACGCCGCGAAAAAATTACTGCCCTGGATCGATGGCTTACTGGATGCGGGCGAAGTGTTTTTTGCGCAAACCGGCAAGCCACTGTTCAGCTCGCACATGTTGGATTTGTCTGAAGAGCCGCTCGCGGAAAATATTGAAATATGTGCCGCCTACTTAGCGCGCATGAGCAAAATCGGCATGACCTTAGAGATAGAACTGGGTTGCACCGGCGGCGAAGAAGATGGCGTCGATAACACCGGTATGGACAGCTCTGCGCTCTACACCCAGCCGGAAGATGTCGCCTACGCCTATGAAACGCTCAGCGCCATCAGCGACAAGTTCACCATTGCCGCTTCTTTCGGCAATGTGCACGGCGTGTATAAGCCCGGCAATGTAAAACTTACGCCCGCAATTTTAAAAAATTCGCAAACCTATGTGAGTGAAAAATTTAATCTGCCTGCAAATAGTTTGGATTTTGTCTTTCACGGTGGCTCGGGCTCCGACCCGGTGGAAATTGCCGAGGCAATTGGCTATGGCGTGATCAAAATGAATATAGATACCGACACCCAATGGGCCGCATGGCAGGGCGTGATGGACTACTACAAAGCGCATCAAGCCTACTTGCAAGCGCAAATCGGCAACCCTGAGGGCGACGACAAGCCCAACAAAAAATACTACGACCCACGCGTGTGGCTGCGCAAAGTGGAGGAGGGCATAGTGCAGCGTTTGCAACAGTCTTTTGCGGATTTGAATTGTGTAAATCAATACCGCTAGTATTTTATTAATAGCGCGCAGCCTTATAAAAGGCGCGCGGCTTTTTTCCCCCTGCGCGTAAGGCCTACACCGAGATTTATGTTATGCACTACTCCATTCCATCACACCAGCCGCCAGTGTTAACTGCTGCCGACAACAACAATAGCGCCCATGGCATTGTTACTCATTGCGCAGTTACTCATGGGCATACGCGCTTCACGCTCGGGCATTCTCCTATGCAAACTATCTATACTGATTTACACCATGACAAAGTGGAACCGGCATTAGTATCCGTTATTAGCAGCCTTACCCAGGTTGCCAAAGATATCGCACTCTGCGTGCGTCAAGGTGCCTTGGCGGGCATACTCGGTTCAGCGCAGCGCGAAAATGTGCAGGGCGAAACACAAAAAAAATTAGATGTCATCGCCAACGATTTAATCAAAACCGCGCTGTTACAAAATTCAGCGGTGCGCGCGCTCGCCTCGGAAGAGGAAGAGCAAGTGGTTGCCGCTACTGCAGGTGCACCCTATGTCGTCGCCTTTGATCCTCTCGACGGCTCATCAAACATCGACATCAATGGGCAAATTGGCACCATCTTCACGGTCTACCCCGCACTGTCGCAATTGGCAGCGGATAGCCCCGCGCATTTTTATCAGCAGGGTAAACAACAAGTGTGCGCGGGCTATGTACTCTATGGCGCCGCAACCTTGCTCGTTATTAGCACGGGCGGCGCAACGCGCTGCTATACCCTTGACAGCCAAAGCAATGAATTTGTACTCACCAATGGCAAGTTAGCCGTACCGCAATGCACGCAAGAATTTTCTATCAACATGTCTAACCAACGTTTCTGGGGTGGCAACATGCAGCGCTACATCGCCGATCTATTGCAAGGCGAATCGGGCGCGCGTGGCTTGCGCTACAACATGCGCTGGAATGCGGCCATGGTGGGCGATGTGCACCGCGTACTCACGCGCGGCGGAATCTTTATGTACCCCAGCGATAACCGCAATGCCAAGCAACCGGCCAAGTTGCGTTTGCTCTACGAAGCCAACCCCATGGCCATGCTCATCGAAAATGCCGGTGGCAAAGCCTGCAGTGAAGCGCAGGATGAAATCCAACGCATTCTCGATATAGAGCCCCAATCGCTTCACCAGCGCGTGCCCGTTATTTTAGGCTCGGCCAATGAGGTGAAGGTGTGCGTTACTTACTTACTGCGTGAACCGCTGGTGAAAAAAGGTTGTTCGGATAATGAAATAGATGTAGTTGAATGATGAAATTTAATAGCGATTTTACTCGCTATTTGGCAAGAATATTTGTGAATTAAAAACCCTCATGATTTTATCTGAGGGTTTTTTTATGGTGCGCCGAGCATGGCGACATTCTAGGAGGTGAAAGTCCTCTGTGCGCCTCGTCGAGGAGGAAGCACTAGCCTATGCAAGGGTGTCCATCGTGAGGTGGAATCTGAAGGAGTTGTAGCGCAGCGGAAACCATGAGCGAAGCGAAAGTGACCGAAGGGAACGGTAACCAAATGGCAAAGCAAGGTGATGACGAACAGACAAAAGCGAAGTGTTGAACAGCTTTAGCTGGCCCGAAGGGTAGGAGCGAAGCGAGGTATAAATCAGATAGTTAGGCTGTTACAGCGGGGTAACTTGGCCATAGACAAATAACCCTAACCTCGACCGGACGTGTGTAGCAGTAGATCTGGCGTTGCCCTGTGAAAGATTGTCGTCTTACCTCGGGAGATCTTGTTGTGTGTTTCGCGAGAAACTAATTCGCCAGTGATGGCGAATGATGCGTAACAAGAAGTCAGCAGACGGCATAGTAGTCGCTTGAAGTACAAGAGTGACGAAGGCCTGAACTGGAAGTAACAAGAAGCAGTGAATCCACTCTCTGGGTTGTGGAGCGGCAGCAAAGGGTGAAAAAAAATGAAGCGAGTAGTTTTTTCTCACCGCTCGTTTGTGTTGGGTAACGGCGGCACCGAAACTCGATGCAATCAAGAGCAGCAAGCAACACAGGCGAAACGAAAACACGAGTCTTGATAATGAGTAATGGACTGATGGACGCAATCTGCGCCCCATCAAACTTAAACAACGCATTCAAACAAGTCAAACGCAACAAAGGCGCAGCAGGTGTGGATCGGTTAACGATTGAAGCCACTGAACACTGGTTGCGTTCACACAACAATGCCCGTGAGTTTCGCCAACAACTGCTCGACGGAAGCTATCACCCGCAAATGATACGCGGCGTGAAAATTCCCAAGGCAGATGGCAGCGAAAGACAATTGGGCATACCCACGGTACTCGACCGCTGGATACAGCAGGCGATAGCGCAAGTATTAACGCCGCTCTATGAGCCGCAATTCTCGAATTCCAGCTATGGATTTCGCCCGAGGCGCAGCGCGCATGACGCGTTAAAACAAGCGAGTGCCTACGTGAAAAGCGGAAAAGTCTATGTGGTGGATGTGGGCTTGGAGAAATATTTTGATAGCGTCAATCATGATCGGTTGATGTCGCGCTTATCGAAAGCAATAAACGATAAGCATGTACTGACATTGATCCGTCGCTATTTAACGGCAGACTTGTTACAAAACGGACTGGTAGAGCAACGACAAAAGGGTACACCGCAGGGCGGTCCCTTGTCGCCTCTGCTATCCAATATTGTATTGGACGAACTGGATAAAGAACTTGAACAACGCGGTCACTTATTCTGTCGCTACGCAGATGATTGCAATATTTATGTCAGCAGTCAGGCAGCAGCAGAGCGGGTCATGACCAGCGTCAAAGGTTTTATCGAAAGCAAACTCAAACTCAAGGTCAACGATCTTAAAAGTGCCTGCGCGTTGGTGAGTGAGCGGCAGTTTCTGGGTTACCGCATTCACAAGAGTGGTGATTTGGCGCTACCGCCGAAAACACAAATGCGGATGAAACGACGAGTGAGGGAGCTGACGTACCGAAACCGGGGGCGCGCGTTCGAGCAGGTTATTTCGGAGTTGAATCAATTCTTGAGGGGATGACTGCACTATTTTCGCTTGGCGAGATTAAGCACAAAATTGCAAAGTCTGGACGAATGGATCAGGCGGCGATTGCGGTATTATCGACTCAAGCAACGCAAGCGAAGCTACAGCATTGCAAGTTGGATTATTAGCTTGGGTGTGAAAGCAACTCTGGCGTGGCAGCTGGCCATGTCCTCGAAAGGTTGGTGGCGACTATCGAGAAATCCAGTGATTAATCAAGCGCTGTCGAATGCATGGTTTAAGGAGCAAGGCTGTACAGCTTGCGAGAGAATTACGCGTTATTAAATTTACCACCAGAACCGCCGTATGCGACCAACGCATGTACGGTGGTGTGAGAGGACGGAGGCCGTGAGGCCTCCTCCTACTCGATTTAGTGCTACAAGTTACAGGTTAGAACTTGTATTTTGCTTGCAGTACGAAGGTTTTGCCGTCGTAGTGAGTTGCACGTGGTTGTAGCTCTGTATCTTGGTATTCTTCATACAAAGTATCAGTTAGATTGTAGGCTTTAAAGCTCAATGTTAAGTCGTCTGTAACATTGTAATAGGCGGACATGTCCAAACGTCCTGCTGCTTTTACACTCTTGTCTCCGGCGCCGTTAAATCCAGTGCCAACACCTGCAATAGTATTGGTGCTTTCTAAATCATATTCGGTTCTATAGTTGTAAGAGAAACGAATACCAGCTGCACCTTGCTCGTAATAGACAATAATGTTGGTGGTTCCTTCAGAGATGCCCACAATTTTATTGGTAGTTAGCTCATCATCATTTTGACTGATTCTTGAGTAGTTAACCACACCGCCAAAACCGTCCCATGGGTAAGGCAAGAAATTCAGATTCTGTTGAATCGAAAGTTCTGCGCCGCTCAGGGTTGAAGTTTCTCTAGAATTTTGCAGTTGATTGATTGTGACAACTTTTGTTTGGCCAGCTGGAGCACCTGCTGTTGTATCTGGAGTTGTACACACGCCGTTGGAGAAGGTGAGTGGACCAACTTCATCGGACGTAACACCATATTTACCTAATACGGAGTTGGTGCAGAAGCTTTGGTCTTTAAAGTAACCATCAATATTCTTGCGAAACAGTGCCAAGGTAACTGAACTGCCTTCACGGTTATACCATTCCAAAGAAAGGTCAAAAGATTCTGCTTGCAGTGGCTCCAACTGGGCGCCAGATAGACGCACGTCAATTGTACCGGTTGCGCCATCAATCTCTTTTACGGTGGTAAGCGGGCTTACGGTTGCAATGTTAGGGCGCACAATAGTTTGGTTGTAAGCTAAGCGCAGTTTTAAGTCTTCCAGTAAGTCAAACGAGGCATTTACGCTTGGTAATAAGAAACTGTAGTCATCTTTATTTTGAGCAGGAGTGGAAGTGATTACAGAACCTTTAGTCGCAAACAGAAGCCCGCTTGAAGTTACATCTGAGGTAATCCAGCGAACACCTGCATTCACCGCAACGGGAACATTACCCATATCAAATTTGAAATCTGACATTGCATAAAGTGCGGTGGTATCAATATCGGCTTGGTACTCAGGGAAACTGTTTTGTTGGCCTGCACGTTGAACCATTCCTGTTTGAGGTACTATCAGGGCCGTTTCACCATTTAATGGCGCTACAGAAGCTAAATCGATAGTGGCAGTTAACTTAGGCAATAACTGGTCAACATTAATTGCAAACCATCCTGCATCTGGGCCGGCAAAACCAGGGGCTTCGCCACCAAAGAAACTGTTTGCACCATTGGCGGTATAGTGCGGAGCTTCTTTTACCGAGTCGTTGTAAAGTCCGGTGCTGAAATCAATACCAGCAGGGGAGTTTCTTAAGTTAGTAAAGTCTTGAGATTCGGTAGAGATTCTGGCACCGAACTGAATGCTTTCAAGTGGGCCCATCTCCAACAAATATTTACCATTGGCTTCAACGGCATTATTGTCTAGCTCAAGCTTACGATATGAGCCTGTCATGGTGGTACGGATTAGGTTGGGCGATTCAGAGGCAACATCGGCACTTGTTGAAAGCTCATTTTTGGAAACCCAAACGCGATCGAGATTCAATGCGTCAACTGCACTTTGGCCAGTTCCTGTTAGGGTGGTTTGATAGTTGCCTATGTCGCCACGCCCGGTAGAGAGCGAGCCGCTAATACCATTGGTTTTTCCGGCGCCATTTACACGGTATGTTGGCGAGAAGAAGACTTCGCTCTGGATGCTTTCTGAAGATGAAATGCTCGCTTTGGCATCAAGTGTCAAGCGATCAAGTTCCCAGACTGCATCAATTATATGTGCGGTAGATTCTTCCCCTAAATCATAAATACGTGATGTAGCACCGTACTGTACATTTTCAAAAGAAATATCGCTTACACTGTAAAGTTTGCCACCTGAAGTAGCATCTTTACCGGTTGCGAAAGGTGCAGTTAATGGGGTGATTCTTGTGTTGGTGGTACGAGGACGTAGATCAAGCTCTTGCTGGGTATTGTCGCTCATGTCTCTGTTGGTGTACATCAGGTTGTAGCCCAATTTTACTTCGTCAGTTGCTTGCCATTCAAGACCACCAGAGAAGGAGGTGCGAGTACCTTCACTGATTTCAGAGCTTTGACGCAATTCGCCGGGAATTTGCACTGTGTCATTGGCGTTCAGGCCATTGGCTGCTTTCCACGCGTCTAAAGTTTCGCCGTTAGCGCCCATGAAGTTCTTGGTGGTTAGGTCGTTGTACTGATTAATTTTAATCGTATCGCGGCGGAAACTTTGATCCGACGTTGCAAAAGTAGCTGTTGCTGCTAATGTGTCTTGAATGAGGTGTTTTGATGCACTCAGCACAATTTCTGGATCGTTAGACTCTTCTAAGTCTTCGTAACGATTTGCAACTGAGATTACATATTTGCCATCGGGCTTTTTAAGTGCGCCACCAACAGCCTGATTGATAGTGCCAGAAATACCGCCCTCAATCATGTTGGCGGTGGTGGTCTTTATAACTTGAATGCCACTAAAGACTGCAGGGTCATATGCGCCGAGCGGTGATGGTGCACCAAAAGGACTTGACTCTAGGTTATTAACACGAGTTGGCGCCGCTATTTGCTGGCCGTTTACGGTGGTCATCACAAAGCCAGAAGGCAGGCCGCGCAGGTTGATACTAGATTCGCGTCTTTCGCCTTCGCGGTTAAGCTGTACACCAGCTACGGCTTGCAGGGCTTCACCCATGTCGAGTGCTGGTAGTGAACCGATGTCGTCAGCAGATATGCCATCAACAATATTTGATGCGTTGCGCTTAATGTCCAACGCATTTTGCAGGTTGCGCTGAAATTGGCCGGTTACTAATACTTCTTCAAGTTGAGCGCCATTATCTTGCGCTTGAGCGCTGCTCATAGTCACTGCAATCAGCGCGCTGAGCAACGTTTTGGAGAATAATGGATGTGATAGATTTTCTGTGTGTTTTGTCATTATGTTTGCCCTTGAGTGTTACTGATTCATTATTGATGTCTTCTTCTCGGTCATTTCGCATACAAAGGTTAGGCCTTGAGTATGCGATGAGCCACTATCTTCAAATATAAATGTATTGCTGTCAAGTGGCCTTACCAGTTTATTTTATAATAAATAACATTAGATTTAATCAAAGGTGTAGGTCACCTTTTAGCTTATTTCGGCCATGGTGAGATGGTCCATATCGTCAAATTGTTGGTTTTCGCCACCCATGGCCCAAATAAAGCTATAGCTTGAGGTGCCGGCACCACTGTGAATAGACCAGCTGGGAGAAGCTATGGCATCACCTGCTTTCAGCACGAGGCTGCGGGTTTCTTCTGGTTTTCCCATTAAATGAAATACGCGATTGTCCGCGTCTATATCGAAGTACATATAAACTTCTGTGCGGCGTTTATGGGTATGGGGAGGTTTAGTATTCCAAATATTTCCTTCTGCCAGCTCAGTAATTCCCATGACTAACTGGCAGCTGTCTACGACGCCAGGGCAAATAGATTGATAGATTGTGCGTGTGTTGCATGCAGCTTGAGTCCCCATGGCGAGGGCGTTAGCTTGTTCTTTAGGAACGTGTTTGGTAGATGTGACGCGGTGGGCGGGGTAGCTTACAAAGTAAAACTTAGCGGGGTTGCTGGCATCATCGCTCAGGAATGACACGTCTTTGCTGCCACGGGCGACATAGAGACTGTCTTTATTGTTCATGGTGTAGATTTGTCCATCGACACTTACTTTACCGGGGCTGCCGATATTAATAATTCCCAGCTCACGGCGTTCGCAAAAATAGGCGGCGGCGAGTTCTTTATGAGTGGGTAATAGCAGTGTTTCTGTTGTGGGTACGGCGCTGCCAACGACTGCTCTGTCGACATCGGTATAGGTTAGGCTAAGTTCACCGGTTTGAAAAAGGTCACTAATAATGAAAGTGTCTTTAAGTTCGGCATTGGTCATGCGCTGGTAGCGAATGGGGTCGGCGGTGTAGAGCATTTTCATAAAATGTATCTCGTAGTTTGTGAATAAAATTCTGAATAAGTTAAGCGCTCGGAATGGACAGGGCGCTGCAAGTAAAAAACTAATTCCATCAACTTGATGGATGTGTTGGCTGCTGGGCTTAGATCTGCGCGGTTGAATGTACTTATTGCTAATAAAAATATTTTTACATTTAGATTAACTCGCGGTTTGTTTGCGCAGATCAGTGGGATAAATTTTTTTAGATAGCGAGTCAATGAGTCGTGTGAAACCTTTTTAGTTAGCGCTAGTAAATGTATGGGTTTCAAGAGTGGTGCACTTAGGTTGAACTACAGCGCTCACAGCCTCTTGCTGTGGGCGCTTTAGCTACAGATCAGATAATTTTTTGGATTGTTTTGACTGTCTTTTAAGGCTCTCAGTGTTTTTGCTGATTTATGCTTACATTTATAGGGGTGTTGAGCTCAATGCGGGTCTTTTCAAGATAGTCATAAAAAGCCTCTTGAGTGGTTATGCTCTGCGCTTCACCCTGCCAGCGCGCGCCAAAATAATAATCGGCAGTGGTTTTCATCTTGAGTATGGCAAGTTCATTAAACTCATCAGAAGTGATGAGCTGTAAATCTCTATGGCGAAAGAAAACCACCATGCCCAGTGCATCCTCCGCAAGGCTTTGTTTGCCAAAGGTGGCGAGATAGTTCCATTCACTATTAGCTGTAATATTTTCCAGCTTGGCGACACCGTGCTTGACTATGCCTATAGCTAATGACCCCATTGCTGCACTACTGGTCACTTGGGTGTGGGTTAGGTTTGAGTGTGCATCAATAGAAAATTTACGTGAGAAATCAAGTGTTTTTTTACCCAGCTTCCAGCCGGACTGGGTGACCTTCGCACCTGATTGAAGCGGGCCATTGTCGAGGGTTACACTGAGATTACTGAGGTTGTTTGGATGCTGCACCTTGCCATCTAACCAGCCCGCTGCACCGCCCATGCCCAGCGAAGGGCCCACTTTTAAAATGTCCATGCCCCAGTCACTGAGGGTGTGGTAATCGCCCTTATCTAGCCCGACTTGATCTAAAACGAGATTGGGGATTCGCTTGCCAAAAATATCGATCAAGCCGCGTTCGTCAAAATAAAATCTATAGGCAACGCGGTCAGATTCCCAGCCAAAGCCTTCATATTTATAGAGCTTATCGCCAATTTTATGGCTTGGCGGCAAGGTCATGCTACTCATAGGATAGTAGGCACCGCCACTGTTAATACCCTCTGCGCTGATAACACCTCCAAGACGCATACCCATTTCTGCTTGGGTGAGTGGGGGGTATGTGAGTGCCAGTTGGCCTGAGATTGGAGCGGTAACTTTAATTTCGACGCTGGCATTAGGTGCGTAGTCGGCTATTACTAATAAAGTATCGAGTACTCCATCGTTATTGATATCTACTTTTTGATTGGCAACATATTGGTTGTTGATTTCAGTTAGATACTGTTTTTGAGGTGTGTCCTGAGCCAACAGCTTCAGAGGAATCAGCGTGGTTGCGCCTAGACGCTCGGTGCTGAGTGAGTTTTCTGCTTTTATATAGGTGGTTTTTTCTACAGTGGCTGCCGAGTTGGCTTGAGCATTATGGGCCAGGTGTAGGGCGCAGACGGCTAGCAGTGATATGCAGGTTTTATTCTTCATTCTGGTATCTCTTGGCTGGTGACTCTGGGATGAAATGAATTTATAGACTTTGTAGTTTGTGCAATATACTATAGGATAATTGGTAATGCCACATTACCACTTTGATTATTTGTACGCTATTCTATATTTACACTGAACGATTTCTTCACTTCGTTTGTTTTGGCAGTTGAGTGCAAGTAAGAAAGTTTCTACAGACTTTAAAAAATGAGGGCGGAGTATGACGTTAAAGAATTTAATTTTAGTAGCAATTGGCTGCACTGTTTTAAGTGCCGTCAACTTTGTTGCCGCTGAGAGTGAGGCGGTTGTGTACTCTACGGACGCTTGGCTTGAACCCGTTGCCTATAAAGTACCGGGAACAAAGGCACAAAAGTTTAGTGCTGGATTGAGTCGTGAAAAAATTGCTGCGATCGCTAATCAGGTTGCCGATTGGCAATTAAGTCGTTATGACATTCGCTCTAATCAAATGCGCCCAGAAGAGCGTGCCAGTGCTATTCCTCAAGGCTGGATTTACGCCACCTTTAATATAGGTCTTTTAACCTGGGGCGAAACACGTCAAGACCAAGCGTATATTCAAGCAGTGCGCAATATTTCTGCGATTAATGATTGGCGGCTTGGGCCACGTTTTTATCATGCGGATGATCATGCTATGGGGCAGGTTTATATGGACCTTTACCAACGCTATGGAAATAAACACATGATTGCCAATTTGCAGGAAACTTTTGATTGGGTTTTGCAGCACCCGAGTAATCGCGATTTAGCATTTGAAGCACCCGAAATGGAGTTGATGAATACTGCAAATAGAAAATTTGAAGATCCTTGGTGTACTCAGCGTTGGTGTTGGGCGGATGCCATTTTCATGTCACCGCCAGTCTGGGCGCAATTAAGTAAAATCACAGGCGATAAACGTTATCTAGAATTTATGGATAAAGAATTTTGGGTCACGACGAATTATCTCTATAACAAAGAAGAGCATCTCTATTTACGCGATAGTCGTTACTTTTCTAAGCGCGACAGCAATGGGCAGGCTATTTATTGGGGACGTGGTAATGGCTGGGTACTGGCGGGTATAGCGCGCATTATTCCTAATTTACCCGAAGATTTCGCTAAGCGAGAAGATTACATAAAATTATTTACTGACATGAGTCAACACATACGCGCTGCTCAAAGTAAAGATGGCAGTTGGCCTTCATCGCTCTTGGATACCTCGGCAAAGCCTGTTGCAGAATCAAGTGGTACGGGGTTGCTCGTATTTGGCTTGGCGTGGGGCGTCAATAATGGTTATTTAGATCGCGCTACCTATTTACCTGTTATTGAAAAAGCGTGGGCTTCACTTGTGCGCAGTACCGATAAAACTGGAAAGTTGGGCTGGGTTCAACAGGTAGCCTTTGCCCCAGGCAGCGCTACTAAAAATGATACTGAACTTTATGGTACGGGTGCATTTCTGCTCGCAGCATCTGAAGTTTATAAACTGGTAGATGCTAAATAATGACGCGTTTTTTTGAGTCAATAAAATATTATCAATGTGAGTGAAATAATGAGCGATAACTTTTTGAGTAACTTGTTTGGCCTAACTGGAAAAGTAGCCATAGTAACAGGCGCTAGCCGCGGGCTTGGTCAGGCTATGGCATTGGGGCTCGCACAAGCAGGTGCCAGTGTTGTGGCGGTGGGATCAAAAATTGAAAATCTGCAAGAAACTATGCAGCAATTGCAAGCGATGAGTGTGCCCTGTTTAGCTCTTGCTTGTGATCAGCGCGAACCTACGCAAATAACTCAAGTACTCGATGCAGTAATGGCAGAGTTTGGACGGGTCGATATATTAATTAATAATGCGGGCACTATTCGCCGTGCTCCAGCTGCTGAATTTTCTGACGAAGATTGGCATGAAGTTATTGAAACTAATTTGAATGGAGTGTTTCGCTTTTGCCGAGCAGCGGGAAAAGTGATGTTAGCGCAAGGTAGTGGGAAAATCATCAATATAGCATCGCTGCTAAGTTTTTCAGGTGGCATTACCGTTCCTGCCTATGCCGCGAGTAAAGGTGGTGTGGCTCAGTTGACTAAAGCGCTTGCGAATGAATGGGCGTCCAGTAACCTGCAAATTAACGCAATTGCGCCAGGGTATTTTAATACGGATAACACCACCAATATTCGTAAAGACGAAGCACGCTTTGCCAGTATTAGTGCGCGCATTCCCGCCGTGCGTTGGGGGGGCCCAGAGGATCTCGTCGGTGCGGCAATATTTTTGTCGAGCCCTGCAGCTAACTATGTGAATGGTCATGTGATGCTAGTGGATGGCGGTTGGATGGCACGTTAAGGTTTATCTTCTAATCGATCCTCAGAATACAGCCTATTCATTATGAAAGTAATTAATGGGCTGTGGGACTAATTGCTAGAGTGGTTAATTAGGCACTCGTTAATAGCCATGAATTTATTTTATTAAAATATGAGTGCAAAATAAATAATGAGGAATAAATAGATGCTAACGTCGTTAAGAATTTCACTCCTAATGCTTTTGTTGACTTCAGTGGCACAGGCAACGCCTGTTAGTGCTAAAAATACCACAATTCGCTTGGATTACACACAGCTATTAAGTGCACGCAATAACTTTAATAAGGGTAAAAAACCCTATGTGAGTGGAGTTAATCAACTTGATGCGCAGGCCGCTAAGCTGCTAAATATTAAGCCGCTTACCATAGTTAATAAAACAGTACTGCCCGCGAGCGGTAACCCACATGATTACTTTAGTTTTGCCCCTTATTGGTGGCCTAATCCTAAAACGGCTGATGGTATGCCTTGGATTCAATTGGATGGAAAAATTAATCCGGCATCGCGGGATAGCCAATCTGATAAGGTTGCATTGAATGAGCTAGTAAATAGTACCCAAGTTTTAAGCTCAGCTTATTTCTTTACGCAAAAAAAACTTTATGCGACTAAAGCTGCAGAGTTAATTCGGGTTTGGTTTCTTGATGAGGCAACTAAAATGAATCCTCATTTAAACTATGCGCAAGCTATTCCCGGTAGTTTCGATGGGCGTGGAATCGGTATTATCGATAGTCGTTTACTCTATAGAATTGTTGACAGTATTCGTTTGCTTGATACTGCAAGTGTATTTACGCCGAAGGAGATGGCTGGATTGCAGAAATGGTTTGCAGATTATGTCGATTGGTTGGTGCAGAGCTCTTTAGGGCAGGATGAACGCAAGGCGCTCAATAATCATGGTACTTTCTATGATCTGCAAGTGGTGGCTTTCGCTCTTTTTGCGGGGCGTGAAGATATTGCGCGCGCTACACTTGAGCAAACAAAAAAGCGTATTACCGAGCAATTTGATACCGAAGGTAAACAATGGCGCGAGTTGGAACGTACCCGTCCATTTCACTACAGCGTATTTAATTTACAAGCCTTTTTTGGCTTAGCAAAAATGGCAAAAGATCTAAATGTAGACCTTTGGAATTATCCTACGGCGCAGGATGCTCGCATTAAAGCTGGAATGAACTATGTGCTAGCACGTATGGAAAAAGAAACCAACTGGGGCGGCACAGAAGAGCCTGAGATAGCTCAGGATATCATTGTTCCTATGTTGTTAGAGTATGCAAATGTCTACGGCGTAAATCATATGAAGTTAGTAGATAAGCTTAAGCCGATAAAAAAACTTCAGTCGATTGATCAGATTGCATTGGGCCATCCCCAGTGGTTGCAATGTAGTTTGTTGTTCTCCAATGCCAATATTGAGTCATTAAACTTGACTTCCTCTGGCGATCTTAAGCCTTGTTTCTATTAATACATATTCATTGTAATGCAGTCACTCAGTGGCTGCAAAGGTACCTCTATGTACACTTATTTATTTGCTATCAATACGGGGAAGAGTCGCCGTTGTTTGATTACTTTTTTATTGATCTCTGCACTATTAACTCTATTGCTTATTACAGGTTGTACAGCATTAAAAAATAGCTCCACCAAACATTTACAAACTGCGGACGTTGTGAAAACACAATTATTTAATGATGATTGGCGTTATTGGCAGAATAACACTCCTGACATTGAGGCGGCGGCTGTAAATGCTGACTGGCAAACAATTAGTCTACCGCATACTTGGAATGCAACTGATACCGTTGATGCTCTTCCGGGCTATAGACGTAATGCGAGTTGGTATAAAAAGATCTTTGAGGCTGCACCGACCTTTCGACAAATGTTGTATTTCGAAGGCGCTAACATGGAGACACAAGTTTATGTTAATGGCCGTTTGGCGGGCACCAATACTGGTGGGTTCATCGGTTTCACAATTGACTTAACCCCTTATTTAAAACGCGGCCAGAAGAATGTTCTTTTGGTGCGTGTCAGTAATGCGTACAACCCCAATTTAATACCCTCTCAAAAAGCAGATTTTTTTATTCATGGCGGTATTATTCGCGATGTGTGGTTAAAAACATTGCCGAATACTTTTGTAGATAACTTAACTATAGATACCCCTCAAGTCTCTCATGCCAGTGCCAGCACCCAAATTTCTTTCACGCTCAATCAACTTCGTGTTAACAATGATACCTTCAATGTGAAAGCACAATTAATCGCACCGGATGGTGCTGTTGTGCAAGAAAGAAACGCAAATATCGCCGCTCCCATTATGGCTGAACAAACGATAGTGTTTGATGTAATTGCATCGCCCAAGCTTTGGTCGGTCGATTCTCCCAACCTTTACCAAGTTAAATTGCAATTACTGGATTCGCAGGGTGCGGTGCAGCATGAGCTTAGCGATAAGTTTGGCTATCGCTGGTTTGAAATGCGTTCACATCAGGGCTTTTTTATAAATGGCGAGCGACTATTAATTCGCGGCACTCATCGCCATGAAGAAACGGCAGGATTGGGCGCCGCCTTGCCAAATAGTATTCATCGTCGCGACATGCAAATGATTAAAGATATGGGTGCAAACTTCGTGCGGCTCGCGCATTATCCACAAGACCCTGAGGTTTATCGCGCTGCTGATGAGCTGGGGCTTATTTTGTGGGATGAGTTACCTTGGTGCCGTGGGGGTAAGGGTGGTGAGGAGTGGGAGAGAAATACGGAAAGCTATTTGCGTCGTCAAATTGCGCAAAATCGCAATCACCCTAGCATTGCGTTTTGGTCACTCGGCAATGAAATGAATTGGGAAGAAGATTTTCCCGGTGGTGGGGCAGACGTGGCCGTAACTGATTACGTGAAAAAATTGAATGGCATAGTGAAGCAACTCGATTCAAGTCGCATGACAACACTGCGAAAATTTTATCCTGCCGCTAAGATTGTGGATGCATTTTCGCCTTCTATTTGGGCTGGTTGGTACGGTGGCGCTTACGGGCAATACGATGAGGCTATTAGTTTGGCCATGAAAAGCTATCCGGCATTTGTGCATATGGAATATGGTGGTTCTAGTCATGTCGGGCGTCATTCAGAAGCGCCAATAGGTGCAGAGGGTATTCAGGATGCGCAGGTTTCTGTGACTGAAGCTATGAATCAAGCCGTAGTGAAAAGTGTAGCCAAAGATAGTGATTGGAATGAAAATTACATAGTTAATTTATTTGATTGGCATCTTCATATTTCTGAAGGAAAAGCGGGCTTTGGTGGTAATGCACAGTGGGCATTCAAAGATTTTGCTACGCCCACGCGACCAGAGAATCCCATTCCATACGTCAATCAAAAAGGTTTAGTGGATCGTGCTGGTAACCCTAAGGATGCCTATTATGTTTTTGCGAGTTATTGGTCTAAAAAGCCCTTCTGCTATTTGGAATCTAAAACCTGGACTCACCGCGAAGGGCCAAGCAAGTGGCGTGAGCTTAAGGCATTTTGTAATACCAAAACAGCAGAGTTATTTTTAAATGGAAAAAGTTTAGGTGTTAAAACACGTGATCCCAAACAATTTCCTGCTGGTGGCTTGGTGTGGAGCGTTCCGTTTGCTAATGGTCTCAATACATTAAAAGTTGTTGGCCGTACACCGGATGTGACGGTTGAGGATAATCTTGAGATTACTTATTTAATTGGCCATCACGGTCCACTTTCTGAAGTAAAATTATCGGCAAGGCCCATCGAAAATAAACGTTATTTAATAGAAGCCGAAGCCTTGGACAAGGATGGTAATAGAGTGCTGGACTTTTCTGAACGTGCTTATTTTTTCAATATGGGAGAGTCAGGGCGATTGTTAGAAAATCAAGGTACCCCGCACGGCAGCAGCACTATCGAGATGGCCAATGGCTACGCAGCAATTGAATTTGAAGCGGGTGATGGAGCAGCGGCTATAGAATTCCGAACTCAGAATGTTAAAGGTGTGTTTTTAACAATTGAGTAGCCATAAGAGCTATCTGTGTAGATACTTTCTTTTATTGTCATATCTATGACACCTCTATGGGTTAGGTTGTTAAGAATTTAAACAGCTTAATTCGTGGAGGTAGCGTATGCCATCTGCATCTAGACAGCTCAGTCACTGGGGGCATCAGCTTGATAGTCATTGGCGACGCTATCGTTGTGTGCTTAATTTCACCCGCTATAGACGTTATCGGCAATGGTTGTTAGGACAATCTCGCATTCTTCCAGTGGATCTAACCCCTGAGCGGCCGCTTGTGGTATTTGATTTTGTGGACACGCGTATTGACGGTCCTCAAGGACGTCGTTTTTATCACCTCTTTATATTTTTTGTACGTGCGGGCTTTTATCCTGTAATACGTGAAAACTATTTGTTTTTACACAATATGGAGGCGCGTTTTAAAGGCTATTGTTGCGCTGAAAATTTCACTGTTATAGCGCGCTCAGCGAATATCAATCGCCCACATGTACTGGTAACTGATCAATTAGGTAAAAACCATGAGGCCGCAGTTAATGCGCCTCATTGTTTAGCCAAAATAAATGTAGATTACACTCCTGGTTATTCGCTCGGCGAGGCTGTATTTCCTCTGCCATTTCCTATGTTCCCCGCAATATATAAAACTGGTCAAGATTACCAGCTGGGTCGCTATCGCGCTCAGGCGCGTCAGTGGCGGCTGTTGTTTGGTGGTGATGCGCATGTTGAAAAATACACTAAGGCGAGTATTAGTAATATTTATCAAAAATTACCGCGCGCAAAAGTACTTGCCTGCGTCAGTACGCACCTTGCTGCCCCCTTGTGTGTAGCACCTGCCAATCAAGCAGAGCTCGCGGATTATTTGACATCAACTTTTGCGGGGCTGGTATTGATTAATACGCGGCACTGTAAAATTGCACCAGAGTGCTGGCTGGAAACATTGGCGAAAGCGCATTTTTTTCTTGCTTGTCCTGGTGTGCGCTATCCTATGTCGCATAATTTAATTGAGTCCTTGGCGGTGGGTTCTATCCCTATTTTGCAATATCCAGAATTGCTATTTCCGCCGTTGGAGAATGGGAAAAACTGTCTTGTTTATGCAAATGAGGGTGAGTTAATTGCGTTAATAGAGCGCGTAATCGCCATGCCTGCGGCGGAGATTGATACTTTAGCGAAAGGTGCAATTACCTACTATGAAAAACACTTAGCCCCAGAGGTTGTAATTCAACAGATGCTCGATTCAAATTGTGCTGAGATTAAATTGCGAATAATGCCTTCGATGAAAGTGGGTGGGGGTTATGTCTAATCGCTTACTAGTGTGGGTCTGTTGTACAGCAGGTGCTGGTTCATGGCTCAATTGATTTAACTATGCATGGCGCGCTTTTGCCAAGTATTTATATATTAAATGCCGTGATATCGGCTGGCTAAAGAAAATCAAATAAAAAGCTTTTGCGCACTTTCGGCATACACAACCCCCAAATGCAAAAACCCCCGAAAATCTTGTGAATTTTCAGGGGTTTAGGTCTTACTATTTGGTGCACTCAGGAGGATTCGAACCTCCGACCGCTCGGTTCGTAGCCGAGTACTCTATCCAGCTGAGCTATGAGTGCGTTGTTGAGGCGCGCATTCTATAAATCATTCGCTAGTCCGTCAAGCATTTATTTGTTTTTCTTTTTCGAAATACTCAAATTAATGCGTTATAAATCAACGGAATACAAATTTTGATCAAGTTGAGCATATAACATCCCAGCAAAACATAGATCAGTGATTTTCGCCTATTGCTCTTAGGCAATACGTTGAAAAATGCACGAGCGGAGTATACCAGCACGCTATGAGGCACACCATAACTAATTGTATTCATTGGTGTTTATTCTGTTGTTTGTATTCTTTTTTATTCTCGTCAGGCGCGTGCGCATATTATTTAAGATTGCATTCTCCAATCAAGCTTTCGGTATGTGATAAACCTATGGCGTTGGCTACGTGGGCATACTCTCCATTGTTTAACGTATTGCGCTAATGCGCGCTGCTTATTTTTAGCATGCGTCCCAAATTCTGATTTAAGTTTAGGTTTTACAAGATATTAAATATTACACAGGTGTCTTACCGTAAAATACCTATTGGTTAGGCGCTATATACACCCATCTAATTTATCAAGACCATCTTGAATTTTAAAACTCTAAAGTAATGCTCAAGGTTATTGCCGGTGTTGGTACTTTTAAATAGGGCTCTTGCGGCGCTGAAGTCATCAGTGTGGTTGGTATTTGATGGCTTTGTAAAAGTGGTCACTGCCCACACAATAGCGGTCTTTAGATGTTTGCGACTAAATAAAAGACACATGGCTCGCAGAAGGCGGCTATTTAGGCGTAGGCGATACCCAGCCGCAGCCGCCATTCAGCCCCATAGTGATATTAACGTTGAGTCAAACAAATTAAGTGTGGTTGTGCATAAGTGAATACTAAGAGCTAAGCTGAAGTTATCTTGTATATGAATAGGCTCTCGATGTTAACACCGTGGTATTTAAATATGGGTGTGATGCCTGCGGGCAATGTGCTGCATAGTCGGCATTGCTGTGATGCTATTTTGCAGCCGAATATCTTTAAATTGGTTATTTTAACGTGGTTGCTAAGCTCGAGTGCTTCACGCTGCACTTTTTTAATCTTATTTATGTGGTTAGGGGGTGTGCCTTCAGTAGTGGCCCAGACATGGGTTTATCACTCCAAGCCCGAGTCTGCCGCGGATGCTCGCTTAGATTACCCTATAGCGCTGTTGCATTTATGTTTGGCGAAATCAGGCGGTGATTTTCAGCTTAAGCAAAATGATACTGCTATGCAGCAGGGGCGTTCTCTGCGCCTTTTGGAACAAGGGCAAGGTATTGATGTGGTTTGGACGCTCACAAGCATAGAGCGAGAACGCCGTTTATTGCCTATTCGTATTCCCATTGACCGCGGTTTAATTGGTTGGCGGTTATTGTTGATTCGCAGTGGTGATAAGGAATTTTTTTCGCAAATTTCTACTGTACAAGAGCTGGCGAAATTACGTGCGGGGCAGGGTCATGATTGGCCTGACACTCAGGTTTTACGGGAGAATAACTTTAATGTATCAACTGGCAGTAGTTATGAGGGGCTTTTTGCTATGTTGAGTCGTGGTCATAGTCAATATTTCCCGCGTTCTATTAGTGAAATTTGGCCTGAGGTGGCTACCCATAGTCGTAATTTTGGCTTGGAAGTAGAGCCAAAGTGGGCATTCCACTATCCCGCTGCCATGTATTATTTTGTGAAAAAAGATAACCATCGCCTGGCTGTAGCAATTGAAAAGGGGCTTAGGCAAGCGCTCGCGGATGGCAGTATGAAGCAATTATTTGATGAGTATTATGGGGTGGCGATTGCGCGGGCGCGATTGTCTGAGCGTCATGTCATAGAGCTTAAAAATAGTGAATTACCTGTCGCTACACCTTTGGCAGAATCTAGTCTGTGGTTTGATTTAGGCGAGCTGGCACCATGACCTGGATGTTTTTGAAGTCGCGTGTTTTAACGCATACGCCTCATGCTCTACTGCAGGGACGACATCTCAGTGTTCGCTTAATGAGTGCGACCTTGCTTTACAGTTTGTTGGTGGCCTTGTTGGTGAGCGGTATGCAAATTTATTTGGCCTACCGCGATGGGGTTGATGCAGCGCGCACCCGTTTTGTTCAGATAGAAACAACCTATATCCCTAGCCTGACGGCTGGTTTATGGGAGATGAACTCACCGCGTATCGAGGCGATACTCGACGGTATTGCCAAGCTACCCTATGTAGGCTTTGTGGAAATGATTGATGAGGATGGGGTGAGAATACAGCGCAATAGCCCTACGAAAGATATCTTAGCCAATAATATATATCCGTTAGTTTATCGGGATGGTGATGCGAGCTATGCCCTTGGTAGCCTGCAAGTTCAGCTGAACAGTCAGAGGATTTTTGTAGAGCTTAAGGCGCGTGCACTCGGCATTGCTATTACCTCGGCGGCGACCTTAATGCTCGGTGCGCTACTTGTATTAGTATTGTTTCGGCGCTGGATTAGTCGTCATTTAGATCATATGGCAGCGTTTGCTGAAACATTGGATGTCACGAATCTTGATCGAAAATTGGTGTTGGATCGACCTACAACGGCAGTAAAGGATGAATTGGATACTGTAGTGGAGTCAATTAATCTTATGCAGTCTTCCTTAAAAGAGGACTTAGAAATACGCGCGAAAATTGAAGCAGAACTGCAGCAACATAAGAACAATTTAGAATCCCTTGTGACACAGCGCACCTCTGAACTGGAAGAGAAAAATTTACTCTTACAGCTGCAGTCATTAGAGTTGGAAGCGCAAAATCATGAACTTGATGCCTATGCTCAAAGTGTGGCACATGATTTAAAAAATCCACTGACTACGTTGCTCGGATTGTCCGGTTTATTAAAGAGTGGTGGGCAACATTTTTCACCAGAGCAGATGCAGAAATCATTGGAAACCATCGATAAGACCGGCAAGAAAATGGCCAATATTATCGATGCATTATTGTTGCTGGCCAGTGTTAGGCGTGCGGAAGAAGTCCATATCGAAAATATTGACGTAAAAGCCTTGGCGCAGGAGGCGCAGCAGCGCTTGAATATTATTGCGCAAGACGCCAATGCAAAAATCGAATTTGTGGGGGCATGGCCAAGCGCTTTGGGCTATAAACAATGGATCGAGGAGGTTTGGGTAAATTATATTTCAAACGCACTTAAGTATGGTGGTGTGCCGCCGCGGGTAGAGTTGGGTGGTGAGCTACTAGAATCTGGTGTGGTGAAGTATTGGGTGCGTGATTATGGTCCTGGTATTCCTGTCGCGCGTCGCGCAGAGCTTTTCTTACAGTTTTCTCGTTTAGACCCCACCACATCGCAAGGGCATGGCTTGGGCTTGTCGATTGTTAAGCGTATTATTGAGCGCTTGGGTGGTGAGGTGGGTTATGACGCCCCTGGTGCTTGTGTTGGAGCTGCAGCGCTCGCAGATAACAATAATCCTGAAGCAGGTTGTGGAAGTTGTTTTTGGTTTACCTTACCCGCATCACCGGATAATAAACATTAAATTCCTCGATTTTAATAAACGCCATACGCGGTACTTTTTTAATTGAGTATTGTAATTATTTAATGGTTTTAGCTAAAACAGTTGTTTGTTGTTCTTCTTGCAGCCGGTTAAACCCTTGGGCTGCTGCCTCGGCACTGGCGAGCCGCTTTTTGGAGTTGGGTTCAATCATGTGCAAAATCAATTGGCGTAAGGGCTTAGGTAGACGCCGTAATGCCCATTTATTTTTTAATCCCCACCAGCTTGGTGAAGGTGTTTTGCCGCTGAATAATTGGCATAAAATAGCACCCGCTGCATAGATGTCACTGCTGAGCGATATGGGCTCATTAACGGGCTGATACCAGTGGCTATCATCGCCGTAAGTGTGAGCCGGAAAGCCAAAATCACCAATTTTTAAATGGTGATCTGCCGCAAATAAAATATTACTTGGTCGTAGATTACCGTGAACAATACCGTAAGAGTGCGCACAGGCCAGTGCATTGCAAAGTTGCTGTGCTGTACTCAACCATTGCCCCAGACTAAATGCCTGTGTTAATCGATCTTGTAAGCTACCACCAGGATAAAATTCAGCAGCCGTAATTAATACGCGATTATTTTTACCATTGCCAAAAATACGCGCCAAATGTGGGTGCTGTATATGCATTAGTTTGGTCGCGCATAGCTGTGCTTCACCAATTTGATCGAGGCGTTGTTTTTTAATGACCAGCAGCCGGTTGTGTTTAGGATCGTTGACTAAATAGGTTGCGCCAAAGGGGTTCTCTTTGAGCACGTCCAGCAGGGTGTAGTTGGGGGGAATGTTGTCGCGGGTGGAATCAATGCTCCAGCGATTGGTGTTGAGGTGTCGCCCTTGGGTAATGAGCAAAAGCTCTTGGCGTAGGGCCTCTACACTTTGAGGGCGCAGAGCAGGATCTGTTTGAATACACGCCGTGATTAACGGGCGAATGGCCGCCGCCATTTGATATTTGTCGCTTGTGTGGTTTTGATAGGTTTTTTGATCGGCGTGCGCGGGTAATACGCCAAACATGACTTGATGCATAAGCATGCCGAGTGCGTAAATATCGCTAAGTTGGCTGCTAAAACTATTGCCTTGTAATTGCTCGGGTGCCATATAGGCTTCAGTACCCATGACCACTTCATCGTCTGCTGCTTGCGGCTCAGGCGTTTTATTCGCCGTAAAATAGCCCGCAATACCAAAATCGACCAAGCGCACTAAGCCATCGTAATCGACTAGAATGTTTTCCGGCTTGATATCTCTATGGATAATTCCATTGCGATGAGCGTAGGCGAGGGCACTGCACAGTTGAATCAAGATGTTCATTTTGCGCGTTACACTAATATCATCGCGCAACAAAATACTGTCGAGGGAAATACTTTTTATATAGGGCATAACAAAGTAGGGCTGACCCTGGTCGGTTACGCCCTGATCAATCACCTGCACTATGTTGGTGTGATTGAGTTGTGCGATGAGTTTTGATTCCTGTGCAAACTGTTGTTGAATGAGTGCATCTTGAGTGAATGTAGCATTTAAAATTTTGATGGCGACTGGGCGATCGAGCGATTTTTGTGTAGCGAGATAGACGCTCGCCATGCCGCCTTCGCCCAAAGGAGTCTTAAAGTAATAGCCGGGAATTGATATCTGCACAGGTTCATTCTCACAAAATGTTTGTAACCAGTATAGATAGAATCGCCATAAGTAAAGTTTTTAACTGAATATGGCCGTTTGCTTGGGCTTGAATATGAAGAATGAGTTGCTATGAATAATTCAGGTGAGAACGCAAGCCTAGCGGCTTTAGGGTCAGCTAGTGCATTGCAGCTGAGTGCGCAGTTGGGGCGGGTAGCTGGCGCTAAAGGCCTGCAGCTTACGACGGCGGAATCTTGTACTGGCGGTGCTATAGCCGCCGCTATAACCGCCACTGCAGGCAGTTCGGCATGGTTTGAGTGCGGCATTGTCTGCTACGCGAATAGTGTCAAGCATAGGCTTTTGGGCGTTGCTTTGGAAACGCTGGCACAGCAGGGTGCGGTGAGCCACGCAGTGGTGCAGGAGATGGCAAAGGGCGCACTCGCCTTATCCGGGGCAGATATAGCTGTAGCGGTGAGCGGTATAGCGGGGCCGAGCGGTGGTAGTGAAGATAAACCAGTGGGTACTGTGTGGTTTGCGTGGCTCTCTGCTCAGGGGCATGCAGAGGTTAGGTGTCACAGGTTTGAAGGAGATCGTCTTGCGGTGCAGCGCCAAGCGGTAGTATGCGGTTTGGACGGATTGCTGCGAATCTCAGAACGTTATTAGCGGTATGAATGTGCGTACAGTTAATTCGTTAACCTAAATGCCAATAGATTTTAATGTCTTCTTCGCTAGGATAAAAAACGGCGCCAATTAGCGCCGTTTTTTATGAGCATATATAAAATTCTGGTTGAAATTTATATATCGATATTGATCTATTTTTTGGCCGTCACATTAATAGGCGCCAAGTTTAAAATGGTGGGTGCTTGTTCAAGTGTGTAGTAAGCCACTGGAATAAGTGATGCATTAGCATCTATGGATATTTCGCGCGATGACCAGCCAGTCTCCTTCAGTGCGAACATTTTCAAGCCTGGTTGAGAGTTAAACGCTGGCATGGCGCTGTCATTTGCGTTAGTCCAGTTATTTGGCCCCAGCACTAATTTTCCTGGCCACTCTGTACCATTATCTGCTGCATCGTGGGTGCGCGTTACGGCATTTTCAATATAGTCATAGCCTTTGGCGGTAAACATAGCCAAGTTAACCGCATTTATACCCGCCATATGATCGAGTACTTTAATGGCACCGCGTGCGTAGTTTGCCGCTTGTGCCTTGGCTTTTTTCGCCTTAGCGATATCGGCTGCCGCCATTAAGATGCGTGCATCATTTAATGCATTGCGATGGGAACCCCAACGCACATTGTTGTCGGCATCATCTTGGTCGCCATTATCCCAATAATTAGAGTTTGCATCCCAAGTTACGCCTGGATATCCCTGAGCTTGAAAGCCAAGAATGCTGTCGGCTTTTGCCAAAAGTTTCGTTTTGAGGTTTTTCAAATTGATCTTGTGCAGTTTTTCATTGGTTAACAATGAAAGACTGCCTTCCATCGCCACAGCGCCCCACCAATAGGAAGAGACTTCATCAAAGCGAGGATGCGTCTTAACGGCTTGCTGGTAGTGTTTTGCCGCTTTAGTGTCTTTTAACTTTAGTGCAGCAAGGTAGAGCTCTACAGTAGCTGCGTATTCGTCGTCTTGGGTGTTGTCTTTGCTTGCTACACAGTTGTCCCAGTTTTGTTTGGGGTTGCGTTTTAAGCTGTGGTTATCGTTATCGGGATACATACCCCCTTCACCGCCAAATGACTTAACTTGATTGCATACCAGTGGATTTTTTTGCGCTGCATCCATTGCTGAGACTGCTTGTGTAAAGGTTTTTTGTGCGAGTGCGGATGTTCCGTATACCGCGTGTAAGCGAGCCATGGCGGCGAGCGTGCGCGCCGTGGAGAAGGTGGCTTTTGTTTCTGGCTCAGAAATGCAGGTGCCGCTGGTATGAGGGGCGCAAATGGCGTAGCTATCGTTCACATTGGTGTGAAATTTGGGGATGGCTAATTTACCGGGGTGATCAAACAGGTGATTAAATTGATCAGTTAAAATAATGAGCTGTTGGTAAACAGTGCGCGCGCCTTTTACATTGGAGCTGTAATAGGTGTTAATCGCAGGATAGGTTTCAAGAATGTTAATTAATGCCCAAGCTGCTTCAGCGGTATTTACAGGGTAGGCGCCATTGTCGCCGGCATCTTTTACATAGTCGAATTCAATGGAGAGATCTTTAGCCCAATTATTTTTGGCGTTGGTAAAGGTCGCGCGAGTTTCATGGTCTTTAAAGTATTTGAAAAAATCGTATTTGAGGTTGCCATAAGGGTCCATGGAAATATCGAAGGGCAGCGATTTATCTGTACCCACGCTAAGAGTTGCATGCTGTGCGGGTGTGGTACACATAGAGAAGTCGATGATATAGAAGCTGTCACCAGAGCTTTTGTCCTTACTTACATATTGGCTGCTGGTGCCGGAGCAGGGCTTGCCTTCGGTGTTAAGTGTCCAGTTAATCGCGCCTTTTTGATCGCTAAGATAAAGCGCTGTTTTGGCTGCTTGGGGTAAGTAACCGGCATAGTTAACTCTGAATTTCTCCTGCATTTGGCTGCCATCGTCAATGGCAAAGCAATTGCTTGATACAGCAGAAAAAAGGGCTAATCCCATCAGTGACATCTGACGAAAAGTTAATGCTGTGGAGATATTGATCTTGCGTTGGAAGCTAATCATGTTGAGTTCTCTTTGATGACCTTAAGGGGATTAGTATTATTATTCTTATGAATTGACTCAGTTGCTGAAGTAGAAATATAGCAGTTTTGAGAGACTACCTGCCTATTAATTTATGTCTTCTGTGTCTGCTTCGTTGCCTGAATGAAGGGCTGTAAACTTGCTACCACAGATTCTGTGCTGTTATTAACATTGCCCTTCTTTACATTTTCCTTGTTGGTATCCCTACAACTGTATTTTTATCTTTAAACATCTTTTTTATGTCGGGTGTTGTATTTAGCCCACGACATAATAGCGCACCAGCATAAGGCAGCAGATACTGACAATTAGCAGGCGCAGGAAAGCGGGATTGATCTTAAATAAAAAGTGAGAGCCAAGCCATGCGCCAAGCATTTGCCCAATAATCATGACTGCGCCGGGAAGCCAAAGAACTTGATCTGCAAAGATGAAGATAATAAGCGAAGCAAGATTGGTGGCAAAGTTTAGTGGTTTGGCGGCGGCGGTCGCCTTGATAAGTTCAAGGCCGCGTAAGCTGACGCCTGCAAGTGCGAAAAATGAGCCAGTGCCTGGGCCAAAGGCACCATCGTAAGCCCCGATACTTGGCATAACAAATTTTTGATAAGCCGCAGCTGAGAGCCGCGGCTTTTCTGTATTGAGTTTTAGATAGGGCGAGAGGAGAAAGTAAACAGCAATAAGCACTAGTGTACAGGGGATGATAAATCTGAGCATGGCAGTATTAATGTATTGAATGGCTACTGCGCCTGCAGCTGCGCCTATAAAAGCAAACAGCATAGGTGCGCGCAATTCTCGCCAATGGATTTTTTTGCGTGTAAAGAGCAAATAACTCGATGTGGCTGTACCTAAGCAGCCTTGCAGTTTATTTGTACCTAGGGCTGCTAAAGGCGGCACTCCAGACATGATGAGTGCCGGAATGGTAATAAGCCCGCCCCCGCCTGCAAGGGTATCCATGAGGCCAGCACAGGCTGCCGCGAGAAAAAGTAAAACCAGTGTCTCTGTTGCAAACTCCATAGCATTCTAACTTTTTTAGATGGTGTTGTTTCTTATAGGGTAAATGCTGAGTTATTCAGGCTTGTGCTGGGGTTTTTCTTTTAGGCGCTGATGTAATTTTTCCCACTGTGGCTCAGGATCTGTGCGCAACGATTGTTGCGCTATGGTTGCGCTTACCGTTTTGGTGATGCTGAGGTGCTTAACGAAGCGGCGACAGTTACTGCACATCATAAGGTGCAGGCGCATTTGCCACTTTAAGCTTGTGCTGGCATTGGCTTCAAGGTAGTCGCTTGCACGTTGAGCAACTTTTTTGCAACTTAACATGTGCCCGTCTCCTGATAGCGATCTATGACCTGCATGAGCGTTAAACGCGCGCGGTGCAGCAGTACACGAACATTGGCGGCGCTGACCAGTAAAATACTGCATATTTCATCAAAATCTGCTTGCTCAATATCGCGTAAAATAAAAGCTGCTTTTTGATTACTTGGTAAAAGCTGCAATGTTTTGGCGATACATTTTTGCAATTGCTTTTCTTCCAGCAGTGATTCCGGTGAATCATTGTTCCAGCGCGGCGTGGGGCGTTGCCAGTGACCATTACTGGTGAAGTTTGCACCATCAAGATAGCTGCCAGGTGTTTCACCATCGAGTTGTTCAAGGGACACCTGACGCGACTCCCGTCTTAAGCGTGATTTGGCCTCATTACTGACGATGGTGAGCATCCAGGTTTTAAGTGATGAGCGCTGTTCAAACTTGCTGATATTGTTGTGAATAGAGACCCAAGCTTCTTGGACTACATCTTCTGCAAAGGTGTCACCAATAATGGCGCGCGCAATACTGAGCATTAATTGTTGGTATTGCGCTATAAGGCTGCGAAAGGTGTTGTCGTCCCCCGCAATGAGCTGCTCAATAATGCGGCGTTCGTCATCCCTATTATCTGTCGGTAAATCAGTCATGGCATGGCTCGGGCAAAAAAGTTGCTCAAGCTTAGCAGCTGAGGTTTGCTTTGGGTATTAGTGGGTTTGAATCTGTTTTCCAAATTTGCGCCACAGCCAATAATCCAAACTGGTGTGCTTGCCGCCACCTAAGCCTATGAGCGCTAAGAGCATAATTAAATAGGTTGCCGCAAACTCAATACCATTATTCAGCACGACAAATTTTCCGCTCGATGTGAGCCATTCATAGTTGCCATACTCTTGCAGTATGTCGCGCGCCCGCGCCAATTTATCAGGGGCCTCTAATACGAGTGCATTGGCAAAGGGTGCCTGCGCATCGGCAATGGCTTGCCAGCCATTTACCCAGTGCACACTGACAATGGCAACAAGCATGGTAATGATGAGTGGGATGCTGATGAGACGGGTGAATAGGCCGAATGTTAGAAGTACGGCACCCGCGAGCTCAGTGCCAGTTGCCAGTGCGGCCATAAGTGTAGGGAAGGGTAGGCCCAAGCCCCAGTCGCTATTGCCAAACCAAGCCGCGGTATCATTAAAATGTTGTAGTTTATTTGTCCCTGCCATCCAAAAAATAGGTGCTAAATAAAGGCGCAGTGCAAGTGCGGCGAGATCGCTACTGGTGTTGGTGAGATAGGTTTGAGCTGTGTAGGCGAGCGCCAAAAGTTTCATAGAGTTTATCCAAGGTAAATGATGCATAAAACCTAGATGCGCTGACTATGAAATTGTTACAGATTGCAAAATGTGAGCTTGGGAGTGCTAGATAAAAATGTAGGTAGATAATGGAAGAGATTCGTGCTTGTAAGATGAGCGTAAGAGGGCATAAAAAATAATTTGCGGGTAAATCGGCTCGGCAACTCTACGATAGTAGTTGCCGAGCTTTGTTATCTTGTTTTGCGCACTGTCGAGACTTCTCGGCGACGCAAAATAAGTTAGTTAGTTTTGAAAGCGCGGCCTAATCTTGTGCCGCCTCTTTTTTGAGGGCGGCTTCAAAGTCTTCTTCAATGTTTAATTCTGGCGTCGGTGTTGTTAATTTTTCCTTTTTTGCTTTGACGGTCTTTTCTGTTGTATTCGCTTTTTCGTGCAGTTTTTTAGCTGCAGCAACAGGTTTTTCTAATGGGCTGGGGGCGGGAAGCACAGCCTTGGCCTCAGGCAGTTGTGCGCTTATTGCTTTGGTTGAAGTTTGAATAGCAGTTGATTTTGCACCTTCTAAACTTTGGTTGATGATTTCTTGGGTATCAAACAATTGCTTTTGTTTTTCATCTAGGGCTTTTTTAGTGTCCTGGGCTTTGTCATAGGCACGCTGTAATTCGGCGGGTAACTTAGGGGTGATTTTTTCTTTGGCGCTGTCGATTTTTCCTTTGACGCTGGCAGCCTGTTCCGAAAATATCTCTGGCACGCCATCTTTAATTAAGACTACCGCCATTTGATTGGTATCGGCATTCCACACCATACCAGCTTTATCGGTGATGCTTTGAACTTGCGTGGGGGCGTAGCGCGATGCGACATAAAAAAGCGCACCTTCCTGCTGGATTTCTTGCGCCGTGCGCAGCAGCTTCATCGTGGGCTCGTATTTTTCACCCAAGAGTGCGGTCATGCGGTCTTTAATGATGGGCGCTTCAAAAAATTTAACCTCGTTGGGGTCGAACCCCACTAAAGGTTTGAGGAATGACCACATCAACTTGCTCTGCACCTGGTTGCCTATGAGTAGCGAAGAGACGCAGGCACTGAGCAGTAAGCAAAGAGTGGCAAAGCCAATAAACTTGGTAATACGCATGATGTTCTCGAGAGGTTAACCCTTGGAATACTGCGGGCCGCCGCCAGCTTCGGGGGCAACCCAGCGAATATTTTGGGTGGGGTCTTTGATGTCACAGGCTTTGCAATGAAGACAATTAGCGGCATTGATTTGCAATTTTTTACCGCCCTTTTCATCGTTTGAATCTTCGTTCGAAGGGGCGGAAATAATCTCGTAAACGCCTGCGGGGCAATAGCGCTGTGCGGGTTCGTTGAAACGGGGCAGATTGTGCGCGATTGGTTGGTTGGCGTCCAGCAATTCCAGATGACAGGGTTGGTTCTCGCGGTGATGAGTATTCGACAAATAGACGGAAGAAAGCTTATTAAAGCTCAGACAGTTATCAGGCTTGGGGTAGGTAAGGGGTTTGGCTTGGGTTAATTCCTTAAGGCGAGTGTGATCCGCTGCTCGATTGTGCAACGTCCAGGGCAGTTTGCCGCCAAGATGTAAATCTGCAAGTGCATAAGCGCCACCCCAAAACCACCCCCAACGCTGTTGCGCTGGGCCTATGTTGCGCTGTTCAAGCAGTTCCTGATATGCCCAAGATACTTGATAGGCCGATTCGAATTCGTGTAACGCCGCTTGGGTTTTACCGGCTGCAAGGGCGGCAACGATTTGTTCGGAGGCAATCATGCCGGACTTCATGGCGGTGTGCGTGCCCTTGAGTTTGGCAAAGTTGAGGGTGCCTGCATCGTCGCCGAGCAATAATCCACCGGGGAAGTACATGCGCGGCTGAGATTGGGGGCCGCCGCGGGCAATACTGCGCGCGCCGTAAAGAATGCGCTCGCCGCCCGTTAAATATTGCGCGATTTGTGGATGGTGCTTATAGCGTTGAAATTCATCAAAAGGGCTGAGGTTGGGGTTGCTGTAGCCTAGGTCGGTAACCAAGCCCAGCGCTACCTCTTGATTGTCGAGGTGATAGAGAAAACCGCCGCCGCAGGTATTGGAT
Source organism: Cellvibrio sp. 25HG11W-0 (assembly GCF_057815475.1). Classification (NCBI taxonomy): domain Bacteria; kingdom Pseudomonadati; phylum Pseudomonadota; class Gammaproteobacteria; order Cellvibrionales; family Cellvibrionaceae; genus Cellvibrio; species Cellvibrio sp. 25HG11W-0. The sequence continues at coordinate 1,986,335 of NZ_CM174230.1, forward strand.
TCACTCAAGGGCCAGCCGAGGCTGTGTAAGACGAGGCCTGGTTGGTGCTGCGCTTTGGGGACTCGCCAAATTTCTTTAATGCCGAGTGCATAGTGTTGCGGGTCGCGCCCAGCATCCAAAGTGTATTGCTGTATGAGTGCTTTACCTAAGTGCCCACGCGCGCCTTCGCATAAGAGGGTGTACTGCGCATGTATTTCAATACCCGCGACAAAGCTACTTAACTCGCTACCATCAGCTGCACGGCCCATATCACCGGTGATCACACCTGCGAGACTCCCATCATCACGGTAGAGCAATTCACTGGCGCAGAACCCAGGGTAAATATCCGCACCCAGTTCACTGGCCTGTTCCGTGAGCCATTGGCAGAGGCTGCCTAAACTAATGATGTAATTGCCTTGGTTGTGCAGGGGTTTGGGGAGCAGCCACTGAGGTAGCTTCCAGCTATGTGTCTTGCCCGTAAATAGGTGCCAAGCCTCAGTGGTGACGGCGGTGTGAATGGGCGCGCCTTTTTTTTGCCAATCGGGAAAAAGTTCGTCGAGTGCGCGGGTTTCAAAAATTGCGCCTGATAAAATGTGAGAGCCGACTGCCGCACCTTTTTCGAGAACACAAACACTCAGCTGCGGATTGAGTTGGCGCAAGCGACAGGCCGCGGCCAAGCCTGCTGGCCCCGCGCCTATAATGAGCAGGTTGTAATGCATTTGTTCGCGTTGCATAAATTTCCTTTGCGAGTGAAATGGTGTGTGGCGATATGTTTTTGTTCGGGTATAGCTCGGGCTCGCCTAGAGAATAGAGCTTAGGCGCTAAACTTCATGGGGCACAGTTTGCGTTTTGCAAAAATTAGCCTTGATTTTATCTCGATATTTGTTGGATATGTGTTTGAATTAAAAAGATTATTTGGTTAGCTTGCGCACAGCTAATTAAAGGCCTGAACCCTATGTTCAGTTTTTGTGCAAAGTCAGAGCGACACTATTACGTTTAGATCATGATAAGGCGCATACAGAGGCGCCACTCGGTATTCACTAAGGAAAGGAACAAAAGCATGAAAATATTGGTAGCAATTAAACGGGTGGTCGACCCTAGCGTGCGGGTGCGACCCATGGCAGATGGCACGGGCATGGATACTCAAGGCGCCAAAATGGTGATAAACCCCTTCTGTGAAATAGCCTTGGAAGAGGCGGTGCGTTTAAAGGAGCAGGGCATTGCAACAGAAGTGGTTGCGGTGAGTATCGGCAGCATTAAGGTACAAGAACAGTTGCGCAGCGCCTTGGCGCTAGGTGCCGATCGCGCTATTCACCTAGAGACATCGCTCAGCCTGGAGCCTTTAGCCATTGCTAAGTCACTCCGAATGGTTAGCGAGCGTGAACAGCCAGATTTGTGGTTGTTGGGCAAGCAGTCAATAGATGGCGAACACAATCAAGTGGGGCAGATGTTGGCGGCCCTGTGCGGTTACAGTCAGGGTACATTTAGTTCGAGAGTCGTTTTTAATCAGGGGCGCCTAGAGGTCACGCGGGAATTAGACACTGGCTTGCAAACCTTAAGTTTGGCGCTACCCGCTGTGGTTACCAGTGACTTGCGGTTAAATCAGCCGCGCTTCCCCACCATGCCTAATGTTATGAAAGCGCGTCAAAAGCCGCTAGAAGTACTGGACCTTGGTGCGCATTTATCCGCCGAAGACTTGGCTCCACGCCTCACACAACTTAGCTTGAGTGCGCCTAAAGCGCGGACTGCTGGTGTCATGGTGGATTCTGTTGCTGCTCTTGTTACAAAATTACGGCAGGAGGCGGGAGTACTATGAGCGACCTGCAAAAATGCTTACTTTGCCTAGAGCCAGCAGCGCCTGGTGCTGAAGTGAATCAAGTTGAGTCGGCCCGCTATTTGTTGGGGGCTTTGGCCGAGCTGAATCAACATGTGCCACTCGCTGTAGATTTATTGGTATTCGGTAATCCGAGTGAATCCCTACAAGCGTTTGTGGCTATACAGGGGTTAGTGAATGAAATTAATTGGGTCGATCTAGGTGCGACGGCGGGTTTAGCCGAGAACCTTGCCCCCTATATTGCTACCTATGTCGCCGAGAAGGGTGCTCATTACGCTTATGTTGTTATGGGTGCAACCACCTGGAGTAAGGACCTGCTTCCCAGAGCTGCCGCACTACTCGACCTGCAACCAATAACAGACATAGTGGCGATTGTGGATGCGAACACTTTTGTGCGCCCCGTGTATGCCGGCAATGGTTTGCAAACTCTGCGCACTGAGCAGTCAACCCAGATGCTCAGTTTTAGAGTCAGTGCGTTTAATCCTCAGCTGCTTAATAAAATTTCCCTAGTGGAAGCATCTCTCTTATCACCTGTACTCGTAGCCTTACCCAGCCCAGTAGACGCTGGCTTAAGTCGCCTACTGCGTGAGGACCTTAGTGCCACGGAGCGCCCCGAGCTAACAACGGCGCGCGTGGTTGTCTCTGGCGGTCGTGGTTTACAGTCTGCTGCGAATTTTCAATTGCTCTATAGTTTGGCCGATACCTTAGGTGGCGCTGTGGGCGCTTCCCGTGCAGCGGTGGATGGCGGTATGGCTGGCAACGACATGCAAGTGGGCCAGACCGGTAAAGCAGTTGCGCCGGATTTATACATAGCCGTAGGTATTTCGGGTGCTGTACAGCACCTCGCGGGGATGCGTGACTCCAAAATTGTCGTAGCGATTAACCAGGATGCTGATGCCCCCATATTTCAAGTGGCGGACTATGGCTTAGTGGCGGATCTGTTTGAGGCGGTACCTGAGCTTATAGCCGCATTGGATGCGAACTGAGGAGTGCATCCCTATTTTTTTGCCTTAAAACAGTCGCGCTCAGCGGCTGTTTTACGTTGTGGCTTGCCCAAGACGCATTCTCAGGTGTAATAGCGCTAAACTTGCACTGTGCTTTTCGCTACAATGCCGCTGCACTGCTAAATACTCATCACTGCGTGGGCTAGCAGTCGCATCAACGCGGTATTGAACTGAATCTCACGGTGGGTTGATTGAATATGTCGGTAGAGCAATTTGAAACCTGGTCACTCTATATCTGCGTGATAGGTTTGGTCTGTTTTATGTTTTTTATTATTTGGGATTTAGCCAAAAAGTCCAAAGCGGGAAAATTGGGCACTATTGTCCTATTTGGCGTTTTGGGTATGGCAATTATGGTCTTCGTTATTAAAGAAGTGGCCGTGAAGCTACTGGAATAACCTGGGTTAATTGTTCCGCATGCGAGTGCTTTTTCTAGTCTCTTATCTAGCAGTCTGCTAGCTCCCTATCTCGCCAAGAGTTGATCGTCTATGTTTCATTTCTTTGTGCCTAGCTCCAAAGTACAAAAAGATCGCGCCAATATGCGCGATACAGATGCGCGTGTTGCCAAATACAGTCGCCGCGGTCTCGTGCTGAATTTCATCGTGTTTCTTCTCTGTTTGGCGTTTGGTGATTTTCAAGAGCGTGAGCACAATACGGCAATTGTCTTGATCACCGGGCTGCTGTTGGTGACGCTCTGGCGCATTTATTATTTGTTTCGTTTTGATGCGCTCTATGCGCGAGCGCCTACACGTTGGCGCAATCAATACTTTCTTGCATCCTGTATTGGCGCCGCTTGGTGGAGCATTATTCTGGTTACCCTGACGTGGGTGCAGGGCATGCGCGATGAAACGCTTATTATGTGGCTGTACTCTGTGGTGTTCTATTCCAGTGTTGCCAATGTGTTTGCACCCTATCGTCACTTTTTAACGCTCTATCTCGCTATAGGCCAAATACCCGCTGCTATCACCGCAATTTTATTGGGTGATGCTGAAGGTATTTTGTATGGCTTCATCATGCTGATGTTTTACGTCATGCTTAATCATCAGGGGAAAGTGACATCGATCGCCTACTGGGAACGTTTGGAGGCAAACTTCTCTTTGCGCGAGCGCGCCCAAGGTTTGGAAAATCAACAGCGCAGCTCGCAGGCGCAAATAGAATTAAAGAACGAATTTTTGGTGAATATTGGCCAGGAATTCCGCGCGTCAATCAGCGATGTGTTGAGCACGCTATCGCTGATTGATGACAGTCAGTTGTCCGAGCATCACCGCGAATTATTAACCATGGCCACTAAAGCGGGTGGCCGTCAAATTGACTTGGTTAATAACGTTGTCGACTTTTCCAAAATCACGACCAAATCTCTGGTACTTGAACAGCAGGAGTTTGATCTTCGTCGGGTGCTAGAGAAGTTTGTGCAAGACTTCTCCTTAGATGCGCACCAGCAAGGCGTAGAACTTTATTATCTGTTCGATCCTGCAATGCCCTCCCGCGTTAAGGGTGACGTGGCGCGCATGAATCAAATTTTGGCGACGCTGCTAAACCATGCCTTAAAAGTAAGCCGCATTGAATACATTTTTATCGAGGCGCGCTTTCATCAAGAGCAAGATTATTTCGGTGAGTTGCAGGTCATTATCAGTGATAGTGAGCGCACCTCTGAGCAGCAGGAAGAGGATGTTGTAGAAAGTAGTCATCGTGGAATTGCGCTGTCTATCTGTAAGGGCTTGGCAGAATGCATGGGAGGAAGTATTCACCTGCGCGAAACACGTAATCGCGGCAGCCATATTTTCATCAATGTCTCGCTCCAAGTTGTCACCCATGAAGAGCGTCGTTTTGGCTTTGAGCATAAGCTTAAGGGTAAGCGCGCACTCTTAATTGATCTACCTGAGAATAATGGCCATGCCTTGGCGGATGAAATTTCTCATTGGGGTATGTATGCGGCTATGGCCGTAGGGCAGGATCAAGCCATAGCGCGCTTACTGGAAGCCAGTAAAAGTGAACAGCCTTTTGATCTGGTCTTGATCTACACCAAACTCAATAATTTTAATGGGCTACTCCTATCGCGTGAATTGTTGGCGCGACCAGAGCTGGCTGATATTAAGCAAGTCATTGCAATGAGCATTCTGCAAAGCGACAGCAATGAAATGAAATTGCATTTACGCAATCACCCGCAAGTCTCGGTGATTGAAAAGCCCATTATGCGTAAACGCTTGCACGATACTATGGTGCAGCGTTTGTTGAGTTCGCAGCTACTTGAAGATGAGCGCGGTCTATTAGAACGCGAGCCAACGTCTACCGGTGTGGTGCTGAAAGTGTTGCTGGTAGAAGATCACCGTGTCGATCAAATGGTGATTAGTGCCATGTTAAGAAAACTGAACTGTTATGTGCAGATTGCGCAAAATGGCTTGGAGGCGATAGAGATCGTGGATAAAGAGCGCTTTGACTTAGTGCTGTTGGATTACGACATGAATGAACGTGATAGCCAATTTGCCACTCAGAAAATTCGCAGCTATGAGCAAATGACTCACAGCTTGCATCCCGTGCATATTGTTGCGGTAACTGCAGCTCAAACAGATGTTGATCAGGCAGTATATTTAGCAGCAGGTATGGATGACTATATCAGCAAGCCTATTCGTTATGATGACTTGGAGCGGAGGCTGGCGCGCTGGTTTGAGCGTGAATAGGCATGCGAATAAATGCATATTAACGGTTGCGCTGATTTGAGTTGTAGGGCTTAAAGCAGTTCAGTTGCTAAGATTCGTTTATAACCGTAAAGCCACATGCAGATTGCAAAAGCCGCTGATAAACTCAGCGGCTTTTGCGTTTAGGGCATAAGTAAAATCAACGGTGCTTTTATGAGCTCTACTGAGTAACTCGTTGTTGCGCCACTCTTGTTACCCTTCGCATTGTGTCCAAAAGACTCTATAGTTAATCAATGCTACTGAGCTGTCTTTTTCTTTATTGGGAACTGCTATGTTAAAAATAATCACGCCTGTTCGCTATAGCTCCATCTTAACGGGATTGCTGTTTAGCGCGATTTTTTTCTTGGCGGCTTGCGAGCAGAAAGTAGCTGAGGCGCTGCCGAGCGTACCGCCTGCCCCCGAAGCTGCACAGCAAGTGCAGTTAACAGAGCTGAAGGGAGCGCACATTCTCGTCTTTAGCAAAACCAGCGGCTGGCGTCATGATTCTATACCTGCAGGTATCAATGCATTACAGAAAATGGCAAATGCAGAAAACTTTTCGCTCGTTGCGACTGAAGATGCCGCCTTGTTTACTGATGCTGAGCTGCGCAAATTCAATGCGCTTGTGTTTTTAAATACCAGTTTAGATGTACTGGATGAAAATCAGCAGTTGGCGATGGAGCGCTATATTCAAGCAGGTGGTGGATTTGTGGGGGTGCATGCCGCTGCGGATACAGAGTGGGAAGGTGATTGGTTTTGGTATCGCAACTTAGTGGGTGCGGTATTTAAAAATCACCCGCAAGACCCCAGTAATGTACAAGAGGCTAGAGTTGATTTTACCCAAAAGGGCAGTCCTTTTAGTGTTGGGCAGGGCGCAAATTTTTCGCTCAAAGATGAATGGTATAACTACAAAGACTTCTATGAATTTATTCAGGTGGTGGCCACTGTTGATGAAACGACCTATCAAGGTGGTGAGCATGGTGCCGATCATCCTATTGCGTGGCTCCATGAATATGACGGAGGACGGGCATTTTATACGGGCTTAGGTCACTCAATTGAAACCTATAGTGACCCCCATTTTTTACAGCTCATTAAAGCAGGCTTAGGTTACGTCGTTGGTTTGAATCATCTTGGTACAGCGCAGCCCACATTGGATTACACCCATGCGCGCCCTGAAAATAATCGCTTCATTAAAAAAGTGTTGGTCGCAAATCTCGATGAGCCGGTAAAGTTAGCTTTCTTTCCAAACGGTGATGCTTTAATTGCCCTGCGTCCGGGCAAGTTGGCGCGCGTTGATTATAAGTCTGGTGACCTGAGTGATGCGGGCGCAATTCCTGGTGTGGCATTTATTAGCCATCTTGAATTGGGGCTGATAGGGGTGGCACTTGATCCTGAATTTAAAACCAATAATTTTATTTATGCAGCCTTTTCAGTGCAGGATGCAAGTAACCAGCTATTTATTCGCTTAGCGCGTTTTGTTTGGAATAAAAATCAGCTAGATCCTGCGACTGAAACGCTTATATTGGAGTATCCCATCGATACGAATTGCTGCCATACGGGTGGAGACCTAGAGTTCGATGCGGATGGGAATTTGTTTATGTCTACAGGCGACAATACTAATCCTCATGAGCAGGATGGTTATGCGCCCTTAGACTTCCGTCCAAGTTTACAAAAAAATGATGCACTGCGCGGTGCCGGCAACACAATGGATTTACGCGGAAAAGTACTGCGTATTAAGCTGGCAGCCGATGGTAGCTACACAATTCCTGCAGGTAATTTATTCTCGGATGCAACGCAGGGCCGTCCAGAAATATACGTGATGGGTACGCGCAATGCGTACAGTATTACTTATGATGATGCCGCCAAAACCTTGTTTTATGGTGATGTAGGGCCAGATGCGACGAATGATTCTGAGCTTAAAGGTTCGCGCGGTTATGATGAAATTAATCGTGTGACGCAGGCGGGTAACTTTGGTTGGCCGTTGGTGATTGGTAAAAATCATCCCTACAGAAAATTTAATTATGTTACGCAAGAAACGGGCGATTATGTAGACGTTAATAAACCGATCAACTATTCACCGCATAATACTGGTGCAAAAGAATTGCCGCCAGCGCAGCCAGCGTTTATTGCTTATCCCTACGGCACCTCAGACGAATTCCCTGAATTGGGTACAGGCGGGCGCACCGCGTTAGTCGCTGATGTATTTCATGCAAATGATTATCCCGCATCGCAACACCGCTATCCTGCTTATTACAATAATAAACTCTTCATTATGGATTTTATGCGCGCTTGGATAAAAGTGGTGAGCTTTGATGAGCAGGGGCGCATTCATAAAATCGAACCTTTTGCCCCGCAAATAAATTACGCACTACCTATAGACGCACGTTTTGCACCTGATGGCACCCTCTATGTCCTTGAATATGGCATGTCTTGGTTTACAGGGAACCCTGATGCGCGCCTAACGCGTGTTGAGTACGTTGGCGCGGGCAATCGGCCGCCTAGCGCACAAATTCAACTTAATAAACATCAAGCGGGAGCGGGGGCTTTAATCGAAGCGAGCGCAGCTGAGTCTACTGACTTGGACGGCGACAAAATTTCTTTTGAATGGCATTTGAATTGCGTGACGCCTGCTTGTTCTTCCACGTTATTGGGTAATACGGAAACTATAGCTTTTACGCCTAAAGCAAGAGGCACATATCAATTGCAACTGAAGGTGGTAGATGCTCATGGCGCAATCACGCAGAGTTATGCAGACTTAGCCATTGGTAATGAGCCGCCGCAGATTAGTTTGTCATCAACGGAAAATATATCTTTTTATTGGCCAGAAACACCTTCTCTGCGTTATAACATTGAGATAAATGACAAAGAGGATGGTCGTTTAAATCAGCCTGTCAGCGAAAAAAATCCTATGATCAGTTTGCGTTATGCATCAGGGATTAAAGCTCAGGGGCATCAGGCGCTTAGTTTGATTCAACAGGGTGAGGCATTGGTGGCTGCCAATAATTGCTTGGGTTGCCATAAGCTTAATGAAAAATCGATTGGCCCAGCCTATAAAGATGTAGCGTTGAAATATGCGAATGACCCCAAAGCCTTAAGCTATTTAATGCAAAAAATAGCCAATGGTGGCAGCGGAGTTTGGGGTGAAATGAATATGCCCGGTTTTTCGGGTTTGGCAGAAGATGATAGAAAAGCCTTAGCAAGCTATGTACTCTCATTGGGCGCTGCTGAGCCAAGTAGCTTACCCTTAAAGGGCAGTTTAAATTTATCTGAGCATAGTTTTTCAGCAAAAAATGCTACAGAAGCGACGCCTTATGCCGCCTTAGAAAATTACACATTGAATGTCGTGTTTAGCGATAAAGGCGCTGTAGCTATTGCCCCTATTCAGGTTGAGCGTGAATTCACTCTTCTGCCTGCAAGAATAGCGCTGTCGCGTTTAACAAAGACAGATAATTTACCCAAGGGTGTTGAATCCGAACGGCTTGCTGATATGGACACACTTAAGTTTTCAGCAACAGGCGATTGGCTAAACGTGAATTTACAGGCAGTTGACTTGACCACGATTAAAGCTTTGAAAGTGGGTGTTTGGTCGAAGGGGGTGACTCAGCTTTGGGAACTTGAAGTACGTGCTGAAAATGCGCAGGGTGCTTTGTTAGCAAGTACAACCTTGGAAAATACAGAGTTGGATTCTTATCAACGGTTAGCACTTCCGTTACCCCCTACGCAGGGTGCGAGATCTATTTCTATTCGCGTAAAGTCACAAACTCCTGCCGCCAGTTTTTTACATCTAGGTGACATTAGTTTCGAAAAATAATGAGCATTAAGCGAGAAGGGTTGGTTTAAACACGATGCCCTTCTTTTGATTTACCCATAAAAAATGGGCGCCAACAGAGCGCCCTTTTTTTTGCCAATTCAACTCGTTCTTAAACAGCCTGCAGGCTAAACCCCGAAACTTGCCCAGATCGGGCAGTGATCCGAAGGTTTCTCCATTGCGCGCACATCGTAGTCAATGCCTGTATCTATACACTTATCCATTAAGGGTTGCGTGGCTAAAATAAGGTCGATGCGCAGCCCGCGCTTTGGTGTGTCTTCAAAGCCTCCACTGCGATAATCAAACCAGCTAAATTTATCGTTTACGTCGGGGTTGCGTTCGCGATAGCTATCTTTGAAACCCCAGGCTAACAATTCATTTAACCATTCACGTTCTTCAGGTAAAAAACTACATTTTCCAGTGCGCAACCAGCGTTTGCGATTAACTTCACCAATACCAATGTCACAATCTTGATGGGAGATATTCATGTCTCCCATTAAAATAATTTGTTGTTGCGGAGTGAATTCAGCTTTTATGAATGCTAAGAGGTCGGCGTAAAATTTTTGCTTGGCTGGAAATTTTACGGGATGGTCACGGCCTTCACCTTGAGGAAAGTATCCGTTTAGTACGGTAACTTCACCGGAGGGAGTATCAAATACGCCGCCTATGAAGCGTCGCTGTGCGCCTTCTTCATCGGTTGGATAGCCTTTAATAACACGTTTAAAGGGGTGCTTTGACATGAGCGCAACGCCGTAGTGGGTTTTCTGCCCGATAAACTCTACGTGGTAACCCATAGCTTCAATCGCTGCTAACGGAAAATCTGGATCGTTTACTTTGGTTTCTTGCAGGCCAATAAAATCGGGCGAGTGCGTTGCTATTACCGCTTCTAGTTGATGCAGGCGCATGCGCAGGCTGTTGACGTTGTAGGAAATGGCTTTCATAAACTGATCCAATCGCGAGAGTGATATTTACTTAGTAAAACACCCGCGCATTGCTGCGCGGGTGTTGAGGGGTTTTCATCTACTTTTAGTGTTTTGCGACAGCTGTTTCCGGTTGGTTGAGCTGCTCAATAAAGTTGGCGAGAATGTGCCCAGTCTCAGTGAGGTAGGGGTCTTCAAGTGGATGAATTTCTTTAGCCTTTTCGGCGGCTTCTTTGGCTTTTTCTTCGTTCTCTTCTTCGTCATCGCCGCCGCCCGCATCGGCTTTTAGTGCGGCGTAATCAGCAAAGGGCTTTTCGCCTTTGGCGGTGCGACGTAGATTTTCCATTGCCAATGTCCGGCCCTCTATTTCTTTCTGCTCTTTTTTGCGGGTATCCAATTTCAAAGAAACTTGTTTTTTGGCCGCGGCTTCTTTAAATAACTCACTTTGCTTATTGAGAAAAATGAAGTCTGGGTCTATCGCCATACGCTCTTGGTGTTCAGTTTCAATTTTGGGTAAAAACTTGCTCATCTGATAATAGTTTTGGTGCGGTGCGGCATGGATGCGATCCCAGGGGAGAGCGTTATCGTAGCTGCTTTCGCCTATTTCGCTTGGGTCGAGCAAGCTGGGCAGTTGTACATCTGGAATTACGCCGCGATGTTGGGTGCTATCGCCTGAAATTCGATAAAACTTAGCTTCGGTGATTTTTAATTTGCCGTGCTTTAAATCGATAAGATTCTGCACAGAGCCTTTACCGAAGGTTGTGGAGCCGACAATAATGCCGCGACCATAGTCTTGAATGGCGCCAGCAAAAATTTCTGATGCTGAGGCGCTTAGGCGATTGATCAAAACCGCTATAGGTGCGCGATAAACGGCAGGCTGATAAGCGCGATAGTTGCGCGATACGCTGTCATCACTTTGGCGAATTTGTACAACGGGACCCGGATCGACAAACAAGTCAGTGAGCATCGCAGCTTCGGGCAGTGAGCCGCCGCCGTTGTCGCGCAGGTCAATGATGACGCCATCGACATGCTCTTTATTTAATTCATTCAGTAAATTCAATACGTCGCGAGTGGTACTTTTGTAGTTAGGGTCACCCTTTTGAAACGCCTCAAAATTCATGTAAAAGGTGGGGATATCAATAACGCCGATTTTGAAGGTTTTGTCTCCGTCTTTAACGTCGAATACGGCCTTCTTGGCGGCTTGGTCTTCCAGTTTTACCGTTTCACGTTTGATGGTAATCGTTTTGTTACCCACCGCAGTTGGGTCAGATGGAATGACCTCAAGACGTACCAGAGTGCCTTTGGGGCCGCGAATAAGTTTCACTACTTCATCTAAGCGCCAGCCTACAACATCGACCCATTCGCCTTCGGCACCTTGGGCAATGGTTACAATTTTATCGTTGGGTTTTAGTTGCCCTTGTTTTTGAGCTGGTCCACCAAAGACTAGACTGCTTACTTTGGTGTAGTCCTCATCGCTTTGTAATACCGCGCCTATGCCTTGCAGTTCCAGCGACATACTGATGTCAAAGTTTTCAGCATTCTCAGGTGAGAGATAATTGGTGTGCGGATCATAGAGCATGGTTAAGGCATTCATCATGACACTGAAGGCTTCTTCCGAGGTTTGTTGCTTGAGGCGGCGCAGCTGGCTTGCATAGCGCTTGCGCAAATTGGTTTTGCTTTCGTCGAGGGTTTTGCCTGAGAGCATGGAACTTAAAATATTGGATTTAATATAGCTGTTCCAGAGCTTGTCGGCCTCTGCGGCAGACGCTGGCCATTCCGCTTTCTTACGGTCGGTATCGATGAACTCTTCTACATCAAAATCAAATTTAGTTGCAGGATCTTTAAGCTGCGCAACAACTTGTTCGAGGCGCTTAATTAAGCGTTGGTTATAGCGGTTGTAAATCGTAAAGCTATTATTTAACTTTCCTTTTACGTAGTCGTTGTCAAAAGTTTTGCGATATTTTTCAAACTCTACAATGTCGGACTGCAAGAAAAAGTTTTTCGAGCTATCAAGGGATTTGAGATATTCATCAAAGTAGCGAGATGAAAGGGCATCATTCAGCTCTTGATCGCGATAGTGTTCCTGATTAAGACGTCCAACCACTTCAATGGCTGCCTTGCTCTGCTCGGAGGTTGGGGCGAGGTTTTTGATGTTATCGGCATGGGTTAGCGCAGAAAGAACGAAAAGCAGGCTTACCAAGGAAAGTTTTAGCATTCTCACAACAACGATTTGCATAAAGAAGGTCTCAAATGGTCAAAGGCGCGACAGCTCTGGCCGCGTCTGGATTTATACCCGCTCACTATAGCGGAATTGCGTGTTTAAAGGCAGGGTTAGTCAGGTGGATTAATCAATTCGGTTGGTTTCTGCAGCTATAGACATGCACGTGGCGCAGAAGTGCTATTGGGGTGAAGTACCGATTGTTTTTACTCATACACAGAGTTGCGAGAGGGAAAGTCGCCATTGGATTGTACTTGTGGAGTGGGTGAGTCAAAAGAGGGAGGCGCGGCGCGGTTTTATGAGGTGATACTCATTCTGAGAGTTCTCACCTCGTATAGTTGTGTATGGCCTTATCAGCAGGCTGAGCTACATTCAAACATCATCTGCATAAAATCGATTTGCTCTGCTTGGTTGACCTGTGTGCTGAGAGCATTGCGCACCTGATTGTCTTCCCACATAAAGTCGTAGCGCGTGAACTGCAGCGGTACTGGCTGGCTTTCATCAATACCGATGATCTGACTTTGGCGCGGTGAGCTTTCAAAAATCTCGAGCAGCTCTTGCAGGGTGCTGGCAAGTTGATCTTGACCGAGTAGGCGATGCGGGCCTTTATGGCGAATAAAGAGATAATCGCAGCCCAATAACTGGCTCATGCTCAGGTCAAATTCGCGTTGATGTATAGCTTTAGCGACAGCGAAATCGTGTAACTCTAAGAGGTTGTTGAGCGGTTCCGCATGGCGATTATTAGTTTTTTTCGCACTGACTTGGGCAGTTGCCATAAGAGTTTCCTATTAACTATTCCCGCTAACGGCGGGACGGGTTTTAGGACTACAGAGCACAGCTGTAGATAAGATGTAATTTACGTAGTTAGTGTTTTTATTGTTACGTCCTAAGTTGCCCAGCATGCAGGCAAAAAGATCTATTCCTTGCACTAGAATCTATCAGTCGAAGCTTCAAAAGACCATACTAGCAAGGTCAATTTGTCGATAAATTTGACAAATTGAGTGCTATTAGGGGTTTTGTGTAGGAAGTACACACATTAAAAAAGCGGCCTAGGCCGCTTTTTATGGGACAAAATTGAGCCTGCTAGTGTTAAAGGCTGCGTTTTGCGAGGCTATCTTTAATGATTGCACGCATTTGACGCACTGCTTTTTCAGTAGTTTCCCAGTCGATGCAAGCATCAGTGACGGATACGCCATATTTTAGGTCGCACAAATTAGCAGGAATATTTTGATTGCCTGCATTTATATTACTTTCCACCATAAGCCCAATAATAGATTGATTGCCTTCTAATATTTGATTGGCAACATTTTCCATAACCAGAGTTTGTAATTCGTGGTTCTTGTTGGAGTTGGCGTGGCTGCAGTCCACCATAATATTGGGTGTAACTTTTGCTTTGGCGAGTTCTTGTTCGCACACTGCGACACTGACGGAATCATAGTTAGGCTTGCCGTTGCCGCCGCGCAGCACTACGTGGCCATAAGCATTGCCGCGGGTGTGGATAATGGCCACTTGGCCTTCAGTGTTGATGCCTAAAAAACGATGGGGTTTAGACACGGATTGTAACGCATTGATAGCGACGGTGAGGCCGCCATCAGTACCATTTTTAAAGCCCACAGCGGAGGACAGGCCGCTCGCCATTTCGCGGTGAGTCTGCGATTCTGTGGTGCGCGCGCCAATAGCCGACCAGCTGATTAAGTCGTGCAGATACTGTGGCGATATAGGGTCGAGCGCTTCGGTCGCGGTGGGAAGACCCATTTCGCTGATATCGAGCAACAATTGACGACCAATGTGCAGACCTTCTTGAATCTTGAATGAGTCATTCAAGTGCGGATCATTGATTAAGCCTTTCCAGCCCACGGTAGTGCGTGGTTTTTCAAAGTAAACGCGCATTACGATATAAATAGAATCGCTTACTTCGTCGGCGAGTTTCTTGAGGCGCTGGGCGTAGTCCTTGGCGGCATCTACGTCATGAATAGAGCAGGGGCCGATGACCACAAATATGCGCGGATCTTTGCGGTCGAGAATCTTGCGAATAGTCGCGCGCCCTTGGGTAACGACAGTGCGCGCGGCATCGGTTAAGGGGATGTTCTTTTTGAGTTCTGCGGGGGAAATCAATAATTCTTGCGAGACCACATTGAGGTCATCAACTTGAGTGTCGGTCATGATTCTATTCCATAAAAGTGTCAATTCGAGGGTTATTCTACTTAATATAAGCCAAAAGGTGGGATGTTTTTTTCAATTATTGCCATAATTTAAGGTAATTTCTCTGTTTTCAACTTTTCGCGAAATATTCAGTTTACGCATGGGGTTATTCACTGCAAAATCATTGCGTGATTTGTGGGAAATTCGCGATGTTTTGGCATTATTGTCCTCAATAAGATTTTTCTACCGCTAGTAAAAAAGTAGTTTTTGGTCGCACTGAATAAACGTTATTCAGTAAATGTAGGTATTTCAGGGATTAGTTAATGTTTTGTATACGCAAGTACATAGCTGTAGTCGTTGTATTGTGCTTAGCGCATTCAATGGCGTTGGGGCAGGAACTTAGGGTAAACACTGCTGAGCCTCGCATCGCCTTGGTGTTGGGGGGCGGGGGCGCGCGTGGTGCAGCGCATATTGGTGTGCTGGAAATAATAGAGCGCGAGCATATTGCGCTTGCATGTGTTGTAGGTACCAGCATGGGGGCTTTGGTGGCGGGTTCCTATGCAGCGGGTATGACGCCAGAGGAAATGAGGCGGCAGCTATCGGCGGCAGATTGGGGGGATATGTTTCTCGACGGCGCCGATTATGGGCAATTGAGCTACCGCAAAAAACGAATTAGCCAGCGCTATTTGTCGGGTGTGGAATTGGGCGTTACCAGTAAAGGCGTTGAATTTCACTCAGGCGTGATTGCGGGAACCAAAATAAAATTGTTTTTTAATCAGTTAGTTAAGGCTGATTATGGTGTAAGAAAAATCGAAGATTTACCGCTCCCTGTGGCCATAGTTGCCACCGACATTGGCACGGGAGAAGAGGTGGTGTTCCGCTCGGGCAGCCTCAGTCATGCTATGCGTGCGAGTATGTCGGTACCTGGGTTTATGGCCCCTTTAGATTATCAGGGGCGTAAATTAGTGGATGGCGGCTTGGTCGATAACCTTCCTGTGGCGGTAGCGCGTGACCTATGCCAACCGACACATATCATTGCGGTTAATGTGGGATCACCCTTACGCCCAGCCAATGAAATTGGTTCCTTAATCAGTGTGACGGGGCAAATGATTGGCGTGCTAACAGATCAAAATGTGACGCGTTCTATTGCCTCCCTTAAGCCTGAAGATATTTATCTTTACCCTGATTTGGGCGATATAGGTGCAGTAGATTTTCAGCGCTCCGAAGATGCCATAGCCGCAGGGCGAAAAGTTGCATTAAGTGAACTGCCGCGCCTGCAGGCTTTGGCGTCTCCTGTTGCTCTGCCTGAACGCGCGCGTGCTATAGCTGCAAATGATCTACCCTTATTTATCGATGCTGTAGAAGTGGCGCCGTTGCAGCATGTACACCCAGACTATGTGCAGCGGCAGATACGGCAGCGCAGTGGGCAGTATTTAGATCGAGCGCAGCTGGAGCAAGACCTCATCCGAATTTATGGCGATGGCTTTTATGAAAGCGTTGACTATCAAATTGAGCAGCGTGAACAGCGCAATATTCTTATGGTGGAAGCGAAGGAAAATAATTGGAGTTCGGATTACCTCTCCTTTGGTTTTAATTTGGATGCTGAATACCAGCGTGGCTCGGAATTTAATCTGCGTACCGCATATCGCAATACTTGGCTTAATAGTTTAGGTGGGGAGTTTTTTGCCGCGATTAATATTGGCGGCAAAACCTCACTGGAACTCAACTTCTATCAACCTCTAAATTCTCGCCAAGATTATTTTGTTGAGCCTGCGTATGTGAGTCGGCGCGAAGACCTACCCATTTATTTAGGCTCTGAAAAAATAGCGGAATACCAGCTCAATACAGCCTATGCCGATTGGATGCTGGGGCGTAATTTGGGGATCTATGGGCAGGCTAAGGTTGGTTGGCGTGAATATCGTATAAGAGCAGACCAAGAAATTAGCGAGGTCTTATTGCCCGGTATTAACGAGCAATACGGCGGGTTTTATGCGGGTGTCGTTGTTGATAACCGCAACCGTCTCTTTTTCCCTTCGCGAGGTTGGTATGGCGAGCTCAGTTATTTTGATTCCAGAGAGATGGATTATCAGAAAATTAATGGCGATATAAATTATGCCTATGCTGTCGACGACTTTGTGCTGGCGGGGCGAGTGAATTATGTGACATCGCTTGCGAGCGATTTGCCTGTTTATGATTATGTACGTTTAGGTGGCTTTCTGCATTTATCTGCCTATGCGCGCAATCAGATTTTAGCCGATGAAGTGTTTTATACCCATTTGCGTGCAGAGCGCATCATGGGGCGCATGCCATTGGGCCTGAGTGGCGATATACGCCTAGGGATTGGTATAGAGGCAGCGCACATGGGCGTTAATTACAATCAGCTTGAAGAGGGTGATTGGCTTGATTCAGGTGTGATCTACTTGGGGGGCGAAACCCCCGTGGGGCCGGTTTACATTGGCTATGGCTTTAATTTAAAGGGCGATTTTAATTTGTACTTTCAGCTGGGCGCTTATTAGCCAAGCGTAAGCATTTGATCAAGTGTACATAAGCATGCTTGCATTGCTGAAATTGTTGTCTATTTTATGATTCATTTGTGAAACGGACACAATCTTCAGTAAATTTCCGCATTAAATTTGTTTGAATTCCATCCATGCACTTTGGCTGGCACCCGCTGGTATTTGCCATTGCTCCGCTAAAACTGCCCCGCGCTCTACACATATATAAGCCTGCTCTTGGCCAGCACCAATATCTTCTATTTGCGCGGCTGCCTCTGTCCCTGGGTTCCAGGTGACAACACTTGGGCAGTTATGGTGATGTATTTCTATTTGCGGTGCGCCGCTGATTTGCAGGCTGTTATTAATGTCGGGAAATACGCGATCGACGGGGCCGGAAAAGCCAAGATCGTCGGTCTGCATTTTTACGGAATGGCCTTCTAAATTGTCTAAATAATTGCGTTCAGCCAAGCCAATTACCTTCACTGCCGCCAAGTCGGCAATGGGGTAGTAGTTGTGCATTGCCCAGCTGCAGGGAAAATCTTCCGTATCGGTATTGTTTACGGTGAGCTCCAATTTGGCGCTGGCGCCGAGAGTTATGCGCAGCTCAGCTGAGAAGTCGTAAGCAAAAAGATGATTGGCATCGTGTAAAAATAAGAATGCTAATTCAACACTGCCGTCATTCAAAAGATGTGAGCTGGCTAGTTGCCAGTATTCATTACGTGCGAAGCCGTGTTTTTGTTTGGTGGGGTCGGTTTGATTGGGGCCAAACCAAGGCAGGCATATAGGTATGCCGCCGCGCAAGGCTGCGCCGGGCGTGAAGTCGCAATTGGGGCTGACCCACAAGAGTTGATCACCTGTGCGCGGCTGGAACCCCATCAGTTGGGCTCCCTGCAGTGAAATAACCGCGTGACACAGCTCAGTCTTGACCTCAATCAAGGGCATGCCAGCTCCTAGGGACTCGGGATATAGCTCTTTATTGGAACTTAAATGCAGAAAATCATGTTGGCTAATCAGCTGCTCTAAAGCTTGAAGACTGGCGGCATCGAGGGATTGAGTATGCATAATTAAGTCCGGGAGAGTGATATAGCCTTGGATTCTATCGAAAAGCCTAGCGCTTGGCAGCCAATTTCTTTTGGTTTTGTGGGGCGTAAAACAGTATCATGCATGCCTTTTTTAGCTTTTCCATAATTGATAAATCGTACTATATAGGTATTTGAGTGAGTAAAACGCAGTTTGTTATAGGTCAGCGCTGGATCAGTGAGTCAGAAGCAGAGTTAGGATTGGGTATAGTATTGGATGTCGAAAATCGCCGCCTGACCCTGAGTTTCCCCGCCGCCGGAGAGCGTCGCACCTACGCGATGGACAATGCACCGGTAAGCCGTGTGAAGTATGAGATAGGCGAGCAGGTGCGCCATCAAGACGGCACCAAAATTAAAATTGCACGCATTGTAGAGCAGGCCAGTTGCCTGATGTATGTTGGCCTTACGGCTGAAAACGAGGAGGTAGCAATTCCTGAGTTTGAATTGGACAGCTTTGTGCAATTCAGTACGCCGCGCGACCGCTTATTTGCAGGTCAAATCGACAAGCACAATCATTTCACCCTGCGTTATCAAACACTTCACTACCAGCATCAACATCGCCAAGCACCCTACTTTGGTTTAGCGGGCCCGCGCGTGCAGCTTTTGCCTCACCAGCTATACATTGCTAGTGAAGTGGCACAGCGTCACGCGCCACGGGTTTTATTAGCAGATGAAGTAGGTTTAGGTAAAACGATTGAAGCAGGATTGATCTTGCATCAGCAGTTGATGAGTGGCCGCGTAAAGCGAGCGCTTATAGTATTGCCCGCTAGTCTGCAGTATCAATGGTTAGTGGAAATGCTACGCCGCTTTAATCTCGCGTTTACGTTGTTGGATGAAGCCCGTTGTAACGCGTTAGTGGGTTTAGATAGTTTTGAAGAGTCCGATGATTTTGATGATGACTTTAACGATGATCAAGCGATAAAAGGGGATAACAGCAATCCTTTTGAGGCGGCGCAACTCATCATATGTTCGCTCGACTTTCTCACTAAAAATCCCTACCGCTATGAGCAGGCTTTAAAAGCCGAGTGGGATTTACTGCTGGTAGATGAGGCGCACCATTTGCAGTGGAGCGAGAAAAAAGCCAGTAAAGCTTATGAATGCATTGAAGGTTTGGCAAAAATAGCTAAGGGTCTTTTACTGCTGACGGCTACACCCGAGCAGCTGGGTTTAGAGAGTCACTTTGCACGCTTGCGGTTGCTCGACCCAGATCGCTATTACGATTTGCCTAAATTTATTGCTGAGCAGCAAGCCTATCAGCCACTGAATGAGTTGGTGCAGACGCTATTGAGTGAGCGCAGTGATGACACGGGAGCCATCGCCTCTGTGTTGCTGAAACAGCTTGCGAGTTATTTGCCAGAAGAGACCCTGCAAGAGTTAGTGGTGCAAGCTGCGCAAGAATCTTTGGCCGCTGCGATGGATAAAGCCATTAGTTATTTGTTAGATCGTCACGGCACTGGGCGTGTTTTATTCCGCAATACGCGCAATTCTGTCGCGGGCTTTCCTGAGCGTTGTTTGCATGCGCACCCGCTTGAGCTAGAAGGTGAAGATCTGCTAGCACTCACTGCTGAACCGCTTACAACACAGGTTCGCGCTGAGCTTTATTGGGAAACAAAAACCGATACAGAGTGGTGGTTGCAAGATCCGCGGGTGACGTGGCTGGCTGAGTGGCTGCGGCTAAATCGCCGTAAAAAAACCTTGGTGATTTGCGCCAATGCAGATACGGCTCAAGCCGTTGAAGAGTTTTTGCGCTTGCGTAAAGGTTTTGCTACCGCCGTATTCCATGAAGGCTTAAATTTAATTGAGCGCGACCGCGCAGCCGCCTATTTCGCCGAAGTGGAAGACGGTGCGCAAGTATTAGTCTGCTCAGAAATCGGCAGTGAAGGGCGCAACTTCCAATTTGCACAAGACTTGGTGTTGTTTGATTTGCCGATAAACCCGGACTTGTTAGAGCAGCGTATTGGTCGCTTGGATCGTATCGGCCAAACTGCAACGGTCAATGTGCATGCGCCTTACTATGAAGATACCGCGCAAGAGCGTTTGCTCGACTGGTATCACCAGGGGCTAAATGCTTTCGAGAAAACCTGCGCTATAGGCCAGAGCGTTTATGCAAAATTTGCTGAGCAACTGCTGCCTGCATTGATTAACACTGATGACCACACCTTCGATGATCTATTGGCCCAGACCCGTGAGTTTTCACAGCAGCTGGTGCAAGAGTTACAAAAAGGACGCGATCGATTACTTGAATTAAATTCTTGTAAGCCGCAGGAGGCGCAAGCCTTGGTCGAGGCCTTGGCGGAGAATGACCAGCAGGCTACTTTGCCAAATTATATGGAAGCGGTGTTCGATAGTTTTGGTATTGACTATGACAAGCACAGTGAACATAGTTTGGTCTTGCACCCCAGCGATCACATGCGCGTGGAGCATTTCCCCGGCCTGCCTGAAGACGGTTTGACCGTGACCTATAAACGCGATCAAGCGCTGGCTCGTGAAGACATGCAGTTTTTGACTTGGGAACACCCGCTGGTGCGGGGCGCGCAAGACCTAATTGCCTTAAGTGAATTTGGCAATACTGCATTTTGCACTTTAAAGTTGCCACCCTTAAAACCCGGCACGCTATTGTTGGAAGCGCTTTTTGTATTGCATTGCCCCGCGCCAGTAGAGCTACAATTATTCCGCTATATGCCACAGTCGTTAATTCGCGTTTTACTTGATGACAAGGGCAAGGATTTAACTGCCGTCTTGGGTATCAATCAATTCAGTAAGCTGTTGCAAAAAGTGCCGCGTAATAATGCGCAAGATTTGGTGCGACATGCGCGCCCAACCCTGACCACCATGCTGCAAGGTGCTGAGCAAATCACCGCCGCTAAACAATCTGATTTGATCGCTCAAGCCAAACAGTTGGTGACTGAGCAACTTAAGGGTGAATTGGCGCGGATGAAAGCACTTGCACAAGTAAACCCCAATGTGCGCCAACAGGAAGTGGAATACCTTGAGCAGCGTTTAGCGAGTAGCCAGCACTTTTTGTCTCAAGCCAAGTTGCGTTTAGATGCGCTGCGCGTGGTGATGACAGTTTAATCCTGTTGCCTTCAGCTGCGCTTAGCTGAAGGCATTTTTTATACAGCGCAAGACAAATAAATTGAGTGAGGCTTTTATGTATATATTTTCAGCCAGTGGTAAAGCACGGAAATCTTTTGATGATATTAAAGAAGGGCAAAAGGTTCCTTTTATTGTTTATATCAACTTTCGCGATTTGTTTGGTGCCGAACAGATGTGCAAGATTTACCTAATGCGCGCTGGCTTTACGGAGATCGAAATTGAAAAGCGCAAGTTAGTACCAAGCAATTTAACCGATGACCCGCGTGTAGTTGCCGCCGATAAAGCTATGGCTGAAGCTATTAAAGACGGCTACATGATTCAAATGTTTGATGAGGTTTAGTGCCTAAAGGTAGTTTGCTGAACTAATAAAATCTTCTTGGGTCTATTTGCTGAATCAAACAGCAATGGGATCTCGTGTGGCAGGGATATTTGAAATAGAGGTAATACAGGATTGGACGCATTTGCAGCGTTCAGTCTCTTTTAAAGCCCTCGGTGCTGACGACGGGATTCAGGTTTTTTACGCGGCGAGCGGTGAACTTGCACCTACAGAGCCTGTGCGGTTCCCATCCGTGTCCATCTTGTTACTGGCGTTGTTGTTGTCCTTACTACTGCATATATTATTGCTGTTGTTGGGCAAACCTAATTTAAGTTCTTCATTTTTCACTGCTCCTGCGCAACAAAAACATTCAATACATTTAGTGTTGAGTCCCGCCCTTGTTCGGCATCCAAATGTTATTGATGCATCTCTGCTTGAGGCTGTACTGCCTTCTCCGCTTGAGTCTCATACTGCTCCAGTCTCCTCTGTTTCGACAGCATCAAATCCCGCGCCGCGCCGACTACCCCAAAAACGAATTATTGAATCGCAGCCCGCAGCATCATCGGCGACGTCTATTACTGCAATCCGAATTCAGTCGCTTGAACGTGATGATTTGGTTGCTATCACCGCTGCACAAGGAGGAGAGGGCGCTACTGCATCGACTATTTTTGATCCGCGTTTGCGTGAAAAATTACGTCAACAGCAACCAGTACGCTCAAGTGTGTCGGAGCCAGCAGCTCAAACCTGGATGGATGTTAGTGGGTCCACTTGGATAAAGCTTCCGAGTGGCAATTGCATGTCCTCTCCTGAAGCTAAAGCAGGTGCGGTTAAAAATTGGTATCTGCGAGCCTGCGGTGGTAAATCCAGCAGTGAGGAAATGATTGAGAATATGGAGCGCGATTTTCACAGCCGACACTAATCTTGTTTGGAGTTAAATCGAGGCAAAAAAAATCGCCATTCACATGTGAATGGCGATCAAAGGAGTTTAACGTAAAACAGTTTTAGGCTGAGCATCTTAGCTAAGCCAAAAAAGTTTTATTTAATCAAACTTTTTTGGGCGAAAGCTTTTTTTAGCATCGCCTGTTTTGGCTTTTGGTTTGTCGCCAAAGCCCAATTTACCTCGAGGTGCGTCGTCGCGACCTTTACCACCAAAGTCTTTGCGTGGTTTGTCGTTGGCAGCGCGCGGCTTGTCAAAACTGCGTGGACTGCGTTCATTGCCGCTAGTAGCTGCGCCACCTTGATCAACGCTGATTTCCAGTGGGCGATTGCGCACCCGCACTTTTTTCAATTGGCTCAATACATCGCCCGACAAGCCCTTGGGCAAGTCAACGGTAGAGAACTCGTCGTGTAATTTGATGTGACCAATATTGCTGCTGGAAATACCTGCTTCATTGGCGATGGCGCCAACGATATCACCAGGGCGAGCTTCATGATTACGGCCTACTTCAATGCGGTAGCGCTGCATATTTTCGTCGTTTGCATGTTCGCGACGTGGACGGTCACTGCGCTCGCGCGGGGCGCGATCTTCACGTGGGCCACGATCACGGCTACCGCGCTCTTCGCGGCCGCCACGATCTGAGGAGCGGTCAGAAGAACGATCCGCTTTAACATCGGCAAATTTCACCTGCAGAGGGCGCTCTTTTTGCACGAGGTAGGCGAGTGCAGATGCAATCTCTTCTGGCGACACATCATTTTTGTGGCTGTATTCAGCAAGTAAGTCATTAAAGAATGACAAATCAGATTGTCCAGCCAATACGGTGGTGATTTGCTGGGTGAACTGATCAATACGATGCTTGGTTACCGCTGCGCCACTGGGCAATTCCATCATGGTAATAGAGTTGCGGGTTGCTTTTTCAATGGTATAAAGCAGACGTTTTTCACGCGGTGCTACAAATAAAATGGCCTTGCCGCTGCGACCAGCACGGCCGGTACGGCCGATACGGTGAACATAGGCTTCGGAATCGTAAGGGATGTCATAGTTCACAACATGGCTTACGCGTTCAACGTCAATGCCGCGAGCGGCTACGTCAGTCGCAATAACTATGTCGAGCTTGTTGGTTTTTAGACGCTCAATGGTGCGCTCGCGCAGTTGTTGATTCATGTCGCCGTTAAGTGCAGAAGCGGAATAGCCGCGCGCTTCTAATTTTTCGGCCAGCTCTACTGTGGCAGTTTTGGTGCGCACAAAGATAATCATGCCGTCGAAGGGCTCAACTTCCAAGATGCGGGTCAGTGCATCAAGTTTGTTGGTGCCGCTCACCATCCAGTAAACCTGTTCAATGTTGTCACCGGTAGACTGGCTGCCGGTGATGCTGATTTCTTGGGGATTGTTCAAATAGCTGTTGGCTACATGGCGAATTTCTTTGGGCATGGTGGCCGAGAAAAGCGCGGTTTGACGGGTTTTGGGTGTGTGCTCCAAAATCCATTCAACATCGTCAATGAAGCCCATGCGCAACATTTCGTCGGCTTCGTCGAGTACTAAGCTTTTTAGGTTGCTAAGATTCAAGCTGCCGCGACGCAGGTGATCCATAACGCGGCCAGGGGTGCCTACTACAACGTGAGCACCACGCTTTAATTGGCGCAGCTGGCTGGTCATATCTTGACCGCCGTAAATAGGCAGTACATGGAAACCTGGGATTTCACTGGCGTACTTTTGGAAGGCTTCAGCAACCTGAATGGCGAGTTCGCGCGTAGGTGCCAAAACCAGAATTTGTGGGTCAGCTTGTTTAATATCAATACGTGACAGCAAAGGCAGAGCAAATGCTGCTGTTTTACCGGTACCGGTTTGCGCCATACCTACTATATCGCCACCGTCCAATAAAATTGGAATGGCCGCAGCTTGAATAGGAGAGGGAACCTCATAGCCTACTTTTTGAATCGCTTTTAGGATGTGTTCAGAAAGAGCTAAATCGGAAAACAAAATGGGTTCAGACATGTAATAACCTGTAATTAAATAATAAAAAAGGTGCCCACAACAGTGCCCAAATGAGTGTCATTTGTGCTGCAGCTTGTAGGTTATTTTTATTAATTTTCTAGTGTGTGCCTGCGTAAATCATAGTCGCGAGGACCATAGTGAATGAGCGGGCACGATATGTGGGGGCGATGATCGGATCGCTGGTGTACCAGAAACTTTCTAGATACAAGAATTCAATTACAGGCGAGGCAAAGGCGCCGAGTATTGTGTGGCGTCAGGGCTCTAGAGCAATTGTAAAAAGGCGATTAAATCAACGAAATCCCGTGTGACCTCTATAAAAGCTGTTGGTCACTGTGCAATCCGCGAGCGTCCGGCTCGGAAATAAGATTGCGCACTTTGGGGCAGACTAAAGCGATATTCGGAATAAATCCGTCGGTTCAGTGAAGAAAATTTACCAGTGTCTTAAATAAACGCGGTAAACGGGCAGCCCTCAGACATCCAGTGTCTGTTCAGCATTACCCCAAGACAAGACATTCACGATCAAGAGAGGGGTTACTGAAAGTGCGCGAATTATAGGGGCTTGATGGGTTTTGCGCCAGTAAAATTTGGCTCGCTAGCTATTTCTGAGGTCATTAAAGGTAAATAAAGCCTAAATAGGTTAAATATCGCTATCTGGTTTTAGTGGCTAGGTGTTGAAGGGTGCTAAATAAGGTGGCGTTGTAACTCTATAATTTTTCTCAATGAATTCATTTCAGTTACACTCCGGTAATGAATTGAGAGGCGGGTTTATGGCAGAAAAGTACATATCGACTACGGCTTTGGGGCGCTTACTGGGCAAGGAAAGTAAGGAATTGTTTATTCTACTGACCGGCGGTGGCTGGATTTTGAAAGTCGATCATCATTGGCAGCTCACGGAAAAGGGACGATTTGAGGGGGGGATTTATGTTAATCATCCCAAATATGGCGAGTACATTGCTTGGCCGGAAAGTATTCAGCAACATCAGCTGCTCAAGTTGCTGCCTGAGGCGCCTTTAACGGCAACTCAGTTAGGCCATAAGTGGGAGCTGCCTGCGCGATTGGTGAATTTATTACTCGCAGAGCGAAAATTGATAAAAAAGCATATTCGCGGTTGGCTGCTAACGGCGGAAGGTAAACGTTTGGGGGGGCAGCAACATACTGCCGAAGCCTCGGGTATTCCATTTGTGACTTGGCCCGAAAGCCTTATAGATGAGTCGCAATTATTAGCATCGGTGCGCCAGCTGCAAGGCGATGAATCTTTAGCTGGGCAGCCGACCTTGGACGGCCATAGTGTAAATGGCGCCTTGCAGCGTCGATTAGATAACTGGTTTTATTTGGCGGCGGTTGTACATGCGCGCAACTACTCAGTGCTCTGGGAATTGGAGACAATAAAGGCGGACTTTTATCTGCCGGACGCGCAACTCTGTGTTGAGGTCTGGGCTGATGCGTTAGTAGGTAATTCAAATCATCTTGGTGTTATAGCGGCGGAGCTGGATAAATACGGGCACTATAAAAAACACGGTGTGAAATATATCGAGTTTCGCACTGAAAACATTCAACAAATTGATGAGATCATTGCGCGTGAACTGCTGCAGTGCGGCATCGCCATTTATTAAAACTGGGAGTATCTATGGCAAGTGTATTTAGTTTGATTATGGCGGGAAAAATCCCGGGGAATTTTGTTTGGCAGGATGATATTGCCGTGGCAATTTTAACGATTCAGCCTATTCGCGATGGCCATGTGCTGGTTATTCCGCGCGAAGAAATTGATCAGTGGAGTGACTTGCCGCTCGCTACTATGGCGCATTTGTCGCAGGTGAGTCATAAAATTGCCAATGCGCTTAAGGTGCTCTTTCCGGCGCAGCGGGTAGGTATGATGATTGCTGGATTAGAAGTTCCTCATACGCATATCCATTTGGTGCCAATGGATTCCATGGAGGATTTGAGTTTTGCGTTTGCAAAAAATGCGGAGGCTACCCACTTGCAGCAGCTTGCAGAGCGTATTCGCAATGAGCTGCAGCAGCAAGGGCATTTAGAGTCTAGGGTGTAATTTAATCGTTGAGTTTCGCGAGGAGTATATCGCGCGCTTGATTGATTTTACTGGCGAGATAATCGCTACCACCATGATCAGGATGAAGTTTTTGTATAAGTTGTTTATGTGCTTGCACAATAATTTCACGCGCGCTCTTAGCTGAACCATTCGACGTGTCGGGCGTTGGTGGGTGATTAAATGTCATTAGGGTGTTGGGGTCTAATGTGCCTTGTAGTCCGAGTATCTCTAGTGCCTCGCGAATACTTATTTGTGAGGGTGTTTCTACTTGAGTGGGTTGTTTATGTTTGAGCCAAAGCGGTAACAATTGTGGAACAAACCCTAATGCGCCCCGTAGAAAGGGGAGCAGTGCACCCAATAATGCACCCACCCAATGCATGCGGCCGGTAACCACTAAGAGTATTAATAGCCCGAAAAATAATACCGTTGCTAATTGCCATAAGGCTTTTTTCTGTTGGGTGCGATAATTTTGTCGAAACTTTCCAATCCCAATAATGCATAAGGTCAGTATGACGGCGACGAGCAGTAGTTTGAACATAAGAGCCTCTAGTCAGTTGTATTTAGCATAAAGCAATTTCATGAACTAAAGAAATATAAATGAGCGCTTGTTTGCTGGTGCGAGTGGTAACACACGGAAGGAAATGGCCTTATTTAGTAATCTATACTTTTGGGTATTGGATTGGGCGTGAGGAAAGAGGTTTGCCTACAATAACAGGCTTCTTTCTAATGGCTAAAGACTGAATATAGCCAATAGTTATTTTTTGACACTCTGTGGATACTTCGTGTTATGTATAAATACGTTGACGATTACCTAGTTGATTGGCGCTATTGTAACTGTGTATGGTTATTGTTGGCTGCGTTATTACTTACCTCTTGTGGTGGTGCCAGTAGCGGTTCGGGAAATACATTCCTCGCACAATCGAGCAGCCAATCTCTAGTGCAGGCACAGACCAGTGCCTTCCCAAGCTCGGTAAGCGCGAGTTTGTCGAGCCGTAGTCTTTCACCACTTGTGTCTTCTTCTCATAGCTCTAGCCTTATTGTTGCTGGGCCCCTTCAGTTGAGTGGAGTAGTGAGTTATGACTACGTGCCCCATAATAGTAATTACATTGGATTAAACTATGCTGCAACCGAAATTCGTCCAGGGCGAGGATTAGTTGTTGAGCTTGTGGATGATAAAGATAATCTCTTTGCCGCAACGCAAACCGATAATTTTGGTCATTATAGTTTTAATGTGCAGCAAAACCAGTTGGTCCGTGTCAGAGTTAAAGCTCAATTACAACAAAGCACTTTACCAACGTGGGATGTGAAAGTTGTAGATAACACCCAAAAAAATCAGCTTTATGTGATGGCGGGTACGCTAGCCTCTACAGGCAATCTGTCGTCGCAGCGCAATTTACATGCGTTATCCGGCTGGGTAAACGATAGCTATCAGCAATTGCGCGTGGCTGCACCTTTTGCGATATTGGATACTATTTATACTGGGCTGCAGCGCATGTCGGACGCGGGTCATCAAACCAATTTTACGCCCCTATCAATAGGGTGGAGCAGCCAAAATAAGCCTGCAGATGGCGATATTTCTTTGGGTGAAATTTCCACGAGTTATTTTGATGGTGCTGCTATTTATCTACTTGGCGATGCTAATAATGATACTGATGAATATGACCCTGATGTGATACTGCATGAATGGAGCCATTATGTAGAGGCGCTATTCTCTCGTTCAGATTCACCGGGCGGTGATCATAGCTATGGTGACAGGCTTGATTTTCGGGTTGCCATGGCAGAAGGCTATGCCAATGCATTCGCCGCAATACTACTTAACGACCCAATCTACCGTGACACCAATGGTGCTCGCCAAACCAATGGCTTTTTTTATGACTTGCGCCGAAAGAATCATACGGTACGTGGTTGGTATGCTGAGGCATCAATAGAATCTGTACTTTACAATTATTATGCCGATGCGATTGAAAAATCCCCATTTGAGCTGGTCGATATTTTAACGATTTTAAAGTCCAGTCGCTATGCTAATAGCGATGCTATGGTCTCCATTTTTTTGTTTGCTCAGATGTTGCGTGAACTTAAGCCGGAGCATGCACCGCTGTTTAATCGTTTATTGCAAGAGCAAAATATTTTTGTAACCGATGAGTACGGACAAGGCGAAAGTAACTCGGGCGGCACACAAAATGTATTACCTCTCTACAAGACATTAAATGCCAATGGCATGAGCATTAATGTTTGCAGCACTAATAGCTATGGAAACTTCAATAAGCTGGGCAATAGTCAGTTTGCGAAGTTACAAATAACCAGTGCTGGAACCTATAAGCTTACTGCTCGTCAACAGGGTACTAGCTTGATTAACTCTGATCCTGACATGATTATTTACAGCAAAGGGAATGTGGTAATGAGCGCATTTGGTGCGGCGGAAAATCAGGAAAGTGTGAGTGTTTTCTTAGCGGTAGGTACCTATATTCTTGAACTGTTTGAGGCACAAGTTCACGATGAGCTGGTGAGCGATGAGTTGCGTGCATGTTTCGATGTGAGTCTAGTGCGTAATTAAGATGTGAAACATTGGCAGATGCTCCTGTAGTTGTGATGGCTTCTAGTATCGTATTTTGGAGAATATATGAAATACATTGTGTTACTCGGTATGCTTTTTTTTGCGGGCTGTACACCTCAATCTGAGCAAGAAAAAATAGGATTACAGCAGCCCCTTGCAAAACCTGAGTTAAAGTATATTAGGGCTAAGCCTGGTGCAGATGTCAATCTTGCCACCCGTGACCCATTTGCGGTGCCGTTGGCGACAACGGTTGCTGTGCAATTAGATCTGCAGACTGGGGCCGAGCAGGGCTCTATGAATCTAGATGTTTCTACGAGTAAAGATTTGGTGTTAATTTCACCGACGACTGAATTTAGCTTTGACTTAAATTCATCAAAAACTTATCCCGTAATTTTACAGGTGAAGGCGTTGAGTGTTGGGCGTCACTATGTGAATTTACATATCCAAACTTTGGTTGATGGCTATAAATCCAGCAGAGTTTTGGCAGCCATAATAGAAGTGGCCGGTCCCACCCCGAATACGCAGGATGTCAATAGACTGCTTAAGAAGCAAACCACTTCTGCCGAGCAGAGTAGTAGCGATTTGATTATTCTCCCTGCGCAAGAAACCATTGTCTCTCCCTAGATAAAAGACTGCTTTGTCGATTTTTAGTTATAATGCCCCCATTATTTTCTTTTATTTGATTGAGGTCTTGTAATGACAGTCCAACGCTTGCCCGCAGAATGGGAGCCTCAGGATGCAGTGCTCTTGACATGGCCCCACCGTCAAACAGATTGGAATTGGATTCTTGAGGAAGTGACCGAGCTTTATGAAGCGCTCGCCACCGTTATTTGTGATTATGCAGATCTCATTATTGCACTCCCAGAGGCTGAGATTACGAAGGTACGTGAACGCCTTGAGGCCATGGGCGCAGAAATGGATTACATTGCATTTTATCCCTGTGAGACAAATGATACTTGGGCGCGCGATCATGGTCCGCTTACGGTTGTCACGTCTCAAGGGCTCAAATTGTTAGATTTTCAATTTAATGGCTGGGGCGGGAGATTCGCGAGTGATTTAGACAATCAAATTACACAACATTTGTTTTCTCAACAGGCATTTCCGCAAGCAACCCTCGAGACTATGGACTGGGTGCTTGAAGGCGGTTCTGTTGAAACGGACGGCCGCGGTACGCTGTTAACCACAGCCGCTTGTCTGCTTAATAAAAACCGCAATCCTACTCTAAGCAAAGCTGACCTTGAAGTTCGGTTAAAAGCCGCATTTGGTGTGACTAAAGTTAATTGGTTACATCACGGGTATTTGGCAGGAGACGATACTGATAGCCATATTGATACCTTGGCACGACTCTGCCCTAACAATATTATTGTATATACGGCTTGTGATGATGAGACTGACGAACATTACGCAGAATTAAAATTAATGGAGGCAGAGTTGCAATCCATGACGGACGCTGAAGGATTACCCTATAGCTTAATGCCACTGCCTTGGCCTGGTGTGGTTTTAAATGATGACGATGAACCTTTGCCCGCAACCTATGCTAATTTCCTCATTATCAATGAAGCGGTTCTCGTGC
Source organism: Cellvibrio sp. 25HG11W-0 (assembly GCF_057815475.1). Classification (NCBI taxonomy): domain Bacteria; kingdom Pseudomonadati; phylum Pseudomonadota; class Gammaproteobacteria; order Cellvibrionales; family Cellvibrionaceae; genus Cellvibrio; species Cellvibrio sp. 25HG11W-0. Next base: position 2,017,004 of record NZ_CM174230.1, read on the forward strand.
CACTTTATGATTTGCCTAGTGATGAATATGCATTGGAGGTGATTTTCCAAGCTTTTCCTGGTTATGAAATTTTGGGGATTCCTTGCTCAACTTTAATTGAGCAGGGCGGAAGTTTACACTGCATAACCATGCAAATTCCTGAGGGTGTATTGCAATTTATTTAATCTCTGCATTTTTATTTTTAATGGGTTTGAAAAGTGAGTCAGTTAAAACAACTTAATGTAGGCATAGTGCAGCAATCTTGCGGTGCAGATCTCAGCGCAAATCTAGAAAAATCGATTGTACAAATTCGTCAGGCCGCAGCAAAGGGGGCGCAACTTGTTGTACTGCAAGAGCTGCATCGCGGATTGTATTTTTGCCAGCAGGAGTCAACAGATGAATTTGATCTTGCAGAATCCATTCCCGGTCCAAGCACCGATCGTTTGGGCAGCTTAGCTCAAGAGTTGGATATAGTTATTGTTGCCTCTCTATTTGAGCGCCGTGCCGCTGGGCTGCATCATAATACTGCCGTAGTGTTAGAGCGCGATGGCAGCATAGCGGGAAAATATCGCAAAATGCATATTCCCGACGATCCTGGGTTTTATGAGAAATTTTATTTCACTCCCGGTGATATAGGTTTTGAACCTATATCAACAAGTTTAGGCAAACTGGGAATTTTAGTCTGTTGGGATCAATGGTTTCCCGAGGCGGCGCGGTTAATGGCTATGGCAGGGGCTGAGTTATTAATATATCCCACCGCTATTGGCTGGGATCCACATGAAGATCCAACCGAAAAAGATCGTCAACGAGATGCTTGGGTTACGGTGCAAAGGGCTCATGCGATTGCTAATGGAGTGCCTGTAATTAGCGTGAATCGAGTAGGGCATGAGGCAGATCCGGCTGGAGGTGCGGGAATAAACTTTTGGGGTAGTAGCTTTGTTGCAGGGCCTCAAGGGGAGTTTTTATACCAAGCAACTAGCCAAAGCGAAGTTACCGATGTAGTCGCAATTGATATGACGCGAGGTGAGAAAGTACGACGTATTTGGCCGTATTTACGCGATCGCCGTATAGATTACTATGGTGATTTGCTTAAAATTTATCGTGATTAATTTATCCGTGGGTGTTTTTTGAACTCAATTGCTGTTTGTTGTCAGAGTTAAATCCTGAAAGGGCTCACTTTCGTAATACTGATGTTTCGACTAGACTCAAGCCAGTAGCAGACATTAAGAATACTTATGGAATCTTTGACATCTCCTCACCTTACTTCTGTACTCACCTGTCCTCACGGTGAGTCTTCTTGCCCCATTAGTGGTGAACTAACTCACTTGCAAAATGAGATTAGCTTTCTCAAAGAGCAGGTTCGTACAGATGCCTTAACGGGGCTTTATAACTATCGTTTTTTTGCCGATACCTTGCCGCTTGAAATGGAGCGTGCGCGTCGTTCTTTTCAGCCGTTATCGTTAATTTTATTGGATATTGATCACTTTAAATTATTCAATGATCGCTGGGGTCATGAGCTAGGTAACCAAGCACTACAACATATCTCCAATATGATTAATCTCACTGTTAGAAAGTTGGACTTCGTGTGTAGATTTGGTGGGGAGGAGTTCGTTATTATTTTACCTAATACGGATCTACGCCAAGCAGCGAATGTCGCTGAGCGTCTGTGTGAGGCTATATCGCTTTCTCCCTTAGCCAATGCCGACCTTGATCCTATTTCGATAACGGCAAGTTTAGGCGTGGATGAGTTTCGCACAAACCATATAGACACCCCAGAAGAGTTTTTAGCGCGTGTTGATGCTTGGCTTTACAAAGCCAAGCATGCCGGGCGTAACTGTGTAATGGGGCCTGTTCCAGTAGAAAGTGCTGTAGAATCATTGGTTACTAATGATGAGAAGGATGCACTTTTTGGTGCTTTTAACCTACCGCCCGATAAAAATTAAGGTAAAAATTCATGGTATTACCAGTTGTTGGTCATTTAGCGCCGGATTTTAGTTTGTTGAACCAAGCTGGGGATGTAGTGAGCCTTAGTGACTTCAAGGCCAAAAAAAATGTGTTGCTTTATTTCTATCCAAAAGCGGCGACGCCTGGCTGTACCGTGCAAGCTTGCGGTATTCGTGATTCACGTGCTGATTTTGATGCGTTAAACACGGTAGTGCTAGGGATTAGCCCTGATGCACCATCTAAGTTACAGAAATTTGTAGACAAACAATTGCTAAATTTTGATCTTCTTGCCGATGAAGATCATGCTATCGCTGAGCTTTATGGCGTTTGGGATTTAAAAAAATTTATGGGCCGTGAGTTTATGGGAGTAGTGCGTACTAGCTTCTTGATAGATAAAGAAGGTTGTGTTCGTTATGTGACTACTAAGGTCAAGACCAAGACTCATGATCAAGATATGCTGAGCATTATACGAAATGGCATTTAAAGTAGAATTAATATAATTGCAAGAAATAAAAAATAATTGTTTTGAATGAAAATTAAACGTTTATCACTTTGCTGTGAATAAAGTTCGTCTATAATCACCACTAGCTTAGCGACGGCTGAAATATCGCAGGTTTGGTTAGCCATAGATGGCTGCTGATAATTAATAACACACTCTAATCGATAGTTAATGCCCTTTTTGGCAAAGGAGACGCCTGCATGATTCAATTGCAACGCATATATCGCCTTAGCGATAGCGCTTCAGAAAACTCTTTTGATGGGTCTGAAATTAGATCTTACGAGGAGTATGTTGCATCTGCGGAAATACCTAAATATGAGGGTGTATCTGCGCGCGTATTAGATGCCTTGACCGCTAGGGTGGGCAGTGAAGATCTCTCTATTGATCGAATAGCTGAAGATGTAAAACTTTCTAAGCGCACTTTGCAGCGTCGCTTGCAGCAGCAGGCTGCAAATTTTGCTCAGTTACGCGATATTCTGCGTTTCCATTACGCTATTAGATATCTTATCGACGAGCATATGAGTGTCGATGCTGTATCTAAAGCGCTGGACTTCTCAGATCGCACTAGCTTTACGAATGCCTTCAAGCGTTGGACTGGCCTTTCTCCGAGTGTATTCCGCAAGTTATTCCGCGATTATGCCTGATGCTCTAATTCTTCGATTGTAGTGGTGCGCTAATTGCCTGAAATAAGCAAAACAGGTACAGTTAGCGCTCTTTATACTTCGAGGTTTGATTCATGAGTTTCTTTATTTCTTCTGCAATGGCCCAGACTCAGGGCGCGACAGCATCACAGGGTAGCCCGATGATCACCATACTAATGTTTGGTGGTATGTTTTTGTTCATGTATCTATTGATCATTCGCCCTCAGCGCAAACGTCAAAAAGAACATCAAAATCTCGTTTCTGCCTTAGGTAAAGGTGATGAAGTGATTATGACGAGCGGTATGTTGGGTAAGGTCGTCAAAGTTGATGATAGCTATGTGGTCCTAGAAACTGGCAATAACATAGAGCTTAAATTTCAGAAAGTTGCGGTACATGCAGTGCTGCCCAAGGGGACCATCAAGTCTATTGATGCAGCCTAGTTGCCAAAAATAGGGAGCTTCGGCTCCCTTTTCTTTTATGCCTCGCTAAACCCTTTAACACTTTCCTGCTTTAAATAATTAGGTGCATCGCTATGGAGCGTATTTCGAGCTTGGTCACTTGGCTTAATGGTGTTGTATGGGGTGTTCCCATGCTTATCTTGATTTTGGGTACCGGATTTATTTTGATGTTAATGCTTAAGGGGATGCCTTTGTTGCGTATTCCTATGGGGTTTCGATTGTTGTGGCAGGGACGCTCAAAAGGTGATGCATCGACTGGCGAGATAAGCCCATTTCAGGCACTGATGACGGGGCTTTCTGCAACTGTAGGCACAGGTAATATTGCGGGTGTAGCCACGGCTATTTTTTTAGGAGGCCCAGGGGCACTTTTTTGGATGTGGTGTACCGCATTGGTGGGTATGGCTACTAAGTATGCAGAAATAGTGTTATCCGTTCATTTTCGTGAGCGTGATGAGCAAGGTGAATTTATCGGTGGCCCCATGTACGCCATAAAAAATGGTTTGGGGAAATCTTGGGCGTGGCTCGGGTTTCTCTTTGCATTATTTGGTGGCTTGGCAGGTTTCGGGATTGGCAATATGGTGCAATCCAATAGTATGGCTGAGGTGTTGCATTCTACCTTTAAGCTGGAGCCTTGGATTACTGGGTTGGTGACTATGTTGGTGGTTGCTGCGGTCATACTGGGGGGGGTAAAGCGGATTGCGCGTGTTTCAGCTTCATTGGTTCCTTTTATGTGTGTTGGCTATGTGTTGATTGCATTGCTTCTGTTGATTTTACAATTTGATAAAGTTCCCCAAGCATTCGTATTGATTGTTTCTGAGGCGTTTACGCCAACAGCTGCTACGGGTGGCTTTGCAGGAGCTACGGTAATGATGGCTGTTCAGCATGGTGTGGCTCGTGGGATTTTTTCTAATGAAGCAGGCCTAGGTACGGCAGGTATTGCGCAGGCTGCGGGAACAACCCAGAGCCCCGTGCGCTCGGGGCTGATTGGGATGATCGGCACTTTTATCGATACTCTTATTATTTGCACTATGACCGGTTTGGTGATTGTGTGTTCTGGCGCTTGGACAAGTGGAGCGAATGGGCCAAGTCTGTCATCGGCAGCCTTCGAGGCGGTGCTGCCTGGTGTGGGCGGATATCTCGTGGCAATATCTTTAGTGATATTTACCTTTACTACCATTTTGGGGTGGAGTTATTACGGGGAGAAATGCTGGATTTATTTGCTGGGTCGCAAGGCGGTAATGCCTTTTAGGTTGTTGTGGGTTGTGGCTGTCTTTATCGGAACAGTCGTGAAGTTAGAATTTGTGTGGCTACTTGCAGATACTCTCAATGCACTTATGGCGGTTCCAAATTTAATAGCATTATTAGTGTTGAGTCCGGTAATTATCCAGCTGACCAAAAAATATTTTGCTACAAAGGAATCTTAATTGTTTTGAGTTGGTTAAATTAGAGGCAATTGGTGGGGCGGGGGAGACCGGCAATTTTGCTGGCTATTCGTGCGGGGCTGGGGGGGAAAAGCTGCATTAAATAGATGCTGCGTCCTTTCTCTTTTCCTAGCTGTACTTCGGTAAATTTTACCAGCGCACGCATTGCCGGTGAGAGTTGATATTCATTATAGAATTTACGTAATAAAAATATAATTTCCCAGTGCTCGGGTGTGAGCTGAATATTCTCTTCATCTGCGAGCTGCATTGCAACTTGCTCATTCCAGTCGTTGAGATCTTGCAGGTAGCCATTTTTGTCGGTGGCTATTATTTGACGAGAATTTACAATCAATGACATTTCAATACCAGCTTTGAACGCAGCGATGTTCAATGCTGAGTTTTACAAATCCATCATAGTCGATCAGTTGAATGTTGGGCTGTACTTTTTCGCTCAAGCCTCGTGCTTTTATGTCGCCATTCAGTGCGAATACTTTAACCCCTCGCTTAATCAAGCTTTGCAATTCTTCGGCGCCAGGTGCGCCTGAAATCGCGCAAAAAACTCCATCTTCCAGTAGTAATATTCCATCGGCATTCATACACACAGACAGGCAGGAGCTTAGGGTATTGTGTGCAAAGGAGGATTTGTTCAGGGTGTGAAGTGTGCTCATACTAAAAGCTCAAGAGATGGTCTTGTTGACTAAAAAGTTCGCCAATCTGTGTGTTATTGACTGCTTGTATTTGATCGACTGCCAGCTCTTCCATGGTTATTTTTCTCTGCGTAAGAGACTCGCTGTGTACAAATAGCTTCTCAATGCCGTAAAGGGGCAGTGCCGCAAGCATGGAACTGAAACTTTTTTGATGAATATCCTCTGCAGCTTGATTTTGCAGCAATTGAAATACACCATCATCCATAAACAAAATACTGAGGTCCTGATCATAAGCTGAGGCGGCTAAAGCAGCATCAAGCGCTTCCTTGGCTAGGCTTGAACCATAGGGGCTGTGCCGGCTTATCAAAAGAATTTTTGAGGGCATGATCAGGGGCCAAAGGTGATGAGTCGGTCAGAGTATACCGCGGCATCGACCAATTGTCCGAGGCCGCTAATGCTGAATTCTTGGGCTAAATTATCTGACACCTTGTCGTAACGTTGTGCCTCTTCGTGATTGATGATGCCGCGTCGAAGTGCAGATGCAATACAGACAACGGCATCTAATTTGAATTGATCTATAAGTAGCTGCCACGCGCGGGGAAGATTTAATTCATCCTGTGGGGGGGCGGCTATCGATGTGGCGTTGTGTACACCCTCGTGATAAAAAAATAAGCGATGTAATTTATGCCCCTGGCTTAGTAGTGTTTTGGCGAATTCGTATGCGCTGTGGCTTGCTTGGGAACTATAGGGTGCAGAGTAAATTGCAAGACTGAAGACCATATTATTCAAGCCTGTGCTGAAAAAAGAAAGGCTCCAAGAGGAGCCTTGTGAAAATTGAGTAGTGGTTAGTCGTCGTTCATTACACCAAGAATATGTAACAGGCTGGTAAACATATTGACGATAGCAAGATAAAGACTGGTGGTGGCCAATAAATAATTTGTTTCTCCACCGTGAATAATTTCGCTTGTTTGGTACAAAATCAAGGCAGACATTAACAGGATAACGCCAGCGGACAGGGCAAGGCTTAACCCCGAAAATGCATAACCAAAAAATGAGGCGCCTATCAAAAAGACCATAATTAAAAGCATAAGTATCATGCCTGCCGCGATAAATCCGCCGAGAAAACTAAAGTCTTTACGTGAAGTAAGTACATAAGCTGAGAGACCTATAAACACAAAAGCAGTGCCGCCCAACGCTTGCGTGATAATACTTGAGCCATTGGTAAATGTGAGGTATTTATTCAAAATTGGACCGAGCCCTGCACCTATAAGGCCGGTAAAGGCAAAAACAACCAATAAACCGCTTGCTGAGTTAGCAGTTCTCGGCAGTACGAACCAAATGAGCCCCATGGCTATGATGCTCATAATAAAGCCTGCACCGTGTCCAAGATTGGCTGCCATAGATAGGGCTGCACAAACTGCACTAAATGCAAGTGTAATACCTAGAAGCATGTAGGTATTGCGCAATACCTTATGGGTTGCTAGTTGCGTATTGGCATAGCTCGGTTGAGCATGAGAAATATCGTTCATGGGCATTACTCCGTTATGGGTGAATGTTTTTGAAGTCCAGTGTCAAAACTGCTAAAGATAATACAAAGCTGAAGCTGTAAAGCCAAGTATTCAATATGAAATTAGCATTACGAACATAATTTGGGCGTGATTAGTATTTTGGAGCTGTTTTGGTGGAAAAAGTTTCATTCTAGTGTGAGGAGCAGGATACAGTGAATCGCATAAAGAAAAAAGGCGCTAGATTTCTCTAGCGCCTTTTTAATTATGGCGGAAGGGCAGGGATTTGAACCCTGGGTGGGCTATAAACCCACGCCGGTTTTCAAGACCGGTGCATTAAACCACTCTGCCACCCTTCCGAGTGCCGCAGATTATACAGAGCTTTTTTCAATGAGCAAGCTGCTATTACAGTTTTTTTAATTTAAATTGCTGATTGAAAAAAGAGTGGATTATTTTTAAACAAAAAAACCGAATTGTTTCCAATTCGGTTTTTTTGTTAGTTTTTTCGCGGATTAATAATCGTATCTTTTTCGCTTGCTAATCACTGCTAGATTGCTTTTTTGAGCGCGGGTCATTCGATGGCCGGCTTAGGGCGCGAGGAATGTGATCTACGCTAGGTGGCAAGCTGGTATCGAGTGAGTTTGACGTTTGCGGCGTAATGGTTTCTGTCAAAATTGTAACCTGACTAATAGGTTTTGGTCTTTGACGTGGATCATTGGTCGCGCGAGCTGGTGCTTCGTTGGCATCTGTTGGTGCGTCAATAGTTGTAGTTGTTAGGTGTTGTGTAACTTCAGCTTTCGGAGCGGCGATTTCTTGTTCCGCAGTATCTGTGCCCGGCGTTGATTTGCTGGCAGGTATATGTTCGACAACTTGAACGTCTACTGCCATTTGTTCCGTTTTGGCTTCGGTGGCGGTGCTCTCAGTTTTTTGGGTCGCAAAATTGTCATTAACTTCTTCAGTTAAAGATGATTCCGAGGCTTTGGCTGTTTCGGTAACGGCGGCAATCAGCGGGGCGGTGGCTGGCGTAGTAATAGTTGCCGTGTCATCGTTTTGCGTTGCTGCTGCGTCACTGGTAAAAGCCAAAGCGGGATCGGCAACTTTGGTTGCTTGAACTTGCTGTTCGTGTTCTGCGATTGCAGCAGAAATTTGTTGTGCCAATTGCGCAGCTTCACTTAACACTTTAGGCTCTTCTTTGCTTGCAGTGCTTGCAGTGCTTGCAGTGCTTGCAGTGCTTGCAGTGCTTGCAGTGCTTGCGGGAGCAGTGTTCTCGCTAGAATCTAGTGTGCTTTCGGTGTCGTTGGCGTCACGACGACCGCGGCGACGTTGTTGGGAGCGGGTGCGACGACCTGAAGGGCGCTTTGCGGGTCTTTGATCATCAAATTCTTCTGTTGCTTCGGCGGTCTCAGCGGCGAGATTAGTTGTTTCTATAACACTCGGGGTGGCTTCCTCTTTCGCAGGTGCTGGGCGGCGATTGTTATCGCGCTCCCCGCGTTGACTGCGATTGCGGCCTTGGCGGTTTTCTGTCTCGCCACTTTGAGCTTCGCGATTTTCTCTTGGCTCGCGTGGTTCGCGATTGTTGCGTGGATTGCGAGTTTCGGTTTTTTCTTGATCCTTCACCGGCTTCGTTTCAGTATTGGTGCGTGGCTCAAGGTTGTCGCGTAATTCACGGTCGTCTTTACGGTCGCGATCGCGGCGATTACGTGTGTCGCGGCGATTGCGATTACCGGTATTTTTACGTGGGTCGCGCTTGGTGTCGCGCTTGGTGTTTTTGCTGTCGTCTTCGCTGTCGGAGGAGAACAGCTGAGAGATGGCTTTGATCACGCGGTTCAATATGCTTGGTATGACAATTGGTGTGGCAGCAGGAGCGGGCTGGCTAGGGGCTGTGGGCTGTACTGCAGGTTTCGGCGCAACGAAGGGCTTTGCTTTCATTTCTGCCTCGTCGTCCTTTGCTTCATCGGTGTGAGCCTGAATTTTATAGCTTGTTTCAAGAGTTCCTTCGTCATCATCGCGCAGGCGTTGAAGCTCAAAATGAGGGGTCATAAGCTCTGCGCTAGGCACGACTACAACGCGAGTGTGGTTGCGAGACTCGATACTGGAAATGGTTTTGCGTTTCTCGTTCAGCAGGTAAGTTGCAACAGAAACGGGGCATATGGCGCGAATTTCGGCACTGCGTTCTTTTTGGGCTTCATCTTCAACAAGGCGTAGTATCGACAGTGCCAAAGAGCGAGTGCTGCGAATAGTGCCTTGACCATCACAGCGTGGGCAGCTTTTTGAGTGGGTTTCGCCCAGTGATGGGCGCAGGCGTTGGCGCGACATTTCGAGCAGACCAAAGCGTGAAATACGGCCAATTTGCACGCGTGCTCTGTCCATGAGTAGAGCGTCGCGCACGCGATTTTCAACTTCGCGTTGGTTGCGCACGGGCTGCATGTCGATAAAGTCAATTACCACTAGGCCGCCCATGTCGCGCAGGCGCAATTGGCGTGCGATTTCATCGGCTGCTTCTAGGTTTGTTTGCAGTGCGGTTTCTTCAATGTCGCCGCCTTTGGTGGCGCGTGATGAGTTAATGTCGATGGCAACCAAGGCTTCGGTTACATCAATAACAATAGAGCCGCCGGAGGGTAGTTTCACTTCGCGCTGAAATGCGGTTTCGATTTGTGACTCTATTTGGTAGCGGTTGAAGAGTGGTATGTCGTCTTCGTAGAGTTTTACTTTGCTTCTGAAGTTGGGCATAACTTGCTGAATAAAACCAGCTGCAAGGTCAAATGCTTCTTTGTTGTCTACGATCACTTCGCCGACATCTTGGCGAAGATAGTCGCGAATGGCGCGAATAATGACGTTACTTTCTTGGAATAAAAAATTGGGTGCTGGTGCACTTTTGGCGGCGACTTCGATAGAGTCCCAAAGTTGCATTAAGTAATTGAGGTCCCATTGTAGTTCTTCAGAGCTGCGACCTACACCTGCAGTACGGATGATGACACCCATTCCCTGTGGTACTTCTACAGAGCCAAGTGCATCCTTAAGTTCAGCGCGATCTTCGCCTTCAATGCGGCGAGATATGCCGCCGGCGCGAGGGTTGTTGGGCATAAGTACGAGATAGCGACCAGCGAGGCTGATAAAGGTGGTGAGGGCGGCGCCTTTATTGCCACGCTCTTCCTTGTCAATTTGCACTATAACTTCTGTGCCTTCTTTGAGGACATCCTTGATTTTGACGCGACCGTCGCTTTCACCAGGGTTTTTGCTGAAGTATTCGCGTGAAATTTCTTTCAGGGGGAGAAAGCCGTGGCGCTCAGCGCCGTAATCCACAAATGCGGCTTCGAGACTGGGCTCAACGCGGGTGATACGGCCTTTGTAAATATTGGATTTTTTTTGTTCGCGGTTGCGGTTTTCGATGTCTAGATCGTAAAGCCATTGACCGTCGACCAGTGCTACGCGCAACTCTTCGGGTTGAGTTGCATTAATGAGCATTCTTTTCATGTGTTACCTAATTGTGAGAGTTTGCGTATGGCAAACCTTACAATCAGCGTTAGCACTGTACTGTTTTGTGCAACCTTATGGACTGCTGCGCTACTTTGGGTGCTCGCAACAGCGGTTGGTGAAGGCACTTGGGTCTAGCTCAAGAAGCATCGCTTTGCAGCGGCTTGATGCTTTAGGCCACACTCTTTGATGGAAGAGGGCACTTCATTTGGCTCATGGTTTAGGCTTAACCTTGGTTTGGGCCTATCTATTTGTTCGTTGCTCGCTGGTATTCCCTGCGAGCGATTTGAATTCGGGGCAAGAGTATTGCCGTGAATTCCATCTTGTGTAAGCTCGGCAGTCGGTGTGCCGAAGGCTAATGAAGCTTAGGTTTTAGCTCATCATTAGCTTTTTAATCATATGCTTAGCATGAGTGCTTAAGGCATATTATTAAGAGTTTGCTACCTGCAGCCGCGCTGTGTACGGATCTGCGTGTGGCTCTCAAGCCTAACATGGTGTGTTACAAATAGAGTTCTGAGTTCTACAAAACACAAACTGTGTTAACAATGACTGCAACGTTGGTTGACGCAATTGTTAAGGTGTTTGCGGGGCTGAGCCACGCGTATCACCGTTGTTTGTTGGAGCACTTCGCATTAATTTTTGCCTTGGTGTTAACCTTGGCATTAATCGATTGACGAAGTCTCTGCTGGCAGCGGTATTTCCTTGCGATTCGCCTATGTATATGCGCTATCCGGAAACCAGCCTGTATCAGCCCGCTGAATATAGCAGTAATAAGCAAGTGCGGCAATGCGCCAGTCTTATAGAGGTTGAGAGTAGAGGTTGAGAGCTTATCCTTGGTGGTTCGATCAGGTATGATGCCCACCATGAAAAATCATCCCTCTAGCAACTCATCCAGTCTTCCAGTTCAGGTCGCTATGCTTGCCATAGATCAAGATCAAGCTGGGCAGCGATTGGATAATTTTTTGATGGCACGCTTAAAGGGTGTGCCTAAATCCAAGGTATATAACATCATTCGGAAAGGCGAGGTGCGGGTCAATAAGGGGCGAGTGAAGCCTGATTACAAGCTTTGTGCTGGCGATTTGGTGCGTGTTCCTCCAGTGCGAGTCAGCGAAAAAGCGCCGGAAGCCAAGGCAAGTCATCAAATATTGGCACTATTGGCGGCATCTGTTTTGTATGAAGATGATGGTTTGTTGGTGATAAATAAGCCTCCGGGGCTTGCGGTTCATGGCGGTAGTGGCATTAGTTTGGGGTTGATAGAAACTTTGCGCCAAATGCGCCCAGACGCGCGCTATTTAGAGTTGGTGCATCGCTTGGATCGCGACACGTCAGGATGCATCATGATTGCAAAAAAGCGCAGTTATCTGCGTCATTTGCAGGCGGCCTTGCGCGATAAGGATGCTGGCGGTATTTCAAAAGTGTATCGCGCCTTGGTAATTGGTGCGTGGCCTTCGAGTTGTAGGCGCGTGGATGCCCCGCTATTGAAATCTGAGGTGGCCGCAGATGAGCGAGTAGTGAGGGTGCACCCAGAGGGTAAGCCTAGCTTGACGGAGTTTAAGGTGTTGCAGCAATTTAAGGGGTTTACCCTTGTTGAGGCGCGACCTATTACGGGGAGAACCCATCAAATTCGTGTGCACGCCCAATATGCAGGGCATAGTCTTGTGGGGGATGAAAAATACGGTCGCGATGAAGTGAATGCGCAGATGCGTGATTTAGGTGTTAAGCGTTTGTTTTTACATGCGGCTGCGTTGCGTTTTAAGTTGCCTGGTGCGCTTGAGTCAACGTTGGTGGAGGCGCCATTACCCTCGGATTTACAGTTGCCTTTAGGGTTGCTTGACTTGGTGGTTGCGAGCTAGATTTTGATGCGAAAGTATTTTGTGTGCTTGATGGAGAAGTGAATTGCTGTTTATTTTTGATTGGGATGGCACCCTAAGTGATTCAACCGCCAAAATTACGACCGCAATGCAGTTGGCTGCGGGTGATCTCGGTTGGCCCGTTTTGGCGGATCATAAGATACATAATATTATTGGTTTGGGCTTGCCGGAGGCTATGGCGACGCTTTATCCGGAGCGTGACCCGTCTGAGTATCTTCATCTACGCGAAGCCTATGCAGGTCGTTTTTTGGCATTGGATGAGGCTCGTCCTTCAGACTTCTTTCCTGGGGTGCTTGATACCTTGGCTCGCCTGCAGGATCACGGTCACACATTAACTATCGCTACCGGTAAGAGTCGCAAGGGCTTGGATCGGATTTTAGATGTGTTGGGTGTGGCCGATTTATTTGTATCGACGCGCTGCGCTGATGAGACAGCATCAAAGCCTCATCCTTTGATGTTGGAGCAATTGCTACAAGAGTTTGGTGTCGCACCTAATGATGCGGTGATGGTGGGTGATACAGAATATGATATGGAAATGGCGCGTCTTATTAATATGCCGCGCATTGCGGTGAGTTATGGTGCGCATCATGTTGATCGGCTGCGTATCTATGAGCCGGATCTGTGTATGGATCACTTCAGTCAAATATTAGCTTGGCCTCGGTTGGGTTGATGCGAGCGGATCTATTCCTTCATTGTCAAGCATTTGAATCAAAGCGATAAGTGGTAGGCCGATGAGGGTGTTGGGGTCTTCACCTTCGAGTTTGCTGAATAGGCTAATGCCCAGCCCTTCTGATTTAAAGCTTCCTGCGCAGTCGTAAGGTTTTTCCATCTGTAGATATTGCTCTATCTGTGTGTCACTAAGCGCGCGAAATTGTACTTTATAGCTCTCTACGCTGATTTGAGTTTTACCGGTCTTGGCGTTGTAGAGGCATAGGCCTGTTAAAAATTGCAGTTGATTCTCGCGAAATTGGCGTAGTTGCGCGGTGGCGGCGGTATGGGTGTGTGGTTTGCCGATAATCTTCCCATTGAATGATGCAACTTGATCTGATCCTATTATTAGGTGCTGGGGAAATTGCGCCCCTAAGGCTTTGGCTTTTTGTTCGGCAAGCCTAGCGGTGAGTGCGTTGGCGTTCTCGTTTGGTTGGGGTTGTTCATCTATCTTGGGGTTCGCCCATTCAAACTCTAGGTTCAGCTTTTGGAGTAGTGAGCGGCGATAGGGTGAGCTTGATGCGAGCAGTATTGGCTGATGCTTCATTTGGTATTCTTGCCTTGTCCCATAGATAAGGTGCCTATTCTAGTCTCAAGCCACTAAATATCGCTATTCTTCTGTTTTTTTCTTTGACAGATGGAGGCGAGATCCCTATGATTGCGCGCTTATGTTTAAGCCCCCATTTGACAAGCTCCTGCCGCGCCTTGCAGACCCACGGAAATTCGCCCAGCAAGGCGTATTGCTCGAAGGTTTTATTCCTGTTGCGGACTTGCCGAGAATGGTTGGAGTGGCGCAAGAGTCAGCTGGTAATATTCAGGTGGCACTTGAGTTTGGCTTGAACGAAACCAAAAAGCGAGTGATTAAAGGCCATGCCAGTGCAAACTTGGTATTGGTGTGTCAACGCTGTTTGGAGCCGGTAAGTGTTCCGGTTGAAAGCGAAATTTCATTGGCAATTGTTTGGGATGAGGATGCTGCAAAAGCAGTTCCGCAATATCTTGATCCCTGGATAGTTGGTGAAGGAGCAGCTGACCTCTATGCAATGGTAGAGGAAGAGCTGTTATTGAGTTTACCCGCAGTCGCTTACCATCAGGAGCCTTGCATAGATAGCAGGTTATTGAGCAGTGGCACTCCTGTTGAGGTAAAGAAAGAGCGAAACCCATTTCAGGTGTTGGAGCATTTAAAGAGCTCGCCGAAATAACGAGGCGCCTCGGTTCCAACGAGTAAGTAAATAGGAGCAAATCATGGCAGTACAACAAAACAAAAAATCTCGTTCAAGACGTGACATGCGTCGTTCACACGATGCGTTGACCGGTCCAACCTTGTCAGTAGACGCAACTAGCGGTGAAAAACACCTGCGTCATCACATTACTGCCGATGGTTTTTACCGTGGTCGTAAAGTGATAGATAAAGGCAACGACGAGTAATCTCGCAACAGCGACGATTGCATCTTGTCGGCAAGAATTACTATAGCGGTAGACGCTATGAGCGGGGACTTAGGTCCCCGCGTTGTTATTCGCGCTGTACAAAAATTTACCTCTCGCTATTCTGATGTCGACATTCTGCTGGTAGGTGATAGCGATCAAATTTTGATGCTCGCGCCTGAGCTTGCTAAATCTCCCCCCTCTGTTCAAATACTCCACGCTGCCGATATTGTGCTCATGACGGATGCGCCGCGCACGGTGTTGCGCCATAAAAAAGAATCTTCCATGTGGCTGGCGCTTACTGCGCTGCGAGATGAGCGTGCGCAAGCTTGCGTAAGTGCGGGCAATACGGGTGCGCTATTGGTAATGGCGAAGTATTTGTTGGGCACTTGTGCGGGTATTGATCGCCCTGCAATATGTAAATCTATGCCGGTTGAGTCCGGCTTCACCTATTTGCTGGATCTCGGCGCTAATATCAATTGTACTGCACAGCAGTTGCATCAGTTCGCGTTGATGGGTGCTGTATTGGCTGGTGGTCATAATCAAGGAGATTTGGCTCGTATTGCGCTCTTGAATATAGGCACTGAAAGTTTAAAAGGAACTGATGTGCTGCAGGAGGCGGCAGTTTTGTTGCAGGCAGATAAAAATTTAAATTACGTTGGTTTTGTTGAGGCAAATAAAATTTTCTCAGGCGAAGTCGACGTTATTGTGTGCGATGGTTTTCATGGCAATGTTGCTTTAAAGGCAAGTGAGGGCGTTGCACATTTTATTAGAAATAAAATTGCTCGCACCTTAACAAAAAGTATCTTCACGAAATTGATAAGTTTGCTTTGCTTTCCGCTTCTGAGGCATATTAGGGCAGATTTAGATCCAGCGTATTATAATGGCGCTAGCTTTTTGGGTTTATCTAAAACCGTGATAAAAAGTCATGGTAATGCTAATGAAAAAGCTTTTTTTCAAGCATTGGTAGTTGCGCGTGAGCAGGCAATTCAGCAGCTTCCTGCACTTATTCAGCAGCAACTTCTCTCAATTCATTCTCAGTAATTAAGAAATCATTATGATGCAAAAAAATCTCGCATTTGTATTTCCAGGTCAGGGTTCACAAAAAATCGGCATGTTGGCGGATTTGGCAGCTAATTATCCTGTGGTTGAGCAAACTTTCGCGGAGGCGTCGGAAGTTTTGGGTTATGACCTCTGGGCTTTGGTGCAGACGGGGGCGCAGGAGGATATAAATTTAACCGAGCGCACGCAGCCCTTGCTGTTAACGGCGAGTGTTGCGGTTTGGCGCGTTTGGCAAGAAAAGAATGGTGCTCAACCTGCTTATATGGCTGGACATAGTTTGGGTGAGTGGTCGGCGTTGGTGTGTGCTGATGTCATTGCGCTTAAGGATGCGGTAAAGCTTGTGCAGCAGCGCGGAAAGTTTATGCAAGAAGCTGTGCCTGCTGGTGTGGGTGCTATGGCGGCAATTATAGGCTTGGATGATGCGGCGATAATTGATGCTTGTAAAAAGGCGGAGCAGGGCGAAGTGGTGGCGGCGGTTAATTTCAATTCGCCGGGCCAGGTCGTTATCGCAGGCGCTGCAGCGGCAGTAGAGCGCGCCAGTGCGCTGTGCAAGGAAGCTGGGGCTAAGCGAGCCTTGCCTTTGCCAGTAAGTGCGCCTTTTCATACGGAGTTGATGCGGCCTGCTGCGGAGCGTTTGGCGGAGCAAATAACAGCTACGCATTTTTCTGTACCTAAGATCGCTTTGGTTCACAATGTAACTGCAAAAATAGAAGTTGATCCGCAAAAAATTAAACAGCTGATGATTGAGCAGATTTTTAGCCCAGTACCTTGGGTTGAATGTGTTAATGCATTAGTGGCTATGGGTGTCACTACCACGCTAGAGTGTGGTCCTGGCAAGGTATTGTCTGGTTTAAATAAAAGAATTAACGCTGAATTGATTACCTATTCAGTTGAAAAAACAGATGAGCTAACGGCTGTGTTGGCAAGCTTGTCATAATTAATTTGTAATCTAAAAAATCTTTTTATAAGTAGGACGTTTTATGACTTTACATGACAAGGTTGCACTGGTGACGGGTGCGAGTCGCGGTATAGGCGCGGCTATTGCGGAACAGTTAGGCAAAGCTGGCGCTATTGTGATTGGCACTGCAACCAGTGAGTCTGGCGCAGCCAAAATTTCAGCACGTTTTGCTGAACAGGGTATTCGCGGTGCAGGTAAAGTATTGAATGTGACTGATGCTGACTCGGTGGCAAGTTTATTAAGAGACGTGCAAGAAGAGTTCGGTGCGCCTGCAATTTTAGTGAACAATGCGGGTATCACCAAAGATAATTTACTGATGCGCATGAGTGATGATGAGTGGTTTGATGTTATCAATACCAACCTCAGCTCTATTTATCGTTTGAGTAAGGGTGTGTTGCGCGGCATGATGAAGGCCCGCTGGGGGCGCATTATTAATATTAGCTCGGTTGTCGGTGCAATGGGCAATCCGGGGCAGTCGAATTATGCTGCCACTAAAGCGGGTGTGGCGGGCTTTGCTCGCTCGTTGGCGGCAGAGGTGGGTTCGCGTAATATTACCGTCAATACGGTTGCGCCAGGCTTCATAGATACTGATATGACCAAGGTGTTACCAGAAGAGCAAAAGCAACAATTGCTGGCGCGCATTCCGTTGGGCCGTTTAGGGGCACCTGAGGAAATTGCGGCGGTGGTCGTTTTTCTGGCAAGTGATGCGGGTGGTTATGTAAGTGGCGAGACTATTCATGTCAATGGCGGCATGTATATGGCCTAAATTTATCCGTATAACCCATTGATTTTAAAGATAAAAGTGTTAAATTTAAAGAATTTTGCCTCTTGCCATTACCAGAGTCGCAAAATATATGTAAAATGAGCGTCGATTTTGAACGAAGCATGTATCCGAGTTGAATTCGACTAAGTGATTAAGTGTTTCGCATATACAACCATTAGGAGTTATATAACATCATGAGTAGCATTGAAGAACGCGTTAAAAAGATCGTTGCTGAGCAACTGGGTGTGAAAGAAGAAGAAGTGAAAAATGAAGCTTCTTTCGTCGAAGATCTAGGCGCTGATTCTTTGGATACCGTAGAGTTAGTAATGGCTCTCGAAGAAGAATTCGAAACTGAAATTCCAGATGAAGAAGCTGAGAAAATTACCACTGTTCAATTGGCTATTGATTACATCAATTCCAACTTGGGATAATTTTCTTATCCATTGATTTGGTATTTTTTAAAAGCCGTATTATTGCAAAATAGTACGGCTTTTTCTTTTCTTAATGATTTAAAATGTGCACTAAATTCTCGCGGCTATTCGCCTTGGTGTTTTGTTGAGCGAGTAAGCAGAAATTTTTATTGATTGTTTGCAGAGCGAGTACACGCAGTACTTTCATCTGCCGCATCATCTTTGTAGGAGAAACGCAGAGTGTCACGCAGAAGAGTTGTAGTTACTGGCCTTGGGATGATTAGTTCGCTGGGCAATACGGTTGCCGATACTTGGCATGGCATAGTGAATGGCAAGAGCGGCATTGCGACTATCAGCGCATTTGATGCATCTGCGTTTACGACGCAATTTAGTGCTTCGGTAAAAAATCTGGTGGTAGATGATTACTTTCCCAGTAAAGAAGCGCGCAAAATGGATCCCTTTATTCAATACGGTATGGTTGCTGGTATCCAGGCAATCCGCGATTCAGGCTTGGAAGTTACTGAAACTAATGCGGGCCGTATTGGTGTTTCTATAGGTTCAGGTATTGGTGGTATTGGTACGATTGAAGAGGGGTCCTCAACGCTCGAGCACAAAGGCCCTCGTCGAATATCTCCCTTCTTTGTGCCAAGCGCCATTATTAATATGATCTCTGGCAATTTGTCGATCATGTTTGGTTTGCAAGGCCCTAATGTAGCAATAACAACAGCTTGTACCACAGGGACGCACAGTATTGGATTTGCGGCGCGTATGATTCAATACGGCGACGCTGATGCCATGGTGGCGGGCGGCGCTGAGATGGCGACTACGCCACTGGGTTTGGGTGGCTTTGCAGCAGCGCGTGCGCTCTCAACGCGTAACGATAACCCACAGGCGGCAAGTCGCCCCTGGGATAAGGATCGCGATGGTTTTGTACTGGGGGATGGTGCTGGTGTAATGGTGCTGGAGGAGTATGAACACGCCAAAGCGCGTGGTGCCAAAATCTATGCTGAAGTGATTGGTTTTGGTATGAGCGGTGATGCCTATCACATGACCTCGCCGCCAGAGGATGGCGCAGGTGCGGCAGCTTCCATGCGCAATGCGATTTTGGATGCAGGTATTCCACTTGATATGATCAATTATATCAATGCGCACGGCACCTCTACCTTGGCGGGCGATAAGGCTGAATGTCAGGCGGTTAAGTCCGTGATGGGCACAGCGATAGATCAAGTTGCAGTAAGTTCTACAAAATCTATGATTGGTCATTTGCTAGGTGCTGCAGGTGCTGTCGAGGCGATTTTCAGTATTTTAGCGATTCGTGATCAAGTGGCTCCTCCAACCATTAATCTAGACAACCCTGATGTAGGCTGTGATATCAACCTAGTTCCACACACCGCACAAGAGCGTAAAATTGAAGCGGTGTTGTCTAACTCTTTTGGTTTTGGTGGTACTAACGGTTCATTGATTTTCCGGAAGATATAAATTGCCGGATATATCGGTAAATATTGGCGCCGAGCTGGAGACAGCTCGGCGTTTTTGTATAGACTCATACTTATGACGCTAAAACTTCCCCTATTTTCTGTTAACGGTGTATTGGGTGCTGCGATCTCGCCGTTAGATCGCGGTTTTGCCTATGGTGACGGTGTTTTTGAAACCTGTCGAATTCATCGCGGCAAAATCCCTTTGTGGTCTCTTCATCTCGACCGTTTGCTGCAGGGTGCTATGCGGTTAGGTATTCCTGTAGCGATTGATTTACTTGAAGAGTATCGCGATCAGTTGCTCATTCAGGGGCAGGCTGAAATACAGAATGCTGGGGTGCTAAAGATCATTCTGACTCGAGGCGTTGGCGGGCGAGGCTACAAAATGCCTGATGAGGTGCAGCCTACTTATTGTCTCGGTTTATATTCAGGCTCTGATTTACACAGCAAACAATACCTAGAGGGTGTGAGGTTACGTGTTTGTAACCACAGGCTCGCACGTAATTCACTCTTGGCGGGTATGAAGCATCTCAATCGTCTGGAGTACATTCTTGCACGCAATGAATGGTGTGATGAAGTTGATGAGGGCTTGCTGCTCGATACCGAAGGGCAGGTTATCGAAGCTACAGTAAGTAATCTTTTTGCTGTTGTTGATGGCTGCTTGATTACACCAGATCTAACCTATGCTGGAGTTTCGGGCATTATGCGGCGATTGATTATTGAGCAGTTGGCGCCAGCACTGAAGCTACAGACTCGTGTTGAACACATTGATTTGAATATCGTGAGTGCTGCAGATGAATTGTTTCTGTGTAACAGTGTCTTTGGAGTCTGGCCGGTGAAAGCATTGTTGCTTGAGTCGCCACTTAATTTAGCGCTTGGGCCGGTAACTCTCGCTGTGCAGGTGTCACTTGAACGTTATTTACAGCCCTAGTGTCTTTGGTGGATTAAGGTTTACCAAAATTTGTGCAGTTGGGTTTATTTTTTACATCATTACTCAATATTAGAATTTTATGGCTGAAAAAAAATCACTGGGCTCTAAGTTGCTTCGTTTATTTAACACATTATTTTTAAGCGGATTGATGCTATTAAGTGGCGCTTGGCTTTATGTACAGCATTGGCTGCAGGCACCGCTTACCATTCCGCAAGAATCCTATAGCTATGAATTAACGCAAGGAAAATCCCTGAGCCATATGGCGAATGATTTGGCGCAGGCAGGTATATTGTCCCACCCACGCTTGTTGCGCCTTTATGCGCGCCTTATGGGGTCGCCCAAAATTCATGCGGGGGAGTATCAGCTTGAGTTCGGACTTACCCCGCTCAGTTTATTAGAAAAACTGAAGCGGGGCGACGTTGTTCTTTATCAGGCGACGATTGTGGAGGGGTGGACCTATAAGCAAGCGATTGCGGCCTTAGCGAAGAACCCAGCTGTTGTTTCGGCGTTAGATGGTAAGTCTGTAGCTGAGCAGTTAGCGCTTTTGGCTTTACCCGTGGAAAGTTTAGAAGGCTGGATATTTCCTGATACTTACAGCTTTAGCCGCAATACCAGCGATCTTGATATTTTGCGTAAAGCACACGCCAAAATGGAATTGTTGCTAAGTGAAGAGTGGTCGCAGCGAGCGAAGAATTTGCCTTATAAGGCTCCTTATGAGGCCTTAATCATGGCGTCAATCATTGAGCGTGAAACAGGGCATCACAGCGAGCGAGAGCAAATAGCAGGTGTTTTTGTGCGACGTTTACAGCAGGGCATGAAGTTGCAAACTGATCCAACGGTAATTTATGGAATGGGCGATAGCTATAAGGGCAAGATTGGTCGTAAAAATCTCCAGGAGCCCAACGCCTATAATACTTACGTAATTGATGGGTTGCCGCCCACGCCTATAGCCTTGCCTAGCGCAGCGTCTATCCATGCCGCCTTGCATCCAGCGGAGGGTAAGGCGCTCTACTTTGTTGCCAAGGGCGATGGTACGAGCGAATTTTCTGAGAACTTAACCGACCATAATAATGCTGTGCGTCGTTATCAATTAAAGCGTCGTGCTGATTATCGTGCGGCCCCGCCTCCCGCCGCTCAATCACAGCCCTAAGTTGGTATCAAAACCTAGCTTGAGCCGTTACAATAGCCGACATTTTTACTGGCTTGGGCATCTATTTATCGATGATTTTATCTTAAAGGTAACTTGTCGATAGTTATATAGGTCGTCTGAGATTGGCCATTTTTACTATCTGGATTAATCTGTCCCATGAGCGAACATCATTCAGTTGACGCTAATAGTCAAACCGAAAACACTGACGTTAAAGTTAAGCCCTTACATTTCATCCAGCAAATTATTCGCAAGGATTTGGAGCAGGGCATTCATCAAAAAGTAGTGACTCGCTTTCCACCAGAACCCAACGGTTATTTACACATAGGTCACGCTAAATCTATCTGTTTGAATTTTGGCGTGGCGGCGGAAGTAGGTGGCGTATGCAATTTGCGTTTTGACGATACCAATCCAGAAAAAGAAAATGAAGAATACGTTAACTCCATCAAGCAGGATGTGGAGTGGTTGGGTTTTAAGTGGGATGGCGCGGTACGTTATACCTCCGATTATTTCGATCAACTACATGCTTGGGCTGTGTATTTAATTGAGCAAGGCTTGGCATTTGTTTGTGATTTAAATGCTGAACAAATGCGAGAATATCGCGGCACTCTTGTTGAACCAGGCAAACACAGCCCCTACCGCGCGCGCGCTGTGGCTGAAAACCTCGCGCTTTTTGAAAAAATGCGTAAAGGTGAATTTGATGAGGGTGCGTGCTCACTGCGCGCCAAAATCGATATGGCATCGCCCAATATCAATATGCGCGACCCTATTATCTATCGCATTAAAAAAGCACATCACCACCAAACCGGTGACAAGTGGTGCATTTATCCTTCTTATGATTTTGCTCATGGTCAGAGTGATGCCCTAGAAGGCATTACTCACTCAATATGTACCTTAGAGTTTGAAGACCATCGCCCACTGTACGAATGGTTTATTCAAAATTTGCCCGTGCCTGCTAAACCGCGCCAGTATGAGTTTGCTCGGTTGAATGTAAATTATTCCATCACCAGTAAGCGCAAGCTCAAGCAACTTGTGGATGAGAATCATGTGGATGGTTGGAATGACCCGCGTATGCCGACAATTTCAGGCATGCGTCGCCGTGGCTTCACCCCTGCAGCTCTGCGCGAGTTTTGCGACCGCATTGGCGTGACTCGCTCAGACAGCGTTGTAGATGTGGGTGTTCTGGAGTTTTGTGTGCGCGACGATTTGGATAAAAATGCGCCGCGCGCCATGTGTGTACTCAAACCCTTGAAGTTAACACTGACGAATTATGCGGCAGATAAAACAGAAACCTTGAATGTACATAACCACCCTAATCGTACAGATTTGGGCGATAGAACAATTCCTTTTACCCAAACACTCTTTATTGAACAGGAAGATTTCCGCGAGGAAGCCAATAAAAAGTATAAACGTTTGGTGGTAGGTAAACGCGTGCGCTTACGCGGCGCCTACGTGATTGAGGCCGACGAGGCGATTAAAGACGATGCGGGCAATATTATTGAAGTGCGCGCACGTATTATTGACGGCACACTCGGTAAAGACCCTGAAGACGGTGTGAAGCCCAAGGGTGTTATTCACTGGGTGTCGGCAACGCAATATCTTGATTGCGAAGTGCGACTCTATGACCGACTTTTTAATGATGAAGCACCGGATGCGAGCGGTAAAAACTTTTTAGATTCTATAAATCCTAATAATTTAGAGATTCTGCAAGGATGTAAAGCAGAAGTAAGTTTAGCCAAGGCCACTGTGGAGGATCGCTTTCAGTTTGAGCGTCAAGGCTACTTCTGTTTAGACAGCAAGTACTCCAGTGCAGACAAGATTGTTTTCAATCGAACTATCAGCTTAAAAGACAGCTTTGGTAAAACCGAAGACTAATTACGGAATCGATTACACATGCTCCAGATATACAACACACTCACGCGTCAAAAAGAAATTTTTAAGCCGATACATCCCGGTAAAATTTCTATGTATGTCTGTGGGATAACCGTTTACGACTATTGCCATATCGGTCATGCGCGCACTTCAATTGCCTTTGATGTGGTGGTGCGTTTTCTGCGTAGTCAAAACTGGGATGTCAACTATGTCCATAACATCACGGATATAGACGATAAAATCATTCGCCGCGCCAATGAGCTAAATGAAGAATATCATCAGCTCACAGCACGTTTTATTGATGCGATGCATGAAGACGAGGCGCGTTTGGGTGTGTTGCCGCCGAGCATTGAGCCACGTGCGACAGAATTTATTGCGCCCATCATCGACTTGGTGAGCACACTTATTGAAAAAGGACATGCTTATGCAGCGACAAATGGCGATGTTTATTATCGCGTTGCGAGCTTCGTAGGCTATGGCAAATTATCCGATAAAAATGTTGATGAGCTATTAGCGGGCGCCCGAATTGATGTGGGCGATGTTAAAGAAGACCCGCGTGACTTTGTGTTGTGGAAAGCAGCCAAACTCGGCGAGCCCGCATGGGAGTCTCCCTGGGGTGATGGGCGTCCAGGCTGGCATATAGAATGCTCTGCCATGAGCAAGCATTGCTGTGGCGATCATATTGATATTCATGGTGGTGGTGCTGATTTGCAGTTCCCTCATCACGAAAATGAAATTGCACAGAGTGAAGCGGCGAATGGGCAGCAGTATGTAAATTATTGGATGCATGCGGCTCCTTTGCGCGTTGACGGTGTGAAGATGTCCAAGTCCCTTGGTAATTTCTTTACGATTCGTGATGTGCTGGAGAAGTATCATCCTGAAGTCGTGCGTTTTTTAATGATTAGCAGTCATTATCGCAGCCCGATTAATTACTCAGAAGAAAGTCTCACGGAAGCGCGCTCTGGGATTGAACGTTTTTATGGCGCCTTGCGCGATTATGCTGATATCGCTCCAGCATCGCTGGCGGACCTTGCTGATAGCCGCTATTACCAAGCATTCGTCACTGCTATGAATGACGATTTTAATACGCGTGTTGCTCTGGCGGGTATGTATGATTTAGTGCGCGATTTAAATAATGCCAAAGTAGATGTGGCTTTGGCTGTTCAATTGGCTGCGCAATTAAAAGCTCTCGGTTTGATTCTGGGCGTATTGCAGGAGAATCCTGATGTTTTCTTGCAGGCCGCCGCCAGTGATGCAATCGCTGCAGCAGAAGTGGATCGCTTAGTGGCTGAACGCATTCAGGCGAAGTTGGATAAAAACTATGGTCGCGCTGATGAGATTCGCAAACTATTGCTCGCAGAAGGTGTGGTGCTGGAAGATTCACGCGATGGCACTACTCAATGGCGTCGTGAAGCCTAATGATGCGGAGTTTGCATGACAAATGAATTTGCAGTTTATTGGGCTGTGGGTTTTATAGCGATCTATGTGGTTGCTCAGCTTGCTGTTTCCAATTTAAAAATGTTTGAACGCTTCTCGCGTATTCAGAAAAGTGTATTTGTTAAACTTTTAGCGCTAGGCTTTTTTGTGGTTGGCTATGGCTTCGCTAAGTGGTTTAACTAAGAAACTGGATTGCACAATATGAATCCTATTTCGGAAAAGCTTCTACAAAAAGCCAGCGCTATACACCTGGCTTTTTTTGATGTGGATGGCACCTTATTGAACTCTCAGGGGGAAATTCTCAGCTCTGTACGCGAGCAGATTGCGCGTATTCAAGCCTTAGGTATAAAAACAGCTATAGCTTCGGGACGACCTTTGTTTGCCGCACAGTATTTGATTGATGAGTTAAAGCTTACTGATGCAGGTATGTTCCACACAGGTGCTTATCTATATGACCCCGCTCAAAAAGCTGAGTTAGCAGCTACGACTCTTGTGCAAGCTGATGCGCGTCAATTTTTGCAAAAAGTAGAGTCGTTGGCACTGTATTGCGAAGTTTATACACGGCAAGGTTTTCATCTTGCAGAGTTTGCGTCTATAACCGCTGTGCATGCACGGCACTTACGGGTGGAGCCGCACATCACATCACTACAACAGCTTATTGAGCGGGAGTCTGTGTTTAAGTTTTTAATTGGCGTCAAGCCAGCAGAGCAGGGCGATATTATTTCCCAGCTGGAGTTGGTCTTTCCTCAGCTTATATTTGCACGAGCTTATCTTACAGCGCACCCAGAATGGCAATTTGCGAGTGTGATTTCCGGTAAGGCGACCAAGAAGCATGCGTTTGAGCAGCTATTGGCGCATCACGGTTGTGCGGCACATGAAGTCATCGCCTTTGGTGATGCTGAGTCGGATATGGAATTTTTACATATGGCGGGGATTGGTGTGGCCATGGGCAATGCGCGTCAAAATGTTCAAGCGGTGGCCGACTGGGTAACGAAACCTGCAGATGAAGCCGGCGTCGCTTTTGCGCTTGAAACTCTAATTACACATAATGGAAGGTAGCTAACGAATGAATTGGCGTGGACTTTTTAAGCATCGTGGGCTTGGTGTGAATTTGCTGGCGAGCGCTTGTTTTTTGATGTTAGCTATCTACGGGTGGGACATGACCTGGGAGGAGTTAGGTAGGTATTTTTTGAGTTTTTTAGTAATAATGACCTGCGTTATAGGCACTGCACTATTGCTGGCTTGGGTACTACGCAAGTTTACCGCTTGGCGCAATGCTAATAAATAAATCTGCAGTCTCTCTAGGTAGGTATTTGTTCGTTTTTGAGTCTATAGGCGTTAGACTCTATGAAGAATCACTTCCAGTACTAATCGGCTGCCAAAATAGGCCAGCATTAAGCAGATAAACCCCGCTAATGCCCAACGAATAGCTTTGTTGCCGCGCCACCCCATTTTAAATCTTCCCCAGAGCAGTAATGCATAAATAAACCAAGCGGTGAGCGCAAATACGGTTTTGTGTACCAAGTGCTGGGCGAACATATCTTCCAAAAACCAGAACCCTGAAATTATGGCGAAACTTAGTAAAATTTCGCCTACCCAAAGTAATTCAAACAAAAGTGATTCCATGGTTTGTAGCGGTGGAAGCAGGCGCATATTACTGAGGTTTTTGTGCTTGAGGGCGTGATTTTGATAGGCAAGCAGTAGTGCTTGTAAGCTGGCGATGGTCATAAGGCTGTAAGCCAAAATAGACAACACCACATGCGGCGCAAGGCTATAGCTCAAAGAGCTTTGTGTCTCGGGTGAATTAAAGAAAATCGAGCTTGCAATGACCAGCGCCGACAGGGGGAATAGCAATAAAAAAAGATTGTGTAACTCTTTTTTGAAACTGCTAATGAGTACTATGGTATTGATAACCCAAAAAATGAACGAACCAGCCACAGTGACACTGAGTAAAAAACCATTAGCCCCAAAGCTGAGGCTAAATACGCCTAAGCCGTGAAAAACGAGAGCCACGGCAGCAGAGCGCCTTAAACCAGCGCGAGTGATGGATTCCTGGCGGGCAAATTTGCGGCTAAAAAAGAAGGCCGCTGCTGTGTAGAGCGTTAAGGCAATCACATTGGCGAAAAGAGCTAGCATGTTGATACGGAATCCCTTACTGAGGCGCGCGGCCTGAGTCTTTGATGAGGTGTCGATACTCTATTCGACAAGTACTGGCACATTGCGCAGAAATAAACTGCTGTAAGTGTGTCACAAGGCATGCTTAAAGAGAAGGGTAAATGAGAAGGATACTTATCCAGAAATTCCTCGCGGTTTAGGTTGGAATGAATCGAGGAAATCGGGCTGAGTGGCCCACAGCAACTCACTGCAAGTCGCTATAAGGTGGGACTTTTATGTGCGATTGGAGGTATAATCGCGCCCACTTTTTACCATTCCGAGGGTTTTACCGCTCGGGTTGGCCTCAATACGAATCAACAGCCTGTTCGAGACGACTTATGTTTGAGAATTTATCGGATCGTTTATCCCATACTATGCGCAGCCTTACCGGCAAGGCGCGGATGAGTGAAGACAACATCAAAGATGCGCTGCGCGATGTGCGCAAGGCGCTGTTGGAAGCAGATGTTGCCTTACCCGTAGTTAAAGCTTTTATCGATCAGGTGCGTAGCCGTGCGCTCGGTCAACAGATCAGTAAGGCACTTAATCCTGGTCAACAATTTGTTAAATTGGTTGAGGCAGAATTGGTCGCCACCATGGGGCAGGCCAATGAAAAGTTGAATTTGGCACAGCAGCCGCCTGCAGTAATTTTGATGGCGGGTCTGCAGGGTGCAGGTAAAACGACCTCTGTGGCTAAGCTAGCGCGCTTCTTGAAAGAACGCGAAAAGAAAAAAGTATTGGTGGTGAGCGCAGATGTATATCGTCCTGCTGCTATCCAACAGTTACAAACCCTCGCAACTGAAGTGGGTGTGGAATGC
The DNA here is from genome assembly GCF_057815475.1 of Cellvibrio sp. 25HG11W-0. Taxonomy (NCBI): domain Bacteria; kingdom Pseudomonadati; phylum Pseudomonadota; class Gammaproteobacteria; order Cellvibrionales; family Cellvibrionaceae; genus Cellvibrio; species Cellvibrio sp. 25HG11W-0. Next base: position 2,044,597 of record NZ_CM174230.1, read on the forward strand.
TTCCCTTCGACAGGTGAGCAAAAACCACTTGATATTGCACGCGGCGCTATAGATCACGCGAAACGTCAGTTTTTTGATGTGCTGATTGTGGATACTGCTGGTCGTTTGCATATCGATGAAGACTTGATGACTGAAATCAAGGACTTGCATAAAGCAATTAACCCTATTGAAACCCTGTTTGTGATTGATGCTATGATCGGCCAGGATGCGGTAAATACTGCTAAGGCGTTCAATGATGCATTGCCCTTGACCGGCGTGATCTTGACCAAGGCTGATGGTGATGCACGTGGTGGTGCTGCTTTATCAGTGCGTCATATCACCGGTAAGCCTATTAAGTTTTTGGGTGTGGGTGAAAAAGTTGATGCGCTTGAACCCTTTCATCCTGAGCGTATAGCCTCGCGGATTTTGGGCATGGGCGATGTAATGTCCTTGATCGAACAAGCCGAGCGCACCATAGATAAAGAAAAAGCTGAGAAGCTGATTAGTAAAGTCACTAAGGGTCAAAAATTTGATCTTAATGATTTAAAAGATCAGCTACAGCAAATGAACAATATGGGTGGGCTGAGTTCGATGCTGGATAAGTTGCCGGGCATGGGCAATATTTCGCAGGTGGCGCAGTCCGCCACTATGAATAAGCAGTTCAAAACGATGGAAGCTATTATTAATTCCATGACACCTAGTGAGCGTCGTAACCCTGATGATTTAAGTGGATCGCGTAAGCGTCGCATCACCTTGGGGTCTGGTACGCAAATTCAGGATCTCAATCGCCTGTTGAAGCAGCACAAGCAAATGGCGAAGATGATGGGGAAAATGAAAGGCGGCGGGATGCAAAAGTTAATGCGTGGCATGGGTGGAATGATGCCTGGCGGCATGCCAACCGGTGGCGCCTTACCACCTGGCTTTCGTAAATAGTTAAGTACCTAATAAAAACCCGCGTAGAGCGGGTTTTTATTAGGTACAAGCTGCAATTCTGCGTTATTTTTATTCGCCATTAAGGGTGAGGACTAGATTTCGATTGCCGCCATGATTGCGGTGTTCGCAAAGATAAATACCCTGCCAGATTCCTAAATTTAAACGGCCATTGGTAATGGGAATGTTGAGGCTTGCGCCAAAAATGCTAGCTTTTAAGTGTGCAGGTAAATCATCTGGGCCTTCATCCAAATGCAAATAATAGGGTTCGTTTTCTGGTACTGCATGATTGAAAAAGTTTTCAAAATCTTTACGCACTGTAGGATCGGCATTCTCATTAAGGGTGAGCGAAGCTGATGTGTGCTGGATCAGAATATTAAGTATTCCCACCTTGTAATTCGCCAGTTCTGGCAATTGTTGCACCACATCGTTCGTAATCAGGTGAAAGCCGCGCGGGCGTGCCGCTAAACCTATTGTTCGTTGAGTCCACATAATTAGTTGTTCGCTAGGGTTTAGTTTGTGTTGTTTCACAGCTACCTATTTGATAGCTCATGACCTTTGGGTCGGCGCAGGCGCGACAGGCATTGCTGTAAGTTTTTAATTCGCTGGCTGGGCAGGGTGCTTTAATGCAGCGCACTTGAGTGTCGCGCTCCGCACACACAGGATGATAGTCATGGGTGCAAATTTCAGGGCGAGTGGCGCTGCATTTGTTATTTGGTTGTATGGTGTCATTCGTTGAGCCAGTAGGTGCGATAGTTTGATGACTGCAGCTACTGAAAGCTGCACTGCAAAGTGCCAATAAAATAAATTTATAAAACATCTGTTTACTCCATACTGGCTTGTTGAGGGCATAAATAATTGCGCGTTAGCTTATTTCTTTCGCTGCCAGTGGCTGTTGTTCAAAGCGAATGCCGCCCCAACCGCTGCGCATAAAGTTACGAATGTTTTGGTGGTCGCTTGCATTGGGGTGAACAAGCACATCTTGACGATAGTAGTCACCGAAACAAGCGAGTGTTTGCGCTTCTGTTAGTTGGTGTAATTTTGCAAAAGCAAATAGTTTACATGAGCCTGAATTTTGCCCAGCATTGTTGAGTAGCTCGCCATTGTGAAAACTACTTGGAGTGAAATGATAGTTGGCGTCTATGGTTGTCATAGTGTCGTTAAAGTGAATAGTGTCGGGTGCTGTGGTTAAATGGGTTAGAAAATCAGAAATACTCATGGGGAAAATAATCTCGTGGTTAAAGTTGGGATTTTAGCATGCATTTACAGTGGATTAATTTTGCTATATTGCTGGTGACTCATCGGTAGATGCGCTATGGTTGTAGCCACTCTGTGGCAATAGAAGTCTATGTTATGAGCAAGAAGCGCCCAATCTATATTCCCTTTGCGGGGCCAGCATTATTAGAAGCTCCTCTCCTTAATAAAGGCAGTGCGTTTAGTCAGCGCGAGCGTCAGCAGTTTAATCTTGAAGGGTTGTTGCCTTACAATATCGAAACGATTGAGGAGCAAAAAGCGCGCGTGTATCACCAGCTTTGCTCGTTTGAGTCACCGATCGATAAGCATATTTATCTACGCAACATTCAAGATACCAATGAAACGGTTTATTACCGTTTAATTACTGATCACCTTAGCGAGATTATGCCGCTTATTTATACACCGACAGTAGGGTTGGCGTGCCAGCAATTTTCAAAAATTTATCGTCGTAAACGCGGGCTTTTTATTTCCTACCCTGATATAGATCGCATTGACGACATGTTGCAAAACGCAACCAAACAAAAAGTAAAAGTTATAGTAGTTACTGATGGTGAACGAATCTTAGGCTTGGGTGACCAAGGAATTGGCGGCATGGGGATTCCTATTGGTAAACTGGCTCTGTACACCGCATGTGGTGGGATTAGTCCGGCTTATACATTGCCCATTGCATTAGATGTTGGTACTAACAACAAGGCATTGCTTGAGGACCCTATGTATATGGGTTGGCGTCATCCGCGCATTACCGGTGACGATTATTATCGGTTTGTTGAGGCCTTTATTCAGGCTATCAAGTTGCGCTGGCCTAATGCTTTATTGCAATTTGAGGATTTTGCACAAGATCATGCGACCCCCTTGCTGACTCGTTATCGAGATGAGCTTTGTTGTTTCAATGACGACATTCAAGGAACTGCAGCTGTGGCTGTGGGGACACTGATGGCAGCCTGTCAGGGTAAGGGCGAGCGATTGTCGCAGCAGCGTATCGTGTTCGCGGGTGCAGGTTCTGCGGGGTGCGGTATTGCTGAGCATATCGTTAAACAGATGATGGCTGAAGGTGCTAGTTATAAAGAGGCACACAGTCGTATATTTCTCACTAGCCGCGATGGTCTCCTTCAGGAAAGCTCTGGTGGCCTCTTTGACTTTCAGCGTTCATTCTGTGTTAGTGACGAATTGGTCAAAGGGTGGGCGCTTACCCATGCTAAAAACGATGGTGTTGTGAATTTGCTAGATGTCGTGACTAATGCGCACCCAACAGTACTGATTGGAGTGTCTGGCCAAGCGGGGTTGTTTACCAAAGCTGTGATTGAGGCAATGCAAGCGCATTGTGAACAGCCCATTATACTACCGCTCTCCAATCCTAATTCACAGGTTGAAGCCCAGCCCGTTGATATCATGCGTTGGACCGGCGGGAAGGCGATGGTCGCTACCGGTAGCCCCTTCGCGCCAGTGGATATGGGCGATAAGCATTTTGAAATTGCGCAGTGTAATAACAGTTATATTTTCCCAGGTATCGGTCTTGGAGTAATAACGGCGAAGGCAACACGTATTACCGATAATATGATGATGGCGTCGAGCCAGGCTTTGGCTGCTTGTTCGCCAATGGTGCAGCAGGGGCATGGAGCGCTCTTGCCTCCTCTTGAGTCTATTCGCACTGTGAGTAAGTTAATTGCCAAAGCGGTTGTGTTGCAGGCCATAGCTGATGGTGTGGCGCTGCCAATACCTGAAGAGTTGATTGAGTCGAAAATAGACAGTAACTTTTGGCAGCCAGAATATAGAGATTATAGGCGCACATCTTTTTGAGTCAGTGGTGGAATAAGTGAATGCTGTAGTTGTTATAGATATGTTGATAAAAGAGGTTTGCTACGCTATTTCATGACTGAACTATATATTGATCCTGATTCATCGAACGTTTTTGATCTTAATAGGGTCGATCAACCCGCATTGTCAGCATTTCTAGAATCACCCGCTGTTCCCCAGCATAGTATGAATTTTTACCAATTAGATGGCTATCTACGTGCACTTGCTTGCGCGCCTGTAGCGTCGCTCCCTATATCGAGTTGGTTTCCGCTTATATTTCATGATGAACTACCCACTTACGCCAGTTCAGAGGAGGAGCTATCTATTCGCGATAATATTCTAAGCTTGTATGCTTTTCATCAGCATCAGGTGGCTGAAAGTCTGTGTAATTTACCCTGTGAATCCATATATGCTAGTCTTCGAGAGGCGCGTATCAATTTGGAGCAATGGGCACGAGGCTACCTGCAGGGTTATATCGTCATGGAGGCAAGCTGGAATGGGGGTTTGGCGCGGGCTGCTACGGGCCAAACTGAGCAGAATTTAGACGGAGAACCATTTTTTGATGAATTGGACGCCATTATCTATATCGTTTCTACTGTAGCTGATGCAGAATACGCACTTGAACAAGGCACCAGTGTAGAAGATCTCAAAGAAGTTTTTGAACGTTTACCAAAATCGATCATTCTTTGTGGTTACATTGGGCGCATATTGCACGAACATGATTTGGCGCTTGAAGCAAAAGCAGCTTCGACGCCTTCTGATGAGTACCAGCCAGAGCACTTTGCATCAGAGTGCTTGGTAACTGAGTTAGTACCTAAAGATGGTTTGGCTGATGAAGACGAAAAGAATCTTTGTCCCTGTGGTAGTGGCAAAAATTTTAAAAGCTGTTGTCTTCATTGATTCAAATCGCATTTATAGCTTTTTTAATCGACCTGAGTTGTTCGATAAAGGATTAAACATGGATTTTTTATCTACCCAGAAATATATTGCTGCAAAGCATCAAGCAAAAGAGATGTTCCCCTCTGGACCTGATGTAGCTGTTTATAAAGTCTGCCACAAGATGTTTGCTACTCTTACCGCTGAAGGTGGCGTGCCGCGTGTTAGCCTTAAGTGCGATCCTGATTTGGCTCTACAGCTACGCGAGCAATACCCAGCAGTTAGACCTGGTTTTCAGATGAACAAAAAACACTGGAATACTATTATTCTTGATAGTTCTGTTCCGGATGCGCAGATCCAACGTATGATTGATCATTCTTATCAGTTGATCGTTGATAATCTGCCTACGGTTGAACGCGAGCAGTTGCTTGCGTCAAAGGTCTAGTTTTATCTGCTGTTTTTACTGAGTGGCGCTAGGCTCGTCTTGGCGCACAATCAAAAGGCAATTCAAGTATGCCACCTGATGATTTGGGCCAGCATAAGAATGCAGGCCTTTTTCCACCACAAGCGCACTCCCTTGCTCAAGTTGAGCCTGAACCCTCCGATCATTCAGTATTCGCTGATTGTGAGCTTGGGCTTAGGTTGAAGACTTTGCGCGAGCTTTATGGCCTCTCCCAGCGAGAGCTGGCTAAGCGTGCTGCTATCACTAATAGTAATATCTCCATGATTGAGCAGGGGCAGGTGAGCCCAAGTGTGCATTCATTAGGGCGTATTCTAAGTGCCTTCCCCGTTAGTTTAGAGACTTTTTTCGGCTGGAACTTTAAGGAACCTTTGATAGAAAGCGAGTTGATCGTTCGCGCTCAGTCCTTGCCGTGGTCAACTGTAAATGGGGTTAGTCAAGCAAGTGCAACACCTGCGAGTACTGCGGCCCAGCTAAATATCAATCAGCTTATATTGCCGCCTTCTGGAGCGACTGTTTTTGCTTTGCCTGCTGGCGGTGTCGATTTGGCGGGGAAACTTTTGGCTGGTGAAGTGCAACTTATGATTGCAGCACAAGTCTATAAGCTCTACTGCGGCGACAGTTTTTATATCCATGCTAATCAAACTTATCGTTTTATTAACTCGACAGAACATGATGCCTGTCTATTGTGTTGCTCGATTTTTGGGCAATGTTGAGTGCTGTATTGTTAATTTTAAGCATTTAATCTGCAAAATAGCTATGTCCTTTGTCCTGAATAAGGGCAAGCGGGCTCTAGCCTGCTACACTCAAAAGCGTCTTCTCCCTCCTCAAATAATAGCGAGTTCACTATGTTTCAAGGAAAAGCCCTTTCGGTTTCCCTATTGCCCGATGGCATAGCGGAATTGATTTTTGACTTGCAAGGCGAGTCGGTTAACAAATTTAATTTATTGGCTGTTGCTGAGCTAGAACAAGCTTTAACGCTATTGGAACAGTCCTCCAACGTCAAAGGTCTTTTGATTACCAGCGCCAAAGATACTTTTATTGTTGGTGCCGATATCATGGAATTCGGTGCTGTATTTGCTGCTGGCGCAGACCAGATTACGGGTCATTTGGCCAATAACAATCGCAATTTTTGTCGCCTGGAGGATTTACCATTTCCTACTGTGGTGGCTATTAATGGCTTCGCTCTCGGCGGCGGTTGTGAGTTTTGTCTGTCGTGTGACTATCGTGTCGGTAGCACTAAAGCGAAGATAGGCTTGCCTGAAACCAAGCTGGGTATTTTGCCTGGTTGGGGTGGCACTGTTCGCTTACCGCGAGTTGCTGGTTTAGATACCGCAGTAGAGTGGATTGCGGGAGGTAAAGAAAATGACGCGGCTACAGCGTTGACTGCAAAAGTGCTTGATGCGGTTGTTGAACCGGAAAAACTGCGTGAAGCTGCATTGCATACCCTTTTACTTTGCATTATGGGAAAGCTTGATTATCAAGCGCGTCGTACGCAGAAAAAAGCACCCCTCAAACTCAATTTCATTGAATCTATGATGGCGTTTGAAACATCCAAAGCCTTTGTGGGTGCTCAAGCTGGCCGTAACTATCCATCGCCTGTGGCGGCAATTAAAGCAATGCAAAAAGCGGCTGATAAAGGCCGTGATGAGGCTTTACAAATTGAGGCAGAAGCGTTTGCCAAAATGGCACAGACTCCAGTCGCCCAATCTCTTGTGGGTATTTTTATCAATGAGCAATTGTTGAGCAAAAAAGCCAGGGGCTGGGAAAAGAAAGCAGATAAAAAAATCGGGCGTGCTGCAGTATTGGGAGCAGGGATCATGGGCGGCGGTATTGCCTATCAATCTGCGCTTAAGGGCATACCGATTAAAATGAAAGATATTGCGCAAGTCGGTATTGATTTAGGCTTGGCAGAAGCTAACAAACAATTAAGTAAGCGTGTTGAGCGTAAGCGTATGAGCCCCAGTGAAATGGGGGATGTGCTGAATCGCATCGAACCTGCTTTAACGTACGATGGCTTTGATCAGATTGATATAGTTGTTGAAGCGGTAGTAGAAAATCCTAAGGTGAAGCGCGCTGTGCTAGCAGAAGCTGAAACCAAAGTGGGCGCCGATACTGTGATCGCATCGAATACCTCGACTATTTCTATCAGTCAGTTAGCCGAAGCGCTTTCTCGTCCAGAAAATTTCTGCGGCATGCACTTTTTTAACCCTGTGCACATGATGCCCTTGGTGGAAGTGATTCGTGGTGAAAAGACCTCTGACAATGCCATAGCGCGCACAGTTGCCTATGCCAACTCCATGGGTAAGAAACCTATTGTCGTGAAAGATTGCCCAGGGTTTTTGGTCAATCGCGTACTTTTCCCTTATCTCGCGGGTTTCGCCATGTTGGTGCGTGATGGTGTTGATTATCAGCGTATTGATAAAGTAATGGAAGCTTGGGGTTGGCCTATGGGTCCAGCATATTTACTTGATGTGGTGGGTATAGATACAGCCGTTCACGGCGAAAAAGTGATGGCGGACGGTTTCCCAGAGCGAATGAAACGTGATTACGCTACGTCTGTTGACGCACTTTTTGCGGCGGGTCGTCTAGGTCAAAAAAATGCCCAAGGCTTTTATAATTACTCTCTCGATAAAAAAGGTAAGCCTGCCAAAGTGGCCTCACCTGAGGCACTTGAAATCATCAAGCCAAGCATTACTGGCAGCCTTGAGTTGAGCGATGAGGATATAGTGGCGCGTATGATGATTCCTATGGCCACTGAATTGGCGCGCTGCTTGGAAGAGGGCATAGTTGAAACTGCAGCTGAAGCTGATATGGCATTGGTTTACGGGACTGGCTTTCCTCCTTTCAGGGGCGGTGTTTTCCGTTGGATAGATACCATAGGTGCGGATGTATTCTGCACAATGGCAGCGAAGTTTAGTGATCTTGGTGGGCTTTATGTGGCACCTGCCAGTCTTGCAGCCAAGGCTGCCAATAACCAAAAATTCTACGGCTAAGGGGAATAGATAATGACTTTACATTCACGTGATGCCGTAATCGTCGATTTTGCGCGTAGCGCTATGGGGCGCTCTAAAAATGGTTGTTTCCGAAATGTGCGCGCCGATGATATATCGGCAACTATTATTAAAGGTTTGCTGGCGCGCAATACCGCGCTAGACCCCGCCACCATCGATGACATGCTCTGGGGTTGTGTTATGCAGCGCGAAGAACAGGCGTTCAACATTGCACGTAATATTTTGTTGCTCGCTGGTCTCCCTCATTCAGTTCCTGCGCAAACCATCAATCGTTTGTGCGGTTCATCTATGTCTGCTTTGCATTCGGCTACTGCAAACATTCGCGCCGGTTTGGGTGATGTCTACTTAATTGGTGGTGTGGAGCACATGGGGCATTTGCCCATGTATGAATCTATTAACATCAACCCTTTGCTGGGTCTGTCTGTTGCGAAGGCCGCAGGCAACATGGGTATGACAGCAGAATATTTAGCCTTATTGCACGGTATTAATCGTCAACAAATGGATGAATTTGGCGCTCGTTCACACCATTTGGCCGCTAAAGCGCGTGAGTTGGGCAAATTTCACCGTGAAATTATTGCGGTTGAAGGGCACAATCCTGATGGTTTTTTGTTACCGATAGAAGAAGATGAAACTATTCGCCCAGAAACGACTGTCGAAACTTTGGCGAAATTGCCCCCGGTATTCGACCCCAAAAATGGTCAGGTGACGGCGGGCACCTGTTCTCAGTTGAGCGATGGCGCCTCGGTCATGCTGGTAATGTCAGCCGAGCGTGCACAAGCGTTGGGTCTTAAGCCTATTGCGCGCGTAGTCTCTATGGGTTTGGCTGGTGTTGATCCTTCCATTATGGGTTATGGCCCTGTGCCTTCTACCGAAAAAGCACTTAAAGCAGCCAATCTCACTATTGAAGATATTGAAGCAGTTGAATTGAATGAAGCTTTTGCTGCGCAAGCCTTGCCAGTGCTGAAGGACTTGAAGCTCTTAGACGATATGGATAAGGTGAATGTACACGGCGGTGCTATTGCATTGGGCCATCCCTTTGGTTGCTCAGGTACACGCATCACGGGGTCGCTCTTAACCGTGATGCAGGATCGTGATTTAACCTTGGGTGTTTCTACCATGTGTATAGGCTTAGGGCAGGGTATCACCACTGTCTTGGAGCGATTAAACTAAGGCTGCGCTCTTTTCCAGCTAGCCAAAAAAGCCAGCAATATGCTGGCTTTTTCTTTGGAGGTTTGGCCATAGTGTTTTAGTTTACATGCCCTGGTTTCATCGTTTTTTTAATGCATCCCCGCTACAATCGCTCCTTATTTTGTTTTTATGTAGAGTTTTTTGTCTTGAATGTTTACCAACTTGCTCCCCATGAGTGCCCTGAAGACTTTATTGATGCTCGTATTCGGGACTTGCTAGCTAGCCTAAGGACGACAGATGTGTGTGCTGCCAATCATCTGGACATCTCTACTATAGATACACCTGTCAAAAGCATTGGAAGGGTGGATCAATTTTTGAGCTCTGGGCAGGCAGAGGATTGCTTTGCGATAGTGTTTGGGCATGAGGCCTATTATTGCGACCCCATTAAGAATATGTCGCTTGTCGCCGTGGTAGCAATATCTTGTTTGGCATCAATGGATGATGTTGTGATTGAGGCGAGTGTAATGCCTTATTCTGCAATTGATATACAAGCTCTTACCGCCATATCGGCGCGGCGTTTAACGTTATTCGATTATGCTGCACAGAAAAGTTGGTCTTGGATAAATTTTTCTGTGCCTTTGTTGCTTGAACCTGTGTTAATTCCAAAGCCTTGGGGACAGGAAATTTGGTACACAGGTATTGAGCAGCGCGGCTGTGCAAGTATTCGAATCCAAGATCAGATTGTTCCTCTACCTTGGTTGTTGTCATTTTTGCCTAATAGATTAGCTGCAGGTAATGCACGAGGGTTAACGTTACTTAAAGTGTTAGATCCATTGCCGGATGAGGTTTTTGGCGATTTATACTTTGAAATGCACACATCTAAGGAGGAGGTGTACCTTGTTACAGATATTGATGCAGGTGCATGGCCAAGTGGTCGTGGTGGTATTCAATTAGGTTTTTGTCCGCGTAAACGTGCTGAGTTTGGTAACGATCAACTATTTAAAACAGATTATCTTTGTGCGGTGAATGCGTATAAAGAGGTACGCATTGCTTTGGATGTGCTTATGGATAAATTGCGCCATACAGAAGGTATTGATCTGTATGCTCCTGTATCTGCATTACAGCAGCAGTCTTGGTTGGCAGTTATTGCACAAGATTCAACGCATAAGGAGTTGCTCTTACGCGAGCAGCAGTTGCGTCAACATATGTATAGTTTTATTGCTATGCAGCCTTTGCAGCGCGGTGATGTTGTCAAAATCCCATGTCATGTTCCTCATGCCTTGCAACATGGTGTACGCACAGTGGAGTTCCAAAATCAATCCTATGAGCGGCAGATTCTTAGTTTTGCGCAGAAAGTACTTACTCAGTCGCATTGGGATACTGAATTGGCATTAGAGTCAATTATTCTCGATGCACCTGTGCAAGAGTTATTTCAGCTTCTACGCGATGAGGCCGGAGTAAAAATTGAACGAGTTGCCAGCTTCGAATTATTTGAGGTGCGCCGTATCTCAGCAGTAGAAAATAGTGTTCTGCAGCTTAATACCGATAGCTATCAGTTATTGATGGTAATTCATGGAAGTATATCTTTTGTGATGAGCGAACAGCTCGGGCTCTATCGAGAAGGTAATGCTGAAAATAGTTTTTCAGCGGGGCAGGCAATGCTATTGCCTGCGGGTTCCGGTATTTTAAGCTTTAACATCGAGGTCGAATGTTTGCTGTTGTTGGCGTTGCCTAGCGCGCTAGCCAAACATCAATTAAAAGCTGAAATTTAGTAGCCAGCTATATTTAATTCATCTGCCCTATGTTTGGGTGCTAGAATCGCGCCCAATTTTTTTATGCTTGTATTATTTGTTGTGTATTTTTGAGGTGTTTATGTCGACTTTTTATGAAATTATTGAGCTAATAAATGGCGATGTAGCCCTACAGCGACCAGATGGCGAAAAAAATGAGCCCATGGTCACAATTCGCTTTTCTGCAGAATCGTTGGCGTTTTTAGGTGAAGCAAAGTTTACTGTTGCTAAAGCTATGATTGAGGCTGGTATGGATGCGGTGGGTGATTTGACTGAGCTACAAGCAGATGCAGTGCTAGACGACATGCCAGATGAAATCGGTGGTCATGAAAAATTGATTTTACACTGAGTTGCCTTAAATCTATCGTTCAATAAGAGCCTAGGTGAATGTCGTTTTTTAGTTTGTGTTGTGCTTGATAGGTGGAAAGTTCGCGTTATTACCTTACTTACTAAGGTACCTTTCTGGTTTTGATTCTTATAAGACTCCTTCCTTAAAACCCTGTGTTATTGTTTTGCGAGCTAATACCCCTTAATTAGCGCACGCGTAATAGCAGGCATTGGCATTGTCCTTCTGCTGCTGCACTTTCAAGGTGTATGAGCTCTTTGTCTGTTAATTTACCGGGGCTGGCGATGACAGTGTGACTATTGCCGCTAGCGAGTGCGTTATGGGTTACGCGCAAGAGTTGCGGTAGGTCTTGGCAGTGCACTAGACGAATGTAGCGAGTGTTGACACCATAGGCTTCTAATAAACTGCGGTCGACATTATGCGGTGCAACCCACGTAATCCAGCGATCGCTACAGCTATTGCTTAAGAATGCAATCATAGGTAATAGCAGTACCAGTTGCTCAGGTGCATCACTGGTGAGTACCAACTCTGTGACCCCACTGGTTTGCTGGGTAGATTTATGGTTAATGGATGCTGTGTTAGTGGTAATTTGATAGGCGATATTAGTCACGGCGAATTACTCCTACGCTTAATCCTTCTATAGAAAATTCTTGGTCGCGCATATCGACATGAATAATGTCGAAATCAGGGTTTTCTGGGAGAAGTTCAATCTGAGCGCGATTACCACTGCGTCTGAAACGCTTCACGGTTACTTCTTCGCCAATGCGTGCAACAATAATTTGCCCATTTCGTACTTGATCTGTTCTGTGTACGGCCAGCAGGTCGCCATCCATTATTCCAGCATCCTTCATGCTCATGCCGTTTACACGCAAGAGATAATCTGCACTGGGCGAGAAGAAGCTGGAGGGTATGTTGCAATAGTCTTCTATATGTTCTTGCGCCAGTATTGGGTTGCCTGCAGCTACACGTCCAATGATTGGAATGCCATTGTTGGTGGTTTCAGGAAGGCGTATACCGCGTGATGCTCCTGGTATGACTTCAATAGCCCCTTTACGTGCAAGCGCCTTTATATGCTCCTCTGCCGCATTGGCTGATTTGTAGCCTAGGATATTGGCAATTTCTGCGCGAGTAGGTGGGTAGCCAGTTTCTTCTAAATGTTGTCGGATTATCTGTAAAACCTGTTCTTGGCGGTTAGTAAGGTTAAGCATAGGCACTCCGAGTTATCTGTTTATTTATACAGTGATTGTGATTATATACAGTATTCTCGTGTGTGCAATAGTTTTTCGAATTGGTTGTTATTTAATCCTGTCGCCGTACTTCATATCGACTAATTGGCCTTGGGTGAAGTAAAGGTGAGTGATAAAACGCCCCTTTCCAGGGCTGTAGCTCCATACGTCTACATCTATACAGCTTTGGCTGACAATATTGATTTGTGTATTTTGAGTGCCATTTTGAACAGCCTGAATTAAGGGTGGGTTTTCGATTGGTTGGCAAAAGTGATCAGTAGCCACGGGTTCGCCGCACTTCTCGGTAATTTCGAACTTCGTATCGCCTATTTTTGCGAGTTTGCCTTGGCAGCGTAAGGACTCGGCGCGGCTAGGTGTGCAAATGAGGCTTAATGTTAGGGCAAGGCTGGCTGTTTTTATAAGGTTTTTCATTGATTTTTCCTGAAAAAATAGTGACCGCTGTGTGAGCTAAATATTCCGTTTTTATGTCTGAATAGCTCCTGAACTTTTTTATCGATAACGCCGTTAACAGAAAGGATTTTTTGTATTTACGTTAAAGATTTTGCTGGTTCAGCCGCAACCTTAATTGGGGCGAGTAATAAGTGTTTGGCATCTTAATGTGACAGGAATGTTCGGTTTTTTTAAAGCCTAGCCAGCCTAGATACTTTCTTTTTAATTTAATCTGTCTGTCAATTTAATAAGGGTATGCGATGAATTCTTTCTCTGCAGTTCAAAGTTATTCCAACGTGAAAGTGCACTCTGGCGTTGAAGAGGCTTCACCGCACAGGCTGATTCAGATGTTATTCGAAGGTGCACTAGAACGTATTGCTCAAGCTAAGGGCGCTATGGCGCAGAATCAAATAGCACGAAAGGGTGAATTAATCGGTAAGGCAGTCAATATAGTGGCGGGTTTACAGGGCAGCTTAAATGATAAGGACGGGGGCGATCTGGCACTTAATCTTGATAGCTTGTACGACTATGTTATTCGCCGACTAACCCAAGCAAATTACGAAAATAAGCCCGAGTATTTGGATGAGTGTGGGCGTCTATTGGGGGATATTAAATCATCTTGGGATGCTATTGCCGCCCAAGTTTAATTCTAAGTTTTAGGAGGCGAAATACATGAGTATTAGGTTGATTGATGAGCCAGAGTATTCTGGGGTAGCGGGCATAGCCGCTATGCGCTCCTTACAGTCTGAGCTTAATCGGGCTGTTAAGGATGATGATTGGGCGAAGATTCGTCATCTGGATGCTATTTGTGTACTTCTTATTGAGCGTGTTATTGCAGCCAATCGAGATGATAAGACTACGCTCGTTCTAGCGTTGAGCGAGTTAAAGGGCGTATATGCGAATATGATTGCACAGTGTCAGCAGGCAGTTGATGCTATGGCTCATAAAGTCGTTGGGGCATGATTTTAGGTGTTCAGTTTTTAAAAACTGTTTTTTATAGCAAGACTCGCAAAAAATGCTCAGCCCTGCTAGCCTTAGGACACTATTTATCCGCCTAGGAGTTGTTTTTGTGTCTAACTATAACCCGCAAGAAGCACTGAAGCAGTACCGTCAGCTTGGCATTGAGTCGGAGGTTAATCATGCGTCACCACATCGCCTGATTCAGATGCTATTTGAGGGTGCTCTAGGCCGTTTAGCTATTGCTCAGGGTGCACTAGAGCGCGGTGATGTCGCGGTAAAAGGTGAGGCGTTGGGTAAGGCCATAGGGATAGTTTCTGGCTTACAGGCTTCACTGGATATGTCGGCAGGCGAGCTTTCAGATAATCTATCTGCCCTTTATGATTACATTAATCTTCGCTTATTAGAAGCTTCGCGCCAAAACGATAGTGAAAAAGTGGCAGAGGTTATTCAGTTGATTAAGACGCTTAAGTCTGCTTGGGATGAAATCGCTGTAGAAAAATCATGATTGTTTTACAGTGTGTACTCCATGATGAGTCACGCTCACACTAAAAATTTGACTAATATATATACTAAGATTTTTTTCTGTTTGTAATCGACAAAAACTTCCCGCCATAAATTTGACTAAGCCACTTAGCTCGACTATTACTTACACCCATAAGTCATCTCGCCGTCTTTGCTTAGGCCGCTGTTAGGGCTGAAGGTTTTAATACGAAATGGAAAGGTCTTGGGTATGTGGCATAACAATAAAGTATTGGTCATTGATGACAATCAAGAGCGTCGTCACGATCTCAAGGTTCTTCTCGATTTTCTTAACGAAACCACGCTCACCGCGGATAGCGAAAGCTGGAAAGCCGCAGTTGCGGAAGAAAATGGCGGCGAAGATTATGTTGTTATTTTTATTGGTGATATTCGCGACAGTAAGCATGATTTAAGTGCTTTGTTAAAAGAGATTCGATCTTGGAATGATGAGATTGCGGTAGTCTTGCTTAGCGAAGCACTACAACAGGAAGCGGCACAGCTTGAAGACCCTCATCGCATAATGGTGATTGCAACAATCCCCATGCCTCCCACATATAATAAACTGGTCGATACCCTGCATCGTGCTCAGCTTTACCGCGAAGCACAATCCTCTAGTAAACGTCAGCCTCAGCATCGTCCAGTGCATTTATTTCGCAGCTTAGTAGGAACAAGTCGTGAAATTCAAAATGTACGCGAAATGATGGCGCAGGTCGCCGATAAGGACGTTTCGGTATTAATTACTGGCGAGTCGGGTACCGGTAAAGAGGTAGTTGCGCGTAACTTGCACTACAACTCTCCTCGTCGCGACATGCCTTTTGTACCGGTAAATTGTGGTGCAATTCCAGCGGAGTTGCTTGAGAGCGAACTGTTCGGCCATGAAAAAGGTGCTTTTACTGGGGCGATTAATAGTCGTGCTGGTCGTTTTGAGCTAGCTGAGGGTGGCACGCTATTTTTAGATGAAATTGGCGATATGCCGCTCAATATGCAGGTTAAAATTTTGCGGGTGTTGCAAGAACGTTGTTTTGAGCGCGTAGGTAGCAATAAAACACAAGCTGTCGATGTGCGTATTATCGCCGCAACGCATCGTAATCTAGAACAAATGATTATTGATAATAGTTTTCGTGAAGATCTCTATTATCGTCTTAATGTATTTCCTATTGAGTTACCTTCACTTAAAGAGCGCTCAGAAGATATTCCTTTGTTGATGAATGAGTTAGTGGCGCGCATGGAAAGTGAGCAGCGCGGTTCAATTCGTTTTAACTCATCAGCCATTCTTTCCCTATGCCAACATGAGTGGAGCGGTAATGTTCGCGAGTTAGCAAATTTGGTAGAACGCATGGCGATCACGCATCCCTATGGTGTAATTGGGGTGCAGGATTTACCACCTAAGTATCGCCATGTAGATGTTGATGAGGATGAGTTTCTTGTTGCAGGGGAGCAAGGCGCATCAGGTGGCAATGCTAGTTATGTAAATATGAACGATACGCCGTTATTGCCCGAGCAGGGGATAGATTTACGTGAATACATTACCAATATGGAAATGAGCCTGATCCAGCAAGCACTCAATGATTGTGGCGGCGTAGTGGCGCGCGCTGCAGATAAGCTGTCTGTGCGCAGAACTACCTTGGTGGAGAAAATGCGCAAATATGATATGACGCGCTAAGCTTACCTTAGGTCATGTTATGAAAGGTGGCTAAGCCACCTTTTTTTATGTCTGTCATTGCAGCTGTTTGTCGCCAGAAGTAAGAGAAGAGGGCTTGCTTCTTAAGTTTCCAGCAGGGTTTTATTCGCGGTTTATCAAGTTGTTGTCGAGCTATTAATACTGGCCATAAAGATCAATCTATCTTCTTGGTGCTAATAGGGTAGCAGTTTTAAAATGCATAATAATCTATGGTTAATTGTATTCCTCTTATGTGGACCAGTAATTTTTGTTTCTTACGCAGATGCTGGTGTGCCGCAAAACAGTGCGGCTGAGCCTATGGTATATCGTTATTGGGATTGGGGGATGTCAGAGCGGCGCGATAATTATCAATACCAATTATTGCAAGCAGCGCTTGTTACGACTGTGGAGCAATATGGTTCCTATAAACTGGAACGGGTTAAGGTTAGTTTTAGCACCTCAAGAGCATGACGTGAGATAGGGCGGGGCAATATAATTAATGTCCATGTTGGGCCTTGGCGTCCGATGGATGAAAAGCTCCCGTTGGGCAGTGAGCCGAGCATTAGAATTGATGAGCCAATTTTTAATAATTTATTTTCTTATAGACGTCTTATTGTGCGTGTAGACAGTGCAGCACAGTTCATTGCTATTAATGAGGAGCAACAATTAAAAAATTTAGTGGCTGGGCAAGGAAAGGGCTGGGTCGATGTGAAAATTTATAAAGCAAATGGTTATAGCGTTAATGACGATGCCAATGCATCTAATTTATTTGCCATGCTGAAGGGGCAGCGATTTGATTATGTACCTGTTAGTCAGGTGGAAGTTGAAAATATTCTGAATCAGTATGGTGATCATCTTGAAGTCGCGCCTCAGCCGATAGTTTTTTTCCCTATGCCTATGGTTTACTACGTTTCAGCTAAGAAGCCGATACTAGCGGAAAGATTAAGGTTAGGTTTGGCTCGCGTTAAAATGTCTGGGCATTTGGATAGCTTATTAAATCATTATTTTTTTGATGAGTTGAGTGTGATAAAAAAGCTGGAAAAGAAACGTTTATATTATTTAACCAACCCATTCTATGAGATCCCGCAGGGCGGGATGCCCCCTCGCAAGTGATTTAATCATTGTCTGCCAATATGACTTTATTTCGACCCTGATTTTTGGCTTTATATAGAGCTAGATCTACGCGTTTGAATGCACTAGGGAAATCACTATTATTACAATCACCTACTCCAAAGCTCGCGGTGATAGTGATGTGGTTTTTGGTGTTGAATGCTATGTCATTCATGGAGATTTTAGTGCGCAGTTCTTCAGCGAGAGTTAGTGCTTCATCAGTGGTGGCTGCGGGTAATATTATTAAAAACTCTTCTCCTCCCCAGCGCCCAATAAATTCATTTTCAAGTGAATTGTTCTTGATCAATTCTGCAGTTTCTTTTAGTACTATATCGCCGACATCATGCCCATAGGTATCATTGATATTTTTGAAGTGATCAAGGTCGATAAGTATCAGCGACATCTGTGGTACCGGTTTTACCGATGGGACCCTTGAGTCTTGGGTGAGTGATGTGACTATTTGATCCAGGCCAAATCGATTAAAGAGTTCTGTCAGTGGATCAACAGTGGATAAACGACGAAACTTTGAGCTCTCTAGCTGCAGACGTTTATTGTCGTGACTCAGCGTATCAATGACCTCTAAGTCGTGTTGGTTTATTTTTTTTAGTAGATGTAGTTGATTAATTGCATAGATAAAAATGCCTGCGAGCCAAATACTAAATAGCCCAAGGTACCATTTGTCTTTTGCGATGCGCTCGCCGATGAACTCAATTTTCTCGATGGTGATGTCATGATCGCCCTCGGTCATGGGGTAGGAGAAATCAATTCCCATGCCGACCACATTGCTCAGATCTGGATGTGCATATTTACGTGGTATTTTGTAAGCTAAGAGCCACCACTCAGTAACGGTGAATTCGTTTAAATTGATCGTCACATCTTTTTCAAGGTCTACAGTGGGAAGGAATACAGCATTGTATTTAGTGCTGTTCACGTCGCCAGCCTTTGAGTAGTGCGGATTAAAGTTACGCGCAAATAAGCGTAGTTTAGGTGCTTTACCTTGGTAGTTGATCTTCATTTTTATACGCTCATAGCGTGAGAGGTCTAGGCCTTTTGTTTCTGATGTCGCTAAGGTGCGATTGAAACTACAGTAATAGTCATTGTCGACAAAACCTTGTGGGTAACTACAACGAAAGCTAAGTTTTTCTCTATCGAGCCATTGGCCTGCTGGTTCATTGTTAGAGAGTTTTGTCGAGTAAATGTTGATTTCACTATCGTTAAAGGCAGGCACTAGCACTAAGTGTTTTTCGGGTATAAAACGGTAGGAGTAGAGTGCAATTATGGTTAATAAAATGGCAAGTATTAACGCGGAGTAAGAGTTGGTAACATTTTTATTCATAGGGAGCGCCAAACATGTGATTTTATATGAATACGATTATCGCTGTGCTTTCATTCTAGTTGATTTTTTTGAAAACTTTGCCCTATAACAAAAAACCCCCATATCCTGTCGGATATGGGGGTTTTTAAGTGCTTGATAACGCGCAGTTAAACTGCTTGTTTTGGTTTGTTGCCGCGATAATTCTTATTACTACTATTCCCTGCAGGTTTGTTGCCATTGGCTTGTGAGCCATTAGCGCCGCCCTGTGACTTACCACCGGAGTTATTTCTACCTTGGGGCTTGCTGGCACCATTTTTTGGTTTGGCGCCTAACGCTGGCTTGCCTGAGCCTGAGCCAGAGCCTGATCGACCTCGACCATTGCCTGCACCCGCACCAATAGTCATGCGACGGCCTAGTACTATGGGTTCAGCGCGCACATTTGGGTCTGGCTCAAATCCAGCCAGGACTTCTTGATCGATATCGCGCTTAATCAGTTTTTCGATATCGCGCAGAAATTTAATTTCATCTACGCATACCAATGAGATAGCTTCGCCTTCGGCATCGGCGCGACCGGTACGGCCGATACGGTGAACGTAGTCTTCGGGTACATTTGGCAGCTCATAGTTAATCACGTGAGGTAATTGATCAATATCAATACCGCGCGCGGCTATATCCGTTGCTACTAATGCGCGAATCGCGCCGCGTTTGAAGTCGTCCAGTGCTTTGGTGCGTGCGCCTTGGCTCTTATTGCCGTGAATGGCTGCAGCGCTGATACCGTCATCATTAAGTTGTTCGGTTAATTTGTTGGCGCCGTGTTTGGTGCGTATAAAAATTAATACTTGTTGCCAGTCGTCTTGTTTGATTAAAAATGACAGCATTTCACGTTTGCGATTACGATCAACTGGGTGTACGCGTTGCGTTACGCGCTCAGAGGCTGTATTACGGCGCGCTACTTCTATTAAGGTGGGCTGATTAAGTAATTTGTCGGCCAGCGTTTTAATCTCATCGGAGAAAGTCGCAGAGAACAGTAGATTTTGGCGTTTCTTGGGCAGTAGTGCCAATACTTTTTTGATGTCGTGAATAAAGCCCATATCCAACATGCGGTCGGCTTCATCCAAAATGAGCACTTCTACTTCGCGCAGTGATACGGCATTTTGGTTGACCAAATCTAAGAGGCGACCTGGTGTTGCCACCAAAATATCAACACCGCCGCGCAGCTTCATCATCTGCGGATTAATGCTCACACCGCCAAATACCACGGTGGCACGCAACGGCAAGTATTTGCCATAGGTGCGCACGCTTTCAAACACTTGAGCAGCGAGTTCGCGGGTGGGCGTTAGGATGAGGGCGCGCACGGGGCGACGTCCTTGTGCTTGTATTGGGTTGGCGCTCAACTTTTCCAATAAAGGTAAGGTGAAGCCTGCAGTTTTACCGGTACCGGTTTGCGCGCCAGCGAGAATATCGCCGCCTTGGAGTACCGCGGGAATCGCTTTTAATTGAATGGGTGTAGGCGAGGTATAACCTTCATCGGCAATAGCACGCAGAATATCAGCTCGCAAGCCGAGAGTTTCGAAAGACATAGTTTTTTCCTGTGCTCGGCCTCCCGCTATGCGGGCAAGGTCTGGCGAGCGAAAGAAGACGCGTTGTAATTGAAAGTGCCAGTGGCGACTAAGAAGTAATTACAACGGCTTGGTGAGAGGCGACACTGACCTTAAGGGTGTCGGGCGCGCATAGTACAGTTTATAAGCGCCCAGAGCTAGATAAATATATGAGACCTTGCGCCTTAATTGGGTGAGAGCATGCATAAAACGGAAATATCCCTTCAATAACTCCCTTGTGAACTGGTTTTTAGTTATGCGTTTTGCACGACCTTCAAGTTATTTTTGTTGTTTTAAATTTAACCCTCTATTTGCCAATTGTTTGACTTCTATTCCTGTTTTGATTTTATGTCATTGATTTGTATGTTAAAAATTAATTGGCATTGTGTTTGCTATTACCCCTGTATGACGTTCAAAAGTGTTGAGTTGTTGACGTTTGCAGTCAGTGGTTCAACAAAAACAGAAAACTGGGGTTTTTATGGCGCAAGCAATTTCAGGTCTTACCAATATTAAAGAAGCAGCCGAGACCAAAGAAGTAGTTGAGGTTGACAATAATCTCAGCCCATTATTGCCTAAGGCTGAACATCTTCCCCTTAAGGGAGCCGAGGTGTTGCGTTTAAACGCTAAGTCTGGAAATCCCCGTTTATCAGTTTCCTCATTTCAACAAATGCCACAACAGCTGGCCGATTCCTATCGCTTTTTAGAAAACCGCTTGGCGGAGCTAAATGATGAGTTGCATAGCTTGGGTGATCAGCGACTGCAGGAGTTGGCGGAAAAAGAAAAGCTCGCTAATCGCCTTGAAAGTCTCCTGAATTTTTTGCCCGGTGGTGTGGTGGTGCTTGATTCTAGTGGTTGCATCTCTGAATCCAACCCTGCTGCTAGGGATTTACTGGGTGAACCGCTCGTCGGTGAGTTATGGCGCGATGTAATTCAGCGCGCCTTTTCTCCGCGCCAAGATGATGGCCATGAGGTGTCTTTAAAAGATGGTCGCCGCATCAGCATACAAACCCGCAATTTGGGCGCCGATGGTCAAATTATTCTTTTAACCGATCAAACCGAAACGCGTCGTTTGCAGGGTGAGCTTAGTCGTCATGAGCGCCTTTCTGCACTGGGCAAAATGATGGGCACACTTGCGCATCAAATCCGCACACCTCTATCTGCAGCCATCTTGTATGCCGGCCATTTGTGCAGTGGCACCTTGAATGAAACGCGACGCCAAGAGTTTTCCGAAAAAACTTTAGGACGGCTTAATAATATTGAACGTCAAATTCAAGACATGTTGTTCTACGTTAAGGGCGAATTACCGCTGAATGATGTGATCAGTGTGGCGGAGTTGCAGAGCGATCTGGCCGAGGCGATGGAGGTGCCCTTGATGACCAGTGGATCGCGCTGTCAGTGGGTAGTGAATTGTCGCGAACAATATATTCAATGTAATCGTGAGGCGCTCACTGGCGCCATTTTAAATTTAGTGAATAACGCGATTCAGGCGGCGGAACGCAAAGCCAGCTTGCGTTTGGAGTTGAATTTTTTTCAACCTGCAGCAGGCGATGCGCCAGCGACTGGGCTCGCACCGCAACTATGGATTCGCGTATGTGATAAGGGGCCGGGTATAGCGCCTGACATTCTTAATAGCGTCGGCGATCTTTTTGTGACCACTAAGGCGCAAGGAACCGGTATTGGTTTGAGTGTGGTACAGGCGGTTGCGCGCGCGCATCACGGTAAATTTTTATTGCAGTCAACACTTGGCCAGGGCACCTGCGCCAGTATTTTGATGCCTTTTGCACAAGTTTAAATACTAG
This sequence comes from Cellvibrio sp. 25HG11W-0, assembly GCF_057815475.1. Lineage (NCBI taxonomy): Bacteria > Pseudomonadati > Pseudomonadota > Gammaproteobacteria > Cellvibrionales > Cellvibrionaceae > Cellvibrio > Cellvibrio sp. 25HG11W-0. The sequence goes on from NZ_CM174230.1 coordinate 2,066,805, forward strand.
GGGAAATACCATGGCTCTCGCCTTACAGACCACCGAATTTGATGATGCCTTAAGAGTACTCGTGGTTGAGGATGACAACAATCTACGCGAGGCATTGACCGATACCTTGAAGCTTGCCGATTACGGTGTGATAGCGGTGGATAGCGGTGAAGAGGCCTTGCGTCAGCTCGCGCTGGTAAGTGATATTCGCATGATAGTGTCGGATGTGAACATGGGTGGCATTAGTGGCCATGAGCTTTTGAGCGCGGTAAAAGAACAGTATCCACAAATACCCATGATGCTGATTACCGCCTATGCCAGCATCAGTGAGTCAGTTGACGCCATGAAGCAGGGCGCAGTGGATTATTTAGTGAAACCTTTTGCACCTACAACCTTGGTGGAGGCGGTTGCGCGTCATCTTGGTGTTGCGCAAATTGCAGGTGATGAGCCTGTGGCTCATGCAGCATCAAGCTGTCAGCTATTAAGATTGGCGCAGCGTGTAGCGCAGTCGGACTCTACCGTACTTATTGTGGGGGAATCGGGCACCGGTAAAGAAGTATTGGCGCGCTATATTCACGATCACTCGCCGCGGCGCAATCAGCCTTTTATTGCGATTAACTGCGCGGCTATTCCTGAAAATATGTTGGAGGCTATGTTGTTCGGTCATGAGAAAGGCGCTTATACCGGTGCGCATACCAGCAGCCCAGGTAAATTTGAGCAGGCCAATGGCGGTACTCTATTGCTCGACGAAATATCGGAAATGGATATTGGTCTGCAGGCAAAGTTGCTGCGTGTATTACAAGAGCGAGAAGTTGAGCGTTTGGGTGGCCGTAAAACCATAAAATTAAATGTCCGTGTTATAGCAACATCTAACCGCGATATGCGCGGTGAAGTTGTGGGTGGGAAATTCCGCGAGGATTTGTATTATCGTTTAAGTGTATTGCCGCTACAGTGGGCGCCGCTGCGCGATCGCATTGAAGATATTATTCCGCTGGCAGAAAAGCTGCTGCAGAAACATGCTCACAAGCAAAATCGACGCGGCGTAACCTTGTCGCCATCAGCGCAACAATTATTGATGTCTTATCCCTGGCCGGGCAATGTACGCGAGCTGGATAATATTATGCAGCGCGCCTTAATTTTGCAGATGGGTAAAACCATTCAGGCAGAAGATTTGGGCCTGAATGACAACGATAGCTATAGCCAGAGTCCTTCTGGTTACAGCCAAAAGCCCAATTTATTCCAAGCCGCTCAGGCTGTGCAGCCCTCCGCATATTCGGGCTCCCAAACCGTATCGCATCAGGTAGCAGGTTCTCATGCCGGTCATACTAATTCAGTGTTAGGTAACCAGCCTTATGCGGTGCAACCCTTTTCGGTGAGTGGCATTAATACAGAAAACATAGCGTTGGTAAGTAATACGCCTGTGCAGCACTCCTCGCTTAATAATCCAGCCTTAGGGAATGACTTAAAGCAGCGCGAATATGAAATTATTATGAATACCCTGCATATAGAGCGCGGCAGCCGCAAGAATACGGCTGAGCGTTTAGGGATTAGTGCGCGTACCTTGCGTTATAAAATTGCGCGTTTGCGTGAAGAAGGTTACGAAATTACTGAATAGTCTGTTGCTTCATGTGTGGTGTTAGGGCACATTTAGAAGGGATTTCTATATGATTCTTTAAAAGGAACTGGCGCGAAATGGTATTTTTTCTAGTATTGGGTATTGTCACTTTCGTAGTGACGGTTGTTTTCCTCAAAATGCGGGCAACTGCGCGGGTTAAATATATTAGGAGCTACGTATTTCCCAATATGCTGGCGCGCAAGGTGCGCGAAAAATACCCTCATTTAACCGATGCACATATGGCACAGGTGGCGAGAGGGTTGCGGCAGTATTTTTTGTTGTGTCATAACGCTAATAAAAGTTTTGTATCCATGCCTTCCCAGGCTGCAGATGAGCTCTGGCACGAATTTATTTTACATACGCGCAGCTATCAATATTTTTGCAAGAAAGCCTTTGGTCGTTTTATCCATCATGTGCCAGCAGAGGCTATGAGGGGTAAGAGCGCGGTGCAAGATGGCATTAAGCGCGCGTGGCGTCTAGCCTGCGTGGGTGAAAACATCAATCCTAAACAGCCTAATCGATTACCTTTTATATTCGCCTTGGATGCACTTTTAAACATGCCGAATGGTTTTCACTATAGTCTAGATTGTCGCGCTGAGAATGCGCCAGGTAACAGCCATTGTGCCGGAGATATTGGTTGCGGGGGCGGGTCATCGGGTAGCGATAGTAGCGATAGCGGCACTTCAGGCTGCAGTAGCGGTTGTGGCGGTGGTGATTAGTGGTCGGAATTTAGTATGAGGATAGAAGTAATTGATCCCTCTACAGTGCGCTAAGGGATTCTACTTTTATCTTGGATATGCCGCCGCGTTTTAATCCCGCTCTTGGTGCTTCTGTAACGCTCTTAGTTGCAATGCTGCCACTAAGAGCGCGTTAATAATTAGGACACAAACTCAAACTCGTATTCACTCAATTCCCTCTTTAATCTTTTCTCTTCCAATTTTAATTCAAGCTTGCGGCGACACTCCATGTTGCGACGCATTTTTTGCGATTTAGTTTTAGATGTAACCATGCCAGCAATAAACGTTGCCATTGCACTTTCAAAAATATCCAGCTCGCTCACCATATTCATTTTGCGCATGAAAATCTCCTGATGGTTTAGAAACTACGCTGATAATAATGGGTGTAAATGACAGCATTGTGACTATTTTTAGCGGCGCGGATTATTTTTATCACCTCATAAGGGCGGCTTTTGGCAAGCACTTGCCATGCGGCAATTATTGGCCTGCTTTGTGCAATATCTCTGCTAAAGACGAAATAAGACCTGAGTCTGCCAATATTTTGTCGCCTTTATTAGTTTGTCAGATGGGAATTTAATCATGACCGACCGAGTTGATATTAGCCGCCTGTTAAATGATATGCGTTCGATGAAGGCGCAAACGCAAGCGTTTCAACGCCCGCAAGGTTTGGTGCCGCGCGAATTGACCGGCGTTAATCAAAATGGGTTGAAAGTTGAGGGAACGACAAAGGCCCCGAGCTTTGGCGATCTAATGACCCAAGCGGTGAGCAAGGTGAACGAAGTGCAAAAAACATCGAGCAATATGGCCGATGCCTATGAGCGCGGTGTGGCGGGTGTCGATATTACCGATGTAATGATCGCCTCGCAAAAATCATCCGTGGCTTTTCAGGCAACAGTACAGGTGCGTAATAAGCTGATAGATGCCTATCGCGATATTATGAATATGCCTATTTAACCGTTCACTCGTGCAGTATCAATAACAATTGATTCGATAATTTTAAGGTTTAGGTTATGGCCACAGCAGCAGCGACAGATTCAGAACAACTGCCGGAAAAGACTAAGCCAGGCGGTGATTTTTTAGAAGGTTTAAGCAGCCTTACGCTATTGCGCCAAATTGGGTTAATGATCACCTTGGCGGCGAGTGTGGCAATAGGCGTTGCCATTGTCATGTGGATGCAGGGTGATGATTATCGGCCGCTTTATGGTCGCATGGATAATTTAGATGCGGGCAACGTAATCGATGTGCTCGAGCAAAACCGTATTAAATTTAAAATGGATACTAACAGCGGCGCCATTTTGGTGGCGGCGGAAGATATTCACATGGCGCGCTTAAAGTTAGCGGAGATTGGTTTGCCGAATGACCCTATTCAGGGGTTTGAACTGATGGATAAAGAGCAGCCATTGGGAACAAGTCAATTTGTAGAAAATACCCGCTATCAGCGCAGTATTGAAGGCGAGTTGGCGCGTACCATTACCAGTATTACCAGTATTCGCAGTGCACGCGTGCATTTGGCTATTCCGAAAAAAACCGTGTTTGTGCGCGATGTCGCTAAACCTACGGCTTCAGTATTTGTGGAAGTGTTTGCAGGGCGTCGCGTTGAGCCCGCGCAAGTGAAGGCCATTATGAATTTGGTGGCATCTTCCGTGCCCGACATGAACGTGGCAGATGTAACCCTTGTGGATCAGCAGGGCAATTTACTCTCTACAGGTGAAGATAATATTGAGTTGCTGTTAGCGACAAAGCAGCATCAATACTCTAAGGAAGTTGAGGACAGTGTGGTTTCGCGCATTAACGGCATTCTCCTACCGGTTTTGGGTAGCGGAAAGTTTAAAGCTGAGGTTAGTGCCGATATAGATTTTACGGCGGTGGAGCAAGCCGCGGAGACCTTCAACCCTGATTTACCTGCCATTCGCTCCGAGCAAACCTTAAATGAATCGCGCTCTGCAGGTGATGCCGCCGAGGGTATTCCGGGTGCATTGACCAATCAGCCACCGGGCACTGCGCAGGCGCCGGAGCAGATCGATCCTGCCACAGGGCAGCCCGTAGCTGCTAAACCAGCTAAGAATAATCGTGAACAGGCTACGCGTAACTACGAGTTAGATCGCACCGTGAGCTATACCAAACACCAGCAGGGCACGTTAAAGCGTTTGACGGTAGCGGTAGTGGTGGATGACAAGTTAGTGCGAAATGCAGAAGGTGTTGAAAGTCTTGTGCCATGGAGTGAGGGCGAATTGGAACGGTTGTCTATACTGGTACGCGATGCGGTAGGTTTTAGTGCTGTGCGCGGCGATAGCGTCAATGTATTGAATTCGGCGTTTAGCGTGCGCGACGACAGTAATCTGGTGATTGAGGATGCGCCTTGGTGGCGGGAGTGGGTCATTCCTAATATCAAGTACATCGCCAGTGTGTTGGTGATTCTCGCCATAGTGTTTGGGCTCTTGCGGCCTATGTTTAAAAGTCTTTCGCGCACCGGTGGTGGTATCGCAGAGGAAGAAGAGGCGCGCCAGTTGGCAGCCCTAGAAGCGGCGTCAGGTTTGGATGGAATATCGGATGAGACCGTGACCTTGAGTGGTGGCAGTTCGCTGCTGCTGTCGGGCCCACAGGGTTATGAAGAGCAAATTAATGCAATCAAGGGCTTAATAGCCGACGATCCTGGCCGTGTGGCCCAGGTGGTGAAAAAGTGGATAAATCGCGATGACTGATGGCAATAAAAGTCCTGAAAAAGCTAAAACTAAACTGGCCTATGTAGATCAGGCGGCGATTTTATTGATGTCGCTGGGTGAACAAGATGCCGCTGAAATTCTTAAGCACATGGGGCCTAAAGAGGTGCAGCGTATAGGCGCTGCCATGACTCAGCTGCAAAATGTGCAGCAAGCAGACGTGCAGCTGGTTATGAGTAACTTTTTAGAAGAGGTGGGAACGCTCACCGGCTTGGGTGTTGGGGCAGATAACTATATTCGCAAAATGCTTGTGACTGCTTTGGGTGAAGACAAAGCCAATGGTTTGATTGATCGTATTCTGCTGGGGGGGAACACCACTGGGTTGGATACCTTGAAGTGGATGGATGCGCGCTCGGTAGCCGATATCATCCGTAACGAACACCCGCAAATTCAGGCTATTGTTATCGCCTATCTAGACGCAGATCAGTCTGCTGAAATCATGTCGTTTTTCCCTGAAAAAGTGCGTCTGGATATTATGATGCGTGTAGCCTCACTCGACACAGTTCAGCCCAGTGCTTTGCAAGAACTGAACGATATTCTGGAAAAACAATTCTCGGGTAATGGCGCATCGCAAACGAAAGCCATGGGTGGTTATAAAGTGGCGGCGGAGATTATGAATAATCTCGATGGTTCTATTGAAGCCGATTTGATGGATGGGATTAAAGAACTGGATGAGGATATGGGTAATCAGATCCAAGACTTAATGTTCGTATTCGACAACCTCAAAGAGGTGGAGGATCGTGGTATTCAAGCGCTGTTGCGCGAAGTGTCTTCGGATGTGTTGGTGGTTGCGCTCAAGGGTGCTGAAACGGAATTGCAGGAAAAAATATTCAAAAATATGTCAAAGCGTGCTGCAGAATTGTTGCGCGACGATTTGGAGACCAAGCCACCTATGCGTTTGGCCGATGTAGAAGCAGCACAAAAAGAAATTCTCATTACTGCACGCCGCATGGCCGATGCGGGAGAAATTATGCTAGGTGGCAGTGGCGATCAAATGGTCTAGTGATCATTTTTAAAGTAGGTCGCAATTTACCTAATACCTTAGCGCCTGTGAGATGAGTCATTTATGACGGATAAAACATTGCTCAACCGTATTCCTGGTGAAACGGTCGACACCTTTACCACTTGGGCTCTGCCGCCGATTGATGATAATGGGCGCACGCTCTCTTCTGCAGAAAAAGAGGCTAAGGAGCGCCGCGACCTTCTGCTTAAGCGCAAAAGTGAAACGATCGAAACCATCGATATTCCCGAGTCGCCCACTAACTCTGGCATGACTGCACAAGAAATGCAGGCTATTTTTGATGAGGCGCAAGAGAATGGTTTTGAGCAAGGGCACACAGAGGGATTTAAAGAAGGATTGGCAAAAGGTAGTGCCGAGGGTTATGAGGCAGGCAAGCAACAAGCCTTAATGGAGTTGCGTCCTAAAATGGTTGCGGAGCAGCAGCGCTTTCAAAAGTTGGCGCAACAGTTACTTAATCCCTTGGCTGAACAGGAAGATGATATTGAGCAGATGCTGCTGGATGCAATCTGCAGTTTGACCCAGAGCGTTGTGCAGCGCGAATTGATGACGGATTCTTCGCATATTCTGTCGTTAGTGAAAGATGCCGTGGAGGCTTTGCCAATAGGTGCAAAAAATCTGCGTATTAGTCTAAATCCTGATGATTTAGCAGCGGTAGAAACCTATGCGGAAGAGCAGCAGCTCGATTGGAAGTTTATGGGTAGCGAAACACTGCAGCCTGGCGGTTGCATCATCGAAACACCAGAGAGCCGAGTAGACTTCTCAGTGTCTAAGCGCTTGGAACAGGTGCTGGCGCAGTTCCTGACCAAACAGCTTGGTGGAGATCTCGATGATCAGACTGAGGTTGAGTCATCGGATCATGAACCAGAGTCGCCGATAAAATCCGCTACCACCAACGCAGCAGATGATTTGTCGCCAGTAGAGCACTCGATAGCGTCACCAATAGAATCGCCAACAGAGTCATCAACAGAGTCATCAACAGAGTCATCAACAGAGTCATCAACAGAGCAAACGGGTGAGCAGGTGTCGTCAAACGAGCCTAGTCGCAACACCTAATCCACGAATTAATGGCGACGATTGTGCGGTCGCCCATCTGCCGGATTCACTCTATGTCAGAGTACAACTCTCTAAGTGCACGCATGCGCAGTTATCTTCCTCGTACTCAAGCTCAGGTTGAGCCGCAGGCGGAAGGGCGCATAACCCGTTCCGTCGGCCTGACGCTTGAGGCTGTTGGTTTGAAAGTATCCGTAGGGAGCCAATGCGAAGTTATTAATAGCGATAATCGACGTATTGAGGCCGAAGTTGTGGGCTTTGCGGGCGACAAGGTTTTCTTAATGCCCATTAAACGTGTAGAAGGTTTAAAGCCCGGCGCGCGGGTTGTGCCTGTTGCTAGTCAAATGGGCATGCGTATTGGTCCACAACTATTAGGGCGTGTCGTCAATGGTATAGGCCAACCGCTTGATGGAAAGGGGCCGCTGCTTGGTGACGAGTTCCTCGATTTTAATCCCAGTGAAATAAATCCCTTGCAGCGCCACCCCATTCACGAACCCCTTGATGTGGGGGTGCGCGCTATTAATGCCCTAATTACCGTCGGCCGTGGACAGCGTTTAGGTCTATTTGCGGGGAGTGGTGTTGGTAAGAGTGTGCTCATGGGCATGATGACCAAATTCACCACGGCCGATATCGTAGTCGTAGGGCTTATTGGTGAACGAGGTCGGGAAGTAAAAGAATTTATCGATCATATTTTAGGTGAAGAGGGTCTGCGGCGCGCGGTAGTGGTGGCGTCGCCCGCCGATGATGCGCCTTTGATGCGCTTGCGCGCTTCACAGTTGGCAAGTCGAATTGCCGAGTATTATCGCGATCAGGGTAAGAATGTTTTATTGCTCATGGATTCATTAACGCGTTTTGCACAAGCTCAAAGGGAGATCGCCCTGGCAATTGGCGAACCGCCGGCGACTAAAGGGTACCCGCCCTCGGTCTTTGCCAAGATTCCACAATTGGTTGAGCGAGCGGGTAATGCAGCAGAGGGCGAGGGCTCCATCACGGCATTTTATACTGTGCTGACGGAGGGGGATGACCTCCAGGATCCCATAGCCGATTCTGCTCGTGCAATTCTGGATGGTCATGTGGTGCTGTCGCGCAAGCTGGCTGAAGAGGGGGTTTACCCCGCAATAGATGTAGAGGCGTCCATCAGCCGTGCTATGCAGAATATCGTAGACGACGAACAGCTGAAATTAATGCAGCGCTTTAAACAGATGCTAGCGCGCTATCAACAAAATCGCGACTTGATTGCCATAGGGGCATATACCCGCGGGGCCGACCCTGAAACGGATATAGCGATTGAGCGATTTCCCCATTTGCGCAATTTTATTCAGCAGGGGATTAAACAAGCAGTACACATGCCTGAGTCGCTCGCTAATCTTCGGGTATTACTGAAACCACCCGCCAATACCAAGGGCAATAGCCCTTTGGCTGCGCAACATCGTAACAAGACCTAATCGCACCGAAACGTAGAGGTTAAGCCATGGCGGAATCGCGTGCGCAACGAATGAAAATTGTACTTTTGGTGGCCAAGCGTCATGAAGATGAGGTGGCGCAGCGGCTAGGGGGGCTTAATGAGCAGCTGTCCGTTGAGTCTGCACAACTGCAAGCGTTAGAAGAGTACCAAGAGCAATATTTACAGGCGCAAGGTGCGGTGCGAGCAGGGGTGCGCGTTGATGAACTCATTAACTACACTAATTTTATTGGTCGCTTAGGCGAAGCCTGCCGCGACCAAAGCACCAAAATTGAGCGCTTACAGCGACAGCTGGGGATGGCGCAACAAGAGTGGCGAGAGAAACATCACAAGCGTAAAAATCTAGAGGACTTAATTGCTCGCTTGGAACGTGACGAAACGGTGCAAATCGACAGGCGCCTACAGAAAGAGTTGGATGAATTAAGTGCGCAGCAATTACTACGCAATCAGCAGGAATAAACGGAATTGCTAAGAAGTTGTTTACATCTCTGGGGGGAGGATTGCGTTTATGGCGGTTCATTGCTCTTTTTTGAGTAAACTTCAATGCCATATGACGACAGCTATAGTCCTTTTTAATTATTATCAGCTATCCTTAGAATGTCTTTGTAAATGCGGTAAACTGCGTCGGTGCGCTGCACTCGCGCTATACTGCAGGTTTACTTAGGTGGCCTTATTTGTTCTGGGCCCTTAATGAGAATAATGGCTGCTCTTGCTAGCTGCGTGAAAGATGAATGCGCTTTAGTAAGGAGTAGTGTAACTCTGGGAATTTTCAGAAGTAATTTTGATGAGGTAAGACATGGCGATCACGTCAACAGTTTCTCCTGACGGCAATCAAGTCACTATATATATCCAAGGTCGCTTCGACTTTAGCTCTCACCAAGAATTTCGCGGTGCCTATGAAAAGCTGACGATTGCACCTTCTGTTTTCAAAGTGGATTTACAGGGTACGTCATATTTAGATAGCTCGGCGCTCGGCATGCTGTTGCTATTGCGCGATTATGCTGGGGGTGAAAAATCTAATATTCAAATTGTTAATTGCACGCCTGATGTAAAAAAAATCCTTTTAATTTCCAATTTTGAACAGTTGTTCGATATCCAGTAATCGATAGTGTGTTGGTTAGTTGCTCGGCAGACTGTATGGAAGCGAAGATATGAATGATAGTCGTCAGTTAAAAGTGCTCGTGGCCGATGATACCGATACTGATCGACTGATATTGGAAACCATAGTGCGTAAGGAAGGCCACAACGTCATTGTGGCGCGCAATGGTGTTGAAGCGGTAGCTGCTTTCGCTGCGGAAAAGCCTGATATTGTTCTACTTGATGCGCTAATGCCTGAGCTTGATGGATTTGGCGCAGCACGCCAAATCAAAGCTCTTGCGGGTGATCACCTCATTCCCATAATTTTCTTGACCTCGCTATCAGATACTGAATCGTTGGTGAAATGTCTTGATGCGGGTGGCGATGACTTTTTATCCAAGCCCTATAATCGGGTTATTTTGCAAGCCAAGATAAAATCCTTTAATCGTATGCGTGAAATGCACAGCACTATGCTGGCGCAGCGCGATCAAATCGTTCAATACAATAATCATCTATTGCAAGAGCAAACTGTTGCTAAACATGTGTTTGATAATGTGGCGCACAGCGGCTGTTTAAATGCGAATAATGTCCGTTATTTCCTCTCATCACTCGCCGTTTTTAATGGTGATGTGATGGTTGCCGCCATGCGGCCATCGGGCAGTATGATGGTGTTATTAGGTGATTTTACTGGGCATGGATTACCCGCAGCCATAGGTGCTATGCCGTTGGCATCAACCTTTTATGGCATGGTACCGAAAGGTTTCTCCATGACGGATGTTTTACGGGAAATAAACTCAAAGCTTAAAAATATTCTACCGGTTGGTATTTTCTGTTGCGCCACTATTTTTGATATTAACTTCCGCAAGAAACGTTTAAAGATTTGGAATGGGGGCTTGCCGGATTGTTTTTTATATCACCATAAGGATGCGCGGACGACACCCATAAAATCTACCCATTTACCTTTGGGGGTGCTTTCAAGTCGCGCATTTAAAGATGATTGTGAATATTTTGATTTAGAACTTCAGGATCGATTGTATCTTTGGTCAGATGGTATTCATGAGGCCCGTAACACTAATGGTGATATGTTTGGTGAAGAACGTTTAAAAGATGTATTTGATAAAAATAAAAATCCAGAAACTCTATTTGATGAAGTAATTGACGGTGTACAGCAGTTTATCGGTACGGGAGAAAAAGATGATGACTTATCGCTCCTAGAAATCCGCATGGTAGAGCCTGAAGATGTGAATAGTTTTTGTAAGGATGCTGTGCGGTTATATGGTGATGCGAAAATAGAGTGGGAAATGAGTTTTGAGGTAAAGCCTACTAGTTTTAAAATATTTGACCCGCTCTCTACCTTGCTCAATGTGTTGATGGAAGTGCCGAGCTTGCGCGGTTTTAGCAGCACGCTCTACACTATTTTGGCTGAGCTTTATACCAATGCCCTAGATCATGGTGTGCTTAAGTTAGACTCGGTGCTAAAGAGCACGCCAGCAGGCTTCTCCGAGTATTATCTGCAACGCGAGCAGCGAATCAATGAAGTCACAGAGGGTTTTGTACGGATCTATATTACCCATATGGCGCATGTTGATGGAGGTACATTAAAAGTACGCATTGAAGATAGTGGTGACGGTTTTGATTATACTCGTGATACGGCGGGCGGCCTTACGAGCTATGGGTATAGCGGGCGAGGAATAGCCTTGGTTGAAAAGTTGTGCAGCTCCGTTAAATACCATGGCTGCGGAAATATTGCAGAAGTTGAATTCTCTTGGGTTAATGACGATTAGTGTAAGTGTTTCTTCAGTTGTTGATACAGTTGTAAGTGAAAATGCCGCCAAAATTATATGTGTACACAACATGTACTTATGAGAATGAATCTAATGGATCATTTGGATTACGACGCAATAAATACTTTAAAAGATGTCATGGAGGATGACTTTTCTCTTTTGATTGATACATTCGTCGCTGACTCTCAAGAGCGAATAGAAAAGCTGAATGCCATCATAGACAGTAATGATAGTGATGCGATTCGACGTGGCGCCCATAGTTTTAAAGGAAGTTGTAGCAATATAGGTGCTGTGCTGCTTACCAAGCTTTGTGCTGAGCTTGAAGCTAAAGCGCTTGCTGGAAATTTGCAGGGGTTAAATGTGCATGTGGGCTTAATTCAACAGGAATTCACTCATGTACGTAGCCTGCTACTGGTCTTGGTAGACTGAATAATACTATCGGCCCACGGGCTTGCCTTTTAGTTTTGGTAAATTATTAGTTGTTAGCCAGCTTGTTCTAGTGGTATTAAATTCCCCCCGCAGGCGCGACGTCTACTTGAAATACTTTTATTAAAATAACGTCGTTTTTGTACATTGTATCTTTGCCAAACCACGCTAATTTACCTTAAGAATATGATTAATATCTAGGCAAGATCAGTGGCCGAGGTCTTAGTTGTATCGCACTCGTTTCTTTTGTATTCCCTCGTGAATTTAGCTTACTACTTAATTTACACCCTCTTGGCATTTCATTTGCAAATAACATCCTGAACCTTTCTATTGATTGTCCGAACGGCAAACCTTTGCCGTATGTCGGAACAGGAGTTGAATTCATGCAGAATGCCAATTTGGTAAATTCCTTACTCGGCGTCACCGCACCTCAAGTACCGGCTAATAAAGTGAGTACACCTAAATCGAATATTGATAACTCCTTACAGTTTCAAACAGCTATGGAGCAGCAGCGGTTAAATGTTGCCGCAAAAACCGCTGCTGCGTCTAAGGCGAGAATTGATTCTTCGCGGGCTCAGCTGGCCGTAAATGATGCTAAGGCTGATGAACGGCAAAGCATGCAGACAAAAGCACAGCGTAGCCAGCCTACAGAAGCAGCCACTCCAGGTAGAAAACATGTAAAGCCTGAGCCTGTAGCACAGGATCGGGAGGCGGTTACTCAGCAGGTATCGCAAACAAAACCGGATTCGCGCACTGCAGAGCAAGAGACAGAGACAGAGACAGCGAGCGAGCAGGACCTTAGTAATGAACAAGATGACGGCTCAGCAGTTGTCAGTACTCTTGGGGCTGAGTTGCGCAGAGAGGATATGATAAAAGAGGGCGACAGCAGTTTTTCTTATCTCTCACTGAATACTGAGCTTGATATCTCATCCGAGTCTGAGGTTATTGTGCAAAACGATTCCATTTATCCCTCTATAGGCCTGAGTGTATTTACGGATACTAACAGTCTTGATGCCAAGGATTTGTTAGGTGAAGGTGAACATGACGAGATAGGGTCCTCAGTGGGGGTTTTGGCCTCTGCGCAAATATCATTGAGTAATAGTGAGGCTGTGGATGATACAGCAGACACAGTATCGATTGATTCTATGGGGGTCAGTGATCTTTCGTCGGCAACTGCGCAGAGCTTTATAGCGTCCGTGTTGCAAGGCGAGCAAAAAACAAATGTTCCATTTGCAGGTGTGGATGAAAGATTTGCAAAGGGCGGGGCGTCTAATCTGGGTTTGGCGGCATCTGCTACCTTAAATCTGGAATCTGATGGCCTAGACGGTCTAGGTGATGATGCTCTTGTAGGCGATGGCGACGTTGAATTGGACACAAGTTTGCCTAATCCCAAATCAATGGTAAGTACTAAGGCTGCATTCAACACCCTGCTCGAGCGCCAAACTCTAGAGGGTGGCAAGTTGTTGGCGAGTGACTCGCTTCAGGATAATTCATCACCTAGGGTGGCGGGGCTTGCTGCATTTACAGAAATGACAAGCGCATTGGCGCCTAGCGCTCGATCGTTCGTAGCCCAAGCTGCTATAGCAACCAATATTGCTCAGCCACAATGGGGGCAGGCGGTAAGTGACAAGGTGTTGTGGATGGCGGCTCAAAATATAAGCTCTGCTGAAATTCGTTTAGATCCTCCCGAATTGGGCCCTATGCAGGTCAAGGTGACAGTGCATCAAGATCAGGTCAATGTAAACTTTACTAGCCCGCATGCGCAGGTTCGAGATGCCTTGGATGCACAACTTAATCGCCTGCGCGATATGTTTGCCGAGCAAGGTATGAATCAAGTAAATGTTGATGTGTCCGATAAATCGTTTGCTCGGCAGGAGCAGGAGTCGCGTCAGGATGCTAAAGGTCAGAGAAATGGAGCTCTCGATGAGGATGATCATCTAGAGGGCGATGTTAATGTGCAGCCGTTGAGTTTGCGCTTAGTCGATCATTACGCCTAAATCAGTTGGTTCCTACTTTCATGTGATATATCAGCATAGTTCATATTTATCATTAGGTAGCCAGAGCCCTCTTCGTGTGGGCTTGTGGTTGTCACTCATATCTTCGTCGTTTTGAGTGTTTCCTCTGCTTTTTTGTTTCTTTCTAATCCCTTGTTTTCTCTGGTAATTCCCTCGCAAACCTAGAATCCGCTGCTAAGCTTCATTTGGTGATACTGGCATAGGTATTGCTCCATTCCTATTGGCGATTAAAAGTGACGGAGTTTTGACATGGCGGCAAGTCCCCCAAAGGCAGAAGCAGCGGCCGGTTCAGGCGGCAAGAAAAAATTAATCATGATGGTTGGAATTGGCGTCGCGCTCGTTGCCATATCTATAGGCGGCACTGTAGCCGCTCTAAAAATATTGGCACCAGCAAGCCCAGCAGGTGATCATCCAGCAGAGGCAGTTGCTGAAGTAAAGGCAGCGCCTGCAATTTATTTAGAGTTGGCGCCAAATTTTATGATTAATTTTAGTGTTGATGGGCGGCAGCGATTTTTACAGGCCGCAATCACATTACTTTATCGCGATCCTGCATTAGAACCGTTCATTAAGTTGCATATGCCTGCTATTCGCAATGGCTTGGTGATGATGTTGAGCAACAAAGATTTTGATGATTTGCAATCGCAAGAAGGTAAGGATGCTATGCGTGTTGAGGCATTGGAAATAGTGCAATCGATTGTGAGTAAAGAGTTAGATATATTGGCAAAAAAACCAGAGGCTAGTGAAGCTTTACCTAAAGGTAAAATAGAGCAGGTCTTGTTTACCAACTTTGTCATGCAATAAAGGACACTCGCTGTGCAAGATTTACTGTCCCAAGACGAAATTGATGCGCTCCTGCATGGCGTTGACGACGGTGATATAGACACCGATGCGGACGCGGAACCCGGCTCCGTCAGAAGCTATGACCTTACCAGTCAGGATCGAATCGTACGTGGGCGTATGCCCACGCTGGAAATGATTAATGAACGCTTTGCGCGTTATACACGCATCAGTATGTTTAATTTACTACGCCGTACCGCGGATGTATCAGTCGGTGGTATTCAAATACAAAAATTTGGCGAATATGTTCACACGCTCTATGTTCCAACCAGTTTAAATATGGTGAAATTTCGCCCTTTGCGCGGTACGGCGTTGATTATTTTAGACGCGCGCCTAGTATTTAAATTAGTTGATAATTTTTTTGGTGGTGATGGTCGTCACGCAAAAATTGAAGGGCGTGAGTTTACACCTACGGAATTGCGTGTAGTGCAGATGGTATTGAATCAAGTTTTTATAGATCTTACCGAAGCATGGAAAGCAGTATTCCCCATTAATTTTGAATATGTTCACTCTGAAGTAAATCCATCACTGGCTAATATTGTAAGCCCTAGTGAAGTAGTGGTGGTGAGCACCTTCCATATAGAGTTGGATGGCGGCGGTGGCGAAATGCACATAACCGTGCCTTATTCTATGGTGGAGCCAATACGTGAGGTGTTGGATGCTGGATTACAAAGCGATAGTGATGAGCACGATGATCGTTGGGTTAAGGCGCTGCGTGAAGATGTGCTGTCGGCAAAGGTGGATTTAGAGTGCGATATAGTGCGGCGTGATATTACCTTGCGCGATATCGTTGAATTAAAAGCTGGCGATATAATTCCAATTGAGTTTCCAGATTATCATGTGTTGACCGCAAATGGTGTCCCTATGTTTAGAACCCAAGTAGGACAGCATAATGGCAATTTGGCATTAAAAGTCCGCGAATTTATTGATCGTAGCAATGCCTACAATATAACTGGAACAAAGGGTGATAAAAATGGCAGATGATGATGTTGATCAGGATTCAATGGCGGATGATTGGGCTGCCGCTATGGCAGAGCAGGGTGACGTTGAGGAAGAAGCTGAAAGTGCTGTGACTTTTGATGAATTAAAAAGTGAAGTAACGGCGAACAACGGCAATCCCGATCTAGATGTTATTTTGGATATTCCGGTTTCTATCTCCATGGAAGTGGGACGTACCTCCATTACTATTCGCAACTTATTACAATTGAATCAGGGATCAGTTATTGAGTTGGATCGCCTTGCGGGCGAACCGCTTGATGTTCTGGTAAATGGAACTCTGATAGCCCACGGCGAAGTGGTGGTAGTTAACGAAAAATTTGGCATCCGCATGACCGATGTAATTAGCCCTGCAGAGCGTATTAAAAAGCTGCGCTAAATGCGCAGCAATATCTGCTTACTATGGGGTTTAAAAGCAACCTAATCGATAAAAAAGTATGCACATAAATTTTGATACGAAATAATAATATATATAGGCGTATAAATTGTGGGTCGGCGTTGGAGCGCTTTTATGTGTGTGAATAGTTTGAAAATATCAACTAATTTTTTGTATTTAAAGCTGCCGTTCCGTGCGCTGCTGTTGTTCGTTCTTTATGGTCTGGTGACTAGCGTCTCCGTGGCACAAGCTGCGCAAAGCAACGATTTTCCTGCATCGGAGTCGGTAGACACTGTTTTAGCGGTTACTTCACCTTCTCGTGAGTTAAATAGTCAAGCGGAAGTCAGTCCTCCCACTACCAATACATCGTCACTCGCTGCAACATCTAGAACCTTCGCGCCAAAAAGCACTCCCTCAATTGGGAGTGGACGTCACCTAATGAATGTAACACTTGGTTTAGCTGCCATAGTTGCGCTGATATTTTCATTGTCTTGGTTGGTGAAACGTTTTAGCCAGGGTGCCTTTTCTGGCAATCAACATTTAAAAATTATTGCCAGTTTACCCCTTGGGACGCGTGAGCGGCTGTTATTGATTGATGCGGCAGGCGAGTCAATTTTATTGGGTGTAACTGCAACCAGTATTACTAATTTACATCATTTTCAAACGCCCGTATCTGCTATGCAACGCAGCGAACTAGGTGGGCATAAAAATTCAGATTTTAGTCAGAAATTGATGGAACTTATGCGACAAAAACCATCCGCTGCTGATAAAACGGCGAATGACTCTAATGCCGCGACCTAGGATGTGACATGAAGGTTTCCTTTTCTTTAATTAGTGTGGTGACTCGCTGTATTCTGCTTTCACTCTTGTTCCTAACCTGCATTGTGAATGCACAGACAACTACACCTCCTGTGGCTGATCCCCAGTCAGTAAACAAGTTGCCCTTGGCGCAAACAGGTAATTTGGGGTTAGGTTCATTGCCTGCTATTCCTGGCCTACCGGCGCTTACGGTACAGACGAATAAAGATGGTTCGCAAGAGTACACGGTAACTCTGCAGATTCTCGCTATCATGACGGCGCTGACATTTTTGCCTGCACTCTTGATGATGATGACGTCTTTTACTCGCATTATTATTGTCTTTTCTATCTTGCGGCAGGCGCTAGGCCTGCAGCAGTCGCCGTCAAATCAAATTTTAATTGGATTGGCGCTCTTTTTAACCTTATTTATTATGCAGCCAGTGTTAGATAAGGTAAATCAAGACGCGCTCCAACCTTATATTAATCAGCAAATTTCAGCACAGGATGCGCTTGCAAAAACAGCAGCGCCATTTCACACTTTTATGTTGGCGCAAACGCGAGAATCCGATATTTCCTTGTTTGTGGGTATTGCAAAGCACCCGCCAATCGCAACACCAGAGGACACGCCGTTTAATATTCTGGTGCCCGCATTCATTATCAGTGAATTAAAAACAGCCTTTCAGATTGGGTTTATTATTTTTATCCCCTTTTTGGTAATTGATATTGTAGTGTCTAGTGTGCTTATGGCGATGGGGATGATGATGCTTTCACCCCTCATTATCTCTTTGCCTTTTAAGATTATGTTGTTTGTCTTGGTGGATGGTTGGGCAATGATCGTGGGCACATTGGCCGCTAGTTACGGCATTTAACGGGCAGTGTTAACTTCGCGGAGAAGGTTATGACACCTGAAGTGGTAATGGATATTTTCGCTGACGCTTTTATGCTCATTATTATGATGCTGTTGGTGATTGTGGGGCCAGGACTGATTGTGGGGCTGGTGGTGAGTATGTTTCAAGCGGCGACGCAAATTAACGAACAGACCTTGAGCTTTTTACCTCGTCTCATAGTCACTATTGCAACCCTGATGATGACAGGCCCTTGGCTGCTGACTAAATTTATGGATTTATTTAATCGGCTTTATTCCAGTGTGCCGAGTTTAATTGGGTGATGTGAAAACGCGTATTCTTACCCTCTGTTTTTTGGTCAAATGATATTGCTATGCAAGAGCTGATTATTTCGGAAGAGCAACTAATGCAATTTATCGGTCAATATATTTGGCCGCTCTTGCGTATTGGCGCCTTTTATTCGGCTGTACCCATAATTGGTGCGCGCACAGTGCCTGCGCGAATTAGAATTATACTGACTCTTTTTACGACCATCATACTGGTGCCTGTACTACCTGCTGCTCCGATTATTTCGTTTGTATCAATACAGGGTTTTATAATTGTTATACAGGAAGTTCTGATAGGTTTCGCCTTAGGCTTTGCAATGCAAATTGTATTGCATGTGTTTGTGTTGGCGGGGCAATTTGTTGCGTTAAAAATAGGTTTGGGCTTTGCATCGATGAATGATCCATCAAGCGGTGTGAGCGTAACTATTTTGTCACAATTTTATTTGTTGCTTTCAACGCTATTGTTTTTGAGTATTAACGGCCATTTGGTGATGTTGCAGCTTATCATCAATAGTTTTACCAGCTTTCCTATTGCTGCTGGCGGCATGGGGCCTGTGCAGTTTTTTGCAATAGTGGAGATGGGGTCTTGGATGTTCAATGCCGGCTTGGTAATAGCCCTGCCGTTATTTACGTCGCTTTTAATTGTGAATATGTCATTTGGCGTTATGAGTAGGTCTGCGCCTCAGCTCAATGTTTTTACCGTGGGTTTCCCGATTACACTCATATTTGGTTTTATTCTCATGTGGTTTTCCTTGGCAAATTTCCTCCCAGTATTTTTCTTGATTATAGATGAGGGTATGGGGACTTTGCGTATTCTGGCGGAGGTTCCTTAGTGGCAGAAGAAGAGGATAGCAGCCAGGAAAAGACGGAAGAGGCCAGTTCCCGAAAGATTGAGAAGGCGCGCGAAGAAGGGCAGGTGCCCCGATCGCGCGACCTTACTACTACGGCTGTGTTATTGCTTGCTGCTATAGGTCTTTATGCATTTGCCGGTTTTATGGGCGAAAAAATTATAGGTATTACCCGCGTTAGTTTTATTTTAACGCGCGAAGCGATTTATGATCCCAGTACCATGATTAGCTTGCTTGCTCGGGGGATTTACGATGGTCTTATGAGCATGGCACCGCTTATGACGCTGTTGATCATTGCTTCTATTGTTGGCCCTATTGCCTTGGGCGGCTGGAACTTTAGTGGCAAGGCCGTTGAGCCGAAGTTGAGCCGTATGGACCCGATGGCTGGACTAAAGCGCATGTTTTCGGTGAAATCACTAATTGAGTTGTTTAAGTCTATTGGTAAGGTGCTAGTGATTTTATTGGCCACTGTGTGGCTGTTAAAGTATTTTGCGCAGGACATGTTTCGGTTGGTGGATGAGTCAATTCACAGCTCTATAGTGCATTCGTTAGATATTTCGTTGCTGGCTACTATAGCGCTGGCCGCCACGACGATTGTGATTGCCGCTATAGATGTGCCGATTCAGCTCTATGAATACAATAAGAAATTGAAAATGTCGCGTCAGGATCAGAAGGACGAATCCAAAGACACTGACGGCAAGCCGGAAGTTAAAGGGCGAATTCGTCAGTTACAACGGGAAATTGCGCAGCGGCGCATGATGTCAAATGTTCCCGAGGCGGATGTTATTATTACCAATCCCACGCACTTCTCCGTTGCGCTACGCTACGATCCCGAAACTATGGCAACACCCGTCATGCTGGCAAAAGGGGGCGATCACACAGCCCTGAAAATCCGTGAAATTGCCAAGGCACACAACATTGAAATTATTGAGTCACCCGTGTTGGCGCGGGCGATTTTTTATACTACGGATATTGACGATGAAATTCCGGCGGGTCTTTATTTAGCCATAGCACAGGTGCTAGCTTATGTATTTCAACTTCGACTTTATCGCAAAGGGCGCGGTGAGCGCCCCAAGTATCCACGCAATGTAAAAGTCCCTTCAGATATGCGCTTTAATACTTCGGGAAAACCTGAATAAATTCGAAGTGGATTATTGGGGTGAGGTTGTTCTTAGGTCTTTTAGTGGTTGTCAGATTACATAAGCACTCATATACCCCCGCATTCCACATTTTCGAAACAATAGTAAAACTATTTGATAAAAACTATTTGATAAAAACTATTTGATAGTAGGTACGCTTCTTGCGATAGCTCTTAAAAGAGCAATTAACCGTCAAGAAACCGTACCCTATGGCCTTACCTACTTTTAGTCAGCTCAATAGTTTTGATGGCAAGTCAGCCTTTAATTCCCTGCGTGGTTTAGGGCGTGGCAATATCGGCATTCCCCTTTTACTTATGATGCTGTTGGCAATGATTATATTGCCGATTCCAGCGTTGTTACTGGATGCTTTCTTTACCTTCAATATTGCGCTTTCATTGGTTGTGCTCTTGGTGAGCGTCTATGCCATGCGCCCTCTCGATTTTGCCGCGTTCCCCACTATTTTGTTGATCGCAACTCTCTTGCGTCTTGGCTTGAATGTGGCATCAACCCGTGTGGTTTTACTTGAGGGCCATGAAGGTGGCGATGCTGCCGGTAAGGTAATTGAGGCTTTTGGTAATGTAGTGATCGGCGGCAATTTTGCGGTGGGCATAGTGGTGTTTATCATTTTGATGATCATTAACTTTGTCGTGGTTACCAAGGGTGCTGGGCGTATTTCTGAGGTGAGCGCGCGCTTTACCTTGGATGCCATGCCGGGCAAACAAATGGCGATTGATGCAGACTTGAATGCCGGTTTAATCGACCAAGATCAGGCGCGTACTCGTCGCCAAGAAGTGTCTTCGGAAGCAGATTTTTATGGGGCGATGGACGGTGCCAGCAAGTTCGTTCGCGGCGATGCTGTAGCCGGCATCATGATTATGTTTATCAATGTGTTTGGCGGTTTGGGTATAGGCATGATGCAGCATGATCTGACGGCTGCGGATGCTTTTCAAAAGTACACGCTGCTCACCATTGGTGATGGTTTGGTTGCGCAGATTCCTTCGCTTTTATTATCAGTAGCTTCAGCGATATTGGTAACACGTGTTAATACCTCTGAAGATATGGGCGCACAAGTTGTCAGCCAGTTATTTACGTCCCCAAAAGCGCTTGGTGTGGCGGCGATAATGTTGGTCATTATGGGGTCTGTGCCTGGTATGCCCCATGTAGCTTTTCTTGGTTTGGGCATCATTTGCGCCGCCTTGGCCTACTACATTCATTGGAAAAAACAGCAGCCAGCTCTTGTGGAGGAGGGTGGTTATACGCCCTCGGCAGGGCGAACATCAAATGAGACTAGCGCCCCTGTCGGTCAGGCGAGTCTTGCACCGCAACGTACAGCGCCTGCGCTACCAGCAGGTGCGCCTGAGTCGCCCGAGCTGGGGTGGGACGATGTACAACCAGTGGATGTGATTGGTTTGGAGGTTGGCTACCGCTTAATTCCGATGGTTGATCGACATCAAGGGGGGGAGTTGCTGGGGCGCATTAAGGGCGTCCGTAAAAAGCTTTCGCAAGAAATGGGATTTCTTATACCTTCGGTACACATTCGCGACAATTTGGATTTGATGCCGACTGGTTATCGCATCAGTCTCATGGGTGTGACTATGGCTGAAGCTGATGTTTATCCTGATCGAGATTTAGCAATTAATCCCGGCCAAGTATTCGGCACGCTCGAAGGTCTCAAGACCAAAGACCCTGCTTTTGGTTTGGATGCGATTTGGATTAGCGCCAACCAAAAAGAACAGGCCCAAACTCTCGGCTACACGGTTGTTGATCCTAGTACCGTAGTGGCAACCCATCTCAATCAAATATTGCAACAGCATACTTTTGAGTTGCTTGGTCACGAAGACGTGCAGCAGCTGTTGGATCTATTGGCTAAAAGTTCTCCCAAGCTCGCTGAAGAGTTGGTGCCAAATACGCTTAATTTGAATGTGTTGTTAAAGGTTCTGCAGAACCTATTGCGGGAACGCGTGGCTATTCGAGATATTCGCTCCATCGCCGAGGCCTTGGCGGGAAATACTGCAAAGAGTCAAGATCCCGCCGCTTTAACCGCCTTAGCGCGGGTCGCCTTGGCGAGGCAAATGGTGCAAAACATTATAGGTAGAGAGTCTGAGCTCTCTGTTATCACCCTTGAGCCAAGTTTGGAACAGTTATTGCTGGGTAGTGTTCAGCAGGCACAAAAATCTGGCGCTGATGACAGCGCCTTCATTGAGCCGGGGTTGGCTGATCGCTTGCAACAATCCTTAATCAGGACCGCACAAAAGCAAGAGGCATCAGGTAAACCCTTAGTGTTATTAGTTGCTGCACCGCTACGTGTAATGATGGCGCGCTTCGTCCGCCATAGTGTTCCCGATATGTGGGTCTTGGCTTACAACGAGATACCCGATAACAAACAAATCAGTATTGATGCGACTGTCGGTGCTGATAAATAACCATCCATCATCGTGCTGCGCTGGTTAGTAATTGTGAGTTTTTACTCTAGGAGATTGATATGCAGGTTAAACGTTTTGTCGCTGCTGATATGCGTCGAGCCCTCGAACTGGTTCGCCAATCGCTCGGGCCTGATGCCATTATTCTCTCCAGTAATCGTATTCCAGAAGGCGTGGAGTTGCTCACAACTATGGGCACGGATAGTGAACTTCAGCAATTACAACAGCAGCCATTTGGTCAGCTTGAAGGACATAGTGCTGCGCCGCTGTTGAGCGATAGCGCGTTCGGAAAAACTCAAGCACGCGATAATCAACAAGCGCGCGATTACCAAATGACGAAAGGCGGCGCTGCTATTCTCAGCCCGAAGCTGGATCATCCGAATGCCGGTAAAAGTGGTGTTCAGTTAGCTGAAGATATTGAACTGGCGCGTCAGCGTATGCTCGCAAAACGCAAGGCTGAAGATACAGCTAAAGCGTCTGCACAAGAGTATTTGGTGGGGCGTGATAACCGCGTCAACGCAGCTATTCCGCGTCGGGCGCAGGGAATAGAGCAAAACAGTCTAGCTAATGAAACTCCGCAGCTTCAGCGCAATACATCCCTTGCCGATCAAAAAGTGAATAGGCAAGAAAGTGTGAAAAGTGTCGGATCGAAAAAGGCAATGAGTGCAGCTGAAAAATATCCTCTTGTTGATGATGATGTCCTATTGGCTCCAAAAAAATCTGAGCCTTCGTTTAAAGATCTACTGCTAAAAGACTTAATGCCATCCACGGATCAGTCTGCCCAGTTAAGTGAGCTGCAGGCGGAAATTGCCGATATGCGCTATTTACTTGAGCAGCAGTTGGATCGGCTAACGGGCCAGCCAACGAATTATCCAAACTCTCCTATTTTGGCCAGTGTAAGTCGCCGTCTTGTGCGTCTTGGTTTGCCAAAAGAGGCTATAGCGAAAGTAATATTAAGCTGTAAAAAAACATCAAGTCTTAGTGAGGCTTGGCCTGATGCCTTGGCCAATCTTGCACATCAATTACCGATCAATGGCCGCGATGTTGTGAATCAGGGCGGTATCTTTGCGTTTGTAGGGCCAACTGGCGTTGGGAAAACAACGACTATTGGCAAGCTAGCTGCACGTTACGTACTTGAACATGGCGCAGATAAGGTGGCGCTTATCACTACGGATACCTATCGTATTGCGGCCCATGATCAATTGCGCTCACTCGCGCGCATATTGCGGGTGCCTGTACGAGTTGTAGATGAGAACAATACGCTGGAAACGGTGCTGCGTAGTCTACGTCACTGTTCATTGGTATTAATTGATACAGCGGGCTTTCGCCAAGGCGATCCGCATCTTAAGGCGCAGTTGGATGCATTGGCCACACAGCAGCAGGTAAAAACCTTCTTGGTCATGTCCTGTAACAGCCAAGAACAAATGCTAAAAGCGTCTATTCATGCTTATGGTAGTGCGCGGCTTCAGGGTTGCATTCTGACTAAATTAGATGAGACGGCCAGTATGGGTGAAGCTTTGGGCGTGGTCATGCAAAGTCGCTTGGCTATTACCTACACCACTGACGGGCAGGACATACCTAAAAACCTAGATGTGGCGCGTGCACATCAGCTGGTGGCTAAAGCAGTTGGGTTGTTAAAGGCCAACCCCGCCGCTGCCGCATGTTAAGACGAATATAAGGCTATAGGTTATAAGCAGGCTTGCTGGATTCGTAATATGAAATTAGTCAGCCGGACTGCAAATCTATATCTATACTCAGTTCACACTAAAGTTGAACCTCTTAGAGTAGTAAGCGAGCTTGGAGTTAAAGTTAGATGAGTCAAACGCGACCAGTTCAAGTCATCGCCGTATCTGGCGGGAAGGGCGGAGTAGGCAAAAGCAATATCTCCGTAAATCTCAGTATTGCCTTGGCTGAAATGCGCCGCAGGGTGGTGCTTTTAGATGCGGATTTGGGCTTGGCCAATGTTGATGTACTGCTGGGTATCAAGGCCACACATACGCTGGCTGATGTTTTAGCGGGTACCCACAGCTTAAGTGAGGTGCTCGTAACTGGTCCTGGTGGTGTAAAAATTGTCCCTGCTTCTTCCGGTGTTCAACGCATGGCGGAATTAAGTTCTGCTGAGCATGCGGGCTTAATTAATGCCTTCAATGATCTGTCCGACCAAGTTGATGTTCTTGTCATAGATACAGCCGCTGGTATTTCCGACACTGTGGTCAGTTTTGTGCGTGCGGCTAATGAGGTCATCATTGTCGTGTGCGATGAGCCATCATCAATAACGGATGCCTATGCATTAATTAAGTTATTAAATAAAGAATACGGTTTATTCCGCTTCAGGGTCGTCGCGAATATGACGCGTACAGCTCAAGAAGGTATCAACATGTTTAATAAACTCAATCACGTATGTGAACGTTTTTTAGATGTGACCTTGCAGTTTGTGGGTCAAGTACCCTTTGATGAAAATGTGCGCAAAGCGGTTCAAAAGCAAAAAGCATTATTGGAATTTGCGCCCAGCTCAAAAGCTGCTGTGGCAATTCGCGCTTTGGCTCAGGCCGTCGACAGATGGCCATTGCCTAATTCACCGACAGGGCGCCTAGAATTTTTTGTCGAGCGTTTACTGCAAGCAGCGAATGCGCGCTAAGACTTTTCGGTGTGTCAGAACAGGTGCTCAGAAATGGCCGCAGTCAATGGTTTAGCCATGTACGATAAAAAGCAACTTGCCGAACAACAACTCAATATTGAAGATTACGCTCCTTTGGTGAAGCGTATTGCTTATCATATGATGCTGCGTATGCCCGCGAGCGTACAGGTCGATGATCTTATTCAGGCCGGCATGATTGGGCTTATAGAAGCTACTCAAAAATACGATTCGGCGCGCGGTGCAAGTTTTGAAACCTATGCTGGGATTCGTATTCGCGGTGCAATCGTAGATGAAATGCGGCGCGGCGATTGGGTGCCGCGCTCTGTGCATCGCAATGCGCGTCGTATAGCTCAGGCTGTGGCGAAAGTAGAGGCGCGTTTAGGTCGAGACGCCAGCGATGTTGAAATTGCCGCTGAACTTGGTGTTGAACTTAATGAATATTTTACTATGCTGCAGGACTCTAATGGCAGCCGCTTGTTTAGCTATGAAGAAACTTTTGGCGATGACGATAGCAACATAGATGCCTCGGAACATGGCAGTTCATTTGTCACCCCTATAGAGGGGTTAGAGCGCGACGGGCTTAAAAAAGCACTTGTTAAAGCAATTGGAAATCTTCCTGAACGAGAGAGGATGGTACTGGCGCTCTATTATGATCAGGAATTGAATCTTAAAGAGATAGGTTTGGTGCTAGGTGTTAGCGAGTCCCGTGTAAGTCAAATACATAGCCAAGCGGCGGCACGCTTGCGGCAAAAGCTTTCTGGTTGGTAAAACAAAAAACATGTGTCGGCAATTTGGCTGTTCAATCGGGTGATAGAAATTTCTGCAGATTCATCAAAAAATGTACAGCCTGTGTGCGGATACAGATGAATTTATGATCATTGTGAAAATATTGGCTAGGTTTTGTTATAAAAGTTAAGGATATAAGCCTTTGTTACTGGCCTAAGCCTTAACTCCGACTAGACTAAGATTAATTGAAATTCCCGTTAGGGGTAGTGGAGGTTGCATTGGATAAGAATATGAAGATCCTGATTGTTGATGATTTTTCAACAATGCGACGGATTATTAAAAATTTACTGCGTGATTTGGGCTTCTCCAATACTCACGAGGCGGATGATGGTGTCACGGCGTTGCCAATGCTAAAAAATGGAGATTTCCAGTTTTTAGTGACAGATTGGAATATGCCGGGTATGACAGGCATCGATCTGTTAAAAGCGGTTCGCGCCGACGACAAATTGCGTAGTTTGCCGGTACTGATGGTGACGGCAGAGGCCAAGCGCGATCAGATCATTGAGGCAGCCCAAGCAGGCGTTAATGGCTATGTGGTTAAGCCGTTTACTGCACAGGCACTCAAGGAAAAAATTGAGAAAATTTTTGAGCGTGTAGGTTAATTCCTCGCGTCAATTATAAAAAGGCGTCGCAATGGTATCTGAAATCCAAACAGACATTAATAGTGAGTTTGTTACTGAGCTTAAAGAGTGTGCGAAGTTGCTCGCAGAAAAATTGCAGAGTAATCAGTTTGACGAGGCTTCAGTCTTAATTCAAAGCATAACTCAATCACGCGACAGGCATATTTTTCAGTCCGTTGGGCGCCTTACACGTGGCTTACATAACGCCATAGTGAATTTTAATGTCGATGCGGATTTATCAAAGGAGCCGCCAAAGATTGAAAATTCGGATATTCATGATGCTTCTAATCGCTTAAATTATGTAATAGAGCTTACACAGAAAGCGGCTGAAAAAACCATGGATGTCGTGGATGAGGCCGCCCCTATTGCAATGAATTTGGGCCAGGAGGCAAGCAGTCTTCGTGAAGAATGGGCGCGACTCAAGCGACGTGAAATGAGTGGCGATGAGTTTCGTCAGCTCTATGCGCGAATGGATGAATTCCTTGGGCAAATGGTAACTGGTACAGATCAACTTAGTAAAAACTTGCAAGATATAGTCTTGGAGCAGGGCTTTCAAGATCTCACCGGTCAAGTACTTAAACGCGTTATTGGTCTGATAAATGATGTAGAAAAAGACTTGGTGAGTTTGGTGCGTATTGCAGGGCAGGTGGAAGAAGTTACTGGCTTGACGATGGATGAAGAAACCATCAGTCATGATAAGGATGTAATGCAAAAGCGCAAAACAGAGGCAGAAGGTCCACAAATTAACACTTCGCGTGTTGATGTGGTTTCCGGGCAAGACGAAGTCGATGACTTATTGTCAAGTCTTGGTTTTTAATGTCCGGTTACTTGAGGAAAGTTGAATGAGTTTCGGTGACGACGAGGATATTCTTCAGGATTTTTTAGTTGAGGTAAGCGAGATTCTGGAGCGCTTGTCGCAGCAGCTGGTCGACCTCGAGCAGCGCCCTGATGACAAAGATTTACTCAATGCAATTTTTCGAGGCTTTCATACCGTGAAGGGCGGTGCAGGTTTTCTCGGTTTAAATCCTATGGTGCAGTGCTGCCATGTGACGGAAAATCTTTTTGATATTCTGCGTAATAGTAAACGCAGCGTTACATCGGAGTTGATGGACGTTGTATTGCAAGCACTAGACTTAGTCAATCAACAATTTGAATTGGTTTCTCAGCGCGAAGAGTTGCCACCGGTTGATCCATCGCTTATCGCGGCTCTTGAACGATTGGTTTCTTGTGATGATCTAAATGAGGCTGAAGCAGAGTCTGTTAGCGTGTCGGAGCGTATTCCTTCAGCAGATCCGGCTACGCATCAAGACGGCGATATTACCGATGTCGAGTTCGAACAGCTTTTGGATGCTATTGCAGACAAGTCGCCAGCTCAATCCACTTCTAAGACTCCAGATGTTAAGCCGTCATCATCTTCTAATGATGATATTAGCGATGATGAATTTGATGCTATCTTGGATCAGTTGCATGGTAAAGGACAAGGCCCTGGCATTGCGGCACCGAGTGCGGTTGTTGCGAGTGTAGTTGCACCAGTAGTCCCCGCAACAGAGTCAAGTGATATCAGTGATGATGAATTTGAAGCTTTACTGGATCAATTACATGGGAAAGGTAAGGGCCCAAGTGTTGAAGGTGCAGCAGTAGTCTCTGCTCCTGCTCCTATACCCGCGGTCGCGATAGAAAAAGCGAATGCTGAACTAATTAATGATGATGAATTTGAAGCATTGCTCGATCAATTACACGGAAAAGGTAAAGGTCCAACCGTTCCGACTCCAGGTGCAGCTCCTGTTCCAGCGGCTGTTGTTACTGCGGCGATATCCACGCCGCCTGCTGTAAAACCAAAAGTGGCAGCCTCTGCCGCACCTACACCAATCAAAAAACCTGACCCTATTAAACCGCCCTCTGCGGCAGATAAAGACAGTCAGCAAGTTGAAACTACGGTTCGTGTTGATACTCAGCGGCTCGATGACATCATGAATATGGTTGGCGAGTTGGTGTTGGTACGTAATCGCCTAGTTCGCTTAGGCAATTCTTCCACCAATGAGCAACTAGTGAAGGCAGTTGCAAACCTTGACGTGGTAACGGCTGATCTACAAACATCTGTTATGAAAACACGGATGCAGCCGATCAAAAAAGTGTTTGGTCGCTTTCCTCGGGTGGTGCGCGATTTGGCCCGTAGTTTGAAAAAAGAAATAAGTCTTGAATTAGTCGGAGAAGAAACTGATCTAGATAAAAATCTCGTTGAGGCGCTTGCAGATCCGCTAGTGCATTTAGTGCGTAACTCTGTCGATCATGGTATAGAGTTTCCAGATGTGCGAGAAGCAAATGGAAAGCCCCGTATTGGGCAAGTGATACTGGCCGCAGAGCAAGAAGGTGACCACATACTTTTATCCATTAGTGATGATGGTGCAGGTATGGATGCAAATAGATTGCGCGCTATTGCTGTGGAAAAAGGAATATATGATGAGGACACCGCTAATCGTCTTACTGATACAGAGGCCTACAATTTAATTTTTGCACCAGGCTTTTCCACCAAAAAAGAAATATCTGACGTATCGGGGCGTGGCGTCGGTATGGATGTGGTGAAAACTAAAATTACACAGCTTAATGGCAG
The DNA here is from genome assembly GCF_057815475.1 of Cellvibrio sp. 25HG11W-0. NCBI lineage: Bacteria > Pseudomonadati > Pseudomonadota > Gammaproteobacteria > Cellvibrionales > Cellvibrionaceae > Cellvibrio > Cellvibrio sp. 25HG11W-0. Next base: position 2,095,931 of record NZ_CM174230.1, read on the forward strand.
TGTAGATATTAAGTCTACGTTAGGGAAGGGCACTCGCTTCATTATTAAAGTGCCTTTGACGTTGGCAATTATGCCAACCCTAATGTTTATGTCTGGCAAGCAAACTTTTGCTTTTCCTTTGGTGAGCGTCAATGAAATATTTCATATGGACCTAACCAAAAGTCATATTATTGACGGGCAAGATTGCGTTGCGATTCGCGATCAAGCTATTCCATTATTTTATTTAAAAGATTGGTTGGTCAAAGCGAGTTACGGGCAGCGCCCTGATAGTGCACATGTGGTTATAGTGACTGTTGGAACAAGACGTGTAGGCTTTGTCGTGGATCAATTAGTCGGTCAAGAAGAGGTTGTCATTAAACCCTTGGGTAAAATGTTGCAGGGAACACCTGGGATGGCCGGCGCCACTATTACAGGCGACGGCACTATAGCGCTAATTTTAGATATACCTAGTTTATTGCGTCGCTATGCTAAGGGCACCACTGCATGGGGCCACAGTTAATCTGAGATGAAAATATCGCTGGTGATTATGGTGTAGTCAACTATTAAGGCTAAGTGAGAGAATCTGTAGTTTAAGGTATTGTGGCCCCATCGCGCTGATCAATTAATATTTAGTGCAGTTGACGCTGCGGAGTAATGTAGATGCCACTTAGGGTACTAGTAGTTGATGATTCGAGTTTCTTTCAGCATCGGTTGAAAGATATTATTAACGAACATCCCGACTTAAAAGTGGTGGGCATTGCCAGCAATGGCCGAGAAGCAATTGAGAAAGCCGCTGAATTAAAGCCTGACATCATTACGATGGATTTTGAAATGCCAGTAATGGATGGTGTTACTGCCGTTAAACATATTATGGCTAATGGAAAAGTGCCCATTTTAATGTTTTCATCGCTTACTTACGAAGGGGCTAAAATCACTCTGGATGCTTTAGCCGCTGGGGCTTTAGATTTTATTCCTAAAGATTTTGCTGAGGTTTCACGTAGTTCGGCAGCATTAAAAAAGCGTTTGCATGAGCGTTTAATTACGTTGGCGCGCTCGGGCACACAATGGCGCATTCCATCTTCACCGGATGTTAAGCCGGCAGTAGGTGCGCAAGCCGCAGTTACACCAGCACCACGCTCCTTGCCAGCGGCTGCGTCAGTTTCAAAGCCTATAATTTCAAAAAGTGTAACCCCAGACCATGTAAAAAGTTCAGGTCTGGATACATATCATTTAAAAAAGCAGCCTAAGCTTTTAGTGATTGGTACTTCCACTGGCGGGCCTGTGGCTTTGGCAGAGGTTCTGGCTGCTTTACCGGCAAACTTTCCCGTACCAATTGTATTGGTGCAACACATGCCTGAAAACTTCACTAAAGCTTTTGCTGAACGTTTAAATAAGTTGTGCAAAATTCGTGTGCGTGAAGCTGTAGATGGTGATGTGTTAGAGCCAGGGCTTGCGTTATTGGCTCCTGGTGGTAAGCAACTAATGCTCGATAAACGCAATGGTGGCTCAGTGCGGGTATTTGTGGATGATGATCGTGTTACCTACAAACCTTCATTGGACATTACTTTCGGCTCGGCCGCAAATTGTTATGCAGATAGAGTTTTAGGTGTGGTCTTAACCGGAATGGGGTCTGATGGCTGCAAAGGTGCGCGGTTACTGAAAGATGCAGGTTCTGCACTATGGTCACAAGATGAGGCGAGCTGTGTGATTTATGGCATGCCGATGGCAGTAGCACGCGCAGGATTAAGTGATAAGGTTCTCAGCCTAAAAGAAATTGGGCCACGTCTGGCGCGAGAGGTTGTGTAGTGGATATTCTCAGTATCGTTGGCGTAATTTTGGGGTTTGCAGCTATTGTTGGCGGAAATTTTTTAGAGGGTGGTGGCTTCACAACCCTGATAAATGGGCCCGCTGCTTTGATTGTTCTTGGTGGCACTTTAGGCGCGGCTATTTTACAAACCCCCAAGCATAGTTTAAAGCGCGCCTTGCGAATTGTTGTATGGGTATTCAAACCGCCCTATGTTCCTTTTAAACAAGGTATTGCTAACATAGTGCGCTGGGCGACGGCGGCGCGCAAAGATGGGTTGCTAGGCCTTGAAGAGGTATCTGAGCGAGAGAAAGATGCTTTTGCAAAAAAAGGTTTGCAGTTGTTGGTGGATGGTAACGAACCTGAAGTTATTCGTCGTATTTTAGAAACTGACATGATTGTAGATGAACAACGTGACATCGACGCTATCAAGTTTTATGAATCAATGGGTGGTTATGCGCCGACAATAGGTATTGTGGGTGCCGTTATGGGTTTGATTCATGTAATGAATAATTTGGCTGATCCCGCACTCTTGGGACCTGGTATAGCGGTTGCTTTTGTCGCGACTATTTATGGGGTGGCTATCGCGAATCTTTTGCTGATTCCTATTTCTAATAAGTTGCGGATGTGTGTGAATGAAAACTCTCAATATCGCGAGTTGATCATTGAGGGTATTATTTCAATTGCTGATGGCGAGAATCCACGCTCTATTGCAATGAAGTTAAATGGGTATTTACACCCCCTTTGATTTATATAAGGTTTGGTGGCTGAGCCATGGCGCGTCGTCGAAGACAAGAGGTACATGTTAATCAAGAACGTTGGCTAATTTCTTATGCCGATTTTATTACGCTGTTGTTTGCCTTTTTTGTGGTGATGTATTCTATTTCGCAAGTCAACGATAGCAAGTACCGCGTACTTTCTGAAACGTTCGTTGAAGCGTTTAATAAGCCTAAAGATACCCAAGTTGACCTAAACCCTGAGGCACAACTTTCCCCATCGAATGATCCCATTACTCCGTTGGATATGGGTAAAACATCAATAAATCAAGCCATTGAAAATGGACAAATATCTATCGTAAGTGATCAGACTCCCCCGACTGTTCCTGCAGATGATAGTGAGCCGAATGCTGTGAAAACCAGTGATGAACTGACGCAAATTTCTGACTTGGTGAGTGAAAAGTTTTCACAGCTTATAAATGACCAAGTGATTCAAGTGTCGAGCAATGAGCTTTGGCTGCAGATTGAATTGAAGGATAGTATTTTATTTTCTTCCGGTGGTGCAGACCCTAGTGCTCAGGCTCTTAGTATTTTTAATGAAATTGCAACTATATTAAAAACCTATTCCAATCCTGTGCAGGTTGAAGGCTTTACCGACAATATTCCCATTAATAGTCCGCGTTACCCTACAAATTGGGAACTGTCGGCAGCGCGAGCCAGTGCTATAGTAAAAGTATTGGTTAATAGTGGTGTTGCGCCGGAGCGATTATCGGCGGTTGGTTATGGAGAGTATCAACCGACTGCTAGTAATGATACTGCGGTGGGCAGAGCGCAAAATCGACGGGTTGCTATTATGGTTGCTAAGCGAAAAATGGATCGCCCTAAGGTGTCTTTAGGTCGCTCTGTGGGGGCGGATGAGCCGGTAGTTGCGCCTTAATTAAATCTTCAGCGTCGTGGATTATTAATAGCTCAGCATTGTTGTATAAGTCAGCCACTTTAATCCCATCACTTACTCCTTTTCTGTATTACGCATTATCACCTCAATGTTTCGTTCCGGCGCCTCAAAAATGTCTAAGGAGTTTATGTAAAAAGACTGTTTTGAGTAGTATTGTATACATTAAGTATTCTTAGCCGCATTCCGTACTAGGACGATACTCATTATTTTTGCGTGAAATTTTAATTAAATTTAAAAAACGGCATAAAGTTTGCTGGATATACTTGCCTTTAAGAAAATGTCTGGTGTTTGACGCCAGCAAGGATTTATCCGTGCGTGTAATTGCAATTGCCAATCAAAAAGGTGGAGTGGGTAAGACCACCACCACAGTTTCCCTCGGTGGATTAATTGCCGAAACGGGCAAGCGCGTACTTTTGTTGGATATTGACCCTCATGGTTCATTGAGTACCTATTTCGGTTTTGATGCTGATCAGCTGGCATTGAGTAGTTACACCCTATTTCAAGAGCGCAAACAGTTAAGTCGCGACAGTGTGTTACGTTTGATTCAAACGACTAATTACCCCCTGTTAGATCTAATGCCCTCGACTACCGCTTTGGCGACGTTAGAGCGTCAAGCCATAGGTCAAGATGGTATGGGGCTAGTGCTTATGCGTGCTCTAGCCCTTTTAAGTAATGATTATGATTATGTGATCATAGATACACCGCCTTTGCTGGGTGTACTCATGATTAATGCGTTGGCAGCATGTCAATATTTATTAGTGCCAGTTCAGACAGAGTTTTTGGCGATGAAGGGACTGGAGCGGATGGTGAATACGCTCACTATGATGTCGCGTTCACGTAAAAAAGCATTGCCTTACAGCATTGTCCCCTTGATGTTTGATCGGCGTACCCAGGCTTCCGTAACGAGTTTGCGCAGTATTCGCAATAATCACAGTGAACATGTCTGGCCGGGGCATATACCTATAGATACTCGTTTTCGCGATGCGAGTAAGGCGGGAGTTCCCCCACATTTATTTGACGCTACGAGTCGTGGGGTCGAAGCCTACAGGTCGCTTTGGCATTGGTTGGAGAAAAAGCTATTTGAAGATGAACAGTTTGATCAAGCGGAAGCTGCATCGAACTCGTCAAAAACAGGTGCAATCTAGTGGCAGATATAAAACCGCCAGATGATAGCCTGAGTAGCTATTTTGATGAGCTGCTCGGCGCCGAAGAACTACCGCAGCTACAGCGAGATTCTGTGTCTGCTGCAACGACTAATACTAATAATAAAGTAGCAAAAGTTGTTAGTCTTACTAAAAAATCTCTTGCCCAAAAACCAATCTCTAAAACGCTAGAAAATCGCTTTGGTCAGGCGTCAAGCTTGAACACTAGGGTTTATTCTGCCCCTGAAACTAAAGTACGTAGTGCGCCGAGTCAATTTCCTGAAGTGCAGAACTTTGCTGAGCCCGTTGTTCGTCAAACGCCTGAGCAAAAACAACAATTGGAGAAATTACTGCAAACGGCTCGCACACAGCTATTGGTCGATTCGACTCAAATTTCCCTCCGAATTGCACAAGAGATAGTAGCACCAAGCGCGCCGCCCGTAATTGCCGAGCCTATAGCCTTACCTGAAGAGATTCAGGAGTGGGATATAGAGAGTGATTATGAAGCCGTATCGTCACTGGAAAGTGATTTTCCTGCAGGGGCGGTGTGTGAAGCTGAGCCTGTCGTGGCATCTGCTGACGCACTCACCTATAAGTTAGCAGGTGTGGAGTGGTTGGAGAATGGCCGCCCCGTCTGGGCGCAGGCGCGGTTTGATGTATTGCTTTTTAAAGTGTCTGGTTTAACCCTTGCTGTGCCTTTAATCGCTTTAGGTCAAATTCGACCAATTACTGAGGAGCTGACTCCTTTGTTTGGGCAGGCAGATTGGTTTATGGGATTTCAGCTGACGACTACAGGAAAAATCAGCACAGTAAATACCGCTAAATTTGTGATGCCTGAGCGATATGATGAGAACTTCATAAAGACTGCAAAGTATGTGGTGTCAATTAATGGAGTACCTTGGGGGCTTGCAGTTGATTCGGTTAATCAACCTATTAGCTTGCAGCCCGAGGATGTGAAGTGGCGCTCTGATCGCAGTAAGCGGCCGTGGTTGGCCGGCACCGTGAAGGATCATATGTGTGCATTGTTGGATATCCCTCAAATTGGACAGATTTTAATAGACCAAGATAAAAATTTTCAGCCAAAGCACAGCTAATCCGAACACTGTTATGAGCCCAGAAAAACCAAATAGATGATCTCAGTGGATAAAGTGGCACTCGTTGCGCTCTAGACTATAGTTATATCGACATTTAACCGATTGTGGCGCTTAGCTGTTTGATGTGGCGGGAGCGCGGCAATTGCCGAGTAGCAGAGGAATAAACGATGGCAACTGATTTAACAAAACAAAAAAGTAGTGATGATCCTGTATTGCAGTGGGTTACTTTCCGTTTAGACGGTGAAACCTATGGTATTAATGTAATGCAGGTGCAGGAGGTTTTGCGTTACTCAGAAATTGCTGCAGTGCCTGGTGCTCCATCATATGTGTTGGGAATTATCAATTTACGCGGTAATGTAGTAACTGTTATCGATACTCGCCATAGGTTTAATCTCCCTAGTGGTGAAATAACGGACAATACCCGTATTGTGATTATAGAAACTGATCGTCACGTTATTGGCATATTGGTTGATAGCGTAGCTGAAGTGGTCTATTTGCGTCAGTCCGAAATTGAAGTGGCACCTAATGTTGGCAATGAAGAAAGCGCCAAGTTTATTCAGGGTGTTTGTCATAAGAATAATGAGCTGCTCATACTGATTGAATTGAATAAGCTGTTGACGGGGGAAGAGTGGTCAGAGCTGGAGGATATTTAGTTGCATGAGCTTTTTAGGCGGTAAAAGTTGGATATAAACGTGCAAATGACAACACTGGAAATAGGTCTACTTATAAGCCTGCTCTTAAGCCTTATGGCATTTGTGCTGGCTTTTTACAGCCTAAAACAGTCGCGTGCGCAGGCTCTAGAAATAGAAAAAACTCTTCAAAAAGTAATGCGTGAGTTGGCTGTATCTAACAGCGGCTCAGTTGGGATGGGGCAGCGTCTGATGGCAATGGAAAAGCGTTTGCAGTCGGGCCCACAAAAATCCGAAAAAATTGATTATTACCAAGATGAAGAGTTTCAGCCTTACTCTCAAGCTGCACAGCTTTTTAAAATGGGCATAGATTGCGATGAGGTGGCGCGCCGCTGCGGGCTATCGCGTGCCGAGGCGTCATTGTTAGAGATGATGCAGAAAAATAGCCATTAGTGTTTAAGTTGCTATTAATAAGCAGGTTCAAACTGTAGCTGGACTAGCTGGGTCTTACAGTCAAAAGTGGCATAAAATTTAAAAACACAAAAGGAGATCAATTGATCTCCTTTTGTGTTTTTAAATTTCACTATGTAGCAGTGCAGAGTGCAATTATTGGATGTTTTAATTGTTAAATTGAAATTGCTGGCCAGAAATGCCGAGTGAGTCATCCCCAATTAAATAGGTGTAAGCGGGCATAAGATCTTCTGCTGTTTTTACGGTAATGGGGTCTTCCGCGGGATAGGCAGCGGCACGCATTTTTGTGCGTGTAGCACTAGGGTTAATGCTATTGCTGCGAATATTACAAGTACCTTCGAATTCATCGGCGAGAGTTTGCATTAGATTTTCTGCTGCTGCTTTGGATGCAGCGTAGGCACCCCAATAGGCGCGACCTTTAAATGCAACACTAGAGCTGGTAAATAAAATGCTGGCATGAGGTGCGTTAGCTAATAGTGGTAATAATGCTTGAGTCATCATAAAAGGTGCTGTGGCATTGACTTGCATGCAGCGCTGCCATGCGCCGAGAGAATGATTGCTGATGGGCGTTCGTTCTCCCAGATCGCCTGCGTTATATAAAATTCCATCGACTCTACCAAACGTCTCTTCTAAAACATTGCACATGTCGATGTAATCTTTTTCTACTGCGCTTTCAAAATTGATTGGCAAGATGGCTGGCTGCGGGTGGCCTGCTGCTTCAATTTCATCGTAAACCACCTCCAGTTTTGCCAGAGTGCGGCCCATGAGAACGACTGTGGCGCCGCTGGCCGCAAAACTTTTGGCGGCGACGCGACCTATGCCATCGCCCGCACCCGTAACGACGATAATTTTGTCTTTAAGGCACTCTGCCTTGATGCTGTAATCAGCGGGAATGTGCATGTCTCACCTCGAGTCGTAAGTGTGTGTTGCGCTGCGTTTGAGAGCAGGTCTAAAAGTTGTATGGTGGATTTTCCAATTAATTCAAATGTTTTTGGATTATGGGCCATATTTCATCGGCATGGTTTACGCAAAAATCAGCATTCCAGTTTTGTGCAGAGTCTTCGGCATCTATGTATCCATAGGCGGCGGCAATGGTAATGCTGCCTGCATTCTTGCCGCAGTCGATATCGCGTTTATGATCGCCAATATAAATAATTTCATGTGCTGCGCAGTTAAGCTGTTGGCCTGCCAAATGAAGTGATTCGGGGTCGGGCTTGCTGTGAGCAACATGGTCGGGACAAATGATGCTTAAGGGGGCTGGCTGTAAGTCAAGGGCAGCCATTAAGGGGAGAGTGTAGGCTGCGGGTTTGTTGGTTGCTATGCCCCAAGGGATTTGATGTTCTGCTAATTTACTTAGTAGCGGCATGATGCCAGGAAATGGGCAGGTAAAATCAGCGATGTGAGCAGAGTAGAGCGCAAGTAGGCGTTGGCGTAGCGGTTCAAACTGCGCATGGGTCTCGTCGATGGAGAATGCCATTTTAATCAATGCCTTTGATCCATTGGATACTGATGCGCGAATTTTTTCAGGCGCAATAGGCGTTTGCTGTTGCTCAATAAGTAGTTGATTTACCACGGCGATAAAATCGGGTGCCGTATCTAGCAGGGTGCCATCCAGATCAAACATGACTGCACGTATAGGTTTGCTCATGAATTACTCGCTGATTCTCTTGGCGTGAACCAAATAATTTACTGCTACATCATTAGGGTTGAGCTTGTAGTGTTTAGTGATGGGGTTATAGGTCATGCCAGTGATGGTTTGCAATTCTAAACCGGCAGCGCGTAGCCACTGCGCCAGCTCAGACGGGCGAATAAATTTGCTGTATTCGTGTGTGCCTTTCGGGAGTAATTTCAGTAAATATTCTGCACCTAAAATAGCAAAGGCATAGGCTTTTGGGTTGCGATTAATGGTGGAGAAATAGACGTCGCCATTGGGTTTTACCAGTTGTGCGCAGGCGCGAATAACCGATGAAGGATCGGGTACATGCTCAAGCATTTCTAAGCAGGCAACTATGTCGAAAGCGCCAGGCATTTGCTCTGCTTTATCTTCGGCAGTTGTTTGTTCGTAGTTGAGCTCAACCCCGCTTTCTAATGCATGTAAGCGTGCCACAGAGAGCGGCGCTTCACCCATGTCGATGCCGGTAACGTGGGCGCCGCGCAGCGCAAGCGATTCGGCCAAAATGCCACCACCACAACCGACATCAATAATAGTTTTGCCTGCGACTGGCGAGCGTTGATCGATAAAGTTGGCGCGCAGCGGGTTGATGTCGTGGAGTGGTTTGAATTCACTGTTTTTATCCCACCAGCGACTGGCGAGAGCTTCAAATTTTGCAATTTCAGCGCTATCAACGTTGGCCATAGGTCGTTCCCCGTTATGAAATGGTGTTGTGATTATTGTTGTGGGTGCCGTTTAAACGGCAATTTGTTTGCGCCACTGATGCGCTTTTGCCAGTATTTCGTGTTCATTGAGTGTTTGCAGTTGGCGCTCAATGAGGAGTGCCTTACCTTCAACCCAGACATGAGTGACTTGCTGGCCAGCGTGGGTATAAATAAGTTGTGAAAGTGGATTATACAGCGGTTGCATGCCGAGGCTGCTGAAATCTATGGCGGTTATATCGGCAGCTTTGCCGACCTCAAGGCTGCCAATTTTTTCCTCTAGCCCGAGTGCTTTGGCGCCGTTGATTGTGGCTAGGCGCAACGCGCTGTGAGCATTGAGGGCAGCGGCATCCTGCGCGACTGCTTTGGCTAAGAGAGCGGCAGTTTTGAGTTCGCTGAATAAATCCAAATCATTATTACTGGCTGCGCCATCAGTACCCAAAGCGACATTTATACCTGCATCAAGCAATTGCTGCACTGGGCAGAAGCCGCTGGCGAGCTTTAGGTTGGATTCGGGGCAGTGAATAACCTGTGCCCCACTGGCTTGCAGGATGGCTATATCGTCGTCATTTATTTGGGTCATGTGAACACATTGCACCAACGGTGACAACAGACCTAAATCCTGCAATCGCTGCAGCGGGCGCTTGCCGTAGGTTGCCATTGACTGCTGGATTTCCTGCGCGGTTTCATGCAGGTGAATCTGCACCGGCATATCCATTTCTTGGGCTAAGACGGCAATTTTTTGGAGCGGCTCATCGGCGACGGTATAGGGTGCATGGGGGCCAAAGGCAATCGATATAAGGTGATGGTTGCGGTAGTTGTCGTGCAGCTTTAAGCCTTTGGCGAAGTATTCGTCTGGGCCGGAACCCCAGGCGCTCGCAAAATCAAATATAGGGAAACTGATTTGGCTACGCATGCCAGCATCAAGGCAGGCTTGGGCCGCTTGTTCTGGGTAGAAGTACATGTCGGCAAAACAAGTTGTACCGGTTTTAATCATTTCTGCCATGGCCAATTGAGTGCCATCGCGAACAAAATCGGGACTTACCCAGCGTTTTTCGGTTGGCCAAATATGATCGTTGAGCCAAGTGTGCAGTGGGTGATCATCTGCGAATCCGCGTAGCAGGCTCATGGCGCTATGGCCATGGGCATTTATCAGGCCGGGTATTAATAGGTGGTTGTTGAGCTCTACGGTCTTGCCTACATAGCGCTGGGCGACTTCAGTTTGTGGTAGCAGGGCAAGAAGGAGCCCCTTGTCTATGATCAGCGCGCAGTCCTCGAATAAACGATTTTCGGGAATCACGGGAATTATCCAGCGGGCTTTAATAATCAAGTCGACGCTGAGTTGAGTAGTGGCACTGGATGTCATAAGGGGATTAGGCCTTGTAGGTAGAGGCAAAAAGTGGACGGCAGTATAACTGATGCTGGTGTTGAGTGGGCTGGATGCAATGCACGGGTTAGGTCAGATGTAAGGTTCATTTAGAGGTATTTGTTGGTTGTTATTTGCATGTCTTTTTTACCTCTATTTATCTCTTCAGTACTCTTGCTAAAACGCAGTGCTAAACTGCCTATATTGGAGTTTTTGTGTTAGCATTCGCCCTCAAATTAGTTTTTAGGCGCATTTGACTAAACCCTTACTGGGGTAGCCAAATAATCCGCAAACAAATAGAGCGCATTTTGAGCGCTTTTGCGGGCTTACCAAGAACAAAAGAACTAAAAAAGAACAAAAAATAGACTAATCATATTCTTGGTTGGTCTTATGTAAACAATCCTGCCGTCACCATAATAAGGAAAGCAGTATTCCCATGGTCGAATTCGCTAAAGAAATATCACCGGTTAGTATCGAAGACGAGATGAAGCAGTCCTACCTCGACTACGCCATGAGCGTTATCGTAGGTCGTGCTTTACCCGATGTGCGCGATGGCTTAAAGCCCGTGCATCGCCGTGTTTTGTTCGCCATGAGCGAATTGAAAAACGATTGGAATAAACCCTATAAAAAATCCGCCCGTGTGGTGGGTGATGTAATCGGTAAATACCATCCTCATGGTGATACCGCTGTATACGACACTATCGTACGTATGGCTCAACCATTTTCACTGCGCTATATGCTGGTGGATGGTCAGGGTAACTTCGGCTCGGTAGATGGCGATCGCGCGGCCGCTATGCGTTATACCGAAATCCGTATGTCTAAAATCGCCCATGATCTCTTGGCGGATTTAGATAAAGAAACTGTCGACTTTGTGCCCAACTATGACGGCACTGAGATGATTCCTGCGGTTATGCCAACGCGTATTCCCAATCTTTTGGTGAATGGCTCATCTGGTATCGCCGTAGGCATGGCAACTAATATTCCACCCCATAATTTAGGTGAAGTCGTACGCGGCTGTTTGGCGTTAATTGAAAATGCTGACATCACCGTTGACGAATTGATGGAGTTTATCCCAGGGCCAGACTTCCCTACCGGTGCCATTATTAATGGTCGCGCGGGTATTTTGCAGGCTTATCGCACCGGCCGTGGCAGTATCATTGTGCGTGCCAAGGCAGAAGTTGAGCGGGATGAAAAAACCGGGCGCGAAACAATCATCGTTCATGAAATTCCCTATCAGCTCAACAAGGCGCGTTTGATCGAGCGTATTGCTGAGCTGGTGAAAGAAAAGAAAATTGAAGGCATCAGTGAGCTGCGCGACGAGTCTGATAAAGACGGTATGCGTATCGTTATTGAAGTAAAACGTAATGAATCGGGCGAAGTGTTGCTGAACAACCTGTTCAGCCAAACCCAGTTGCAAACTACCTTCGGCGTTAACGTTGTAGCGCTTGAAGACGGCCAGCCCAAAATTCTCAATCTTAAGCAATTGCTTGAAGCCTTTGTGCGTCACCGCCGCGAAGTAGTTACGCGCCGTACCGTGTATTTGCTACGTAAAGCGCGTGAGCGTGGTCATATATTGGAAGGTCTTGCGGTTGCGATTTCCAATATTGATGAAGTAATTGCCTTAATCAAAAATTCTGCATCACCCGCAGAAGCGAAAGAAGGCCTTATGGTGCGCGGTTGGGATGCGGCAGAAATGGCTCCCTACCTTGAGCGCGCGGGCGAAGATGCCTGTCGCCCTGAAGATTTGGGTACAGAATTTGGCATGCGTGACGGCAGATATTATTTGTCTGCGGCGCAAGCGCAAGCGATTTTGGAATTGCGTCTGCATCGTTTAACCGGCATGGAGCACGATAAGCTGCTTGCTGAGTATGATGAAAAGCTTATTCAAATCGCTGAGTTCCTTGAGATTCTCGGTAATGCTGTACGCCTGATGGAAGTGATTCGCGAAGAGTTAGAGCAGGTCATTACCGACTACGGTGATGAGCGTCGCACTGAGATCATGGCGTCAACCTTAGATTTGACCACTGAAGATTTGATCAACGAAGAAGATCGTGTGGTGACTATTTCTCACGGTGGCTATGCGAAGAGCCAGCCGCTGGATGATTATCAAGCGCAGCGCCGTGGCGGTATGGGTAAATCAGCGACCGCCGTTAAAGATGAAGATTACATACAGCATCTCTTAATCGCCAGCACCCACGATACTATTCTGTTATTTACTAACGCCGGTAAGGTTTATTGGCTAAAAGTTTATATGATCCCAGTGGCGGGCCGTCAAGCGCGCGGTCGCCCGGTAGTGAATTTACTTAATTTGGATGAGGGTGAGCGCATTACCTCAATCCTACCTGTTAAGTCTTATGACGATGATCATTACATTTTCATGGCGACCGCCAAAGGTACTGTGAAGAAAACAGTACTGAGCCAGTTTGCGCGTCAACGTAGTGTTGGCTTGCGTGCAATTGAATTGGATGAAGGCGACACCCTTGTGGGCACAGCCATTACCGATGGTAATTGTGATGTGATTTTGTTTTCAAGCTCAGGTAAGGCGGCTCGTTTCCGTGAATCACAAGTTCGCGCCATGGGTAGAACATCGCGCGGTGTGCGGGGTATTCGCATAAGTGATGAACAGCGTGTGGTGGGTATGGTTATCCCCATGGAAAATGGTCAAGTGCTTACTGTGAGTGAACATGGCTATGGCAAGCGTACCGAAGTCGGTGAGTTCCCTGCTAAAGGTCGTGGCTCGCAAGGTGTCATTGGCATGCAAACAACGGATCGTAACGGCCCGTTAGTTGGTGCAGTGCAGGTGTTCGACGGAGAAGAAATCATGTTGATTTCTGATCAGGGCACTATGGTTCGCACGCGTGTTGATGAGGTCTCTGTGTTGAGTCGTAATACGCAAGGCGTTCGTCTTATTAAGCTTAAAGATGGCGAGCACATGCAAGGCTTGGAACGTATCGAAGAATCTGCCGATGAAAGTGTCAAACGCGAATTGGCGCATTCTGCCGAAGGTGATAAAGAACCTTCTGATGATGGTGTTGATGACGAGGTCATACTCGACGATAAGACCTCTGAAGATGAAACTGATAGCAGCAGTGATGAGTAATTAGATGTCTGTTGAACCAACTGAATTGGAAAAATTGCTCGCGCTGCGCAATCAAATTGATGCGCTAGACGAAGAAATAGGTCGCCTTATTTCTGCGCGAGCTGCTTGTGCGCAACAAGTGGCTGATGTCAAAAAGGCAAGTTTGCCAGAGGATGCGCAAATTTTGTTTTATCGCCCTGAGCGTGAGGCGCAAGTATTGCGTAAGGCCATGGAGCGAAATCAGGGGCCGCTCAGCAACGAAGAGATGGCGCGCCTGTTTCGTGAAATCATGTCTGCCTGTTTGGCGTTAGAGAATCCTATCAAGGTGGCTTATCTCGGCCCTGAAGGCACGTTTACCCAGCAGGCAACGCTCAAGCATTTCGGTCACTCTGCTATAGCGCTGCCGTTTGCTGCGATTGATGAAGTGTTTCGTGAGGTAGAAGCCGGCGCTGTTAATTATGGTGTGGTGCCTGTTGAAAACTCTACCGAGGGTGTGGTCAATCACACGCTCGATAATTTCATGGCGTCAAATTTAAAAATTTGCGGCGAAGTGGAATTGCGTATCCATCACAATTTGATGGTTTCTGATGTAACTAATACCAATAACATTACCCGTATTTACTCTCACTCCCAATCGCTTGCACAATGCCGTAAATGGCTTGATGCACACTATCCTCATGCAGAGCGGGTAGCTGTGAGTTCCAATGCGGAAGCAGCCAAACGTATTAAGGGTGAGTGGAATTCGGCGGCGATTGCCGGCAGCATGGCCGCCGAGTTATATGGCTTGACCCTGATTGCTGAAAAAATAGAAGATCAGCCTGATAACTCCACCCGCTTTTTGATTATTGGGGCTCAGTCCGTACCTGCCAGCAGTGTCGATAAGACCTCTATTGTGGTTGCTATGCGCAATGAGCCTGGCGCACTACATAATTTGCTCGAGCCATTTCACCGCCATCATATTGATTTAACCCGTGTCGAATCGCGTCCGTCTCGCACTGGCGTTTGGAACTATGTGTTCTTTATTGATTTTGCCGGCCATGTGGATGATGTGTTGATAGGTGATCTTATAAAAGAAGTGGCTGGTCGCTGTGCAGATTTGAAGCTTTTGGGCTCTTACCCTAAAGCTGTGCTGTGATTTTCTCATGACGTCAACTTCTTCAGTTCAACCCGTTATTGCCGTTCCCTTGATCAATAAGCTGGTGATTATTGGTATAGGGCTTATTGGAGGCAGCCTTGCAACGGGTTTAAAGCAGCGTGGTGCCTGCACCGAAGTGATTGGTATAGCGCGTCGTGCGGAAACCTGCGCGCAAGCCGTTGCGCTCGGGGTTGTGGATCGCGCCTTTTGTTCGCTGCAAGAAATTGCAGGTGAGCTGGGGGCGGGCGATGTCATTTTTATTGCCGTACCTACACTTTCCGTTACGGCTGTTTTGCAGGACATTAATGATTTTATTTCCGCCGATGTTACGATTACCGATGGTGCTAGCGTAAAAGGCAGTGTTGAGCGTGCGGCAATAGATGTATTTGGTAAGGTTCCAGCTCAGTTTATATTGGGGCACCCGATAGCTGGATCAGAAAAAAGTGGCGTAACTGCCGCTAATCCTAATCTTTATGAACACCACCGCGTTATTCTCACACCTGTTCCCAATAATGATCCAGCCCACATAGCGCGAGTTACCCATATGTGGGAGCGGGTTGGTGCTGAAGTGCTCAGTATGAGCGTGACGGAACATGATGAGGTCTTAGCTGCAACCAGTCATTTACCCCATGCCATAGCTTATTCCTTGGTGGATACCCTAGCGCAGGATATCGCAAACCCAAATATATTCCGCTATGCCGCCGGTGGTTTTCGCGACTTTACGCGTATCGCATCGAGCGATCCAGTTATGTGGCACGATATAATGCGCGCAAATAAATCTGCAGTATTGCAGTCCTTGGATATGTTTATTGCCAACCTTATGCGGATGCGCAAGGGCATAGAGCAGGAGGATAGCGCCTATTTGTTGGAAGTTTTTTCGCGGGCTAAAAGCACGCGCGATCAATTCACGCAAATGCTTGCAGAGCAAAAAGGTACGGATTTTCCACCTAAAAACACCAACATATCTAACCCTTAGATGGTGAGTTGCACTGCTGGTTATAACCATAGAAGTAATTAGTCATTAAAACTAGGCGATTAGCTGTATATAATCGCCGCCATCCGACCTCCGGGTCAGTCAAACATCGTATTCATCCATATTGGTAGTCTCCTAATGTCAAACTACAACTTGACTCACTTGAAGCAGTTAGAAGCTGAAAGTATTCATATTATTCGTGAAGTCGCCGCTGAATTTGATAACCCCGTGATGCTTTATTCCGTAGGAAAAGATTCTGCGGTCATGATACATCTGACTATGAAAGCATTTTTCCCTGGCAAACCACCATTTCCGTTATTGCATGTGGATACCACGTGGAAATTCCGCGAGATGATCGAGTTTCGCGATCAGCGCGTTAAGGAATTAGGTTGGGACTTGATTGTGCATATCAATCAAGAAGGCGTTGATATGGGGGTAGGGCCTTTTACCCACGGCAGTGCTAAGCACACCGATATCATGAAAACCCAAGGGTTAAAGCAGGCGCTCAATAAATATGGTTTTGATGCTGCTTTTGGTGGCGCGCGCCGCGACGAAGAAAAATCGCGCGCAAAAGAGCGTGTTTATTCCTTTCGTGATAAAAATCATCGCTGGGACCCTAAAAATCAGCGCCCAGAGTTGTGGAATATTTATAACGGACGCGTGGATAAGGGTGAAAGCATTCGTGTTTTCCCATTGTCGAACTGGACGGAGTTAGATATTTGGCAGTACATCCATTTGGAAAATATCCCAATTGTACCGCTCTATTTTGCCGCTAAGCGCCCAGTTGTTGAGCGCGACGGCACTTTAATAATGGTTGATGACGACCGTATGCCGATAGGGCCAGACGATAAAGTTGAGGAGCGCATGGTGCGTTTCCGTACGCTCGGTTGTTACCCTCTCACGGGTGCAGTGGAGTCAGAGGCGGGTACCTTGCCTGAAATTATTCAAGAGATGTTGTTGACCACGACTTCTGAGCGTCAGGGGCGCGTGATAGATCACGATAGTTCGGGCTCTATGGAAAAGAAAAAGCAAGAAGGTTACTTCTAGTATTTTCGTCAGCCTAGCCTTGGCAAACGCCACTATTTAATACTTACAACAGTTAGCGATTGTAAAAGAGATCACTATGAGTCATCAGTCAGAATTAATTGCCGAAGATATTAATGCCTATCTTGCGCAACATGAGCAAAAAGAATTATTGCGTTTTTTAACCTGCGGTAGCGTCGATGATGGCAAAAGCACCCTTATAGGTCGCTTGCTGCATGATTCTAAAATGATCTACGAAGATCAGTTGGAGGCCGTGCGCTCCGACAGCACCAAGCATGGTACTACCGGCGAAAAAATTGACTTGGCACTGTTGGTTGATGGCTTGCAAGCTGAGCGTGAGCAAGGTATCACCATTGATGTTGCTTACCGCTATTTTTCCACTTCTAAGCGCAAATTTATTATTGCAGACACTCCGGGGCATGAGCAGTACACGCGCAATATGGCGACGGGTGCATCTACTTGCGACCTCGCAATTATTTTGATCGATGCGCGTTATGGTGTTGTTACTCAAACGCGCCGTCACAGCTATATCGCTTCACTGTTGGGTATTAAGCATATTGTTGTCGCTATCAATAAAATGGATTTATTGGAATTTAGTGAAAGTGTGTTTGAAAAAATTAAGGCAGATTATTTGGCTTTCGCACAAAGCCTTGGAATGCAGAATGTAATGTTTGTGCCCATGTCAGCGCTCGATGGTGACAATGTGGTAAATCGCTCGGAGCGCGCGCCTTGGTATAGCGGCCAAACCCTAATAGAAATTTTGGAAAATGTACCTATAGCGGCTGATAAAAACTATGCAGACTTCCGTTTTCCTGTGCAGTATGTCAATCGCCCTAATTTAAATTTCCGTGGGTTTTGTGGCAATGTTTCTTCGGGCGTTGTTCGCGTTGGCGATACCATCAGAGTCTTGCCTTCAGGTAAAACAAGCAAGGTGAAATCGCTGGTTACCTATGACGGTGATCTGCAAGAAGCATTTGCTGGTCAGGCGATCACAATTACTTTGATGGATGAAATTGATGTAAGCCGTGGCGATGTATTGGTATTGGCGGACGATCTTGTACCGCAGTCCAACCATTTAAAGGCACACATAGTATGGATGGCAGAAAAGGCAGTCAGCCCAAATACTGATTATCTTTTTAAGTTTTCCAGTAAATTGGTGGCCGGTAAACTTTCAGCAATTGATTATCGGATTGATGTGAATACTCAGGAGCATTTATCTGTTGCTGAGCTGCAGCTCAATGATATTGCAGTGGTGGATTTGCTTTTGACTCAAAATGTGGTTGCGGATAGCTACAATATTAATCGTGCAACAGGTGCTTTTATTGTGATTGATCGCCTTACTAATATTACCGTGGGGGCGGGTATGGTGGTGCGTCAGCTTGAGGCAGAAGCACTCCAAGTCTCAACTAATTTTAGCGAGTTTGAAATTGAGTTAAATGCTTTAGTGCGCAAGCACTTCCCACATTGGGATGCGGTAGATTTAAAGAAGCTGCTGGCTAAGTAGTATTGGTGCTTTGCAAAACCATTCGTTTTGTTGCTGGAGTATTTCGATGCAATCAAAACGAATGGTTTTTTATTGGCGCATTTTTTTGTAAGTTTTGGCTTACATGATTTTCAGCAAAAAACCAATTGGTAAGATGTGAAATATTGGCTAATCTAGCTTTGCGCGCAGCAGATAGGTTGCGTGTAAATAACTTAATTACTTACATGGAGTTGACCAATGAAATATTTCTTAGCTTTTTTGTCCACTGCAATTCTTTCCCTCGCTATAGTTCCTGCCGCTAACGCCCTCGAAGTAACTGATCCAGTAAAAAGCGAAGTTACTGCCGCTGCTCAACAGGAGATGGTTAATATTAATACAGCTGACGTATCGGCTTTGACACAGTTAAAGGGAATTGGCGTCAAGAAGGCGGAGGCCATAGTGGCTTGGCGCGAAGCCAATGGTAAATTCACCACGGTTGAGCAATTAACAGAAGTGAAAGGTATTGGCCCTGCTACATTGGAGGCTAATCGCACGAAAATTCAAATTTGATCAATTAGCGGTTAAGGAGCTACGTTAGTCCGTGAATTTTACCCAGCGATTTGTTTTAATAGCACCCGAGCTGCAAAGCTCGGGTTTTTTATTTTCTAAGAGGGTATTTCATGCAAACTGCAGGTCCGCGCATTTTGGTAGCAATGGATTTTGATAATGCAGAGGATTGTCTGGCAATGGCGCGTCGCCTGTCTCCCGGCGATTGTCGTCTCAAGGTGGGCAAGGAGCTCTTTACTGCCTGCGGCCCAGTAATAGTTGAAAAGCTAATGGCTCTGGGCTTTGAGATATTTCTCGATTTGAAGTTTCACGATATTCCTAATACAACGGCTAAGGCAGTAAAAGCAGCTGCTGAGCTGGGTGTATGGATGGTAAATGTTCACGCGTCTGGTGGTGAGCGTATGCTGAATGCTGCACGCGAGGCTTTAATTGTACGGGCAGGCCCCAATCCACTTTTAATCGCGGTGACTGTACTGACAAGTATGGAGCAGGCAGATTTACAGGCCGTTGGTATTGAGCAGACGCCTGAGCAGCAGGTCATGCGTCTTGCTAGGCTCACCCAGCGCTCGGGGCTCGATGGTATTGTTTGTTCTGCACAAGAGGCTAGCCTGATGCGCGGTGAATTTGGGTCGGATTTTTGTTTGGTGACGCCTGGTATCCGCTTGCCATCTTCTCCAGCTGACGATCAGCGTCGCACCCTGACACCTGCGGCAGCTTTAGCCGCAGGCAGCAGTTATCTAGTTATTGGTCGTCCCATCACGCAATCACTTGATCCGGTAGCTACCTGTCGTCAGATCATTACATCACTTACTGAATAGACAGAGGCATGATCTTGAGCGAACTATCTGTTTCATCCCCGTTTGTCGTAACCATTGATGGCCCAAGTGGCTCAGGTAAGGGTACTTTAAGCAAAATGTTAGCTAAGGAGCTGGGCTTTCATTTGTTAGACAGCGGCGCACTCTATCGTTTGGTTGCATTGGCTGCTATGCAACAGCAGGTCGAGTTAACTGATCAGGCCGCTGTCGCTGCAACGGCCTCAAGCTTGGATGTATATTTTGATGTGTCTTCAGAGCCAACGCGTATTTTATTGGCGGAACAAGATGTAACCAATGCAATTCGTCGTGAAGAAGTGGGTATGAATGCATCAGTTGTGGCCGCCTATCCGCCTGTCAGGCAGGCATTACTTGAACGTCAGCGTGTCTTTGCTACCATGCCGGGCCTTATTGCCGATGGTCGTGACATGGGCACTATGGTTTTCCCTCTCGCTCAGGTAAAGGTATTTTTGACAGCAAGTGCAGAAGCGCGTGCAGATCGCCGCTATAAACAATTATTGGCGAGTGGGCAAAACGTCGATATGGCCGTGTTGGTGAATGATATCCGCGAACGTGATGAGCGCGATACGCAGCGCAGTGTGTCGCCTTTAAAAGCGGCTGGTGATGCGCTGGTAATAGACAGCACTCTGCTTAGTGTTTCTGATGTTTTTAACCAAATAATGAATTTAGTGCGCGTTCGTTGTTAATTATGTTGAGTGTCAACAAATCGTAAGAATGGGACACTAGTTTACTCTTTGCTTAGTGTGGCTCTCTGTAACATATAGTTTTGATGACTATGCTGGGATCGCTTAAGTCAAGGCTGTGAGCTACTGATAGTGTGTAACCTAATAGAAAAATTATAAAGCCATAGTAATTGGCATGCGATTTGAACCAAAAAGATTAGCTTTTATTAAAAAGAGCAACAGCGATGATTCGGATTGAACTTCAACCTCGTAATGGAATCTTTGGAAATGCCCATGAATCTAACCTGTTTTAAAGCCTACGATATACGTGGCAAGCTCGGTACAGAGCTCAATGAAGAAATTGCTTATAGAATTGGTCGAGCTTACGCTCAATATTTACGTCCTAAATCAGTCGTCGTAGGGGGGGATGTTCGGCTTACCAGCAAGTCTTTAAAGGAGGCACTGAGTAACGGTTTGCGCGATCAGGGTGCAAATGTAATAGATATTGGCATGTGCGGCACAGAAGAAATCTATTTCGCCACCAGCCACTTAAACGTAGATGGCGGTATTGTTGTTACTGCCAGTCATAATCCAATTGATTACAATGGGCTTAAATTGGTTCGCGAAGGCTCCCGCCCTATTAGTGGTGATACGGGCCTGAATGAAATTAAACGCCTTGCGGAAGAAAATAAATTTGCTTCTGTCGATGCTGCTCAGCGCGGGCAATACACTGAACAATCCACGCTTGCTGCCTATATCGAACATTTGATGACCTATGTTGATCCTGCGCAGCTAAAACCGCTTAAGCTTGTGGTCAATGCGGGTAATGGTGCGGCGGGTCATGTTATTGATGCTATAGAGCGCTTCTTACCTTTTGAATTCATCAAGGTACACCACGAACCGGACGGCACCTTCCCGAACGGCATTCCAAACCCATTGTTGGTCGATAATCGTGCAGCGACGGGAGATGCAGTCATTGCCGCGGGTGCTGATATGGGGATTGCGTGGGATGGTGATTTTGATCGCTGCTTTCTCTTTGATGAGCGCGGTGAATTCGTCGAAGGGTATTATATTGTTGGGCTTTTGGCGGAAGCTTTTTTATTGAAAAATCCAGGCGCTAAGATTATTCATGATCCTCGATTGACATGGAATACTCAGGATATTGCACAGGTTAATGGTGGGAGCGCGATTCAATCCAAAACAGGCCATGCCTTTATCAAAGAGCGTATGCGTGCAGAGGATGCTGTATACGGTGGAGAAATGAGCGCACATCATTATTTTCGCGATTTCTTCTATTGTGATAGCGGTATGATTCCTTGGCTGTTAGTGTGCGAACTCCTGTCGCGTAAATCACAAACGCTTTCTAGTCTACTTGAAGATCGGATTGCTAAATTCCCTTCTCCTGGCGAAATTAATAGTTATATTGCGGAGCCTGCCAAAGCGATTGAAAAAGTTTTGGTGCAATATTCAGGGCAAGCGCTAAGCATCGATAAAACCGATGGTATAAGTTTAGAATTTGCCGATTGGCGCTTTAATTTAAGAATGTCTAATACTGAGCCAGTCGTGCGTTTGAATGTTGAAAGCCGAGCTGATAAAAATTTGGTGGACATCAAAACTAAAGAGATATTAGCGCTGCTAAATAGTTAGCGGCGCTCCCTTAACAATCAAAAGGTCACAAGGATCCACACATGCAAATTAAAAAAGCAGTGATTCCCGTAGCAGGATTGGGAACGCGTATGTTGCCGGCGACTAAGGCGATACCGAAAGAGATGTTACCTGTTGTTGACAAACCTCTCATTCAATATGTTATTGAAGAAGCGGCTGCTGCTGGTATTAAGGAAATCGTATTAGTCACTCACGCCAGTAAAAATGCCATTGAAAACCATTTTGATACGAGCTTTGAGTTGGAGGCGCAATTAGAAGCTCGTTTAAAGCGGTCTTTGTTGGCAGAAGTGCGGTCCATTACGCCACCTGGTTTGACGGTGATTTCCGTTCGTCAGGCGGAAGCAAAGGGTTTGGGGCATGCAATTTTGGCCGCAAAGGCGGTAGTGGGGGATGAGCCTTTTGCTGTGTTATTGCCTGATGTGCTGGTCGATAATGCTCAATGCAATTTGAAGCAAGACAACCTTGCAGGCATGACAAGACGTTTTGAAGAAACGGGCTTTAGCCAGATTTTGGTGGAGCAGGTTCCGCAAGAGCTGGTCGACAAGTATGGTGTGGTTGATTGTAAAGGGGTGCAAATTCCAGCAGGGCAAACTGCGGCTATCAGTGCCATGGTTGAAAAACCGCCAATAGATGAAGCTCCCTCAAACATGGCTATAGTCGGGCGGTATGTTCTCTCTAGCACGGTGTGGGAACTTTTGGCGAAAACTATGCCGGGTGCAGGTGGCGAAATACAGTTAACAGATGCGCTAGATGCCCTGTTAGGTCTAGAGACGGTAGAGGCCTACCAGCTGGTGGGACGAAGTCATGACTGCGGCACTAAGATTGGATATGCCATGGCGAATGTTATTTATGCAGAGCGCCATCCTGCGATAGGTGATGAATTTCGTGAGTTTTTGGCTGAGCGAGCTATAGCTAAAAAGTAGCCTTGGATTTCGATGTTTAAGTTTATTTTCTTTAAGGAGCGTTGAATTGATAGTTCCTATTATTCTTGCTGGTGGCTCTGGAACGCGCCTCTGGCCGCTCTCCCGTCAGCACTACCCTAAGCAACTATTGAAGTTGTTTGGTGAGCAGACAATGCTGCAGCAAACCTTATTGCGCCTAGTTGGGTTGCCTGAGTTGGCGCCGCCCATAGTGGTGTGTAATACCGAACACCGTTTTATGGTGGCGGAGCAACTGCAAGAAATAGGGCAGCAAGATGCCTCCATCATTTTGGAGCCGGTAGCGCGCAATACGGCTCCGGCGTTAACAGTTGCTGCTCTACATGCTCGCAGTTTGCATCAAGATCCTGTGTTATTGGTTTTGTCTGCGGATCACATGATTCGTGATATATCAATATTTCAAACCGCTGTTAATCGTGCAATTGCAGCTGCAAATCTCGGTTATTTAGCTACCTTTGGTGTTAATCCTACTCGCCCAGAAACAGGTTATGGCTATATCAAAACGGCTAGCAGCTCGTCAGGAGTTGCAAGTGAAAATTTTTTGCCGGTCATTGAATTTGTTGAAAAGCCTAATGCTACTACAGCAGAGGCCTATCTGGCGGAAGGTTGTTATTATTGGAACTCCGGCATGTTCGTATTTCAGGCGAGCGTGTTCTTGAGTGAACTCCAACAGCAGAGTCCTGATGTGGTTGTAACCGCTGAGCAAGCTAAAGCATGTGCTGTGCAAGATTTAGATTTTATTCGTGTTGACCCTGAGGCATTTGCTGCATCGCCTAATATTTCCATTGACTATGCGCTTATGGAAAAAAGCTCGAATGTTGTTTGTATTCCCCTCGATGCAGGTTGGAGTGATGTGGGTGACTGGAAGTCTTTTTGGGAATTGTCTGGGAAAGACGCGGCAGGTAACAGTTTGATTGGTGATAGCATCGATATAGGTTCAACTAATACGCTCGTGTTTTCGCGCGATAAATTAGTGGCAACCTTAGGGGTTGATAATCTACTGATTATTAATACACCGGATGCGGTCTTGGTAGCCAATAAAAATAAAGCCCAAGAAGTTAAGGCGCTTATTGCGCAAATCGAATCTCAAAAGCGCTCTGAACATTTGCAACATCGCGAAATCTATCGCCCCTGGGGTTGTTATGATGCGATTGATGATGGTGATCGATATCAGGTAAACCGTATAAGGGTTAAGCCGGGTGCAAGTTTGTCATTACAGTTGCATCATCATCGCGCTGAGCACTGGATAGTCGTGAAGGGCACTGCGTTAGTTCAAAAAGGCGATGAAACTATTTTGTTGTCGGAAAATGAGTCAACGTACATTCCTGTGGGAACCCGACATCGATTGAGTAATCCTGGGAAAATTCCTTTAGAAATAGTAGAAGTGCAGTCTGGCCCTTATTTGGCTGAAGACGATGTCATACGCTATGAAGATAGTTATGGGCGCACTTAAGGTGGCGAGAGAGCCGAACGAAAGATTCTTTTAATTGAATATCTAGGAAGTTTCCAATGAAAGTAACAGTTTTTGGTACAGGTTATGTCGGTTTAGTGACGGGCACATGCTTGGCTGATGTTGGGCACGACGTGCTCTGCGTCGATATTGATCAGCGTAAGGTAGATAATCTCAAAAATGGGATAATTCCGATTTTTGAGCCGGGTCTAGATACTATCGTTAAGCAAGCTGTGCAGAATGGCATGTTAAATTTCACTACGGATATGGATCAAGCTGTTGCGCACGGCGAGTTGCAATTTATCGCTGTGGGAACACCTTCAGGTGAAGATGGTTCTGCCGACCTTCAGTACGTGGTGGCTGTTGCAAAAACAATTGGCCAGCGTATGAATGGCTATAAGGTCATCATTAATAAGTCGACAGTACCTATAGGCACTGCCGAAAAAGTATCAGCTGCGGTTGCTCAGGAGTTACAGGCTCGTGAGCTTGGTCTTATGTTTGATGTGGTTTCTAATCCTGAGTTTTTAAAAGAGGGTGCTGCCGTCACTGATTTTATGAAGCCTGATCGCATTGTGGTAGGTACCGACAGCGAGCAAGCCGAAAAGCTTCTCACGGAGCTTTATGCGCCTTTTAACCGCAATCACAACCGTATGATTTTTATGGATGTGCGCTCAGCTGAGCTCACGAAATATGCGGCTAATGCAATGTTGGCGACCAAAATTAGCTTTATTAATGAGATGGCCAACTTAGCCGAGCTGTTAGGGGCAGATATTGAAAAAGTGCGCAATGGCATAGGTGCTGATCCACGTATCGGCTATCATTTTATCTATCCTGGCTGCGGTTATGGTGGCTCTTGCTTTCCTAAAGATGTGAAAGCTTTGATTAAAATTGCGAAAAATGTTGATTATTCCGCGGACTTAATGGAAGCGGTGGACAAGGTCAATCAGGCGCAAAAGAGTAAACTGTTCAATTACATAGAAAAACATTTCGGAACGGATTTGAAGGGCAAGACTTTTGCGGTTTGGGGGTTGTCTTTTAAGCCTAATACAGATGATATGCGCGAAGCACCTAGTCGTGTTCTCATGGAGGCTCTGTGGGCGGCTGGCGCTAAGGTGCAAGCCTATGATCCTGTTGCCATGGAGGAAACCCAAGAGATTTATGGGTTGCGCGAAGATCTTAAGTTGGTAGGGACCAAAGAAGCTGCGTTAGAAAAGGCAGATGCTTTAGTGATTTGTACTGAATGGAAGAACTTCAGGGCGCCAAACTTCGATTTGATTAAGTCTTCGTTGGTCAACCCTGTAATATTCGACGGACGCAACCTCTATGAGCCGGAGCGCATGCAAGAAGCTGGCTTTGCTTATTACGCAGTGGGGCGCGGCAAGAGCGTTAAAGTTTTTTAAGGCGTCTAGTCTGTGCTTGCCTTATGGGTGTGGCCGTGGTAACTAAATCACACAAACAAAACCCCCGTAACCCGTGTTGCGGGGGTTTTGTTTGTGTGGAAACTCTTTAATGAGGTCCTTTATTATACGCTGGAGCTGATTTCTGAAGGTTCCTAAGATATTGATATATAAGGCTCATTCTGCTACCCTCTCGCACCTGCTGATTGTCTGACGCTTTGGTTTTAAGCAAATTTGATATTTCAGCAGCGGTGAGGGCTGTCAAACCCAGCCTGAGGGGGCCCTTGCCTCACATTAATTGACCCGCGTGACTGGCCGTGCGGAATGAACAGGGTGTTTATTTTTACATCTGTGTTTCTACTTTATAGGTATTACCAATGAGTATGACTGAAAGTTTTGCTGAGTTATTTGAAGAGAGTTTAAAGACCGTTGATATGGTGCCAGGCACTATTATTACCGGCGTAGTTATCGATATTGATAAGGACTGGGTGACTGTTCACGCCGGCCTGAAATCAGAAGGTGTTATTCCTACTGAACAATTCCGCAATGAATTGGGTGAGTTAAATCTCCAAATCGGTGACGAAGTTCAAGTAGCTCTGGAAAGCGTTGAAGATGGTTTTGGTGAGACTAAATTGTCTCGTGAAAAAGCTAAGCGCGCTGAAGCGTGGAAAATTCTTGAAGCAGCACATGTTGCTGAAGAAGTTATCAAAGGTGTTATTAACGGTAAGGTTAAAGGTGGTTTCACTGTTGACGTTGCTGGTATTCGTGCCTTCCTTCCGGGCTCATTGGTTGATGTTCGCCCTGTGCGCGAAACAACTCACCTTGAAGGCAAAGAGCTTGAATTCAAAGTTATAAAATTAGACCAAAAGCGCAACAACGTTGTTGTTTCTCGCCGAGCGGTGCTTGAACAAGCCAACTCTGTTGAGCGCGATGAATTGTTGGCTACCTTGCAGGAAGGTCAAGCTGTTAAAGGTATCGTTAAAAACCTTACCGACTACGGCGCTTTCGTTGATTTGGGCGGCGTAGATGGTCTGTTGCACATCACCGATATGGCATGGAAGCGCATTAAGCACCCAGGCGAAATCGTGAATGTTGGCGACGAGATCGATGTTAAAGTATTGAAATTCGACCGTGAGCGTAACCGCGTATCCTTGGGCTTGAAGCAATTGGGTGAAGATCCATGGATTCAAATCACCAAGCGTTACCCAGAAGGCGCTCGTGTGAAAGCAAAAGTAACCAATTTGACTGATTACGGCTGCTTCGCAGAGTTGGAAGAAGGTGTTGAAGGTTTGATCCACGTTTCTGAAATGGATTGGACCAACAAAAATATTCATCCTTCAAAAGTTGTTCAATTGGGCGACGAAATTGAAGTGATGGTACTGGATATCGATGAAGAGCGTCGTCGTATTTCTCTTGGCTTAAAGCAATGTCAAGAAAATCCATGGGATGCATTTGCTCGCACCTGTGCGAAAGGCGATAAAATCAGCGGCAAGATTAAATCTATCACTGACTTTGGTATCTTTATTGGTCTTGATGGCGGTATCGATGGTTTGGTTCACTTGTCTGATATTTCTTGGCACGAAGCTGGCGAAGAAGCTGTACGTAAGTACAAGAAAGGCGATGAGTTGGAAACTGTTGTATTGGCAATTGATCCAGAGCGCGAGCGCATTTCTTTGGGTATCAAGCAACTTGAAACCGATCCATTCTCAGAATACGTTTCTGTAAATGATAAGGGCGCTGTTGTTAAAGGTATCGTTAAAGAAGTGGAAGCTAAAGCTGCTGTAATCACCTTGGCGGATGATGTTGAAGCTGTATTGAAAGCGTCTGAGTTAAGTCGTGAGAAAGTAGAAGATGCGCGTAACATCTTGAAAGTAGGTGATGAGGTTGAGGCTAAGATTATTGCAGTGGATCGCAAGAATCGCAGTATCAACTTGTCAGTGAAGTCCAAAGATGTAGAAGAAGAAAAGACTGTGATTAAAGAGCATTCTACCAAGCAAACGGAGCAAGCAGCTCCAACTACCTTGGGTGATTTGATCAAAGCGCAAATGCAAAACAAAGACTAATATTGTTTTGCGATCAGAGGTCGGCATATGCCGGTCTCTGATTTTTTGTTTAAGGTTCTATAGTGTATAAAAGTCTTGCTAGTTGTCACTTTGGATGGTGTGTTTCTGAAGATGTATCGATAATTGATGCATTAAAAGTATCGGGTGACTTTTTATCTGAAGCTGCCTAATAACAGAGAGCGAGTCATGACCAAGTCTGAATTAATTGAATATATTACAGAGAAGCAAAACCAACTTACGATAAAAGATGTTGAAATGTCGGTAAAGTTGTTGCTTGACTATATGTCGGATATTTTGGCATCCGGCGAGCGTATTGAAATCCGAGGTTTTGGGAGCTTTTCGCTTCACTACCGTGCACCACGTACAGGAAGAAACCCTAAAACGGGTGAATCGGTTGTTCTTGAAGGGAAGTATGTCCCTCATTTTAAACCAGGTAAAGAGATGCGCGATCGGGTAAATGAGCGTATCTAGGTTCCAATTTCATTTGATATCTTCTTTTTGCGCTTGCTAAATACAGCGCCCCTTCCCAGTTTTATGTTTTGCGTTATTTTTGAGATCTTCAGGTCAATATTTTATGTTTAAGAAATTATTGGAGGCCTCAAGAACAACTAAGCGTGGAATTTCGTTGTTCTACGATACGCTGGCTATAACCTTAGGTTTGTACTTCTCAGTTTGCTTGCGGTTGGGCGATTTTAGTGTTGTTGTAACTTCTAAAGAGCTCATGGCTTTAGCGTTGACAATTGTTGCTAGTTTAACGATATTTATTCGCATTGGTATGTATCGAGCAATTCTTAGATATATGACTCAGCCCGCAATAGTTACCATTGTAATTGGTGTGTTTTTGTCCGGTGCCGCATTGGCGATTGCGAGTTTTCTAACGTATTCAAAAATTCCCCGCTCAGTGCCTTTCATTTATATCGCAACTACCATGATTCTTATTGGGGGCCCTAGGCTGCTCATGCGTCATATTATTTTGTTGATGGGCAATTTACCCTTGAGGGATACAACACCGGTCATAGTTTATGGGGCCGGTAGAACGGGGCACCAGCTTTTTGTTGCTCTGCAGGATACGGGTTATAGAGTGGTGGCTTTTGTCGATGATAATGTGTCCCTGCATGGCACCTTGTTATCCAATGTGAAAATACACTCCCCCAAGTCTATCCCCAAATTAATGACTGCCACGGGTGCATCTAAATTGCTTTTGGCGCTAGGTAGAAGCTCACATAGTTTGCGCTTGAAGGTTATTAAGCGTTTGGAGCCCTATCATATTAATGTGCAAACCATCCCCGAAATCTCGGATATCTTGTCTGGCAAGGCTAGGATAGAAAATATCCGCGATGTGGATATCGATGATCTTTTAGGGCGTGATGCTGTACAGCCGATGCCTGAATTAATGCTAGGTTCTATTTTAAATAAAGTGGTTATGGTAACGGGCGCGGGTGGTTCTATTGGCGGTGAGTTATGTCGTCAAATCATTGATCTGCAGCCTCGATGTTTAATTTTATTTGACCACAATGAGTACAGTCTTTATCGGATTGAACAGCAGTTGCTTGAAAAATCTGTTGACTCAATCAAGCTGGTGCCCTTATTGGGGTCGGTGCAAAATGGACATTTATTAGAAACTATCATGCGTCGCTATTGCGTGCAGACTATTTATCATGCTGCAGCCTATAAGCATGTCCCATTGGTTGAAAGCAATGTGGTGGAGGGAATGAAAAATAATGTATTGGGTACTTATGAGTGTGCATTGGCTGCAATAAATACCGGCGTCAAACAATTTGTACTTATTTCGACCGATAAGGCTGTTCGTCCAACAAATGTTATGGGGGCATCTAAACGTTTTTCTGAATTATTGCTGCAGGGTTTGGCGCAGAAGCAGAGCGAAACCTCTATTGTTATAGTGCGCTTTGGTAATGTGTTGGATTCTTCGGGTTCAGTGGTGCCACTCTTTCGCAAACAAATTAAAGAGGGTGGGCCAGTTACTGTAACTCACCCCGATATTATTCGCTATTTCATGACGATTCGTGAAGCTGCGCAATTGGTGATTCAAGCTGGCACTATGGGGGAAAGTGGCGACGTTTTGGTTTTGGATATGGGCGAGCCGGTACGTATTGTAGATTTGGCGAAACGTATGATTCACCTTTCTGGATTGTCATTGAGAGATCAGTTTAATATTGACGGTGATATTGAAATCGTTTACACGGGGCTGCGCCCAGGTGAAAAATTGTTCGAAGAATTGTTGGTAGGTAATGATGTCTCGGCGACCATGCATGCGCGTATATTTAGAGCCCGAGAGGTGTTTTTACCTTGGGTTGACATGCATGAATTCCTAATCCGGTTGCGCCATGCATGCGAAAATAGTCAGCAAGAAAAAATCATCGAGTTATTGTCTGCCGTGCCTACAGGTTATGCCAATAAAGAGCGCCTCAAGTCAAAAGCGACGAGCTTGCAAGTTGTGGGTTAAAAGCATTTGGGTTACCCGTTAGGTTGTTACTCTTCCTCCCTTAAGTTTTATGTGAATCCACGTTAGGGGTAGGTAGGCGAGTGTGAGTCCTGCAATGGCATGCAGCCAATCTAGCGATACAGCTAAGGCAAGTGGAAATAGCCAGACAATATTGATGATGATGAGAGAGTTGGTTGCTAGCGTGTGTGATCCTAGGAAGTCTGCAGCCTTTTGATACGCATGAGTTCTATGAGGTAAGTAGAATTTTTGTTTATACGCGATGCGCACTAGTAGAGTTAGGCTGGCGTCAACAATGAAGCCACCTAATAAAATTAACCAGCCTATGAATAGCTCTGGTGATTTTTCGAGCTGCCTGAGTGCGCAGAGTGTAAGAATGAACCCGAGCAATAAACTTCCGGAATCTCCCATAAATAATTTTGCGATGGGGAAGTTCCAGTAGAGAAAACCCGCAGAGCAACCCGCTAATATTAGTAGCAAATAAAAATCTTCCTGATTGTTGTTCGTAAGCCAATAGATGCACCCCATTCCCAGGCAGGCGCAAATAGCCTCGCTTGCGGCTATACCATTTATACCGTCCATAAAATTGTAAAAATTTACGAGAGCAACTAAAAATAGTATTGCACTGCATGCTATTAGCAGATGTAAACCATTGGCCGTCACTTCGTCTGGCCAATTTAGTGCTATGGCTATAGCGCTAATGAGTATTTGTGTGGCTAGGCGTGGCAATACATGAAGGTTAAGGAAGTCATCGCATAGGCCTAATATAAATATGCCGGTGGCGGGAATAAGCACAGAAAGAAAAAGTAATGCGTCAAATTGGGTGCTAAAGCTAAAGAGTCCAAGACTAATAATGAGGCTTGAATATATAGCAATACCACCTCCGCGCGGCGTAGGGATGTTGTGAGAGCTGCGATGGTTGGGTTGGTCGAGTAGATGTTGGGCGAGTAGGTGGATGACAATTTTTGATATTAGATATGCTAAGGCTAGAGCGATTAAGCAAAAGAGGGCTGTGATATACACCAATAGCTCCAGTGAATTAGATGAGAATAGATTTCGGGAGGTCATTCTAGCTGATTTGCATTGTGTTGAATTGGGTCTGTTATTTGAGCCTCATTCGGCGTGAGCTATCTTTTCGCTCTCCATTTTTTAATTAATTGTATTCATGTATTTATTTGGTGCATTAAAGTTTCGTTGTGTTTTTGTTCGGTGCTTTTTTGGGGGTAATTATTGATGCTTTTTTTATAAGTGTATGAATATAAATAGAAAAAAATTTATGGTTTGAATTTTGCTATCCTTTAAATAAATGACTTTATTACCGTATGTAATGAATTTTATGCTTTTTTAAGGTGCGCCTTTTGTTTTTGTTGGCGTGAAATTTAATTTATTTTGCTTTGCTACAGATGTGGCTGTTACAAAATAGGGCGAAAAATCATTTATTCTTAATAATTCTAGGTGATTTTTTAAACAAAAATAATTTAGGGGTTCTCATGAAGAAATACACGTCAATCGCTTTCGGCGCTATGGTTCTTTTTGTACTTACCGCGGGGCAACAGGTCTTTGCTCAGGAATCTGGGCTTAATGGTGCCAATACGGCTTGGGTGCTTACTGCAACTGCCTTGGTGTTATTTATGACCTTGCCTGGCTTGGCTCTTTTTTATGGCGGCTTAGTGCGTGTTAAAAATATTTTGTCAGTGCTCATGCAATGCTTTGCAATTGCCTGTTTAGTGTCTGTCTTATGGCTAATCGCTGGTTATAGTCTCAGCTTTGGTGAAGGCAACGGCTGGATTGGTGATTTTAGTATGTTGTTTATGGCGTCTATTGGTAAGGATGATCTGGCGGGCGATATACCGCTCAGCTTACATGCTATGTATCAAATGACATTTGCCATCATCACCCCTGCGTTGATTGTGGGTGCATTTGCTGAGCGTATGAAATTTTCTTCTATGCTCCTATTCACAGCGCTGTGGCTTTTTGCTGTTTATATTCCTGTGTGTCACTGGGTTTGGGCGAGTTCGGGCTGGCTGTTTAATTTAGGCTTATTGGATTTTGCTGGCGGTACTGTGGTACACATTACCGCAGGTGTTGCTGCGCTTGTAGCGGCCATAGTTATAGGTAAGCGCGATGGTTTCCCTACAACGGCGATGCCGCCTCATAATATGACGATGACGGTCACTGGTGCTGGCATGCTCTGGGTGGGATGGTTTGGTTTTAATGCAGGTAGTGCTTTGGCGGCAAATAGTAGTGCCGCCATGGCGATGCTGGTGACGCATCTGTCCGCGGCAGCGGGTGCATTGGCGTGGATGACAATCGAGTGGTTGAAATTCAAAAAACCGAGTGTGTTAGGTATTGTAACTGGCATGGTAGCTGGCTTGGGCACTATCACGCCAGCGTCTGGTTATGTTGGTCCAGGCGGCGCTCTTATCATAGGGCTTGTAGCAGGTGTGGTGTGTTTTTACATGACGCATTTGGTGAAGCGCACTTGGAAAATTGATGACTCTCTCGATGTGTTTCCTGTGCACGGTGTGGGTGGTATTTTAGGTACTTTATTGGCAGGTGTATTTGCGTCGACTCAATTAGGTGCTTTCAGTGGTCATGGCTTCGCAGAGGGCGTGAAAACCATGGGTGAGCAAATGGGTATTCAATTAATTGGTGTGCTAGTAACTTTTGGTTATACCGCAGTAGTAACTTACCTATTGCTTAAGATCACCGGTATTTTAACGCGTGGCTTACGTGTTACTAAAGAAGAAGAAAGTATTGGCTTAGATTTAAGCTTGCATGAAGAAGACGGCTATAAGCTTTAGTTTGATAGCTTTGTTTTAACTAAAGTTCTGCACCAATAAAAAGGCCATTCCAGTATTGGAATGGCCTTTTTATTGGTGCGCTGAGCATGGCGACATTCTAGGAGGTGAAAGTCCTCTGTGCGCCTCGTCGAGGAGGAAGCACTAGCCTATGCAAGGGTGTCCATCGTGAGGTGGAATCTGAAGGAGTTGTAGCGCAGCGGAAACCATGAGCGAAGCGAAAGTGACCGAAGGGAACGGTAACCAAATGGCAAAGCAAGGTGATGACGAACAGACAAAAGCGAAGTGTTGAACAGCTTTAGCTGGCCCGAAGGGTAGGAGCGAAGCGAGGTATAAATCAGATAGTTAGGCTGCTACAACGGGGGAACTTGGCAATAGGCAAATAACCCAAACCTCGACCGGACGTGTGTAACAGTAGATCTGGCGTTGCCCTGTGAAAGATTGTCGTCTTACCTCGGGAGATCTTGTTGTGTGTTTCGCGAGAAACTAATTCGCCAGCGATGGTGAATGATGCGTAACAAGAAGTCAGCAGAGGGCATAGTAGTTATTCGACGTACAAGAATAACGAAGGCCTGAACTGGTAGTAACAAGAAGCAGTGAGTCCGCTCTCTGGGTTGTGGTGCGGCAGCAAAGGGTGAAAAGAAAATGAAGCGAGTAGTTTTTTTTCATCGCTCGTTGGTATTGGGTGACGGCGGCACCGAAACTCGATGCAATCAAGAGCAGCAAGCAGCACAGGCGAAAAGAAAACACGAGTCTTGATAATGAGTAATGAACTGATGGACGCAATCTGCGCCCCGTCAAACTTAAACAGCGCATTCAAACAAGTCAAACGCAACAAAGGCGCAGCAGGTGTGGATCGGTTAACGATTGAAGCCACTGAACACTGGTTGCGTTCACACAACAATGCCCGTGAGTTTCGCCAACAACTGCTCGACGGAAACTATCACCCGCAAATGATACGCGGCGTGAAAATTCCCAAGGCAGATGGCAGCGAAAGACAACTGGGCATACCCACCGTACTCGACCGCTGGATACAGCAGGCGATAGCGCAAGTATTAACGCCGCTATTCGAGCCGCAATTCTCGAATTCCAGTTATGGGTTTCGGCCGAAGCGCAGCGCGCACGATGCGTTAAAACAAGCGAGTGCCTACGTGAAAAGCGGAAAAGTCTATGTGGTGGATGTGGACTTGGAGAAATATTTTGATAGCGTCAATCATGATCGGTTGATGTCGCGCTTATCGAAAGCAATAAACGATAAGCATGTACTGACATTGATCCCTCGCTATTTAACGGCAGACTTGTTACAAAACGGACTGGTAGAGCAACGACAAAAGGGTACACCGCAGGGCGGTCCCTTGTCGCCTCTGCTATCCAATATTGTATTGGACGAACTGGATAAAGAACTTGAACAACGCGGTCACTTATTCTGTCGCTACGCCGATGATTGCAATATTTATGTCAGCAGTCAGGCAGCAGCAGAACGGGTCATGACCAGCGTCAAAGGTTTTATCGAAAGCAAACTCAAACTCAAGGTCAACGATCTTAAAAGTGCCTGCGCGTTGGTGAGTGAGCGGCAGTTTCTGGGTTACCCATTCACAAGAGTGGTGATTTGGCGCTACCGCCGAAAACACAAATGCGCATGAAACGACGAGTGAGGGAGCTGACGTACCGAAACCG
This sequence comes from Cellvibrio sp. 25HG11W-0, assembly GCF_057815475.1. NCBI lineage: Bacteria > Pseudomonadati > Pseudomonadota > Gammaproteobacteria > Cellvibrionales > Cellvibrionaceae > Cellvibrio > Cellvibrio sp. 25HG11W-0. The sequence continues at coordinate 2,130,667 of NZ_CM174230.1, forward strand.
AGGGCGCGCGTTTGAGCAGGTTATTTCGGAGTTGAATCAATTCTTGAGGGGATGGCTGCACTATTTTCGCTTGGCGAGATTAAGCACAAAATTGCAAAGTCTGGACGAATGGATCAGGCGGCGACTGCGGTGTTATCGACTCAAGCAACGCAAGCGAAGCTACAGCATTGCAAGTTGGATTATTAGCTTGGGTGTGAAAGCAACTCTGGCGTGGCAGCTGGCCATGTCCTCGAAAGGTTGGTGGCGACTATCGAGAAATCCAGTGATTAATCAAGCGCTGTCGAATGCATGGTTTAAGGAGCAAGGCTTGTACAGCTTGCGAGAGAATTACGCGTTATTAAATTTACCACCAGAACCGCCGTATGCGACCAACGCATGTACGGTGGTGTGTGAGGACGGAGGCCGTGAGGCCTCCTCCTACTCGATCCTAAAAAAGGAGATTAACATGATTAAGTTCTTGGTGATGTTTGTGATTTGTGCGCTGAATATTCAGCTTGTGGTTGCGGATGAAGTAGTCGAGCTTCCCGACAATGTAAAGCAATGGGTTGCTGAGGCTGAAACGGGTAATATAAATGCTCAGTTGGAGCTGGGTAAATTTTATTACAATGGTTATCCCCAATCTTTAAGAGATAGCTCAAAATCTTTTTATTGGTATGAGCGCGCCGCAAAAAAAGATAATTTGGAAGCGCAAAGAAAAGTGGCCGAATACTATCAAACTGGCACTGGGGTTAAAGGCGATTTAAAAAATGCCGAATTCTGGCTATTGAAAGCGGCTGATAAAGGTGATCTTAGCTCACAAGCAGATTTAGGTTTGTACTATATGGGCGATGTTAGTGCAGGTGGTCCGCATAAGGCCCTTCCGTGGCTACGGGCAGCGTCTTCAAAGTTGCATGGTGATAGCATTTATCTGATGGCCGATTGTTATGAGAGCAAGGGAGCTTCGCAAGCCAGTTTGGCAGCAGCGGCTGCACTATATAATGCCGCACTTAAAGGTAGCCCTAACCTTTATGGCTCATTCCTTAAAACATTGACCAATGAAGCAAAGTATAGCTTGGAAGAACTTGACCCTGAGCACAAACAGCAAGCCTTATTGCTTGCGGAGCAGATGTTGCAAGAGAATAATCTGCTCAAGGCGCTGGATAACTACACAAAAAGCGAGCCCTGCGCCTGGTAGTTATCTGAGGTTTACAGTGAGTCCATTTCATCTGTAGTCTGATGCTGAAACGACTTTTCCAAACTGAGCAAGCGTTTAAAGTTCTCCCGATAGCGGCGCGACAAGGTGAGTTGCTGGCCAGCGTGCAGAGTGATTTGATAATCGCCGCTATCGAGTGTTTGAATTTCCTTGATGTATTCCAAATTGACAATGCTGGATCTGTGTACGCGAGTAAAGTTATCGGGCAGTAACTGTTGGAGCTTTTCCATAGTAATACGCATGGGATAGACAGAATCCTTGATATGCAGGTTGGCATAATTGCCCGAGAGCCTGTAAATACTTCTGTGTAACTGCCGGTTACTGATAATCGCTCAAGCGTTCATCAAAGACAATCATAAAGTGGTTCAATGCTGCGCGCCAATTTCGAATTGGCATTGTCCACTTTTTAGCCGCATCTTGAATCGCCAAATAAATAACTTTTTTCGCAGAATCATCGGTCGGAAATAACTTCCGTTTTTTGATGGCTTGGCGAATGACGCTGTTCAGGGATTCAATCGCATTCGTCGTGTAAATCGCACGCCGAATGTCTTCAGGATATTGGAATAGCGTGCGCAGGTTCGCCCAATGCGTGTGCCAGCAGCGACTGATCTGCGGGTACTTGTCATCCCAGCGCTCGCCTAGTTGCTCCAGCGCCAAAAGCGCCTCTTCTTCGGTCACGGATTGGTATATCCGCTTCAAGTCAGTGGTTACGGCCTTGTAGTCCTTCCAAGGCACATATCTCACCGAATTGCGCACCATGTGCACCACGCACAGCTGGATTTGGGTTTGCGGATAGACGGCAGTGATGGCGTCAGGAAAGCCTTTGAGACCATCAACACAGGCAATCAAGATGTCACGCACACCGCGATTCTGAAGTTCGGTTAGTACTCCAAGCCAGAATTTGGCGCCTTCATTTTCTGATAACCATAGGCCCAGCAACTCTTTTTGGCCGTCCATAGTAACGCCCAACGCCAGGTAAATCGCTTTGTTGATTACCTGCTTATCCTGCCGGATTTTCACCACAATACAGTCCAAATAGACAATCGGATAGACCGCATCTAGCGGGCGCGATTGCCATTCAATCACTTGCTCAATCACCGCATCGGTGACTTTGGAGATCAATGTGGGTGATACGTCAGCACCATACATTTCTTTAAAGGTTGCGACGATTTCACGGGTTGTCATGCCCTTGGCGTAGAGGCTCAGAATCTTGTCATCCATGGAGGTAAAGCGAGTTTGATGCTTCTTCACCAGTTGCGGCTCAAAACTGCCCTCACGATCCCGCGGGGTATTGAGCTGGAATTCACCTTCTTCCGTTTTCAGTGTTTTAGTGGTGTGCCCATTGCGGCTATTGGAGGCGGTGGATTTCTGGTGCTTCTCATAGCCAAGATGGGCGTCCAGCTCACCGTTGAGGGCAGCCTCTACGGCGACTTTAGTCAGCATCTGGGTGAAATTACTCAGATCTTTTTCGGTTTTCAGGTGCATTGCCGCTTCGCGGGCAAAGGCTTCAAGGTCTTTTGGGTTCATACTGTTTATCCTTCCCTTCGGAGGGTTAATGATAAACAGTTACACAGATTTAATTACAGTCTCTTGCCCGATGCCTCTATCCACTCGATGGCGCGGGTTTGAATTAAAAATTCGCGCCCCAGCTTTTTAACTAGCAGCCGCTCAGGCCTCGCTTCAATTTCTACTGGGGGATTTTCCTCTTCCTCACTTAAATAGCTCGCCTCACCCTGCAAGCGACGCACCAGCAACCTGTAGCCAAAAATAGCTAACGCAAGCGTTAGGTAAGATTGTGCATCCTTACGGTATTCATAAAAAAACTCAATCCATACATCACCAAAGTCATAATGGCTTTCCATTAGCCAATAGCATGCCTTACGTATGGCTACCATGCCTGCCACGTGGGTAATGGAAAAGGGCAAGCTTAGTAGAGCGTGGATGAGTAGCTTGTATCTAAAGCGCAGTGAGTCCACCCAACGATCATGAATAACCAGTGCGATGGGGATTAGCAACAAGAGCAAAACTGCACTGGAAATTTCCCAGCAAAATGGCTCCCAGATTGGCAGCCGCCTGCCTGCTCGGCGATATTCCATGAGTTGTGTTGTAGCGAGCACTATGACATTGATGCTAAGCCAGCTCAGCAACAATCCTTTTGCCCACAGCGTTTGATTGTTTATAAATTTTCTTGCATGGGTCGACGATTTTTTCATGGTGTTCCTGCGTTGTTCTGTAATCTATGTTTTGCTAGTAAGTGAGGCAACAATAGTTTTGGTTGTTTTCTATTGAATCTCAATCGGTTTGATCACAGGCAGCTGCCGCCTAGCACATTATGCTGTAAATCAGTCACTTAGATACACCTTGAACCTGTTGGCTTGCGCTATCTTCGCTGCTCTAATGAGCACAGGAGCCTGCTGATGAATAGGATACCCAATCTCAATACAAGGGCAATAATACAGGATGCCAATACAGCACGATTGATAGAGCTGGATTGGCTGCGGGTTTTAGTGTTTGGTTTGTTGATTTTTTATCATGTGGGAATGCTTTATACCCAAGGCTGGGGTTGGCATTACAAAAGTGCTTACTCTAGTGAGTTTCTTGCCAATATTATGCTTTGGTCAAATCAATGGCGCATGAGCTTACTTTTTTTAATCAGCGGTGCAGCCGTATCTTTTATGTTGGCTAAACAAAGCCCTTGGTTTTTTATTCGCCAGCGCTTCATTGCTTTAAGCCTGCCAATTGTCTTTGGTATGTTGGTAGTCGTGGTTCCCCAGGTTTATGTTGAAGCCAATTCGACGGGGAAAATCATTGAACACAATTACTGGCGCTTTTGGTATATCTATCTCGACCAAAGTAGCGTGGAGTTTACTCCCTATAAAACCATCGGTGCTATGCACCTCACGTGGAATCATCTGTGGTTTTTACCTTATATTCTTGTTTACAGCCTTATAGTTGCGTGCATTTATCCGCTTTTTATTCGTCCTTGTGTTGTTTCATTTGGGGGCTACTTAAACGGGTGTATTTCCATTGGTTGGGTGGTGGCAGTACCGACGTTAATATTCACATTGAACAGTTGGCTGCTCTATGATCGCTACCCTCAAACACATAACTTGATTGAGGATTGGTTTAATCATGGGCGATATTTCTTGGTGTTTTTCTTGGGCTTTTTAGGCGTGCGTACCCCCAGTTTATGGTTGCAGCTCGCGCGTTTTCGCTGGATTTTTTTGCTGCCAGCTATTTTAACCTATAGCTATACTTTGTTTGTATTTCATGGCGGTGATCTAGGTGATGGATGGTTAATGTCAGAAGTTAATCGTTTATGTGGGTCGGCTAATAACTGGCTGTGGGTGTTGACGGTGGTCGCCTGGGCACAGCATTTTTTCAGGGCCACAAATCTGTATTTACGTTATTTCAATGCTGGTATCTTTTGTTTTTATATTTTGCATCAAACACTCATTATTGTTTTTTCATATTGGCTTGCACCACTTAAGCTTGGGCCGTTACTGGAGCCTATATTACTTATCGTGTTGGTATTCTCTTCCTGTGTATTGTTATATGAGTTTATTAAGCGGATTCCTTTTTTGCACCTAGTGTTTGGTGTTAGGCCACGTAAAGTTGGGGCAGCGTAGTTAAATGGGTGTCGTGTGAGATTATAGCAATACAGTCTAAATTTGAAGCCACATTATTATCATAGAGACAATAATGTGGCTGTCTTGCGATGGCGGCTATGATATTTTACAGCTGCTTTAGAATTTAGCTGTTAAATAATAATCAAGAGGGATATATAGATGTTGCGAATTCAATCAGGATTTATTTTTGCCTTACTCATGTTTTTGCAGGCTTGTGGAGGTGGATCATCGAGTCCCTCTCCTGTAGCTGCAAGTTTAAGTCCTTCACTCGTAAGTTCGGTTTTGCCATCCAGTGCGAAATCTTCAGCGGCCTCTTCTTCGGTGATGGCAAGCAGTTCAAGTCTTCCTGCTTGGTTTCCTGTGGGTGTAGCTGAAACCCTTCCAGTATTGAATATTACGACTGAAAATGCCGCCCCCATAGTCTCTAAGGATGATTATGTAAATGCTACTTTTTCATTGGCTGCCAGCACAGTGGAGTTGCCAACTGAAGGTGCCTTAGAAGTGCGTGGGCGCGGAAATTCCACCTGGGATTGGGACAAAAAGCCCTATAAATTAAAGCTTTCCAAATCGACCGAATTGCTCGGTATGCCCGCAGGAAAGCATTGGGTGCTACTGGCCAACTACGCTGATAAAACTCTAATACGAAACGATATTGCCTTCATGTTTAGCCGCAGTTTAGGTATGGCCTATACCGTTCGCGATCAACATGTGGAATTAAATCTTAATGGCGTCTATCAAGGTGTCTATCAGTTGGTTGAGCATATTCGTGTTGATAAAAATCGTGTGAACATTCCTGAGCTGAAGGTCACGGATACCGATACGGATAAAATATCTGGAGGCTATTTGTTGGAAATTGACTTCCGTATGTCTGAGGTGTTTTGCGCGAGTCAATTTAATCAGTCTATCTACCCATTTTGTGCCGGTGGGCACAATGCCTTGCGCGACGTAGATTTTTGTATGGACTCCAAGCATGGCATGGATCCCTTTTGCTTGAAGTCACCTGATACCCTATTAGACCCGGCTTGGGCAGCGCAACGCGATTATATAGAAGCTTATTTTGCGGCAACTGAAGCGGCGTTATTTGGCGATAATTTTACCGATGCATCCTTGGGTTATGCGGCTTATCTCGATGTGGATTCCACGGTGGATTACTACATTATTAACGAGTTGTTTAAAAATGCAGACGGTGCTAGCGCTAGCGCATATCTCCATAAAAAACGCGGTGATAAGTTGTTTTTTGGCCCTATTTGGGATTTTGACTTGGCCTTGGGGAACGCAGGGTACAATAATTTAGATGCGACGTCTGGCTGGCATATTCGCAACTTTCCGTGGTTTAAGCGATTGTTTGAAGACCCTGTATTTGCTGCCAAGGTTAAGGCGCGCTGGCAAGTGTTAAAGGCGGAGGGGAAGTTGGAACAAATTTTTCAATACGCCCAAGCTCGTGCATTATGGCTGGATAAACAGCAGGCGAAAAATTTCAACCTTTGGCAGATTTTTTATTGGGAGACTTGGTATACCCGTATTATTCTTGGCTCTTACGAGCTGGAAGTAAAAGAAATGATTCGCTGGCAGCGTGCGCGCCTCCAGTGGATGGACGCAGAACTTTCAAAGTAGCGTTGCCTATGAATAATGCGACAAAAAGGCCTCAAACTGAGGCCTTTTTTTTTGTATGAGTTGGTAACTATGGGTTGATACAATTTAAATTCGAGAAGCTTGAGTCGTCTATTTATGGCGGCTTTACGGTCTATTTAGTTGGTTGTGCGATGTTATTTTAAAAGCGGCTTCCACTGTAAGTCAGTTGCTGAGCGCCATAGCCATTCTACGGGGCCGTAATGAAAATGCTGGAGCCACCAGCGGCAAAAAAGAATTTGAAAACCAAAAACTAGCAAGCCAAGTATTGCATTTAGTGCTTGTGATGTTTGCATAAATAATCCGAAGCCAATATTAAAAAATAATATAATGCCTATGGCTGTTTGCATAAGGTAGCAGCTGAGTGCCATTTTGCCGACATGAGCTAGGGGTGCAAGCCTTGATTGCCATTTGGGGATGAGCATCAGCAAGCTAATGACGAGAATGTAAACTAGGGTAATACTTGCATTAAAGACTTCGAAAATAAGCCCGCCGACCCAAGGTACTATGGGGGCCTTTTCCATATCTATGCCGCTCAGTTTAAAGCCTGCAAAGGCCACTATGCCAGCTAATAGGCTGCCTGCGATTATCCATCCAGTTTTTTTTAGCATGGTTTTGAGGCGAAGCTGCTGTTGTTCTAACATTTCAAACCATTTTAAGCGCCCTACGAGCATGCCCAATAAAAAGAAGCCAAAGGTAATCAGTAAGCGGCCGCTGTTGATTTGGTAAGCGAATTTATCATCCAGAGCATTAATGTTGTGTTGCAGCATTTCCTTCAGGCTGCCCTCGCTTATGATGCGAGTGTATTCAATATTTTCATTGGGATTGTTGGCATGAACCAATTCTTGGCTGCCGGTTGCGATCATGGAAATTAATTCGGCAATTTTTCCGGGGATATTGAGTACACAGAGCACGCCAATTACCAGTAGGGTTTTATTGCTGAGATTACGCATGAAAATAAGTAGAAAGCCAAGCGGCACATAGATGCTGAGAATGTCAGCACGCCACACAATATGGTGCAGTGTGCCAATGAGGCCGAGGATGCACAGGCGCCAACCAAAGCGCTTAAATACACTCTCGTGGCGTTTTATGAGGCTTTGAATTTGAATGTGAAAGCTTAGGCCAAATAAAAATGAAAAGAGAGAAAAGAATTTCCCCATAAACAGCAGTACCAGGCTGGCCATGGCAATACCATCAGCGACACCGCTGGGTTTATAGGCGTCGGGCATTAGCGGGCCGCCGGCATACCATAAAATAAAATGGGCGTAGAGGATGCCAAAGAGGGCGAAGCCGCGTAGAACATCAACGGCAATAATGCGCGGTAATTTGTCGCTGGGGTGTTGAAGGCTGGCGGTCATAAGCGGTCCTGAGCGGGTTAATAATATAAATAGCAAGTTGCTAGGTTATTAAGACGCCCCGCTCAGGTGTTTGGATTCAACTATTTGCTTTAGGGGCGAAATTGTTGTTCGGGCAGTAGCTCTATGGTGAGGGGTTGGTGGCTAAAGGGGCAGGTAAATTCCAATTTGTAGGCAAGCAACTGTAAGCCTTCGGACGCTTTAGTGCCATAGAGGCGGTCGCCAACAATGGGGTGGCCAATATTGGCAAGGTGGCGACGGATTTGGTGTTTGCGGCCGGTTTCTATATGTACATCGAGCAATGTTTTGTGCGCACTTGCACCTTGTATTTTCATTTCGCCCAATGCAATTTTTTTAATGTGGGTAATGGCATTTTTACCGTCTAGCTCATCATCGAGGGTCATGCCCAGCGCGGGCAGTTCGCAGTTATCTATTACCCATGCCTGATAAAATTTGCGCATGTCGCGCGCTTGAAAAAGCGTGGATAATTTTGCTGCACTTTGGCTGTCGTGAGCGATGATCATTAGACCGGAAGCGTCGGCATCTAATCGGTGCACTAAAAAACATTCACGCTTTGCACCTGTATCGGGTGCGTGGTCATTCACCTCAACCCATCGTAAAATGCTACAGTGGTCACCCCATTGAGAGCCTTGAGCCAGCATGCCGGGTGGCTTGAACCAAATACTATAACGCCCATTATCGTAGATTTTTTGTGCGATCTCAGGTTTGCGAGCGAGTACTTGTTCATCGTAAAAGAATTGTACTTTAGACCCTTTGTAAAGCACCTTGGTGGCGCGGCGCAGGCGTAGCGTTTTGCCTTTAAGCGTCCACCAGACTGCGCCTTTATTCATGGCATCTTTAATGCGCTGCTTAGAAAGGCCGGTACCACTGGCGAGTAAATCCAGTGCGGTTTGTTCGGGTTGAGTAACGGTGAGTTCAAATTTTTGTGGTATTTCAAACGAAGTATCGGTCATATTTATTGTTACATAAGAGAGAAAATTGTGGCTGAGAAGGCGACTATCTATAAAGCAAACCTAACCCTGTCTGATATGGATCGCAATGTGTATGGCGATTACAACCTGACGGTGGCGCTTCATCCTTCTGAAACCATCGAGCGAATGATGGTGCGTATTCTAGCCTTTTGTTACTGCGCTGCGGAAAATTTAACCTTTGCGAAGGGGTTGTCGTCACAAGAAGAGCCTGATTTATGGCACAAACATGACGATGGCCGAATTATGGAATGGATCGAAGTAGGGCAGCCAATGCCTGATCGTTTGAAAAAAGCATCGAGCCAGTCACTCGCCGTTAGGGTCTTCACCTATGGGCGCGGCTTGGATATGTGGTGGAAAACGAATGCCGCAGCGATTAAGGCTTTACCTAAAGTCAGTATTCATTATTTTGCTGCCGATGAATTGCTGGCGTTGAGCGCGCTGGCGGATAAAACTATGAATTTAACGGTGACCATTACGGAGGCTATGGCTTATGTGTCTAGCGCCACTGAAAATGTCTCGGTCACCCTGCGTACTATGGAGCAGTTGTAATGAATATTGTTGATATTTCCTTGGAAAATGCCCAAGCCTTATTGATTGATGAATCTTTTAATCGCCCAGTAGTGATTGATTTTTGGGCTGATTGGTGCGGCCCCTGTAAAGCATTGATGCCGATTGTAGAAAAGTTGGCGAATGAGTATGCGGGCGCGTTCCTGCTTGCCAAAGTCAATGCAGATGAGCAGCAAGTGATAGCGGGGCAGTTTGGTGTACGCAGCTTGCCTACTGTTATTGTAATGAAGGATGGCCAGCCGGTAGATGGGTTTAACGGTGCCCAAACCGAGGTGCAGGTAAGAGAGTTTTTAGCGAAATTCTTACCTCAGCCTTGGGAGCAGCCCTTAACAGAAGCTCAGGCACTGATGGCCGCAGAAGATTACACCGGAGCATTGCCTATGTTGCGCAATGCTTACGAAGCGGCAAATGGATTGGCTGCAATTGGCTGCCTTATAGCGCAATGTCACTTGGCATTGAATCGTATTGATAATGCAGAAGCTATTTTAGGTGATATTAAGTTTGTGGATCAGTCGCCACACTATGAGCAGCTTGTGGCGCAAATTGCCCTCATGAAGCAGGCGGCAAAAACACCGGAGCTGGCCGCACTGGAGGCTACATTTGAGGCTAACCCAGAGGATTTGACTGTGCGCTATCAATTGGCGCTGCAGTTAAATCAAGAGCATGACTACCGCTCGGCCCTTGAGCATTTAATGGCAATATTGCAGCGAGATCGCCAATTTTTGGAGGGTGAAGTGCGTAAGTCGTTTACCGCAATAATTGCAGCTTTGGGTAAAGGCGACCCCCTGGCGATAGAATTCCAGCGCAAATTATTTACGTTGCTTTACTAGCTTTTACCTCTGGTTAAATAGTCGATTCGGTTAAAAGAAGGTACACTTGTCCACAGAGATTTAATGGATTTTAAAGAACGTTTAATTATAAGCGTCTCTAGGTTCTACTTTTAAATGTGTGTTGATGAGCTCTTATTATTCAAGCTATTCGTTAGGTATTTTTATTCTGCGTTCTAGCCTTGGTTCTAATAGAAATTTAACGCCCATTTTGATTATCAGCTACCGCTATTGGCAGCCTCGCAGGGCTAGGGGATTGTAACCAACAATGACTAAACGTTTTTACCTGACAACACTACTGCTTATTTCAGTAATGCTGCTCGGGTGTGACCAGTCAAATCAAGAGCCTTCGAGTATCTTGCCCTCCTTTGTGCAGCAACAGTCTGCAAGCTTGGTTATTACGCAAGGTCCTTTGCAAATGGAGATATTGCCTAACTTTGCTGGCAGAGTTGGTGCATTTAAATTAGCCGATCATAATGTCTTAGTGCCCATTCGCGATCTCAATAAGCCACAGCACTGGGGTACAGTCCTCTGGTCCAGCCCACAGTCGGAATGGGTGTGGCCGCCGATTGATGTACTGGACAATCATCCCTATGCGCTGAGTGTTAGTGAAAATAGTGTGGTATTGACCAGTGATCTCGACCCTAACAGCGGTTACCAATTTAGCAAAAGCTATTCTTTGTCGGGTCAGCATGGCATTGCTATTACCTATCGCATATTTAATCGTTCCACTAAGCATAAGCGTGTAGGCGCACTTGAAGTAACGCGACTGCCTGCAGAGGGCGATGTATTCTTCCCCCATGGCGAGACCGATCCCACCAGCGGTATTTTTTATCCGCTTGATGTGAAGCAAATGGATGGTTTGAGTTGGTATCACTACGACGAAGCTAAAATCCGCAATGATCATCATAAGTTGATGGAGGATGGCAAAGAAGGCTGGGTTGCCTATAGCAATAAGGGTTATCTATTGGTTAAGGAATTTACCGATAATCCGCCTGACGTTATTGTCGATGGAGAGCGTGAAGTTGAAATTTTTGCCCACGTAAACCATACCTTCATTGAAATGAAACAGCAAAGCGCTGCTGCTGATCTCGCCCCAGGCGAGCATCTTGAGTGGACGGTGATTTGGCGCTTGGTTAAGTTGCCGCCAGACTTGGCGCAGAACGCTGAGCCGCGCTTAATGGCAGACTTTGTGCGTGAACTTTTACAGCAATAATAGAAAAACTGCTTCACTAATAATTACCGTAATTATGTGGATTAGTAGGGGGTTCGATCGGAGAGCTTCTTAATATAATATGTCGCAGTGTTTGACAGAAAATATAATTATACTTATAAAAATTATAGCTGAACTCATTATTAGATCTTCAAATATCACCAGCATTAAATATCTAAAGGTCAGTGAAAATATAACTTCTGAACTTTTATCATAAGTTTTTTGAGTTGTATATACCTGATTGCCTTCTTTGCTCTCCATGGCACCGCGACTTGAAAGTTACCCAATGCAGGTGCGAAGCGCCGAGGTGATATTGTAGTGACTTATTTGTGTCTATTCATCCTGCCCATAAGCATGAGCTACTGGGCCGATTCTTGGGTTAATGCGTGTATAGAAAGCTACTTTTGTGCCCCAAAGGTTGAATTGATTTACGGTGAACCATTGCTGAATGGATAGCTGGCACGCGAATCGTTTTTTGAATATATTGAAATAGACCGCCATCACTATTGTCACTATAGTACTGCTGATTTTTTTGCCTTAGGCCCCTTTAGGTAAAAAGCATATATCAGTAAGCTGTCAGAAGTTGGTGGAGGGTATTATTTTGAACCACCATCTGCAGTACAAATTTTTTTTATATTCTATTGGGAATTACTTAGCATTCTAAAGTAAAACACCGATAAAGATTTTGACCTGAAAAAAATGGCTGGTAGGGCAGATTAAAAAATGCTGCCCCGCCACTAACTAAAAAGCTAGGCTTTACCAGCTTGCACTGGCCGTTGGCGCTCCTGGCACAGTTAGCTTAGGAGAAACCGCATAGAATCTATATGAATTCGTGTTTGGTTGCGCGGCCTGCTCTAACCATATTGAAGTGGTTTGAAATTTATTGCCATGCATAGGTGTTGCAGTACCCAATTGATTCACTGCATCTTCGGTTCCTGAGTTTAAGCACCCGGTCCAAACAAAATCAAATCCGGCACTGGTTCCCGTTTCGTCGTACTCAACCCTAGCGGCGATTGTTCCATCAAGTAAGTCAGCTCTGTTATTGGCGAGCTTCACGCCGTTTAAGTTATAGATAGGAGTTGCTGTAACATCCCCATTATAGGGATCGCATTGATCGTTCGCCGCCGTTGCGGTAACGGCTCGCCAAGTAATCGATGCATCGTCGGTATCCTTGGTGCTGGATAAATCTGCCGCCGTGTTAACAAATGCATTGTAATCAGCAATATCCGTGCTGGTGGAATCTCGATCGGTTGATGTAACGAAAATAATATAAAACTGATCGCCAGGGCTTAGGCCTGCAGGTATTAATGCGGCTGGTGCGTCCAATGCCTGAGCTGCCATAGCTGAAAGTGAAAAGAATATGGCTGCTATTTTTTTTGTTTTATGGTTTTTCTTCATTAAGTTGCTTATCCTTCATGATTTTAGTTTGCGTTTTTGGATGCATCAACGTTGCCTAATTAATACATTTGATTGATTGTAGACGATACAAATTATTTGCACAAAAATCTTTCATGCGATTGAGGGCCAGTGAACTCGCAGCAATTGGCGTCTTATAAATCATAAGTCTTACCGCCTTGAGCTCGCCTGCAGCTTACCCTCCTTGTTTTCTTCCCTGCAATATTCTTGGTCTAGGTTCTTAGATGTTGAGGCTACTTTAATCCTTTCTTTTCGTCAGTTATTAGCGGCGATTTTTGCGGGTTTTTAGGCGGCGTATGCGATCCTTCTCTTCTTTTTCTTTTGCCTTTAGCTCGTCGCTGATACGCGCGTCTTCGACTTCTTTTTGTGCCATTTCTGGTGTTTCATAGCTAATGCGGCCGAGTAAGCCGGCGCGCAACTCGGTAATTAAAATCGATGCTACTTTTTGTATATCCACGCCGCCGCCCTTGCGCGTACAGCCGCGGTGCTTGCCTATAGCATCCAGTAATTCCAAGTCGGTTTCGGGTAGTTCTTCAATTTTGTAGCGACCCTTTAAGGCGTCAGGGTAGGTTTTAAGCAGGTATTCACCGGCGTAGAGTGCTATATCGGCATAGTCAAAAACGGTGTCTTTGATGGCGCCAGTAATGGCGAGGCGATAGCCGCAAGAAGGTGGGTTGAGTTTGGGCCATAAAAATCCGGGCGTATCGGTTAATAAAAATCCATTTTCTAATTTTATTTTTTGTTGCGCCTTGGTCACGCCTGCTTCGTTACCCGTTTTGGCAATAACGCGCCCCGTGAGGGTGTTGATAATGGTGGATTTCCCCACATTGGGGATCCCCATAATCAGCGCGCGCGCAGGGCGCACTTCGCGCTGGCGTGCGCTCACCATACTGGTACAAACCTGTAGCAGTTGACGAATTTGTTCGGGCTGTTGTTGGCTTACAGGTAGCGCTTTAACGCCGCTTTCCTGTTCCATTTTTTCAACCCAAAGCGCGGTTATCTCAGGGTCGGCAAGGTCGGCTTTGTTCAGCAGGCGAATTAAAGGTTTGTCGCCGCGTAGGCTGGGGATTAGCGGGTTTTCACTGGAGAATGGAATGCGCGCATCTATCACCTCAATGATAATGTCCATATGGGGCATGACTTCCGCAATTTCTTTGCGGGCTTTGTGCATATGGCCGGGGAACCAGTTAATCGACATAGAGATTACTTTTATTGAGAGAAAAGGGCTTTGCAAGAAAGATAAGTGTGTGTTGTTTTGGTGTATAAAGATTGTGTTGTAAATCTTTTGAATCAAGCGTGATCTACGCCAGACTGTCTAGCTTTTCACTACTGTCAAAGTGATGCAGCAGCCAGAAATCTGCGGGTGTTTCACCTTCGCATACCGCTATAGAAATCGGCGCAAGTAGGGGGCCGTATTCAGCGTCCAGATAGAGGCATTGCGCGAGCCGTTGCCACAATTGAGCTGGCTTTTCGGTAAAAAAGTGGAAGCTTAAGTAGGTCTGTCCGCGTTCACTAAGCCTATCTACTTCGGGTGAGCGAATGGCGCGCACGCGCTGTAAAAACGTATTTTGATCAAAGTTTTCGCTAAATTCGGGCTGGATTTGAATGCTAATGCACTGCATGTATGGCCTTCCGCATGTTTAAAGAGCTGCATTATACAGAAAGCAGCTGCTGAAGGGTTTTATCTCCCATCATGGCTGTGGAGAGTTAAGAAAGATTAAGCTCGCAGCTATTCTGCTGGTTTCATATGCTTTCAGTTATGATGCGCGCCTTTTTCGTCATTCACTTTTCGTGTGGAATCTATGCTCACATCACCGCTTTTTCGCCCCATAGCACTAGGGATCTATTTTCTGTTTTTTACGGTAGGTGTCGTTGGTGCCTTGGTGCTACCGACCTTTAGCCTGTTCTTGGCAGCAGAAATTGGGGTGCGGCCGTTTTTGGTGGGCTTACCCTTTGCAGGTATCGCCTTGGCAAGTATTGGCTACAACCATTGGATTGGTCACTGGTCTGATAAGTTGGCGGATCGCCGCCCCCTGGTGGCGAGCTTTTGTTTGGTGGGTACGCTTGCCTGTTTGGTGTTCGCTTTTTCGCGTAACTATTGGTTAGTGGCGGCTACGGCGATATTTTTATTTAGCCTGTCGATGGTGTCTTTTTCGCAAATGCTGGCCTACAGCTTGGACTATGCCGAGCGCGAAATCCCTGCCGAGCGCATTCCTTTGTTCAATGCCATTGTTCGTGCGCAAATTGCCTTTGCTTGGGTGGCGGGGCCTCCAGCAGGTTTTTTATTCGCCTCCTATTATGGGTTTACGTTTACCTATGCATTGGCCGCAGGCTTATTTTTTGCGGTGGGTGCAGTCAGTATCAAGTTGTTGCCACGTCTACCTAAAATGCAACAGCAGCTCGCGGAAGCAGAGCAGGAAATTCCAAGTCTTATTCCTAGCCTATCTCCCAAGGCGAAGCAGTCACTGATTCTGTGCGCCATTGCCTTTTCACTGATGTGGGGCGTTAACAATGCGTACCTGATTAGCTTGCCGTTACATTTGAAAGAAAATTTGGGCGTAGATACAAAACTGATGGGCTGGGTGATGGGTACCACTGCCGCGCTAGAGGTTCCTTTTATGCTCTTAGCGGGCCACTATGCGGCGCGCTTTCGTTTGATTAACTTAATCCGTTGCGCGGGTGTTGCCGCGCTGCTGTTGTATACCGGTGTTTACTTTGCGACAGCCCTCTGGCAATTGTTTGCCTTGCAAATTTTTAATGCGGTTTTTGTGGGTGTATTGGCGGGGCTGGGTGTTTCTGTGATTCAAGATTTAATGCCGGGCCGCTCGGGCGGCGCATCTGCGCTGTATACCAATACAACGCACATGGGAAATTTAATCAGCAGCTTGATGGTGGCGGTGGTCGCAGACATATTTGGTTATGGCTCAGTATTTTTGGTGAATATATTGCTGGTGGTGATTGCTATTTGGGCATTTGGGCGGGTGCGCTCTGCGCGCGAGTTGGGGCTGCAAAAATAAGCAATGTTTACAATAAAAAATGCCGCATAAAAGCGGCATTTTTTATGAATTGATGAGGTCTTGCGGGTTAACTATTCCTCATCCTGTTGGAGTAATTCAGTTAGGTCTTCCACGCTCATGGTATACAGCCGGTGGCGTAGCTCGCTTTCAATTTGCGGCATTATACTGCCGACAACTTCATCGATGAGATGTTGGCGCGGCTTGTTGATTTTATGTTGAATATTTTTTGTAGCAGAAACTATCTTTTTGGCCGTTTCATATTCAAATAATGGCGGTGGGTTATTGCCGTGTAAACGCTCGCGAATATGTTGTGGTAAAAATGGATTCTCGCCGCTGGCTTTAACCAGTGATCGGGGCGTGCTATTGGTTTGCGCGTTGAAAGAGGTGAAGTTGCTGCTAGGCGCGTCGGTTTTGTGAAAGCTATCTGTTGACGTGAAATCAAGATCAAGATCAAGATCAAGATCAAGCGAGGCCTCTGCAATCTCTGCTGTTCCAATGCTACTTGTAGTTGCTTCTTCATGTAAAAGCATGGCTTCTTCGAAGAGTGAAGTTTGCGTACTGCCGATGCTGTGTGCGGTATTGTTGTGATGTGCAAGGGTATCAGGTTGAAATATATCTTGATGATGTTGGGCGGAAATATCCTGCAGTATCGGAATATGTTCATTCTCTAAGAGTAAACCTTTTATAGATTCCAGCTCTTGCAAAATTTCGGCTTTAGTTTTATTTGAGTTGGCCATAATCTTTACCTGCAGTTCCCTAATTTGGGTGTGCTCATTGGTTTAGCGTATTTATATCTTGCTTTACATTTATATCTTTCTTGTTTCAATAGGGTAGCCGCGACTTTTATAAAAGCTAAAGCGTTCGCGGCTAGTAAGCAATTCTTGCGGTGCTTGAATGACGATTTCGCTGAGTCGCTCAAAGCGGCTGAAGTAGCTAGGTATCTCGCTGCTCAGATTTACCAAAAGGCCATGATGACCATTGGCATTTGGGGTGTAGGTGATTTCTACGCTCGCTTGCTGGGCTTCAGGTGCTTTTTGGTTGTCTTTGGTCTGCGAAACATTGCTCGTCGCTTGCTCCACGAGTTGATGGGGAATAAAACTCTCCGGTTTAAAGGTCCATAGCAACTCATCAAAGGCACGCGCCTGGGTTTCATTGTCCAGTGCGACTAATACTGAGTGCCCGAGCCGCTGCACCTTGTCGATTAAACGACAAGCGAACACCCAGCGGGCATCCTCAGTAGCATCGGGCAGTATATAAAAATCAACTTGGGTCATTGTGTGCTAGTACCGACCTACATTTATTGTTGGTTCAACAAATATTGAACTAAGAGTCCCACTGGACGGCCAGTTGCGCCTTTTGCGCTGCCGGAGCGCCACGCGGTGCCAGCAATATCCAGATGCGCCCAAGCGACTTTTTTGGTGAATCGAGACAGGAAGCACGCGGCGGTGACACTGCCGGCTTCGCGTCCGCCAATATTGGCGATATCGGCAAAGTTACTGTCCAATTGTTTTTGGTATTCATCCCAAAGTGGCATGTGCCACGCGCGATCGGCAGATTCTTCACCCGCTTTAAGCAGATTTTTTGCGAGTTCATCATTGTTGCTGAACAGCCCGGTGGCATGGGCGCCAAGTGCAATGACACATGCACCGGTGAGGGTGGCTATATCAATAACGGCTTTGGGCTTGAACTTTTCACTGTAGGTGAGGGCGTCGCATAGCACTAAGCGGCCTTCAGCATCGGTGTTGAGCACTTCTATGGTGAGACCTGCCATGGAGGTAACTATGTCGCCAGGTTTGGTGGCTTTGCCGTTGGGCATGTTTTCGCTGGCGGCAATTACACCTACCACATTAATCGGCAGCTGCAATTCTATAAGTGTTTGAAAAGTGCCTAGCACACTCGCTGCACCGCACATATCGTATTTCATTTCATCCATACCAGGGCCAGGCTTGAGGCTGATGCCGCCCGTGTCAAAGGTAATGCCTTTGCCGACCAGTGCTATAGGTGCATCTTTTTTGGTGCCGCCGTTATATTCCAATACGATGAGTTTGGCGGGTTCATCGCTGCCTGCCGCAACGGACAGCAGTGAACCCATCCCCAATTCTTTCATTTGTTTCTCTTCAAGCACGTTTACTTTGAGCTTGGTTTGGCTGCGTGCTAATTGCTTGGCTTGGTTGGCGAGGTAATTAGGGGTGCAAATGTTGCCTGGCAAATCACCTAGCTCACGGGCTAGGTTGACGCCTTTGCCTATTGCTTGGCCCAGGGTTAAGCCTTGAGTGGCGCTGGATAGTTGGGTTTTACTTGCCCCAAAAATGATTTTTTTGAGATCCAGACTAATGTCAGCAGGCTTACTTTTAAGCTTGTCAGCACGATAGTCCAAGAGGCTGAGGCTTTCTGCGATGAGGCGTGCTTGCCATTCTACTGATTGATCCTCAACGGCTACTTCCCCAAATGCGAGGCTGAGTTCTGTGCAGTGGGTGGGCTTGAGGCTTTCTCCAATCTTGGCTATGGCTTTGCGATAAGCATCTGCGCTTATCTTGCCCTTGTGGGCTGAGCCCATGCCCACGACAAGCAGGCGCTCCGCCGCAATACCCTGTACATTTAAGAGCAGTAGCGCTTGACCGAGTTTGCCTTGAAAATGTTCGCGTTTTAAAAGGGTTTCCAGCTGCTGTGCATCCGCCTCATTTATTGCCGCGGCTGAGGGTGATAAAAGTAGCCCCTCATAGCAGGCAACGACCAAGCATTGGCTGCTGTGTTTAACGGGGTCGAAAGTTTTGGCTGTGTATTGAACACTGTGAGAGCGAGGCATTTTGACGGGCTTGGTTGCGGTCATATTGATCCCTTGGGTAATAGCGTGTGTGTCGGAGATGGGTTTAGGTCTAAATTATACATGGCGATAAAAGAATTCGACCAAGACAAATGACGTGCTGTGCGTGATAATGCCACAGATTAAATATGCCTTGGCACCTTATTACGGCAAAACTTGAACCTGATGAGGCTAAATCATGAACTTGGTGCGGGCTAGGTAGTCGCAGCTTGTGCACTGTTAATCACCATATAGGGTACGTTGCACAAAGCCGCAACTATTTGTACGGTTTTTCGACAGCCTGAGCACTTGTGAGAGCTCAACTGCAAATAGGTTGTTAGAGGTTGTTGAACTCTTTTTTTGTCAATTGGAAACATTACTTTGATTATATTTCGTTACCTTTCTCGGGAATTGTTGATCACCTGTTTGGCGGTGAGTGCAGTGCTCTTGACGATTTTTCTCTCGGGTAAGTTCAGTAGTTATCTCGACGATGCGGCTAAGGGCAAATTGGCAGTAGATGTGCTGTTTACGGTGATTACTTATCGGATGCCGGGCCTGCTCGAATTGATTGTGCCTCTTGGGTTTTATCTTGCCATATTGCTCGCCTATGGGCGCATGTATATGGACAGTGAAATGGTCGTCTTGTCGGCCTGCGGTATGAGTCAATGGCAGCTGGTAAAAATTACTTTGTTTCCTGCGTTATTTGTCGCGGGAACTGTGGCGCTATTTAGTTTTTGGCTGAGCCCCTTGGGTGCACAGCTCAGTGAGAAAGTATTGGCCGAACAGCGTAATCGCAGTGAGTTTGAAAGTTTACAAGAAGGGCGGTTTCAGGCTATAGGGCAGGGGCGCATCATGACTTATATAGAAGCGGTCGCGAAGGATAATAAGCGCCTTGAAAATGTATTTGTGGCGCAGCAGGATGGCAATATGGCATCTATTGTGGTGGCCAATAATGGCAAACAGTCTTATGAGTCTGAATATGGTCAGCGCTATCTAGTACTGCACGATGGTTATCGCTACGAAGGGCAGCCGGGTACCAATGAATTTAAAGTAACTCGCTTTCAAGAGTGGGGTAGATATTTGCCGCCGAGTAACAGTGTGGCGGAACTGGAAAGCAAATCAGATGCTAAGTCGACTTTACAATTATTGCGCGAAGATGAGCTGGAAAGTCGTGCAGCTTTGCAGTGGCGTATTTCTATGCCCTTAATGGTATTTATTGCGACCTTGCTTGCGGTGCCCTTGAGTAAAACGAATCCGCGCCAGGGGCGCTATCTTAAAATGTTGCCCGCCATTTTGATTTATATTTTTTATCTCACTTTTTTAATTAACGCCCGTGGTGCTGTGGCTAAAGGCGATCTGCCCGAGTGGTTGGGTGTTTGGGTGGTACATATTCCCTTTTTATTGGTGGCTTTATTGATGCTGAATTGGCACTACATAGTGCGCCCCTCCGCTAAGCAAATGAGGGCTGTACATGCGTAAAATTACTGCTTATATATCGCGCACTGTGTTCAGTGGTATTGCCGTTACGCTCTTGGTGTTTGTAGCGCTCGATTTTATTTTTGGCCTCATCACACAGCTGGAAAAAGTGGCGGGTAACTATACCGCGACGGAAGCATTTTACTATATGGCCTTAACGGTGCCGCGTCGTCTTTATGATTTAATTCCTTATGCCTGTTTGATCGGTAGTTTGGCGGGGCTGGGGCTCTTGGCGAGCAGCAGTGAACTGGTGATTATTCGCGCGGCGGGTGTTTCGGTAAAGCGAATCGCTTGGATGGTGTTGCGTCCAGCGCTATTTTTTATTGTGCTGGCGGTGCTAATCGGGGAGTTTATTGCGCCCTATACTGAGCAAACAGCAGATAGTCGGCGTGTTTTTTTGCGAGACAATATTACTCAGTCTTTGCCACAAAATATGTGGAATCGCGAAGGCAATGAATTTATGCATGTAGATGCCGTTTTGCCTAGTGGTGTGATCTACGGTTTGACACGTTATCAATTTAATGATGCACACCAGTTGGCGTCAGCCAGCTTTTCTAAGCAGGCGATTTATCAGCAAGGTTATTGGCAGGAAGAGGATGTAGTCATCACATATTTGAATGCGGATTCAGTTCGTAGTGAGCAGTTTGCTACTCGTCGCTGGGAGACTCCGCTTACACCAAATTTGTTTAATATATTGGTGTTGGCACCAGAAGATTTGTCTATGCGCAACCTGCATTACTATGTGAATTATTTGGGCGCGCAAGGTCTTAAAGCGAGCAATTATAGCTTGGCTTTTTGGCAGAAATGTTTACAACCGCTGGCGACAGCGAGCCTGGTACTAATTGCCATTTCATTTGTATTTGGCCCGCTGCGCAGTGTGACCATGGGTCAGCGAATTTTTACCGGTGTTGTTTTTGGGGTGGTATTTGTTCTGTTTCAAAAGTTATTGGGGCCATCGAGTTTGGTGTTTGGTTTTCCGCCTTTGATTGCCGTCATGATCCCCATTTCCCTGTGTATTTTGCTTGGGGCTGTCCTGCTTAAGCGCGCGGGTTAGCGCGCTTTTTCGGTCATCCATGTACGCGTTTTACTCAGCTGATCATGCAGGGTTTGACGCTCTGAATTCGCATAAAGCCACCAGTAACCAGCACCTAAAAATAATAGTGATAGCGGTGCAAGTAAGCAGCGCACCATGCATTGCTTGTAGCTCGGTAGGCTTGTATCGATATTGACTATTTTTAGTCGCCAGGTTTTCATGCCCAGTGTCTGGCCTGAACTGTGCCAAAAGTAGCAAAAAAATCCGCACAGGCTAAGCAGCCAACCACCAAACACTAGGGGTTGGGCTGCGCCCCAGCTAATTCTTTCTCCCGCGGCAGGCGCGCCGTAAATTAGGCTGTGCAATCCCGCCATAATTGCACCGTATAAAATACTGACGGCAGCAATTAATAGTGTGTCATAAACTATGGCTGCGCAGCGGCGCCAAAGCGCAGGTGCTTCGAATGTTGTTGTCATTTTAAGTTTTCGTTGGATTAAATTTTGTAGCCTATAAGCCATTCGCTATTTTGTTGCGTAGTGTGCCCAAGGCTTATGATCCCGCTGCCTTGCAGGGGGAGTTCTTCGCGCCGCAAATAGAACTCTGTTTGATCATCGCCGCGCACATAGGTCCCGTTGGTGGAATGATCGACTAGCACATACTTGCCGCGGCGAAATTCGATATGGCAATGATCGCGGGACGCTAAATCGCTTTCAATTAACAGTTGGGATTTTTCGGGATCGCGCCCAATTCTATAAGGTGTTATATCGGGTAGGATCTGTATTTCCCGTTCTTGTACCCAGAGACTTAGTTGAAAGTTGGTGACAAATCGGGTGATGTCTTGCAGTGACATCACCTGGGTTGCTCGATTGTTTTTGCCGCTTCGTTCCCAGTCCAAGCGATAAATCAGTGTTTTTTCGTGCTCTCCTTTAATATTTACTCGATCAAACATTTGACAGTCTTGGCGTTGTGTTTGATCCAGCTCATCAACCAGAGACTGGGTTAGGACAATCTGGTTGGCGCGGGCTATATGAGCCACATAGGCAGCGTCATTGACCGTATCCCCGAACACGTCATTGTGTGTCACGAGTGCAGCGCCATAAGCAATACCTATGCGCACGCCGAGGTCTTTAAGTTGCGGTTCTTTGGCGCAGCGCAGTTGAATCGCGGTGGCTGTTTCGCAGGCATCGCTTGCTCTGTTGAAGCGCGCCATGATTTCATCGCCTATCGTTTTCACTCGAGTGCCTTCATGCACTATGGTCAGGGCGGTCATAAATTCAATGGCTTGGTCGATAATAGCCTTGGCTTGCTCATTGCCAATATTTTTATATAGCCCTGAGCTGCCAGAAACATCGGCAAACATAATGGCTTGTGGTTGGCTTTGTTGGTTCATAAGGTTTGCGGAGGCTTGGGCGGAGAAGGGTTGCATCATAAGCATTTTATGTGCAGGGTGCAAAATTCACTAAAGGGAAAGGCGTTGCGGGCAGCGATTTTGTATTTTTTGTGTTGAGGTGGCTTGGTAGAGTGCTTGTGGCAGTTTAATGCATAAAAAAAGAGCCTGTATTGCTACAGGCTCTTTTTAGATTTGGTACCAGTGGTCGGACTCGAACCGACACGATTTTAAGGTCGCCGGATTTTGAATCCGGTGCGTCTACCAATTCCGCCACACTGGCGATGTGTGGGGCGCATTCTAATGATTTGACGAAGTATGTCAAACAATAATTTAGAAATATTTCTTTTATTTTCACCTTCATTACAGGAAGTGATCAGTTTGGTGAAAAAGCGGTTAGGGTGTTTATTTTGTGGGCTTCTGGTGGCGATTAGTACGCGGATGGATTTTGCACTTGCAGGGAATTGGTATACCCTTGCCGCCGTTTATTTCCTTATGTTGAGTCTTTGTGACCTTATCTATGCGCCGTCAGGATTTTTTTTACGATTTACCCGATGCATTAATCGCCCGCGCGCCCGCTGCTGAGCGGCGCGGTAGTCGGTTGCTGTGTCTCAATGGCGCAAGCGGCTCTCTCAGTCATCGTCAGTTTCCCGACTTGTTGGATTTGGTGGCGCCAGGCGATCTCATGGTGTTTAACAATACCCGCGTAATACCCGCGCGTGTTTTCGGCCAAAAAGCGACTGGAGGCCAAGTGGAGATTCTGGTGGAGCGGGTTTTAGATAGTCGCCATGTGTTAGCTCATACCCGTGCCAGCAAGGCGCCCAAGGTCGATAGTGTCGTTATTTTGCAGGACGGTACCCAAGTAAAAATGATGGCCCGTCATGATGCACTCTTCGAGTGGGCTTTTTTGGGAGATGAATCGGCCCTAGATGTATTGGAGCGAATAGGGCATATGCCCTTGCCGCCTTATATTGATCGCGCTGATGAGTTGGCCGATCGCGAGCGCTACCAGACGGTATACAGTCAGGAGCAGGGTGCGGTGGCCGCGCCCACGGCAGGGTTGCATTTTGATGAGCTGATGCTGGAGCAGCTAAGAGCCAAGGGTGTGCAGATTGCGTTTGTCACTCTGCATGTGGGTGCCGGTACTTTTCAGAATATGCGCGCCGATAATATCCTTGAGCATCAGATGCATTCAGAGTTTATGCAGGTATCCCAAGAGGTGTGCGACTTGGTGCGTGCAACTAAGGCTGCCGGTAAGCGTGTAGTGGCCGTGGGCACGACCAGTGTAAGGAGTTTAGAGTCCGCTGCTCAGGGTTATTTGAATGCTGAGCACAAGGGGGAAATTTACCCCTATGAAGGTGAAACCAATATCTTTATCTACCCAGGCTATAGGTTTGCGGTAGTGGATGCATTGGTGACAAATTTTCACTTACCCGAATCGACGCTCATTATGTTGGTTTCTGCGTTTGCGGGTTACCGTCATACTTTTGCAGCTTATAAAGCTGCGGTAGCGGAGCAGTATCGTTTTTTTAGTTATGGCGATGCCATGTTTATTACGCCCAATCCTGCCGCTGAGACTGAGTTGCTAGGAGCACGTGAATAACCGTTTGTTTATGTCCCGGCGATTTCGCCATCTGCGCGACCTTTTGCGCGACCTTCTGCGAGAGATAAGACCTTGAGCAATACATTTATGCAGTTTGAGTTGGATACCCAACATGGTCGCGCTCGTCGTGGTCGGTTGAAATTCCCCCGTGGTACGGTAGAAACGCCCGCATTTATGCCAGTGGGAACCTATGGCACGGTAAAAGGTATGACGCCGCGCGATATCGAAGATATAGGTGCGCATATCATCCTCGGGAATACCTTTCACTTGATGCTGCGCCCTGGCACCGAGGTGATCAAGGCGCATGGTGATCTGCATGATTTTATGCAGTGGAAAGGCCCCATTTTGACCGACTCTGGCGGTTTTCAAGTATTTAGCTTGGGCAAATTGCGTAAAATTACTGAGGCAGGAGTGTCCTTTAAATCGCCTATAAACGGTAATAAGGTTTTCCTCGACCCTGAAATTGCCATGCAAGTACAGCGCGATTTGGGCTCTGATGTGGTGATGATTTTTGATGAGTGCACGCCTTATCCGGCCAGTATTCATGAGGCGCGCAGCTCCATGGAGTTGTCTTTGCGCTGGGCTGCGCGCTCTAAGGTCGCCCATGGCGATAACCCCTCCGCATTGTTCGGCATAGTGCAGGGTGGAATGTACGAAAATTTGCGCAGTGAGTCGCTGCGCGGTTTAGCCGATATAGGTTTCGATGGTTATGCCATTGGCGGCTTGTCTGTGGGTGAACCTAAGGAAGATATGTTGCGAGTGCTCGAGCACATAGCACCGGAAATGCCCGTTGATAAGCCGCGCTATCTTATGGGGGTTGGTAAACCAGCGGACTTGGTTGAAGGTGTACGTCGCGGCATTGATATGTTTGACTGTGTTATGCCCAGTCGCAATGCACGCAATGGGCATTTATTCACCTCTGAAGGTGTACTCAAGCTACGGAATGCTAAGCATCGCGATGATACGCGCCCAGTCGATGAGCGTTGTGATTGCTACACCTGCAAAAACTTCTCGCGCGCTTATTTGCATCATTTGGATAAGTGTAATGAAATGCTGGGTGCCCAACTCAACACTATTCACAACCTTCGTCATTACCAAATATTGATGGCGGATATGCGAGAAGCGCTCAGTAATGACACCTTTGACGCGTTTTTGACGGACTTTTATGGTCGCCAGGGGTTGGAAGTGCCCGCTGCGCCCCCACAATGAGTCACGAGTTCGTTGTTGTACGTGAATTAATCGGTATAATCCGGCGCCTTTGACCATACCGCCGCACACAGTTCAGGCTAGCGCATTGTGTGCAGTGCTCAAAAAAACAGGTGAGCTACGACTCGCCAGGATAATTACGGGAAACTCTATGCTAAACCGCTATCCGTTATGGAAATACCTGATGCTGATTTTTATTACAGCAGTAGGTTTCGTTTACTCCATTCCTAATCTCTATGTGCCAGATGCAGCGGTACAAGTTTCCGGTGACTCCAGTGCAAGGGTAATTGATGCCCCTGTGTTGGCGACGATGGAAGCAGCCCTCAAAGACGCTAAGATCGAATACTTCGGCGCTGAGGCTAATGGTAAAAGTGCCATGATACGTATCGCTGATCGCGAGCAACAAATGCTAGCGCGCAAGCGTATTCAGCAAGCTCTGGGTGACGGTTATGTTGCGGCACTTAACAATGCGCCTACGACCCCTGAGTGGTTGCAGTCACTGGGTGCGGAACCTATGAAGTTAGGTTTGGATTTGGCCGGTGGTGTTCACTTCTTATTGGAAGTTGATACTGCCGATGCAGTTGCCAAGCGCCAAGCCATTAGTGCCGATGAGATGAAAGAAAAGTTGCGCAAAGCTAAGGTGCGTTACTCTTCAGTTGCTGCCAATAAAGAGAATCAAATCGTGGCGCGTTTCCGCTCAGTGGAAATTCGCGACGAAGCACTTGATACCTTGCGCGGCGATTATCCCACCATGCAGTTCAGCAAACCCGATGCCGAGGTGGAAGCGGGCGGCTTTGTATTTGTGGCGAATTTGAGTGAGGCAGCACTGCGCGAAATTGAAGATTATGCACTCAGCCAAAACCTTATTACTTTGCGTAACCGTGTTAATGAACTGGGCGTATCTGAGCCGATTGTGCAGCGCCAAGGGCGTAACCGTATTATTGTTCAGTTGCCTGGTATTCAAGACCCTGCAGAAGCTAAGCGTGTTATTGGTAAAACTGCCAATCTCGAATTTCGCTTAGGCGCATCGCAAGATACGCTAGTTTCAAGCAAAGAAGAGTTTCCCTATAAAGATGAGCTGACGCAAATGCAACGCGGCAACGCGGTGCTAGAGCGGCAGATTATTGTAACGGGTGATCGTGTTTCCAATGCGACCAGCAGCTTTGATCCAGAGACGAATCAACCACAGGTGAATATCACCCTCGATAGTCTCGGCGGCACCAAAATGCACCGTGTAACGCGCAACAATGTTGGGCGCGGCATGGGTATTTTATTTATTGAATACAAAACACGTACTGTGCTGAGTAAGAATGAGGCGGGTGAAGAAGTTGAGAAATCGACACAATATATAGAACGAAAGGTCATCAGTTTGGCGACTATTCAAAGTGCTTTGGGTGTTCAGTTCCGCATTACCGGTTTGGATAATCCCGGTGAAGCATCTGAGTTGGCGCTGCTCTTGCGCGCGGGTGCTCTGGCTGCGCCTATGCACTTTGTTGAGGAGCGCACCATTGGTCCATCTTTAGGTGCGCAGAACATTCAACAAGGTGTAAGCGCGACCCTTTGGGGCTTGGGCATAGTGGTGCTCTTTATGTTGGTGTTTTATCGTATGTTTGGTGTCTTCGCCAATATCGCACTAGCGCTAAACATACTCTTGCTCATGACAATCCTATCAATGTTTGGTGCAACCCTAACCTTGCCTGGCATCGCGGGTATTGTGTTGACAATAGGTATGGCGGTGGATGCCAACGTGCTTATCTTCTCGCGGATTCGTGAAGAGTTAAAAGCGGGAGCCTCGCCGCAGCAGGCCATTTATGCGGGTTACGAACGCGCATTTGTCACCATTCTCGACTCAAACTTAACCACCTTAATTGTGGCGGTGATCTTGTTTGCCATAGGTACAGGCCCAGTAAAAGGTTTTGCGATTACGCTGACCGTGGGTATTTTGACCTCCATGTTTACCGCGATAGTAGGTAGCCGCGCCTTGGCTAACTTGGTTTACGGTCGCCGTAAAAATCTGCAAAGCATTGCTATAGATGCGCTTCCGCCATTTAACCGTTTGCAATAAGAGAGCCCAGACATGTCTCAAGAAATGAAAATTATTGATTTTATGCGAGTTCGGAAGTTAACGTCCGGCCTCTCTATTTTTCTGGTGCTAGCTTCTATTGTCGTACTCAGTATTAATGGGTTGAAGTTTGGTTTGGATTTTACCGGGGGTACACAGCTGGAGGTTTTGTTTGACCGCCCCGCTGACCTGAACAAAGTGCGTAACTTACTGCATGAAGAAAAACTGGAGAGCCCTGTTGCGGTGCTGTTTGGTTCAGAGCACGAAGTTATGATCCGCACCCAAGATGAAATGAAAAAGAAAGGTCGTGAAGTGGCCGAAGCTGCGATTGCAACGGTAAGTGCTAAGGCTTCATTAATTGAAGTTGAGCGACCAAAACTGGGACAAGATGTTTTTGCGGAAGTTGTAATTATTGCGGGTGCCAGTGCGCAAGAGTTACAACAAAAGAATATTTTCCCCGAGTCAGCTTATGGTCGTGTGGAATACGCCGAGCATGAGGGTAAAACTCATGTATCTCTGCAAAATTCCCTTGATAAGGCTTATGTTGATCAGCTGATTGATAAAATGGAAGTTGCGACAGGGGCTAAGATTGATATTCGCTCGAGCGAGTTTGTTGGCCCACAAATTGGCGATGAGTTACGCGATGATGGCGGTTTGGGCTTGCTCACCGCATTTGTTCTCGTGTTCATTTATGTTGCCATCCAGTTCCAATGGAAGTTTTCTGTAGGGGCAATTACAGCGTTAGTGCATGACGTTATTATCACCTTAGGTTTCTTCTCGTTTTTCCGTTGGGATTTCGATTTGACCGTGTTGGCGGCGATATTGGCACTGATTGGTTACTCCATTAACGATACCATCGTAATTTACGATCGTATTCGTGAGAACTTTCGCATATTACGCAAAATGGATCCTTTGGAGGTGGTCAATATCTCCCTGACGCAAACCTTAGGTCGCTCGATCATGACTTCAATGACAGTAATGTTAGTGTTGGTTTGTTTGTTTGTGTTTGGCGGGGAGTTATTGCGCGGGTTCTCCAGTGCTCTGATCATTGGCATAGTGGTGGGTACCTATTCCTCCATTTATATTGCGGCAAACATTACCGTGGGTTTGGGTATTGCTAAAGAAGACTTGATGCCGCGCGCTAAAGAAGGTGCGGAATTTGACGATATGCCCTAGGGCTTGATTGTCTTTATCGCCAAAAACAGCGCCCTAGGGCGCTGTTTTTGTATTGGGCACCTGATAAAAAAACTGGCTAGAGTGGTTATTCACCACTAAGTGGTTTATCGTTTGCTGCAGTAAGAACCCGTGCGATTATCTACATGGATTAATAATAAACATGATTGAACACATCAGTTTCAACCCCGCCTTGCGCGCAAGTAATGACATTGAATTACTGCGCAACACTGTAGGGCGTTTTCAGCGTATTTTTAATGGCAGCGGTTACGGCTTTTGGGAGTGGGATTTACAGACCCAGCATATTGAGTGGTCCGGGGAGTTCTGGGAGCGCCTTGGCTATGGTCAGGAGGATGCAGAGGCCATATCGGACTCTTTTAAAATCCAACACTTTATTCATCCTGAAGACCGTGAATTTGCACTTGAAGCGGTGCGTGAGCACTTTCGCACTAAGCTCCCTATGAATGTTTGTTACCGCATCCGCATTAAAGATGGTGACTATATTTGGACACAGGTGCGTGCTGATTCTCAATGGGATGAGAATGGAAAGGCACAGATTATGTCAGGGGTTAACTTTGACATTACCGAAATGAAAAAAGTGGAAGCCGCGCTGCGTGAAAGTGAGGCGCGCCAGGTGCGTATTATTCAAGCCTCCAGTGATGGAATTTGGGAGTGGTATGCAGACCGTGGCGGTTTTCACTTTTCACATCGTTGTTGGGAGTTGTTGGGCTATGACGATCTCGACGATGTGCTCACTCAGGGTGAGGATCGTTTAAAAATTTGGCGCAAGCATATCTATCCTCAAGATTTACATATCTTTGATGATGCACTGCGGGATCACCTTGCAGGCGAAGCGCCCTTTGATATTGAGTATCGCTTAATTAGCTGCCAAGGGGAGATTCGCTGGATACGTGCCCGTGGACGTGCTGTGTTTGATGAGCAGGGCGTAGCACATATGATGTCGGGCAGTAATATGGATGTGACTGAAGTGAAGCGTGCAGAGGAGCGTGTTATTCAGGCAAAAGAGCAGGCTGAAAATGCGAATAAAGCCAAATCAGAATTTCTCTCCAGTATGAGCCATGAGTTGCGTACCCCGCTCAACGCTATTCTCGGTTATACCCAGCTGTTTGAATACGATGGCAATCTCAGTGGCCAGCAAATGGGCAATGTGCGTGAAATTCGCAAAGCAGGCGAGCATCTCTTGCAGCTGATCAATGATGTATTGGATCTGTCCAAAATCGAATCTGGCAAAATGACAATCTCCTTGGAGCCAGTGTTGGTGTCACGGGTCATTGCGGAGTGTTTTACCTTGGTGCAGCCGCAAGCTGATGCGCGAGGTATTCGTTTATCAACCGAGCTGGGGAGCTATTTACAAAGTTATATCGTAGCTGATCATGTGCGTTTTAAGCAGGCATTGCTTAACCTGCTAAGTAATGCGGTTAAATACAATAATGTTGGCGGTGAGGTGGAGGTTAGCTTAAATGCCCAGTTGGGCCAGTTGCTGCGTATTCAAGTGCGCGACACTGGGCGCGGCATTCCCGCTCAGTTGCAGTCGCAAGTATTTCAGCCATTTAATCGTCTCAATGCAGAAAACTCGAACATCGAGGGCTCTGGTGTTGGCTTGGTGATTACCAAGCAGTTGGTAGAAATGATGAATGGTGATTTGGATTTCAGCAGCCTTGATGGTGTCGGTACTCGCTTTTGGATTGACTTGCCTCTCGCGTCTGAATGGAATTATGAAACGCTAGAGAAAAAGAGTAACAGTGAGCATTACGTTCCGGCAAAGCTGCTGGTGCAGCGGCAATGTAAAATTCTTTATGTGGAAGATAACCCCACCAATATTCGCTTGTTAGAGCAAATATTTGCACGCTATCCGCAGTTGGAGTTAGATGTGGCTGAAGAGGCATTTTTGGGGATTTATAAAGCGCGCTCGCAAGTATTCGATGTGATTATTCTGGATATTAATTTGCCGGGTATGGATGGCTACGATGTGTTGCAAGTCATCCAAAATGATCCGCAAACCGCTAAAATTCCGGTCGTCGGCCTTTCCGCTAACGCTATGCCTTACGACATAGAACGCGGCAGAAGTGCGGGTTTTTATGATTACCTGACTAAGCCGGTTGAAATTCATCGCTTAATTGGTGTTTTGAATGAGTTGCTGGGTGAATAAGCTTGGGGAGATGTTTATTGTCATTGAATTCGCAATGGTGGTCCGTGACTGAAGTTGGCATTATCGCGATGATTTAGATTTTGAAAATTTTGCACGACTCATCTCAAGAGCTTTCTTAGGCGAACCCATCAAAATGAAAAACAGATATTCGTTATTTTCAGCTGATTGTTACGCAACATCGGCTGTAAATCACGCTTGGAGAGGGCTTTTTCTTTCGTTCCCATTTAACAGGCATAGCTATCTGAGCTTCATCAACTTCACGCGGCAATAACACCCCTCGTTTAAAGTTGTGTGTCATATAGATCATCGTTACCCGCATTTTATTGATGGCGAAGAAAATGACGTACGGTTAAAATTGATCGAAATTTTTTTTCGAAGTCGGCATTAAATTTTGTATAAGCTTTATTAGTTAGGTGATTTTGAATGTAGGGTGTCATAGCAAACGACTAGGGTTGATAAGTGAAGTGCTTGACTCGGCTAATAAAACGGCCCTACGAATTTGTCGCGTTTAACCCGAATAATAACTAAACCTAGCAGTGCCATCTCAATTTTATTTGGTTAAACCTAATGCGATCCCCAATGGTAAGATCGCCCCGCCTCTGTCGCCAACTCAACCACCAAACTCTTATCCAAGGATAATTGCGGCAAGTGCATGGCTGTGTGTTTTAGCGGTGTTTTAATGTGCGCGCGCTGATAAAAGGGGTTGGGATTTTTGCTGTTGATGCGCACCATTTTTACTTTGAAACCAACAGGCTTGGGCAGTGGTGCATAGCTGCGTAGGCGCAGGTTGCCGCCTAAACGAGAGTGAATTGTGAGTTTCTGAATTTGGCTTTTGGCCCAACGCATATCCACGACAAAGCCGCCGCGCATTACTAGGCCTTTTATTTCGCCTTCTGGCCATTCGTGGGGCAGTGCTGGTAACAGCTGTATGGCGCCATCGTGACTTTGCGCGAGCATTTCTGCCATGGCGGCGGTAAAGCCAAAATTGCCATCGATTTGAAAAGGCGGGTGAGCATCAAACATATTGGGATAGGTGCCGCCCGATTCTGCGACGCCGCCTTGGGTATCTCCTGCGGGTTTGATTTGGTCGCGCATTAATTTAAAGGCGCGATCGCCATCGAGCAGACGCGCCCATAAATTTATCTTCCAGTTCATTGACCAGCCGGTGGATGGGTCGCCGCGCTGCTCCATGCTTACTCGTGCGGCATTGAATAGGTCGGGTTGGCTGAGCGGTGAAATTTGGTTGCTGGGGTAAAGGCCATAAAGATGTGAGACATGGCGATGCTTGTCTTGTGGATCATCCCAATCTTGCAACCACTCTTGCAGTTGATGATATTGGCCAATTTGCATGGGTGGCAGTTGGTCGAGAATTTTGCGCCAGGTTGCAATTAGCTCGCGGTCTTGGTTAAGAATTTTTGCTGCCGCTATGCTGTTGGAAAACAAATCAAATAGTAATTGGTTGTCTAGGGTTACGCCTGCAGCAATTTTGACTCCCGTTGCTGTAGACGCATTTTCTGGCGACATTGAGGGCGATACTATTAGCCAGCCGGTTTTAGCATCCTTAATTAAAAAATCCTCAAAAAAAGCACAGGCCGATTTCATAATGGGGTACACGCTGGCGAGATAGTTGTTATCGCCGCTGTATAAATATTTTTGCCACAGGTGTTGGCTTAACCAAGCATTGCTGGTTGGCCATGAGCCCCAGGTGCCATCCACAGCGCCCGTCACACGCCAGATATCGGTATTGTGATGGGCCATCCAACCGCGTGCTCCGTACATGTTCTTTGCACTTTGTTGCCCAGTCTGCGCCAGGTCTCGAATTAGGCTGATAAATGGCTCATGCATTTCGGCGAGGTTGGTAACTTCTGCAGGCCAGTAATTCATTTCAGCATTGATATTGAGCGTGTATTTGCTATCCCATGCAGCTTGCGCATTGTGATTCCATAAGCCTTGTAAGTTGGCCGCTTGGCCGCTAGGTTGCGATGATGAAATCAATAAGTAGCGACCGAATTGAAAGTAGGTGCTGGCTAAGTCGGGGTCGTGACGGCTGGCAAATAAAGCGATGCGTTTATCGGTTGGCTCATTGGTGTATTCGCTTTTTCCCAAGTTTAGCGCG
The DNA here is from genome assembly GCF_057815475.1 of Cellvibrio sp. 25HG11W-0. NCBI lineage: Bacteria > Pseudomonadati > Pseudomonadota > Gammaproteobacteria > Cellvibrionales > Cellvibrionaceae > Cellvibrio > Cellvibrio sp. 25HG11W-0. The sequence goes on from NZ_CM174230.1 coordinate 2,163,533, forward strand.
ACACGGGAATAGTAATTTTGATAAAAATCGCTGTGTGCCTGTTTGCGAGCGTCATAGTTTCCGCCCTTAAATGAATTCTCAGCTTTAGCAAATGCCTGCTGAACACGGGCGTTGGCATCGGCACTGATATCGGCGTAGTTAACAAAGTTGGTAGCCATGGCGATTAAGATAATGGCCGAGTCGGCATGGCTAAGCTCAAGGCGATTATTGGCGAGGGTAATGCTACCGCCTTCGTTGAGCACTCGGGCTTGCGCAACAAGTTTTACCTGACCCTTTATTCCCTCGTGATCCTGCGCTAGCCCGCTCATGGTCAGGCTGTGATCTTGTTGATCCTGACTGAATTGCATGGCGGCCGGGTGAGAAAAGTGCGCGGTGAAATTTAGCTGGCCTTTTTTGCTGGCGCTGAGTTTTATAACTACCAGTTGATCAACGAAAGAAGTAAAGACTTCGCGCGTAAACTGAACATCTCCCACTGAATAGCGCGTGGTGGCTACGGCAGTGTTTAAATCCAGGTCGCGATAATAATTTTTATATTGATCATGGCTGGGAAATTCCAATAGCAAGCTGCCTGCAGTTTGATAGGGCATGCCGTTGGCGCCTTGGCTGGTAATGGCTTGTGCGGCTAGTTGTTCTGCCTTTTGGTATTCCCCACTGTTCAGCAACTGACGTATTTTCGGCAATGCAGGTAATGCATTTGGATTTAAATTGTTGTGCGGGCCGCCCGCCCAAAAGGTGTTTTCATTTAATTGAACTTCCTCCTTCGTTACTCCACCGTAAACCATAGCACCGAGTCGCCCATTACCTAGCGGCAAGGCTTCCTCCCAGCGGTTGGCAGCTTGTTCGTACCAGAGTTGTTGTGCGGCAGCAGGTAGTGCGCTCAAACTCGCGCTGATGAGTGTGGCTATTACAATAAATACTTTCATAAGCGAGCCATGTGTTGCAGTCGTTTTAATTTTTTAGCGTACTAAGGCGTTGTGTTTTTTAAGTGGAGAGCTGCAGTGTTTACAGCTCTCACTAGGTACCGATTTAAAGCAGTTTCCCTTTTTTGATAATTAGGCTTGTCGTACTGCCTGCAGCTGGCATTAGGCCTTCACGTTGCGCCGGCTGACCACCGCCGACCCACAGCGAAAGCGTGCCGGGAACTATGGCGCGCTGACCTTGGTCGTCGACACTGCTCAGACTTTCGTCGTCGAGTTTAAAGCTGACGCTCTGGGTTTTTCCTTTAGCAATATTAATTCTCTGAAAGCCGATTAGCGTGCGTAGCGGCGCGCTTTTAATATCGCTGCGTGTTGCATAGACCTGCACAACTTCATCGGCATCCATAGCGCCGCTGTTGGTTACATCTACCGATAGACTGAGTGCTTTGCCTGGCTGCCACTGCTTTGATGACAACTTGGCAGCGCCATAATGAAATTGACTGTAAGACAAACCGTAGCCAAAAGGATAGAGCGCTTCGCCTTTGAAATATTTGTAGGTGCGATTGGCCATGGAGTAGTCGTTAAAGTCGGGCAGCTGATCGACTGATTTATAAAATGTTACCGGCAGTCGTCCCGCGGGGCTGAAGTCGCCGGCCAAGAGTGATGCGAGTGCCTCGCCGCCTTGGCCGCCGGGATACCAACTTTCGATGATGGCAGTAGCAGCCGTATCATCTTCATTGATGGATAGCGCGCTGCCATTCATCAATACCAGTACCACAGGTTTGCCGGTGGCATAAAGGCGTTTTAGCAATTCACGCTGGGCGCGCGGCAGGGCAAGATCGGTGCGATCGCCGCCGGTAAAGCCGGGTGAGGGTATTGGCATTTCCTCACCTTCTAATTGCGCGGTGAGGCCACCGATAAATACTACTGCATCCGCATTTTTTGCCGCTGTTACCGCCCGCTCTTGTGCGGCGTTTGAGGGCAGACTCCAGACTAATTGCTCATCGCCTTGTTCACCGCGCTGAAAGGCTTCAATGGTTAAGCGATAAGTTTTGCCGGCGATCATATCTTGCGTGCCGCTGACAATTGCCGGACGCCAATCCACATTCCAAGCATCTATTACCAACTTATCGTCAAGCCAAATACGATAGCCGCCATCGGCAAGATAGCGCAGGCTGAAGCTGCCGGATTCTGGTGCTTTGATATAGCCGCTCCAGCGAACGGCGCCACTGGCGACTTCACCGCGCCAATGAAGTTTGGCATTGCTATCAACTCGCTGTGTGCGGGGTTTGGCTTTAAGATTTTTATCGGCAAAGTATTCGGCATTTAAACCCGGCTTGCGGCATTTTTTATCGCGGCAGAGCACTGTATCGGGCACCGGCGTTTGCACCGGAACCAGCAAGCCTGTGCCGGCTTCATAGTGAATATTGGCCGCGCCGAAACGCGCTTGCAGACCTTTAAGCGCAGTGACTGGCTGTGAGGGGGAGCCGTTGTAATTGCCCACCAGCGCTTCAAGGCTGTCGGCATTAGGGCCTATAACAGCAAGCTTATGTTCACCGGCTTTGAGAGGTAAGAAACCCTGCTCATTTTTTAATAACACCATGGATTCCGCGGCGATTTTGCGCGCTAGTTGGCGGTGAGTATCAGTGTCATTATCGCTCGCGGTAATTTTAGGGAATACCTGAGTGCGTGGATCAAATTGGCCGAGACGCATGCGCGCGGTAAATAGGCGCACCAGTGAGGTGTCAATTTGCGCTTCGCTGATTATTCCTTTTTTAAGCGCGCTAAGGATATTGTTGGCTTCGCTGGCTTCGCTGGCATCGCCGCAAATTAAATCCATGCCGCTTTCAAATGCAGCTTTAATACCCGCTTCGGGTGTGGTGCTGTAACCGTGGTTGGTCGCGTGATAAATATCAAACACTGCGCCGCAATCGGAAACTACATAGCCCTTAAAGCCCCATTTGTTGCGCAAGTTTTCTTGCAGTAACTCTTTATGAGCGCAGGCGGGAACGCCATCTACAGCGTTGTAGGCACACATGACGGACTGTGCATCGCCGCGAGTGACTGTGGCGCGAAATGCCGGCAAGTAGGTTTCTTCTAAATCTTTAGCGCTGGGATTTACATTGTCACTGTGGCGAGTTGCTTCGGGGCCGCTGTGCACTGCATAGTGTTTGGGAGTTGCAATGGTTTTTAAATAGCGCGGATCATCGCCTTGCAGGCCTTTGACAAAGGCAACGCCAAGTTGAGATGTTAAATAAGGATCTTCTCCGTAGGTTTCCTGACCGCGGCCCCAGCGCGGGTCGCGAAAAATATTGATGTTGGGCGACCAGACACTTAAGCCGGCGAACCAGTCGGAGCCGCCGAAACGATGCAAATGAGAATAGTGCTTAGCGCGAAACTCGGTGCTGATGACATCGGCGACCTGGTGTATGAGTTGTTCATTCCAAGCGGCAGCCATGCCTATGGTTTGGGGAAATACGGTGGCATCGCCCGCTGCTGCAACGCCGTGCAAGCCTTCGTTCCACCAGTTAAATTCCCGTACACCCAGACGCGGAATTGCAGGTGCATCATTGATTAGCTGCGGAACTTTTTCTTCGCGTGTCATATGCGCGACTAGATCTTGGGCGCGTGTTTCAAAGTCAAGTGAGGTGTCTTGATAGCGCGGGGTTGGCGCTGGCGGCTGGGCCTGCACGACGCTGGAAAGCAGCAGTGCCAGTATTAGATTATGGCAGCTTATTAATGACTTTTTAAAGTGCAAGGATGCTTGCATTGGCGACTGTTGTGTTTTTTTATTCGTGACCTTAAACATAACTTATTCCATTCTTATCATTAGATTGTCGGCAAAAAACGATGCGAGTAACGGCATAGGCAGACAAAAAATACACCTCGCAAGCTAAGAGCTTGCGAGGTGATTGATTGTTTTCGGTAGGGTTAAATTCCTAATTTTCGTTGCGGTAAAGCCAGTGGTTATAAATGGAAAACATCGTTTAAAAAATTAATCATATCGGTCACGGCTGGTTCGGATAATTCTTTAAAACAACCGTTGTTATAGTCGTTGCAGCCGCTATCCAAAAAGCCATGCTTTTTGCCAGGGTGAATTTTAAATTGCACGGATTGGCCAAGGCTTTGCAGTTGCTCGACATAATGCTTTGCCGACTCGGGTGTTGTTAAACCATCCAGCGCGCCCACATGGACAAACTGCGGTGGCAATTTATATTTTTTGGTATTAGGGAGGTAGTGATTGGGCGATACCGCCTCGTAGTAATCCAGATTGTCGGTGAGATTGATCTTGTCACCAAACATGCCGCGCGGCTGAACATTGGCATATTTCCAGAAGGGATTTTTTTCAGTTTCAAAATTGTTTTTGGCTACATCGACCATGCTGAAGCCAGCGTAGCTTAAAATAACTGCTTGGAGTTTCAGTCCATCTTTTTTCGCGACTTGCTCTGCTGTTTTTCCCTTGGGCAAATAAGTGGGCTTAAACTTCAGCGGCTTTTGGGTAAAGCCATGGCTGCCGAGGTTGCGGCCGCCAAGTGCAACCATGGCGGCTAAGTGTCCGCCGGCGCTATCGCCAGTCACCGCCACTTTTTTCGGGTCGCCGCCATAGCGTTTAATGTTGTCTTTTACCCATAGCACCGCGCCCATACCATCTTCCACTATGTCTTCTACTGTTGTGGTGTTGTTGACGTCAGATAAGAGACGGTAGTTAGCGTTTACGGTAATGACATCGGTGCGGCTGGCAATGCTGTTAGCCAAGTCAGTCATGATTGATTTGTTGTTAAGCAGCCAGCCACCGCCATGAAAAATAACCAGCACGGGTTTGTTTTTTGTTTTGGTGTCGGGGACGGCAATATCCAGAGTCAGGTCAAAACCCTTGGGGCTAGCCCAAAGAATATCCTTAAAGTGCTTAATGTTGTGATCGGCAAAGGCTGATGAGCACAGAAAAGTGACAAGCGAAATGATGGTGAGCTTCAGGGTTGATTGGCGCATTTATTATCCTCATTGGAGTTGGCATCTAAATTATTGTTGTTGGCTGCTGTTGTGTTATTGGACCTTGGCCATTTTATTTTGCGGGCCGTGGTTCTGTAGCTGGACAGAGTGCCAGCTGATAGTCAGTATTACTATAAGATAAATTAATAGCAAGTCCTTGTGCTGGTGCGGGCTCGCCTGCATCAGTTGGAAATATTTGGATGAGCCTGCTCTTGACAAGTGGGAGCCCAAAAATCACGGTGGAGTAGATGGTGTTGTAGATGGTGTTACCAGCGTGGAAATGGCATATTCCAAAGTTCGAGTTCACTGTCCGGTATAAATAATGATATAGAGAAGGTGCACCTATTTGGATGGGTATAGCTTTGCCAGCTTTCTAAAAGGTTTGGCTCAGCACCCCTTTATAGAGGGTAATTAAAACCACGTTCTAAGAGCATAGATATTTACTTTCATTTAATTGCTGAAGGTGATCCATGACTGAAGTTGGCATTATCGCGATGAATTACATTTTAGTCATTAAAGTAGCGTAGACTCGGGACGACTCGGGCTTTTGGCGTTGAGGTCAGAGAGTCCAACGCATATTTCGACTAAAGGGCATTATTATGAAAACTATCCATTTGTTGGTTGCTGTGATCGGCATGAGCACACTTGTAGCTTGTTCAAAAAAAGAACCTGAAACCCTAACTGAGTCGATGAAAGCAACGGCTTCAATTGCGGCTCAAGAAATTTCCTCTGCTGCTTCAGCAATGAAGGAGTCTATGGGTGAAATGAAAGACGATACAGTTGATGCCATGCATGACGCGGGCGATGCTATCAGTGAAGGCGCAGAAGATGCGAGCGAAGCAGTGAAGAAAGCCGCTAAAGAAGCTAAAGAAGAACTAGAAGAAGCAGCTGAATAAATAGTTTGCTGACAAATTAAAGCCCCCGCAGATGTACTATTCTACGGGGGCTTTTTCTTTTAATCTTGGCGAGGTGTTAGCTATTTCATGTGACCAAGATTTTTTTGCACGACCTGCAAAATAGGCTTAAATACTTTTGGTGATCCACAGACTATGTGGCCAGTTTCAAAAAAGTCGCTACCGCCATTAAAATCGCTGACAAGTCCACCGGCTTCTTTAACGAGTAATATTCCCGCCGCTATATCCCACTTATTTAAATTCATTTCCCAAAACGCATCGAAACGGCCTGCTGCTATATAGGCTAAATCCAACGCGGCAGACCCGCAGCGGCGTATGCCGGCGGTTTGACCGGCAATTTCTTGTACGCAGGCGAGGTAGGGGACGATATTTTCTAAGGCGTAGCCGCTAAACGGAAATCCTGTGCCTATAAGTGCACCATCGAGATTACGGCGTGTTGAAACGCGAATGCGGCGATCGTTAAGCATGGCACCGCGGCCACGGCTGGCGGTAAATTCTTCGCGATTGATGGGGTCGATAATTACAGCATGTTCGAGTTGGCCTTTATAGACACAGGCAATCGAAATTGAAAAGTGGGGGAGGCCGTGAATGAAATTGGTGGTGCCATCGAGTGGATCTATGATCCATTGATAGTCGGGGTTTGAGCCCGGAAGTGAGCCGCCTTCTTCGCCCAGGATGCTGTGATCCGGATAGGCTTTGCGCAGATGATAAATGATTTCTTTTTCAGCGGCTTTGTCTACTTCAGTGACAAAGTCGTTGCGACTTTTGGTTTCGATTGTGAGTAGATCAATGCGCTCGAATGCGCGTTCAATCAATTCGGCTGCCTTGCGCCCTGCGCGCAGAGCAATAGTCAACATGGGTTCCATAAAGCACCAATTCTCAAAGTGAATATCAAAGTCGGTATATCAATGTGATTCCAGCAAGCCGGATGCACATGAAGAAGGAGGTCGGGATTGTAAAAGAGCATGGCCGCAGATGGTCAAAAACACATCTCTCGCCGAGGGCGCGGAGTATACAGGCGCTCGCGCTCGCTGCCAATCGGTAATGATGCGATTTGACCAGTGCGCGACTAGTGAGTGAGGGCGGGTGACTGTATACTGCGCCTCTTTTTTGTCTCGGCGCGACCTAAACACTATGGTTTACGCGTGAGCGCACTATTGGAATTCTGCTTATGACCACTAATCCTCTGGCGAATATTCGCATCGTTTTGGTGAACACCACCCACCCCGGCAATATTGGCGGCGCGGCGCGGGCGATGAAAAACATGGGGCTATCTCGTCTTTATCTCGTTGATCCCAAAGAGTTTCCCTCCGATAAGGCTGTTTGGCGCTCCGCCGGAGCAACCGATGTACTGGATGATGCCATCGTTGTTGAAACTTTGGATGATGCCATTGCGGGCTGCTCGCTCGTGGTGGGTACCAGTGCGCGGGAGCGCCGTATTCCTTGGCCGTTGCTGGATCCGCGTCAATGTGGAGAAAGTGTTTTTAATGAAGCTGGCCAGCATGAGGTGGCGATTGTATTCGGGCGCGAAGATCGCGGCTTGACTAATGAGGAACTGCACAAGTGCAACTTTCACGTCCATATTCCCGCTAATCCTGACTATAGCTCGCTCAATTTGGCGACGGCAGTGCAGGTTATTAGTTACGAAGTGCGTATGGCGTATTTGCAGGCAACTGAGGGCAACACTCTACCAGGGCACCAATGGGATATGCCGCCTGCTGATGCTAAGTCCTTAGAAAGCTATTACGAGCACCTAGAGAAAACGCTGGTGGAGTTGGATTTCATGGATCGCGACAATCCCAAGCAGACCATGACGCGCTTGCGTCGCCTCTACAATCGCGTACGTATGGATCAGATGGAAGTGAATATTTTGCGTGGCGTCTTAACTGCCATGCAGAATTACGTCTATTACAGCGGCAAGGTGCTGGCTAAATTTGGCGTTGCATCGGGTGTTGATGCCTTGCGTGCGGAAGCCTTGGCGGATAAATCTACAGCGCCAACCCCAAGAACAGAAGCCGAACGCGCTGCGGCTGCTGATGCAAAAGTACAGGATTAGGTGTTGGATTAGCGCTTTAGGGGCAGGTATTTGGGTTGAAAAGCGTCTCGTTCGTGTCTAGTTGTTGGAAAAAGTCGAATACTTGAGTAAAATACTCGGGATTAGCTTAGGCTAGTAGCTGGTTCTCTCTTAGCTAGATGTACAGCTGCCTTTATTCTCTCAATATTTACTCTGGATATTTGCTATGAGGCTCACCACCAAAGGACGCTACGCCGTAACGGCGATGTTGGATCTCGCGCTACATAGCGAGCAGGGCCCCGTCAGCTTGGCGGACATTTCATTGCGCCAGGGTATCTCGCTCTCTTATCTTGAACAGCTTTTTGCGCGCTTGCGTCAGTCACAGCTAGTACAAAGCGTGCGCGGCCCAGGTGGCGGTTATCGCTTGTTGGGCGATACGGCGACCATTTCAGTGGCGCAGGTGGTGGATGCAGTGAGTGAGTCTTTAGACGCCACTCGCTGTGAAGGCAAGGGTAATTGCCATGATGGTGAGGTCTGCTTAACCCATCATTTATGGGAGGATTTGAGCTCTCAAATACATCATTTTTTAAGTGGGATTAGCCTTGCCGATTTAGTTGCGCGAGGTGATATTCGTGCGGTGAGCCAGCGGCAGAGCCAGCGTATCAGTGCTCATCAGGGCTCAGATCAACATATTTCTGTCAGTGAAATTCTTTAATTTTCAATTTGTTATCCATAGTTTTAAAAGGTGTTTCTTACGTTGCTTAAGCCTGTGTATCTTGATTATGCCGCCACTACGCCCGTGGCACCGCAAGTTGCGGCAGTTATGGCTGAGTGTTTGACCCTAGAGGGTAACTTTGCCAATCCCGCATCGCGCTCCCATGTTTATGGCTGGCAGGCCGAAGAAGCCGTAGAGACAGCGCGCGATCAGATCGCCGAATTGATTAACGCGGATGCGCGCGAAGTGGTTTGGACCAGCGGCGCCACTGAGGCAAATAATTTGGCGTTAAAAGGCGCCGCTGAGCACTATCGAGCGCAGCATCCTAAAGGTGGTCATATCATTGTCTCTGCGATTGAGCATAAGGCAGTGCTTGACCCAGCGACTTGGTTAGAGGCACAGGGCTTCAGTGTCACCCGCTTAGCGCCTTCAGTCGATGGTATTGTCAGCGCTGCAAGCCTAACTGCGGCGCTGCGGGGCGACACTTTTCTCGTTAGCTTGATGTTGGTAAACAATGAGTTGGGTTGTATAAACCCAGTTGCAGAATTTGCAAATATCTGCAAAACCCACAGATGTTTGTTGCACGTGGATGCAGCTCAGGCTGCCGGTAAAATTCCAGTGGATGTTAAAGCCCTCGGGGCGGATTTGTTGTCGCTATCGGCCCACAAGTTTTACGGCCCTAAGGGTGTTGGTGCGCTTTATGTGCGGCGTGCGCCTGAGGTCAATATCGCTGCGCAATTGCATGGCGGTGGTCATGAGCGCGGTATGCGTTCGGGCACTCTCGCGACCCATCAATGTGTGGGAATGGGTTTGGCGGCGCAGCTTGCTGCAACTGAGCTAGAGCAGGATGCGGTGCGTATTGCTACCTTGCGTGACCAGCTTTGGCAGGGCCTTGCGGATTTACCAGGCATTAAACGCAATGGTTCTGCGACATCCTGTGTAAGTGGAATTATAAATGTAGCGTTTAGCGGTTGCGATGGGGAGATGCTCTTGTTGTCGCTGCGCGATCTGGCGTTATCGAGTGGGTCTGCTTGCAACTCAGCAACTCTCTCGCCGAGTTATGTGCTCAAGGCTATAGGCCTGAGCAATGAGGATGCGCAAGCATCTTTACGTTTCAGTTTGGGGCGCTATAGCAGCGCTGCCGAGATCGAATTTGCTATTGATCAAGTACGCACATTGGTCACTAAGCTACACAAGTCATAAGCCGAGGTTAGCCATGACTGAACAAGTTGAACATCTAATTAAGAAAGAATATGCCGCTGGTTTTCATACGACCATTGATACTGAAACTTTGCCGCCTGGCTTAAATGAAGATGTTATTCGTTTTATTTCTGCCAAGAAAAATGAGCCAGAGTGGCTGCTTGAGTGGCGGTTGAAGGCCTATGCCGCTTGGCTGGAAATGGATGAGCCGGAATGGGCTCATGTGAAATACGAAGATATCGACTTTCAGGCTGTGTCTTATTATTCCGCACCTAAATCTATGGCGGATAAGCCGCAAAGTTTGGATGAAGTTGATCCCGAGTTGCTGCGCACTTACGAGAAGCTTGGTATCCCTCTGCACGAGCAAGCGGCGCTTGCAGGTGTTGCTATGGACGTAGTCTTTGACTCCGTGTCGGTAGTCACTACCTTTCGTGAAAAGCTCATGGAGGCAGGTGTCATTTTCTGCTCTATCAGTGAAGCTGTGCATAAATACCCTGAGCTGGTAAAAAAATACCTCGGCTCTGTGGTGCCGCAAAAAGACAACTACTATGCCGCACTGAATTCGGCCGTCTTTTCGGATGGCTCATTTGTTTACATTCCCAAGGGTGTGCGCTGCCCTATGGAACTGTCGACTTACTTCCGTATTAATGAACAAAATACTGGCCAATTTGAGCGCACCTTGATTGTGGCAGATGAAGGTTCGCATGTTAGCTACCTTGAAGGTTGCACCGCGCCCATGCGCGATGAAAACCAATTGCATGCGGCTGTAGTGGAATTAGTCTGCTGCGATAATGCAGAAATTAAATATTCTACGGTGCAAAACTGGTACCCCGGCAATGAAGAAGGCAAGGGCGGTATCTACAATTTCGTGACCAAGCGTGGCGTGTGCCATACCAATGCCAAAATCTCGTGGACGCAAGTAGAAACGGGTTCTGCCGTTACGTGGAAATATCCCAGCTGTATTTTGCGCGGCGACAACTCTGTGGGTGAATTCTATTCGGTGGCCTTAACCAATAATTATCAGCAGGCCGATACCGGCACGAAGATGATTCACATTGGTAAAAATACTCGTTCGACAATTATTTCTAAAGGGATTTCAGCGGGTAAAAGCTCCAATGCTTATCGCGGCTTGGTACGCATGAACCCAGGGGCTGAAGGTGCGCGCAACTACACCCAGTGTGATTCGCTGTTAATTGGCGACAAATGTGGCGCTCACACATTTCCGTATATCGAAAGTAAAAACCCCAGTGCTGTAATTGAGCATGAAGCTACCACTTCAAAGGTGAGTGATGATCAATTGTTTTTATGCAAACAGCGCGGTTTAGATGCGGAGAAAGCCGTGTCTATGATTGTTAATGGTTTCTGTCGCGAAGTATTTAAAGAGCTACCTATGGAGTTTGCGGTGGAGGCGGGGAAATTGCTGGAAGTGAGTCTCGAGGGTTCGGTGGGTTAAGTCCCGCGCCCTTTTTGCCAATTCGCATTAGATCAACATTATTGGATTAAAGAATTTTATGTTACGCATTACTGATTTGTTCGCCAAGGTTGAAGAAAAAGACATACTAAAAGGCTTAAGTTTGACGATTAAGCCGGGTGAGATTCACGCCATTATGGGCCCTAATGGCGCCGGTAAAAGTACTTTGGGTAATGTCCTGTCTGGCCGTGATGGCTATGAAGTTACTGGTGGTAGTGTGGAGTTTAATGGCAAAAATTTATTCGATTTAGAAATTGAAGAGCGTGCGCGTGAAGGCTTATTTTTAGCGTTTCAATATCCAGTAGAAATTCCTGGTGTGAGCAACATGGAGTTTCTCAAGGCCTCGGTTGATGCCAAGCGCAAACATCGCGGTGAGCCGGATGTTTCGGCAGTCGATTTTATGAAAATGGCGCGCGAGGCGAGCAAAAAAGTTAGCCTTGATCAAGCTTTTTTAAAACGCGGTGTTAATGAAGGCTTCTCTGGCGGCGAAAAAAAGCGCAACGAAATCATGCAAATGATGTTGTTGGAGCCGCAGTTGTGCATTCTCGATGAGACCGACTCAGGTTTAGATATTGATGCATTGCAGGTGGTTGCTAACGGCGTTAACGCCATGCGCTCGCCTGAGCGCAGTTTTATTATTGTGACGCACTATCAGCGCCTATTGGATTACATAGTGCCTGACTATGTGCATGTGCTAGCCAATGGCCGCATCGTAAAAACGGGCGGCAAAGAATTGGCACTGGAGTTAGAAGAGAAGGGTTATGCTTGGCTTGAAGAAGAGGCGGTGTAATTCATGAGTGATTTTCAACAAGCTGCACTGCGCTTGGCGCAACAGCAACAGCCTTTGCCTTGGCTGCAAGATTTTCGCGCGCAAGCGGCGAATGATTGGCAGGCTCAGGCTTGGCCTACGCGTAAAACTGAGCATTGGAAATACACCTCGCTAACGGCGTTGCAAAAAGTGACAACCTTAAGTTGGGTTTCCTCTTTATCGACACAGGATGTGGAGTTTATTGCACTAGATGCCACCCGGTTAGTGTTTGTTGATGGTGTGTTTGATGCCGCGCGTTCGAGTGACTTGCCTGCGGGTGTGGTGCGTTTTTCACAAGCGGATAGCGCACAACAAACTATTATTAAGCGGCACTTAGGGTTGGTCGTGGAAGGTGTGCAGCATCTTTTTGCAACCTTGAATAATACATGGGTGAATGAAGGTGTGTTAGTGCATGTGCCGCGCGCTGAACAATTAGCTAAGCCGATTTATGTGGTGCATATTTCTACCGCTACTGAGCAACCTGCTTCAGTCAATCAGCGTTTGTTGGTAGTGCTTGAAGATTCAGCGCAGGCAGAAGTGATCGAGCATTATGTTTCCAGCAGTGAAGTGCAGAATGGTTTTGTGAATGCGCTGACTGAAGTGGTAGTTGGCGATAACGCCTATCTGCAGCATTATCGCCTGAACCTTGAAGAAGAAAATATTCAACACATAGGTGCTGTGCATGTGAACTTGCAGCGCAGTGCGCGCTTGCGCGGTTTTACTCTCGCACTGGGTAGCCGTTTAAAGCGTATCGACTACCAAATAAATCATCGCGGCGAAGGAGCTGAGCTGGATTTGCAGGGTGTTTATCTGCCGCGCAATAAGCAAATGGTGGATTACCATACCAATGTTTGTCACTGGGTGCCTCATTGCACCAGCAGTGAGGTGTTTCGCGGCATTATTGCCGATTCGGCTCAAGCTATTTTTAACGGGCGTATTTATATTCACCCACAGGCGCAAAAAACGCTGGCTGAGTTGAGCAATAAAAATTTGCTCACGTCTAACAGGGCGGAAGTGAATACCAAGCCTGAGTTGGAAATTTACGCAGATGATGTGAAGTGTGCTCACGGAGCAACCATTAGCCAGTTAAATGCGAGTGCATTATTTTATTTGCAAAGCCGCGGCGTATCGCGTGCTGAGGCCGAAGTTATGATGAGTTTTGGTTTCATCAATGAATTGTTACAGCAGGTTGCTGAGCCAGCGGTGCAAGAATATTTGCTGCCGCGTTTGGCTAAACTCTTTGGTCGCGATCAAACCCTGTTAGAGATGAGTGTATAAGTTATGAGTGTGACCGCGGGTACTATATTTGAAGAATCAAAGCCTGCATCAGTTTTTGATGTGGAGCGTATTCGCGCTGACTTTCCTATCTTGCATCAAGAGGTGAATGGTCAGCCTTTGGTTTATTTGGATAACGCGGCTACCACGCAAAAACCTAATGCTGTAATAGATGCTATCAGCGAATACTATCGCACGGACAACTCCAATGTGCATCGCGGTGCTCATGCCTTAGCAGATCGCGCGACCGTTAAGTTTGAAGCGGCACGTACCAAAACGGCGCAGTTTTTAAACGCACCGGATTCTGCACAAATTATTTGGACGCGCGGCACCACTGAAAGTATTAATTTGGTAGCGGCGTCTTGGGGGCGTAGCAATCTAGTGGCGGGCGACCGTATTTTAGTTTCCGCTATGGAGCATCACTCAAACATAGTGCCCTGGCAGTTAATCGCTCAAGCGACTGGCGCGACAGTTGAAGCGATTCCTGTAGATGCAACTGGCACCTTAGATCTGGCGGCATTTAGTGGCATGTTGGATGCGCGCGTTAAAATGGTAGCGCTAGGGCATGTATCAAATGCTATGGGTACTATCAACCCAATTGAAACTGTAATTGAGCAGGCTCACAGCGTAGGTGCAAAAGTACTAATAGATGGTGCTCAAGCTGTGAGTCATTGGGCGGTAGATATACAAGCACTCGATTGCGATTTCTATGTGTTTTCGGCGCACAAATTATTTGGCCCTACCGGTTTGGGTGTGCTCTATGGTAAGCGTGATTTATTGGAAGCCATGCCGCCTTATCAGGGTGGCGGTGAGATGATTGAAAGTGTAAGTTTTGCGGGAACCACATTTAATCAGCTCCCTTATAAATTTGAAGCGGGTACACCAGATATTGCCGGTGTTATAGGCTTTGGTGCTGCACTGGATTATTTAAGTTCTATTGATCGCGTCGCCGCTGCGGCTCATGAGCAGGCGCTATTGACCTACGCTCAAGAAAAAGCTCGTGCCACTGACGGACTTGAATTGATTGGTACCAGCGCCCATAAAACCGGTGTTATGAGCTTTATGCTCAAGGGCGCACATCCGGCTGATTTGGGTGTCTTATTGGATAAGCAGGGTGTTGCGGTGCGCACCGGTAATCATTGTGCGCAACCGATTATGGAGCAATTTAAAATTCCAGGAACCGTGCGCGCCAGTTTTAGTTTTTACAATACCTTTGTCGAGGTGGATCGCCTGTTTGCGGCGATCGAAAAGGCGAAACAGTTTTTATTGTGATTCTTCACAAGCGTAACGAGGTCATCATGGGTGTTGAATCTTTCAATCCGCAACAAGATGCGGTATCGGTAACTCCGGCCGCAGCGGCGCACTTTAAGCGGCAAATTGCTGCTGCTGAGGACGCTAAAGCAGTCAGGCTGAGTGTTAAGCAGAGTGGCTGTACCGGCTGGATGTATGTAGTGGACTTGGTCGCCGAAGGTAAGGCAGAGGATGTCCATTTGGCGCTGGAAGGCGGGGTAGAGCTTTTGGTTGATCCGGCGAGCTTGCCTGTGGTCAGTGGGACGGAAATTGATTACGTCATTGAAGGCGTTAATCGCCAATTAAAATTTAATAATCCGCGCGTAGAAGATTACTGCGGCTGTGGCGAGAGTTTCAGCGTTAGTAATTAACGTCTGAAGTGAATTGCTTCCAAACTGAGATAGATTATGTCTGAAAGACGCATGGTAGTAGCGCTGGCGGATTGCCCAGCGCGGCGCGTTCCCGATGGAACACCTTTGACTATACCCCAAGATACTTTTGTTACCATCACTCAGGCATTGGGTGGCAACTATACGGTCACCTATCATGGGCAGATGGTGCGCGTTGACGGTACCGATGCTGATAAACTTGGGCTTGAGGCTGAGTCCATCAGTTTTCCCGCACCACTAGATGATCAGATAGTAGAAGCCCAGGTCTGGCAGGCACTGGCCAGTGTATTTGATCCTGAAATTCCGGTCGACCTTGTAAATCTTGGTTTGATTTATGGGGTTGAGATCGACCAAGTTGCGCAGCAGGTGCAGATTAAAATGACGCTCACGGCGCCCGCCTGCGGTATGGGCCCGGTGCTAGTGGGGGATGTTGAATATCGTGTGCGTAAGGTGCCCAATGTGAAGTCGGTTAAGGTGGAGTTGGTTTTCGATCCGCCTTGGGCGCGTCATATGATGAGTGAAGAGGCGCAGCTGGAGACGGGAATGTTCTTTTAGGTTGCCGATTACTTCGTTCATCTTCTTCTAATTTCCGCAAAAAGACTTTTTTATGACCCAGTTTGGTATAGATGTTAGTGTAGATGACATAGTTGATACTCTCGGATTTTTTGATTCATGGGAGGACAGGTATAAATACATTATCGACTTGGGCAAAGAGTTGCCGCCCATGCATGAGGCCTTACGCACAGAGGATTCATTGGTGCGCGGCTGCCAAAGCCAGGTGTGGCTCGTTGACGATCTGCGCGATGGCAAGCTGTACTTTCAGGCGGATAGCGATGCGTTTATTGTGAAGGGCTTGCTGGGACTTGTGTTGGCGGCCTACAACGGCAAGTCGCCACGCGCTATAGCGGATTTTGATATAGATACCTATTTTGCGCAGCTAGACCTTCTACAGCATCTGAGCTCTACGCGAGGTAATGGGCTCAAATCTATGGTGCAAAGAATTCAAGATAAGGCGCAGCAAGCATTGTTGTTGGCTTAAGCGTGATCCCATGTTGGTAGCATTTTTTGTTTATTAATCAATGGCTAAGATATAAAAATAACCTAAACCCGCGTATAATCCGCGGGTTTTGTATTTCATAGGGCCTCAAGTAGCCGTACGTGGCAAAAAATAGGTCGAATTTAACTAAATTTTTGGGTGCGGAGTTACACATGGCGATCGAACAGACATTATCAATCATCAAACCTGATGCAGTAAGTAAAAATCACATTGGCGCCATAGTTGCTCGTTTTGAAGCTGCAGGTCTTACTATAGCTGCCTTGCGTATGATGCAGCTCAGTCGCGCGCAAGCGGAAGGTTTCTACGCTGAACATAAAGGGCGTCCATTTTTTGATAGTCTGGTAGATTTTATGATCTCAGGCCCTGTTGTAGTTCAGGTGCTTTCGGGTGAGAACGCTATCCTTGCCAATCGTGACTTGATGGGCGCTACCGACCCTTCTAAGGCTGCTCCCGGCACTATTCGTGCTGATTTTGCGCAAACTATCGATGCCAACGCTGTTCACGGTTCAGACTCGCCTGCTTCAGCTGCACGTGAAATTGCGTATTTTTTTGCGGCAAATAACGTTTTAGTTCGTTAAGTTTTTTTTATAACAGATATCTATCTATTTCAGTAGCACCTAACAGGTAACACAATGACCGAATCACTTATTACAGAATCAACAAGCGCAGCGGATACTGCTGGGGTTGGCGATAGCGGTTCGACCAAGGTTAATCTGTTGGGGCTCCCCGAAACGAAGCTCATCGAGTTTTTTGAAACTCTGGGTGAGAAGAAATTTCGTGCGGTACAGGTGATGAAGTGGATTCATCAACTGGGTGCTGACAATTTTGATGACATGACCAATGTCAGTAAAGATTTACGTGCGAAGTTGAAGCTCTGCGCGGAAATTCGCGCTCCTGAAGTAATTAAGCAACTCGACTCTGTTGATGGAACGCGCAAATTCTTAATTCGTGTCACTGGCGGCAGTGTAGTTGAGACTGTTTATATTCCAGAGGGTGATCGCGGTACTCTGTGCGTTTCCTCGCAAGTGGGGTGCTCGTTGGATTGCAGTTTTTGTGCTACAGGCAAGCAAGGCTTTAATCGCGATTTGACCGCTGCAGAGATTATTGGACAGGTGTGGATTGCAGCCAAATCCTTCGGCCAGTTAGCGGCCAATGCGCCTCGGTCGGTGACCAATGTTGTAATGATGGGTATGGGCGAGCCGCTACTTAATTTTGATAATGTTGTCGATTCCATGAATCTGATGATGCATGACAACTGTTATGGTCTCTCTAAGCGTCGTGTTACCTTGAGTACCTCAGGTGTAGTGCCGCAGTTGGATCGTTTGAGTCAGTATACCGATGCCTGTTTGGCGATTTCTCTGCATGCGCCTAATGATGCCCTGCGCAATGAGCTGGTGCCAATTAATCGCAAATATCCTATTGCGATGCTATTGGATTCGGCTAAGCGTTACATAGAGTCCATGCCTGATACTCATCGCAAAATTACGATTGAATATACGTTGATCGATCAGGTGAATGATCGCCCGCATCATGCCCACGAATTAGCTGAATTGCTGCGCGATGTGCCTGTAAAGATCAACCTTATTCCGTTCAATCCATTTAATTTGTCGAATTACAAGCGTGTTAGTAACAACGCTTTGCGCAAGTTCCAAGATATATTGATGGAAGCAGGGTACATTACCACCGTGCGCACCACTCGCGGTGATGATATAGATGCAGCTTGCGGTCAATTAGCAGGTACAGTGAATGACATTACTAAGCGTAGTGAGCGCTATCGAGCACAGTTTGATGAAGAGCAAGCGGTGAGAATTCTCAATCAATAGCTATACATCTTGGATGGAGTCAACAATGCAGTTGCAGCGAATAATGAGCCATACAAAGTACCTTTTAGTAATTTTATTTTTAACGGTTTGCGTGAGCGGATGTATATCGAGTGGTCATGTGGCGGGTATGGGGCCTGCAGCTGTAGATAAGGATAAGGCCTTAGAACTGCATATCAAATTAGCACAGGGATATGTTAATAAGGGCAATCGTGAATCGGCACGTCATCATTTGCGTAAAGCGTTTGATATAGACAAAAAGTCTGCTGAAGCAGAAGCTACGCTAGCGCTGCTCTATCAATTAGAGGGAGAGCGCGAGTTAGCTGAGGCTAGTTTCAAAAAGTCGCTTAAGCGGAAAAAAGACTTTACGCTAGCGCAAAATAATTACGGTGTTTTTCTTTTTGATAGCAAACGCTATGAAGAGGCTTTAGTTCAATTTGAAAAAGCAGCTAATGATTTGGATTACGATGGGCGCGCTCTTGCCCTAGTAAATGTTGGGCGAACTTCTTTGCAGCTCGGTCATAAGGAGCGTGCTAAGTCAGCACTTGAGCATGCCACTATTTTAGATCGTAATTTACCTGACGCTTTTATTGAATTAGCAGCAATGAACTTTGAGGCGCAAGAGTATGCGGGTGCCAAGCAAAATTTGGATCGCTTTATGGCTTTAGGCCAGCATACGCCGCGTGGATTGCTGTTAGGTATAAGATTGGAGCGCATATTTGGCAATAAGGATAAGGAAGCTAGCTACCTATTGATTTTGAAAAATCGATTCCCTTATTCCAAAGAGTATCTGGAGTATAAGCGAACAATGATGCGCTAGTCATTTATGGCTGGACATTGAAGCTTAATTGAACTGTAAAATTGAGAACTCAATGATTCTGGAAGATGAGAAAAAACCCACTAAAGCTAACTCTAATGTTGAGGTTTCTCCGGGAAAAATTTTGCTTTGGGGGCGAGAGCGTGCGGGCTTGACCCAAGAGCAAGTTGCCGAAGAGCTCTATATGACCTTGACACGCGTTCGCGCGCTTGAAAATGATGATTATCGGCATATAACGTCACAAACGTTTGCACGTGGTTATTTGCGCGCTTACTCCGGTCTGCTAAAGCTGGATGCCGTGCAAGTGCTGGCTGCCTATGAGCGCTATCTACAAAAGGTGGGGCTCGCTGATGAGCTTCATCCTCCGCAATCGCAAGAAATTGGAGGGCGTGGGAATTGGCGGTTTGTGTTAATCGTATTGGCTGCCCTTGCTGGACTCTGGTTGGTTTCTGTTTGGTTTTTTGATAATCGTCAGCAGTCATCTTATGCTCCTCCAGCTATTGTTGCGCCGTCGGTAGCTATCGGCACCTCATCTTCAGTAAGTTCGGACGCCGTTGTTGATGTGGTCGATAGCGTCTCTATTACTGGTGTCGACGAAGATCTTACTGGTGTCGCGTTGCAGCCTGCAGTGGAGGTACGCGCATCTTCAGCTGCGTCTCAAGAGCATGCTGCGAGTTCTAAAAGCGCTCAAATTGATGGCCTGGATTTGCTAACGTTTAGCTTCAGTGGCGAATGTTGGTTGGAGGTAAGTGATGCGCGGGGAGATGTTTTGGCAACAGATTTACAGGCGGCAGGAAGTCAATTGACTTTGCGCGGCGTTGCGCCTTTTAAAGTAAAGCTGGGCAATGCGCGTGTTGCACAGGTTCGCCTTAATGAACAAGTGATTACACTCCTGCCAACTACTACGAGCGGAGTTTTAGATATGAGTATTGACAACTAAGTCGTTGTCGCAATCGGATAATAATATGCACTGCGAATCTCCTATTAAACGTCGTAAGTCCCGTCAGATAATGGTGGGAAATGTTCCCGTTGGCGGCGATGCACCGATCAGCGTGCAAAGCATGACCAACACTGAAACCACTGATGTTGCCGCTACCGTCGAACAAATCCAACGCATACAGCTTGCGGGTGCAGATATAGTTCGTGTTTCTGTCCCGTCTATGGAGGCTGCTGAAGCTTTTGGTGCAATTCGTAAGCGGGTTAGCATTCCCCTAGTGGCAGATATTCATTTTGATTATCGCATCGCGTTGCGCGTGGCAGATTTAGGTGTTGATTGTTTGCGCATTAATCCAGGTAATATTGGTCGTGAAAAACGTATTAAGGCTGTAGTGGATAAAGCGCGTGATTTGAATATTCCTATTCGAATTGGCGTAAATGCAGGCTCTTTAGAGAAAGATATTCAGAAAAAATACGGTGAGCCAACGCCAGATGCTTTAGTTGAATCAGCTATGCGTCATGTTGAAATCTTAGATAAATTAAACTTCTATAACTTTAAGGTAAGTGTTAAGGCGTCTGATGTTTTTATGGCGGTTGCTGCTTATCGCAAACTGGCGCTATTGATCGATCAGCCTTTACACCTCGGTATTACAGAAGCGGGTGGTTTGCGCTCCGGAACAGTCAAGTCATCGATCGGTTTGGGCGCGCTGTTAATGGATGGTATAGGCGACACGATTCGCGTTTCACTTGCCGCTGATCCGGTAGAAGAAATTAAAGTCGGCTGGGATATGTTGCGGAGTTTACGTTTGCGCAGTAAGGGCGTTAACTTTATCGCTTGCCCCAGCTGCTCACGTCAAAACTTTGATGTGATTAAAACGATGAATGATTTAGAGCAGCGAGTAGAAGATATTACAGTTCCTTTGGATGTTGCTGTTATTGGCTGTGTTGTGAATGGTCCGGGTGAGGCCAAAGAGGCTGATTTAGGTTTGGCTGGTGGGACCCCGAACAACTTAATATATATCGATGGTGAGCCTAATCATAAGTTGGGTAATGAAAATTTAGTTGATAATTTGGAGCGTTTAATTCGCGCTAAAGCGGCACAGAAGCAACTTCAAATGGATAAAGATGCTGAAAATATTATTGCGCGGGCTTAAAAATCTCACTTTTTTGTATTCGAATTTGTCCTAGGGTTGTACATTGAAAAAAATTCAAGCTATTAGAGGTATGAATGACCTCTTGCCGAGCGAGTCTCCGCTTTGGCATTACGTTGAAGCCGTAGTTTCAGATATTTTGTTGCGCTATGGTTATCAAGAAATTCGCTTCCCTATTGTGGAATCTACAGAATTATTTAAGCGCTCTATTGGTGAGGTTACCGATATCGTCGAAAAAGAAATGTATACCTTTGAGGATCGTAACGGTGATTCACTGACGTTACGCCCTGAAGGAACGGCATGCTGCGTGCGTGCCTGTGAAGAAAATAGTTTACTTTATAATCAAACTCAGCGTCTGTGGTACATGGGCCCCATGTTTCGTCATGAGCGCCCGCAGAAGGGACGCTATCGTCAATTCCATCAAATAGGTGTTGAAACCTTTGGTATTCAGGGTCCGGATATTGATGCAGAAGTGCTGTTGTTGAGTGCCCGTATATTGCGTGACTTAGGTGTTGCTGAGCATGTAAAGTTACAAATTAATTCTCTCGGCGATACCGCATCGCGTGCAGCCTATAAAGAGGCGTTAGTTGCTTATCTCAGTGGTATTAAAGATCAGCTTGATGAAGACAGTCTTCGTCGCTTGGAAACAAACCCGCTTCGGATTCTCGATTCTAAGGCTGAAAGCACACAGGCACTGTTAAGTGATGCCCCCATACTTTTAGACTACCTAGATGATGCTTCTCGTGAGCATTTTGCTGGACTGCGCGTGTTACTTGATGCAGCGGGTGTTGCCTATGAGGTTAATCCGCGCTTGGTGCGCGGCTTAGATTATTATGGTAAAACGGCGTTCGAATGGGTTACTGATAAACTGGGTGCTCAAAGTACGGTATGTGCCGGTGGACGTTATGATGGCTTAGTCGAACAGTTGGGTGGCAAGTCGACGCCCGCAGTGGGATTTGGTATAGGTCTAGAGCGTTTGGTGCTATTGTTGCAGGCCGTCGCTGTGGTGCCGGAAGGTCTGGAGCAGCAGGCTGATGTTTATTTAGTTGCTGTAGGTAATGTGCAGATAGCTGCTATGCAATTAGCAGAGCGTATTCGTGATGAATTACCCTTTGTGCGATTGCTGAGTCACTGCGGGGGCGGAAACTTCAAAAGTCAGCTTAAAAAAGCTGATAAGTCAGGCGCTGATTTGGCGCTGATTCTCGGTGAAGATGAGTCTGCAGCTGGCAAGGTGACTATTAAGTTTTTGCGCCAAGAGCTGCCGCAGCAAACTTTAAGTTTTGATGAAACTATAGATTATCTCGAAACCTTAGATTTGGAAGATACTGATCTATAGAGTTTCCAGTAAGTAATTTGAGTAAAAGAATAACCTAAACATTTTATTTTTTGCGCATTGCGCTAAAGGCCAATAGGAGTCAATTGTGAGCGTACATTTAACTGAAGAAGAACAATTAGAAGTCATGAAACGCTGGTGGAAAGAGCATGGTAAAACCATTGTCGTAGCGAGTGTTATTGCTATAGCAGGTTATTTTGGTTTTACGAGCTGGCAAGATCATAAACGTCAGCAGGCAGAAAGTGCCTCAGAAGTTTACGAACAATTGATTAAATTGGCTGATTTTACGCCAGGCAAAGTCTTAAGTGAGGCGGATCACGCTACGTTTAAACATTTAGCCCAAGAATTGAAAGATGGTAATAGCCACAGCATGTATGCACATAGCGCTGCATTCTTTCTCGCTAAATTAGCAGTGACGGATGAAAAATTAGATGAAGCAGCTGCTGAACTTAAATGGATTTTATCTGCCAAACCCGAGGTCGCGACTGAGCAATTAGCTCGTTTGCGTCTTGCGCGAGTGTTGACTGCGCAAAAATCCTACGATGAGGCATTAGCTCAGCTAAGCCCAGAACCTGCTGCTGCATTTGCTTCGGATTATGCTGAAGCAGGCGGAGATATTTTAAAATTACAGGGTGATTTGGCGGCGGCGCGTACAGCTTATGAGCGCGCACTTAATACCAGCGACCCTCAACAACAAGAGCGCTATATGTTATTGCAAATGAAAGTTGATGATTTGAAAACGTCTGAGTCTGCTCCCGCTGTGGCGGAGGAGAAGGCTCAATGATACAGCTGTCGGTAAGGCACTTTAACTGGTTAGTATTGCTCTGCGCTTTCGCAGTTTCTGGTTGTTCTTGGTTTAGTAAGAAAACCGGTAATGAACCCATGGAGTTGGTCGATTTTAAACAGACACTGGATCTGGATAAAGTTTGGTCGCGTGGCATAGGCGATGGTCAAGGCAAAAGTTTTAGTCGACTTACCCCAGCTCTTGATGGCGATCATATTTATGCTGTCGATCATTTAGGTTTGGTTGTAGCAGTGGACAGCGAAACCGGTAAAAAACGTTGGTCGCGTAAAATCAATGCACCGCAGCAAGGTCTGTGGACTTGGTTAAAAAGCTTTTTTGTAGCTCGAGATGCTAACTTGCAAATCATTGGTGGTATAGCTGCTGAGCACGGTTTGTTGTTGGTGGCGACCTATGCGGGTGAGGTTCTTGCCTTAAGTGAAGAAGATGGTACTGAGCTTTGGCGTAAGCAGCTGCCTGGTGAAGTAGTCGCTGCTCCACGCACTAATGGACAAGTCGTTGCTGCCCAAACCATTAACGGTAAGCTATTTGCATTTGATGCAAAAACCGGTGATCAGTTATGGTTTTACGATAATCCACCACCCATTCTTACTTTGCGTGGAACACCTTCACCGTTAGTGACTGATAAT
The DNA here is from genome assembly GCF_057815475.1 of Cellvibrio sp. 25HG11W-0. Classification (NCBI taxonomy): domain Bacteria; kingdom Pseudomonadati; phylum Pseudomonadota; class Gammaproteobacteria; order Cellvibrionales; family Cellvibrionaceae; genus Cellvibrio; species Cellvibrio sp. 25HG11W-0. The sequence goes on from NZ_CM174230.1 coordinate 2,187,061, forward strand.
GCCATTTATGCAGGTTTTGCCACGGGTCGATTGATGGCATTTAATCCAAAAAATGGTTTGATTTTGTGGGATCAGCGCATAGCTGCACCGAAAGGTCGCTCTGAGTTGGAACGCATGGTTGATATTTTTGCCAGCCCGCTTATCCAAGAGGGTATTTTGTATGTAGGTAGCTATCAGGGTCGTGTGACTGCCTTGTCGCGCGGTACAGGTTCGGCGCTTTGGGGGCAGGATGCATCAACCAGCGAAAACCTTGCACTTGGATCAGGTAAGTTATTTGTTGCTCACGCAGATGGTAAATTGATTGCTTATTCAGCAAGTTCTGGTGAGATTTTGTGGACTAACGACAAAATGTTGCGTCGTGGTTTAAATGGCCCCCAAGTATTTGGTGACTACGTTGCCGTAGTCGATTTCCAAGGGTACATGCATGTACTCAATCAAAATGACGGCGAGTTTGTGGCGCGTAAGCGTTTAGATCGTAAGGGAGCAAGAGCTCCTATGCTTACCAATGGTGATATGCTCTATGTATACACTAACCGTGGAAAACTCATGGCATTCAAAGCCGAGCAGAAAAAATAAACGTTAGCTTTTAAGCTGGTTACTCTGGCCGCTTGATTTTATTGGGCTTTTTGCTCATAAATTCATTGCGGCTTGTTTTGTTTGTTGAGTGGCCGTTTATAAGTCAGGCAAAGTTTATCTAGATTACAATTTTTCCCGTTTCACCCTTTCCTAATTGATGCACATTATGATTCCAGTTATAGCTCTTGTCGGTCGCCCTAATGTGGGTAAGTCCACCTTGTTTAATCGCCTCACTCGCTCGCGTGATGCTCTAGTGGCTGACTATCCCGGTCTGACGCGTGACCGCAAATATGGTGAGGGAACCATAGATAACCACCGGTTTATTTTGATTGACACGGGTGGTATTAGTGGTGAAGAAGAGGGAATCGACAATATGATGGCAGGGCAGTCGTTGCTTGCGATACAGGAAGCCGACATTGTTCTGTTTATAGTGGATAGCCGCGCGGGCCTGAACAGCGCGGATCATATAATTGCCAAGCATTTACGTGTTAATAATAAAAAAACCTATCTCGTTGCCAACAAAATTGATGGTATGGATCCTGACATTGCATTGGCGCCATTTTATGAGCTGGGTCTAGGAGAGGTTTATCCTACAACCGCATCTCATGGCCGCGGCGTCAAATCTATGATGGAAGATGTTTTGGCTGATATCCCCGAGCTGCCAGAGGATTACCAACCAGAAGTAGCAAAGGGTATCAAAATTGCTGTAGTAGGACGCCCCAATGTCGGTAAGTCGACACTGGTGAATCGCCTTTTGGGTGAAGAGCGCGTGGTGGTTTATGATGAACCAGGCACAACTCGTGATAGTACCTATATCAATTACACCCGTTTTGATAAGCCATATACCATTATTGATACGGCAGGTGTTCGGCGCCGTAAAAATATAGAATTAGTCGTAGAGAAGTTTTCAATTGTTAAAACGATGCAGGCTATTTCTGACGCTAATGTTGTGATTTTAGTGATGGATGCCAGCGAGGGTGTGGTGGAGCAAGATCTGCATTTGATGGGCACCACCATTGAGGCTGGGCGTGCGCTGGTAATAGCGTTGAATAAGTGGGACGGTCTGGATGACGCTCACAAACAGTATGTGAAAAGTGAAATTGAGCGGCGTTTGCGTTTTGTGGATTTTGCCACGATTCACTTTATTTCGGCACTTCATGGCACAGGCGTGGGTAATCTTTACAAATCGATTGAGTTGGCTTTCCAGTCAGCAACAGATAAATTCAGTACTAATTATTTAACTCGAATTTTGCAGGATGCAGTTCGCGAGCACCAACCTCCGATGATTCAAGGGCGTCGGATTAAATTGCGCTACGCGCACCCTGGTGGCCATAATCCGCCTATTATTGTTATTCACGGCAATCAAACGAATGATATTCCGAGCCATTACACCAAATACCTAGAAAAAACCTATAGGCGCGTGTTGGACTTACATGGCACTCCCATTCGTATAGAGTATAGAAATAACGAAAACCCTTATGCTGAAAAGAAAAAGAAAATGACACAGCGTCAGTTGATCGATGTAAGACGTAAAAGTGAGCGTGAAAAAAATCTAGCAAAACAACTTGAGAACAAAAAAAAATGATTTAGGGGTTGCTGGCTTTATGTGATTTAAAAACCACATCTTACAGGTGCTTAGTTCTCGGTGATTTTGCCATACCTAGAGGAGGCTTTGAGCGCCTTTAAAGCTTGCACTGGCGGTGGTGAAAGAGTAGTGTTACGCGCCTCAGCACACTTATAACTCCAGCGCTAAATGCAGAGCAGCAGATGACAAACTCGAGCAGAAAACTGCTTATCATCGATGACGACACACTCGTCCGCCAAAGCATAGAGACCTATCTCCAAGATAGTGGCTTTGCAGTTCAAGGGCTGGCGGATGCTGCCAGTGCCTTGCAACTACTTGCCTCAATTACCCAGCATTCTGCTACCTATCCCGATCTTATTATTACCGATTTACGTATGTCTGGCTTAGATGGCCTGCAATTACTTCAAGAACTGCACGATATATCGCCAAAGCTGCCCGTCATAGTGATTTCCGGTGCTGGTGTTATGAGCGATGTAGTAACGGCCTTACGTCTAGGTGCACGCGATTACCTGATTAAACCTATAGTCGATTTAGAGGTTCTCGTGCATTCTATATACAGAGTGCTTGATCGCTGTGATTTGGAGCTTGAGAATTTGCGTTATCGTGAACAGCTTGAGCGTGTAAATCGCGAGTTAAAAGAAAATCTGCGTACGCTTGAGCGTGATCAAATCGCTGGGCGTCGCGTGCAGCGGCGTATGATGCCCTCAGGCTTATTGACTCCCGAGGGTTATTCCGCAGCACATGCCATAGCGCCTTCACTTTTTTTGAGTGGAGACTTTGTTGATTATGCGCACATTAATGACCGTTACCTCGCGTTTTATCTGGCTGATGTATCGGGCCATGGTGCATCTTCTGCTTTTGTTACCATTTGGCTCAAGCATTTGGTCAGTCGTATGGTGCGAGAGGAGGGTTTATTCGGTGATGCAGAGTCTTTTGAGCTGGACACAAATCGAATGTTACAGCATATCAATCGTGAGTTATTGGAGGCGCGCTTAGGTCACCATCTTACGTTTTTTGTGGGTGTGATAGATACTCACACTCAGGATATGCGCTATGTGGTGGCTGGGCATTTACCTTTGCCTATAATTAGCACGGGTGGAAAAGCCTTGTATTTAGAAGGTTGTGGCAAGCCAGTGGGAATTTTCAAAGATGTCAGCTGGCAAATATATCACTATAAATTGCCTGATGTTTTTGCGTTGACGTGTTTTTCTGATGGTATTTTAGAAGTTTTACCAGAGGAGGTGCTTTTGGAGAAAGAAGCGCAACTGCTCGCAAGAGTAGCTAGAACAACTGGCAGTTTTAACGCTGTCTGTAATACTTTAGCTATTAAAGATATGCGCGATAATCCTGATGATATCGCTGTTTTAACCATCTCTCGAGGTGTTAGTTAATGAAACCAGGTCAGATTCTGGTTGCAGATCATGGCGGTGTCTATGTGATTAAAATGTTGGGGGACGTGCGTCTAACCCTGTGCATTTCTTTTGATCAATTTATCGATGCCATGTTTGTTGACCCAGAGTTTACGTCAGTCTTATTCGATCTTGCCGATGCGGAAGCTATAGACAGTACTACGCTAGGCCTGATGGCTAAGATTTCTATTTTAGGCCAAGAGCGCCAGGGTATGACGCCTGTTATTTTGGCATCTAACCCTAGCATTCAGCGAATACTATCGACCATGGGGTTTGCTGATATATTTACTATTGTAGAGCGTCTCGATTCACCAGCATTGGCTGCTACGCCTTTAAATTGTATGGACTGTGATGAGCAGCTGGTGAAGGAAAAGGTGCTGGAGGCGCACAAGATTTTGATGGGATTGAATAAATCAAATTCAGATACATTTAGTAACTTGGTTACTATGCTAGAAAACAGCTAGAGACTAGGAGAGAATGTCGTTAGAGCGTCGTCTTGGTGAGGCTCTTGGCGCGAATAAAATCAGAGTGGGTGATGTGAATCAGGTCTGCCACTTTTCGAATAATATAATCTTCGTATTTATCGAGTTGCCCATCGGCGTAAGCCATTTCCCACATTGCTTTAATTAAGGCAAATTTTTCAGTCTCATCACAGTGTTGATTAATCAGCTGAGTAAATTGATACAGTGAGCTTGCATCGCGACGCTCAGTTTTGGCGTTATCAACCAGTGCAAGTGTTTCTTCTGTATCCAGTTCAAATTTCTGCTGCAGAGATCGAATCAGTTGCTCTAACTCTATGGGCGAGAAGTCGTGATCTGCCATAGCAACTTCTATTAAAAGTGCGGCAGAGGCCAGTTTTTTCTGGTGGGTGCTGAGAGGCGCGGAAACGTCATCTGCAGGCTGCAGATGACGTTCGATAAAGCGCGAAAGACGATTAAGCACGAGCTTTTAGCAAGTTCTCTAGGTTGATTTGGTCTTTCACGAAACCGCGAATACCTTCGCCTAACTTGTCAGTTGCCATAGCATCTTGATTCATGCCAAAGCGGAAGCTCGCCTCAGTATCAATCAGCTTAGCAATGGTTTCACCAGCTTTTGTCGGCGATAAAACACGCTCTAATTTACCTTGGTCTTGATCCAGCTCTTGCAGCAGTTGTGGGCTAATGGTCAGGCGATCACAGCCAGCCAATGCTTCAATTTCGCCAAGGTTGCGGAAACTTGCACCCATAACGACAGTGTTATAGCCGTTTTGCTTGTAGTAGTTGTAGATGTGGCGTACAGAAATTACACCTGGATCTTCTTCGGCGGTGTATTCCTTTTTGTCGGTATTGGCTTTGTACCAATCCAGAATACGGCCAACAAAAGGAGAAATCAAAAATGCACCAGCATCAGCACAGGCAGCAGCTTGATTAAAGCCAAACAGCAAGGTTAGGTTGCAGTTAATACCTTCTTTTTCAAGTACTTCGGCAGCGCGAATACCTTCCCATGTTGAGGCCAGTTTGATCAATACGCGTGACTTGTCGGCACCGCCCTTGGCATACAAATCAATCAACTGATGTGCTTTGTCAATGCTTGCCTTGGTGTCGAATGACAAACGGGCATCTACTTCAGTTGATATCCGGCCAGGAACCAGCTTCAAAATTTCCAAGCCAATGCCTACTGCCAAGTTGTCGCAGGCGCTGCTCAGTTGCTCGGCGCTGTTGGTAATGTGCTTGGTTGCATTTATAGAGGCAGTCACCAAGTCTTGGTATTGCGGCATTTGTGCAGCTTTGTATACCAGAGATGGATTGGTGGTGGCATCCATGGGCTTGTAGAGGCGAATGGCTTCAATATCGCCTGTGTCGGCTACTACATCGGTAAATTGCTTTAGCTGTTCGAGTTTAGTGGTCACTATAAATTTCCTATTTGATATTCAATTCAAGCAGTGGGTGGTTTTGTCAATTATAGTCTTTTTGACTTTTAGTGGGTAGCCGCTTTTACAGTTTGACCTGTTCTTAGTGCTACTTTGACTAAAAGTGCAGACTTATTATGTGGCTTTTGCCTTATGTCATCGAGAGTTAGTTACAGTGGGTGATTTTAGCCTATTTAGCATGAGAATTGCGCGCTTGAGCAATTCAATTCCTGCGCCGGGTTTATGCGCTTCTTCGCTGATGAGGCGACGAAACTGACGTGCGCCAGGTAATCCTTGATAAAGTCCCAGAATATGACGGGTTAAATGATTTAGGCGCGTGCCCTTTGCCAGCTGATCTGAGCAATATGCAACAAATCCTTCCATTACCTCTTCCCGGCTTGCAATAGGGCGCTTGCTGCCGAATAGCTCTTGATCTACATCCGCCAGCATATAGGGGTTAGAGTAGGCTTCGCGACCTATCATTACGCCATCAAGAGATTCGAGCAGGCTTTTTGTTTGCGCTAAATTAGTAATTCCGCCATTGATCACAATGTTGAGATGGGGGAAGTCCTGTTTTAATTGCATGACTTTATCGTATTGAAGTGGCGGCACTTCGCGATTTTCTTTGGGGCTTAAGCCTTTAAGCCAAGCTTTACGCGCATGAACTATAAAGGTCTGACAGCCAGTTTCCGCAATAGTGCGCACAAACTGCTCTAGCCCTGCGTAGTCATCCATATCGTCTATACCAATTCGGTGTTTGACCGTAACAGGAATTTTAACGGCAGCTTGCATCTCCGCAATACAGTCAGCGACTAATTGCGGCTCAGCCATAAGGCATGCACCTATCATATTATTTTGCACACGATCACTCGGGCAGCCGCAATTCAGATTTACCTCTGCATAGCCCCAGCCTTCAGCAATGCGCGCGCACTCAGCTAAGGCCTTAGGGTTGCTGCCGCCTAATTGCAGTGCCAGCGGTTGTTCGGCCGCGTTAAAGTCTAAAAAGCGCGCTTTATCGCCATTTAACAAGGCACCCGTTGTCACCATTTCGGTGTATAGAAGTGCGTCTTTGGTGAGTAAGCGCCAGAATGTGCGACAGTCAGAGGTTGACCATTCCATCATGGGGGCTAGACAAAAACGGTGGCTGGTGAAGTGTTTGGTAATTGGTGAGGCAGTCATTAATCGCAGATAATTTTTCAAAAAGTGGAAAAGCTGAAATTTAGCGGGTAAACCTCAGAAGGTGGTTTATGATAGCCTTATTTGCATTGTGATGCATGATATCCCAGTTTAATTGTGGCCCAAATTTAATGATGCGAGTGAGTGAATGTCTGTTTTAACCCACATAGATTCGGCTGGCAGTGCCAGCATGGTAGATGTTTCTGATAAGCCGGTCACCGTGCGTGAAGCGCGTGCCTTTGCGCGCGTTGTGATGCAAGCCGAGACTTTACGCCAGATTCAGGCTAATAGTTTAAAAAAGGGCGATGTGCTTGCAGTCGCGCGCATAGCGGGAATTCAAGCCGCAAAAAAATGTTCTGATTTGATTCCACTGTGTCATCCCTTGGCGCTTAGTAAGGTTGCGGTAGATTTTGTTGTGGATGAGAAAAATTCCGCAGTAGAAATTACCAGCTTTTGCAAACTCAGCGGTCAAACGGGCGTTGAAATGGAGGCCCTCACAGCGGCGACGATTACAGCTTTGACTATTTACGATATGTGCAAAGCGATCGATATGGGCATGGTTATTGAGCAGATATATCTGCTCGAGAAGTCAGGTGGCAGGCGCGGGCATTATGAGCGCGGAATGCCTAAGGTTCATGAAGATGCAAATAATTAATTCAAATACAGTACTTATGATTAAAGTTTTATTTTTTGCGCAGTTACGCGAACAATTGCACACTGATGCTATAGATCTGCCGTTTATTGCAGATGAATCTATTGCAGCACTAAAACAGCGTATCGTATTGCTGCATCCCGAATGGCAAGCTGTACTTCAAGCTACGCAACTGTTGGCATCTATTAATCACGACTATGCTAAGTCGCACAGCCTTGTGCCGGCGGGTGCTGAAGTGGGTTTTTTCCCACCTGTGACGGGGGGGTAGATGAATTTTTCTGTGGCAGTACAAGCTCAAGATTTCTCAATTGCAGATGAATATGAAAAATTACTTGGTGTAGGAGCAGAAAAAGATACAGCAGCAGGTGCGGCAGTATTTTTTGTGGGGCTCGTACGCGATATGAATCTAGAGCGAGAAGTTGTTGGTTTGCGTTTAGAGCATTATCCCGGAATGACGGAAAAGGCATTGTTGCAAATAATTGAAGAGGCAAGGCAGCGCTGGGATCTACATGCTGCGCGCATAGTTCATCGCGTAGGTGATTTGACTTTGGGTGATCAGATTGTCTATGTGGGTGTTAGTAGTGCTCATCGCTTAGATGCATTTGAAGCATGTGAATTTTTAATGGATTATTTGAAAACCCGCGCACCGTTTTGGAAGAAAGAATTAACGGTGGCGGGTGATTCAGTATGGCTTGAGTCACTAAATAAAGATCAAAAAGCGGCAGAGCGTTGGTAGTTAATTGTCTTTATATCAGTCTTTATAAAAATCACTTTTAGAGTTTTTTATTCGATGTCGACAATTCACCCGTTGATAGCGAGTTAACGCGGGTGTCCCATGTCCGCGACTTCTACCACCACATGAAGACTTGGCCCTTTCGTTATTGTGTTGATTGCATCTTTAGGTGTCGTAAAATATGCGCTCTGTTTACCTGCACTTTTAATGTCAATAGAGCTCTTATAGCTACCAGCTTCTTGGTATTGCAACTAATTAGTAGATTCTGTGTTTATTAACTTACCGCCTACTTATATTTGCAGTTTGCAGATGCTGAGGAAGCCATTTTCCGTGAGTAAATAGCTCCGCGAGTGAAAATTAATAAGTTGACTGCCTATACGTCTAATACCAGTAGATTAGATGAGCACACTTTTCTTGTAACGGGTGAGTGACGAATGACACTTATAGCGAAGGTATTTTTTTGGCAGATGTTGTGATGGTAGGGGGATTTTTGTTTTACTGTAATTGGGGGCAATCAATAGGTTGCCCCCAATAATTACGGATTAGCGTCTAATTTTTATTGCGGCGCTTTTTCGCGAAGTAACGTGTTGGTGGTTGTGACCATTATTCTTGTACTGGTTCTGTCTCTTCGGGCAGCGGCAGGTGAGAGGCCTTCTCGCGGCGGTCGTGCAAGCGGCCAAGTGTTTTCTCTAGTAGGTGCTCCAGCTTCTGAGTCGCGCCATCTACTGCTTGATCGAGCGTAGTGGCATGGTTTGTTACCGCCACTGGTTGCCGGCCTTCAAGGCGGGCTTCCAGCATACAACGATGGTCATGCTGGCCGCTTTTGCCGTGACTTTCGTCACTTAAATGAACTTCCACTCGGGTGATCTGTTCTTTAAAACGCTCTAATGCTTGCTCGACTGAGGCGCTAATTTGAGCGGCTAGTGCTTCAGTGCCATGGATATTGGCATCAGTATTAATTTGGATCTTCATAGTGTCTTCCTGTAATTCCGGTATGAATAAAACAAATGTAAATTAGTTTGTGTGCAATTTTTATTCGCTCCGTTCTTCATTGCACTGAGCGAGCTTGAACAGTAACACAACCTATTAAAATAATAATGTACTTGTTGCATGACATGCTCGATCCGATCGCGCTAGCCTTGCAGCGTAGTTGCTGAGTTAACCTAGCAAATAGCCTGCAATCTTCTCTGTAAGCTAGTTCAGTAAACCATTTGCTGCCTTTTGTTATAGTCCGTAGTGCTGTGTGATGATAAGTTCCGTCATTTTTATCCAGCAGGGTATACTCATGCTGACACCTAATAGCTAACTTATAACTACCTTTTTTCGAGAGCATCGTAATAACCCGTGACTACACAAAAGAGCGATAAAGCACCGATAAAACAAGGCCTGAAAAAAAACTTACACCCCAAAAATTTACATAGGCAAGGGTATGATTTTTCAGCATTAGCTGAATGCTATCCTCCGCTCAAAAAATTTGTGGCAAAGAATATTCACGGCAACATATCAATTGATTTTGCAGATTCAAATGCCGTAGTGGCCCTAAATACTGCGCTGCTTAAGTATGTTTACGGTATTGATGATTGGTCTATTCCAGAGGGCTATCTTTGTCCGCCAATACCGGGCAGGGCCGATTACCTTCATTATGTTGCTGATCTTTTGATGGCGGGGGAGCAAACGCCTGGTCCTGTCAGTTCAGTTAAGCTACTTGATATAGGTACCGGTGCTAACGGAATCTATAGCCTGCTCGCTTGTAAAGTTTATGGGTGGGATTGCGTTGCCAGTGATATCGACCCGCAAGCACTGGTCAATGTGGCGACAATTATTGCTAAAAATCCGAGCTTAAAAAATGGTATAGATTTACGTCTTCAGCCTGAGAAAGCGCATATTTTTAACGGCATTATTCAGGCGAATGAGAAATTTGATGTTAGCGTATGTAATCCGCCCTTTCACACGTCGTTAGAAGAGGCGCTAAAAGGAAATCAAAAAAAGCGGGATAATTTGGCTTCAAACAATTCAGCCTTAAGTCTCGCGCACAATTCCTCTTCTTCTGCATCATCCGCTTTGAATTTTGGTGGCCAAAAAGCAGAGTTGTGGTGTAGGGGTGGAGAGCGAAAATTTTTAAGAGCAATGATTAAAGAGAGTCGTATGTTTTCAAGTCAGTGCCGCTGGTTTACAACGCTTGTCTCTAAAAATGATAATCTTCAGCCTGCCAAAAAACTCTTGCGCAAACTTGCTGCAATCGATGTTCGAGAAATTGAAATGAGACAGGGCAGCAAGATAACACGCGTACTGGCGTGGACTTATCACTAGTTTCCGTCGGTATTCACATCTTGAATGGGTTGGTTTTAGATTTATTAATTCTTCGAATGCCATTTTAACGATGGGCAGCCACACCAAAAGAAACTGCTGCAGCATCATAGACTGTGTCCAGCAGGTTTGGGTGATCGTGCAATTTTAAGACACTAAGGCATAGAGATAACTGAAGAGTGTATTTGTTGAGAATTAAGTAGAGCCTTGTCATCGGTTAAAACAACAGCGCCTCATACCTATTAATCATGTAAATGACTGAAGGGGGATGAGGCGCTGTTGTTTCGTGCTGCTTTTGTAGAAATGTAATGATCTTAACGGTCACTTTAAACTTAGTGAGCCACCAAGCCAGCTTCAACTTGATTGGCTGCTCTGGCTTTATTTGCACTAAACGCGAAGATTGACAGCAATCCATAACAAATTGCGGGCACTATAAATGCGATCGCATAGCTAGAGTGACCAGATACCGCACCTACTAACAGTGGAATAAATGCGCCACCGATAATGGCGGTGCACAGGAAACCTGAGGTCGCTTCGCGGCTGGCGGTTGAACGCTCTAGTGTCAGGGTAAAAATTACCGGGAACATGATGGAGTTGAATAGTCCAATTGCTAAGGCAACAAAGCCTGCGCTAACACCGCCCACCAGCATGACGTAAGCGCACATGGCCGCGGCAATGAAGGTAAACAAGCCTAAAAGTTTTGCCGCATTGAAGCGCGCAAGCAGTACTGAACCAATCAAGCGGCCTACCATAGCGCCACCCCAGTAAATTGCAGTAATAGCGCCAGCTTCTTGCAATGAAATACCGATAACCCCATCGGAGGGAACTAGCCAGCTAATTAATGGAAAGCTAAATGCTGCATCAGAATTGCCCCAAATGCTATCTGCATTGAGGAAGAGTGCCATTTGTGTACCTATGGCAACTTCCGCACCGACATAAAGGAATATTGCTAGACCGCCCAGCAGTGACCATTTGGATTGCACTGCATCCATAAACATAGTGATTATGCCGCGGCGTGCAGTTTCATCAGAGGAGACTGGTGCGGCATTCGTCACTATATTGCGACTCACATAAAAGAAAACCACGAGCATGGCAATCATACCTGCCAGCCAAAAGTAGGCACGATCAATGCCTGCAAGGGCATCAGCACGCACGGCTTCAGTCACAAGCGCACCGTCTTTTACTTCTAAGCCCTTTAAGAATAGGCTGGCACCAATTAATGGGCCCAAAAAAGTACCAAAACTGTTGAAAGCTTGGCTTAGGGTGAGTCGAAAGTGACTGCCTTCAGGGGCGCCTAAGGCGGCGGCAAGAGGGTTGGCCGCTACTTGCAGCATAGTAATACCGCCTGCAAGTACAAATAGGCCCAGCAGGACTAATGCATAAATTTCTATATTGGCGGCCACTAACATCAATAGGCAGCCTGCGATCATCATGCCGAGAGCAATTAAAATGGTGGGGACTGATTTGCGGCGCGAGAGTACAACTGCAGCAGGAAAGCTCATAATGCCGTAGGCAATAAAAAACGCCGAGGCGCTGAGTTGGGCTTCTACATCGCTAAGGCTAAAAATACCTTTAACGGATGCAACTAATGGGTCGATTAAGGAGGTGATAAAGCCCCATGCGAAAAATAAGGTGGTTACCGCGATAAACGCTGGGCGGTACTGTGAAGAAGATTGCATCTGGTTCCCCTGTTATTAAGTTGGGTTTTGTTTTTAGGTTATATTTTGTCGTCGTGTATTAGTGTGTCTTGCCAATGCTGGCGCCGTACTATAAGGCATGGTCTATTGGCTGTCACATGCTTTGTAGATCCCATAATTGCTCATTTCGGATATTTTGGCTGTATCCTATAGTGATCCGGCTAATAGTCTTGTTGACATATTATGTTTATTAGCTTTAAGTATTGGTTTTCGCTGGGTAACAGCGTCGAGTGCACTATTTTTAATGCGGTTGCTACGTTTCATGATTGGATCCGCGCAACAATATATTGTTTAAGTTTTAAAATAACTGACAAAAACAAGAAGAGCTCATAGGAAACTTAATGGCCAGTACTACAATCGATGATGTGGCCGCTTTGGCGGGCGTCTCTATAAAAACTGTGTCGCGGGTCGTTAATCGTGAACCAAATGTGCGCCCAGCAACGCGCGCTAAAGTAGAAGTTGCCATCAGTGCCTTGCAGTATCGCCCTAACTTATCTGCGCGCAGTTTGGCGGGTAATCGGTCCTTTGTATTGGGCTTAATTTACGCTGACCCCAGTGCTCATTATGTGTTGGATATTCAAGAGGGGGTGTTAGAGATTTGTCGTCCTCAGGGGTATGAATTACTAGTGCATCCCGCTTCAAATCGCGATCCAAAATTAATGCCGGAGGTCTCGGAGTTGATCTTGGAGAAGCGTGTGGATGGTGTCATTTTAACGCCGCCACTTTCGGATAATCTCACGCTTATCAAAGAGCTTAAGCGCTTGGCAATTCCTTTTGTGCGTGTTGCGCCAACGGAAGAGAAGCAGTTGTCTCCTTATGTTGAAACCAATGATCGTGACGCATCTCATATGATGACCAGTCAATTGATTGCTATGGGTCATAAACGCATTGGTTTTATTTGTGGGCATCCAGATCATCGCGCTATAGGATTAAGGTTTGAAGGTTATAAAAGCGCACTGCTTGAGCATCAGTTGGTGTTGAAGTCGGAATGGGTTCAGCAGGGTGATAACTCCTTTGAGTCGGGAGAGCAATGCGCGCGTAGGTTGTTATTGCAGACGCAGCGGCCTACAGCTATTTTTGCGGCGAATGATGAGATGGCGGCAGGGGTAATCATGGTGGCGCATCAGCTGGGTATTGGAATTCCGCAAGAGCTTTCGGTGGCGGGCTATGATGATACGCCTGTGGCTCATCAAATTTGGCCAACACTAACAACCGTGCGGCAGCCCATTAGGGCGATGGCAAAAAATGCAACGGAGTTGTTATTGAAAAAAATAAAAGGGGGGGAGTTGGTGCTGCCTACCGCGAGCCTTAGCTCGCTCATTATTGAGCGCAACTCAACAGGTGCTGCGCCATTGGTGTTGTAACTATAATTAGATGTTGTTTAATGACTCATAAAAAATGCACTCTAGGGTGCATTTTTTATGAGCGTAGAGCTGGACAAATAATTAAGCGAGTGCAGGAGTATTGTTAATCAACCATGCGGCTGAGCCAACGAGTGCTGCTTTATCATTGATGATCAATTTAATTGAAATGTCGCTCACATAACCCACCATGGGGCCTTTGTTTTTATAGCGCTCTAGGAAGTGCGATTCAGGCAATAAGTCGAGGAGTTTTGGGGTGATACCACCGCCAATCACCACGCCGCCGCGTGCGCCGAGAGAGAGTGCTTTATCACCAGCGACTTCACCGAGTACATCGCAGAAGGTGAGCACAGCTTCGCGGCAAATTGGATCTTCGTTGGCTAATCCTTTAATGCTTACATCTGCGGGTGAATATGCTTGAGCAGTAATACCTGCTTCGTGAGCGAGGGCACGATAAAGGTTAACCAAGCCGCCACCGGAGAGAATGTTTTCGACGGAAACATGATTTTGTTCTTTCAATAAAAAGGCTTTAATAGCTAATTCTTTTTCATTGGTGGGAGCAAAACTGGTGTGACCACCTTCGGTGGGAATGATTTTCCATTGGCCGTTGTTGGGCACTAAGACCGCCATGCCAAAGCCGGTACCGGGCCCCATGACACAGATAGGTGCATCTGGATTGGATTTGGATGTGTAAAGGCTGGTGAGTTCGTTGTCTTGCAAGTAAGGCACGGCATAAGCGAGCGCGGCGAAGTCATTAATTACATGCAGAGTTTTCATGCCTAGTTGATCGCGTAGTGCGTCAATGGAAAACTTCCAATTAAGGTTGGTCATAGCTGCTTGGCCGTTTTCGATGGGGCCAGCAATAGCGAAGCAGGCGAACTCGGGCATGTCTACCCCAAACTCTTTGCAACTTGCCCTTACCATTGCAGCCATATCGGGATATTCGCCACAGCGTAAAGTGGTTTGGCGCTCAGCGGTGTAATTTATTTGGCCGCTGGTGCGTGCAGTGTGTGCATCAAATTCCACTAGGCCAAAGCGTCCGTTTGTTCCACCTATATCGGCAACCAGTAATAAGCTCATGGGGTTCCTCAATGTTGTCGTTGTTTGAAGTGATTCTAGCGATCAGTTTTTAATTGAATTCCATCGTGTGGCAGCGAGTTTTAAGTGCTAGCTGCTTGATGCGCTCTAAATAAGCATCGACGCTACTATAGTCATGTTTTATGTGTTTCGGCTAGTACAGTGACATATTGAGCAGCGCATTCAACATGTACGAGCTTGAGTTAGAAGTGAAGCAATAAAAAAGGCGGGGCAAGCCCCGCCTTTTTTATTGAACAGGATTAACCCAGTTCTACCACAACATTAACAGTTGATCCCGCAGGAGCAACGGGCACCACATTGCCTGCCACTTCTTTGCCATCAACAATCAACTTGGCAACGCCTTTACAGACGCCGTTGGGGTTTTTCACTTCGATTTCATAACGTGAACCGCGGAATTCACGGCTAACGCTGAAGCCTGGCCATGCTTTAGGAATACAGGGATCTAAACGTAGGCCATTGTAGTCTGGTTGTACACCCAGCAGGCCTTGGCTCACACTCACAAAGGTCCACGCAGCGGTACCGGTTAGCCAAGAGTTTTTGGCTTCTCCGAAGCAAGAGGCATCTTTACCTGCGATCATCTGTGCGTACACATAAGGCTCGGCGCGGTAGGTATCAATTTGATCTTCTTTGGCCGAAGGGCAAATTGACAGATAGTACTCAAGTGCTTTTTCGCCTTCGCCCAGTACACACCAACCCAGATTGATCCAGGTATTGTTATGGCAGAAAATACCGGCGTTTTCTTTCACGCCAGGCGGATAGGAAGTTACTTCGCCTAATTCTTTCTGGTATTCAGAGTAAGCCGGTTGTTGCAAGACCGCACCGTTTTTGGTGAAGAGGTGTTTATCTACCGCTTCCATTGCTTTGCGTGCGCGGCCATTGTCTTGACCTGCGCCGCCGAGGACACACCAGCCTTGGCTTTCAATGAAGATTTTACCTTCTTCATTGGTGTGCGAGCCTACTGGGCGACCTTCCGCATCGAAGGCGCGAGTGTACCAATCGCCATCCCATGCTTGAGTTTCCACGATATCGAGCATGGTTTTGTAGTCTGCATCCATGCGCGCTGCGTCAGCAGTTTTGCCTTGGGCGCTGTAAAGTGCTGCCATTTCGCGGCTGGCGTAAAGGAACAAGCCAGCGATCATTACCGACTCGGCTTTACTGCCTTCAACGTCGCCTGCCAATTGGAAGCTCTCGTTGGGTTCGGTACTGAAACAGTTAAGGTTCAAGCAGTCGTTCCAGTCAGCGTGACCAATCAATGGCAGGCCGTGTGGGCCGCGTTTGGTCATGGTGTAGCGAATGCTGGTTTCCAAGTGGTGCAACAAAGTTTCTTTGTCTGCAGCGTTGGTGTATTCCTTCTCGGCATAACCGATTTTTTCATCGAGGATGGAGTAGTCGCCAGTCTCTTTGATGTAAGCGGTGGTGGAGAGGATTAGCCACAAGTGATCGTCATAGAAATCGCCGCCCACTTCGCTGTTACCTTTTTTGGTCAGCGGTTGGTATTGGTGATAACAAGTGCCGTCTTCCAATTGTGTTGCAGCAATGTCCAGCACACGCTCGCGCGCACGGCTTGGCACTAAGTGCACAAAACCCAACAAATCTTGGTTGGAATCACGGAAACCCATGCCGCGGCCGATGCCTGTTTCATACATAGACGCAGAGCGCGACATGTTGAAGGTGCCCATGCATTGGTACTGATTCCAAGTATTCAACATACGGCTTGCATGTGGGTCGGGGCATTTTGCTTGGAATTTGCCGAGCATACCCGCCCAGGAATCGTTCATAACTTTCAATGCTGCAGCAACCGCGCCCGGCTTGGAGTATTTATCCAAAATAGCTTGGCCAACTTCTTTGTTGATTACGCCTTTGCTGGAGAACTTTGGCTTATCGCCTTGCTCAACGTAGGCGAGGATATAGGCAAACTCTTCAGTTTGACCGGGTTCCAATTCCAAGGTGACTTCGTGACTGCCGATAGGGTTCCAGCCGAACGCCTTGGAGTTGCTCGCTTTACCTGCGAAAGGAACGCGCGCTTCGTGCAGGCCTTCATGGATGCCTACGAATTGATCGCGGCTGGTGTCAAAACCAGAAATAGGGCGAGTACAGGCAAACATGGTGTAGTGATTGCGGCGCTCGCGGTATTCGGTCTTGTGATAAATCGCGCTACCTTCAACTTCAACTTCTCCAATAGAGAAGGTGCGTTGATAGTTGGTCATATCATTTAATGCTTCAAAGAAGCAAAACTCTTGATAGGAGTAGAGTTTGACGGACTTCTTCACCTTGGAGTTATTGGTAACTTTTACTTGCCATAATTCCAAGTTTTCTTTGTTGGGCACAAAAAACAGGCTTTCTACTTTCAGGCCATTTTTTTCACTGGCAATGCGGCTGTAGCCTAAACCGTGACGGCACTCGTAGTGATCCACTTCTGCTTTTACTGGCTTCCAGCCCGGGTTCCAAACATCGCCACCGTCATTTACGTAGAGATAGCGGCCACCCAAGTCATAGGGCACGTTGTTGTAGCGATAGCGGGTCAAACGGCGCAGCTTGGCGTCCTTCCAAAAGGTATAGCCACCCGCAGTGTTGGTGCAGAGACCAAAAAACTCATCCGAGCCTAAATAATTAAGCCAGGGAAGAGGGGTGTCGGGACGGGTAATAACATACTCGCGGTTGGCATCGTCAAAATGGCCGTAAGGATTAGTCGCCATGTGCTTTTGTGCTCCTGTGAAGGGTAGTTGTCGTTGTGGTTGCGCCGGATACTCTGGGCAGGCGCAGAATTACCCTATTTTTTTTATGGCTGCCGTTATTTTGGCCGCTAAGTGGGCAATCGGGGGGTACTTTAGGGGCCGTTATCTTAGTGGGGGAGAGGGTGGAAGTCAACGCGCGTGCGGGTTCGAATGGGTTGAAAGGGTAGTGAAGAAATTATGAGAGGGCTCGATCAAAATTGCGTTTTGTAAAAAAATTAACTGAGACTGAGCGGTTGGTATGGTTGCGTCGGTACTTTAGATTGGTGTCTGCGTTAATAAGGTGCGCCTTATTTTTCAAGCGTGCAAATAAAAGTATTTTTGTGGTGCATGTGATTATTTTATTTGTTAGAAGTTGGCGCGCGCCAAAATTAACTATCACCATTAAAGTGCGTATAAAAAAGCGAGTAAATTTCAGGTTTGTTTTTTGAATTTTTTCTATCTCCTTGATATTAAAAGAGTTGTAAGGTTTGTTTGTTCTTGGGGGTTTTGTTGGCATAGCCCTTGCTCAAGTAAAAATCAGTCACGCCACAATAGTGCAATAAAAGTAAATTTATTTTTTTGCACAAAAAAGCTTTGTAAATTTCTAATAAAAATTTACGCAATGAGCGCTGATGACCCATACCTATATTACAAATACTTTGGAGAAAGCTCTATGAAAAAACACGCGATTCATCTTCTGGCTGCAGCAATAAGTTCACTTGTAGTAGCTGCCCCAAGTTTCGCCGAAAAAACATTTACAGAATCTCTGCAGCAGGGAAGTAGTGTAAAAGTCAATTTTCGTACACGCTATGAAGATGTGAGCTGGGATGGGCTTGAGGATTCTGATGCGCTTACATTGCGCTCGCGTATATCTTATCAATCTGGTGCTTGGAATGGTTTTGGTTTAACGGCTGAATTTGATGATGTGACTGAATTGGATAACAAGGTTGATTACAATTACGGTAATGGGACTTTCGGTAATACCGCTGCGATCATTGATCCAGAGGGGACTGAGGTTAATCAGGCTTTCATTTCTTACACTACATTTAATAATCAAGTTAAATATGGTCGTCAGCGTATTATTTTGGATAATGCGCGCTTCGTTGGCAATGTGGGGTGGCGTCAGAACGAGCAAACTTATGATGCAGTTTCAATTAGTAATAAAAGCTTACGTTACACCAATTTCTTTTATGCCTATGTAGCCAATGCCAACCGTATTTTTGGTGAGGCTAATGTCACTACTGGTGCGGCCGCAGGTGACCACAACCAAGATAGTCATCTGTTAAATGCGAGTTACACAGGGTTTAGTGCGGGTAAGTTAATTGGGTATGCTTATTTGCTGGACAATAAAACCCTCGCAGCTTTATCGAGTGATACCTATGGTGTGCGCTGGCAGGGTAGTGTAAGTGATAGTTTTACTTACAACTTGGAATATGCAAAACAATCAGATGCTGCAAAAAATCCCATGAGCTATTCAACTGATTACATCTTGGCTGAAGTGACTGCCAATATTTCGCGCTTTGCAGTTACTTTAGGTTATGAGGTGCTTGGCTCTGATGATGGTAAGGCAGCATTTACGACATCGCTGGCTACATTGCATGCCTTCCAAGGTTGGACGGATAGATTTTTAACGACTCCCGCTAAGGGTGTTAAAGATGTTTATTTGAATGTGGGTACTGCGGTGGCAGGCGCGCAGTTGTTGCTAAGTTATCATGACCTAAAGTCTGATGTAGGTGGGTTGGATTATGGTACTGAGTACGACATTAGCCTTGGTAAAAAGTTTGGTGCCGTAGCCTATACCGCTAAGTATGCCACCTATTCTAAAGATACTTTTGGTTCAGATACCACTAAGTTTTGGTTGATGGCGGATTGGAATTTCTAAGGCTTGTAGTGTGTAAGTTTTAAAGTTTAGGTAAAGGTCTCGGTATTTAATGCTGAGGCCTTTTTTTTTTATGGGAGCAGGGTTTGTTATCAGAAAAATCACACATCAAATAATAAAGGCCGCAAAAGCGGCCTTTATTATTTGATGACTGCTCACAGATTATTTTTGTGGGTAATCACGTTTTACGCTACCTGTATAAAGTTGGCGCGGGCGTCCAATTTTATAAGATTCACTTACCATTTCATCCCAGTGTGCGTACCAGCCAACTGCGCGGCCAGTAGTGAAAATCACTGTAAACATTTCGGCGGGTATACCTATGGCTTTCATGATGATGCCAGAGTAGAAGTCTACATTTGGGTAGAGCTTTTTGGAGATGAAGTATTCGTCTTCCAGTGCGATTTTCTCTAGGCGTTTGGCAATTGCTAAGAGTGGATCATTTTCTAGGCCAAGTTCAGAAAGCACTTCGTCACAAGTTTGCTTCATAACTTTGGCGCGTGGGTCAAAGTTTTTATAGACGCGATGTCCGAAACCCATGAGGCGGAATGGGTCGGCTTTGTCTTTTGCTTTAGCAACAAACTTGTCGATATTGTCTACGCTGCCAATCTCCTCGAGCATTTTCAGCACGGCTTCATTGGCTCCGCCGTGAGCGGGGCCCCATAAGGTGGATATGCCCGCGGCTATGGCTGCAAAAGGATTGGTGCCTGAAGAGCCTGAAAGGCGCACGGTAGATGTTGAGGCGTTTTGTTCGTGATCTGCATGGAGAATAAAAATGCGATCCATGGCGGCGGCAATTGTTTTGCTAACCTTGGGTGGTTGACCTGCAGTACCGAAGGTCATGTGCAAATAGTTTTCGGCGTAGCTTAAGGCTTCATTGGGTGCGATAAACTCTTCGCCCTTGCCGTGCTTATAAACCATGCCGGCCAGCGTGGTGATTTGGCCTATAAGGCGATGGGCGGTCAATTCGCGGCTTTCTGGTTTGGTGATGTCTATTTCGTTGTTGTAAACAGCTGCCAAGGCGGCAGTTGCGCTGCACATAATGGCCATGGGGTGTGCGTCGCGCTTAAAGGTTTTGATGAGTGCTGCGATGCTTGGGTCTACGGCAGAGTGCTTTTTAACCGCAGCGGTAAATGCTTCTTTTTGTGCTGGGGTTGGTATTTCGCCGTTTAGGAGGAGGTAGCAGGTTTCCATGTGATCAGAAGAGACTGCAAGTTGTTCTATAGGATAGCCGCGATGCAGTAAAACGCCTTTGCCGCCATCAATAAACGTAATCTTTGATTCGCACGCGGCGGTGGACATGAAACCTGGGTCGTAAGTAAAGAAGCCGTTCTTGGTGATGCTGGTGACGTCTATAACGTCTGGTCCAACGCTGCTACTATAAATAGGTAAGTCAATCGTTGTGTCTATGCCATCAATCTTAAGGTGTGCTTTCTTGTCAGTCATTACTGACTCCTGTGCTTGCTTATAGGACTAATAATGCTTGAGTGAAGCAGGGTTCGCTTTGCTCAACTGATATAAATGGGGTCACGCTAGTATGGGGTGTAGCTTATATATGCTGTGCTTGTATGTATATGGTGTGACTGTATGAAATAGTTTTTATTAAGGTGGGTGCTTTATTTTGATAAACCAAAAAAAGAGTTACCCAGTGCGAGCGGCATTATAGACAACTTAACTGCGAAGGCGAAAGTTTTTGGCGTTGCTTATTGTTGTTTTTGGCAAACTTTTTACATGATCAGGATGGTGCTTTTGTGTTTGCTGGCTTCGTTCTTGGTTTGCTTGCTTGTGTCTGCACTCATATGGAGCTGTCTGCGTTGTGGTGCACTTTTCGGGGGCGTTTATTTTTGAATTCTTTCAATTAAATCAGGGTGTTGCGTAAATAAATCGTTAAATAAATTTGATGTGCCCAGGTGGCGATCTGTTGCGTGTTTCGGGGTGGCTTTTTGTTTGTGTTTCTTGAGGGCAGTCTCTATAATGCGGCGCGACTTGCAGGATGTGTCCTATTTAGTGTCATTTTCTATGGCGTGAAGTAAACACCTATTCTCATAACCTGCCCGCGATGGGCAATAAAGGTGATAAAACGTGAACAAAAAAAGACCTGTCAATCTCGATATTGCAACTATCAAACTTCCAATCACCGCTTACGTATCTATTCTACATCGCGCCTCTGGCGTGTTTTTGTTCGCAGGTGTCGCCGTTCTTTTGTGGATGCTCGATTTAAGCCTCAGCTCAGAGGAAGGCTTTACGTCTGTCCGTGACCTGAGCTCTGGTCCAATGTGTCAATTTATTTTGTGGTCTGTGCTGGCAGGTTTGGCGTATCACATGGTGGCGGGTATTCGTCATTTGATAATGGATTTTGGTGTGGGTGAATCGCTAGAAGGTGGTCAGCTTGGTGCCAAACTGGTGTTAGTGATCGCAATAATTTTGATGGTGTTGGCAGGAGTTTGGGTATGGTAACTTCAATCACAAGTTTTGGTCGCAGCGGTCTATATGATTGGCTGATTCAACGTGTGGGCGGTACTATTATGGCTGCCTACACGATTTTTTTAGTGGTTTATTTGGCTGTTAATCCCGATTTAACCTTCGCGCAATGGCAGGCTTTGTTTGGCCAATTGTGGATGCGCGTATTCAGCTTGGTAACCTTGCTGTCTTTTGTTTCCCATGCATGGATTGGTTTATGGGCTGTGCTAACTGATTATCTAACCACTCGGATGATGGGGCCTAAAGCAACTGTTTTGCGTGTGTTCGCGCAGATGCTTTTAGGTGGCGTTGCCGTGACCTATTTGGTTTGGGGTATTCAAGTAATTTGGGGTATTAACTAATGGCTAATCTTCGCACGATTTCTTTTGATGGTATTGTCATCGGCGGTGGCGGTGCAGGCATGCGCGCTGCGCTACAATTGGCATCATCGGGTTACAAGACAGCGGTAATTACAAAAGTATTCCCCACTCGCTCTCATACCGTGTCTGCGCAAGGTGGCATCACCTGTGCGATTGCCAGTGATGATCCCAACGATGATTGGCGCTGGCACATGTATGACACCATCAAGGGTTCCGATTATATCGGCGACCAAGATGCTATCGAATATATGTGTTCAGTCGGCCCAGAGGCTGTCTTTGAGCTGGAACATATGGGTCTACCATTTTCTCGTACTGAAGAAGGGCGTATTTATCAGCGTCCATTTGGCGGGCAATCTAAAGGCCCTGATAACCCAACACAGGCAGCGCGTACTTGCGCAGCAGCAGATCGGACTGGTCATGCGTTATTACACACCCTTTATCAGGGCAATCTCAAAAGTAAAACTGTATTTCTAAATGAATGGTTTGCTGTTGATTTAGTTAAAAATGAAGACGGCGCTGTTGTGGGTGTTATTGCTATTAATATCGAAGATGGCGAAACCGTCTACATTAAAGCTAAAGCAACAGTGTTGGCCACAGGCGGAGCGGGTCGTATATACGCATCAACTACCAATGCGCATATCAACACCGGTGACGGTATTGGCATGGCCTTGCGTGCAGGCTTCCCTGTGCAAGATATTGAGATGTGGCAGTTCCACCCGACTGGTATCGCAGGTGCTGGTGTGTTAGTGACAGAAGGTTGTCGCGGTGAAGGTGGTTACCTCATTAATAAAGATGGTGAACGTTTTATGGAGCGCTATGCTCCTAATGCGAAAGATTTGGCTGGTCGCGATGTAGTGGCTCGCTCGATGGTTATGGAAATTCTTGAGGGACGCGGTTGCGGCCCTAATGGCGATCACGTGTTGCTTAAACTTGATCATTTGGGTGAAGAGGTGCTGGAAAGTAAGTTGCCTGGCATTTGTGAATTGTCTCGGACGTTCGCTCATGTTGACCCCGTGTATGCACCGGTACCTGTAGTGCCAACATGCCATTACATGATGGGTGGCGTTCCTACCAACGTAAATGGTCAAGCGTTAACAGTCGATGCTGATGGTAATGATGTCGTAATCGATGGTTTATTTGCTTGTGGTGAAGTGGCTTGTGTGTCCGTACATGGTGCCAATCGTTTGGGTGGAAATTCACTTCTAGACTTGGTGGTGTTTGGTCGTGCGGCAGGTCTTTACATTGAGAAGGCTTTGCGTGAAGGTATTGATCGTACAGATGCAACTCAATCTGATATTGATGCTGCCATGGTGCGACTGAATAAGATTAATAGCACCAATACCGGTGAAAGTGCCTCTGTTTTACGCAAAGAGCTGCAAACTATTATGCAGAACTATTTTGGCGTGTTTCGCAAGGGCGAGTTCATGCAAAAAGGTATTGCGGAATTGGCTGCACTGCGTAAACGCATTGAAAATGTATCTATTACCGATAAAAGTAATGCATTTAACACTGCTCGTATTGAAGCTTTAGAACTGCAAAATTTGTTGGAAGTGGCAGAGGCGACAGCAATTGCTGCGGAAGAGCGTAAGGAATCGCGAGGCGCTCATGCGCGCGATGATTTCCAAGATCGCGATGACACTAATTGGTTGTGTCACTCAATTTACTTCCCTGCTGAAAAGCGAGTGGGTAAGCGTGGTGTTAACTTTAAGCCGCGTACTATGGAAGCCTTCCAACCTAAAAAACGCGTTTATTAAGCGGGAGTTGAGACAGAATGTTAAAAGTTCAAGTGTATCGCTATAACCCAGACGTCGATAATGCGCCCTATATGAAAACTTATGAGTTAGATACTCAGGGTAAAGACTTGATGGTGTTGGATGTCTTGGAGCTGCTTAAGGCTCAAGACGAGGGTCTTGCTTATCGTCGCTCTTGTCGTGAGGGTGTCTGTGGCTCTGACGGCATGAATATTAACGGTAAAAATGGTTTGGCTTGTATTAAGCCGCTATCGGAATGCGTTAAGAATAATACCTTGATATTGCGCCCTTTACCTGGCTTGCCGGTGGTGCGCGATTTGGTGGTAGATATGACCCAATTCTACGATCAATATAAAAAGATCGAGCCCTATTTGCAGAACGATACACCTGCACCCGCGATTGAGCGTTTGCAATCCCCAGAGGATCGCGCCAAACTTGATGGTCTTTACGAGTGTATACTCTGTGCTTGTTGTTCTACCAGTTGCCCATCATTTTGGTGGAATCCTGATAAGTTTATCGGCCCTGCAGGGCTGTTACAGGCTTATAGATTTTTGGCTGACAGCCGAGATTTGGCGACTGAAAAGCGCTTATCCAATCTAGATGATCCATTCAGTGTATTCCGCTGTCATGGCATTCAAAACTGTGTAGCTGTTTGTCCCAAAGGTTTGAATCCAACCAGAGCCATTGGTCATATACGGAATATGCTGTTACAGAGCGCTACCTAAGGTGGCGCTTTTCTGTATCTGTACTAAGTGAAACCTTTTGTTTCGACGGTTGTATTAATAGATTCAAGTGTTAAATACTGTTCTCTGCAGGTTCCTTGCAGGGGGCTTAAAAGCGGCGTCTTTTCCCACAAGTTAGAGACGTTATATGTAGCTAATAGCTAGTGATAGCAGAAGAAATCTGGGTGATGACCTCGGTTCAGAGCCGGCGCTTTGGGATCTTCAATGATTAAGGTGAGTGGAATGCAAGAAAGCATTATGGAGCAATTTTGGAGCACATCGCACATATCTGGCGGAAATGCTGCTTATGTCGAAGAGCTCTACGACACGTATTTACATAATCCTAATGCCGTTCCTGAAGAGTGGCGCAATTATTTTGATCAGCTGCCACGCGTTAACGGTGTGGTCACACAAGATACCCCTCATTCGGTTATTCGTGCGCAATTTGAACAGCTCGGTAAAAGCCGTGTACGCACTGTCGTGGCTGCTGGATCGGGTGTTAATAGTGAGCATGAACAAAAGCAAATCAAAGTATTGCAATTAATCAGCTCCTACCGTTTTCGCGGTCATCAAAAAGCGCAGCTTGATCCTCTTGGGATTATGCAGCGCGATCCAGTCCCTGATTTAGAACTCGGTTTTCACGGTTTAACCCCTGCTGATTTAGATACTGTGTTTAGTACGGGTAATTTGTTTATTGGCAAAGAAGCAGCCAGTCTGCGTGAAATTATTGAAGCCTTGGAAAAAACCTATTGCGGTCATGTGGGTGCAGAGATTATGCACATTACTCCCTTGGCGGAAAAACAATGGCTACAGCAGCGTCTTGAAAGTGTGCGCTCTAACCCTGAGTTCAGTAAAGAGCAGCGTTTGGCTTTGCTTGAACGCTTGACAGCTGCGGAAGGCCTTGAGCGTCATTTGGATAGTAAATATCCTGGTACCAAACGTTTTGGCTTAGAAGGTGGCGAGAGCTTTATTCCTCTTGTCGATACCTTGGTAAAGCGGTCTGGCACCTATGGCGCGAAAGAAATCGTGTTGGGTATGGCCCATCGCGGTCGTTTAAATACACTGATTAACGTATTTGGTAAGAGTCCTGCTGAGTTGTTTGCTGAGTTTGACGGCAAGCGCTCGCTGAATACTTCTGGCGATGTTAAATATCACTCTGGTTTTTCGTCAAATCTGATGACGCCCGGCGGCGAATTACATATGGCGATGGCGTTTAACCCTTCGCATCTGGAAATTGTGTCGCCTGTGGTTGAGGGTTCAGTGCGTGCTCGTCAAGATCGTCGCAACGATAAAACCGGCGGTAAGGTAGTACCTATAGTTGTCCATGGCGATGCAGCTTTCGCTGGTCAGGGCGTAGTGATGGAGACTTTTCAAATGTCTCAAACGCGCGCTTATGGTACTGGTGGAACTCTGCATATCGTTATCAATAACCAAGTGGGTTTTACCACTAACAAGCGTGAAGATGCGCGTTCGACTGAGTACTGTACCGACGTCGCTAAGATGATCGAGACACCGATTTTGCATGTTAATGGCGATGACCCTGAAGCAGTATTGTTTGTAGCGCAATTGGCCGTAGATTACCGCTACGAATTTAAGAAAGATGTAGTGATTGATTTGGTTTGCTACCGTCGTCGTGGTCACAATGAAACAGATGAACCCTCTGCAACTCAGCCGCTCATGTACCAAGTTATTCGTAGTTTAAAAACTACGCGCACTCTTTATGCAGATCAACTCGTTGCCGAGGGTGTGCTAAGTCAGGCAACTGCGGATGAGATGACCACTACTTATCGTGCTGCGCTAGATCGTGGAGAGCATGTGGCCAGTGGTTTAGTCAGTGAGCCAGATCGGTCTTTGTTTGTAGATTGGACGCCTTATATCGGCCATGATTGGGAAACACCTGGAAATACTGGTTATGACATAAAAGGTTTGCAGGTTATTGCAAATAAGATGTGTGAGATTCCTGATGGCATCGTCGTTCAGAAGCAAGTAGAAAAAATTTACGAAGATCGTCGTAAAATGGCTGCCGGCGCTTTGGCGTTAAACTGGGGTATGGCAGAAACGCTGGCCTACGCTACCATCATTCAGCAGGGTTATCCTGTGCGTATGACCGGTCAAGACGTGGGTCGTGGCACCTTCTCTCATCGTCACGCTGTAGTTCATAGCCAAAAAGATGGTTCGGCTTATGTGCCTTTGGCGAATATGAGCCCAGATCAACCTACCTTTGAGCTTTTTGACTCTTACTTATCTGAAGAGGCGGTATTGGCCTTTGAGTATGGTTATGCCACCACGGCACCAACCGGTATAGTAATCTGGGAAGCGCAGTTTGGTGATTTCGCCAATGGTGCTCAGGTGGTCATAGATCAGTTCATTACCAGCGGTGAGCATAAGTGGGGACGCCTCTGCGGTTTGACTATGTTGTTGCCCCATGGCTATGAAGGGCAGGGGCCTGAGCACTCATCTGCGCGTCTTGAGCGTTTTATGCAGTTGTGTGCAGAGCACAACATTCAAGTCTGTGTTCCGACTACACCTGCTCAGGTGTTCCATATGTTGCGTCGTCAGGCAATTCGTCCTTTGCGTCGTCCGTTGGTTGTGATGAGCCCCAAGTCCTTGTTGCGCCATAAGTTAGCCACTTCTACTTTGGAAGAGTTGGCTAATGGCCAATTCCAAAATGTAATTGCTGATGACAGCGTTACTGCTGCCAAGGTTAAGCGCGTAATTCTGTGCAGCGGTAAGGTTTATTACACCTTGCTAGAGGAGCGCATTGCGCGCAATCAAGATGATGTTGCCTTGATTCGTGTGGAGCAGCTATATCCTTTCCCAGAAGAAGAATTGAAAGTAGCATTGGCCCCTTATGGTCATATCAATGATATTTTTTGGTGCCAAGAAGAGCCTATGAACCAAGGCGCTTGGTATAGCAGTCAGCACCATATGCGCCGTATAGTGCATGACCTCTATCCTAATTTGTACTTGGATTATGTTGGTCGCGATCCCTCAGCAGCTCCTGCTGGTGGCTATATGTCTGCGCACTTAGAAGAACAAAACCGTTTTGTTAATCAGGCATTGAGTGTTTAATGCTCGGTGAGCTTATCCAACGAATCATAGCGATTATAGAGAGAAGGAAAGAATGAGTATTGAAATTAAAGCCCCAACATTCCCCGAATCAGTTGCTGACGGCACCATTGCGACTTGGCACAAGAAGCCGGGCGAAGCGGTTAAACGTGACGAATTAATCGTTGATATTGAAACTGATAAAGTTGTTTTGGAAGTTGTTGCGCCAGCCGATGGCAGTATTGCTGAAATCATCAAGGGCGAAGGCGAGACTATTTTGAGTAATGAAGTAATTGCTCGCTTTGTAGAGGGTGCCGTTACGAGTGCGCCAGCCGCTGCACCTGCATTTGCCCCAACTGCTAGCGCGCCAGCTTCAGCAGAAAAACTAGTAAACCCTGCTGCGCGTAAAATGGCTGATGAAAATAATATTAATACGGCCAACTTGGTGGGCTCTGGCAAAGATGGTCGTGTCACCAAAGAAGACGTGGCGAACCATGTGAAAGCAGTTCCTTCTGCTGCGCCTGTATCTGCACCAGCTCCCGTAGCTGCCTTGGCTGCAACGGGTGATCGCGTAGAAAAACGCGTTCCCATGACTCGCTTGCGTAAGCGTATTGCTGAGCGTTTGCTTGAAGCATCTAACACCACAGCAATGCTAACTACCTTTAACGAAGTGAACATGGCAGCTATCATGGCGCTGCGTGCAAAGTATAAAGATCAATTTGAAAAATCTCACAGCGGTTCACGCTTGGGCTTTATGAGCTTTTTTGTAAAAGCTGCGGCCGAAGCTCTACGCCGTTTCCCAGCGGTTAACTCGTCTATCGACAATAACGACATTGTCTATCATGCTTATCAGGATATTGGTGTCGCGGTATCTACTGAAAAAGGCTTGGTAGTACCGGTTTTGCGCAATGCTGAAAATATGAGTCTGGCCACTATCGAAAATACCATTCGTGACTTCGGCGCGCGCGCGCGCGACGGTAAGTTAGGAATTGAAGAAATGACGGGTGGTACTTTCACTATCACCAATGGCGGCACTTTCGGTTCGCTCTTGTCAACGCCGATTTTGAACCTACCACAAGCTGCAATTCTTGGTATGCACAAAATTCAAGAGCGTCCAATGGCGGTGAATGGCAAGGTAGAAATTCTGCCTATGATGTATTTGGCATTGTCTTACGACCACCGTTTGTTGGATGGTAAAGACGCTGTACAGTTCCTAGTTGCGATTAAAGACATGTTGGAAGATCCAGCGCGTATATTGTTGGAACTCTAAGGCTTAAACTTGAAACGCTCTCAGCAAACTGAGAGCGTTTTTTTACGTAAAGGGTTATTGCTCAAAAGGCAGTAGCCGAAAGCAAATAAATTGGGAACTCAGTTATGTCTGAAAAATTTGATGTGGTAGTCATAGGTTCTGGCCCTGCTGGTTATGTGGCGGCTATTCGTGCGGCACAGTTAGGCTTAAAAACCGCCTGTGTTGAAAAGTGGCGCAACGACGAAGGCAAGGGCGTTAACGGCGGTACTTGCTTGAACGTGGGCTGCATTCCATCAAAAGCACTCTTGGACAGCTCTTATAAATACCATGAAGCTAAAGATGATTTGGGCGTTCACGGTATTACTACTGCGGGCGTAGAACTTAATGTTGCTTCGATGATTGGACGTAAAAACCAAATCATCAAAAACTTGACTGGCGGTATCGCTGGCTTGTTTAAAGCTAACGGCGTTACCAGCCTGTTTGGTACGGGTAAATTGTTAGCGGGCAAAAAAGTTGAAGTGACTGACTTTGACGGCAAAGTAACTGTATATGAAGCAGAGAACGTCATTCTTGCTTCAGGTTCTAGCCCTATTAATATTCCACCTGCGCCTGTTGATAACGATATTATCGTGAATTCGACTGGTGCATTAGAGTTCGCTGAAGTGCCGAAACGTCTCGGTGTTATTGGCGCTGGTGTAATTGGTTTGGAATTAGGCTCTGTTTGGAATCGTTGCGGTTCTAAAGTGGTTGTACTTGAAGCCCTTGATAGCTTCTTGGCAATTATGGATCAACAAATAGCCAAAGAGACACAGAAGATTCTTGTTAAGCAAGGCTTAGATATTCGCACCAGCTCGCGCGTAACTGGCTCTAAAGTTAACGGCAAAGAAGTGACCGTGACTTATTTGGATAAAGACGGCAAAGAGCAGCAAGAAACGTTTGATAAGTTGATCGTTTGTGTTGGCCGTCGTCCCTACACTGAGAGCCTGTTGGCTGCTGATAGTGGTGTTAATCTCGATGAGCGCGGTTTCATTTTTGTTAATGAATATTGTGCAACTAACGCTCCAGGCGTTTGGGCAATCGGCGACGTAGTGCGCGGCCCTATGTTGGCGCACAAGGGTTCAGAAGAGGGTGTAATGGTTGCTGAGCGTATTGCTGGCCAAAAAACCCAAATGAATTACGACATTATTCCCAACGTTATTTACACTCACCCTGAAGTGGCTTCTGTGGGTAAAACCGAAGAGCAAATTAAAGCGTCAGGCGAGCCCTACAACATTGGTACCTTCCCCTTTGCTGCATCTGGCCGCGCTATGGCTGCCAATGAAACGCAAGGTTTGGTAAAAATCATTGCTCACGCTGAGACGGATCGTATTTTGGGTTGCCATATTGTGGGCCCAAGTGCTGCAGACTTAGTGCAGCAAGTCGCTATCGCAATGGAATTTGGTTCCAGTGCGGAAGATTTAGGCATGATGGTGTTCGGTCATCCAACCTTGTCTGAAACAATTCACGAAGCAGCTTTGGCTGTGCATGGCCACGCCATTCACATTGCCAATAAGAAGAAGCGCTAAGAAGACCACAGAGTCCTCACCTTAGGCGGCGCCTGACTCACAAGGTCAGGTCGCCATCGATAACCCCAGTTGGCATGACTACTGAAAAGCGTGACCAACTTCGTCAAATGGATATACACAATGAATTTGCACGAATATCAGGGTAAGCAGTTGTTTGCCCAATATGGTTTGCCTGTATCTAAAGGCATTGCTGCTGCGACTGTTGAAGAAGCTGTTGCCGCTGCTGATCAAATCGGCGGCGATATGTTCGTCGTTAAGGCTCAAGTACACGCCGGTGGCCGCGGTAAAGCGGGCGGCGTGAAGCTTGTTAGAACCAAAGAAGAAATCGCCGCTTTTGCCGACAAATGGTTGGGCAAAAACTTGGTAACTTACCAAACCGACGAAAAGGGCCAACCGGTAAGCCGCATTTTGGTTGAACCTTGTACTGATATCGCGCAAGAACTTTATTTGGGCGCAGTAGTTGATCGTTCAAGCCGTCGCATCGTGTTCATGGCATCTACCGAAGGTGGTGTTGAGATCGAGAAAGTTGCACACGACACGCCCGAAAAAATCTTGAAAGTTGCAGTAGATCCACTGGTTGGCGCACAGCCTTATCAAGGTCGCGATTTGGCTTTCAAATTGGGCTTGGAAGGCAAGCAAATCAATCAATTCGTGAAAATTTTCTTGGGCCTCGCGCTGCTGTTTAAAGAAAAAGATTTGGCTTTGCTGGAAGTTAATCCATTGGTTATTACTCCAGCAGGCGACCTGCACTGCTTGGATGCCAAGCTTGTGATTGACGGAAATGCTTTGTACCGTCATCCAGAATTGAAGGCTATGCAAGACCCAACGCAAGAAGATGCGCGTGAAGCTCACGCTGCGGCTTGGGAGTTGAATTATGTTGCTCTTGGTGGCGATATCGGTTGTATGGTTAACGGCGCTGGTTTGGCGATGGGCACCATGGACATCGTTAAGCTGCATGGCGGCCAACCCGCCAACTTCCTCGATGTAGGCGGTGGTGCAACCAAAGAGCGCGTTGTTGAAGCATTCAAAATCATTTTGTCTGACGATGCTGTTAAAGCGGTATTCATCAACATTTTCGGCGGTATTGTACGCTGTGACATGATTGCTGAAGGTGTAATTGGCGCTGTGAAAGAAGTCGGCGTTAAAGTTCCTGTAGTTGTACGTTTGCAAGGCAACAACGCTGAAATCGGTGCGAAAGTACTGACTGAAAGTGGCCTAAACATCATCGCTGATACCGACTTGACGGGCGCTGCCCAGAAAGTTGTTGCAGCCGCTGCAAACGCATAAGGGGACAGACATGAGCGTTTTAATTAATAAAGACACTAAAGTAATTTGTCAGGGTTTTACCGGTTCGCAGGGTACTTTCCACTCCGAACAAGCAATTGCCTACGGCACAAAAATGGTTGGCGGTGTAACACCGGGCAAGGGTGGTCAAACTCATCTTGGTCTGCCAGTGTTTAACACTGTTGCTGAAGCGGTAGCGGCGACGGGTGCAGATGCATCAGTAATCTATGTTCCAGCTCCTTTTTGTAAAGACTCTATTCTTGAAGCAGCTAACGGCGGCATCAAGTTGATCGTTTGTATTACTGAAGGCATCCCAACTCTCGATATGCTTGACGCAAAAGTGAAGTGTGATGAGTTGGGCGTAGTGTTAATTGGCCCTAACTGCCCAGGCGTTATCACTCCCGGCGAATGTAAAATCGGCATCATGCCTGGTCACATTCACAAGCCAGGAAAAGTGGGTATCGTATCGCGTTCAGGTACTTTGACTTATGAAGCTGTTAAGCAAACGACCGATTACGGGTTCGGCCAATCTACTTGCGTAGGTATTGGTGGTGACCCAATTCCCGGTTCTAACTTCATCGACATTTTGAAGTTGTTCCAAGCTGATCCACAAACTGAAGCAATCGTTATGATTGGTGAAATTGGTGGTTCTGCGGAAGAAGAGGCGGCTGCTTACATTAAAGCTCACGTGACTAAGCCTGTTGTATCTTACATTGCCGGTGTAACTGCACCTGCTGGTAAGCGCATGGGTCACGCTGGTGCAATTATTTCTGGCGGCAAAGGTACTGCTGCTGAAAAATTTGCTGCATTGCAAGACGCAGGTGTAAAAACTGTTGAAAGCTTGGCCGATATCGGTAAAGCATTGAAAGAAATCACTGGCTGGTAAGTTATTACTGCGGGTGAGTTTTCGAAAAAGGCGGCTTTCGAGTCGCCTTTTTTTATTGATATTATTTGACGAAAAATCCATCTGGGTTGTCTGAAGTTAATTTCTGAATTTTATTAGGTATTTATACATAAAAATTTAAAAGATATGGCCGCGATACTTTATTTTTCATTCTAAACGTGGACAATTAGGTTTCATTTTCTGTTTAGGTAGGAATGTCTCTTCCTGCAGTTAAATTCGCTGTAGATTTAGGTTATTCAAACTCATGTGTGCTTCGTGAGGATTGAGAGGATATGGTATTGAATACAACTGAAAAAATTACCCCATGGAATTCACGCCAGTCTGCTGAGCTTTATGGTATTGATGAGTGGAGTAATGGTTATTTTGGTGTTAATGATCAGGGTCAGGTGATCGTAAATGCACCTACTGTTGATGGTGATGTATCCGTTTCGCTTCCATCTATTATCGACGGTTTACAGCAGCGCGGCTTACAAATGCCAGTTCTACTACGCTTAGAAAATCTTGTTGATAGCCGCATTAGTATACTCAATGATTCTTTTGCTCAAGCTATAGCAGCGAGTGGCTATCAAGGTCATTATCGTGGCGCTTTCCCTATTAAAGTAAATCAGCAGAGCCATGTGATAGCTGAAATCGCACGTTTTGGCGAGCGCTATCATCATGGGCTTGAAGCGGGTAGTAAAGCTGAATTGATGATCGCCTTGGCTACATTGCAAGATCGCGAAAGTTTAATTATTTGCAATGGTTATAAAGATGCAGAATTTATTGATTTAGGCTTGCAGGCGCGCAAGCTTGGATTCAAATGTTTTTTTGTGCTAGAAACATTAACAGAAATCCCACTGGTGATCGCGCGTAGTCGCGAGTTGGGTGTTGAGCCACTTATAGGTGTTCGCTTGAAACTTTCTACTAAGGTAGAGGGGCATTGGAGTGAAGATAGCGGTGATCGAAGTCTCTTCGGGTTAAATACGAATGAGTTGGTTACCCTGGTTGATACTTTACGCACTGAAAATCTATTACATTGTTTTCAGTTGTTACATTTCCATCTCGGTTCACAAATACCCAATATTCGCAGTATTCGCGCTGGGGTTTTGGAAGCATGTCGTTACTATATAGAGTTGGTTAGTGAAGGTGCACCCCTCGGTCATATTGATTTAGGTGGTGGCTTGGCAATTGATTATGATGGTACTTGCAGTACTAGTGGCCACAGTCGTAACTATTCAGTACAGGAATATTGCACAGATGTTGTTGAAGCTATACAGGAGTCGCTGGATGCACATAAGATCCCTCATCCCACAATTGTAACTGAATCGGGTCGCGCTACGGTCGCACACACTTCTATTTTATTGTTTAATATTCTTGATGTGACTCACTTTGAGCCTACGGCTCTACCAGCGGAATTACCGCAGGATAGTCATGAGATGATTGAGAATCTATGGCATACGCTTAATGCTATAACACTTAAAGATTTGCAAGAGTCTTATAATGACGTGATCTATTATCGCGATAAAATTCGCGATCATTTTCATGCGGGCGATATTAGCTTGCGTCATCGTGCCTTGGGTGAAAATTTGTATTTGGCTGGGCTGCAAAAAATTGCAGCCCTGCTGCCACAAATGAAACGTATTCCTGCTGAGCTGGAAACCTTAACACAGCAGCTTGCTGATATTTATTACGGCAACTTTAGTGTGTTTCAGTCTTTGCCCGATGCTTGGGCTATTGGCCAAGTATTTCCTGTTATGCCAGTTCATCGCTTAAATGAGCACCCTGGCCGCCAAGCAATTATTGCTGATCTTACTTGTGATTGTGATGGGAAGCTGCAAAAATTTTCTACGCCTGAAGGTGAAACTACAACCTTGCCTTTGCACCCTATCAAAGTGGGCGAGGAGTATTATTTGGGTGTTTTCTTGGTGGGCGCTTATCAAGAGACGCTGGGTGATCTACATAATTTATTCGGTGATACTAATGTGGCAAGTGTGCGTATAAATTCTGATGCGAGTATCGATTTTGTGCATGAAATTCACGGCGATAGTATTGCTGATGTACTAAGTTATGTGGAGTATGATCCAGCTGCTTTATATCAGCAGTTTCGGCAAACGGCGGAGCGGGCAGTGCGTGATAATGTCATTACAATTGCAGATCGCCAGCAGATGTTAACTGCCTACTCTGAAGGTTTACGTGGGTATACTTATTTTGAGAAGTAGCCATTTTTTTGATATCAAGTTATTTAATTTTTAGCTGCTTGCGCTATGCGCTGGCAGTTATGTCGGGTGTGAGAATTGAAATATGGCAAAAGTCTTAATTATTGGCGCGGGTGGTGTGAGTGGTGTGGTGGTGCATAAGTGTGCGCAGCTGCCTGATGTTTTTACAGAAATCGTCTTGGCCAGTCGCACGGAATCTAAGTGTAAAGCTATAGCTGCACAGTTGAGCCGGCCCATTAAAACGGCGCAGGTTGATGCGGATAATGTACTCGAATTGACGGCATTAATTAACGCAGAAAAACCCGATTTGGTGTTGAATGTAGCATTACCCTATCAGGACTTGCACATCATGGATGCCTGCCTGGCGGCAGGTGTGGATTATCTTGATACGGCAAACTATGAGCCGCTCGATACGGCCAAATTTGAATATTCCTGGCAGTGGGCTTATCAAGATAAATTTAAAGCGGCGGGCTTGACGGCACTGTTAGGCTCTGGCTTCGATCCAGGTGTCACGAATGTGTACACTGCCTATTTAAAGAAACACTACTTCGATGAGATTCATGCCTTGGATATTATCGACTGCAATGCTGGTGATCACGGTTTGCCCTTTGCGACTAATTTCAATCCTGAAATTAATATTCGCGAAGTGACGGCCAATGGTCGCTACTGGGAAAATGGTGGATGGGTAGAAACAGCGCCTCTTAGCGTCAAACAATCGTTTGATTTTCCTGCAGAAATTGGCCCCAAAAATATTTACATGATGTATCACGAAGAGCTGGAATCTATCGTTAAACATTTTCCTGAAATAAAGCGTGCTCGCTTTTGGATGACCTTTTCCGATAATTATTTAAAGCATTTGGAAGTGTTGGGTAATGTGGGTATGACCGGCATTGACCCTATTATGTTTGAAGGGAGAAAAATTGTGCCTTTGCAGTTTTTAAAGGCGCTACTACCTGACCCTGCCAGCTTAGGACCTCTTACCAAGGGTAAGACTTGTATTGGCTGTTTGGTCACTGGCATAAAAGATGGCCAACAAAAAACAATGTTTGTCTATAACATCTGCGATCACCAAGAGTGTTATCGCGAAGTGAAATCCCAGGCTATCTCTTACACGACTGGTGTACCTGCCATGATTGGTGCCAAGATGATATTGGAAGGGAAATGGAGAGTGCCCGGTGTTTGGAATATGGAGCAGTTCGACCCAGATCCTTTTATGGCCGATTTGAATCAATACGGTCTACCTTGGCAGGTGGTTGAGGTAGATTCAGCAGTTATGCAAGATTAATTTAACTCTTTAGTCTTACGCAGTGTGCCTGCATTCAAAGTGCGATATATTATTTTTTCTTTATCTATGATATCTGCCTATGCCTCAATTTAATACCTTTACGAAATTCGACACCTCGCGTGTACCCTCACCCTGCTTTGTGATTGATCGCGCAGTCGTTGAAGCTAATTTAAAAATTTTGCATAGGGTGCAGCGCGAGAGCGGGGCGAAAATATTAGGTGCCCTTAAGGCATTCTCTTGCTGGAGTTTGGCGCCGCTGTTTAAGCAGTATCTCAGCGGCACCTGTGCGAGTGGGCTGCATGAGGCGCGCTTGGGGCGCGAAGAGTTTTCTGATGAAGAGAGTAGGGCGCGAGGTCGAGGAGAAGTCCACTGTTATTCGGCTGCCTATAAGGAATCGGATTTAATTGAAATTTTAAAGGTGGCCGATCATGTGGTGTTTAATTCATTTTCGCAGTGGTCACGATTTAAAGCCTTAGCCTTAACGGCTAAACAGCGGCGCCCAGAATTGCAATTCGGTATTCGCATTAATCCGGAACATTCCGAAGGTGATGTTCCGCTCTATGATCCCTGCGCACCTTGTTCGCGCATGGGCGTTCCTTGCGCTGTATTTCAACAAACTTTAAAAAACGATCCCGCGTTATTAGATGGTATAAGTGGTCTGCACTTTCATACGCTTTGCCAGCAGGATTTACCGCCACTATTGCGCACGCTTGAAGCGGTAGAGGAAAAATTCGGCACTTATTTTAAGTGTCTTGAATGGATTAACTTTGGTGGTGGTCACCATATCAGCCGCAATGATTATCAAGTGGATGAACTCATCGGCGTATTGAAAGCCTTTCAGGCGCGCCACAAGCTGCAAGTTTATATGGAGCCGGGTGAGGCTGTTGCGATTCGCAGTGGCGTGTTGATAGCTGAAGTTTTGGATATTACCTGGAATTCTATGGCGCAAGCTATTTTGGATACCTCCGCAACGTGCCATATGCCTGATGTACTGGAGATGCCTTACCGCGCTGATGTTTTAGATGCCGCCATGCCTAATGAATTAGCGCACACTTATCGATTGGGCGGCATGACCTGTTTGGCGGGAGATGTTATCGGCGATTATAGTTTTGCTGAGCCGCTGGCGCTTGGTCAGCGACTTATATTTGATGACATGGCGCATTACACCATGGTAAAAACCACAACCTTCAACGGGATAAATTTACCGGCAATCGCTATTTGGGATTCGCGCAACAATGAGCTGCAACTTGTGCGTCAATTTGGTTATGAAGATTTTAAACAACGATTATCCTGAGTAAATGTTATGAAAACCTCCGCCGTATACATCGGCCTCGTAAATCCTAAAAGTCCTGAGAATGTGGGCATGGTGTTGCGCGCTGCTGGCTGCTACGAAGCAACCAAAGTGTTTTACAGCGGTGAGCGTTATACCCGTGCCCGTAAATTTTTTACGGACACCAAGAATGCGCATGAACGCGTGCCTCTCGTCGCCGTGGATGATTTTTTAGCGGCGCGGCCTGAAGGTACAACTCTGGTCGCCATAGAGCTCATTGAGGGCGCAACGCCGCTAATGGATTTTGTTCATCCAGATAATGCCTATTATATTTTTGGCCCAGAGGATGGTTCTATTAAAAAGGAGTTGCTCAGTCACTGCGCGCACGTCGTTTATATCCCCACTATAGGCTGTATGAAT
Source organism: Cellvibrio sp. 25HG11W-0 (assembly GCF_057815475.1). NCBI lineage: Bacteria > Pseudomonadati > Pseudomonadota > Gammaproteobacteria > Cellvibrionales > Cellvibrionaceae > Cellvibrio > Cellvibrio sp. 25HG11W-0. Next base: position 2,224,666 of record NZ_CM174230.1, read on the forward strand.
TTGGCGGCTACAGTAAATGTAGTGTTATATGATCGTCTAAGTAAGGAGGATAGAGCGGTGATTGCGGCGCGCCCCATAGCGGCAAATCGTGATACCAATAATAAGACTAGGTTATAGGAGCCCCTTAGGTGATTGGCTTGTAGTTGATTTGCTAGTTGGCGATTTGATTGGGTCGTGTTTTAGGGTGGTGGTCGGATGGTCCAATATCATAAACTACTGTATAAATAGCTACACTGTTTGCACATACAGGTTTATGTGTGTATGCTTCGGTTATCCGCTGCGGCACTTGTATTCACTGGGTATGACGCAAGACGGAAATGAGTATAGAGCTATTGGTATAAATCTTAGGTAAGTCAGTCATATAAGCTGACAGCTGAACAACCCACTTATTAATATATTGAGGTGTCAAATGGATGCGAACAAAGAGAAGGCGCTGTTAGCGGCGTTAAGTCAAATCGAACGTCAATTTGGTAAGGGTACCGTGATGCGCATGGGCGACCGTGAGCAAGTGGCGATTCCTGCCATTTCAACGGGTTCATTAGGGCTTGATGTGGCCTTGGGTATTGGCGGCTTACCGCGCGGGCGGATTGTAGAAATTTACGGCCCAGAATCTTCGGGTAAAACTACATTAACTCTCCAGGTTATTGCTGAAGCGCAACGCTTAGGTGGCACCTGCGCTTTTATTGATGCCGAGCATGCGCTCGATCCTATATATGCCTCCAAGTTAGGCGTAAAAGTTGAGGACTTGATTATCTCTCAGCCTGATACGGGTGAACAGGCTTTAGAAGTGACTGACATGTTGGTTCGTTCTGGGGCTGTAGATGTGCTGGTAATTGACTCTGTTGCAGCTTTGACGCCGCGCGCTGAAATTGAAGGTGAGATGGGTGATCATCATGTGGGGTTGCAGGCCCGCCTTATGTCACAAGCTTTACGTAAAATAACGGGTAATATCAAAAATGCTAATTGCTTGGTGATTTTCATTAACCAAATTCGTATGAAAATTGGTGTTATGTTTGGTAACCCTGAAACTACAACAGGTGGTAATGCACTTAAATTCTATGCCTCGGTACGTTTGGATATTCGTCGCATTGGAGCTGTGAAGGAGGGTGAGGAGGTTGTTGGCTCTGAAACGCGTGTAAAGGTTGTTAAAAATAAGGTTGCTCCTCCCTTCAAACAGGCTGAATTCCAAATCCTTTATGGCGCCGGTATTAACCGCATGGGTGAAGTGGTTGATTATGGCGTGAAGCTAGGAATGGTTGATAAAGCGGGTGCGTGGTATAGCTACCAAGGTAATAAAATAGGACAGGGCAAGAGCAACGTAATGAAGTATCTTGTGGAAAATCCTGTTATTGCCCAAGAACTTGAACAGCGAGTTCGCACTGAATTATTGGCAACTTCAGCCCTATCACTGAGCCCTGGGGATGTAGATGCGCCAGATGAGGTAGAAGAGTCATCGTAATTAGTTTTTTAAAAGCCTCATAATACTGAGGCTTTTTGCTAATGGGGTCTGGTTACTTTGATTTCTTTAGTGTGTTCATTTTGATGGATTGTCTTGCAAGTCTTATAGGCGCTGGCTATGCTGCCTCGCAAATATGGCGTTGGAGTGGCGTGATTTTTGGGCTGCTGCGCGTCTAGTGAAATTTACACTTGGAGTGCGCGACAATGGGGCTGCTAATACAAAAACTGAAATTATACATGTACTTGGTAATGTTATTAGGCTTAGCCAGTTGCACCACAGAACCTTATGTGGAGACAGACTATCAAGCAAATTATAGTTTTGCAGGTTTGACATCATTTAGTGTGTTGGAGGCTAAGCAGGACATTAAAGAAAATATCCTCATATCACCTTTTACTCTCAGTCATATTCATGCTGCATTAGAGGCTGATTTAGGGCAGCGGTATAAAAGAGCAGAGGGAGATAGGGGCGATTTTGAGGTTCGCTATCATGTGGTGGTAGAGGAAAAAATTGATCCGCAGAGCTATGATGCGCTCTATGGATTTGGTTTTTATAGTCCGCTTTATCGTCGTTATCCATCGCCTTTTTTTCATGGCCCGAATACGGGTTTACGTCTTTATAGCCAAGGAAGTTTGATCATAGACATTGTTGACGTCAAAACAGATAAGCCAATTTGGCGCGGTGTGTCAGAGAAACGCTTGAGCCGGGGTATGTCCCCTCAGCAGCAGCGTGTAGTGCTTAGCAGGGCTGTCGCAGAAGTCGTAGCACAGTTCCCCCCAGTGCAGTGATTAAGGGGTCTTAGGGTTTGGTGTCGGAGTATTCACTTTTTGGCCCCAAAACAGTTAGTCATTAAAAAGGCCGCTCTGCGGTCTTTTTCATAATAGCTTAAGTAGTATGTCATCTGAGTCAACTATAACAATTGCCAATGTTCGCTATGCTGCTATGAATATGCTTGCCATGCGCGAACATTCAGTCTTGGAGTTGCGAACTAAGTTGAGGCAAAAGTTCGGGCAGTCTGAATTTATAGAAGAAGCTGTAGCGCGCTTAACGGAGCAAGGTTTGCAAAGCGATATGCGCTTTGCTGAAGCCTTTATTGCCATGCGCCAACGTCAGGGTAAGGGCTCAGCACTCATTAAGATGGAGCTGAGCGAGAGAGGTGTGGCTGGAGATGTAATAGTTAGCTTAATTGATGAGTCTGATTATTATTGGGTGGAACTAGCGTGCAGGGTGCGTATTAAGCGTTTTGGTGGCGAGTTTCCTCTGGATATCAAAAGTAAGGCGAAGCAGATGCGTTTTTTGCAGGGGAGGGGTTTTGCTTTGCCTCATATCCAAACTTTATTTAGTTCAGCTGCTCTATGATTTGGTTGATGTTCATAGAGTATTAATGCCATTTTAAATAGTTCATATGTTTTTTAGGCTCTAAAGAGGGGGGTGGGTGGGTCAAGAAGCCAAAGTTGGTAGGCATAGAGTTGTTGTAAATTGAGTATTTGTCTGTCTATTTGCTTAGTAGGTTCATTGGTTGGAAGCTTCAATCAGTATTCTCAAGGGGATAGATTATGTAGTTTGCCTCGTTTTAGGCGTCGCCTGAGGCAGCTTTTCGTTGAGCCGTCAGGGGCTTTCTGTTACTCTGGCGCCCCGTCCTGAACGATAAATCCCACGCCTCGCAATGAGCGCCTGTTACTGGCATTTATCTCATTATTCCGCTCCGCTTATTCACAGTTAATCAGGTTTTACATGACGCGCTATATTTTCGTTACCGGTGGTGTTGTTTCCTCTTTAGGCAAAGGCATCGCTTCGGCTTCTTTGGCCGCTATCCTCGAAGCTCGTGGCTTGAAAGTCACTATCATGAAGCTCGATCCCTATATTAATGTCGATCCCGGCACTATGAGTCCTTTTCAGCACGGTGAAGTTTTTGTGACTGAGGATGGCGCTGAGACAGATTTAGACCTTGGGCATTATGAGCGGTTTATTCGCACTAAAATGACCCGCCGTAATAATTTTACGACAGGTCGTGTTTATGAAACCGTGTTGCGTAAAGAGCGCCGCGGGGACTACTTGGGTGGCACAGTACAAGTTATTCCTCATATTACAGACGAAATTAAACGTCGAATTTTAGAAGGTGGTCGCGATGTGGATGTGGCCTTGGTTGAGATTGGCGGCACTGTGGGTGATATTGAGTCCCAGCCATTTTTAGAAGCTGTGCGTCAATTGAAGGTAGAGCTAGGTTCGCGTGCACTTTTGATGCATTTGACCTTGGTTCCTTATATTGCAACTGCAGGTGAAACCAAAACTAAGCCTACACAGCACTCTGTGAAAGAGTTGCGCTCTATAGGTCTGCAGCCTGATATTTTGTTGTGCCGTTCTGAGCGTATAGTCGATGAGGACTCACGCCGTAAAATATCTTTGTTTACTAACGTAGCAGAGCGCGCCGTTGTACCTCTGCCTGATGCTGAAACCATTTACTCTATTCCCCGCTTTTTGCAAAGCTACAAGCTTGATCAAATCGTGGTTGAGTTGCTGGGTCTTGAGTGCCCTGAGGCAGATTTGAGTGAGTGGGACAGGGTTGTTGAGAGTAAGCTAAATCCTGAACACGAAATCACCATTTCCATGGTTGGCAAATACATGGAGTTGTTGGATGCTTATAAGTCTTTAATTGAAGCATTGAGTCATGCCGGCATTCACACCAAGACCAAGGTTAAAATTAATTACATTGATGCAGAGCGCGTTGAGCAAGAAGGTGTAGCCATTCTTCTTGATGCTGATGCGATTTTAGTGCCTGGCGGGTTTGGTGAGCGCGGCGTGGAAGGCAAGTTGATGGCGGTGCAGTATGCCCGTGAAAACAAGGTGCCTTACTTGGGCATCTGTTTGGGTATGCAATCTGTTGTTATTGAGTTCGCGCGTAATGTGTTGGGCTTAAAAGGTGCTAACTCAACTGAGTTTGATAAGCATACTTCCTACCCCGTTATTGGTTTAATTACTGAATGGATCTCCTCAGATGGTGCAGTGGAAAAGCGTGATGAGTCCTCAGATTTAGGTGGAACTATGCGCTTAGGCGCGCAGGAATGTCGGCTAGTCGCTGGAAGTAATGCACGCACTATCTACGGCGATGATGTAATTGTTGAGCGTCACCGCCATCGTTATGAAGTAAACAATAATTATGTGGATCAATTACAGAAAGCGGGTTTGCGCATCGGGGGCTGGTCGGCCGATGATACCTTAGTAGAAATGGTTGAAATTCCTGACCATCCTTGGTTTGTGGCCTGCCAGTTTCACCCGGAATTTACGTCGACACCGCGCGATGGTCATCCGCTGTTTACTAGCTTTGTGGCCGCAGCTCTCGCCCATAAAAAATAATCGAGAGGGAGAGGGTGAAGTCACCTCTCTCTCGATTTTCTTAAAGGAATCATTGTGTCTCAGGAAATTGTAAAAGTCGGTTCTCTGCAAGTGGGCAACGCCCTACCGTTTGTACTCTTTGGTGGTATGAATGTTCTTGAATCGCGCGACATGGCGATGCAAGTTGCAGAGGCTTATGTGGAAGTGACGCAAAAGCTTGGCGTTCCCTATGTATTTAAAGCCTCTTTTGATAAGGCTAATCGCTCGTCTATTCACTCATATCGTGGTCCAGGCATGGATGAAGGTTTGAAAATTTTTCAAGAAATCAAACAAACTTTTAATGTGCCTATTATTACTGATGTGCATGAAATCGCTCAGTGTCAGCCTGTCGCAGAAATTTGCGATGTAATTCAATTGCCTGCCTTTTTGGCTCGTCAAACGGATTTGGTGGTGGCAATGGCGAAAACAGGTGCGGTAATAAATATTAAAAAACCGCAATTTTTAAGCCCCGGCCAAATGAAGAATATCGTCGAAAAATTTGGTGAGTGCGGCAATGAAAAAATTATACTCTGTGATCGCGGTACTAACTTCGGATACGACAATTTAGTGGTGGATATGCTTGGCTTTCGCACTATGCGTGAAGTGAGCGGTAATGCCCCAGTAATTTTCGATGTGACTCATTCGCTACAGTGTCGCGATCCGTTAGGTTCTGCATCGAGTGGCCGTCGTCATCAAGTGGCAGAATTGGCGCGCGCGGGTATAGCGGTAGGATTGGCAGGTTTGTTTTTAGAGGCGCATCCCGATCCGCAAAATGCTAAGTGCGATGGTCCTAGTGCGTTACCGCTTGATATGCTGGAACCCTTTTTACTGCAAATGAAAGCTGTTGATGATGTGGTTAAAAATTTTCCGCTGTTAGATATTAAATAGAGTTGCTGACATTCAGCCTGTAATAGTATTCGAAGAAGTTGTTAGGGTGCCTAGCTGCGCACTAACAAAACCATAATTGAAAAATTCGTGTAATCAAACATTTGTTTTAAATATCTGGAGTAAACACATGACTAAGATTGTTGATGTTAAAGCCTTTGAAGTATTGGATAGTCGCGGCAACCCTACTGTAATGGCAGAAGTGATTTTGGATTCTGGTGCCGTGGGCTCTGCTTGTGCTCCATCGGGCGCTTCAACGGGTTCGCGTGAAGCTTTGGAGTTGCGCGATGGCGATAAGTCACGTTACTTGGGTAAGGGGGTGTTGAAGGCAGTAAACAACATCAACACTACAATTAAAAGCTTAGTGGTGGGTATGGATTCATTGAATCAGCGCGCACTAGATGACGCCATGATCAAGGCTGACGGCACTGAAAATAAAGCGGTGTTGGGTGCTAACGCTATCCTCGCGGTGTCTTTGGCAAATGCTAAAGCTGCTGCGATAGCGAAAAAAGTTCCACTTTATGCGCATATTGCTGATTTGAATGGTACTCCTGGTAAATACTCTATGCCTGTGCCTATGATGAATATTATCAATGGCGGTGAGCACGCAGACAATAATGTTGATATTCAAGAGTTTATGGTACAGCCAGTAGGCGCTAAAACTTTTTCTGAAGCATTGCGTATGGGAGCTGAAATATTCCATACCTTGAAAAAAATTCTTCACGATCAAGGCCTGAATACTGCGGTGGGTGATGAGGGTGGCTTTGCGCCAAACTTGCCATCTAATGAAGATGCTTTGAAAGTTATTTCTACAGCGGTAGAAAAAGCAGGCTATAAGTTAGGTGACAATGTCACTCTCGCGCTGGATTGTGCTGCAACTGAATTTTACAAAGACGGTAAATATGATTTGGCTGGCGAAGGGCGTGTATTCACTACCAATGAGTTCTCAGATTATTTAGCAGATCTTGCAGCTAAATACCCAATCATTTCTATTGAAGACGGTAAAGATGAAAGTGATTGGGCTGGTTGGGCTGATTTGACCACCAAGATTGGTCACAAGGTTCAATTGGTTGGCGATGACTTGTTTGTAACCAATACCAAAATTTTGAAAGAGGGTATTGATAAGAAAATTGCCAACTCAATTTTAATTAAGTTTAACCAAATTGGTTCCCTATCAGAAACACTTGATGCGATCAAAATGGCACAAGATGCAGGCTACACCGCTGTAATTTCTCATCGTTCGGGTGAAACTGAAGATACGACTATTGCAGATTTGGCGGTGGCTACTTCAGCGGGCCAAATTAAAACAGGTTCTTTGTGTCGTTCGGACCGTGTATCTAAATATAACCGGTTACTGCGTATTGAAGCAGAGTTGGGTGCGGCAGCACCTTACAAAGGTCGTGCTGAGTTCAAATCTTAAGTGGTGTCTATGACAACAAGAGCCCTGTGGGCTCTTGTTGTTTGTTTAGTCCTTGCGATGACAAAAAATCATGAAATGGTTGATAGGAACTCTCTTAATTCTTTTGGTGGTTTTGCAATACCGCCTTTGGATTGGTGAAGGCAGCTTAGCGCATGCGCATCGGCTGGAAGGGAATATTAATGTGCAACAAGCTGATAATGACCGCATGCGTGAGCGTAATCGTATTCTCGATGTGGAAGTGGAAGAGCTAAAAACTGGCTTGGATACTATAGAAGAGCGTGCACGCAATGACATAGGCTTGATCAAAAAAGATGAAACCTTTTTCATGATATTAAATGAAGAATAATAAGAACCTTCGAATTATTGCTCGGTTCCTGTGTTATTGGATCAGCTGAGTTTAGGTTATGGATTCCCCCCCTGTATTTTTCAATCCCTCTTCTCCTGATGCTGGCTTGCCTGTTTTTTGGTTGGTTGTTCCTGCCGCTGGTATAGGTAAGCGCATGGGGGCCGACATCCCTAAGCAGTATTTACACCTGGCGGGTAAAACTGTGCTTGAACATAGTGTTGAGCGCCTTTTGCAGTTGCCAAGCTTTAAGGCTTTATATTTAGTGCTCGACAAGGCGGATGAGTATTGGTCAAGCCTACCTTTAGCGAATCATCCAGCTGTTAGGCGAGTGGATGGCGGTATTGAGCGAGCAGACTCAGTACTTAATGGATTAAAAGCCTTGCCAGCAGCAAAGAATGACTGGGTGTTAGTGCATGATGCCGCGCGTCCCTGCGTGACTTTAGAATCAATCAAAATGTTGATGAACAGCTTATATGATCATCCGGTGGGTGGGATTTTGGCTGTGCCTGTCAGTGATACCTTGAAGTCAGTCGAATTCGGAAAAATAGAGGCAACACCAGATCGCAGCAAGTTGTGGCAGGCGCAAACGCCGCAAATGTTCCGCTATGGTTTATTGCGCAATACTTTAGAGCAGGCATTGATAAATAAAATGGCTGTAACCGATGAGTCTTCTGCAGTAGAGATGTTTGGTCACCAACCTATGGTGGTTGCGGGAAGAAGCGATAATATTAAAATTACTCGCCCAGAAGATTTGCCTATGGCGACTTTTATATTGCAACAGCAGGCTCATTCTGTTGAGGAGAAAAAATAAATGACGATACGTATAGGTCAAGGTTATGACGTTCATGCCTTTGGGGTGGGCGATAAAATTGTGATAGGTGGCGTGGTAATTCCTCATCATCATGGATTGGTGGCGCATTCAGATGGCGATGTTCTGTTGCATGCGCTATGTGATGCTATTCTTGGGGCTGCAGGATTGGGTGATATCGGCAAGCATTTTCCCGATACTGACATGCAGTATCGCAATATTGATAGTCGAGCCCTCTTGCGCATGGTCAAGGCTAAAGTCACAACATTGGGCTGGAAGTTAGGTAATGCCGATATGACAATTGTGGCTCAAGCACCGCGTATGGCCAACTATATCCCGCACATGGTGGCCGCTATTGCTGCTGATTTGCAGTGTGATATTTCCCTTATTAATATTAAAGCTACTACTACAGAGCGCTTGGGTTTTGCTGGGCGGGAAGAGGGTATAGCTTGTTATGCTGTGGTGCTGCTCGAGTCTGTTTAAGCTGTGTATATATAACTCAGTTTGTAATAGTGGCGCTGATCTCCTTCCGTCTAAATACCGCGATAACACAAACTCACAGGCTTAGAGTTTTCTTTTTGTGGTTCTGTTATTTTTTCTAACTTTTTATTTCATTGATGTGCCAATACGATAGTGTTGGTACATATTATTTTATTAGGATTTTATTTTGCTCGAGTTTTCTTTAGATTTTCCGCGTGCATATGGCGACCTAACCGCCAGTGGTTTCTTTCGCTCTACACCAGAGGACTTTCAAGTTGATGAGGACTTGGGATTTGAGCCTTCTGGTAGTGGAGAGCATATTTTTTTGCATGTGCGTAAGCGTGGCGAAAATACAGCATGGGTCGCTGGAAAAATTGCGGACTTGGCGCAGGTTAAAATTAATGATGTAGGTTATAGCGGGCGTAAAGATCGTCATGCCGTTACAACGCAATGGTTTAGTGTGTATCTTCCTAAGTTGCCAGAAGGTGGGGGGCTTGATTGGGCTCAGTTGAACTCAGATACAATTGCAGTGCTGCAGGTATCACGCCATCAACAAAAGCTGCGTCGCGGTCAGCATAGGGCTAATCATTTTGTAATTCGTCTGCGTGAATTGCAAACTAATGCGCGCGCAGCGCTCGATGAAAAAATCGAGCAGGTGTTTGCAGTGGGCGTCCCAAATTATTTTGGTGAGCAACGTTTTGGTCGGCAGGGCAATAATTTACATGAGGCCCAGATGCTTTTGGTTGAGGGGCGCCGTTATAAAGATAAGCAGAAGCGTGGGTTAATTCTTTCGGCCGCACGCTCTTATTTATTTAATCAAGTATTGGCTGCGCGAATTAAGCAAAGTAATTGGCAGTTGATGTTGGCAGGGGAGCCTTTGGGGAATCCTAGTGGCCCACTGTGGGGGCGAGGGCGTAGTGTGGCTTCATCTGATGTGCTCTGTATTGAGCAGGAGGCTTTGGTTCCTTTTGCTGATTGGGCAAATGGATTGGAACATGCTGGCTTGCTGCAAGAGCGCCGCCCTTTATGTTTGATGCCTGAAGACGCCAAGTTTCTTTGGTTGGACGGTGATTTACAGCTTAGCTTTTCTTTGGGCGCTGGGGAGTTCGCGACAGCGGTATTGGCAGAGCTGGTTGAATTAAAGGTGCCAGAAAGTTCACTTTGATTAACCTTGGATTCTAGTGGCTGCTGTTTTAGGTGCTGCGCGAGGACGTAGATGCTGTGTTATAGTCGCTAGTTTTTTGGCTGGACCTAAATCAGCGTCTGTTGCCCTAATCAGTACGTGCGGAGAAAGCTGAATATGACTGATTTGTTGTTGCAGGGTGTGGGAATGACTTCACTGCGCACCCGTGAGCGTCTAATCCAGCGATTGCGTGAACAAGGCGTGACGAATATGAAGGTGTTGGACGTGATGCTTAACACTCCACGTCATATTTTTTTGGATGAAGCTTTGGCGCATCGCGCCTACGAAGACACTGCTTTACCCATCGGTCACGGCCAAACGTTATCGCAGCCCTATATTGTTGCGCGCATGACTGAAATATTACTGGGTGCAGTTGGCGATAAAATCCAAAAAGTATTAGAAGTTGGTACTGGTTCGGGCTATCAAACGACAATTCTGGCCCAATTAGTACCACAGGTTTATAGCGTTGAGCGAATTAAGCCTTTGCAAGACCGTGCGCGTGAGCGTCTACGTCAATTGGGGTTGCGCAATGTGCATTTTCGCCATGCTGATGGTGGTTTTGGTTGGCCTGAAATGGGGCCTTATGATGCAATATTAAGTACAGCCGCGCCCCAAGCTGTACCTGATGAACTTTTAAAACAGTTAGCGCCTGGTGGAGTGCTCGTTATTCCTATTGGTGGCAGAGAGCAGCAATTACATTTAATTGTGCGAGAGCAGGAAGAAGCTAAATTCATTACGCAAATTCTTGAGCCAGTTAAATTTGTGCCATTTTTGTCTGGTACTGCCCGATGAGCGATCGTTTTACATGTTTTTTGGCTAAAAATGTTGCTGCATAATGGAGCCAAGATTATTACTTTTGTGTGAATAGTTACCGTTCGATACAGTGTTTTGGTTGAAATTTGATACTTCATATAAATGGATTAGATGGTTTTGCCATTAATTTTTAATATTTGCTCCAAAATGGAATAAGCACAGGCTTTCAAACTCAAATCTCTTAGAGTAAATACATGCGGGAAGTGTCGCCTCTATCGCGGTTAAATGCATTTAAACTGTTGCTTATTTTGAGCACGTTTTTTTTGCTGCTATCTTGCGCGAGTCACAGGCCTGCCCCCATTAAGGATAGCAATGGATTGAGTCTTAAACGGCCAGCAAGCTACGTTGTTGTGCCGGGAGATACGCTTTTTGGAATCTCGTGGCGGTATGGATTAAAGTATGACGTTTTAGCTCGATATAACGGTATATCTGCACCTTACATTATACGTCCAGGCCAAATTATTCGGCTTGATTTGCGCGGAGTTGATGATAACGGCAATAGCGATAGATCTTCACATGATGCACCTAAAATATCCCCACCTTCCTCTAGGATTACAGGCACCCAAAAAATCAATAATCAAGAAAAAAACGCTCATGGGCGTAAAGTAAATCAAACGCCTACATTTAATGCCAATACATCTGATTCTCGTTATTTTGGTGCGCCTCAATGGCAGTGGCCCGCAAAAGGTGCACTTTTATCGCAGTTTCAAGGGAGCGGAGGGCTAAGCAAGGGTATTGATATTGCCGGAAAATTGGGAGAGCCTGTGGTGGCGGCAGCAGCTGGACAAGTTGTTTATGCTGGTAGTGGTTTGCGTGGTTATGGGAAGTTATTGATTATAAAGCACAATGAAATGTTCCTCAGTGCTTATGCTCATAATAATAATTTGCGGGTTAAAGAAGGTGATTTAGTTAAAGTCGGGCAACTCATTGCCGATATAGGTTCTACGGGCGCTGATAGAGTTAAGCTGCATTTTGAAATACGTCGCGATGGAATGCCGGTGGATCCTTTGAAATTTCTGCCTCGTCGTTGAGGCGTCAGATAAAAGAAGTAGACGTGTTTGATGCCTTAGAGTGGAAAATAGAATTTATGTGTCATAAAAAAGATTCCAGATTGGTACGGCTTGGAAAAATTACAACTAATAAGCCAGCTGGTGAATAAGAATTGAATTAAGGAGCTAACATGACTTTACAGAATAGTGATTCAACCACATTTGAGCGCGATGAAGCCTTTTTGGCTAATGAGCAAGATCAAGATAATGATTCTGATTTGGTGCTTGCGGAAGACGAGCCAGCACCGAAGGCGGCAGTTACTCGCGGACGAGAGCGATTTGTTGACGACAAATTTAATAAGGCTCTGGATGCAACTCAGATTTATCTCAATGAAATTGGTTTTTCACCCTTATTAAGTGCGGAGGAAGAGGTTTATTTCGCCCGTAAAGCTTTAAAAGGTGAAGAGGCCGCTCGCAAGCGAATGATTGAGAGTAATTTGCGTTTGGTGGTAAAAATATCGCGCCGTTATGTTAATCGTGGCTTGGCACTCTTGGATTTGATCGAAGAGGGGAATCTGGGTTTAATTCGCGCAGTTGAAAAGTTTGACCCAGAGCGTGGGTTTCGTTTTTCGACTTACGCGACTTGGTGGATTCGCCAAACCATAGAGCGTGCGATAATGAATCAGACGCGCACTATTCGCTTACCGATACATGTAGTGAAAGAATTAAATATTTACTTGCGCGCTGCACGTGAGCTTTCTCAAAAGCTAGATCATGAGCCCTCACCTGAAGAAATCGCGCGCTTACTGGATAAGCCCGTTGCAGATGTCGAGAAAATGCTCAGGCTCAATGAGCGAGTCACTTCTATTGATGCGCCAATTGGGTCATCCTCGGATCGCTCTATAGTAGATACTATTGCAGATACTCATGTGTCAGATCCTGCTTCTTTGTTGCAGGATAGTGATCTGACCTCAAGTCTTGATCATTGGCTGGAAGAGCTAACCGAGAAGCAGCGTGAGGTGTTGGCGCGCCGTTTTGGTCTTCGTGGTTATGAGGTGAGTACGCTTGAAGAAGTGGGCCATGAGATTGGATTGACGCGTGAAAGAGTGCGCCAAATACAAGTAGAAGCATTAAAGCGCTTGCGCGATATTATGGAAAAACAAGGGCTGAATAGTGAGGCTTTGTTTGGCGCATGATGTGAGTTACTCCGATTTACTTGTGACCCATTAAAAAAGCAGCTGAGGCTGCTTTTTTAATGGGTGGAGAAAAAGAGGATACGCTATCCAAGCATGGCCATTGCTGCTTCCATATCTGCAGATAGGTCTTCAGACTCACTCACTTGCATGTCGTGATCCAGCCCGAGTCGATCAAAAGCAGTTACCTTACTAAAATCAATTTTAGTTAATGGAGAGTCTGAGCCAAGATAGCTTTGTAGAACGGCTACAGTGACTATATCGCCGTAATCAGCTTTTGGAATTTGTCGCCCAAAATCTAGATACTGGGTCGGTATATGGGATAGCTCTGCAGGGAAACCCCACGCTTTTAATATCAGGTCTCCAATGGGGGCGTGAATTTGATCTATAACAGTATCCAATGTCAGGCTGTCTTTAAGTAGGGCAGGGTGATCCTCTGCATAGGTTAGGATGGGTAGTACGCCAATTTTATGTACGAGGCCAGCTAATGTGGCCTGATCGGGGCGTAGCTTAGTGTAGTGCTTACAAAGCACATGGCTAATGCCGGCAACTTCACTGGATCGACTCCATACTTCGCGCATGCGCATATCGACTAGGTCGGAGGTTGCTTGAAACATCTGCTCCATTGCGAGGCCGGTCGCAATATTACACGTGTATTGAATGCCAAGGCGCATAAGTGCAGTACGCAGATCTTCGATAGCGCGACTTGCACGCAATAATGGACTATTGGCCACGCGAATAATACGCGCACTCAGCGCCGCATCATTACCTATTACATCGCTCAAGGTCTGAATGTCTGCATCTGGGCTGTCAGCCGCCTCTCTTACTTTGAGAGCCACTTCTGGAAGTGTCGGCAGAACCAATTGATCATTCTTGATGGCAGTAATAATGTCTTGGCGTACTTTTTCAACAATGTCAGTCATTGATAATCCTAATGCTGTTTAATCGGAGATCTCTTCTGCACTAGGTATAGCATAGGGTAGGCCTAGTGGTTTCAGTTTTTCTCCTGGAGTTGAAAAATATGCATCATTTTGATGTTCTGCTTGCATGGATGCGAGTAATTCAAATTTATTGGGTGCAGAAAGAGCGGCTTGCGTAATGTGCCCACATGTTTGCCCGCTGGAGGTAAGAATTGGAGTGCCGAGTAGTGGAAGTTCATCACCTTGTGCCTCAAAGCGAAATAAATGGCGTTTTAGTTTCCCTCGATAATGAAGGCGCGCCACTATCTCCTGGCCCGTGTAGCAGCCTTTGCGAAAATTTACGGCATTTATCAATTGATAATTTAATTCTTGAGGTGTAAATAATTCGCGAGTTAAGGGGTGTATGTCGCTAATGCCTGCTTCAATATCTAATAGTGCCCACTTATTTGGGTCTTCTACTTTTAATGATTGCTGTGAACTAAGGCGGCTGTTGAAGTAACTGGTGGCTGTAGAGTGTATCCAGCACTCAAAGCGATTATTCGTTAGTTTGATTAGGTAGCAACCATTTTCTTCTGTCCACTCATTAATCTGCGCTGGAATGGATTTAAAAAAAGTTTGCGCCACATTGGCGGCATCCGCGCCTGATATGCCAAATAGATGAAAATCTGATCCAATTTCCAATTTGGCTTTTGAAAAAACAATATATTTCCCAAGTGAAGCGAGTGCCGAGTCCATCATGCTCTGTGGAATGCGCAGCGCTATTAGCTCGGGGCTAATTTGCAGTGCTCTAAAGCTTAAAATGACCCTTCCCTTGGGTGTGCATTGTGCACCTAAGCGACTGGTGTGATTGTTTAGTTCGTTGATGTCACAGGTTACTTGTCCTTGTAAGAACTTTACTGCATCAGGGCCTGCGACGAGCAAAAGCTGGTAATTGGGCAATTTGACGATTTGTGTGGTGATTTGGGGGGCTGTCTGAGGTATAGATTGCTGCGGCATGACAATATCCAGAGGTGTAGAGTTTAAGTTTGCATGATTAATGTTAACGACTTTTATTCCACGCTAACGCAGGCGGCTACTATAAGCGTATTTATTACACCATAACTAGGGTATTTCCTTGATCAAGTTTTATCGACTGATTGTTTGACGTCGTTATCTGCCGTTATAGGTTAAACAGCTAGCGTTAATTTTTTCAGGTGATCCTGCAGGGACGAGGATTTGATGCGGGCTTGTATTCTGGTGTGGCGTTTCAGTGCAGAAGATTCCCCTTGGCTCAGTTATAATAAGCTTCGATTAATATGTGTGTATAGGCGGTAAGTTTTGTGGATATAAAAAGGTTATGGTGGGGCAGTCGCCGCGGAATGCTTGAGTTAGATTTAATTTTAATGCCGTTTCTGGAGAATGTTTATCCGGGTTTGGCGCAGGCAGCGAAAGAAGATTATTGGGCTTTACTGGAAGAGCAGGATCAGGACATATATGCGTGGTGTATGCGTCGTGATGAGCCAGAAAAGCCTGAAATACAACGGATTGTGGAGATTATTCGTGCTAATACCGGCATTCAGGCTCAAACGGAGCAAAAGTCCAACTAAAGGTGTGGTTGAGCCTACGCTTGGTGCTTTAGATCTATTTGAGCCGCCATCCGTGTTGGCTAAAAAACCTCTGCCAGATTTAGCTGTTATATATTTGGTTCCATCTTCCTTGTGGATGGGAATTCGGTGGGTAGTGGTGCTGTTGATGATGGGGTTGGGGGGATGGGCGCTCTTACCTTTTGTGGCGGCTAGTGCATGGTGGTCTTTAGTTTTGATTGCTTGGTGCTTAGCTTTATTTTTTGGGCATCGCTTTTTAGGCGTGCGAGATACCTCATCTTATGTATTTTTCCAGAAGCAAACTTGGTGGCTAGGTCATAGTAGTGTTGAGCGAGCAATGATCCTGAACGAGGCCCTGATGTGGTCGTGGGTGGTGATTTTGACCATGAAAGATGCGTCTACTCAAAAAACTGAGCTGTTGGTCATTTTCTGCGACGCTATAGCAACGGAAGATTTTGCGCGTTTGCGAACCTGGTTGCGCCTCTGCTTAAAAGCTAAGTCCTGAGATGCTATTCAGGGCTTAAGGCCTATTTACCATACATTGTGTTAATAATAATGCTA
Source organism: Cellvibrio sp. 25HG11W-0 (assembly GCF_057815475.1). Lineage (NCBI taxonomy): Bacteria > Pseudomonadati > Pseudomonadota > Gammaproteobacteria > Cellvibrionales > Cellvibrionaceae > Cellvibrio > Cellvibrio sp. 25HG11W-0. The sequence goes on from NZ_CM174230.1 coordinate 2,240,675, forward strand.
TCCGTGAATATTATCTTTGCTGACAATAACGTCCTGCCCAGCAAAGTTAGTGGGAACTAGAATGGTGTCGCGTGCAACCGTGGATTTCTTCGGGTAGTCGAGTGAAAAGTGCAAGCCTCGGCTCTCTTTGCGCTCATGGGCTGAACGAATAATTAGTTCGGCGACAGTGGCAAGATTGCGCAGTTCGATCAAGTCGCTACTGACTTTATAGTTGCTGTAATACTCCGCAATTTCTTTCTGTAAGAGTTTTATGCGATGCGTTGCGCGCTCAAGCCGTTTGTGTGTGCGTACTATGCCAACGTAATCCCACATAAAACGACGCAACTCATCCCAGTTATGTGAAATTACTACATCTTCATCTGAGTCTGTAACGCGCGTATCGTCCCACTCTGGCGATTTGTCGGGGGTGTGGATATTGCCCAGTTGCGCTTGAATGTGCATGGCGGCAGATTGGGCGTAAACAATACATTCTAATAAAGAGTTACTTGCCATGCGATTGGCGCCATGAAGGCCGGTGAAGGTTGTCTCGCCTATTGCATAGAGGTGCTGAAGATCTGTTTGTCCATTTTTATTGACCACAACGCCTCCGCAAGTGTAATGAGCGGCAGGTACGACGGGTATGGGTTCGCGGGTAATGTCTATACCGAATTCAAGGCAGCGGGCTTTTACGGTTGGAAAGTGCTCGTTAATGAATTCAGCGGATTTGTGGGTGATATCCAAGTAAACACAATCGCAACCTAGGCGTTTAATTTCATGGTCAATGGCGCGTGCGACTATATCTCTGGGTGCGAGTTCTGCGCGCTCATCAAAGCGCGGCATAAAACGTTCACCGTTAGGTAGGCGTAAGTAGGCGCCTTCACCGCGTAAGGCTTCGGTAATTAAAAAGTTCTTCGCTTTGGGGTGGAATAGACAGGTGGGATGAAATTGATTGAATTCCATATTGGCAACACGACAGCCTGCGCGCCATGCCATAGCAATACCATCGCCACTGGCGCTATCAGGGTTGCTGCTGTAAAGGTAAACCTTACTTGCGCCGCCTGTTGCCAGCACTACCACTTTAGCTTGGAATAGCTGTACCACATCGGCGTGGTGATCGAGTACGTAGGCACCACTGCAGCGTAATTTACGCGAATCTGAGTCTGCCTGTGTGATGAGGTTGAGCGCGACGTGATGCTCAAATAAATCAATGTTCTTTTGGTTGCGGAGTTGATCAATAAGCGTGGAGTGAACTGCTTGGCCTGTGGCATCGGCGCTATGGATGATGCGCCTGTGGCTATGGCCTCCTTCTTGGGTGAGGTGGTAGTCGCCGTTTGCCGGTTCTTTGGTGAAGTTGACCCCTTGATCTATAAGCCACTGTATCGCTGACTTACTGTTTTCTACAGTAAAGCGCACGGCATCTTCGTGGCAGAGTCCTGCGCCGGCAATAAGTGTATCAGTCACATGAGCGTCAATAGAATCCTGATCGTCTAAAACAGCAGCTATGCCACCTTGAGCAAACCAAGTAGAGCCGAGGTTGACGGCATTTTTACTGAGCACTGCAATTCTGGCCTTCGCTGCTAAGCTCAATGCCAAGGTCAATCCGGCGGCGCCAGAGCCAATGACCAGAACATCATATTGATAGTGTCGATTCATGCCTATACATCCGGTGTGCGCCTTGCGAGGCGAAATTCGCGCCAGTATACCAAGCTTGTATAATCAGGCGAGGCAAAATACGCGGTTATAAGGCAATTTGGATGAGCAGTTGTTTGTTTTACGTCTTTAGTTGGATTGCTGCGCTAATTTAGGTCCACGTGTTGGTTGAATTTGTCCGTATAATCGGCCGTGCTGAACTTATCCATACGACTTCTGTCTATAAGCCGGCTTGCTTTAATAGTGTTTTGATCCAATTGCGATTGGTTCTAATAAGATAATGTCTGGGCAAATTGCCAATGTTAATAATCCACCTTGGATCATGAAAATACCGAGGGGTTTGGGGGTTTTAGAATGACAGCGCAACAAGCGCCCGATGTTGACCAACAATTGGTCGAGCGAGTTCAAAAAGGCGATAAGCGCGCATTTGATTTGCTGGTAATTAAATACCAACACAAGGTAATGGCGGTGATTAGTCGCTTTATCCGTGATCATGCGGAAGTTCAGGATGTTGCTCAAGAGGCTTTTATCAAAGCCTATAGGGCGTTGCCTAACTTTCGTGGAGATAGTGCTTTTTATACTTGGATTTATCGTATTGCCATTAATACGGCAAAAAACCACATAGTTGCCCGCAATCGTCGCCCTCCAGCGAGTGATGTTGATATGGATGATGCTGAGTTTTTTGCGGGCAATGATGCTATGCATGAAATGAACACTCCAGAGCGCAATTTATTGCGCGATGAGTTGCAGGACACTATCGAATTGGCCTTTCGTGACTTGCCAGATGATTTACGTACGGCGGTAACGCTGCGGGAAATTGATGGATTAAGTTATGAAGAAATAGCTGAGGTTATGGAATGCCCAGTAGGCACCGTGCGCTCGCGGATATTTCGAGCACGTGAGGCTATTGATAAACGTATTAAGCCCTTGCTGAGTGAAATTTAAGCGTTGGTTGTTGGGGCGAGGACACAGAGCGAGGTAAAAACTTGCACAATTCTTTCTAAGTTGTTGAACTATTCGCCAATCATTGAGTCATAAAACCCATAAGCACTCTTGTTTTAAGCATAAGCCAAGTATGGTCTATGTAGAGTTAGAGACTGGTTTAGGTGCCGTGCCACTTAGGTTTTATAGGTGTTTTGCTTGGTGTTTAGATTGGTATGTAGATTAAATCAAAGTATATTCATATTAATTTTCTTAAAGTAGAGGCACTTTACGCATGACCGAGCAAACTTCAGTTAGCACGCTTGGCGAGTCTTTATCGGCACTGATGGATAATCAAGTGTCTGAGTTAGAGTTGCAGCGTTTGCTCAAAGCAAGCGTGAATGATTCTGAGTTACAGGCTACTTGGTCTCGCTATCAAATAACAAGTGCGGCACTGCGCGGCGACTTGCCTGTGTTGGCTCCACGTAATTTTGCTGGTGGTATAAGCGCGGCTTTGGAAAATGAAGAAACCTACAGTGATGTGAATTCTAACGCATCTTCTTCTACATCATCTGTTGCTCAGCCCTGGTGGCAGCATTTAGGTCGAGTTGCTATCGCGGCTTCAGTTGCTGGCGCCATGATTGTAGGTGTGCAGCAATATGAAAGCGTTCCAATCGTTGCTAATGTTGCGGTCAATACCCAGCAAGCTACACCTGAAGCAGAATATACAGAAAATAAAGCAGCAAATTTACCTTCCGGTATGAATGCTCCAGCACTGTCGGCGCGTACTGTTGCTATGGAGAGTGGTTATGAGGCTCGCCCACAAGAGAATCGTCGTGTAATGTTTGTGCCGCGTCAGACGACTGCGCCTGTATATAATGAAGATATTAGCGCCTATGTAAACCAGCTTATTGAAGAGCATTCGGATAATGCGTCTTTAAATAGTGGTCAAGGTATGTTGCCTTATACGCGGGTAATACTCACTGAAGAAGAATGATTTGTTGATTCTCTTTAAGTAAAAGTCGCGCCCCTATGGCGCGATTTTTGTTTCAAGCGTAACTCTCCTCGCGATAACCCTGTTATTTTTCTAGTGGTGTACATAAGTTGATTACTCTCAAGTGTAGGCTTGCTATGCTACTTTCTTTGCCCTCGATTACAGAGCCTATCATGCGCACCTTTTTTATTGTTTCAATTTTCGCCTTAGTATTTTTTGTGCTTCCAGTGGGAGCTGAGACTGGCGCTGCTAAAATTCCACAAGTTGACTCTGGCTCTGCAATGGATGCAACAGAATCTATTCGGGTAGCTATGTTGCTTAAAAAAATGACTGAGGCTTCGCATAGCTTTAACTATCAAGGCGTGTTTACTTACCTGCATAAAGATAACCCCAATTTGCAAAGTTTTAAGGTTACTCATTGGCTGGAAAACGGCGTGGAGTACGAACGCTTGCAGCACCTTAATGGTTTGGATCGCGAGGTGTTGCGTACGGGTAAGGCACTAGGTTGTAGCTCCTTGGGCGATGAATTGCTGCAAGGCAAGTTGGGTAAGCTAGGGGCAAATGTAGCGCAGCTAGATAAGTTTTATAAATTTGAAATCCGTGGTCCAGAGCGAATTGCTGGGCGTATGGCGACAGTGTTGTTGGCGCTACCGCTGGATCAATTTCGCTATAGCTATTTCTTAAGTATTGATGATGAAACTGGATTGGTGCTTAAGTCTTGGTTGGTGGACGAGGCAGCAAGCCCTTTGGAACGGTATCAGTTTATCGATCTTAATCTCAACCCTGATCCGCGCCAGCTTAAAGTTCTCCCTCCTGCCAAGTTGAGTATTGCAGCCAGCCCCCAGTTGGCTGAGTGTAATCCGGCAGAAGTTAAAGAGCCGAGTGGCTGGCAGTTAAAGTGGGTTCCGCCGGGCTTTGCATTTGTAGCTCAGCGCCACGTTAGGCAAGAAATTGATATGTTGATGTATACCGATGGTTTAACGACATTTTCGGTATTTATTCAACAGGCTGAAGGGGCAAGCCCCCAGGGAGTTGCGCAGCGCGGAGCCACATTGGCCGTTATGGATGCATTGAGATATCACGATAAAAATTATAGAGTGACAGTTGTAGGAGAAATACCCATAGTCACCGCACAAAAAATTGCCCAAAATTTGGTGGGCAATTAATTTGTTAGCACGAGATAGCTTATGATTATTGAAACAGGTCGTATAGTATCGATAGAAGCTGAAGGAGTTTGGGTGGAAACCATCCGCCGTTCTACCTGTGGAAGCTGTAAAGCTGAAAAGGGTTGCGGTCAAAGTCTTATGGCTAAATGGGGTGGAAGCGCCGCGTATCTGTGGGTTTTACTCGAAGGGCGAAGCCCGCAGTCTTATGTATTAGGCGAAGAAATTCAGATTGGTATTCCTGAAGAGGTTGTCGCTAAAGGCTCAATGCTTGTTTATATTCTACCTCTCGTAGTTATGATGGTGGCGACATCTATCGCACAATGGGCCTACGGTAGTGAAGGTATTACTACACTCAGTGCTTTTGGAGGGCTTTTTTTAGGTGGGTTCATAGTGCGTTGGTATTCTCACCGAATTCGCTTCGATAGTCGTTTGCAGCCTGTGTTGGTCGATGAGCGTAAGCCATTACATTTTTATACAGCTGCTGAGCAATATTAATATGCTGCGCGTGAATGCTAGTATTGTAATTCCCATGCGCGATATCGAGCTTACAGCTATGAGGGCTCAGGGGGCTGGTGGGCAAAACGTCAATAAGGTGTCTAGTGCGATACATTTGCGGTTTGATATTCCTAATTCTTCACTGAGTGATTTTTGCAAGGCACGTCTTTTAGCATTAGATGACAGCCGTATATCCTCTCAGGGGGTGTTAATAATTAAGGCGCAACGTCATCGCACCCAAGAAAAAAATCGCGATGATGCTTTGGCGCGACTTCAGCAGCTCATTTTAGGTGCCGTGAAAATTGAGAAGCCGCGCCATGCGACTAAGCCAAGCTACTCTGCAAAACAAAAGCGCATGAATGCCAAAACACAGCGCGGTAGTATTAAAGCTGGGCGTAAGATTACAAGCTTCGACTAACTTCCCCGCTAGGGTTGCCTTGCTAAGCCCCCTTCTTCCGAAACAGTATTAATATCTTTTTTCTTTAAATCTGACCAGAGCTGCCGTTGTAGGTGCTCAATATTTTCACCGCGATGATGAAGCAACCAATCAACAAGTGCTTTTGCTACATCGGGATATTGGTGTGGTTGCGGCGCCCGCAAGGGTAGCCAGCGACCTATGGCTGCCTCTGTCAATTCGCTCGCGACTGAACCAAAACCTAATTGGTCAAGTGCAAGGGCATTGGATTTCTGTTCCATTTGCCCCGCTACAGGTTGCACTAGAATTTTTTTCCCCAATTGAATGGCTTCACTTGGTAATTCAAATCCTGCGCTGCAAATCACGCCCTCACAACGATGTAAATCTTGTTGAAACCCCTCTCTTGAAAAGGGGCGAACATGTATGTGCCCTTCGTCGTAGGCTTTGGGTACAGGCTGATAAATATAGAAATCATAATCTGGAAAAGCACGCAATTGCGGCACTATGTCATCGAGACCCGCAAAGGGTAAATAAACCACATAATGCCTTGGCGTTGATGTATTGGGATAGTGTGATGGCTCAACCAAGGGGGGCAATATAGGTTGATTGAAGTGATGCCAATGTAAACCAATTGGTTGGCTGACAGGTGCAAAATTGCGCATAAACCAGCTGACAAATGGATTGCCACCTTTCTTGGGTATGTTGTATAGAAAAGCATTTTGATGGGAGATGCCTATGACCTTTTTCCCTGCACGCTTGGCGGCCCAGGCTGAAACAGGTTCAAAATCATTAATAATAAAATCGTAACCTTCAACGTTAACTTTTTTAGTGTCTTGAATGAGTTGGCCTATATTCGCTTGCAGTGCCGTTTTCAAATAAAGAATTCTACCGCTTTGTGTGGCGAAGGTTAGGCCGCGAAAAACTTGATAGTCTCCAAAAGCTTCCATGTCAAAAAAATCTTTGCGCTCTCTGCCGGAGAATACCCAATCAACTTCTACACCAACATCAGCCAATGCTTTCGCCATAATGCGGGCGCGGGTGATGTGACCATTTCCTGTGCCTTGAACTCCGTACAATATTTTCATGCAATTTCCGCCTGATATATGAAGAATTATTACAGCCCTACAAGTAACGAGTGCAGGTAAACACCCAGAAATGCGCAGCTGCTGCCAAGTATGGCGCCAGCGACTAAATCGGTGGGGTAGTGCACGCCAAGCAGTACACGGCTAGCGCCTATGGCACTCGCCCAAATAAAGCATGGAACAGCAAAGGCTGGATAAAAATTTGCAACTAAACAGGCAAATAAAAATGCGGCCGCAGTGTGGCCAGATGGAAAACTAAATTGATCTGAGGGGGTAATCCACGCTTGATAGCAATCTAATTTTGCGGCTGGTCTATCACGCTTTATGAGATTTTTTAAAAGTAAATAGAGGCTGACATCAAAACTGTAGGCGATAATACCAGCCCAAAAAAATGTTACGCCAACGCGAGGCTCGAATGCCAGCAGCATCAGAGCAAGGCATAAATAGACTAGGCCATCACCAGTGTGAGAAATAAATCTGACCGATTTACGATATTGAAAACGTTTTGTCACATGCACCCACAAGAATGCCAGTGTGTCCAAGTGATGGACTCTTTGTAAAAATGTGTTCATGATTCACCGCCTTTAGTGAATGAAGTTAATTGTCTTGAACGAACTAAAACATCACCTAATGAGTCTCCCACGGGACTGTGACTCTTCTGTGAATACTTTGTGACCGTGGGGTTACAGCCTTAACCTTTGGAGCTTTGAATGAGTAAACCAGGTAAGACCGGCATGACACGTGTGATTGATGCCTTCGGCTATTCGATGAAAGGGTTGCATGCCACTTGGAAATACGAGGCCGCTTTTCGCCAAGAAGTGGTGTTGGGTGTGATTTTAATGCCTATAGCTTTTTGGTTGGCGCAAACTCATATTGAGTTGATACTTTTATTGGCAAGTATTTTTTGGGTGTGGATGGCGGAGTTAGCTAACTCTTCGGTAGAAGCTGTGGTGGATCGTACGGGTTCCGAGAAGCATGAATTGTCGGGAAGAGCTAAGGATATAGGCTCAGCATTGGTATTTGTGAGCTTGATTCTGCTTGCGGTAGTTTGGGGGTTGGTAGCCTACAACCGTTTTGTGGGTTTATAGATTTATTCAATTTAGAGGTTATGCAGGAAGACTGCTGCGCACCAAACGCTAAAGAGTTCGGTGCGCTGCCAGCTTTTAATGTTGAGTATCGGAGTGGGCCAGATTCATTTGCGCCAAATAATCTTCTTCTATAGCGCGCCCGACTGATCGACGCTCTACAGACTTACGACGCTTACGGTGATAGATATCCAGTGGCATATTTTTGCATGGATCACGGTCAAGGCGACGGTCTTGCCCCTTGCGTCGGTCAAAAAAGAACTTATGTTCATTCATTGGTTTAGCTTCTGTAAGAAATAGATTATTTTTATGATTAAAGGGTGTTTATGGAGTGCAATACTATAAAAACGCACCTTGATTGCGCGAGATCAACACAGTGTAGATCTTTAGGGCTAAAATACCCCTGATTTTTTTGTAAAAAAGTTTACGGCCAGCTGGGTCACTCAAATAGATAGCAAAAGTAACTGAGTATGAGCATGAATGACGTGAAAGACCGCATAGTTTCTAAGTTGGAAATTGATTTTGAGCCCTTATTTTTAGAAGTTCAGAACGAGAGCCATATGCATTCTGTTGCCCCAGGCTCCGAATCACACTTTAAGGTCACCTTGGTGTCTTCCCAATTTCAAGGCAAGCGTCAAGTTCAGCGCCATCAAGCTATTTATGGCTGCCTAGCGCAAGAATTGCAGCAAGGCGTTCATGCCTTGGCTCTTCATACCTTCAGCCCTGAGGAGTGGCAGGCGCAGCGCCAGGTTCCTGCATCACCGCAGTGTTTGGGTGGCAGCAAGCATGAGCATTAGGCCAATGCAGGTGCAATTTCTCTGGTTGAGTAAAAAGTAATCGCCTATAATCGCCTTAAAATTTGAATCTGCTCTTTTTGAGCTATGTGATGTGTAATAAGTCTATGAATCCCACTATTGTTGCTGCCCTCTATAAGTTTGTAACACTGCCCGATTACCAATCTATAGCCCCTCGCCTTAAGGACCTCTGTGATCATTTAGGGCTAAAAGGAACCTTATTACTGGCGGAAGAGGGTATTAATGGCACTGTATCAGGTACCCGCGAGGCTATTGATGGTCTTATCACTTTTCTTATAGAAGATGATCGTTTTATTGGCTTGAGTCATAAAGAGTCGATCTATGATGAGCAGCCTTTTTATCGCATGAAGGTAAAGCTGAAGCAAGAGATAGTGACTATGGGGATTAGGGGTATTGACCCTAAAAAAATTGTGGGTACCTATGTGAAACCTCAAGACTGGAATGCTTTGATTAGTGATCCTGAGGTTATGGTCGTTGATACACGTAACTCTTATGAGTTCAATATAGGCTCATTTGAGGGGGCTGTTGATCCTAAAACGGAGACCTTCCGTGAGTTTCCTGCCTATGTCGCTGAGCATCTTGATCCTGCGAAACATAAAAAAGTGGCGATGTTTTGTACTGGCGGTATTCGATGCGAGAAGTCTACAGCCTATTTAAAAGAGCAAGGATTTGAAGAGGTCTATCACCTCGAAGGCGGTATTCTCAAATATTTAGAAGAGGTGCCAGAAGAGCAGAGTCTTTGGCGCGGTGAATGTTTTGTGTTTGATAATCGCGTTGCGGTTAATCACAAGCTAGAAAAGGGTATCTACGACCAGTGTCATGGCTGTCGTCATCCGATTACGGAAGCGGATAAGCTCTCTGAGCACTATATGGCAGGAGTAAGCTGCCCACGTTGTTACGATCAATTGACGGCAGAGCAAAGAGGGCGATTTGCTGAGCGTCAAAAACAAATTGAATTGGCGCATCAACGTAATGAGCCGCATTTAGGGGCATTACCACCTGAGCGGCAGATACGGGCGCTCAAAAAGAAGGTTCACCGTGATGAGCAGCGGCGCAGCGCTCAAAAAGTACAAGGCGTGTAAGATAGCTGCATAACTACGGTTAATCTAGAATGAATTCTTAATGATTCTACGTTAGATAGAGAATAGCTATTTTGTCACATAAATGGATTATGGTTTAATGCCCATGTCCTTAATCTCCAGTTGTGGTATTTATGAATTTTGATGATTGGGTGGCCGATGCGGCTGCTGGTACCGCCACTCATGCCAGTGGTTTTAGTTTGCGTATTGAAGGTAGCCTCAAAGATCCTTCAGATGTTTATCCTGGTAAGTTTCCTGAGGGGTTAAGTTTTATTGAGCAGGCGCGCTTGCTGCGCTCTGGGCTAGAGTTTTTGGCTAAGACGTCTTCTCATGCTTCTGTTGCTTGGCAGTCGAGCAGTGCGCAAGATGCTAAGTCCGTGGCAATACGCGAACGCGAGGAGCTTGCTCGTCAATTTGCAGAGCGTGCAGACAAGCCGCAACGATCGGTGTTGTCGCTAAAAAAATCGTCGTAATGAAACATAAAAAAACCGCTGTAGCCAATGGCTACAGCGGTTTTTTTATGTTTGTTGCTTACATTAATCCGCGGCGCTGCAATTCTAGATAGTGGTCATCAACGAGCTTGAATAGCTGGTCGAATTTATCAGTTGCAGGTTGGGTGACAACGCTCAGTACTTCATCTGCAACGGGGCGTCGCAACATGATATTTTTCAGTTCTATTGCAACCTCATCCATCGTCTTTAGTATCTTTTCGGACGTTTCTTTAGTGCGGAAGATATAACCTTGATCAGTAAGCTTTAAATAGTTATTGCACTCTTCCAGCCAGTCTTTACGCTGGGTAACATAGTTGCGAATATTTTTGGCTCCGCCGCGATGAGCAGTTTGTACCAGCTGTGTCTCGCGGTAAGTTTTAAGGCTTTTGGACCCGCGTAAAATAAAGTCTTGCGCAGTCGATTTGCAGTATTTGGCGTTGAGATAACTGGCAAACTTGATGTTGTTTGCGGTCTCTGCTTTTTCGCGTTTACAGGCCTCATCACAGCTAAAGCTGGCTTGAGATAGGCTTAACAGCAGTAGGGCGTAAATAATTGATCGCATAGGGGCTCGCCATTTATTAAAGTTATGAGAAGGGAGAACTTCTATAGTGTTGTTAAAGACACAGCCCCAGTGTGGGCAAGTTTTATCAATATTTCAAGTTTTGTGCGCTAATCGGTTGCCAGCTATCAGTTTTTATTGACGGCTGGCAGTTTGGCTGGGCTAGTTTAGGAATCCCATGGGACTCTTGGTAATAGCAACACTCACGATATAGGCAAAGACTATGAGTGCATCCACCCAGAGAATTTTGCGTGCGAGAGGACTGGGGAGCTTAAATGCGGCTACTCCAAGGACAATATAGACCACTAAACCAATTATTTTGGCCAAAAGCCAGGGTTGGTTGCCGGGTGAGAGGTGCAAATGGACCGCTAAGATAATGCCGCTTAGCAGCATAATGGTATTGATGATATGCGGAGCAATGCGCACTATTTTCTTGTCGAGCATACTGGAGTTTATAAACATCCAAATGCCGCGCACGACAAATGTTAAAAGTGCTAGGGCAACAAAAGTTAAATGAATGTGTTTTAAAAGCATATACATGGGTGCTTCCTTTTTGTGGTGGCTATATATTGGGGTTCGATGTGGGCTAGGTGATGAATGTGGTCTAGTCGCCCTTAAGTGCTTTACCTACAAGTGCAAGCATGGCATCAGAGAGCGGTAATTTTAAGGCTGCTGTGTGGCCATCCGCAGACATTTTGTTCCAAGTTTTGCGAATGATATCGATGAGTTTTTCTTCCGTATGCTTATTGGCAAAATCTTTTAGGTAGAATTCAATAAACACAAGGCAGATAACATCTTCAAGAGTTTGAACTTCGTTATCGCGCTTGAGACTGCGCTTGAGGAGTAAATCCTTAACACGTAGTACGTCCTCTTCACCATACCCCTGAGCTGCCATAATATTGCCAGCTTGCTCGCCATGAAATGCAGCTAAATCCAACCGCCATTTTTTATAGCCCTGACGGTCCATGGGGTAGTTGCTGCGTGGAATTTTCCAACGGCAAATATGTTGGCTGCGCGCAGCGAGTTGCAGTAGGTCTGAAGCTGTTGGACAAAATTGTGCAAGATGATGACTCATGCGTTGCGCATAAAGCCACTCCTTGGCGATCATTTTTCCTTCAAAGGGCTCTTGGTTTGGGTCTTGTAGATTTTCTTGATCAAATGCATTAAGTGTTTTTTGTAGCATAGATAGAGTCATAAATACCTGAACTTAATTGGAGGGCGAGATATTGAATGAAGCGCTTTAGCACTGAGGTTTACCATTGGCAATTTGGCGCAACTGATCCATGTCTTTGATGAAGATTTCTTTTTTATCAACCTGTAGGATCGTCTGCTTTTGCAAACGCGTGAAAATTCGGCTCACGGTTTCTATCGTAAGTCCTAAATGATTGCCTATATCGGTACGTGACATAGGTAAACGAAAGGCATTGGCTGCTAGCTGACGGCGACTGTTACGTGCGGAAATGCTGAGCAATAGAGCTGCTATACGCTCTTCGGCGCTGCTTTTGCTCAAGAGCGTAATAATTTGCTGGTCTTGATTGATTTCACGGCTCATGAGCTGGAAAAAATGGCGTTGCAAGTTGGGGATTTGCAGGCTCAACTCTTCCATTCTATCAAAGGGGATCTCACATACGGATGAGGTTTCAAGTGCTATGACGGAATTAATGTAGCGGTTATCTGCTAAGCCATCCATGCCTACCACCTCGCCAGGAAGATAAAATCCGGTGATTTGTTCATCGCCATTTTCGCTTAGGTTAATTGCTTTAACCGCACCTGAGCGAATGGCATATACCGACTGAAAAGGTTCGTTGGCTGAGTAGAGGTGGTCACCTTTTTGTAGCGGTTTGCCGCGTTGAACTATCTTGTTGAGCTTATCGATATCCTCCAAATGGAGGCTGATGGGCAGGCAGATGGTGTTTAATCTGCAATTGCTACAGTTTACTTTTTTGTCGTGCGGGCAACTGGCATCTTGGGTTTTAACCGTGGTATGGGCAATGGTCATAATATGAGCCTCTAAAATGTGCCGCTAAGTACGCACTTAAATATGGCCCTGATTGTTACAGCTTTGGCCATGGGGGTAAATAGTTGATTTTGTCTTGGGAATATTAGAGGCAAAGATTACCTTTACTGCTATTTCGGTCGCACCTGATTCTCGGTGTCAATGGAGGTGCTTATAATGCTGACCAATGCGCTTAATAGGTGAGGGAAAGTTGGAAAAGTTTAAGTTAATCAAAGAGATGAAATAAGAAAAAGCGCTAAACAGTTTTGACTTTCCGCCGTCCAAATCTTTATAGTACTGATAGTTCTCCTGTTATTTGTCGCGCTGGCGCTTTATCTTTAGGTTCAAGCTATTCCTCGGCGCTGAAGTATGGTCGTTGAGGTATGGTTTTGAGGGTATCCTTAATTGCTGTATTTTCTCGTATCAAATTTTCATTCCAATTTTACTCGGCTTATAGGTTGATGTTGGTTCGGTATTACTGATTGGTGACAAGCAAGTTTTACAATAATAAAGAGAGCAGAATGTATAAATTGATTTTTAGTGGTGAATTGCGCACCGGCTTTGAACGAGAAGAAGTCGTTACCAATTTGGCGCAGTTATTAAAGCAAACGCCCGATACCGTAGCGCAGCGTTTTTTTACAGGGCACCCTTTGGTCATTAAGAAGGTGGAATCTCTGGCACTTGCTAAGCAGTGGTATGGCGCTTTCGCAAAAGCAGGAGCGGTATTGCGTGTCACTAAAGATGCTGTAAAAAGCGAAATTGCAGACACGGTTACTACCGCTAAAGCTCGTTCAGACGTTGAAGTGACGGCTTCCTCAAACACAGACGTTCGAAATGATTTTGATGAGTCTAAGCACGAAGATGATGACTTTGTGCAAGATACATTCATGTCCACGCCTTATTTTGCTTATTTGAAGATGGGCGCTATAGCGTTAATTTTTGTATTAATAGGTGTATTGATTTGGGTTACTCGCCCAATATGGCAGCAGTCAGATTTGGGGCCAGAACAAGAGCAATTGGTGTCAGCCTTGGCGAGCAAAGAGCTCTTGGCGCTCGGTCACGTTGATATGGCCCAGTTAAATACTCGATTGCTGGCCAGTGCTGATTTGGCCAGCCTGCCAGGAGTAGGTAAAGATTTGCTTGGCAGTCTAGAGCAAGCAGGCATTAATGTGCGCACAGAGATAACACATCTCTGGGGGGGGGCTTATTTGCAGGAACCCCAAGGGCAGCAAAAACAACCGCCTCAGTTGCTGTGGGTGCTTGATGGGCAATTTACGCCGAAGCAATTCCGAGAATGGTTTAAGCAGCGTTATCACATAGAAGAGGAGACAGCCACAGGTCTAAGCTTTAGTCGAATTGATGCGGCTAGCTGTGAAAAGCTGCCGCAAGAAACAGCACTTATTAGTTCCTCTCGAATTATTGTGGGTCCAGCCGCGCAGGTTGAGCGCCTGCAAGCTCGATTGAAATCTGGGGCGAGCGCAGTCAAAGATTTGACGCAATGGCAGTCGCTTAGCCGCAGGCAAATGGTTTCTTTTGCGATCTTTGCACCTCAAGAGTCGGCGTTAGCGGCAACAGCCATGAACGGTGTGGCGGGCTTGTTGCTGCAGCCAGTGACCGCAGATAAAGCCAGATTAGAGCAGGTTAGTGGGCTTTACTTGGGGCTCATCCCAGTTGCTGCCCCCTTGGGTGTTGAGTTCAGTGCAGTTCTTGCCAGCGCAGATAAGGAATTTATCAATACCACCGAGGCGAGCATGAATGAGACCTTGGCGGAGACACAGGAGCGAATCGCACAAGATTGGCCAGAGGCTCTCGCGCTGTATAAGCGTGTGCGCTTGAGCCAATCAACGGGGCAGCTGCGTTTCGCATTACGCTTTGATGAAAACCTTTCTCAAGAGCTTCAATCCTTAGTCGCATCCTTTTTTTCTAGAAGTTTTTCATTACCTGCAGGGCAGGAGGCTAATGGAGATGAGCAGTTAGAAGAAAGCCCGCATACTTTTGTTGAGTTGCAGGCAGCAAATTTTCCTCCTTACGAAGAAGTGGCTCAACTTAATAGTGCATTTCGGGCGCAGGTTACAGCGGGCCCCTTTGGTGTGGCGATGAACAGCCTTGAACTCACTGAAAAAGGTATGGAGTTGGACTTGAATGTGCAGGCATTTAACCTGCCTAACTTAGGTGAAGAGTCTGCTGCTATAGAGCTGCGCATTAAGGATGTGCTCGATAAATCGGGCAATTCTCTCTTGGTTACCTCCCTGTGTGGCCCCGACGAGCTTCACGAAGCAGCACCTATAAATCTCGTATACAAAGGGGCAAACTTTGAAAATGGAGAGGCGGAAACCTACATCTCTATTACCGGGAGTAAAAAAATAATTCTCCCTAAAAACGTAGATCTAACATCTATCGGCACCATAGTGGGCAGCCTAGATTACAATTTGCCGCTGACATTTGAGCGCATTAGGGTCGAGGCGCCATTTGCGGGCAAGGTTATCGAAGCGCAAGGCGTGCGTTTGAAGTTTATGAGTTCAGCTCCTAATAGCCTGCGTTATGAGTATTCAGGCAACACCACGGCGCTCTTGCAGGTCAATGGCTTAAATACTGCTGGTCAAGTGCTAGCGACCTCGGGATCTACTCGATCGGATGTATTCTTCTCGTCCGCTAAATCCGCCAGTGTTAATTATCGCGGTAACCCGGCGGCGGTAGAAATTATACTGGCGCGCGCGCTAGAGCCGTCTAGCTACAATTTCCAACTCACTCAAATAGAGCCTGCAAATAAAGAATTCCTCATGGAGGAGTCCTCTCTGGGTGCTTTTACAACTGAGCAGCTAACTGCGCTGAAGAAAGCTGCCGCGCCACAAGTAACCTTTAACTATCGAGAGCCTAACTACGTCTTGCCACTTGGGCCTAGTGTTGTGGCGGTAGATAGTCTTGATGTGGACAAACATTTTGGTTTGTCATTGAACGCTCGTGTATTTGTGGCAGATAGTTTATTACCCTTGGCGAGAAAATTGGGTGCAGCGCAGTTATTTATCGATGAGGTGGTTGATAATGCGGGCGTTGCTCATCCGCTCGCCTATAGCGCCGGCATTGCCTTTGAGCCATTAGGTTATTTCGTTAACGGTCTTTTTCAGCCAAATGAAGAGCAGCCTTGGTTAAGTGGTGACATGCAGTTGCGTGCGGATGTAAGTGATGTTGACTCTATCAGTCTTGCGCGTGGACATCTGCGTTTTAATGCTGCTGTCGATACTTACAGTTTCTCTATACCTTTTCGATTTGGTATGACCTGGGGTGGCGATAAAATGCAGTTGGCGCTGATTCGTTGGGAAGAGGGCAATTTAATCTTCAGTGCTGAGGGTGATTTATCTGATTTGGTCGATATTAAAGCTCTGGCGGCGGATGGAACGCAAATCAGTCGCCCTGCGCGCTTAAGTCACTATTTTGGGCGTCCACGTATTGCATTAGAAGTCAGTCAGATTCCCGCTAAAATTGAATTTACCTTAGCGCAATCTCTGCAAAAAATGGATTACCCCTTTGAATTGAGGCCGACGAAATAACGATCACTTTGTCGTCTTAAGTCGTGAGGGGTTACGATAGTGCTATGTAATTCAGAGTTTGATTCAGAGTGTAAGCTAACTCGCCGATTTACATGCTGTTAATACTAAGGGGTAAAATTAAGCCTTTACAGGAGCTGAACGGGGGAATATATTGTTTTCGCTGGTAAGTCCGCAGCATTATTTATGGTAAGTCACCGCGTTGTTCTAGCAGTTTTTCTATTAGCACCTCGTTTTGTTTTTTCATAAGTAACATCTGAATCCGCCAGCAGGCTCCATACTGGAGTTTTCAAATATTATTTTTTATTGCACAGAGCATCGAGGTTTATTATGGCTAGAAGTACTGGTACCGTTAAATGGTTTAACGAGTCTAAAGGTTTTGGTTTCATCGCGAGCGAAGCGGGTGAAGACGTATTTGTACACTACAGCGCTATTACAGGTGCAGGTTTCAAAACCTTGGCTGAAGGCCAAAAAGTAGAATTCGATGTTAAGCCAGGTCAAAAAGGCCCACAGGCTGAAAATGTAACAGGCGTTTAATCCTGTATTACGGCTACGTGTAGCGAATAAAAAACCGCCGCAGTTACCTGCTGCGGTTTTTTATTGCCTGAAGGTTTTTTAAAAGTTATTCGTATCGTATTTCCTTTCTTGTTAGTTGCTATGCGTTCTGTTTAATCGATGCCCAATTTAATTCTGCCTTAATAATATGTCGTTACATTAATGCATTAAATTTTTTTGAAGCGTTGTGCATACGTATGTTTTTATCTACTTGCCTGAAAAAGATAATATTGCTGACGATGGTGGTGTGGCTACTCTCTTTATGTACAGGAGTGCACCGCCATTATGTTATGACAGACACGACTGGTGTAGCGAGTCTTGCAGTTTCTATGGATTTGCTGGAGGGAGACGATCTCGCTAGCCATCAGCGTGCACCTCATGTTGATGTGTATAACGACTACGTGCAGTTACATAAAGATATTTTGGTTCATCTTGATTTAATTGCTATCTGTACCGCCATTTTTGTTGTATGTCTTTTATCCCTACCTTCTCAGTCTAGGGCTTTTATTTATTCTGCGTTACCCAATGACCGTATTGTTTGTTGGCGTCCTCAATTGCGCGCCCCTCCTGTATTGACTGCTTAATTTCCCTCTGGTTATTTTTACCCCATTTATGGTTGCTATGGATATTTGCGCTTAATTTATGCGCAGGTTTATCTTTGGATCGAATGTGGGATTTGCCAATGCTGAATGTATTTTTTTGCGTTGGTGTTATTAAAAAGTGCAGTAAATCTGTTTGAGGTTGTTATGTCCTTATTGTTTATTAGAGGCGGTTGTTTTGCTGCCGCTATTTTCTCGTCTATTGCGTTTGCACAAACACCTGTAGCATTTAGTATTTCTGATCAACACAGTAAAAACTTGGGTGTTGAATTGATGGCCTTAGCGACTCAATTGCCATCGATAGGGGTGAACTTTCCTGCGCAAATTGTATTGCCTCCAGAACAGGAGCGTAGGATTAGCGCGCCGACCAACGCGCTAATTCAGCAGGTATTGGTGCAAGAGTATCAAACAGTTAAGCCTAATATGCCGCTGTTGGTATTAACCAGCCCTGAGCTCGGTCAATTGCAATTGACGTTACTCGAAGCGAGTAATCTCGCGCGTCTTTCTACTGATGAAGCTGAACGTGACGCACTACTTTTCAAAGAGGGCATTATCGCTCGTCACAGGGCCGAACAATCCCTTGCGGCTGAGCAAAATGCACGTGCAGCTTTGGTGCAAGCGCGTTCAGCGTTACAGCTAGCGGGCTTAGATGCTAGCGCTATCGCCAAGATCGAAACCACTGGTCATGTGAGCAGCCAAATCACCCTTAAAGCGAGTAGCGACGGGCAAGTGGTAGATTTATTGGCTAAGCCAGGTATGCGCGTTGCTCAGTCCGAGTTGTTGTTGCGCGTCATGAAAAAACAGCGCATGTGGGTTGATGTACAGGTGCCTAGTCAGCAAGCCGCGCAGTGGCCTAAAGGCACTTTAATTCAGCTCAGTAATGGCTTAACCGCACATGTTCTGAGCCAAAGCCCCGTAGTGAGTGGCGGGCAAAGGGTGTTGTTGCGCGCCTTGGTCAGCGGCACTACTGAGTCGTTAATGCCGGGAGAGTTTGTACAGGCAATCATGCCTCTCGTGAATACTAATGCATGGGAATTGCCCCTGAATGCATTATCGCGTCAGGACGGCCAGGCATATGTTTTCATTCGTAAACAAGATCAGTTTATCGCGACGCCGGTTCAGGTGTTGAGCGCAGCGGGTCAATCAATTCAGGTTACCGGCGCACTCGATGTTGGCGCGCTTGTAGCGATTAATGGTGTTGTTGCCTTAAAAGCCGCTTGGCTTGCGGCCGCTGATACTGCAGCCAAGGAGGCACCATGATTGCCCGCTTGATTCAATTCACCCTAGCGCAGCGAACCTTTATCTTGCTGATGACCTTGTTGGTAGTAGGTTATGGCTGGTACTCATTTCGCACTATGCCTATCGATGCTTTTCCTGATGTGGCCAGTACCCAGGTAAAAATAATTCTCAAAGCGGAAGGCATGACACCAGAAGAGGTGGAGAGCCGTGTTGCAGTGCCTATAGAAACCGAAATGCTGGGCATTCCTAAGCAACAGATGCTGCGCAGCACCGTAAAGTATGGGGTGGTGGATATTACGCTCACCTTTGAGGATGGCACAGATATTTACTGGGCGCGCCAGCAGGTGGCTGAACGCCTAGGCAATATTCGCAGTGATTTGCCTACCAATTTAGGTGGCGGTATTGCCCCCATCACCACACCATTGGGGGAAATGTTTCAATTTACAATCGATAACCCCCAATTAAGTTTAATGGAACGTAAAGCGCTGCTCGACTGGGTAATTCGTCCTGCGTTGCGCACTGTGCCCGGAGTAGCAGATGTCAATGTATTGGGGGGCGTGACCAAGAGTTATGAGGTGATACCTGATTCAGTGCAAATGGTGGCTGCAGGCGTTGATCTTACCGCGATAAAAAATGCGCTTGCCGCTAATAACAGCAATGATGGTGCAGGGCGCTTGCGTGAGGGTGGAGAGATATTGCTGGTGCGCACCGAAGGTAAGGTTCAAACCCTTGAGGATTTGCGCAGTATTGTGGTGACAGTAAATAATAAAACGCCCATTCGTATAGGAGATGTAGCGAAGGTGCGTATTGGTGAGTTAACCCGCAATGGTGCAGTGACAAAGGATGGTCAAGCAGAGGCGGTGGAGGGTTTGGTTTTAGGGCTGGCGGGTGCTAATGCGCGCGAAGTGGTTGCGGGAATAGAGCGTAAAATTGCTGAGCTGACGCCAAGCTTGCCGAAAGGTACAGAGTTGGCGGTGTTCTACAACCGGGCTGCGTTGGTTGATAAAGCCGTTGCAACCGTGGCTAAGGCCCTGAGCGAAGCGATTGTGTTAGTGCTGGTCTTGTTGATTGCTTTTTTGGGGAATCTACGCGCGGCACTCACTGTTGCATTGGTGTTGCCACTTTCCGCGTTGATGACGTTTATTTTTATGCGTCAATTCGGGCTCTCGGCAAATCTGATGAGCCTCGGCGGCTTGGCGATTGCAATAGGGATGCTGGTCGATGCTGCGGTAGTGGTTGTTGAAAACATTGTGCAACACATGGCCGCAGATTCGAGTAAAGGAAAATTGCCGCGCCTGCATATTATTTATCGAGCGGTTAAAGAAGTCGCTATGCCAGTTACTACTGGCATTATCGTGATTATCACGGTGTTTTTGCCACTGCTCACGCTTCAAGGGCTTGAAGGCAAACTATTCAGACCTGTTGCTCTTACCATTGTCTTCGCCTTGGCGAGTTCTTTGTTGTTATCACTGACAATCATTCCCGTTTTGGCTTCTTATCTGATTCGCGCTGAGGACCACGCTGAGCCTTGGTTGCCGCGCAAACTCCTCTCTATTTATATGCCTATGCTAAACAGTGCCTTTAAACACCCCAAAGCAATTTTTAGTGGCGCAGGGCTTTTGGTGGTCGCTGCGTTCGCGCTCTATTCCTTTACCGGTAAAACCTTTATGCCGACCATGGATGAAGGCGACATTATTATTGGCATTGAAAAACTACCCTCGATCAGTCTTGAAGAAAGCACCGCCTTAGACCTTAATATTCAACAGGCCATTATGAAAAATGTGCCTGAAGTGACGGGTATTGTCGCGCGGGTTGGCTCCGATGAAATTGGATTAGACCCTATGGGGCTAAATCAAACCGATACGTTTTTGGTACTTAAACCCAAGCATCAATGGCGGATGAAAACCAAGGCAGCGCTTTTGGATGCACTGCGTGACACACTCGATCAGTTGCCCGGTGTTGCGTACAGTTTTACCCAACCGATTGAAATGCGGGTATCGGAAATGGTGATTGGGGTGCGAGGTGATTTGGCCATCAAACTCTTTGGGCCTGATCTTGACACTCTCAATGGGTTGGCGACCAAGATATTAGCCGTAACTGAAGCTATTGATGGCAGCCAAGATGCTTACACCATAGTCAACACCGGCGTGCAATATTTGCAGGTGAAGCTAGATCGCTTAGCGGCGGGGCGCTTTGGTCTCAACTTGGAGGATGTTCAAGCGGCTTTACGGATTTATATTCAAGGCGAAACCCAAGGCATGGTGATTGAGGGTAATCGCCGCTTTGCAATTCAAATGCGTGGGCCAGAAAACCTTCGTACATCACCTGCTGATTTTGCGAACCTACAGTTAATGAGCCCCACTGGCGAGACTGTGCCGCTCGCGGCTATCGCCAAACTTGAACGGGTGGCGGGACAAGTGAAAATTGATCGCGAACTGGGTAGTCGCTACGGCGTGGTAATCGCCAATGTTACAGGGCGCGACTTAGTCGGATTCGTTGCGGAGGCCAAGCAAAAAATTGCGCAACAGGTGCCCATGCCAGAAGGCTACAGCATCAGTTTTGGTGGTCAGTTTGAAAATCAGCAGCGCGCGGCAGCGCGCCTTGGTTTGGTAACCCCGGTAGCACTGGTGTTAATTTTCATATTGCTGTTTTCAACCTTTGGCTCAGTGCGTCAAGCGCTCTTGGTCTTTAGCAATATTCCTTTCGCGTTGGTGGGCGGTATATTTGCGCTCTGGGTTACAGGCGAATATGTCTCTGTACCCGCCTCGGTCGGATTTATCGCCTTGCTGGGTATTGCGGTCCTAAACGGGGTGGTGATGGTGAGCTATTTTAATCAGCTTCACAGTGAAGGAATGCCCCTCGCACAGCTCGTGCGTGAAGGCGCAAGGCGTCGCTTTAGGCCGGTGATGATGACCGCCGCGATTACCGCACTTGGGTTGATCCCGCTGCTGTTTGCCACCGGCCCCGGCTCTGAAATTCAGCGTCCACTTGCCATAGTCGTAATCGGCGGTCTGATTACCGCTACCGCGTTAACACTCATTATGTTGCCCATGCTCTATGCCCGTTTTGCTTTTGGCGCAGCGGTCCACTCACATCTTAATACTGGGGAATTGCATCATGACTAATGTGTGTTTAAACCTCGTTGCTAATCCAGAGTTGGAAGAGGCGCTGCTTGATCAATTACTCCTCAATCCGAATAGCCAAGTATTTGTCAGCCAGAGCTGCGCCAGTCACGGCGGTCATCTGGCAGATTTTAATCCACTGGAGCAGGTGCTTGGGCGCGCCCAAGCCGTGAAGGTGCAGGTGTTTTTGGCGAATGAGCAGGCGCAGGTGCTAATTGCTGACTTGCGTCAATTATTTAGCGGTACCGGCCTTCGCTATTGGCTCAGCCCGCTGCTCGAAGAAGGAGAGTTTTAATGAACATAGGTTTTATTACTTACGCATTGTGCAGTTTCATTTTTTTCGCAGTGACGGTAGATGCGCAAACAACCGCTGCACCCCTATCAAGTGCTCAGGACTCTGCTCGATACGATGCACAAACAAGCGTGCAGATTGAAGCAGTAGCACTTCCTGATTTGATATCAGAGGCACAAGCGTCGAGTTGGCTGAGAGATGATCCTGCTTTTTCAGCGGCTAGCCATGAACTACAAGCGGCCCAGGCTGCAGCAGGTTTGGCCGCAAGTTCACCCCACGAATGGACGGCAAGTTACACCCGTCAGCAACGTGACTACCGGGTGGGTGATATAGGCGGTCCAGCGACGTCCAGCGAGTGGAATCTGGAATTGGAGCGCGGTGTGCGCTTACCTGGGAAAAGAGGGGCGGACAAGCGTATCGCCAAGGCAAGCTTAAACGCTGCGCTAGCACAATCGAACCTTGCGCAGCGTAATGCACTTGAGGATTTGCTTATAGCCTACAGCGATGGCCTACTTGCGCAAGCGCAATTGCGTTTACTCACGCAACAATATGCATTTGCTCGCAACAACCTAGATGCGGTACAAAAGCGTGTAAAAAGTGGTGATGCGGCGGCTCTTGAGGCGCGCTTGGCCGAGGCCGAGGCGGCCAATGTCGCCGCGCGTTTGAGTTTGGCTGATACCCAAGCTAAAGCTGCATGGAATTATTTACATCAACGCTACCCGTTGGTGAATGTCCATACATCTCCTGAGTTGCCGAAGCCCATTGCGGTTGAGCAATCTCTCAGTTGGTGGCAGCAGCGTATTGAAGCAGCGAGCGATGGGTTAAAAATAGCCCAAGCGGAGCAGGAAATGGCGCGAGCTGCTGCAGACCGTGCCCGCCTTGAGCGCATACCGGACCCTACAATTGGCGTGTTTACTGCGCGCGAAACCTTTGGCAATGAGCAAGTGCTTGGGGTGCGTATTCGTATGCCCTTACCGGGCGAGCGTCGCAGCTTAGGTTTGCGCCAAAAGCTGAATCAATCTTTATTAGCTTCAGATACCTTGGTGTTGACACGTCGCCAGCTTAGCATTGTTGCGCAAGGCGCATTTTACCAAGCTCAGGGAGATTACCGTCGTTGGCAGCTTGCTGATCAATATGCCAGTGCACAGCGTGAAAATGCACGTTTATTGCAAAAGGCATATAGCTTGGGCGAGCAGGATCTACAAAGTTTGTTATTGGGTCAGCAGCAAAGTTTGCGTGCAGCGGAAGATGAGCAAAATGCTCGCGCCGCTGCACTTCGCAGCTATTATCAGCTTCTCTTGGATGCCAAGCTGCTCTGGCGTGACAGCATTTTTGCGGCTGCGTCCGATAGTCTTGGCATTGAAGGTGGCCTAGAATGAAAAAAATCTTGGTATTAGTATTGGCTTTATTAACGCTTGGTGCCTGCGTTAGTAATTCGGGGCGTTATAGATTTGTGCAAGATGGCTCGGCGCAGGTAAAAGTGGCGGGCCTAAGTTTGCGCGAACAAGCAGGGCACATGCATATTCAAGGATTATTATTTCAACATCGCATGCATACACCTCACCAACAGGGCGTGGTAGACGTGGAGGTTTATGATGCGAACGAAAAATTAGTATCTCGGACAATTGCGCACTATGATCCTCCGCTTAATCCACAGCGGGAGTGGCGTTTTACCGGTGTGAGGTTTAAAGGTGTATTGGATGCGGTCCCGCCCAAAGGTAGTTTACTTAAAGTGTCATTTCGGCCCGTACTTACTGTACCTTGATTCATTTTACTCGGGCGCTTGCTTGCTGTCATTTGTCACTCGGTTGGTATCTTAAAACGTGTATATTCCTTTTATGCAAAGTGCTCAGGCATGCGAACTTTTGTGTATAGTTCTGAGTGCCCATTCTTTTCTGGCAGTGCGTATGTTATTGAGCCTTGGATGGTTAAATACTGTTCTGCAAGGTGATTGCAAGAGCTTAAATTTATCATCTCACTCGTGGTGCTGAGATAATTTTTTAATTGATTAGTCTAGAGCGAAACTAATGTATGAACGTATTTATGACGAAGTTATTTTCTCCTTTGCTTAATTTTTTTGAAAAAGGTGAAGAAAAATATGCCTATAGAGAATCCCATCGAAAAATTTTAGTGGTTGTCGGGCTGTTATTTTTAGTCTTGTCCGGTGGGTCGTTGTATGTCGTGTTGGTTAGCGGTGAAATGGGCGGGCTTATTCCCGTTGTGGGTTTTTCGCTGGCGGGGATCGTGTGTGAAATTGTAGGGTTGCTCGGTAGTGATAAAGCGGTAGCAAATATGTGGAAGACAAAATGACGGCGCTTTAGCGCCTGGGTGAGCGTAAAAATTAAAGTGCGTTCAATGCGTATTTTTAATAAGCCGAGGCGACAGCCTCGGCTATTGTGCCGTTTCAGCGAGCCGTTATTCGCATGTCATTTTTAGTGAGCTGTTGCTTCCACTAAAATTCCGATGCTGGTGAAGTAGAGCGCAGTTTTGATCTGGCGCGAGTCAATCTTGGCCATTAATTTGTGATAGTGTTGTAGCTGATTTTTATAGGCCGCAAGCTCGCGTTGGCTGAAGGCTTCGAGGCTTTCCTCTGGCTCGGGTGAGCTGCTTTTGTAGTCGATAATCCAGCGCGTGTCATCGACAACAAAGGTGCGGTCGATGATGGATTCACGGGCTTCGCTTTTTTGTTGTTGCACCAATGCGAGCTCGCAGGCGCTGTGGGCGTGTTCGCTGTTCAGCAGCCAGCGGCCCTGTGCGCTGTTTAGTGTTGTGGTCACTGCTTGTCCAATTTTTTGCAGTGCCTGTGTGAGCGGCGCATCTTTCCAACCCAGTTGTTGCAGTTGGATTTTCCAAAATAGTTGTTGTTGCTGAATAAATTGATCTGCGGCTATGCAGTGAGTTGCGCCCACAAATTTATTCTCAACCAATGTCTCAAGTGCGCTGTGTATGAGTGTGCCGGTGTGACGCGCCAAGCGCGCTACGCTGCTTTCCTGTTCGGGAATGTTCAACGGGTTTACGTCCTTATCATCTTGCACATCATGACCGCGATAGGCCTGTAGGAGTGTGACATCTTCCAGTGTCGGGCGCTCCCAATTTGCCGCTAGGCGCACTAGATGTTGCAGCCCAGGTCTTGCTGTTGCGTTGCTGCCAGATTGCACGCGCGCATTGTCTAGGCTGTTCTCTAGGCAATGTGCTTGGTCTTTTACAAACCCCCAAATGCTGTACAGCAAGGATGCTTTTGCCGGCGCCTGTAGTTCCTCTTCTTTCGTTTTTATACAGGCAATAAGATGTAACCGCGAAATAGCGCGGGTGCAGCCTACGTAAAGCAAGCGGGTTGATTCAAAGGCTTGCTGTTTGTCTGCTTCGCGCCGCATAAATTGATAGAGCTGATCTTCGTCTTGCCCTATAGGCGCGAGCGAGCCGAGCAGTAATTGTTTTTCACCCTGCGCGCTGAGTCGTTCTTGCCAGAGTAATAATTGTTTGTCGTCTTTGCGTGCGCCGCGATCTAAACCGGGAATAATGACGGTATCAAACTCTAAGCCTTTCGATTTGTGAATAGTCATGACCTGCAGTTTTGGGTCTGCATCGCTGCGCGGTGCGGCAAATAATCGCTCTATGGCTTGATAAAAAACTTGCCAGTCGCGAATGCTGCCGCCTTGCTGGTGTTTGTCGAGCAGGGCAAAAAAACTGTGAATATTATCGCGATCATTTTCATCTTGCAGCGTAGCTGGGCCACCTAAGGCCAACCAGAGTCCTTCGATCCATTGGCGTAAGGGTTTGCGATAGCGCTCTTGCCATGTGGCGTTCAATGAAGTCACAAAGCGCGCGAGAATTTTTTCGCCGTTTGGGCTTAAACCTTGGATCTGTGTGTAGTGTTGCAACTGCGGCCAAATAAGGGGGAACGCCGTGTCACTGAGGCGCGGGTTGAATTCGCCAAGATCCGCGGTGACTATGCGGTGTAAGTCACTGTTATTTAAACCGCACCAAGGTGTACGCAAGAGCGCAAGCCACGCGATGCGATCGGCGGGGTTTACCAGTGCGCGGGTGAGCGAGAGCAAATCTTGAATCACCATGCGGCTGGCGAGACGATCAATCTCTGTGGCTTGATAATGCAAACCGGCGGCGCTGAGCGCAGGAAGAATGCGCGCGAGGTGATTGCGCGTGCGTACTAATATCGCAACGCTACCTTCAGGATTTTCGGCGCGCGCGGCGCGGACTAATTCAACGACTTTTGCCGCTTCTTGTTCCTGGGCGGTAACCCGTGCTGCGGGTTCATCGTCATCTTTTTCTGCCAGTGCTGTTATAGAGGTTGCTTTGTCATTGGTATAGCAGCAGGCATGAAAGCTCACGGCTTCGCCAGCCTGTTCAGCTTTAAACGCGGCCGAGGGCGAGTAGCGCACCGCGCCGCGGCTGATGTCGTCTTGCGCCGGGAACGCATCTTGGAAAATGTCATTCACCCAATTCACCACACCGGCTTGAGAGCGAAAGTTAACCTGTAAATCCAATGGGCTTAGGGCCACAGAGCCAATGCCGTGTTGGCGCGCATCTAAAAATAAACCAACGTTAGCGTTGCGAAAGCCATAACAGGATTGCATGCCATCGCCCACGATAAAGAGTGTGCGGCCATCGTCGTTTTGCCAACCGCTGGTGAGCTTTTTGAGCAGCTCTAATTGCGGGCTGGCGGTGTCTTGAAATTCATCCACCAATATATGGCGAATGCGATAGTCCAACTGCAAAGCGAGATCGCTCGGCGAATCTTCATCCCCTAATGCTTGTACCGCGGCTTGGCTAATAGCGCTGTAATCCGTGGCGCTGAGTTGTTTGAACACGAGGGTTAGCTGCGCGGCGACTATGGGTAAAATACTGGTGAGGCTATCGAGCAGTTGCCATTGGTCTTGCGCGTAGTACGCGGGCGGCAAGCTGCGAATTTCCTGCAGCAGGGCTTCGGCTTCAGGGGCTATTTCGCGTAGCGTACCGGTGAGTTCACCAAAGCGGGTTTTGAAGGCCGCGTGTTCTTTCCCCGCGGGAAAACCTTCGGCTTTGGTAAGGCGTGCGCGGTAGCTGCCCGTGTTGGTGAGCAACAAATCGCACAGCGCCAGCCATTGGTTTACGCCTTCGGGCGATGCGCTGGGTAAGCTATTTATACCGAGCAACTCGTGAATGCGATTTTTGTGTTCCTCATCTTGCAGGTTATTGGCTGCGGCATCGGCGATGGCGCAAATGTCGCTGCTGTGAAGTTGCAGTACATGAACGATGCTATTGAGGTGCTCGCAAATCACATGGTGCAACACGTCTTCTAGATAGGCGCGCGCCTCTTCATGGCGCGCCTGTATGAGTACGCCTAACCATTGTTCGCGTTTGGCGAGCAGGCTGATGAGCAGGTTTTCTACCGCAATTAAATTATTATCGAGATGCAAGAGTAGCTGGGTTAGTGGTGCGCGCAGCGGCGTTTCTTTTTCTAAGAGGGAAAACACTTCGCGCACTGCGAGGCGATAGGCGGGGTTGGCGTCTTCTAATGTATCGGGTTGCGCACCTATGCCGCTCGCGAGGGGAAGCTGTTTGGTGATGGAGCGGCACAAGCTATCGATCGTTTGCACACGTAGGCGGTGAGGGCTTTGCAGCAGGTGCCAACCGCGTTCTTGATCGCGCTGCAGCACCTGTTGTGCGAGTTGCCAGCCGCGCAGGGCATGGGGGTCTTGCGGTTGCGGTTGTTCAGTGGCGTTCCAAAGGGCCTGCATAATACGGTCTTGCATTTCACCTGCGGCTTTGCGAGTAAAGGTGATGGCCAGCACTTCTTCTGGCTCATCGCAGTGACAAAGCAGGGTGAGAACCCGTTGCGTGAGCAGGCCGGTTTTACCTGAACCGGCGGGCGCAGATACCGCGAAGGAAGCATGGGGGTTGAGCGCCTCTAGGCGTACCTGTTGGTCGATAGGTGCCAGCCGAGTAGGTTCGGATGTTGTTAATGATGACGTGGAATTATTCATTATGTGACTCCAAAGCATGTGCGTGAGTCGCAATAAAATCGGCTATGGCCTCTGCATCGAGTAAGCGATTGAGCGGCAGTAGGTCTTCGGCGTATTGAGCTGCGCTAGGGTTTTTGAGATCAACTCGCGCATCGCCCTGTAAAAAGTCCTGCGCTAAACGGCTGAGATTGAGCTGCCACTCTTGCAATTGTAGAGGCCATTCTTGGGCGCAGGGCACAATGCCCGGATGTTGAACCATGAGTTCGCCGGTGCCAATCCACTGGCTGGCTTTGGCATTGATTTGCGCAAAGGCAATAGCGCCTATGGGGTTTTCACCTTCAGCGGTCCTTGCGGTCACCGCGTAGAGCGGAAGTTGCGGTTCGTCCATCCGTTCGCCCTGCCAACTTTTCGCGCTGGGAGAGCCAGTTTTATAGTCGATGAGCAGCTGTTCGCCCGTGGCTAGTTCATCGATGCGGTCTATGCGTAGGCGCAGCGGTAAGCCAGAAAATTCGAGCGTCACTTCTTCCTCTATGGCAATGACCTTAAAAGCGGGGCGCATTTTTTCTTGTTCAAGCCATGCGTGTAGTAAGCGCTCTAAACGCTCCTGTTCCAGTTGGGTGTAATAGGCGCCTAGGCTGGTGCCGCGGCGCCGTTTAATGGTTTCGATGACTTCGCTGCAGGCAGACGCAATGAGTGCGCATAATTCGGTATCGTTTAATGTTAAGAGTTGAGCTTGCGTGCCGAGTTGACGCCAGATCAGCGCGAGCGCTTCGTGCAGTAAATTGCCGCGCTCTATAGCCGACAAGCCAGGCACGGGCTCATCGCAACTTTTTGCCCCAAGCCGTAAGCGTGCAAACGCGTTGAAGGGGCAGGCGCCCTGTTCTTTAAATAAGCTCGCGCCGCCGCGCACGATTTCGCGCTCGCGCTCAACTGCGGGTGCCTGCGCGCAATCAATCAGTTCGAGGGTTTTACTGGCTGCTATCGCCTGAAAATTACGGCTGTTGGCGTCCTGCTTTTCACCGTGTAATTCGTCTGCAGGTGTGAGCGCCAGTGCGCGAATTAGGGCGCTGGGGGCTAGTTCACTGCCTTCGTCGCTATGGGCAGAACTGAATATAACGAGCGGTGCACAGTGCATATAGTGTTGCGTGAGCGCTTGAGCAAACACGAGTTCGCGCTCGGCACTTGCATGAGGCATTTTGTGCTGACGCTGCAACACCGTGGGTAAAAGCGGGTTGGGTGCGGGTGCGGGCGGCCATTGGCGATGGTGTAAACCCAGCACCCAACAGTGGCTAAATTGCAGCCCAGCGCCTTCAAGCGCGCCTAAAATTTGAATGGGCGCTTGGGGCGTCTGCGCTTGAAATGGCATTTTACTTGCCAGTTTGCGTAGCTGTTGCAAGGCTTGGCTGTAGCTAAGTTTGATGCCTAGGGCATCAAGTTGCAGAAACTCATCCAGCAACTGTTGCCAGAGTTTAAGTTGCTGATGTTCTTGGCTGTCGAGGCGCCGTCTACCGGGCCAGCCTAAGCGTTGCAAATGTGCATCAAAAAATGTGCGCCAATAGTCAGCGGAGTAGTCGCCATAGGTTTCGCGGCGATGCGTTTCTAATTGTAAAAAGCGCTGAGTGAGATGCTGTTCATCTTCAGGGATCGCGAGCTTCGCACTCAGTTTTTGACAGTGATAACGCAGATCACTGGCGCTGATGTTAAACCGACCTAGTTGGCGCAGGGCGTGGATAAGATGACTGCGCAGGACCAGCTCGCTGTCAGCCGCGCTAAAAAAAGGTGAGAGCAAAAGCTGACAAATATCTTCTAAACCCCAGTTCGATTGATGCAGCCCTAACAAGTCCAATGTGGCGGCAATAATCGGTGTGCCGGCGAGCGGGGTGCCCGCTGAAAAATTAAAGGGTAGGGTATAGCGGGGCTGTTCCGGTAGCGCTGCTAGCGGTTCAAATACCTGCACAAATTGTCGCTCCACGAGGTCGCGACACTGGCCGAGGTTGGGCACTATGATGGCAACCATCGCGGCAGGGTTTTGCTCTAGTTGCGTCTTGCTCCACAGCGCTGCTAAGCGAATTTCCTCTTCTGTGGTGTGTGCTTCGGTGCGCACTAGCTCGGTTTGCGCAACAGCCTGTGTAATGGTGATTTGCTCTGCACTTAATGCATCCAACAGTGCTTGGTGCAGTGGCGCTATTTCCCCAAATCCGGTGAGTATGAGCGCTTCCTCAGGTTTGAGTTCGCCATCACGAAACGCGCCCAACAGAATTTCCAGTGCCTGCTCTTGAGTGATTAACCCCAGCTGGCTGAGTTTTACACGAAACTCTCCAAGCCAGATGAGCCAGCAGGCGCTGTTACTCTGTGCATTAAGTTGCGGTTCGGCGATGCGTACTTGCTCTTCACTCAAACGCCAGAGTTCTAAGTTACGCAGTGCCGCATCGGCAGCTTGAGCGAGGGGTTCAGGCTGTAGTAGTTCTGCGGCGAGCGATGACCGCGCAATGATTTGCTCCCAGAGTGTTTGGCGCTGAGCATTGTTGATCAACCGCCGCGCTGTTGGTGCATAGGCGCGCCGCTGGAGTTGTTGCCAGAGCTGCTCCTGGTATTGGCTTAAAGAGTAGATGCGCGGGCTTATGGAAACAGATGCACCCTGAGTGATTTGCCATTGGCTGTAGGCGCGCAGTATATGATTGCGCAGCCGACTGTTAGCGGTAATGATCAGCCGCCCCTGGGTTATGGCGGTTAAGTAGGGGGCAATATTGAAGTAACTATCAACCATGATGAGGATGTGTCCCGTTGACTCTGAGGGTGATCTGGCGCTGGTGCGCTAATGAATAGGTCGCATTATGGCATTGCTAGGTTGAATTGCGACATTTGGCGCCTGCATGTGTTTTTTAATCTCAGTCACTTGGTGTGCGCTGTTTGATTTTTGACCTCGCTTGTTTGGGATGTTTAATCGTGCTAATTTTCCCGCGTTAAAAAATACGCGCTTATATGCTGTAAATAGCTCAATGTTGTTGTTTTAGTTGATAAGTGGGAGAGAGCATAAGCCACACTTGCAGCGATTTATGGTGGTTAACAATTTTAAAAAACACTCAAAAAAAATAATCTACTCTAGCTCACTGTAATGTCTAATCCAGCTATTGCCTCTGGTGTTATTCATGCAGTTAAACATTTGCACTCATAATATAAAGAAGAAATTATATGAGCACTTCTGCACCCGCTTCCCCTAACTCACATACGCCACCTGCGGTTAGCAATTATCGCTGGACTATATGCGCGTTGTTATTCTTTGCCACCACCGTCAATTATCTTGATCGCCAAGTACTGAGTTTACTTGCGCCTGATTTGTCGGCAGAGTTTGGCTGGAGTAACAGTGACTACGCCAATATCACCGCTGTATTTCAATTCGTCTATGCCATCTCCATGCTCTTTGCCGGTCGGCTGATTGATAGCCTTGGCACTAAACGCGGATATATTCTTGCGATAATTGTGTGGTCCATAGGCGCGATTATGCACGCCTTCTCTGAGCAGTTGGGTACGGGTATCAATCATGTGCTCACCTTGGTCGGTTTGGCCGCTGTGCCTATATCAATTGCAGGTTTTATGCTGTCGCGCGCGGTGTTGGCCTTTGGTGAAGCGGGTAATTTTCCTGCTGCCATTAAAGCAACCGCAGAGTACTTTCCCAAAAAAGAACGCTCTTTTGCCACCGGGATTTTCAATTCTGGCGCCAATATTGGCGCGATCTTGGCTCCGTTAACGGTACCTTGGATTGCTGCACACTGGGGCTGGCAAACAGCGTTTATCGTCATAGGCGCGATTGGTTTTGTGTGGATGATTTTGTGGGAGATTTTTTACGATAAACCCACTGAGCAAAAGCGCCTTTCTGCTGCAGAGCTAGCCTACATCAATACTCTGTCGGTGGGGGATGTGGCAGAAAAAGAACCGGTTGCCAACGAGCCAAAGTCTTCTTGGTTTAAATTGTTAGGGTATCGTCAGACCTGGGCCTTTGCCTTCGGTAAGTTTATGACCGACGGTGTTTGGTGGTTCTATCTGTTTTGGTTGCCTAAGTATCTTGAAGCACAGTACGGCATGAGCAATACCGACTTTATGTTGCCCTTAATGGTGATTTACACCATGACCATGTTTGGCAGTATTGGCGGCGGTTGGTTTCCCAGTTATTTTATGAGTCGTGGACATAATGCTTACGATGGCCGTATGAAAGCTATGCTGGCGATCGCACTCTTTCCTCTGGTTGTGCTCTTGGCGCAGCCCTTTGGCTATCTGACGTTCTGGATTCCAGTCGTGCTGATTGGCATAGGTGCTTCGGCGCATCAAGCTTGGTCAGCCAATATTTTTACCACTGTTTCTGATATGTTCCCCCAAAAGGCTGTTGGCTCAGTGGTTGGCATCGGTGGTTTGGCTGGTGGTTTGGGAGGGGTGGCTGTATCTAAAGTCGGCGGTTGGTTGTTTGATTACTACGGTGCTCTTGGTCAGATAACCATAGGTTATGGAATTATGTTTTCATTTTGTGCCTTGGCATATTTACTTGCCTGGGGCGTAATGAAACTCTTGGTGCCGAAATACCGTCCAATTCGCGACCTTTAACCTGCACTAATATTAACGCCGCTTGCTTCAAATAAGCGGCGTTTAAAGTGGCCCTTTAAACAAAATGGCTCTTTAGGCAAAGTGGCCTTTTAAACATGGTTAGCTTGTGTCGCTGTGGGTCATCTTTCCTTGTTTCTCAAAACCGCCTTAACTTTTCCCCCGTTTTTCCTGCATGGTTCAGTTGTTGGTGGTTACCTCCAATGGCTGGGCAATCGCCTGTAGCAGGTTTTCATCGCTATTCTTAGTATGTCAAAAGATTCGACTACCTCCAGTTATATTTGGTCTATATTTAAAGGCAATTCTTCGGTTGAGTCATTTACCCACAATTGGGTGGAGTGATATCAACTTGCACAACTAGGTGTTGATATTTATTCAGGTGGTTTATGTTTTCAAAGCAGGAATTACAGCTTGTTGGGCAAACCTTGGCGCAGCGCCGAGATTGGTTGCTGAAAGCTATTAATAACCCTGAGCACGCCAGTAATCGTGCGCAGAACGAAAAAACACTAAAGATACTAGAAGATATATTGAATAAAATTTCTGCTCAGATGACGGGGGAAGCCTCTGTAGATGAAAGAGAAGAACAGCCAGCGAAAGTGGTGAATCACTATATTTCCGCTAAGGGTACCTCATCAATTCGCGAGCTGGCACTGAAGCGGCGTTTAGAGCTTACATCAAACAAAATTCGCGTGTTATTGGTTGACGATGATCAGTTTATTTGCGATTTGGTGCGCGCCTTTTTAACGGCTGCAGATATAGAGATAATTGATTCAGCGCAGGATGGTATGGAAGCGGTTAGCATGCTCTATGACGCCAACCCAGTTTATGACTTAGTGCTTTGCGACTGGAATATGCCCAATAAATCGGGGTTGGGTGTGCACGATGCCATGCGTGCGGCTGAACGCTACTATGGCACGGTGTTTATGCTGGTGACTGGTGTGACAGAAGCAAAGCAAATACGTGCCGCCATTGAGGAGGGGGTTGATGACTATGTCGTTAAACCTATAGAGCAAGATAAGCTCCTGAAAAAAATAGCGCGCTTTTTCCCGAAGGTAAGTGAGAATATACCTAGCGCCTAATATTTGTTGTTAGTATTTTTACGTGGAACCGCTGTCGAGTGTAGGCTCTTTTACATTGTCTGGGTTACTGGCGCGAGGCAAGGTAAAGTAAAATGTGCTGCCCACTCTCAGCTCTGAGTTAAAGTTTATTTCCCCACCGTGTTGCTCAATAATTATTTTAGAAATGCTTAGGCCAAGCCCCGTACCTTCATGCCTGCGGGTGTCTGATGAGTCTGCTTGCGCAAATTTTTGAAAAATGCGTTTTCGAAATTCTGGCGGAATACCTTCGCCTTGATCGGCGACGCTGATAGTGATGTTGTTTGCATCACACTTCATCGCAATAGTGACTACGCCACCTTCATTAGAGAACTTTACGGCATTTGATATTAGGTTTGACATCACTTGCAATAAACGATTCTGGTCAATATTTGCAAAAATATTGTCTGCCTCACTATTGGTTTGGATTGCCAGCAATAATGAGACATTAAATTTGTCACCATATCCTGCATTTTGCGCTACGGCAAGCTCTAGTAGGGGGGCAACGGCTGTATTGTTTAAGGTGAGTTGCAGGCTGCCAAATTCAAGTTTTTCGACATCGAGTAAATCATTGACTAAGCGCCCAAGTCTTTCGGCATTACTGTGTGTAATGTTAATGAGTGACTTTGTTTTTTCAGAAAATTCTTCTACGGCGCCACTTTTTAGTAACCCTAACGCCCCTTTTATCGATGTTAGTGGTGTGCGCAATTCATGGCTGACGGTGGAGATGAATTCTTTTTTCATGCTCTCCAGTTTTTTGCGCTCACTGACATCATGAATAATAAAAGTGAACAGCAACCGCTCATCCAGTTCAACGCGGCTCAGGCTCAATTCAATATCCTTAGTTTTGGTGTTAGTTGCATCGGTTGGCTGCATGCTAATTTTGGCATCCAGTACAAAATTGTTATCTAATTGTTTTTTCTCTATAAGAAAGTATGTGGCTAATTTCGGGATGAGTTCATAGATTTTATGTCCGAGTAATGTGTTTTTAGCTATTCCAAAAAGGCTTTCTGCCGCTGGATTGGCGCGTTTGATGAAGCCTAAATTGTCTACTACTAATATGCCTTCAGCTGCATTGTCGAGTACTGAGGTAAGCTCTTGGGTTTGCATTTCAACTAAACTATTAATTAGTTCTGCGCGCCCACTGATGAGTAACAGGAAACCACCTAATAGGCTTGAGAAAAGTAAACCGCCTGCGAGTACATGCCATGCACCAGATGTGGCGTGAGTAGATAAAAATTTTTGCGTAGGGGCTATGGTAAGTGTGAGCTTACGCTGCCCTATGTTGAGTTTATGTTGCTGGACAAAATCGCGTAGGTGAGGAGAAAGTTTAGTCATCCCATCGTAAAAAATGAGTGGGTTATTGGCGTCAGTTGTGTCCACAATGCGTAATTCATAGGTTTCTGGGTCAAAATTACCTAAGGCGCTGGCAAGTAAGTTATTAATCCGCACGGCTGCAGTTGCAAAACCTTTGAGTGTTGCATCAGGATTGTAAACGGGTAAAAACATTAGCGTAGAAAGGTGGCCGGGCTGGTCTTGCAGTAGTTGTAAGGGGCGGCTCATGCTGGCCTTTCCGGTGGAAAGCGCTTGTTCAAACGTAGCGCGGCGCATAGGCTCGCTCTTTACATCAAAACCGTGCGCCGCCTTATTAAATTCCCAAGGTTCTATATAGGTAATGACAACATAATCAGTTCGTACTGCCGCATTGGTAAAAGAGGGGGAGGTAAGCTTGTCGGTAATGGTGAAATTAGCGAAGCCGTCTTGCTGTAATGTGGCCTCGAATGTTGCACGATCTTCTTGGCGAACGTACTGATTCCAAGACAAGGTGGATATTCCGCGGCTGGCGATATCGATACTGTTGATAAAGGTGGAGAAGTTAGCACTATTAAGATTAGGGGCAACCATAAACAGGCCCCTTAGACTAGTAAGTGTTTCAATGATATTTACAAGGTTGTTATTCATTGCTGTATTCATTAAGTTTGCCTGTTGTTCGAAGGCAACTTTGAGCTTACTTTGTTCTTCGCTGCTTGTTCGCACGAAAATGACAACAACTATAGCGCAACTAATTAAAACGGGAATGGTTACCACGCTGCGACGACTGCGCCATTGGCGCCGTGGTTGAGCGAAAAACACACACATTAGCGGGGTGGCAATGAGAACGCCGAGGCTATCGCCTACCCACCAGGTAAACCAGCTATAAAGACAGTAGTCGATGGGAATAACACCATTCAACCAAAGCGCGAATACGCCTATGCTGGCGCTGCAGGTTGCTGCAACTGGGCCGCCTAAAAGTAAAAATAGAAATATGTCGCGTTCGTGGGTGAGTGGGTTAGGGAAGCCCAAGATGCTTCGAATTAAGAAAGTGCCAAAGAGCGTGGCTAAGGCGCTGCCAAAACCTATTTCAGCGGCGATCTCAAGTGAACTCAATGAAAAAGGCAATTCTGCCAAGCTTAGGTTGAGCAGCAATGAGCCTAAAAAAACCCCAATTGCACAGCCTTGCCCCCAAATAAGGGTGGCTCCCAAGCCAATGCCGAGAGGTAAGAAAATGGCAGTGGTATATCCAGGTGGAATCGCGAGCAGCAGCGAAAGTCTACCGGATATAACATAGGCAATGATGATCAGTACAATTCGTACCGGTAGGTTATTTAATCTTGTTGCTGGGTTCACGCCCACTATTCCTCACAGAAACCTTTTGCTTAAGATTAGCCTAGGTGCTGGAGATTGCTTGGGGAGATAGGAGAAAGTTGCCCAGTGTTTTGCCGCTTAAACATGCAAGTAGACTTGCTGATGAATGTCAAAACTTTTCAGTGCGTGTGCGAGTAGCTCAGTAGCAGCTGAGTGCTGTGTAAAAATAGCTGTTGTGGCTATAGGTGAGCGTTGCTGAGAGGAAAGTAGTGGTTGAGTTTGCAGTAGATGCTCCAAGCGGCGCGCTATGGCGGCGCCCGAGTCGATCAACTCGATGTTCTCTGGTAGGTTGACCGCTATTTCGGTGCGCAATAGTGGGAAGTGGGTGCAGGCCAGCACGAGTTTATCCATTCGTGCGCCCGCTGCATGCAGTAAAAATTGTTGCGTAATTGATGTGATTGCTAACGGACTAATTGTTTCGCCGCGTAATTTTTGTTCAGCAAGTTCGACCAGCTCTCGACTGCCTATAGATATCACCGTGCAATTGGGTGCGTAATTACGAATAAGCTCCAGCGTATAGGGCCTTACTATCGTGGCGGGTGTGGCGAGTAAGCCTATTACCCCTGTGCGTGTTTGCTCGGCAGCAGGCTTTATAGCTGGCACCACCCCTATGATCGGCAAAGTGAATTTACTGCGTAAATGGGGGAGGGTGAGTGTGCTCGCTGTGTTGCAGGCCACGACTAAAATATCGACCGCAAACTCTTGTAATAAGCGGCTGATCACAAGATCGACGCGAGTAATTAGCTCCGTCTCTGTTTTAGTGCCATAGGGAAAGGCTGCGTTGTCAGATGCATAAATTAACTGTACTTGAGGTAGTCGCTGCTGAATCTCAGCGGCAATGCTTAGACCGCCTACACCTGAGTCGAACACTAAAACTCTAGGGGCTCCAGTTAAAAATGATGGGGCAGTAGCAGTTGGCATAGTAATACCGTGATAAGTTCACACTAAGAAGACCTTCTAACAGGTGGTAGAATGGTGCGCGAATTGTACCTGTCACTATGGCGAAAGCCCACCCCGGTGCCAGATAAATAACTTTTATGAGAAATCTTGTGTTGATGAATGAATCTGTAAGTTTGCTCGCCGTGCTTGGCAGTGGGTTGTTAATCGGAGCCTTGCTGGGCTCACTTTTGTGTTGTTGGATTGCACGCCGTAGTGCGCGCCAAGGTCTGGCATTGCTGGCGCAAGAGCGAGACATGGCGCAACAACATATTGTCCATGCCAATCAATTGCGCGAGGCTAGTTTGCAGCAAGAACTCAAACAGACTCTTTTGCAACATGAGGATATAAAGCAGCAACTTATGCAGCAGGCGACTCAGTTACAGCATGCACAACAGCTTTTGAGTGGGGCACAGCAAGAGGTCGCAGGTCTGCGTGAAAAGCAAAATTATGCGCAAGATACGTTGCTGACATTGCAGCGCAAGGAGGAGCAGCTGGCGCATGTTGAAATAGAGTCTGCTGAGTTAAAAACGCGCCTTGAGCAGGAGCGTAAAAATTTTAATGAGCAACTATCCTTGTTGCAAACGGCGAAATTAGATTTAGGCAAAGAATTTGAAAATCTAGCGAATAAAATCTTCGATAATAAGCAGCAGCAATTTAGCTTGAACAGTAAAAGCCTGCTCGATACTACCTTGGACCCATTGCGCTTACAGCTGACTGAGTTTCGCAAAAAAGTTGAGGATGTTTACGAAAAAGAAAGTGGCGAGCGAAATCGACTCGCTGGTCAGGTTGTGGAATTGCAAAAGCAGGCCCAAAAAATTGGTGAAGATGCAGTAAGCCTTGCGCAAGCCCTAAAAGGCAACACCAAAAGCCAAGGTAATTGGGGCGAAGTGGTGTTAGAGCGCCTACTGGAACAGTCTGGATTACAAAAAGGGCGGGAATATGACACGCAGGTTAATTTCACCAGCGCCGATGGCTCGCGCTCCATGCCTGATGTCATTATCCACTTGCCGGAAAATAAAGACATAGTGATAGATGCGAAATGTTCACTGTTAGACTATGAGCGTTATTGTTCCGCAGAAGATGAAACAGAGCGAAAACAACACATGGCGGCTCATGTGAATTCTGTGCGCAATCATATTAAAGGCTTAAGTATTAAAAATTATGAAAAATTAGAGGGGATAAAATCTTTGGATTTTGTTTTTATTTTCATACCTATAGAGGCAGCGTTTTTATCCGCACTGCAAGCTGAACCAAACCTCTATCGAGAAGCCTACGACAAACATATTATTTTAGTAAGCCCTACGACGTTGC
This sequence comes from Cellvibrio sp. 25HG11W-0, assembly GCF_057815475.1. Lineage (NCBI taxonomy): Bacteria > Pseudomonadati > Pseudomonadota > Gammaproteobacteria > Cellvibrionales > Cellvibrionaceae > Cellvibrio > Cellvibrio sp. 25HG11W-0. The sequence goes on from NZ_CM174230.1 coordinate 2,279,339, forward strand.
TTGCTACCTTGCGCACCGTTGATAATATTTGGCGCTATGAAAAGCAAAACAAAAATGCAGAGCGCATTGCTAAGGATGCGGGAGCCTTACATGATCAATTTGTGTTGTTGTTAGAGTCGCTAGACAATATTGGAAATTACTTAGGCAAGACCCAAGAGGCTTATACGAAAGCGCGTGAGCGGTTGCAAACGGGGCGCGGCAACCTCGTCAAGCGAGTGCACGATATACGGCGACTGGGGGCAAAGACTAAAAAAGTGATTAGCGCACAACTGATTGAGGAGGCGGGCAACACTGAAGACGACTTCACGGGGGAAGATTTGTCCAAAAACATATCCAAGGGTGTTCAGGACCTAGAACTTTCATCCTTGCTGGGAGTTGAAGTCGAGAGCGATGAGGAAAGTGATGACGATACGGAAGTTGATAGATAGTTTTTGCGGTTTTAGTGAGTGTTTTCTTTTTTTAAAAGTGAGTCATTATGAGTATTTTTGTTGTGTTGGTCGCGGTTGCTATATTAATAGTGTTGGCTTTAGCATTTGTAGCGGGACGTTTATTGTTAAAGCTTTCCCGTTTACGAAAGTATCAGGCTGCACGTTTGGCGGCACAAGAGCAGGCAAATTTGCAGGCAATTAAAGCACAGCGAGAACGATTAAATAAGAGCATTCAGATAATTGCGCAGGCAACACATCAACAAGAGTTAAGCTTGACGGAAGCAAGCATGCGGATATCAGTGCTTTTGGATAATTTAGATATAAGCGCAATGGTGAAAGAAGAGTTTTCTGCGTTCTATCAGTTGCGCGAGAAGACCGAGCATATTCCCATTCTGGAGGCTTGGCAGCAGCTTTCGCGTAAAGAGCAAAATGCATTTGATGTGGAGCGTTTACATCATGAGTCTACTTACAGTGATTTTGTGATGGATGCGGCCAAGCGAATATTAGGTCGGACATTCTAATATTGATGAGTTGGATATTTAAATGACTATTGTTTGTCGCGCCATGACGAGCGCAGATATTGTCGATGTGGTGCGCATTCAGGCGGAAGCCTATGTAGACGAAATTCTTGAAGAGGAAGCAGTTATCCGTGCGCGTTTTACTGCTGTACCAGAATGTGCTTGGGTGGTGGAGTTTAATCAGCAGGTGAGTGGTTATTTGGTTGCGTATCAAACTCCATTAGGCGAGCTGACCCCATGGGGTGGAGATTTTATTAATGATTATCATGCGTCGAATTTATATTTACATGATTTGGCAATGAGCTCTACGGTCAGGGGCATGGGGCTGGGGCCGCAGCTTGTTGATTATGCGCTAGCAGAAGCCAAGCGGCGTCAGTTAAATTCTGTTGCGTTAATTTCGGTGCAGGGCTCGCAGGGTTTTTGGCAAAAGCTTGGCTTTTCCATCTTGTCGATTAGTGATCGCGAACAACACGAAAACTTAATGTCCTACACTGGCCCAGCCTTTTATATGGCGCGCACTATAGTGTAGGTAAACTTCATTGCTCAGGTTCACAGAGAGTGGCTTAGGCCACTCCCTTTTTTTTCTGCAAAATTACACCGCATTCAAGGTGGTAGGTGTAGGGGAATTGATCGAATACTGCAAAAGCTTTGATGTCATGGGTGTTGATAATGGTGCGTAAATTATTACGCAAAGTGTCTGGATTGCAGGAAATATAAATAATATTGTCAAAACGTTGAGTCACGCTGGTGGTGTGTGGATCCATGCCTGCACGAGGTGGGTCGACAAAAATACTGGAAAAGTTGTAGTTGGCGAGATCTACGTGTTTGAGTCGAGTGAATTCGCGCACGCCATCTATAGCTTGAGAAAAGTCCTCGCTCGACATACGCGCAATTTGTACGTTTTCAATCTTGTTCTGAGCGGCATTAAATAACGCTGATTCAACAGAGGGTTTGGCGACTTCTGTCGCGAGCACTTTATCGAAATTTTGAGATAAGGGTAGGGTGAAGTTGCCGTTTCCACAATAGAGTTCAATAAGGTCACCACCAAAATCGACACTTTGATTCACAGCCCAGCTGAGCATGGATTCGCAAACCTTTGCATTGGGCTGGGTGAAACTTGACTCAATTTGTTGGTAGTGAAATTGGCGTTCATTTACCTTCAGTGTTTCTATCACATGGTCACGGCTCAGTACTATTTTTTGTTTGCGACTGCGGCCAATAATACTTATGCCTAAATCACGTTGTAGTTGTTGTGCGGCAGCCTGCCAATCATCACCTAGGGGCTTGTGGTAGATCAGAGTAATGAGTGCTTCGCCACTGAGTGTGGTGAGGAAATCTGTTTGAAATAATTTATGACGCAATACTTCTTGCTGATTGAGTGCCACTAAGAGCCTAGTCATTAGGCTATTCATGAGTATTGAACCGACGGGGAAACTCTCTATATCGTAGGGACGTTTGTATTCATCCTGAGTAAACATGACGTAGCTGATGTGCTCGCCTTTATGCCACATACGAAATTCAGCGCGCATGCGGTAATGTTTTTCCGCAGAGCGAAATATTTCAATGTCCGGCAATTCAAATTCTGCAAAATCCTGTTTGATGATGGCGATTTTTTCGGCAAGCTGGGTTTCGTAGGCGGGGATGGAGTAATCGGTGGCAATCATGGGTGTTAAGTGCTCTTGTCGGTATGGTACATCGAGCTTTGGGCTAATTCTCAAGGCTCGAGGGCGCTGGCACTGTGTGATTGGTCGCGCCAGCACCAAAGCCGTGAATTATAACGTTTTTACTGCACATTTACCCCATTCGCATTGAATGGCTTCCAGATATTGGTCGCCACAGAAATTGGCATAGGTTTCTACGGGCCAATTATTGGCTATAACCAAGGTGTAGGCGGTGGGGCATTCGCTTTCTAGTTTTTTGAAAATTGAGTAGTAACTGCGACCTTGAGGAATATTTACATTGATGTTACCTGCCAAGCTTGGGATAGGACTAATGGGTGGAGTAACGCTTGGCTTGCGCGCGAGAATTTCTGCCGCTGCAGGCGCTAGGCTGGGCCTATGTGCAAGTTCAATGTTTTCTGGGGTGATTTTAGCGAGACGGAAACTACAGGTTTTTTGTTTATTGATGGGACTGCGCTTGTCGAGTGATAACTCATTTACTGCTTTCTCTCGTGCTTCTTGCACTAGGTGTATTGCCGCGGGAGAGATTGTTTGGTTGGCGTATTGAAAGCTGTTTGTTTGTTGCTGTTCGGTATAAATAACATCGGATGCAGCAATAAGCGGCCAGTTAGCATTTAGCCAATTTTGTTGCGTATCGATTGCATCAATTTCGGTGTCGCCGCCCAGCGCAGCGCAGTGCTCGAATAGGCTATTAAAATATACAGCTTCACTGAGAATATCTTGGGCTGAGCTTTGAAGTTGTGCCGGGCTGGTGGCCGCAGGTGGTGGTGGTGCAGCGCAGCCAGTAATTCCTATGCAGAGTAATATCCAAGTTGCCAATAAATGTGAGTGATTTTTCATAGGAGACCTGTGGGTGGTTAAGGGAGAGTTTTTTGTTTTTGTAGCGCTAAAGGTTCAATGGCAATTTAATAATGAAGGTGCTGCCTTTGCCTGGGCTTGATTTAACCTCGATAGTGCCTTGATGGTGTTCGGTGATAATAAAGTAGGAGATCGATAAACCTAAGCCAGTGCCTGTCCCCATCGCTTTTGTAGTGTAGAAAGGTTCAAAAATATGTCGCTTGACAGTATCGGTCATGCCAGGGCCGTTGTCTTGTATCTCTATCACAAGATGAACATTTTGCTGGTAAGCTCTGATTTGAATAAGTGGATCTATAGCTTGAAAATTATCATTGCTTAGCGCTTGGCGGGCATTGCGCATGAGATTTAATAAAACCTGCTGTAGTTCTGGCGCTGAGCCTTTAAGGTTGGGTAAATTGTCTTCAATATCTGTTTTAATTTGAATTAATGCTTGGATTTCACCATTTTTATTGAGGTGATTATAAATGGTTAGGGTCTGCTGTATTAATTTTTGTAGGCTGATGTTCCCGCTGGGTTTGTTGCTGCTATGCGAGAATTCCAACATGCTGGTAACTGTAGCGGCTGAGCGTTCGCCCGCTTCGCGAATTGAGCCTAGCAGCAGGTTAATATCGCGTGCTTGTAGATAGAGGTTAAGCTGAACTAAGTCAACGCCGATTTCTTTGGCGATAATTTGGTTGTTGGGAAAGTCGCATTGTAGGCGCCGAGATATATTTTGCACATTTTGTAAAATAACGCTTAGTGGGTTATTTATTTCATGTGCGATGCCTGCCGCTAATTCGCCCAGTGAGTACATTTTTTCATTTTGAATCATTAGGTTTTCAATGGTAATACGTAGTGTGACGTCGTCAATACGTATTACGGCTCCTTGTTGCAATTGGGACAACAAAGGGTAAATGGTGATATCAAAGAAAACTTTTTGATCGTCACTTTTTAGTTCGCTGTGTTGTAGTGTAAGCGGCTCGCCGTCACGAATGGATGTGCTAATTTTCTCTTGGGATATAGGCAGGCTGGGCAGTAAGTCTTTAATGTTTTGGCCCAGAGCTTCATTCGAAAATATTTCAAAGCAATTTTCTGCAGCGGCATTCCAGTGGGTTACGGTACCTTGTGCGGTAATGCTAATGATTATTGACGGCATGGAGTTGATCATGCTCTGTAAGAACTCTTTGGTATCACGCAGTTGATGGCCGGTTGCTTCGTGGCGTGTCACCTCATCAACTAACAAATGATTGGTTTTGTTGAGGCTGTCTGTACGCTCAACAATGCGCTCTTCAAGCTCTTTTTGGGCCTCCTTGAGTGAGCGCCGAGCTCGCTTATTGTTTATGCGGCTTCGCTGCAGGCCAACAATAAGTAATGTTTGTAATAAGAAAAAAGCGATCAGCGTAATGGCCACCCAAGAGCTTTGGCTGGGCTCCAGCTGCAGATTTTGTGCTTGTGTGTTTAGGGCGAAAACTCCAAGCATTATGATATAGACACGACAAATCCCCATGGGGGGGATCATGAGCAGGGACAGTAAACGCTGTGGTTGATTCCAATTCATAAATAATTTCATAGCAAAGAGCTGATTTTCCCCGGTGATTTCATCGTATCTGTGTGAATTTTAAAGCAGAGCTAATTTACTCCTAAAGATTTTATCTGGCCAATTTCATCATGTGAGGGGGTTATTTTCCTGACTGTTGACTCTTTTCTGATCCACTCTTGTACGGCTAATAGCCTATGTGCAAGTTTTTAAGTTTTTTTTAGAAAAGTGTTTGACAGACTTCATGAATTAGGTAGAATGCGCACCTCTCAGCAAGGGGCGGTTAGCTCAGTTGGTAGAGCAATGCCCTTACAAGGCATGGGTCACAAGTTCGAGTCTTGTACCGCCCACCATTAATTTGCGTTGTTGAGTATGTTTTGCGGACCGGTAGTTCAGCCGGTTAGAATGCCGGCCTGTCACGCCGGAGGTCGCGGGTTCGAGCCCCGTCCGGTCCGCCACTAATTCCAAAAGCCCGCATTTTTGCGGGCTTTTTCGTTTTAGTCTCCTGCTCCTGTATTCTCGCTAGTCATCCCTTTCAGCTATAAATTCCTAGATTGTTGTGTTTCTGCGCTGAGATTGGCTTTTTTGTTCTTTGGGGTTGCATGTCAGTATTTTTACATCAAATTGTCATCTTTAATGGTTAATTTATCGTAAAGGGATATAAATATTGCAACTCAGGTAAATTCAGGGTGTCAATATAAGGCAGGGAACTGTTGCGATAGGCCATGAAATTTGTGGTTTTAGATGGATTACTTAAATAAATTGAAGAGGATATAACTTATGCAAGACTACATTGAAGAATTACTGGATGTTATGTACGACGATATTGATGATGACTTCAGCGATGATTATTCTGATATTTAAGACGAGTTCTGCAGCATAATGCTGCGGCTCGTTATTAATTTTCCCTTTATGGTTTTCACTTTTTAATTCCCTCTCGTTATTCTCCTTCCTTTCTATTTTGCAGTGCAAGAATTTATCGGCTGCAATATTTTCGTTATACAGCGTACTTCCTATGGTTTGATGACTTCGTTTTTTAAGGTGTCATGGGGTGAGGTGCCGTTTGTTTTATAACCATGGCTCTAGTTTGGTTAACCCCTTATGCCCTCGTGTTTGAATATTCCTAGGCTCTTTAGGCAAAATCGACGAGTAGGCCGCAAATCCAATGAAAATAAGGGCTTGGCGGGATTTGATCACGTTCTGGTGCGCGCAGCTAATCTATACTCACGGCAGCTAAGTCTTCATTACTTGTCCGTCTGGAATCAGAGCCTATGGCCCACCCCTCTAGTGAACAGCTCGAAGCCGTTTTTATCTTTCAGGGTGATGAGCTTGCTCGCGAACTACTTTACCCTGAATTTGAAGCTATTTTGGATGGCTTTATCCCTATGCCTGAATATGCGGGGCAGTCGATAAAGGCTGTGTATATTCGCGTTGATCGAACATTTACTGTTAAAGGGACTGTGTTTTTTTTGCTGGGTTTTGATGCAAAGGGAATGGTAGATCATCGCTGGAATGTACCTTTGGCGCAATTGCTTGATGCGGCGGCCCCTGGGCCTGATCTAGGCGGCGGCCCCGTTAAGTTGTCATGCTATAGCCAGTGCCCTATAGCCTGGCATCAAAAAAACCTGTGGGATCCACAGATGCAATCAGCAGCGAATAGCTTCGTTATTATTCGTAAGGCAGTGCGCGCCAATCGTGTGGGGCTTTCCTTTAAACCTTTACCTGAAGAGATTCATTCAGCTGCTAAGTCAACTGTGCAAGATTTGCGCAGTTTGGAGGAGTTTGAGCGCGAGCAGAATGCCCTTCAGAAAAAGCTGCATGATCGCTACTCACAAGAAATTCGCGACAAGATGGCGCAGCTACTTAAAGAGCAGCGCCTGCGTGTATCCACCTTAATAAATCAGCAGAAGAAAAAAGTGTCCGAGTTACAGGCGGAGCATCAGGCGCGCCTGCAGGCTTACTATCAAAAAATGCGCGAGATGGATCAGCAGAAACGTGAGTTAGAAGTGGGAAATGCTCAGCTCAAGGATAGTTTGGATGTGCAGATCAATAAGATTGAAGGTGTGCGTGAATACTTTGCGCATAAACTTAAGGCAGCACAGCAAGACGACAATAGCGAGCTGCAAGGTTTACAGGAAAACTTTGAGCTAGAGCTTGAGCTTAAAGTGCAGGTGGCAACAGCTGGCTTGCGTGAGATGCTAGATATGCGCGAAGTAGAACTGTTTTATCGGCATCAAAACGAAGGGGTTTTGAAGGATGAAATTGTTAGCCTTAAGCGAGAGAATCACGAGCTACTTAAGCATGCAAGCAATCAGTTGTTGGGGCGCTTAACTAAGGCGGGTGTTAATTTTGTAGCTTATTTACCTGGTGTGGGAGAGGTGAATATTCCACTTGATGATATGAGCAGCTTTATAGAAAACCCGCAAGCCTATGCTGCGGCAAAGTCGGACGTTAATGACGCGCTTTATTTTTCTTGGCTTGAGCACCATCAATCACCCTGTTGTAATGCCCTAGATCAACGTGGGCAGCCCTGTGCCAAAGCCGTGGCCGTGGTAGCATCGCCTTTAGAATTTCATCCTGGTGAAAGTGATCGTTGCCTTCAGCATCAAGCAGTTTCATATCAGTTACTGGCTGAACGGCGTTAGTTTTTGTTGTTTGGATTTGTTGTTTGGATTTGTTGTTTAGATTTGTGGTGAGCGATGGAGTTATTGGTGCGTGCCCGGCAGGTGCCGGTAGAGACTATAGATTTACATTGTATTAAAGCATCAGGTGTTGAGTTGTTAGTGCGTCGCGATGATCTTGTTGATGAGCAGCTCTCGGGTAACAAGTTTTATAAGCTTTTTTACAATATTGAGCGTGCTGAACAATTGGGCTATCGCCAAATGTTGAGTTTTGGTGGTGCCTATTCAAATCACCTGTATTCACTTGCCGCTGCTGGAAAGCGCTTGGGTTTTGCTACTGTCGGTGTGGTGCGTGGCGAGCGCCCTGTAATCTTAAGTCCGACGCTGTTGGATGCAGAGCGCTGGGGTATGCGCTTGGTGTTTGTCGGGCGCGCAGATTATCGTGAGCTAACACAAACATCTGCATCACCGGAGCTACTTCTATCGCGCTTGCGCCTTGAGTTAGGTGATTTTTATTGTATCCCTGAAGGCGGTGCAAATCTCGCGGGTGCTCAGGGGATGAAAGTCTTAGGTCAAGCGCTAGAGGAGCAGCTGCAAGGTAAGTTTGATTCGGTGTGCCTTGCGTGCGGCACTGGGACAGGTTTGGCTGGTGTTGCGGCTGCTCTAGATGGAGCCAAAAGCGTGCTAGGCTTTTCAGTGCTGAAAGGCAGTTCAGGAGTAGATGCTGGCATAGGGAGTGAGGTGGCTAGACTTACAGAGCAACTGGTAACTGCCAATACTGGGCAAGCTGATAATTGGCGACTTATATCGGGTTTTCATGGCGGTGGCTATGGCAGACGTTTGCCCCCTTATTTAAACTCTTTTTGGCAGGCATTCGAGCAGGAAACGGGATTGCAATTGGATCCTGTTTATACATTGAAAATGTTTTGGGGTATCACCCGTTTAGCGCAACAAGGCTATTGGCCGAAAGGCTCGCGCGTTGTAGCAATTCACTCGGGTGGGCTGCAAGGGCGAAGGGGATTTGTTGCTCCGTATGGCTCTTAAATTTTGTGAAGCATCGATGATCAATGAGGGAAGTGGTATGCAAGCGCAACAACAAGTTCAGTCGCCGCGTATTGAATTCGATTTGAATTTGACGCGATCACTTATACCTTTGAAGGATATGAGTGAGAGCCATTTATTGGCGCTGCTCGATGATGCGGTGATCGAAGCGGTTTGTGCAGGCCAAACACTCTTTGGTGTGGGGAGCTGTGATGCTCAGCATATCTATCTGCTTCATGGTGATGTGATGCTAATAGATGCCGATGGGCATTCTCGTCAAGTAAAAGGGCGCTTGAGTCTATTTCCCATTGCGCAACACCAGCCGCGACGAGAAAGCGCTATAGCCGAAACGGATTGCAGTATTTTGCGTATTAATAGCAAGCGACTTGATGAAATGCTGACGTGGAGCCAGGTTGCCGATTATTTGCAGCTTAATATAAGTCGCCAGCGAGATTTAGACGAAGATGTCGATTGGATGATGACGATGCTCAGGTCCAATCTGTTTTTCAAAGTGCCGCCCTTAAATGTTGAAGAAATTTTCACGCGCCTGCAGCCTCAAGTGGTGTATGCGGGTGATGTCATTATTCGCCAAGGTGAAATGGGTGAGCAATGTTACTTTATTAAGGAAGGTGAGGCGGATGTGAGCCGCCACACAGAAGGTAAACGTCAATACTTAGCTACCATAAGTGTAGGGCGCTGTTTTGGTGAGGATGCATTGGTGAATGAAACCGTGCGCAATGCCAGTGTTGTTATGCGCACCGATGGTGTTTTAATGACCTTGAATAAACAGGATTTTTATCGTCTGTTGAAAGAGCCTAACGTCGCAACCCTTCCTTTGGTGAATTTGTCGGCAGCTGTAGCGAGTGGCTTAGTTATCGTCGATGTGCGCAGCGAAGAAGAATACAGCCAGGGACATTTACCTAACGCAGTTAACGTGCCTTTGAGTATCTTGGCGATTAAATCTCGCCTGCTCAAAAAAGACATTGAGTATGTATTTTATTGTGATAGCGGCCGCCGTAGTCGTGCCGCCGCGCATCTGTTGGCACAGCAAGGCTACAGGGCGCAAGCGCTGGAAAATTGCGTGCAACTTTTTTCTGAGTCTTCTACCGAATTAGGTTTGACGGATCGCAATAACTATCTTTTGCGCGATGGTATTTCTGTGCCCGGCCAAACTGAATCTATGTGATTGGGCCAGCTATTAGGTACCACAAAGACTCTCGCTGTTTCTTGCCATACATCATCAAACTTAAAAAGAGCCGCTAGCAATAGCGGCTCTTTTGCTTTTTGGGTCTGATGCAGACTTTGGGCCGAGGTCAAAAAATGTTGTTGGAGTAGGGCGCAAAGCTCCTGACGGTTAATGATGCCCGTGGCCTCTTGCTGCTGGGCGGGAGATAGCCAATATTTGCGTTGTAATATCACCCATGTATCGCAATCAGTCTGCTTGAGTTGTTGAATAAAATCTTGCATGCGATACCAAGTTCCCTGTGCGTGATTAGGATTGCTGTGTTGGGGCGGCTTGTTCGATTGTGGGGTGTTAAATAGATATCCCTGTAAGCACAGTGTGCGCTCCCAATGTTTCGCCTGTGGGAAGTGCTGTTGCAAATAGTGTTGGCCTGCCTCACCTTGGCTCAGCTGCAGTTGGTGGTCTAGCAGGTGATTTAATTTGATATCGAGCCGATCGCGGCTGTTGGGGCCAAGCCAATGGTGCAATGCACAATCATCGGGGGCTGTGTCGTCGCGGCGCAGATAAAACTTTACTGCTGTTTCTATATGAATGTAGCGATCACCATAGCGACACAAAAAATCAAAGGCGCCTTGAGTTCTGCCATCAGCATTGATTTGAATGCCGTAGGCAAGCAGCTCCCAGCCGGGGCAATGGCTAAAATAAAATTGCCAAAGAGCTTCATAATAAAGCCCTAAGCGGCGACTTTTGAGTTGTGCCACATGATGTAAAAGGTAATCAGGCGTTCGATCTAATTCGATCAGCCACATCCATGTGTCAGCCGTGTTTTCGGGCAGTATTAAATTATTGATACTGCTCTGCGCGAGCGCACTGGAAATATAGGTATTAGGTGCCCGCATAAGCGGTGGACTAAAGCAGCACCAAGCAAGGTCTCTAACGGCAGCATGCTGGAGTTTTAGCAGTTGTTGGTGGAACGCACTCACTGGTTTAATGAATTCACTCCTCTTACTTGACTAGAAACTATAAATTTAAGGTTTACGAGGGTGCTCAGTGCCCTCAATCCTACGCATTTACCGTATAAATTAGGTCGAAAAGCGCTTGCTGGCTATACTAGCGCTATTGTCGGCCTCATTCTAAGGCTTTAATTTCTGGAGCTCGGGTACTTTTACCTGACTTCTATTCTCTGTCTGGGTTTTGTCATCATGACGCATTTCGCAACGGTTGGGCTTATCGGGCACCTCAATAATGAGCGCGCTGTCTATTCGATTAAACGTTTAATTCGTTTTTTGCAACAGCGCGGCACTCAATTTGTATTGGAGTCGGAAACGGCGGCGCTCATTAGCGACCAAGTTCTTATAGCGGCGGCACTCAAAGTTGTCCCTATGGAAGATTTGGGGGGAATTTGTAATTTGGTCATAGTGGTAGGTGGTGATGGCAGTTTGCTGCGCGGTGCGCGCGCATTGGTCAAACACCATGTGCCACTCCTCGGCGTTAATCGCGGTCGCTTAGGTTTTTTAACGGATATAGTTCCCGAGGATATTGAGGCTAAGGTTGATGATGTGCTCTCAGGCAAATTTAAAGCGGAGAAGCGCTTTTTATTGGACATGATTGTGCAGCGCGATGGCCTTGAAGTTGAGCAAAGCGATGCACTTAACGATGTGGTTTTGCACCCGGGCCAATTTATTCACATGCTTGAGTTCGAGATTTATGTGGATGATGTGTTTGTTACCAGTCAGCGCTCAGACGGTGTAATTGTCGCCACGCCTACAGGTTCAACTGCTTATTCACTTAGTGGCGGTGGGCCCATATTGCACCCCAAATTGGATGCCATTGTCATAGTGCCTATGAACCCCCATACCCTCAGTAGTCGACCCATAGTCGTTGCAGGTGATAGCGAAATTACCATCATTGTGGGGAAACATAATCGCGCTGAACCTATAGTGACCTGCGACGGCAGCACTCATGCTGGAGTGTCAACTGGGGATGCCATCTTAATTCGCAAAAAACCGGAGATGTTAGAGCTACTGCACCCCTTGGATTACAACTTTTATGAACGCTGCCGCTCGAAGCTTGGATGGGGCGGGCACTTATTAAACCAATAGACCTATGGCTAACTCTTTACCTCCGTCGCAATACTCGCGCGAAAATCTTAATTCACGCATAAATCCCCCGCGCCAAGGTGAGGCCAAGGGGTTTGATATCATTGGCGATATTCATGGCTGCGCGCACAGCCTTGAGCGCCTGCTGGCGCAAATGGGCTATAAAAAAAATCGCGGTGTTTATGAGCATCCTGGTCGCCAAGTTATTTTTCTTGGGGATATAGTCGATCGCGGCCCGCGCATTCGTGAGGCTCTGGCGCTGGTACACTCTATGGTAGAGCGGGGTAGTGCGCTCATGGTGTTGGGAAACCATGAAGTTAATGCACTTACTTATTGCACACCACTTGAGCCGGGCAGCAGTGAATATTTGCGCGCACACAATGCCCATAATAATCGGCAAATTGCTGAAACTCTGGCGCAGTTTTCGCAGCATCCACAGGAGTGGCGCGACTATTTAAATTGGTTTAAAAGTTTGCCACTCTACCTTGAGTTAGAACACAGTGTCACCCAGCAGGTGTTTCGTGCGGTGCATGCCTGCTGGGATCAAGCTCTGATTGATAGTTATGCCGAAAGTTATGCCGACCCGGGCCTGACTGATTTTTTTCTGCGTGAGAGTGTAAAGCCAGGCACTGAAGCAGCATCAATAAAGCAGCGCCTAACTGGTGGGGTCGATTTAGTATTGCCGGAAGGTATGGTGATTTGTTCTAAAGACGGCAGCACGCGTCGTGCTTTTCGCACGAAGTTTTGGGCCGATAATGTGCGTACCTATGGCGAGTTGTTATTTCAGCCAGATCCGCTCCCTGAGCAGATTGCCAACACGCTAATTTCACACGCCGATCGCGCGCGCATGGTGCATTACGATGCTAGTCAGCCGCCGTTGTTTGTTGGTCACTATTGGTTGAAGGGGCCGCCGCGGCCGCTTATGCCCAATCTTGCTTGTCTCGACTATAGCGCGGTTAAATATGGGCGATTAGTGGCGTATCGTATGGATGGTGAGGCACAATTGCGCCCTGAGAAGTTTGTTTGGGTCTATGTGGACCCTTAGTTGTTCAAGTTTAAAGAGTAATAAAGAAGATCTACGGCGTACGCCTTGAATAGCCTTCTAAATATCCCCTTAATCGCAGCAAGTGCTGCTTCCTATAGGTAGTATTTTTTGAATTGGTTTCCGGTAAAGCATTTCCCCCTTGAGCGAGATCTGGGGGCGCTCAGCGATCATTTGCGTGCGCGTGGGCTCTTGCATCGCATTACAGAAGATCAAGGTCAGCAACTGTTGGAAGTAACAGATGCAGAGGTAATCCCAGCGCTCAATCAATTTTTGGACGAGTTTCTTGCTGGCCGAGTTGATTTAGGTTCTGCCGTTCAAGTACCTCCGGCTACGGCACCGCAAATGCCATCACTTGTGGAGCAAATGCGCGCGGCCCCCGTGGTGGTTGCGCTTATTGCATTAAGCATTCTGGGTGCCTTAGTTGCAGCAACCGATGCGGGGCGTGTTTATTTTCACTACCTAAGTTTTCAAGATTTTAATCGCACCGCGCTAGTTCCCCTATTTGAATCCTATTCTCAGCGCGAAATCTGGCGTTTGGTGACACCAGCCTTTTTACATTTTGGTTTATTTCACGTGCTTTTTAATAGCATGTGGATGTGGGACCTAGGGCGACGTGTAGAGTTTTTAATGGGGCGAAGCCATTTCATTACTTTCTTTTTAATCACCGCCGTTGCCTCGAATGCGGCGCAATATTTATGGGAGCCGTCGCCATTTTTTGGGGGTATGTCCGGCGTGGTTTATGCGTTAGTTGGGTTTATCGCCGTGCGCCAGCGCTTAGTGCCGCATCCTTTAATGGCGGTGTCATCGGCATTGCTCGGGTTTATGTTGTTGTGGTTGGTGCTTTGTATGAGCGGTGTAGTGGATTATTTTATGTCGGGCTCAGTCGCTAATGCCGCACATGTGGGAGGATTAGTGGCAGGTGCACTCTATGCCTTAGTCACCAAAAACATGTACAAATATTAAGTATCCAATATTTATCAATTTGAATAGCACGTTGAAATACTCAGTAGGTTTAGTATGGATTTAACACAATTACTCTCCAGCCTCACGCCGGAAATATATCAAAGCTTGAAGCGCGCTGTAGAGTTGGGTAAGTGGCCCGATGGCAACCGCTTAAGTACCGAGCAGCGTCAATTATGCATGCAAGGTATGATCGCTTATGAACGCAAGCATCTGCCGCCTGAGCAACACACCGGTTATATACCGCCCGAGCCGCACACATTCTGTGGCGATGATGATCACGATCATGCCGACACCGATAAGCCTATTAAATGGGTTGAATAATTTTTCTTAAGGATTTGACTATGACTGCTGCCATCGCACAACCGCAAACCATTTACTTAAAAGATTATCAGGTACCCGATTATTTAATTAAGACGACAGATTTGCGCGTTGATATTCGCGCGGGTGAAACCCTCGTGAGCGCTATGTTGCACTTCTATCGCAACCCCGAGGCCAAAATAGCTGCTACGCAGTTAACGCTGCACGGTGCCGATCTAGAGTTGGTCTCTATTGCGCTCAACGGCGAGCTATTAACGCCGGAGCAGTACGTATTTGGTGAAGAAACTCTGACCTTATTAAATACGCCAGAAGAATTTACACTCATCACCCTCACTAAAACCAAGCCAGAGCTAAACACCTCACTTGAAGGTCTGTACAAGTCGCGCACCATGTATTGCACTCAGTGTGAGGCTGAAGGCTTCCGCAAAATCACCTATTACCTTGATCGCCCCGATGTGATGAGCGAATTCACCACCACGGTGGTGGCGGATAAAAAATATCCCGTGCTCTTGTCTAATGGCAATCTCATCGCGCAAGGGGAAGAGGAGGGCGGTCGCCACTACGCTACTTGGCATGACCCCTTCAAAAAACCCGCCTATTTATTTGCCTTAGTCGCCGGTGATTTGGAGCACATTGAAGACTCCTTCACCACCTGTTCTGGGCGCGATGTAGTTTTAAAAATATTTGTGGAAGCGAAAGATTTAGACAAGTGCGACCACGCTATGGTTTCGCTTAAACACTCCATGCGCTGGGACGAAGATGTTTACGGCCGCGAATACGATCTGGATATTTTCATGATTGTCGCGGTGGACGATTTCAACATGGGCGCCATGGAAAACAAAGGCCTCAATATTTTCAACACCTCCTGTGTGCTGGCCAAACCAGAAACCACCACCGACGGCGGTTTTCAGCGCGTTGAAGGCGTAGTAGCGCACGAATATTTCCACAACTGGAGCGGCAACCGCGTTACCTGTCGCGAGTGGTTTCAGTTGAGTCTAAAAGAAGGCTTTACGGTCTATCGCGATTCAGAATTCTCCGCTGACATGGGCTCGCGCACGGTTAAACGGGTAGAGGATGTGTCTCTGCTGCGCACCTTGCAATTCGCCGAAGATGCAGGCCCCATGGCACACCCCATTCGCCCTGAGTCCTACATAGAAATTTCCAACTTCTACACCATGACCATCTACGAAAAAGGCTGCGAAATTATTCGCATGCTGGCGAACTTGCTGGGCAAAGAAGATTTTCGTAAGGGCACAGATTTATATTTTGATCGCCACGATGGTCAAGCTGTAACCACTGAAGATTTTGTGGCGGCACTGGCAGATGCCTCGGGTCGCGACCTAGAACAATTCAAACGCTGGTATGGGCAGGCGGGCACACCGCGTTTGCAAGTTACCGATCACTACGATGAAGATGCGCAAGAATATTCACTCACCATCAAACAAAGCTGCCCACCAACACCCGAGTGCAAAGAAAAATTGCCCTTCCATATTCCTATCGCCATGGGTCTGTTGGGTACGGCGGGTGATTTACCACTCTACTTAAAGGATGCCGAGCCAGATTTTGAGACCGGCGACAACACTCACAAAGTATTAGAGCTAACCGCCGCCGAGCAAACTTTTGTGTTTCAACGCGTGCAGGAAAAGCCGGTGCCCAGTCTGCTGCGCGGTTTCTCCGCGCCAGTGAAATTGCACTACAACTACAGCCGCGCCGATTTAATTGTATTAATGAGCCGTGACAGCGATGGCTTTAACCGCTGGGAAGCAAGCCAACAACTCGGCCTGCAGCTAATTCAAGAGGTTATGCTTGCCTATAAACGCGGCGATGATTTAACCGCGCTGAGTTTAGATGGGGATGTAGTGGCCGCTTATCGCAGCCTGCTGCAAGACACCAGCCTCGACCAAGCCATGGTCGCCTATATGCTCAGCCTGCCCACAGAAGCCTATATGTCGGAACTGGCCGAGGTGGTAGATGTAGAAGCCATTCACTTTAGCCGCAGTGCGCTGCGTAAGTTATTAGCGCGTGAACTGCGCGCGGATTTTGCGGATATCTACAACGCCTACAATCACCAACAAGACTATGCGGCAACGGCAGACGCCATAGCCGTGCGCAGCTTAAAAAATGTCGCGCTCAGTTATTTAATGTTGCTGGAAGATGAAACTTTAATTCGCGCCTGCGAACACCAATACCGCACCGCCAACAACATGACCGATGTAATGGCCGCGCTCACACAACTGGTCAATACTGAAGCGCCGCTCGCGCAAGAACTGGCAAAAATAGCGCTGGAGGATTTTTACACCCGCTGGAAAGACGAATCCCTCGTGGTCAACCAATGGCTCACGGTACAAGCTACCTGCAGCCTGCCCAACACTTTAGCCAGTGTTAAAAGCTTGCAACAACACTCAGGTTTTGATGCCAAAAACCCCAACAAAATTCGCGCGCTAATATCCAGCTTCTGCAATGGCAACGCCATCAACTTCCACGCCGATGCAGGCGCAGGCTATGAGTTTTTAGCGGATCAAATTATTCTGCTCAACACCCAAAACCCACAGATCGCTTCGCGTTTATTAACACCACTCACCAAGTGGAAAAAATATTCACCCGAGCGTCAAGCGCTGATGAAGGCACAGCTAGAGCGGATAATGGCTGAGCCAAAACTTTCTAAGGATGTGTTTGAGGTGGTTAGTAAGAGTTTGGTTTAGGTGGTTAGTTAGATGCTATTGATTCGATGTAAAGCTTCGGGTCAATAGAATTATAAAAAAGTTGTAATATTTTCAGGGTGAAGGATGCTTTTGTTGTTTCCTTGTGCTTCGAGTATTAACGGTGTTCGTTATGAAAATTAAAGCTCTAATTTTTTTAATGCTGGTAATGTGTTTTCCTTGTATTAATGCAACGTCCTATTCTTGTTTGGGTGATAATTTAAACTTAACTGAGCGTGCAATATGTAACAATGATCCTGATTATAATTTGGGTGCATATGATGATTTACTTGCTGTGCATTACAAATACGCACTAGATAATGCCTCTGATAAAGAGCTTGTAAGGAAGTCTCAAAGAAACTGGCTACAGAAAAGGAATCGTTGCGCGGATGATTACCTGTGTATTCTTTTGTCTTATCGCGAACGCATAAAATTCCTTGCGGAACACTCTCACTTACTTGATCCCAACTCTATTGCAAACCTTGAGCTATTTATAACTGCCTATATGTCAGATGAATATTTTGGTGAGCTTCCTAGTTGCGAGACTTACAATGATATTAATATGGACGGTAAGCCTGAGGCTATTTGTTCACCTGATTGCCATGGGGGAGCTGCATGTGGCAGTTATTTTTTTGTGTCACAAGGAGATGTTTATAGGCTTCTTCCTGAGTTGGATATGGGTTCATATGACACATTGTCGGTTCCTAATGTTTCAGAGGTTCCAGCGTTGTTGTTGGAAAAATATCCTGACCATATAGAAGGCGTTATTAATGGTTGGCGAATCTTGCTTAATACCTATGGTTACATAAAGGATTGTTCATATAGTGAGGAATATTATATTTATTCGGGCTCCTCTTATACTAAGGTGTTTTCACAGTCACTAAAGCCGCCATTTAAGGATTGTGAGTAGCGCGTAGGTTGGGGTGAGGTACGAACCCCAACACTTCACATTCGCCGCTTAGGGTGATGCAACTAAAAACCCCTAAGCTGTCGCTCATTTGTGTTTAAGGTTTTAGGTTGACCATGGAGATGTTGGGGCTTCGTGCCTCAGCCCAACCTACGTTTGTGCGGTCGTAGGTGGGTGGTGCGAATCCATGCGTGTTTAGTTCTTATGCCAAAACGGTTGGCCGATGGTGGGTGTGCTGGGGCTGGCGGTGGAGCGTTTTTGCATTAGGCCGGCTTTGTAGGCTTTTCTTCCGGCGTCGATTGCATCGGCGAAGGCTTCGGCCATGAGTGGCGGGTTGTGCGCTTTGGCTACGGCGGTATTTAATAATATTCCATCAAATCCCATTTCCATGGCTTCGGCGGCTTGTGAGGGCGCGCCTAGGCCTGCGTCGATTATCATGGGCACGTTGTGAATGCGCTCGCGCAGTGTGCCTAAATGGTAGCGGTTGAGTAGGCCTTGGCCGGTGCCAATGGGTGCGCCCCAGGGCATGAGTACTTCGCAGCCTACGTCGATTAAACGCTTGCACAAAATCAAATCGTCGGTGCAGTAGGGCAGAACTTTAAAGCCTTTTTTTATCAGAATTTCTGAGGCTTCTACCAAGCCAAAAGGGTCGGGTTGCAGGTTGTAGTCATCGCCCACCACTTCTAGTTTTATCCAGTCGGTATTAAAAATTTCGCGCGACATTTCGGCAAGAGTTACGGCTTCCTTTACGGATTTACAACCGGCGGTGTTGGGCAGTAGCCGGCAGCCGCTTTCTTGAATATATTGCCAAATTGCATCGCCGGACCTGTCTGCCGGGTTTTGCCTGCGTAAACCGAGGGTGACGATTTCGGCGCGCGATTGCACGATTGAGTCGCGCATTAATTGCGGTGAGGCATAGAGCGCGGTGCCCAACAAAAAGCGGCTGGAAAAGCTCTCGCCATAAAGCGTGAAATCTTTTTGCGGTTGCGTGGGTGAATAGAGTGCTTGGTTGCTCATGCTTAACCGCCTCCGACGGGTTTTACTATGTCTATTTCGTCGCCAGCTTGCAAAATGTGTTCGCCGTAACTGGAGCGGGGCACAAATTCGCGGTTAATAGCGACGGCTATTTTGCTATCGCCAAAACCCCAAAGTTGCAGCGCGTTATTGAGTGCAGTATTCGGTGCTAGGGTTTTGGGTTCATTGTTGAGGCTTATGTTAATCATGGGTGGCCTGCAATAAATTCTGACTGTGGGTTGCGAGTTAAGGGTGTGCTGAGCTGATCTTCAAAGGGTTTTTCGTTGCGCTGCAGAATATGCGCGAGAATATTTTCCACCACCGCTGGCGCTAGCAAATAACCGTGGCGAAATAATCCGTTCGCACTAATCAAACCGTCCTGTTGCTGAATATGGGGCATGTTGTCCATATAGGCGGGGCGCAGGTTAACGTCCATTTCAAGAATGCGCGCCTCGGCAAACGCGGGCGATAAGGTGTAGAGCGCGCTGCTGAGTTCAAGGCTGGACTGAAGGCTAACCGGCGAGCGGTCTTCGCTTTCGAT
Organism: Cellvibrio sp. 25HG11W-0; assembly: GCF_057815475.1. Taxonomy (NCBI): domain Bacteria; kingdom Pseudomonadati; phylum Pseudomonadota; class Gammaproteobacteria; order Cellvibrionales; family Cellvibrionaceae; genus Cellvibrio; species Cellvibrio sp. 25HG11W-0. The sequence continues at coordinate 2,298,769 of NZ_CM174230.1, forward strand.
TTGGGTTGCGCCAATAATAAAGCGATGGTTTGGTTTGGGCACTATGTAAAGCTGGTAGCGCGGGTGCATAAGGCGCACGGGGCGCTGCAGGGCGATTTCTTTGGTCTCTACATGCAGGGTTTCACCGCGCACACCGCGCAGTTGCGGCTGTTGTATTTTGGCGCCTAGGCCGCGACAGTCGATGACCAAATCAAATTTTTCTGCGCCCTTTTCATGGGTGATAGTGTGAGTGGAAACGTCTACGGGCGTGTGCGCGCGAATATTTACACCTGCGGCTTTGAGTTCATCGCCAAGCGCTTCTAGCAATTCGCGGTTGTGCAGGTGGCCTTCTTCCGTTAAGTACAAACCCTGCGAAAAATGTGGGTTTAAGTCTGGCTCCAGCTGTTGAATTTGCTGCTGATTAACGCGTTTGTAGCCGCTGCACTCGGGTACTACAAATGCCAGCTCTCGCTCAAATTGCACTAGCTCGGTTTCGTCCTGCGGGTGGGCTATAACCAAGCTGCCTTGATGAAAAAATAGCGGGCTGCTTGTGCGTTTAAGTTGGCTTAGCCACAGCGGCCACTGCTTAAGGGCAAATAAACCCATGCGATAAACATGAATGTCGGAGACCACCGCTTCGCTTAGGGGGGCGATCATACCGGCGGCGGTAAAGGCGGCGGCGCGTAAGGATTGGGCTTGGGTAGGATTGAAATCGCCCGCTTCAAATAGGGTGACTTTGCAGCCTGCAAGTTGCAGCTGCCAAGCGAGCAGGCGACCGAGTAGCCCGGCACCGGCTATGGCAATATCTTGGGGGGTAGCTTGGGTCATGGTCTAAAACGCAGCGCCTCAAAGTAGGGTTGAGGCAGCGGGGTTTGGGAGGTATCGCGCAGGCGGGCTGCAGAGATGCCTTGTTCCCTCCGCAGGTCTCAACCTGATCAGGTTCTACGGGTTGGGCCGAGCCCATCTCAGCCTCCGAATGATGTGCAATCACCAAGGCGCCCCGACAAGAAAGGCGCCAATATACTTGGCGCAGCCCATGAGTGCAATTAGGGCAGATCATTGATATAAATTTTTCAGTAGATTTACTCTTGCTGTAGGCTTTCAACCTGTGCGGTGATAGACCCCTTCGCCAGCTTTGCTTTGAATGTATCGCCCACCGCTAGTGCTTTGCTGTGAGTGATAAGTTTGCCGTCTTTATGGGTAATGATACTGTAGCCACGCTCTAGGGTATTAAGAGGGCTTAGTGTGTTGAGTAGGCGTGCGGCAGCAGCTAAACGCTGTTGTTTGCGCTCTAGTTGATAGCGCTGCAGGTCTTGTAGCTGATTCTGTGCGTGGTTTAAGCGATCTTTGAATTTATTCAGCAACAGCTTGGGGTGTTGGCCTTGTAGGCGAAGGCGCAATTGTTCAAAGCGGCTGGTGTGTGCACTTAGTTGGCGTTGCAGGTGATTTTTTAAGCGCAGCTCTAGGTTGTCGAGCCGCTGGGCTTGCTGCTCTAATTTGTCTTTGGGGTGGCGCAAGCGTGAGCGCAGCCAGCTGATTTTTTGCTGCAGGTGTTGCAGTTTGTTATTAATGGCGTCTTCGAGCAGTACTTCAAAGCCGATAAATTTATCCAGCCAATCTTCCGCATCAGGGGTGATGAGTTCTGCGGCGGCTGAAGGGGTGGGGGCGCGCAAATCTGCGACAAAATCGGCGATGGTAAAATCGACTTCGTGCCCTACGGCACTGACGATGGGGATATCGCACGCAAAAATTGCGCGTGCGACTATTTCTTCATTGAAAGGCCAAAGGTCTTCGAGCGAGCCGCCGCCGCGCCCTAAAATCAATACATCAAACAGTTTTGAGCGCTGGGCAAGTTGCAGAGCGCGCACTATTTGCGGCGCTGCTTCTTTGCCTTGCACGGCTACGGGAATCAGGGTGACGGGAATGCCTGGGAAGCGGCGTTCCAGTACATTTAATATGTCGTGAATCGCAGCGCCGGTAGGTGAAGTGATAACCCCTATGTGTTGCGGCAGTGGCGGTAGTGGTTTTTTGTGTTCTAGGCTAAACAGCCCCTCATGCGCCAGTTTGGCTTTGAGTTCTTCGTAAGCGCGCTGCAGGGCGCCAGCGCCAGCTTCTTCCATGTGTTCTGCAATTAATTGATAGTCGCCACGCCCTTCATATAGGCTGACTCTCGCCCTAATTAATACTTGCTGACCCTGTTGGGGTTTAAAGCGCACGAGCATATTGCGGTTTTTGAACATGGCGCCGCGCACTTGGGCTTGGTCATCTTTAAGGGTGAAGTACCAGTGGCCAGAAGAGGGAATGGAGACATTCGACAGCTCTCCCTCAATCCACAATAGCGGTAAATGGGTTTCGAGCAGCTGTTTGGCGCGGCGATTCAGCTGGCTAACGCTGATGATCTCGCGTTCAGATGCGGTGTTTGTGTTGGGTGAAGTGGCGTCGTAATTATTCATGGTCGCTATTCTAGGGGATGCAGCGCAAGCGGGATAGCCTGAGCATGAAACAAGGTTAATCCACTATATGTTGTGGTTTCGGTTTACCCAAAGGCCACAAGTGGCTATAATTCCGCGTTTATTTTCTCCCTGTTTTGAGGTTGGATGGAATATGTTGCGAATTGCTGAAGAAGCGCTCACCTTTGATGATGTTTTGCTGGTACCCGGTTATTCCGCAGTTACCCCGAAAGACGTGTCCCTCAAAACCCAATTGACGCGCAAAATACAGTTGAATATCCCGCTCGTGTCTGCGGCTATGGATACGGTAACCGAAGCGCGTTTGGCGATTGCCATAGCGCAGGAAGGCGGTATTGGCATTATCCACAAAAGCATGTCGATTGAAGAACAAGCCGCGGAAGTGCGTGCGGTAAAGAAATTTGAAGCTGGTGTGGTAAAAGACCCCATCACTATCGATGCGAGCGCGACTATTCGCGACTTAATTGCCTTGACTCGCAAAAACAATATTTCTGGCGTGCCGGTGCTAAGTAAAGGCAACTTGGTCGGTATAGTGACTGGCCGCGATGTGCGCTTTGAAACCAATTTCGATGCAAGCGTATCCAGCATCATGACACCCAAAGAACAGTTGGTTACTGTTAAAGAAGGTGCTTCCTCTGAAGAGATTCGGAATCTTTTACACAAACACCGTATCGAGAAGGTGTTGGTTGTGAATGACGCATTTGATTTGCGCGGGTTGATTACCGTAAAAGACATTAACAAAGCTGAAAAATATCCCAGTGCTTCTAAAGACCCTGAAGGTCGTTTGCGGGTAGGCGCCAGCGTTGGCACCAGCCGCGATACCGATTTGCGTGTCGATGCCTTAGTAGAGGCAGGTGTGGATGTGTTGGTTGTTGATACCGCTCACGGCCATTCAAAAAATGTACTGGATCGCGTACGTGCCATCAAAACCAAATACCCAGACGTGCAAGTCATCGGCGGCAATATCGCCACGGGTGCTGCGGCCTTGGCCTTAGTGGAAGCCGGTGCTGATGCGGTTAAAGTGGGTATCGGCCCTGGTTCAATTTGTACTACGCGTATTGTCAGTGGTGTAGGTGTTCCCCAAATTTCTGCGATCGCCAATGTGGTTGCTGCACTTGAAGGTACCGGTGTACCTACTATCGCCGATGGTGGTATTCGTTACTCTGGTGATATTGCCAAGGCTATAGTGGCGGGCGCGCATGCGGTTATGATGGGCTCTATGTTTGCTGGTACTGAAGAAGCGCCAGGCGAAGTTGAGCTGTTTCAAGGTCGTACTTATAAAGCTTACCGGGGTATGGGTTCATTGGGTGCCATGGCGCAAACTTCTGGCTCTAGCGATCGCTACTTCCAAGATGCAAGCGAAGGGGCTGAAAAGTTAGTACCTGAAGGCATTGAGGGGCGTGTTCCTTACAAGGGTTCGCTTACCGCTATCGTGCATCAAATGATGGGCGGCGTGCGCTCAGCCATGGGTTACACCGGCTGTGAAAATTTGGAAGCAATGCGCACTAAGCCAGAGTTTGTGCGTGTGACCTCGGCGGGCATGGGCGAAAGCCATGTACACGATGTGCAAATCACCAAAGAAGCGCCTAACTATCCTGTCGGTGGCGGGCGCTAATACGCGCGTCCTATCGCCATAAAAACTCGGGTGCTACCCGAGTTTTTCATTTAAGTCACATACAAATCGAATTCTTTTTATATTTTCTGCAGGAATCAGCATGACTCACGATATTCACGCTCAGCGCATTTTAATTTTGGATTTTGGCTCACAGTACACGCAATTAATTGCACGTCGCGTGCGGGAAATTGGTGTCTTCTCTGAGATTCGCGCGTGGGACATGAGCGAAGAAGAGATTCGCGCCTATAATCCGCGCGGTATTATTCTCGCCGGTGGTCCTGAATCGACGACTGACGAAGGCTCTCCTCGTGCGCCCGACGTAGTATTTAATTTAGGTGTGCCGGTGCTGGGCATTTGTTACGGTATGCAAACCATGGCCATGCAAATGGGTGGTTTGGTGCAAGGCTCTAATGTGCGCGAGTTTGGTTACGCGCAAATTAAGACTGAGGGCGAAAGCTCACTCTTCAAAGATATTAAAGATCATGTAAGCGCTGATGGTAGCTCTCTGCTTGATGTATGGATGAGCCACGGCGATAAAGTCACGCAAATGCCCGAAGGCTTTAGCTTGATGGCATCAACGCCGTCGTGCCCGATTGCGGGTATGTATCATGAAGGCAAAAAATTCTACGGCGTCCAATTTCACCCAGAGGTGACGCATACGCTGCAGGGTAAGCGCATTTTTGAACACTTTGTATTGCAGTTATGTGCGTGTGAAACATTGTGGACGCCCGCAAATATTGTTGAAGATGCACTGGCAAAAGTGCGTGAGCTTGTGGGTACCGATAAGGTGTTGCTCGGTCTTTCGGGCGGCGTAGATTCATCCGTTGTAGCTGCGCTCTTACACAAGGCCATTGGCACCCAGTTGACCTGCGTGTTTGTCGATAACGGTTTGCTGCGTAAAAATGAAGGCGATCAAGTGATGGACATGTTTGCCAAAAACATGGGCGTTAAGGTAATTCGTGCTGATGCACAGGATCAGTTTCTCAACGGCCTGAAGGGTGAAAATGATCCCGAGAAAAAACGCAAAATTATTGGTGGCACCTTTATCGATGTGTTTGATGTGGAAGCGACCAAGCTTAGAGATGTTAAGTGGTTGGCGCAGGGTACGATTTATCCTGATGTTATCGAATCGGCTGCCGCTAAAACTGGCAAGGCACATGTGATTAAGTCGCATCATAATGTGGGAGGTTTACCAGCCGACATGGCGTTTAAGTTGGTTGAACCACTGCGTGAATTGTTTAAAGATGAAGTGCGCGCTATAGGCTTGGAATTGGGCTTACCCTACGACATGGTTTATCGTCATCCATTTCCTGGCCCAGGTTTGGGTGTGCGTATTCTCGGTGAAGTTAAAAAAGAATATGCTGATATTTTACGTGAAGCAGACGCAATCTTTTTGGAGGAGCTACACGCATCTGGCTGGTATCACAAAACTTCGCAAGCATTTGCCGTGTTCCTACCGATTAAATCTGTTGGTGTAGTAGGTGATGGTCGCCGTTACGAGTGGGTGATTTCTTTACGCGCTGTTGAAACCGTAGACTTTATGACTGCGCGCTGGGCTCACTTGCCCTATGAGCTATTAGAGAAAGTGTCTGGGCGCATTATCAATGAGATTTCTGGGGTTTCGCGTGTTTGCTACGATGTGTCGAGCAAGCCACCAGCGACCATTGAGTGGGAGTGAACCCGCGATAGATGCTCGTTAGTACTGACTGGTAATTAGCTAATAAAAAGCCCATGTTTCATGGGCTTTTTATTTTTTGTGCCTAGTCACATCGGGCAGCAGCCAAGTTCTTGTTGCTGACGATGATGGCAAGAGCAAGCTAATCAATGAAAGCTGAAAATTACTTGTTAAGCGCACTTCTTCTCTAGCCTGTAAAGACTTGCTAGAGTTTGGAAACACGCTTCTGCTACCTCAGTTCCTTTTTTAGTAAAGTGTTGCGAGAAGAAGTCAATATGGTCTTCGTGTTCGTGAAAATAATGTGGAGTAAGCACGGCAGTAAATACAGGCACCCCAGATTCCAATTGAACTCTCATAAGGCCATCAATCACAGCAGAAGCTACATAGTCATGCTTATATATTCCGCTATTCACGACGAAGCCACACGCAATGATTGCATCAAATTCTCCCATTTGTGCGAGCTTTTTGACGTGCAAAGGGAGCTCAAATGCGCCAGGTAACTCATAAATAGCGATTTTATCGCTCGGAATTCCATTTTTTTCAAAATACTCCTTTGAAGCTTTCACCGCATTCCCAACTATAGATTTATGCCAGCTGGAAAAGACAATAGCGATCTTTTGTAGATTGTCTAAAAATAAAGGGGTTGGAGTTTCATTTAAAATAGACTGACTCATAAAGTTCTCGTAGCAAGTTGAGTTTATTTGTTGCGCCCAAAATTAGTTAATGCATAAAAGTATTTACGGGGCCGACTAATAACTATGCGCTCAAACCAAACTTGTGCCCTGAGGTCGGCAGATCCTAGTGTGTGCATCACCTGAGTCATAATGCTACGATTTACCGTGGTCCGTCTAACGACTAAAGGGCGCCTGTCATTGAATTATGGATATCTCAAAGCATTTTCCATCCAGCAATAGCGTAGCTGCAACGGCCAGCGGTATATCGACCCTCGCTCTAGATTTAAAAGATGGTATCGATATCGACGTGCACCATCATCAGCAGGCACAGGTGCTGCTTTCAACCCAAGGGATGTTAATAGTCACCACCCAGAGTGGCTGCTGGGTAGTGCCGAGCAACTATGCATTGTGGATACCTGCTGGCGTTCGGCACCGAACCAGAACGCTTGGTGCCGTCAGCATCAAAAGCCTCTATCTTGACGAACGAACGATCAGTCTGGGGAGTGACTGCGTGGTACTGGAGATCACGCCGTTAACCCAAGAGCTCGTGATAACAGCGTCACAAATTGATGGAAACGAGCTCCCGGATCGGCGTAACGAACTTGTGTTCAGCTTGCTGCTTGAGGAGCTGTCTCGTGCTGAAATCGGAGCGGTTTTTTTGCCGCTTCCTCAAAAAGGTCCGCTGCGCGACCTGTGCCATCGCCTCGTGGCTGCGCGGACTTTAGATTGGGGGCTGAGCGAATGCGCCATTCATCTGGACGTTAACGTTAAGACCATTCAGCGGTGGTTCGCCCGTGAACTCGGTATCACCTACGGAAAATGGCGAAAGCAAGCCCGGTTGCTCGTGGCACTCGAAGAGCTCGCGCTAGAACGAAGTATTCTTAATGTCGCGTTGGAGGCCGGTTACTCCAATCCAAGTGCCTTTACAGCAATGTTCCGCCGAGAGTTCGGTATCGCTCCAACGGCTTTTCAGCGATCGCAACACAAAGCGTCTGACTGATGGACCCTGCATAACCCATAGGAAGGCGGCTCACGGGTTGAGCAGGGCTTGCCTGTCGTCACGGTGCGTTTACTAATAACACCTAATCCACCGAAAATGTCCATTAATCGACGATCGAGGTCTATCCATCGTTAGACAGAAGTGGCCGCTATTGGCAAGCTTAACCCTCCATCGATAACCCGGGTTACACGCAATGATCGCCAATCAATCTACTCCACTCCAGCACGAGTTGCTGAAACAGTTAACACGGATTGCGGATACTCTGGAACGCGCATACCCTGCCGAACAGGGCCAGCAATTAGACCCCGATGTCATCGCCTTTCAGTGGCAATACCGTCTGACGCACGGGGGAAGAAAAGCGGTTTTGCTTCCTGTTCCGACCCCAGGACTGATCAGCTTTGATCAGCTGAAGTCGGTAGATCGACAGAAGAAACTCATTCGGCAAAATACAATTCAGTTTCTTGAAGGAAAGCCAGCGAATAACGTTCTGCTTACGGGCTCACGTGGCACAGGCAAGTCTTCGCTCGTCAAAGCATGTCTGCATGAATTTCACCGTCAAGGTCTTCGGCTGGTTGAAATAGACAAAGAAAACATCGGTGATCTGCCGGAAGTTATCGATATCGTAAGCCGCCAGCAGGGCAAGTTCATCTTATTCTGTGATGATCTGTCGTTTGAAGAGGGTGACATCGGTTATAAACGTCTCAAATCTGCCTTGGATGGCTCCATAACGGGACAGGCCACCAATATCCTCGTCTACGCCACCTCCAATCGCCGTCATCTCATTGCTGAGCGTATGTCAGATAATTTAAATATGACCCGAGGGGCAGATAACAGACTTCATCCTGGTGAGGAAATAGAAGAAAAAATTTCTCTGTCCGAGCGGTTCGGACTCTGGATATCCTTCTATAGTTTTTCGCAGGATGAATACCTTGAAGCCGTTAAACACTGGCTTAAAGAGTACAGGGTGCCGGATGAGGCGCATGAAGAGGCGGTCATATATGCAAATCGCTGGGCAACCCAGCGAGGCTCCCGTTCTGGGCGTATTGCAGCGCAATTTGCTCGTGACTATGCCGGACAATTTTCCTGACCTTTACTTTTTAAAGTCCCGACAGGTGCTGAGAAACGGGCGATTTAGTGAAGCTGGGCAAGAATACGAGCGACCGTGATTTTATCGTCGGCGATATACACTTCAAAATGCTGGATTTTTCTCATGGTCTTAACTGGCTTGTTTTCAATCCCTCGCGTGATCGTATTTTTTCGGTCGGGGGAGCCGGTCGACCGAGACTCTGATACCGCGAGTGGGTTGAAGCTGTTGGATCTGATAGATGAGCGATTACGCTTTCGCATCGTCTAGCAGCTTAAATCTCTTCCAGTTGCGATCGAATTTGGGGCTGAGCAGGAGTTGATTGGGATAGTTCACGCCGACGCCCCTATCGGGAGGGGGTCGACTTTAAGAATGACATCGTTAATTATGAAGAAACATTGGCGTGGTATTTATCTAGCTCTCGACTGCGCTGAGATGACTCTTCTGGCACAGAAAATGAACTGCGTGGTGTAAATACCATAACGACGGATGTTGAAGGCTCTGCCTCGCGTCGACTTGCTCCCAGCGAGTTAGTGGAACTGCGTCAGGACATGGTAGAATCCTCAGCTTGTGCCAAGGTAGAGCTAAAGCGTCGACGAGCATTAAAAATTCGAGAAAATCCTAAGCATGGTACTACTAATGGTATTGTGTATGATCTATTTTTGATGATATTGAAATTAAAGGATTTTAATATCTTGTTGATGTTGGAGTGGGAAAGTGTAGAGCTAAAAATTTTATCGGAATTATTCTTATGCATAAGGACATGCAAGATTATTTTTGCATCACTGCAGTTGTTTTTACATTTAGCTTCCTGAGATATTTTATTTATGTGCAAACTATTGGGCTTGACGTCAATAGCGACTTTTTTTCTGCAATGCTCTCTTAGTGCACTTAATCTTTTTTTTCGTTGCTTTATGGTTGCGGCCTTGTGTGGGGGAGCCGCTCATGCACAAGTGACAGGAGCTGCTGACTCGGCAGTAAGCGCATCAAGTGGCGTTGACAATACTGGTAAACTTAACAATGTTGTAGATGTGCCGCCTATTTCGAGTGCACATGCTAAATCAACGTCGAGTTTAGCTAGTGTTATCAATGCTGCTGATGTAAAAAGCGATGGGGCGATCGCGCGCGCGCAGCCATCAAGTGAAGTATTAGCAGTTGCCTCATCAGTATCGGCGGATATATCGAGTGCTGCAATTAATGTGTCTGCAAGTTCAGCTGAATTTGATGCTTCGCATAGTGCTGTTGTAAATACGGCATCAGTTTCTTCTAGCAAATCAGCTTCCTCCAGTAAATCGGCTACCTCAAAAGAAGTAACCTCATCTAAAAAGAAAGTACAAAAATCCAGTGCGGCACAATTAGCCAGTAATGAAGGTAATAGTGCCTCATCCCAAGCAAAGCTTGCGCTTGTTGGTGCGCAGGCGTCCAGCACTGCCGTGTCTTCATCGGCAGCGCAGCTGGGTTTGTCAGGTTCTGTAGCATCTGTAGCGCCGGCAGTTGATGTGCCTATGACAGAGTCATTAGTGGTGTTGGATGCAACAAAAAATATTTTAGGTGTAGATGTTAAGCCAGGTATGTCGGTACGCTTAACCTGGAGCTCTGAAAGCGTTATGGGTGGGTTTAGCGAAGAAACCCCTGTGCTGGTGATTAATGGTGCTAAGCCTGGCAAAACTCTCTGTTTAACCGGCGCCGTGCATGGCGATGAGCTTAACGGTATCGAAATGATTCGCCGTGTTATGTATGGTGTAAACCCCGAAAAGCTTACGGGAACACTGATTGGCGTACCTGTCGCTAACATCATGGGTTTTAGACGCAATTCGCGTTACTTACCTGATCGCCGCGATTGGAATCGTTACTTCCCAGGAAATACCCGTGGCAGCGCTGCCTCGCGTTTGGCACACTCTTTTTTCACCAAAATTATTTGGCATTGTGACGCCTTGGTGGATATACATACTGGATCATTTCATCGCACCAATTTGCTTCAGTTGCGCGCGGACTTGAGTGATGAGAATGTTGCACGTTTAGCGCAAAACTTTGGTGCTGTAGCGGTGCTTAATACGCGCGGTAACCCTAATTCTTTGCGCGCGGCGGCAGTGCGCGCTGGCGTCCCTTCAGTAACTATAGAGGCGGGCGAACCTATGGCTATGCAGCGCGAAGTTGTTATTGAGGGGGCTGCTGCTATTAATGAGCTGCTCGCTAACCTCGGTATGTACGGTAAGCAGCGCAAATGGAATCGTATTGCACCCGTGTATTACAAGTCGGCTTGGGTGCGGGCTAATCAAAGCGGCATTTTATTCAGCAGTGTTGAACTGGGGGACAGGGTCAATGAGGGTGACGTACTGGGCACAGTAACTGACCCAATTACCAATGCGCGTAGCCGTATTGTGTCTCTTTATAAGGGCCGTGTGTTAGGTATGGCGCTCGATCAAGTTGTGCTGCCAGGGTTTGCGGCTTATCACATAGGTATTCAAACTCCCGAGTCAATTTTAATTGAAGAGAGCCAATTAAATGATGGTACGGCAGAAGAAGATGAGGAAGATGGCGATGATTCTGGTGTGGGGCTAGAGCCGGTGACTGAGGTGCGAAAGAGCGAAACTAAAGATGCAGCTGAGCTTGTAGGTGGTGCGCTTACAGTATCAAAAAATCAATTGAAAGATTCTGCTAAAGAATGATGCAAACTTCACCGCTTGCTGTGGAGCTTGCTGGCTCCTATTGATTAGGTTTTATTTGTGCTTGTTTAGGTTTGCTGTTCTTATAAACAACAACTAGTCGCGGCAAAATGGGTCAACTTAAAACCTAAAGCAGCCGCTGTATTGGTGCAGTTGGTTAGTCCATTAGTTCTCTGTGAATAAACTCCCACTCTGCGGCTGTTACCGGTTGAGTTGATAGCCGGCTTTGTTTAATGAGTACCATGTTTTCTAGGGGTGGTTGCGCTTTAATTTTTGCGAGCGGAATTATCTGAGGAAATACCTGTGTAAGCTGAATGTCTACGGAAACCCAGCGCGGCTTTTCTCTGGTTGCTTTGGGGTCGTAGTAGTTACTTGTAGGATCAAATTGGGTCGGGTCGGGGTAGGCAGTTTTGATGATTTTTGCCGTGCCTACTATGCCTACATATTTGCAGCTGCTGTGGTAGATAAACACTTCATCATTCAAGGCAACTTGATCGCGCAGAAAATTGCGCGCTTGGTAGTTGCGTATACCATCCCAGCGGCCAACCTGGTTAGGTGCAGCCGCCAAGTGTTCAATGCCGTAAATATGCGGTTCCGCTTTAAATAGCCAAAACTGTGTTGCCATTTACGCCCTCACGCATTTTTCGTATTAAAGCCAAGCGCTGAGTCGTTCCGCCGTTTCGGCGCTAACAAGCTCCAGTTCTACTTTGCGCTTTTCTATGTCTACAGCTTTAATGAGCACAAATACTTTTTGATCTAGTTTGTAGCTCTTACCTTCAATGGTCAGACTTAGGCGGCGCGCATCGAATTGCGCTTTTATATCGCCGTCTTTCGGTGCGAGCAGCGCATAGCCATCAAAGCCCCAGTCCTCAAGTTTTACACCAATACCAAATGAATTCACCAAGGCTATGGTGCCGGGGTGAACGCTGCCAATATGTTGTGCAAGAAATTGGCAGCCGAGCCAGCTTTCTGCATGACGGCATGCTTGGCGGCCTTGATTGAGTTGATGCTGCAGTTGTTGGGCGAGTTCAGTCGTCGTATGTTGCTCGAGCTGAATGCTCGCCTGCCCGCGCAAGATGCGTTTTATGGCGAGATGGTTATAGAAGTCGTGATAGCGCCGAATCGGTGAGGTAACCATGGCGTAGGCTTTAAAGCCTAAGCCAAAGTGCGCGATAGGATCAGCTGAAAGTGAGCCAGCTTGAAGCATGCGCTGTAATAAAGAGTGCAGTTCTGCATTGGCGGGATGCTGACTTGGGTTCAGGCGAAGTTCTTTAAACAGCGCTTGGAATTCATTGAGCTCGCTTAAATCGCCCACAGTTAAGTCGGGGCGATCTTCCTGCACGAGAGCTTTCGCATCGCTTAGTCGCTCAGGACGAAAACCGATATGGCTTGAAAATAAGCCGTAGCCGGGGTGTTGCATAAAGAGTTCGCCCGCACAGAGGTTGGTGACCAGCATGGCCTCTTCGATGATGCGGTGCGCCATGTTGCGCTCGCGTTTGTCTACATACTCAATTTTTTTCTGGTCATTAAGCATATAAAAATAATCGGGGCGATCTTCCATCACCAAGGCGTGGGTTTGGCGATATTCGGCGCGCGCTTGCGCAAAGGCCTGTAATTCTTGCAGCATCTTGAATAGGTCGTCGCTGGCGGAGACTTTGTTTTCAGTCAGCGATTTAATGCCGCTAAGCGCTTCTTGTACTATTTGATAACTGAGTTTTTGCTGTGAGCGAATCTGAGCTTCAGCAAACTCATAATGTGTAATCTCACCTTGGGGCGTTATTTGCATGCGACAAATAAGCGCTGGGCGTTTTTGTTCTGGCACGAGTGAGTAAGTGTCGTGCGACAAATCGACAGGTAGCATGGTGACGGTTTGGCCAAGCAAATATGCGGTGCTTGCACGTTCGCGTGCTGCCAGCTCTAGTGGGCTGCCGATATCGATATGTTTTGTGGGGTCGGCAATCGCGGTAATAAGCTCCCAGCCGTGCTCTGTAGAGGCGATATAGACAGCATCATCCATGTCGCGTGTGTTTTCAGAATCAACGGTGACAAAGGGCAGGTGGGTAAGATCGAGCTCACCTTGATCAAAGGCTAAGGCTGACCAATTGATGCTGCTGGCTTGGTTTTGTGCCGCGGGTGTCCATTCATTGGGCAGTTGAAATTTAGCGAGGCTGTAGCGGCTTTCTATACCTGGCTCGTCGAGCGCACCGAGGCGGGAGTGAATGTGAACCTGTACTTTGCCATCGTTGTTGAATGGGTGACGGGAAATGCTGCAGTGTATTAAATCGCCAACTTTATAACCTTTGCGTTCTTGCGGGGGAATAAATAACCAGCGATTGAAGTTATTTACGTCCGGCTCAACAAAGTCAGTGGTGCCTTTGTTGACATAACGCCCAACAAATTCGTTTAGGCCGGGTTTAATCAGCTGAAGTAATTTGGCTTCGAATTGGCCTTTGGCATTGGTACTGATTTCTGCCTCGACGCGATCGTCGGGCAGTACTCGCATCATTTGCTCAGGGTTAATAAAGGCGTCGCGGCCATCGTCTAAGGCGAGAAATCCAAAGCGTTTGGTGGTGGTACGAATATGGCCTTGGGCTATATCCTTTTGTGCAACGATTGTGGTTTTTAACTGGGAGAGCTGTTGCAGGGCATCTTTATTTAACATGGATCACAACTTAACGAATAAATGAATATGCGGCGATGATAGCAGGATTTACACCATCGGGTTACGGAAAAGCTTTGCGAACTTTAGGCTAGACTTGTAGTAATATCCGTGTAACGTTTTACTAAATTATTGATTTAACAGGTCTTATTCATGGATGCACTCAATCAGCTGATTCTTTTTGGCGGTGCGCTGTTCCTAATCAGCATACTGGCAACAACACTGTCGCCGCGCATGGGAATGCCTCTGCTATTGGTGTTTTTAATTATCGGTATGTTGGCCGGTGAAGATGGGCTTTTGGGCCTGCAGTTCGAAAACGTACAGGCTGCCTACTTTATGGGCAGCTTGGCGTTAGCTGTCATTTTGTTTGATGGTGGCTTGCGTACCGAGATCGACCTGTTTCGCGTAGGGCTTCGGCCTGCACTCTCGCTGGCGACTTTTGGGGTAGTGATTACCGTGGGGCTCTGCGGGGCATTGGCGGCTTGGATTTTAAATCTCTCTTGGGTGGAAGGCTTTTTATTGGGTGCCATTGTTGGCTCGACGGATGCGGCGGCAGTGTTTTCGGTGTTGACCAATCAAAACTTGACGCTCAAGTCGCGGGTGGGGGCTACTTTAGAATTAGAGTCTGGCCTCAATGATCCCATGGCAGTATTTCTCACGATTCTATTGGTGGAATACATCGTCAATAAACAAACAGGTATCAGCTGGTTAATGCTGGGGAGTTTTGCTTGGCAAATGGGTTGCGGTGCTTTAGTGGGTGTGGTCGGTGGGCGCATCTTGGCCTATGGGGTGGGGCGGCTTTCGCTTAGCCCAGGGCTTTATCCCTTGCTGGCCTTGTTTGGTGGGATATTCATTTACGGTTTTGCCGCCGTATTACAAGCCAGTGGCTTTTTGGCGGTATATTTGGCGGGCTTAATGGTGGGGAATCAGGTTTCCCGTGGCCTTTATAATATTCAGCGTTTTCACGATGGATTCGCGTGGCTGGCACAAATCAGTCTGTTTCTCATGTTGGGGTTGTTGGTGTCGCCCCATGAGCTTATGAACTATGCATCGAGCGCGATCTTGGTCGGCGTGTTGCTGATGTTCTTTGCGCGCCCTATAGCGGTGTGGCTGTGTCTAATGCCGTTCCAGTTTTCTTGGCAGGAAAAATTCTTTATTAGTTGGGTCGGATTGCGCGGTGCAGTGCCTATTGTGCTAGCCATGTTCCCTTGGTTGGCGGGGATGGAAAATTGGAATTTCTTTTTTAACATCGCTTTCTTTATTGTGTTGATTTCTCTCGTGGTTCAAGGTTGGACTGTAGGGCCCTTAGCGCGTTGGATGAAGTTGGATGTGCCGAGCAGTAGCACCCGTGTTCAGCGGGTGGAGTTGGGAGTCCCAGGGCAGGTAGGCCATGAGTTTGTGGGTTATAAACTGGCGGAAGACAGCCCTGCGCTGCGGCGCGCTGTGGGCAATTTACCGCTTCCGAGCAAGACACAATTATTGTGCTTACTCCGCGATGGCAATCCGGTTGCATTGAATAAAGATGAAAAATTTTTGGCTAACGATCATATTTTTATGTTGAGTTTACCCAGTGAGTTGGAGCGTTTGGATGCTTTACTCGTGGGGGTCCAAGAAGTAGATCGACTGTCGGCACGGGAATACTTTGGCGAGTTCGTGATTACGCCACGGGCCAAATTGGCGCCGCTGGGCGAGCTGTATCAATTCCCCGTTCCGGGAGATATGGCCAATTGGAGTATTGCTCGTTATATCCTCAGCAAGTATCGCTACCCGGTTGTGGGTGACAGGGTGAGTTTGGGGCACGTAGATTTTGTGGTCTTGGCAATGAAAAATACTCGCTTAGCGAAGGTGAGTTTAAAAATTCATAAAAATTAATATCTGTTCATCAATTTAAGCCTCTGCAAGGGAGGCTTTTCGCGCTTAGCGCAAGGTGTTTAGCGAATGACAATGTCCTCAATAAAGCCTCCAATCTATTTAGAGAATCCACAACTTTGGCGCGATCAGTTGTTCATTGACGGCCAGTGGTTGGCTGCAAACAATAACGCAACGTTTTCTGTTTTTAATCCAGCTAATAATCAGGCCATTGCCACGGTGGCTGATGCGGGTGTCGCCGAAGCTGCACAGGCGATTGCGGCGGCTAGCAAAGCGCAGGTGCAATGGGCCGCGCAAACGGGTAAAGCACGCAGTCAAGTTTTACGTCGTTGGTTTGATTTGGTGATGGGCAATCAAGAGGACTTAGCCCGCATATTAACCCTCGAGCAGGGTCGCCCTATAGCGGAGGCCCGCGCTGAAATTGCTTATGGTGCGAGTTATATAGATTGGTTTGCCGATGAAGCCAAGCGCATTTATGGTGATGTGATTGGCCCTGCCGATAGGCAGCAGCGTATTTTAGTTGTTAAGGAGCCAGTTGGTGTGGTCGCGGCCATTACTCCCTGGAACTTCCCTAGCGCCATGCTCGCCCGAAAATTAGCACCGGCATTGGCAGCAGGTTGCGCGGTAGTTGCAAAACCTGCGTCAGAAACTCCGCTCTCCGCCTTGGCGTTGGCTTATTTGGCACAAGTGGCTGGCGTGCCTGCGGGGGTCATCAATATTGTGTGCGGCACAGATTCCGCGGCTATAGGGCGAGAGTTTAGCGATAACTCTCAGGTTAAAAAAATGTCATTTACTGGCTCTACTGCGGTGGGAAAACAGTTGATTAGTCAATGCGCCGCTAGTGTCAAAAAAATCACCTTAGAATTAGGCGGGAACGCCCCTTTTATAGTATTTGCCGATGCGGATATAGCGGCGGCTGTGCAAGGGGCATTAGCGGCTAAGTTTCGCAATGCGGGTCAGACCTGTGTATGCGCTAATCGTTTTTATATTCAGCGTGAGATTTATCCTGTTTTTGTCGAGCAGTTTATCGCAGCGGTAAGCCAATTAAGATTGGGGGATGGTTTTGCGCCGGAGACAACAACAGGTCCATTAATCAGCGCTAAAGCATGCGAAAAAGTGAGTAGGCTAGTGGATGATGCGCTTGAAAAAGGCGCGACACTTGCCTATGACAGCGGTCTTCCAAATACAAATGAGTTTGGCGGTCACTATGCAAGTATAAAAGTATTAACCCATGTGGCGACTGACGCTGCACTTTGTACAGAGGAGATTTTTGGACCTGTTGCTGCACTGATTCCTTTTGATACAGAAGAAGAGGTTGTGGCATTGGCCAATGACAGTATTTATGGTTTGTCCGCTTATTTTTATACCGCTTGTGCTGAGCGCCGCTGGCGTGTTGCTCAGCTGTTGGAAGTAGGGATGGTCGGCATTAATTGCGGGCTTATTTCTAATGAGATGGCGCCTTTTGGCGGTGTTAAACAGTCTGGCTGGGGGCGTGAAGGCTCTAAGTATGGATTAGAGGACTATCTCAATATTAAGTACTTATGTGAAAGCGTTTGAAAAAGCAGCTAAAACATTAACTTCAGCTAAGCTTAAGCAAGGTAATAAAATTTTGCTCAAGGAGTTGTTATGTTTAGTTGGTATCAAAATCTTAGCTTTCGCTGGAAGCTAAGCCTTCCCCTCATTATTTTGGTGTTGCTGGTGTTTTATATGGGTATTTATGCCATTAAAAGCAGTAGTGCACTCAGTGCAAATGCAAGCACTATCGCAAAAACCAATCTCCCTGAAATTCAACTGTTAATACAAGCAGACCGAGATCTCTACCAAGCATTGGTGGCAGAGCGGTCAATGTTGGAGGTAGGGTTTTCCCCTCAAATACTGACTGAACTTAGTGAAAACGCCAAGCAAGCCTATGATCGTGTACATGAGTCTTTAGCAACGTCAGACACAGCAACTAAAGCAGAGAGTGATGAGTTTGATCGTCGCTTTAATGCGTGGAAAACCTTGTCCGATGAAGTGATCAATAATGTGCGATCTGGTGGGCAAGAAGGGCGTCAATTAGCCCAGAAAAGCTCTTTTGGTACAGCTAATGATACGTTCAATCATTTGCGTACCTATATTGATGAGCTTGAGGAAAAACGCTTAGCACATGTAGATGATTTTACTTTATTGATAGATGCACAAGAAGAAAGGGTGTCCACGCATTTGGTTATTTTGGTCGTGGTTGCGACCCTAGTTAGTCTTTTGGCTGCTTATGTATTACCGCTTGTGGTCACGCAGCCTTTGCAGCGTATTAATGATCGCATCCAGAATATTGCTGAAGGTGATGGTGATCTCACCATTCGTATTCATGTTGATAGCACCGATGAGCTGGGTGAATTGGCGACCAATATCAACCGTTTTATGGATAAGTTGCAGCATTTAATCAGTAATGTTTTGGCCAATACAGCAGATGTTTCCAGTACCGCTGAGTCGCTGTTAATGGTTTCATCTGATAGTCAAACTGCTGCAGATGAGCAGTGTCATGCCATCACTATGGTGGTAACGGCGGTTAATGAGTTAACCATGGCTATTCAAGAGGTGGCACGCAATACTAACAGTACCGCGCAGAGCACAAAAGACGCGGCGGCGATTACCGATGTAGGCCAGTCGCGCATACATCTTGCCGTTGAGCGGGTACAAAGCCTTTCAACTCGAATTACTCAAACCGCAGATATTATGGTACGCCTAGAGAATGAGGCTAAAAATGTCACTTCAGTGATAGATGTTATTCGCGGTGTGGCAGAGCAAACCAACTTGTTAGCACTGAACGCTGCGATTGAAGCGGCGCGAGCTGGAGAGCAAGGGCGTGGTTTTGCAGTAGTGGCTGATGAGGTGCGTACCCTTGCCAGTCGCACGCAGCAATCCACTGAAGATATTCACGGTATGCTGAGCCAACTTCAATCGGGGGTACAGCATGCGGTGGAGGCAATGAGCTCCAGTGCGAGTATGACCTCTGAGGCAGTACAGTCTGCCAATGAAGCCGGTGAGTCGCTGCAGGGTATTAGCTCAGCTGTAAAAGGTATTTCTGATATGACAATACAGATAGCGACGGCAGCTGAAGAGCAGAGCACGGTGACTGCTGAGATAGATAAAAATTTAGTACAGATAAATTCGTTAGCTATGAATAATGCTGAAGGCGCGACTAAAACCGCACAGGTAAGTCAGCGTTTAAATGAGCTTTCCGTGCAGTTGCGGCAGCTATTAGGTGCATTTAAGGTTTAGTGTTTAATACAAAAATTGAAGTATAAAAAAGCGGCCAAGGCGCCGCTTTTTTATGGCTTAATTTTATAGAGCTTCAATTAAAAATATAGTTTTATTGTTATTTAATGATGCTAATTTTGTGTTTTAGAAAACTCTATATTAAGAGTTTAAATAGGAAGTTGAGTGGTGTACTTCACTTGTTTCAGTGCAAATGCTGAATTAATTGAACCAATATTGGGTAGGTGTATCAATGTTTCTTTCATGAGGTGTTCGTAGTGTTCTACGCTCTCCACGACTACACGCAAAACATAGTCTTTATCACCGCTAGTGGAATAGCACTCAACAACTTCAGGAATATTTTGTACCGAAGCTTCAAAGGCTTCTAGTGAATTACCTTCGTGATTTTTAATTGTGATGTAGGCGTGTACTGTCACCCCCAAATTTAATAGCTTGGGGTTGAGGAGTGTCACCTTGCCGCGAATAATCCCCTCTGCTTCTAAACGCTTAAGACGTCGCCAGCAAGGGGTGTGGGACAGTCCAATCATATTGCCCAAGTCTGCCATGGAATAATCAGCATTTTCCTGCAATGCACGTAAGATCTTGCGATCATAGTCGTCTAATTCAACAGGTTTGGCCATGACTATATCCTATGAGGTTGGAGTTAATGGGTTGCATTTTAGGAGCGTATGGCTAAAAAAACAAATATTTTAGGATGGAAGTAATTGCGTTTGCGAAAACCCCCACTTCTAAATCATAGTTGCCTGGTGCTTTACGGTGGATGAAAATGCGGTAATACGCTTGTGTATTGTGATTGGCGTCATGGGCGTGTATCGTAACGCCTCTTTTATTGGGCATTTTGTGCCGGTGTTCGTGGACATGCAGGGTGTATTCCCCTTGGCCCGAGAAAAATAATGCTGAGGAGCAATCCAAAATGAGAGTGATATTGTTGGGCGCGCCCGGAGCAGGTAAAGGAACTCAGGCGCAATTGATCATGGAGAAGTTTGGTATTCCACAGATTTCAACGGGTGACATGTTGCGTGCTGCAGTGAAAGCGGGGACGTCTCTAGGTCTGCAAGCTAAAGACATTATGGCGGCAGGCGGTTTGGTTTCTGACGATTTGATTATCGCCTTGGTAAAAGAGCGCATCAGCGCGAGCGATTGTGCGAATGGCTTTTTGTTTGATGGCTTTCCACGCACCATTCCGCAGGCTGAAGCGCTGTTGGATGCCGGTGTGGATATAGATTTTATTATTGAAATTGATGTGGCTGACGAAGAGATCGTTGCGCGCTTGAGTGGTCGCCGTGTGCATGAGGCGTCTGGTCGCGTATATCATGTCATTCACAATGCACCTAAAGTAGCTGGCCACGATGATTTGACGGGCGAGCCATTAGTGCAACGCCCAGATGATCTCGAAGAGACAGTGCGCAAGCGTTTGAGTGTCTATCACGCACAAACCAAACCTTTAGTCGGTTTCTATCAGGCTTTGGCAGCAACAGGTAAGCCGCGCGCACCTAAGTACACTCGCATTAGTGGTGTAGGCAGCGTTGACGCAATTCGCCAACAGTTGTTAACTGTTTTAGGCTAAGCGGCTTCAGCCCGTTTTTTGTTCAAGCATCTTATGTTTAGCACCTTTTATTGTTTAGCACCTTTTATATGTGCAATTAAATAGGCTCTCAAGAGCCTATTTTTTTATCTTGCTCTACCGTTTTATGATCCCATCCGTGAGTTTGATTCCCTTATGAGTTTAATTCTTGCCTTAGATTCTTCTACTGATGCCTGTTCTGTAGCTCTCAGCCTCAATGGCGAGCTATTCGCTATCGATGAAATTGCGGCTAAAAGTCATACCCAGCGACTATTGCCCATGGTAGATGAACTGCTCCAGCAAGCGAATTTAGGTCTTGAAGACCTTGATGCTATAGCATTTGGTCGTGGCCCCGGTTCGTTTACTGGCTTGCGCATTTGCATGGGAATAGTACAGGGGCTTGCCTTTGGTGCCCAATTGCCTGTTGTACCCATTTCTACGCTTGCTGCTATGGCTCTGGCTTACTACCAAGGGGCGGATGCTGCCGTGGATCGGCCTGTATTGGTCGCCTTAGATGCACGTATGGAAGAGGTTTACTGGGGTTTATTTAGCTATGAGGCGGGGCATTTGGTTGCACTCACCGCTGAGTATGTTATGCGTCCAGATTTATTGATTTTACATGAGTCACTCACGGAATTAGAGGGGCAATTGATAGGGGTTGGCTCTGGCTGGCACTATGAACCTATGGGCGCGCTACAGCCTTATGCAGTTTTTATAGACGCTCAGCCGAGCGCCAGGGCTATAGTGCAGCTGGCCGCACCTATCTTTGCTGCGGGCGAAGCGAGTAATATTTTGGACGCTGAGCCTGTTTATTTGCGCGATACCGTTTCTTGGCAGAAACGTCAGCGCATACGTCAGTGACCTTGCGCCGGTGGCTGAGTTACTTAGCTGTGAGCTAAGGTTATTTTATTTTTAATAGCTACATTAACGAGGTTTTCATGTCTGCGAGTCTGTCGAACCAAGCGTTTAATGAGGAAATGTTGGCATTTTTAGCGGCATCCCCAACACCTTTCCACGCAACCAGCCAATTGGCTGCACGGCTTTTAGACGCGGGTTTTACGCAGATATTTGAGCAGGATAGCTGGCAGTTAGAGGCAGGTAAACGCTATTTTCTCACGCGCAATGACTCTGCTGTAATCGCTTTTGTCTATGGCTCGCAGCCACTATTAACAACCGGTTTGCGTATGCTAGGAGCGCATACTGACAGTCCGTGTTTAAAAGTGAAACCGCGCGCTGAGCTTAATCGCCGCGGTTACTATCAATTGGGTGTGGAAGTATACGGCGGTGCGCTTTTGGCACCTTGGTTTGATCGTGACTTATCCATGGCGGGGCGTGTGAGCTATAGCGATGCGCAGGGCAATATTCGCAGTGCGCTCATCGATTTTAAGCTGCCTGTTGCGACTGTGCCGAGCTTGGCGATTCATCTAGATCGCGAGGCCAACACGGGTCGCACTATCAATCCTCAAAAAGACATAGTGCCTCTAGTTCTGCAACTGGAAACTGAAGAGACGCCAGCACCTGACTGGCGCGAACTACTATTAGCGCAGCTTAAGCAAGAGCAGCCGCAGCTTGAGGTTGCACAGCTTCTCGATTACGAAATAAGCCTTTATGACACCCAAGCTCCAGCGTTGGTGGGGTTAAAGCAGGACTTTATCGCCAGTGCTCGCTTGGATAATTTATTGAGTTGTTTCATAGGCTTAAAGTCTTTACTTGAAGCTGATCCTACGGTGAGTAGTTTGCTTATTTGTACTGATCATGAAGAAGTGGGTAGTGCATCTTGCTGTGGTGCCAAGGGGCCGATGCTGCAGCAATTCTTAGAGCGTTTGATGCCAGATGTGGACACGAGAGTTCGTGTAATTGAGCGCTCCGCTATGATTTCAGCCGACAACGCTCACGGTATTCACCCTAACTTTATGGACAAGCATGATGAGAATCATGGTCCGCTGCTTAACCGTGGTCCCGTCATAAAGGTAAATGCGAATCAGCGTTATGCCACCACCAGTGAGAGCAGTGCGTTTTTTCGTCTACTATGTGCCCGTGCTCAAGTGCCAGTACAATCGTTTGTTGCGCGTACGGATATGGGCTGCGGCAGCACTATAGGCCCAGTGGTAGCGTCAGAAGTTGGTGTTAAGACAATTGATGTGGGAGTGCCTACCTTTGGTATGCACTCCATTCGTGAATTAGCGGGCGCACGGGATGCATGGTATTTGTACCAAGTGGCGTGTGAGTTCTATTGTTATCCGACGGCACCAGTTGCGCTGATAGAGCGAGCCTAACTACTTGAGTAAATACTAAACAAGCCTAAGTGAGCGCGCTATCACTCTCACTTAGGATGTGAACCAGTCCTAAGACTCGGGACTTATACGACATCTTCAAGCCCCCTCTGTTTATACTCTCGCCTTTTGCGGTTTCTTGATTTCATTGACTATCCAATGCTAATTTGAACCGGTTTTCATATTGATAGAAATGTCGAACTTAATCTATTTCCTGCTTTCAGGTGGTTTCGGCTGGAGTTGTAATTATGGCGATTAGTCTGGATGTATTGGCATCCTTTACCCCCTTTAATACGCTCACCCATGAGTATTTAAGCCAGATTGCTGAAAAAGCGACGCTGCGTGAAGTTACGAAAGGCACGATTATCTTTAAGCGGGGCCGCCCTTTTCCTGAAAAACTGTATCTGGTCAGCGGCACAGTAGATTTGATTGATTCTTCTTTTCAAATACTCACCCTTGATCCTACCAGTGAGTCTCAGCGCTCACCGCTCAATGTGAGCCAGCCGACGCAGGTGTCTGCAATAGCAAAATCTGCGGTGACCCTTTTGGCCGTGGATTCTGACTTTTTAGACCTGGTTATGGCTTGGAGTGAAAGTGGCGGCGAGGAGACGGTAGATGATATCCAAATAGACAGTGATGATGACAGTGATTGGATGTCAACACTCCTGCAGGCACCATTGTTCGTTAAATTACCCCCTTCCAATATTCGTCAATTATTCATTCGTTTCAGATCCAAAAAAGTACAAGCAGATGAAGTGGTTGTTAAGCAGGGCGAGCGTGGTGAGTATTTTTATGTATTAGAGTCGGGCAGCGCAACGGTAATGGATGGCAGCGGAAAAATTCTCGCGGCCTTACGCCCAGGAGATTATTTTGGCGAAGAGGCACTTGTGGGTGATACCACACGCAATGCCACCGTTAAAATGCTGACACCCGGAAAACTGAAGTGTCTGCTAAAGAACGATTTTCGTGAATTATTACAGCAACCTGTACAGAAATTTATTACTGCCGAAGAGCTGAAACAGCGAGCAGGAGATGCGCCAATGTATCAGTTGCTCGATGTACGTTTGCCGTTAGAGCGACGTTTTAGTTCTATTCCTCAAAGCCGCAATATTCCTCTCAATCAATTACGTAATAGCCTTAAAGAGTTAGATGATCGCTGTGTTTATATAGTGACCGATGATTCGGGGCGTCGCTGTGATGTGGCGGTTCAATTGCTCACTCAGGCAGGTTTTGATACCTATATTCTCAGCAATGCAGATCAACATTACGTCGCTTCGTAAGTTGCGCGTGGAGTTTTTTTCAAAAATCCTAACTATTATTGGAAGAATTATCCCCTTGGGTTTGTGCAAATTAGCGCTGCATGCCTGTATGATTGCGCCCTAAATTTATAAGCCATGTACAACTCATTTGAATAAGAAGCCCCTCCCATGAGCCAAGAGCGCGTATTAACCGGAATTACCACCACAGGCACCCCTCATTTGGGTAACTATGTCGGTGCTATTCGCCCCGCAATCGCCGCGAGTCAGCGTGCAGATGTGCAGTCATTTTATTTTTTAGCGGATTTTCATGCGCTTATTAAATGCCATGATCCCGCGTTGGTACATCAGTCTACCCGTGAAATAGCGGCTACATGGCTCGCTTTAGGACTGGATACCCAGAATGCTATTTTCTATCGCCAGTCTGATGTACCGGAAATTCCTGAACTGTGCTGGATGCTCACCTGCATGGCCGCTAAGGGCTTGATGAATCGCGCCCATGCATACAAGGCTGCGGTAGATGCAAACAAAGAAGCGGGTGAAGATGCAGATTTCGGTGTGACTATGGGGCTTTATTCTTACCCAATTTTGATGGCTGCCGACATACTCATGTTCAATGCCAAAAAAGTACCGGTCGGTAAGGATCAAATCCAGCATGTCGAGATGGCGCGTGACATAGCCGCGCGTTTTAATCATCACTATGGTGAGCATTTTGTATTGCCAGAGGCGCAGGTAGATGCTGAAACGTCAATTTTACAAGGCCTAGATGGCCGTAAAATGAGCAAGAGTTATGGCAACACTATTCCGCTCTTTTTGCCGGAAAAACAGCTAAAAAAATCGATTAATAAAATTTTAACTAACTTACTGGAACCCGGTGAGCCCAAGGACCCAGACACCTCGGCGGTGTTTCAGATTTGGCAGGCTTTTGCGACTCCAGAACAAACTGCTGGTATGCGCCAAGCGTTTGCGGATGGCATTGCCTGGGGTGAAGCGAAGCGGCAGTTGTTTGAGCTAATCAATGGGCAATTAGCCCCTGCACGTGAGCGCTATGAAACCTTGATGGCAGACCCAGTACATATTGAGACGGTTTTGCAAGAAGGCGCGGCTAAAGCGCGTGCTTACAGTAAGCCACTCTTGGAGCAGGTGCGCGCCGCAGTAGGCATTAAAAAAATCAGTTGATTGGCTTTGTTAGCATGAAAAAATCCCCGCATTGCGGGGATTTTTTTCTCTATTTTTTAGTGAGCTTGGAGACTACCTTAAGTACCGCCGAAGTGAGCTTGCTCAGTTCCTCGGGGGTTATGATAAAGGGAGGCATCAAATAAATAACCTTTCCAAAGGGGCGCAGCCACACACCTTGCGCCATAAAACGCTCAGATAAATTGCTTAAGTCGAGATCATCGTGTAATTCCACTGCACCAATAGCACCCAAGACACGTACATCTTTAACGTAAGAAAAGTCTGCACAGGGGGCGAGTTCTACCCGCATCTGCTCTGCAATCGCATTTACTTTTGCCTGCCAGTCTTCACTGAGTAACAGTTCAATACTTGCGTTGGCAACTGCGCAGGCGAGGGGGTTCGCCATATAGGTGGGGCCGTGCATGAGCACGGCATTTTCACCGCTGCAAATCCCGTTGCTTACCTTGTCATTACACAGAGTGGCGGCGAGGGTGATATAGCCACCACTGAGTGCTTTGCCAACGCACATAATGTCGGGGCTAATACCTGCATGTTCGCATGCGAAAAGTTTACCGGTGCGACCAAAGCCTGTAGCTATTTCATCCACAATTAATAAAATTTTGTGTTCATCGCAAAGTGCTCGCACCCGCGCTAAAAATGCGGGGGGATAAAAACGTATTCCACCCGCTCCCTGCATAATGGGCTCAATAATCACGGCCGCAATTTTTTGGCGATGTTGCTGAATCAATTGGGTGAATTTTGAAATGTGCGCATCTTGTAAGGGCGTGTTGAATCCCGCTGGTGGTGCTTCGGCAAAAAAATGATGTGAAAGCGTATGATGAAACAGGTGGTGCATACCCGAGTGCGGGTCGCATACCGACATGGCGCCAAAGGTGTCGCCATGATAACCGCCCTTAAACGTTAAAAAAGTCGTGCGCTGCGCTTGGCCTTGAGAGTTCCAATATTGCAGTGCCATTTTCAATGCAACTTCGACAGCCACTGATCCAGAGTCAGAAAAAAAGACTTTGTTTAACCCCGCAGGTGAAATTTCGGCGAGTTTGGCGGCAAGTTTTACGGCGGGCTCATGAGTGAATCCAGCAAACATTACATGCGCCATTTTACTCAGCTGATCTGTCACCGCTTTGTTGAGCTGCGGATGATTATAGCCATGCAGGGTAGACCACCAGGATGACATACCGTCAATAAGTGAAGTGCCATCGGCTAAGTGTAGATGCACGCCATTAGCATGACTTACTGGCGCAATAAATCCAGGTTTAATAAAAGAAGTATAAGGATGCCAAATATGCTTGCGATCAAGTTGAAGTAGTTGGTCGGAAGTGACAGCGGGTTCAGTATCGCGCAGAGAGCTAGTGAGCATGAGGAATTCGAAAATCCTTTAGAAGTAAATGAATTTGAGCGTATTTAAAGGGTTCTAGCTTAACCAAGTTACGCTCAAAAATCTTGTGCAGTTTTCCTGTTCTCTCACTTTAGTTGAAGCGCGTTATTAAATCTAATTGGCGCTGAGAAAGGGTTGCCATTTCTTGGCTGAGGCTGTCGGTAATGTCGACTTCTCGTTGTGTTTGATCTGAAATTTGTGCAATGGAAGAAGTGTTGCGTTCAATTTCAAGTGCCATGGAGGACTGCTCCTCCGCCGCCGTTGCAATCTGATGGGACATTTGATCGATGGTGACGACCGATTGGGATATGGCAGCAAGTGCGCTGCCAACATTGTCCATTTCATCAACACTGCGCTCAACGAGCGATAGGCAGTTTTTCATGTTATCGCTGGCATCATCTGTCGCTCGACCGAGGTTGCCAATAATCTCTTGAATGTGCTGTGTGGACTCTTGGGTTCGCTGCGCCAGTGAGCGCACTTCATCAGCCACTACCGCAAAACCACGCCCTTGCTCACCGGCGCGGGCAGCTTCAATCGCGGCATTGAGTGCGAGCAAATTTGTTTGCTCTGCAATGCTGCGAATCACATCGACGACACTGGCAATTTTGTCGCTGTCTTCTGATAGCTTGCCCATGACGGTGCTGAGATTGCTCACGGTGTGAGATAGATCATCAATGGCGCTGCGGGCTGCTTGAATAACTTTATTACCTTTTCCCACATCGGCTAAGGCAAGGCTGGTGGCACCAGAGGTTTGGGTGGCACCGGTAGCGACTTCCTGCACTGCTAGAGTCATTTGTTGCATTGCATTGGCGACATTCGCCGTTTCGCGCTGCTGCTCAGTCATGCCTTCATAGGTTTTGCGTGAGTGGTGATGTACTGTGTCAGATTTGTTTTGTAGTTCCCGCGCGGATTCGCCAAAACGCCCTAAGGCAGTACGCAGGCGCGCTTTAATCGCAAGTTGAGCCAATTCGATCTCGCCAGTACTGTCACAACGACCAGTATAAATATAAGCGGCAAAGGGGTCTTGAATGGTTTTGCGCGCTTCTGTGAGTGCTTGTTGGAGGTGGGTTTGCTGAAGTTGGCGTATGCCAAATGTTATGAGTGCAGACACTGCTCCCATAGCAAGTAAACTAACGCCGTTCACATCGCCAATAAAGAATTGCATGAGCACTAAGAGAATCCAGCTGGCTAGGCCCGCCATGATACTATTGCCCCATTGGCTCCAGATTGATTTGGCTTGGCTGTATGCGGGTAAGCCCGTATTAAGGCGGGTATAAACTGCTTCAGCGCGCTCAATAACGTCAGGGTTCGCTTTGGTGCGAACTGATTCATAGCCGTAAATTTTCCCTTTTTCGCTCAATGGAGTGACATAAGCATTTACCCAATAATAATCCCCATTTTTACAGCGGTTTTTTACCATGCCCATCCATGGTCGCCCCGCCTTTAGCGCGCTCCAAAGCATTTCAAACGCCGCAGGGGGCATCTGTGGGTGACGCAAAATACTGTGTGGTTGATGCAGTAGCTCATCATGAGTAAAGCCTGAAATTCGTATAAATGTGTCATTACAAAACTCAATATCACCGCGTAAATTAGATGAAGAAACAATTTCATCATGAGCTGATAAATGAACTTCACGTCCCGTTACATGACCGTTGTTGCGCATAATAATATCCGTAATAATTTCTGAGTTTTCAAGGCGAAGATAAGGGCTATCAATACTATTGAAAGCCTAGAACAGATTTATGATATCTCGAGCCAAAAGCGTAATAATCTGTTTTAGCCCAGGTTATGTCGATAACAGCTGAGGTGATGAACTCAAGCTGCATGTTCAGCAGTGGTCTGCGGTTGATGAGAGCCTTGTAGAAAATAGGAGAGCTGTTGCTTTTTTTCAGCATTTAAATCAATAAACTCTAAACTGATATGCGTACTGCGAAAAGGGTCGCGGCTGATTTTGAACGAGCAAATACGCGCGCGGCAGCGCAATTGCAGCTCTTTGCTTAAGGGGATTTCGCACAGGGGGATGAGTGCGCCGTGACGTAGTTGGGCGAGCATATTGCCCGGCACTTGCAAACGCATACCGCCAATAGAAATATCTTGCAGTGTGCCAGAGCAGGGGTCTTGACCGAGCGTGCGAATCTTCGCCATAAGCGGGCTGGGCGCGGTGACGGCATAGCGAGGGTGCACGCGGCGAGGGCTATAGCTTGTGGTCTTCGGTAGGCTGATGGCTAAACCGCTGGCACCATATTGACGTCCCAGTGCAAGGACATTGGCTTCAATAATAAGCTGCTCACCGTGGCGGTGATGGCGCAGTGTAATAGTGTCCCCTATCTCTAACAGCAGCTGCTGGGGAAATAAATCATCAAGCCACAGCAGTCCGCGCTCTATGTCTAAGGCAATAATCATGGTTTGGTAAGTGCGATTGGCTTTGCCAATTTTAACTTCTAAAAGCTGGCGTTTGTTTTGCAACTCCCAGAGCGGTAAATACTGAGGAGGGATTTGACTGGCGAGTGCTAAGTTAGTCACTAATGATGGTGCTGTAAGTGACTCGGTCGCAGTACTGGAACCTTTAAACAGGGTTTTATTGAATAGTTTTTTCAAAAAAGACATAAAGGTTCCTCGAGTGGAGAGACTCAGCTATTCGCTAACCCTAAGGCTGCAGCGCACGGGATGGCCGCTTTTACTGAGTTTAAGTGATTAGAGCAAAGCCTATGCCAGCCCTGTAGCAGAGAATTATAGGGGGCTGTGGCGATTCCCTTGGTCTTGCGGTTAGAAATCCAAGGTGCCGATGTTGAAAATCCACACAATTTTGGCGCGCTAGCGGCAAAGCCTTGCCGATGGCCGATAAAACCTGAGGTAAGTTTACGTTGGGATAGATTTCATCTTGCGTCCAAAATCCGTACAATGCGCGCTTTTCAGTGACCGAAGTAGTCGATCACTGGCTCTCTTATTTTTAGTGCTGTGAATCCTATGAAAGAAATGCCTGTTCGCAAAGATCGCCTGGAATTTAATAAGCTGCAAAAACGTCTGCGGCGGCAAGTGGGCAGCGCTATTGTCGATTACAGTATGATTGAGGATGGCGATAAGGTGATGGTGTGCCTATCAGGTGGCAAAAAGTAGCCAATAAATATTTTGTAAAGCTTTTATTGTGTCTCCTTCTATGTAACCAACTAATATATATGCATTTTATTTAAAAATATCTTTACATATCTCATAAGTTATTTATATTGTGGGTTTGGTACTAATCGGATGACATGTTTTGCAACCAATCCGGCTCAAGAAATACCAGTTTAATCACAAATCTTTTGTTGCAATCGTAGATGATTGCGACTGCCCGTTCGACCCCTTTGTCAGTGCTTATCTGTCTACACTCGCTAATCAGTCGTTTAATACGCAGCTGAGGAAGGCCGTTGAGCTAACCTTTGTACTCCAGCAATTTGCTAGTTTAGGCATTGATTTACCAACGAGAATGGCGACGGGGCAGCTTGTCAGTGAAAGGGAGTACTTGCAGTTCTACGACGCAAGTTGTTTTCAGAAAGATTCAATTGATAGTAATGCAGTGTCGCTTCAAAAAATTAGCGATAAAACATTGCGAAATATAATTACAGCAAATCAAAAATCGATGGCAAAAGTCTCCAATGAAACTCTACAGGGGCGAGTTAGGAGGTTTCGTGAGTACTGCATATGGCTATTTGAGCATTTTCATGATCTATACAGCGTTGATAAAGTCCTTTCCAATAGATTTCATAAGCTAATTTCAAGAATTAAATTAGATGAAGAAGGGATAGGTAGTAATCGATCACAGAGAGTTGCAGGTTCCACAGAATCCGTTATCCCTGATGGCGTCTTCGCTAGACTTTTGGAAATGATACTACCATCATCTCCAAATAATCCGTTTACAGGATCTAAGGTTAGAAACTATCTAATTGTTTCCGTCCTGTACCAGACCGGAATAAGACGTGGTGCATTGGCAAAGTTGAAGATTTCGGATTGCCATTTCTCTGGCTCGTTTGACCAAATATCCATCTACCGATCAGGAGACGATCCAACGGATTCCCGGCTCGATAAACCAAATCAAAAAACCAAAGCACATTTGGCGACTATTTCACCTGTCTTAATGCGGCAGATCAAACTCTATATTGACCATCATCGTGCAAATACTCCCAAACAACAATCGCATGACTTTATTTTCATAAGTGAGAAAAATTCGAGAGGGACCATTGGTCAACCGATTTCGCTGAAGTCGATAAACACAATTTTTCAGAAACTTTCTGATGCGCTACAGTTTCACATTCATCCACATTTGTTACGACACAAGTGGAATGAGATCTTCGATAAGGAAGGAGAGCTGCAGGGTGTAGACCACAAATTGCTTGAAGACATCCGCAAATACGCAATGGGCTGGTCAGAATCATCAATTATGACTCAGACTTATAACGACAAACGTTTGGCGCAGAAAGCTAAAGAAATATCTCTTGCACATCAAAAAAGAGTGGATAGCCAATGACATTAATGATTGGTTCGCTAGCTGCCGAAGTGGATGATAGAGATCAGGTAACTTTGATTACTGCCAAATCGGGAATGATGGTAAATGTGCAAGATCACGAATGGCATATCCTTCCGAATAAAGGGAAAGGGCATAAGATTCGAGTTGAATGGATATACAACTCTCCAATGGACGCAGAAGATAGGAAATTGATTCTTGATGTACTAATTCACTACGTTAGAACGAAGAGTGCAAGTACGGCTGCGGGTATCGTTTATAATACCAAACCAACTTTGATAAATGGAATTCCAACACTAACTAGCATCAGAACTGCATGGAGTGGGTTGAATACAAGTAACAAGAAAGGGCTAAACCAATTTTTTGGGACTTTATCAAAACAAGGGTGCAAACATTTTGATGAGTATTATCAATTTACAACGAGCCATTTGGACACACAAGAATCTAACTCCCTAGATCCATCTAAAGGCGCGCTAAGTGAAATTGAATTCGATTCACTGGCGAAACAAGTAAACAGTAGGCTTCGTGGTTTTGAATGGACTTTGCCGCGTGAATTATCCTACTATCTTCAAAGCACAGGTGGTTTTGGAGAACTACGAAATAGTGTAACCAACAAGTTAATGTTGTCGACAGTTCGGCGGCCAATCCAGTTATCGATTTTAAAATGGGGTGACTTGATTCCAACTGGTGAAAGTTTCAATGATTCAAATATTAAACCGTCGGATGAACTTGGCTCAATTGGTGCCCAAGCTTTGCAGCTTCGAGTTTTTTATGCAAAGGAAAGTGGTGAAAAGGCTTCTCGATCGTTTCCCGAACGTTATCCAATTTATCTTTCAGAAGATCTATCCTCGATTCTAGTTAACTACAAAAAACTGTACTTAACAGGGTTATTACTTCATCTGAAGTCGTTGGAGGTGAATTTCGAAACGACAGAGTTGTTGCACGTCATGAATGATATGCCGATGTTTCCTGAAAGCATACTGTTTAGTACGGAATTCGACTCCAGTGGGGTGTTTAGGAGTATTTTTACACCACTCTCTACTGCGTTTCATATTGGTGAAGGTGCGATAACGAACTCAATCAGAAGGGTCGAGATAGTTTCTGATCGGCTTTCAGATTGCTTTGCTACAAACAATAGGATTCGTCATACAGTTTTAACGCGAGGTGCGCAGGAAGGTTTGTCGGCTACACAGTTGGCAAGGATAACAGGTGTAACAGTTCCGGCAGCGAGGCATTATGTCGATATGGATTATGAATCCAGACGAATGATCGACACGAACTACGTCGGCAATGAGTTTTTAAAACAGGCATTCACGAGCACTATAACTTTGGTGCCAGAGGGTGATGAGATCATTTTTGATCAGCAGTTCAATGAAATTGGCGGGGCTCAGTGCAAAACTTCGTGCATGAATTGTTCGGCCGCTTTGGGGCGTCCGTTAGCATGTTATGGTTGTCCCAATTTCCGCCCTATATTGGAAGCCGACCATCGATCAATATTAAAACTTGCAGATGAAAAATTGAGATTAAATAAAGTCTCCATCTTAAATCCTCTCCATATCCGAAGTATCGAAAAATTACAACGACAAATCGAATGGGTGAAGCTCACAATTTCGATTTGCGACGAAATAATCATGAAGAAAAAGGCCATCGATGCTAAATAAATACCGCGATCGTCTTGATTCGTTAATTACTGAGTATCGAAAACATCCTCTTCCTCAGTTTGAAGATCCTAGTGGGAAAGGAGCCAATTTTGATGATCGAATTTGGATTCATATTGACCCAAATACAGGCCGAAAAACTCGATATCTTTGCGGGCTTCATGGGATAAAAGGCAAAAATTCTGCTGGAGACAAAGCAGAGTTTGCACTTCCATATCCGTATAACTATCTAATTAAAATTTGGATCATTGAGACCACGAATACGTCATTATCTGTTTCTGCGAAACAAACTCGTGTTTCAATAGCCAGGAAGCTTTTGTCTACTATGACTGGTGAGCTCTATGCTCAAACTGAATCGACAATAGTCAGTCGATGCTTGGAAAGTGCTAAGGATGGTGAGCGTTTACGGCCATTCATTACATTTTGTGTTGATAATGGCCTGATGCAAAATATTTCATTTAGCAGTAGTAGTGATGATCGTGATAGAACTGGTCATGCAGAATTTGATGCTCGTGTGGAAAAACTTCCAGAAATTGAATCTTTGATTGCTCTGGGAAGTATTTTTGCAGCAGTTTTTAAAAACGTCAGTTCTGATGGACTAAGTGACAAAGAGGTAAATATCAAAGACGCTTGGGTTGTTACCTATGCGTTGTTAGGTCTGGCATCTCCAAGTCGACTGTCTGCAGAAGTCCCTGTAATGCCGAAGCAAAGACTGAAAAGTTATTCAGAAGGAGAAGGTGAGCCAGTCTATTTCCTCGATTGGCAAGGAAGTAAGGGTTTTAAAGATAGTAAAATGCATGTACTTGGAGCTTTGTCTGGGGAGCTCGAAAAAGCTATCAATTTCTTCTTCACTCTTTGTGAGCCAGCTAGAATTTTATGCCGCTTTTATGAAAACCCCAAACAAACTCTGAAAGAGTTGCTTGGCAGTTTTAATATTGAAGAAGAAAGAATAAAACATCTGAACCTCGATTGTCCCCCCAATCTCTTTACATTGGGTTATGTAATTGGTTTCTATGAGGTCGACGATAAAATTCAAATTCTGAAAGTCGGAGCAGAACTTTCGGGAGCTAATAACTTCACAAGACGTCAATTTTTCGAAGAAAAACCGATTTATTGCCTGACTTTAAATGATAGGTTAAGTACGTCTATTACAAAGGGTAGTCCGTATTCAAGTCTGCCATATTTGTTCGGTTACGACATACTCCCTAAGCCATTCAAAAAGGCATTTCCGGGCGCGCTGACAGCTACGGTAGGGGAAGTTCAAGAGTGGTGGCTTTTTTATTTTGTAAAATCGCTAATGCCGAGTTTTCCACTCTCTTATTCAACAGGTGAATCTAGTATTAGGCTTGCAGATGCTCTATTTTGCATGCAAGGAAATTGGATCTATGGCAGGGCCGGAGGTGGACGTGGTTCTGGTGGAAAGCCGTTTCAAATATCTCCGTTTGCGTTAGCTCCATTAAGTACGTTGGGAGTGTTAGCTGCACACAGACTATCTGATTCTAGAACGCAAACTATTTTTGAAGATTATGGTTTCTCATCTGAGTTAGCTGTTCGCCCTCATAGTCTTCGCCACTTTGGAAACACCCTTGCCCATCTTAGCGATATTCCGAATGAGCTCATTACATCTTGGTCGGGTAGGATAAACCCAGAGCAGACGACCACGTATATCCATTCCAGTCATGAAGATCGGGCTGATCGAGTACGGATTACATTTAACAGAGCTGAAAACGACACACGAGAAATTCGAGTTGTTGCGCAGGAAAATATTACGAACACAACGAATCTTTTAGCTTCACTCACCTCAACGGGTGTCTGCACCCAAGACTTGACTAGTACCCCTTGTGATTATTTAAACGATTTTGTCTCTCAGTGTTTTATGTGTTCTGAGGCTTGCCATGTTGCAGGAGATGTTAAGGCAATCGAATTCTTTGAGAAGGATTTGTCGTTTCAAAAGTCGAGGCTTGATGCGGTTTCTATTGATATTCGATTACCAGTCTCTCATGCGATGCAGCGGTGGTATGTTATCCATTCACGCAACACATTCATTTTGTCGCAATTAATCCATCTAATGAAGACCAGTCAAGCCGGCTTTATCATTCGCTACTCGGCTAAAAAATCTGAATTTTATTTGTCTAACCTGCAGACGAAAGAAGTTAGTAATTACAAATGTGTTCTGCCTGATTTTGAGGGGGCATTAAAATTGCAGATTGAGAGTCGGTCCGATAATGGAGACTCAAATGTTAATCCTCAATTGCAGTCGCTATTATTATCTTTTGGGCTATCTGAGAAGGGGGCTTAAAATGGCGGCACCGAAAATATCAGCGCAGCAACAACGAAAAATAGAAGTCGTATTAACAAAATGGACTGGCAAACTCACTTGGGAGGCTTTGGTTGAACGGATCAAGCTTGAATTGGATATTGAAACAACACGCCAAACGCTGTGTACATATTCAGGCATCAACGTCTGCTTCAAAAAGAAAAAGGTCCAACTTCGTGGCATAACCCCATCTTTATACACGGCGGTTACAGCTTCTGATGTCAAATTGGTTGAACAAATTGAGCGTTTAAAGGCTGAAGTTTCGATCTTGGAAAAAAATAATGCAGAACAGTTACGCTTAATTGAAAGAATATTCGCTAATGCAAAAGCTATTCCGAACTTAGATCTACGAGCTCTGATAAAAATTCGACCTGAGGAAATGTTACGTAAATAATTTCCCATTAAGCCCAGCGTTTATAAGGTGGTTCCAGATTCACAGGCATACAGTCGATGTAGTTGCAGCAATTCCTGACGAAACCGGCCAAACACATTGATGGTGGTGTCATAGGATTGCGCCAGCATGGAAATTTGAATAGGTTGCGGATCGTCGGTGTTAGGTAAGCGTCTAACCAACCACACCTAGATTTACTTGCCAAGGCATCAAATCTTCAAGTCCATCATCTGTATTGCGCTTAGGGATTTCTGTCAGCAAATGCTCAACATACTTTACCGGATTCAGGCCATTTGCCTTAGCCGTTTCGATAATCGAATATAAAATAGCGCTGGCTCTCGCACCGCTGGCGGTGTTGCTAAACAGCCAGTTTTTGCGGCCGATCACAAAGGGTTTTACGGCGCGCTCCGCGCGATTATTGTCGATGCACAGCTGTCCATGTTGTGTGTAGGTAGTGAGCTTTCTCCATTGTCGCAGCGTGTATGCGACCGCATGACCTAATGTGGATTTAGGGGGCGTTTGTTCCATTGATTTATCGAGCCATGCTTTAAATTCAGTGAGCAGCGGTACAGCATGCAACTGCCGCAGGGTATATTTTTCTTCCGGTGTTTTGTCGTTCAGTAGCGCTTCCACACGGTAGAGTTTCTGAATGTGCGCCACTGCCCAATCAGCACGGCCTACTTTGCCCTTTGGTTGTACTTTTTGCGCATCGATAAATTTCCGGCGTGCATGAGCCATACAACCAGCCAGTGTTGCTTGAGTGCTTTCGTAAGCCGCATAACCATCAACCTGTAAATAGCCTTTATAGCCGCTTAGAAATTCTTTCGGGCAAGCAGCTGCGCGACTGGGTTGATAGTCGTAAATCACAATGTTGTTCGCGGAGCTGTTCGGATCAGGAGAATCTCTGCCGCTACAGTAGACCCACATGTAATTATTTTTTTTGTCATCCTGAAGCACTGTCACTGGCGTTTCATCTGCATGGATGGCGGTTTGTGTTAGCAGCGTTATTGTTAATCGCTGCAATAGCCTTTCAAGAACATCCGCACTACGCACTATCCAGTTGGACAGGGTGTTGCGATTGAGGTCGATATTCAGTTGCTTAAAAATAATTTCCTGGCGATACAGCGGCAGTGCCAATTGGTATTTGTTGCCGATAATGTGTGCCAGCAAGCTGGGCGTGGCCATGCTTTTGGGAATGGGGCTGGCTGGCACAGGGGCGATCACAATCGGCGTATTCGTATCGTTCTTTTCGCACTGACGACAGGCGTATTTCAGGCGCAGGGTTTCAATGACTTTTAAACTGGCGGGAATGTATTCCAGTTGTTCACTTTTTTCTTCGCCGATTTTGTGTAAGTCGCCATTACAGCAAGGGCACATTTTTTCTGTATCAGCGATATCAATTATGCGTGTTTCACGCGGCAAATCGGCGGGCAATGGTTTACGGCCGGTTTTCTTTTTAGTTGAAGTGGCGGCAGATGTGATATCCGTCGCTGTAGCGTCTGTTGTTATCTCTGCGTCACTGTCTGCCGGGATTTCGTCTACTATTACTTCCGCTTCGTTAAATAACCAATCAAGTTGATCTGGGGATTTTTCTGAAGACGTGCCAAATTGGCGGCTTTGCGCCAGCTTGAATTGCTCACGCAGAAAACGAATTTCTTGCTCCAATATTTTATTTCGCTCTTTAAGCGAATCAATTTCGACAAGTAATTTATGAGAGTTTGGCATGGCCGTATTTTACTACGACCACCGAGGTTACATCAAAATAATTAACTGGCTTGCTGAAAAAATACCGGTTGATGCCCAATCACATCATAACCGCCTAGCAGCCACTGTAATTGTTGTTCACTCAAGGTAAGTGTTGCAGTTTGAATTTGTGTTGGCCACTTAAAGCGGGCTTTTTCCAAACGTTTGTACCAGAGTACAAAGCCTGTAGCATCCCAATAAAGAATTTTCAGTTTATCGCGCGAGCGATTACAAAATACATACAGCGCAGGCTCAAATGCCGAGCGTTCCAACGCTTGCTCTATCACTACGACGAGGCCATTGATGGATTTGCGAAAATCGATAGCATCCTTGTACAGAAAAATCGCAGGCGGATCAACAAAGCAGCGCATTATGCAAGCGCCTTAATAACGTCCGCTAACCATTGCGCCGATACTCCCGTGGGCATACGCAGCTGTGTGGCACCGATGTGAAGCTGAATACTTTGGTTTTCGAGGGTTTTTGTCGTTATCGCAACAAAGCGATTTTCTGCGGGTTGCGTCGCCAATTGCTTTTTGCGTGTACTGAAATATTTATTATCAATCCCGCGCTCTGCGCAAAATGCCTTCGCGGTTTGTCCTGAGGCGGCTTGCTCCTTAATCAGTGCTCGCCATTGCTCTTGTGTTAATCTGGCCATCATCATTCCTCTGTTGAAAAAGGATTAGGCTAATGATTGGTGGCCAAAATGGGAATGTGTGCTTTATTGGACGCTTACGGTGTTAGGTTGTGGCTCGCCGACAGACATATTCTCAAAAATAATTTCTGTAATTTCTTCGGTTTGTAATGGTTCCTGCAACCTTATTGCTAATGGCTTTTCATCGTCGCTGTTTGGCATAGTCTCACGTCGAATGGTTGCAGACTCCGGTATTTCTTCGGCGACGCGGTTCGCGTATTCCACTAGATTAGGTTCAGCAGGTAGGTACAAATAACTTTCACCGGGAATATTTCCCATGCGTAAAACACGCCCTAATACCTGCCGGAAATGCAATTCTGTTTTGACGCGGGTCAAGTGACAGCACACACGCAGCCGTGGAATGTTGGTACCTTCACTCACCATTCCGACAGAAATAATCCATGGTTGGGTGCTATTTCTAAACGTATTGATTATACCGTGAGCGTCTTCATCCAAATAAGTTGCGACACAGGCGCGCTGGCCTAAGTGACGCTCCAGTAGCGTTGCAATTTTATAAGCATGATCTACCGATGTAGCCACAATAAGGCCGCCCGCATTCAGTTGTTGCTTGCGAAGTTGCATCAATTTTTTCGCGGATTGTTTCAATAAGTACACAATCAGCGCATCGTTATCGATCAGTTGTTGATAGGAGCAATCCGACAGTTTGAGCAGTTCAGCGAAGGACGAATATTTCTCGGTTTTATCACCACATTTAACGACGATGCGGTCATTGTCCACCAGTGTGATGCTCGGTGCCCGGCACACATTTTCCTGTATTGCCTGCGCCATTCCATACACAAAATCACAGCGGATTTTGTTGTGCTGGCAATAATTCGATAGCGCGATGGGAATACGGTCGGAGCGCCAGGGTGTACCGGTTAATGCAATGGTATAAGCCGCGCGCCCCTGGATATGTTGGATGATGGTTTGACCCCAGGCATTGGCATTCTCAAGGTTGTCGCCAGCGCAGTGATGGATTTCATCAAAAATGACCAGGACGCGGTGGGTTTGAAGCAATGTCCAAAACGTATCCTGCAGATTCAACATTGACTGGTAGGTCAGCGACTGTCCTTTTGATCCGAGACGGCCGTCCATCCGCTGGTTGGTACTGGCCTCCAGTGCTTGTTGAAAATCCGACGACACAATAATTGACGGGGAAAAGCACAATACCAAGTCGATCATGCCTAGCTGTAACAGCCGCTGCGCCAAGGTCGCCGCCATGACTGTCTTACCAGCACCGGGTGTGGCGAGGCACAGGAAGTGATTTCCTTCATTCCGGAATTTCACCAGAGCCTGTTCAACACACCCGGATTGCCAGCGTCTTAACTTCATTGAGCCAATCCCGTTTCCCTTACCAGTAGACTCTCAAGGGCTTTCACGCGCCCGAGCAGTTTGGAGCGCTTATCGCGGGACTGGTTATACAGTGATTGTACATCATTCCTCAGCTCGGGTATTTCACTGCAAATTGCATCGTATTCTTCGGTTTCACCCATTACTGTCAGCATTTCCAACTTATGCCGGTTCAAGCGTTCTTGCAGGCTTTGGCGGGAGCTGTTGTTTACGACTGTGACTTTCTCGGAAGCTGTATGCCGTACAGAAGTTACATCGGAAGCCTCTGCCGCTAGTGGTTGAAACTGGGGTATTAGCCGGTACAAAGGCCAGCCGCCATGCACTACAACCCGCGTCAACTCACCATTATCGATAAGGCGAAGCATATTCCGATACACAAATTGGCGAGCGGCCTTTTTGGAGTTATGAAGACATGACGGATCATTCAAATAGGCTTCTGTGTGCATATTCCGTAGTAACTTCCCCACCCATTCCAGTCTCTGTGGCCCAATATAGTAGACCAACTTCCCCACTATCGTAATTCTTATGGCCCAACATCGAAATCGCCGCCCCATTTAGGGCGGCTACTTTCTATTTAACTTTAGCCTTAACTTTCCTCATTGATTCTCCCTGAAGTTTTAGCGTTTGTGACTGATGAATTACTCTATCAAGGATTGCATCAGCTACGGTTGGATCTTTAAAGAACTCTTGCCATTTGCTCGTTGGATATTGACTTGTTATTAGAAGCGATCCATTAGCCAGCTGTTGATCAATAATATTAAGCAATGTTGGCCCGAGCGAGTTATCCACTCCGCCAAGTCCAAAGTCATCAATTATTAATAGTTGGTTTTTAACCAGCGATCTTCGAAGCTTTGGTAATACACCCTCTGCATTTGCCTTTGAGATGTCCTCAAATAATTGAGTTGCAGTTATATAATAAGTTAAATAGCTCAATCTGCAGGCTTGATTTCCAAACGCGCAGGCTATCCAATTGATTGAATCGTTCAATTCTTACTGAAGGGTATGTTTTTGTTTGCTTGGCATTTAGCCGGTCTAATCGGATTGCAATTTCAGTATTGAGCTCATCGATGCTAAAAAAAACATGATGGCGTAATGCTGCCAGCATCCAGCGTTGCACTATCTGAACGCCAATCTCTGCCAGTGATTTATCTTTTGGCCTTCTTGGTCTTGCGGGATTCACAATTACATCGTAATGATTTGCAAAATCTGCAAACGCTCGATTAATTATTATCTTCTCGGAGGTATTCTGAATCACAGTTGCCTTAGGGTTATCTGGAATTATCTGCTGAGGTACACCCTGAAAGTATTCAAAAGCCCCAACACTCCCCCTAATCCAGTCTGAGCTAGTCATACTGGGCGTTGCGCAAACGTACTTGTAGCCAGATGCACCCAATACCCCCACAAACACATTTGCCTTCGAAACTGAACCACTGCACCTATCGACTATTGGTACAGTTCTTCCGCAAAAGTCCACATAAAACTTATCGCCTGGTTTATGAAGTTGTCGCATGCTAATTCGCTGGTCACTCAGCCAATTGTTATATCTTTGACAAAACCTAGAAATTTCTAGGCATCTACCAATCTGATCTCTATTTTGATAACGATACTCCTCCCACAATAAGCTCAGAGTCATATCATTGAGCTGTAGCTGGCTTTGAATATATGACCAGTCTGGAATGATGCGATCTGTACCAATAGGTTTGGAGCAGGTACCTAAGTGCTTTTGAAACGCATCATCATCAAGTGCTAACAGCTCATCAGTTTCAGTGCTGCAATGCTTCAGTTTCAAGCGAATGCTTGCAACGGTTTTATGGGTTACTTCAACCCTTTTTGCGATCTCACGGTTGCTCAGTTTGTACTTGGTTAAAATTCTTACGATTTCCCGCTGGATAGTAACTGCTGTTCTCATACCGTCTCCTCTTGCATTAAAACCCCTGGCTGATGGGCTTTTAATGCCATATACCAATCATTTGGCAACAGAAGGCCGGGTAGCTTGACGCTACACCAATTGGATTAGACAATAGAGACGTCGAGCTGCAAGGTTTGACATCTCTTCGAGGGGCCCAAAGTTAGCGCTTTGGGGCCCTCGTTCTTTTCCACGGCCTAATTTTTCAATACTGATGTGTTAGGTCATGTTTCGCTACCCCCTTGTTTTATCTGCGATATTTGGTTTGTTATTAGGTCTCGGCTTAAAGACATAGCGATTGGGCCATAACGTATGGACGCTCGTCTTCAAAAGGTCGGCAATGTGATGGGCCACTGGAAAACATGTGGCCCGTGAATGAATCACGTTGTTAACGGTACTTGGACTCACGGACAGATCTTGCGCTAACTGCGCCTGTGTTAGCCCCAAGCGCTTTAAACGAAAGATTATTGATATGGCATCTGACTCGCTTGAAGGGTCACTAGGTGTTGAATCTGTTATATTTGGCATAAACATCTTTACCTAATCATAATATATCGCTCACTAGAGTATATATATAAACTATTGAGCAGCGCAACGGTGAAAGACATGCTAGATACATT
This sequence comes from Cellvibrio sp. 25HG11W-0, assembly GCF_057815475.1. NCBI lineage: Bacteria > Pseudomonadati > Pseudomonadota > Gammaproteobacteria > Cellvibrionales > Cellvibrionaceae > Cellvibrio > Cellvibrio sp. 25HG11W-0. Next base: position 2,340,558 of record NZ_CM174230.1, read on the forward strand.
CGAGCTACGCCTCGCTCATTTGCTAGTGGTTCGGGGGCTAACGCAAGGCGAGTTTGCTAAGGGCTTGGATGCATCGCCAACCTTTATTAGTAATATGATTCGTGGCACCAAAAAACCCGGCACCGAGTTCCTTACACGGCTGGCAATAGAATACCAAGTAAGTCTTGATTGGCTTTTATTGGGCCAGGGGCACATTAATGGTGCGTCTACTATTGATGGTGAGTGGTTTCGTATTGTCGTATTAAGAGTGGAGTTGGCTCGTCTTGCCGCAGAAGGAAATCCAGAGGCACTCATTTTGGTTGAAGAGTTGCTAGGTAGATCAACTACAAAGCAATCATCACCTGCAGCACGTCAAATGCTTCTCGATCAGTTATCAAAAGCTAATGAAAAAAGTGCATTAGTTTCTGGCTTATACAATGGTTTTGTAGCCCATCAAGATCCGATAGCAAGAGCCCGAGAAGTATTATCAGCTGCATTAGTTCATTTTCAGGCCAATCACAATGACCCTTTAGCGGCAATGGTTGCTGGGCGTGACTCTGCATCTATAGATAATCAATCGTCGCCAGCTAAAACAATAATAAAACAAAAGATTAAAGGCCCAAATATAAAGAATGCTGGCAATAATTTCATTGAAAATAAATAATGGTGAACGTCATGGTTGACACCGATATAGATCAAGATGTTTCTGGCTATAACATTAAGAATGCTGGACACAATTATAATGATTATTCAGTAACCACTTATTCTCATCACCATACATGGAAGCAGCAGTCATCTATGGCAGTCCTGAATCAATTAGCAATCAACAATGAGTTCTATTTTATAGAACGATTTGGATTTGATGCTTCGTATGAGCAACGCTGCCAAGTTATCGCAATTAAAGAGCTATTTGATTTTACCGATCTTAATATCAAGGTATTGAAACGTAGTGCTGCTTTATCGGTAAAAAAGGGAAAGCCTGTAACTCTGTATTCTGACTGGCTGGGAATACTGGCCTGCGTTATTTTGATAGTTCTTTGTACTTTAGAGGCTATCTTATTCTCTTTTTTACTATTTATTCGAGGCAATAACCTTGCGCTTGAGATGTTGTTTTCTGGAATCATGTTCGCCATCTGTTTTTTGTTCTCTCTGGGGCTGCATCGGTTATCAATTAGACCCGCAAATATATTAAGAGAAAACGGGATTAAAATTGGCCACAAATATGTCCATGGTACCAATTAAAATATCTAAGGATAGCTATGAAGTTCAACGAAGATACCCGCGTTAAGATCCCAACCATTCTCCACCTGATGAGGCTGGGGTATCAGTACCTGTCACTGACTGGTCAAAACTGGGATCTGGATACCAATATATTTCCGACACTATTCAAAACAGCAATTGCCAAGATCAATCCCGGCATCGAAGATACGAATGCTGGACGTGTGCTTGAAGATGTAAAGCTGCTGCTCGACAATGAAGATCTTGGCCGCGCCTTTTTTGAACGCCTATCTGATCTCTCTAACATCAAGCTGATCGACTTTGAAAACTTTCAAAATAATACCTTCCATGTAGTTACGGAGTTGACCTGTCAGAACGGCGATGAAGAGTTCCGTCCAGATATAACATTGCTGATTAACGGCATGCCGTTGATTTTTATCGAGGTTAAAAAGCCGAATAATCGCGAAGGTATTCTGGCCGAGCGCGAGCGCATCAATACGCGTTTCCAAAACTCCAAATTTTATCGCTTTGCCAATATCACGCAGTTTATGATTTTCTCCAATAACATGGAGTATGACGACGGCGATCCAGAACCAGTTCAAGGCGCTTTCTATGCGAGTAGTTCCTATCACAAACCAGTATTTAACTATTTCCGTGAAGAAGAAGAGTTAGACCTTACTCGTTTGTTAAAGCGTTTGTCGGATAAAGAGGAGCTATTGGTACTTAAAGACAACAATCTTGAAGTTATTCGCAGTAACCCCGAGTTCCTAACCAACAAAGAGCCAAGCCGACCAACCAACCGCATATGTACCTCTTTACTGAGTAAATCTAGGCTCGCTTTTATCTTGCGTTACGCATTAACCTATGTTTCTGAAACGGATGGTTTGCAAAAGCACATCATGCGTTACCCACAAATGTTTGCAACCAAAGCCATTGAGCGCAAATTCGATGAAGGTGTTAAAAAAGGTATTATTTGGCATACCCAGGGCAGCGGCAAAACGGCGCTCACCTTTTACAACGTGCGCTTTTTAACTGACTACTTTCAGAAGCAGCAGGTCATCCCTAAGTTTTACTTTATTGTTGATAGGTTAGATCTGCTACAGCAAGCGCACCGCGAATTCACTGCGCGCGGCTTAACTGTGCATCTCATCAATTCGCGTGACGCATTTACTCGTGATATCAAAGCCACCCAGGTGATACACAACCATTCTGGAAAGCCCGAAATTACCGTGGTTAATATCCAGAAGTTCAAAGATGATCCAGATGTTATTTCTACCAAAGATTATAACGTCGCGATTCAGCGTGTTTACTTTCTAGATGAAGTGCATCGCAGCTATAACCCCAAAGGTAGTTTCCTGGCGAATCTAAGCCAGTCCGATATCAATGCCATAAAAATTGGCTTAACGGGCACGCCGCTATTGGGTGATGACTACAACTCGCGTGTATTGTTTGGTGATTACATTCACAAGTACTACTACAACGCCTCTATAGCCGATGGTTACACCTTGCGCCTAATCCGCGAGGAAATTTCAACCCAATACAAAATACAATTGCAGCAGGCTTTAGAAGAAGCTGAAGTAAAAATGGGCGATGTTGATCGTAAGCTTATTTATGCCCATACGAGTTTCGTTGAGCCGATGCTGCACTACATAGTTACTGACTTCGAAAAAAGTCGTGGCACATTAAATGATGCCAGTATTGGCGGCATGGTGATCTGTGACAGCTCTGAACAAGCCAAGCAGATGTTCGAGATTTTCAATAGCGTTTACGCTGAGCCCGTTACTTCACCTTATGATCTTAGGGATTCAGCCCAAGACTTAATAGCTTCCGCTACACCTGACAGTTATGCAGCCAAAGAGAAGCAAGCCCAGAAAGTAAAAAATGCCGCGCTTATCCTGCACGATATCGGTACTAAAGAAGAACGCAAAAACTGGGTAGAAGATTTTAAAGCTGGCAAGATTGATTTTCTGTTTGTTTACAACATGCTGCTCACGGGCTTTGATGCTAAACGCTTGAAAAAGCTTTACCTCGGACGCGTAATCCGCAAACATAATTTGTTGCAAGCGCTTACTCGTGTAAACAGAACCTATAAAAATTTTCGTTATGGTTATGTAGTCGATTTTGCTGATATTAAAAAGGAGTTTGATGCCACCAATAAAGCCTATTTTGATGAGCTTCAGGCTGAACTCGGCGATGAAATGGAGCACTACTCACATCTGTTCAAATCGCCAGACGAAATTAAGCAAGAGATTGAATGCATCAAAGACGTGTTGTTTCGTTTTAATACCGACAACATGGAAGAGTTTTGCAATCAAATCAGCCAAATTCAGGATCGCGATTCTGTACTCGCACTGAAAAAAGCTTTGGCCGATGCTCGCAGCCTATACAACATAATTCGCCTGCAAGGCGACTATACGTTTCTAGATCAATTGGATTTTGCCAAGCTCAACGTGCTGTATCGCGAAACCAGCAATCACCTTGATCTCCTAAATTTAAAAGAAGATTTGGAACAAGGTACCGATACCAGCAATTTACTGAACCGAGCACTAGAAGACGTCATTTTCAAGTTTGTTAAAATCGGTCAAGAAGAACTTGTTCTGGCTGATAAACTTAAAAACACCTTACGCCAAACCCGCGAAGCGTTAGCGAGCAACTTTGATCAGCAAGACCCGCAGTTCATCAGTTTAAAAGAAGAGCTGGAACGCTTGTTTAAGAAGAAAAACCTAAGTGAAGTCACTCAGGATGAAATGGTCGCCAATATTGATGCGCTGAATAAAATTCATGTTCGAGTTAAAGAGCTAAACCGGCAGAATAACCAACTACGGCAAAAATACTTGGGTGATACAAAATACACCCGTATTCACAAACGCCTACAAGAACGCCAAAAATCACAACACGATATCAGCGATTCGGAGCGAAAAATTTTTGAAGCGCTAGTTGGGATAAAGCATGATGCAGATCAGCAAGTACTAAATAACAGCCAAATGCTCGACAACGAAAGCTACTTTGAACGCCAGATGATGCCGCTGGTAATCAACCGTTTTATGAATGAGCAACAGATCAAACTTAACCCTGATGCCTCACGATACATCAATCATTTGGTCGTTGCCGAATACTTAAAAGAATTTAATACAGGCAACCAATATTGGTAACGCCTGTAACACACTAGGAATACACCGTGGTAGAACTCGAATTTCAGCAAAAAACTAAAACTCTCATTGATAGTTTAAAAAGCATCTGTGCCAACTATGGCTTGGGTAACGATGGCAATGAATTCAAAATCATTACCCAAACTTTTCTGTACAAATTCCTGAATGACAAATTTGCCTTTGAAGCAAAGAAAATAGATAAGAAGGTCGCCAACGCTGAAAAGTGGGAAGAAGCGCTGATCGCAATGAGCGAAGATGAGCTGGAAATGCTCCAACTGCAAATGGGCGGCGATACTGCACGCTTGAACCCCCACCACTTTATCAGCTATCTGTTCAGCCAACAGAACTCGCCCGATTTCGCCAAGTTATTTGACGACACCCTAATGGATATCGCCATCACAAATAATGATGTCTTCGCAGTAAAAACTGACGGCGGTGCTAAAGTGGTGCTGTTCGACCGGATTAGTCAATACATTGCTGATGATTCAAAACGCGATAATTTCTGTCGCGCCATCATCAACAAATTGGTTGAATTCAGCTTTGAGCGTATATTCACTCAAAAATTCGATTTCTACGCCACCATCTTTGAGTACTTGATTAAAGACTACAACAGCAATTCCGGTGGTAAATATGCCGAGTATTTTACCCCTCATGCAGTCGCAAGAATCATGGCCGAAATTCTAGTGCCGCAGGCCCGGCGCGGCAAAGTAAAGAACGTTGCCTGTTACGACCCATCAGCTGGCTCTGGCACCCTGTTAATGAATGTCGCTCACGCCATTGGAGAAAACCGCTGCAGCATTTATACCCAAGACATTTCACAAAAATCTTCAAACCTTTTGCGCTTAAATTTAATTTTAAATAATTTGGTGCACTCCATCCCGAATGTAATTCAAGGTAATACAGTACTTCATCCCTATCATAAAGACGGCAAAGCCCTAAAGCGCTTTGACTATATCGTCTCTAATCCCCCGTTTAAGCTAGACTTCAGCGATTTCCGCGATGAGTTGGATAACAAAGAAAGCAAAGCACGCTTTTTTGTGGGTATTCCCAATGTACCTAAAGCAGCAAAAGACAAAATGGCGATCTACCAATTGTTCTTGCAGCACATTATCCACTCGCTCAAGCCCGGAGGTAAAGCGGCGGTGGTGGTTCCCACGGGTTTTATTACTGCGCAATCAGGTATCGACAAAGGTATTCGCGAGCATCTGGTGAAAAACAAAATGCTTGCTGGCGTAGTCTCAATGCCTTCAAACATCTTTGCCACCACTGGCACCAACGTATCAATCCTGTTTATGGATGACAGTAACAAAGGTAAGGTAGTGCTGATTGATGCATCAAACTTGGGCGAGAAAATCAAAGACGGTAAAAGTCAGAAAACTGTTCTCAGCCAGATTGAAGAGCTTCGCATCATTAATACATTTAATGCCAAACAGGCTGTTGAGCATTTTTCAGTTGCTGTCAGCTATGATGAAATTGAAGCCAAAAACTACAGCCTGAGTGCCGGCCAGTACTTCGATATAAAAATCGAATACGTCGATATTACCCCAGAGCAGTTCACTGAAAAAATGCAAGGCTTTGCTAGCAACTTGGATAGCTTGTTTAGCCAATCTCGAAAACTAGAAGTGCAGATAAAGAAGCAGTTGGCGGGGTTAAGGTTTAATGCGTAACTACATGTCTACAATTGGAGATATCTCCCAAGTCTTTGATGGGCCTCATGCAACCCCTAAAAAATTAGATTCAGGGTCTTATTTTCTCAGTATTTCAAGTCTGGAAAAGGGACGACTAGACTTATCCAGATCAGCTTTTCTGAGCGAAGAAGATTTTAAACAATGGACTAAAAGAGTAACACCTGAAGAAGGCGATCTGCTGTTCTCTTATGAAACCAGACTTGGAGAAGCAGCATTAATGCCCGCAGGTGTAAAGGCTTGCTTGGGTAGACGTATGGGGTTGCTAAGGCCCCACAAAGAAAAGGTGGTTCCTGAATATCTTTTATATGCTTATCTATCTCCTGCATTTCAACAAATATTAAAGGCAAATACGATAACCGGAGCTACCGTAGATCGTATTGCTCTAAATGAACTGCCTAGTTTTCCGCTACGTATTCCGCCACTCGAAGAGCAAAAATTAGTAGCGAACCTCTTGAGTTGTATCGACAATAAAATCGAAGTCAACAAGCGCATCAACGCCGAACTTGAGGCATTGACCAAAACCCTGTACGACTACTGGTTTGTACAGTTCGATTTCCCAAGCGCAAACGGTAAGCCCTACAAAACTTCTGGTGGAAAAATGTCTTACAACCCAACCCTGAAGCGAGAAATACCGGTGGGGTGGGAAGCGAGTAACGTGCTAAGCGTCGCCGACCTACTAGGTGGCGGCACACCAACGAAAGCAAAGCCAGAGTATTGGAATGGTAAAATTCCTTTCTTTACACCAAGCGATTCTGACAATAATATTTTCTCTGTAGCCACAGCAGACTACATCACAGAAGAAGGGTTAAAGAAAAGTAGCACTCGGCTCTTCGAGAAATTCACCGTTTTTATCACGGCAAGAGGGTCTGTGGGCCGATTAGCACTCAATTCCGCACCCATGGCCATGAACCAATCCTGTTACGCCCTAAAGGCTAAGAAAGGAATCAGCTATACATTTCTATTTTTCTTGACCAAAGAGCTTATCCATCATCTTGAAGTGAAAGCAAGCGGCTCAGTATTCAGCTCGATTGTTTCTAACGACATTGAATACACCAAACTTGCCCTTCCGAAAGATCGAGCAATTATCGGGAAATTTTCTGCAATAGCAGAACCAGTTTTCGAGAAAATTGAAGCTGCAACCAAAGAAAATATGCAGCTTTGTATTCTTCGTGATTGGCTCCTCCCCATGCTAATGAACGACCAGGTAACAGTGAAACCATGAATCTCCTGTTTCGGCTATTGCTAACGTTTAATGCCACATCTCTATTGGTGATAGTTTTTCTTGTCCAAAAGGGATATTCCTTGAATCACTTTTTTTTGGGGAATTATTGGCTATCGCATATCCCCAGCGGAGTTTCTTACGGGTTCTATTTTCTAATCCCAGTGCTGCTAACTGGCGTAAGCATTATTTTAAGCACAAGACTTGGAAAAGATGAATTTAAAGGAGGTGAGATATATGGTATCGAACACGCGAACAACAGTTTTCTTCCTAGCTATCTTGGTTACTTTTTTGTGGCGCTGAGTATTGGAAGCTGGGATGCATTATTTTTTGTCTACGGTGTATTGTTTCTATTTACTTTTCTATCGCAAGCGCTCTACTTCAATCCGTTATTTCTTATTTTTGGTTATGAGTTTTACAATATAGAGACTAAAAATGGAACAAATATTTTTTTAATCAGTCGTCATAAATATAAAAAGCCTGATGAGGTTGATATACCGAAGGCCTATAGAATTAATGACTATACATTTATTGAGCGAGGATAGACATGGATCACGTACTGGTAAAAGTTAGAGGACCTCGAAAGAATCCCTACATGAAATTGGTGTCAGATCATACGCTTTTCGAAACCATTTCAGTAAATCTTGCAGCCTGTGTCCCATACAATCCAGATCATAATTTGGATGAAGACTCTTGGTTTAAGATCGAACTATTTAGTCAAAAGCCATATTGTGTTGGTCTTTTGAAGGGCGTTTTTGATTCAAAAGATTACAGCGACCTAAAAAAAGATCAATTTACTAAGATTGCGTACATATTTGCTGTACAGGGAAATAACTTTTACTTTCAAAAAATAACACCCTCTCTATTTATTAAAAAGAAAACTGTCGTTTTCGGTGAGGCAGCTAAAGTGGAAGAAACTGGTAATCGATTGGTGATTAATTCGAAACCAGACGCCGTATATTTTGAAGCCATAGACGCATTAATATTTCGCAATCTCGCCACTATTTCGAGCATATTTCCTGGTATAGATGAACTCTATAAAGAGGCGACAAAAGAAGAAGTGGAAGGGTTTTTGGATGAGTCATTTATCGAGCTGGCTAATGGTTATGGTTTAGAGAAGGTATCAAAACCTAACAGAAAGCGCGTGGCACTCGCCATAGCGACATTAGATGCAATGCCTGAGGCAGATAAAAACGGTATCTTTTTTTATATTGACGGATATTGCGGAGAAAAATTAAAGCTCGACAAGGAAACCAACAAATTTGAAATATCTACCGACGAAGACCTGAAATTATTGCTTTATGGCATTGAGCAACGATTTTATACCACACCAATCGGCCAAGAAAGACGACTAGCCAATTCAGTGCAAAACTTAGATTAGGGAAAATAATTCATGACATATAGGGAAACTTTTTCCGGACGGGATAATTTAACAATAGAAGATCTGCTTGTGGCCTACCGCAAAGCAAAAGCGGACTGCTTCTTTGAGAACACTTTTCCAACAGCCATAAAGTTTGCTGAGTATGAACAGAATTTACTGGAAAACTTAAGCAATCTATTGGCTCTACTTCAGAGCAGTGCAGGCTTTGAAAAGGATGTAGACCTTGTAGGCAAGTTTCGCCTTTTACCTAAAAAATTATCTACAAAACCAAAGACTGACGTCAAAGAAAATGGTCACGTTCATTTTTCCAACCCCGAGCGCGCTGTTGGGCACTTATTTAAGAACTTCAATCTAACACCCGAATTTCGAATAGTGGGTGATTTCCCAGTAGACAGCCACATAATATCTGCGCTATGGATAAATACAGTTGGGCATAAATTCGATGCCAAGCTTGACGATTATTGTTATGGCGCGCGACTAAAACGAGTTCGAAATGACGAGCTCTTTAGCGAGGAACAAGATGAGCCTTTTCATATTAGTTCGATAGGCTCATTTTCTCCTTATTTCCAACCATATCAAAAATGGCGCGGAGATGGATTAAGGGCGATTCGGGATGAATTAGAAAAAGATCACGATATTATTGCCGTCTCACTAGACCTAAAAAGCTACTACCATTTTATCGACCCTCTTGCATTGGTATCTAAATATTTACAGGAGGAGTTAGGTGTTGAATTAACTGACGAAGAGCTTGAGTTCACTACTCAGCTAGCCAACTTTCTAAAATATTGGTCAGATGGGGCATCGAAATTTGGAAAACAGATAGCTGGAAAAGAATATGACATCAAGGGTGGCTTGGTAATTGGGTTAACCGCCAGCCGAATAATCTCTAATGTATTATTACATTACTGGGATCGGCTTATCATTGAAAAACTGTCCCCAATTCATTATGGACGTTACGTTGATGATATGTTCCTAGTGATACGTGATGCGGGCAACATTGCCAATAGCCAAGATTTTATGGCGCTGTTACAGGAGCGACTTGGAAAGAAGTGCATCAGCAAAGTTACTGAAGATGGCCAGATGTGGCAAATACAGCAAGGGAAGAAAATTCAAGGTAATTCATTAATTAGACTGCAGTCGGATAAACAAAAGCTCTTTTTATTACAAGGGCGCGCTGGTATAGATTTACTGGACAGCATTGAAAAAGAAATTTATGAGCTATCTAGCGAGCATCGGCTTATGCCGTCCCCTGACCAGTTGGATGACTCAACCGCTGCAAAAGTGTTATCTGCTGCAGGCAGTGTTGGTGAAAATGCGGACACGCTAAGACGCGCTGACGGCCTAACAATTAGGCGCTTGAGTTGGTCTTTGCAACTGCGTCACGTTGAAACTCTTGCACGTGATTTACCGCCAAAAGAATGGAGAGAGCAGCGAGAAGAGTTCTATCAATTTGCGCACAACCATATTCTAAGGGCAGATAATCTATTTGACCATTTTAACTATTTACCGCGTTTACTTGGTTTTGCCATCAGCATGAACGAATGGCACCAAGCCGAACAAATAGCGCTGAAAGCCTATAAGGCTATCGAATCACTGGCATCTACGGTGACCACCGGAGAAACCGTCGCAATAAATGGTTGTGATGCAAAAGCGGGAGTAAATTTTTGGAGCTATGTTAAAGACACTTTAACCTGGTTGTTTATTGATGCTGCAACACGTTACTACGCCCCCGACAAACTTTTTTTAAGAGAGCGCTCACAAAAAGAAAAACGTTTAGCCGATCTTTTTTTACAGGGTGTTTTTGATAGCCTCACTGGCTTTGAGGAAATGCTAGATTTTCGTTTTGATACCGCAGAGTTTGACTCTAAAGCACCTCTAGTAGCGTTGGCTGATCTTGCTAAGGAACCATACAAACGAATTATTCAATATAAGTCAGCAGAAATGCTCATAAAGAAGCCCAATAAAAAGAAGGAAAACCGAATACTTGAGATATTTAGTTCTACATCTTTAATCGATGTAGAGGTACTTAATGAATTTTTAAGGTCAACTGAAGATCGTAGGCTTAGCGAAATTAAACAAGCCAATCGCAAACATGAGAGCCGATTACCTTATTTATTCCCAACACGACCACTAACTCCCTCTGAAATATCTGAGTTAGCCCCCGAGTGTGTGGGCTTGCCTGCTGCGGATGGAAGCTCACTCAGTGAAAAACCATGCGTGACTTGGGCAAAGTATACGCAGGCCATCCGAGGTGTGTGGATTAAGCCAACGCTCATTGCAACTCAGCAAGATGACAGCGAACCAGAAATATCAGGGAAGCGGAGAAAGTATTTAAAAATCGGAACTGACAAAAAACACAAAATTGTCGTAGCTTTAACGAATATCAAAACAGAAGATTCAGATTGGGCCTCAATGGCATGCGATAGATCAAATTTCTCACGGACCAGATATCAGCGCTTATCTAAGCTGGTAAATGAAACACTGAAGCTTTCGCCAAAACCTGATTATGTACTATTTCCAGAATTATCGATCCCATTGCGCTGGGTGAATAGCATTGCAGCGCGCTTAAACGCTGCCGGCATTAGCTTGATCGCTGGCACAGAGTATCGACATTCGCCCGATAACCTATTAAAAAGCGAGGTTGTTTTAGCGCTCTGCGACAACCGGCTAGGTTACCCTGCATCAGTTAAAATCTGGCAACCTAAATTGCGTCCGGCAGTCAATGAAGACAAAGAGCTTCATGCGAAGTATGGAAAGTATTGGGCGATTTCGGAAGTATTAGCAAAAAAATCAAGGAAGCCTGTTTATAATCACAATGGAGTGAATTTTGGAGTAATGATTTGCTCCGAGCTACAAAACGCGACTGCTCGATTACGGTTCCAGGGAGCAGTAGATGCCCTAATGGTTCTCAGCTGGAACCAAGATTTAGAGACGTTTTCCTCCTTAATTGAATCTGCGGCCCTTGATGTACATGCGTATACCGTTTTGGTGAATAACCGAAAGTATGGCGATAGTCGAGTCAGATCCCCAGCCAAAGAGTCTTTTATGCGTGATATAGCTCGTTTACGCGGAGGTGAGAACGACTATGTGGTAGCAGCCACTTTGGATATAGACGCGCTAAGAGCGTTCCAAAGCCGAGCTAAACGATGGCCACAAGAAGGCGACAAGTTCAAGCCTGTGCCTGAAGGATTTCGTTTGGCAGCAGAACGCAGAAAGCTCCCCCCGAAGTAACGAATCTAACTAACTATTTAACGCGTTCAAATATTACGTGAAGGGGCATATCGAGAGCAGTTGAGATCTGATAAATCTTGGTAAGAGTCACGTTTTTCTCGCCTCTTTCAATATGACCCATATAGCTACGATCGATACCGGTAAGATCGGCAAAGGCCTCTTGAGATAGCCCTCTGTCCTTTCGTAGCTCCCTTATGGCCCTACCAAAGGCGACCAAATGTGCATCTTTCATGATAGCCCCACTTAAAAGCTAGAACTATCAGGTTTTAGTGCCTATCATTCCACGGTCTATAGCTCCCATTTCCTGCTGTATTTTATTTATACAACTAGATTCAGGGGAGTGTATTTATCGTACTATGGGGAGTGCACATGATTGAGCAAGTGAGCCAGAAAAAGTTTGAGCAGATGATTATGCTGGTGGCTCTCGCAATGTGCTTTAAACCAAATGAATTATATTTGAGCGAAGATCAAATCATTGACCGCGGTTACGCACCTATTGAAAGTTATGTAAAAAGTTGCATTGCAAAGTTGATTGATGAAGGAGCTATTCAGTTCAAGCTAATTGAGCCGACCTTTCCATTTGAAGACGCAACGGGAATGCTTTTTATTAAATGTCCGGCTAGCGCAGAGCAGGAATTAGAAGCTTATGTGTACGAAAGTGCAGAAAAAATAACTCGTTTAATGCGCCATTCCTTCGACTACATTCTGTACCTGAAGGCACTATATCAAGAGATTTTGGCTTGTGAGGTTATTGAATATACGATCTATCATTCTCGTAAAAGTGGTCTTGACCTACAAAATTATTCACCCAGCAACGCAAAACTTAAACTCTTGCTGGCGGACAATTCGCCTGAAAAAGTAAATGCCTTTATGTGGCGAGCCGTCAAAGACGCTAAGAAAAAAGGTGATGATAATGTTAAACCTGTAGATTTCTCAGAAATAACTGATTCAGCATTTGAGTTTTATGTGCGCTACCAAAAGCTGAATATTGAAGTCGATGGGTATAACCGTCCTACTCATCTTAAAACCTCTGTGCTATCTGGTTTTTTGGAATTTTTGCGGGGAAGCGGTAACCTCAACCCCAACTCCTAAAGCAAATCGGATGGTTGATTTTTAGCCTAAGCATTGGCCCAGGGAAAGTGAAACGAACACATCAAATGACATAGAGCACTTACTCAGACTGTGGGCCGCTCAACCGGATTGATTGGGCCACTCAAGCTGGAACCACTGGGTAAATAGATCGGAATACCCATCTGTGAGCTGGTGTACCGTGAACTCTCGGTTTACGAGTGTTGATAACGCTGAAAGCAGCCCGGACTTAACGGTGAGGGATTTCATGATAGAGATTGACGCCTCATGTCTCGAATTTCGCGCCATTCTATCCTGTCTCTATCATCGAGACAATGAAATCATCTCCTTACTCACCTCACTACGAAAAGCTCCGCATCTGGCTAAAAAAGCAGCGGGAAGTCAGTGGTTTGACGCTCCGCGAAGCCTCTTTGGCGATGGGGCGCCATCATTCTGTGCTGGGCAAGATGGAGCAGGATCGACGGAAAATTGAAGTGGTGGAGTTTGTGAGGTATTGCCAAGTGTTAGGTGTTGATCCTCACGAGGGTTTGGAAGTCCTTATCGACTCGCTTCAGGATGATATCGATACATCCCGCTGAAACAGCCACTCCCAGCCAGTCGTCAATGAATTATACTGGCGCGTTCTACTAACTTCTTTCACTGCCCGCCATGGATTTACATCTATCGGTTTTCTTGTTTCGAAAGGCCATACTGAAAGCAAAAGCGGATGGATTCCAATTTGATTTACTGGATCTGTTTCCCGTTAATTGCTGCGAGGTTGTCTCTTATTTATTGGCAAAGTTCCTGATAGAAGCAGGCGGTGTGTCGTCCCTGAAAATTGTCACCGGCGAAAACCGTTTTAAAAAATCACAACGGCATATCTGGATTATGTTGGGCGAGATTGATATAGATATCACCGCTAACCAATTTTCATCGACAAGCAGAACAGTTTTTGTTGATATGCACAGTGAGTGGCATCAACGATTCACAATTATTCACACTGAAAAGCCAAATCCGAAGCTGACTCAGCTCAACGAGGAAGCAAGATCCGCGTTGCTATACGATTACAAGCAAATCCTTAACTACCTTGCCTAAAACAGTAGCTCCGCTTGAGCGACTTATAAATAACTGCGTAATGGGGAAGATATGATTTCTGATATGATCAAAGCAAGTATTCTGATTGCAATTGCACAAGGTCGATCGGTCGCTGATGCAGCGAAAACAAATGGTCTTACAACTGCCCAAGCACGAGGTGCGCTTCCTCGTTTTTGCCGCAATTTGAAATTACGCTGGGATATTGAATATATTCGAGCCAATCCACAAAAATATATTAATGCAGCAACAGCTGTATTGGCTTCGCCAAAAAATGCACTCCGTAGAGTATTGCGGAATGACTTAGTGTTTCAGTTGAAGTTACATTCACCTGATGAGCTTACGCCACAGTATGTCTCTAACATTACCGCAGAAACTCTGCTATCGCATGGCGTTACAGAAAATTCACTTGTTGAAATACAAGAGTGGCTGATTGCCAATGGACTATCTTGTAAGCGCAAATTGCCAGAAAAAGATGAATACTTGCGAATGATTCAAAAAGCCATCGTTTTACTGGATGCGTTCGGATTAGATGTATCCTGTCCTGCATCACAATTAAAAAATATTGATGGATAAGATAAAGAAATTTGAGCGAAGTTTATGGCGCATTCAATACCAAATTCAGTCATTGGCGCGGTGTCTTCAGTACTTGCTGAGCACTATCATAGTCATTCCAAATTAAATGTATTGCTCATGAGCGCAGGTGCACCCGGTGAGCCGCCGGAAGGTAACCTGGAAACAAAATGCAGCGTATGGTTGAAGCGTTGCAATGATGATGAAACGTTAAATCCACTTGCTATTCTTGGATTGGTTATCCAGAAATTTATGTATTTAAGTCCATCCAACTCCCAAATCGCTGAAGGTCAACAGCAAATAATCGAGAGTCTTGCCAGAAATCAATTGAGCTATCAATTAAATGGGTTCATTACTTTGGCCGGGGCCAATCTTGCCACAAAGTCATTGGCAGATTTTTTTAAGGCGGGTGATTTTGCATCGGTTGAAGCTGAATTTAATCGCGCGGTATCGCAATTGGATCGTGATCCTCATGCAGCGATTACTGCTGCAAGTTCGATTATTGAAGCCTTGTGTAAAACTTATATTGAAACCTTCACGTTGGATATGCCTGCCAAACAATCTATTGCTCCTTTATGGAAAGTGGTTCAAGGTCATATGGGGCTAAATATTGATCCAACACTGGAAGATGACCAGAAAAAAATCCTCCAAGGATTGGCGTCTATCGTCGATGGCATTGGGGCTTACCGAACCCATATCGGCTCTGTGCATGGTCGAGGCATAGAGCCACCAACGATTACCGTAGCAGAGGCGCGCCTTGCGGTGAATGCCTCACATAGTCTTGTAACATTCCTGATGGAGCGCTGGCACGGTTCATAACGTAATTCACTCGCTTGGTTACTCCAACCAATCTACTTCATCAACGACGTGATCGATGGTGCCACGATACTGCATGCGCTTCATGCCGTCCAATGGACTGATTTCACGAGTCTTGGGTGCCAACGTTTATTGTGGTATTCAGAAGTGAAAATGATCAAGTTAAGTTTATGCAGCTTAACGCGGCCACGAGCTTGCTGTTGGAGTCGGTGAAAAAAGAATCCTTGTCAGTAAAGCAGTTAGCAGAAATTTTGGCGGGTCATATGCGCACTAATCTTGACGATAGATTTGTGCTGCAAATGCAGATAATCATTGCTGATCTGGTTAGCGGTGGTGTTTTAATTAGGTTGCCAGATGATAACTGTTTTGAGTGAGAGGCCGTCATGTATTCGATTGGTCAGTTAGTGGTGATTAATTGCCCCACCTCGACATTTTTTGAGTGAGGCTTGTAATTGACAGGTTAGTCACAAAAACCTAACATAATCTTGTTGCCCAAGAGGCCTTATTGCTTTCCACCTTTCCCTTGAGGACTTGAAAGCCCAGCGTAAATCTGGGCTTTTCCGTTTCAGCTACGCCTCCCAGCTTTCCGGTCTAACATGGAAAACGGATCGCCTCCGTAGGATATGCGTTACAGAAAACTCCATGTATGTCGATCTCGGGATAGGCGAAGCGGACTGGTTAGATCCTCACTATATGCCACTTTGTTCACTTTATCTCGGAATAATCGCCTTCAAAAATGCATTCGGATATGTCGGGAAGGTCGCTGGTTTGGATGCTTCCAAGAGAGCGGTTGGGAGTTGCATTGAGATTTAAACTTGCATAGCACTCTGCGATCAATAAATGTTTTGTGTCAAGGATCGGCATCCATCCAACAATAACAACGTTGTCGGGAAGATCTTCCCATTCGCCATCCACTGCGTTAGCCTCGGTTATTTCACGGTTTCCACGTCTCGGCCAGCATCCCAGATACAATGCGATTACAGGCATCATATCTTCCGGCATTTTGTCTTTGCATTTAACCCACATGATAATTACCGTCAATTTACAGATAGCGGTGCCGCATAAAACCTGGACTCTGCTCAGGTCGAGGTTTCAGCTATGTTAATTCAAGGACACTTGATCTTCGATAGGCATTGAAAGGCGGTTTTCGGGTATGCCGCACGTTAGTTTAAAGGTAAAAAGTGCCAGCCTGCCAATATCAATTGTTGGTTTAGAATTGATTAATTAGTAAACTGGACGCGTTGGTGCGGACCGGAACCCGAAAGGGGGCATCAATGTCGGGTTGTAAAACCCCCTAGCCAGTGAGCAGGATATTCGGAGGAATCCGATAAAGAGTAGGTCGGACTTTTTTCTAACTATCGAACTCGGGCGCCTTTGCCCACAACGTAAGATGGTCGTCCGCTTGGTTTGGAGTATCGTCCCACAGGCGGCTCCGACCAACCTATTAAAGGTCGACATTTGTTGGCCTTTTAGGTTGGTGGGCAACGGTTGGCTCCTTCATGTGTGCGCTTGTCTTGAACAACCCCCTCCCTGCCAGACTACTTAAATTGCAACACATTCTCATTTTTTACTCAATAAAAAAGGCCCTGATGGGGCCTTTTATAAAAGCATCCAGACACCACTAGCAGAAGAGCTTAGAGCCGCCTTGCGCAGCTACCTGTTGACACAGGCTGGGGAGCGCTCAATCTCATCTGGTCAGTCGCCCCGTCCCCCGATTATCTTCTAGGTATTAATCAGAAGCAATTTAATCGGTTAGCGTCATCTGAGACATTGATGCGAAATACCATCTCCTTGGGAACACAAGAACCGGCATATCCACCTCTTGGTTTAGGCTATTGATGGCAGACTTACGTAATGCAGTGTCATTGACTCTTGTCTATTTGGGCACTTAACTGTAACTATATGACGCGCCAATAGGCTCCCATACGGAATTCTAGCTATAACCCAAGGATTTATATGAAACTTGTTGCCATAACCCCTCAGAATTTTCGCTGTTATCAGTATCCGATTACCACTCGATTTGACAATGTCACGACCTTCGCCCGGAAAAATGATATTGGTAAATCCACTATCCTTGAAGCACTTGAAATCTTTTTTAACAACGCTTCCGCAAAGGTTGAACCTCAGGATGTCCATATACGTGGAGCTGATTCCAATATCTCCATTACCTGCGAGTTTACCGATTTTCCAACATTCTTGAGTGTGGATGCTGGAGCAGAAACCGGCTTGTCTGGAGAGTATCTGCTTCATCGCCTGTTCGCGAAGATTCAACTGATACTCAGAAAAAAGGGGAACACATGAATGCTCGGACACCTCACCGTGATGCAATCCGAATACTTTTCATTCTGAACGCCGGTGGCATGCCCTTGGTAGACCCAAACGATCCGACAGTTGCCAAGATTTTCAAAGGCGAGGCACGATTGCATGCCTTCGACTTCTGGATGCGTAACCCAGACTATCTGGCTAGCGAACTGTTGGACTGCTACGAAGCAATGGGCAACGAGGACTATCGTCAAGCTGCGGAAGCAATCTTCGAAAGCGATGAACCTGACTTGCGACGTATTCCAATGATCCGCTATCTGTTTGGTGCCTATGAACGACTCGACGATGCGCTTTCCTTGCTTCGATCACGTGACTTAGTCCGTATTACGGGCATCAAAGGAAAGGTGAAGGTCCATGAAACCGATTTCATCTTGACGGTTCGCGGAGTAGAGGTCTGCTCGAACGCTGTCGTACAGGAGCCAATTCTTGAATGGTATGCCCAACGGGCGGCCTTGGTTGCGGAAATCGCTGGCACACGAGGCGGTGGTGCTCTGAAGGATAAGCAGTACGAGCAGGCGACGTATGCTCAAACCCAACTTGGCGGGATCATTCCTCCGATTGGTACGGATGTACAACGAAGACTAAATCAACTCAAACAAACCGTCTGAAGGGGAAGATATGGCAAAAGAGAGCATGGAATGGCTTGACGCCATCGCAAGCCGAGCCAAGGTCGATACGAGTCGCGTGGAGTCAGTTTTGACCGCACGGCATATCGTGCCAACCCCGGTGCTACCAGCGCCACGCAGGATGAAGCTTTTAAGTATTGCTTTCGGTGGAACTAAGCAAGGCGTTGAGGACGACGGACTCTACACCTTTGAATGGCCAGACCTGAATGAAGGACTATGGGGAATGATGACGGATCGCAACCTGCGCGGGAAGTCGTCGATCATCGAAGTCGTGCGATGGCTGATGCGCGGCAAGCCATCTCCGAATCTTCAAGATGACGTCAAGAGCTGGATACACAACGCTTGCTTGCGATTCGATCTTGATGGACTTGAGCATGAGGTGCAACTCGATTGTCAAAGCGGAGCTTCTGGCGCGCTAAGCCGACGGTCATCGGCAACAGCAAACCCTACGGTACTCGCGTCCTTCAATAGTGATAAGCAGTTCGAGATGGTCATGTCGGACTTCTTTCTGCGGGCGTTCTCCATGGAGGGGCTTGCGACATGGCGTGAAAGTGACTCCGAAGAAAAGACCGGCCATGCAGTCGTTCATGGCTGGCCTGCATTGTCAGGCGCGATGTTCATCGGCACAAACTATGATGTAGTGCTCGGTGATCTGCCCGCCACGACAGGAACTCAAGCGCGTTTAATGCAAATGTACCTCGGCGTTCCATGGGTTTCTACGCTGGCCACAGCAGCAGCGGCACTGAAACTCGTCGAGTCCGGAAATGAGCTGGAGGCTCGCCGTCGCAATCAGGGTACACGTGCCAAGCAAGCCCGCGTCAAGGAGATCGAAGCAACGCTCGCAGAGAAACGAGAAGCATTGAATTTGCAACCGTCGGATGAGGCAATCCAAACTGAGCTATCTGTGCTTAGCAGCAGGTACTCAGAAACCAAACGTCGAGAGAAGGCAATGCAAGAACGGTTTGATCGAGAGACGCTCGCAGAGCAGCAGGCAAGCGCTGCCTATTTGCAAGATCGCCGTGAATTACAGGCCCACCAAGATTCGACGGCGGCGGGTTCAGTCTTTCGTTTGCTCGACCCGAGTTGCTGCCCACGTTGTGATCATGAAATCGATCAGGCGCGGAAGAAAAAAGAGGCGACTAGCCATTCATGCTCTGTGTGTGGAGAGAATATTTCGAGCAGCGAGGACGCGGATGTTCTGAGGAAAGAGCTTGAGGCGAGCGTCAAAGCGTCAAAAGCGGCACTCGACAAAGCTCAAAAGAATCGTAATTTGGCCGATGAAAGTCTCCAGACCTTGCAAACGGATCTAGAGAGCATCCAGACCAAGAGTGAAGCGTTGACACTTCAGCTTGGGTCGTTCGACGCTCGAAAGCTACTTGTCAACGAGATCGCGGTACTTGAAGGTCGCCTTGAAGAAGCAGGCTTTGATCCTGGTAGCGATGATGTTACGGATGATGAAGCAGCCGTGCTCAAAGCCATTGTCAGCGAGACGGAAACACGGTCCAAGGCCGTTCGCGACGAGTTCCTAAGCGAGGTCTCCGCCAGTCTTCTTCACTTCGCCCAGCGCTTTGGCATGCACAGCTTGTCGAAGGCTCAACTGCGTGGAAATGCGAATCTGATTCTGACGAAGGGTGGCGCCGAGACATCGTTCAGCAAAGTGACGAAAGGTGAGCGCCTGAGGCTGAAGGTCGCCACAGTGCTCGCCATGATTCAGGTCGGTGAACGAAGGGGCGTCGGACGACACCCTGGGTTGATCATGATCGATTCGCCCGCTGCGCAGGAAATTGCGCCAGAAGATCTTCGTGAATTGCTCTCGGGGTTGAAAGACATTCGTGACGAACTTCCCCATCTCCAGATTTTCGTTGCAGGCGTAACCTCCAAAGCGATGATCGATCACGTCCCTGAAAGCCATCGCAGAGAAGCCACAAATGGAGGCTACTTATGGTAATGACCGCGCTGGGGGCTCAACTGCATCCGGTGGAAGTTACGCTGCATACGTTGTTAAGCCAAGGGGAACTACCGAGCGTCGACAATCTGGGCGGATTCGAAGTAATTGTTGAGGCTACACCAGCGTTGGGGGCATCCCCTTTTGCAGGCGAAATTTTGTCTGCGGTTCTCCGAGATGCGAGCGACGCATTGGTCAAGGATGTACATCCATGGAAAGACCTGATCGATTGTTTGGTGCGAGCCGCAGTAAGTGATGTTGTGTTGATAGAAATGGTCGATGCGCTGAATTCTTGCCAATTGCCGGACGGTACTGCAAATGACGTATTCATGGCTTTCTTGCAGAAAGCGGTTGATGTTTCCGGTGCGATCACAGGCTATGCACGAGCTGTAGCACTTGAAGGAGCTTTCCGGCTGGCTGCGTCTGATCGTCGGATGCAGCTTCGCCTTCTGGATGCCTTGTTGGGCATTCAAATTTCCGACGAACCGCATTTTCTTCGTCATGCCGCCAAGATTATGGGAATCGCCCACTCGCATTGGCGCGAAACAGAGTTGGTGGAAAAGCTACGCATCTTCTCCGAGTGCGAAGACGCAGCCTACGAAGCTAGCTTTGAGTTAGGGATGGCAGGTCTCGCAGCTGCGCTCGACGAACCGAAGAGAGAGATGGCAAATGCCATCTTTTTGGATTCCCTGCAGTGGTTCAAGAAAGCTAAATCGTTGAAGGAAGCGGCACCGGAGGCAGCGCTATATGGGGAATGTCTCACATTATTAACGGACTTCGATGCCCACAAGACCAACATTGAGTTGAGAGCGCGCAGCGCGACGATTCAGAAATCAGTCTTCGAACTCCTTGCCTGGCATGCCGACGAAAATTCGCCAACATGGTTGGGCGCAAGGCATATACAGGCTGCATGCTGGAACGATCTTGCAGGAACGCTTGCGTCGCTTGCCGACAGTTTGCAGCAGATTAGCTGGTGGGAGCCTAGGGTTGTGATCGAATGTCAGGTCCTGGCTGCTTACAGCGCGGGGCGAACGATATTGAAACGCAGCCGAGATGGATATCTGGAGACTTTGCTGCGTCCCAGAATCGTGTCTTCGATCGCGCAGCGCGAAGGGCAAGCATATCTTTTGAAATGCTGGCTCAAACAAAACCGCGAGCACGAGCAGGTCCCCGAGGCCGATGCGATCCTGAGCGGCATTGATCGAATTATGGCCGCTGATGCAGAGGCCCAGCGAAACCCCACTGGGGCAGCCTCCGTTTGGGCACCGGTCGCTGCCGTACTGTCACAAGCCCGTTGCAGTAAAGAAACCGAGCGGCGCGTAATCGAAGTTGTCTCGAACGCCTATGCGTTCAGTCTCGAAGGATTGAGCACGGCGGAGATCGATATCTTTGACGATTGCTTGGCCTCGGTGGAACATCACCCGGACTACAGAGATAGTGTTCGAGGTGCCAAATTGTTCAGCACAGTTCTACTGTGGACGACCAGATTTCTTAAAAATCGTCTGGAAATTACAAAGAAGGATGATCCATCGGTCGCCTATCTATTTGAGAAATCTGATGGCACTCTGCCACCAGAGAGCGCACTTCAAGACGATTATTTCCGCTGGATAAGTACCCAATCAGCATCAGGTGAAATGGAGCCCACAAACCTTGGCGGGGGCCGCGCCGACGTGGCCCTGAAGACCACGGGAGAACGCATGGTGATCGAAATCAAGCGTGAAATGGACGATGGATCATTTGATTCGCTGGCGAATCATTACGCAGGACAAACTACTGACTACCAGAATGTGAGTATTCGATTGGGGTTCCTGCTTGTCCTTGATCTAACCGCGCCGAAACTTGAAGGTACACCACACATCCGATCATTGATGCAATGTTGCACCATAAGGCGACTAGGTGAGAGTGAGCCGAGACACGTCGTTATTGTCAAAGTACCGGGTCGACGGTACTTGCCAAGCGACATAAGTAAAAATGCGCACCTTTCAGGTACTACTGCAAAATCGCCGAACAGGCGGCCAAAGCGAAAGAAGGTGCCCGACTTGGCAATACAGGCCGTATCCGCTTCTGCCAGCGTCCTTCCGGGCATCGCCGATGCCTCTGGCAGTTCGGATGAAAAATATGGAGAGCCTTGATGCTTGAATGGTATTTGAAAGTCAATGCTGTGTTTCGTGCGATACGCCAGAAAGCAATCGACGCTCAGGGCTTGCTCGCGAATGACGATAAAGCCGGTGCAAAATTGGTGAATGGTTATTTGAAAACAGACTACCAATCGCTTCGCAAACTTTGGACGGATGCGGGTTTTCCGGAGCAAGACATGGGAAACCTCGGAAGGCATATTGGGTTTGGAGACGTCAACGATTATGACGACATCCTTGCACGTGATCTACCCCAGGTAGAGTCCAGGGCAGAAACGCATGCGCGTAGCGGAGCAGGTACGCAACCAAGCATTGGTTTCGAAGAACTGCTACATCCGGTCATCTTCGCTCATGCCTTTCAGCACTATGTGAACGGACACTACCGCGATGCCGTTCTGAACTCAATCGTTGCAATCTATGATCTGGTACGAGAGCGCACCGGCCTGGATCTCGACGGTGCGGCTCTTGCGACGCAAGCATTGAGTTTGGAGAAGCCGCACCTGATCCTCAGCGAACTTGACACGGAGTCGGGCCGAAATGATCAGAAGGGTTTCATGCAAATTTTAGTCGGTGCTTACCTTGGCATACGCAATCCCAAGGCTCATTCGCTAAATCATGATCTCGACCCAGAGAAGGCCGCTCAATATCTGATCTTCGCCAGCCTTCTAGCCCGACGGATCTACGAAGCGAAAGACGTGCCGAAGACATGAGTTGAGCCAGTTTCATCGGTGGTTCGTCGGCCATTGGAACTCAAACGATGTCCTGCGAAAGACCGAAGGCGGCGCAAAGAATCGAACACTTCTCAATGTGCTTCTGCACTAGGGCTTTCTAAGCAGAACTGGCCGCACACCATCACAGGGGCATCCAATGGCAAGAATAAGAAAGATCGAGATCTCTAACTTCCGTGGCATCCAGCTACTGGTGTGGTGCCCATCGCCTGGCATCAATTGTCTAATCGGCACGGGCGACAGCGGAAAATCCACGGTGTTGGATGCGATCGACCTGTGCTTGGGCGCTAGGCGCAATGTCCAGATTTCCGACGCAGACTTTTTCGGCCTGGACATCACCGCACCCATCAGCATCACGCTGACGCTGGGTGCGTTAGATGACAGCATGAGTGCCCTGGAGAGCTTCGGTGCGTTTCTGCGCGGCTATCACGCCGCCACGGGCGTCGTCGAAGACGAACCGTCAGCTGGCGCAGAAGTGGTTCTCTGCCTGAATCTGACAGTCGCCAGCGATCTGGAGCCATCCTGGACTCTCATCTCCGACCGAGCCTCCCAGCAAGGTCTGGTGAAGGCACTTGCGTGGAAGGACCGTCTGGCACTAGCGCCGACACGTATCGGTGCGCTCGCTGACTACAACTTGGGCTGGCAGCGAGGCTCGGTCCTGAACCGCATCTCGGAGGAGCGCGCTGATGCCTCGGCGGCACTTGTGAAGGCTGCGCGAGATGCGCGCGGCACCTTTGGCGATCAGGCCGAGCAGCAATTGAGAGAAGCGCTGGGGATCGTCGCTGCGACCGCTCAGGAACTAGGCGTCCACATCGGCGCGAAGGCGAGAGCACTGCTCGACTCTCAGTCCGTGTCGTTCGGGGGCGGGACCATCTCCCTGCACAACGAGGGCGGCATCCCGCTTCGCAGTCTCGGCGTCGGGTCCACGCGCCTGTTGGTGGCTGGTCTGCAGCGTAGGGCTGCCAGCCAAGCGTCGATCGTCCTTTCGGACGAACTGGAGTACGGCCTTGAGCCGCACCGCATTGCTCGGTTTCTCGGCTCTCTCGGAGCGAAGGAAGCGGCCCCGCTGCAGGCGTTTCTCACTACGCATTCGCCGGTAGCGCTTAGGGAGTTGTCGGGCGGCCAGCTCTTCGTGCTGCGCCGTAATCTCCACCGTCACGAAGCCCGCATGGTGGGTACTGACAACGACACCCAAAGCACCATCCGTCTTTATCCCGAAGCCTTTCTGGCTGGCTCCGTGATCGTGTGCGAAGGAGCCAGCGAGATCGGACTTCTGCGTGGGCTGGATCTGCACCGGGTTGAACACGGCGGCGTGTCTCTGGCAGCACAAGGCATTGCCATGGTCGATTGTGGCGGTGGCGAGCCGGACCGCCCCTATGCTCGCGCAGCGGCCTTCCAGTCGTTAGGCTACAGGGTGATGGTGGTACGTGATGACGACAAGAAGCCCACGTCTGCCGTCGAACAGGCATTTCTGCAGGCCGGTGGCGCAGTCGTTGCCTACCGCGCAGGCCGCGCATTGGAGGACGAACTATTTGGCAGCCTCACGCCGGTGGCGTGTCAGCACTTGATCAAATATGCCCACGACCTGCATGGTGACCTGATTCATGAACACCTTCGCACGGTCTCGAACAACATGCTGACCGTTCAGGCCGTCTGGGACGAAATCCAGAACACACAAGCGCTGTCAGTACCAACCCGAGCCATGCTCGGGCAGGCAGCGCGCATCCGCAAGGCCGGTTGGTTCAAGTCCATCTCTTGGATGGAGGACGTAGCAAGGACCATCGTGGCGCCGGACTTGCCGCTATGCGATCCAGGCTTCAAAGCACTGGTGGACCAGGTATCTGCGTGGGCTGCCCATGGCCCCCGCTGAAATCGACCTGCGCGCGATTGCCCGCGGCACCGTTACAGCACCTGCCGGTTGCGGCAAGACGCAGTTGATCGCTCACGCTCTGGCTGCTCACCGAGGTAGCAAACCTATCCTCGTGCTCACGCACACGAATGCTGGCGTGGCAGCACTTCGTGGCCGGCTGGACCGTGCCGGTGTGCCGCACAGTGCCTATCGATTGAGCACCATCGACGGCTGGGCCATTCGGTTGATTGCGAGCTTTCCGGGTCGCAGCGGTCACGACCCGGACATCCTGCGGCTTGCCACGCCAGCGCGAGACTACCCGGCGATCCGCGAATTCGCATGGAAGCTGTTGCAGGCCGGACACGTCAGCGAGGTCCTGAAAGCGTCCTATGCGCACCTTATCGTTGACGAGTATCAGGACTGTTCGGTGCCTCAGCACTATCTCGTCTACTTTCTCTCTTTGATTTTGCCGACCTGCGTGCTTGGTGATCCGATGCAGGGCATCTTCGGCTTCGGTGGTAACGACCTGGCCAACTGGGAGCAGCAAGTGTGCGCGCATTTTCCGGTCGTGGCGGAACTGGCCACGCCGTGGCGGTGGCGCAATGCTGGTGCGGAAGCACTCGGACAGTGGCTTCTGGAGGCCAGGCGCCTGTTGGTGGCTTGTCAGTCGGTGGATGTTCGCACCGGACCACCAGCACATGTGACGTGGGTTCAGACCGTTCCACCCAACGACCACCCGCAGCGACTAGCTGCCGCACGGACACTGCCGCCCACGGCCGACGGGCGTGTGCTGATCATCGCCGACAGCCGTAGCCGTTCGAGCCAGCAGAGCTTCGCAAGCCAGACGCCAGGGGCCTCGACCGTTGAGGCAGTCGACTTACAAGATCTCATCGCCTTCGGCAATAGTTTCGATGTTGCGTCTGCAGGGGCATTGGGCCAGTTGCTCGCGCTGGCGCAAAGTGTCATGACCAATGTGGGTGTCGCAGAGCTGACACGGCGTCTGGAGTCATTGACCCGAGGAACCGCGAGGAATCCGCCGTCCGCAGCGGAGAGCTGTGCCTTGGCGTTCCAGCGCGCCCCGTCCATTGCCGCAACCGCAACACTGTTGTCGGAGCTGCGCGAAATGCCGAATGTGCGCGTGCATCGGCCCGCCATTCTTTATGGCGTACTCAAGGCGCTGCGAGGAGCTTCGACAGGAAATGTCCCGCTTGCGGAGGCGGCCAGGCGTGTGCGCGAAGAGAACCGGTTGTTGGGCCGCCCGTTACCCAAGCGTGCAGTCGGCAGCACGCTGCTGCTCAAGGGGCTGGAGGCGGAAGTGGCGGTAGTGCTGAATACGGAGGGCATGAGCGCACAGCACTTATATGTGGCCATGACCCGCGGATCAATGAAGCTGATTGTGTGTAGCGCCAGCCCCATATTGGGCTAAGTAGGAGGGGAAATGGCAAGAGAGAACAAATTTGGAAGCTCGGGTGGTACAAAAGAGACGCCCGCTAGAGCGCTCATGGAGACGATTATCGAGGACGTGATCAAGGCGAAGGCGATGCCCTTTGCTGAATGGCAAGCCCTTAGCGCAAACCCCTTGGTTCCGCTTGCCATTTCGGTGTCCCAAGGTGGTCAGTATCCGGTCACCCAAGTCGGCGTGGACGCAGCTCACATGCTGGCACAGCAAAGCTGGAAATCACTCGAAGCCTTGCGCCAGACAATTGACCGGGAGGCCTTCATGAAGCTCTCGTTCCAGGCGATCGGGGACACGCTTCGCGACTGCCAATCGCGCCTTCCAGAAGTACCGGACGGTCAGAATGCGCAGGACGTGGTGCTCGGTGACGATTTTTACGCTGCGCTCGTCGACGACTACCAAGCGCGCCTGCAGCAGCTTGCCGCCAGCGCAAGTCCCGATGTTGACCGGCATATCCCTTGCCATCTGTTTCACTCGGATCAGGCCGTGCCAGCATTTGCCGTGGGACCAGTGCGATTCCTGCCAAGAGCGGAATGGCTCGATTCCTTTGTCAAGGACTCGGAGGTTCGCGAGCTCATCCACCAGGTCGAGGCCCGTGAACTGGACCTGGAGGAGTTGACCGCTCGATCAACTGTCGCCGAGAGTGGCCGCCGTGCATCGTATGCGTTGGATGTTCTGCGCACGCTACGCCACTATAGCTGGGTAGCGACCATTCGGATGGAAGGGCATGAGCATGCGCGGTCCCATTTCAAAGCGTCGGTGGTGGTGGGACTTGCGATTGACGCAATCGGACTAAGGTTCCATGTCGAGGATGCGCGACGCTTTACCAAAGCCGGCAGGCAGCATCTTTTTGCAGAGGACCGGTTCGCGACCACGCTAGACGGAAGGATATTGCGTGGATCGAGCTTACAGATGCCTGGCATTGGTGGACGCCCCGGTGCACTGGCCGCCAAGATGGCGGGCGAACAATCCTTTCTGGATGCCGCCGGGTGTATCTTGCAGCACTACGTCGATGGACGACGAAGCGGACATGCGCTGCATCTCGTCGAGCGCTGGGCGAATGCCCTGTACTGGGTCGGTGAAGCTCGTCGCGAGGCTTCCGATTTCATGGCAGTGGTCAACTATGGCTGTGCCGCCGACGGGCTGTCGGGCGCAGGTGGCAAGGCGAGCGATATGACAAGCTTCGCCGAGACTGCGCTCAAACCTGAGGGTGAGATCGTGCCCGAGGGCGTGCTCACGGTGGATGTCGCAGTCCACAAGGTCTACCGAGAAGGCCGCAACAAGCTCGCTCACGGCGAAATGTCGGGACTACTGGAGGACCTTGCAGAGCCGCGAGCAATCGGCGAGGCGCTGCTGCCAGCGCTGTTCGATGTTGTGACGCCGGTGCTGGCTGACCTTTTACAGAACGAGCCGAACCTGCTTATGCTCGATGAGAAGAGAGCCTATCGTCTGCTTGAGGCAAAACTGGCAGCGCGCAAAGCGAACACTTGACTTGACGGCCTAATTTTTCGACTCTTTGCGCGCTGACGACCGACTTGCGTTGGTTCGCTATCAGCTTGGTCGCCTTGCTGTCGCTAGCAGCGTCGAATGTGCTGCTAGCGACGGAACGGAGACCTCTCACCGGATCATGCCTTCACTCCTTCAGTACGGCGTGCCCCCGTGATTGTCTTGCGCCGATTTGCCACCAGCTCGGCGGCTTCCCGCACCGGCTTGTCCCCGGTATGGACGTAGCGCATGAAAATCACCAAAGTCTTGTGAGCCGTCAGGGCCTTGCCGACCTTGACCGGGATGCCCGATTTGCAATGTTGGTCGCCGAGCGATGGCGGATACCGTGCGTCCCCACATGCGTTGCCCCCGCCACTTTGAGCGCACGGCTCCAGCTCCGTAAGCCTCCTCGCTTATAGGCTTGGACATGACGCCGGGCTTACCGCCCCGGCGTACTTGAGTCAGCCATTCCTGCACTAGCGAGCGGGCTTGTTCTACGGTCAGTTCCCCGTGTTGACCCAAGGCGGGCTTGCGGCGCTCGCCGGCGTTTGTCTGATATTGGAGCATGAACACCTTGCGGCCCGACGGGGTAATCTTGCACAAGAAAGCCGGGCACCAGCTTGTCCCAGAGTTCGACGGCCTACGCCTGTGGTTGTGCCGCATCGACAGCGGACTTGGTGAGCTTGATTTTGCCACGATGACTCATCGGAAACCCCCAGTTCCTAGGAGCCTTCTAGGGGCCAGCAAAGAGAAAGTCGGGTCAAGTTTCAGAAAGCACTGGCATATGATGAACTCGCCTAAGTTATTGATAAACCTGCTGTATCTAGTCTTGGCGTAGTCCAGCGAAGTGCCGGGCTGGAGTCATGGTGAAATGAAAAAATCCGCCAGCGTTTTGGTGGCCAGCGTGGCGCCCGCTACGGTAACAAACCATTTAGTTGATGACCCAACCGATTTTTCGCAAGACATTCAGTGATGCGTTCCTGTGCCATACGGATGCGTTCATCCATCTCAGGGTTCGCACCCATTAATTTTTGGATGACAAGACCTAATACCCGCAGTGGATTTAAGTTCTCATCCTCGTTGTATCGCTTTAGCCAGGCGATACATTTCATTTCCATATTACCGTCGGGTGGATCACTAGGTGCGCCTGCGTCCATAAAAAGCAAGATTGACTTTGGAATGACTCGCATAATGAACTGCTAATACCGAAGCAACTGTACTCATGAGTGAATTGGGAATTGTTGCCATGTGATCAAGTCTCAGCAAGTTCGTCTATTGCATCACCGGCTTCCGGTGTCGGCGGTAGCTCCGGCCAACCGGGTGTGCCGTACGCCGTCAGCTTTCCGGTATAGCCAATGGTGGAAGCGAGTAAATGGTAAAAAATGGCAAGGCACGTGAATGCTCTATCATAGTAAATTTGAATTTTTTCAGGGGATTCCTCCAATGCATCCGCATGTGCTGACTGGTTGCGCAGTTTTGACCAATGCCCCGGCCAGTGGCTAAAGAGCGGCTTATCCTCCACGTACGCGGCCAATCCTGCGGCGATATTCTTGCGTTTGAAATTCGACAAACTGCTTTGCAATTTTTCAATCACCTCAGCATCAATGGTCGATGCCTGAATTACGGTAAGCGCATCATCCAATTTTCTCTCGTATGCGGTATCGTGTTTTAAAAGCGCTGAAAAATAGTGTTTGATGACACCTTCAATTGAGGTTGTTAATGCGAGCGCCCACAATTCCTGGCTTGCACCTTTCGCGATAAATATTTTGTGCCAGTAACCGTAAATCTCTGCGATTTTTTCAGGATCTTGCAAGTAGGCGTGGATATAGCTATTCAGAAATGCCGAGGCATCGTCATAATTCAAGGGAAATGTCGATTCAAATAAACGAGGCAATGAATGCGCAGGTTTTTTTTTCAATGCTTTCACTTCTGTCAATAATAGATGGCCTTCCCGGGTTTCCTTGATTAACGGGGAAAGCTGGCGTCCCGCCAAAATGGACAACCCCGTCAGGGCAGCGCTCGATAAAGTATTGATCGGCAGTGCACGTAGAGTCAGCACAGAGATAATTAATTTCTCGTCCGCGTTGTTTACCGTTATTTCCATATCATCGAACGTGAGTTTGAAAATAGTACGCCTTTTGCCGCCATTGCCATAGGATTCAAATTCATTGCAAGGAAGCTCTACGGAATACGGAACGATAAATTGCAGCGCGCTGTGCATGCGCGAAGATGTGGCCTCATAACGCCGGGTCACACTGCGCAACACCGGTTTGATAACGACGCTATTGGTGGGAAAGAAAAAATGGCTTTTATCGAGGCTGATTTTTTCGGCAATCCATTCGCCCCCATAAGTGTCGATACACACCATATCAAAATACCGGTGATCGGGAACCAGTGTACCCGGCAGCACATCCAGCCCGTCCGCATCGGCCTTCATTTGCGATGCCAATTGCTCCACCGTACCCACATGGATCATGTGCAAGCTCAGCACACCGTCACCATCTTGGGTAATTTTTCCAGTGCCTTGATAGACAACTGGATCACTTGCCCCGCGTTGCGTCAAGGTGATGCTTACTCCGTCAATAGTCAGGGTGGATATTAGGGCTTGGCTAATCAATTGTTGGGTGGACATAGGGGATTTCCTGAGGCAGTGCATAGTCTTTGAGGGTCACGCCGTTATAAGCGAAGGCATGCGTATGCGTCGATAGTTCTGGGGAACCTTTGAAAAATGTTTACGAGGCACAAACAAGGGTAGGAGAAAAAAGGCCTTTGCCCATTTCCGCACCATGATCAGTTTTGGATGCAAAACAACATCAGTGCACCTCACAGGGGGAGTATTAAACGCAAATCAACCCGTGAACTAATTTATGAGTGTGAATACGTCCAATTTTAAGTGGGGTGGGTAAAATAATTCCGTGGTTTGGGTTGCTCACTTCTGAGCAACCTAATGCATAATCAACTCAAATTTAAAACATCAATAAGCTCAGTTCTCGAGGTAATATTGGAAGAACTTATGGTCGCTTCGCTAAACAGATAGTCCGCTTTGCTACCTGATCTATCAATTCTGAGTGCTGCAAAATCGAATAATTTGGTGTCAGCTAACTGACTTCCGGTCACATTTTGAATCGATCCAAAAATATTTTCTATTCGGCCCGGATGCTCCTTCTCCCATTGCTGCAACATGTTTTTAATATGTTGTCGCTGCAAGTTTTCTTGGCTACCGCAAAGATTACAGGGAATAATAGGAAACTGCATATATTCTGCATATTCAGTAAGGTCATCCTCTCTGCAGTAGGCTAAAGGTCGTATGACGATGTTTCGTTTGTCATCAGATAGCAGCTTGGGAGGCATTGCTTTTAATTTAGATCCGAAAAACATATTTAAGAACAGTGTTTCAACAATGTCATCACGGTGATGTCCAAGTGCAATCTTGGTGGCCCCAATATCTTCAGCGAACGAATAGAGGGTGCCTCTACGAAGACGAGAACACAGCCCACAAGTAGTTTTTCCTTCCTCAATTTTAGATTTAACGACGGAGTAGGTATCTTTATCAATAATATAAAATGGGATTTCTAGGCGACTGAGATATTCGGGTAAAACGTGCTCGGGAAATCCCGGCTGTTTTTGATCTAGGTTAACTGCAATTACGTCAAATTTTATTGGAGCTGTTTTTTTAAGATGAATCAGTATATCAAGCATAGCGAATGAATCTTTACCGCCCGACAAACAGGCCATGACAACATCGCCTTCTTCAATCATGTTGTAATCTGAAATGGCTTTCCCAACGTTTTTTCGAATCCGCTTCCTTAACTTGTTGAATTCGAGTTTCTCTCTATTTGTTTCCAACATTTGTGCTACCAGTTAATAAATTATTTATTGAAAAATTAATACGTGAGGCTGAGATTGACTAGCGAGGAAAGCATCTAATTAATTGCGGCAATCAGATAATGATCAGTAGATGGATAAAACAGCCGATCCACGATATGAGCCCCATCGGCAACCTCGGACAGTTAGCTAATATGCATATTTTGAGACTAGGAATTTTAACTCATTCTCGACGAACCGGCAGTAAATAGTGCAATTTGTTCTAACCAAGATGCAAAACAAAAAAGATAGATGGGATTTATTCTCAATACGAGTAAAGTAAAGCAGGGTACAGCAATTGCGCAAGTTGCTGAAATTTCCGGCATCAGGATGTCTCACCGCTAGCATCGGCGCAATCACGGATAAACAGATTCCTGATATTAAGTAATGGCAGCAACGCCTCCCTGAATAGCCACTATCCTTTTGCGTGGCTGGATGCAATTCACTACAAAATCAAAGAGGATGGTTGTTACGTTAGCAAAGCCATTTATATCGTGCTGGCACTGAATCTGATGGCTGCAAAGATATTTTAGGTCTGTATAGTTCTGAATCTGAAGGCGCCAACTTCTGGTTGTCAGTATTAACCGACCTGCAACAACGCGGTGTAAAAGATATTTAATCGCGGCGGCGGACGCGCTTCCCGGCTTCCTTGAGGCGATTAACAGCATCTTACTTATACCGAGTTCAGTCCTGCGTCATCCACCAACTTCGCAATTCAATGCGCTATATAGCCTCTAAAAATCAAAAGGCCTTCATGGCTGACTTAAGACCGGTTTATAAAGCGGCAACCAAATTGGAAGGTGAAACAGCACTGGTTAAACTTGAAGCAAAATGGAGTAGGCAATACTCGATTGTCATTCAATCCTAGCGACGCGAGTGAGGCAACCTCAGTAACACTCGATTAAGTTTGAAAACCTACTTTCTTTACAATTTATATTTATTTAGTTAAGGATAATTTTAATTATTAGTTGTATTTTAGGCGGATAATAGGTTTTCTTTGTAGGTTTTATTGGCTTTACGGTAAAGATTCTTACACCATGCTGGATATTTTGTTAGGCCTGCAAAAGACTGCGCCGATTAAGTTCGAGTTGGTGGCGGTGAATATGGATCAAAAACAGCCGGGTTTTCCAGAGCATATATTGCCGCAGTACTTGGAAGCCTTGGGCGTGCCTTTTCATATTGTCGAGCGGGATACCTACAGTATTGTCAAAGAGTTAGTGCCAGAAGGGAAAACCACTTGTGGCCTTTGCTCGCGCTTGCGCCGCGGTACCCTTTATGGGTTTGCCGATGAAATTGGCGCGACTAAGATTGCTTTAGGTCATCATCGCGATGACATTATTGAAACGCTATTTTTAAATATGTTCTACGGTGGCAAGCTAAAAGCCATGCCACCAAAATTGCTATCAGACGATAAGCGCAACATAGTGATTCGCCCCTTAGCCTATTGCGCAGAGGCCGATATAGAAGAGTTTTCACAACAGAAAGGCTTCCCCATTATTCCGTGTAACCTGTGTGGCTCTCAGGAAAACCTACAGCGACAAGTGGTGAAGGATATGCTACACGCGTGGGAGCGACAGCATCCTGGGCGCACCGAAACAATTTTTTCTGCTATCCGCAATGTACAGCCATCCCAGCTAGCGGATTTAAAATTGTTTGATTTTATTCATCTTGAAACACAAGCGAGTGATCACGAGCCAGAAGCCGATACCTGCGCGAGCTTGCCTTTAGTTACGCCACCACGGGACGCGGTGCAGTATGTTGATGTGCTCGACCTTCGCTAGTGAGCGTGCGCTGAGCCACCAGGCATCGAAAATTTACATGTGAATTAGGGCGTTATCACGCACTAGAAAATTAAACCTTGGCGCAATAATTGTCTAAGCGGCCAAGGGTGTCTCCAACAAAAACGTATATTTGTGCCAATTCTCCATAAAACTTGCCGCGCTTCGTGCTTGACCTGTGCCGTTGTCGAAATGCGCACTCCATAGTTGCGCTAAGTGTTTAGGTCGTCGCTCAATCAATGCGGGCGATGTTAAGCATGCTCCCGCTGCGCGGTAAACCATCAACGCCATAGCACTGCTATAACTTAAATTCCCAATAAGCTCCTGGTGTGGTGCACGTAAAAAAGCCTGCTGACTTGCAAGGCCGCGCACACGCGATGCGAGTTCAGCATCACTTATCAAATAGGAATCCCAAAGTGCTAGGTGTTTGCACTCAGTTATACGGTACAGCCCTAATCCATTGTTACTGCCCCATTGCTGCTGGTTGGCCTCACTTAGGCCGGCTTCCTGCAGGGCTGTGGCAAGCAGTAGAGTTGCCAGCCCCGGTACATCAAGCGCCATAAACTGCAGCATGGGTTTTATGATGTGTTCGTTAAGTTGGCGATAGTGAAGGTCCATGTATTAATTCCTCGCTGTAAATATAAAGCCTTGTCCGTCAATAATTATTTCATACACAATAACCAGCATAAGTTGCGCCAATCTGGCAATTAAAATCAGTTAGCAGGGGACTTTGGTTTCTCTACTTATAAAAAGACCGATTGAGTATTGGCTGGCTATACTTCTTTTCTGTAGGTACAAATCTACAGCTACAAAAAGGAGGGGCTGGCTATGCGCATTGGCGTACCAAAAGAAATAAAGCCTGAAGAGTTTCGAGTTTCCATGACCCCAAGTGGTGTGGCTGAGCTGATTAGGGCGGGTCACAGTGTCTTTGTTATGTGTAATGCAGGCGCTGCAGTAGGCTTTAAGGATGTGGACTATGAGGCTGCGGGTGCAAAACTACTTACTACTCTTGCTGAAATTTACGCAGTAGCTGAATTAATTGTGAAAGTGAAAGAGCCTCAGCCTGACGAATATGATTTGTTGGAAGCTCGCCATCTATTGTTCACCTATCTACACCTTGCGGCTAATCGTGCCTTGCTTGACGTATTAATAGCCAAGGGCGTTACGGCGATTGCCTATGAGACAGTCATTGATGAGCAGGGGCGCTTGCCACTCTTAAAGCCTATGTCCGAAATTGCTGGGCGTATGGCGACTCAGGCTGGCGCTCATCATTTGGAGATGCTGCAAGGCGGTAAAGGTATATTGTTGGGCGGCATACCGGGAGTTGCTCCAGCACAGGTGCTTATTGTGGGGGCTGGAGTGGTAGGTGCCCAAGCAGCTGCTATGGCGGTAGGCTTGGGTGCACAAGTGACAGTATTGGATAAGTCATTAGCCCGTCTGAGCTATCTAGATGAGATTTGGCGAGGGCGCTTGGTTTGTGAATATGCAGATCAAAGTCGGCTAAATGATTTGGCGGTTAGCGCTGATTTAATTATCGGTAGCGCACTTAATGCCGGCGCCAGTGCACCAAAACTATTGAATAGAGAGCATCTGCGGGCTATGGGCCGCGGTAGTGTATTAGTCGATGTCGCTATAGATCAGGGCGGTTGCTTTGCGAGTTCGCGCCCCACGACCCACAGACACCCTACTTATATTGAAGAAGGCGTGGTGCATTATTGCGTCACCAATATCCCCAGCGCTGTGGCGCGTACAGCGACCTTAGGTTTAACCAATGCGAGCATTAGTTATGTTTTGCGTTTGGCAAATGGCGGCTTAGAAGCTTTAAAAACTGATCGTTTGTTCATGCAGGGGTTGAATACCTATAACGGAGTGTTAACTCACAGAGCTGTAGGCAACGCGTTCGAATTAAATACAGTGGATGCTCAGGCGGTATTGGCTTAACTAGGCGGGCGCAATTGAGCATACAAAAAGCGTGGGTGAGAAACGGTGGTTAGTAAATTTAGTTATAGAATGTCATGTAAATTCCATTATTGATCTATACTCAGGCTAGCTTTGGCTCTATTAGGGTGTCTAAGGGCGCTGCCCCTTCGAGGCTTGACAATAACTATACGTAAAATGTGGATACTCGACTTCAATGAGAGATAAGGCTCCCTCTTTTTTTCATGGCATATCATTTCAGTTGGCCAAAATTGGGATTGTTTTGGCCTTCGTGCTGAGCTTTTTACTTAGCTCCGTACAGTTGTATTTGGATTTTCTCAACCAACAAAAAGAATTAGATTCCCTTATCGATCGCGTTATTCAAGTTGCTAAGCCACCAGCTATAAGATCCGTATCCACTCTTGATGATGAGTTGTCCCATGAAGTTGTCTCGGGGCTATTACGCTATGGCTTTATTTATGAAGTGGTTATCTATGATGACACTGGCAATATCCTTGCTCAGGACCGTAGTGTTCGCCCAGAATTAAGTACACGTTGGCTGACAGATACTATTAGTGATAATACGCGTGAATATACTACGGCTCTCTTACTCCCTGGTTATAACGATGGCACTGCGGGCAGCATTCGTTTTTCGGTTGATATGGACTTGGCGTTGGAGCCTTTCTATAACCGTTCAAAAACGGCGGTAATTACCGGTATTTTACGCAATATGTTTTTAGTGCTGTTGCTGTTTGTGGTGTTCTATATTCGTCTTACTAAACCTTTGGTTCGTCTTGCGCGTGAGATCAGTGAGATCAACCCTGATCACCCAGGTGTAAGCCGCCTTACCGCCTTACCGCCACAGCGCAAAGATGAATTGGCGCAACTTATTAGCGGCTCAAATGAATTGCTTGATGTCGTGGAGTTATCGCTGGCCAAACGCCGTGCGGTAGAGTTAGCGCTGCGTAAAAGCGAAGAGCATTTGCGTCAAATTATTGATCACCTTCCTGTCATGATTGGCGCGCGCAATATCGCTGGTTATTACTTGTTTGCCAATAAAGCACTGGCAAATGGCTTGGGCTATACGCCTGACAAAATACGTAATTTACATGTGCGTCAGCTATTAAAAAATTCTGTATTTGATATAGACGCCATGCTGCAAAATGATTATCGCGTGATTCGTGGCGATGAGGAGTTGGATGTTATTGAAGAACGCTTTGTGACGGCTACAGGTAAACAATTGTTTTTG
Organism: Cellvibrio sp. 25HG11W-0; assembly: GCF_057815475.1. Classification (NCBI taxonomy): domain Bacteria; kingdom Pseudomonadati; phylum Pseudomonadota; class Gammaproteobacteria; order Cellvibrionales; family Cellvibrionaceae; genus Cellvibrio; species Cellvibrio sp. 25HG11W-0. The sequence goes on from NZ_CM174230.1 coordinate 2,377,326, forward strand.
CAGACACACATAATGCCATTGGCTTTTTATGATGAAAAAGTGGCTTTAATTGTGTCAGTCGATATTACTGAGCGCAAAAATGCTCAGGCCAAAATGGAATTTATGGCGCACCATGATGCCTTGACGGGCTTGCCTAATCGCCTGCAGTTAGTAGAGCGTTTAGAGCACGAACTGCGTCGCGCCGAGCGCCATGGATATTATGGTGCTGTGTTGTTTATCGATTTGGATCAATTTAAAACCATCAACGACTCTTTAGGTCACCCCGTTGGCGATAAGGTGTTAGAAGTGGTGGCGTCGCGCTTACAGTCTTCCGTGCGCGAGGAGGATTTAGTGGCGCGTCTGAGTGGCGATGAGTTTGTCGTAGTGTTGACAGTATTGGATCAGAATATTGAGGTGGCCGCTCTGCGCGCTGGCGAAATTAGCGAAAAGATCCGCTCGGTCATTTCGCAGCCCTATATTCACGACAGCATGGAACTTCGTGTTACCTGCAGTGTGGGTGTGGTGGTTTATCCCGACAAAAATAACTCGGTACATGAGTTGTTGCGCTATGCCGATACGGCAATGTATCAAGTAAAAGAAAAAGGCCGCGATTCGATTGAGTTTTTTAATGAAGAGATGGCCGATAAAGTCAGCCGCCAGCTAGTGATGGAAGGTGATTTGCACCGGGCGCTCGATGAAAAACAATTTGAAGTTTTTTATCAACCTAAGATAGATGTGTTGTCGGGGCGCGTTGTGGGCGCAGAGGCTTTATTGCGTTGGCAACACCCAACCAAGGGAATGGTTTCGCCTGTTGATTTCATCCCTGTTCTAGAAACCTCCGGCATGATTATCGAGGTCGGCCAGTGGGTTCTAGAAGAGTCTTGTAAGGCTTTATTGAAATGGCATAATGATGGTTTGTGGGCTGAAGGCATGAAGCTCAGCGTTAATATTAGCCCGCGTCAATTTAGGCGCAATGCATTTGTTGATGATGTATTGCAGGCTCTGCAGCGCTATCCCATACCGCGAAATTCCCTCGATATGGAAATTACCGAAGGAATTGTAATTCAGCGGGTGGATGATGCGATTGAAACCATGACGCAGTTAAATAATGAAGGTATCAGTTTTTCGCTAGATGATTTTGGTACCGGCTATTCATCAATTAGTTACTTAAAGCGTTTGCCTGTGAGCACACTGAAAATTGATAAGGGTTTTGTGCGCGATATTATTGATGATCGCAACGATAGGGTGCTTGTTGAAACAATCATTACTATGGGGCTTTTGTTGGATATGGAGCTGGTGGCTGAAGGTGTTGAAAATGCCGAACAGCTAGCGATCTTAAGAAGCTTTGGCTGTCATTTTTATCAGGGTTATTTTTCGAGCCAAGCGGTAAAGCGGGTGGCATTCGAAGCAATTTTAAAAGCTGATCAGCCTGTTTGAATTTTCTGTAATTAATACAACCTGCCCAATAGATAGGGGATAGCTGTTTCCACGCGCATGATGCGCGCCCCTAAATGTACTGCATTAAATCCGCATTTTTTTAGTAGCTCAATCTCATAGTCGATAAAACCGCCTTCCGGCCCTACCGCAAGTGTTAAGGGGTAATCTATTGCACGGGGGCAGGGCTCGTCAGTGTAAGGGTGTGCGACCAGGGCGCGCGTCCCTTTTATGATACGGGGTAACTCATCCTCTACAAAAGGTTTGAAGCGTTTGATGAGGTTTACTTCTGGCAGAAGTGTGTCGCCACCTTGTTCTAACCCCAAAATTAATTGATGTCTAATAGCTTCTGTTTGCAAAAAAGGGCTTTGCCAGTAACTTTTTTCCACCCTATATGAGTTGATTAAATACAATTTTTTTACGCCAAGTGTGGCGATGGTTTGAAATATTCGACGTAGCATTTTAGGGCGAGGTAGCGCCAAAATAAGTGTGAGTGGTAACGCTTGTGGTGGTAGCTGTGCAAGGGTGACATTAAAAACAATTGCCTTGTCTCTCAGCGCGCTAATAATGCCGCTACCCATTTCTCCGTTTATAAGTCCAACTTTAAATTCATCGCCCAGTTTCCCTTGATGCACTTCGAGAATGTGTTTAATGCGGCGTGGGTCTTCAATGGAAGCCGTGTGCAGTGTTAATAGTTCACTGGGTTCAAATAAAATAAAATTCATGGCTTGCTAACTACAGGGGGCGAATGGGTAGACTTTAGCTGTGCATTAGGATCAGGGCAATATGGGGGCGGTGGAAAAGCAGTGAGCAATATATAGCCATGTAAATGGCGTCCCCGGCGGGAATCGAACCCACATTATACGCTTAGGAGGCATAGGTTTTATCCAATTAAACTACAGGGACTGCTTGGAGGGGCGAGATTATATAGTGCTAATGCGTATAAGCCTAGCGTACTGTTAGTAAGAGAGTGAAGATGTTCGGTTCTACTGGATCGGCGAGGTTATAAAACAGGCAGCAGCATATTTCAGCTGCTGCCTATTTTTAGGCTTTTGCAAGAGTGTATGACGCTGTAGTTTGTGCTTTGGCGCCATGGGCATTATAAAGTGACGGGCTTGGTGTTTTGCCGCGCAATAAGTTGAGAAGCTGGCTCAGTGTTTGTTGCGAACGTGAAATCATTTTGCCATTAATGTCATTCATTTCTTGGCATTCCACGAAGCTTTGAGTGAGTTGCTGCCAGCGTGTGCGTAAAGCTTCTGGCGCGCTATTAGCTTCTAAGAGCATATCCCAGCCTGCCGCGTTGGTGGGTAAGTTTGATGCTTTTAATACCTCTTGGCGCTGCTTGGCGCTGCTATTTAGCTGATCTAATAAAATCGCTTTTTGCTCAATGATATGCGTAAGCTCATCAGTTTTGCGCTGTTCTAATTGAATTCGTTCACGTGCTAGTAGCTCTTTAAGTTGTGCGAGTGCAGCAGCATCTTGGGTAATCATATCGGCAATTAATGCAATATTTAGTGACATAGCAACCTCTTATTTATGAGATGTATAGGCGGAACTTGGGCGACATTGGGGATGCGCGATCAGTTATTTAGCCTAATAAATCTTCTTGCTTAAGCATATTTTCAGCAATGCGTTCAGGGTTAATTTCAAAGCGCCCTTCAGTAATTGCGCGTTTGATTTCAGCCACCTTGTCTAAATTTACATCAGGTGAGCTATTGATTTTGCCTTGTAACCGTCCGAGGGTTTTTGCCTCTTGGCTCAGCACTACTTGATCGCCAGTTTCTGGTTTTAGCGGCGCGGTACTTGCGCTGCTTGGTTTCGCCTCGTGAGCCGGTGATGTAATCCTGCTTTTGGTGTTTTTAGCACCAATCGAACCTAGGTTGTTTGTAGTATCAAAGTTCATTTTCTATCCCCAATGTCGTTGCCAGCTATGTCGTTGTGCACCTGAGAGCCAAAATGGTGGTTCCCTATAAGGCTTATCGGCTGCACTGCGTATAACTTTAGCGCCCAATATTTAAAAATTTAATTAATTTGCACTTCACCAGAGGCAACAACCAATCCACTTATAATGCGTTTTGATTGGTTGTTGCGCACTCGAATATTTTCACCAAGACGGCCATCACTCAGTGCCGTACCTGCACTATTTACTTTTATTCCACCCATTTTTGCTGAAATGGCCACATTCTCACCTCGCCGTATGGATGTCGGTGCCTGCAAATTTGCGCTCTTGAGCGGCGTACCTTGATAGATACTGCGTTTAACCTCTTGCCCAATAGCCCCGCTAGATTGGCTGATAAACGCTTGGCGAATAAGACTTACGTTGATGGATTCTAGTTGGAGGTGTTTATTGCTAATAATGTCACCTCGCGTCAAATTATGTTTAGCGACAGGTATTTGACGATAAATGTAAACTTGCGCAGGTATATGGATGGCCCAACTCTGCTTACTTTTACAGCTGGCCCGCACGCTAATATTGCCGCCAAGACCAGTGTTATCTTGGGGGTCTAATTCAAGTGGTCTAGAGCATTTACGAATCCTCAGTCTTCTGTCGAGATTGCCAACTGTGATTTCTAGATGCTCATGTTCAACTGCACCGTACTCCTTGTTTAGAAACTCCAAAACCTCTTGTTTAAGTTGGATTGGGCCATAGCTTTGGCTTGCACTACTGAACCCGCTGATACCGAGCAAGTAGAGTGCTAGCGCAAAAGATATACAAAAAGAGGGGTTTCCACATTTTGTGCGCAGAGATACACGAAAGATAATGCTACAAAAACTAGGAAGTTCCATATTTTGTCCTATCCTCATAGGGTAAGAGCTTTGGGTCAGTGCGGCTTTTTGTGAGCAAATCACTCAAGAATGACAATATGTTGCCGCTAATCTGAATTATAAGCGATGAAGCAAATACTGTGCCGCAGTTGGGCTGGTGGTCGACAAGATATTTTAGAAACGATGGGGTAATGGCATGGCCGGAGTAATGGATAGTGTTAATCAGCGGACTCAGCTGGTTGGACAAAACCGCTTGGAACTATTGTTGTTTCGGCTGGGTAGCAAACAACTCTATGGCATTAATGTTTTTAAGGTTAAGGAAGTGCTGCAGTGCCCGCAGTTGAACGCTATTCCTGGGCGCAATAGTGTTGTGCGCGGTGTGGCGCATATCCGCGGCGGCACCTTGCCGATTATGGATATGAACTTAGCGATTGGACGACGTGAACTTCCAGACATTGAGAGCTGTTTTGTCATAATTACTGAATATAACCGTACGGCACAGGGGTTTTTAGTTCGCTCGGTGGAGCGAATCGTTAATATGAACTGGGGTGATATACATCCACCACCTAAGGGGGCAGGCAAGGAACATTATCTTACTGCCGTAACGGAAGTGGATGGCCAGCTTGTAGAGATCATTGATGTAGAAAAAATTCTTGCTGAGGTGTCACCGGTCAATGAAGATGTGACTGCGGGCGTTATAGAGGATGGCATTGCCGATAAAGTAGTGCAAAAACACATTCTGATTGTTGATGATTCGACAATTGCCCGCAAACAAATTCAGCGTGTTGTCGAAGGTATGGGAATTCGTACAACCATTAAAAAAGATGGTGCAGAAGCGCTGAAATATCTACATGAAATTATTAAGGAGGGCAAGGATCCCTATTCAGAACTCATTATGATCATTTGCGACATAGAAATGCCGGAAATGGATGGCTATACCTTTACGGCAGAAGTACGTAACAATCCACAGTTGAAAAAACTACACATCGTTCTCCATACATCACTCAGTGGCGTATTTAATGAAGCCATGGTGCGCAAGGTGGGAGCTGATGATTTTCTTGCTAAATTTCACCCTGATGAATTGGCGCGCCGCGTAAATGATCGTGTCTTATCAATTACCGGCGAAAGTTTATTACCACAGGAAGAATAGGCTTTAAAGGCTATTCAGGCATGAATCGCAGACGCGGTAATTCATATGAGACCTTATGATTAAAAAAGAATCACCATTTGCAAAGCCCTTAGGGGCCGATAATCTGGATCAGACGGAATTTAATCAATTCCGTCAGTTTTTAGAGGAGGCTTGCGGCATATCCTTGGGCGACAATAAACAATATTTAGTGACTAACCGTATTCGCCGCTTACTGGAGGAAAACAAGCTAGCATCATTCGGCGAATTAGTTCGAGTACTTAAGTTGGGGCTTAATCGCCGTCTTAAAGAGCAAGTAATTGACTCAATGACGACTAATGAAACCTTTTGGTTTCGCGATAATTATCCCTACGATAATTTAAAGGGCCACTTATTGCCGGAGCTAATGAATGGAGCCAATAAAATGTTTGGCCCTATACGTATTTGGTCTGCGGCTTGCTCGTCTGGGCAGGAGCCTTACTCGATTAGTATGATGGTGGAAGAGCACAAGCGACAGGCTGCGGGTAATAGCTCTCGACAGGTGCAGATAGTGGCAACAGATTTGTCATCCACTGTGCTCGAGCAAGCCCGCAAAGGCGATTATGATAAATTGTCGATATTGAGGGGCCTTTCACAGGAGCGCCAAGAGCGTTATTTTGATAAGCCGAGTCCTGATATTTGGCGAGCTAAACCGATTATAAAAGATCGAATTGACTTTCGGTCACTCAATTTAATGGACTCTTATTCATCACTGGGTAAGTTTGATATTGTGTTTTGCCGCAATGTTTTGATCTATTTTAATGCGGATTTGAAACGTCAAATTTTGCAAAAAATTCATGCATCGCTCAAATCCCAAGGTGTTCTTTATTTAGGTTCATCGGAGGGCCTGGCAGGAGCTGCTGATTTGTTTGAAATGGTGCGCTGTGAGCCGGGTATCCTTTATAAGGCTATCTAATCTTTCAGAATAAATTCGTTTTTAAAATACGACAAAGCCGAGCCTAGCTCGGCTTTGTCGTTTCTGACGCGCAGTTTTTTTTGAGGGCAAGGGGCTTTGTGGGTGAAAACCTGCATGGCAGTGAGGGCGGAAATAGTTTGCCGCCTTTTATGTTTTTCGCTCATGTAAGCTAAGTGAGTTATCTATTGGGTACACACTAACCCTATTTAAATCAATGGGTTAGGAATTTATTCTGTATTGGCATAACCATTGCAAATGTTTTATTAGCAATGATTAACGGTCAATAAGCGGAATCCTATTATGTCTATTTCTTTTGCAAATGCGCTGGGTATCCATGAGTCGGCATTACATTTTCGCTCTGAGCGCGCTTCTGTATTGGCGAATAACCTAGCCAATATTGATACACCAAATTTTAAAGCAAAGGACTTAGATTTTAAGCAGGCACTTAATCAGCAAATGAACTCCGGTAGTCATTTTGATGTGAATACCACCAATGAAAAACATATTGGGGGATCTAGTTTCGCAGGCACTGATGACGAGCTGTTATACCGCACACCGCAGCAGCCATCAATCGATGGTAATACCGTAGAAGATCAAATTGAACATGCTGAATACATGAAAAACACCCTGGCATTTCAGGCAAGCTTTCAGTTTTTAAATAGCAAGTTCCAAGGTTTACGCAGCGCAATTCGCGGCGAATAATTTCACTTTCCACTTATCTTAGGCGGAACGCACTATGGCACTCGGAACAATTTTTGATATAGCGGGTACAGGTATGAATGCGCAGAGTTTGCGCCTCAACACTACGGCGAGCAACTTGGCAAATGCGCAGTCTGCAAGCTCCAGTGTGGATGAAGTGTATCGCAGTCGTCAGCCAGTATTTGCCGCTATTCAGCAGGATGCCATACGCCAAGCCATGGGTGAGGGCGCCTACAGTCAAAATGAAGTAGATGCCAATGCGGGTGTGCAGGTATTGGGGATTGTTGAAAGTGATGCGCCTCTACAGCGTCGTTACGAGCCAGCACATCCAAAAGCTGATGCTGAAGGCTATGTGTTTTACCCCAACGTAAACCCTGTTGAAGAAATGACGAACATGATTTCTGCGTCCCGTTCATTTCAAATGAATGTTGAAGTGATGAATACGGCCAAGCAAATGGTTCAACGTGTTCTCACACTTGGTCAGTAAGGGGAAATCGCCATGACTATTGCCGGAACTACGACTACTTCAAGCGTTACGGACAATTTGAGTATTACCAAACGCCAGACCGCTAATACAAACAACAATGAGTTAGGGCAGGCAGCTTTTTTACAGTTGATGATTACTCAAATGAATAATCAAAACCCATTAAGCCCGCAAGACAATACTGAATTTGTTGCGCAATTGGCTCAGTTTAGCTCGGTTGAGGGGTTGGAGCGTCTTAACAAAAACTTCACCAGCTTTATGTCAAATAACGCCTTACAAGCCTCTTCTTTGGTGGGCCGCAATGTCAGTGTTGAAACCAATAAAAGTACTTTAGTTAATGGTGGCATAGTGTCGGGGAGCGTAGACCTAACCTATCCGACAACAGATTTGAAAGTCAGTATTTATGACGAAATGGGTTCGCTGGTGCAGTCAATTCCCGTTGGCACTCTCCCTCAGGGTGAGGCTACCTTTCGCTGGGATGGGCAGAATATAGAAGTGAATGGCAATCTCCTCGACTGGGATGCGGAAGGCTCCGCCGCCGCGGCAGGAAATTACCGCTTTGAAGTGAATGCTACGCAAAACGGTAAAAGTGAAGCCTTAGCCACATCCTTAAGCGCCAATGTTAATAGCGTTACCATTGGCGAGAATGGTGAATTAATATTGAATTTGGCAGGGGTAGGTGCTGTTGACGTCAAGTCTGTTAAGCAATTCAATTAACCGTAAAAATGTATCGATCTTTAAATTTTATCGTAGTGTTGGTTAAAAATATTTTTCATGAAATAACCTTGAAATGGTGAGCTGCAATTTTTCTGGGCAGTTAAACCTAGGAGTAGTATATGTCATTCAATACCGCGCTCAGTGGCATTCGCGCCGCCAATACCGACTTACAAGTCAGTGGTAATAATATCGCCAATGCCAGTACGATTGGTTTTAAATCTTCGCGTGCTGAATTTGGTGATGTTTATTCAAGTACACTTCTTGGTGGCGGCTCAAATACACCGGGGAGTGGCGTGACGGTACAGAATATTCGCCAACAATTTACTCAAGGTAATTTAAAGTTTACACAGAATGAATTGGATTTATCTGTTAACGGCGAAGGATTCTTTGTTGTTGAAAAAAATGGAGAGCGATTATTTACTCGCGCGGGAACATTCGGGCTTGATAAGGACGGCTATATTGTTCATGGTACAAATGCAAAATTACAAGGCTTTGCAGCAGATCCAGATGGAAATGTGAGCGGTGTATTGGGTGACTTGCGTGTTGATGTAAGTTCACAAGAACCGCGTCAAACGACCAATGTTTCTGCCTCCTATAATGTGAACTCCAATGAAAAGGTTCTTGAGACAACAGGCAGCCGTTTTAAAACAAATGGCACGGGCATAAGTAATGCCAATGTTGGGCTCAAGGTTGCTACGACCTCCACCGTTAATATCGATACCGCTGTTGCTTCAGCGGGCTCGCCACTCGTGATTGCGGCCGCACCGCCAACTGAATTTACATTGTCACGCACAGTGCCAGGAAATCCCACGCCACAAACCGTTAATATTATTATGGGTGCAGGCACTTATAATAATTTAACCGCAGTGGCGAATGAAATTAATAATAAAAATTTCAGCAAACCTACACCATTAAATATTCAAGCTTTTGTGGACACTGATGGGAAGTTAAAGCTGCGTGATTTATCTACGGGAGTAGCGTCTGATTTAGCTATTACGACAGTGACAGGCTCAAATTCATTAACCACCGCTGTAGATGCGATTACGCCTGCAAATATTACGGTAGGTGTGCCTCAGGTAACTAATAACTATTCATCTCATACCTTTGTGTTTCAAGGCCCAAACAATGCGTCACCGGTGACCTATATTAGTAAATCCGGAGCGGGCGCTGATAAAACGGCATCAGAGTTGAATGCTTTAGCAGGCGTTAGTGCCACGGCGCGCACCACGGCAACAGTATTAAAAGAAGTGCCAGCGGATCCAGGTCCTCCAGCTGTTGCGGCCAAACCATTTGAAAATAATACACAAACCTTCACGCTCAATGGCGTAGTGCTTACATCCTCAGCGCTACCTGATTTGACCGCAATGCGTGATGAAATTAATAAATTAAGTAAATCTACTTTATTTGGCATTACAGCCAGCGTCAATGAAACTACTGGTGACCTGGAGCTCGTTTCAGCAACAGGTAGAGATTTGGAGTTTTCATTTGGCTCTGCGGGTGATGCGGTAGGTGTTATAGGTAGCCAGGGTGTATTGCAGCAAATCGATACCATCACAACACCTGCATCGGTAGGTAGTGCCGTGAAGGTGGGTGGTGAAGTCACCATCACCATGCAGGAAGGTTATTCTATTACCAGTAGTCAGCCGACTACGCCGGTATCTGGGGGTATATTATTTGGTGCTATTGGTGATCCTACATTCTTCACCCCAGTGCCGATTAATGCTTTCGACCCTAAAGATCAAAAAACTTACAATCATGCTACTACCACACCTGTGTATGACAGCCTAGGTAATGTGCATTCAATGCGTCAGTTTTTCGTAAAACAGCCCTATGATCCTGCTGATACGTCTACCTCCGCAAATCATTGGAAGATGTATGTGCAAATTGACGGGCAGAATGTGGGGGATCCGGACCCAAGCTTGCCGTCTCCTGGCAATATTGTTCCCTCTATGGCGTCATTCAATGTGCACTTTACGCCTGATGGAACAATTAACGCGGCGATGACAGATTCGATCTTGATTTCTAACTGGACTCCGTTGGGAACAGATGGACTTCCAATCGGTGCTTTAGCCCCTTTAAATGTTTTACAGGGCGGCACTATTCCCGTTGCCGAACCACCTGCAAGCTCTAATTTTGTTATTGATTTAGACGGTAGTACGCAGTTCGGCAGTGGGTTTTCAGTTGAGCAATTAGACCAAAATGGTTACACCACAGGTCGTCTGGCGGGCCTTGATATCAGCAATACCGGTATTGTGTTTGCGCGTTTTACCAATGGTGAAGCGCAGGTGTTGGGGCAGGTGGCGCTTGCAAATTTTAGTAGCGTTGAGGGAATGAAGCCGACCGGCGATACTATGTGGGCGCAAACATTCGAATCTGGTGAGGCGATTATTGGTGCCCCAGGTTCGGCGCAATTAGGTAATATCACAGCAGGGGCAGTGGAGGAGTCCAACGTTGACTTGTCGGAGCAGTTGGTGAACCTGATTATTGCGCAGCGAAATTATCAGGCGAATGCAAAAACAATCGAGACGGCCAACGCCACTACGCAAACTATTATTAACCTTCGTTAATCTAGCAATTCCGAGCGGCAAGTGGCGGCAGCTGTTTGCCGCTCGGTGTTTTATGTTTTTCTACATTCTGCTGTTTATGTTTCTCCTGTCTCATTTGCCTCCCTTTATTCGCAACTAATCCTTCTTAAACACAATCATTTCAATCAGTTGGACATTATTCCTGCGTCTGCCGCCACGAGTGGCTGACTTGGCACCCCTCTTGCAAAACTACTTGTAACGGCAAATCTGCCAAAAAAATAGCGGTTAGTTTGTAGGAGAAATAATTGTGGATAGAGCGCTCTATATCGCCATGACTGGCGCCAAGCACAATACGCTGGCTCAAGCCAATCGAGCCAACAACCTCGCTAACCTCAGCACTACTGGTTTTCGTGCAGACTTTGAACAGTCGCGCAGCATGGGTGTTTATTACGGTGATGGGCAACCTACGCGCGCCTTTGCAATGACCGAGTCTCCGCAGTCAGATTTTCGCCCTGGCGCCATGATTGAAACGGGTAATGATTTAGATATCGCAATCCACGGCGATGGTTTTATTGCGGTACAGGCACCAGATGGCAGCGAAGCTTATACCCGCGCAGGTAATTTTTTAGTGGATGCGACCGGCATGTTACGCACCGGGAGTGGCTTGCCCGTATTGGGCGATGGGGGTCCTATAAATGTACCTGAAAATGAAAAAATTCAAATTGGGGCTGATGGCACCTTATCCGTTGTCGGCTTAGGCCAAGGGCCGGAGACAATGGTTGAAGTAGGGCGCATCAAGCTGGTAAACCCCGATGTGAAAGCGCTTGAAAAAGGTGATGACGGTTTGTTTCGTCAACGCGATGGCGAGCAGGCACAGGCCGCCGCCGAGGTTAAAGTTAAAAGTGGAATGCTTGAGGGCAGTAATGTCAATGCAATTGAAGAGTTTACGCAAATTCTCAGCCTCTCGCGCCAATATGAAATGCAAATTAAGTTGATGAAAACAGCTGAAGAAAATTCAGCAAGTTCTTCGCAGCTGTTACAGGTTAGTTAGGCGCTCATTTTTATTGCTGCGTTTATTGTTTGAGATAATTACTTTAAAGAGGTCAACATCATGCTCGCTTCACTCTATGTCAGTAAAACCGGGCTGTCGGCACAAGACAAACAACTCTCCACAATTTCTAACAACCTGGCAAACGCCAGTACGATTGGATTTAAGCGCGATCGCGCCATTTTTGAAGATCTGCTCTATCAAAATCAACGTCAACCCGGTGCACAAGAAACACAAGAAACACAATTGCCTTCAGGCTTACAACTAGGTACGGGTACGCGGGTCGTCGCAACACAAAAAGAATTTACCGAGGGTAACTTACAGGTTACCGAGCAAACCTTAGATGTAGCGATTGACGGTCGCGGTTTTTTACAGGTTTTGCAGCCCGACGGCACGATTGCCTATACCCGAAATGGCCAATTGCAAATAAATGGCGAGGGTCAATTGGTTAATGCGGATGGCTACATACTAGAGCCTGCGATTACCGTACCTGAGGGCGTCAATAAAATTACCATAGGTACCAATGGCAGCGTCAATGCATTCTCGCCTGGTGCAGCAGACCCACAACAGTTGGGCGATATCACGCTCGCAGACTTTATTAATCCTTCCGGTTTACAAGCGATCGGTGGCAACTTATTTGTCGAGACTGTCGCCAGTGGTAACCCTACACAGGGCACGCCTAGTGAAAATGGTATGGGTGCGTTGAAGCAAGGTATGTTGGAGAGTTCCAACGTTGATATAGTTGAAGAAATGGTCAACATGATTACGACTCAGCGCGCCTATGAAATGAACTCAAAAGTCGTTGCAACAGCAGATCAAATGTTGCAATTCATCACGCAGAATCTTTAATCGGAGTTTCGTCATCATGAGCATGAGTATCGCTAAGATGAAAGTTTTCGGCATGTTTATCGTGGTCTTGGTGCTAAGTGGGTGTTTTGCCTCTAATAAACCCATACCTAATGACCCTACTTATGCGCCTACAGTCGCAGCGAATATGCCTATACCGCAGCGCACCGACGGTTCACTCTATCAAGATTCTTATGGTTTAACACTGTTCAATGACCGTAAAGCACATTTTGTCGGCGATGTTATTACAGTTACCTTGAGTGAAAAAACAGTTTCAAAAAAATCCTCAGGTGTTGCTACGGGTAAAAAAAGTGGCGTTAATTTTAACGCGGGTCCGATATTAGGAATGACCCCAACTCTTAAAGGCAATGACTTAACCACCGCGCTGGCACAGGATCGTACCTTTAATGGCAGTGCAGATGCTGATCAAAGTAATAGCCTGCAAGGCAACATCACAGTAACGGTCGCAGAAGTTTTGCCGAATGGAAACTTACTGGTGCGCGGTGAAAAGTGGATAACCTTAAACCGTGGTGATGAGTTCATTCGCATTAGTGGCATGGTGCGGCCAGATGATATAGCACCAGATAACACAATTGTTTCTACGCGCTTAGCTAATGCAAAAATTTCATACAGCGGCACAGGCGCCTTGGCAGATTCCCAATCTATGGGTTGGCTCTCTCGCTTTTTTAACAGTGATCTTTGGCCACTGTAATTTGCTCGATTTTATTGAGGTACTTTTATGCGCGGTATTCATGCATTTGTTGTTGCTCCCTTTATGCTTTTGGTTACGTTATTAGTAACTATTTCCGCACATGCAGAGCGCATTAAAGATATTGCGACAGTTGCGGGGGTTCGCTCTAACCAATTGATTGGTTATGGTTTGGTTGTAGGTCTGGATGGTACTGGTGATCAGACAACACAGTCACCTTTTACAACACAATCCTTTAACAGCATGCTGAAACAATTTGGTATTACGGTGCCAGAAGGTGCGCGGATGCAAATGAAAAATGTTGCCGCGGTGATGATCCAAGCAGAGTTGCCGCCGTTTGCTAAGCCTGGGCAGCAACTTGATATTACTGTCTCATCAATCAGTAACGCCAAAAGTTTGCGTGGCGGTAGCCTATTGGTTTCTCCGTTAAAAGGTTTAGATGGCAAGGTGTATGCCGTTGCTCAGGGTAATTTAATAGTAGGCGGCTTAAGTGCATCAGGTAGTGATGGTTCTAAAATCACGGTTAACATTCCCAGTGCTGGGCGTATCCCTGGTGGTGCCATGGTGGAGCGCATGGTGGAAACTAATTTTTCCGGAGGTCAGCCGATTATATTTAATTTAAATCGTGCCGACTTCACCAGTGCCAATCAAATGGCAAAAAGTATTAATGCCTTGCTCGGACCGGATACTGCACGTCCAATGGACTCCGTATCGGTCATGGTTGATTCCCCCCAAAATCCAGCGCAGCGTGTTGAATTTATTTCCATGTTAGAAAATTTACAAGTTACACCAGGGGAGGAGGTTGCGAAGGTTATTATTAATTCTCGCACCGGCACTATAGTTGTTGGAAAAAATGTACGTGTTTCACCTGTGGCCGTAACTCACGGTAGCCTAACGGTTTCTATCGCCGAGAGCCTTAGTGTGAGCCAGCCTAATGCGCTAGGTACCGGGAATACTGTGGTGGTGCCGGCCAGCAATGTGCAGGCAAATGAAGAAAATAATCCAATGTTCAAGTTCGCGCCAGGCGCAAGCTTGGATGACATAGTACGGTCGGTAAATAATGTTGGTGCGTCTCCCAGTGACTTAATGGCGATTCTGGAAGCGCTTAAACAATCTGGTGCGCTCAGAGCTGAGCTGGTGGTGATCTAATGTCATCTATAGATATGGGTGCTGGCAGCAAGGCGACGTTGGTTCAAGATAGCTATTTGAATCAGGATGCATTGAACTCAGTGAAATCTATGGGGCGCGCTAAGGACCCTCAGGCGCTGAAAGAAGTTGCCAAAAAATTTGAAGCCATGTTTGTACAGCAAATGCTGAAAACCATGCGCGATACCAACGATGTTTTTTCCGAAGATAGTTATTTCAATAGTAATGAAGAAAAGTTTCATCGCGACATGTTGGATCAGCAGATGGTGTTGAATTTAACCAGTGGTAGAGGCATTGGTTTGGCAGATCAATTCTATCGCCAGATGTTGCAAAATTATGGTGTGGACGATAGCAAAGACGCCTCTGAAGCTACTGCAGGTCTTGATGCGGGTATCAGCAAGATGCTGGGTGAATTGAACTCCCCAGTGGCTTATCAACAGCTCAATACTACAGCGCTATTCCCGTCAGAGTTTTCTCCAACATCAGGATCGTCTTCGATGCAGCCGCTCGATGTTGAATCTCTCAATTTGGCGGCATTAATGCGCAATGCGCAGCTATCCCCAAGAACCAAGATTGATCGGCTTAATGCAAGTGCTGAGGCAGGTGCAAAAGCAACAATTGCGGAGTCGCCAGAGAATTTTGTTGCACTGCTAAAACCTCATGCAGAAAAAGCGGCGGCAGAGTTAAAGCTAAATCCTGATGTGTTGCTTGCTCAGGTTGCGCTAGAAACCGGTTGGGGTAAGCATGTGATTCATAATCGCGCTGGAGAAAATAGCTTCAACTTATTTAATATTAAATCGAACAGCGGTTGGCAGGGTGAGAAGATAAAAGTCTCTACACTAGAGTATCGTCAGGGCATTGCGGCACCTGAGCAGGCAGAGTTTAGAAAATACCAGAGTTATGCTGAAAGTTTTGCAGATTATGTGAATCTCATTAAAGAGAGCCCTCGCTATCAGCCCGCGCTAAAGGCACAGGGAGACTCTGCCGGCTATGCTGAAGCCCTTGAAGCGGCAGGTTATGCGACAGACCCCAATTATGCTGAAAAAATAAAAAGCTTGTTAGGTACTGCAGCTATTAGTGCCGTCACTACTGCTAAAAAAGTTGTCGATATTCCTGCAGTCACATCAGCCGCCATATCACTTGTCAATAACGCGCATCAGAAATTAGTGGAGTAATATATGTCAGGTCTTCTCTCCAATGCTATTTCTGGTTTGCAGGCCAGTCAAAATGCAATGCGCACGGCTGGGCATAATATTTCTAATGCGAATACTGAAGGCTATTCGCGTCAGCAGGTTAACTACGCAACACGCCCAGAGCAAAGTATTGGTGGCGCGGGTTTTATTGGCTCTGGTGTCACAACGACATCTATTGAGCGCGTTGTAAGTGAGTTCGTTACCGCACAGCTTCGTTTAGATACTACCGCGTTTAATCAACTTGACAAATTTAATACCAATATTGGAAAAGTGGATAAGTTTTTCGCTGATAGTAGCACCGGTTTGTCAGGTGCGCTGCAGACATTTTTTGCGGCTATGCAAAATGGCTCTAATGATCCCGCATCGACACCTGCACGCCAACTTATAGTCACTGAAGCTGAAAGCTTGAGTATTCGCTTTAATAATTTGTCGCAGCGCACAACTGATATTGAAAAAAGTGTAAATACTGAAATCAGAACAATTAGCGCGCAAATGAATTCACTTGCGACATCCGTTGCTGCGCTTAATCAATCTATTGGCGAATTGCGTGCATCGGGTAGTGGTAACCCACCGAACGATCTCATGGATAAGCGCGACGAAACCTTGCGCAAGTTATCTGAATTGGTATCCATTCAAGTGGTGAATCAGAGCAATGGTGATGTCAATGTATTTATTGGCAATGGTCAACCTTTAATCATAGGCACTCAAGCCAGTACTTTTACCGTATCCAATGATGGGAGCGTACAGTTAAAGGGTAATAACTCTAGCGCGGATGTAACCAAACAAATTAATGGCGGTCAGTTGGGTGGGCTGCTGAGTTTTCGTGAAGAAGTGTTGCTTCCGTCTATAAATGAATTGGGTCGTATCGCGCTTGCATTGGCCGATCAGTTTAATCAGGTTCAACAGCAGGGAATAGATCTTGATGGTGATTACGGGCAGAGAATGTTTGGCGATATTAATGATCCGCTAATCGCCGCTAATCGTGTTGTGCATGGGGCAAACGCTGCACCTTTTGATCGTGTTATGTCAGTTGAAATTGACGATACCAATTTACTTACTGCAAGCGACTATCGCTTTGAAATTGCATCTGGTTCAAATAATTATTTGGTTACGCGCCTATCGGATAAAACGGTTGTTGAACAGGGCACTTTGTCGGGTGCCTATCCAACGTCTATATCTTTCGATGGCGTTACGCTTAACTTAACCAGCGGTTCATTCCAAGGGGGGGATAGTTTTACTATTCAGCCCACAAAAAATGGTTCGCGCGATATGCATGCCGAACTCAAGCGCCCAGAAGATTTGGCGTTTGCATCCCCAATACGTACGGCGACGAATACCAGTAATTCTGGCAGTGGTTTGATAAGTGCGGGTGAAGTCCTTGGGTTGCTGGACTCCGATGGCAATCGTTTGCCCGCCTTTTTGGCGGAAAAGAAATTATCGCCACCGATCATAATTCGTTTCACTTCTGATACCACTTATGAAGTCTTGGATAATACTGATCCGGCCAATCCTAAAGATTTAGTGCCTGCAATGCGCGATCAAACATTTGTACCTGGCGCGAGTAATGCGATTTTTACGACAGATATTGGCGAAACTCGGGTGATGGGTAAGGGCGAACGCAATGGGTTGCCTGATGGGCGTGCACCGCAAACATTAGATCCTTATTCTGTTCCGCCCAATCAGCCCATGAAGCCATCAAGTATTCAGCAGTCTAATGGCTATTTGGCGGAGCAATTAAACTTTACGTTTAGAGATCCTGCCACAGGTGCGGTTTCAAATAAAACCATCACCACCGTTTCTGGTGCGTCGGCATTGCAAACTGCTGCGCAAATTAGTGCGCTGCCAGGTGTTACGGCAAACGCCTACACCACTGCCACAATTACGGATATTAATTTCGACTCGACGACTTATGCACCGCCCTTGCAGTTGTCAATTAATGGCGAAAATTTACTTGAGTATAATTTCAATAATACTGCCATGGGGTTTGAGGTACCTGACCCCAATGTGAGCGAAGTTGATTTTAATACTTATGTGGCGGCGCGGATTAATGAAAATCCTAATTTAAAAACCTTAGGGTTTCATGCGCAGAGCGGTAGTAATCCAATCACGGGGGCTCCAGAGCTGCGTATAGTTGCCAGTTCTGGTGTGAATATTGATATTCGTATAAAAGCCACAAGCGGTACGTCTAATACTATTGATGTAAACGACAGTAACGGTAATCCCAACGTACGTTTAACGGGCGTAGATACAGGTGCGGGTGAACAAAGTGCTATTACCGTTGGCGGTCGTATTGATGTCACCATGGCCAATGGCATTAGTATGCAAACATCGCCTACTAATAGTCCTTTATTCGGCGATAGTAGTGCCGCCGGTTTTGCGGCTTCGTCTTATGTTGGTTATCAGGCAGCGATCAGTGGTCAACCTAAAGCAGGGGATACCTTTACCATTGGGTTTAACACTGATGCTAAAAATGACAACCGTAATGCACTAGTGATGGCCGAACTTGAAACAGCGGCAACTATGCAAGGCGGCACCCTAAGTTTTCATGGTGGTTATGGCAAGCTCGTCGAAGAAGTAGGCACCAAAAGTAGTCTGTCAAAAATTAATACAGAAGCGAGTAGGAGCCTATTAGAGCAAAGCCAATCGATGCGCGATGGTATTTCTGGCGTTAATTTAGATGAAGAAGCGGCAGATTTGATAAAGTTTCAGCAGCTCTATCAGGCAAATGCGCAGGTGATTTCTGTCGCACGCGAACTTTTTGACACCTTATTGAATGCACTTTAACTAATATCGGCAAGTTTGGTTTTTATGAATGCAACCTTGGATCGCTTTGTGCATTATTTAATGAAGTGGTGGAGTAGAGGCAAATAGTTGCCACTCCGCGGTAATGCCGTTACGACGGGAGCACATAATGCGTGTATCAACCTCACAAATATATAACATCGCAACCTTGGGTATGAGCCAGGCGCAAGCGGCTGTAACTAAAACCCAAGAACAAATGGCAACGGGTAAGCGCGTGCTGTCACCCGCTGATGATCCCGTTGCGGCAACGACTATTTTGCAATTGAATCAAGAGCTCTCACGCACGGAGCAATTTAAGAAAAATATTGATGTGGCCGAGAATGGTCTCAATTTAGAGGAAACAAATTTACAGACCATTGTAGATTTGGTTCAGCGTATGCGTGAGATTGCGGTTTCTGCAGGTAATACCGCGGTCATGACCAAGGAGAACTATCAGTCTCTCGCGGCAGAGGTGGATACGCGTATTAGCGAATTAGTGAATCTGCAAAATACTCGTAATTCATCTGGCCAATATATATTTGCCGGATATCAAAGTGGCACTAAGCCTTTTGTGAGCGACGGTGGTGGAAACTATTCATATCGCGGTGATGAAGGACAACTGCGGTTGCAGGTTTCCACGTCCGTGAGCGTTGCAGTGAGCGATTCAGGTAAAAAACTATTTGTTGATGTGCCGAGTGGCCATAACACGTTCACCACATCGGCGAGCGCCAGTAATAAATCATTGCCACCCGCTATAATTTCCGTGGGGCAAGTATTTGATCAGGAAAAATTCGATAAACTTTACCCAAATGATTTGGTTGTTTCTTTCACCAAATCGGGCTCAGCAATAAATTTTAATGTCAGTGAACGCGCTTCTGGTAAACAGTTGCTGGTCAATCAGCCTTATATTCCCGGTGATGATATTGAGGTTGCCGGTGCGCGCTTTAAAGTATTGGGAAATCCTTATCCTGGCGAGGCCGCAATTGCAGGCAGCTTACCCTTTAGTGCTGCGCCGCCGTTAGCGGCAATCAATCCTGGGGATTCAATACGTATAACGGTGGGCGGTAAAACGGAACAGCTTACCTTCGCAGGTGGTGTTGCTATAGGAGATACCGCGGCATTTCTTGCTGAATTAAATACTGGCGCAGCTATCCCACCTACATTGCCTACGGGTAACGCTGCTAAGCTTGCCAACCTTGGTATTACTGCTACGGTGTCGGGTTTTGCGAGCCCTGTAGGGCAAAATATTTCTTTGAACGATGGCACTGGGGTTAGTGCTGCGGCCATTATGGGTAGCAATGGCACACGTTCAGTCAACCTTCCTTTTACGGCTCCCATTACGGCACATGATTTCACTGCCGCACCACTTACCTTTCAGTTGGAGGTAAACGGCAAGACTGAATCAATTACCTTTAACCAAAATATCACTAGCACCTTGGATCTTGCCGCCGCCTTTAATAGCCCCGCCAATAGTGCTCAGCTCGCGCGCCTTGGTTTAAGCGTGACGGAGCAGGGGATTATCTCCAATGCCAATAATAAGGTGACGATTAAAGGCGGCAATATATTTTTAGATGGTGTGACCGGTTTAAATACCCAAGAGGCGGGAACCTCTTCGACGCGCGGCGTACCAGTTAAGCCCGGGGATAGTTTTTTTATTGAGTCTACTGACAAGCAAGCGTTGCTCACCACACTTGCTCGTTTTAGTGATGCGATGAAAAATGTCGATAACTCGCCAGAGAAAAAGGAGGAGCTAGCGAAGATGGTCGCGAAAACGCTAACCAATTTAGATAATACAATTACTAGTTTAGCTTCGGTGCAAGGGGAGGTCGGGTCGCGCTTAAATACCCTAGAAAGTTCAACCGAGTTAAATTTGGATATAACCTTGTTCAGCAAAACTGTTTTATCCAGTCTTCAAGATTTGAATTATGCTGACGCTTCTATTGAACTGTCTATGCAGTCCTTTGTACTAACAGCCTCTCAGCAGAGCTTTGCAAAAGTAAGTCAGTTAACCTTATTTAATTATCTCTAATCTTCTGTTAATAAGCTTAAGCATGGGCAAATAACCAATACAGAGTTTGGCGCGCTGTATTGGTGATGGTGCTCGTATTTACTGCCTAATTGCCCTAGGTATTACCTAAGCTCATCTCTACGTACAATTCTTATGCCCAAAGCGCATTATCTTTGCTACTCTTGGTTCATTACGTCGCTCTACCATTGTCTTGTTAAAAAGAGTTTTCTATGGATATGAATTCATTGCTAGATCCTCTCGCGCGTGCCCTCAGTCAATCTCAAGCGCTCTTATCCTTAGCGGAAGCAGGTGACTGGGAATCTTTTGAAACGCTCGTGCAGCAGCGCCAGCAGGGCCTTCTCTCACTCAGTGACGAGGAGTATCTCGAATCCTTAGCTAATGCGAACTTGGAAGCTAAAGCAGCGGGCATTATTCAAGAGATCCAAGGCATAAATAAAATGTTAGCGGTACTTGCAGAGCGCGACCGGGAAAAGGTTTCGTCAGATTTACGTCAGTCTACTGTTGCTAGTAAAGCAATTGATGCTTATGGTCAGTAATTTGGCAAAGTAATTGTTTTATATAACTTTTTTTATCGCCCTTGATTAGTACCTTCGTAGAAAAGTTAGTGTTTACGTTAAAAAACCCCTAAAGCTATTCCTAGATGTGTCGATAACCTTGTTAGAAGTGCTGATTAGTCATTTGTCTCAGACTTCATCAACCGACACAGAGCAGCAAGACCTTAATGTGATGGTCACTGCTTAAGACATTAATCTAGGAGATTCATCATGGCTTTAGTAATTAACACAAACGTCGCCTCTCTGAATGCTCAACGCCAGTTGATGAATTCAGGCAACTCGCTTGATCGCGCCACCGAGCGTTTATCTTCCGGTCAACGTATTAACTCTGCAAAAGATGATGCTGCCGGCCTGGCAATTGCCAACCGTATGACATCGCAGGTTCGCGGCTTGGATCAAGCAATTCGTAACGCCAACGACGGCGTGTCGCTCATTCAAACAGCGGAAGGTGCGCTGTCGGAATCAACCAATATTCTTCAACGTATGCGTGAACTGTCGGTACAGTCTGCGAACGGTATTTATACAACAGGTGACCGTAAAACACTGGATGCCGAGGTTAAGCAACTGGTATCAGAATTGGATCGTATTGCTAAAACCACTTCATTCAACGGCCAAAACTTGCTTGACGGAAAATTGGGTAAAGTTGAGTTGCAAGTGGGCTCAAGTGCTAATCAAACTATCTCATTGAAAGTACCTGCGATGGATGCTAAGACCTTGGGTATGGGGTCTACCAGCGTGGATTTGATTGGTTCCGAAACAGTATTGGCCTCATTTGCCACAACGAAAACCATTAGTGAGGGCGACATTCTTATTAATGGCCAGTCAATTGCGAAAGGCACTGAAACTTTTAATGGTGCTGCAGATACAACTCAGGATTTGCTCGATTTAGTGAATAAAAATGTTCTGGGTGTGACTGCCTCTACCTATGCAGTGGCAAGTGCAACTGCAGCCGGCGATGGTATTTTGCTTTCATCGGAAGCTGTACAGGTAGCCTTAACCAATCTAGATGGTACAACCACAACCATTAATGTTGGCGGTGGCACAAAAGGAACCAGTAGTTTAAGTGAGCTGGTGGATAAAATGAATGCTGAAGCGGGTGGCAAATTCAGCGTCTCTATCGGTGATG
Organism: Cellvibrio sp. 25HG11W-0; assembly: GCF_057815475.1. Classification (NCBI taxonomy): domain Bacteria; kingdom Pseudomonadati; phylum Pseudomonadota; class Gammaproteobacteria; order Cellvibrionales; family Cellvibrionaceae; genus Cellvibrio; species Cellvibrio sp. 25HG11W-0. Next base: position 2,399,443 of record NZ_CM174230.1, read on the forward strand.
ATGGCAAAGTTTCATTGTCTGCTGAAAATGTATCCGGCATCGCCGTTACTGATGCTGCTGGTGCTTTAGGTGCTGGCATTACAACCGCCACCACTGCTCGCCTTGTATTAAAGGCAGACAATAATGATCCGGTTACTGTAACGCGTGGATCGACAGGTACATTAGAGCAGCTTGGCTTTCTTGGTTTTAAAGAAAATGATAAAGCCGGTACCATCGAAGGTAACCCAGTTAATGCTACAGCAATAGCCGTTGGTGATTTAAAAATTAATGGTGTGAGTGTTGGTGCTAGCGATACCGGTGGCTTGAGCGATAAGCTTAAAGCAATTAATGCAGTATCTGATCAAACTGGCGTAACGGCTACAGCATTTGTGTCTGCAACATTGGACTTTACAGGTGTGGATCTTGCTGATGTGTTGGCTGAAGACGGCGCTCTATTGAATGGTGTGGCCATTGACTTTAGTAGTGTTGCCTCAGGCGGTCCACTTCAGGCTGTGGTGGATGCATTTAATACTGTAACTGATAGTACTGGCATAACAGCTTCGCTATTGGGTAGCAGAGTCGTCCTAGAAGGTAACGTTGCAAGCTTGGCATTTGCTTCAGATGGTACCGCTGGCTCTTGGGCTGGTTTAGAGACTGCTGGTGTTGAGTTGGTAGTAGGCAACGACGCTGCAGCGACAGCGTTAACTGATACATTGGTTTCAGCTGGCGGCATAAAGTTAACCAGTAATAATGGTAACCCTATCTCTGTTGATGTTAAGGATAGCGCTGCCGAAGCTAAAACTGGTTTGATCGATTCGAATGCTGGTGCTGGCGGTGCGTTTGGTGCTTCAATTGCCTCTTTAAGCATTGATACTCAGGCTAATGCTCAAAAGGCGATTAAGATTATTGATAATGCTTTAACTACAATCAGTGATGTGCGTGCAGAGTTGGGTGCGGTGAACAACCGTTTAGACTTTACGGTATCAAACTTGGCGAATATCTCCGAGAAAACCTCTGCCGCTCGTTCACGTATTACCGATGCAGACTTTGCGGCAGAAACAGCAAACCTAAGTCGTTCACAAGTGTTGCAACAGGCGGCTTCAGCCATGTTGGCTCAGTCAAATGCGCGTCCACAACAAGTGTTATCTCTTCTGAGATAAGTTGACTAGTCTCTCCACTGAGTTCAGTTAAATCGAACTCGGTGGAGAAGCTCCTTAGTGAGGATTAAGGTATGAACGAAATCACTAAAGTCACTGCGAGTCCGACGTCGGTTGCACCGGTGTCGGCTTCGCCACAGGCGGGCAGTGCAAAAGGTCAAAAAGTCGGCAATGATTTGCCGCTTGCCGCTGTTGCGGCAAAACCGGAACCTAAAGAACCTGTCAATTCACAGGCGATTGAGGAGCGAGTTCAGGCTGCTGTTGCGCAAATGAATGAATATATTCAGTCCACGCAACGGGATCTTAACTTCAGTTATGACCCTAATTCAGGCGAGACAGTTGTTAAGGTTTTAGACCGCTCTACACAAGAGGTTATTCGGCAGATTCCCGATGAAACTTTTTTGCGTATGGCGCAAACCTATAACCCAGATGAACCCGGAAGGCTGTTTAGTGCAAAGGCTTAATAGCCTTTAAAAACAGTAAGTTAAAGGTTTTTTTTGTTGTTGAAAAAAGAGAGTGGCTTATGCCTCTCTCTTTTTTTTCGTCTGGCGTTTTTGAAAAAAATTATTTAATTATTTTTCAAAAAGTTAAATCTATGTAAGGGTATTAACCTGATATTTGGTGTGCTTTTTACGGTGTACCAATTTAATTTTTACCCATTTATTATCTGCTAAAAAAACTCCTTGAATATGTGTTGGCATAGTCTGTGCAAAAACTCGTTTAGGCAGCTCGTATAGAAATCTTGTTGACGTAATTTCTTACAAACCTTGCCACGAAGTTCTCACAGACCATGCAATGCAGATTGTCTATGTCACTGAGCTTCATCAGTCGGCTTGTCACAGGAAAGCACTGTGAACAGGAACAATCATTAGGAGATTTATTATGCCTTTAGTCATTAACACCAATGTCGCTTCCTTAAATTCACAGCGTCAATTGATGAACTCGGGAGGTGCGCTAGACCGCGCGTCAGAGCGGTTGTCCTCAGGGCAACGTATTAACTCTGCTAAAGACGATGCGGCTGGTCTTGCCATTTCAAACCGTATGACCTCGCAAATTCGAGGCTTGGATCAAGCCATTCGAAACGCAAATGATGGTGTGTCACTGATTCAAACTGCAGAGGGTGCGCTGCAAGAATCAACCAATATCTTGCAGCGTATGCGTGAGTTGTCGATTCAATCCGCTAACGGTATCTATTCAAATGCTGACCGATCGACACTGGATGCTGAGGTGCAACAGCTTATTCAGGAATTGGATCGTATTGCCACATCGACCTCGTTCAATGGGCAGAAATTATTAGACGGTTCACTCGGAAAAGTGAACTTGCAAGTTGGCTCTGATGCAAATCAGACCATCACCATGAAAATACCTGCAATGGATGCAAAAACCCTCGGTATGGGCTTTGTGGGTGTTGATATGCTTGGTGGACAAATGGATTTGGTTGGTCCTCCGGCCTTGGTACTGAATGAAAATGATGTGCTCATTAATGGTCAATCGCTGGTAAAAGCGCTGGAAACCTTTGATGGCGCTACAGATACTTGGGATAAGTTAATTGGTTATATTAATACCAATGTGCAGGGAATAGATGCATCTAGCTACGCTCAAGCAACGGGAACCGGTGTTGGTACAGGGGTGCTTGAAAACGGTGGAATCTTCGAAGTTACTATTACTAAGTTGGATGGTTCCTCTAGCGTTATTCAAATCACTAACACGCAAAATATTAAAGAGCTGTCAGAAAAGATTAACTCAGAAAGTGGTGGCTTGCTGAATGCGTCTATTGATGACAATGGTCGCCTAAGTCTTGCCGCGCAAAATGTTGCAGGCTTGACGATTGTGGATACAACTAATGCGGGCGGGTCTATAGCGGGCACCTACAACGGTCGCTTGGTGCTTGAGTCAGAGCATGGTGATCCTATCACTATCACCCGCGGTTCAACGGGCACGCTGCTCCAGCTTGATAAGCTTGGTTTTAGAGAGAATACCAATGCTGGTCAAGTAGAAGGGGTAGGTATTACCACACCGGCTGTAGCGTGGAATGTGGGCGATCTAAGTATTAATGGGGTTAGTATCTCTAACAAAGATACTGATAGCCTTGCGGGCAAAATTGCGGCAATTAATACGGTACAAGAAGATACTGGCGTTACGGCGCAAGCCTTTGTTGCCACCACATTGGATTTTAGTGGAGTTGATTTGACCACTATTGCGAGCCCTCTGTTGATGAACGGTGAAGCTATAGCCATTAATGGTTTGACGACGATTGCCGATGTGGTTAATGCATTCAATGCGAAGAAAGATACCACTGGCGTAACGGCAACGCTTCTTGGGACGCGTGTAGTGCTTGAGGGTAATGCAGCGGCTATTACCTTCGGTACTGATGGTACCAATGATGGCTTAACGGATTTGAATGCGGCTGCATTACAGATTCAGTCTGGCACAGGCGCAGCAGCAACCATTGGTGCAGTAACGGAGACCGTACCTGGTGGTATTAAGCTCACCAGCACTAACTCTTCGCCCATCAGTATTAAGCTTGGCCCAAATGCTGTAGCCGCGACTATGGGATTGTTAGAGTCTAATGTTACAGCCGAAGGCGCCTTTGGTACGGCTATAGCCTCTATCAGTATTGCGACGGCTCAAGGTGCGCAGAAAGCCTTAGGCGTAATTGATAAAGCTTTATCAAGTATCAATGAGGCGCGCTCACAGTTAGGTGCTATCAATAACCGTCTTGACTTCACCATGTCTAACTTGGCGAACATATCGGAAAAAACATCTGCATCTCGCTCGCGTATTGTAGATGCTGATTTCGCGGCAGAAACGGCTGCCTTAAGTCGCTCGCAAGTCTTGCAGCAAGCGGCACAGGCGATGCTTGCACAGGCAAATGCACGGCCGGAGCAGGTGTTACAGCTATTGAGATAGCATTTGAGGTGTTCTTTACATCGCTTAAACCGCAGGAAACTGCGGTTTTTCTTTTTAAAAAATTCAAACCTAGCATTAAAGTGCACAAGGAATATGTTCGTTTTAATTTTCTAGTGTGGCCCGCTTTGTGCTGTTTATATTTATATCTATCTAAATGTACTTATAGCAGCAGATTGACGGTGATTTTTTAAAAAAAGCGGCAAAATAGGCTAAAGTTTGCCCGTAGCATGCCGCTAACATTCATATGGCGGTAAATTTGAGGCCGGAGGCGTTATGATTAGCAGTACATCAAATACTACGAGCAATGCATCGACAGGGTCGAGCATTATCAGCGCCTTGGGCACAGGTTCAGGTATTGATAGCAATAAACTGGCTGATCAGCTCACTGAAGCTAATAAGATGGTTCAAGCTGGAAGGCTTACCACCAAGAAAACACTGCTAGAAACACAAATATCCGATTACGGTATGTTGCGTAGCTCTCTCTCTAAGTTACAGACTGCTGCAGGATTACTCGGCAATGCGGATACCTTCAACGCCAAATCTTTATCTATTCCTGACACTAAATTAATCGGCATTACCAAGCTGAATGCTTCAGCAGGTGCGGGCAACTATCAACTGAAAGTAGAGCAAGTGGCTCAGTCCCAATCAGTGAGTTCAGGGGCTTATGACTCACTGACTTCACCGGTGGGCAAGGGCACGCTCACGTTGCGTTTAGGTGAGTGGAATGATGCCCTAAATGATTTTACCGTTGACTCCACTAAAACTGGTGCAACCATCACCATCGATGACGGAAATAATTCTTTAACTGGGTTGCGTGATGCTATCAATAAGGCTGCTATTGGCGTCTCTGCCAGTATCGTGAGCGATGGTGGTTCTTATAAGTTGTTACTAACTGCAAAGTCTGGCGCGAAAAATGAAATTGAAATTACGGCCGCTGAAGATCCCAGTTCACTTGGGTTGGCGAGTCTTAATTTTAATGAGACCACTTCCAATCTAACCCAACAACAAGGTGGTTTAGATGCAAAAATCCGCGTTAATGGGTTACTGGTCAATCGCGAATCGAATCAAATTAATGATGTAGTTGCAGGTCTTGAGTTCGATTTGTTTACAGCATCTTTAACAGAAACTATTAGCGTTACTGTTTCTGAAGATAAGGCTGTTGCGGAGCAGACAATCCGTGATTTTGTGGCGGCTTACAATACTTTTAAAACTGAAGTTGAAAAGCTGGTTGGATTTGATGCGGAGCTTGATGACTATGGCAGTTTACATCGTGATCCTTTAGCAAAGAATTTAATGCAAGGTGTTCGCAATATTCTCTCGTCAAGCGTGAGTGGGTTGAGCGATGGTTTTACTAGTCTCTCCAATTTGGGTATTCGCACCGAGTTAGATGGCTCATTAAAAATTAAAGAAGTGGAGGGCAATACAGGCTTTCGTGCGGCCATTGATAATAATTTTGCGTTAGTGCGCGATTTGTTTATTCCTAAGACTTCTTCATCGGCAACGAATATTGTTGTCAATAAATTCTCTGCACAGAGTCAGCCGGGCACTTATGACGTGGCTATTACTCAGCAGCCTAGCAAGGGTAAGTTAACGGGAGGTGATCTTCCTGTTTTTCCTGTGGATACGGGTGTTAAGGATTATTCCTTTAAGGTTAAGATTGACGGCATTGAGTCTAATTTAATTACTCTGCCTAGCAATAAGTCTTATTTGACTGGCGAAGCCTTGGCTGCAGACATGCAAAGTCTTATAAACTTGGATCCTAATTTAAAAGAAGTGCGCTCGGTCGTATCTGTGAGCTTTACCAATAATAAGTTGGTATTTACGTCAGACTCTTATGGTTCTACCAGTCAGGTGGCAGTATCTAATGTGGGTGCCGATATTGGTGAAATAGGCATAACCCTAGCGACGGGTGCTAAGGGAACCGATGTCGGCGGAAGCATTAATGGTAAGGCGGCCTTTGGTTATGGCAACGTCTTATTACCCGCCTTGGGTGATGCGTCGGAGGGGCTAGGTTTAACTATTCAGCCTGGCGCCACTGGCGGCACTATTACATTTTCGCGCGGTTTTTCCGGCACTATGACCAATATGATTAATGACTACCTTAAAACGTCTGGAGTCATAAAAGATCGTGAAACAAATATCAATAAAGACATAGTGCGTGTTGAAAAAGATGAGACAGATTTAAATCGTCGCAGTGATGCATATAGGGCGCGCTTGATGGCGCAATTTCAGGCGATGGAGTCTATAGTGCGTTCGTTGAATTCCACTGGCGATTTCCTAGATGGGATACTCGATAGATTGCCATTCACATCAAGCAATAACTAATAGCTAGCGATCGTGCAATAAAAAGCCACCCAAGGATAACTTGGGTGGCTTTTTTGTGTTGTCTATAGCTGTGGGCTTAATAATTGATAAGTTCGCCACTGCGATAGTCTTGAATTGCCTGCTCAATTTCATCTGTCGTATTCATAACAAAAGGGCCGTATTGTACGACGGGTTCGTTGAGCGGTTTGCCAGAGATCACTAAAAAGCGTGCCTCTTCCTGTAGAGAATAAACGCTTAGTTGATCGCCTTTACTTAATATGCCCGCATTTCCTTTGGTTAATTTTCGCTTGTCTTCGCCTATTGCAATATTGCCTTCATAGACATATACGAACGTGTTGTGATCCTCTGGTGTTGCGTGATGAAACTCTGTGTTAGCCGGCAGTTGTAGATCCCAATAAATGGCTTCGGTTGTTAGGCCCTGAATGGGGCCGCTGATGATATTGCCAGCAATAAATGCGCTATTGGCAATGACCTTTATTCGCCCGCCCTGAGGCAGGTTGGCAGAGGGGATGTCCTTTGCTGCAATGTCTTTATAGTGTGCAGGTTTCATTTTCTCTGCAGCGGGTAGGTTCAACCAGAGTTGAAAGCCGCGCATCAATCCATGCTCTTGCTGGGGCATTTCCGAGTGAATAATCCCGCGACCCGCCGTCATCCACTGAACATCACCGCTGCGTAGATGACCTTTGTTGCCCATATGATCTTGGTGCAGCATGTGCCCATCCAACATGTAGGTAACGGTTTCAAAGCCGCGGTGCGGATGTGAAGGAAAGCCTGCGATGTAGTCATCTGCGCTGCTGCTGCCGAATTCATCAAGCATTAAAAACGGGTCGAAACGGGCAGTTTGCTGCTGACCCAAGCTGCGTTTAATCCGCACTCCTGCGCCATCGCTGGTTTCGCGACCTTGAATAATTTGCTGTAGTTGCCGTTGCATAAGATGTCTCCTTAGTAATGATTATTCCCTAATCTGAGCGGCTAAAAAATTATCGGGTATGGGTGCAGTGTTTAGGCTGCTGCACCTTGCTTAATTTCAGCTTTGGCCTGAGTAAACGCATCATCTTTTTGACCCATGTTCAAACCTTCCGCATAGATAAACTGGACATTTTTCAAACCTAAAAAGTTCAAGAAAGTCGTTAAGAATTGGGTCTGCGAATCTGAAGGCAAGCCTTTGTGAATGCCGCCACGAGTGGCAATAATATAAACGGGTTTGTCGTTTAATAAGCCCACTGGACCGGTTTCAGTGTACTTAAAGGTGACGCCCGCACGAGCTATATGGTCGAAATATGCCTTTAAGCTTGAGGGAATGCCAAAGTTATACAATGGCACACCAATGACTATGGCATCTGCGGCTTCAATTTCAGCAATGATTTTGTCTGAGTAATCAATTACTGCTTGCTGCGCTGATGTGCGACCTTCCGCCGGTGAAAAAAGCGCTTGCACTCGCGTTGCATCTAAGTGCGGCACGGCTTCCTTGGCTAAATCGCGTAGGGTGATAGTGCCGCTAGGGTGCTCCGCTTTCCATTGTTGGACGAACTCCTGGCTTAAAACACTTGAGTTCCCATTGTCACCAAACAGGCTGCTATTGATTTGTAATAGGTTTGTCATTGTGAAGATCCTCATGGTTGATCTGACGTAATCTGTGGCTTTATTGCCATGAGGCTATTAAATGATTTGACGAGTGAATGATAAATAGTGATATTTGGTGGATATTGATCTAATAATTGGATGAGTTGCTATGAGTCTTGAGTCAAAAATGCCTGCGGTGAGTGGTATTAGTGAAAATAAAGTCACCCTAGAGCAGTGGCGTGCGCTTTTGGCTGTAATAGACGCAGGGGGATATGCTAAAGCAGCGGAGCTGTTGGGGAAAAGTCAGTCCTCAGTTTCCTATGCTATTACGCAACTTGAATCGGCACTGGGGGTAAAAGCATTCAACCTGCAAGGGCGCAAAGCCGTAGCGTCGCCAGCGGGAGAGTTGTTATATAGACGCGCCAAATTATTGTTAGAGCAAGCAGAGCGTTTGGAGAAGTCTGCTCATTGCTTGTCAGTACAGGTGGAGCCGCTCATTAAAATCGCGGCTGATCTCATTGTGCCGCCCGTACATGTACTCAAATGCTTGGCCATTTTTGCACAAGACTTTCCCGATACCCGTGTTGAGATGTTTGAATCAGTGTTAAGCGGTACTGAAGATGCGCTCTTACAGCGTCATGTAGATTTGGCCATAGGTGGCCGTGTGCCCACAGGGTTTATGGGGGAGAAGTTATTTACGTTGGTGATGCATGGCGTTTCCAGCCCCGAACACCCGCTTCAGCATCTAGGGCGGCCCGTTCAATACGAAGATATGCGCCAGCATCGGCAGATTATCGTGCGTGACTCGGGCCAGTATCGCAGGCGAACTGAAGGCTGGCAGGAGGCTGACCAACGCTGGACAGTGAGCCACATTAAAACTTCCTTGGAGGCGATTCGCATGGGTTTAGGTTATGCCTGGCTCCCGGATGCTTACACTCAAGAAGATATAGCGGCGGGGCGCTTACAATATTTGCCCGTTGAAATAGGCGCAGAGCGCGATGTGACTGTGTATCTAACCTTTGCCGATCAGGATTTTGCTGGCCCTGCTACTAAACGTTTAGCGGAAATACTTAAGCTACATTTGCCGCAATTTTGTCGTTAGTCTCTAGTGTGGTTAGCGCTTTTTTCTGTCCTTAACCTACAGGAATTGCAAAAGCTAAGGTCTCTTTTTTTGTTGATGGCGCGACAGCTAAGCCCCCATTCCGCAGTCATGAATTATCGAGCGAAGCTATTACGCTGGAGGCTTCTTAGTAGGTGAGGGCGGGCTGCTAGTGCTGGTTGTTTTCCATCAGCGTCACATCAGTCAAGCTTCAGCGCACAGGCTCTTTTTAAGGCGCTGGGCACTATCTAGGGTACTAAGCTTTTAACCAGATATTTAATAAGCTGTCATTTTCATGGTTGCTGAGTGAGCCGCATTGGGTTGAGTAACTTTTCTAATTCCGTGCGCGTAATAGACGTTTCCTCTGCTGCCACATCAATAATAGGGCGCTGTTCGCGATAGGCTTTTTTGGCGATTGCTGCCGCTTTTTCGTAACCAATTAGGGGGTTGAGCGCAGTGACTAAAATAGGATTTTGCGCCAGTGATTGATTGAGTTTTTGGTCATTGACGCTAAAGCTTGAAATGCTTTTATCAGCAAGCTCCTTGCACGCATTACTTAACAGCTCAATCGATTGCAGCAGATTGTGGGCAATCAACGGCAACATTACATTGAGCTGAAAGTTACCGGATTGCCCTGCAATACCAATAGATACATCGTTTCCCATCACCTGTGCGCACACCATGCAGACAGCTTCAGGAATCACCGGGTTTACTTTGCCGGGCATGATGGACGAGCCCGGTTGGAGCGCGACTAAGCTGATTTCTCCTAACCCCGCTAAGGGGCCAGAATTCATCCAGCGCAGATCATTGGCGATTTTCATTAAGCTAACGGCGAGGGTTTTTAAGTGACCTGAGATGGCAACAGCGGTATCTTGGGCGCTTATGAGCGCAAAAAAATTATCGGCAGGCACAAAGGCCAAATTGGTGGCTTCGGCAATATGCGCAGCGCAGCGCTCGGCGAATTCGGGGTGTGCATTAATGCCTGTGCCCACCGCGGTTCCACCTTGCGCCAAGCGCAATAACTGTGGCAACGCCATTTGCAGGCGCACGTAATTACTTTCAATTTGGCTTGCCCAACCGCCTAATTCTTGCCCTAAGGTAATGGGCATGGCATCCATTAAATGAGTACGACCAGTTTTTACACATTCATTTAACGCTTCTGCTTTACCTAAAAGACAGGTGTGGAGTTCTTCTAAGGCGGGGAATAATTGCTGTGTTAATGCGAGTGATGCGCTTAGGTGAATAGCGCTGGGAATAGTGTCATTGCTACTTTGGCTCATGTTGACATGATCATTCGGGTGAATGGCTTGGCCTGCGCTGGTACTCGCGAGATGGGCTATGACTTCATTCACATTCATATTGGTGCTGGTGCCAGATCCGGTTTGAAACACATCTATTGGAAACTGATCTGCGTAGTGTCCTCCCAATAGCTGATCGCAAGCCTGAGCAATTGCGACTGCAGTGCTTTGTTCTAGTAAGCCCAGCTCTCCATTTGTTTGTGCAGCTGCTTTCTTGATTTGCACGAGCGCTTGTATAAAACGCGGTGGCAGCCTGAGGTTGCTCATTGCAAAGTTATCGAGTGCGCGCTGAGTTTGCGCGCCGTAATAGGCTGATGCGGGCACCTTAACGTCGCCCATGCTGTCATGCTCAATGCGATAGTCGCTCATAATCTGCTCCTTTTTGGTTAATTACGGGTTGCCGAACTTAGTGGCTTAGCGCTCTGCTGACGTGAATTGTCAGGGGACTTGGATGTAACCGCCGTCAGCTTTAGGGAAATGGGCTGCTTTTCGTTACAATCACCACTTTCCGCTTTTGTGCCATTCGTGACACCTGAATGAATTTTAGGCTGGTCTTGTGATGTGTTAATCCGTTTACAGTTAGGGTACCTATGTCAAAGCAGTTGTTTGAGATTAAAAGTGAATTTGCGCCAGCGGGCGATCAACCTACTGCCATCGCCGGCTTGGTGCAAGGTATTGAGGCGGGGTTAGCGCATCAAACACTGCTGGGTGTTACGGGTTCAGGCAAAACGTTTACGATTGCGAACGTGATCGCTCAGGTGCAAAGGCCCACCTTGATCATGGCACATAACAAAACTCTTGCGGCGCAACTCTACGGTGAATTTAAAGAATTCTTCCCCAATAACGCAGTGGAATATTTTGTTTCCTACTACGACTACTATCAGCCAGAAGCTTACGTACCTTCCTCAGACACCTTTATCGAAAAAGATTCCGCGGTAAATGAACATATTGAGCAAATGCGGTTGTCTGCTACTAAGGCGCTGTTAGAGCGTAAAGATGCCATTATTATTGCCTCTGTTTCAGCTATTTATGGCTTGGGTGATCCCGATGCCTACATGAAAATGCTGTTACATGTAGTGCGTGGCGATAAAATCGATCAACGGCAAATACTGCGTCGTTTAGCTGAATTGCAATATACCCGTAATGATATGGACTTTGCGCGCGCTACCTATCGCGTGCGCGGTGACGTGATTGATATTTATCCCGCCGACTCTGACTGCGAAGCTGTGCGGATAGAATTATTCGATGATGAAGTTGACCAAATTACAATCTTCGATCCGCTGACGGGAGAAAGCCTGCGCAAGGTTGCACGTTTTACCGTCTACCCAAAATCTCACTACGTAACACCCCGCGAACAAATTGTAGCGGCGATTGAGAATATTAAAGAGGAGTTGCATAAGCGCCTTGAATACTTACGTGAAAACAATAAGTTGGTTGAAGCACAACGACTAGAGCAGCGCACACGTTTCGATTTAGAAATGATGCAGGAGCTAGGTTATTGCAATGGTATTGAAAACTACTCGCGCTATTTATCAGGGCGCGACAGTGGGGAAGCACCGCCTACTTTATTTGATTACCTGCCCGAAGATGCACTCTTAGTGATTGATGAAAGCCATGTGACTGTTTCGCAAATTGGCGCCATGTATAAGGGCGACAGATCACGTAAGGAAACGCTGGTCGAGTATGGTTTTCGCCTGCCGTCAGCGCTCGATAATCGCCCCATGCGCTTTGATGAATGGGAGCGTATTTCACCGCAAACTATTTTTGTATCGGCAACACCAGGCAACTATGAAAATGAACATCAGGGCCAAGTTGTAGAGCAGGTAGTGCGCCCCACAGGTTTGATTGACCCTGAAATTGAAGTCCGCCCTGCGGGCTCGCAGGTTGATGATGCGCTCTCGGAAATTCACCTGCGCGTTGCTAAAGATGAACGCGTACTTATCACCGTACTTACCAAACGTATGGCGGAAGACTTGACGGAGTATCTTGCTGAGCACGGCACGCGTGTGCGCTATTTGCACTCGGATATAGATACCGTTGAGCGAGTAGAAATTATTCGCGACTTTCGCTTGGGTCAATTTGATGTGTTGGTAGGCATCAATCTTTTACGCGAAGGTTTAGATATGCCGGAGGTTTCTTTGGTGTGTATTTTTGATGCGGATAAAGAAGGCTTTTTGCGCTCAGAGCGTTCATTAATTCAAACCATTGGGCGCGCGGCGCGTAACTTAAATGGTAAAGCCATATTGTACGCAGACCGTATAACTGGCTCTATGCAGCGCGCTATTGATGAAACCGATCGCCGTCGTCAAAAACAAATTGAACACAACATAAAAAACAACATAACTCCCAAAAGTATTCGTAAAGACATTACCGATATTCTTGAGAATTCAGTGGTGCCCGGTGCCGGTGGCCGCGCCGCACGGAATAGAGCTGCCGTTGCTGAGCGGCAAGCCAAATACGCAGTGGAAGTTGACCCGAAAGATATTTGGAAAACCATTGAGATGCTGGAAAAACAAATGTTTCAAGCGTCTAAGGATTTGGAATTTGAATTGGCCGCCACCTTGCGTGATCAAATAGAAAAGCTCAAACACAGGGCTATTTAATCCAATTATTCATGTTTGTGCGTTTACATTCGCTTTTAAAAAAAGTGGATTCTTAACAAACGTTTATTCTCAATTGGGTGGGAATATTTTCAGATGCCGCAACGGATACCACACCAATTAGGCTCTTGATGTTGTCGGTTGAATCACCTTACATTACGTAGATTCGCCCTTTTCTTGTTTGGGTTGAGTGCTGGCAGGGATGCACTACGTTGATTTTTCGATGAAAGTCTTATGTATTTGGCTCGTAAATCGACATCAGCCGCTATGTGTTGATAAAAACTCTGGTCAATCTTTACGTTGAGAAACGTACATTCCACTGGCTATTTTTTTACATATAAAATCGCCACCTGTTTCGCAATCACAAATAAAAATTAATTCAGGCTGGCTTACTTTGATGGCATTTTGAATCGAAGTTTTCTATTTTTCCCCTATTTGTTGCAGTTTTTAATATTGCTATTTGTGATGTGATTTTTCTGACAATATTTATCATATATATATGGTAAGGTTCGGGGGTGAGATCAACTATATAAATTTTTTAGTGCGACATTTATAACAATAAGCAGTTGTCGTCTCGCTCAACTTTGCGCAACTCGATCTCTCTCGTCCGAACTCAAGTAGCAATTCAAATAATCACTATCACTACTCGTTTTAAAGGGGAAATATATGAAACCTTTATATCAAAGGTCGGCCGCCTTGGCGCTTGCCTCGGTATTTACATTGTGGGGGGCTGCAGTTCAAGCTAACTCGGTAGCATCTAGCAATGGCGCTGCGCTTGCAGATATTGCAATACAAAGTAATTGGGGCGCGGGTTACTGTGCCGCGGTTACTATCACGAATAAAAGTAGTGCGGTAATCACGTCGTGGCAGGCGCAGATTAATCCTAATAATTCACAAATTACTAATGTTTGGAGCGGCACACTTAGTAGCACCAGTGTGTCGGGTGCAGGCTATAACAATCAAATAAATGTGGGGGGAAGTGTTTCGTTTGGTTTTTGCGGCAACGCGACGGGTACTAATTTTCTTCCTACATTAAGTGGTTTAACGATAGTGGGTGGGGCGGTTACTTCTTCGGTGAGTTCGGCTGTTGTTAGCTCATCGAGTGCTTTAAGTTCTGTTGCACCAAGTTCTGCTGCTCCTAGTTCAATCGCGCGAAGTTCAATTGCGCTCAACTCTATTCGCTCGTCTAGTTCTCTGGCGTTATCATCAGTACCGCTTAGCTCAAAAGCGTCTTCAGTAGCTATCTCCTCGTCGATTGCTTCCTCCGTGGTGTCTTCTGCTGCAACACAATGCAAGAGTTCCTGTAACTGGTACGGTACGCTTTACCCTGTGTGTCAGCAGCAAACAACAAACTGGGGCTGGGAAAGTAATGCGAGCTGTATCGGTAGTGCTACCTGCAGTGCTCAGCCTGCGGGCTACGGTGTCGTATCGAATTGCTCGTCTAGGAGTGTTGTATCAAGCGCCAGCCTTGCAAGTTCAAGTGTCGTGATAAGTTCTTCATTGCGATCTTCGTCAAGTTCAAGCCAAGTACCAAGTTCAGTACTCAGCTCATCTTTGAGTAGTCTTGTCTCAAGTAGTGTTATAGGTTCAAGCAGTTCAGCAGCGACCAACCAAATTCCGAATGCGGCGAGCAATGGCTTTCCCTATTGTCGTAGCAGTGATTCAGATCCCGATGGCGACGGTTGGGGTTGGGAAAATAGTTATTCCTGTATCGTGAAAAACTCTGCAGCTGACTCAGGTGTTGGTAGCTTTGCATACTGCGTCATTGGCGCTGAAAAGCTCACGCTCTGTGCAACCGATACCGGTAGCTGGGGTAGTGAATCAGGTAAAATTTGCTTGTCGAAATCTATGTGCCCAGGCATGGGTTCGGTAACGCAAACTGCTATGAGTACCGCCCCGGTGAACGCCAATGCGAATGCCACCACACGTAAAGTTTTCACCTATCTCAAATCGATATGGGGCAACCATGTGCTTTCAGGGCAAATGGATTTGAACTGGCAAGATGCAATCGACCAATATCAACGGGCGTTAAACGACACCGGTCGTGCCCCCGCCATTATGGGCTTTGATTTCATGAATTATGGTTTGTATTGGAATGGCATTTCCGGCATTACCCAAACAGAAGAGGCCGTGACCCACTGGAATCGTGGCGGCTTAGTCACCTTTACGTGGCACTGGCGCGATCCTGATGCTGCTGCTGGCGCAATAGGTGATTTTTATACCGAAAAAACCGCATTTAAAATACCTATAGCAAATGGTGTTTTGGATACCGCTAGCCCAAGTTTCACGCATATTGAAGCCAATGTGGCGATGATTGCCGCTGAACTTAAAAAGCTGCAAGATGCTGGTGTTACTGTGTTGTGGCGTCCGTTGCATGAAGCATCAGGTGGTTGGTTTTGGTGGGGCCGCTCTGACCGCACCGATGGTGTGCCACCTGCATACGCTCAAGTGGTGTTGTGGAAGTATATGTACAACCGTTTGACCAACTACTATGGCCTTAATAATTTAATTTGGGTGTGGAATGGTCAAAGCGGAGCTTGGTATCCCGGCGACAACTATGTGGATATCGTCAGTACCGATATTTATGACGGCGCAAAAAATTATAAATCGCAGGTTTCCGCGTTTAATTTAACCAAGTCATATCCGCATCAAGCCAAAATGGTCGCCATGAGTGAAAACAGCAATATTCCCGATCCAGATTTAATGGCGGCGGATGGTGCTTGGTGGTTGTATTTTATGGTGTGGAATGATGTTGATACCCCTGAAGGTGAGACTAACTCCAGCAACTTCTGGACTGGTGAGTACTACAATACCAATACACACAAGTCGCGAGTTTATAACCATAACCTCGTCATCACCTTGGATGAACTGCCTAACTTCAAAAACTAGTGCGAATTCGTTAGGTTGAGAACCTGAGTTAATAGCACTTGCTAGTGACTCAGGTGCAAATAAAAATCCGGTAACCTTAGGGGATACCGGATTTTTTTATTTAGAAGTTATCTTGCCGTTTTTTATCGGTAATGGTTGCATGGGGTAAATAGCCTGTGCGTCATGTTGTTCGTGGTTGAACATGACAGCGTAGGTGGCGACATCTATCGTAAAAATATCGGCAGGTACCTAAATACGCGCAGTAATCCAACTACGGCCGCGCTAAAAATCAAACTCGCCATCAAGCCGGCCATCAAGCCCGCATAAAAATGCACGTCGCACGCAGCGACTCACGCAGTGATAATAAGGTGTGGCCCCTAGTGCTATAAGCTCATTGCGTGGGCGGGCTATGCAGCTCCCACATTTTGCGATACCTGCTTGAGCTGTGAATGCATACAGTAATGGCGGTGGGGAATAATAAGTTTGTCAAGGCTGTTGGCGCGTGTAGAATGTTGGGTGCGCTCAAATTCCACATTGCATAGAGCTTGCTGCGCCATTTCATGATGAAAGCAACAAGCACAGAGAGTTTATTTTTTTTTGGGGGATTTAATGGCGACGCGTTTCGCTAACCTAAAACTAAAGTTTCGGCATATATCCCAGAAACCAAGTGTTTAGAAGTACGAGAAGTTGCTGACAAAAATATGCTTTAAATTTATTGTGTAGGTATGAAAACTCTAGTGCTTTGTAGGTGTTAGCAGCAGCGAAGTATATGGGGTATCTTTTAGTTGTCTAAATGCTGGTTTGAGGAGGAGGGGATAAGTTGACAAAAGTATTTGTTTTTTACGTGGTTGTGGCGGCGATCGCTTTTTTGGTGCCATTATTTGTTGAATATAGGTTGCCTGATTATGTCTACGAATTTAGGCCGATTGCACAAATGATTAGATGTGTATCTTGGGGAACATCTGTTGCTCAAATGTATGTCTTTTCAATAGCATTTAATTTATTTGGGCCAATATATGTCTTAATGAAAACTGACTTGTGTAAAGTTAAACCGACTGTTGGGCGTGTTATTTTTTCATCTTTCATGTGTTCTGCCATGCTTGCATATTTCTATTTTGTTGGGTTTGTCTATTTGCATGGAGTTCGCACGGAAAAGCTATTGGCCGCATTGTTTTGCCTTGATCCAGTTGGTAGTTTTATGGTTGGTGTCTTCCAGACAGGTTTGGTGTTTTTGTCGATTACGGCTTTCTATGTTTTTTGTATTTATCCAATATTTTTTAAGAAGAGGTTAAGCAAGTAGGATGATGGGTGTCCTCAAAAGTAGAATGAGCAACAAGATTGTGGACACCCACCAATTAAAGTAGCCGTGCTAGGTATTCAAAAAATCGAGAAGAATGAGGACACCCACCAATTAAAGTGCTACCACCAATCAGGAGCGGCTTTCACGTTGAGGGGCTAAAAGAAATCATCATCTTCCATCTCGCCAAACTGAAGAACCTCAAAGTACATTTTGGCTTTTAGCATGTCTTTGAGCGTGCTGATGTTGCGGATTTCTGCGTTAATGGCTTGGTGTTCTTGGGCGGCTTCTTTTTGGTTTTTAATGTGTTCGCGTATCGCAGCAGCTTCCTTTTGCGGTTTTTGATGGTAGAACATTTCGTAATAGCTGTGCCCAAATGGCACAGCGCTTAATATATCTTCCTTTTGCTCGCTAAGCCTCTCGGTCATTTGCTTGATGATTTGTGTCAGCTGGATATAGTCTTGATCGAGGAGGGTGTCTGGTAATTTACCAAAAGTGGTTTTGTACGTTTGTAATATATAGGCAACATCTTTGTTTTCACGTGCTTCAATTAGCAGGCACATCTGTCGATGCTTATTAGCTTTTTGGGCGTCGTCGCGTTCTAAATCCGGATGTATAGCTCTGGCTATTTGCCGAAAAAGCTTGTTAATGCTGGATGCTTTGAATAGTCGATCGAGCGATGGTTGTTGGTTTTCTTGTGCTTGCGCGGCCTCGTCATAATCATCGAAAAATGCGTTGTCAAAATCGGTTACGTCATCTGCAAATAGGTCGTCAAATAAGTTGTTTATATCATCGTCTTCGCTTTCTGTATCTTCTTGGAGCAGCTGTTTTAGAATTTCGGCGAGTTCCTCTTGGGTACTTGCTTGCCGAGCGCGAGCGTTTAAGTCTTTTAGCTGCTCAACTTCCGCTTCTGGAACGCCTTGATTGATCAGCTTTTTGAAATGCTTTTCTTGATGATTGTCTATGTGCTTACCGCGATGTTGGTCTAACTCGGCTATTAGGGCGGCTACATCAAAGTTGTGTGAATACGGGTTTTGGCTCAATTCGTTGAGGTTTTCGCTAATCCAATCAAAAAGTGCATCACGAAGGTATTCGGGCAGTGACTTTTTGCTAAAAAATGGAATCAACTTTTGGGTTAGAGTGTAAAGTTGGCGGTACTTTTCAACTTCTGCTGGTTCAATTTGGGGGGATACTCGCTCTATTAGCGCTAGCATTTCCTGCTCAAACTTATCGTTTCGCGCCTTGAAACGCTGGTGCCGTGCCAGCGCTTCGTTAAACTGCTGTTCCGGCGAAGTTTTAGGTTGTTTGCTTTTCTTGGTGGTTTTGCGGAGAGTTCGCGTATTCATGATCACATCGTCGTTAATCAGTTTTTGGGGCGGGGTAAGTCTTTAGGTTGTCTATTGTACGGAAAGCCGTGTGCGAGGCCAATGCTTGCAGGGTGTTTTTGAGCCGTAATATCGCCCGTTCTTTGCTTTTACAAAAGATTGAGGACACCAATTAAGGTGGTCCCGACAGATTCTAAGCTGCGTCACCTTCTGTGCCGCACTTGATATTTTATAGGTTTTCAGCCGTGCTAATTAACAAAAGTACTAGAGTTGAAAATGCTCAAAGGTAATGAATGTTTAAATATCTTCTTCCGGTTCTTTTTCCTTCGTGGCGTTTTTTTAGCAGTATTGGCCCTTCTCCACGTATTGAGTGGAGCTGTGTCGACACCTTAGATGCCGGACCAGATTCGTGGTTCGCATTTCGCCCATTGCCACAGAAGGTGGGTTTTATTGCCTCTTTATGGCGCTTGCTACACAACCCCGAGTGGAATGAGCGTTTATATATTAATAGCTGTGCTGAGCATGTGTTTAATGGGGACGTTGCTTTTTATGCGCAGGAAATTGGCGAGCGTTTGGCGGCGGCAGTAGCGGCAGGGGAGTTAATTACACCTCAGAATTCGCGCTATTTGGTATTTCGTATTCGCACCTTAGAGCAGGTGCATGAAGTACTCGAGGACGAGGTTGTTTTTGTGTCGACGTTTTTTAGTTTGAAGCTGGTGGGTGAACAGGAATGACCCTTGAGTTTGCCGTTAGGTTAACGGAAGTACTTTTAGGCTTAGCTATCCTCCAGCAGAGCTTGGAGTTTGTGCGTGGCGTGGCGTCAGAACGAATCTGGGGTCTGCTGCGAGCGGGCTTAGCTATCGCCTTGGTGTTGGGTTTCCAGCCATTGTGGGTAGAGGTCGCACTTTTACTTAGCGCAGTGTTTATGTTGTGGCGATTTCGCGGCCCCTACAATGGTGGTAGTGACACCATGACTCTCTTAATCTTGATCTGCATGCTCTTATCAAGCCTTGCCCCCACCCGCTATTGGCAGGAAATTGCCTTGGGCTATTTGGCAGTGCAGGCAGTGCTTTCTTATTTTCAATCTGGCTGGGTAAAACTCATCAATACAGACTGGCGTAGTGGTCGCGCCTTGCAGCAGGTTTTTGTATTAAGCGCCTATCCCGTCAGCGAGGCGTTGCGTGTATGGTGTTTGCGCCCACGGCTTTTGTGGGGGGTATCTTGGGCGGTTATAGTGTTTGAGCTAGCGTTCCCCTTGGCGCTACTGGATCAGCGTTTACTCTTTGTTGCCTTGTTGATGGCGGCATTGTTTCATCTGGCGAACGCACTTTTGTTTGGTTTAAACCGTTTTTTTTGGATTTGGCCAGCGGCTTATCCGGCCCTCTTATGGTTTCAGGACCGTTTATTCGGGTAGCGACGGAGTAGGGACGCTTGCTTGGCTCGGCTAGTTGTTAGGCGATAGGCTTCTCTATGAGAATAGGGCGCAAAAATAGTGCCGACGACTGGCGTCAAAAAACCTATAATGCCGTCCACTGAGTGCTTAGTACGACTAATGAGATGTTTTTGCCATAGTGTATGGTGGTTGGAGTGTAGATGGCGGACTTGGCCTATTATCAATACGCCTTAATTGCGTTGATTTTTGCATGGGGCGGATTTGTTCGCTCAGGTTTGGGGTTTGGTGGTGCGGTGATGTCGCTGCCATTTTTATTGTTGATTGATAATCAACCCTTGGTATTTTTACCGATTATTGCCCTTCACTTATTGTTTTTTTCCTTTATTACCGTTTGGCAAAATTCACGCAAATACCGCTTGGCTGAGTCGCAGCGAATATTGCTAGCAAATCATCAAGATGGCGCTGGTGCTGCCGTAAGTGCGAACCCCAAGGCCATGGGGACAGTGGATTGGGCATATTTGAAAAAAGCCTTGGGGATTATGATAGTCCCTAAGTTGATCGGCGTTTTTGGCTTATTGACCCTGCCTGCCACACTGATGACGGCTATTATTTTTGGCATAGTATCGATTTATGCTGTGTCCTATATTTTAAACAAGCCATTTAAAAGTAATAGCAAAAGTTTGGATGTCATTTTTTTGATGATGGGCGCCTATATCAGCGGGACTTCACTGATTGGTGCGCCGCTGATTATTGCGGTTTTTGCGACCCATGTTGCTAAACATTTATTGCGCGATACGCTGTTCGTGCTTTGGTTTATTTTAGTGAGTATTAAGACGGCAGCTTTTATTTATGCCGGTGTGGATATGCAATTGATTCATCATTTGTGGTTGCTGCCGGCTGCTACTCTGGGTCATGTGGTCGGATTGCGCTTTCATGAAACAATTCTAAGCGGTAATACTAAAGTGTTTTATCGCGTTCTTGGCATCGCTTTGCTGGTTATCAGCGCCGCGGGCCTACTTTCAGTTTATGTAAAATAGAGTTTAATTTATGTCAGGATTTTTTATCAAAGAAGAACTTACCCAGCAAATTTTTTCTGCTTGGCGTGAGCTAATGAGTGAAGGTTCACTGCCTGCACTGGATCGCTGGTTGAAGGCGCGCCATAAACAGCTTAAGTTTGAAGCGCGCCATACAGAAACTAATGTGTTGCCCAACTCGCTTGCGGTATCGGCAGCCTTGATGGAAGGCGTGCGTTTTTTGCAGTGGGTAACTGCTATGGAGCAGGGCTATCAACAGCAAGAACTGATAGCAGATTTAGGACAGTGGGACGCCGAATGGACCTTAGCTCATGCGCGAAAAATCCCCGTAATGCCTTTTTGGTATTGGGTGGATCTGCGTGTAAATGGCACCGAGACTAAAGCGCCTAAAAACCTGCGCGATGCACAAGAGCGCGCTGATTTTTTTACTCAGTGGCAAGAAAAACAAGCCGCCAATGAGACCGAAGATGCGCAGGTTTCTGCTGAGTTTTTGCTCTGGCAAGGGCTGCGCCCGCAATGGTTGCCACTCTTGCAGGCGCGCGCGGCGACAAGTGGTTGGACGCAGGCTCAATTACATGAGTTCATAGCTATGCAAACGCGGGTACCGCCGTTATGGCTGCGTAAACAAAGCGAAAAACCTGTCGAAGATTTGGTGAAAACCCTACGTAATGAGGGTGTAGATGCTGCCCTAACCGAAGAGGGCTATCTGTTTGCACAGGGCGGCAAGGGGCTTAACACCACAGATTGTTACAAAAACGGTTGGGTAGAAATACAAGATTTAGCAAGCCAACAAATTGCGCTAGCGGTTGATTTTAAACCTGGGCAAAAAATTTGGGATGCCTGTGCAGGAACTGGCGGTAAAACCTTGGCTATAGCATCGCGCATGAACAATAAGGGCGCGCTCATTGCCACGGATTTACATGAATACAAATTAGATGAATTAAAACGCCGCACTAAGCGCGCACAATTCCACACCGTACGTCACTTTGTGTGGGAAGGTGATGCACCCTTGCGGTTGCCAAAAGAGATCGCACAGCAACAAGGGTTTGATTGGGTGTTGGTGGACGCGCCCTGCAGCTCATCGGGAACATGGCGCCGCAACCCTGATGCGCGCTGGCGCTTGAGCGTTGAGGATACCGCTGAACTAATTGAATTACAGCGACAAATTCTCACCCAAGCTGCTGTAGGTGTGCGCGCAGGTGGACATTTGGTTTACGCCAGTTGCAGTTGGCAGCTGAGTGAAAACGAAGAGCAAGTCGCCTGGTTTTTGCAAGAGCACCCTGAATTTAGCTTACACAGCCAGCGCATTTTGGGGGCACCACTCGAGGATGCCGACACAATGTTCGTGGCTGTATTGAAAAAGCAGGCATAACTAAGATAGGCCTGCAGACTGAAAGCCGCGGTAGGCCTAGCGTGCTGGTGCGGCTTAGAGGGTGCGATAGTCCAGAAGCAGTTGAATAACAGCGTGTGTACTCGCCGAAGCCTGCAGCGCAGCATTTAGTTTGGTGCGTTGCGGCAGGCGAATATTCAACTTGGTGCGCAGCATACGAATAACTTGCTCATCAATTTCAGGGTCAATATCTTCGCCAAAGAAGCCTACGAGTTGTTGACGTAAAGATGCTTTATCTATCATTGTGTTGGTGTAAATTTCCTAGGTTAAAAAGTTAAATGAAAGGTTGATTTTAAAAACTACTAACGGGTGAAGCAGCGTGACATATCGCTTGCTGTTATTCATGAGCAGCATAAGCTGGCGATGAGTTTAGTTGAGTTCCATTACAACGCGAAAACCGAGATGTTCATTATAAATTTCTGGGTGATTGTAATCTCGCGTCGCACTGCCTAGCTGTTGGATATTATGCTTTGCTGAACCGCCACGCACAACTCGCGCGTCACAATTTTTAATTTCATAGGCGAGGCCATTTTTGGGGTGAAGGCGGTAATTGTCGGCGAAGCAGTCCTGTACCCACTCAGCCACATTACCTGCAGTATCATAAACGCCAAAACCATTGGCGGCGTAGCTGCCAACCGGTGCAGTTTTACTGCCAAAGAGGCCAGAGAATTTTGAGTTGCAGCCGCGCCGACAATTTGCTCGACCGCTACCATCCTTAATATCATCCCCCCACCAGAAATAGCTCAGGGTTCCGGCACGAGCAACATACTCCCATTCTGATTCGGTCGCTAGGCGATATTTTTTCCCTGTAGTTTTAGTCAACCACTGAGCATAGGCAAGGGCATCGCTATAGGTCACATTAATCACTGGGTGATTACCGCGGCCCCATTTGTTGTCATCAGGACGCTTGCGGTTAGTGGCCTGTGCAAAGGTATCGTAGTTGTCGAAGGTAATTTCATACTTGCTGATCGCGAATTTACGGGTGATGCTGACCGGGTGCACTGGCATGCTGAGGCTATCGTTTTTATTGCCCATATAAAAACTACCTGCGGGGATAGTAATCATCTCCGGTCCTTTACCCTTGGCACCATTGGTTAAATTACTGCTCAGCTCTGTACCGGAAGCAATGCTCTCCTTTAGGCTTATGGCGATTTTTAAATCCTTATCCGTCATCTTTATCCATTGCTTTAATGTTTCAAAACCTTCCTTACTGACTTCGATTTGGTAGGAACCTGCGAGTAACTCCATGTCGCTTTGATAACGATCGGAAATATTCAGAATTCTTACGCGTGCATCACTCGGCGTTGTTTCGACGCGTAATTTATGGCGCGGCTCCACATTTGCACCAATTTGATTTGATGCGGTATTGTCACCGAGAGAAAGTTCCTCGTCGGTCATGATAAGAGTAGACGTGTCCCCTGTAACGGGGCCATCTAAAGCTGTTGTTACAGCGGGTTCACTAGTTTGTACTTGTCCTTGAGTAGCGTCTTGGTTTTCATCGGTTTTTTTCGATGTTGTCGTGGCTATCGCAATTTGTGGTTCGATGCCTTTAGGTGGAGTATTTACATTGTTTAGCTGAGCAGAGGTCGGTGTTTCTTTTACTATGCTGGAGGAACTTGAATTACCTGAAAATAAGAAATAAAAGCCAAGTATACCGACAAGTGCAATTAAGCCGAAGGCGAGTACTTTTACCGATAGGGGTTGACGACTAAACGCATTATGAATACTGGTTTCTTGTAATGCACGACTTTGCAATGTGGGCGTTGCTTGTTCATGCTGCTCATTAAAAAATATTTCGGTAACTTTAGTGGCTGGGCGCACATAAAAGCCGCGTTCAGAAGACCAGCGCATTTTATTTAATCTGTTCCAGCGCCAACGAATGGCGTTGCGCGTAGCGGCAAGGAGTGCACTAAACAGATTTAGCACCGTAAGATCGGTAGTTTGGTTTAGCGTCATGTTTGGATTGCGCACGGTGACACTAAGTTCATCAATAGCTTGCGCGAGATCGCGGCCGCGCTGGAAACGTTGATCAGGGTTTTTATCCAGCAGTTTGTCGAGTATGCGCTGGTATGCAAGGTATTGCATCGGCAATTTGGGCAGTGGTGCACTGATATGTTTCAGGGCGATCGTCACTGCTTCATCGCCTTGATAGGGTAGGGTGCCAGTGAGCATTTCATAAAAGACGATGCCTAGGCTGTAAAGATCGGCGCGGCCATCAACATGTTGCCCTTTGGTTTGTTCGGGGCTCATGTAGTGAGGTGTACCAACAACGGTTCCAACGTGGGTCATCCGGGAACTGTTGGCGAGCCCGCGCGCCACGCCAAAGTCGGAAAGTACGGCGGAGTTGTCGGCGCGAAATAAAATATTTTCAGGTTTTATATCGCGATGAATGTAACCTTTTTCATGTGCATGATCTAAAGCCAGCGCTATTTCTTTGGTAATGCGCAGTGCTTCTTCACCGCTTAAGCCGAGTGACATCTTGTCGTGTACAGAGCCATTGGGTAGGTAATCCATAGCGATGTAATTTAAATCTTCATGACGGCCTATGTCATAAATAGCTACTATGTTGGGGTGTGATAGCTGGCCGACAATAGTGGCTTCGCGCTGAAAGCGTTCGCTAAATGCGGGATCATTGTTGAGCTGGGGACTCATAACTTTAAGTGCAACAACGCGACCCACGCTAATTTGAATAGCGAGGTAAACGGTGGACATGCCACCTTGATTTATTTTCCGAATAACCCTGTAGCCGGGAATATGCATAGCCATAATCGATCTTTCTTTCTCTTTTTTACTGCTAAATACAGAGTTGCATGACAGTTATCATTGCATTGCTTTGAGTGTGGTCATTGGCTAATAATAAAAACTAACAGCGCCATCAAAGAAATGAGAGCGGTCGAAAATATCCATGTGTCAATTTTTGTTTTACCCGTCAAATAAGGTACCCAATCTTGCCAATGATTGAGACGCAACTTCCGTTGGATTGGCGATTCAATTATTTGCAGCGTAATGTTATCGCGCCCGCCACTGGTAAGTGCCGCGTGTAGTAACTGATCTACTCCAGTCAAGCAATTGCTGGAATTAGATAAAATTTGTGCGATAGTGCGATCGCTCACTTCGTCGGTGAGGCCATCGCTACAGAGCAGTACCCATTGATTTTGTTGCCATTGATAGTTGCGGGTATCAACATTTAATTCTTGCAGCTCTTGCATACCCAAACACTGCGTAATGATATTTTTATCTGGGTGAAATTCTGCATCTTCGGGATTTATAGCACCGCTATCTACCAACATCTGTACATACGAGTGGTCAATACTGAGTTGCTCTAGACGTCCGCCTTCAGCGTTTGGCGTCCATAGATAGGCACGGCTGTCGCCGACCCAGGCAATTTGAAAGTGGTTGCCATTAGATTGCAGTGCTACCACAGTGGAGCCCATACCAGGCGCGCCAATTCCTTTTGCTGGCGCGGCGAGAATTTTGCGATGAGCGGTTTGAATACTGTCAGCGAGTGAGGCGGATTTATTGAGATGTATTTGTTTGGCAATGGTGTCGCGCACTATGGCGCTCGCCACTTCGCCGGCTTCGTGCCCACCCATACCATCGGCAACTAGCCACAAACCATGCTCCGGCTGACTGAGAAAACAGTCTTCGTTATTGTCGCGAACCAATCCTGGGTGGGAGGCGGCGCTATAGTCAAGCGGGCTTGTAGTCATAGTTTACAAGTGAGCATCAATGCATTTGTTATTTTTGTTGGCGAGGAATTCGCCAGCAGCCTTAGCGCTCAATACTAGTTGAGTTTGCCATGGAAAACTACGCGCAGGCGCATATTTCAGTCTGCTCGCCTCAGTTGCTCCTTCTTCAGCGGTGGCAGACTTGATTTTAGTCTGTCTCAAGCTAGAGCGTCTTTATTGTCAATTGCAGTGCTTCAATCTGCGCTTTCTGCCCTTGATGTGTAACGAGTGCAATACTGGCTTTAGCGGGGTCTAAATAGATTTTAGCCACACGCTGTAAATCAGCCACTTTCACTGCGAGTACACGATTGCGGAATTGCTCGCGTTTGGCGCGCGTGCGACCGAATAACTCTGCGTGATACGTAGACTTGGCTTCGCCTGCAGGAGAGCCGGGTTTATCTATACTGCTTATGACTCCTAATATAGCCTCTTCCAGCGACTGCCATGGGTGGTCATTGGTGTGCAACCACTCAAGTGCTGCATCGAAGTCATTCAGTGTTTCCACTAAGCGTGGGTCTCGATAGGAGTAGAAGCGAAATGCAGCACTATGATTATCTTGGCTCGCACCGCCGCCATAGGCACCACCTTGCTCGCGAATGGCGCGATGTAAAAAGCCATTGCGTAAAAATCCAGCTAATACAGTGAGCGGCGCAGCATCGGGGTGATCACTGGGTACGCTAGGGTAGGCTTTCGCGCAGAAATTGACTTGGGTATTAGTAATCCAAGCTTCGCGTACGGTTTGATTGATGGGAGGCAGCTCAAACGGCGTAAAAGCGTCTGACGCATTATTTTGGCTCCAGTGTTCACTTAGCAATTGGCTGAGGTTATCTAAATGTTCATCTTCACCCACTATGACAAATTGCTTGGGTGCCGCCAAAATAAGTTGGTGAATTTGTTGGAGCTGCTCTGCAAGCAATTGAATATTTTGCTCATCATCTAATCCATTGTCTAATAGCTTAAGTGCCGCTATTCCCGCCAAACCATTCAGTTCATGTGTGATTTTGGCGCTAGGGGTCATGCCTGCGCAGGCCGCAGCCATGGCTAGACTATGGCCTTGCCCGGTAATACTTTGGTCTCTGCGTGCGCGACTTTGGGCAACTAATTCGCGAATACGGTCGAGCTCATCAAAATGCACGTCGAGTAGGGTGCTGCGCAACAATTCATTCATGGCGCGACTGTTGCGATTGAGTGCTTTGGTGGAGAGCGTTATATAAGCATCAATTTTTTGTACGTCATTACCATCGCCGCGTACGCTGCTAAAAGCACTGATGGCACCGACCACTTCGGCCTGCCAACGCTGTACGGCTAAGTAATCTTTGGTACCCACACCAAGCTCGGTTAAACATAAGCAATATAGGTTGAGTATGTTTTGTAGCTCGGGGGTAAGTGCGGGTAATTTACAGGTGATCTGTTGATAGACTAAGCCATTGGTGCCTGCTGCATAGCGACGTAGTGGATAGCCATTGAAGGTTTCGTGTGAGCCTGCAGTGTAATGCAAGTCAGCGGGGATATCTTCCAAGCCAACCTTGGGCAAAATACTTTCGTCATCTTTTTGCAGCTGGCGCGCCTGCAGGGCTTTTGTGCGAGCAATAATGGCGGCTTTATCAGCTTCATTGAGGCTGGCTTTTAATTCAGCTAAACGTGCGATTTCAGTCGCCTGAATGCGCCCCCCCATTGCTGTGTCAGGGCGTAGGCTTAGGCGAACGCGATGCGGATTATCAATTAACCATTTGCGCGCGAGCTGTTGAATAAACTCTGGATTTTGGATCTTGCTGCGTAAATTTTCTAAAGCTGCATCTAGATCGAGCAATGCGATCGGGTCGCCGCGGTGGGTAGCTGCCGTTAACCCCGTTAGAATGATTTGCAGGCCATAGGGGTAGCCATCGCCACCAACTTCGCGTTGCGACAATTCTAATTGATGCAGTGATGCTTCGATTTGTGCTTGTGGTACGCCGTCTTGAGCAACTGCTTCTAGCGTGGCGAGAATCATGGATTCTATTGCATCGGCATCACTTAATTTGCAACCTTCTAAGCCGCATACAAACGCAATTTCGCGGGAGGAGTCATCTAAGCCACAGAGCGGTGAGGGCGCTTGGCCTAAATCGCTGGTTTCTAAAGCCTGCTGCAATGGCGAGGCGCTGTTGTCGAGCAAAATATTGGCGAGCAATTGCGCTTCTAACGATTCATCTAGATTGGTGGTTGTACCAAGCAGCCACGCAATGACCAGATGATTTTTATGTTCTAAATCTTCTGCATCACTCTCATCTAGCGGGTAGGCTTCTTCTACTTTAATGGGAGCGTGATAGCGTTTTTCATTGGGAACGGCAATGTGTGTATCGAGCGCGTCAAATTTGCTGAGAGCTTGATCTTGAAATTTTTGCTGATGGACCTCGGCCGCTATGTCGCCATAGGTCATAAAAATAGCATTGCTGGGGTGATAGTGGACGCGATAAAAATCTTGCAGTTGTTGATAAGTTAAGTCGGGGATATCTTCTGGCTCACCGCCACTGTTGTAGTGATAGGTTGTGGTTGGGTAGAGGTATTTACAGAGCGTATGCCACAGCTGTGAAGACACTGAACTCATTGCACCTTTCATTTCATTAAATACAATACCTTTAAAAACCAAATCAGAATTGGCGTTTTCTGGCTCAGCAAATTCTACTCTATGACCTTCTTGTGCAAAGTCTAATTCGTCTAAGCGAGAAAAAAATACCGCATCCAAATAAACATCCAAAAGATTATTGAAATCTTTTCTGTTTTGGCTGGCAAAAGGGTAAGCAGTCCAGTCAGAACTGGTAAAAGCATTCATAAAGGTATTAAGTGAACGGCGCACCATCATAAAGAAGGGGTCGCGGACCGGATATTTTTGGCTACCACAAAGTGCAGTATGTTCGAGAATATGAGCTACACCGCGCGAATCCTGCGGCACTGTGCGCAGTGCCACGAGGAAAACATTTTCGTTATTATCGGCAGCGAGGTGAATATGCTGCGCACCGGTAACGCGGTGGCGATATTCTTCAACACGAATTTTGAGTGAATCTAGCGGTTGGCTGCGAAGTAATTCAAAAGCGGGATGACTCATAGGGATTCAGGATCTCGTGTTGATTTTGAATGAAGGTGTGCTGCAGGTGTAAAAGCTGCCTGCTGGGCAACAAAGTCTGTAAAGGCAGCGAGCAAGTGAGTGTAGTTGGAGTGCTGCGCTTCAAGTTGCTGCAAAGCGTAACAACTTGCCTCTAGGGTTGATAGCTGATTTTCTTGGTGCGCCTTGCGAATGGTGTAAATGGACACGGGTGTTGCATCCAAGCTTAGGCGCGGTAAAGACTGTAATTCTGGGTTTACATAGAGCATTTTACGGCTTTTTCGCCAAGTTCCATCAATAACGACAAGGCGCAGTGTTTCTGGCCGCTGCATGTCTGCATGGGTCAATACTGCGGGTGATTGCAGTCCTATAGCTTTATCTTCTGGGGTAGCAGGGTACAGTAAAATGGGTTGGCGGTGATCCGCGTAGAGTGCCTCATGCAGATCTTTAGGAGAAAAATCTTCACCGATGAGTGTTTGTGAGTTTTTTAAGCTTAAGGCTAAAAGCCCGAGCGTATTTTTAGCATTTGTAACCTCTTGAGGATGCTGCAAAATCAGTAGCTCTACAATATTCTGTGTGGGCCTGATGTGCGCGCAAATACAGGTACGTATTGGACGAGCACATCGCGCGCAAGCGCTGCGGCGACTTGATGGGACGCTATTGTTTAAGATGTGGTGATGTCTTATGTTTTGAGTCATCTGCGCGCAAAGGGCGCAGATTGCGCATCAATAATGGGTAAGTCAGCGAATTGCTGGCTAGCAAACAAGCTGCGTGTGCTGTTTAAGCTTTGTACAATATGATCGATTTTTTTGGGGCGACTGAGTGACTTAAGTAGATATTCGCGTTTACTCGCATTACTGCGTGAAGATACCGCTTCAAGTAAGCATAGGGCTTCTGGTTTGCGCCCATTAAAATAGCGTGCGCCAGCCTTACCTTCACTATGTTCGCGCCAGCGCCGCGTCATATTCGTGGTAATGCCAGTATAAATTTGCTGATCGCTACTGAGTATCATATAGACAAACCAGAGTTGTTCGGACATGAGCTTGGGAGTTCGCACAAGATGTTGAGTTTAAGCTGCCTAGCATAACAAATTTTGCCGTGCTAAAGGCGCGGTATTTGTTGACTTGCGCAGCTATTTCAGTGCAAATACGCGCTTTATTTACGCGATCCGTCCAGCACAACACTGTAGCTGCGCCAAACAATATTCGAGCACCCAATGGCTAAAGAGTCCAATCTGCAAGATCGCAATTTTGATGATCTTGCCAAACGCTTTAAAAAAAATGTGTATGGTGGCCTCAAGGGTGATATTCGCCTTGCTGTGCTCAACCGCGATTGTGCTGAGCATATTGCTATGGCGCCATTTCGGGCGGGCTCACACACCACAGATGTGGATGTATTTCAGGCACCTTGGACCATACTCGATGCGGGGGGTGGGCAAGGGCAATTTTCGCTACAGCTGGCGCTAGCTGGGCATAGAGTGGTGATCTGTGATATTTCAGCTGAGATGCTTAAACTCGCTGAAACGGAGGTGCGCGCATTAGGCGTGGAAGGTCGAGTAACCCTGGTGCACTGCGCATTACAAGATTTATCGACGCATTTGCCGAGTGATTTTACAGGAGGCGAAAACTTACAATTTGATATGGTGATTTGTCACGCAGTGATGGAATGGCTGCAAGAGCCAAGGTCGCTCTTGCCGCACTTATTAGGCTACTTGAAGCCACAAGCCTATCTGTCATTAACGTTTTATAATTTACACTCATTGATTTACAAGAACTTATTGCGTGCGAATTTCAAGAAAATAATTGCTCAGGACTACTCTGGTGCGCGCGGTAGTTTAACGCCAATTAATCCTCTTGACCCAATTAAGGTGCTGAGCTGGCTGCAGGCATTACCTTTGAACTTGCTTTGTCACAGTGGTATTCGTGTTTTTCACGATTACATCTTTGATGGAGAAGCGCGCGAAGCTCAACCTCAAACATTGCTCGAGTTAGAGCTGCAGTTTTCACGGCAGGAGCCTTATAGATCTCTAGGGCGCTATCAGCATTTATTGTTGCAGGCGGATTGAGTTCACAGCAAAAAACACTTTAATATGTGCTTAAGGTGCGGCCACCAGTGTAACTAGCGCCAGTATTAAAAAAAGGCCACACGCGATGCGGTGGGCCAACTGCATAGGCATTTTATCTAGCAGCCACTTCCCCGCAAAAATAACGGGCATATTGGCCAGTAGCATTCCCAGGGTCGTACCCGCTATAACAGCGGTTGTCATCCACAGTGATTCATTGAATTTCGCGGCTAAAATAACCGTGGCAATTTGGGTTTTATCGCCGATTTCTGCCAAGAAAAATAATACCAGAGTGGCAATAAAAGGCCCGTATTGGGTAAAGCGGCTATCACCTTCATCTGCCTTGTCGGGAATAAGTAGCCAGAGTGCAATGGCTACAAAACTGGCGCTAATGATCCAAGGTATCCAGTGTGCTGGAATGAGTTCCGCGAGCCATGTACCCAGCCATGCCGAAAGCCCATGATTCAGCAGTGTGGCGAGTAGGATGCCGGCGCTAATGATAAATGGGCGACCATAGCGAGCGGCAAGAAAAAGTGCGAGCAGTTGCGTTTTATCGCCAATTTCAGCAAGACTTACAGCGAGAGTTGAACTTAAAAAAGCGTCCATATAATAATTCGATGGTTTCTGTTTTGAGGGGTTTTTAGTAAATGCGCTATTTTAATAAGAATATGGAGGTCAGAAGTTGAGCTCTCCGCGTCTTTAAAAAATAACTTAACCTTGGCGCTGTAGATGTTTGAGTAACTGAAACTATTGGGGCGTGGCGCTAAATGAGTCAGTGTGCAACTTATGCAATATTCCACCGCCATAGGGGATTTGCGGCAAAAATTTTTCCATTCGCATGATTGCAGTATCGTAAAGTTTTTGCATGTCAGGGCGCGTGCCTATTTGCATGCGTCTTTGGATCATGGTGACGGGAAACATGCATTCTTTTGTGCCTTTGGCGCAAACCGCACGGCTGCGTCCTAGGCTGTCCTCATAGATTTTCCATTCAAGCGTATTGGGGAAGTCGGCAAGCATAATATTACCCAGTGCTATGCCCATGGCTTGTTGCAAAACAACATCTTCATTTTTAACCCAATTTTTATCTACTAAAAGCTGAAGTAAATTTAAATCGGAGAGATCTCTATGTAATTGCATGCCCAGTTTTAATTGGGCTAGTTGGTTAACTTTTTCGACTTCCTTTTCCATGTGGCTTTTATCCATCCAACCGAGCTCTTTAACGGTTAACTTAATGTCATCCACGGCGGTACTTTGTTGAATGTTAAGAGGCGTTTGAGCGCTACAAACTGCACCTAATAAACTCAAAATCAACAACGAAGAGCGAATGTATCGGATAAAGCTCTGATTGAATAACATGTTATAAACCTTAAGAAAGACTGATGTTGTTTGTGCTTGCTTGACCAGCATCTTGCTTTATATCGCCTAGCAAGTTGATTGGTTGCGGTTGCACTTCGTGCATAGGTCGTGAAAAGCCATTGGGCATAACTAAATGTATATGTTCTGCTTTGAGTTGGCGTGGATCTATAACGCCACAAGAGTGTGCAATCATAGCAACACTTTTAGTTAAGTTGTGTTGATAGGCTGCCACGCGAGTTGCTTTATCGGTAGGGTCTAAACCTTTTTGTAGTTTCGCATTATGTGTCGTGATGCCTGTAGGGCAGGTGTTCTTATGGCATTGCAAGGCTTGAATACAGCCTAGTGCAAACATAAAGCCGCGTGCGCTATTTATAAAGTCTGCACCACTGGCGAGCGCCCAAGCCACCATTGCGGGTGTTATAAGTTTACCGGCGACGACAATTTTTATACGGTCTTTAAGGCCCGCCTCTTCTAATAAGCCACTTAACCAAGGTAGGCTTTCTTTTACGGGTAAGCCAACATTATCCATGAGCGGTTGAGGCGCAGCGCCTGTGCCGCCATCGCCGCTATCGAGGGTAATGAAATCAGGGGCAGATTCTATACCGCGCACACGGATTTCATGCACAAGATCCACCAGCCAGCGACGCTCACCCATCACTGCTTTAAAACCGACGGGTTTACCTGTGTGGTTGCGAACCCGTCCGACCATATCGAGTAAATCAATGACTGAGCGTATATCAGTATGGCCGTTGGGGCTAATAGAAGCTTCGCCTTGAGGGATGCCGCGAATTTGGGCTACCTCTAAAGACACCTTCTCCGCGGGGAGTATGCCGCCTTTACCCGGCTTGGCACCTTGACTAAGTTTAATTTCAAACATTTTTATTTGATCTATGGCGGCGAGTTCCTGCAGGCGTTGATCGCTCAGGTTACCGCTTGTGTCGCGCACACCGTATTTAGCAGTCCCTATCTGAAAAACTAAATCGCAATTGCCTGCAAGATGATAAGGCGAGAGACCACCTTCACCGGTATTGAGCCAGCAGCCTGCTTTAGCGGCTCCCTGAGAGAGCGCGAGTATGGCGGGGCGTGAAATGGCGCCGTAGCTCATGGCTGAAATATTAAAAATTGAACTTGTGGTATAAGGTTTTTTACAAAAGGGACCTAGGGTCACAGGTAAAATAGGTATGCTATCTGCGTCCAATATAGGAAAGGGCGAGTTGAGAAAAATTAATGTGCCCGGTTGACTAAGGTTGAGGGTAGAACCAAAAGCAATGTTGCTGTCCACATTTTTAGCGGCGCGATAAACCCAAGAGCGGTCAGCGCGATTAAAAGGCATTTCCTCGCGATCTTGTGCAAAAAAGTACTGACGGAAAAACTCGCCGAGGTGCTCAAAGAAATAACGAAAACGCCCAATTACCGGATAGTTTTTGCGGATGGTGTGTGTGCTTTGGGTAATATCAACCACATACATAAAAACGACTATTAATAGCCCTATACCTATGACTGTTATAAAAGCAAGCTCCAACCAGGTAAGTAGGCTTAATGCAAAATTACTATGAATCATGTAGATGTGTATCCTGAACTGAGTGTGCGCAATATCCGATTGCCTAGTAAGCCGAATTGGTTTTTAACCATTCGTGTGTGGTTTTAACTTAGGATATCGCTATAGTGTTTAATGATGTTCTTTCCCGCAGATTTAGCGTAATACATCGCTTGATCTGCATGCTTGGTAAGGCTATCAATTGTCGAGCCATCTTGCGGGTGCAGTGCTATGCCAATACTACAGGAGATATTGATTTGATGGTGTTGAATATGCAGTGGCTGGCTGAGTTGAGCGCGAATTTTTTCGGCAATTTGACGGCTGATAAGTCGTAAGTCCATATTTGCAAGGTGCTGGTCGCGCGATGAAATAATGATCATGAACTCATCGCCACCAATACGCGCGACTGTGTCAACTTCCCGAACAGCGGTCAACATTTTTAAGGCGACCTGCTGCAGAAGTTTGTCGCCCACATCGTGTCCATATAGGTCATTCACGGGTTTAAAGTTATCCAAATCAACCAGCATAACTGCAACTTCCGTTTTATCACGTCGCGCTTTGATAATGGCTTGATTCATGCGATCTTCTAATAAAATACGATTAGGTAGCCCTGTTAGCGCATCGTGATGGGCAACCCGGTGTAATATTCGCCGCTGGTTGCGTAGCTCATCAAATTGCGCATTTAATTTTTTTGCCATGGAGGTAAAGTTTCTAGCCAGTACACCCAATTCATCATTAGTGTTGACGGGTAGTTCGGGTAGTGCATCGCCATCCTGAAAGTTTTCAAACGTTTTCGCCATAAGCTGTAGTGGGCGAGAAATAGTGCGCGCGAGCAAGAACGAAATAAGGATGAGCAGGCAACTAAAGCCAAGGGATATTTTTAAATTATTGAGTCCTAATTGTCGACTTTCTGCCAATGTAGTATCGAGCTTAGTGATCAAGCCAATAACAATATATTTTTGCTCTGCGGGTGTGTTAAAGGGAATTTTCTTAAGTGAGATGATGGCACGTTTTGTTGGGTCGCTAAAATCTGTGATTTCTTCAGAAAGTTGCGCAGCTTCGCCAGAAAAAATTCGCTGCGAAGCTTTTAAGTCTTGTTGTATCAAATAGCGTGTGCCCTTGTCAAAACCAAATGTTTTCACCTTGTCAGGATGTATCAAGTAGTCACCTTCCGCATTGGTGGCTATTACATCTATATCGCTCGATACATCCGTTTGAATTAATGAAAACATTTGCTCAAGATCTACATTAATTACAATCAAGCCGGATAAACGATTACTTTCTGTAAATACTGGGGTGGCGGCAATTAGGGTCGGTTTACCAAAATCGCTACGAGCACCTCGCTCTTTATTGAGGCGAATACTCGATATGTAAATTTCACCAGGCTTGAGTTTTAATGTGTTAAAAACGTAAGAAAAATGCCCCTTTTCTTGCAGTGCTAAGCCTTTCACCATAAGTGTGTGACCTGTCGTTTTATCGACTCTTACTAGCTCGCGACCATGATCTTGGGTGCCAATAAAGCGTACTTGGGTATATTCCATGTGTGCTAACAGAAATTTACTTAGCGCGCCGCCAAGTCGTTCTTTTTGCTGTTTAATTGATTGTTTGTTTTGGCCTTCGACAATTTCCTCGAGGGCTGGCAACTTAGAAATAAATACAAGATCCTTGGCTATATCATCAATAAAAAAACTGTAGCGGTTGGCCAATACCTGAGTGGCGGTTATTAATTTTTCTTTAGCCGATTTAATGAGAAGATCGCGGCTGTTCGTATAAGAGTAATAGACGCTCACCGATGCACTAAGAATGCTGAGGAGTGCTATCCATAACGTTAGCTTGACGACAATTTTGGCTCGAATCATTTAAATCGCTCCAAGACGTCACCTGATAAAATGCTCTCCCAAAGGTTATTGCGCTGTTCAGAATTCTTTATAGGCTCAAGCCAGATTAGTGGTATAGCTTGAGATTGTTGTGTGTTTTGAATTGTGTTCGCTAGCCCATGTGTATTGCTGAGGCGCATGCTCATTTTTTCTGAAAGTGAAAAATTTATCCAGCGCTCAGCGAGATCGCCTTTTGAGTTGCTCGCTATAGCCCAGCAATCTAGCCAAGCAAGAGTGCCGTCGGGAGGAAGGGTGTAGCCCACATCTGCACCTACATCGCGCAGTGCTTTTAGTTGTTGGGTACCGTAGTTGGCATAAATAATGGCTATATCTTGCGTTTTAAATAACTTTACAACTTCCTGTGGTGAGGAATAAAAGGTCAGCACGTTGCGCCTAAGCGCAACAAGGCGGCGTGCGGCGGCGGTTAACTCTTCAGAGGTCATTTGAAAGGGGTGAGGGAAGCCGAGATTAAGTGCGGCGAGGGTAAAGTTGTGAGTGCTGGTATTGAACGCTAATACTTTACCTGCATATTTTTCATCCCAAAGCGCACTAATGGACTCTGGAGCCTGATTAACTAATACCCGATTGTAAATTAAACCCATTTCCGAGTAGGCGTAAGGTACGGCGTAGAGTTTCTCGTTATTGATTATGCCGGGGATATTTTGTTGTTGTTGAAAGCGAGGTGTTTGTTTTTGAATATTGGGAATGCTTTGGGTATTCACTGGCCTAAGTAGACCTTTATGAATATAGCGTTGAAGCTCTGCTGTATTTACGGCTATAAGATCATAAGGGTCGTTCTGTGTTTCATTAAACATTTGCCAAAGTTCGTCATCCGAATAGGCGTAGCTAATGTCGAGGTTTACATTATTTTGCTGTTCAAACTGTGCAACCAAATCTTCATCCGCATAACCTTCCCAGGTCAGTATGCGTAAAGTTGTTTGAGGCGCAGCTGTGGCGTGCAATGCAAATGCACATAATCCCACAGCGATGAGGCGCATAGCTACCGACATGAACTAGCCTTTGAATGTATGATCTAGTGAACCCCTGATAAATTAGCTTGCTTGCCCTAAGGCTATTAAATCTGGATCGCGCGGTGCTCGCCTACAATGCTCATTCATTTCAATTTGCTCGGTTTTTAACACAGTGTGCTGCTCAATCTTTAGTTGTGATCTTCGCTTTGCTGTGGCTCGACCTATTTCCTTTAATAATCCTAGCTTAGGTGGTAGGACAATATAGGAGTCGTTGTCAAATATATAGCCGTAGGTTGATCATGCTGTCATCTGGTTTTAGCGCATCCCAATTAAGTGTGCAGGGTTGCCGGCAACTTTAGTGTACTCGGCCACCGCTTTGGTAACCACGCTCCCCATGCCGACGACAGCACCTGTGCCGATCTTAACTCCATCCACTATACCGCTGTGAGCGCCAATCCAAACATCCTCACCAATACTGATGCCTTGAGAGCTAACGGCCTGGTCTTTAATTAAATACTCTGCAGCCATTCCATGATTAAAGGCATAAGCTGAAGTGTAGGCGGCAATACGGGTATTATGGCCAATTTTTATGCCTTTTGTGCCACCATCGAGGCTTACATGGTGATTTATCGATACGTGGTTGCCCAGAGTGATGGGGCCATGAATAACGCAATCTGCTGCAATATAAGAGTTGTCGCCTATTACTATGGCGCGCCCAGGCTCAGCAAAAAGGCGGGTTTCTGGTGCAATAAAACAATTACGACCAATAGAGATGGTCTCCATGCTCATTAAGTAAGCTTGCCATTCTTGTTGCCATTCTTCAGCCCAAACTCTATTGCGCGGTTTGAGCGTTGCGTAGAGCCAGGGCATATAGCTCAAGCGTAGTTTGTGCTGTGTGCGGTAGCGGGTAAAATCGTCTGATTCGGTCGTATGCATAACAACAGTCGTAAGGCGTTAGGTGCAGAGATTATAATCTCGAAATACTATAGGGTCACGACACGAACTCTGTATTTGCGAGCAATAGTGTGCTGGCCCTGATGTTTCAGTGATAGTGTTTGGTTTAATGGCTATTTTAGAAGGGCTTTAGGCGTTTAATGGAGGCGAAAGAGTTTGGCGGGATCATAAATTGCGAGGAGGTAAAAAAGGTGTCCGCTAGCTGTATGGTGATTGGTTTGTTGGCTTGGCCTGAAATCTGGTTGGCTCACGAAGCCCAACAAGCACGACACAATTCCAAACATGGAGCACCGCAATAGGCGCTCATAGGGTTTACCCGTCATTTTTACAGTCTGTAGCGGACACCTGAGTTCATTATAGCCATGCCCACTGAGGCCGCGAGAAATTCCTTAGTTTTTTACGTCACTAGGCTTTTATTTTTATCGTTAATTAAATATATGGCCTCTTGAGTTACTTTTTTTATGGAATCACCTAGATGTATGAAATAGTTGAAGATAACGAAGATTTTGTGGTGATCTATAAACAACCCAACACCAGTTTTCACAGTGATACTGGCGAGGCTGGACTTTTTGAAACAGTTAAACAGCGCGAGCAATATGCCGAGCTGTATCCTGTACATCGCTTAGATAAGGTAACTTCAGGACTCTTGGTGATGGCTAAAAATGCACAAACAAACCGTGCATTACTGGATCAGTTTCGTTTGCGTCAAATAGAAAAATATTATCTTGCCATTAGCCACAAAAAACCAAAGAAAAAACAAGGTTTAATAAAAGGAGATATGCAAGCGGCGCGGCGCGGCGCGTGGAAGTTAATGCCAACATTGACCAATCCGGCCACTACACAGTTTTTTAGCAATGGGATCGAGGGTAGTGGGCGCTTGTTTGTACTTAAACCGCACACGGGTAAGACGCATCAATTACGCGTTGCCTTAAAAAGCATAGGCGCGCCAATCGCGGGTGACCTACTTTATGCGGATGCTACTGAAAATCGCCATATAGATCGCGCCTATCTCCACGCATTCAGTGTTGGGTTTAGACTTGAGCAGCGCGATTATAGGTTCACTGAATTGCCGCGAGAAGGTGAGTTTTTTTTATCATCAGCATTTTCCATTGCAGTCAAAGAATTTCTGCAGCCTTGGATGCTTGCTTGGCCTCAGGTCTCTGTTTATGTGGGCACTGCAGATCAGGCGGGCACTGTAGAGTTAGCTGATGAATAGTTCTCGTCATTTTTATTCTAAGCTTCGCTACCTTTTTATTATGGTGTTGATGCTGGGAATAAGTGTGGCAGCAGCCTTTGCGTATACAGGTCTCTCATTTCAGTTCAGCTCGCCGGTGGCCAAAGAGAAGGCGCCTTATGAGCTTGTGCATATTCAATGCTGGTTTAAGGCACCTTGGCGCGATCAGGTGGATTGCGCTGAACTTCATGTAAAAAGTGAAACGAGTCATTTTGTATTGGCAGTGGTGGTATTGCGCGATGAATCTTCTGAGCACAAGTCCGATCCATTAGTATATTTACAGGGGGGGCCTGGCGCAGGTGCTAATTTAGATGAGGAGGGTATTGCAGGATGGTTGCGTTGGATGAGGCTAGCTCAACTGCAACGCGATTTAATTCTACTTGATCCACGCGGAACTGGGCATAGCCAACCGCGCTTGGATTGTTCGGCATTTGATCTATTCAATCGTAAAATCCTAAAGGAAAATATTGCCTTAGCAGATGAGCTAAAAGCATCCTATCAATTGACGGAAAAATGTTTTGCCGATTTTCAGCGGCACAGTCAACTTAATCCACATGATTTCGGCAGTCGTCAGAGCGCAACCGATGTGCGTGCGCTTATGGGGTTGTTGAACTATGGTGACTGGAATTTATTGGGTGTTTCCTATGGAACGCGTTTAGCTTTAGAGATTGCAAGGCAAGAAACCATGGTGCAGGAAGAAGAGAGTGCGGAATATGCGTTAACTCAGGGGAAAACACGGTTAAAAAGTATGGTGTTAGATTCTGTGTATCCCGCTGGATTTGGCGGTGTACAAACTTGGCCACAGGTGCTCGATTCTGCTATGCAGAATTTTTTTGTTGGCTGTGTGGTTATGCCTGAATGTGCGGCTGCTATCAGTGGTAGCGCGCAGGTCACGCCTAAGGCTCAAGCACTTGAGCAGCGCTTTATGGCTGCTTTACAGCATCTAAAAAATCATCCAGTGAATATCACTGTGCCGCGCTGGGATGGCGAGGCACCCATTTATTTTTTAGTAAATGACCATCGTTTTTTATCGGCAAGTTTTTCTGCTATTTACAATCCTTCGCGCTGGCCGCAAGTGGCTGCAGCGGTAAGGGCGGTAGAATTGGGCAAGTCTAACGCTATTAAAACGTTATTGGCGCCTTACTTGAATCGCAGTTTCAGCAGTAATTTTAATAGTTTAACCTTTGCTGCAGTGGATTGTGCGGACAACCCGATTCAAGCAGAGACAGATTATCGTGCTGCCGTAGAAGCTTATCCATTATTTTCTGACTACACGCGTGATCAATGGCAGTTTCAAACTTGCCACGAGCTTAATAAGTACAGCACCAAAGACGTTTATCTTGAACTGGTAAAGCCTAATGTGCCCAGCTTGCTTTTGGCGGGCGCACTTGACCCTATAACACCGTTGACATGGGCGCAACAGCTAAAACGACAATGGCCAGAGACTCAATTGATCGTGCGCAAGAATTTGGCGCATTCCGTATTGAGTGATGATGTGTGCTTGTTGCAAAATCTTGGGGGTTTTTTCAATGCGCCAGAGCAAACTTTTACAGCTTGCCAGCATTAGGATTGACTCTTGCAGAGGTGTAAAAATATTACGCTAAAAAAACAAAACCCCGCATGTGAAGGCGGGGTTTTGTCAAAGACTAAGCGCTAATACAATGCGTCTATAGTTCTTTTGTGCTACACGGCAACAGTTTGTATTTCAACTGCTGCAATACGCTTGCCTTCGTCAGCTGCTTTTTGGTAGCTGGCGATTTCATTGAAGTTGAGGTAGCGATAAATTTCGCTGCTCATGCTGTCAATTTTCTGTGCGTATTCTTGGTATTCAGCAGGTGTAGGCAACTTGCCAATAACCGCCGCAATTGCCGCCAACTCCGCAGAGGCCAAGTACACATTGGCACCATTACCTAAACGGTTGGGGAAGTTACGGGTAGAGGTAGACACAACCGTCGAGTTAGGTGCTACGCGCGCTTGGTTACCCATGCACAGCGAGCAACCAGGCATTTCGGTGCGTGCACCCTTAGCACCGTAAATATTGTAGTAGCCTTCTTCCATTAATTGGTGCTCGTCCATTTTGGTGGGCGGCGCAATCCACAGGCGAGTGGTTAATTCTTCTTTAGTAGAAGACAACAATTTACCAGCAGCGCGGAAGTGACCAATGTTGGTCATACAAGAACCGATAAATACTTCGTCAATTTTTGCGCCAGCAACATCGCTCAATATTTTTACATCGTCTGGGTCGTTAGGGCAGGCAAGGATAGGCTCTTTGATGTCGGCCAAGTCAATGTCAATCACTGCCGCGTATTCTGCGTCGGCATCGGCTTCCATCAACTCTGGGTTGGCGATCCACGCTTCCATTTTTTGTGCGCGGCGCTCAAGGGTGCGGACATCGCCGTAACCTTGTTCGATCATCCAGCGCAGCATCGTGATGTTGGAAGACATGTATTCAATGATGGGCTCTTTGTCCATCTTAATAGTACAGCCAGCGGCCGAACGCTCAGCAGAGGCATCAGAAATTTCAAATGCTTGTTCGACTTTAAGCGTTGGCAAGCCTTCAACTTCAAGAATACGACCAGAGAAGATGTTCTTCTTGTTCTTTTTCTCAACGGTTAACAGACCTTGCTTAATCGCGTACAACGGAATCGCATTCACCAAGTCACGCAGGGTGATGCCGGGTTGCAGTTTGCCTTTAAAGCGAACCAATACTGATTCAGGCATATCCAAAGGCATAACGCCGGTCGCTGCAGCGAAGGCAACCAAGCCAGAGCCGGCTGGGAAAGAAATCCCCATTGGGAAGCGGGTGTGTGAATCGCCGCCAGTACCTACAGTGTCAGGCAGCAGCATGCGGTTCAACCAGCTGTGAATGATGCCATCGCCTGGGCGCAGTGAAACACCGCCGCGGGTCATGATGAAGTCAGGCAGGGTGTGCTGGGTGTCAATATCCACTGGCTTAGGGTAGGCGGCGGTGTGGCAGAAAGACTGCATGGTCAAGTCGGCAGAAAAGCCCAAGCAAGCCAAGTCTTTCAGTTCATCGCGGGTCATTGGGCCGGTAGTGTCCTGTGAACCTACGGTGGTCATGTAGGGCTCGCAGTAGGTGCCGGGACGAATGCCGGTAGTGCCGCAAGCTTTGCCGACCATTTTTTGTGCCAAGGTGTAGCCTTTGCCGGTATCGGCAGGTGCTACGGGCAAGCGGAATAGGGTGCTTACGGGGAGGCCTAAAGCAGCGCGTGCTTTAGTGGTTAAGCCGCGGCCAACGATGAGGGGAATACGACCGCCAGCTTGCACTTCATCCAGTAATACGTCGGATTTTAAGCTGAAGTCAGACAAAACTTCGCCGGTTTCGGCGTTGAGGATTTTGCCTTCATAGGGGCGAATTTCAATGACATCGCCCATGTTGAGTTTGTCTACGGGGGCTTCAAATACCAAGGCGCCAGCATCTTCCATGGTGTTGTAGAAAATAGGGGCTACGTTGTTGCCGATACACACACCGCCGGTACGCT
Organism: Cellvibrio sp. 25HG11W-0; assembly: GCF_057815475.1. Taxonomy (NCBI): domain Bacteria; kingdom Pseudomonadati; phylum Pseudomonadota; class Gammaproteobacteria; order Cellvibrionales; family Cellvibrionaceae; genus Cellvibrio; species Cellvibrio sp. 25HG11W-0. The sequence goes on from NZ_CM174230.1 coordinate 2,441,982, forward strand.
TGTTGGGTACGCCGGGAATATCATCACCGATGAACCACAGTACTGAGTTGGTGGCCGATTTACGTGAAGAGCCAGTACCGACCACATCGCCCACAAAGGCCAAGGGGTAACCTTTAGCTTTGAGTGCATCAATTTGCTTGATGGGGCCAACAGCACCTTGTTCGTCGGGGGTTAAACCCTCACGTGCCATTTTGAACATGGCTAAGGCGTGCAGTGGAATGTCGGGGCGTGACCATGCATCGGGGGCGGGAGACAGATCATCGGTATTGGTTTCGCCGGTGACTTTTAATACGGTGAGTTTGGTGCTTTCGGGTACTTTAGGCTTGTTGGTAAACCATTCGCCCGCAGCCCAAGATTCCATCACTTCTTTCGCGATGGAGTTGCCCGCTTTCATTTTTTCTTCCACGTCGTGGAAGGCGTCAAACATCAAAAGCGTGTGCTTGAGTTCTTTCGCGGCCAAGGGCGCCAATTCGGCGTTGTCCAGCAGGTTCACGAGGGTTTCGATGTTGTAACCGCCGAGCATCATGCCCAGTAGTTTAATCGCGAGGGGCTTATCAATGAGGGGTGAGCTTGCTTCGCCATTTAATATCGCACTCAAATAAGCCGCTTTAACATAGGCAGCTTCATCCACACCGGGCGGAACACGGTTGGTGATTAAGTCGAGTAAGGTTTCTGCTTCATTAGCGGGGGGATTTTTGAGCAGTTCAACCAAACCAGCTACTTGCTCTGCATTTAATGGCTTTGGTGGAACTCCTTCAGCGGCGCGTTCTGCGACGTGACTACGATAGGCTTCAAGCACGGTAATTTCCTCATTAGTGTGATGTTACTCCCTCGGCAGGATCTCTGCGTCTGGAGGCTATCCATGACCTTCATGGATTTAGCGGCGCATAGGCACAAGGCGCTGCCAAGGTGCTCGCGAACGAGCGGGCATTCGGGCCGAAAGTATACAGCAAGCTGGCATGGCTGTTAACGCCTGCGCAAAGCAATTGATGAATTGAAATTGGTGGGGTAGTTAATTGCAGCCAAATCCCGGTCGTTTTAACGATTAAAGTAGATTTTGGGGTAGGGGTGTGTGCTATGGTTGCGGCCTGTTTTGAGTCGTATTAACTGCTTGTGATTCGCGCGAATGACGATCATGTACTGCTCAAATACAGTCAGCATTAGTGCTGTAGATAAAAAATACAACGACAAAATAAGGTCAAAACCATACTACTAATAAATTGAGGAATTCATGAAAACTTCCCAACAAACAATAATGATATCGGCGCTTATGGCGTCATTACTGTTCGCGGTAACTGGCTGCGAAAAACAAGCAGAAGACTCCCAATTGCAACATGAAGCCGCTGCACAAGTCGCGTCATCGAGCCTTGCGGCAGAGCTTAAATCTAGGGTTGTTGTGCCACCTGCAGCTAGCTGCACGGGTACTGCACCTATGGGGGAGCTAACACCAGAGCGCATAGTGGGTGCTAACAGCACTCGAACAGAAGACGGCTTGTATGAAGGTGCTGTCTGGACTCAAGGCGCACTGTACTTTTCAGACTTCACCTTTGCGGAAGGTTTTCCATCACGCATTCAGCGTTTAGGTGCTGATGGTGTAATGACGACGGTTATCGATGATTCTGGCAGTAATGGTTTAGCGTTGGACAACGATGGCAATCTGGTCGCTGGCACGCACAAATTTAAAGGTCTCTCGCGCTACAATTTGGCCACTGGAGAGCGTACACCACTAGCGGGTGAGTACGCGGGCAATGTGTTTAATTCGCCAAATGATATTGCCATAGCCAAAGATGGCACTATTTATTTTACCGATCCGAGCTTTCAGAGCGCTGCAGCTCCGGGTGGTCAGGCAAAAACTGGTGTATATCGCGTTGCGACTGATGGTGCTGTCACCTTGGTAGATGACACTATAACCAACCCCAATGGTATAGCCTTGTCGCCCGCAGGTGATGTGCTCTATGTTAATGGCGGCGGCGAGCAGGGCTTATTGCGCGCTTACCCTATTGTGGATGGCGTACCCCAAATGGGTGCAGATTTGGTGACTGGCTTACATATTCCGGATGGCATGGCGGTCGACTGCCTCGGCAATATCTACTTGACCGAGCATGTTAAGCGCAAACTAAAAGTATTTACCCCAGCGGGTGAGCAAATTGCGATAATGTCTCTCGATGCAAATGTTACCAATGCAGCTTTTGGCGGTGCCGAAGGTAAAACACTCTACCTAACCGGCGCAGGTGCCGTATGGAAACAAGAGCTGGATATCACGGGTTCGCCCTATTAATTCTTAACTTGTGTGCAATTTAAACGTTGAAAAGCGAGCAACTTAATATGTCGCTCGCTTTTTCATTAATTCAATAATGATATTTATTAACTTAAAACGATGTTGATTTTAAAATCTGTTAAAACGCCCTGTGTTGGCATCTGCTCCACGGGTATTGGCGATAGTGTTTGCCGTGGCTGTAAGCGCTTTGGTCATGAAGTGATTGACTGGAATGCGTATACCCATGAGCAGCGCGTTATTATTGCTGAACGGCTTGAAAAATTTTTGGCGCAAGTTGTTGAAAATAAAATCCAAGTTATAGATAAAAAACTGCTCTTTACGCAAATCAAACATCAACAAATACAATTCAAAGCAGAGCAAAACCCCTATTGCTGGGTGTTTGACTTGCTGCGCGCAGGCGCCAGTCAAATTCAAGATTTACACATCTATGGCCTAGCATTGCAGCCTGAGTGGCGCGGCCGCTCCCTAACGGAAATTCGCGATTCTATCGATCAAGATTTTTACGCGCTTTCCTGCGCTTATTACGAACGCTATATATCGCCCTGCTTTATTACCCCTGAAATGCTCCTGCCAAAACCTTAAGAATATAGACTATGAATGCTCTCGCTCGAATCCATCAGTTTTTACACTGCGAAACCCCTGATGCTTGGATACAAAATGCGCTCGATAATCAGGCGCTACTGCTGTTGGATCACGCCAACTGCGAAAAAAAGGCTGCATCAACGGCGCTCAATTTAATGTTCCGCTATGTGGGCGATTTTGACATGATGCACAAAATGTCGCGCCTTGCCCGCGAAGAGTTGCGTCACTACGAGCAGGTTATGGATATCATGATGACGCGTGGCATTCGCTACGATCAAATCACGCCCGGCCGCTATGCGGGTGAAATGCGCAAATTGGTGCGCACTCATGAGCCAGCGCGCTTTATCGACACCCTCATTGTGGGGGCCATCATCGAGGCCCGCTCCTGCGAACGCTTCGCCAAACTTGCTCCGCACTTAGACGAAGAGCTAAAAAAGTTTTACTTGTCACTGCTTAAGTCCGAAGCTCGTCACTACGAAGATTATTTAACGCTCGCTCAACGGGCGGCCGAAGGCGCTGACATATCGGAGCGAGTGCAAGCGTTTTTGGCGTTGGAAAAAACCTTGATTGAAGGCGGAGATGCAGAGTTTAGATTTCACTCTGGGGTTGTTGTTTCTACCTAGGTTAGAAGATAAGCAGCTAGGCAGATAAACAGGGGAAATAGGTCAGTAGGTGAATTGATAGAGTCGTTAAATCTTTCGCCTAATGAAGGTTAAGTTCGCCAGAATGCGGGAGCAAATAATACAAGTAGCGTCACAAACTCTAAACGACCTAAAAGCATACCAAAGGAGAGGGTATATTTGGCCGCGTCACTCAGGCTGGCGAAATTCCCCGCTGGCCCTATCAGATCACCTAGCCCCGGACCAACATTCATAAGTGCCGTCGCTGCTCCGCTAAAGCTGGTGATCAGATCAAGGCCTGTCATACCCAATATGATCGTAATAATCAGCAGGGAAAGAAACATAAAAATCATAAAGGATACGGAAGAGGCGATAATTTCAGCACTGACAATACGATTGTTATAGCGCCTGCTGATAATCGCCTTAGGGTGTATCGCTGTGACTAACTGCTCTTTAATAAGCCCGCCAAATAACTGCAAACGAAACACTTTTATCCCGCCGCTGGTAGAACCCGAGCAGCCACCAATAAAGGTGCAAAACAAAAAAATTATCCAAGTTAAATTGCCCCATTGTTGATAATCCGTGGAGGCAAAACCGGTGGTGGTAATTACCGAAACCAAGTTAAAACAGCTGTGGGTAATGGCCTCCCAAGGGCTCATGGTTTGGTGGTAAATCAATGGAATACTGAGGAAGCAGGTGGTCAGTAATACTATAGCGAGCAGGCCGCGCACCTGAGCATCGCGTAAAAACATAAACTTTTGGTGCACGACTAAGCGCACAAACAAGACAAAGGGAATTGCACCGGCGAGCATAAAAAATATGGCGATCCACATCAGCCACAGGCTGGAAAATTGGCCAAAAGAGCTATCTGAGGTTGAGAAACCACCGGTAGAAACCGTGGCCATAGCATGGTTAATTGCGTTAAACCAACTCATCCCGCCCAGCTTAAACATCAAGCAACAAATAACAGAGAGCCCAAGATAGCAATAGATAATCATGGCCATAAGGCTGCGCGCGCGCGGCATGGCTTTGTCAGACCATTCGGACGATTCGGTTTTAAACAGGCGCATACCGCCCACCCGCAAAAAAGGCAAGATGGCGATAGCCATACCAATGATGCCCACGCCACCAATCCAATTTAAGATAGAGCGCCAGAGCAAAATATCCCTCGGTAACTTATCCAAACCAGACATAACCGATGAGCCGGTAGTGGTGATGCCGGATACCCCTTCAAAAATTGCATCCGCAAGGCTCAAGTGATGGCGCATCAGCAGAAACGGAATGGCGCTGAAAAACGAGGTGCCCAGCCACGCGCAAGCAGTAATCAAAAATACTTGGCGCGGTTGCAAAAATTCGAGATTGGTTTTGCGTGCAAACAGCAGTAGCCCAATACCTGAGAGGCTGGTAATCACGGCAGCGGTTACAAAGGCGATTTGATTGCGAGAATCCTCACTGATCGAGAGGATGAGAGGAATAAGCATGAACAGTGCAAGAATATTTAATATCGCTCCAAGGATTAACAAGGCGGGCGCGAATAATTTCATGCGGGATCTCGTGGAAGAGAAAAGTGCGCGCATTCTAGGCTGTATTTGGGGTGGAGCCAAGGTCTGCCGAATAATAAGGGCTGCCGAATAATATAAAGGGGCAATCGAGTGCGGTTATAGCGCCGATTGGCAGCCTGTGCATACAAAAGCTTAGCGCCATAAGAATTTTGCACAGGTATTTAGGTTATGATCGAAGCAGCATCACCTGATGTCATTAATAATTTCAAAGGAAATCATCCATGAATGATAAAGAAACTGAAGCAAGTGGTAAGGCGCCTGTTAGCACTGGCTCTGACAGTAATTGGGCGCTGGATTTGGCGGTCGTGTTTATTGGTGGTTTGCTGCTGGCGCGTAACCTAGGAATTGATTTAAAGCTCCTAAATCGACTCTGATGCACTAATCCAGTATCCTTGTTGCTATATTTATCCGTCTTAATTCCACTCACAGATCTAGAGTCTCGCATGTATAGCCATATCCGTTCGCTGTTGTTCCGTTTAGACCCAGAAACTTCCCATGAATTGAGCTTAGATATGCTCGGTGCTGCCGAGAGATTGGGTGTCTTGCGCTATTTTGCTCCTAGTATTCCCATTGCTCCACAGGAAGTCATGGGGCTCCGGTTTTCTAACCCAGTCGGTATGGCAGCAGGGCTGGATAAAAACGGTGATTACTTTAATGCCTTGGGTCAATTGGGTTTTGGTTTTGTGGAGATAGGTACTATCACCCCGCGTCCTCAAGCGGGAAACCCCCAACCACGCTTGTTCCGCATCCCTGAGGCCCAAGCGATTATCAATCGTATGGGCTTCAATAATAAAGGTGTGGATCACCTTGTGGCACAGGTTAAAAAACGTCGATATCAAGGAATTTTAGGTATTAATATTGGCAAGAATGCGACTACGCCAGTCGAAAATGCGGCCGATGACTACTTGACCTGTTTACGTAAAGTCTATGCACATGCAGACTATGTGACGGTAAATATATCGTCTCCTAATACGCCAGGTTTACGTGATTTACAATTCGGCGATTCGCTTAGTCGACTGTTAGAAACTATCAAAAGAGAGCAGGGCCTTTTAGCGGATGCAGAGGGTCGCTATGTACCTATTGCCGTAAAAATTGCACCTGATATGGATGCTGCTGCTATAGCTCAAGTGGCGGGGGTTCTGCTGCAACAGGGAATGGATGGTGTTATAGCCACCAATACCACTATAGGGCGCGAGGGCGTTGAGGCCTTCCCACTGGGTGCGGAAACGGGCGGTTTGAGTGGTCTGCCAGTGCGCGCCAAGAGCACTAAGCTAATCGAAGTGCTCAATGGTTGCTTGGGCGGTAAGCTACCCATTATTGGAGTGGGTGGGATTTTTGATGGCGCAAGTGCTGCTGAAAAAATTCGTGCTGGTGCCTCAATGGTGCAGATTTACAGTGGGTTTATCTATGAGGGGCCTAATGTGATTCGCGCTGCTGCAGAAGGTATTGCCAGCTATTTACAGGAGCAAAATTGATCTGACACGTAAATGGTTGCAGTGCTAAAGAGAGTGAAGCGTAAAAAGATGGGAGCTATAAGAAAGCCCGCTTAGCGGGCTTAGGGTTTAATGACAGAAGTCAGTATTCGGGCTGTATATTGTATAATTTGTCGAGTTGTTGATTAGCCACTCGCGGCCATAGAATGAATGTTGTTGATTTTTTGAACCTGAGCTAAACGGCTGTAACCGTCCCATTGATCTATGCGCGACTCGCGCCAGCCATTAAGCCATTGCTGACGATTCAGCCCTGACTCATGTGGGCAAAGACTACGAGAACGCCCATCAATTCCAGCTTGATACCCTTTTGTGAATGCGCGTTCTGTTTGGTCACGTTTTTGACGTTTCATCAGTTATTGCACCTCAAATTGTTGTGGATTATCTTTTGTAGCTGTGTAGCGGAAAACGAATTGTACCCTCTTGGTTTTTGGTGTGGGCTTGAAGTACACCAGAATTAAACGGCTTAGTGAACGACCAATATCTTCTACTAATATTGGTTTTTATATCATAAGTGCATAGCACATATATTTGACACTCTGATGACGCTCACTGAGAGTTAGTCACAATACTTTTGGAAAAGTTCCATGATTCACCAATATTTCGCTACTTGTCCTAAAGGCTTAGAAGGCCTGCTACTCACCGAACTTGGCCAATTAGGCGCAGAGGAGCTACGTGAAACCGTTGCGGGCATCTATTTTTCCGGTGATATACGCTTAGCCTATAGAGTTTGTTTATGGTCGCGCCTAGCGAATAAAGTACTCTTGCCTTTGGACTCATTTGAAATCAGTAATCAAGATGATCTATACGATGGTGTGCGCGCCCTGCGTTGGGAGGAGCATCTGAGCCCCCAGGGTTCATTATTGGTAGATTTTATTGGTACCAATGATGTGATTCGTAATACACAGTTCGGTGCGGTGAAGGTGAAAGATGCCATAGTAGATTGTCTGCGTGATTTTAGTGGTGAACGTCCATCTGTTGCTAAGCGAGATCCAGATTTGCGCATCAATGTTCGCTTAAGTAAAAGCAAAGTTATTGTGAGTTTGGATCTTTCGGGAGATAGTCTTCATCGCCGTGGCTATCGTATTAAACAGGGTAGTGCGCCCATGAAAGAAAACCTTGCCGCAGGAATATTGTTGCGTGCTGGGTGGCCGCAAATAGCGGCTGAAGGTGGTGCGCTACTTGACCCTATGTGTGGTTCGGGCACGCTTTTAGTGGAAGCTGGATTGATTGCTGCTGATATAGCGCCGGGTTTATTGCGTGGTAGTTTTGGTTTTGAGCGGTGGCTTCATCATCGCAATGATATGTGGTTAGAACTCCGCGATGAAGCGCATGAGCGGAAGCGTGTTGGCTTAGAAAAAGATCTTCCAGAAATTCGCGGATATGATGCGGATATAAAAGTTATTCGCGCTGCTGAGGAGAATATTGTAAGTGCGGAACTCGATCATTGGTTGCGCGTTACTCGCAAAGAGTTGGGTGAATTCAAAAAGCCTACACACACAGAAATTAAAAATGGTTTAGTTATTAGCAACCCTCCTTATGGCGAGCGTTTAGGTGAAGTTGAATCACTCAAAATTCTGTATGCGCATTTGGGTGAACGTCTACGTAATGAGTTTCAGGGGTGGCGTGCAGGTGTTTTTACAGGGAACCCTGATTTGGGTAAGCAGATGGGTTTGCGTGCTGAGAAAAAGTATAAGTTTTTTAACGGCACCATACCCAGCGAACTTTTAATGTTTAGTATTGATGGTGAAGCGTTTGTACAGAGCCGGGTAGAGCAGGATGGCCGATTCAGTAAAGATATTGAAGAGCGTACTGCAGCTGAACTTCAAGCTCAGGCCAGCAATCGTCAAGAGCAGGCTGATGCGCTGTCCAATGGTGCGCAAATGTTAGTTAATCGCCTACAGAAAAATTTTAAACAATTGCAAAAGTGGGCCAAGAAAAATGATATTAGCTGTTATCGTCTCTACGATGCAGATATGCCTGAATACTCTGCTGCAATAGATATTTATCGCGGGCAAACTCAGCCGCACAAGCCCGAACAACTTTATGCGCATGTGCAAGAGTATGCAGCCCCTAAGTCTGTGGATGAAGACCGCGCAGCAGCACGCTTTGCCGAGATAGAGCAAGCAGTGCCATTTGTATTGGATATACCTGCCGCGCATATTAGCTATAAACAGCGCCGTCGCAACAAAGGTACTAGTCAGTATGAAAAAGTAAGTGACCGCCCTACTGGGGATGTATTTAGTGTGCGCGAAGGGCAAGCTAAATTACATGTCAATATGTGGCAATATCTGGATACAGGTTTGTTTCTTGATCACCGTTTGGTGCGCTTAATGATTGCGCACCTTGCTAAGGATGCACGTTTTCTGAATTTATTTTGTTATACCGCTACCGCGAGTGTGCACGCGGCTTTGGGTGGTGCGCGTTATACTGTTTCAGTAGATATGTCGAACACCTATTTGAATTGGGCACGTAAAAATTATGCACTCAACGGTTTAAGTGAGTCGCGTAATCGATTGGAGCAAGCTGATTGTTTAAAGTGGTTAACAGAAAATGATCAGCAATTTGATTTGATATTGCTTGATCCCCCTAGTTTTTCTAACTCTAAGCGGATGGAGGATGTACTTGATGTGCAGCTCGATCATGTGGGCATGATCGAGCAGGCGATGCGTGCACTGAGTGAGCACGGCACCTTAATATTCTCAAATAATTTGCGCAGTTTTAAATTGGATGAAGAGGCATTGAGTGCATACACAATAAAGGATATTAGCGTTGCTACTATTGATGAGGATTTTAAGCGTAACGCCAGAATACACCAGTGTTGGCTGATTACCCATTAAAGGTACCTTAGCCCTTGTTTCGTATAACAGCGAAGTAGATATGTACCATGTAAGCCCCTTATACCGCTAATTAGGGAGTTGATAATGTTAAACCTATGGCTGTGCATTACTTATATGGGGCTGATTTTTTCAATCGCGGTAGATGCCAAGGCTAACCCTTTTTGTTTTGCCTTGGCCGAAAGCTACTATGAGCAAATTTACTGTGAGCTTGAGGTAAAAGCTCAAACCAAAAGTTTGCCCTCATTTCAGCAATTCAGGAAAAATAGTGAACAGGTGCAGGCATTGCTTATAAAGCGATTGGCTATGCGTAATAACATTAAATTGCCCTTACCTAGGCTATCATCTTTAATTGAGCCAACTAAGCTCTCTACCGAGTCGACAGAGGGCGCTGGTGCGGCCGTTGAACAGAGTGCTTCCATGAATCCACGTGGCGTTTCCTACAATGAACTATCACCAATAGAAGTTGCCTCAGGAGATCTTGCTACATGTGTTTTGATGACTAAAACTATCGAGTGTGGCAGCAGTATTTACAGATTGCTCGGCAATAGAGCTAATTCACATTTGGCACCTGATGCGTTAATGGCTCAAAATCTTATGGCATTACCCGAATTTCAAGGGCAGAATCAAGCGGAGTATCTCATTGCTGCTTACCGCCAATATATTGAAAAAATGCATGCAATAGGTTTAGCCGGTGTCACTATGACTTACGGAAAATTTACTTACCTATTTAAAGATGTAGAAGTTAAGGGGTTAAATTTTTCACAGCGTTTCGAAAAAATGTATAGTTTTTTGAAGAAAGATAAGGCCACTATGGGTGTGAGCGAGGCAGTTGTGATGCCATCGGGCTTGAACCCAGTTGATTGCCAAAACTTAACTGCAACGAGAATAGTGTGTGCACTGGCGGGCAGGAATTATATTTTTGGGCGTTAAATTTAAAATTGATGTCTAGGTGCTGTAACAAATACTGCAGTGATGAATCTGCTTCTTATGAGCTATTGATACCTGTGCACCTAAGGCTCCTATGATTTTACAGCATAGGTATAGGTTGATTAAATTAATGAGGCTTATATGTTGATCAAAAAATCTAGCGACATTGCATCATCGGAAATTACACCTGAAGCTATTTATCAGGCACGCCGCGATTTTATGCGAGATCTTGCCTTTGGTGCCGCAGGTATGACGGCTGTTGGTGCCTTAGGGGTAGCGCCAAATTTGTATGCGGCACCAAGCCAAATTGCCGAGCAACAGGTTAATGGCCCTATATGGCTGAAAACGCAAATAGCATCGGCCAAGGCCAATAGCGAAAAAGTTATAGAAACATTAACACCTTTTGAACATGTCACAAGCTATAACAATTTTTATGAGTTTGGTTATGACAAGGCTGACCCAGCGGCTAAAGCTGGGTCGTTTAAACCTTATCCCTGGCAAGTGGAAATAGCGGGTGAGGTGGCCAAACCAGGTAAATATCATTTAGAGGATCTATTAAAAGGGCTTGAGTTAGAAGAGCGTATTTATAGGTTGCGCTGTGTTGAAGCTTGGTCGATGGTCATTCCTTGGGTTGGCTTTTCACTTGCGGAGCTCATCAAGCGCTTTGAGCCCACAGCGGATGCCAAGTACGTGGTTTTTACGAGCCTGGAAGATCCTGCACAATTCCCAGCGCAAAAGAGTGCTTTCAGTACTATTGATTGGCCCTACCGCGAAGGCTTGCGCATGGATGAGGCTATTAACCCGCTTAGCTTTATGGCGGTGGGTTTGTATGGCAAAGTATTACCAAATCAAAACGGGGCGCCTCTACGTCTCGTGGTACCTTGGAAATACGGTTTTAAAAGTGCCAAATCCATTGTAAAAATTGAATTTGTAAAAAAACTTCCGAAGACCACGTGGAATATGATTGCGCCGCAAGAATATGGTTTTTACGCAAATGTGAATCCTCAGGTGGATCACCCTCGCTGGAGTCAGGCGGAAGAGCGGCGCTTGCCCAGCGGATTGTTTAAACCCAATATTATTCCCACGAAAATGTTCAATGGCTATGCTGAGCAGGTGGCGCATCTCTATAAAGGTATGGACCTGAAAAAGTACTATTGATATTTTTTGTTGTGTATTTATCCAACGTTTTTTTCTGGCGATTCCCCTATGGCTGTAATGTGGCGAAGAGTATTAATTTTTTGTGCCTCTCTTATTCCTATCGTTTGGTTGGTTTATCAAGTATTGGGGAGCCAGTTAAGCGCGGATCCTGCAAAGACAATCGTTTTATATACGGGTGAGTGGACGATATATTTTTTATTTTTAACCTTGGCGGTAACGCCTTTAAGGCGCCTTATTAATAACGATTACCTGCAGTTTCGTTGGCTACAAACCCATAGGCGCATGTTGGGCCTGTTTGTTTTATTTTATGCGTTGCTACATGTGTGTGCCTATTTTTTGTTTATTCTCGGTGGTGATATATCGCGATTTGGGGCTGAGTTGGTAAAGCGTCCCTATATTTTAGTCTCTATGCCGGCTGTATTTCTCCTAATCCTCCTTGCCGTCACTTCTACCCAACGGATGATGCGCCGACTAGGTAAGCACTGGCTGAAATTACATAAAGGTATTTACTTAATTGCTATTTTGGCCTGGGTTCATGTTTTTTGGCAGTTGCGTTCTAGCTATTTTGATGCGGTATTATTCGGTAGTATTATTTTATTGCTCTTGGGTTCGCGTCTGTATTGGTACTTGATAAAGTATTCATCCAAGGCGTAATACGTTTTGCCGATGTTATTTCATCATTGGGTCCCAGTGTTCTGTGATTTTTCCATCCTCAATGCGAAACATGTCGAACCACGTCGTGGTGTAGGTTGCCCCTTTCTTTGTTGGATCTGGCTTTTCGCGCACAAAACTTAAAATAACGATATCTCCTTCCGCCACAATATTGACGAGTGGAGCATTGATTCTATCTACTATTGGTTGTGGTTTTTTAAGGGCTGAGAAAAAGTCGATAAAGGCTTTGCGCCCAGTGGCTACGTTTGGATTGTGTTGTATATAATTTTCACTCATATATTTAGGTGCTAACTCCATATGACCGGCTTCAAATACCTCGCGCCAAAAATTGTAAACTAATTGTTTGTTTGCCGCGAGTAGTGGGTCATCGCTGCTCAGTAGAGCTTTATGGTTGAAATTGGCTTGAACACGCTCTTGTGCATGTAGGTTTAGGGACAAGAGCGTTGCACTTAGAAGAATGATCTGTTTCATAAATTTGTACATGAATGTTGGCCCTAGCTGTTTGTTGTCGGTAAGTGAGAATAACTATTGAGTAATATTGTCCCGTTTAATGGGAGCCTGTAAATACTTCTGTGTAACTGCCGGTTACTGATAATCGCTCAAGCGTTCATCAAAGACAATCATAAAGTGGTTCAATGCTGCGCGCCAATTTCGAATTGGCATTGTCCACTTTTTAGCCGCATCTTGAATCGCCAAATAAATAACTTTTTTCGCAGAATCATCGGTCGGAAATAACTTCCGTTTTTTGATGGCTTGGCGAATGACGCTGTTCAGGGATTCAATCGCATTCGTCGTGTAAATCGCACGCCGAATGTCTTCAGGATATTGGAATAGCGTGCGCAGGTTCGCCCAATGCGTGTGCCAGCAGCGACTGATCTGCGGGTACTTGTCATCCCAGCGCTCGCCTAGTTGCTCCAGCGCCAAAAGCGCCTCTTCTTCGGTCACGGATTGGTATATCCGCTTCAAGTCAGTGGTTACGGCCTTGTAGTCCTTCCAAGGCACATATCTCACCGAATTGCGCACCATGTGCACCACGCACAGCTGGATTTGGGTTTGCGGATAGACGGCAGTGATGGCGTCAGGAAAGCCTTTGAGACCATCAACACAGGCAATCAAGATGTCACGCACACCGCGATTCTGAAGTTCGGTTAGTACTCCAAGCCAGAATTTGGCGCCTTCATTTTCTGATAACCATAGGCCCAGCAACTCTTTTTGGCCGTCCATAGTAACGCCCAACGCCAGGTAAATCGCTTTGTTGATTACCTGCTTATCCTGCCGGATTTTCACCACAATACAGTCCAAATAGACAATCGGATAGACCGCATCTAGCGGGCGCGATTGCCATTCAATCACTTGCTCAATCACCGCATCGGTGACTTTGGAGATCAATGTGGGTGATACGTCAGCACCATACATTTCTTTAAAGGTTGCGACGATTTCACGGGTTGTCATGCCCTTGGCGTAGAGGCTCAGAATCTTGTCATCCATGGAGGTAAAGCGAGTTTGATGCTTCTTCACCAGTTGCGGCTCAAAACTGCCCTCACGATCCCGCGGGGTATTGAGCTGGAATTCACCTTCTTCCGTTTTCAGTGTTTTAGTGGTGTGCCCATTGCGGCTATTGGAGGCGGTGGATTTCTGGTGCTTCTCATAGCCAAGATGGGCGTCCAGCTCACCGTTGAGGGCAGCCTCTACGGCGACTTTGGTCAGCATCTGGGTGAAATTACTCAGATCTTTTTCGGTTTTCAGGTGCATTGCCGCTTCGCGGGCAAAGGCTTCAAGGTCTTTTGGGTTCATACTGTTTATCCTTCCCTTCGGAGGGTTAATGATAAACAGTTACACAGATTTAATTACAGTCTCTTTAATGGCGCGCTCAAACTGCAGGGTAAATTCTTTATTCTGTTGGTAGTTTTGTTTTTTTATTCTTGTTACTTCGCGCTGATATGCTGGTAAATTCCCGATTGTTTTATAGGCTTTAGCGAGGCTCCATATTCCCCAAAAATAATGGATATCTGCAGGGTTTTTAGCTTGTCGATTGTATTCTTCAAGTAGACTAACGGCTTGATTAAGATCTTGTTTTTGAGCTAACAATATTTCTCCTTCCTGCAGATAGCTATCCATGTACATCCAATACTCCTCGAAGTTGGTGTTGGGTGTAAGTTCAAGTTCGCGAAGTTTCCTGAGTGCTGCGAGTGCTTTCAGATAATTTTTATTGTCGCGGTAGAGGCGAGCGCAGGTATAGGCTCCCTCAATGGTTTGCTGTTCGCGTAGGCTCATTTGTTCGAGTAGTTGCATGGCTTTTTGTTTTTTGCCCTGTGCTAAGTAACGTTTGGCATTGATGCTATCTGCGCGGTTAGGGTCTAGCATCGTTAATATTAAAAGCTTTTCCTTTGCTTTATCATCACTGCCTCCGACTATAGCAGGGGCTTGAAGATAGTATTTAATCGCTGCTGTAAGAGCGGAGGTATTATTGGGTTCTGTAGCGATTGCCTGCTCATATGCGGCAATACATTGCTTGGCATAGTTCATGGCTTTAAAAATGGAAGCTTCTTGCGCTTGTTGGCATAACATATCTCCTTCCAATACCCATTCATTGGCTGCATCAGGTTTTATTTCTTTAGCAAGCTTTAGATACTCTTTTGCTTTCTCTCTGTTACCTAAGCGAAGCTGTATCAGACTTAAATAGTAATATGCTTGGTTTTGATACTCTGGGGCTTTACTTAGCGCACTGAACGCTTTTTCTGCTGGCTCGTTTAGGTTTTGATTAAATTCCGCTATAGCTTGATTGAGAGGGGTATCGAGAGCGATTTTGACATCGGCAAACGCGTGAAGGGACGCTGCGCAGATTGAAAGTATTATGAACTGGTGTAATGTGAGTAATAAATGTTTCATTGTTTGTCCTTAATTTTTTTAGCTTCAGTTGGAGCTATAGACAAAGAATTAGTTCATTTAAGTACTGCTCGACTGCTGGCTGAGTGACTTTAGTCAGATATGCGGTGGCAGTTAATTAGGCAGGTATACGGTGGCAATTAAAGAGGTAAAAAGTTAGAGGGGTGAGGGGTAAGATAAAGGAAGTCTAGCGACCAGTGCTGGCCGCTAGATTCGAGTAAATATTAGTCTTTAGCGCGAGACTTGTATTCACCGGTGCGGGTGTCGATGATAATTTTATCGCCGATTTCCACAAATGCAGAAACTTGCAGTTCGTGACCATTGGTCAAGCGCGCAGGCTTCATAACTTTGCCTGAGGTGTCGCCACGCACAGATGGCTCAGTGTATACCACTTCGCGAACTACTGAGTTTGGCGGAGTAATTGAAATAACTTTACCATCAAAGAATACAGCTTCACACACGTCTTCCATGCCGTCTTCAATGTAAGGGCCCATATCGCCCAACTCATCAGATGTCAGCTCATACTGCTCGTAATCGCTATCAACGAAAACGTACATTGGATCTGCGTAGTAGGAATAGGTTACTTCTTTGCGATCCAGAATAATGTCTTCGAACTTGTCGTCGGCTTTATATGGGGTTTCAGTCAAGTAACCGTTTAGCAGGTTTTTTAATTTGGTTTTTACAACAGCAGTGTTACGACCTGAGCGGCTTATTTCTGCTTTTTGAATTAACCAAGGTTGACCGTCGATGTTGATTACATGACCGGCACGCAATTCTTGTCCTGTTTTCATGATAAATCTCTATATTGGGTGAATAAATTCGGCGCGCTACTATAGCGTTTTTTGGCAAAATTGCACCATGTTTGAGGCTAAATCACCCAAAGATTTGAGATGATTTACCCAGATTTTGTCATGTTGAGCCCAGTTTTGTCGTTGATCTAGGAGGCTTTTCCATGCCTGTGTGCAGTCGTTACCCAGATTCCAGTGTCGATTGAGCGCCTTAATCGCCTCAGCAATGGCTGTAGGCTCTGCACCTGCGTATCTTTCCAAGAAGGCTTCTAGCTTCTCTAGGTGAGCATTATCATCCTGCGGATATATATGCCATATCAACGGTTTTTCTGCCCACTGAGCGCGTACAAAGGAGTCTTCACCGCGCACAAAGTTTAGATCGCAGGCCCAAAGTAGGCGGTCATAGTCTTGCTGCTGTAAAAATGGAATAATGATAAGTTCCAGATTTCCCAGCGTGATATTTTTTTGTTGCACGCCAATTTCTTCGAAATTTATGGAGTTAGGCGCAAATTTCTTAAGATAAGTGGTAATGCTATTGAGGATCTTTCCTTGAGGAATAAAGCAAATAATGGGATTGGGAGCGCTTTGCCAAGTCTGTAACAGCGAGCCTATTCCGGGGTTTTCATACGCAAAAATCGAAATGTAAAGAGCATCGACGGGGCAGTTATATCCAGCCAATTGGGCTCGCCAAGCGTGCAATCTGTGGTTGTTTTGAGTAAATCTGTCACGTTCACTCAGTAGGTGTTGTTCGCGTATTAGGCCGCCAGTTTTGGTGCTAAAGCCGGGGAAAAACCAGGTTTTACTCAGGCCAGTTTGTGGATCTAATGCAGTAAGCCCATGGCAGCCCTCGACCCATTCCTCCGCGCTTAAGTATTCGAGGTTGAACCATTGGGTTAGCTTGCCCAGCTGTTTTTGCTGAGCCATAGCAGCAATGTATTTCTGCGGGAGATTACAGGCAAAGGCTTCAATCACGACATTGGCAGGCACAATACTGCTTGAAAACGATTCGGGCCACTCGCATATCTCCACGCCAGCTATGTTTTGCTGAGGGAGGATTTTGGCATTGGGGCATATAGCGACCAGGGCGGCAAGCTCATCAACCCAGAGGCGAACATTTATTGGGTGTTCGGTTGCTAATTGGCGAGCGAGTCGCCAGCAAACACCTATATCACCGTAGTTATCGACAACGCGACAAAAAATATCCCAAGTCTTCATAGTTTGGCTTCGTGGGCAGGGCTAAAAAAGGGTAATATTATGCGCAATATCTTCTTATTCAGGTAAATATTTATGGCATCTCTGCAAGATCAGCTGCTTAAGGCCGGGTTGGCTGATAATAAAAAAGCAAAACAGGTCAATAAAGAAAAGCGTAAAGAGACGAATGTCGCGCGCCGCTCAGCGGAGCCTGTTGTGGATGAGGTTAAGCAATCGGTAGAGCAGGCGCGTTTAGAAAAGCTTGAGCGCGATCGCGAGCTTAATCGCAAGCGAGAGGCAGAAATACAACAAAAAGCCATAGCTGCACAAATTAAACAGCTCATTGAAAATCATCGTCAAGCGAAAGATTCCGGCAAAGGTGATGTTGAGTATAACTTCACTGATGGCAAAGTAATCAAAAAAATGCGAGTGTCTGCCTTGGTGCAAGAGCAGGTTGTACGCGGTGTGTTGGCTGTAGTGAAGTTGGGCGAAAGTTATGAGTTGGTACCGCGAGTCGTTGCAGATAAAATTGCGCAGCGCGATGAAAAGGCTATAGTTGTCGCAAATGTTAAAACGCAACTGCAAGCGGATGAGGATGATCCCTACAAAGACTATGTAATTCCTGATGATCTGATGTGGTAATTGCCGTGCGCAACCCCGTTCGTATTATTTGTCAAAGCCAATCACCGCGTGGCGTAAAAGTTATAGCCTTGAGTTTATTGTTGGTCTTGACTTGCGCGGCCCCTTTTATGATTTACAGCCTGTTGGTTCCAGGTGATGATGCCATTTTTTTGAGTTGGCTTTTGGCTGGAGGGGCTGTTGTGGGGCACATGGGTTTTTTGGTCGGGATGGTGTTATTGATTCTAGATCTTTATTTTCCTAAACATTAGAGCCAATATTTTCCATATTATTCTGCTTTAAAAATGCTGACTTCTTTGGCTGCATTTTTATTTTTCATTACGTGCAATCTTAATAATCCAATTTAGGGGCAGGGAGCCTATTAATTAAGCTATGGAGCCTGTGAAACACTTACTTGTTCGGATGTTGTAAGTGTTTATTGGCGGTTGCTTGGAAGAAAGCTGTTAGAAATCACCTAAAAAGCCGCCAGACTGATGAGCCCATAATTGTGCATAAACGCCACCTTGTTCAATTAATTGCGTGTGGGTTCCCTGTTCAATAATTTGGCCTTTGTCTAACACAATTAAGCGATCCAGTGCGGCTATGGTGGACAGCCTGTGAGCTATTGCTATAACCGTTTTGCCTTGCATAAGTGTATTTAAGTTGGTTTGAATCGCAGCCTCTACCTCAGAATCAAGCGCAGAGGTGGCTTCATCCATTATTAATATAGGGGCATTTTTAATCAGTACACGCGCTATGGCGATACGTTGACGTTGACCTCCTGATAACTTCACACCGCGCTCGCCTACATGAGCGTCATATCCAGTACGTCCTTGGTTATCATTTAATGACAAAATAAATTCATGGGCTTCTGCTTGTTTTGCTGCGCGAATCATTTCTTCATCTGTGGCATTGGGTTTACCGTAGACAAGGTTGTCACGAATAGATCTGTGCAGTAGTGATGTGTCTTGAGTCACCATTCCCACATGTGCGCGTAAACTTTCTTGTTGAACCTGCGCAATATTTTGTCCGTCTACCAATATTTCGCCTTGCTCTACATCATAAAAACGCAACAATAAATTTACCAAGGTTGATTTTCCTGCGCCGGAACGCCCTACCAAACCAATTTTTTCTCCTGCTTGAATGTGTAGGTCAAAAGAATTCATTAGACCGCTTTCTTTACCGTAATTAAAACGCACCTGTTTAAATTCAATACTGCCGTGATTGGCGATGAGTTTGGGAGCATCTGTAGAGTCTTGTACCTCACGTTTTATCGATAAGGTGTTTAAGCCATCGCGCGCGGTACCGATGTTTTCAAAAAGCGCAGAGACTTCCCACATAATCCATTGTGCCATACCATTCAAGCGCAGCACTAAGCCGATGGCTGCAGCGATGGCACCTGTTGTGATCGCAAGATTTGACCAGAGCCAAATGGAGACAGCGGCAACAGCGAAAATAAGGAAAGCATTGATTGTCCAGACTCCGCTGCTAAGTAAGGTGGCTAGGCGCATTTGTGGGTGTACGCTGCCGAGAAAATTTTCCATGCCTTGCTTGGCGTAATCTGCTTCGCGCTGAGAGTGTGAAAATAGTTTCACTGTGGATATATTAGTGTAGGTGTCGACTAACCGTCCGGTCATGTCTGAGCGGGCATCCGCTTGCCGCGCTGAAATTTTGGCTAGGCGGGGTAAGAAATAATAGAGTAGCCCTGCATATGCAATTATCCACGCAACTAACGGCAGTGCTAAGCGATAGTCCAGCGAAATGGCGAGCGCGAGTATACCGGTAAAATAGACAATTACATAAAGCATGACATCCAGCAGTTTCATGATGGTTTCACGCACGGCGAGTGCAGTTTGCATCACTTTGGTCGCTATGCGCCCAGCAAATTCATTTTGATAAAATTGGTAGCTTTGTCCCAACAAATAGCGATGTGCCTGCCAGCGGACGCGCATGGGGAAATTGCCGAGCAGCGTTTGATGCATAAAAAGTGAATGCACGAAGACTGCTAGGGGGAGGGCGATAACGACAATAAAGCCCATCCATATGAGCTCGTTATTTGTTTCTTTCCAAAAAGTCGCAGGAGTGTGCTGATTGAGCTTATCTACGAGTTCACCTAGAAACCCGAACAGCGAGACTTCCATAATGGCAATCAGTCCCGTTAAAAGCGCCATAGCAATCAAATAAGGCTCAGCCCCTATGGCGTAATGCCGACAAAATGCATAAAGCGTTTTTGGTGGTTCTTGCGGCGCTTGGTGAGGAAAAGGGTTGATTAAACTTTCAAAAAAACGAAACATGAATAATTCACTGCTTAAAAAATAGTCGCTCATTCTATCATTTTTAAAACTGCTGCGGGTGTAACCAAATGTTAAGCAAGCTGCTAATATGCTTTGCTTTGGCTTAGCTTAATAAGGGCTTTTGGTCGATTGTTATGTGGATGTAACATGAATATGTGTAGAGTTTTTAGTGAGTTAAGTCGGTAGTAAGTAATTAATAAAGGTGTAAATGATGAGAAATGCATTGGTGGTTTTTGGTGCGGGTTGTTTGGGTGGTTTAGCTATGTGTGTGGTCATGTGGCTATTTTCACAATACGGTATTAATCACTCGCTAGGCGTGCGCCTGAGTGGATCAGTTGCGCCTCAATGGATGTATCCACGAATTGTGTGGGGCGGTTTATGGGGATTATTGTTTTTACTGCCTATTTTTGCAGGGAATTTAATGGCACGTAGTTTTGTCATTTGTCTATTTCCAACACTTATTCAGTTATTTGTTTTTTATCCCTACTATGAGGGGAAGGGCGTAGCAGGGTTGTCGTTAGGCATGCTAACACCATTTTTAGTTTTGTTTTTTTATTGGGTGTGGGCTTTGGCTACGGCTATTTGTTTGCGCTTAGCGAAATAAGTGAGGCGAGTAAATGAACCTAATTAAAGTGATTGTTTTTAGTGGGTTGTGTTGGTGCTCGTTAGGGCTTAATGCGCAGTTGTTGCCGAATAATACACAGCTTAGTACGCAATCTGTTGAGCGGTGGATGCAGTCCAGTCGCGCTATGGCTGAGGTAATACAGGCACTAGATGGGATGACCTCTTCTGCAGAGGCATTAGCAGTATTCGACGCACTATCAGCTTCAGAGCAGGATGCAAAAATTTCAGCATATTTACAGCAGCGGAATTTATTGGAAACAGCTCAGGCTGTTACGCAACAATATGGATGGAAATCAGTTGGAGAGTATATGCGCCTAGGCTCAAAGTTAGGCAATGCAATTGCGGCATATTTTTTATTAGATGATTTGGACAATTTAACTGAAGATCAAGCTAAGGCCTTACGCGAGAAGGCCGATCCGGCGGTCTTGGCAGTGTCCAAAGCGGATGTAGCATTTGTTAAAGCCAATGAAAAGCCTCTTCAGCAATATATTAAAGCCTATGCTGCTGGTCGTTAACTTGTTTTCTTTTTACCCAAGAAAAAACGCTTTTCGCGTGCTCTCTTGGGTTTATGTATTTGGCTGGGGGTTATTTACCGTCAGTTAGGCTTAAATAAACGAGTGTTTGATTTAAAAGCTGATAGGCGACTTCACCAAAAGTAATTGGGCCAGTTAGATCACGTGTCTTTTTACCATCAAGTTCTGAATAGAGGTAGTTCAAAATACAATTACAGGAGAATGCGATGTTGTCATTGGTGGTTCCCGGCAACATTTTATTAAAGCCCTCTATGTAATTAGGAACGGGGGTGGCAAATTTGTAGGTTACATCGGCAAATACGGGAGCGTAGAGAGCTACGCGGTGTTCTGCTTCAATCACTTCTTGAATACTGACGTTAATGAGTACGCCAGAATAATTGGCGACTAAGGGTAGGCGCGTGTCTATATTTTCGCGTTTAACATAGTCTGCAAGATTGCCAGGCTCACCATTTATCGTACATTCGCTAACGTTGAATCCTGTGGTGGAAAATTTTATTTCTGGGCCATTACCCTGACTAAACAGGTTAATAATATTGATGTTGGCCAATTGTTGCTCGGGCATAGGGATGTGCATGGCAACAGCTTGTTGATCGAAGAGCATGCCATTAGCTGGCCCAAAACCAATTTTTGCGTTGCGCTTTCCTAAGTCGTCGAGATGTACTCCTGAAATCCAACCGATAATAGGTGAGAAATACATGTTGGGAAAATCGGGTGCATTTTGCGCATAGCTTAAATGCACATCTGATTGAGCGGGTAAAATCACAATGGTGAATCCATGCTCGGGCGCTTCTTGTGCAATTCGATTAATTGAGTTTGCATCGTAAAGTGTAATGCGCGGTGCGCGGTTGGGACTTATCCCTTGAAGCGTATTTACAAAGATGCTCTTGCGATCTGCTTTGCCGCCATCCTCCGTCATAAAGTAGGGGATAGTACCTGCAATCCAGTTACCCGCAGGGAGATTAGCAAGAACGTCTTCATCCGCTGCTATGACTAGATATTCACCACGAGTAATTTTTGCAATTAACTCTTCGCGGCTAACCAATGCGCTGTTGATGCTGATGCCGGCATCTTGTGACATGAAGTGACTCCTTAATTAATTCGGTCTTAATGTGCGTGGCTTATGCGTATCACTTGACGCATTTCTTCTTGCATAAAGCGTTGGTTGTGATTGATGAAGTCGCGTACGCGACGTGCAGCATTGAGTTCAACGGTGGGGTCGGGGTTCATTAATAGCTGCGAACGCAAATTCGAGAGAAGTAGTTTATAGGCCATATGTGAGCTGGGTATAAATGCATCATCTTTTAAAATGCGCTGCCAAATTTGATGTTGTTCATTAGGGAGCGTGAACTGTCGTTCTTCTGGCGCATTCATTAGTTTGTTGATAAGAACGAGTTCAGCTTTTAGAGAGCGGGCATTTTTCCGGAAAAACTCTCGAACGGAGTTAAGTACAACTAAGCGGGTGTTATTGTCGCTGCTATTTTGAAACGCATGGCGACTGCGCACTAAAAATAAATTAAGCGGCATATTGCCAGAGTTTAAATTTACTTTATCCGTAATTATTTTTAACCAAATGCTATTTTTGAGTGCGGGCAAAACGAGTTTTAGCGCACTACTGCGGCGCTCTTCAACGGCCTTCTTTTGGGTTGAGAGTGCGCAAATTTGACTGTATTCAGCATCGAGTGAATTCACATGAGCAATAAAGTATTTTCGCAATTCACTGATGGACTCCTTTATTTTGTGTTCATTTTGGCTATCAAAAAAGGTTAATTTTAGTTTCGATAGCAAAAGCTTCAAGGAGAACATTTGTGTTTTAAGGTGAAGTTTATCGGTGATGATTCTTTCCCAGATAGGATCTGCTTCCGTGGGGAGATAGGTGGCTAACCTATAAGAGTCGGGAGTTTTTTCTATATCTGTTAGGATCTCATCGACTAGATTTAGATCAAGTTTATACATATTTGCAATAGCTTCGCGATTGAGTCCGCGAATTTGCGCGAGTGATACTTGCTGACGTAGAAGGTGGGTGTAATTTCGATTCATTCCTCCTAAAAAGTGAGGTTGTACAAGCGCTTCGCGGCTAATTCCAATTGGGCTTGTTGTCTGATCAAAATGTGAAGAGCTTATATAACAGGTGTAATAGCCGAGGCTTATGTGTTGCCAGCGTTTGCTTTTTTCTGAGTGTGTGATTTTGTCAGCAGTATTACCGGAACTTTTTGAGAAAAAAGAAAAGCGAGAGGACTCAGATGCATAGCTGAGTTCGAGTTGAATGATTTGACTTTTTTCATCTATGACAACTTCCTGTATGGACCATGGCGCATTAATCCCCATAATGGCCTCAAAATAGGTTTTGGGTTGTTTAACCACTTTATGCTCCTTTGAAAGCCAGGAAGATTACCTAAAAGCATTACGCGACTAGGTTCGGAAATCCACATTTATATTTATAGTCGGTTAATCCCCATCTCTCACACTTAAGTTAATGCAATAAGTGAGTTGCCTCACAATTCCTTTCAATTATATTGATGGGGGCTGGATTATGACGAGCTACTTGATCAATGAAAAGATTTATTAACAGAGGCTAAAAATATTTTGTCGCATAAAGTTCTTTTAGATTAAAAACCACTCGCCAAGTCAGTTAAATTCTATTGAGAGGCTATTTAAGCGTCACAATGTGAGCTTAGGTGTCAATGCTTTTCGTGTATGTTTTTAGTCGATTATTAACTGTAGTAAATTTTTTTTATTTCATAATTTTTTTTTGATGGAATAACCTAAAAATGAGAGGTGCATCTAGAATTTTTCAAAAAACAGTATTAAGCAATTGCGTTATATGGAATTGTATTGCTTATGAAGTATTGTAAGTGTCGCGCAGTTCTCTTTTCAGGTTAATGAAATAATTTTACAAGGGAAAAATTATGCAGTTCATTAAACAGTTTTTTGGTGCAGCTAATTCTTCAGCAAGTAAGTCTGTTTCCGTAACGAATCAGTCTACTAGTTGCTTAAGGGTAGGAATTCTTGGGACGGGAAAAATTGGCACCGATCTGCTTGTTAAAATTCAACGTTCTCCATTTTTGGAGTGCGTAATTTTTTCTGGTAGAAACGTTGATTCGGAAGGTATGCGTTACGCAAAAAATTTAGGTGTGCCTTTATCTGACCAAGGCATTCAGGCATTTTACAATGAAGACTATGCTTGCGATATCGTTTTTGATGCTACATCGGCAGCACACCATCTATTACATGCACAGGTTTTTGAAAAGCTGAGAATCTTCGCAATTGATATGACACCATCGCAAATTGGCGAGTGTTGTGTGCCGGCCTTAGGGATGGTCGATGTTCGTCAACATCGAAATGTAAGTATGATTTCCTGTGGGGGGCAAGCGTCAATCCCTGTTGCTCAGGTATTGAGTCGGGTGATACCTAATATTAGCCAGATAGCGGTTAAGTCTATTGTGTCGACAAACTCCATAGGCCCCGGCACTTTAGCGAATATTGATGAATATTATCAAAATACTAAAGCAGGGCTGTTTAAATATACTCAGGTTGGAGACTTGGCCGTTGAGCTTTGTGTTGACGAGATTAA
The DNA here is from genome assembly GCF_057815475.1 of Cellvibrio sp. 25HG11W-0. Taxonomy (NCBI): domain Bacteria; kingdom Pseudomonadati; phylum Pseudomonadota; class Gammaproteobacteria; order Cellvibrionales; family Cellvibrionaceae; genus Cellvibrio; species Cellvibrio sp. 25HG11W-0. Next base: position 2,466,616 of record NZ_CM174230.1, read on the forward strand.
CCTTGAGACACCGATGCTTACGAGTGTGACGGCGCATTGCTCCTTTGTTGATATGGATAATTTAATTGAAGCTTTAAATGCTATGCTAGAGCGCGTTCGCTGCTATGTGCCAGGGTATAAATTAGTGGCGGAGCCTGTGCGCCTACATGATGGCGTGAGGGTTGATATTTGTGTTGAAGGCTTGGGAGATTATTTGCCTAAGTATGCCGGTAATTTGGATATTATTAACTGTGCGGCAATAGCGGTGGCTGAGGAGTATGCCCGTATTCAATTGCGCCAGCGTCAGTTTGTACCCATACAGGCTCAATCCGATTCTATTTTTGAGCGCTTAGTAGGTTATAGGTCTGTAGGTTAGTTTTTTTAGAATGTCTATTGTCGGGGCATTGGCAATAAAAAAGGCCACATTTACTGTGGCCTTTTTGCGTTATGTGGCTCCGCCTGCTGGACTCGAACCAGCGACCCAATGATTAACAGTCATTTGCTCTACCGACTGAGCTAAGGCGGATTGGTGAATCTTAACTTTAAAAATTATTACTCGTAACAGCAGAGGTAAGAGGTTTCTACATCTGCACTGACTTTAAAGCGTTGATTGGCCTCTACGATAAATGTTTGGCCCTGTTTAAAAGTTTCTGCGGAAGTGCTTCCGGGTAAAATAACAGTTAGGCTACCGCTAACTACGGTCATGTATTCTTTTTGGTTGGTGCCAAATTCGTAATCACCTTTTGCCATAACGCCAATAGTGGCGGGCAGGGTTTCGGTTTGAAATGCGATAGATTTAACCGCGCCTTCGAAATATTCGTTTACTTTAAACATGCTCAATCTCCGCAATAAACACCCAATACTCGGTAGGCGTGAACTATAAATCTTGTTGCTTCGGTATATTTGAAGCATAAAAAAAGCTGCATAAATGCAGCCTTTTTACTTTGTTTGGCTCCGCCTGCTGGACTCGAACCAGCGACCCAATGATTAACAGTCATTTGCTCTACCGACTGAGCTAAGGCGGATCGGTGACTTCCTCTCTGGAAGTGGGCGCATAATATAGCTGGAATTTTAGTTGGTCAACACTTTTCTATAAAAAAATCATGCATATAGCGCTATTAGGTTATTAATAATCCAGTCTGTATTTGCTGTGGTCAACCTGTAAAAATTTTGACTTTCATCCAATTGTGTTGAGCTTTACTTCACGCGTTGCTCGGTTTGAAATTTGGGCTCCGCTTTCAGTTGTTATGATTTATTGGAGGGCGCCGACTTTCATTGATGGGAGAGGCGAATAACTTTAAAGCTACCGTTATCGGCCAGTGTTGTGATTTGCGCAAATCTCCCTGCTGCTTTACGCTCAAGCGGTATAAATTGATTAACCACAAAAATTGCTGTTCCTTGTGCGCTTAATAGTCGCTGGGCGGCAGCGAGAAACTTGTCAGTTAAATCACCGCTTTGACTAAAACCCAGATGAAAAGGGGGGTTGCAGAGAATCAAATCAACCTTGAGTTGTAGCTTATCTGCACAATCGGTAGCAGTTATCTCCGCATTGAGCCCATTACACTGGGCATTGTGCGTTGCAGCCCTGAGTGCTGCAGCGTTATTGTCAGTCATGTGCCAGTGCTCTATGGTGCCGCAGGCATCAAGCTGAGCCGCTGCGAGGCTCAGGTAGCCATAACCACAGCCGAGGTCGAGACAGCTCCTTGGGGGCTGAGACCAGCTTGAAAATAAGCCTGGAAGTTGTTCGATCAAAAAAGCGCTGCCCTGATCAATCTTATTCCAGCCAAATAAGCCAGGCTTGGTGTCTATGTGGGGCAAATTGACGGATAAATTTGTTGATTCAGGTGTTTTGGTTGATGCGGTGTTGAGCGCGCGCAACACCTTGTAGTTGTTGTCATCAAGTCGCATTGTTGCGTCGTAGGGGTTTTGCTTATTTAGTGTCGCATTGTAAGCGGTTGTGTTTTTTTGAATATTCTTGCTACAGCCTAATAGCTTGGCAGTTTTTTCAATGTAGGTTTTTATCCCTTCATTTTTATGTCCAGATAACAAGAGCTTGCCTTGTGGTTTGAGGCAGCGCCAAGCTTCGTTGAGCACATGATGGACGATGGGCTTTTCTTTGGATACGCGATAGCAAACGTAATCTAGGCTTTCATCAGCTATTGGGGTCAAATCAAAATCACTGAATTCCGCATTGAAATTCAATTCTAGGGCCTCCTGATAAAGGTCCCAGCGATTGGTGATAAGTAATAATGTCTTTAGCAGCTCTCCAGTGGGAAGTGCGCCGGTTAGATTTTCATCGGTACACCATAGCCCGCAATTTTCTGACGCCGCTGTATAGTTAGGTATTTGGTTGACTAGCCAATTAAGTGCAAGATCTTGCATATTAAACTCGATTAATTTCGCTGAGTGTGAGGCTTCGGTATTGTCCAGGGCTTAGTGCTGGGTCTAGGTGAATATCCCCAATGCTTTCTCTGTGTAGCTGTGTGACGCGATTGCCCAGTGCGGCAAACATACGCTTAACCTGATGATATTTGCCTTCTTGAATAGTTAAGCGAGCTTTGTGACTGCTTAGTAATTCCAACTGGGCAGGTAGGGTTAGCTGTGGTTCGCCATTAAGTTGTACACCTGCCATAAATTCTGCAATCGCAGTGGTGGGTATGGGCTCAGTTGTCGTGAGCTGATAGACCTTGAGGCAGTGGCGACGTGGGGCGGTCACTCTGTGATTCCAGTCACCATCCTCTGTTAGGAGTACAAGGCCGGTGGTGTCTATATCGAGGCGCCCGACAATTTGCAAATTATGCTTGTGTGGCAAATCAATTAAATCAAGCACTGTGGGGTGTTCACTATCCTTATTAGCACATACGTAACCGATGGGTTTATGTAGCATGACATAGCGAATAGGCACGGGCGCTATAGCTGTGTCATTTAGTGTCACTAGCTCATCGCCGCGAATTTTCTGCTCGCCTTTCTTGGCAATGATGCCATCTACCGCAACTTGTTTTTGTTTAATGGCGATTTGAATACGAGAGCGAGAAAGTTCGCTGTTATCGCTGAGAAACTTGTCTAATCGCATGAGCTATTTATTCCTGGTGTTAGCCAATTTGAGGGTAGGGCGTTGCTCCAGCCAAACTGTATTATGGTGCTACGGAATGAGCAGCCCTGTTTGTTGAATTCGGGGTTCTCGAGTGCTGCAAGCTGGGATGTTTCACCAATTGGTGCCACGAGTTTGATAAATTCTCCGCTATAGGGGTGAATTAATTCAAGTTGGGTGGCGGCAAGTAACAGTCGGTGGCAATGAAATTGTTCTTGAAAGAAACGGTTGTGACGCCCCTTGCCGTGTTTCGCGTCGCCAATGATGGGGTGATTAATATGTTTGAGGTGTCGCCTCAATTGATGCTTACGTCCTGTTTGCGGCTGACACTCTACAAGTGAATAACGGCTGCAGGGGTATTTATCAACGGCAAATGGTAGCTCTATTTGTGCAAGCGTCTTGTATTTCGTGGCAGCAGGTTGCGCCGGTTTATTTTGGCGAGCCTTACTGTCGGTGTATTTGTCTTGTTCTTCCGTCAGTGGGTGATCAATGTGACCAGATGTAGGCGTGACGCCGCGAACTACTGCAACATAGTGCTTGGTGAGTTGGTGATGAAAAAATATATCGCCTAATTTTCGAGCGCAATCAGCATTGAGGGCAAAAAGTAAAACGCCTGAGGTTGGCTTGTCGAGGCGATGTACAGGAAAAACAGGCTGCCCAATTTGATCGCGCAGAAGCTGGACCGCAAAACGTGTTTCGTGGCGATCTATTTCGCTGCGATGAACCAATAAACCACTGGGTTTGTTGATGGCAATGAGCTGCGCGTCGCGATAAATAATAGGAAGGTAGTTGCTCATTGCGAGGGTGTCTATTGGTAAAAAATATTTGTAAAAAGAAAAGCCCGTATAAAGAAAAAGCAGGCCTAAGCCTGCTCGGTATTACTTTTGTAGATTTATTCTGCAGCTGCTTCTGTTTTTGATTGGTTGGGTTCGCTGGTGTTGCAGCTCCAACCCCACTGCGTTTGTTTTTCCGCAAACTCTGCTGCTTTAGTTTCGCAGGCGTCGGGTGTATTGGCGTAATTCCACAGTGTCTGGGTGTTGCCTTCTTTGGTGTAGTCAACGTGACACGGCAGTGCTTGTCCTTCGGTGTCATACACAACTTCAATCAGGCGTTCAGCGTTATTGAGTGTGCAGCTATAGCGTACATCTGCTAAGGCGGTACAGCTTAATGTGATAAGTCCAGCGGTTATTATGAGATGGTTGCGCATGTGCAGCTCCTTGAGTGACGTTCATTGACTTGCGAGACTTTCAATCTAAATTTACATCGATAAAACTGCCGCACCCAAAAAAATGAGCGCGTGCAGAGTTTGGTTAACTGATTTTTTTCTCACCTGAATCGACGGTTTGATAAATCAGCGTATTGATGGTCATGGGGCCTACGCCGCCAGGTACGGGAGTGTAGGCTGAAACACGATTTAACAGTGGTGCCAGTTCAATGTCACCTACGCCGCCAGGGTGGTAACCAGCATCGACCACAACGGCACCATCTTTAATCCATTCGGCTTTAATAAATTCAGGCTTGCCTACGGCGCCAACTAATATATCTGCTTGTCTAATAAGTTCAGGTAAGTTTTTTGTGCGCGAATGACAAATGGTGACGGTGGCATTCGCATTTAGCAGCATTAATGCCATTGGCTTGCCTAGAATTGGGCTGCGCCCTACGACCACGGCGTGTTTACCGCTCATTTCAATGTTGTAGGCTTCAAGTAGGCGCATTATGCCTTTTGGGGTTGCGCAGCCGTAGGCTTCTTCACCCATACTCATGCGACCAAAGCCAAGGCAGGTGACGCCGTCTACATCTTTTTCGGCGTTGATGGCGTCAAAGCAAAGTCGTTCGTCAATTTGATGTGGTACAGGATGCTGCAATAAAATTCCGTGAACGTTGGGGTTGCTGTTAAGTTCGTGAATTTTTGTAAGCAGTTCTTCGGTCGTAGTGGTGTCAGGCAGTTCGACCTTTAGTGATTCCATGCCAATGCGGCTGCAGGCATTGCCTTTCATTTTTACATAGGTCGCCGATGCAGGATCGGCGCCTACTAGAATAGTTGCCAAGATTGGAGTTTGTCCCTGACTTCGCGCTTTTAATGTTGCAACACGCAATGAAAGTTCTTGTTCTGTTTTTTCAGCAAGTGCTTTGCCGTCGAGTACCAGTGCAGACATGGGCGAAAATTACCTATTAGAGATATGAATGGTTGGCATTTTCCCATAGCCTGAAGCGGGAACCAAGCAGAATTCCTGAAAAGTGCTTTTGGAGTGAGGGGGGTAAAAATTCTAGCTATGAGCCGCTATTGTGCTCAGATATAAGGCTTTAGAGGAGTGTGAGAATAAAATGGGGTGACTGATGGGGATCGAACCCACGACCACTGGAATCACAATCCAGGGCTCTACCGACTGAGCTACAGTCACCGTAGCAAAAAAACATCCACTAACGAAGTACGTTAACAAGGACTTTTAACAAAGAAATGTGGGCTTTTAATGTCACCCAAAATGGTGCGCCCGGCTGGACTCGAACCAGCGACCATCCGCTTAGAAGGCGGATGCTCTATCCAGCTGAGCTACGGGCGCATGCTGGAGAAACCTAAACAGGTTGGTGGGAAAATGGTCGGAGTGGAGGGATTCGAACCCCCGACATTCTGCTCCCAAAGCAGACGCGCTACCGGGCTGCGCTACACTCCGAGTTGATTCGCTGTGCGTCTCAAGTGGTGCGCATAATAGCGATGGGATTGGGTGTCGTCAACGAAAAAAATGCAAGAAAATCAAATTAATTCAAGCTTGAGTTAATTAATAGGCATGTTGTCTGCCACTTAATCAGTTCTGAGGTTGGCTCTTGTTTGTGGCGGCAGGTCTGGTCAGAATACGCGCTCAAATGTACGGGGACTTATTATGCAAAACAATGATTTAGCAGTAGTTATGAGACTGGGAATGCGTCGACTTGCTTCGGGTGTGTGTGTTTTATCTACGTGTGTAGGTGAAACAGAGCACTTTGCCATGACGGTATCCTCTGTTACCTCGGTGTCTGATTCTCCTGCATCATTACTTGTGTGCATCAATCAGCTTGTTTCACGCCAAGAGCATCTTTCCACGGTCGGCAGCCATTTTGCCATTAATGTATTAGGGCAGGAGCATCAAGCGATTTCCAACTTGTGCGCAGGCAGGGCACCGGAAAAAAATCGCTTTGAAATAGGTGACTGGGTCGATCATCAAGGTGTTCCAGTATTGGCTGATGCACCAGCTGTATTTATTTGTGAGACGGATAAGGTGACCTCTTATGGTACTCATCACATAATAATCGCTTTAATAAAAGATGTTCTCATAGCGTCTGATCCTAGTGCGGCATTAATCTATGCTGACGGCAGTTATGGGAAGTTTGCCCCCGACGAACTGAGTGAGTAGCTTGCAACGTGAATGGAATTACTCCAATAGTTGATCTTGCTGAATGGGCGAAAAAATATTTCAATTTGATGAAAGCTTTAAGGAAAAGATCGCTTGCAATATGAAGGTTATGTGTCTATCGGTTGTTTCAGGTTAATAGTCACTAACTCTTTATGCACACCGCTTGTGCAATTCATGCTGGGGTGCTTGCCGATTGTGCAGATCTGCGAAAAAACGTACTTTTCGGCTGCTTTAAACCTATAACCATATGATTTATAAAGGAAATATAAATAAGGTTAAAAAGTGATCGATTTGTTATGTCGGTAGAATTGGTGGGGCTTTGAGAGGGTTTCCCAAAAACTATCCACTAAGTTATCCACAGAAAATGTGGACAAAATTTCGATGAATAATTTTGTGCAAAAAAGTTACAAATTGTGTGCTTTGTGTTTTTTTTTCACCATTAATGCCAGTGACTTTGGCTGGGCGTATGCTCTCTACTCGGATAATTTATGACTAAACAATTAAAAGTAGCAGTTTTAGGTGGTGGCAGTTTTGGAACTGCAATTGCGAATATTATTGCGCACAATAACCATCTTACCTATTTGTGGATGCGCTCAGAGGAGCAAGCCTTAGAGTGTAAAGCCAAGCGGGAAAACACACGCTATCTAGCTGGGCATCCCCTTCATGAGCAACTGCTGATTACTGCTGATTTAAAGGCGGCAGTGGCGCAGGCGGATTTAATATTCGTTTCGATTCCAAGTCATTCTTTTAGAGTGGTTGTGCAGCAAATAAAGCCATTTTTGGCGCCTGCTGCTATGGTTGTCAGTACGGCTAAAGGTTTGGAGCCACAGGGCTTTACTCTAATGAGTCAGATATTAGAGCAAGAGCTGCCAGAGCATAAAATAGGCGTCCTTAGCGGTCCTAATTTTGCGAAAGAAATTGTTCAATTACAACAAACCGGCTCGGTGATTGCGAGTGAGAATTCAGCGCTTATCGCATGTGTACAAGAAACACTTAGTTCTGCAACTTTTAGGGTCTACTCCAATGGAGACCGCTACGGCGTTGAGTTGGGAGGGGCTTTAAAAAACATATACGCCATAATTTGCGGCATGGCTGCTGCCTTAGGGGCGGGTAGTAATACCCAAGCCATGCTATTAACGCGTAGCTTGGCAGAGATGGGGCGTTTTGCTCAAGTAATGGGCGCAGACCCTATGACCTTTCTGGGCTTGGCTGGTGTTGGCGATTTGATTTTAACTTGCACGTCTAATTTAAGTCGGAATTACCGAGTTGGTTATGCATTAGGGCAGGGCAAAAAGTTAGAGGAGATTGTTGCAAATTTAGGTCAAGTGGCGGAGGGTGTGAATACGCTGCGTCAGGTGAAGCAAAAAGCAGATGAACTTGGTGTTTATATGCCGCTTGTTGCAGGTCTCTATGCTGTTCTGTATGAGCAGCGTGCGATAGCGGATGTGGCGCGCGGTTTGATGCTGGGTGAACAAAATTATGATGTTGAATTCTTGGGGAAAAAATAATGGATAATGAACAATTAAAATCAAATCTTTTATCAAGTAAGCATTGGCTCAGATTGATTTTTATGCTGTTTTTTGCTGCGGTTTTACAGTTGGCAAGTCTAGTTATGTGGGGTTTGGTTGCGGTTCAATTTTTGTTTTCATTGATTACCGGTGAAGATAATTTGCACTTGCGTAAATTTGGCGATTCGCTTTCTTGTTATATTTTTTCGGTTTTAAAGTTTCTTTGTTATAGCAGTGAAGAAAAGCCTTTTCCCTTTGCCGATTGGCCGGTAACAAATATAAGTGTTGCAACTGATGTAGTAGATAAATCGGAAGCCGGTTCCAATAAGTAATTTCTGTAATTTGAGTTTTGCTAAGTGAGAGATTATGAATATCTATATTCTGCGTCACGGTCAGGCAGAGATGCAGCAAACGACTGATGCGGCACGTCGGTTAACGGAAAAAGGACGTGCTGATACGCACAGCGTTTTACAGAAGACAATTGCGCGTGTCGCAAACCTCAAGCAATTGTGGGCGAGCCCTTTGGTGAGGGCGCAACAAACAGCCCTTATAGCGCAGGAATACTTTCCTTCGCTAGTCGTTAAAACAACTGAGCTGCTTATTCCGGAAGCAAGCTCCCTTGCTCTCTACGGCTGGCTCAATCAGCTGCAGGAAGATGAAAGCAGCGAAGCCTCAGTATTGTTGGTTAGTCATCAGCCTTTGGTTGGACGCGTTATTAATCAGCTCTGTGGTGTGGCGTCAGATTACTATCCTATGAGCACTAGCTCATTAGCAGCACTTAAGGTTGAAATCATAAGCCCAGAGTTGGCGGAATTTCTTTGGCTACAACACGCCTGAGTGCTTTTGAATTCACTTGTTAAGTACTTTTTATGGGGGGCTAGGTTGGTGCCGCGCGACCTGCATTTCAATGTAAATGGAATCACTCTGGCGGCCCAAGCATGGGGGCATGAGGGTGGGTTACCTATATTGGCCTTACATGGCTGGTTAGACAATTCTGCGAGTTTTAACAGATTAATCCCACTGCTGCAGATGGATGTAAGCCAGCAAGGGCACTATAGTGATTTTTATATAGTGGCATTGGATCTGGCTGGGCACGGTCAAAGTGGTCATAGACTCGGCCAATCTTCCTATACACTTTGGGACGATATCAATGATGTATTTACGGTTGCAGATCAGCTGGGTTGGCATCAGTTTTCGCTTTTAGGTCATTCACGTGGCGGCATTGTAGGTACGCTTGCAGCAGGTACATTTCCGCAGCGTATAAATGCTTTAGCATTAATTGAGGGGTTTATTCCAGATGCTGCGGCTGCAGAGGATGCACCTCAGCAGCTTGCCAATGCACTTCAAGGGCTGCAAACCTACAAGCAAAAACCGCGCTCTATTTATCCTACGATTGAATTAGCCATTAAAGCGCGGGCACGCGGTATGTTTCCGCTTAGTATGGCAGCGGCTAAGGCTTTAACTGAGCGCGGTATTAAAATGGTGCCTGAAGGCGTTTATTGGAGCACCGACCCGCTCTTGCTCGCACCCTCCGTTATAAAATTGACGCAAGCCCAAATACATGCATTTGTAAATAGAATTACTGCACCGATAAATTTATTGTTGGGTGATGGGGGGCTGCCGAAAATTTATCCTAACTATTTGGCTGAAGTGGCGCTGTTTGGTCAAGTAAATACAAAGTTATTGAGTGGTGGGCATCACTTGCACATGGAATCACAGGTGCAAGAAGTTGCGCTCCATTTGAATTATTTTTTCAGTAAATTATCGCTTCATTGTTAGTGTTTTTAGCAATCACACCTTGAGAGTTATTATGTATTTATTGCGCATGTATGGTTTTTTACTGATATTGCTTAGCTCATCAGCATTTGCTGATTTGAATTTACAGCCATACCAAAATGCACGCATCATGTATCAAAGCCAAGGTGATGTAGATGAGTACAGTCTGGCACTTGAGAGCTATAAAAAAACACAAGGAGCTTGGGTAGCCGATAGAGAGGAGCGCCTTACTGGTAACTTGACTCGCTATACACTTGAATTGCCGGATAATCACACCGCCGATAATGGTTTTGATTTTTATGTTGATCAACTGAAAAACTTTAACTACCGCGAATTATTTCATTGCCTTGGGCGCGACTGTGGTACGAGTAATAGCTGGGCTAATAATCATTTTAAAATACAACAGCTCTATGGGCTAGATCAGTATCAGCAATATGGTGCTTATGAAGTCACCACTGCAGAAGCAATTCCATTTTATGTTGCAATTTATTCTGTTCAGCGCGGCAATCGTCGTGTTTATATGCAGGTGGATGTTTTACAGACTAAAAAAGTATTGGAGTTGGGTGTAGCATCCAGTCCGGAAACCTTAGTTAAGGCACTGTCGAGTAGTGGATATTATGTTTTCCCGGATGCCGTGAGTGATGATGGTCAAGGAAACACTCTTGTAAAAATCAAAGAGGCACACCTTAATGCGCTGATTGAGGTGATGTTACGACAGGCTTCTTGGAAAGTTGCATTGGTTGGTCATGACTATGCGCCGGTAGGTTTGCTGCAGCAACAGCGCGACTCACAAAGCTACGCAGTACAACTTAAAAAGGCACTTGTTGCCAAAGGTGTGGCACAACAGCGTATAAGCACTTACGGGGTTGGCAGTTTGGCCCCAGCTGGGCGTGGTGATAGAAGCGCGCGTGTCGAAGTCGTGAAATTAGCTGATAGTGAGTAACTTCACTTGTTTAAGATTACTTTTGAGTAAATTATGGTTTCAAAATTTTATGTTGTTTGGCAAGGGCGTGAGTCTGGCATTTATACTGACTGGAATAGCTGCAAAAAGCAGGTAGATGGCTACCCAGGCGCACGTTATAAGTCTTTTCCAAGTCGCGCAGAGGCGGACGCCGCTTTTGCGGGAACAACTGTTAAGGCTGCGACCAAATTAAGTGCGACAAAAACGAGTACCGCTTTAAAAATAAAAACTTACAGTGCGGCAGAGGTTGATGCCTTAGTGGTCGATGTCAAAATATTTACCGATGGTGGCTGCGAGCCAAATCCAGGTAAGGCTGGTAGTGGTTTGGCTGTATATCGTGCTGGGCAGTTATGCGAGCTGTGGTATGGGTTGTACAACCCAATGGGCACGAATAATACAGCAGAGCTAAATGCGCTTCATCAAGCGTTAATAATGGCGCAAGCAGAAATCGCTGCGAATCGTTCAGTTGTAATTTTATGTGATTCGCAATATTCAATTCAGTGTATAAGCCAATGGGCGGTAGGTTGGGAGAGGAGCGGCTGGACTAAAAAAGGCGGTGAAATAAAAAATCTCGATTTAATTAAGTCTATGTACGCAATTTATCTTTCACTTAAAGATGACGTTGAATTACTGCATGTCAATGGCCATGTTGGCGTGGAAGGTAATGAGTTGGCTGATCGCATGTCAATTTTAGCAATTGAAGCTGCTGAAACGAATTTACTTCGCTATTCAAAGCCTTTAGATATGTCTGCAATTTTAGCAACTCGGGCTGGTTAATCTGTAGTACCCGTAAAAGCGCAGATTTCTAGCTGAATTTGTTCTCTGTGGAATATGAATCGAAAGGAGTAGGGGGCTATGCCAAAAGGTTTCGGAGATAAGTTAGTTATCGCCATATCGTCGCGCGCGTTGTTTAATTTAGATGAGAGCCATCAGGTTTATATAAATAAAGGATTAGAAGCTTATGCTCGCTACCAGATTGAGCATGAAGATGAAATTCTCATGCCCGGCGATGCCTTTCATATTGTGCAAAAACTCTTGCGCTTGAATGAGCGCTTAGAGGGAGAGCCGCGCGTCGAAGTGATTTTGTTGTCACGTAACAGCGCTGATACGGGTTTGCGTGTATTTAATTCCATTGAGCACTATGGCTTGAATATAAGTCGTGCCGCTTTTTGTAGTGGTACTTCTCCTTATCGGTATGCCACAGCCTTCGGCTGTCATTTGTTTCTTTCAACTGAGGCGGAAGATGTACGTCATGCGTTGGATCACGGTATAGCCGCTGCCACCTTAATTGCCTCTAAAAGTAAAAGTGAAAATGAAAATGAGTTGCGCTTCGCTTTTGATGGCGATGCCGTTATTTTTTCTGATGAAGCCGAGCAGGTATTCAAAGCGCAGGGTTTAAGTGCCTTTGCTGCCAGTGAAAAAGCTTCTGCAAAAATGCCGTTGAGTGGTGGTCCGTTTAAGCAGTTTTTAGCGGCTCTACAAGGATTGCAGGCAGAGTTTGGTACTGCATGCCCAATTCGAACCGCGCTGGTAACTGCACGCTCAGCACCAGCTCATGAACGAGTAATTCGTACATTACGGGCGTGGAATATTCGAATCGATGAATCGCTTTTCTTGGGTGGGCTATCTAAGGGTACTTTTTTGAAGGCCTATGGTGCAGATGTGTTTTTTGATGATCAACAAATGCATTGTGATTCGGCCAGTGAGCATGTGGCGACAGGTCATGTTCCTCACGGTATTGCAAATAAATCGCAATAGATCGGGTTTCCTATTGATTCATATAGCTTTCTGGACTCTTTGGCAGGACTTTTTCCTTTGAATTGTAATAATCGCTCTGCAAAAACTTTGAATTCTCTGGATATAGTCTAAAGTTGTAACAGGTTTGATTTAATACGAATAATCATGCATAACGATAGGTTGAAGCTGGGCTTATATTTAATGCCTATAATCTATCTTGAATTTATAACTCTTGGCATGGGCCAAGAGCAATAATACTGACGGCTCCTTACGCGGGAGCACGAGTGAATGAGCCATTTGGAGGGCTTATGAAACTACAGCAACTACGTTATATCTGGGAAGTGGCGCACCATGACTTAAATGTGTCTGCGACGGCGCAAAGTTTATACACGTCTCAGCCTGGTATAAGTAAACAAATTCGCCTGTTAGAAGATGAGCTGGGGGTAGAGATTTTCTCCCGTAGTGGCAAGCATTTGACTCGTATAACACCCGCAGGCGAAGCAATTTTAAAAACCGCAGGCGAGATTCTGCGTAAAGTAGAAAGTATTAAACAGGTAGCTCAAGAGTTTAGTAATGAGCGCAAAGGCACGCTTACATTAGCCACTACTCATACACAGGCACGTTATGCCTTGCCTCCGGTTATAGGGTCTTTTATCAAGCAGTACCCAGAGGTGGCGTTGCATATGCATCAGGGCACACCTATGCAAATTTCTGAGATGGCCGCCGATGGAACAGTCGATTTTGCAATTGCGACTGAGGCTATGGAGCTTTTTAGTGACTTGATCATGATGCCTTGCTATCGCTGGAATCGTTGCATTGTCGTGCCTAAGAACCATCCTTTGGCGCAAGTATCCAATCTGACGTTAGAAGAAGTAGCAAAGTATCCAATCGTGACCTACGTCTTTGGTTTTACCGGCCGCTCTAAGTTGGATGAAGCGTTCATTAATCGCGGCTTGGCGCCTAAAGTGGTCTTTACGGCTGCTGATGCCGATGTCATTAAAACCTATGTTCGTCTTGGGTTAGGTGTGGGCATTATTGCTAAGATGGCTCATGACGAAGTGTTAGATAATGATTTAGTGGCGCTCGATGCAAGTCACTTGTTTGAATCTAGCGTAACTAAAATCGGCTTCCGTCGCGGCACCTTTTTGCGTGGCTTTATGTATGATTTTATTGAGAAGTTTGCACCTCACCTTACGAAAGACATTATTAATGAAGCATTCAATCGCCATTCTCGTGCCGAATTGGATGAATTGTTTGAAAATGTGCAGCTGCCTACTCATTAAGGTGATTTAACGTTTAATTCTTCCAGAATGCCGAACCTATGTTCGGCTTTTTTTATGTATATCAATAGCTTAACTTCTGCTATTGATTCTTTGCTTCCCCCTCCTCATAAAATATCTATAGTTCACGATTATTGATAATTCCCCTTTTTGAAAATTAGTTATACGGAAAATTTGCTTTGTATAGCTTTATGTTGTAAACCTATACATAGAGAATTAACTGTATAGGTATTAGCATGAGTAAGATCCCCGTTGGTGTTAGTCAGTGCCTCTTAGGTGAGCAAGTTCGTTTTGATGGTGGGCACAAGCGCAATCGCTACGTTACGGATGTGCTTGGTGAGCATATGGAGTTTCGAGGCGTGTGCCCAGAGGTCGCCATAGGCTTGGGAGTTCCACGTAAGCCTATTCGTTTAATTGTAAGTGATGGCCAAACCCGAGTTCGAGGGGTAGCCAACCCTGACATGGATGTAACGGATCAGCTGGCTGAGCAGGCTGACTTTGCTGCAGCTGCTATGCCTGATATTTGTGGCTATATATTTATGCAAAATTCTCCCAGCTGCGGTGTATTTGGCATGAAGCGTTATCTTGAAAATGGCCATTCAATAGACAGTAAGGGGCGTGGCGCCTATGCGCAAAGACTACTTGAACTGATGCCTTTACTTCCTGTAGAGGAGGCTGGACGGCTAAATGATGCGGGTCTGCGCGATAACTTTATTGCACGAGTTTTCGCATTACACGATTGGCGCCAATCCGTTGCCGTTGCACCTACAGCGAAAAAACTTATAGAGTTTTACTCGCGTTATAAATACCAAGTGATGGCACACCATGTTCCCAGCTATTTTGCTATAGGTAAATTTTTAGCTAATTTAGCCGCACGTGATATTAACGATTCTTGCGCTGAATTTTTAAAAATGTTTATGACTGCTTTATCTCATCATGCGGGTCGTAAGGGTAATACTAATGCCATGATGCACTTACGAGGTTATTTGAAGTTAAGTATTAGTGCTCAAGAAAAGCAGGAAATTTCGCAACTCATCACATCTTATAAAACCGGCATGGTGCCTCTTGTCGTACCATTGACGTTGTTAAAGCATCATTTACTAAAGCTCGATAATCCATATTTGAAATCTCAAACTTTTTGGTCACCTCACCCAGAGAATTTAGGGCTGCGGAATCACATTACTGAGCAGGTGTGATTTATGACTGGCCACACACAATCCATCGTTGACTCTGAATCCCTTGTTCCTATTCGCGAAATATCACGCCTAACGGGCATTAATACAGTTACCTTACGTGCGTGGGAACGCCGTTATGGCCTGCTTCGGCCGCAACGAACCCACAAGGGGCATAGGCTTTATTCTGCAGAAGATATTGCAAAAGTAAAGGAGATACAAGCTTGGCTTGGTCGAGGTTTAGCTATTAGTAAGGTGCTTGCACTACTTAATAACCAAGATCGTAACAATGTAGATGATTCTGAAGTTGAAATAGACTCAATTTGGGCTGAAATAAAGGAAGCACTCTTGGCTGCTGTAGCTGACTTTAATCGACATAAAATAGAAAAAATATTTGATGAGATTTTGGCCGTTTATCCTGCAGAGTTGGTGGGTGATAGTCTTTTAGCCCCCGTTCTTAAGCAGCTTTCCTTAAGTGAAGAGGGGGCGGCACAATGTGCATTTTTTTCAAGCGTTTTGATGGAGCAGCTTTTTAGGATGCAATATCGTCAGCGTCAAACTGCGAAGGGGGAGTCTATTTTGGTGGTTTCGTGGTCCCCGGATGATAATCCGATACTGCCACTTAATTTTAATTACAGTCTTTTGGTAAATCACTATCAAGCAGATTTTTTAGCAGGTTTAAATTTAGCTGGGATACGCAATAGTTGCGCATCACTCAATACTAAATTGGTCGTATTGGTGGGCCCAGAGGGGCAGAGTTTAGCTTCGCTTAGGCTATATTTGAGCCAATGGCATGCGCTGGAATGTTGCCCTCTCCTAATTCTTGGCCCTTTGGCCGGCCTGTATGCGTCGAGTTTAACATCAGACGAATTAGCCATAGCAAGCCATGTAATACCTACAGCTAATACAAGGGTAGAACATGGTGTTTACGCTTGCGAGACGCAACAGCAAGCTCTGCATCTGATTCATCAATTATTTAATTATACATTTTTGCATGGCGAGTCTAAAAATGCTTAGCATTCCTCAAAAGTTTCGTAGTTTATATTTTCACTTTGACAAAAATTTACTTCAATCTTTAGCTGATATCTATAGCCATGACATTCAATTTAAAGATCCTTTGCATGCTATTAATGGGCTGCCTGCGTTAAATAGCTATTTTGATAGCATGATGGAGAATCTCATTGAGTGTCGCTTTGAGTTTCATCACTCAATGGAGGACCTGGTTCGCGGTGAAGCAGTATTGTTCTGGACTATGCACTATAAACACAAAAAAATTAACTCTGGAAAACTCTTGCAGCTAACAGGCAACTCTCACATTCTCTTTAGAGATAAAGTTTATTACCACCGCGACTACTTTGATGTGGGTGCCATGCTCTACGAGCATGTGCCTATACTGGGAAGTGCGATAAGTTTTCTGAAAAAAAAGGTGGCAAATAAATGACGGCATTAGTGTGGTTTCGCCATGATCTTCGTCTTTATGATAATCCTGCTCTGTGTAAGGCAGCAGAGCTGCAGGAGGGGGTGGTTGCCGTATATGTGCACTGCGCTGCACAGGTAAAGGCTCATAATACTGCACCTGCGCAACTTGATTTTATTCGCCGTCATTTGATTGTTTTACAGCGAGATTTGTTGAAACTTAATATTCCTCTCATTGTAATTAAAGTGGCTGAGCCAGAAAATATTGCACCGGCATTATTAATCGTCGCTCAGTCATATGAAGTCAGTTATTGTTTTTTTAATGCTGAATATCCTCTTGATGAGTTGACGCGTGATCAGCAAGTCAATCAGACGCTAAAAGATGTAGGTATAGTTGTAAAGCGCTGTCATGATCGCGTCATAGTGCCGCCAGGCATAATTCGCAATGGTCAAGGTGAGCCTTACAGGGTTTTTACTGCCTATAAGAAAAAATGGTTGCAGACGGCGTCCTCTATGAGTATGCGGCCGCATGGTGTACCCGACAAGCAAGTGGCTCTCTCTGTTGTAGATACAGTGGTGTTCCCAGAGCGTATAGAAACACTCTTTATGGGTGAGAAATTACGAGACCTCAGTCAGCTATGGCCGGCGGGTGAGGACGAAGCGCAGACGCGCTTGCAATATTTTATTGAACACTCCTTACGTCACTATAAAGAGCAACGCGATATTCCCTCTGTGGCTGGTACCTCCACCTTATCCCCTTATTTGGCTGTGGGAGCTATTTCACCGCGCCAATGTGTGTCTGAGGTTTTAAATTTTACGCATGGTGAGTGGGCAGGGCAAAATGAGGGAGCAAGTTGCTGGATAAGTGAAATTATTTGGCGCGAATTTTATCAGCATTTAATGGTTGATTTTCCACGCTTGTCTATGAGTCGCGCAATGCAGGCGCACACAGAGCTATTTCCTTGGCGAAAAGATACAAATGACTTTAACGCTTGGTGCGAAGGTCGTACAGGTATTCCTATTGTTGATGCCGCTATGCGTCAATTGAATGCGACAGGCTGGATGCATAACCGCTTGCGCATGGTAGTCGCTATGTTTTTAACCAAAAATTTGCAAATAGATTGGCGCTGGGGTGAGGCCTATTTCATGTCTCAGCTTATTGATGGGGATTTTGCAGCTAACAATGGCGGCTGGCAGTGGAGTGCCTCAACCGGCACTGATGCAGCGCCTTATTTTAGAATTTTTAACCCTATAAGTCAGTCTGAGCGTTTTGATCCAGAAGGAATATTCTTACGTAAATGGATACCAGAGCTCTCTCATTTATCGAATAAGAAAATTCATAATCCGCCCTTGGTCGAAGGCTATCCAAGCGCAATAGTGGATTTGAGTAAAAGTCGCAAAGATACAATCGCACTGTTTAAAGGCCTGCAGCCAGCAAAAAATAGTTAAGATTATTATTTTGTGGCTTAAGGCTTTTTAATTTCCCCCATTTAGTTCGCGTCGTTTAACGATATTGATATTGTAGGTACCGAATGCAACAGACTGCGAGTGAGAAAACCATTTTGATTACCGGTGCTTCAAGCGGTATTGGCTACGCATTGGCGCTTGGATATTTAGAAAAGGGGAATCGTGTCGTAGTTATGGCGCGCAGCAAAGAAAACTTAACATCTTTGGTTAATATTTATCCTAATACCTTGAGCGTTATCTGTGTTGACTTGAGTGATGCTCAAGACGCTCAAATCGCTGGACGTAAACTGGAGTCTCTCTGTTCTCATTTAAACCTCGTGATTTTAAATGCAGGTACCTGTGAATATATTGATTTAGAGAATTTTTCGCTGGAACCCTTTTTAAAAGTAATGGCAATAAATTGGCAGGGTGTGCTGCACACTTTAGCGTTTGCTTTACCGCTATTAGTTAAAGCTGCGCACGCAAAGGTGCCTGCCCAGTTGGTCGGCATGTCAAGTCTAGCTAGTTGTTTGCCTATGCCACGCGCTGAAGCCTATGGGGCATCAAAAGTAGCATTAGAATACTTGCTCAATTCTTTACGAGTAGATTTATGGGATAAGGGTATTGACGTTGTATGTGTTCGGCCTGGCTTCGTAAAAACGCCATTAACTGATCGCAATGATTTTACTATGCCATTCATGGTTTCGCCAGAAAGGGCAGCGGATATTATTATGCGCGGTATTTCTCGACGAAAACTGACAATTAATTTCCCTTTTCCACTGGTGGCGATAATTCGTTTTGTCGCGCTGCTGCCATTGAGGTGGCAGAGCTATGTCTTACAGAAAATAAGACCTCAGCCTTAGATTTTATACTAATCATTAATATTAAATTAACTACGTTCAGAGCGCCTAAGAGATTGTTTATGCCCCTTAATACGCCGAAAAAAATTGCCATTATTGGTTCAGGGATAAGTGGACTGATGTCAGCGTACCTGCTGAATCAAGATAATGAGATAAAACTGTTTGAGGCTGATAATTATATCGGTGGGCATACCGCCACGAAATCTATTGAGGTAGATGGGAAAACATTTGCGATAGATACTGGGTTTATTGTGTTTAATGATAGAACCTATCCAAACTTCATCAAGCTCTTAGAGGGTTTAGAGGTTAGCTATCAGCCCGCAGAGATGAGCTTTTCGGTATCTTGCCAGGTTGCAAACTATGAATATAGCGGCAGTTCTATCAAAGGATTGTTTGCTCAGGTTGAAAATATTTTAAATTATAAGCATTGGCGCATGCTTAGAGAAATATTGCGCTTTAATCGTGAGTGTACCGCGCTTCATGAGTGTGGCGCTATAGATAAGGATGAGACCCTAGATGCTTACCTTTGTGCCCATGGTTATAGTGAACACTTTAGGCATTACTATATTTTTCCAATGGTATCCGCTATCTGGTCATCGGGTATCTCTATTGCTGCATCTATGCCACTCAATTTTTTTATTCGTTTTTTTTACAATCATGGATTGCTCAGCGTACTTAATCAGCCGCAGTGGTTTAGTTTGATTGGTGGCTCCAGCAGCTATATAACGCCATTGACCCAGAGCTTTGCTGAAAAAATTCACACCAGTTGTCCCGTGACCTCTGTTCGTCGCCGAAATGGCTTAGTCGAAGTGACTAGCAGTGAGTTTGGAGTAGAGATGTTTGATGATGTGATTTTTGCTTGCCATAGTGATCAGGCCCTTAAAATACTGGTCTATCCCAGTGAGGCTGAAGTGGAAATACTCAGTGCCTTACCTTACAAGAAGAATGACGTTATCTTGCACAGTGACATTAACTTTTTACCCCAAAAAAGAAGCGCTTGGGCGAGCTGGAACTATTTATATTTAGATGAGGGCGAGAGTGAGTCAGCCATACTTACCTACAATATGAACCTTCTCCAAAACTTAGATGCCCCAACAACATTCTGTGTAAGCCTAAATAATGGGCTCCATGTATCCCCCGATAAAGTATATGGGCGCTATAGCTACTCACATCCACAATTCACAAAAACAACAATAGCTGCTCAGGAACGCTGGGGAGAGATTAATGGTCAAAATAACACCTATTATTGTGGCGCTTATTGGCGCAACGGGTTTCATGAGGATGGCGTAGTTTCTGCACTTAAAGTGGCCGCATCTCTGGGTGTGAAGGGCATAACGAATAATCAGTATGATGTTTTATGGAAGCCGGCGCATGACGTAACGAGTGAGCAGGTTTAAATGGAGAGCGCTATCTACAAAGGTGTGGTTCGTCACCGGCGTTTTTTCCCTTTCCGGCATGAGTTTTCTTACTCATCTCGTCTTTTCTATTTAGATCTAGACGAGCTTCCTGATTTATTTAGAAATGAAAAGTTTTGGTCGTTGAATAGTATTAATTTAGGTATGTTCCTACGTAAAGATTATTTAGGTGATCCACGGAAAAACTTGCGCGATGCGGTTTGTGCTGAGGCGCTACGCTTAACTGGCAGCTGTCCTACAGGCCCGATTCGAGTGCTTACAGGTCTACGTATTTTTGGGTTTTGTTTTAATCCTGTGAGCTTTTATTATTTGTTTGACGGCAATAATTCTAACCCTAGTTTGATATTGGCCCAGGTAAACAATACCCCTTGGAATGAGCGGCATGTTTATGCGGTCAGCTGCAATTCCCTCTCCACTAAGGTTGCTCATACCTTTGCCAAGGATTTTCACGTATCACCATTTAATCCTCTCGCCATGACTTATAAATGGAATAGTACTTCGCCCGCGGCGCAGTTGGTCGTGCACATGGAAAATTATCCGCAAGGTAATACTGAACATAAAAATCTATGTCATATGGATGCAACGCTTAGCTTAGATCGAATCGCCTGGAGCAGTCGTGAACTCAATAAGATTTTATGGCGCGAGCCATGGCTATCACTAAAGGTTCCTATTTTTATCTATTGGCAAGCGCTCAAATTGTGGTTGAAGCGCGCACCTATTTATGATCATAAACAAAATCTGCCTCCAGTTTCCTCGCTCGTCGCTGATGAGCGTTTGGCTTCTCAACACAAAAAAACGGAGAAAAAACCGTGAAAATATCCCAAGAAGATTTTTTGTCGCCGACATCCGTTTGGGCGGCTATCAAACCTTCGAATAGCTTTGCCCGTGGATTGGCTTATAGTCGCCTCAAAAAAATCACCCAAGGGTGCATAAGGATACACGAGCAAGAGCAGACCTACTGTTTTGGTGAGCCGATTGAGCAGGCTGACTTGGTTGTTGATGTTCATATTCATCATGCTGACTTTTTTACTGAGCTCGTTTTTGGCGGGTCAATCGGTGCAGGTGAGGCATATATGAACGGATACTGGTCAACTCCTAACTTGACTGGCGTAATGCAAGTGTTAGCGCGCAATCTATCAGTTTTAAATAGCTTAGACAGTAAGCAGTCGCTGTTGGCGCGTTTTGCGTTAAAAGCTTTCCATTGGGCCAATACTAATAATCGTAAAGGCTCACGTAAAAATATAGCTGCACACTATGATCTAGGAAATGATTTCTTTCGGCTTTTTTTGGATAAAACCATGATGTACTCTGCTGCGATTTATCCGCAGCCCTCTGCCGATTTGGCTGAAGCCGCTGAATATAAACTACGCTGCGTCTGTGAAAAATTGCAGCTTAAGCCTGAAGATCATTTGTTGGAAATAGGCGCTGGTTGGGGTGGCATGGCAATTTATGCGGCGCAACATTACGGATGCAAGGTTACTACGACGACTATTTCTAAAGAGCAGTTTGAGATGGCGCAGGCGCGCGTTGCAGCAGCAGGTTTGAGCGATAAAGTAAGCGTGTTATTTGAGGATTATCGTGATCTGAAGGGGAGGTTTTCAAAGTTAGTTTCTATTGAAATGATAGAGGCCGTGGGGCACGAAAATTATGGGCAATATTTTGAATGTTGTGCTGAACTCTTGGCGCCGAATGGTCTGATGTTGCTGCAGGCCATCACTATTAATGATCAGCGCTATGATCAAGCTAAACAGAGCGTTGATTTTATTCAGCGTTATATTTTCCCTGGTGGTTCTTTACCCAGTGTTACTGTAATGAGTGAATGGGTGAAGCGCAAAACAGATATGAACATTATTCACCTAGAAGATATTGGTGAGCACTATGCACAAACCTTAAAGCATTGGCGAAATGGGTTTTTGGCGCAAATCGAGCAAGTGCGCGCGCAGGGCTTTGATGAGCGCTTCATTCGTATGTGGGAATTTTATCTGTGCTACTGTGAGGGCGGTTTCAGAGAGCGCAGTATCTCTACTGTTCAACTATTACTGGCCAAGCCATCTTATCGCGCTCATTTTTTTTCTCACTGATGTAGCGATATACTACATGTTAAGCATATTTGTAGATGCGGCCTAGGGGCTTTTATAGTAGCCTTGGCCACTTGAAAAAGCCCTTTTGGTTATTAAAATAAGCAGTCGTGATACCCTTTCTTTCAGGTAGGTATCGCAGCGGTTACTGCTTCATTGATAACATAACTTGCCAAACAGTAGACTATGAATGGTTTCTAACTTATTAGGTAACAAAGCCCTACTTTTTACACTCGCTAATGCCGTTATTTTCCAGCTTGGCTGGTTTGTGTGTATTTTATTGGGCAATATTTGGGCGTTGTCATTTACCGCGCTAGCTTTCATATTTCATTTCTATGGATCGCGCTTGCGCTTAGCAGACGCTATAGCAGTGATTGTGGCTGTGGTAGTTGGTCTTATTCACGATTCTATTCTGTTACATGGTGGCCATATTCTATTTACGGAAACCCGTGAAATTTCGCCTTTTTGGTTGATTTGCTTATGGGGATTGCTGGGTATAAATGTTAATCATTCATTGATTTGGATTTATCGCCGTCCTTTGTTAGCGGGCCTATTGGGCGCCATTTGTGGGCCATTGACCTACTTAGCCGGCATACGCCTTTCTAGCGCGGAGTGGACAAGCCCATTGATTGAGGTTGTGCCCTTGATTTCAGTACTTTGGTTGTTTGTGTTGCCGCTTCATCGCCTTCTTTGTATGAGGATTCTCGGTTATGTACAAGATTACAAAATCAAACTTAGTTGTTAAAGGCGCATTCTTTTTGGGGGTTTTATGCAGCCTCGGTGCTCAAGCTGATGAGAATTATGTGACAGCGGGTAGTGCCTACAATTTAGAAGACAACCAGCTTATTTATCGCGAGCTTTATACTGCTATAAATGCAGATAAAGAAGTGAAGGTTGATTATGTTGCACCTGATGGAAGGCAGTTCGCCACTAAATTGCTGAGTTACAAAGGCGCTTTATTTCAGCCTGAGTTTACGTTTGAGGATCAGCGTGACAATGAGCTCCTTTCAGCGCAATTTCAGGGCGCGCGCTTAGTGTTACGACATAGCATGGGCATCTCTGCCAATGAAAAGCTCATTATGGATAATGCACGAGTTGTGATCGATGCTGGGTTTGATGCCTATATACAGCTGCATTGGGATAAGTTGCTCAGTGGCAAGCAAATGAAGTTTGATTTTGCTATGCCGAGTCGTCTGGAAGTCATAAACCTAGAAGTGCGGAAAATTAAGGCTAAGGAATCTCCGTTATACAATGCTCAGTATGGTAGCACCTGGGAATATTTTCGAATCCAGCCTACGCGCAAACTATTGTCTTTCTTCAGTGATCCGATTTATCTCGCCTACGACCCTAACGGCAAGTATCTTATGCGTTTTCAGGGGCGCTCAAACATAGATGATGCGCGTGGTGCACCTTGGGATGTGCGCATTGAATATGAATACTTAAATTAAATAAATTTAAGTAAAGCTTGAGGATGTGTACTTAAGCATACTCAAGCTATTTAGTTTACCGCTGTTTTTAGTCGACTGTTGTGTAGTCGACTGTTGTGTAGTCGACTGTTGTGTAGTCGACTGTTGTGTCGTCAGACTGTTCATAAGAGCACCAATCGCTCCAGCTACCTGGATAAAGTTTTGCCTCTATTCCGCACAAGGCTAAGGATAAAATGTTTACGCAGGCGGTAACACCTGAGCCGCAATAGACGACTAAATCACGCTTTGAGGTTAGGTCTTGCCAATGTAAAGCGTGCCAAGATATTGGTTTTACCTTACCTTGCTCATCGGTCACATCTTGCCAAAAATAATTGAGCGCGCCGGGAATGTGGCCCGCGATTGGATCTATTGGCTCCTCTATGCCGGCATAGCGTTTTGCCTCGCGCGAGTCTATTAGGGATATGCTTTTACCGCGCGTTAATATCTCTTCTCGCCCTACAACCCAGCCAGTCTGTACTTGCGCTATAAAATTACCTTTACGTGCAAAAGGTGTGCGTCGATCCAACGCCCCTCCTATTGTTTTCCAAGCACTAAATCCTCCATCCAAAATAACAACTTGCTGATGGCCAAAATAACGCAACAACCACCAGGCACGTGCGGCGTAGGCCATGCGCGAGTCGTCGTAAACCACAATTAAGGTTTGGCTTGTAACCCCCATATTGTTCATAGTATCGGTAAAGCTTTTTGCTGAGGGCAGGGGATGACGGCCGCCGTGGGCTGCGGTTGGACTTGATAAGTGATTGTCGAGGTTTACAGAGTAGGCGCCGGGAATATGTCCCTGTTGATACTGCTCGAATCCAAGTGTTTTTTGGATAAGATGAAAACGACAATCCATCAGCACAAGATTTCTCGCGGACGGAGAGTTTAGGCGCTGTTTAAGCTCTTCGGGACTAATTAAGTTGATCATTATTGGCTCTACCAATGTTGAAATATGCGCCGAATAGTCTCATTTATGATCAGCTTATGAAAGAGGGTAGCAGCGCAAAAAGAACTTTTTATAATATTGTGGAGGTATTTTATATGCAGAATGAATTTATAGTCATCAAAAATGCTAACAGTCTTAGAATACAGTGAGATTCTATAGAGATCTGCGTGTTGAGTGGTTCTGTGCGGAATAAGTGTACTAGTGCTGTACTGAGGCTAAATAGTTTGTTGAGGTTTGGCTTAAGTGTGTACCCAGCCATCAGGTGCTTTCCCTTCAAGCTCATAGGCAAAAGCAATAATACAGGCTACTGCAATATAGAGCGCTTCGGGAATTTCATCACCTAACTCAAGATTTACTAATAATTCGACTAAGGAGCTGTTGTCACACAGGGGCACACCGTGTTCGCGAGCAATGGCGATAATTTCCTCCGCGACTGCGCCGGCGCCCTTGGCGCTGATATGTGGGGCATTTTTACCGTCGTAATAAAGTGCAACGGCTTTTTGTACCTCTTGGCGAGAGTATTGAGTCATCTAGGCCTCAGGTTTTGATATCGACGAGCGAGTAGCTCAGTGTCATTTTGGGTTGACTGGGCAGCCCTGGCAGGCATTGGATTTGGGTGACCTTGACGCCTTGTTGCTCAAGCTGTGCTTGTAAGGCTTGAGTTTTTAGTTTTGCTTCAGCCAAGGTTGTCTCCTGCTCTGCCCAAAGACGCGCACTGAGTTGGTCGCCTAGTATTTGCAGCTGTGCAAAAAATTGCCCCACTATGGGTAAATCAAACTTGAGCATTACATTCCATTGTCGCTGTTTTGTGCTTTTAGTTTGCCCTTGCTCGTTTTCTTCTGTTACATCAACCCACTGTTGCTCCCACTGCATATGCAGATGGTGCAGTTCTTGTCCCTGGCGGAGGGGTATATCAACTTGCCAAGATTGGCTGGGCAACAGAGAGTCGGCTTGCGTTTGCTGATGATTTAGACTGTGTAATTGTTGTAATTGTACCTTTGCAAGGCCGACAAAAGTTTGTTGCTGTAAGAGCATAACAAGTTGCGCGCGCAGCACTTTCTGGCTTAGTTCTGGCAGTTGACGACTGTTCATTTGCCCTAGCAGCTGCATTAAATTAGGCAGCTGGGGTAATTTAGTCACCTCCGCGAGGGCTTGGGCACCAGTGTTCGAGCTGCTACCAATAGCTTTAAGTTCTTCTGTAAGATTGTGGTTAAGTGCTAGCAGTGCGCCCTTTAAGTCTCGCGTAACTAATTGCTCTATGGCTTTCCCGCCTGCAGGTGTCATTGGTGCAATTGTTGTGGCGCTCACAGGAATAGAGGTGCTTGCTTTGGCTCTTAGGCTGGTGAGAGCGACCTGAGGCTTAAGTGATTCGGATGCGGCAAGGAGACTGGGCTGAATGAAAAATCGATTGCTCACAGGCGAGGCTGCTGGATTATTGGCTTGTTTTTCGGGTTGAGGTGCGCTTGGATTTTGTGCGGTAGAGGGGTTTATTGAGGGCTGGATGAGCCGAGCAAATTTGTTTTCAAAGTTAATTCCTGATGTGGTCAGTGCTTGAGCCACACCTTGCGGGGTAGATAGTAAGGGCGGAGTCGGCATTATCTTTTCTAGCTGACCCAAGGCCAGTTGTACGTTGTTGGAGACGAGATTCGAACGCACACTAGACGGTAAATTTTGTAATGCTTGCATGAGCTTCGGCAGTGTTTGCTGTAAGTCGTTGGGTTGGTCTTTAAGTGGAAGCAGGCTGCGCAATGCATTACTAATAGCATCTAAGGTTTTAGGATTAAGCGCTTGGCGTAATTGCAACTGATTATTACTGAGCAGTTCTGTTAAATTCGGGGCATCTTTTGAGGTTGTGGCTACTTTTTGCACTTTAGTGGGGTCAGTGTCTAACAAAAGTAGTTTCTGTGCCTGATCTAACCGAACGAGTAGGTTTTGCCCCAGTATTAGCGGCTTATCGGTATAGGTGAGAAGCTCTCCGGCGCCCTTTGTCGTAGAGGTGGATATAGCAGGATTTAATTGCAGCTCTACTAGTTGTAACTTTGGGCTTTGAAGTAACTGTAGTTGTGCTTGAAGTTGTTGGATTTGTGCTTTAGTCGCTGGGGCTGCAGAGTTTTTATTGATTAGCGCCAAGGCTTGGGCAGTAGCTTGCTGGAGTTGCGCGCGCGCCTCGGGGCTCATGGGTGTTATTTTTTGTACACTGGCTGTAAATTCTGCGTTTTGTTTAATCCCTAGCTTTACGACTAGCTGCTGAATTACATCATTGGTACGCAGCTGCTGAAGCTGTTGTAGGTTTTTAACGAGGCCTTCATTAATTGATCCGGCATCCATAATTACTCTCGATATGCGCTTAATCTTCGAAGAAAACCCTAAGCTTAAAAAATGTGAATGGAAAAAACGGTAAATTAGGGTGTTTTGGACCTAGCTAGGCCGTTATAATCTAGCTCTTTCGCCACTTTGGCTTTTTTTGACAGTGTTGTCAGGTGTTTCTGCAGTATAGCGGCTCATTTTTCCTTAACATAAGGTAATAAAATAATGAGCACCAGCTTGCTCTTTGCGTCGCTACTAAGCCTTAAGTTAAGCCTAAGTAGTCGCCTAGGATAATTACATAATAAGAGAGACCTAAGTTTGACTAAATCATCCCCACTATTGGAATTATGCAATCTCAGCTGTGAGCGCGATGAGCGCGTACTCTTTGCAGGGCTTAGCGTTGCGTTCAATGCGGGCGATTTGGTGCAAATTAGCGGCCCTAATGGTGCAGGTAAAACGACTTTATTGCGCGCCATCTCTGGCATAAGTGGTGAGTATCAAGGTGAGCTTAGATACAACGGCGCTTCATTACCTGCGGCAAGGTGGGATTTGGCTTGCGATAGTCTTTATTTGGGACATTTGCCCGGCATTAAAAAGAATCTCACCCCCGCAGAAAACCTTGCGTGGTATCAAGCGCAAGCAGGTGCATCTATGGAAATCAATGCAGCATTAGCGGCGATTGGGCTTTATGGTTATGAGGATACGCCGTGCTATCAATTATCGGCAGGCCAACTGCGCCGTGTCGCCTTAGCGCGGCTGCACTTGAGTCAGGCACGTATTTGGATTTTGGACGAGCCCTTCACCGCTATTGATAAATTAGGTGTGAGCCAATTAGAACTGCTAATAGATACACATTGTCGGGCAGGGGGGCTCGTGCTCCTAACCTCTCATCAAGATTTGAGTTTGGCACAATTGCGAAATGTTAATTTAGAGGACTATCAACCTACGGCCGCGTTTTACCGTGCGCGTGAAGCGGCGGAGTCCTACTAATGAACGCGTCTAATAGTTCGTTATGGGCGGGCTTTCGGGCAACGTTTAAGCGCGACCTACTGGTTGCGGCGCGACATAAAACAGAGCTGGCCAATCCGCTCGTATTTTTCTTGATTGTCATTACGCTTATTCCCCTTGGTGTTAGTCCTGAAGCGTCAGTTTTAGCGCTCTTGGCCCCAGGAATCTTATGGGTCATGGCTTTGCTGGCAACATTGCTTTCGCTCGATAGCTTGTTTCGCAGTGATTATGATGATGGGTCATTGGAGCAAATGTTGATTAGCCCTCAATCGCTCTATTTTAGCGTTCTGGCTAAGGTGCTGGTTCACTGGCTAACAACAGGTTTACCTGTGACATTGCTGGCGCCATTGCTAGGCGTAATGTTGAATTTATCCGTTGAGGGTTACCTACCGCTGGTGTTCTCACTCATTTTGGGAACGGCGACCATGAGTTTAATGGGTGCCGTGGGTGCCGCTTTAACGGTATCCTTACGCAAAGGTGGCTTATTACTTTCCCTGATTGTAATGCCGCTTTATATTCCAGTATTAATTTTTGGTGCCAGTGCAGTTAAGGCTGCAGTAGAAGGCGGCCCCATTAATATGCAGTTGGCAGTACTGGGTGCTTTTTTGGCGCTGGCGCTGGTATTGGCACCTTTAGCCGCACTTGGCTCACTGCGTGTGAGCAGCAACGGTTAATCGCTTTTCATGTTCAAACATAATAAGAAGGTATGACTATGGCATGGCAATGGTTTCATCGATTAGGTTCCCCTCGCTGGTTTTACGAGAAAACAACTCCTTGGATGCCTTGGTTAACCTTGGTAACACTCAGCCTACTGATTGTTGGGGGAGTTTGGGGATTGGCCTTTGCCCCCGCAGACTTTAAACAAGGCAATAGTTACCGCATTATTTATATCCATGTGCCCGCTGCATTTTTGGCGCTCGCTGGTT
The DNA here is from genome assembly GCF_057815475.1 of Cellvibrio sp. 25HG11W-0. Lineage (NCBI taxonomy): Bacteria > Pseudomonadati > Pseudomonadota > Gammaproteobacteria > Cellvibrionales > Cellvibrionaceae > Cellvibrio > Cellvibrio sp. 25HG11W-0. Next base: position 2,495,377 of record NZ_CM174230.1, read on the forward strand.
ATTACATCATGGCGATCGCTGGTGCGGTAGGCTTGATCTGGAAGATGAAGCTGCCCTACATGGTAATGAAGTCTGCAGCACCTATTGGTGCACTCTTGACATTTGTCTCTTTAGTGACTGGCTCCCTGTGGGGCAAACCGACTTGGGGTACTTGGTGGGAGTGGGATGCACGTATAACCTCAATGCTGATATTGCTCTTTCTTTACCTAGGTATTATCGCCTTGCAGCAATCATTTCAACAGCGTGATACAGCCGATAAAGCGAGCGCAATTTTGGCGTTAGTCGGTACTGTTAATATTCCCATAATTTATAAATCAGTTGATTGGTGGTATACCTTGCATCAACCCGCCACTATCAAGTTTGTAGGTAAGTCGACGATTGATCCCTCGATGCTTTATCCCTTATTGGTGATGGTGATTGGCTTTTATTGTTTTTATGCTCTGGTGCTATTAATGAATACGCGCATGGAAGTATTGCGTCGTGAAAGTCGTACCCAGTGGGTGCGCGATTTAATAGCCGGCGTTAAATCTCAGCCAGCCGATGCTGCCAAGTCGATTAAGCAGGGGGAATAACCATGAAATTTCAATTTGATAGCCTAGCCGCTTTTTTGAGTATGAATGGTCATGGCCCTTACGTATGGGCTTCTTACGCGATTACCTTTGCAGCACTTTTGTATCTATTGATTAACCCTTTGCTGGAACGTAAGGCTTTTGTGCGCCAGCAACAAAAATTGCAACGCTTGGCAGAAGCTGAAGCATTGAGTGTAAATACTCCCCAATAGTGTTTTGTCGCCTAGCGGAGTGCTTAGGCGGTAAACTTACCTTGATTTAGAGTGAATTTTTATGCATCCAATCCGTAAGCAACGCCTACTCATTGTTGTTTTCATCGTCGTGTTTTCCAGTGTGGCTGTGGGCCTTATGGCCTACGCACTGCGCGAGAATATCAACTTGTTTTATCCGCCCAGTAAAATTGCAGCAGGTGCTGTGCCACATAATACGCGCATTCGTGCTGGTGGCTGCGTGAAGCCCGGCAGTATTCAGCGCGCGAGCGACTCACTGGAAATTCATTTTTTAATTACCGATGGTACTGCGGATGTTAAGGTGAATTTTAATGGCATATTGCCCGATCTTTTTGCAGAAGGCGAAGCGGCGGTGATCAATGGGGTGGTCACAGAAGCGGGAGAAATTAATGCCAGCGAAGTGCTCGCCAAACACGATGAAAATTATGTGCCGCCTGAAGTGGCTGAAACTATGCGTGATGTTAGACAGGATCAAGCTACCTGCGAGGGCTTAAAGTATGGCGCTTAATCTCATTGACTTGGCTCCTGAGTTGGGTCAATTCGCACTTATATTATCTTTCTGTATTAGCTTGGCGCTATTCGCGCTTCCCATGCTAGGTGCCTATAAAGGCAATAGCTTATTAATGAATATGGGGCGCTCTTTAAGTGTTGGCTTTTTTGTATTTGTCGCCTTTGCTTTTTGCTGCTTGGTATACTCCTTTATTCATGATGACTTTTCCGTAAAGTACGTCGCGTCCAATTCGAATACGCTCTTACCGGTTTACTACAAAATCAGTGCGGTCTGGGGTGGGCATGAGGGTTCATTGCTCTTGTGGATTTTCATGCTGGCGGGCTGGACCTTGGCGGTTGCCGTTTTTAGTCGTTCTCTGCCGTTGGATGTACAAGCTAGGGTCTTGTCAGTTCTTGGTTTTGTCGCCTGTGGTTTTCTCTCATTTATTTTGTTCACCTCTAATCCCTTTGATCGCATCTTACCTTTGCCACCGCAAGATGGCGGCGATCTCAATCCGCTCCTGCAAGATATAGGCTTAATTATTCACCCGCCTGTGCTTTATATGGGTTACGTGGGCTTTAGTGTGATCTTTGCGTTTGCAATTGCAGCTTTGTTGACGGGCCGCTTGGATAGCGCTTGGGCACGTTGGTCGCGGCCTTGGGCTATTATGGCGTGGGGCTTTTTATCCGTAGGTATTGCGCTCGGCAGTTGGTGGGCCTACTACGAATTAGGTTGGGGTGGCTGGTGGTTTTGGGACCCGGTCGAAAATGCCTCTTTTATGCCTTGGTTGGTCGGCACTGCGTTGATCCACTCTTTAGCGGTAACAGAGAAACGCGGTTTGTTTAAGAGCTGGACAATTCTATTGGCGATTTTCAGTTTCTCGCTCAGCTTGCTGGGAACTTTTCTGGTGCGCTCTGGTGTTCTCACATCGGTGCATGCGTTTGCAAATGATCCCCAGCGCGGTATTTTTGTATTGGGCTTTTTGTTTGTTGTTGTAGGGGGTTCTTTAACGCTCTTTGCATTGCGCGCACCGGTAGTAAAAAGCTCTACAGGGTTTAGTTGGCTTTCGCGTGAAACCATGCTCATGGGTAATAACATTTTATTGTCTATTGTGATGCTCACTGTATTGCTCGGCACCCTCTATCCTTTAATAGCCGATGCATTAAACCTTGGCAAAATTTCTGTTGGTCCACCGTACTTTAATTTGTTTTTCCTCCCGCTTATGGGGCTGCTCTGTTTGCTGATGGCTCTTGGGCCTCTTGCGAACTGGAAACGTACTACGGTAAAGCAATTGTTTGCTGCTCTCTGGAAGCCTTGGGTTCTTAGCCTTGGTTTTGGGCTGCTATTTCCGCTGATTTATGGCGATAAGTATTCGGTCGCAGCAGCAGGCGCGGTGTTTATTGCGAGCTGGATATTTACCGCATTATTAAGTGATATGTTTTATCGCGTGCGGCATAGCGATTCTTTTTTGCTTGGGCTAAAAAAATTGAGCCTCAGTTACTTTGCAATGTTTATCGCACACACCGGAATCGCAGTAACCTTAATTGGCGTATGCCTCACCAGCATCTACAGTGATCAGCGTGACCTGCGTATGGATGTGGGGCAAAAAGTGTCGGTTGGGCATTATGAGTTTGTGTTGAATAAAATTGATGATGTTCAAGGCCCCAATTACACAGCAAGCGAGGCCGTTATCAGTGTGTTTTATGAGGGCAAGTACCTCAAAGAGATGTTGCCACAAAAGCGTCGTTACATGGCAACCGGCAGCGTTATGACTGAAGTTGCTTTAGATGTCAGCTTATTTCGCGATCTTTATGTGGCAATGGGTGAATCCCTAGGCGATTCATCTTGGGCTATGCGCGTTCACCTTAAACCTTTTGTACGCTGGATATGGTTGGGGGCATTGTTGATGGCATTTGGTGCAATTTTGGCTGTGGCAGATAAACGCTATCGCAAAGTTATAAAGCAAAATGTCGCTGCTGGGGCAGCGAGAGATACGGCGGGTGCTATTGCTCATGAATAAGCAGCGTATACTTTTATTTTTACCACTAATTGTGTTTGGTATTTTATCGTTGTTTTTTTTGCGTGGTTTATTTCTTGATCCTAAAGAAAAGCCTTCAGCGTTAATTAACAAGTCGGTGCCTGTTTTTGATTTGCCAATATTACCCGCTGAGGAAAACCCCGAGGGTATGGTTAGGGCAAATCAAAATCTACTGAAGGGTAGGGTGAGCCTGCTGAATGTGTGGGCTACCTGGTGCGTTACCTGTCGTCAAGAACATGAATTTTTAAATACTCTCAAGGCTCAGGGTGTCATTATTTATGGCATCAACTACAAGGATGAGCGCTCAGCAGCGCTGCAATGGCTGGCGGAGCTGCATAATCCTTATGTTTTTAGTGTTGAAGATACCAGTGGTCGCCTTGGTTTGGATCTGGGTGTGTACGGTGCACCTGAGACTTATGTGCTCGATGCGCAGGGTGTTATTCACTATCGGCATGCGGGTGATGTTAACCAAGAAGTTTGGGATCAGCTAATAAAGCCCATCTATGAAGGATTGCAGCACTAAGTTCTATTCGTCTCGTTGTTGATCTCGATCAACAGTCTCAGATTCAGAGTCTCTTACACTAAAGTTGTGAATGCAGCTTACTGAGTGCAGATGAGATTCTAATGAGAAACTGGAGGTCGTATATGTACCTAGACTCTATTGTGGTAACTGGCTTAGTGATCGTGGCATTTACTTGCGCTGTTGTTGGTTATGTGGGGCTTTATGCTTATAGGCATATCAAATCTGATACTGAGCGTTTCGAATCCAAATCAAAATCAAAATCAGGCTTATAGCGAAAAGTTGATTATTCAAGAACTAAAAAAGCCCCAAATGGGGCTTTTTTAGTTCTTGTGTTTGATGATTTTTGAGTCCCAAAAATTGGGCGCTTTGCCTTTGAGTAGAGAAGATTGGTATAGATAAATATTTAAAAATGAACAATAAAAAAGCCCTCACAAGGAGGGCTTTTAAGAATTAGTGGCGGACCGGACGGGGCTCGAACCCGCGACCTCCGGCGTGACAGGCCGGCATTCTAACCGGCTGAACTACCGGTCCGCATATCTATCAACAATCATTTTACTATTCGTAGTAAAAATGGTGGGCGGTACAAGACTCGAACTTGTGACCCATGCCTTGTAAGGGCATTGCTCTACCAACTGAGCTAACCGCCCAAAGCTTCGCGCTGTTTGGCGCTTACCTTGTTGATGGCGCGTATTCTAATCATGTGAGAATTATGGTCAACCTTTTTTTTACAAATCCTGCAAAATATTTTAAAAAATCTAAAAAATGGTGAAAAAACAAACGCTTGCGCATGTTTTGTAGTCTTGTTCGGCAATTCGATGCGTGACTTGATATACTCGCACCACAATAAAATCCTGATTAAATTTGGTAAGTAAGATGATGGGCTATTCATTTCGTTTTGTTTCAGCATTGCTGTTATTTCTTTTTGCATCTGTGAGTTTTGCAGCTATTGAGGTGCATGAATTTGCCAGTGAGGTTGATCGGCTGCGCTATCAAAGCTTTATTGAGGAGCTGCGCTGTCCCAAGTGTGAAAATCAAAACCTAGCAGGTTCCAATTCCCCTATCGCCCTGGATTTGCGTGAAGAACTCTATGAGATGATTTCCAGTGGTCGATCAGATCGCGAAATTATTGATTTTATGGTGGCGCGTTATGGTGAGTTTATTCTCTACCGCCCCACATTTTCTGCCGCAACGGCTTTTTTATGGCTATTGCCTGCAGTCCTGTTGATTACGGGGGCGCTCGTATTGACCTTGATGGTGCGCCGACGCCGACAAGCCATGGGTGAACTTGAAACAGGACTCTCTGTTAGTGAGCAAGCACAGTTGGCGCAATTACTGACTAAAAATAGTTCAGATACCAAATCCAATATAAATAACAAACAGGGTGAAAAATAATGATGTCTCTTTGGTTGGCTATAGGCTTACTTAGTTTATTGGCCGTAGGGTTTGTCGGTTGGCCTTTTTTAAAGCACAAAACGCAGCGGCAAGGGATGACGAATATCGATGTCGATGCTCGGGTGCAAGAAAATGTGCGTATTTTTCACGAACATTTACGTGAGCTAGAAGTGCAGTTGGCTGACGGGCGTATCGACGAGGCTCAATTTGCTCAACTTAAGTTGGAGCTGGAGCGTGGATTGCTTGAAGACGAAGCCAATGTTAAGCGCACTCAAGGTGTAGGTAATTTACATGTGGGTGCGAAAACCTTTGCGCTTATTGGTCTCTTAGTGGTGGCTATGTCAGCAGTGCTTTACCATCAATTGGGTAGCAGTGCTGATGTAGAAATTCGTCAGGCGCAGACTGAAAAGTTGCTGCTTGACGCTGAAGATGCTGCAGCGCAGCGAGCACCAAACCCAGAGCGTGCACGGGCGCTGATATCGCTTATTGAGGCGCGCCTTAAAGATGAGCCTGAGCAGTTGCAGTATTGGTTTTTTCTGGCGCGTACATATATGGAGCTGAACGAATTTGGACAAGCGGCGCAGGCTTATCAAGAGGTTTTGCGCAGGGATCAACAGTCGGGCATGGTAATGGCAGAATTGGCGCAAGCAATGTTTCTGCGTGACGGCAATAAAATGAGCAGCACTATCAAAGGTATGGCGGAGAGTGCGCTTAAGCTCGAGCCGAAAAACACCATGGCCTTAGGCTTGGCGGGGATAGGTGCGTTTAGCGAGGAAGATTACCCAAAGGCGATCAAGTATTGGCAGAGTGCTGCAACCATTACTGGCAGCGCTACGCCTGAGGCTCAGGCTCTGATCGCGGGTGTTGAACGCGCAAAAACACTCTATATCGTCAGTGGCGGTACCGAGGCTGAGCTGAATAAGGCGCTTTATGGACGTGAAATCACGCTGACAGTTTCACTGGGTGATGGAGTAGCAGCTACGCCAGAGCAGCAGGTCTATATCTATGCCCGCGCATGGCAGGGCGCCAAAATACCCTTGGCGATTACCCGGGCAACTGTCGGCGAGTTACCTTATCTGACGGTTTTAAATGAATCAATGGCCATGTCCCCGAGCATGAGCTTGGCGCAAGCCACCCAAGTAGAGGTGGTAGCGCGTATTTCTCAAGATGGCACTGCGATTGCCAAAAAAGGTGACTGGCAGGGCAGCTTTGGGCCAGTGGATTTGGACAATATCCCTGCGGAAATTAAGCTTGTTATCGATCATCAGTTAAGCGAATAGCGGCGTCAGCGAGCGCCCCGGTTGAGGAGTGTCATTCGGGGTGGCAGCTGCGATTCGTTAAGTAAAGAGTCTGGCTGCAAACTTAACTGCTCAAAACACGACCCCAGCATCTCCGATGTGACCCGCTGTGCGATCTCTACTATTACTTCTTCGCGCTTTCACTCTTTAGCTACCTGTGCAGGCCATTTTTCTGGGCCAGCTGGTGTAATACGGGTGACAAGTGTGTAGAATCCCGCCCTTATAGATTTTTTTCGCAGCCCTTTAACGGCGCTGCTTCAAGCTAAAAATGCAACCAAATCAATTAACTAGCTTTCTATTGCTAGATGGCTTGGCAAGCAATTTCTAAGGCTGATGAATTTTCCATCTATGAATTTTCGTAGCCTTGATTGATAAGAGTGAAACGGACCTATGCGCCTAAAGTGCATCAAGCTGGCAGGCTTTAAATCGTTTGTTGATCCTACTACGGTCAACTTTCCCAGCAATCTCTGTGCGGTTGTCGGCCCTAATGGCTGTGGCAAATCCAATATTATTGACGCTGTGCGTTGGGTGATGGGCGAATCATCCGCTAAAAACCTGCGCGGCGAGAACATGACCGATGTTATTTTTAACGGTTCCAGTGGTCGTAAGCCGGTGGGGCAGGCGTCTATTGAACTGGTGTTTGACAACAGTGATGGCACCTTGCTAGGTGAATATGCCGGTTTCAGTGAGATATCTATCAAGCGTAAAGTGACCCGCGATGCGCAAAACCATTACTACTTAAATGGCACCAAATGTCGTCGCCGCGATATTACCGATATTTTCCTCGGCACAGGTCTTGGTCCGCGCAGTTATGCGATTATCGAACAAGGCATGATCTCCAAACTCATTGAAGCTAAACCAGAAGATCTACGGGTTTATATTGAAGAAGCGGCAGGTATTTCCAAATACAAAGAGCGTCGACGCGATACTGAAAGCCGGATGCGTCGCACGCAAGAAAATCTTGAGCGTTTAACGGATATTCGTGATGAGCTAGAGCGCCAGCTGTCGCGTTTACAGCGCCAAGCTCAAGCTGCTGAAAAGTATTCAGAATACAAAAAAGAAGAGCGTCAACTGAAGGCGCAGCTGCAAGCGCTCAAATACCAACAGCTAGATATACAGGCTAAAGCTAAGCAGAGTGGCATACGTGAATTAGAATTGCGTATGGAGTCTTTCGTTACCGATCAAGTAAATAAAGATACTCAGATTGAAAAATACCGCAGTCAACACACTGAGCTGGGCGACAAATTTAATGAAGTGCAGGGCCGCTACTACGCTATAGGCAATGACATAACTCGCTTAGAGCAAAGTATTCAGCATGCGAGTGAACGTGCGCGTCAGCTGCAAGCCGACTTAGATCAAACCCAGCGAGACAGCAAAGAAGCAGAAGAAAACCTGCTCATAGATACTCAAAAAGCGGAGGCCTGGCAGGAAGAATTGCTCGAACTTGAGCCTGAATTAGAGCTTATAAAAGCCGCAGAAGAAACTTCCGGCGAGACATTAATTGATGCTGAAGAAGCTATGCAGCGCTGGCAAAATGAATGGGATTCCTTCAACCAGCGCGCCGCTGAGCCACGCCAAAAAGCGGAAGTGCAGCAGTCTCGTATTCAGCATTTAGAGCAAGTGCAGCAGCGTCTTTTGCAGCGCATTGAAAAGTTGCGCGAAGAAAAAAATAATCTGCAAGTTGGCTCGGATGACGAAGCCATTGGGCAGCTGACAGAACAATTAGCGGAATTAGATTTGGTCGCAGAAGAAAAACGTGATCAAGTCGAGCAGATGGGCGAGCAACTCGACCAAACTCGTACTAAAAATAATCAACTGGTAAATGATCTCGATCAAGCGCGCAGCAAATTGCAATCCATGCGCGGCCGTCACGCCAGCTTGGAAGCCTTACAGCAAGCAGCCTTAGGTGAGAAAAATAAAGCCGTTACACAATGGCTCGCACAGCAAAAACTAACCGATCACGCGCGCCTTGCGGAAACCTTGAGTGTTGCTGACGGTTGGGATAAAGCACTGGAAACTGTGCTTGGCTCTAGTTTACAGGCGGTTTGTGTTGATCAGCTGGATCAGGTTGCCGAACTAATAGGTGGCCTCACCCAGGGTGAGTTGGTGTTGTTAGATACCAGCGCTAAGGTAGCCTTAACGAGCAACGCTAAAGCGGAATTACTCAGCGCCAAGGTCAGCGCAGATTGGGATGTAAAAGCCTTACTCAGTGGCATTTACATCGCTGACGATTTATCGATTGCATTGGCCTTGCGTGCGCAGCTCGGTGCCAATGAATCCGTCATTACGCGCGATGGTATATGGCTAAGCGCACAATGGTTGCGAGTGGCACGCGATAGTGACGCTAGCTCAGGTGTTATTGCTCGTCGGCAGGAGCTAGAAGAGCTCACGACTGCAATTGCCATTGCGGAAGAAAGTATTCATGCGATAAATGAACAATTGGATGAGGGCCGTAGTCAGGCCAAGCAACTTGAGCAAGAGCGTGAGAATTTGCGTCGCGCTGCCGAAGAGCAAAATCGTCGTCATGGCGAGTTGCGTTCAGAGTTAAGCGCTAAGCAAGTAAGAATTGAACAAATAAATATGCGCCGCGAGCGCGCAGAAAATGAAATACGTGAAGCGCGCGAACAAATGGAGCAGGAAGCTGAGCATCTGTCGGAAGCGCGCATGATTCTCAGTGAGGCCATTGAAATGATGGGCCAAGACACTGACCTGCGTGAAGACTTGTTGCAACAGCGCGATGATATCCGCACTGGATTAGATACGGCACGTCAGCGTGCGCGTCATGATAAAGACAAGGCGCATGAATTGGCTATGCGCTGTCAATCAGTTAAAACCCAATTAGATTCTATACGTTTAGGCATAAGTCGCTTGCGTGAGCAAACAGCGCGTTTGCATGAGCGCCGTGAACAATTAATGGCGAGCATTACCGATAACCGCGACCCTGTAGAAGAGTTTAAGTTAGAACTAGAAGCCTGCCTTGCTAAGCGATTGTCGGTAGAGTCAAGCCTAACCGAAGCGCGTCGCGCCTTGGAAACAGTTGAGCATGAGCTGCGACAATCTGAGCAGGCACGTAATCGCGCAGAGCAGGATGTGCAGGCTGTGCGCGCACATTTGGAGCAGGAACGTCTTGCCGCGCAAATGTTTGAGGTTCAGCGTGCAGGTATTGCAGAGCAGCTCGAAGAAGATGATTTAAATCTTGATATTATTCTAGCGGAGATGCCCGAGGGCACAGAGGTTAAACCTTTAGAGGAAGAATTGGAAAGCTTGGCTGGACGTATAACACGCCTTGGCCCGATAAACCTTGCCGCTATCGAAGAATATAAAACAGAATCTGAGCGTAAAAATTATCTTGATGCGCAAAATGCAGATTTGAGGGAAGCCTTGGAAACCCTCGAGAATGCGATAAAACGTATTGATCGTGAAACGCGGACACGCTTTAAAGAGACGTTTGATCAGGTTAATGCAAGCTTGCAAGAGTTATTTCCCAAGGTATTTGGTGGTGGTCACGCCTATTTGGAATTAACCGGTGAAGACTTGTTGGATACTGGTATTACTATCATGGCCCGCCCGCCCGGCAAACGTAACAGCACAATTCATTTGCTCTCGGGTGGTGAAAAGGCACTAACGGCGATAGCACTGGTATTCTCTATATTCCGTCTTAACCCTGCGCCATTCTGTATGCTTGACGAAGTTGATGCACCACTCGATGATGCTAACGTTGGTCGCTATGCACGTATGGTGGAAGAGATGTCTGCACAAGTACAATTTATTTATATTACGCACAATAAAAATGCGATGGAAATGGCGCATCAGTTGTTGGGTGTTACCATGCACGAACCAGGCGTATCTCGTCTTGTGACGGTGGATGTGGATGAGGCTGCCGAATTGGCAGCAGTGTAACAACTAAATTTATTACGGATAACCTTATGAAAGAGTGGGTCATCATATCTATTTCATTGTTGATCATTATCATTTTGATCGACGGTATTAGACGCAAGCGCAATGAGCGCTATGGAAAAATTAAAGTATCACGCAACCTGAAAAAGCGCCCTAAGACTCCAGAAGTAGAAGAAGAGGACGTGACATCAGAGAAGCCAAACTACACCAGTGAGCTGCCTAATGGCGGTGCACGGGTAATTGGTGCCCGAGATAACCAAGGACCGCTGCCTAGTATTGAAAAAAAGGCTAAGGCTAAATCTTTTTTAGAAAAGCAAAGTCGCCAAGAACTCCTGCAAACGGAAAATAGTCGCCGCGCTCGCCGCTCGCCAGAGCAAGCCAATTTGAACCTCGGTGAATCTGTGCCCATTCTTATGGAATCCGTCGCGGATACTAAAGGTCATTCTGCTGAAGAGCGAATCGAGCCGAGCTTTTCTGCATTAAGCCCCAGTGAACTTGATGATTATGAAGATGCGGCTGCAGCGCAAGAGGATGATCATGATCCGCTTTATCGCAGTGACGCAGCAAAAGACAGTCGTCAAGACGATGAGGCTGATGATAGCTACGAGGAAGATGAAGACTACTCTTCTGAGCAAGATAGTGATGAAGAAGCCTATGAAGAGGAGGCTTATGAAGAGGAACTCTCTGAGCAAGAGTTGTTAGACGCAGACGAAGATTATGAAGGTGAGGATGATGTTGAACCCCTCGTTGCTGCTGATGCGCCCAACACCGAACCCGAGGAAGTGCTCGTCATTAATGTTATGGCCTTTAAAGGTGAAATGTTTAACGGGGCAGATTTGTTGGATATAGTGCTCAAGTGCGGTATGCGCTACGGCGATATGGATATTTTTCATCGCTATACCGATGCCAAGGGTGATGGTGCGCTGCTGTTTAGCATGGCGAATATGGTGAAGCCCGGCACGTTTGATTTAGATGCAATGGATGAGTTTGAGACACCAGGCGTTAGTTTATTTATGACCTTGCCGCTCAAAGCTGACTCAATGCAATCCTTTGATTTAATGTTAGATACTGCGCGCGCTATCGCTGAAACCTTAGATGGTGAGTTAAAAGATGAGCAGCGCAGTGTTATGACACGGCAGACCATTGAGCACTGTCGCCAGCGCGTGCGCGATTTTGAACGCATGCGTTTATTTCGTCGCCCACCGCGTTAAAGCGTATTTATTTAAATGAAATGTGTTATCGCTTGAGGGCATGAATCGCCGTTGGCCAGTTTTTTTTGGGATCACTTTTATTCATGTCCAATTTTCCACTCTTTAATGACGTTCCCGCTGAAGCGCTTGCCGAAATAAATCAGTTGCGCGCTGATATTAATCAGCATAACTACCGCTATTACGCCCTCGACAATCCAGAAGTTCCCGACGCTGAATATGATAGGCTCATACTGCGTTTGCGGGACTTAGAACAAAAATTTCCAGACGCTATAACGCCTGATTCCCCTACGCAACGTGTAGGTGCTACGCCTTTATCTGCATTTACAACAGTTGCACATGAGTTGCCGATGCTGTCTCTTGATAATGCATTTAGCGATGAAGATCTTCTGGCTTTTAATCAGCGTGTATTGGATCGTTTAAAATCAACCGAAGACTTGGAATATGCCTGCGAATTAAAACTTGATGGCATTGCGGTAAGTTTACTTTATCGTGATGGTTTACTCATACGTGGCGCTACCCGTGGCGATGGTGCAAACGGTGAGGACATAACGCAAAATGTGCGCACTATCCCCTCAATACCTCTGCGCTTAATAGGCAAAGATTACCCCAAAGTACTTGAGGTGCGCGGCGAAATCTATATGCCCAAGGCTGGCTTTAATACATTAAATGAGCGCGCGCGCGCCGCTAATGAAAAGCTATTCGTTAATCCCCGCAATGCTGCTGCAGGTTCACTGCGTCAATTAGATTCGCGTTTAACGGCCAATCGGCCATTGGAGATGTGTGCCTATTCTGTTGGGCTATTTGAAGGTGGTGAAATTCCTGCAAGTCATACCAACACCTTATATGCACTTCAGCGTTGGGGGTTTTTAATTAATCGCGAAATGACAGTGGCTAATAATATTCAGGACTGTCTTGCGTACTACCGCCGAATCCAAGAAAAGCGCGCGAACCTTGCCTATGATATTGATGGCATAGTTTTCAAGGTAAACTCGCGCAGCATACAAGACACTTTAGGATTTATTTCGCGCGCTCCACGTTGGGCCATAGCCTATAAATTTCCTGCGCAAGAAGAGATGACACTGTTACAAGATGTGGAGTTTCAAGTGGGAAGAACTGGTGCAGTAACGCCAGTGGCACGTTTGCAGCCAGTATTTGTTGGTGGTGTTACTGTATCTAATGCCACATTACATAATCGCGACGAAATTCAGCGCTTAGGTATTAAAATTGGCGATACCGTTATTGTCCGACGCGCAGGTGATGTAATCCCACAAGTTGTTGCTGTCGTTGAAAGTAAGCGACCCTCCACTGCACGTGAAATACATTTCCCTGACGCTTGCCCTGTATGCGGTTCGTCTGTTGAAACCTTGGCGGGCGAAGCCGTTGCGCGCTGTTCCGGCGGCCTAATTTGCGCAGCACAACGCAAAGAAGCGATTAAACATTTTGTGGCCCGTAAGGCCATGAATGTTGAAGGGCTCGGCGATAAGCTGGTAGAGCAGTTAGTTGATATGAAATTGGTGAGCACCTTGGCTGATATCTACTCTTTAAACCGCGATCAATTAGCGGCTCTAGAGCGCATGGGTGAAAAGTCTGCCGACAACATAGTGGCGGCGCTGACAGATTCTAAAGCTACAAGCTTAGCAAAATTTATTTATGCTCTAGGTATTCGCGAGGTAGGTGAAGCAACCGCACGTAATTTAGCTAACTACTTTGGTAGCTTCGAGGCATTAGCCACAGCAGATCAAGAAACATTACAGCAGGTTCCTGATGTGGGCCCCGTAGTCGCACATTTCGTAGCTGATTTTTTTGCGCAAGAGCGCAATCGCAATGCGGTAGCCGCACTGCAATCAGCGGGCGTGCACTGGCAAAATATAGATGTGAGCGCTAAGGCTGACTTACCCTTAAAAGGATTGATTTACGTATTAACTGGCAGTTTAGAAAGTTTAACGCGCGATGATGCCAAGGCGCATTTATTGAGTTTAGGTGCTAAGGTCGCAGGTAGTGTTTCTGCCAAAACAGATTATGTAGTAGCGGGCCCAGGTGCTGGATCAAAGCGAAAAAAAGCAGAAGAGCTTGGTTTGAATATTTTAGATGAAGCGCAATTGCTGAACTTATTGCGTGAGCATGGGTGCAATCTGTAATGCTTATCCACATTAAATTAATGCTGATTGCTTTAATCAGCCTTATGTTCGCTGGCTGTACTTCTATGCCGCCTGCTAAGCCTGACAATGTCTGTGCAATATTTGATGACAAGCCTAAATGGTACAAGGCTGCGCACAAAGCTGAAAAACGCTGGGGATCTTCGATTCCAACCATGATGTCCATCATGTACCAAGAATCGCAATTCAAGCACAATGCACGTCCGGCACGCACAAAAATTCTATGGGTTTTCCCCGGCCCGCGTCCGAGTGATGCTTATGGCTATCCTCAAGCAAAAGATGACGTGTGGAATGAGTATCAAGCTAATAGCGGCAATGGTTGGTCGCGCAGGGATAACTTTAAAGATGCGTTAGATTTTATTGGCTGGTACAACAAGCAAAGCCAAATTCGCAGCAAAATTCAGTTAAGCGATAGTTACGGTCTTTATCTTGCCTATCACGAGGGGCACGGCGGATTTAATCGAGGTAGTTATCGAAAAAAACCTTGGTTGATGTCCACAGCACAAAAAGTGGCTGAACGCGCAACAAATTATAATCAGCAACTACAAGGCTGTGAAAAACGTTTTCAAGGTAGTTGGTGGTGGCCGTTTTAATTATTCCTAAATATTAACCTTAGGCATTGTGACTATGGATCAAGAATCGATTGTATATGGTTGCATCAAGGACACTGCACCTTCAATTTCTTGGGGAGAGTCCGAACGTATTCGCATCAATCGCGAAGCTATGTTGGCTTTACCTCATGCGGATGAATGGCCTTTTATAAGCCAGGAAATGTTCTCTATACCGCAATTAGAAATTTGCAAAAATAATTATCAAACGGACGTTATGCACTTTGGCGCATCCTATAAAGCTGTTGAGTACGAATGGGACCAGTGGATCGCTCAATTCGAAGCACTGCTGAGCAAAATGTATTGGGTGAGTGCGACAGTACATTTGGAAACTGAGCTATCAGGAACTCATACTTTTACGTGGGAAACTAATGGCAGTTTTCATAAGCCGGGTTCTGGCGATATGCGCGTGCGCTGTGAATGGAGCCATGAAGGTTCGCTAACTATTTAATGAGATGTCTATGTCTAGATCACAATTAACGCCTGGATTTCGCTTTCGGCGTCTGCGTAAATCAGCGACTCTGCGCGCACTGGTGCGCGAAACCCAGCTACAAATGAGCGACTTTATTTTGCCCATTTTTGTAGAGGAAAACATTAATGAACCCGTTGCGATAAAGTCTATGCCGGATGTTTATCGCTATCCTGAAGCGATGCTGGCCGAGCGAGTGCGGCAGGCTTATAGCAAGGGTGTGCGCGCTATTATTTTATTTGGTGTATCAACGCACAAAGATGAGGTGGGAGCAGATAGTTGGAATGAAGATGGATTAATGGCGCGCATGATTCGCACTGCTAAGTCAGCACAGCCAGAGATGTTGGTGATCAGTGACAATTGTTTTTGTGAGTACACCAGCCATGGGCATTGCGGTGTCATAGCATCTGATGATGTAGATAACGACCTCACTCTCAGTAATTTACAGCAGCAAGTTGTTGTGGCAGCGCAAGCCGGTGTCGATATGATCGCACCTTCGGGCATGATGGATGGCATGATTGGCGCGATACGGCAGGCGTTAGATGATGCAGGCTTCTCCCATATTCCGGTAATGTCATATTCCACTAAATTTGCATCCGCTTTTTATGGGCCTTTCAGGGATGCTGTTGATAGTAGTTTTAAGGGTTCGCGTAATACCTATCAAATGGACCCAGCCAATGGTCGTGAAGCACTCGCAGAATCTTTGCAAGATGAAGCTGAGGGCGCTGATATTTTAATGGTGAAACCTGGGATGGCTTATTTGGATGTTCTTGCGCATATACGCGCAAACTCCGCACGCCCTTTGGCGGTATATCAGGTGAGCGGTGAGTACGCCATGATTAAAGCAGGTGCTGCTGCAGGTGTCATCAATGAAGAGGCCATAGTTATGGAATCTATGTTGGCATTTAAGCGTGCTGGAGCAGATTTAATCATTACCTATTACGCAGAAAAAGTAGCTGACTGGCTTTAATCTTGGTGTAATTAATTTGTCTCTGTTGAAAGTAGCCCCATGAATCTTATTGAAATTTTACGCAGCCAAAAGTTAATCAGCGCGCTTTTACTGATAAGTGTTATTGTCATTATTGCAGGTGTTTTGTTGAAAAATTATTCTGAGCAACAGTTAACCCCCAATACTAATGAGCAAGCAACCATTGAGTCTATGCAAAATATTGCGCGACAAGCGGCAGATCAACTTGAGCAAACACGTAATTTAGATGCAACCAGCCCTATTAAAGATGTAAAGCCGCAACTGTATGCGGATCGTATTGCTGCCTTGAATGGCGAAGCTCCTGAGCTTGGCTCGGAAGATTGGTGCGCGCTTATGATGATAAAAGATGCAGATGCATGGTCGGAAGCTGAGCAGCAATTGTTTGCTCAGCGCTGTTTGTAAGTGTGTACTCGGCTCTGAGTGTAAATCCCACAGATGTTTTTTAGCGATACACGCCAACATTTTTTCACGCCTCTTACGGGTAAATACCGCGAGCAGGTAGCTGAATGCCTGCGCTTGCTGTACCAGCGACTCTATACGGATTTGCGTGATTACGGCAATGCTATGAATCGCGAACAGTTGCTCGATATTTTTAAAGAGGCCATTGCGCGCGCGCCGACCTTGGATGTTGATGACCAGGAAGAGGGCAGTGAAGATGCTGCTGAAGGGCGTTTTAAGTCCCAGCGCGATTTAGCCAGTTTTATTGTGAATCGCTTAGTTGATAACGGCTGGCTAGAGAAGCAGGTCGATGAAGCTAGCTTGCAAAGCACCTACGGTTTTAGTCGTATGGGGCGCCTGTTTACCCAGCCTTTTGCCGATAATCACAGCAATCAGTTTCGCACGCGCAATCGCAACACCCGCAACACCCGCAACAGCCTGCAAGCGTTTTATGATCAAGGTGAAATTCACGATCTACTCGATGCCTATGAATATTCAGAGCGGATTATCAGTGACTTTACCGATGTGATTTCTGAGTTGGAAGAGCGCAAGCGTCAACTTGTGCGCGAGGTAGAGTCGCGTCAATTAATTCAACACGCCAGCGATGAGTTTTTCGATTTTATGGAACGGGTGTTCAAGCCGGACTTGGAGGTTCGGCTCTCGGCGGATAGCGTCGAAAAATACCGCGATCAAATCAGTAAAATTATTAAAGACATCCGCCGCAAACGTAAATACGGCAAAGGCGATGCAGAACAGGCCGAAAAAGATTGGCGCGCAGTTATGGAGATTCGTCTGCGCAAGATGATGCCCCAGCGCGCGCAACCCAATATCTCGATATTAGATAACTTGCTTCACACTATAGAGTCGCGTTTGCGAAATGCCTGTGAGGTCATGTTGCCCGCGCTGCGCCGTGCGCTGAATACCTTTACTCAGCGCGCCGATATTATTATCCGGCAGCTAAGCTATATCCACGCGCAGGGTTCCGACGATATTGTTGACCTGTGTAAACAGCTCGCGCAATTGAGTGAAACCCAGCAAGACGCGCTATTTATGCAAACCAGTCCTACCTTGGATGCAATGCAATTAGCCTTTATAGATCCGGGCCAGCTGCAATTGCGCACACCCTGGAAAAAATCTGTGGTTCGCTCAGGTATAGATGCCGAGAGTGCGCTCGACCCAGAGGCGCAAAAAGCGCTCTTTATTCAACAGCTGCTGGATCAAGCCTTTAGTATTCAAGCCAGCAGCCTGCGCGATTATGTTCAAATTGCGCTGGCGGATACTGGCTATATTAATAGCCGTCAGTTGAGTGCTACCAATATGCCGGAATTACTTAATTTGGCCCACGCCATTGAAGTCGGCGCCATTAATAATCTGTCATCGCGCTACCAATTTAGTGTGGAGCAAAAACCTGAGTGGTTGAGCGAAGCACCGCGTGTACAGCAAGATGATTATTTTACCCAGCGCGATGAATTTATTATTCGCTTGATAGAGAGTGAAGATGAGCAGTCCCAACTTAACTGAACATTTGGAGCAGCAGCTCCGCGGTCACAATCTCGATTTGAATGATTGGCGGAGCCTGATTCAACGACTATTGGACTACGGTGTTTTGTGTCGCGCCGACAGCCAAGTTGAAGCCGAATTTTACGATCACTTCGTGCGTATCCAGCCACTAGTAGATGACTATTTGCATCTCATGGGTGTGCGCCTGCAGCACGATACGCATTTTCAATTTGTGCGGCTCATTCCACCTGGTGCGCGTCTGCCCGGGCTTGATGATGAAAGTGATGAGCCGTTTAACGGTGGTTTTCGGCAGCGATTGAACCAACACGAAATTGCATTAATTTTGGTGTTGCGCGCCGAATACGATAAGGCGTTACGCGAAGGGCTTATCGATGAACAGGGTTGTACTGCGCTTTCATTAGAATCTGTAACCCTTGCGATGAAAAACTTGCTGCGTCGCACCTTACCCGATAATTTGGGCGAGCGGCGCCAGGTGTTTAAGCGCTTGCGTCAACTGCGCTTAATTCACTATGTGCAAGATGTGGATCTGGATCAGAATGAAAGCTGGATTAAGGTACGACCCCTGGTCATTAATTTAGTGAGTAATGAGTGGCTGGAAAAAATTCGTACCGATTTAGCGGCTCATGCGGAGTTTATGAACGCTGACGCTGGCATTGAAGAGGTTCTGACTGCTGAGCTAAAGTCTGCTGTGCCTATAGTATCTATAGAAAGAACAAACGAAAAAGTAACACAGAAAACCACCGAAGCAGTCGCCGAAAAAATTGTTGAGCCAGCTAAGTCCATTTTCGCAGAGCCACCTAAGCCTAAACCGAAGCCTAAACCGAAGTCGGAACCTAAGACGGAACCGAAATCTAAGGCTTCTGTGGCTTCGTCTGTTTCTGCCAAATTCGCCTCGTCAAAAGCCGCGGTTAAAGCTACTTCAGCCAAGACTACACCGGCCAAAGCAGCATCCCCTAAAACTACACCGGCTAAAACAGCACCCAAAAAAGCTGCTGTAACTAAAATTACTCCAGAGAAAGTTGTTCCAGGGAAAGCTGCTAGAACTAAAGCTGCCACTGTTAAACCGTCTGCGGTTACAGTTAGTGGCTCAAACGATGTTAAAACGACAGCCACTAAATCTACGAAGGCCAAAGCAACAAAAGAAACAAGCGCGAAAACCAAAAAATCACTCTTCTTCGATTGATTGCAGCTATTTTATGTCAAAGGCTTAGTGCCTTCGATGTGCGGATATTAAAGCTATGTATTTGAAAAAATTTATCTATGTGAATTGGGGCAATGTACCCAATAGTGAATTCGATTTCGGACCCATCAATTTGTTTTCGGGCGGCAACGGCTCGGGCAAGACTACGGCTGCTGATGCGGTGCAAACCATCATGACCGCCGCGCACGACAATTTATTTCACTTCAACCCTGGACAAGACGAATCCAGCCAGCGCGGTCGCGGTGGCAAGCAGGTGCGTACACTTGCATCCTATGTGCTCGGCTGTGACGACGGCGCCTATGCGCGCCCCTATGGTTGCGATGGTTATATTGCGGCGGTGTTTCATCCGACTGAAGGCGAAGCCAGTGAACCCTTTACTGCACTCATAGGTATGCGTGCGAGTATTGAAGGGGCGGGCGCACAAAAAATTGCACGACTTGAAGAAACCCAATTTTTTATACTGCCCGATGTAGCTTTGTCACTTGGCGACTTGCTTAAAGATGATAAGACCCAGCGCTACGTGGTTCCACTCGATCGAATTTACACCAGCCTGCGCCGCCAGTTTGGCAGCGATAATTTAGAAAAGTACGATAAGAAAAAAGCTTACCTCTGTCGTCTCTACGGAATTTTACGCGGTAGTAAAAAAGACGCAGTGTCCGAGCGCGAAGCTATGAATGCTGCCCGCTCTTTTTCGCGCTTTATGGCTTACAAACCGATCAAGGGCATAGATGAGTTTGTCGCCAACGAAGTGTTGGAACAGCGCGATTTAGGCGAAGCAATTCGCACTGTATCCGCCATGCTTAAACGCATTCACACTATGGAATCTGATTCGCGTCAGTTGCGCGAAGCCATTGCGCGCCTTGCACAAGGACGCGCTGCCGCCGATAGCTATATCGCCAATTGGTTGGAGCTGCAGGTATTGCACTACAGCTTGGCTAAGCGTCGTTATAGCGAATGCCAAGGGCGTTATCTAGCTGAAAAACAGCAGCAACTTGCACTGCGCGAACAGCTCACAACTAATGAGCAAGCCCTCAGTTTGAATGATCAGCGCCAGGAAGATTTGAATCAGCAAATACTGGATGCTACTGCTCGTCGTTTGGGTGTACCTGCATTGCGCGATAAAGATCAGTTGCAGCAAGATAAACAAACTCAAGAACAGCAGCTGCATCAATTAGTGCCTAAGTTGTTGGCGCAGGATCAGCAACTGCAAGTTAACTTGCAAGCTGCACAAGCGGTAAGCCATGCGCTCAAACAATCATCCATAGCCTTGGAAGTCCCCCAGCTGGCGGATAAGTATTTTCAAAAACTGCTCAAACAACTAGTGGATAATCACCTGCAAATTGATTTGCACAGTTTACTGAATCGCGATTGGATTGATATTTCTCCCTTAGAAAAAATGCTCGATGAAGCTTTAGAGCAGCAGAAGCAACACAACCAATTCGCGGCCTATTGGCTCAATGAAGATTTAACCGCAGGCCAGAATCTGCGCGATTTTCTCGCACAAGAGCGCGACAAACGCCAGCAACTGGTTCAGCGTTTACACAAGCAAGTGGAGTCGAAGCAGCGCGATATTCACAGCTTGGAGTCCGATCAAGTTGTCTACCCACATTTTGTGCGCGCAGCTTTGGAACTATTGCAACAGCAGTGCCCGCAGGCCGATGCACGCGTGCTCTGCGACTATGTAGAAGTGAGTGATGCACAGTGGCAAGCAGCGATTGAAGGCTATTTAGGCGCAGCGCGGTTTGGCATTATTGTCGCGGCGGAATATGAAGCAGAAGCGATTCGTATAGTGCGTAACATGCCGGGGCAGGGCAAGAGTGCGCGAGTTATTCAAGGTGATAAAGCACGCCGCGATTGTGAAAAAATGCCCGCTATAGGTAACAGCTCCATTGTGCAGGTGATGAACTTTAGTCACTCCACCGCCGAATATTATGTAATAGCGAGTTACGGTAGCGTTGAGCGGGTGAGTGATGCGGCGGCCTTGCGAAATACCCGCCGCGGTATTACCAAGGATGCAATGGGCTCGGGCAACTACGCCATGTTTCGCTGCGATATTGCGGAGAGTGAACTGGTATTTGGCCGCGATGCACGCGCGCGCGCTTTGGAAGAAAAACGCCGTGAGCTGGAACAATTAACTAAAGAGTGGCAAGCTGCGAGCGACTACGCAAATGAAATCAGTCTGCTATGGCGCGCGGTGAATAAAATAAATCAAGTTGGCTATGCCGATGTGTTGCAGCAGATGCTAACCGCGCAGCGCCGTATACAAAGCATAGAAATAAAATTACAACAACTTGATCTGAGCGATTGCGTAAACCTCGATGAAGAGTTGACGCAACTCAAGCAGCAAACGCAGCTGCTTGGCCAAGAAAGCCAGCAGCTGAACAATAGCCGTATTGATATTAAAGCAAAGTTGCTCAACCTCGATGAAAAATGTCGGCAGCTCAATGACGAGCAGGACAAGACACTTGAAAGAGTGGATGGCTGTGAAGAAAATGTGCGCGCCATCAGTGAATTTTGGACCGACTTTGATCCGGAACCACGCTTGGCTCAGGCAGACTTGGATGCACAAGCACAGCAGCTAAGCTATTTTGAGCAGCATTTGTTGGCGCTGCAGGCTGAGTTGAAATCCTATAATCACAAGCTGCAACAAGCAGTCTTACAGCACAATCAGTTTTGTCGCACGGCTGATGGCTTGTCTTTAGTGCTCGATTATCAAGATGATTTTGGGCAAAAGAACTTCCGTGAAATTTGCTCCATTCGTCGTCATTTCGACAGCCTCTATAATCGTGATAAGAATCATATTTTGGCGCAGCGCCATGCCGAGTTGGAAGCCTTGCGCCTCAGCTTTAATAATGCCTTTGTAACCAACCTTTGCCATTCTATTTATCAAGCGATTCAGGACGGCAAAAAAGTTCTAGACGAATTAAATGCAGAGCTTGAGCATCATCGTTTTGGTGCCGACAGGGAGCGCTTCCGCTTTGGCTACGATTGGGTACCTGAGTTCAAAGAATACTGGCAGTTTTTTAAAGCCATTATCGATAACCCCAGTTTGGGCGATGGCGAAAGCTTGTTTGAAATGAAACTAGAGCCCAAGCATCAGCAGGTGCGCGAGCGCTTGATGAATATGTTGCTGGATGAAGATGAGCAAAAAGCGCTGCGCGATTTGACTCGCATTGCAGACTATCGCAATTATCGCCGCTACGAAATTTACAAAGAGCCCGAAGGCAAAGCGCCTATAGCACTCAGCCAATACGGCACGGGCTCGGGCGGGCAGCTGGAAACACCGGCCTATATTATTCGCAGCGCGGCTATTACCTCAGCATTTCGCTTTAATGAAGGTAACAGTCATTTGCGCATGGTATTGGTCGACGAAGCCTTCTCCAAAATGGATGAGCACCGTTCGCGCGAAGTGATCAACTATTTAACCGAAAGCCTCGGTTTGCAATTGCTTTTTATTATGCCCAGTAGTAAATCCGGCCCCTTTATGGATTTAATTTCTAATCAGTTTGTGTTTAGCAAATGCCCAACCACTGAAGCTGTAGGCGAACTAAAAAGCCGAGTGCTATTAGATCGTCAAGTCTGCGCGCCGGAAAAAATCAAAAAGCTAATGGAGAATCATCGTCGCACTATTCGCAACCAAGCGGCTTTGGATTTTATGGCAGAGGTTGATGTAATTTAATGTTGTCTTAGGGCACAAGCTTATTTCCGAGAAATTTATGGCTGATTTTGAACAATTTATGACGCGCCTTGAGCAGCTAGTAGCGCGTATCGAAACCTTGGTGCCTGCAACGGCGCCAGCGCCCGATTGGTCCGCGCCTGCTTTTCGTTGGCGTAGCCAAGGGGAGGGGCGAGGCTACCTCCAAGCGGTTAAGCATCCTCACCAAATTGATTTGGCAGCGCTTAAAAATGTTGAGAAGCAAAAGGCCGCCATTTTGCGCAACACCCAGCAGTTTGTCAGCGGTCGCGCAGCCAATAATGTGCTTTTAACGGGCGCCCGGGGCACCGGCAAGTCGACACTGATAAAAGCTTGTTGGACCCATTTTATTGATCAGGGCTTAAAGATTATCGAGGTTGATAAAACAGATCTCTTGGCGTTGGCTGATATTGTTGATTTATTGGGCGAGCGCCCCGAAAAGTTCATTGTCTTTTGTGATGATCTGTCCTTTGAAGAGGGCGAAATTAGCTATAAAGCACTTAAATCCGTACTTGATGGATCTATTTCTGCGCCCAGTGCGAATATGTTGTTCTATGCCACCAGTAATCGCCGCCATCTAATCCCGCAAAAAATGCGCGACAACCTCGATGTTAGCTATGAAGGCGGAGAAGTGCACCCAAGCGACTCTATTGAAGAGAAAATTTCTTTATCGGAGCGTTTCGGTATGTGGTTGAGTTTTTATCCCTTTTCACAGGATGAA
This sequence comes from Cellvibrio sp. 25HG11W-0, assembly GCF_057815475.1. Lineage (NCBI taxonomy): Bacteria > Pseudomonadati > Pseudomonadota > Gammaproteobacteria > Cellvibrionales > Cellvibrionaceae > Cellvibrio > Cellvibrio sp. 25HG11W-0. Next base: position 2,518,821 of record NZ_CM174230.1, read on the forward strand.
TATCTCGCTGCAGCCCAATATTGGGTTGAAAATCTTGGCAGCGAGTGGAACCTTGACGCCCAAGAGGCCGCGTTGCTTTGGCATAGAAGCCGGGGTGCTCGCAGTGGCCGCGTGGCTTGGCAGTTTGCCAAGGATTACGTCGGCCGCCAGCTGTAACATTGAGTGATTTGAAGTATCTGATGTTGCAGGCCGTTAGCTTCTACATCAAGGTTATGGCGAGCGGCTGCATTAAGGCTAAAAAGTGACTACTGACAATTTGGGGCAATCGCTATAGATAGAATTCTGCCCGAGGGGTATAACTCAATCTAAGAGGATTCTCTCAATTTATTTGGTTTCACGGACTTAACTGATCAATCACAAGGTCGTAAAGCATATGCAATCAGGACAAACTAATCTGCGCAAGGACACTGAGTGTCAGCAAACCCTTGCACTCGACGCTAGACAGCAAACCATTATCGCTCAGACACCCAATTTACAGCAGGGCACGCCTGAGCAAATGCGTGCGACTCTGCGCGCTTACTTCCTTAGCACCTTTGACTGCTACGAGTCCTTGTTTGATTGCTTGGCTAGCGATGAAGGCTATTACCGCAAGTCCATCAGCCTGCGCCATCCGTTAATTTTTTATTATGGTCACACAGCTACTTTTTTTGTAAACAAACTTTTATTGGCGCGTTTAATCGACCAGCGCGTCGATCAAAATTTTGAGTCAATTTTTGCAGTTGGCGTTGATGAAATGAGTTGGGATGATCTTAATGAAGCTCATTACAGCTGGCCCAGCGTTGCCCAAGTCAAAGCTTATCGTGATCGAGTTCGTGCACTGGTACTCGAGGTAATCGACACAGCGCCCTTGGCATTGACCATAGATTGGAATAACCCCTGGTGGGCAATCATAATGGGTATCGAGCATGAACGAATTCACCTTGAAACTTCCTCGGTTTTAATTCGTCAACATAAAGTAGCCTTGGTGAAAAAATCCCCTCAATGGAAAGCCTTGACCCAAAGCGCCAAGGCGCCTACCAATCAATTACTCAAGGTTCCTGCTGGGCGTATTGTTTTAAATAAAAATAAAAGTGATCCACTGTATGGTTGGGATAATGAATACGGCGAGCATCAAGCCGACATCTCAAGCTTTGAAGCCTCTCAGTATTTAGTGAGCAATCAAGAGTTTTTAGCTTTTGTTGAAGCAGGTGGCTATCTCAATTTTCACTACTGGGAGGAAGAGGGCAGAGGCTGGTTGGAATTCTCTCAAGCGCAGCATCCTACATTTTGGGTCAAGAAAACCCAAGGTTGGTATTTGCGCTTAATGACGGAAGAAGTTCCCATGTATTGGGACTGGCCCGCTGAGGTCAATTACCACGAGGCAAAAGCATTTTGTAATTGGAAAAAAGCGGAAACGGGATTGGCTGTGCGTTTGCCGTCGGAAGATGAATGGTATCGTCTGTGTGATCACGTGGGATTAAACACAGCGCATCCAACAACAGCTAATTATCAATTACAACTTGGCGCTTCTTCTTGCCCTGTAAACCTGTGTCAACAGGGCGATTTTTATGATGTGGTGGGTAATGTCTGGCAATGGACTGAAACACCTATCTATCCCTTTGATGGGTTTGAAGTCCACACTATCTACGACGACTTTACAACGCCGACATTTGATGAACGCCATAACTTAATTAAAGGCGGCTCCTGGATTTCTTGCGGCAATGAAACACTTTATGCTGCACGCTATGCCTTTCGTCGCCACTTTTTTCAACATGCGGGATTTCGCTATGTTGTCTCTGGAGATTTAAAACCTGTGCCAAGTTCTCATTATGAAACTGATAAACTCATGTCGGAATACGCTGAATTTCACTACGGTGATGAATATTTTGGTGTGGTTAATTTCTCGAAAAATTTGGTTGATCTAGCAATATCGATACTGGGGGATAAAGCAAAAGTTAAAGCCTTGGATTTGGGCTGTGCATCCGGTCGCGCCACCTTTGAATTGGCGCGCCATTTTGATCAGGTGGCCGGCGTCGATTTTTCCGCGCGCTTTATTACTCAAGGCGTGTTATTGGCCAGTGGCGAAATGCTGCGCTACACCTTGGCAGAAGAGGGCGATTTGGTTGCCTACAAAGCGCGCAGCCTTGCTGAGCTAGGCTTGGCAGCAACCCAGCACCGGGTTGAGTTTTCACAAGGGGATGCGTGCAACCTTAAACCACAATTGACGGGTTTTGATTTTATACTGGCAGCTAACTTAATCGACCGACTTTATAAACCAGCTAAATTTTTGGGTAGTATTCATGAGCGTTTGAATATTGGTGGCGTGCTTATGTTGGCCTCACCCTATACTTGGTTGGAGGAGCACACACCTAAGGAGGATTGGGTCGGTGGCTTTAAAAAAGACGGCGAGAGCTTTACTACCCTTGATGGTTTGCAAGCGCAATTAGCTAAACATTTTCGACTGTTGCATGGGCCACAAGAGGTGCCTTTTGTTATTCGAGAAACCAAACGGAAATTTCAGCATAGTCTTTCAGAAGTTACTTTCTGGGAAAGAATTCTCTAGCGGGTGGATAAAACATTAATGCAATTTGACTTTGATAAAGTAATAATTCGGGAGCGAACCGACTCTGTTAAGTATGATGCACGTCAAGAGTATTTTGGCACCCGGGATGTGCGGCCCATGTGGGTTGCTGATATGGACTTTGCTGTACCTATGTGTATAACAGAAGCATTGCAGGCACGCATACAGCATCCTATTTTTGGCTATAGTCTTTACCCCGAAAGTCTTTATCAGACAATTATTGATTGGTTTCACACGCGCCACAATTGGCGAATTGAACGCGACTGGATTCTTATGGCCCCCGGCGTGGTGCCGTCGCTTTTTGCTGCGGTACATGCATTTACTCAGGAAAATGAAGGCGTTATTGTTCAGCCGCCTGTCTATTTTCCTTTTTTTTCTGCGGTGACGACAAATAAGCGGAAATTGGTATTAAACCCATTGGAAGAAAAAGAGGGTAAATACCTAATTAATTTTGAGCATTTGGAAGACTGTGCGCGCAATGGTGCGCGGTTACTTTTCTTGTGCAGTCCACACAACCCCGTTGGGCGAGTTTGGCGTGAGGCTGAGTTGCAGCAGTTACTCACATTGGCCCGCCGATATGATATGACGATCATCTCCGACGATATTCATTGTGATCTTGTGTACCCCGGAACGACGCACACTATGCTCGGACGTTTGGCGCAAGAGGGCGATAATATCATTACCACAATTGCACCCAATAAAACATTTAACATTCCTGGTTTAGGTTTGTCGGCACTGGTTATACCGAATTCGGATCAACGTAAGGCGATGAAGGCAGCATTTGAACTGTTGCACTCTGGCAATGGCAACCCCTTGAGCATAGTAGCTTTTGAAGCTGCGTATCGCCAAGGGCACTCATGGCTGGATCAACTCATGCAGTATCTCACTGGAACTCGAGATGCAGCAGTAGATTTTATCGAACAAGAGTTACCGCACATAACATGCATAAAGCCAGAGGCTACATATCTACTTTGGCTGGATTGTCGCAAATTAGCGTTGAGCGATGTGCAGTTGCGTGATTTTTTTATTAAAAAATGCAAACTCGGCATGAACCCAGGGAGTGTGTTTGGGCAAGGAGGCAGTGGATTTATGCGGCTTAATATTGGTGCCCCACAAAATAATGTGCTTGCCGCCTTAGAGTCAATTAAACAGCAACTGTGATCGTTTAAGTGCTTCCCAAGCTCCCCCTAAAAAACAGTAAGTTACCTTAGGTTACACTTAGGTGGCCGAGCTATAGCTCAGCCATTCACATATCAACATATTTAGACTCATTAGAGATATGAGGCCTAATCCACTAGCATTTATGCGACATAAAACTACTCTTAATAAGAAGTGAAGCTACTTTTATAGTCTTTCGCGGTGTTAACACGGGACTAAATTTCTAGCTTTAATTTGTCAAAAAGTATGAGGAGTAGATCATGAGATTTTCGCAATCAATGTGTTTGATTAAAGATTCTTGGTGGCTCTCATATCTTATTTTAATTGTTATGTTATTTTCGCTAAGCTTACCCTCTCAGGCTGCAATAGCGTCTACGGCAAAAATGAAAGACTGCACCAAAATTCAAAATTCTCTTGAACAGCTAGGCAGTAATGGCGGTGAAATTTTTATTCCAGCAGGTATTTATAGTTGTACCAAGCCTATAATTCTTGATAAAAATAATATATTGCTGCGTGGTGCGGGCGCCAGAACGCTTTTGCGTTTGGCCGACAACACCAATGCACCCGTTATCATTATGGGATCTGCTGAGAATATCCCAAGTCATAGTACACATCATGTTGAGGTTCGCGATTTAATTATCGACGGCAATCGCTTAAATCAAAACTCTGAATGTATGGGGGGGCCATGCAGTGCAGAATTCCCGTTGCGTAATAATGGTATATCAATACGTCGTTGTGTGGACTGCCAAGTGCAATCTGTTACTGTTTATGGGGCTATTTCGGGGGGCTTGGTTACAGAGTTAGGCTGTCGCCGTCTGTATGTAAATCAGTACACATCTTATGACAATGAGTTTGATGGCTTGGCAGGTTATGAAACAGAAGACAGTAGTTTCAATGCAATCACACTTTATGCCAATAAAGGAGCAGGTATTTCAACGGATATTCAGTTTAACAATAATAAATTTAATGATGTGACTATTCTCGACAATAAAACTGTTGGAATATTTATGCGTGACTCACTTGATAATACGTTTATTAATTTACATATTCGCAATAGCAGCCAGCATGGAATATTTTTGGCTCAAGTAGATGCAGATACAAGTAAGCCAGCCACAGGGAACACCTTCACAAGTGTTGTGATTGCAGGTTCTGGAGGCTATGGGTTCTTAGCCAATGATAATTCCTGTATAAATAATATGATGCTGGCTGTACAGTTTGTTGATAATAAAGCTGGCTGCATAGGAGAAGCCACATCAGGCCTCGTTGAGCGCGCTGGCGCAATTTGCCGTTAATCTATATTTGGTAAAAAACGGTACCCAACACCTGGCTCTGTCTCGATATAGCGAGGGTTTGACGGTTCGTCGCCGAGCTTGGTGCGTAGTCGCGCAATAAAAATTCGCAAGTAGTGCGTATCCTCTACATGGGTTCCGCCCCAAATTTCACGCAATAGCTGCTGTTGCGTGACTAATCTACCGGCATTATTAATAAGACGCTTTAGTAACTCAAATTCCTTTCGTGATAGTTTTATAGATTCTCCATCTACTTGTAACTTGCGTTCTTGCAAGTCTATTTCAACGCGATCATCTTTAAAATAACGAATAGTTTCTACGCTTGGGCCAAAGGCTTTTATAAGTCCACGTATGCGGGCGAGTAGCTCTTGTATGCCAAAAGGTTTTACAACATAGTCATTGGCACCCGTATCAAGGGCTAAAACAATTTCTGCCTCTCGGTTTCGAACTGATAAAATAATAATTGGGGCATGATAGAAGTCACGCAATTTTTTTAACACAACATGCCCATCTAAGTCAGGTAATCCCAAGTCTAAAATAATTAAATCGGGAGTCTGTTCAGCCGCCAAGACTAAACCATCGCGACCTGTTTCTGCTTCGAGAATACTGTAACCTTGAGCGGTTAAACCTATTTGTAAAAAACGACGAATTTGGGGTTCATCATCAATAATTAATATTTTGCTCATAAGGTATTCCTGCTGTTATTTTATTCGGCGAGGTTAGCTACTATTCAGAGCGATCACTGCGTCGGTCGTTTTCTGCGAGAACTTCGCCAGGCGATTCTATAGGTAGAAAAATATTCACGCAGCAGCCGCGCTCATGGTTGGGGCTGGATATTTCGGGATTGTGCTGGATATTAACGGTGCCTCCGTGAGCCATGATCATACCGCGACAAATTGTTAACCCTAAACCACTGCCAGATTTACGCCTATCGCCTTTTTGTGCACTGTGGAATCGTTCAAAGACCCGTTCACGCTCATCTTCTGGAATCCCTGGCCCGAGGTCTGCAATACAGATAAAAATATTAGGGCCATCTTTTTTACAGGTCACCCTAATGGGAGCGGTTTTGGGCGAAAATTTAATCGCGTTATCAATAACATTAAAAATGGCTTGCTCAAGAAGTGCTGCATGTACATGCAGGGTTGGAAGGCTTGGTTCTACATCGAGCACCAACGTATTATGGATCAATAAAGGTTTTATTCGTTTTTTTACAACACTGAGTATTTCTTCAATACTAACCCAGCCGCGCTCTAGACGAAGCTGCCCAAAACCTAAACGGGTCATATCTAACAGATTTTGCGTATAACGATTAAGTCTTTGGGCCTCCTCCAGTACAGTATTGAGCAGCTCGTTCACTTGGGTTTTATCGAGATGTTCTCCTAACTCAATAACTGTTGAGGTGGCACCAATCATGGTGGTTAAAGGTGTGCGAAAGTCGTGTGACACAGAGGACAAGAGTGCTGAGCGCAGCAATTCATTTTCTTTAGCGATTTTCTCTTTTTCAAGTTCTGCCGTTAGCTTAGTGCGCTCTAACGAGATGTTTACCTGGTGCATAAGCAATATAAAAATATCTTCAGGTAAATATTTTATTTGAGCGATATCGATTTTGATAAGCGCGATAACCTGCTTGGAGTTATGTAGGAAGTAGACCCCGTGCTCTTGCTCTAGCCGTGCTATATCACTATTTGCGAATCCGCTAATACGTAAATCTAACAAATCTTCTAGATCGCATTTGCGCTTGAATCCAAGGCGGCGAATCATAGGGTGAGTTGCCCAAGGTTCATGCTGAGTAATTAAGACACAGTGATCTACCCATGGAGTTAATGCATCGCGTAGCGCGTTAATGATTTCTTCCGCGTTGAGTGCTTTGGGTAGTTTTTCTAGGAGCTCCAATTCCATATCTGTCATTAATTCACGGATACGGATTTTTTGCACAGCTTGTTTTTGTTTGGTCGCCATGTAACCAACCAAAGCTGATGTGAGTAAAAATAACAATATTGTAAAAAGATCTTCATCATGATGAATCATGATGGAACCGTAGGGTTCAGCGAAGAAAAAACTAAAGGCAAAGAAGCTTGATAACGCATTAATGATGGCAAGTTCCACTGTGACATTAATGGCAATAAAAACAACCAAGGTAATGTAAAGCAGTGAGATATTCGCCTTAGGTAAATGGCTGGCTATAAAAAAAGCGAGTGGGGTTAACAACCAGGGAAATAAGATACCTATGGGGTACGCGAACTTACGCAATATTTGTTGAGTATTCATTAGGAGCGCCAAAAAGCAGGAGTAAACAATACAAGTATTGTCAGAAACTCTAGGCGCCCCAAAAGCATGCCTGCACAGAGCGCAAATTTTGCCGTACTACTTAAGCTGGAAAAGTTTCCGGCGGGGCCAATGATATCGCCCATACCAGGACCTACATTCATTACGGCAGTGATTGCACCACTTAAGCTAGTGACCAGGTCCAAACCTGTAAACGCAAGTATGAGCGCGATCATTAGCATAGAGCCCATCATTAAAAACATATAAGAAATTGATGATGCAATAATTTCAGAGCTTATCAGCCGATGGTTGTAGCGACGACTAATAATGGCACGCGGATGAATTGCGGTGAGAACTTGTTCTTTGACTAGACCATAAAAAATTTGAATGCGGAAAACTTTTATGCCGCCACTGGTTGATCCCGAACAACCGCCCACGAACATACAAAAAAAGAAAACCACCAAGGCAACCGGCCCCCAAGCTTGATAATCACCCGACGCATATCCTGTTGTAGTAATAATGGCGACCAAATTAAAACAAGCGAGCGTCAGTGCATTCACTATATCCATATCCTGCCCAACCAGTAACAGAGTAATGATTGCCGTGGTGATGAGTACTACTAACATCAAGCCGCGTACTTGTGTGTCTCGGTAGAATACGAACTTCCTGTTTATCAGTAAACGCACAAACAATACAAATGGGAAGGCACCTGCCAGCATAAATACTATGGCAATCCAATGTATAAGTATGCTGTCAAATTGTGCAAAGGAACTATCTGACGTGGAAAATCCGCCCGTAGACACTGTTGTCATGGCGTGATTGATTGCGTTAAATAAATCCATTCCCGCTAGCCAATAGAGTAGGCCACAAACGAGACTGAGACCTATATAGCAATAAATAATCATTGCCATAAGGCTACGTGCTCTTGGCATAGCCTTATCAGACCACTCAGAAGATTCTGTTTTAAACAGGCGCATACCGCCTACCCGCAGAAAAGGCAGCACAGCAATCGCCATACCTATGATACCTACACCACCGATCCAATTTAAAATAGAGCGCCATAACAATATGTCTTTGGATAGGTAGTCTAAGCCAGACATAACGGAAGAGCCGCTTGACGTTACCCCTGATACAGCTTCAAAAATAGCATCACTAAACGTTAGCGGCGTTGCAAGAAGTAAAAAGGGAAGGGCGCTGAAGAGTGAAACACCTGTCCATGCACAGCTGGTGATAAGAAATACTTGGCGCGGCTGCATGAATTCAATATTGGAGCGCTTACCAATGACAAGAAAAATAATACCAGCAATACTGGTTACGGTGGCGGCGGAAAAAAATGCTAGTTGATTTGCGCTGTTATAGGCAATGGAAAATGCTAAGGGGATCAGCATAAACAATGCAAGAATATTTAATATAGCGCCCAAAATAAGCAGCGTTGGCCCCAGTAATTTCATATATCGCTACTTATGCCCCAAAAAACATCAGGCATTTTAAACCCTGCTGCACCGCTAGCCTATGGCTAAGTGCGATATATTTGTAAAACTGACCATTAATCACTCAGCTCTCAAGAGGATTTGCGAGAGCTGAGTGGAAATCCTTAATAGGGTTGAGTAATTTCAGCCAATGTAAGGGTGACGTAAAGGTTCAATATATGCGGCGACTGCTGCATAAAAAGGGTCATGTTGGTTTCAATCCCAGGTTGTAGCGCTTTAGTTTTACACTCTTTAACATAACGTTCGGCGGATCGATCAAGAACACGCTTAAACTCCAGTGGTTGACGAAAGCGTACTTGTGGGTTGTTGATGCAGAATTGTGTGTACGCATAAAGTGCCTCTACTGAGGCACTTTTGTAGTATGCAGGGTATAGCTGATGAGTAAGTTGATCAATCAGATGAGCAAAACTTTCTTCGCCCGGTGTCATCGAGCGACGAGTCGTTTCACAATCGAGAGATGATGTTTGACCACTGCTATTACCAAATACCAAGGTGTTGGCAAACATAAGGCTATGCCAAATATCCCTTAAGAAATTTGCATCAAAATGAGTGATCAGGCCGCGTGCAGTACGCCATTCCAGCCAATCCGTATCGAGCGCGTCAGCCAATATTGGATTTTCAACGGTATTGTTTGCATTGTGATGAACTTTATAGGGCGTTACATGATTCACGCCCTGTGAAAACACTTTTTTACGAGACATTAAAATAGTACGGATTTTTTTATAGAGCTTTGCAGGTGATTGAAGTCCTAGCCACTCAAGCAGACTGACTTCTTCTGCATCCCCCTTGTCCATAGCACAAAGCAGCATAAAGTTGCGTAGCTGCACAGAATGCAGTCCATCAAACAGGCTGGGCTCAGAGCGAATCAGAGATCCAATTGCAGAAAGTATTTCTTGGACTAAGGTACGCTCTAGCAAGTCTGGGAACATTTGGCGCACACTTTCAAAGTAAGTGATGTTCGAAAAAGATCGGTCAATTTTAATTTGAGTATGATTGTTATCACCCACCGTGATCACTAAGTTGCGCGCTGCTAGCAGGGTTAAACTGTCGGCCAAGTCAATTAAGGTGTAGTTGAATTCAGAAAAACAAAAGCGAGATAGCAGCCAATAATTCATTTTTTGCGAGCGGCTAAACACATCGCGAATTAAATCTTTAACGGTGATGTGAGCGCCATTAATTCCTATGTTCTCCTCCAAGCTATGCTTTTTGAGATAAGCGGCAAACTTGCGATAAGTAATAATATCGCTCTCGGTATAAAAGTTTTTGATGAGCGCACTTGCCACTGGTTCCAGTTGCTCAGCCTGTAATGGTTCATCATCGACAGAGCTTTCTTGTGCTATGCGCGCATTTTTGGAATGAATATGGAAGTTAGGGATGTTTAATGAGTTAACGCGTGAAGCGCGATAGGCTAAGTTTGCAGATGCATAGCCTACAAATTCATGTTCTGTACGCAATTGGAAATTGCGCAATGCTTCGAATAAGAGTTCTGCATTGGGGATTTTACATAATCGCTGATCCATCATCAGTGTGTATACGGCGACTTCTGAACTAAGCCAATGTTTGTGTATGAATTGAATCTCTTTCGTAAGGCTTTCAACAATCCATTGCGCATCATAAATGCGATAGTCTTCGCGTTCACTCTGTAGCCATGAAAGGCTTAAGCAAACCTTGTTGTTAATCTCATAAGTTTGTGAGGTGGCTAAGCTTTGCGCGCGTCGGCGTGGACGACCAGTTAATCCTAAGGCTTTATTTTCACCCACATGGGAGTAGGCTTCCATCAATTCAGCTGCGGACACTACGCTCATCGGTTTGATATCTTGCAGGCTTTCAGCCAAAACCCCAAATTTTGCTAGATGCTGCTTAGTGCTATCGTTCTCTGTCAATACTACTAAGGCAATATTGGATTTGATAAATTTGGTGGACCGACGGCGCATTTTTAAGGGGTCTAGATCGTTGGTGCTTACCAAACCTTCGTCGAGCATTAAACCCGTTAAATATAAACTTTGCGCCCACACTAAAGGAATATTTTCATTGGGAACACGGGTCTGTGAGCGAGGATTTTTCTTCTCAGCTTCAATGTTTTCTTTGGGAAGATAATAAAGTTCAGGCAAAAGACCAATGCCATCTACATGTACCATCAGTGACTCAAGTTTTTTACGATAATGTTGCGCGGTAGCTTCACTGCCATCAAAAAGTGCAGAGATATATAAGTAGGTGTAAAAAAGAGGCCATTCAGATTCAATGTTAGCAAAATTCCCTAGCTCTGCATGTTCATAATAAATGCGTGAGCTTTCTTCTAAAACGGTTTGATGCCCATCCCATAAAAAACGTTTGCAACCATAATTTCCACCCAGCTTTTCTAAAATTGCATCTCGTGTGCTTGTTGCAAGTGTTTCTTTGCCTACTGCAAACGCAGGAAAACCGATAATGCTGAGGAGAGCGCTGTCTGTTTCTTTGGAAAGGGATTCGCGCGGTAAAAGCGAGGCGAGGGTGGTGCGTGCAAGCGATATGGCATCGGCAATCACATGAACCACTCCACGTTTATCGGCGTGTTTACCAAATAGATTAAAGCCGTCTAACGCTTGTAATGCTGCTTTCGCCATGCCTACAGAACTGGCATTGATTTCAGTTTTACCATTGTTAACTTTATTGCCGCGCTCCCAAATACCATAATCGGGTGTCCGATAGGCACTGGCAACGTAATAAATTAGATTCTGCACGAAATCAACTTCATCCGGGGTACATACAATACGTAACCCTGATGCACTCATTTGTGCCAGCATCAACAAATAAACGGACGTTGCATCGATTTGCAAATGTCCCCAAGCATCATCAGCCACAACAGGTAAACCCGTTACCGTATCGTATTTAGCGTGGAGAGAATCATTGTTATCGAGGGAGTATTTGAAGGCTTCAACTTTATGCGCTTGGCGCATCATAGATTGTAATAGGCCGCGCATTAATTTGATGGTGGACTGCTCAAGCACATCGCTTTTATGGGTTTCACCTTGATGACGAAAAGCTAAACCGAGCGTCCATACACAGATAATCGAATAGACGTTATCGCGCACCCAGGCGTCTGTGTAATCGCCATGATTATTGATTGCAGTACTGGCAGGCAATAACCCAGTTACGGGATGTTGCTTACTTAAAATGACTGTGTTGACTTCAGCGTAAATACGCTCTAACAGTTGAGAATGCTTCATAATCAATCACTTAGGAGGTTTGTTTATTCTACTGCATTAAGTGTTACTGAATAAATCAGATGCCAGTATGTGGGCAGAGCAGCGCCAGTAAACGTCCTTGCTTATGAGGAGTTGAGCATTACCAGAACCAAGCACACTATTTAACATAATATACATTATGCGCACATGTGGTTGTAGGTATGTATCTTAATCCATGAGTCTACAGTGCTTATATTCCACCAATCTCATACTGACATCTAGTCTTTAGTGTGCCAACTATGCATTGGCCACCATAGTGTGTAGTTCACTTTCTTGTGGTGTAACTGGAGCTGCGCGCAATATTTCGGTTAGTTGGGCTGCAGCTTCATCATTTAATGTATCTAATTCAACACCAAAGCCATGCTCAGTTGTATGTATCACAATGGAGTTGAATTTATAACGCTGCAGTTTTTGTGCACTTCGGTAAACCAAAACTTCAATGCCTAAATGCTGCAAAGATTTTACGTTGGCAAAATCAGACTCTATGAATAAACCATGACGAGTACCATTTTTGATTCGCCCTATAGCGACTGGTACGCCATATTGATAGATCAAAATTTTGATGTCCGCTGAGTAGCGTGTGCTGCATCTATGTTCCATGGGCAATCCTTATAAATTGAGTGAGCTTTTGATTTACGGCGCTCAGCCCTTACGTTAAGCGATGGTAAATCTCCAGAAGCGGCCGAATATGCTCAGCCAAATGCGGATCAACTTGATCCCAAGTGAAAGTCCAAGCCCAATTTTTATCTGTTGTACCCGGCATGTTCATCCTGTGCCGTCCATCCAGTTCCATAAAATCTTGCATGGGGATGATCGCCATGCGGCCTACAGAGGCCAATGCTGCTTGAATTAACAACCAAGGCATCGGCTCTTGTGAATCAAAATGATAGGTTTGAAACTGCTTACGATTTTGTGGTGCTAAATTCTCCCACCACCCGAGGGTTGTGTCGTTATCATGCGTGCCGGTGTAGATGACATCGCTTGGGCGATGGTTATGGGGCAAATGAGGGTTTTGACTGTTACCATCGAATGCAAATTGCAATACCAACATGCCCGGCAAGTAAAATTTATGGCGCAAATCTTCAACTTCATCGGTAATAACTCCGAGGTTTTCAGCGACTAGCGGTAAGTCTGGAAAGGCTTCAAAGCAGGCTTCCAGTAAGGCTTCACCAGGTGCTTTTACCCACTTTCCTAAGCGTGCATCATGCTTGTCTCCTGGAATTTCCCAGTAAGATTCAAAGCCGCGAAAATGATCAATCCGAATGAAATCAAATAGCGCTAATTGTGTACGCAAGCGTGCAAGCCACCACTGAAATCCATCGGCTTCCATTACTTTCCATGCGTAATGAGGGTTGCCCCAATGCTGCCCTGTTTCTGAAAAATAATCGGGAGGAACACCGGCCACAGTTAAAGGATGCCCCAATTCATCTAACTGAAAGTAATGTTGTTGCGACCACACATCGGCACTGTCGTGCCCAACAAATATAGGCATATCGCCAAATAACCAGATGCCGCGATCTTTTGCATATCGACGCAGCGCTTGCCACTGTGAGAAAAAAGCAAACTGTTCAAACATATAAACATTTATGTCTGCGCTGAGTTCAATTTTTATTTTTTCCAATGATGTAAGATCGCGCTTTCGTAAACTCTCGGGCCACTCAACCCAAGAGCTGTTTTGATGGTGATCACGGATCGCGCAAAAAAGAACAAAATCATCTAACCAATAAGCTTGTTGACGGCAAAATTCTTGATATTCATTTTGGGTTGATGCGCCCTCCTCTCGCTTAATGAAATCGATGAAGCTTTGTGCACATTGACGCCTTGCACCGCGGACACCTGTGGCTGTTTTTTCACGGAGGACTATATCTTTTGCTGCAACCCAGCCCTGCTCTACCAGCCAGTCGAGACTGATGAGTTCGGCATTTCCTGCGTGTGCAGAAATAGATTGATAGGGTGACATGTCGGCTTGCGTTGGCCCTGTGGGCAACATCTGCCAAACTTTTAAACCAGCAGCTGCGATCAGGTCAAGAAAACGATAGGCATCTCGCCCGAGTGTGCCAAAAGCTTTTTCTTGTGCATCACCCCAGCATGACTCCGAGCAAGGTAATGATGTGGGATGTAATAAAACACCGGCGCTACGAACCTCAAAGTATGGTGACTTTTCCGGTGTATTGGTTGACATTGATGCCCTTCCCTATAATTCTCAAATTAGGTCAATCACAACAATTGATTTTAAAATCAATTGTTGTGACCTTGTCGCATAACTCCGCCAGTTGCTGGCGCACCGCCACCTACGCTGATAACTTCAGACAAATAAGCTGGTGCTGGCGTTTCTATTAGCGCATATAAATTACTGAGGTGGCGACGATATAGATATTCGAAATCACTTACGCTCTGTGATGGATTGTAATCTCCAAACCACCAGAACCAATCAGAGCCTTCACAGAGTGCTAATTGCTTTTCAATCTGCACGAGCTGATCTGCGCTGAAGGATTTTTCACTCAGGGCGGTATCGGCTGCTTTTTTAGCGTCGCACAACATATCCCAGCCGCGATTTTTATCTTTGTCGCCAATCCATGTTGAAAAGCTACCATATACCCAGCTACCTGCAACTAAGTGAGGCATTTCAATCGGGACAGGTTTTTGTGCATCTAATATTTCACTGTATGTCGATAGCTCTAACTGTGGGTGATCGGTTAATCGCTTATAAAGTGACGACAAAAAGTGGTATGCATTTTCTGGAAAATATTCCCACGCATTTTCACCATCCATAATAACGGAGATAACCGTATTTTTTGTATCATTACTTGCTGTAGCAATTGTCACCATGTGATTAATCAGATCACCGACAGCGTCATCAGAATGCCAAGTGGCATATTTAAACCCGATCAAATCAGATAAACCATCATCGCGGAAAAATGTATTAAGTTTAACACCAGCAAAGTGATACGGGCGGTGCAAGGATGTTTTATTGAGATGAATTGCTTGATTAACGGCATGATTTTCATCAGCACGTAAACTATTATGCAAGACCGAATCACCTGTTGCCGTCCAATCAAATTTAGCTTCTTGTAATAGCGCCAAAGTGGCGTCGCTTAACGCCCCTTCAGAGGCCCAGCAACCCCGTGGCCGCTTACCGAAATATTGTTCGAATGTCTTGATGCCTTCGTTAAGGTGCCACTGGGCGCGCAACCTACCACCAGGATAACAAGTGGCATTTGGCATGGGCGCATCAGGCATAGCTTCTTTGGTTGTTTCTAAATCGAGCAGTAAAGGCACGATTGGATGAGCATAAGGACTCATACAAAGTTCGATTTGCCCTGATTCAGCCAGCTTGCGATAACGCGGACCAATAGATGCGACTAGCTCACCAATAATTTTGAGGAGTTCACAGCGATCTTCAAATGTGTAGTCGCGTTCTTTTTTTTGTAAGCGAATAATGCGTGCATCTTGCCGACGCACAATCTCTGACATCCAGCTCAAGTGATACCAGACACCAAGATCAATTAAAAATTGGTCATTGAGATAGCGACTGATAACGGGATGTTGATCAAGATTATTGACTAAATCAGCGAGCTCTCTGTATACAGGGAAGCGCTCAATCATGCGCTCACGATTGGCGCGCAAATACTTTTGCGCGAGCTTAATAAATTCAGGACTACCCGATGCCGGCAAGCTTGGCTCAACTAAAGATGCTAGTACGACATCCTTAATGGGAGTGTTATTTGCAAAGTGGGCGGTGATTTGATCCGCATAATCGTCTAGCTGCTCTAATAAAATAGGCGCAAAATTCACCACAGCTTTTGCTTTTGGTTGCGCCTCTATGTGAGCAGCCATATCCACATAATCTTTAATGGCGTGTAAATATGTCCAAGGGAAATAATATTCGCCCGTCATAATGTCGCGATAATCTGGCTGATGCATATGCCAAAGTAAAACAACCTTAGTCTTGCCGTTATTAGCCATAAAATTCATCCTGCCCTAACATATCTGGAGTTACGAGAACGACACCTTTGGGGGATATATGGAAGCGCTTTTTATCTTCTTCCAAATCATAGCCAATGACAGTGCCTGCGGGGATATTACAGCGGCGATCAATTAATGCTTTGCGAATTTTACAATTCCGCCCTACTTCGACGCCTGGAAATAAAACTGAATCGGTAATTTCACAATATGAGTGTACCCGCACACGCGGAAATAACAGCGAGTGACGCACGGCAGAGCCAGAAACAATACAGCCACCCGCAATCATAGAGTCAACAGCAAAACCACGGCGGCCATCATCATCAAAAACAAATTTTGCGGGAGCAACTTGCTCTTGATATGTCCATATTGGCCAATCGGCATCATAGAGGTCCAACTCAGGGGTGATTCCCGTTAATTCCAGGTTGGCTTCCCAAAGTGAATCAACGGTGCCCACATCGCGCCAATAGGCATCGCCGCCAGAAACGGGATCTTTAAATGGGAACGCCATTACACGATGAGACTTGATCATGGCTGGAATAATATCCTTGCCAAAATCATGAGATGAGCCAGGATTGTCGCGATCTTTTTGTAATTCTTTAAATAAGACTTTTGTGCTGAAAACGTAGATGCCCATAGAGGCTAAGGCGCAATCAGGATTGCCGGGAGTTGGATCAGGCTTCGCAGGTTTTTCGGTAAACTTCACGACGCGATTGTCTTTGTCTATATCCATTACCCCGAAAGCAGATGCCATTTCTAAGGGGACTTCAATACAGCCTACCGTAATATCAGCACCACGTTCAACGTGCGCAGCAACCATAGTGCCGTAGTCCATTTTATAAACATGATCGCCAGCCAGAATTAATACATACTCAGGCATATGGCGGCTAATAATATCGAGGTTTTGTACAACGGCATCTGCAGTGCCGGCATACCACGATTCATTCAAACGCTGCTGCGCAGGAATCAATTCTACGAATTCGCCCATCTCGCCGCCCAGGAAGCCCCAGCCACGCTGCACATGACGATCGAGTGAATGAGATTTGTATTGCGTCAATACGCTAATGCGACGTATTCCCGAGTTGACACAGTTAGACAAGGGGAAATCAATAATGCGGAATTTTCCGCCGAAATGTACTGCGGGTTTTGCGCGCCAGTTAGTTAATTGATGTAGGCGAGAACCACGTCCGCCTGCGAGAATAATTGCCAATGTTTCGCGCGTTAAACGACTGACGAAACGACCCGAAGTTTGGTTTTTGCTCATTAAAACGTTTTCCTTATGGCTTTTATAGG
This sequence comes from Cellvibrio sp. 25HG11W-0, assembly GCF_057815475.1. Classification (NCBI taxonomy): domain Bacteria; kingdom Pseudomonadati; phylum Pseudomonadota; class Gammaproteobacteria; order Cellvibrionales; family Cellvibrionaceae; genus Cellvibrio; species Cellvibrio sp. 25HG11W-0. The sequence goes on from NZ_CM174230.1 coordinate 2,536,063, forward strand.
ACGAAAGTGTGAAGCTTGTATTACTTTAGCAGGAGCAATATCGATGCCAATAAATTGCTATTGTCTGATTAGCAATTAAATTACTTTTTTCATTACACTCCAGTAGGCTTTTATCTGAAGAGTTAATTGGCAATTGCTAGTGTAGCCTTAAGTTTGGCACCGAACCTGCAATTGTTTTTTCAAAATTCACTCTTTTTGATAAATAATGGTGCAATGAAAAAATGCCACAATAGTAGACTCATACTCATTACGCTTTAATGTAAGTCAAAGCTGCCTCATATTTTTAATAAAATGTAGCTTAATGTGCCAAAAATAATCCTCCTAGGAAGAAACGAATGCTGAATGCGAAGCAAGACAAGCGCCTCCCCAATGAACTCCTACGCATTATTGCCGCTACCCATCACGATCCTTTCGAGGTGTTAGGTAGGCACCCACTTGGTGCTGCAGCGAATGTAGCCTGCGATACGCTCATTCGTGTGTACTTGCCTGGTGCGCGCAACGCATCTTTGTTGACTCATCAAGGGTCACAACCGCTAGTGCGTATTGAAGGGACAGATTTTTTTGAGTGGAGCGGCCTTGGAAAATTAATTCCTACTGCTTATCAGATTGAGTGGGTTGATCGCCATAACAATGCTCACTGTGAATTTGACCCCTACTGTTTTGCACCACAATTGGGCGAATTAGATATTCATCTTTTTAATGAAGGGCAACATTGGAACATTTATGAGCACTTAGGTTCACATCCACATAAGGTTGATGAGGTTGATGGTGTGCTTTTTGCCACTTGGGCCCCCAGTGCCGAACGTATAAGTGTTGTGGGTGATTTTAATGACTGGGATGGTCGCCATCACCCTATGCGTGTGCGTGGAGGGAGTGGCTTATGGGAGGTTTTTATTCCCGGAGTAAAGCCTGGCGCGCTGTATAAGTTTGAAGTGCGCAACCGTGAGTCAGGCTCAGTTTTTCTGAAGACAGACCCCTATGGTCAAGCGTTTGAAATGCGCCCGCTCACCGGCTCTATAGTCACGGCTAAAGACGACTATCAATGGCGCGATGGCAACTGGATGGATAACCGCGCCAAATGGGATTGGCAGCACTCCCCACTCTCTATCTATGAAGTACATCTTGGCTCTTGGCGTCGGGGCTGGATTGGTGAGTTTCTAAACTATCGCGAAATAGCACATCAATTAGTCGATTATGTTAAACCACTTGGTTTTACGCATATTGAAGTCTTACCAATTAGTGAACATCCACTTGACGACTCATGGGGATATCAAACCACCGGCTACTTTGCCCCCACGAGTCGTTTTGGGACGCCAGACGATTTTCGCTACTTCGTCGATTATCTCCATCAGCACGGCTTAGGCATTATTCTTGATTGGGTGCCAGCACATTTCCCCAAAGATGCGCATGCCCTCGCCCGTTTTGATGGCACCGCGCTTTATGAGCACGAAGATCCGCGCTTGGGAGAGCACCGCGATTGGGGCACACTTATTTATAACTATGGCCGCAATGAGGTGCGCAACTTCCTCTTGGCCAATGCACTCTTTTGGTTAAAGGAATATCACATTGACGGTTTGCGCGTAGATGCAGTGGCGTCAATGCTGCACCTCGATTACTCACGCGAAGAGGGTGAATGGATTCCTAACATTCACGGTGGCAATGAAAACCTAGAGGCAATGGCATTCCTGCAGCAACTAAACGTACTTTGCCATGGACAGCATCCCGGTACTTTGGTGATCGCAGAAGAATCAACATCTTGGCCACAGGTCACTGGCCCCACATGGGTGGGCGGTTTAGGCTTCTCCATGAAATGGAATATGGGATGGATGCACGACACCCTAACCTATATGACCAAAGAACCAGTTCATCGCCAATACCATCATGATCAGCTTACCTTCGGTATGATGTACGCCTTTACCGAGAACTTCCAACTCCCCTTCTCACATGATGAGGTTGTACACGGCAAGGGCAGCATGATTAACAAAATGCCCGGTGATGATTGGCAAAAGTTCGCCAACCTACGCTTACTTTACACCTACATGTACAGCTACCCTGGCACCAAATTGCTCTTTATGGGGTGTGAATTTGGGCAATGGAGCGAATGGGCGCAAGCGCGTTCGTTGGATTGGAATTTACTCGATTATGATTTGCACAGAGGCCTACAAGGCTTAGTGAAAGACCTTAATCACCAATATCGGGCACAACCTGCATTGCATCAACGCAGCTTTCAGGGTGATGGGTTTGAATGGGTTGATTGTCACGACAGTACGCAATCGATTATTAGCTTCATTCGCAAAAGTGACAAAGACTTTATTTTGGTCGTTTTAAATTTCACACCAGTGCCACGAAGTAACTATAGAATTGGCGTGCCTGCAGCTGGCACTTACTATGAGGTTCTTAATTCTGACTCTAGTTTTTATGGTGGCAGTAATTTGGGCAATGGCAACCCTCTGTATACGCAGGATGTTCCTTGGATGAATCACGCTCAATCACTCGAGATCACCCTGCCCCCTTTAGGCGCACTTTTTTTAAAGCTGCAGTAATGAAGAGGGCCTAACAAGCCCTCCCAACATGCGATAAGGAACTGCAATGTTAAATATACTTTTTGCAACCAGTGAGATTTTTCCACTGATCAAAACCGGTGGGCTTGCAGATGTAGCAGCAAGCTTGCCGCGTGCGCTGCTCAAGCTCGGGCAGGATGTCAAAATTCTCCTGCCTGCATATAGCAGTGTGCTGTCTGCTGCCGAAAAAGTTGGCGTAAAAGAAATCGCTCAGCTCAATGTTGACGGGCAAAGTGTCAGCCTTAAGCAAACGCGCCTTCCGGGAACAAAGCTCTGTGTCTTGTTGGTTGATATACCGGCCTTTTCGAATCGCGAAGGTAATCCTTATTGTGGTCCCGATGGTGCAGACTGGCCCGATAATCACCGACGCTTTTATTATTTTGCCAAGGTGGCCGAACTTATCGCCCTAAACCAAGCGGGCATAAAATGGCAACCGTCGGTAGTGCACTGTAATGATTGGCAAACAGGTTTAATTCCTGCACTGCTTTCGCTTCACCCTGAGCGGCCTGCGAGTGTGTTTACCATTCACAACCTCGCCTATCGCGGATTATTTCCCCGTCAAGCATTTGCAGAACTGCATTTACCAGAAGCTTTTTGGCACCATGAGCGCTTGGAGTTCTACGGTCAAATGTCTTTTATGAAGGGTGGTCTCGCCTTTGCTGACTACGTCACCACCGTAAGCCCCAGCTATGCCGAAGAGACTCAAACGCCAGAATTTGGCAATGGCCTTGATGGGCTTATGTGTTATCGCAGCGATAGCCTAAGCGGAATTTTAAACGGCATAGACATGGATGAGTGGAATCCAGGGACAGATAAATTAATTTCGCACACCTACAATCGTCGCACGCTGGGTAATAAGGTTAAAAATAAACTAACGCTGCAAGAAGAGCTGGGCTTAAAAATTTCTGCCGATACGCCTTTGCTTGGTTTTATTGGGCGCTTGGTGGATCAAAAAGGTGTCGATTTAATTCTTGAGCAAATGGAGAGCTTACTTAGCGTTGATTGCCAGCTCGTTGTGCTGGGCAGTGGCTTTCCGCACTATGAAAAAGCACTCAAGGCAATTGCTGACGCACACCATCAACAAGTATCGGTCACGCTTGGTTATAACGAAGCCTTTGCGCACAAAATTGAGGCGAGCAGTGATATTTTTCTTATGCCTTCCATCTTTGAGCCCTGCGGCCTCAATCAAATGTACAGCCTGCGCTATGGCACCTTACCCGTTGTTCATGCTGTGGGTGGTCTTAAGGACACTATTGTTGAAAAGAGTTGGGATGATTTAGGCAGCGATGCCAATGGCTTCGTGTTCCAGAATGCTGCACCCGAAGAGCTTCATGCCACAATTTTGCGCGCTGTGGCGGCCTATAATGAACCCAGTGTGTGGAAAAAACTGCAGTTGAATGCAATGAGCAGTGATTTTTCATGGGAAATTAGCGCGCGCGATTATTTAGCTATTTATGAAAAAATTGTTTAATTTCATCTGGGAAATAAACTCAACAAGAAGCCGCCTTAGTGCGGCTTTTTTAATTCAGCTACGCATTTTTTAGCGAGGAAATCTCAGTGAAACATTTAGGGTGTAGGTATAGCGAGAAAGATTCGATCAAAAAAAGCGGTGTTTATTGAAATAAATAAGTATGTTGAGAGTGAGCTTAACGAAGCTAGTGCAAGCAAGCTGATTTTTCAGGGGGCCCTAGTTTCGCCCATACTTTGGCCGCTCGCTGTGGTCGAAATTAATGCTCTAAGAACCTAAATGTTAATATATTTGCGTACTGAAGCTCCAGTTAAAAAATATATAACAACGCTCTGAGGTTTTTAGGCGTAGTCTGTCGTTAATCTGACTGGCGGATTTTTTCAACAACCTGCTAGAGTTTGCCTGCTTTTGGGGTTTCATATCTTTCAGCCTGAACCATCGCTGCTACCGAAAAAGGTTCTCAATGCTGCTAATTCCTCAACCGCTCCAGAATCATTTGCTTGCTGCACTGCCTGTTGCTGTTTTAAAGCGCTTACTACCTCAATTAAAATTAGTCCCTCTACCTCCGGGCGATGTGCTCTATGAATCAGGGGACACCTTGCGCTATGTGTATTTTCCGACCAACACTATTGTTTCCTTGCAATACATAATGGAGAGCGGTGCCTCTGCAGAAATGGCCATGGTGGGCAATGAGGGAATTATTGGTATTGCATTATTTATGGGGGGTGATAGTACGCCAAGCCGCGCGCTAGTTCAGAGCGACGGTTTTGCCTATAGATTACGTGGCCGAGATTTAAAAAAGGAATTAGATCATCATAGCGAGCTGCTACAGCTACTGCTGCGATATACCCAATCGCTTATTACCCAAATGGCACAGACCGCGGTATGTAATCGCCATCACTCGATTAATCAGCAACTATGTCGCTGGTTATTGCTTCTATTCGACCGATTACCCAGCAACTCTCTAAGCATGACGCAAGAACTGATTGCAAAAATGCTTGGTGTGCGGCGCGAAGGAGTTACCGAAGCCGCAGGAAAATTGCAGCGCCTAGGTATTATTGAATATTCGCGCGGTCAAATAACCCTTGTTAATCGGGCTCAATTGGAAGCGTTAAGCTGCGAATGTTACGCCGTGGTAAAAAAAGAAACTGATCGGCTGTTACCGCGCTTAAAAACCTTGGATAACGCCAAAGACAACATCCCAATATCCCAATTCTCGACTGAAAAAATCAAAATAACACTCTAAGTAAATACCACTCTCAGCATTGTCACAAGCATGGCCGAGCCCAGCATCAGCAGGCCAAATGTAAGCATGGCTGACAACACAATAATAACTCGCTCATGGCGGCGAAAGAACGTTTCTCGAAACATGATCAGAATCCGGATAAAAAGTATATTTACGCGCAGTATTAAGTACATTAAGGAACGGTGAATTTTGTACAACCACTGGTATCGCTATGTTATTTAGTGCTCATAGGCGCGCAGTTTTTGCGTGAGAATATCTTGGGTTTAAGCCATCAGACCTGTTCATGAAGACCTTCGAAAGTGATTTCTCACCCGTTAAATTAGCTCAGTATGCTGCTTACATAATTAATCGCCGCATGCTTTGTGCTATAGCAGTAACACCTGGGTAGCGAGCGCAAAGCTGGCGTACGGCTATATCCGCCACCAACTTAAACCCCGCTTTCTCCGTGAGAAAGCGCATAGTTGCGCTGCGCGGAAAGTGTGGGATTGGACTTGGTTCACTACAAAAATCAGCGATAATAATCTGTCGTTGTGCACGCAATTGTTGCTGCAAAAGCGAACGCTCTAACAACAGAGCTTTCATGCTAGTTGAACTCATAATTGACTCCGCATAAGCGCTATATCAGCACTCACTTCTTCGCGTGTTGCTAAAAATGTTGTAGCACTTTTTGCACTTAGTTTATTCAGGCGAAGGCAGCACAGCGCCAGCCCTAGTGCATAAAAAACGATGAGCGCCACAATCACAGCAATCCGATAATCAGTTGTCCATGTCAGCGAAATAATCAAAACATTTAGGCTTAGCAAGCAGCAAATTAAACAGGCAAAGCCAAGTAGCATCATCAGCAAAGATTGCTGCAGCCGAGTTTTTTCTATTTCCCATTCAACCCTAGCTAAGCGACCATGCAGTTCCATCTGCATGAGTAGCGCCTTAGCCATTGAACGTAAGCGTTGGATGATTTCCAAGGGGTATTTCCTCGCACGCCGAACTTCGCGGCTAGCGCGAAGTTGCAATTTATAGGCCCAAAAAACCTTTAGCCTAAATTTTTATAGCCAAATTCGCTATCAATCAAGAGCGACGCGCAAGTATATAACCTAACAATAAGCCAATCGCAGCACTTGCACCTATAGCATTCCAAGGTTGTTCGTGTACATAAACATTGGTGCTTTCGGCTGTTTTACGTGCACGATTAACAAGATTTTCACCAAGCTCATCTGCTGAACCTTTTGCACTTGCTATGCGCTGTTGCAATTTAACCTTGGCTTTATTTAAGTCTTCGCCGGTCAACTGAGTAGTTGCTTTCACAAGGTCTTCAATATCGGCAACAAAGCTTTGAAACTCTTGTGTCAGTGTTGATTGGCCAGATTCCGCAGCAGTCGTTTTACTATTAATACCTGAATTGTTTGTTGAAATTTGCATAATAAATTCCTATGGCACTATGGCGAGTTAATGAATTGAAAAGTACTTCCCTATTGATTCGTCCTTATATACCCGAGGAGTGTTTAATTCTCATCGCAGCTTGTAGAACGTCAGATGGATAATAGGCCCGAACCACTCTAGGTTCTGTTCGCCACCGCACGTAGCCCTAATTCGTCTTGCATTGATAGCCAAGGGGCTCCTCTCAAGGCGGCTCTTCTATTGTATAGGGCTCTTCTATATAGATAGGCGAGATAGCATTGAGAGCCGTAGCAGCAAAAATTAAAGCTGTAAGAATCTTTTTAACATTAATAGCCTGCCTAATATTAAGCGTCTAAGCGGTTTAGCATTAAAAATCTACGCGTTAGACATTATTAGGTTAACTATTTAGACAGTTATGCGCGCTGGCGTACCGAGTTTGCCTTGCAACACCGTTAGTCTCTATTTGTTAAACAGCTCTATCGAACGATTTTCTCGTGTTATTTACACCATTAGGTAAAAATTATGAATCACATAAAACAGAGTAATTTAAGGAGTAGTGCTCGCCGCATAGGTGTTTTGCTGCCACGTTTATTCATTATTGTCAGTCTGGGCTTGCTGCTTCCGGCTTGCTCGTCCACGCCCCTGCCCCCCACGCAAGAGATTAGCGCTGCAGAACAATCGTTAATGGATGCGGAACAGGCACGTGTTGGGGAATATGCTTTACCAGAAATGCAGGAAGCACGCGCAAAAATGAGCAGTGCCCGCGCCGCAGTCAAGAGCGAAAACATGGTGTTAGCTAAACGTCTTGCCCAACAGGCAAGTGCGGATATTAAGCTTGCAACAGCAAAGGCTGAGCTAGCGAAAGAGCAAGCGGTAAATGAAGACATGAAGAAAAATATTCATGTATTGAAACAAGAGATGAACCGTAATACTGGAGGTCAACAATGAAAACAATTAATTCCGGCTTAAAAAAATCATTACATTCTTTGCGGACCCCCTTGGTTATTGCCATCACCGGCATATTGCTCTTAAGTGGTTGCAGCAGTCCAATGAAAAGCCCCGATGGCGCTATAGAGGCGCGCAATCGCCTTGCGCAGCTACAAAATGATGCCCCGCTTGCAAGCCGCGCCTCTGTGGCTATTCGCACAGCAGATGCAGCGGTCACACAAGCTGAAGTTCCGCGCAAAGATAAAGCCTTATCTGAGCACTTAGTATTTATCGCCGCCCGAGAAGTGGACGTAGCCTGGGCGCAAGCAGAAACACGCTTATTGGAAGATCAACGCGCAGGCTTGAAAGAAGAACGCGATACCGAGCGTTTAAACTCACGCACGCGTGAAGCAGACCTCGCCCGCAACGATGCAGACAAAGCGCGCCGTGACAGTGAAGTACTGCGCAATCAAATTGCTGAGCTAAATGCAAAGGCCACTGAGCGCGGCCTGGTGGTGACCTTGGGCGATATGCTGTTTGAAACAGGAAAATCGCAATTAAAAGGTAACGCGGTTGAAAACCTTAGTAAATTATCGCAATTTCTCAAAACCTATCCTGATCGCACGCTGTTAATTGAAGGACACACAGACAATCTAGGCAGTGAAGAAAGCAACCAATCGCTTTCACAGCGCCGCGCAGATTCAGTGCGTTTGTATTTGTTAGAACAAGGTGTTAGCAGTTCACGTTTGAGTGCTGTCGGCAAAGGCGAAAACTATCCGGTTGCTGGTAACGATTCCACTTCAGGGCGTGCACTCAATCGCCGTGTAGAAGTCATTATCGCCAACCCTACACCGGCTCAATAATAAAATTAGCTTAAGGAGTAAGTCATGAGTATAGGAACAATTATTTTGATTTTGTTAGTGCTAATGCTGCTTGGTGTGATTCCTACTTGGCCGCACAGCCGCAGCTGGGGCTATGGCCCGAGCGGTGGACTCGGCTTTATTTTAGTTGTAGTTTTGATACTGGTACTTCTAGGGCGAATATAGTATTTAGTATTTGCTGCGCCAACCTGATTGATGAGTGCCTAGAGTGGCATTATTGATTAGCGTTGGCGTTTTTTATTGTGTAACCGTTATTCGCCATTTCGTTACTACTATCTAGTGACATTTGTATTATCAAATAAATGCATTGCTATTAAGTAAATGTAGATACACCCGCAGTGCGGCATAAGCGTCGTTCGCAGCATAGACTAGCTGATGGTTCGACAGTATTGAGCTACCCCAGTTCGACATGGTGACATGTTTAGATTTATGGAATTGTTGGTCGAACACAATGGCAACTGCCGCTCGAATGCCAACCGTATCGCGATAGCCTTGCTTTTTAAATACCTGACGCATATCTAATAGCGCGCGCGGCAACACACCAAACTTTTTAAGCAATAACTTACGATCTGAGCCTAAATCAAAACCAATTTTCTTAATGTCTTCAGCGGCTAACAAATACTGTAAAGGATTGTGGCTTGCGGGATTACACATTTGAAAAATATAAGCCTGACGCTCACTGGAAAACTGAACCACATGGGGCCCATCACTCACCTCACCTTTCGCAAACGTGGGGCGTGATTCGGTATCAAAGCCAACACATTTGGCCGATATTAGGTGCGCTACCGCGGCGGTAAAATCTTCCGCTGTTACGGGAACGATAATATTCTCCAACCCAAGATAGCTGAAATCAGGTAATTGCTTGGTTTCTAAAATAGTGGGTATCGATTTTCTCATGGCACTCTGTATGGTTTATACACTCACTAGCGTTTTGTAGTGGCTGTCTGTTTTTTTGGCAGCCCCTTGGGGCTGTGCATGTTGAAGTTCGGAAGCTTACCACCAACCCATAGTTTGCGCGTAACTCAATTCGGGGCGGTAGTAGGTTTGGCGGGGGGTTAACTCTGTTATGTTTTGGCCCAATTATAAAAATCTACCGGCCTTTAATCCCATCACTCGCAGCGCCAATAGCAATGAACTAAAATCGGGTAATCGCCGTACCAACTAGCTAACAAAATAAATGGGTAATCGCTATGTTCTCGCTCTTCAAAAAAGACCCGCTTAAAGCACTCAATAAACAATATCTGCAAAAACTGGAAGAAGCCATGCACGCACAGCGCAATGGAGATATCCGGTCTTACTCGATGCTCACAAGTGATGCGGAGGATATATTGAAGAAGATTGAAGCCTTAGATAAAACCACAAAAAATTAATACGCAAATCGCCGATGAAAGCTATACATAAGGGCCCACCCCTAAATAGCCTGTTGGGGTTCGCAAGCTCACCACCAACCTACAGTTCGCGCGTAATTCAGCGTAGGTTGGCGGTGAGGCACGAACCTCAACATGGCCATATGGCCGCAATCACCAAAATCAGCAGTCCTGCAAAAGTAAAAAGAAAGGTGGACCTTGCCTTTCAGCGCTGCTCGTTATCGGGCACCGCCATATCTACGGAGCTAAAGCAGGCTAGCTGTCAGTGAAATGCTTTAAACAGGCGAATGTATGCTTTCAATGATGTTACACAAAGGTGGGCAAGGATTACTGCAACACTTCAGTTAGTAAGACCACTAAGCTGAACAATTATGAAAGATCAACACATAGTCGCTTTTGTGCAATTAATAAGAGAAATTCGCAAAGGAAAAGGACTGTCTCAAGAAGCATTTGCTGATCTTGCTGGCATAGATCGCAGCTACATGGGCCATATAGAAAGAGGGGAAAAAAACGTAACATTAACCAAAATCTATCAGTTAAGTAATGCTCTGGGTGTGACCCCAGCAGAGATCTTTGACCGTTTGAGGTGAACAGTCAAGGATCTATTTTTAGTAAGAAATATCTGATTTATATTGGGTTACATGAGATAGGGCAAGATAAGTAGTTACTAATAGTGCCTGAAATCGGTAGTACATAAGTCATGCTACTAAATGTATTAAATTTTCAGGATAAATTGCCTGTCCTACTTTTACTTTCTGTATCCAAGATTCGGACAATGCATTTGCTAGCATCCCTTCTTTTATGCGGGAAAAATCAGAAGCAATTTTTTCAGCATCAGCATCAGCATCATTGTGGTCTTTGGAAATTTTGTACAAACATGCAGCGAACGTGCGCTGAAGCATAAGTATAGCGGTATGCCCTCGACATATTCGTGAACAGATTAAAATATCGGTACTATCCACTATAGGAATATGTTTTTTATACTCATTATAAAAATCAAGCGCGATTTGATTGTCTTTACAAGATTTCCATTCATCTATATCAATGCAAACTTCATCATCACTTATGATCAAGTCTTGCCAGCCAATAGTGCCAGATGGATAGGAGCACTTATCAATTTTTTTGGCTGCAAGAGTTATTGTGGCAAGAGACTGTAATTAAATCTGTGTAACTGTTTATCATTAACCCTCCGAAGGGAAGGATAAACAGTATGAACCCAAAAGACCTTGAAGCCTTTGCCCGCGAAGCGGCAATGCACCTGAAAACCGAAAAAGATCTGAGTAATTTCACCCAGATGCTGACCAAAGTCGCCGTAGAGGCTGCCCTCAACGGTGAGCTGGACGCCCATCTTGGCTATGAGAAGCACCAGAAATCCACCGCCTCCAATAGCCGCAATGGGCACACCACTAAAACACTGAAAACGGAAGAAGGTGAATTCCAGCTCAATACCCCGCGGGATCGTGAGGGCAGTTTTGAGCCGCAACTGGTGAAGAAGCATCAAACTCGCTTTACCTCCATGGATGACAAGATTCTGAGCCTCTACGCCAAGGGCATGACAACCCGTGAAATCGTCGCAACCTTTAAAGAAATGTATGGTGCTGACGTATCACCCACATTGATCTCCAAAGTCACCGATGCGGTGATTGAGCAAGTGATTGAATGGCAATCGCGCCCGCTAGATGCGGTCTATCCGATTGTCTATTTGGACTGTATTGTGGTGAAAATCCGGCAGGATAAGCAGGTAATCAACAAAGCGATTTACCTGGCGTTGGGCGTTACTATGGACGGCCAAAAAGAGTTGCTGGGCCTATGGTTATCAGAAAATGAAGGCGCCAAATTCTGGCTTGGAGTACTAACCGAACTTCAGAATCGCGGTGTGCGTGACATCTTGATTGCCTGTGTTGATGGTCTCAAAGGCTTTCCTGACGCCATCACTGCCGTCTATCCGCAAACCCAAATCCAGCTGTGCGTGGTGCACATGGTGCGCAATTCGGTGAGATATGTGCCTTGGAAGGACTACAAGGCCGTAACCACTGACTTGAAGCGGATATACCAATCCGTGACCGAAGAAGAGGCGCTTTTGGCGCTGGAGCAACTAGGCGAGCGCTGGGATGACAAGTACCCGCAGATCAGTCGCTGCTGGCACACGCATTGGGCGAACCTGCGCACGCTATTCCAATATCCTGAAGACATTCGGCGTGCGATTTACACGACGAATGCGATTGAATCCCTGAACAGCGTCATTCGCCAAGCCATCAAAAAACGGAAGTTATTTCCGACCGATGATTCTGCGAAAAAAGTGTAAGCGTCCAATAAAGCACACATTCCCATTTTGGCCACCAATCATTAGCCTAATCCTTTTTCAACAGAGGAATGATGATGGCCAGATTAACACAAGAGCAATGGCGAGCACTGATTAAGGAGCAAGCCGCCTCAGGACAAACCGCGAAGGCATTTTGCGCAGAGCGCGAGATTGATAATAAATATTTCAGTACACGCAAAAAGCAATTGGCGACGCAACCCGCAGAAAATCGCTTTGTTGCGATAACGACAAAACCCCTCGAAAACCAAAGTATTCAGCTTCACATCGGTGCCACACAGCTGCGTATGCCCACGGGAGTATCGGCGCAATGGTTAGCGGACGTTATTAAGGCGCTTGCATAATGCGCTGCTTTGTTGATCCGCCTGCTATTTTTCTGTACAAGGATGCTATCGATTTTCGCAAATCCATCAATGGCCTCGTCGTAGTGATAGAGCAAGCGTTGGAGCGCTCGGCATTTGAGCCTGCGCTGTATGTATTTTGTAATCGCTCGCGCGATAAACTGAAAATTCTTTATTGGGATGCTACAGGCTTTGTACTCTGGTACAAACGTTTGGAAAAATCCCGCTTTAAGTGGCCAACACAAATTCAAACTGCAACACTTACCTTGAGTGAACAACAATTACAGTGGCTGCTAGGCGGTTATGATGTGATTGGGCATCAACCGGTATTTTTTCAGCAAGCCAGTTAATTATTTTGATGTAACCTCGGTGGTCGTAGTAAAATACGGCCATGCCAAACTCTCATAAATTACTTGTCGAAATTGATTCGCTTAAAGAGCGAAATAAAATATTGGAGCAAGAAATTCGTTTTCTGCGTGAGCAATTCAAGCTGGCGCAAAGCCGCCAATTTGGCACGTCTTCAGAAAAATCCCCAGATCAACTTGATTGGTTATTTAACGAAGCGGAAGTAATAGTAGACGAAATCCGTGCAGACAGTGACGCAGAGATAACAACAGACGCTACAGCGGCGGATATCACATCTGCCGCCACTTCAACTAAAAAGAAAACCGGCCGTAAACCATTGCCCGCCGATTTGCCGCGTGAAACACGCATAATTGATATCGCTGATACAGAAAAAATGTGCCCTTGCTGTAATGGCGACTTACACAAAATCGGCGAAGAAAAAAGTGAACAACTAGAATACATTCCCGCCAGTTTAAAAGTCATTGAAACCCTGCGCCTGAAATACGCCTGTCGTCAGTGCGAAAAGAACCATACGAATACGCCGATTGTGATCGCCCCTGTGCCAGCCAGCCCCATTCCCAAAAGTATGGCCACGCCCAGCTTGCTGGCACACATTATCGGCAATAAATACCAATTGGCACTGCCGCTGTATCGCCAGGAAATTATTTTTAAGCAACTGAATATCGACCTCAATCGCAACACCCTGTCCAACTGGATAATGCGTAGTGCGGATGTTCTTGAAAGGCTATTGCAGCGATTAACAATAACGCTGCTAACACAAACCGCCATCCATGCAGATGAAACGCCAGTGACAGTGCTTCAGGATGACAAAAAAAATTACATGTGGGTCTACTGTAGCGGCAGAGATTCTCCTGATCCGAACAGCTCCGCGAACAACATTGTGATTTACGACTATCAACCCAGTCGCGCAGCTGCTTGCCCGAAAGAATTTCTAAGCGGCTATAAAGGCTATTTACAGGTTGATGGTTATGCGGCTTACGAAAGCACTCAAGCAACACTGGCTGGTTGTATGGCTCATGCACGCCGGAAATTTACCGATGCGCAAAAAGTACAACCAAAGGGCAAAGTAGGCCGTGCTGATTGGGCAGTGGCGCACATTCAGAAACTCTACCGTGTGGAAGCGCTACTGAACGACAAAACACCGGAAGAAAAATATACCCTGCGGCAGTTGCATGCTGTACCGCTGCTCACTGAATTTAAAGCATGGCTCGATAAATCAGTGGAACAGACGCCCCCTAAATCCACATTAGGTCATGCGGTCGCATACACGCTGCGACAATGGAGAAAGCTCACTACCTACACACAACACGGACAACTGTGCATCGACAATAATCGCGCGGAGCGCGCCGTAAAACCCTTTGTGATCGGCCGCAAAAACTGGCTGTTTAGCAACACCGCCAGCGGTGCGAGAGCCAGCGCGATTTTATATTCGATTATCGAAACGGCTAAGGCAAATGGTCTGAATCCGGTAAAGTATGTTGAGCATTTGCTGACAGAAATCCCTAAGCGCAATACAGATGATGGACTTGAAGATTTGATGCCTTGGCAAGTAAATCTAGGTGTGGTTGGTTAGACGCTTACAAAAAAGTTATTTATTTGGCGATTCAAGATGCGGCTAAAAAGTGGACAATGCCAATTCGAAATTGGCGCGCAGCATTGAACCACTTTATGATTGTCTTTGATGAACGCTTGAGCGATTATCAGTAACCGGCAGTTACACAGAAGTATTTACAGGCTCTGTGGCAATTAACTTTAGAGAAGAAACAAAAACCTTTTTATAAAGCTCTTCTGCACTAGTTTTATATTCAGACCCGCATAGAAACCTAAATGCACCACATACTATTTCATCCTTAATGAAATAATTTTCTAATGAATGACCTATAGTCCAGCTAAGATTTCCATCGTTTTCGTGCTCAACCATTAAGTCAGTTATTTGACTACTAATATCAAATTTTAAGAACTCTCTATCGCACAAAAAGAATAGATTTTTGTGATCTTTTGACGCGTTAGTATACTCATGAATTTTTTCTATCTTAGCCCTGTTATTTTTTGCTGTTTGCTGACAATCTCCTTTAATGTTTTCTGCTGTATCAATTTTTATTTTATGACCAGTTAAAGTGACATGTAAAAGATTGCTAATGTGTGCCTTATCATCTCGACCCTCAACTAGTATTCTTTTTTTGGAGCTCATTTTCACACTGGCAATATATTTTGAGATATCATATTTTAAATCCATTAAAATAATTCCTCGTCATCTTCAAATTCTTCTTTTGCAGCTCCAGGTAGATCATTGAAGACTGGAATAACCTCTTTCATGTACTGATCAAAATCTGATGCTATAGCAGGCGAATGAGTACATACTATTATTTGTCGATCACCCAATTGCTCCATCATTTTTCCAAGCAACTCTTCTTGCCAATCAATATGTAACGAAAGCTCTGGCTCATCAATTAAAACTGCTGAATTGCCACTCATCTTATTAACAGCATACAGCATTGTTAAAAGCTGTCTTTCGCCGGATGACATTACCTTTATATTGCTCCACGTATTATCAGGAAACTTCAACCCTACTCTAGGCATTTTTCTATGTTTATCTAGAACATACGAAAGTTCCTTTTTTTCAAGGAATGAATTGACAACCTCAAAGTATTTATCAACCTCTTTAAAAGCTTCTTGTTGAAAATTTTGTCGTTCCTTTAATGCGTCACGATAAACAGACAGCGCTCCTGCAGCAGAGCTTGGCAAATCATTAGTTCTAGTATTTTTTGTTACTAATTTTTGAAGATCTCTATATGTATTGGAGTTTTCCTCAAAATCTCCGAGTTTACTATTCGTAGAATCGGTTGTTAACTGCGAAATTTCGGACAATAGCTCTTCTGTATTTGTTTCTACATTTGATCCATCGAGCAAAGCGGAAAAAACTTTAACAAACGAATCTGAAAAAACAGAGCTCTCGTATCTAGCAATGCTGATCTGACAATCTCTAATTTCTTCCATCAGATTTCGTTCTATATCGATGGGTGAGGGGTAGTTAATTGTTGGAAGAAACTGCCCAAACAGCTGTCTAGAAAAAGACGTAGCTTGTTTGGTTGCCATAAAATTCATATGTTTGCTGTGCGTAGGTACATTTCTAGTTTCTCTCTGGGACGACCACGCCTCCAACATAGTTCTAAATGCTGGAAAATAAGACGTCTCAATATGTCTTATGTTGTTAGTTTTGACGAAACCAGAAATTTTCTTTGTCAACTCAGAGACGTACTCTCTTGCAAATCTTTCGTCATCTAACTTCCGAATCTCTTCATATGCTTCTCTTTTATAAAACTCAAACGATGCACCATTTTGAATTTCAACTCTAATAAGTTTGTCATCGTCTTTATCTTGCTGTGAAACGACAATAGATGCGTCGTTTGAGTATAAGACGCATATCTTGTCGAAATCCAAAAATGCAAATCTAATAAAATCACAATTAGCTATGTTAGCTATGATATGAATTAATGTTGATTTTCCTGTCCCGTTTTGTCCGTGAAGTACGTTGAGTGAACCATTAAACGATATATCTAAATCATATCTTTTATGGATGCCTTTAAGTTCCACACTTTTTATATATGTTTGTAACATGTTTCCATTACCTTTTTAGGCTGTATTAATTGCGCTTCGCACGCAACAAATTTAATGCATCATTTTTTACTGCGGTTCCTGTGTAACATCCCAATCCACTGTATCGTTTAACTTTCCAGCTACTGATTACTTTTTTTGCGAGTTCGAATATCTGTAATAAGTCTTTTTGCATCTGTAATATCCTGCAGGAACTCTGGTGGATTAGGAGTAGTGGATGTAGATGGAGCATGTGCGTCCGTTATTTGATGGCATTTTTTGAGCAGCCTTTTTAACTCATCACATTCTGCCTGTGTTGTGCCAATCAAGCTTTTTACACGCCCTGCGTTCACTTGAGACTCAAATCGACAAACGATTCCATCAAGTAATTCAAATTCAACTACACGTTCCATGGTAGATCTTAATCGAGAGTAGGCATGTCGCATTGCTTCAATATTTGCTCCATTTGGCTGAGGATTCCATTTTGCTGAGATAGCTTTTTGGTTTTGCTCAAGCTCAGTTAGGCAGTCAAGGGGTTTTTTGCTATCCCACGGAAGGCCTGATACGTAGTACCCAGGTGCACCATCATTCCATTCAAGTGTTAAAACATTTGGTTCAATGCCTGCTTTTTCGGAAAAAGCCAAAAGATCGTTCAAAAATACAACATCGTGGGTAAAAACGATGAGTTGTCTTTGCTTTGCTTCGACTACAAGACGCTCTGCGATACGTTCGCGATGCCAATGATCTAAAGAAGACACGGGATCATCGAATACTAATGCTGATTGATGCGCTGCCTGCGATAACTCTGACAGAAAAGCCGCAAGCGCGATGCAGCGCTGCTCGCCCTCACTAGCGATATCAACAACCTTTAATTTACCTGCCGACACCAATCGAAGACAAAACTTAGTCTCACCTTTTTTGCCCTTTACGGACTCTAACACAACGTCCAACGTTCTTAATCCAAGCAATTTCAGCTCTGCTTTAAAACGCGCTTGAAATGCATCTGTAACAAATTGCTTAGTCAGATCGGAACTTTTAGTCGTGATTTGTGCAGTCGTCACATCTTTTCGACAAAGCTCTAATTTAGCAATTTCTTTATATTTTTCGATTTGCGCTAATACATCTACCTTAACACCTGATAACCAATCCTTAGCGCCCAGCTCAGCACCTTCAGCAATTAGCGCCTTAAGTATGTCGGGATCGTGTGCTGACTCCTCCATTTTGGCACGAGCCTCAAGAGCTGTTTGCAACGATGTAATAAATGTTAGTGGGGACGGAGTAAGGCTGGGAAAAGACGTCCATACGCGAGTTGTAAAACTTTGCTTTATCCATTTCAGTCGCTCATCTATTGCAACGATGAACTGAGAAAGCAGTATTCGTTGATCTGCTGTCAACAATGCAATATCTGCATCTATTTTCCGTAATTCATCCGTAAGGGGATCAATAGAGATCAACTTATTGTTGGCAGTCACAACCAATTTTTCATTATTTGTTGCTAACTCCTGACTGGTATCCTTTACGAACGACTCAAATGTAGTTAGACGTTGAGCCGTCTCATCATTAAGCTCTTGCTGGCAAAGAACACAGCTAGCACCATCGGTAGTAACTGGAAAAACTTGTTCAACGTAAGCAGCATTATTAGAGTAGTCGCGTGCAGCATCCCATAGCGTATTCCAAAACTTTTCTCCTGTACCTTTTAAAAAAGTGGAACCAAATTGGCGTGATGCAAAAGCTTTAGCAGCGTTCCCAGAAAGCATCGCGTCATCTAGCAACTTTTTAAATGCAACAAGGCTATCATCTGCCAACTCTGAAGAAATAGTTTCAAGCTTCTTTGCAAATGCATCGAGTCTTGCTGCCATCGCACGAGTCAATTTTGCTTTTTGCAATGGGTCAGCCTTAAATGCCTCCCGTAGGTCCTCAAGCCGTTGCTTTTGCTTTTCGTCTAATCCCGAATACAGCTCGACATCAGACGTCTTAGTTTTAGCGGAAAGATTGGTAATTAATTTACCGACTAATGTTTGTGAATCATATTTCCAATTTGAGGCCATACCATTTATTAATGCTTTTTTCTGAGCGATATCGCCCTTCAATTTATCTTCGATCGCATCACATACCTTTGACAAGGTTGGCAAGATATCCAGCCCATATGGCGTAAAAGCAGCTGAGCTTTCTTCGCTTACATAGTGCCCGGCAGCCAAGGAATCAAAAACATACACATTTGCCAAACGTGCATCAGCACTAACGCCGTCTGTCCAAGAGGATTGGACGTCAGTACCTCCAACTTTGAAGACTATATTTGCTGAAGCAGCAGATGCGTTTGCAAGTGTAAAAGCATTAGGACGAATTATTGGCTGCGCTCCTCTGGCACGGCAGACCTTTTTAATTACGCGTGCATAACCAGATTTGCCTGCTCCATTTTCACCATAAACTACTGTAAGACCGATTTCATCTCCGAAAGGTATAGTTTGATTTGACGACAAGCGATTTACATTTTTGAGATCACCTATCGATACAAGTGATACTGATTCCGTTACACCCGGTGCTGTAGGTAAGTGCGATTGCGTCAAGGGTACAAAAATAATTGGATTCGAGTTGGTGTCAATGTGATGGCTAGCACGACAAATTCTCTCTAGCTCCAGTAAGTCACCCTCTGAGATACTACCTTTTTCCAGAATCCGTCGAAGTGCGTCACGTTGCCAATTTGGTCTTGAAGTGGACCACTCAAGAATTTCATGTAGAACTGTTGTTTGCGCTAAAACACCTGTGTTTCCGTTCATGATTGTTTTTCCGTTTGATCGTCCATACCAAGCGCAGGAAATTCTAGCCCCTCGATTTCCTGCAGCGATTTACCCACGATCCCCTGCAGATCCCCATACATCCCAATCGTTGACTGCATGACATTATCGATTTGTATTTGCCGTTTCGCCCATTGTCTTTGAATTACTTTCTTCTCGGCCGTGAGATCCTCTTGCATCGTGGAAAATGCTTCAAAAAGATCAATAGGGTCAGCGTCGTTGATAAAAATGCCAAACCAAAATGCCCGCTATTGCGGAGAATAAGCCGTCTATTTAATTACCCACCCACTTCCCCTTTGGGCACTAACTTCGCAATATTAAAACCGTCACGCCAACGTCCCCTTTGGGCACCAACCCGCCCCTCGCATCTACTTACTTCCCCGAATATAACAACATTTCCCTCTCACTCAAAACTATTAATTATCCCTATCCCAACCTGCCCCAACCTGTCAATTACACTCCATTACTTTGGGCTTCTAATTCCCTTCACCACCCTACCCCTCCTATGCCCACCCCATATCTTTCTGTTTTGGCGCCCAATACCCCATGACAACACAAGGCTTTTTACCTTGTGCGATGAATATAATTTGGGGAGTGAATTGTGGGACGTGCTTTGGCGATGACGGAGAGGTTGTGATGAGGGATAAAAATGCAATGTTGTTTGAGGATAACTTATTGTAGGTCAGTGCTACTTTGCGCCGATTGAGATCTGGTCATCAATAAGCCCGATTCCGCTGATGCCACTGGCGAGCAAGATGGATTGGTCGTGTTGTACGTTATCTTTAACAACTCCTACAAGACTGACGTTGTTATCTTTGGCCAATATTTTAATATTCAAACCCTTCAGTAATTCATCTTCGGCAAAGGCGATATTAATTGTGCGCGCTAATTGGTTGTCTGCACTGCGTCAATGGTGAATATGGCGCTATTAGTGTTGGCGTTCGTGCTACTAGTGTCGTGTTTTTCGCAGCCGCTGATATTGACTAGCAGGCTCGTTAACATGATTGATACTAGCGTCGGTTTTATGTTTGCGTTCAAAAGCATATACCTATTGGTTAGCGCTACATAATAGCGCTTTCAAATTGAAATTTTAGCGTTCTGATTTATTGCAAAAAAAGTAGCCTGCGGTATCAGGGCAGTCAGTTTTAAGGCCGTAGATTACAAAGCCTATAAATAGAATGGCGATCACGGCTACCAGTATTTTAAGATTTTTCATGCTATTTACTCACCCTATAAGTTAATGCTGTGCGCTAGGAAAATCGTCCAGCCAATCTGCCAACTCATCTGCATGTTCTTCTTCTGTTGCAAGAATATCCTGAAGCATGCGTGTTGTAGTTGGGTCTTTATCACCCAAGGATTGAATGAGATTTCGGTAAGAGTCTATGGCTACTCGCTCGGCCACTAGGTTTTCTTTAATCATTTCTATCAGGGTGGTGGCACGGGTAAATTTGATATGGCTGCGCGTGTTTAGTTCTTCAGGCGAAAAATCGGGCTCACCCCCTAATTGCACAATTCGCGCGGCGATCAGATCGGCATGCCCTAATTCTTCTCCGGCATGAACAAGAAATTCCTCCGCTATCCCCTTGGCGTTAAATCCGCGCGCCATGAAGTGATGCGTACGATAGCGCAGCACGCATATCAACTCGGTCGCGAGGGCTTGGTTGAGTGAAACTAACACCTCGGATAGGTTCGCGGAGTAGCCAGCAGTTACCGCACCTTGCGTTAAATTCTTTAATGCTTTTTCGCGTAAGTTTTTAGGGTCATTGAGGCTCTGATTGTTTTTCATAGGTATCTCCTTAAGATGAACTTACAGCTTGCGGCTTGCGCTTGATGTAGTCGGTGCGAAAGCACACACACTTAGGTGATACTTTCGCATAAGGCCTCATTTAAACGCTATAAAGGCACTAACACTACAACGTCCACTTCATGTTCTTGCTGGTCATCTACTAAGGGAAAGGCATTTCCGTCCTGCACTACACCATCGAGCCAAACAGTGCTGGGCTGCTCAAGTGATTGCGTCACTTTGATGTGATAGAGCGTTTGTTGAAACCGATATTCCAAGGTGTATCCAGGCCAGTTGTGCGGCAGGCAAGGTTTGATGCGCAGATGTGTGCCTGCGCGCGTAACGCCCAAGAGCGATTCGACCATTAATCTATAGAGCCAACCCGCAGAACCTGTGTACCAACTCCAACCACCGCGCCCGGTGTGCGGCGCTATGGCGTACACATCGGCGGCGACGACATAGGGTTCGGCTTTGTAAACAGCGACGGCGGCGGCGCTGTTGCCGTGGTTGACGGGGTTGATGATATTAAACAGCTCCCAGGCGCGACGATTGTCGCCCAGTTCCGCAAACGCCATGGTCGCCCAGATGGCGGCATGGGTGTACTGGCCGCCGTTTTCGCGCACGCCGGGTACATAGCCTTTAATGTAGCCGGGGTTCATGGCTGACTTGTCAAAGGGTGGGTCTAGCAGTTGGATAATGCCTTTATCGCGGCGTACTAAATGGGTATCCAGCGAGGCCATGGCGGTGCGCGCGCGCTGGGGGTCGCCTGCGCCCGAGAGCACCGACCAGCTTTGGGCGATGGAGTCTATGCGGCACTCGTCGTTAACCGCCGAGCCCAGTGCCACGCCGTCGTCAAACCAGGCGCGTTTGTACCAGTTGCCGTCCCAGGCGTGCTGGTCGATATTGGTTTGCAGCTGTTTAGCCTCGCGCCGGCAGCGCTGGGCAAAGCCTGGGTCCTGCTGTTGTTCGGCAACCTTAGCGAAGGCGATAAGCACCTTGTAAAGCATAAAACCCAACCAAACACTTTCGCCCTTGCCGTGAATGCCAACGAGGTTCATGCCGTCATTCCAGTCGCCCGACCCCATCAGCGGTAAACCGCGCTCACCGAATCTAAGGCCGTGTTCAATAGCGCGCACACAGTGCTTATAAAGGCTGGTGTGATCGCTGCTCTGCCCTGGCAAATCGTAATAGGATTCCTCGTCTTCATTGAGTAAACGTCCACTCAAATAACTCAGGGGTTCGGCGAGTACACCGGTATCGCCAGTGCCTTCAACATAATGGCAGGTGACCAGTGGCAGCCATAAATAATCGTCTGAGCAGCGGGTGCGCACCCCGCGCCCTTGGGGTGGGTGCCACCAGTGTTGCACATCGCCTTCAGGGTATTGGCGCTGGGCGGCACGCAGCAGTTGGGTGCGAATCATGCTCGGCTGGCTGTGCATTAAGGCCATGGTGTCCTGCAGTTGATCGCGATAACCATAGGCGCCGCCGGATTGGTAATAGCCACTGCGCGCCCAGAGCCGACAGGCCAGGGTTTGGTACAACAGCCAGCCGTTGGCGAGCACGTTAAAGGCTGGGTCTGGGGTTTGCACTTGCACCGCACCAAGGGTGCTGGTCCAGTAGTCGTGCACGCGGGTGAGTGCGGCGCGGGCCGAGCCAATGTTGCGCATACGCTGAGCCAATGTGCGCGCCTGCTCTAAATCTTGCGCGGCGCCAAGGCGAAAGATAACCTCGCGCGACTGCCCCTCTTCCAATTCAAAGGGCACATGGATTGCGCCGCAAGGGTCTAAGCCCGCACCTAAACGACCGGACAAACGCGCTCGGGTGAGTGCATCTGGGTTACCCAGCGAGCCGTTGCGCCCGAGGAATTCAGTGCGGTCGCCGGTGAGGCTGCGCGCGTTATCATCTACATCAAAAAAGCAGACGCGCCCGCCAAATTCACTGTTATAGGCATTGCGCGCAAACAGCGCGCCGCTACTGGCGTCAATTTCCGTGACCAAATGCAACGCCGATTTAGTGCGCAAATCGCCCAGTACCCACTCCACATAACCGGTGGCCGACAAGCGCCTGCGGCGGCCGGATTCATTGCTAACTTTGAGTACCGAGAATTTGATGGAGGCTTCTAAGTCCACATAAACCCACAGCTCCGAGCGAATACCGTCTTCGATATGTTCAAACACGCTGTAACCAAAACCGTGACGCGTCACATAGGGGGCAAGGCCGCGTTTGGGCAAAGGCGTGGGCGACCAAAAATGACCGGTCTCCTCATCGCGCAGGTAAATCGCCTCGCCGCCGGCGCTGCCAACAGGGTCATCGCACCAAGGCGTCAGGCGAAACTCATGGGCATTTTCGCTCCAGGTATACCCTAGGCCCGCCTCCGAAATGACCGTCCCAAAGTTGGGGTTGGCAATAACATTGACCCACGGCAAGGGGGTCATTTGCGCGGCGGTGCTGGTGATAATGTACTCGCGTCCATCGGGTGTGAAACCGCCAAGAGGATTGGTGAGAATCAGGTCGGCGCGCGGCGCTATGAGTTGCAGCTGTTGATCTTCTGCGGTGCGCGTGCGGCTGGGCACAAGACGCGCGACTTTTTTCTCCAGCAAGCCGCGCCGGTTCACCTGCTCTGCCAAGCTGCCACGAGCACCGTCAATAATGGCTCGTGCGACCGATTTCAGCAGTATGCGATCCTCCTGCGAGATCTGCTCCCCCGAGCGCACAAAAATACCTCCCGGGCGATCTATCGCATGGCTTTCGCTGCCGGTGGTAATCAGCCCCATAATTTGATCTTGCAAGCGCTGACGATAGCCCACATGGTCTTCGTTCCAAATTACCAAATCCACCGACAGGCCTTTTAAGCGCCAGTAGGCGTGGCATTGAATGAGTTGCCGCGCCAGTTCTATATGATCGCCGGAGGCGATTTTAAGCAACACAATCGGCAAGTCGCCAGAGATAGCGTAACCCCATAACCCCGATTGGCCGCGTCGATTTTGAATGAGCACACTCGCTTCAGCCCGCAACGCCGAATGGGCGTAAAGTACCGAACTGGCAAGGCGCCGATAGAGCTGCGCATCGCTCTCGCTGGCATTGAGCTGGCGCAAGTTGACCCCGCTGTGGGTGGCGGCCAAGTCAAATACTCGGTCGGCCAAATGACGATCCTGATAGCGACTTACCAAGGCAAGACAGGCAGCGCGGTTATCCGCTGTACCATTCACAAAATCGAGGGTGGCTACCTGCCCTGCTTCGAGCGTTATGCGGCAGCGAATGGCGACAATGGGATCAAGCACCGAACCTTGGCTACCTGAAAGCGGACCGCCTTCGGTAATGGCTTGGGGGGCCATAAGCGTGCGGCCACGGCCAGTAAACTCTAGGCGATCAGTCTCATAAGACACTTGATCGACCGGACTGCCATTGACCGATAACAGGTGAAACATCCAGGGCGTGTGCTCGCCTACCGAACGGGGGCGGCGCGTGCACAGCAACGCTTGGCGCCCGGGGATAATCTCTGTTTGCACAAACAAATTGCCAAAGGCGGTTTGCGTGGCATCGGCGGCGGGCAAGGCCAGTACCACTTCAGCGTAACTGGTGATTTCCAGGATGCGGGTGCGCGCGCTGCGGTTGGTAATGCGCAAGCGGCGCAGTTCTATATCGTCCTCAGGGGAAACCACCAGTTCGGTATAGGTTTCTATGTCGTGATCGCGGCGGCGATATTCAGCGCGCCCTTCGGAGAACATCGCCTCATAGTTGTCGGCGCGCTTAAGCGTGGGTTGATGGCTCGCGGACCAAAAGTCATCCGTTTCTGCATCGCGCAAATAGACAAACATGCCCCAGTTGTCGCGCGTGGCATCTTCGCGCCAGCGGGTAACCGCAAGGTCTTTCCAACGGCTGTAACCGCCCCCAGCATTGGTGACCATTACATGGTAGCGACCATTGGACAGCAGTTGCACTTCGGGTTTGGGAGTATCCGCTTCAATCGGGGTATAGGTTGGGGCTTCATTAAGTCCAAACTGAGACGTGCCCTCGGCGTGTTCGGCCACATGGTTGTGCAGTACCGAGGCTTTGGGAATGCGCTCTTGCAACAGCAATAGGGTTGCCTGCAACAGCGGGTCTGCACAAAAGCGGCGCTGCATGGGGCGATCCAACAGCAAATAAGCCAAGGCCAATAAACTCATGCCCTGATGGTGAACCATAAACGAGCGCACCAGCGCGCTGGTTTCGCCACGCACTAGCCGTGCGGGGGTGTAATCCACCGCTTCGTAAAAGCCAAAGCGACCCTCAAACCCGCTGCTGGCCAAGCGCTGTAAATTGGCGCAGGCAGCTTCGGGCGCGACCATTAAGGCCAGTGCCGAGGCATAGGGCGAGATCACCGCGTCCTCTGCTAGGCCACGTTTGAAGCCTAAGCCAGGAACCCCAAAGGCATGATATTGATAGTTGAGGCTGGCATCGAAGGTGTGATAACCCGACTCTGAAATCCCCCAGGGCAAGCCACGTTTTTTGCCATAGGCGACTTGCCACGCAACGGCGGCGCGACAGGTTTGGTCCAGCAGTGTGTCCTCGTAACTGGGCATCACCAACATGGGCATTAGGTACTCGAACATGGAGCCGCTCCAGGACACCAGTGCGGGAGCACCGGCCACCATGGTGCGCTGGCGCCCAAGGGCAAACCAGCTCTCTTGCGGTAACTGGCCTTGGGCTATGGCGACAAAATTACACAGGCGTGCCTCTGACGCGAGCAGATCATAAAAGCTGTTATCGCGGCGATAATCGTCTAGGTTGTAACCCACGGCGATAAGGTGACGGGTGCGGTCATAGAGAAATTCATAATCCATGGCCGCAAAGCTATTGGCTTGGGCGGCCAATTGCGCACAGCGAGCGCTGCGCTCTTCGGCGCGCTGGCTAGCAGTTACGACGGATTCGCGCAGCGCCAGCAGCCATTTTAGTTCTTGCGGTGTGGCGGGTTTGAGTAAGAGCTCATCCAACAGCGGCACCAATTTCAGCCGGTAAGTCGCCAAGCTGCGCAAACTCGGTAGCGCCTGTAAGTCGGCCTCGGGGGCCTGCTGTGCAAGGCGCGCAACAAGGTTACTTAGCGCAGCAGGTGCGGCGGGCAATGCCAGCCAGGGTGCAAAAAATAACAACTCATCCAGTGCTGAACGGCTTTGTGCTACCAGCGCCTCACCCCAGACCATGACTTCATGGTGCAGGCTGTTGTTGTCTGTATTGTTATCTATGCTTCCTATATTGCTGTTATCAATATTTTTACTTTCTATATTGTTACTTTCTATATTCTTGTTCTCAAGGCTGGTGCTAGCAACAGCGATGGAATTATCAACGCTATTACTCAAGGACAGTTTGCTTTGGGGTGACGCGCTCGCAGTCAGATTGACCTCAACCAATGCCGCCAAGCTGGTATTGATATTTTTAGCACTGCTGAAATTGCCGTTAAGACTGTGCAAAAGCCCAATTAAGGTGATGGTTTGTGGCGCGTTCTGTTGGTGCTCACAGGCGCTTTTCAGCCGACCGCGCAGGTTGATAATGGCCGCTTGAATACCCTCTGGCAGCTGCTCCAACACGTCTGCGCTGTGCACGCTTTCGGTAAAAATGGCAAGAGTATCCTGCAGCCCTTCAAACGTTCGTTCGTGGGCGATTTTCTGCTCAGGTAAGGCTAACAGCCCGGCGCGCAGCGTGAGTAAATGCCCCGCGAGATTGCCGCTATCCACCGAGGAAATATAGCGCGGTAGCAGCGGCTGTAGGTTGGTGGTGTCGTACCAGTTGAAGAAGTGACCGCGATAGCGCTCTAGCTTGGCCATGCTGCCAAAGGTGTTGGCGGTGCGCTCTAGCAGTTGCTGGGTGGTGATATAGCCAAAATCATAGGCCGATAAATTGCCCAGCAGTGCTAAGCCCATATTGGTAGGTGAGGTGCGATGGGCTATGACGGGGCCAGGGCTTTCCTGAAAGTTATCCGGCGGCAGCCAGTTGTCTTCGGCCACCACAAAACGCTCAAAGAAGGCCCAGGTCTTGCGCGCTATTTTGCGTAAAAACAGTGTTTGTTGAAGCGATAAACTCGCCTCTTTGCGCACCAGCGGACGCCCCAGCCACCGGACCTCGATGGGTGCCAATAACCATAGGCACAATACCGGTGCCCCGACCCACAATGAATTGCCCCACCAGGAATTGTCCCACCATGAATTGATCCAGGATGAAATGCCCCCTGAAGCGGTCCAGGTGTTAGCGGGGCTCAACAGTATCAATACCGCCCCAGTCGCCAAGGCTATAACGGGGGCAGACCAGAGCAGTGCAAAGGTGCTGAGCAGGCCCCCTGCCCCTTTTTGTTCCTGTTCAACCGAGGCGCGCCATTCCAATAAGTGCTGCGGGGCAAACCATAAGCGCCACAGGCTGCGCAAAATCGCCACGAGACTAAAGCAGGCTTCGTAGGGTAAACAGCTAATGCGAAATAGCGCCTGTAACAAATGACGCCCTGCGGCCGCTACCACCACCGCCAAATGTTGCGCGAGCAGGACTTCAGCAGGCTTGCGCACCAGCTCCAACAATGTCGCCAAGAGCGGTGGCAGCGCCACAATACTCAACAGAACAAGAGTCCAGAGTGCGGGTTCAGGCAGGCGCACCCAACCAATTAGCAGCAACAGTAACAAGGCAACTGGCGCTAGACTGCGCAGTAGATTGTCGGCAACTTTCCAGCGTGACAGCGTTGACAGCGGGTTGGCTTGGCTTTGCCCTTTGGCGCCCGGCACGCGCGGCCAGAGCCAGCGGGCAATTTGCCAATCGCCGCGAATCCAGCGCTCGCGCCGGCTTACATCGGCCTCATAGCGGGAGGGTGAATCCTCATAAAGGTGAACATCGCTCAGCAAGCCTGCGCGAGCGTAGGAACCTTCGAGCAAATCATGGCTGAGGATACGATTATCGGGCAGGCGCTCGGCGAGTACCTGCTCGAAAGCATCGAGGTCATAAATACCTTTGCCGATAAACGAACCTTCGCCGAAGCAATCTTGGTACACGTCGGACACTGAGCGCGTATAGGGGTCTATACCCTGCTCGCTGCCATAGAGTTGCACATAGCGCGAGCGATTGGCGGCGGACAGGCTGGCCGCCATACGCGGCTGTAAAATACCGTAGCCGCGCTCGATGATGCGGCGCTCGGGGTTAAACACGGGGCGATTGAGCGGATGGGCCATGGTGCCCACAAACTGGCGCGCAGCATCGCGCGGCAATTGGGTGTCGGTATCCAGGGTGATGATGTAATGCAGCCGCGGTAACGCGGCTATATCGCCGACAATCGCCGAGAATGCCCCAGAATTTTCCGTTTGCGGTCTGGCGCTTGCCGCTTCCGGCCCGCGTCTTAAGTCGGTCGCGGCTTGGCGCAGCAGTAAATTTAAATGGGCGAGCTTGCCGCGTTTGCGCTCATAACCCATCCAGCGTTTAGCAATGGCGTTCCAGCAGCGCGGGCGATGCAAGAGGAAAAACCTATCTTGGGTGGCAGCCTCTTGATGGCTGTCAATCTGCGCGCCGTAGCGTTTATTGAGTTCTAGGATGCCAGCACTGGCTTGCGCGAGCAGTGCGTCATCGCCGGGGAGGGTTTCGCTGTCGGCATCGCCAAAATCCGTCAGCAGGGCAAAATACAGGTGCGCATCGCGGTTGCCGAGAAAGCGCACTTCCAGCGCTTCCAATAAATCCTCAATCCCCTGTTGGCTGGTGATAAGGGTTGGCACTACCACCAAGGTTGCCAACTCTACCGGTATGCCGCGCTCAAAATCCAAACGCGGTAAACGCTTGGGCAAAACCAACAGCGTTGCCAGCCAATTCACTAGCGCCGTGGCTAAGGGGGTCGCGGCGAGCAGTGCCAATAGGCCCAGCGCACCCAACTGCCAACCGACAATTCCACCTTTATACGCAAGTGCTAAGAGGCCTAGGGCCGTCACCACCAACAGCGCAAAGGTCGCACCCAAATACAGGGGTAGAATAACCTTGGCGCACTGGCGCCGCAGCCGTTCCCCCAAAGGTAAGCGCACCGATACGGCTGTTTCGAGCTGCGTCAAACCATCATCAATAAGAAAGTAACCTACGTGATTTTTGTGCGGCTTCGGCTCAGTACTCGTGCTATTGCGTTGTGCAAGTTCAATTGCCGCGCGCGCAATATCCGCTTCAGACATTTTGCTGTATTTGGCGAGATGGTCGATCACATGGCGATATTGATCGCGAGTGGCAAAATCCATTTGACGATACACATCGGCGTGATCCTCCAGCAGGGTTTGCTCAACGATGCTCATGCTCTCTACAAATAAGCGCCAGTCGTAGGCGCCTAAAAAACGCAGGCTGCCAATGCTGTTGCTAATGGAAACCTGATCGACTGCTTGCTGCTGATTTTCGGACTGTACCATCTGTTCAATGGTCATGCTTTCTTCGGCAAGGCGCTGTTCAATCCAGGTTAAGGGCAGCGCCAGCGCCGGGCCATGCCCCTGCAGACGGCGCACTAACTCGGCAATAAAGGCGCTTTCTAAGGGCGGGTTGGAGCGCGCCATATCGGCAATAATAATGATCAAATTTTTAGGGTTGCTTTGGGCCACCTCAATCATCTGGCTCGCCCAGACTTTGGCTTGATTGAGAAAGGTGCGGGCATTGGTAATACGCAGGCTAACGCGGCGCAAATTCTCGATGAGCGCGAGGCGCAACATAATCGGGATAGCCCAGAGCTCACCCAGTTTTAAGGGCGTAACGGTTTGGTAGGCGGCGATAAAACGGCTGAGCGACTCGGCATCAATTCGCCCCTCGCCGTGGGCAATAGCCGCCAATGCTAGATCGTAAACCCGCGGCAATCCTGCCGATGGGCCAGCGCCTAAGCGCGGCAATTCACGGCTGTAATTTTTGGGTAAATGGCGGCGCGCGGTGCGTACCTGCTCTTCAATCATGTAAAAGTTATCGAGCAGCCATTCCCCCGCAGGGGCAATACGCGAGCGATTTTTGACTGCGGCGGTGAGCAGCGCGCAGGCATTAATCAAAACCTGTTCATTGTCATCTAAGCGCGTCAATAAACGGTCGCAGGTGCGCGATTGACTCAGACTGTGCTGGCCCGCGAGGTGCTTGCCAAAGTACTCCATCTGATCGGCACTGAAGAGCTCGGCGCGCAGCGGATCGAGATCATTCGGTCGCTGTAGGCGTCGGTCAAAGATGTGGCGGCGCCAAATGCCCGCACTTGATGTTTTGATGAAAGTTAAGGTTTTACCCCAGCGCGCGTTATTCATAAGTGAGCCTTGGGATATAAAAAGCAGAGTGAATAGCCTGACCATTAGGGGCCGGTTGATCGGTAGCCTGAAAGACAGTTATTGAAGCAAGCTGTTATTAAGTACCCAGCAAGCTTTCCTTAAAAACTGGCGAATTATTCATGGATGCTGATGAGTAGGGAGCCATTTCTGGCCGAAGGGCGCGCTGGGCGCAATTGATTTTAATGTTGAGTAGAGTTCAGCAGCCGATGCATCTCTTTTTTCACAACGCCATAACATTCGCAGGCACGCAGTTCCAAACCCGCGCGATTGATAACAGAAATATGGCCGCGTCGGTAGCTGATACAGCCTACGTCTTGCAAGCTTGACGCCGCTGCCGTCACGCTCTCGCGACGCACACCGAGCATGCTGGCGACCAATTCTTGCGTCATGACAAATTCACCTGCACCAATGCGGTCAAGGGTAAGCAACAACCAGCGACTGAGCTGCTGCTCTACCGAGTGATGGCGATTGCAAGCTGCCGTTTGAGAAATTTGAGTGATAAGCGCTTGGGTGTAACGCAAGAGTAAGCGCTGCAGTGATTCGTTGCGGCCAAACTCACTGCACAATACCTTGCGTGGTAAACGATAGGCGTAGCCGCCAGTGTGCACTACTGCAGAACTGGGTGTGGTGTTGCCGCCCATAAACAGCGAAATACCGACCATGCCTTCATTACCGACACCCGCGATCTCCACTGAGGCACCTGAAGCCGTTACATAATGCAACGAGACTATGGCCGTGGTGGGAAAGTAAGCATGGGTTAATTGCATATTGGGTTCATAGAGCATATCGCCAAGGCGCAGCGGCACCAGCTCTAAATGCGCCCCAAACAATGCTAGCTCTGAGACGGGCAAGGCGGCGAGCAGATGATTTAAGGTGGGAAGCTGCAACCTTTCCACGGCGACAGTACGCTGGTCCTTTGGCTTCACCGGTTGAATTGCCAGCGGTGCTTTAATAATTGGAGGTTTTGTTGATACTGGCATCACTGCTCACTCTTTGTTTGCACTCCATTCCATGCTTATATTCCACGCCAATACCGCGATAACCGATAAAGCGACAGGACTGATCGAACATAGGCTCACCACTCACGCGGAAATGTTGTTCTGAGCCGTCGCGGCACGTGCGACTAAAGGTGAAATCGATAAAGGGTTCGCGCGCAGCAATACTCGCCTGTAGTTGTGCTATATCGTCGGCGTTCCAGCCATCAACGCTGCTGTCACCTGTGTTGGCGTGATCAGCATCGTGGCTCTCAGAGTGAATGCCCAGTATGTCCATAACAGGCCCGGAAACATTAGTGAACTGGCCGTACTCATCCTGCTCCCAATACCAATCTGACGCCAACTCGGTGAGGCTGCGATAGCGCGCTTCGCTCTCGCGTAATTCCGCGGTGCGCTCAGCCACTTTAATTTCTAACAATCTACTGTGGTCTTCCAATTTTTTGTACAAAAGCCGCACTTCTAGCATATTTCTGATACGCGTTTTTACCTCCAGTAAATCAAATGGTTTGCTGATGAAGTCTTTGGCTCCAGTGTCTAATGCGCGCAGTTTGTGCGCCGGTTGCGCGGTGAGCACAATCACGGGCAAGTAGTCATCAAACAGATTGGTTTTTAGCCCTTCCATCACCTGAAAACCATCCATTCTGGGCATTTGTAAATCGAGCAAAATCAAGTCATAAGCATGCTGACGATGCAGGGCACATACGTCTTCCGACTCTATGGTTGAGCTGACAGAGCTATACCCCGCCTCATCTAACAACTGCTCAAGCAATTGCACATTAGACAGCTGGTCATCAACGATTAAAATCTTTGCATTTAAAATATCAGCTTCTTTGAGTATCACAGGCTTGCCTCCCGCAACATTGGGTTGGCTTTTGCAAATTTCAGTGCGACATCGAGGGTTTCCATAAATTCATTAACCTTAATAGGCTTGGTGAGATAGCGAAAAAAGCCTGCGTCCATGCCTTTGGCTATATCTCTCGGCATAGCGTTAGCGCTGAGCGCCACGATTGGAATATGTGCTGTTAGTGGGTCTGCCGAGAGCAGCGCAAGCGCGGCAATACCGCTGATGCCAGGCAAGTTAATATCCATGAGGATGACATCAGGTGCTGCGCTGCGCGCCATGGCAACACCTTCATTGCCATCGCGTGCGGTCAACAGTTGAATGTCAGGGCGGCGCGCAACGAGATCTTCTACCAGCATTAAATTGGCTGGGTTGTCCTCTACATATAAAAGTCGATGCAGTGGTGCATCAACGTGGGCATAGGAACTCAGAGGCTCAATGAAACTCACTTTGCTAATTTTGGTTATGGGTTTGTTGATCAAGTCCATCTCAAACCAAAACACACTGCCCTTGCCTACGCAGCTTTCTAAACCGATTTGGCCGCCCATTAATTCGATCAAGCGCTTGGTCATCACCAAGCCTATACCCGTCCCCTCTTCCGTGTTTGACTCTTGACCTAAGCGGTTGAACGGCTGAAAGAGATGCTCTATTTGCTCTGGTGATAAACCTTCACCCGTATCTTTAACACTAATGCGAATTCGGCCTGGCGCAGGCTCTATACAGGTGACCTCTACGCTGCCACCGATACGATTGTATTTGATGGCATTAGACAGCAAGTTAATCAGCACTTGTTTTACGCGAGTTCGGTCAGCATTTACAAAAAAGCGTGCACCAAACGGAGGGAAGCTTACTTGAATATTGCGTTTGTGTGCCTGTGGCTCAATCATGGCGGAGCATTCGAGCAGCACATCGGACAACCCCATGGGCTCCAATGAAAGCGATAACTTGCCCGATTCAATTAAGGCTAAATCGAGAATTTCATTGATTAATTCGAGCAGATACCAACCCGCTTGCAAAATCTGATCGACACTGCGTTTTTGCGTGGGTGTTGGTGGCGGTGTTCCCGACTCGATTAACTGTGCAAAACCTAAAATTGCACTCAAGGGCGTGCGTAATTCATGGCTCATACTAGAGAGAAAATCAGACTTGGCGAGGTTAGCTTTTTCCGCTACTGCCATGGCTTGATTCAGCTCAAATTCGGCTTGTTTGCGCTGGGAGTTGTCGGTACCTATCAGTAAATAGCCAATCAAATCGCCATAATCATCGCGCAGCGCGGTGATCGACACGATTGCGGGAAATCGGCTGCCGTCTTTGCAGATGTAGGTAAGCTCGTAAATATCTTCAATACCACGCGATGCTTTGAAGGCTAAGGCTTCAAAGCCGGGGCTGATGTCGGTGCCTAACTCTAGGCTCAAGGCGCGCGCGCGCGCCATCACCTCTTGTGGATCGTGAATGTCGCTGGGGTTAATTTTATTAACCACCTCTACGGCTAAATAGCCGAGCATGCGTTCGGCACCCACATTAAATAATTGAATAATGCCTTTTTCATCGGTGGCAATAATCGAAAAATTTTCGCTGGTTAAAATCGCATTCTGTAAAGCACCGGTTTTTAACAGTGCCTCCTGTCGTTTTTTCTCGGTCATATTTGCCACTTTGAACCAGCCAACAGAAGATGCAGCACTAATTTCATTTTTTAGCCCTAGGCGTAACACGGTGGTTTGAGTGAAGAAATGATTCAGCCGCAAGTTTATTCACCCGCAGAGGATGCTCGCATTGCGCGCACCTAAGAAACCACCCAAGAGCATAGGGTTTGTGATACCGGCTGTATGTTCGGTAACACACATAGCGCCTAATCAGGCCGGCAGTCTTATAAACCCTAAAACCAGCAAGTTGCTGGTTTTAGGGTATGAACTATGAAGTTGGCACTATTTGATGCTCAGGGTTTGCGTTTGCACCCCTAATACTATGCCGTCATTTATAAGCTGTAGATCATGCCGATAAACAGGCCTTGCACATCATCTTCTCGGCCATCAACCCGTGAAATATTGGCGTAATCTTGAAACTCTACTCGCATTGAAAACTGCGAACTGAAATCGACTTTTGCACCTATGCCCAAAACGGGCGTATTGCCACTTTGATCACGCACCGCTACGCCCTGAACCGAACCAGAACTGTTAGTGTTATAACGTGCATAACCTGCTCGCCCATAAAGGCTGAACATTTCATTGATGGGTAAGTAGCCAAGGGCGGTAAGCGTAATAGCGCGCGCATCTTGACTGGCAGCAAAAGAATTATCGTTGGAATCCAGTATGGTACCAAAGCTGGTATAGCCAAGTTCTGCACCAAAATACTCACTGAAGTCATAGCCTACACTGAATTTTGTACCCGTGTCGGCGGCACTGCAGTTAGTAATGTTATCGCAATATTTTTTAGCTTCGGTTCGCCCAATATCAAGGCCAAAATTGAAGCCGTTGGCTAAAACGCTTGGCGCTATAACCAAACTTGTTAAGCCAACAATAAATGTATTTGCGCAGAAAGTTTTCATTTTCATAGTGTGTAACTCCTAAGTGCTAAAGGCAGCGCTATTGCATGCCTTTAATGGATTTAAAATTAATGTTTTTACCTGCTACAGGTATTATTAATGCGTCAACTGTTTTGCATTTACCGTTTTTACGCCACGTATATTTTGCGCAAGCTCAATCGCTAGTTCGCGTTCAACACCACTATCGACCTTGCCGCTAAGCGTTACAACGCCCTCTTTGGTAGCGACACTAATATCTGAACCCGTTACATTACTTGAGTAGAGAAACGTCGATTTTACTTTGGTGGTAATCCATGCATCAGAAATTTTGCCTTCTACTTTTCCCTTATCTTTGTCGCTATTGTCCGCCACACCATTCACTTCAATGTTGTTGCTCACTGACACCACGCCCTGAGTTCCCGATGCCAAACGCTCGGCCATTTTCTTCGAATCATTTGACTTGACATTCCCTGCTAGGGTCACTTTTCCGCTATTGGTTTTTACCTCAATAGCCAAACCATTCGTAGATTTGCTCCAGACCAGTTTTGACTTTATCGCAGCGGTAATCGAAATATCGTCAATTACATCTCCATAACTACGTTCGCTAGATGTTGGCTTGTAGTCGGCCTGTACTTGAATATTATTATCAACATCCTTAATACCGCTGACGCCTAATGCAATTTGTGTGGCCAACTCTTTGTTGACGTCTTCTTCAACCATGCCAGTCAGAACTGCTTTGCCATTATTTACCGTTACCTTCAAATCACTGGCACGTAAATAAGGGCTCAATGCATAGGTTGTCCAAATTTGTGCCTCCTGACGCGCCTCTGTTATTTCCTGTCCTGGTGCAGCTAAGGCGGCAACACTAGAGCCCATAAGTAACATGCTTACGCAAGGTATAAAAAAGGTTTTTTTAAATATTAATGACATATTTATCTCCAAAAATTAGTTTATTTATCTGCTGATATAAAATATTTTTATATCTATTACTTGGTAATTTTAAATCCAATTAGCAAGAAAATTTCTGACTTGTTTATTTGCCTCCAGCTTGCTGACTAAGTAGCGCTCCTTAATTAATCCACTTAGTTTGTCGATATCACCTTCAGACTGAAGAATTTCATCAGCTGTCAGCTCCCCCCATATTTTTTTTGCTGCGCCGACTTTCTGTTCCCATTTAGCTTCAATAACATCACTATTTTCGAGTGTTTTTTGATGCATGACTTCCTGTGCCACTTCTTGGCGTGCCTGCGCGTCGCGTTTCTGCTGTTGATCAGTTTTATATTTCTGATCCTTATCGTCATCTTGTGGTTGTGGTTGTGGCTGTGGCTGTGGCTGTGGCTGTGATTGTTGTTGCAGTTGTGGCTGAGTAGTTTGTATCAAGCAGTTCGTATCTAAATATTTTTTAATATTGTCTATTAGGAGCCCTTCTGCTTCGGCACATTGTGCTGCCGACAACCTTGGTGGGCGCTTGGTATATATTGTCGCTAATTGCCCCGCAGCTACAGATTTAGTGCTGCTCATCGGCTTTCCTTTGGGAGTGATGCCATCAAATCTATTCATAAGTACCTCTGGTTAATTCTGGTCCGTGAAGTTAGACACCTGAAGTCAATCTATTTACTGAGAATAGCAATTAGAAACGGCTGTCTCTGTGCGTTTGCTCGCTTTGTAATTTAAATAATTAAATAGGCGCTTTTAGGTGAAAAATTGACGTGCTGGTTGCGCCCTTAGAACGCTCGACGACTGATTAAGTGTGATTCCACCATGCGAATGCTGCCCTATCGCACTTTATATAATGTTATTGAGAGCGCAGGGATAACCTTTGTGGGAATCACCGAGGTGATAACAATTTGCGAGGCATTACTCAAAGCCAACCAGCCCCGATTCGGATCCCTAAAAGCGATGCCTAACTACATCATTGGTAATTTGTGAAAGCAGCAGCGGCTGGATCAACAACTTAGAAGTTCGAATATTGGGTTGGGCCGTGCAACTGTCATCGCGGAAAAAGCATTCGCCGGTGCTGAAAAAGCTAATCAGGAAAAATCTGATTTTTTATCTAGTATGAGTCATGAGTTACGCACGCCTCTAGGGCCTACTTTAAGTTTTGCACAATTAATTCGATTGGGTACACCAGCACCAACACCTAAACAAAAAAGAAACCCAGATCAAGTTTTGCAGGCTGGCTGGTATCTTCTGGATATGATCAACGAAATACTGGATCTAGCGTTGATTGAGTCAGTGACACTTTCAGACGTGTTGGTCGATTGCGAAGCCATGACCGAACCACATGCGGAAAAACATGCTATTGATGTTAGCTTTCAGGATATTACTTTCCCTTGCATCGTAACTGCAGATCGTACCCGCCTTAAGCAAGTGCTCATAAATTTTATTTCTAATGCGGTTAAATATAATAAACTTGGTGGCACTGTGGTTATAAGTTGCAACTTACTACCACAGCGTGTTCGTATTAATGTAAAAGATAGTGGCCAAGGCTTGACCCCTGAAAATATTTCACAATTATTTCAACCCTTTAACCGTTTAGAGCAGGAAAATAAATCAGAAGAAGGCACAGGAATTGGGCTGGTACTGACTAAGTATTTGATTGAATTGATGGGCGGTGAAATTGGCTTGGAAAGCAATCTGGGTGAAGGCAGTACATTCTGGGTCGAATTACCCTTGTCGTTACCTACATAACTGCTGCATAAAGGTATATGCTGATTATATAAAAGTTAACCTATTCATTACTGCCAATCTGAATATTTTTTATGCTAAGAATAATTCTCATTGGTTTCGAGAGCTATAGCAATACATTTTGTAGATCAGTCTAGCATTCGCTATAGAGTGTTGCGTTAGCATCACAACAAGTTAAACCGGCAGCCATTTATTACAAGTGACTGCCAGTAGTTTGTTACTTGTACTAATTCCACTATTTCACATGCATGTCATTCTTAACCGATTTAACACCTTTCACATTGCGTGCAAGCTCAACGGCTGCGTCAATGTCGCGCTGTGAGCTGACAAAACCACTGAGCTGCACAATTCCTTTAAAGGTTTCTACATTAACTTCCGTTACCTTCAGCTCTTTGTGATCGAGGATCGCTGCCTTTACGGATGCAGTGATCACACTATCATCAATGTACTCACCGGTACTTTCCGTTTTAGAGGTTGCAGCACAACCTAACAATGTTGCCAATAACATAGCCGCTAAAAATGTAATGCTGAAAAATCTCATAGTAAGATTGCTAGAAAATTTAACTGTGTTCATAAGGTTTACTCCATGTGTGATTGAGGTTGTCTCAATGTTGGAGTTTGCCGCTCTATCAACACTTGCTCTGTACGCTGGAGCACCTAGCCATGAAAAAAATGAGCTGAAATGTTTAAACGCAAACAGTGAATGGGCGAATAAATTTCTTAGCGCAATAAAAAAACGGAGTCAAAAGACTCCGTTTCTCATGAAAAAATTGACCATAGATTTCAGTTATTTGGCAAAAGTATTACAACTCTCCACTTTACCTTCATCTAAACCGCGCTTAAACCACTCAACCCTTTGCTGAGAGGTGCCATGGGTAAAACTTTCAGGTCGAACAGTGCCTTGTGCTTGCTGCTGTAAGCGATCATCGCCAATGGCTGCAGCGGCAGTCAATGCTTCTTCGATATCACCTGCTTCAATCATGCCGCGCTCGCGATCTGCAAAATGTCCCCAAATACCGGCAAAACAATCTGCTTGAAGCTCTTGTTTCACCGAGAGACGATTAGCTTGAACTTTACTCAGTTTTTGCTGCGCTTGATGCACCTGGCTAGAAATTCCGAGTAGCGTTTGCACATGGTGCCCTACTTCATGGGCGATCACGTAGGCTTGCGCGAAATCGCCTGGAGCGCCTAATTGCGTGCGCATATCTTCGTAAAAAGCTAAATCGATATAGAGCTTTTGATCCGCTGGACAATAAAAGGGCCCCATGGCCGATTGTGCCAGCCCACAAGCCGATTTAACTTGTTGGCGAAACAGCACCAAACGCGGCTCGGTATAGGTTTTGCCCATTCGCTCAAAAATTGTACCCCAGGTGTCTTCGGTGTCAGCCAAAATAACGGATACGAAATCGCCTAATTCTTTGTCTGCAGCACTCAAGGTGGCCTGCGGTTTTGAGGCGCTGTTTGGTGATCCTGCAGATAGCTGTAACAAATCTATCCCCAGCATACGCGCACCAAAAAATACAACCACGCCCACGGCTATGATAATTCGGCCAATTTTGGTACGCAGTAAAAATGGCACTACGCGCAGTAGTATGCCAATACCGCCTGCTGCCATGGCCGAGGATGCTGGTGTGTTGCGTAAGTCATCAAGGTTATTACTGCGGCGTCCATCTTTCCAGCGCATAGAGATATCCTGTTGCGATTATTGGGTTGAAGAAGATTATAGGGCGCCACGTTCATTCTTGATATGAAAAAACATCTGTTTGCGCGGTGCATCGAAAAATCTATGAATTAAAGTGCAACCAAATAAGGTCAGCATAAAGTTTATTGGGTATGATTGGCCAACTTAGGTAATAACGTCAAACGAGGAGCGCTTTATGACCATCAGCCCATTCGCCGGATCTCTTTTACCCACCCATCTCTTGGTCGACCTGCTCCAGCTCACCGATGCTTACTACAAAAATATTCCCGATGTAAGTATTCCCGAGCAGCGCGTCGCATTTGGTACCTCAGGCCATCGCGGCTCTGCATTTAACACCAGCTTTAATGAACATCATGTATTAGCCATCGCCCAAGCCATTTGCGACTACCGCAAGCAAGCAGGAATTAGTGGCCCGCTGTATGTGGGTATAGATACTCACGCATTGTCAGAACCTGCACAAATTAGCGCGGTGGAAGTCTTCGCGGCAAACGGCATAGAGATTATGTTGGCCAACGGCGGTGAATACACCCCTACTCCCGCAATATCTCACGCGATTATTACTTATAATCGCGGGCGCACAACGGGTTTAGCCGATGGTGTGGTTATCACTCCATCTCATAACCCGCCGGACAATGGTGGTTTTAAATACAACCCCACAAATGGTGGGCCTGCCGATAGCGATATCACCAACTGGATGCAAGCGCGCGCCAATGAATTGCTGGAAAATAAACTGCGCGAAATTAAACGCATGGATTATCACCAAGCACTTAAAGCTGCCACCACTCACCATCATGACTACCTTCACAATTACGTAAAAGATTTAATCAACGTTGTTGATATGGAAGCTATACGCGGTGCCAATGTTCATATGGGGGTAGATCCACTTGGCGGAGCCGGCGTTAACTATTGGCGCGCCATCGCCGATCACTATCAAGTGAATCTCAAGGTACTTAATTCCAGCGTTGATAAAACCTTTTCGTTTATGCCCGCGGACTGGGACGGGAAAATCCGCATGGACCCGTCCTCTGCTTATGCCATGCACTCAATGCTTGCGCGTCGCCATGATTTTGATGTGGCCTTCGCCTGCGATGCAGACCACGATCGCCACGGCATAGTCACGCCGAGCGCTGGGCTTATGCCGCCGAATCACTATCTCGCCGTTGCTATTGAATATTTATTTCAACACAGACCGCAATGGGGCGCACAAACAGCAATCGGCAAGACAGTTGTCAGCAGTGCCATGATCGACAAAGTTGCACAAAAACTGGGTCGTCGTCTTTACGAAGTGCCAGTTGGCTTTAAATGGTTTGCGTCAGGTTTACACGATGGCTCTTTAGGTTTTGGCGGCGAAGAAAGTGCAGGCGCATCCTTTTTGCGTATTGACGGAAGTGTTTGGACCACAGATAAAGATGGCATCATTCCATCGCTACTCGCTGCAGAAATTAAAGCAAAAACAGGCCGTGACCCAGGTGAATGCTATAAAAAGCTTGCTGATGAATTTGGGCAAGCTGCCGAGAGCCGTGTAGAAGCACCCGCGAATGCGGCACAGAAAAAAGCCTTGTCAAAATTATCGCCTGAGCAAATTAGCTCTACTGAACTTGCGGGTGACAAAATCGAAAGTATTCTAACCAAAGCGCCAGGCAATGATGCAGCATTTGGCGGTATTAAAGTAATTAGCAAGAACGGTTGGTTCGCAGCGCGACCATCAGGCACAGAAGAAATTTATAAAATCTACGCAGAAAGCTTTAAAGGCAAGGATCATTTGAAACTGCTGATTGCCGAAGCCCAAAAAATTGTGGATAAAGCTATTTCCTAACCCACTAGGTGGCGACGTTAAAATGGCGTCTTTATTATTTCAAGAGATTGAGTTACATCAATTGAAATGAAAAGACGCCATTTTTATATTCTTGAGTTTTACATTTTAGGCAGAGGAATAAACTCAGTTTCACCCTCGACCAATGCAAAATCCCCCTCCTCCCAGCGCTGGCTTGCTGCGCGCACTTGCTCGCGACTAGAGGCCACAAAGTTCCACAAAATAAAACGCTCGCCACTTAAAGGCTCACCACCGAGTAAGAGTGCTCTCGCTGCAGATAGCGCTTCTATTTTGTCACCGGGCTCCAGCACGCAGAGATGAAACTCAGGGATTGGTTCACCGTTTATACTAAGGTTGCCAGCTGCAATATAAATTGCTAGTTCATGTCCGGGGAACTCCGGTATATAGACCGCGCCCGCCTCCATCTGTAAATCTAAATAGGTTGTAGGGCTTAGTGTTTGCACGGGTGACTGAGCGCCAAACGCCGAGCCTATAAGTACGCGCACCTTCATTAAGCTTAAGTGCAGCTCGGGAATAGCTGCAGCGGGATAGTGCGCAAATGAAGGTTCTCCCGTTTCATTTTCTGTCGGTAGCGCCAACCATATTTGTACACCTTCGACTGACACAGCTTGCTGGCGCACATCTTCGGGCATGCGCTCTGAATGTACTATGCCACTACCGGCGGTCATTAAATTTATGGCTCCTGGTTCAATGAGCTGCTGAAACCCTAAGCTGTCTTTGTGCATCATGGCGCCACTGAATAAATACGTGACTGTCGCCAAACCGATATGTGGATGTTGGCGCACATCGCCTTCGGTGGTGCCCGCCTTAAACAATGCAGGCCCCATATGATCAACAAAAATAAAAGGCCCTACTCGCTGCTTTAGTTTTGAAGGCAGCAAGCGTTTTACGGGAAAACCTATGTCTTGTATGCGTGGCGCTATGTTTAATAACATACTACCTCCCTGAATTAATCTTGCAGTTGAGTCGCTATCTGAATATTGCCGTGACTCATTAATTTATGAATGAGTAATTTTTCAACAAAAGTCATTATTAAAGATTAAGTAGCTGCTTCATACCAGACGGGTCATAGCCGCGAATAACCTCGCCCTTGATCATCACCAAGGGAATACCACTACCGTGAAGCTGATCATATTGCGCGCGTCCTTCCGCAGATTTTTCTATATCATACTCAACAAAGGCAATATCATTTTCTTTGAAAAAAGCGCGGGTTTTCTTGCAGTAGCCACACCAATCTGTGGCATAGAGTACGACACCTTCTTGGTGTTGTGCGGAGAAGTCGGGCGGCGGGCTAAATTGATCACGAATAGTCGACCAGTTTAAAAAAATAGCGGCAGCAACAATAAATAATATTGTGTTTCTCATATAGAGGGCTCGATTTTTTGTATTAAATACGACAGGTTAAGGGTAGATCTTTTAATTCTAAGTTGGTTCGGTTTTCGCCTACGGCAATCATTCCCTCGGGAATACTGCCATTGCCGCAAATCCAGGATATAGGGCTTTGCGGTGATCCCTTCACCATAATGGGCCTGATGCTCAGTGTTTTATCTTTGATAGCACCATGGGCTTTGTTGGCGAAGTGAATATGAAAAGCACCATCAACTAAGTCGATGCGATCCACATAATTGCCCAGTAATTTATCAGGGGCAGGAATGCCCGCTTCTTTGTTATCTTTTAAAAATACTTGCGTGCTTTTGTGATAAAAGGCTACCAAGTCTTTATAGTCTTCCACCATGGCCATAGATTCCTGCACTTGGCGCCGCGCAAAGGTGGGGTCTGGGGATGGCATAGCAATCAATGCCACTATGGCAATAATACCCAAGACAATCATCATTTCTATCAGGGTAAATCCTTGCTGGTTCTTCATGCTTTAGTCCTTAGCGGAGATACTTGGCGGCATACCAGCAGCTTGCTTGTACTTCGTAGCCCTGTTCTTTCGCCCACTTAAGGCCTTGGCGCACGAGCTTTTCCGCAATACCTTTTCCGCGCAATTCAGGCGCCACATAAGTGCTATTAAAGTCGATACGTTTTTGACCCAAAGCGTTGGTGTCAGGCAAAAATTGATATTGCAGCCGCGCTTCGTAAGTATCCTGCTGCGCGGTAAATACCTGCTGCGCGGGGTAATGCTTAACTTCTAGGTCCACATCTACCATGATCATAATCGTTAACTCCCATTGAATGGC
This sequence comes from Cellvibrio sp. 25HG11W-0, assembly GCF_057815475.1. Lineage (NCBI taxonomy): Bacteria > Pseudomonadati > Pseudomonadota > Gammaproteobacteria > Cellvibrionales > Cellvibrionaceae > Cellvibrio > Cellvibrio sp. 25HG11W-0. The sequence goes on from NZ_CM174230.1 coordinate 2,579,140, forward strand.
TATGACTGGAGTTTACAGCAAGCGTAAAAAAAATCCCCCAGTGCCTACGCAAATGGGGGATTTTTAACAATCGAATGGTGAAAAATTACACCTTGGTGCCCCAGAGGTCGTATTCATCTGAATGCTCAATAAGCACACTCACCAAATCACCTGGTTTTACATCGCTTTCGCCATTCAAGTATACGCAGCCATCGATTTCGGGGGCATCGGCGAAACTGCGCCCAATGGCACCCTCATCATCCACTTCATCGATTAAGACTTGCAGGGTTAAGCCCACTTTTTGTTTTAAGCGCGCAGTAGAAATACCTTGCTGCAGCTGCATAAAGCGATCGTAACGCTCTTGTTTGATGTGATCGGGCACATGATCGGGTAGATCATTAGCTTTGGCACCATCAACTGGCGAATATTGGAAACAGCCCACGCGATCTAACTGTGCTTCTTGAAGGAAATCTAACAGCTGCTGGAAATCATCTTCTGTTTCACCGGGGAAGCCCACAATAAAAGTAGAGCGAATAGTGAGATTAGGTACCTGTTCGCGCCAGCTTTTAATGCGCTCAAGAGTTTTATCGACTTGCCCTGGGCGGCGCATTTTACGCAGCAATGTTGGGCTGGCATGCTGAAAAGGAATGTCGAGGTAAGGCAGTATCTTACCTTCGGCCATTAAGGGCATCACGTTGTCCACATGGGGATAGGGATACACATAGTGCAAACGCACCCAAACACCCAATTCACCTAAGGCGGCCGCGAGTTGGTACATATCTGTTTTAAGTGGGCGACCATCCCAAAAGTCAGTGCGATGTTTAATATCAACACCGTAAGCCGAGGTATCTTGCGATATAACCAGCAGCTCCTTAACGCCTGCCTTCACCAAACGCTCGGCTTCGCTCATCACTTGCCCTATGGGACGACTCACGAGCTTACCGCGCATATCGGGGATGATGCAGAAAGAACAGGTGTGATTACAGCCTTCAGATATCTTCAAATAGGCATAGTGGCGCGGGGTCAATTTAATACCTTGCGGCGGCACCAAGTCTAAAAAGGGGTTGTGTTCAGGGTTGGGCGGTAAGTGTTCATGCACTTGAGTCAGGATTTCTTCATAGGCATGTGCGCCCGTGATGCCGAGAACATTGGGGTGAATTTGGCGTATTTCGTCGGCTTTAGCGCCTAAACAACCGGTAACGAGCACTTTTCCATTTTCGTTGAGCGCCTCACCGATAGCGCCCAAGGATTCTTGCACCGCGCTGTCGATAAAGCCACAAGTATTCACAATCACCATGTCGGCATCGTTGTAGCTGGGGACTATGTTGTAGCCCTCAGTGCGCAACTGGGTAAGGATTCGCTCTGAATCCACAAGATTTTTGGGGCAACCAAGGCTAACAAAGCCGATTGTAGGGTTGGATTTCATAGATTAAGGCCAATGTGCTGCTAGAGAAAAAGGCGGCTATTGTAGGCGTTTACTGGGCAATTTGCATGTATCTAGCGCGGCGGCGCAAAAAAACCTTTTAAGCTCAGCAGAGTAAGCGAATTAAGCCTAAAAAATATTTCTACGCTTGGGTAATAAAGGTAGCAGCTCAACACAATCGGAATTAATGAAGCATGAGGCCAACAAAAAGGAGGGTGTCAAACGTCATAACCAGAATCGATTAAACCTGAAAATACTATATCTTCTGCGAATATGGCGATTTCCTACAAAAAAATAGGCCAAATGCCACTGTTTAGAATTTCATCAAGATGATTCAATACTAATACAGTCAATACCGCTGTAAATGAATCCTTACATAATCTCTAGGTAATTAGGAAGGCAACAAAATGGACAACATAGTACTTAATGATATTGAAGTTATACGTGCGGTGAGATGTCTGTGCCTAGAGCACAAATTTGAAGATGCGATTGATTTGGCAAGAAAGGTGCGTGACCCTAAATGCCGCGAAACCCTGATGCTAATATGTACGTCTTTTAAACATACTCGCATTAAGCAATATCAAGCCGCATAATTATCAACAGCAGTTAGGCTAAGGAAAGTATGACTGCTAATGTTCGCCCTTTTCGTTTACGCCGATTCGCATCTTACTTTCCACGACAAGGCTCTTAGCTCTGCGCGCCCCAAACATTGCCATAGAGTTGATCGTAATTGCGCTCCTTTAAAATCTCTACACCCACACTTTTTAAAAAAATAAGCTGTCCTTGTGAAAGTTCCTTGCCCGCATAAATGTAATAGGCTTTTTTGTGACGTTTAGGGAAACGCTTAAAATATTTAGCCCGCTCTATTAATAGCCAACGTAAAAACACCTCCGAAGAATCCAACCCCAACCCTAAAAACACTAAATCGCGAGTAAAAATAATCTGTAGCCAGGTTTGCTCGCCACGCCATACTGAGTCGGCTTTGTTTGCATATAAGCTAGCCTCACCCCCCTTGTGAATAAGTTGGCGCGCGCGCTCAACGGAACCCATGTAATGGCTCAATCCAAGACGAATACTGCGTGAGTAGCGTTTGATGCCATTGATATGCCATACAGCAAAATCATTGGCCGGTTTTTGAATCGTCTTATTTGAAAAGTAACTGCCCCAAGGATAAAAATCCGTAAAGCTTGCACCGTCCATATGCTGTAACTTGAAGGATTGGGTTTGGCTGAGAGTTTCATCAAAGTTAGTCGTTAATACTGGCACGCTATGCGCTTCAGCCCAAGCCATTATTGATCTGTGTTGCACTTGAGGTTGCCAGCCAGACATTAATTCACAAAATTCATTTTGCAAATTTTTCCCCGGCGACTGACTGGTTAAGTCAAGTGCATCGTAAAACTCTGTAAGCGAAATACCGAGAGGAATATCCAGCGGTGCATCCTGCATATGACGCTGCCACAGCGCCAACAACATAGAATCCCAAGAGTTAAGGTTAAGCTGATTACCGTAACGATTAATGCCATTACCTAAAATTAACGCAATGCTGTCAGCTTCTCTATGCAGCAAATCCTTTAAAGACATTATTTTTTTAACCCGAGTTAGCAGGCTGAGGGACAGCCTAAAAAGCGAACAGCCAAGCAACAACCATTATGTGAATCACAGACTTGTTAGGGAGTAAGCGTAAACTGATCCGCATCTAAGTTGGCGGGAAACCTCTCACGATATTCACGCAACCTTTCAGCGAAGAGCTCTATGGTTATGGCGCCCGCTTCTTGACTGGTTGCTATAGGTTCGCCCGCAGGGCCGTAGAGTGCAGAATCACCGGCATAATGCTGCTCTGCTTCGTCCATGCCGACACGATTAACCCCTGCGACATAGCTAAGGTTTTCAATAGCGCGCGCTTGCAGTAAACGATTCCAATGCAGCGCACGCACGCTGGGCCAATTAGCGACATAGAGCGCAAGATCGTAATCATTGCGATTGCGGCTCCACACCGGAAAGCGCAAGTCGTAACAAATCATGGGCAAAATTCGCCACCCGTTTAATTCTACAAGAATTCGCTCGCTGCCTATTTCATAGCGAGTATGTTCACCTGCCATGCGGAATAAATGACGTTTATCGTAGTGAATATAGGTGCCGTCAGGGCGCATCCACACCAAACGATTGAAGTATTTGTCGCCCTCTTTTACCACGAGGCTACCAGTAACTACCGCTTGATGTTTGCGCGCCTGTTCACGCATCCATTGATAGGCAGTGCCATCGACTTGCTCTGCATAGCTGCGCGCGCTGGCACAAAAGCCCGTGGTAAAAACTTCTGGCAAAATGATTAAGTCAGTCGCGCTAATGGCATCCATTGTTTTAGCGAAGTGATTAAGATTTTGCGCGGGGTTATTTGGGGTTATCACATCTTGAACAAGCGTAATCAAAAGATTCTGCATAATTAACTCCCTTGAGCCACCACTGGTTTCAATGCAAAAAAACACAGAATAAAGGCCAGTAAACTAGCTGCTGCTGCTAATAAAAAAGTCAAACTTGCACTGGCGTCCCACAGCATACCACCAATTAAGGCACCTGCAGCACCGCCTGCCCCAAAGCTCAATGAGCTGTAGAGTGCCTGCCCCTGCCCTTGGTGTGCACCTTTGAATTGGGTGCGCACCAGCTCAATAGAGGCCGCATGAGCTATACCAAAACTCGCGGCATGCATTAACTGAGCAATGAGTAGCACCAGAATATAGTCAGCCAAATAACCAATAAGTAGCCAGCGCAAGCTGGTGACCACAAAACAAAACAACAGTAATTGGCGAATACTAAAACGGCGCAGCAAATGATGCATCACTAAAAAAATCGCCACCTCGGCGATTACGCCGAGTGCCCAAAGCATGCCAGTTTGAGTATTGCTGTAGTGGAAATGTTCGACCAAATAAAGCGAATAGAACGTGTAATAAGGGCCGTGGCTTAATTGCAATAAAAAGCTCGCCGCCAAAAAACTTAATATGGCAGGCTGAAATACCAAACTTAAAAATCCTCGTGTTTCTCTCGTGTGCTTTTCAGCAGAGGCATCTTTCAAGCTTAGACTGGAAAGCCATATTAAGAGTAAAAAACTGAGTATGCACAGGGGCAGAAATTTTACGGGCACCATGTCAAAAAGTGCACCCAAGCCCACAACCGCCGCCATAAAGCCGATCGAACCCCAAAGGCGAATACGGCTGTATTTATGATGATTATTGCCTAAGTAGGCTAAGGTAATCACCTCAAACTGAGGCAGCACCGCATGCCAAAAAAACGTATAACAACTTACCACCAACATCAACCACCAATAGCGTTGGTCGAGCAGCACGCCGGCAAAAATAAAGGCAGCAAAAAAACTGCCCACACGAATAATGCGTAAGCGCGCTTGGGATTTATCCGCTAACCAGCCCCAAAAATTAGGAGCAACTATACGTGTCGCCATAATAACAGCGGTAATAATGCCTACATCTTGCGAGGAGTAACCGAGCGACTTCACATAAATTCCCCAATAGGGAATCAATGAGCCGACAACGGCAAAATAGAAAAAATAAAAACTGGAAAGGCGCCAATACGGGAGCTGCGAGGAAGAGTCTGACATAGTAATTAAAAAGCAGCCGCTTAAAAAGAGGTGAATCAAGGGCCTAAGCAGCTAGCCCTTGGGGTTGGCGCAGCTCAAACCCCAAAGACTCATTTGAGGCTTAAGCCGAATAGATTACTTAACGCTTGCAGGTATTACGGGGATACTGTGCTTAACACCACCATTTTGGCCGCGCTGGCGCAAGAGGTGATCCATCAATACCAGTGCCATCATGGCTTCGGCAATAGGTGTTGCACGAATACCGACACAGGGGTCGTGACGGCCTTTGGTGATAACTTCAACGGGATTGCCGTGAACATCCACACTGCGCCCAGCAATATGCAAGCTTGAGGTGGGTTTTAAAGCAATGTGCGCAACAATTTCTTGACCAGAAGAAATGCCGCCGAGAATACCGCCCGCATGATTAGAAAGGAAACCTTCCGGCGTCATTTCATCGCGATGCTCAGTGCCGCGTTGAGCAACACAATTAAAGCCCTCGCCTATCTCTACGCCTTTCACTGCATTAATACTCATCAATGCATGTGCAATTTCTGCATCTAAACGGTCGAAAATAGGTTCGCCTAAACCTGGCGGCACATGGGTGGCGACTACAGTAATTTTCGCGCCTATGGAGTCACCCTCTTTATTGAGTGCCTTCATGAATTCTTCCATTTCCGCGACTTTGCTCGCATCGGGACAAAAGAACGGGTTTTGGTCGATTTGCGCCCAATCCACGGAATCAATTTTGATGGGGCCAAGCTGCGATAAATAGCCGCGCACTTCTATACCGTGAAAATCCTTCAGATATTTTTTAGCAATTGAGCCTGCTGCCACCCGCATTGCCGTCTCGCGCGCAGACGAGCGACCACCGCCGCGATAATCGCGCACGCCGTATTTTTGCATATAGGTATAGTCCGCATGCGCGGGGCGAAATTGGTCTTTAATGTTGGAATAATCTTTGGAGCGCTGATCAGTATTCTCAATGGTCATACCGATTGGCGTGCCGGTGGTTTTACCTTCAAATACGCCGGAGAGAATTTTTACCGCATCTTCTTCACGGCGCTGAGTGGTAAAGCGCGACTGACCTGGCTTGCGACGATCTAAATCAATTTGAATGTCGGCTTCACAGAGCTCCAACCCCGGTGGACAGCCATCAACAATAGCACCCAATGCCAAACCGTGGCTTTCGCCAAAAGTCGTAACCGTGAACAACTTACCGTAACTATTGCCAGACATAGATCCCGTAAACCTTAGCTAGTGATTCAGGGCAACTAGCCCCGAATTCAGTGAATGTAAAAAGTAGGCGTAAATAAAGAAGCGAATACCATGATTGCGCTAAAAACTGCGGCGATTATACGTGACTTAACCCATCGCTGCATGGGGCGAGGCAACTCAGTGGACGGATTGGCTCAGCGCAGCGCGCAAATCTTGCGCCGTTAAGACAAACACCCCATCGCCGCCGTGGTTCAAATCCACCCAAGCAAAAGGCATTTGCGGATATGCCTGCGCCAAGGCAACCCAAGAGTTGCCAACTTCAACCACGAGAATGCCGTCGTCGGTTAAGTAATCCGCCGCTTCTTGCAATAAACGACGGGTAAACGCCAAGCCATCGGCTCCAGAGCCCAAGCCTATAGCGGGCTCAGCATGGTATTCATCGGGCATATCGGCCAAGTCTTCGGCATCAACATAGGGTGGGTTGGATACAATCAAATCAAACTTAAGGCCTTTTAAATTATCAAACATATCTGACTGCATGGCGAAAACGCGCTCACTCAAGTGGTGTGCAATGATATTTTCCTCCGCAACTTCTAATGCCTCGTAAGAAATATCACTCAATTGTATTTCCGCATCGGGAAAGGCGTAAGCGCAGGCAATGCCAATACAGCCGCTACCGGTACACAAATCTAAAATTTGAGCGGGCGCTTGGGTAAGCCAAGGGGCGAATTCTTGATGAATCAGTTCAGCGATAGGCGAACGCGGCACCAAAACCCGCTCATCGACCTTAAACTCCAAGCCTGCAAACCAAGCCTTACCCGTAATATAAGCTGCGGGAATTCGCTCTTTTATTCTGCGCTCGATGAAGCCTAAAACACGGCGGCGCTCAGTACTTGTGAGACGCGCGTCGAGCCAATCATCAGCCAGCGGCGGCGAAAGGTGCAAGCCATGCAGCACCAACTGCTCGGCCTCATCCCAAGGATTATCGGTGCCATGACCAAAATACAAATTGGCCGCTATAAATTCACTCGCACTCCAGCGAATCCAGTCGCGAATGCTGAATAACTCATCGAGTGGGCTGGCAAGATCTTGCGTCATAGGAGTTCTCGAACATAAAAAGTGGCCGCCATTCTACCCAATTCCGGCCCCTAGAGCGCTGCTTTGCGCAATTCCTTTACCTGAAATTGGGCATATCGCGCTAAACTAGCGCCCTGTTTAGCGGCAAGCTTCCATTGTCGCCCGAGGAGCCCCTAGTTATGAAAGAACATTTTGCAAATATCATTGCCGGCGTTGGCGAAGATTTAACCCGCCCTGGCCTCTTAGACACCCCTGCCCGTGCGGCTAAAGCCTTTCAGTTTTTAACCCGTGGTTACAATCAAACTATCGATGAAGTGGTTAATGGCGCCCTCTTTCCGTCAGACTCACAAGAAATGATCATGGTGAAAGACATAGAGCTCTATTCACTCTGTGAACACCATCTACTGCCATTTATTGGCAAGGCGCATGTCGCCTATATTCCTACAGGCAAGGTATTGGGCTTATCAAAAATCGCCCGCATAGTGGATATGTTTGCCCGTCGCCTGCAGATTCAAGAGCAGCTCACGGTGCAAATTGCGGAGTCGATCCAAGAGATTACCGGTGCGACCGGTGTGGGTGTGATTATCGAAGCGAAGCATATGTGCATGATGATGCGCGGCGTGGAAAAGCAAAACTCCTCGATGAAAACCTCAGCAATGCTGGGTAACTTTCGCTCTAATCAAGCAACACGCAACGAGTTCTTATCGCTGCTGCGTTAATGAATATGCGAGTATTAACATGAAAAAACCAAGCGCAGGCTTGGTTTTTTCGCTTAGAAAACCTAATAAAAATTCAATTTAAAGCCTTTGCGTGCGACATAAACAGATGTCACCCCATTCTCCATACTGCGCGCTATAGCCGCTTCCGTTTTTAAGCTACCACTATTGAAGTCATTCAACGCGCGATAGAACATAGCCGTGAAATAATCTGCATCGGTGCTCTGCGGTGTATAAACCACAATTTGACACATGCTGGTGCGACAACTAATTTGACTCAGGCTTACTCGCTGTAAACCTAAATCTTGCACAAACATTTGGCGTAAAAGATTTTCATTACCTGGTGCCCAAGTGAAATCTATAACCTCAGCCTCAAACAAATCATAAGCGCGCTGGTAAACAAGATTTTCCACTTTATGCACAGCAACCAAGGGGTCTTTCTGAGCACCAACAGAATCTATTTTTGTTATTTTGGTGGCATTGGCTGAAGGCGGAATGTGCAAAGAGCTAATTTGAGCGTCATCCACCATCCCCACCGTTGGCACTGCAGCAGGCTGCGGGCTTTTACGATCAGAGATATGCGGCAAAGGGGGTGTTAGTGCGGTAGTTGTTGATACTGCCGTTGTTTGAAAGATCGAATAATCCCGCTGCGTTAAAATTGCAACAATTAAAACAATCATGCATATGATCGTTAACCATTGCCATAAAGAATAGTGAGCAACTTTTTCTAGATTAGGCATAAAAACCTCAGCGCGTGGACAGTTAGCCCTGCTGTTAAAAAAAGATTTTATTATTAGAAAGTACTTTTCAAAAAAACTGCCATCCTTGGCAATACAAACTCCCAAAGATTATTTAACGCGCATTGCACGCGCTCTGCGAAATACACGTTTGATTGTTTTCATTACCCCAGCCGCTGCTCGTATTTTTGCAAATTGCGACCATCCAGCCGTACCAGTTACAGGTTGCCCCAGACGCGACCGATGATGCAGGCACAGAACTCGGCGCTAGGCTTGAGCGAACAGATGCCGCGACAGAACTCGGCGTAACACTTGAACGCGGAGTAGAGCTTGGCGCAACACTGGCGCGAGGCGTAGAACTTGGTGTTGTTGCTGTAGAGCTACCACCTACTACACCACCGCCGCCAGCTTGGCTATTACATTTCACACTACCAATACAACTTTGATTATTTTCATAACCCCATTCAGCCGACTGCGTAGTACATACCGGATAAAGCTGGCCGTACCAATTGCACTGCTGACCAGATGCTGTGCTGCTAGGTGTACTTGCTCTACTTGAGGCAGCAATACTCGCTGGTTTGCTTGATGCTGCAACACTTGCGGGCGTACTAGAGCGGGCAGAGGAAACCGCTGCCGATGAAGGCGCAACAGACGATGCACCACCGCCGCCAATTTGCACATCAATACAACCGTGGAAGCGTTCCAATGTTGGCGGCTCACGACCCCACTCAGCATAAATCACATGGCGACCGGTACGTGCAGGCAAGGTACAGGTGGTTGCAAAGTGCGCGTTAGCGCGATTAGGTTTCACCATAGGGTAAGCACTTGGGTTATCGTCGTTATAGGCCAAGTTGCAAAAAGGTTGCGCTTCAAAATCGTTCCACGTTAGCTCTTTGCCTACCTGATATTGAAATCCCGGCTTGGTAATCCAATAGCGAAAGTCGGAAGTATCATCAAAGTGCGGGCCGTTACTAATATCCCAATTAAAGGTAATTTGCCCGCCGTTAATATTATTTACCGGCCAATTGATAGAATTATCCCAAGGCGTTTTTCCGCCCTGCCATGTTTCGCTGTCAAAGCCGCACACATTGGTAGAGCTGCGCTCCATACGGCCACCATGGTGATTCAATACACTCATGTAAGAATAGCCACCATTGAAATCATTCGCGAAAGCATCGCCGCACACAGGGTATTGTGCGGTGCCATTCGCTACTTGATCGGGTTTGGTTACAGCGCCACAAAAATAGTTGCGCGCTCCAGGGCTGTCGACATAACCGTGAGCAAAGCCTAACGATGGGAACGCCATTAAAATGGCTCCCATACCCAGTGCCTTATAGATATTATTTTTCATTGTGCACACACCTCATTGCAGATTATATAGGGGTAGCCCGCTACAACATGGGCCTGTTTAACGTCTTGTTAAACCCACACCTGACAACATATTTTTTAAAAAATAATTGAACAACCAAATTTAAAAAATATATAGGCGAGAGAGACAGATGCTCCGCATAAAAAAGAAATTATCGATACCGCTGACAAAGAAAGGAGGTGATCACCGTAGTATTAATTATTATTGGTACAGCAAGGTGATCAAACATCTGGCGAAGAAGATTGTCCGCTTGTGGTGCAAGAGAGTCAAATTGAAAGAATTTTTATATATGATAAGTTAAAATTTATTTTGAAAATAAAAAGATTTAAGTGACAGTATTGTTACCTGATGCGACAGGAGTGAGACTTCCGTTCCAAAAAAACCTTCAATAATGAATTTATGCGCCGGAATATTTTTTTATATTGAACTCATTTATAAAAGCTATGCCAAACTTAACGCAATATAAAGTCAGGCGATTAAGCCAATTAGTTGAAATTCTCTACATCAAAATCATGCAAGTCAAAACTCGCAAGAGCCACGCTACTGTCCAGCAGTATTTTTATATACAAGGTTTTATCATCAGCTGGGCCTTTAACGGCCACCAAATAATAGCCCTGTGCATTGCGGTAAATACTTGCGGCAGAATTTGGTAGTTCACTCCACGCTGCAGGTAGCTTATCGAAAGCAAACCCTGAAGGTGCTTTGGTGTAGCTCGAAGCTGCCTCTAGCGCCAGCTCCGTTGCCTTTTTCAAGCTCACTGGTATGTGCCCATGACCGTCGTGCGCAAATAACATGTTTGCTTGTGCTGTAACAATTAATACAACAAAAACCTTAATTAGCTTATTCATTATGATCACCGAAATTTTATGCTTATTGTATCAGTAGGTCGATAATGCAGGATTCGACAGTTGGCGAGCTGTAAAAATTAACAGCCTGTTCGACGTAAACTATACCAAACCCTCGCGCCTTCAAGTACAGTTTTTATTAATCCTGCGGCATACAACAATGTTTGTAGCGCTTACCGCTACCGCAATAACAGGGAGCCTTTTTGCGCGGTTTAATATCCGCCGCTATAGCAGAGACATCTTGCTGGTAAATATCCTCTAAGGCTCGAAAGAGTTCAGGGTGTTTAGTTTTTAGCAGTTTTGGGTCCTCAAAAAAATACTCGCTGGCAACCGCAAAAAATTCTGCCTCGTTAGTGGCGCCATAGTCGCGAATATTGCTCTCACTGCGTTCGATCTCTGAAATTTTATGGCCGATAAAATCAAGCCAATGTATTGAATAAGAAAACTCTTTTAAGCGCTCAGGAAACCCATCACAAGCGCCGTCCTCCATATCGACCAGATGAACAAATTCATGAATACCCACATTGTGGCGATCTTTGTCGTTATTAAAACCAAGATGCAAATGCGGCTTGCTGAGCGCCATTTTCCCGCTCATAGGGCCAGTACCCACCATGCCCGAGATATAAGAGTCGGCGCGACCACACTCAAAATCATTGTTGAATAACCCCGGCAGTAAAAACACCGCCTGCAAATTCACATAGTGCCAACCGCGAAAAGCCCACACCGGAATAATCGCACTGGCCGCCACCAGCAGCCGATCTTCGTCGGTGATCTCAACCTCCACCCCACCCTCTATGGCAGTTGTCTGCCAAAACAATTGAACGCGCTGCTCGAAGATTTTTTTGTCTTCTGCCGATAACACACGATAGAAAGTAACTGTTTTGGTGAGGTAGCTGGACCATTCGCTAAGCCAAGGCATGGATGGGATGGGAGCTCTATACAACCCAAGGAATGACCCGAGGGTTTCTATCATTTTAGCGAACATCAATTCTCTCTAGGATTTAAGCCAGTTAAATATGAATTTCTCTCAAGGTAGCTTTTGTTGAAGTGAACCATGCAACCATTTGTCTATTTCTAATAACCCAATACCAACAATGCACAGCAAAATCAGCAATAGTAGTGGAATGTTGTTATTAGTTAAGGAAAAGTCTGGATAGAGAGGGCAGTAGTAAACATCAATTGTAGGTGTGTTATTAAATCCAATAATTCCTGTTCCGACGTATATTTTATCTTTGACTGAGTAGCTATAAGTGACCTTATTAAAGCTCGAAGTTCTGCCGTTAAAGCTCGAAACTCCTGACTTACCTACCCCGCCGTAGCCATTTTGACTAAAGGAAACTTTAGAATTATCAAAAATAGTGGCTGTAGTGGATGGCCAAAATATTGCACATAGACTCGCAACAAACCACGCCAGCGCCACCATTAATATAGATTTTCCTAATACTTTCATCTGTTCTTTGTCGAAGACGTTGGCTTCATCTGCCTAACCAACCCAACCGCCACCCATACCAACATCCCAACGGCTAGCAGCAACACACTCCAAAACAACCAAGTCTTCCAGGATACTTGCGCTACTTGACGGGCGAAGCTGTCTATCTCTGGTTTTAGTTCCACATAACTTACCGGCACCCAAGTGATGTCTTTTCCGCGTACGAGTTGCGAAAAAATGGCGGCATTGGTGCTTTCGCTGTCGGGGGCGGCAGAGTCGTTTATGGCTATTTGATAGGGGCTGTTGTTGTTGGCGATAAATTGTAGAGTTTGCGGTTGGCGACTGAATACGAGCGCGGGGTTGAACTGGGTGCGCACTTGTTCATTGAGCTCGATACGCCAAAAGCTATCGCTATTTTGATAAGCATTGATTGCATCGCTCTGCTGCCAGTCATTGCCCACTTGTACGTTAAACCAAACGCCTTGGTGTACCAGCTGCCAAGGTTGCTTTTCACTGCGGCGTGAAAATACTTTTAGGCTGTCGCTATAGTTGCTGCCCAGTTTTAAACTGAGGCTACTTAAGGGCGCTATATCGTTGCGTTCAAATTCCCATGCAGCCACAGGCATGCTGCCTTTTTTATTGGCTTGCAGGGCCGACTCTTGCTCTTCTGCGAGTTCGCCACTCAGCGCCCACACATCAGGTTCAAGCTGCTGTACCGAGGTTGCACGATTTTGAGCGGTGATGTTCGTAATGTTTAACTGTTCGCCACCGCGTAAAAACCTTAAGCGCAAATAGGCGTATTCTTTCTCAGCGAGATGTAGGGGAAGGCTGTTGCGTGTTAAATTCTGCTCGCCTTTTTGCAATTGCACGAGGGTACTGCGTTTAATGGCTTGCCAGTTTTGCAGGTCGTTAGTGCCGCTGACTTCTACCTCTAGGTATTGGTTTGCATCACTGAACTGCCAATCAATCAGCAGGGTTTGCAGTGGCTTGCGCCGCTCACTAATATCTACCACATAAAAATCAATCGGCGTGATTTGATCGGCAATATGGCTGTTATCTTTCTTCTCTGCACTCACAGAAATGTTGTTGTCATCCAAACGAATGGACGCGCTACTTAAGGTTAATAAGGCTTCCGGTGGTGCACCTACCGCCACAGGAAAGAAGCGCACACTATTGCTGTCGAGCATATCTTCAGCTGGCGCTACCGAGCTGGATATTTTATAAGGCAGCTTGTTGCCGAGCTTATCAATAACCACTAGATCATTAAGGCGGGAGCTCGCGGAGTAGTTATACATATCGTGAGTGAGTTGGCTGGTTAAATACGCGCCCTCGCCTTCATTGATTTGATACACGGGAATAATGGCGCCCTGTGCTAGCGTCGCTAAAGCGGATAGCGTAAAGCCCAGCGGCCATGAAATAGATTTCGCTAAAGTGCGCAGCCAAATCATTGGGGTGATTCCTCTTGGTGAATTTTTTTATCGGTAGCGTCTGGAATTAAATCAGTGTCGGCGTCGTTAATATCACCCTCACCTTTTGTTGTGGTTTTGGCGGGTATAGGTGATAGATAGCCAATTAACAGCATCAAACCACCCACCACCATAAAGGAGACAATACGCGCGAGGGTGCCAGTGCTGCTTAAATCTTTGGTGAACAGTTTTAATAGAATTAATGCCAGTAGCGCTGCGCCTACCATCCAAAGTTCGCGCAGTTGAATGCGACGGGAGATATTCATAATTACCAGCGCACAAACCGCCCAAAGAATCGACAGCGCCATTTGTACTGTGGGTGAATCCCATAGCGCATCGGGTGCGTAGGCAACACCATCGTAGTGATGCAGTGCGCGCAGCAACACTATATTGATCCAGGCAAAACCTATAAGCCCCAAGGCGCCAAGACTGGTTTGGCGCGTGAGTTTAGCCAGCCCAACAAAGTTGCATTTGATGCAGTAGGCATAGAGCAGCACAAGTGCCGCCTGGGCTAGATCCAACGGATTGAGTACAGGCACATACAGCTGCCCCGTTGCGCCCGCAGAGTAGCTGGCTTTTAAAAACCAAACTGCACTTAAGAGCAGCAGTGGCGCCGGAATAAGATTTTTATAGTCAGCATATTGCCCAAAGGGCCAGTGGGATTTTTGGGTAAACCATAAGAGTGCAGCTAAAGGCAGTGTTAAAAAGGCGAACCAGACCATAGAGTCAGTTGTTTCGCTCCAGTGCATTTGTTCCTGCCATCCATTTAACTCCATGCCCACCAAGCTCCATAAAAACCACGCAGTGATGACATGGTAGGCGCTGACAAGGGCCGCTTTGGTGTGAAGGCGTTGACGCCATAAAAAACGATATTGCACTACCGCAAATGCCAGCAGTACTATGCCGCCCCAATAAGCGAAAGGACGGAATTCATAGCCAATGAACATGGCCTCGCCAGCAGTGCGTGCAGCCCAAAGCCCGACCAAGGGTAACAACCAAAAACCACTGGTACCCAACGCAGCCCAATTTAGTTTGATACTCGCCCATTGCATCAAAAGGCTTGAGGCCACGAAGAATAAAATGGCGCCAGCAAATAAATAATCGCCCGCAATATGAGTATTCAACTCATTAAAGCCGGCCACCAACCACCAGCACCAGCCAATCATTAATACAGCATAAGACAGCGTTTTTTCGATACGCGTGGCATGGGTCGCAAAACGTTCCAATAAATAGGCAATCGTTAATGCCGAAACGGAGAGCAACAACATACCGATAAAGTCGCCACTGATGATGGGCGTAGCGCCAGTGTTTATGCCTTTTATTAGCAGCGAACAGGCCGCGGCTATATGCAGCAAATAACCCGCCGCGCGCGGCAGCAAGCGTTGCTGCCGCAAGCCCACCCAAATTAACCCTAAGCCTTCTAGCGCCCAAGTGGCAGATGTCCATTGCGCATCTAAGGCGAGAGGAATGGCGAGGGTGGCGAAACTGAGGCCGAGCGCAATAAAGGATTCAATTAGGACGCGATGAGTATGTTGATATTTAGCCCAGAGCCCGCGTGCGAGCAGAATATAAAGTGCCGCGAGCAGTATGGCGCTAATCGCCAAGCCATATTCTGTGTGTTTCAGCAGCGAAGTTTGTAGGCCAAAACCAACAATCGGCAAACCAAATACCAAACTGCCATCCACCAAGCCTTTTAAATTGGGCGGCTGCTTGAGTGAAAACAAGATAGACACAATTAAATAGAGCGCGAAAAAGGCCAACAAAAATGGCTGGGTACTGGCATACAAATGCGGCTCGTATTTGAGTACGCCCCACACCGAGGTGATAACAAAGGTAAACACAAAACCTACCCAGTTGAGCATGCGCCAAGTTTTAAACCAAGCGATAACGAGAATACCTATATTAAGTAGCAAGTAAAAACTGAACAGCGCGACATGATTGCCGGAGCCGTCGGACGTGAGTATAGGCGCGAGGAATCCGCCTGCCGTGGCCATAAGCGCGAGTACTTGCGCATTTTGCAGAACCGCCAAGGCAACACCTAAAAGCACAACCACCAACATCAAACCAAAGGCCGCCGCTGTAGGCATAAGGCTGTAAAGTTTCGCGGCGGCAAAAATCGTTAGGTAAAGCGCTGCCACGCCGCCGCCTTGCAACACCAAACCAAAACCACCGACGCGCATGCGGGTTTTCCAACCAAGGCCAATTAAAGCTATGGCAACCAGCGCCACAGTCGCCATGCGCAACTCAATGGGAAACATACCTTCGCTCGCGGCGTATTTCACCAAAAAGCTCAAACCAAAAAACATCACCACCATGCCTACGCGCACTATAGGATTGCCTTCGGTAAAAAAGCGGCGCACAAAATCTATGGCTTTATCAATAGGATAACTTTCTTTGGGCGCAGCTTGCTGAGCTTGGGCTTCCCCCCAAGAAGAATTATTTGATGTGTTTTTATTAGCCTGCGCGATTGACGCTGGAGCGGCAGTTTGCGCACTTGTGTCTATATCGACCCTATCTATATCGACCCTATCTATATCGACCCTATCTATATCGACCCTATCTATATCAACAGTATCTATATCGGGTAGCTCGAAGGATTCATCTATTGCCGCTGCTATTGGTGCGCCTACTGCAGATTCCGATAAGGGCGTTGGCGCATTGTCGTCTGTGCTCGTACCGTCCGAACTTACTCTTGTTTGGGGTTGTATGACCGCCGTCGGTTCAGCTTTTGCTGCAGTTTCTTTTTTAGTCGATTGCTGTAATTGATAGAGCACTTTTATATCACGCTCAAGTGCGGAAACTTTGCTTGCCATCTGCACGACTTTGGTGATTAAAAACCCAAGTGCGGCACCTATTAGCCAGCCGCTATCGCCGTAAATTGCAGTCGCCCCTATGATCAACCCCAGCAGCGTAAAAATAACGAGTGGCAACATGCGTGTTCCTTCTTATTAAAATAGCGATGAATGCAGCGGGCTGCGAGTGGCTTAATATTTTATTTAGACGCTTTTACGTCCTCTAGCCCAAGTACGTTAATGGGCTCTAACAGGGTTGGCTGCTCAAGCTGCCATCCGCTTGAGGCACAAAGTTGCTGCATCATCACTTGAATTTGTTGTTGGGCAATTTGTGGTAAATCGCTCTCATAGGCTTTGGCGCGCATGAGGTTCTTTGCCTCGAAGAGTATGGAGGTGTAATCGTCGTTATCGAATTTATTGAGCAGGCCCTGATTAATATCGTAAAACGTGTAGTCCGTATCTATGGCGATAATCTCCGGCTCGGCAAACTGCTCTATAACCAGCGTGCGTGTTTCGGGGTTGCGGCGAAACTGCATTTTAGAAAAATCAAAACCCACGGCGACCTTTGCTTTGGCGACTACCAGCGCTTTGCTGTTGGTGCGAAAAATGCCAAAGAATGCTTTTTTAGACTTGTGGTCGTAAATCTCGGTGAAATAGCCTTCCGCTAACACCACCTTAAATACCTTTTCGATACGCTCGAGCAACACATGCGATTCAGTTACGAGATCCCGTTGGGGCTTTTGTAACTTTTTGAGGTAATAGGCCCGCACAAACTGCCACGCGACTAAGCCGCCCACAAGCATGGCAAGAATAAAGGTAAGTACATCCATGGGGGTTCCTTTTTATGAAACAGGATTAGCTGACAGTGACGCGACAAAAACGACGCAGCGAGTGCAGCAGCATAAACGGCCATAGCAGCAATGTCTATTTAGCTCTAGGCGCACGCTTCGGGTAGAATGTACCAACTGCATCAATGCCTTACCCATGAGACACCATGCCTGCCGACCCGCTTTTAATACCGCTTAATTATCAACCAGATTCGGCCACTTGGTTTGCGGCCCTGCGTCATTTGCCTCACGCAATCTGGCTGGACTCATGCCATCACGGCAGTCGCTATGGGCGCTTCGACATTATCAGCGCAGCACCTCAATGCCTGCTGCAAACTCGCGGTCATAACACCCTTATTGAATATGCTGATGGCACCGCTGTTAATAGCAGTGAAGACCCTTTCAGCTTGATTCAGGCGCAGCTCCCAAAGCTCGCCACAACGGTACCAATGGATAAGCCCGCACTGCCTTTTAATGGCGGGGCTTTGGGTTACTTTGGTTACGACCTAGGGCGTCGACTTGAAAAGCTACCTGAGATTGCTCGCGCAGACATAGACCTACCTGACCTATATATAGGTATTTACCCTTGGGCACTTATCCAAGATCACCACGAACAAAAAGCCTGGCTGGTACAAAATCCCGCACTGGGGAAGGCTTATAACTTTTTAGAAATTACGGAAATTTGTCGCGCCGCAGTGAAAACCCCTGTGTTTCACGACCTAAAGCAATCTATCAAGAGTGAAGAAATTCCCTTTAGTATCAATGAGTTCGAACGCAAACTTAAAGCGTCAGAATACCGACAGGCGTTTTTTCGAATTCAGGAATACATCAAGGCGGGCGACTGTTATCAAGTGAACTACGCCCAGCGCTTTAGCGCGAACTACAGCGGCGACCCTCTTGCCGCCTACCTAAGTTTACGCAAGGCTCTGCCCTCACCCTTCTCCGGTTTTATGCAACTTGAGCGCGGCGCGGTATTAAGCCTTTCGCCCGAGCGCCTGCTGGAAGTGCGTGGCAACAAGGTGGAAACCAAACCCATTAAAGGCACCGTTGCGCGCGGTACTACTCAGACAGAAGATGAAGCTAATGCGCAATGGCTAAAAAATAGCCCGAAGAATCACGCTGAAAACGTGATGATTGTGGATTTACTGCGCAACGATTTGAGCAAGCATTGCGACAGGGTGCAGGTGCCCAAACTGTGCGAATTACAAACCTTCGCCAACGTGCACCACCTTGTGAGTACCGTGCGTGGGCAGCTTAAACCCGATGCGAGCGCTGTCGATGTATTGCGCGCTAGCTTTCCTGGCGGCAGCATTACGGGCGCACCTAAAATTCGCGCCATGGAAATAATCGAAGAATTGGAGCCCACGCGCCGCTCGCTTTACTGCGGCAGCCTAGGCTACATAAGCTGTGACGGACAAATGGACACCAGTATTGCCATACGCACCCTCGTTTGCGATGGCAAGCAAATACATTGCTGGGGCGGCGGTGGCATAGTGGCAGATTCAGATGCCGAGACTGAATATCAAGAAAGTATTGCCAAGGTACAACTGCTTATGAGTACATTGGAGCAACAGTTTGCAGGCAATTAGCCTGATACTTATTACCTCAGAAGATGGCGTCACCTATATAGCCACACTTTTATAGCTACAGTTTCGCCAGCCATGACGTCAGGCTTTATGGGCGAAAACCTCACGGAGAGAAACACTTTGCGCAGCCTAAGCACCAAGCTTCACCATCGCCTTGCATTAACCGCAGCCACTTTATGGCTGTCGATGGCAAGTGCGTTAATGTCCGGGGTCATTGTTTCAGGCGCCTATGCAGAAACAAAAGCCGCAACAGAAACAGCACCTATAGCGGCTGCAAACTCAGATTCAGCAGACATAAAAACTCCGCCCAACAAAAAGAATGAATTGGCTGATCTGCGCCATAAAATTGATGTACTCAAGCAGCTTTACGAAAAACGTTTAGTGGGCACCGCAGAGCTAGAACAAGTATTAAGCAAAAAATGGCTGGCTGCTGATGCCAACTTAAATAGCGCACGCAAAACTTACGAGGAGCGCTTACAAAAAGCCTTAGAAGAGCCAACTGAAGGCGAAGACAGCGCAAGTGCCGCCAAGATCGAGTTGTTACAGCTGAGTTTGCAGTGGTTACATTTTTCACCGCAGCAGCGCCAACAGTTTTTGACGGAGGCTGAAGCGCGCCAAATTGTTAAAGAAAGTGAAATACAAGCGCAAGAAAATATTGCCGCCGCTGCAACTGCCGCTCAAGCACAGCGGGAAAATACGCAAGTCATTGAGCAGGCCTTAAGTCAAAGTGACGATGGGCGCGAGCGTAAATTACTGTCTATTCGCCTAATGATTGAGGGCCAGTTTTCACGCATGAATGAAGCGCGCAAGCAGCTGGGTGAAGTACAACAGGATTTCAGTCAAACCGTAAAAACCTGGCAAGCCAGCGCAGCGGATATTACCGAATCCATTGAGGATGAGCATTTTGCTCCAGGCACGCAAAACTTCTCGAGCGCGCGCTTTAATTTACGCCAACGGTTACAAGCATCCAACAATGTGGTGCAAAGCCAAGAGGCATTCGAAGCGAATTACTTTAAAAACATATCGTTGCGCAGCATCGCCGGCGAAGTTGATGTGCCTAGTGTTCAGGTGCGCGATACAGATTCTGACGAGCTGCGCGCATTGGTTCAGGAAATTCAACAGCAGCGGATCAGCCTGCAGGTTGCCAGCGACAACTATGAGCGCGACAAAGCGCAACTTATGCTGAGCATCATTAATTGGCAATTCAACTACCGCAATAGCCTTTTGGAGTTGCGCAGCCAGCTCATTGCACGCGTTATTCAAGACTATGCCTTTGTGCTAAACAATTCCGAGCCCGTGCTGGTGGAGTTATCCACTATTACCTCCAGCCTGCGCTTTTGGCTCTGGAAAAATCAATTCATACAAATAAATGCTGACAAGCTTACGCGCAAACAATTTCGCTTTAACACCTTCACCCATATCTTGAAGCTACTCATCTTGCTGGGTGGTATTGGTTGGCTCTTTGCAAAACGCCACATGCTGCTGCAATCCGTAAAAAATTGGCTGATGCGTCAAATTCGCAGTAAGCAAAAAAAGCGTACAACCCTAGCTGTCTTTGAGTTATTACAAGACCTCTACATCTTTTTTGTTCTTTTGTTCCTAGGCCGAATCGCCATTGAATTTTCTATCAGCCTTGGTTTCACCAGTGCGCAACATCTCGCTCCCCTGCTCAATCATGTGATCATTTTCTTTTTGCTGATTGGGTTGGTGAACTACCTCAGCCCACTCCTTAGCCAACGCCATGCGCGCGATGAAAAATATGCAAAAGATGTCGCCGCACTCGAAGCGGTATTCGAGTCAATTCCTAAACTTTATCTCTACTATTGGTTGGTCGCTGGTCTTGCCTCTATCGTTTTGCTTGGCTTCTTAGGCTCTAACCTCATTCGTTACTACCTTGTGAACCTATTGGGTTTTGTGACGTTTATTGCGCTCTTCATCAGTGTTTGGCGCAATCGTCACACCTGGCGCTTAGTGAATGACAAAGCCAACACCTCCTACCGTTGGAATGCCCTAAGTGATGCATCGCGCGATAAAATTTGGGAACCTATAGTATTGGTATTAGGCGGCGGTTTGGGTGTGTACCGACTTGCATGGCGAATACTGAGCGAACGCCTCGCTGAGTTAGAAATGACGCGCAGCTTTCAGGCCATGCTCAGCCGCGCCATCTTAGAGCGCCAGCACCGCCGCTATGCATCGCGCTTAAACTCTGCCCGTTTTCCTGATAATTACTGGCGTGCCTTTGACTTTCGCGTACCGGCCGAGCCATCTTGGTATGTGAGTCGCGCCGAAGCCGAAAAAGCCTTGAGTACGGCCTATCAAGAATGGCAGGACAACAAAACCTCCACTCGCATTCTTATTTGTGGCGATAGAGGTATTGGCAAGTCCGAGCTCATCGCGCAGTTTGTGCGCACCCATCAATTAGATTATCACCATGCGCGTGTACACACGGGGGACACCAGCATGGAAGAAGTGTGCTTCCGCCTAAACCAAGAGCTATTTGGTGAAGCCGAACCTATAGATCGCGAAGTACTCATTGAACGCATTAATGCCTTACCACCTGCAGTTATTGCCTTTGAAAATATTGAAAATTGCCTGCTGCGCAAGGTCGGCGGGTTTGATACCTTCTCTCAAGCACTGGATTTAATGCTGCGCTGCTCTATGCAACACATGTGGGTTGCCACCATAACAACCTATGCTTGGGCTATCGCCAAACAAGGCGTTGTAGGTGCCAACTGTTTCTCCGATTTTCTTGAAGTGGGCGGCATTAGTGAAGCTCAACTCAAAACACTTATTTTAACCCGCCACGATAAACTTCATGAAACCAGCCCAGACTTTAGTCAGCTGCAAATAAAAACGAAAAACACCAAAAGTGTAGAGCCCCCCGAGCTACTGGCAGAAAAAAGCCGCAATCTTTATTTTAGAATTTTGTGGGACTACACCCGCGGCAATCCTCGCCAAGCACTCTATTACTGGAAGGCGTCACTGATATGGAGTGAAAGCAAAACGGAGGTTAAATTATTTGATATCCCCGAACAGCGGGTACTGGAAAATTTACCTGATACCACGCTGATGATTTTAGCTGCACTAATAGAACACAACGGCTTAACTCTGCGCGGCTTAACGCAGGTTATGAACCTGCTGGATACAACCGTGCTGCGCCGCCTAGAAGAGCTAGCCCCTCACGGCATAGTGTTTTCCTACGATGATGGTGAGCGCGCAGGTTGGCACGTGGAAAGCTTCTGGACTCGCGCCGTGGAAAATTACTTAGTTAAACGTCAATTCCTCTTTTGCGGAGATGAACTATGAATATGGATTCAGCAAATATTTTCTCCGCCTTTGATTTTTCGCGCATGGCGTTTTCACTCAGCATTTTAATTATCGCTTTTATCGCGGCGAAGTCATGCAAAATATTATCGATGCGTTTGTCGCGCGCCTTCCCCGATTACCGGCTGCGTATTGAACAAATCACCACCATGGTGAATTTTATTCTGGTGATAGGCTCAATTGCCCTCGCCATATTTTTACTGTTCCGCTCCAAAGAGGCAGCGCTCGCCATCGGCGGCTCTATAGGCCTTGCCTTTGCAATAGGTGCAAAAGATGTCGCCGCTTCGCTACTTTCAGGCTTAATCGTTATGTTCGACCGCTCCTTTCGCGTTGGCGATCGCGTTAAGTTTGGCGATATTTATGGCGATGTACTCACCATAGGCGTTCGCTCCACCCGCATTCGTACCTTGGACGATTCCATAGTCACAGTGCCCAACAGCCAATTCATGAACAGCCCCGTCACCTCAGCTAATGCCGGCGCGCTCGACATGCAGGTTGAGGTGGAACTTTTTGTCAGCCCCACCAGCGATTTGCGTTTAGTCGAAAAGCTCGTGCGTGAAGCGGCCATATCGAGTCGCTGTGTGTTTCTAGAAAAACCGGTTGTCGTATTATTTAAAGACCAAATTGCCGAACAGATGTTTTACACCCGCGTACTGCTAAAAGCCTATGTGCTCGATGTGTCTTACGAAAAGCGTTTTGAATCCGAGGTGACTGAGCGTGTACACCTAGCCTTCGCGCTTCATAAAGTAGAAGGGCCACTTTGGCACAAGTAAAAAAATACCTGTGGCTTTATCACGCTAAAAAAATTCACAGAAACCCCTATTAAACCTTCGCAGAGGAAAGATATGTTAATTCAAAATCACACCGCCGATTTAGCAACACCTACAGGCACTATGCGCTGCTATGTTTATCACCCCAAAAATGAAACGGCTACCGCAGCAAAAAAATACCCGGCCATTATTCTCTACTCTGAAATATTTCAGCAAACATCACCAATTCGTCGCAGCGCACAAATTATGGCCGGCCACGGTTTCATCGTTATAGTGCCCGAAGTATTTCACGAACTAAATCCCATAGGTACAGTGCTGGGTTACGACGATGCAGGCCGCGACAAAGGCAATGCAGACAAGGTCGCTAAAACCTTAGAAGCCCACGACAGTGACACCCAAGCCATGATCGACTATGCGCAAACACTACCCTATTACTCCGGTAAAATCGGCGCAATGGGCTTTTGTTTAGGCGGCGGGCTCGCCTACCGCGCCGCGCTTCATCCACGCATCACCGCAACCAGTTGTTTTTATGCGACCGACATTCACTCAGGCATAGTGCCCTCCAATACGGGCAATGAAAGCCTGACGCGCACTGGCGACATCAAAGGCGAACTGCAAATGATTTGGGGCAAGCAGGACCCACACATTCCGCCAGAAGGCCGCGCAAAAGTCTACGCCAACTTAGTTGCCTGCAATGTCAACTTTACCTGGCATGAAGTCAACGGCGTACACGCATTTATGCGTGATGAAGGTGACCGCTACGACGCAGAGTTGCAGTTGTGGGGGTATCAAACCGCACTCGGAATGTTCAAGCGAGCACTCTATTAATTTGCAAATTCAACATAGTGGGTAACCACATAGAGAACCACACTGATGATAAACACAAAAGTTGCATGCAGTATTGCACTGAGCCTTGCGCTCGGATTAGGCCTGACCAACTGCACCACTGATCGCGCAGCAATGGATACCGCTGCCGTTACAGCGACAGCCCAATTGGGTTCAGGTATTGAGCTTGCAAATATGGACACCAGTGTGGCGCCGCAGCAGGATTTTTTCCGTTATGTAAATGGTACCTGGTTAGATACCACGGAAATTCCTGCTGACAAAGCGCGCTGGGGTAGCTTTGATGCCCTCGCCGAAAACTCACGCACCCAAGTACTCGATCTCATCAAAGAGCTGGCAGCGAATCAACATCCACAAGATTCGGACGAACAAAAGATAGCTGACTTATATCAGTCATTTTTAGATGAGGCGCAGATAGAAGCTCTGGGCATCAAACCGCTGCAACCGTTTATGAGCCGTATCGATAACCTAAAAACCTATCAAGACTTGACCCGCATATGGGGCGAGTGGCAGGTGTACGGCGTTGGAGTTCCCGTGGAGTTATATATTGATCAGGACGAAAAAAAATCTGATGAATATATAACGGGGGTTTGGCAATCCGGCTTAGGTCTTCCTGATCGCGACTATTATTTAAAAGATGATGCCCGCTCGCTTGAGCTCTTAAAAAAATATCAAGCCTATATTGCTACACTCTTGACCAAAGCCAATATTGCAAAGCCTGAACAAGCCGCAGCTCATATAGTCGCATTAGAAAAGAAAATTGCCGCTATTCACCGCACTAAAATTCAAAATCGCGATCGCAATGCGCGCTACCACAAAATGACCTTGGTGGAGTTAAACAAACTGGCACCGGGTGTAGATTGGCAGCTCGTTGTCAGCGCCGCTGGGCTAGGTACCATCAAAGAGTTAGTCGTCAATCAACCTACCTATGTTACTGCTGTTGCAAAATTACAAACGAACATTCCACTTGCGGATTGGCAACTGTATTTAAAATTCCATTTACTGAATAGCAATGCCAGCAACCTTAGCCATGACTTTGCCGATGCCAACTTTGAATTCTATGGCAAAACCTTAAACGGCGTAAAAGAGCAACGCACTCGCGACAAACGAGCTGCGACTATCACGGATTCCAACTTAGGTTTTATGGTGGGAAAATTGTATGTGGCGAAATACTTTAAGCCGGATGCAAAAATACGCATGGATAAGATGATAGAAAACCTGCGTAGCGCCTTTAGCCAATCCATTGATGAATTAGAGTGGATGAGCCCAGCCACTAAACAACAAGCCAAAATAAAACTGGCAAAGTTCAACACCAAAATTGGCTACCCCGATAAATGGCGCGACTACAATTGCTTAAAAATATCTGCAACAGACTTGCTCGGCAATATACAACGCAGTGCTGAATGCGAACACCAGCGCGCTATAGACCGTTTAGGCAAACCCATAGATCGCACCGAATGGGGCATGACACCGCAAATGGTTAACGCCTACTACAGCCCAAGCATGAACGAAATCGTATTCCCAGCAGCCATATTGCAGCCCCCGTTCTTTAATGTCGCGGCGGAAGATGCGGTTAACTACGGTGGTATAGGCGCAGTGATCGGTCATGAATTTACCCACGGCTTTGACGACCAGGGCCGCCACTCCGATAGTGACGGAAATCTGCGCGACTGGTGGACTGAACAAGATGCGGTACAGTTTAAAAATCGGGCGCAGTTAATGGTCGATCAATTCAATGCTTACACGCCTATCGATGACTTGCATCTCCAAGGCGCGCTAGGTTTAGGCGAAAACATTGCCGACCTTGGCGGTGTAACCTTAGCGCACAAAGCCTACAACATTTCGCTTAAAGGCAAGCCGGGTAAAGTAATAGAAGGCTTTAGCGCAGAGCAGCGCTTTTTTATGGGCTGGGCGCAAGTCTGGCGCATTAAATACCGCGACGAAGCCCTGCGCCTCCAAGTTATTAACGGCCCCCACTCTCCGGGCATGTATCGCGTACTTGGCCCATTGTCGAACATGCCGGCGTTCTACAAAACCTACAACGTAAAACCAGGTGATGGCATGTACCGCGACGAGATGGTTCGGGTGAAGATTTGGTAGATTGCAAGATGGAAGCGAAGAGCTTGCTCTAAAGTTTAAAAAAATAATTCAGTGGTGTGATTTTAGGGGAAAATAATTAAAGTGATCTGTGCAGTTACGTAATATAACTGGCGAGGCATGAAATCTACAGGGATATATTGTCAGATACCTTACTGATTTTTGAGAGTCACCCTAATAATACCATATCAAGTCTTGGAGAAACTAAGTGATTCACGGAGAGATAGTTACCGATGAAAGCTATTACAATATTTACCCTAGCCTACTTGAGTTGCTCACGAGAAATTTCACTGGAATTGAAAGCGGCATTCAAGGTGACGCATATATATGTGTAAAATATGAGGATGAACGCGTCATGCTCGATACATTTTCGAGCATGAACTTTCAAATAAAATCAAATATGATAGGAGGTAGACTTTTAGAGCAGGTAATCACTGTTTTGGAGAATTACTACACAGTGTGTATTTATGATATTCCAGAATTTTAAGCAAAAACGATTATCTATTGAATTCTAATGACATACTTATGAACCAATTGATATAACTTGACCCCAAACCCATAAACAAACTGTCGCCCCAGAACACCCCCTTTCCCGTTTATCTAAAAAATGATTTTCTCGTGATACTTTCGTGATGAATGGTCTGCACGAAGAGCGCACTCTGCTCCTGTCAATTACAACTTAACAGGAGCTTTACCGTGAAAAAATCCCTTATTACCAGCTTAATCGCCCTTGCAATTAGCCCTAACCTTTTGGCTGCGAGCTATACCGTTGAAATTCAGAATCTTACGCAAGGCACCTACTACACTCCGCTGTTGGTGTCTGCGCACCCGAGTAGCGTTAAGCTTTTTAGCGCGGGCATGGCGGCTTCTAGCAACTTACAAGCTATGGCCGAAGGTGGCGATATTAGTGGTTTAGATGTCGACATGATGAATGCAGGGGCTAAGAGTGTTGCCAACCCAGCTGCTGGCTTATTGGCACCAGGAATGAAAACCACCGCAGAGTTAGGCGACCCAGGTGCAGCGAATACTCAGCTTTCTATCGCCGCTATGTTGTTGCCGACAAACGATGGTTTTGTTGCCTTAAACAGCCTCACTCTGCCTACCGCGCCTGGCATCTACACCTACATGCTTAATGCCTATGATGCGGGAACTGAAGCTAATAATGAAATTCGCGGTGGCGGTGCCCCCGGTGTTGCAGGTATGCCCGTTCCACCACCTTTAGAAACGTTGATTGGTACCGGTGGTACTGGCGTTGCCGCAATGGCTGAAGGTTTTGTGCATATTCATCGCGGTGTTTTGGGCGACCAGATGATGACCGGTGGTATGAGTGATATTAATGCATCAAGCCAACGCTGGTTGAACCCTGTGGCTCGCGTCACTCTCACCGTAAAGTAAGGAGAGCCCTATGAAAACTATTTATTTGCTGAGCGGTGTAATGCTAGCCAGCACTTTACTGAGCGCCTGTGGCGGCAGTGATTCAAAGCCTAAAACCATGTCATCAAGTTCAGCCATGATGAGCAGTATGGCAAGCTCTATGCCTAGCTCCATAGCTGCATCGAGCCTTATGCCAGCATCCAGTGTTGGTTCAAGTATGGCAGCCATGATGGATGTTAAATACTCTATCACCCTAACTAATCTCACCGCCGGTCAACCGCTTTCACCGCTGGCATTGACGCTGCATAAACCTGAGTTCTCAGCATTTCACGTGGGCATGCCTGCCAGCATAGGGTTAGAAAAAATTGCTGAATCTGGCGATGTCTCTGAGTACTTAGCGGCTGCGGCGGCAGATGCGATGGTGTTGAGCAGTGTGAAAGCCGAAGGCATCACCATGCCTGGTGCTACTAGCACTCTGATGTTAAGTGCCGCTGTAGCACCCGATATGATGAATCACCTAAGTCTTAGCTTGCTGTCCATGTTGGTCAATACCAATGATGCGTTTACTGGCATCAATGCGATCAACCTCGGCAAACTTATGGAGGGCGAAAGCATGACCTTGGATACGCTTAGCTATGACGCGGGTACTGAGTTGAATAGCGAAACTATGGCGACTATCCCCGGCCCCGCCGCAAACGGCGAAGGCTTTAATGTCGCCCGCAATGATGTTGCCAATCAAGTGACCATGCATACAGGCATAGTCACTCAGGATGACGGAAAATCTGATTCTGCATTAACGAATATGCATAAGTGGGATAACCCTGTAACACGCGTAACTATTACCCGTATGGCGCCTTAATAGCTCGACCCGTTCACGCGCGACGACATAATTTGCCGTCGCGCGTTTTAATTTGAAACAAATGCCTGTGTTGTGCATCTAGTTGGCTTATGTTCTGAGTTGATAAAAAAAATGATGTTCAGATCCATCTGACGCATTGACATACATTTGGGGTTTAGCATGACGGGCACACCAATCGATATTCGCACCAACACACGCCAACCTACTCTCGCGCCTACCAAACCTCGGCGCTTTTTAGTGGTTGAAGACGAAGTAGATTTAGCGAATTTAATTAAATTGCACCTGCAAGATTTTCACGCACATATTGTGCATATAGATCGCGGCGACGTTGCTCTACAACGCGCTTTAAATGAACATTGGGACCTCATGATTTTAGATTTACGCTTGCCAGGTATGGATGGCTTAGACATTTGCCGCGCGATGCGCAGCAAGGGTGTGGAATTCCCGGTGATGATGCTCACTGCACGCTCAACAGAATTAGACCGTGTATTGGGTTTAGAATTAGGTGCCGATGATTACCTCACCAAACCTTTTAGCTCCCTCGAATTAGCGGCACGCGTACGCGCACTCCTACGTCGCAGTGAGCGCCACAATCAAATAACAACAACACCTGAAGCCACTCACATTCAAGTTCAATCACTCAATATTAATAAACTACAACGCAGTGTCATTCGCGCCGAAATTGCGCTTGAGCTTACTGCGCGCGAATTTGATTTACTGTGGTTTTTCGCCTCAAACCCTGGGCGGGTATTTAATCGCAGTGAATTACTTGATAAGGTTTGGGGCTATGGCCACGAAGGCTATGAACACACTGTTAATAGCCACATCAATCGCCTGCGTGCAAAAATTGAGCGCGACCCCGCTAACCCAGACTTACTCTTGACGGTGTGGGGCGTAGGCTATAAATTCTGCGAGATATCTCATTAATGCCAAGACTCATCAGCAGCCTATGCACTCGTTTAGCCTTAGCGTTTGTCGTATTATTTTTAATGCTAGGCGTCGCTTTTTTGTCGCTCACAAACTGGAGTAATAATCGCTACTACCAAGAGGTGACGCAAAACCTCAATCAAAGCCTGGCTATGTATATAGCCCAGCGTGCGCCGCTTATTCAGGCGGGGCAAGTGAATGAAGTGGCCATGACCGAATTGGCAAACTTGGTAATGACAGTAAACCCTATTGTTGAAGTTTATTTACTCGATGCTCACGGAAAAATTCTCAGTCATACCTTGCCGAAAGAAACCATTGTTCGTCAAAATATTTCAATTGCACCGATTGAAACTTGGCTTGGCGCAAATCAGCCCTACCCCATTAGCGGCGATGACCCGCGCTCAGAACATAGCGAGCGTGTTTTTTCTGTGTCTCCTGTAATGGATGGAGAGCAATTGGCTGGGTATCTTTATGTTATTCTCGGAGGCCAAAACTATCAAAGTTTAAGTGAGTCCCTCCGTGGCAGTTATATTCTTAAACAAAGTCTCGCGGGCCTTGCTGCAATAATGCTGTTTGGAATTTTTACCGCAACTTTAATTTTTGTCGTGCTCACCAAACCCCTGCGACGTTTAGCGCAGGAGATGAATGAGTTTCAACAACAAGAATTCAAGTCTGCCGTATTGATAAATCGCGGGGATGAAATTGCCTATTTAAGCGCTACGTTTAAGGCTATGCGCCAGCGCATTCATGAGCAGCTTGAGAAACTGCAGGAAACAGACCGTTTGAGGCGTGAATTAATTTCCAATGTATCTCACGATTTACGCACGCCATTGTCCTCCATGCAGGGCTATTTAGAAATGCTGATGCGCCCCCAGCTGACTACCGAAGAGCGCCAAGGGTTTATTGATATTGCCTTCAAGCACTGCCGTCGCCTCACCCAGCTGGTGAAAGAACTCTTTGAATTAAGTAAACTCGATGCAGGGCGAATTAATCCCGAGCTTGAAAATTTTTCTCTCGCAGAGTTATTGCAGGATGTGGTACAAAAATATTCTTTGAACGCTCAGCAAAAAAATATTAGCCTCAGCATGCCAAAAACATCGCAGCTTTTTTTAGTGAATGCTGACATAGCACTCATTGAACGCGTTTTGGAGAATCTTATTGATAATGCCCTACGTTATACTCCCAACGGCGGTAGAATAGATTTAAGCCTAACTGAAAATAATGACAAAGTGGAAATAGGTATCGAAGACAATGGCATAGGTTTAGCTGCAGCCGACCTGCCCCATATATTTGAGCGGTATTATTCTGCACAAAAGCCTACTGAATATCATCAGCAGAGTACCGGCCTTGGGCTTGCTATTGTTAAACGAATTTTAGAATTGCATGGTAGTGCAATACATGTTCAATCACAGCCTGAGCAGGGGACACGTTTTCAATTTCCCTTAGCTTTAGTGCGAACAAGCAAAGCGGCTTAAAAAGTAGAGCTTTGCAAGGGAGTAAGTATTTCAAGAGGGATGAAAAAGAAAAAGAAAAAGAAAAAGAAAAAGAAAATAGATATTTAAAATAACAATAATTCAGGCAACTCACCTTCCAAGCAAGCAATTGTTAGAGGAAAACCCAATGAAAAGTATCAGCAACCGCATTCAGACATTACTCCTACCAACACTTGTCGGAGCATTGATTGTGCTCACAATGAAGAGCTTTGTGCTCATTAATACTCAAAATATGCACAGTATGGCTGAGCCTAGTAATTCCGCCGCATCCAGTTATACACTGCGACAACTTTGGTAAAGCTGTTTCAAGATGGAACCGCAGATATAAAAAAAGCAGAATTGCTTCTGCTTTTTTTATAGGCTACTGCAATACTTACAAGCTTAATTCGCGATTACTGGCCTTTATGAATTCCTTTTTCAGGTCTTCAAAAGTATGTACAGCAGGGAACTGCGGGAATTGCTCGATTACATTTTTCGGTGCATGAAACAAAATACCTTGATCCGCCTCACCGAGCATGGTGGTGTCATTATAAGAATCACCAGCAGCAATAACACGATAGTAAAGTGTTTTAAGTGCTAATACTGATTGACGCTTTGGATCGCGCTGACGGAGGGTGTAACCAGCAACCATACCGCGCTCATCGATATTCAATCTATGGCATAAGAGTGTAGGGAATCCAAGTTGACGCATTAACGGTTGCGAAAACTCATAAAAAGTATCTGACAAAATAATGACTTGGAAGCGTTCGCGCAACCAATCTACAAATTCTATCGCACCCTCAAGTGGTTTAAGCGTGGCGATCACATCTTGAATTTCTTTTAAGCCCAGCTTGTGCTGCTCCAAAATACGCAAGCGCTGCTTCATCAAAACATCGTAATCAGGGATGTCGCGGGTCGTCGCCTTAAGCTCTTCAATGCCCGTCGCCTTGGCGAACTCAATCCAGATCTCCGGGACCAATACACCTTCCAAATCAAGACATGCTAATTCCACAACAACCTCCAATATAAGGATAAAACCGAGCTATGTTGCTCGCAAAATAGTGGCGGCAATCTACCCTTTTTGAGGGGTTAAAGCAAATATCGGGGGTGCATTATGAAGGGATTTGAGCGCGACAACTTGGGGGCAAGGCGAGCCTCTGGTATCCTGCACACACTATTTAGAACAGATACCAGAGAGCCTGCCATGACCGACACCCTTATCAATATTGTTGACTTAGAAGCAAAGTTGCAGCAAGAAAGCCCGCAAAAAATCATCAAGTACGCGCTGGCTCAATTCGACAAAATTGCCATTTCCTTTAGCGGTGCAGAAGATGTGGCGCTCATTGAAATGGCCCACAACTATCGCCCTGATGTACAAGTCTTTTGTTTGGACACGGGCCGCCTGCATCCTGAGACCTATAGATTCATTGAAAAAGTACGTAAACACTACGGCATCAAGATAGATGTCGTATCACCCGATGGAGATGCAGTACGCGCACTTGTCCAAGAAAAAGGCCTGTTTAGTTTTTATGAAGATGATCACAAAGAGTGCTGTGGTATTCGCAAAATCACCCCCTTGCGCAAAAAATTATTAGAAGTTGATGCCTGGATAACGGGGCAACGCAAGGACCAAAGCCCTACTCGCGCTGAAATCCCTGTTATTCAAAATGATGCGCTCTTCGCACGCCCCGGTGAAAAATTAACCAAATTTAATCCCTTGGCAAACTGGAGCTCAAAAGAAGTTTGGGATTATATTCGCATGTGTGAAACTCCCTTCAATGAGTTGCATGAACGCGGCTTTATTTCCATTGGCTGCGAGCCCTGCACCCGCCCTGTCGGCCCTGGGCAGCACGAACGGGAAGGTCGCTGGTGGTGGGAGGAAGCAACTAAAAAAGAATGTGGATTACACGCTGGAAATTCTGAGGCTTAAGCAAAATGCACAATAGAGGCGCGAATGAGCGCCTTTAGTATTTTAGGAGGGAAATACGTCTAATTAATCTTGCAAACAAACACCTGTGCCACCTAGCCCACAATAACCATTGGGGTTTTTGTGCAAATATTGCTGATGGTAAGTCTCGGCATAGTAAAACTCGCCTAAGGGTAAAATCTCTGTTGTGATTTCACCAAAATTCTTTTCCTGTAATGCAGATTGAAAGCTCGCTTTTGACGCCTCTATTACCCTGAGCTGCTCTGGATTTGAATAATAAATCCCTGATCTATATTGAGTGCCTCTATCATTCCCTTGTCTAAATCCCTGTGTTGGATCATGCGCCTCCCAGAATACTTTCAACAATGTTTGCAGTGAAACTTGTGCAGGGTCAAACACAACCAAAACAACTTCATTGTGCGCTGTTAAGCCGCTACAAACTTCTTCATAAGTTGGATTGGGCGTAAAGCCCGCCGCATAACCAACGGCAGTTGTATAAACCCCAGGTAATTGCCAAAACTTACGCTCGGCCCCCCAAAAACAACCTAAGCCAAATACAATTTGATCGTAGCTAGCGGGAAACGGAGGCTTGAGTGGAGCATTTTTTAATGCATGTTGATTTGCCACGTCAAGCGCCTTAACACGCCCAGGTAAACACTCATTGACGCTTGGCATTTGTATTTTGGTGAAGCTGAGCATGAAATTTTCCCTCAAGGTTGATCCTAAATAAGGCTTAATAATACTGTAAAAAATTTAATCAAACTCGTATTATTTTATTGTCGGTGAATTTTACACCTTACTTATTATGTGATTTGCAAAGAGTATCGATCATGTGGCACAACGACCTAACCTACTGAATATAAAAGAGTAATTTTACTTGGCTCGAATTTTGATTAACAGTTAGCAAGTTGCTTCCAAGCACTTACCTAAGGACGCCCCTTACTTTAAGGTTGAGGGCAACCGTTAATTTACAATCAAAAGGAAATCAATATGAAACTCTTAAAAAATATAATGGCAGCAGCTACTTTGATCTGCCTAATTTTCAATCCAGTTAGCGCATTTGCAGGCCAACTTACTCAGCTTGGTTTTATCCTCGATGCTTCCGGCAGTGTGTCAACGACCAATTACAATCTGTTGAGAACCGGCTTGAAAGATGCTATCTCGGCATTAGATACCGACGGTAGTGTTGAAATCACCATTACCTCATACAGCAGCAGCACCATCACCGTTGTAGCGCCAACACTGTTGACTGCAGCAACTTTACCGAGCATTCAAAATGCTATTATGACCCACTCCAAATCAAGCTATACTACTGACACCGCTGGTGCCATACGTTACACCACCAATCTTATGGTTAATTCATCTATATTTGCCAACCCAACTCTTGCTGGTTCGATTATTAACTTAGCCACTGACGGCGCGCCTGACAACCAAGCTCAAGCAGAAGCTGCAGCTATTGCTGCTTACAATGCAGGCATTGATGCACTCTCTATTGAAGCAATTGGTTCTGGTGTTAATAGCGGTACAGCATTGGCAAACATGATGAAAATTGTGTTTCCAAACCCATCTACGTTGCTTCCAATTAACTCAACCAACATTCCCAACCCTATGGGCGGAAGCTGGGTAGTTCCTGTAAGCGACTTCGATGCTTTAGCGCCAATTTTGAAAGCAAAAGTTATTGCTTCTGTTAAGCCACCAGTAACTGTTCCAGATTCAAGCTCTTTAGCTTTGTTGGTAATTGGTTTAATCGGCTTAGGTTTTGCCCGTAGACGTGTATAATCTTTCTGGCTTGTTGAAGAATTCCCGCATCTGCGGGAATTTTTTTAGATAGCAGTAATGTGTATTATTTGACGAGGATTGATGCAGTAAGTGCTTCAATTAACTCTAACCGCCTTACCATCAACAAGAGGGAGCTACAATGCGCAAACACCATATTACAATCGGCGTGTTAACATTAAGTTTAGTGGCGCCAAGTGTTCTGGCTACTTGCAAGATTGCCTCTCGCTCGGACAACCTTGTACTAATGAATTGTGCTGTCAGCACAACGTCGAAAGAGTGGGTAGAAGCCAGCAAACTCGCCTGCGATAAAGATACTACCTGTAATGTGTGGATTTGGGGAGAGGAAGCGCTCTTGCCTACTACTGCACCAAAGACAGATTCAGAAATCCCCAAAAGTCTTACGTCAAAGGCACTTGCCGTGTGGGCGAACGACTCTGCTAGCTTATTAACGCTTAAAGCAAAAAATAAGTAGTAAATTAACTCAGCTTTAAAACCAAAAAAACGGCACTGAATGTGCCGTTTTTGTGCAAACTTATACCATTAAAACCAGCGAGATGTTTGCAAGCGCTCCCACCATGTCATAAGCAAACGATCAACTGCGCCCTGTGCTGCAAAACCTAAACGCTCTTGAATAGACTTCTTATAAGTAAACTCAACCACGAAGACATCTGCCGTTTCAGCTTGTGTAATTAGATACTCGTCGCTGGTTTGAATCTCATCAATTAAGTTTACTGCTTTTGCGCGTCGACCAAACCAAACCTCTCCTGTTGCGACCTGAGCGATGTCTACTTGTGGGCGATGCTCGGAAACAAATTCTTTGAAAAGCACATGCGTATCTTCCAGGTCTTCGACAAACTTCGCACGCCCTTTTTCAGTATTTTCACCGAGCATAGTAACTGTGCGCTTATATTCACCCGCCGTGAACATTTCGTAGTCAATATTGTTCTTTTTTAGCAACTTATGAAAATTGGGTAGCTGCGCTACTACTCCTATAGAGCCTAAAATTGCAAAAGGCGCTGCGACAATTTTATTCGCAACACAGGCCATCATATAACCGCCACTAGCCGCTACTTTATCGACACAGACGGTAAGTGGTATATTTTTTTGCGTGATGCGGGCTAACTGACTAGATGCCAGACCGTAGCTGTGAACCATACCTCCGCCACTTTCAACCTTAACAACAATTTCGTCACTTGATTTGGCAAGGCTGAGTACTGCTGTTATTTCCTCGCGCAAACAGTCGTTTTCAGAGGCTTTTATGTCGCCATAAAAATCTAATACAAATACCCGTTTTTTAGGCGGTGTAGGTTCGCTCTCTTTATTGTCACCCTGTACTTTGGATGCCAGTTTAGCGGCCTTTTTCTTTTCTGCTTTTTCTTGCTTTAAGCGCTTCTTCTCTGCTTTTTCAGCCAATTTAAACTCTTCATCATCCAGCATTGCATCGCGCAATAAATCGCGCACATGCTCAAGCTTTTCATTGAGTTTAGTAACTTCAATCTGCCCTTTTTCTGATTTTTTATTACGCCCGCCCATGGACACAATAAAACCTACTACAACTAAAATGGCTACCACAAAGGTAACAGCCTTTGCCAAAAACAACCCGTAACTTGCTAAAAATTCCAAAAGGAAGACTCCATAACTCGCTAGATTAATTAAAAACTTCTACAGCTTCACGCGCTGCTTCATTCAACGGACGTGCAATTAAACCACTATTGGTCAAGAGTAATTGAAATAGTGCTTTATCTTGCATGGGTAAGTAGGTTGCAGATCCATAGGCGGCATCTATGATCGGAAGCCAGTGAGGGTTGCTATTAAAAAAGCGCCAAAAATCGACACCATAATAGCTTTCATTGATGGCATGCGCAGTACGTGAATCCTTTGTCTCTTGATCGATATCGTAGTAACGACCGCTGATACGCTCCAACCTATACGCAGGCTTTAAGCCAAAACTGGCAAGATAGCCGCGCCATTTAATAATCCGCGCATCTACTTGCCATTGATCACCACGTAAATCGAAATGGGTTTCCTTTCCTTCTTTATCCACGAGGAGTGCATCAAAATGCTGCTTCTCGATGTAATTGAAGCTCACGCTCCCAACCACTTGCTCTTGCAGGACTTGTTTGTAACTGTAGGTATCAAATGCTGTTAGGGCGATAAAGCCCCCCAACACCAGCACACTCAAACCAAAAATGCCGCGTATAAAGCCATTAAACCAGCTGTTTAACCAGAGCATTTTAATGGCTTTATAGGCTAGATATACCGCAATTAGCGCTATAAGCAAACTCAATAGAGTGAAAATCATATTTCCTTCCCAATGTTAAAGTGCCGTCGCTAACTAGGCTTTAGTTTGCATCACCATACGCTTTTGTACAAAGTGATTAATTAATTGTCCCGCTACACTAGCCGCTGACGGAATGTCTGGCAACTGATCATAACGGAACCATTTCGCATCCAGAATTTCCTTGCCGTCAACCTTTATTTCGCCGCTTTCGAAAGTCGCAAAAAAACCAAGCATCAATTGATTAGGGAAAGGCCAGGGCTGACTTTTAAAAAACTCTAAATTAGTAACACGAATTCCCACTTCTTCCATGACTTCGCGATGCACTGTATCCTCAAGTCGTTCGCCCGCTTCGACGAAACCAGCCAAAGTGCTATACACCAAGCGCGAGGATCGCCCATGATGGGCCAGCAACAATTCATCTCCTCGAGTCACCAGCACTATCATGCAAGGAGATATGCGCGGATAAAAGCCCATACCGCAAGGACTACACAATTTTGCACGGTCTATAGGATCTTGAATAGTAGGTTGACCGCAGCGACTGCAATATTGGTGATCGTAAAACCACTGTGCGACCTGCAGTGCACGACCTGCGAGTATAAAAGCATTTTCAGGTACTAAAGAGAGCTGTGAGCGCAGCCCAACCCATTGGAAGTCTCCCACAACGGGGAGATCATTGATGACCAATACCCAGAGTGGAATTCCATCCAAATCACCCAAATAATGTTCCGAGTCTAGGGATAAATCTGCAAACAAGGAGAATTGCTGCTGGGAAAAAAGTTGCATTGCACCTTGAGCGTCCCCCAGAAGTAATTCACACGCCCAATTAACTCGCGCGACAACAAAAAAACGTCGCCCTGAAGAGTGAAGTAATGCAGGAGCAGATATGCTCGCATCAAAATCATTAAAAGCCCACTCACTCATTAAATGCTATAGCCCAAAGCTTGCAAGCTTTCTTCTGCAATTTGCAACACGCTAGTATCTGCTTGCTTATCAAGCTTTAAGCTATCAAGATAATATTCTAGGCTGATCACCGCATCGGCAAAGGTTTCCAGCAAGTGCTGTACAGCAGGATGCTGATCGCCACTGAGCAAATCTTCTTCGACAAAGCGCATAGACGCAGCCAAAACATTTGCAGCGCGAGGTAACCCCAATACAAACATGCCACCGCGAACACTATCGAGCGTTCCAGGAATATTACGAATATGGGCCTTATCATAATTAGATTCAGCAAATGCACTCAGTGCTCGCTTCACCAAAGCTAAACCTGACTCAGCTTCGTCGATAACAATTTTTTCTGCTTCTGCAATTTGATTGTTAGACATAGCCACATCGCGTGCGAGAGCATTGATTTGCGCAACTTTCTCATCGGAAAGATTGGCATTTTTCAAGCCTGCGATAGTGCTCTCGACATAAAGCAAGGTATCCGCCACCACTAATAACTCATCGGCAGAAACAGGCGCTTGACTGGATTGCCATGCGCTAATTTTCTCTATCTCTTGCTTCAAGCTATTGCTGGGTGTAACCAAACCCACTACAGAGAGGATATCCGCTACTTTTTTCAGCGTATCCACCAGCTCTGGCGATTCACTTAACAGCTCTGCCCCACTTTGCGCGGCGCGCTCTAAAATATTTTTGGTGCTGTGAATTTCATCGGTTAACACGGCAACCATTGAGCTGATGGTATTGGCACTTGGGCCGCGTAAAAACTCCATTTCACGCGCAAGCTCTGCCTCAGAATAATTCAATGGTTTGAGGCCGTAAGCTATCAAAATACCGCAGAGCTTTTCATTTGTAGAGTGAGATAGCGCGAGTAAATAAAGCTGCTCCCGTATTAATTGCGGGTTTGGCTCTCGCTCAAAAAGCGCAGCGCCTTCCAGATGAAAGCGTTTTATCTCGCGATCGATTGCGCTCAATAGCATTTTGCGGCTACTGGTCAATTGCAGGCTTTTTTCGCTTAGTAGACCCAAAAGTGCAGCACCTATTGACCACAAATTAGCCAGCTTAGTCCCGGCACTCGCAGACTCTAGGCGCACCAGCGCCCGAGCCATGATCGAAAATGACGCCTTAACTTGCACACCCTTTAGAACATTCAATAAACCCGTTTGGTACATATGACGAAAACGTCGCACCTGTGCAGCTAGTTCATCGTTGACGAGTGTGGAAGGAGCTTGTTTATTAAGAGGTACGGCAGCGTAATTAATGTCCTGCGCTAAAAAATAACTTTCTGGCAATTGACTTACTTTACGCGCGCGACGCAATTCGTTGATATGGGGAATCAAGAGCATAGCCATGCTGCGCGAAGTTTGTGCTACATACTCCAAATAGCGCGGCAAGATAAAAAAGGTGGATGTAAGTAGCTCGAGCTTTGCATCGGTTTTTTGATCATCGCCAAGGGTGATGTCGGTAATGTGGACAGCTAACTCTTCCGCTAGAAGATCTACACCACGCAGTTGAATTAAGCTGAGGATGCCGCGAATTTGTTTAATACCATCGATACAGTTTTGTAGTATCTCGCCATTATTTCGGTCTTGAGAGAATTGCTCTAGGCGAACGGCTGACTGCTCAATAGTCACTATGAGTTCATCATGCACCATTTTGAGCGATGTTAGATTGAGGGTTTCGGGTGTACTCACAAATCACATCCTAGCTTTAATTGAGATTAGAGGCTCGCTGGCTGCAGAACTGTCAGTCTGCCTAAGTCATTGCTTAGCGAGGGGTTTTCTTGACTTTATACTATGTTCGGCACTTTTTCACAGTAAGCAGAAAATATAGCTAATTCAAGCGATGAGAATGGAACGGGAATCTCAGTTGTACATTTTTTGTCAATCGCGCAACCACACACAGTTATCCCCACTTGCTTTAGCAATTGCCGATAGTTTAGCCGCGTGGGATTCTTGCTCTCCCTCGTTTGCCACGATGACTTTGAGCGGCGTGCGGGTGCTGGGCAAGCGACGGATTTCACTCTGATTGGCTCCTCCCTCTGATTTTGATTGATTGCCACCCAGCGATAATGCCGTTTGCCCACCGGTCATAAGCAAGTAGACGTCGGCAAGAATCTCGGCATCTAAGAGCGCGCCGTGCAAGTCCCGCTGGGAGTTATCGACACCGTAACGCTTGCAGAGCGCATCCAAATTGTTCTTTTGGCCTGGGTGCTTACTGCGGGCTAATAATAGGGTATCTATAACACTGCAACGAGTTTTAAGGCTGCCAAACCCAGGGCGCAGCGTGTTGAGCTCATGATCCAAAAAGCCTATGTCGAAGGCTGCGTTATGGATGACAAGCTCAGCATCACCGACAAAGGCCAAAAATTCATCGGCAATACGTGCAAAAACAGGCTTATCTTCCAGCATTGCATTGCTAATACCATGAACGGCAAACGCGCCAGCATCTATCTCGCGCTGCGGCTTAATATATTGGTGATAATGTCGCCCAGTGAGGCGGCGATTGAAAAGTTCAACACAGCCTATTTCGATGATTTTGTGGCCCTGAGCCGGCTCGAGGCCAGTCGTTTCTGTATCCAACACTATTTGACGCATTTATTCGCTCTCACAACACTTTAAACGATGCTTAAAAATTTCAACTTTTTATGGCTAACGCTATACCGCGGTTAGCAAGTTGATCAGCCATTTCATTTTCACGATGGCCGCTATGACCCTTAACCCATAACCATGTCACTTGATGACGCTGGTTTTGCTCGTCTAAACGGAGCCACAAATCTGCATTTTTCACAGGCGCTTTCGCTGCAGTACGCCAGCCGTTGCGCTTCCAACCCGGCAGCCATTCAGTGATTCCTTTGCGCACGTATTGGGAATCTGTCGTAATAATAACGCGACAGGACTCGGTAAGCGCAGCCAAGCCTTCAATAGCGCCCATTAATTCCATACGGTTATTCGTGGTGTCGCGCTCCCCGCCACAAAGGGACTTTTCAATACGTTCAAAGCGCAGTAGCGCGCCCCAACCGCCGGGGCCGGGATTACCTTTGCAGGCGCCATCCGTAAATATTTCTACCTGTTTCACACACATGCTCTAACTAATTAAAAGGAAAGCGTATTACTTGCTGCTTATCTGTTGGAAATACTCGCCCTACTATACGCGTAACCGCCAAGCCCGGTAGGGGCTGGTATTGTTTCCACGTAGGTTTTATCGGTGTGAGTGCAATATGATCCTTGCGTGCCACTATGATATAGAA
The DNA here is from genome assembly GCF_057815475.1 of Cellvibrio sp. 25HG11W-0. Classification (NCBI taxonomy): domain Bacteria; kingdom Pseudomonadati; phylum Pseudomonadota; class Gammaproteobacteria; order Cellvibrionales; family Cellvibrionaceae; genus Cellvibrio; species Cellvibrio sp. 25HG11W-0. The sequence continues at coordinate 2,620,029 of NZ_CM174230.1, forward strand.
GCCTCCCCATGGCAGGTGCAGTCTTTTACCCCAGGGTTCGAGCCAATGCAAATATTTGATGAGTTGAGGGTGACTGAAAGGTGGCCGATAGAAGCCTTGATAAATCTCCACAGGCTCCATATCCACGAGCGTCAACCAATCCAGCAAGCGTCCTATACGTAGGTATTGATAGCGCCAACGCGGTTTCGCGGTGAAAAAACGCGCAGCAGCAGCGCAAGTGCCCCATAAGCTCCAAGGATTAAAACCGACAATAATAAGATGCCCGCGCGGAATGATGACCCGCGCCACCTCTCGCAAAAGGTGATGAGGACTTTGACTAAAATCCAGCACATGGTGCAACAAGACCGCATCCATACTCTCTGCCGATAGCGGCAGATGATTGAAATCCGTTATGCCAGATAAACGCTTATTGTTCGCCGATTGAGGATGAAGCGCAAATTTATGGGAAATCCGGCTCGACTCCACCAAATCCAAATCGCCCTTAACACTCAGCTGCAAAAGATGGTAACCAAATAGGCATTGTGTTGACTCTTTTATAAACGCTTGTTCTTCGTTTAATAACGCCTCACCTAAGGGGGTTTTAAACCAAGCGGTCATGTCAGCGATGGCTTCTGTCATAGGCACCACGCCAAAGCGCTTCTTCCACATAACCCCAAGACGGGTAAATATGCGCGATGGGGTTTTAATAAGTTTACGATGCATAAGACGTTTAATTCCTAAATATTGCGTGGTTTATCTATATCTCATCCGTACCTATATTAAATGTGCTCATCTGCAGAGGCCGAAAATTACTTCGCCAAAGGTTTTTACCGTAAACTTCAGGGTTAACCAACCACTTCTCAACGAGGTTTTCGAGTGCTGCAGATCATCCCTATCGCTGCTCTAGATACTAACTACTTTTGGCTTATACGACCAAACGCCCAGCAACCTCTTGTCTATCTTGTCGATGTTGGCGACGCAAAAGCGGTGCTAAAAGTATTACAACAAGAGCAATTGACCTTGGGCGCCATCTTAATTACCCACCACCACCACGATCACACAGACGGCATAGCAGAGCTACTCGCGCACCACCCTGTACCAGTATATGGGCCTGATTCTAGTGCTATCCCACTAATAGAACACCGCTTAATTGCCGGAGATCAATTGCAGTTAGATGGTGTAAGCTTCCAAGTGTTAGGCGTGCCGGGCCACACCATGGACCATATCGCCTATCTGCTTGATCCTAAAGCAGATAAATCAACTGCGAGTACCAAGCTTGAAGACCAACCCCAACGCCTTTTTTGCGGCGACGCCCTTTTTGCAGGCGGTTGTGGTAGGCGTTTTGAAGGAAGCGCTGAACTGATGTGGGACTCGCTTACTCGCTTATCCGCCCTACCCGACACCACGCTTATTTATTGCGCCCATGAATATACACTTGCCAATCTGCGCTTTGCCCTAGAAGTAGAACCTGACAATCAGGCATTACAAGCGCGCTTGAGCAACGTCAAACAACTACGCCAAGAAAAGAAAATGACAATTCCGTCCACTATTGGCATCGAAAATCGCACCAATCCTTTTTTACGTTGTCACTTAACCCAGCTCAAAGATTACGCGCAACATCATGCACAAAAAGAGCTGAAAACGCCGGCAGATGTATTTGGCGAACTACGACGAATTAAAGACACCTGGCAATAATAACAAGGGACTTTGCGGAGGATAAGCGTGCATCACCGCACAATATCGCGACTTTACTGCAATTTTGTCAGAAGTTAGTAGCGCGACTTATTCCATTTAAAGCGTTGACCCAGCTTGCATCAGCCCCTAGAATCCGTTGATTCTCTTTAAAAACCGCATAAAACAATCAGCTTTTTAGTACTTTTGGTTGTTAAAAATAGACGATTAACTATGAAAAAAATTATCTCACCACGCCTGATGTGCATTGCATCACTCTGCTCAATTGGTCTAACACTCACTGCCTGTAGCAACTTTTCCCCTACCGAAGACAACCAAAACGAATTATCCGCAAAGAGCGCAAGTCTAAAAGTCCCCGCGATTCCACTCGCACCCGATCTCGACCTAGAAAATAATATTTGGATTCTGCTGGTTGAAGGTTACGGTCTACCACAGGTTGAGGATGCGCAACTTGAGCAGCAGCTGCGCTGGTTTAGTAACAATCAACAGTACCTCACTCGTGTTGGCAAGCAAGCCAAGCCCTATCTTCACTACGTCATGAGTCAGCTGCAAGAAAATGGGCTGCCTTTAGAATTGGCGCTCTTGCCCATAGTTGAAAGCGCCTACAACCCTTTTGCCATCTCCTCCAGTAAAGCCCTCGGTATTTGGCAATTCATCCCTCTCACAGGGCGTCACTTCGGATTAACGCAAAACAATTGGTACGATGGCCGCCGTGACATTATCGCTTCAACGGATGCCGCAGTTCGCTACCTCACCCGTTTACACGCCATGTTTGATGGCGATTGGTTAGTGGCAATTGCAGCCTATAACGCTGGTGAGGGCACCGTAGGTCGCGCCATTAAGAAAAATAAAAAATTGGGCAAGCCCACCGATTTTTGGTCGCTCCCACTACCCGAGCAAACACGAAAATATGTTCCCCAGCTCCTTGCCCTTGCCAAGGTTGTTGCGGACCCAGCAAAATATCAACTGACATTAAAAGAAATACCCAATGACCCCTATTTCACGGTAGTCAGTGTAGATCGCCCTATAGATTTGGAATACGCTGCCAAATTGGCGCAGATGGACCCAAAAGAACTCCGTAAGCTTAATGCGGGGTACAGTAAGTGGTTTACCAATCCCAGTGGTTCGCACGAGCTTTTAGTCCCCATTGCTGATGCAAGTGAATTTAGTCTAATACTAGAAGACCTGCCCATACTGAATGAAATCAAAGCATCAAGCACTTACCACGTAAAATCAGGTGATACTCTAGGCGCTATTGCCAAGCGCTTTCAAACCAGCGTGCGCGCCCTGCAAAAAAATAACAACTTAAAAACGTCCAATCTTCGAATAGGCCAGCGCCTTGACATTCCCGGCAATGAAAATCTTATTCCTCGTTTTGCGGGACGTAATGACGCGCCAACCGTCACTCAAACATCACAAGCTAAGCAAGAATATCAAGTTAAATCTGGCGATAACCTCTGGACTATTGCGCGTAAAAATCACACCAGTGTGGGCAAGCTACTGGCTTGGAACAATATGAGTAACAGTAGCAAACTAAAACCAGGGCAAAAATTATTGATTCTCACGCCCGTTGCAACATCGAAAGAAACCAAAATCACCTACCAAATTCAGCACGGCGATACGCTGGTAAAAATTGCTAATCGTTTCTCGGTATCAAAAAAAGAACTCCTGAGCTGGAATGAAGTAAAGGACGAAGGTTATATTCATCCAGGACAAGAGCTGACAATCTACCCCCGCCTTTAATCTTTGGTTACAACCGGTTATTTAATGCAAGCCCATAAAAAAGCCTGAATACGACGTGTAAAACACACTTAGTATTCAGGCTTTTTATAGCCAGCAAACAAGCTGCTGGCTTACAAACAATTACGCTGGCAGCAATTCTTTTACTGCATCGCGCTCTTCTTTCAATTCAGTCTCAGTTGCTTGCATTTTAGCGCGCGAGAATTCATTGATAGACAAACCTTGAACGATTTCCCAGTCACCATTTTTACATACACATGGGAATGAGTAGATCAAACCTTTTTCGATACCGTAGCTGCCATCGCTGTAAACACCCATGCTAGTCCAATCGCCTTCAGGAGTGCCCAAAGCCCAATCGCGCATGTGGTTCAATGCGGCATTTGCAGCAGATGCTGCAGAAGAAGCTCCACGTGCAGCGATAATTGCAGCGCCGCGTTGTTGTACGGTTGGGATGTAATCTGCTTCGTACCAGGCTTGATCGATCAAGCTCATGGCTGCCTTTCCGCCGACCATAGACTCGTGTAAATCAGGGTATTGTGTTGAAGAGTGGTTACCCCAAATAGTCAACTTGGTGATGTCGTTGATGCTGGTGCCTGTTTTTTGTGCCAACTGAGTCAAGCCACGGTTGTGATCCAAACGGGTCATAGCGGTGAATTGACGCGGGTTGATGTTAGGGGCATTGCGTTGAGCAATCAGTGAATTGGTATTGGCAGGATTACCTACAACCAACACTTTGATATCGCGTGACGCGTGATCATCAATCGCCTTACCTTGTACTGAGAAGATCGCGGCATTGGCAGCCAACAAGTCTTTACGCTCCATACCTGGGCCGCGTGGACGTGCGCCAACCAACAGTGCGTAATCAGTATCCTTAAAGGCCACCGCTGGATCATCAGTGGTAACAATACCGGCCAACAGTGGGAAAGCACAGTCATCTAATTCCATTGCCACGCCCTGCAATGCTTTAAGGGCTGGGGTGATTTCTAACAGCTGCAGAATCACAGGTTGATCCTTGCCCAACATGTCGCCAGCGGCGATACGGAACAACAGAGAGTAGCTAATTTGACCAGCGGCGCCAGTTACGGTAACTCTTACAGGTGCTTTCACGATGAGACTCCATTTATACGGGTAATAGTGGAAGATAACGAATGTTTGGCATTGTGTGCCAGTCTAAAACTGGCCTGCATTATAGAGAACTGGGGGGAAATTTCACCCTTTGCGTCGCCTGTACGATAAATTTAACGCCATATTTAGGGCACCTTTTAGCACAACAATCTAAAAGCGACATGAAAATGGCGAATTTGCAGCTTTATAGGGCGAAGCCAATGACGACTGACTTCTTGCACCATTCTAGAGCCCTCTCAATAATAAAATATATTTCGCTGAAAGCCCGCAAGTGTATTGCTTTTTAAGTTGCCATCAGCAACATTGCGCAACCTTTTTTACACCTCTTTTTGAGTAGTGACATGAGTGCGCAATCCCCCTGTTTAACCTGCGGTGCCTGCTGTGCGTTTTTTCGAGTTTCTTTCTATTGGGGTGAATGCCAAAGCGCCGGCGGCATAGTGCCAGACATTCTCACCTCTCAAGTCACGCCACATAGAGCCTGCATGAAAGGCACCGAATCCAACCCTTCGCGCTGCAATGCATTACTGGGCGATGTGGGTTCAGAAGTGCGCTGCACCATCTATGAAAATCGCCCCAGTCCTTGCCGTGAGTTTTCGGTGCACGGAGAGCTGGGCATCGATAATGACGACTGCAATCGCGCGCGCGCGCATTACGGGTTGCCACCGTTGAGCAATCCACTGCCCGAATACCCCGACTCCTTCCCTTCAGTACCGGAAGCTGTCTAATAATTCTTCGTTAGATATGAAAGCAACCTATTGCGCGTAGCGCTGCTTTAATGCCTTATAAAGCTCGTCCTTAAATTCAACCCTTGTCGCATCTAGACTTAACACCGCTTCAACCAAATGCTCATTGTCTTCGCGGCCATCGTGCCAATGCTTGCGGTAGCTGCCGTCTTTATAGCCGTGATCTTGACGGAAGAAGTTGAGCACATTTTTACCTACATAGCCGCGATACAGTTGCTCAAAACTCATATCGATACCCGCCATTAAGCGGCCAAATAGATCTAGGTGGAATTGTTGATCACCGAGGGTTGCCGCAACAAATTTTTCCAAATCGAGGCGAAAATCTTGAGTGTCAGTAGCAATAACAAGCTTTTGTTGTATTAAGGTGGTTATCTCGTCCTGGGTTTTGCCTGATTGCAGCAAAATACTCAAGCCAAAATGCCAAATATCAATCAATTCTAACGCTACTTGCTCGGTATCGGGCGATTGTTTTTTCCACCACTTCCAACCGTAGTGATCCATTAATTCAGCGCATTCTACCCAAATGGCGCGATACCATTCATAGCCTTGCTGTTGCCAGTTTGCCGTGACCTTGGCATTCATTTTGTCTTGCAGTTCAAGCATGATGTGAACTTGTTGAGTTTGTGCGGACATGGTGTTTTCCTGTAATCATGAATTCGATAGATAGACATGCAACCAGCGGCTTAGCTGGGCAAATACTGCTTCGCTTTGGCGAACAGTCGATAAAAATTCTCGGTGGTTCTTTCTGCCAACTCTTCCAGCGCAATACCGCGCACATCGGCCACAAACTGCGCAACTTCACGCACGTATTTAGGCTCATTAGGCTTGCCGCGATACGGTATAGGTGCGAGATAAGGCGAATCGGTTTCCACCAGCAGGCGATCAATCGGCATTTGCCGCACCACATCGCGTATTTGCTCGGCATTTTTAAAGGTGACTATGCCGGAAATAGAAACGTAATAATTCAAATCCAATGCGGCCTTGGCCATTTCCCAGTCTTCGGTAAAACAATGCAGCACACCGCCGCTCTCAAGGCTGCCGTGCTCTTTGATGAGCGCCAAGGTATCGGCCTTGGCTTCGCGTGTGTGCACCACTACCGGCAAGCCAATTTGCTTACCTACGGCTAGGTGCATGGCAAAGCTTTCGTGCTGCAACGCTTTGCTTTCCGTCTCGTAGTGATAATCCAAACCAGTCTCCCCAAGCGCCACCACCTTTGGCTGCTGTGCCCATTGAACTAACTGTGCCGCAGTTGCAGTGCCCTCTTTGACATCGCAGGGGTGCACGCCTACAGATGCCACTACGCGCTCATGGGCTTGGGCGATATCTATGACGGTTTGAATATTTTCCAAGCTAATACCGATACACAGCAGTTGCTGTATGCCTCGTTCATGGGCGGCAGCTATAGCCTCGCTCAGACCGCCCGGATAGCGGTCAAGGTTAAGACGATCAAGGTGGCAATGGGAATCAACTAGCATGGGGAAATCTCTTTAGTCATTAATGTATTACTTGATGCTTTAGACGGCGATTCTAATCGGCCCAAAAAACAAAAAAGCCAGGGTCAGCTGGCTTTTTACGAATGGCTTGGCGGCGAAATTTTACATGGTATGGGTTGGCTTGTCAGAATTAAGCATGCCGGCCAAATAGTTCTCGATCTTATTGATGGCAGTGTTGTCTTGATCGCTAAATTGCACCCCAATACCCGCCGCACGGTTGCCCTGAGCGCCCTTAGGCGTGACCCAGACTACCTTTCCTGCAACGGGGATCTTTTCAGGCTCATCCATTAGGGATAACAACATAAATACTTCATCGCCTAAACGATAGGATTTGTTGGTCGGGATAAACATGCCACCATGCTGAACAAAGGGCATATAGGCAGCGTAAAGCACGGCCTTGTCTTTAATTGTTAGGGAAAGTATGCCGTTACGGGCACCGCCGCCAATGGGTTGCATAGGATATCCTGCTACTTAAAAAGTCTCACCCGCATAAATGCGAATGCTTAATTATGTCCTGATACTGGTGGTTTCGCGCCATTAAAGAGCAATGGCAATGAGCACCGCTTCAAGCGAAGTATAGCCAAAGCAGAAATACCACAACAAAAGCTTCGGGTTGATAGCGAAGAGCTGTGTGTGCTGGCATGCTCACAAAAACCTATCCTCAGACTAACTGACCATTGCAGTAAAAGAAAGTCGGCGAGCTTAAATCCTAGGGTAATGCACACTTGTAAATGTAAAAAAGCCACCCTTGCCGAAGCAAAGGGTGACAAAGAGGCATACCTAGTACTTCACACGAACAATTGTTTAGAACTTAACACGGACACCGGCATAGTAGCGTGGCCCGTAATTATTAACTTCAGACACATTGTCAGGTGTTGGGTTGTATTGCGTTTTAGGCTCATTGAACAAATTAATGCCTTCAAAACGAATTTGAACATTATCCGTTATGTTGTAAGTAATACGCGCTTCGTAGACATCTGCTTCACCCACGTAACGAATATTGCCAGGGGTGCTGATGTACTGCTGGAAGTATTCGCTACGATATTTGTAGATCATCTGAATATCCAGCTCGCCAATTTGATAGTACAACTGGGCCGACATTACATCTTCAGAAAAACCAAACAGGTTTGCCGGCGGCACTAGCGCAACGGTTTGCGAAATAATATTACCGGAAGGGTCACTCAGGGTTGAAGCGCCAAAATTTGCGTCTTGAAACTCAAAATCTGAATCGGCGTGGTTGTAACTCAATTTTGTTCCCAAGCCGCTCCAAGCACCAGGCAAGTAACTAAAGGAGTGCGCCAGACTTAACTCAATACCCTGCAAACTACTGGTATCTGAATCGGTAGAGCTTAGGGTTACCGCCTCATTGTAGTCAGTGCCGTCAATATTAAATTGCTCAATCGACTGGGTATTTTTAAAACCGCCTTGGAAATTTTTATAGTAATAGCCAGCGGCTAAAATTGTATCTTTATTGGGGTACCACTCTAGGGCTATATCATAGTTCCAAGACAAAAGTGGCAGTAGGTTTGGATTGCCATTGGCCACAACCTCGCCGGAAATAAGCTCCTGTATTGAGGTTGCCGTATCGTCATCATCGATACCTATGCTGCGACCAAAACCTAAATCAGCAGGGTCTGGACGCGATAGCCCGCGGAAAATACCACCGCGCAACAGCAGGTCTTCATGCAGATCCACGGTAATACTGGCACTGGGTAATAGCTCGGTGTAGCTGCCGCCGCCAACAACCTCATCAAACGTACCACCCTCGATCAAGCTGACAGAGTCATCTTCATTTAACTGCGTGGTATAACTTGGACGCAAGCCCTTAGAAGCCACATCGGTTTGCACTATACGCAGACCAACGTTACCGCGAATAGGCAGGCTATTAAATTCGCTGGCGTAGTTAGCTTGCAAATAAGCTGCCGTCGTTTTCTCTTCCACATAGACGTTTTGCACTGACTGTTGTGGCGAGGGAAAAGTATCCACACTGCGCGCTACAAAACTCGAGTCTTTGGCAATTTTAATGGTGTTGTCGGCAGCCACTAATTCCTGCGCCAGACAAATGGGGTCAAAGGTTGCGTAGCCATTACCGGTACCCGAGGCAATTACACTGCCATCGTCAGCCAAGTTGGTAATCAATGGTTTTCCACCCGTTAAATCTGACAGGAATCCACTCTCAGGAAACTCTGTGCGGCAGGCGATACTGGCTGGCTGAATCGCCTTATCATCAAACGTTAGCTCTTCGCGCACACGCGGGAAGCTTTCAAATTCCAGTTTAGAAAAACGTATGCCGCCTTCAATACTGGTGATGGCTTTCCAGTCCGTATCATATTTAAAGTCGCCGCGAACGGCGGTGATGGTATTGTCGCGCGCTTGATTCAAATCGATACGGGTACGCGCATTATCGGCAAACACATCGTGATTGGTGACATCAAAATTATTCAACTCAATCAGCATGACATCGGCGCCAGACTGGGAGCCAGAACCGGGCAAATAATATTGCGTGAAGGGGTCGTCAGTGCCGCCGGGAAGCGCTACACCATAAATATCTTTGGGCTCAGACTGCAAACGAGTCTGCAAAATGGTTTCACGGCGCGCAGTATTGGAATAGGAAATATCCGTAGATAACAGCAAGCGATCGGTAGCTTGGAACTCAAGGCTCAAACCACCGCCTTTGTACTCTTCTGTACGCTCGGTAAACTGACTGTTCACATCTATGTTGGCGGCGTTATTGAAGGCCAACACCGAACCGGAATCAGTCGCCACAAGGCTGTCGGCATTAATTCGGCGCGTATCAGTAAACACCAGATCATTAATACCTTCTGTAAAGCTGCGATCAGATAACTGTACGTCAAGCCCAATATCTACACGGTCGTTAGGCTGCCACTGCAGGGCACTAAAAAAAGATTGACGGTCATCGTCGGTAGTATTTTGGCGATAGCTGCGCGAATTTGGCGTAAATATAAGCGGTGTATTGGCATCATCCACTGCTAGACCCGTTGCAGGGTCTACACGATTATCAAGGCTGCCATCGCCATCGGTGCAGCGACCGCTGCCATAAACACCATTGGATACATTGGGATCATTGCGGCAATCATTAAATCCACTACTGGTACGATATTCTTGCTCAGGATTGGTGACTTGGTTAGTTTGGACACCGACAGAGACACCTAGCTTACCGGCATGACCCATATCAAATTGGTCAACATAACTAGCGGTTCCGCGATAACCAAAATCATTCTCTTCACCCTTGATGTCACTGTGCTGAGGATTGTAGTTACCCTTTAGATCCATTTGAATACGCTGTCGCCCAAGGTCTAGCGGCTTAACCGTATCCAGCGAAATTTGGCCTGACACACCACCCTCAATCAAGCTGGCTTGCTGCGTTTTGTAAATTTCAATTTTACCAAACAGCTCCGAAGGAAACTGGCTGAAATTCACTGAGCGATCGCCGCTGCCATTACTCGCTTCACGGCCATTCATTACCGTAGAGCCAAGATAAGGCCCCATACCGCGAATAGAAATTTCAGTTGCACCGCCCTGCTCTCGGTGCGATGCAGCACTGGTCAAGGTTTCAATCGCCTCACCGATAGAGAGCGCAGGGATATCGCCAATATCGTTGGCTGAGAGCGCCTCCACAATGACATCTGAAGTTCGCTTTACATTGATAGACGATTGAATTGTTGCGCGCGTTCCCGTTACCAAAACCTCTTCTACCGAGGCAACCTTATCGGCTTGGGCCCAAGCGCCTGCACTGAAAATACAGGAGGCCGCTACAGCTCCGCAGTGCATACTAAAGCGTAATTTTTTATGTGTATTTTTACTTACCAATTCGGCAATAGGCTTCTTACTGAATATTGACTTTACCATCTTATTCTCCTCAGAATTATTGTCGTAGCGTTTTCACCCTACCCAATCACATTCTTCATGTCAAACAATCTGGTAACCAATATTAAATTAATTGGTAAACATTATTTTGTAATTTTATGAAATTCGGTAATTTAATTTGGCAATTTTAATGTTGCCCAGCAGTCAGTGCACGACTGGCGCTAGCGCGCAACAAAGCACCCCAGTCGAGCAGCATCTCCTCCAATAACAGCTGCTTATTGGGGTTGGCGCCCCCCAAAAGCTGCTTTTTAGACAGTAGAATTTTCTCTAAATAACGATGCAACAAAGACACATCAAGATTGGCAAGCCGATGGCGCCACTCGACTGGAGATTGCGCCATTTGTGGATCTTCCACACCGACACGCCAGCGCGCCATACTGTGCAGCAACCCCAAAAACCACTCCATCAATTCCGGCACATCGCCTTTTTGCCACTGCGCGGCCAACTCAATTGCCGAAATTTGGCCAAGAGAGAGGCGTACCAATTGCTGCATGCGCGCGGCGCGCTGCTCGAGCGCATCACCCTGCAGCAAGCTCAGCGCTAACAAGGGCGCACCGCGTGCTGCAACCAATAGCTCATCTGCTTTTTCGGCGCTGCCCGACACCAGCGGTAACAGCCAGCGCAATACCTGCTCCGAGCGCGGCATCGGCAGTTTGCGCAACTGGCAGCGGCTGCGAATAGTAGGCAGCACACTGCTGGGGCTATGGCACACCAGCAGCAGCAACGTATTCGCTGCTGGCTCTTCTAAGGATTTAAGTAATGCGTTGGCTGCATTGCCATTCATGGCCTCTGCGGGTTCTATTACTACAACTTTATAGCCGCCCTGCTGCGCCGTTTTACTCAAGGATTCCGTCAGCTCACGCACCTGATCAACTTTAATAGCCTTGCCTGCTTCTTCCGGCTCAAGCCAAATCAAATCTGGATGGGTCTCTGCTTTATTTAATTCACAGCCACGGCATTTGCCGCAAACAGCGCCTTCTACGGGTGAATGACACAAAAGTAATTGCGCCAGAGCCGCCGCCAAATGGCGCTTACCTATACCTTTAGCGCCCGCCAACATAAGAGCATGAGGCAATTTGCCAGCCTGCTGCAGCTGCAACAATTGCTGCCATTCGCCGAGCTGCCAAGGGTAAGGATGGAGGGGGAAATTGTGCTGCGGGGTTTCACTCATGATCTGGCCAAATATGCGGATAAAACAAAGTCTTAGGCGCAGCTTACCAAATTTGCGATAATCTGCGCCCGCTTATTTTGAAAAAGGCTTACCGCTCATGATTGACACCCCGCTGGATATTTTGCATCTCGATGACGACCTCATGATCGTCAATAAACCAGCGGGGCTATTAACCGTACCGGGCAAAGGGCCGGAGAAGCAAGACTGCATGATCAATCGCGTGCTCAAGTTCAACCCCAATGCGCGCGTGGTGCACCGGCTGGATCAAGGCACCTCAGGCATTGTCATGTTCCCGCTAAATTATCTCAGCCTGCGCAACCTTACCAAGCAGTTTGAAGAGCGTTCGATTCACAAGCGCTACATGGCTGTAGTGGCAGGTTTAATGGCTGACGATGAAGGCGAAGTAAAACTGCCCCTAATCTGCGATTGGCCAAATCGTCCCTTGCAAAAAGTGTGTTTTGAATCGGGAAAAGCCGCCCACACCCGCTACACGGTGCTAGAGCGCTACCCCGCCAACAACTCCACTCGCGTTTGGCTAGAACCCATCAGCGGCCGCACCCACCAATTGCGGGTACACATGCTCAACCTCGGCCATCCTATGCTCGGCGATCAACTCTACTCACCACCAGAGATACAAGCCCTGGCGTCGCGACTATTGCTGCATGCCCAGCACATTCAACTCAATCACCCCATTAGCGGCGTGGCAATTGATGTGGAATGCAAAGCGCAGTTTTAACGATGCCAAAATCTACTCATCTGGGTATTTGGATTGAGCGTTCAAAACAATCTATTTATCCAGTAAGTGCTGTAATTGAATATCTATATCATGCTGCACCTGCGCTAGCGTTTGGCCTGCGTCCACCAACGCATAGCGTTCGGGCGCTTGCTCAGCGCGGGCGCGGTAGGCGCTGCGCACTCGCTCAAAAAAACTGACAGCCTCACTTTCAAAGCGATCCAACTCGCCGCGCTGGCTGGCGCGCGCTAAGCCTAGCGCTACGTCTATATCGAGAATAAGAGTTAAATCTGGGCGCAAATCGCCCTGTACGAGGGTTTCTAGCTGGTTAATTGTGGTGGTGCTCAGCCCGCGCCCGCCACCTTGGTAAGCGAAGGTGGCATCGGTGAATCTGTCGCTCAGCACCCAGGCGCCGCGCGCTAAAGCAGGTTTAATCACCTGAGCGAGATGCTGGGCGCGAGCGGCGAACACCAGCAGCAATTCAGCCGTTTCATCCACCGCTTCAGTGCGTTTGGTGAGCAATAAGCCGCGAATTTCTTCCGCCAAGGGCGTGCCGCCGGGCTCGCGGGTTACCACTACCTCTATGCCTTTATTGACCAGCCAATCCTTCACGAAGGTTAAATTAGTGCTTTTACCTACCCCCTCAGTACCTTCAAGGGTGAGGAATTTGCCATGCTGAGTCGCCTTATCCATCCAAACAATCTGCCTTTTGCTGAGTTTTACCTGAGTGATTATTTCCATCACCCCGAATCAACGCGTATCATACCCGCTTTTTTACTTAGGAGACTTTCATGATCACACTGCACACCAACCACGGCGATATCACCATTGAATTGGATTTTGACAAGGCGCCAAAAACTGCCGCCAACTTCAAGCAGTACGCCGAAGATGGCTTTTACAATGGCACCATCTTTCACCGCGTAATTGACGGCTTCATGGTGCAAGGCGGCGGCATGAACCCAGACATGACCCAAAAAGAAGGCCGCGCGTCTATTGAAAACGAAGCCGACAACGGCTTGAAAAACGTGACCGGCACCCTTGCTATGGCGCGCACCAACGATCCACACAGCGCCAGCTCGCAGTTCTTTATCAATGTTAAAGACAATGACTTCCTCAACCACAGCAGCAAAAGCAACTCTGGCTGGGGCTACTGTGTGTTCGGCAAGGTAACGGCGGGCATGGATGTCGTTGAAAAGATCAAGGCGGTGAAAACGGGCAGCAAAGGCCATCATCAAGATGTACCCAAAGAAGCTGTTTTGATTGAAAAAGTCACCGTAGCCTAAGCCTGATGCGCAAACTGTTTATTTCAGATTTGCATTTGCATGAATCACGCCCGCTGCTCACGCGGGCGTTTTTTAGCTTTTTGCACGACCACGCAAAAGACGCAGATGAACTCTATATCCTCGGTGATTTTTTTGATGCATGGATTGGCGATGACGACGATCAACCTCTGGTACGCGAGGTGGTGCAAGCCTTAAAAAACCTCAGCCAAAACGGCACGCGTATTTTCTTAATGCATGGCAACCGCGATTTTTTAATGGGGCCAGACTTTGCCAGTGACTGCGGCGCGGAGCTAATTGCTGAAGGCACAGTGATTAACCTGCAGGATGAACCCACATTGCTGCTTCACGGTGATAGCCTCTGCACAGGCGATACGGAATATCAACAATTTCGTCAGATGGTGCGCAGCCCAGAATGGCAGCAACAGATACTGGCACAACCACTTACTGCACGCCGCGCTCTCGCCGCCCAACTGCGCAAAAAAAGCCAAAGCATGAACAGTTTAAAAGCGGAAGACATCATGGACGTAACCCCCGCAGAAGTAGAGCGCATCATGAAGGAAGCGGGCGTGAAGCGCTTAATTCACGGCCACACCCATCGCCCTGCCCGCCACCCCCTTCATGTTGAAGGCGCAGCGGCAGAGCGTATCGTCTTAGGGGATTGGCATCATCTCGCTTGGTGCCTTGAGGCAAACGATGACGCAGGCAGGCCAACGCTAGAACTTATAAGCTGGGCTATTGAAACTCAATAGCGCCCTATTTGAGCGCTTTCTGCATAAATGCTTAATGTCGGTCGCGATTGGTTAACATGTAAAGACCGCCAATGATAATAAAGACTGACCACCAAACACTTAAGGGTAAATTCAACAAATACAGCAATCCGAGAATAATAATAGCGACGGCGGATACCAATGAGTTAGCCACTTCACCACTCCAACCCTGCTTGGCATAAACGCCATAGGCGCGCTGTTAGGGGCCAAAAGCCGCCACCAAAATAAAGATTGCCCACCAGTTTGAAAGTTATGCCAGCGGTTTAGGCCCACTATAGCCCTGCTATTCCTTTCAAATGCCAGCCCTCTGGACACCCGAATTGCCCAACAGAGCTGTAAGGCTATTTAATGGCGCCATCCTTTAAGATCTACGGGATATAGATTGAAAGCGATTATCCTCATCAAACACAATTTCGAATTGACCACGTATACCGTTATGCAAAACAAATGGACGTAATATATTTGCGGGAAAGCGCACGCTACGTCCATCCAAGCTGCGCGCAACAACATGTTGCGCGCTACCGACATAAAGCCGCTGAAATTCCTCACTTGAAATAGCAAGATTAATGATGAGAGATCTCAATTGTCGTTCCACTCGATATTAAAAAATGCCTAATAAATTCAGTCAGCATCTAGGTTAGTGCCATGCTGACTCGCTTGAGCCAAGTCCAATAGATCACGCAATGCCACCGAAAACATCGCAAAATCGTTGCCATTACCGGCCTGCAACTCATTCACCATGGTGTTCCAGCGACTTATTAGCGTCTGATGCTTTGCGCTCCAGCGCTCAATTACTTGCACTATTGAGCAGGTTTCACTCACATAGCCGATCAAGGAAATACTTAGACTTCGCAGCTGTGATTCCAAATCATTAATATGAGTTTCACGAGCCATTGCTTGCCAAAAATTCTCAACCGTTAAATCTGAAATTTGTTGCGCAAACCAAGGCAAACTTAAATATTCGCCCAACGAGAAATAAAGTTGGGCCATACCTTCCAAGGGCTTATCTGTTAAGCGCGCAGCTTCTATAACACTTAAGCCAGAGTAAAGATCTACAGGCGTTGCAGCCGCCAAGGCCAAAGCCTCCGGCACGCCAGCCTTAACTAACTTGTCTATTTTAGATTGCCAAGCCTGTAACGCATCACCTAATAATAGGCTCGCAAGATTACCTTCAATATAGCGCATACCTTCCGCAAACAACTCGACCTCAAGCGCCGCATTAAGTTGGCTGCGACGATTACGCAAAAACCAGCGTGTTGCCCTACGTACCTTACGCATCAAATTATTGATAAGCTGCAATTGTAATGCAGCCGGCAACTGATGATCTAAAGTAGCTAATGCCGTTAAAAAGTCATCTGCAGCATAAATATTGCGCGCCACCACATAAGCCTTGGCTATATCGCCTGAGCTGGCGCCCGTAGATTCACTTAGGCGCTGCGCAAAACTAATCCCCATCAGGTTAACCATATCATTGGCAATCTGAGTTGCAACAATCTCAGCCCGCAGCCTATGGGCGCGTAACGGCTCAGGGAACTGTTGGGCAATTTGTACGGGGAATGCTGACTCTACAAATTTCGCTATGTAATCATCACGCTCTAAATGAGCTTTGGCCAAGTCTTCTTTTAAGACGGCCTTGGCGTAGGAAATTAATACCGACAGCTCAGGTCGAGTCAAACCTTTTCCACGCAATTGTCGCTCTACCAGCGCCTCATCATCAGGCAAAAATTCAAGTTTGCGATCCAGCCTACCCTGAGTCTGCAGTGAACTCATAAAGCGGCGATACTCTGCACTGCGCAAAAGTGACTCGGATTGAGCAACACTAATCGCTTGGACTTGACGGTAATTATTATGCAATACCAATTGCGCAACATTCTCAGTCATATCAACCAATAACTGATTGCGTTGTTTTGCAGTCAAATCACCGTTTGCAACAACTTCATTTAATAAGATTTTGATATTTACCTCATGATCAGAGCAATCCACTCCACCCGCATTATCAATAAAATCCGTATTACAACTACCGCCATTTAAGCAATATTCGATGCGGCCGCGTTGGGTCATACCCAAATTACCTCCTTCTCCAAAAACTTGCGCGCGTAATTCACTGCCATTAACCCGCAAGTTATCATTTGCTTTATCACCAACCTCGGCGTGAGTTTCAGTAGATGCTTTTACATAGGTACCTATGCCACCATTCCAAATCAAATCAACGGGCGCTTTTAATAAAGCATTAATTAGCTCATTAGGCGTAAGACTGGCTTCAGCGATGGCAAAACGCTCCGCCATTTGTGGCGAGATAGTGATGGACTTAGCAGCGCGATCAAATATGCCGCCACCTTCACTCATAAACGCCTTCTCATAATCAGCCCAAGTTGTTTTAGGAGTAACAAATAAACGCTTGCGCTCCTCAAAGCTCGCCGCCGAATTTGGATTAGGATCGATGAAAATATGCTGATGATTAAATGCTGCCACCAAACAAATCGTTTCAGACAACAACACACCGTTACCGAACACATCACCAGCCATATCGCCTATACCAATAACAGACACAGCATCTGTTTGAACGTTTATGCCCTTCTCCATAAACAGGCGCTGAACAGAAATCCAAGCGCCGCGAGCGGTAATACCCATGCCTTTATGGTCATAGCCTTGACTACCGCCTGAAGCAAAGGCATCGCCCAACCAGTGACCATAATCCGCTGAAATACTATTTGCTATATCAGAGAAACTAGCAGTACCTTTATCTGCAGCCACCACTAAATAGGGGTCATCTTGATCGTAGCGCACCAATTGTGGCGGCGGAATAAGTTTTCCATCACGCAAATTATCCGTGAGATCCAACAATCCACAAATAAATATTTTATAGCAGGCTATAGCCTCTGCGAGTAAAATCTCTCGGCTCCCTCCTTGTGGTGCCTGCTTGCAGACAAAACCACCTTTTGCACCACTTGGCACTATGACTGCATTTTTCACTTGCTGAGCTTTTACCAAGCCCAAGACCTCTGTGCGATAATCTTGCAGACGATCTGACCAGCGCAAGCCTCCGCGCGCCACCTTGCTCGTACGCAAATGCACACCCTCCACTCGCGCGGAAAATACAAATATTTCAAACAATGGGCGAGGCTCAGGAATTTCAGCCATATTCCGAGGGCTAAATTTCAACGAAAGATACTGTTTACAACTCCCATTTTTATCTTCCTGGAAAAAATTTGTACGCAAGGTGTTTTCCAGCAGCGTGAGATAGCGACGAATGATCCGGTCCTCGTTTAGGTTGCTGACCTTATCCAACTGCAACACTATTCTATTCTTAAGTGCTTCCAGATCCTGCTGTGTATCCACACACTGCCGGTCAGGATCAAATTTAATTTCAAAATAATTGATTAACATTTGCGCCAATTCATTTTGATTGACAAGCGTATTGGCGATATAAACCTCACTAAAAGGAAATAAGGTTTGATGCATATAACCCGCATAAGCACGCAGCAATCTAACCTGACGCCAGGTCATACCCAAGCTCGACACCAAACCGTTGAACGCATCACTATTTGCATGTCCATACCAAATAGCAGAAAACGCCTCCATAAAGCTATCTTTGATAAGATGCAGATCAATATTATGCGCTAGCCTGTGCTCCAGCTTAAAATCATGCAGCCATGTAGCCATTTTACCTAGAGGAGTAATTTCATAAGCGCTTTCACTAACCACACGAAAACCCAAATTCTCCAATACTGGAATCACATCTGAAAGCGCTAAAGTCGTAGCACGATGGAAAATCTTAAACTGCAAGTAATGCTGCTGCGCTGTTATAGGTTGGTATAAATTTAAAGCTATATGCTGCTGCTCATTTAACTCAGCTATACGCTGCATATCTGCAACTGCAGTGCGCGCATCGAAATTCTCTTGGTAATTAAGCGAAAAGGCTTGGCGATATTCACGCAATAAATCAGCAGATTGTTCTTCACCATGCGCTTCCAAGAGTGCGGCCTGTAAGTAATCATTCCAAGACCGAGTAATATTAACAATACCCGCTTGCAAGCTTTCAACATCAATAGGCTTTGTGAGTGGCTCATTCAGCTTAAAAACAAGATAGACCCGAGCTAAAATAGACTCAGAAAAGTACGTTGTAAATTCAGACTCATCAGACCCTATGGCAGACCCGATTAATGCTTGTATCGCTAAGCGTACGCGTGTTGAAAAGTAATCACGGGGAACATAAATAACAAAGCTAACAAATTTTCCATAGGGATCCGCGCGCATAAACAAGCGAACCATGGCCCGCTCTTTTATTTTAGCCACGCCCATTAGGGTGTCATAAAGCTCTGAACTGCTACTTAAAAAAATCTCATTGCGCGGAAAGGTTTCTAAAATTTGCCGGAAGTTTTTACCATCATGGCTGGCGTCATTTAATTCTGTACGCGCAATCACCTTAGCAATTTTAGTGCGGATCAAAGGTATAGATTGCGGGCTCAACCAATAAACATTAGATGTATATAAACCCAGAAAACGCAACTCTCCACAAACCTCACCAACCTCATTAAAACGCTTAACCACAACATAATCTGCATAAGCATAGCGGTGCACACGTGCCCGTATAGCAGATTTAGAAAAGCTAATGATCTGTGGAACCAAATGGAAGCGCGCCATGCCCTCATTGAAATCTTCTAAAGCAAGCTCATCACCCGGTTGATTGCGTGCCGCAAAAACACCGCGCCGCGCCGCTGGACATTCACGCAGATACTTTTTATCGCCATCTTGAAAGAATTCATACTCCGCGACACCCAAAAAGGTGAAATGATCTGCAGCCAACCAATGCAGAAACTCACGTGTTTCCTCTACATTTATTGCGGCAATTGACTCTTTGCTTGCGGGTAAATTTTGCGCGGCATCAAACGCACTGGCCTTCATCGCAGCATAATCGCCCACCACCAAGCTAACTTCTTGTAAGACAGACTCCAAGCTCTCTGCAATATCGATTAAATCTTTATGCGCGGTATGCATGCTAATTTCTAAAAAAATAAGCGCTTCTTTTGAATTATTACCTTCGGCAATTAACGGCTCTCCTGCTGCTACAAAGGCAACAAATTCATGCTGTTGATTGCGCTGTATTTGTAAGAGTGTACTTTTTATAGCGTGAATGGTGATATTGCGGCGATTCAACTCTATACGTATAGAATCCACCAAAAATGGCATGTCGCGCTGCAGTACTATCAGTGCGGTATGCGGGCAAACCCATCCGTCTTCAGCTAAATTGGGGTTAAAGAGCTTTATCTTGGGCTGATCGTCATCATACGTTTGCAAAAACTGCCAAGATTGATAAAGACTACCAAAAAGGTCGCTCAATTTTCGCCCAGCCAGCTCCTCCAAGGGGTAATGTAAAAAAAACTTTTCTGCCAACAGGAGCAGCGGTGCTAATTGCTCTGGCGATAAGCGCTGCGCGCCATAGGCTTCAAATTCTGTAAGAAATTCGGGAAGGTCTAGCTGGTTTATGATGGGACTATTCACGCTCAGGCTCCTGCTGAAAAGAAGTGTCACCTATTAAGCCTAGCTGAAAAAGCCGAAACCTCCGAAAAATCTCCATAAACACTTGAAATCATAGGGAACTGTCACCAAATCTCGTAGTCTATCGAGCGCGCTGGCAGGTCTCCCTCGCGCCAGAATCTATGTTAATAGACAGGGTTTTTCGAATCAGGTTCTTTAAATAAATTTTTCTTCCGGTTAAAGGTCTTTAATCCATGCAGGCACATCAACAACTTCAGGTTCTCAGTACATGGCTCAACGATCAAATTATTGGTCAAGAACATTTGGTACAGCGCCTTTTGATCGCGCTCCTTGCCGATGGTCATTTATTAGTCGAAGGTGCTCCTGGCTTGGCCAAAACTAAAGCCATTAAAACCCTATCGCAGGCCATTGAAGGCAACTTCCACCGCATACAATTTACACCGGACCTTTTGCCTTCCGATGTAACGGGTACGGATATATATCGCCCACAAGAAGGAACCTTTGAATTTCAGCCAGGCCCCATATTTCATAACCTTGTATTGGCCGATGAAATTAACCGCGCACCCGCTAAGGTTCAATCAGCATTGCTTGAAGCCATGGCTGAGCGCCAAGTCAGTGTGGGCAGCAAAACCTATCCCCTACCCAATTTATTTATGGTGATGGCAACACAAAATCCTATAGAGCAAGAAGGTACCTACCCACTACCCGAAGCACAATTGGATCGTTTTTTACTGCATGTGGTAGTGGACTACCCCAGCATTGATGCTGAACGTCGCATTCTTAAATTAGCTCGCAATGAAGCAGCTTCGATTGCTGTGACGCCTCCAGCGCCCATTACTCAAGCCAGCTTAGAACAAGCGCGCCAAGAAGTATTGGCCATTCACATGGCAGAAAGCGTGGAGGAATATATTGTGCAGCTTATCAATGCGACACGCCGTCCTGGCAACTACTCTGCTGAACTAGCCGGCCTCATCGAATATGGCGCAAGCCCACGAGCCACTATTGCACTAGATCGCTGTGCACGCGCTCATGCTTGGCTTCAAGGCAGGGATTTTGTGAGCCCCGATGACGTGCAAGCGATTATTCACGATGTATTGCGTCACCGATTGATTCTAAGCTTTGAAGCAGAAGCAACAGGCACCACCAGCCAGCATGCGATTGATAAATTATTAGCAGCTGTACCCGTTGCTTAATAAAATCTTCTTATGCTCCACTCATTCGTTTGAGTTAATCGCGGTGATGTTTTGACCATGAATTCAATCAATACTCTACTAGAAGACATGAATCCACGCGGCGCCTACACAAGCCTCGCAGATTTACTCCGTTGCCGCTTTGCCGCGCAGGACTTGAAGCTCTTCGCTCATCAGCCTGCGCGCAGTTTGTTAGCTGGGAGTGAACGCACTCGCTTTCGAGGTCGCGGCATGGACTTTGAAGAAGTTCGACTCTATCAAGCGGGCGATGATATTCGCTCTATCGATTGGCGGGTAACCGCACGCACACAAGTACCGCATACTAAAATTTTTCGAGAAGAGCGCGAACGCCCAGTTTTTATGGTCGTAGATCAACGCTCACCTCTATTTTTTGGTAGCCAGCGCTGCTTTAAATCAGTCCTAGGTGCCCATATTGCAGCCCTGCTCGGCTGGGCTGCTCTACACAATGGCGACCGATTGGGTGGTTTAGTATTCGGGGATTACGAACAGCGCGATATACGCCCGAGACGCAGCAAACATGCTGTTCTTGAGCTATTGCATCAACTCCAAGACTACAACCACAAACTACAAGCACCGATACGCCCACAGGCAGAGCAGAAGCCGGTAAGTCTTACGCAAATATTGACAGATACCCGCCGTATTGCAAAACCCGGCTGTGCACTGTTTATTATCAGCGACTTTCACGACAGTGACGACGCCACTGAGCAACAATTATTTGAGCTCGCGCGCCATACCGATGTAACGCTCATTCATCTTTATGATCCACTCGAACGGCAACTGCGCAACAATGCTCCTTTAAGCATTAGCAATGGCATACATCGCCTGCAACTGCCTACACAGGACAAAAGATTTCAAACGGCCTTTAGTGATGCGTTTAATCAGCGCGTGGAAAAACTTCAGCAAAGCTGTAAACGCCTGCGTATTGCACTCTTGAGCTATTCAACCCAAGACGATATTCACCAACAATTACGTCAAGCCTACAGTAAAAAATAAACTGTAGGTTGATACCTAAATGAAATGAATTGATCTCTATGCCTACTAACGCCTCACCTCTCGATCAACTTATCGATATACATCTCCCCAATAGCGTCAGCTGGTGGCCACTTGCACCGGGCTGGTGGGCTCTTATGGGTTTATTCATTCTCACTTTGATCATCGCACTGCGTGTTTTAAAGCATAAAAAGCGCAACAGCTACCGAGAAACCGCTAAAGCGCAACTAGAAGAAGCCTATGCCAATCTGCAATCGACACCAGCAGCTACAGCTCAGTATTTACAGGCCGTCAACATCATATTGAAACGTACGGCACTAACCGCACAGTCGAAAACATTTTCTGCCGCGATCAAAGGAGAGGAATGGCTAAACTGGCTAGACAGCATCTACCCTAGTGCCACCAAGTCGCCACAGCAAAATAGCGACGCAAATAATTTTAGTCAGGGTGTTGGTCGCGTGCTACTTATAGGCCTTTATCAAAAATCCCCCGACATAGATGCAGACAGACTTCATAAACTCTGCCTCGACTGGTTGGCCACACATAAAAATCAATGGCAAAAAAATAAATCCCTCGCAACACGTGCCGTCATACAAGAGGAGGCCAAAAATGTTTGAATTAGAATGGCCTTGGTTATTGTTACTTGCGCCGCTACCCTTATTTATGCACTGGGTGACACCCACTAAAAAAGTAGAAGCAGCATTACGTGTACCTTTCTACCAAAGTGCAAGCCAGCTTAGTGGTGAGCAACACACTACTTACAAAGGGAACATATCCAAATTAAGCCTACTCTGGCTTATTTGGCTTTGCTGCATTTTTTCACTTAGCAATCCTCAATGGGTAGGCGAACCCACAAGTATGCCAGCCAGCGGCCGAGACCTGTTACTCGCAGTAGATATTTCTGGCAGCATGAGAAGCCCTGACGTCACCTACGGAAACTACCGAGTAACACGCTTAACCGCAGTAAAAAAAGTAATCGGAGATTTCGTTGAGCGCCGCACCTCGGACCGACTTGGATTGGTCCTTTTCGGCAGCCAAGCTTTTTTACAAACTCCCCTAACATTCGATGTAAAAACAGTTAACCAAATGCTAAGCGAAGCAGAGGCCGGTTTTGCTGGTGAAGCCACCGCAATAGGCGACGCCATCGCATTAAGCATAAAACGCCTACGCAAATACCCTGACTCAAAGAGAGTTATTATTTTATTAACCGATGGCGAAAATACAGCGGGTGAATTATCCCCAGAGAAAGCAGCTGAGTTAGCTATCAAAGCACACACTAAAGTTTACACCATAGCCTTCGGACCCAATGATCGAGAGGTAGATGCCTACAGCATGAAAAAATTAGCTGAGCAAACAGGTGGTGAGTTTTTTCGCGCGCGCTCCACCCAAGAGCTCGCGCTTATTCACGAAGAGCTCGACCGCTTAGAGCCAAGCGAGAGCGATCCTGAAATGTTTCGCCCACGCGTCATGCTCTACCATTGGACATTAGGCCTAGCCCTTATACTCAGCATGCTTTTAGCCCTATTACAATTCAATTTAAGTAGTAGATTTTCACGGGAGGAAAAATAATGGACAACTTGGCATTAATCTCCAGCCAATTTCATTTTTTACGCCCACTTTGGCTCTTGGCACTTATACCCACGGTAACCCTAGTAATTTTACTCTGGCGCAAAAAAACACAAAGCCAACAGTGGCAACAATTAATTTCTCCTGAACTACTACCCTTTTTATTAGATGGAACAGGAGCACGTATTAAACCATGGCACCTGAGCATCATCTTATTTGGCTGGCTTCTCGCCACCTTGGCGCTAGCGGGGCCAAGCTGGGAAAAACGCCCCGTACAGGTAGAAAAGAACCAACAGGCACTGGTAATAATATTAGACCTATCTCCCTCTATGCTCACCGAAGACATCAAGCCATCTCGATTAATTCGCGCGCGATTAAAAATTGCTGACATTTTACACCTGCGTAAAGATGGCCAAACAGCTTTGGTGGTCTACGCAGGTGATGCCCATGTCGTTACACCTCTTACCGATGATGTAGACACCATCAATAATCTTTTGCCCATCACCAGCCCCTATGTAATGCCACTGCAGGGTAGCAATACAGAAGCCGCCGTAAGCCGCTCACTGCAACTGTTAAAAGATGCGGGCATTGTGCAGGGCGATTTATTATTAATAACAGATGGAGTAGATCAAGGCGCGCAAGACACCATCAGTCATTTACTCTCGCAGGAGCCTAATTATCGACTTTCAGTACTAGGAGTAGGAGGCAAGTCACCGGCTCCCATCCCTAGCGGAAAAGGCGGTTTTATCCGCGACAACCACAACAACATAGTCACTACCCAATTAAATTCTGGAGAATTACAACGCTTTGCTCAATTCAATCGTGGGCGCTATGCAAGCCTAAGCGATACAGCACGCGACTTAAGCTACTTACTAGCAGCTAGCAACGCCTCAGAGAATGAAACACAAGCCATAGATCGCAATTTCGACCAATGGTTTGACCAAGGCTACTGGCTCATATATTTACTACTCCCTATCATCATTTATTGCTTTAGACGTGGTGTTTTACTTTCACTACTCTTGGTACCACTGATAGGGTTAAGTCCCAGTAAAAGTTATGCATTCAGCTGGAATGATCTATGGCAAAACGAAAATCAACAAGCACAAGCGCACTTACGCTCAGGTGAAAACAAAATAGCTGCAGAACAATTTAAAGACCCAACATGGAAAGCAGCAGCTCAATATCGCAATGGCGATTACGCAGAAGCAGCAAAGAATTTTGCATTAGAGGATAGTGCAGAAGCACATTTTAACCGCGGCAATGCCCTTGCTAAAGGCAACAGATTAAAAGAATCTCTAAAAGCCTATGATGAAAGCCTAAAGCGTGACCCAAATTTTGAAGATGCAAAGAAAAATCGCCAATTAGTGGAAGAACTCATAAAGCAGCAAGAACAACAGCAACAGCAGAGTGATAAACAGCAGGATTCTAAAGACAAGAACAACGAGAACGACAAGAGCGACTCGCAAAACAAAAAGGATCAAAGCACTAGCGAAGATAGTTCGAGTCAACAACAATCTGACCAAAAAAACAATCAACAGCAAAATGGGGAAAAAGGTCAGAATCAGGAGCCTCAAAACGACGCCAACAATAAAGACCAACAAAACGACCCATCACAAACGAGTGACAAAAATACTGCCCCCCAAGAACAGGATTCACAAAACCAGAATTCAAAAGCAGGAGAGCGAGAGTTAACACCAGATGAGCAAAAAAAGGCGGAGGAGGATTTAGCAAAAGCCCAAGCCAAAGAGGCAGAGCAACAACAGGCAGAAGAAGCCGAAGCTAACCAGCCCGAAACAAACACAACCGAAAAATCTAAAAGTGAAGAGCAGAAATCAACAGAACAGAAAAAAGCTGAAGAAATGATCATGAATCAACCTAGCCAAGATGATGGCTTGAGTGATGAAGAACGCCAAGCAGTTGAGCAGTGGTTGCGCCGGGTGCCTGATGAGCCAAGCGAGTTTTTAAAGAATAAATTTCGCTATCAGCACTATCAACAACGCCAACAAAAAATGAATGGCGATTGGCAGGGGCCAGAAAACGATGCCGACAAACGCTGGTAATTTTTTATTTTCATACCCCATATTTAAATACATTTGGTAAGAGCTTGAACATGAATACAGAAAAAACCCTACGCATTACCCCTTTAATTAAATTCTGGATTATTCTTGTCTGTCTCATTGGTGCCCTACCCTCGATGGCAGACAACCTTACTGCAAGCGTAGATAGAGACACCCTTGGGCTTGAGGAAACTTTTGTTCTCAACTTACGCTATGACAAACAGATCAATGCGACACCAGACTATGAGCTTCTACGAAAGGACTTTGACATTCTGAATGTTCAAAGCGGTACGCAAATGAGCATAATAAATGGCAGCATGGAAGCATCTACTCAATGGAATATTTCGCTAGCACCCAAGAAGATTGGCAAGGCTTTAATCCCCTCCTTTAATATTGACGGCGCAGTGAGCGATGCAATCGAGATAACTATTGAAGGAAAGAGCAATAATCCAAACCTAGGCAACAATGACATAACTGTCGTTACCGAAATCAGTCATGACACCACTCATGTGCAACAACAACTGCTTCTCACTGTACGCCTCTACTCCACTGTTTCACTAAACGGAGCAGAGTTACAACCTTTAGAACTTAAAAATGCGATAGTCGTAAAGCTTGATGACAAACAATATCAAACGCAAATTCGCGGTAAAACGGGTTTGGTTCTGGAGTCACGCTTTATCATTTATCCGCAAGAAAGTGGTGAGTTAAATATACCCAGCTTACTCTACCAAGCTGCTATAGATAATGGCACTCGCGATATTTTTGGGCGAGGCAATAGCAAAGTGCTTCGCTACCGTACCGATGAAGTTAATGTACAGGTTGACCCTGCTATTTCAGCCGCAGGCGAACCTTGGTTGCCAGCTAAAGGCCTAACTCTTAGCGAACACTGGAACATGGACCTAGACAATTTGAAGGTAGGTGAGCCAGTATCGCGCAGCATTACGATCAAAGCAGAAGGATTAACAGCAGCACAAATTCCACCGTTAGATTCACCACAAATAAATCACCTTACTTTTTACAAAGACCAAGCGCAAAGCGAGGATCAAAAGTCGGATAAAAGCATTACAGGCAGCCGCATAGAAACTATGGCAATAGTACCAACGCAACCAGGCAAATATGTATTGCCAGAAGTTAAAGTGAAGTGGTGGAATACTGACACGCAACAGTTTGAAGTGGCCAGCCTAGCTGCTGTAACTCTCACAGTAGCGAGCGGCGCCATGTCAACCAACAATTTGCAAGCTACAGGCGCAATAGATGCAACCGAGCCTATGGAGCCGCTGCCACTTAATACCGACCTAAACAGCCTACCCACAACTGCGCCACAAATCATTAAGGAAGCACCTTTGTGGCTATACGTATCAAATCTACTAAGCCTTATTGGCTTGGCTTGGTTTGGCTGGAAGGTCTGGCAACTACAAAAAAAACTGAGTGTTATTCATCACACAAATGAGCAACTTAAAACACAACAAACACACACCGAAGCTCAAGCTTGGCAAAAACTAAAACATAGTTTATCCGAACACAACGCCATAAAAATTCGCACCGACCTCTTAAACTGGGCACAAATTCACTGGCACAATCCTCAGCTAATAAACCTACAGTGCCTTGGCTCATATATTGGCGACAGTAACTTTAACAATCTACTACTCCAGCTCGATCAAACAATTTACAGCAATAATGTTCAAGCGCTCAACACCAGCGAGCTTCTACAATTGCTAAGCAATTTACGTCGCGATAAAACCAAAAAGGCCACAACTCAGAATGAATTGCAGCCTCTTTATAAAAGCTAACATAATAGCTACTGAAGTAAGCTTACTTAATATTTTCGTGAGCTTACTTCTAACTTATTTGGTATCCCCTAGTAGAATTATTTACTCAAACTTGCATAGCTAAGGTTGTATGTGGCTAGTTGCGCCTCCACCTCAGTAACTGATGCGATAGCCTTAGCGGCCATATTATCCAAATTAATAACCGTAGAAATCATATTTCTTTCATGCATTAGACGTGCGAGTTCGGCTTGATTAACTTTACCCTTAGGACTTACCCTTTCCAGCTCTTCAGGCGAGAGACTAGCATGGCGGCCACCTGGCAAATAAATAGTGCCATTACTAAAATCTACCGCAAAGGCTATAACGCCCGGAATAAAAAAGAACAAGAGGCCAATTGCATCAAATATCGCAATTTTTGGATCTATTTGCCCACTTACTTGACCTTTTCGCTCGGGATGAAGAATCGTCCCGCAGCCCACCAACTGAGTCACCATACCTGCGGAAACACATAAGACAATCGCTTTAGTTATTATCGCTTTCATAAAATATCTGCCTTTTGCTCGTATTACTCAAGTTTAAAAATCTGAATGCTTCAAAATATTCTGCAGCAGTTCAGCTATGCTCCCAACAAAGGAAAGCAGCCATGTATCAACGCTATAGAAAAGCCCCTCATACACCACCTCTACAACATAGCCTAAATGCTCCCAGGGTCAACTGATTTCGGATCTCCCCCGATGCTAGTTGCGAAAAAACTGTAGTTTATCGATTTGTTTGTCAAATTGAATGAGAACATGATCGATACAGCGTGTCGCCAACTTAAAATACTCCCCCGGCTCAATTGAGGGGGTACTAACAATTAACTGTGTTTCAATGCATTGTAACAATCGGCGTATTTCTACTTGAGATTGATCTGACCATGACGAGTCAATGCAAGATTTAATCTTATTGTGTAAATGATTCAGTTGAATCCGCAGTACACTAGAGCACTCTCCTTTAGCGGCAACCCCGGTCCCCAACGCGCGTGCTTGGCCAATATATTCAGCCACCGACAACAAATAGCGCCAATCCGTATCCATACTGCCACCACCTAATTTAGACAGATGATGGAAATCCGCCACGTCCTCTATCAAGTACAATAAATTAGCAATCAATATATTGTGCTGTTTAAAGTTATTCTCTGCTTCTCCCTGGAGGTAAGCCTGACTCAAACGTCGCCAGTGATCGGCCAAACTATTCCACTTTGGATTTCCCTGCATCCACAAACTAATTACAGGAATTTCAAACATCAACTGTTTAATTTTATTGTCTAATAAATCTATATCCGCTTTGCTTGCACGATTGCCATTGAGATAACCAGTAGTAAGCCCACGATGCTGCTGAATAAAAGTTAGCAGGCCACGCAATGCTTTAATATAAATAACACCCTCACCAAATAATCGCTCTGCGATTTTCTTGTTACGCCTAATAGATATAACAAGAAAAATTAAGAAACCTAAAGGAATTGCAAAAACAATTGCTAACAGGGAAATCGGAGTTGCCATGACACTACTCCACCTTATGAGTCAGTTGATGTAAATGTTCAGCTATCTCTACCGCCTGACTAGCGCGATAACTATTTTTATTAGCGAGTTCAGCTACAGATTCTATATGCAGCGAAATTTCACGCGCAGCAATTGCTTGCTGACCTGTTGCTACAGCAATCTCATCCACCAATCCAAATACCGTCTCTGTTGTTGTTAATATTGCTGTTAATGAACCATCTGCTTTTGTCACCTCCTCCATTGACCTATCCGTCTTCTCAACCACTTGCTTCATACTAACTAATAAGCTGAGCATATTCTCTTGCACTTGAGCAACATTATCGGCGATATCTGTTGCGGAGCCTTGGCTTCGAATAGACAAGCTTCTTACCTCATCAGCAACCACCGCAAAACCGCGCCCCTGCTCTCCCGCGCGCGCAGCCTCAATCGCAGCATTTAATGCCAACAAATTTGTTTGCGCAGCAATTTCGCGAATGACCTGCGACATGCCGCTTACATTTTTCATCTGTATATCCAACTCAGCAATACGCTGCTCAGTATCTTTCGCCAAGTGCGCTACTTGAGTAACTTCCTGAGTAGCAAGCACTAATGCCTGGCTGCCATACTTACTTAAATCATAGGCTTTAGTGGCAGCAGATCGCGCGGCAACAATGCGACTGCTAATATCCTCCACACTATGGCTAATTTCTGTCACTGCAGCGGCACTCGACGTCATGGCGGAGGATTGATGCGCAGCACCTTTAGATACATCTCTTGCATTACGTGCAAGTTCTGAAGAAGAGTGGCTCATTTCTTTTACTGCGTCTTTATATTCCGCATTAATACGCGCCTGAGCTTTAAAAGCCTCTATAAAGTTATTTTCCAAACTATGCAGAGACCCTTTAACCAAATCATTCCAGTGGGCAGGCTTCTGCTTTTTATGAAGCTCCAAATAGCATATCAACCCTTCAATATCATTATTAACCCCAGCCACCATGCCCAAGGTTAATATTGCAACCAAACCCAGCGGGATCAACAACCAAACACCACCATATCCGAACAAAAGAGCGCCTGCGGCAACGATCAGGCTTAAAAAAATCACCAAGAGCAAAGCCGACAACTTTATTGCAGCTAACATTTGCCCAAGCAAGCGAACCATTTAATACACCTCTATAGAGAACATGTGAGAACACTACAAGCGCCCAATTTTGGCACTTTTTTAGTGGATATATTTTTTATAGCTACAAATTAGTGCACACATCTATTTCATCTACTCCAGACAACCCAAATTACATAACCTAAAAGACATATTAGAAGAACATATCTCTAACTGATCAACATTCATGCCATATCTTCAGCATTCATATCAGCAACCGAAGACTACCCAAAAAAATAAGATGACTTGAGATTCAGTTTTTAAGGCACACAGCTCTACTAACAACTCAATCTAAATCGAATAGTTGTCACGCAAAAAGTAGATTTATTCGTAGGGGTAATGAACGGAAAGGGGAAACTGAAAAAATAATTTTGATTTTTTCGGTCTTAGTTGGGTGAATCTTGCCCTGTATACTCATGGACTGTTTCTAGGCAAGCTTTCAACTTTAGATTCACTTCAAGATAAAGCGGATTATCTACTGCTAAATAACTATTTAACATATGGCTAAGACGACGCAAATGATAATCCATTTCTTGTTGAAGTAAACTTGCATCTTCAATTGAGCTAGACAAATCATTACTGGAACTTGTTGATAGGGCTTCTAATTTTTTCCGAAACCCCTCATCCGACAACATAGACCCCTTAAAGGATGTCGCAATATGCAGCATAAGATTTTGTAACGCATGAAGGCGTCGATCTCCATGCCTAAAACCGATTGAGGTCAACGCTTTTTTAAGCTGGCTAAAACAGCTGTTCATACGTAAATTCTGCTCCAACAAAGCTTCAGCAAAAGCTGGAATCCACTGCTGATTCACAATGGAGCGCAAAGGCAATACGGAGCGCCGTATCAATCCATTTAATAGCTCCAAACTGCGATTAAAATAACCCTGCTCATTAAGCTTAATAATAGGCAGAGTATCGCGCCAACTGTGGGATGGATTATTAAAATGATTAAAATAAATAGCCGTAACACTATCGACCAGGGCCAATAACTGCCCATCAATCGACAGCTCACTCTCAACCTGCCCCAATGGATAACCGGTACCATCGCAACGCTCATGATGCTCCGCGACAGCTAAAACCACCTCCTGATTAATTCCCTCAATTAACGATAGTAACCTACAACCTCTTTCCACATGCGACTGTATCTGCTCCCATTCATTCGCCAGGAGTACTGTGCGTTTATTTAGCACACTGGGATCAACATCGAGCATTGCCACATCGTGACTTAACGCAGCTAACAATAAATTCTGCTTCTGCTCCTTAGGCAATCGCATCTCCATAGCAAGCAATTGCATTAATAAACAACAACTCAAGCTGCGCCGGTAAAGCTCAGGGAGTTGATCCGCCATAATCGTAATTTTTTGCTGTAGCAGCGGTAATTCAGCAAAAACTGAGCACAAACCACCAAATAACTCATTAGAGTCATGGCGATCATAAAGAGAAAAGAAAAATGGGTCTTGCTCAATACAAGATTGTAGATCTCGCATCAGCCCGGATGAATCTAATGGCTGAGATAAATGAATACTCATCTCCAGCGGTTGCGACAATAACCCAGTGTCAATATCGTCAGCTGCTGTAGCAGTCAACTCCGCATTTTTTGACAAGAGTATATTGTGCGAAATATCGGAAATATCGACAGTTGCTATAACTTTATGACGAGCACCATTCCCTACCAAATAGTTAATATAGGCCCGTGAAGTTATAAATTTATCACCTTGATTTACACAAAAATTATCAATAAAGACTGAATCAAATGAATCTTTAGTCATTCCTGGTCCACACTTTAGTGAATTAAAGCACAATGTATTAAGTTGCAGGCATCTATGGCGCACTGCAAATTATTCTTAGCGCAGGCCTCTCTCATTTTTTTGAAGCAATCACAACAAAAGCACCACGAGCTTATCACCACAAACAATCGGGCCCAATAAAAGCCAAAGGAGTGGATTACAGACATGATCGATTGGCACATGTGGAGCTATTTCAATGTAAATACAGACAAAATCAGTGCTTAAACAGATTATTATTCTTAGCAAATTAAAAGACGCAATGACCTAACCACACAATTTAAAGTGTAGTTGAGTTTTTACACTTGGCAGCAAAAGCACCTAAAATCTCTCTTTTTAATAAACCATAACATTCCGTTTTACATATTCCTTTTTATGAGATGGCTCCCTAAAAAACCCCCAACATCAACTGTTGACACAAGAATAGCTGCGATATACCCACAAGGAGCCTTGCAACGAGATAATAAGAAATAAGAAGGAGGCAAACATTCAGGAGAAGAAGACATAAAAAAACCCGCTCTGATTTATGGTTCAGGGCGGGTTTTTAGGGATTCTGGGATTTCCCAGAACTTGCATATGGTGCCCGAGGCCGGACTTGAACCGGCACGACCAGTGGTCGACAGATTTTAAATCTGTTGTGTCTACCGATTTCACCACTCGGGCTAAGAGTGCTACGGCTTGATATAAATACTTACATCATAACAAGCTGTATAAATGTGGAGGCGCGATCCGGAGTCGAACCGGACTAACTGGATTTGCAATCCAGAGCATAACCGCTTTGCTATCGCGCCCTTTTCGGAGGCCGCAATTCTAACGGACTCATTTTAAAAATCCTAGTGTTTTCTAGGTGTTATAGAAGGTTTTTTTGTTTTTGCTCAAATGCCGTACAACCTGTGCGCAAACTAGCTACTTTATTATTTAGGCTCGGCGTCTGCCAACAAAAATGGCCAAGCTGCACGGAGATAAAGCACCATTGACCAAAGCGTTAATGCCGCAGCGCCGGCTAATGCAATAAATCCAATTGGGTATAATAGTTGTATATCAGCCAATAACACTATGATGGCTGTCATTTGCAGTGTGGTTTTAATTTTACCAATATAGGAAACGGCCACACTGGCACTTTGCCCTACTTCTGCCATCCACTCACGTAGCGCAGAAATGATTATTTCCCGCCCCACTATGACGGCAGACGCCACTACAAACCACGCGGAATAGTGATGAATGGTCACCAACAATAAGAGCGCAATAGCGACCATGAGCTTGTCGGCTACTGGATCAAGAAAGGCACCAAACGGCGTACTTTGATTGTATTTACGTGCCACGTAGCCATCAGCCCAATCGGTTATGGCAGCAACTGTGAAGATAAGGGCTGAGACAAAATGCGCCCATCCAAAAGGCATATAAAAAACCACAACAAAGAGCGGTATTAAAAAAATACGCATCAGAGTGAGCTGATTGGCGAGGGTCATAACTGTATCTCAAAAAAAGCGGTGAAATCAGGCGCGATAATACACCATCACCTAGTCGTTATGGAAAAAAGCATAGATTTCTTCTGCAAGCTTTTGGCTGATACCACCTACCTTGGCGAGATCCGCGATACTGGCTTTCTGCACTTCTTGCAGCCCCCCAAAATGGCGTAGCAACTCACGCCTACGTGTAGCACCTATGCCTGGCACATCCTCTAGCGTGGATGTTCTGCGCTTTTTATCACGGCGTTGCTTATGGCCAGTAATGGCAAAACGGTGCGATTCATCGCGAATATGTTGAATAAGATGCAATGCGGGAGAATCGCTGGCAAGAACGATTTCTGCACCCGTATCACCATCAAAGAGGGTTTCAAAACCCGCTTTACGAGTACTGCCTTTGGCTACACCTATGAGCTGAACGCCTTGCACACCTAGGTTACCCAAGACTTCTATAGCTTTACCCAGCTGCCCCTTACCACCATCGATTAACAGGATGTCAGGCAACTTACCTTCTCCTTTTTGCAATCTGGTGTAACGGCGTTGCAGCGCCTGCTCCATGGCTGCATAGTCATCACCGCCGGTTATGCCTTCAATATTAAAGCGGCGATAATCAGACTTAAGCGGCCCGTCACCATCAAACACCACGCAACTTGCGACGGTTAGCTCACCGCTGCTGTGGCTAATGTCAAAACACTCCATACGTTTTGGTGTTTCATCGAGTCCCAATACATCTTGCAGGGCGCGCATTCGGTCCAAAGAATTCTTTTTACTGTTGATGTGTGCA
The DNA here is from genome assembly GCF_057815475.1 of Cellvibrio sp. 25HG11W-0. NCBI lineage: Bacteria > Pseudomonadati > Pseudomonadota > Gammaproteobacteria > Cellvibrionales > Cellvibrionaceae > Cellvibrio > Cellvibrio sp. 25HG11W-0. The sequence goes on from NZ_CM174230.1 coordinate 2,654,448, forward strand.
ATTAAATTTTGAGTTGCCGCAGTCGCAGCCATTTGCAGCCACTGCTGGCGATGACTACGCACCTGATAATTTATATAGACTTGACGCCCAGAGGACTGTTGCAGCGCAGCCGCTATAGTCTCCTGCCCTTCAAGCGCTTGCGCTATGACCAGCTCACGCGGAATATCGCGCCCATGGCTGGCCAGATAGAACTGGGGGATAAATTCCGCAAGCACTTCAGCCGGCGTTTCAGCAAGCGTAGCGCTGGGATAAAAACTGCGACTGCCTAAGATTCGCCCGTGACGCACAAAGAGCACATGTACGCAAATCGCTGAAGCGCGCACTTCGGCAGCAATAATATCTATATCGCCATTACCCTCTTCCATGACTTGCTGGGTTTGAATACTCCGCAGTGAAGTAATTTGATCGCGCAGGGTAGCCGCCTTTTCAAAAGCCAACTGCTGCGCAGCAGACTCCATTTGATCAGCCATTTCACCCAATAAATTGTCGCCCTCACCCGCCAAAAACATGCGCGTATGGCGCAGATCCATTTGATAATCCTGAGGGCTAATAAGATCCACACATGGGCCACTACAGCGCTTAATTTGATATTGTAAACAAGGTCGTGTGCGATTATTAAATACGCTGTCTTCACACTGGCGAATACGAAATGTTTTTTGCAAAAAATTCAGACTGTCCTTCACCGCACCTACATTTGGATAAGGACCGAAATAATCTCCACGTCTTTTTTTTGCACCGCGATGATAACTAATGCGCGGATAATCCTCTCCGCTTGAGATAAAAATATAGGGGTAAGATTTATCGTCACGCAGTGAAATATTGTAGGGCGGGCGATTGGACTTAATTAAATTTTGCTCAAGAATTAAGGCTTCAGTTTCGCTTGCCGTTACCGTCACCTCTACCCGCGCTATTTTAGCGACTAAGGCTTGCGTCTTAATCGTTAAGCCAGTTTTGCGAAAATAACTAGCAAGGCGCGCCTTGAGGTTTTTTGCTTTACCCACATACAAAATCGCCCCTTTACTATCAAACATTTGATAGATGCCAGGTTGCTGAGTGGTATTTGAGAGGAAACGAGCTGGATCGAACCCCTGCTCTGCATCCTGAGGATCATTAGGATTCATAGGGACGATCACTATTTACTATGGAAGGCCAGATAAATTATTGAGGAATACAGCAGTCGCTATACGACTGCTTCAGGATCGAGCAGATTATGTTTTACTGCCAATAAAGTCAGCTCAACATCGCTATTGATATTGAGTTTTTCAAAAATCCTATAACGATAAGAGTTTACTGTTTTGGGACTGACGCAAAACGTATTGGCTATATCATTCACTTTTTGGCCATTGGCAATCAACATAGCGGTTTGCAGCTCACGCTGAGACAGCTTTTCAAAAGGTGACTCTTGGTTGTTTCCGCCAGAGAAGGTGCGCAAGGCCAACTGCTGGGCAATGCTATTGCTCATATAAAGATCACCACGGGTGACTTTATTCACAGCATCAATAATTTCTGAAAATTCAGCACCCTTGGTGACATAACCTACTGCACCCGCCTGCATAAGACGCGTGGGATACATATCGTCGTCACAAGCGGTTACTGCGATAATCTTAAGCGTGGGGTTAACCGTTAGCAGCTTTTTCGTCGCTTCTAGGCCGCCCATACCGGGCATTTTTACATCCATTAACACCACATCAGGTTTAAGTGCGCGCGCTTTTGTCACAGCTTCTTCGCCACTTTTAGCATCACCGATGACATGAAAGCCTTCGACGTCTGCCAACATACGCACTATACCCATGCGAACTAGATCGTGATCATCGACTACGAGAATCTTTGTCAAACTAGCCCCCAAATCCGTACACGGATTAAAATCATTGTTGTTATTGCCCTTTTGTTATCACTGGCGCGTTTTTAACGATTGTAGTTAGAGTCGCACTAAACTACCAGATTTTAATGACTTCTTTAAGGCCTGTTTGGACAAGCTTAGCAGCCATTGAGTGAGGGCGGGCGTTTACGGGTTTTTTTTATAACTTTTAGTTAGCTTTATCTGGCGAAAGGTGAGATTGATTCTCGGCTCCACGCTTTTTGCAGTTTTTGCCAGTTGATGCAACCAATGATGCTGTGTTTCGCCTTGCATGATAAGCAACGAGCCATGAGGCAAATCGACACTCAAGGATTTTGCTGCTATCAACGCAGTTTTTGGCTTCATCCCGAAGCGGCGCTCAGCCCCCAAGCTAAGCGACGCAATTAAGGGCTTAAGGCCCAACTCTGGCTCATCGTCTGCATGCCACGCAACGCTATCTGAACCATCACGATAAAAATTTGCCAGTAAACTATTAAACCGCACCTCGGTCGAGGTCAGCTCACTCATGAATACCTCTAACTGCTGCCTGATCGCATTCAAACTAGGTGTCCATGGCAAGGGCTCGAAGGCGATACCGGAATAACGGTAGCTGCAGCTAGCATCTCCATACCAAGCATTTAAACGGGGAATCGGCAGCTCACGGCCATGCATTTTAATAATCGACTGCTGCCACGCTAATTCATGGGTGAGAACACGTAAACATTCATCGGCCTGAGATGCTGCCATCCAGTGGCGATATAGGCGTACATCACCCCTAGAACCGTCCCGAGCGTCCACGAGAACCTCTGTCACGTTGGATTGAAACAGCGCGGTTTGCTGCATAAACTCCTCTTAAGTGTTAACCACTGCCTCTTCATTGTCATGAACTCTGTGCATAAACTCTCGCACCTACATTCAAGAGGGATAAATCCTAGGTTCCATCTCCAACTCGACATCAAATTGAGTATGTACATCTGCTTGGATTTGATCAGCCAAAGCTAACACAACCGAGCCAGCCAGCTTATTAGGATTAGTTAAAACCAACGCCTGCAGCTCATGTACTCGAGCACCTTGCAGCGCCCGCCCGCGCCAACCTGCTTGATCTATTAGCCAAGCAGCCGCCAGCTTCACATGGCACTCATCAACGGGATAGGCGACGAGCTGAGGATAGCGCTGTAATAATTTTTCATATTGCACACGTGTTATGACGGGGTTTTTAAAAAAACTACCGGCATTGGGTATTTGTTGTGGGTCTGGCAATTTACTTGCGCGAATGGTGATGACGGCATCACTGACTGCGCGTGCGCTCAATTGATCTTTTGACAACTGACTCAGTGCTGATGTCAACGCAGGATAATCGAGCTTTAGCTGCGGCTCTTTGGAAAGCTTAAACGTTACTGAGGTGATCAAATACTTATCTTTAAGTGCTTGTTTAAACACGCTGTCTCTATATCCAAAACGACAGCTTTCAGGGGTGAAGCTAATTTCCACGCCTGAGGACAATTCAATTGCCGTCAGCTCAGCGAAAACATCTTTCAGCTCCACACCATAGGCACCAATATTTTGTATAGGTGCGGCGCCCACACAACCGGGAATCAACGAGAGATTTTCTAAACCACAATAACCTTCGTCGAGGCTGTACTCTACAAGCTCATGCCAGTTTTCGCCGGCAGCAACCTTTAACCAAACGTGCTCACTCGTCTCTGCAATCAGGGTTTTTCCTTCTGTGCGCAGCTGCATAACGAGCCCAGGGAAATCGTCGCGCAACACAATATTGCTTCCGCCGCCGAGAATAAGTAATGGTAATTTTTCTGCCTTAGCAAAAGCCAAGGCTTCATGCACCTCATCGAGCGTGCGCACACTGACAAAATACTGGGCAATTGCAGGCACGGCTAAGGTGTTGTGCGCTTGTAAATTAAAATGAGGTAAAAAAAGGGGCACGTTCAATTCAACCTTAAAGCATGTGTTTGCGAATATCGTTAAGCAGGCCATTGGCCGCATCTTCTACTAAATCCAACACCAACTCAAAACCCTCGCTGCCACCGTGATAAGGGTCTGGCACTTCACTGAATTGTTGTTGCTCACCAAACGTTAAAAACAAACCCAAGTGACCTTTGTAGTTCGCGGGTTTTAAACTGTTCAATTCTGCAAGATTGGCGTTATCCATGGCCAATACATAATCGAATTCAGCAAAATCGAGCTTGCTAACTTGACGCGCGCGCAATGGTGCGAGATCAAAACCGCGCGCGCTTGCGGCAGCTACTGTGCGGGGATCGGGCGCGCGACCAATATGCCAAGAGGCGGTACCGGCTGAATCGATTGAAATTGCATCCTCCAAACCCGCGTCTGCCACCAACTTGCGCATCACACCATCTGCTGTGGGCGAGCGACAAATATTACCCAAGCACACAAATAAAACCTTAATCATGAATTCTTTTCCAAAAGCTGTTTAACGCGGAGCAAGTCCGCCTCTGTATCTACCCCGCCTGGCACAGGCGCGCAGGCTTCTTGCACATGAATAGCTTCGCCATTGGCTAATACGCGCAATTGTTCCAAAGACTCTATCTGCTCCAGCTGTGCCTGCGGCCAGGTTACAAAACGATGGAGTAATTCCACGCGATAGGCATAGATGCCTATATGACGCTGAGCAGGAAAGTTGGCAGGCAATTGATCAACTTGGTTTTGCGCAAAATGATCGCGCGGCCAAGGAATAGGCGCGCGACTAAAATACAAGGCGTTACCATTTTGCGCCGCAACTACTTTGACAATATTCGGGTTGCGAAAGTCTTCTAGGCTGTGAATGGGCTCACTTAAGGTGGCGACACTGGCGAAACTATTTTCAGCCATGTTGCGCGCAACTTGATTAATCACCGCCGGAGGAATTAAGGGTTCATCGCCCTGCACATTCACCACAATATCGGTCGGTAACAGGCCGAGCTGCGCAACCACTTCTTGCAGGCGATCGGTACCGGAATTATGTGCTGCCGAGGTCATACACACCTGTGCACCAAAGCTCTTGGCAGCGGCTTCAATACGCGCATCATCGGTCGCAATAATAACGGCTTTGGCGGCAGACTCGCAGGCGCGCTCGTAAACATGTTGAATCATAGGTTTACCGGCAATTTCTTTTAACGGTTTTGCAGGCAGGCGCGTAGAGGCAAAACGCGCGGGAATCACAACATAAAAGCTCATAGGCAACTCATTTTCGAAAAGATGTTTTGGTTAAACGAATAGAGGCTTTGGTTAAAAAAGACACTTGCGATTGGGCATACTTATCCAACTTGGCCGAAAGCGCTTGATAAAAACTCGCCGGCAATTCAGCCGTAATCGCCAAATAATACCAATGGGGCTGGGCGAAGGGGCGACATTTAACTGCATCTTTTTCGGTCATCACCAGCGCGAACTCATCACCATAAGCTAAATCTTTGGGCGTGAAAGCATAGTGATCTGCAAAGCTGTGGGCGATTGGATTCAGTTGCGCCAGCCTTAAACTTTGGTAAAACCGTTCAGGATTGCCAATACCCGCCACTGCATTTACTGTTTTTCCCGCAAAATCAGTGAGGGGACTAGCCACTCCCGACACTAGGTTCACAAGTTCCAGCGCCTTAATTTCCATCGGCATCCAAAATAAATCGCTCAACCCTAGCAGAGAAAAATCAGCAGTTGGAGTATTCACCAGCACCCAGTCAACTTGCTTTAAACGCTGAATCGATTCACGCAGCGGCCCCACAGGTAATCGAAAACCATTGCCGACACCTCGTTGACCGTCCACCACCGCAATCTCTAAAGTGCGACCTAATTTATAATGCTGTAAGCCATCATCGCTCAACAAAATATTGCAGCCTACATCCTCCAAGCGACGCGCCGAAGCCAAGCGATCGCTACCCACACAAACGGCGCAGCCTGTGCGCAAGAAAATACTCAGCGGCTCATCGCCCGCTTCCGCCGCGGTACTTTGAGCATCCAATAGATAAGGGTAGGCAGGCGCATTGCCCCCATAGCCACGACTGATAACGCCCGGCGTGAAACCCTGCTCCTGCAGATAGGCTACCAAGGTCATAAGCAGTGGGGTTTTACCCGTTCCGCCTACCGAAATATTGCCAACCACCACCACGGGTGTTGCCAAAGTCTTTTGCTGGTAGCGTTTCAGCCATCCGCGTCGCAAGGCCGCTAGAAGGATAAACAACCACATCACCGGCAATAACAACAGCGTCCAGCGCCGCTTGCCGTACCATGCATTCAGCCAGCGCTGTTCACGGGCGAGCGCCTTATCAGCAGTAGTCGCGTTATTTGGCATAGGGTTAGTTGATTTACTCAAAGTAATGGCAGCTACACAGAGATAGAAATAAAAACGCCTGCATCACAATAAGCCTGCAGGCGTTTGATTGGGGGGAATTCTAACTAACTTTTTAGTTTTTTTCAGGTTCTGGCTGGCGCGTGGTGATACTCAAATGACTAAAACCAAGTTGCCCCGCTGCATCCATGGCTTGCACTACCGCTTGATGCGGCGTTTTGGCATCAGCGGTGACGATCAGCGGCAGTTTGGTATTGCCTTCTGACAGCTTTTGAATGCCCGACATAAGCGTTTCAATCTTGTTATTCACCAAGGCTTTGCCGTTCAGTGAATAGCTGCCATCAACACTGATAACGATCTCTAATTGATCCGGTAGATCGCTACTCGGCTCGCCCGTCGCTTCAGGTAAATCCAAGGTGAGATGGGTTTCTTTGGTGAAGGTGGTAGACACCATAAAGAAAATGAGCAGTAAAAATACCACATCGATTAAGGGGGTAAGATTTACGCCCTCTTCATCGCGGTTTTGGCGGCGAAATTTCACAGAGGCCTCCGCACTACGCTTGTTTTACATCGACACGGCGGTCGCTGTGGAGCGCGTCAACCAACTTGATCGCCTCCTCTTCCATGGTGACGACTATGGTGTCGATACGGCGCTGAAAAAAGCGATGACTAATCGTCGCAGGAATCGCCACCATCAAACCAGCAGCTGTGGTGTAGAGCGCAACCGAAATACCGCCCGCGAGTATGCCGGTATTGCCAGTGCCTTGAATCATGATGGAGTTAAACACCTGAATCATCCCAAACACGGTACCGAGCAAGCCAAGCAACGGCGCAATATTGGCGATGGTACTGATAATACTGATGTAGCGTTCCAGCTCGTGGATGACTTGCGTGGCGGCTTCTTGGATCGAATCTTTCATGACATCGCGGCCATGCTTGGAGTTGCTTAAGCCCGCCGCGAGAATCTGACCGAGTTGCGATGACTGCTTGAGTTCACGCAGCTTACCGGCATCGACTTGGTTGTTCTTGATCCAGCTCCAGACTTGAGCCAGTAAGGTTTTAGGAGCAATTTTTGCAGGATTAAGTGTCCAGTAACGCTCGACGCTGATGGCAATGACGACGAGTGAGCAAATCAAAATGGGCCACATCAAAATGCCGCCGGCTAGGAAGATTTCTAACACACTGGGATCCTCTAAAAATGGAAAATTCTTATTTATTGTGCTCTGGCGAGCGCGTATTTAACGCGTTTGTGCCACGCAATCGTTCAGTAAATAGCAGCCTTGCTTACCACCAAAAGGTAGGCGGCTATGGCCACATGAAAGCGCGTTACCTTACCACAAGCAATTGATAAAGCTATGATCTGGCAGGGGTTTGTCTTTAAATCTGTGAAGAAGTTGCATAGGCGGTTAAATTTGCTCAAGGCTTACCCAAAAACTGCACTTCAATCTAGGGAAAACCAATACCGCTTATGGCGCTGGCGATAAGCCACTAGGGTTAACGTGCCCTCCTCAGTCCACACCAACTGCAGGGCGCCCGCCGTGGCAGTATTCCACGCTTGCGCGCCTATGGCGGCAAACCGCTGCTGCACCAATGGATGCGGGTGGCCGTGCTGATTGCCAAATCCTGTGGAGTAAATCACGTGCTCTGGCAGAGTGGCGGCCACAAATGCAGCAGATGAGGAGGTGCGACTGCCGTGATGCCCCGCCAAGAGCACCGTTAAGGGTTTAGGCAGCTCGGGGTTGCGCTGCAACTGCGCTTCCACCTCTTGCTCAGCATCCCCCGGCAGCAAAATAGATTGATCTTTATAGCGAATCAAGAGCACACAAGAATGATTATTGGCATTGGCGCGCGGGTTAATCGCCCAGTGCAAAAATTGAAAATCCACCTCGCCCCAACGCCATGCTGGGTAGTTGTGGCAACTTTGCGCGGAACTATAAATAGAGGAATCAGCCGCACGGGGTTGCTCACCAATCAAAAGCTCGCCCACCTTGAGGCGCGTCAGCAAACTTTCTGCTCCTCCTACGTGGTCGCGGTCCATATGACTCAACACCAGTTTATCGATGCTCGCCATGCCTTCGGAAAACAAATAAGGCATAACAATGGCGCTACCTGCCTCAAAATTAGGGCTGTAGCGCGGCCCTGCGTCATACACCAAGGTTCCATCGGGTGTTTGCACCACAACGGCCGTGCCCTGCCCTACATCTAATACGGTTATTTTGAGCGGCGGTAGATCTGCTGGGCTAAGCAGCGTCAATAAACTCCCCAAAGCCAGCCCAAGCCAACCAAACCAAACGGGCAAGAGTCCACGGGGCAATAACACCAAAAATGCGCTTAACGCCATAAGTGCGGCCAGTTCTGGCGAAAAATGCACGATGGGATTGAGCTGCCCTGGCGCCAAGGCAAGCAACCAGTCCAACCAATATTTCAACAAGATCATGCCCTGCTCAGCCACCCACAATAGCTGCAGACTCAGCCAAGGCCAAAAGGCATGCACGGTAGCAGCCAATAAAAGGCTGGGCACTACAAGGAAGGTGACAAGAGGAATGGCAATAAAGTTGGCGAGGGGTGCAGTCAATGAAACACTATTAATAAAAACACTGAGCGGCACCAAAAGCCCAATAAACATTACCCATTGCGAGCGACTAAAACCGACGAACATGGTGGTAAGTGAAAGCCGACTAAAGCCTCTGGGCTTGGGCTGCACGCTAAAGCGCCCCGTAAAATAGAGCAACAGCAAACCTACCGCGCCAAAGGATAACCAAAAGCCCATATCAAACCCAGCAAGAGGATCAAGCAACACCACCCACGCCAGGGCGAAACAATAGATATCGACAATGCGCCCCTGCCGCCGCCAAATCGCCAGCCAATAAAACAGCGCCAACATCAGAAAGGTGCGCAAAGTGGGAATATTAAAACCGGCCAAGGCGGAATAACCCAACGCAAAGAAAATCGCGCTGCCATAGGCGACGTACTGCGCAGGCAGGCGATGCCAGCAAGATTGCACAATACGCCCCAGCAACAAGCCCAGCGCATAACCAAACATCGCCAAAAACCCAACGTGCAAACCCGATATTGCAATGAGGTGACTTGTTCCCGTTTGCTGCATTCGCAGCCATTGTTGTTTATCGACCTGGGTGCTCTCACCAATCAAGAGCGCAACTAAAATGCCCTTTTCACTCGATTGACTGGTGCGCAACAACCACTGTTGTAACGCATAGCGCCACTGATCTACTTGCACCGACAGTCCCATCCAAGCCTCAGACGCGCCGCAACTAACGCATTGGTTATTGGTATTGGTGCGCACATAACCCGTAGCGCCTATGCCTTTGCGCAACAGCCAAGCTTGATAATCAAAGCCCGCTGGATTGACCAAACCACGGGGGCGTTTCAGGCGCACCTGCAACTGCCAAACCTGTCCGGGAACCAGCTCAGGTAAGTTGGCTGTTTTCTCGTTCGATTTTTTATACTGCACTTTTTGATAGGGGCTGAAGGCATACCAACTGAGCTGGATAGACGATGGGAGCCGCATCTCTTTCAGGCCTTTAGCCCCAAAGGTATTCGCATTCACAGCTGCAAATTCATCCAGCGCCAAGGTAAAGCGCAATCGCTCACCCGCGACGACAGGCAAGCCTTGAATGCGGCCACGCACCAAAAGATCGCGCCCCTCTAAAGCAGGGTTGAGCTGCTCTGCGCGCAGTAGCTGCCCTGAATAATTCCCCCAGGCCAAGCCAAGCAGCAACCCGAGAATACTCAGCAAACCAATTTTTACTCGTCCAGAAAATGGCTCAGCTAATCCCCTCACACCCAGCCATAGACTGATGAGCGCAAGCAGTAGGAGCACAAAAAATAAATAATGAATGGGTAGTAACTGCGGTGCGATGCTAAGGGAGAGAACCCCCAGTGCGAACAGAACGTAAAAAGCTGGCATAGTTCGGCATCCTTGTCCGAGGCAATATATAAACACGATAATTTGTAGGAACTAAGCTTAGTCGAAACTCAATTCTCGTAACAAGCGCGTAGATAATATTCTCACTGCCATAGAGTTCATACTTAATTAAGGGCATAATGCCGACCTTATTTCAGCAGTACTGTGGTTTTACATGGCTCGCAATTTTCTGAAACGCTTCATTCCCTCCGCTGCTGCAATTAAAAGCAACCCAGCGTTGCATTTTTTGGGCGATCTTTTACACGACCCAAACCTATTCCACCTGAATAGACATTCTGTTTCTACCGCCTTTTTTATTGGAATCTTTATTGCCGTTGCAATTCCACTGCCTGGCCAAATGGCGATTGCAGCAGTCGCTGCACTCTATTTTCGCTGCAACCTGCCTATCTGCGTTGCACTCGTGTGGATTACCAACCCCCTTACACTGCCCTTCTTCTTTTACTTTGCCTATGTTTTGGGTTGCTTTGTACTGCGCATTGCCCCCACAAAATTTACCTTTGAGCTTTCCTGGAGCTGGGTAACCAATGAATTAGAGCGTTTATTACCACCCTTTCTACTCGGTTCACTCCTGCTCGGGCTCATTCTCGCCACCCTTGGTTACATCACCATGCAGCTCTACTGGCGCTGGAATGTTAATCGTAACTGGGAAAAACGCAAAAAAAGCCGCAACAACAAACCCTTGTAACGATTTAGTATCAACCAAAACAAACAATTAAAGCGCAAACCTGATAACCGAATTCAGCGCGCGCCTGTAATATTCGCTCTGTAATATCGCCTCTTTGCGTCAAAAATAACCATATAGCATCACTACAGCACCTACTCCCCCCTAGCAAAATAACCTAAAAACCCCATCCCACCATTTTCCTTTCACACCATCACCTAGGTGTCATAAACGCTCTTTATATTTTGGATTTCTACCCTAACCAAAAGTGAGTTAACCATGACCTTGGACGATGCTCAGTATATGGAGCGGATCAATGCTGATCTGCTCGATAGTTACGACGAAGAAATAGAACTGGAAATGGAAGACCATTGGTACGGCCAAACCCCGGGTATTGAGCTGGGACGCATGATGGGCACCGAGCCCGCCGATGCCAAAACTTACAGACGCCTGTATTTCCGCGAGCTGTTTCGACTGCAGGCTGAGCTGGTCAAGCTACAGGATTGGGTTGCAGCAGGCGGCCATAAAGTCGTCGTAATCTTCGAAGGCCGCGATGCCGCCGGTAAAGGCGGTGTGATTAAACGCATTACTCAACGCCTCAACCCCCGTATTTGTCGCGTCGCCGCATTACCCGCACCTAACGAGCGCGAGCGCAGCCAGTGGTATTTTCAGCGCTATGTATCGCACCTGCCCGCTGCGGGTGAAATAGTCCTATTTGATCGCAGCTGGTACAACCGTGCCGGTGTTGAAAAGGTCATGGGCTTTTGCAACAACGATGAATACGAAGAGTTTTTCCGCTCAGTACCTGAGTTCGAAAAAATGCTCGCACGTTCCGGTATTAAAGTTATCAAATACTGGTTCTCCATCTCAGATGAAGAACAAAACCTGCGCTTTTTAGGGCGCATTCACGACCCGCTCAAACAATGGAAGCTCAGCCCTATGGATTTGGAATCCCGCCGCCGCTGGGAGCAGTACACCAAAGCCAAAGAAATCATGCTAGAACGCACCCACATTCCTGAATGCCCTTGGTGGATAGTTGAAGCCGTGGATAAAAAGAAAGCGCGCCTCAACTGTATACATCATCTGCTTCAGCAAATGCCTTACACAGAAATCAAACGTCCACATATCGAACTACCCGAACGCGAATACCACGACGACTACAGCCGTCGCCCTGTTGCCGTGGAGATGTTTGTACCAGAAGTTTTTTAACCACCACAATCTGTAAACACAATAAACAGACACCTTAACCATACTAAGCTGCTGAAGGATTCCCCCATGAATAATGATCTCGCCGCAACCAGCGCAAATACCATGTCACCGCAACACTCATTACCGGTTCTCAGTCTGTTTTTCGGCGTAATTATGGCCGCGGCCACCGCTTACTTTCTCTACTGGGGTTTGGATTACACCAACCACACGCATGTTGCTGTATTCCTTTTGGCAACCGCTTTTGGTTTATTCATGGCCTTTAATATTGGCGGCAATGATGTCGCCAACTCCTTTGGTACCAGCGTGGGCGCAGGCACCCTCACGGTTAAACAAGCGCTCTGTGTAGCCGCCGTGTTTGAAGTTAGCGGTGCGGTGATTGCTGGCGGCGAGGTCACCTCAACCATTCGCAGCGGGATAGTAGATTTAACGCGCATGACCGTAGAGCCCATGCAGTTTGTCTACATCATGATGTCGGCACTCTTGGCCGCTGGTATATGGTTATTGTTCGCCTCTAAAAAAGGTTATCCCGTCTCCACTACCCACGCCATTATCGGCGGCATAGTCGGCAGCTCTATTACTTTGGGTTTTATTTTAAACGGCAGCGAAACCGCTTTTGCATTAGTCCAGTGGGACAAAATTGGCGCCATCGCCGTGTCTTGGGTGCTATCGCCAGTACTCGGCGGTTTTGTGTCTTACCTCCTTTTCGGGGCGATTAAAAAGCATATCTTAAGTTACAACGACGAGGCCGAAGAACAGCTTAAAGTCATCAAGGTAGAAAAGAACAAACTGAAAGATGAGCACAAACGAGCCTTTGAACGCCTGAGTGATATTCAAAAAATATCCTACACCAGCGCTATGGCGCGCGATGCGCATACATTATCGCAAAAGGATTTTCAGCCTGAAGAATTGGAATCGCCCTACTACAAAGAAATTCACACAATTGACAGTAAAAGCGGCGAATTAAAGGCCTATAAAGCGCTAGAAAATTGGGTGCCTATTATTGCCGCGCTGGGTGCCATTATTATTTCCTCCATGCTCTTATTCAAAGGCTTAAAAAATATGGATTTGGGGCTGAGCACCCTGCATAACTACTTAATCATGGGAATGGTTGGCGCCGGGGTCTGGATGGCCACTTTTATCATGGCCAAAACCCTTAAAGGCGAATCCTTGAGTCGTTCGACTTTTTTAATGTTTAGCTGGATGCAGGTATTTACCGCCTCAGGCTTTGCTTTTAGCCATGGTTCAAATGATATCGCCAACGCCATAGGCCCATTTGCCGCGATTATGGATGTATTACGTAGCGGAGAAATTGGCTCAAAAGCCGCCGTCCCCACTGTTGCTATGGTGACCTTTGGCGTTGCTCTTATTGCTGGTCTTTGGTTTATCGGCAAAGAGGTTATTCAAACTGTGGGCCACAACCTTACCAAAATGCACCCAGCCTCTGGCTTCTCGGCAGAATTGGCCGCTGCCGCCGTGGTAATGATGGCATCACTCCTAGGTTTACCCGTATCCAGCACCCATATTTTGATTGGTGCCGTACTGGGAATTGGCTTAGTCAACAACTCCACCAATTGGGACCTGATGAAACCCATTGCCCTAGCATGGGTAATTACCCTACCCGCTGCCGCTATTCTCAGCGCCTTGGCGTTTGTAACCTTAAGAAATATTTTTTAAGGTTCTCAACTAATTACTACAAATCAAAAACGGCAGCTTTTGGGCTGCCGTTTTTATAGGTTTAAACGAAATTAATAACCTAAAGCCGCCTAAAAAAGCAGCATTAATCAAAATTAATGCAGCTTTACAAAAAATGTCTTCTTATCAAACGTCGTCTTTTTAGCTAATCTCATACTTAATCTAAAATCTTTAATACTCGCCTATACTATTGATAAATATAGAATTAATTAAATTTTAAACATTAAAATCTACCCAATAAAAAACCATATACAAACCCAATATTACAGGTAAAAATTAATGGCTTACTGATCAACCCTACAACAGAAGCAAGACGCATCCAGCCTACTGGCCCCCGCCTTATATTCATATAGACTAGATCTCAGGAATAACCCTAAGAGATCTAGCTCATGAACCTTAAACCCTCAAGTAAATACCGGTTGAAACTTGCGCTCACAGGTGCAATTACCTTGTTATTAAGCAGCGGTGTATTGGCCGACAAAGCCAAACTCCAGCTCAATGATCAGGACTACTTCGAAACCCAAGGCTTAAATGTACTGGTGTTTAGCAACTGGTACGACGGCCTATTTAGCGACTCTAAAATCAGCGGTATAGAGCTGATCCAACATGGCGAGCGCAATGCCACCAATGGCGATTTGCGCTTAAATGCAACGCCCGAACAATGGGATGAAATCCCCCAGTTTATCGAGCGCAAAATCTACCCAGAGCAGCAGGCGATTGAAGCTTTTATGCGCTACCCCGCCTACGACTTGAACTATTCCATCAAGGTACAGGCTCAAGGCGAAGGTGTGCACATCAGTGTGATTCTGCCCAAGGCCCTGCCTAAAGCGCTGGAAGGTATTGCAGGTTTTAATTTGGAATTTGTGCCCTCAGCCTACTTTCACAAAGCCTTCTTAATGGATGAAACCGCTGGCATCTTTCCCGTCTACCCCGGTGGCCAAAAAGAAATTAACGGCACAGCCGCAGCGCACGCCTTGGCCCAGGGGCAGCAGCTGGTATTGGCACCAGAAGACAGCAGCAACCGCGTCACCATTCGCAGCAATGGCTCGCCGCTTGCTCTCTACGATGCCCGCGCCAAGGCACAAAACGGCTGGTTTGTAGTGCGCTCACTCATTCCCGCCGGTAAAACCGGTGCGGTAATAGAGTGGGACCTGCAAGCAAGCACAGCCAAAAACTGGCTGCGCCAACCCATGATCGCGCATTCGCAAGTGGGTTATCACCCCGCCCAACGCAAAGTTGCCGTCATAGAGATGGACAAGCTGGATAAAAAAATCCACACCGCCAAACTCATCAAAATTCAAGCCGATGGCAGCAGCAAAACCGTGCTCAGCGCCAAACCCAACACTTGGGGCCAATACCTGCGCTACATCTACCGCGAATTCGATTTTACGCAAGTGAAAGAGCCTGGCCTTTACGCCATTCAATACGGCGATCAACAAACCGCCAGCTTCCGCATCGACACCGAGGTTTATGAAGCCGCTTGGCACCCCACACTCGACACCTATATGCCGGTGCAGATGGATCACATGCTGGTGAATGAGGCCTACCGCGTTTGGCACGGCGCCTCTCACCTAGACGACGCCCTGCAAGCGCCGATCAATCACGAGCATTTTGATCTCTACGGTCAAGGCCCCACTACCGACACTCCCTACAAACCCGGCGAACACATTCCCGGTTTAAATATTGGCGGCTGGTACGATGCGGGCGACTTCGACATTCGCACCCAATCCCAATACGCCACAGTGATGGACTTGGTCGCCGTCTGGGAAAACTTCGGCCTTAAACGCGATGTCACCAGCGTCAACTACCCCGAAAAATTAGTAGACCTGCACGTGGCCGATGGCAAGCCTGATGTGCTGCAACAAATTGAACACGGCACCCTCGCGCTCATTGCCCAACACCGCGCACTCGGGCGCGCCATCCCTGGCATAGTGGAAGCTCACATAGAACAGTACACACACTTAGGTGATGGCATTACCAAAACCGATAATCAGGTTTACGACCCCAAAATGGGTAAGCTCGAAGAGAATGGCAAAAAAAGCGGCAAGTTTGACGATCGCTGGGCCTTTACCAGTAAATCCACGCCGCTCAATTACGGCTCAATTGCAGGCCTAGCCGCGGCGAGCCGCGCACTTAAAGGCTATAACGATGAACTCGCACGCGAAGCCTTAATGCGCGCGCAAAAAGCCTGGGCAGACGAACAGGCCAAAACCGAGCCCGACATGTTTCAAGTGGGCAACACCGCGGGTGGTGGTTTAGAAGAAGAACAATTAAAAGCGGCAACCGAATTACTACTCACCACCGGTGAATCTCAATATGCAGAGGTGATTAGCACACTATTACCGAAGCTTGCTGATAAATTCCAATTCCACGCCGTCTGGTTCTTGCGTGCCCAACCCAAAATGCCCAAGGCATTTCGCGACCAGCTAGAACCCCTAGTCGTGGCCTATCAAAAACAACAGGCAGAACTCAGTAAGCAAAACCCTTTTGGTGTGCTCATCACCAACGGAGGATGGGCCGGCAGCGGTACAGTAATACGTATTGCAATTACCAATTACTATATGCACAAAGCCTACCCCAAACTGTTTGATAAAGAGCAAGTGCTAAGCGCATTAAACTTTCTTTATGGCACTCACCCAGATCACAACTTATCACTTGTAAGCAATGTGGGTACCCGCTCTAAAGAAGTCGCCTACGGCATGAACCGCGCCGATTTCTCGTTTATCGCAGGCGGCATAGTGCCCGGCATCTTAATTTTGAAACCCGACTTCCCCGAAAACCGTGAAGACTGGCCCTTCTTCTGGGGTGAAAACGAATATGTCATTACCCAAGCGGCAGAGTATATTTTCTTGGTCAATGCCGCCGAAGAGCTATTAGGCGAGAAATAACGCGTCTATTTCCAACCCGAGCAGCGCTCACTAAAAAGCCGCCCAAACCTAGTTTGGGCGGCTTTTTAGTCTTCACAACTTGCAGTGCACCAGAGATTAAACAAGAATGGCCGCCTCGATTAAAATACCTCCTTGTGAGAACAACCATGACCCTCTGCATAATTACCACTGGCGGCACCCTCGACAAAATTTATTACGATGCCAAAAATGACTATCATATTGGCGAACCCAAAGCGCCAAAAATTCTAGCGCGCGCTGGCATCACCTTACCAATCACATTAATACCCCTATTGCGCAAAGACAGCCTCGAACTCACCGATACAGATCGCGCGCTGATCCGCAGCGCAGTGGCAGAATCCAGCAGCGATAAATTCATCATCACCCACGGTACCGATACCATGACCGCAACCGGTCAAACACTAAAAGGTATCGAAGGAAAAACCATTGTATTAGTTGGCTCTATGTACCCCGCCGAATTTCGCGACTCCGATGCAGACTTTAATTTAGGCGCCGCACTTATGGCCGTAAAAATACTTCCCAACGGGGTTTACATCGTCATGAACGGATGTGTTTTTGACCCAGATGAATGTATAAAAAATGTTGCAGAAAGCCGCTTTGAGTTGCGTAAGTAGGTATTGGGCTTAGACAAAGGAAATACCTAAAGGAAGCTATCAAAGATAAATAGGAATTTCACTTTCAAACGATAACTTGGGGTTGTTATGAGTAAATGTACATATTTTTATAAAATTACCTGCCATGCTTTTATGGCTATATTAATACTTTTTTTGGTGTCATGCGCCTTGAAGGAGACCATCCCATTTGCAGATAAAGAGATCAAGGAAAAATATCACGCAGATGAATTAAAAAAATATTTTGAAGGCTTATATGATTTAGAACATCCTGGATTCTCTTATCTCATATCAAAAGATGGGAAAATCATTATAAGTGGTGGAGTAGGGGCTGCAAATATTGAAGAAAAAACCCCAAATAACACCAAAACAATATTTCGAGTAGCTTCTATTACCAAGCAATTTACAGCCGTTTCAATTTTACAATTGGCAGAGAGTGGAAAGCTATCAGTAAATGATTCTTTGGCTAAATATTACCCTAACCTGCCTAACGCTGAAAAAATAAGTATCAGAAACTTACTAAATCACACGTCCGGCATGTGGGAACAGGAAAATGATGATCAGTTCCCATTTCCAATAGACGAGTTAGTATCTGAACAAGAGCACCTTTCTTATATACAAAAAAATGGAGTGTTTTTTGAGCCTGGCGAGAAATGGCAATACTGTAGTAACGGCTACTTTGTATTGGGTCTAATTGTGGAGAAGGTATCAGGGCTTCCTCTGGGCTTGTATATGGAAAAAAATATCTTTGCACCCTTAGGCATGAAGAGTACCGGTCTTTATGAGAATAGCGTTAAATATGACCACAGCGCTATTGGCTATGGTGTGGCTGAAGATAAGCCTTATAGAGAAATTAATGTGAACATGACCACTTATAATGGCGCGGCAGCATTATATTCGACTGTAGAGGATTTATTTATTTGGAGCGAGGCTCTACATAACGGAAAATTAATAAATGAAGTTTCTTATAAAGAAGCAATTACGCCATATGAATTTACAAATGGTTTTGTCCCTTTTGTCGGTTATGGATTCGGCCTCGGTATAGAGCCTGTAGGTGGGCACAATACAATTGGGCACCCTGGACAAATGAAGGGGTTCCATTCAGATATTTTGCGCCTTCCTGATGACGATATAAATATTATCCTTCTTTCAAATATGAATAATTATCAATTTAAAGTTAAGTGGAGATTTTCAGAAAAAATTATTAACATTATGTTTCAAGAATAAAATCATAACAAATAAGGATATGTCGCGGCACAGCTACGACATATCCTATTATGTGTGCAAGCTCGGCCTCAAGCTTCCTTCTATAAAAAACATATTATTGTGGGCTTCAGCTGAGATTCGAGCATTCAACACACACCTGCTTACTTCACGCCATCCAGCCCGAGCGCTAAATGATTAAAATTTTTCTACTCTTTATTGCTACCGCACTGGCTGAAATTATTGGTTGTTTCCTGCCTTACCTTTGGCTGCGCAAAGAGGGTTCCATTTGGTTGTTATTACCGGCTGCACTGAGCCTTGCGCTTTTTGTTTGGCTACTCTCTTTGCACCCTGCGGCCAGTGGTCGTGTATACGCGGCCTATGGTGGGGTTTACATTGCCACGGCATTGGTTTGGTTGCGTGTGGTAGATGGCGTTAAGTTAAGCACCTATGATGGTTTAGGCGCAGGAGTTGTGCTGCTAGGTGTGGCTATTATTGTGGCTGGATGGAAAAGTGCGTAAGTATTCGAAAGCGGTGAATCCCCCTAACAATGAATATCACCACTTAAACAATAATAACTTTCATCTGTAAAGTTTTGCTGTTAGCCTTGTGGAGTCATAGCTGTAGCCACCCAGCTTGTAAACTGTAAAGTGATCATTAATAAAAGTGGCGATTAATAAAAGTGGCGATTAATAAGTGCAGCTACCAATTCAAAACAGCTATTTTAGAAAATAGAGCGAAAGCGAATTGGAACGAACCTAAATTGGAGCAACATAACGCTTGAATTGGCATCAACGTTTTAAACAATGGGGTCTTGCAGCACTGACTATATGGCTTTTGGTTGGCCTAGTCGGTGTTCATGGTCACTTTTGTTTTGACGGCCAAGAACCGCCTGTCTCCATGCATTTTGATATTATCGGCGGCCATGATACTCACTCCCCTAGTGAAGCCCATGAAGACGTTGATGTAGACCTTTCTCAATCTGTGCAAATTAAATCCCCGCAACAAGACCTTGTATTACCGCTACTAATTGCCCTCGTTATTATCTTTTTAGTATTGCCCAATCACTTCGCTGTTATTCGCGATGTAATTTATGGCACGGCCCGCATTAGCGGTTTGCGCCCCCCTCTGCGAGCACCGCCCGCCTCTCTCACCGCATTGATCTAATCCCCACTGGGGGAATCTGTGTATTGCTCATCACTAAGCCTGGCTTAGGTCGGACGATACGCGCATCACTGGAGAGAACCACATGAATTATTTACAAAAGGCATGCGCCCCGTTTGCGCTTGCTGTCGCGTGTTTTCCATTTTTAGGATTTGCCGCCACAAGCGCATCACACACAGCACCTCTGCGCTTAGAGGATGCCATACGCGCTACGGTGCAATACAACCCGCAGTTAATCGGTTACGACTTTAAAGTAAAAGCCTTGGCAGGAGAGCAGCAAACCGCCGCGTTACGGCCCGAACTTCGCGCTGCCGCTGATGTAGAAAATATTGCGGGCACGGGTGAATTTAAAGGCACTGATGGCAGTGAGCTAACACTGTCGGTGTCATCCGTTATTGAGCTGGGCGATCAGCGCGATGCACGCATGGGCTTGGTAACCGCGCGCCAACAGCAACTAGCGTCTGCGCAGCGGGTACTTATGTTGAATGTCTTAACGGAGGTTACCCATCAATTTATTCAAGTCGTCGCCGCCCAGGAACAGCACAACTTAGTAAAAGAAGCCCGGCAACTTGCACAGCAAACCCTCGACTCACTAAGCCAGCAAGTGCGCGCAGGCAAAACGCCAGAAGCCGATTTGTGGCGCGCGCAAGCTGCCCTAGCCCGCGCCCAAATAGCAGTGCAACGCGCAGAGCTAGGTGTGCATACAGCGCGCATGACCTTAAGCACTTATTGGGCAGATCCAGCCCCTAGCTTTAGCGTTGCTGCTGACCTCTATGCAACCCCGCCCGCACTTGCCTTACCGGATGTTCAAGCTCAGCTCGCCACTAACCCAGACATTTTACTCTTAGCAGAAGATCTACAGGTTCGCACAGCCGTACTGCGACAAGCGCGCAGCGAAGGCCGCTCCAAGCTTGAATGGAATTTGGGTGTGCGGCATATGCAAGCAACGGATGATACCGCCATGGTCGCGGGCATCAGTATGCCACTGGGCTCCACCAAGCGCGCATCCGGCGCTATAGCGACTGCACGCGCTGAGCAACAAAGTATTCAGCTCGCGCTCGATAGTACACACATTCAGCTGCAAACCGAACTACGCCGTTTATTTGAAGAGCACCAGCAGGCGGTATCTGAACTCACTGCATTGCGCGCACAGGTTTTACCTGCCCTTAAACGCGCAGAGCGCGAAACAGCTGCGGGGTTTGAACGCGGGCGCTACAGCTATTTGGAATTCAATCTAGCCCAACACGAATTGTTGGATGCCCAGCAAGCCTATATAGAGACAGCGGTGCGCGTGCAGGAAACTCGCATTGATTTGGAGCGCATTACCGGCGCGGCACTGAATAAAAAAATTAGTGAGGTTACCCCATGAACACAGCTCAAAAAAATCGCTGCGCTTCAACACCATGGATCGCAACACCCTGCATAAAAAGACCTTGCATAACAACAGCTCGATCACTACTGAACTTCTGCTGCATGCTGGCTTTTTGTTTGTTCACCTTTTACTTTTCCGCCACCAAAAATACTTTTGCTGCAACAGCCGAGAAAGCCCATCAAGATCACGAAAATGAACAAACAATAACCTCAGAAAGCCACGACGAACACGACGAAAAAATTCTGCTCAGTAACCAGCAACAACAAAATGCGGGCATCGAACTCACGCAGGCGGGCGCAGAGACCATCAACGAAACCATACCGCTGTACGGTTTAGTAAGCGTCAACCATGAACGCGTGCAAAAACTTTCGGCGCGTTTTCCCGGCGTAATTCGCAGTATCAAAGTCGCCTTGGGCGACAAGGTAAAACCCGGCGATGTACTCGCAACCATTGAGAGTAACGAAAGCTTAAAAAGCTACGAGTTAAAAGCGAGCATTGCAGGCGTTGTTATAGAGCGCAACGCAACACTGGGCGATCTAACCACAGATGCACCCTTGTTGGTCATCGCAGACTTAAGCAGTGTTTGGATTGAGTTATCGGTTTTTCCGCGCGATCTGGCGCGCGTGCATAGCGGGCAATCCGTTCGTATCGAACAAGCACAACAGCATTTTATAGCCCAGGGCACCCTAGACTATATCGCCCCAATGGCGAGCCCCATCAACCAAACTGTCACCGCTCGCGTTACACTCGACAACCCTCAAGGCCAGTGGTTACCTGGTCACTTTGTTAAGGCTGACGTTACCCTAGCGGCTACAAATGTCGCGGTCGCCGTGCGCAATGAAGCACTGCAAACACTAGAAGGCAATACAGTTATTTTTGTGCAAACGGATAAGGGTTTTGAAACTCGCCAAGTACGTATCGGGCGAGCCGATAAAGACTTCACTGAAATACGGGAAGGCGTTACAGCACAGGAAAGTTATGTCTCGCGCAACAGCTTTGTGCTCAAGTCTGACCTAGGCAAGGAGAATGCAGAACATGAACACTAATCTGCAGTATGACGGCAACGTCTCCTTACTTCATCGCATAGGAGTAAAGCGCCATGATTGATGCACTTATTCAATTTTCTATCGCGCGCCGCTGGTTAATGATGTTTTTTATCGTTGTGATAACAGGAACCGGTCTTTGGAGTTACCAACACTTACCGATTGATGCAGTGCCTGACATCACCAATGTGCAGGTACAAATTAATACTCAGGCACCCGGCTATTCACCACTCGAAGTGGAACAGCGCATAACCTATCTCGTGGAGGTTGCCATTGCGGGGCTTCCTCATGTGCAGAGTACTCGCTCCCTATCCCGTTACGCGCTCTCGCAAGTAACCTTAGTATTTGAAGAAGGTACAGACATTTATTTCGCGCGCACGCTGATCAATGAACGCTTGCAGCAAGCCAAAAGCCAAATGCCCGCTGGAATCGCGCCGGAGATGGGACCCGTGGCCACAGGTCTTGGCGAGATTTTTCACTACTCGCTCCAAGCTGCTCCACACGCACAGCAAGCCAATGGCGAACCCTATGACGCCATGGCACTACGCACACTGCAGGATTGGGTGATACGCCCGCAATTGCGTTTAATCCCTGGAGTTACTGAAATTAATACCATGGGCGGTTACAAAAAGCAGTTTCACGTCACCCCCGACCCAAGTTTAATGCTGGCCTACGGCGTTACCTTTGAAGCAGTGGTTGAAGCCTTACAAAATAACAATGCCAATGTCGGCGCGGGTTACATTGAAAAAAATGGTGAGCAATATTTAATTCGCGTACCAGGGCAATTAGCCGATATTCCCGCGATTAAAAACGTCATAGTTGCACGCAGAGATGACGTGCCCATCACCCTGGCAGATATTGCCGAGGTCGGGCTCGGCAAAGAATTGCGCACCGGCGCAGCAACTCGCGATGGCGTGGAAACAGTGCGCGGCACGGCGATTATGTTGGTAGGTGAAAATAGCCGAACTGTCGCCAGAGAAGTCGCTGAAAAATTAGCGGAAATTAATCTAGCATTACCGGAAGGTGTTAGCGCCGAACCGCTGTACGACCGCACAGTTCTGGTCGACAAAACCATTGCAACCGTACAAAAAAACCTGCTCGAAGGCGCCATTTTAGTATTGGTTGTTTTACTGCTCATGCTCGGCAATTTGCGCGCGGCACTCTTAACGGCCATGGTTATTCCGCTCTCTATGCTCATGCTCATGACTGGCATGCTCCACACCAAAGTCAGCGCTAACTTAATGAGCTTAGGTGCGCTGGATTTCGGTTTGATTGTCGATGGTGCCGTGATCATTGTAGAAAACTGCCTAATGCGTTTGGCACAACGGCAACACCAACTTGGGCGTTTGCTTGAATTAGAAGAGCGCCTACACACGGTATTCCGCGCCACACGAGAAGTATTTACGCCCAGTTTAATCAGTGTGCTTGTGGTTATTTTGGTGAACCTACCGATACTTGCCTTGACCGGCGTTGAGGGGAAAATGTTCACGCCTATGGCTTTAGCCGTCATCATGGCCTTAATCGCCGCCTTGATATTATCGCTAACCTTTGTACCTGCGGCCCTTGCACTTTGTTTAACAGGAAAAATAGAAGAGAAAGAAAATCGGCTAGTACAGGCATGCAAAACCGCGTACCAACCTACACTGGCTGCTGCACTACATTTTCGCGCACCCATTTTAGGCGCTGCTGTTGTATTAATACTCGGCTCGGGTTGGTTGGCCGCGCGTATGGGCACTGAATTTATTCCCACACTTGATGAAGGCGATATTGCCGTCCAAGTTCTGCGCATTCCTGGCACGAGCTTAAGTCAATCACTGGACATGCAAATTCAAGTTGAGCGCGCGGTGTTAAAAGTGCCCGAAGTTAAAACCATCTTCGCCGGAACTGGGACAGATGAAGTTGCCAGCGATCCTATGGGGCCGAATATTTCCGATGGCTACATCATGCTCAAAGATAAAGCCGATTGGCCCGATGCAAAAATCACCAAAGCAGATGTGCTCAAAGCAATTGAAGCTCAGCTAGCGCAAGTGCCAGGCAACGCCTATGAAATTAGCCAGCCCATCCAAATGCGTTTTAATGAATTGATTTCTGGCGTGCGCTCTGATGTTGGTATCAAAATTTATGGCGATGATTTAGACCAACTCATGATCTCCGGCAACCAAATTGCCGCTCTGCTTAAACAAATAGCAGGTGCAGATGATATTAAAGTCGAGCAGGCAGAAGGCTTGCCAATATTGTCGATAGATGTGCATCATGAAAAATTACGCCGCTATGGACTCAATGTCGCCGATGTACAAAACACCTTAACCACCGCTACAGGCGGAAAAGAAGCTGGGCAAATATTTGACGGTGACCAGCGCTTTGATATCGTGGTGCGCTTGCCTGAAACGCTGCGCAACAATCTGCAAGCCTTATCCCATCTTCCCATTCCTTTACCTACAGGCGGATATGTTCCACTGGGCGAAGTCGCACAGTTAAACCTAGCGCTGGGCGCGAACCAAATTAGCCGCGAAAATGGAAAGCGCCGTTTGGTGGTGAGCGTCAATGTTCGCGAACGGGATTTGGGTGGATTTGTCGCAGAGGTACAACAAAAAATTACGCAGAAAATAAAACTGCCACCCGGTTATTGGCTGGATTACGGCGGCACCTTTGAGCAATTAGAATCGGCGTCCAAACGCTTAAGTTTATTGGTGCCATTAACATTGCTGATGATCTTTGCCTTACTCATGATGACCTTTGGTTCTGCCAAAGATGCCCTACTGGTCTTCAGTGGCGTACCCCTAGCCTTAACCGGCGGTGTTATTTTTCTCTGGCTGCGTGACATCCCATTATCTATTACCGCTGGCGTTGGTTTTATCACGTTGTCAGGTGTAGCTGTTTTAACCGGTGTGATGATGGTGTCCGCCTTTCGCGACGGCATAAGAAAAGGCTTACGTCTTGACACTGCGATAAGCGAAGGCGCCATGTTACGCTTGCGCCCTATTTTAATGGTCGCACTGGTAGCGGCATTAGGCTTTTTGCCTATGGCATTAAATACCAGTACCGGCGCAGAAGTTCAACGACCGCTAGCCACCGTAGTAATTGGTGGCATCATTTCATCAACGCTATTAACGCTCTTGGTATTACCTGGTTTATATCGCATGGCGTATAGAAGGCTACTAAACAATTAAATCTCTGATTTCATTCAAAGCGCAGCCAAACTTGTTGAAGCCGTGCTTTGAGTGAAAAAAGGATAAGTGCTTAAGAAAAAACACCTAGTCACAAACCATTACAAGCGAAGTGATTTCCTCATGAATTTGTTCAACATTAACTAGCTGTGAAAAGAGAACATCCACACCTTGGGCAGTGGCCAAGCCCAGTAAAACACCCAACACCGAACCCCGATGGCAATTTTCCCCACCTAAATTGGTATTAATCAACAGTGCCTTTTCAGGGTCATCTAAATATTTGTAAAGCAAAAAAAGAATGCTTGGCCATGAATCATCGATATAACATGCCTTAGAAAAAACGCCACCCACCACTTCGTTATCTTCTAATTTTCGCTGCATGAGCTTTTTAATATCTAAGCTCGCAGATTTTTGTGCGGCAAGTGCGATAATTTCTCGCACGTCTTCATCCTCACGAAACAAAAGAGCATCGATTAGAAGGACAAAGTAATTGCAGATTTCTGCTAACTTCTTATCGGGGTGCGTGAGATACAAATGCTCAACACACAAAGCCTGCACTCGCGCAAGGGATCTATCAATTAACAGCTCAGAAATTGCAATAGGTGCAATTGTAACCAAACCACCAATGGATGCAGTATCGTGGGTATGCGCCCCGCATTTGTGCGATGGTAGACCTTTGGCTAAATTTGCAAAAAAACCGCGATGATATGATTCTGCATAGGTATCTGGATGAAGCGGTGCCTCTGCGGTCATAAATGCAATATAGTTTTCTAAAAAAAGCGCCGAGTCATAACGACCGCTATTGGCACTTAAGGTTCGCATAACAAGCCTGGCACAGTGAGCATTCAATGTATTCTCACCCGCCGCCAAGCCTTGATGGTAGTGTTGATTGGCAACACCCCAAAACTGTCGCTTTCCTTTTAAAATTATACCGCCAACAACTTCGGGCTCGGCCGTAACATTTTGCGACCCTCGTCCACCCGCATGAGTGGAATGAAGAGACATAATCGACGATGGATGCATCTGTGGTGCCGCTTCAAACTTTTTAATGCCGCCAGGAAAAGCCCTTATGATATCTAGAGGGTTATAGTACCAATGCACCGGCATTGATAAGGCGTCGGCTACATAAATAAGCTTTAATGCTGCAGAAGCTCGCGCCATAACATCTTGCTTGTGTGAATCCATAATTTTACCCCTATTTTTTACTGCCTTTAAAACTCCATCATTTTTTTAGCGGCTGCAATACCCGATAAATACGCACCTTCCACTCGCCCACCCATCAACCAATCTCCCGCTAAGACCAAACTACTGTCTCGCTGCCCGCTATAAGTTTGTGTAGCCAACACCGTAGAGTTCGGTTCACCTACACTACCCCGTGCGTATCGCCAGCGATGCGCCGATATTAGTGTCCACACAGGCGGCGTCGATTGAGAAACCCACAGCGCTAACAAACGGCTAAACTCTGCAGCGAGTATGGATGCGACTTCATCAGCATTTTTTTCTAAATTTTCCTGTGACCATGTTGGTGTTGCATGTAGCACCCAGGTTTGAATTGAAGCATTATGCAAATTACGCGATGGCTTGGTATTATCTTGCGCGACCCAACCAAGCGGCCCCACATTCACAAATACACTCGCGAATGGAAGTTCAAACCTAGACTCAGCTGACAACATAACGGCCCAACAAGGCTCCATCATTACATTTTCCACAAGCTCACGGGCGCAATGATTCTGTGGTAATAGTTGCTGAGCCTGTTGCGCAGGTATAGCGACAATCAATTGTTTAGCGCACCAGTCACGCAATTCCGTTTTCACCTGCCAGCCTAATTTCGTTGGGGCTACAGACGTAACCTGCGTATTCAATTGTATAGATAGATTTCTAGCCATGAATTGCAGCGGCGACCGCATAAAAGGTACGCCCACCCATCGCTCAGTAGGTTTCGTATCACGGAGCGCTTCGCCGTCCCAAGCTCCGACAGCAGAATCCCATGGGGCGGCAACCTTCGCAGAAATCCACTCTGCCAACTGAGCCTTAAAAGCTGGCGACTGCGCGGTAAAATACTGCGCGCCATGATCCCATTGCAATGAATCTTTCACGCGTGTGGACATTCGCCCACCTACATTGTGTGACTTCTCGAGCACGCCAACCTTTTTACCCGCCGCATCCAAATAGCACGCGGCCGAAAGCCCCGCCATTCCCGCACCAATAATGAGAACATCAAATTCAGTTTTCACATTTTTCCTTTTTATATTAACCGGCCTTACTCACTACTAACTTGCCCTACTCGCTGCATATTTCGCACGCGCTTGATGCAGTTTTTTGTAACTGTCGATGAGGCGCTGGTGCTTATCTAAACCTTCCAGTTTCATGCTGGTTTTAGTGAGACCGTAAAATTTTATGTCACCGTTTACTGTACCGACGACATTTTCCATGGTCTCTTTGCCAAACATTCGATTGAGATTGCCAATGAAATCCTCTAGCGCCAAGTCGTCATCCAAGGTGATTTCAAGTACGGCGTGTACCGCCTGATAGAATAAACCGCGCGCAAGGGTGTTGTTGTTGTACTGTAAAAACTCGGCGACTAATTCAATAGCTTCTCCGCGCTCACCTATAGCCAAATACCCAAGAATTTTTACTTCCAGAATCGTTAGCTGACCCCACACAGTATTATCGTCAAACTCTATCCCTATGAGCGTTCTTATATCGGTATAGTTATCTAATTGACTATCCTCTAAGCGCCGCAGCAATTTAATCAGCCCGCGCTTACTGAGTTCATGGATATTCAAAATATCCGCGCGGTAATCGAGCGCTTTATTGGTGTTGTCCCACATTAAATCTTCAACAGGGTAAACCTCTGAATAATCCGGCACCAAAATACGGCAGGCGCTAGCGCCCAAGTCAAAAAAATCGGCGATATAAACCTCTTTACCCATATCCGCCAAAATGTCCAACAAACTTGCGCTCTCCTCAGTATTAGTACCGGAGAAATCCCACTCGCAGAATTCATAGTCATGCTTCGCGCTAAAGAAGCGCCAAGAAATTACACCAGTAGAATCAATAAAATGCTCTACAAAGTTTTCCGGCTCAGTCACTTCCATGCTATTAAACGTTGGTCGTGGCACATCGTTCAAACCTTCAAAACTGCGACCTTGTAATAACTCGGTTAAGCTGCGCTCTAGCGCAACTTCAAAACTCGGGTGGCCACCGAATGATGCAAACACACCGCCAGTTTTGGGGTTCATTAAGGTCACGCACATCACGGGGAATTTCCCGCCCAAGGATGCATCTTTAACCACTATAGGAAAGCCCTGCTCTTCCAAGGCATGAATACCCGCGAGGATAGCCGGGTACTTTTCCAATACCTGCATAGGCACATCTGGCAACACGAGTTCTTGCTCGATAATTTGCTTTTTAACCGCGCGCTCAAAAATTTCTGACAGGCATTGCACCTGTGCCTCGAGCAAATTATTGCCCGCACTCATGCCATTACTTAAAAATAGATTTTCAATTAAATTAGACGGAAAATAAACTGTTTCGCCGTCGGACTGACGTACGTAGGGGAAGGAGCAAATACCGCGCTCAACCTTGCCAGAATTGGTATCAATCAAATGCGTGCCCAGCAGCTCATTTTCGGGGTTATAAATGGCTAAGCAATAATCATCCAAAATACCCGCGGGCAGCTCACCCCTAGGGCCGGGCTTAAACCATTTTTCATTGGGATAATGGACAAAGTCGCTATTGGCAATGTCTTCACCAAAAAACTGATCGTTGTAGAAAAAGTTGCAGTTAAGGCGTTCAATAAATTCACCCAGCGCCGAGCAGAGCGCACTCTCTTTGGTGGAACCCTTACCATTGGTAAAGCACATAGGCGAAGCCGCATCGCGCGCATGCAGCGACCATACGTTGGGTACAATATTGCGCCAAGAGGCGATTTCAATCTTCACCCCAAGCTCAGCCAAAAGGCTGGTCATATTGGCGATAGTTTGCTCAAGCGGTAAATCTTTGCCCAAAATAAAGGTGCTGCTTGCACCCTCTGCAGGCGCCATCAACATGGCCTGCTTGTCTTGGTCGAGGTTATCCACTGTTTCTATGACGAATTCAGGGCCAGTTTGCACCACCTTTTTCACCGTGCAGCGGTCAATGGAGCGCAAAATACCTTGGCGGTCCTTCTCGGAAATATCTTCCGGCAGCTCCACCTGAATTTGAAATATTTGGTTGTAGCGGTTCTCAGGGTCAACAATATTATTCTGTGATAGGCGAATATTTTCCGTGGGAATATCCCGCGCCAAACAATAGACCCGCACAAAATAAGCCGCGCAGAGCGCCGAAGATGCCAAGAAGTAATCAAAAGGGCTAGGTGCCGAACCATCGCCTTTATAGCGAATGGGCTGATCGGTAATGACTGTAAAGTCATCAAACTTGGCCTCAAGCCTGAGCTTGTCGAGAAAGTTAACCTTGATTTCCATTAAATTGAGTCCAATGTGGGTGTGATAAGCAGATACGCTTAAAACCTGATTCACTGCAGGTCTTTAGCGAGAGCTCATTGAAGGATGATTCAGAATGGCGACAATTATCGGTCTTTTCGCGGGAATAGTCTGTATATTTGTGGGACTGAGCAAAGATCGGCGTATTAACGCAGCAAGTGCATTATTTTTTCGTAGCCTAAACGAAATAGCCTAAGCTGAAATATTGTTAGTGACGAGAGCAACCCCAAGGTAATCATTATGACAACTGAACAAAATAAAAATGGCCCAAGCCTGAACTATGGCCAGCGCGAACAAGGATATCGTGAAAAATCACTGAAGATGTACCCTTGGATTTGTGGCCGCTGCGCACGCGAATTTACCTCTAAAAATATTCGCGAACTCACCGTTCACCACCGCGATCACAATCACGACAACAACCCATCTGACGGCAGCAACTGGGAGTTGCTGTGCCTCTACTGCCACGACAATGAACACGCCAAATTCAACGAATTCACACTCTATGGCGCCACCAAAGAAAAAACACTCGCCCCCGCCACCTCAAACCCTTTTGCAAACCTAAAGGATCTAATGGGGAAAAAGTAGCTTCAGAAAATAACACGGTTAGAGGGTCGTCGAGGCAAAAAAAGTTTCTGCAGTTACAGTTGCGAATAGAAATTCGCACGTAGCTTGGGGCGATCAAGGGGCGGGCTCTTTTCTTCGATTTTCCATTACCGCCCGACCACCAGATTCTATTCATCGATTATCGGCAGCTTTTATTTGCGCTTTGAATTTAGAGCCACTCAACGCCCAGAATTTATTTGTGCAGCACCTTATTCGATTAAGTAGTTCCGGCGGAATTAGAGGGCCAAACAAACCGCGATGGCGAATGACTCGCTTTGCCGTGGTTTCGCCTAAGGTCAAACAACCATCGCGATGAGTCAATAAACGACCAAGGGGCAGACACCTTGATCCAAAACGACATTACTATGGAAGCATTAACAACCTTAATATGATGGTTGTAATTCCAACTTATTCATACCGCAACGCATCTGCTGGCTGTATGCGGCTGGCGCGCCAGGCGGGGTAAAGTGTGGCGAAAAAACTAATCACTAGGGCAGTGATGACAACGCGGGCCACATCGGCCCAATGTAAATCTGAGGGCAAATAGGAAATGGGATAGACATCGGAGTGAAGGAATTGTATTCCAAATAACTTTTCTATTGCTTGCACTAAGGGCGTTACAACTTGTGATAGCACTACACCCAAAATTAAACCGAGGAAAGCGCCGGTTAAGCCAATTAAGCCACCCTGCACCATAAATATCGCCATGATTTCATAACTGCTGGCACCCATGGTACGCAGTATGGCGATGTCGCCCTGCTTGTCGACTACAACCATGATAAGTGTGGACACCAGGTTAAATGCGGCAATAGCGATAATCAAAAACAACAACATACCTACCATGCTTTTAGACATTTGAATCGCTTGATAAATATTGCCGTGGGTGCGCATCCAGCTTGAACCATAAAAACCTACGGGTAATAAATCAGACACTTCGCGCACGACTTGCGGTGCGGCAAATAGATCATCCACTTTAATACGAATACCTGAAATTTGGCCTGGGTTGTTGGACAAGGCTGATGCTTGCGTTAAGCCCATTAAGCTCAAGCCATTATCAATTTCGGTGTGACTGTCTAAAATGGCTAAAACCTCGACCACTTTAATTTTGGGTGAGCCATTATTTTCGGAGGGAATAATTAGACGCAGGCTTTCGCCGACATCTGCTTGCAGTTTTTCAGCTATGCCGCGCCCAATGATGATGCCATTAGTGCTCGCAGCTAAATGTGTAAATGTGTTGGGCGGCAAGTAGCTTTCAAGTGTGGAGGTGGTAGATTCTAATTCGGTATCTATACCAAACAAACCTGTAGGCGCTACTTGTTTTTTATGACTGAGCAGCCCCTGAATTTGTACAAAGGGTGATGCGGCAAGCACTCGCGGATGCTGTTTAATTAGCGCCATAATTTCATCGGGATTATCTATGGCGGTGCGATTATAAATACTGCCTTGAGGCATTATGCCGAGAATATTTTCGCGCAATTCTTTGTCGAAACCGTTCATGATCGACATCACCACAATTAGCAGCGCCACCCCTATGACCAAGCCCGCAGTGGACAAGCGTGAGATAAATGAGACTAACTGACTATGACGACTGGACAGCCCGTAGCGCGCGCCCACTAAAAATACATATTTACTAAACACCAATAGCACCCGATTTTATTAAGGGTTCATCAACTAGCAATTGGCCGTCGACCAAACGTAGGATGCGATCCATGCGTGCAGCTAAACCTAGGTCGTGGGTAACGACCACAAAGCTGGTACCTATGGACTGATTCAACTCCAGCATTAATTCCTGAATTGAGTCTGCTGCATGAGTATCCAAATTACCGGTGGGTTCATCCATTAATACACATGCGGGATTAGTCACCAACGCACGCGCAATTGCAACGCGCTGGCGCTCGCCACCTGACAATTCAGAAGGCTTATGCTCAACCCGCTGCGCCAAACCTACACGCGCCAGCAAGGCATTCGCACGCGCCTTGGCTTCGCGCACCGAGTGACGCCCAATCAACAGCGGCATGGCGACATTTTCTAGCGCGGTAAATTCTGGCAAGAGATGATGAAACTGATAAACAAAACCGAGGCTACGATTGCGCAGACGACCGCGCTCATCGGCGCTCAAACTGGACAATCGCTCCCCCGCCACACTCACCTCTCCTGTGTCGGGTACATCTAAGCCGCCGAGAATATTCAACAGCGTGGATTTACCCGAGCCGGATGCGCCGACTATGGCAACTCGTTCGCGTGTATTAATCTGAAAATTAACATTGCGCAACACATCAACTGCAAGGTTGCCTTGGCGATAGGCTTTACTTACATGCTGGCAAATTAAAACAGGAGCGGAACTATTCATAACGCAGTGCCTCAGCAGGCTCAATTTTAGAGGCTCTATAGGCCGGATAAAGGGTTGCAATAAAACTTAGCATCAAGGCTACCACACAAATAAATACCACATCTTGCCAGAGCAATACTGAGGGTAACTGACTGATGAAATAGACATTAGGATCAAATACCTGCAAGCCGAATAAGCGCTCCAAGCCGTCCATAATGGGCGTGAGCGTGAACGCGACAATACAGCCGAGCGCAGCACCGACAAAAGTCCCAAAAAAGCCAACCGCACTGCCCTGAACCACAAACACCGCCATAATGTCACGCGCGCTCATACCCAAGGTACGCAGCACGGCAATGTCTGAGCGCTTATCGGCCACCATGAGCACGAGGCTGGACACTATGTTAAATGCAGCTACTGCGATAATAATCATAAGCAGTGCGCCGACGACAATTTTTTCCATTTTGACGGCTTGAAACAAGCTGCCTTGAGTTTGACTCCAGTCGCGCACCCGATAAGTGTCGCCCAGTTGCAAGGCTAAGCCTTTCATTACTTGAGCTGCACTGAACATATCTTGAGTTTTCACATGCAAACCCTGTACGCCTGGGTTACGTAAAAATTTCTGCGCATCCTGTAGATGAATCAATGCAAGGCTGCTATCCACTTGCGCACCCACCTCAAATACACCCACCAAGACAAAATTACGTGAACGCGTGAAAGCGCCTAAGGGAGTAATAGAAATATCCGGCGAGGTGACGCGAATTTTATCGCCTGGCATCAGTGCCAAGCGGCTCGCGAGCAGGCGCCCCATGACTATGCCAAACTCACCCGGCTGCAATTGCGCCATACTGCCCACAATCATACGCTGATCAACAATAGAGACATTGGCTTCCGCTTCAGGCAGGACCCCTTGCAGCTCAATACCCTCTACCCCACCGTCATAACTCACCATTACATGGCTACCGATATAGGGCGCCGATGCAACTACCCCAGGGGCTTGATCGACGATAGCTGATAAGGCATGCCAGTCTTTTACATAGGGCACTTGGTCGATATAACCATGAGGAATGACGCTGAGAATGCGCTCTTTCATCTCTCGATCAAATCCATTCATCACCGACATGACGACAATGAGCGCCATAACGCCCAAACCCATGCCCACCAATGAAAAGACACTGATAAATGAAATAAACTGATTGCGGCGCTTGGCGCGGGTATAGCGTAGGCCGATATAAAGGGGGATATTTTTTAGCATGGGGCATTAAACCCAATCGCCCTGCAATGCTCAAGCGAAACCGTCATTTAAGGGTGGAAAATAGACTGATCTATTTAATTAAATGCTTAATCGCGCAGATAAGTGAGCTGCCCTGCTCAGCACTGCTTGCTGCAGGCATAACTAACCACCTGTATTACCCAAAGAACTGAGAAAAAAGCAGGGCTTGTGCTATGGTTAGATTGTTTCAATTTCAATAAAGAGTTCTACTATGAGTGAGCGCCGCAGTTATTTTCGCATCGACGAAAGTATCGCCCTAGAATTCAAGTCAGTCGATGAGGTTACCGCCAACACTGCGGCCCCAGAGCTGCAATTCCCCAACAGTATGTCGCTAAAATTTCACGCTGAATTACGCAAACTCGACAGCGAAAACACCCAGCTATTCCATCAAATCAAAGAGAACAATCGCGCTCTGAGCGAATACCTCTTTAACCTTAATCGCAAAATCGACTTAATTGCTCAGCATGTTATGGCGGAAAGCAAACCCATAGCACCATCTAAAACTATTAAGCAGGTTAATCTCAGCGAAGGCGGCATCGCCTTTGGCAGCTCCAAAGAGGTCGCAGAAAATAGCTTTATTGTGATGCGTTTAATTTTCTTACCGAGCAATGCCGGCTTAGTGCAGTTTGCCAAAATTATTCGCTGTGAACCCAGTACCAGCGGGGAGTTTCAAATTGCGGCAAAATTTCATCGCATAAATGATGCGCATCAACAATTAATCGGCCAACAAATCATGCGCGCGCAAATGGCCGAACGGCGTAAAAACAAGCAATATCTACAGTAGTTAAGACGAGGGCGCACCATGTTACACAAATTCCCCATGACGCTGGCGCTTTGCTTCAGTATGCTCATTGTTACTGGCACCATGGCTGAAGAAATCCGTATTCCTATTGGCGAACAGGCCGCCGATGCGCCCCAGATGGATATGCCAGCAACAGGCATGACCAAAGCGCACGTAGTAAACCTATTTGGCGAGCCTATTGAGAAAACGGAAGCGCGAGGAAAACCACCTATTTCAAGCTGGAAATATGGAGAGTTTATTGTCTATTTCGAATACGACCACGTCATTCATAGCGTAAGAAAATTTCACCCCAACACCAACACTGTCATTCTCGAAGAGTAACTTGTAGCTATCAAAAAATGAAAAAGGCACTCCGAGAGTGCCTTTTTCATTTTTGAAGCTCCGCTCAGATTTTAGCGCCGACTAATTCTATTTACACCATCAAGTGCAGCAATCCTATAAGCTTCAGCCATAGTCGGGTAATTGAAAATATTATTCAAAAAATAGTGAATATTATTACCGCCTCCCTTTTGATTCATAATCGCCTGGCCAATGTGAACAATCTCTGCAGCTTCAGCGCCAAAGCAATGCACACCGAGAATCTCATGAGTATCTATGTGAAATAACAACTTCAACATACCCACTTCATCACCGCTGATTTGACCACGCGCCGTATATTTAAACAAACCGCGCCCAACTTCATAAGGAACTTTAGCGTGGGTTAACTCACTCTCGGTTTTACCAATTGAGCTAATTTCAGGCAGAGTATAGATACCTGTAGGCACATCAGAAACCACGCGGCATTCTTGCCCCAATATTCCCGTAGTTACCGCACGCCCTTGACCATAGGAGGCGCTAGCAAGACTGGGCCAACCAATGACATCACCCACAGCATATATGTTATCTACTGCCGTTTTATAACACTCATCAACCTTAAGGTTACCACGATGATCTGCCTCTAAACCCGCCGCCGCCAAATTCAAATTTTCAGTATTCCCACTGCGTCCATTACACCAGAGAATGGCATCAGCCTTTAGGCGCTTACCTGACTTTAAAAAGATGGTAACGTTGGCATCACAAGCTTCAATGGACTCAAACTCTTCTCCATGGCGCACAGTTACACCGCTATCGCGCAGGTGATAACTTAGCGCATCTGAAATCTCATCATCCAAGAAAGAGAGCAGTCGCTCGCGATTATTGATGAGATCAACACGCATACCTAAACCCGAAAAAATCGATGCATATTCACAACCGATAACACCCGCGCCGTAAATAATGATATGGCGTGGGGTGTGCTGCATTTCCAAAATGGAGTCGCTGTCATAGATACGTGGATGTGTAAAATCAACATCAACTGGACGATAAGGACGTGAACCTGTGGCTATAACAATATTTTCAGCATGTATTGTTTCGCGACCTCCATCCAAGAGCGAAAGACTAACAGTGTTCGCATCAACAAAAGAGGCTTGGCCTATGTGTACATTGACACGATTGCGCACGTAGAAATTGGTATGCAACTCAACCTGTTTAGGGATCACTTTGGCGGCTGAAGCCAACACCCGAGGAAAGGTTAACCGTCGACTATCGCCAATTTCACGAAATAAGCTGTTGGCTTTAAATTGAATAATTTGCTTAACCACATGACGCAACGACTTAGAAGGAATTGTGCCCTTATGCGCACAACTACCACCCACTAATGCCCTATTTTCTACCACAGCCACCCTCTTTCCCGCCTTGGAGGCGGCGATTGCAGCGCTCTCCCCTGAGGGGCCAGAGCCAATTACCAAAAGATCATAATTGTGATCAGCCAATTTTTTCCCCTTCTACATTCTAATATTGGTAAGAGCTAAGCAATAATTATTCCGGAGTAATGATTACTTCTTGGTGGCATCATAGGTCATAGCATCTACTGACTTAACCTCGACATCCTTAAGCTTTTCAGCTTCGCACTTAGCTTCATCACCACCACAAAGTGCGCACACATAATCCGGCTCACCCAATGCTTTACCAACACCGCCACAAGAACCTGTAATTGGCTTGCGCCCAACCAGCACACTTAATGATAGCGCCAGTGCTACAAACACCATTGCAATTAAAGTTACGATTAGAGTACCCATACATAATCCTCCATATGTGCGCAGGCAAAAAGCCGCCTACTCCCACACATTTAAAAACTAAAATTTAAAAGTCGCACACTACAAAAAGAAAAACGAGGCGGGGTTAACCTGCCTCGTTTCCTTAAATATTAACCACCGAAGTCATCGAGCAGAATATTATCGTCTTCCACACCTAAACTCTTTAAGAGTTTAACCACGGCCGCATTCATCATTGGTGGGCCGCACATGTAAAACTCACAGTCTTCAGGCGCGGGGTGATCTTTCAGGTAATTTTCATAAAGCACATTATGAATAAAACCTGTCATGCCACTCCAATTGTCTTCCGGTTGAGGGTCAGACAAAGCGATATGCCATTTAAAGTTTTCATTTTCTGATTGCAATTGATCGTATTCTTCTTTGTAGAACAACTCGCGCAATGAGCGAGCGCCATACCAGAAAGACATTTTACGGTCTGTTTTAAGACGACGTAACTGATCAAAAATATGCGAGCGCATAGGTGCCATACCTGCACCACCACCAATAAACACCATTTCCGCATTGGTCTTTTTAGCGAAGAATTCACCAAAGGGACCGTACACGGTAATTTTATCGCCTGGCTTCAAATTAAATACAAAAGAAGACATTTGACCACAGGGAATATCTTGAGATTTAGGCGGTGGGGTTGCAATACGAATATTGAACTTCACAATACCTTTTTCATCAGGATAGTTAGCCATAGAGTAAGCGCGAATAACTGGCTCAGTCACTTTTGACTCTAAGTTGAAGAATCCAAAACGCTCCCAGTCACCACGAAATTTCTCTTCAATATCAAAATTGGAAAATTTCACATGATGCGGCGGGCATTCTAACTGCACATAACCGCCCGCACGGAAATCTACACTTTCACCTTCTGGTAAACGTAAAGTCAACTCTTTAATAAAGGTAGCTACATTGGGATTAGATTCAACGGTACATTCCCACTGTTTAACACCAAACACTTCTTCCGGAACATGAATATTCATGTTTTGTTTTACCGGAACCTGGCAGCTTAAGCGCCAGCCTTCTTTTTGCTCGCGGCGATTAAAGTGCGCTTCTTCCGTCGGCAGAATAGAACCGCCGCCGTCATTAACAACGCATTTACACTGGGCACAACTACCGCCACCACCACAGGCCGAAGCCAAAAACACATTGTTTGCCGCAAGCGTTTGCAGCAGTTTACCGCCCGCAGGTACGGTTATGGTTTTTTCATCATTGATGAGAATTGACACATCACCGCTGTTTACCAGCTTGGCTTGCGCAGCAAGAATCACCACCACTAGTGCAAGCACTATGAAGGTAAACATGACTACGCCTAAAATAATTTCGGTATTCATTCGCCGTTATTCCTCAAGAACTTAGAGAGAAATGCCGCCAAAGGACATAAAGCCCAATGACATCAATCCCACAGTGATAAAGGTAATACCCAAGCCGCGAAGACCTTCAGGTACATCTGAGTATTTCATTTTTTCACGGATACCAGCGAGCACCACAATGGCAATAGCCCAACCGGCACCTGAACCGACACCATAAACTACACTCTCACCGAAGTTATAATCGCGTTCTACCATAAACAGTGAACCGCCCATGATGACGCAGTTTACGGTGATCAAGGGCAGAAATACGCCCAACGCGTTGTAAAGTGCAGGCATGTATTTGTCCATGACAATTTCCATGATCTGCACAATAGCGGCAATTACACCGATGAATGAAATGAAGCTCAAAAAGGTAAGGTCCACACCGGTGACACCCGCCCAAGCTAAGGCATCTTCTTTTAACAAATAAGTCAAAATCAGATTATTAGCTGGCACAGTTACGGCCTGAACCACAATTACCGCGATACCCAAGCCTATAGCTGCGTTGATTTTCTTAGACATTGCCAAGAAAGAACACATACCCAAGAAGAAGGCTAACGCCATGTTCTCAATAAAAACGGCGCGAACAAACAAACTTAAAAAATGTTCCATTACGCGATCTCCGCTGTTTTAGTTGAGTTAGGCGCGATTTTAAATTCTTCTTTCTCGACTTGATTGGTTTTCCAGCTGCGCAACGCCCAGATGATAAAACCAATAATAAAGAAGGCGCTTGGTGGCAGAAGCAGCAGGCCGTTAGGTACATACCAACCGCCGTCAGTTACCAGCGGTAATACCTCAACGCCAAACCACTTACCGGCACCAAACAACTCGCGAATAGTAGCAATTACAATCAATAACACTGAATAACCAAGACCATGACCCACGCCGTCCAAAAAGCTCGGAATCGGTGGATTCTTCAAAGCAAAGGCTTCAGTACGCCCCATTACGATACAGTTGGTAATAATCAAACCAACGAATACCGAAAGTTGCTTACTGATGTCATAAGCAACCGCTTTAAGCACTTGGTCAACCACAATTACCAAAGAAGAAATTACGATCATCTGCGCAATAATACGCACACTACTTGGCAAGAAATTGCGGATCATCGATACGAATAAGTTAGAAAAAGCAGACACCAAAGTAAGGCCAATTGCCATTACCAAGCTTACTTTCACACTTGAGGTTACTGCCAAGGCAGAGCAGATACCTAAGATTTGTAAAATAACTGGGTTATTTTCCAGAATGGGCTTAGTAAGGAGATCTTTCGTTTTAATGCTCATGATTAAGCTTCTCCGTTTTTCAGGTTAGTGAGGAACGACTTGTAGCCATTGTCGCCCATCCAAAACTTCATTAAGTTGTTTACACCATTACTGGTCAAGGTAGCACCTGAGAGCGCATCTACTTTGTACTCAGCATTTGGCGTAGTCTCATCAACATGACCTTTGATGACACTTATCTCTAGCTGCCCCGCATCCGAATAGATTTTTTTGCCTACCCAGAGCTGACGCCATTTTGGATTATCAACTTCACCGCCCAATCCAGGGGTTTCTTTTTGATCATAAAAACCAAAACCCACCACGGTATTTAAGTCTTTGTCCAAAGCAACAAAGCCAGACATAGTTGACCAGAGGCCATAGCCGCGCACCGGCAGTATGACTTTTGACAAGCCTTGCTCATCGTTCACCAAAAACACTTTGGCGTACTTTTCGCGACGAATAATTTTAGCTATATCATCCTCGGCAGGAATCTTGTCGGACATGTCAGGATTTTTAGACGAAGCATTCTGATCAAATTTGTCAGTATCCGTTACGGCATCAGTGAAACGACCAGTGTCCAAATCAATCACTTTAACGGTGATTGTTTTGAACTGTTCATCAACCGACTCGCCTGCCTTTAAAATACCGGCAATTGACAATACGTTGCGCTTAAAATCCAGCGCTTTGTTAGCGGCCTGATAGGGGCGCAGCAATACTGCCGAGCCCGCCACCAAAATTGAGGCCACAATACACATGATCAAGGTGACCATGATGGTGTACTTTGCTGTTTGTTGATTAGCCACGCGCCAGTCTCCGCTTAATGTTGGATTGAACGACGAAGTAGTCGATGGTAGGCGCAAACATATTGGCAAACAAAATTGCCAGCATCATGCCCTCTGGATAGGCGGGATTAACCACACGAATAGTGATCACCATGAAACCTATCAACGCACCAAACCACCACTTACCAGCGTTAGTCATTGAGGCAGATACAGGGTCCGTCGCCATAAAGAACAAACCGAACGCAAACCCGCCCACCACAAAATGCCACCAGAAAGGCATAGCAAACATTGGGTTCTTGCTGTCTGCACCTAACCAGTTATAAATAAGCACAGTGGCAACAGTACCCAGAAGTACACCAAGTACGATGCGCGTAGAGGCTATACCCATAACCAGCAGTGCAATACCACCAATCATGATCGCTAAGGTAGAGGTTTCACCTATAGAGCCCTGCTCAAATCCGAGGAAAGCGTCCATCCACGACAACTGACTTACCACTGCATCCATACCCTGCTGAGCAGCAACAGACAAAGCGGTAGCACCAGTGTAACCATCTACTGCCGTCCAAACTCCATCGCCTGACATTTCAGAAGGATAAGCAAAGAACAAAAAGGCACGACCAACCAAGGCTGGGTTAAGGAAGTTTTTACCGGTACCGCCGAAAACCTCCTTACCTACTACTACACCAAAGCTAATACCGAGCGCAGCTTGCCACAGAGGTAAATCAGGTGGGCAGATCAGCGCAAACAGAATAGAAGTAACAAAGAACCCCTCGTTAACTTCATGACCGCGCACCATGGCAAACAACACTTCCCAAATACCACCCACAATAAACACAGTAGCGTAGATGGGCAGGAAGTAAGCAGCGCCAAGAACTAGGTTATCCCAGATGCTCGCTGGATCGTGACCAGCAAACCAGCTGGCCAAAATGCCGTGCCAGTTATCAATACCGCTAGCACCTGTCGCTGCCAAAATAGTATTGGCTTGCAGGCCTACGTTGTACATCCCAAAAAACATGGCAGGAAAAGCACAGAGCCACACGGTGATCATAATGCGCTTCAAATCTATACCATCGCGCACATGTGATGTAGATTTGGTGACATCAGCAGGTTTGTAAAAAATGGTGTCGGCCGCTTCATAAAGCGCATACCACTTTTCATATTTACCGCCCTTATGGAAGTGCGGTTCAATGTTGTCTAGTAAGCTTCTTAAACTCATCAATTAGCCCTCCTGCTCAATTCGACTTAGGTTATTGCGCAGCAATGGACCGTATTCATACTTACCCGGGCACACAAATGTGCACAGTGCCAAGTCTTCTTCGTCCAACTCTAGGCAACCCAACTGTTGGGCTGATTCAGTATCGCCAACAATTAAAGAGCGCAGTAATTGCGTTGGCAAAATATCCAGCGGCATAACACGTTCATAGGCACCCACTGGCACCATGGCGCGCTCACTGCCGTTGGTAGACGTAGTGAAATTAAGATTTTTAGCGCCTAGCAACTTAGATATAAAAATACCCATTACCGAGAACTTCTTGGTACCTGCACGCAGATAATGGAACAGCTCGCGCTCGCGACCCTCCAGCAAAACACTCACTTGGGTGTGGAAACGTCCCAAGAAATTGATATTGCCATGACCGCTGCGACCACCAAATACTGAACCGGAAATCAGGCGATTCTCGCCCGCTTTGGTTTGGCCTTGAGTAAGTTCTTCAAGGTTTGCACCAACACGTGTGCGCACCAAACGTGGACGCTCAACCTGTGGGCCAGCTAAAGCTACAACACGGCTCATGGAGAGTTTCCCTGTAGTGAACAGCTCACCCATGGCAATTACATCTTGGTAGCCAATAGTCCACACGGTTTTACGTGCACTGACTGGATCTAAATGGTGAATATGGGTGCCTGGGTTGCCTGCAGGGTGGATACCGGTGAAGGTTTCTATCGCGATATTCGCGCCTTGGCCTTTAGGTAAATCAACACTTGGTGCCTGACAAACAAACACCTTGCCTTCGGTTAAGCGCGCCAACAGGGTTAGACCATTGGCAAAAGCTTCTTTATTGGTAGCGACAATAACCGCAGGATCAGCCGCCAAGGGATTGGTGTCTATAGCCTGTACGAAGATTGAACTTGGCACAGAACCAACAGCGGGAGCCTTACTAAAGGGGCGGGTGCGCAACGCAGTCCACAAACCTGATTGCACCAAGTTTTGCTGTACTTGTTCGCGTGCTAAACCGGCCAGTTCAGCGGCAGAGTATTTAGCAAACTCAACCGCATCATCGCCTTCTACATCAATCACGAGGGATTGAAATACGCGTTGATCGCCGCGATTAATCGCAACTACGGTACCAGCAGCAGGCGCGGTGTAGATAACGCCGGGGGTTTTCTTATCGGAAAAAACTTCTTGCCCTAGTTTGACCTTATCGCCAACCTGTACAGCCATGGTTGGTTTCATACCGTGATAATCAAACCCAACTAAGGCTACTTGGCGAACTTGAGGGCCATCCTCTATAGATTGAACCGGATTACCTGCAATAGGTAAATCCAATCCTCGACGAATCTTTATCATACGTCTCTGCCTAATCATTCGTGTGGATGTTAGCTCGGCAACTACCGAACCATGTGGAATGTAAAGGGTCTTAGCAATCAAATCCAACTATTGCCTCAAAGTTACTTCCTGGCGGGAACCAAGGGGCAATTTAGGGTGAAGCCTACCTTTACAAAGGGGTTAACAAACTTAAAAGCAAGTGATTTCAAAGTTTGAAAACGAAGGCCAGTGACTTTCGCTGCAGAACCTCAATGTTTACGTATTAAACGTCTACAAGAGATTGATTTATCGAAAGTTTTAATCAGCCAATAGTGAAACGCCGCGATTATAATCGCCGCTTAGACCAATAACCATAGCAGATATAGTATTTGACGGCGTATTTACTGTTAAAACACGTATTTTTGTCGTTAAAGAGGCGCAATACTAAAAGCAATTTTCTATGCCACCAATAAATAACATTGATTATCATTTGCATTTATCTCTCACATGAATCAAAACCTTACTGCAACTCTGGCTAGGAATACGCAAAAAAATATCAATCCTCTCCTTAGGCAATATTGATTAAACGCTGCCTCTCGCGCTCAAGCTAGGTACAATGCGCGCACATCTATTTACGTCAGGCTTTCGTTTCTCGATTATGACTCTCTACCTACCCAGCGCCCCCCCAATTTCAGATCGCCCCGGAAATCGTCAATATTGGGGGCAACTCCATGGCAGCGCACAAGCGCTCAGTATTTTTAATGCCGCGTGCAACCATAATGGGCTGAGTTTGGTGATTACCGCCAACACCAGCGCAGCTATTCGCATGGAAACAGAATTATCGTTTTTCGCGAAGGGCGACGATCAGCTGCAGGTTCTGCATTTAGCCGACTGGGAAACCCTCCCCTACGACTCCATTTCGCCGCATCAAGATATTATTTCTGAGCGACTCAGCACCCTCTATAGACTCCCCAGTGTTAAACACGGCATTTTAGTGGTGCCTATTACCACGCTTCTACAGCGACTGATGCCGCAATCTTATTTACTCGGCAACAGTCTCATGGTGGCTGTGGGTGAAAAAATAGATACCAATAACTTGCGCCAAAATTTAGAGCGCGCAGGCTATCACTGTGTCGATACCGTTTACGAACACGGTGAATTTGCGGTGCGTGGCGCGCTCATGGATATATTCCCCATGGGCAGTGCCAGCCCTTACCGCATTGACCTATTCGACGATGAAATCGAAACTCTGCGCACCTTCGACCCAGAAACGCAGATGACTATCGATAAAGTCGAAAAAATCCAACTGCTGCCGGCCAAAGAGTTTCCGCTCGATAAAAACG
Organism: Cellvibrio sp. 25HG11W-0; assembly: GCF_057815475.1. Taxonomy (NCBI): domain Bacteria; kingdom Pseudomonadati; phylum Pseudomonadota; class Gammaproteobacteria; order Cellvibrionales; family Cellvibrionaceae; genus Cellvibrio; species Cellvibrio sp. 25HG11W-0. The sequence goes on from NZ_CM174230.1 coordinate 2,698,409, forward strand.
GCATCAACTTATTCAAACAGCAATGGATGGAGCGTTTTCACAACAACCCTAAAGCATGCCCGATTTTCCAAGATGTGAGTGCTGGAATTTCCCCACCGGGTATCGAATACTATTTGCCATTATTTTTTGACGCCTGCAGCAATTTATTCGATTACCTACCCAGCAACACCCAAATTTATGCACTGGGCGACATTGAAAAATCTGCCGAGAATTTTTGGGTCGAACTTTTGCGTCGCTACGAAAGTCGCCGCGTTGACCCTATGCGTCCTATTCTTGCGCCCAAGGATATATACCTCGCCATAGATGAGTTTTTCGGCCAATTAAAAAATTATCCACGCACCTTTGTAGGGGCAACAACTCTCGAAAAAAAACAAGGCCAATACAATTTCGCCACCGAAATACCGCCCGCCTTGCCCATTAATGCCCAAGCTGAAAACCCACTTAGCGCTATTGAAGCCTACTTAAAGGCTTATAACGGCCGCGTATTATTTTGCGCCGACTCCGCAGGTCGTCGCGAAACACTTTTAGAACTATTAAGCCGTATTCAAATACGCCCTAAAACCCTCGATAATTGGAATGAGTTTTTACAGGGCAAAGAAAAAATCGCCATCACGGTAGCACCGCTTGAACAAGGCCTCGTGCAAAGCCAGCCCAATATTTCGATAATTTCAGAGGCGCAATTATTTGGCGAGCGCGTACAGCAACAGCGCCGTCGCAAGCAGACTCAAGACAATGCCGATTTAATTGTCAAAAATCTCACCGAATTAAAAGTCGGTGCCGCCGTAGTGCATTTAGATCACGGTGTAGGTCGCTATCGCGGTTTAGAAACTATTACCGTCGATGGTCAAACCAATGAATTTTTAACATTGGAATATGCCGACGAAGCCAAGCTCTACGTGCCAGTTACCAGCCTGCACCTTATCAGTCGCTTTGGCGGTGCCGACAGCGATCTCGCGCCCATGCATCGCCTTGGCAGCGAAGTCTGGCAAAAAGCCAAACGCAAAGCAGCAGAACAAATTCGCGACACCGCTGCAGAGTTACTCGAAGTTTATGCGCGGCGAGCGGCGCGGCGCGGCCATGCCTTTCCCGACCCAAAAGAAGCCTACGAAAGTTTTGCGGCCAGCTTTCCTTTTGAAGAAACAGCAGATCAGCAACGCGCCATTGAATCCGTCATTAAGGACATGCTATCCAATCAACCCATGGATCGCTTGGTATGCGGCGATGTGGGTTTTGGCAAAACGGAAGTCGCTATGCGCGCTGCTTTTATTGCGAGTTACAGCGGCAAACAAGTCGCGATTCTTGCACCTACCACGCTGCTCGCACAACAGCATTACGAATCACTAAAAGATCGTTTTGCCGACTGGCCTATCAGCGTCGAGGTACTCTCGCGCTTTCGCACCACCAAAGAAGTCAACCAAGTACTTGAGCGCCTTGCTGATGGCAAGGTCGATATAGTTGTCGGTACTCATAAACTACTCTCGCCCGATATAAAATTTAAAGATTTAGGGTTATTGGTTATCGATGAAGAGCATCGCTTTGGGGTGCGCCAAAAAGAACAAATAAAATCTCTGCGTGCAGAAATTGACATTCTCACACTCACTGCCACACCCATTCCGCGCACCCTTAATATGTCCATGGCGGGCATTCGCGATCTCTCGATTATCGCCACGCCACCGGCCCGCCGCCTATCCGTAAAAACTTTTGTGCGTACCCACGATGAGCCAACGATTAAAGAGGCCATACTGCGCGAAATTTTGCGTGGCGGTCAGGTTTACTATCTACACAACGAAGTAGACAACATAGAGAAAATTGCGCGCGACTTACAAGAATTAGTGCCAGAAGCACGCGTAGGTATTGGTCACGGTCAAATGCGGGAGCGCGATCTTGAACGTGTTATGTCCGATTTTTACCACAAACGCTTTAACATCATGGTGTGTACCACGATTATTGAAACCGGTATCGATATCCCCAGTGCCAACACCATTATTATTCACCGCGCTGATAAATTTGGCTTGGCGCAATTGCACCAATTGCGCGGCCGTGTAGGTCGCTCGCACCATCAAGCCTATGCTTACTTACTCACACCGGAGCGCCGCGCCATGACGGATGATGCAGTCAAACGTTTGGAAGCGATTAGCAGCGCTGAAGATTTAGGCGCAGGCTTCACTCTCGCCACCTACGATATGGAAATTCGCGGTGCGGGTGAATTGTTAGGTGAGGAGCAAAGCGGACAAATTGAAACCATTGGCTTCTCGCTTTATATGGACATGCTCGACCGCGCTGTAAAAGCAATTCGCCAAGGCAAGCAAGCTGACTTTGAAAGTGCATTTAGCGATAATCTCGACATTAACCTGCGCATACCCGCGTTAATTCCTGCGGATTATTTGCCGGATGTACACACGCGCTTGGTGATGTACAAGCGCCTCGCGAATGCCGACAGCGAAGAAAGTTTACGCGATCTACAAGTGGAAATGATTGACCGCTTTGGGCTGCTACCAGAACAAATTAAAAACCTGTTCCGCGTCACTCAAATTAAACTCACCGCACAAGCGCTCGGCATCACCAAGCTCGAAGCGAATGGTCGCGGCGGTAAAGTGGAGTTCGCAAGCGACACACGCGTTGATCCTTTCCAAATTGTCACGCTGGTTCAATCACAAGCACGTATTTATAAACTCGAAGGCGCCAATCAACTAAAATTTAGCCTTGAAATGGAATCTACTGAAAAACGACTGGAAACCATTAGCGATCTGTTGGAATATCTAACACCCAAGATGAGTCACTAAACGATGCATAGTATTTTTCACACAGTTTTACATTCTCCCCTTTTCACTGATGTACAGTCGCGAGATCCGTCTATGCCAACCTCTAAATCAACATCAATGCTTATAGCGGCTGCTTTAAAGATAAAGACATGCAGACAAGTAGGACGTTTCATACCAAAGCAAACTGCTTTCTTTACAATATTCGGCACTCTATTATTCACATTATTAGGCCAAAGCACGCAGGTATTAGCCGCTGGCGGGCACGAAGGCTGGTACCAAGTAGAACTTATTGTCTTTGCGCGCAACTATCCTGACCCGCAAGAGCATATGAGCAGAAACATAAAACTCCAGTATCCAGGCCGCTGGTCGGAACTGAAAGATCCCAATGCTCAAGCGGAACCCAACACAGAGTCACAACCTTCTGCAGCAAGCAGTATTGATCTAACCAAAGAGCCCTACTATTGGTTACCGAGCAGCGACCGCAGCTTAGACGCGCAAGCTCGCAAAATTGAGCGGGACTCGCGCTATCAATTGCTCTTTCACCAAGCTTGGCGACAAGTCATTACCAACAATAAATCTGCGCGCTCCATTATCATTAACGGAGGCAAATCCTTTGGGCAACACGACCAGTTGGAAGGCACTATTCGCTTGAGCGTTGCCACCTACTTAAAAATTCAAACCAATCTGTGGCTCAGTCAATTTGATGTCAACGTAGGTCAGGAACAAAGTACAGAATGGCCCGCTATACCACTGCGACCCAATTATCGCAAAGCTGTCAGCACTGAAGTTAGCTTGAACAACAGCTTAGATACACAAATAGATTTTGAGCAAGCGCTCGCCAACGAGAATAGAGAGCTAGGCATCACCCAACTTAATTTAGAAGTGGCCAACGAAGAAGAACACCCAGCCTATGTCACTCGCCAAATCGCACTCGTACAGCAAGCCCGCGATATGCGCAGCAATGAAGTTCACTACCTTGATCACCCAGTGCTCGGCGTTATCATTAAAATTATTCCTTACTCAAACTAGGGTCTGTAAAAGATATTCATAGCTGTTTCGAGCAAGGAATAAAAAAATACTAATGATGCATCTTCCAATGCACAATGATTTTTTTGTTGCGACTTAAAAATTTTGGCAACAACACAGTAATAGCCTTGTGATTAATACGCACCAAAGAAAGGAGAAAAAATTACGTTGGTCCACAGAATAAGTGCTAAAAACAGCCTTTTAAATTGAAACACCGGCATGAGCCGGTGTTTCAATTTAAAAAGTAGCGATTAATTACAACGGGTAAATCAATAAAACTTAAACAAGCACTACATCTTCAGCCTGTAAGCCTTTATCACCTTGCTCTAATTGAAACTCTACATTCTGCCCTTCACTCAACGAGCGATATCCCTCGGCACGAATATTTCTGAAGTGTACAAAAATATCGTCCCCGCCCTCACCACGAGTAATAAATCCATATCCACGCACATTGTTAAACCATTTAACGGTGCCTATCTCACGATCTGCCATTGAAACACCTCTAGAGCACTTGCTGTTTATTGTTATTTGCCGGGTTTGCTTCATCCGTTGATCTGCTGGCTTATACCAGCCACTCCAAACGCCAGTTTTCGTGAAAAAACCAGCTTTCGGGATCTTAACAAAACATAGAGAATGAGGTGAATTTATTTTTGAGCATCATTAATATTTGGCGTTTTAATCATTTGCAGTAAACAAGATTTTATCTGTGCCACGCCCTGCTCTAGGTTAGCAAGAATTTCTGCCATAGAAATCTGCCCTGGTTGCACACCGGCTCCCCAATTGACCACCAAACACAGTGCCACATAATTAAGCTCTAGCTCCCGCGCCAAGGCGGCTTCAGGCATTGCGGTCATACCCACAATATCGCAGCCATCCTGCGCTAAACGGCGAATTTCAGCAGCACTTTCCAGTCTGGGGCCCTGCGTACAAGCATAAACGCCTTGAGCAACATGTGCTGAGCCCGCGGCACTCAATGCCTTTAATAACTGTTGACGCAACACTTCAGAATAAGGTTGGGTAAAATCTATGTGATTGACGTAGTCGTCGAGCAGTAAATTAAAGCTGTGTTCACGGCCATAGCTGTAATCAATAATTTGATCGGGTACTACCAGCTGTTGTGGCGCCATGGCGGCAGTGATGCCCCCCACAGCATTGAGTGCTATAACATCCGTAACACCTATGTGCTTCAGTGCCCAAATATTCGCGCGATAATTAATAAGATGTGGCGGCAGACGATGGCCATCGCCATGACGCGGTAAAAATACCAATTCGCGCCCCTGAAGGCGCGCATGTAAAATTTCAGATGAAGGATCGCCATAGGGCGTGGTTATTGATTGTCGCTGCAGCACATCTAACTCAGGAAATTGTGCAAAGCCTGAACCACCTATTATCGCTAACATCTCAAATTTCCTTTAATTCTATTGTTACTGATTTCACGTCTATCGCTGAGACAAGAACAAGAAAGCAAGATGAAATAAATGTCGAAGCAACATTTAAGAGCCAGCTAAAGATCACACCAACATTTATGTCGACACATTGAAAATCAGGGTTCATTTACATGCAAAAATACCCGGCGCGTTCCGCCAGTATTCCTGGTAATCCATACCATAACCGAACACATAGCGGTCGGGAATCTTCAAGGCAACATAATCCGCAGCAACCATCGCCTGATGATTGGCAATTTGTTTTTCACCCAAGACGGCTATAACTACACTTGCGGCACCCGCATGCTGACAATAGTCCTGCAGTGCGGCCAAGGTAATCCCACGATCCAAAATGTCATCAATCAAAATCACATGGCGGCCCTGCATAGAAACATGGGGGCGACGCTTCCATACCAAATCACTGCCCTCCTCCTTGCCCTGGTAGCGCGTTGCATGCACATAATCCATTTCTAATAAAAAAGGTAAGCGTGGCAGCATATACCCCATGCAGGCTAAAGCCCCATTCATAACGCCTAATACCAAGGGGTTCTTTCCAGAAAAATCTGCCGTAATTTGCGCGATGATCACATCTAATGCCGCCTCAACCTCTGCCAAAGTGAATATACATTCGGCCTGCGCAAAGACTGCTTCCAATTTTTTAGTATCCGCATTCACTATTAGACTTCCTTAGTAGAGCGCTTTGCCATATAGGCTGCATAATCGGGCACCGAGTGCTGCGATTCTTGATTGAAAAATGGTGATGAAACAATAAAATCCGCAGAGCTTTGATTGCAAGCAATCGGAATATTCCATACCGCAGCAATACGCAACAGCGCTTTTACATCCGGATCATGAGGCAAGGGCTCAAAAGGATCCCAAAAAAAGATTAACATATCCACTTTGCCTTCGGAGATTAGCGCGCCGACTTGTTGATCGCCACCTAATGGACCCGAAATAAGCTTAATAATATCCAAACCTAATTCGCCGGCAATAAGCGTACCTGTGGTGCCTGTAGCATAAAGGCGATGCTGCGCTAAATCTGACTGATGCTTGCGACACCACCGAAGAAGATCTTGCTTTCTATTATCGTGCGCTACCAACGCTATAGATTTAGTGGCAGCCAAGCTTATATTTTTGTATTCCATGAGCAACCCCATATTTCAGGCAAAAAAATGACCTCGCCCATTATAGACAAGGTCATTTTGATTAACAGCGCCGCACGCGGGCTATTTCGTTAATTGCTTAATTCAAGCAACAATTTGTTTAGGCGCTGCACATAGGCTGCTGGATCTTGGAGCTGGGCTCCTTCGGCCAAATTCGCTTGATCAAACAAAATATGGGTCAAATCATCAAAGCGTTCACCATTAGCTTCTGTCTCTAATTTTTTAACCAGCGGGTGCTCAGGGTTTAACTCAAAAATCGGCTTTGAATCAGGCATTTTTTGCCCTGCAGACTCAAGAATACGGCGCATTTGCGCGCCCATGTCGTGCTCAGCTACCACCACACAAGCAGGCGATTCAGTTAAACGATGGGTAATGCGAACCTCAGCAACCTGCTCGCTCAAAGAGGCCTTTACGCGCTCAAGTAGCGGCTTTAAATTTTCTGCCACTTTTTCTTGGGCTTGCTTCTCTTCTTCAGAATCGAGTTTACCTAAATCTAATTCACCCTTACCTACATCCTGCAGTGATTTTCCATCAAATTCTGCGAGATGGCTCATCAACCACTCGTCGACACGATCACTGAGCAACAAAACCTCAATGCCTTTTTTGCGGAAGACTTCAAGATGAGGGCTGTGTTTAGCCGTATTGAAATTTTCTGCCGCAATGTAGTAAATCTTTTCTTGGCCTTCTTTCATGCGCTCAACATATTGATCGAGTGAATGAATTTGCTCAGCGGTATCAGTATTGGTAGAGGCGAAACGCAATAACTTGGCAATTTTTTCACGGTTAGCAAAATCTTCTGCTGGACCTTCTTTCATGACCTGACCAAATTCATTCCAAAACTTGCTGTAATTTTCAGGCTTGTTTTTCGCCATTTTGGTCAACATATCCAACACGCGTTTCGCCAGTGCAGAGCGCATGCTATCGATATTGGGGTCTTTTTGCAGAATTTCACGAGAAACGTTTAGGCTGAGATCGTTCGAATCAACCACACCTTTAATAAAGCGCAGATAGAGCGGCAAAAATTGTTCCGCGTCATCCATAATAAAAGTGCGCTGAACGTACAACTTCAAACCACGAGATACATCGCGGTTATACAAGTCATGGGGTGCGCGACCAGGGATAAACAACAAGCTGGTGTAGTCTAAGTTACCTTCAACACGGTTGTGACTCCAGCTTAATGGCTCAGCAAAGTCATGACTTACATGCTTATAAAATTCTTTGTATTCTTCTTCTGTTACATCGGTACGCGAACGTGTCCAGAGTGCAGTCGCGGTATTGATGACTTCATCGGTATCTGCGACCAAATCTTCACCTTCGCCTGCTGGCTGTGGCTTTTTCATCACGACAGGAATAGCGATATGGTCTGAATATTTTTTAATGACTGAGCGCAGACGCCAGTTATCTGCAAACTCTAAGGCATCATCTTTTAAATGCAGCTCAACGGTCATGCCGCGGCCAGCCTTCTCAACGGTTTCTACATTAAATTCTGCTTCGCCTGAACACTCCCAACGCACACCTTCACTGCTCGGTGTACCCGCGCGACGGCTCGTTACCACGACGCGATCTGCAACTATAAAGGCAGAGTAAAAGCCCACACCAAACTGACCAATCAACTGTGAATCTTTCTTTTGATCGCCCGTTAAATTTTGCATGAACTGCGCAGTGCCGGATTTAGCAATGGTACCGAGGTTTTCCACGATTTCATCGCGCGACATACCTATGCCGTTATCACTGATGGTTAGAGTTTTAGCTTCTTTGTCAAAATCGATACGGATTTTTAAATCACTATCACCCTCGTAGAGATCGCCATTAGAAACCGCTTCAAAGCGCAACTTGTCGGCAGCATCCGAGGCATTGGATACCAGCTCACGCAAAAAGATTTCCTTATTGGAATAGAGCGAGTGAATCATCAAGTGCAGCAATTGTTTTGCTTCGGTTTGAAAGCCGCGAGTTTCTTTGCGCGCATCTACGGTCATGGTGTTACTCCTGAATCAAAATTTTACAATTGAATAATATTTAGCCTGCATGACTAAAAACTTATGTTCAGAAGATGGGGTAGCTATGAGAAATTTCAAGGGCAAAAAGAGCAAGACATCTAACAAGACGCGAATTGGCTATATTGCAGACAATAAAAAAGGCGCATTTTAGTCACTAAAATGCGCCTTTTACAATTTGGTAGGACTAAGCAGACTCGAACTGCTGACCCCCACCATGTCAAGGTGGTGCTCTAACCAACTGAGCTATAGTCCTCTTGAAGAGGCGCGCACTTTACCAAGCCGCGCCTGCTGACACAAGTCTGAAATGTAATTTTTTACGTTTTCACACTTGCTTTACTCTATGCGCTTAAAAAAGCAACGTTTTAGATTTAAACCAACCCGCGAGCAAGATCAGCCTTCAGATCTTCGATATCCTCCAACCCCACCGCAATGCGAATAAGATTTTCAGTAATCCCCGCCTCGGCTTTTTGCTCTGGGGTTAAGCGACTATGGGTTGTGGTGTCGGGATGCACTATGGTCGTTTTGGTGTCACCCAAATTTGCCGTTAACGACATGATCCGAGTTGAGTCGATTAATCGCCAGGCTTCGGTGCGACCACCTTTTACTCTAAACGATAAAACACCGCCAAAGGCCGACTGTTGCTTAACCGCCAACTCGTGACCCACATGAGAAGGTAAGCCCGCATAGAATACCTTTTCCACCTGCGGTTGCTGGTCCAACCATTGCGCCAATGCCAAGGCGTTACTTGAATGCGCTTCCATGCGTAAGCGCAGCGTTTCCAAGCCTTTTAAAAATACCCATGCATTGAATGGACTTAAGCTTGGGCCAGCAGAGCGCACAAAACCTAAGACTTCATCTACCAATACTTTAGGCCCTGCCACTACGCCACCCAAACAACGACCCTGGCCGTCGATGTATTTGGTAGCGGAGTGAATAATTAAATCAGCACCAAACTCTAAAGGGCGCTGCAATGCTGGCGTACAAAAACAGTTATCAACTGCCAAGATTGCGCCGTGAGCATGAGTGATATCCGCCAACCGCTGGATATCAATGACATCGCTCATAGGATTAGACGGTGTTTCTACAAACACTAATTTGGAGGCTGGCGTAAAAGCTGCCTCCCACGCGGCATAGTCAGTCGCGGTAACAAACGTAGTATTGATACCTAGCTTTTGCAGATATTTGGTGAATAAAACCGTTGTGGTACCAAACACACTGCGCGAACAGACGATATGATCGCCCGACTTCAAAAGCGCTACACAGGTACTCAAAATAGCAGCCATACCCGACGCGGTTGCTACCGCCGACTCAGCACCTTCAAGTGCCGCTATGCGCTCTTCAAAGTTGCGTACCGTTGGGTTGGTATAACGCGAATAAACATTGCCTGGCGTCGCACCCGAAAAACGATCTGCCGCCTCCTGTGCACTGCCGAAAACATAGCTAGAGGTTAAAAATAGCGCCTCGCTGTGCTCACCTTCATGAGAGCGGCGCTGGCCCGCACGAACTGCCAAGGTATCCAGCGCTGCACCTAAAAGCGGGTCTTCAAAATCGTCCATAGCATAAACCTCGATCAAAATTTACCGACGCACTTATCCGCGCGCCGAGCTATTGTGCAAGCCTATGGGCAACTCAATTTGCTTAGTTGATTTTTTACCCGCCTTCATACTGTCGCTGCGCGCTGCCGCTATACGATTCAAATATTCAGGGGTTACATCGCCCGCGCAATATTTGCCCGTAAATACCGCGCAATCAAACTCAGTAACGCGACTATTACCCTCTGCTGAAGCGGCAATAAGATCCTCTAGATCTTGATAAATCAGCCAATCGGCACCTATCTCTTGGCAAACCTCTTCATCAGTGCGGCCATGTGCAATCAATTCTTCTGCCGTCGGCATATCAATACCGTATACATTTGGGTATTTCACCGCCGGCGCTGCCGAGGCGAAATACACTTTCGCAGCACCCGCATCGCGCGCCATCTGAATGATTTGCTGGCAGGTTGTGCCGCGCACGATGGAATCATCCACCAAGAGCACATTCTTACCTTTAAATTCTAAATCAATTGGGTTTAACTTTTGACGCACAGACTTTTTGCGCTGCTGCTGGCCGGGCATAATAAAGGTGCGGCCTATGTAGCGGTTTTTAACCAAGCCTTCGCGAAACTTAACGCCCAACTTGTGCGCCAATGCCTGTCCTGCCACACGGCTTGAGTCGGGAATTGGAATAACCACATCAATGTCGTGATCAGGATTTTCGCGCAGAATCTTTTCGGCCAGCTTTTCGCCTTGACGTAAACGCGCTTTATACACTGAAATGCCATCCATGATGGAATCGGGGCGCGCAAAGTACACATGCTCAAAAATACAGGGGCTAAGCTTAGGGTTTTTAGCGCACTGACGACGATGTAAAACGCCAGCCACATCAATAAAAATCGCCTCTCCCGGTGCCACATCGTCGATCAATTCAAAGCCTAATACATTTAAGGCAACGCTCTCAGATGCCACCATATACTCTACGCCACCCGCTTCTGCTACACGCTTACCGTATACCAAAGGACGAATACCGTTAGGGTCGCGAAACGCGACTAAACCGTAGTTGGCAATCAGTGCCACCACTGCATAGCCACCGGTTACGCGATGATGTACACCTGAAATTGCAGCAAAAATATCATCTGCTGTGGGTACTAACTTGCCCAAAACTTGAAGCTCGTGAGCAAACACATTCAAAAGCACTTCTGAATCCGAATCGGTATTCACATGGCGCAAGTCAGTCTTAAACAAGTCTTCGCTGAGTTTGTCCGCATTGGTCAAATTACCATTGTGCGCCAAGGCAATTCCGTAAGGGGAATTCACATAAAACGGTTGCGCCAAGGCAGGGCCCGATGAGCCCGCGGTAGGATAGCGTACGTGGCCAATACCCATGTTGCCGACCAAGCGCTGCATGTGTCGTGTTCGAAACACATCCTGCACCAAACCATTGGCCTTTTGTTGCGTCATACGGCCATCCTGGCAGGTGACCATACCCGCTGCATCCTGCCCGCGATGCTGCAGGATTGTCAGCGCATCATAGAGTTGTACATTGACATCGTGCTTACCCACAATACCTACAATGCCGCACATAAATTCGCCTCGATTTGATGTAAAACTTTAAAAATAAAGCTGTTTAAATACTTAAATAGCCTGCTCTGCCACTTCCGCAGCACCGAACAAACTCATGAAAAATTGACTGACTTGTTCATAAGCATCTCTGACCCATACTTCACAACTGAGAAAGTGAGGGATTAATTGCGCTTCCTGCCACCAAGTATCTTCATGTATCGGAATAAAGGCAGGCAGTATTAGCAACAGCGCCATGACAATAATAAATCCACGCGTAGCACCAAACAGCATCCCCAAGAGTCGATCTGTACCCGACAAGCCGGTAGCGCGCACCAAAGCGCTGATTAAATAGGTCAGCATAGCTCCCAGTAATAGTACCGCGACAAAAATCACAGCAAAGGCCGCCATAGCACGCACAGAGGGAGTATCTATATGATCGAGCAGAAAAACGTCAAGTTGCGGACTAAACAATTTTGCAGCGAGTGCCGCACAGATCCATATAACCAGAGAGAGGGCCTCGCGCACCAGACCGCGCACCAGACCAATAAAACAGGAGAGAGAGAAGATGCTGATTATTGCCCAATCTGCCCAATTCATGCGTAAGGTCTGCTCCAAGGGGATAGCATCAACCAGAGCGCACAAGCAATTTGCTCGGCTCCAGCTTAAATAGAGGCGCGCATTCTAACAGAGCTAAACAATTTGTGGTTTAAAAAAGCAGGTTAAGATGCAAAGGCTCAAGACCTGAGTGAAGCCCTGTAAGCGAAGGACAGAGCTGAGACACGAGCATCCGCGCCAATCAGACTCAACCTACACATGCTTGATATTTAAGGCTTAAAAGGTAAAACCATAGCATTTACTTTTAGACGCTTATCCAGCTCGGCTTTCAATGCTATAGCCTTGGCTTTGTCGAGTTTCGGCCCAATAAACACACGATGAATTTTTTTACCTTCGACAGAGCGAATGTAGGCCTTGTAACCATCCAGCTGTAACTGATCGCGCAATTTGGCAGCGGCTTCTAGAGTACTCAAACTAGCGACTTGTATCACCCAGGCGTCTAACAGACCTTGGCTATTTAACGGCATATCGGTTACAAGCTCTGCTGCTTTTTCAGGCACCGCTTCTTGCGCTTTGGTCGTTGCTGTTGCTGTTGCAATGGGCAATGGAGTTGCAACTGGCTCTTCACTGAACACTGCAATAGCTTCAGTTTCAGGCGGTACAAACATGGACTCAGCTTCTGGGGCCGGCTCTATGTCTTCCGGCTGCTCAGGCTCATTAAACGCGACCGCCGTAATACTGGGGCGAGTGGGAATATGTGAATTAGTATCAACCTCATAGGCCTGCTTATCCTTAAAAAAACCAGGCAAAAACAGTACAGCAATGGCTGCCAACACGGCGCCACCTATAAGACGATGCTTTACCGACTCTCTCACACTCACCTCACAGGAAAACTCAAAATTCGCCAATCTAAAATGGCTGCAATTACTCTAAATATCAAAAAGCCTGCAGTAATTTCAAACCTGCTGCGACTGTATAAAAGGAACCACAGATAATTATTCTATCGCCAGCCTTGGATGCCGCAAGGAGCTGCATTAGACACTGTTCTACTGAGCCGCAAAACTCCGCCGCGCGCCCTAAGCCTTGCAAGTCCTGAATTAACATTTGGGGATTTGCTGCGCGGGGAATATCCGATAAGTCCGCCAGATACCAGACATCAACCAAGGGAATTAAATTGGCCAGACTTGCTGTTCGATCCTTATCCGACATCATAGCCACAATCGCAAAGGTCCTGGCTTTAGATGATTCCTGCTCACACGTCAGCTTGGGCAAATTAATCAAACGCTGCGCCAAATAGGCTGTCGCGGCGGGGTTGTGCGCCACATCAAGAATACATTGACGCCCTTCCCATTCCACAACCTGAAACCGCCCAGGCACCCTGAGCTCAGATACAAGCTTAAAGGCATCTAGCGCCATCAAATCTAAACCCAAACAATGCGCGACCTGCAAAGCGGCCGCAACACTCGGAAGTGGTAAATGCGGCAGAGGCTGAACATCAAAGCGTGTCACCGCTGACCACCACGACCAACTATCGGAAGCTTGATCCACCTCGAAACCAAAATCATGCCCTATTTGTAAGAGTGGAGCAGAAACGGTTTGAGCATAAGCAGTGATTGACTGGGGTGGCTGAGGGTCGGCACAAATAGCTTGACGCTCTGCGCGCATAATACCGGCCTTTTCATAGCCGATAAGTTCACGATTATCCCCCAGCCAATCTTGGTGGTCTATATCGATACTGGTAATGACGGCGATGTTCGCCGCAAGAATATTAATCGCATCGAGGCGCCCCCCCAAACCCACTTCAAGCACCATGGCGCTGACCTTGCGACGGCGAAAAACCTCCAGCGCAGCAAGGGTGCCGTACTCAAAATAGGTCAAGGTTAAAGGAGCGCCATCAGCCGCAGAAAGCAACTGGCACGCGTTGAAAATTGCTTCAAAAGCAGCACAAATTTCGTCATCGCTCGCTGACGCTGCATCAACTTGAATGCGCTCGTTATAACTTATTAAATGAGGCGAGGTATAAACACCTACCGAGTGACCGGCCGCACGCAACAGCGCAGCCGTTGCCGTAACACAAGAGCCCTTACCATTTGTGCCCGCCACTGTAATAACAATGGCGCTGGGAGTAAGCAGATCAAGGACTTGAGCAACACGCGCAATGCGCGCAAGACCCAGGTCAATTTCACACGGGTGGCACTGCTCTAACCAACCCAACCAAGCAGATAACGACTGAAATTGCATGCGTTTAGCCCGCAGCTGCTTAAACAGCAGCTTTGCGAGTAAATTTTGCGAGAAGAGAAGCCAGCTTATCGCGCATATCGCGACGATGAATGATCATGTCAATTGCGCCATGCTCTAACAAAAACTCTGCGCGTTGAAAGCCCTTGGGTAATTTTTGGCGAATCGTTTGCTCAATAATACTCGGACCAGCAAAACCTGCGCGCGAGCCCGGCTCACAGATATTTAAATCACCTAAAAGTGCCAAACTAGCCGATACGCCACCATAAACCGGATCGGTCATTACGGAAATATAAGGCGTGCCTTGCATTTTCAAACGTTCAATTACAGCACTTGTTTTCGCCATTTGCATCAACGAAATCAAGGCTTCTTGCATACGCGCGCCGCCCGTTGCCGAAAAGCATACCAGTGGAATATTTTCTTTCAGCGCCAATGTAGCGGCTCGAGTGAAACGCTCTCCCACCACATAACCCATAGAGCCACCATGAAAAGCGAACTCAAACGCTACGGCCACGACAGGCATACCCTTTAACTCACCGCGCATTGCAACTAAGGCATCTTTTTCGCCGGTAAGCTTTTGCGCGGTAGCTAAGCGCTCTTTATATTTTTTGACATCTTTAAACTTCAAACGATCGATTGGCTCAACATCCACCGCCAGTTCTTGACGATTTTGCGGGTCTAAAAACATACCCAAACGCGCCCTTGCACCCACACGCATGTGGTGATCACACTTAGGACAGACATCAAGGTTTTTCTCCATCTCCGGCTTATAAAGCACAGCATCACATTTGCTGCACTTTTCCCAGAGGCCTTCTGGAACCTTATTACTGCGTTTGGTTTCTGAACGGGAAATACTCGGTATGATTTTTTCTAACCAACTCATGGATGTATCTCTTTTTAATGGAGATCAAGCTGTAGACCTTATCTACCAACCTGATCACTTGTGTTGATTGAGAGGCTCACATCTAAAGCCCCTCAATGTTAAAAAACTGATTGCCATCAAAGACTATCTATAGCTCTACGCATATCGCCCACGATAACACCTACCGCAGCCGCCACATCTGCTGCAGGTTGACCTGCCATAGAGCCCATCTTATCGACCAGCACACTGCCCACTACAACACCATCAGCAAGCTCTGCAACGGCTTTAGCAGTAGCAGCATCCTTGATGCCAAAACCGATACACACAGGTAGATTGGTCAATGAACCAAATTCGGCCAGCTTGGCCTTAACGGCACCTACGTCTATATGACCAGCCCCCGTCACCCCTTTTAGGGAGACGTAATACAGAAAACCTGTCGCATGAGCGGCAATTTTTTGCGCGCGCGCTACTGTTGTTGTAGGCGCCAACAGGAAAATATTATCTAAACCGTGGGATTCCAATTCCTGCTTCAACACCACGACTTCTTCCGGCGGCAGATCGACAGTCAACAATCCATCTACACCCGCCTCTGCCGCTGCTGCTGCAAATGCCTTGTAACCAAAACGCTCTACCGGATTCGCGTAACCCATAAGCACCACTAGCGTTTCGCTATTTGTCGCGCGAAATTGTTTCACTAATGCCAAGGTGCCTCTAAGGCTAATATGATGTTCAAGTGCACGCTCGTGGCCTTGTTGAATAACGGGCCCCTCCGCCATAGGATCAGAAAAGGGGACACCTAACTCAATTACATCAACCCCATTTGCCACCATCGCATGCATTGTGGGCAGAGTCACCTCAGGTGCAGGGTCGCCATTGACTATGTAAGCTACCAAGGTTTTTTTACCCGCCGCTTTGGCTTGGGTCAAACGCGTAGAAATACGACTCATCGACAAACAATCCTAATCATTTATTAGTGCCCAAAACTATCAGGCGAAAACAGCACATGTTTAATTCAATGCCTAAACGGTAATTCCATCCATGGCTGCAACGGTCAGAATGTCCTTATCACCGCGCCCAGAAAGATTGACAATGATAACTTGATCCTTATCCATCGTTGGCGCCAATTTCTCTACATAGGCTAAGGCATGACTCGACTCTAGCGCGGGCATAATCCCTTCGGTTAAGGTGATCTTGCGGAACGCAGCCAAAGCTTCATCATCATTAATAGCTACATAATTCACACGCCCAATATCTTTCAACCAAGAGTGCTCAGGGCCGACACCAGGGTAATCTAATCCAGCCGAAACTGAGTGAGTCTCGATTATTTGACCATTTTCATCTTCCATCAAGTAGGTGCGATTGCCGTGCAATACACCGGGTACACCTTTATTTAGCGGAGCCGCATGTTTACCGGTTTCAATGCCTAAGCCACCCGCTTCAACGCCGTACATTTTAACGCTTTCATCGGCCAAGAACGGATGAAATAAACCTATGGCATTAGAACCACCACCGACGCAGGCAACTAACGCATCGGGCAATTTGCCCGCTTGTGCAAGTGATTGACTGCGCGCTTCGCGCCCGATAATGGATTGGAAATCACGCACTAACTGCGGATAAGGATGCGGGCCTGCCACTGTACCAATGATGTAGAAAGTATCATCTACGTTGGTTGCCCAGTCGCGCATGGCTTCGTTCATCGCATCTTTTAGCGTACGTGACCCCGAAGTAACAGGAAAAACTTCTGCGCCGAGTAACTTCATACGATAAACATTTAACGCCTGACGTTTAACATCTTCTGCGCCCATATACACTCGGCACTTAAGCCCTAAACGCGCCGCCACTGTTGCCGTGGCTACGCCATGCTGGCCTGCGCCAGTCTCCGCAATAACTCGAGACTTACCCGTGAACTTAGCCAACAAAGCTTGGCCAATAGTATTGTTTACTTTGTGTGCGCCGGTGTGATTCAAATCTTCGCGTTTAAGATAGATCTGAGCGCCGCCCAACTCACGAGTCCAGCGCTCGGCAAGATACAAAGGTGAAGGACGACCAACATAGTGGGCCATATCTTTGTCAAATTCAGCCTGAAAACCAGGATCATCTTTTAACCGAAAATAAATATCCTGCAATTCATCTAACGCGTAGATAAGTGTCTCAGATACAAAACGCCCACCATAGGGGCCAAAATGACCGTCTTCGCTAGGAAAGTTACTGTAGTCAATGACTGAAGACTCAGGAGTATTGCTCACCGTTTATTCACCTATTCAATATGTAAAAAGACTTTCTAATTTTAAGCAGCACTACCGAGAGCGGCAGCCTGCGCATTAGCTATAAATGCTGTTATTTTTGCATGATCTTTAATGCCGGGGGAGGATTCTACACCACCACTCACATCAACCCCATAGACAGCTGTAGCCTTTATGGCAGCAGCTACATTAGCGGGTGTTAAGCCACCGGCAAGCACCAGTGGGCGCGCTGCAATCTGAGGCACCCTGCCCCAATCAAATGTATCACCCGTACCACCCGGCACACCTGGACGATAAGCATCAAGCAGCAGCGCACTTGCACTCGCGTATTGCGCCACACAGGCTGCCACATCCAGCTCCGGTTTCATACGCAAGGCCTTCATATAGGGGCGCCGAAAAGATTCACAGTAGGCTACGGATTCATCACCATGAAATTGCAATAAGTGCAATGGAACCTCCGCAAGCACCGCTTGTACATAGTCAACCTCTGCATTCACAAACAAACCCGTCACCACGACAAATGGGCCTGCAGACAACGCAATTGCCTTGGCCTTGGCTATAGAAACAGCGCGCGGACTCGCAGCATAAAATACCAACCCCAAAGCGTCGGCACCCGCTGCTATGGCAGCTTGGGCATCTTGCACCGACGTTATGCCGCAAATTTTGATTCTTACCGACTTCACAATAACCCTATCTCGCTGTACTAACTGATAAGTGGCTTGCACTCATTAAGACCACAAATTGACGATACCGCAGCCAATCTCAATTGAAAAGCTGACTTAAGACCATAAAATTAAGTAGGCGATATTACCAGAAAGCGCCGTTAAATACCGTATAGAGCTGATTCGCAGCCATGGCAGCTAATAGATCACTTATGGCTTAAAGCATCAGCACCAAATCCACCAATAGGCTCCGAGAAGTAGAGCGGCCCCGGTGCCAATTGTGGCAAGTGAAGCTCTTTTGGATAATCAACTGCCACCAAATACAACCCATTAGGCTTAGCAGTGACACCACCAGCACTGCGATCACAGGCTGCAAGAACCTGCGCCACCCACTCCGGCGACTTATCGCCAGCACCTACCGCCAACAGCACGCCCACGATATTGCGCACCATATGATGTAAAAAGGCATTGGCCTGGACCTCAAGCACAATCAAATCCCCACGTCGCACCAAGTGTAAATGTTCAATGTGACGCACAGGGCTTTTAGCTTGACACTGAGTTGCACGGAACGATGTAAAATCATGCCTACCCACCAAGTAGGCAGCCCCCTGTTGCATTAGCTCAACATTCAATGGTCTTGATGACCAAGTAACCTGATCATGCAAAAGCGCAGACGCCGTAGGCGAGTCGGATAATAAATAACGATATGTTCGATTTTGCGCACTAAAGCGTGCATGAAAATGTGGGTTAACATTTAGCGCCCAACGCACACTGACAGTATCAGGCAAATAGGGTCGGGTTCCTTTCACCCAAGCTTTACCAGGACGTTTAGCGAGGGTATCAAAATGAATAACCTGATGGGTGGCATGTACACCAGCATCGGTGCGCCCTGCACAAACCAAAGAAACAGACTCATCTGCCACCTTGGACAATGCATATTCAAGTGCCTGCTGGACGGTTTTAACACCATTAGGCTGCATCTGAAAGCCATGAAAACCAGAGCCCTTGTACTCTATGCCCAGCGCAACTCGCTGCATACCTTCAGGCCAAACAGTATCACTCACCACCTCACCGTTACGCTGATAAGGCTTTGAAAGAGGCACATAATTTTCACTCATAATAGATAAATCAAAAAAAGTTAATGCCAATGATAAAAAATAAAAAAGCCCTGCACACTAATGTACAAGGCTTTTTAAACCAAAGGACAGATTATGCGTCTATGCCACCCAGCAAACCGGTGGCTTCTTTACGCTGCTCCTCAGTGCCTTCACTGACCACCTCAGCAAGAATATCTTTGGCGCCGTCTATGTCACCCATATCTATATAAGCACGCGCCAGATCCAACTTGGTAGCAGACTCATCAGCATCGGCAAGATAATCCAACTCGGAATCCATATCCTCATCTGATAAATCAGCCAGCTGAGTATCACTAGAATCAAAATCGTCTAAATTAAGCTCTGTGTTTTCATCAGAGAAATCAGACAATGCTTGAGCAAATAAATCTTCTTCTAATGCCTCATCCTCAGCAACTACTTCATTGCTCGCAGTGTCAGCTTCTGTTTCATCCAAACCCGCAGCTAATTCTGCAAGACTATCGGCAACATCATCATCTTCCAAATCAAACGAATCAACCGCAAGTTCTTCATCAACATTAAGCTCTAGTGAGCCATCCAGATCACCTGCGAGCTCTGAATCGAAAGAGAGTTCATCCAACTCATCAGTAGAGGCATCAGATTCCAGCGCCTTTTCAGCACTAGAAATCAATTCAGCGTCAACATCTACCAGATCAACACTTTCCAGTTCATCCGTATCTGCAAGATCGAGTTCGGTTTCATCCTCCAAGTTAAAATCATCGTCTAACGCAGAATCCACAGGCGAACTAGCAACAGACGCAACGTCCAAATCATCAGTAAGCACCAAACCGCTATGCTTTAGGCTCTCACCAACCGAAGCAGTATCTTCATCAAATGCAGATTCAAAATCTGCCAGCTCTTCTTCAAGATCAAGCTCCTCCTCAAGATCAAGCTCCTCCTCAAGATCAAGCTCTCCTTCAAAATCAAGCGCAAGCCCCTCCTCGGAAGCAAGTGACTCTAGGTCATCGTCCATTTCAAAGTCGAGACTTTCCATCTCATGATCAAGTGCAGCAAGATCAACTTCATTTACATCTTTATCAAGATCGAAATCATCCGCTGCAACATCCAACTGCTCTTCCTTTACTGCGACTGCTGGCTTAGCGCTATCGACTACTAACAAGTCATCAGTTAACGATAAGTCATCATCTAAATCAAAGCTGAACTCGTCATCGGTTAAATCAGTCGCCGTAATATCCTCACCCGCTTCTGGCTTCTCAGCATCTATCTCACTCAATGCTAATGACAGCGCAGACAAGTCATCAGCACCATCGAGGGTCTCATCTTCACCTTCAAAATCAAGATCTAAATCATCGGTGTTAAAATCTAGGGTTTCTTCTGCCAATTCAGTAGCGCTTGATGCGGATGCGCTATCACTGTCAGCATCAAGCGCAACAAAGTCATCACTCAAGTCCAAATCAAAATTCAACTCGTCGCCTAGGCTATCTGCCTCCAGCTCATCAAGCGCCAAAGCATCATCATCAATTTGAAAGTCATCTACATTAAAGTCTTCAGCACTTGACGCGGAATTAGCACTAGTACTTTTCACATCATCTGCGGTTAAATTTGCAAACAAATCATCATCCGCAGAAACATCAAAACTTTCCGGATTAAACTCGCCTGCACCAGCAATGCCTGCACGCAACTCTGAAGCCCGCGCTAAAACAGCTCCCGTTGCCAAAGGCAACAAGCCCGCATAATGCTTATCGAATTCTTTTGCATTTTCTTGCTGCGCATAAACTTCAAGTAATTTCAAACGGATATCAGCCGATTGAGGATCTTTATTCAATCCCTTTAACAACATCTCTTCGGCTTGATCTAACTTGCCATAAGCAATATAAATATCCGCCTCACCAACCACATCTCCTGTTTCAGCCTCAACAGGTTGCTCATCTTCCTCAAATAGATCTGCGCTTGGTTCATCGAGCTCTAAATCTGACCCTAGGTTTTCCGTGGGCTCATCAAAACTAGCATCTGCAGTGAAGGCTTCATCTTCAAAGCTAACATCTTCTTCCGCTGCTTCTTTGCGACGTCGATAAACCAAGAACCCAGCCACAGCCAAAGCTAAAGCCCCCAAGCCTAGCCAAGGAGCATTATCATTTAACTTATCCACCATGGTGGGAATACGTACAGGTGGTTGTACCATTGGTTTAGGTGGAGCTACGACAGGCTTGACCTCTGGTTCTTCCGCGACAGGCTTGCTCTCTACTTCCGGCTCGGAAACAACAGGCTCAACATTGGCAACAGCTGGCTCATCAATAGAAACTACAGGCTCAGCAGTATTTGCCGCAACCGCCTGCCCTTGTTGTTCGGCAGCGACCTGAAGTGCGCGCAATTTTTCATTGCTCACATCTACCAAGCGCTCCATAGTATCAATTTGTGCTTCCAGCTCTTTTACGCGCGAGCTTAGCTCACTATTTTCAGCTTTAGATTTATCCAACTCTTCGAGAGTCGTAGCCAACTCCGACTCTAATGCTTTACCGCTACCATCATTAGCGCCGCTACCCTGCCCCGAGCGTGCAGCACCAGACACTGGTGCTGCCAACTTAACGCGGCCACTCACACCCGTCGATTCAGACCGACTCACAGAATCGCGTCGCGATGCATTCAGCTGAGCACCCAATGCGGTGTCATTAGTTTGTTGAGCAAATTGACTCACAGCTTCACGTCGTGAAATTGAATTAACTTCATCAGCTGTAGGAACACGCAGCACTTGGCCGCGACGAAGAAGATTGATATTACCCTTGATGAACGCATCGGGATTTGCTTTGTAGAGCGCCATCATATTTTGATGCACACTACCGGAACCCATACGCTGTGCGATTTCCCACAGGGTGTCATTACTTTTTACTTGATACTCATCGCCGCTCAAACTTGGGGCTGGAGCCACAGAACGGCTTGGGCTGGATGCCTGACGAGCCGCCGGTCTGGCGGGTGTAGCATAATTATTTGACTGAGGCTTATAGCCTGCGGTGGATGACTCTACTGCGCGAGTACCTTGATCCTCCGCAAAGGTAGGCAAATCCATCAGCAATGTGTACTCACGCAACAACCGACCTGCCGTCCAACGCGCTTCGATCAAAAAGTTCATGTAGGGTTCGCGCACCGGATTACGAGAGGTGATCAATACCTTAGGGCCATCTGGCGCATCCAAGACAACCTCAAACTGTAATTCAGTATAGAAAAATAAACGGTCGACACCATTGCGCTCAAAATCAGCAGGGGCAGCCAAGGTTACAAGAATCTGCTCAGCGCTGAGGTCGCGAGTATCCAATAATTTGACTTCCGCTGAAAGCGGCTGATTCAGTGTTGACTTGAGCGTAACCTCACCCAAGCCTAAGGCACTGGCATAATGCGATAGCACTAACGAGGAAAAACCACAGGCTAAAACCAACTGACGAAGACGCATAGCGCGATCCTTTTATTATTTCACGGCCTAGTATAATTTGATTAGCTAGGCATATTAGTTAAGAAATACAACTACCGCATTTGAGCAGTAGCGGGTTTTAGTGTAGATCAAACCTCGAATGTATCTTCAGTATCTTCTGTAAGTATTCATTATAAATAGCTTTTTATCAATACTTGGGGTCTTGACAAATACCTACCGCAAGGCCTTTTTTGGCTATTTTTTCTTACCAACTGGCAATTTTGTGAAAAAAGACAGTCATTTAAATCTGCATTAATCAGCTTTAAAGCTATAAAAAGCACAAACCCCGAGTCTTGTAAAAACTCAGGGTTTGCGATTTTCTCAGATTATTGGACTACCAACGAAGCCTAGGCCTCTTTTAAAATCTGCAACATGCGACGTAAAGGCTCCGCCGCACCCCACAACAACTGATCGCCAACAGTAAAGGCTGACAGGTATTGCGGACCCATATTCATTTTACGCAAACGCCCTACAGGGATATTCAAAGTGCCTGTCACTTTAGTAGGTGTAAGCTCACGCAAACTGCTCTCGCGCTCATTAGCCACCACGCTTGCCCAAGGGTTCGCATTAGCAATTAATGCTTCAATATCAGCAATAGGTACATCTTTCGTCAGCTTGATAGTCAATGCTTGACTATGACAGCGCATAGCACCTACACGCACACACAAACCATCAACTGGAATTGGGTTGCCATCACGGCCTAATATTTTGTTAGTCTCAGCCTGGCCTTTCCACTCTTCTTTACTTTGACCAGTTTCCCATTGTTTATCGATGTAGGGCAAAACACTACCCGCCAAAGGATGACCGAAGTTATCAGTTGGGAATGCATCTGCACGCATGGTTTCAGCAATCAAACGATCGATTTCCAAAATCGCAGAGCGCGGGTCAGCTAGCTTGTCCGAAACAGATGAATGCAAGGCACCCATCTGTGAAATCAATTCACGCATATTTTGCGCACCAGCACCCGATGCCGCCTGATAAGTCATGGAGGTCACCCACTCCACCAAACCTTCGCGAAACAACACACCCAAGCCCATCAGCATCAAACTAACAGTACAGTTGCCGCCGACGTAGTTTTTTACACCCTTGGCGAGACCGTCTTTGATGACACTTTGGTTTACGGGATCAAGTACAATAATGGCGTCATCTTTCATGCGCAAACTAGAGGCCGCGTCAATCCAGTAGCCCTTCCAGCCCGCAGCGCGCAACTTCGGAAAAACCTCATTGGTGTAGTCGCCGCCTTGGCAGGTGACAATGGCATCCAATTGTTTTAAATCTTCGATAGCAAACGCATCTTTTAATGCAGGCAAACCGCTGGCTACCGCAGGTGCTGCGCCGCCCACATTGGATGTGGTGAAAAATACAGGCTCAATGTCGGCAAAATCGCTCTCTGCCTGCATACGTTCCATAAGAACCGAACCTACCATACCGCGCCAACCGATAAAACCTACTTTCATTGTATTTCTCACTCATTTAAATGTATTAACTTGATTGCCGCCGAGGGGATCCCCCCTACACCAAAGCCGCTACCACTGCATCACCCATTTCTGAGGTAGACACTTTCTTCGTACCTTCAACATAAATATCCGCTGTGCGGAAACCTTGATCCAACACTTTACCCACAGCAACTTCGATGGCATCCGCCACGTCCGGCATTGCTAGCGAGTAGCGCAGCATCATTGACACCGACAAAATGGTAGCCAACGGATTAGCAATGCCCTTGCCCGCTATATCCGGCGCCGAGCCGTGGCAAGGCTCATACATACCACGACCATCTTTATCCAAGGAAGCTGACGGTAACATACCTATAGAGCCAGTCAACATGGCGGCCGCATCAGACAAAATATCGCCAAACATATTGCCCGTCACCAACACATCAAACTGTTTAGGTGCACGCACCAACTGCATAGCCGCGTTATCTACATACATATGCGACAACTCTACGTCAGGATATTCTTTGTGCAGCTCATCCATAACTTCGCGCCAAAGCATTGTCGCTTCCAGCACATTAGCTTTATCGACTGAGCAGACTTTCTTTCCGCGCTTACGTGCCATTTCA
Organism: Cellvibrio sp. 25HG11W-0; assembly: GCF_057815475.1. NCBI lineage: Bacteria > Pseudomonadati > Pseudomonadota > Gammaproteobacteria > Cellvibrionales > Cellvibrionaceae > Cellvibrio > Cellvibrio sp. 25HG11W-0. The sequence goes on from NZ_CM174230.1 coordinate 2,723,055, forward strand.
AACGCAGTGCGACCGATACGAACAATCTCGCTCTCGCTGTATTTATAGGTGTTGTAACCTTCGCGCTCGCCGTTTTCTAAAATACGGATACCGCGTGGCTCGCCGAAATAAATACCGCCCGCCAGTTCGCGTACGATTAAAATATCCAAGCCGGAAACCACTTCGGGCTTTAGCGAAGACGCATCTACTAATTGAGGATACAAGAGTGCCGGGCGCAAGTTAGCGTACAAACCCAACTGCGAGCGAATTTTCAGCAAGCCTTTTTCTGGGCGAATCGAACGATCCAACTTATCCCACTTAGGGCCGCCCACAGCACCGAGCAAAATGGCATCCGCAAGGCGGGCGCGCTCAAGGGTTGAATCCGCCAAAGGCACACCGTGCACATCAATTGCACAACCACCCATCAGTTCATTTTCAAAGGTTAAACCCAAACTAAATTTTTCATTCACAACATCAAGTACTTTGCGCGCTTCGCGCACGATTTCGGGGCCAATACCATCGCCTTCCAAAATTAAAATATGCTTTCCCACAGTGCTCTCTCCCAAAAAAATCTATTTAACTACATCAAATAACCAAGGTGCCGACTCGCGCTTTTTAGCTTCGTAAGTGCGAATCGCATCGGCATGCTCAAGGGTTAGACCTATATCATCCAAACCGTTTAACAGGCAGTGCCTGCGAAACTCATCCACCTCAAACGCAAAGGTTTCGCCACTTGGTGTTTTAACGAGCTTTGCCGCCAAATCAATTGTTAACTCATAGCCTTCTGCCGCGTACATTTCTTTAAACAACTGATCGACAATTGCATCACTTAAGATGATGGGTAACAAACCATTTTTAAAACAGTTGTTGTAGAAAATATCCGCAAAGCTTGGGGCAATTACACAGCGAAAGCCGTAATCATCCAGCGCCCAGGGGGCGTGTTCACGACTGGAGCCACAGCCAAAGTTTTCGCGTGCCAACAGAACTGTCGCGCCTTTATAGCGAGGAAAGTTAAGCGGAAATTCAGCATTAATTGGGCGACCAGTGCATTCTTGATCCGGCTTGCCTTCATCCATATAGCGCAGCTCATCAAACAAATTTTTGCCAAAACCAGTGCGCTTAATGGACTTCAAAAATTGCTTGGGGATAATCATGTCAGTATCGACATTGGCGCGATCCATAGGAGCCGCCAAACCTTGTAAAACAGTAAAACTTTTCATGCGTGGCTCCTCTTAATTTACAAATGTACGCACATCGACAAAGTGACCGGCAATTGCCGCCGCTGCAGCCATAGCTGGGCTTACCAAATGGGTGCGGCCACCGTAGCCTTGTCGGCCTTCAAAATTGCGGTTGGATGTTGAAGCACAGTGCTCACCATTGCCCAACTTATCCGCATTCATCGCCAAGCACATGGAGCAACCCGGCTCGCGCCACTCCAAACCAGCGGCGATGAAAATCTTATCCAAACCTTCAGCTTCTGCCTGCGCTTTAACCGCGCCAGAGCCTGGCACTACAATCGCCTCTTTTACCGAAGCGGCTTTGGTGCGACCTTTAACTACAGCCGCAGCCGCGCGCATATCTTCTATGCGCGAATTGGTGCAGGAGCCGATAAACACGCGATCCAACTTAATAGAGGTAATCGCTTGATTCGCTTGCAAACCCATATAGTGAAGTGCACGCAGCATACCTTCACGTTTCACTGCATCTTTTTCCTGCGCCGGGTCCGGCACCTTATCTTCTACCGACACCACCATTTCGGGCGATGTACCCCAGCTCACTTGCGGCTTGATATCGGCGCCATTTAATTCGACCACCACATCAAAGTGCGCGCCTTCATCGCTCACATAATTGCGCCAATCGGCAACGGCTTTTTTCCAGACATCACCCTTGGGCGCGTAGGCGCGGCCTTCCACATAGTCGATAGTGGTTTGATCTACCGCTACCATACCCGCGCGCGCGCCCGCTTCAATCGCCATATTGCACACGGTCATGCGCCCTTCCATGCTCATATCGCGAAACACTTGGCCACCAAATTCCATGGCGCAACCATTGCCACCGGCGGTGCCGATTTTGGCGATAATAGCCAAAACCACATCTTTAGCGGTAACGCCCAAACCTAAAACGCCATTTACCTTCACCAACATGTTCTTCATTTTTTTGGCAACCAAACACTGGGTTGCCATTACATGTTCAACTTCGCTAGTACCTATACCATGCGCCAAAGCACCTAAGGCGCCATTGGTTGCCGTGTGGGAATCGCCACACACTACAGTCATACCGGGCAAACAAGCGCCGGTTTCTGGGCCGATTACATGCACTATACCTTGGCGGCTGTCGTTGATTTTGTATTCAACTATGCCGAATTCATCGCAGTTGTCATCCAAGGTTTGGACTTGAATGAGTGACACAGGGTCCTCAATACCTTTAACGCCAAACGCACGCTCTTTTTGAGTGGTCGGCACATTGTGATCGGGTGTTGCCAATATGGAATCCACACGCCAAGGTTTACGGCCCGCCAAGCGCAGACCATCAAACGCTTGGGGCGATGTCACTTCGTGAATGATGTGGCGGTCAATATAAATAAGCGCCGAGCCGTCATCGCGCTCTTGCACCAAGTGGGCGTCCCAAAGCTTGTCATACAGGGTTTTGGCCGTCATGAGGTAAATCTCCGAATATTACGAGAAGAAGTATTGTCTAATGGCGCAATTCTACGGGGCACAAACCCATAAAACAAATTTATCTTTTTTATAGTTTGCATTCCACACAGGAATACTATAAAAATGCCGCTATGGACACTCAACATCTTCACGCATTTGTAGCTATTGCAGAGACCGGCTCGTTTTCAGCAGCTGCCGAGCGCCTGCATTTAACGCAACCCGCCATCAGCAAACGAATTGCGCTGCTAGAAGAACAACTTAAAGCACAACTGTTTGATCGCATAGGCCGCCAAATTGCTCTTACGCAAGCAGGGCACCTACTCTTGGAGAAGGCAAAACTAATACTGGGAGAAGTGCTGGCAGCGCAGCAAGCTATCGCTGATTTACGAGGTGACATACAAGGTAAACTAAGCATTGCAACCAGCCATCATATTGGGTTGCATTACTTACCAAACTATTTAAAAACTTTTGCGCAGCGCCATCCCCAAGTAAAGTTAGACTTACACTTTTTAGACTCAGAGCAAGCCTATCAAGCTGTACTTCAAGGCAAGTTCGACTTAGCAATCATCACCCTGGCGCTGCAGCAAGATTCACGCATTAACAGCCATACCCTCTGGCACGACAAACTGCAATTTGTCGCAGCGCCAAACCACCCCTTGGCGCAACGAAAAAAATTACAACTAGCAGACTTAAGCCCCCATCAGGCCATAATGCCCGACACCAACACCTACACCACACAACTCATTAAAACGCTATTTGATAATGAGGGACAAGCCCTCGACATCACCATGGCGACTAATCATTTAGACACTATCAAAATGATGCTGAGCATTGGGTTAGGCTGGGGAGTACTCCCCAGCAACCTAATCGATCAACAACTTACTGTATTGGATGTTGACCAAACCGTCATTAAGCGACCATTAGGCTGTATTTATCACCAACAGCGCAGCCTTAACAATGCTGCCCGCGCATTCTTGCAGCTGATTAAAACGACACCACACGATTAATCTCACCACTCATAGTGGTTTTTACCGCCGCTTGCACATACGCGCGGCCCGCTTAACAGAATTAACACAGATAGCAGCTACAATTACCTCATTACTAAATCAACCGCTCACTCAGGACATTCACCATGAAAACACTTTGCCATAAGCCTTTGTTCAGCCTTATTGCCGCTCTGGGCCTTGCTGCCACAAGCCACACACTGCAAGCAGATACTGTATTTGGCATTTATGCCGGCGCCGGCGCCTGGCAAACCGAATACGACGGCGATATTGGCAAGCCAGCCTTAACCACCCAAGAGCTAGGCGTAGATGAAAAAAACAACAGCTTTTATTACATCGCGATAGAGCACCCTATACCCTTTCTGCCCAATCTAAAACTGCAACAAAACGACCTAAGTAGCCGTCAAAGCGCTACTATCGAAAAAAGTTTTGAATTAGGCGGAACGGATTTTATTATGGGCGAAAATGTCACCACCGACTTTGACTTAAGCTACACCGATGCAACCCTCTACTATGAGTTTCTCGATAACTGGCTTAACCTTGATTTAGGTGTAACACTGCGCCAATACTCAGGTTATGTAAAAGCAGAGAGTGCGTTCAGTGCAGAGAATATTGATGTAGATGCAACGGCACCTTTAGTCTATGCACGCTTTCAATTTGACTTGCCCTTTACCGGCTTTTCCGCAGGGCTTGAAGGCAACGCCATTCGCTATGACGGCAACATCCTCCAAGACTACTCCGCCAAAATAGGTTATATGTTTGATTCCGCGCTGGATCTTGGAATAGAGCTGGGCTACAAACAAGCTCATATTAAACTCAACGACGATGATGTGAATCTTGAATTACGCGGCCCATATGCTGCTGCCGTTTTTCATTTTTAACGTCAAGCATCAGCCGCTATAAGTGACCCAATAAAAAAGCCTGATTCTCTTATTGCACAATGCATTCGGGATGCATATGCAAGAGAGAATCAGGCTTTAGTCAACAACCATAATCCTAAAAAAACCTATTCGGCTTTTGGCATTAAGGGGTTACAATTTTTAATTGTCACCTTGCCTTCCAGCAAGCTACCTTTAGAATATTCACTGAAAATACAGCGGTTAGTCGCAGGATCATAATTTTCGATCCACAAATTATCATCCTTCCACGTGGCCTGCATATGCATTTGGCCATCAGGAACCGTAACAGCCATAACACCGCCATAGTTTTTAACAAAGGACTGCTCATAGTGAAACACGTACATTCCCCAGCCAACTAAAAACACCAACAATGCCCCAATAGCACCTATTTTCCATTTCAAATAGCGTCCCACACCCAGAAACACAAAGAGTGTAACGCTCAATACAACAAACCAATAAAAATAGGTAATCATTTAGGCCATTCCTCGCTAGAGTTCAAATTAGCCTTTATTCAATAGGCTTTTACGCCCCAGCGCAAGCATTGCCAACAAAATCAACAACCAGCCTTGAGTACCGCCACTACTGCTGCCACTGTCTTTTTGATTAAGTAGTGTATTTTTGGTCGGATTTAAATTTGCGGCTGTATCAGGGTTTGCGTCTAAGACCACCACACCGAGAATAACGACGAATTGCTCGTCAGTAATAGGCGCATTGTTAGTTGCATCAGTCGCGGTGTAATTACGCAGTGGAATCGAATCAAATGGGCTACCCATATTAAAGCGATTTAACGCCGCCATCGCATCTACAATTCCCATCCCATTACCAGTGACCTGGCCAAATACTGTGAAGCCACCGTTTTGTTTATCGAGATTAGCGCTATTATCTGCCAAGTTAAAAAACCATTGATTAGTAGCACTGTTTGCCGAAGTACCCAATTTTGCCATAGAGATAGTACCGCGCAAGTTGGAATACACAGGTTCATTTGTTACCGCGGCATTTTGCGCGATACTCGTGGGCGGCAAGGTACCCGTATAAGTAAATCCACCGCCTTGCACCACAAAGCCCGCAACCGAACGATGAATAATAGCGTTGGTGTAGGCTCCTGCATTTACATAAGCAAGAAAGTTTTTAACTGTTTCCGGTGTAGTTTTATCGTAGAGATTAACTTCAAAATCACCCATAACAGTTTGAAATTGTACCGTGGTCGCAGAGCTAAATTGCGCAAAAAACAAACTAGCAATAACTCCCGTCGTCGTTAATGCCTGCTTAATAAACGTAATGGACTGTTGTGAACACTTGGTAAAAACCATGGAAAACCTCGTGACAATATCTTCAGGTGAATTAAATGAATCCAAAGGCGCACAGAGTAGCAATAGCACCCTAAATGTTAATTAAGGCCGCATCTTAGCCTGTATTACTACGCTTACCCAACGCTAATTTGTAGGAGTTTGTAATCTGCAACTGATAAGGGCATAGGATACACAATGACCTCACCCCTCAGGCAGGCGCACTGTACCTCTTATTTATGCCCTTTAAAGGCTAAGTATCTTCATCTTGATATTTAAGCCAATGCCCATTAGCTTGAGCCATTACTTCATATCTAGCCCATTGCTGAAACTCGTAACGCAAACAGATTCCTGTGACATAACCACCTGCACCTGCGACTACCTTATAAATAATTTGATCTTTATTTGGGTCACCATTATCTGCAGCGTCTATGACCTGGCGAACACTCCACAAGTTCCCCAGCTTTCCATTGCTGTAAAACTGTCCTGCTCGAATATGTTTGGGGTGAGTAATATTTTTTTCGGCATGCTGCTTCGCCAACTCAAGTAGTTGAGTAAGGCTCTCACTCGTTATATCCATGTAAGAATTCAAGCTTTCCATCGCGGCCGAAAAATCCTCCTGCGTCAATTCAAACTGCCGTTCCGCAGCTTGGCTCGGTTTAACAAGGACGCGACGAGTAAGATGAGCAGGATAACGACGCCAAGAAAAACACGCATTAAACAGCACAGCCACCACCAAAAGACTTAATACATTAAATGCAACCGGCATCAGTAAATAATAAAACCCCAATTGGTGAATCTCGGCACCGCCTATAACCGCGGCTAACGCAGTGGCGCCACCCGGCGGATGAATACAACGCAAATAGTGCATAACACCAATCGCCAAGCCCACCGCTAATGCTGGGGTCCAGGTTCTATCAGGAAAAAGTTGTTGGCATACAACACCTACCAATGCGGAAAGTAGATGACCGCCAATTAAAGCCCAAGGCTGAGATAAGGCACCTTGGGGGACCGCAAACAGCAATACCGCACTCGCCCCCATTGAAGTAACCATAATCAGGGTACCTGCGGTATGCATAAATCCATGGGGGAAACACCAACGCATAGACCAGTAGACACACAAAATCCCAAAAAATGCACCTAGCGCTGAGATCAGCTTTTCGCTGTTACCCGTAGTATTACGCTCTATACCTAACAACAAGCGCACTTCATGAAAAAGATGTTTAGACATCACAGCCCACCTCGCACCAAATAAGCGCACAGACTAGGGCCTTGTTCGAGTTGGTGCAATAAAAACCTGCGGTCTTTACTACAGAGGCAAGCTTTAAACGAATTTCTAATTAATTTTAGAGGGTCAGATTATATGCAATTTAAGAATGACTACGATGAGCAGCACCAGCAACCTTCGTAACAGCTATCACGCATATTGTGAAGAGCCGCCGACAATTGCGCTGTATGACACGCAACAAGCAGTGCGATGCACTGCTACACTGAGGCCCGCACCTCAGACGCGATGAATCAATTATATTTCTGAGGATGGATTAATGTGAAGGCGCTAGAGAGAATGGGAGACACTTAGTCCAGGCGACCAAACTTAAGCGAATTTTTAAAAATTGTACAGAGCCTTATAGGGACTCAGTAACACCCAACCAAACTACAACTTAGGAATAGCAGCCAGTAATTGTTGTGTATAGGCAGCTTGTGGATTCGTAAACAGAGCTTCCGTCTCCCCCTCTTCAACCAACTTACCTTTTTGCATTACAACAACTCTATCGCACAAATAACGCACAACTGACATATCGTGCGAGATAAACAACATTGTAAGATTATGTTTTTGCGTAAGCTTCAAGAGCAGTGCCAAAATTTGCGCGCGTATAGTCACATCCAACGCAGAAACCGGTTCATCGGCAATAATCAGTTTTGGTTTTAGCGCAATAGCACGGGCAATAGCAATACGCTGCCGCTGACCACCGGAAAATTCATGGGGATACTTACGAATAAAACGACGCTCAAGACCCACATCGTCCATCAGCGCATTAACCTGCTCTGCTACATTTTTTCTATTTGCCAAACCATGAGTCAGCAATGGCTCTGCGAGCGTATCGAATACCGTCATACGCGGATTGAGCGACGCATAAGGGTCTTGAAAAATCATTTGGAAGTCGCGTCGCGAGCTTTTTAACTCTGCTTCGGAAAGTTTGAGAATATCGCGCCCCTCAAAAATAACCTCACCCTCTTGTGCGCTGAGCAAGCGAACAATACTGCGCCCCAAGGTAGATTTACCTGAACCTGACTCACCCACCAAGCCCACAATTTCACCGCAATGAATTTTAATGCTGACGTCGTCAACGCCCTTGGTTTGTTGCAGAATACGTTTCACGAAGAATCCTGCCGTCAAGGTAAAGTACGTTTTTAAATGATTCACTTGCACCAAGGGTGCCTCATCGAGCTTGGCCAAGCTAGGTGTAGGTTTCGCGCTCGTCAGTACAGCACTCAACAATTTCTGTGTATAGGCTTGGGACGGACGCTCAAAAATATCTGCAGTGACACCCTGCTCCACCATGCGCCCTTTTTCCATAACCAAAATATGGTCAGCCATCTGCGCCGCCACACCCAAATCATGGGTAATAAAAATAACGGAAAGCGCACGATTTTTTTGGAGATCTTTAATGAGAGCAAGAATCTGCGCTTGCACAGTTACATCGAGCGCGGTTGTAGGTTCATCAGCAATCAACAATTCAGGCTCAGACATAAGTGCCATGGCGATCATCACACGCTGTCGCATACCACCGGAGAACTGATGGGGATAGTCATCTACACGCGCCTCAGCATCGCGAATACCCACTTCTTCCAAAGCAGCTATTGAACGCTGGCGGGCTTCCTGCTTGGATAATTTACTATGCTGTATAACCACTTCATTTAACTGATCCACTACACGCATATAGGGATTCAAACACGTCATAGGATCCTGAAAAATCATCGCAATTTTATTGCCGCGCACCTGCCGCAATTCTGCTTCTGACATTTGCAATAGGTCGCGCTCATGAAACAGTGCACGACCCGACTCAACCTTGCCTGGCGGCATAGGAATTAAACCCAAAAGACTATAACAGGCAACGGATTTTCCTGAGCCAGACTCACCCACTATCCCCAAAACCTCACCGTGGTTAAGCGAAAAGGATAAGTTTTCTACCGCCAATGTTTGACCATTACGGGTATTAAATACGACGCGTAAATTTTCAACTGTTAAAAGTGCTTGCACGCTCATAATTAATCCTTGGAACTGCGAGGATCAAGGGCATCGCGCAACCCATCACCTAAAAAGTTTAACGAAAATAGCGTTAAAGATAGCGCCAAACCAGGGAAAATTAATAACCAAGGGTACTCTTCCATGGTTTCTACACCACCCGATATCAACGAGCCCCAAGAGCTTTGCGGCGGCTGAATTCCCAAGCCTAAAAAGCTTAAAAAGGACTCCAATAGAATCACACTGGGTATAGTAAGTGTGGTGTAAACAATGATGGGCCCCAATACATTGGGAATAAGATGGCGTGTAATAATTTGCCAAGAAGAAAGTCCCATAGAAACTGCGGCTTCCACAAACTCTTGGCGCTTTATAGTGAGTACCTGCCCCCTCACAATGCGCGACATAGTCAACCATTCGACCGCACCTATGGCTAAAAACAATAGCAACATACTGCTACCAAAAATAACTGTTAGCAAAATAATAAAAATGGTGAAGGGCAAGGCATAAAGCACATCCACCGTGCGCATCATAAATGCATCTACGCGCCCTCCAAGAAAACCAGCCGTAGCCCCCCAGAGCACACCAATTAATAATGCAACCGATGTTGCAATAAAACCAACCATTAAGGAAACACGGCTGCCGTACATAACACGTGTCAACTGATCACGCCCCAAAGTATCCGTCCCAAACCAATGCGCCATAGACGGAGCAGAGGCGCCCAGTTCTAAATCTTGCGCTTGGTATTCATAAGGCGCAATGAGCGGAGTTAATAGTGCAATCACTATAAAAAAAGTCAGAATAAATAAACCACACATCGCCAGTTTATTTTTACGCAAACGCATAAACGCGTCTTGGGTGAGCGAAGTGCCCTGTTCAAACTCTTGCATCTTAGGCTCCCCCACTCAAATCTTGACGCAGCTTTGGATTCAGCCACACCAGCACTACATCGGCCAATAAATTAAACAGAATAATTAAAAAAGCAAAAAAGATCGTGCAGCCCAATATCATGGTGTAATCACGATTAAATGCTGCCATCACATAAAAACGCCCCAAACCAGGAATTTGAAAAATTGTCTCAACGACAAATGAACCTGCCAACAACCCTGCCATTGCAGGGCCGAGAAAAGAAATAACCGGCGTGATACCACCGCGAAGCGCATGCACAAACACAATACGTGCACTCGACAAGCCTTTCGCACGCGCGGTACGAATATAATCCTGCGATAAAACCTCAAGCATGCCACCGCGTGTGATTCGCGCAATATATGCTGCGTAGGCAGAACCGAGTGTAATAGAGGGCAGTACCTTATCCCCTGCTATTTGGCCCCAGCCAGCCACCGGCAACCACTGCAACCAAATGCCAAAAATCAATAATAAAATTGGCCCCAATACAAATGACGGCATACAAATACCAATCATGGCGATCGACATGGGGACATAGTCCTGCAGACTATTGCTTTTTAATGCCGCCATAACACCCGCAAGCATACCGAGTAAAAGAGCAAAAATAATGGCATAGAACGACAGCTCTAAGGTTGCAGGAAAACCAGCCGACAACAAATCGTTAACCGTATGATTAGGATACTTAAACGAAGGACCAAAATCCCCTTGCACCAAATTACCTAAATAATCTAAATACTGCTTCCAAAGTGGATCATCCAAGTGATAACGCTCATTGAGGTGCTTTAATACCTCAGGTGGAACAGAACGCTCTTCGTCAAATGGACCTCCAGGTGCTGCGCGCACCATAAAAAACGTGACTGTAACCACCAAGAGCAGTACGGGGACAGCTTGTAACAACCGCTTAATTATAAATATCAACATAGAATCAATTTTCTGAAGGAACTAAAGTGATGTCTTGAAAACGATAAAAGTCCTGAACATTATCAACCCACCCTGTAACGCTTGGTGACACAAGTCGATTCCAAGAATAAGTATAAATAGGAATTATGGGGGCCTCATCCATTAAAATATGTTCTGCACGCTGAAAATATGCCACCCGTTCGGCATTATTTTGTGCTAACGAAGCCTGCTTAATTAAAGAGTCGTACTCTTTATTGGTCCAACCCGTTTCATTGTTACCACCGTCAGTAATCCACATTTCCAAAAAGGTATTGGGGTCTACATAATCACCAACCCAAGAGGCACGAGACATCTCATAATTCATTTGGTGTTGATTGTTTACAAAAACCTTCCACTCCTGATTCTGTAATTGAATGTCTACACCCAGTGATTTCTTCCACATTTGCTGTATTGCCACTGCAATTTTCAAATGCGACTCATCGGTGTTATAGATCAGAGTCAACTTGGGAAAGCCTTTCCCATCGGGATAGCCCGCTTCAGCCAATAGTTTTTTAGCTAAGTCTATGTCGTAGACCATACGCGCCTGTGGAGCATAATAGTCGTTAGGCGGCGTCAATGAATAAGCGGGAATTTCACCACCCTTAGTGATGTACTTCGCTATAGCCTCCCGATTAATTGAATAAGCCAAGGCTTTTCGCACTCGCGCATCGTCTAATGGCTTAATAGTAGTGTTTAATCTATAAAAATAGGTCGCATAATTCATAAAAGTGCGCAACGCAGGGTCCCCCTGATATTGAGCAATTTTATCTGGCGGCAACTTATTTACTATATGTAATTGGCCGTTCCGGTACATGCGCTCCTGCACCACAAGATTATCAATAGGTAAAAAATCAATTTGATTTAATTTTACGCTTTCTGCATTCCAGTAGTAGGGATTCTTCTTTACTGAAAAAACCTTATTCGGCGTCCATTCGACAGGAATAAATGGGCCGTTCCCAACAAAATTTTCGGCGCGAGTCCAGGGCGTGCTGCGTTCATCTATTTCACCAAACTTTTCAATCGTTTTGATATGCAAGGGAAACATAGAGTTATGATCGAGCATTTGCAAAAAATAAGGTGTAGCATTCACCAAAGTTATCTCCAGTGTCTGCTCATCTAATGCCTTTACACCCACCTGGGAAAAATCACTAATTTCCCCCTTATTGAAGGCTTCCGCATTAACTATAACGAAAAGATATACTGCCCATGCATTACCTAGCCTGGGCATTAATGCCCTACGCCAAGTGCCCACAAAATCCTGTGCAACTAACTTCTCGCCATTAGACCACTTCGCCGTATCACGAATATGAAAGCGATAGACTCTGCCATCCGCAGATACACTCCACGTATCCGCAACTCCCGGTATAGGCTCCAAGGTTTCAAGATCTTTCGCGAGCAAGCCTTCATAAAGAGCTGTTTGAATATTATGTTCCGGCGAACCGGTGGTGATGTGAGGATCTATATCAGCAGGTTCCGCAGAATTACCTAAGTATAAAATCCCTTTTTCATTTCCCACGTCAACCAGGGTCTTTCGATCCCCGCACGCTGAAAACATAAGGCACAGGCTAAAAATTAGTAGATACCGAACAAGGCGCATACAGAAATTGCTCTTAAAGTAATCATCAACGCGAGCAATCATTAAGATTACTCGCACTCACTTAGTGCTTGGTTAAGTCCTTCGCAAAGGCATCAAAATTATAAGGGCGCCCTAAAAACTCAGTCACCATATCCGCAGCATCACGTTCACCACCAGGTGCCAATACTGTTTTACGGTAATATTGTGCAAGCTCTCTATTCCTAAGTCCCTTTTTACTAAACTCACTGTGCATGTCGGCGGCAATAACAAGCGACCACATATAGGTATAGTAAATCGCAGAATAACCATTTAAGTGACCAAAGCTTGTATAGAAATAGGTATCGTCAACATAGCCAAACGGCGAATAGTTTGATTGCACTTGCTCCATGAACTTATCTAAATCCATTACAGCAGGATCCTGGTTATATAGACCCAAAGAGAGCGCCGCATAAAATAGCTGGTGCTTAGTCCACATGCCGCGACCAAACTCACGCCCTGCCTGCATTTTTTTAATCAGTGCCGGGGGGATAGTTTCACCCTTTTTATTACGTGCAAAAGTCGCGAGCGTATCAGCATCCCAAACCCACTCTTCCAGCATTTGTGATGGAGCTTCTACAAAATCCCATTCGGTTTTTATGCCTGAAAAATACATCCAGCGCTGATTACGCCCAGCAAAAATATTGTGTAGTAAGTGGCCAAATTCATGTAAGAAAGTTTCCACATCTGAATGCTCCATCAAGCCTTCACTGTCATCGCCACCAGGAAAGTTACACACCAAAGCAGCCACAGGTAACTGCTTTCCTGTTATGCCATTTTGAATGGGGAATTCTGCCGCATGTTTATATTTTCCCTCGCGTGGATGCATGTCCAAATAAAAGCGCCCCACGACCTCACCCTGATCCCAGACCTCATAGGCCTCAACGGAGTCATGCCAAACAGCTGTTTTCCATGGCTTTATACTTATACCAAACATAGTCTGGGTTAAATCAAACATACCTTGGCGCACATTATCGTACTGAAAGTATTGCCGAACCTCTTGTGCGCTCACTTGATACTGTTCTTTTTTAACTAGCTCTTCGAGATAAACTTTTTGCCAATCAGTAACCTCTGTCGCTCTAGGGTCGATCTTTTGCAGGCGCTTGAGTAGCACCTGATATTCATCATCAGCCTTAGCAGTTGCAATAGCGGAAACTTTATCAATGAAGCTCTGCGCATTCTCAGCAGACTTAATCATCTTGTCTTCGGTAATATATTCCGCAAAGTTTTTATAACCCAGTAGTTGAGCCAGCTCATGACGTTTATTGACTAAATCAAGCAATATCGCTTTATTTTCGGGGTAAGCCTGTTGGCGAAATAAAATATAGTACTGCTTCCGCAAGGCATCGCTCTGCGCGTATTGCATAAATGGAAAGTAATCAGGATACGCCGTAGTGAGGACAATTTGCCCCTGCTCATTAGGTTGATGCTTTTCGATATAATCCTGAGGCAAACCCTTCAAGTCAGCTAAAGAATTTAAGATTAGCTGGCGTGAACCACTACGGATATTCTTATCAAAATCCTGACCAATCAAATTGATCTCTTCGTTAAGTTGACCAATACGCTGACGCGTTATTTCATCCTTATCAACACCAGAACGCTTATAGTCGCGCAACATATGCGCCAAAAAACGTCGGTCAACGTCGTCTAGCTGCTGGGGGTTCAGTGCTGACAGGCGATTATAAAGTGGGCGCGACAAGCTAATCTGGCTAACCAAGGCCATAAAGTTTTGCTCGCAGGCCTCACCACTCGTACGCATCGCTTCATTTGGATGAACATTGGCATAGAGTCCTGCCAAATTAATTTGTCCATCAAGAATAAGGTCAATATCATTAATAACACCCAGGAGTGCTGATGCTTCATAAGTGCGGGTCGGCGCAGAGAGCTCATTCATGAGTGAGATAACTTTTTCGTAGCCCTGCTTGCATTCGGCCAAATAGCTAGCCGCCTCTTGGTTTGCAGGCATGATCCATAGCTGCTCTGGTTCGCTTGCTGGTGTTGTTAGTGCTGCCTCTCGGAGTGAATCTGTACTACAGGCGCTCACAAAGAGCAGAGCCACAACAGATAACATCCTTATCTGTCTAAACTCTACTCGCCAGTACCTACCAAGTGTTTTTATCGCAGCCATAACACGCCTCAATCAATGTTTAAGTTCCAATCTAAAAACCAGCTAATTAAAAGTACTGCCTCACTGAAAAAGCCTTTGTTTATTAAGGCCTTAAAATGTCGAAAACATCGCTATAACTCTGCCTTGCTCGCAAAACAACAGCAAAACTAATCTTACAAGCTACCAATAAAAGGATAAAAAAACTATATTTTATAAGCATTTAGGTGAACTTAAGACTATTTAAAGCCTAAAACACCTACGTAGGAGGAATATCAGAGCAACAACATACACACATTGCTTATAACTTCTCTTACAAATTCAGGGATAACTGCTAAGCTTCTAAAAACCCTCTTGCTTCCTCTATAACAAGATCCACATTATGCGCGAATATTTGCTCACTGAAGACCAGCGAGACTGCCTCCAAGAAATAACCAATGTGGCCATGGGCCAAGCGGGCGATCGTCTGGCACGCCTCTTGGATGTCTTTGTGGTGCTTTCAATACCCCACGTAAGCGTCTTAAATCCCACAGATATAGCAATGGCGCTGCACTCACTTAATCGCGAGACAAAAGAAGACATAGTACACGGTGTGTGCCAGGGCTTTATCGGTGGTGGCATAGCCGGAGAAGCTATGCTCATTTTTCATGGAACAGATTTTAATGATTTAGCCAAACTTCTGAAATATGACAGAGTTCCAGACGAACAGGCTCAATATGAACTGTTGATGGATACTGCCAATGTACTTAATGGAGCTTGCCTAAGGGGAATGGCCGAGCAGCTTGACACTCACTTTAGCTTTGGCCCCCCCATGCTACTTGGGCAACACTGCAATATTACAGATTTACTCCAGAACAATAATATGAAATGGAAGCAAGCATTGGTGGTTGAAATTAATTACACCATAGAAAACCATCAAATAAACTGCGATCTTCTACTTGTCGTTGCTGAACACTCAATCTCTGGGCTGATTGAGAAATTAAACTACTTACTGGACTGAGTTGGCTAAAACAATGGTAACAAGCGCAGACACAAGCTTTAGTGACACTCATTGGCACATGGATATACTTCAAAATATTGATGTAGGCCTTGTAGTGATGAATGCAGACTATAGCGTAGAAATATGGAATAGCTTTATGCAAAACCATAGCGGTAAAGCGCCCGAAGATGTTTTAGGTAAAAGCATCTTCAAAGTTTTTCCAGAGCTATCTGAACAATGGTTCAAGCATAAAGCCAATGCAGTATTTGTATTGCAAAACGCCACCTTCACAACCTGGGAGCAGCGGCCTTACCTCTTTAAGTTTCCCCACTACCGTCCCATCACCGGCAGTGCAGAACATATGTATCAAAATAGCACGATTATTCCACTACCTAACACTAATGGTATTGTCAGTCACATATGCTTAATCATTTATGATGTTACAGATAGCGCTGTAAACAAACTCGCTCAGCAGCAAGCCAACAAACAACTGCAGAGTTTTAGCCGCGTAGATCACCTGACCGGTTTATTTAATCGTGGTTACTGGGAAAGCCGGTTAATTGATGAGCACAAACGTTTTGATCGTTACCAGCACCCCTCAAGTCTTATAATGTTAGATATCGACCATTTTAAAAAAATTAATGATCAATATGGCCACACTGTAGGTGATGAAGCCATTCGCCAAGTAAGCAAAGCAATAAGAGATCAGGCGCGCGACCTAGATATTGCCGGGCGCTATGGAGGCGAAGAATTTGCAATCATTCTCACAAACACCAATAGTGACGGTGCCTATGTGTTTTCAGAGCGATTACGAACCACAATTGAAAACATGACAGTTTATAGTGAAGGCCATGAAGTTAAATTTACAATAAGTGCAGGAATCGCAGAGTTAGACGACTCTATTCGAGATCATTGTAATTGGATAGAAAAAGCTGATCATGCACTTTACGGCTCAAAAGAAAATGGTAGAAATCGTACTACATTAGCTAGCTAATACCACGTTCAGCAAGTAAATAAAAAGCCCCTTTCGGGGCTTTTTATTTACTTAATTTCTGCACTATCTTTTAAAAATTTCTGAAAACTCATGAAATCATTTCGCCCATAAATATTTCCAAGCTGTGCAACTATTGCGGACTTTTGCTCCGGTGTAACATCAGCCATGGTACCAATATTGACTGCGTCCAAAACTACCACAGCAAAATCACCACCCGCAGTCATAACGCCGCCATAACTTGCGCCGCCGGCCTGTGGTTTAGCCATAGAAAAGGCATAACGTAAAACATCCGAATCTAAATCAGCACTTGCTCTTTTCAGCCCCTTAAGTTCTTTAACCTCTAAACCTGCAGACTCACTTAGCTCAGCCAACGTTGAGCCGGAGTTCAAACCTGAAATAAGCCCACTTCCCTGCTCCGCAAGAGCTTTACGTGCTTTTTCCACTTTGAGCTGTGCTGTTATTTCACTCTTCACCTCATCCAATGGACGAAGCTCACTCGGCTTGTAAGCAGTCTTCTTCAAAACCACC
Source organism: Cellvibrio sp. 25HG11W-0 (assembly GCF_057815475.1). Lineage (NCBI taxonomy): Bacteria > Pseudomonadati > Pseudomonadota > Gammaproteobacteria > Cellvibrionales > Cellvibrionaceae > Cellvibrio > Cellvibrio sp. 25HG11W-0. The sequence goes on from NZ_CM174230.1 coordinate 2,740,186, forward strand.
ACACGAGTGGTATCCAACTCCAAAACCTCACTGCTATTACCCTCTTGCAGTACTTCTGAAGAAAAAGCCGCTTCTATAAATTGTGTATTTGCAGTTAAGTCTTTACCGCCGGTACGCGCAAACAAGCCGCTATTCTCTGCTTTCAAATTTAATTCGATTGCAACTTCTTGTAAACTTTCAGCGTTGTACGACAAGTCTCTTAATTTTTCCAATTTAGCAACAAATACATTTTCCGCTTCAGCACGCTTTAATTGATCCTCTATTGCTAATTTTTGCTCGTCAAAACTTGCCGGTTCACTGCCCTTTTCAGACATTAACTTTATAAAATGAGTTCCAGCATCCGTTTTAACAGGGGCGGATACCTCACCCACTTTCAAGCTAACCAATGCAGCTTCAAACTCAGCGGGGAAAGCATCCCCCTTGGTGAACCCTAAATCTCCGCCTTGCTCTTTACTACCCAAGTCGTCAGACAGCTCTTTTGCAACATCCGCAAAGTCCTCTCCTGAAGCGAGCCTTTCATTCACACTTTTTATTTTCTCTGGGCTGTTATCCTCAATCAAAATGTGAGCGGCTTGACGCTCTGGAGTCGCCACAAACGATGCCACATTTTGTTCGTATTGCTTGCGCACTTGAGCCTCAGTAACTGTTACATCCTTCATCAGATTTGCGACGTTTAAATCAATGTAGTCAACAGCAACTTGTTCTGGGCTAGTAAACACTTGAGGGCTCGCTGCGTAGTGAGCAGCAACTTCATCATCGCTTACAACTACAGATTCACTTACTTTAGCAGCTGGAATTAGCGCAAAGCTCACATCTCTTGTTTCAAAACTTAAAGCAACAACTTCCTCAAATTGAGATGGGGTTGCAAATGAGGTTGCATTGATAGCAGACTGCAGCTGATTAAAAATCAACTCGTCAGACAATAACTTAGTGTAAGTGCTATGAGTCAATCCCATATTGCGCAACACTTGTTGATAACGAACATTACTAAAAGCGCCAGACTCATCTTTAAATTGCTCAGCCACGGCAATTTGCTTACTTAAATAATCCTTACTCGTAGCCATCCCCCCGTCAGTAGCGGCTTGAGTTAGCACCAAGCGCTGAACCAAATTTTCAATAACCGGTTTGCGCAAATATTCTTCACTCAAAAATTGAGCAGGTATTTGCTCTCCGTACTGATTGATCATCTGTTGTTTTTGCATGGAAATTGCGCGCTGAACCTCCATTTCTGTAACCTTCTCACCATTCACTTTGGCGGCTTGATTGACAGAGCTGTCCCAATTAAATAACGCATCAACACCAGTAAGGGCAAAAATGATTACAAGAAATCCAATAAGGATAAAAGAAATAACCCCTCTAGAATTGTCTCTAAGATTTTGCAACATTTTAAACTCCAAACACTGTAGCAGGCCCATTCGTTGAATAATGCAACAGCACAGTTAACGATATAGACAAACGACTAATATGTAATTATTTGAATTAATAAAGTAAGGCCAAAAAAATACAGCTATTCTGGCCGACAAATAGAACTTATTTTTAGAAATAGATATTAATCAATATTGCTGGAAAAATACTATTACTACTGCACTGAACGCAGCAGGCAATTACCATCAATAACACACACGCTAAGCTCTATTAAAAAAAAAGCGCACCCAAGATGCGCCTTCTCTAACTTTTTGCAGCTCTCAGAATCGCTGAATACAACAAAAAGCTCCAATTCCAAACTTAGTTAACAGCATCCTTTAAGGCTTTACCTGCTTTAAATCCAGGTACTTTAGCCGCAGCGATTTTAATCTCTGCGCCAGTTTGAGGATTACGGCCAGTACGAGCAGCCCGTTCCTTGACCGAGAAGGTACCGAATCCAACCAACACAACAGAATCACCACTCTTCAAGGCGCCAGTGATACTTTCAACTACAGCATCCAAGGCGCGACCTGCGGCAGCTTTAGGAATATCCGCAGACGCGGCAATGGCTTCAATCAGCTCAGTTTTGTTCACACTTAACCCCTTTTGATTATTTGTTCAAAAACACACACAAGGCAGAGAAAGCTTTATGTAAATAGATCGCCCTGCATTACCTGTGCAGCAAACGAATTGCGATTTATACCAACAGACACCGAGAGGGTCAAGGAAAGCTTACCGCTTTATGTAAAAGCTTCTCAGATCTGCTCACAAATCATGCAGCTCAGCGATAAATACACAAAATGTTGCCGCATTATATTAATTAATGGGTACTGAGGCGTGTCGACCCAGCCTCAGAATTTTGAGCGGCCTTCTCCAGCGCCTTATACTCCTCATCACTTAAAGGGGTCGGAACATGCTGCAGCGCCACTTCTAACACTTCATCTATCCATTTAACAGGCTTAATCACAAGATCTGCTTTGATGTTCGCTGGAATTTCTTTTAAATCACGCTCATTATCTGCAGGAATAATGACCGTTTTAATTCCACCTCTGTGCGCAGCCAGAAGCTTTTCCTTAAGCCCACCAATGCGTAAAACCTCGCCACGCAGTGTAATCTCTCCTGTCATAGCTACATCAGCCCTTACGGCTATTCCAGTTTGAACCGAAACCAATGCAGTGCACATTGCTACGCCCGCACTAGGGCCATCCTTAGGTGTTGCTCCCTCTGGAACGTGTATATGTATATCTACACGCTCATGGTAGTCAGGAGCTATGCCTAAAGCCTGCCCACGAGAGCGAACAACCGTTAGAGCAGCCTGAATCGACTCCTGCATTACATCGCCGAGAGACCCAGTTTTGATAATACGCCCTTTACCGACTACTGATGATGCTTCAATTGTTAGAAGTTCACCGCCCACCTGAGTCCAAGCCAAGCCAGTTACCTGCCCTATCTGATCTCTATTTTCAGCCTTACCAAAATCAAACTTACGAACACCAAGGAGATCTTCCAAGGTGCTTGAGTCTACTACGTTAACGCCAAGCTTCTTATTTTTTACATGACGAGTTACCACCTTCCGGCATATTTTGGCTATTTCGCGCTCCAGCCCACGCACCCCAGCTTCACGTGTGTAATAACGAATGATGCCATGTATAGCTTCAGGCTTAATGTCAATTTCTGTATCTTTTAAACCATTAGCCTTCAACTGTTTAGGGATGAGGTAGCGCAGTGCAATATTTAACTTTTCATCCTCTGTGTATCCGGGTATACGTATAACTTCCATACGATCTAGTAATGGACCAGGAATATTCATAGTATTTGAAGTACAGACAAACATCACATCGGATAAGTCGTAGTCCACCTCCAAATAATGATCATTAAAATGGTTATTTTGCTCAGGATCTAGAACCTCCAATAAAGCCGATGCTGGGTCACCGCGATTATCCATCCCCATTTTGTCAATTTCATCCAATAAAAATAAAGGATTTTTAACACCAACTTTTGCCATTTTTTGAATAAGTTTGCCAGGCAAGGAGCCGATATAAGTGCGTCTATGACCACGAATTTCGGCCTCATCACGCACCCCACCCAAGGCCATGCGTACAAATTCACGATTCGTTGCGCGAGCTATGGATTCACCTAAAGATGTCTTCCCTACACCTGGCGGCCCCACCAGACATAAAATGGGCCCTTTGATTTTTTTCACTCGCTGCTGAACTGCAAGATATTCTAAGATCCGCTCCTTAACCTCTTCCAGCCCGAAATGATCCTTATTTAGAACATCCTCAGCACGCACAAGATCATGCCTAACCTTACTTTTTTTGCTCCACGGTACCTTAATCATCCAGTCTATGTAAGATCGCAACACCGATGCCTCTGCCGACATAGGCGACATCATTTTCAATTTATTAAGTTCAGCGCGTGCCTTTTCTTCTGTATCCTTAGGCATTCCGGTATTGATGATTTTTTTCTCCAACTCATCAATTTCATTAACCTCTTCACCCATCTCTCCTAACTCTTTCTGAATCGCTTTAATTTGCTCATTCAGATAATACTCACGCTGGCTTTTTTCCATTTGCTTTTTAACGCGACCACGAATCTTTTTTTCCACATGGAAAAGGTCGACCTCGGCATCCATCAAACCCAGCAAATGTTCAATGCGCTCACTAATAGAAGCCATTTCTAATATGGCTTGCTTTTTTGGCAACTCCAACGACATGTGCGCCGCTATGGTATCGGCCAAACGGCCTGGCTCATCTATACCAGATAATGAGGTTATAACCTCCGCTGGAACTTTTTTACTCAAATTTACATACTGCTCAAACTGCGCTATTGCTGTGGATACTAATGTTTGTGCTTCAGCAGCTTCAATTTCTTCACTTTCAATAAAAGCAATATCAGCAGAAAAAAATGATCCCGCATCTGTAAATTTTTCAATTTTGGCTCTATCCCTACCCTCAATCAAAACTTTAATTGTGCCGTCTGGCAATTTGAGCAATTGTAATATTGAGGCCACGGTCCCGATGCTATAAAGATCCTCCGCCTGGGGGTCATCCTGTTGAGGATTTTTTTGAGCCACAAGTAACACTTGCTTATCAGTCGACATGGCCTGTTCAAGCGCTTCAATCGACTTACCACGCCCCACAAACAAAGGAGTCACCATATGAGGGTACACAACCACATCACGCAAGGGGAGCAAAGGGATATCGTTTAGAGTTACATTTAATTGAATATCAGCGGCCATAGGTTCCTCTCTATCTGGATAAGACATACAAGCGTCTACTACTAAACAAGATTGGGGTCGAGCGAGGATAATTACAAGTTTTTAGATTACAAATAATAAAAAAGAGCGCTAAAAAGCGCTCTTTTTTATTATTTGCTCAAGGAACAAGCAAATCTTGAAACCGAGCTATTCATCGGCTGCAGCCTTAGCTTGCTTTTCCGTACTGCCATAAACCAACAAAGGTTCAGACTCACCCTTTATCACAGACTGGTCAACAACAACCTTAACCACATTCTCCTCAGAAGGAATACGATACATGGTATCAAGCAAAACATTTTCCATTATGGATCTTAAACCGCGAGCACCAGTCTTACGTTCCATTGCTCGTTCAGCAACAGCTTCCAGTGCATCTGGACGAAAATCTATCTGCACACCCTCCATATCGAACAAACGTGCATATTGCTTAGTTAATGCATTTTTAGGCTCAATCAAAATCTGCATTAATGCGGCCTTGTCTAGCTCATCCAAGGTAGCAATTACAGGCAAGCGCCCAACAAATTCAGGAATAAGACCATAACGTACTAGATCTTCCGGCTCTAAATCATGTAATGTTTCACCGAAGTTACGCTTATCGTCTTTACTTTTGACCTCTGCACTAAATCCAATCCCACCTTTTTCAGATCGATCTCGAATGACCTTATCGAGCCCTGCAAAAGCACCACCACAGATAAATAAAATGTTAGAAGTGTCAACCTGTAAGAACTCTTGTTGGGGATGCTTACGTCCACCCTGAGGTGGAACAGATGCAACAGTGCCCTCAATAAGTTTTAATAGCGCCTGCTGAACCCCCTCTCCCGAAACATCACGAGTGATCGATGGGTTATCAGATTTACGTGAAATTTTGTCGATTTCATCAATGTAGACTATACCCTGCTGGGCCTTCTCGACATCGTAATCACATTTTTGCAGCAACTTTTGAATGATATTTTCTACATCCTCACCAACATAACCCGCCTCGGTTAACGTCGTTGCATCAGCAATAGTAAACGGCACCTCCAATAAGCGAGCCAAAGTTTCCGCTAACAAAGTTTTACCGCTTCCTGTGGGCCCAACAAGTAAAATATTGCTCTTACCTAACTCAACAGCTTCTTTATCTTTTGACGACTTACCGCCAAAACGCAAACGCTTATAGTGATTATAAACAGCTACAGCCAGCACTTTTTTAGCACGCTTTTGACCAATAACATATTGATCTAAAATGGCTGAAATTTCATGAGGCTTAGGAAGCTTCTCAGAGCTGCCTTCAGTCGCAGTTTCTTGAATCTCTTCGCGAATAATGTCATTACAAAGATCGACGCATTCATCACATATAAATACTGAAGGCCCTGCAATTAACTTGCGTACCTCATGCTGGCTCTTGCCGCAAAAAGAACAGTATAAAAGTTTTCCGTTTTTATCGCCGGCGTCACTGGTGTGATCGGTCATTGAAACCACTCCGCTTAATTATATTTACAATGTCAGGGACTGAGTTTTGAACCCATTAGAGGCCAATATATTACAGCCTGCAAAAATGAATTATGCCCCAACCAAGATATGCCCCCAAACTCAACTACCATGCTATTCAGCGCCAATGGCTTAGGGCAACCATAGACCTATAAAAATTATTTCGCTGCAAGAATACGCTTTTCAATTACCGCATCAACCAGGCCATAATCTTTCGCCTGCTGTGCAGACATAAAATTATCTCGCTCCGTATCAAGCTCAATTTTTTCAATCGTCTGCCCAGAATGCAATGCCATTAATTCATTTAATCTGGCACGAATCTTTAAGATTTCTTGGGCTTGAATATGAATATCTGAAGCCTGACCTTGTGCACCACCGCTTGGCTGATGAATCATCACTCGGGAATTTGGCAAACAATAACGCTTACCTTTAGTTCCCGCATTAAGCAAAAAGGCACCCATACTACAAGCTTGACCGATACACATGGTACTGATGTCTGGCTTAATAAACTGCATAGTGTCATAAATTGACATACCTGCAGTTACTGAACCACCAGGAGAGTTGATATATAAATGTATATCTTTATCTGGATTCTCTGCCTCCAAAAACAATAACTGGGCAACCACCAAATTGGCCATGTAGTCTTCTACAGGCCCCACTAAAAATATTACACGCTCTTTCAAAAGGCGCGAGTAAATATCGAAGGAGCGTTCGCCACGAGCGGTTTGCTCTATGACCATGGGGACCAAACCACTATTAATAGCAGCGACTTGAGATTTCATAAATTCGTTTGGCATCTTGCAATTTCATCCTTATTCAGGCTAACAGCATCTCTAAAAAGGGAGCTTCGTGAGAGTTTTAACACAGATGAGCTTAACTCGTGATTGGATTATATGCCAGTCAAAAGAGGATATTTGCGGAGTATTTCAGAGAAGAGAAGCCGCAAAACAGGCGTTTTGCGGCTTTTTTAAGCTATTACTTTGCTGCACCAGCCTTAATAACTTCATCATAAGAAGTTTGAGCATCAGTCACTTTGGCCGCGGTGAGAATATGATCTACTACTTGATCCTCAAGAACCGCAGATTCAACACCAGCTAATAACTCTGGATTGCTGCTGTAATATTCCACAACCTCACTCGGCTCTTGATATGTTGACGCTATTTCATCAATCATTGTGCGTATGCGCTTAGCATCTGGCTTAAGTTTGGCGGACTTCACAATCTCACCAACTATCAAACCCAAGGTCACACGACGATTTGCCTCATCCTGGAACATAGTGTCCGGCAACAAAGATTTAACATCAAAGTTTTGCTGTTGCCCACCAAAGCGCTGCATCATTTGATTGCGCAGAACATTGACCTCATTAGCCACTAAGGCCTTAGGCACATCAGTAGTATGAGTCGCCACGAGGCAATCCATAACCTGCCCTTTTACCTTGGCCTTCAGGGCGTTACCTAATTCACGCTCCATGTTGGCTTTTACTTCTTTGCGGAATTGCTTTTCCCCGCCTTTCTCGACACCAAATTTAACAAAAAACTCTTTCTTCAAATCCGGCAATACCGCCTCAGACACAGAGTTTACGGTAATGGAAAACTTAGCCTCAGCACCGCGCAGCTCTTCCGCCTGATAATCAGCAGGGAATGTAACGGTGATGTCTTTTTGCTCACCCGCCTTCATTCCAATAATTCCCTCTTCAAAACCAGGAATCATAGAATTAGAACCTAATACTAGCTTGTGGTTATCTGCCTTACCGCCCGCAAACTCAACGCCATCTTTGGTGCCCACAAAATTGATATCAAGTTGATCGTCATTTGCAGCAGCACGCTCTACAACATTCCAAGTAGCTTGGTGCTTACGTAACACCTCTACCATATTATCTACATCAGCCTCGGTAACTTCAGCCTGATAGCGAGTAATTTCGTAGGCAGACAAATCACTTAAAACAACCGAAGGATATACTTCGAAAGTTGCGACGTACTCCAAATCTTTGCCTACAGCCAATTGCTTCGCTTCAATAGCAGGCTGACCTGCAGGCTTCACATTTTCTTTTTGTACCGCAGCATAAAAAGAACGATTAATTACATCACCTACAACTTCTTGGCGAATACCAGCACCGAAGCGCTGCTTAACAACAGATAATGGCACCTTGCCTTTACGGAAACCTTTGATACTCACGTCACGAGCCGCTTGTTTTAAGCGATTCTCGACTTCGTTTTCTACTTGCTCAGCTGGTACGCCTACGGTTAAGCGACGCTCCAGTCCAGAAGTCGTTTCAAGTGAAACCTGCATATGTGCCTCGTGAAATAACTGAAATTATTAGCCGTTGAATTAGCAGGTGACGCACAGTCACCTGCTAAGAATATGGTGCGGACGGAGAGACTCGAACTCTCACACTTTGCAGCGCCAGAACCTAAATCTGGTGTGTCTACCAATTTCACCACGTCCGCTTTTTTGACGCTTTAAGGAGCGTTGCCCTACATTCACTTCCCGAATGCCGTAAGCGGTTGATTTTTATGCACTTTTATAAAAATCATTCACCTCTAGCCGCGAAGGGTGCTGATTGTGCCACAGTCATAAGAAGGGTTCAACTTTTTATCAATATTCTGCACTTGTTTCTCGCTGACGCCCTATAAGTGCGATGAATGCTTGGCTTGCAGCCGCCAAGTCAGAGGGAGAATAAACCCTTATAGCGGTTGCAGCGGTTACATCAATCAGGGGAATAGCATTTTCATGCACAGGAAAAGCCTTAAGCTCAAGGATCGGTGGTGGCGACAGAAAAATAGCCTCATAGGCCGACAGCATCATAGCCAACCAGCTTTCAGGTTGCCCTGCTAGAACACACAACTCCTGAACCTCTGACGGAGATCGCCCCAAAGCATCGAGGCGCGCTTTTAACTGTGTAAGACTATAAATATCTGCGCACGTCTTAAGGCGATTAACTTCTGCAAGCTCGCGTAAATAGAACTGATAAGCCACATTTAGGTGGAATAACCCAGCATCGACAAGCGCCCGATTCGCCATAGTGGCGCCCCGTTGTTCAGTATCTATAGATTCCAGCAGGGAGAGCATTGAGCGAAGATAGGCTAATTTTTGATTGACGAGCGAAAGATGAGTGGCGGCCATGAGCGGAGCCTGCAAAAGTAAAATATTGACAAACAACTGCGGCGATCAGACATGATCGCCGCACCCAAAACTACTTTTGCACCTGCCATTTACCGCCAGAATAAAGCGCCTTCCAACCACTGGCCTTACCATTGACTTCGGTTTGCACGTACTGCTCTTTTGTTTTGCGGCTAAAGCGGATAATGGCTTTATTGCCGTCAGGGTCGGCAACGGGAGCCGATAGAAGGAAGTGGTATTTAGGGTCTATTTGATCTCTATACGCCAGCAGCTCCTCAACTAAGGGCGCGCGCGTCTCGCGATTTTTCGGGAATTGACTCGCCGCCAAAAATAACCCTGCAGCGCCATCACGCAACACGTAGTGATCATCTACTTTTTCACAACGAAGATCGGCCATGACAATTGGGTCAACTTTGGGGGGAGCAGCCTCGCCACTTTTCAGCAATTTTCGAGTATTTTTACATTCGCTATTAGTGCAGCCAAAATACTTTCCAAAACGCCCCGTTTTAAGTTGCATTTGACTCGAACATTTATCACATTCAATCGTTGGCCCTTCATAGCCCTTTAATCGATATGTACCTAGCTCAACTTCGTAACCTGCGCAATCAGGGTTATTTCCGCAGATATGGAGCTTACGCGTCTCATCTAGCAAGTAAGAATCCATGGCAGAGTTACAGATTTTGCAACGATGCTTGGCGCGCAGCAATCGCGATTCTGCCTCTTCATCTGCATCTGCATCAATAGCCTCATCACCGGACACCAAATTCATAGTGTGCTTACAGCGCTCTTTAGGCGGCAACCCATAACCTGAACAACCTAAAAACACACCTGTACTACCGGTGCGAATCTGCATGTCTCGGCTACAGAGAGCGCAACTAATATCAGTATTTGTCGGATCGTTAGCGCGCATTCCCTTGTCTGAACCAGCCGCTAATGACAGCTTTTTACTAAAGCCAGCATAAAACTCATTTAACACCTGACGCCAATTTTTGCCGCCTTTTGCAACATCATCCAACGACTCTTCCATGCTCGCGGTAAAACCATAATCCATAAGGTCATCAAAACTTTCCACTAAGCGCTCGGTAACTATATCGCCCATTTTTTCAGCATAAAAACGACGATTTTCCTGACGCACGTAGCCGCGATCTTGAATAGTAGAAATAATCGCGGCGTAGGTTGAAGGGCGACCTATAGCTCGTTTCTCCAACTCTTTTACTAAGCTCGCCTCCGTAAAACGCGCAGTAGGCTTCGTGAAATGCTGCTGCGGATTAAGCTTTTGTAAGGGCAATACTTGGCCTACTTTCATGTCAGGCAACACTACATCTTCGTCTTTTTTAGCGACTTGCGGTAACACCTTGGTGTAGCCATCAAAGCGGATGACACGGCCGCGCGTACGCAACTCATAGTCACCTGCGCTCACCACAACACTCGTGCTGGTGTACTCTGCTTGTGTCATTTGGCAGGCGACGAACTGCTGCCAAATCAAGGTATATAAACGCTCAGCATCACGTTCCATACCACTAAGTTGATTGGGCATAACAGCAACATTAGAAGGCCGAATCGCCTCATGCGCTTCTTGCGCCCCCTCTTTACTTGAATAACCTATAGGCGCCTCAGGCAAATAGCGCTTGCCGAACTGCTCTAAAATATATTCTCGGCAAGACTCAACCGCATCTTTACTTAAATTAGTCGAATCAGTACGCATGTAGGTGATATAACCTGCCTCATACAGACGCTGAGCCATCATCATGGTTTTCTTAACGCCATACCCTAAACGGGTGCTTGCTGCCTGCTGTAAGGTTGAAGTAATAAACGGCGCCGAAGGCTTAGAGTGTGTCGGCTTATCTTCGCGACTCACAACTTTATAACTGCTGTCTTGCAGTGCCGCTACTGCGGTCATTGCTTGATCTTTATTGACGGGCTTGAATGCATCGTCTTTGAATTTTTTTACTTCAAAACTGACAGACTGCTTTTTATCTGCCTGCAAATCCGCAAATAAAGTCCAATATTCCTCTGGGATAAATGCACGAATTTCACGCTCACGCTCTACCACCAAGCGCACAGCAACTGACTGTACTCGACCTGCCGATAACCCGCGCGCCACCTTTTCCCAAAGCAAAGGCGACACCATATAGCCCACAACGCGATCCAGAAAGCGGCGCGCCTGTTGCGCATCCACTCGGTCCTGATCTATTGGCCCTGGGTTTTTAAATGCATTTTGGATAGCGGTTTTAGTGATTTCGTTAAACACCACGCGCCTGTAGCGAGACTCATCGCCGCCTATTGCCTCACGCAGATGCCATGCGATAGCCTCCCCCTCTCTATCCAAGTCGGTTGCGAGGTAAACAATGTCAGCTTTCTCCGCGAGCTTTTTCAGCTCATCTACGACTTTTTCTTTACCTGGCAATATTTCGTAATGAGCCTCCCAGTTGTTTTCAGGATCAATGCCCATTCGATTAATCAGCTGAGACTTACTTTTTTTCGCCTGATAAAGCGCCTTGGCTTCTGGCGAAAGCTTTCGCGTTGCCGCTGCCTGCTTGGCGCGCTCTTTAGCATCGACCGGTTTGGCACCTCCGCTGGTGGGTAAGTCGCGAATATGTCCAATACTGGATTTAACGATAAAATCGTTACCCAAATATTTATTGATGGTTTTCGCCTTAGCGGGCGACTCAACGATAACTAAAGATTTACCCATAATACGTTTTATTGTCTCTGTCGATGGAAAGGCCTAAGGAGATACGCATGTTGATAAATGCGCCAAAAACTCCATAATAAGGGCCGCAATAAAGGCTAGAATGACTTCAAGGTGCGCATATATAAGACCTGAGACCTTAGGGGTCAAGCTATTATTTGGTCTATAAACTCTTGCAGCCGCCCCAACAGGTGATATTGGAGGTGCTGTCACAAAACCAAATAAGATCTCAAAAAGTAAACATAACCCTATGATTTGCTGTATTTTTATGGAAATCTGCCAAGCGATATAAATGGCATGATTAAACCTTTATAACCGCCCTTTTAACCATAGACGTTTTATAGAATCTCGCATGATCATAATTGTGTTCCTCTCAATACTTATGCTTTGCACGCTCATAATTGTCAATCTGCTAAGCCGCAAGCAGAAACAACAAGTTATACGTCGCCAACAGCAACGTCAGTTACGTCTAAAAATTGAAGAACTAGGTGATTTAGTTGGGTGCTTGGACAGCACACTCCCCAATCGCACCATTACACAGCTATTTAATCAGCGACTTATTGCTCAACTTAAGACCTTACTCGATATTGAAAAAAACAACAAAGCATACATTGAAGTAGCGATACAAAAGGCTGAAGCCCACTCTGCACGCCTACTTAACCCCAATGAACACCCTACTATCAGCTTCCAAAAAGATAGCGACACCCAAATTGCCCAAACACAAACCTATTTAAAAGCAGCTCTCGCACTGCTACCTCAATTGGTTGCGCAAGGGCTTATAGACGAGACTGAGCTCATTGCGATCACGCAAGAGCTGCGTTGGGCGCATCTGATGGTGGGCGCCATGTCTCTAATTGAGCAAGGTAGAAAAGCCATGGCCAGCAGTGATCGTTTTACCGCTTATGAGTTTTATCGCAAAGCTCAACAGCAACTGCTCGAATCGTTTCATCAGGACTCTAAGCGCTTAACGCTAATTAAAGAACTCAGCCAGTTGATAGATGGCTCACGCACAAGTCTGAGCAATGAGTTCGACAGCCCATCACTTACCCCGCTTCAATAACAACACACGACTCTAGGGCACACAACATATCATGGATGAGCGTCAACACAGGCTCACCACCCTGCTCTCGCCAGAACACACAAACTCCTTGAGGACCTGCGCTAATGGCACAGACTGACACAGGCAACTGCGGCATAAAGCCGAGTAGCAACGCCTGCGCATCACGAGTAGCAACCGAATCTGTTTGCCAATCCCATTCCTTGTAAAAATTCGCCTCATGCTCATAGCGAGTTCGCATCAATAACCACTCAGGCTGCGAAGCTAAAGCCTCCGAGGGTGGCAAATAATAAACAGGGCAAACCCCGGATGCCTCCATATCTGTTTTCAGCTTGGGGAGGCTGCGAAGCGTAAATCTTAAACCCAAAGCGCGCGCGTTCATGCGCAGCTGCTCTTTGATTTTCTGCCCGGGCTTAGGCTTAAGCATCACCAAAGGGCCTAAAATTAGCGCGATAACCACAATTAAAATAAAAAAAAGTGTCGTATTCACTACTGATACATCCTGCTGTTATGCATTTATTAACAAGGCAACTATCATTAACAAAACAATGGTTATTAACAATGTATGCGCAGGGAAGTAGAATTCCGCTACGCGGACGCTTCGGCTACCCCATTTCCTATTAACCTGAAGTTTTTCGCACCACAAAGACCTTAACCACAACTCAAGGAATAAAGATGCCAGCAGACTTCATTAGCTATAGCCACATCATAGTCGGGGTCGACCTTTCAGAGGACTGCCCTCAGGTCATTCACAAAGCTGCTGCCCTAGCGGCCAGTTGTAATGCGCGCCTTTCATTAGCCCATGTGCTTGAGCCTATTGCTTTTGCTTATGGTGGCGATATGCCGGTCGATCTCAGTGGCGTACAAGAGCAGCAGCTACAAAAAGCAGGAATAGAACTCGGGCAGCTCGCCAAGAATTCACACTACCCTATTCAACAACAGCACGTACTCCTAGGCCAAGCGGCAGCTGAACTTCATTACCTCGCCGAACAAGAGTCGGCAGATCTTATTGTTGTGGGAAGCCACGGCAAAAAAGGCCTAGCACTGCTGTTAGGCTCGACACCGAACAGCGTACTTCACGGCGCAAGCTGCGATGTGCTTGCCGTACTGGTTAAAAAACAAGACTTGGCAGATGATTAACGCTTTCTGCAGAATTATGATTTAATCGACACAAGCTAGAGTTACTGCTGCATATCCTCTAGCTCTGCCCAACGCTCAAAACAGACCTCTAATTGCTGTTGTACAGCAGCAACCTCTTGGAGCTTTGACTCTATCAAAGCCGCCGTTTGCGTATAAAAGTCTGCAGCGGCCACCTCGCTATTGAGCTGCGCCAAGCGCTGCTCAATTTTCTCTATTTTTAGCGGCAACTCATCAAATTCTTTTTGAAACTTATAACTGAGCTTTTTCGCTTTAGTTGCCGTGGGTACAAGCTGCTCAGCAACTGGCTGAGGCACAGAAGGGGCAGGAGCAACAACTGTCGATTCCGGTAAGTCTGCCTCCGTCCATTTACCTCCCTGGCGAATCCAATCGTCGTACCCCCCTACATACTCGAGCACATTGCCGCGCCCCTCAAAGGCAATAACGCTACTGACAATATTATTCAGGAAGGCGCGGTCATGGCTAACGAGCAGTACCGTACCTTGATAATCCGTCAGAATCTCCTCTAGCAACTCCAAGGTCTCTACATCCAAATCATTGGTCGGCTCATCAAGCACGAGTAAGTTGGCTGATTTGCTGAATAATTTTGCCAACAAAACGCGATTGCGCTCACCGCCTGACAGAGCGCGTAACGGTGTGCGAGCGCGCTCACCGCTAAACAAAAAGTCACTCAAATAAGAAAAAATATGCTTTGATTTTCCGTCAATTTCGATGAACTCGCGCCCTTCGGCTACGTTATCAACTGCACTGCTGTTCAAGTCCAACTGATCACGCAACTGATCAAAATAGGCAATTTTAAGGTTTGTGCCCATTTTGACGCTACCAGATTGAGGCTGCAGCTCACCCAAAATTAACTTTAATAACGTACTTTTGCCGGCGCCATTGGCACCTACCAACCCTATACGATCGCCACGCACAATAGCGCTGGAAAAATCCTTCACAATAGTTTTAGCGCCAAAGGCATAAGAGACTGACTTAAGCTCAGCCACTAACTTACCCGACGCATCACCCGTAGCGAGAGAGAAGTTGGCCTTGCCTATCACTTCACGGCGTTCAGAGCGTGTTTCACGCAGTGCTTTTAGCGCCCGAACACGCCCTTCATTGCGGGTACGACGTGCCTTAATACCCTGGCGAATCCAGACCTCCTCTTGCGCCAAACGCTTGTCGAACAGCTCATTATGACGCGCCTCTTCTGTAAGCGCTTGCTCGCGATAGACCAAATAACTTTCATAATCGCCGGCCCAATAACGCAGATTACCGCGATCCAACTCTACAATATGCGTCGCCAATGTCTGCAACAACGAGCGGTCATGGGTAATAAAAATCAGGGCACCATTAAAATTAAGTAGCTGTTTTTCCAGCCAATCGATTGCCGCTATGTCTAAATGGTTTGTCGGCTCATCAAGCAACAGAACATCAGGCTCGAGCACCAGTGATTTCGCCAAAGCCACACGGCGGCGCCACCCCCCCGAGAGTTCGCGCATATAACGCTCAGCAGGCAAATCAAGACGCGACAAAATCTCATCTACTTTTTGCTGCATCGCCCAACCATCAACAGCTTCAATTTTGTGCTGTAACTCAGCCATGCGAGCTAACTGGGCATCGCTTATCTCTGCTGAGTGGGATATATGACGGTATTCCGCCAACAACTCCCCTACCCCCTGCAGCCCCATTGCGACAACATCAAATACTTGACGATCATCCGCTTCTGGCAGATCTTGCTCTAGGCGCGCAATACGAATACCGCTTTGCCGAATAACATCGCCTTTATCCAAGTCCACATCGCCGACAATCACTTTTAACAAGCTCGATTTACCTGCGCCATTGCGACCAATCAAACAAAGTCGCTGACCTTTTTCAACCGTCAATTCAACACCATCGAGCAAGACCTGTAGGCCGTAACTTAAAAACGCTTTTTCAATTTTAATCAAAGACATATAAACAATTATTCACAGTGTTTAAGGACCGAAACGCCACTGGTAGAAGCGACTGGGGGCTGATATCCTCAATCGCACTCTACATAAGACAGCACAAATAGATCTGTCATTGCAGCAAATGACCAGAGCTGGCCTATAGTTAATTCAAGCCAGTCTATATTGGAAATTGGTGCACTCAACGCGATACAGCTAAATCAAGTCGCGAAAAAGGCAAAGGAGGCGCATCATATCTCAGCGGTATGAGTTAACCAAGAAAGTATTATTTCAATTCCAACCAACAACTATCAGCAGTAACTTTATAAGGTCACCTCGCAAGCAAGTCGCGCAGTCGAGGTCTACACATGTAATAAGTGCAATTTTTGCACACAGCAATTTGAGGTTCTCATGAGGTTTTCGACAATACTTTGGCAAGCTTGTCTCAGTGCCAGCGTATTCATCGGTAGTATGACCCTGAATATGGCGCAAGCAGCTACTGCAACCACTACTATTAACAACACCACTAACACGCAATTGAAACAAGAGCGTGATTGGTATGCGCAAGCGCAAAAGGCACTCGCGAAAAAAAATAAAACAGAATATCAACGCCTCATTGCTAAGCTAAAAAAATACCCGCTATTACCCTATCTAGAATATCAAGATTTAACGGATCGCCTTTTCAGCCTCCCAACACAAGAGATAGCTGACTTTTTCCAGCACTACCCTGATTCATTTCTAGCGGAGCGCATGACCCATCGCTGGCTTCGCACCTTAGCACAGCGAGAGCGCTGGGCCGACTACCGCCATTTTTACGATAGCCGCCTCACTGATCCCGAGCTGGCGTGCTTACAATTACGCGCCCGCCTAGAAACAGGCGACAAATCTGCACTAGAGGATGTGGCTCCTCTGTGGAATATAGATAAAACCCAATCCAAAGCCTGCGACCCAGTATTTGCCGAGTGGAAAAAAGCGGGCAAAATGACTCCCACCATTATCTGGGATCGTCATCGCAAGGCCGTTGCAGCAAACGACAGAAATATGATGGCCTATCTCGCTAACATATTACCCACGAATGAACGCCCACTTGCCCTTCTGTATCAACAAGTCGCAGCCAACCCGAAACTATTGCAGCAAAAAGCGCGCTTCAGCAAGCAATCGCCACAAATGCGCGAAGTTATTCTGTACGGCTTAGAAAAGTATGCGCGCCAAGATGCCCGCACAGCTCTCAGCCTCTGGCACAGTTATGATGCTCAACAACTATTTACGGATGAACAGCGCCTCAACATGAAGTATCAAATTGCGTTGCGCCTGCTCTATCAAGATCATGAGACTGAAGCAGAACAACTCACTGCCGCGACACCAGAACTAACACGCGTCGACTTAATCGAATGGCTGATTCGCGAATCGCTACGCAAGCAAGATTGGGAAAAAACCAATGAATGGCTTACCCGTCTTCCTTCAGAAGCCAAAACAAGCGAGCGCTGGCGCTATTGGCAAGCGCGCACTATGGAACAACTTCGAATCAAAGAAGTTAACGGCGAAACACCGTCAAGTATTTATGCAGATATAGCCCCAGCCCGTAGCTTTTATGGCTTTCTCGCTGCAGATAAAACAGGGATCGACTATCACTTACTCGATAAGCCGCTTGCTTTTACCGATGAGCAAATGGCTGTAGTTGAACAATCGCCAGGAGTTCAACGTGCACGTGAATTTTTCATGCGTGGCGACCTAAGTTCAGCAAGCCGCGAGTGGTATTACAGCACCCGGAAGATGCCCAGCGAGCAAATTGTTATCGCAGGGCGACTCGCTCAGCGCTGGGGCTGGTATCGCCATGGCATTCAAGCCATGATAGACGCAAATTATTGGGATGACCTAGAGGTGAGATTTCCTATTGTGTACGGCGACTACATTTCTAAAGCAGCCAAACACAGTTCAGTAAATCCATTGTTTATTTACGCTGTTACTCGTCAGGAAAGTGCGTTCAACCAAGAGGCCCGCTCGCCCGCAGGCGCCATGGGATTAATGCAACTACTTCCCTCCACCGCACAGCAAACGGCAAAGAGAAATGGCTTACACTTTCAAACCCAAGATCTCTTAACCGCGGAAAAAAATCTGCGTCTCGGCAGCCACTACCTCGACCAACTGCTTAATAGCTTTAGCGGCAATCGCATCTTAGCTGCCGCAGCCTATAATGCAGGCCCATCGCGGGTGAAACGCTGGCTCAACAAAGATAAGGACGCGCAGTTACCCTATGATGTATGGATCGAAACTATCCCCTACAAAGAAACGCGCGGCTATGTGCAAAACATTCTTTCTTTTTCGGTGATTTACGCTTATAGGCTCGGCGAAAAAACAAGTTTTGTCAGCCAAGCAGAAGCTCTTCAACAACTATAAAAATGTCCTAAACAGCAATAAAAAAACGCGGCAATAGCCGCGTTTTTTTTATTCTGGCGTTAAAAAAGCACGTAATCGTTTTTGCACCACTTTCGCCAACTCATCTGGCTGAAACTTAGACAAAAAATCATTGCAACCCACTTTCTCCACCATTGCATGATTGAAACTTCCACTCAATGAGGTGTGTAAAACCACATAGAGATCCCTGAGTAGAGGATCCTTACGCACCTCTGCTGTCAGCCTATAGCCATCCATTTCTGGCATTTCAGCATCTGTTACTAACATGAGAATTTCGTCTGTTACCTTGCGCCCCTCTTTTGTCCATTGCCGTAATAAATTGAGCGCTTGCAACCCATCCTGCATAGATACAACTTCAATACCTAAATTACTTAAGGTTTCACGCACCTGCTTTACTGCAGTTGGCGAATCCTCAGCTAATAAAACTTTGAGTTTACGTCTGCGCGCCTCCACCACCAAATCAACATCTAACACACTGGCAGAAACTTGGGTGTTATAAGGAATAATGTCCGCGAGCACCCGCTCTACATCCAAAATTTCCACTAATTTTTCATCGATTTTAGTAATTGCAGTTAGAAAATGACTGCGCCCAGCCCCCTTAGGCGGAGGCAATATCAATTCCCAATTTAAGTTGATAATGCGGTCTACAGGACCAATTAAAAAAGCTTGAACCGAGCGATTGTATTCCGCCACTATAAGATTAGAGCTCGCCGACTCTTTCAGCTCACCCACACCTATAGCGGCACTGAGATCAATCACAGGGACGGTTTGACCACGAAGATGAGCCACACCCTTGATATATGGATGACTATGAGGGACATGGCGCAAAGGGGGCAACTTCACAACCTCCTGCACTTTAAACACATTTATTGCAAACATTTGCGAAGTCGCAAGGCGGAACATTAATAATTCCAGCCGATTCTCCCCCACCAGACGAGTTCGCTGATCAATAGAGTCTAATAATTTCGACATGCCGTTACCATTCGTATGATATCTGCGCGGAAACTCCGCAAATTAAATATTTTAAGTATAGGCAGTAAATGGCAACCAGCTAGGTTTTAACATTACCAGTGTCATCACTAGATTCCCAAATCCACTGCCTAGCATTCAAACAAAGGGATGAATAGCCACCAAAAACCTCAAAAAAATAAATTAGAGCCAAGCTGTACACGATTACATTTTTAAACAAGCTTATACCCTGAAGACCATAAAAAAGTACTAGAATACATGCACTTAAAATTGGTTTTGCTGCCATACCCCAACTACACTCAAACAATCTATTAACACCCAAAACACCCTAAACTCTTAATTTATAGCTGACTTTATGCCTGAATCAACTCCACTACTTGCACGCCAGCCAATTTTTAACGCGCAAATGCAAGTAGTGGCCTATGAATTGCTGTGTCGCAATAGTGCAATCTTTGCTGCGAAGGTATTCGATGGTGATGCAGCAAGCTCGCAAGTTTTACTCAATGCATTCACTGAGATGCCCATTGAGCAGCTAGTAGGCAAACACCGCGCGTATATCAACTTCACACGCACACTGTTAGATTCTCCGCCGCCGTTTAGCAATCAGCAAATGGTAATTGAGGTACTGGAAGGGCAAAACATTGATGACAGCATGCTTCAATCACTTAAGCGGCTGCGTGAGCAGGGATACACAATAGCCTTGGATGACTTTGAGCTGAATGAACAAACTCAGGTTTTAGTTCCCTATGCAGACATTATTAAACTGGATGTAATCTATTTATCTGCCTCGAAATTACAACAACATATCAGCCTACTTAAGCCGCTAGGAATTACCCTGCTCGCTGAAAAAGTAGAGACTTATGAAATGTTCGAAACGTGTAAAGCATTGGGATTCGATCTTTTTCAAGGTTACTTTCTTGCACGCCCTAAAATTATCAGCGGGCGAAAAATTGCAGAAAACAAACAGGCCGTATTGCAATTACTGTCAACACTACACAATCCAAACTCACCCATAGATAAAATTGAACGCATGATCGCAAGCGATCCACTACTCAGTTTCAAATTATTACGCCTCGTTAACTCAGCAGCCTTTGGCTTATCGCGTAACGTCGATTCACTGCGCCAAGCCATCATGTTACTCGGCCTCAATAAATTGAAAAACTGGGTAGATTTGCTCGCGCTGTCTAATCTGGGCGGTAAACCGCATGAATTAAGCGTGACAGCACTGACCCGTGCCCGAATGTGTGAATTAATTGCAGCAAAAATGAATAGCAGCATACGCCCAGATTCTTATTTTACAGTTGGGCTATTCTCCACATTAGATGCATTTTTAGATGCACCACTGGAAGACTTATTAAGCAAAATCTCCCTCACTGAGCCGCTAAATCAAGCCATGCTAAAACACCTTGGTCCCGAGGGTATTATTTTAAAAATAGTAAAATCCCACGAGCAAGGCCAGTGGGACTCTATAGACTGGAACTATTTAGAAACCCAAGGTATCAGCGAGAACATGATCTCGGCTATCTATTTAGAGGCGTTAGTCTGGGTGGAAGAAACCATTAACAATTTAAGCGCGAGCACAAAATAATTTTAACAAAACAGCCGCACAGACTGATTTTTAGTGGCAGCCAACTCTATCCAAATATTGCCTCACCAGTACGGAGTCAAAGGGCCACCCCAACTCATCCTGCCCTATACCCTCAAATACCAACACGGGAATTCGCACGCCAAAGCGCTCCACAAGCTCATCGCTTTCAGATATCTCAATAACACTTACTTGAACCGTATATTCGTCTAACAATGGGAAAACTATCTCTTGCGCCAACTCGCATAAATGACAACCTGATGTTGAATATAAAAGAAGAGTTTTCATAGGACCTCGCCAAAAACACTATTTTAACGGTAAATCGGCCCTCAACTCTAGCATCCAGATTCAACACCTAAATCTAAGCTTGATTTATCAGGCTCCCTACTACGCTAATTTCAAAGCAAAAATCTCATGCATAAATTGCGCTAAACGCTCACCCTGTGCAGGCTCATCTGGTAGCTGTCTTGCCACATCGGTCAATAGCTCTTGAGGCTTCGAAAAATCTTGGGCAGAATCTAAGCTATCCAATAAGTTCTTAATAAAGTTCCCCATTGGTAAGTATTGCTGACTAAGCTGTAGGAAATTCTGCTCATCATTTAGTAATGCGTTATCTGGGGTATAAGCTTGATAGGCTTGGCTTGTCTGTCGAAGTTCAACTTGAGCTAAATTTAATGAAAAGCCACCAATTTGGGCTTCATCATATCCAAGCCCCAAAGCCAACTCGAAAGCACTGTCTAAATTCCCATCAAAAAATTGTCCCGCCAAATCATTTACTCGTCCCAAAAGTTCATTTATGGCTCGCAGCTCACTCTCATTAAGATCGCCTTCAACCTGAAAATTCATTGATTCACTCGCACTGTAGCTACCTTGCGCTCTATTTACAGCAGCCCCAGGACGCTGCGCGGTCTCAAGCGCAAAGCCTTCGCTACTTGCAGCACGAATAACCACTTTGTCACCTTCTTTGGTGGTCAACTCAAAGCTAAACTCCCGTGCACGAGCGTATTCATATTTAACGTTTGTAGCAGACGAGCGACCTAAATTAAGTTGCGGCAAATGCAAGTCATCTGTTTTTGTCGTCGCTGTTGAAGTTGATGTATAGGTTTTAAGAGGGGCAACCAAGGTCGAATCGGCTTTAGACTGAGCCTTGGGAGAACTATTTGAGGTTAAATCACCGATGAACTTAGCCCGTAAGTCCTCTACACCCTTTATTACGCGATCATAGGTATTACCTATATCGGCCTCAATTTCAGGTGCAAGTAAACTGAGTGCCTTTAGCTTTTCGCTTGCCTCAGCAAAACCTTTTTTAAACCCCGATAGACCTGCTTCAAGTCGTGCCTGCAGATCCTCAGCAGAAGCACCTTCGGCCTTATCAAGCTGTAGGCGTCGCTCTATAAACCCAAGAATATTATTGGCGACCTTCTCCGCTGTCAGTGGCTCAAAACGATCATATTCGGCGCTAACATCCTTGCCGCGCGAACTGATTTTTTCATAGGCCATGGTTAGCGTTTTATTCACTATACTCAAAGCCTGCTGGCGCTTATCCTGCACACCTGCTGCTTTTACGCTTTGATCTACTATGGGGGATTTGGTCGATTTCGCATCGGAATTCAACCCATCCTGCTGCGGTAAGTTGGATGTTAAAAAACCACTTTGACCCACTTGAGATATATTCATAAGTCTCCTCTGACACGAACAGTTTTGCAGTTAAACACTGTGCCCCAACTAAAATAGCTGGGGCCTGTCATAGCTTGTCGGCCATTAGAGTAATTTCTGAAAGAATTATTTACGTGTTAGAAACAATACAGTTATAACCACAACCCCTAAAACACCTATAAAAATAAGACCATATTTACCTTTATTTGAACCCGGCTCTGCTTCCGATGAAGGGTTAAAATCAGTACTCGGGCGCGTAATGGATGACGACCGAGTGGGTGCCACCGTAGCCTTGGCATGAGTTTTAACACCGGAAGATGCTTTATGAGCAGCAACGGCCTCAGATTTAACATCTAACTTTCTGACGGTCGTTTTGGCCATATCATCAGAAGGCCCCATAACACCAAAGCTTAATGCATCAAAACGCAGCTCATCACCGCGCTTTACCCGCGCTTCGGTTATTTGTTTGCCATTGAGAAATGTACCATTGGCTGACGCCAAATCTTTTACGAATAAGTTACCGTCTACGACTTCCAACTGAGCGTGACGGCGTGACATATGCGCCGCAGCCAAACTAATGTCGCATTCACTGGCTCGACCAATAACCATAACGTCTTTTAGTGGAAACACACGATTACCCAGCGCGGTATGATTGGCCTTAAGCGACCAACCAGTAGCTTTTGGTGCGCGTAGCTGGGTAGAGTTGGTCGCTTCTTGGGCAATAACCTTGGCTTCACGCTTAGGATCAATTACGACAAGCTCTACTGCACCAATTGTGATCATGTCATCAGGTTTTAGCGCGCAGGCACCGCTAACTTCCATTCCATTAACCATAATTGGCTGCATGGGTAGTAAGTTTTTAAGCGTAAGCTCTTCATTGTTAACAAGTACTTCGATATGTATATCGCCAGCCAGAGGATCGTCGATCACCAGCGCATTCGTCGCTGAGCGACCTATGGTGATTTTGGGCTCAACTAACCATACCGCATTGTATTTATTGTCTTTAAAGCGGATTTTTAACATACAACATGACCTTCACGAGTAGCATTTGAACAAAACGAGCTGAGATAATGCAGCAGCCTTATCACGAATTCAACCGCTGATTTTCAGGGCAAGTAGAGTTTTAGCACCCCACCCGCCAAGGGCCCTTGATTAGCAATGGCGAGATAGCCCTGATGTTGTTTAGATTTATGCAGCTCCATCACCTTACGCGCAAATAACAAACCTAGCTTAGTACTGCCAGAACCAAAAGATGTTGGACTTGCTGCAGAAGAATCCAACAGCATGTCATCAGGATAACCTGCACCATCATCCGCCACGGCGATACACAGGTAATTCGCCTCCACAGTCGCTGTCACTAACAATTTAGCGCGCGAATAACGTGCGCAATTGACCAATACATTGTTAATGACCCCGCCCAATAATTCACCATCGAAATACCACACTAAATCTGGATCGCAGCATAGCTCAAAAGAGAGATTGCATGCACTTAGCAAGGTATGATTTCGCGCTAGCTGCTCCTCTAATACATCACTCACATAATGCTCATCAATATCGAGTGCAAGTTGATGCTCATCCATTCGATAAAATGAAAGCAGTTGCACCAGTTCAGTATTTATTCGCGCAGCTTCATATTCTAAGGTTGAGAAAAATTTGGCCTGAATATCATCCTTCGGAGGTGCATGCTCAACCATTGCAGACAAGGTGTTTATAAGCATCCCCAAAGAGTTCTTCATATCGTGAACGCTGGATGCCAATACAAACGAAAAATCTATTGGCGAATGCCTGTATTCATCTTTTTTTCCACCCTGAACCACGGAAGAGTTTTCCTCACTTATTGGGACTGTCATGATGCACCTCGCAAGTTTTTACTCTCTTTCAAATCATTAAAGGCCTCAAGTAATTGTCGATAACGACGATATTGAGCATGCTGTTGAGTAATTGTTTTACCCATGTAGGTGAATGCTTGTTGTACTCGCTCCATTAAGACCATATCGGCGTTATTTTTAAGATTATCCACCAGCGCTTGCACAAGATTTAAACGCAACCCAAGATGGTTCGGCAATTTTTGCAAAGCGATATTAAAAGACTCTGCTGCAGCCGTATAATCTTTGGCGTTATAAAGAGCAATACCTTTTTTATTGATTTCCGCCACCATGAGTTTATTTTTTTCGCTGCGGGGTTCTTCCAGCAGTACATCAAGTTTTTGTAACTGCTCTTCATCATCACAATATTGATGTAACAGTAAAGATAATTGCTGTGCCGCATCTGCGCTCCTGCCTAACAAACGCAACGCGCGCACCATTTCTATTTTTACGTCAATGTCACTACCCCCATTCATCTCATCCACCACCTCTTGGGCAGCGGTCAATGACGCCATGGCCTTGCGTGAATCACCCGCACAAAACTGCAATTGAGCATCTAAAAAAAGTGACCTAGCTTTTCTATCGGGGGACTTACCAAACTTCTCTTCGGTTTCGGATACACATTTCACTGCATCACGCATTAGAGGCTTGGCCAAGTCAGCATCGACCAAGCTTAGATCTATAGTGGCCTGAACAAATCGCGTATGCACTTCAGGTTTATCGAAAGTGGAGTTGTTACCGAGCTTCACTGCAGACCTAAGTGCATTCGCTGCAGTCACTAGATCATTATTTTGTTGGGCCACATCACCCAGTGCCTGCTGACGCAGTATGGATAATGGCGAGATTTCCGTGGCGCGCTTTAGCACCTCTTGCATGGGCTGCAAGGCGCCTTGCAGTTGATAGATGTCTGCTTGCAGGTCGTAGGCTTTCATGCAGAGTGGGTTATTCTGCAGCACTGCCTCTAACCACTGCTGAGCGCCGATCAAGTCACCTTCTCCCGCCTTGGTATGCGCCATACCCAACTGCGCCCATTCAAGCTCACGATTATCTAACACGCTGCGATAAAGCGCCTCGGCATCAGCGAATTTTTTTTCTTTTAAATACATTTGCCCCAGCATTTTTTGGCAGCTATTGATATAACGACTGCCACTGGCAATTAGTTTTTTGCTTAAGACTATTGCCTCATCTAAATTACCTTGGCGCTGCGCAGTAATAATGGGGCGCAACTCATGGCGCTGCTCCATTAAACGCGACAGACGTTGATCCAGTGATTTAGGGGTGATGGGTTTGGTTAAATAGGCGTCCGGCTCATAGTCATAGGCTGCCATAATAATGCCTTTACTGGTCTCAGCCGACACCAGTACGAAGAGGCTATCTGCGCAGGGGTTATCAACCATACGCAATTCTTCTAGTACTTGCTGACCACTTTTCCCTTTGCCTAAATTAAGATCGCAAAGTATTAAATCATAGGCGCGCGCCTTAGTGTGCCTAAGTGCTTCTTCGCCACTTTGCGCAGAATCGACATTGCCGATTCCCATGTTACTGAGCATTTTATGAAGGCTGCTACGAAAGTTTTCAAAATCATCGACAACCAGCGCATGCATCTTGTAGTAACCAAGATCAGACATCAATTCACCTCCCATTTAAATTAGCCTAATACTAGACCAACCTTCAGCTACAGGCGAATACTGGAAGTAAATTGCATCAGGTGTATCACCCAAGCTGCGCTCAATGAAAGCGCCAACACGAATCATTAGAATGAACGTTTTTACCGCTGAAATTCAAACAGACAATTGCCGCCCTGCTGCTTGGCATGGTGCTTCGCTTCGGCCAGTAATTGGGCAAGATGTTGGTGGGTTTTACAATCTGCCAATGCTGGTTCGACTGAGCCGATCGCCAAGGTTAAGGGCCCATATTTTTGACGCTGGCCTTGACGATTAAGGCTCCAAAATTCACGTTGTATTGAAGGGGTAAAGGTGCTGGCAGCAGCTGCAAAATCAGCTAATATGGCCTCACAACGCGCGCGCCAATCAGGGCTACGCATCACCACTACAAAATCGTCCCCACCAACATGACCAATAAAGTCTTGTATAGGGTCTAGATGCTCACGTAGTAAACGACTGAGCCTCAGGATAACCTCGTCGCCTGCCGCATAACCAAAACAATCATTGAATGATTTAAATTGATTAATATCACAATAGGCGACAATACAAGGGCTTTGTTGCAGCAGCAGATGGTCAATCCATTCATAGAGCGGCACATTGCCAGGCAGCTGCGTTAAGGGATTGCTGTAGCGCGCTACACGTAACTTTTCTTCGCTAATACGCCGTAGAAGATCGCGTACCTTGCCTACGCCCAAATAGTGTTTATCTTTCGTAATGATGAAATCAACACTTAAATTTTGCACTGGATCTTCCGTGATTAATTGCCCAACAGCTTTCAACTCAGCCTCTACATCCACCACTATAGAGAGCTGACTTATAAACTCCTTAATAGGCTTATGGGCATGCAGCTCGTGCGCAAAGCGCTGCGAAAAAATATTTAAGAGTTCAGCGCGACTCACCATCCCTAATGCTGCACCTTGATCTACAACAGGAATGGACATAAGACGCACATCAGCGCGAAACATTCTGACCACATCCTCCGCCAGCACATTAGGTGCGACTACAATTGAGTCCATGACAATACCGCCCACTTTATGCACAAAGCAATCTTGATGGCGAGCAAAGGATGCCTGACAAAATGCATAAATATGTTCGGGCATTTGCATTTTCGGCTCCGCCGTTGGGCGCGCAATAAAATAACCCTGCGCATACTCAACACCCATGGAGACAAGCGTACTTAACTCTGCCGCCGTCTCTATGCCTTCTGCAATAGCTTTGTGCCCCATACGCTGTGCTATATCCAACATGGCGCGCACGAATTCACGTTTAACAGGATCGCGATCTACACCAGAAATAAAATGTCGATCTATCTTTACATAATCCGGACAAAGCTCACTCCAAACGCGCAAGCCCGCATAACCAGCACCCAAGTCATCAAGCGCCACGGCAAAACCCTGCCGTTGAAAATGCTCTGCTGCTGCACTGAGCAAATCTAATTCATCCAGTGGCTGGCTTTCGGTTAACTCAAATACAATTCGCTCTGCTTTAAGCCCCACCCGCTGCAAAATCTCGCGGGTAACGCCATCGCGATATTGGCTATCGGTAAAACTTATGGGTGTCATATTAAGAAATAGTTTGCCCGGTAAACCAAGCTCGGCAAACCGTTCACACGATACTGCGCGGCAGGCAAACTCCAAAGACGCCAATAAACGACACTCACGGGCCACGGCAAATAAACTATCGGGAGACTGTAACGCGCTATTCGCAGGGCCGCGAATAAGCGCTTCGTAACCTAAAATACGAGGATTATCCAGTGCCACTATGGGCTGAAAAACAGGGGTCAACAATTTAAAATCAATTAAACGTCGTAATTCCTTTTGCAGGGTTAATTGAGTAAGTGCTTGGTCAGGAATCAAGAGATTTGATTGCATTTTTTACTCAGTCTTAGTGCGAACCTATTTAATGGCGAATCTTTACCCCCCAATATGACGGTTTGATGAAACTGATAATTTGTTGTCACATAAAGAGAGGGTTACAATGCGCGATGCTTAAATGCCAACCAAATTAGTCAACGAACGGTCTACATCATGAATCAACATAAAACAGACACCCTTTATGCCAATCCCTTGGCGCAGGTTAGCCAGTTCGCATTTGATCAAACCGTAGTTGATGTTTTCCCCGATATGATTAAACGTTCAGTGCCCGGTTACGCCACTATCATTAATATGATTGGCAACTTAGCAGAGCGCTACGCGCAGCCGCAAAGCCGCTGTTATGATTTAGGCTGCTCCCTGGGTGCGGCAACCCTTGCATTGCGCCATCGCATTCAAGTAGCCGACTGCAGCATTGTGGGTGTCGATAACTCAGCGGCGATGCTAGCGCGCTGCGCGCAAGTCATTGCCGCCGACAGCGGTGAAATTCCCGTCGAATTAATTGCGGCAAATATTCAAGATGTCGTGCTTGATCACGCGTCCATGGCCGTCCTCAATTTCACTCTGCAATTTATTGCGATAGAGGAGCGTTTACCGCTGCTGGAAAATATTTATCGCGGCTTACTCCCAAACGGCGTACTCATACTGTCTGAAAAAGTCGCCTTTGATGATGCGCCCCATCAACAACTGATGACCGAGTTACACCACAACTTTAAGCGGGCTAATGGCTACAGTGAGTTAGAAATCGCCCAAAAACGCACGTCTATTGAAAACTATCTGATTCCTGAAACCCTGCAAGCCCATCGCCAACGTTTGCGCGCCGCAGGCTTTCAAAGCGTGGACGTTTGGTTTCAATGCTTTAATTTCGCCTCGATTATCGCCATTAAATAAACTCTGCTGCGCGATATTTTTACCCCTACACTAGCCCGCTGTTAACCGACTGATATTTTGCTGTTTATGATGAATTACGACTTGCTCTTAGCCGCTTTAAAAGACACCCCTCTCGCCCCTTGGGCAGAAATACTGCCCCAACAAATTGCCGCAGGGTTGGATGAAAAGCGTTATGGCGACTTGGCGGGATGGAAAAAATCACTCGCCAAACTGCCCCAGGTCGATGCCTCTAGGCTGGATTTTAATGGCTCAGTCACCATAGGCGCCGAGCAGGATATCCCGCAGGCAACCCGCGACCACATTCGCAGTGCACTAGAAGAATTGATCCCCTGGCGCAAAGGCCCTTACTTTGTCCATGATATTCATATTGATACAGAATGGCGCTCAGACTGGAAGTGGGAACGCGTCCTACCCTTTTTGGCCCCACTAAAAGATCGTCTGATTTTGGATGTAGGCTGCGGCAATGGTTATCACTGCTGGCGCATGCTCGGTGCTGGCGCTCAGCGGGTAATAGGAATAGATCCATCACCTCGTTTTGTGGTCCAGTTTCAAGCAATTAAGCATTTTGCAGGCGCCGAGCACCCCATTGATGTGTTGCCACTGGGCATAGAAGAGTTACCGGAAAAGCTGCAAGCATTTGATACGGTATTTTCCATGGGCGTGTTTTATCACCGCCGCTCACCGATGGATCACCTACGCGAACTGCGTGAAGCCCTGCGCCCCGGTGGTCAATTAGTGCTGGAAACCTTAGTGATAGAAGGAGAGCTCGGCGACGTATTGGTGCCCGAAGGCCGCTATGCGATGATGGGAAATGTATGGTTTTTACCGAGCTGCGACACTATGCTCGCTTGGATGCGCAAAATGGGATTTAAAAATCCCCGCGTTGTGGATGTATGCCCCACCACCACGCAAGAACAGCGCGCCACTCACTGGATGCGCTTTCATTCACTACCAGAATTTTTAGACCCTCAAAACCCTGCTCTTACCGCTGAAGGCCATCCGGCACCTGTTCGCGCGGTATTTATTGCAGAAGCCTAAACTGGTGGAAAATAACACGAGCCACAAATAGATTTTGGTGGAAAACAGTAAAGATAAAGAATAAAAAAATGGCGCCTCGTAGCGCCATTTTTCTTATGTCCTGCATCGCTCAACGCGTTAATCATCCAACGCATCAATCTCAGAATCCAAACCAAATTCGGTATGAATTTGCACACACCAACGGTTAAGACGCTCAGCGCTGAGGTTCTCTTGCTGATCTTCGTCCAAGGCTAAACCTACAAAAAGTCCAGCACCCGGTATTTCAGCTTTGGATGCCTCAAACTCATAACCTTCGGTAGACCAATGGCCGACGATTTCAGGACCCGTTTGAATAATGACATCGTGGAGCATGCCCATCGCATCGAGAAAATAGTCCCCGTAGCCGAACTGATCACCCAAGCCAAAGAGTGCGACTTGCTTACCAGAAAAATCTACCGCGGCTATGTCGTCCCAAAACTCTTCCCAGTCGGACTGAATTTGGCCGAAATCCCAGGTAGGTATGCCCAAAATAATTTTGTCGTAGTCGGCAAAGTCGAGCTGAGTCACATCAGCAATATCCTTCACATCCACCACGTCCTTACCCAAACGCGCTTGAATACGGTAGGCAACACGCTCGGTATTACCTTCGTCACTACCAAAAAATAGACCTATATTGGCCACAATCACCTCAATCGCTGTAGGGGAAAAACATTTAGGCGCGGATTTTCCCAACATTAGCCCACGCATGCAAGCGACGTTCGCTGAAATTAGTTGAGTACCACCTTAAAACAAAAAAGCCCCGCAATAGCAGGGCAAGGTTTCCTCAGAGGTATGTGCTGCTAAAAAATCAATCTGGCCGAGCGATCAAGATTCACGTTTTTCCTTACGCTCAGCCATTTTGGCCTCACGCTTAGCTTTTAATTCGATCATTTTTTGCTTCTGCTCTGGCGTTAATATCGCGATGAACTGCTGTTGCGCCTGAGCACGTGCTAGTGCCTGCTGCCCTTGCAGCTTACCCAAGTTATTCGCCAAGACTGTTAATTCGGCTGGTTTAGCCCCTGCATCGGCAGCATCCATTAAAGCCTTATGCGCTGCATGTAGTGCTGTCATACTTTGTTTTTGCTGTTCTTTTGTCGCTTCACGTTGAGTCTTTAAGGTCGCTTTTTGCTCTACAGTTAAATCTAAGGCTTTACCTAAACGCTTAACGTCTTTACCTTGCCCACCAAATTCTGCACCATGTTGCGCATGATGACCTGAACACATTTTTCTATCGCCGTGTTCACCCGCGAAACTTACCGAGCTTATGGTCATTGCGCCCAGCAGGAACGTTGCCATACCTAAGTGTGATAATTTTTTCATAGTAATCTCCAATCATAAATTGATAACAAATTGTTCATGTTGACTAGATTCCACCGTGCGAAGTAAAACGGTCGCCACCAACTTGATTTTTCGCTGTGGAGTAGCTGTAGTGATTATCTACCCTATACTGTTAAGAATGGTTAACGATTCCACAAGAATCATGACTCTCGTGCCACGCTCATGCACACTCGGCGCCAAATAATTTCAAGGGTGTTACACAGACTATGCTGAAAGTTCTCCTTATTGATGATGACCAAGAACTCTGCCAACTACTCGGTGAGTACCTAAATACCGAAGGCTTTAGTGTTGATATGGCCCATGACGGCCAGGTAGCGCTAGACCTAGGGCTCAATAACGACTACGCCGCTATAGTACTGGATGTGATGCTTCCTATTCGCAACGGCTTTGAAGTGCTCAAAAGCATTCGTCAACGCCATCAGACCCCCGTGCTCATGCTCACAGCCAAGGGCGATACCGTGGATAGAGTCATAGGCTTGGAAATTGGTGCCGACGATTATCTTTCCAAACCTTGCGATCCGCGGGAATTAGTCGCACGCATTCGCGCTATTTTGCGCCGCGCAGCCCCTAAAGAAGCCAGCACACCCAATATCGAGAGACTCACATCCGGCAAGCTATCACTGCATCTCGGCACTCGTAGCGTTACCTGGGAGGCGCAAGATGTTCCGCTCACGGGTACCGAATTTAGTGTGCTAGAAATTTTAGTGCGCCGTGCAGGGCAAGTCATTAGCAAAGATGAAATGACCGAGCAGGCGCTCAATCGTAAACTCACACCCTATGACCGCAGTATTGACGTACACGTCAGCAATATCCGTAAAAAAATTACCGCCGCCGGTTCTACCAAAGATCTTATTATCAATGTGCGCGGCGCTGGCTACATGCTCACCATGAATGACGATTAACCGAATTGATGACCCGACTTTACCTCAAGATTTTCTTTACGTTTTGGCTCATTACCGCGGTCATCATTGTGGGCACCAACATTGTTGTGCACTGGTTTGACATAACCCCTGACGGCAATTTACAACACTCGGGCACCACCGATGATGAACCTGCCAAACGCCTGCTGTTCCAACTGGTGGGTAATGCGGTCAATCGCAATACCCGTCAGCTTATTCAAGATTTAGAATCCATGCCCAGCTGGTCGACCCGCTTTGTGTTTGTGGTCGACAAAGAAAATCGCGATTTATTGGATCGCCCCCTGCCACCCGGCGTTATGTTTTTAGCGCCGCGCCTCACCATCAAACACCCTTTCGATAAGGTACAGGATCGCAACCGTAAGCTCTTTGGGCGCTATATCACCCTTAATGATGGCAACAGCGTCAAATTAATTACCATTTCTGCTGGGCGCGATGAAGGGCCAGACCGCGATATCATCTGGGAACTTTTTATCAATAATATTTGGCCGCTGCTGCTGGTATCCATTTTAGTGAGTGGCAGCGCTTGTTTTTTTCTCGCGCGCCACTTCACCCGCAGCATTAACACACTCCAAAAAGCCACCCAACAAATTGCACGCGGCGATCTTAGCGTCAGAATCGGCCGTCAATTTTATGGTCGCAAAGATGAAATTGCCGCTCTCGGGCGCGACTTTGATCACATGACCGAACGCCTTGAAAAGTCCATGCAAGAACAAAAACGCTTGATTAAGGATGTATCACACGAACTGCGCTCGCCTCTAGCTCGCTTGCAAGTAGCCTTAGCCTTGGCTCAATCTCGCAGCCAGGGCATAGTTGATGCAGAGCTAGAAAAAATTAAACAAGCCGCTGACTATCTCAATAATATTATTACTGACATTCTCTCCCTCCCCGTTCAAGGGCAAGACAGCTGGGTGCTCGATGACGTAGTCGATTTACGCTGTTTGCTGCAAATGCTGATGGACAACTACCAAGCTGAAGCTGATGAGAAACAGGTCGCAATTGTATTAAATACACATTTAGAGGAAGCACTAGTATCCACCCATGGCAATATGCTGTTAGGCGTCTTTGAAAATATTTTACGCAATGCACTGCTCTATACACCCCTAAACTCCACCATCACCATTGACCTAGAACCCGCCAAGCGCGGTGAGCAATTTCGCGTGCGCATCAGTGACCAAGGACCGGGCGTCGCAGAAGAGTCCCTTGATGATATATTCCAACCCTTCTTCCGTACCGATCAAGCGCGCGCGCGCGAAAGCGGCGGCTATGGTCTAGGGCTTGCCATTGCCTATCGCAGTGTTTCGTTGCACCAAGGCGGGCGCATCTGGGCCAGTAATAATCCTGGCGGCGGACTCGCCATAAGTGTGCAACTCGATACGATTTGCGAGACTTAAAATTTATCGTTTTCGATCATTAAAGCCTTAGGTTCAAATAACTCTAAGATCAGTCAACTCTTAATAGGAGAAAGCCAAACTCGACCAATACACCTTCTTTGTTCAGATTTAACCTCCCTGTAATCCTCACTGCCCTTCGCCAACAAAACCCCACCGACAAAGCCTTGACTGGCGGCGAATTCCTTCCTCAAACCCACTCAACTAACGCTGCTTTTTTGGCGATTCTACTGAAGCCAATTACAACCCACATCCAAACATAAAGCCAACATACTGTTTTATATAGATTTTTTAATTCCCCCTGCAAATGGCATGGTTTTCGCTAATTACCTTACATAGGCGTGAATTGGACGCCAACATAAACAAAGAGTCTGGCTTAAGCGGCAATGTATTGCCTCTGCTATCCATCTCAATCTAGTGCGACAGGTAACCACTATGCGGGACATGACTATGGTAACGACCACTCCTAACGCCACCAATAGCAATCCTATTGCGCTTATGCCGCTCTCTCACGAGCAGGAGCTGGTAGGCCGGTACAAATTGCTGCAGGCGCTACAAATGAGCTTAGAGCCGCGCGACATCATTGAGTTATTCTTTAAAAATCTAAAAAGCTTAGTCAGTGTCGCAGGGCTTAGTTTCACCTTTGCAGAGGCTGAAGAGGTAGTGAATTGCGGCCGCAGTGGCCTGCATCATTGTGACTATCGCTTGAATACAGCAGAAGGTTATCTAGGCGAAATTATTTTTAGCCGCGGCAAACGGTTTAGCGAAGAGGAACTCAGTAGCCTTGAAGTACTCTTAGGTAGCTTGGTTTACCCTTTGCGCAATGCCTTGCGCTACCAAGCAGCGACCCGTATGGCGCTTATCGACCCACTCACAATGCTCGGCAATCGCAGTGCTTTGGACACGGCTCTGCGGCGCGAATTGCAACTCGCTGAACGGCATCACCACGAGCTATCGCTGCTGATGATCGATGTCGATCACTTCAAAGCCATTAACGATCAATATGGGCATAATCGCGGTGACCAAGTCCTGCGCGAAATCGCACAGACAATTCAAGGCGTTTGTCGCGGTTCAGATGTGACTTTCCGCTATGGTGGAGAAGAGTTTGTCGTAGTCCTCGGCAAAACCCCTACCAGTGGCGCTGTCATTATTGCCGATCGAATTCGCCAAGCGATTGCAGACACTGCAATTAACGCCAATGGCATTGCCCTCAAAGCTACGGTGAGTATTGGAGTTGCGACGCGCGATCACGATCAGCAAGAACATATCGACAATTTATTTGAACGGGCTGACAAGGCACTCTACGCTGCTAAAGACGCTGGTAGGAATTGCGTGATTACCAGTAATGCGCAGGTAAATGTTTAAACCTATTCCCCCCTCAACTAAGTACCTATACTTTAGAAACATTTTTACTCAAAACATAAAAAAACCGAATCATCGCTGATTCGGTTTTTTTATGTTTTTTTGTATAGCAGTGTCGCGAATATTAACTACTGTCTAAGCCTGCGGTGGACGCTTGCGCGCAGGTGTTTTCGCACGCTTAGGCGGTGCAGTTGATGCACGCAATTTTTTATCGTGACGCTCCTGCTTAATTTTATCATCGCGCGAAGGCTCCATAATGCGTGTATAGCTCGAGCTATCAAAACCAGCTGTCATACACAAATCATTTATTTCTTTTTCGCTTAGCTCAATCCATTGACCAACGCGTACATGCGATGGAATAAAAATATTCGCATAGCGCACACGCTTCAGTCGGCTTACTTTCACGCCTTGTGATTCCCACAGACGACGCACTTCACGATTACGCCCTTCCATTACCACGCAGTAGAACCAACGGTTACGGGACTCACCTGCACCGTCAACGATATCAGTAAAGCGCGCAACACCATCGTCCAGTGCCACACCTTTCAATAAGTTTTTCTTCATCTCATCGGTCACATCACCTTGAATACGTACCAAGTACTCACGATCAATCACCGATGAAGGGTGCATCAATTTATTGGCTAGCTCACCGTCATTGGTAAACAGCAGCAAACCACTGGTATTAAAATCCAATCGACCTACAGAGATCCAGCGCTCACCCGCCAAGGGTGGCAAATGAGAATAAACGGTTGGGCGACCCTCTGGATCTGAGCGCGAACAGATTTCACCTTCAGGTTTGTTATACAGAATAACGCGGCGACGGGTTGCTTCAGCACGCATGAGCACACGCTGCCCATTCACAAAAATTTTGTCTTGAGCGCTAACGCGATCACCCAGAGTTGCAATGCGATCATTCACCTTGACCGAACCTGCCTCTATGGCGCGCTCCATTTCACGGCGCGAACCCATGCCTGCGCGTGCGAGCACTTTTTGCAGCTTTTCATCGGTAGGCGCGGCATTCTCAAGTGTATCTTCAACAGAGTTTTCTACCAATACTCGTGGTTTTTGCACTCTAGGCTTTAGGCTACCTGCTTTAGGTGCTGAACCTTTCGGCAGCTGCTGTGAACCGTGCGCTTCGCCGCGTGATGACGTATCGCCACCCGCTGCAGGTTTGGCAGGGCGACCATCACTGCGACGCTCAGCGCGATTCGGGGTGCGTTTTTCAGTATGAGAAGTGGTTTTTGCCGACGCGGGTGCAGATTTTTTTTTGCCGGCAACTACTGGCTTCACAGCCCGGGTAGAGTGATCAGAATGATCTGTGTGAGTTTTCTTTACCATACTTGTTTTCAGCACCTTAGGTGCTGCTATTTTCCTCATTGATATCCGCTTGAGTGGCTGGGTCTTGCTCCGGCTCAAGTTCATTAGTGTCGCTGTCTAACGGCAGCTTAGTAGCAACCGACTCAACAACAGGTTCAAATGCATCTTCACCCTCAACAAACACTTCTTCTGCATCAGCTTGCGACGCTTCAGCGGTCAAGTCATCCAATGCCACGGCCGTGGTTTCATCGGGGATGGGGGCATCTGTATCTTTTTCGCCTAAACCCTCAACATCACCTAAATTAAGTACCGGATTTAAGTCATCTAAATCGCGAATCTCACTTAACGAAGGTAAATCTTCCAAACTTTTTAAATTGAAATAATCTAAAAATTGACGCGTCGTTGCATAGAGCGACGGACGGCCCGGCACATCACGATGCCCGACTACCTTAACCCAATCGCGCTCCAGCAAGGTCTTTACTATGTGTGAGCTCACCGCCACGCCACGAATCTCTTCAATATCGCCACGAGTAATAGGTTGACGATAGGCGATTAACGCAAGAGTTTCGAGCAGTGCACGGGAGTATTTCTGCGGCTTTTCATCCCAGAGGCGATTTACCCAAGGTGCCAACTCTTCGCGCACTTGAAAACGCCAGCCTGAAGCCACTTCCTTCAACTCAAAACCGCGCTCAACGCTGTCATGTTGAATAGCGTCCAGCGCTTGCTGTATCTCATCCTTTGAGGGAGCCACTTCTGGATCAAACAGTTCCAAAAGACGTGCAATCGTAAGCGGTTGAGAGGCGGCCAAAATTGCCCCCTCGACTATTTTACGCAGCATGTCGGTATCAACAGGCTGCTGCGTCACGGGAACAGTCGCAGACTCCTCCTCTTGCATGGTGCCTTCAAGCAGAGCTTCACGCGCAGCCAATACAGCATCAGTATCGGGTGTACCCTCTAACTCTTGCATATCTGTATCAGAGTCAAGGTCGTGCACATCATCAGGTTCAGTTTGGTTAATCATTGTGTTCTAGCTTTAACATGAATGGGTCCGAAGGAGTCACTTTGCACAATCTCGACAAGAGACTCCTTAATCAATTCCATAACGGCCAAAAAGGTGACTACTACGCCGAGGCGACCTTCTTCTAGCGTAAAGAGGCTTACAAAAGGTACGAAGTGTTGATGCGCCAACTTATCCAACACCTGCGCCATGCGTTCGCGAGTAGAGAGGCGCTCTTTCGACACATGATGGCTTTCAAACATATCTGCACGGCGCAAAACTTCGCCAAGCGCCAGTAAAATCTCTTTGAGCTCAACCTCTGGGTCAGGGCGTGTCAAATTGCGATCTGGCGGCGTAGCTACGGCCTGATGAAGATCCCGCGTCATGCGCGGCAGCTCGTTTATATCTTCAGCAGCTTGCTTAAAGCGCTCGTATTCTTGCAGACGACGAATCAGCGAAGCGCGTGGATCATCGTCCTCTTCCTCTTCTGTCGCAGAGCGCGGTAGCAACATACGCGACTTAATCTCAGCCAGCATGGCGGCCATCACCAAATATTCAGCGGCTAACTCAAATTGACTCACATCCATCAATTCAACATAGGCCATATACTGAGTGGTAATTTCCGACACATTGATATCGAGAATATCAATATTTTGACGCCGAATAAGGTAGAGCAATAAATCTAAGGGCCCTTCGAACGCCTCGAGAAATACCTCTAGCGCATCCGGCGGAATATACAAATCGTTAGGTAACTGGGTGTAGGCCTTACCATGAACCATGGCGAACGGCATTTCACCTTGTTGAGGCTGTTTAGGACCTAGGTCAACAACGGTTTCAGCTGCATCAGGCAAAGCCTCACCAACAACCGCTTCAGCGGCGGTTGTTTGATCGCCGAGCAAATCAGCGTCTTGTGGTTCAAGGGTTTGGCTCACACAGAAAAACTCTGACAGAAAATAAAAGTATAAGGCGACAAAAGGCCGCACTTAAATTAAGGAGGGCATTATAGCCATAATGCCTAGATGCTGACAGCACCGTGGCAAAAACTAATAATATCTTTTAATTTCAGTTAGTTAACCTCAAATACCGAGAAGTCACCCTTACCTTGGCGAATCAATTCAGGCGCATCGCCAGTCAAATCAATAACCGTTGTTGGTTCCAGCCCACAATAACCACCATCGATGATCAGCTCTACATGGTGCTCAAGGATGTCGCGCATGTCGTAGGGGTCGGTCATGGGGAACTCTTCACCCGGTAACAATAAACTGCTCGTCATAAGCGGCTCACCCAATTCCGCCAAGAGCGCGAGCGCTATAGCGTTATCAGGAACACGCAAGCCTATAGTCTTACGCTTAGGGTGCATCAAGCGCCGCGGCACATCGGCGGTCGCCTCTAAAATAAAGGTGTAGGCTCCAGGCGTGTGATTTTTGAGTAAACGAAAATCGCGATTATCAACCCGCGCATAGGTCGCCAGCTCCGACAAGTCACGACACATGAGGGTGAAGTTGTGATTTTTATCGAGCTTGCGCAAGCTGCGAATGCGCTCTAGAGCGTCTTTATCACCGATATGACACCCCAAGGCGTAAGCAGAATCTGTCGGGTAGACGACTAAGCCACCTTTGCGAATAATATCTGCCGCTTGCACAATTAAGCGCGCCTGTGGATTTTCGGGGTGAATCTGAAAAAACTGTGCCATTTTGGCACCTCCTACAAAATACGTATTTGTAGAGCCAGCACTAAATCCATGCAATGGCTCTTTTAAATTCAGAAATAATAACGCAACTGAAGCTCGGTCGATTTACTGAATTGTTTGAAGCTGCGCGTCTGAAAGCGGCAAATTGTAACCTAACAACTCCCAAACCGGCGGAATGCTATTTGGCATAGGTAAAAAACGCCCCAATTCCTGCCAAGGCTGATCTGGGTAGTGAAAATCTGAACCGCAGGAGCCGTGTAACTGATGCTTAGTAGCAATCCGAATCAAGTCATTGGTTAAGCTTTGCTCTTGATAACCGCTCACTATCTCCAGCGCATCACCCCCTGCTTGCGCAAAATCGCTGATCATGGCGCACATTTTAGTCCGCGTAAGTGCATATTTTGCCGGATGGGCCAATACAGCAACCCCACCCGCCTGATGAATCCACTCAATGATTTGTGACATATTAGGCCACTGATATTTAACATCTGCCGACTTGCCCGCGCCCAAATATTTTTTGAACGCAGCATTAATATTTTTAACTGCACCTATGGCCACCAAGTATTGTGCAAAATGTGGTCGACCTATGGAGCCCTCGCCCGCTAAAGCTTGGGCACCGGCGAGCGCATCTGGAAAGCCCGCTCTAACCAGCCGCTCAGCTATTGCCTGAGCACGACTATTGCGCGCATCTTCTTGAAACTTTATAGCAGCATTGAGCGCGACGGAATTCACATCAAGCCCAAGGCCTACAATATGTACGCCACCCTTACCCCAACTGCCTGAAAATTCGATACCGCTAATTAATGTTATACCTTCATCGACTGCGGCTTTTTGTGCAAACTCCAAACCAGCTATGGTATCGTGGTCCGTTATTGCAAGCACATCGACGCCCTGCGCTTTCGCGCGAGCAACAAGTGCGGCAGGGCTTAAGCTACCATCAGAAAAATGAGTGTGGCTGTGCAGATCAAAAATCACGCAAACTCCCCAGAACAATACAATTGAGGCAACCCATGACCCATGACACTCTTGATTCAAAAGAGCCTATGGACGCTACCACTGAAGGCACTATGGTAACCGAGAAGCACGCGCCTCAAGCGACTAATTCCGCTCCCAAACCCAAAAAAGAAAGCTTTTTGGCCAACTTGATGATGAACATTGTGTTGCCCACCCTGATTTTGACCAAGCTCAGCAACGATGAATATTTAGGTCCAACATGGGGCTTGGTCGTCGCGCTCGCGTTTCCTATTGGTTATGGTTTACAGGATTTTATTCGCAACCGTAAAATCAATGGCTTTTCTGCGCTCGGCATTGTGAGTGTACTGCTCACTGGCGGCATCAGTTTGCTGCATCTCGATGCAAAATATATCGCCATCAAAGAGGCGGCAATTCCTGCACTCTTGGGTATAGCAACCTTAGTCTCCACCAAGACACGCTACCCCCTGGTGAAAGTTTTTGTCTATAACGACAAGGTGCTAAAAATCCACAAAGTGGATGAAGCCTTAACGCTCCATAATTCTCACCGTCAATTTGAACGCACACTCAATACTGCATCGCTGCTTATCGCAGGTTCATTTTTCATTTCTTCTGTATTGAATTATGTGTTGGCTAAAGTTATTTTGCTGAGCCCGTCAGGCACCGCTGAATTTAATGCTGAATTAGGAAAAATGACCGCACTTAGCTATCCCGTTATTGCACTGCCTATGATGATCATTCTCATGGGTACATTGTTTTACGTTTTCCGCAGTATTAAACAGCTTACCAACTTAACCTTGGAAGAATTAATCAACGACGGCACAGACGCTTAATTTCATCAACGAGACCGCTCATGTTATACGCCATTATCAGTGAAGACATAGCCAACAGCTTAGAACTTCGCAAGACCGCTCGACCTGCTCACTTAGCGCGCCTACAAAATTTACAAGATGCTGGGCGCCTGCTTATTGCTGGCCCTCATCCCGCCATAGATAACGACAACCCTGGCGAGGCAGGCTTTACTGGCAGCCTAGTTGTCGCTGAATTTGCTTCATTGCAAGATGCACAAGCATGGGCCGACCAAGACCCCTATGTAGCAGCAGGTATTTACGCCAAGGTAATCGTAAAACCTTTTAAAAAGGTTCTTCCCTAACAACCCTGTTTCAAAACTGATTGGAGCTACAGTGAAAAAAATCACCCATGTTGGCTGCGGCCTTTTTTTGTGCCTTGGCTCGCTGCTTAGCACTTACACCATTGCCGCCGATAAATTTGTATCCGATGTTATTTATATTGTTGTGCGCAGCGATAAAAATCCACAGGCCGAGATAGTGCAAAAAAGTCTTGTGAGCGGAACGCGATTAAGCGTTATTGAAGAAGCTTTAGGCACCGACAACAGCCCATGGACCAAGGTTAAAACACCTGAGGGAACCGAAGGCTGGGTACGCAGCCAAAACCTATCAGACAAACCCACTGCCGCCATGCAGCTTGCCAAGCTCACCAGTGACGACCGCGACAAGGCGGCACTCCAACTTGAAAAAGAAAATTTGCAGCAGCAACTCACTACACTGCAAGAAGAGCATCAGCAGTTCCTCAGCGACACCGAAGATATGCGCCAAGCAGCAACCAGCGCAACCACCCTTGAGGAAGACCACCAACGCGTATTGCGTGACAATCAGATTCTGCAAACACAAGCCGATGCGCTCAAAGCTGAGAATGATCAATTGCGCGATACCGATCGTTTCAATCATTGGCTCTACGGCGGCGCTTTAGTCTTAGGCGGGATTATATTGTCGTTTATGCTGCAAGGTATTGGCCGCAGCAAGCGCAAATCAGAATGGCGCTAAGGAGCGAACTAGTATGCTAAGAAAATCTATTGCATTTATATTTACACTACTCATGATCGCAAATGTAAGTTTTGCGTCGACTTCATCTGCCACAAATAAAGCGGACAATACGCGCGTA
This sequence comes from Cellvibrio sp. 25HG11W-0, assembly GCF_057815475.1. NCBI lineage: Bacteria > Pseudomonadati > Pseudomonadota > Gammaproteobacteria > Cellvibrionales > Cellvibrionaceae > Cellvibrio > Cellvibrio sp. 25HG11W-0. Next base: position 2,782,168 of record NZ_CM174230.1, read on the forward strand.
TTGATTAAAACCGATTTAGGGAGTTTTGTTGTCGAGCTTTACAATAAAGAAGCGCCAATCACGACACAAAACTTTCTAAACTATGTGGACACCAAGTTTTACGACGGCACTATTTTCCATCGAGTTGTACCCGGTTTTGTTGTACAAGGCGGCGGCATGACGTTTGATTTTAATGCGAAAGAAACAAACAAAGGCATTAAAAATGAATCATTCAATGGCCTTAGCAATGATTACAAAACACTCGCCATGGCACGCACTGCAGATCCCGACAGCGCCACCTCGCAGTTCTATATTAATTTACAAGCCAACCCCAGCCTAAACGCAACTGACACCAAGCCCGGCTACACCGTGTTCGGTAAAATTATAGAAGGCATGGAGGTTATCGAAAAAATTGCCCAAGAGCCACGCGGTATGTTTAGGGCCTATCCTGAAGCACCTAACTATGCAATACGTGTACTCTCAGCTGAGCGCCTAACCAGCGCAAGCGTCATCACGCCACCCCTGGAAAATTCGCGCATTAAAGATGCATTGGTAACCGCACCATGAGACCCACTGCACTCAGTGTCAACCTGAATAAAATTGCTTTAATTCGCAATTCGCGGCCGGGGAATTACCCCAGTGTCGTTAAGCATGGTGAGCTATGTTTAGCCGCTGGAGCCGACGGCCTAACCGTACACCCCCGCCCCGACCAGCGCCATATTCGTCCCGGTGATGTTTACGCGATCAAAGAACTGATTACTAACCACAAAGGCACTGAATTCAATATAGAAGGCAATCCTTTTGCTGAAAAAATCGGGGACTTTCCTGGTTTTATAAAACTAGTGGAAGATACTCGCCCCGAACAATGCACATTGGTACCCGACAGCAATGATCAGCTCACGTCCGATCATGGCTTCGACTTAAAAAAAGCAGCGCGAGACTTAAAACCCATCGTTCAACGATTACAAGACGCTGGCGTACGCGTTAGTCTTTTTATGGACCCAGATGTAGAGCAAATTAGCTTAGCAAAAGAGCTCGGCGCTGACCGAATTGAACTCTACACAGGGCCCTATGCTGCCGCTTACACGCAACGAGATCACGTTTTCACGACACTATTTCAACGCTACTACGCCGCCGCCGCTCATGCCGCCGATATAGGTATTGGTCTTAATGCCGGACATGATTTGAATCTAGAAAATCTCACGTATTTTCGCCAAGCCCCTGAACTGCTCGAAGTTTCAATAGGTCACGCACTGACCGTTGATGCCATCAGCATGGGCTGGAGCAATGCAGTCTCCGCATACAAAAAACTTTGCGGTTAAATGCCTTTCCTTCACTCGCACACAACAAACCATGATCACTCATGAGACATTCCCGTGACAGATAAAAACCCAACAACAACGCCTAGCCAAGACTCAGAAGTCTACAAAGCCAAAAAGCGCTTTTTCGACTCACTCATGACAGTTTATGGACGCAAAACCGTACTAGAGGCACTGGAAGATAAATCAGTAAGCATTTATCGACTACATCTCGCCAAATCCAATAAATCTGCCTCAATTGTCGATGAGATTATTAGCTTGGCACAAAAAAAAGGCGCCGAGATTCTTTATCACGAGCGCACCGCTCTTTCGCGTATTTCGAAAAATGCCACTCAAGACCAAGGAGTAGCAGCCGACCTGCAATTGCCAGGCTACCAAACCTTCGAACAATTTTTAGAGCAGCCCCCCAAGAAAAATTACCGCCTACTTGCACTTGATGGCATCACCAACCCACAAAATTTAGGCATGATTATTCGCTCAGCCTGTGCAGGAAACATCGATGGCATATTGTTACCAATGAAAGGAAATGCGCAGATCGACCCACTCGTTATTAAAGCCAGTGCAGGCACGCTTTTTCGCGCACCCATTTTGCGCTGTCAAAATCTATCGCAAGCCTTGCAACAATTCATCGCAAAGGGAGCGGTAGCCTGCGCCCTCTCCTCTCATACCGAAAAACAACTTAGTACCTTCACTCCAACAACTCCCGCTATCTATGTCTTGGGCAATGAGACCCACGGTGTTTCAGCTGAAGTTTTTGCGCTGTGCGCAGAAAAAGTAAAAATCCCCATGAATAATGGCGTCGAGTCACTGAATGTCGCAGTGACTGCTGCACTTATCGCATTTAGAGATTTGCTATAAACACTTAATTTTTAAACCCCAACTGAAAAGTTAAAAATCGAGTAGGAGGAGGCCTCACGGCCTCCGTCCTCACACACCACCGTACATGCGTTGGTCGCATACGGCGGTTCTGGTGGTAAATTTAATAACGCGTAATTCTCTCGCAAGCTGTACAAGCCTTGCTCCTTAAACCATGCATTCGACAGCGCTTGATTAATCACTGGATTTCTCGATAACCGCCACCAACCTTTCGAGGACATGGCCAGCTGCCACGTCAGAGTTGCTTTCACACCCAAGCTAATAATCCAACTTGCAATGCTGTAGCTTCGCTTGCGTTGCTTGAGTCGATAACACCGCAATCGCCGCCTGATCCATTCGTCCAGACTTTGCAATTTTGTGCTTAATCTCGCCAAGCGAAAATAGTGCAGTCATCCCCTCAAGAATTGATTCAACTCCGAAATAACCTGCTCGAACGCGCGCCCCCGGTTTCGGTACGTCAGCTCCCTCACTCGTCGCTTCATGCGCACTTGTGTCTTCGGCGATAGCGCCAAATCACCACTCTTGTGAATGCGGTAACCTAGAAATTGTCGCTCACTCACCAATGCGCAGGCACTTTTAAGATCGTTGACCTTGAGTTTGAGTTTGCTTTCGATAAAACCTTTGACGCTGGTCATGACCCGTTCTGCTGCTGCCTGACTGCTGACATAAATGTTGCAGTCGTCGGCGTAGCGACAAAATGTGTGACCGCGCCGTTCAAGCTCTTTATCCAGTTCGTCCAATACAATATTGGATAGCAGAGGCGACAAGGGACCGCCCTGCGGTGTACCCTTTTGTCGTTGCTCTACCAGTCCGTTTTGTAACAAGTCTGCCGTTAAATAGCGACGGATCAATGTCAGTACATGCTTATCGTTTATTGCTTTCGATAAGCGCGACATCAACCGATCATGATTGACGCTATCAAAATATTTCTCCAAGTCCACATCCACCACATAGACTTTTCCGCTTTTCACGTAGGCACTCGCTTGTTTTAACGCGTCATGCGCGCTGCGCTTCGGGCGAAATCCATAGCTGGAATTCGAGAAGTGCGGCTCATAGAGCGGCGTTAATACTTGCGCTATCGCCTGCTGTATCCAGCGGTCGAGTACGGTGGGTATGCCCAGTTGTCTTTCGCTGCCATCGGCCTTGGGGATTTTCACGCCGCGTATCATTTGCGGGTGATAGTTTCCGTCGAGCAGTTGTTGGCGAAACTCACGGGCATTGTTGTGTGAACGCAACCAGTGTTCAGTGGTTTCAATCGTTAACCGATCCACACCTGCTGCGCCTTTGTTGCGTTTGACTTGTTTGAATGCGCTGTTTGAGTTTGATGGGGCGCAGATTGCGTCCATCAGTTCATTACTCATTATCAAGACTCGTGTTTTCTTTTCGCCTATGTTGCTTACTGCTCTTGATTGCATCGAGTTTCGGTGCCGCCGTTACCCAATACAAACGAGCGATGAAAAAAAACTACTCGCTTCATTTTTTTTCACCCTTTGCTGCCGCACCACAACCCAGAGAGCGGACTCACTGCTTCTTGCTACTACCAGTTCAGGTCTTCGTTATTCTTGTACGTCGAATAACTACTATGCCCTCTGCTGACTTCTTGCTATGCATCATTCACCATCGCTGACGAATTAGTTTCTCGCGAAACACACAACAAGATCTCCCGAGGTAAGACGACAATCTTTCACAAGGCAACGCCAGATCTACTGCTACACACGTCCGGTCGAGGTTAGGGTTATTTGTCTATGGCCAAGTTACCCCGCTGTAACAGCCTAACTATCTGATTTATACCTAGCTTCGCTCCTACCCTTCGGGCCAGCTAAAGCTGTTCAACACTTCGCTTTTGTCTGTTCGTCATCACCTTGCTTTGCCATTTGGTTACCGTTCCCTTCGGTCACTTTCGCTTCGCTCATGGTTTCCGCTGCGCTACAACTCCTTCAGATTCCACCTCACGATGGACACCCTTGCATAGGCTAGTGCTTCCTCCTCGACGAGGCGCACAGAGGACTTTCACCTCCTAGAATGTCGCCATGCTCGGCGCACCACTAAGAAAAAGGGTACTGCGGCACCCTTTTTGGTTTTTATCAAGCTTTTACTCTGGGCGCATGTGCGGGAACAGCAGCACATCGCGAATAGACGGTGCATTCGCAAACAGCATAATTAAACGGTCAATACCTATCCCTTGCCCTGCAGTAGGCGGCAAACCGTATTCCAGTGCACGTACAAAATCAGCATCGTAATGCATAGCCTCATCGTCACCCGCATCTTTTTCGCGCACTTGCTGCATGAAACGCTCAGCTTGGTCTTCTGCGTCATTCAACTCAGAGAAACCGTTGGCTAATTCACGGCCGCCAATAAAGAATTCAAAACGATCGGTTACCGCAGGGTTGTGATCGCTACGGCGCGCCAGTGGCGACACCTCAATTGGGTATTCCGTAATGAAGGTCGGCTGATCCAATTTATGTTCAACTGTTTCTTCAAAGATTTCGATATGAATTTTACCCAAACCGTAAGAGTCTTTAACCTTAATACCCAGCGCTTTAGCTGCTGCTGTCGCGCCTTCCAAAGTGCTTAATTGCTCAGCACTAATGTGCGGGTTGTATTGCAGTACAGCATCAAATACAGACAAACGAGTAAAAGGCTTGCCGAAATCATATTCGCTGTCTTGGTATTTCAAAACTGTCGTACCCATGACTTCTTGAGACATTTTACGCAGCATGTCTTCCGTTAAATCCATCAAGTCTTTGTAGTCGGCATAGGCTTGATAAAATTCCATCATGGTGAATTCTGGATTGTGACGAGTCGATACACCCTCATTGCGGAAGTTGCGGTTAATTTCAAACACACGTTCAAAACCACCAACAACCAAACGCTTCAAATACAACTCAGGCGCAATACGCAAGTACATTTCCATATCCAGTGCGTTGTGATGCGTAACAAACGGCTTAGCCGATGCGCCACCGGGAATTACATGGAGCATGGGTGTCTCCACTTCCATGAAATCTCGCCCGACCATATAGCTACGAATGAAGTTAATGCACTTAGAGCGCAAACGGAAGGTATCGCGCACTTCAGGGTTTACTATCAAATCCACATAGCGCTGGCGATAGCGAATTTCTTGATCATTCAAACCGTGGTATTTATCGGGTAGCGGGCGCAGTGCTTTGGTGAGCAGCTTAAAATCCTCGCAGTTCACATACAAATCACCCTTACCTGATTTGTGTAGCGCGCCTTTTACGCCAACGATATCGCCCAAATCCCACAGGCCCCATTTTTCCTTTATTACTTCTTGCGCGGCTTTATCAGCGTACAACTGAATGCTGCCCTCGCCGTCTTGCAATACAAAAAATGGACCGCGCTTCGCCATAATGCGACCAGCTACACTCACTTGATGATTGAGCGTTTCTAATTCTTCTTTGGTCTTTTCACCATGAGTCGCTTGCAGATCGACGCTTTTGTCGCCGCGACGGAAGTCATTGGGGAAGGCATTACCCTTTTCGCGGATTGCATCAAGCTTACTGCGACGCTCCGCAATGAGTTTGTTTTCTTCTTGCGCTGGCTGTGCGGGAGTATTTTCGTTGCTCATAGTCTTCACTGATCTTTTATAAAGGTGAAATGAAAAATAACGGTAAAAAGTAGTTAATTCAATTTGCCCTTAGGGCTTACAAACCAGCCTTTAAACTCTCAACCATAAATTGATCGAGGGCACCGTCTAACACGGCTTGGCAATTGCTCGTTTGCACATTGGTGCGCAAATCTTTAATGCGTGAATCATCCAATACGTAGGAGCGAATTTGACTGCCCCAGCCAATATCAGATTTGCTATCTTCAAGCGCTTGCTTTTCGGCATTGCGCTTTTGCATTTCGTGCTCGTACATTTTTGCACGCAGCATTTTATAAGCTTGATCACGATTCGCGTGTTGCGAGCGTTCATTCTGGCACTGCACCACAATATTGGTGGGGATATGGGTGATCCGCACCGCTGAGTCAGTTTTGTTAATGTGCTGACCACCGGCACCGCTCGCGCGATAGGTGTCTATGCGTAGATCTGATGGGTTGATATCAATTTCAATGTCATCGTCAATTTCAGGGGATACGAAAACCGAGCAAAATGATGTGTGACGACGGTTACCTGAGTCAAAGGGTGATTTGCGCACTAGGCGATGAACACCCGTTTCAGTGCGTAGCCAACCAAAGGCGTATTCACCTTCGTAGCGAATAGTCGCGCTCTTAATACCCGCAACATCACCTTCAGAACATTCTTCAAGAGTAGTTTTAAAACCTTTCGCTTCGCCCCAACGCAAATACATGCGCAACACAATTTCGGCCCAATCTTGCGCTTCGGTGCCGCCAGAACCTGACTGAATATCAAGATATGCATTGTTAGGGTCCATTTCACCCGAAAACATGCGGCGAAACTCTAACTCTTGTAGCTGTTCGTCTAAGCGCGTAATTTCAGCTTGAACATCCGCCACACTAGCTTCGTCATTCTCTTCTACTGCCATATCGAGCAATTCGCGGCAATCGCTTACGCCCGCACCCAAATCGTCGATGGTTTTCACTACGTTTTCAAGTGATGCACGCTCGCGACCTAGGGCCTGGGCACGCTCGGGCTTCTCCCATACATCTGCCTCACCAAGTTCTAGCTCAACTTCCGCTAAGCGCTCTTGCTTAGTCGCGTAGTCAAAGATACCCCCTAAGCACATTGGTGCGCTCAGTGAGGTCTTTTAATGCATTTAATAGGGGGTTAATTTCCATGATCTGGTTTAATTTCTATAGAGTTGACGCCCAACAGGGCAAGAAAATGCGAGGCGCGCATTCTACATGAGAAGGGCAAGGAGGCCAAATCACGCAACAGAAATAACACGCCAGTAATGACGCAATAGATAGATGCACTCATCTTTAGGCTAGAGTCGAATTATCCATGTTTTTTACCGTGAATATGATGATCACTAAACGCCGCAATAGCAGAAACACTTCTACACTCAAGATTGTCTTTACATTTGATGACACATGTAATCGATTACAAGGCACATCGAACGTAGTATCATTCCCTCAGCCAAACTGCCCATTAAGTGATCAATAATAATCTTGGAGTGAAAATGTCATATTTAACACTGACCATTAAAAGTATTAGCTGCCTCAGCTTAAGCCTAATACTTAGCGCTTGCGGTGGTGGCGGATCAACACCACAACCCAACAAATCTTCTACGCCCATAGCGAGCTCTTTAGCTGCATCTAGCACTGTGGCAGTTTCAAGTATTGCTCCCTCAAGCCCCCCCCCCCTTTCCAGTAGTAGTGCACTGCCTAGCTCCACGCCCTTATCAAGCACGGCAGCCAGCAGCTCTGCCGCAAGCCTCGGCAACGCGATTAACGCAAAATTAATCGATCCAAATGCCAGCGCTAAAACGCAAGCGGTTTACGACTACTTACGCTCTATTTGGGGCAAGAAAACGCTCTCCGGCCAGCAAGATCTCACTTGGCAAGATGCAATTGATATGTATCAACGGGTTGCCGATGACACAGGTAAAGCGCCGGCAGTTATGGGTTACGACTTTATGAATTACACCCGCAGTTGGGGCGGTTCAGGCTATCAACAAACAGAAGAGGCAATTACCCATTGGAATCGCGGTGGATTGGTTTCACTGTGCTGGCATTGGCGCGACCCAAGCCGCGCGACTACAGAGTTTTATACCAACAAATCAACCTTTAAAATTCCGGTTGTAAACGGCGCCCTCGATACCAGTAGTGCCGCATATACCCAAATGAATACCGATATAGACATTATCGCGGCTGAATTAAAAACGCTACAGACTGCAGGTGTACCTGTGCTCTGGCGCCCACTGCACGAAGCGTCAGGCAATGATCAAGGAGGCTGGTTTTGGTGGGGCCGCGCTCGTACCGACGGAGTAGATCCTGCACAAGCGCAAGTTCTATTGTGGCGTCACCTTTATGATCGCCTTACTAATACCCATGGTTTGCACAATTTAATTTGGGTTTGGAATGGACAGAAAAAATCTTGGTACCCTGGCGATGCTTATGTCGATATTGTGAGCCAAGATGTTTATGACGGCGCGAAGCGATACGGCTCGCAAATTAGCCTGTTCAATGCAGCAACAGCCTACTCAGATTCACCCAAAATGGTGGCAATGAGTGAAAACAGTAACATACCTGACCCTGACAATATGGCGACTGACAAGGCCCAATGGTTGTGGTTTATGGTGTGGAATGACAGTGACACCGCTGCAGGCGTTACAGACTCTGGCAACTTTTGGACGGGCGAGTATTACAACACCAATGCCCATAAAACCAAGGTTTACAATCACAATGATGTGATCACATTGGATGAATTACCAACGTTTTAAGTGCGCTCGATAAGACCAAGCGAAACCAATAACCCCCCTCATCGCGAGGGGGATTAACGTTGAGGCCTCTACCCTCTTCAATAATTAAAGCCCCTTAAGCCAACTGATCAATACCTCCTTTTCTTGCGCAGTTAAATGTCCATTAAGCGGCATAGGTCGCAGCTTTTCTTCGAAGATTTTTTGTTCCATTAATGTTTTACCTTCCTGCTTCGCCAACCAACGAGCCGAGCTGAGCAACATATTTGTAGGCTGCTGCAATTCATTGTGACAACTGGCGCAATGCTGCTGCAAAACAGCATTAACTGCCGCGGGCGGCACCACAGATGCAATAGTTACTGGCTTTTGTGCTAATACTTTCTGAGGCTGATAAGGGTCACCTGTCGACAGCCGCAAAATGGCGGCATTGCGATCATCAACAATAAACAAACTTCCATCTTGCGCCTGAGTTAAACCCACAGGCGCCCCCTCTGGTCGCACCCCTTCAATTTCATTCCATTGAGAAATAACTTCTTGATGCTGTGCAACATAATTAGACGCATCACCTGCTCTGTCTTTTTGCGTCGCCTTATTTGTTACAGAGACAGAATAAAACCCACCTTTTGGATTGAATAAATGTTTGGTGTATTCACCCTCAGATACTGTCGGTGCACGCCAAAAATACGCACGCTCCTGCAACAGGGGGCGGCCTTTTGTATCCACCTCATAACTGACTAAGCGGTTACCCACAATTCGATAACCATGCCAGCTCATCAGTAGTCGATTGTGTAAGTTCGGCAATTTTGCATGGGTGTAATACAGCATATCCAAGGGAGCCGCATGCGGCGGCAGCAAGGTCCAGGGCCCTTGGTAATTCTCCGCGTTGCACTCACCACCCGCTAAGCTGACGTGATGGTTATAGCACAACGGCCAACCGTAAAACTTACCACCATCAATAATGTTAAGTTCTTCATAAGGCTCATCAGCATCAGGTAAATCAATACTATTCTCTGCCTGTAAAATAGTTCCTGATGAGTGCACAACCAGCGCCATAGAGTTGCGTAAACCCCGCCCTATAATTTCAAAATCCGCTCCATAACTATCGGTTTTGGCCGCATAACTATACCGGCGAATACTGGCTTCAGTGCCATCCATACAATTCGTTAAGGTCGCCTTTTTGGCGCAGCGATCCGACGAACTGCCAATATTTACCAGCAAATTCCCCCTCCTATCAAAAGTGAAGTTTTTGAGTGGATGCAAATACTCCGTCGCAAAAGGCAGTCCATCTATCACAACCTGCTGATTAACCATTTCACCATTTTCCCATTCAAAACGAGAAATACGGTTAGCTTCACTAAAATAGATCTTCCCCAAAGGGCCGATCAAAATTTTGTGTGGTAAATTTAAGCCAGTGCGTAAAATTTTTAGCTCAGTGCTTTTTTGAGGATAATCTAACAACAGTAATTTCCCCTGCTTAGGCGACCACCCACCCATATCGAGAATCAATAACTTACCATCAGGTGTTTGCACCAAGCTGCGCGGCATACGCAAACCATTCGTTGCATCACGTTTCACCACTAACCCCAAGCAAGTATCAGCTTGAGTAACCACTGGTAATTGCGCAAAACCATCGCATAGTGTTTTTAGGGGTTGGTATGAACCCGCATAGATAAATGAACTCGAAAACAGTAATGACGCCACCAAGATGGCAGTTACAACAAATTCACGTTTAAGATATTTAACGAGCGAGATCTGAAACATAAAACTCCTTCTACCACTTTTAAAAAATTACACCCACAAAAGGTAAAAAACCCGAAGAGCCATGCTCATCGGGCCTCCAAATTCAAACGACTGAACACCTAGTCATCTGATATTTCAATATCAGGCATAGCCTGAGCAGCGAGATTGTGCAGCCATAAGTTCGCGGCCAATTTGCGCGCTATAGTACGATACAACTGGCTCACATTTGATTCCGCATCAGCCGCTACCGAGGGTACGCCACGATCTGCATCAGCGCGAATTGATAGGTCCAGCGGCAGAGAGCCCAGCAATTCTGTTTGATAATCCTGTGCAATACGTGCACCGCCACCTGCGCCGAAAATATGCTCTTCATGCCCACAATTGGAGCAAGTGTGGAGCGCCATATTTTCAATCACACCAAGCACTGGCACATTTACTTTACGAAACATCTCTATGCCTTTTTTTGCATCCAGCAAGGCAATATCTTGCGGAGTAGTCACCACTACCGAGCCTGTCACTGGCACTTTTTGGGCCAGTGTAATTTGGATGTCGCCCGTACCCGGCGGCATGTCAATAATTAAATAATCGAGATTATCCCAGCGAGTTTGCATGAGCAGCTGTTGCAACGCACCGCTCACCATAGGGCCGCGCCACATAACGGGAGTCTCTTCGGTAACCAAATAACCCATAGAGATAGACTGAATACCATGAGCGCTAATCGGCAACATTTGCTGCTTGCCCTGCTCACCCACCACATCGGGGCGACGCTGACCAATACCTAACATCTGCGGCTGGCTCGGGCCATAAATATCCGCATCGAGAATACCTACGCGCGCACCTTCAACCGCTAGCGCCAAGGCCAAGTTAACCGCTGTCGTCGACTTGCCTACCCCACCTTTACCGGACGCCACCGCAATAATATTTTTCACGCCAGTAATCGCCTGCTGAGAGTTTGCGGCGCTGTTTGCCGCAACCGCCCAATCTATATCAACAGACAAATCTTCAATTGTATCCAGCGCCAAAAGAGCTTCATTAATTGCTTCAGCCAAAGACGCACTGATACTTTGGGCAGGGTAACCCAGCTTAATGGCGACATACACTTCAGCGCCATTAATCTTAATTTGCTCTACCACCCCTAAACACATGAGATCGCGCCCAAGGGTCGGCTCTATTACCTGAGCCAATACGGCCTCTACATCAGCAACACCTAAAACAGTCACGATTAATCTCCCGTTGAGTAGCTTAAAAATACCTGCGCGCACCCTAACAAAAAAGGGTGCCCAAGGGCACCCTTTTTCACTTCACGTTTGACTTAGTCTGCTTCAGCTAAAGCATCTAGGTCATCGTGATCATGTTGATGATCCTTTGCTAGCAGCATATAGACCGATGGCAAGACAAACAGGGTAAAGAAAGTCCCGATTGTCATGCCCAACACCAGCACTATACCAATCGAATTACGCGCCTCTGCACCTGCACCTGCCGCAAATATCAACGGTGTATGGCCCGCAATGGTGGCTACACTGGTCATCATTACCGGACGCAAACGCAGTGTCGAAGCTTCGCGAATTGCATCTAATTTTGCCGTGCCCTGCTCTTGCAATTTATTGGCAAATTCCACCACCAAAATCCCGTTACGAGCGATCAGCCCCATGAGTGTTACCAAGCCAACTTGTGAGTAAATATTAAGCGTGCTGGTAAATCCATCGGTAAAGAAGGGAATCGGCATTGGAATTTTCCAAAAGGTAAATAACAAAGCACCAAACATGGCTAAGGGGACAGAACCGGCCAAAATAACCAAGGGGTCACGGAAGCTGTTGTATTGTGCCGCCAATACCAAAAAGATCATCACAATCGCCATTATAAATGCAGGCAGGAAGGTGTTGCCCTCACGAACCAGCTGGCGCGACTCGCCGGTGTAATCAATGGTGTAACTTTTAGGCAAGATTTTACGGGTTTCCTGCTCAAGAAACGCCAAGGCTTCGCCTAGCGGCACACCCGGAACACCACTAATTTTCACGGCATTCAATTGCTGCATACGATTGATAGAGCGCGGCTCAGTACTGTGGCTCATGCTGGCAACTTGGTCCAGACGAATTAAAGTACCTTCCGGACCCGTCACATAAAGACTCGCAAGATCATCAGGTGTTAAGCGCTCTACACGCTTCACCTGAGGAATTACCTTATAGCTCTGCCCTGCCATATTAAAACGGTTGACATAACCCCCACCTAACAATGTACCTACATCATTGGTGACTGTGCGTAAATCCAAACCGAGATCAGCAACTTTTTCACGGTCAATCGTTAATTTGTAATCAGGCTGGTCCACTTTTACATCCAGAGTTTGGAAATAAAACTTGCCAGACTTCGCCATAATCTCTTGAACCTTTAAGGCGTAATCGTAAATCTCTTTCACATCTGCCGTAGACGCTAATACAAACTCAACCGGGAATTGACCACCACCGGGTAATGCAGGTGGCGTGATGGGTAGAATTCTTACACCCGAAACTGCCGCCAATTTTTGTTGCACTTCCGGCATAATTTGAAACACATCGCGGTCGCGTTCTGCCCATGGTTTAGTCACCATCCCCGAAAAGCCACCGGTAGGAAAGGTTAGCTGAAAGGTAAAGTCTGTTTCAGGAATGCTCATGAAGGCTTCATTCACTTGCTTACCGTAAAACGATGCTTGATCGACCGTCGAGTTAGCTTGGGAATCCACTATGCCAAAAATAACACCCTGATCTTCCGTTGGTGCCAACTCTTTAGGTGACATGCTATAGAGCGGAATACACAGCAGTGTTATACCCACCCAAAAAATATAAACGCCAGTACGATTTTCTAAACTCGCACCCAGCTTACGGCTATACCACTCACGGAAGCGTTCAAAAGGTTTTTCAAGCGGGGCCTTCAAACCCGTATGCGGCTTAAGCATGCGTGAGCCAAGCATCGGTGAAAGTGTGATGGCAACAATGGCAGAAATCGTTACTGCACCGGCAAGGGTAATTGCAAATTCGCGAAACAGTGAGCCAATCAAACCACCCTGTAAGCCGATTGGAATATAAACCGACGCAAGTGTAACTGTCATGGCCAAAATAGGCCCTGCAAGCTCGCGCGCTGACACTATTGCCGCCCTGAAAGGTTTCATTCCATCTTGAATATGACGCTCGATGTTTTCCACCATGACGATGGCATCGTCCACCACTAAACCCACGCAGAGCACAATCGACAACAGCGTAATCAAATTCAGTGAGAAACCGCAAACCTGCATAATAAAGAGCGCGCCCACCAAGGACAGGGGGATAGCCAATACGGGAATAATGATTGAGCGGCTAAAACCAAGAAACAGAAAAATTACGATGACAATAATTAAGAGAGTTTCACTCAGTGTCTTAATGACTTCATGGATAGCTGCATCAATATACTGAGTAGAATCATAAGCAACCGTACCGGACAATCCACTCGGCAACTCAGCTTGAATCGCTTTCATTTCTTTATTAACGGCTTTCATCACATCCAGCGCGTTGGCATTGGGGGCAACCCACACTCCCATAAATACCGCGGTATCGCCGGAGTAGTTCACCACTACGTCGTAATTTTCTGCACCCAAGGCCACATCAGCAATGTCGCTAAGACGAATCGTTCCCTCTGCTGAGTTGCGAATGACCAAGCGTTTAAAATCGTCCACATTTTTTAAATCAGTATCGGCGCGCAAATTGACTTGGGTATAACTACCGCGTGTTTGCCCTACGGCTGCCTGCACATTATTCGCCGCTAGCGCCGCGCGCACTTGCACCGGCGTCACATTAAGCGCAGCCATGCGTTCAGGCTTCAGCCAAATGCGCATCGCAAAGGTTCTTCCACCTAATACATCGGCTTTTTGCACACCGGCTACCGCCGTTAAGCGCGGCTGTACTGAACGGGTTAGAAACTCAGTGATTTGATTTTGACCGAGTATTTCAGAGCTAAAACTCAAATAAGCAGCGGCAAATTGCGAATCTGCCGCCTCAATGCGTATAGCGGGAACTTCCGCTTCTGGCGGCAGATCGCCACGCACCTGATTTACTTTGGCGGAAATTTCCGTCATGGCCTTGAGTGGGTCATAGTTCAAACGCAAGTGCGCTGTCACCGTAGAGCTACCCATAGCACTTTGTGATTCGATGTAATCAATACCGCCTGCTGAGGCTATAGCACGCTCAATCGGTGTTGTAATAAAGCCACGCACTAATTCGGCGTTGGCACCCACATAAACAGTATTAATAATAATGACGGAGATATCACTGCGCGGGTATTGACGAACCGTTAAGTTCGACCCCGCCTGAATCCCTAGAATTAAAATAAGCAGGCTCACCACTATGGCGAGTACCGGGCGCTTAATAAAAATATCGGTAAATTTCATAAGTTAGGCTCGTGGCAGCTTATGGATTAAGAGGTGTGTTGCGCCGCAATGAGGGCGCAACCTAATGAATGCTTGATGTAATCCTTCGCTTAACTATCAGCGGGGGCTGGGTCCAATTTAAACTCGGGCATAGGTTTTTCGCCGATCATTACTTTCTGGCCATTTAAGAGTTTAAATGCACCTGCTGCTGCAACGACATCACCCGCCTTTAAGCCTTCAACAACTTCTACAAAATCGCCGCGCGACTTACCTAAGCGCACAAATTGTTGGCGCGCCTTAAAGCTGCCCGCTTGCTCACCTGGCTCAATGATAAAAACGGTATCGCCAAAGGGGGCATAAATAACCGCCGTGCTCGGTACTGCCAAAACAGCTTGTGGCTCCGACAGGGTTACTGTTGTCTCTACTGCCATGCCAGGAATCAATTGGTTTTTATCGTTGTTCAAATAAGATTGCACAATCGCACTGCGCGTAACAGGGCTAATTTCTGCAGCGATTGCGGTGATTTCACCCGCCATAACCGCATCAGAACCGTCACCGACATTAATGCTCACCGGTAAGCCACGCGACATTTGTACTAGCCAAAATTGCGGCACAGGGAAATTAACCCGTACACTGTTAGTGGCTTGCAGTGAAACAATTTCGCCGCCTACTTGTAAGTCTTCACCCAAATCTACTTTGCGGATGCCGAGACGACCATTAAAGGGCGCGCGCACAACTTTTTTCTCAAGAGTGGTTTTCAGGTTATCCACATCGCCTTGCGCAGATTCCATTTGTTGAACTGCCGTGTCCAAATCGTTTTGCGATACCGAGTTGGTTTTGCGCAACTGCACTAAGCGCTCATGGCTCGATTTTGTTAAGCGCAAACGCGCTTCAGCCGCACTCAGCTGCGCTTTTTCGTTACCAGATTCTTGCACCAAAATAACGGTGCCTTTTTTAACTTGCTCGCCTGATTTGAAGTTAATAGTTTGCACCTTACCCGCCACTTCAGCAGAGATCACAATCCCCTCAGAGGCCTCAACAGTGCCCATAGAGCTAAAGGAATTGGGCCAATGCTGCTCTTCGGCCGTAAAGGTACTCACGGTCTCCGAAGGTACCGGAGTGTTCTCCCCCGCTTGAACCATGGCGGCAATTTGCCCGCCCTTGATGCCGCCAACAAGCAACACAATCCCGATAAGGCTTGCGACTGCAATACCGATTGATTTCACATTGTTCATAATCGAAGAACCATTAGTAGTAAGAAAACAGGAATAAAGCTGAAGGGCACATTTGGAGACTTAGGCTCGCAGGGTTCATGCTCCTTGAATCAGACGGGGAAATTGTTGCATAACCCCCTCACAAACAAATACCGACTTTTGTCACAATTTGTAACAGAGTAGACCTTAATTTAGGGCCGTTGTCCAGTCTACAGACCATGTGGTCGGTGGCATCATAAGGGGTTAACGGCCTCAGACCAACTACTAACCCATGCTTACAACCGATTCATGACAATCATCATGGCTAGGCGCTCATTATGACCTGACAAGTGTCAGATACTGGCAGTAGCAATCCACATCTATACGAAGAAAAGAGACTCGGAGATAATGCACGCCACAAAAACTCCTGACCAATAAGGAATTGCCATGAGCTGGGCGCCCCATGTAACTGTAGCCACTATAGTAGAACGCGATAATCGCTTTTTAATGGTGTATGAAGAAGCCGATGGCCGGAAGGTTTACAACCAACCCGCGGGGCACCTAGAGCCGAATGAAACACTGCAGACCGCTGCACTCCGTGAAACCTTAGAAGAAACCGGCTGGACGGTCAGCCTCACGGGTGTGGTCGGCGTGAACCTGTACACCGCGCCAAGTAATGGCATCACTTATTGTCGTACCACTTTTATCGCTAAAACCATAAGCCACAACCCCGCTCTGCCATTGGATACCGGCATTATCGAGGCAGTGTGGCTCAGTCATGCAGAGTTAGTAGAACGCAAAGATCAACTGCGCAGCCCCATGACCTTACAAATCATCGAAGAATACCTCGCAGGCCGCCGCTTCCCCTTAGATGTTGTTGGCTAGACTGACCCAGTGATAGTACGGAAAACGAAAAAAGCCGCCAAAATTGATTTTGGCGGCTTTTTTGTCAGGCCGTGAAAACGGCTACACGCCTATGGCGCAAACCGTTTTTCCAGCACTGTACTTACTGTCTATTCGTCAATTTATAGTTTACTGGCACCATAAATACACTGTCATGCTTCTCTTCTACGCCGACTGAAGTCACGTCGTAAATATAGCGAATCATGGGTTTATTGGGGTCGCGTTCAAACTTTTTCTTCATAGCCGTTTTGGCCTTTTTCTTTAAGAAACCACCAGCCAAATTACCCAGTGAACCCACGGGGTCTTTGAAATCGATATCCGGCGTTGAGCTTGATTCCTGAGCAGCCTCTCGTTGCGCAACCAATTCAGGACAGGTATTGCTATTGCTCATAAACCATTCCAACTTAATCGACACTGGGTAGCCCTTAAGCGCAGCCAACTTGCCATTCAACAGCGTCATATCATCGGTTTTTTCAATATCGCCGCTTAGGGCAGCCAAGGACTTGTAGACTTTTTGACCGAGCATTTGCCCAAGTATTGAGTCGTTAGCCCCAACTACACGCAGATAATTATCTTGGAATTGACCGTGTATTTTCCAGCCCTCTTTCATCGATTCAGTGGGCTGTGTCATCCAAAAATCCATCAGAATTTTATGCTCATCTTTGCGGCCTGCTTTGTCAGTATTGGTCACGGTCCATTGCAGTTGATATTGATTCGCAGGAAAACCGTTGATATCGCGCGACACTTTTTTATCGACCACATCAAACTGGGTTTTGGAGGTCATAGGGCAATTTTCAGGCGTATTCGCTTCAAATGACTCCTCTTGATCTTCATCGTCTTCGGCTTGGGTTAAACTCTTCCAGATGTTGTTTGAACACCCGTACAAAGGGCATTCGATATAATTTTTTTGTTGGTGATTGATACGCCAAGACAAGTTCTTCTCAGTGAGCCCTATCAGCGTATCATTAACATTGCCAAAGGTTTTGCGTGCCAGCCAATTATCAAAATCAATCTTAGTATCAATTCGACGCAGGGTTGCGCGGGTGTAAACAGTTTGCGTTCCCGTGTTATCGGGGAATACATAGCCATTAATGACTGTTTTAGCCGTCAACATAACGGTTGGATTCAGTGGAGTAGTATCCACCGGTGCTGGCTTAGCAGAACAACCGGCCAACACAACTAGAAATACTCCCAGTAAAAAGCCCATTTTTTTCATTGTTGAAATCCTTGAATAAATTTTAGACCCACCTAAGGGGGGACGCATTGAAGAAAGCCACCTCCAAACTGAGGCGGTCGGCATCTTAACAAATGGACGTCAAACCTCACTCAAATCAGATTTTTACCCGCGCCAATTCGCAAGAATTCAACCAGTCTGTGACAAAAGTCGCACTTTTACCCACCTTTGTTAACACAAAAACTCACGCCAATTACCTGCCTCAAGGCTAAAAAGGCTGTATAAGAGGGTCCAAAGACGGGTAAAATGCCCGCCTCATTTATCCCCCAGTAGTCTTAGCCTATGTCCACCAGTTCCAAACCGCTTGTTATTGTCGGCATGTCCGGCGGTGTTGATTCCTCCGTATCTGCCCTGCTACTTAAGCAACAAGGCTACGAGGTTGAAGGCCTGTTCATGAAGAACTGGGATGAAGATGACGGCACCGACTACTGCACTGCCAAGGCCGATTTGGCCGATGCGGAGCGCGTGTGTGAAAAAATCGGTATAAAGCTTCATACCGCCAACTTTGCCGCCGAATACTGGGATAACGTCTTTGAGCACTTCCTTGCAGAGTATAAAGCGGGGCGCACACCCAACCCCGACATACTCTGTAACCGCGAAATCAAATTCAAAGTTTTTTTAGAGTACGCCAGCATGCTGGGCGGCGAGCTTATTGCCACTGGCCACTATGTGCGCCGCGCAGATCGCGCAGGCCACAGCATGCTATTAAAGGGACTAGACCCCAACAAAGACCAGAGTTACTTTCTCCATGCCGTGGGTGAAGCAGAATTTGCCAAGTCCCTTTTCCCTGTAGGCGAACTGGAAAAGCCCGAGGTGCGCCGCATTGCTGAAGAGCACGGTCTTATCACCCACAACAAAAAAGACAGCACAGGCATTTGCTTTATTGGCGAACGCCGCTTCAAAGATTTTTTACAGCAGTATTTGCCAGCACAACCGGGCGAAATTCAAACACCCGACGGTACAGTGATTGGTGCGCATGCGGGGCTGATGTACCACACCATTGGCCAACGCCAAGGCTTGGGAATCGGTGGAGTCAAAGGCGGCAACGAAGAACCTTGGTTCGTCGCACAAAAGGATTTAACCCGCAATGTGCTAGTGGTCGTGCAGGGTACTGAGCATCCGCTGCTGTTCACCAATCACCTCATCGCACAACAAGCTCATTGGATCAACGGCGAACCCGCCACCAACGAATTCCGTTGCATGGCAAAAAATCGCTATAGACAAGCTGACCAAGCTTGCCGCGTAACGCTAATGGGTGACGGCAAACTCGCGGTACTCTTTGACGAACCGCAACGAGCCATTACTCCTGGGCAGTCTGTTGTTTTCTATCAAGATGATATTTGCTTAGGTGGCGCTGTGATTGAGGCAACTGATAATCGGTAAAGGCTTGGCATTCATCACAACCAACATCCAGCAACAGCAACATTTCATTCAATAATGTGTACTGAACCGAACAGCATTAAACATTCAGCTTAAAAACACTTTAAAAAGAGAAATACTGTGAGTAAAAACTGGCAAGACATTACCCTCGCCCTCGCCGGCATTTTTCAAGCGACAGCGCTAGTGGAGCAACTCGCCAAAACCGGTTATGTACCACCCGAAGCCTACAAGTGTTCCATTGAAAGCATTCTCAATATGGACCCAGCTAATACGCTTGATGTATATGGCAATACCACTGCCAACTTGCGGGTAGGTTTAGAAACCATGCGCGAACTATTACAGCCCAACTCACAAAAACAGCGTGACACACTACGCTATGGTTTAGGCGTACTGCACTTACAAAAAAAGCTCACTGGGCGCAAAGACATGCTCAAGGTCATAGGCAGCCGTCTCACACAAATAAGCCAACAAGCTGCACACTTTGACAGTCTTCATGAAAATGTTATAGGCAATATGGGCGGCCTTTACAGCGAAACACTCAGCACTTTTCGTTTTCGCATTCAAGTAAACGGCGACTACAATTACTTGCAGCAGCAACGTATCGCCAACCAAATTCGCGCATTGCTGCTTAGCGCTGTGCGCTCGGCAATGCTCTGGCGTCAAGTTGGCGGCAATCGCTGGCAGCTGCTCTTAAACCGTAAACAGCTCAGTTACCAGGTCGATGAACTATTGCGTCGCATGTAGCAATTTTCGGCTTTAGCACACCGAATTCTTTTTAATTTAAAACTTGCACTGGAACCCACCATGGACAACAGCTTCGACACTCTCTCCGCACTCAATGCCATCTCGCCCGTAGACGGTCGCTACGGCAGCAAAACAATTCCGCTGCGCAAAATTTTCAGCGAATACGGTTTAATTCACGCGCGTGTTTTAGTAGAAGTTCGCTGGTTGCAACAGCTCAGCCGCCACACTGGCATTCCTGAAGTACCTGCATTCAGCGCCGCTACCAATGCACAACTCGATGCAATTGCTGCTGACTTTAGCACTGCAGATGCACAAGCCATTAAAGACATCGAACGCACCACCAATCACGATGTAAAAGCGGTGGAATACTTCCTTAAAAACAAATTCGCTGGCAATGCAGAATTAGAGGCCGTGTTAGAGTTCGTGCACTTTGCCTGTACCAGTGAAGACATCAACAACTTGTCACACGCCTTAATGTTAAAAGCCGGACGCGATGTGTTTGTCGCCGATGCCCAAACCTTAATTGACGGCATTACTAAACTTGCGCACGATTTCGCCGCTGACTCCATGCTCTCGCGCACTCACGGCCAAACTGCATCACCCACTACCGTTGGCAAAGAAATGGCCAACGTAGTTGCGCGTTTACGTCGTCAGTTACACGCAGCTCAATCAGTAGAGTTGCTCGGGAAAATCAACGGGGCTGTAGGCAACTACAACGCGCACTTCTCAGCCTACCCCGATATCGACTGGCAAACCAATGCGCAAGAATTTGTGGAAAGCATTGGCCTGACCTTCAATCCCTACACCACCCAGATTGAACCCCACGACTACATCGCCGAGCTATTCGATGCTATCGCGCGTTTCAACACCATTCTGATCGATTTCAATCGCGATGTTTGGGGTTATATTTCACTCGGTTACTTCAAGCAAAAAACCATTGCAGGCGAAGTGGGTTCATCCACTATGCCGCACAAAGTTAACCCTATCGACTTTGAAAATTCCGAAGGTAATCTGGGCATTGCCAACGCAATTTTTACCCACCTTGCACAAAAACTGCCTATTTCTCGCTGGCAGCGCGACCTTACAGATTCAACGGTACTGCGCAATATGGGTGTAGGTTTTGGCTACGGCATGATTGCCTATGCCTCTACACTCAAAGGCATCAGCAAACTCGAAATTAACCGCGCGCGCATAGCGCAAGATCTGGATAATTCTTGGGAAGTCTTGGCCGAGCCAATTCAAACTATTATGCGCCGTTACAATGTCGCAGAACCCTATGAGAAATTAAAGGCACTCACCCGCGGCCACGCCATTACCAAAGAGGTGCTCGCTGCATTTGTAGAAACCTTGGATATTCCTGAACACGCCAAGCAAACTATGCGCGACTTAACACCCGCCAACTACATTGGCAACGCGGTTGCACAAGCCAAGGCGATTTAAATAAGATTCATAAAGGGCCGCTAAGGCCCTTTTTTATAGAACGATACATTTACATCGAACTGAAAGATTTTAGCTGGCCACTAACCACATAAAGTTACTGCCACTAACCAAAAAGGTAATCACATGAACACCGCCCTCACCCATCTCGGCGACATGCCAATTGAAACGTTTTTGCGCGACTACTGGCAAAAAAAACCGCTGTTGATTCGCAATGCCTTTCCCGATTTTGAATCACCCCTCGACGGCGATGAGTTGGCCGGCTTGGCGCTAGAAGAAGAAGTTGAATCGCGTTTAGTATTGGAGCAAGGCAAGACACCCTGGGAGTTGCAACACGGCCCCTTTTCCGAAGAAACCTTTGCCACGCTGCCGGAATCCAACTGGACACTTCTCGTGCAAGCAGTTGATCAATGGGTACCAGAAGTGAATGAACTACTAAACAGTTTTCGCTTTATTCCCAACTGGCGGCTCGACGACATCATGGTGAGCTTTGCACCTGACAAGGGCAGCGTTGGGCCCCACTTTGATTATTACGATGTATTTTTACTGCAGGGCCTAGGCAAGCGCCGCTGGAAAATTGGCCAAGACTGTACAGCAGAATCACCACACCTCGAAGGTGTACAACTCAATATTTTGCAAAAATTTACCAGCCAAGATGAATGGGTGCTAGAACCTGGTGATATGCTTTATATTCCACCTGGCGTGGCTCACTGGGGTGTCGCAGAAGGCGACTGTATGACCTACTCAATCGGCTTTCGCGCGCCTAATCACGCCGATATTTTAACGGAGTTAACACAAGATATAGCCTCAGCGCTCACCAATGATTTGCGCTTTACCGACCCAGATGCGCAACTACAAACTAACCCTGGTGAGATCAATAGCGCCGCCATTGCGCAAATCCAGCAGATCATTCAACAACACTGCTCTGCAGAAAATATTGCCCGCTGGTTTGGCAAACATATGACTGAGCGCAAATACATCGATCTAGAAGCAGAAGCGAATGAACTAGATGCTGGAAGCTGGCAGGAAGCACTTACCGAGGGCGATTTACTCTGGAGACACCCAGCCGCTCGCTTAGCATTTCATACCGATGAAAAAGGCACGGTATTATTTGCCGATGGCGTTGCGCTCCGCTGCTCAAAAGCACTGGCAGAATTAGTTTGCACCGAGGTTGAAATTAATTGGGCAACACTGGAACCCTTGGTACAAGATCAGCGGGACAATGCAGCCATCACCCAAATGGTCAGCCAAGAAACCTTACTTGTTGACGAGTAACCCATGCACTTAACCATTACCGATTGGCGCAGTGACCAAACAAAGTTACAACAATTGCGCCAAAAGGTATTTATACTGGAGCAAGGGGTGAGTGCAGCTGAAGAGTGGGATGGCTTTGATGAAACAGCCATCCATTTTCTATTGCTCGACAATCACCAACAAGCACTAGGTTGCGCGAGACTACTGCTGGAGCATGACGACACGCAACAGGCGCTTTTTCATATAGGTCGCGTTGCTATTCGTAAAGCCTATCGCCAGCAGGGCTGGGGACAAGTGTTAATGCGCGGAGTTGTCGCCCACTGCCAACAACTCAACCCACAAGCCAACATTTATTTGCACGCACAACTTGAACGTTTGCACTTCTATCAGCAGCTAGGATTTGTTACAAAGGGCGAAAAGTTTATAGATGCAGGTATAGCGCACATCAGCGTGTACTTAAAGTAGGGCGTAACTCGCCTTACTAGTGCCCCAAGGTTCACAGCCCCCCGCCACACCAGCTTAGAGAAAAGCATTCACACTAAAATAGGAATCTATACTCATGGCGACCGAGTCATCTGCAAGCCCCGATTTATGGCTACTCGACGGTATAGAAGACTTTCGTCACTACACCCTTTCCTTTAGCCAAAAAAGTCGACGCAATATTGCAATTTTAACCCGCAGTCTTGACGCTGATATCTTTGCAAAGGACGATTTCATCCAAAGCCTATCCACCATGGCACGCGCCAATCGTCATGCGCAAATTCAAATATTAATTAAAGATACCAAACCAGCTCTCGCCATAGGTCACCCGTTAATTCATCTGGCGCAACGTCTTTCCAGCAAAATCATTCTACGTAAATTAACGCAAGAACCAGATGATCAACATATGGGGTTTATGTTGTGCGATACCTGGGGGCTAGTCTATAAAAATGATGATAACGTCTATCGTGGTTTTGCCAACTGCGCTGCGCAGCGTGAAGTAAAACAACTACGCGAACAGTTCAACTACTGCTGGCAATATGCACAACCCGATCCTGACTTACAGATCCTTACCATTTAATTCTGTTAACCACCTAGTGTGCATATTTATTACCATGCCAATCATTCCAAACTCGATCTATTTATACTCAAGCTTCTATAACAAAAATGCTCATCTGAATCTGAGCGAATACTAAAAACTGCCACAACACAGCTGTTACCCTGCGATTAGCCCAGCTTGCACCAGAGGTGGAATTGTGACCAAAATGCACACCACAGCTAGATTGCGGTATTTCCCTGCGGAAAAACCCAGTTTTCGGTTGCCGATTCAGTTTTTATCCTTTATATATAGCGCCAATCCTCATTGTTGGCGTAGAAGCCTGTAAAAACAGGGGGTTTTTGCAGTTTTTGTTTGTATTTTTACGATATTGATTTATAGCTATATAGGTAGATGCCACTATTCATGCATGCATGAGTCCAGCAAATGCCTCCTGCTTAAAAGACAATCAATTAACCTCGAACACTTACACATACTCAAGTAAATAAAAAGGAATCACTATGGCCGTTAAGAAACCTGCTGCAGCCGCTGCTGCTAAAAAAGCTCCTGCCGCTAAGGCTGCACCCAAAGCTGCCCCAAAAGCCGCTGCTAAAAAAGCGCCAGTTGCCAAAGCTGCTGTTAAAAAAGCACCTGCTGCCAAAGCAGCTCCAGCTGTTGTTAAAGCAATTACTGAGCGTCAAAACAAAACGCAAATGCTGACTCAAATTGCCGAAACAACCGAATTGAACAGAAAACAAGTTCAAGCAGTATTGGATGAGTTAAGTAACATCATTGAAGGCCATATCAAGAAGAAAGGTGTAGGTGAGTTTGTATTCCCCGGCCTCTTCAAAATCATGACCATTAAGAAACCTGCCGTGAAAGCGCGCAAAGGCATAAACCCCTTCACCAAAGAAGAAGTGATGTTCAAAGCCAAACCCGCGAGCACCACTGTGAAAGTACGCCCGCTGAAAAAATTGAAAGAAATGGCTGTTTAATTTTATTCTATGCCAATCTTCAATAAAAACCCCGCAGCTGCGGGGTTTTTTGTTTTAAGGCTTACGTATTTACGCCCTATAGACTAAACGTATCGTTGATTATTTAATAACCTTAAAGCCCTCACCCACAAGCGCATTTTGCAAACGTTTAATACGCGCAGCCAGTTCCTCCGCACTGTACTCCTTACCTTCAAACTTACCCCAAATTGGCTGAGGCCAAGCAGCATCATCCGTAAAGCGCACTATATGGTGAATATGCAGCTGACGCACCATGTTGCCCAGTGCTGCCACATTCATCTTGTCTGCGTCAAAAATGCTCGTCATCACTTCAGACAAACGACAAGACTCGCGCATTAACTGTAGTTGCTCTTCTTCACCCAAATGATGTATCTCAAAAACATCCTCTACTTTCGGTACAAGAATACACCAAGGGTAATTAGCATCTTTGCTCAGCAACAACAGCGACAAATCGAATTCGCCAATAATTACTGAGTCTTGCGCTAGGCGGGGATGAAGTACAAACATAAAATTCTCCTAAAGATTAGTGCTCTAACACGGCCAATGCCTTCTAGATGACGGACCGAAGTGGCTTATAAAAGTCGTTTATAGAAGCTTGCCCTATACCCAATCAATCTTCCACCGTAGAATAGCGGCTTTTAGCCTATTAACTCCACTTTCATTATAGACATTGAGATTTGCTTACTATGCGCTCCAGTCGATTTTTAATTGCTACGCTCAAAGAAACCCCCGCCGATGCCGAAGTCATTAGCCATCAGTTAATGCTGCGTGCAGGTATGATCCGCAAAATGGCCTCAGGCCTTTATAACTGGCTGCCAATGGGCTTACGCGTTCTGCGTAAAGTCGAGCGCATAGTGCGCGAAGAAATGGATAAATCTGGCGCTCAAGAAGTGCTCATGCCCGTAGTACAGCCCAGTGAACTCTGGATAGAATCTGGCCGCTGGGAACAATATGGCCCAGAATTACTGCGCATGAACGATCGCCACGACCGCGCCTTCTGCCTTGGCCCCACTCACGAAGAAGTTATCACCGACTTAATTCGCGGCGAAATCAAAAGCTACAAACAACTTCCCGCTAATTTCTATCAAATTCAAACCAAATTTCGCGATGAAATTCGCCCGCGTTTCGGTGTAATGCGCTCGCGCGAATTTATTATGAAGGATGCCTACTCCTTCCACAGCAGCACCGAATCATTGCAGCAAACTTACGATGTTATGCACAGTACCTATTGCAGTATTTTTAGCCGTCTAGGCTTAAATTTCCGCCCTGTATTGGCCGACACTGGCTCCATTGGTGGCGCCTTCTCTCATGAGTTTCATGTTCTTGCCGACAGCGGCGAAGATGATATTGCGTTCAGTAATGGCAGCGATTATGCCGCCAACATCGAAAAAGCCGAAGCTCTGCCACCAGCAGCACCGCGCCCTGCCCCCAGCCAATCAGTACATGAAGTGGCTACGCCAGGCCAACACAGCATTGAAGACGTCAGCAGCTTTCTCAAGGTTGCCGCCAATCAAACGGTGAAAACCTTAATTGTATTGGGCGCTGTACGCGAAGACAAAACCCAACCATTGGTTGCTCTGGTACTACGTGGCGATCACGAACTCAACGAAATTAAAGCGGAAAAAATTACGGGGGTAGCCGCACCCTTAACGCTTGCGCCTGAAGCGCGCATCAAAGAAGAATTGGGCGTAGGCTTGGGCTCTATTGGCCCGGTAGGTTTAACTATTCCTGTCATTGTGGATTACGCAGCAGCGCATCTTGCAGACTTTGTGTGCGGCGCCAATAAAGACGGATTCCATCTAACCGGCGTTAACTGGGAGCGCGACGCACAAGCCCCCCTAGTGGCAGATATTCGCAATGTTGTTGCAGGCGATCCAAGCCCATGTGGCAAAGGTGTTTTAGAGATTAAACGCGGCATTGAAGTGGGCCATATTTTCCAATTGGGCACAAAATACTCAGAAGCCTTAAAAGCCCGAGTGCTTGATGAGAACGGCAAAGAAAAAACCATGATCATGGGTTGCTATGGCATAGGTGTCACCCGTGTAGTGGCTTCCTCCATTGAACAAAACTTTGATGAGAACGGCATTATCTGGCCTGATTCTATAGCGCCATTTCATGTTGCAATTGTGCCAATCAACTTGCACAAATCTGCGGCGGTTGCCGAAAAATGTGAAGAGATTTATACAGCCCTACAAGCAGCTGGTGTGGATGTACTCTTAATGGACGATGAAAAGGCACGTTTGGGCGGTATGTTAGCTGATACCGATCTGATTGGCATACCGCATCGCATTGTCATTGGCGACCGCGGTTTAGAAGCGGGCAATATAGAATACAAAGGCCGTCGCGATGCCGAAAAACAGGAAGTGGCTATAGCAGACATTGTTAACTTCTTAACGGCTCGTATTAACAAGTAAATATATCTACCTGTATTAGTGATTTTTAACTCAATAAATAAAAAAGCCCCGTCACCTGA
The DNA here is from genome assembly GCF_057815475.1 of Cellvibrio sp. 25HG11W-0. Taxonomy (NCBI): domain Bacteria; kingdom Pseudomonadati; phylum Pseudomonadota; class Gammaproteobacteria; order Cellvibrionales; family Cellvibrionaceae; genus Cellvibrio; species Cellvibrio sp. 25HG11W-0. Next base: position 2,809,441 of record NZ_CM174230.1, read on the forward strand.
GACGGGGCTTTTTTTATTTTCGCATCAAAGATTGATAAGATTTCAATCGTCGCCACTATAAGCAGCCTGCTCTTTGATGAGCTTACGCTCTACATCTCCAGGCGAGCCTGTATTGCGCGCGAATAAATTATAGGCCACAGGCACCAAAAATAAAGTGAGCAATGTGGCTACGACCACACCTGATATAACTACTATACCTATCACAAAACGCGTTTCAGAACCTGCGCCCGATGAGACCACCAGTGGCAGCGCACCTGCAACAGCCGTTAAGCTCGTCATTAAAATGGGACGTAACCGCGCAGAAGAAGCCTCTAACAACGCCTCTTTAAATTCCACGCCACGATCGCGCAATTGATTAGAAAACTCCACAATCAAAATACCGTTTTTAGCCGCAAGCCCAATCAACATAATTAAACCTATTTGCGAATAGAGATTAAAGCTGCTGCCACTGAAATAAAGCCCCAGCATTCCCCCCATAATCGCCAATGGCACAGTAAGCATAATAACAAAGGGGTGTATATAACTTTCAAACTGCGCAGCCAATACCAAAAAGGTAATCAATATCCCCAACAGGAAAATAAACATGACCGAGCTGCCCGCTGTTTGAAAATCACGCGACAAGCCTTTGTAATCAACCACCGCTGTCGGCGGAAGATTCTCACGCACCAACTTATTTAAGTGCTGCAAGGCATCGCCGAGCGGTAAGTTATCCGCAAGGTTTGCCTCGATGGTCAGCGAGCGAATGCGATTGTAACGATTGAGTTTACTTGCATCAGCCAGCTCTTTAAGTTCAACCACATTTGCCAATGGAATTAGCTCACCGGAATGAGATGAACGCACATACATATTTTGTAAACTAGTGGTGGTGCGCTGTTCGCTGCGCTCACCCTGCAATATCACATCGTACTCTTCGCCATCATCAATATAGGTCGTCGCACGGCGCGAACCCAACATGGCTTCTAGCGTGCGCCCGATATTGTTTACACTAATACCTAAATCTGCAGCGCGATTACTGTCGATGGCTATCTCAACTTGCGGCTTGGTTTCTTTGTAATCCCAATCTATCCCCGTCAAACCTGGATTATCCTGCTCTAACTTCGCCAGCAAAATATCGCGCCACTTCGCCAATTCCTCATAGGTGCCGCCACCTATAACAAATTGCACGGGCTTTTGTGCTTGCGAACCAAAGCCTTGCCGCATTACCGGGGCCGCCGTCACGCCCGGCAAATCGGCAAGCTTTTTGCGAATTTCATCCATCACGACAAAAGCACTGCGGCGCTGATTCCAGTCGTTCATAACAGCGATAATCATACCGCTATTAAAACTCTCGATTGTGCCGAAAGCACGCGGGGCGCGCACCATTAAACGCGTGATCTCGCCCGAGTCCACATACTTCATCATGCGCGACTCAATTTCATTCATATATTCTTCCATGTAGGCGTAACTGGCACCTTCAGGGCCATTTACCATCACAAAAAAAGTGCCGCGATCTTCACGAGGCGCATATTCTGAAGGAATTTTCTGGGCTAAAAATACACTCATCACCAAGAGCGCCACAAATGCAACCAATACCCAGCGGGTATGTGCGATACAAAATGCGATTGCCACCTTATAGCGACCACGCAACCGGTGCATACCCGTATCGATTTTCATAACAAAAGCATTTTTCTTATCGTTGCTGTGTAAAATTTTAGACGCGAGCATAGGCGAAAGCGTGAGCGCAATAAGTGCCGAAAAACCTACCGCCGCCGCCATGGTAATGGCGAACTCTGAAAACAAACGGCCGATATCACCTTTTAAAAATACTATAGGTACAAAAATCGCAATCAACACCAACGTGGTCGCGATTACAGCAAAGCCAACTTCACGAGTACCGTCATAGGCTGCCAACAAGGGTGACTTACCTTTCTCTTCTATGTGGCGAACAATATTCTCCAACACCACAATCGCATCATCCACCACCAAACCTATCGCTAAGACCAAGGCTAAAAGCGTAAGCATATTGACGGAAAAGCCCAGCACTGCAAGCACGGTGAAGGTCGCAATAATAGACACAGGCACAGCTACGGCTGGCACCAGCATGGCGCGAAAGCTGCCTAAAAATAGATAAATAACCAAGACTACCATCGCAATGGCAATACTCAAGGTGATATACACCTCGTGAATCGCGCGTTCGACAAACACCGAACTATCGTAGCTGTCCTCAATACTCATGCCCTTAGGCAAAATCGCATTAATTTTATCGCGCTCGATCTTAACGCCACGAGCCACGTCGATGGTGTTCGCTGTAGATTGTTTAATAATGCCAATACCAACTTGAGAGACACCGTTGCCGCGAAATAGATTGCGATCTTCGACTGTACCTTTCTCGACACGCGCCACATCGCCTAAGCGAATCAAATGGCCGTCGTCGCCGCGCTTAACCACCAGCTGACGAAATTGATCAACGGTGCGATAGGAACGAGCCATACGCAATGTGAATTGACGATCAATAGATTCAACACTACCTGCAGGTAACTCAATGTTTTCTGCGCGCAGGGCTGCTTCTATATCATTGACTACAATATTGCGCGCCGCCAATGCGCGGCGATCCAACCATACCCGCATCGCAAAACGTTGCTCGCCACCAATGCGCACGCGCGCTACGCCATCCACGACAGAAAAACGATCAACTAAATAGCGCGCAGCGTAATCAGATAGTTCAGGCATAGTCATATCTTCACCCGCCAAACTAAACCAAAGAATAACGTCTTCATCGGAGCTAACTTTTTGTACTTCAGGCGGGTCGGCCTCGGGCGGCAAGTCATCCAACACACGCGCAACTCTATCGCGAATATCATTAGCCGCCGCATCCATATTGTGGCCAGTTTCAAACTGCACCACTATATTGGATACGCCATTCTCACTCGATGATTCGATATAGCGAATGCCTTCAACACCCGAGATACGATCTTCAATCATTTTAGTAATGCGCGTCTCAACAATATTGGCCGCAGCACCAGGGTAGCCTGTGCGAATTGAAACTACAGGGGGATCAATATTAGGATATTCACGCAGCGTTAATCGCTCAAAAGCAACCAAGCCAAATGCAATGAGTAGGATCGCAATCACAGATGCGAATACTGGACGCTTGATAGATATATCGGAGAGTTTCATGACGACTTATCCTCAAGGCTGCTGCTGTTGCAGCAAATCGGACAAGGTCTCAGGTTGCGCATGGGGCTGTAAGTTAACAGGCTGCTCTTCCGCCCTCACCGATACCCGTTGCTCATCGCGAATTTTTTGCAATCCATGGGTCACCACTTTATCGCCCACCGCCAAACCTTCTAACACTTCTACCGCCCCCACAAGACGTTCGCCAATAATAATGGGCCGACGCATCACCTGTGCAGGTTTTGCTTTGTCTTGTTGCGCTAGTACAAATACAAAGTTATTACTGCCGAGAGGCTCTAAGGCTGCTTCAGAAATAACCATTGCTGTGCGCTGATTTGTTTGCAAGTTTATACGCATCAACATGCCTTGCTTTAAATCGCCCAAACTATTATCCAACAGCGCACGCACTTTAATCGAGCGCGTCACAGGGTCAATTTGATTGTCGATACTAAATACACTGCCTTTAAAAACTTTATCACCTAGATCGCGGCTAATGGCAACGATCGGCAAGCCAATGGCTAGGCTGCGTAGATAAATAGCAGGCACCGTAAAGTCCAACTTCATTTTGCTGTCATCATTAAGCGTGGTAATCACATCCCCCGGCGTCACTAAGGCCCCAACACTGATATTCCGCAACCCCACCACACCATCAAAGGGGGCTAACAAACGCAAATCTTTTACGCGTGACTTTGTTGCCAACACACGTGAACGCGCAGCTTTATATTCACGCTGCCGCTGATCCAATAACGACTGAGATGCTGCACCTTTATTAGCCAATGCCTCCACACGGTCTAATTGTTTTTTAGCCTCGTCAGCATTCACACGCGCTTCGTCTAAGAGCGCAGCCTCTTCAGCACTGGTCATTTCCACCAATACACGGCCTTTGCGTATACGCTGCCCATCTTCAAAATTAATACGCGTTACCGTATTGGTGACATTCGCAGTGAGCCTTATAGATTCATTCGCATGTAAGGTTCCCAAGGCTTCAATTGCACTGGTGAGCGTCTGTTCGCTAACGGGTTGCACAATCACCTCAACGAATTTTTCTACAGGCTTTGCCGCTTGTTTATCCGTTTGGGCGCTGCCACAAGCGCTGAACACAAGCAGACCGATAAAACATAACTGTCGCTGCAACAGATTTTTCATATAGGTTCCTTAACGCTAGCCACTCAAGAGTTATGGCTAATTAATAATTCTTTGGAAATGACAGCTACACAAGGCACTGACGCCAGCACCTACGTAAAACTGCTCCAAATTAAAGACTGAGTTCTATTAAGAAAGTCGATGGAGGGAATATATCAAAGGACATATGCCGCAAGAATACGAAAAAAAATCAAGTTAAAGGTCAAATAAAATAACAATTAACACTAGTTTACATAGCATGGAAATGGCTTGATGCAGCCTATCAGTCCAGCGACTCAACCCGTTAGTGCAGCCTAAATTACCCTTAATTCAATCCACACTGCGAGATTTCGAACAAGCCAAAGGGGCAGCCCAAAAAAATATCCTCGTGCTATGGGGATTACTGGGCCGCAGTCACTCCTTGGATACTTTCAAAATAGATGCGGAGTTAATACAGTAACGCAGGCCCGTGGGCGCAGGGCCATCGGTAAACACATGCCCCAGATGACAGCCGCACTTGCGACACATTACCTCTGTGCGGCGCATGCCATGCGTCGTATCAAATTCCTCTTTAATGGCCGTGTCATTGAGCGGAGCAAAAAAACTTGGCCAACCACAGCCCGCATCAAACTTTGTATCCGCCTCAAACAACGGCTCAGCGCAACAGCGGCAGTTATAAATGGCAGCACCAAAGTCCTGCCAGTATTCGCCCGTGAAGGGGCGCTCAGTGCCCTTCTCGCGGCAAATGCGGTACTGCTCAGGGGTTAATGTTTCACGCCAGTAGGCGTCATCGTGATTTTCGGGTGCGGACATAATGATTTCCTTGACAGGCTAGGCGTATAGGCTTGATTATTCGGGCTTTTATACCCGCGCTAAAGGCATCTTACTGCAATGACTCTGATTAAGAAATCCGACAAACTCAATGGAGTTTGCTACGACATTCGCGGCCCCGTACTGGAGCACGCTTACCGCCTTGAAGAAGAAGGCCACCGCATTCTTAAATTGAACATCGGCAACCCCGCGCCCTTTGGCTTTGCGGCGCCCGATGAAATTATTCAAGATGTCATCTACAACCTTCCCAACGCCGAGGGCTACACCGCCTCAAAGGGGCTATTTGTCGCGCGCAAAGCCATTATGCAAGAGTGCCAGCGCCTGCAAATCCCCGGCGTGGACATTGACGACATATTCCTTGGCAATGGTGCCAGCGAATTAATTGTGATGGCCATGCAAGCATTGCTAAACAATGGCGATGAAATTCTGGTGCCTGCACCCGACTATCCACTTTGGACTGCGGCGGTAAACCTCGCTGGCGGCAAAGCGCGTCACTATTTGTGCGATGAAGAGTCCGACTGGTTCCCCGACCTTGCCGACATAGAAAGCAAAATTAGCGATAAAACCCGCGGCATTGTGGTAATCAACCCCAATAACCCCACCGGCTCTGTGTACAGCAAAGAAGTATTGGAGCAAATTGTCGAACTGGCACGCCGCCATAATTTGATTATTTTCTCGGACGAGATCTACAGCAAAATCCTCTACGACGATGCGGAATTTATCCCCATGGCACGCCTCGCGCAGGATGTGGTTTGTGTAAGTTTTAACGGCCTATCCAAATCCTATCGCCTCGCGGGCTTCCGCTCCGGCTGGATGATTATCAGCGGCGCCAAGCATCGCGCTAAAAATTACATTGAAGGCTTGGAGATGCTCTCCTCCATGCGCCTCTGCGCCAACGTGCCCGCCATGTACGCGGTGCAAACTGCACTGGGTGGTTACCAAAGTATTAATGAATTGATCATGCCCGGTGGCCGCCTGCGCGACCAGCGCGATGCCGCCATGAGCGCCCTAGCGAATCTACCCGGTGTGTCTTGTGTCAAACCGCGCGGTGCACTTTACCTTTTCCCTAAAATCAATTTGGACATGCACAAAATTCGCGACGACCAACAAATGGTGCTGGACTTTTTGATTCAAGAAAAAATCCTCTTAGTCCAAGGCACCGCCTTCAACTGGCCAAAACCCGACCACTTCCGCATAGTTTTTTTACCGCGCGAAGACGACCTCACCCGCGCCATCAATCGCTTTGGTGAGTTTTTGGGCCGCTACTCGCAGTAAGCTTTGTTGTAAGTTTGAAATAACACACATATAAAAATGGCTAGCAATTATTTGCTGGCCATTTTTATATGTGTGTTACCTTATTATCGTCTAATCAACAAGAGAAAAGCTGCTTTAATTTCAACAACTTACCATATGAGAGCCGGCAACGAATGTAAAAATAGACTTAATAATTAAGCAGAAAGAATACTCCATATACCCAAGCAAAGGAAAAGCATGAAGTCACTCATCAAGCCAATTGTCATCATTTCAATTTTTCCAATACTAATTGGGTTCTATTTTTTTGATAATATTAAAGGCTATTACCGGTTTAAACAGTACTGTGAGGCAGAAGGAGGGCTGAAGGTTTATGAGCACATAAAGAAAGGCGTAGGGTTGTTAGCTGGTGATAAAAATGAAGCTCACTCTGCTGCTGCATTAAAAAACATAGGATTTGTTAGATACAAGGTAAGCGTCTAACCAACCACACCTAGATTTACTTGCCAAGGCATCAAATCTTCAAGTCCATCATCTGTATTGCGCTTAGGGATTTCTGTCAGCAAATGCTCAACATACTTTACCGGATTCAGACCATTTGCCTTAGCCGTTTCGATAATCGAATATAAAATCGCGCTGGCTCTCGCACCGCTGGCGGTGTTGCTAAACAGCCAGTTTTTGCGGCCGATCACAAAGGGTTTTACGGCGCGCTCCGCGCGATTATTGTCGATGCACAGTTGTCCGTGTTGTGTGTAGGTAGTGAGCTTTCTCCATTGTCGCAGCGTGTATGCGACCGCATGACCTAATGTGGATTTAGGGGGCGTCTGTTCCACTGATTTATCGAGCCATGCTTTAAATTCAGTGAGCAGCGGTACAGCATGCAACTGCCGCAGGGTATATTTTTCTTCCGGTGTTTTGTCGTTCAGTAGCGCTTCCACACGGTAGAGTTTCTGAATGTGCGCCACTGCCCAATCAGCACGGCCTACTTTGCCCTTTGGTTGTACTTTTTGCGCATCGGTAAATTTCCGGCGTGCATGAGCCATACAACCAGCCAGTGTTACTTGAGTGCTTTCGTAAGCCGCATAACCATCAACCTGTAAATAGCCTTTATAGCCGCTTAGAAATTCTTTCGGGCAAGCAGCTGCGCGACTGGGTTGATAGTCGTAAATCACAATGTTGTTCGCGGAGCTGTTCGGATCAGGAGAATCTCTGCCGCTACAGTAGACCCACATGTAATTTTTTTTGTCATCCTGAAGCACTGTCACTGGCGTTTCATCTGCATGGATGGCGGTTTGTGTTAGCAGCGTTATTGTTAATCGCTGCAATAGCCTTTCAAGAACATCCGCACTACGCATTATCCAGTTGGACAGGGTGTTGCGATTGAGGTCGATATTCAGTTGCTTAAAAATAATTTCCTGGCGATACAGCGGCAGTGCCAATTGGTATTTATTGCCGATAATGTGTGCCAGCAAGCTGGGCGTGGCCATGCTTTTGGGAATGGGGCTGGCTGGCACAGGGGCGATCACAATCGGCGTATTCGTATGGTTCTTTTCGCACTGACGACAGGCGTATTTCAGGCGCAGGGTTTCAATGACTTTTAAACTGGCGGGAATGTATTCTAGTTGTTCACTTTTTTCTTCGCCGATTTTGTGTAAGTCGCCATTACAGCAAGGGCACATTTTTTCTGTATCAGCGATATCAATTATGCGTGTTTCACGCGGCAAATCGGCGGGCAATGGTTTACGGCCGGTTTTCTTTTTAGTTGAAGTGGCGGCAGATGTGATATCCGCCGCTGTAGCGTCTGTTGTTATCTCTGCGTCACTGTCTGCACGGATTTCGTCTACTATTACTTCCGCTTCGTTAAATAACCAATCAAGTTGATCTGGGGATTTTTCTGAAGACGTGCCAAATTGGCGGCTTTGCGCCAGCTTGAATTGCTCACGCAGAAAACGAATTTCTTGCTCCAATATTTTATTTCGCTCTTTAAGCGAATCAATTTCGACAAGTAATTTATGAGAGTTTGGCATGGCCGTATTTTACTACGACCACCGAGGTTACATCAAAATAATTAACTGGCTTGCTGAAAAAATACCGGTTGATGCCCAATCACATCATAACCGCCTAGCAGCCACTGTAATTGTTGTTCACTCAAGGTAAGTGTTGCAGTTTGAATTTGTGTTGGCCACTTAAAGCGGGCTTTTTCCAAACGTTTGTACCAGAGTACAAAGCCTGTAGCATCCCAATAAAGAATTTTCAGTTTATCGCGCGAGCGATTACAAAATACATACAGCGCAGGCTCAAATGCCGAGCGCTCCAACGCTTGCTCTATCACTACGACGAGGCCATTGATGGATTTGCGAAAATCGATAGCATCCTTGTACAGAAAAATAGCAGGCGGATCAACAAAGCAGCGCATTATGCAAGCGCCTTAATAACGTCCGCTAACCATTGCGCCGATACTCCCGTGGGCATACGCAGCTGTGTGGCACCGATGTGAAGCTGAATACTTTGGTTTTCGAGGGGTTTTGTCGTTATCGCAACAAAGCGATTTTCTGCGGGTTGCGTCGCCAATTGCTTTTTGCGTGTACTGAAATATTTATTATCAATCTCGCGCTCTGCGCAAAATGCCTTCGCGGTTTGTCCTGAGGCGGCTTGCTCCTTAATCAGTGCTCGCCATTGCTCTTGTGTTAATCTGGCCATCATCATTCCTCTGTTGAAAAAGGATTAGGCTAATGATTGGTGGCCAAAATGGGAATGTGTGCTTTATTGGACGCTTACGATACAAGGATGAAAATGGAAATTTTTATGATATTAAGTATATAGGAGGCCACCCACAAAAAGATTCATCATATGAGAAAAGCCCATCTAATTTATCAATGACATTAAATTATGAGTGGAGGGTGATAAATATTAAGTTTATGCATGAAACCAGACTGGTAAAATCTGGGTATGAAATTTTTGATATTTCCAATAAAGTCGCATCAGTAAAATACAGTATTTTTCATTATTCAAAATTTGATAGAAGTAAAACTATTTTTGATGCCCCATCAAGTATTGCTTGTTTCGACAACTTCAGTAATGACTATCGTAAAATAAGCCCTCTTTACGCAGAGATCGATTCGGCTTTTAAGGATTGAATTGAAAAACCTAAAGCGGAGCAACAGGGTCGCGTCTAACCTTTTGCTTTTTCATTAAATTGCGTATTCTACTCATCGAAAGCAATTGAGGGAACCCACCAGCAAATAAACATTACCCCTCAATGCAAGCAGCTACTTTATAAACCAAAAGCTTCAACTGCTGCTCTGGGTCTACATCGGGGAAATCCACATGGGACTCTAGTCGCTCCATAAATTCAGCGCTTGGACACTGCTCTGCAAACTGCTCGCGCAAAAAGCTTTCGCTGAGCTCGGGGGCATTTAGGCAGGCTAATACTAGGCCGCCTTCAGGCATTAACTCGGGTAAGCGGCGCACGACTTTGGCGTAGTCTTTATGGGCGATGAAGCTGCCTTTTTGGTAGGAGGGCGGGTCGATAATAACTAGGTCATAGGGGCCGCGTTTTTTAATGCGGCTCCAGGATTTTAGAATATTTTCGGCAAGGTATTCGCTGCGCTCTTTCGGCAAGCCATTTAAGCGGTGATTGTCGCGCCCTAAATTGAGCGCGGCGCTGCTCATGTCCACATTCACGACTTTTTCGGCGCCAGCGGCTATGGCTACTAGCGAAAACGCGCAGCTGTAGGCAAATAAATTTAGTACGCGCTTGCCTGTTGCCTGCTGTTCTAACCATTGCCGTGCGGGCTCTATATCCAGAAAAAAACCGCTGTTTTGCTGGCGCGCCAAGTGCAAATTAAACACCAGAGCGCCGCGCCGCGCGAAAACTTCTTCGGGTAGGCTGCCAAGTAATATTTCACTGGGAGCCCCCTGAAGATAGCGACGTTGTAACAATAAAATGGTGCCATTTTCAAATTCCCGCGAAATATAAGCCTGTAACTCAGCCACAACATTTACGGGCGGCTCGGCAAAGAGCGTAATTAAAATAACAGGCTGGTAATAATCAATGGTGATGAATTCTAAATCAGGAAAGCAGCGGCCACGACCATGGAAAACTCTATAGCTGTCAATCTTGATGCTGCGCTTAATGGCTGCGTTTAAAAGAGCTAGGCGTTCTAAAATAATCTGCATGTGTACCTAATGGTTGTTTGCAAGAGGGTTGTCGCTAAGCGCTTCATAGCCCACAGGATAGATGATGGTATCACCATAGCCGACAATGACTGGCCAATAGCCGCGCAATTCACGGTCCAAGTTCACATCATTGGTATCAACCAACAAGGGGCGACCATTGAGCGCCAGTATTTTTCCGCGCGCTGCGATAATGTGGATATTTTCCTTACCAATACGGCGCAAGAGTTCAGGCGATAGCTGTTGATTACCTCGCCCAAAGATATGCCCCTGCCCACCTATGGCTGTAATGATTAATTTTACCAAAAGTTTTTTTTCTGCATACTGCGCCGCTAATTCGAGTAGATAGGCTGCACCCACGTCTTGCGCAATAAGTTGATTATTTAACAGCACATCCACACCTAAAAGGCTGCCGTCTAAACCCAGCTCCTGTAAAAAAAGGTGCGTAGTTGAACCAGGGCCGACAATGTAAAGTGTATCTGCCTGCACCTGCCCTATCATTTCTTGAGCCGCATCCAGCTGCGCTAGCTCGTCGCGTTCGGTGCCCGCATTTTTGACTTGCTGCAAGCGTTGCGAATCTTCCGGAACCATAAGCGTGCCGTAAAAACGCGCGCGCACCTGGCCATTGCGAAAAGCGTTCTCATCAATATCTTTTACTTCGCGCTCGGCGATATTGACTAACTTACCGCTGAGTATGTGCTGCACAATTTCACCTGCAGACTCGGGTGCTACCGCATAAACGCCTGAGTGCATTTTTACGCCGGAAGGCACGCCAAGCACGGGTTGACTTGTACCAATCACATCAGCGATTAAACGCGCCGTGCCATCGCCACCGGCAAACAGGATTAAATCAACACTCGCATGCTGCAACGCGCGTGCGGCAGCGCAGGTATCTTCTGGCTGTGTCGGCTCATTCATAGCGGCGCCTACACATTGAGTATTAAAACCTAAGCTAAGGGCAGAGGTTTCACCCATGGCGCCGCCATAACAGTAAATTTCTATCTGCTCTTTATAGGGCAAGAGTTGATTAAGCGCGCGCTGCATACGGGACATCGCACGCGGCTCTGCGCCACGCGCCAGCGCCTCTGTACGTATGACCTCACCATCAGAACCTTTTAAACCGACACTTCCGCCTAAGCCCGCATAGGGATTAATTATCAACCCCAATTTAAACACAGCGGAAACCTAAGGCAGCTAACCAGTTTTTTTCCTGCTCTGTCGCGCCTGCTAAAGGCACTTCATAGTTGTGAAACTCACGCCGCACCGCATAGTGCTTACGCAAACCATCAAAACCGAGCGCAAAGTTTGCCCCCTGCTGAATTGCCTCTTGTGCTAAGGCCCGCAAATTTGCATCGTCTTGCGCCACCCTATAAACCTGCTGAATAAGGCTGGTAGCATCCAACCATGAATCCCTTACGCGGGCAACGTGCAGATGATTGTCGGCCAAAGATGGAACCAATTCGGCGAGAGACGCCTTAGGCTCTATGCCGAAATGTCGACAAAAAGCCTGATATATCATTTCAGTGCCCTTGAGCTTACCGTCGTAGCTATAACCGGCAATGTGCGGTGTGCCTATTTTGACTTTATCTAACAGCTCTAAAGAAATAGCGGGTTCAGGCTCCCACACATCGAGAATTACCTGTAAGTCAGCCCGCTCATTTAATACTTGCAGTAGCGCTTGATTATCGATCACCGCACCCCGACCGCAGTTAATTAAAACTGCATTAGGCTTAAGTTGGCGCAACTCTTTAAGACCCAACAGATGAAAACTCGGATGCGATCCCGTTAACTCCAAAGGTGTATGCATACTGATAAGGTCGCAAGCCAAAACCTCATCAAGTGTGCCCAAATCGGCAATTTCAGCGCGGGTTTTATGGGGGTCGTAACAAACGCACTCAACACCTTGAGCGCGCAAACGTTGATACAAAAGCCCGCCCACATTGCCGCAACCAATAATGCCAACCTTGTGCTCCAACCAATTGATATCCAGCTGCGTAAGTGCTGAATAAACATACTCCACTACCGAGTTGGCATTACAGCCGGGCGCACTTGACCACGCGATATCGCGCTCGGCAAAATAACTCTGGTCTAAATGATCGACGCCTATAGTACAAGTCCCGACAAATTTAACCTTGCTGCCGGCCAAGAGCGCTTTATTTACGGGTGTAACCGAACGCACGATCAAGGCGTCAGCATCTTGCACATCTGCTGCGGTCATCTGCCGACCAGGCAGGCGAATTACCTCGCCGAGGCGACCAAAAAACTCTTCAATGAGGGGGATATTTTCATCCGCTACTATCTTCATAAACACTCGCTTAATTGCTCAAATCGCACCCAATGGATGTTGTTATACACATTTTGTAGATTACTAAAGCGCCAAACAACAGCCCGCTATAAAAAATCTTAGCGTAGCAGTTGTGCTTTGGGGGTTTAGCATATACCTTATATAGTGATGGTGACGTTAAAACCATCTTTCGGGGGGTTAGGTTCACCCTAATTCTCGCCTCAATTTAGGGGGTGGTATTATGAAGACCTCGAACACTGGTCACAACATGGATAATGTCGTTGATCTCTTCACCAAAAAGAGCTACTCCGCTATTCACGATGAGCGCTTTATCCGCCTCTCTCCTGAATTAGATGGTTTGGAAATGCTCTACTCCAATGACAGCAGCTCCGAAAAACTCTTTAGCCTCAAAGTTCTCTGTTGGGGGCTGCGCGCCAACGGCGAAGTTGTAGGCCTAGTTCCTTGGCTCAATGATATTGTGCCCTGCCCCCAACTTTGCGATCCGCTTAATGGTCACTGGGAAGGTTATTACGACCCGGGTATTGACGAAGTTTTCTTTGATGCACCTATGCACAAAATCATTGAGCTGGAAACAGCCGCTGATTACTACGAGGTGCAATGTGAAAGCGGTGACGATGTTATCCAAGAGCTGCCAGACACTATAGGTACTCACGCTGTTTTATCCATAGCAGATACCAAACGCTTAGCATTAGTAGAAGTCGTAAGCTGGTGCCTGCATTTTGATGGCAGCATTTACGCCATGCTAACTGATTTGGAAAAAGTGGTAAGCACACCCGTGCTTCCAGGTGATGAGTGCCTTTACGAAGCTCAGACTAGTGAAAACTTTCGCTATTTCTTTCAACACCAAATTGCGAATAAAATTAAAGCGGAAGATCCAGAAGCCTTGGCCGCCATATCACTTTTAGTTGATGGCATTCAATAGCTTAAATATATATCTTTGACCATAAAAAAACGTCGCAGCAGCGGCGTTTTTTTATGCGTCAATTTTTACGAATATAAAATAAGTAGCCCTTTTCTATCTGTTTTTGCTCGACCAGCTCATGACCAAGAAAATGACAAAACTTAGGAATATCGCGCAGTGTAGATGGATCCGTTGCCTTCACCTCAATCAGCTCTCCTACTTGCGCAGTCCTCACCATTTTATGCAACAGCATGACGGGTTCTGGACAAAGCAATCCAGACGTATCTAAATATTTATTAATTGTGTCATTCATAGTTTTAAATCTTCTATTAAATTTTGAGCAAATAACACTTTGATGACTATGCTTAGGCTAATGGATAAAAAGGCCACAAGGATCATTTCTTTAACCGGGGAACCTAGTTCGATGTCTCGGAATTCAAACAGCGATTATATGCCAACAGACTATTTCAGCCGCCAAGCACTGGAGTTCAGCTTTAGGCTGTTACATGTGCAGCACCCGCTGCTGGCTCACGCCATTAAAAACACCATGGACACTATCAAGATAGCTCCCTTTCAGGAGCTTCACGGCTCCTATACGGGCGAAATGTTGCGCAACACAGAGTTACTGCACTCACTTAAAGCCCATACAGTTGGTAAAATAATTTCCGCACTCACCGACATAGGCCATAAGTCGTTGCAAAGAAAAGATTTACCTCCTGAACAAATGCGAATGCTACGCGACTTAATAGAAGACTGGGTACTCTTGACCGAATGGGTCTTAGAACACACCTCGCCTGATGAGCACGACCGCACGTGTTATCAGTAAAATTACAGAACACTCCGCACAGAGCATTTAGACGTGTTTAAAGTACACGTATATGACCAGTCACCTCTTCACGATCATGATAAAGCTGCTTAAATTGTATTTCTATTTTAATACCCGCCTTCTCTAATTCAGCCATAATCCGCTGCTCACACTTTTTAACTTCAAGATAACGCTGCTTCATAGGTAGCTTTAAATTAAATACAGCCTCACGGCAATACCCTTTAGTAAACCAGCGGATAATCATGCTGGAAACCCGTGCGGGCTTATCAACTATATCGCACACCAACCAATGCAATGGTTTCTTAGGTTCATACAAAAAACCATCCATCAAAATCTGCAATACCTGGCCTGACTCCAAGAGTCGCTTATCCATCGGACCGTTATCAATAGCCTCTACATACATACCGCGCTGCACAAGCTGCCAAGTCCAGCCACCGGGTGCCGCACCCAGATCGGCAGAGCGCATACCCGATGCCAAACGTGTATCCCATTCATCAGCCGGAATAAAATGATGCCAAGCCTCTTCGAGCTTCAGCGTTGCGCGGCTAGGCGCTTCTTTCGGTAAACGTAAGCGCGCAATACCCATAGGCCAAGGTGAACTATTATAAACTTGACTAACACCTAAGAAGGCCTGAGTGCCAGTAATAAATACCAAATGTAATCGCCAGCCACTTTTATCTTGTAATAATTTTTTAGCTCTAAGCGCCTTACTGAAGGGCGCAGTAAATTTCTTACTTAAACCAGAAAGCTCTTTACCATCATTAGTATCAACGGTTTCCAAAACAAGCTCGAATCCAACTGGCAATGCCTCTGCTGCTGCCAGTAATGGCGTTACCCGATCAGCAACAGGCAAATCACTGATTAAACCCGCACCAGCGAACCATTGCCGAGTAAATATTAATTTGCGGAAACGCAACCGCTGAAGAATACTCAGAGCACCGTCAGCTTCCTGAGTAATAAACACCACATAACCAGAACTCTCCTTAGTTTTGGTATAACCATATACACCGAGTTCACCGGCTAATTCGGTTATTTCTGCTGAGCACTCTTTTTCAAATCCCGCACGACAATGTAAAAATAAATGATTCACAAGTTTCTCGTATAATTAAATGTTTTCGTCATCCAGCTGTGCAACTTGCTGCCGGGTTAATAAACTAACGGATTCAGTCGCCACATCAAACACCACCATAATTTCACGCTTCAACAATTGGCGTCGTATTTGTTCAACTTTTGTGGCAAGTGTAACTTCTTCCCAGCCGTAATCTGTGCCCTCGCGGGTTATAAACTCTTCGATTAAACCCTGTAGGGCCTCAGTGGATAATTGTTCAAAGGGAATTATCATTCAGCTCTCAATCGTTCACTATTTGACAAGATGTATGGCTTGTCTGCTATCTGCAAGCAGAGTAACCTTAGGTTCTAAATACAAAATAAGGATTCAATGTGAATACCCAACTGATTCTAACTGTTATTTGTGATGACAAACCCGGTGTTGTTGAACAGCTCGCGCAAACGATAAGCCAACACCAAGGGAACTGGCTCGAAAGCCGCATGGCTCACCTCGCAGGAAAGTTCGCCGGTATATTGCAAGTTGCTGTAGCAGATCAGCATCAAGCGCAATTGCGAAAGGCACTTCAAGACCTAGACAAGCAAGGGTTCAAAATCATCATCGAAAACGCACTGGTCACTACCAAGGCCGATTGTCGTGAATTTAGCTTCACTGTAGTTGGTGGTGACCGCCCTGGTATAGTTCTCGAGATCGCTCAAGCGTTTGCAGGGCGGCATATTAACATGGGTGAGCTGGAAACGGCGTGTTCGAGCATGCCTTGGTCTGGTGAACCGCTGTTTGAGGCAAGCGGGATCATCGAAGTGCCCAAAACTGTCAATCTTAACGACCTCTATGACGAACTCGATAAAATTGCCGATGAGTTGGCGATCGATATTCGCTTAGAGTCCTCGACCGAAAAGGTATAAGTAAGAGGGAAGCTTAGATAAACAACACAAAAAAGCCTAAAACCCCTTTTTTAGCGGCACCTTCTCCTAAAAATTAACACGCCGCTTACAATTACCCCTCCCCCGAGAAAATCCACTTCAAGAAAAGCAGCTATTCATGGCTACTTTTCTTGCTGGATAGTTTTTCATCAAAGCGCTCTAACTCTATATTGATGGCGGTAGTAGAAATATTGACCTCGTAAAAAGAAAATAACAAAGAAACAACGAGGAGTATCAAACTATTAGCGAACAAAAACTGGCCCATAAGCGACCAACCCAATAAAAGCGCAAACATTGAGAGCGTGCAAGACACAAAGGATAAAACCCCAAATGCCTGCATTCTGCGGATAACCAACATACGCTTACGCAAGTTGTCAATTTGGCGAACCACAAGATCTTGAGAGGACGCATTCTCTAACTTACTCAATTGCCGAATCACATTCGCCAAAACCACAAACCGATTGGTATAAGCCAACATTAAGAGTGAAATTGCGGGGAAAAGTAAACTCGGTGTTGTGATGGTCATTTCCATAAGCTACTGAAACCTTTCGCGCCAATAAATAATGCGGTCATGACCGCGATACTGCCCAAAACCAAAATTTGCCTTAGGCAATTTTGAGTCGTTATTGAAGTCCCCATTCTGATCCCAATCAAAACGCAACCAAGGATAAGCAGCCAAATCAACCTCAACAATAAAATTACCCGTAGCACCGCCACTGGGTTGTTGGAAATAATGTTGCGCAGAGCCTGCTGTAAATTTCACACCTGTCGCAGTCAAACCACCATAGACGCCTTGAGTAGAACCTCCCGTCAGATTCACCGTTAGATTTGCAGCTGTTAGTAAATTACCCGCAGGGTAACTAATTGCACTGCGCAGTATTGAACTACAGGAGTCATTAACGTTATTGGCAAAATAACCTCCCGTCCAATATTGGGTAACAAATGTAACCGGCAATGAAGCGGTTTCAGGACCGAAGGCATCATCTAAGCGCAAACGCCCAAAGCGAAAACTCAATGGTGTCCCCAACTGAACAGCTGTGCAACCTGCACCACTGCAAGCTCCTGTCGTAGCAGAATTCATATCCAAGTTTTGAAGGCTACGCGAATCAAATGTATCTATCAGTTTCAATCCAAACTGCAAGCTCGCATAAGGGCCATCGGGCGTAGTGATGCCACCTAATGCTGTGGCGCGAGCAAAGGTTGCCGAGGATGAGTTCAGAGATAGAACACCGTCATTCCACGTTACTGCAGGTACGATTAACCTTGCATTAAACAGCGCATCACCATTGCCAATATTGTTATTTTCCGCCACATAGCTAGGCGTTGCCATAGAAGCGGCATAGTACTGAGCTTGATCGGTATTATCATAGTTACTCAGTATTGTGCCACCCACACCGCGTGCCCTAAGCTCATAGATCAACCCAACCTTAGGTTCACCCATATAACTAAAAGGCGTAGAACCAGCAGTGGTGCACGCTAAGGCACTACTCATATCTGTAGCACTGGCTGCCGCTAAAAAATAATGATCAGGATAAAAACGTCCGACCGTGGCGCTGACAGGATAATTAAGAATATTACCTGCACCTAAATAATCGCTATCCGTCAGATTTGCTCTCAGCGTTATACTGCCAACTTGGTTCCACTGAATACCTGAATTGACGAATGTACCCACGGGGGTCGCAGCAACAAAGCTCCCGCCGTTCGTAAGGGCTGTTAGTGCCCCACCTGCAGGATAAACCAAGGTATTCACAAGCAACCCCATGTTATTAATTTCTGGCGTTTGTTCTTTACCAAAATTAGGGGTCACTGCATTCGCCGCATTTTGCGCCTGCACTGATACTTTGAAATTTTCACCCGCTGCCACAAACCCACCGCCAGTTTCATTGGTCTTACTTGGATTCGCACTATTGCTCAGAGTGCTCACCGCACTTATCAATAATTTATGCGGCTTAACCACAAAGTCATTGCTAATACCCGTCAAAGTATAAGCAGGCTCAGTAACTGTGTCAGGTAATGCAAGCCTTGCGTAAAGCTTAACTTGCCCAACATCAGAATAGTTGACAGGAATATTGGCTGAACCATTGGCATCAAATGCGAGGCTCGCATTGCTATATTGAATGCTACCTACCGCTACTGCATTCGCATTACTTTTTGCTGAAGCAGCGCCCAACAGTAAGCTCTGCCCAGTAATACAGGTGATTGGATTGCGACATTGATAGGCAACCTCAACAGTTTGCGGCGAAGTGAAACGCGCAACACAAGCACCCGTGTTTGTATTTGATTTTACTGCACGCAGATAGACGTTGGAATCAGTCACTCCCGCAACTTGATTAGGTATATCGCCACTCGCTAATGGTGAATTAGAGAAAATAAAACCCGCGCGCTTAAAGGTAGTGGCGCAACTATTTGACACGTTACAGTTTGAGCTTCCCGTACAACACTTGCGTGCATTATTTGCTAGCGTAATTTCATTCGACAAATTTAAATTAACGAGAGTGTTGTCTACGGCAGCAGGGTATTTAAGTACAGTGCTGGCCTCACCCGCCGACATGGTCAAGGTCGAGGCGGTTAAAGCACCACCATCGGTATTTAACGTCACATTTGTATTTACCGAGGCATCAACCGTACAGGGTACGGCACTGTTAGCGCAGGCACGTATATTGATTTTTGCACCTTCGCAGGCAATTGTTTCACTCGCCAGCTGTAGCTCATAATGGTCAGGACCCGCACAGGTTCGTACCGTTTGCATAAGGGTTTCGATGCTTGCTTGAGCCAGCGCACCTGAATAAATATTCACCTCATCTATATTACCGAGAAAGTGCCAAGATGATTGCTGCCCCTCACCCGATGCGGAAGTTTCGCCCCCAATGGCAGCCAAGCCTGAACCATCCGTCCAAGTACCTGCATAACCCCCTGATGTTTTCGCCAACAAAACTCGTGCTTGACTGTAAACATACAAGGTAATTGTTTTGCTTTGTGTATCGACGACAGCTGCAACATAGTGCCATTGATTACTGCTAATAACAGGATTGCTATCGATACAAAAAACACCGCAATTAGGATTTGAGCCCTGCCCTGTTACAGCACCATTATTTGTAATATTGCGCCCAAAAAAACGCAATTTTGGTTGGCCGGTGCCATCCGCCAAACTAAAACCCCAACCATTTTGGGCGTCATCGCGCACCAATATTCGCTGATGCTGTGCGCCAGCGTTGGAGGATTTAATCCACGCGGCAAAGGTAAAACCTTGAGGTAAAGAAGGAAAGCCCGTCAGCTCTACATACGTAAGACTACGAGCAGGTGAGCCGACGCCATCAAAAGACCCGTAATAACACGTATTTTGATTACCACTAGTATATGCAGGGTTGCCCGACGCTGTTGTCGGCAAATTACTTGAACCCGCGGCAATACGTGCACGCCCATGATTGTTATTGCCACTGCTGTCAACAACTTCATTCGCAGCGCCTGACCAACTGCCCTCATCCATGTGCCAAGAGCCAAGCAATACAGGCGCGACTGACCCGCCACTACAGAACGGGCTAAAATCAACAGATGTAAGGTTAGCTCCCTGATAATTTACTGTGACCTCATTGCCTGAACTCGTAAAATTAGCACCCGATACTGCACCATTAATAACGGAACGATAATTTAATGAGACATTGCCACCAGCATACAGATAGGCACTTAACGTAAGCTCATTGTCGCTTGTAATAGAACCAGTAGCATAAATTAATAAATCACTAGAAGAAAAACCAGACGTATAAGCTTTAAAACCAAAACTAATATTGCCATTTACAAAAATGCGTACAGGCCCAGTCCCAGAAAGCAACTTCAATTCAGTTTCTTGACCTATTGTTAAATCTCCATTAATCCAATAATCACCTGGCCTAAACTCCAAAACAGATTTATAAGACGTTGACATGGCGCCGGTTTTATAACCAGTGCCTGGATTATTAAAGCGTAAGCTGGCCTCCTGCCCTACTGAAATAGTGGTGTATTGACCACCATTAATATTTTGACTACCTCTATAACCGAGATTTATAGCGCCATCAGAGCCATTACCGGTTAAAAAAGTCGGTGTAGATTTAGTCGCCGTAATACCCGCTGCAACACAACTTGAACCACTGCATGCTTGCAGTGAGCTGTTATCGGTTAAGGTTTTTGATTTGAGTGTGGCGCTGCCGCCAGTGATTTTTGAGAAATAACTTAAGGCAATATTGCCATTAGTAGCCGTTGCCTGAATGCCGTTGGTAAAAATATCTGTACAGGCAACGCTGTGCGCATATTGTGCATTTAACAATAGGCCAAAAAGAATAAAACAAAGCGCTTTCGAAAAAAACTGTCGCATAGTTTATTCCTGCTCCAAAAAGGCATTTGCCTCTATAGTTCGCATAGCATTAATATCAGCTTGACCACAATTGGCCACGCTAGAAATTGTATAAAAGCTAATAGTAAGCCCGACTGCAGCCGTAGTTGAATAGTTCGTTGCAGTACCAGCCGAACACACACTGCCATTGGCATAGCGACAACGACAACTTACTTGCGCACTACACAGGTTGAGCCCATTGATACCTGAAAAACTAAAGTTTTGATTTAAACTGGCACAGCGCCCATCCACCGCTTGACGACTAGTCGAATCAGGAAAAAACAGAACCTGCATAGCGCGCTGCGCGCCAGTTTCTCCTGCATAAAATGTTTGGACATTAATTAGCTCAGCGATACTTGAACTTTGTGTTTGCGTGGCTGTGCGTGAAATACTTAATGCGAGCACTCCCATTACTACCACGATAAATAGTGCTAGCGGCAAGAGGAAGCCTGCCTCATAGTTTGGTCTAACTCGATTAATTTTATTAAGGTACATTGCGAATCATCACCCTATGATTAAAGCTGATAGATTCATTATTTTCACCAAAGGTCAATGTAATATTAATACGTGTATTACGATTTTCACTGCCCATTTCCAAACTAAAAGGTTGAGCGGCGGTAATACCCTTAGCCAGAATATCGTAGGAGCCAGTCAACGAGGGTGACGCCTGATTGAGCTGCAACCCTTGGTAAAAACGCAATTCACCGCCTATCACACAAAATGCTTGCGGATTATCCACAATATAAAAACGTTTATTGATTGAGTTGCGCAGCCAGCGCTTTGTGCCCGTCAGCTGCAACTGAGTTGCCGCTGAAGAAGTACTATATTTTGCAATTGATCCACCACTGCCGCCATAAAGCTCATTAGCCCCCATTGCACCAATGCTGACATATTCCGCCGCCCCGAACTCAAGAGCATAGGGAGACACATTAATACTCGACGATGCAGTCACTCCATTAAACTGATCCGGCACAGGTGATAGATAATTTCCACCGGCTGAAATAGGCAAGAATTCAATGCATTGATTCGTATTTATCACACGTACTGAATAAGGCAGAGCACCGCGCAGTTGGCGTGTCATGCGTTCCAGTGCTGGGCGGGCAGTATTCGCTAAAAGTGCGCGCTGCTGCGTAGATTGGTAGGACTCCATAGTGCGCACCACCATACCCGTACCTATAGATGAGATCACCGCCAAAATCACGATAACTGTAATGAGCTCTATAAGCGTAAAACCATTAGGAAAGGAAGTAGGTAACAAGATAGCGCGCTGAGCACGAGTAGGTATTAATGCTTTTATCGGTGTAAGCGACATTAAAAATTTGCTCGCTCTGCCGCAAGGGTAATAGATTCACCCAAGGGATTAGTCACTTTTACCTGAATAAGTTTACGATTACTGTTAGTGGTAATGGTGACTTGTCGCGTGTAAGAGGGGTAAGGTGTATCGCTGTAGCCGGAGTAATCATCCACATCATTTAAGTCAGAATCAGGCGTATTGTTACAGCTGATACCACTGCCAATAGCACCGCAAGCGGGTACACCACCAGAGGGAGTTGCACCGTCATATTTTAATGCAATGATGTCATCCAAAAGTGATTGCGCCGCCTCTAAAGTGCGCACTCGAATCAACGGATCTGCATTGCTTTTTGTTGCCTGCTGAAAAACAGCTGTTAGTGCTAAGAGTGCAATACTCACAATCACAATAAAAACGATCAGTTCTATCAAGCTAACGCCAGATTGACTTACTCGATGTAAGCGTCGCTCTGATTTAATTCGCATAGGCATAGCCACTTGCATCAAGCGCCACTTGAGCACTTGTGCCCTGAGTATTCCCCGAGCCTGTCAAACTAATAGTACCTGCTGTGGTACGCCCTAACTTATCGTAAACAAAAGCCGCCTGCGAAGATGACAAACTTATTCCCGAAGGCATTGCCAAGGGGTACTTAATCGGTGATTGCACCGGAGCACCATTTTCCGTCACGCTAATAGCACTGCTGCTCACTACTACTTGAATATTACTGCGCATCATGGCTGCCTGTTGCGCAAAAAATAAGGCCGCGATGACATCATCGCGGCCTGCTTGCACTGCGGCTGTATTAACAGACCCCATGCGGGTCATTAACGCAATCGACATAACGCCTACCAGAATCATTACGGTAACTAATTCAATTAACGTAAAACCCTGATGCGTGTTTTTCATTTTGACTCATAAATCAAAAAAAATACTAAGGAGTAACGCCGTAACCGGTAAAGTTTCCAGTTTTTCCCTTGTATGTAACGATACACGTTGAAGCCCCTTTCTCAACACTAATACCCCCACCTGCAACAACAGCACCATCAGTAATAACATAATCAGTAGAAGGTAATCCGCCATCAAGAGCCCCCTTTACGTCATCACAAGCCGCTACAGAAACCAAAGCGGTTGTAATCGTGAGTCCAGCATCATCAGCAATGTTATTTGCATGATTTAAAGCTGCTGCACTGCCTAAAGCACCCGCCACACCTTTCACGGCCGCATCTTCTGCTGCGTCAGATAAATCTACAAAACGCGGCAAAGCCGTTGCTGCCAGAATACCTAAAATGACGATGACTGCGATTAACTCGATCAATGTAAAGCCAGATTGTTGCTTCATATAAAGTAACTCCACAAAATGAATACTATTTTAAAAACGACGTGTTTGGTAAAAAAATCAATAGACCGCTTGAAGGTCGTCCATGCAGAAGTTGCTGCTTGTAAGCCCCAGTTACAAACGTCTGAAACAACAGCAGTTAACTTGAATATAGCGTAGAGTTACGAAATTACCAGTTGATAAGCAAATTGTTTCTTATTTCATTACACCAAAAATATGCCGTAACATCCTTCCATCCTCAGGGAAGTAATCAAAATAGTAATCCCCACCCTGCTCATCATAAAGCCTATAGCGGCATGCATTACCTTGTACCGACACATGATAATCATTGCTCCCCAAGACCGTTTTACCCTCAATAGATATAGGTGCAGGATCTTGCAATAAACTCATCCACAACTGATAGCAATTTTCAATAATAGGGGGGCGATCTAGCGCTGAAGGTGCTACAAGCCCTAAAGGCCAGCCTTGCGAAGAAAAAATAAGCGCCCCAGACAGATTTTTGCTTGCCCCTTCAGTATAGGCAGAAAAATAAGATTCAGCCCTACCATCTGTATTACGCGCCATAAGCCACTGAGTCCGCAAATTTGCTGCACCCGTCATAAAATGATGTGCCGTTAACTCAAAAGATAGATTACGTGCATCTCGTGCCAACAGCGTATAACGGGCTAAACCTACGGCTGCAATAATACTTATAGCTGACGCCACAACAAATATTTCAAATCGCCCGCGGCCATAGGGTTTAATCACGAGCACCTCACTTTTGAATGGAGTACATATCCCACATAGGCAGAAAAATACCCAAGGCCAATATGGTCACAAAAGCAGCCATGATTACAATCATAATGGGCTCTATACGATCACTTAGCTGCTTAACGTCATACTCCACTTCACTTTCATAAAAAATGGCTACTTCTGCTAAAAGCGCATCCACCTGGCCGCTCTCCTCTCCCACGGAAATCATTTGTAACACCAAGGGCGTAAACATACCGCTCAATAAATGCGTTTGAAATAGCCCTTCACCCCGCTCTACTCCTGAACGAATTCCGCGAATTTTATCGCCTAGGTAAGGGTTATCAATAGCTTTTGCGCTCAACTCAAGTGCGTTGGAAAGCGGCAAGCCCGCGCTTAACATCAATCCAAATGAACGCGCATAGCGTGCTAAGGAGGCGCGCTCGATAATATCCCCCACCACAATAATCTTGAGTTTTTTTTGCCCCCACACACGGCTGCCCTCTGGCGTGCGCACATAATGAATTACCCACACAGTGGTAACAACTATAGCCAGCAACATATACAACCAATAATTCACAAAAAAATCTGACACACTCATCAGAATTCTAGTAGGCAAAGGTAGCTGTGCACCGAACTTAGAAAACATACCCGCGAAAGCAGGAATAACTTTAATATTAATAATAACCATCGCAATACTGATAGCAATCAAAACAAACGATGGATAGCGCAAAGCTGTTTTGATGCTCTTAACTGTCGACAGATCACGCTCCATGTACTCACTCAATTGTTTAAACACCAAATCTAAACGACCCGAGTTTTCCCCCACACTTACCATGCTCACAAACAAATTATGGAATATATTGGGGTGATAGCGCATTGCCGTCGACAACTCTACACCCGCCTCTAAACGCTCAACAATATCATTAAGTGACTGCTGAAAAGTATAATTACGCAAAGAGGCAGCCAACCCCTTCAAACCTTTTATTAAGGGGATACCCGCGCGGGTAATGGTATGCATTTGACGACAAAACATGATCAGCTCAACCGTTTCAACCTTCCCGCTATTCGTTGCACGCGTCCAGCGCTCCGAAAGGCTTAAACTCTCCACGAACTCTTGTAGCTCAACAGGTGTTATACCGCGGCCCAACAACTGATTCACTGCTGCATCCTTGGACGAAGCATCCAGTTGCCCCGTTAACAGTCGCCCATCATTATTGCGCCCTTTATATTCATATATCGCCATAGCGATTAATCCTGCAAGAATTGTTTGAGTGCATAAAATACACCTTCATTTAAATTTCATTTACTTGCGCAGAGATTGCCATGACCTCATCGAGGCTTGTTACACCTTCTAAGGCATAACTCAAAGCCGACTCACTGAGCGTTACAAAGTTTTCATTCGCATAGGCAGCACGAGTAAATGCATTGATATCATTAATACGCAGGGCTTCTGCCATAGGTGCATTAAGCTCAAGCATTTCGAACACGCCAATACGACCGCGATAACCCGTATTATGGCAATGCGGACAACCTGCACCCTGTTTAAATACTTGTTGAGAAAAATCTCGGCCCTTGCCAATCGTCGCCAACAATTGCTGTTCGTTGGCATCGGGCTTATGCGGCTGAATACAGCTAGAGCAAATACGGCGAATTAAGCGCTGAGCAACAATGGCTTTCAATGCTGTAGCCACTAAGTACCCATCCACACCTATATCGATTAACCGTAATGCAGAGGTCACGGCGTCATTAGTGTGCAGCGTCGATAACACCATATGACCAGTCATAGAGGCGCGCAATGCAATTTCCGCAGACTCGGCATCACGAATCTCCCCCACCAACAAAATGTCCGGATCTTGCCGCAATGTTGCGCGCAATACACTGGCAAAGGTTAAACCAATTTTTTCATGCAACTGCACTTGGTTAACCCGCGGCAGCCGATACTCAACTGGATCTTCCACGGTAATAATTTTTTTCTCAGGGCTATTAAGTTCAGATAAAGCACCGTAGAGCGTTGTTGTTTTACCGCTACCTGTTGGCCCCGTAACCAACACCAAACCATGAGGGCGAGTAATAACACGACGAAAACGTTCAATTAGATGGGGAGGCATGCCTACCTTATCCAAGGTTCGCACGCCATCTGTTTGATCGAGAAGCCGCATTACAACAGACTCACCAAACTGCACTGGCATAGTAGAAATACGTACATCAATATTGTGATGCTTCACTTTTAAATTAAAACGTCCATCTTGCGGTAAACGCTTCTCTGAAATATCCAAACCTGACATAAGCTTTAAGCGCACCACTAAGGCTGTCGCAATACGCTTTTCATTCATGACCTGCTCAAGTAATACACCATCGATACGATTGCGAATACGCAAGACTTTTTCATCAGGTTCAATATGAATATCTGAAGATTTACTATTAATAGCCTCCTCAAATATCTTTTGTAGCAATTTGACCACTGGCGCATCACTATCGGCTGCGTCTACTGCAAACTCAGCCAGATCAACGGCCGACTCCTGCAACTCTTCATCAAGCTCAGTTGCTAAGCTGGCAATTTCACTGGCTCGGGTGTAAGCAATATCCAACACATCTAACAATTCGGATTCACGCACAACCGCAGGTTTTAAATCTTTTTGTAAAATACGCTGCAACTCATCCAAACAGAAAATATCTGTGGGATCAGCCATACCTAGCAACAACCCATCAGCATCTTCGCGCAGCAATATAACTCTATAGCGACGCGCACTGGTTTCAGGCAGCTTTTGAACTAAATCTTTATCGAAACGGAATTGCTTTAATTCTACGAATGGAATCTCTAATTGCGCCGACAACAAATTTAGCAGCGCATTTTCTTCAACATAACCCAGCTCTACAAGTGTTGCCCCGAGTTTACGCCCACTAATTTTTTGCTCGCGTAAGGCATCCTGCAGCTGGGTATCGCTGATAATATTTTTTTCGACCAGTAAGTCGCCAATACGAATACGCTTATGAGGTGTTGTAGATGTCATTTTCACCACTCGATACTAAAAAAGTTTAAAAGCTTACTCACTACTTAATGCGTGGATACGTTGCACAATATAATCGCGAACCGCAGCCTCTAATTCTCGATAACTATCAAGCCGCTTATAGGCCTGAAGCGCACTAGACTTCTGGTTCAAGGCATCCAGTGCCAACGCAAATCCCAACCAATAGGCTGGTTTATCACCAAAGCTCGCCAGTAATCGTCGATAACTATTGCTAGCCTGAACATATTGACCACTGTGTTGATAAAGGCCAGCCAATAATGCTCGATAATTTTCATGGGACTCCGCCGCCGCCAATTGTGCCTCTAACAACTCAATAGCCTTGAGTTCATCTCCTTGTAGAAGTGCTTGCTTGGCAGAAAAGTATTGGCGATCTAGCTCGGATAAATAAGTGACATCTTCAAGTAAAGCAGAGAAATCGTGAATACGCGTTTGTTGGCTATAAAGCTCCAATAAATAAGCTGCTGACAATGTGGGGGTTTCGATGTGGGTTAGAGTTTTTTTCAGGAGCACCTCAGCGGCAAGAGCGTCACCTTGGGCTATCAGTTTTTTTGCCTGCATCACTGCCTGTTGATCCTGCCAATGCGTATTCGTCACTACCGATAATTGAGCTTCTTCTGCATTCAGTGCCTGCTCACCAAATGGATCTATAATGGCTGTTGAATTTTTTGGCACTTGGGATTCAGATGCGACAACCATATCCTCACCCGCTACTGTACCAACCGCAGTCACTAACGCAGTGGTAGTAGTCGGTATTTCTTCGCCTTCGCCTGCCCCTACTCCTATCTCCAACGATGAAGAGTCAGTTGAATTATTAACTAACTGGTCAAGCCTACTTTCATACCACTCAATAGCGGTATAACTTGGCGCCACCCATGCTGCACGCTTAACAAGTCCTGTTGCTCGCTTTAATTCGGCGTCAGTCCACATCGAATCTGTCGTTTCAGCCAATCCCGTCATAGCCAAATAGCGTTCCGCAATACGCTGCATACCCAATTTGGCGGCGGAATTTTCTGGGTCTAGTTTTAGTGCTTCTTGGTAGTATGCATAAGCACTAGTTTCAATAGGTGTTGTTAACCTATCGCTGACCAGAGCTTGTTCCGCCAATAAGATCAACTCATCCAGTTGCTTTGTCTGGATTATTCTTTGATTATTTAATTGTTCTAATAAGATCGGCTCGGAGGTGCTGCCAGTGTCTAGCGATGCCGCCTGCTGCTCAGCAGCTAAAAGCACATTATTATCTGTGGAGATTTCAACTATAGGAGTGATACCAATAGTTGATTCCTTCGTTTTTGTATTTTCAACCACATCAATCACCACAACTGCAGCAGGTTCTTTTTGCACAACATAGTGTTTAACTAACAGCGATATAATTAACACGCTACAAAACACTACAATGCTAGGTAACCAAGGTATTCGCTTGATAGTCGCAAGACTTGATTGCTCGAAAAGTTCGCGGTCAGAGTTTTGCGCCAAATTTGCTTGCGATAGTTTATTCTCCTGCAACTCTGGAGCAGAAAGACTTTTTTCCTGCTGCGACAGGTCGCGCAACATATCGTTAAGAAGGCTCAAAAAACACCGCCTATTAACCTAGGTATAAAAACCACAATTGCTGCAACGCAGGCTGCCGCTAAAGGCCACAACCACATATCTTGACGTGCCAAAATACGCCCCAATGCACGACTTTCACCGGTATCCTTAATGGCTCGAATCATGTGCCGCCGCTTAACCTGAAAACTCGCCTGCCCATAGGCTGCCAACATTGACTTGTGTGCAATCACATTAATAAGGCGCGGCACGCCGCCCGAAGCCTTGTAGAGCAAGCTCAAGCTGTGTCGATTAAATAAGGACTCACCGCTATAGCCCGCAGAATTTAAGCGATACGCAATATAATCTGGCAAACTTTTAGCGGGAATAGTTTGTAGATACTCAGCAAATACGATGCGCTGCTTCAGCTGACGAAGATCGGCGCGATTTAGCATTTCATCCAATTCTGGCTGCCCGAACAGTACCACTTGAAGCAATTTATTTTTCTCTGTTTCTAAATTGGTAAGTAACCGCAATGACTCGATGGTTTCACGAGGCATAGACTGCGCTTCGTCGACCACCAATACAACTTGACGTTTTTGCTGAGCCAATTCAACAAGACGCAAATTTATATCTTTCAATAATTGATAGGACGGCGCACTAGGGCTATAAGGAACACCAATTTCCTCGGCCAAAAACCGCTTCAACTCATCGGGTGTTAAGTAAGGGTTGGGGATATATGCCGTGATAAAACCAGCGCCAAGGCTGGCTAATAATTTCCGGCTCAATAAAGTTTTACCGGTACCTACTTCACCGACAACCTTTATAAATCCTTCGCTGTGACGCAAAGCCAAAAGTATTGTACTTAACACTTCGCGATGGCTCTGGCTATTAAAATAAAATTGTGTGTCAGGTGTGAGTGAAAACGGGTATGCCGTTAAGCCAAAATGCTGACGATACATAAAAACCTCACGGCTACAGATACAATACACTCATAACTGCAACCTATTGATATTCGCTTGCGGGGGCAATGCGTAACCTTTTAAAGACCACAATCCAGAGCCATAAGGAATATGAAAAATCATTAAACTTCAGTCAAACCTTAATAAATATTATTCAACTGAACCAGGTTATTTATTACGATAGACATCACCCATACGCTGCATGTTTTGTTGCATTTCATCAACCTGTGTTGCCCAAGTTGTATCATCCACAACAATAGGGCGCAACAGAATCACCAATTCTGTCTTTACCTTTCTTTTATTTTTGGTTTTGAAGAAGGTGTTGAGCAATGGTATATCACCCAAAAGCGGACGCTTGCCATCAATCTGATTAATCGACTCCGTCATGAGCCCGCCTAAGACAATAACCTGACCATTAGATGCCTTAACAATACTGTCTGATTCACGAATCCCACGCAATGCCAAAGGCAAAGAGAAACTCTTATCTCCGACTGTAAACACTTTTAGCTGGTCAGTCACTTCGCTCACCATAGGGTGGATATGCAAAATAACTTCGCCTTTCTCTGAAATCTGCGGGGTCACATCTAATGAAATACCACTAAAAAAAGGAGACAAATCAATACTCGGTGTATCTGTTGTCGATGCGGCATTCGTCGTTTGATTATTGGATATTCCTGTCACGAAATATTCATCCGAGCCAACACGAATCACCGCTTTTTGATTATTCACTGTGGATATCCGTGGACTTGACAGCACTTGTACAGCGCCCTGAGTTTCTAGCAAACTCAGCAGCTTGCCTATATCCGTTACCTGCAACAGCGACGTAAATATATTATCGCTCCCAATCGTTCTCGACTCGCTAATGCTGCGTGAAGAACCCAGTGAATTTCCATTGGCATCGTATTGTATAGAGAGTGAATCTGATTGCTCTATCGGCCCCCTGCCCGTTACATGGCTATACCCTAATTGCCCGCTTATCGCGCCCCAATTTACGCCTGCCTCAAAACCCTCACTTAATCGAACCTCAAGAATTTTTGCTTCAAGAATAACCTGACGCTTAACACTTAACTCCGAACGCTCAAGAAACTCCCGTACCGCACTTAATTCATTAGGCATTGCCTTGACCACCACCATACCCGCTTGAGGTGTCACCATAACTGAACGATTCTCGCCTTCTCCACCGATAATAGACACTAAAGTTGTATTTAACGATGCCCAAAAATCGGTGCGATTCATAGTCTGCACGCGCGACCCAGGCGTAAGGGCTGTAGTCGTGGACTTTCCTTTAGCATTAGATTCAATCATGCCCAGCAAGTTAGCCGTATCACCGCTACTTCCTGAATTATTACCGCCACCACCACCGCCACTATTGGAATTACTATTACCACTAGACTGCGCTCGCCCGATCATCACACTGGTATCCGAAACACCAACTCGCTGCACATCCAGATAATTAATTTGAAACACTTCAGTGCGCAATGCATTCGCATAAATAGTGTATATATTATTGCGCGCTTGATACTCATAACCATAAATATCACGTGTCACACGCAACACATCTTCTATAGTCACATTATTCAATTCAAGCGTAATAGACCCGCTTACATCCGGGTGTACGACTATATTCGTGCCGCTGCCATTTACTAGGCCCAAGAAAAAATCTTTTGCGGGAACGTTGCGCACTGCCACATCAAAACGTTCGCTAACCTTTTTGGTAACACCGTTCGCTGTACCAGCAGACACCATACTTTGGCTATTTAACAAACTATTAGTGACGGCATCTGGTACGGATTTAGGTGCTGCTGCGTGCTGCTGCGCAACATCATTAAGCGCAGTTTCAGTGATAAGTGTTTTTGATTCTTGACTGGAGCAGGACGCCAGTAAAAGCATACCAATACACACAGCCCAAGGCTTTACTGTCAGTATCGGAGCAAACCTTGTTTTATTAATATCATTTGGGTGGATATACATCTCACAACCTCAAGTAATCACGCAATCTATTTATACTCAAAACTCCGGCACTTAATTTTGATGCGGTGTTCTGATTTGTTGTGAACTCAGGCGCAAATCCCAAGTTTTTTCCCCTTGTTCCACTATCACTGCTTGAGCCAATATGCGTTTAACTCTTACCCCATCTGAGCCCACAATTAATTGTCCTTCGCGCAAGCGCTGGCCATTAATTATCGCTGTGCGACGGCGCTCACTTATTAAAATTGACATGAGATGGTAACTCGGAGAGGCAGCCTGTTTGGCTGTAATAGACCCTAAAGGTATAGTGGGGTCACGCACCAGCTTATTTTCTGTGGCGACATTTTGTGCGGCAGCCGACAGCTGTGCCGAACAGAAAGACGCACAAAAAAGCAACTGAATCGCTAGCCCGCAACGAATCACCGCTTTACTCGACATTTTGGACACCTTAAACACCTAGGAGCCCCTCCTCTGAGGATAATGTAAACACGCGCAACTCAATGTGGGCATTCGGATATTGTAAAACTTCATAATCCAAACTCTCCCAATAAAATCTCCATTGCAGCGCCTCAATGGCACTCAATAACGCTAACAACTCTTGATATCCACCGGCCAGTTCAAGCACTACACCATGCTTGAAGACACCAGTGCCTTTAAGCGCGAGCGATGTTTTTCCATCCGGCTCGGTAATCGTTGTATTCAATTGTAATTCGGTGGCCGGTAGCGTTTGCACCTTAAGCAACCTAAGCTGCGCACTTTGCAACAACATATCTTCCAACACCTTTGGAAGCTGATCAGCACTGATCAGACCTTGTGATAGTCCCTTTAAACGCTCATCCGCCGCCAGAATCTGCTGCTCTAGCTTTGCAATTTCTACTTTCTTAACCTGATATAATTCACTTGCTGCAGCCATTTTTAGCGTGCTAATTTGCAACTCTGTTTGCTGCTGCTCTGAATTAATTGTCGCCAGCTCATTTTTCAAAAGTAGCTCACGCTTTTCCAAAGGCGAAGCAACCATAAGCTGCCAAAATAAATAGATCAACACGATAAGTGCCGCGCCAATAAGCACACGCTCGCGCAGCACACGAGCATCAATTTTTTCAGCTACAATTTTCCAGTACTTCATTATTGACGAACCTCTTCAGCTTTTTCGCTCGCTTCCAGCAAACTTTGCACCAAGGTTTTATCGCGCAACTTTAAGGTTTTAGCATCCAACATTTCTGCAAGACTGAATTGATAAATTGCTTTATTAGCACTTTGTGGTACGACATTCAGCACACCAAATCCCACCCCTGCAAATGCAGGCTCTGTGCGTAACTGTTGAA
This sequence comes from Cellvibrio sp. 25HG11W-0, assembly GCF_057815475.1. Classification (NCBI taxonomy): domain Bacteria; kingdom Pseudomonadati; phylum Pseudomonadota; class Gammaproteobacteria; order Cellvibrionales; family Cellvibrionaceae; genus Cellvibrio; species Cellvibrio sp. 25HG11W-0. Next base: position 2,842,528 of record NZ_CM174230.1, read on the forward strand.
TATAGAGCGGCACCTGATCCGCGCTGCGCGTAGTCCCTAACAGCTCCACATAGTTTCCGCCTTTTTGCAAAGAAAATGCTCGGAGGCTGACACTGGCCATAGACTGCCGTCCGAGCGCGGCTAACTGCAGAGAAAAGCCAGTGTTATTACCCAAATCCTTATTAGATATAACCTCAAATATCTCTTGGCGCTTATTAAAATCATCCGTCAACCCCAAAATTTTTGCATCAAATAGCGCCAAATCATTTTTTGGATTTTGCACAAGCAACTCTGCCAATTCAGCTTTAGAAGTCGCTAAGGCAAGCTGATCTGAGGCGACTTGGAGCTGTAATGTATGTATTGCACGGGCTTTATACACACTTAAAAAAATCAACAACAACACCAAAATAACCATTCCAGACAATATATGGATACTGCGCAAGGGATCGCGATTAGGTTGAAACTGAGCTTTGTATAAATTAATTTGCTGCATTTAGCTTGACCCTAACTGATCTTGACGCAGTGCTACACCGACTGCAGCCAAACATAATGACAAGCTGTGCTCCGCCACCCCTTCGGCAATTTGCAAACCACTTGCCAAATCGAGAACATTAATAGAGACAGCCAGTGCATTACTAATAGCACCCGTAAGTTTATCGGGGGTCACATTTTCGCCGCACAAATAAACATGCGTTGGGGGAACTTGACGCATCTGCCGTTCAAAATAATCCAAGGAGCGCTGCAACTCGAGAATCAAGGCATCTGCGGGTAAGTCATCCAGCAAACCACCATTGTAGGGAAGTGAAAATTGACGCGACAAATACAGTGCGCCACCGCGAAAAATTTGTAGGCTACCGCCACCCTGTACTAATTTTACCAAGGCAATACCGCGCTCAGTATCACAGCAGGCTTCAGCCAAATTACGCAAAGCCAGTTCAGGAATATCTATAGCTTTTAAGCTCAACCCCGCCAGCTTCGCATGATCTGCGAGCAGTTGAATATTTTTACTCTCGCAAACTACTGCATAAGCCATGCGATTGGTGCCACGAGCACTATCTTCAGGTAATAAAAAAGCATCGACCACCGCCTCTGTGATGGGATACTGCACAACATCTTTTAATCTCCAACGCAGAGCTTCCGCCAACTCTTCAGCAGGAACCTTGGGCGCCTCTCCCAAAACCAGCTGATATGCGCCTGCGGTTAAAACAAAGCTGCACGGCACAGTCAACAAACCCAATTTAAGCAACCGAGCACGGAGGAGCTCAACAGGATTGGAGCCAGCTTCAAATAATAATTGTTCACAGTGAAGTAACTGTGGCTGTTGATTGGAAACTCGCCTTATATGAGCAAAGCTGACATAGTCTTCGCCAAACTCAATACCTAACAGTTCGTTTCTTCCACGACCAGAGGGAGTTAGAAAGCGTATTATTTGAGCAACTGACGTCAACGTAGGCCTCTCAGACGGCGGTACTTGGGGTAACGAGAGAATTAGCGGCTGTGAAACTTCCGCTAAACAAGTAAAATCACTGCCACTCAGCTAATAACTCTTACTTATAGTTGGCAGTAAATACATAACTCTTAACATAGACCATAAAGGCAAAAAACGCCAAATGCTCAACATAGTTCTCTTCGAACCAGAAATACCTCCCAACACCGGAAATATAATCCGCTTAGCGGCTAATACCGGCTGTCGCTTGCACCTTATAGAGCCGCTCAGCTTTAAGCTGGATGCAAAAAATGTTGCGCGCGCGGGGTTAGATTATGCTGAAACACAAATTATCGAATTGCATGGCAACTGGGCCAGCTTTTTAGCGAAAGAGCAACCAAAGCGTATTTTTGCGCTGAGCACCAAAGGTACGCGCCATCACAGCGATGCGTGTTTTATGACAGGTGACTATTTATTGTTCGGGCCTGAGACCCGCGGCTTACCGTCCGAAATACGCAGCGCACTACCGCAGGAGCAAGTACTGCGCATCCCCATGGTAGGCAATAGTAGAAGCATGAATCTATCTAATGCAGTCGCAGTGATGGTTTATGAAGCTTGGCGTCAGATAGGATATGCTGGCTCCCTCGAGGTCACCCCAACGCCAAAATGAAAAACAACCGCTTAATGAGCAATGCATTACTACTTTACGAACTCCAACCACTAGGTGTCATCTACAGGAACTGCGCATGAGTAAAATTCAAATATTTATTGGCAGCGTTTATGGCGCTGCTGAACAGGTTGGCGAAATTGCCGCGGAAGAACTTAACAAGCTAGGTCACGAAACAACGCTTAATACCTACGCAGCGGCAAAAGATTTAGCACGCGATGCCGAAGAAATCATCCTGCTATGCCATTCAAATACTGGCTCCGGTGAACTCCCCGACAACATCCAACCTCTGTATTTACATTTAACACGCGATGTCCCCCGCATTGCGGGGCGTCGTTATGGTGTCATCAATTTAGGTGACAGTAGCTACACCACCTTTAATGAAGCAGGCATTGCACTCGACGCTGCCTTTGCCGACCTTGGTGCACAACGCTTAGGTGAACCGCTCGTACTCGATGCCTGCAGTGGCGACGACCCAGCTACAGAAACACGCAACTGGATTGCCCAATGGGCCAATCTGATTTAATGACTACGCGAAGCAACAATCAAACTCATGAGTGAAAATAAAACCATAGGGCTCTTTTACGGCTCATCTACTTGTTACACCGAAATGGCAGGCGAAAAAATTCGCATGCGGCTAGGAGAGGAGCGCGTAGATTTTTTCAATATTTCCGACACACCCATAGTGCAGGCAGAGTTTTACGATTATTTAATTTTTGGTATACCCACCTGGGATTACGGCGAGCTGCAAGAGGATTGGGAAGAAATTTGGGATGATTTGGATGGCATCAACCTCAGCGGACGCAAGGTTGCGCTTTATGGATTGGGCGATCAAATTGGGTATCCCGAATGGTTCCTCGATGCCATGGGCTATTTACACAGCAAATTAATTGCGCGCGGCGCAGTTACCTGTGGCTACTGGCCCAAAACTGGTTATGAGTTCATAGGCTCCAAAGCATTAACACCTGATGGCGAAGCATTTGTAGGCTTGGCGCTCGACGAGGAAAGTGAATTTAATTTAAGTGCAGAACGCATCGAGCAATGGTGCCAACAAATACTCACCGAGTTTGGGTTGCCCGACACACATCAGAGCCCAGCCAAATCTGCAGATTAAGAAATCTTCTGCAGCAATCCTAAACAACACCTTCTGAGAAATCCGTGAGCGAAGAATCCAGCAGTATTTCCCATGCGCAGCTTGAATGGGATCAAGAAGGCCAGCCAGTCTCCACCGCCTTTGGCGATGTCTACTTCTCGCGTGCCAATGGCTTAGAGGAGACTCGCCACGTTTTTTTACAACACAATCAACTCAATGAACGCTGGCCAACATTAATTAACGGCGAGTTCTTCACCATTGCAGAAACTGGGTTTGGCTCTGGCTTAAACTTTCTTGCCGCATGGCAGCTCTGGCTAAATATTGCACCGAAAGATTCGCAGCTACATTTTGTCAGCGTCGAAAAGTTTCCACTTAGCAAAACAGACTTAACGCGTGCACTTGCGCTCTGGCCCGAATTAGATGATCTCGCCCAAGCCTTAATTGATGCCTACCCTGTATTTATTGGCACCGGCATTCACCGCCTTAACTTTTCTCTGGGCCGCGTCAAACTCACACTTATCATCAATGATGCGGCACTCGGATTTCAACAATTATTGGCGACTACACATCCACTCTTCGCCCAATCATGTACCAAAGTCGATGCCTGGTTTCTCGACGGTTTCGCGCCTTCAAAAAACCCACACATGTGGAGCGAGGAACTATTTAACGCCATAGCGTTACTCAGTTACCACCAAACAACGGCTGCCACCTTCAGCGCTGCCGCTATCGTAAAAAATGGTTTAAAACATGCGGGGTTCGATGTAGTAAAAGTACCCGGCTTCGGGCGCAAACGCGAAATGGTAAAAGGCTATTTTGCGCGGCCCCCGCAAACACCAGAAGCGGATACCTTTTTCAATCGCCGTAGCTTTTCCCCCTACCCTGTGCCTTGGGCAATCAATCTCAATCCCAGAGTGAATGACAAACGCGCCATTATTGTTGGCGGCGGTCTGGCAGGCTGCAGCAGTGCGCGCGCGCTTGCTGAACGCGGCTGGCAGGTCACGCTACTCGAGCGGCATCCTCAGCTAGCAAATGAAGCCTCAGGCAACCCTCAAGGTGTGCTCTATGCCAAGCTTTCCCATAAAACTGAAATGCAGGCTGAATTTAATCTATGCGGCCTACAATACAGCCTGCGTTTTTATCAACATTATTGGCAAAAAGCAGGGGAACAATGCGGAGTGCTACAACTCGCCTACGATCAAAGCGAACAAGAGCTGCATACTAATTTACAACACAAGTTTACAGATGCTGCGAACCTAGTAACTCAAGTAACTGCAGCACAAGCCAGCGAAATTGCAGGCACAACATTAGATTACTCAGGGCTTTATTTCCCGCAAGCAGGCTGGATAAATCCGCGTGCGCTCTGCGAACAACTAGTGCGACATAAAAATATTCAAATCATCACCACTCAAGCAGCGCTAAGTATTCAATATAATGATGGCTTATGGCATGTTCACACCGAAGAACAGATATTTAGCGCGCCTGTTACCGTGCTCGCCAATGCCCGCGACGTTAAAGACTTCAGCCAAACGCAGCACCTACCTATTAAATCTATTCGCGGGCAGATCACCTATATAGCTGCAAACGCAAACAGCAACCAACTTAAAACCCTACTCTGTGGCGAGGGCTATATAGGCCCTGCAGTGCAAGGCCTATACTGCACTGGTGCAACCTTCAACCTAAAAGACGATTGCTCAGAACTACGCGCAAGCGATCATCAAACCAATCTCAACAACTTACAAAAGCTTATCCCTGAATTAGCAGCGCAATTGCAGGAAACAGATTTAAACAAACTAGACGGACGCGTCGCGTTTCGCTGCACACTACCCGACTACCTGCCTGCCGTAGGTCCAGCTCCCAAAGAACAAGAGCTTCTAAATGACTTCGCTCCGCTGAGAAAAAATTCACGCGCCGGAATACCATTACCAGGCAGCTATTGGCCAGGGCTTTTCATTAACATTGGTCACGGCTCACGCGGCCTCGCTTACACACCACTCTGCGCAGAAATTCTTGCCGCACAAATCAACCAAGAGATTCCACCGGCAACACGTGAGCTAATCAACGCACTTAATCCAGCGCGATTTTTAATTAGAGATTTAATTAAAAATAAACGCTAGTCACATTTATTAATACCCGACACAACAAAACATCAAGATGTCCAGTCCTAGCATAAGTTGACACCTATTTTAGGAGTGGACATATTTAAGAAGCCGACAGTCCAACCAAGCTAGGTCACATTGACTTGATCCCGCGCTTTGAGGTGTTTTGCAAAGGCGGAACGGGAAACCTATTACCTAAATTCAATGAATTCACGATTCGACATATGAATGATGAAATGGAAATAATTACGCCACTCAGAGCTGGCATCGAGTCTGATGCTAACGCCCTAGCGTAGGCAATTAAAACCATTAGTAAAGCCAAAGCCATATATCCCGACGAGTGCAGCAGTTATTCAAACAATGACTCAGAAGCGAACTCATTGCAGCCAATCGCTGCTAAACCGACGGTATTAGTCATCTATGGGGAACCATTCCCGACATCATGACTATGCAGCTCTTAGTGCGCAAAGAACTCCTCACCAAGATATATTTAGAGGAATTAAAGCCAAGTCGTTTGATGAATAAATATGCTCGCTAAAGCTATAAACTTTAACTCATAAAAAAGCCCACACCCCAATTAGGGTGTGGGCAAAACGAGCAGAGGAGACTCTACTGAGTATTTAGTTTACTGGCACGAACTCAATACGATCTGCATTCCACTCCCAGGTTGATGCGGTGGTGCCGGCCGAGATGATGCGCAGGCTGTGGGTGCCTTGCGTTAAACGCAGGCTGCCGATGACTTCTAACAGTGAGAATTGATCCCAGTTGTTATTGTTGGGCACAGTCTTTTTCGCAACCGACACACCGTCAATCAATATCTCTATGGCGCCACCGGTTTGGTTGGTGCCTAGGTAAGCATTGATTTTGTAGTTGGCTGTGGCCGCAATGTTGATACTGTAGTCGGCCCAGTCGCCGCGTTGGTTGTAGTTAATGGCGCCAACGCCTGCGGCGGTGGTGTACTTTTCAAAACCCTGATAAGTACCGCCGGTTGCCGTGAAGGCCTCTGCCTGCACAACTACTGCGGTAGCTTGCGCGGAAGAGCTGGCGGCGCTAGAGGATTTTGGTGTAGCTGCCACCAAGGTGAACTCTATGCGATCCGCATTCCACTCCCAAGTTGATGCCGTAGTGCCCGCAGAAATAATGCGCACTGTGTGGGTGCCCGCCGTCAATTGCACACTATTGCTCAGGTTTAGCTTGGCAAACGCATCCCAATTGTTGTTGTTGGGAACGGTTTTTTTGGCAACCGACACATTGTCGATAAGTATCTCTATAGCGCCGTCGGCAAGCGTGGTGCCCACGAAGGCGTCGATGCTATAGCTGCCGGCAGTGCCAACAGTGATGCTGTAGTCGGCCCAGTCGCCGCGTTGGTTGTAGTTAATGGCACCTACGCCCGCTTGTGTTGTGTATTTTTGGAAGCCTTGGTAAGCACCACCGGTGGCGCTATAGGCCTCTGCTTCCAACACAATTTTAAGCCCGCTGCTCACTGAACTAGAGGATCCAACTGGCGCGACTGATGACTTAGCTACCGAAGACGGTGCTGTCGAAGAAGGCGCTGTTGAAGAAGGCGCTACCGACGACTTAGGCACCGAAGATGGCGCTACTGACGACTTAGGCGCTGATGATGGCGCGACTGACGACTTGGCAACTGAAGACACTGAACTGCCGCTCGTTGCCTTTAATAGGCGATAACCAAGCTTGTCCAGGTTCCACTGATAAGCGCCACCGGCACCGACGCTCAAGAGCTTGATGGTATTAACACCAGTTGCATTGATCTGCAGGCCGTTGGTAACCACAGTGGTCACATGCTGATCCCAGTTGCCATTGTTCGGCAGTGAGGAGCGGCCATTGGAGATGTCGTTAACAAAGAACTCTACCCCTGCGCCATCCAGCGGTGTGCCCGTGGCTAATACCAGTTGATAGATACCGGTTTGGGTGAAGTTAATATCAAACTCTACCCAGTCGCCGGTTTGGTTGTCGTTGATGTTGCCGAGTGCAGTATTCTTTACAAAACCACTATAGGCACCGCCGGTCCGATCAAAGTTTTCAGCTTCTACATAGACCAGGCTGGTATTAGAGGCCACAACTTCAACTTGGGTTTTACCACTAAAACCACCGTCGTTACTGCGCCCGGTAATTTCCGCTTGGCCTAGGCCTACGCCCTTCACCAAACCGGTGCTGCTAACGGTAGCAATAGCGGTGTTGCTTGAGGTCCAGCTAACCGACTTGTCGCTGGCATCGCTTGGGGTAAAGGCAGTTTGAATTTGCAGGCTGTCATTTTGTGGAATCAAAGTACTGGCGGGCGTTATTGCCATGCCGGTCAGTGCCTTGGCTTTTACCTGCAGGGTGGCGCTACCTACAATGTTATTGGCCGCTGTTTTGGCGTTAATAGTCACTGTGCCGGTTTTTAAGCCGGTTACTACACCCTTGCTGTCAACGGTTGCCACTGCGGTGTTAGAGCTAGTCCAGGTCACTGCACGGTTGGGCGCATGAATGGGTTTTACCGCTGCGCTTAATTGCTTGCTGGCACCTATGTAAAGCGGGTTAGGTAAACCCACTACCGCAACACTTTCTGGCAACAACTGGCCTACAGACACAGTGGCGGTAGACTTTATGCCGCCGCTAACAGTAGTAGCAGTAATAGTGGCGCTACCTGGGTTGTTACCCGTTACCAAACCGTTTTGATCAACACTGGCGACGCTAGGGTTAGAAGAAACCCAGGTGACGTTTTGGTTGGAAGCTGCAACTGGGGTAACACTAGCCTGTAGGGCAACCGAGCGAGTGACCAACAAATTGTCGATGCTGGTTTTGTTCAAGTTTAAGCCAGTGGTTGCGGTGCAGGGGCTGCAAGCTGCAGGTGCACTGCGCGTGACTTGAGTGTCCATATCCCATACCTGCATAGCCACAGCGGCAACTTCCCCTTGATAAATACTGGAGAATTCTATGCTGTTATTACCTGTGCTATTGAGGTAGGAAATTGGGAAAGGAATTTCCAAGGTAGCCATGGAGCGCCCAGTTCTTCTTGCTTCATCGCCGCGCCAATCGGACTTGAAGGTCACCGCATTGCCGTTAATTTTAAGCACCATGCGGCTGTCGGACGAGTCGGCCGCTATCTGGCCGTTAATGAAGAAAGCACCGGTTATCCGCAGTTGCGCTTCACCTTTGGCCGGTTTAGCTACACCATTAACCTGGGTGCTAAAGCTGCTGGCCGCCACACGATAAGGGGCGTTGGGGGTAAGAGCTTCAGCTGGGTATTTTTTCTCTTTGCTGTTGAGCGCAGGGTTAAGGTTATTGGTGTACTCAATATCCATAATTACCGTGGCATCAGCGCCTATGGTGACGTTTTTAGGCAGGCTGGTCAGGGTCGCATCGGCCAAAATCGGCTTGCCTACACCGTTACTTGGTTTGTTGTCGGCATCAATCCCTTCATCCAAATAAAGGTGGCGCATGGTGATATTTTTGATGGTGTTGCCACTGATACCGGCAAAGGCCAAATCAACTGTGGTAGGGGTAGATTCCAAGCTGTTAAGAATCACATACATGTGCTTGTTGTTCACATAGGCATCAACCTGAATATCGCGGTCGCTGGCATAGGTGTCTACCCGGGTGCCGTCCACGTCGCGCCACAATTCATACCACTTAATCGAGGGGTTAAAGTCCCAGGTACAGTTGGTGTAGGCGGTGGCGGTTTCAGTACAGGTGGAGTAGTCGCGATCCAGCAAGCTTTGACCGTAGGGGTTTTCTTTGCCGTCATCGCCCCATTCGCCTTTAACCACAATAAAGGGCATTGAGAGGGTGATGTAATCTGGGCGCTCCATAAATTCCATCATCATTTGCGAGAAGGGTTTGAGTACTTCCCAGCGCATGCGTTGACGATCCAGTGTGGATATAGAGGTGCCGGTAATATTGCCGTACTCAGACACAATCACTTCTTTGTGCTGGCCGAGCATTTTCATGTCATACCATTCCATTAAGTCCATTACACCTTCGGTTTGAAAACCGGTGCGCAATGCGCCATTTTTGGTGGTGCTACCGCTCCATGAAGACCAGTCGTATAAATGGATGGAGTAGAAATCCATATTTTTACCGGCGGCATCCATAAAGCCTTTCCAGATGTAATCCCACTGGTACCAATTGGCTTTGGGGTCTGGACCATTGGCAGCCATGGTGGGTGACTTGGCAAAAATTCCATTGGTGATGGCATTTTTTATAGCAACGCTGCCAGCATCGGTGCCATAAAAAGCATTTAACAGGCTGTCACCGCGACCGCGGGTTGCACCTGTGGCGGTTTGATCGCCATTTTGCAGATCGTGTAGCCCCCAGGTCATACCGCCAATTTTAGGGGCTTTAGCGCCCAGTTCGGCGCGCACTTTATTGGCGACAACATTGTGATACTCAAACAGTTCTTCCCAAGTAGATAGGTGGCCTTCGCCGCCTTGGGTATTCATTTGCATGTCGGGTTCGTTGACTACTTCCCAATACTTAGGCATAGGAATAGCCGTGGGGTCGCCCTCGTATTTCACAAAGAATTGCTTTAGAAATTCGGCGTACCATTCAGCAGAGTCAAGTGAGGTGCGCGGGCGCCAGGGCGTTTCAGTGGTTAAACCGCCGCCAAACCAAGAGTAGGAACTCCAGTTGGGAAAGGCGGGGCGCGGCTGAGTGCCCATGATAAGAGAAGAGGTGCGGCCAAAGTATTCCTGCGCATCGGCGTATTTGGTGTCTAGGTTGTCTTTATATTGCGCCGAGAGTTTGCTTAGTTGCGATAGATCAGCCTTTTCGGCATAGCCATATGGAAAAGGGCCTGGCGAATATTTAGAGCGGGCAATGTCACCGCCAGTTTGACTGAAGTAATACATGGACAAGCCGTTGTCGCGGCCAAAGGTCACGCCTAAGTCCATCAAGTAATCCAGCTTTTCTTTTTCGCCGAGGAAGTCATTTTCCATAGGGCTGGCGTGAATGGTAATACGTCTTTCACGGCCGAAATCAGAAACCCCATTAACCGAGTGTTTGATGTTGGCGTTGATATCGACTTTAACGTTTTCTGCCGATGCTAAAGACGCAAGGCTACCGAATAATCCGGTAGAAATAGCGGCAATAGCAAGGCCGAGCTTATGTTGCTTAAACATAGATGCCTCTTTGTGTAGTAAAAATTGATGTAGTGAAAATTATCGTTATTGGAAAATATTACAAACTGTGAATAGCAATTTATTGTTGTTATTTAAAGTTGGCTCTGCTTGAGCCTTGTTAGCGGCGGGCGTGGCAAATCCCCTGCTCGCGCAAACTAACAACCAGTAAAAGTGCACCCTCAACAATCCAAGCGTAAGTCTACACAACCTTTTTAAGCATTAATGCCAACTTTGTCAACAATTTACAGTTAATCATTAACTATTTTAGGGTTAAACTGAAAAACCGTGCGAGCCGCAAAGAATACACCTCCAGCGTAATTACCTTCAAAACCGATATATACGCCATTCATACATATCACCAACACCTTTTTGTTAACAATTAATAATTGACATTCAAAAGGAGTGCGCCGATTATACTTAAGCAAAGTAATGGGCACATGCTGGGTTTTTCAGCTGTTATAAATTGGCCCTTACTTTCACTTCGACCCTAAGACCCGTTTTGACGCTAATGCGACCAAAACAACAAGCGGATAAAAGACTAAAAAAGTAATACTCACTAGGAGAGCGTTGTATGGCGATGATTATTCAAGACCGTTTTAAATTAAAAGTGCTTTCGGCTGCTGTGATCGCTGCATCCAGCATTAACCTTTACGCACAAGATTCCGGCTCGATAGAAGAAGTTGTAGTAACCGGAATTAGAAGCTCACTCACTGGCGCAATGGAAACCAAACGTCAAGCCAGCGGTGTAGTCGATGCCATCAGTGCGGAAGATATTGGTAAATTCCCCGACACCAACCTCGCTGAATCTTTACAGCGCATCACTGGTGTATCTATTGACCGCAGCAACAATGAGGGCAATCAAGTAACCGTGCGGGGCTTCGGTCCCAGTTTTAATCTGGTGACTTTGAATGGCCGTCAAATGCCTAACTCATCTGCGTTGGATGGCACGCCTATCTCTCGCAGCTTTAATTTCCGTGAAATTGCTGCAGAAAGCGTTTCAGGAGTAGAAGTGTATAAAACCGGTAAGGCTCATGTAGCTTCCGGTGGATTGGGTGCAACCATCAATTTAAAAACAGCCAAGCCATTTGATTTTAATGAAATGGTTGCTCATGTCAGCGTGAAAGGAGTTATCGAACCCACCGTGGAAACGGGCGATGACGTAACACCAGAAGTTTCCGGCATGATTAGCAACACGTTTGCCGATGGAAAGTTTGGTGTACTCGCCTCCTACTCCTACGCAGAACGCAACTTCCATGTCGATCGTATCGGCACACAAAATGGATGGAGCCAAGGGTATCCCGGCCAACAAAATTCTGACACCAGCGCTATTGATACTGATCGCAATCCCACTAAAGCGACTTGGCGTATCCCCACTGTCGATTTGGAGAATGCCAACTACGAGCGCACCCGCCAAAACGGTCAATTGGTATTGCAATTTGCCCCAACCGACAACCTGATCGCCACTGTTGATTACACCATGTCACGTCTTGAAGAAGACGGCGCGATGAATCGCATGAGTTTTTGGTTTGATGATGTACAAACCGGCAAAGCTGATGCCAATGGCACCATCATTAACCCAGCGCGCAGCAACGATGAATTGAACTTTTGGGCCTGGGAATACGGTTTTAATACTGAAAATGATTCATTCGGTGTAAATGTAGAGTGGGACGTTAATGATCAATTGTCTTTCACTCTGGATGCACATGACTCAACCTCTCATGCGAACCCAGGTGCACAGCCTGCCGAGCGCATTGCCAATACCAAAAACCCGTTTGGTGCAGTGGATATCGCAGCGGATTTCTCTGGCAAATTGCCCAGCGTTTCCTATGACGATTCAGACTTACCCGGCGGCGCATACAACAAAGACAATATTGTCGGCGACTTGTATCAAGAGCGCGGTCATGAACTGGAAAATAATATTCAACAAGTTCAATTGCACGGCGTTTGGCAAAATGCCGATGCAGGTGCACTTACAGCGATTAATTTTGGTGTAGCACAAACCAAAAACACCGTAGATGTAAAAGATATTTACAGCGCTAACTTTGCGTTAAGCGGTATGGACCTAACCAATCTGGATCTCAGTTTTGAAACAGGTGATATAGGTTTTGAATATGTACCTGTATTTAGCGCCAATGAATTTATTGATTTGGTGTACGCGCAAAATCTGAATAACCCAATGAACTACGGCACCAATGGTATTGAAGAAGAAACTAACGCGCTTTATCTGTCATTTGATTTTGATGCAGAGTTTAACCAAATGCCGGTTAAAGCCAATGTTGGCCTGCGCTATGAAGAAACTGATGTTAGCTCCTACACCATCAGCAATCCAGTCGTAGGATTTAACTGGGTATCGCCGTTAGAAATGTCGAAGATTTACGCTGACGCAGAGCAATCAGATACGCTCACCGGCAATTACGATAATTTTTTACCTAACTTCGATTTAAGTTTAAATTTAACCGATGATCTGGTAACGCGTTTCTCGTACAGCAAAACTATTGCGCGCAGCAATATTGATGCAATGTATCCCGGTACAGATTTAGTCACGCACTTATCAACCGGTCCATTCAAAGCCAATCAAGGCAACCCGGGTTTATTACCGTTCGAATCCGAAAACCTCGACCTGTCACTTGAGTGGTACTACGGCGAAGGCAGTTATGTATCCGGTGGTTACTTCCGCAAGAAAGTGGATAACTTTATTGCTGTAGGCCAAGAAGACCGCATCATCAACAGCCCCAATGGCCCGCTGACTAACCCCAGCGCCAATCCGCGCCCTGGTTGCCCAGGTGGCTCAGTAGCTAACCCAACATCAGCCTGTACTTCACAACCTGGTGATCAAGCTATTGTCTGGGAAGTTTCCACACCACAAAACCTGAACGACTCTTTGGTTGATGGTTGGGAATTTAATGTACAGCACATGTTCGGCGACTCAGGCTTCGGCACCATTGTTAACTACACCATGGTAGATAGCGATGACAGTTACGACGTCTACAGTTTGGACAATGATTTGGCGCTACAAGGCTTGAGCGATTCAGCCAACTTTGTTGGTTTCTACGAAAATAATGGTTTCCAAATTCGTATTGCCTATAACTGGCGCGACAAGTTCCTCCTGTCATCCGGCAATGAACCCGTCTTTACTGCGGCCTATGATCAAATTGATATCAACGCAAGTTATGAAATCAATGAGAATCTATCCGTATTTATCGAAGGCTTGAACGTAACCGATGAAGCAACCCATCGTTACGGCCGTTGGACTAATCAAATTAAAGATTACGAGCAATACGGTTCTCGTTACAACGTAGGTGTACGTGCGAAATTCTAATTGTCAGTGTTTAACACCCAATTATGATTGAGTACAAAAAAGGTCGCCTACTATTGGCGACCTTTTTTTTAAAACGAAACAGATTAAATGGATAATAAAAACGGCGGTGCAAATATGACAAAAGCAATAAAATCCATTGTCATTGTTGGTGGTGGTGCAGCCGGTTGGATTACCGCAGGCACGCTCGCAGCCAAAATACGCAGCCAGCATAGCGAAGGCATTCAAATTAGCCTCGTAGAATCACCCAAAACACCCATCATTGGCGTCGGTGAAGGAACCTGGCCCACCATGCGCAACACCTTAAAAAAAATGGGCGTGCGTGAAACAGATTTTCTGCGTGAATGTAATGTGTCCTTTAAACAGGGGGCAAAATTTGTGCATTGGTGTACTGGTCAAAAAGACGATTTTTATTATCACCCTCTAGTATTACCGCAAGGCTTTTCCGAGATTAATCTTGCGCCCCACTGGTTAGTTAATCCACACAACCAATCTTTCTCCAACGCCGTCTGCGTACAAGAAACCCTTTGTGAAGCGGGCTTAGCGCCGAAATTAATTACCACACCGGAATATGCCGCTGTTGCAAACTATGCCTACCATTTGGATGCCGGTGCATTTGCCGAATTTTTAAAAAAGCATTGCACTACCAACCTTGGTGTCACCCATTTATTAGCCGATGTCATTCATGTTAATGCCGCCGACAATGGCGATATCACCTCAATTGCTACCGATACACAGGGCGATATTGCAGGCGATTTATTTATAGACTGCAGTGGATTTAATTCGCTGCTGCTGGGCAAACACTACAAAGTGCCGTTTATATCCTGTAAAGATGTACTTTTTATCGACACAGCCTTGGCAGTCCACCTGCCCTATGAAAATGACAACAGCCCCATCGCCTCGCACACCATTTCTACCGCACAGGATTCCGGTTGGATTTGGGATATAGGCCTGCCAAGCAGACGCGGTATAGGCCACGTATTTTCCAGCGCGCACACCAGCACAGAGCAAGCCGAAGAAAAACTGCACCAATACCTCAGACAACACTCCTCCAATACCGAACAAATTTCTGTGCGAAAAATTCCTATAACACCAGGGCACAGAGCAAAGTTTTGGGAAAAAAATTGTGTCGCTGTAGGGTTATCCGCAGGGTTTCTTGAACCGCTGGAGGCATCGGCATTAGTATTGATTGAAATATCAGCCGCGATGATTGCCGACCAACTACCAGCAACACGCCCCGCGATGGACATCATTGCAAAACGATTTAATGAAACTTTTTTATATCGCTGGCAACGTATTATTGATTTTTTGAAATTGCATTACACCCTTAGCAAACGCGACGACAGTGATTTTTGGCGAGACAATCGACGCTTAAGTAGCATTCCAGAAAGCTTGCAAGAGTTAATGACTTTGTGGCGCCACCAACCGCCTTGGCATATGGATTTTGATCGCGCGACTGAGGTATTTCCTGCTGCCAGCTATCAATATTTACTGTACGGAATGGGCTACACAACAGAAGCCAGCACTCTAGGTATGTCGCAACACAATCAACAATTAGCGCAAGTGTTATTCAACAAAAATGCAACGTTGTCGCAACAACTCAAAAGCCAACTTCCCAGCAACAGAGCGCTTATTAACAAAATTAAAAAATATGGATTACAGCCCGTTTAATGTGGACTTTATTATCCAATTACGATAGCGAGAACATATGAGCACTTCCATTGAAATACTGAATCACCAAACACACGCGCAACTGAAAGTGATTACTGAGCATGGTGCAGAATACGGTGAAAATATTAATAACGTTCCGGTATTGATCCATGAGCTAAAAAAATTACCCCATGAATACCCGCTATGTTTTATGAAAGACCCTGACACAGGTCAGTTTAATCTATATGCCCTATTAGGTTTTGCGCCTGAAGAGAATCTTTATTTAGATCAACACCGATGGAACGCCAATTACATTCCGCTCCACATCCAACGTCAGCCATTTATTGTTGGGCGTCGCCACGCTACTGAGAATACCCAATCACCCACCCCAGAACACGACAGTGATTTTATTAGCATCAACACTCAGAGCAAACGTATTAGCCACACGCAAGGAGAGTCGCTTTTTAATACCGACGGAACACCCACCGCTTATTTAAATTCCATCAATGAATTACTGAGTCAATTAACACCCAGTGAAACCATGACAAAAGTATTTATTGCACAGCTATTAAACCATCAGTTGCTGGAATCGGCGCGCATTAACATCGCGTTTAATGACGGATCAAGTTTTAGTTACGAAGGTATCTATACCATCAATACCGATAGATTGAATGGTTTAAGTGAAGTGGAAATCAACCGGTTACAAGAGCAACATTTTTTGGCTCCCATAAAATTTATTATCCAGTCCTTACAGCAATTACAACGTCTAATTGATTTTAAAAACAATCGCCTGCAAGGATTAACACATGAAACAGCTTAATGTAATTACAATACTTTTCCTGATGACCTGCACTATTGCTGCTTGCACCACAAAAAAATGGGATAAAAGTGAAGGTCACTTAGCGCCAGAACTCAACCAAGCGACAGGATCCATTGAGATTATTGACCCCCGTGCTTTACAGCTGATCGACCCAACGAAAAAAATCCTTATTCGTGCTGATGGATTTCGCTGGACTGAAGGGCCGCTATGGGTTGATGAATTGCAAGCATTGCTATTCTCAGATATTCCCAACAATCGCATTATGCAATATCAACCCGGCATAGGAACTCGCCTTTATTTAGAGCCCGCTGGTGCAACCGCACTCTTTCCCAATGACGATAACGGTGGCCCCAATGGATTATTACTCAATAAAAACAACGAATTGATTTTGTTGCAGCAAGGCGACCGACGCGTTGCACTTATGAACGCCCCGTTAAACCGCCCTGCGCCACAATACAAAAATGTTGCCAGCGAGTTCAAAGGAAAAAGACTCAACAGCCCTAACGATGCGGTGCTCAGCCGCAGCGGAAATTTATACTTTACTGACCCACCCTATGGCTTGGCTGGCGGCATGACTGACAAGCGTAGAGCCATTGAATTTCAAGGCATTTATAAAGTAACGCCCTCAGGGGAAACCGTACTGCTGGATGATCAAGTAAAGTCCCCTAACGGTATTGGCCTCTCAATAGATCAGAAAACCCTATACATCGGCGTGTCAGATCCAGAACATCCGCATTGGTTGGCCTATGACCTTGATGAGCAAGGAAATACATCGAATAAACGTATTTTTTATGATGCGAGTGAATTTAAAAACAACACCGAACACCAAGGTGTACCCGATGGAATGGCGACACATTCATCCGGCTTTTTATTTGCGACAGGCCCTGGCGGTGTTTGGGTATTTTCTCCAACGGGTGAAGTACTGGCAAAAATTCACACCGAAAAACTCACCGCTAACTGCACTCTTTCCAGCGACGAAAAAACCTTATATATCACCGCGCACGACACCTTAATGAGCCTGTCATTAAAATAATGTAACGCTGAAATTATTCCTATTTTCAATTTCCTTGGGGGCACCAAAAGCAACCATGAAAAATTTTATAAAACACGAGAGGAATCAACAATGAAGAGAAATCAAATACGATTTGCCAGACATATACTCGCCAGCACTCTGGCGCTCATGTCACTCGGCAGTGTCGCCAATCAAGATTCACCACTAGGCAGCATTGAAAATTTTGATCATTTTTCACTGACCAAATCCGTGGAAAATAACCTCAAAGCAAGTCTGATTACTGGGCAAGAAAAAAAATACGGCAAGGCACTTAAATTGGTGTTCGAGCCGCGCGAAGAATCCACTATTGAATTACCTACCCCCGCACAAGGCTATTGGAATTGGAGCTATGCAGGCGATTTAAATTTGTCGCTAGATGTGAACAATCCAGGCAGCCAATCATTTCAATTTTGGCTGACATTAATGGATGCAAAAGGCCGTAAACAAGAGCGCAGCGCAGTGATTGATGCAGGTCAATCAGCCCGTTTTTATGCCCCCTTAACCGGACGTGTTGCCAATGCACAAACGGGTATGCGCGAAACCCCACCAGCATGGCAAACCAGCGAAGAAAAGTTAGCTTGGCGCTCAGGTGATCGCGATTTTGATTTCACTAAAGTGACTAAAATTATTTTCAAAGCCTACGCCCAGTTTGAAACCAATACCTTAATTGTGGACAACCTTGAGCTGCGTGTTAATCCAGCCCAAGATCCGGAATATCTGGTAGGTATAGTCGATAAATTTGGCCAAGCCGCTAAAAAAGATTACCCCACTAAAATTCATTCAGAAAAACAATTAAAAGCAGCGGCAGATGCCGAGTTAGCCAGTTTGGCCAATGCCAAACAACCGGAAGACAGATCGCGTTTTGGTGGCTGGAGCAAAGGCCCTAAATTGGAAGGCACAGGTTATTTCCGCACCGCAAAAGTGGATGGCCGCTGGTGGATGGTAGACCCGGAAGGCTATTTGTTTTTTTCCAGCGCTATCGCCAATGTGCGTATGGCTAATTTAGAAACCATCACTGGTTATGACTTCAACGATGCCAGCGTGCGCAAAATAGATCCGGAAGAATTAACCCCGGAAGATTCGCGCGATATTATCCCGGTCGGTAAAAAATCATTGAACTCTCGTTTTCTCGCATCGCCACTGCGCCGTGAAATGTTTGAATGGTTGCCTCCCTATGATCACGCACTCGGCGAACACTATGGCTACCGGCGCACAGTGCACCAAGGTGTGATCGAACACGGTGAAGTGTATAGTTTCTACAAAGCCAATTTGGAGCGCCGTTACGGCCAAAGCTCACCCAATTCCTATATAAAAACCTGGCGCGATGTGACTCTGGATCGCATGGTGGATTGGGGCTTCACCTCATTTGGTAATTGGATTGATCCGATGTTTTACGACAACCAGCGCATGCCATTTTTTGCCAACGGTTGGATTATCGGCGACTTCAAAGTGATTTATTCCGGGCAGGATTATTGGTCACCACTGCCCGATGTTTATGATCCAGAATTTAAACGTCGCGCGCATTTGACCATCAAACAAATTGGTCGCGAAGTAAAAAACACACCCTGGTGTGTCGGTGTATTTGTGGACAATGAAAAAGGTTGGGGCTCGATGAAAAATGACCGCGCTCATTTTGGCGCTGTGTATTACGCATTAAGCAGAACCGCTGATGAAAGCCCTGCGAAAAAACAATTTACACAATTGCTCACTAAAAAATACAGCGATATAACAGCGCTAAACAACGCATGGGGCACACAGATCGAGTCATGGTCAAGCTTTGCCGCAGGCATCACTATGGATGAACTTAACGATGCCTCACGCGCAGACTTTTCTATGCTCTACGCCGACTATGCAGAAACCTATTTCAGCATTGTGAGTAGCGAAATTAAACGCGCCCTACCCAACCATATGTATATGGGTGTGAGAATCGCCGCCGAATGGGGTATGCCGGTTGAAGTGGTAGCCGCTGCAAAAAAATACAGCGATGTTCTCAGCTTTAATAATTATCGTGAAGGCATGCACCCAGACACCTGGGGATTTTTGAAAGATTTGGATTTCCCCACCATCATCGGTGAATACCACATAGGCTCAACCTCAGATACAGATTTTTATCATCCAGGATTAGTGATTGCTGCCGACCAAACCGACCGCGCAAAAATGTATGAAAACTACATGAATAGCGTAATCGACAACCCTTACATGGTGGGCGCTCATTGGTTCCAATATGTGGATGACCCAGTCACTGGCCGCGCCTACGATGGCGAAAACTACAACGTGGGCTGGGTAAGCAATACCGACATCCCCTATCAGCCCATGGTGGATGCTGCCAAACGGGTGAACAAATCACTCTATACACGTCGCAGTAAAATTCCGCCTATTCAATAAATAAAGTGTAGCCCTCAAGATTTAAACTTGAGGGCTACACTTTTTAGCCCTTACACTCCACTCTTTTATAGCGCCAAAATTAATTTAAAATAATAATTCTAATAAAAATATCGAACCCGAAAAAATCAGACCACTTTGTTGACAGTATACTATTGACATATAGATTTACCGAAATTATCCTGCCCACTTAAATAAATATAAATAATTTAAGTGTGTTAAAGGAATGAACAAACAGCTTTTTCGTCAACAAGCAATTGACTATCGCAAGCAAAGACTGCTTGGAGATGTTGTTTTGCTACCTCAACTATCCCATACGCTCATACTCAGCGTTTTATTGCTGTGGGTATTTGCTGTTTTTGTTTGGCTTTTCTTCAGCCACTATGCGCGCAAAGAAACCGTCGTGGGCTGGCTTGAGCCACCCGAAGGTATTATTCGTGTATATGCCGAAACCACTGGCATTGTTGAAAAGGTGTTGGTGTCTGAAGGTGAGCAGGTTGCGCAAGACCAACCACTATTGATGGTCAATGATTATCGAGTTCTTGCAAATGGTGAAAACTGGATCCATTTTTTTAATCACTTTAAGTGAGGCTTACGATGTTGTTTGATTTTTATATAACGCTAGTGCTACTTATTTTTTGGGGAGTAGGAACATTTGTAAATATTAGATTGAGAAAAATGGGTTTAGCAAGATACAAAATTTTTATTATTGTATTCAACATTATTTTTTTCATAATGATTCCTGTATCTTTAGTAGAGCATTTAAACAAATGGTCAGATGATAGTAATTGTCAATTTTTATGCCGCAAGCTCTTTTAAAAATTAAAATGGCAATATGTTAGTGGAGCCTGAAATTGTCCATAATTCCCGCTACGACGGGGATGATCCCCACCGCCAACATCGGACAGTTAACTAACATACATTTGTTGCCTCAAAGCGTTCAGGGCTAATAAAGCCAATAGCGCTGTGGCGGCGGTACCGATTGTAATCTACTTCGATATATTCAAAAATAGATTCGCGTGTTTGTTTTCCATTCAGTAGTGGCTCGCCGTGAATTAACTCAACCTTTAGTGAATGAAAGAAACTTTCCGCACACGCATTATCCCAACAATCTCCCTTGCGGCTCATGCTTTGTCTGAGCGAATATTTATTTAATAAATCTCTAAATGCATGCGATGCATATTGGCTGCCTCGGTCGCTGTGAACAATAACGTCTTGTGGAAATTTCCGTCGCCACAACGCCATCATTAATGCATCACAAACCAATTGAGCATCTATATTTTTACTCATCGACCAGCCAACAATTTTGCGCGAATACAAGTCAATCATCACCGCCAAATATAACCAGCCTTCAGTGGTCTGAATGTAAGTAATATCCGTCACCCATTTTTCATTAGGTCGATGCGCTGCAAAATTTCTTTCCAACAAATTTGGCGCAACTGGCAGTGCGTGATTGCTGTCAGTGGTAACTTTAAATAGTTTGGCCGCCTTAGCAATTAAACCCTGTATTTTCAGGCTTTTACTAATCGTTTTTATGTCGAGCGGATTATCTTGCTCCGCCAAATCATGAAAAATTCGTTCGGCGCCATAGCGACCTTTTCCAGCAACGAACGCTGCCTTTACTAACACGTCAATCGCTTCCCTTTGCTGCATGCGCCAACTGATCACCTCACGGTTATCTAGCCAGCTGTAATACCCACTTCGCGATACTAACAATACGCGCGCCATCATCGAAATTGAAAATAGCGCGCAATAGGTCAGCATAAACTCATAGCGATTTATTTTTGATGCTTCGCGAAGTAGGTAGCCGCCTTTTTTAGGATTTCTAGTTCCTCTGCTTGCTCTACCAGTTGGCGTTTTAGACGAGCATTTTCGGTTGCTAGCAGTGACTCTCTTTCGACACCAGTTCGGCTGTTGTTTAGTGCGCTGCGCCAGCTGTAAATTTGACTGGGGTAGATGCCCAGCTTTTCGGCGGCTTCTGCTACGCTAAGTCGCTCGGCTAGCTTTAGGGCTTCGCTTTTGAACTCAGCTGTATATCTTTTGTTCGTTTGCGGGGGTTGTTTCTTGCTCATGGATCACCTCTGGAGTAAGTTTACTCAGTTTCTAAGGTGTCCGATATTGGTGGAGGGGTTCATTGCCATAGTCGATGAGAAATCAAGACAGTACAAGCCTGCTCGACAAATTCGGATTGAAAAAAAAACCTGAGTTCAAATTGCTACCTACATTAGCAGGTTAAAAACAATTTAAGCTCAGGTCGATTTTTCTTGAATTAATTAGTTAAACAATAATGATTATTAACTTAACGAATATTTGATTTAAGCGCAGCAGTCGCTTCACGAATATTGTCTTTACGCAGTGCATCACTAATCGCTCTATGTTCATTAACGCAATCCACCGGCTTAGTGATGCGTTTGTAGTTCATGCGCATACGCAAAATAATCGGTTGCCACAAGTTAACTAGTTCTTCGCCGCCGGCTTTCATAACCAAATAGCGATGAAACTCCATATCAGCCTTCGTAACTTCAGTAAAATTTTCATTGTCAAAAGCATCCTGCAAACGATCCAAAATCGCATCTATCGCAGAAAAATCAGCTTCTTGCAACTTACCTTTTAAATTTTTAACTGCATGAAGTTCAATTTTTGTTCGGATATCGATCATTAGCTCTTGCAGCTCAGGCGAAAGAACGCTATTTACAGATACACCACAATTATTTTTAGCTACCAGCAACCCTTCTTTTGTCAGCTGCAACAAGACATCGCGAACTGGACCGCGCGATACGCCGAAACGCTCCGCCAAAGCAACTTCATTTAACTTAGCATTCGGTGCCATATCGCCAGCAATAATATCTGACCTGATTTGATCGGCAATTTGATCCCTTACCGGAATAATTTTTTTTGTTTCTTTCATGATCTGCATGACCTTTCGAAAATAGCCTTATTAGAGAATACTAGTAAGGCTAAGCTATTTGCAGACAATAGACAATAATCTAAACAATAACAGTGAGTAAAAATGACTATTTGTATCCAAAATTACTACTATTCACTGGTCAGACTACTGTAAAGCCTCAAATTAGCGATGTTAGTATTTCTCGCTCAAATAGACAGTTTTCTTTTCTAAGTATTGCTCCAGACCGTATTTACCGTCTTCGCCACCAGCGCCGCTCATCTTCCAACCATTATGGAAACCTTGATGCTGCTCGCCAATACCGCGATTTACATAGACCTCACCCACTTCCATTTCTGCGATAGAACGATGGATATAATTCAGGCTCTGCGTAAAAAGATACGCAGAAAGTCCGTATTCACTGTCATTGGTGTAAGCAATCGCTTCATCAATGCTGCTAATTTTCACGATCGGCAATATGGGGCCAAAGGTCTCTTCATGAACCAAAATATTATCTTGTTTCACATTCACCAAGACTGTTGGCTCGTACCAGTTACCCTGTTCAAAACCAGGCACTACCGCAGGCTTACCACCACAGGCTAATTCCGCCCCTTGCGCCAAACCTTTTTTTACCAAGCCATCAATCTGCTCAATTTCACGGCGATTAACCTTTGGCCCCATTTGCGTTGCAGGGTTCATAGGATCGCCCACTACCAAGGCTTTCACCTTAGGTACAAACTTGGCAACAAATGCGTCATATACTTTTTCATGCACATAGAGGCGCTCGGCGCAGGTACACACTTGTCCGCAGTTGGCAAAACGCGTCCAGAGCGCCTCTTCGGCCGCCAATTCCAAATCAGCATCTTCCATCACAATAAAAGGTGCTTTTCCGCCCAGTTCTAACATCACAGGGGTTAAATGCTGCGCACTGGCTTTATAAATAATTTGTCCGGCACGGGTACTACCGGTCATGGTAATTAAGCGAGTGATAGGGCTTTCGCATAAATGCTGCCCCACCACTGAACCAGAACCATTGACGATATTCAACACACCCGCTGGAATGCCGACATCATTGGCAATACGACCCAGCTCCAATGTTGTTAAAGGTGTTTCCTGAGTAGGCTTAATAACAATAGTGTTGCCCGTTATTAACGCAGGGCCAATTTTGCGACCTGCCAGTGCTAAAGGAAAGTTCCAAGCAGTGATCGCCACCACAACACCGCGCGGCACTTTGTGGATGTAGATTTTTTCATTGGGTTTATCGGAAGGCAAAATATCGCCTTCAATCGTGAGTGCATTGTCGCAGGCGTATTCGATAAACGTAGCCGTTGCAGTTACTTCACCGCGCGCCACATCGAGCAACTTGCCCTGCTCTTGCACCAACATAGTGGCAAGCAATTCAGTTTCATCGCGAATTGCCTGAGCAAATTTACGCAGCAATGTTGCACGGGCACGCGCGGTAAGGGCAGCCCAAGGCTTTTGTGCTGCCTGTGCTGCCTCTAATGCATCTTGAGCATCTTCTTTACACCCTTCCGGGATGCGGCCAATTTCAGCACCCGTACTTGGGCTGTAAACAGCAATATGTCCAGCCACTTTTGATGGCACATATTGGCCATTAATAAAATTGAGATCATTTTTCATGGTGCTTATCTCCCCATCCAGCCACCGTCAACCAACACGGTGCTGCCGTTCATATAGTTAGAGGCGCTTGATGCCAAAAAGACCACCGGACCTTTAAAGTCTTCCGGCGTGCCCCAGCGGCCTTGCGGAATACGACTAAGAATAGACGCAGAACGATCTTTGTCATTACGCAACGCTTCGGTGTTATCGGTAGAGATATAACCGGGCGCAATAGCATTGACGTTAATACCTTGCGATGCCCACTCATTCGACAGCGCCATCACCAATTGCCCCACAGCACCTTTGCTCGCTGCATAACCAGGCACAGTTAAGCCACCCTGATAGGTTAACAATGACGCGGTGAAAATAATTTTTCCGCTTTTGCGCGCAAGCATGGTTTTGCCAATTTCACGACTCAAAATAAATTGTGAGTTCAAGTTTACATTGATCACCTGATCCCAATACTCATCGCTGTGCTCAGCCGCGGGGGCGCGCAAAATCGTGCCGGCGTTATTCACCAGTATATCAATCACCGGATGCTCTGCTTTTACTTTTTCGATAAACGCATAAAGGCTTGCACGATTACCAAAATCACATTGATACGCACTGAATTTTTTACCAGTTGCCAGCACTGCTTTTTCTATATCAGAGCCGTGTAATTCGAGCGAGGCAGATACACCGATAACATCTGCACCTGCTTCCGCAAGTGCAACAGCCATGGCTTTACCTATGCCACGCTTGCAGCCAGTCACTAATGCGACCTTACCGTTTAAACTGAATTGATCCAACATGAATAATTTACTCCGCGCAAGATACTAAAGCTTTCATACCAGCAGGATTGTTATCCATGCTGGCAAAAGCGCTGCCAATGTTATTCAGGCTGGATACCGAACTAATAAAAGGCTCCAGATTTACTTTACCTGATGCGACCAATTCAATTGCCATATCAAAGTCGGCAGCCTCGTAGACGCGCGCACCTACAAGTTCAAGCTCTTTCCAGAAGAACTGGAACAGATCAACTTCTGGTTTTTGTGAGTGAATCGCAACCATGCAAATACGGCCGCGCACAGAGGCAATTTTAGTCATAGCTTCAATAGCAGCTTTCACACCAGACACTTCAAATACAACATCTGCGCCCTTACCATTTGTCCACTCTTTAACGGCAGCATCCAAATCTTGCTCAAGCGGATTAACAGCTTTAATACCATTTTTCTGCGCAAACTCATTGCGCACTTGGTTGACCTCAGAAATCATTACCTCTGCACCAACACTCTTTGCTACCAGAGCAACTAATTGGCCAATGGGGCCACCACCAATAACGACCGCTTTCTCACCTGCTTTTAACCGAGCGCGAGAAATATCGTGCACTGCTACCGACAATGGCTCAATCAGCGCACCTTGCTTAAGATCAATATTGTCGGGAAGCTTGTGCAATGTACGCGCTTTCACAGTCCATGAATTTTGGAATGCACCTGGGCTATCAATCCCCATAAATTTTAATTTGTGACACACATGGCTGTGGCCTGCTGTACATGCAGGGCACTCACCGCAGTAATCTAACGGGCGCACAACTACACGGTCACCAATATTAAAGCCAGTTACACTTGCGCCCATTTCAACAATGGTGCCTGACATTTCATGACCAATAATTTGCGGCGGTGCAACGCGTTGATCCATCACACCATGATAGATATGCATATCTGTACCACAAATACCGACAAATCCTACTTGCAAACGTACTTCATCAGCAGCAGGGGCCACCATGTGGCCCTCAACAACCTGAAAGCCTTTATTACCAACATATTGAGCAGCTAACATAATTTCGATCCCCTCAGGATTGTTTGATTAAATGTGGACGTAATAATGTTTCATCAAATGTCACACCTGTTCCAGGCTCATCGGATGCAACGGCAAGGCCGTCGGCGATAACTATCGGACGTGTGGTGTAAGCATCAATTGGAAAGGAATGAACTTCGAGATAGCCCGCGTGCGGCTGGGAAGACATCAGTGATACATGCAGTTCATGCATGCCGTGACTACATACGGGCAAATTGTGGGCATAGGCGAGCTCTGCCACTTTCAACCAACCGGTGATGCCACCGATATTGGAAGCATCTGGCTGTAAAAAACCTAATTTGGCTTGCTTGATGGCATAGGTGAATTCGTGGATAGTGTGCAGGTTTTCACCCATCGCCAGCGCAATATTAATGCTGTCTGCGATGCGGGCATAACCTTCATAGTCATCGGGAATTGTTGGTTCTTCAAACCAGGTAATATCGTACTGCTCTATCGCTCGGCCAAAGCGAATGGCTTTTTCAACAGTCATAGAATAATTGGCATCGACCATAAAAGTGGCATCCTTACCAATTAATTGACGCACAGCAGCAACACGCGCAACATCCTCTTTATAATTATCTTTTCCAACTTTAATTTTTACAGCATTAAAACCACGACCCAAATACGTATCTATATTCTTTAGCAGCTTTTGTTCATTGAAATTCAAATCAATGCCACCCGCATAACACCGGGTCTTGTTACTGGCGGCTCCCGCCAATTTCCACAAAGGTAAATTCAGACGCTTGCAGCGTATATCCCACAGGGCAATATCGACCGCGGAAATGGCAAAACTGACCAAACCGCCACGCCCCACATAGTGCAGATGCCAACCCAAATCTTCCCAAATCGCGTGAATATCTGACGCATCTCGGCCAATAAGCATTGGCTTTAATTCATCATCCAAAAGGGAATAGATCGCGCGCCCACCCTTACCTCCGGTATAGGTATAACCAACACCCTCAGCACCATCCTGGCAATAGATACGGCAAACGAGCAGCTCAAAACAGGTGTGATCGCCATGCTTTGCATCAGATAACACTTCAACCAAAGGTACTTGGTAGTATTCAATTTTGACTGCTTTGATGTGTGTTGCAGAGAGTGCATTATTACTCACGCAAGAAATTGTATTTAGCATAGATCTATCCCGATGCATTTGTCTATTGTTAACAATCTACACTCGAGACAGGTAATTGTAAAGCAGAAAAGTCTTATAATTTCAAAAGTAAGATGCGGGGATACAATAAAGATGAGAAAACACTAGAGAGCAAGGCAATATCTGCCGATATCGCCAGACGAAAGCGTTTTAATGCCTGCATCCGGCAATACGCCAAGAGCACATAAGAGAGTAATTAATAAAATGTCACGCCATTAATCCGTCGTAAGTTGAGCCTCGATCTCCTCAAGACTTTTACCCTTGGTTTCCGGCACCATTTTTAAAACAAAAAAAGCGCCCAATACACAAAAACAGGTATAAATCATAAATGTGGCCGCTACACCCTGAACCTCTATCTGCCAAGGAAACAACGTTGGCACCAACACCCCGCCAAATAATGTGCAAACCAGCGCGCAAACAGGGATAGCAACCCCCCTGATTCGAGTGGGGAATATCTCTGAAAATAAAATCCACATGACCGGACCTAACGAAAAGTTAAATGCTGCCACGAAACTTATCAACCCAACAAATACCAACACACCTTGCATGTGCGCCGCCGCACTAAGCAGATCAGCCGGTAAGGAGCCAAACGCTGCCGAACCCAAATTTTTCGCCAATGCAAGTTTAAATTCCAAGTCACTAGAATACTCAATGCCGAGCATGGGTGTTAACAGCGACACATCAACCCGCCCACCAAAAGTTGCTACGGATTCCGCCGTCAACACATAAGTTGCCTCAGCAAAACAATAGGCAACAATCCCCATGCTCACAGCAGCCCAAACCGATCCCCAGAGTAAAATAGGACGGCGTCCCATTCGATCAATCATGACTAACGCAAGGAATGTAAAAAATAAGCCTATTGCCCCTACCCATACAGTTTGCTGAAATGCACTGGCATCGCCCCCTCCCACCTGTGAAAAGATGAATGGCATATACCCCAGAACAGCATTCATGCCACACAGCGATTGCAACATAGCCGCTCCGACGCCAATAAAAAGTGCAATACGCAACCTGGAATTAAACAACAACCTCAATTGTTCACTCACACTTAGCGAATGCTCCGCCCCCTTCAAGTTTTCACAAATTTGCTCAAATTGGTAGCGAACCATCGCAGCAGGGGCAATTTTAGCGATCACCTCTTCTGCCTTGTGCTTTCGACCATTCATCACCAACCAACGTGGACTCTCTGGAATAAGAAAGAGCAGTAAAAACCAGACGAGCGCCGGAAAAATCTCCAACCCCAACATCCAGCGCCAACTGGTTAACTCTGTCAAACCAATCCAATTCGCCCAGACAGGTTGCGAACTAATTACAGTAACTATGTAGAAATTCAAAAGCTGCGCAATAAAAATCCCGACGACAATATTCATTTGATTCAAGCCCACCAACTTACCGCGCATGCCTGGCGGAGCAATCTCCCCAATGTACATTGAGGCAAGCATGAGCGATGCAAAAGCCAAACCGCCCAAAAAGCGCGCCGCAAAAAGTGTCTCGAAACTAACCGCAAATGCCGAGCCTAGTGCAGACACCAAATAAAGAGCCGCAATCACTAATAAGGTATTTTTCCGCCCAAATCGCTCACAAAAATAGCCAGCGCATAACAGCGCTACAATTGACCCCAAACCTGTAGCACCACCGACAATGGCCCCCACTTGAAAAGCGGATAAATTAAATTCAGCAATAATATACTTAATGGTGCCGGAAATAAGGGCTATATCCAAACCAAAGACAAATCCACCCAGAGCCACAATAAAGGAAAAGAAAAACGCGTTTCTATTTGCTCTCTGCATATCTAATTACCACTCAATAGTTATTATTTGAACCGAGCAACCAGCCCACAAACACCGACAAAATCAAGCCCACCACAATAGAGACTCTAGCTCAAGTGTAACACGCGTTATTTTTGTTAACAATTAAATATATACATTTTAGAGGTGAACTGTTACTATCTGTACTGCCATCAATCAAGCTGGCCAAATAAATATAACTCCTGCAGGTGTGATATGAAACTCATTCAACTAATGACTATCGCAACCTATACCCTAATTCTGGGCGGTTGCGGCGGCGGCGGGACATCAATTCCCCCATCAACCACTAGCAAGGCAGGTGTCAGCTCGACGCCCTCATCAGCAGCTATTAGCAGTTTAGCCGCAAGTAATAGCAGTATTAGCGTGTCGAGTACGATGAGCAGTATGAGCCTATCAAGCTCAATAAGCAGTGCAGCTGCATCGACCGACAGCAGACCGAAAATCAGCTTCAATAGGGATATCAAACATATAGTTGGCAACGTAGACAGCTTTGACCGACGTAAATTTATCACCATCCACTCCTCCAATACTGAGGCGGATTGGTTTGGTTCAAATGCCCAAAGTTTAGGGGCACCCAATGCCTCGGCTGACCTGATTACGGAAGTCATGGAAGGCTATGATGTGTATTTTGGCCGCGATACCGGCGGTATCAGCTGGCAGCTAGGTGAACTCAATCAAGACTCTGCTCGCCTAGGTTTTGTCAGTGAAACTGATGCGCAAACCAAAGGTGATGGCGTTCGCTGGGTGTACAGCAACAACGCCAACAGTGCAAAAGTCCGCCAATTTGAAAATCGTTTAACAGATATGATTGTGGGAGCACAGCAGCACCCCTATTGGCCCGATGGAAAACTGACCCGCAAAGGCTGGGCGCTTTCCCAAACGGATAGCGCAAGCGAGCCTTTTGGGACCGCTACCGGGCATTATATGGGGCAGTTCCTCTCGAAATACTTTAATAAAGGTGTCGGCGATATATTTGGCCAACCCAAACCGCTTTATGTTGAAGTGATGAATGAACCCCTTTATGACCTTGTGGATGCCAGCAGCTCCCCCGTTTCTGTAGAAAAGGTATTCCAATACCACAACACAGTCGCCGCAGAAATTCGCAAAACCAATAGTGATGTATTGATTGGTGGCTACACCGTAGCCTTTCCCGATTACGATAAAAATAATTTTCAGCAATGGCTCAACCGCGACAAGCTTTTTATTGATATAGCTGGCGCCAATATGGATTTTTACTCCATTCATCTTTACGATTTCCCAGCATACAACAATCGCGAAAAATATCGTCGCGGTAGCAACGTCGAGGCCACACTTGATCTGCTAGAGCAATACGACACCATTAAATTTGGCAGCATCAAGCCCTTGGTTATTTCAGAATATGGCGCTAGCATTCATTCTATGTTTTATGATCCCTGGACCCCTCAGCGTGATGGATTACGCTTGATTGCACTAAATGGCTTATTGATGAGCTTTATGGAACGACCCGACCATATCGCCAAGACAATTCCATTTATTCCAATAAAAGCAGAATGGGGGCGTGTGAACGGTATTCCCTACAATGATCGCCTTATGCGTCAACGCAAAGAAGCGCCCGGTGAAACCGGTGACGAGTGGGTTTTTACTGACATGATTAAATTCTATCAATTGTGGTCAGACGTTAAGGGGACACGTATTGATATCGCGTCTAGCGATCCAGACCTAGTAGTCAATGCCTATGCTGATGATAAGCGCGTGTATGTAATCATTAATAATTTGGAATTTAATAATGTAGATTTCACACTGAGTGACTACTCATTAAATAATCCAGCTTTTGCAAATGCCACAATTAAACATTTACATACAGATAGTCAAAATGCGCCAGTATTAACAGAAACTACTAGCGCCGCTTTTCCTGACACTTTAAACATTGGCGCTAACGGCACCATGATCATCACAATGAACTATGAAAGTGCAATGGTAATTGATCAAACCAAAGTTGAACAAAAAGTCTACGCAACTGAATATCTAAAAGCGATTCAAGCCAACAGCATACTTAAGTTTGAAATTAATGGCATCGCACCTGCACAATTTGGAGAAGCCACATTACGCTTGGGTATAGGTCGCAATCATGGAAAGTCATTACAGCCAAAAGTGACCATCAATGGTACCGAAGTGACCGTACCCAAAGATTATCGCGGTTACGATCAGTACCATCAAGGCAAAGGGCGGGAAAACTTTTTTGGGGTAATTGAAATTCCGATTTCATATACACTGCTCAACGCCAACAATCAAATTGAAGTGAGCTTTCCAGATGATGGTGGCCACATAAGCTCAGTTGCACTAAGAGCATACCAGTACAGCCGAAGTATTACGCACTAAAAATTCCATTGTCGTCCTGTTTGCCATACCCGAAAGAGTATGGCTTTTTTATTTTAAATATTTATTTTTAATTGAAGTATCACCAGACTGAGCAAATGCAGTCAATGGCATAAAATATTTCTCATAGGCTGGATTTAATGCCTCACTCAATGGGTTATGAAGCACAAAGCTTCTTCGCGTATCTAACCTTATGTACATTAAGCTAGTTAAAAACTTCTCCTCCCATAGTGCCTGTAGACTTTTATCCTGATAGGCAAGTAACAATCCCTGCGCAATCCTCTCTTTTAAGATAATGTCATGTGTGCTGAGGAAAAAAAATCGCGGCAATTTATAATAAAAGTAGAAGCTGTCATTAACCATCAATTGCAGACCTCTATTATTATTAAGGTATTCATTCATTACTTGACTGGCGCCCAAACAAAACAAATCCGCACGACCAGACGACACCATACGAAAGAAACTCTTATATGCAGACACTTCTAGTGTTTTAAATCCGTTGGCATTCAGAACCTTCGTATCAGTCCAATTAATACCTTGTAAAATACGATAGCGCTTCAACTCACCCAACGTATGAGCAGTCGCAACTGCTTTAGCCACACGTGGATTCACAAAACATACCCGATAAC
This sequence comes from Cellvibrio sp. 25HG11W-0, assembly GCF_057815475.1. NCBI lineage: Bacteria > Pseudomonadati > Pseudomonadota > Gammaproteobacteria > Cellvibrionales > Cellvibrionaceae > Cellvibrio > Cellvibrio sp. 25HG11W-0. The sequence continues at coordinate 2,874,416 of NZ_CM174230.1, forward strand.
TCAAAATACCTAGATCAACAGGAAATGGAATGTAGGTAACATCAGCAGTTTCAGAGCCATCATAGCTATCCTCAATAACCAAATTAGCGTATTCATTGCTAGCAATAGCTTTTTTTGCTCTGAGTCTATTAACACCATCTGGCAAAGGCCGAAGCTGATAATCGCCATAGCTAGCACGCGTTTTTTCAAGCGCCAACCTTAGCAACTCAACCGTATAATTTTCGTATTGATCAATGGTGGTGCTGGGAATACGATAATTGACAACCTGCATGCCAAGACACTCGCAAGAGCCCCCTATACCCGACAAAAATAGAATCCCAACTATGTGGCGTAGATGTAAGTTCACAACTTTTCTCCAGCTAAATACACAGCCAACTAACTATTTCACTTCATAAAGAGTAGACCATCGGCCACAAACCGTTTAGACCTAATCAAGATCATTCACCCACAAAATATTGTCAACATTTTACATTTTAATGGCGCATCTATAGAATGGACCATTCACTAAAAACCATGCCCAACTCCAAACAAGCGAAGAGATCATGAAACGAATTGTTATTATTGGCGAAAGCATGCTGGAATTGAGCCCTGCTAGCCCTGACTTATGGCAACAATCTTTTGCAGGGGATGTACACAGTTTGGCGGTATATTTAAAACGCTGCGCACCAGAAGCAATGCAAGTCTCTTTTATGACGGCAGTGGGCCTAGATGCACCCAGTGCTAACTTGATTTCCGCCTTGCAGCAAGAGGATATAGATACCGCTTTGATTTATCAGCACCCAGACAAAAGTTTGGGGCTATATATGATCAACAACTCCAGTAGCGGCGAACGCAGTTTTCAATATTGGCGCAATGACTCAGCGGCAAAACAGGTCATGCATTTACATCAGGCACAATTTTCCGCCGAGAACTTCATTATTCCCGAGCAAGTGTTTTTTTCTGGTATTTCTTTGGCCATTTTAGAAAAAGATAGTCGAGCTAGTTTTTGGGAGTTTATTCACTGGCTGAAACAACAAGGTACCCAGGTCATTTTTGACCCCAATTATCGCGCAAAATTATGGTCTTCTATTGAGGATTGCAAAGCGCAATATGAACTTGCTTTTCGTGCAAGCAATTTGGTTTTGCCGAGTTTAGAGGATTTTACCAACCTTTATCAGTTAGGTTCCGCGACAGCGGTGAGCCAATTTTTAAGTGTTTATCAAATTGATGAAATCATTATAAAAGATGGCCCTGCCCCTATCATTTACCAATCACCTCAAGAACAACTAGAGATTGCCATCGAACCCGTCACCCAGGTTATCGATACGACTGCCGCCGGTGATTCATTCAACGGCAGCTATCTGGCGGCACGTGCACGCGGTCTAGATCCTGAAAGAGCAATTCGTTTTGCCGCACAAATCTCCGCGCTGGTTATTCAGCATAAAGGAGCCATTCTTAACAGAGAACTATTTATGCGCCATCTAAATAGCGTAACCACCGAGTAGAAAATCTACAGGCATCAAGTCTCTTTTTGCTAGAAAAGGTAAAAGCTCGGCTCCATTTTAGTCGGAGCTTTTACCAATCAAGTTACCATTAGAATAATTATAAGGTTGTATCTGCATAGTTTTTTCCATCAACAGCATGTCAAATTTCTGATATTTCTTCACCTTATCTGTGTATTAGCCACAGCCCCTCCGCTCTATTATGAAACCTATCAATGATCACTTGGAGACTAACACTATGAACAAGTGCCCCTTTAATCACGCAGGTATTCCCGACCCTTTTGAAAAGGCTCGCCTTGAACAAGGTGTTGGCTTTGTAGATGATCAAAATGATCCAGTGATGATGGTGTTACGCCATAAAGATTTGCGCAAATGTGCGCACGACTGGAAAACCTTTAGCTCCGCTGCCACCCCCGGCAGGATAGTGGTGCCCTCCGAAGTCAATATTCGCGATATTCGTCAGGTTCCCTTTGAAATAGACCCGCCCCTACACGGCGATTACCGCGCCTTTTTAGAGCCTTGGTTTAAACGTCCTTTGGAAGAAACTTATCGCCAAGCTTTGCGCCAACAGATTTCAGCATTGGTACAAGAATCTCTACAACAGGATTCAATTGAAGCCATTTACGATTTTGCGCTGCCCTTACAATCCCGAGCATTAACCATACTGCTCAACATTCCTTATGAAGAAGCAGATTTATTTATTAGTTGGGGAACACATGTTTTCCGCAGCGAAGATAACCCATTAGACGGTAGTAAGGCGCAGGTACTGTACAACTACATTGATAAAAAAATCGCTGAGGCAGAAAAATCATCCAGTGACGATATTTTTTCCGTGTTACTAGCCACTGAATTACAGGGTAGAAAATTAACTCACGATGAAATTAAAGGCATTATCGTGCTTACCTTTGCCGGCGGTCGCGACACAGTGATTAATATGGTCACCAATACTCTCGCTTACTTAGGTGAAAACCCCGAATCGCTGACACGTTTACGCAAAGAACCTGAAATTCATAATCGTGCAATTGAAGAGTTAATTCGCTATTTCTCACCACTCACCCATATGGGAAGAGTTGCGACTAAAGATAGTGAAGTCTGTGCGCATGCAGTAAAAAATGATACGCGGATTTCACTCTGCTGGGCTTCCGCCAACCGCGACGCAGCGGTTTTTGAAAACCCCAACGAGGTGGTGTTGGATCGTAAATTAAACCCGCACGTAGGGTTTGGTTTTAGTCATCACAATTGCCTTGGTGCAACCCACGCACGGGTAGCTATGCAAATCCTGTTAGATGAACTGTGCCAACAAGTCGATAAGATCACCCTGGGTGATGCACAAGAAAACATCGAAAACTGGGGTAATTTCCAGCGCAAGGTTGGCTACCACAAGTTGCATCTACAATTATCCAAATAATATCTTGTTCAAACAAAGATTGAACCCAACACTTTTACGCGAGAAAACAAAATGGCAAAAATTACTTTCATTACCCCCAACAAAGACAGCATCACTTTGGAAGCAACTTCAGGCAGTGTAATGGAGCTGGCGGTTAATAATGGCATTCTAGGTATTGGCGGCGACTGCGGTGGCGTATGTTCCTGTGCAACTTGCCATGTATATGTCCCGACAGAACATGCCAGTAAATTGAACGCCGCAAGTGAAATCGAAAAAGATATGCTGGAACTTGACGATAATGTTAATGAGCGTAGTCGCCTGTGCTGCCAAATAGAAATCAACGAGCAAGTGGATGGCTTAATACTCGAAGTGGTTGGCTAACCCAGCAATCACAGACCAGCAACACACCCCAGTAAAATCCATGCAATCATAAACCATTATTTGTGGGTTCCTCGCTATGACTAATCATCTGCTTACAACACAAACTTGTATTATCGTCGGCGCAAGTCACGCTGGTGTTAACGCTGCTTTTGCGCTGCGCAAAGAGGGTTGGGCAGGCAGAATATTGCTCATCGATTCCGACCCCACACTACCCTATCACCGCCCACCGCTATCCAAAACCTATATCACTAGCGATGATGCAATAGATAAGCTCGCTTTAAAACCAGAAACGAGCTACGCACAAAATGACATTGAATTACTACTGGGTGTTAAAGTTACGCAACTGTATTCAAACGCAAAAAAAATCAATGTGGACAATGGCGATGAAATTATCTACAACAAATTGATTCTCGCTACCGGCGCAAGCCCGATAGTGCCTGCGATTAATGGCTTAGCTGATGCGCACAATCTCTTTTTTATGCGCAACATGGAAGATAGCCTAGGCATCAAAGTCGCCATTCACCAGAGCCCGAACAAACGTGTCGTAATTATTGGCGGTGGTTATATAGGTCTGGAAACGGCGGCCTCGCTAAAAAAATTGGGCGCATCCGTGGTGGTACTAGAGCGCGAAAATCGCATTCTCGCTCGTGTCACCGCCCCTGAAATGTCGGCCTTTTTTTTACAACTGCATGAATCTCATGGTGTAAAAATTGTTACCGAGAAAAATGTCAGCGCCATCACCACCGATGCTGGCGTTAATAAAGTGCATACCAGCGACGGTGCAGAATATCTAGCCGATATTATTATTGTGGGGGTCGGGGTGCGGGTCAATAAAACCCTCGCAGAACAAGCTGGTTTAACCATTGAAAACGGCATTTGTGTCAATGCACAGGCGCGCACTAGCAACGAAAACATCTATGCTATTGGCGATTGCAGCTATCACTTTAATCCACACTATCAACGTCACATACGTTTGGAATCGGTACAAAATGCTGTCGATCAAGCCAAAATTGCGGCGCTGGATATTTGTGGTAAAGCGCAAGATTATAATGCCCTACCCTGGTTCTGGTCGGATCAGTACGATGTAAAATTACAAATGGTGGGACTATCAACCGGATATGACCAAGTCATAATTCGACACGAAAACACCACTGAACAAAAGTTTTCCACTTGGTATTTTTACGGCGATGAGTTGCTGGCGGTAGATGCCGTCAACAACGCCAAAGCCTATGTACTGGGCACCAAACTCATCAAAGCCAACGCGCGCATAAACAAAGCTGCACTGGCAGATACTAGCCGCGAATTAAAGCTAGAGTTATTGCAGGAATAGCACTGAAAAAAACGAGAAGAGTTTTCCTATTTTCCATTAAAAATAACTGTTGTGCGGAATCAACCGTGATGGGTATAACTTTTTAAGGCGCTAGCGTTTTGAATGCCAATGTTTTTTAGGCCGATAATTTAACCAACCAACCTATTTCTTAACTGCTAATAATTATTTAGCGCTCTTTAATTTTTCCAAATTTTCCTGCCGTATAGCTTCATCGGCTTCACGCAGCTGCTGTTCCTTTAATAGTTTGTTTTTTTCATACTCATCATCCAGAATAGTACCGCATTCTAAGTAGCTAATGTTACTGCTGGTCTTACAGTGCTTATCAGCTTCAAATTGGGCCACACCGGTGATCAGCTCCCGTCCTGTACAGGCGCAAAGCAGCAAGATAAAAACAAGGAATATGAGCGTTTTTTGAATATTCATCTATGAGTCCTTTTAAGGTGAATTAACTAGAGTTATCGTTATAGCTTAATCACGCTGGATTATCTCACCCAAAAAAAATAATGACAATCGCTATTGCACCCACAAAAAAACACCCAACAACGGCGCTATGCTTAAGCGCAATTGTTGGGTGTTTTTATTTACCCATCATTTCAATGGGTATGTGAACTCCATGGGAAAAAGTATTACTACGGAACCAACTCAAACTTATCCGCATTCCACTCCCAAGTTGAGCTGGTAGTGCCTGCGCTAGTAACCCGAATAGTGTGAACACCTGCGCTCAAATTAATCTTGCTAGCGGCGGTTAGTTTTTGGAAACTATCCCAGCTGCCATTGTTCGCCACAGCTTGAGTTAACACCTTAACGCCATCCACACTTACCTCTAAGGCGGAACCGCTCATGGGTGTGCTCACATAGGCATTAAAACTATAGTTGCCCGCCACTTTTACATTCACGGAATACTCAACCCAATCGCCGCGCTGATTGTAGTTGATGCCCTGCACACCATTTACCGTATAAATTTTAAACCCGTCGTAGACACCGCCAGTGGCGCTGAAGCTCTCCGCTTGCAGGGTCATAGCTTCGGCCACAGGTGTGGCGGGTGAACCTACTGGGTCGCTGCCCACTTGAGTAACGCGAATATCATCGCCATTCCACTGCCAAGCGCTAGTGCCTGCACTTTCTATGCGCAATGTGTGGGTGCCCGCACCGATAGAAATTGGGTTAGCTAAAGAGAATTTACTGTAATTCTCCCAACCACTGGTTGAGCTAATAGCAATAGTGCCCACATAGATACCATCGATACTTAGCTTGGCACCCAAGCCACTGGTCATGGGCGATGCGGCGGTAATTTCAAATTTATATTGGCCGTCTTTTGCCAGGGTTACCAAATAGTCAGCCCAATCACCTGCGGTGTTGTAATTGATATTACCGCCACCGGCTTTATTGAAACCAATATAGTTATCACCCGCTACAACTGCGGTAGACTTTCCAGTATCAAAATAATTAGCAAAATCGATTACCTGCGTTGTGCTAGTCGCACTAGAGCTAGAACTACTTGCAGCGCTGCTTGTACTCAGGCTGCTTGAACTCGCCGCACCTGCCACGGGTTTATAAACACGAATCCAATCGACAAACATGGTGCTCTTATTAACATCCGCTAACTCGGCCGCCGTTGGACGCACATCACGCCAATCTTGATGTTCCACATCGATAATAATGTGCAGAGGTTTATTGATACCGGTGCCGCTGGTAAAGTTATTAGGGTCGATCATGGCTGGGCCAGACACGCTGCGAACCTTTACGCCATCAATGTAGTAATCCAAATTCCATGGGTCTTTCCAATGCACGCCATACACATGCATGGCTCCGCGCCAAGTGCCCTGTGAATTCAGGATCCAAGAGCCTTCATCCTTAGGTTGATAGTCTTGAAAGGGGCTGCGAATAAACAGATGGTGACTCACATGCATGCGTTGATCAAACCACTCCTGCCCGGTGCGATCGCTGCCATAGGATTCCATTGCATCAATTTCTTGGGTCGAGTCTGCACTTAACATCCAAACCGCATTCGCCAAGGTATTGCCCGTGTGCTTAACCCTTGCCTCTAAATACAGTGGGTAGGTAAAGGTATCCTTTGACGAAATAATACCGGTATAAATTTTATTGGTGCCCACTTTAGCGCTTGACTGCAAGCCTAAAGAGCCACCTGTAGTGTAGGAGTGCCCTGCATTAAATTCGCTATCGCCAGGGCCAGTCCAGGCGTTAATAAATGAGGGATTCCAACGGGTATTAAAGGCTGCAGGCTTCGCCGTTGGGCTGGCGGTATAATTAAATTCGTCGGAAATAGATTGCAATTGCCAGGTTTTGCCACTGCCAGCGGCGGCGGGAATAGGTACCCCATCCCAATCGGCAGCAAAACTGCAGAGCGAAGCTGAAGCCAACAGCAATGCGGCGGCACATGAAAAATATTTTTTCATCGTAGAACTCCAAATAATTATTGTTATAGATACGGAACAGGTATCAATGGGTAAAAGTAATGGTTAGCTATATTATTTTTATAAATACGCGACATCTATGTCGATAGCCAATGCTGGCAGGTAATGCTGAAAAACCAATATATGTTAATTGTTAACATTAATCAATTGTGTGCAATGGGTTTTTAAGCAGAGCGGGCAAAAGGTTACAAATTTACACAGCGAGAAGAAAATGAAAGATTAACAGCGCGAACTGGCAGGCTAAACCAGTAGGGAGTGTAAAGCTCCCTACTGGTCTTCTGGCGCAACAAGGTGACTAGCCTAGTTTATTTATTCCCGCATTTTCATCCTGATGAATAGTGACTGGCCAACCCGCAAACTGGTTATGCGGATTATTGTCACTCACATCAATTAAAAAGCGATAGGCTTGGGTGCTATAGGTTTTGGCGGCAGTATCAAACAGAATAAAACCAAAACCACTGCCCTTTTCATGGGCTTGAATATAGCGATTCGGCGATTTCCCTACTTCAGGGTTACCCACGGCATAGACATAAATTTTATTGCCGAAGCTATCTAAGTATTCACCGGTTTGTTCAAGTCCATGTTGTGGGCGATTGTGAACGGGAGCATTTACTGCGTCGGGGCGCCACCATCTAGGCCAACCCGCGGCAATTGCCGGCGTACAAAAAGCCCAGTTGCTATCGCGCTGCGCGTGCACACCATATTGCGACAGGGAGCCCAAGTGAGTATCGCCACAAATATGCAATGCTTTGGATGTGCGCATTATGTCAATTGCGCGATTGCGCGCACCGGCGGGCCAGCCACTGGAATCGAAATCATATTTTAAATATTTTGTAGGCAGAGGTTGGTGCGTGGATATGCCCGCAAACACAGTTTGACTCAAGACTGCTTTTAACGCATGGCCGCGCCAATCGCTGGCCCAGTGCGTTAAAAACTCTTCTTGTCTTGCCCCTAATAACTGTAAGTCGGCGCGATCAAATTTTGGGTTGATGTAGTTTGGCGCCTCATCTTCACCGGTAACACCCACTTTAATATTGAGACGCTCAGGGCCGCTCTTCCACTGGCGATCGGCAAGAATGGCAAAGCCGACATTGCCATAGACCAAGTCGGTGTAGTACACACTCATGCCGCGCGCGCTAGGGGTTGGATCATAGGCGTCTGGGTGATGTGATGTGTTAGTTTTATGCACCACATTGACAACACGAATTGGCGTCACATAGCCGCCCCAGGCGTCGACATTACCCGCCAGCGGAGCGTCCGCCGGTGCTGCAGCACCGCCCTCGCCCCAGAGGTTGCCCTGTAATATATCGTGGTCGTCCGGCAGGCAAATGGTGGGGGCATTGCGCATTACCTCCCTAAAGGCCCAGCCAAATTGATAAAACTTACGCAGGTAATTCAAAATGGCGGGCGCGGCGGGTGCGCGAATAAAACCAAAACCGCCGTGATTCTCATAGAGCTGATCGCCGGAAAAAAACACCAAATCTGGATTTAATTTTGCAACATTTTCAGCCACTGGCGCATAGGGAAAGGCGTAATCATTTTGGCAAGTAAGTGCCGCCATGCGCAAACTCCTCCCCTGGGGATTAGCCTTAATAGTGCCAGAAAAATAATCTGGCAGCTGGCTGCCATCGCGGCACTGCTCGCGATAAACCACGCGATAGCTTATAGCCTCAGCTTCATTCCAGTGCGCAATACGAAAAGTTGCCAGCCAGGCATCTGTATCTAACTCGGCTTTAGCTAGGGTTTGCCAGCGGCCCGATTTGTTAATTTCTAATTCAACAGCTTTGTTGTCCTTAGCGCCCATGGGGCCAGTGAGTACACTGAGTTTTAACACAAAGCCCTCGTGACTGCGGGGGTCATTTAAGCTGTACATACACCATAAAATAGGGCCAAATTTTTGCTCGGGTAAATCGCTGAATGCATCTCCCGTTATAGACCACTGTGAAAATCTATAGCGGCTGCCCTGTACCGGCGCGGCAACGTCAGAGGAAAAAGCAAAATTGCTCACTACCGACAAATTCCCCAAGAGTTTTTCGGCCGCGATTAAATCCTCTAGCTTACCCAGTAACTCCCCGCTGCTGAGCAAGTGCGCCTCAAGCTGCAAGGCATAAACCCCTAGGCGCGGCTCACCCTTGAGCGTTAACCTAATTTCCTGCTGGGCGACCAACTGCGACAATTCCAGGCGCTTGTCACCCAAGGCTAATTGATTGTGAATAATGCCCGCGTCTATGCCCGCTTGCACAAAACAATTACTGCGGTGCTCGTTAATGTCACTCTTGGCGCCCAAGCGCAGGCCAGCGCCGCCATCCTCTAAGCCCAACTGTAAGCGCCTAAGGTTAACCGCCAGCGTAAAGCTACCCGCGGTGTTTATTAATTGGTGTCTTAAGGCATGAACACTGCGATTACCGCCTGCACTCAAGCATTCCGCGCCGCCATTTACAATGCGCCAATCCTCCATGGGGTTAGCCCAGTAGTCTCCGCCCAGCCAAACTCGGTCATGGCTATTGCGCCAGCTATCCTCAATTGTGGTGCTCAATGCAGCGGGAGCTAGAGTTGTAGCTTTACCGGTATTTATAGCGCAACCAGTAACACCCGTAGCCAAGCCAGCAACAGCAAGCTTTAAGGCTTCGCGGCGTGAAAAGTTCTCGGTCATATCTCACCTACTCTTTTTAATGTTTAATTTAATCTGTGCTCTTTATGCAATCACACTATTTAAAATGAATAATTTTTTGCTGATAGCGCGCCGCACCCAAATCAAGGCTGCGCTTGGAGGGCAGAGAATTTCCCACGGATAGACGGTATTTTCCTTTTGGCCAGACTTTTTCACCGCGCTCATTTATTCGATACAAATTCTTGCTGTCGATGGTTAATTGCACGCGCTGTTTTTCATGGGGCTTAAGCGCTACAGATTGAAACGCTTTTAATTCGGCGATGGGCTCCCCCACAATGGGTGATAGGGGCGAGAGGTACACTTGAACCAAGGTGGCGCCAGCTATATCTCCTGCATTTTTTAACTCAACGCTTAGGTTTAGCGAGCTTCCCTCAGCAATTTTTTGCGCCTGCACTTTCAGATTTTCGAACACGAAATGCGTGTAGGAAAGTCCAAATCCAAATGGATAGAGCGGCGTTTTTTCCATGTATTTGTAGGTTCTGCCATTCATGGAATAGTTATCGAAGGGCGGCAAGTCTTGCACCGACATAGGAAAAGTAAGCGGCAAATGCCCCGAGGGATTTACATCGCCAAACAACACATCGGCAACCGCATGACCGCCCTGCTCACCTGGGTACCAAACCCAAAGTATGGCATCAGCCAGCGCCTCTAATTCACCAAGGGCTACTGGGCTGCCCGCAGCAACCACTAAAATTAATGGGCCTTTTTTATTTTTGGCGATTTGTTTTACATAATCGATTTGATTTTTGGGCAGGGTAATATCAACCCTGTCACCCCTGTCCGCCGAGGCTATAGCATCTACCTCTTCGCCTTCCATATCGGCCGTTACACCTACCACCGCTATAACGGCATCCGCCGTCCTAGCTTCTTCAGGGGCCCAATTAAGAGGGTTAATGTTGGGGTGAAAGGGTAAGGCACCACTGCGATAATTGAGCGAGGAACCTAGGGATACCTTGTCGGCCACACCTTCCAATATAGTGACTAGGTGCCCAGATATGCCGTAATAGTTGCCTATCAACATATCGGCGGAAGCCGCAAAGGGGCCAGTGACGTAGGGAACCTTAATGTCCTTTGCCAGCGGCAGCGTATTGTTTTTATTTTTGAGCAACACAATCGACTTAGCCGCCACCTCGCGCGCCAAGCGTTTATTTTTTTCGCTGTTAATCACCTCAGGTTTAAAATTGCTATAGGGGTTTTCACTGGCCGGATCAAAAAAACCTAAGCGAAAGCGAATTAATAAAAGCTCTTTAAGTCGCTCATCGATAAGTGTCTCTGCGACCAAACCCTGAATGAAGGCCTTTTTTAAGGATTGCTCATAGGTATTACCACAATTTAAGTTGACGCCCACACCCAGTGCCAAGGCCGCCGACTCAACCGAATTTTTAGTGACCTTGTGGCCTGCGTGTAAATCGTAAAGTGCCCCGCAATCCGAAACAATATAACCCTTGAACCCCCAGCCACCCTTAAGCACATCATTGATTAACTGGCTATTAGCGCAGGCAGGCTCGCCATTAACGGCATTGTAGGCACACATAACACCGGCCACCTTGGCCTCGGTCACTAGCGCCTCAAACGCGGGCAAATAGGTTTCATACAAATCTTTTTTGGAGGGCGTTACATTAAAATGATGGCGCAGGGATTCAGGGCCAGAGTGAACCGCAAAATGCTTGGCGAGACCGGCAGTTTTTAAATACTTAGGATGATCGCCCTGCAAGCCTTTCACAAAAGCCGTGGCCATAACCGCCGTTAACAGCGGATCTTCGCCGTAGGTTTCCTGCCCGCGCCCCCAGCGCGGGTCGCGAAAAATATTTACATTCGGCGTCCAGAAGGTTAAACCGGCGTACTGCCCCCTATTCCCCATTGCTTGGGCAATGGCATATTTAGCGCGCGCTTCATCTGAAATGGCGGAGGCAACCCTAAAGGCAAGATCGGGATCAAAACTAGCGGCAAGCCCAATGGTCTGAGGAAAAATTGTCGCCTTACCATTGCGCGCCACGCCGTGTAGGGCTTCATTCCACCAGTTGTACTCAACTACCCCGAGCCGATCAATAGCGGGAGTGCTGTGTGAAAGCTGCGCAATTTTTTCATCCAGTGTCATGGCGTTAACTAACAATTCTGCGCGCGTGTCAAAGCCAATATTTGCGTCAAACCAAGGCTGCTCAAGCGCTTTTTTTTCAGCAGAAAAGACTAATTGACTGGAACAAAGCAAGATGATTAACAGCGACTGTTTAAACATAGTAAAACCTATATTTATTAGTATTTTTTTGAGCAAAAAAAAGAGCCAGCCAACACTGGCTGGCTCTTTTTATTTTTTGCGCATTTAACCTAAATTACTTTTTAGCGCGACGCTCATACATTTCACTGTGCAATTCCTTGGCAGCTTTCACCATGGGTGCATAGGGCGTGTCGGTAACCGATACAAAACCTACATTGTAATTTTCCCCGTCGTAAGAGCGGCCAGTCACGGGGGAATCCATATATTGAAACCAATGGGCGCCAATAAAGTAAGGGTTGTCCACCACGGTTTCCATGTACTCTTTGTACATTTTGGCGCGATCCTCTTGGTTGGCGGCATGCACTAAACCCGGGTGAAATAAACCCGACTCGGTACTACCTATATGGAATTCACCGATAATGCTGGGCATATCCAGCTCCGCTAGGAATTTCCATCTATTTTTAGTGACGCCCTCTTTATAGAGGTTATAACTCATCACGTCGGCATATTTAGTCGCTGCCTTAACCACATCTTTTGGCATTCCCCAATCGGCAAAGCGCACGCCTAAATACATATGATTAGGCAGGTATTGAGTTAAGGCCGCTTCAACAATTTTGAAGTATTCCGCTGCATAAGCCGTAAACAGCAGACTGAAATCCTGCAACTGTGCATCGTTGTTTATGCCGGTTTTAACACCTTGTTGAAATTCAGCCCAAGAACCAACCGAAGTTCCCCAGGCTGTATTTAATGCGGCTATGTCCGAGTACTTGGCCTTCATTAACTCGGTAAACTTTGCCTTGGTCGGTGAATCAGCACCATCGCGCGTTAAGGTGTTGAGCACTATGCCGTATTCGGATTCTTTGCTATCCGAACGTCCCCAACTTTTTTCATTGTCGATAAACACACCTACACACCAAGGACTATTGTTCACCTCTTCAGAAATGGCTTTAGCGGTTGCCAATGCACGCTCTTTAAAGACAGGGTCAAATGGATCTGGCAGGCCGCCCCAGAAATCATTGCCGCTGGACACAGTTTTGAAGTTGCCAATAATCCAGCCATTGGCAAAGTAGGGAATGCGTTTGTTGTTATAGAATTTTGGATCAGTCCAGTTGCCGAGCGAAGTAAAGCCCCAACTCAACATACGATCCACGGTCACTTTTTCCCACTGTCTTAAATAGGACTCAGGTTCGGCTTCGCCGTATTTTCGCTCCAAGTTGGCGCTGTAAAAACTAAACACTTCACCCTTAAGTAAAGGGCCAGAATGGGCGTCGCGATTGTAGTCGTAGTGATTGCCTAAGGGGTCAGTGTGCTTGGGCAACCACTCAAACATGTCGGCGCGGGTTTTAGAAACCTGATGCCGAGTTTTTTGCGCGGCGGCGCTAATTGCAATCTTACCTTTAGAGTCTTCTGGGGTTAAATCGTCGGCGCTGCGCTGCTCAATAGTCGCGGCATCATAGTCATAGCCGGTCATGGTGTAAGCGTTGGCCAAGCGCACTATGTCCAAACCTGTGGCAAAATATAAATAGCCTTCTGGATCAACCAACCACCATTTTCCATCCACTTTTTTAGGGTGAAAAAAACCTGTGGCTGGCTGCTTGGGGCCATTCTTCCAACCGCCGTATTGCGAGCGATCCGTCAGTGGTGCACCATTATTTAATTCAGCTAACTCTTGTTTAGTCGCCGCGGCCAACTCAGCTTCTGAGTGAATTTTACCGGCAAAGTCCACCTTGGCAGGCTGACCAAATTTATCCACTAGGCTCACTAAAAAATCTTTATCCATGGCCGGATTTTTTATCACCCGAATATTATCCAAGGTAATTTCTTTGTTGTGCAGGGCGTATTGCACACTGAGCGATATGCGCTTAATCGCAGAGAGATCTAGATTCATTACCCCCCACATCCAAATAAACTGCACATCATCTCCCGCCCAAGTCGGAGGATTACCGCGCAAACCGGAAGCGGCATTAAGCTCCACCTTGGAATCAGGGTTGGCGCTTACCATGTCGTGACCACTTAACTTGGAATAGTAAACCCGAGACTTTCCTACCGGCACACTGACACTGCGTGTAAAGTTATTGCCCTTTGCATCAGATACATCTAAAAATAACTGTACAGAATGGTCACCCTCATTGGCGATATCAAAAGCAAGACTGGCATCGCCGAAATCAGTCCAATTCCAATTGTCTGACTTTGGCTGGATAACCAAGGAGGTGTATTCATGATCAACAGAGTTGAACTTTACTTTTAATGCTTGCGATGTTGAGGTATCACTCGCTGAGGATTTAACCAAACTTCCCTGAGCATTAAAAAAACTGATTTCCGCGGGCAACTGATCGCCCTCAAAATCAAACAATACCTTCTCAGTGGCCGCAGTTTGGGTTTGGGTTTGGGTTTGGGCTGGGGTTGCAGCAGGAGCTTTGTCAACAGCTTCATCCTGGCAGGCGATAAGGAACAATGAGGCCACACTCAGCACGCTAGTTTTCAGTAACAATGCAATGGATCGATCAAGCTTGTAATTCGAACACATCATGAATCACCTATTTTTAATTTATATATTGAAGTGTTATCAATAGCCGCGATTTATAAACGAAATCGTATGAAACAACCAATTCCCACTATTGCAGCCATTCATTTTTTGTTAACATTCAACAATATACACCATGCTGGCGTTTTATCAAGGTCGACAAGCACTCATTAAATAACCGCGCGCATCCAAACCCTAAATGTCAAATTAATGACATTCCTGGTTTTTCTAGTGCCATTTATAACAATGGTGTTTTGTTACATTGAAACCGACACAGTGTGCCCGTTCACGGCCACGCACAGTATATGTGCGCATCTTGGGCTAGATATCACTAACCCGCTGCAGCATGGTGGTTTTGAACTTTTTAGGGGTGACGCCAAATAACTTTTTAAATTGAGAAATAAAATGGGACGGGCTGGAAAAATTGAGCTCGTAACTGATTTCAGTAATGGAAAACTGACTTTGGCTTAACATTCTAGCCGCACTGTAAAGCCGGTGCTTAACATTGTAATCAGAGTAATTGCAGCGAAACACCGATTTGAACAAGCGTGAAAAATAGGCAGGTGAAATACAACACAACGCCGCCGCTTGCTCCAGAGAGAGCTCAACACTTTTATTGTGGCGAAACAAATTAACGACTGGCTCAAGCTTTACATAACCGGAAGATTTCACCAGTGTATCGTAGTGCGGTGGCTTTAATGGTACTGATCGTTCCGCCACCCAAGTTAGTAGGGCTCGCAGTAATGCTTCACTACGATTACTGGATGGCGATTCACTATACGATTCCAGCAACCATTTTGCCAAAGTTTGGATTGCGCTTGCATCCTCAGACTTTAAGCGCAAATGCATACCATACTTAAAAAATTCTTCTGCCTGCTCTAATCCAGACGACAGCAAAATTTCAGGTAGAAATTGGATGATATACCAAGATTTATTGCGCGATGACAACTCAAAATCATGTGTCTCTAACGCGGGAGTGAACACTAAATCCTGATCACATAAGGTCGACTTACCCTGACTGTAAAAAAAGGTTCCCTCTATAGTATCAAACACGATAAGTTCGTGAACCTCATGAAAATGCATAAAACAGGAATAAGGAGAATCCTCCGAATAAACCACATGATGAATTTCAAAATCATAACCATGCTGTATGCAAAACGGCTCACAATATACGTTGTTTTTGCGCATGTTAATTTTCCAGTAGTCAATATACTCGGGACGAAAGTAATTATATTTTTTATACGCTAGCAATTGCATCGCAACTAAAAAAATACCCTATAGATAATGTCTGTTATGTTGATTCTAGCCTATTTGTTCAATGCTTAGCTCACTTAACATTAACTCTACAAATAACACTGGAGCAAACTGCCATGATTAACTCAAAAGCCATATTGTCTGATGGAATGGGCAATTTCCATTTAACCAGTATCGCCATTGGTATGCCGGCACAGAATGAAGTACATGTTAAATTAAAAGCGTCTGGCATATGCCACACCGATTGGGACTCGATCAACACTTGGAAAAAACCTTTTATTGTTGGCCATGAAGGTGCGGGTATTGTAGTAGCCGTTGGTTCGGCGGTTACCAAAGTAAAACCTGGCGATAGAGTTATCTTAAATTGGGCAATTCCCTGCGGTCACTGCTTCCAATGCCGCGAAGGGAATATGCATATTTGCGAGATAAACTCACCCGTTTGTGGACAAGGCCTTTGTGGACATGCTCACGCAGAAGCTGCCAGCCATCAGGGAACGCCGATTGAGCGCTCATTTCATCTCGGCACTATGTCTGAACATACTATTGTTAAAGAATCTGCAGTAGTAAAAATTGACTGCGACATCCCCTACGCTACCGCATCAATTATTGGTTGCGGTGTAATGACGGGCTGGGGATCGGTCGTCAATGCCGCCAATGTCAAATTGGGATCATCTGTCAGTGTGATTGGCTGTGGTGGCGTGGGCTTGAATGTTATACAAGCGGCAAAATTATCGGGCGCCAATAAAATTATCGCCATTGATATCAATAGCGAGCGACTAGATCAAGCTAAAAAATTCGGCGCAACCCATGGCGTCATCGCGACGCGAGAAGATAAAGATTTCAATGAGGTAGCCACTCAAGTGCGTGCGATCAACGGCGGGCGCGGAACAGATTACGCGTTTGAGTGCACCGCCGTTCCCGCGCTTGGCTCCGCACCACTCAAACTTATTCGCAGTGCCGGGATGGCGGTGCAAGTCAGCGGCATTGAACAGCGCATTGATTTTGATTGTGAATTATTTGAATGGGACAAAATTTATATCAATCCACTTTATGGCATGTGCAATCCCGACCGGGATTTCCCGCGCATTATGGATCTCTACAGCTCAGGCCAATTAAAGCTCGATGAATTGGTCACCAAAACCTATCGCATTGAAGATGTTGCTCAGGGTTTTGACGATTTAATTAATGGCCGTATCGCCAAAGGTGTTGTTATCTTTGATGATGAGGAGTGACACAAATGACCGTTATTAGAGTAGAAAAGTCCAACCTAAAATTTATGCCCGACGCCGTGCAGATGCTCTGTGTTGAGAGTAGCCATTTAAAAAAGCGCGCAGATATTAGTGTTTTTAACCCACACAGTAACGCCGAGAATCTACCCATAGTGCTGCTCCTACACGGCGTATATGGCAACCACTGGGTATGGCAGGGTTTGGGCGGTGCACAGCAGGCTTATATGCACTGCTATAACCAAGGTAATTTAACTGAGATGATATTGGTGATGCCGTCGGATGGTGGATTTCACAGTGGCTCGGCTTATCTCCCCCTAACCAATGGGGAGGATTACGAAAAATGGATTGTAGAAGATGTGATTGCGGCGGTAATTGACAACAACCCATCCGCCTCGGCGCAATCGCCTATTTATATTTCTGGACTCTCCATGGGCGGCTATGGCGCGCTGCGCCTGGGTGCCAAATACCCGCATATATTTAAAGGGGTATCAGCCCACTCCGCCATCACCCACTTAAGTGAAATGGCACTCTTTGTGGGTGAAGACTTATCCATCTACCAATGCCAAAAACCACAGGAGGCCGACATACTTTACTGGTTAAAAACCCACAAAGATTCATTGCCCCCTTTGCGCTTTGATTGCGGTACCGAAGATTTACTCTATCAAGGTAACTTAGCGTTTAACGAGGCCTTAAGCGCACTGGGCATAGAGGTGAAACTTGAAGCTCTCCCCGGGGAGCATAATTGGGAGTATTGGCACAAAAATATTAGTAA
Source organism: Cellvibrio sp. 25HG11W-0 (assembly GCF_057815475.1). Classification (NCBI taxonomy): domain Bacteria; kingdom Pseudomonadati; phylum Pseudomonadota; class Gammaproteobacteria; order Cellvibrionales; family Cellvibrionaceae; genus Cellvibrio; species Cellvibrio sp. 25HG11W-0. Next base: position 2,892,095 of record NZ_CM174230.1, read on the forward strand.
AACCCTCTACTTTTTTAACGACATCCAAAACACCCTTAAATAGAATATTTCAGTTCAAACCCATTGCTACTTTATTGCTAAACTCTAGCCCATAAAAAAACCGACCCCGAGAAACTCAGGGTCGGTTTTTTTATAAGGCGTTAAAACAAGCAGATGTACTAGGGGATTTCAAATAAACGTACATTGTCAATACGGTAGTTGAAACCCTGACCCCACACGTTGGTGCCTATATGCAACTCCTGAGCTTTTGTTGCCCAATCAGTGACCGTAGAATCACGTGCAACATCAAGCACTGCAGCAAAGGTTTGCTTAGCTTCTGACAACATATAAACACCTTTGAATGCACCTCCAATAACAGTTGAGTCATTATTGGCAGGGTCAACTACTGACACGCGGAAGGTATGATTCGTAGGAGCAAAGCCAATAATCTCCACATCCATTGTCACCAAATAACGCTTGCCGTTCTTAACAGCACCAGTAGCCAAGGGCAATATATTTCTCACATCGCCAACCTTGCCAGACTCTAAGCTCATAGCACCGCTAAGAGGGCTATTAGCACTGACCATGGCGCCGTCAGCCAACTTCCAGTTACCTGCACCCAAATCAAAGGTAGAGTCGCCAGCAGAGATAAGGTTGTTAACCTGCTCAAAGCCGTACTTATAAACACGCACATCATCAAGCTCGGTAACTTGGGCAGTTTTAAAGGCATATGACATTCCCGCCGTACCCACAAAGGCCACCACATTAGTACGCGCGCCTGCACCGTGTTCGTACATTGAGGTTCCGGTGATACGTGTACCAGGTACGCCCCCAACAGTGCCAAATATCGCTGATGTTGCAGCACCACCCCAACCATCTGCATGCTTCACGCGACTTTCTGCCACATAGGTTGCACCTGCTTCTATACCCGCCAGGTTCGCCGTTAATGTTTCAGCCCCAGAAAACTTCACTAATTGCGCGCCTTCAAAATCTAATCCTAAAGCAGATGCTGTGGCTATAGAAGCAATGCCACCCGTCTCTGCAGCCCAACCCACTAGACCATTTTCAAAGCCACCATTGGTAATACGCAATACCGCAGGCGCTCTGGTCACACTCAGCTCTGCACTAGCAGCTGCTTTGCGACCGGTAGAATCCACCACATCATAGGTGTAGGTGAATGTCTTAGCACTCTCGACATGCTGGTAAAATGCAGCCGGCTCAATAATCAACTTACCATTGGCGGAACCCGCAAAAGTAAAGGCAGGCGCATCCCCCACTGGCTGCAGAGTATTGTAATCAACACTGACCGCATCGCCATTCCAATCGATTACGTTAGGTGAGGCCACCAAATCCAAAATTATTTTTGCACCTGCGGTGGTAAAGCTCGCTTTTTGTGGGCCGTAAACCGTGGGTGGTTCTGGCTCAGTAGACACACCATTAATAGTGACTACCGCCGTTCTTGGCAAACTATGGTTGTGATCATTTACGGTGTATTCATAAGAGAATACCCGTGTGTCGCCACCTTTTATTGAATCTTTAAAAGAACCAACATTGATAGTGACAATATTGCCAACCAAGGTAGCTGCAGAGTCGGGATTGGATACAACCTTTACATTGCCAATTGATAAGGGCTCGCCATCGGCATCGGTTACGCCCTGCAATAAATCAAGCGTTACGGTATCAGCGGCATCCTCAGCGGAAGTTACTGCAATATTTTCAAACTCAGGTGCGGCGTCCTCACCCACTATTGAGAAAGTTGCGGTGCGCTGAACATCGTGTACGCCATCACTTATGTTATAGGTATAAGTAATAGTGCGCACATCGCCTGTATCTAACAGTGGAGCCAAGGCACTGGGGCGCACGCCAATACGCACGCTCGCATTTTCAAAACCGGTGGTATCGGCAATATCTGCCGACAAATTCCGCACCAGCAAAATATCGCCGTCGGTATCAGTGGCACCCTTCAATAATTCCACAAACTCAAATGCATCTTTCTCGCTGTAGCTTTTTACAATATTGCCACTGTGAGTTGGTGCTGCAAGATTAGCGGCGCTGTCTTTTTTACCATCGCTACCACTGCCGCCGCCACAAGCCGTTAATGCAGAGACAACTATCAAGCTGAGGCACAACTTTGATTTTTTAAATAGTTTCATAATAAACACCCGTATTTATTTTATTCGCGATAGGAGCGGAGCTAGCCCGCACCGGTCTTTAGTCGGTAAGTTAGAAGGCTACACGCACACCTAAACGGAAAGTTGGACCAACTTTATATTCAGTGTAGGTGCGCGATTTAGTAGCTTCCCCATCCAATGGATTGCCCTCTTCATAGGCGACAAAGTCATATCCACTGGCACTGTCAGCGCTATATACACGCTGCACTTCCAATTCACGGCTAGTAAAATAAGTACGGTAAACAGCGTCCGTTAAGTTAGTGGCTTGGAAGGTGAAGTTCACACTTTCGTTAAGTGCATAGGTAGCTGCAAAATCGAGCGTGTCGCGACCTTCATTCCAAATTGAACCCTGATTCCAGGTGCGCCCCTGCAAACCAGTGTTGTAATCGGTACCCACTAAGGAGTCACTTGAACCACGATAGCTAAAGCGAATTTGATGACCATCCTGCTCCCAATATGCAGTTAAGTTGTAACTGTGCTCTGGGGTATCGGCCACAGGAAAGGCGGGCAGATTTTTGGTGGGGTCAATGGTTGATTTGTCGGACTCATACTTACTGTTTTGATAGGTATAGTTTGCCGAAAAGCCCAAACCACTTAAGATGTAACCGGGTAGGAAATCATAGGATTGACTGTAGCCCAACTCTACGCCGGTAATAGTAGCGCCCTTGCCATTGATGATTTTATTGACGCTATATTGGCCACACAAATCACGCAGGTCATCGCTAAAGCGATTGGCATCTGTCGCCCACCAACCATAGTCAGCGGTTGCACGCAACGGCATACAGTTTTGTAAACCATAATCGTTAGCTGCATCTTCTGTTGGCAACTTAATCAGCGTAGAGGCATCAATTGGACCATCAACATTGCGCAGATCACTAATGTAGGTTTTTGCACTTTCTACATCGGTAAAGTTAGTCATGTCCTTGTTAAACACGGCAACACTTACCATACCGCTATCAGTAAAGTACCACTCTAAAGACACGTCTAAATTGTTAGACTCAAGTGGGTCCAACTTAGTGTTGTACATGCTTACCTTGCTGCCCGTATCGCTCGATGCCCAGTAGCCATTTTCAACCACTTGGAAGCCAGGACGAAGCTGGTCAATTTCGGGGCGTGTCATGGTTTTAGACGCGGCAAAACGACCAACTAAGTCATCGCTAATGGCATAATTTAAATTCAAACTGGGGAGTAGATTGGTGTAGGTATGAGTGCCCTCTGCCTCAAAGGATTGCAGTTCATTATTCACCACGGAGTTAAACGCAAATTGATTAGCGTTATTACCCGCAATAGGCGTAGTGCCGTCATAGGTTATACCTGACGCACCCCAACCACTTTGGCGGGTTGTGGACACATCCGCATAACGCCACATGGTTAACCAATTGATGGTAACGCCTGGGTCTGGCAGCGCTGGATTTTGCTGAAAGGCTGCCCAAGAAGCATAGGCTGGATCATGACAAGGACCTTGATCGGGAATGGGGGTCCAACCGGCGGGATCACTTCCGCTAGAGGTATCCCAACCTAAACCATCTACACGTTCGAATTTAGCCTCATAACCTGGGCGCTCCGCACCTAAAGCGGTGGTGTAGGGGCGACATTCAGGCAAACTGGTATCGCGCAGGTCACGTAATTTTACTAGATCAAATTCACGCTCTAGCGACTCGCTAAATTGCCAAAAGTCTGCACCTGCATAGCCTTTAGACTCAACCTCAGTTTTAACATAGCGAACACCTATGTCACCAGTTAAGCGCTCATCAAAGAATGCAAAATTGGTTTTAAGGTAGAGGGCCTCGGTATCTATACCGGTAGTGCGCGATTCGGTTTTGTTGGGTGTGCGCTCAGTGTTGGCATCATCCAGTACTAGACCAACTGCCGCGCGAGCATCTATAGGTAACCAGCCATTGGTTGCACTGTCGCGACCATAGCCCAGCGTGCTCATGAAGTCGTTGTAAGGCAAACCATTGCGCGCCACCAAAGAAGCCGTTACATCGAGCAACGCACCGCCGGGTACAGCCACTGGGTTGCCGTTTTTGTCAGTAACTACTTCTGTTTTTGTGACTGAGTTAAATTGGTAGCGCTGGTTATCTACCATTTTTTCACGCTGAGTTATTTTTGCACCGAACTCAATGGTAGTCATACCAAACTTGTCCAGATCAAAATCAAAATCTACCTGCGCATTCTGTAGAGTATCTTCCACAGTTACATCAGTTTCCGACAAGTAAGCCAAGTGGAATGTATCTGTATCAAGTGGGTTGAAACCGGTTTTAACAATATTATCTTCGTAGCCAGGAATGAATACACCATCGACAGTTTGATCGAGCAGCTGACTGCCAAAATCGACAAACGACGAGCCAAACACTTGTACACAGCGGCCACTGGTGCAGTCATAACCAACGGGTTCAACCTCTGCGCCCGCATCAAACAAATGCGTAGCTGGAATATTTCTATAGTTTTGTAAAGCCGCATAGGCATTAGGCAAACTCTCAGAAGTACTCTCTGAATAGCCCACTTGCGCCTCCATGCGGAAGCTATCGGTTAAGGTTTGCTTCAACTGCAAACTTATGCTGCCATTCACTTGATCGTCACCACCTTCTGAGCGGGTCATATCCCCAGCGCCAAAACGGTTAATCATTTTGGTCATGGTATTGGTGCTTGTATCTACGCTATACCAGTCAGCTTGTGGGTCGGTAAATGAGGCTGCAGGGCGCAAATCACCCAGCGGTTTTTTACCTTCTACAAAGTTAGAATTGCGCGGGTAGCGGGTTTTTAATGCATCCAAAGAGCGCGTTTGCTCCTGGGTGCTATAGGTGGTATCCAGCATCAGCTCAGTATCTTCATTTGGCATCCATTGAACACCTAATGTCATACCTTTTCGATCAGAAGCATTTTGCGATAATTCATAGCCGGTGTTGGAGTGATAGATTGCCTTGAGACCCGATACCACTTCGCCATTTTGATCCGTCGCGGCAGCAATCTCTGGCGACTCTAGAAAGTTTTCTACGCGGTACTGGTCTCTACGATAATTATTGGTTTCATTGTAAGCAGTAAATGCAACACCTAGGGTGTCGTCGAGAAATTTGTGGGTTGCAGCAAACTGCAACTTATAGTCTTCATTGTCAGAGAAGTCGTTATAGCGACCTTGAGCCGTCACCGAGCGAGTATTTTCGCGCTGAGTCAATGGGCGCACAGTCTCCAAGTTAATACTGGCGCCAAGGGAGCCTTCATCATGGTCGGCACTGGGGGTTTTCACCACCTCTAATTTAGAGAGAATGTCCGCCGAAAATGAGCTCAAGTCGACTGACTGACTAAAGTCGGTACTGGTTAATTGCTGGCCATTTAGAGTGATGATGTTTTGTGCCGCAGTCGCACCGCGCACGGTAATACTTGAACCCTCGCCATCGCGACTTACAACCGTCACCCCTGTCACTCGCCCTAAAGAATCCGCAATATTCTGATCTGTGGTTTTACCCATATCCTCAGCATTCACAGTATCGGTAATATTTTTAGCATTACGCTTGTCATCTATCGAGCGCTGAAGCGCGCCGCGAATACCGGTTACAGTAACCTCTTCTACGTCCTGATCCTGCTTGACTGAACTGTTATCTTGCTGTGCATAAATAGCAGCACTATTGACTGCACATATTGCTGCTGACAACGCCGTAATTCTAAGTCGGTGAGTGATGTTTGACATCGTAAAGCCCCCATGTAAGGTATTTATTGTTTTATTTTATGCCGCCCACTTCCAAGGAGCGAACACAAAAGCAAAGTTTTAACGCCAACTCCAATACTACTCAGCCACCATTTATTGTCAATAATAAATTGTAGATTGTTAGCAATCTACACTTAAGCATTAAGGAGTGTGAAAAAAAGTAACCTTAAATTGTTCCGCCCTACCGCCATAATAAAGGTAAAAGTAAGCTAGCAGACAAAAAAAGGGAGACGCAAGGTCTCCCAAAGAACACAACAGCAAACACAGATAAACTTTATTCAGCAAAACCATTAGGATTGCGCGATTGCCAGCGCCAAGTATCTGCCATCATGCGCTCAACACTATACTCAGCAACCCAACCCAAGCGCTCTCTCGCTAGAGAGACATCCGCATAACAGCTAGCAATATCGCCAGGGCGCCGCTCACTAATAACATAGGGTATCGATTTACCACATGCCAGCTCAAAAGCCTGCAACATCTCCAATACAGAATAGCCAGTGCCAGTCCCTAAGTTATAGATCGAACAGCCCTGCCCTTGTTGCGTCAAACCATTGAGTGCAGCCACATGGCCTCGCGCTAAATCCACTACATGTATGTAATCGCGTACACCAGTGCCATCAGCAGTTGCGTAATCATTACCATAAACAGTGAGCGCCTCACGCTTACCTACAGCTACCTGAGCGATATAGGGAATTAAATTATTAGGTATCCCCTTGGGGTCCTCACCAATTAAACCCGACTCATGTGCGCCCGCAGGATTAAAGTAGCGCAGAATTGAAAAGTTCCACTGATTGTCTGGTGCTTTCGCCATATCACGCAAAATATCTTCTACAATAAGCTTACTGCGTCCATACGGGTTAGTGGCCGATAAGGAAAATGACTCATCGATCGGCACCGATACAGGATCGCCATAAACGGTCGCCGATGAACTAAAAACAAAATCAAATACTGAATGCGCCTCCATGACCTCCAACAACGACACAGTTCCTGCCACATTATTGCGATAATACTTAATGGGAACTTGAGTGGACTCACCTACGGCTTTCAAACCTGCAAAATGCATAACACAGCCTATTGCATAATCTTCGAAGACTTGATGCAAGCTGGCTTTATCATTAATATCTATTTGGAAAAAATCGGGTTTAACGCCGGTGATTTTTTCAACTCTGGCAAGTGACTCTAACTTACCATTCAATAAATTATCCACCACAACAGGAAAGTAACCATTATTAATCAGCTCAATACAAACATGGCTACCAATGTAACCCGCCCCACCGGTCACCAAAACCTTCCTAAGATACGACTTCATTACCATTTCCCATATGCACGATTAATTTGAGGCTTAATTGATGCAGATAATTTCGAAAACATTACCATCGTCATCCGTATAAAATAAATTTCCACTGCAGGATTCGACTTGAAACAGCTCTCTTTCTTTAATCAGGCTATCAACCACCGCAAGAATATCCTTCTCTTTCATACTCAATTTTATGCGCTTTTTAGCCTCATTTTTAGCACACTGAATACCAGCCAACTTTAGTGACGCGCCACCTAAATTTATAAAAAAGCTACTCTCCCCAAAGGGATGCTTTAATTCCATTACATGAGCAGAAAATAATCGCTGGTAACGATTAGCTGCCTCAATAGGATTTTTTACATTTACTGATTGCCAGCGCATCACAAACTCCAGAAAAATTATTACAGTAATTCAGGATTTATAACAAAGCGCTCATATTCCTTTCCTAACGAGTCAATTAAAGGATTATCAAATCTAAATATTTTCCTTTTATTCAAGTCAGCAAATTTTACCGCCTCACCATAATACTCATCCCACAACTCTCTAACGGCGCCAGCCTCATAGGCAATAAGAAGCCCCTTTCCAATGCGCGCAGCTAAGTCTTTATTTTTTTTATTTAAAAAAAAGAATTTTGGTAGTGGATAATAAATACACACATTTTGGTCGTAGCTTAAATACTTAACATCCTGATTCTTTTTCCACTCCCGCTCTAACTCATTCGCACCTATCAAAAATATATCGGCCCTATCATTGGCTGCCATATAAAACAAACCTTTGATATTACCGCCTTCAACAACCTTAAACCCAATTTTTTTAAGTATTTCGCTATCCAACCAACCACGCCCCTGAATTATTTTAAGTTGCTTTAATTCACTCAAGGTTTCAATTTCTTCTATCTTGCGTTTGGAATCAGGCGATACAAACCCAATCCGATAACCGGTCACACCCAAATCAACAGGAAATTCCACTCCGTGTAACTTTTCAACTATTTCATTGGATGCCGAATCTTTATATACAAAATTTTCAAATTGATTGTCTTCAGCATAAATACGCAAACGCGAATAAGTAGGGACATCGCCCTTAGGCAAATCCCTAATTTCATACTCGCCGTATTCCGCTTTAGTGGCATCCAGCGCAAGACGCAACAAATGATATTCATATATCTCCTCTTTAGGCGCTATCTCCCCTGAGCCAAAAGTGATTACTGTTGGAGCTGCAGAAAATACGTTTATAGCAAACATAGCTAAACTTAATATTATTATACGCAACATACACAGCCCACATATTGTTAACAGTTTACATTATACTAGCGCAAATATCAGCCAATTGCAATGCCACGCACATGATGTTTTAGAGAATTTTAAGTGATTTATAGGCGGGAAAAGGCAGCGCGAAAAATAAGTGAAAGGATATATACAAGTGCTGCGATAGCCTATCGCAGCACTTAAAAAAATATCACCTGAATTATTTAATTAGGATGCCACATTCTGAAATGTGCCCGGATCTAGCACTTGCCGGCGAGTTTTGAAACGACAAATATAATTCCAATTCCATGATGGATCGTATTTGTGGCACAGCCCCCAAGCCAAACCTGCAATAGGATCTTGAGTGTCAGCCGCTGGATCACGATATAAGCCCAACGCTTCAGGCGCTCCTTTGATATGCGCCATGATGTCAAAATTAATTCCATCGGGTGACCATTGGCAGGTATTTTTTTCTGGCCCATCAGTGGTCAGCAGGCTGGCGATGCCATCCTTCACATGCCATATAACAACTTCATGCCCACTGTTGGTGATCGGATTAAATTCCGATTTCACATAGGGTCCCTCAATCTTATCGGCAATCGCTACGCCATGTTTAATTTCACGGCCACCAAAGTTCATGCGCTCCCCCATAATTTCACCTTTGTAATAAAGATAAAATTTATTTTGATAAAACATCAAACAAGGGTCATGCACTTTATGACTATCAAAATCTCCACGCGTCAAACAATTAAAGCGGTTATCTTCTTCGCCATCCCAAACACCATTATCTGCTGGCATTAAAATAGGAGCCGGACTTTTAACCCAAGGGCCATAAGGCGAATCAGCACTTGCGAGCGCAATACATTCTTTGGTGCGATTCAAATAAGGCGCTTGAACAGTTTGATAAACCAAATAATAACGCCCTTCATGCGCCAACACTTCTGGCGTAAATACGGCGCGATCATCATAAGAGCCCGCGATACCCGCAACTACCGCAGGCCCCTGCTCCGTCCAATCCCAACCATCATCGGATGTGGCATGCCACACTTCGGTTTTATCCCACGGAAATACTTTGTCATCGGGGTTGGCGCTACCAAAACCAATAGTTTCCCCTTCCCCCTTGGTATACCAAACATGATAAACACCATCCACGCTGATAACTGCTGAAGGGTCACGGCGAATTACACCCTCTTGGTAGGCAAAATCGCCTCCCAAGGGTTTCACATCAAATTCAAATACCCAATCTGCATTTTTTTGGTCATAACCAAGCTCAATGGCGCGAAGACTGGCTTTACTTAATTTTTTTTCTGCGGAATCACCCATATTTAACTCACTATTTTAAAAATGATTACTTGAACTATTTTTATCAGGAACAATACTTATCAGGTGCAAAGTTTATCAGGCGCGGCGCTCCAGCGAGTGACTCACGAAAAATCGATTCGCCAATAACATTGCCCCCTGAACTGCCATCAATGCGCCTTGATGTTTAATCGATTTACCACTGTAAATCTTTATCGCTGTAGCGTAACTATTCACTAGTTGATCGGCACCGATCAGGTGTATTTTTTTCCCTTTTCCATATAAATTCATTGCCGCTTTTACTTCAGCACCAATTAATACACCCGACAAATACGCGGCACTCACATTCTTTTCGTGCATGCCCGCTAAGACTCGGGAACGCGCACTGAACATCAAGTTCAATAAAAAAGCATCTCTAAAATTAGCATTAACACCTTGGAGAAACGCAGCATCATCATGAACTTGCACACCACTAACTAACAAACTCTGCGCACATAAACTGCCAAAAAGTTCGCCCGAAAATGCGGTGTAAAAATCGATAATGTTTCCTTGCTTAACTAGCACCCATTTAGAGTGGGTGCCAGGTAAGCACAGGAGCGCCTCTTTTAACTCTGCTTTACTCGCCTGCTGCATCCAACCCAGCACCTGAGTTTCCTCTCCTCGCATAACATCGGGCAATCCTGCGCGCACATGCGTTTTAATCCCTGGAACAATATAGGCCCTCACATCGCCAACCCGAACACTAATTAAATGCTCTGCCAGTTGATAAGGGTCAACAGGGCATTCAACATAAGGCGTTTCATGCAAACCCACATTAGAGCCCACTGCCCCGCTCATCACAATCGGCGCACCCGAATATTGCTGAGGTAGCTGTGCAACTGCATTAACCAAACATGCTTCAAGCTCAGCGCGTGATGACTGATTAATACCAATAGGCTGGGCAATGCTATACACAATATCGCCCAGGTTATTTACAACCTGTAGTCGAAAATTGGTGCCGCCCCAATCAATGGCAATCATTTCATCCACGATATAACCTCATACCCGCATTTATTCGTAAGAATAAACGAGGAGAATATTAACGTTCCAATGCAACTAAACTAGCGCCCTGCTCTGGGGTACAGATAAAAGGCGTTGCGATCAAACCCGTTTTTAATTGGTAATCAGCAAGAATCGGTTCCACGATAGACAGTTTTTGTTGTGGCGCCAAAGCGACAATACATCCGCCAAAACCACCACCTGTCATACGTACACCGCCTTTATTACCCAATTCTTTATCCAACGATGCAACTAAATAATCAATTTCAGACGTGGTGATCTCAAACAGATCGCGCATGGATGCATGGCTTTCTGCCATCAACTGACTTAACAGTGCAACATTATTTTCCGCGAGCGCTTCAGCTGCCTTCAGGGTTCGCTCATTTTCCTCAATCACATGTTGTGCGCGCTTGCGCACCACATCAGGTAATTGATGCGCAGCAGCGAAAAACTGCTCTTTGGTCACATCGCGCAAAATCGATTGATTAAAAAATTTCGCCGCTTCTGCGCATTGCTCGCGACGCAAATTATATTCACTGTCGACTAATCCTCGTTTCACACCTGAGTTGATAATGACAATCGACAACTCTGAAGGCATAAGGATAGGTGTAGCCTCCAAGCTGCGGCAATCGATCAATAATGCATGACCTTGTTTTCCGCCAGCCGAGACCAGTTGATCCATAATGCCGCACGCACAGCCTACATAATTGTTTTCTGCTGCTTGGCCAATCAGCGCTAATTCAGTGGCCGAAATTTGAATGCCGGCAACCGTTAAAATCGCCTGCGCTAACGCAACCTCCAAAGATGCGGAAGAACTTAAACCAGCGCCTTGTGGAACATTGCCTGACACCACCAAATTACAGCCCTTGAGCTGATAGCCGCGATCCACCAATGTGCGCACCACTGCGCGGACATAATTACTCCACATTTGGGTGGGATTATTTATATATATCTCATCAAACCAAAATCGATCAGACTGCTCTTCATAATCAAGTGCAACGACCTCTATTATTTTGTCGTTGCGCGCCGAGGCCGCAACCAGCGTAAAAAAATCAATCGCGGCCGGCAGTACAAAACCATCGTTATAATCAGTATGTTCACCAATCAAATTAACGCGCCCAGGCGCTTTTGAAATTAAATCAGGCAGCTGATTAAAATGGCCTGTAAAACACTGAGTAACACTTTCCAACATAGTCATAGCCAAACACCCTTAATCTTTTAATGCAGTATTTTTGTAGTGAATAGCGGATTGATAACGCAAATATTGCGCCGCTTGCTCAGCAGTAATATCACGCTGAACTTCACCTAACATTTCGTAACCCACCATGAATTTTTTAATGGATGCCGAACGCAATAACGGCGGATAAAAATGTGCGTGCAACTGCCAATGGCTATGATCTTCTGCGGTAAAAGGTGCGCAATGCCACCCCATGCTGTAGGGAAAGGAAGTCTTAAATAGATTGTCGTAACGAATCGTTAATTGAATCAAAATATCGGCCAGAGATTCACGCTCCGATGAAGACAAACTCAACATATCGGGCACATGGCGCAGAGGTAAGAGCAACGTTTCAAATGGCCAGCTAGCCCAATAAGGTACTACCACTAACCAATCCTGATTTTGCACCACAATACGTTCTTTAAAGGCCAACTCTTGCTGCGCATAATCCAACAACATAGAACTCTGATGCTTATGTTGATACGCAAGCTGCTTTTCATCCTCCCGTTGCGGCAACGTCGGCACAGAACCCGTTGCCCACACTTGCCCATGCGGATGAGGATTAGAGCAGCCATTAATAGCGCCCTTGTTTTCAAAAATTTGTACCCAGGAATGCTCTTCACCAAGCTCACGATACAAATCGCACCAGGTATCAATCAGTTTTGTCACCGCCGCCTGGGACATTTCCGGCAGTGTTTTATTGTGGCTTTCGGAATAACAAATAACACGGCTGGTGCCGCGCTCACTCTCCGCACAAAACAAATCGCTACTGCTTTGATAATCCCTGTCTTCCGGCTCCAGCGCCGCAAAGTCATTGGTGAATACATAAGCACCCACGTAGCTGTCATTCACTGCACCATTAATGCGGGTATTGCCCGGGCATAAATAGCACGATGGGTCATAGGCAGGCTTATCATCCGCCGCCAGCTCCTCAATTTGACCCTGCCAGGGCCGTTTGGCTCTATGGGGCGAGACCAATACCCAATCGCCCGTTAGCGGATTAAACCGACGGTGCGAGTGATCACTTAATGCAAACTCTGGTTTCATATACTTATCCAACTAATGCTAATCATTATTAACGGTGTCTTAAACACTCGCAAAGGTGAGTCACAACCCAGCGATATCAGATATTGTCAACAATCTACACCATTGAAAAGAATTATGCACCGATAATAAGGTAAGCGTCTAACCAACCACACCTAGATTTACTTGCCAAGGCATCAAATCTTCAAGTCCATCATCTGTATTGCGCTTAGGGATTTCTGTCAGCAAATGCTCAACATACTTTACCGGATTCAGGCCATTTGCCTTAGCCGTTTCGATAATCGAATATAAAATAGCGCTGGCTCTCGCACCGCTGGCGGTGTTGCTAAACAGCCAGTTTTTGCGGCCGATCACAAAGGGTTTTACGGCGCGCTCCGCGCGATTATTGTCGATGCACAGCTGTCCATGTTGTGTGTAGGTAGTGAGCTTTCTCCATTGTCGCAGCGTGTATGCGACCGCATGACCTAATGTGGATTTAGGGGGCGTTTGTTCCATTGATTTATCGAGCCATGCTTTAAATTCAGTGAGCAGCGGTACAGCATGCAACTGCCGCAGGGTATATTTTTCTTCCGGTGTTTTGTCGTTCAGTAGCGCTTCCACACGGTAGAGTTTCTGAATGTGCGCCACTGCCCAATCAGCACGGCCTACTTTGCCCTTTGGTTGTACTTTTTGCGCATCGATAAATTTCCGGCGTGCATGAGCCATACAACCAGCCAGTGTTGCTTGAGTGCTTTCGTAAGCCGCATAACCATCAACCTGTAAATAGCCTTTATAGCCGCTTAGAAATTCTTTCGGGCAAGCAGCTGCGCGACTGGGTTGATAGTCGTAAATCACAATGTTGTTCGCGGAGCTGTTCGGATCAGGAGAATCTCTGCCGCTACAGTAGACCCACATGTAATTATTTTTTTTGTCATCCTGAAGCACTGTCACTGGCGTTTCATCTGCATGGATGGCGGTTTGTGTTAGCAGCGTTATTGTTAATCGCTGCAATAGCCTTTCAAGAACATCCGCACTACGCACTATCCAGTTGGACAGGGTGTTGCGATTGAGGTCGATATTCAGTTGCTTAAAAATAATTTCCTGGCGATACAGCGGCAGTGCCAATTGGTATTTGTTGCCGATAATGTGTGCCAGCAAGCTGGGCGTGGCCATGCTTTTGGGAATGGGGCTGGCTGGCACAGGGGCGATCACAATCGGCGTATTCGTATCGTTCTTTTCGCACTGACGACAGGCGTATTTCAGGCGCAGGGTTTCAATGACTTTTAAACTGGCGGGAATGTATTCCAGTTGTTCACTTTTTTCTTCGCCGATTTTGTGTAAGTCGCCATTACAGCAAGGGCACATTTTTTCTGTATCAGCGATATCAATTATGCGTGTTTCACGCGGCAAATCGGCGGGCAATGGTTTACGGCCGGTTTTCTTTTTAGTTGAAGTGGCGGCAGATGTGATATCCGTCGCTGTAGCGTCTGTTGTTATCTCTGCGTCACTGTCTGCCGGGATTTCGTCTACTATTACTTCCGCTTCGTTAAATAACCAATCAAGTTGATCTGGGGATTTTTCTGAAGACGTGCCAAATTGGCGGCTTTGCGCCAGCTTGAATTGCTCACGCAGAAAACGAATTTCTTGCTCCAATATTTTATTTCGCTCTTTAAGCGAATCAATTTCGACAAGTAATTTATGAGAGTTTGGCATGGCCGTATTTTACTACGACCACCGAGGTTACATCAAAATAATTAACTGGCTTGCTGAAAAAATACCGGTTGATGCCCAATCACATCATAACCGCCTAGCAGCCACTGTAATTGTTGTTCACTCAAGGTAAGTGTTGCAGTTTGAATTTGTGTTGGCCACTTAAAGCGGGCTTTTTCCAAACGTTTGTACCAGAGTACAAAGCCTGTAGCATCCCAATAAAGAATTTTCAGTTTATCGCGCGAGCGATTACAAAATACATACAGCGCAGGCTCAAATGCCGAGCGTTCCAACGCTTGCTCTATCACTACGACGAGGCCATTGATGGATTTGCGAAAATCGATAGCATCCTTGTACAGAAAAATCGCAGGCGGATCAACAAAGCAGCGCATTATGCAAGCGCCTTAATAACGTCCGCTAACCATTGCGCCGATACTCCCGTGGGCATACGCAGCTGTGTGGCACCGATGTGAAGCTGAATACTTTGGTTTTCGAGGGTTTTTGTCGTTATCGCAACAAAGCGATTTTCTGCGGGTTGCGTCGCCAATTGCTTTTTGCGTGTACTGAAATATTTATTATCAATCCCGCGCTCTGCGCAAAATGCCTTCGCGGTTTGTCCTGAGGCGGCTTGCTCCTTAATCAGTGCTCGCCATTGCTCTTGTGTTAATCTGGCCATCATCATTCCTCTGTTGAAAAAGGATTAGGCTAATGATTGGTGGCCAAAATGGGAATGTGTGCTTTATTGGACGCTTACATAATAAGCAGATAAATCACATATTGTTTAGGCTTTTTTGCCCTTAAATTAAGGTTTACCAATGAGTTTTCTGATCATTAGTGCAAATCACGAGGTAGGCTTGGGGAATAGAGGGGAATAGAGGGGGAAAGTAACTAAAAACAGGAGACATAGCTAATAAGCTTGTCGGCAGACTGGCAGGCACTTGAGGTGAGGAATGAAAAGATCACATCGAATCAAGATGACAACACTCAGATAATCCTCCTTAACTAGCTCCAGGAGCGCTGCTTATTATCGTTTATCAAGCCTACTCACAACCTATATTTTTCCAAGAAGATATCCTTGGGTTAATTAAGCCTAATCTATCGATTACTGCCTTAATCGTTCCATCCTTTTTTAATTCAGATAGGCCTATTTCCAAAGCTAAAAATATCTTTTTCCCATCAGTATAATTTTTACTGACGGCGTAATGCAGTGAATCTTTAAATACCAATTTAACACCTTCTATGGGGCGCAATTTAACTCCATACAACTCCACCTCAAGATTATCGTTCGCCGGAAAAGTAGTAATTAGATAGTCGGCACGCCCTACACCTACCATACGAAACATATTTACATAGGTGCGTGCACTTATTATTTTAGAGCCAACGCAATCAATACTTTCAACATCAACCTCCCACCCGGCATTAGTCACGGCAGTGAGTGCGCTGATTTGCTGTCGAGTATTAAAACTCAATGCTAATTCATTGGTAGGTTTTACGAAAACACCTTTAACAAAAGTATTAGCTGGAATTATTGGACTCGAAATATAAAAGCGAGACTCATCAAAATCACGGCGCCACCCTCCAAAAGCCAAGGCAGCGATAGAATTACCATCCAACTCACGCAGTAAGCGTCCATAGACAGGGAAAGCTTTGAAATCAAAGCTAGGCTCCAAGCCTCCCAACCTCAACGCCTCACAAAAAATTAGAAATTCAGCAAGTATTTGATTATTAGTAATTGGGTAGTCACGCGGATGAGGGCACTCACCATTGACGAGTACTGTTTGAAAGGCATTAATATGCTCAGAGTAAACCCCCACAGGAATTCGAATTTTTTCTGCAGAAGCATGACACGACAATAATGATAGGATAATTAAACCTACTATTGGCAGCTTTTTCATTGCACCCTCTGACTTTTCGAGACAACACGAAATTCACTATAACTATTTAATTATCCCACCCAACACTTCCTATTAATAACATTTAATTTAAATAAAAGACTCGCCGTACGTCCGAGCTATTTACTTAATAGTTCATAAACTTCGCAACAAATTAAATATATTATGTTTCTCTAAATACGATAAAAACTCAAAGCGGCCAAAGATCATATCAGCATCACCAGCTGTAGTGCTAGTATTTTTATGCCCAACTATTACCACCTGCAAAGGGGTTACGTGACCATCATGCAAAAACAATACTGGATGCTTCCGTGATTAATATTTCCCATTGCCCCCTAATTAGAGCCATCGTAAAGCACAATACCCATCACCAAATCACCTGCTACTAATTTATTATTAGCCTCCCAGTAAATCCATATTGCATACTAGCCCTATAGCGGTGCTCAGCGATAATCTCCACCTGCGACTCTATGTATTTTCATATCTATATAGAAGTGGATAGAAAAATTATGAAACTTATCCGGCGCATGGCTTGCTATTTTCTGAATAGACTAATGACTGCCTGCGCAACCAATATCGCAAAGTAACTATCACTTTTTTACATTGGGCTGATCATACATGCCGGAAGAACGCGTGCGCACAATCAAAAACAATGCATAGTGATTAATTAATTAAAAAAATTCCGAAGTGACTCCTAACGAGTTATTAGAATAAAATTGATGACCAGCTACCATTGTATTTTAAATTTGTTAGCACACTGTATCACTCCAAATAAACTCTGCCTCACGACCATCAATATTTTGCAGCAGACCCACACCAAATACTGACGGCGCTATCTACTTACCAAATACCGTTGGATCACATAGGAGCCACACCCGTCACGATAGTGGCAATTAACCTAGGCAATACCGGCACCCGAATTAAAATTTACTTCAGTAAAATCCATTAGATTAACCGAACCAAAGAAGTTCATGTCTGAAGTAAAAACCTCAGCCACACCAGAACAAAACCGGAAACTAACCTTATGGTCCTAAATTGTAAAAGCATCACCATTTTCGACCACTTTTATAATAGACGACATTTTAACGCATATTGAAATATTTGATTACTGATGAGTATTACATCTGCATGCATCCCCTCCACCAATATCGGACACCCTGAAACTGGGTAAACCTGCTCCAGTGGTGATCAATGGCGCCCCCGCAGTTGAACAAAAGATATACAGCCGACTTTAAGTCAGAGCCACTAAAGCATGCTGAGCGTTTTAGTGTGGCCGAGGCCGCTGAAAAGCTGGGCACCTACCTCAGCCAAATCTACAGCTGGCGCAGTACGCTGAACAACAACCGATCTGGTGTCGAAAGAGAGCCACTCCTGCAACCAAAAACGCTCGCCTTAAGCGCAAACTGGCAGAGCAAGCAGAAACGCTATAAATTCTAAAAATGGCGCCACCTACTTTGCGAAGCATTAAAAATAAATCGCTATGAATTTATGCTGACATACTACGCGCTATTTTCAATCTCGATGATGGCGCGCGTGCTATTAGTTTCTCGATACGGATATTAAAGCTGGCTAAATAGCCGTTTGGTGGTCAGTCGGCACATGCAGTAAAGAGTGGCGATTGATGTGTTGGTAAAGGCTGCACTTGCAGCCGAAAAAGGTCGCCATGGTGCTGGACGAATGTTTCATGATTTGGGGAAACAAAATAATCCACTCGACATAAAAACGATTAATATTAAGTTTGAAAAGATAGGTAGTAATTGCAAAGGCGGGCAAACTATTCAAAGTGACTATTCACAGCAATCAAGCACTGCTTGTTGCACCATACCTATTGGCAGAGATGTTTCTACGGAGTATCCCGATGACAAATGGGTGGCGGATAGTATTTATATCCAAACTACTAAAGGCTAGTTATATTTAGCGGTGATGATTGATTTTTATTCGCGTAAAACTGTTGACTGTTCAATGAGTAAAAATATAGATACTCAATCTTTTTGTGATGTGTTAGTAATGGCCTTGTGGCGACGAAAGTTACCGCAGGTATTATTGTTCACAGCGATCTAGGTGGCCAATATGCATCGCATGGAGCCTGTAAATACTTCTGTGTAACTGCCGGTTACTGATAATCGCTCAAGCGTTCATCAAAGACAATCATAAAGTGGTTCAATGCTGCGCGCCAATTTCGAATTGGCATTGTCCACTTTTTAGCCGCATCTTGAATCGCCAAATAAATAACTTTTTTCGCAGAATCATCGGTCGGAAATAACTTCCGTTTTTTGATGGCTTGGCGAATGACGCTGTTCAGGGATTCAATCGCATTCGTCGTGTAAATCGCACGCCGAATGTCTTCAGGATATTGGAATAGCGTGCGCAGGTTCGCCCAATGCGTGTGCCAGCAGCGACTGATCTGCGGGTACTTGTCATCCCAGCGCTCGCCTAGTTGCTCCAGCGCCAAAAGCGCCTCTTCTTCGGTCACGGATTGGTATATCCGCTTCAAGTCAGTGGTTACGGCCTTGTAGTCCTTCCAAGGCACATATCTCACCGAATTGCGCACCATGTGCACCACGCACAGCTGGATTTGGGTTTGCGGATAGACGGCAGTGATGGCGTCAGGAAAGCCTTTGAGACCATCAACACAGGCAATCAAGATGTCACGCACACCGCGATTCTGAAGTTCGGTTAGTACTCCAAGCCAGAATTTGGCGCCTTCATTTTCTGATAACCATAGGCCCAGCAACTCTTTTTGGCCGTCCATAGTAACGCCCAACGCCAGGTAAATCGCTTTGTTGATTACCTGCTTATCCTGCCGGATTTTCACCACAATACAGTCCAAATAGACAATCGGATAGACCGCATCTAGCGGGCGCGATTGCCATTCAATCACTTGCTCAATCACCGCATCGGTGACTTTGGAGATCAATGTGGGTGATACGTCAGCACCATACATTTCTTTAAAGGTTGCGACGATTTCACGGGTTGTCATGCCCTTGGCGTAGAGGCTCAGAATCTTGTCATCCATGGAGGTAAAGCGAGTTTGATGCTTCTTCACCAGTTGCGGCTCAAAACTGCCCTCACGATCCCGCGGGGTATTGAGCTGGAATTCACCTTCTTCCGTTTTCAGTGTTTTAGTGGTGTGCCCATTGCGGCTATTGGAGGCGGTGGATTTCTGGTGCTTCTCATAGCCAAGATGGGCGTCCAGCTCACCGTTGAGGGCAGCCTCTACGGCGACTTTGGTCAGCATCTGGGTGAAATTACTCAGATCTTTTTCGGTTTTCAGGTGCATTGCCGCTTCGCGGGCAAAGGCTTCAAGGTCTTTTGGGTTCATACTGTTTATCCTTCCCTTCGGAGGGTTAATGATAAACAGTTACACAGATTTAATTACAGTCTCATCGCATGCATTCAGGAGCTTATTAAAAAATATTATCTCGCACAAAGTATGATCCTAAAGGAATATTATTGGGGAGATGTGTGTGCGAAAAGCTTCTTTCATTCGCCCAAGGCTGAACTGATTCACGGCAAGCCATTACAGGATGGAGAACAAAACCGCGATTCTATTTTTGAATATATCGAAGTAGACTATAATCAGAACCGCCGCCACAGTGCCCTTGTGTCTTGGTCTTGGTCTTGGTCTTGGTCTTGGTCTTGGTCTTGGTATTATCCCTGAGCGCCTTGAGGCAATAAATGTATTTTAGTTAACTGTCTGAAGTTGGTGGTGGTTATCACACTGATATTAAGCCAATACATATAAAAAAGCCCCGAAACCGGGGCAAAGTCACAGAGAGCACTCTGGGGTTGACTCTCTAACTAACGACAACACATAAAAATACCAAACCGTTACAGCGAGGAGATGTCTAACCATAGTTCAGTGCGATCTATTGGCGTATCTGCTGAAAGATTGGGATTATCGATTTCAAATATACGACGAGTTTTTAATCCAGCATTCTCCAACGCAGACTTCACAGCGGCGTTGCCAAAAAACAATTTATTAAATTCACCATCAGCAAGCGCCTTCTCTAATCCTGTTTGTAATGCATCTGCCAACCGCTCATTGTCCTTTGAAACAAAAAAGTAGAATGGATTTTTGTAAACCAAAAGAATTCTCTTCTCCACCGCCAAATCCAATGCTGAAAAGCTTTGTAGTTCCCCCCATGGCTCATGGATAGCGCGTGGAAACGCATCAAAGCGTCCACCTTCAACCATATTCATCAAACCCGCAAATTTCATCGTAGTGATTACATTAAAGTTGGCAGCCTTGAGAATTTCAGTATCCGCCCAAGTTCTGCCCTGCCCAAAGGAAACATTTTGGCGTAACTGCTCAAGGGTTTTAATCTGATCAAATTTAGCTTGATTACTCTTATTGATTATAAAAACCCTATAGCCAAACATACCCTTAAACAACGGTATACGAACGGGTCGCAATTGCTGCTCTTTTTCTTTGTCTGTCGCTGTCCACATTACACTGAGCTCACCACTTTCCACCTCACTGGTAACTCGTGGAAGAGTCTTTTCCGGCAGAGGCTGCTCCTCGATAGTGAATTTTTTTTCAGAGTAACTTAGCGCGAGGCGCAACATATCCAGACAATACTGATCATTTGAGTTAGCAATGGGGGGAGTCAAAATAATTTCCGCGGACGCGAACCCACTTAGTAAGACAAAGAAAAAGCACTTAATTGAATTAATTAAACTTTTCAGCATATCGACTCCGAGGGAGGCTTAATACTCGCAACTAAATTCACAAATCCCCCTAAAAGCAAATTGTTAAAGGTAAAAAAGAGGAAGTATCACCTATCCCCCACAATCTTGATTTCGGCAAAAGGGGCTTAAACGCAACCTGAGATGTATAAATAGCGAATATCTAAGTTGCCAATCGATCCAGTTAACGTTAACATTACCCTATGGAATTTCTTCTGTCAAACACGAAAATAATTCGCCAGTGGTAGCAGATATATCAAGTACACAGCGCCCAACCCTCTGTTTAGGTTCACTCTTTAAAGGCGAGAAATGATTACAAAAATTACCAATCCGATTATAAGAGGGTTCAATCCAGACCCTAGTATTATTCGCGTAGAGGATGACTATTTCCTCGTAACGTCAACCTTTGAATGGTTTCCCGGTGTGCAAGTACACACCTCTCGCGATCTTGTGCACTGGCGTACCATTGGTCAGATTCTTGACCGCAGTTCCCAGCTCAACATGAAAGGCATGCCGGATTCTTGCGGAGTGTGGGCACCCTGCCTGAGTTACAATCGCGGTACTTTTTATTTGGTGTACAGCAATGTGCGCTCATTTGATGGCCCCTGGAAGGATACACCGAACTACCTCGTCACCAGTCAATCGATCAATGGTCCTTGGTCAGACCCCATTTATCTCAATTCCAATGGTTTCGATGGCTCTCTATTTCATGATCTAGATGGGAAAAAATGGTTAGTCAATATGCTGGTTGATCACCGAGGAGGGAAGTTTTTTGGTGGCATTCAATTACAAGAGTGGGATGAGACGCGCGGCGAACTGATTGGCGCCACTCATCATATTTTTCAAGGTACCGAATTGGGGTGCACAGAGGGGCCGCATCTATATTACCACAACGGATGGTATTACTTGGTACTCGCCGAAGGTGGGACTGAATATAACCATGCTGTCACTATCGCACGTGCAAAAAATATTACCGGCCCCTATGAGTTACACCCGAAGAATCCAATTGTCAAGGCTTCGCCCTGTGCATTTTTTCAACGCACAGGTCATGCAGATTTTATAGAAACACAAAACGGGGAGTGGTACATCGTTTATCTCGGTAGCCGACCCATAATGCCCGCCAAACGCTGTACTCTTGGCCGGGAGACATTGATTGAACAACTGTTTTGGAAAGATGACTGGCCGCACCTTGCTAATGCAGATAAAAATACACGCCTAACCATCCCCGCGCCAGATTTGATGCAGCACCCCTACCCTGCTATCGCGATTAAGGACAATTTCAACACCAGTAAACTTGCTCCCCATTGGCAGTCATTGCGCATTCCCACGGATGAAACCTGGATAAGCCTAACTGAACGGCCGGATTTTTTACGCTTAAAAGGTAGAGAGTCACTTAGCTCAACTCATGAACAAAGTTTAATTGCACGGCGCTTACAATCTTTTGATGTTATTGCAGCCTGCAAAATGGAGTTTTCACCCACTTCATTCCAGCAAATGGCCGGCATAGTCTGCTACTACAACACTAATCACTATATCTATTTTCACGCAACAAACGATGAGACAGATTCAAATTTCAATCAATTACACCTAATTGAGGTAATTAATGGTGAGCTGTTTGAGCCTATGGTAGAGAAAATATGCTATCCAAAAACACAACCTGTTTATTTACAATTGACATGGCAGCGCGATGAATTACAGTTTTATTACTCGCTCACCAATGAACCCGAGAGTTGGATAAAGTGTGGCCCGCTGCGAGACGGCAGCGTTCTTTCAGATGATGTTGTTCGCGATGGCGGGCATAAGTACCGTGCCGCATTTACCGGAGCATTTATTGGATTGTGTTGTCAAGATTTTACCGGCAAAAAAGTACACGCTGATTTTGATTGGTTTTCCTACCAAGAACTTGGCGAATAATAACTAACTGGAGATAATCTCTATGAAAAAAACACCCGCATTATGGTCGCTGCTGTTTATTGCCACTCTACTCTTGAACGGCTGCAATACAGCCGTCACTCAAAGCGATATAGCATCATTAGCAACAAATGAATCTGCAATTCCTGCAAAAATAGTTGCGCGAAACTTGCCTAAGAAGGAGAAAATTTTATTTGTAATCGGGCAAGATACTGAAACCCTCAATGCATTTAAAACCAATGTATTAGACAAAGATCCAGAGTTCCCCTATCCGGGCGGAGTAACCCTCTACACTAAAATTTCTCACTCTTTCAAATACGGCAGCCTTGCTGGTGTAACTACCGATGTCGATTATGGATCAGGCAGAAATAACTTTGTTGAAACACTACAACAATTTCCCGGCACTGCTTTAGCCGTTGGTTTGGATATCACCGATGCACATGCTGACTGCAAATCGATTCCTACCAAAGCCATTGGTGGCATAGTAGATTCAGATATAACACCCGAACTGGCGGATTTTTACCGCGGCGAAGTCGATAAGTTAATTAACTTTCTCAAAAAATCTGATCGTCAAATATTTTTACGCATAGGCTATGAATTTGACGGTCCTTGGAATTGCTACAACCCCGATGCTTACAAGGCAGCTTACCGCTATATAAAGGAACGTATTAATGCGTTAAATGCCGATAAAATTGCCACTGTATGGCAAACCGCCTCTTGGCTGCGCGATCAGGATATTTATAAGGTGACTAACGAGAACCATTTGGAAAAATATTACCCTGGCGACGATGTTGTCGATTGGATTTCTTTTTCAAAATTTTATGGCGAGCACTATCGCAAACATCAATGGAGCTGTGACGCACTAAATCCAGAGTGGTTTACTCCTGCAGTGAGTGCAGTATCTCAGCATGACCGATTGCTCGACTTCGCTCGTGCCCACCATAAACCTGTAATGATTGCCGAAGCGGCCCCTGCAGGTTATAGCACCTCTGAATTAACAGCTAGCTGTATATTTACCAATCGTCCAACAGCAATGACTGCAAATGAAATCTGGAATAGCTGGTATCAGGATTGGTTTGACTATATCGAAAAAAATCGTGACGTGATTCGTGCAGCAGCATATATAAATACCAACTGGCATACACAATCAATGTGGTATTGCGAACCCAATGCCACGGCTGGAGCAGAAGGCTGCAAACAGAGCTATTG
Organism: Cellvibrio sp. 25HG11W-0; assembly: GCF_057815475.1. NCBI lineage: Bacteria > Pseudomonadati > Pseudomonadota > Gammaproteobacteria > Cellvibrionales > Cellvibrionaceae > Cellvibrio > Cellvibrio sp. 25HG11W-0. Next base: position 2,916,479 of record NZ_CM174230.1, read on the forward strand.
GGGTGATAGCCGCATAGAAGCAAATCCGAGTATTTTAACACGCTTTGCCAAAGCGCTTAAAAGCCCTATTTTTGTTCAAGAATCTCGTCACTGATAAACTGGATACTCATTTTATGAATTATAAGCAACTTGCAGAACAATTTTGGCGCGATGGCTACATTATGTTGGAAAACTTTTTTCCTATTGATTTAATGGATAGCTACAACCAAAAAATTCTTGGGCACTTTGGGGAGTCACCCGAGTTTTCTCACAATGAAGAGTTTTTAGAAAAATCGGATACCGAGGTAATTCCTTGGTTTCCTCAGCGAGAGGGAGAGCATCTGTTCGATTCAGTTGAGAAAGACCCTCGGTTAATTGCGCTCACGCAAGCGATTCTTGGCGATGATTGGTACACCCAATATTGTATGGTGATGTTTTCTCGCCAAGGCACAAAAGGCCAGGCATGGCATCAAGATTGTCCACCGGAAGATCCCTCTCGCTTCAACATGAACCGCTTGATTTACACAATGGATATTACCGAGGAAACCGGCGGCTATACCATGGCAGTAAAAGGCTCTCACAGAATAGGCCTGTTGCCAGCTTGCGACCATGATGTCGATTTTCCTGAGCAACAAACATTTATCCCAAAAAAAGGAACATTGATTTTATTGCACGGACACACTTGGCATAAAGTATTACCCGTAACAGGGAAATACCGCGTATCTACTAATTACCGCTCTGCTCCAGTAGGCACACCGGAAAACATTACCGACATTTGTGTCTATCGCAATATGCGCTATCAATTTTCAACCAGTCATGTCGTTGAGGACCGATTAGCATAAGAGTAAAAAAGGATAGGGAATTCACTTTTGCAGAGCAAAACCTCGATGTGGAAAGTACATCGAGGAATAAACAGTAAAGTTTAATCCCTTACAATCCATACCTGTCGAGGAGACTCTCGTGGCCAAACAATCAATAATCAATATGCGCCCTGAATCAACGAGACTATCCTTCGATCGCTCTGCAGCTAGCCAGATTTTCGAGTTGTTGCGCGACGCTATTCTAAGCATGGAACTGCTGCCCGGGCAAATGATTTCCGAAGCGTCCCTCACTCAACAATTTGGCGTTAGCCGGACACCGATACGTGAGGCCATAATGAAACTTGCTACTATTGGCTTTGTGGAAATTCTACCTCAGCGAGGAACTTATGTTTCAAAACTGAGCGAAGAAAAAATTTTAGAAGCCCAGTTTATTCGGGAGGCTTTGGAGGTCTCAGTTGTCAAACAACTTGCAGCCAACACTGACCAATATTTTCGATTAGATGTAGCAAACGCCTGTGAAAAAATTATTGATTATCAAAATAAAGCGGCAGCAGATAAGGATGCTATTTCGTTTAAAAATATGGACGATGAGTTCCATCAAACACTGGCAGTTTTTGCCCAGTACCCCCGCGCAGCATTATTAATTGAATATGAAAAATATCACATGGATAGAGTGCGCAATTTAAGCTTACATGTGGTAGGCCAATATAAACGAATTCTTAATCAACACTCCGCCATAATCAATGCCATAAAAGTGGGATCCACAGAAAAGGCAACTGCAGCGATGAGCTTACACCTGAAGGATGTTTACAATATCCTAAAAGTAATACCTCAGGAACATCCAACATACTTCAATTAAACAGCAATGAAATGGGGTGGCGCAATACGCCGCCCCTTAATGAAATTTCATACCTATACGATGTGATTCCATTCAGCTTTAATAAGCTTCATAAGTTGCTGAAAACGCAAACTGGCGCTATGCGGGACCACATCTGACTCTAGCTTACCCGCCAAAATATCTCGACTTGCGGCATCAATTTGATAATCAAAACCAAGTGTTTTTCGCTCATCGTAAAATGCATCCACCTGTTCATCTAATTTATACAGAAAACATTTATCGGCGCGCCAAAAGTCGGGTATCGCAATGTATCCATGGCTACCAATGATATAGGTCCAATTTTGTAGTTTGGCACTGAATGAACTACCAATAGTTGCCATAGCATTTGGAAAGGTCAAGATTGTTGACACATCAGTCTCTACCCCATTGGGAGCAAGCTTTACACTGGAATAGTGCTGCAACAATGGCTCCTGAATAAACAGATGACTCATTGCAACTGGATAGACACCCATTTCCAGCAAACAGCCGCCAGCTAGTGAAGCATCGTATTCGCGGCGTAGCGGATCATAAGGTAGAGGATAACCAAAGTCAGATTTCACATGACGAATCTGGCCAATTCGACCTATTTCAATCCATTCTTGCGCCTTGCGTATCGCCGGCAGAAAATAGGTCCACATTGCTTCCATAAAAAAGCGCTGGTTAAACGTGGCGCAGGCAATTAGCTGCTCGCACTCAGCGACAGAAACTGTCACAGGCTTTTCACACAATACATGCTTACCTGCGTTTAGCGCCGCCAAAGCCTGAGCACAATGCAAATTGTGTGGAGTCGCGATATAAACTGCATCAACACTTATATCGGAAAATAATTCTGCGTAACTACCGTAATATTTTTTTAATCCATATTGCGCGGAAAACCCAGCTGAAGCCTCAAGCGAACGAGAAGCCACGGCAACAAGCTCTGCCGACCCCACTAGGGCAATATCCTGCGCAAATGTATGCGCTATGCGCCCTGCCCCAACTATACCCCACCTAACCTTATCGCTCACAGACTATCATCTCCGCTATTGATTAAATAATTTAACAACAATCTATCAAACTGATTTATTTGCCAAGGATATCTCCAGTTGCTCAAGCGATTGACCTTTGGTCTCAGGTAAATATCGCATAATAAAAATCAAACCCATTACAGCAAATAATCCATAAATAATGAAGGTCGCGGTTGCCCCCAGATTTTCTAGCTGCCAGGGGAAAAATAACTGTACAGCAAAACTGACTATACTGTTAATAACCCCCACAAACGCAATCGCAACACTGCGCACTTGATTAGGAAATATCTCCGACAGCAGCACCCACATGACAGGCCCAAGGGATACCGCAAAGGCAGCCACGAACCCTAAAATACCGAGCAAAATCACCGTAGAATTTATTTTTATTGCAGCAGTGAGCAACTCACTTTCATACTGCTTTGCCAGCTGATTACCCAAGTGCATACGCAGGTCGCGTTTAAAGTCCACGTCATTGGTATAAGCCAAATTAAACATAGGCGTTAACTGCTGCAGTGCCGCGGGCGCCACAGCCGCGGAATTTTGTTCGGTAAGCTGATACTTAGCTTGTGAGAAGCCATAACCGCACAGCCCCATGCTTAACATAACCCCCACTAAGCCCACCAGCATCAAAGGGCGACGACCAAAACGATCAATACAGACAACCGCTATCAGGGTGAAAACAATATTAATAATACCAATCCAAATTGCCTGCGCAAAAGCGGCATTGGTGCCGACGCCACTCTGCTCAAAAATAGTCGGGGCGTAAAAATACACAGCATTAATACCCGTGGCCTGCTGAATAATAGCGACCACTATACCCACCACTAAAATAAAGCGAGTTTTGTGCGAAAACAAACTGGCAAGCTTAGTGAAAAAGCTACCGCTATCGCTATGACTGGTGCCGTAGGACAACTGTTCATCTACCTCAGCCGCGGGGAATAAGCGCACCAATAATTTTTTAGCCTCAAGACTGCGTTTATTTAAAATCAACCAACGCGGACTTTCAGGTACGGCAAACAGCAACACAAAATAGAGTGCAGCGGGAATGATTTCTAAGCCCAGCATCCAACGCCAAAGATCATCTTTTAAATTCAAGACTTGCGCCCATTCAGCGGGCGAACTAACTTGTGACAACAGCCAATAGTTAGAAAAATAGGCGGCAGAAAAACCCAACATAATATTAAGTTGGTTAATAGAAACATATTTTCCGCGCAGCGCAGCCGGGGTTATCTCAGCAATATATAGAGGTGCCACCATGAGCGAGGCAAAAGCCATTCCGCCAATAAAGCGAAACACCACCAGCATAAGGTAGCCGTTGGCAAAGGCCGACCCCAAGACTGACACCACATAGAGCAAAGCGATACTTAGTAGAATTTTTTTGCGCCCATAGGCATCGGTCAAGTAACCCACGACGCTAGCCGCCAATACCGCACCGAGGGTGGGAGAACTTACCACCAACCCCTGCTCTAGGGCGCTAAGCGAATACTGCTGGCTAATTTGCGCTATGGCACCAGAGATGACCGAGGCATCAAAGCCAAACACAAACCCACCTAAGGAAACCACCATCGCCAGGACAAGGCTTAGATATTTGTTGTAACTCATGTAGCAACACCTTTTATTTATTCATTATTAATTGACTGAGTAATCACTTCTTACTAGTCTCTTACTCAACACCATTTAAGAGTAAAATGGAAAATACAAATTTGCACAGTATTAAACTACTAAAGTCAGCCCTGCGCTAAGCCTCTAACCCATATTCCAGTTTTTAACCCAGCGCCACCCAAAATGCCTTTGATTAAAAAACCTGCATTTTCCTGTTGCAAATCCGCACGCCAATTGTTAACGTTAACTCTATCGACAAATACCATCGATATCAAGCGTAAATTGCACGCAATCCAGAGGCTCAAGCTCATGGCTAGTGCGGCACCAACAAAGCCCACTAAGGGCATACTAAGGTTTTAACAAGAGTCCAATAAAAACTCAGAGGGGAAGACAATAATGAAACCACAAAATATGAAAATGAAGTTACTCGCCACCAGTATTGCCGCCGCTATAGCTGCAACTACCTCGGGCATCAGCATGGCACAGGAAGCAGGCAGCAGTATTGAGGAAGTTGTCGTGACCGGTATTCGCAGCTCGCTGGAGCGCGCCATGGATATCAAGCGCGAATCCTCCGGTGTAGTAGATGCTATCTCCGCCGAAGACATGGGCAAGTTCCCCGATTCCAACTTAGCCGAGTCACTGCAGCGCATTACCGGCGTATCGATTGATCGCAAAAATGGCGAAGGCAATCAAATCACCGTGCGCGGTTTTGGCCCCAGTTTTAACTTGGTAACACTCAATGGCCGCTCCATGCCTTTTGCTGACTCACCCAAGCAGGAAGGCGTAGGTGGAACACAAAACCGCAGTTTTAACTTTGAGCAAATTGCGTCGGAATCTGTTAGCGGCGTAAATCTGTATAAAACCGCTAAGGCCAGCCAAGCATCGGGCGGCATAGGCGCAACGGTTGATATTCAAACCGCTAAGCCTTTTGATCACAATGAAATGAAAGCCGCATTTAGCGTAAAAGCCATGTCGGACACCACCGTCATTAAGGGCGCAACTACCACCCCCGAAATATCCGGCATGATCTCAAATGTATTCGCCGATGGCCGCCTTGGATTATTAGCGGCAGGCTCTTACTCACAGCGCGACAGCGCGCAAGATATTATTGCCACCGACGGCTGGCTGCGCCAAACCAAGGGCAACTGCGAGCTGGGCTTTAGCACCGCTAGCGACAACTGCGGCGGCAATCGCATTGATGATTCCGCGATAGACATAACGCGCAATCCAGACGGCACCATTTGGCTGCCGCAAAACTACAATATGGATGTGAGCAACCACGAGCGCACACGCACTAATTTACAGTTGGTAGGTCAACTGAAAGTTACCGATGCGCTAACCGCCAAGTTGGATTACTTTTACTCGGATTACCAAGACGATATAGAGCGCTACCAAACCGCGCACTGGTTCGGCAATTGGGTTAATGGAGCAACCGACAGCAATGGCACCATCAGCAAAATCGTCAATGGCGCGGGCGGCACTGACTTTATCGGCTACATAGATCAAGTGCAAACCACTAACGACTCGGTGGGCTTAAACCTTGAGTGGGCCATTAGCGATCAAATGACCGCCACTTTCGATGCCCATCACTCTGTCTCCCACGCACAGCCCGACGGCACCCTGTCCGAGCAATCCATACTGCTCACTAATGCCGACTTCTACTGCGCCACCTATGGCCAGTGCTACGCCGGTCAGTTCACCGTAGACTATGGTCAGGGAACACAATTGCCAATACTTAACGACCCAGCGCAAATGGCCGCCGCCGGTTTTGATGGCAATGCACACTGGCTTTACGATGGTGCCTACAAGGCCACGCAATACGATTTGCCCAGTGTCGGTGGCAACCTAGTCATTGGTCGTGGCAATGAAGTTGAAAACACCATTGACCAAGCCAAGTTTGATGTGGTTTGGGAAAACAGCAGCGACAGCGCGCTCACCAAAATCAACCTAGGCACCAGCTATGTAGATTTTAATTACGAAACAACCTGGCGCATGAACATGACTACCCTTGGCCGCGCCTGGAACCCCAGCGTTGATCAATTGACTGTAGTGCCCAAGGGCAACACCGCTAGCGACTTTAGTGGCCATGAATCACTCTTTGCCAACTTCGTGCAATTTGATGTGCCCGCCATGTACCGTCAGATAGAACAAGAATACGGTTTCACCTTTAACCCAGAAGTGTACAACCAAGTTAACGAAGCCACTAGTTCTGCCTATGCCGAGTTTGAGTTCGCCACCGAATTTAACGGCATGCCGGTAAACTTGGTTAGTGGTGTGCGCTACGAAGACACCAAGGTGACCGGCAACACTCGTCAGGTAACACCCTACGCCCTGCGCTATGAAAGTCTGACCGAGCTGCGTCCACAATATACCGACGATGCTGAATACGGTGAGACGTCACTTAAAGGGGGCTACGCCTACTTCTTGCCAAGTTTAGATTTCAGCATTGAAGTTACCGATGACGTTATAGTGCGCAGCTCTGTAGGTCGCAGCCTAACACGCACCGACTTAACCTCCCTGCGCCCCGCCGTAAGCCTTGCCAACTCACGTCCCAACGGCCCCTATTTGGCCTATCAAGGCAACGCCAATTTGCAGCCCTACACATCTGACAACTTCGACGTTTCGCTTGAGTGGTACTACGCCGATGCTAGCTATGCCTCTATCGGCTACTTTAAAAAGTTTGTTGATAACTATGTATCAACCAGCACCACCTCAGGTCTGCTCTATAACGCCGACGGCCTAGCCTACAGCGACCCAAGCCAAGGTGATCTAGGTGGCGCCTGCCCACTGAACGGCAGCGATATTGCCGCCTGCGATGGCACCGCAGTAGCCAATTCACCCAGCATTAACTGGCAGCTCACCACACCCATTAACCAAGGTTCGTCCGAGGTCAGCGGGGTGGAAATCGCACTGCAACATATGTTTGGCGACTCTGGTTTCGGTGCTCAAGCAAATGCCACCTTGGTTAACGGCGATGTAGATTACGACATCTACAGTACCAGCAATCAAGTTGCACTCACCGGTCTGAGCGACTCAGCTAACTTAGTTGCCTTCTACGACAACAACGGTGTGCAAGTGCGTATCGCCTACAACTGGCGCGATGAGTTCCTGCTCTCCACCGACCAACTGCGCGCACCCAATGAACCAGTGTTTGCCGAAGCCTACGGACAAGTCGACTTAACCGCTAGCTACGCGCTTAATGATGTGTTCACCGTGTTTGTTGAAGGCCTAAATATTCTGGAAGAAAACACCCGTCTTCACGGTCGTTTTAGCAACCAACTCGTCAGCGCACAATCCTTCGGTGCACGCTACAACCTAGGGGTAAGAGCAAGCTTTTAAATTGCAGTGAATGGGTGATTTAAAAACAAAAAAATGGGGGAAGCTTTTGGCTTCCCCCATTTTTTTAACTAACGCATTAGCGCACAACTCGCCAAGGGTTATTTGCTGACCACCAAAATCCAATCTTGAGTGGTTTCTGTCGGTGGATTGCCAAGTGCACGGGTACCGCTACCGGCCAAACTGGTGCCTTGGGTGGTAACGCCGGTGCGCGGGTTAAACCACAGTACCGAGTAGCTACCCGCATTGGGTAGAGTTATGTTGGTAGTGCCGCCGGTGCGCAGAAAGACCACATAGCTATTGCCACCTGCCGACAAAACCCAATCACTGTCGGTACTGGTAGCATTGTTATCACGCTGAAGATTTTGCAAATTAATACCTAAGTCTTTTTGCAAAATATTGTTGAAGAAATTTACGAGATAACCTGTCTGCTGCCAGTGCTGGTCAAACTCGCGCAAATTTTCTACCGCCAAGTCATAGGCGTGACCGGCACCGTTATTTTTTAAATACCACTCAAAACCGCCGCCGCCGGCCATTACGCCCGCGTACATCCAATAAATGCGCTGACGACTGGTAACGGGGGTATTAGGGGTTGGGGCATCGCCACCTGAGGCTTCAGTAAAAGTGACGTACCAGGGGTTGCCGGCAGCGGCGGATCTATCCAACCACTGAATGGTTGTAGCATAAACACCATTAGCCGCACTGGCTGCTTCAGGAATTCCACCAAACTGCATGGTGATGCCATCCAAGGTGCTGTGGCCCAACATACCAGCATACCTAAGTTCGTGCTCGCCCGGAAAGGTGTGCAAGGCTATAGGATGACCATAGGGATCGAGCTGCTTGAAGAAATCCGCAAAAGATTTTTCTTGTGCTGTGGTGTTGGTATTTTCTTCACCTAGATTCCACTGCAGCGCGGGGTGATGGGCAAAACGCGAAATTAATTCGCGGTAATAGAGCTTGCGCTCCAGCCCTAGGTTGCCGCCATTTAGCAGCTGATCATTCTCGGTTTCCTGCGTCATGGCGTGAATCATTATGCCCTTGGCGGACATATGCTCAAGCACTCGCTCCCACTGGTCGAGCTTACTCACATCAAAGGATTTTACGCTGCCATTGGCATTGTAACTGGCCCAGGGGTGCGCATCGCAGCCATCGCCATTTACCGTGTTCATCATGATGTAGATTGCATTGACGCCATGGGAGGCGATGTAATTCACCAGGCCAATTAAACTTTTACCATCGCCATTTTTCCAGCTGGGATCACCGTTGTTCCAATCGGCTTCATGGGTAGCAAAATCATGCAATATGCCCTTGCAGGAACCGCCGGTGTATTTGGTGGTGTTGTCAAAATCGGAATAGCCAAAAATATTTTCTGGGCTGTCCATACCGCCTTCAATAAACACGCTGTTATCGCCCGCAAAACGCAGGTAGCGCTCACCTGCCCTATGCTGCAACAAACCGCGACTGCGCATGTCGGGCGCCACGGCGGTGGAATTACCCACGGCAAAACTGCCCGACAAACCATTTAAGGGACTCTGCGCACTGCTCTCAGTTTCACTGCTGCTTACGGCAATATTAGTGCCCTTGCGAAAAGAAACAGCGTAAGCCCAGGTGCCCGTTGTAGGCGGCGAAAAATAGGCGCGCCATTTATCGCCAGAGGTGGCGCCGCTATCGGCGGCATTGCCGTCTGCCGCAAAGTGCCCCGGCACCTTAATGCGGGTGGAACCCTGAGTGAAAGTCACATCAAAGCGCAAGTCGGTAAAGCTGGCGGCGCTGGCTTCGTTAGCGGCATAACCGCTGCACAGCAGTTCAACTCTATGCCACTGTTTTAAATTTCCGCTCACTAGGCACTGATTATTGGTTGCGGGCTGTGAGGATGCACTTGAAGAAATTGCAACCACTGATGCACTAGAAGCGGCGCGACTTGAAGCGGCCAAACTTGACGCGCCGGGCGATAAGAGCGAACAGGCCGTTGTACCGCACATACAAATGCTGTTGGGCGCCTGACTATTTTTACAATCATTGGCGCTATTGCCCCACTGCAATTTGCACTGCGCGGTGCTATTGCACTCATCCACCAACTGTACTTGGCTGGAGCTAACGGCAATAGAAGAAGCAGCCAGACTGAGTGCCGCAGAGGAGACCGGCAGACTCACGCTTGATGACTTGCTCGATGCCGAGCTTTTACTCACCGGCAGTGTTGTCGCGCAGGCACTGGTGCCGCACATGCAAACACTAGTGAGCGACTTGCTGTTTTTACAGTCATTGGCAGTATCGCCCCACAGAGTTTTGCATTCATTTGTGTTATTACATTCATCAATTGCATAGGCATTAAAGGATGCACACAGGGAGACCAACATGAAATACAGCAATAACAATTTGTTTTTATGTAGCATTAATTTGACCATAGGTATTACTCACTTTTTATAGTTTCTAGGGTATTACAGCCGTTGATTATTTGAAGCAGATGCCTTTATTCAAGCCTTATCGCATACGCACATAAGGCTCCAGCGCAGCCTAGCAGAGGTTATTTTTCTCGAGATGTAGGTGTTCACAGTTTTTTGTTAACAAAAGCAACTAATTGGCAGTTTGGTCCAGCAGGTTTGGGAAATGAGACATGGCGATAGAAACGAGCATTTAACTGCCACTAAAAAAACGCTGACTTCTACCCTTAAAAAACCAAAAAGGTTACAAATTTACCCGCCTTTGAGTTAAAGATTCCCTAATAACTATTCGATATTTGAAACATCCAATAAAAAAATGTTAACGTTATCTTTAATAAGCGACGATACAGCTTGCCCCATTCCTTATAGGCGCAGCGGGTAAGCCCGCAGGAGCAAGAGTTTGATAATAAGAGCCCAAACCATGTCACTACAATAATGAGGATTAAATATGTCACGCATCACTAAACTTACCCGGCAATTTGGGCGCTTTACCCAAATCGCCAGCATCATGGCGGGTCTTAGCCTTGGAGCTCATAATGCCGCGGCCATTACCGGTAAATTCGTACCCAGCGACAATAGTATTTTGATGACTGTCGGCCAGGATGTAGACAGTATCAACAACTATGTAAACAGCAATGCTATTACCCCCGCGGGCGTTGCCAACTATGTGGGCATTACCAACCTCGATGGCTTGAATAGCAACGCCGATGCCGGTGCCGGGCGCAATAATATTCGCGAATTGGCCAACACCTACCCCAACAGTGCCTTAGTGGTGGGTGTTTCTATGAACGGCCAAGTGGATGCCGTGGCCGCGGGCAGCTACAACGCCAATATCGATACCCTTATTAACACCCTTGCCAGCTACAACCGCCCAGTATTTTTGCGCTGGGCTTATGAGGTGGACGGCCCCTGGAATGGTCACAGCCCTAGCGGAGTTATTCAATCCTTCCGCTATGTACACGACCGCATCGCCACTCTGGGTTTTAGTAATCGCATTGCGATGGTGTGGCAAACCATGTCCTACTGCCCGATTGATTCCGATATCAATCAATGGTATCCCGGCGATCAATACGTAGATTGGGTGGGCTTATCGTATTTCTCTCCGCAAGATTGTAACTGGCGCGAAGTGAATAAAACCGCCGACTTTGCCGTGGCGCACAATAAGCCGCTGATGATTAATGAATCTACCCCGCAGCGCTTTGCCATAGGTGAATTAAGCTACTCTGCCGATGGCGCACGCGGCACTGGGCGCGTGAACAAAACTGCCAATCAAATTTGGAACGAGTGGTTTATAAACTATTTTGCATTTATGAAACGCTACTCCAACAATTTAAAAGCCGCGACCTACATTAACGCCAACTGGAATGCGCAGTGGCGCTGGGCCTCGGGCAATGAAGGCTACTGGGGCGATAGCCGCGTAGAAGCCAACAGCACTATTAAAGCCAACTGGGCCGCCGAGCTGGCCAATGGCAGTCTTACCGGCACCCGTTTTAGCTATAAAACGGCAAGCAATTTGTTTGACCTCTTGGGTTATGGCAGCAGTGCCAGCTCAGCGGTTAATAGCTCAGTTGTTAAAAGCTCAATCGCGAATAGCTCAGCGGCTAAAAGCTCAACACCCGCGTCAAGCACTCCTGCATCCAGCGCAACTAGCACAGCTGCCAGCAATGATGTGTTTGGCATGACCAGCAGCGGCACGGTTTATCACCTAAACGGCGGCCAAACCGGCGGTTTTGTGTATCTCTGTGTTAACGGCGACTGTCGCAGCGCCAGCTTGGTGAACGGTCGCTACGAGCGCGCCTTTAGCCCAGTTGTCAGCAGCACCAGCTACAGTCTTGAATTTAAAATCCAAGACAATGCCACCGGTCAATGCCTGACTTCCGCATCGGTTAAACCCGGCCAAGCCGTTGCAGCTACGCCCTGTTACACAAGTACAGTTGTAGTCTCAAGTCAAGCGGTTACTTCCAGTCAAGCGACGCTTTCCAGCACAGCTTCAAGCAAAGCGGCGAGCTCCCTTACGCTCTCTAGCAAGGCAGCAAGCTCAATTGCCCCCTCTAGCCTAACCGCTAGTTCTAGCGGCACTGTCAGCAGCAAAGCGGCTACCTGCCAAAGTGATACCAACCCTTCTCATGTGGTATCGGGTCGTCGCGGTGAATTTACCCAAAGCTGGTGCGATACTGTCTGCGTGACCATGGTGGGCAATGACACTGGCTGTTTAAATAAAGATGGCATCTTCGTCAGCAACGCCAGTATTTGTAGCGACCCTGCCAATGCCAAAGAGGCTATGCTCGATATTGAATACAACTTGGGAATTGATATTGACGATGCCTTTGTGGCCGCCGCCGGTTATCAGGGCGCAGTGCCCTCACTTAACCCGCGCATGAAAACTGAAGATGTGCGCAAATATTTTATGGCGCTCTTAGGTCCACAACAAGGTTCAGACTTAACCAACGCCCTTAACACCAATGGCGACGGCTGGATTGATCGCAATGAAGCCAGTCAAGCCAAGGGCTCCGATCCCCGCCAAGTACTTACCACCGGCTTTGGCTGTGGTCTGTCTACCGACGACATAATGGCCTACCTAGGTCTTTATATGGGCGATGGCGCCATCGACAAATATGCGGGCGATTTGGATGCCTCAGTAAAAACCTCAATGCTGAAATTTACCCGCAGCTGGCAGCCAGGCGTAAGCGCACAAGCTTGCGAATATCGCGGTGGCTGTGGCACGGCGCAAAGCTCTGCTGCAATACAAAGCTCTTCAGCAGTGCAGAACTCTATGGCCAAAAGCTCTAGCAGTAAAAGCTCTGTCGTCCCCCTCAGCAGCGCCGCTGCCAGCAGCCTTGCCCCCAGCAATAATTGCCCAGCCAGCCATCCACTTTACTCAAATCAATGTCAGCGCTGTTTTGCCGATATCAACCAAGCTAAATCGGCTAGCTGCTACTAAATTGGCTAAGTTGTTAACACTTGTCACTTAACGTAAGCGTGTTGCTGCCCTTAAACCGCCCGATTGACAACTAATCGGGCAGTTTAAGCCACTTCACCTTCAGACCTCAAAACCACCAGTACTACTATGAAAATCAAAGACTTTTTAATGGCTTTTGGCATTGGCGCCATAAGCCTATTAGCCATGATGCAAATGCTGGGCACCTACCCCGGCAACTCAATTAATTACGAGCCACCTGAGGGTGCACCCGAGCAACAAGAGATAATTGTAGCGCCCTTAAGCGAACCCACCAGCAACAACAATTATCGCCCCCAAGACCAACCGAGTAACAACCAAACAATTCATACCAAAGCGCAAACCCAAACTACCAGCAGTGCAATGCAAGCAAAACCCAACAGCTTAAGCCAGGCAGAGCTAAGCCGCTTGCAGCAACAACTATTGGCAACAAAGGAAAATAAAATAATTCAGGATGATGCAGGTATCTACAGTGTCGACATATCTACACCAGAGAGCGCCGATAAAATTTCACTCTACTCCAGCGCACCCATTTATTACCCCAGCGCCAGCCAGTTAAATTTTGGTATAAACGGCTGTGTTCTCGGCGGTTACTATATTGAGCTGGGCAATTCTATTCGCCTCGAGCAGCGCGTTAACGCCACAAAGCAAAGCGATAATTCAACCGTGCAAAGCTTTAACTATCAGTGCGAATTTAATGCGCAAACCAACAGTTATTTTTTAGCGGATAAGTAGTTTGTAAGACTTTCAGTGAGTGGTTCAAATACTCGCTCGTAAATATCTTCCGCATCCAGTGGGTAGTAAACCCAGTTGACCTGATAGCGCGCACTGCCGCGCAAATAAAACAGGTGCAACATTTTAAAGTCGATCAGCTCCGCCATATTTTTCAAGGTGTCTGGGCAGTCCACCAAACCTTTTTCAGCAGGGCTCTGGGCCAACAGCTGCGCTAGGTTTTTATCGCTTAAGCGCAAGTCATTTAATACCTGCAGCATCAACATATCTAACAGGTCACCCTCCCCCATACTCCAATCGAGCCTGGGCGTTTCTTTAGCGGCTAGGGTCGCAAGCGAGAAGGCTTCATTGACATCCAGCCCAAGTGTATTTAGCTGAGTATAAATATCGCCCTCTGTCGCTAGCGGATTAAAGGTATTATTTCCGCGCTGCCGATAATAAGCCAATAACAGTTTTGCGCGCGCCTCCCTGTAGGCGCTGGGCATAGTGTTTTGCAAGCGCACAAAAGCACCGCGCGCCGTGGCGCTGCCCATAGCAATGTTCGACAAAATTAATTCTGCACCAAAGGCGTGGTGCGCGATGCGGCGTTTGGCCCCGCGTGTTAAGGGCTGCGGGCTCCAGAGTAAAAACCCAAAGCGCGGTGAATTTAATTCGCCGCGCATAAGTGCATTCATTTTTTCGGCATGCTTTCCGTCCAACGCTTCACCTTGTGGCCCTGGCGCAATGTTATCGCCAAATACACCAGGCCAATCTAAATTGGTGCCCCACACTGGGCGCGCATTGGCCGTGCCATGACACTCGGCGCAGCTAGGATCATTGCGGATTACCTGTGGCTTTTCGCCGTTAAAATCAAACACTGAAAACTCCCAGTGACCAGTGTCTTCATGTAATTGCGCCACATCTAAAAAATGATATTTAGGGTCATCAGGCTTGGTGCCAATATTCAATAAAAAATGACCATCAGCGCCAAATAAAATAATGCGTGGATAATTCAGATTGGACTGGCCCGTGGCGCGAGTGTGCTCCACCAGTGAAAAATTTGTGCGATATTCATCGGGGAAATAACCGAGCAGATCATCGAGGCGGGTAATATTTTTTTGCTGAATAAAACGCTTTAGCCCCGCAACCGTCATTTTCGGCTGATTCGCTAAAGGTGCTGGGTGCAACTGAGTTATAGGCACAAGTGTATCTAAAACCGAGCGCGGGCATAACGTTTGGTGCTGGGCAACCCCGCCGCTCGCCAGCAACTGTGCCTGCATTTGCGCGCGCTGACTGGGCGCTGCTTCCAGATTTTTTTCGCAGCCTGACATCCCACTTAAAATACACCCTAAGAGCACCAACTCTAAGGGTCTGTTCAACCTAAAAGTATGATTTTTTTTCATTATTTTTATCATGTTTGAGCCAGCCTCTTTTATTGATCTTTATTCACTTAACACAAGCTCCTTAGATCAATTGCACTCTCCCTCACAAAAACCATACAAGTTATTTGTAAAGCTTTTTAAACAGTGGTAACGTTAACAGCAATAACTAAAAATAACAATAATCCCTCAGGAAGAGCCATAAGAAAACTTCACCAGACATACAGCCAATTTATTAACTAATAACAACCTTTACAATAACGAGGAAAGACTTATGTCGCAACTTACCCCCACTAGGTTCCAGCTAAGTCGCTGGGTCGCACTAGCGACCCTAGCGACTGGCTTGGGACTTTTAGCGCCCAGCAGCTATGCCATTAGCGGAAAATTTGTGCCTAACGACAACAGTATTTTAATGACCGTCGGACAGGATATTGACAGCATTAATAATTACAAAAACGCCATTGGTCATGTGCCTGCAGGTGTAACCAACTATGTTGGTATTACCAACCTTGATGGATTGAATAACAACGCCGATGCCGGTGCAGGGCGCAATAATATTCGCGAATTGGCCAACACCTACCCCAACAGTGCCTTAGTGGTGGGTGTGTCTATGAACGGCCAGGTAGACGCCGTGGCCGCAGGCAGTTACAACGCCAATATCGACACCCTTATTAACACCCTTGCCAGCTACAATCGCCCAGTATTTTTGCGCTGGGCCTATGAGGTAGATGGCCCCTGGAACAACAATAGCCCGAGCGGCGTAATTCAATCCTTCCGCTATGTGCACGACCGCATCGCCACCTTAGGTTTTAGCGATCGCATTGCGATGGTGTGGCAAACCATGTCCTACTGCCCAGTTGATTCCAATATCGAGCAGTGGTATCCAGGTGACCAGTATGTAGATTGGGTTGGCCTGTCTTATTTCTCACCGCAAGATTGTAATTTCCGCGAAGTGAACAAGACGGCAAACTTTGCGGTTGCACACAATAAACCGCTGATGATTAATGAATCCACTCCGCAGCGTTTTGCGATTGGAGAATTGAGTT
Source organism: Cellvibrio sp. 25HG11W-0 (assembly GCF_057815475.1). Classification (NCBI taxonomy): domain Bacteria; kingdom Pseudomonadati; phylum Pseudomonadota; class Gammaproteobacteria; order Cellvibrionales; family Cellvibrionaceae; genus Cellvibrio; species Cellvibrio sp. 25HG11W-0. The sequence goes on from NZ_CM174230.1 coordinate 2,932,634, forward strand.
ATTCCGCTGATGCAGCACGCGGCACCGGTCGGATAAATAAAACTGCCAACCAAATCTGGAATGAATGGTTTGTGGGCTATTTTGAATTTATGGATACCTATTCATCGCACTTAAAAGCGGTGACTTACATTGACGCCAACTGGAATGCGCAATCGCGCTGGGCGTCAGGCAATGAAGGTTATTGGGGCGATAGCCGAGTAGAGGCTAATGTAACAATCAAAACCAATTGGCTGAATGAATTGAATAATAATGCGCTAACAGGCGAAACATTTATCTACCAAACTTCCAGCGATTTGTTTAGCAAATTGGGTTTTGGTAGCACGCCATCTTCAACAGCAGCCAGCTCCACACCAAAAAGCTCCAGCGCACCCAGTTCCACGCCTGCAAGCTCTGCCGCAACAACCTCGGTAGCAGCAAGTTCAACTGGAGGCACTAGCACTAGCGGTGTGTTCGGTATGACCAACAGCGGTACTGTGTACCATTTAGATGGCGGCCAAACCGCAGGATTTGTGTACCTGTGTGTGAATGGCGATTGCCGTACAGCGACTAAAGTGGGTAATCGTTACGAGCGTTCTTTCGCACCGGTGACGACGGCCACAACCTATTCAATCGAATTTAAAATCCAAGACAATGCTATTGGCCAATGCCTAACATCTGCATCGGTTAAACCCGGCAATGCGGTCGCAAGCACCCCTTGTTATTCCGGCTCAGTTCCCGTAAGTTCGGCCGCGACCTCTTCAGCACCAGCTTCAATGCCAGCCTCATCTATTCCCGCCAGCTCAGCACCTGCACCGACTAGCTCCAGCAGTGCTAATACTGGTGGTGCAGGTGTATTTGGCTTGACCACCAGCGGACTACTGTACCATTTGGATGGTGGCCAAACCGGCGGTTTTGTGTATTTATGCTTGAATGACAATTGCCAAACGGCCACTAAAACCGATGGCCGCTATGAGCGCAATTTTGGTTCGGTCAGCGTTGCGACCAACTATAAGGTCGAGTTTAAAATTCAGGACAATGCCACCGGTCAATGCATCACCTCTGGCAACCTCAAACCCGGCAGTGCATTAAGCGAAACTGCCTGTTTCACTGGCAGCGTCAGTGCCAGCTCGGCTAGCGTTTCCTCACTTGCCCCCAGCTCCAGCAGTAAGTCATCCACACCGCTAAGTTCGAGCAGCATATCCTCAACCCCTTTGAGCTCCAGCAGCAAGTCATCAACACCGCTGAGTTCAAGCAGTAAATCATCAACACCCTTGAGTTCTAGCAGCCAATCTTCAGCCGTAGTGTTGCCAAGTTCCAGTAGCCAATCCTCATCCAGCTCAGCACCCGCCGCGAGCGGTGATTTCGGCTTGGTTTATGTGAGCAATACCAGCGGTATTATTCGCCATCGAGATAAACCCTTCACCGCTACTTTTGCCAACCTATGTTTTAACGGCGGCTGTTCAACTGCGACTTTACGCAATGGTTATTGGGAGCGAACTATCGAAGGTCTAACCTTGGGGGCCACTTACACTATAGGCACCCAAATTCAAGATAACACCGCCGGTCAGTGCGCCATTAACGCCACTGTCAGCTTCACCAAAGAAGGCGCCTTTGTCGCCAGCTCGTGCCTGCCGCCTGACCTTGAAGCGCCCAGCGTACCGGGTAATTTACAAGGTACACAAAAGAATGGCCGCGCCATTGCGTTGATCTGGTCTGCCGCTACCGATAACCGTGGTGTTGCCCGCTATGAATTGTTCCGCAACAACATACTGGTTGCATCGCCCACCGGCACCAACTACAACGATTCTGGTTTGACCGAAAACAGCAGCTACCAATATGCGCTTCGCGCCTGTGATGCAGCCAATAACTGCTCAGCAAAAAGCGCGGCAATTTCTGTGGCAACGGGCAATTTTACGCCCGATACCACAGCCCCTACCGTTCCGAGCAATTTCACCGGTAAAGGCAGCTCGATTAACGCAGTCTTGTTTAGTTGGAATGCATCGACCGATGCGGCAGGTTTGGTTGCACTCTATAACGTATTTAAAGACGACGTGAAAATTGGCAGCCCGACCACAACAACATTCACCGCTGGTGGTATGAAATCCGGTGAGCGTCACAACTACGCCGTACAAGCCTGTGATGATTCTGGCAATTGCTCAGCCAAAACAACCGCAATCAGTGTGGCAACTAACCCACCAGATTTTAGCAATCTGGATTTCACCACCAATTCCCACGAAGGCTATGTGCACTTTGGTGGCAATGAAGTTGGCCCAGCCCCCCGCGCTAATCGCCCAGACGCGCTAGCAACGCCCATCAATGGCGCCACTGCTAATCCGCGTGGTTTTGCATTTGATATCACCGGCAGCACATTAACCTGGCGCTGGGGCGCAAATAATGTTCCCGAAGGCACCGCGGGCAATGTTGGCTTCACCCGTACCGCGGGCGATTCTGGCCTTGAAATGCATTGCTCTGACGATGGCAACAAGACCTTTAAAATGGCCAAGTTGGTTAATTCGACCCTGACCATTCCATGTTCGTCAGCTAATTACACTTACTTCTTCCGTTACAAGCACCCACTGGCAATGAGCAGCTTGCCCGGTACCGATTGGATTCACACGGCACTCTTCACTATCGCCACACGGGTTAACGTCAATGCCTACACCCCCTTTACCGATGGTTCTGCCAACTGGATGCGCTGGCGTCACCCGATTGCGCACGACGGCTGTACCGCAGCGGTATCGGATGCCTGCCACAACAACAGCCTGTTGCGCGATTTGGATCGCTACACCATTTGGGTCGATGACTCGCCCAACAATGTACAGGTGCGCCACTCGGCCAGCGGCGGTATTTTGCGGATTGAAGCCGCGCGTCATCACGCCGGTAACACCAACGGCCAACAACAATTCACCTACAACATGGGTACTGGGTTTGGCAGTGAGTTCAGTTACGGTCAGGTCATTCAATTTGAGATCACCGCTGTAGCAGGCTCGCAGGTTTACAACGACTTCTCCTACTACACCGTCGGTTTAGGTTGGGGTAACTACGGAGATCCACGTTTGAACCCAGCGGGTCGTGCCGGAACCACCATGATTATCGCCGGCGCACCGGGTGCGGATATTTTCAATGAGCAGGAAGCTATCTTTACCCAACCCTTGGTCACTGTTCACTCGGAAGGCCTGATGAATGACTTCATTGTTGGTCACCACCTGTTCCACGGTATTGACCCCAAGGTTCGTCATGGTGCACACGACCAAGTAAAAATTGGTGAGCGCAGCTGTGGCGGATGTCACTTCCGCGATGGTCGCGGCTCAGAGGTGATTGACACACCACGCGGCAAACGCCTACCACCACCGGTATACGGCGTAAAATTGCTGGAGTGGATGGATGGGCGTGAAGCGGGTTTCCGTTGGGATGGCCAGGTAGCCACAGTTGAAGCTCAAATTCGCAACGCACTTTTAGAGGATCACGGTGTAAGAGCTGAAGATCTACCGCCGCGCGTGCTCGAAACACTCATTAACTACACCGAAGTGTTGACAGTACCCGCGCGTCGCCCAGCGGTATATGACAATCCTTCAGTTGCACGTGGTGATGTGGTGTTCAATGAAGTGGGTTGTGGTGGTTGCCACAAGCCAGAAGCCAGAACTCGCGCTGATGCACCCTCGCACCTGCGCAACATTAATATCCGCCCATACACGGATATGAAAATCTGGGACTTAGGCGCCGATCAACCTTACCGCACCCCTGCACTATGGGGTTTAAGCCACAACCTGACGCTACTGGAGTCGCGTAATCGCGCAGTTCTCTTCCTGCACGACGGTTCTGCCACCAGCGTCGAAGCTGCGATCGCTGCTCATGGCGGCGCGGGTCAAGCGTCGCGCAGCGCCTATAATGCACTGAGCTCTACAGATAAAAAAGCCGTCGTAGATTTTGTGAAATCGCTGTAAACCACGTGTAATTTCATAAAAATAGTTTAATGGCGCAAGGATCGCGCCACCCCTATCCTCAGTCTGTAATTTTTAGGCAATAGGGTTTTGACTGGTGAAGTTCGCTGCAACACCTGTGCTGTAGCGGATAACCTCTTGGCGATCCTTTGGGTCGTCTTTTTTCTCCCCCTTCCCCGCACCACCTCTTATTTATCAATTGAGCTGCACGATTTGGCATTGGATAATTTGCTCTGGATAACAATCGCGTTATGATGCCGCGCATACTCACCCCCTTTGATCCAATGGAAATATCTAATGAGTGGAAGACGCTCCCCCGAAAAAAACAAACAATCCACCATGCGCGATGTAGCGGAAATGGCCAATGTCTCGCTAATGACCGTATCACGCGTGCTCAATGAAGACGGCAAGGTGTCCGATGAAACGCGCGAACGCGTCATGACTGCCGTAGAAAAACTGAACTACAAGCTCAATATTTCAGCGCGCAGCTTATCTAGCGCAAAATCCTATGAGATAGGTTTTTTTTACGATCAAAGTAAAGGCGCTTTTATTAAAGAATATTTGATCGGCACCATGCTGCGCTGCAACCAATTGGGCTACCACCTAATTCTGGAACCCTGCGACTTTTCCGATTTGGACATCAATGCCCATATTAAAAAAATGGTTCGTCGCCATGCACTGGACGGCATCATAGTACCACCGCCGCTAAGCGATAATGCCAAGCTGCTCGATGCGCTGGATGCCGAAGGGCTGCGCTATGTACGCGTCGGGCCAGGTGCGCAACTCAAACGCGCCTTTTGCGTTCACATCAATGACTATAGTGCCGCCGTGCAAATGACCGAACACCTTATCAATAAAGGCCATAGAAGCATTGGTTTCATTAAGGGCGATCTCTCTCAAGAAACTAGTCACCGTCGGTTTGCGGGCTATATGGACACCATGCAAAAACACAATTTAAGCGTAGCATCGAGCTGGATTGGTGAAGGCAATTTTGAATTTGCAGGCGGCATGCGCGCCGCTGAAAAAATCTTAAAAAAAACCAAAGTCAGTGCCATTTTTGCCTCTAACGATGATATGGCTGCAGGCGTAATTGCAGCTGCGCGCAAATTGCATATCGACGTACCTGAACAACTGAGCGTCGCAGGGTTCGATGACACCACGCTCGCTGAATCCATGTGGCCAAAACTGACGACAATCCATCAGCCCATTTATGAAATGTCGCAATCGGCGGTAGATTTATTAGTGGAATCTATTCGCTCGAACTTCGATAAAAAAATCACCTCCAAAGTGCAAATAGAATTGGATCATTATTTAAAAGATCGGGATTCAGTCAACGAGATTCAATAAACGTTGGCCTATTTTAAGACTGCTTATATTTTTATTTTTTAGTGTTCTAATAGTTGATTTTATTTTTATAACCTATTGATTAATAAAGTAATAAAAATTATCAGTGAATGACTATGATTTAAAGCAGCACAACATCAATAATTTGTAATCGGTTACTACTATTAATTTGCTGTCGACAATATTGATCCCAATTACTGGGATAGTGGCCACGAGGTGATGACTAAATTCTGTTAGGCACCCGTTTTTATTAAGGAAGGTTTTTTTTGGTGTTATTGCCAAATTTGTTTATAGGCATAACTGGATTACTTGTTTTGCTCTTGGCAGGGGATTAGCGAGCACCTTAAAAACGATGGCAACATAAAACACGTAATGTACAACTATTTTATAAGTACGACCAAAGCAAAAAGCCCCCGAGCGACTTAAGCCGACCCGAGGGAAGAGAGAACGACAAGTATTACAGCTCTATTGATTTAAGCCCTGATACAGCTCCGAGTACTGCTTGATAATGTCGCAGCTGGGCTTGTGCCAGGCCATGTGGATTACCTTGCCTTCAACATTATTGCCCGGTGCGCCTAGCTTGCTAAGGCTGAGTTCGGCTTCATTAATTGCGCAGTAGAACTGGAAGCCATCGTTGTTAGCTGTCCAGCCACCGCTGGCTTCGCCATAGGGGCCAGAGCACCACTGACAGCCGCCCAAAGGTGTTAAACCATTACCCCACTCCAAACCGGAAAGCTGCCAGGTGAGCATACCGCCAATGGCATCGCGCTGGGCCCAAGCTTTGGCGTACCAGCTGGCAAAGTATTGGTCGCGCTGCTGCAGAGACACTTTCACAAAACTATCCACAAGCGCTTGGTCAGTAAAACTAGCCAGTTTTACCGTTTGCGCGCCGGTGGTGCGTTGCTCGTTGACCGGCCAGCTGAACTCGCCAATATAAGCTGGCTTACCCAAATCGCGCGCCAAGTCCGCCAATAGGTCGAAATTGCCCAGGGTTTGAGCATCGGTTAAACCCCACCAAGTTGGATAAAGGTGAGCACTAATAGCGTCGATATTAGGGTCGCTGTTAACCGCGCGTAGATTGGCGTAACTATCGCCCGCCCCAGCGGCACCAAAAGATGACTCCATACCAATAGAGACCAACTGCTGCGGTGCGATGGATTTTAAGTGCGCAGCGATACTGCTCACCCAGCTGCTAAAACCGGGCAAGTCGCTGCCAATACGCGGCTCATTGGCCAGCTCCCACATCATGATGGTTGGATCATTTTTGTAGGCGACACCGGTGATAGTGTTGGTGTGATTGAGCAGATTAGTGATGAAAGTCTTGAAGACTTCACGCCCAGGTGCACTGGCATAACCACCGTAGCTGTCGATATTGCCAAAGTAGTTCCAATGGTCGCCAAGCGACAGCACCAAGCGAATACCATGTTGCTCGGCCAGTGCCACATAGTTATCAAACAGTTGGAAACTGCGGTCGATAATCGCCTGCTCCTGCGCCGTACGCTCAGCCGCTGGTTTGCTCAAGATGAACGAGCCATTGGACTTCATATTGATGCAGACGCCGTCGTGGGTTTTGGTGTCGTTGCAGAACATCCAGGTGCGCACCACATTCATTTTTAAATGGGCGGCGCGCTCAAAGAAGTCCTTGGCCATAGCTTCGGGCTTGTACATTAAGTAGTACTGGTTAGAACCGTTAAAATAGAAGGGTTTATTGCCCAGCACAAACTGCGTACCCGAGCGCTCTACAAACTGGTTGTTCGCCGCTGCCCCCACTTGCAGGCGCAGACTTTGGCTCAGGCCCGTGCCCTCCACCCCAAATTGCAGACGATAGGTACCATCGCCCTGATTGGGAATAACCAAGGGGCTGGCACCGCTATAGCTCACCGGCGCGGCACCATTGAGGCTGTAGCTCAGTTTGCCTGCACCCTGTTTAAGGTAGTTGATTTGAATATTGCTACCCGAAGCCAGCTGCGCAAAGTTCGCCGGGCTTTGAATTTGCAAGCCACCCAACAATTCCACCTTAAGACTATGCACCGTCATATATCCCCAGTCGCTGGCATTTACTTGAATACCGGCGCTGTGGCTACCCTGACTTAGCATCAAAGTGCGAATACTGGTTGCAGGGGTCGTTGAGTTGAAGCTGGTGGCAACACCGGCACCGTCCACCATGAGCGTATTAACTTTGCTGCCGCTGGGCGTGCTCCAGGTTAGGGTTAAGCGATACTCCCCTGCCATAGGCGCATTGAATGTCCAAATGGCGCCGCTACCAGCAGCTTTCAACTCCACCGCACCGCCAGATAACACTGCCGCACCCTGCAGACTGGCGCTGGCTGCGGCATAGTTCCAAGTCATTTCAGCCGGTGTAGAACTGGTTGCTACCGAGCTTACAGTTTGCACACTGCTTGAGCTGGCAAGGGACGACGCAGGCTTGCTAGACGCCGCCATAGAACTGGGCGCAACCGAGCTTAAGGCTTGCGAGCTTGTCGCTGCCGAGCTAGTCGCTACACCAAAGTAGCTCGCCGCCAAGGGCACTACAGTCGCTTTAATACCCGCCGCTGAATCGACTATATCCACCCCGTGCTGAGTCAGTGAATAGCTGTCGTAAGCATTAGACATATCGAGCATGGTTTCACCCAAACCATTGCCGCGCCAAGACCAGGCGATCCAGCCCATGGATAAGCTTTGCGCTTTTTGCATTAAGTAAAAGTGATCGGTAGTTTTGCCACCGGCGGTGTGATTGCTGCGCCCAAACTCACCCACCACTACCGGCAACTGGGTGTTGATTAGGTACTGCATGCGCGTATCTATCTCCGCCGCGTTTGACCACTCGTAATAACCGTGGGCCGAGAAGATAGTGTTGTGCAGCGGGTCTGCCGCCAGCACGCTGGCACCGCCATCAAAGAAGTAAGGGTTGTGGCCCCAGTCGCCCGCGTCTATAACCAAGGGCGCGGTGATGCCATTGTCGCGCAGGGTTTTTACCGCTTTGGCGTAGGTATCGCGCCATACGGTTTTATCCTGACCCCATTCATTGGCGATATTAATCAGCAAGTAAGCTTGGTATTTAGGGTCTTTAATTACCGCACCCCAGGTTTCCGTCCACTTACTGACGGCGTCATCGCCACCAGCCACGCCGTTATCAATCGCATTGGCATCGCTGCCGCCGGTAATTTGATAACTGCCACGGCTGCCATCTTCCCAATACATGGGCATAGCCAGCATGCGGTTGCGCACAATTTCATCGAGCGCGCTGCGCAGCTGAGCGGCAGTGGTATCGGCGCGCAGTTGCAAGCGCACTACATTGGCGCCGGTTTTAGCGATTTGCGCGATGGATGCAAACTTAACCGCTGGGTCGTCGCCGTACTGCAGGTTCACCCCACGCATAACCAGCGGCGTACCATTGGCAAGGTAGATAGAGCGACCAGTCACATAGATATTTTGACGGCTAGGCGCAGAGCTGGCAGCGGCAGAACTGCTGCTTTTAGGCACGCTGGACACAGTGGCCATACCCGTGCCATCGACGGTGTTTTTCTGAGTTTGCAATAAATTGCTGTAGGCGCCAATTTTAGAACAGACAGCATCGGTGCGCGCGCTGTTACAGTAAACGGTAAACCTGTCCCAGTCGTTGTACAGACCATCGCAAGTCCAGCTGTTCAGGTTGGCGGCAGCACCTGGGTGTGATGTGCGGCTGGCCTCATACTCAGGCGCAAAACAGTATTTGGTTTTGTTGCCGTAGTCGGTTTTGCCGTTGTAAGTCCAGGGCAGCATATTGTCGCTCTCCCAGTAATCTAGGCCCGACAACAACCAGAGCATGGCGCCATCCAACTGCTTGGCATCCATAAGGTCGTACCACTCGCCATAAATGCGTTCGCGCTCCGCTTGGCTTACGCCCTGACGGCCATCCCAAAATTGATAGTCGTACATGGCCGCCTGATCAAACTCCACCATGCGTCCAAACTCGCCCAAATAAACGGGCTTGCCACCGGCGCGGGCTTTATCGATACGGCTGCTGATATAGCTTTTGGCTTCCGCTTCATTCAGGCCCCACCAATCTGGATAGAGGTGAAAGGAGTAGGCATCAATAGCGGGATAGCTGTGATCGGCAATGAAGTCAGTACCCTCTTTATAGGTTAACGGAATGGCCGCTTCGGCTTGCGCGCGGGTTTGACCCTGTGCCACTAACTCCTCGCGCTGACGCTCTTCCCAAGGGTTGGAGGCATCAAACCCTTCCATACCGGTAGAGACCAAATGCTTGCCATCGATAGACTTAATATAGCGTGAGGTCTCGTCGATCCAGCGGTGGAATGCAGCGCGCTGCTCTTCCGTACAGCCAACACAACGCGGCTCATTAGCCAGCTCCCACATCATAATGCTGGGGTCGTCTTTGTATTTAATCCCGGTCAAGTGGTTGGTGCGATTCAACACATAGCTGATGTACTCACGGAACCGTTGTTGCGACCAAGCATCCCCATAGAATTTCGCCGCCGCTTCAACGATAAACTCGTAGTCTTCTTTACCTTGCGGGCCATTGACTATAGCGGCGTTGTAATCGGCCACTGCCTTGTTAATGCCATCGGGGGTAGTCGCCGTAAAACGCTCGGCGTAACGCTGTTTGATCTCAACGCGATAGCATTGCAACGCCTCGTCGGCATCGGTGGTTTGACCATCGCCATCCACGTCGATATTAGGTGACCAGGCCGCATATTGGCACATGCCGCCAAAACCAGCCCAGTAGTTAGTCAGCGGTAAAATCGTTTTAATGCCACGATCGCCCGCCTCCTTCAGCATAAAGTCCAACTGCTTAAAGCCCACTTCATTGAAGCGCGCCGCTGCGGTCACTTTATCGGGGTTATTAGGCTGGAAGCAGTGACTGTCGGACTGGGTGCCGGTGCCAAAAATCGGGTCCCAATAGCCGGTGTAGTCGGTGCTGCCATAGTATTCACCATCGCAGAAACCCCAGGCGCGCAAACTGGTCATGCCTAGGTTTTTCATGTCGCCCAACACATCCAACACCATTTTGGGGTGCTTGTAGAACATGAAGTATTGGTTGGAACCGTTGGTGTAAAAGTATTTGCCGTCCAGGCCAAAGTGACCGTCGGGCGTGGCATACACAAAGCCCGGGTTTTTAGGCGTGCCTATTACCGAACTAAGGCTAGAGGAGGTCACAGCGCCAAGGCTGGAGCTTTTAGCCGAGCTATTAATTGAGCTAGCAATCGAGCTGGCAGCAGACTTAGCCACCGAGCTAGGTGCCAAGCTGCTGCGCAGTGAACTGGCAGCAATAGCACTAGAGGCGGCGCCTACCACACCATAGGGCGCTGGCTGTTCGCTACAGGTGCTGCGCGCAATACAACTTTTTTGCTCTTCCCAGCCCCAGCCTGAAGGTGTGGTTTTACAGAGCGAATAAAGATTGCCGTACCAATTGCACTGAGCAGCCGCCGCCAGTGAGCTAGGTGCGACTGATGAGGGCGCGACAGAGGAAGGGGCTACTGATGAGCGTAGCGACGAAGCCGCTACTGACGCGGGCGCGAGCGAAGCCGCCACCGACGAGCGCAGCGACGAAGCAACGACTACCGAGCTTTGGCTAGTGCTGCACTGTTGCTGCCATTGCCATGCGTCCCATTCATCGGCCTTGTTGGGGGTTTTCCCCGGGTTGATCCAATAGCGCGCCTTGTATTCATCGCCCTGATAGACAATGACTTCGCCGCCCTTGTAGGTGGTACTGGAGGACCATGCGACGGAGCTGCACTGCCCGGCCAATACCGGAAGCGCGCTCGCCGTCATAAAAATCCCCAAAATGGCGGACTTCAGTTGAAGTTGTTTCATAAAAACACCTGCTAGTTAATATTAGAGTTATCTTGACCAGCGCAAGCACTACCCAAACAATAGCCATCCCACGCCATAAGGCAGGAGCTGCATAATTGTCATGTATTGACTTGCTTTCTCTCTATAGGCGCACTTCCTGCACGCAATATTATGTTTCCTGAATACTTGCTCACCTGATTTGGAGAGGGAGAGTGAGCTGAATGCCATGAATTTGTGTCGACAGCTTATCTATTCTTGTTATCGCACCCCATGAACCTATTAAAGACTATATGTAATCGATTACATTAACAACACAAAAAAACGGTCGCCTGTCTCAATAATAACGTTAACATATACAGCCGATACTGCAACACACTGTTTCATATAGCTATAATAACCATACAAAAGTACTCACAAAATAGTAACCGGTTACATTTTAACACCTATTAAAGCGATAAACCTCACCCCACGTAACACAAGACAGGCACTTCAAGAAGCAACGCTGTACACCACCTCTTAACAAAACCCCCATCTTTTTAGATAAAAGTCTTCCCGAGTTGTTGCAACTAAAGTGCTTGATACGCGAACACAGTCAGACACCCTTCGTTTGACTGCAATCACTGTTGAAGCGCCTGCGATGAGATTGAGGCTTGCAGCAGCAATTGCAGCAACCGCGATTGATGATATGCAGACACTCAACCAGTAGGCGTGGACTTAAATCGCAATGGACCGATGGATACTGACGGCCGCATGCCGCCACCATCGGTTCGGGTCGTTTTGCCGTGGTATCGCGGGTGTAAATGCAGACAGATGGAAACGAAGAGTATTGCCCTGGAGCGCGTCATTCATGGCAAGTTTTAATCGTCCGTTTGCGGCAGAGTTCCATTGTCGCGTTTCGCTTTATAAAGGCCACACCAAAAAGGTTTGTCAGTGCCTGTCGCGTGGGATATCACACTCACCAGCTTAGTGAAGAAGTACTTGAGAAACGCTAAATGAAAGGCTCCTTCAATCTTTGTTATTTTTTACTTGTTATTGAGTTCAGCCGTACATTTAGACAAATTAATTTCATGCAAGAGTAAATACAAAACCACTAACGCAGGACAATATTATTGTAAGCGAGGTAAGCTCAGCGTTAGTAAAGAAATCCAATATTTAGGATCAGACGCAAGAATATTCATATCGATTAAAGGATTTTTAATATGAATAATTTTTCGGGCGGGGAAATTGGCATACTTAATTGCAACTTTAATCATCCTAGGCTGATTAAACAACCTATCATAACTACCATCATCAATCGCCTTTTCCATGTTGAATGAAGTTAAATCGTAAAACATCTTATTATCTGGCGACACATATAAAATATTGCCGAGGGGGTAACCCAGCACAATTTTTTCACCACAAGTGAAGTTCAGAACGACTTTCAAGATCCAGTCAAGGCTCATGCACAGCGAGTGGCATATAATCAAAATGCTTAGCGGCCAACATTGACCATAAATTTCGCCCCTGTGCTGAAGCAACAGGGGGAACTCCAGGCACTTGCAGTATTTTTCATCTCTCCCAAAATAGCCCTGCCCTACTTTTAGTATACGCAAACCCTCAAGTGGATTGATCGCCCTTATGGATCACAAAAACTCGATAATCAAGTCAATCTTTAAAAATAGGCACTTTTATTGGTCAAAGATTTTTCTCCGCTGGATTTGACGCAGACGACCCCTTTAGACCTAAGGACCCACCTTCGGTAAGGCGAGCTTTTCTGGCATCAACAATCACTTGACCTAGTTGTTTTAAAGAAATATTAATTCCAGCTTTCGATAAAGACAATGCCAAAAACTAGCAAATAAGCTGGCCTTTCTCTGATTCAATCAAAGGAATTGTTGCTGTTACCGTGCAGCCATTACAGGTATAGCTATTCGTAGTATGAAGCCAAAAAAAGTACAACACCCAAATCATGAACTTTCTGGTGCTTACAACCGCTCCAATTTAAAAGGATAAGTTTGATTCGCTCTCCACTGCCCCACATACAGATTCTCATCTTCATCTACACAGAGTGCATGGCAATGATTAAATACATCCCAGGTGCTAGCCATAGGCTGCAAAACATCATTGATATATTCCGGTTGAGTTCCACCAAGATTGGCCACTACACGATTGTGTCGATCAAACACACTGATAAAGCCTGAGTCGTCTGCATTTTTTCCATCGATATGAGACCAACATACTGGGGCAAAAAAATGATCACCGCTAAAAACAGGCCCGCCAATATAAGCACCCGCTGCATCGATCACGCCACGGTAATCGCCATTTAATTCAAATAATTTTAATACCTGTTCCGCTCGAGAACTCACCATCAGATGCGGATCTTGTGGATTGCGCAAATCCACTTCTATACCGTGAGTATTTTTTAAATTCATTGCCGCGTTAGCATTATCACTACCGCCCCAATGGCGAATATAACGACCATTGGAATCATAGTGCAGTAAATAATCTGATCCGTAGCCATCAGTGATATAAAGATCACCATTGGGGGCTATAGCGATATCAGTCGGCCTGAAAGGCTGATCCGGGCGATAAACACCAATGGTTTGCGGATGACCGATGGTATAAATCAAACGGCCATCCAAGGTAAGCTTGGCGATAAACCCACTCTGAGCAATCACTTTGTTGTAGGGCGACGCCCAATCATCAGTAGACTTACCATCCCAATTGCGATTCAGTACCCAACCGCTATCCACCAAATAAATAAAATCTTCACCATTTTCATTAACAATGCGCAGTGCATGAGCTCCGGGAAATTGTGTGCCCCACGCATCAAGCAATTTCCCATCCTTACTGTAAATAATCACATTGTTACGTGGATGATCTGTCACCATCACAATGCGGCCTTGTGAATCCATGGCAAAGCCGTGGCAATTTTCTACCGGTGTTTTTTGCGCATCCAGCAAGCCCCAGTGACTGTTAACGCGATAACGAAAATCACCCTGCCCTACAATTAAACCATGCGGATCAATATTGGATTTTGGCAACGGAATATTTTGCTTAATCATTGGCGGGAAAGCTCCGAATGAGACGATAAAAATAAATGGATGACGGGATTAAACCTACAACCTAAAGATAAAAAGCTCTGCCGAACATTACCCCGGCAGAGCAAGAACCAATAACACAACTTAAAAAACTATGCAGCCTTCCAATTCAGAATGGCGTCATCATCAACTGGGTACAATGGATAATAAACCGCTTCATTTTCCTGAAACGCTTGGTTGGTGATAGCGTTATAAGCACTAATCATCGACCAACGCGGTTCGGATGAGCGATTCTCATTCGATTTATGCAACAGATTGCAATGGAAAAACAAGGTATCACCAGGCTCCAACTCAACATTGATAAGCTCGTGATATTTAAGTGCTTCATTCACAAACAACATATCCGCACCTTTTTGATCACCGGTTTTACTGTGATCAAGACGCCCTAAATGATGCGAACCTTTAAGCACTTGCAAACACCCGTTCTCTTCCGTTGCACGGTTAATTGCCACCATACAACTCAATGATTTTGGATAAAGCATAAGGTTATCGCGATGCCAGTAACCAAAATCCTGATGCCATTCCCACGCGCCACCAACAAAGGGCTCTTTCATCATAATTTTGGTACTAGTGTGATAAACCGGCTCGCCAATTAAAGCTTCAGCGGTATCTACCAAACGGCGTCCACGTGAAAACATGCTGTAAAAGTCATCGCCTGTTTGTTGCCACAGGCAGACTTTACTGACTTTTCCTGAGCCATCTTTTTTCTGCCACGCACGTTCATTTAACGAATCGTCATTAAAAGCAGTATCTTGCAAACGTTTAATTTCTTCAGGCGAGTAGTAGCCACGCACAATCACATAGCCATCGCGATGGTAGGTTTCAATCTGTTCTTGGGTCAGTTTTGTTGCGCTCATAACCTAGTCTCCAACGGTTGATTTCTGCTTAATTTGCATTGTTAACAATCATCATCCATCAACTTCCAAAAGGCAAGTATTTTATTTATATATGAATAGAATATTTCTATAAAAATAAATATAACTAGACCAAAAACCGTAAATTCCTATTTATTTGATGATGAATAAGGTATTTTTGTGACGTAAACAATGGGGTGAATGAAGCTCACAGCTTCAATTGCCCTCGAAAAATTCGAGTTCGACCACAGGATTAAACGACTTTGATGACTGCTGCCAATAAATACGCGGTTCCGGCCTTGGATAAAGGGTTGGATATATTGGAATACTTGGTGACTCAGGAGCTGCCTAAATCACAAACTGAAATTGCTCAGGGCTTAGGGCGCAACCCTAATGACATTTACCGCGTGTTAATTGGCTTGGAAGCCCGTGGCTACTTATTGCGGGATGAGCTTTCAGGCCGATATCGGCTGTCATTCAAGCTTTACAATTTGTCGCGCAGCATTTCGCCTATCGATCAAATGCGCCAATGCGCTCTGCCCTATATGGAAGATCTTGCGGTTAATATTGGCCAATCCTGCTATCTGGCTATGCTCTACCAAAGCCAGACCATGATTATTGTGCACGCACGCGGGCACAGCCCTATCTCGCTCAACATGAGCGAAGGCTCTTTGTTTCCCACCATGACCACTACCGCCGGCAAATTACTGCTCGCCAACAGCAATCCGGCGGTGCGTGACATGATTTTGGAGCGCGACGCCGAATACACTAAATTCAGCAAAAATAAACGCTCCGCACTGATCACTGAATTGGAAGATATCAAACAAAGCGGCTGTCTCGCGGCACAAAGTCCTTTTATTGAAGGCGCCACCGATTTTGCGGCACTCATCGGTAGACCAGAAGGTAAGGTGATTGCAGCATTGGCCATTTCACCCCTCAAGTCACACTGGAGCCAGCAGATACCGCAAGAAGAACTGCAAACACTGGTTGTGACTACTGCCAACAAAATTGCCCTGCAACTGGGCGATTTGTAACTCACACTCAATCTACGTCATTTTTGTTAACAATTAACTATCAGCATTACCCTCACTGAGGTAAAGTTAGGTTTTGGCGTTAATCAGGCAGCAAATTCATGCCCTGTCTGATATCGCCATATAGACCGTTATAACTTTATGGTGAGTTAAATGATGATAAATAAAGCAATCCATTCCAGTCTTAAATACCTATCTCTTCTAAGCGCAGCTTGGCTCCTGAGTGCGATAAATGCCCAGGCTGCCTCTATTGTCAGTGATTTCTATCTCAATCCCGCAACACCTAAAATAATTCAATATCAGGCTCAAGGCAGCCTGATAAAAAAAATGGTGTTGGTCGTCGACAACCCTAAAAACTATGCCAACTTTAGTCTTTACGCCAACGATGAATTACTACTCGACAATATTGATATTCCGCATTCTGGTCAGCAGCAATTAACCGCGCTCATCAAACTTCCTGCGCAGGGCAAGATTAATCTCAGCCTCAGAGCAAACAACGCAATACTCAACATTCATCGCCTTGAATTAATAGATGTACCCAATCTCGATGTCCCTCAGTTTGAGGACATATCCGTTAGTGCAGGCATTGATAAAGTCAGCTCAATTAAATACGGGGGGCCAACCGTAGCCGATATAGATAATGACGGCGATTACGATTTTATTGTGAATAATCACAATGAAGAGAGCAGCAAACTTTATTGGAATAATGGCGACGGTACTGTAACTAAACACAGTCAAAATCTGGCGCGCTGGTTTATGCACGACCTGCACGGTACTGCCGTTGGCGATTACGATAATGATGGCGATCTGGATCTAATCGTTACGCAAGGCGGCGGCAATGGCACAGATCCCTCCAAAGCCAATTTCTACACCAATGACAATGGCACACTGGTATTAACAACAGGCGATGTGGGTATCAACAAAGGAGGCCGTGGCCGCGCTGCGCAATGGTCAGATATGGATTTGGATGGCGATTTGGATTTAATGCTCATTAACGAATCCAGTCTTACACATGAAAAACCGCAACATTTTTTTTACGAAAACAAAGGTGATGGAACCTTTACGCAGCGCGCAATTGCAGGCCTGCAAGATCAGGAACCATCGCGCTCTTTAGTGACCGATCTAAACCACGACAACATTGATGATGTGATTTTATTTGGCCCACTTTCCGTCTGGCTGGGCAATGGCGATTTCACTTTCACCGATATTACCGCGCAATTCCCTACCGAGGTCATCGCCTTACACAACATAATGGCAGTCGCCGATTTGGATATCGACAATGATGGAGATCAGGACCTTTACCTCGCACGCGGCAAAGAAGTTGAACACGGCAAAGGTGAAGCACCTGCAGTCGATCACGACCCCATTACCCAAGAATTCTCGATCAAACCGCGCGGCTTTAAAGGTGTGGATAAATTCGAATTCACCGCTGCTGACAAGATTAAATTGCACAATTATTATTTCCTCGCGCAGGGTGAATTTAGAGGAAAAAATTATCCATTTTTTCTCGGCAGAAATAAAATATCGAAGGTACTTTCCGTTGGGCAGGAGCTGGAAATAGACCCCAGCGAAGCACAAGGCTGGCCGGATAATATTGCGGAAAATGGAGTTTACTTTGGTCACTTAGGCAAAGGCCGCTGGAAAGCCGCATTAGTTCGCAATGGGGATGTTTTTTGGAATTTTAAATTTAGCCTCTCTGGTGTTACTAGCGCCACCCCCGAATTTGTTCCAGAGAATCGTAATATGACCGACATTCTGTTACGCAACGACGGAGGAAAATTCACTGACGTTTCACGCGAATGGAAAATTCAACCCGGCGGCAATACGCTGGGTGTAACCACGGGTGATTTTAATAACGACAGTCACCAGGATTTATTTCTTTACCGCTGGGGGAATATTGGATCGCGCATTTCTGATTACATGCTATTGAATGATGGCAAAGGTCACTTTCACACGCTGACTCAACACGGTGCCAATGATGTCGGCGGCCCCGGCAATGGCGATATGGGTCAAGCCTTTGATTTTGACTTGGATGGCGGCCTAGACCTATTAAACGGCAGTGAAGGTGGTGAGTGGTACCTCTATCGCAACAACAAAACTATAACCGGACATTACGCATTAGTGCGAGTGGGCTACTCACCTAAAGCCCATGTGGATGCCATCGGCGCTGAAGTTAAAATCACCACCGCGCGAGGTGTTTATCGCAAACGGGTAGGTTCAGCGGGAGGCGTTTTCTCCCAAAGCCTGTTAAACATTGTGCATTTTGGTTTAGGGAGCGCGCAAACGATTGAGCGTATTAGTATTAGATGGCGCAATGGGGAAATTCAAAATTTCACCAACAAACCCGCCAATCAATTATTTGATACCGACAAAGCAGATGTAGAAAGTCTGCGCCTTGAACCGGCACAAACAAATCTGCGCCAAGGCACGGCATTAAAACTTACTGCCCAACTAACACCAGTCAATGCTGACACCCGGCTGCAATGGTCATCCAGCGATGAAAGTGCTGTCGAAGTAGACAACCAAGGACGAATACAAGCACTGGGGGAAATAGGCCAAAGCGCCATCATCACGGCCACCAGTCCAAGTAAGGGTATAAGCGCTCACAGCAAAGTTAACATTACGCCTTGGTTTGCGGTACCGGCTAAATCACTAAAGCTCGGCGGCTATCCGGCGCAGCTGTTTGTAGGAGAAAGTCACTTACTCACCACTACCCTATTACCTACCCATGCCGACAATCAAGAACTTACCTGGAGCAGCAGCAACAATAAAGTGCTCAGCGTTGATAGTGCCGGGACAATCACTGCTCTACATCCAGGATCTGCAACCATCAAAGTTGCCTCAAAAAAAGCCCCCAAGCTAAGCGACGCAGTCAAAGTGAAAGTGGCTCTAACCATAGCGCCCTTTATAAAATTTACTGACGAGAAAAAGTTGCGTACCAAAATATGGGCTCAAAACAATAAAATTCGATTAAACGTCGAGTACCACGCCGGATCAGGCAATAAAGTCATTGCCTCAGATGAGGGGGGAATTCGCTTTTGGTTGCGACACTTTAAATCTAAATGGATACCTGTTAAGGACATAGCGTTAATAGACTCGGGGGCATTAAAAACCGAATCCGGAACATCCACCATGAGTTTTTCACTTAAAGGCCTAACGCCCAGCGCCGAGTTACCAGAAGGCCAGTTTTACCAACTGCGCGCTTCTTTTGTATCCAGCAATGGCCGCATGTACGACACCACTATTGATGATATAAAAATCGTGTCGACCCAATAGTAAACTGTTTTAAAAAATGCTTTTTTTGCCCACGGAAGGGCAAGTGATCTGGATGTTAGTGCCCTACAAATTTATAGCTGGCGCCGCCAGTTTAATCGCCTTTCCAATAAGAATTAGCGGTTACGAAATAAGAATGTACCTACCAACTACTTGGTGGATGATTTTTTCATTCAGAGATCGCTCTAAAAAACAACATTTCGAATAACCTGGCATTAGGGGCAAAAGGGAACTCAAATAAAGTTTGACTCGGTGCGGATTGATTCCACCAGTAACTTCTAGCCCCTTGCGATGAATAAAGCGCTCTCTCAATTTCGCTATATTCATCTAGATTTAAATCCAGTGAAAGAGACACCGATTCGAAAAAAGTCACAACATCATCCGGCTGATGTGCCCCCTCTAGCAACAAAGGGAGCTGCAGAGATAGATTGGAGGCACGAGCACAGAGCGAGGCGAGGGATATTGGTGTGACTTCAATTACATCGATCAATGCAATGAATGGAAAATAACGCCCTACGCGATCTACGCTTGGCATTAGAGCACCGCATAATGACTCCCCTCCCCAAATGCCAGGAGGGATATAGAAGCACCAAACAGGAGCGATCAAATAAAAATCCAGCCAATTTTTTTGTGCTGATTTTATATGTGAAATCCCGCCCTTAAACCAATCATCAATATTACCTAATAATTCAGCTTCAATATTTCTGGAAATAAAGTCTCCAACGGATGGTAACTTCCCATAATAACTAAACCTAGTATTTTGCTTTTCTTCACTCATTAACTTTAAAGTCGTTTTGGGCAGGAAAACTGCGTTAACTCTGCAAGATAAAATGGATTATGAACACTACTGGCCGTCACCTCAAATACAACTCTATAGCCGTGAACTAACACAGTAGCAACGAACTTTTCCGGCTCTATACGCTTGCGAGCTTCGCTATTTTCAAATAGCCTCAGCAACGCCCAAGGGCCAGAAACCTGAAGTGAATTTCGTGACACATCAACACCATTTAACTCCAATCGAATTTGATTACTCCCTCTAGGTCCAGGCCAAACAACGGTCCGAGAAATTTGCGGCCCATGTGCATACTGAAACACTTGACCATCAAAATCTAACGTCAATTGATTTATAGCAGCATCCATTTCAATGACTATAAACTCGAAGGAAAGCTCGGGCGAGCGAGCCCCCGAAGGGAAAAATACATCGCGAATTCGGGCCGCTTGCTGAAAAGAACCAATTGAAATACTATTTTCATTGGTCGCTCGCAACACCCATGAGCGCCCTGTCATATCTGTCATAGATTTTAGATGCTTACTAAAAAACTGGTCCATCATCCCCGCAGGCGCAAACATTCGTGAAAAATCTGCCAGAGTGACATCACGCGTAGATGAATGATCAAATGGATAGCGTCCTCTTATTGCAACTCGACAAAAATCTCCAATAGAATTATCCAGCTCAGAGCTTAATGTATTTCTAATGCCACCTTCAGCTTGCCGACTACCCTCCTGCGTTAAACCTTCCAAGATTGGCCTTACTGGGCTGGGCAAGCGCGCCGCCTCAGAGCGTATAAGTGATATGGCATCGGTCTGACCTAGCGCTGTTGAGCCGCTACGAATTGAGTAATCTGTATTGGATAAATTAATGTAGACTTCATTAAACATTTTCAAGATGGCATCAGTCGAAGAAGCACCCCCTTGCCCTTGCACCAATTGAATAATAGCTTTAAATCTATCATCAACAATCCGCTCTAACACTTCATCATCATGCCCAAGCTCATTAGCCAAAGCACCGATATTTCTCTCCATGTTAGAAACTACAGTCCCCGCACGTTTAACAGCACTACTCATTACAGAGGTCGCATCCGCTGAGAAGGAATTCCCTAAATTGAGTTCACGCGCAGCAGCCTGTAGCAACTGTATAAGCGGAGAATCGACGGCCGATAAGATACGTGCGACCTCTATTGTCTCAGCCATTGAATGGGTCTCAACTAGCCTTAAATCAGAAAGATAGTCCTCCCAAAGAATCACATATTCATGAAGATATAAGCGTTTCACCGCGCGCTCAGCATTAGCCAGTGAAGCAACCTTTAAATTCGTATTCTCAAAAGCCGAATATGCACCCAACACCCAACCATCCTCTGTTGACATACTGCCAACCAACTCACTTAAAGCAGGTAAAAAGCGCTTGTGATATCCATGGTAAGTGAACAGGTCCGGGATAGTAAGACCTAACGGCTGGCCGCTATTTCTTCGAAATACAAATGCGCTTTTCGGCCCACCCGCTTCTGAAAATGAAAATCCACCAGTGTTTTTTTGTAGCAGTGATGCCTTTAGATGCGAATAAGCTCGTTCAGCAAAAGAAGAACGGCTTAAGAGCTGCCGCTTCTCTTGTACCAACCCCAAATCAAAAGGGTAAGGAGAACTAATTATTTTATCTAGTAACAAATGCTGCAAATGCAAACTAAGAGATTCACGCACATCACGTGAAACGCCAGATGGCAGATGCTCTTGAAAATCCTTATTTACGAATGCAAATAGAAAATTAGCATCGTAATGTACTGGATCAGCAAGCATTAAATAGGCCTTTAACGATTCATATGACAAACCTAAATCATGCTCATCAGACGAGCGTAACAAAAACTCCAATCGTCTTGACACGCCGGGCAGCAAGGTACGCTCTAATGCTTTGCGGTAGGTATATTGAGCTGCAGAGTTAAGCTTCTCCCCCTGATATAATCCCAAACCAACTCCGAGAGGCGGATCCATCACCGCGAAACCATTACCATCAGCTAAAACTAATAACTCACTTAACGCGGGTAAGTACTCTAAAACCCCAGTGCCTTTTTGTGCAGCAAGGTTCGAAAACTCCTGAGCGACTGCATTATTTTTTTTGTCTACAAAATCTACATAAGCTAAATTTTTAAAGTAGCTGGCAGCCCATAAAATACAGAGCAAAATAAAACAAGATGCTACAATTCCGTGTCCAGCAACCCCAAACAACAACTCCTTCCGTTCCTCCTTCTTATTCCTTCCTGCCATGTGCGCCTCAGGAAAGATCACTCTATTAACAAGATCTTTAATAAAGTAACTTTTTCCTGATGAAGTCTGGGGGTTGGTATTGATATTAAGACTAGAGTTAGCGCCTAAGCGTCTACCTAGAGCACCTAAAACACGATCAAAAGGTGTACCTTCCTGGGTTCCACTTACAAAGTAAACGCCGCGAAAATTAATGCTCGCCAATACTTTCCCATAAAATATTTGCCCTATGATTTGATTAACCAAAGGTAACAAATTAGAAAAGTTCTGTGGAAACGCATAAGCATGCGCGCGCCGCGCCATATCGTGCTCGCGCAACATTGCATCTGGCAAGCCACTAAAAAGTCTTTTCGATAAAGCGGCCAACTCATGTGCAATTTGCTCCGGAAGGGCAGCCTCAACATTCGAAGGCTCTGACGCTACTGGCAGTGTAAAGCCCCACACTTGCTCTCGATCTTCTTTATTTAATCCAGAAAAATAATCAGAAAACCCACCCAAAAGGTCTGCCTTCGTTATCAATACATAGACAGGGAAATTCACACCAAGATTATCGCTTAACTCACTTAATCGAGCGCGGAGCTGGCTCGCATGATGCTCCCTAAGGTGCTCGTCTTGTGTTAGCAAATCAGTAATCGAGACGGTAACAATTGCCCCATTTAGCGGCTGCTTTGGACGAAATTTACGCAGTAAGTTAATGAAATCCAGCCACTCTTCCTTATCCGTACTAGCATCGCTATCTTGGGTAGTGTAGCGCCCCGCCGTATCAAGAAAGACGGTGTCTTCGGTAAACCACCAATCACAATTACGAGTTCCGCCAACGCCTTTAACCGACTCTTTTCCCAGCATATCCACCAATGGAAATTTTAAGCCGCTATTTACTAGCGCTGTGGTTTTTCCTGATCCCGGTGCGCCAATAAAAACATACCAGGGCAGCTGATAAACATACTTTCTATTAATTTTGGAAAAGAAACCGGACTCACTATTAAATGTGGATTTTTTAAGTAGAGATAATGCCTTATTAAAATTCTTCTGCAATTCACTTACGTTAACATTATTGCTGTCGCCGCTATCGCTCGGCTTTAATTTCGTCATTGCCTCCAGCAATTTAGCATTAATATTTCGCTTGCGTAGCAATCCAAAAATTAACTTAAGCAAAAAATACCCTACAAATATCCCTATTACCCAGCAGCGCACAGCTACCGAGGCCAAAGGCCGCCAATCTGCGAAAGCAAACAGCGGGCCAGCAAACCAAACCAATAATACAACTGCAAATATTCCTATAAAAACCCAAAAATAGGGATTAAATAAAAATCGAAAAAAACGACTTATCACGTTGTCAATTCCTTTTAATTATTCGGAGAATTTGTAAATATTTTAATTTCAACACGCCGATTAAGCGCGCGCCCCTCAGCTTCACCATTTGATGCAACAGGCTCAGCTGATCCGAGCCCTTCGACATTCATCTTCAAAGACTTATTTTGAATAAATAAACTTAATAGCTGTGCCACACTGCGAGCACGCTCCATCGACAAATGCCAATTTGAAGGAAATCGTGCAGTACGAATAGGCTGACTATCAGTATGACCGGAAACAATAACCCCATTACCGATCTCATCAATCGCATCTGCAATTTTTCTAAGTACAGGCTTATAGGGGGCATTGATATCTATACTGCCAGAATTAAATAACCCATCACCCAATAAAATCACGGTGGCAACACTCGCCGTTTCATTTACGCGCACCAAATTAGCTTCTATTTCTGGCTGCAAGAGCAGTGTTAGGGTACTAGCCCTTACTGGAGATTGTGAAAATACCGGCAGTTCAGGCAAATGAATTTTTGATATAGACCCAAAGGTGAAATCAGATCTATCCGATAGCTTAAAGCTCAAAATAGAATAAAGTATTACGGAAAAAAATAAGAATATAGCCGCAGAAACCCATACCGGAAGTGCATTCCACATAGGTCGCCTATCTTTAGCAACACCTTGCCAACGAATAGAAAAAGCTCTAACTTTTTCACTTCTATTATCAGCAATTATTTCAGCCAAGCGCCTACGTAACACCTCTAATTGAGATTGGCCATTAGAAACAACCTTATAGCGCCCCTCAAAGCCGAGAGAAATACAATAAAACATGAGCTCTATTAGATCGAGGTGCAACGCTGGGGCCTGAGTGATCTTCGATAAAATTTGGAAGAATTTTTCACCACCCCATGTTTCATTATGAAAAGTAACCAATAAACTGTACTTAGCCCAAACACCGCCGCCACCCCATGGAGTCTGGGCGGCTGTTTCATCAATTACCGTACAAAGACAATAACGCGCCGCAGCCAAGTGCTCCTGTGACACCCCCTCATACTTAGCTCTCGCCTCAAATTTCTTTATTTCTTCAATCAAATAACTTCTTAACTTCGAGGGGTCTGGATTATGGACAAGCGTACGAATTTGGAAAATCATATTCAATATTGGATTTGCTATCGCAATTATTGGGTTACTACCTGATACCACATCTTCCTCTTCTGTGGCTACGGCCCCCAAAGCTACTTGACCTCCTTGATTGCCGCTACGCGCCCCTCCAGGATTAGGCATGACAAAAGTGCGCGACTGATTAATGCCAAATGAATCAATTGGAGCCATAATGAAACTTCCCTTTTATGAAGTATTATCTGCGAATTGCCCAACATTGAATTTCCAAATCAGGAAAATCTCCCGCGACATGCATTGCAATCGTCCCAGATGCTTTAAACGACTTCCACATGTCGGAGGACGCATCCATTTCAAAATAATGCGTGCCGGTATGATAAGGAATTTGCCTCGGTGCAATTGGGAGTTGATTGATCAAAATTCCAGGTAATTGCAAGTTGACCAAATCACGAATCTTATCAACTGAGCCGATTTTAATTTGTTTAGGGAAATTTCCCTTGATGATTTCTGGCGCAACACTAGCATGAACAGCCAAGACAAATTGACAGCTTGAAATCAGCTCTCTATCGCTGACCAGCCCAACTCTTACTCCATATGCCTTTTCAACTAGCTCTATCTCTATGGCATTACGCTCCAAAACAGTAGACAAGTAGCGTCTTAACATTTGCATTAAAGGAAGAAAGGTTAATATAGGGTCATCATGATTATATTTGGGAATGGTTTCGCAACGCTTATTTTCTGCCGCGAAAGTGGCCAACTCTCCTCCGAGAGAGATCATCAGCTTATAGACTTCTTCAGGTGGTATGCCGTGATTCTCCAATATATGAGAAACTCTAGGTTGGACTCCATTAAGCAACTGCAGCATTAGAAAATCACCGACCTCGGATACTCCACCGCGCCCTGGCTGACTTATGCGCTCCCCCAAGGCATCGGCACGTTGCTGCACCAACCCCAAGACCTCATTAAGATAATTTGTTAGTAACGGTGAGGCCCCGCGCGAAATCAACGGGGGAATATAGTTGTCATCTAAAAGTATTTGGCGATCACTTTTTCGTTCAACTATCTTTATCACACCTAATGACACCCAAGAATCCGTCAAATCTTGCGCGAGCAATAACCGTAAGCGCGGATTGGCAATTTGTAACTCAGCAGGCTCGCCTTTAGTGGAGTTAATATCCTCAATTAAACTATCAGTAACCTTGTAGCGAGCCTGCGACATATCACGATCATCAAAAGTTATCTCATCAGAATTTAACCGCTTAATAGGGAGCGCCAAATACACAACTTGATCAACAACCCCCTCTTTAATCTCTAAAGGTTCGGGCACTTCGGATTGCGAGGGGAAACTGAAAGTCGTACCATCAGGAAAAATCCCCTCCGCATAATTTAAAGAAATCAACCCTATAGCTAAGGCTGATGCATCGATACTTAACTGTCTAAAACCCCAAAAATAATAAGAAGGCGCCAGAGATCGCTGATGCAATATAAAGTCCGTATATCGATCTTGCTGCTGAAAATGCTGCGGCCGTAAAAACATTCCCTCAGACCATATTACTTTTTTAAACAGCTCCATATCAAAACACGTCCTTTTCATTATTTACTTCGAGAGGTTTAAGTTTTAGTGCGTTTTTTCCCACCAAAATAGTGCGGTCATAGAGGGACTGATCACTATTAAATGTCTTAGAGATTCTCGATCGAGCCTTGGGGGTAGAATGTACAAGTTGCCAATCACTAGAATCCATAATTCGATACCCAGCCACTATACCGAACGCACGTTCCTTCCCAGACAGGATGTAACGTTTTTGCAGTATTTCACCCGGCCTAAGAATGACAACCTCTTTTGACAACAGATCTTTACTTAAAATGACTTGATCATTCTCAACTAACGACAAATAATCACTTTTTTCAAAAGCTGAACTATTAGCCAAACGGTAAAGCGTAATCGCCACGGGTGATGGACGCCCATTGATATCAGGGTTCAAATTGTTAGCGGCTATATACGTAATCTGGAAAATGTCTTTTCTAGGCGACGACGCACAAGCGCTTATAATCAACAATATTGAAACCAGTATTACTCGACTAGTTTTGAGCGCAATCGGAACCGCTTTCTTCAAAGCAAAAATGAAGCCTGTATCAATTATCATGATTGCGATTATCCATGTGTGATTTATCGTAAAGGGCAGGATCCCAGGGAAGCGTAATTTCATTCGGGGCTCCAACCCATACCGCTA
The DNA here is from genome assembly GCF_057815475.1 of Cellvibrio sp. 25HG11W-0. Lineage (NCBI taxonomy): Bacteria > Pseudomonadati > Pseudomonadota > Gammaproteobacteria > Cellvibrionales > Cellvibrionaceae > Cellvibrio > Cellvibrio sp. 25HG11W-0. The sequence continues at coordinate 2,959,619 of NZ_CM174230.1, forward strand.
CAGCACTATAATTATCTTGAGCTAAAGATTGCTTGTTTAGAATCTCTTCTTCAATGCGTATCAACCATTCCTCTGCCGATGCCGATGCCGTCAGGGTATTCACCAAAGCGCCAACCTCAACATCCTCCCAAAACCCATCAGAGCAAATTAAAAAAACATCTCCATCTTGTACGCGAAAAGGCACATCAAGCGACTCACATAACATTTCATCTCCGGTTCCAAGTGCGGCATAAAGAACATTGCGCGCCACAGCTTCATGGGCCGCGGCCGCTTGCAACATGCCGGAATCTATAAATCGCTGCACCAAGCTATGATCTTTCGTTAATTGCCTGCACTCGCGCCGACGTATAAAATATATTCTGGTATCTCCCAGATGAATCCACTGGGCAAAATCAGCATTTTCATCAAAAAAAAGACCTGCAATGGTTGCGCTCATTTTTTTTAATCCACCGGACAATTGCTGCCCATAACGAATCGCAGCATCGGCTTGCAACAAAAGTGAATCGATATGGGGCTTTTCGATCGATGGCAATTCAGAAAACCCAATCAGGAATGTTTTTACTGCCGCCTCCGAGGCCACATCTCCGCCACCGTGACCACCCGCGCCATCCGAGACTACAAAACACGCACCAACATCAGAAGTCCAGTAGCCGCAAGCATCTTCGTTATAATCCCGAGCACCCTGGCGCGAAAGGGTTGCAAAATCAATCGTTTTCCCTGACGCGGCCCTATATGTCGTCATTGCAAACCTCGAGCTTCATTCATCCTATCCACTTCCTTTTCGTAGGCATCAGCAAATGCCTGCTGAAATAGGATTTCAAAATCCTCTTTAGCGTCACCAGCCAACTCAGAATAACTTGCCTCATAAAGCTCCCATAATTTAGATTTTTTAGACATAGGAACCAAAGCATCAATTATCTGATTTGAAATTAAATATTTTTGCAGTCTATCAGGGCTAAATTTCTTAACAACTTCATAAACGGCGGCACGGGCCCCCGCAACTAATCCCACTTGATGGGCAGACAGGTCGACAAATGCATCATCGATTGCCGCTATTGGCTCCATAAAACCTGAGAACCTTTCTCCGAGTAACTGAATCAATGCGGACTGCGCATCAGGTGCAAACTTCAAGGGATTATTACCTGCCGAGGCGATGATTGTGACATTAGCGCGCATCTCATGCTTGGTCAGCGAACGCTCGTGCATCATACTGATGGTTCCGCGAGTTAGATGTAACATCAAGGCCCCCAGCTGCGATGCAAATTCAACATTAAATTCCGGCAAACGGGAAACATCCAGGCCCGCCCCCGCAGCAAATGCCTTAAGCAGCTCATCACTGCCAGGCACTACTTTCTTGGCATTAAGTGGAGCAACCCCATCCAATTCCCGATGCTTAGGAACAACAGGCGCAGAGCTTTCCAATGGGAGGGCACGCGACTCGTGATTGCCTGGCTCACTTTTTCTTGCAGGCTCAGGCTTAAATTCCTTTTTCGTTTTTATGGGCGTAGGTGCAACAAAAGGCGTCGACAGCTCTGACCCTAGATCTACTTGATTAAAGACCGATAGATCGGCTTGCCCGCCTAACAATAGAGCCAATGGATCAAAAAGCTGATCCCCTCCAGCCATTAAGCTGCCTTCAGACTCACCAACAGTCTCACTACCCGACAATAAATCTTCAGAGTAATTATCGCCGAGCAAGGATTGCCGAGCGCTCGCTGACTCAAAATCTAAATCACTCAACTCAAAATTGTTACTCTCATCAACTCTAACGTCCGCGTCAGGCGCTGCGAATATATCAAAATCTTCAGGAATAAATTGCATTGGGCTTATAGGAGATACTGAAGCTTCAGATTCAGGCACACCCACCGCATCCAACTCGACCTCACGCTCTCCCCAAGAAGTCAACCCAAGCAAATAACGTCCCAAAAAAATACCGTCGGAAATTTTTACGGTATCATCCATCCCCGGTGGAACTTCTCGCTCATTGATAAAGATACTGGTAGAGGTGCTGACATTCATAAGAACTGCAGATGTTGCATTTTTATAACTCACCTGAGCTTGAACACGCGACACAAGTCGTGACGGATCCTCCAAAACAAGATCATTATCAACGCCACGCCCAACGCTGATTTTTTGGCCAGGCTTTAAATGACAAAGTCGATCACCATTTAAGGGGGTACCATCATAAGACAAGGTAACAAGTGCCAACCCCGGTGTATCGAGCATAATTTTTTAATCCCTAAACACTATAATTTTTAGACTTGGCGCACAAACACACACAAGTAACTCTTCCCAAAACCGAAGGTTGACATGATAGCGATAAAATCTTGCATCACAAATCAATATACGAGACATGGATCACAAAGCTAAATTTGATTAGGCAATAGAATCTCGTCGCATAAAGTTAGATGGAAGCCTCCAATATTTTAACGCCCATGCATTTGTACTTCTCTTCAACTTTTCCACCATCCGTTTCGATAATTTAATTTCAGCAGGGTTTGCATGGACGCCACAATGAGCGTAAAAGCGTCGGCAAAAGAAGCCGCACACGATGAGATTTCACATTACTCTCCTTCGGCGTTGCCTATTGGCACGAAACTAAATGAATTTATTGTTACTGACATCATCGGGGAAGGTGGCTTTGGTATTGTCTATGCTGCGCACGATTCGCTGTTACAGCGCAGTGTGGCCATTAAAGAATACATGCCCGCCGCTATCGCAAATCGCCTCGCAACCACCCATGTAAATCTGCGTTCAGAGCGACATAAAGACACCTTTTCCGCTGGCTTACAAAGTTTTATTGATGAAGCTCGGTTACTCGCACAATTTAAGCACCCAGCTTTGGTAGAAATATTGCGTTTTTGGGAATCCAACGGCACAGCCTATATGGTTATGCCCCACTACAAAGGCAAGACGCTTCGCAATATTTTAAAGGACTTCCGTGTTGACTCTACTGAGCGCTGGCTTAAAGCCATGCTTAGCCCGCTACTCGATGCGATTGAACTACTACATGCTCGTCAAATTTTCCATAGAGACATAGCACCGGACAATATTGTCATTCAAGACAATGGCCAGCCCGTGCTCTTAGATTTAGGTTCGGCACGTCGAGTAATTGCAGGCATGCAAAGCGCGCTAACAATTGTTGTTAAGCCCGGATACGCGCCAATTGAGCAATACACAGAAGATACTGCAATCGAACAGGGGGCGTGGACAGATATATATGCTTTAGGCGCGGTATTGTACTTCACCATAGTAGGGCGAGCACCGAGCGCTTCCGTCTCGCGTATGATGAAAGACACACTGCAACCCTTAACCGCGAATCAATACCCAGACTTTAGCGAATCATTCTTAGGCGCAATCAATCGCTCGCTTAAATTGCAGCCAGCGGATCGCTTTCAAAGTATTGACGAGTTTCGCGAAGCATTAAATGTCGCCACATCACCCTCCGCAAGTGTCATGCTTTCTGCGTTGGTTTCCCCATCTCCAGTAACGAACAATTCCTCAACAGCGAAAACTGAGGATGACGGAAAAACTGTCATTTTATCTACCGAAGAAATTGAAGCCCTAAAGCAAAAGATCTTAACCGCCACTGCCGCCCGAACCGGCAATGATGCAAGTACCCCTGCAAAGGATTTATTACAATCTAATCCATTAGCGACTCCGGAGCCAACCAGCAAAAGCAGCTTTTCTGACGTACAGGAGCTGATTGACGGAACTGATTCTCGCGGCAATTACAGCGTCGTAATTCCCACCGATGAAGCCCCCGCAAAAAAACCTCAGAAAAATGATGCACCTCGCTCCGACACATCAACGAGTCAACATAACGCCAACCCAAGAACGCATATCTCTTCAAGATTTAAGCTTCACGCGCTGGCCATATCTGGCGTAGTACTCAGCGCGCTCGGTCTCCTGGTATTCGTTTTTCTAAGCACCCCCGAAAGAACAACTATTGCAGCTACAACAGCTGATGAGGCTTTTAGCTCCCAGCAAACGGAAACAGCCTCGAATGCAGCCAATAAGCTTACAGACAACAAGAGCGCGCCAACAACCGCTGAGGTCGATACACAGTTTGAAGACAACAAGTTTTTTGCCTACCAACGCACACCGGCGAAACTCTTAGACAGAGTTTTAGATGAAAATGTCGCGCCCTTTCGTGACACCCAGACAATACCTGCAGCTGCCCCCATAAATGACAGCTTCAGATTTAGCAGGCCCATAGAGACAATTACCGTAGCGGTAGCAGCCGCGCCAGAAGTGGTAGAGCCACAACAGACCCTACAAGCGCAACCCAAAGCCATCGTCAAACCTAAAAAGATTAAACTCTCATCCCCAGCCATAGAAACGGGATTACTTAAACTCACTATTATTCCGTGGGGAGAAGTTTGGGTTGAGAATAAAAAACTTGGTGTAAGCCCACCAATGAGAGAACTGTCCTTACCAGTGGGCATTCACAATATAGAAATACGTAGCCCCGGCTTGCTGACGGAAATGCGCACTGTTGAGATAACTAAAGAAAAAACTACTGAGGTCCAACACAACTTTTCCGAAAAAGGCAATTCCCAGCCGCAAATAAAAGACAAGCCCACGGGATCAAAAACAGACTATCAGTCAAGCGAGCCAAAAAAGGAAGTGCGAGTTGACTCACAAAAATCACCTGATTCAACAAACAACACAACAGAAGTAAAAGCAGTACAGGAATGGACGCTGAACTTAAAAATACTTCCGTGGGGTGAGGTTTGGGTCGATGGAAAAATGGCGGGCGTAACACCACCACTACACGAACTGAAACTGAATAAAAACAAACATAGAATTGAGCTGTCTCATCCAAACTACCCATCAAAAATAATTGATGTAGATGTGAGTTCATCAGAAAACACAACCATTGAATATTCATTTAGGTAGCCCGAATGAATATTCAATCTTCCCATAGCACATTAAATTTGACAGAAATATAGCCATGAATATTAAAAAGCATTTTATCGTTGCACTCTCGTTGGTTGCCGTTGCTCTGAGCGGCTGTGCAGTACAGGAAAAGAAGAGCGGCATCGACTTGGCCAAAAGCGAGGCCACCTTAAAGCTGGAGAGCGGCAAATCCTATTTTCACGCTGGCAATTATAGTCAAGCCGAGTCGGACTTATTAAATACAATTATTTGGCAGGCAAGCCCTAAGACCCGAGTAGAATCACTGAAGTATCTCGCCTTTATCTACTGTGTCACTGATCGAGTTACGCTGTGCCGACACTCCTTTTACAAAGCTCTACAATTAGACCCCACCTTTAAATTATCACCCGCCGAAAGCACCCATCCACTATGGGGACCAGAATTTATCGTTGCGCTTAGCGGCCAAAATGGAATCTAGGGTCAACTGAAATGGAATATTCTTCAATTGAACAGCTTCTCGAATCACTTATTAGCGACTCCCAATCCTCAGATAAAGGAAGCGGAGTTGAATTAGATTACGATCCAGAGTTTATTGACTTAGAGAACATGTTAAACACTCAGCCAGAGCAGCAATATGGAGATACCATTATTCCTGCTGCGGGGCCTGATTGGTCCAAAGCGCTCCCCAAGGCAATGCAACTCTTAGAGAAAAGTAGAGACTTTCGGTTGGTCACCATCATCACCCGTGCGGCAACTCACCGCCAGGGGTTAAATGGCACATTAAAAGGTTTACAAGTTATTAAGAATCTCTGCCAACACTTCTGGGAAAGCGCCTACCCCAGTCTTGAATTTGATGGAGAAAAAGACCCCTTGCCGCGTAGCAATGCGATAGCACCTATTGGAGCCGCGCAAGGTCTTATAGGAGATTTGCGTGCAACTGAAATCTCACTGAGACAAGCAGGCAAAATCACACTCGGGAAAATAGAGCGGATTCTAACCGGCAGAGAAGATGAGGATGAGCAACCGCTGCGCAGAGATCAGCTTATTCAAGCCCTGAAAGAAGAACTCACAAACAATAATGCAGACATGTTACTTCTTAATGATTTACGCAAAGAAATAAGCATGCTCGATGCAGCATTAAAGCAAAGTTTTGGCATCGAATACGCGCCAGACCTAAAGAATCTATACGCGTTCATTAACCTAATAGTTCCTGAAGCAAACACCCAAAAGCACGAGCAGGATGAGGGGGCTGAGCTATCACTCGCTCACGAAAGTGATGACACAACAACTAATGAAAAAACAGTCAATATCAATAAAGTCAAAAACAGAACAGATGCAATCGCATTGCTAGACACCGTTTGTCAGTTTCTTGAAAATAATGATCCGGCCAACCCAGCACCACACTTAATACGGAGAGCAAGGAATATGATTGGACAAGACTTTTTTACCATTTTAAAAGAAATCGCTCCCGATGGAGTATCTCAAGCCGAGAACATTACTGGCTTCAAACACTAATAGTACCTGTAAACATCCCAGCGCTTAATCTAGGAGATCATTCATGAGCAACAATCAAAGTAGTCAAAAGTTTATCGCACGCAATCGTGCTCCCCGCGTCCAGATTGAATACGACGTAGAAATCTACGGCTCTGAAAAGAAAATCCAGATTCCATTTATCATGGGCGTAATGTCGGATTTAGCAGGAAAGCAACAAGAAGAGATGCCCGCAGTAACAGACAGGAAATTTCTTGAAATCGATATAGATAACTTCGACGAACGCATGAAAGCCATAAAGCCACGGGTTGCGTTTAGTGTTCCCAACACCTTAACCGGTGAAGGCAATTTAGCGGTTGATATCACATTTAACAGCATGGAGGACTTCTCGCCTTCCGCAGTAGCCAGAAAAGTTGAAGGATTATCTACATTATTGGATGCTCGCACTCAGCTCAACAATCTCCTCACCTATATGGATGGCAAGACTGGCGCAGAGGAACTGATAAGTAAAGTACTGCAAGACCCAGCACTCTTGCAAAGCCTCGCAACGGTTCCTAAAAAAGCTGAATCTGCAACAGCAGACAACGAATAGTTATCATACATTTAAACAGGAGCACTCCCCATGGAGCTAACTGAAGCGATAAATCCTGCTGAGCAACTAAGTCAGACCAGTGACTTCTCAAGCCTGCTGCAAAAAGAATTTAAACCTAAAACAGAAGAAGCAAAATCCGCTGTGCAAATTGCAGTGCAAACACTTGCACAACAAGCACTATCAATGTCGACGACTATTGATCACGATGCCTACAAGGCCATCGAAGCTATTATTGCTGAAATAGATATTCGTCTATCGGAACAAATCAACACCATCATTCACCATGAAGAGTACTTAAAGCTGGAGAGTGCTTGGCGCGGCTTGCACTATCTTGTCAATAATACTGAAACAGATGAAATGCTTAAAATCCGTTTCATGCCTATAACCAAGCAAGAACTGCATCGCACACTGCGCCGTCATAAAGGCGTGGGTTGGGACCAAAGCCCAATATTCAAAAAAGTCTACGAACAGGAATACGATCAACTCGGCGGCTCACCTTATGGTTGCCTAGTTGGTGACTACCATTTTGATCACTCACCGCCAGACGTAGAGCTGCTGGGTGAAATGGCAAAAATTTCTGCCGCCGCGCACTGTCCTTTTATAAGTGCTGCAGCACCAACAGTCATGCAAATGGACTCATGGCAAGAACTTGCCAACCCACGAGATCTAACCAAAATTTTTGAAAATACTGAGTATGCCCCTTGGCGCAGCCTTCGCGCATCAGATGACTCTCGCTACTTGGCGCTCACCATGCCGCGCTTTCTGGCACGAACTCCCTATGGAGCAAAATCAAATCCAATCGATGATTTTGACTTTGAAGAAGATATAGACGGGTCTGATCATACACGCTACTGCTGGGCAAACTCAGCCTATGCAATGGCCGTAAATATCAATAACTCATTTAAGCAATATGGCTGGTGCACATCTATTCGCGGTGTGGAGTCTGGCGGTGCAGTGCCGAACTTACCCACGCATACCTTTCCCACCGATGATGGTGGTGTAGATATGAAATGTCCAACTGAAATCGCCATATCCGATAGACGCGAAGCCGAATTAGCAAAAAATGGCTTTATGCCTCTTATACACAGAAAGAATACCGATATAGCCGCATTTATCGGTGCTCAATCAGTGCAAAAGCCTAGTGAATATTTCGATCCAGATGCAACAGCAAATGCAAATCTTGCTGCACGCTTACCATATCTTTTTGCATGCTGTCGATTTGCTCACTATTTGAAATGCATAGTGCGCGATAAAATTGGCTCCTTCAAAGAGCGCGAAGATATGCAGCGCTGGCTCAATGATTGGATCATGAATTACGTGGATGGTGATCCGGCTAATTCATCGCAACAAACCAAAGCACTTAAACCACTTGCGGCGGCAGAGGTTTATGTGGAAGAAATTGAAGGAAATCCAGGTCAATACTCTTCTAAATTTTTCTTAAGACCGCATTACCAGCTTGAAGGGCTTACCGTATCTTTGCGCTTGGTATCAAAACTACCTTCTGTAAAAAATGGTAGTAACTAGAGATTAGGATCTTGCTGCATTGCAGCTAGCTCTTAATAGGAAAAGTTTCCCCCTCAAGGGGGAAATTAACACTTGATGTTGTATTAACAAAGGAAGAAACACCATGTCTACCGAATCATTACAAGATTTTTTCATAAAAATCGACGGTATTGCCGGCGAATCACAAGACTCTAACCACAAGGGTCAAATTGATGTTCTTAACTGGGGTTACGCAGTTACTCAATCGTCATCGGCTAACACCGGCGGCGGCGGCGGCGTAGGGAAAGCGAACTTTAGCGAATTAGTGTTTTCTCACTATATCGATAAATCAACTCCCAACCTGATGAAGTACTGCGCCAGCGGTAAACACATTGCTTCTGTTGAGCTTTCTTGCTGCAAAGTGGGCGACGGCCAACAGCAATACATGAAAGTCACCTTAAGCGATGTGCTTATTACTCGCGTTTGCCCTACCGGCGACTCTAGTAGCCCACGCGTTATGGAAGAAGTTGGCGTTTCTTACTCCCAGATCAAGGTGGAAGTTAAAGAACAAAATGCTAACGGCTCCATGGGCGCAGCAGTTACTGGCGCTTGGGATGTTAAGCAAAACAAGGCCGCTTAATTGGCCCGACGTTGCCTGCTCAGCAGGCAACGTTTTAAATGCAACTATCTACTCCTATTAAATGATCCCAAGAAGGACTCTGATCAATGAGCTACAAATTAAAAGTGACGGAACAAAGTGTATTCGGTAAGGGACTTTACGTAAACGCGCAGGGCAATACTGAGTGTGTCGAATTTGTTCGGCAAGCAACCAGTGCTCCGCAGAGCACCCTATGGAAAAAAGGTATTAAGGTATCAGAAGCCAAATTTGGTGAAATAGCGCGAGGCACAGCTATCGCTACCTTCGACACCAATGGAAACTATCCAACAGACTCACTCGGACGGCATGCAGCCATTTATTTACAACATAACGATCAAAATATCGTCGTGCTAGACCAGTGGAACCAACAAGGTGAAGTTAAACAACGTCCTATTCGCTTCAACAGACCAAAAGGCACAAAGCGCAGCAATGACGCCAATACTTTTTATGTAATTGAATGAGGCCTTAAAATGCAAGTTATTTTTGTTGTTTCAGTTTTTATTTTTTCGTTAGCGGCAAGCTTTACAGAGGCCTACGAAATTCAATGCCCCTCATCCATAACTGAAACCCCTATGGTTGCAACGAACACAACAAAATGGTCCGCTGTTACCTCAACGGGTGAGCGACAGCTACAGAATGTTAGCGTTTACAATGGAACCTTATCTGATTACTCGTCACAGGTCCCTGACGAAATACAAGAATTTAAGACGCACGACCTAGTCACATGGAATTTAGTTCGTGGCCCGAAAGATACCTTTTGGGTTGGCTGCAGTTATTTAGACACAAGCGCCATTCTCTTCCAAAAAATAAAGCGCTCCGCAACGTCTTGTACAGCAACCTTCGCACCACTGCCAAACGGAAAAAGGCAATTGCTGACTGCCTTTTCGTGCAAATAGTAGGCGATCCAAAAAAACTCTCAAAAGAGGTTAAAAAATTTCTTAATAAGAGTTTTACAGATAAGCGTTTAACACTTAAATGTTTAACACTTAAATGTTTAACACTTAAATGTTTAACACTTAAATGTTTAAACAATAGCAACGAGAAGAAAATTGCTACTCAAGGCTATCTTGACCTTGGCGACCAGCCCTTAAGCCTCCACCCAAACCACATTACTAGGGTACAGATTTTCGACTAGCAAGCTGCTTGCAGATTTCTCATACTTTAATTAAAAACTGCTAGGATTTGCACAAATGCAATCAACAACAGCCCAAGAATCCACCACCTATAATGTAGCGATTGACTTACAAATATCGCAGCTACATCAATCAATTCGCAGCAATCCAGCTAAAGTGGAATACCGAGTACATCTAGCTCAACTGCTCATGATTTCTGGCCAGTGGAACCGCTGCTTACAACAACTGCAAACAACTGCACAATTGGATCCAAAATCCATCCCTATGGCACAAACCTATAGAGAGTTAATTTGCGCAGAAATTTTTCGCGAGCAAGTATTCAGCGGGCAACGGGCACCCACCGCCAAAGCCGCAGTGGAGCCTTGGCAAGATCTACTTGCGGAAGCTTTAGTGGCGCGAGCAAACAACCAACCCGCGATAGCAGATGAATTACAGCAACAAGCATATAATCAGGCGCCAACCTGCAAGTTTTTAATTAATGATCAAATCGTCAATTCGATCGCAGATGGCGACTCACGCCTTGGACCTATCTGCGAACTGTTTATTAATGGTAGCTATTACTGGGTTCCCTTCACGCAAATCCAGCAAATGACGCTAGAACCACCAAAGGATTTACGCGATCTAGTGTGGATGCCAGCAACAATTACCTTAATCGACGCGTCAGAGCACGTTTGTTTCCTACCTAGTCGCTATGCCGCTAGCCATGCCACTAACAACGATCAACTGGCGCTATCGGCACTGACAGAGTGGACGCCACTAAGCGCAGAAAGTTGGGCCGGGTTAGGTCAAAAAATGCTGATAGCAGATGAAGTTGAGTTTTCACTGCTTTCTGTCCGTAGTTTACAGCAACTAAGTGGCAATTAAGCATGCAACATACTGCCATCAAACCTGCACGCGGCGCGCGCTTATTACCAAGCTTGCTCGAACGGCTGACGGATCACAATCCGCAACAAAAAAAGGAAGTTTTTAATACGTTTAGTATGAATAAGCGTGACTATCGCGCCAGTGTTTTGCGCGATATGACTTGGTTGCTCAACACCACCAATGCAGAATCCTCAATCGATTTTTCAGCAGCGTCTCACGCCCAAAAATCAGTATTGAATTTTGGAGTGGCGGCGCTTTCTGGGCAGTATTTGGTCGACGATGACCGCAGTATGATTGCACGCTCTATAGCGCAAACACTCACTGCATTTGAGCCGCGGATCATACCCGAGAGCTTACATGTGAATGCCTTGCCCATGAACGATGACTATGCCGCAAAAAACCAATTATCGCTGGAAATAAAAGGGCAACTGTGGGCAGAGCCCTACCCGCTAGAATTTTTGCTTCGCAGCCACATAGATTTGGAAATCGGCTTGGTGCAACTAACTGATCTTTTAGGCTCAGCCCAATGAACCAAAAAATGTTGGAATACTACAACAAGGAATTAGCTTACCTGCGCGAAGCAGGTGAGACTTTTGCCGAACACTATCCGAAAATTGCCTCGCGCTTGGCCATGAACGGTATAGATGTCGCAGATCCCTATGTTGAGCGCCTGCTGGAAGGATTTAGTTTTCTTACTGCACGCATTCAATTAAAAATGGATGCGGAATTCCCACGTTTTATTCAACGACTTATTGAAGTGGTTTATCCAAATTATTTGGCGCCCACCCCTTCAATGTGTATTGTACGCATGACGCCAGGCGATCTAGCCAACAACCAACGCAATGGCTACACCTTAGCCCGCGGCACACGTCTGCGTTCCAAGCCAGTCCTCGGCAAAACACCCTGTGAGTTCCGCACTGCGCATGAAGTTGAATTACTGCCACTAAAAATTACCCATGCACAGTTTCAACCGATGCCCATAGATTTAAAACTGTTGCGTCACAAAGTAAAATCAAAACCAATTTCCATTCTGCGCATGCAGTTCTCACTCCATGTGCCCCTGCTGTATACCGGCAAAGAAAAAGACAAAATATCCATTCATCTCAGTGGCGGCCAGCAATTAGCCTCGTGCTTATACGAGCTCATATTGGGGCATAATTTAGGTGTTGCTATACGCCCAACAGATCGCATTGAAACCGAGGCGTGGCAATTTCTTTCAGCGGATACACTTTCCCCCCAAGGGTTTGATGAAAACGAAGCACTTTTACCCTACGCCAATCAAAGCTTTCAAGGCTATCGCCTACTGCATGAATATTTTTCCATGCCAAGCCGCTTTCATTTTTTTATGCTCCATGGAATCAAGAAATTTTTAGACCGATACGATGCCTGCCAACAATTTGAAATTGCGATTTTACTTGATCAAGACACGGCAGAATTCGAACAAATAGTCGATCAGAATAGTTTCGCGCTCTTTTGCACGCCCGCGATTAATTTACTCTCGATGCGCTCAGACCGCATCCCACTCTCTGACACACGTAATGAATTCCATGCGATACCCGATCGCGAACGTCCGCTGGATTACGAGGTGTACAGCATAGAGCGCGCTGAAGGTTTCGATCGGGACAATACCATTGAAGAGGAATTCCGCCCCTTCTATGCCACCAATGCCGATGACAAGGGTAATCATGGAGCTTATTTTTCCATGCGCAGAGAACCGCGACTCGCATCTGAAAAAATTCAACGCAACGGCGCGCGCTCAACTTATCAAGGATCAGAAATATTTTTATCCTTGGTTGATCAGCAAGATGCACCCTTTAGTAAAACCATGCGTCAACTTGGTGTAGAAATGACCTGCACCAACAGAGATTTACCGCTATTACTTTCCATCGGAACCGAGCAAGATTTAACCCCAGTGGAATCTCTACCTATAGCTGGAATTCGAATCATTCACGGCCCCACGCGCCCGACTCCAGCGATTGATGAAGGTGAAATGCACTGGCGCTTTATCAGCCACCTCAATCTCTCCTATCAAAGCCTTGCGCATGACACACCAGAACAAGGAGCAAAAGCCTTGCGCGAATTATTGAGCCTTTACACCGCATTAGGCGATCCCGCTACCAATCGCCACAGCAAGAGCTTACTTAAAAGTGAACTCAGCGCGATAACGCGTCGCTTACCTGGCACAGGGCCACTTATTTTCGGGCGCGGTGTAGCAATCTCTATAGAAGTTGATGAAACTCCCTTTGCTGGCGCCAGTCCCTACTTGTTGGGTGCCGTTTTAGAGCGCTACCTCGCGCGTCACGTCAGTATTAATTCGTTTACCGAATTTCATTTGATTAGTGCACAACGAGGAAAAATTGGCCACTGGGCGGCACGCGTGGGAGGCAGAGCAATTTTATGAATGCAGTGCTAACCCCAGGCCCACACGACAAACTTCAAACCTTACTGCAAGCCATTGAGGCCAACCCCTATGGCTTTGATTTATTTAGTTTGTTGCGCCAAGTGGAATCCTGCATACCCGAATACCCTCGCCTAGGGCGCGCGCATCGCTACATTCAAGAGCCCCTGCAACTCGGCCAAGAACCAAGCTGTGCCTTTGCAACTTCAACTATTGCCAAGCTTTATCACTACAGCGGTAAACGTAAACCCAAACTCAACATCTATAGCTTCGGGCTCTTTGGTCCCAATGGCGCCATGCCCTTGGTCTTTACCGAATACGTCAAAGAGCGCATGGCGCACCATGGCGATTACACTCTCAGCGACTTTGCCGATTTATTTCACAATCGCTTAATTATGCTGTTCTATCGCGCCTGGGCAAATGCGCAGTCCTGTGCGAGCTTAGACCGAAAAGAAGATAATTTTTCCCGCCACCTTGCCAGCCTCACGGGCCTGGGCATTGACCCCAATGAAACACCAGACGCTATTGCTAACCATGGCCGCTGGCATCAAGCAGGTCATTTAGTGCAACAAACCCGCAGCGCTGAAGGTTTAGAAAAAATTCTCGCCAACTATTTTAAAGTGCCCGTTCAAATCGAACAGTTTGTTTGTCATTGGCTCAAATTACCGAAAGATCAACGAAGCTATCTCGGCGGGTTCAGTGGCGCAACGCTCGGTTATGATGCGGTACTAGGTAAAAAAGTACGCGACCGCCAACATCACTTTCGCATTCATCTTGGCCCGATGAAAGAATCAGCCTACAACCAGTTTTTGCCAACTCAACCCAAGTTTCGCCAACTGTTGGATTGGGTGCGCAGCTACATTGGTATCGAACTCAGCTGGGATCTACATCTCATTCTACACAATGATGGACAAACTGCCGGCATGCAATTGGGGCCAAACAAACACCTAGGTTGGAACAGCTGGCTGGGGGAACGAGCGCCATTAAAAGGACACCTAAACGATGTCATACTGCATCCGGAAAATATATTAAATCAATACCAAAAACCACTTCCTGTGCATCAGCACCACTAACGTTCACTTAAACTTATAGATGACTCAAATCATGAAAAAAAAGCTACATATTTGCGCATTAATCATCGGATTTTTTAGTCAGGCCCTGATGGCTCAAACATCACCAGATCCGGATCCTTTTTTAGCTCAAGCATTTGACGGGGTCTGGCAAATGGAGCGCGTTGCCACCACACTGCTGACAGAGCGGGTAGATACTCGCGCAATTAATCAAATGCTGCGCCACGAACCTCAATATAAAGATGCACCCATCTATTTACGTGAGACAGGCGAGGTCGGTGCGATTGAATACCAAAAAAAACGCTATGCTATTAACCCAAATCGCTGGGGTAGTTTTCCACACCTCAATGCTGACACCATGCGTCTTATCGAAATTAAAGTACCGCAAACTTCTTATCTCGTACTTTCGGGTTTAGGTGAAGGGTTATTCTCCGCCACTACGTGGAAACACTATCGTTTTTTACACGTATTAGATATAGGCCGCGGACGCAACATCGTAAACTACTATCCCCTACTCGCTGAAGCCGGCTTAGGTGAGCGAGTATTAGGTCATCTGCCCGATTCACCTTCATTAAATTATGCGCGCCTAGTGCCAACCACTTGGGACAAAGATAATCTGCCAATTCGCTATGAAATTTTACTTTACAGCCTCGACCGCAACGGTATTGAGCGAGTATTTAAAAATGGAATCGCGCTGTCTTATATTCTGGAAAAAGCAACCGACAGCCCTTTATGGAATTTAAGCAAATCAGAAACAACCCCCATCACCGATGAATTGGATCGCAAAGGCCACTACTTTACTGGCGCACGCATGACTATCGAAGATTACGAGCGTCTTCATCCGCCAAAAAATAAAAAACGCAGTAAAAAGAAAAATACCAAGAAAAAAGACACCACTAAATAATAAGGATTATTTATGAGCGAAATCAGTCGCACCGCCCTATTCGGCAAACTCAATCCTCTGGTCTACAAAGCCATCGAGGGAGCTACGGTATTTTGCAAACTCCGTGGCAATCCCTATGTCGAACTCGTCCATTGGCTGCATCAAATTGTGCAGCTCAATGATAGTGACTTGCACCGTATTGTGCGTCACTACCAACTGGATAGCGGTGCGATTGCTGCAGAACTCACCCAAGCCCTGGAACGCCTCCCCAGCGGCGCAAATGCTATCAGTGATCTATCGGCAAACGTTGAGGATGCCGTAGAGCGCGCCTGGGTCTATGCCACCCTAATGTTTAACCACAATCAAGTGCGCAGCGGCACGCTACTGTTAGGCCTATTAAAAACCCCTAATCTCAAGCAAAAGTTAGCGCAAGTTTCACCGAGCCTCGCAAACATCGAGGCCGATAAACTTACCAGCGAACTTATGCAGATTATTCAGGAATCACCTGAAACTCAATTAAGCGCCAGCGATGCCAGCCACCTGCAAATTGGCGAACCCGGTGAAGCCAGTGGCGCCATGGCGCCCGGTGCACTGGGTAAGCAAGAAGCGCTGCGCCGCTTTGCGGTCGATTTAACCGAGCGCGCGCGCAATGGAGAAATTGATCCAGTGACCGGACGCGATGAAGAGATTCGTCAAATTGTCGATATTCTTATGCGTCGCCGCCAAAACAATCCTCTGCTAACTGGCGAAGCAGGTGTCGGTAAAACCGCGGTCGCGGAAGGCTTCGCGCTGCGCCTTGCGCAAGGCGATGTACCGCCACAACTAAAAGACGTAAGCCTACTGTTGTTGGACATAGGTCTTCTGCAAGCGGGCGCCAGTATGAAAGGCGAATTTGAACAACGCCTGCGCCAAGTCATCGACGAAGTACAAGCCAGCCCCAAGCCCATCATTTTATTCATTGACGAAGTACATACCCTGGTCGGTGCCGGTGGTGCCGCAGGTACTGGCGATGCCGCCAACTTACTAAAACCCGCGCTTGCCCGTGGCACTCTGCGCACGATTGGCGCCACCACCTGGAGCGAATATAAAAAATATATAGAGAAAGACCCAGCCCTAACCCGCCGCTTTCAAGTCGTGCAAATAGGTGAGCCAGACGAAGCCAAAGCCATCGATATGCTGCGTGGCATTAGCGCCAGTTTGGAAAAACATCACGGCGTACTATTGCTCGATGATGCCATTGCCGCGGCAGTAAAACTCTCGCACCGCTACATTCCCGCGCGTCAGTTACCGGATAAAGCCATCAGTCTGCTGGATACCGCCTGCGCGCGCGTTGGCGTAAGCCAGCATGCTACCCCTGCTGAATTGGAAGACTGTCAACGCCACATTGCTGGCCTGCGTATTCAAAGCGACATTATTGCCCGTGAAACAGCACTGGGTTTAGCTAACCCCACCCGCGCCGAGGAGTGTCAAACTCAACTCGATGCCGCCCTCGCTCGCGAAGCCGAATTAACAACGCGCTGGCAGGCTGAGAAAACCTTAGTCGATGAACTGCTGCAACTGCGTCAGCAGCTCAATGAAATCCGCCTTGCCAAGCAACAGCTTGCACTGCCCGAAACCAATCGTACCGAGGCTCAAACGGCAGAGCTAAACGCAATCATTCCCTCTGCCAGCGCTATGGACGAACTCTTAGCGCGCCATCAACAAGGCTTACAAACGCTGACCGAGTTACAGGCCGATAGTCCCTTAATTTTGTTAGCGGTCGATGAAACCGCCGTTGCCTCAGTGGTCGCCGATTGGACGGGCATTCCCGTTGGGCGCATGGTGCGCAATGAAATCAGCAGCGTATTGCAATTGGCCGAGCATTTGGATCAGCGCGTTATTGGCCAAAGCCACGCCCTTGAGCAAATCAGCCGCCGCATTCAAACCGCGCGCGCCCATTTGGATAACCCCAACAAACCGATTGGGGTATTTATGCTGGTCGGGCCCTCCGGCGTTGGTAAAACCGAAACTGCCTTGGCACTGGCAGAAACCCTCTACGGCGGCGAACAAAACCTCATCACCATCAACATGAGCGAATACCAAGAGGCACACACCGTCTCCAGCCTTAAAGGCGCACCGCCTGGTTATGTGGGTTATGGCGAAGGTGGTGTACTCACCGAAGCGGTACGCCGCAAGCCCTATTCCGTGGTGTTGTTAGATGAAGTGGAAAAAGCCCACCCCGATGTACATGAACTGTTCTTTCAAGTCTTTGATAAAGGCTGGATGGAAGATGGCGAAGGTCGCGCGATAGATTTTCGCAACACGGTGATTCTACTTACCTCTAACACCGGCACTGAGTTGATCACCAACCTCACCCGCGACCCAGAGTTAATGCCCGAACCCGATGCCATGGCTAGCGCTTTGCGCGAACCTTTGTTGCAGGTGTTTCCACCGGCCTTTTTAGGGCGCTTGGTGGTAATCCCCTATTACCCGCTCAATCATGACACCCTGGCCAAAATCGTTCGCTTGCAACTTAACCGCATTGCGCAGCGCACCGGTGAGCAACACCACATCAACTTCAGCTACGATCAGGCCGCAATTGATTTGATTATTCAGCGCTGTACCGAGGTGGAATCCGGCGGTCGCATGATCGACGCCATTCTCACTCACAGCCTGCTGCCGGTGATTAGCCGCGAGCTGTTAACCCGCATGGTAGATGGCCAGAGCCTTACTGAGATTCACCTCAGTGCCGACCAGGGTGAGTTCAGCTACCGCTTTGCGCCTGCAGCCGCTCAGCCGCTAAGGGATATAAGCATCTCAGCAGAGCCCCTAATCGCACTACCCAACAACGTCGAGCCGACTCAAGCCAATGAGCTGGCCACCCCGGAAGCGGTATAAAGGAGTTTTACCATGGAACGTATATACAACCTCACCAGCCCGTTGCCCGCCGACCAGTTGCGTTTTGCCAGCTTGCGCGGGCGCGAAGCGCTGTCTGAACTGTTCAGTTTTGATCTCATTCTAAAAAGCCCTAGCGGCAGCATTCAGCCCAATGATCTACTCGGTCAACCCATGACCCTGGATGTCACCCTTGAAGGCGGCGCCCAGCGCCACCTCAACGGCCAATGCACCACCTTTCGCAATATCGGCAAACAGGGTCGGCATTATTTGTATCAAGCCACCCTGCGCCCTTGGCTCTGGTACGCCACCCGTCGGCAGGATTACCGCATCTATCAAAACATGACCGTGCAAGACATGGTGAAGCAAGTGCTGGGGGCTTATCCCTTTGAGTTTCGCTTTAACCTGTGTCGCCGTTATCGCACCTGGGAATACTGCGTGCAGTACCGCGAGAGCGATGCCAACTTCGTGATGCGTATGCTCGAACACGAAGGTATTTGGTTTTATTTTGAACACAGTGCCGGTGCCCATACTTTAGTGATGACCGATGATATCGGCCTTGCCAGCCCGACCCCTGCTTATGCCAGCTTGCCCTTTCGCGAAGCCGGTAGCTCGCGTCCTAATGAAGATTTTATTGACCTCTGGCATGGCGCCGGCAGCGTCACTTCCGGCAGTTATCAAGCGCGGGATTACAACTTCTTGCAAGCCAATGCGCTGCTCGACACCAACCGTGTGCAAGCCGCCAGCCATCCCTTTGGCAGCTTTGATGTGTACGATTTCCCCGGCAGTTATCCCCATGTGGATGAAGGCGATGGCTATGCCAAGGTGCGCATGGAAGAACTGCGCAGCCCCCATCAACGCAGTTACGGTAAAGCCTCTGCGCGCGGTGTTGCACCCGGTTATTTGTTAAGCCTCGCACTGCACCCGCAGGCACACCATAATCAGGAATACCTGATTCTCGCCTGTGATTACGATTTTCAGGATAACGACTACGAAGCCAATAGCGATTCATCGCCGTTTGTGATGCAGGTAAACATTGAAGCCCATCGCAGCAGCGAAGCCTATCGTCCCGAACGTTTAACACCCAAGCCCGTCAGCCAAGGGCCAGACACCGGCGTGGTTGCCGGCCCACCGGGCGAAGAGTTGTACACCGATGAACACGGCCGCGTGAAAGTGCATTTTCACTGGGATCGCTACGATAACAACGATCAGAACAGCTCCTGCTGGATTCGTGTTTCCCACCCCTGGGCGGGTGCGGGTTTTGGGGGCATGCACGTACCGCGCATCGGCCAAGAAGTGTTGATTGATTACCTCAACGGCGACCCCGATCGCCCGGTGATTACCAGCCGTGTATACAACAACTTGCAGCCGGTGCCCTGGGCATTACCGGCCAACGCCACCCAATCCGGCTTTTTAACCCGCTCTACCCCTAAGGGTACTTGGGAAGACGCCAACGCCTTTCGCTTTGAGGACAAAATCGGCCAAGAACAAATTTGGCTGCACGCCCAACGCAACCAAGACATTGAAGTCGAGCACGATGAAACCCATTGGGTCGGTAACGACCGCACCAAAACCATCGACCGCGATGAAACCAACCACATCAAGCGCCACCGCACCGAAACCGTCGATGGCAATGAAACCATCACCGTGCACAAAGAGCGCACCGAAGAAGTTGATGGCAACGAAACCATCACCATCCACAGCAACCGCAAAGAGCGCGTTGACCACGATGAAACCATCAGCATTGGCGACAACCGCAGTGAAGATGTGGGTAAAGACGAAAAAATCAGTATTGGCGATAACCGTACCGAAACGGTAGGTAAGAACGAGACCATTACCATTGGTGCTAATCGCACTACCGATATTGGTAAAAGCGACACCCTGAGCATTGGCAAAAATGCCACGGTTAATGTCAGTGGCCACAAAAAGGAAACTATCAACAAAACCAGTATGCACAACGTGGGACTGGCACGGATGGATAACGTGGGGTTGCTTTACAGCCTCAACGTCGGCGCCGCCATGAACACGATTGTGGCCTTAAGCCAGAGCGAGCAAGTTGGGCACAGTAAAAACACTCAGGTGAACAAAAACACCACCTTTAAAACCGGTGAAAACCTAGTACTGGAAGCGGGTAAAAGCATCACCTTACAGGTAGGCAAGGCGGCGCTCATTATGAACAGCGACGGCAAGATTACGCTGGTGGGTACCGACATTACGCTTGAGGCCAGTGGCCCCATGCAAATCACCGGCAAAGATATCGACCTGAACTAAGGCAAGGACGTTGTATTAATGCAAATGACCAATTTAACGCCCTTTCCTGCGCTTTGCTTTGGATCAATTGATCTTAAAGGGCGTGAATGCGATACCGTGGTGATGCGCGTGGGTTATGGGATTACCATTAACCCCGCAACGGGTGCAGCACAACTTGAGGTGCAAGACCTCAAACCCCAGCCATTGCACGTGGAGGATGACTATTGGGGTGAGGATCAGATAAACCCGAGCGCTAAAAATAAAGGTGACAATGAACAACAAAACGCGGCTAGCAAACCGTTTTACCACTACAGCCTACGTCAAGAAACCGATTTAGCCCCTTTTAAGCCCCGCTGTGATCTGCTGGTCATCGGCAATGCTTACGCCCCCCAGGGTAAAGCCACTGACAGCTGGCCGATTCAAATTCGCCTGCACAGCAGAACTGAGGCAAGCCCTGCAGCATTAACCCCCGTGCTGGAAAAAACCCTTAAGGTTCTTCCACAAGGCGTATTTCAGCAGGGGATTCTAGGCTGGAAATTACAGCGAGCCAAAACTGCAACACAGGTTCCTTTGCGCTGGGAAAACGCCTTTGGTGGCAGCTGCCAAGTCGCTAACCCCGCACATGCCACTGACGCAACCCAACCCGAGTGGCTCTTAAACGAGGTGTGTTTTAGCAATCCATTAGGCGCTGGCTGGCTCGATAAACGCTATGAACGCAGCCTGCGTAAAGCGGGTAAAGAGATACCCAAGCAAATGCTGGCGCCGAGTATTTTTTATCCCAAAGACACACTCAAAGAACCACTACTCATCAAACATCCCGACGGAATCGTCAACACACAACAAATCGTTGCTGCCGCTGCGAAATACCCCTTACAACCCGCCGGCTTCGGGCCTATTGCCCGCAGCTGGGCACCGCGCATCGGCTTAAGTGGCACCTATGATGAACATTGGGAAAAAGAGCGCTGGCCGCTGCTCCCAACAGATTTTGATGAAGGCTATTGGAACTGCGCACCGCTCGATCAGCAGGCGCCTTGGCCCAGTGCAGATGCTGTACTGGAAGCCTGGCACCTGTTTAACCCAACGCTGGCCCCTAAGGGCTATGTGCAAATGGCGCTGCCCGGACACCGTGCCTTTGTCATGGCGCGTCTGGAAAACGGCACGCCGCTGCCGCTGCCCATGCTTATCGATACC
The DNA here is from genome assembly GCF_057815475.1 of Cellvibrio sp. 25HG11W-0. Classification (NCBI taxonomy): domain Bacteria; kingdom Pseudomonadati; phylum Pseudomonadota; class Gammaproteobacteria; order Cellvibrionales; family Cellvibrionaceae; genus Cellvibrio; species Cellvibrio sp. 25HG11W-0. Next base: position 2,981,386 of record NZ_CM174230.1, read on the forward strand.
CTGGTGCTGGATACCGACACCAACACCCTCACAGTGGTTTGGCGTTGTCGCATCCCCAAGACCCCCTTAATCACCAGCCTTGAAGCGCGCTTTGAAACAGACCCAACAGCCCCCTTGTTGAAATGGCAAAGCCGCACACCCACACAAGGAAAGGAAACCTCAAATGCCCAATAATTTAACCGCCCGAAAAGACGGCGCATGGCTTGTTATCAGCATGGTGCCGGATGTATGCAAAACCCCTGTAGGCAGTGCCGTAGTCCCCATTCCCTATCCGATCATTGCACAATGCGGCAGCGCCACTAAAGAAGTACCTCATGTACGCGCAAATAGCACGCCTCTGATTACCCTCGCCAGCTACATACCCACCACTACCGGTGATCAGCCCGGGGTACAAAAAGGCATAAAATCCAGCACCGTCGGCGGCACCGCCTCGTTCAGAGGCGGCCAGCACAGCTCCACCGTCAATGCCGACAAACAGCGCATCCTTCGCCACGGCGACATGTTCTGGATGAATGGCAAAGCTTCGGGTTTAGCACCGAATAAACCGGTGCAACACAACCAAGAAACTATCGACAAAATGAACGAGGTAGCAGCACCAACGGCGCCCTCTGCGGCACCGACACCAAAAGGTGTTACTTTCGCCAAAACCCTGGGCGAAGCCGCACAAAAATTGCAAGATGCCGCACCCGCGGTGATGGCCGCCAAGCAAGCCGGCAAACCTCTGCCCGCCTCACCCTACACTCAAGCAGATAAACAGGCGGTCATTAACAGCGGCGCACCAGAACAATTTGCCGTGCGGGTTATAGAGTCAGACTATGCCAAAGACGAGGGCTATATCGGTAAAGTACGCGAACATGGCGCAACCATCTCTTGGATGGCACCGCTCTCCATGGTGGAACATGGCGATACTGATGCGGAAGCATTGCTCAATGCCTTTGGCACCCGTCACAACCCCAAGAAAAACTACAGCGTTCTCATCATCGACACACATAAAATGAGTGACGTGGCTGATGTAGAAACTATCATCCCCACCAACAGCAATTTACAAAAACTTCTGGCCGAAAACCCACAAATCAGCGAAGTGCCTCCAGAAATCACCCAACAGGTACTCGCAGAGGATTTTGCGCCTAAGTATTATGTATTTGCGAAGGGCGTGAGTGCAGAAGACATAAACACGAAAGATAAAAACAAGATGAGAGCTTTTGCCGAAAGCAAAGGTTTTGCCGACGATGAAACTGACTTATTACTTGCTAGACATCAACTCGCCAGCGAAGTCGCTGCCTGGGAAGAATTTACCGGCAAGGGAATGACCCTTGACACCAATGTAAAAAACACCACCGCCTATGGCCCTGTTGAATTACTGATGTTGGATAAATCCCCCAAAACCCTTAGCGAACTAAAGCAACACAATGCTCTGCTCACTGTAGCGGCGAAATAATAATGACTGAGACAGCCATGAAAACATTTACCAACATCGACCCGAATACACTCGATAGCGACCCTAGAATTATCCTCAAGTTTGTTGAGCCCAATGAAATTCCCACGCTCGCGACCTATTACTATTTATTAAAAGAGGGTGACCATTTGATCTGGGCACTTACCAGCCCTTATCCGGAAAAGGATGCTGAAGCAATTCAATGGTCTGGCAGTACCGAAGTCGAATTCCCCGTCGCTGGCCTTGCCTGGTTTATCAACATCCTCGAACAACAGTTTTTTAAAAGCGCCGCCGAGGGGGGCTTACCCAAAGGAAAATATGCCTTTGAAGAAGAAGTCATGGGCGAGCGTCTCTGCGTATCGCGTATGTTTGGCACCCCCGGCTATGGATTTAGAAATTACTCTAGAAAAGATTATTTAACGAAACTCTATGACAAACCCCAACAAGCTAATTTCAGCGACGAACTCCTCTTCACCAAAGGCCTATTCGAGCAGTTTAAATTCATCGCACTACAACTAGAAGACGATGTTTACCCGTAAGAGTGAATCCCTATAAAACGACTAGCGCGCTACCACCACAACCGGCTTGTGTGCCTAGGGATGTGGCTTTTGTGCCGGTGGTAGCGCCTTTTAATCAACAACACCTTAGACGACAGCAGGAAAAGGACAACACAGGAACATGGAAACATGAGTGAAACCCAATCAACAGGGCAGCAACCTCTCTTGCTAAACCTCTACACCAGTCAGGTCACTCACCGCCAAGGACTGGACATCGTTAATCACCCCGAAAGGGTGGTGTTAGCATGGAAACCCGAACCCGGCTTTGACCCCAAAGCCTGCGCCGACGCCAACGGCTTTAAAAAGCTTAACTATCAAACAAGCACCGACATGCAAACCGGTGAAACCGATAGCCTCGTCAGCGTCGAAATGACCCATGAAGAATATGAAGAATTTCGTCAACGCCCTCATGTTCGCACGATGGAATTGCCCGCCATGGCACCCGAGGGTACTGGCAATACACTCGGTCAGCTCACTTTTATACCTCCTACCAGCAATGTGAAAGCCAAACATGCCAACCCACCGGAATTACCGCCGGAGCAGCAAACACCAAAGGCCGATAACAGCCAACCCAATGAACACCTGCAAGCACTGATAGACAAATCCAAAGATGACCGCAGCTTCTGGCAGCGCACCAAAGAAGGTGCCGCCGCCGCATGGAGCAGCACCAAGCGTATTGCAGGCGAGTCTTGGGAGCACCCAGGGGAGTTCGGTATCGGCGTCTTAAAAGGTGTTGGCAACATCCCCTCTGACCTCGCCAATCTCGTGGTAGAGGGCGCTAAAAGTGGTATGGGCAACCCGCTCAACCTCAACAACTTCAGTAAATATCTCGACTATAGCGCAGTAAAAGCCTATGAAAGCGGCAACCTAGCTCGCGCCAATGCGCTCGCCAGTCAATCGGCCAGCATTCAAGAAATGGGAAATGTGGGAGATATTTTTGAGCTAGAAAATGACGCCCAAAAAGGTGGAAGTTTTGCCTCCATACTGATTCCTGTGGGCACCCTCGTAAAAGCCAGCGCAAGCACTGCTAAAGCCGTAAAAGCGGCCAAAACACTAGACACCGCCGCCGATGCCGCTAAAGTAACCAACACCGCCAGCGAAGCAGTCAAAGCAACAAAAGCGGCTGATACAGCAGGAGACGCGAATAAAGCATCTGAAGCGAGCAATATCAGCAAAACCCCTGAACCTCAGGGGCCTAAGGGGAATGGGGGGAAGATTCTCGTCAAAATTAAATCATTACGAAGACAATATCTTGGCAAAACACCCGGCAAAAAATCACGCACAGGTAAAGAAGTGCAGGAGCGGATGCGAACAGAAGGTAAGTTAAGGGAGAATATCGATACTGGTCGCACTGAGTTTAAAGCGTCGGATGGGAAATGGTACGACCTAAGTAAAGCTGATATGTCCCATACCCCCAAAGATGCCGTCACATGGTGGAATGAAACTGGGCGACAGTACGGAGCAAGAGCTCCTGAAGTTAGAAAATGGATGCTTGATTCGAAAAACTACACGTTAGATCATTATTCAATTAACCGATCTGCAGGTGGAAAATTAACCGAAACATATTCATCTCCACTTAAATGAGGCATATATATGCGAACGATGGACGAAATCACCCTAATTGTGTTACGAGATTTAGGTAAAAAAACTAGAGAAGCATTAGAAAAAGGAGAGGCGGATAGCGCACAAAAATTTCTCGAAGAAGGTTGGGGCTTAATTCCAGAACCAAAATATGAGTACGATATTACAACAAGAAAAATTCTTGCCTCCATAAGATTAATGGCTCAGTCAACAAAACCGACATACGCATTAAGATGGATAAATGAATTAAAAAACTATCCATCATCTGACATAGATGATGAACCAGAATTTTTAATTGGTATGACGTATTTTGAATTGGGAGAACGAGACAAAGCCTTTTTGCATTTCGATATTTCAAATAACATATCTAAAGGCCGCTGCTTTCGTGAAGAAGACCCCAAATACTTAAAGTTTTACTTAGAAAATAAAAAAGGAATATAAATGGAACTTGACGACGACATTTACGAAGCCATAGAGAACCTTTCTGAGGAAGGCAATCAACTTTGTGACGATGATAATTTTAAGGCTGCCATTCAAAAATGGGAAGACGCTTTTTTATTATTGCCCGATCCAAAAGTTGATTGGGAAGCCTACACATGGTTATCGGCCTCCATTGGGGATGCGCTCTACCAACTAAAAGATTTTTCAGCCGCACGCGAAAGATTTTTTGATGCCTTAAATGGCCCAGATGGACAAGAAAACGCTTTTATTCACTATCGACTAGGACAATGTGAAATTCATCTTGGCAATGAAAAAAGTGGCATCAATCATTTACTGCAAGCTTATATGCTCGATGGCGAGGAGATCTTTCGAGCGGAGGATGATGGCGTACTTTACTTAACAAAATTATCTGAAAAACAGCTCACCTAAAAAGCCGCCACGCCTTCTTCTGCCACGACAATCTTCATGTAAGACCTATAGCCGGAAGACGAATGAAAGCAATTTTTCAGCATGCTTTTGAGGTTTATATCGGCTTAACGTTAGACCAGTAACAGAGATCGAGGAAGGCATACCCTGAACACACTCCCGCAACAAATAATTAATGCCAAAAACATCATCGCGTTCTTAGTGCAAGAAAATCCAACCTACGGCTTGTGGAACTCTATAGCCGCTCAACTGGAGTTTATTGCACAAGATTTTGATTCACTCGGAAACTTCAAACACAGCGCCGATGAGCAACGCGTCAAAGACATTATTTTAGGTGTACAAGCGATTCGAGAAATAGATGCCAGCCAACCTGACTTCGCTGATCTGCTCTGTGAAATAGATTACCAATACAAAAAACTTTACAACATTGGTTAGCTTTATATATCCACCCAAAGAATTAAGTAAATCAAGGTTATTCAGCGAGTAGCGCGCTACCACCACTACCGGCTTGTGTGCCTAGGGATGTGGTTTTTGTGCCGGTGGTAGCGCCTTTTAATCAACAACACCTTAGACGACAGCAGGAAAAGGACAACACAGGAACATGGAAACATGAGTGAAATCCAATCAACAGGGCAGCAACCTCTCTTGCTAAACCCCTACACCAGTCAGGTCACTCACCGCCAAGGACTGGACATCGTTAATCACCCCGAAGGGGTGGTGTTAGCATGGAAACCCGAACCCGGCTTTGACCCCAAAGCCTGCGCCGACGCCAACGGCTTTAAAAAGCTTAACTATCAAACAAGCACCGACATGCAAACCGGTGAAACCGATAGCCTCGTCAGCGTCGAAATGACCCATGAAGAATATGAAGAGTTTCGCCAGCGCCCGCATATACGCACCATGGAATTACCCGCCATGGCACCGGAAGGCACCGGCAACACCCTTGGCAAACTCACCTTTATGCCACCCACTGGCAATGTGCGCGCAGAACACGCCAATCCAGCGGAATTGCCGCCGGAAGACGCAGAAAACCCCGAAGCGCCACCGGGTGAGCGCACCAGTAAAAAACTAGAAGAACTAAAAGCGCAACGCGAAGCCATCAACAAACAACTCATCAATCCCGATGCCGCTGATGAATACGTTCGCTTCGCTGATTTACACCAATCTGCCAATGGCCTCATAGGGCAAATTAAAGGCGAACCCGGCACCCTAGCCGACTACGCAGCGCAAGGCACACGCGGCCTGCTCGGCTTTGCGAAAGATGCACTCGTAGGTGTGGGTGAACTTGTTTACGAAGGTGGCAAAAAAGCCATCGACCTACAACAAAGCATGCTCACCCCCGCCGGGATTCAAGGGCAAGTTCTTGATGCGCAAATTCTTATGGAAGAAATGCGCCTGGGCAATATAACCACAGACACCATCACCAGTGACTTTACCAACACCGCAACCAGTGTCGGCAAAGCCCTTGTCGCGCCGGTCACCAAACCCTGGGCAGAGGGCCAATACGTAGAGTCAGTAACCCGCGGCATCACCGAAATCGCCACGCTGCCGCTCGCCGTCTTTAAGGCTAACAAAGTGGCCAAGGTGGGTGAAACGGCAGGCGCACTAAGCGACGTAAACAAAGCAACACAAGCAATGGAAACAGCACAAGACGCCAACACTGCGGTAAAATCTGCCGAAGCCATTAGCAAAACAGATGACACAGCCAAAGCCGCAGATGCGATAGAGATTAGTAAACCGCCAGAGCCGCAGGGGCCGAATGGGAATGGGGGGAAGATTAAACAAAAAATTAAAAAACTGCGGGAGCAGTATTTAGGACGAACCCCCGGCAAAAAATCGAGAACAGGAAAAGAAGTTCAAGACAGAATGCGAGAAGAAGGAAAACTACGAGATGGAGAAGATGGTATTGAATTTAAATCATCCGATGGTGAATGGTATCCATTGAGAGATGCGGATATGGCACATCATCCTAAAGATGCCGTAAGCTGGTGGAACGAAACGGGGCGCCAATATGGAGCCAAATCACCCGAAGTACGAAAATGGATGCTCGACTCCAAAAACTATACACTTGAACATTATTCAAGTAATCGATCTGCAGGCGCAAAATTAACTGAGAATTATCTACCACCTTTAAAATAGGAGTTAACAATTGGAAGATTTAGCTATAGAAATTAGAAACGAGATTGACGCAATACTAATAAATGCAAGAAATAATTTAGAGTTGGGCGAAATAGAACTGGCCGTTAATATGGCGACTACCGCATGGGCAAAAGTTCCAGAACCAAAATTTGGTTGGGATGTAAGTAAAAGCTTTGTAAGCTCAGTAGCCAGAATATATAGGAACTCAAAAAAATTTGATGCAGCGTTAACATTAATGAACAAGTTATTTTCATCAGGAACGGTAAAAAAACACCAAGATGGCCCCTATTTTTTATTGGGAACTATATATTTTGAAATGGGAGATAAATTAGAATCAATTGAATGGCTATCGCAAGCAAATGAAATATCAAAGGGACGTTGTTTTCGTGAGCAAGACCCTAAATACCTAAAATTTTTCCTCGAAAACAAGCAGGACAAATAAATGGAACTACCTGACGAAATCTATACCGCAATTGAAAATCTATCCGAAGAAGGCAACGAATTATGTGATGATGAAAATTTTTCAGCTGCCATAGAAAAGTGGAGCCAAGCCTTTTCACTACTGCCAGAACCAAAAGTTGATTGGGAAGCTTACACTTGGCTTTCAGCTTCTATTGGCGATGCGCTCTACCAACTAACAGATTTTGCCGCTGCCCGCGAGAAATTTTTCGATGCGCTCAATGGGCCTGATGGAAAAGAAAACCCATTTGTACACTATCGCCTAGGCCAGTGTGAAATTCATCTTGGTAATGAAAGAAGTGGCATCAATCATTTACTGCAAGCTTATATGCTCGATGGCGAAGAAATTTTTCAAGCAGAAGATGATGGTGCGTTTTATTTATCAAAATTATCCGAAAAGCAATTAACTTAAATTATTGCCATACGACTATCCCATCCGCGATAAAACCGCTATTTAAAAATTCGAAAAACAGAAAGCTGACAACCCACAAGAAGTGAGTTGTCAGCTGCTTCTATTGTGACTTCTTTTTTATCTATTAACTCTTTCAATTGCCCAGCGCCACCTCAATGGCCAATGCACCGCCTTCCGCACTATCGGCAAACAGGGGCGCCATTATTTATACCAAGCGCAGCTGCGCCCTTGGCTGTGGTACGCCACCCGTCGGCAGGATTACCGCATTTATCAAAACATGACCGTGCAAGACATGGTGAAGCAGGTGCTGGGGGCTTATCCCTTTGAGTTTCGCTTTAACCTGTGTCGCCGTTATCGCACCTGGGAATACTGCGTGCAGTACCGCGAAACAGACGCCAACTTTGTGATGCGCATGCTCGAACACGAGGGCATTTGGTTTTGGTTTGAACACAATGCCGGTACCCATACGCTGGTGATGACCGATGACATTGGCCTCGCCAGCCCTACCCCTGCCTATGCCAGCTTGCCCTTTCGCGAAGCCGGTAGCTCGCGCCCCAATGAAGATTTTATTGACCTCTGGCATGGCGCCGGCAGCGTCACTTCCGGCAGTTATCAAGCGCGGGATTACAATTTCTTGCAAGCCAATGCGCTGCTCGACACCAACCGTGTGCAAGCCGCCAGCCATCCCTTTGGCAGCTTTGATGTGTACGATTTCCCCGGCAGTTATCCCCATGTGGATGAAGGCGATGGCTATGCCAAGGTGCGCATGGAAGAACTGCGCAGCCCCCATCAACGCAGTTACGGTAAAGCCTCTGCGCGCGGTGTTGCACCCGGTTATTTGTTAAGCCTCGCACTGCACCCGCAGGCACACCACAATCAGGAATACCTGATTCTCGCCTGTGATTACGATTTTCAGGATAACGACTACGAAGCCAATAGCGATTCATCGCCGTTTGTGATGCAGGTAAACATTGAAGCCCATCGCAGCAGCGAAGCCTATCGCCCCGAGCGTTTAACACCCAAACCCATCAGCCAAGGGCCAGACACCGGCGTGGTTGCCGGCCCACCGGGCGAAGAGTTGTACACCGATGAACACGGCCGGGTAAAAGTGCACTTTCATTGGGATCGCTACGATAACAATGATCAGAACAGTTCCTGCTGGATTCGTGTTTCCCACCCCTGGGCGGGTGCGGGTTTTGGGGGTATGCACGTACCGCGCATCGGCCAAGAAGTATTGATTGACTACTTAAACGGCGACCCCGATCGCCCGGTGATTACCAGCCGTGTATACAACAACTTGCAGCCGGTGCCCTGGGCATTACCGGCCAACGCCACCCAATCCGGCTTTTTAACCCGCTCTACCCCTAAGGGTACTTGGGAAGACGCCAACGCCTTTCGCTTTGAGGACAAAATCGGCCAAGAACAAATTTGGCTGCACGCCCAACGCAACCAAGACATTGAAGTCGAGCACGATGAAACCCATTGGGTCGGTAACGACCGCACCAAAACCATCGACCGCGATGAAACCAACCACATCAAGCGCCACCGCACCGAAACCGTCGATGGCAATGAAACCATCACCGTGCACAAAGAGCGCACCGAAGAAGTTGATGGCAACGAAACCATCACCATCCACAGCAACCGCAAAGAGCGCGTTGACCACGATGAAACCATCAGCATTGGCGACAACCGCAGTGAAGATGTGGGTAAAGACGAAAAAATCAGTATTGGCGATAACCGTACCGAAACGGTAGGTAAGAACGAGACCATTACCATTGGTGCTAATCGCACTACCGATATTGGTAAAAGCGACACCCTGAGCATTGGCAAAAATGCCACGGTTAATGTCAGTGGCCACAAAAAGGAAACTATCAACAAAACCAGTATGCACAACGTGGGACTGGCACGGATGGATAACGTGGGGTTGCTTTACAGCCTCAACGTCGGCGCCGCCATGAACACGATTGTGGCCTTAAGCCAGAGCGAGCAAGTTGGGCACAGTAAAAACACTCAGGTGAACAAAAACACCACCTTTAAAACCGGTGAAAACCTAGTACTGGAAGCGGGTAAAAGCATCACCTTACAGGTAGGCAAGGCGGCGCTCATTATGAACAGCGACGGCAAGATTACGCTGGTGGGTACCGACATTACGCTTGAGGCCAGTGGCCCCATGCAAATCACCGGCAAAGATATCGACCTGAACTAAGGCAAGGACGTTGTATTAATGCAAATGACCAATTTAACGCCCTTTCCTGCGCTTTGCTTTGGATCAATTGATCTTAAAGGGCGTGAATGCGATACCGTGGTGATGCGCGTGGGTTATGGGATTACCATTAACCCCGCAACGGGTGCAGCACAACTTGAGGTGCAAGACCTCAAACCCCAGCCATTGCACGTGGAGGATGACTATTGGGGTGAGGATCAGATAAACCCGAGCGCTAAAAATAAAGGTGACAATGAACAACAAAACGCGGCTAGCAAACCGTTTTACCACTACAGCCTACGTCAAGAAACCGATTTAGCCCCTTTTAAGCCCCGCTGTGATCTGCTGGTCATCGGCAATGCTTACGCCCCCCAGGGTAAAGCCACTGACAGCTGGCCGATTCAAATTCGCCTGCACAGCAGAACTGAGGCAAGCCCTGCAGCATTAACCCCCGTGCTGGAAAAAACCCTTAAGGTTCTTCCACAAGGCGTATTTCAGCAGGGGATTCTAGGCTGGAAATTACAGCGAGCCAAAACTGCAACACAGGTTCCTTTGCGCTGGGAAAACGCCTTTGGTGGCAGCTGCCAAGTCGCTAACCCCGCACATGCCACTGACGCAACCCAACCCGAGTGGCTCTTAAACGAGGTGTGTTTTAGCAATCCATTAGGCGCTGGCTGGCTCGATAAACGCTATGAACGCAGCCTGCGTAAAGCGGGTAAAGAGATACCCAAGCAAATGCTGGCGCCGAGTATTTTTTATCCCAAAGACACACTCAAAGAACCACTACTCATCAAACATCCCGACGGAATCGTCAACACACAACAAATCGTTGCTGCCGCTGCGAAATACCCCTTACAACCCGCCGGCTTCGGGCCTATTGCCCGCAGCTGGGCACCGCGCATCGGCTTAAGTGGCACCTATGATGAGCGCTGGGAAAAAGAGCGCTGGCCGCTGCTCCCAACCGATTTTGATGAAGGTTATTGGAACTGCGCACCGCTCGATCAACAAGCTCCTTGGCCCAGTGCAGATGCAGTACTGGAAGCCTGGCATTTATTTGATCCACGTCTAGCCCCCAAAGGCTATGTACAACTACCGCTGCCAGAACACCGTGCGTTCGTCATGGCGCGCTTGGAAAACGGCACGCCGCTGCCGCTGCCCATGCTTATCGATACCTTGGTGCTGGACACCGACACCCAAACACTGAATGTGGTTTGGCGCTGCCGTATCCCCCAAAATCCCTTAACCACCAGCCTTGAAGCGCGCTTTGAAACAGATCCAACGGCGCCATTATTGAAATGGCAAAGCCGCACACCCACACAAGGAAAGGAAACCTCAAATGCCCAATAATATAACCGCCCGCAAAGACGGCGCATGGCTTGTTATCAGCATGGTGGCGGATGTGTGCAAAACCCCTGTAGGCAGTGCCGTAGTCCCCATTCCCTATCCGATCATTGCGCAATGCGGCAGCGCCACTAAAGAAGTACCTCATGTACGCGCAAATAGCACGCCGCTGATTACCCTCGCCAGCTACATACCCACCACTACCGGTGATCAGCCCGGGGTACAAAAAGGCATAAAATCCAGCACCGTCGGCGGCACCGCCTCGTTCAGAGGCGGCCAGCACAGCTCCACCGTCAATGCCGACAAACAGCGCATCCTTCGCCACGGCGACATGTTCTGGATGAATGGCAAAGCTTCGGGTTTAGCACCGAATAAACCGGTGCAACACAACCAAGAAACTATCGACAAAATGAATGAGGTAGCATCGCCAACAGCGCCTTCTGCTGCCGATGTAGCGCTAGCTAAAACGGAAGGTACAAGCCCTGAACACGTTGCAGCCAGAGAAAAGGTGGCTCGGGATTATCTTAAAAAAAATGACTTTAGCGAATCACAAATCACAGAGGCTCTCGGCAGTAAAGATGACTCTAGGATTGGAGGTGTTGACCTTAAAAAGCCAGTGGAAGTCATTTCATTTCCACCTCCAGAGCACATGTCTCAACACGTAAAATCTCATGGTTTTCCTGGCAACTGGTTTGACCCCAAAGGAACTCAAAGCCCTGACTCTTTAGGAATTAGCGGTGAAGGCCGCACACTTAAAAACTTTGTGATGCCTAAAGCTAGTGGCTTACAAAGTCATTCCAAACCTATTGTAGATAATTGGACAAACCCTAAAAACCCGATAAGCACTAGCGGTGGCGGCGCCCAATTGTTTGTCAATGAGGCTACGAAAAAACAAGTCATTTCAATGAATAAGGTGGGTATATAACTATGGACTACGAAAAACTAGCGCTAGCAGCCCAACGAACTATTCATGAAATAGAAGCGTTCACATATAAAAATGGCAAAAATGACACGTTAGAATCAATTAAAGCCCAAATGAAATTTATAAGCGAAAATGCGGTGCGCAAAATTAATCCAGTAACACAATTGGGAGACAGAAAATTCACTTATGCCATATTGGCTTCACGTGAACTGGCTAGCCCTGAAGAAATGGTGATAAAAGATCACATTGATAATGTATCGAGCTGTTTAGATAACGAATAATTCACCGAAAAGGAATCCTTAGTGAATATCCATTATCAAAATGTATTGAATGCCAAAAACATCATCGCGCTTTTAGTGCAAGAAAATCCAACCTACGGCTTGTGGAACTCTATAGCCGCTCAACTGGAGTTTATTGCACAAGATTTTGATTCACTCGGAAACTTCAAACACAGCGCCGATGAGCAACGCGTCAAAGACATTATTTTAGGTGTACAAGCGATTCGAGAAATAGATGCCAGCCAACCTGACTTCGCTGATCTGCTCTGTGAAATAGATTACCAATACAAAAAACTTTACAACATTGGTTAGCTTTATATATCCACCCAAAGAATTCAGTAAATCAAGGTTATTCAGCGACTAGCGCGCTACCACCACAACCGGCTTGTGTGCCTAGGGATGTGGCTTTTGTGCCGGTGGTAGCGCCTTTTAATCAACAACACCTTAGACGACAGCAGGAAAAGGACAACACAGGAACATGGAAACATGAGTGAAATCCAATCAACAGGGCAGCAACCTCTCTTGCTAAACCCCTACACCAGTCAGGTCACTCACCGCCAAGGACTGGACATCGTTAATCACCCCGAAGGGGTGGTGTTAGCATGGAAACCCGAACCCGGCTTTGACCCCAAAGCCTGCGCCGACGCCAACGGCTTTAAAAAGCTTAACTATCAAACAAGCACCGACATGCAAACCGGTGAAACCGATAGCCTCGTCAGCGTCGAAATGACCCATGAAGAATATGAAGAGTTTCGCCAGCGCCCGCATATACGCACCATGGAATTACCCGCCATGGCACCGGAAGGCACCGGCAACACCCTTGGCAAACTCACCTTTATGCCACCCACTGGCAATGTGCGCGCAGAACACGCCAATCCAGCGGAATTGCCGCCGGAAGACGCAGAAAACCCCGAAGCGCCACCGGGTGAGCGCACCAGTAAAAAACTAGAAGAACTAAAAGCGCAACGCGAAGCCATCAACAAACAACTCATCAATCCCGATGCCGCTGATGAATACGTTCGCTTCGCTGATTTACACCAATCTGCCAATGGCCTCATAGGGCAAATTAAAGGCGAACCCGGCACCCTAGCCGACTACGCAGCGCAAGGCACACGCGGCCTGCTCGGCTTTGCGAAAGATGCACTCGTAGGTGTGGGTGAACTTGTTTACGAAGGTGGCAAAAAAGCCATCGACCTACAACAAAGCATGCTCACCCCCGCCGGGATTCAAGGGCAAGTTCTTGATGCGCAAATTCTTATGGAAGAAATGCGCCTGGGCAATATAACCACAGACACCATCACCAGTGACTTTACCAACACCGCAACCAGTGTCGGCAAAGCCCTTGTCGCGCCGGTCACCAAACCCTGGGCAGAGGGCCAATACGTAGAGTCAGTAACCCGCGGCATCACCGAAATCGCCACGCTGCCGCTCGCCGTCTTTAAGGCTAACAAAGTGGCCAAGGTGGGTGAAACGGCAGGCGCACTAAGCGACGTAAACAAAGCAACACAAGCAATGGAAACAGCACAAGACGCCAACACTGCGGTAAAATCTGCCGAAGCCATTAGCAAAACAGATGACACAGCCAAAGCCGCAGATGCGATAGAGATTAGTAAACCGCCAGAGCCGCAGGGGCCGAATGGGAATGGGGGGAAGATTAAACAAAAAATTAAAAAACTGCGGGAGCAGTATTTAGGACGAACCCCCGGCAAAAAATCGAGAACAGGAAAAGAAGTTCAAGACAGAATGCGAGAAGAAGGAAAACTACGAGATGGAGAAGATGGTATTGAATTTAAATCATCCGATGGTGAATGGTATCCATTGAGAGATGCGGATATGGCACATCATCCTAAAGATGCCGTAAGCTGGTGGAACGAAACGGGGCGCCAATATGGAGCCAAATCACCCGAAGTACGAAAATGGATGCTCGACTCCAAAAACTATACACTTGAACATTATTCAAGTAATCGATCTGCAGGCGCAAAATTAACTGAGAATTATCTACCACCTTTAAAATAGGAGTTAACAATTGGAAGATTTAGCTATAGAAATTAGAAACGAGATTGACGCAATACTAATAAATGCAAGAAATAATTTAGAGTTGGGCGAAATAGAACTGGCCGTTAATATGGCGACTACCGCATGGGCAAAAGTTCCAGAACCAAAATTTGGTTGGGATGTAAGTAAAAGCTTTGTAAGCTCAGTAGCCAGAATATATAGGAACTCAAAAAAATTTGATGCAGCGTTAACATTAATGAACAAGTTATTTTCATCAGGAACGGTAAAAAAACACCAAGATGGCCCCTATTTTTTATTGGGAACTATATATTTTGAAATGGGAGATAAATTAGAATCAATTGAATGGCTATCGCAAGCAAATGAAATATCAAAGGGACGTTGTTTTCGTGAGCAAGACCCTAAATACCTAAAATTTTTCCTCGAAAACAAGCAGGACAAATAAATGGAACTACCTGACGAAATCTATACCGCAATTGAAAATCTATCCGAAGAAGGCAACGAATTATGTGATGATGAAAATTTTTCAGCTGCCATAGAAAAGTGGAGCCAAGCCTTTTCACTACTGCCAGAACCAAAAGTTGATTGGGAAGCTTACACTTGGCTTTCAGCTTCTATTGGCGATGCGCTCTACCAACTAACAGATTTTGCCGCTGCCCGCGAGAAATTTTTCGATGCGCTCAATGGGCCTGATGGAAAAGAAAACCCATTTGTACACTATCGCCTAGGCCAGTGTGAAATTCATCTTGGTAATGAAAGAAGTGGCATCAATCATTTACTGCAAGCTTATATGCTCGATGGCGAAGAAATTTTTCAAGCAGAAGATGATGGTGCGTTTTATTTATCAAAATTATCCGAAAAGCAATTAACTTAAATTATTGCCATACGACTATCCCATCCGCGATAAAACCGCTATTTAAAAATTCGAAAAACAGAAAGCTGACAACCCACAAGAAGTGAGTTGTCAGCTGCTTCTATTGTGACTTCTTTTTTATCTATTAACTCTTTCAATTGCCCAGCGCCACCTCAATGGCCAATGCACCGCCTTCCGCACTATCGGCAAACAGGGGCGCCATTATTTATACCAAGCGCAGCTGCGCCCTTGGCTGTGGTACGCCACCCGTCGGCAGGATTACCGCATTTATCAAAACATGACCGTGCAAGACATGGTGAAGCAGGTGCTGGGGGCTTATCCCTTTGAGTTTCGCTTTAACCTGTGTCGCCGTTATCGCACCTGGGAATACTGCGTGCAGTACCGCGAAACAGACGCCAACTTTGTGATGCGCATGCTCGAACACGAGGGCATTTGGTTTTGGTTTGAACACAATGCCGGTACCCATACGCTGGTGATGACCGATGACATTGGCCTCGCCAGCCCTACCCCTGCCTATGCCAGCTTGCCCTTTCGCGAAGCCGGTAGCTCGCGCCCCAATGAAGATTTTATTGACCTCTGGCATGGCGCCGGCAGCGTCACTTCCGGCAGTTATCAAGCGCGGGATTACAATTTCTTGCAAGCCAATGCGCTGCTCGACACCAACCGTGTGCAAGCCGCCAGCCATCCCTTTGGCAGCTTTGATGTGTACGATTTCCCCGGCAGTTATCCCCATGTGGATGAAGGCGATGGCTATGCCAAGGTGCGCATGGAAGAACTGCGCAGCCCCCATCAACGCAGTTACGGTAAAGCCTCTGCGCGCGGTGTTGCACCCGGTTATTTGTTAAGCCTCGCACTGCACCCGCAGGCACACCACAATCAGGAATACCTGATTCTCGCCTGTGATTACGATTTTCAGGATAACGACTACGAAGCCAATAGCGATTCATCGCCGTTTGTGATGCAGGTAAACATTGAAGCCCATCGCAGCAGCGAAGCCTATCGCCCCGAGCGTTTAACACCCAAACCCATCAGCCAAGGGCCAGACACCGGCGTGGTTGCCGGCCCACCGGGCGAAGAGTTGTACACCGATGAACACGGCCGGGTAAAAGTGCACTTTCATTGGGATCGCTACGATAACAATGATCAGAACAGTTCCTGCTGGATTCGTGTTTCCCACCCCTGGGCGGGTGCGGGTTTTGGGGGTATGCACGTACCGCGCATCGGCCAAGAAGTATTGATTGACTACTTAAACGGCGACCCCGATCGCCCGGTGATTACCAGCCGTGTATACAACAACTTGCAGCCGGTGCCCTGGGCATTACCGGCCAACGCCACCCAATCCGGCTTTTTAACCCGCTCTACCCCTAAGGGTACTTGGGAAGACGCCAACGCCTTTCGCTTTGAGGACAAAATCGGCCAAGAACAAATTTGGCTGCACGCCCAACGCAACCAAGACATTGAAGTCGAGCACGATGAAACCCATTGGGTCGGTAACGACCGCACCAAAACCATCGACCGCGATGAAACCAACCACATCAAGCGCCACCGCACCGAAACCGTCGATGGCAATGAAACCATCACCGTGCACAAAGAGCGCACCGAAGAAGTTGATGGCAACGAAACCATCACCATCCACAGCAACCGCAAAGAGCGCGTTGACCACGATGAAACCATCAGCATTGGCGACAACCGCAGTGAAGATGTGGGTAAAGACGAAAAAATCAGTATTGGCGATAACCGTACCGAAACGGTAGGTAAGAACGAGACCATTACCATTGGTGCTAATCGCACTACCGATATTGGTAAAAGCGACACCCTGAGCATTGGCAAAAATGCCACGGTTAATGTCAGTGGCCACAAAAAGGAAACTATCAACAAAACCAGTATGCACAACGTGGGACTGGCACGGATGGATAACGTGGGGTTGCTTTACAGCCTCAACGTCGGCGCCGCCATGAACACGATTGTGGCCTTAAGCCAGAGCGAGCAAGTTGGGCACAGTAAAAACACTCAGGTGAACAAAAACACCACCTTTAAAACCGGTGAAAACCTAGTACTGGAAGCGGGTAAAAGCATCACCTTACAGGTAGGCAAGGCGGCGCTCATTATGAACAGCGACGGCAAGATTACGCTGGTGGGTACCGACATTACGCTTGAGGCCAGTGGCCCCATGCAAATCACCGGCAAAGATATCGACCTGAACTAAGGCAAGGACGTTGTATTAATGCAAATGACCAATTTAACGCCCTTTCCTGCGCTTTGCTTTGGATCAATTGATCTTAAAGGGCGTGAATGCGATACCGTGGTGATGCGCGTGGGTTATGGGATTACCATTAACCCCGCAACGGGTGCAGCACAACTTGAGGTGCAAGACCTCAAACCCCAGCCATTGCACGTGGAGGATGACTATTGGGGTGAGGATCAGATAAACCCGAGCGCTAAAAATAAAGGTGACAATGAACAACAAAACGCGGCTAGCAAACCGTTTTACCACTACAGCCTACGTCAAGAAACCGATTTAGCCCCTTTTAAGCCCCGCTGTGATCTGCTGGTCATCGGCAATGCTTACGCCCCCCAGGGTAAAGCCACTGACAGCTGGCCGATTCAAATTCGCCTGCACAGCAGAACTGAGGCAAGCCCTGCAGCATTAACCCCCGTGCTGGAAAAAACCCTTAAGGTTCTTCCACAAGGCGTATTTCAGCAGGGGATTCTAGGCTGGAAATTACAGCGAGCCAAAACTGCAACACAGGTTCCTTTGCGCTGGGAAAACGCCTTTGGTGGCAGCTGCCAAGTCGCTAACCCCGCACATGCCACTGACGCAACCCAACCCGAGTGGCTCTTAAACGAGGTGTGTTTTAGCAATCCATTAGGCGCTGGCTGGCTCGATAAACGCTATGAACGCAGCCTGCGTAAAGCGGGTAAAGAGATACCCAAGCAAATGCTGGCGCCGAGTATTTTTTATCCCAAAGACACACTCAAAGAACCACTACTCATCAAACATCCCGACGGAATCGTCAACACACAACAAATCGTTGCTGCCGCTGCGAAATACCCCTTACAACCCGCCGGCTTCGGGCCTATTGCCCGCAGCTGGGCACCGCGCATCGGCTTAAGTGGCACCTATGATGAGCGCTGGGAAAAAGAGCGCTGGCCGCTGCTCCCAACCGATTTTGATGAAGGTTATTGGAACTGCGCACCGCTCGATCAACAAGCTCCTTGGCCCAGTGCAGATGCAGTACTGGAAGCCTGGCATTTATTTGATCCACGTCTAGCCCCCAAAGGCTATGTACAACTACCGCTGCCAGAACACCGTGCGTTCGTCATGGCGCGCTTGGAAAACGGCACGCCGCTGCCGCTGCCCATGCTTATCGATACCTTGGTGCTGGACACCGACACCCAAACACTGAATGTGGTTTGGCGCTGCCGTATCCCCCAAAATCCCTTAACCACCAGCCTTGAAGCGCGCTTTGAAACAGATCCAACGGCGCCATTATTGAAATGGCAAAGCCGCACACCCACACAAGGAAAGGAAACCTCAAATGCCCAATAATATAACCGCCCGCAAAGACGGCGCATGGCTTGTTATCAGCATGGTGGCGGATGTGTGCAAAACCCCTGTAGGCAGTGCCGTAGTCCCCATTCCCTATCCGATCATTGCGCAATGCGGCAGCGCCACTAAAGAAGTACCTCATGTACGCGCAAATAGCACGCCGCTGATTACCCTCGCCAGCTACATACCCACCACTACCGGTGATCAGCCCGGGGTACAAAAAGGCATAAAATCCAGCACCGTCGGCGGCACCGCCTCGTTCAGAGGCGGCCAGCACAGCTCCACCGTCAATGCCGACAAACAGCGCATCCTTCGCCACGGCGACATGTTCTGGATGAATGGCAAAGCTTCGGGTTTAGCACCGAATAAACCGGTGCAACACAACCAAGAAACTATCGACAAAATGAATGAGGTAGCATCGCCAACAGCGCCTTCTGCTGCCGATGTAGCGCTAGCTAAAACGGAAGGTACAAGCCCTGAACACGTTGCAGCCAGAGAAAAGGTGGCTCGGGATTATCTTAAAAAAAATGACTTTAGCGAATCACAAATCACAGAGGCTCTCGGCAGTAAAGATGACTCTAGGATTGGAGGTGTTGACCTTAAAAAGCCAGTGGAAGTCATTTCATTTCCACCTCCAGAGCACATGTCTCAACACGTAAAATCTCATGGTTTTCCTGGCAACTGGTTTGACCCCAAAGGAACTCAAAGCCCTGACTCTTTAGGAATTAGCGGTGAAGGCCGCACACTTAAAAACTTTGTGATGCCTAAAGCTAGTGGCTTACAAAGTCATTCCAAACCTATTGTAGATAATTGGACAAACCCTAAAAACCCGATAAGCACTAGCGGTGGCGGCGCCCAATTGTTTGTCAATGAGGCTACGAAAAAACAAGTCATTTCAATGAATAAGGTGGGTATATAACTATGGACTACGAAAAACTAGCGCTAGCAGCCCAACGAACTATTCATGAAATAGAAGCGTTCACATATAAAAATGGCAAAAATGACACGTTAGAATCAATTAAAGCCCAAATGAAATTTATAAGCGAAAATGCGGTGCGCAAAATTAATCCAGTAACACAATTGGGAGACAGAAAATTCACTTATGCCATATTGGCTTCACGTGAACTGGCTAGCCCTGAAGAAATGGTGATAAAAGATCACATTGATAATGTATCGAGCTGTTTAGATAACGAATAATTCACCGAAAAGGAATCCTTAGTGAATATCCATTATCAAAATGTATTGAATGCCAAAAACATCATCGCGCTTTTAGTGCAAGAAAATCCAACCTACGGCTTGTGGAACTCTATAGCCGCTCAACTGGAGTTTATTGCACAAGATTTTGATTCACTCGGAAACTTCAAACACAGCGCCGATGAGCAACGCGTCAAAGACATTATTTTAGGTGTACAAGCGATTCGAGAAATAGATGCCAGCCAACCTGACTTCGCTGATCTGCTCTGTGAAATAGATTACCAATACAAAAAACTTTACAACATTGGTTAGCTTTATATATCCACCCAAAGAATTCAGTAAATCAAGGTTATTCAGCGACTAGCGCGCTACCACCACAACCGGCTTGTGTGCCTAGGGATGTGGCTTTTGTGCCGGTGGTAGCGCCTTTTAATCAACAACACCTTAGACGGCAGCAGGAAAAGGACAACACAGGAACATGGAAACATGAGTGAAACCCAATCAACAGGGCAGCAACCTCTCTTGCTAAACCCCTACACCAGTCAGGTCACTCACCGCCAAGGACTGGACATCGTTAATCACCCCGAAGGGGTGGTGTTAGCATGGAAACCCGAACCCGGCTTTGACCCCAAAGCCTGCGCCGACGCCAACGGCTTTAAAAAGCTTAACTATCAAACAAGCACCGACATGCAAACCGGTGAAACCGATAGCCTCGTCAGCGTCGAAATGACCCATGAAGAATATGAAGAGTTTCGCCAGCGCCCGCATATACGCACCATGGAATTACCCGCCATGGCACCGGAAGGCACCGGCAACACCCTTGGCAAACTCACCTTTATGCCACCCACTGGCAATGTGCGCGCAGAACACGCCAATCCAGCGGAATTGCCGCCGGAAGACGCAGAAAACCCCGAAGCGCCACCGGGTGAGCGCACCAGTAAAAAACTAGAAGAACTAAAAGCGCAACGCGAAGCCATCAACAAACAACTCATCAATCCCGATGCCGCTGATGAATACGTTCGCTTCGCTGATTTACACCAATCTGCCAATGGCCTCATAGGGCAAATTAAAGGCGAACCCGGCACCCTAGCCGACTACGCAGCGCAAGGCACACGCGGCCTGCTCGGCTTTGCGAAAGATGCACTCGTAGGTGTGGGTGAACTTGTTTACGAAGGTGGCAAAAAAGCCATCGACCTACAACAAAGCATGCTCACCCCCGCCGGGATTCAAGGGCAAGTTCTTGATGCGCAAATTCTTATGGAAGAAATGCGCCTGGGCAATATAACCACAGACACCATCACCAGTGACTTTACCAACACCGCAACCAGTGTCGGCAAAGCCCTTGTCGCGCCGGTCACCAAACCCTGGGCAGAGGGCCAATACGTAGAGTCAGTAACCCGCGGCATCACCGAAATCGCCACGCTGCCGCTCGCCGTCTTTAAGGCTAACAAAGTGGCCAAGGTGGGTGAAACGGCAGGCGCACTAAGCGACGTAAACAAAGCAACACAGGCAATGGAAACAGCACAAGATGCCAACACTGCGGTAAAATCTGCCGAAGCCATTAGCAAAACAGATGACACAGCCAAAGCCGCAGATGCGATAGAGATTAGTAAACCGCCAGAGCCGCAGGGGCCTAAAGGGAATGGGGGGAAAGTAATTAACCAAAAGAAACAGCCATCCTATGTACATGGACAAAGTGATGGAGGTCCCGGGACTTGGCAAAAAGAAACAACACCGACAAAGGGTGCAGATTATCAAGAGAAAGTCACTGGCGCGCCAAAAGATACAGAATATGTTGTAGAAACCGACCGAATGAAAAGTGGTAAGAAAAAATTTGATGGTTATGACCCAGAAACCAATACCCTAACTGACGCAAAGGATTGGGAAGTTGGCCCTAAAGGTTGGCCACCAGAGGGTCAAGATTGGGCGTCTAAAAACGTAGCCAAAATAGCTGAAAAAGATGCTGCCATAGCTAGAGATGTTGGCGCAAATTTAGAATATCATGTACCCACCCAGAAAAAGGCTGCTCAGTTACGCGAAATCTTCAGATCAGAAGATGTGAAAGGCGTGAAAGTAGTAGTGACACCAAAAGGATAACGTAATGAATCAGACTATTAAGATTGTTAGCCGATTTAAAACGGACAGATTAACAGCCCGCCAATATATAAATCTAAGCCACTCGATTTTGTTAAATCTTAAAAAATTCCATCGTATTTTCGAAAGAATTAACAGCTGGGGGGACACACCCAGCTCTTGGACAGAAATAGATTCTGATTTCACTAATTTCGAAAAAGTAGTGCTAGCTCACATTTACGATAAGGAGATCGTCTACACAGATATAACTGGTAAGAAAATGGAATTTTCGCTAGAAGCTACATCTTGGGCAAAATTTTCTAACTCATACTCGAACCTAAAAAAGCCACTTGAAGAAAAATATCTTGTTTCAATTGGTGCAGGCGGGGAGACTAATTTAGGGTTTATCAATATTGAATTGCCGCCATGTTGCTTTTCTGAATTTTCTTCAATTAAAAATTTAATTGATTTGATTTCAAATATACAAAAAATAGTTGATCTACAGACTGCATATGCGTACACCAATAGCCTATACGATCATGTTGTAGATTATGAAAAGGATTATGATACAGAAATAGGCTGGTTAAATTTCTTTAAAAATAAAGAAGTGCAAATGCACATACCCAAACAAACAAGTTATATCGAAACAACGAGTGGCATCTTTTTTTGGTTAGAGGACTCTATCGTCGAACCAGCTGATGAAGCAATCGCCAGAGCCATAGACATAAGAAACTCCTTAGGTAGGCTTGATTACCTTTTCTTGAAATAATTTTACAAAGTAAAATTGATTGATGCCCTTGCACACAAAGCGAGGGTATTTACCCCAGAAAAAGCCACCCCTTCAAATTGCCAAAGCACTTCCGGGCGAACGAACCAGTAAATTAAAGTCCAGCGAGAGACAAACGAAAAGCGGCTCATCAACCCAGATGCCGCCGGAGAATATGTTCGTATCGGTGATGTATACAGCACTACGGATGATTAAATTGGGGAAATACAAGGCACTTTCGAAGCTGCAGGTGACTACACCACAGCGGACTGCTCGGCTTTGCGAAAGATGCACTCGTAGGTGTGGGTGAACTTGTTTACGAAGGTGGCAAAAAAGCCATCGACCTACAGCAAAGCATGCTCACCCCCGCCGGGATTCAAGGGCAAGTTCTTGATGCGCAAATTCTTATGGAAGAAATACGCCTAGGCAATAAAACCACAGACACCATCACCAGTGACTTTACCAACACCGCAACCAGTGTCGGCAAAGCCCTTGTCGCGCCGGTCACCAAACCCTTGGCAGAGGGCCAATACGTAGAGTCAGTAACCCGCGGCATCACCGAAATCGCCACGCTGCCGCTCGCCGTCTTTAAGGCTAACAAAGTGGCCAAGGCGGGTAAAACGGCAGGCGCACTAAGCGACGTAAAAAAAGCAACACAGGTAATTTTACTGGGAAAACATTAGACAGCGCTGGTAATATTATTCGCGGAAAAAAACCATTTTAAATACGAGGCAACAATGCGAAATCAGTTAAAAGACATAGCCTACATCAATAAGGCATATTTTGATAAATGGATTCAATATGATGAAGGAAAAATTATTGAAATGTACGATGAAATCAAAAATGAGCCTGCAGCTAATGCGGGTGGAGGTGTCTCATACGCCTACAGATTGTTTGCTAAGCAATATCACGTATTAATATCAAAATATTCACGTGGTGACGACATATCAACACTGAAAGAGGAATTTTATAAAGCTCTTGACGCCTGGGAAACGGCAAAAAAATGTCTCCACTCATTATTACCTGAAAAAGAATGGCCGCAATACGCAGGGCTTGATTTTGATAACTATCCTGTTTACTTATGGCTACTGAGCTTTGCGGTCAATTTGAATGTGGATACCGCGACGTTAGTGCGAACTATTAAATTAATTGATAACACAGGAAGAGACGCGTTGCTCGACCGAATCCTTATGAAATTGGATTCAACTCATTCAGCATCAGACAAATTATTTTATCCACGACCTTATCAGCCATTACTCGACACTCTAGATGCACCAAAAGAAAAGCAAGCAGCATTAGTTGCTAAATTCCTGAAGGGTTGGTATCAAGGATGCAAAAAAGCCTATTGGTACGATAATGCCAAACGTGAAGACTCAGGCTATTTTGGCTTCTGGTGTTTTGAAGCTGCGTTGATTGTCAAGCTTTGGGGGATCGACGACAGCTCTTTTTGCGATCACCCTAATTACCCAAAAGATTTAGCGCATTGGAAGGAATAAGAGTAATGGGATTATTTGGATTTCTCACTAAAAAATCAGCGTCTCGTGACGAGTTTGCACAGTTATTAATACAACATTTAAAACAACATGGTGAAACTCGATCGATCCAATATCGTCCTGAAGATTTCGTGCTGAAACTTGATCAAGATCAAGTTTCACTTAGCAATTATTTTCAGCAGTTTAAAGATGCCAGCGCCGCCGAACATGATAAGGTAATGACCGAAATCCAAGAGGATCTTCAGCCTCCGTCATCTATTGATTCTTATTCCGACATAAAACATCTATTACAACCAGTATTACGCTCATTGATGCTGTCAAGCAATAAAGCACTAGCACTCAAAGCAGAAGGCGTAGACGCAGGAAATGAGTTACTTTTTCCATTAACCGGTGACTTTGTCATCGGCATTGTCATTGATCGACCGCGCCTGATGCAAACTGTTGTTATGGAAAATGTGAATACCTGGAAGGTATCAATAGAGCAAGTACGGGAAGATGCAATGCGCAATCTTTCAAAAAATAGCCAACCCCAGTTTAAGCAAATTGAAGCAGGAATTTATCAGGCCACATGGGATGATGGTTATGACGCGTCCAGAATATTATTGCCATCTGTTTTCAGCGCCATCGAACCAGACAGGAAAATAATTGTGGCGCCAATGAGCGCAGATATGATGATTGTCGCTGATAGTAACAAGCCAGAAACCATCGAAAAACTAATAGCAGAAGTTTCCAAAGCACTGCATAACAATGGAAAATCTTTGTCTCCTAGCTTGCTTTGCTTGGAGGAAAATAATTGGCGTGAAGTGGAGCTACCGTTAGGTCACCCATCAACACAGGCCTACTCAGAACTAAAGAAATTATGGCTTAATCAGGTCTATAGCTCGCAGCAAACAGCTTTGCAAAAAATTTATCATAACGAAGAAAAAGATCCGTTTATCTCTACTTACAATCTTGCTAAAAAAAATGGTCACATCGTGAGTTATGTTGGCTGGACTGAAGGCGTTGGTGTTCCGTTATGGTTACCTAAAGCCGACACTGTTGTTTTGGTACCTGAAGACGGTGAACCTATTCCCATAGCTTGGACTCGCCTGCAGGATATAATGGGGTTAATTTCGGACACACCAGTGATAAGCAATCCAGATAGATTTGCAGTATCTATTTTTCCAAGCTCTGAGCAATTAAAAGCACTAGTGCAATAGTAAGGTCGAGTAACCTAAAAAACTAGGGGCAGGCGTTAGTGGTCGGCAGGCCAGCCCGGCGTTCGCGTTCGCTTGCGCCTCACTGCCCTATCGCAATTCCGCGCGGGTCAACCCCTATGAAGATTTTGTCAGCGAGTGACATGCCGCAGGCACTGTGACCTCGGGCGATTACACCGCGCGCGACTAATCCTTTAAAGAAGCGAGCGCCCTACTCGATACCCAGCAACAAAAACCGGGTGAGCGCACCAGTAAAAAACTAGAAGAACTAAAAGCGCAACGCGAAGCCATCAGCAAACAACTCATCAATCCCGATGCAGCTGATGAATACGTTCGCTTCGCTGATTTACATCAATCTGCCAATGGCCTCATAGGGCAAATTAAAGGCGAACCCGGCACCCTAGCCGACTACGCAGCGCAAGGCACACGCGGCCTGCTCGGCTTTGCGAAAGATGCACTCGTAGGTGTGGGTGAACTTGTTTACGAAGGTGGCAAAAAAGCCATCGACCTACAACAAAGCATGCTCACCCCCGCCGGGATTCAAGGGCAAGTTCTTGATGCGCAAATTCTTATGGAAGAAATGCGCCTGGGCAATATAACCACAGACACCATCACCAGTGACTTTACCAACACCGCAACCAGTGTCGGCAAAGCCCTTGTCGCGCCGGTCACCAAACCCTGAGCAGAGGGCCAATACGTAGAGTCAGTAACCCGCGGCATCACCGAAATCGCCACGCTGCCGTTCGCCGTCTTTAAGGCTAACAAAGTGGCCAAGGTGGGTGAAACGGCAGGCGCACTAAGCGACGTAAACAAAGCAACACAGGCAATGGAAACAGCACAAGATGCCAACACTGCGGTAAAATCTGCCGAAGCCATTAGCAAAACAGATGACACAGCCAAAGCCGCAGATGCGATAGAGATTAGTAAACCGCCAGAGCCGCAGGGGCCTAAAGGGAATGGGGGGAAAGTTACAGCAAGCAACAAACTCAAAAAGAAAGATTTACCTTGCTTTAAGAAAAACAAAAAAGGTGACCCGAAAGAATATGATCGCCAACTAAAAGGCCAGCAAGACGGTTTGAATAATATGACCGCAAAGGAATACCTTGATGGTAGAGCTGCGTATACTGGAAATAGAGCGAGTACTGCGAGCGATAGAAAAAAATATGAAAATGGGATGGTTGAAAACTTTAGGAATGCTGGGCATTCAAAAAAGGACGCCGAAAAAATGGCATCTGATAAAATGAAAACCCTGAACGCACTTCACAATCCCGACATGTATGCTGGCGGAAAAGATGTTATTGCAGATTTTGGTGATGCCGGTGTTAACAAGTCCATTGGCTCGCAATGGAATAAGACCCCCAAAGGGGAAACAATGACCAGAGTAGAAATGTTAGATAAGGACGCAAAAGAAGCTGTTGCCAATGGAAACGGCGATCACAAGATGAACGCAAATATGCACCGATGCCCCTAAGTATTGAGGACTGCAAAATGGACGAATATTTTAATGAGTTTCTTACTGGTGAAGGTTTTTCTCCACCATTCAACTCGGCTCCGCTCGATGAAGAAACCATACTCCTATATCAAAATAGACTACCGGAAAGGCTACTAGGCTACTGGAAAGAGTATGGCTTTTCTGGTTTCGGAGAAGGATTGTTTTGGATGGTTAATCCAAGTGAATATCAGGATATTCTAGAAAAATGGCTTAAGCAAACCCATCTTTGGGAGAGAGAGAGTTTTTATGTTATCGCACGCACGGCTTTTGGAGAATTATATGTGCGGGGAGACAAGAGCAATTCGAGTACAATTATAAATCCTCATTTGAATAAAATAATTCCCGGAGACGCTGAAAAACTCGAACCAACCGTAGCATCGATAGATAGAGGCATTGGAATATTTTTCGAATTGAAGAATAAGGAATTATTGGACTATGAAGACGATAAAGGAAAACCTCTTTTTCAACGCTGCCTTAAAAAATATGGCCCACTTGGTAACGACGAGATGTATACATTCTCTACAGCACTAGCATTAGGTGGTTCTGCGGATATTGAAAATATTAAGAAAGTAAAAATTCTTGAGCAGCTATCTATGCTGTGCGACTTGGATACACCCGTAGTGCTACCCAGCGCGAGTGAACTGTTCGGGTCGGTTTAGATTAAGGCTTGTAAAGTGGATCAATACTTTAACGAATTTCTAAATTATGGGGGATTTACGCCAATAGCGGAATCCACATCAGTAGAGAAAGAGGCTTATGAGGGCTTTCAAAATAAATTACCCAGCCGATTATTAAAATACTGGAAAGAATATGGCTTTACAGGATTTTCGGATGGGCTATTTTGGATAGTTAATCCAAATGATTATCAGGATATCCTCAACAAATGGCTGCAAAAAACTCCTTTTGCAGAGCGAGAAAGTTATTCCGTTATAGCTCGCTCAGCTTTTGGGGAACTGTATATTTGGGGAGACAAAAGTCGTTCTGTTACCATTTTAAATCCACACCTAAATAATATTCTTCCTGGTGATTTTAGCCATACACCATTAGACGCAGAGACTATAGATAAAGCTATCGGTGTTTTTTTATGGCCAAAAGCAAGAAAGCAACTGACTACCGAGATAAAAACGATAAATTACTATTTGATCGCTGCCTAAAAAAATATGGTCCGCTCACTCACGATGAAATGTATACCTTCTCACCAGCCTTAGCATTGGGTGGATCAGCAGATATTAAAAACATTAAGAAAGTAAAAATTCTTGAGCAGCTATCCATGCTGTGCGACTTGGATACACCCGTAGTGCTACCCAGCGCGAGTGAACTGTTTGGATCAGTTTAGTAAACTTAAACTTACAAAGACGAGTGAAAAGTGGAATTAATCACCTATTGCAGGCTTACATGCTAGACGGCGAAGATATTTTTCAAGCAGAAGATGATGGTGCGTTTTATTTATCCAAGCTTTCTGAAAAGCAGATGACTTAAAACCCAACAAAAATAACACGCCTATAGGATAAATAATTATCCCTCCGCGATAAAACCGCTATTTAACAATTCGGAAAAAATTACAAAGCCGACAATTTACGGGAAGTAAGTTGTCGGCTATGTTTTTCTATTTTCATTTTTCTTTTTTATTTCTTGATCACCCGCGAAGCCGAATTAACCAACCGTTGGCAGGTCGAGAAAAACCTAGTCGATGAACTCCTACAGCTGCGTCAGCAGCTCAATGAGATTCGCCTAGCCAAGCAACAGCTTGCGCTGCCTGATGCCAATCGCAGCGAAGCACAAACGGCTGAATTGAACGCGACAATACCTAACGCAAGCGACATGGCCGAGCTGTTAGCGCGCCATCAACAAGGCCTGCATACCCTGACGGAGTTACAGGCCGATAGTCCCTTAATTTTATTAGCAGTCGATGAAACCGCCGTTGCCTCAGTGGTCGCCGATTGGACGGGCATTCCCGTTGGGCGCATGGTGCGCAATGAAATCAGCAGCGTATTGCAATTGGCCGAGCATTTGGATCAGCGCGTTATTGGCCAAAGCCACGCCCTTGAGCAAATCAGCCGCCGCATTCAAACCGCGCGCGCCCATTTGGATAACCCCAACAAACCGATTGGGGTATTTATGCTGGTCGGGCCCTCCGGCGTTGGTAAAACCGAAACTGCCTTGGCACTGGCAGAAACCCTCTACGGCGGCGAACAAAACCTCATCACCATCAACATGAGCGAATACCAAGAGGCACACACCGTCTCCAGCCTTAAAGGCGCACCGCCTGGTTATGTGGGTTATGGCGAAGGTGGTGTACTCACCGAAGCGGTACGCCGCAAGCCCTATTCCGTGGTGTTGTTAGATGAAGTGGAAAAAGCCCACCCCGATGTACATGAACTGTTCTTTCAAGTCTTTGATAAAGGCTGGATGGAAGATGGCGAAGGTCGCGCGATAGATTTTCGCAACACGGTGATTCTACTTACCTCTAACACCGGCACTGAGTTGATCACCAACCTCACCCGCGACCCAGAGTTAATGCCCGAACCCGATGCCATGGCTAGCGCTTTGCGCGAACCTTTGTTGCAGGTGTTTCCACCGGCCTTTTTAGGGCGCTTGGTGGTAATCCCCTATTACCCGCTCAATCATGACACCCTGGCCAAAATCGTTCGCTTGCAACTTAACCGCATTGCGCAGCGCACCGGTGAGCAACACCACATCAACTTCAGCTACGATCAGGCCGCAATTGATTTGATTATTCAGCGCTGTACCGAGGTGGAATCCGGCGGTCGCATGATCGACGCCATTCTCACTCACAGCCTGCTGCCGGTGATTAGCCGCGAGCTGTTAACCCGCATGGTAGATGGCCAGAGCCTTACCGAGATTCAACTGAGTGCCGACAAAGGTGAGTTCAGCTACCGTTTTGCGCCTGCAATCACCCCGCCGATAACAAACATGAGCACCGGTGCAGAACCCGTACTAACCACACCAAGCAGCGCGCAGCCGACTCAAGCCAATGAGCTGGCCACCCCGGAAGCGGTATAAAGGAGCTTTACCATGGAACGTATATACAACCTCACCAGCCCGTTGCCCGCGGACCAGTTGCGTTTTGCCAGCTTGCGCGGGCGCGAAGCGCTGTCTGAACTGTTCAGTTTTGATCTCATTCTAAAAAGCCCTAGCGGCAGCATTCAGCCGAACGATCTGCTTGGCCAACCCATGACCTTGGATGTGGTACTTGAAGGCGGCGCCCAGCGCCACCTCAATGGCCAATGCACCGCGTTTCGCAATATCGGCAAACAGGGTCGGCATTATTTGTATCAAGCCACCCTGCGCCCTTGGCTCTGGTACGCCACCCGTCGGCAGGATTACCGCATTTATCAAAACATGACCGTGCAAGACATGGTGAAACAAGTACTGGGGGCTTATCCCTTTGAGTTTCGCTTTAACCTCTGTCGCCGTTATCGCACCTGGGAATACTGCGTGCAGTACCGCGAGACGGACGCCAACTTTGTGATGCGTATGCTCGAACACGAGGGCATTTGGTTTTGGTTTGAACACAATGCCGGTACCCATACGCTAGTGATGACCGATGACATTGGCCTCGCCAGCCCTACCCCTGCCTATACCAGCTTGCCCTTCCGCGAAGCCGGTAGCTCGCGCTCCAATGAAGATTTTATGGATCTCTGGCACGGTGCAGGCAGCGTCACCTCAGGCAGCTATCAAGCGCGGGATTACAATTTCTTGCAAGCCAATGCGCTGCTCGACACCAACCGCGTACAAGCCGCCAGCCACCCCTTTGGCAGCTTTGATGTGTACGATTTCCCCGGCAGTTATCCCCATGTGGATGAAGGCGATGACTATGCCAAGGTGCGCATGGAAGAACTGCGCAGCCCCCATCAACGCAGTTATGGCAAAGCCTCGGCGCGCGGTGTTGCACCTGGTTATTTGTTAAGCCTCGCACTGCACCCGCAGGCACACCACAATCAGGAATACCTGATTCTCGCCTGCGATTACGATTTTCAGGATAACGACTACGAAGCCAATAGCGAATCATCACCCTTTGTGATGCAGGTAAACATTGAAGCCCATCGCAGCAGCGAAGCCTATCGTCCCGAACGTTTAACACCCAAGCCCGTCAGCCAAGGGCCAGACACCGGCATTGTTGCCGGCCCGCCGGGCGAAGAGCTGTACACCGACGAACACGGCCGCGTAAAAGTGCAATTTCATTGGGACAGATACGATAAAAATGATCAGAACAGTTCCTGCTGGATTCGGGTTTCCCACCCTTGGGCGGGCGCGGGTTTTGGGGGTATGCATGTACCGCGCATCGGCCAAGAAGTATTGATTGACTACTTAAACGGCGACCCCGATCGCCCGGTGATTACCAGCCGTGTATACAACAACTTGCAGCCGGTGCCCTGGGCATTACCGGCTAACGCCACTCAATCCGGTTTTTTAACCCGCTCTACCCCTAAGGGTACGTGGGAAGACGCCAACGCCTTTCGCTTTGAGGACAAAATCGGCCAGGAACAAATTTGGCTCCACGCCCAACGAAACCAAGACATTGAAGTCGAACACGATGAAACCCATTGGGTAAGCGGGCGTCATCCTTCTAAAATTTTAACGATTCAACCCAGTCACACCAGCCTTGCAACCAATGCGCACACTCCTTCTCATACTTATGCAAATCATAAGTCCCCTCGATTCCACTACGAGAATGGCCCAAGATCGCTTCAGCGACTTCGTTTGGACACCCCAACCTTGATAAACCTGTGCGCACCGTGCGACGCAAATCATGTGGAGTCCAAGGCTCAATATCTAACATGCGCCCATCCGCTCTTAACCGCCATGCCTGCTCAGTGAGTTGTTTTTGTTGCAGTGGTTTTTTGCCTTTTATTGATGGAAACAAATACTCACCGGTAGTAAGTTTCAATATTTTTAGAAATTCAACGGCCTGAGTGGATAATTGCACATGGCGCTCCACACCGGTTTTGGTATCACGCAGGTGCCATGTCTTTTTATTAAGGTCGATATCTTTCCACTCCGCTGCACAAACTTCTCCCGTGCGGCAACCCGTCCAGAGGGTAAACCTGAGTATGTTTTTTTGCGTTGTGGTGTAAGCAGAGCCAGGCAACCATTGCAGCAGCTTTTTTAATTCCGCTTCGGAGAGAACACGCTTGCCGCGCTCGCAGGTTAATTTTACCTTTGCTTGCCGTAATCCGGCCTTTGCCAACAAAGCAGGATTGGCAAATGTATCGGGTAATTTTTCCAAACCAATCGCATATTCGTATGCGGCAGAGAGTTCCCGCAATACATTTCCTGCTTGCACCTTGGCGCCGCGCTCGATAATTGCCATCACCATATTGGTTATATCTTTGCGGGTAACATTCACTGCAGGTATATCACCCAGTACTCTTACCGCATCACCATAAAGTGTGCGCCGTGTTTCAGATTGACCTTTGGGTTTGCGAACACCAGCGATGATCTTTCCATTTGCCTTGCGGTCTTCAATATGCTGAGTGAGGTAGAGTTCCACCACATCCCTTACAGTAAATGCACTCGGCTGGCTCTGACGATCTTGCTGAACTCTCTGCTCTTCCGCTTTGCGCTCGCGCCGCACTGAGGCAGGACAAAGACCATTAGCTCGCATCAACTTCAATTCGGCGCATTTGAGGCGCGCCTCTGCCAGTGAGACTGTGGGATAATGCCCAATACTTATTTGCATTAACTTATTGGTAAGCGGGCTGCGATAGCGATAGATAAAGGTCTTAATCCCTTTTGCACCGCAGGTTACCCTCAAGCCGCGATTCTCTCCCGAATCAGCCTGCTCTTTAGACGTAGGCTTCATGGTTTCGATGGCTCTGCTGGTCAGAGCTTTATTGGGTTTGTCGTCTTGAGAGGTAAGCTGCATCGTCAATCCAAGCCTCTGAATTAGTGAATGATTGTCAAATTAGTGTAGGTTGTTTTGTAAGTGGGATCATACCTCAAACAACCTATACTTTAACCTATACTAATTTGTGCGATTACAGGTTGTATCAGGGTGCTTCATAGTGCATCAAACGAACCATGAAAAGTAATTAATACACATTTAAATTAACAACTTAAAAGACTTATTCGCAATGACATCAATCGCCCCAACCGACCAGCACACCCCTATGATGCAGCAGTATTTGCGCATCAAAGCTCAGCA
This sequence comes from Cellvibrio sp. 25HG11W-0, assembly GCF_057815475.1. Taxonomy (NCBI): domain Bacteria; kingdom Pseudomonadati; phylum Pseudomonadota; class Gammaproteobacteria; order Cellvibrionales; family Cellvibrionaceae; genus Cellvibrio; species Cellvibrio sp. 25HG11W-0. The sequence goes on from NZ_CM174230.1 coordinate 3,014,400, forward strand.
TAAAGATGAAATCGTGTTTTATCGCATGGGAGATTTTTACGAGCTGTTCTTTGATGATGCCAAGCGCGCATCACAGATTTTGGATATCACCTTGACAGCACGCGGCAAGTCTAATGGTGAGCCAATTCCCATGGCGGGCATCCCCTATCACTCAGCGGATGGCTATTTAGCCAAGCTGGTCAAAGAAGGGGTGTCGGTGGCGATTTGCGAGCAGGTGGGCGACCCTGCAACCAGTAAAGGGCCGGTTGAACGTAAGGTCATGCGCATAGTCACCCCCGGCACTGTGAGCGATGAAGCGCTCTTGGATTCACGCCGCGACAACCTTTTGGTGGCACTACACTATTCCGGTGATGATCTAACCACTGGTACATTTGGCATAGCATCGCTTGACATGGCCAGCGGCCGCTTCCTAGTACTTGAAGTACAAGGGCTGGAGTCTGCGCTGGGAGAATTGCAGCGTCTAAGCCCTGTCGAGCTATTACTAAGCGATCATGTCACCACTCCAGAACTCGTTGAAAATCGTAAAGGCTTACGCCGTCGCGGCCCATGGGAGTTTGACTATGAAACAGCTGAGCGTTTATTAATCCAGCAATTTGGCACGAAAGATTTAGCGGGATTTGGCTGCGAACATCTAACCACCGCACTCTGCGCCGCAGGGTGCTTGTTAAGCTATGCGCGCGAAACCCAGCGTACCGCCCTGCCCCATGTGCGCTGCCTTGCCCATGAAAACCGCGATGAAGCAGTGATAATGGATGCAGCGACCCGACGCAATCTTGAGCTGGATATCAACCTTAACGGCGGCGAAGAACATACACTTTTTTCGGTGCTGAATCGCGCAGCGACCAGTATGGGTAGCCGCTTACTGCGACGCTGGTTGAATCGCCCTTTACGCGATATGCATGTGCTGTTAGGACGCCAAGAGGCGATAGCAGAACTACAACAAAATTATGCATTTGAGGTAGTCAATAATATTTTAAAGCGTGTCGGCGACATGGAGCGCATTCTCGGTCGCCTCGCTCTGCGTTCTGCACGCCCACGGGACTTATCCCGCTTACTCTTATCGATCGGCACCTACCCTGAAGTGCAATCTGAACTATCCAGCAAACTAGCGCCGCAGCTAGGGACACTCGCCCAACAAATTTCCACCTTTCCCGAGTTGGTCGATCTACTGTCGCGCGCGGTTATTGAAAACCCGCCGGTAGTGATTCGCGATGGCGGCGTCATTGCCGAGGGTTACGATGCCGAGCTGGATGATTTACGCAATATCAGCACCAACGCAGGTCAGTACCTAATCGACCTAGAAACCCGCGAGCGCGAGCGCACCGGCATACCAACGCTTAAGGTCGGCTACAACCGCGTGCACGGCTATTTTATTGAGCTGACCAGTGCCCAATCAGAAAAGGCACCCGCTGATTATATTCGCCGCCAAACACTCAAAAATGCTGAACGCTACATCACGCCCGAGTTAAAACAGTTTGAAGATAAAGCCCTGTCCGCACAGAGCCGTGCGCTGGCAAGGGAAAAAGCGCTTTACGAAGAACTCATCGATATACTCAATCAACAGCTAATTCCCTTGCAGGATTCCGCTGCCGCTGTCGCGGAACTGGATGTGCTGGCAACCTTGGCTGAGCGCGCCGATGCGCTCGCCCTGTGCAAGCCGCAATTAAGCCAAGCGCCCGGTATTGATATTATTGGGGGACGGCATCCGGTGGTTGAGCAGGTTACCAGTGCACCCTTTGTACCCAACGACCTCAAATTCAACCAAAATCGCCACATGTTGATTATTACTGGCCCCAATATGGGCGGTAAGTCGACTTATATGCGTCAAGCCGCGCTCATCACCTTACTCGCACACATCGGCAGTTTTGTGCCCGCGCAAAGTGCACAGATCGGCATTGTAGATCGTATTTTTACGCGCATTGGCTCCTCCGATGATTTAGCCGGTGGCCGTTCAACCTTTATGGTGGAGATGACCGAAACTGCCAATATTTTGCACAATGCGACTGAGCGTAGCTTGGTACTTATGGATGAGATTGGGCGCGGCACCAGCACCTTTGATGGTTTATCACTCGCCTGGGCTTGCGCAAAACATCTCGCTGAAAAAGTGCGCGCTTTTACCCTATTTGCCACGCATTATTTTGAAATCACCACCTTGCCCAAAACCGTTGCAGGCATCGCGAATGTGCATTTGAATGCAACCGAACACAACGACAACATTGTATTTTTGCACAAGGTGCAAGAGGGGCCCGCCAGCAAAAGTTACGGTCTGCAGGTCGCAAAACTGGCGGGCATTCCCGCTGAAGTGCTTGCCCAAGCGCAAACGCAATTGCATTTATTGGAAAAGGGCGAACATCCTCATGCTGTGCATATTAGCGAGACTGCGTCGAGTGGAGAGACCCATGAGCAAATGGCGAGCGCCAGCGATTCGGTGGCGCCGAAAGTCATGCAATCAGGTTTATTTGATGCTCTACCTAACCCTGCAGTAGATGCTTTAATGAAAATTAATCCTGATAACCTCTCGCCGCGCGAGGCATTGGAACAGCTCTATCGCCTAAAAGAGATTCTAAAACGCGGCAAGTAAGCGAAACACACGAAAACTGAGGGCAAAAGCCTACCCAAAATGGCCAAGGCTGTTTAGAATGCGCCCCTCGGTTTATTGCCATCTTGAAACTAGTAACCTGTGGAGTCTCCTATGACGTTTGTAGTTGGGGAAAATTGCATCAAATGTAAGCACACTGACTGTGTGGAAGTTTGCCCTGTAGATTGTTTCTATGAAGGCCCAAACTTTTTAGTTATTCACCCGGATGAGTGTATTGATTGCGCCCTGTGCGAACCCGAATGTCCTGTAGGTGCCATCTTCTCGGAAGACGAGCTACCCGAAGATCAGGCGGTATTCCTCGAGCTGAACGCAGAATTGGCAGAGATCTGGCCCAACATCACCGAAATGAAAGAATCTCCAGCAGATGCTGAGGACTGGGATGGTGTACCAGGTAAGTTGCAACACTTAGAGCGTTAATTCGGCTAGGCGTTACCGTAACTAAAAACCGCGCATTGCGCGGTTTTTTTTCGACAATACTTTCACATGCACCCGCCTAAAACCAAGCAGCTTATTCGGTACCAACCTCTCACAACATCTGTAGCACGCACCATTATCACCACATCGCAAAAATAGGCCCACTGACCATGGCTTTAGAAATGCCTGTGCTACACTCAAACCTGTCTGGCAAATGACCTTTTAGCAAGAAAATAATAAGTTCCAGCTCAATACTCAAATGAACACTTTCACTACAAGTAATAATAGGAGACGGCCATGGGGACAAGTGACAAACCATACAGTGAAAAACGAGATTTTATCCGCATGAAGATAAGCGCACCGCTGAATGCCAAGCTATCTGTGGATGCATCTATAGTAGAAGGACTGTGCCGCGACCTGAGTGGTGGTGGCATGCAAGTGGAAACACAACACGCTATACCCATCGACACAGTACTAGAAGTGGAAGTATCGTCTGACCACGGCCACAACCCCACACTGAAAGCACGCGCAAAGGTTGCACGCTCTGCAGAAGGCGAAGATGGGACTTATCAATTGGGGCTCGTTATCTTGGAAGTACTGCCTTAAGCAGCAGTATTTATTGAACTTTTGCCGAGGTTACTTCGCAGTAACCTCACGCTTTCCCTGCCGCTCAAGTACAGCAGATTGATCTTCAGTAGATGTTTCGTTTGTTTCAGATTCCATATCCACAGCACCAAAGTCTGCCGAATCGAAATCTTCTGCACCAAAATCATCACTACCAAAATCACCTGAACCAAAATCATCAACCACCTCACCATTGTGAATAAGGTAGTCGCGCCGCTGCAGGTAAACATCACGAAAGAAGACATACTTGTCACCCACAATATTTTTTTCTAAATCCAATAATCCTGCACGAGTCGTTAACAGTGCGGTCGCCGTAGTGGCATTTTCTGTCGGGTCATGCTCTATGTAGGTCAATGGATTTGAATACCAATCAACTGGCCGCGCGACACCATCACGCAGAGTGCTAGGGCCGAACAGTGGCAACACCAAATAAGGGCCAGAACCCACACCCCAGACTGCGAGAGTTTGACCAAAATCTTCATCGTCATCTTTAGGCAGATGCATGTATTGGGCTACATCAAGTAAACCACCCACACCCAGAGTAGAGTTCACTAGAAAGCGTCCGGTATCGTGCGCAGCTCCACCAAAATCCGCTTGCAACAAGCCGTTGAGGATATTCGGCACCTCTTTAACATTGGCAAAAATATTACTCACACCAACTTCTAAGGGATCAGGCATAACAGCCTTATAACCAATAGCCAGAGGCTTCAAGCAGCACTTATCTAAGACTTCATTAAATGCAAATACACCGCGATTAAAACCCTGCCAAGGATCTGGATCTTTTGGCGCTTCTAATTGCTGGGCGTTGGCAGAACTGCCGAATAGACTTATCAATACCGAGAGGAATAGAGGCGACTTAGGTAGTTTCGGGCAAGAAAAATTTAACATAGAAATACTCAAAAAATTATTTCATCCAGGAAATAGTAAAGACCAACATAACCCAATGCTGCCTCTAAATACTCGAAAAGCTCATAAAAAAACGTGACCAACCCTACTCCAGCATCCACGAGCCAGTGTCCGCTGAGGGTGACAGAATAACACTTTTTAAAGGCTTTTCATGTAACTAAACTACTCAGATGACATCTGTCATTACCGATCATGCCCTTAGCGCTTCTCGCCCAACATCGTCTAATTCCGCGATAAACCGTGTCATTCCACACCCATATCACAGTAAACATCACCCAAAACTAAATCCCCCTCCCCCCTTGGCTACCTCAATAGTAGAAAAGCACCCACGCCTTTCTTGCAATATTTCTGACATCAAATGGAAATAAAAGCTTAACAAATTTGTCGCCTAAATTTCACATTTGTCATCAAAGATAGCACCCACAAACGCGACCAACAGCGTTCACATTTTCCATCACCCCTTTAGACCTGAAGAGAGTTAATCCTCATGAATATCAAAAACCTGTTTGCTTTAAATCTTCTCGCTGCAACCTTGGCTGCCTGTGGTGGCGGTGGTGACATCAATCTGAACCCTAGCAACACCGTTACAGACTCAAATAATCCCGTTAACAACACCACCAACAATAACGCAGCAAGCAGCTCTTCAGCTGCGGCCAATTTGTGTGCAACTTATGAGCTTGCAGGTCAAAAGTTTTCAGGGGTTATGTCAGGTAATAACTGTAACTACAGCGTTTCATTCGTGAGTGACACTCGCCCACTCACGGTTGATCTTTATATCCCTGCATTGCCTAACGGCGGCGTTCATATTTTTGATGACAGCTTGTTTATGGGCGAAGATGTTGATGCCAATGCTGCAGCAGCTGGCGTGCTAGTACCCCAACAAGGTCAAGGTCCTTCTTTAACTATTGAAGCTGGCTCTAAATTAGCCTTTACCAATCCAGAAGACTATGTGCGTGTTGCGCGCGGCTCAAAAATTATCGCCGAAGGTACCAAAACTGCACCGATCATATTCAGTGCGAAACAAGATCTTATCGGTGGCACCGCCACTGAAGCTGACCGCGGTCTTTGGGGCGGCGTTCAAATTTTGGGTAACGGTTTAACCAACAAGTGTAGCGATCACACCAATTGCCACATCACCTCTGAAGGTCGCCCAGGCACCTACGGCGGCAACAACAATGCCGAATCTTCAGGCGCCCTTAAGTATGTTGTCATTAAACATGCCGGCTACGAAGTAGTTGATGGTAACGAACTAAATGGTTTAACACTTTACACCGTAGGTTCGGGTACTGTGATCGACCACGTACAAACTTATAGTGTCGCAGATGATGGCTTCGAATTCTTCGGTGGCGCTGTAAATGCCAAGCACATAGTTGCCGTTAACGCAGCCGATGACTCTTTCGACTTTACCGACGGCTACCAAGGTAACATCCAATTTGCGTTAGCCGTACACACCTCTGGTGCAAACCGTTGTATCGAAGGTGATAACACTGGTGAAGGCCGCGCTGACGATATGCTACCTGTATCTCACCCACGTTTTTCAAATGTTACTTGTATCACCACTGGCGTAAAACAAGGCCAAGGCACAGTACCTTCAGGTAAAGGCGACTCAGAAGGCCCCTTGTTACGCGAAGGTACTCAGTTCGAAATTTACAACTCTATTATTACCTCAAGTGCTACAGGCAACGCTTCACAAGAATGCTTTGAGCAAGACGATACTGAAGGCCCACAGACTGTCGATTTCATGGAAGCAGGCGTTTCAGTTGTTAAGAGCACAGTAGTAGCTTGTAGCGAATCCATTAAAACTGGCAAAGTTGACCCAAGTAACGCAGGTTTCAACGATAAGACTTGGTTTACTACAGCAGCAGGCAATACCAACAACGTTGTGATGGACTCAGCTTCTGCAGCTGGCACCCTGCCCGCAACTGTAATCAAAGACTTGGCGACAAACCCATTGGCCTACATCACTGCATCAGCCTTTAGTGATGGCAACTTAATGGCCTTCAGCGTACCTGTTGTAGATGTCACTAAATTGTCTAAAAACCCATCTACCACTACCGCTCCAGTGGCTGGCAGCAACACCTTCTTTGACTCTGTCGACTTCATCGGCGCTGTATCTGAGTCTGATGACTGGGTTACTGGCTGGACTGTTGGTCTGAACAAATAAGACTGGTTTAGAAACTGAATATTGCCGGTAACAACAAGAGGCGCCTAAGGGCGCCTCTCTTCTTGTGGCCCTGTGCAGTTGAATCAATCGCCTTCAGAAGGTCAGAATCATGCAAAAGAACACCCTATCCAAGCACAAATTATTTATAGCTTTATCCGCCGCTTCCCTTTCAATGGCCTCCATGGCACAAGTTGAAAGCACCAAACCAAAAGTGGAAATGCCCACTATAGAAGCTCCATCGCTCGAAGAAATGCTGGTTACAGGTCGCCAACAAAGTGGCGCACAATCTGTACTGCAAGAGCGCATGGAAGACGCCTTCTCTGCCGACCTTATGGGCAGCGACCAAATTTCTCGCACTGGCGATTCTAACGTCGCTGTAGCACTAACACGTGTAACTGGCGTAACGCTAAACCAAGGTAAATATGTTTATGTACGCGGCTTGGGTGAACGTTACTCAAGCGTACAGCTCAATGGCGCTCAGGTTCCATCGCCAGAACTAACGCGCAATGTTTTACCCTTGGATATTTTGCCCGCGTCAATTGTTGAAAGTCTGAAAATTCAGAAATCGTACTCCCCAGATCTACCCGCAAATTTTGGCGGTGGTAATGTAGACATTCGCACTAAAACAGTCCCCGATGAATTTGTTCTGAACCTAAGTATAGGCACTGGCACTAATTCCAATAACAGTGATGACGTATTAAGTTATGCAGGCGGAGACAATAATAAAGGCCTACCCTCAGCGATCGCAAATGCCCTTGACGACTACCAAGGTAAGATTAGCGTTAATGGTCTTTTAAGTTTTGCAGACACCACTAACGGTATCCACTCACCCGAGCAAATCACTCAAGCTCGCCACACCAACCGCGACTTAATGCAGGCTATTAATCGCGACGTGGAAATAAAAAATAAAAAAACACCCTACGACCAAAATATGGCTATAGCACTTGGCGATTCTTGGGAGCTAGGTGATGACTGGACACTCGGCAGCATTCTTAACTGGTCGCAAAAAACTGAATGGCGCAACAAAAATCAAATCCGAAAAGGTGTAGGCTCACCGGATGTAAATTACGCTGAAATTAAACGCTCAGTTGAAGACACCAAAGATCTCGCGTCTATCGGCTTTGGCGTTAAATTTCAAGATAACCATGAAATTCAAGTTAGCTACATGCAAATTGGTAACGAAAGTGACGAGGCCGCTATCACCCTTGCACAAAACAACAACAATCTTATTTCTGATGGCAAGCAAAAGATCACCTACCAAACCACTTATCAAGATCGCCAACTTGATGTCACCCAACTATTGGGTAAACATTCTTTTGACCAATTGGCCGGCGACACACTGGGTAATATTGAATTTGATTGGTTCTATTCTGACTCAAGCGTAGAAACTAATTTACCTGGCGGGTCCAATATCGTAGGCGACAATGAAATAGACCCCACCACCGGCGCACTGATTCGCACCAGCCTGTCCTCTGGTGCCACTAACAGTTTTTCCTATCTCAATTTGAAAGATGATGTGCGCAGCCATGGTTGGAATGCCAAGCTACCACTCTCTTTTGATGCCACTGAAGTCGTGTTAACTGGTGGCTATAGCTACAATGACAAAGCACGCGAATACTATGGCTATACAGCTTGGGTTACTACCGGTGGCGGCAACTTCCTACAAGGCATTCCAGGTACAGTATTCAGCGATGCAAACGTAGCAGACATCAATAACAGCTTAGAACTTACCATGAGCCAAGGCTTTGGTACTGAAAGCTATGTAGCAGCACAAATGACCGATGCTTTTTACGGTATGATTGATGCCACCTTCAGTGACACCTATAGAATTACCGCCGGTGCTCGCTATGAAGACTTCCGCACCGCGCTACTACCTGTTGATTTACTGGACTACTCAGGTGTCACCATTCAGAAGCTGATTGCTGATCTGCAAAAAGAAGATCAAAAATTTGCATCGCGCGATGACGGCTGGTACCCCTCGCTAGCAGTCACCTATATCAATGATGGCTTCATGGGTTCAGAAACCTTTCAATTACGCGGCAGCTACTCGCAAACACTGACTCGTCCCGATCTTCGTGAGTTATCAGATGTAACCTATATAGATCCAGAGTTAAATCAGCGAGTACAAGGCAACCCCAATTTAGTGGCAGCCACCTTAGATAACTTTGAGTTGCGCGGCGAATGGTATTTTGACGGTGGCGATAACTTTACGGCATCATTGTTTTATAAAGATATCACCGACCCCATTGAACAAAAATTAATTCCAGGCTCAGATCAAGACGTTTTACTGGGTTTTTACAATGCCGACTCCGGTAAAATTTACGGCTTAGAATTAGAGGGCCTTTACAATTTAGATTACGGATTCTTCTTGTCTGGCAACCTAACCCTTAGCGACTCGGAAATTGTTTCACCTGCAGGCCAAGGCTTTACTAACCCTGTGCGTTCCATGACGGGCCAATCACCCTACGTGTTAAATATGCAATTGGGTTACGACTCAGATGACGGAAAACACGCAGCTGCCTTTAGCTACAATGTTGCAGGCGAGAAAATTTATTTCTCAGCACTTGAAACAGGACATGACGACGCCTTCGAGCAACCCTTCAGTTCGTTAGACATCACCTACTCCTACTACCCAACCGAGCAGCTAACTCTCAAGGGAAAATTGCGCAATCTACTCGATGAAAACCGAGAAATTACGCAAACCAACTCATCAGGAAAGAATGTCGCCATACTTACACAAGAAGTCGGCACATCTTTAAGCGTAGATATTAGCTACAACTTCTAAGTTGAGTCGCAGGAAAAATTTTAAATCCCTTTTGGCCACCTTCGGGTGGCTTTTTTATTAGCACGATATTCAAATAGCGCAGATGAAATTAAGCCATATTTGTTGCACAACAAAAAGGCAGCATTAACCCAACAAGTAAAAAATGATGCTAAAAGTGGTAGATTTGAAGAGGAAAATCAAAAAAAGGGATGTTTCTGCAAAAAAAACGCCAGAATGTCACAATATATTCACATAAATGTGCTCTATGCGATGCTAACCTAAGTTCAAGGTCGGCGGATGAGCTCTTGGAGCTCGCGGCGATTGAACCTTAGAGGCTTAATAAGCCCTCTTTTGATACATGAGGAGCATAACAATGAAAACCAAAAACCTAAAAAAAATACTCAACACTCTCATCATCCTAGCAGCTGCAGCTCCCATTGCGAGCTTTGCCGCAGAATATTCACCTGCGCATTTTGGCACAGCAGAACAGACTCTAGCCAAAATGATTACCCTCCCCACTAGCTTTGGCGAAGGTGTTAAAACTGTAGCGGTTTACTGCCAAGCAGATGTAATGACCACAGGTAACATAAACAATGTAAATTGCTATGAAAATAGCCCTATGGTTTCCATGCAAAAATCAACCGAATCCGCATTGCAATCAGCCACATTTGAAGCGGCAAAAATAGACGGTCAAGCAGTACCCGTTAGAATGCAATTTCGTGTTATTTATTCACTCAACGGTACACAAAACCCCATAGTGATGCTCCCTAACTTGGGGACCCTACAGTCACAATACGGCACTCACTATACCGCGCCACAAGAACGACTCGATGCGAATGACTGGTATGTACAATACACCACGAAAGATCGCGGCAATGGTAAATTATTTTTTGCTGACACCAAGGTAACGCGTATCATGGCGAATGTGGAATCCAATGGTAACGTAGAGTCAGTGAATACCATTGAAGCAGCAATGCGCAAGAAAAGTGATGCGAACAATATCGAAGACGCCTTGAAAAAATCGAAGTTTATTCCAGGCTTTGTTGAAAATAAAGCGACTGCCATGCACTACATAGCCGTGGTTAACTACGCGAAATAAAGTATAGGCAATATTACAAAACGAGGTTCAACCTCATTAAAAAAGCCGCACTGCGGCTTTTTTAATTTATGCAGTTGGCGCCTAGGGTTAATTCAATACGACCCATAGCGATAGGACGATACTCTTCATAAACGACTCTAAAACCCTGTGGGCATACCGCCAACATTTTAGGCAGCAACTGTGTGCGCGCCAAAGGAACCGCCGCCCATTGATCAACAACCACTTTTAACGATTGTTCTGATTGTTGCGTGACTGTAGTCACCTGTGCACGACTTACGGTCGCATCAGGTGTTACCAAAGTCTCTTGTGTGAGCACCTCTTTTTCCTGTTTTGCTGAGAATGCCTTACGAAAATAACCATTTAACCCTTCATCTGAATAGTCACAATCAGCTTGCGTATTCACATTTAAAGAATCAGCAACATCTACAGCTGCATCACAACCCTCTTGTCTGTCAGCCCATACATTTCCTACGCCACAAAAAAAGCAGAGCGATATTGCTGCATATAAATTCTTACGCATATAAATCTCCGTATAAAAAAGGGTGCCGAAGCACCCTTTTATGATCTTTAGATTAGCCTAAAATTAGAATTTCAGATCCAAGCCAACACCGATCCAGTTGTCATCAGCAGCTTCTACCGATGCTACATCTGCAGACTCCGCCGTATAAAAACCAAATAAAGTGGTATTTTTAGATAGCGCGTAATCAAAACCTACACTGATTTGAGTACCATCAACATCAACCTGCGCAGGTGATACACCGAGCTCATTAGTAACGGTACCGTATTGAGCTTTGAGAGCCAATTTATCAGTTGTATTCAGCTTGGCAGACACCAGCCATGCGTCTGAATCAGCATCTAAAATAACAGTATTATTTCCGAGCGCCACCTTAATTACACCACTTGATTGCTGATACAAAGCACCCAGCTGTACAGCGCCTACAGTATAACGAGCCACAATACGGGTAACATCATAACCAGATGAGGAAATTTTAGCGTCTTTATCTCGAGACTTAGCAAACGACGAAGCCGCACCAGTTCCGGTAACATCAGTCTCTGCAGCCAAAGCCAAGTACAGAGCTGGAGTGCTGTAAGCGATTGAAGCAGAAACACCATCATCACCATTTTCACCAGCTTCGGCTGCAACTACCGCAACATTGATTGCAACTGCGCCCATTAACGGAGTGGTGTATTGCACTATATTGGCCGCACGAGTTTCGCCGTCTAGCAAATAGTTAATATCACCTTCCAAATCATTAAAAAGGTCAACTTTTTCTTGGGCCGCCTTAGTGGGAGTATCAAACTTTCCACCAATAATAGTACCGGCAGAACCCTGCAAACCAATATAGATATTACGCTGTGCAAAGGTTTGTGATCCTTCATTGCCACTATCTACTGCAGTTTGATATTCGAATTGATAAATAGCTTTCAAACCTGAAGATATCTCTTCAGAGCCTTTAATGCCGATACGAGAGGCATTGCTAACTAATTCAAGTTGCGTTTGATCTGCTTCATCAGCATTCTGGAAAGACACGTTGCCTTTACCGTATACAACAACATCAGCCATTGCTGAAAGTGGGAAAAGTGAAGCCAGAGCAAGTGGAAGTAATGCTTTTTTCATGAAGTAATCCCCTAGTGGTATTTCTGTATTTGTAATTGACATAGGCGCTTTAACGTCCAGCCCCCTTGCACAACAACATTCTTTTATGACGGTTACACGACGAGTTCGTGTCCATTTTGTGTCATTTATATTTCATTAATATTACAAAGAACTAAGAAATGTTGATTGCGCGGCGATTATATATATAAAAATAATAGTAAGTGGTAGATCTAGCGCAAACATCGGAAAATTAACGTAAAAATTGCACACAAATAGGGCGAATTCAGCGCCAACTTCTTTTTTTGTGCTATTAACAGGTCACAGGTAAAGTCACTTTCTATCATTCAAACTATGGCTCAAAGTGGCTAATAATGTCTAAATCAAACAGTTCTTTGAGAATACTCAAACCTTGTTGCTGTAGTTTTATCGGTTCAGGATGCTGTAACTCGAGAGCTATTTGGTCAAAAATTGCACTAAGAGGAAGATTGTGAGGCTGCTGCAACAAAAACACTAGGCGCAGAGTGAGAGGATTGGCGCGCATAAAGGCCACTTCATCAGCGCGATTACGATAAACCAATAAAAAACTTGATTGAGGTTCATTTGGTTGAAAACGACTGGATATTTTTTCAACGGGATACTGATACTGTAACCCCACAACTAACGGCGATACACGCGCTTTTAACAGCAAAGGCGTGAGAGCATAAGTCTGCGCTGGAGGAATAATTGCCTCGGCCACATCCAATGCCAACTCAACCCACTCGTAATGAACAAGCTCCCCCATAAAGGCGTAGTCATTAGTTTTCGCTTCGCGCTCTTGGGTTACGTAATGCAAAAACTCTTGGCTGATGTGTAAAAAATAAGGGGTTTGGCATGGGTGTAATAACATAAAATCACGTATCAACTCATGCCATAAGGATTCACTATAAAGTGAACGCAGCACCGGAAAGGCCCCTGCCACAAAGCCTTCAATATTATTGAAAATCAAGTCGCGATAAATCGCTAAGCGCCGCGTTTCTACGCCTGCTGGTGCTGGAAAGTGCTCGGGAGCCCGTAAATGCTGCGCCAGCTCTCGCTGCATTTTTTGGAAAGTCTTCATAAAGAATTGGCAAATATAGATTGCTGAATAGCATTAATCTGTGCGACTTCTGTCATTAGCTCTGCGACAGGTGGAATATTGAAATCCCGCTCTAACAGTGTTGGCTTAACGCCAAACTCTTTATAGGCATACTCCAGCAATGACCAGACTGGCGATATCACTGGGGCGCCGTGAGTATCTATGCGCAAATCTTCTGCCTCTTCGAAATGACCCGCAATATGTATATAGGCAGTACGTTTACCCGGTAGACTTTTTAAGAATGCGTAAGGATCATAATTGTGGTTAATGCTATTCACATAAACATTATTAACATCTAACAAAAGCGCACAATCTGATTCTTGCACAACAGCATTTATAAACTCGCTCTCGCTCATTTCTTGTTGTGGCGCAAAATAATAAGATGAATTTTCAAACGCAATTTTTTGCCCAATAATATCTTGCGCTTGACGTATACGCGCGGCAACATATTTAACAGCCTCTTCCGTGAAGGGGATTGGCAGCAAGTCGTACAATTGTCCTTCGTCACTGCAATAACTCAAATGCTCGCTGTAATAGCGCGCATTATGGGTTTGCATAAAAGCTTTTATGTCGGTCAACAATTCAACATTAAGTGGCGCAGGGGAGCCAATAGAGAGCGATAAGCCGTGACAAACAAAGGGGAAGCGCTCGGTATAGGCACGTAATTTTTTGGCTAAACGTCCGCCGACATGAATCCAGTTTTCTGGCGCCACTTCCATAAACTGTATATCTTCTGGGGTCAGTTCATTCAGTGGCCCCAAAAGACTCCGGCGCAGGCCTAAGCCTGCGCCGGAGATCTCAGCAGTGTAGCTAGATGCCGAAGAAGTAAACATTATTCAGCTTTTTTATCTGCACCGCAGCTGTGCTCTTTATCGGCTTTTTTCATATCTGCGCCGCAGCTATGCTCTTTGTCAGATTTTTTCATGTCAGCGCCGCAGGTTTTTTCGCCGTCGGCCTTTTTCATCTCAGCGCCGCAGCTATGCTCAGCATCTGCTTTTTTATCTGCACCGCACTTAGCTTCTCCGTCAGTCTTTTTATCGGACTTTTTCATGTCAGCGCCGCATTTTGCTTCACCGCACTTGCCTTCAGCATGCTCTGCAAGGGTGTAGCCCGCTTCCATAGTCGTCGCGGTGAAAGTTGCATCTGCCGCTGAAGCCATAGGTGCCAAAGCCGCAGAAGCCAGAAATGTTGCACCAATAACCGCAGACAGAGAAGATATTTTGTTATTCATAAGATGTATCCTTTAGATTAGGTTCATTGCGTTGTGGTAAAAATGCCCTTGAAACTTAGCACATTTTAAACATGAAAAACAAAACATCCGCAGGTTTCAGCGCGCTAGTGCTTCAAGGTTACTGCTTAGATACTTGAACCCTGAATTTGTTACAAATCACTTCTACAATTCAGCATCACTCAATACCTGTTCCCATTGCTTATCCAAACGCTTGGGTGACACTGGCACAGAGGTCTTTAAAGCTTGAGCAAAAAGCGATACCCGCAACTCTTCTATCCACCAACGATATTCCAGCAGCGCTGAATTTTGCCAGAAACGATAGTCACCCTCTTTCGCCAAGTAGTCCACCAAGCGCTGCCAATGGGGAGCCACTTCGGCCAGCTGCAACCGATCCTTTTGAGGGTTGAGTATCGCCTTCTCCAAACGCTGCCCTATGGCACGCAAATACTTGGGGTACTGCTGCAGCCAAATATAGGGGGTTTGATAGACCAAACCAGGATAAAACAACTGCTGCAGCTGGGTATTAATGTCACTGATTGTAAATGCTAAAACCAAGGCATTTTTATGTTGCTTAAGATTTTTTTTGACCTCAACTAAAAGCTTCAAGCTATTGAGCAAATGATTCGCCAAGTCCTGCGCCTGTGCAATTAGGCTCTCCTTAGTCGACAACACCAACACTTCAAACGCGCTCTGCGTGCGCGGTAACTGCTGCTGATCTGGCACTCCCAATTGCATTAAAGCCGCCATGATTAGGTCATCTACCACTTGCGCGCGGGTGCCAATGCCCGCAAGGCTTAATGCCATATCTTGGCCCGTCAGCAACTCTTTCTGTAAATACTTCACACTTTGGGCATGCGCCAAAAATAACAACCGGGTAATGCCCTGTTGAGTGAAGTGCCGCGCTTGCAGCGGATTATCCAACACTTGCAGTGCCACTGATGACTGTTTATCGATCAATGCGGGATAGGCGCGAATGCTAATACCACCGCGCGGTAATTGAATGGCCTGTGGCAGCTCGGAAAAATCCCACGCAATAATATCTGTGCGCTCAATATCGCTTGCTGCAGACTGGATATTTTGCTGCACTCGCTCACGATACTTGTCACGTAGCAGATTAAGATCGCGGTCACTGGCAATAATTTTTCCTTTATCATCGACAACATGAATATTAAAACGATAATAATCGTCAACCTTTGCTTCAAGCCAAGCTTCTTTAGGAATATCTACACTGGTTTGTCGCTTTAACTGAAAGCCCAAGGCATCCGTTAAAGGCTTATTATCAGGCGCCAAGCTTGCTAGCAATTTATCGACTACATCCGGTACCGGTACGAAATGTTTGCGCAAATTTTTTGGCAAAGATTTAATCAAACCAATGCATTTATCGCGCAGCATGCCCGGCACTAACCATTCCAAGCGCGCCTCAGGTACTTGATGTAAAAGACTAACCGGCACATGAATACTCACACCATCAAAAGCATGATTTGGCTCAAAATGATAACTCAAGGGAAACTGCATGCCCCGCCACTCTAACTCGCTTGGGAACTGAGCTTGAGTAATATCCCCCGCACCGTGGCGCATAAGTATTTCGCGCGTAAGGTACAGCAGTTGCGGATTGCCCTGCTCCGCTTTTTTTCGCCAAGACTCAAAGCCCGCCAAATTTACAACATGGCTAGGGATTCGCTCTTGATAAAAATCAAAAACCACCTGCTCATCCACAACTATGTCGCGGCGGCGCGCTTTGGATTCAAGATCCTCCAGCTCAGCTAAAAGTTTTTTCTGGTGACCGAAGAAATCATGTTCCGCGATATTTTTAGGCAGGTGCCTACGCTTAGGATGCAACTCATATTGCCCCTCGACCAAAGCAGCGCGAATAAATACTTCGCGACATTGCGCTGGATCAATTTGACTATAGCTGACGGACTTCTTCTCAATAATAACCAAACCATACAGCGTAATTTTTTCAAAAACCATCACCTGCCCACTGCGGCTATCGTAGTGAGGTTCAAAGTGTTGGCGCTTTACTAAATGCTGCGCCGTTTCAATGACCCATTCAGGTTCAATTTTTGCAACTGTGTGCGCAAATAGTTTTGATGTCTCTAACAGTTCAGCGGCCATCATCCACTTTGGTGTTTTTTTACTTAGGCTGGAACCCGGAAAAATCGCAAACTTACGATTACGCGCGCCGAGATACTCTCTCTCCTCATGATTAAAACCCAAGTTACCCAAAAGACCATGCAACAAAGATCGATGCACAGCCTCGTAGTTTGCAGGCTCACTGTTAGCTTTAAAGCCTAAGTCTTTTGCTGCAACACAAAGTTGATGATGCACATCGCGCCATTCACGCAAGCGCAAATAGGATAGAAATTCCTTTTTACAAAGTTTGCGCAATTGATTTTGAGTTAGTGCTTGTCGCTGGGTTTCAAAGTGATCCCACAGGGCGACATAACCGAGAAAGTCAGAGTGATCCACCCAAAAACGGCGATGAGATTGATCGGCGGCTTGTTGCTTATCGGCAGGCCGTTCCCGCGGGTCCTGTACTGAAAGTGCACTTGCAATAATCAACAACTCGCGAATACAAGATTGCGCTTGAGCAGCGAGTAGCATGCGCGCTAAGCGCGGATCAAGCGGCAACTTGCTTAGGGTCACCCCAATAGGCGTGAGCTGATTCTGGCTATTTACCGCCTGCAGCTCTTCAAGCAATTTAAAGCCATCGCTAATTAAGCGGTGATCAGGTGCGTCAATAAAAGGAAATTTGTGAATATCCCCCATGCGCATATGAAGCATCTGCAAAATAACGGCCGCAAGATTTGTACGCAAAATTTCCGCATCGGTAAACTCAGGGCGCCCGTTAAAATCCTCTTCGCTATAAAGGCGAATACAGATACCTTCTGCGACACGCCCACAGCGCCCCTTGCGTTGATTGGCGCTGGCCTGCGCAATAGGCTCTATGGGTAAGCGCTGAATTTTAGTGCGGTAAGAATAGCGACTAATGCGCGCAAAACCTGGATCGATAACATAGCGAATACCAGGAACGGTAATAGATGTCTCTGCAACATTGGTAGCAAGAACAATACGCCGCCCTGTGTGTGGCTGAAACACTTTTTGTTGTTCCGCCAAGCTCAAGCGTGCATAAAATGGCACCACTTCCATATGCGGAAACTGAGCTTTACGCAACGCTTCAGCTGTTTCGCGAATTTCTCGCTCACCACTTAAAAAAACTAAAATGTCGCCACCACGGCTGCCACGATTAGATTTTTCATGCAATTCAATTTCATGTACAGCTTCAACTATTGCCGCGTACTGATCTGGCTCCTGCTCAGCATCATCTCCGCTACGCTGTTCAAATAAAGGTCTATACCAAACATCAACGGGGAATGTTCGGCCGGACACTTCAATAATAGGAGCGTTATTAAAATGCGCAGAAAAGCGCTCTAAATCTATAGTGGCAGAGGTGATAATCAGTTTTAAATCAGGGCGGCGGGGCAATAATTGCTTGAGATATCCCAGTAAGAAATCGATATTTAAACTGCGCTCATGGGCCTCATCAATAATCAGCGTATCGTATTTATTTAAGTAGGGATCATGTTGAATTTCAGCCAACAAAATGCCATCGGTCATCACTTTAATCAGGGTGTTTTCATTGGACTGGTCACTAAAGCGAACTTGATACCCCACCTTCTCACCCAAGGTGGTGTGCAACTCTTCCGCAATACGGGTTGCGACTGTATTAGCGGCAATACGACGCGGCTGTGTATGGCCAATTAAACCTTTAACGCCGCGCCCAATCGTTAAACAAATTTTAGGGATCTGTGTGGTTTTACCCGAGCCTGTTTCACCG
This sequence comes from Cellvibrio sp. 25HG11W-0, assembly GCF_057815475.1. NCBI lineage: Bacteria > Pseudomonadati > Pseudomonadota > Gammaproteobacteria > Cellvibrionales > Cellvibrionaceae > Cellvibrio > Cellvibrio sp. 25HG11W-0. The sequence continues at coordinate 3,032,750 of NZ_CM174230.1, forward strand.
GCCAAGATCACAACTTGATTAGCCGCAATAATCTGTGCAATTTCGTCGCGTTTTTCACAGACCGGTAAATTAGGAAATTCAATCTCAACAGGTATCAGCCCCTGACGCCGCTCTAGATTGGCTTGCGAGCGGGATTGTTGCTGCAACCATTTATCCAAAGCTTCTTCACTTAGCTTATCAGCACGCGCTAATTTCTCGAATTCTTGCAAGCGGCGCGCAAGACGGTGACGATCTTGCCCCATCACCGCATCTAGCATTTGTTTGTATTTTGACCAATCAACTTGCATAACTTATCACCCTTCAAATCTAGAGGGCATAATAACAAAAAGCCCAGCAGGGCTGGGCTTTTGATCGTTATTAACGATGAACAGACTTATTTTAAAGGCTGCTGCAGTGATGATCTAACGAAAGAATTTAAATAAGCCTACTCTAAGAGGCTGCGCAACATCCAAGCAGTTTTCTCATGCAGCTGAATACGCTGAGTTAATAGATCTGCAGTTGCTTCATCATTTGCAGCTTCGGCTGTTGCATAAAGCGAGCGAGCTGTGCGCACAACAGCTTCTTGCCCCTCCACAAGCAGACGAATCATTTCCTGCGCCTTAGGAATACCTTGCTCTTCTTTTATACTGCTTAATTCTGCGTATTGTTTGTAAGTGCCAGGAGCGGGAAATCCGAGTGAACGAATACGCTCAGCAATCAAATCTACCGCCAACGCCAATTCAGTGTATTGGGTTTCAAACATCAAATGCAGTGTTTGAAACATAGGACCAGTCACATTCCAATGAAAGTTATGCGTTTTTAAATAGAGCGTGTAAGTGTCTGCCAATACGCGCGACAACCCCAGCGCTATATCTTCGCGGTGAGCTTGTGATATGCCTATATCGATATTCATAATGGCTCCTTTCTAGATGTTGTGAATGTATTAATTGCTCAATCTAACGACTCAATGGTATATAAAAACAGAGGGCTATACTATTTGGCATTGACTATAGCCTAGATTGTATCAGCTCATAACGAGCCTACTTATTACAAATCCAGCCATTACAAATCCAGCTCATTATTAACTCCCCCAACTAATCAAAAGCCACGCAAATCCGCAAGTATTTCAAAGACTCAAACCTGTAAACCATCAAATACTAACCACATCAGAACCATGCCCCATTAAACGCCAACCGCGACTGCGCAATTCATAGCGTTGCGCCAAATCAGTAATTGCGGGTGGTGAATCCTGCGTGCGTAAATTAATAAATCCAAGCCGCCGATAAAACGCTTCCACCTCCGGCAATGCAAAACAATAACAATTTTTATCGCCCATGTGGATAAGTGCTTGCTGCATAAATTTATGCCCTATACCTTTTTCACGCCAGATTTTAGCGACCAATAAATTACGTAGCCAATAATCGCCATTTTCTAGGGGAAGTAAACGCGCAGCAGCTAGAATTTCCTGTTGGCGTGTTTGCAGGCTTAGTATGAGTTCCTGCCGGCCGCATTTAATGTTGTAGCCTTGCGCCTGATAAAACTTTGCAATCAAAGGGAAGCGCAGTAACTCTACAGCGTGAAAATCGATAATGTCAGGTGCCAATTCAAGTGGGAAGAAACTTTGCATTATTATGGTTTTTCTTGGTCTGTGTCCTCGATATTATCTATCGGAAATAAATCATCCGCCATCATTTGATCCACGCCCTCCGCATCAGAATCATCCAGAAGATTTTCTGTCGGCTCCGTTATTGGCTTTTCTGCAATATCTTCGTCGCCACTGACATTTATCACCGTTTTAGCTGTACCGTTTTTAGGGGTCTCAGCGCTCTTTTTCACCTTACTAATATCGGTATTTAAGGTTTCCTCAATAGCGGCCAACTCACTTTTTCCCTTACTCCCCGCGATCATGCGATACACAAAAAAAGCCATCACTAAAAGCAGGAGATTCCCCATGCCTATACCGATATAAAGCCATATATTACTCTCTGAGTCTTTATCCGCGCCCGACTCATCTGCATCATGATCTTGGTTTTCATCTGTTGGGACTGCCTCTTTGGTAGCTTCTTCATGCTTTTCCACAACGGGAGCAGGCTCAGGATGAGCAGCCGCCTGTGCGGCAAGAACACTTGCCTCGTCGGGATAGTAGAAATCGTCCGCAACAATAGTCTCGCTCAGCGCAGTGCCATCCAACTCTTTGCCTTCCACCACCAACTCGATGGTATATTTTGCAGCTTGCACCGGTGTAAATGAAAACTCCCAGTGCTCTTTGCCTATGGCATTTAATGCTTTTGCCATATTATTATCGAGTGAATTACTGATTTTGGCAGTGACTTGTGTCGCCATTACATCGACTGCCGTTATATCGGCCAAAAGTTGATAGGCATAGGTGCGTTTACCTTGATTTTCCTGCTGGCTTTTTTTCAAACTGAAGAGTGAATCAGATACGACAAGATGATGGCTAAATTCACGTTTGAAGGTTTTACCATCCACAATCATTTTGACATCGTAATTGCCCGGCAATGTAAAGCCACTGACACTTGCGTGAAAAATGCCGTCGGCAGGTATAGCAGAAGGATTGAGACTGTATTCTGCTATTTCTTGACTATCCATTTTTGCAACTACTGCATCAGCGGAGAGCAGCTGTAAAAATTCTTGCTTAACAACCACCTGATCACTTTCACTGAATGAGTAAACCAATGCTAAAGATTCATTGGGTTTTAAATTATTGTGCGGCGGATTCACAATCAACTGCAGATTGCTGACCACTGTAACGCGACTATTGGGCGCCATTTTGGTTTTTACATGCCACTGCCCTGCCTGCGGCTGTTGCACCGTTACTAGGTCATAGGTATCCGTTCTATACCAGTTCACATTATGCTCAGGATCGGTTGCACTGAACTCACGCCCATCCGGTGCCACTATGACAGTGGCGGGCACCTCTGTTTGCCGAAAGATTAAAGCAGTGAACTCTTGAATACTGGCATCAACTAAAAACCCATTTTCATCAAATGGTACGCGCTCTGCAGGGACGGCCTGATCAAATATACGCAAAAAAGTACTCATAAGTTCATCGGCCGTCTGCGCGACGGCAAACATACCGTCCGTTGAGGTCGATAATTTTTTCATCAACTCCTGATCGGCATCTTGCGATAAAGCAATGGTATGTATGACATAACCCGCAGCCTTAAGTTTGGGTAATAACTCCGTCAGTATGCGCTTGCGTTCATTGAGGTTAACCACCGCCGCATTATTCACATCAACCACACCATCGGTTAGCAAAATAATATTGCGGCGATAATTTTCTGAAGGTACTGCAAAATCTTCAGTGGCCTTTTCAAGTGCTGCACCTATATTGGTATGAAGTGCTATGGAGTTGATACTTTTGGCTTGAGTTGCTGCTTGTTTGCGCCAGGCATCATCCACCACGCGGTGAGGTACCAACATATTGACGGATTGCCCAAAGGTCCAAATACCCGCCTTACTGTTGTCTGGCATAAGTCGCACAATTAAATCGACCGCGGGTTTACGTAAGTTGCGAGGGTCGGTTTTTTTCATACTGCCAGAAATATCAATGATGACGCGTACATCAGAGGCTAAACGTGCAGGCGCTGTAGTGACAGCGAAGGTCACGCTGCTCAACAGACAACTGACAATAAAAGCGCAGATAAAAACAACATTGAATTTTATTAGATGGCGCATCGCAAACCCTGTTAACGGAGAAAAGGGAAATATTTGTAACCGTCACCCAAATAGAGGTTTAGCTGTAATTTGGATGTTTTTGAAGTGTATATAGCTATTATTTATAGCAGTTAATGACCAAACTGCCATTTTATGGGAAAGATGCGTTAGAGCATAAAAAAACAGCCCGCTGTTTTAGCGAGCTGTAGTTGAAAGAAATGAAGGCCTATCTTGTAATCAAAAGAAACTTAAAACAAAAACCACCTTTGCTACATCAATTAATAAGGTTAGACCTGTGAAACTCAACGAATTGCGCGCATAGGCTCCTCGCCTGCAAGCAATTCAGCGCGTGCCTGGCGCTCATCTCGCGAAAGCCCACGCACACTATCGAATGGAGGCTCATCGTCCCGATAGCGATTACCACGTTGTTTAGAGGTGTTGTGCTGAGTCCGGCGTGACGCAACCTCTTCTTGGCGGTCATATTCTTCCGCGCTGGCTGCAGACTGATGCCGAACTCGCGTCAACAGCTGATAAATGAATGAAAGAACTAAAAGTACGACCCAAAGACCAAGCATCAATTTAATAACAGGTTTTATTGACTCAAAGCCTTCCGTCATAAATCCAAACACCAACGCAAAAATAGCGGGTGCCATGGTCATAGTCTCCGCATCTACCGCGTAGGGCGTGAACAGCAATACCATCACCGTAATCACAAAAAAATGTGCCCAGGCGCGACCCGCGCGGCGAAACAACAGCCAAGCAGCCAAGCAGCAACCCAAAGCCCCTATGGCGTAGATCATCCAGGCATACTGGTATTCCGTCATATTTTCCATTGCTTAGCGCCTATTAACCCCTGCGTAATTACGCAAATATGTAACCTTTAAATCAACGTCGACTAATGAGCCAACCACTTAAACTCAACGCGCTATCACCTAAACACAACGCACCGTCAACAAAACCCAATGCACTATCATTTAAACCCAACGCACTATGTAATCTTCCATATCTTCGAGCTTTACCGCATCTTCAGCCACAACCTGCCCGGCAACAGACATACCTGCGGTGTGTGTACTGTTTGGATCGCCCGAAATTAAGGGGTGCCAATCAAATAGCGGCAGGCCTTCAGCCACCAAGCGATAGGCGCAGGTTTCAGGCAACCAATAGGTGTCTTTCACCGATTCGGGCGTAAGCACAACGCACTCTGGAACCAACGCCTGACGCTGATTATATTCCTGACAGCGGCAGGTGTCGTGATCCAAATAACGACAGGCGACTTTGGTGTAGTAAACATCACCGGTGTCTTCATCTTCTAACTTATGCAGGCAGCACTTACCACAGCCATCACAGAGTGATTCAAACTCAGCAGGTGTCATTTGCGAAAGTTTCTTCGCCGCCCAAAAAACCTGTTGTGCCATTGTTTAGTTACCAGACATTTTAGAATTGAGTGCTCTGATGCGCTCGGCATCTGGGTCTTGATCAGTACGCGGGGGCATTTGCAGGTAATAGCCTTGGGTTTCCAAGCACTCTGCCACTTTCTCCACACTTGCATGCGCCAACTTTTTGCCGGGCGTTAAGAGCAGCACCATAGCCTGCTGGGGGCGTCCAAAGAGTGCGAGTAATGTTTCTGGCACTCGGGTTAAGCCTTCGGATTTATTAACATAAAGATACATCCCTTCTTCCTTGGGGCTGCGGTAAATTTCGCAGATAATTTTCATGAGAGATTCTCTGTTGTATTGACAGTTTCCGGACCATTAAACGTTTGCGCCAGATGCAACAAGCCGTTGCCAATAATGTTAAAGCGCCAACCTTGCAAACGCTCAGGCAAACTATAACTGCCGCCATTCATGCCCGAACGCACGAGACCTTCGTATTCTTTTTTGCGAATCAATATTTCTGCTGGCATTTCAAGCTGCTCCGCCTGTTCGCGCACATAGGCTTTCAGGGCTTTCATGATTGGCCCTTCACTTGGTGCTAAGGGTGCATCAAGCCGCACGGGCCAACTTGTTTCTGCACTGCTGGCTGCCTGCTGAATAATATCGAGCAACTCATCCGCATCATTTTTTAAGGTGCGCGAAGGAATATCATCAATGCGCTGTAAATGTGCGACATCTGTTGGCCGCTTGCGCGCCATCTCCCATAGCGAAGGCTCTTTTATCAGGCGATTGCGCGGTATGTCGCGCGCGCGCGCTTCTATTTCGCGCCAAATACACAGCTGCTGCAAAATGGCTAATTCTTGCGGACGCAATTTCCACCCAAAACCGACTTTCTCATAAGCTTGGCTAAAGTCATCCGCTCGGCGAGCATTCGCCACCAAATCAGCGCAATCAGTTTTAACCCACGCCAAGCGCTCGCTGGTTTTTAATATTTGCAGGAGTTTGCCGTAAATAATTAACATGTGAGCTACATCGAGCGCCGCATATTTTAATTGTGCCTGAGACAAAGGCCGCTGCAACCAATCTGAACGCGTTTCATCCTTCGGAATTTCTATCCCTAAGACCGCATTCACTAAACCCGAGTAGCCCAAACTAAAACCGTATCCGGCAAAAGCCGCTGCAATTTGCGTATCAAATAAAGGCGATGGTACAACGTCTAACCAGCGCTGAAACACCTCTAAATCCTCTGAGCAGGAATGCAACACCTTGGTGACATTTTCGTCCAGCATTAGGTCGCGCAGTGGGGCGAGATATTGAATCGCTAAGGGATCAATCAAATAGCAGCCCTTGCCATCGCCAATTTGCAGCAACCCAGGAATAGGGTAAAAGGTATCGCTGCGCATAAATTCGGTATCAATTGCGATAGCTGCCTGCTGCTGCCATTGCGCGCAAAGCGCCGCTAATTGATCATCGCTATCAATCCAAAGTGGTTCTGTGGGAATCAACATAAATTAAAAACTTCTTCTGCTGGAGAAAGCGTGAGCTAGTGTACCGCCATCAATGAATTCAAGCTCTCCGCCAAGGGGCACGCCATGCGCAATACGCGATACAGTGACATTGAGGTGCTTGGCGCGCTCGCTAATATAATAGGCCGTTGCTTCGCCTTCCACGGTGGGATTCGTGGCTAAAATGACTTCGGTAATAGGCTCTTGTTGCAACAACTGAATGAGCTGATCTATGCCGATATCTTCTGGGCCTATGCCATCTATAGGCGACAAATGCCCTTGCAATACGAAGTATTTGCCCTGATAGGTGCCTGAGGACTCTATAGCTAATACATCTGCAGGTGTTTCTACCACGCAGAGCAGCGTATTATCGCGGCGCTGATTTTTACAGATACCACACAGCTCCTGCTCAGTTAAGGTACGACAGCGCGTGCAGCGCCCTACGCCTTCACAGGCCTTGTGCAAAGCCTGCGCCAAGCGCTCTGCACCGATGCGATCGCGCTCCAATAAATGTAGCACCATACGCTGGGCAGATTTAGGCCCCACACCGGGCAGGCAGCGCAGGGATGACATAAGCTCGTCGATCAAGGGGCTAAACATAACGCACAACACTCATAAACAGAAAGCCAGCAAACAGAAAATATCTACTGAAAACAAACGAAATTTTAAAACGGCATTTTAAAATCAGGTGGTATTCCCATACCTGCGGTCATCTTGCCCATTTGTTCGCGGCTTTGACTCTCCACTTTGCGCACGGCGTCGTTGACCGCAGCGGCCAACAAATCCTCAAGCATTTCTTTGTCTTCAGTCATCAAGCTCGCATCTATATTCACGCGCTTTACATCGTGGCGGCCATTCATAACCACACTGACCAAACCTGCACCCGCAGCGCCGGTTACTTCTTGCTTCGCCAAGTCTGCTTGCATTTTTTGCATATTGGCTTGCATTTCTTGAGCTTGCTTCATTAAATCGCCAAGGCCTTGCATAATTTCCTCACAAATTGAGCAGTGTATTAATTAATCGGTTGAATCGTATCTTCGCGCAACGTCGCGCCAAACTGGGCCATTAACTGCTGCACTATAGGGTCGTGTTTAATCGCCTGCTCTGCGTCTTTTTGCCGTTCTTCTTTTAGACGAACCGCCATTTTTGCAGGTGTTTCTGCGCTAACCACGCCCACTTGAATTTTTACGCTTACTCGCTCGACGAAATAATCAGTGAGCAAGGCCTCTAAGCGCTGCTGATGGCTCACATCGTAAAGGGTGCTGTTGGTGTCATCCAATACAAACTGAAATTCATTGCCTTGACGCCCGATCATCTGGCAGTTAGCGATAGTACTTTGCAAAATACCGGTAACACCCAAGCCGAGATAGATTTCCAACCAATCTTGTGGCGCTGCCTCCTCATAAAGCACTTTGCGCAAGGATTTTTTGCTAGGCACATTATTGATAGGCGCGTTATTGATAGGCACGCTGAGTGCTTCAGCCATTATGGGCTGCAGCCTCTCTAACTGCTCCGCTTCTGCCACCGCTATCGGCGGCTGAGCCGCCTCAGACTTTTTTGGCTCAAGATCTCCTGCAGTATTGAGTGTTTGAGGCTCAGCGGCCGTCGGCGCTTGGTAATAAGCCGACGCCGGTGTGTAATCATCCTCATATTCTCCATCAGGAACTTCTTCATAATCAGCCGCATAACTCGGCGCTTCATTATAAGTCGCAGCCTCGCCATGGCTCGGCGCATTATCATAGGGGCCATCAAACGGTGGCTTTTCGATCGCCGATTGCGGCGCGGCAGGCTGCATCGAAACTATAGACTGTGGACTTGGCACAGGCACGATTGGGGCAACTGTTGGAGCTGAAGGTGTCGCTGTTGCAAGTTCTTGCGCAGAGGGCAAAGTAGCCGCCGGTGCAGCCGGTGGCTCAACAGGTACTTGAGATGAAGCAGATTCTTGAGGTGAAACTAATGTACTCGAAGTGGGCACAGTAGCTACCACTGGGCTGTTTGCAGATGGGCTAGGCTCACTCGGCGCTGGACTAGCTTGCGATGCAATTTGTGGCGCGCTTACTGGCGCAACCTTTGGGCCCGTCGGCTGAGGTAAAGACTGATTGGGCACGTCAATCACACCCTGCGGTTTAAAGGCAAGCATCCGCAATAAGACCATTTCAAAGCCAGCACGCGGGTCCGGCGCCAAGGGTAAATCACGTCGCCCTAACAACGCTGTTTGATAAAACAATTGCACATCTTCAGAGGGGATTTGTTGTGCTAACTGCATAATCCGCTCGCGATCACCGTGGCTATTATCCACGGCTTCTGGCAGAGCTTGCGCAATAGCGATGCGATGTAACATGGACAACATTTCACCCAGTGCACTCGCATAGTCCGGTGCCTGCTCAGACATACGCTCTACCGCCGCCAATAACTCGCGGCCATCGAGCGACGCCAAGGCTGTGACTATGTCATACACCGCTGCCTGATCTATGGTGCCAAGCATAGTGCTAACTTCAGCTTCGGTGATTTTGCCTGAACCATAAGCAATGGCTTGATCTGTGAGGCTCATAGCATCGCGCATACTGCCGTCGGCGGCGCGCCCCAAATGCCAAAGCGCACGCTCCTCGAAGGGAACCAGCTCTTTTTCCAACACAAATTGTAAGTGCTTAACGATGCGCTCAGGGTTCATGTTTTTGAGATTGAACTGCAAACAGCGCGACAAAATTGTCATGGGCAATTTTTGTGGGTCGGTAGTCGCCAACAAAAATTTAACGTGCGGGGGCGGCTCCTCTAAGGTTTTCAACAGCGCATTAAAACTGCTGTTGGAGAGCATATGCACTTCATCGATGAGATAGACCTTGTAGCGTCCACGAGTCGGAGCGTACTGCACATTTTCAAGCAGGTCGCGAGTATCTTCAACCTTGGTACGCGAGGCCGCATCCACCTCAATGAGATCCACAAAGCGCCCTTCGGCAATTTCACGACAGGAAGCACACTGACCACAGGGCTCGGAGCTAACACCCGTTTCGCAGTTCAAACATTTGGCAAGAATACGTGCAATAGTGGTCTTACCCACACCGCGGGTGCCGGTAAATAGATAGGCGTGATGGAGACGATTATGATCGAGCGCATTGATTAGGGCTTGGAGCACATGCTCCTGACCCACCATTTCACGGAATACTCGCGGGCGCCACTTGCGCGCCAAGACTTGATAACTCATGCCAATCGCTACTCGTCAATTTATTTAAGAGGGGCGATTATAGCCGCCAAGACAACAATAGACACTAAAAAGCACAAGAAGAGCCCTATGGCCGCAGTAGCGCCTAGGCAAAAACCACAAAATCGAATGACGCCTCAAGAGCGAGGGGCGATGAGATCAAGCTAAGAAAATACAGGGGGAGGGGCAAATTAAGGTGGCAATCTAATCAGCCACACCCCGGCACATAACTAACTGCTACCGTTGCTCCCTTCCGGGCCTGGCGGAGTTCACAGGTCATTATTGCGAGGGGACCGATTAGATCACCATTGCAGCTTGCGAGAAAATGTAGCTAGCTTCGCAAGAGGCGCGCATTATCAACACTTTGAGGGCTCATTGCAAGACGCAACTGCATTCATTTTGATTCAGCTAACAACTCGACATTCACCTAAAACAAAAAGATTTAGAAGATATTTCACCTTTGGCGCGCCTTGCAATTTCTTTTTTTGCCTCCATCAACTAGGCTAGCTGCACGCTTTAACTAATGCGCGCCCCATACCTACAATCTCTCATACCATAAATAGGAGTATTACCATGGCAACAGTGACCCTCAAAGGAAACCCATTTAACACTAACGGCAATCTGCCCACCGTTGGCGCTGCAGCTCCTGCTTTCAGTTTGGTAAAAACTGACTTATCTGAAGTGGCAACGAGTGATTTAGCAGGAAAACGTATTGTGTTAAATATTTTTCCGAGCGTAGACACGCCAACGTGCGCGCAATCTGTGCGTACATTTAACGCGCAAGCAAGTGCACTCGACAACACCGTCGTTGTCTGCGCCTCACAGGACTTGCCTTTTGCTCTAGCACGCTTTTGCGGTGCAGAAGGCTTAGACAAGGTTATCCCTGCCTCAGCGTTTCGCTCCAGCTTCGCCAGCGACTTTGGTGTAAAACTAATTGACGGCCCCCTTACCGGCCTGACCGCACGTGCAGTCGTGGTATTGGATACTGACGGCAAGGTGTTACATACCGAGCTTGTGAGCGAAGTTGCTAATGAGCCTGATTATGATGCAGCGCTAAAATCATTAGCATAAGCTGCTGTTTGGCCCACAAACCTAACATCTAAATCCCAAAAAATGCCAGAGCCAACTACTCTGGCATTTTTTTCGCCGCACTTTCAGGAATATTATTGGCACTTAGGAAGAATTACCTATACTGATACCACCGAGTTAATTCGGAAAGTAATTTTTGGCTCCAGCCCCAAAGCCACATCTGGGCAAGGAGACCATATATGACAACGCTTGGACTAAACAACCAGCTAAGGATGTCGCAGGAAATGAAGCTTACCCCCGACAGCGTCAACTCAATCTATTACCGAGAACTCTTGGATGCCACATCCGTGGGTACTATTTACGAATCCCCCTCAGAAATTGCCCCGAGCCAAGCCTGCACAAAAACAGAAGAACAGCAATTCACGCTCAACGTCGTCACACCCACAGCATTAAGCATTAATCGCACCGGTCACCCCAGAAACTGCAGTGAAGCCACTTCAAAGACCCTCACTAATCCTATGGTGCACCTCATCCATGAATTACTGCCCTGCTTTCAACACCTACGTGCTTATTCGAAAGCGATCTTATTACCATTGGGCGGCCAGGATGCAAAGCCAATATGAACCTATCCAATACCAATAAAACCCTCAAAATTCTCCTTGTCGAAGATGATGAGGTAGATCGCGAACACATATCCAGAACGCTAATAAAATCTTTAATCCCCTTAAAAATAGTGGAATCTGACTCATCAATAGGTGCGCAGAAACTGCTACAAAATATTGAATTTGACTGCGCAATTATCGACTACCAATTACCCGACACCCAAGGCTCGGAGTTAATTGATGCTATTCAGCAGCATCGAAAACTGCCCACGCCCATCATCATGGTTAGCGGCAACAGTAGCGAGCGCATCATTGCAGACGTTATGCGCGACGGCGTATTTGACTACCTCCCTAAACGCGATCTCGGTGTGGCCGAATTAAAAAATGCCATTCTCGCAGGCCTAATTTGGGCAGAAGAAGAATATAAAAACCAAGTCAGCCGCACTCGCTTTTACCAACTAGCAGAAGGTTTACCGCAATTTATCTGGACCTGCCTGCCCAGCGGCGAATGCGATTTCATTAATCGCCGCTGGTGTGAATACACGGGGCTATCGCGAGAATCCCAGCTAGGTTACGGCTGGGCAGAACAGATCCACCCCGAGGATAGACCCAAGGTTATTCCAGAATGGCAATCAGCAGTAACCACTGGCAATGAATTAACAACCAAGTTCCGTGTTCGTCGCGCGGATGGAGAATACCGCTGGTTCGATACCCGCGCCACACCTCAGCGCAACGATAAGGGCGACATCATTCGCTGGTTGGGCAGTAACACCGACATCACCGATATAGAATTAACCCGTCAAGCACTCACCGAAAGCGAACAACACTTTCACGCCATATTTGATTACGCCCCTCTCGGGATGGCAATTGTTAACATCCAGGGTGACATTTTAGAATTCAATCCCGCGCTACAAAAACTACTAGGGTATGAAGCTAGTGCGGCAGCTCAGCTTAATATTTTCAATATTAGCCACAACCAGACCCGTGCGGGAGAACAGGAACAACTCATAAAATTAAAAGACACCAAGGTAGATTTTGTTCAATATGAAACCTGCTACATTCACCGAAACAAACAAGAAATACCCGCGCTAGCCAGCGTCGCCATCATCAATCGTCACGGCAATGAACCACGATTTTTATTTCAAATTTCAGACTTATCTGAGCGTAAACACTACGAAAACAAGCTTATTCAACTAGCACATTTTGACCCACTGACAGGCTTGAAAAATCGCACCAAATTAAATGAGGATATAGATTATCTCATTCAAAAATCCAACCGCGGATCTGCACCTTTTGCCCTACTCTTTGCTGACTTAGACAACTTCAAAAAAATCAATGACAGCCTCGGCCATGAAGCCGGCGACCTCCTGCTAAAAACAGTAGCACGACGCCTAGAGCGAACCCTTCGCCGCGAAGATAGCGTAGCGCGTATTGGTGGTGATGAATTTATTATTTTGCTGCACGATGTTAAAAAATACGAAGCAGTAGCAACAGTTGCAGAGAAACTAATACAGCGCATCAGCCGCCCCATACGCATCAATCAACACAAAGTTCATGTAGGCATTAGCTTCGGTATAGCGCTCTACCCAACCGATGGCGATGACTCACAAACATTACTGCGCAATGCTGACAGTGCGCTCTATGATGCAAAAGCCAAAGGCCGAGGCAACTATCAGCTCTACCGCAAAGAGCTCACCGAATATGTTCACAGTCGCCTTTTGCTAGAAACCGACTTACGGAAAGCCATCAATTCAGCAGAATTTGAACTTTACTACCAACCCATTGTGGACCTTAACAACCACTCCATTATGTCCGTTGAGGCACTTATTCGCTGGCACCACCCCACGCGCGGCTGCTTAGTCCCTGACGACTTTATTCCCTACGCACGAGAAAATGGTTTTATGGAGCAGCTAGGTGAATGGGTAATAAATGAAGCGGCATCTCAAGCTGCAGAATGGCAGCGTTTGGGCACTCCACTTACCATTTCCATCAACATCAATATAAAGCAGTTCCACGATGGAAATTTAGTAAATTTCTTCACTCAAATACTGACTAAGCACTCATTAAATCCTCAGTATCTAATACTTGAAATTACTGAACAACTATTACAAGAACGCACACAAGACCACCTAACACAACTCAAAAAGCTTAAGGCCCTAGGTTTCCAAATAGCAATGGATGAAGTGGGGCTCGGCTACGCATCGTTAAACTTTATTGCTCGCATTGCACCTGAATACTTAAAAATTGATCGCAGCTTGATCCATAAAATCAATGAGAGTAATGAGCACAATACATTGATCGCGACACTTATAAAGCTTAATAAAATAATGCCTCTGCGTATAGTAGGTGTAGGTGTTGAGGACAATACGCAATTGGCATTTCTGCAGGAGCAGCAATGCGACCTTATTCAAGGAAATTTATTTTCACCACCATTACCAGCAGCTCAAGCTCAAGAACATGTGAAAAATTTCAAAATTTCTTCCCTCAACAAATAAAGCCCCAATATTTAACAAAAGAGTATTGCTTAATTACAATACTTGCTTCACGCCCTCCAAATTTTTTAAACAATACGCCAGTGCTAGTTTTAAAGAATCCTGCACATAGGCAATGTCAATTACTCTTCACGCAAGGCGGCATAGAGTTTGGGCCACACTCCCTTTTCGCCGGCAGAGCGAAGCGTTAAAAGCGCCTGCTGCGCATTCTCAGTCAATACCCAATTAGGTAGTGCACAAATAATCGCTTATGAGGAATTACTTGCGGCTTTAGCGCAAACCGGCGCTAGCTGGGTACAAATCGACGATCCCATACTCGTTCTCGACTTACCCGCAAAATGGCAACACGCTTTTCGAGCTGTGTATCACCGCTTACAGCGCAGCTCATTAAAGATTTTATTGGCGAGTTACTTTGGCGCTCTAGGTGAAAACCTTTCTCGCCTATTTATCTAATAACTCACCATTCCCAATTTAAACCAATCAACCATTCCCGCCCCGGATTGCGAACACCTTGAGGCAAGCGGTTACCTTGAACAGGCGTCATGTAACCCTCATTGAGCACATTCTTAAGCTGCCAATAAATTTCATAGTTGTTGGCAAACGCATAGCGCACCTTAGTATTGATAAGCCAATAGGAGGATAACGACTGCAGCTGATTAATGTTATTTAAACTAAAGCGCTCGCCATGATGAATTGCGGCCAAGTTCCAACCCCAATTAGCTCGCTCATAATATAATGTCGCAGAACCAAAATTATCAGCTTCGCGCAATGCACTATCCGGTAATGAGAAAAGCTTTGTATAGCTCGTTCGCAATTGCCAGTAGTCGCCCAACTGCTGCACCCACTCACTCTCAAAACCATGGCTTTGTTGATTAGCACCATTGCCAAAGGTACGCGTGCTATTAATTAAAAGCGGCACTATGGGCAACTCATAACTATTATTGAACACACTAAAAGTCACGGTCGAATTTTGCCATTGCCCCGCCCAAATCAAATCCCATGTTTTGACAATCTCATAGGTTAAGTCAGGATTACCCACCACCAAGGGATTATTCATCAGCCCAATTTCACTCAATGAAGGCGCGCGATAGGCTTCACCATACAGCAATTTAAATGAATGCTGCGCGCTTAACTCTTGTACCAAACCCACCCTCGGGCTGAAATGTTGCCCAATGTGTTCATAGCGATCAAAGCGACCACCTAATGTCAAATGTAAACCATGGTTTAACTCATTCAAATATTGCCCATAAACCCCCAAAGCTGCTTGTGAAGCCTCTGTTCCTACAAGACTAAAATGAGAAAAGTCTCCATAAAAACGAACGGGAAAGTCACGCTGCACAAACTGAGTTAAATCGAAATTTGTATGGACAAAAGCATCGGTCTCACGATTATTGTGCAGTGTCAAACCAAACTGCAAGCTATCATTTTCACCCAAAGAAAAATCATTCGAAATTTTTAACGCATAGCGTTCCCCCGCTAACAATGCATGCCCTACCATGGGCTCGGTACTGGCAGGCTCGCTCACTAGGGCTAAAAAATTTTCAGGTAAAATAATGGTATTGAATTTTTGTTGCGCCTGACTGTAGGTCAGCATGATGTGAGTTTTTAGGCGTTCATTAAAGACAACATCATGTTCCAAACTAAATTGTAATGAGGACTCGATGTCGCGATTGACATCATCGCCGATGGATTCCAGCATGTAAAAGTTTTCAGTTGACAGGCGATGATAGGTAAAACGAAACTGAGTATCACGAATACGCAAATCGGCATTAAGATCATAACTATCATAAGGGTCATTTGTCGTTGTGAATGGTGCGCCGGTATAATCCTTAAGCCTATAATGCTGCCCTTGGCTAGCAAATCCCTGTAGCATCGTGCTTGCAGTCCAGTCATCTCCCTCAGCAAAACCACTGACACCTACAAGCCTACGATTATCGCTACCGACCGCCAAACTCAACGCCTGTTTTTGGGTGCGGGTTGTAATATTGATAACGCCAGTAAAAGCACTTGATCCATAAATCGCCGAGCCAGGCCCACGAATTACTTCTACTTTTTCCACCAATGCTAAAGGAAACAATCTGAAACTGACATCCGCGCTGCCACCACGCGGGTCAGTAAAGTCACGACCATCTACTATCAGTAGCAATTCACGCGCAGCGGAGCCTGTCCGTCTGCCACGTGCACTGTAGGTATAAGCGTGAGGGCTATCTGCATTACGATTGGATTGAAACCCAGGGACAAGATTTAGTACTTCGTAGAGATAATCAAACCCTAGAGAATCCAATTGCGCTCGAGTAAATACGGTTACCGCTGAAGGAACTCGCAAGAAGGATTCATCGCGAAGTGTTGAGCTTGTCACCGAGACCTGCATGAGCTGCGCAAGATTTAACGATAGATAATCATCTACTCGATTCGTCTTCGCCGCTTCAGCCGTAAGGCTGCCTCCTAGGAAACCTATTGCCACTACGAATGAGCAACATAAGCGTCGTTTTTGCACCATAGGACTCAAGACTCCGCTTGCCATATCCCTACAATTGAAATTGAATTCCCAAATGCCATTCACGCCCGCGATTAGGAACACCATCTTGCAACGTTAAACCCTGTGCAGGCGTTTGAATTCGCGCGTTAAGTAAATTTTTAATTTGAAACACCAATTCAGTTTTTTGATTAAAGCTGTAGCCAACTTTACTTTGCAGCTGCCATTGACCAGTTAACTCACGCTCAAAATCAGCTGTTTTGGTGGCATAGCGCTCGCCCGAATAAACACCCGAGAAATTAATATTCCACATTTTATAATCATAATTCAGCACCAATGAGGCCAGCTGCCGAGCTTCGCGAAATGCAGTATCTGGCAAGTCCGTAAAATGTGTATAGGTGGCATTTATCAGCCAGCGCGAATTCAACTGCCGACTCAACTCCAGCTCCACCCCCTGACTCGACTCATCATCGCCATTAATATAGGTGCGTGTAGAGCCCAAAAAGCCCGTACCAATAGGCGCCTTATAACGGCTGTGAAACCAATCAGCAACTATGCGAAATTCCTGAGAGTTATGCATCCAAATTACATCCCAGGTCTTAACAATTTCGTAGCGTAAATCTGGATTGCCAACTAAGACTGGATTGTTAATCAAGCCCATTTCACTCAGCGATGGCGCACGATAAGCCTCCCCGTACAGTAATTTCAGTGTCTGCTGCTCCGTCAGCTGCTGCACCCAACCCAAACGCGGGCTCAAATGCGCACCTATATTTTGATAATCATCGTATCTCAGCCCCAGATTTAAACGCCCACTTGAACTGAATTGATACAGATATTGACTATAAATACCCAGAGCCCCTTGCGAATGCCCAAGACCAACTGGTGTCAAATGGGATAAATCACCATAGTATTGAACTGGAAACTCTCCTAGCACTAACTGCCCAAGATCAAAATTATTGTAAGCGTAGGCCTGCGTTTCTCGCTGCTGATGCCAATCAAAACCAAATTGCATACTTGCAGTAGAACTTAAGGTCCAATCATTATTATTCACCAACTGATAGGTATCACCCGCCAAAACACCTTTTAAGACCAAGGGTGCAGAACTAGCGGGCTCGCTGACGGCAGCTAACGCAGCAGCTGGCAAGGCTGTGAATGCAAGCTCCTGACGAATATCAGTATATGAAGCCTGCCAATGCGATCTAAAATCCGGCGCGACCTGCCAGTCCTGCTTCAAATCTACATTGCGAAACAGCTGTAAATACTCGTTAATGTTATTGTCGATGCTCTCCGCGACAAAAAAATCTTCTGTGCGTACACGATGATAAGTAAAACTCAACTGGGTACTATGCCGCCCAATGGACAAATCTATATTGTTAGCTCGGACGGGATCTTGTGTTTCCATCAAGGCTGCTTCAGAACCAAAATTATACTGCTGACCTTGATCCGCATAGCTACGCGCAAATAAATTAAAATCCCAATCATCCTGATTGTACGAAAGCAATAAATCAGCACTAGCTCGCCCCTGTGAACCTGTCGCAAGCGTCACCTGATTTTCCTGTTTACGCGTCACTATATTAATCACCCCCGTCATGGCATTTGAGCCATAGAGGGCCGATCCTGGACCGCGAATTACCTCGACTCGCTCAATCTGTGACAAGGGGAAAAAAGGCAGCGAACCATCTGCGCCACCCGTGCGCGAATCGGAAAATACGCGCCCGTCCACCAACAATAAAACTTCCCGAGCTTCAGAACTGTTGCGTCGCCCGCGAGCACTAAAGGTATAGCCCGCAGGGCTATCCGCATTGCGATTAAATTGATAGCCAGGCACTAAGCTCAGCAACTCATAGAGATAATCCATTCCAAGATTATTCAGTTGCGCACGATTGAAAACAGTTACTGCCGTAGGAGCAGACGCTAATGATTCATCGCGCAACGTGGCGCCTGTAACTTTAACCTGAAGTAACTGTTCTAAATCTAACGTCATATAGTCTTCCGTTTCACGAGCACTGGTATTAGCAGCGCTGAGCCATAACGAGAAGCTGATAAATATCACTCTTTTTTTATAATTCACTATATCTGTATAGATGTACGGCATACCCTAGCTCACAAGGTTAAGCATCAATCCATTAATGCAATATAAAAATAACTAGCTCATCTACTTATTATCTATTTCACGTTACGGGACTTCATCCAGAGCTCAAAATCTACAGCGCGCATAGGTTTGGCAATAAAATAACCTTGAATGACTCGACAGTTTCGCTCACACAGCAATCGATACTCCTCTTCCGTTTCCACACCTTCAGCAACTGTCTCCTTACCCAAGGCATGCGCCAATTTTATAATGGATTCAACTATGGCTAAAGATGCTGGCTCCACCAGCATATCGCGCACAAAGGACTGGTCTATCTTCAACACATTAACTGGCAATTGACGCAAGTAATTTAAACTAGAGAATCCAGTACCAAAATCATCTATAGCTGTGCGATACCCCAAAGCTCTTAATTTTTTCAGCAATTCTATGGATGATTCCATATCATTCATCAGCATACTTTCCGTAAGCTCTAGCTCGACTAATTGCGGGTTCGCTCCAACCTCATTTAAAATAGTCTCTACACGCTCAAGAAAATTATTCTGTTTAAACTGCATAACAGATATGTTGACACTAACAACCAACTCAGAAAAACCTTGCTGCGCCCAAAGCTCCTGCTGACGTAAAGCCTCTGCCAGCACCCACTCACCCAACGGAATAATCAAACCACTCTCTTCCGCCAAGGGAATAAAATCACCGGGAGGAATAAGTCCTCGCTCCGCATGACGCCAACGGACTAAGGCTTCCATGCCCCACAAGCTGCCATCCGACGCCATAACTTGCGGCTGATAATGCAACTCAAAATCACCCTGCTCTAGGGCCAACCTAAAATCACTCTCAAGCTTTAAGCGATCGAAGGTTCGCGCATTGAGTTCAGGTGTATAAAATTGAAAATTATTCCGACCCTTTTCTTTCGCCAAGTACATGGCGGCATCTGCATTTTTAATCAATGTACTGGCATCGGTACCATCACCAGGAAATATTGCAATGCCGACACTGGGAGTAATATGTATGCTAATGCCCGATACTGTATAGGGAAGCTGCAGGCTATCGCGAATTTTTATGGTCAAATCAGCTAAACACTCCTCCTGCTTTAACTTTGGAAATAGCACAACAAACTCATCTCCGCCCAAGCGAGAAACAGTGTCCTCAGTGCGAACAACTGAACTTAGACGGGTTGCTGCTTCTTTCAATATTTGATCGCCTACAGCATGACCAAGGGAATCATTAACGTTTTTAAAACGATCTAAATCAATAAATAAAACACCCAATTTTTCACCCTGACGCTTGGCTGTATTAATGGCCATATCTAAGCGATCATTGAGTAAAACACGATTAGGCAAACCCGTTAAATTGTCGTGGTGCGCCAAAAACTCTATTTGTTTACGCGAGTTTTTATACTCTGTAATATCATTAAAAATAGCGATGTAATTTTCAGGGTTGCCATCTGAATCAACCAGCAAACTAACTGAATACCAGCAGGGAAATTGCTCACCATTTTTTCGCTGATTGGTTAGCTCCCCCTGCCAATGCCCTTTCTCATGCAATACAGAGAGCATATTGCGGAAAAAACTGTGCGTATGTAAGCGAGATCCGACGGCATTGGCATCTACTGCAAGGACTTCAGCTTCGCTAAAACCCATTATTTTTTGATAGGCATTATTTACAGAAATAATATGGAAACTAGCATCCGTAATGAGTATGGCTTCGCTGCTACCCTCAAAAACTTTTGCCCACAAACGCATTTGAACTTCTTGCTGCTTACGCAGTGTGATCTCTCTGACCACCATCAATATATCTTTTTGATCACGATAGATTAAGCGCGCCTCCCAATAGCGGATACGCGAGGGATCTTGTGACCATTGAAACTCAACCATTTGCATGCCATTACCCGCCAACACCAAGGCAAGTGCATCTTCGATTTCACGCATAACTTGCATAGGTAAATAGCCATGAGTATGTGTGTCTTCGTAATAAACCCAATCTTCCATATCAAAAACGTAGGATCCCACTTGCATATCTAACACACAGCCATCACGCTCTACACGCATAATGATGTCGGGGATACTTGACAGAAGTGCACGTGTTTTACTTTCACTCAAACTCAAATCAACAAGTGTTCGACTTGCCTGCAACAAATAATCGATTCTGTAAGGCAGGGTTCCCCAACTTACCGGTTTAGTTATAAAATCTGTAGCGCCTGATTGATAACCACGACGTATAGACTCTAAATCGTCTAAACCAGTCACCATAGCGATAGACAAATCAAGTCCTTTACGGTGCTGTAAGAATTCTTCGCACAAACTAAATCCGTCACCATCAGGTAAGAGCACATCCATTAACACTAAATCAAACATTTTCTGCGAAAACATTATCCGCGCTTCACTGCAACTTGCAGCAGTAAGCACATAAAAACCAGCCTCCTCAAGGGTTGCTGTCATCATCAAACTTGCTGCAACATCATCTTCTACTACAAGAATAACTGCGGAGGCATCTTCTATTTTTCTCACGTGATGCAACCCCCTTCCGCATAAGGAGCCAAGCTAACCAATGCGCCTTCATAGTAGGTTTTTATGGTAGCAACCAATAACTGCGCGTCGCTCATATCACCTACACGCGTGCGTGCTTCTAGCTCTTTACAGGAATCTGCAAGTGCGACCACGCCCAAATTAGCCGCGCTGTTCTTTAAGCTGTGCGCAGCTCTATAAAGTCGATCTGAATTATTTTCCGCGATTGCTTGTTGCATATCTGCAAGCAGCCCAGGACTTGAACTGCTAAATAATTGGATTACTTTGGGCAAAAGTCCCTCGCGCAACCCACGGAGTTGATCTATCACTCTTAGATCAATAAAAACACTATTATTGGGTTCGACTAACTCCGACTCTTTAATTGTTTGCGAAGGCAACCACAGCAAGAGTATTGCGTGTAACTGCTCTGCAGTGAATGGCTTACTTAAGTAATCATCCATGCCCTTTGCAATGCACATCTCCCTATCACCTACAATTGCATTAGCCGTTAGTGCAATAATAGGAATAGGTTCCAAACCATCTCTTTTTTCTCGCGCTCGAATTTTTGCTGTGGCCTCAAAACCATCCATGATGGGCATTTGACAATCCATCAAAACCACATCAAAAGATTCCTCAGCAAGTAGGTTTAGCGCCTCTTGGCCATTAGCTGCCACAATTGGATTAATACCAATTTTTTGTAACATCGCTATGGCAACCTCTTGATTGACGGGATTATCCTCTGCCAACAACACCTTTCCTTTACAAAACCCTAACCCATTATTATTTAATTCGACTTCTCCCCCTAAAGCGCTTGCAAAGCCGAGCTGACGCAAAGGAAGCCCATTGCCGGCAACCTCTGCCACTAAGAGTTCGTAAAGCTCTGACTGTCGTGCAGGCTTCATTAAATAAACAATATGTGCAGGCAAACTGTCGCTAACATTTATTCCTGCTGAGCTTAAAACGACTATGGATAAATCAAGCAGCTGTGGGACCTGTTGAATTGCAGCAATAAATTGCCCGCCATCCATCTCTGGCATCATCCAATCCGTAATCAACAAGTCGAATGGTTGCCCTGCCACCAGCGCCTGCTCAAGAATTTCTAATCCCTGAGCACCAGACTCTGCCATAACAGGCATTACCCTCCAGCTTTGCAGCCAATACTGCAAGATTTCACGGTTTGTTTGATTATCATCCACAACGAGCACACGTAATTTTTCAAATCCTTTCACTAAATCATAGGAATATTGCTCTTTAGTGCGGGGTAGATTTAAAACAAAATGAAAATAGGAGCCTCTATTTAGCTCGCTTAATATTCTAATTTCCCCGCCCATCAATTTTATAAGTCGCTGCGAGATAACCAACCCTAAACCTGTGCCGCCATACTTACGTGTCATTGATGAATCGGCTTGGGTAAATGCATTGAATAGCTTTTCTTTCTGCTCCGATGAAATTCCAATTCCAGAATCACGCACCCCAAAATGCAACTTTACACTTTCATTGGTAATCTCTAATTGCTTTACTTCCAGCATCACCTCACCTAGCTCGGTGAATTTAATCGCATTACTTAATAAGTTAGTAAGCACCTGTGCCAGGCGTGGTGAATCCCCTAAAACAGATATAGGTGGTATAGGTGTATGACAGAGCAACTCAACGCCCTTGGCTTGTGCAAGAGGGGCATAGCGCTCGGCCAAGTCTTCGAGAAGTGTGTTTAATTTGAATGGGCGGGGGTCAAGCTCTAGCTTGCCAGCTTCTATCTTGGAGAAATCCAAAATATCATTAATGATCGTCAGCAAATCTTCGCCCGAGCGCCGCGCAACCCGTGCAAAACGTTTTTGTTTGCTGTCTAGTGGGCTTTCTAATAAGAGACTCGTCATGCCCATGATGCCATTGAGCGGAGTCCTAATTTCATGACTCATGACCGCTAAGAATTCACTTTTTGCTCGACTCGCCGCCTCTGCGCGCTCTGTTTCTAAACGCAGTTGTTCAGTTCGTTTTTCAACACGCTGCTCAAGCAAATCGTGCTGCTTGCGTAACTGACTATCTTGAGACTCTATTCGCTCAAGCATGGCATTAAAACGCAAAGTTAGTTGCCCAACCTCGTCGTTGCCGCGATACATAGGTGCACGCAATCTATAGTCGCCCTGCGCACCAATCGTTTCCGCCAGCTCACTCAATCCGCGCAATGGCTGTGTAATAAGTCGTATTAACCCAGTAGAGAGAATGCCCGCACAGACCAGTGCGATTAATGCAGTCATTAACGCGAAAACTATCTGCTGATAAAGTACTCGCTGAAGCCCTGATGTATCGACCTCCAACAACAAGCGGCCAATTTGTTCTTGCTTCCAATTAACGTCCACCACCAGTTGCTTATCGACACTGCGAACATCTACATCTTCACGGTGATACTCTGCAAGCTGTTCATTATTGGCAAGAATGAGCCGAGCACTCACAACTTGAGAGTCAACACTTAATGATTTAAGGGATTCATTTGCGGCTTGCACGTCACTAAACATACTCGGCGCAGCAACACCAAAGGCTGTTGCTTCAGCTAAGGTTTTTAACTGACGATCAGTTTGGGCATAGGCACTGTTGTACTGCTGCCATACCCCCACCAAGGATGCAGCGAGCACAGCAAGTGACGTAATTAACATTGCCAATAGGCTAATTTTGCGCGACAAGCTCCAGGGTAAGCGCATACTAGAGGCCCTCCGTGGAATTTTTAGCCAGCTTTAGGAGCTGACTGCTAACCACCACACCAGCTTGCTCTATTGCAGGTCGATAGATATTAAACTCAATTCGACCTTCGTTATTCCGCACCAGTGAGATACCTGCATTAAGATCACGGTGCTTATCTTCATCTGCGACCAATAAAACTCCCTGTGGAAGCGGGTGCGGTAAAACATGCAAGCTTGAACGAAGGGGTCGGTAAACCATTTGACAAGAACTAAGAGACTTAACGAGATCTTCTTCGGAGTCCAAATAGACCAACTCGATGACCTGTTTATTAGCGGACTTACCTTTAATTTGAGTTAATGCCTGCCGAACCTCGGTATCAACTCCCAGTGCACAAAGACGCATGCTCTGCTGAACTTTTGCTGTCGGCCACTCAATAAACTTGATGAAATTATAGACAAACGCAACCCTCAGGGTCGTCTCTGATGACCATGCGAGATTGGCGAGGAGTAAGCACCCCAATAGTAGATATCGGCTTAAGAATTTCATAACCTTAAAGATTTACCCATGCGAAAGCCCTCGCTACGTAAATCTCCACACCCCTCCTAACATTCCATTTAGTGACTCACCTTTATTATTAATAAAAGGATCGCGAAAGCGGGAAAACTCATCTTAAACATTACCCTTTAAGGCAGACTTTCAACAACACTACCTCTATAGACCCTTGAATCACTAGGCAATTCTAACTGAGAATAGACCAGTTTCTGGCGCCGAGGACAGTTAAGGTAAAAAAACACTACAAACAAGAGCTTAACCCTTGATAGCCATAGGCAACGCACATAATCATAACCAAGTGGTATCATGCCAACCCCATTCCCATGAAGATGCTCCAACATGCAACTGTTTGTCGACAACCTTACTAATGTAGATTTTAGCTACCTAGATCCAGAGCGAGGCCTACTGGGCGAGACTTGGCTGGCCAATATTATTTTGCATGGCGAGTTAGATGAGCAGGGGATGGTCTGTGATTTTGGTACCGTTAAGAAGATTCTGCGTCATTGGCTGGATACAGAGTTAGATCATAGACTCGCTGTGCCGATCCACTCGCCGAATATAACGCTAACAGAAAGTAGCGACTATATTGATATTCGCTGGCAGTTTGGCGCGCAAGGAGAGCACTTGCACACACGCTCTCCACGTGATGCGATTGCCTTAGTTGAGGCAGAAACCCTAACGCCAGAATCTATCGCACGCTGGTGTATCACCCAGCTAAAACAACACTTCCCGTTGAGCATAGCCCGCTTAGAGTTGAGTTTCAGCGTAGAACCTATAGACGGTGCTTACTACCACTACAGCCACGGCCTCAAAAAGCATCTCGGGAATTGTCAACGTATAGCCCACGGGCATCGCTCGCGGCTCGACATCTGGGCAAACGGTAAGAAGTCACCGGAATTGGAGCAGTATTGGGCAGAAAAATGGAAGGATATCTATATAGGTACGCGACAAGATATCACCGACACTCCTGTCATAAATGGAACAGACTACATGAAGTTTGCGTATGTCTCTGCACAAGGCCCCTTTGAAATCACCTTGCCGAAACGCTGCTGTTATTTAATAGAGACAGATACAACTGTCGAATTACTTGCTTATCATATTGCGCAACAAACCCGCAGCTCGCATCCCGAGACATCTATTAGAGTAAAAGCCTACGAAGGGATTAATAAAGGCGCTATTGCCGAAGCTTAAGCCTGTTTTGTAGAACTATTGCCGCCGAATACATCGGCGGCCAATACCATCATCAGCCTAGCCGTTAAAAACCACCCAAACCCAAGGTTTTGGCCTGCACACGTAAAAATGCTCTGTGCGCAACGGGGTTATCTTCACCCTCATAAGGAAGCAAGGTCCACAATTCTTGCGCTCGCATAACATCTGCAGGCTTCAGCGTTTTATAAGGCGCATGAACCTCTAATTCAAGCACACCTGCGCTTGCCTCCTCCATTGGGTATTCCAAATACAGCTCAACCTGCCCCTGCTCTGGATGGATACTCGCGTGAGATTGATGCGTAAATTGAATTACAAGTAGCTGCTTTGCACGAAACGCCGCTATCCAACCATGAGAAGGCTGAATTAAAAGCTTACCCTTGCGTCCTAATTTATTCGAGGGCACCGACTGAGAATCCAGATGAAAAATGCCTTGACTCAAGTCATATGCAAGTGGCCCGTGGATATCATCTTCAAGATTATTAACTCTTATATCCTGTTCACTCGCTATCGGCACATAAACTTGGCTTGCAGGTGTAACGCGTGAATTAAACCAAATATCCCAACGTACATCCGTATCGCGAATATTCTCCACACTCACATCCAACTGCAATTGGTTTGGATTGTTCGCTACCAATGAGTAAGTCTTTTCCATTACCACGCCAGAGATAGGACTGCTTGGGCTGCGCAAAACAACTTGGCTATCGCTCTCCAATACCTTTTTATTTTTAGCCAATACTATATAAGGATCTGGAGGCCAAACCGCTTTCTGTTCGCTTCGCTCCGCATTTAATAATTGGTGCACCCACCATTGAGACTGAGGACCAACCCACATTTCATGCCCCATATAGGGCATATGCCCCGATTGGGGGCTAACCAAGGGGGCTGAATTCTCTGCAACTGCATCACCTACAAGTAAAAAATTATCTTGCCCTTGGAGCGAAATACTCAAAAGACGGCCACCGATATCGGGAGTAATATCGACATTAATAACCTGATTAGAGAGCGTTAAGTGCGTTACTGGCGCAGGAGCACCCTGCACCATAGATGTGATCATAACCATCAAACAAACCATCAAAGAAATATTAAAAAAAGAAAACACGCGAAACTTAAGCAAAATTAGCACCTGCTCCCGAATAACTCAGGTCGTGAAATATCTGGGAAAGCTTAGCGGTTTTAAACGCAGAAATTTTGATACATGATTCCTGAGCACATTAAGAATGAGCCACATCCAACTCAGACGATGTGCTTAATATGTGTAAAGCTTGCTGAAGGTGTACCGCAGTCTCATAACCAAGAGGTGTTAAATAACCACCATCTAACTGCGTAATTAATTGTTTTTGGTGCAGCCGCTGGGCAGCCGCAATAAGTTCAGGTGCAGCCGCTGAATGAACTTTGATACCAATTTGCGTACCAGAGACATCGAACATACGCAGGACTTGAAATTCAGCAAAAATATCTAGACTAATTGACATAACAGGCAACTCCATTGGTATTAGATTTATTGTATGAATGGATCGAATCTCGCATCCGTTGAGAGGCCAGCTTAAAGGCTAGGACCAATAAATCCAATACATTTTGATGTATTGACCTTTTACTACATAGCCATCAGGTAAAAATGCACTCTAGACAACCAAACCTCAGTAGCGCCTCCTCAGCTATGAGGCCCAAATTGAACAGATACCTAAAACCACTGCACCAACACGTTTTATATTCGGTGCCATTCATATCATCAACGACAAAAAAGACATAACAAGACTAGATACCAACACCTACAGCGTTTGTTAGAGGACGATACTATTTGAATAAAAAAGGTCGCAAGTGATGAGCTTGCGACCTTTTTTATATCCTCACTTTCTAATCATTATTGACAGACAGTGCCCGCTATCTGAGGAACCTGTGCAGCCGCACCACCTTTAGTGCCCTGGAACCCAAACTCAACTGTCTGGCCAGGCTGAATACTGCTGTTCCAGCTAAGATTAGCTGCAACATAGGGATTTGCTCCTGACAGATTAGCATTCCAGCTATTGGTAATTTTCGAGCCATCGCTATAGTTCCAACTTAAATTCCAGCCATTTAGCACTGAAACTCCGTTATTTTTAATGCGGATAGCGCCTGTAAAACCACCGTTCCATTGATTTGTAACAACATAACTGCAGGCGCCGGAAACAGCAGCCACTGAACTAGACGATCTAACATTCGAAGAGGATATGATAGGAACCGAGCTTGGCGCCGAGGAACTTACAGAACCGCCACTGCTGCTGGTGCCCGAACAAAAGTCAGTGTTGGAATGGCTCAATTGTGCAGTAGCTACGCTAACGCCACCTCTTCCATCACTTACCGTCAACTTGATGTTGTACGTGACAATTTGGGTCATACCAAAAGTAATATCTATCCCTGTTGCAACAGATGCATATGAAGATGTGCCGGTTGAGATTGCCCACTCATAGGTCAAGCTATCCCCATCAGGGTCAGTAGATCCCGCAGCAGAAGCACGCCCACTCGTCGTACACCCTGTTGGCATATAAGTACTTGCTGTAATTTTGGCAATAGGCGCACGATTGGCCGCACCGCTTGAACTCACCACACTGACTGAACTTGGCGCCACTGAGCTGCTTGCAACCACCTCCCCCACTATACCGTAGGGAGCTGGCTGACCACTGCAAGTTGCACGCGCTATACAACTTTTTGAATTTTCCCAGCCCCAACCGCTTTGCGTAGAAACGCACAAAGGATAAGAAGTGCCATACCAATTACACTGCTGAGCACTGGTAACTGCAATACTTGAACGCACCGAACTGAGTGCGGCACTTGACTTAACTGAGCTTGCTGCAGAACTACTCGTCGGAACATTACCCAAGGCAGCAACGAGTGCCGGATACCACTTATCCGCCATTTTTTTATCGCCTTGGGTATTCGGGTGCACACCATCATAAGTATCAGCAGTGGCACTAAATCCAGTCCACTGATCAACTAATACAATAGGCGAAGCAGAAGTGGTTAAACCCGCAGCCCAACTAGTGAGGCCATTATTAAGCGCAATAACACCATTAGGGCAACCCGCACAGGAGCCAGCAGCATCCATAGGAATAATTTTTGCCACTAGAATTTTCATGGTGGGATTATTAGCGCGCATCTGATTTACCAAGGTGGTGAATGCACCCAATATGCTGGCAGTTGAGCGATTACTCCATACATCATTGGTGCCCAAGTGCATCAACACAATTTTGGGATTGGTGACAGAAAGCCATGCAGGCAATTGATTTTGACTGGCCATATTAGTAGCCAAAATTCCGCCATGACCT
This sequence comes from Cellvibrio sp. 25HG11W-0, assembly GCF_057815475.1. NCBI lineage: Bacteria > Pseudomonadati > Pseudomonadota > Gammaproteobacteria > Cellvibrionales > Cellvibrionaceae > Cellvibrio > Cellvibrio sp. 25HG11W-0. The sequence continues at coordinate 3,061,418 of NZ_CM174230.1, forward strand.
TCATTATCGCCATCATGTGGAACTGCACAACCTTGCGGCGCAAGAGTGCCAACCATATTTAACTTGTCGGTGAGACCAGCATTTTGCAATTTTTCCCAGAGAAAAGCGCGCCAGCAACCAGGCGAACCTGTAATAGAGTCGCCCAGCGGCATTATATTCGTCGTTGACTGAGCATAGAGGGGGGAACTGATCAGTAGGATACCGACAAAAATCGGTACGAGGATCCTACGTATAAATTGACATTTAGTAATCATAGCATGTGCTCCTTCGCTAGTAGTTGTAGAGCCCAAAAGGCTCACGCGTAGATATAAAGTAGTGATAATAATTTTTAGCAATACTTCAACAGAGGGCGCAAGATACAACTTCAAACGAGAAAACTTGCGCGATCACTTCATAAATGATGCTTTACGACGTTAAAACCGCATAAGAATTTCCTATAGAAAACTCATCAGTAACGTACCCTTATGCATTAAACCCAAAGGCTAGAGGGTCACAAAAAATCATTATTAATTTATGGACAGCAGCTATAGCGCTGCATCAATACTTCACTTTTTAGGCAAAAAAAACTTGAGTGACAAACGCTAACCACTCATTTGCAACTCAAGCTTTGTAAATCAAAGGTCATCCATGACCTCGTTAAACACTAACTCATGCCGAGTTAGTACCACGATTAAAGTGGTGGATAAGCATTATTCAGCAATTGTTGGAAGCCTTTGCTGAACCAGCGACCCGCTACTGGAGCATCTGCCATAGCGCCAGACTCAACAGTACCGCCACCACCAGAGAGGGTGTAGGTTGGGTCACACATACGGTCGAAACCTTTTGCAGGATCTTGTGGATCGAAAGACAGCGCTAAAGAAGCCGCGCCATCAGACTCACCTGGTGGTTTAACCCAAACATAAGCATCGATACCGCCCGCATTAACAGCTTGTGGACGCTCACCGATACCACCTTTTTGGTTACACCAGTTGCCGCGATGAGCACGCTTATCTACGCGAGACTGATTAACAAAAGTATCCAACACGGTACTGGTAGAAACTGCGGTAGGACGACTTGCACCACCCCAACCATTGCGCGAAGTATCGATCAACATACCCAGAGTATCTGGGAAACCCAAAGCTAGCATTTTAGTGCGCCAAGTTTTAACAAAGGCCACTTCACTAAAGTAGGGGTTCCACTCGTAGAATGCAGCTTGACGAACTTGAGTGCCGCCACCAGTTCCAAATGAACCACTTGATAAGGCATCAAGGAAAGGCTCAGTGTTTGGCGTATAGCCAGCGGTATTTGATACAAAGCCCGCAACACTTTTCACACCATTGGTCGTACCTTTAATTACATTACCAATCAAAGTAGCTGCTTTACCCAAGTTATCATCCCAACCCAACCAGCCTGAATGGCCAATATCAACATAGCTGTATACGTTGGTTAACGGATAGAGCTTATTGAGAGTGTATTGAGTGTTAGGAATATAACCATAGGTAGCGTCATTAGCCTTAGAGCACGCTTCTTGGTTCAAGTTAGTAACCAAATTCGGCAAGGAATCAGGCTCAATAATAGCGACAATACGGATATTCTTGTATTTAGCATCGCCTAAAATTGATACGAGTTTGTCGACATATTCAGTTTTGTAACGCTGAGAACCTTCGGGACCTTGAACAAGCTCACCGTTAGAAGCCAATGCTTTACAGTCACGGTTTGGTAAGTCATAAACCACAACCATAAACAGATTCGCGCCTTGAGCGATTACGTTATCAAGATGATCGCGCAAGCCTGTTGAACCGTCTGTTGGCTCAATAGCGCCGATACGATCCATCCAAACTGCAGTATTGAAGCCAGAAACCTTTGAACCACCGGTTTCAGCTTGTGCTTTTGCTGACCAAATTGGATCTACATACCACTTAGCGCCCACGAAAGGATTATCCAAACGAACACCTGGGACTACAGGGGCCACTGAAGAGCTAGATCTAATAGAAGAAGGGATAAATTCAGCTCTGCTCGACTCACTAGTGCAGTTCGGTGGGCACCCCACAGAGCTGCTTGTAGCAGGACGACTGCTTGGCAACGGTGTGCTGCTTGGTAACGGAGTGCTACTAGGTAACGGAGTGCTACTTGGCAACGGAGTGCTACTTGGCAACGGAGTGCTACTTGGTGGAGTGCTGCTCGGTGGAGTACCACCCACTACACCGTAAGGCGCTGGCTGAGTAGTACAAGTGCTACGTGAAATACAGCTCTTGTTTGACTCCCAACCCCATCCACTTGCCGTAGTTACGCACAATGGGTACAAAGTGCCGTACCAATTACATTGCTGGCCCGAAGTGATTGGCGGTGTACTTGACGGAGGTGTCGAGCTAGGAAGTGGCGTCGAACTTGGAGGAGTACTTGAAGGCAGACGCACACTTGAAGGTGGAGTTACTGATGACACAGGAGGCGTATTACCGGAGCACGCAGCACCAGTAATAGTTGGCACCTCTGCACTACCACCCTTCTTATCTACTTGAAATCCAAAGCTTACAGATTGACCTGGCTGAATAGTGCCATTCCATCCCACGTCTTTAGCTGTATAAGGATTGCTTCCGGTTACGTTAGCATTCCACGAGCTAGACAGGCGATTGGTATTGTACTGCCAACCAATTGTCCAACCATTAATTGCTGCCGAACTACTATTGGTGATTACAATCTCACCCTGCAAGCCAGTATTCCATTCATTACTAATTTTATAACTGCAAGCTGCGCTAGCACTTTGGCTTGCGGCAACTAGCCCCATACTCAGCATAGCTGCCAAGACATAGGTCTTTTTAAGTGGAGTTGTCATTAAATGCTCCTGGATACGGAAAAGAAGGTCTTGAATAACCCTCGTTATTATTAAACGCCATTTACCAACAGACGCTGCTTGCCGATACATCCTGTAAATCAATCGCCAACCATTCAAATTGCTGACGGCAATGTCTATCCTTAAACAGACTCTTTACTAAAGGGGCACAAAAGAACCCACTTTAACTGTGAATACCACCTGTCTTTCACAACGTTACACATCTAGAAATTAAATATGGTTGCGCAATCATTCATCACATGAACTAAACAGGGTCACAATACATTCGATAGAAAACGAGGGAGATAATCTCTAAACATTTAAACTAGATACTATTTAAAGTAACAATTGCTTAGAGCAGTTGGCTTGGAACTACTTTATAACCTAACCATACCTTCAAACCTCACTGCCATTTATTTTTCTTGTTGGCCGTACAGATTTAAATTGTGAATATTAATGAATTACCTAACACTTCAATTTTTATAGTAAAAGTAAGCTACGCCTATCAGTAAATTACATTTAATAGCCGCTTATAATAGCCGCTTAACTTCAGATAGAGCAGTTTAAAGATCCGCTTCATCAGTAACCACACAGGATGTAGAAGCGCTAAGTTAGTGTAAATATGGGTAAATAACAACCCTAGGAGTAAAATTATATATGATTTATACGTGACTAAAATCACGCAATGCATAATCTGTCAAGAAAAGTAGTTAAGAGACGACAAATTGCGTCTAACACCAGAATTACTCAGTAAGTTTACCTATAAAGACTGCGTATTAATGCATACGGATATTCGTAGAAACACAGAACATGAGGGTATAATGCGCGGCTACAATTACCTCTTAGGAAGCGCAGCGTGAACGACAAAAAATCAAAGCCTACATTAACTGTCGACAATGAGCTTAACGCACGACTTATTACGCAAACCGCAACCGCATTAAAAACAGCCCGCGGCAATGAAGATGCATTAATCAATGCCATAACCGCTTTTTTTGCAGAGGCAACCGCTGCTGGCCTAGACTTTGAGCATATAGAAAATATTTTAGGCATAGATGACCCGTCCATCATGGATCTTGCAGAGCTGTCAGAAGCAGATGAAGAATTGATCATTGATGCGTTTGAACGTTTTTATGGCGATGAAGACGAATCGGAGTAATAGTGAGCCACCCTCTTCTCCGCTCTCAGCCATACATGAACAGACATCCCCTCCTCAATTTACAACTGCAACTTGATATCAATATGATCACTCGCGACATCGAACTAAAACAAGCCCTTGAGTCAACGACAGCAAAAGCAATAGCGTTACTGGATAAGAATATTAAAGATGACTCACTATATTTACTCTTCGAATGGGACAGCACTAAAGCTCAGTTAAGTATTGTGGTGACTGATGACACCAAATCCCAAGACTCGCCACTTCTCGCGTGTGATGTATTTACACTTAGCAATGAAGAGATGAATGTAGCGATCCGGACGAAAGAGCTAGAGGAGAAAATATATTTTTGGCTGCACGATTACCTCACCACCGCCAAAGATTTTTTTCGCTATTCACTTGTCGCCATATTTCACGCCAGCAATAGAGCAAATACTAGACTTTTGTAATTTTTGCAGAAATGATTGTTACCATCTTCTTCAGCCAATGCGCTAACACTCGCTATTTACAATGGCGCTAACAATAGGGCTTACCATGAATGCATTTAGCAACAGCTTAATTTTAATTGGTATGCCTGGCGCAGGGAAAAGTACTCTTGGCGTACAATTGGCCAAGGTACTGGCAAAAGACTTTATTGATACCGATCAATTATTAGAGGCACAACAAAACATCAGCCTGCAAACAATTCTTGAAATACAAGGTTATAAAAAACTGCGCGCACTTGAAGAGGAGCTATTACTCCATACACGCTTTTCTCATCAAGTTATAGCCACAGGCGGCAGTGCTGTCTATAGTGCAAAAAGTATGGCGCACCTCAAGCACATAGGCCCTATGATTTTTTTGGATGTGGCGCAACCAGAGTTAGAAAGACGTATTCACAACATGGATCAACGCGGTATCGCGCGTGCTCCAGACCAATCTTTTAGCGACATTTACAACGAGAGAAGACCGCTATACCTGCAGCACGCTGAGATTGTGGTGGATTGCAATGATAAAACAGAAATGGAAATTATCGACGAGATAATTTATCAAGAAGGCCATGGCTACACTGAAGAAGATGCCTAGCACCAAATTTAGTGGCTAACAGCGCAATCACGCAGTGATTAGCCAGCACCTTGCCTCAAAATTCTGCAATTATAAGGCTGCCTACCCAAATGGTGCAGCCTGATAACTTGCCGATTAAAACAAACACACACTTCCATCCGAGTCCTCTGCTTCACTACCCGCATCAGCCTCACTGATAGGTGTCTCCAACAAACTGGCCACGTTATCCAGTTGCTGCAATAAGCTGCGAAAATGCTCTTCCACTGCTACTGTCGCCTCTTGCAATGTTTCCAGGGAATTTAAAGCGCGTTCCGAAAGCTTCAACATGGCATTTTCCTGCGTCAATGTTAAATCCATCCCTAGGGCCAAATCACGCAAGGATAATGACAAGTTATTCATAATATCTTTAACAGAATTACGATTATCCTTAGATGCCATCTCCAACAACATCATGACCATCCGCGTATTATCTTGTTGGGCCTTTAATAGTTGATTGACCCGTAAGGTTTTGGCTCGCGCTTCCGCAATAGACACAACTTGCGCTAAAACATCACGCAAACGGCCGTAGCGCTCCATATCATCTACAGGAGCATCCGTAACCAAAAGCTGCAAATGATTGAAGCTAAACAACAAAAACCGGCCATGTGAAATGATGCGTGCTTGTGCCGTCAGCGTGCCCTGCAAAAGTCGCCGCTGACTTATAGTGGCCGTTTTAGGGAACACAGTCACGTCGTCATCAAACGAAAACTGTAAGGCACCTTCTAGCTTGAAATCTTTCAAACAACCAAAAATAAGTTGTGCCAAACGCTCGAGATCCATGACCTCCTGTACCTTTTCAGCAAAAACTGTCACAACGCCCATTTCAGACGCAGACGACATAGCCGTAAAAGCAATATTCGAAAAGGTTTTTAACTCTTCTTGCAATGTAGTAGCAATCTTCTTGTCGTCGATTATTTTATTAATCGCCAAATACAAATCCTTAGATGACATAGCACTCGTCACATAGCCATCAACATCAAGCGCACTTAATTGCGCGCGCAGCTCCGTCGTGGTTTGCTCAGTTAAAAGCGCAATCTTTGCCATTGACGCAGGGATTAGCTCAGTGTACTCCTCATCAAAAAACCCTTCATCTGCCAATAAAACAATGACACTTTTCCCCGCGCAAAGCTTTTCAAAGCTCGCGAGTGTTAGGGGTTTAGCCATGCAAGCCTGCGCATCGGCCAATAATTTACCCTGACTACTAACCATAAGCTGCTGATCAGGCGCCATAAAAAACTGAGCCAAACCAGATGTCAGCCAAAGTGTATCCATATCGTCAATCCTCGACAAAGCCGCGCAGCGTAACTGCATTAAATCGATCCGCGTTCTGAACCTTAGCCTAAAGTATAGCCAGCTTAGGGAAAAATGCCCTGCATCCTACTGGTACATTTAATATGCCATATGATCAGATGACGACCACCCCGATCAGCCTTAACGCCGATTGACAGAAAATTGCGTATCAATCTAAAAAGCTTACCGTGAAATATTTTGCTTAACCGCGTAAAGTGGGTGACCGATTTTCAGCGAGAGACATGAATGTTTATGGAAAATCCAGATAAAATAGCTCCAGAAGATAAAATAGCGCCGGAAGACATCGAGGCTCCAGAAAACGATGCTACGCCCAGCTCAGCAGATGATGTAGCCATGTTGTCGACCATAGAAGCACGAGTATTAGGCTCACTTATGGAAAAGCAACTCACTACTCCCGATGCCTATCCGCTTACACTGAATAGCCTATTGCTAGCGTGTAATCAAAAAACGAGCCGCGAACCAGTAACTAACTATGAAAGCGGTGCGGTACAGCGCAGCTTAAGCGCCATGCAAGATCGGCAATGGGTTGAGGTCGACTACGGTTCTCGTGCACATCGTTATGGTCAACGGCTTACTCGCGTGCTGAGCGTGGATAAACCCACTCAAGCTATTTTGACGGTATTACTCTTGCGCGGCCCCCAAACAGTTGCCGAGATTCTCACTCGCACTCAACGTATGTTCGATTTCGGCACCCCTGAAGCGGTTGAGGAAAAACTAACTCAGCTCTGCGCCAAAACAACACCCATTGTTATGCATATTCCCAAGCAAGCTGGGCAGCGTGAAGATCGCTACATGCACCTTCTCTGTGGTCAACCCGACTTAAACGCGATTGCTGCGATGCAAAGTCAAAGCAAAACCACGGCAAGCCCCAATGACGACAACTACAAACAGCTTGAGCAAACACTGGAGCTGCAGAACAACAAAATCAATGAACTCGAAAGCAAGGTATCATTGCTAGAAAAGCAAATGGCAACCCTGATGGATTTGAATGGCATTACCAATGCTGATTTACCCAGCTAAATTTTTATTATAGAAATGACTTAAGGCAGCCCCATGACAGCAACAAACTCGTCCAACACCAAAATCTCACAACGTAGCAAACGCCTGCGTAAAAAGCTTTATCTCGAAGAGTTCGCCACCTTTGGCTTTGAACTGGAATGCAAATTTAAAGACGACCTTAGTGACGACACTTTGCGCGACTTCATCGATGCATTCTTTATTGATGCGCTTGCGCCTCAGGGCTTAGGCTTTGGCGGGGGTTTATCCAGTAAACGTCTGTCTGGCTTTATCACCGCACAAAAGCGTTATGACTCTGTTACTGAATCCCAAAAACAAGAGCTTGCAACATGGCTACAAACCAAAGCATCGGTCGCCAGTGTCGAGCTCAGCGAAATAATGGATGCCAATCGTTATTTTAAATAGGTAAGACATTAGCCATGTGCACAAAGCGTTACCTCGCGCATGCACAATAGATGCGTTCGATACGTTAATAAACTAGCGTCATTGATATATAACAGCATTTAAAAATACCTGGCCCTAAAAACAAAAAAAGCCGCTGTTATTCAGCGGCTTTTTTTGTGCCCGAAAATAACTAAGGCAATGTGATGATAGATACCGAACCTATGGGATCTATAGCGTAATCATCGCTGGCTTCCCCTTCATCAGCCGTCAATATATGTTTACCATCAGGCGTGAAGATCAACATATCGGGCAGCGCGCCCACCTTGGCGATACCCAATAACGCATAGCTGCTCGTATCAAAAATCACCACACTGCCCTGCTGCGTTTTATCAACCGCCTGCAACGCACCAGCAACTTTTCCATTACTCACCGCCACGCTATTAATACCGCCACCATAGGGGCTCAAATCAATAGTCGTCAGGTATGCTAACTGCGTAGGATCCGCAAGATTTAACACCTCAATACGCGAACTGGCCAAGAGTTCACCATTGTTCAACACAAACAAACGCTTCGTAATAGGATCATAAGCACTAATTTCTGCCGCTGCTGCGCCACCTTCCAATACCAAACGCGAAGCAAAGCTGAATTGCCCTTCTGCATTGCTTTGATAAACCGTTACGTTGCCGCTATTTTCATTGGATACCACCAACAGCGGTTTACCATTGGCGCTATTAGCAGCACTTATAAACAAAATGCCCTCAGGCGCATCATCATCTTGGGTTTTTAGAAATTGCGAAAAGTGTACATTGCTCAAATCAGTAATGTCGTAAACCGCTACTGCATCGGCGCGTTCCAATCCAATAAAAGCAAAACGCTTAGCGCCAATCATGCCCACGGCAACATTTTCCGGCTCAGTACCTTTAGCATCGCTGCGATCATCAGGATACGCACCCGCAGCTTTAGCTTGTACAGCTAAATCCTTTCCACTGTCGTATACCTGTTCGCCCGTGGTGCCATTCCAAATACTAAAAGAACGGCCCCCAAAACTAAGCAGCTTTGAATAATGTGTTTCGGCAGTTGGAGACTTGGCAAACTGAGTGACCAGCAAACGACCTAATTGCGAGTCCTGCTGTAGATCCGCCGCATTGGGGAATGCTACCTCATCGAGAGCCAAACCAGAGACCTTAACGCCCTCTTCAAAATTGGTGTAGTAGTCGCGCACATCGCCTTCGTTAGCGCTAATCACATAGTCCATTCCGCCCTCGCGGAACACCGCGATACCATCTGGCTGATACATACCATACACATTGGGATAGGCCGTAAATTCAATTTTATTGTCTTTGTCGCTTGCATCGATCTCATTGCCTGCAGCGCCATAGTCTTTAAAACCCAAGGGGAAAATATGGGTGATGCTCGGTGTGCCAGCCAAATTAATGCGCGCTATACCGTTATTTTCCTGCAAGCTAACCCAAGCAGTTTGCGAGTCTTCCGCTACTGCGATGTATTCTGGCTCCACATCTTGCGCCAAGGTAGCATTCAAGCCAAACACGCGAAAACCGTTGTTCTCCAGTGCCGTTTCTTGATCGTTATAGCCCGTAAAATTTAATGTGTTCACCGCTAGGCTTAACGTAGGTGTCATAAAGTTTTTTAACGCGGGTGAGGCATAAAGTTGTGGCTTAGTGCCATCACCCAAATCAATTAACGCACCGCCATCAGGTAGACGACCATAACCATTAACATGAAAGTCTCCATAGCTCAGTTCGTCAACAATGGTCTCTTTATAACTCAGCAATAGACGCTCGCCCTTACCAATACCGAACGTTGTGGCCGCTGCATTGCGCACACTTTTCGATGGTGCATTAACAGGCAGTGCAGCACTCGTAGAAATATCTGTCAGCAATACAATAAAGCCTTTGGCTGATATTTCAGTACCAGCAGGAATGGGCATAGGCACGCCACCATCACTGAGGGTCCATTCACCTTCCGCAAACACATAGGTTTCAGAGCCTTTGTTATAAAGCTCAACATAATCAAAATTGATATCGGTGCGACCTTTAGAGACCACCTCGTTAATGACGATATCGCTTGGTTTCGTCTCTACCGCTATCGCAGGCAACTTATTGCTCATACCCGGTGTTGCGATTAAGGATTCAGTTTCATCATGCCAATTTCCGCCATCCGGCAGCCGCCCAAAAGCATTTACATGAGCACCATCCGCCCATGTTTTTTGCTCAAGAATTGCACCCTTATACACAAGAACTGCTGTATCGCCTTTACCTAAACCAAAACTATTGACGCCGCCAATCAGCGCATTTTCTGGCAAACCAAAAGGCGCGACCGTTTGATCAACAGCAATCACTAAAAAGCCCTTTGCTGCTATTAATGTGCCGGCAGGAATTGCTATGCCAGCCGTTTTATCCGTTGCAAAACCTTTGATGTCATTTACTGCCCAATCCCCCTCAGCGAAGGTGTAGTCAGTATTGGCGGCATTATAAATTTCGATATAGTCGTAGCCACCTTCCGTTGAGCGCATTTCGTTCAACATAATTTGAACCGAAACAGCTGAAGATTGCGCGGCAGACGAAGGCGTTACGCTTGCGGCAAGACTCGATTGAGCTGTCAAGCTAGCGTTCACTGCCGAGCTATTAACTATGGAGCTTTTAACAGCGGAAGACACTACACTCATCGCGGAGCTGTTGTTCGATGAGGCATTATTATCGCCACCGCAGGCACCTAAGGTTAAGGCCACACTGGCTAGCGCGGCTGTTTGCGCCAAGCGCTGTACGCGAGAGAAAAAATAAAAAGTTTTCATTGTTTACCCTGTCACTAAAAAATAAATAGCCTCCATTCGCCACTATCGATAGCCTGGAGGTCATGGTTTGAGCTGTGATTTTCGGCGACAACGCTAACAAGCCAATATGACAAAGGGACTACAGTTTCATGAGGGTTCAATGACAAGCCTAACAAGGCTAATGGAAAAACAGTGGTCGCAACAATAGTAAGAAGCAATAACCAATAGCTAGGGCACAAAGACCAGTAGAGTGATATTCACAAATGACTGCATGAATCACTCTTGAGAGATAAGCAGCAATGCGAGAGAGACTGACTATACTAAGGATACTTTTCATCTGACCGGTTCTCGCTACCCAACCTGCATGCTCAACTGCCTACGACTTAGCCTTAAAAGAATTCAGACAATCTCAAACAGGTTGGGCAAGGCTGTAGTTCCGAATATATTGGGTTATAGCTGCCGTGCAGCTGTGTACTTAAGGGGGGCTGTGACATTGCAGGCAAGGCTGGCACCACTGGTTTGCCTTTTAATCCCCCCCCAACAATTATCCGAACAACGTTCACCTATACCCTTATTAGCGCAAATTTTATGCACTCGCCAGCACCTAAAGTCGATTTGTTTAGGTCTTCTGCTCTGCTTTGCAGCCATAACGGGGGCAAATTTCGATGGACAGAAAATGCTCGCAAACATGGAAACACGTTATGGCGCTGATGGCGTGGCAATATTTAGCGCCTGGCAACAACTTATGAATGAACTAGAAGATAAGTCCGAACTGGAAAAAATCACGCAAATTAATAATTTTTTTAACCAGCGGATTCACTACACCGAAGATCGCGATCTATGGCAACAAAGTGATTACTGGGCAACACCCATGGAGACCATGGGCATGCGTGCAGGTGACTGTGAAGACTACACCATTGCTAAATATGTAAGCTTGGTGCAACTTGGCATTCCTATTCAGCAATTGCGTTTGATTTACGTAAAAGCCCGTATGGGAAGTGCCCAGAGTAAAATTTACCAAGCACATATGGTGCTCGGCTACTACTCCTCGACCAGCGCAATCCCACTCATTTTAGACAGCCTAGTCACTGGGCTCGAATCGGCCACTAACCGCCCGGATTTGCGCCCTGTGTTTAGCTTCAACAGTGAAGGCCTGTGGATTGGCAATCAACAAGCCCTAGCAGATCCCACCGCGCGCCTATCGCGTTGGCGCAACCTACTAAACCGGACGCGCCAAGAAGGCTTCGATTTATTATCTAAGTAGTGAGAGAATTCCTAGAATTCGATGAGACCCCAAATATGTCACTGATAAAACAATTATGGATCGGCATTGCGCTGCTGTTAGTTATCACCCTAGGTGGAACCTTTGCCATCAGCCTCATGTCGGCAAAAATTTACTTACAAGAACAGCTGCGCTTAAAAAATATTGATAACGCTAATACCCTTGCGTTGTCCATGTCACAAATGGACAAAGAACCTGTCGCCATAGAATTGTTTTTAACCGCGCAGTTTGACGCAGGCCACTATGAATTTATTATTTTTAACGACCCCAATAAAAAACCCATTATTGCGCGCAACTTTTCTGCTAATGAACCGCTAGACAGCGATGTTCCCAACTGGTTTTTTAAACTGGCCAACATCAATTCAGCGCCCGGCATTGCTCAAGTACAAGATGGCTGGCAACAATATGGCACCCTATTGGTAAAAAGCCACTCGCGCTATGCGGTAGAAAGCCTGTGGCGCAATGCGCGCGATCTTTTTGATTGGTTTATTGTCGCCACGCTGCTCAGCGGTTTAATCGGTAGCTTTGTGTTGAAATATATTTCGCGCCCATTGGATATAGTCGTACAACAGGCTGAAGCCATTGGCGAGCGCCGTTTTATTACCTCGCAAGAACCTAAAACAAAAGAGTTTCGCCGTTTGGTGCGTGCTATGAACACCCTGTCTCAAGGTGTTCAAACCATGTTGGAAAAAGAGACGCGACAATTAGAACTGCTGCGCCGCGACGCGCAATTTGATAGCCTCACTGGGCTTGCGCAACGCGACCATTTTATGAATTTATTCGATGCCAAACTCACCCGCGATGATAGCGAAATGCAGGGTGTAGTAGCCATTGCACGCCTGATGCGCTTAAGTGAATTAAACATTGAGCTTGGCCACTCACACACCAATCAATTGTTGCGCCACATAGGTGAAGCTTTGCAGCAGGTTGCAGCAGGTTATCCCGATAGCCATGTCGGGCGTCTCAATGGCAGCGACTTCGCGCTAGTGCTGCCCACCCACGCGGCACTTGAAGCAGTGAGCAGTGAAATATCACAACAACTTAACCTGCAGCTAGCGCAACACAACTTTAACGATGTGGCACTACCACTCGCGTGTATTGCCTATCACAGCGGTCAAGTGCGGCTCAATTTACTGCAACAACTGGACGGTGCTCTCGCACAAGCAGAGTTGACCGGCAACCGTGCGGTCATAGCACTGTCAGTAGATAGTAATAACCCCGCTCAACCGCAGCGCAACCGCGATGAATGGCGCGATACTATTCTCTCCGCGTTAAGTCTTAATAAATTGAAATTAGGCGAATTCCCCGTACGCACTAGCACAGGCGAGCTTTTACATAATGAAGCCCCCTTACGACTTGAGTTTGACAATATTTTCCAGCCAGCAGGTTACTTTATTCCCTGGGCAACACGCTTGGAGCTTATGCCACAAATTGATTTAGCCGTTTTAAACAAGGTCATAGAGGACATTGACGAAAGTACGTCGAAGATAGCGTTAAACGTATCGGCTCAAGCGCTTTGCGATGCGGGCTTTCGCGCACGCGCACTGCAATTATTAGCACGTAACAGCCTAAAAACATCATCAATCTATTTAGAGTTTACCGAGGTGTGTGCATTGCGCCACTTGGAGGAATTGCGTTTATTTACAGGGCAGTTACGTCAACTGGGCTGCAAAGTAGGAATGAAGCATGCTGGCTTAGAGTTCACCCAATTCCATGATTTACAGGATGTAGGATTAAGCTATTTGAAAGTGGACAGCGCTCTGGTACGCGCCATAGACACCTCGCCCAATAATTTGCATTTTTTACAAAGCTTATGCCAATTGGGTCACTCCTTGGGAGTCATCATGATTGCCGAAGGTGTGAATTCTGAAGCAGAACAGCAGACATTGAATAAACTGGGCATGGACGGTTTTACCGGCCCAAATATTGTTTAGTCAAAAATGTAAATAGAATGTTTAAATTAATATTTCACTCTCGATTATTATAATAATTTAGAGTGAAATATTATCGCCGTCGTCCAATAAGTCTATCGCTTGACGCTGTCCCCGCAACTCACGCCGCGCCAACAACTTGTGTTGTGCGGCGTCGGGCAAATCCGTAAAACGAATAGTACCTTGCGTGACTAAAAGCTGAATTACATCTTCTAGTACCCGCGCCATCGCCAAATCTGATTGTTCTAAGATGACTTGCTGCGACGACTTAAGCCCTTCCAAAAAAGCAACCAGGTCTGTATCAGTGTCTGCCTCCCGATGCTCCTCATACCCAACTACAGGTACGCGACTTATAGCTACTATGTTGAACTGCGCATCGCGCTTTATGTACATAATCCACCTCAACCACAAAACAATGGGGGCCTATCATCCACAATAAGATGATAGGCATTGATAATGATTTAATCCGTTATCAAGCGCCCCGCCGCTTTTAATTGGTTGATGATATCGGTATCTGAGCCAGAGGTGCTATAACCATTGAGCACTATGATTTGATCCGTTAATGCAGCGCTATACCCACCCGCCCCATAAGCGCCAGAACTGCTGATACTTATAGTGGTAGAGTTAGCCGTTGCATTGTAAGTAAAGTGCAAATAATTCGTTAAGTTACCTGAATTTTCGCCCTGTAATAACTCCGAGAGATGTAACACATCACCTTGGGCATTACTAAAATCGATCACAGTATCTGTTGCAGGTGCTCCTACTGACCCTTTATCCGCCAAGCTCCACTTAAACGTATCAGCACCAAGTGCCCCTGTGAGAGAGTCATTACCAGCACCACCGATAATTAAATCGGCGCCGCTCGTGCCAACGATAGTGTCATTACCGCTGGTACCCGTAGTAGAGAGCGCTGGGCCTGCCCCCACAATGGTCATAGTTGCTGTAGCTGTATCAACTCCACCTCTACCATCAGATATGCTGTACGTGAAACTGTTTGTGGCTAGCTGCCCCGCATTTAAATAATCATAGGCTGTGTTAGTGGCATAACTAAAGCTACCATCAGTATGTATAACTAAGGTCGCACCGCTAGGTAAGGAGATCGATTGGCCTTCGGTAATGGGATTGCCATTAATATGCGTCACTTTTAGTGTGTCGCCATCAGCGTCCGTATCGTTTGCCAATAAACGAACACTACTCGTACTGCCCACAACACTTGTGCCACCTTCATTGACAACATAGCTACCGGTAGTGGTGCCAGGGCCTGAACCCACAAAATTGGTGATGAAATAGTCGCCTCCATCACCAGTACCGTTATTGGTATTCAACGCCGTGAATTTAACACTATCGAAAACCCTACCACCGGTATCAATCGTAAAGGTTCCCTTATCACTGGTACCCGTAAGACGGAAAGTATTAGCAGCGATAATGACTCCTTGGTAAGACACCTCCCAAGCCCCCATCTCACCACCATTTTCACCGGGAAAAAGATTACTGACCGAGAAAGTGGCTTGACTCAAGGCTCCCTTGGTAAAGTTCATCACAATCGCTTCCGACTTACCCGTGGTTTGATCGTATTCAATTTGATCAGCGACGCTGGTACCGGGAACTGTTCTGGGTGTTGTGGCAACACCAATGGCGTGATCACTTGCCCGCTCGAACATCGCACCCACAGAGCCATTAGCCTTATAAAAAGCTAAATTTACGCCTTTCGCTGTGAGAGCACCCCAAAAGTCGGTAGATGTATTCCCTAAATTAATATTGTAGGGCGTAGTAGTTGGATCATTCACAGCCTTAGGCGCGTGATTTAATGGGTCAAGATCATTATCAATAATAGTTCCCGTGCCCGTCGCCGTGGCGATGCTGGCATTGGTGGCGCTGCTTAAGGTGATGGTGAAGTTTTCATTACCCTCGAACAGACTGTCATCGCTAATCGGAACGGTGATGGTTTTGGTGAGATCACCCGCGGCGAAGTTGAGCGTACCGTTGACCGCGGTGTAGTCGCTGCCTGCAGTGGCAGTGCCGTTACTGCTGGCGTAGTTGACCGTAACCGCTTGGCCGGAAGCGGCGGATAAGGTGACCGTGAAAGTCGCGGTACCCGCGCCTTCGTTCACGCTGATGTTGTTGATGCTGAGGCTTGGCGCACCGTCGTTATCGGTGATGCTGCCGGTGCCGGTCACGCCGCCAATGATCAGTGGCAGGGTTTCGGTGGGTTCGCTGAGCACATCATCCACTGTGGGCACTGTGACGCTGAAGGTAGTGACGCCCGCGGGAATGAGCAGATTGCTGCCCACTAAGGTGACGCCGTTGCTGAAGGTCGGGGTGCCATAGTCTGCGGCGCTCGCGCTGCCGCCGCCCAAGGTGTAGGCCAAGGTGGTGGTCGTGGTTGAGGCGTTGCTGAGGGCGATGTTGTAGACCAAGTCCGCACCTTCTACCACCGTGGGGCTGCTGATGCTGCTCACCGTGGGCGCGCTGTCGTTGTCGACAATGGTGCCCGTGCCGGTCGCCGTGGCGATGCTAGCGTTGCTGGCACCGCTTAGGGTGATGGTGAAGTTTTCATTACCCTCGAACAGACTGTCATCGCTAATCGGAACGGTGATGGTTTTGGTGAGATCACCCGCGGCGAAGTTGAGCGTACCGCTAACGGCGGTGTAGTCGCTACCGGCGGTGGCGGTGCCGTTACTGCTGGCGTAGTTGACGCTGACTGCTTGGCCGGAAGCCGCCGACAGAGTCACTGTGAAGGTCGCGGTACCCGCGCCTTCGTTCACGCTGATGTTGTTGATGCTGAGGCTTGGCGCACCGTCGTTGTCGGTGATGCTGCCCGTGCCGGTCACACCGCCAATGATCAGTGGCAGGGTTTCGGTGGGTTCGCTGAGAACATCATCGACCGTGGGCACTGTGACGCTGAAGGTAGTGACGCCCGCGGGAATGAGCAGATTGCTGCCCACTAAGGTGACGCCGTTGCTGAAGGTCGGGGTGCCATAGTCTGCGGCGCTCGCGCTGCCGCCGCCCAAGGTGTAGGCCAAGGTGGTGGTCGTGGTCGAGGCGTTGCTGAGGGCGATGTTGTAGACCAAGTCCGCACCTTCTACCACCGTGGGGCTGCTGATGCTGCTCACCGTCGGCGCGCTGTCGTTGTCGACAATGGTGCCCGTGCCGGTCGCCGTGGCGATGCTGGCATTGGTGGCACCGCTTAGGGTGATGGTGAAGTTTTCATTACCCTCGAACAGACTGTCATCGGTAATCGGAACGGTGATGGTTTTGGTGAGATCACCGGCCGCGAAGTTGAGCGTACCGTTGACCGCGGTGTAGTCGCTGCCTGCAGTGGCAGTGCCGTTACTGCTGGCGTAGTTGACCGTAACCGCTTGGCCGGAAGCGGCGGATAAGGTGACCGTGAAAGTCGCGGTACCCGCGCCTTCGTTCACGCTGATGTTGTTGATGCTGAGGCTTGGCGCACCGTCGTTGTCGGTGATGCTGCCGGTGCCGGTCACGCCGCCAATGATCAGTGGCAGGGTTTCGGTGGGTTCGCTGAGCACATCATCCACTGTGGGCACTGTGACGCTGAAGGTAGTGACACCGGCTGGAATGAGCAGATTGCTGCCCACTAAGGTGACGCCACTACTGAAGGTCGGGGTGCCATAGTCTGCGGCGCTCGCGCTGCCGCCGCCCAAGGTGTAGGCCAAGGTGGTGGTCGTGGTTGAGGCGTTGCTGAGGGCGATGTTGTAGACCAAGTCAGCACCTTCTACCACCGTGGGGCTGCTGATGCTGCTGACCGTCGGCGCGCTGTCGTTGTCGACAATGGTGCCCGTGCCGGTCGCCGTGGCGATGCTGGCATTGGTGGCGCTGCTTAAGGTGATGGTGAAGTTTTCATTACCCTCGAACAGACTGTCATCGCTAATCGGAACGGTGATGGTTTTGGTGAGATCACCCGCGGCGAAGTTGAGCGTACCGTTAACGGCGGTGTAGTCGCTACCGGCGGTGGCGGTGCCGTTACTGCTGGCGTAGTTGACGCTGACTGCTTGGCCGGAAGCCGCCGACAGAGTCACTGTGAAGGTCGCGGTACCCGCACCTTCGTTCACGCTGATGTTGTTGATGCTGAGGCTTGGCGCACCGTCGTTGTCGGTGATGCTGCCGGTGCCGGTCACACCGCCAATGATCAGTGGCAGAGTTTCGGTGGGTTCGCTGAGCACATCATCGACTGTGGGCACTGTGACGCTGAAGGTAGTGACACCCGCTGGAATGAGCAGATTGCTGCCCACTAAGGTGACGCCGTTACTGAAGGTCGGGGTGCCGTAGTCTGCGGCGCTCGCGCTGCCGCCGCCCAAGGTGTAGGCCAAGGTGGTGGTCGTGGTCGAGGCGTTGCTGAGGGCGATGTTGTAGACCAAGTCAGCACCTTCTACCACCGTGGGGCTGCTGATGCTACTCACCGTCGGCGCGCTGTCGTTGTCGACAATGGTGCCCGTGCCGGTCGCCGTGGCGATGCTAGCGTTGTTGGCACCGCTTAAGGTGATGGTGAAGTTTTCATTACCCTCGAACAGACTGTCATCGGTAATCGGGACGGTGATGGTTTTGGTGAGATCACCGGCCGCGAAGTTGAGCGTGCCGTTGACCGCGGTGTAGTCGCTGCCTGCAGTGGCAGTGCCGTTACTGCTGGCGTAGTTGACCGTAACCGCTTGGCCTGAAGCGGCGGATAAGGTGACCGTGAAGGTCGCGGTACCCGCGCCTTCGTTCACGCTGATGTTGTTGATGCTGAGGCTTGGCGCACCGTCGTTGTCGGTGATGCTGCCCGTGCCGGTCACGCCGCCAATGATCAGCGGCAGGGTTTCGGTGGGTTCGCTGAGCACATCATCCACTGTGGGCACTGTGACGCTGAAGGTAGTGACACCCGCTGGAATGAGCAGATTGCTGCCCACTAAGGTGACGCCGTTACTGAAGGTCGGGGTGCCGTAGTCTGCGGCGCTCGCGCTGCCGCCGCCCAAGGTGTAGGCCAAGGTGGTGGTCGTGGTCGAGGCGTTGCTGAGGGCGATGTTGTAGACCAAGTCAGCACCTTCTACCACCGTGGGGCTGCTGATGCTACTCACCGTCGGCGCGCTGTCGTTGTCGACAATGGTGCCCGTGCCGGTCGCCGTGGCGATGCTAGCGTTGTTGGCACCGCTTAAGGTGATGGTGAAGTTTTCATTACCCTCGAACAGACTGTCATCGGTAATCGGGACGGTGATGGTTTTGGTGAGATCACCGGCCGCGAAGTTGAGCGTGCCGTTGACCGCGGTGTAGTCGCTGCCTGCAGTGGCAGTGCCGTTACTGCTGGCGTAGTTGACCGTAACCGCTTGGCCTGAAGCGGCGGATAAGGTGACCGTGAAGGTCGCGGTACCCGCGCCTTCGTTCACGCTGATGTTGTTGATGCTGAGGCTTGGCGCACCGTCGTTGTCGGTGATGCTGCCCGTGCCGGTCACGCCGCCAATGATCAGCGGCAGGGTTTCGGTGGGTTCGCTGAGCACATCATCCACTGTGGGCACTGTGACGCTGAAGCTGGTGACGCCCGCGGGAATGAGCAGATTGCTGCCCACTAAGGTGACGCCATTGCTGAAGGTCGGGGTGCCGTAGTCTGCGGCGCTCGCGCTGCCGCCGCCCAAGGTGTAGGCCAAGGTGGTGGTCGTGGTCGAGGCGTTGCTGAGGGCGATGTTGTAGACCAAGTCAGCACCTTCTACCACCGTGGGGCTGCTGATGCTGCTCACCGTGGGCGCGCTGTCGTTGTCGACAATGGTGCCCGTGCCGGTCGCCGTGGCGATGCTGGCATTGGTGGCGCCACTTAGGGTGATAGTGAAGTTTTCATTACCCTCGAACAGACTGTCATCGGTAATCGGAACCGTGATGGTTTTGGTGAGATCACCCGCGGCGAAGTTGAGCGTACCGCTAACGGCGGTGTAGTC
The DNA here is from genome assembly GCF_057815475.1 of Cellvibrio sp. 25HG11W-0. Taxonomy (NCBI): domain Bacteria; kingdom Pseudomonadati; phylum Pseudomonadota; class Gammaproteobacteria; order Cellvibrionales; family Cellvibrionaceae; genus Cellvibrio; species Cellvibrio sp. 25HG11W-0. The sequence continues at coordinate 3,081,103 of NZ_CM174230.1, forward strand.
GCTACCGGCGGTGGCGGTGCCGTTACTGCTGGCGTAGTTGACGCTGACTGCTTGGCCGGAAGCCGCCGACAGAGTCACTGTGAAGGTCGCGGTACCCGCGCCTTCGTTCACGCTGATGTTGTTGATGCTGAGGCTTGGCGCACCGTCGTTGTCGGTGATGCTGCCCGTGCCGGTCACACCGCCAATGATCAGTGGCAGGGTTTCGGTGGGTTCGCTGAGAACATCATCGACCGTGGGCACTGTGACGCTGAAGGTAGTGACGCCCGCGGGAATGAGCAGATTGCTGCCCACTAAGGTGACGCCGTTGCTGAAGGTCGGGGTGCCATAGTCTGCGGCGCTCGCGCTGCCGCCGCCCAAGGTGTAGGCCAAGGTGGTGGTCGTGGTCGAGGCGTTGCTGAGGGCGATGTTGTAGACCAAGTCCGCACCTTCTACCACCGTGGGGCTGCTGATGCTGCTCACCGTCGGCGCGCTGTCGTTGTCGACAATGGTGCCCGTGCCGGTCGCCGTGGCGATGCTGGCATTGGTGGCACCGCTTAGGGTGATGGTGAAGTTTTCATTACCCTCGAACAGACTGTCATCGGTAATCGGAACGGTGATGGTTTTGGTGAGATCACCGGCCGCGAAGTTGAGCGTACCGTTGACCGCGGTGTAGTCGCTGCCTGCAGTGGCAGTGCCGTTACTGCTGGCGTAGTTGACCGTAACCGCTTGGCCGGAAGCGGCGGATAAGGTGACCGTGAAAGTCGCGGTACCCGCGCCTTCGTTCACGCTGATGTTGTTGATGCTGAGGCTTGGCGCACCGTCGTTGTCGGTGATGCTGCCGGTGCCGGTCACGCCGCCAATGATCAGTGGCAGGGTTTCGGTGGGTTCGCTGAGCACATCATCCACTGTGGGCACTGTGACGCTGAAGGTAGTGACACCGGCTGGAATGAGCAGATTGCTGCCCACTAAGGTGACGCCACTACTGAAGGTCGGGGTGCCATAGTCTGCGGCGCTCGCGCTGCCGCCGCCCAAGGTGTAGGCCAAGGTGGTGGTCGTGGTCGAGGCGTTGCTGAGGGCGATGTTGTAGACCAAGTCAGCACCTTCTACCACCGTGGGGCTGCTGATGCTGCTGACCGTCGGCGCGCTGTCGTTGTCGACAATGGTGCCCGTGCCGGTCGCCGTGGCGATGCTGGCATTGGTGGCGCTGCTTAAGGTGATGGTGAAGTTTTCATTACCCTCGAACAGACTGTCATCGCTAATCGGAACGGTGATGGTTTTGGTGAGATCACCCGCGGCGAAGTTGAGCGTACCGCTAACGGCGGTGTAGTCGCTACCGGCGGTGGCGGTGCCGTTACTGCTGGCGTAGTTGACGCTGACTGCTTGGCCGGAAGCCGCCGACAGAGTCACTGTGAAGGTCGCGGTACCCGCGCCTTCGTTCACGCTGATGTTGTTGATGCTGAGGCTTGGCGCACCGTCGTTGTCGGTGATGCTGCCCGTGCCGGTCACACCGCCAATGATCAGTGGCAGGGTTTCGGTGGGTTCGCTGAGCACATCATCGACCGTGGGCACTGTGACGCTGAAGGTAGTGACGCCCGCGGGAATGAGCAGATTGCTGCCCACTAAGGTGACGCCGTTGCTGAAGGTCGGGGTGCCATAGTCTGCGGCGCTCGCGCTGCCGCCGCCCAAGGTGTAGGCCAAGGTGGTGGTCGTGGTCGAGGCGTTGCTGAGGGCGATGTTGTAGACCAAGTCAGCACCTTCTACCACCGTGGGGCTGCTGATGCTGCTGACCGTCGGCGCGCTGTCGTTGTCGACAATGGTGCCCGTGCCGGTCGCCGTGGCGATGCTAGCGTTGTTGGCACCGCTTAAGGTGATGGTGAAGTTTTCTGGGCCTTCAAAAATGGTGTCGTCGGTAATCGGAACGGTGATAGTTTTGGTGAGATCACCGGCCGCGAAGTTGAGCGTGCCGTTGACCGCGGTGTAGTCGCTGCCTGCAGTGGCAGTGCCGTTACTGCTGGCGTAGTTGACCGTAACCGCTTGGCCTGAAGCGGCGGATAAGGTGACCGTGAAGGTCGCGGTACCCGCGCCTTCGTTCACGCTGATGTTGTTGATGCTGAGGCTTGGCGCACCGTCGTTGTCGGTGATGCTGCCCGTGCCGGTCACGCCGCCAATGATCAGCGGCAGGGTTTCGGTGGGTTCGCTGAGCACATCATCCACTGTGGGCACTGTGACGCTGAAGCTGGTGACGCCCGCGGGAATGAGCAGATTGCTGCCCACTAAGGTGACGCCATTGCTGAAGGTCGGGGTGCCGTAGTCTGCGGCGCTCGCGCTGCCGCCGCCCAAGGTGTAGGCCAAGGTGGTGGTCGTGGTCGAGGCGTTGCTGAGGGCGATGTTGTAGACCAAGTCAGCACCTTCTACCACCGTGGGGCTGCTGATGCTGCTCACCGTGGGCGCGCTGTCGTTGTCGACAATGGTGCCCGTGCCGGTCGCCGTGGCGATGCTGGCATTGGTGGCGCCACTTAGGGTGATAGTGAAGTTTTCATTACCCTCGAACAGACTGTCATCGGTAATCGGAACCGTGATGGTTTTGGTGAGATCACCCGCGGCGAAGTTGAGCGTACCGCTAACGGCGGTGTAGTCGCTACCGGCGGTGGCGGTGCCGTTACTGCTGGCGTAGTTGACGCTGACTGCTTGGCCGGAAGCCGCCGACAGAGTCACTGTGAAGGTCGCGGTACCCGCGCCTTCGTTCACGCTGATGTTGTTGATGCTGAGGCTTGGCGCACCGTCGTTGTCGGTGATGCTGCCCGTGCCGGTCACACCGCCAATGATCAGTGGCAGGGTTTCGGTGGGTTCGCTGAGAACATCATCGACCGTGGGCACTGTGACGCTGAAGGTAGTGACGCCCGCGGGAATGAGCAGATTGCTGCCCACTAAGGTGACGCCGTTGCTGAAGGTCGGGGTGCCATAGTCTGCGGCGCTCGCGCTGCCGCCGCCCAAGGTGTAGGCCAAGGTGGTGGTCGTGGTCGAGGCGTTGCTGAGGGCGATGTTGTAGACCAAGTCCGCACCTTCTACCACCGTGGGGCTGCTGATGCTGCTCACCGTCGGCGCGCTGTCGTTGTCGACAATGGTGCCCGTGCCGGTCGCCGTGGCGATGCTGGCATTGGTGGCACCGCTTAGGGTGATGGTGAAGTTTTCATTACCCTCGAACAGACTGTCATCGGTAATCGGAACGGTGATGGTTTTGGTGAGATCACCGGCCGCGAAGTTGAGCGTACCGTTGACCGCGGTGTAGTCGCTGCCTGCAGTGGCAGTGCCGTTACTGCTGGCGTAGTTGACCGTAACCGCTTGGCCGGAAGCGGCGGATAAGGTGACCGTGAAAGTCGCGGTACCCGCGCCTTCGTTCACGCTGATGTTGTTGATGCTGAGGCTTGGCGCACCGTCGTTGTCGGTGATGCTGCCGGTGCCGGTCACGCCGCCAATGATCAGTGGCAGGGTTTCGGTGGGTTCGCTGAGCACATCATCCACTGTGGGCACTGTGACGCTGAAGGTAGTGACACCGGCTGGAATGAGCAGATTGCTGCCCACTAAGGTGACGCCACTACTGAAGGTCGGGGTGCCATAGTCTGCGGCGCTCGCGCTGCCGCCGCCCAAGGTGTAGGCCAAGGTGGTGGTCGTGGTCGAGGCGTTGCTGAGGGCGATGTTGTAGACCAAGTCAGCACCTTCTACCACCGTGGGGCTGCTGATGCTGCTGACCGTCGGCGCGCTGTCGTTGTCGACAATGGTGCCCGTGCCGGTCGCCGTGGCGATGCTGGCATTGGTGGCGCTGCTTAAGGTGATGGTGAAGTTTTCATTACCCTCGAACAGACTGTCATCGCTAATCGGAACGGTGATGGTTTTGGTGAGATCACCCGCGGCGAAGTTGAGCGTACCGCTAACGGCGGTGTAGTCGCTACCGGCGGTGGCGGTGCCGTTACTGCTGGCGTAGTTGACGCTGACTGCTTGGCCGGAAGCCGCCGACAGAGTCACTGTGAAGGTCGCGGTACCCGCGCCTTCGTTCACGCTGATGTTGTTGATGCTGAGGCTTGGCGCACCGTCGTTGTCGGTGATGCTGCCCGTGCCGGTCACACCGCCAATGATCAGTGGCAGGGTTTCGGTGGGTTCGCTGAGCACATCATCGACCGTGGGCACTGTGACGCTGAAGGTAGTGACGCCCGCGGGAATGAGCAGATTGCTGCCCACTAAGGTGACGCCGTTGCTGAAGGTCGGGGTGCCATAGTCTGCGGCGCTCGCGCTGCCGCCGCCCAAGGTGTAGGCCAAGGTGGTGGTCGTGGTCGAGGCGTTGCTGAGGGCGATGTTGTAGACCAAGTCAGCACCTTCTACCACCGTGGGGCTGCTGATGCTGCTGACCGTCGGCGCGCTGTCGTTGTCGACAATGGTGCCCGTGCCGGTCGCCGTGGCGATGCTAGCGTTGTTGGCACCGCTTAAGGTGATGGTGAAGTTTTCTGGGCCTTCAAAAATGGTGTCGTCGGTAATCGGAACGGTGATAGTTTTGGTGAGATCACCCGCGGCGAAGTTGAGCGTACCGTTGACCGCGGTGTAGTCGCTGCCTGCAGTGGCAGTGCCGTTACTGCTGGCGTAGTTGACCGTAACCGCTTGGCCGGAAGCGGCGGATAAGGTGACCGTGAAAGTCGCGGTACCCGCGCCTTCGTTCACGCTGATGTTGTTGATGCTGAGGCTTGGCGCACCGTCGTTATCGGTGATGCTGCCGGTGCCGGTCACGCCGCCAATGATCAGTGGCAGGGTTTCGGTGGGTTCGCTGAGCACATCATCGACCGTGGGCACTGTGACGCTGAAGGTAGTGACGCCCGCGGGAATGAGCAGATTGCTGCCCACTAAGGTGACGCCGTTGCTGAAGGTCGGGGTGCCATAGTCTGCGGCGCTCGCGCTGCCGCCGCCTAAGGTGTAGGCCAAGGTAGTGGTGGTCGTCGACGCGTTGCTGAGTGCGATGTTGTAGACCAAGTCCGCACCTTCTACCACCGTGGGGCTGCTGATGCTGCTGACCGTGGGCGCGCTGTCGTTGTCGACAATGGTGCCCGTGCCGGTCGCCGTGGCGATGCTAGCGTTGTTGGCACCGCTTAAGGTGATGGTGAAGTTTTCATTACCCTCGAACAGACTGTCATCGCTAATCGGAACGGTGATGGTTTTGGTGAGATCACCGGCCGCGAAGTTGAGGGTGCCGTTAACGGCGGTGTAGTCGCTACCGGCGGTGGCGGTGCCGTTACTGCTGGCGTAGTTGACCGTAACCGCTTGGCCTGAAGCGGCGGATAAGGTGACCGTGAAAGTCGCGGTACCCGCGCCTTCGTTCACGCTGATGTTGTTGATGCTGAGGCTTGGTGCGCCATCATTATCGACAATAGTACCGGTACCCACAGCGGTGCCAAGGGTGGCATTGCTCGGGGTACTTAAGGTGATGCTGAAGTTCTCGGGGCCTTCAGCGAGGCTATCATCGGTAATAGGCACGGTGATGGTTTTGGTGAGATCACCCGCCGCGAAGTTGAGGGTGCCGTTAACGGCGGTGTAGTCGCTACCGGCGGTGGCGGTGCCGTTGCTACTAGCGTAATTGACACTGACTGCTTGGCTGGAGGCACTCGACAGTGTGACGGTAAAGGTTGCCGTGCCCGCCCCTTCATTTACGCTGATGTTATTAATACTCAGGCTTGGGGTGCCATCGTTGTCGGTGATGCTGCCGGTGCCGGTCACGCCGCCAATGATCAAGGGCAGGGTTTCGGTGGATTCGCTGAGCACATCATCCACCGTGGGCACAGTGACACTGAAGCTGGCCACACCTACTGGAATAATGAGATTGCCGCCTACTAAGGTAACGCCGTTACTGAAGGTCGGGGTGCCGTAGTCAGCTGCAATCGCACTACCACCGCCGAGACTGTAGGGCAAACTAAGTGGGTTCGTGGTCGCGCGGCTCAAGGTGACGCTATAGCTAAGGTCGGCGCCTTCTATCGCACTTGGGCTGGTGATGCTATTTACTACGGGGTCACTAACAGGGGTTACACCGATTGAAACAGTACTCGTTGTCGATCCACCCTGGCCGTCACTGACGCGAACCTGAAAGCTGTCGCTCCCAGTGTAAGTATGATTAGGGGTATAAACAAAGCCGCCCGTACTGCTGTTAAAACTGAGGCTACCGTTACTTGGGCCCGCACCAATAACGTTGTAGGTCAAACTATCTCCATCAACATCACTCGCACTGATCGCACCACTCACCGCCGTATCTTCAGGTGTGGTTAGGCTGAGATTATTCGCTACCGGATCATCGTTTACGGGAGTAACGCCTATGTTAATCGTACTCGAGGTGACGCCACCGTTGCCGTCAGAAACCGTTACCACGAAGCGATCACTGCCATTGAAATTCGCATTGGGGGAATAAACAAAGGCCCCGGTAGCCGCATTTAAACTCACTGTGCCATTGGCTGCGATGGTGGTGACTCTGTAATTAAGCGCATCGCCATCCACATCACTCGCCACAACTTGCCCATTGATCGGCACATCTTCCGGTGTAATAAGATTTTGATCCGCGCTGACGGGCGCATCATTAACAGGCGTAATACCAATATTAATCGTACTGGTCGTGGTACCACCCTGCCCATCGTCAATTGTCACCACAAAACGATCACTGCCGTTGTAGTTAGCATTGGGGGTATAGGTAAAAACACCGGTAGTGGCATTGAGAATGAGCGTGCCATGCGTCACAGGCGTAGACAGGTTGTAGCTTAATGTGTCGCCATCTACATCACGTGCAACTACTTGGCCAGCGAGCGAGGTATCTTCGGGTGTAGTGAGGTTTTGATCCGCGCTGACGGGCGCATCATTCACCGGGGTCACACCGATATTGACGGTGCTGGTCGTAGTGCCGCCCTGTCCGTCGTCGATAGTAACTACAAAGCGGTCGCTACCGTTGTAGTCGGCATTGGGTGTGTAGGTAAAGGCACCGGTTGCAGGATTGAGACTCACGGTGCCGTGGGTAACGGGGCTAGATATGCTATAGCTCAGAACATCCTTATCGATATCGCTCGCGTTAATTTGGCCATCTAGCGGCGTATCTTCTGGAGTGGTGAGATTTTGATCCGCACTGACAGGCGCATCATTGACCGGAATAACACCTATTGTAATCTTGCTAGTAGTAGTGCCCCCTTGGCCATCATCAATGGTGACGATAAAACTATCGCTGCCGTTGTAATCCGCATTGGGGATGTAAGTGAAAACCCCTGTCGCCGCATCAAGGCTGACAGTGCCATTAGCCGCAGGACTGGAAACAACGTAGCTGAGAGTATCGTTCTCGATATCAGTCGCCACGACTTGACCATCAACAGGCGTATCTTCCAAGGTAGTGAGGTTTTGATCGCTGCTAACGGGCGCGTCATTGACCGGTGTTATGGTCAAATCAATTCGGCTGCTGGTGCGATTGCCATGGTCATCAATGACGGTAACAACAAAACTATCCGGACCGTTGTAGTCGGCTGTCGGGGTATAAATAAACTGGCCGGTGGCCCTATCTAATTGCAAGGTTCCCGATGTAGGCCCCTGCTCTACTTCATAAATCAATACGCCTTTTTCGACATCCGTCGCTAGAATTCTGCCACTTATAGTGGTGTCCTCAGCGCCTTCTAAGGCCTGATCTGTTACTAAGGGGGCATGATTAATCGTGCCGCTGCGCAGTTCGGCATCGGCCGCCGATTCAGCCTCAGTTTGAAAGCTGTAGTTATTATTCTCCGTTAATTCCACAATGCGCGCCAAACGCACAAAATCGTGACCTCCACCGCCGGCACCGCCCCCTAAACCTGCAGCAGTCTCCTCCAAGGTTTCAGTAAGGTCACCACCTTCTTCCAATACCTTTAGCGCCTCTTGCACACTGGCATCACTCAGCAGGGCTTCATCTATATTTGTCGCCGTATCTGTATTGAGGTCAGGGCTCATGCCCAATTCTTGACCACCTTGCACTGTCACAAATTCACTGTTGCCCAGATCCAGCTCGACCCTCGCCCCTTCAGCCGTTACCACGATCTCATTATCTTGGAGCACACTGCCCACCGTTAAGGGACGCAAACTCCCGTCAGGGCTTTTAGCCCAAGCTTGTCCTTGTAAAAATGCAACTGTGGCAACAGGGTTACTCATACTTAGCTCCAAAGGGGATAAAAACAGGTGGCTCAATAAAAAAATTTACTTAGGCTGAAGTCTAGTGAAAGATGATATTAACGCCATTGGACCATTGGACAATAAGAAGCGCTAAAGCAAAAAAACTGACAAAAGGGAATCGACAAGAAGGGATAGTAGAGAGTGGAGGAAAACAGGCGCTGCATTTATCTCTCACTGGGTGAGAATTAAATAGCCATCAATAACTGGGTATAACACGCATAAAGAATTAGGCGCTAGTTAGGCCTGCGTTTTACCCGCCCAAATTAGCGCAAGCTGCAAACGATCGCGCACTTCTAGTTTGGTGAAGCTAGCGCCCAAATGAGCCTTCACAGTGCGCTCGGTAATACCCAGTTCGCGTGCCACCTCTTTATTTGACTTACCCGCAGCCACTAGCTCGGCTACGGCAAGCTCACGCGGTGTCAAACTGGATACATCCAATGCATTTTCTGCCGCTGTTGGAGTTACCGGTAGCCGCTTAACGGTGGCCAATACCAGTTGCCGCATCAATTCTGCACCCAACCACAAACCGCCTGCCGCCACTACTTGCGCAACTTGGGTTAACACGGCGGGCACAGCGAGATAATGTACATAACCCACAGCACCAGCCGCCAAGGCCTGCTGTGCTTGTGCTGGGCTTTCGACGGCCGTCATGGCAATAACCCGCATACCTATATTGGTTAAACGTACAATTTGTTCAGCACCCTGAGTAGACGACAGCAGCAGCCACACATAATCCCCTTCCATAAGCACGCCAGGTGCTTCCGCCACGAGCACTGCAGCGGGAAAGGCTTCGCGCCAACGCGGCGAGAAGGTCTCAATAGGTGCAATAAAAAAATGTGTGCTCATCGCTCAGTCATAGCGTTTTGTTTGGCCCTAAGCAAGGGTTTAAGAAGATAGGAGAGCACGGTCTTTTTACCTGTCAGTATGTCTACTTGGGTTGTCATGCCGGGCATTATGAGCAGCTTAGGATTAAAACCCGCACGCTCGGTACGCACTCGCACCAAATAAAATGTGCGCTCTTTTTCATCGGTAATGGTATCGGCACTAATATGCTCTAGTGTTCCTTTAAGACCGCCATAAACCACAAAATCATAAGCGGTAAATTTCACAATGGCTTCTTGACCAGGATGTAAAAACGCGATGTCTTTAGGCGATACCTTAGCCTCTATAAGTAGCTGATCATCCAGTGGCACCAACTCCAACACCTGATGCCCCGGCTGCACAACGCCCCCCACGGTATTGGTAAATAATCGCTGTACAGTACCGCGCACCGGTGCACGAATTTCTGCATATTTAATCCGATCCGCAAGACCAGTACTGCTCTCTGCCAAGGAGGCTATTTTATTGAGCACTTCAGACAGTTCACCGCGCCACTTATTGCGCACCATCAATTCAGTTTCGCGCAGCTTTCCGGCTGATTCTTCAACCGCTAACACTAAGCGCGACTCCTGCGACAGCGATTGCTCGCGCTCGCCCTTAGCGCGTGCAAGCTCACCTTCCAAACGTAAAATTTCCACTTCAGAAATAGCGCCACTGGCGAGCAAGGGGCGCGTGACATTTAACTCTTGTGTCGTTAACTCCAAACTGCGCGTTGCCTGAGTAAGCTTGGCACGAACCTCATTTAACTCCTCTTGCCGCTGTTCCAATTGGCTGCGCGCAATCGACATTTGCTCATCCAACTCTTTAATATTGGAAAAATACAATCTGCGTTCATGCTCGGCTATGTCGGGCGCTGCATCCAACAGTGTTTGAGGTAAGGTAAATTCTGCTTTGGAGGTCAAGGCTTGTAAGCGCACCGCACGCGCTTGCAGGCCGAAATTTTCGGCGCGATTTTCGCGAAAGCTGGAAATGAAACGCGTGGGATCGATGCGCAACAACAAATCGCCCTTTTCCACTATTTGCCCTTCGTGCACTAACACTTTCTCAACTACGCCGCCATCAAATGATTGAATCACTTGCAGTTGCGAGGAGGGAATAACCTTGCCCTCACCGCGTGCAACCTCATCAAGCGGCGCAAAGGCCGCCCAGATCAACAGGAGCAAAACCACCAGCACCATAAAGCGCAGCATGAGCCGCGCACGCACCGGCTCTTGCTGTAAGCGTGCCCAGTCGGAATCGGTTACCCAATCTTGCGATTGATCACTCAAAGGCTGCAGCCAACGCTTATATAACCTGTCCATAAAGCGACTGGCGGGCGCGCCGAAGCGCGCCAGCCACCGACCGAGTTTTTCAAACAGTCGCTGTTCAGCAGCAGCCATTAATTAGCCCTCCCAATACGACCTTGACGCAGCGCTTCAACCACTTGTTCTTTGGGGCCATCGGCCACAATCTTGCCGCCATCTATCACAATAATGCGCTTAACGAGCTCTAATAATGACGTGCGATGGGTAATCACCAGCAGAGTTTTACCTTGGCTGTACTCCGCAATATTCCGTTTAAACTCTTCTTCACTGGAGTGATCCATGGAGCCCGTGGGTTCGTCCATCAACAAGATAGATGGATCGCTTAAAAGCGCGCGCGCTATAGCAACACATTGACGCTGGCCACCCGATAACAAATGCCCGCGCTCACCCACAGGCATGGCCAACCCCATAGGATGGGAATTCACAAATTCTGTTAAACCGCTGAGGCGCACCGCCTCCAAAATTTCAGCATCACTCACGCCGGTACTGCCCATCGCAATGTTGTCACGCAGTGTGCCGAAAAATAAATTTATGTCCTGCGATACATAACCCAGGTTGCGGCGCAGCTCTGCAGGATCCAGCTGTCGAATATCAATACCGTCAAGCAAAAGACTGCCCGCGCTAGGCGCATACAAACCCGCAATCATTTTCTCTAAGGTGGTTTTTCCGGAGCCATTGCGCCCCAAGATGGCGATATGTTCGCCGGGATTTATCGCGATCGAAATACTGCGCAAGACTTCTCGCTCATCTTGCGGATAAGAAAAGCTCACCTGTTTAAACTCGATAGCGCCACTTAAGCGCGGGCGACTAATCCAATTGGCATCTGCAGGCCGCTCGATGGGTTTATCCATAATACTGTTGAGCGACTGCAATGCCGTAGCCGCTGAATGGTATTGCAATAATAACCCCGCCGTTTGACCTACGGGGGCCATGATCCGCGCCGCCAACATGTAAGTAGCAATCAAACCACCCTGGGTGAGATTGCCCGCAATAATTTCATAGACACCCAAAATAATAACCACCACGGATACCGCCTGCTGCACCCATAGTGTGGAGCTTGAAACAGAGCCGGAGAGCAAGCGCATTTTCACCCCGATGCGCGACAGCATCAGCGTCGACTTTTCCCACAACATTTGCATGCGACCTTCAGCACCCAAGGTTTTGAGCGTTTCAATACTGCTCAAACTTTCCACCAAGGTTGCATTGCGCTGCGCTGAAGCCTGCATGGAGGTTTCAGTGAGCATGTGCATTTTATGCTGTACCGCGAGGGTGTAAATAACCACCAACAGCACGCCTATAACGATAGGAATCATCAGCGTCCAAGAGATGATTAAAATGACCATCATAAATAAAAATACGAAGGGTAAATCCACTAGGGCAAGAATCGTGGCAGAACTGATAAAACTGCGCACCGATTCAAACGATTGAAGGCCCGCGGCAAAAGAGCCGACAGATGCAGGACGCTCAGACATTTTCATGCCCAGCACCCGCTCCATAATCGTGGCCGAAAGTGTTACATCAACACGACTTGCTGCTAAATCCACAAACCAGGCACGCATCAAACGCAACGCAAAATCAGCACTCATGGCAATCAACATGCCCAGGGCTAAAATCCACAGAGTGTCAGTCGCATGGTTGGGTACCACACGATCGTACACATTCATCACAAAGAGCGGCGCGATTAACGCAAAAAAGTTGATCAAAAGCGCACTGAGCAATACATCTTTATAGAGGTACTTATGATCGGCGATCACACTCCAAAACCAGTGACCCGTGTGGCGCTTACCGACATCTGCCGCGCGCGCATCTAAGCGCTCCTCTGGGCGCGCATAAATTGCACGGCCAGTATAGCGCTCCGTCACTTCCGCAATCGGCAGTGACACTGGCGCATCACCCAAGTCAGGAAACACAACTCGCGCCTCTTGCGTGGACTCATCCAGCCCAAATAACATACAAGCCTGGTTGTCCTGCAACAACAAAACCACAGGAAAAAGTGCTGAATTTAAGGAGCGGAGATCGCGCTGCACGAGCTTGCTGGTAAAGCCCGCACGCTTGGCCGCGCGCGCAAATAACGATGGGGTCAGTTGATGGGCAACTAATGGCAAGCCTGCAATCAGCGTTTCCGCACTGGCATTCATTTGATGTGCACGCACAAGAATGAGCAACGATTCTAACAAAGAATCAGCGGTGAACGATTTTGTAGTTTCGGACAAAGAAGTATCCTTCGAGGAATTCATATCAACATTCATTAGCAGACGCTACAGGACGTTATATATCAGCTTAAAATGCAAGCCACTTAACAAAAAAGCAGCGCTTGAATTACTGTGAGGGAATGTTAATCACAAAAAAACCGCGCTTAGCGGCCTTAGTATAGAAGCTCTTAGAAAAGAAGTGGCTAAAAGAGTGAATTTAACCATAACGGATATTGCAAACAACTCAGCAGTACTTGAGCAATTTCACTCAAGCCACTGCTGTGATTTTCAACCAAAAATTATTGCTGGCGATTAACCGTGACCACAACACGGCGATTTGCCGCCATACCTGCTGCGGTCTTATTATCAGCAACAGGGCGTGAAGCACCATAACCTGCCACCGACATAGGAATAGTTTCCAAACCATTTAGCACAAAATAATCGCGCACTCGTTGAGCACGCATATCAGACAAGCGTGCATTTAACGCATCGGAGCCACTGCTATCGGTGTGCCCTTCAATCCCAATATTCACAACCTTGGGAGTCGCCTTAATACTGGCAATAAGCACATCCAACTTTTGTTGCGCACTGGCCTTAAGGCTAGAGCTATTAAGATCAAAAAGCGCATCGCCACTCAATGATGTCACTTCAGAGATTAAATCATCACGCCCCAACGCAATCGGTGCAATATCAGGGCAAACTGAGTTAGAGATACTGAGCGAATCATTCACCTTGGTACCCTGTAACAAATCCAAACCTTCGCGCACCACACCTAATACGGGCAACAATTTACCCATAGCGGTCAGTGCACGCGCATAGGCAATTTCGATATCGCCCTGAGCCACCACCAAGGAACGGCTGGCTTGAAAATATTCATTTTCAGCATCTAACAAATCCAACAGAGTGCGCTGACCTATATTGAATTGATCGCTATAGGCTGTGCGCACCTTGTCACTGGCGATGCGATGTTGCTGCAGTGCCAACAACTGCTCTTTTAAACGCTGAGTATCGTTGTAGGCAATTTGAGTATTCTGGCGTAGATCAACACAGGCTAAATCCCGACGATCTTTTGCTTCATCGACCAACGCCAGCGAACGACGCACGGCTGCGCGGTTTGCGCCACCGCTATAAAGGTTATAGGTCAATGCTAGCTCTATGGCACTTTCGTCACCGTAGCGGCTTGGGTCTACGCGCTCATCAAAACCATTTTGGTTGCGACTAGTAACCTGACGTGCACGCAGCTCAGCTTTAGGGTAGTAACCGGCACGCTCAACTTTCACGTTGGCCTGAGCTGCAGTAATATTTTTAATCGCCGCATGAAAACTAGGATTGCCTTCGTAGGCCAACTGCATGGCTATGCGAATATTTTCCGGTAAAGGAGCACTCGACAGTGCTGAGGACTTCAGGTCTGCTGCGGGCAACTGACCCACAATACGCAAATAGCGCGCAGTAACGTCATGCAAATTGGCTGCTTCAGTCAAGAGATTGGATTCCGCCAATGCCAAACGCCCCGCCACTTGCTCTAAGTCGACGCGACGACCTACACCAGAAATAGTGCGCTCCTCAATTTGGCCATAAACATCGCGATGCTTGGCATAGTTGGCGCGCGCTAATTCCACTAATTCGCGGGTGCGCTTTACATCCTGATAGGCAGTGACTGCATCCAACGCCACAGAATCTAAACTGCTTAAAAGTTCATAGTAACGAACCAAACGTTCGCCATTAAAATATTCCACCTGACCACGGGTTCTAAAACCATCAAACAATGTTTGCGTCAGTGTCAGCTGCGCTTGGGTGTTGGTGTAGTTGCCACGGCCATCATAGTCACGTGAAGTTTTGCCAGTAGCCGCAGATATATCGACGCTAGGCTTATAACCCGAGCGCGCTTGAGCCACATCCTCCGTCGCCGCTTGGAACAAATGCCACGTGGATTGCACCTCCGGGCTAGTTTCAAGCGCCTGCATCACTGTCGTCTTAAGGTCGCCAGTCGCGATTTCAGACTGTGCGCTAACGCTGGCAAACCCCAACAAGAAAATCGGTGCAAATCGAATAATGGGGGAGTGAAGTACACGCAAAAAAGAGAGAGTAAAGATCGAATTAATAGCCAAAGCTGAATTACGCATTAAGGATTCCTGAGCAGTTCTAACAATTTAGGGGTGCCATCACACAAAGCGGGCAAGCAACACCGACAAACAAGCAGACTTAAAAACATCCAAATCACACGTATTAATTTACTCGCTAGAGTGTCTCGCCAAGTCAATTTCAATCCATGAAAACTACACAATCTATTATTTTTAATGGATTTTACGTATATTTGTTCATAAGCCCATCACTATCCTACACTCTGTAACAATCCCTATTTCAAAAAAAACGCCGCTTACGAACACCCACTGCACACGCCTTATGCAAAAAATCATAGAAAAAACAACTGAATAGTAACTTAGCTGCCACATTCGCACAACATTTCCACATTGAGACACATATCACGGAAAAAAGGTATTTCATGCGATTACAGCAACATCTGTGATGTATGACTGGCTGCATCTCGCACAGGCTTAAAAAAGGCTAGCATTTACCATAACAAGAAACGATAAAGTGATAACCATCTTCAATACCCTCCTGAATCATGGAAACCGATAAAGATGAAGGCATCTTCCATGCAAAAGGTGTCATAGCTAACAATGCCTCCGTCATTTCACCAGGGCACACGGACACGCCCCCTGTAAGTTCACTCTGCGACAGCAAAGTAAATCCTTCCGGCGCTTGGGGCACAGGATGAGGTCGAACCTCTTCATAAATTTGTGTGCGCAGTCCCAACAAATGATCATTACCGGGCGTTACCACAATTAAAACGCCCTCTGGCTTTAATAATCGATTCAGCTCAGTCGCGCGACTGGGTGCATAAATGCGCGTAATCACATCTAGACTGCTATCTAACAGCGGCACATCAAACGCGGATGCTACTAAATAAAGAGGTGTTTGAGTCTTCACCAAATGAGTCTGCTGGCTTGCATATTTTGCGGCCATTCGCACCCCCTCTTTTGAGATATCAACACCATAAACCTGTGCAGAAGGAAGCTGCTCCGCCAGTGCTTGAGTGAAATAACCCTCACCACAGCCCAGATCAAGCAAGGCGAGTGCTGATTGAGGTAGTACATGTTGGATAGCCGTTCGCAAAACAGCGTAGTGGCCAGCGTGTAAAAACAAACGACGCGCGCGCAATTGCGCCTTCGAATCGCCAGGTTCAAGGGATTGTTTAAATTGAACCGGCAGGAGATTGAAGTAACCTTCTTTAGCCCGATCAAAGTTATGGCGATTTACACAGACAAGGCTGTGATGTAGTTCACCACCTAATAGATTGCTTTTAGCGTTATCGAGAGAGATGAAAGATGCATGACACAGGGGACAGCGCAGTAAATTCATGCTGAAATCAGCCCATAAAAAAATGTGCGGGCAGCATGACGACTCACTGTATAAATGGCAAGTCAAAATCGAAGTGTGCCGTCAAGCACACTTCGATCGAGAAGTTAAATTTCCGGAGGTTCGTAACAATCAATAATGTCCCGCACCAAACCGCTGCGCACTATATCTTCGCGCTCAAACTCATGAATATAAACGCTGGGTAAACTGCCAAGTCGCATCACGGCATCAGCCAAGCCATTCACACCACGAATATCGCTTTGCTTGATATCACCGTTAATAACCACCTTACAGTCTTCACCAATGCGCGTGAGGAACATTTTCATTTGCGCGGGGCTGGTATTTTGCGCCTCATCCAAAATCACAAAGGTTTTACTGTTAAAAGTTTTACCGCGCATAAATGCAAGTGGTGCAGCGACTATGCGACCATGGCGCAAACAATAGTCCACCGTACCCGCACCTAAGCGCTCATTTAAAATATCGCGAAAGGCATCAATGTAGACTGAAAACTTCTGGTCTAAATCGCCCGGCAAAAAGCCGAGGTTTTCCCCCGATTCCACGGCGGGACGCGTGAGAATAATGCGTTCAATACGGCCCGATTCCAAAGCCTCAGCAGCCAAGGCGCCCGCACAATAGCTCTTACCTGTACCGGCAGGGCCAATACCAAAGGTAAGCATATGCGTGTTGATGGCGTTGATGTATTGCTGTTGGGAGTTACTTTTAGCGCGAAAGGGTTGGGCGGAGCGGGAGGGAGAGTAAGCAGTTTCGACTTGCTGTGACCGAGAAGATATTTCGACAATATTGTCATCACTTCGCGAACCTTTTCGCGTCGACTTATGGCGCGAACCGCCGCCGTAGTCGCTGTATGAATGATGGTTTGTGTTGCGTCTGGCACTCGTTTTTTTTGCCATAAATATTTATCCCCTACAGGTTCAAAGTAAACAGGAGCAATAATTGCTCATTGTTGTGATATACCCGAGATACGCAAATACTTTGTGTCGCAAGATAGGTGTCGATTTTATCTCCTCTGTTTGCCAGTGTTAAATGAATAAACGTTTACTTGAAATAATGCATAAAACACATCAAGTACTTCTTCACTAAAGACTCACCAAAAACAATTCGAGTAAAACAAAACAGTGTGACGATCAAGTGACAGCGAATAAAAACCTCTGTCAGTTGTCTTAAAGCTTAACTCTAGTATCAGAGCTTTAGAATTGCGTTTTTCAGCAACCCTAAGCTGATACTAGGCTTATTTAGAAGAGTGGTCAATAACCGATTTGAAATAATTTTGTACTACTTGCACGGTATATATGCTGTGCAAATACACAGAATTAAACATCTGCATCATCTACAAACTTAGTGATTTTTTTCTTAGGCGGCGCAAAACCATCGACGAGAGGTGCACCTTCACCAGGTGCCGCAGGCGCACGGCGCTTACCAATATTCTTTTTATCGCGCTCACGCACCTTCACTTTCTCAGTTGTCGATTTTTTTGCTGCAGCTTTTTTATCTTTCGCTGTATCTTTCTTTTTAGTACCCGCGGCCTTACCTGAAGACTTAAGTTTATCCGGCCCTTTATAATTAGCGATTAAGCCTGGCAGCGATACCTTTTCAAACTCCACCTGCAAATAACGCTCAACACCCTTGGCAAGATTCCAGTCCGGCGCAGCAACAAAGGTTACCGCTCTGCCCTCGGCATCTGCACGCCCAGTGCGCCCGATACGGTGTAAATAATCGTCGGCTGAGTGCGCCATATCGAAGTTGATAACCAAGTCAACGCCGGAAATATCCAAACCACGCGCCGCCACATCAGTCGCGACTAACACTTGGGTTTTACCTTGACGGAACAAATCCAAGGTGATTTTACGCTGATCTTGGGTCACATCCCCGTGCAGCGCACTTACGCGATATTTGTTGTAGCGCAACAAACCATCCAGCTGTGCCGCTTTGATTTTAGTGTTGGTAAACACCACCACTTTTTCATAGCTTGCACTGGCAAGTAGCGACAGCAATAATTTTTCTTTGTGTTTTACATCATCAGCCAAAACATATTGCTGAGTAATGGCATTAGGCTTTTCGTCAATGTGAATTTCACTTGCATCGCCTAAGACAACTTGGCCAATCAAGTGACGCAAACCCTTTAACTCAAGAGTGGCTGAAAATAAAAGCGTCTGACGATCTTTAGCGCAGGTCTCTGCGATCTTTAATACATCTTCGCTCAATCCCATTTCCAGCATGCGGTCAGCTTCATCTAAAATCAGCACATCCAAACCGCTAAAGTCCGTTGACTTATGAGAGATATGCTCACCCAAACGACCAGGAGTACCTACGATAATTTCTGGATTTTTACGCAACACAGCTTTTTGATACTTTAACTCTTCTCCACCGCAAATCATGGCGACTTTTATGGGCGTGAACTTTAAGAGCTGCTCGGCATTTTTCAAAATCTGCCGCGCCAATTCCCGCGTAGGTGTAAGAATTAAAATACGCGAGCTAGCAGGATGCAAGGTGGCGCGCGTCAATATGGTTTGCAAGGTGGGCAAAAGAAACGCAGCCGTTTTGCCACTTCCCGTTTTAGAGCTAACGAGCACATTTTTGCCCGCCAGTATTTCAGGTATAGCGGCCAGCTGCACTGGCGTAGGTTGCTCATAGCCCAGCAGATTGATTGCCTTCTGTAATTGAGCGTCAGAAATCAGATCCTGAAAGCGTGGGTTAGACATAGAGCATCCTCGATAATCGATAGGTGAAACAGCCAGCAAATGGGGAAAAGGCGCGCAATCTACGCAGATTGCGCGTATTTATCAATCAAATGCCGCAAACGCGCTGGAATATAGCGCCCGCATGCGTAGAATGCCGCCCATTATAGAGCTACTTCGACACTCGTGTTCGCTCAATCGAACCTAAAACAAGATTGCGACCTATTACACAAGGCAATAACTATGCGGATTATGCTGGCCCCGATGGAGGGTGTTGTCGAGCATCACGTGCGTGACATTCTCAGCCGTATTGGCGGATTGGACGGTTGCGTGACCGAATTCATTCGCGTTACCGACCAAAAGCTCCCCTATAAGGTCTTTTATAAGTACGCCCAAGAATTAGAATCCAATTGCAACACACCTAATGGCACGCCCGTTAAGGTGCAGCTCCTCGGCAGCAAACCAGAGCCTATGGCGATGAATGCTCTAGAACTAGTGCGCTATGGAGCCAAGGCGATCGATTTAAATTTTGGCTGCCCCGCCAAAACCGTCAACTCTCACGAAGGCGGCGCCTGCTTGCTGCGCCAGCCAGACAGGGTCTACGCCATTATTAAAGCCGTGCGCGATGCAGTACCTAAAGCGATTCCCGTATCGGCCAAAATTCGCTTGGGCTTTGATGATCGATCGAGTTATTTAGATAACGCGCGCGCGGTAGAAGCCGCTGGCGCCGATGAGCTCACCGTACATGCCCGCTCCAAAGCCGATGGCTATAAGCCCCCAGCTTACTGGTCTTATATTGCCGACATCCAACGCGAGCTTAAAATTCCCGTCATCGCCAATGGTGAAATTTGGTCAGTAGCGGATTATCTGCGCTGCCGCGAAGAGTCTCAATGCGATGATGTGATGCTGGGGCGCGGGCTGCTCGCCTGCCCTGATCTAGCAAGGCAAATTAAAGCCCATCTCGCGGGAGAGGATTATCAACCACTTAGCTGGGCACAGATTTGCACCATGCTATTTGACTACTATCAAACCACCACGCCTCTCTATGACGAGCGCAACTGCGGCAACCGCGTGAAACAGTGGCTGATGTATTTAAGCCGCCAATACCCGCAGGCGGGTGTATTTTTTGATGAAGTAAAACGAAAAAGCTTACCCGCCGATATTGAAGCCTGTTTTGGCTCAGCCATCGCGGCACTTTAGCGCTGTATTTTAGATGCCGCACAGCGTGTTAAACCAACACTAATCCATGCATTGCACGCACAAAAAACCCCGCAGTGCGGGGTTTTTTAGCTTGATGGGACATATTTCCTTTCATGAACACGTCTATCTTAAAAGTTCATGTGGCTTAAAAGTTCATGTAGCTCAAAAGTTCATGTGATTCAAAAGTATATCTAGCTCAAAAGCGAATCAAATCCACCCACCAAGTCTTTGGTGTCTTCTATTTTCTCCATCATTTTAACGAGATTAATACCCAGCTGAGTCGCCAATTCATTAGGAAAATTGGCCACAAGCGCTGCATCATCGCCCAATTCATTCATATGCACTATGTAGTCTGCAAGATTGATCAGGCCAGCCAAACGTGAAAACTCATCGGCTTTAAGCGGATTCAATTGGTTGCGAATACCCGCCACAATGGCATCGGGGAACTTCCATCGGCTAGCCAACTCAGCGCCCGCTTCGGGAAAGTTAAAGCCCAGTACATTTTTCTCAATATCCGAGTTGCGCGCACCTCGGTCCACTACTTTCTTAATTTCCAAACACTCTTCCGGCATAAGGATATGTATTAACAACTCACCAATGTTATGCATCATACCCGTCGTAAAAGCAGTCTCTACATCATCGTGAGAAAAGCGCGCCAACCATTTACAGGTACTGGCAACCGCGAAGCTATCGTGCCAAAACTTGGGTAAATCAAATCCTTCGGGTGCCTTAAATGCACCGGTCAAGCCAGACGCAAGCACCAAGGTACGCACTGCGTTAAATCCGAGAATAAAGACAGCATCACTGACTGAACCCACTTTCCGATTGCCACCGTAGTGTGCTGAGTTCGCCGCGCGTAAGACTTTTGCGGTCAGAACCTGATCAGCACTGATTTTTTGCGCAATAGCCTCATTATTAATATTTTCATCGCCAAAACTTTCTATTAGCTCCTGCACGACCTTAGGGATGTTGGGCATTTTTTGAGCGTTATCAATTAAACTTTTAAGATCCACGGTAATCCTCACTCTGCGACAAATTGACGATGCAAATTTTTATAGGGGGCCTGCGGCAGACTGTCCGCTCAATTTTTCTGTAGGCCTGATAATGGGTATAGCAAATGTTAGAGGGATAGCAATAAAGTAATAGAAATGTCAGATTTTAATAACAGAAAAACACGAACTGGTTAAAACTACTCAAATAAAACCAATAACACTAAGGCTGATATCTAGAGTTTAGAGGAACATTGTTGGAGGGCCATAACCAGCGCAAACAAATTTTAGGTTTCTCGCCATTGCACATTCAGGGTCTATACTCTTGAAACACCATCTACACTGCCTAGCACTCAAGCCGTCTATAGAGAAGATACTCGCATGCTAACCAATCGCACTTATTTTATGAATGATGATAACGTTGACTTTATTCACAACTATTACGAGCGACTGGTCGCCCAAGAGATTTACGACCAAAGTCAGCGCGTACAGGAAGGCGACCGAGACTTTCTCGCCGATGTTGCCTGCGTAGCGCTTAATCGCCTACCGCCGCGCTATATTCGCCACGACGTAGACATGACTTTTTTTATGTCGCCGCAAGATATGGGCGAAATAGAAAAGAAGGTGAGCTTGGCGGTGACCGAAGCCATCAATCATGTTGAGAGCCGCGAGAGAGGCGAAGATGTGAAGCTACCACCGCTAGAAGTGTCTTTAATTGGCAATCGCGCAAGTAAACCCGATAAAGCAGCGGCACAGGAATCGATCAACGAGAGCTTAGCGGCTGCACCAGTAGCAAAAGCGAGTAAATCTGCCCCTAAAGCCAAGAGTTCAAAAAAGAAAAGCAGCTAGCCTTTTTAGCCTTTAATAAATAGCCAGATAGATACTTTTCCAAACTGCCAGCCAACCACTGGCAGTTTGGTACAACAAGGCTTATCCAGAGTAACGCACTCACATCCCCCCCAATCCCCCTGCCAAAAAAGCTAACCCTTAGATTTAGGTTTTCCCGCGAGCTTTCTTGCCTCATCAGAGATTATTTGCGAACCGCTGCCGCAGGCAATAACCGTGCGCATAGCCTCTTCAACACTGATATAGGGCAACAGGTCTACACAATCTGCGGCGAGGTGATACACGAACCCCGAAGTTGGAATCGGTGCCGTGGGTACGTAAACCGTGTAATCGCCGTTAAGATGCTTCGCCGTGACTATAGCCGTGACCGACACACCCGCTGGTCGCCCCATTACATAGGCGCGGCAAACCTCCCCCTTCAAGAGCGAAGTATTACCCTCACCACCCAATAATTGCGACACAATCTCCCGAATGGTTTTATAACCGGGGGCCAATCGAGTCAGCCATGCATCTATACGGTCATGAACCCACTCGCCCACACTGGTTTTGATAAATAAACCAATTAAGAAGCAAATACTTAACACCAGCATTACGCCAATTAAATCAGTCAAATAATGGCTCAAAGCCGTTTGCTCTACCAACCAACGACTTAAAGGCCGAACCAAGTCGCGCACTACCCCCAGCAGCCATTCGACCATCCAAATAAAAATGACAATAGGCAGCACTACCATAAACCCGCCTATGAGAGTGATACTGACAAATGCCCGCAAACGCTTCATGATGATCGCCTTTCCAATAAGTACTTAAACCAAACAACGAATAAGAGAGCCAAGGTGAAAAAAATAACCCTCTGGGGCTGGCTATTGTGCCCGAGCCTAGTACTGATAGCGAATTGCCAAGCCGCCACGAGCCTGAGCTATGAGATTCTCGCCGAGCGCAGCCATAAAGCGACGCTTTTTACCCAAGGCCTATTAATTGATAAGGGCTATTTTTACGAAAGTAGCGGACTCTATGGGAAATCCCAGCTCATTAGTTATCCCATTGCTGAGCCCGATAGCACTTGGGCCAAAATCGCACGCCCCTTCACGCACAAACAAGACCTGCCCGAGCGCTTTTTTGCTGAAGGGCTGGCCTTGCATGGCAAATATTTATATCAACTTACCTGGCAAGAAAAAAGCGTGCTGGTGTACAACAAAGACACCTTTAGCTACGAGAAAACACTGAGTTACGAAGGCGAAGGCTGGGGCCTAACCAGCGATGGTAAAAGCCTTATTCGCAGCGATGGCACTAGCACCCTCAGTTTTCACGACCCAGAATCATTTGTCGTGACCAAAACCCTCGCTGTGCGCGATGGTGAACAAGCTGTTGAACGTCTTAATGAACTGGAATATGCGCAAGGGTTTATTTGGGCCAACGTGTGGTACGACAATCATCTGCTCAAAATTGACCCCACTTCGGGCCAAGTTGTCGCCAAACTGAATCTAAGCCCTATTGCACGCGACCTACAGTTAAAAGATACAGAATCGGTGCTTAATGGCATGGCATGGGATGAACAACGGCAGGCCATGTGGATAACCGGAAAGCAGTGGCCAAAACTCTTTTTATTGAAAATTCATCAATGACGAGGACAAACAACAGCTCAGGTAGCCTTAGCGCAGCCTGAGCCTATTTTGGGATGCCTATAACTAACTTGTTAAAATATTTTGTGGCAATTAAATGCAGGCCACATACAAAAGCCGGCACAGCAACGCAGATAATTTTTTAGCAGGTGATAACACCCAAAACCAGAATACCTATTCAGATGGTTTAGGCTGAAGCATCTGCGCCAATCCAGCACCGACGACACTCACCCCGCCCTGCGCCCAACCGCCATCGACAGGTATAACCGCACCGCTAATATAGCTGGCAAAATCAGACGCTAAAAACATGCAGGCGTTGGCTATATCTGTTTTTGTGCCCATGCGCTGCAGCGGAATAGATTGCACTACCCGCGTGCGCAAAGCCTCTGTGGGCGACAAGCGTTTCATGCCTTCAGTATCGTCAATTGGGCCGGGAATCACCGAATTAATACGCACGCCTTCTGCGCCCCACTCCAAGCAGAGCGTGCGCGTAATCATATCTACACCTGCTTTCGCCGCGCACACATGCGACTGCCCCGCCATAGGTGTAATCGCTTGAGGCGCCGAAATATTAATAATACTGGCGCCCGGTTTTTGTAGGTGTGGATAGACTGCCTGCATGACATGAAAAGTACCGAGCAAATCAATTTCAATGACTGAACGAAAACCATTGGGCGACATACCCATCGCCAGCGCAGGGAAGTTACCCGCTGCACCGGATACCACCACATGAAATTTACCCCAAGCCTGCGCGAGCTTATCTATCCCCAACTTAAGCGCATCAAACTCGCGCACATCAGCGGCAAACCCGCCCGCCTCTGCCGCACCTGCTGCTTTTAGAGCAGCAATAGTGTCATCCACTTTTTCTTGCGCACGACTCACTACCGCAACGCGCGCGCCGGCTTGCGCAAAGGCTTCCGCAACACCGCGATTAATTCCGCTGGTGCCGCCAACTACTAATACATTTTTTTGCTGGAAATCGAACATAATCAAATCCTGTTATTCGCAATTGACTGAACAGTTCATTCGTTATTAATTGCCTTAGCTAAAAGCGTGAAAAATCAGGTGTGCGTTTTTCAAAGAAAGCGGTAACTGATTCTTTGCATTCTTCAGACCCCAACCCCTCAGCAAAACCAATAATTTCCGCCGCCATAGCAGCATCTACCGCTGTGCGCTGCGCCGCTTTCAACAAAGCTTTTGTGCGTTTTATTGCAGCGGGAGGCTGTTGAGCTAAACGCGCTATTTTAGCCTCTGCATATTCCGCCAAATCATCGCGGTGAATAGCCGCCGTCACCAAACCCAAAACTGAGGCTTGCGCTCCGCTAAACGCTTCGCCCAATAAAAATAATTCTGCCGCCTGCTGATGCCCCAACAAACGCGGAATGAGATAGCTGCTCGCATACTCTGGGCACAGACCTAAATTCACAAAAGGCAGTTGTAAACGTGCATCTTCTGCCGCGTAGACCAAATCACAATGCAGCAGTAGCGTGGTGCCAATACCAATAGCGTGGCCGCGCACTATGGCCACCACTGGCTTGTTGCACAGCTGTAGCGCGCGCATAAAGCGCAACACTGGATGCTGATCGTGCAATTCCGGTTCATTCATGAAATCCAGCAAGTCGTTGCCGCTGGTGAAGAAATCATCACTGCCAGTGAGCACTATCACCCGTATATCCGCATCATTATCGGCAGCGGCAATGACATCAGCCAAGGCAGAATACATAGCGAGCGAGAGCGCATTTTTACGCTCAGGTCGATTTAAGCGAAGCCGCAGTACGCGTGCGTCTAGCTGCAACTCAAGAGCGGAACAAGGGCTGCTAATCATGGTGTATTCCCTTTAATAAGTTATGTAATTGAATAGATTAAAACCGAGGGTCGGTTGAGTATAGTCAAACTCACTCTCTTCTTTGGTAAAGCTTAGGTTTTCCACTTCGATGCTGATTAGTTTTTGAACTCACCAAACTACTGCGCCAAGCACTGCTCCAGCAAAAGCAGCTCCGGCGCGGGCACCTAAAACAGCAAAAGATGGCATAGGTGGAGGGTGGCAGGTACAATTCGCCCCCATCTTTCCCAGCTGTTGATCGACTCCTATGAATATCCGCGAATTATTAAATCTCCGTGTCCTCCACGCCATGCAAGCCTGTGGCATAGCAGCAGACCTACCCGCACTCATAGCGCCAGGCAAAAAGGCTGGCTTTGGTGATTACCAAGCCAACTGCGCCATGGGCGCCGCCAAAGCCATGGGCACCAATCCACGCGAACTGGCCGCTAAAATTATCGCCGCGTTGGATCTGGCCGACATAGCCGACAAAGTAGAAATCGCAGGCCCAGGCTTTATCAACATCGATCTCAAGCCCGAATGGCTCGGTGCTCAAGTAGCTCTCGCCGAAAAAGACAACCGTTTAAATATTGCCCAAGCGCCATCACCACAAACCGTCGTAATAGACTACTCAGGCCCCAACCTCGCCAAAGAAATGCACGTGGGGCATTTGCGCTCCACTATCATTGGCGATGCCCTCGCCCGCCTACTTGAA
The DNA here is from genome assembly GCF_057815475.1 of Cellvibrio sp. 25HG11W-0. NCBI lineage: Bacteria > Pseudomonadati > Pseudomonadota > Gammaproteobacteria > Cellvibrionales > Cellvibrionaceae > Cellvibrio > Cellvibrio sp. 25HG11W-0. The sequence goes on from NZ_CM174230.1 coordinate 3,106,966, forward strand.
TTCCAAGGCAACAAAGTTATTCGACAAAACCATGTGGGCGACTGGGGCACGCAATTCGGGATGCTGATTGCGGAACTGGAAGAACAGCTGGGTGCCAATGGCGACGGTCAAATGGCGCTCAAAGATCTGGAAGTTTTTTATCAGCAAGCCAAAAAACACTTTGACGATGATGCTGCCTTCGCCGATAAAGCACGCAACTACGTAGTGCGCCTGCAATCGGGCGATGCCGACATGCTCAAGCTTTGGCAGCAGTTCAAAACCATTTCTCTGCACCACAGCACTGAGATTTATGCACAGCTCAACGTCACCCTTACCGATGCAGATGTACGCGGCGAAAGCTTTTACAACAACGACCTCGCACCGCTGGTTAAAGAATTACAAGAACAAGGGTTGGCCAAAGAAAGTGAAGGTGCACAGGTTGTGTTTTTACAGGAACTTGCCGACAAAGAAGGCAACCCCTCTCCAGTAATTATTCAAAAACAAGGGGGCGGCTTTCTTTATGCGACCACCGACTTGGCCGCATTGCGCTACAGAACCAAAAGCCTCAATGCCGACCGCATTATGTATTTTATCGATGCGCGTCAATCGCTGCACATGCAACAAGTCTTTACCCTCGCCCGCAAAGCAGGCTTTGTAAACGACACTACCAGCCTTGAACATCTCGCCTTCGGCACCATGATGGGCAGCGACGGCAAACCCTTCAAAACCCGCACCGGCGGTACCGTTAAACTCGCCGAGCTATTAGTAGAAGCCGTTGAACGCGCCGCAGCCGTGGTAAGCGAAAAGAGTACCGATTTAAGCCCAGCAGAAATAGCGGAAATCTCCCGTAAAGTGGGTATAGGCGCAGTGAAATACGCTGATCTCTGTAAAACACGCACCAATGACTACGTGTTTAACTGGGATTCCATGCTCAGCTTTGAAGGCAACACCGCCCCCTATTTGCAGTACGCATTCACCCGCGTGCAAAGCATTTTCCGCAAGGCAGGCGTCACGCCAGAATCCCTTAGCAGCGCCATTATCATAGGCACTGAACAAGAGAAAACCCTGGCGATAAAATTGCTGCAATTCAGTGAAGTACTCGATCAAGTAGCGCGTGAAGCTATGCCGCACTTGCTTTGCACCTATCTCTACGATATCGCTAGCCTCTATATGACCTTTTACGAAGCCTGTCCTATTTTAAAAGAAGGCATAGCACCGGAGCTGCGCGACAGTCGCTTACGCCTGTGTCACCTCGTGGCGCGCAGCCTAGCGCAAGGTTTAGAGTTGCTCGGCATCGATGTCATGGAAAAAATGTAACGCGGCCTCTAATAAAACACCGTCAACTACAAGCGCGTCACCAATGAAATGACGCGCTTGTAGTAATCCAAACTCTGCTAGCCAGCCAATTATCGACTCACATCAGACCCGCCGCTCCACACCCGCTAATATCATTCCACTGCCCGCACCTCCTTCCCACCACTAGCACACCAAACGCCTTAGCCTCATAGCGCCGAGCGCGAGCGCTATTTAACATTAATCAATAACGACTCTTAACCTATAGACTCCCATCTATTTAGGTATCACAAAACAGGTTTTTATGACAATTTTGGTCACATGCTGACAAAAAAACTGCCTAAAAAGTCTAACGTCAACCATAAACAGCACAACAAAGTGACGCAAACCTCCTTTTATATGCAGACAGCATCACAACATTGAAAATTAAACTATAAAATGGCATAACAAGTGCATTAGTTGATTTGTGACATGAAACGCCGCGAATAATTACACAGCTCAAAAAACAATAGTAAGGTCGAGCAACCATGTCCATGCAACATCACCAGGGCAGTCTGTTTCCACTTTGCCTACCCTCAACACAATAAATCGGGATATTAACTGCTCTCAACAGCAGCTTTTACACCTTAATAGGAGCAACACATGCGCAACACCACCATCAAAGCACTCATTGCCTTAACCGCAATATTTAGCTTTAGCGCTTCAGCAGCACTTATCACCAACGAAGACTTCACCGGCGGCGCGAGCGGCTGGAGCAATAACAGCACCAGCAGCATTGCTGGCAACGAAGTATTAGGTGGCTTTAATCTCTTTGGCGCAGGCGCCACAGCGGAAAAAACATTTGCACTTTCAGGCACCCAAACCGAGGTCTACATTAATTTAGATTTCTGGAAAGGTGACTCTTGGGATGGCGAAAGCTTCATGGTTACTGCTAACAACAATGTGCTGTTCAGCAACAGCTATACCTATGCACAAGGCAGCCAAGTTGCCGGACAAATGTACAACCTCTGGAACGAGCTATTAGTACCCATCAACCTCGTATTCAACACCAGCGCAACCTCACTCACCCTAAGATTTTCATCAACACTAGACCAAGGCCCTAATGATGAATGGTGGGCAGTCGACAATGTGCGCATTAGCGACAACGCCAGCGCCAGCGCTCATGTACCAGAACCCAACACCCTAGGTTTGTTACTGCTCGCCTTAGGTGCCGTGTTTGCCATAAGACAACTACGAAAAGCGGCATAATTTCTTAGTGTTTTAAATGCAAAAATCGGCAGCCTCTGCGTCAAAGAGGCTGCCGATTTAAGATACATCTACAACAACATTTAAAAAATGTTTAAGGCGAAGACCCATAAAGCAGTTATAAATCAAGCAACTGCAATCAGATCAAAAGACCAATAAAAACCCTTTATTAAAAACTTCCCGTCACTGTACCCCCAACACTTCCTGTGGCAAGGCTATTATTAGCACCAGACTGCCACTGAATACCTGCTGCCGCATTTGCCTCCTCCCGCTTTACACACTTCCACGTAATCGCGGTATTGGCTGGCAATGAAAGCGTTGTACTCCAGCTGGGATAGGCTGATGGCGTTAATTTTATTGCTTGTGCTAGATTCCACCCACCCAAGGCACCATGATTTCCTGCAACATAGACACTCTGGCCAGAATAAGTGGTGCCGTTGTTACACACAAACGTCACATTCACATTGCCACTTGCGACACTGGAACTCGCTGCGCTACTAGCAACCGAACTGGTCGCCACTGTCGTTGCCGTAACACCCCGAGTCTGGGCATTAAAACAAATGCGGTAAGTTGTGTTAGCTGTCACAACAACATCGCTGGCAGGATAACTTTCTGTCCAATTAGCATAGTGATCAATTTTAAAACGTGGCGAGGTACTGGCATCGCCAAAGGTTTGTGTTGTGCAATAAAGCCCAGCATCAAGGCTCATAGACGTAGCCGCCCAAGCATTTGGCGTGCCGCGAAAATACCATGCATCTGTTGCTGCAGAGCTAACCGCAACAGAGCTACGCGCACTACTCGCAGCACTGCTATTACCGCCACCACAACTCACGCAGGGAACACCCACTTTAGCACCCACATGGAACGCCACCGCATCGTGACTAGCCACATTAAACGTTGCATTACCACTGGCGTTAACGGTAATGCTCGCACCGCTACAAACACCCGTCGCATAATTAAAATCAGCGTGAATAATATCGCAATAGGTACCCGCAGCCATGCCTGTGGCAAAAGTGCGATTTAGATTACCGCTATCTTCACGATTGATCGCCACATAACCTAAACCTGCCCGCCCCCATGCGATTTGATTATTGCCATTATCCCAATAGTTGGAAACAGAAAAAGCAGCATTAGTATTATTTCTAAAAGCCACCATATTTTTAATGGCGCGAATACGATGCTCACACAGCCAACCATTATTGCACGCACTGGCACCGGTGCTCGGTGGCCCCTGGTCGTGATCAGTCCAATCGTAGCTAGACATCACTTTAGGGTAACCATAGGGCCAGCCCAACATAAACACATGAGCCAAATTATTTAAATTAGCACCATCTTTATGGGTAATAATATTCCCGGTGTTTTGGCGTTGATTATCATGGTTGGCCACAAACACCACTGCATCACTGCTCGCCAGCCAACCAGCCCAATTGCCCGTACCTATATTGCTAATATTTTTTAACGCGCCGCGCCCCTTAAAATAATTACCTAATGTATTGGTGAAATTAAATTCAGTCACATCGCCAATATAGGTATATTGGCTCGGCTGCACAGGCTCACCCGCCGCACCTATCACCTCTTGAAAAATATAGGGGTGACCACTTAAGCGACTAATAATATTAGCCACATCTGCTGCTGCCATGTGCTTAGCCGCATCCATTCGAAAGCCTGCAACGCCCATGGATTGCAAATCCTCCATATAAGCTGCGATTTTACCGCGCACGTAATCAGACTCGGTTTTTAAATCATTCAACCCCGATAAATCACAGTTTTGAATAGACCAAGCATTGCCATAATTTATCGGCGTTGTGCAGCTATGGAAATCGTTGCTGCCATAGGGCACTTCGGGAAAGCTGCGCGTCCGAGCGGCCATGTGATTACCAACCACATCCACATAAATATCCACACCTACCGCCTTACAGCGGCTCACCATGCTGGCAAATTCGGTGCGAGTACCGGAGCGCCCTTCAATGGCATAACTCACTGGCTGATAGCGTGTCCACCACTGGCTGCCACTGACAGATTTCTGTGGCGGAGACACCTGCACAGCAGAAAAGCCATTAGGTCCTAAAACATTTTCGCACTCAGCCGCAATATCATTCCATTGCCATTCAAACAAATGAACAAACACGGTGCGATCAAGCGCGTGGCTATTAAGAGAAAAGAATATCGAGCAAAAAAATATGCCCAACTTAAATGCATTGGTTTTCATAAAAATATCCTGATTAATGAGTGTAAATTATGATTATTATCGTGATCCAATCGATTAACGCTCCCTGTGTACAACAGCCACTAGGCAGTAGCTACAGCAATCAATCTTGAGGCTCAGACACACTTCAGGCCACGCACTGCATACGTATTCACTCCGCAAACAAAACTGAATACGTATGCAGCACATAAATTTGTAGCAAAAGGAAACACATTAATATGCTTGCTACATACCAACACAAAAAACATAAAAAAAGGCCCGCAGTTCTCTGCGAGCCTTATTCGGAATTATCGAAAAAATTAAACTAGGCAGACCACACCAAGTTCACTTCCATAAAAAGAAGGTAAAAAATCAGCGCACATCAGACATGGGTTAATAAATCATCCATTTTTTGCAAGTGTGAAATTAACGGAGTCGAGTTCAACTGCAATACTGCAAAGTATTGTTCTGCCATGGGCGCAATACCGCAGTTATTCGGTAACTGGGCGCGCTGATCAACAAGAAAATACATTCGCTCAATAAAAATAAACTGCAGCCATTGCGGAAAATTTAATGTGTCCACAGCAAAAGGTTGCGTACTGGCCAAAGCATCAGCAGGCGGCAGCTCATCTTCCCACAACTGCAACACTCGCAACTCTCGCTCTATATCCATCAAAAGCTCTGCAACGGCAACATGAACGTCCGTCATTTTTTCACCTCTGTATTATACGAAAAACCCTTTGTCATCTGGACTATTTGGCTACACAATTGTTCTGTGCCAAAGCCGCGACAAAGGTTCCATAACGCAAATAATGAATGGTCTCTGCGATAACTTTTTTATTTTTCATCATAAATGTATGGGCTACCGGCAACAGCAACCTAAACTTCATGGCCAATCTCAATACTTATGTACCACCTGGGTAAAGGGTGGCAACGAATTTAAAATGGCCTTGCCATAGCGTTTGGTGATGATACGACGGTCGAGCAAGCTGATTTTTCCGGTATCGGTTTCCGTGCGAAGCAAGCGACCACACGCCTGAATCAGTTTAAGGGATGCATCAGGCACAGTAATCTCCATAAAGGGATTGCCGCCACGCGCTTCAACCCATTCCGACAGCGAAGCCTCAATGGGATCATCAGGCACTGCAAAGGGTAATTTTGCGATAAGCACATGAGTGCAGTAGTTACCGGGTAAGTCCACACCCTCGGCAAAACTCGCCAAACCGAAGAGCACACTGCCCTCGCCTGCATCTATACGCTTTTTATGCTGGTTGAGCATTTCTTGTTTAGAGCTATCGCCTTGCACCAATATTAAATCGCGCAGTTCATCAGGCATTTCATCAAACACATCCAGCATTTGGCGACGAGATGAAAACAGCACCAAGCTGCCTGCATCGCGCTCTAATAAATTGGGCAGGCAATTAATTAGCGACAGCGTATGCGCTTCCGCATTATTGGCTTCCACTGCTGCCGCGGGAATTTCCAACGTTGCCTGTTGAAAATTAAATGGGCTGGGCACTACTTGATAATTGGAGTCTGCAGGTGTTCCCGCGCGCATTTGAAAACGCTGAAAGTTGCCCAGCGCGGTCATAGTCGCAGAGGTAACCACTGCGCCACAGGCTTTGTCCCACAAGCTGTACTCAAGTGTTTTAGCCGCAAGGATAGGACTAGAGCAAACTTCTATATCCATACTGCCGGAATTATCTACCGGCGTTAGCCAGCGTGCTTTGGGTACAGAATCTTTATCGGGGGTTGCGTAGCTGCCCCACAAATCTCGCGTTGCTTCAGCGCGCGATTGCCAAGTACCCACCACAGGATAGTGATTCTCCAAATCCACCTTAGGTACCGGGCAATGAGGGTCTTCCATGGCCTCATTTAATTCTTCGCACATTTTATTGAGTAACTCGCTTAAGCGCGAAAAGCCTTTATAGAGTTCCACCGAGGGAATTAATAATTCTTGCGGCACAACACCATTGTTAAAACGGTAATTCGATTGACGTTCATCCACCGCAATGGTTTGCACCAGCGCATCAATAAAAGGATAAACCTGATCCAAACGCTGCTTACAATCCATGAGTGCTGCGGGCAACTGCTCCGCATAGCGATCAACATTACCGGCGCCGCTAATATGGCCGAGCATAGCACCCAGCGCTTTATTACATTGATCTAACCATTTACTGGTAGAAAGCATACGGCTGTGATGGGCAAAGTGGCTAAGCGCTTTTTGCGGTAAGTGATGACCCTCATCGAATACGTAAATCGTTTCCGCAGGGTCGGGCAATATGGCGCCGCCACCTAAAGCCAAATCAGCGAGTACCAAATCGTGATTAGTGACAATACAATCTACCGAGTGAATAGAGTCGCGCGCTTTAAAAAAGCTACAGGCCGATACATTTGAGCAACGGCGCCCTGTGCATTGGCGATGATCTGTGGTGATTAATTGCCACTCGCTTTGCTCCAAAGCTTGCGGCCAAGTATCCCGCTCGCCGTTCCATTTATTGGAGGCGAGCGACTCCATCATACCCTGATAAAGTTTTACGCCCTGCGCGGTAACGCTAGGCAACTCATCTTCATACAATGCTTTAGTCGGGTTGGCACCGCTTTCATACTCAGCCAATAAATTATCTAATTTGCTTAAACACAGATAGCGGCCACGACCCTTGGCAAGCGCGAAGGAAAAAACTAATTCACTGTGGCGCGCCAGCTCCGGTAAATCTTTGTTCACAATCTGTTCTTGTAAGGCCACTGTCGCGGTAGAAACTACCAATTTTTTACCCATAGCTTTCGCCATGATAATGGCCGGTAATAAATAGGCGATAGTTTTACCCGTGCCTGTACCCGCCTCCACCACACAAATATGGCTATGACTGGTGCGAACATTCTCATCGTCAGTTTCAATACCGCCCAAGGTTTTAGCGATCTCGGCGATCATTAATTTTTGACCGTAGCGCGATTTTAAATTTTTGTTTTCCAAAAATTTGCTGTAAGAACCTTGAATCTGCTTTTTAAGCGCGTCAGTTAACATGCAATAGCCAATTAGTGGGCGACTTGGGAAGCCGCTATTTTGCTCAACACAGGGTTGGCGTAAATACCTAAGGCTATAGCGCGATGCTCCTCAGGTATGGCATTCATCCGCGCAATAAATGCCGCTTTTTCTTCCGCTAGCGCAGCCGTATTGAAAGGAATATTTTTCGCGCTGTAATTTACTTTTGGAGCAGTGCCATGCAACATTTCATACGCGAAACAATTGGTCGCATGTAATACATAATCCTGCAATATATGCTGGTCAATATCCTCCACCAACTCATCTGCATCGGTGTAATCGCCCTGCAGTACTTCACCAAATTCCAAGTGCACATTGCCTTTTTGCCCGGCTATTCCCAAGGCGATACTTTTCACATCTTCATGCTCTTCTTTTTGATAGCTACCTTGCGTGCGCTGTTGATAAAGCTCGCGCGCCTTAGCGGCATCGCAGGGGTCTAGCGCATAAGAAATCGCAACAGGCACTATACGCAACTCTTTCACGTATTCACTCAGCTCAACCGCTTTCGGCTTATTGAGCATGATCATACCTAGCACGGCAGAATTAGTTTTATCGCAGCCGTCTTTTGCGCGACCTTCACGCTGCGCAATCCAAATACTGGAGTGTTCATTGACGATTGAGTGATGCATATAAGCGGAAAGATGTTTCGCAGCTTTTAGTTTTTCGCGCGGTGCCTTAGCTGAACGATTCACAATAAAACATTTGTTCAAACGCATAATATCGGCGACAAATGGTTTGGTGAGCAGGTTGTCACCAATCGCAATTCGCAGGGTATTGCAATCATTTTCAAACAAAACAAAATTGACAAACGCGGGGTCCATTGCAATATCGCGATGGTTGCTGATAAACAAATAAGACTGTTGTGGATCTAAACGCTCCAAGCCAGATACCGTAAGGGACGCGACAGTGGTAGCTACCACTGAGCCCATATACTTAGCCACCACCTCTTGAAATGCGCGCACATTATTAACTCGCGCTAATTCACGGCTCAATTTTGCTTTTACCAATGGGCGCAGCAGCCAACCAAACCCCTTGCGCCATTTAGGAAATTTTAACCGCACCAATGCATCGCTCAACTCTGGGTCGGCTAAAAGACGCTCTATGGTAGGGCGCACTTCATCATCGTGGTAAGGGCGAATATCGTCGAACTCTTTCATAGCGGGCAGATTACTGTTAATGAGTAAATGTTGATGGAGACTTAGGGCGAGCCACTTAAAAAACCTAAGCGCAAATAAGAAGCAGTCACATAAATATAGATGCGCAACAATACAAATTGCCGCTAGCGCTATGCCGCCTAGTCAGGGAAAATAGCCGCACAAAATACCGAAAAGAGGCGAAAAATGCCACCTAAAAAGCCATTATCAGCCCCCGAGCACCATTCTCCACAGCAGCCCTGCCCCTGCGGCAGCCAAGAGAGTCTAGCCCATTGTTGCTTACCCTATATAAATGGCACCCGCATTGCGCCCACTGCAGAAGCCTTAATGCGTTCACGCTATAGCGCACATGCCACACTCGCCATAGATTATTTATGGCAAACGTGGCACCAAACTGAGCGCCAAGGCTCCAACCGCGCAGATATACGCCGCTGGGCTAAATCCTGCGAATGGCTGCGCCTAGAAATTTTAGCAACCCAACAGGGTGGCCCAGATGACAAAGAGGGAATTGTAGAATTTATTGCTCACTTTCGCCGCGCGGGTGAACTACAGCAACATCACGAAATTTCACATTTCACCCGCAGCCCACAAGGTTGGCTATACCTTAATCAACGCGATACACTCACCTAAATTCAATAAATGTGTGACTCAAGCATCGCCACTGCCCAAAAAACAAACACCACCACCTAAAGTACGTATATATTCGCTCAATTAGTTCTGCGCCGCGCCACAATCGCAACTAAGCTCAATAAGTAAAAAAATGAGCCAGAACACCGAGTGAGAGTCAGCAAACCTATTGCTTGTTCCAACTCTCTGCTCACGAGAGCGAACTATTCTCTCTGATATGAATACATTTAATCGATGCGTTTTCGCTGATTCACTCTCTAACCATATTTAATGCTTATGAAAATTCTTCTCGTAGAAGACAGTGCTACCCTGCGTCATGCCATGCGTGGCTTTATTGTAGAAGCAGGTCACACGCCCATCATGGCGCGCAGTGGCGAAGAGGCATTACAGCTATTGGAAAACACCCCTGTTGATATGATCATCATGGATGTGGAAATGCCTGGGCTTGATGGCTTTGAAACCACCCGCTTAATCCGTGAATGGCTGGGCGACTACTGGATACCCATTATTTTCGTAACAGGTTTAAATGAAGATTCTAGTTACCGCACGGGGATAGAAGCGGGCGGCGATGATTACCTCATTAAACCCGTAAGCTTCACCATCATCCACGCCAAAATCCGCGCCATGGCCCGTATTGTCGAGATGCGCGACCAACTCAATAAACTCAACAGTGAATTAGAGGCGCTAAGCCAATTAGACAGCCTTACCAATATCTACAATCGCCGCACATTTAATGAGCGAGCCATGCAGCTCTGGGCCCAAGCTAAACGCAACCAACAACCCATCAGCGCCTTAATGATCGACCTAGATCACTTCAAACTTTATAACGATCACTACGGCCACCCCGCGGGTGATAGCTGCTTGAAAAAAGTCACACTCGCGATTAAGTCCTGCTTGCAACGCTCCTGTGATTTATTTGGCCGCTACGGTGGCGAAGAATTTATTGTGCTATTACCAGATACCGACAGCGAAGGTGCCTATCGCGTCGCGCAAACGATTAATGCCGCCATAGCCGCACAGGGTATTCGTCACGACACATCGCCCACGCACAATCTCGTGTCTGCCAGTATTGGCGGCGCTAGCTGCACAAAAACCAATGGTCACAATTTAGAAGAACTCATTAAGCACGCAGACAATGCACTGTATAAATCTAAACGCAGCGGGCGCAATCGCGCGTGGATTGATGAAGTAGTGACACAAAAAAATATTCTAATTGCCGCAAACAGCGAAGCCGCGCGCCACTTTTCCGTTATTTTGCAACAGCATTTTAATCTTAGCGTGGCCAATAGCGCTGCCGAATGCTTCTCCCTCGCTGAAGCAACATCGCCCAATGTAATATTACTGGATGTTGAATTTTCTGATGAAAATCACGCAGCACTCTGCACGGAACTCCGCGAAAACAATAAAACGCGAGGCATTCCTATAGCTCTTTTAGTGCCGTCCATAAAAGGCGCTGAAAACACCCGCCGCAGCCGAGATCCAGCAGACCATGAACTCGGTATTTATACCTACGTTGATAAGGAGATGAATACACCCGCGCTCTTACATCAGCTGTTGGATATTCTAAATTAAAGCGGTTTGTTTCATGCGAGGCCATAATGTTCTCATCACCACATGCGACAAAAAAAATTTCGATCCAAAATCTAGCGTAGCAAAAAAGGCTAGCAGCAAATAAACCCGTGCCTAATCCCCTCGCACACACGCAGTCAACACATGGTCTTGCCAGTCGCCGTTAATCTGTAGATAGCGGCGCGCGTAACCCTCTCGCTCAAAACCTAAACCCGCCAGCAACTTCTCTGAACGGATGTTGTGCGGCAAATAATTTGCCATAATGCGGTTGAGCTGTAATTCGCTAAACCCATAGTTCACCACATACTCGCACAACTGCTTCATGATGCCCTTACCTTCCCAAGCAGCAGCCACCGCATAGCCCATATAAGCTGCCTGAAAACTACCGCGCACTATATTGGTTAAATTACAGCTGGCTATCACATTACCTGCATCATCTAGCGCGATAAAAAATACCGCGCGGCCCGCATCCATCTCTAACCTACGCTGGCGCAGTAGTTCTTGCCAATAGCTCTCCGTATAAAAATCATCACTGCGCGCAGGCTCCCACGTTTGAAGGTGCAAGCGATTAGTTTGATAAAAACCCACCAACCGCTGCGCATCTATTTCATCCACAATTTTTATATGCATGCCGCACCTTTTCAAAAATGGCTTAGTTTTAAAATAGCGTGGATTAAAAATAAAAAATCCGCTGCAGTTGCCCACAGCGGATTTAATAAAAATATTTTCTCTCTAGTGATTGCGCAGCGAACTATACCAATTCACTTCGCGCGCGTGCAGGTCTACTTTATCTGCCACATCCAACACCAATGCGAACAAGGCCATGCGCACCAATACGCCATTATCTGCTTGGCGGAAAATGGCCAAGTTGGGGTTGCTGTTTAAATCATTGTCTAGCTCATTGGCTTCTGCACGCGAATCGCGCGGCAGCGGGTGCATAATCACCGTGTTCGGCTCGCAAAACTCAGTGTAAATAGATTGATTCAAGCGGAAGCGACCGCGATACATATCCGCCTCTTCTTTCGTGGCGAAACGCTCTTCTTGAATGCGTGTGGAATAGGCGATGTCAATTTTGCCAATACTGGTGGGCAAGTCTTCGCTAATGGTGACGGTATGGCCAGCCGCGCGCAGCTCTTCCACTATGTACTCTGGCATCGCCAATTCTTTGGGCGACACCAAAGAAATTGTCAGCTTTTCAAACAAGCACAACAATTTGCACAGTGAGTGCACCGTGCGCCCATGCTTTAAATCGCCAATCATCGCAATGCGCAAATTATCAATGGTTAAGCCGCGCGAGCGAACCTCTTTGCGAATAGTGTACAAATCCAACAAGGCTTGCGTGGGGTGTTCATTGGGGCCATCGCCACCATTAATCACTGGTACGCGGCTGCCTTCCGCAAACTCCGCCACACTGCCCGCTTGTGGGTGGCGCATACAAATTACATCGCTATAACCCGAAAGCACGCGCGCGGTATCAAACAGCGACTCACCCTTCGTTAAGGATGAACTTTCAAAGCCGGTAGTTTCACGCACATTGCCGCCCAGCAAATTAAACGCCGCACCAAAGCTCACCCGCGTACGGGTACTGGGTTCAAAAAACATATTGCCGAGGATGGCCCCCTCAAGCACGCGCGTCACCTTGCGCCGTAACGCATAGGGCTCCATGGCATCAGCCACAGCAAACACACGCATAATGTCTGCGCGTTCAAATTGGGTAATAGAGAGAATGTGAGCACCGGTAAAGTTCACAGAGAGTCCTCGAAGCGCGGGGGGAAGGGAAAAACTGGCGGGCATTTTAGCCCCTTAGGGCGCTGTGACCAATTGTTTTTTAGGCTGAAAGCATTTTTTGCGCTTGGCTTCCTGTTTAAGGAGCCAAGCGAGTAAGAAAAAGCAGGCGAATAGCACGCACTGCGAAGCAAGCTAGAAAAGTCGATGAAACCAACAGCACTACACAGTGCAGCTCATTAACTCCGCTTCAGATACAGGCACCAGCTTTAAGCTAGCCGTATTCGCCTTGGCCTCTGTTACCGGCAGTGAAGGCGCAAGCCGCGCCAGTGCCAATAACGCCGTTGCGCGATAGGTAGTGAGCTTGCCGCCCATAACCGACAACACCCGTGGCCGTATCTCATCATCAAGGTTAAACATCACCTCGCGCGGGCGAGCGAAGGCGGTGCGCTCACTGCGGGGCAATACGCGTAAACCCGCAAAGGTTTTCACTTCATCAGCGGGCACGGTTAAATCGGGGAAGTAATGCATCAGTGTTTTCAATAAATAATTGCGCTCATCGTCGCTGCAGTGGGCGGCCTCAGGTGCGCCTTGGTGCATTTTTTCTGTAGTACCCACCATCAGCTGGCCCTGCCAAGGCAATACAAACACAGCGCGCTTATCTTGCGGTGCCTCTAAATAAAAATACTGCTTGAGCAACGGCGGCAACAGAATATGGCTGCCCTGCACTAACTCAATGGCAGGCAACCGCAAGCGCGGCGTAACACGCGCTAAAACATCCAAAGCCCAGGGCCCAGCGCAATTCACTAACACGCGGCAGCTTGCTGTTTGAACACCTTGGGTATTTTCAAATTCCACATGGCAGCACTGGCCATTGCGTACCGCCCCCACAAACCGTGCAGGCATTTGCACTTCTGCCCCTAACTGCATGGCCGAATGCAATACCGCGCGGGTCAAGGCAGCATCATCTGTTTGCGCTTCTTGATAGCGAAACACCGCTTTCAAACCATCTAGACGCAAGTTTTCTAATTCAGCCCAGTCCTTTGGGGCTAAACGGCTAAAACGCGCATCGCGATCAAACCCCGACAACACAGAATAAAGGCTCAAACCCGCACGTATGGTTAAGGGCGAGCGTGTGGAATCGCTATAAACAGGAATATGTAAATGCTGTAGCTTTACCAGCTCCGGCGCTAAGCGCAGCAGTAAAGCGCGCTCATGCAAACTTTCGCGCACCAAGCCAAACTGTGCGGTTTCTAAATAACGTAAGCCACCATGAATCAATTTCGACGATTTACTCGAGGTACCCGCCGCAGGCGCAGTTTGCTCTAGCACCAATACCGAATAACCTGCCGCTGCCGCTGCCTGCGCCACACCTGCGCCCTGAATACCTGCGCCAATTACAATCACATCGTATTTCATTGTTTCCATATAACACCCGAAATTCTTTGAGAAACCACATAGCCAAGGAGCAAGCTTTTATAGCGCCAAAACCACTCTTTCTACGTCATTCACCGCGGGTTGAGTCTACGCGCTAACAGCTAAATATCAAATAAGGTAAACTGCGCCCTGCTCAAATACTCATCAATCGCAAAATCAGCCGCCCAACCACGTGCAGCGGCCCATTAAAGAGCCCAGTTTATGAACCCCAGCCCCTTCACCGATGCCGCCATAGAATTCATCGACACCATTCTCGCCCGTGCACACCACAATGAAGATGCGGTACAAAACTGCTCAGAGCTGGATGGTTTCTTAACCGGGATAGTCTCAAGCCCCGACGCCATAATGCCCAGCGAATGGCTCAGCGCCATCTGGGGCGACCAAGAACCGGAAGGTGTCGATGAAGCCGAACTAGACCGTTTCATTACACTGCTCATCGACCAAATGAACTTTATTGGCGCCGCCCTCATAGACGGCTCAGACGACTTCGACCCCCTCTTCTTTGAATACGAAGAAGACGGCAAAACCCTAATAGACGCCGAAGAATGGTGCCTAGGCTATGTGCGCGCCGTTGAATTACGCGCAGAACAATGGGAAGAAATTCCCGATGCCGAAGCCGGCGACCTCGCCACCATCACCTACTTCGCCGGCCCTGACCAATTCACCGGTGCCGAAACCCTCACCCCAGACGAACTCGAAGAACTCAAAAACCACCTCCAATACGCCGCCCAAAGCCTCTACACCTACTGGCTCAACCAACGCGCCAACGCCCAAGCCAACCGCACCCCCTTCATTCGCGACGCCGCCAAAATTGGCCGCAATGACCCCTGCGTATGCGGCAGCGGGAAAAAGTTTAAAAAGTGTTGTGGGTGATAGTCGGGTTGATTGCACCAAGCGCAGTAGAGTCTCAGTTTTGGCTACATCGGTCATTTGTTGCATGCCATCTTCAGCGAGCAGTTTCAACTGGTGACAATCTGTAACCAGTTGACTCCCTTCTTCATTTAAACGCTCTTTAAGCTTATTACAATACTTGCGCGCCGTTTGATAATCAGGCTGCTGCGTAAGTACCTGCACAATATCTATCACCGAGAACCACCATATTTCCGACTCCTCGTCATACAGGCGGCGGATGGCGTAGTTTTCGAAAAGGCGACATTGAGGCCACCCACCAAAAACGCGCTAGAAATAGGTTTTTTTAAACTACCTTCGCGGCAGTGAACGTGCAATGAACACCGCAGTTCTTTCGGCGTGATTTCTAAGCTGCCTTCGCGGCAGTGAACCGGATCAGCGCCTTCACCTGGTTCCCAAATTGTTTCTAAGCTGCCTTCGCGGCAGTGAACGCAACTTGAAAATAGTTATGCTCAAGTAAATCTTTCTAAGCTGCCTTCGCGGCAGTGAACGATTGTCCTCCCGCTGCTGGAACACTTCAAGCTTTCTAAGCTGCCTTCGCGGAAGTGAACAAATGATAGACACAAGCGAATTGCAAGCAATCTTTCTAAGCTGCCTTCGCGGCAGTGAACAGACCCGGCAGATGACGCAAACCGTTTGCTGTTTTCTAAGCTGCCTTCGCGGCAGTGAACAAACGCCGCGCTGAACACTCTTAATTTTTGATTTTCTAAGCTGCCTTCGCGGCAGTGAACATCACAATAAAAAGCTTTTTATTTCGTCTATATTTCTAAGCTGCCTTCGCGGCAGTGAACTTCTGGGGCCTTTAAAATATTTCCCATCGACTTTTCTAAACTGCCTTCGCGGCAGTGAACTTCAATGCGTAGCCTAAAGCACCTGCAAAGGCATTTCTAAGCTGCCTTCGCGGCAGTGAACCACCCGTCGCAAAACCCTCGCAAAAAATCAGATTTCTAAGCTGCCTTCGCGGCAGTGAACAGAGAATTGAGCGAGCTGGCTGATGCGTAGTATTTCTAAGCTGCCTTCGCGGCAGTGAACACAGCGCGCGGGTTCACTGAGATAACGCAGCATTTCTAAGCTGCCTTCGCGGCAGTGAACTCACAGCAAAAAAAATCGAAGCAACAAAAATCTTTCTAAGCTGCCTTCGCGGCAGTGAACTTATCAGCGGGCCAGCGGTAAACGCTCATAATTTTCTAAGCTGCCTTCGCGGCAGTGAACACAGCCGCAACACTCGACGAAGAACTCCCATCTTTCTAAGCTGCCTTCGCGGCAGTGAACCAAAGGATTTTTTACTTACAAATTCATCAGCCTTTCTAAGCTGCCTTCGCGGCAGTGAACCAAAGATTTTTCGCACTGCTCTTTGTTAACCATTTCTAAGCTGCCTTCGCGGCAGTGAACCCAAAAGAAAGTATTTATCCCGCAGATTTACCTTTCTAAGCTGCCTTCGCGGCAGTGAACCCGTGAGTAGTCGTGTGGTGACCTATTGCTTATTTCTAAGCTGCCTTCGCGGCAGTGAACGTTGACGCCTTAACAAAAGCTAAGCATGAGTTTTTCTAAGCTGCCTTCGCGGCAGTGAACTTTTGCCCCTTGTCGCCCCGCGCCACAGTTTTCTTCTAAGCTGCCTTCGCGGCAGTGAACTCGGTTGGTAATGCATATATGAACGCTAATCATTTCTAAGCTGCCTTCGCGGCAGTGAACAAATCCGTTTAATGAATCGGACGCATACGCAATTTCTAAGCTGCCTTCGCGGCAGTGAACTAAACAACGCGCGCAGACCGTCACCCAGTACATTTCTAAGCTGCCTTCGCGGCAGTGAACTTTCATGCACCCAATCACTACCCGCCGTTAATTTTCTAAGCTGCCTTCGCGGCAGTGAACTAGCCAGCAGTTGAAAAAGCGTTCTTAATTGATTTCTAAGCTGCCTTCGCGGCAGTGAACCAGCGGCGCAAGTTATCACGTCTATCAACTCATTTCTAAGCTGCCTTCGCGGCAGTGAACGTTTTTCTCATTCTTTTCCTAACTTCAATGTTTTTCTAAGCTGCCTTCGCGGCAGTGAACCTGATCAGCCGCAAAAATGTTTTGGCTTAATATTTCTAAGCTTCCTTCGCGGCAGTGAACAATAATGCCAAGCACGCTAAGGCTGACAGACTTTTCTAAGCTGCCTTCGCGGCAGTGAACTACGCTTGCGAGAATCATCACCGAGAGATACATTTCTAAGCTGCCTTCGCGGCAGTGAACTACCGTATGTTATTTGTTTTACCTTTTTGAAATTTCTAAGCTGCCTTCGCGGCAGTGAACGTGGCAATTAGTGGAGCGCAAAACTCAAATCATTTCTAAGCTGCCTTCGCGGCAGTGAACTCATCGCTGCAATAAGCGCCGCATATTGCAAATTTCTAAGCTGCCTTCGCGGCAGTGAACTGGTAATGATCGTATTTCATGAAGGCTTGCCATTTCTAAGCTGCCTTCGCGGCAGTGAACTAGCTGCTGCCCACGCAAGTTTAATTTCTGTATTTCTAAGCTGCCTTCGCGGCAGTGAACAGTACATAAAAATCGCAGTGGCCAATGATTCATTTCTAAGCTGCCTTCGCGGCAGTGAACTCAAGCGCTTATTGTTGATTTCGGGATTTTGCTTTCTAAGCTGCCTTCGCGGCAGTGAACACGGCGCTTGATGTTACCGCAGCTGAACTTACTTTCTAAGCTGCCTTCGCGGCAGTGAACCGAAACTGGCGGCGATGGCTCAGGCGGTGGTGTTTCTAAGCTGCCTTCGCGGCAGTGAACAGGGAAACATGCTCTCAACTCATTTAAAACGCTTTCTAAGCTGCCTTCGCGGCAGTGAACGTGTAACAAATTCTTTGTCGTCTGTAATGGAATTTCTAAGCTGCCTTCGCGGCAGTGAACTGGCGAACACCTTAGATGCCGACAATGAAGATTTTCTAAGCTGCCTTCGCGGCAGTGAACTTTCGCGCTCTGACTTAAAGCGCGCATCTACTTTTCTAAGCTGCCTTCGCGGCAGTGAACCTGCAGAAACAAAACTTGCGTGTTCCGCAGACTTTCTAAGCTGCCTTCGCGGCAGTGAACACCAAGGGCTGCAGGGCGGTCGGGGTGCTGCATTTCTAAGCTGCCTTCGCGGCAGTGAACCGCTGGGTGCCGTGGCGACCGGTGGTGATGTATTTCTAAGCTGCCTTCGCGGCAGTGAACGCATGGCACCCTCCTGCCATGACAATTCCTGTTTTCTAAGCTGCCTTCGCGGCAGTGAACTTGTCATTTATAAAAAACGGGTGTTATCGCCATTTCTAAGCTGCCTTCGCGGCAGTGAACATAAAAGACGCTGCATGTGCTGGCGCATATATTTTCTAAGCTGCCTTCGCGGCAGTGAACACTCGCATCATTCATCACCCTTATTTTTTTTTCTAAGCTGCCTTCGCGGCAGTGAACGACACTCAGAATGGCGCAATCAAAATATGTTGTTTCTAAGCTGCCTTCGCGGCAGTGAACATAAAAAGCTGGGCTATTGGATTCTGCAGGCTTTTCTAAGCTGCCTTCGCGGCAGTGAACGTTGATTGGGCATATTTGAGAAATAGTGCTGTTTTCTAAGCTGCCTTCGCGGCAGTGAACTTTGCCTAGACTTGTCGGGAGACACTCAGAATTTTCTAAGCTGCCTTCGCGGCAGTGAACTAAGCAGACGCGCGGCGGCGTTGTATTTCTCTTTTCTAAGCTGCCTTCGCGGCAGTGAACGTCTCTAAATGCACTACGCAGCCCCCATTTTATTTCTAAGCTGCCTTCGCGGCAGTGAACTAGAGCCTTAAGCATGTTGTGGAATTTTAACAGTTTCTAAGCTGCCTTCGCGGCAGTGAACTCCGTTAATGCCCAAAGTGTGCCATTTATTGATTTCTAAGCTGCCTTCGCGGCAGTGAACACGCGGGGCGAGGGCAAGCCTCTTATGAAAAATTTCTAAGCTGCCTTCGCGGCAGTGAACTTCGCCCCTGATTTAACAACCTTGCAGCATTTTTTCTAAGCTGCCTTCGCGGCAGTGAACATCAGCGGGGAAGCTCGCTTGATTTATGGCAATTTCTAAGCTGCCTTCGCGGCAGTGAACGTATACAAATGACGCAACGAGCCGAACATTGTTTCTAAGCTGCCTTCGCGGCAGTGAACATTCTAGGTTGACGGGTGATATTGATGTAAATTTTCTAAGCTGCCTTCGCGGCAGTGAACTGAGCATCACGAGGCGTAGCACCCTCATAGATTTTCTAAGCTGCCTTCGCGGCAGTGAACGCTGGCTTGAACAAAAATCTGTGTATAGAAAATTTCTAAGCTGCCTTCGCGGCAGTGAACCGTTCAGCGCTAACTTTGCTAAGCACTATTTCTTTCTAAGCTGCCTTCGCGGCAGTGAACTGAAAGACCTGAGTTTAATGCTGTACTGAATTTTTCTAAGCTGCCTTCGCGGCAGTGAACACGAGTGTGTCTAAGTCGCAACTCGATCTAGTTTTCTAAGCTGCCTTCGCGGCAGTGAACTATTGAGTAGACAGCACTACCTATTCTAGCAATTTCTAAGCTGCCTTCGCGGCAGTGAACGCTCCCTATAACACTTTTAGCAACAAAGCGAATTTCTAAGCTGCCTTCGCGGCAGTGAACGACAGTAAGGTCACATATGCCAATCAACTAAATTTCTAAGCTGCCTTCGCGGCAGTGAACTAGATCTTACAAGCAAAAAAATAAGTTACAACAACCACTTACCTAATTTTTAAGGTTTTACCCTTTGTTTAGAGCGGCTTTGTAACCTATTGATTTTATTGCGCATTTTTAAAGAGCAATTTTACTTGGTTAATTTGGGTTAAACCGCGCTTTGGCGGTTTAACCCAGTATTTTAAAACCAAGGTACAGTGGCTGATTTAGATAACCCAAAATGATCAAAATCACCAACTTGCGCGGTCGACTGTAAATCGCCAAATTTAATGTAACGTCTATGTTTATGGCCATTAGAACTACTATCTAATTCCACATATGGATTATCCAACCCACGGGTAAACATTTTGGCCTTGTAGGCTTTGATGTCTACTGCCTCCATACCAGCCCTTTTGATTAAACGTTGAAGCTTGGCGTTAGACATTGTGGTCTGAATACGCGAAATAACACGATACTGCGCATTATCAGGCACAGTATTCACACCACTAACATCACAATAGCCTGCAAGCCCACCTAACCAATTTGCAGCAAGTAATTGCCCTAATCGCTCCGAATTAGAGTGCAGCCTAATTCGCGTACCCAACATGACACTCCAGCTAGGGAAGCTAACACCAACATCACTGGCTTGGAAATCACAAAGTGCTTTATGTAGCTTGGTATAAACCTTGTTCATCAATACATTTTCACGCATTTCTGCATCGGGCTTTAATACAATATCTAGGTAATAGTTCATTACGCCACCCTATACTCGAATTTTAGAAACGTAGGCCAGCCCTTTTTTACCGAGATAAAAAGCAGACACACCGGCATTCTCAATCATCGTTTTTATTTCTTGACCTTTTTGCTGATCAACATCAATTGTTATTTCAAGCTGACCGCTGGCTTTAGTTAAAATTGACGTTACCTCACCTTGCCCCTTCACTAATTTTTTTAACATAAATGGATTACCCCAAAGCATTTTTTTCTTACCTGAGGTAAAACGATCCATAAAGTCCTTTTTGGTAAACCCTCTTTTCGATATACCACTTATCCCTCCAGATTTAGTGAGTGCAGATGTCAAGTCAAAACGCTTAGTTAAGCGATTCAACTGCAGATAAAGCGCTGAACAATATAAAGAGGACGTTATAACTAAATCTTTATTATTAAGATAAATAGTTCCTGGGAAAAATGACTCCAAGGTCGTTAAAGCTTCCGCCACAAATCCATCATTATTTACAGGCTTTAATTTCTCCAACTCTTCCATTAATGCACAGGCATTTAGTGGGTCAGTATCAATCCCATCAATCACATTGGAATCATCATTAATAAAGGTACAAAGCGATTGCAAATCTAAAGCCAACACCCCCCAAAGTTCACGAGAGTAATCCGATGAAAACATTGGGTCACTTGATTTAATAATTCCGGTAAAGGAATTTTGGTCTGTACTTCCCTTCATGTTGCGGATGTATACAATCTCATTTGTCAGTAATGGTTTATCTTCAAAGCTAACCTTAGATTCAATATCCTCAAAAAAATAAAACCCAGAGGTTTTCATCTCTCTCGCTTGATACAACTTACGCTGATCTCCTATTAGCCGATTCAACAAACCCATAACGGTATCTAAGGTAACTTTTCTCTCGATAAAATTACCATCCTTTTTCAAGGTGGTCATTGAACCTAAATACTCTCGGCCATTTTTAGGAAGAGGACTATTATTGTCACCATCCAAAAAAGAATTTCGCCAAGAAGCTTCATACTCAATTTCAATTCGCATGAAAACCCCTACTTAGCGTAAAAATACACTGCAAATGATGACTCTGGATGTTCAGAAATTTCTGACTCATTCCTTTTTATACGCATCATTTTATTGCTATCGTTATAATCAACTTTTATTTCATCTACATACATATAGCTCTTTGCTTGCCTAATAGATAGGCTTTCTATCATTGATAGCGTATGTGTAATTAAAACTTTAATCGCATCATCATTTAGTAAAATCCCCACTTCCCCCTCTTCAAAAATAGTACCCTTACGAACATAATTAGGGTGGAAGGTAGCTTGCGGATTTAACTCTGGGTTAAGTGATTTTATAAAAACGGTAACTTCTTCAGCAATTTCTTCACCCTGACCTTCTTTAACAACTATTGCAGCACGATCAAACTTTCTATCCAGAGACACAAACTGCAACTGCTCGACACTTATTGAGCCATAAGATGTGTACTCAGTATCGCCAAATGTAGTTTTAGAAAAGAAAGACGAACTATCACGAGCACCAGCTTGGCCGTACTGTTCAAAATTACCATTACCTAACTGGTCTACAAAATCCTCAAGTAACAATGGGCTAGTACGCTTACATTGGCTAGATGGGACTACATACCCCCGAATTAATCCAGTGATAGACGAAATAACCAATTGTAAATTTTTTTCGCTGGCATAATGCAAATCAAATGCCTGATCTCTAAACAAGTGGTGCCTTATACAGTTTTGACTAATATACAAAGGCGTTTCCTTAAAATTAATATCGGTGGCTTCTTTTTTATATTTGTAGCCTGTTTCATCTTTAATTTTTCCGGTCAAATTGGTGTAGCCACGTAATTTAGGAAGTGTATGGTTATCCACTGTTTTTCCATCTCCACCATTCAAAGAGGTAGGCCCATTCCAATTCACTACCCCATGCCCTAAGGCTTTAATTTTAAAATCTACACTTTTAATTCCAGTTACTTTTTCCATGCTTTAATCCTCAAGGTCGGTTGTGTTGTTAATTTGGTTGATTGAAATTGCGCCTATTGGCTGTTTATCACACACAGCATAATATATTGCATGACTATGTCGTGCAGACTCACCACCCACTTGCTCTAAATCCTGCGTGATATAACTCAAATAAATGGGAAGCTCAGGATCTCTTGCCTCATTTAACAAAGTGAAATCGTTAAATGGTTTTATCCCACCCATAATGTTGTGATGCTTTTTAAACATATTCGCCACTAAATTTTGATCGCTTTTTCCATACCCATTTATTGCATTGGTAGAATAGGTTAAGTTGTCGATGTCAGTTACATCATCTAACGGCATTAAATAAGCATACTTATTTATAAACTCAGGTTTATAGCGATCATTTAAGTTGCAAATTGCCATTTGCACAAATCGATTGTCCCCCCTTAAGGAAGACTTACTTATTTTGGACCGGGATTTTTCCTGTGATTTTTTAGGCGGAACAACAATAGGATCTAGAACCTTCGAATTTATTGCTATAACACTAGATTTTAGAGAGCCAACCAAATCACCTTCTATATATTTTCTCGTATTATCTTTAGAATGAAACTCTCGATATAGATCGTAGATATCAACCAACCTAAACGATTTTTCATCCAGCTCATTTTTCAAAACTTGAAACCATGCCCTAACGGAACTTAACACATGCATGTGTGATAAAAAACGTGTAGCGGCGCTATTACCTTTTGCAGCAGCAATAGCCTCAGGTACAGCTAAACAGTAGGTGTTTTTTTCGTTTTTCCCGAACCGATCTAAACGCCCTAGTCGTTGCAAGCAATCTTCGGCGCTGGTAATTTCAGCCACCATATAATCACAGCTAATATTGAGTGACGCTTGGACTATTGGCCCACTACGCAATACCTCATACTTTCCTGTGCCGTCTTTCTTAAAACACTCATAAACTTCATCAAACCATTTACGCTTGTCACTTTTTTTGAATTTTGAATGTAACAAGATTGAATTTTCATCTAACTGATGGCGAATAAAACTATTCTGTGCAGTAAGCGCCATGTTACTGATTACAAATGTATTACCTTGCTGCCGAGTAAACAGAGGGTTGTTATCATCTAAAACACTATCGTTAAACAGCTTAAAATCCAATTGGTATTGACTGTGATTAAACGATGACATTACGACCATATCGTCTTTATCTATACCTAAAAGCTCTTCGACATAGGTGTAATGAGGTGTAGCAGAGACCAATAAGGTATTGGCAAGGATTTCCTTGGTTTGTTTGCAAGCCACAAGCTCTGCAAACAACAAATTAAAAGCCGACATATTTACATATTCGTGAAACTCATCAAACACCACGTGAGCATTCATAAAATCAACTAAGGTGTTAGCCTTGGTATGGCTAATTATTGATCCTAAAACTTGATCTATTGTAGTTATAACTACATCACCAGAAAAATACTCATCATCAGGCGTTAATTCCCCCCAATTGTTTAAAAACTTAAATTCACCCGTATTAATTTCAACCGTAGCACTAGGCAAGTAATTGTCACTGGTTAACTCATAGAACAACCCTTGGCAAACCTGCACTCTCGGGCAAACCCATATTATTTTTTGTGCATTCTTTAGCTTCGCCCACTCCAGCGCTATTTTTGTTTTCCCACATCCTGCTGCACCAGCCAATACTCCAACACCTTGTGCGTTATTAAGATTTTCAGCGGCCATCCGCTGCTGCTTACCTCTTTCGTCATCAGGAAAATTTTGTAAACACTGCTCAATATGAGAAATTAATGACGACTCTGGTAACAGTAAGTCAAGCACAACGTCATCCAAGGTTTTATTAATTAGTGCATCATGCAACTCAGTAGCATTTAACGATGACACAACTCGATCTGCTGTAATCACACATGTTCTGTATATATTATTGTCAGCATTTACTCTTACTGCCTTTGCATAATCTTGAACAGCTTCCTCTGGCTCGTAGTTTTTATAACTAGGCAATGGTGGAGCATCACTTAGGTCATCTGTACAGTCAATATCAAGTTCTTGATTATATATATCAGCCACCCTAGAGTTTGCTGCACCGCTATAACGCTTATCTATACCGGAGACCTGATTTAGCAATTTGGTAGCAGATACCAATATTTCATCAAGTGATTTTTCTTTTTGGTTAGCAGTTAGCTTTTTCGATATTAATTTATAAGATGAGAAGGCATCTTTTTCCTTACGATAGGGTTTTGCGTGGTGCCAATAGACAGCATGCTTAATAGCGTTCTTATTGGATTTATTCACCAACTTCAATAACGGGCTATCTACCAAATAACAAAGCAGCAGTGACACCTCATTATGCCGAGGATGCTTATCAAAACTAAATTTAACATCATCAACATGCTGGCCATCATCAGCAATAAAACCCCTTTTTTTAGGGTTAATAACCCAAGATTGAAAAATTGGATCTAATTTACCTAAATCGTGTAAGCATCCTGCTAAAAAACTTACTTTTAACGATTTTTCCTCTGCATTAGGCACCAATTTTTTATGCAGGGATTCTGCGACATACCCAACAGCAAACAAATGCTCGGCTAGTGGTTGCAGATGTGTATTGGCATATAAAATACCTGCTTTTGGCTTTTCACTTGGAACGTCCATTAAAACCTCTTTATCTGTATAGTTAACCGGTACAACCCCTTCCTCACTAAATTTATTCCTATTCCCCACCACCCATAAAAACTGACTGCGCGCACGCGATCTTATCCAGTGGCAGCTTACCGCCGTGCTTTTACTTGCCGTTTGGCGCAGCATTTTTTTAATAGCTAATAATCCGTCTTCGGTAATTACGGTTTGCCACGTGTTATCGCCAATGCGGTTGGCAAAGGCATCAAGCACGCGGCGTGTTTTTTTGAGGGCATTTTTTTCGCACTGGCTTACAAAGGTGACCATCATGTAAGACTTACCCCATAATTTTCCTGTGGGTTTTCCTCTTCTGCTTTGCCCTGCAATGCAACCAATTTCACTTGCTCGAACATAAAATCTAACGCTTTGTGTTTGGCGAACATTTGCAAGCACTGCTGGCGGAATTCTTGCTCTGTGGCGTTTTCTTTGGCGCAGATAAATGCGGTGGGCAGGACTATAGCGTCTTTGATGAGATCGGCAATATCGAACACCAAAGCACCGCGACGGGTTTTACCGTGCATAACAGCAAAGGCATGGGGTATGCCTAATACCCATAGGGTGCAGGCGGCTAGTCCATAGGCTAAATAATTGCCGTGGTTTAAAAAGCTATTGGCTTTGTCTGTACTATTATTTTGAGCGTCACGCTGGCGAGTAAAGTCGCCATGCTTGGTTGCATTGGCGGCAATTTTATAGAGCGTTTTGGTGAGCCTAGCCTCTTGCAAGAGTAAATCGGCTGGTTTTTGCGCGCTGATAATAGCGGTTGTGAAGGTGGTTAATGCTTGTTGGGTGTCTTTATCTTCCGCATTAAAGCCTTCGGCGATTAAATCCCTGTCGCTGCTCCAAAGTTTTTGTAAAAAGGCGATGCGCGCTTGCTGAAAATCCTTAGCGGCCTCTAGGCGCTTTTCGGCCTCAAACCAAAATCCCATCCAGCCTTGTAGGTATTGTGTGGGGCGATATTCACTTTGCGGGGTCATCCATTCTATTTCGCTACCCATGTAGAGCGGTGTGCCGCCACCACTGCAAAAACCTATTAGTACGCCCGCTTGGGCGAGC
Source organism: Cellvibrio sp. 25HG11W-0 (assembly GCF_057815475.1). Taxonomy (NCBI): domain Bacteria; kingdom Pseudomonadati; phylum Pseudomonadota; class Gammaproteobacteria; order Cellvibrionales; family Cellvibrionaceae; genus Cellvibrio; species Cellvibrio sp. 25HG11W-0. Next base: position 3,133,241 of record NZ_CM174230.1, read on the forward strand.
ATGCGCACGGCGGCTTGGGTAATGGAGGTGCCCGTACCTAAAAGAATTACGGTGGTATTGGCTATGGGAATATTCCAGTATTGATTTTCTGCCTTAGCTTCCTTTAAGTACAAGACTCGGCCGTCCTTCTGCATTACGCGGCAATGCTCTAAATAGTAGAGGTTTGCGCGTTTTGAATGCAGTATTGCCTTTAAATCTGACGGGGATAGATCATTCACCTTAAAGCTCCATTTTATTTTCAATCACGTAACTTTACGCATTTTTCAATACGCCACAACACTGCGCATAAACACAGGTATACAAACTAGGCAGGTATTTAGCTATTACACCGCATTACAGCCATTAAGCGTCGAATAACCATGGTTTTATGTCTTGAGGGTTTACACATATTAATTGCTGGGCTTCGGGGGTGCCGTCGATAACTTTGATGCTGACTTGCAATTCGCGCAGGAGATATTGCACTAAACAGCCTTTAGTGGTGATGTGTAATTGGCCGTTTTGCATTTGGTAATCATTTTCTAAGACGGCGCGTTTAGCGGGGGATAAGCGCGTATCAGGCGCAAGTTTAATAATGACGGGAGTATTCCAAGCGGTGTCTTCGATTGCGGTATGTGTTGCTTTTTCCATCAGTTCTGGCGTGCCGCGAAAACGGCTTAAAACAAAATCGCGGTAGTCTCCACTTTTTTCGCACCATGCACGCAGGTGCCAGCGCAAACCGGTATTCACAAAACTGTGCGGCGAAATGATTCGGCCTTCGTGGTTGGGGTTGTTGAGCGATACATAATCCACCTCCAAGCGTTTTTGTTGGCGCATAGCTGTCACTATGCCGCGCATTACAAAAGGCGATATTTTTCGTGATGGAATTGAAAGTGATTCAGATAAATGATGCGTAGACGGCGCACTTACATGTCCGTGATGAAACCAGTAAAGGTATTCATCTGCAGCTGTAGTGATAAATAAGGGTGTGAAGCTTTCACTCGGTAAATGTGCTTTTTGTGATGCGTTGTACATGAGATTTTGCGGCGCGAATTCTTTGTAATTATTAAGTTCACTGCTGCTCTGCTGTCGGCTAAGGTCACAATAGTGTTTTAAGTCCTGAGCATTCACTCGCCCCTCCCAGTAGGCTAGCAATTCAATTAACCTAAATCGCGCTAGGGTTTTAGGGGGGAAATTGTGAATTATTATATTTTCCAAAACGCAGATCCTTTCATAGGGGTATATATTTTACTATTTATACCTTACTTCACACTTCATTTAGGTGTTTTCTAAATAATGCCCTCAGCTTTTACGTTAAGCCATCCTGAAAAATATTACATTGGAACATTGAAATGACAGTTCTAGCAGTTTAAATATCTGTATCACGAGAACATTCACCCACCCACAATCAACATATTACCCACCAAGCCCAACAAGAACCCAGCAACTGCGCCTAAGGCGGGCATGCCTTGGTGATTTACTTTAGATTCGGGCGCTATGTCTTGAAATACCAAATACAAAATCCCGGCGCTGGCGAAGAGCATTAAACCGCCCATAAGTTCGTGCTGTTGCGCCAATAGGTAATAGCCTATGGCGGCGGCGATTGGACCTACTAATGCTAAGCCCGCAAAAGCGACAACAATGGTATTTGAGCGCAGCTTTGCGCTGCTGCAAAGTTCTTCATAGGCGTTGAACCCTTCGGGCAGGTTTTGCAACACCATGAGCAGTACCAGTAATAAACCGAAGTTTTCACCGGCGGCGAAGGCGGCGCCTAGGGCAATAGCTTCGGGAATAAAGTCGGAGAGCATGGCGACTAGCTGACCTGCAGAACTTTTTAGTTTGTTTAAATAATTATCCAACCAATAAAAAAAGAGGCCGCCCGCCGCAAAGCAAAATGCCGCCGGTGCGGGGGTTAATTTACTTGTGCCTTCGGGAATTAATATTAAGGCCACTGCCGAGATGAGTGCGCCACCACCGAAGGCGACAATGAAATGACGCCAAGATGACCCCAAAATAGAAGGATGAATTAGATCAAGCCGCGCACAGAGCGCACCTATCGGCATAGCGGCGCCAGCGAGTAGGGATAATAAAAGAATATAAATAATTTCAGACATAGGATGTAGGCAAGACACTGTTAGGGTAGGCGCAATTAATATCGATGCGATTAATATCAGCACAGTTGATACAGGTGCAATTAACTTCGATGCACTTAAGATAGCCGCTATTTAGCACAATGGCATTACAGAGAGTAGCTATTGCATCGCAAGCATACAAACCTTGGCACATCTACCGCAATTGGCCATTAGCAGACCATAGGTTGAGTTTACCGCAAACTATGCCCTATAAAAAAACCGACCCACAAAAATGTGGGTCGGTTTTTTTACAGCTGCTTAAGGTGAATTAGACGTTATTGGCGACTGTAAGACACGTTACTCATGGTGATGGTTGCGGTGGTGATGCCAAACTTGGTGTAGCAGGACGCAAAGTCTGAACACTTAGCGCTGCCTACTGGGTCTTGCGATTGGAGGTAGTTACCAAACTTAAGATAAGAAGCGCCGCCGTCAGCTACGGTTAGGGTTTTAGATTTGGAGAAGGCAGATACGGTTACCTTGCCGTAGTTGTTGGTAGAGGTAAGCGTAAAACTTTCACCAGTTTTGATGGTGCCCAATGCGTATTTTTCTTCACTGCCGCCGCTGGCGGGCAACATGCGTACATAGACATCAAAAATACCGTCTTTGGCAACGCTGTTGATAAAACCAGACTCATCACTGTCGGACACATACACTTTTACGATAGTACCTGTGTCTTCGGCGTGGTATTGCAGTGCAATTAATTTACCGCCTTTCGACAGGTCTACTTTTACATCCGCTTTAAAGTATTCGTAATTTTTAGTCATGCCCTGGCGCAAATCTTTAATGAGTTTTAATTCATGACGCCAGCCATTGCCGTTAGAGGTGACAACTTTTTCTACCAGTGCTTTAAACACCATGGAATTGCCGTTAACAAAAGGGCTGCTGCCTTCTGCTTCAAAGTTAGTGTAAAGCGCTGCGGGAATTGTGCCGCCGCTAGCCACTGAGCTAGCGCTAACGCTGGATTTAATACTAGAACTTGCAGTAGACGCAGTAGAACTTGCAGTGGAACTGGTCGCGCCGCCTAGGGTGTTGATATCGACTTCCGTCAAGCTGATCCAATTATTGGAGGTGTTGCCGTGGCCAATAATTTTTACATAGCGACCCGCGGTATCGGTGATATTAAATTCTTGTTGGCTGTTGGTTTTTTTGGGCTGAGTACCATAGAAAACGGTGCTCCAATATTTGTTGTCGGTGGAAACTTGAATCTCAATGGTGGATGTACGATCTGCGCCTTTGTAGAAGGCGATAGAGAGGTCATCAATAGTGAAGGACTGACCTAAGTCGTATTTGATCCATTGGCCGTCGCCATTAGCAGACCAGCGAGTATTGAGATTATTGTCGATAGTGTTGGTAGCGACATTGCCGTCGGAACCACTTGATGTAACGGTGAGCGCCATAGCACTGGTGCTTACCAATAGGCTGCCAATAAACGCGGCATAGCTAAGCGGGCGCAAAAAAGTGCCCATAAAAGTATTTGCTGTCATGGTTTTTACCCTTGTTTGATAAATGTGATTATTGTGTTGATTTATTTTTTTGGTGCTTGCTCCACCCCGCTTTACTAGTAGCTAAGAGAGCACTGGCGACAAGCTATCTACACATGCCTCCGCAGAGGAAAAACAGTGAAGACCAAAAAATAGTACCACATTGTAATAACAAAAATGCCAACAATTATTACAATTTGGTAATTGGTAAGCCCATTTAATTACCAAATAAAATCCTTAAATTGGTAATAATATATCATCCACTTTAATTACCAATAATCGCAGCATAAAAATACAGATGTCGACAGAGGGCTTATAGTCTATTTGATAAAAACCAATTTAGCCGTGAGGGAGAATCGTTAAAAGCGATTGAAATATAAGGATTTTAATAAGTAAGACGGGAAGTAAAAACGTGCAGGAATAATGAATACCACACAAAAATGTGAGCAGTTTAGCGGCAGACCCTAACCACCGAGATGGCGAATTTTACTGCCTCCAACCGAAAGCAATAATAGAGAAAGTAATAATAGTCAAAACAATAATAGAGGCGCCAAAAAGCCTTTGATTAAAAATATCAGCAGCACAGCAGCGGGGAATTATGGGTATACAAAAGCCAGTGCCAGCCAACACCTTACCCGCACATATGAACAAGGGTGACTAAGATTCATTTAGCCAATGCTCCATCGCTTTTTTCCACAGTGTAAAACGCTGTGCAAGCTGCTCATTTTTATTGGGTATAAAAATATCGCATTGCAACTGTGGTGCCCAGGTCGCAGGCATGGCGGCAGCAAGGTAGCCTATACCTTGCAGGGTTCCATCGCTGTTGTCACTGCGCTCTACTTTTATATGTGTGAGATCGGCGAACTTTTGGCAGAGCGCATCGGCTTTGCTGAAACCGCCGCTGATGATGATGCTGCGTGCTGCGCCGAGTGATTCCATGCGCTGAATATTAATGACGCATTGAAATAAAACACTTTCGAGCCACGCAAGAATTTTTTCATGTGGGCTTAAGTTATCGCTAAAGCGCGAATGTAAATCTGTTCGCCAATAAGGCGCGCTTAAACCACCGACCGCATTTAAAAAATAACATTCATGAGTTGGATTTAAGCCGAGCGCTTGCTGCATGTCTGCGGGAGTGACGGCAAGGCCGGTGTGTTCTTGCAGGTAGGCAGTGGCTGCTGCTGCGCCGTTGACGGTGGCTTCCCACGCGTAGAGTGGTTCATAGGCGTAGAGCGATTCGGATGAGCTGTTTTCTGTTTGCGACACGCTGGTAAATTCTGCTTGGTAACAGGTGGGCGATGAGACTTCTATTATTGGATGAGCCTGAGCGTTAACAGCCGAGGGCTGCGGCAACCAGAGCGGGCTGACTAACAGCCCTGTAGGCGCTTGCATATTTTTACTGAGGCGCTGGATGAATGCACCTGTGCCGAGATTCAGGTAAATGCTGTCGCCCGCCGGGGTGCCACGAGCAAATAAAGAGGCGCCTTGATCGCGCGCGCTGGCGCCAAAAGGAATGCTGTGGGTACCGAGCTGTAATTCGCCAAAGTGCTGATTGTGGTAGCGGCATTCTGGCAACAGTGTCGCGGGAATTTTAAATTCTGCGAGCAGCGTTTCATCCCATTGATTGCGCGCTAGGTTCCATAGGAGCGTGCGCTGCGCGTGGCCGGGATCTACTTGGTTTTTTGGGCCGAGCAAGTGCCAAAATATATAGCTGACGATGGGGCCTATAGTTAAACAATTGTCGACGCGAGCTTGAATTACCGCTCGATCATGCTCTAAACACCAGCGAATTTTGCTGGCGCCATAGTGTGGCGATAAACGCAGGCCCGTTTTAGCTTGCACTTGCTCTTGGGTGAGCGCGCAGCCGTTGATATAGGCTTCGCCGCGAATATCTTGCCAACTGAGTACCGGCGTTAAAGCTGCTCCGGTTTGATTATCCCAACAGAGTAGCGATGAGCCCTGCCCTGCAAACCCAGCGCCTTTTATGCGCGTTACCTCACCCCCAAGAAATTCAGTGATATTGGCGAGACAGCTGCGAATGCCCGCTAAAATTTCTTCGCCGTCTTGCTCAATAAATTCTTGCGGCTGACTATTGCTTTGCTGGCAATTGCCATACTGTATTTGGCGGTGTTGGGTAGCGCAGGGAGCAGAGTAAACACATACACAATTTCCCTTTATATCAAACAGGGCTAGGCGCGTGCTTTGGCCGCCTTGATCTATGGCGAGATACAAATTGTTGTTGAGCATGGGCCGCGTCTCTGAGTGTTATTGGTTTTGAGTGTAGGCGGATTTTGTTTTGAGAGATAGCAAAACGCCCAGACTAAGCTGGGCGTTTTGAGTGTTGCCAAGATATTTATTCGCCCAAATTGGGGTTGGGAATAAAACCACCGTAGGGGAATTGCGCGATTTTGTCGCTGCCGCCTTTGATGTCGCTAATTTTGGCGGGGCCTTCTTTTTCTACTTCATCGATGCGCACTATGGCGTGCATCGGAATATAAGAACGTTTTACACCGGCAAATTCGTTTTTGAGCTTTTCTTCTGCGGGGTCAACCACTAGCTGGCTGCGCTCGCCAAACACAAACTCTTCAATTTCAATAAAGCCGTACATTTCACTTTGATAAATCGCGGAGCAAAAGACTTCGTAAACCTGACCCTGGTTAAGAAAAATCACTTTGTAAACGGGTTTAACTGCCATAAGACTCTCTAAAAGTTTACTGATACTAAAAACATACTGATTTGGAAACCAGCGATTCACTGGCCTCGACAAAGGGCGCGCAGCATAGCACACCTTTTGGCTATTCTCCCCCAAGCTGCACAGTTTTTAAACAGACTTTACTCTAGCGCTGCCACTGGGTTTTCGGCTTTTAGCTGCTTTTTGGGGCTGCGCATTAAGAACAGCAAGGGCAAGGCCGCGAGGGTTATCCACATCATGAGGTAGAAGTCCTGCAAGTAGGCGAGCGTGGCGGCCTGCCGCTGCACCTCGCCGTTAATGGCGACCAAGCCCTGCGTGGTGTGAATATTCCAATAGCCCGACTCGCCCACTTTGGCGAGGGCTTGGTTGTAGGGCGTTATGTAATCGGCAAAGGCGGCGTGGTTCTTTTGAATATTTTGCTGTAGCTGTGCAATCACTACCGAGATACCAATGCTGGAGCCGATATTACGGGTGAGGCTGAACAGCGCCGTGCCCTCATTGCGGAAGCGTGCATCGAGCGTGGAGAAGGTGACGGTAGACAGCGGCACAAAGATAAAGCCCAAGCCTATACCTTGCACTACGCTGGTTCTGATGATGTCCCAGCTGGTAATTTCCGTGGTGAAGCGCGCCATTTCCCACAGGGATATGGCCGTGAGCATTAGGCCAAAAAAGATTTGCTGGCGCGGGTCGATTTTGCCCGAGAGCTTGCCCACTAACATCATAGCAAGCATCACCCCCACCCCACGCGGCGCCATGACAAGGCCGACATCTATGACCGGATAACCCATCAGGCTTTGCAGGAACGGCGGTAAGAGCGCCATGGTCGCCAGTAATATAATGCCCACGATAAACATAAACACCATACCGACGGAGAAGTTGCGATCCTTAAAAATTGCCGGTTCGATAAAAGGATTTTTGTGAGTGAATATATGGGCGATAAACCAATAGAAGCCAAGACACAGCAGCCCACACTCGATGATGATTTCGCGGTTATTGAACCAATCGAGGGTTTCGCCGCGATCCAGCATCATTTGCAAAGCGCCTATACCCAAACTCAAGAAGGCAAAACCGAGCAGGTCGAACTTGCGCTCCGGCTTTAGCTCGGTTTCTTTTATCGAACTGAGAATGCCCACTAGGGCCAAAATGCCAAAAGGCAAGTTGATATAAAACACCCAGCGCCAGCTGTAATACTCGGTGAGCCAGCCACCTAGGGTGGGCCCGAGTATCGGCCCTAACATCACCCCCATACCCCACATCGCCATAGCCGAACCATGTTTTTCGCGCGGGTAGCTGTCGAGCAAAATAGATTGGGATAAGGGCACAAGCGCGGCCCCAAAAACACCCTGCAATAAACGGAATAGCACTATTTGCGGCAGGTTTTGCGCTGCGCCACAGAGCATTGAGGCGATGGTAAAACCCACGACCGACCAAACAAACAAACGTTTGCGCCCAAACTTATCGGCTAAAAAACCGGTGAGTGGCAAGAAAATAGCGGCGGCGACAATGTAAGAGGTCAGCACCCAGGAGATTTGATCCTGTGTGGCTGACATGCTGCCCTGCATATGCGGCAAGGCCACATTGGCGATAGTCGTATCCAGCGCCTGCATAATCGTCGCCAGCATCACCGATATGGTGATCAGCCCGCGTTTGGCATTGCCCGTAGCGGTGGCTATTTCAGAATTGCTCATGTCTGTCGTTCACCCAAGAGTTAAGTCGATAGAAAGCGCCAGCTTGTTAGATTGAAAATCCAAAAAGGCTGCGCTTATGATGAGTTTCAATCGCTATCTCTGTACTTAGGCCAGCTTGCAAAGCAGGTGCATGGGCATTGGGTTTGATACTAATGCGCACGGGCACACGCTGAGCGATCTTGACCCAGTTACCGGTTGCATTTTGGGCGGGTATCACCGAGAACTGCGCGCCGGTAGCAGGGCTAATACTTTGCACTTCTCCTTCCCACACCTCATCGGGATAGGTATCCACTTTTACCCTCACCTTTTGGCCTGTGCGCACATGGGTTAAATCTGTCTCTATAAAGTTGGCTTCTATCCAAAGGTTGTCACTTGCTACCAGCGCCATGGCCGAAGCGCCCTGCCCTAAGAACTCACCTACCTCAGGCGGTTTGGTGACAACGCCCTCTTTAGCGGCGGTGATCTGGGTATAACCAAGGTTTAACTGCGCCTGCTCCAACTCAGCTTGGGCGGCGCGATAGCTAGGGTGTTGCTCAATAGGAGAGTTGAGATCGCCCCCGAGCGATTCGGCAATGCGCGTTAAATCCCGCTCTAAGGTAATGACTTGTTGCTCAGACACACGCAGATTGTGGCTCACCTCATCGAAGGCTTGCTTAGCCACTAATTTACGCGCGGCCAAATTCGCTTGGCGCGCTTGCTCGTTACTGGCGTAGTCGCGGTTGGCTTGAGCCAATTGCAATTCAGATTGCTTCTCGCTGTAGCTCGCATGTAGCACGGCGAGATTGGTGCGTACTTCATCTAATTTGGCTTGAGCCTTGTTAATCGCCACATTAAAAGGCTTGGGGTCGAGGGTGAATAACAATTGGCCCGCTTTGACCTGTTCATTCTCTGCCACTAAACGAGAGACAACAGTACCTGCCACCTGCGGGCGAATGCTGATCATGTCGGCTTTTACATAGGCGTTTTCAGTTCCCACTTCGTGGCCGCCGAGCAAATAAATCAATAAGCCCGCAATCAGCGCAGCCAAAGGCACGGCGATTAAGAGTAATTGACGAAGGGATTTGTTGTTGCTCATGGTTTTTCTACCTCTTGATCGACTGCGGGTGTTATTTCTGACGGTGTGGAAAGTAGTGCCGCCGGGCACTTAGCGAGATTATTCAGGTTCTCCCGCACACGATTTAACCCCTTAAAGAGTGCGCTGACCTCCTCCGCTGTTAGCCCATCCAACATGGCCGCTTGAAACTCGCGCGCGCCTTGATTAATGAGGGCGATAGTCGGCCCAGCAGCAGCGGTTAAGTAAAGTTTGAAAGCACGTCTGTCATTTGGGTCTGGGCGGCGCTGAATGAATCCCGCTTGTGCGAGTTGATCCAATAGGCGCCCCACACTGATGGGTTGAATCTCCAAATAATCGGCCAACTCCACCTGACGCATTCCCTCCCAGCGACACACACACAACAGGGCGCGCGCTTGCGCTAGGGTTATGCCGTGCCGCTCCAAATAACAGGCGGCCAAACGGCGCGTAAGACGGGAGTTATCCGCTAAGAGGAAACCTAGGTTTTCGGCTTCAGGGATAAGACTGCTGGCATTGGGTACATTGGGGAAAGTCATGAGGGATCCTTATTGATAGCTAGGCATATAGTATACATAGCTTACTAATTATCAAAAGATCGTTTGGGGCGAGCTATGGCACCAAAATCGTGATTTGGTTATATAAATAAATATGTAAGTAAAAAATGCGCCTGCGCTGCAAAACTGCTTCGAGCAGTACCGATAGGCCTAAACACTATTGAGTCACACAAGGAAGGAAACGCTCAAAAAAAAGCGGTGCCAGAAGTCTGGCACCGCAAAGCTACATCAAGAGAGACAACATTAAAAAACACAGATCAAAAAAACACAGATCAAAAAAAATAGTACAAAAAAAGCATTCGCCAATTTCTAGCCATTGGCCCTGTTTTGACTTAGTTACATTTAGGCCCCGTTACCACGGCAGTTGGCGCAGCGCCATTAGGGATTCCCTTGCTACCTTGAATGCCTATCTCCACGGTTTGGCCAGGGTTAATGGTGTTTAACCAAGCCAAAGGTGTGGCTGCATAGGGGTTGGAGCCGGTCACATTGGCATTCCAGCTATTAGTCATAACTGAGCCATCGCTATAACGCCAGTTTACCGACCAACCCGAAATAGGTGCCGTGCTGGTATTGGTGACGCGAATGGCGGCGGTGTAGCCTTGGCTCCATTGATCCACAATAACGTGCTGACAATTCAACCCCGCACCTGCGGCAACCGATGAAGCCGCCGCGCTGCTCGCGGGCTTACTTGACGCCGCTTGGCTAGCAGGCACCGAACTTGTAGCTGCAGCGCTAAAATCCATCCAATTGAGATTGAACAAGTAGCCGCTGCCACCGGTGAAATTCAAACGCAGGGTTTGCGCGCCAGCCGCCAGATTTACATTGATGCTTGCTGTGACCCAGCTTTGCCAACCACCGGTGCCATTTACCGCAACACTGCCTACTTGGGCATTTTTCGCCACAACATTGATAGCCCCACCTGCTGTACCCGAGGCAACGCGCAGCTGCATTTTGTAAGTACCCGCTGCTGGCACATTGATTTGGTATTCAACATAGTCGCCACTGTTGATGTAGCCAATATTCAAACCACCACCGGTATCACTCGTGGCTTCAGTTTGAATACCAGACTGTGCCGCGTAGTTCTCTGCCTCTAGGCGCCCTATCAAAGCAACATTGGCAGAGCTGCTTACTGCAACAGGTGAACTTGCTGCCGCAGAACTAATAGGAGCAGAGCTCGGGGCAACAGAACTAGCAGGCTTGGAGCTAGGCGCTACGGAACTTGCTGGTACAGAGCTTGGTACCGGCTTAGATGAAGCCGCCGAACTAGATAACGCCGCCGAGCTAGATGAAGCCGCCGAGCTAGGCGCCGTGCCGCAACCGTTATTGGGGCAATAGATACGATAGTTACCGCTTACCGCCAACAGGCCCAACATGTAAAGCGAGCCATCGTAATAGCGGTATTGGCCTGTAGGTACAGGGGTATTCCAAAACGCATTTACAAAGTCCCACGCATCCGCACTGTTAGAGGCCAAAGAGCCCACTGCATTCATGGCCACCAAACCCGGCGAGTGGTCAGTATTACCGCTGTAAACTTGGCCATTTAATTCATAGAGACTTGCATAGGAATCAACACCCTTGCTCTTAAGAAATGAATGAAGATTTTTAGCGTAGGTAACCTGCCAAGCATCGGCTTTCCACCACGCATAATCATTCGCCGCATTACTTATGGTACGCCAAGCGTCATAGGCAAATATTTTGTGGTTTGGCGAAGTGCTACTGACGATGCTGCCATCAAAATTGGCGTAATCAGGATTCAGACCGGTGGTACTGTTTACTGTAGATTTTAAAAACGCACGGCTAGCGATAGCGCGCTGCGCCCAAAAATCATTGTTGCGATCTGCCCAACGCGCCCACAGTTCATAGAAGCCAGGCAAGTGGTACGAAGGGTCGGTGTGTTGCGTGCCGTAGGGTGAAAACAATATGTGCCCAGTTGCCGGATCAAATAAACTAAAACTCACCAACTGACTATTTACGTAATGGGTTTGGCCATTGCTGATCATGTTGTCGAGCAATTTATTGGCCTCTGCACGGTAATTGTAAATACCCGTTCCATCACCCCAGCGGTTCGACGCAAAAAATAACGCCATGGCAAAATACTCTTCGCCATCAGGTGCGGGGTTTGAATCTATATTTCCACCCGCTGTGGTTTTTTGCCAACCAAAATAGCCTTTCATTTCACCGGTTTTGTTGAGCGAGTATTTATTCGCCCAGGCCCACAACTTATCGAAGTCATCTTTGCGGTCCATTTGCACCGCCATCATCATGCCGTAAGACATTCCCTCACTGCGCACATCGTTATTACCCGTATCCCAAATGTACGCCATTCCCGGGTCATTGGGCGCATCGATAAAGATAGCCTCGCCTGAATTCTTATCTTTGCTGGTGCTGTGAAAGAGTTGATTGTAAGCAGCGTTCACCTTGGCGGTCACTGCCGCTTGCGAATAACCCGCCTCAACAAACATATTGCGGTAAACACCGGTTTCAAACGCACCCTTAAGAGGTAGCACTGGCGCCGGTAAAGGTGCTGGCAGCTGGCCTACATAGTAGAGCTCATACCAATCTAACAAAGTATCATTGGAGCCAGAATCGGTTTCCAATAAAAATTTTATTTTGGGCGATGTACTTACTGCGCCCACATTAAACTCAACCGATTTTGTCGCGGCAGCGGTACCACTAAACGACGCAGCTCCTACTTTTTTTCCATCGACATAGATTGAGATACCCGCCGCAGACGTTGCACTGCTTGCGCCACGTAAATCAATCCGAAAAACACCAGGGGCATTATTTAACTTAACCGTACTGTGCTCTACCCCATCACCATTGCCATAAGCAGCAACACCATTAAAAGGGCTCGCAATAATGCCGGTATAACCCGGCAACAAACTACCCGCTTCAGATTCAACATGCTCAAGCAATTGAGCGGCTAAAGAGGGAACACTTAAAACACTGACAAAAAACGCTGTTGTTAGACTTTTTATTTTCATTATTAGCTCCGAATAACCATAGATATCAAACCATCGACAAAATTGTGTTGGGTTCAATAAGGTTTGTGAGATATATATTTTTTTGATACTACATTGCGCCGTAACCTGTAATAAAAAATCAGCAAACATTCACTCTCCGGATTAAGTGACTATTCGCCGAGGCTAGATTTCTTTATTACACAACGCTGTGAAAAATCAGCACGCCAATAAGGCTTGCGTCCATTCACTATTATTATTTAAGGGTCACGCAAGTTTTGGCCGAAAACTTAAAGTCATAATGACAATTTCACTATAGCAAGAGCGGTTAAATGCGCCAAACATACAAAACGCAATTTATTGAAGTTACTTAACAAAATCGTCGGTTATTTTCTATTTATGGTCAAAATGACCATAAATAATTTTATATTTAAAAGCATGTTCACAGGAGCTTAAAGCCATAGGGCACCGATGCCAGTCACTTGCTATCCCAGTTGCGCACCTGAATAGCGAATCCCCCGCTTTAACGCCCTCCTGCCTATGAAGCGGTTTAACTAAACACCTCGACTAGCTAAATACCTTGATATGTTACCTGTGGCACGATCTTGGGATATTCAGCCTTAGCGCTGCCTATTACCAAAGCGCTCGCCTCTGCTATCGGTAGATTTTTTTGGTATTAAACAATCAACTGTAACACTGAGTATTTATGACAAAGATTAAAACCGCCTTGCATCAACGCCAAACCCAACAAATAGCCTTAGGCAATCAGGCAGTTATTAAATATAAATTTTAGTTATTGGTCGATTTTAGACTAAGGTGAACTTGTTTAGAGGATTCGCGAAACAACCCTTGGCAGTTTGCGGCTTTGTTTCCCATTCCGACCAACCTTTACATTTACATCAACGTAAACCAGGAGAGAACAATGGACAACACACAATCTGGCGGTAAATGCCCAGTGATGCATGGCGGCAATACCGCTTCAAGCAAGTCCAACACAGCTTGGTGGCCCAATGCCCTGAATCTCGACATTCTCCATCAACAGGATCGCAAAACTAACCCACTTGGCGAGGACTTTAACTACACCGACGCGTTCAAAAAACTGGATTTGCCTGCCGTTAAAACGGATCTTAAAGCCTTGATGACGAGCAGCCAAGACTGGTGGCCAGCCGACTGGGGGCACTATGGCGGCCTATTTATTCGCATGGCTTGGCACTCCGCCGGTAGCTACCGCATTGCCGATGGGCGCGGCGGTGCAGGCACAGGCAACCAGCGCTTTGCCCCGCTCAACAGCTGGCCAGATAACGGCAACCTGGATAAAGCCCGCCGCCTCTTGTGGCCCATTAAAAAGAAATATGGCAACAAGCTGTCGTGGGCAGATTTAATGATCCTCGCGGGCAATATGGCCTATGAGTCCATGGGTTTCAAAACCTTTGGCTTTGCCGGTGGGCGCGCTGACATTTGGCACCCCGAAAAAGACGTTTACTGGGGTTCAGAAAAAGAATGGCTGGCCAAAAGCGGCGGCGAAGGTACTCGCTACTCTTCATCAGCTCAGGGGGGCGAGCGCGACCTTGAGAACCCGCTGGCGGCAGTAATGATGGGTTTGATCTATGTAAACCCGGAAGGTGTGGATGGCAACCCAGACCCGCAAAAGACTGCCAACGATATTCGCATCACCTTTGCGCGCATGGCGATGAATGATGAAGAAACCGTGGCCTTAACTGCCGGCGGTCATACCGTGGGTAAAGCACACGGCAATGGCGACGCTGCGAATTTGGGCCCAGAGCCAGAAGCGGCTGATGTTGAAGAGCAGGGCTTGGGGTGGAACAACCACAAAACTCGCGGCATAGGTCGCGATACCGTCACCAGCGGTATTGAAGGCGCCTGGACCACTAACCCAACCCAGTGGGATAACGGCTACTTCGACATGCTGCTTAATCACGAGTGGGAGCTAACCAAAAGCCCAGCGGGTGCATGGCAGTGGAAACCCGTAGACATCAAAGAGGAAGATAAGCCGGTGGACGTAGAAGATTCCTCTATTCGCTGTATGCCTTTGATGACTGACGCCGATATGGCGATGAAGGTAGACCCCGAGTACCGCAAAATTTCCGAGCGTTTTCACAAAGACCAAGCCTACTTTTCTGACGTGTTTGCGCGCGCTTGGTTTAAATTGACTCACCGCGACCTAGGCCCCAAAGCACGTTACCTGGGCGCTGATGTGCCCGCAGAGGAATTAATTTGGCAAGACCCTGTGCCGACCGTGAATTACACCTTAAGCGAGACAGAAATTGCCGAGCTAAAAGCAAAAATTTTGGCCAGCGGTTTGAGTGTGGCGGAATTGGTTGCCACAGCTTGGGACAGTGCGCGCACCTTTCGCGGCTCCGATTTCCGTGGCGGTGCCAACGGCGCGCGCATACGTTTAGCGCCCCAAAAAGATTGGGAAGCTAATGAACCTGCGCGCTTGCAAAAAGTGCTTGAGGTTCTCGCAGGAGTCCAGTCCGATCTGAGCAAAGCCGTCAGCATGGCCGATTTGATTGTATTGGGTGGCACAGCAGCCGTTGAAAAGGCAGCGCAAGCGGCGGGCGTGACCATCACCGTACCGTTTGTGGCTGGTCGCGGCGACGCCACTGATGCGCAAACTGATGCAGAATCATTTGCAGCGCTGGAGCCCATTCATGACGGCTTCCGCAACTGGGCGCAAAAAGATTATGCCGTTCAACCCGAAGAATTGCTGTTGGATCGCACCCAGCTTATGGGTTTGACGGCGCCAGAAATGACTGTATTAGTGGGCGGTATGCGCGTCCTAGGCACCAATCATGGCGGTACGGCCCATGGTGTGTTTACCGATAAGGTTGGCGTGCTCAGCAATGACTTTTTCGTCAACCTCACTGACATGAGCTTCCAGTGGAAACCGACCGGTAAAAACAGCTACAACATTGTAGAGCGCGCTACAGGCACTGTGAAATGGACCGCAACACGGGTGGATTTGGTGTTTGGCTCCAACTCGATTTTGCGCTCTTACGCTGAAGTCTATGCGCAAGACGATAACCGCGAGAAGTTTGTAAAAGACTTTGTAAAAGCCTGGGTAAAAGTGATGAATGCGGATAGGTTTGATGTGAACTAGTTAGCGCGCAACAACCCAAACGGGGCGGTGAAAGCATTCATCGCCCCTTTTCTTGTACTTAGAAATAACAATCCAAACTGATTTTCTTACTTCTTAAGCCAATTACCGCAAGATAATCCATATACAAAAAATACTTTTACTTGCGATAAAATATTATAGTCAAAGTGACAATAATATTCATATAAGTCACTTTTGCGATGCAAAACACGTAAAAAAATGAGTGACTCACGTGGAAGAGGCTTTTTCTACTTGCTATAGTGAAATTGTCAAATTGACTTTAAGTGTTTACATCCTGTTAAGCCCCTAAAGTCTTTTGTGTGTCGTTAGGTCTCCCTCGTCAGGAACCTTAATTTTTGCGGTGTCAGTTTCTGACACCGCTTTTTTTTGCCCAAAAGAACACTGAGCAATTCAAATGCTTACCACCTCGCCAAGTAATTCCGTTAAACCCCTTATAACGCTGCCACATTCTATTTAAATGACTGTTTTTTGCACAAACTAAATCCCCCTAAATAGCGCCAATCCTCTATACTGCGCGCCCTTATTTTTACCAAGTCATCGATACTCCTATGAATTTTGCTTCGCTCGGCCTTGCCCCTGAATTACTGCGCGCTATTAAAACTATTGGCTACACCCAAATGACGCCAGTACAAGAGCAATCCATCCCCGCTGCACGACGCGGAGGCGACCTATTGGTAACTGCGCAAACTGGTACCGGTAAAACCTGTGCTTACACCTTGCCGGTACTGCAACAACTGCTGGATAACCCTAAAGCAGCCCAACCGGGTCAAACCCGCGTGCTGGTGATGGCGCCCACGCGCGAGTTGGCGCAGCAGGTGGCCGAAAACATTACCGACCTCGCGCAATACACATCACTTAAAATTACCAGCTGCTACGGCGGCGGCAAGGTCAGTAGTCAGGCTAATAAGCTCAAAGCCGGTACCGATATATTGGTAGCCACCCCCGGCCGTTTAAAAGAACACGTAGAAATGGGCCACATCGATTTAGCGCGCACCGAGTTTGTCATACTCGATGAAGCCGACCGCATGCTCGACATGGGTTTTGTCGTGGACATTCACGCATTGCTCACCAGCATCACGCGCAAGCACCAAACGCTCTTCTTCTCCGCCACCAGCTCACCCTTGGTAAACAACCTCGCCAAGCAAGCGATGAACCGCCCTACTCTTATTGCTATATCAAAGCGAAATGCCGTGGCCGATACCATCGACCATGTAGTTTACCCAGTGGAAGAAGAACACAAATACAAACTCTTTGTAGAACTACTGCGCAGCCAAAGCTGGTATCAAGTTATGGCCTTTACCAGCACCCGCGAAGAAGCGGACAAGCTGATTAAAGCGCTGAAAGATGACAAGGTAGAAGCGGCGGTATGCCACAGCGAAAAAACTCAAGGCGCACGCAAACGTGCGCTGCAAGAATTTAAAGATGGCAAGCTGCA
The DNA here is from genome assembly GCF_057815475.1 of Cellvibrio sp. 25HG11W-0. NCBI lineage: Bacteria > Pseudomonadati > Pseudomonadota > Gammaproteobacteria > Cellvibrionales > Cellvibrionaceae > Cellvibrio > Cellvibrio sp. 25HG11W-0. Next base: position 3,150,370 of record NZ_CM174230.1, read on the forward strand.
AGTGTTAGTGGCCACCGAAGTTGCCGCGCGCGGTTTGGATATTCAAGGGCTAGATGTCGTCATCAACCTCAACCTGCCCTTCTTTACCGAAGACTACGTACACCGTGTAGGCCGCACCGGTCGCGCCGGTAAAAAAGGCCTGGCAATCTCCTTGGTAGGCCCGCAAGAAGCGCTTAAGCTCGCCATGATTGAAGAGTTAATTGGCAGTAAAATTAAACGTGTACGCGTCAAAGGCTATGAAGTAAACGACTTCCCCACCAAGATAGTCACCCCAAAAATGCGCGCCGATGCACGCATACCTACACCGAAAAAAGCGACCATCAAAAAAGGCGTCACCAAAAGCCGCAGCTCTGCCGCCAAAGCGGGCAAACCGCCCACCAAAGCAGGCAAAGCCGCCATTAGCGCCCGCGTAGGCCGCCCGCCGCGCCCGCCGAAGCCCAAACCAGAATAGCGCTTGGGTTTTGCCCATAAAAAAGCCGCCAGAGATTCATCTCTGGCGGCTTTTTTGCGTTCTGGTGATAGTGATAGTGACTAGGCCTGTTGCTTCTCGGATTGCTTGCGATATTCGCTCGGCGTCAGTCCAGTCACTCGCATAAACTCTTTATTAAAATTAGATTTTGTACTAAACCCGGCTTCAAGTAGCAATCGAGTGATCGGCATTTCCGCTTCCTGACGCAACAATGCTTGCGCCGCACTTACTCGGCAATCATTAAGGTATTGCGAAAAACTGCCACCATATACACGATTAATCGCCTGTGAAATTTGGCGCGCTGGTAATACCAACAACTTACCCGCTTGCTCCAAAGTTACACCACCCTCCCGCTTATACAGCTCGCGCTCAGCAACCATAGCTTCCCAGCGCTCAAATACTGCCTTCGCTTCCACATCACTCACGGGCTTTGCTTTGGTTGTCCGTAAATCCTGCAGGGCATGCATCCACTCGATTAAAGGAGCGCGCACTATCATCAGTACCATTGTTAGCGCATTAAACACCAAAAAGACCGCAGCCCCACCCCACAAAACCCATGACCGACGCGGCGATATTCCCCGACTAAGGTCTACTAACACCAGCAACTCAATCAACAAATTGATTGCCATTAAGCTCGCCAGAATAAGCAGCCAGCGATAGGCAGGAGCAGCGAACTGCGCCAAATGCGCTAAACGCTTCTCGCCCCCCACTAACAGACGGATAATGACAGCGAGATAAATCGCAAAGCTACCGATAATTAAGTAGTCGATCATCCACAACACAGGGGCCTGCAGCAGCCAGCTACCAAATACTAAAATTGCAGGTAACAAATGCAGCCACCAACGCTTGCTGATACCGCGCAACTCCCCCACCAAGCTGGAATAATAGAAATAAATAGCAGGCCCCAGAGTCAACGCGATAATTGCGCGTGAAACAGCTGCGAACTCCCATGAAAAGGCCAAAATTAAAACAGCCAAAAGATTCTGCACAGCATAAAGGCCGTAGTTAATACCGAGTAAACGCGCAGGTAACGCCTGTAACTTTTGAGATACAAGAAACCCTACCGCAAGTAATAAACAAATCACCCCCGACGACAAATAAAGGTGAATAAAGCTTTGCTCCATAACCAATGTCTCTATATCCGCTAAAAAGAGTTTTATAACTCGGTATTTGCATTAATTTTTTAGGATTTTACCTGCTTTAAGGTCCTCAATCGCGCTTGAGGTCGCTGCCATGGGATCAAATGGCGAAAATCTGCGCCCCACAGATACTATATAAGGAGCCACAGCCATGACAAACCCTGCACATTATGACCACCTGACAGCTCGCTTAAAAAAGAGCACATCCGCGCTTTATCGCTTAGCACTCGTCCTCATCTTAGGTGTATTACTACCCGTACAAACCTATGCCAGTAGTAATGACAGCCTGTTAATTCGCAATGTCATCATTGTCAGTGCCGACGCCACACTCAGTAAAAAACCTCTCAACGTGATGATTAAAAATGGGCGGATACAGGCCATAAGCACTGCCCAATATAGCGCCGATAAGGTAATTGATGGCCAAGGGCAATATTTAATACCAGGCCTTATCGACACCCATGTACACCTTAGTGGCGTGCCAGGCTTTACCGGTAACGAAGATACAAAGGTTTATCAGCAAGCACTGGCCCAGATTCCAAGGAGCTATCTATATGCTGGCTTTACCACGCTACTGGATCTCGCCAACACCAAACAATTTATCACCCAGTGGAATCAACAGCCACTTGCACCCCAAGCGTACTTCTGTGCCCCTGCCCCTATTCCTCAGGGCTATCCCATCGCTACCTTGCCTGAAGAAATTCAATTGAAGGTGGATGCGGCACGTTATTACTTACAAGACGATCACCAAGCACATTCAATATCACAAAATAGCCATGCAGCCCCCCACAAACCGGCACAGCTAGTCGCCGCCATTAAAGAAGATGGAGCACTCTGCGTAAAAATTTACTATGAAAAAGGTTTTGGAAAAAAACGCAATCTCCCTGTTCCCAGCAAGGCCATTATTCGCGAGCTGGTTGCAGCTGCACATCAAAAGAAACTGCCCGTGTTTTTACATGGCAACTCACAGGAGTCCTACGAATTCGCACTGGCAACCGATGTCGACATGCTGGTCCACGGCCTATGGCATGCGAATGCCAACACCACCCCCGCGGACTTAACCCAAATCGCTAAGCGATTAGCTTCCGCCAATATCGCCGTACAGCCTACGGTTCAAGTCCTTTACGGCGAACAAGAATTATTTAACCCCGACTTTTTTCAAGAACCCTATATAAAACAGGTGATGCCCGCGTCACTCATCGAGTGGTACCAATCAGAGGCGGGGCAATGGATGAAACAAGAGATAGGTGAGTATTTTGGCAAGGACTCAACACTTACGGATCAACAAAAATACCAGCAAGTCAAAGCCGTTTATCAGCCCATGTTGAAAAATATTCAAATAGTTAGCAGCCAACTCGCCCAACAGAAACCCCTACTTATATTTGGTAGTGACACGCCCAGTGGCCCTATATATACACAGTTTCCAGGATTAAATGGCCGCCAAGAAATGCAACGCTGGGTCGATATGGGAATTAGCTTACCCGAGCTTTTTCAAGCGATGACCATAGGCAATGCCAAAAAGATAGGATTGGATAGAAATATTGGCAGCGTGGCAACGAATAAAGCTGCCGATTTATTATTGCTCAGTAAAAATCCATTAACCGATATTACAGCCTACGACTCAATTAACTGGGTCATTCTCAAGGGGAAACCAATAGCGCGAACAACGCTATCGGCTTTGCATACTACACAATAATCTACACACAACACTGTGTAGTAGCCGTTCATATTAAGCCCTGCGCCGCCCGTTGAGCATCCAGCCAATGGGCGTCCAACGCACGAGCAGGACGTAGGTTACTAGGCAGACAAGCAAGGTCACGCCCACAGAAAGCGAATACTTATAAAGCAGGCCGCCAGGTTGATCTAATAACCAATATTGAATAGCAAACAGTAGCGGTAAATGCGCGATGTATATCCAATAGGACGCGTCAGCAAAAAAGCGCATAACGTCATTGCGAACATCTAGTACTTGCTTGGCAAACGCCAAACCGGCCACCGACATAAAAACCGATATGTACGCTAGGCAGATCATCAAGCCTAAGCGCTTAGGCCAAGCTGGAGATTGAGAGTCAAAATTCACCTGTTCTGGCAGCAACATTTGAAAAGGTACAAATAAAATTAAGCTGGCCACCACCAGAATCGGCCATTTGTTTTGGAATTTTTCGATCAGCCCATAGCCATTAAACAGCAAATAACCATAAGCAAAAAACAATCCGAAATAACCGAATGCCCAGAGCTGGGGAATAAAACTATCCGGCGGCGGATAGGGGATCGTTACCAAGGATAACCCTGGCAGCAATAGCAAAGGCAGCAACACAAGTGCAACCATTGGGTTTAAGGCCAGCAGTGTTGTTTTAACAACTGTTGGCACCAGCAAGCGAAAGACCCAAATAAGCACATAAAAAAACATTAAATAATACAGAAACCATAAATGCATTGTGGTCGGCGGTGGCTTCGGTGCATTGGGCATGTCTTTCATCTGGTCGATCATCTGCAACAGCGGCGAAAGATTTTGTATATTTTCAAGCACCCAACCAATAGGCAATATAACGCCCAGCATGACCAGCGGCACAAACACCACAAGGGGTAACAAAATCCTTAGGCTGCGATTTTTCAGCATGGCGCCAACACCGCGACGCTCCACCAACAATGCCGCAAAAAAACCGGCGATGACAAAGAACAACGGCATGCGAAAGGTGTGTGAAAAATTGATGACATAATCTACCCAAGGTGAGTTGATTTTATCTGCGCTCAACCACAGCGGCTGCAACATAGGGCTATAGGCCAGGGCTGCATGAAAGAACACACCGGCAATCATTAAGATCGCACGCAGGTTATCCATGTAATAAAGACGAAAATTTGAAGTATTCACAATCACCTCAAATAAACGTCAAGCGACGCGCTTGATGGGTTAGAACAAGCCCAATAGAAATGATGCTTACTACCATTTGTGCCAGCAGTATTTGGCTGGCTATAGCCGGCCACACCATGGTTTCCTCTTTAAAGTGCGAATAAAAATCAGGGTTGCTCGTCATTAACATAATCACGGGGTTCAGTAAGAGATTTACCAGCACCATAGTGAATATGGACCAGCCCTCTGACTCAGTCATCATGGTCACACTCAATACAATGCAATAGTTCGCCACTACCAGCGTGCCAACCAGCACCAAAAAAGGCAACATACCGTTAGGAATGGGGCCGAACAGCGCAATAAAAATGAGCCCCATCATCATCACTAACCAGGGCACAATGAAGATAGTAAAATTGGCGAAAAACTTAGCCAAGGCATACTCTATAGGGCGTATGGGTAAACTCATAATAAAAGGCAGAGTCTGCTCTTTTTTCTCATTAATGATCGTTACACTAACCGCATGAAAACCTGACGCTATCGTCACCGTCAGCATTATGACTGCACCCATATAAAATGTATAAGCATGGGGCATACCAAAAATTGCCAAGCCCAATATGCCGCCAGCTACATAGCCTGCAATTACCTTCTGATGAATTTGCCAATCTTTTAGAGTAAGGCGTTTAACCATGTTGAAGTCAATAGTCATTGAGCGGCTCCTTTTTTTACGGTGGCGATAAAAATTTCTTCTAAACTCATGCGCATAACCTCAACAACCTCTAAACCCTGTGCACGCAAAATATCCAAATTATCATCGCGATAATTATCAACTTGCAGGTTCATTAAAGAACCGCTTTTTTTAACCCGCGCTAGGTCAGGCAAACAAATATCACTGGCCGCAAGCGCCCCCTGGCAGCGAATAGAGCGCCAGTTATTTAAAAAGTCATCAATATTCTGGGATGCGAGCAGTTGCCCATCATGCAAAAACGTGATGGAATCCGAGAGCTGTTCAATATCGTGGGTGTTATGCGAAGAAAAGAGCACGCTACGTTTATCGTCGCGCAATACATCGGCCAATTCGTCAATTACTTCACTGCGGGCAACGGGATCAAGCCCTGTTGTGGGTTCATCTAAAATAAGTAATTTTGGCCTGCGTGCCAAGAGCAATAATAAACTCGCCTTTACGCGCTGCCCGTGAGAAAAACCTTTAATATTTTGATTCGCTTTTAAATCAAATTTCTTTAACAGGTGCGTTGCATAACTTGCATCCCAGCGCGGAAAGACTGACTGAATAAAACCCATATGCCAATCCATATCCTTATTTTTATAGAGGCGCATATCTTCAGAGGCAAAACCTATCTCAGCCTTTGCTTGAACTTGCTGCTCAGGCAGGCGATAGCCTAAAACATCAACCTCACCCGCATCAGCTTGAATTAAGCCCATGAGAATGCGCAAGGTGGTGGACTTACCCGCACCATTCACGCCCACCAGCCCCATAATTTCGCCTTCGGGTAACTGCAAATTAATATCTTTGAGCTGGAAGTGCTCATAGTGTTTGTTCACGCCCGCCAGTCGTATCACGTTTTCCATTTCACCTACCTCAAGATTGCTCACGCTGATTAATATGTTTTCGCACTCGCTCTAGTAACTCTGCATGGCTTAAACCCACGTGCTTCGCTGTATCGAGTAGGGTTTCAATATTTTTATCTAATTCAAGCTGACGCAGGTCTTTTAATATTTCTTGCGCCTTCGCAACAAAAGAGCCGCGCCCCGCTTGCGTCACTATAAGTCCTTCTAGCTCTAGCTCGGCATAGGCGCGCTTAATGGTAATAACGCTCACCTTTGTATCTGCCGCTAATTCTCGAATCGAAGGCAAAGGGTGTCCACTCGGCCAATCACCTGCCAAAATTTTTAATTTGATTTGTTCAATAATTTGTAAATACATAGGCCGGCTATCGGCCTGAGAAAGAAACAGTCCTTCCGTCACGGAGCAACCCTCTGTGCATATCGTTATGCACAGTATATACAGATATACACAGTCGTCAAGAAGTGCGATCAGCGTATATAAACGATCACCGCACATCAGCTGGACTTCTTTTGGATAAAAATCATGACCGGTTATGGATAGAAACCATGAAATGAAAAATGAGCAGTCATCATCTAACATAAAAAGCAGGCAATAAAAAACCGCCGAGACATAGTCATCGGCGGTTTTTTATTTGGCACTTATACAAGCCTAATATGAATTCATTAGGCCTCTAAGCACAGATGCCCTAGCTTATTCGCCCAAGTCATCCTCTTCGTCAAATTCACCTGCATCTTCTGCTGCATCGCGCGCCTTACGTATTGCGGCAGCAGCGATAATTTCAACATAAAAGCTTTCTACACCAGTCGCCACCAACGCATCAATATGTTTGGTCATATCCGCTAGGCGCAACTCTTCTGCAACCTCTGCCGTGGCACCGAACTTGCAATCAAATCTCCAGTAATCAGAACCTGTAGGCAGCTGCTTGTTGCGCTCACGCTTGGCGTATTTACGCAATTCGTGCTTGATAGCCTCCAACACGCGGTCGTTATTTTTACCTTCGATGTGAAGCTGGAACGTCTTTTTCATGGAATACCTGTAACTCAAAAGGGAAACACTTGTTCAAATTTTGATGCGAACGGGTGCTGTAATAAAGGGGAGGCATAGTAACACGACAGAAGGCCGAGTAACACGGCAGAACCGCTCGTTAGGCCACGACAGCTGGCTGCCACACACAGCGCTATAAAGCCATGGAGGAAGCACGCAGAAAAAAGACGACAAGCCTACATAATGATGATTTTTACCTTAAAAAGACTGCTCAGGCCAACACACCTGAGCTATAACTAAACAGACGGGCACAGTGAAAATGCCTTGTTTTAAATGCTTAAGAGGAATTAACTCATGAAAGTTAGCAATCTGTTTCGACTTTGGGATCAAACGGCCAGCGGCGAGCTGACAAAGAACAGCTATAGCGTGCATCTACCCGTTGAGGATGCAGCCAAGCTGGCGGCATTGGTGGAAATGTACCCCAAACGAACCACTGAACAGCTTATCACCGACTTGCTTTCCGCCGCGTTGAACGATTTAGAAAGTGGCATGCCCTATGTTGAGGGCGACAAAATCATTAGCCGCGACGAAGAAGGCGACCCGCTCTATGAAGACATGGGACCTACACCACAGTTTATCGCCCTGAGCCACAAACACCTGAGTCACCTGAAAAAACTTAATTGACGGTTTTTTTAGACCCAATAGGCACCGCGATCACCCTATAGATTGCCCACAAGCCCAAGGCCATAACTACAGCTGTGCTGAACATATCAGCCCAGCTGTGGTAGCCCAGATAAAACATCAATTCGCCATAGGTCAACAAACTCGTCAGCAGGCAGACCCACGCCAACCGTTTCCCAAGAGAACGCCCTGCAAAGACAACGAGCGCAAGGGCAGCAGCAGTATGGGTGGAATAATCGAGCCCCAGGCTCGCCCAGCCATACCACAGCTTATCAGCCCCCATAAGCCCGTAAACCAACATGGCCGACAAGAGTAACTGCACCAAGCGCGTGCAGGCCAAGCGCCATGGCGTTACGGAACAGAGCGCAAGAGATAATAAAAGCAGCAGCGGCGTGTAGGCATCAGCAATCTGGCTGAGCAATTGGGCACTTAACATTTCAGAAATCACCCTACATAAAATGAAGGGTGATTCTAACGGCTTAAGCGCCTATAATGCCCGCCTCTTTTTTGACCGTTTTTTACTCAGGTAAGCTCCATGTCCGTCAATCAATACATTCCCGGTGAAGCACTTATTAGCGACGCACCACTCGCTGCAGCACAAACAGCCGCTGCGCCGCTCAGCACCCACACTGACAAGCCCATTAAAAAGCTCTATATCAAGACGCACGGCTGCCAGATGAATGAGTACGATTCCTCGCGCATGAAGGACCTTTTGGGCGAATCGCACAACATGGTGGCTACCGAGCACCCTGAAGATGCCGACGTTATCCTCATTAATACCTGCTCTATTCGCGAAAAAGCGCAAGAGCGCCTCTTTCACGAGCTAGGGCGCTGGAAAAAACTCAAAAAAGCCAAGCCTGAATTAGTGATAGGTGTAGGTGGCTGTGTGGCAAGCCAAGAAGGTGAAGCCATTTCTAAGCGCGCGCCCTATGTAGATTTAATCTTTGGCCCCCAAACCCTGCATCGCCTGCCAGAAATGATGGATGCACCACGCAAAGAGGGTACGGCAGTCATTGACATCAGCTTCCCTGAAATCGAAAAATTTGACCGTTTACCGCAACCCGATGCAGACGGCGTAAGCGCCTTCGTTTCTATTATGGAAGGCTGCTCCAAGTACTGTACCTTTTGCGTAGTGCCCTACACCCGCGGCGAAGAAGTGAGCCGCCCAGTAGCCGATGTGATGGCGGAAATTGTTCACCTCGCACAACAAGGTGTGCGCGAAGTGAATTTGCTCGGCCAAAATGTTAACGCCTATCAGGGTGAAAGCACGACCGGCACACCTGTGGATTTAGCGGAGTTAATTACCTATGTCGCCGCTATCGATGGCATTGATCGCATTCGCTTCACCACTTCACATCCAGTGGAATTTCGCGATTCATTAATTGATGTTTACAACGAAGTGCCCGAGCTGGTCAGCCACTTGCACCTGCCAGTGCAAAGCGGGTCAGACCGTATTTTGATGGCCATGAAGCGCGGCCACACGGCACTGGAATACAAATCCAAACTGCGTCGCATCAAAAAGAATCGCCCCAACATCAGCTTTTCTTCGGACTTTATTATCGGCTTCCCTGGTGAAACTGACACCGACTTTGAAGCGACCATGAAGCTGATTCAAGATATGGATTTTGATACATCCTTTAGCTTCATCTACAGCGCCCGCCCCGGCACCCCCGCAGCGGATTTCCCCGATGACACACCTGATGAAGTTAAGAAACATCGCTTAGCGATTTTACAAGACCGCTTAATTCAGCAAGCGCTGGCCATCAGCCGCCGCATGGTGGGTAATACTGAACGCATTTTGGTGACTGGCTACTCGCGCAAAGACCCGGGCCAGTTATCGGGCCGCACCGAGAATAACCGTGTGGTTAACTTCCGCTGTAACGATGCCGACCTCATAGGTAAGTTTGCCGATATCCTCATCGAAGAGGCGCTCACTAACTCGCTGCGCGGCATCCTTATCAGCTCCGAGCTAGATATCGATTGGATCAAATAGCAAAACACTAAATAAAAAAACCTGTGCTGGTCTACCCAACACAGGTTTTTTATTTAGTAAAACTGTAGCGCCTACGCACTAACAGTCCTTATTAGATGCCTTTTCACAGGCATCCTCAATGCCATCTTTGACCTCATCAGCCGCGTCATCCAATGTATCGCGGGTATTATCAAGCGCATTATCAACTTCACCCCCCAATTTTTCTGCTGGTCCATCATTCGAATCACAAGCAGCTAGGGGGATAGCTAACAAGGCAACTATAAATATACGTTGTAATAAATTCATAAAAACTCCTAATTTTGTGTGTAGGTAATTTCTATATTGCGGAATCTATGCCAACTTTTTTAAACCCTTTATTCACAGTAAGTTAAGTAAGCTTTCAGTTATTGATTTAAAGATATAGACCTAAAAATTTGAATAATTTACAAACGAATGAGTGAAATATACAAATTCAAAAGAAAATCGTTACGCCAACTGCCCTTCCAATACCATTTCAAGCTGCGCCATAGAAATGGGTTTTAATAAACTCGCGGCAATACCAGATTCTTCAGCACGCTGTGTATCCACAGCCTCACCACTAACAACAATGATACGGACATCGGGATAGCGCTCACGAATAAGTGCAGCGCATGTATAGCCATTCATATCAGGTAAGTTTAAATCGATTAAAACTACCTGTGGACATTGCAAATCTAATTGCTGCAATGCAGCAGCAGCATATTGAACACCAATCACATCCCAACCTATCAGCGTCAACAACCCCTTCATTGCAGCAAGTGCATCTGCATCATCTTCAATGACTAAAATGGATTTAGAGAGTGTCTCTCTTGAGGCGGATGCTATAGATTTAACTGGCAAAAAACGCGCTAAACATTTATACAATCTGGCTTGATCCAAAGGCTTACCCAAATAAGCAGTAAAACCAGAAGCAAAACACTGATCCATATCGCCCTTCATGTGCGCAGCGGTTAAAGCAATCAAAGGATGTGTAAACCCCTCTGCACGCAGCTGTTGTGCCGCCTGATGACCATCCATAACTGGCATATGGATATCTAACAAAATCAAATCAAACGTTCTACCTGCCCAGCGCTCCATCTCCACAATACGCACAGCTTCTGCTCCATCGCGAGCATACACAACCTCCACTCCCGTCAGCTGCACAAAATGGCCAATTAGCATACGAATATCACGTAAATCATCTGCTACAAGTACACGTCCAGAAAAAAGTGGGATCTCAACCTGACTATTTTGAATTGCAGTAGCATCCAATTTTAAGGAGGCAGTAGCAATACCCTCGGTGTCGCCTATATCGAGAGTAAAACTAAACTCACTTCCCTTTCCAACTTCACTGCTAACGTTAATAGTACCGCCCAAACGCTCAATTAATTGCTTACTTATTGTTAAACCTAAACCCGTCCCTGCGCGTGGATGAACCAAAGAATCTTTAGACTGTACAAAAGGCTCGAATATTACTTGCAGCGTATCAGCACAAATTCCTATGCCCGAATCCCTCACACTAAAACGTAATAATTTTTTATCTGCATCATCGCACCAGTCAATAACAACCAGCACCTCTCCTTCATAAGTAAATTTGATAGCATTGCCGATTAAATTAAGTAAAATTTGCCGCAAGCGCATTGGGTCTGTAACAATAACAATGGGCAAGGGGTGCGGCGCCTCAATACGAAGCTGTAGGTTTTTATCTACCGCCGCAGCTTTCATTAAAAAATAAATATCCGTTAGAAAAACGGAAAGAGAAACTGTTTGCTTTTCTAGCTCTAGCTTGCCAGCCTCGATCTTAGAAAGATCAAGAATATCATTCAGCAAACCCAGTAAATGTTTCCCATTGCGATGAACAATACGTAAATGTGCTGAACTTTCAATATCATCTATTTTATTCAACAATACTTCAGTAAAACCTAGAATTGCAGATAAGGGTGTACGTAGCTCGTGACTCAAATGAGCCAAAAATTCACTTTTTGAGCGATTTTCTGCCTCTGCTTTTAAGCGCTCTACTCTTTCTCGCTCAACTTCACGCCGTGCCAAAGCATAGCGAATCGAGCGCGCAAGCTGCTCCGCACTAAGATTTGACTTAACTAAATAATCCACAGCACCAGCACGTAGAGCTTGACGATCTATCTCTGCTTGATGCATACCCGTCAGCAAAATTACAGGGCCTGAAAAACCGATCTCATGAGCAAAAGTTAATAACTCAATACCATCGCGAGCCCCCAATTTATAATCCATCAAGCAGAGGTCATGTGCATTTTTACGCAGTAATAACTGCCCTTGCTCATAACTAGGAGCCCAATCCAATACGCACGTCTGACTAATCTCCTCCAGCAACTCTTTAACAAGAAAAAAATCATCCTCATCATCATCAATAATGAGTAGCTTAACGTTTTGCATACCGTCTCCTTAGGCGGATTTCAACAAGGCAACTCAACAAACTCCACCCAGTACTTCCCTAGGGTGCGCATGAGTTCAACTAATGCATCAAACGTAACAGGTTTGGTGATGTAGGAGGCGGCGCCCAAGTCATAGCCTTTCATCATATCTCCGTCTGCTTTTGAAGTAGTTAATATAACAACGGGAATACGGCGCAAGCTTAAGTCGGCCTTAATTGCAGCCAAAGCTTCGCGGCCATCCATTTTAGGCATATTTAAATCCAACAGAATCAAACCTGGCATTGGATAAAGTGTACGATCGCTATAACCGTCATCACCACGCAAATAACTTAATAACTCTACGCCATTTTCGACAAAATGAAGCTCATTCAATACGCGGCTTTCATGCATTGCATCTTGCGCCAGCAAACGATCATCTGCATCATCATCTGCCATCAAAATCACTAACGTTTTTCTTGGTGCATTCATATTTACATCCTTAAAGTAATAAGACCGCTAAGAAAGGTCTGCATTTACATCCATCAAGGGATCAATCAATTTTTGAGTTAGTGGAAGATAAATAATGAATACCGTACCCACATCTGGCTCGCTTTCCGCCCTAATCGTACCACCGTGGCGCTCAATAATTTTACGGCATAACGCCAAACCTATACCGGTTCCAGTATATACATCTCGGCCATGCAAGCGCTGAAACAAACTAAATATTCTCTCTGCATACTGCGGTTCAAATCCTATCCCTTGATCAGCAACACGCAAACAACACCACAACCGATCATCATCAGATAAGGGCGACGATATATTCACTTCACTGGTCACGGTAACGACAGGTGGTGCATCAACTCGGCGAAACTTTAAACTGTTTGCAATCAAATTCATAAACACCTGTGACATTTGTGAAGCATCCGCCTCTACATTAGGTAATGGCTCGATATATACTCGAGCCTTAGCATCCTCAATAGCATAATCAAGATCATCTAATACCCCGTCCATCACACTATTAAGATCGACATTCACAAAAGGATTTTGTTGCGTGGTAACGCGTGAAAAACTCAACAAATCATCAATAAGCGCTGACATGCGCCCTGAGGCTGCCTGCATACGAGCAACGTAATCTGCGCCACTCTCACCTAATTCAGCGGAAAATTTTTGCTGTAATCTATCGCCAAAAGCACGAATTTTACGAAGTGGTTCCTGCAAATCATGTGAAGCCACAAATGCAAAGTCTTCCAGCTCCTTATTGCTGCGCTGCAGCTCCTCAGAATACTGCAATAGTGCCTGAGTACGAGCGCTAACCTTCTCTTCCAAGAGCGCATTAGCCGATGCCAACTGAGCATTTAATTCCGCCACCCGAGAGGCATTTCTATACCAGATATAAAAAACACCTAAAGACAATACCAACCCGATCCCATTAGCAAATAATAATGCCACAATAATAAATTGCCTATTTTTTGCAGCCTCAGATTTATTCTTTTTAAGAAGTTTAAATTCATCATTTTCCATTTCAACAATCAACTGTGAAATGGCGCGCATCAACTCAATTCCCTCATCTGTTTTAACCTGACGAATTGCCGTGCGAATTTTATCTCTGTCAGTTAATTTAACAATTCGTTGCATATGTTCAATTTTGCTACGCACATAAATATAGAGAGACTCAAAACGAACTTTTTGATAGGGTAACTCAGTGGAGGACTCACTGAGTCGCTCCAATAAGCGATCGACCACAGCCAATGTTTTATGATAAGGCTCTAAATACTCAGGATCCTGAGTTAATAGATAACCCCGCTGACTAGACTCTGCAGCCGATAGCTCTCTATCGAGATCTTTTATTAGATTAATGGTTTGCAGTGTATTATTGATACTGGCATTGTTACTCGTAATTACCGAGATAGATCTATAAGTAAGTACTGAACTAATCGCAAAAAAAGTTATTGCGGCAACTAGAGCCATAATCCACACAGAATCAGGAAGTTTACTCAGCATCTTTCGATAAAAGACTATACTACCCAGCAAGAACTTACTCACTAGCCCCACCCTCTTTATCATCTAATGAAATTTTATTACCGAATGCATCAATTACATTACTGCATAGACGACACTCGGCTAAAATAGCCTCGAAGATGCTGATTGCTTTATGAATATCCCCCGTTCGCTCTAATGTTAATTTTCCTAATTCAGCATTTATCGAAATGGTGTTAAGTGGATTACGCACATCATGTATAAAACGATTTTTATCATCTCGCATATTCAGCACCATTAACCCTATTAGTGAATATCTTCGTAGCTATTAATCCGGTTATATAGCGTCTTTAAACTAATACCTAACATATCAGCTGCCTGTTTTTTATCTCCCTCCACATGCTCAAGCGTTGACTTAATCAATTCTCGCTCGACATCCTCCACAGTTCGACCAACACTAATACCCACCGCAGTATTAATAGAAACTTTTGAAAATGGGGATGACATGTTTTCAGGCAAACTTAATAATTTAAGACTCTGATCGGCCATGATATAGGAGCGATGAATAACATGACGTAACTCACGTACATTGCCAGGCCAATCATACTCCATGATTTTCTTCATGGCGGCATCATCAACACCTATATCATTCGCATATTCATCATTGAAAAATGATAAGAAGTATTGCACCAACAATGGAATATCTTCTTTACGCTCGCGCAAGGGCGGGATATGGATAGGAAATACCGCCAATCTGAAATATAGATCCTCTCGCAGACAACCCTGCTCAGCAATATCTCGCTCAGCTCTATTAGTTGCAGACACTACACGGCAGTCAATATCCACCGTATTTGTTGCACCTACACGAACTATTTCTTTTGTCTCCAAAACACGCAATAAATTTGGCTGTAAATCTATTGGCATCTCCGTTATTTCATCTAAAAATAAAGTTCCATTATGCGCCTGCTCAAAGACACCAATTTTACGATGTACGGCTCCTGTAAAAGCACCTTTTTCATGACCAAACAACTCACTATTAATAAGCTCACGAGAAAATGCCCCGCAATTAGCGGCCACATAGTCACCACTTGGTTTACTCGCATAATGAATAGCAGCGGCTATCATTTCTTTGCCTACTCCACTTTCTCCAAACAACATAACATTTGCTTTGGTAGCAGCTACACGAGTAATCATTTCATAGAGCTTTTTCATGGAAGAGGACTCACCCACCAAACAATTAAAATGTAAATCTATTGTTGAGTCTTGAGGGGAAGCTACGCGCTTTTTATCTTCAAAAAGTGTCTCTAACTGCTGCAGGTCTATAGGTTTAATTAAATAACTAATATTTGAACCATACAGGTTTTTAACTATAGACTTTATGGATGGATGACCAGTTATTAGCGTAACTTTTACATTGCTGTCTGCTGGTATTTTTTCCAGCAAATGCAACCCGCTACCATCTGGTAAAATCAAATCTAATATCATGTGAGTGTATTTATGTTTATTAACTAATATACTCGCGCTAGCAACTGATTCAGCTGCGGTCACTCTATGTCCTAGCAATTGTAACAATTGTACAGTTGCATCTAAAAACCGTTTGTCGTCGTCGACCAATAAAACGTCAGCCACAATTCAACCCCTCTTGTTAGCTAGATAACATTAGGCCGATTCTAGACCAGTCGAGCATTAAAAAACACGCTAATCAGTAACTTAGCGAACTAATTCTCTTTTTAAGCTACCTACGGAAAAGGGGAAACCTTAACAATGCCAAAGGGGAAAACGGCCAATGATGAGATTTTAAGCAAGATGAAGTCACAATGAGTCGAGATAATATACCCGCAGCAAAAGGTACTAATACGAATGTGATTAAACAAGAGCTAAAACTCCTAGCCTCTACTCTTGCGCCCCACATTTGCTGCAACAAAATCTTCTGCCTTACGAGATGATCATTCTTTAGTTCTACTTTGGCTGCTAAGTTCATTTTTTACACTCCGCACAAAGTCATCAACTTGGGCACGCGTATAAGGTAGCGTCATGCGTGTACGATAACGCACAAAAAGCCAACGACATATTAACAATAACAATACTTGCAGTAAGGAGAACACCAAAACACTAAGACCAATCTGCGCACTAGCTGCATACACGAACCATGCAAATAGTACCGAGAGAGAACACCACGTAAGCAGCGCTATCGGCATCATCATTAACCAAAGCATCATTAATTTTGGTAAGGTCTGCAAAGCCAATAACAGCTCTGCGCGCGCGAGGTCTACTATACTGCCCATAACACAGGTAATTTGTTCTCCGAGCAAAAGTGTTTTTTCAAAATCCATTCCAGATTGCTGGTCATCCTCCTGAGGCGCTGCCGCCTCAGGAGAATTGCTCGCCAGATCATGTGTTTTCATGATCGGCCCCTTAGTTACGACGCTGTAGCAGATATGAAGCTAACCAACCTGCAGCAAATGCAACACCAACAGTGATCAACGGTTTTGCTCTTAGCGCCTCTTCCGCCCTCTCCTCAAGCTCTAAAGCGCGCACCTTCCCATCATCAATATGTACTTTAGCTTTCGCTGCCGTAGCATTTCCAATTGATCCAACCGCATCATAGATATTCGATGTTGCATCTTTAAACTGCGACACAGCTTCCGCCACAGTAAGATTGCTTACTTTTTCATCTGCAGTATGTTTTTCTGATTTTTGAGTATTCATTTTTAACCTCACAATTATTAATTAAGTTATTGCATATAGTTACAAAGCCAACCTTAATACGTAGTTACATTCTTCGCCGACCAAATATCAATGAAACAATAAATAGCACAAGAAATACGAAAAATAGTATTTGTGCGATTCCCGTTGCGGCACCGGCTATACCACCAAAACCAAATAGCGCAGCAACGATAGCGACAATAAAAAAAATGATAGAGTAATAAAGCATGGCACACTCCTTTTAATGGGTTCAATAAGTTACTTACAATGAACGTGCCAACTCATTTACTTCAAAAAAAACACTCGTTAAGCTTATTTTCTAGCCATAAATCCATAAAGAATATGGCTTTTAGTAAAAAAATTAATATGGCAACACCGAAATCATGTAAGAAATTCAATAAATTGAATTTCTTACATGAAAGCCTCAATTCACACTAGATGTTTATATATTTAATGCGCCCATCCTTAATTACTAGACTTTAGAAAAACAATCCCCCCTATCTGTATTAGCGCCCCAAAAAACTCCGCTCAGTCAACAATGCCCAATGATGATAGAAAAATCATGAGGCACTTTTTTTAGCCCGCGCGCTGACTGCACCTTAAATTTAACAAGAAAGTCAGGCTCGACAAAAAAATTACGCTTTCTATCGAGCTATTTATTAAAAATTTAACTCTTACATTCTTTCAAGCCGCTTAATTAAACATCCAATAAAAAATATTATCCTATTTACATTTTTTGTAAAAATTCCAACGATTCTTAGTCGCTATTAATTTATCAGCGCCTTCACATGCTGCATGAGAATTTAATTAATCAATAAACTCAAAGACTTAGAGAAAATCCTTATGGTTGGCATGAAATACGCAGTAGCAAAATCATGCGTACATCAATCAAAACGCATGCATTTTTACCCAAAGAAATATTCAAAGGAGCACATCATGAAAAAGAAACTATTAAATTCACTTATATTCAGCGTTAGCTCTCTCGCATTGGCTGCATCATTATCAGTAAATGCTGGCGACAATTCATCCGCACCAAATAAAAGTTATGAAGACAAAAAAACAGCTTCGGAGTTCTGGGCTGACTTCAAGCAAGATAGTCAACAAACATGGAAAGACAGCAAGGAAGCATTTAAAGATGGATGGATCGAGAGTAAGCTTGAAACTGCGTTAATTCTTAACAAACATCTAAATCCTTTTAAGATCGATATTCGCGTTGATAACAACGTCGCCACACTACAGGGCGAAGTAAATTCTGATATTGACAGTGAGCTCGCTGAAAAT
The DNA here is from genome assembly GCF_057815475.1 of Cellvibrio sp. 25HG11W-0. Lineage (NCBI taxonomy): Bacteria > Pseudomonadati > Pseudomonadota > Gammaproteobacteria > Cellvibrionales > Cellvibrionaceae > Cellvibrio > Cellvibrio sp. 25HG11W-0. The sequence continues at coordinate 3,168,420 of NZ_CM174230.1, forward strand.
ATTGCGTTAGGGGTAGAAGGAATTGACTCAGTAAACAACAAGATTAAAGTCGTCCAAAAGCCCACTATGACTGCAAATAAGCCCGATCCCAAAAGACGCAGTTTTGCACAATACGTTGCGGATGCATCCACGACTGCGGCAATAAAAACCGAGCTGCTAGCGTCTAAGAATATAAAAGGCCTTGCGATTGACGTAGACACGCACAATGACACAGTAACTTTATCGGGCGAAGTCAAATCCCAAGAGGAAAAAGCACTTGTTCAAGCTATAACCGCCAAACACGATGACGTGAAAAGTGTGGTGAATAACCTTCAAGTAAAGTCTTCATAATTGAATCATGGTATTTTTCGGGGCGCTAGTCGCCCCATCCACCACAAAAAACATCAATAAATACAATAAGTTAAATGAAAATAGCTTATTCCGTTCAGTGCCGTTACCCACTGAACTGCAATTTAGGCTTTATCCCTCTCGCCGAATGGTTTAGTCTTAGTTTTCATTATGTAATATGAGCTCACTAATCTCTTGAACACCCAAGTTACCCCCCCTCTAGAAACCGTCACCCAGCAACTCACGCTGGAACCCAGTGATAGCCGTCGCCTTGCCAATCTCTGCGGCCTTTTAGGTTCGCATCTACGCCAAATCGAAGAGCGTATGGAAATAGAAATCCGCAATCGCGGTGATCTGTTCATGCTGAGCGGCCCCTCTGATCGTGTGCGCACCGCCGCTGAGCTGCTACGCAACCTCTACGCGATTACCGAACAAGACGACCTTACCCCCGATGAAGTGCACCTCGCACTGCAAACCTCTGGTATTGAACAACTTATGGAACAATTAAATAAGGCCGATGGCCAAGCGCAACACAACAGCGACAAGCCCGAGGGCGTATATGCCGCCCCCAAAGACACAAACCTAGAAGGTGGTGTAGCCTTAATTCGAACTAAAAAGTGTACGATTAAACCGCGCGGCCTTAATCAACAGCAGTATGTAAAACAAGTTCAAAAGAACGATATTAATTTTGGCATTGGCCCCGCCGGTACCGGTAAAACCTATTTAGCCGTAGCCTGTGCGGTAGAAGCATTGCTCAAAAATGAGATTGAGCGCATTCTGCTGGTGCGCCCAGCGGTAGAAGCAGGGGAAAAGCTCGGCTTTTTACCTGGCGACTTAGCGCAAAAAGTCGATCCCTATTTGCGCCCTCTCTACGATGCATTATTTGAAATGTTAGGCTTCGATACTGTTGGCAAGTTAATGGAGCGCGGCGTTATTGAAGTCGCCCCACTCGCCTTTATGCGCGGCCGCACCCTGAATAACAGTTTTGTTATTTTGGATGAAAGCCAAAACACCACCCGCGAACAAATGAAAATGTTCCTAACGCGTATTGGTTTTGGCACTACAGCCGTCATTACCGGCGACCCGACTCAGGTAGACTTGCCGCGCGGCATGGCCTCAGGCTTGCGCCACGCCATTGAAGTATTAGAAGGCGTGAATGGCATTAGCTTCACTCACTTTACCTCCAAAGATGTGGTGCGCCACCCCATAGTGCAACGTATCGTCGAAGCCTACGAAGCATTTGAGCAACAACACCCTAAGCCCGACCAGCACTAAGGCAACACCCAAAAATGACCTTCCAAATAGACATAGAGAGCAATAGCCAAAGCTTGCAGATTCCGGCTGTGGTTGATATAGAGCGCTGGATTAGCGCGGCTCTCAACTCACAACAGCTATCCCAAGCCGAAGTCAGCGTTTATATCGTTGATAACGATGAAAGCCAGACCCTAAACGCCCAATATCGCGGTCAAGACAAGCCCACCAACGTATTGTCATTTCCTGCTGACTTGCCAGAAGAAGTCGATATACCCCTCTTGGGTGACTTAGTGGTCTGCGCCCCCGTAGTAGAGCGCGAAGCGGCAGAACAGGGCAAAAGCCTCGCTGCCCATTGGGCGCACATGCTCGTGCACGGCAGCTTGCATTTGTTAGGTTACGACCATATCGATGATGGCGAGGCTGAAGTGATGGAAGCCTTAGAAACGGCGATCATTGTCGATTTAGGTTTTCCCGCACCTTACAGCGAAACCAACTAGACTCTTACACAAACATTTTCACCAAAACACTTTATTCTTTCATTTAGTAAAAATAACGAAGAAACCCTTAGGAAAAATATCATGTCGGACGACTATCCCAGTAGCACCTCAACCGAAAAACCAGAACGCTCTTGGTTGGACAAACTACTGCACAGCTTTAGCACCGAACCTAAATCACGCGATGAGCTGCTTGAAATTATTAAAGACGCCGCCGACAATCACCTGCTCGACCCCGAAGCGCTCAGCATCATCGAAGGCGCTATGGATGTATCAACACTCCACGCCCGCGAGATCATGGTATCGCGCTCACAAATCGTCGCTCTGCGCATAGATGCGAGCATTCAAGAAACCCTGGAACAAGTAATGAGTTCTGGGCACTCCCGCTATCCCGTGATAGGTGAAAATCTCGACGATGTACGCGGTATTCTGCTCGCCAAAGATCTACTACCGCTCGCCCTTAACGGCACCGAGAATTTCAATTTGGAAAGCGTACTGCGCCCCGCCAACATAGTGCCCGAAGGCAAGCGCGTAAATGTGCTCTTGCGTGAGTTCCGCGAAGACCGCTACCACATGGCATTGATCATGGACGAGTACGGCGGTATTTCTGGCCTGCTTACCATCGAAGATATTTTAGAAGAAATTGTAGGCGAAATTGAAGACGAGACTGACGAGGAGGAAGAAACCTCGGACTCTATCAAACGCGTGAGTGAAACAGATTTTATTATTAAAGCCCTCACCCATATCGATGATTTCAACACCTATTTTAAAACAGAATTTAGTGACGAAGATTTCGACACTATCGGCGGTATACTCATGCAAGAATTTGGGCACTTACCCAAACGCAATGAAGTCGCCCACATTAATAATTTGCAATTCCGTGTGCTCTACGCTGACAATCGTCAAATACATTTGTTACGTTTAACCATATTGGAAGAATAAGCAATAAAGCACACATTTTTGCCTAATCGCGCTTAGAAAAATCCCGCCCCTTGGCGGGATTTTTCTAAGCGCGATTAGGCAAAAAATGCATTTACTTCACCACTAGAATATAACACTCATGGAAAACACCACCAATACCACAGCTCCACTCCAGCTCCCCCAAGGGCTAGCACTGATTTTAGTGACTTTAGCTGGCGCATTCATACCCTTGAGTTTCGCCCCCTTCAATATTTGGCCGCTTGCGATTGTTGCCATCGCCTTATTTGCAAGCCTCATCAAAGCACAAAAACTAAAAACCGTTTTTTGCTACAGCTGGTTATTTGGCACAGGACTATTTGCAGCAGGTGTGCATTGGATCTTTGTAAGCATTCATAATTTTGGCGGTGCCACTGCCCTGCTCGCAGGCGCTATGGTGCTGATATTTGCCATTTTTATGGGTTTAATATTCGCACTACCCTTTTATATTTTCGGGCGCTGGTTCAGTCGTCATATGCTCGCACTCTTCGTCGCATTACCAGCATGTTGGCTACTGGGCGAATGGATGCGAACGTGGTTTCTCACCGGCTTTCCGTGGTTATTTGTTGGTTATGCACACATTGATACATGGCTCGCAGGCTGGGCGCCTGTGATAGGTGTAATAGGCACAGGTTTAATTCCCGTACTGAGCGGATGTTTAATCGCCGAATTATATTTTCACTGGAAACAAACATCTGTACAAAAAATGTCGCGGTCTCTCATCATTGCTAGCTTTATTACGGCGAGCCTTTGGGGTACAGGCGCATTATTAAAAACGATCACCTGGGCGCTGCCCAGCGAACACGCTATTAGCGTCGGGCTCGTGCAACCTAATTTAGATCAAAGTGTAAAGCTCAGCTGGCACAAAGAGTCCGTTGTTGCAGCACTGGACCAACTGCGCGACATGAGCGAAGAACTTTGGGGGAATGACTGGGTTGTTTGGCCTGAGGCCGCCATTCCCGCGGAGCTAACCTATCACAAAGCTCTGCCCTTTTTAGAGGAAATGAACACCAAGGCAGCACAAACCCACACCGCTTTATTTACCGGCGTACTATTTGATGAGGCGCCATCGGCAAGTAACGGTTTAGAAAAAATCAATTACTACAATTCCATTGCCGGCCTCGGAGAAGGTTTAGGATTTTATCACAAACGGCGCATGGTACCTTTTGGCGAATATGTGCCCTTCGAAAAATATTTACGCGATACAATTGAGTTTTTTAATTTGCCAACGTCTTACATCAGCATTGGCCCTCAAGACCAGCACGGCCTTATCGCCAACGGTATTCGCATCAACCCAGTAGTCTGCTATGAAATTGCCTTTCCCGATCTGGTCGCCCAGAGCGCAAAGAGTTCGCAGGTGCTATTGAGTGTGAATAACCTTGGATGGTTTTTAGATTCCATTCAATCCAAGCAATTTTTGCAAATGACCCAAATGCGCGCACTGGAAACGGGCCGCTATTTAATCTACAGCACCAATAATGGCCCCAGTGCCTTTATTGATAATCACGGAAAAATCGTCAACCAAAGTCACGCCTTCACCACTGAAACCTTTAGTGGGAAAATTTACCCAGTGAAAGATTGGACGCCCTTTATGATGATTGGCAGTTGGCCGCTAGCACTCCTTGCACTATTGAGCTTGCTCGGCCTCTATGCTTCACAAAAGCTTAACCCGATAAAACAAGATACGTAATAGCGCCTAAGCGCCCTTTATAGTGAAAGGAAAAAACATGGCCATTCATTTTTCACGTGCAACTTCTTTACTTAATGAGGTCTTAGTTGCACACAGCGAGCAAGGAATATGCGCTATTTTATTGGGGGACACTAGGCAGTCTGTAGAAGCCGAATTGAAAGCCAGTTTCCCAGCGAAAACACTGATAGAGTCCAAACCTTGCGATTCATTAAAGCAAATTATTGACTATATTGCGCAACCCAAGCAATCACTGAAATTAGTCTTGGATATTCAAGGCACAGTGTTACAGCGACTGGTGTGGAGTGCTATTGCACAAATTCCTCTTGGTGAAACCGCAAGTTACAGTGACCTAGCAGTGCGCATCGGAAAACCCAACGCAGTGCGCGCACTCGCCTCTGCCTGTGCCGCCAACAAACTCGCCATTGCTATTCCTTGCCATAGGCTAATTCGCAAAGATGGTGGGCTCTCAGGTTACCGCTGGGGGTTATCGCGCAAAGCGACCTTACTCCAGCGCGAAGCAGCCGCCTTTAATAACCTTTAAATTGAAGAGGCCTAAAGCAGAAAAATTAACGAAAAATCAAACTATCGGAAACTCACAAAAAAAATTAGCACCCTGCCCTTCAACCGACAAAAAATCTATACGACCGTTCATGCGCTCAACTAATTCACGGGTAATTGCCAAGCCCAAACCTGTCCCGCCTTTTTGGCGCGTATCTGACGAATCAGCCTGCGAAAACTTTTGGAATATTTTGCCCCGAAACTCCAACGCAATGCCCGGCCCCTGATCTACAACTGAAATACGCAAGTAATTTTCTACAACAGCTAGCTCTACCCTCACTACGCCACCAGCAGGGGAAAACTTAATCGCATTCGACAATAAATTAGCAAGCACCTGCTGTAAGCGCTGTTTATCAACTAAGATGTTTTCTGGTCTAGCTTCCTCTTCAAAACACAAAAAAACGCCATACTGTTCTGCGTAGGCCTTATTACTTATAAGCGCTTGTTTAACCGAGGCCATAATATTTTGAGGCTGCACATCAAAATGCATTTCCCCTGCCACAAGCTTATCCATATCTAACAAATCATTTATCAAGTGGGTTAAACGCAAACTATTGGAAAAGGCTATATCTAAAAGCTGATGAATAGGCTGGGGGAAATCACCTAGCTTTCCGCTGCGCATAACCCCTAGCGATGCGCTAATTGAGGTTAAAGGCGTGCGCAATTCATGGCTTACAGTGGATACAAACTCATTCTTCACACGCTCTATACGCTTAGCTTCTGTAATATCTTGAAAAGTGCCATACACACGCTGACAAACACCATGCTTAAATTCTGGAACCCCAATCGTACGAACCCAGCGCTCATTACCTTTAAGGGTGACAATCACAAGTTCCTCATCAAAACCTATACCCTCTGATACCGCCTGATTAAAAACACGACTTATAGTATCGCGATACTCACCCTCTTTATAAAAATTTATAGCAGTTTCAATATCCGGTACATAATCCTCAGCAACCTCGTGCATTGATTTTGTAACCGAACTCCAATGTATACACAGGGGGTCAAAATCAACACTCCAGGTTCCAATCAATGCCACAGCATTTGAGCGCTCCATCAAGTCATAAGTATAGGCTAATTCCTTCTGAACCCGAGCATGAGCCCTATTGATTTCAGCCGCATTCACTAACTGCCCTACAACCGCACTCAAGGGTTGTAGAAAAACTTCATCCCCTTGCGTAAACCCTTTGTTATTTTCATTTTTTTGATCAGGCTGAAAATGCGCAATCTGCTTTTTAATAATCAATAAAAGTGCTACAAGCCGCCCCGAATAAAGAATGGGCAATGCCAATAAAGAGAGGTAGCCAGAGACTGCAGAACCCCCTATATCATCACCCGTCCCCAGATCAAATTCTGCACCATCAATTGCAGCCACACCATTAATAATGAGCGAAACTTTTTGTTCTACCGACCACTTAAAGCGCGCTTCTAGCAGCTGAAATAACCGTCCAGATTCAAGAAAACTTTTATAAAGAAATAGTTCATTAAAGGATAACAATTGACTCGCCACTGTATGATTCTTGAAATAAAGCTCGTTGGTTTTATCTGTATCTATCAGGCTGATCGAACCAAATTGGCCATCCGTTAACGCCAGTAATTTACTAATAAGGTTTTCATAAGCGACAAGCTCTTGGGTCTGATCAATAAACTCTGCTTGAGCACCGGCAATAATTTCATTAAGTGCCTGCTGGCGACTTAAATTTTTCCCTCGATCGCCCGCAATGACCCGCAAACGAACACTTTCATGCATATCGTGCTGCAGACGAATTGAACTCATAGCGACATAGATCATAAAAAAAGTGACCATGGCCGCCATGGCATAACCTGTTTGAGTATTCTCGAAGAGTAAATGGCAGGTGATAGGAAGCAAACTTGGAAAAATTAAAGCCATGGCCGATAGTTTATCCATCGCCAAGGAAGTTACCGCTGCCGCCGTAAGCCCCGCCAGCACAAAGGCAACAAAAAATTGATGTTCCGCATTAGCAGCAGGAAACAACCAAATACCAGAAGCGCCCCAGACTATACCTGTTGCAAGTACGCTAAGCCTAAATTTAATCAACAAACGGGCTAGCGGCAGGTCCAAAGAATGGCTCACATACTCGCGATAATGAAAAACTCTCAAAAGGAGTACGGAGCCCAATGACGCACCCCAAATCGCCAATACTTGATGGCTCACAACATCTAACTGCACATAAATTAATAGCAATGCCAGAAAAACATTACCCAATACAGCAATAGGAAAACCGCCATACAAGGACTTCGTTTGCTCCCGTTTTAGCAGCTGCTCCCATTTTTGCTGTGGTAATCGAGCATAGTCGCTAGATTGATTCATGAATTCTATTCCATTGATCAGCTATCAAAAAGCCGCATTTTTCGCTCTAAGCGTCAGCTCATTACCCAATAAGCTTGATTAAGATAAAAACCTAATGGGAGAATATTTTTTGGGAGCGGGCTCCCTTAAAGCGATCAGGCTTAGTGGGTTGTGACGCCTAAAATAGACTCATAGAGGGCCATAACTTCACATACAACAGAGGTGCACAACTGACTTGAGCATAGCTTCAAAAAGCTTTAGTAGCCAATGTGTGGTAACAACGGAGTTTAACGAAGAAAAATGCATAAGTGATCAGCAGCAGCCAATGCTTAGGCGCATCTCCCTAACACATCGGCTACTATATTTAACGCAGAAAAAACTCGTGAATTTAAGGCACCAAATAGTTTGTAATCCACACAGTTTGATAGGGTGCCAAATGCAATTGACCACTTGGCTCTACATATTGAAAGCCGCTGATCAAATCAAACCATTGTTCATTGCCAATTAAATTTATATCGGTCAAATTTATGGTTTGCGTGCGCGGGGTGACATTATTTAAGCAAAAGATACTTTGCTTTCGATCACTGCTCTGCCGCCAAAAAGCAAACACCTTGGTATCGAGGTGCATAATAAATTGGGTAGTATTGGGGTGAAATGCGGGCTGTTTGCGCCGAATAGCCAGCAGCCGCAACAACTCTTTAAATATTTGCTGATGGTGACTATCTGCATTCTCTAGCTGCTCTTCCAATTTTTCTTGCTGCCAAATATGGCGATTTATAGAACGAGCACGCCCTGTTTGCTCCACGCGAATATAATCATTTTCTGTGCCGAACAAACTGTGGATATAGATGGCCGGAATACCTTCCAATGCAAACATAATAGCGTGCGCACAAATAAAACGCTCCATTTGAAAACCATCTTCAGCGCGATCCATAGTGCCTTTAAGTGCACTGAAAAGGGCAATATTTAATTCGTAAGCCTTATCATTGCCCTCGTTATCGCGTCTATAAGAAACCTTTCCACCAAAACCTATAATAGTTTCCGCCAAATGATCACGCTCTTCATCGCTTACCAATCCATCGAGTGGGCGCAGACCTATGCCATCGTGCGAAGCAATAAAATTCAAATACGCAGTGCCTGCTTGTGAAGGCGGCATACTCATCATCCAGGTTTTTAAATGACGGCAATCACCACTTAAAAGTGTATAGAGCAATAGCGGCGGCAGTGAGAAATTATAAATAACATGCGCTTCATTGGCATTGCCAAAATAGGTTAAATTTTCGCGATTAGGTACATTAGTTTCAGTGATAACAACCGTATCTGGAGTATGGTGCTCAATCAGCGTACGCAGGAGCTTAATAATTTCATGGGTTTGTTGCAGGTGAATTGACGGAGTGCCCTCCTCTTTCCATAAAAAAGCGACTGCATCCATACGAAATATTTTTACGCCCCACTCAAGATAATGGCGAATAATATTGACAAACTCTTTGAGCACCTCGGGATTTTTAAAATTCAAATCCACTTGATCGGCGCTAAAGGTACACCACACATGGCGCGGGCCACCCAAGGTTTGATACTCTGTTAAGAGCGGTGAATTGCGCGGACGTACGACTGCGCTAAGATCGGCTGCAGGGTTCGCCTCCATAAAGTAATTTTTACCAGGATCTATACGTTTTTTAAAGTTTTCAAACCAACGGCTGCGACTCGACATGTGATTAATCACCAAGTCTGCCATGAGCTTGTAGTCCTTCGCTATAGCGCTAATATGATCCCACTCACCCAATGAAGGGTTAACAGTCAAGTAATCTATTACCGAAAAACCATCGTCGGAGCTATAGGGAAAGAAGGGTAATATGTGAACACCACTAAAGCTATCGCGCAGATGTTTATCTAAAAAGTGCTTCAAGGTCACCAAAGGCAATTCGCGTTCATTCACAATGCTATCACCATAGGTAATCAGCAATGTGTCTGACTCATCCCAGTGGTTACAATGGGTGCGCGGCACTTGGCAGGCCTCACTTAAACCCATCAAGGCAATTAAATCTGCTGCCAACTGCTCCTGATTTACATCGGGATAAATAAATAATAAATGCTCTTTTACACGGCGACTATGTTCCACTACGTGATCACTTGCGCTCATATTCATAATTAACCCACCTGTTGAATAGATGACACAGTTCCCTTAGACAAATCGTCTAGCGCTTTACTCTGAGTAATGCCGGCCAGTGCAGCGTACTCCTCGGTGTCTGCCTCTACTGCTGCTTTCAATTGCTCAAGAATGTCGGGCACGGCACTGATCACCCGATTCCAACTGGGAATAAATGGCGTTTCCATCGGGTTTTCCAAAAAGTGTTCGCCACCGCGCATGACATTTTTCGCAAATAATTCAACCGCTTTCTCTTCGCTATGTCGATCAAAGCTCAAGCCATTAATCAGTGCGTCATTGTGGTATATCTCAATAAAATCTAACGCCATGCGGTAGTAGGTTGCTTTGATGGTGCGAATTTTTTCACTTGAAAATACTTCACCATTGGTCGCCAGCTTGCGAAAAATTGCCTTGGCAATATCAGTGCTCATTTTGGACAACCCTTTGTCCACATCATCCAATGATAAATCCTGATGCTTGTGATCGTAGACATCGGCAATATCTACCTGACACAAGCGATTGTTCGCATGATTGCGCTGCATTTCTGAAAGCACACCTATCTCTAGGCCCCAATCACTGGGAATACGCAAATCATTAATCACATCCGTACGCATAGAAAATTCACCCGCCAAGGGGTAGCGAAAACCGTCCAGGAACTCAATAAAATCATTATGACCACATACTTTTTTAAGGGCGCGCAATAACGGGGTGACAAACAAACGCGTAACACGACCACTTATTTTACTGGGTGTTACCCGCGCGTAATATCCCTTGCAAAATTCATAATTAAACGCAGGGTTGGCGACGGGATAAATTAAACGCGCAAGTAATTCTCGATCATAGGTCACTATATCGCAATCATGAAGCGCGACAGCATCGGCGCGGCCTGAAGCCAGCACATAGCCATAACAGTACCAAACATTGCGCCCCTTACCCATCTCTCCAGGCGCTAAGCCCAAGGCTTGCAACTGTGCATCAATAGCCATCAAACGTGGCCCATCATTCCACAGAACTCTATGATGCTGTGGCAACTTAGAGAAATATCTAAGTGCCTCTTGATATTCATCGAGATTTGCTCGATCGAGACCTATAACAATTTCATCCAAATAATTAACATGCGTAAGTTCCTCAACAATCGTCGCCAAGGCTTTACCTTGTAACTCAGAAAAAAGAGAGGGCAAGACTAAACCTAAAGAACGTGTAGCATTAAAACCTTCTAATTCTCTTTCTAAATCGCTAAGAGGACGCTTAGCTAAATTATGTAGCGTTGCAATAACGCCATTCTGATGAAAATCACCCATAGTAATACCTCGCTGAATTGTTATATGTAATCTGCGCGTATTTCACTTGACGCCTATCTTTTAGAAAAAACAATCACCCTAAATACAATCGTTAAATGAGTAATTGGTTAAATGATTTGCTGATTTCCAGCTGTATCCAACATAACAGGCAAGACTATATCCATTGCCTCCTGCCAACCCTTTGGCCCCGTCTCTTCGGTATGAATAATCCACTCCGGTATTTCCACTTTCAGCTGTGACGAATGTGCCGATTTAATAATCACCGCGATATCGGCACCTTGCAGCATAGCCTCATCATTAAAACTATCGCCCAGCGCCATAGTGACGACCGGTTGGCGAGCAGCATAGTGTGCAATAAGCAACTTCATTGCCTCTGCCTTGGTGGATTCACCCATCACTGTAAGAAAGCGGCCGCCCTGCTGAGCTTGTAATTTTCGCTGTACAAGTTGTTCGATAAATATCTCGCGGCGCGCTGCCGTATCCTGCCATAACAGTGGTTCGGTAAATTCGCGCTGCCCCGCAAGTGCAGCCTGAGCCAATGACAAGCCCGTCAGTTCTGCTAATTTCTGCGTGGTGCAGTCCGCAAAAGCCGTAAACTTAAAATTAAACTCTGTACTCAAATCAGCTAAAACCTTTAATAAAATTCCTCGCTCAGGGACTAGCGCCTGTTTTCTATAACCTGTACCTTCCGGCCAAAAAATAGCAGCGCCGTTTTCACACACAAAAGGCGAGTTCAATACCATGTTTTTATGTAGAGATAAAATTTCTGCAGGGGTTTTACTGGAGATTAAAATAAGCGGAATCGCACTGGCTTTAATTTCCGCCAATGCTCTTTTTGCAGGCGCGTAACTGTAGGTGTGGTGATCGAGTAGTGTGCCATCGAGATCAGTAAAAATAATAAGTTGCACCATAGTGTTCAGCCCTCCCTTGCCCGAAAAAGTGCATCCTGCGACCAAAGCCCACTAACCTGCGTAATAGCGTGTTCATTATCTAGATGGAACACAAGATCGGCCCGCGCTGGCATTTCGGTTAAAATATGGCGAGTAAGGCGTTCATAATGCTGAATAAATCTTTCTATTTGCGTACGATTCATTAATTGCGAATGAGCGCTTGCATGACTGCGCGAAATTAATTTTTGTTCTTGCTCCCAGCGCCACTCATCCACGGCCATCATAGAGGGAGCCTTTATCATAATTAAGCCATCAAGCTGGGAAAACAGCGTTTGATAAGTGCTGGCGAGGGAGTTGTTAACATAGCCGCGCCAAATTCCCTTGGTGTCCTCTTCAGCTTCTAATTTATTAATAGGCTCGATTAAATCTGTTTCAGATTGCGGCCGCGCCGCCACACACCAACCTTCAAATAAAATAATATCGACTGGCGCCTGCTGCGCAAACCATTCTGCATCCGGTTTTCGATCATCGCAAGCCTTATCAAAACGAGGAAGTTTAAGAATTGTAGAGGTTTTTTGTTGTACAGATGGCTCTCCAAAATATACATCGCCATCAGCTATAGCCGGCGCCATATGTGAGTTACGCTGCTCGCTGCCATCTTTCAGTTTGGCTAATACATCCAATGCTAAAGAAAGATCATGAGTACCAGGCACACCGCGAGTTTGCAACAAAGGATGTATTGAATCCGCTAATTTTTTTCGTTCTGCGCGCGTGAGGTACACATCATCAATAGAGAGTATTGCGCACCTTAATCCCGCACCCTCCTCCAATATGCGCTTTAGCAGTGCAGCCAAGGTTGATTTACCCGTGCCCTGTGCACCATTAATTCCCAAAATTTGTGGGCGCCCAGTGCGCACAGAAAAATCACCATAATCACGCGCAATAAGCTGCGCCAGGGGAAAATAATAACACTGCGCAAGGTGAGAAAAATCGTCTGGTAAGTGCTCCACCACCATAAAATCTGCAAGAATTGCTGTAATCGCAGACCACTCCAAGGTCTGGCGCGGCCGTAGTGAATCTATTGATGAGGTATTTAGCGGGTCTGAGTGCGATGGTTTGTGCATACTGAGTCTCCTTATAGGAAACACCTGCAAGATAAAGTCCAATGTTCGAACGATAGTGATTTTTTCCACTATCTTACAAGGTAATACTAAACCGTATCACCATCAAATATAGTTTCGCATCACCTTGGAATATGACAAAAGGTTTTAGCATAACCTAATGAAAAATATCAAAAAAATATTCCACTTACAGCAACAGAAAGGGCAATAGTGTTAATGCCAAAATAAATACAACAATAAGAATAAAACCGACAAAACGCAGTGGGCTTTCACAGAACTTTTGCCATAAATTCGGCGCACGCCCATCGGCTTGTAATTCACCGTAAAGTTGCCGCTGCTGGCTGGTTCGCGTCGCTTGGTAGGCCTCCATCAATTCACGCGCATGGGTTTCTTGTGCGCCATTGGCGAGCCAAATAGCATCCAGCCCTACGCGCCAAAATCCTGCATCTGTTTCGTAGTAGTGAATTTCTGCTTCATCCAATAAAGCGCGCACCTCTGCTGCCTCATCATCAGGAACATGGGTTAATTTAAATAAAAGTATCGCCATATATATATGTCATTTTTTTAAAGGGTTATGGATAGACATTACGCCAAAGGCTTAGTCGCTGCTGCCACACAGCGCTGATGCACCGCTAAAATTTTCTTCACATCAGCAGGAATCGATTGATTGCCCAGCTGTTGAATTTGCTTTACTACCCCAAATTGATTGCTCGCTCTTTGGTACTCTCCCAACCAACGCTCAAAATCTACTTGTTCTGTGGCTGGGTCGCGCGGAAAACGACTTGCAGGGCGCGCAAGATGCATTCGCCAAGGTTTGGGTGTTAGGCGCGCACGAAAACAATTTTGACGCAAACATAAGGTTTTATAGAGCTTATCAACACCGAGCTCAAGAAACATTTTTTGAGCAAAAGCATCATTCGGAGCAAGCATTTGATTGGTCAATACAAAGCGTAAACCTGCACAGGTTTCAAAAATGCTGATATTTAATTGTGGATGCTGACGCTGATAGGCTTCTAGCTGTTGCATGTAATAGGCCTTATTCTTTAGGGGTATACCTAAGCGGGCCAGAAAACGGGCAACAAAACCTGCTGTACCCGTGTTTACATCGATATCACCAAAAAGTACTGAGGTAGAGTTTAAGACTTCTGCACCATAGTGATTACGTGTTACAACACCCAACAAACGACCATCGTCGCTGTAAATTTCCTCAAGTATTTCTTCACGAATAAAGTCAGCCCAATATTCATACTCCCCCTGAGCCAAGTGCTCTCCCTGGAAAAAACTGCGCAGTGATTCTGCGCGCGCTTTAGCCTGAGCTACTGCTGCATCCATACTTTTGTTGGACGCACCCCATAGTTTTACGGTGTCTTGCCCAAAAAATGTAGATTTCACTGGCAAGCGTGTAAATGCCCAAAATTTTGCAAACTTCATGCAACATCCTTCTCTTTCATCTAAAAATTTATTTCATCAATTATTTATATTACACACTGTACGACACACAAATGTTTGCGCCCTTCACTAAAGTTTTATCTATATTGGCACAAATATCGCGTATACCTTTGAAGCTAGCCCTGTGATGCACAAAAAACGCTGCTTAAACTTACTGCAAGCGCCACTTTTTAGTGCTCAACCTTACTTGCTAGCACCGGCAGGGGTCATTTTAATTTTCATAGGGCTAGAGCCCTAGCGCAATCATTCAGAGTAAATATTATTACTACGAACTCTTAACTAACATCACACGTTAATTACTTTAGCCGCAACCAGGAACCTTGCTATGAAAAAAACTGATCTTGTTGAATTAATTGTTCTTCAAAAGCAAACGCAACAACTAAGCTGGGAGGGCATTGCCGCCGCGCTGGGCATGTCACCAGTTTGGACAACATCTGTTTGCTTAGGCATGAATAGCGCGCCGAGCGATAAAGCCGAAGCCCTATGCAAAATACTCGACCTTTCCGAAGGGGCTAAAGCCGCCTTAATGGAGTGCCCTACAAAAACCTGGGGCGACACCATCCCGCAAGACCCACTCATTTATCGTCTATATGAAATGATTGGCGTTTACGGCCCTACCATTAAAGCCCTAATACATGAAAAATTCGGTGACGGCATTATGAGTGCAATTGACTTCTCTATGGATATCGACAAAGAAGAAAACCCTAAAGGTGACCGCGTTATTATAAATCTTAATGGAAAATTTTTGCCTTATAAAAGCTGGTAACGACTTGCTAGAAAACACAAAGGTCAGCATCACGGCTGACCTTTGTAAATTTCCAGCTATTAGATGTCACCAGCTGTTGAACCTTACGAACGATTAAACAGTAAGCTCTATCAACTTTGATTAATGACCCGAGCATGCTTCGCACCACAACCTTAACGACTAAATACAACTGTCTTAGTGCCGTTTAATAAAACGCGATGTTCAGCATGCCAGCGCACGGCGCGGTTAAGTACCACAGCTTCAATATCGCGCCCTATTTCCGCCATATCTTCAGGTGAATTGATATGAGACACGCGCTCTACCGATTGCTCAATAATGGGGCCCTCATCCAAATCGGCCGTGACAAAATGCGCCGTAGCGCCAATTAATTTTACACCGCGATCAAAGGCCTGATGATAAGGTTTGGCACCTTTAAACCCAGGCAAGAATGAATGGTGAATATTAATTGCGCGACCATTCAATTTTTTGCACAGATCATCGGAAAGAATCTGCATATAGCGCGCCAGCACTAAAAATTCTGCCTGCAAATCCTGCATCAATTGCCACAACTCACCTTCCTGCTGCGCTTTGGTATCCGCGGTGATGGGCAAATAGTGAAAGGGCAACTCATACCACTCGGTTAAATCGCGCATTACATTGTGATTAGAGACAACGCCTACAATATCAATTGGCAAGGAACCATTCTTCCAACTATTCAGCAATGCATTCAAACAATGCCCCCATTGAGACACGGCTATCAACACCCGTGGCTTACAAGCGGTGTCGGCAATGGTCCAATTCATTTGATACTGTTCTGCGAGAGGCTTAAACAGCGAGCGAATTTGGCTTAGGTTATACCCTTCAGGGCATTCAAATACCGTGCGCATGAAAAAGCGACAGCTCTGTACATCCTCAAACTGCGAAGACTCTTTAATATTGAAACCCAAGGTTGCGAACAAGGTAGCCACAGCGGCCACAAGGCCTTTGGAATCCTTGCAGCTAAAGGTTAAAACGATTTCTTTTACGGCAGACATAGTAAATTCTCGTCAAAAAGCCAATGATCAATTATTAGTCAACGGCTGAGATTTATAGACTTGGGCAGATGCTGAAGTTAGCCATTATACGCATAACTTACTCGGTAAAAATAACTCATTCCCCCACAACTCACTTGATCACAACCAACTTATTTTCATCCAATAGCTATACCTTAAACCACAACCCAAAGCGCTAATCACTTAGTGGAATCAAATAGTTCCAATGTGCTCTAGCGCACTGTTAAGCGATACAGAGAAAGCTATTAATTATGAAGCTTATTAACAGTACAGTGAATTAACCCAAAAACCAGTACTTGAATTGATAGGATTAAATCCTGCTCCATTAAAGAAAACAGAATGTATATAAAACTACTCGAATTGTCACCATACATGTCTTATTACAACCGTAACGCAAGGATTGAAAGCCAGAAGAAGCTTATTGAACACCAACACTTTCAGCCAAAAATGCAGTTCTTTAATATCGATTAACCCTATTATTATTTCTTTTGAACAGCTCAAAATACACACATGGCAGACATCAAACTAGTTACAAAAAAACAGCCTTAATTTAACTTCAAAACTACATACAGCCCACTTCAATATCTTACTAGAGGAATATTTTATGAATAGCTATAAGCACTTCGTTTCAGGTTTTTTTCAGAAAAAAGATCAAACTGAAACAGTTGTAAAAAAATTACGCACCCTTGGAATACCTTCAAGGCGTATTCATATCAATCGCGAGCACAAAATCGCACCTCCCCACTCCGACAAAGACGACAGCAATAAAACCCTGGATGAAATGTTAATCGATGGAGCTGTTGGCGCCGCAGTAGGTACAGGCGTAGGGATAGTCGCAGAAATTGCATTAGTAACAGCAAATGTAAGTTTATTTGTAGCAAGCCCTCTCTTAGCTCCGTTGGCGCTATTAGGCTGGGGAGCTAGCCTAGGTGGGTTTCTGGGGGCAACAGTAGGCATCAGCGAGCACAATAAACCCTTTGCTTACCTAGTGCAGGATGCCATCAATAACGGTCAGTTTATCCTCATCGTAGAAGCAACCTCGGAGCGGGAAAACTTGATAGCAAAAAATATAATTAGTGAAGCGGTCGGGGAATACCAGGAAACCGACAATAGCGCCAACACGTCATTAAGCAGGACCTCTTAGATCCTGCTAATGCTTTACGAGAAACCCTCTTAATTAACTGTACTCACGCGACTTGAGGATGAATAGCTATTGTAGATTTTCATAGTTTTAGGGGCTGAAGTAGACTTAAAGGAAAGAGCTTTTACCAACTCTAGATGTTGCTCAATCTTTAGCAACCCAGAAACCGCAAAAGCTCGAACTGCCGTGTCAGCAGACTTAGCTCCTTTTTTATAAAGCACAATGGCATCTTCGTGGGCTTTAATTTCATTGTCGGCATAAGCCTCATCAAACGAATTCCCATCTCGCTGCTCAAGTATAAACTTCTTTGTTTTGTCAGACATTGATGCCTCATCTTCTATTTCCATATTTTTTTTGAGGCCAATATGCGCAACTCGTTGTTTAATGATGAATGTTCGCCAATCATTTTTCTAGCATAACCCTTTACATCCATTGATGAAGATTTTTCGAGCGCAAGCTTACCCGATTCAATTTCAGCGACATTCATCGCAGAAGCCTTCCCAACAAAGTCCTCTACACTAACTTCATCAGCCAAAGAAGCAGTAGAACAACACAACAAGGCCATGCATACACCAACATTAAACATACTTACAATTTTCATAATAATACCTCACGTATTAATAGATATATAAAATAAGCGCCAAGATAAAAACCCAATCTCACGCTGCAATTAACAAAGGCAAAAATAAAGCCAACAAATAAATATATTAGAAATTAGATTTATTACCATTAGATTAAAGATAATCACCCACCTTTATGGTCCATACACTCATCCACAAGAAAGTATTTTTTACAAAATAAATGTATATTTTATAAAAAAAATAAATATCGATATGTGTCATTACAAACAGAATAATAAAATCAATAAGGAGATATTAAAAAAACCAAAAAGCACCACACCTGATGCAATTTGGTTTCTATCTATAAACTAAGCTAAGGAGATTACTATGAATTATTTAGAAAGAGATACCTACGGTATTTACAATCAATCGCATTTCACCACAAGCACACTAGATTACAAGAAAGGCCCAGGCCCTCACCTAATGGGTGCTAACACCTTAATAGGTAACGATGTGCGCAATATCGCGGGTGACGATCTGGGTGACATAAAAGAAATCATGCTAGACATGCATACTGGAAAAATAGCTTATGCAGTTCTATCATTTGGTGGATTTTTAGGTATGGGAGAAAAATTATTTGCAGTACCATGGAATGCATTAATTCTTGACACCGAAAATAAATGTTTCATGCTGAATGCCAACAAAGAGCGCTTGAGTAACGCGCCAGGCTTCGACAAAGATAGCTGGCCTGATATGGCTGATCAAACTTGGTCAAAAAAAGTTCATGACTTTTATGAAGCCAAACCTTACTGGGAAAATAGAAACTAATTTTCTCCCTCCCTTCCGCCCATTAGATTATTGGCGGAAGGGAGACACACACCCCTCTGAACAATCCAATCTCCGCAGTTAAATATGTAAAACTTTCACAAAAATTGAAAGAACTACTTAATACACAATCCTCCCCCTCCCCCCGCCACTGCAGTACCACTATCCAACCCATTGAAATTAAAGAACATTTAATATTGGCACTAGCTTTGCAAAACCACCTTAAGAATGAAGGTGGTTAAGACTATATCGGTATTTTTCATATCAAACGTTTATGAGTGAATGTGGGTTTTAACATTAGATTATTAAGACTAATTAACTATTTATCGAGGTAATAACATGACTGCAGCACAAATTAACACGCCAAGAAAAATCTCTGCTTTTCATGCAAACACAGGAAAGGAATTTAATGACACAGAATTTAACTCACCTAAGCACAATGAATTATTAGCCGGCTTACCACAAAATGATTACGTACAGTTATTAGCTAATTTAGAGCTTTATTATGTGCAAGCAGAAGAAAACCTTCATGAAGCTGGAATGCCATTTGAATGGATTTATTTTCCGACTACGGCAGTAATATGTATAGGCTATATCACTGAAAGCGGCTCAATGCCAAGTGTAGGCTTAGTCGGGAAAGATGGCTTAGTCGGCCTACCTTGCATTATGGGTAGCGATCACGCCACTTGTTATGCAACGGTCCAAACCTCAGGCCTCACCTACCGCATAAAGGCGCATCACCTCAAGAAAGAACTTTACAAGAAAGATGCGCTATTGAAAATGGTATTACTTTACTCGCAAATATTTTTTACTCAAATTTCACAAACGGCCGTTTGCAACCGCTTGCATACTGTAGACCAACAACTATGCCGGTATCTTTTGATGAATGCTGACCTTTTAGAGCAAGATGATCTCTATCTAACACATGAGTGTATCGCTAATATGTTGGGTGTAAGACGTGAAGGAATAACGCATTCAGCTGGAAAATTACAACAACAAAAATTTATCAGCTATAGCCGAGGAAAGATTAAAATAATTAACAAAAAGGGCCTTATGAATGAAGTTTGTGAGTGCTATGACGTAGTAAAAAAAGAAAAGGCTCGACTAATACCGAACATATCTCCATTCGGCTTAAGCTGCTCGCTAAAAAACACTCGTAAAGCTAAATTCATTTAGAACGGCTGACCTTTGTAAATTTCCAGCTATTAGATGTCACCAGCTGTTGAACCTTACGAACGATTAAACAGTAAGCTCTATCAACTTTGATTAATGACCCGAGCATGCTTCGCACCAAAACCTTAACGACTAAATACAACTGTCTTAGTACCGTTTAATAAAACGCGATGTTCAGCATGCCAGCGCACGGCGCGGTTGAGCACCACGGCTTCAATATCACGCCCGATTTCCGCCATATCTTCAGGTGAATAAATATGAGACACGCGCTCTACCGACTGCTCAATTATGGGGCCCTCATCCAAATCAGCCGTGACGAAATGCGCCGTGGCACCAATTAATTTTACACCGCGATCAAAGGCCTGATGATAAGGTTTGGCACCTTTAAACCCAGGCAAGAATGAATGGTGAATATTAATTGCGCGACCATTCAATTTTTTGCACAGATCATCGGAAAGAATCTGCATATAGCGCGCCAGCACTAAAAATTCTGCCTGCAAATCCTGCATCAATTGCCACAACTCACCTTCCTGCTGCGCTTTGGTATCCGCGGTGATGGGCAAATAGTGAAAGGGCAATTCATACCACTCGGTTAAATCGCGCATTACATTGTGATTAGAGACAACGCCTACAATATCAATTGGCAAGGAACCATTCTTCCAACTATTCAGCAATGCATTCAAACAATGCCCCCATTGAGACACGGCTATCAACACCCGTGGCTTACAAGCGGTGTCGGCAATGGTCCAATTCATTTGATACTGTTCTGCGAGAGGCTTAAACAGCGAGCGAATTTGGCTGAGGTTATACCCTTCAGGGCATTCAAACACCGTGCGCATAAAAAAGCGACAGCTCTGTACATCCTCAAACTGCGAAGACTCTTTAATATTAAACCCCAAGGTCGCAAATAAGGTTGCCACGGCGGCTACCAAACCTTTGGAGTCTTTACAACTAAAGGTTAAAACAATTTCTTTTACGGCGGACATTTTTATTTTCTCTTTAAAATTTTATAATAGCTCATAATTTTCACATCAAAACCCCAACTCTAGTTAACTAAAGCCACAGTAGTTACTAGCACTTAATACCATCGCTCTTTTTTTTAATTTTTGAATTTAACCAAAAATATAAAAATAGTGAAGAGAGATAAGAAATAAGATAAATAAAAAAAACAGGAATTAATATATTGTCATACTCGTGAGTACCACTATGATACCCTGAGCCGGGAGTCACAAATAACACTAGAAGTGCGATCAACTGGGTGCACCACAAACCAATCAGAGTTATATAATGGCGATGGCATTCACTCAGTCGATTTTTTATTACCCGATTCATTACATATATAAAAAAGAAACCAAATATGCCCCATATAATCCAAAACAATAAAATAACTAAAAACAATATTTGCACATCAGCCTCCTAGGCACTCATTAACCAACCATAGTAATATGCGCACTGCACCACCACAATTGTTTCTTAATCAACTCTCACTGTATTGCCTTTCCTGCAACCAGTTGGTCAATTGAATCATTAAAGCGCGCTATGTTTTTCTTGCCGGCCATCAAATACTCGTACTCTCAATCTATATAGGGACCTGATTCTGCAGGATAAGCTCCAATATCACCACTAGTTAGTAAAAGTTTTTACTTTACTTAGCTTCTCACCCAACCAACACCAACTCCCTAAACGCCGCCGCCAACCGCAAATAGACTGGGCCGGGGCACTGGGGGATTGGGCGACCATCAGCAAGCCCCACCGGAATTAATTCCGCACCTGTTCCAGTAAGAAAACATTCGTCGGCGGTGAATAGATCATAAGGCGCGAGGGGTGTTTCACGCGATTTAATGCCGAGCTTCTCTGCAAGTTCGAGCACCACTTGCCGCGTAATACCATCGAGCGCGCCTTCAATCACGGGCGGCGTTAACAGCTCGCCACGCTGCACAATAAAAATATTGTCCGCACTGCCTTCTGCAATACGGCCAGCACTATTGAGCAATATAGCTTCGTCGGCACCGGCGTGGTTGGCTTCCATGCGCGCCATAATATGGTTTAAATAATTCAAACTTTTAATGCGCGGATCTAAGCCATCTGGGCCTAAGCGACGTGTGGCCGCGATAATCACCTTGGCGCCCTTAGCGCGCACCTCTTCACTCACTAAGGCAAGCGGCGCCGCAATGATAAACACAGAAGGGGCGCTGCAAGTGGCGGGGTCTATACCCAAAGCACCGCGACCACGGGTGACGACTAAGCGCAAATAGCCATCGCTATTGGGCGCAGCTTGAATAATCTCCTCTACTGCGTGACTGAGCTCCGTCAAACTATAGGGCAGCTCAAGGGCTATGGCGCGCGCCGACAGCAATAGCCGCTCTAAATGCGCCTGCAAACGGAAAGCGCGGTCGCCATAAAAACGTATGCCTTCAAACACGCCATCGCCATATAACAACCCATGATCAAATACCGATACTGTCGCCTGTTCCGGTGGCACTATGCGGCCATTCATCCAACAAATTGCAGCTGCGGTAGAGCGCTTAGAATTATCCATAAAAAACTCCGGTTAAGCGCGTATGCGCAGTGCCTATGAGCGCAACCCGTACACCCTGCCACTCAAGTGCGAGTGACCCCGAACGAGCGGATGCCTGCAGAGCGCGTAAATAATATTTGCCGAGACGCTCCCCCCAATAAACTGCGAGTGTGCAGTGAGCAGCGCCTGTTACCGAGTCTTCGTTAATACCTGCGTTAGGCGCAAAAACACGGGAAACCATATCGACATCGCTATCATCACCACTCCTGGGCCCACTAACAATAAGGCCGATGGGCGCAATAGTTTTAATGCGTTCAAAATCTGGCTGTAAATCGCGCACAACCTGCGCGCTAGACACTATCGCCACATGGAATTCTTTGCCCTTGCCAAACCACTGCGGCTTTTCTCCTAAAAGCTGCTCAATACCTATAGGCAACTCAGCTAAAGCCTTCGGCGGATCAGCGGGGAAATCCAAGGCGATACTTTCTCCTCTGCGCTCGGCTTTTAATAAACCGCTAGCGGTGTGAAATTCCAAGCAAGTTACAGTTGCTCCTTGTTGCTCCCACAGTACATGGGCTGCCGCGAGGGTTGCGTGGCCGCAGAGGTTGACTTCCACTGTCGGCGTAAACCAACGCAGCTGCCAACTGCCATCTTGGCGTTTCAGTAAAAAAGCAGTTTCAGCTTGGTTAATCTCTGCGGCGACCTGCTGCATCCAACTTGCAGGCTGCTCGCTATGCAAAATACAGACGCCAGCAGGGTTACCCGTAAAAGGGCGCGCGACGCGAACAAAGGCATCCACCAGATAAAACGAATATTCCATTACTACCTCCTCATGAAGATACAAAACACCGAAGCTCGGCGGGATCAGCAGTGTATTTTTTGAACGCACTAGAGTACAGTTTCAAAAAACATAAATTGAAGCAGCACAGATTACTCACTCCAAAATCTGTACCTATTGAAATCGCCGCAACTGTGCTGACTGAGCGCAATTCGGGCACTAGAGCAGAATGACTATGGATACTCTCTATCGCCAACTCGCAGATGAACTCGCCGCGCTGATTAAATCCGGCAGCTTCAATAGCGGCGACCGCATGCCCGGCGTGCGCCAACAAGCCCAAGCAAAAGGCATGAGCGTAGCAACAGTCATTGCCGCCTATCGCCTATTGGAGGATTCAGGTCTACTCGAAGCGCGCAATCGCTCGGGGTTTTATGTAAAAGCAGCACCTAAAATTCACGTCCAACCACCACGCATTTTGGTCACCACCATGCGCCCTGCCCCCGTAACGGGGCAAGATATGGTGTTGCAGCTCATCAAAGCAGCCAACAACCCCGATATAGTTCAACTTGGCGCGGCGGTGCCAGCACCTGAATTTCTGCCGAGCCGCGCCATTGAGCGCGCACTCACCCAAGTCGCGCGCCAACATCGCCTGCGTGTTGCCAACTATGAGTTCTCCCCCGGTGCGCCCGAATTACGTCGGCAACTGGTACGTCGCATCGCCGATGCTGGCGCAGCCGTTCACCCAGACAACCTCGTCATCACCAACGGCTGTCAAGAAGCCCTAAGTCTCGCCCTGCGTGCGGTTACTCAACCAGGCAACACTGTCGCCATAGAATCGCCCACCTTTTATGGGTTACTGCAAGTCATTGAATCACTTGGCTTAGAAGCACTGGAGATTCCCACCAACCCCAGTACCGGCATGTCGCTAGAAGCGCTAGAACTAGCCCTAAGCCGCTGGCCCGTTAAGGCCTGCGTAGTCACTCCCAACTACAGCAACCCGCTCGGTTGCTGCATGCCCGATGAGCACAAACGCAAGCTCGTTGCCATGCTCAAGGCGCGCAGCATTGTATTAATTGAAGATGATATTTACGGGGATTTAAGCTTTAACCACGCACGCCCTTCGCTGCTATTAGCGATGGACCCAGAGGCCGATGTCATTCTGTGTAGCTCAGTATCCAAAACACTCTCACCCGGTTTGCGCGTAGGCTGGATAGCACCGGGGCGTTTTCAAGAAAAAGTGGAATACATGAAATATGTACTCAACCTCGCCACAGCGGGTATTCAACAACTCGCGGTAGCCGAACTACTCGAAAGCGGCCAATACGAACGCCACCTACGCCGTGTGCGCAGTGAATATGAACAGGCCGTTGCGCGCATGACCGAAGCAATAATTCACTACTTTCCCGAAGGCACCAAAATTACACGCCCCCAAGGTGGCTTTGTAATTTGGTTAGAACTCCCAGGCGACATAGACACCTTCGCCCTCGCCCACAAAGCGCTCACACAAGGCATAAGCATCGCACCGGGGCCAATATTTTCCGCAAGCCAAAAATACCGCTCGTTTATTCGGCTCTCCTGCGCCTGCGTATGGGACAAACGCATCGAACGCGCGCTCGCAACCTTAGCGGGTTTAATGGCAGCAAGTTAAACGCCACATCAATTATCCAAAAAAAATCCAAAGTAATTTCACCTTAGGAAATTAAGTCGCGCCTCTCAGGGACAGCATTAAAATAGGTAAGGATATTAATGAGCAGCCGCCCTCAATTAATCGCAGAAATTTAACACCCTCAATTAATTACTCACCCTTAAGATTTCAAGCAGAAGCAGTACGCCATAAAAACAACATCAACCCAGAAAAGCATGCCCCTCACTTTTCAAAAAACTTTTTTGCACCAACTGATCACTCACTAAGATAAATCCTCAGCTAAAACGATCGCCGCAAATGTTATTTCTGGATATTTTTCAAAATGATAATTTTTCTTAGCAGATTCAATGAGTTGTGTAGGGCACCCAAAAAGGTGATATGAGTCGCGGCGACCGTTTTGCCTTTTGGGGTATTGCGAAGGTGTAATGCTAAGTTATTGACGAGATTGAGGTTTCAGCCTATCGTGCGGTAAGCGCCCAAAGACATATAAGTCGCGGGCAAAACGGTCGTCGCGACCACGATATAAATGTTAGCTGTAAATTATGTATCGAACACCTGAATTAAAAATTGAGATAAAGCAAGGAATGGGAATCGATGAAATCCACTCTTTGCTAGCAAAAGCCCTGGAATTTCCTGAGTACTATGGAAATAACTGGGATGCTTTTGATGAATGTATCAACGATGTAGGTGCGTCAAACCCTCCTGGATTCCTTATCATAAAAGGGTGGGATCACTTCATTCGAGAGCACCCAAGAGATTCCAAGTTATTCTGGTCTTGTATCGAAGGACGGGAAGCAACAACGAAGCCAACTACCGTATTAGTTACTCCTCGGGCGTGCCCTTGCTGTGAGTTTTTAACACTATCAGATTGGAATAGTGGCTCTTATGAAATATGTGAAATTTGCAATTGGGAAGATGATGCTGTTCAGTTTCGCGATCCAGCATATGAAGGTGGTGCAAATAAAGAGTCTCTTATTCAAGCTCGCGTTCGCTTTGGTAAAAGAAAGTCAGAGATCTTCGGTTATGTTAAAGAGTTTCGCGGTGCAGGCAACAGCTAAATCGGGTAAGAGGAGTTTCTAGCTCCCCCCTCCCCACAACACCCTGCGCCGAGTGTCGGACCAACGGCTCCGCACAGGGCGTTTCCCTACGGATAATGAATTTCTATCCAGCAATCACGTAACGAAATTAATCCTAAGTTGGCGAAAAAGTCATTGTTGAGTGCAATGTGAATCGCTGCTGTTTTTGCACTGCGCCAATAACTTTTACTGGACGCACCACAAGGTACAGCGAGATCTTCAGGGACACCTAGTCTTCGTCAGCTCGTAGTTTTGCTGATGGGTTAACGCAACCTGCGGTCGCTTTCGCTGCGCTGGCGTGGTTTCCGCTTCACTACAACTTCTCCAGGCCCTTCCTCGCGGAAACGCCCTTGCCATCCGCTAGCAGTTAGCGTTTAATAAATTGCATTAAATGGTGATCTTCCTACAGGGGACTTTCACCTCATAAATTAGGCAAAAACAGCATGGAATTAATATCGGTTCGTGAAAGTAACTGGGAAGCGCTAAAATCTATTCGTTTAGAGGCATTAAAGGAATCGCCGGAAGCTTTTTCGGCAACGTATGAAGCTGCGTTAAATTTCAGTGAACTAGAATGGAGAAGTCGAGCATCTGGCAATGAAACGTGTAATTATTTTATCGCTAAAATTGGTACGCTTTCTGCTGGTATAATCGGGGGTATTCATAAAACTAATGAATACGAATTAATATCAATGTGGGTGTCGCCTAGCCAAAGAGGTCAAGGAATCGCTACATCACTGGTTAATAGAGCTATCCAACATGCCAAGGAATTAAATAAGAACTCTGTTTTTCTTGAAGTTCTATCAACCAATGTTCCGGCGTGTAAGCTTTATGAAGAATGCGGTTTCAAATTGATATCTACCAGTCACAGTACAGGTAATAAAACTAATAAGGTTTTAAATAAATTAGAACTGAATTTAAATACCTAAAACGGGCAGAAAGGAGCTTCTAGCACCTCCTACCCACAACACTCTGCTGCGGCTTTGCACAGAATATTTACTGAACATGAAACCAACTGGCCGCTTTCTCTGCGCTACAACTCTTTAGCCCATCCACCCGAAGAAACGCGCTTGTCATTCGTTAGTCGTTAGTCGTTAGCGTTTAATAAAACCCCCTAAAACGGTGCACCCCTACAGGGGAGCTTTACCACAGAACAGATAAGGATATGTCGCGCGCAGCCGCGACCTATCCCATTGTTGAACAAGCCTGGTCTCGTTCGTCTCTTTATAGGAAATATATTCTTGAGTTTTCAACGGAAGGCGAGAGCTGCTTGGCGCTCGCATTTTTGATGGGCGAGTCTTTGCCTCGCCTGTGTCGACGATAAAGATTTACACTATCCCATAAGTCTTTTTCTTTTCTCCGCGTTACATGAATGGCTGTGTTTGCTGCGCCCCGATTTATTGCGGCGCAGGTCGCGGCCGGATAAAGCTCACAATCGACATCACACATTGGCATTTCGTGCAGGTGAAGTGTGGTCTTGGTTTGGGTGTGAATGCGGGAAGCTTAACCTGCAGCGCCCACTGCACTCGCTGTAACAAACGTTTGGCATTGCCGTGCAGAAAACCGTAGTCGCGTGCACGGCGAAAGCCTTTGGGCAAGGTGTGTTGCAGCACTAGCGCCATAAAGTCTTCGCCACGCAGCTTTCGTGTTTGCATCTTTCCAGTGTTGCTGTCCTTATATTGAAAGGTCACTGTCTCGCCATCATTGCTAAGAATATTCTGGTCGCTGATGACGCCTCGGTAGAGATAGCGCGACAGGTATTGTAGGGCCGGTAAACCTCGCCCCACCGCTTGACATTGCACTACCTATTTTTCAGGTGTGTCGGGAACCCTAAACCCGCCGGTGCGAATTGCAACCAATAAGCGCGCACGAAAAACGCGCGCGAGTGCGCGGCCATTAAACAGGTAGCGTTTGTTGATGATTTTCCAAAGCGCAGTTGCGCCTTCTACCTTAACGCCGCCACCCGGGATAATGATGTGTACATGTGGGTGATAGTCGAGCCGTCGCGTGTGGGTGTGTAA
Source organism: Cellvibrio sp. 25HG11W-0 (assembly GCF_057815475.1). Taxonomy (NCBI): domain Bacteria; kingdom Pseudomonadati; phylum Pseudomonadota; class Gammaproteobacteria; order Cellvibrionales; family Cellvibrionaceae; genus Cellvibrio; species Cellvibrio sp. 25HG11W-0. Next base: position 3,196,449 of record NZ_CM174230.1, read on the forward strand.
TACGGCGGTCATCGCCAATTCCGCTGCAAAGGATTTTTTATGCAAACCAAAATCCTTGAGCGTACTGACGGCACAGTCAAACAACAGCGCGTAAATGTGTTTAGGATTTGCCTTGGCGAGCTCACGCAGTTCACTAGGCAAGGTGAAGGTCGCCATAAAGTAATCCACCGGTAATAATTTGCGTTGCTGCCGCGCCAGCCATTGGCTGGCGCTTTTCATGGCCCTGCTTGCGAAACTCGCAGCCCCAGTAATGAGCGCCGCTACAGGCTTCCATGCCGATTAAGCAAGGCGGGTATTGCGCTATGAAAGGCAGCAGCTGTGCCCTCTTGAGGGTTTTGCGCAGAATGACCTTCCCGTTCTTATCCATACCAACGAGACTGAAAGAAGTTTTCGCTAAATCGATACCGAGTGTTGTAAGATTCATGAAATTCGCTCCTCTGGTAGTTATGACAGCACCGATACTTTGCGCTGACACAGGGCTGACTGTTAAGAGGGGGCATATCATTCGTTACACAGAGTCGAATCAATGAAGCTTGTGCCAACTAAAAAACATGAGGATTGCCTTCTTCTTAGTAAAGAATCAATGAAGGCATACTTTGCTGAACACCAAATTCCATGGGATTTTGAAAAACGCCTCAAGCTCTATTCAACATTTGAAATCTATGAGGTTTATGAAAATGAATTTCTAGGCTACTTAGCTCTTCGTGAAAATGAAGGGAGTATCTTTGTGGCAGATTTACAAATTTTAGAAGCACATAGAAACAAAGGCTTTGGGGCCACGCTATTAGCAATGGCAAAGGAAATAGCTAAATCCAAAGGCTTTAGTGCTATAAAACTAAAGGTCTTTAAAAATAGTCGTGCAATTAACCTATATCACCGTAGCGGATACACAAAGACTAATGAAGAAAAGTATGTATACGTATTATCATCTACAATATAATATTTTTTCATTAAAAAATAACACATAACAAATAAGGATATGTCGCGCGCAGCCGCGACCTATCCCATTGTCATCACCCAGAGTATGGAATCAACGGAGAATACGGAGAATACATGGGTATGGGTACAATTGACTCTGTAAGTCTCATTATCGAATCAGATTCGAGTTGGGCAGAAAACTAATCAGCTTAAATCGGGTAAGGAGGAGTTTATAGCACCCCCTCCCCACAATACCCTGCACCGAGTGTCGGACCAACGGCTCCGCACAGGGCGTTTCCCTACGGATAATGAATTTCTGTCCAGCGATCACGTAACGAAATTAATCCCAAGTTGGCGAAAAAGTCATTGTTGAGTGCCATGTGAATCGCCGCTGTTTTTGCACTGCGCCAATAACTTTTATTGGATGCACAATAAGGCACGGTGATAACTTTTGAAGGACCCATGCGTATTAAATATTTATGTTTAGCGTCAATCCTTCACTAATAAATATCCAAGACTGAAAGCACCTACTATATTTCCGAGATAAACACACGGAATTCTCACTGGCTTCGCAACGGGCTTAATAACAGCAAGCTTAAATAACCCCAAAATTAAAAAAGCCCACGACAAAAAGTTGTCTTGGGCTTTTAAACACTGATTACAGAGCGACTATTTAGAGTGATTCGTGCCATCACCGCGTGGCTCTTTATTTCAGGCTAGAAACTTGTACTTTCCAATATAGCTCCAGTGTATCACCGCCCACTATTAATACTTTTCCATTCACAACAAGCTCTCGGTATGAAAAATATGCCGCGTTGATAGGGTGACAGAGGTAGTCCAGAGACCAAATGATGGGATTGTTTTGTGAATCATGAGAGCCACCTTTTGTTTTGATTTAAGATTTGACACCTTTATCAAAACGGGGAATTCTCTTCTTTACAAGCAGAAGTGTCAGATTAAGTCGAAGCTAATACAATTTATAATTGCCTCTTTCAAAACCCTTATAACCCAGAGTAAATATCACCCTTTTAAACATCAACCGCCTACCGTCTAAGTTGCACGCATAAAAAAGCAGGCTCCATTGCTGCAGCCTGCTTTTTATAGTTTAGTGTTTAAAAACCTTAGCGCTGCTTAACACCGCGCAACACGCCTAAACCACCGAGCATTAACAGCCATAGCAGATTGATTGCACCACCACCTTTGGATTTGGTAGGCGGTTTTACTACGGGCGGCTCAACGGGTGGTGGCGCCACCACCACAGGTGCACTGACGGCCCCGGGGTCAACCACAGCAGAATTCACTAGACCATCGTCATCGTTAGGGCCGCCGTCCTCAATGGTTAATTGCACACACATATGACCAACCGTTAAGCCGGGCGTCCATTCAGCTGCACCAGGAGGCGGGCAATAACCAGGACTGCCTGCAGATGATGCAAGACTATTATTGGCGTTTTCAATAAAGGTCACCCAACGACCTTTTTGGAATTTACGATAGCTAGCCTGCGTGGGAATAGCCGCTTGCTGAGGTATAACGATACGCACCGTTTGACCTGGCGAGGGCAAATCATTAATCGTAAAGTCAAAAATTCCGCCTACGGGTTTAAAGCTGTCATCTGCTTTCAAATCACCAAGACTACCCAGATCGCCATCCAAAATTTGTACGCCGCCAGAGTTGCCTTTTAAGGCAAATAAACCTAGGCCACAGCGCACCCCTGGATCACATTCCAAGAGATAGGAGTTAGTAATTAAGCCGACCTGCGGCAACACATTGCTGGAGGGCATATTGTCGAGGTAATTGGGGATGCCGTTACCGTCATCATCACCAGTTCCTTCAATTACATCATCGATGCCGTCGCCATCTGAATCATCGCTCTCGCTTAGCTGAGGCAAACTAGTCACTACACGGAAATAGGCTTGCGCCGACACACTAGCACCTGCAGAGTCGGCAACTGTGACTGAAACTTGATGGCTGCCACTTAGACTCGCAGGATCAAATATGCGCACTGCATCCACTGGATTGCCATCTGTGTCTGCCAAACCGCTAGTGGCTGACCAATCGAAGCTGTGAGTATCTGCGACGTTGGGATCAGTTACCTCGGCCACCAAGGTGACTGGGCCGCCGCTCGGTGTAATCAAGCGCGTGTTAGCACCACCCTGTGTCATTTTAATGTCTACCCTAGGCGGCACATTGCCTTCGCGCAAACTGATCACATGGAGTTTATTGACGCCGCTATTGACCTTATCACCCAAGCTCACCACCAATTGGCTATCGCTCAAACCAGAAACGCTATTCAGCTGCACTGGCACGGCTATTTCACGTTGCCCGCTGGTAAAGCTCACTGAGCCATTGATAAGTGAATGTTCTGCAACGCTCGCCGTAGTGCTGGCATCAATGACATAGTCAACACTTAAGGGATAGCTTGGTGCAGCACCATTGAGAATAACTTTGAACTCTACCTTGCTGCCGCGCACGGCAATTTGCGACTTGCTCATAGATACTAATGGGTTCACATCAACCATTTGCAGAGCCTTAGTCGCTTCACCTGCGCCATTGGTAGCAACCCAAGTTACCTTATTTCTACCCGGCGGCAAGAGCAGACTGCCATCGACTAAGCCCTCCACCTTAGTGGTGCAGCAGTCGTTAGCTGAAACACCATTGCGCGCTAGACCTTTGAGTGCTTGATCTAGCTGCGCTTGGTCGGCAGTTGATACCAAACCTAATAATTGACGCAAACTGACTTTGGTATAAAGCCCAGTGGCATTGATGGAGAAGGTCGCAGGCACCGTTAATACTGGTGTCGCAGGATCAATAGTTTCAATCACTTCAATCGCAAATTCTGGCAGTGAAGCAGAGAGAATGCCATCGCTCACAGTAATAACAATACCGCTAGTAGTACCTACGTCAGCATGTACTGGCGTACCGGTAAGTGCCCCAGTTGTTGTACTGAAGGTCGCCCAACTTGGTTTGTTTGCAATGCTAAATGTCAGAGTATCGGCTGCATCAAGATCGCTGGCCACGGGGGTGAAGCTGTAGGCAACATCTTGATCCACTGACGTAAGCGGTGAGCCGCTGATAACTGGCGCGTCATTTACATTCACTACCTGTAGATCGAAGGCGGCAAGACTCACACTTGAGGTGCCATCGCTTACGCTGATCACCACTCCGCTGGTGACCCCAACGTTGGCAGCTACTGGCGTGCCCGTGAGTGCACCCGTTGCGCTATTGAAGCTCGCCCAGCTCGGTTTGTTGGCAATACTAAATGTCAGCACATCCGCTGTATCCACATCGCTGGCTGCTGGCGCGAAGCTATACGTAGCATCCTGATTCACCGCTGTTATTGGGCTACCGCTGATGACTGGCAAGTCATTCACAGCAGTGATGATGACATTTACCGTAATGCTCGCGCTATCGGTACCGTCACTCACCTTTACGATAAAACTATCGCTACCGTTGTAATTCAAGGTTGGGGTATAGCTCAGGTTGCCGCCAGATACACCCGCGCTACCGTGTTGCGCTGCCCCGACAATACTCCAGCTGAGTGAATCACCGTCATTGTCCGAGGCCGTCAAATTCAATGCAAAGGCTGTTGGAGCTGCATCTTCACTCATGGTGACACTGGTGGAAGCACCTTGCGTGATAACCGGAGGTGAATTCACGAAAGGTGCTGCTGGCGTTATAGAACTAGAAGCAGCTGAGTTCGCGCTTGTCCCGACTGGGTTGGTGGCAGTAACGGTGAAGGTATAAGCAATACCATTGGTAAGTCCCGTCACCGTAAGCGGTGAAGATCCACCCGTCGCTGTTAGACCACCTGGGCTTGAGGTAACTGTGTACCCCGTAATCGCAGCGCCACCATTAAAAGCTGGGGCCGTAAAACTAACTGAAGCTTGAGTATCGCCTGCGGATGCACTCACAGCGGTTGGCGCACCGGGCGCTACCGCATTAACATTAAATGAGCGGCTCACCTGAGCGGCGGGCAAGTAAGCACCATTACCCGACTCATTTGCATTAATCGTACAGGTGCCAACAGATGCAAAGTTCAACAAACCACCGGAGGTAATACCGCAAACAGCTGGGGTTGATGAGGTAAAAATTGGCGTCAAACCCGAATCAGACGTAGAACTTAAGGTTGGGCTAGTGCCAAAATTTTGGGCTCCAGGATTGGCAAAGGTAATAGATTGAGTCGCCTTTGGCGTAATAGCGCTCGATGCAGCAGACGCCGTGCCCGTACCCGCCGAGTTAGTGGCAGTGACCGTAAAAGTATAAGCAACACCATTAGTGAGCCCGGTCACTGTTATAGGTGACCCTGCACCTGTTCCCGTTAAAGCACCGGGGCTAGAGGTAACGGTATAGCCAGTTATTGCTGCGCCACCTGTGAAAGCCGGAGCGGTAAAGCTCACCGTGGTTTGAGTATCACCCGCCGTGGCACTCACCGCCGTAGGCGCTCCCGGCACCACAGCAGCCACACTGAATGAACGTGTTACGGTCGCAGCAGCCAAGTAGCTCCCATCGCCCGCCTCATCAGCATCGATACTACAGGTACCCGTGGTCACAAACGTTAATGCACCACCGCTGGTGATAGTACACACACCTGGGGTAGTAGAACTAAAAGTAGGCGTTAGGCTGGAGCTCGCAGAGGCGCTCAAGGTTGGCGTGGTGCCAAAATTTTGCGTGCCCGGATTGCCGAAGGTGATGGTTTGTGCCGCCTTAGGAGTTGCACTGTTTGAGGCCGCCGAGGCAGAGCCAGTACCAACACCATTGGTAGCCGTTACGGTAAAGGTATAAGCCACCCCGTTGGTTAAGCCTGTTACTGTGATAGGTGAACCCGCACCTGTCCCCGTTAAAGCACCGGGGCTGGAGGTAACGGTATAACCCGTAATCGCCGAACCACCATTGGAACCTGGAGCGCTAAAATTCACACTGACTTGAGTATCGCCCGCAGTGGCAGTACCTATAGTTGGAGCGCCCGCTACAGTCACTACATTACTCACGGTAATATCATTACCCGTCAAATCTGCCACATTGACCGCTGCATTTGCACCTGCTGCCCAATCTTCAGCAGCGGCAAGATTATAAGTAGTACCGCTCACCGCCGTTAAACCATTTTTATTCAATAAGTTGTTGACGCCGGCTTTATCGGTTGCACTTAGCGTTAGGGTAAAGCTGGTGCCAGACGTGACCTCAACATTGGCGGTATCCGTCAGGGTATAGGTGCCACCCGCCTGACCGGTCAGGGTAAACTTATTGGCCACCACATCATTGGTAGCGCCCTGCTTGCTTAAATAACCGGTACCGCTAACCACCAGTACACCGGTTGAGTAGTTATACGTGGAGTTGGCAATTGTTGGAATTGCCACATTACTCACGGTAATGTTGTTCCCAGATGAATCTTCCACATCCAAAGTGGCATCTGCCCCTGCCGCCCAGTCATCTGCCGCAACCAAACGATAGGTAGAGATATCAGTAGATAAGCCGCCATTATTATTGGCCATGAGGTTATAGGCCGCTTTATCCGTCGCACTAAGCGTAAGCGTAAAGCTGGTGCCCGATGTTATTTCAACATTGCTGGTATCGGTTAAGGTGTAGCTATTACCGCCTTCACCGTAAAGGGTAAATTTATTGGCCACTATGTCGTTAGTAGCGCCTACACGCCGAGTTAAACCAGCGCCTGCTACTGTGAGTGCGCCAGTACTTGCATCATAGGTTGCGTTACTGATAGTTGGCAGGGGGACATTTGAAACCGTAATGGTATTGGCGGCATCTGCTGTGGCAGGAGCATCTGCGATAAAACCTGCCGCACCGGCGAGGTTATAGTTGGTTCCGCCCGTGGAGCTGCCACCATTTTTATTGGTCATAACATTAACACCGGCGCGATCAGTTGCACTCAGGTTTAAGGTGAAACTGGTCGCGGAGGAAATCTCTACATCGGCGGTGTCGGTCAATGTATAGGTAGCGCCACCCTCACCTGTCAGGGTAAATTTGTTGGCTACAACATCATTAGTCGCGCCAGCCGTTCCCGTGAAATTTGTGCCGGTTACAACCAACGCACCCGTCGAGGCGTTGTAGGCTGCATTATTGATGGTAGGAGTAGGTAAAACCTTAGAACTAAAATCCACATCATCTATGTCTATATCCAGGTCAGTTCCTGTGATACGAACCTCATCAATATTTTCCCAGCTGGAATTGGCAGATACGTTAAATGTTGTGGAGCTAGGGACATTAACCACCTCATTAATTACTTCGCTACCATCGCGATAGCCCCTGATGGTGAAACTAACATCCCCCAATCCACTAGAAATCGCAAAGCTATTCAGTTTGAACTCATCTCCATCACTGGTTTTAAAGCTAACCAATGAAGATGTGTTGGGCCCCGACGTCCTATATCCCAGCGCATGATCTGCACCGGCAGCAAGTAAACCGTCGTCTACTATGGCTATATGTACAGCGGCGTTATTGGTATAGGTAATACCGTTAATTGTTACGGAATTACTGCCCTGGTCGGCCACAGTTAAACCATCATAATTTTGATCGGCAGGCGTCGCCGCCCAAGCGGCCTGTACCAATGCCACTAAAAAAATACCCACGCATAAACGCAGCCAAGCTGTACTCATTTTTCTAGCCCGGTCACTGCCTATGCACAGGAGATGACTCAATTTTTTCAATGGCATGATATTTCCTCTATTGCCTAATGTTAATTGGATGATGGAGCCTAAAGCGCCACAACCAGAAATCTAAAAAACAAGCATTTCTACACGTGAATATAGAAATGCCTACTTGCACTAACACATGAAATTAACTATGCGCTGGAAATATACCTTGCAAGGCAATAATAAAATTCATTCCAACATAGGGGTCACGAATTTCAACAGGTAAGCTACCACCTATAGATGCAACAGCTACAGGTGCATTAAAAGGTTTGAGCGTAGTATCGGCAGCATCGGTCGCATACAGAGTACCGGCTCGGCCCGCTGCCGAAACAGGACCTAACACAGCTGTATTAGATGGCGCAGCAGCAAGATTTGCACCAGCAGAAGACGCAGGTATAGCAATTTCCACTGTAGCAACTGGCGTATGCACAGGTAATTGTGCGGTAGTAAGTGTTACCGCTTCTCGACCAGACATTTCGCCCTGAGCTACCGGCGTCAAACCGGGGCCACTGCCTTTGCCTACAGCACCGCGACCACGTAAATCGGGCAAACCAAAAGTAGTTTGACCATTGCCACCATAGGTAGTACCTAATAGTGCAAACAGGGCGCTATTTTGTTGAATGGACATAATTTGCCCATCGCAAAAAGCCCAACCCGGGGGTGCATAATTAAAACCAACCATGCGAATTTCACCAACAAATGGTTCTGACATACTATGTTCCTTATCTATTTATGAATGAATGATATGTTCACTGAGCTCCTTCACCACCACCCGAAGGGTAGATGATCTTTTAACATTTTCTATTTTTGAAATTAATCGCGAGAATGTTATTTCCATTACTGCCAGCGTTAAGAATACGCCCAAGGGTAGGCAAATAGAATTACAGCCTATAACACACTAAACCGAGCCAAGCCCAATACTACTCCCGCACCTCCAATGCGCCCTGCCAGACCATAGTTTCATGGGTTTCGGAAGTAGCTATACATTTAAACCCTAATGCGACATAAAACTGTTTGGCGCGGATATTTTGTCTATCGACCGCAAGACTTATTATGTGATTTTCTGCACCAGCATGTTGTTGCAGTTGGCGCAACAGACCAGTGCCGTACCCTTGACAACGCACTTCTGGCAGCAGCGCCACATCAACGATGTGCATCTTTTTCTCAAACTCACCAAGCATCAACTTGCCGACCGATTTATTACCCTCTGACGCGCCTTTGCGTTCGATGATGCAATTCACTGCTCGTGGAAACTGCTTGGCATAACCCATTTGCTGTGACAAAAATTGCTGTTGCACTAAAACATCCAACTGCGCCTGAGACAGCGGTAGAGAGTACAAATAGTCGCGCGTCGCACAAAACAGCGACTTCAAAAATACCTGGTCTTCTGCAGTTGCTTCACGCACCACCAAGCCATCGGATAAATTCAAATTTTGCAAAATTCTAGGAATATTCACGCAATACCCTCAAATATCTCATCGCGCACAACCTATTTAGAGCGCGCTAATGTGTTGCGAAAGAGCAATTAAGTATGGAAGCCGCCCCTAAAAGGGTTTTACCAAACAGCACCCTAGGGCAAAGCTAGATGGTTTAGCGGTGTGGACCTAACGATGAACAACCAACATCGCCAAAGATCCATTTAGTAACTTACTAGGGATTCAGTTGAAATTTCAGTTGGTAAAACGATGCATTTCTTAACGCAGTAAAAGTTAATCACAAAATCATCGCCAACAAAAAAGGAAGCCCCACAAACGCCAACAAGGTGGACATCAACACCATAGCAGCTACTTCTTCTGGATGATGGTTGTAACGCAGCGCGAGCAGATAATTAAACACGGCAATAGGCATAGCAGATTGCAACAGCACCACATTGCGCGACACGCCGGTCAGGCCCATTAGTTCGCAAACTAAAAACCCCAGTAACAATCCACCACCGACACGGGCGAGACTAAACACCAAACTGCGCTTCCAACGACTGATCTTGAGGGTGGCAAGCGACACACCCAGTGCAATTGTCATCAACGGAATGGCGACACCGCCAAGCAAGTCGAGGGTATTGGTGATCCAGCGCGGCAAGTGAATATCGGCAAGGAGTAATACCACGGCAATAGCCATGGCGTAGATCACAGGCTGTTTTGCAATAGACTCCATGCGTTTCCACCAACCACCTTCACTGCTTGTCACCAATACCAAGCCCACGGTAAAGGTCGCCACCATCATCACCATAAAAGAGCCCAACGCGAGGGCGAGTCCTGTTTGGCCGTAGGCGAAGAGACATAACGGCAAGCCCATGTTGCCATTATTAGGGAACAGCAGCGACGGTAAATAGGTAGCCATATCCAGCCCGCGCCAGCGCAGACAAACCCAGCCCACCACGCCCATCAGAACCATTACCAATGCCGATGCCAGTGCCACCTGCCCCATTACCGCAGGTTCAACTTCCACCTTAGCCATTACGCCAATAATCAACGACGGAGTGCCTACGAACATCACCATGCGCGAGATAAAATCCGTCGGAAATTCAGCCCCAGACTTACCCCACACAAAACCTATGGCAGTAGAAATCATGATAGGGGCAAGAATGGCGAGTAATTCGTTGAGCATAATAAAGCCTAAAAAGTAGAGCCTAAAAGGTAGAAGGTGGAAATAAAGCAGGAACGTGAAACAACCTAGATAGCGGCTGTAAATAATCAGTGCGCACCTAAGACAAAGACGGTTGCGCGCTATAAACATTGAGCACGGGGAACCCTTCCCCATGAGCCGCGCAGTGTAGCAGGCTAATTACACTCCATGCTTTAGCTATCCTGGGCCATAGAATGAAGTTGTGAATACCGATTCAGAGGTAAGCAGGCCACTCGTTATGCACCCATGACAGCGGCACCACTCACGAATTATATTATAAATTCATGTCTACATAAGGATAATTCAGGCGTCATCACAACCAATCAACCCACCTCATAACCTAAAACAAGCCTTCAAACACCAAAATCGTTTCTTAGGCATCAAAAAAATTTATTTGTATTATTTTTATGGGTATTGGATTAAAAGCCCACTTAGCATGCTTTGGCTGCTGGCAACAGCAGCGCTAGTAAGCATCGCACCCAGCCAGCCCACTTAAACGCGACAAACGCATTGCCATTAAGCGGTGCTGGAACCCAAAGCGACTCAATACCAATACCAATTTATCCAAACCTAATCAGCACGATTAATAACGCGGCTACATAAGGTCAAAAAAAAACAGCTCCCACGGAAACGTGAGAGCTGTTTTTTAAAGTGCAACTTATGCACTGCGCCGTCAAGATTTACTTAAACAGCTATTCATCTTCAACATCGGGCGTGGCTGCATCCAACGCTTCTACATCTGTCACCACTTTTTGCACCAGTTTTACACGCCCAGACTTCACCAAAGCATCCCGCAACACATACTCTATTTGCGCATTCAAACTGCGCAAGTCATCGTCGGCCCAGCGCTGCATAGCCGCAATAACCTGCTCATTAATGCGCAGAGCAAAGGCTTTTTTAGACAAGGCAATTTCCCCCTTATGGATTAATAAAGGCTGCCCGTATTAATCACCGGCTTTACCTGTTGATCGCCGCACAGCACGATTAATAAATTACTCACCATCGCCGCTTTGCGCTCGCCGTCCAGCTCCACAACACCCTGTTCTTTCAGTTGATCCAAAGCGTCAGACACCATACTCACAGCGCCCTGCACAATAATTTTGCGCGCCGCTAAAACCGCACTCGCCTGCTGGCGCTGCAACATAGCTTGGGCGATTTCGGGCGAATACGCCAAATGACTCAAGCGCGCCTCCATGACTTCTACGCCTGCTTTTAGCAAGCGATCGCGCACCTCTTTTTGCAGCTCAATGGCGATAGCATTGGAATCGCTACGCAACGACAAACGCTCATCGTCTTTATCGTGCTCATAGGGATAGGTCGTTGCCAAATTACGCAGTGCTGCCTCACTTTGAATGGTGACGTAATTTTCATAGTCGTCCACTTCAAACACCGCTTCAGCGGTGTCAATCACCCGCCACACAATAACCGCGGCTATTTCAATAGGGTTGCCGTTAGCATCATTCACTTTCAAGCGACCCGATTCAAAGTTGCGCACCCGCAGGCTCACTGCGCGCTTGCTATACAGCGGATTGGCCCAGCGCAAGCCGTTAATTCTATCGGTACCTACATAGCGCCCAAACAACTGCAGCACTCGCCCTTGATTAGGCTGCACCAAATAAAAACCGAACCAGCAAATAAACACCAGAATAGCCACCAACCCCGCCGCCACCTTAATAAACCCAGGCAACAACACCAAAGCACCGATGGTTAGCAGCTGCGCAACAAACAACAGCCCCACCATCCCATAACCCGAACTGCACTTCGCTTTCGATTCACTGCTCATAAGCCCTGCTCCCTAAAAGGTAATTAACTCGCTAATATCAACCTTCACCAATAAATCATAGTGATATCATTAGGATATCACCATGTATAAATTAGTCAAATATGAGCTGACCTAAACTTACCTTTCTTGCGGCAATGGAGCCTGCTTCCGCAACACGATATATGCCCAACTAAACAGAGTTACGCACAGCACACCAAAAAATGGCAGCTGCCACAGGAGCGCAGTGCGCAGTGCGGTACCGGCTGGCGTATCGGGGAAGGCAGATAAAAGACCTGAAAAACCGAGACTAAATAGCCCGTAGCCCAAATTAAAAATCAACCCTTTTACCGACAACACCGTTGCTCGTCGCGATGAATCAGCCGCTTGATGCAATACTCGGCTCACAGTAAAGCCTAAAAAGAACATCATGGTCATTAAGAACATAGCGGGCACTAAACCATAAACTGGCCAAGCGGGAATTAAAGCGGCTAAGCCGATGAAAGTACCCAGCGCAATAAGTGCAAAGTTTTGCAGCATGCTAAAGCGATTATTTAAATACTGAGCCATGCTCGGTACAAACCAACCAAACACCCCTAAAGCCGCACCCACAAAACCATAGGTCCACTCCGGCAATTCAATCAAGCGATAGTAACTACTGGTGATAGTCGCAAAGTTACGCACAACAGAATCTAAGGCAACCCCAAGAACTACCACAACCAAGGTCACAGGATGACGCAATACCCAGCGCGCGGTGCCAAGGGTGAGATGGAAGGCGTGTGCAAGCGTAGAGCCAGCTGCCGCATGGGGCGGCTCCTGCATACGCCAACACACGACGAAACAAATTATCGCCTGCAGCAACACCAGCGCAACAGGCAAGCGATGCGCCGTGTCGGCAGAAATATGCCACTGCAATGGCAAAAGAAAATTCAGCGTGTCGGGGTCGTACAAGAGACCGCCGAGAATCATGGCCACCACAAAGCCAAGAGAACGCCAGCGCATTGCCTGCGCGAGCAATGCATCCCACGCCGCCACGCGCCCGTCTTCAGGCAGCGAATCATAGGCTAGCGCCTCATCAGCACCACTGGCACAGGCTTCCGATAAACCAGAGCAAATTCGATTGATAACACAGAGCGCCAAGAGCAGCAGACCACCATCGCGCGGGGCGAATAACAGGCAGAGCATTTCAACAATCATTAATACCGAGGCGGTGATAAGTAAGCGGCGGCGACCGAAGGTATCGGCGAGCGCGCCGGAGGGAACTTCAAATACAAAAATGGTAAGCGCCCAAATTAGGTTGAGCAGCACAAACTGATCGAGGCTCAAACCCAAATCGAGAAACAAAATAGCCAAAACGGGATAGTAAGCGCGCGCTGTAAAAAAAATAGAAAAGAACACATAGCGACGCGGGTTAGACGCAAGACCTTTTAGAACGAGTTCGGGCTGCATGAATGCATTCCTTAAGTTAAATAAAAAAACGGGCGCTAATAGCGCCCGACTTAATAATGGTCTTAACCTGTAGACTCAATCGTTCTACATTCTAAAATTAAGTGCATCACCCACTACACTTAAGGGCGAGTATTTTTAATGAGATCATAGGCCGCTTGAATTTCTTGCGAGCGCTCCGTAGCCGCTTTGATCATATCGTCGGGCATACCCTGGCCGATAAGTTTATCAGGGTGATATTGACTCATCAGTTTACGGTAGGCTTTTTTGAGTTCGCCATCGGTAACAGATTTTTCGACGCCTAAGGCGATATAAGCTGCATCCAACTCATTCGCCTGCGAACGCTGTTGTTGGCCTTTACCAAAACTATTTTGCGCGTTGATCATACGCAGCAATTGTTCGAAAGCATTGCGCGAAAAGCCCAAGCGATCCGCTACTTGACGCAATACCACTTGCTCCTGTTCGTTGATAGTGCCATCCGCAAGCGCGAGGTTTACTAAATACACCAAGAGCATTTGCGCAAGATTTGGGCTGGCACCGCACACTCGCTTAAATTCATCGAGCACTGTGTCGGCATCAAAGCCAGTGGTAGAGCCCGCTTTAAATAAATTAATCGCTTCACGGCGATGATCTGGTGTTAGCCCCATTTTACTCATGAGAATTTCTGTGAGACGAATTTCAGTTTCACTGACGCGCCCATCGGATTTTGCTAAATAGCCCAGCAAGCCAAATACGGTGGTGAAAAAAGTGCGCTGAACTTCCTCTAAGCGCTCGCCTGATAGCGACGCACTGCGCTGATTGCGATCATAAAAAAAATGCCCAATTAAGGCGCCAACCAAACCGCCCAAAAAACCGCGCCAGGCAAACCCCAGCGCAAAACCTATTACTTTTCCAATCATGTTTTATCTCGGTTTAAATCATTTAAAATAAGGGTGCACTGTTGCTGAGATTGCATACAGCCATTAACTCTTCGCATAGGATCGCATGACAACTACGATTCACATAACTAATACGAAACACATAACAATTACGAGCTACATGACAACATTGAACAACCCGCCTTATGACGCGCCCACTCGGGGCGCAGCGCAAAATAACTTTGGTACTCTGGCTGCTCATCATAGGGATGACGCAATATTTCGAGCAACTTCTCCACTTCGCTATTATCACCCTGCTCCGCTTTAGTGATCGCCTGCTGCGCCAAATAATTGCGCAGTACATACTTAGGGTTTACCGCGTTCATGCGCGTACAACGCTGTTGGTCATCACTGCCATTCAACACATAATCTTGCTGCACACGTTCGCCATAACGGCGCAGCCATTGTGCCATACGCGCCTCACTGTCTGCGCTCGGCGGCACATAGTAAGCAGCGCGAATGCAATCTACTAGTTCAGCATCCGCGCAGAGCGCATATTTATTAATATCCAATTGCGCCAGCTGCCGATAAAAAATGGTCATATCCGTTTCTGTGATTTGCAATACAGCTTGCAGTTCATCAACTAACAATTGATCGGCCAATGGATTGAAACTACTTAGCCCCAATTTATTCGCCATATCGCGCTGCCAGCAATGATCGTATTCCCGCGTGTATTCCGCTAGTGCTTTTTGTAAGGGTTCAACTGCATTTATGAGGGGATATATGGCATTGGCGAGCTGCGTGAGGTTCCACAGGGCGATATGAGGCTGATTACCAAACCTATAGCGACGCCCCTGCGCATCGGTAGTATTGGGCGTCCAATTGGGATCAAAACCCTCCAACCAGCCGTAGGGGCCAAAATCGATAGTGAGACCTAATATCGACATATTGTCCGTGTTCATGACGCCGTGCACGAAACCCACGCGCATCCAGTGGGCAATCATCTGCGCGGTAATCACGCAGACCTGGGTAAACCACTCAATATAGTGCGCAGGCGTTATTTCTTCTTCAGGCTTTTTTAGCAGCGTGGGAAAATCTGCGCGAATCGTAAAATCCACCATGCGCTTAAGCAGCACACTATCGCCGCGCGCACTGAGCAGCTCAAAATTACCAAAGCGCGTAAAACTCGGGGCGACACGACAAACAACCGCGCCAGCTTCCAGCTGCGGATTGCCATCGTAAAACATATCGCGTCGCACTGACTCGCCTGTAGCAACTAAGCTCAGTGCGCGCGTCGTCGGCACACCTAGATGAAACATGGCTTCACTGCATAAAAATTCACGCAACGAGGAGCGCAATACTGCCAAACCATCAGCACTGCGTGAATAGGGTGTCGGGCCTGCCCCCTTCAACTGCAGCGTCCAGTGCTCGCCTTTTCGGTTGTGCACTTCACCAAGATTTATCGCGCGACCATCACCCAACTGCCCCGCCCAATTGCCAAACTGATGACCGCCATAGCAACAGGCGTGCGGCGCCATGCCTTCGAGTATTTGATTGCCCGAAAACAGTTGGACAAATTCAGGCTGCGCGAAAACATCAGAGGTTAAATCCAACAGCTCCGCCACTTCGCGTGCAGCGCAAATTAACTGCGGCGCGCGCACCTTGGTCGGCACTACATGTGAGTAAATCGCGCCGTTCACCTGCCTCCGATAGTTTTCTGTTTCACTATCAGCAGGCAAGCTCTGCACTAAGCGATTATCGAATTGTAATTGTGTGAGTTGGGTAGACGTCATAGTGGGTGCACCTGCGACACGGCGAAATTTATACGCCGAGTAATTCGATTTTATAACCGTCGGGATCTTCGACAAAGGCGAGAATAGTTGTACCGTGCAACATAGGGCCAGGCTCGCGCACAATTTTCCCACCAACTGCGCGAATTTTAGCGCAGGTGGCATAAACGTCTTCACAGCCTAATGCAATGTGGCCATAACCCTTACCTATATCATAAGACTCAACGCCATAGTTGTAGGTAAGTTCTAGCACGGTGTGCGTGCTTTCTTCGCCATATCCGACAAAAGCCAGGGTAAATTTACCATCCGGAAAGTCTTGTTTGCGCAACAAGTTCATGCCTAAAACTTGGGTATAAAACTCAATAGATTTTTCCATATTGCCGACGCGCAGCATGGTGTGTAATAAACGCATAATTTTCCTGTGGAAGTTTAACAAAGCAGAAAAAATAACTGCCACTTATTGGGTGGCAGCTGATGAATTGGACGAAAGCAACATACTAAAACCGCTGAAAGGCACCTACAGTTAGCTGCACATTACTAATACCGGCACGGGCAGTCGTAGGTGTAGCGACATCTATATGCACCACATTCCCTATACGTACCTTGGTAGAGCTGAGGCGCAAACCAAAACCCACATCGGCGAGTAACGGGCTAGCGCCATAGGGCTCCAAGCCCCAAGATTTTCCCATATCAAAAAACACTACAGCACCTACACGCATTAAATTGAAGATATGAATATCAGAAAAATAACGGCGCTCTAGGGTGAAAATATAGCGTTCGTCGCCACGCTGATAGTCGCTGGGGTAGCCGCGCAAGCCGGTAATATCGCCTGCGGTTAACTCTTCATATTGGGCTAAATCTTTCCCCACATCGTAGCTTAAACTCGCATACCAACGACGTTTTTCATCTTGAAAGTAGTTGTAGCTCACGGCAACACCCGCCACTGTGCTATCAATGCCTTCGAGATTAAAGTGGTAGCGCCCATCAAGTGACAATTTTGTTTCGAACATATGTTTTTCGCGCACATCCTGCACTAAAGAATAATGACTGATATAGCGCACCACATCATCAGGGTTGTCAAACTGAGTGCCGGCATAACCTAAACGCAAACTAAAATTACTGCCCAGCGCCACATCTTCTGGGCGTTGAATTTGATTTAGATTTTTAAACACGCCAAAGCGATTTTCTAAGTATTGATACTCAACCCATGGATAAACGGCCTTGCGTTCTTTAGGAATATCCTGAAGCGTATCTTCCGTTATGAAAAAATTATCTTCTTCATTACTCAAACCAAATAGCAAACGCTGAGTAGCCTTGGACGTGACCTTTGTTGCAAAACCAACATAAACTTGGTTCATCATACTTTGATGATTATATTCGTTGATTTGAAGGTCAGCGTGGCGAATGGTATCGAGCTGAGTAATATCTTCGGTATAAAAACCCGCAGCCCAAGGCGTCTCTAACGAATGGAAGGGGCGTTCAATATTTAACAGCGTGTTATTGCCATCGCTAGTATCTGCATAGTAAATACGTGCAGAGATTTGCGAATTGAATACATGCGGGTTGCTGAAGTCGTAACTGATAAGTGTACGCGCTTGACTTTCTGCATAGCCAATAACCAAGCTATTGCCGCTGCCTAAAATGTTACCGTCGGCAATAGCAAAGCCGGTCTGGGTGTCTTGCGATTTATGACTAAGGGAAATCTGCGGCTCCAAGGCCCAAGAGTCTTGGGTCACGACAAGTACATCTATATCTTCAGCACAAATAGTCTTGGGTAATATATAAGCATTGGTGAGGTAGGCGCGTTTACGTAAAATCCGCTCAGACTCCTGAACATGCTTAATATCCAGAGGTTCGCCTTCTTTAAAGAGTAATTGGGTGCGCACGACCTTAGGCCGTGTATTAACATGCAACTTATTGAGCAACAAATAGAGGCGATTATTTTCGCGCGGATCATTTGGATCAAAAATGGATAGAGTTTTGAATTCAATATGACGAATCCGCTTACCGGAAAAATTTTTAAAGAAATTATTTTTAATGCGCGACTCTTTTGCTGCAGACACAGCTTCGCGCACACCAGAAAATGCCACGCAACTCGCATCGGCATCCTCTGTTTTTTGAGATAAATCCTGCTTGAGTATTTGCTCTAGCGATGCATGTTCTTCCGGCTCAGGGGATGTGACTGAAACAGGCTGCTCTACAGGCGGTTTTTCTGCGACAGCTATGTCATCCACTGCCTGAGCTTTAATTATCGGCACCAAAAATATCAGTAAAACAAAAATTAAGCCTTTCAGGGCGCTTGTTGTCATAACAAAGTCTCATTCACTAAGGAAAGAAGTACCCATAGCTGTGATGGATAGACATGAAATCTATGCGAAAGCCTGCTTGACGGACTCAAACGCTAAACTCACTTAATTTGTAGCAAATTATCGATTTACAGGTGTCGACTACCCACCTAAACCCATCTTATAGCAACACTATAGTTTATTCAGGTGCCACAACACTGTGTTGGGTCTCTTTCGAAGGTAAATTCTCCATTTCTGCATGATTCATCTCTGCATGATTCATCTCTGCATGATTCATCTCTGCATGATTCATCTCTGCATGATTCATCTCTGCATGATTCATCTCTGCATGATTCATCTCTGCATGATTCATCTCTGCATGATTCATCTCTGCATGATTCATCTCCGAATGATCCATGCCGCCATGATGATGCCCATGGTGGCCGCCACCCCACAGGGTCCAGAGACCAAACAGTATGATAATAACGGCAAATAGTTGACGAACATGTTGCACGCGCAGTAAGCGTGCTATCTGTTGCGCCGCTAAACCTGTCGCGAGAACACTGGGTAAGGTGCCCAAACCAAAGGCCAACATCACCATTGCTGAGCCGATCGGATTAGCCTGCGCCATGGCATAAACTAAGGCGCTATAGACTAAACCACAGGGCAGCCAACCCCAAATAGCCCCGAGCAACAACCCCTTAGGCGCAGAGGTGACAGGCATTAAGGCCTTACCTATAGGCTGCAAATAGGCCCAAAGATAGCGCCCACCCCGCTCTAAATAAGTCAGGCCATGCCACCAGTTGGCCAAATAAAGTCCCATAGCAATTAAGAGTAAGCCTGCTAACCAACGCAACCATACTACAGCGCCCCACGCGGCGAGTTGGTGCGCGAACGCACCAACTAATAACCCCATTAGGCTGTAACTGAGGATTCGCCCAAGGTTATAGCTCAATAAAATAAACCATCGGCGCGCTTTCGCCTCGGCGGGAATGGCCATTGCCAAGGCGCCCATAATGCCGCCACACATACCAACACAGTGGGCGCTACTTAACAGCCCCAACATAAATGCGGTTATTAGAATTGCCCAATCCATCCAGAAAGTCTCGCCTTGGTAATATTGTGAAGCCTAGTGCGCGGATAATGACCGCCCAGGTTATTGATTAACTTATATTTTAGATTTGAGTTCAGCATCTAGCTCTTGGGTAGCGCGCTCCTTATGCAAGGCTGCTTCCTGTGGTTTATCTGTGTTTGATGTAGGCTCTTCACGTCCTGCCACCTTGATTTTAGGCTCAGTTTTTTTAGCATCGCTATCAAATAAAATGCGATGAGCTTCGGTATCAAGGTTGTCGTACTGCCCAGAATTAATGGCCCAAAACAAGGCTTTGATGGCAAGCGCAAGAAACACCATTGCACAGGGCACTAAAAAATAGAGGCTTTCCATAGAGGAACTCGTCAGAAAATAGATGAAACAAACAGGCTATTGAACGGTTGACGCTAATAGCGCATCAAGCGCAACGCATTAAACACCACGATAAGAGAGCTAGAGGTCATGCCCAACGCAGCCAACCAAGGAGGTACTAAGCCTGCAGCCGCCAAGGGCAACGCGAGCAGATTGTAAAGCAAGGCGAAAGCCAAATTCTGTTTAATGATGTTATGGGTCGCGCGCGCCAAACCCAGTGCCTCCAACAATACCAACAGGCGATTGCTCAGTAACACGCCATCGGCACGCGTTTGCGCTAGATCGGAAGCGCTGGCCATAGCAACCGACACATCCGCCCCTGCCAATACAGGCACATCATTAATGCCATCACCAAGCATCAACACCTTATCGCCCTGAGCCTGCCAAAGGCTCAACTGCGCCAATTTATCGGCTGGCGTTGCACCGCCTTTAAAACTGCTAATCCCTAAGTGTTGCGCCAAAGCAGCGACGCGTTCAGGGGTATCGCCACTGAGCAGGCTCAATTTATAACCCTGCGCGCGCAACTGCTGCATGAGTTCTTGGGCATCGGGGCGCAACTCATCTTGCACCCCAATCCACGCCAGTGGTTGCTGCTCCGTACAGAGCAGCAACCACTGCGACTGCGTGTCGGGTGGGCTGAAAACACCAGGATCTAATGACTCACTCTGCCCCCAAATACTACTCGCAAACGCAGGTGTTCCCACTCGATATCGGCAACCTTCAATTTGCGCTTCTATGCCCTGTGCGGCGAAATATTTAACGTTTTGTGCTTTCGGCGCATTGAGCCTATTCGTAAAAGCACTGGCAAGCGGGTGATTAGATTCTGCCTCTAAGGCTGAGACTATATCTAAAAGTTGCTGACGCTGTTCGGCATAGGCCTCTTTAACACGCCCATCTGGACTGAAGGCCCGCACTGAAGCAACACTAAACTGACCGCGCGTGAGCGTTCCTGTTTTATCAAAGACTAAATGATTGATCCGCTGCAGTGTTTCCACCACGTGACCGCGCGTGACCAAAAAACCGCGCTTACGCAAATTAGCCGTTGCAGCCGAAAGTGCCGCGGGCATGGCAAGCGCGAGCGCACAAGGGCAAGTAACGACCAACACCGAAAGCGTCACCCACAGCGCTCGGGCCGGTTCATACCAAAACCAAAACCAAAACACCACGCTTGCTACTAGCAATAAACGCGCAATAAAAAAGCGCGCAATCTTATCGGCTACCAGCACCTGCTGTGGCTTTTCTTGTTCAGCTTGCGTCGCCAAGCGCTCAATGGCCGACAACTGAGTCGCAGCACCTAAGGCTGTTACCTCAACCTGTAAGGGGCTTTGCTGATTGAGAGTACCCGCTATGACCATATCCCCTAAACCTTTGGCTATAGGCTCGGCCTCACCGGTTAACAAAGCCTCAACAACAGCACTTTCACCTGCAACCACACGCCCATCGCAGGGAAAGGTATCACCAGGTTTAACCAAAACTCTGTCGCCCAATTTGAGCATACTCAGCGGCTGCTGTAGCTCTAGGTCACAACCCTGCTGCGCAACAAGACAGCAGGCTGTGAGCGGCATTAACTGGGCTAAATTTCCGTAGGCAAGGCGATTGCGATGGCGGGCGCGCAACTCAAAATAACGCCCCAGTAACAAAAAGAAGGTAAACATGGATACAGATTCAAAATAAACCTCACCCGACCCACTCAGCGTTGCCCAAACACTGGCGCTATAAGCCAGAGCAATCGCCAACGCAACAGGTACATCCATAACAAGCTGACGACTTTGCGCACTGCGCCATGCCGCTTGAAAGAATGGCCATGCGGAGAAAAACACCACCGGCGTTGCCACAAGCATGCTCAACCAGCGTAAAAAATCTAACCAAAAACCACTGGCACCGGTATAGAGGCCCACCGCAACCATCATCGCCTGCATCATGCCAAAGCCAGCGACACCCAAGCGAAACAGAGCTATACGGTTTTCTTTTTTAATTAACTGCTGAGCCTGATCGTCAGTTGCGGGGCGCGGCACATAACCTATAGCCGCCAGCGCTTTTAATAAATGACTTAGGGGCGTTGCCCTATCCCACACCAAGGCGCAGCGGTGACTGCCGAGATTAATACTAATGGAGCGAACGGCAGGGTTGGTTTTCAAATGCGTTTCAATCAGCCAACTACAAGCTGCACAGCTAATTCCCTCAAGCAACAAATTCGCTTGGGCATAACGCTCATCGAGAGGCACCACAAACTCAGCTTGGACTTGAACTAAATCATAAATATCCCAAGATTGATTTTGAACTTGTTGCACTGCAGCGGAGGTGATGCTGCCGTTAGCAGCCGTAGTGGCGCGATAACGATAAAAGTTTTCTAAACCTCCATCTACTATCGCCATGGCAACAGCCTGACAACCGGGGCAACACATTAACTGCTGCTGCCCTTCTACGATAACGGGGTAAAAAGCCTGCGGTGGAATGGGCAAGGCGCAATGAAAACAAGACTGCGCTGCAGCAGACTGAGGGGAATCAGCAGATGTCATGCAGAATTATTTAACCCGAGGGTTCAAATGTGTGGTTTCACTGCGCGAAAAATTAATGTCACCGCTAAGTGTCCAAGGCGCCGCATCGCGCTGCTCCAAATCAGTAACGGGATAAAGTGTTAAATACCAAGAATAACGCGGCTCAGATGGTAGCTCACCGCGATAATGCCCATCGCCTACTGATGTCAAAATGATTTCCTGATCCTTAGCTGCTTTAACGGGGTGCCCCATAAATAACAACAACTTATCAGGCACTTGATCAGCATCCACAGGCATTGACTCGAAAGTTAACAATACTTCACCAGTAGCGCGATCAAACCGCAAAGCTGCACTTAACCCCAAGGCTTTAGCTCGCTTATCTTGATCAAATGCCTGATTAATCATGCGGCCTTCGTTGTAATAGTTATCGATAATCACATCATCAGAGCCGCTCAGCGCAATACTTACGGTAAAGCCACACATGATGATGATAAAAATCAGTGGCCCAAACACAAACCAAAACCAAAATTGGCGGTACCAAGGCTTGATCGTTTCATCATTACTACTCGTGTTCATAGCGGATATTTCACTCAGTTAATGCA
Source organism: Cellvibrio sp. 25HG11W-0 (assembly GCF_057815475.1). Lineage (NCBI taxonomy): Bacteria > Pseudomonadati > Pseudomonadota > Gammaproteobacteria > Cellvibrionales > Cellvibrionaceae > Cellvibrio > Cellvibrio sp. 25HG11W-0. The sequence goes on from NZ_CM174230.1 coordinate 3,219,332, forward strand.
ACGTTAAATAGGCAGAATTAAAGTTTCTTAATCAAAAAACCTTAAGGCTCGACATAAGGCCCGATAAACGTTGTGGTGTGGCTCGCTACTATTTCAGGGTTTTCTTGGGCGCGAATAGTAAACCGAATTTCTGTCTTGTTCGCCTTTAGATCAGATTTTTTCACCACAACACGTACAGGAATAGTGAGAACTTCTCCTTCAAGTGCTGGGATATGTTTATAACCTTGGATTTCAAAATCATAAGCACCTTTTACGTCCAAATCATAAATATGGGTTTTGCGATCCATATTATTAATTTTTATGGTGTAAACATTTTGAATGGTATCACCCGTCTCTCGGTACATGCGCACACCACGGTCGCGTTGCGCCTCAATCCCCGCCGGTACACGCGTAGCAATTGAATAGACAAAAAGCGAAACCATAATAACCAGCATCAAACCGTAGCCAATCAAGCGTGGACGAAACACCTTGGTTTTACCATGCAGAATCGCATCTTCGGTGGTAAAACTGATTAGACCGAGAGGGTAATCCATTTTTTCCATAACGCTATTACAGGCATCGACACAGAGACCGCAGTCAATACACTCCGCCTGCAGGCCATCACGGATATCTATATCTACTGGGCACACCTGCACACACCAGGAGCAATCGATGCAATCACCCAAACCAGCAGCTTTGTAATCATCGCTAGTTTTACGGGGGCCACGCTTTTCACCGCGTACCGCATTATAAAAAACCGTCAGGGTATCAGCGTCATACATGACCGACTGAAAGCGAGCATAAGGGCACATGTATTTACACACTTGCTCGCGCATAAACCCAGCATTCAAATAGGTAGCAGCGGCAAAAAAGAATATCCAAAATGCCGGTACCACATCCAAATCAATAGTGAAAAATTCAACAACAAGCCCACGTATAGGTGTGAAATAGCCCACGAAGGTGAGAGACGTAATTAATGCTATGCCGGTCCAAATCGCCTGTGTACCAAACTTACGTAAAAACTTTTCTACCGACATGGGCTGCGCATCGAGCTTGATACGTTTGTTTCGATCCCCTTCGCACAGATGCTCAGCCCACATAAACATTTGGGTCCACACCGTTTGTGGGCAGGTAAAGCCGCACCACACACGCCCTACCAAAACAGTCACAGTGAACAATAAAAACGCGGCAATAATCAGCAGCCATGCCAAATACATGCTGTCTTGCGGCCAAAAAGTGAGCCATAAAATATGAAATTTACGCGCGGGTAAGTCAAACAACATGGCGGGACGACCATCAATTACCAACCATGGCATCAACAGAAAACCCAACATTAAGGGCAAGCCGGTGTAGCGACGTAGCCGCTGATAGAATCCCGTTATGCGACGGGTATAGATCTTGTCATCTGACTCATACAAATTGACATAGCGAATTGCAGAATCCTGCCCTTTAGCGGCCGGTTCATTTGATGAAGGTGCTGTAGGTTTGTCGCTCACGGAATTACCTCAATAAGGTGCCATTTGCAGTCGCTCTAACCAACCTAAATTAAAGTACAGCAAATTTAACTCAAAAAAAAAGGCAGGCCCATGCCTGCCCTTTCTATTTAGGCCTCTGCATGAAGGCCCCTTTCACTCAGGCAAGAATTACTTGGTTTCTTCCAATGACAAGCTATAAACATAAGCAGCAAGCAAATGGATTTTGTCTTCTTTCAATAACTCTTCTTGAGCGGGCATCACTCCATTGCGGCCACTGCGAATAGTTTGACGAATGGTTTGTGGTTCACCACCGTAAAGCCAAATTTCATCCGTTAAATTAGGTGCACCCACTAACTGATTACCTTTGCCATCAGCACCGTGACATGCAACACAATTAGTAGAGAACAGCTTAGCGCCAGCTTCTGCTTTTTCTGCATCATGCTTAGTACCCGAAAGCGATAACACATACTCAGTAACATCAACTACGCCTTCTTCACCAAGAAGAGTACCCCAAGCAGGCATTGCAGCTTTACGGCCATGAGTAATAGTTTCCAAAATTTTCTCTGGCGTACCACCATAGAGCCAATCTTTGTCAGTTAGGTTGGGGAAGCCGACGTTACCGCCACCATCCGCACCGTGACAAATAGCACAGTTGTTAGAAAAGAGGCGTACACCCATTTTTAAGGCATCAGGATTCTTCGCCAAATCAGCTACCGGCATAGCAGCAAAAGCCCCATAAGTTTCTGAGTAGAGTGCAGCAGCCTCAGCTTGATGGCCACGCAATTCACCCACCGAGGTCCAAGCACCTGAATCTTTCCACTCAATACCTTTATAAAGTCCCAAACCAGGAAAAATAATCAGGTAGCCAGCGGCAAAAACGAATGTCGCTATAAACAAACCAAACCACCAGCGCGGTAATGGGTTGTCATACTCTTCAATACCATCGTAAACATGCCCGGTGGTTTTTGCTTCAGAAGGTTCAGTATCTGACACCGCCACCTTGCGATTAGCCAACAGAATCCACAACAATAACGCTAGGTTAGTGAGGGTGAGGCCGACGATCCAACAGCTCCAAAATAAACTCATAGTTAACTCCGCCCTTCTCGATGATTACTTGGAATCATCTGTCTGCTTATGTTCTTGTTCATCGATAAATGGCAACTTGGCATCTTCTTCAAAGCGCTTTTTAAGCTTGGGCGAAAAAGCCCAAATAGTCACACCGAAGAAGGCAATAGTTACCAATACCGTTGAAATTGCACCCATTGTGCCTACGTCCATTATTAACGCTTCTCTTTGAGCAATAAGCCCAGATTTTGCAAGTAAGCAACGAGTGCATCCATCTCGGTTACACCCTTAACAGCAGCGCCTGCGCCTGCAATATCATCATCGGTATAAGGCACGCCTACAGAGCGCAGTGCGCGCATCTTGTCGGCAGTGTGCTTGCCATCTAACTTGTTGTCATACAAGTGTGGATAAGCAGGCATTATCGACTCAGGCACCACGATACGTGGGTTAAACAGATGCACCTTGTGCCAGTCATCTGAGTAACGGCCACCAACGCGTGCCAAATCAGGACCAGTACGCTTAGAGCCCCAGAGAAAGGGGTGTTCATAAACAGACTCACCTGCCACTGAGTAGTGACCATAGCGCTCGACCTCTGCACGCAGTGGACGAACCATCTGCGTGTGGCACACATGGCAACCTTCACGTATATAGATGTCGCGCCCTTCCAATTGCACAGCATTGTGCGGCTTCAAACCAGCGATCGGCTCTGTAGTTTCCTTTAAGAAAAACTGCGGAACGATTTCCACCAAGCCGCCGAAACTAATGGCAACGACCATCAATACGGTCATCAAGCCAATATTCTTTTCTACAATTTCATGACCTTTCATGACTTTCCCCTTATACCGCCGAAGCCTGAGTGGTTGGCGCTGCTTCGAGCGACTCGGTTTGATTTGCACCCTTCACCGTGCGGTAGGTGTTGTAAGCCATGACAAGCATGCCAGACAAAAAGAGCAGGCCACCAATCATACGCACAAAATAACCGCCCTTACTGAAGCTAACCGATTCAATGAAGCTATAAGTTAATGAACCATCGGGGTTAAACGCACGCCACATCAAACCCTGCGTAATACCGTTAACCCACATAGCTACTACGTAAAGTACGGTACCTACTGTCGCCAACCAGAAGTGTAGATTGATCAATTTGATGCTGAACATATCTTTGCGACCAAACAGAATGGGCAACATGTGGTAAGTAGCACCGATAGAAATCATCGCCACCCAGCCCAGAGCGCCAGAGTGAACATGACCTACGGTCCAATCAGTGTTGTGCGATAAGGCATTCACATTTTTGATAGCCATCATGGGGCCTTCAAACGTAGACATGCCGTAGAAAGAGAGAGAAACCACCAAGAAGCGCAATACCGGATCGGTGCGCAATTTATGCCAAGCACCTGACAAGGTCATAATACCGTTGATCATACCGCCCCAGCTGGGTGCCAACAGAATCAACGACATTACCATGCCCAACGACTGAGTCCAGTCCGGTAAAGCTGAGTAGTGCAAATGGTGTGAGCCAGCCCAGATATACAAAGAAATCAGCGCCCAGAAGTGAACAATAGACAGCTGATAGGAGTAGACCGGACGACCCGCTTGCTTAGGCACAAAATAATACATCATGCCAAGGAAGCCAGCAGTCAAAAAGAAACCTACAGCATTATGACCATACCACCACTGCACCATGGCATCGGCAGCACCTGCATAGGCAGAATAAGATTTGAATAGCGTTACAGGCACTGCGGCACTGTTGACGATGTGCAACACGGCTACTGTGACAATAAAGCCACCGTAAAACCAGTTGGCAACATAAATATGAGAGGTTTTACGCTTAACGATGGTGCCAAAAAACACTATGGCGTAAGCAATCCAAACCACCGCGAGCAATATATCAATTGGCCACTCAAGCTCTGCATATTCTTTTGTGGTAGTCATACCCAACGGCAAAGTTATGGCCGCCAGCAATATGACCGTCTGCCAACCCCAAAACACAAAAGGTATTAACCAGCCACCAAACAAACGAACCTGACAGGTGCGTTGCACTACATAGAATGAAGTGGCCATAAGGGCACATCCGCCAAATGCAAATATAACTGCATTGGTGTGCAGAGGGCGCAAACGACCAAAACTGGTGTAAGGCTGTAACAGATCATTAAGGCCAGGCCAAACCAATTCAGAGGCAATAAATACCCCCATCGCCATCCCAAAAATGCCCCAGACAATTGTCATAATGGCAAATTTACGCACTACATCGAAGTCGTAAACTGGTGGATCACCAGCTACTGTCGCATGACTACCCATAGGACTTTCCTATTACTTGATGAAAAATGAAGACCAATGACACAGACACTATGGCACTAAGGCATTAACCCTATTAAAGGTGCGGCATTTTGCCTGAAGCAGACGGCTTTGTCTCTTTCTGATAATACCCAGCTTGATATTTATCAATAAATTTATGCTGCTTTGACTAGTTGCTAAGCAATTACGCCTAACGACTCGCGTTACTTTAACAATACGAGCTTCACAGTCTAGTCAGTGATGGGAGATTTGCCGTCACAATTAACACTCAATGCAAGGATTGAGGTGCTGCTGCGGGAGCGCTGAGTGCGCCCCCACTCGAGTATTAACGTAATTTACGGCCTTTGTTAGCTGCAATACGCATACGCAAGGCATTTAGTTTAATAAAACCTTCTGCATCCTTTTGATTGTAAGCACCGGCGTCATCTTCAAAGGTAGCCACTTTTTCATCAAACAAACTATCGTCTGAACGGCGGCCCACAACGTGTACGGCACCCTTATAAAGTTTTACACGCACATCGCCATTCACGTAGGTTTGCGATTCGTCGATCATGGTTTGCATCATCAAACGCTCAGGACTCCACCAGAAGCCGTTGTAAATCATCTCGGCATACTTAGGCATTATGCTGTCTTTCAAATGCGCAACTTCGCGATCCAAGGTGATAGATTCGATAGCTCGGTGCGCACGCATCATAATGGTGCCACCAGGAGTTTCATAGCAGCCGCGCGACTTCATACCGACATAACGGTTTTCAACGATATCCAAACGACCCACACCATTATCACCGCCTACTTTGTTCAAATAGGTCAATACGGTTGCAGGAGACATTTTCTCGCCATTAATAGCGACGATATCGCCCTTCTCATAAGTAAGGTCGAGGTAGGTCGCCACATCGGGTGCAGCTTCGGGCGATACACTCCAGCGCCACATGTCATCTTCTGCTTCAGTCCATGGATTCTCCAACACACCACCCTCATAGGAAATGTGTAGCAAATTGGCATCCATAGAATAAGGAGACTTCTTCTTTTTGTTGAAATCAACTGGGATATTATGCTGCTCGCAATAGCTCATCAGCGTCTCGCGCGAGGTCAAATCCCACTCGCGCCAAGGTGCAATTACCTTGATACCGGGCTTAAGTGCGTAGGCACCCAATTCGAAACGCACTTGGTCATTGCCCTTACCCGTAGCGCCATGAGAAATAGCATCAGCACCTACTTCGTTGGCAATCTCAATGAGTCGCTTAGCAATCAAAGGGCGCGCAATTGAAGTGCCGAGCAGGTATTCACCCTCATAAATAGTATTGGCGCGAAACATAGGGAACACATAATCACGCACGAATTCTTCACGTAAATCATCAATATAAATTTGCTTAACGCCCAAGGCTTCAGCCTTGGCGCGCGCTGGTTCAACTTCTTCGCCCTGACCTATGTCAGCTGTAAAGGTCACCACTTCGCAGTTGTAATTCTCTTGCAGCCATTTCACGATAACTGAAGTATCTAAACCACCGGAGTAAGCTAGAACGACTTTTTTGATTGATGACATAGGGGGCTCCCGCCATTGCACTAAAAGGATTGAGAAAATAGATTTTTGAGTAGAGGTACTGGACGCAGAGGTTGAAAAATGCTCGGCGCATCCTCCGCTATGATTCACCGTAGGTGAGGCCAGCAGGTACTTGGGCGCGGAATTGTACTCGTAAGCGGCACAAATTCCCACACCCAAAATGGCTATTGTCCAAAGAGAAAGCAAATAAGTTCGCTGCTAAAGCCCCCATTGATGCCCCAATTCTTGTACATAAGCAGCTAATTGCAACAGCAGTTGTTGCTGCGCAGGCGATGTGCCCTCAGCAGACTGCAACACGGCCAAACGCTGCTGAAACTCAGGCAGAATAAGGCCTGCTCCCGCGCTACTGTCACTAAGACGAGACCGAACAAACTCGCGCCAACGCAATTGCTCTTGAGGATTCAAGCTGGCGGGGAAATTACGCGCGCGATAGCGGAACAGAAGCTCGGGTAAACGCGCATCACTGAAGTCAAACGACTGAGATGCAAGTGCCTCAGGGCTTGCACGACGCACCTGCTGCATGAGCTTTTTATCCTGATCATTTAAAAAGCCGCTGTAGAGCATCTGCTCAGGATCTGTGCGCTCGGCAAAATTAGATTCGCTATAAAGCGCATAGAGCTTCGCCTGCAACGCTTGGTGCTCGCTCACACTCAGGTTCGCTAGGCGCTGCCAGTGACGCTCCGCGAGCGAGCGATCTAAATTCAACCGCGCCGCCGTTGCATCATCGAGCATATTGGGCGGTAGTATCATGGGGGTTTTATTGAGGTGTATTTCTTTCAGCGCCAAGCGCTCCACACCCTCAGGCAAATCTTCGGTGCGCGTATAAAGGCGTGTGCGCAATTCCTCGACCGATAACTGCAGCAGCGGCTCAGGATCAACAAAAAGATTGTAGGCAATGACCGAATTTTTGTTACTCGGGTGAATTGCTAAGGGCAGCACCAAGGCTGCATTGCCCTGCTCTCCCGCAAAACGCGAAGAAATATGGAGCAGAGGTTTATGACCACCAATATCGATCATGGCACCGGCGCAGCGTTTATCGCGTAGCTTAAAGGCGTAATCGTATAATTTTGGCTGCTTCGTTTTAATCAAACGTGCCATGGCGATGGTGGCATAGACATCAGAGAGCGCATCATGCGCCGCCTCGTGCGCAAGATTGTTAGCCGCGGTTAACATCTCCAACCTAAAGCAGGGTCGCCCATCCTCATAGTTAGGCCACTCAATACCCTCGGGGCGCAGAGCGCGGGTCATGCGCACCACATCAATAATATCCCAGCGAGAATTGCCATTGCGCCACTCGCGCTCATAGGGGTCATAAAAATTGCGATAGAGAGCAAAACGCGTAACTTCATCATCAAAGCGAATTGAGTTGTAGCCCACACCGCAAGTGCCTGGTCGCGCTAACTCTGCATGGATTTTAGCGATAAACTCGCGCTCGGGGATTCCCCGTTCCAACGCCTGCTGTGGCAACAACCCCGTGACCAAACAGGCCTCAGGTTTAGGCAGGCAATCTGCAGCTGGCTGGCAATAGATCATCAGCGGTTCGCCAATGACATTCAAATTTTCATCAGTACGCACCCCTGCAAACTGTGAAGGCCGATCTTGAGCGGGCACCTCACCCCAAGTCTCGTAGTCGTGCCAATAGAGCGTAACGGGTACATCATTTTTCATCAGATAATCTCTCACGAACAACTTTTAAACAAATTCTCATTGGCAACTTCCTAATTTTGGGGGAAACCCCAAAAGAAGCGCCTGCCCACTGTATCACTTAGTCTTTGCTTTCCCCTATACTGCCGCCATACCCCTAAACCCGAGCACACAGCTCACATAATTTTATTTTATATGGAGCCACCATGAGCGATTTAGACAGCTTGTTTGCCAGCAATAAACAATGGGCCGAAAAAATTAAAGAGCAAGACCCATCGTTTTTTTCCAACCTCGCACAACAACAAACACCCGAGTACTTATGGATCGGCTGCTCCGACAGCCGCGTACCCGCCAATCAAATAGTCGACTTAGCGCCGGGCGAGCTATTCGTACATCGCAATGTAGCCAATGTAGTGATTCATACCGACATGAACTGCATGACCGTACTTAACTTTGCGGTCGAATTCTTAAAAGTAAAACACGTCATAGTCACCGGCCACTACGGTTGTGGCGGTGTAAAAGCAGCACTGGAAAACCGTAAACTCGGCTTAATTGATTACTGGTTGCGCAACATTCGCGATGTCTACTACAACAACAAAGAGATCATGGACCAAATCAGCGACCCCGATGCGCGCATTGATCGCCTGTGCGAACTCAATGTGATGCAACAAATGAACAATGTAGCGCGCACCAACATTATTCAAAATGCCTGGGCACGCGGCCAAGAACTCAGCGTTCACGGTTGGATTTACGATATCCACGACGGAATTATTCGCAAGCTGATGGAGCCAATTTGCTCAACCGAGCAATTACCAGAGCAATATCGCCTTTATTAAGTCACCTAATCAACCCTAGCAACTGCATCGCAGTAACTAGGTTAACGAACACTGCCCTAATGGCCTCATTGGGGCACCCGTTCACCCAATTACCCTATTACTCTATTCACCAAGCTTCCCCGCTCACCCAGTTACCATAAGCGCACAACTCTGGCGCGCGCCACACAGTCAGCCTCTAGGCTGAATCATAACCTCATATAGCTGGTCCGTTTTAACGGCGCCAATCCAGCAGCCAAGACCTCCGCATCCATTGGTAAAGCTACACCCAGACAAGCACTGCACGATTATTAACAAGCTGCGTCATAAAAATAACTCTCTGAACAAACCCATTTCATCAACTATAGTTTTCTCTAAGCAACCATAGTTTTCTCAAAGCAACCATAGTTTTCTCAAAGAACTCCAATAAGTAAGCTGCGCTTGAATAGCACCATCCACCCAAACTTACGTTCTACAACTTGAAAACGCGAGAATATTTTCGCGAGATGATGACCAAACTTCCGTGCGACTAAAGACAGCATCCAAGGATTTCTGCTTTCGATGACCAAACTTAAACTTCTCGCAAAAGCCCGCCAAGCCTGCCCACAATGGATTAGGCGGCTTACTAGTTTAGGCAACTTAAGCGTGGGACTCACTACTTTTTGCATAGCCATTGCCCTTATTGAACTCGGCTTAGATCACGAATTAAACAATCAACGCCAAGCCCAACGCGAACGCTTAAGTGCGCAGGTTAACGACCTAGCCAACATCTTCGATCAAGAGCTAATCGCATCACTCTATTTAACCAACAGCTTACATGCCTATATTCAAGCCAAAGCAGGAGCGCTCGTCGAAGCAGATTTAGCGCCATGGTTAACAAATCTACAAGAGCGTGCAGCACATATTCGCAATATAGGCTTAGCACCGGGCAATCGCATCACATTCATCTACCCATTAAAAGGCAATGAAGCAGCACTTGGGCTTTATTACCCCGACAACCCACAACAGTGGCCAATGGTCGAAAAAACGATTAAAAGTCGCAAGCCGCTATTGGCTGGCCCACTGCAACTAGCGCAAGGTGGTTTAGGGCTAATTTATCGCGAACCGGTTTTTTTACAGGACGGTAGCTATTGGGGGCTTATCAGCACTGTAATCAACGCTGATTCGCTCTTTGGGGTTATAACCGCTAAAGCTCAACACCTAAAAATTAAACTTGCCATCACCGACAATCAAACCAAAAAGGTTATTTGGGGTAACTCGCAGCGCCTTAAAGTCACTCACACAATCGCATTACAAATACCACGAAAAGATTGGTCTATTACTGGTTACAGCGCACCAGAATCACTTTCAAACACGCTTAAAGGTGTACGTATTGCGGGCTGGATAACTGCATTTTGGGTTACTTTTTTACTTTTAAACATTCATGTAAATCGCCGCGAAAAACAACAAACCTTGGCTGCCTTAGCTGCCAGCCAAAAGCGCTTTTCTGATGCGTTCAATATGTCCCCCCAATCACTCGCCCTATTCGATGACGAAGGTAAATGGTTGCATGTCAACACCAGCTTCACTGAGATGTTTGGCTGGAGTGAAGAGCAACTCCCCGAACTGAAGGCGCACAGTTTATTCGCTGCAGATCAACACAATCATCTGCAGAACACCATGGAAAACCTACGCCAGAATTATTCCCCCTACACGGCAAATAGCACACAATTTGAAGCTAGGCTCTGCAATGACATGGGACACCTACTCATCGGTATAGTAAGCCTAGGCATTACTGAAAAACAAAAAGAAAATACCCAATGGGTAATGCAAATAATTGATATTAGTCACCGTGTTATTAGTGAGCGTCGTTTACAAGAAGAGGCAACTTACAACCAAGCTATTCTTAACAATATCCTCGATGGAATTGTGGTTTTTGACAGCACAGGTAAGATTAAAAGCCTAAACCCCGCTGCCGCCAAAATGTTTCAATACCGAGGATCGCACTTACTGGACACATCTTTAAGCCCGCTATTTACGCCAGAGGCCGCCACAGAAATTCACAATAGCATTGCCACTGACAAGCAGCATCTAAACATCAGCTCCAGTATTTTCACTAAAACCATAACCGGGCTTAAAAAAAATGGGGAGACCTTTCCCATAGAAATGGACATTACTCGTCTTGAGCGTCATCACGAACACGTTTTTGTGGGCGTATTACGCGACATCAGTGAGCGCGTCCGCCTAGATCAACTAAAAAGTGAATTTGTATCCATTGTAAGCCATGAACTGCGCACCCCATTAACAGCCATTATTGGTGCACTCAGATTACTCGACAGCGGCCAAATAAGTGCATTGGATAACAACACCAGTAAAATTATTCGCATTGCCAGCCAGAACGGCGATAAACTCGCCCAGCTGATTAATGATTTGTTAGATATGGATAAATTAATTGCCGGCAAGATGCAACTTAACAATGAGCCACTCAATTTGTACGTCGAAATCAATGCAGCCCTTGAGGCCAACCAAAATATTGCTCAACAACATAAGATTCGCTTCACCCTTGAAGCAAAAACGACCTATGCGCAAGTCTTAGCGGATAAAATGCGCCTACAACAAGTACTCACCAACTTACTCTCCAATGCCATCAAATTTTCTCCACGTGAAGGAGAGATTATTATTCGACTCACGACCCAAGATACAGCTGCGCGCATTGAAATCATCGACCAGGGTGAAGGTATAGCCCCAGAGTCGCAATACAAACTGTTCCAAAAATTTTCACAAATTGACTCTTCAAGTACCCGCCAAAAGGGCGGCACTGGTTTGGGCCTTGCCATATGCAAAGCCTTAATGGAACAAATGCAAGGTGAGATTGGGGTTGAGTCGCGACTAGGGCAAGGTAGTTGCTTCTACCTCATATTTACACAATACAGTCTGGACGAGTAAAAACTAAAGTTCATTAAACAATACACTTATCAAATACTTTATTAGCTGGAATCTAGGGAATCGCGAAGGCATTAGCTTATTAGCTCTGGCGCCTAAATATATTCAACGGACTTCCCACGAAGTCATTTTTAAAATATCAAACACTGCTTAGGAATAGGAATGTCCGATATACCAACACACCCACAAATAATGGAAACATCGAGCACTGAGTCGCTCATTACACAAACACTTAAAAGTGAACAGGTTCGCTCGCTCTACAATAGCCTCCCCTCATCTCTTGCCTCTTCACTCATTATTGCCATTATTCTCAGCATTTCTCATTGGAACATCATTGGTAAGGCTGAAATTTTACTATGGAATATGTACTTAGTCGGCATGCTTTTGGCGCGTTTGATTTTGTGGCTTTTGTGGAAAAACACCCAGCAACTCTACAGCCTTAACCTATGGCTTAGAGCATTTCGCCTTTGCACTTGGCTTACAGGTGCAGCTTGGGGTGCCGCCAGTCTCCTACTTTTCGCACCCAACGACAGTATTTATCAAGCTCTATTGGTATTTTCCTTAGCTGGCGTTATCAGCGGCGCCACAACCTCACTAACAGCTGATAAATACTCAGCTCTTGGCTTTGTACTCCTAACAATTGCCCCATTCACCTACACCATTTACCAACAACAAAGTCCTACTGCAATTGCCATAGTCGTCATGACCATACTTTTTATTTTCTTTGTTATGACAAGCACTAGCCGTACCCGCACTGCCATGGAAAACCACATAAAACAAAATCAACATCTTCTCGCACTTAGCCAGGAGCTACACCAAAAGCAGCGCATTGAAAAAATTATTAATAACGCCCAGCATGTATTTATTGATGAGCAAGACACACATTCCGCACTTACTGCATTACTAGAAGACACACTAAGCTTCTCGCAATGTGAATTAGGTTTTATTTTTCAAGTAAAATATGACCCACAGCAAAAGCCCTATATGCAGGCACTCATTTTTTCCAGCACAAAAAATCAAGGGTCGATAGAACACTATCAAGAAAAAAATTTACCACCCAATGGAGAGTTCAAAAATCCACATAACTTATTGGGGTCTATAGTAGAAACAGGAAAAATAGTCATTAGTAATAACTTACAGCGTGACATGCGCACAGGGGGTCTACCTTCTGGCCACCCAGCAATAAATAACTTTATTGGCATACCTATTTTTAACCATCAAAATCAACAAATTGCCATACTCGGCATGGCCAACTCACCCGAAGACTTTACTCATGGCGGAATCGAAAAACTAAATCCACTGCTACAAACTATCGCCCACTTTATTTTAAATTTTGACCAAGAGCAGCAACATGCACAAGCAAAAGCCGCACTAGAAGCCAGTACAGAGACAACCAAAACCATTCTCAATGACATTGCAGATGGCATCATCAGCTTCAATAGACTGGGCATTATTCAATCTTTTAATTATGCTGCCGAAACTATATTTGGCTACAAAGCCACGCAAATCATCGGCGGCCATATCGGCCAGCTGATGACACAAGAATACAAATCAGAATATGCGCATTATTTCACAAGCCAAGCTTTATCAAGTTCACACTCGATTTTAGGTATCGGGCGTCAGATAATGGGGCAGCGACGAAATGGCCGTGAATTCCCAATGGACTTAATGATTTCACGGGTAATGCAAGAAAAGGAGCCCTATTTTATCGGCATAGTGCGCGACATAACGGCAGAAAAACAACAAGAAGAGGCGCGCATTCAATTTGTTGCCAATGTAAAACGTGACTTACGTAGCCCCATTAAAACTCTTACCGAAGCCATGTCTATGCTTAATAATACGGCTCCACTAGCAGGCGATATACAGCGGCTCACAGCAATTGCTGCACAAGCTAGCGTCACACTCGAACAAGCCATGAATGCCCTCAGCAGTCAGCGTGACATTGAGCAAGAACCACTCCACTTGGCAAAGCATAGCGTTTTACCCATGGTAGAAGATTGCGTAAAACGCATTCAAGGATTTGGCGATCTTTACCAGATCAATATCCACATTTTATCCCCCCACAAACATCAACTAATCAATATTGACCCCTATGGCTTCGATCAAATTCTAACGTATTTGTTACAGAAGGCGATTAAGCAAAGCGACTTGCGCAGCTCCATACGCATAGTTATCGAAGACGAGGAAAATAAAGTAAAAATAAGCTTGCTCTCGCCCTCCCCAGCAGATGCATTAACATTAGAAGAAACCCATGAGCATAAAATTACTCACCCGCAAAATCACGAAATTGAAGCAGAGCACTTAATGGAATTAGCAAAAAAAATGCATGGTATGTTTCATCTATATACCAATAACAACACATCAAAACAAAAAAACTGTATTTCTGACCTGAGCTTTCCATTGATTTTATGAAGCTTGTAAATCAATCACATTACCAATAAAAGCAAACCCATAATAAATTAAGGATAACTCAACACTAATCTTAACTCCTGTAGGTTATCCCCTACCCACCGTGCATTAATTGCACCCCAAGACACCACACTAAAAACGCCATTAGTATTATCAAGCTCTATGGCTAATTCATGAATGGCCGCCAAGGTATCCTGGGCAGTACGCCTAGGCATTTGGGTTGCGGCAACAATTTTAGGCACGGTATTAATACCCTGCTCAACCAACCAAGCAACATAAATTCGACGATAAAAACTCGTTTTAGTTTTACTGTAATCAGTCATGGAAAGTACACCTCTACTTACTGCTCGGTTTATGATCCAAGCGAAACGTTAAGAATTTAAAAATCAGCACCAAGGCGCTATCCATCTTACACATATTTCGAACTATTTAATGCGGCACTTTCCTACCTAACTACCTCAGCAGAGGTTTTCGGCAAGATTTAAGGCAGGACATAAATCGTTGTGGTCACTTTTCATGTCACTTTTCAGACAATAAAAAAAGAGGCCGACTTGCGCCGACCTCTTTTTTAACTTATACAAATTTAGCTATTTTCGCTATGGATTAATTACCCCAAAGACGCTTAACCAAATCTGATTTTCTTGGATCAAAGTCCTTCCATTGTCCCCAACCTGATTTGTTGGATACTGGATCATAGGCATGTTGGTAAATACCGCCAGTGTCTGCTGATTCAGGGTTAATTGACCAGTAGCAACCTTGGATATCTTTCTTCTTCATATAATCAACGAAGAGTTCTTGCCAAGTGCGATCCACAGTAGAAGTAATGTGGTTCCAACGGGTTTGCTCAGCAGTACTAGCACCTTTAGGCCAATCCATATTGCCGCCAAACTCGCCGACAACCATGGCGTAACCCTGCGCTTTTAAGAAGCCAAAGTGCTCATCCCATCCAGCTTCAAGACGTGTAGCGTCCAGTGTAATTTTACACTTAGCATCACCGGCCTCATCACCTTCCAAGCCAGCACAACCTGTTTGTGCTTGATCAATAAATTGCTTCTGTACAAACACAGATGGACCGTAGGTGTGCGGAGAAATAACAACGCGGTCTTTAGGGATATTCAGCGGAGCTGTATTAGCACCGTAGAAGTTCTCACCCCAGTTTGGATTAGACGCTAAATCACCATGTGGAACCTTAGTACCATCAATAGTGCCGCCCGAAACACCTTCCACAAATACCAATACATCGGTATTTACAGAGTTGATAGCGGTATAAGCCTTCTCAGAAAGCGTTTTCCACTCGGTCCAAGAATAACCCCATGGCTCATTAAAAATATCGATACCAATTACGTTATTCACACCAAGAGCTTTAGGCAAACCAGCAATTGTTTTCAAGTTAGCTAACCACTTAGCTTCGTCGTAAGCGTGAATTTTGGTCACACTGCTTGGATTACCGGTAGCTGAACATGAATAACCTTCGCGGGTAAAGTCATAGCCCACACGGGTTGCATCCACATAAGGCGGTTTAGCATCCAATACGCCTGCGCGCCAGCCTACATAGTTAGAGCAAGAGTGGATATCAATTAACACCTTGATATCATTCTTAGCCGCCAACTTAATGAAGTCTTCTAACGCTTGACGAGCATTGGTTTGCATTTGCGATTTGGAATTTTTCAACACACCGCCGTCTTGCACACTACCAATACCCTGAGGATCAGTTGCATCCAAGGTCTGTGGCGCAATGGGGAAACGTACCATGTTAATACCAAGCGCTTTAATTTCGGTCATGGTTTGTTGAATGGTTCGACCTGAATCGTTCCACCACATGTTGCCGATATAAAGTTCCATAGGCGCGCCATCTGGATTGTGCTCAGCATCTTTAGGCTCATGCTGCCCTTCAAGGCCGAACCATGATCCACACTTAACAGGGAATACAGTGCCGTTTTGCGTAATCTTACCCTGTGCATTAACACGATAAGTTGCTGCACTACCTACACTAGAAACTACCGAAGAAGAGCTAGGAGGTACAACTGAACTTGAAGCAACAGAGCTTTTAGGTACAGAGCTAGGCGCCACTGAACTTGGTGCTACTGAACTTGGCGCTACCGAGCTCTTAGGCACAGAACTAGGTGCAACACTTGATGTGCCGCCACCCACTACACCATAAGGCGCAGGTTGCGAAGTACAGGTACTGCGAGAAATACAGCTTTTGTTATTTTCCCAACCCCAACCTGATGCCGTAGTTACGCACAATGGGTAGAGCGTACCGTACCAATTGCATTGTAAGCCTGTAGACACGACTGAACTCACAGGTACCGAAGATGGAGCAACAGAGCTTTTCGGTACTGAACTAGGTGCAACTGAGCTTCTTGGCACTGAGCTAGGATCGCCCGAGCTACTTGGTACTGAGCTAGATACGACTGAGCTTTTCGGTACTGAGCTAACCGTTCCGCCAGCACAGGCAGCACCTGTTACGGTTGGCTTCTCTGCCGCGCCGTTACTTGTTCCCTGAAAACCGATCTCAACGGTTTGACCTGGCTGAATAGTTCCGTTCCATCCCAAGTTAGACGCAGTATAGGGATTACTGCCGCTGAAATTAGCGTTCCACAGATTAGTCACGCGATTAGTATTATATTGCCAGCTAACATTCCAGCCATTAATAGGGCTTGAACCTGTATTAGAAATACGTATGGCGGCGGTGAATCCCGACCCCCAACTATTGGTCACTATATAATCACATGCTGCCGAAGCGCTCTGCGACAACACCGCCAAGGCGACACTCATCCCAAGAATACTACCTGCGCGCTTAACCGCACGAGGGACAGTATTAGTGGGTGCAATTGATCTACCCATGATTTTTATCCTCATTTATTATTCGATGGCAACCAAGCATTCCTAAGACTTACCTAATGGCAAACCTTAAGAAACTCGTTAGTAAAGGTAGCTGCGTTACAATTTACACAGGCTTCCTGCTCCGATAATGGAATAGCTGCAAGCCAAATCATCATCGAGAACCTCGCACAAAAAACGACTAGGTTTACATCACCAGAAGTTTTTCAAAATAGAAAAAGATATAACAAGAAGCAAAGGGCGACCTTCACAACACGATAAATCCCAGACATTGTTTACATATGCGTAATGCGATCACTCACCGACAACTCAGCAGCAACTTAAAAAATAAGTGACCAACATAAATTCGATATGAAAATATTTTAAATATTCAACGTTTGTTAAATTTTAATTTAGGTGTAGACGCAGAGTCTTTTAGAGAAAACGTATTTTTATAATTATTAAATTTATTTTTTTGGGATTAAAATTGTATCTATTAAGCCAACCTCAACCTTGCTCAGAAAATTGATTGCCGATACAGGCTGTAAAAAGTACTCCACTAATGGAAATAAAACCACTAAAAAGTGAATCTTAACCTCATTATTGCGATATTGTTATCGTAAAGCTAGGTAAATGGCGCCATAAATTGCTTTTAATTATTCTTATTTACTGTAGGAAAGACGAACTGAGCGACAAGCTATGTACGAATGACTGCACGAAAAGCAAGGGGAAGAATGAACCGAAAATCTCAAATAAAAAACCCCTTTATTAAACTACTACGAAGTAAAAATTGTATTTGATATTTCTTTCTAGAAAGGAGGCGTATTAACGTAGAACGCCAATAAAAAATGAATGGCAGTACTAATTTAGCTAACAGTATTAGCAAATAATTATGTGTAAAAAGTTAAAATACAGAGTTGTTGCCGCAGGCTCTTAAGCCAAGAACCAATCCATAAATAGAGCCCACTTCAACACATTCAATAGTTGCTATTACGGAATTATTGGGGTTAAAAAAGCGGTTAATCGATCTCTTTCGACGAAGGTTTTAATGGGATCGGCTTAGGCCAAAGGCTATACCAAAGCGGGCCAAACACACACCAGAGCAACATCATGCCCGCCAAGCTCAGAGGCCACTCCTCCAATAATTGAGTTCGCTCAGGATCACCAACAATTAAGATTGCCAACCAGACTATAACGGAGGCTATAAAGCAAGCCACAACACCTTTCAACCAGAGCATCCATTCATAGCGAGTATGCGCCCAACCACTCAAAGAATTCTTTTGAGGTGCAGAACCATTCGCGTATTTAAAAGCCATTCGTTCATCTGCCCAACGAATGATACTGCGCCCAAAAACCAAGGTGATACCGAGATAGAGCGCGGCTACCCCATGAGCATCTTCTGCGATAGCACCACTTTTTAAGTCCCAAATTGTAGCAACGAGCAACACCACATCCATTAGTGGTACACCTAATAGCAAAACCATACCTAGACGCGGCCAACGCACCACATAGCGTACCCAAAGCCCCAAACCTAAAAAGACCCAAAAGCCAAGCTCAGCGAAAACAATAAATGCAAAGATCATCAAACACCCTTTTCACGAAAATTACTCTCTAAAATACGGCTACTCATTCACAAAAAAGTAATATTAATTATCCGCATCACCTAGCGCTACAGGATAGAAATAAAAAGCCATTTTGTATTGCCCAAAAAACTACACATCAATATCCAAATCTGATTTACCAGATTTTGAAAACGCACTTCTTAGTAAAAATGCTATCGCTTTATAGGGCAGCTCAAATATAAACTCGACAGCCTCATACCATGAGCTCTCACCATTGCGGCTTTTTGGCCACATAAAGTGCACCAATGTAAAGCCCAGCATAGCCCCCAAAAGCACATAGACATTAAAACCATTAGCAAATAGGTCATACACAAGGTAAGAGCTTACAAAAAATATGCACATAGCAATTACAGCGATAAGATCATTCATTGCAAATACCTATAATATTCCGCGTGATAAAAACAACCAAAACACCCATTTACATTATCGACACAATTCAAAACTACCTATACGTTGGAGCCGTCAGCCGTTTGCGCAATGATCTTATAGCGCCTTGGAGAGACCACTATAGGCTCAGGGAATCCTTTGCCCAACACTCGTCTGCCATCGTTATTTTCGCCCTGCGTATTAGCAAAGCCTTTATTCACCACTCGCTCAAAATGCGCATAGCTTTCCCACACCACTATATTCACGTATTGAAGCGAGCCTTCGGTTTCGCGCTCTAGGGATTTATAAAAGGTTGAACTAACAAAACCCTCTTGCTGTTGAAAATAAGCCACATAATCGGCGCGAATATTTTCCGCCTCCTGCTCCATTCCCGCAGGCACTAGTATTGTATTTATAACGCTGACCTGTTCCATTAACTAGCTCCTTTTTACCTATCAACACTATTCAATTAAGCCGCTTCTGGCCGAACAGTCGTTGCGACCGTGGATTTAATATTGGACGGATAAAAACGTTCACGCAGGCTCATAAAGGGTGATTCAACAAATTGATACAGCGCCCAACCACTCACCAAGCTAACACCCAAAATGATGACAACGCCCGCAGCGGCATTAATATCAATGCCGTAATCGGTTAAGGGCTGCTTAAGCACTAAAAATAAGGGTTTGTGAATTAAATAAATGGCATAGGACCAGAGCGCCAAACTGGCCGCACCGGGCACGCGCAACCTATACAGCAGCGATTGGGGGCTGAGCGCCGCTAATACCAATAACGAAAAGCTTATGGCAATAGCGCTGTAAGCCAGCGAGACCATAGCAAAACTATAGCCATAACCCTCTATATAAAAATAATGCTGCAGTAGATAAAACACCCCCGCCACCGCCGCTATGCCCGCCACTAACAGCAGATTGCCGCGCGCCAGCAAGCGCGCAAAAAAAGTAGGGTGAAAGTTTTTAAGCAGGGCGATAGCCACGCCCGGTAAGAGCTCGTCAAAGCGCGTAAAACTGGAATAGTAAATATATTCCATAAAGTCGCGACTGGAGATAGCCGCCTGCCCATGGGTTTGATAATTATAAGCGCGCAAACAAGCGGCAAATATCATAGCGCCTATTAGCAGCGACCAGCTTAAACTAATAACTCGGCGCTGTGCGGCCAGCACCAGCGCAAGCAACGGCAGAATTAAATAGAATTGCTCTTCAATACACAGCGACCAAGAGTGCGTAAAGGTTTCACCGGCGTGCATATTCAAATTTTGTGTGAAAGTTAAAAATGACCAGAGAGGCGCGGTTGCAGTACCGCCCAGCGCTAGGGGGAATAAAAAATACAACCCCAGTACCACATAGTAGTTAGGTAGGGTGCGCAAAAAACGCCGCATATAAAATTGCTTTAAAGAGAAAGCCTGCTGCTTTACCAAAGCAGAAAATATTTGATTGCCAATCAAATAGCCGCTCAATACAAAAAAGAGATCAACCCCCGTCCAACCCAGCTGACTCCAAAAACCAAAAATATCCTCGCGACTCACCACCACCCTATAGTGATAGATCAACACAATAATAATGGCGATAGCACGGAGCGTGTCTAACCCCTGTAGGCGCGGGCTAGGTTTTGAAGCTGTGGTATTGAACATGGCAAAAGTCCCTTAAAAATAGGCAGCCATAATAAGGGGAAGCCACACTATTGCCCAGAAAATTAGTTCAAGAAGCAAAGAATTAACAGTTATTGAATACTAGTGTTAGTTCAGGTGGCATCCCTGCCCTCAGGTTACAAAAGCCTTTAATTAAAACTTATAGCCAGCAGATAAATCAAACGCCAATCTAATTCCCGTCTTCGTCATTTTAAATTGAGAATTGGAATATACTGTTTCAAAGTTGCCCAATGTAAGCCCCGTTGAAATATTCCAACCAGACGGCCACAACCAAATATACCCGGCACCAACGCCATATTCCTTAAACCTATATTTATCAAAATAAATACCGTCCTTGGTATCATCATAACTATTATCATTAAAACGATTTAAATAGACCCCATAATACAAAGAATCTTTATTTTCATATTGATAGCGCTTTAAAGATACAGTACCTGGAACACCCACACCAAGACTCCATTTCCCCTTTTGTACCTCAAGCCCTAAGCCGCCGGTAAAATGTGAAACGCCTAGCTTTGCGTTAAATGAGAAATCACTACTTTTTTCCTCAGCTAATAAAACACTGGAAAAAACACACAAAAAAACAAACAAAATCCGCTTCAATTTAGAGCTCCTGAATTTAACTTAATAGCCAAGATTGTAGATGCACAAATCACTTAATCCCATTCCTGAGATTCCCCCCTTAAAACAGCAGCAACAAAGAGATCAAAAACAAGGCGGCTATATTAAGATGAAGCCAAACCTTTTCCCAGAAGATTTACTCAGAAGGATATAAATTAAAGCAGCACTATAAGCTGCTATGCCTCAGCCAGTTCGCCAATAAGCGTCTGATAATCCGCAATCGCCTGAGTGCGCCACAGCTCAGGGCGATAGACGTTCACTTTTTGGTGATGAGCCAGCAACTTCTGCAAATAGATTTTTTTCTCGCGGGTGAAGGGTCGCCATAGGCTGCTGCCGGTGTAGCTAATTGCGCCTGGCGGCGCACCCTGCTCTAAGTTGGGTTGCTGGCGAGCAAAGCGCGCAACTATATGCTCGTGGTGAAAACCCTTGGCGCTAATAAAGTCTTCGCTGAGCAGCTGCGCATTATGGCCAGCTAAAAACTGACGCAACTCATAACAGCCGGAGTTAGGGCTTAGATAAACATCGGTAAAAAACTGCAGCGAATCTGGGGATTGCAGAGCGGTTATCTGTGTCAACAACGCCTGCAATATACTAATGCAGGTATCGCCGCCCACACCGGCAATCACCAGCGCCTGATTACCCTGCACAGGTAGAACAATTTGCGCGGCATCCATACAGGCAAAGCGCAAACGCGCATCTAGGCGCGCGCCATGCACAAGCTGTAACTGTTCAATGATACTGGGCACGCAGTCAATTAAATGCAGCTGTGCTTGCGCGAGTGCGGGCTGCTGATGTAAATGCAAACCCAAGCGCCCATGGTCACAACATAAATCCCAAATATCGCTATACACAGCCCCCTGCTGCACCTGCGCCAAAATACCCGCCTGCAAATGCGCAAGGCGCTGGTCTAGTCGCCTTACGACGTTGGTGGTGTTTTGTTGAGTCATAAAAAAATTTCAAAAAAGGAGCGGCGGGATATTAATCGCGGTAGATAGTTTCAATCAGGTGATAACCAAATTGCGTTTTGATAGGGCCATGGACTACATGCACAGGCAATTTAAAAACCACGTTATCAAACGCCTTCACCATTTGACCCGGGCTAAACTCGCCCAGGTTGCCGCCTTTTTTCGACGAGCTGCAACTAGAGTGCTTTCTCGCCATAGCGCCAAAGTCAGAACCCTTGGCGATAAGTTGTTTTATTTTCTCCGCTTCTTCTTTGGTTTTAACCAAAATATGCCGCGCCGAGGCTGTTTGTCTTTTTGAATTCATGGTGTGGACTCTTATGTATTGCGCTAAATCGGCACTCTAACTGTTTCACTAAATGTAAGTGGGCTCTCAGGGTTCGACTTATAATAAATTGGTATCACCCTCATCCAATGAGTAGCGGCTCGCTTGGGATTTGATTGCAGGAATATCCGTATCCAAATTAGCCTCTGCTTCCGTTCGCTCCTTATTATCACCCGTCTCCTTGATTTCTGGCGCTTGCTTTCTCTTAGCATTAGGTTGCTTAGCCGAAATGCCGGCGTCAACAGCTGCATCTGTGTGAATCTTTATTCCCTGCGGGAAGATAACTTCGCGCGCATCGTCTGGCATTGAAATATTTTTATCCAAAAAGGCGTACTTGATATTGCGAATAATAGCTGATTTAACTTTTAGGGCATTGTGCAGACTATTATTCACCCAAAAATAAATTCTTAGATTAACCGTGGAAGCCGACAAGGCCTCCGCCAGCACCCAAGGCTCTGGTTTTGCAAGCACAGCAGGATGATCAAGCAATACTTGCAAGGCTATACTCTGCGCATCAGCTATACTCGCGTCGTAACCAATACCAACAAGAAAATCCAAACGCAAATGAGGGTTCGCAGAAAAATTAGTGATGGACTCCTTGTAAATAATGGTATTGGGAACCTGCACATGATTCCCCTGCAGGGTCATCAACACTGTGCCGCGCGTAGTAACCGCTTGCACTACACCTATATGATTGAGTACCTGAATTGTTTCACCCAGCCGAAACGGGCGCTGGATACTGATTAAAATACTCGCTAGAAAATTTTCTGCTATATCCCGAAAGGCAAAGCCCAACACCAAACCAATTAGCCCTGTTCCTCCCAATATGGTAATGGCTATTTGTCCCAATCCGGTTATTCGCAACACTAGATAAATACCCATCAGCATCACTGGTGCAGCCACAAGATTTGCAATTAAACGCCGCAACATCACACTTTCTATTTTGGCGCGCGTTAATTTTTGGCTCAGTGCGGCGGCATAGCGCGCAAGCACATAGAAAATCAACAGAACAACACAACTAATACCCAGTGAAGGCAAGGCTTTAATAGTTTTACGCCACAAGAGTTGGCTTTCAGTTAGCACTGGCGCAAAGCTAATCTCATCTCCCGCATCAAGGCTAAGCTTATTGATAACAGCCACCACACCCTCGGTCCGATTCGCCACACTGCCCGCCCAGTCCTTAAAGTCTGGCTCAAGCGCAACGCCAACAAGCGTGACAATGCCTTCAGAAGACGTAACCTTAAGTTCCGCAAACCACTCACTACTGGTGAGAATATTTTCAATACGCTTTTTAATCAGGTCATCACTAACCCTACGGGTTACGTCAATAGGCTTATTATTATCAAGCGAATCTGCCAGATCGATTAACTGCACATCGGTCGCAATCTCGTGATTGGGCTGCGTCGCTGCAGAGCCTAGCTCTGCAACCGCTATTAACGAGTACAGCAATGCGTAACAAGTCAGAATGGTGAACAGGTACCGAGTAAGTTTATGAGCTAGACTGTGCATAACAAATCCAATGTAGAAATCAACGAAATTAAACACAACCCTCTGCCAATATTAGCTGGCTCTCAGTTGATTTATGGCGCAGCGCAATCAAACTCTGCGCCTCTGGGTCAGCTAGAAAATCTTTTGCATTTTGTGTGGATGGAAACTCTATTATTACGAGTCGTTCGGGAGTCCAATCACCCTCCATTTTTTCAGGAACCACACCCTGTACGATATATCTGCCGCCATGTTTCTCGACAAACGCGGGGATTTTAGCAGCATACTCTTTGAAACCGCCTAAATCTTTAATTAATAGATCTACAACCAAATACCCTTTCATTTAGCTACCTCTTCTATTTAATGCGGTATAGCTACTCAAACCTATAAAGATCAACCCAAACTTTGTCTTGCTTAACATATAAAGAAATTAATTTTTCAATATCTTTTTTAGTTTTAAGCGGATTTTTAGCACTTTTATATCCATCAATTTCCGGACTGGAGTAGTCTGCCTCCATTCCACCTTCGGGACAAAATTTTCCATGAATGCAAAGTGATTCACCTTGCTTTGGCACAATAGTTATAGAATGCTCAACACCCTCGATATCAAGACTTTGCAATAACTCAGTTAACTCTCCATCAACTGGTAGCCTTTCGTAGTAGTCGTGTTTGTTTGTCTCAGCATCAATTATATGAACGCCTACATAGTTAAGCATCGCATCAAAAATATCCACCTCTGTGTTCCGTGCCTCTTCTTTTCCTTGAAAAATGACATATCCAAAAATCAGAAGCATTCCAATCATTAAGGCCACATACACAACTTACGCCCTCTACTGCATTTGAAATAAAAATTGCCAATGTTGATCACCGATTTCGCCCGTTGGCGAGTCACTTTTCTTTGCTTCGCCAAAAGAAAAGTAACCAAAAGAAAGGCGACCCAACTCGTTCGTGTTTCCTGCGCGCTTCGGAAAATGCGTGTCGTTCCGATGCGACATCCCTGTCGCAACGTCACTAAAACGCGCGTCCTGCGCGTTTTCCACCCATTTTCCTCCAGTGCTCGGCGAACTCATATGGGATAGTTAAAATCAACAGCAACAAAAGCATTTTACTTTTAAAAATCCCTCTAGTGGCACCCGCTTTCAACCCATGAGAATTTCCCGAGCATCGCAAGGTGCTAGGGCAAATTGGGCAGGACGCCCAATTTAGTTTTGATGGGACAGGGACGTCCCATCAAAACGGCCCGTAGGCACCTGAGAAGCGCAGGATCAGAAATTCGCTGGGCCGCCTTTCTTTTGCTTACTTTTCTTTCGGCGGAGCAAAGAAAAGTGAGGCCTGCTGCAGGCATGGATGGTGTAAATTGCGACTAGACAGAACGCAAGGCCTGATTTTTCATCCCTCGCATTTTCACCTGTTATGTTATGCACTTAGCTTGTACTCTTTAAGTGAGACTGCATTTTCTATATCTGTTTTGTATGAACGAAGCAAATAAAGTATTTCATTTGCCAACTCTCGAAACCCTTCCGAGTCGACATCTAAATATTCACCATGCGCTATGTGGTTTCTTCTATTTAACAAACTTTCGTCAATGAGATGGTATCTGGATTCGTAGCCTTGCGTATCAATACCGATAGATTGAGCTATATTAGCAAATACTTTCGAACTCAAATTAGATTCAGTGCGAATTGCCGATTCAATTTTTAATTTTGCTATTTCATCAAGTTCATCTCGTAAAAACTCTAAAGTAGCGATCGAAACACTAGAATTCTTAGAGCTGACTAAGTCGTTAATCTTTCTTTTAACACCAAAAACTATAAAGCAAGACTTCAGCTCTCTATATGTCAATGATTGGCCGTTCACATAGTCTAGGTAATGGGTTGATGAGTTTTTTATAAAACCTTCCCAATGTCCGTACAACAAAGGTATTGAAGCTCTGACGGCTGTGCTTCTACTAAGGTTATCAGAAGATCGAACAATAATTTTTAGAGTTGCAATTTCTTTCAGGCGCCACGAAAATTCTCCATCTAAGATAGTTTGAAGTTGATCAATCGTTCTAATTTTACTCATGGCTTAAAGAAACCTTTAGCCATTGGAAGAAGCTTTGAAAGGCGTGTTGTTCCACGAATGCCAGCACCAGAGTTTTTCTCGAAAACGGGATCAGTCCAGAGCTCCTTCGCTCTGGAAATGACAAATGTTTTTTGATCATTTCTAGCCTTACTAGTGATTTCATCAATATTTTGAGAAACCCCAAAGGCAATAGTCTCATAGAGTGACATTAGAAACTTCCCACCAAAATCACTTCCATCCCAACGTTTAAATGCTTTATTACCGAGAGCTTCATTTAGCAGGCTGAATGTTTTCTTAAAGTCCTTTCCCTCTTCTTCCCAGTCTATATTGTCATCTTTAGATATTTCTACTAGCGCTGAATCAAGGTACTCATGGACATCTAAACCATTTTTATATGGGTGATGTTTGAATGCAAAATATCTAAGAACAAGTTCAACCCCTGCTTGCTTTTCAACGGCATTTTCTGTCTGATTCGTCGTTTTAGTAAAATCATCATTTTCGGAAAGTTTAATCAGGCGCTTGTATAAATCAGGATTAATCATAACAGCGACACAATTTCTAACTTCCTGTTGTGATAATTGGGCGCCGCCTGTATTTAGCCGTTGAAATAGTTCATATTTGGCATTTTCATCACTTTCTTTCAGTAATATTTCAACGCGTATTCTTGCCCGCTTGACCTGCATTTGCATCGTTTTGTCAATTGCAGAATCACCCTCATTCCATACCTGCCAGCGCTTATCAGATAGGCTTGGCAAAAATTTAGTTCCCTCAAGTGTGCTCGGCTCTACTTTCTTTCCTTCAGGACTTTTTAAAATCCCTGAAAACTCTAAAATAGTTGAAAGCCGTTGAAGTCCATCAATTAACTCCCAATTTCCATCTTTGTCCTGAAAAACAAAAATAGGGGGTATTGGGATGCCTAATAATATCGACTCAATGAATCTTGTTTTTCTAGTAATATCCCAACGAAACAGTCTTTGAAATTCAGGATTTATCTTTAGCTCGTCATCTTTATACAAATTCATGACTTCACCCAAGGACATATCATACCCGTCAGATACTATCTCTTTCCTTGCAGTATTTATTTCTTTTTCGAGACTCATTGATGCTCCTTTAGATTTCCATTATTCAATTTTCATAACAATGTTATTAGACGGAAAGTTTCCGCCTAAGTTTTTTGTGGCTTCTCACAACAAGTGCCCGCATTACCGCCCATTACACCCAACCAAACCCTTCAAAAAAAACACCAAGCCCCTACCAGCACCTGGTGTTCCCATCAACTACTTACTCTTCTGCACCGGTCTAAAATAATGCGCCCAAGAGGTAAACGCCTGTGCATTACGCGTTTGAATCCACACCTTACCTTTCCCCGTAAAGCGACACACAAAACCCTCGCCCGATAAGAACAAAGATTTGTAACCGCCGACTTTGGTGATTTCATAATCTAAGCCTTCAGTGAAGGCGACTATGTTGCTGGTGTCTACTACGTAGTTTTCCTCTACGTCGATTTCGATAATCGCGCCGTAGGAGTTGAACCACAAATCACCTTTGCCGCTGGCGCGGATTAAAAAGAAACTTTCGCCGGAGAAAAAGCCTTTTAACATGCCCTGCCATTTGGTTTCTAAGTTGACCTCCATAGTGGCGGCAACGAAGGCAGAGTTTTGCAGGAAGATGGTATTGCCGTCTAGGTGCTGGTGCACTAAGTCGCCGGGTGTGCCGGGGGCTATGCCAATTTCGCCGGCACCCTTAGCGGCGGTGAATTCATTGAGAAATAAACTTTCACCCGTTAAGAAGCGCCCGAAACCACCTTTTAATTTGGTTTTCATGACCACATGGGTATCCATAGTGGCCATGGCGGAGGCTTCTACTTTTAAGGTTTTATCAGCAGGGATTTGCACCGTTAAAAAACTGTAGTCGGGGCGGCCTTCTATTTTGTAGCTAAAGCCTTTAAAGCTGGTGGGGCTTTCAACACTGGCTATGCGCTCGGTTTTTGCAACGCGGGTAGCGGCAACAGCGGTACTGACTAGCACTTCGCTTTTTTCATTCGCAACAGCAAGTTCATCGCCTTGGGCTACTTCATTCATACGGCAAATTAAACCGGTTTTGCTAATGGCAGCCTGAAATTTTTCAGCGGTGGTTTTATCGATATTGGTTTTAACCGTTACCGGAGCCTTACTAAAAGTTTGCTGCGCTTTTTCTTCGCTGATTTTAAATAGCGTGGCAAACGCATTGATCGCAGCGGCTTGATCTGCACCCGCCGCCAACTCGCCGGTGATAACAACATTGTATAAATTCTGCATTTTTTTCTCCTTAGGCTTTGCGCACGCGCAGGCTGGATGTAAGAGCATGGCCAAAACTATTGGCGTTGTGCGACTGACACCAAACTGTGCCCTTGCCGCTGAACTTACACACCAAACCTTCGCCGCCTAAAAATGATTGCAGCCAGCTACTACCGGCTTTGGTAATGGTGAAATTGAGGCTTTCGTTAAAGGCGACTATGTGACCGGTGTCGACTATGTAGTCGCCGTCTACTTCTATGGGGTAGATGGCGCCGAAGGAGGAGAGCACCACTTGGCCGCGCCCTTTTAGGTTGAGCCAGAACATACTTTCGCCCGACAGCAGCGATTTAAAACCCTGCCAGCCCATATCCATATCAATGGATTCTTCGCAGGCTAAAAAAGAGCCGCTTTGGACGATTAGATTTTCATTGTCCAATTCTAACGCGAGCATGTCACCGGCTAAGTTAGAGCCCAACCACAACTCGCCCGCTTTGCCGGCGGGATCAAAATGGTTGAGAAAAAAAGATTCGCCCGAGAGCAGTCGCTTGGCTGCTTTTAAAATGCCGCCCGCACCTTTTTTGTGAGTGGTGGTGGTGATATTCATGTGGCCGCTCATGGCGATCATAGCGCCCGCCTCGGCGGTGCAGGTTTCGCCAGCCGCCAAGGTAATTTTGGCCGCGGTGTTGCCCGGTTGATTTACTAATTCAATTTTCATTTGTGTGTTCCCTACCAGAATTTAGGATTCAACCAACCCGCAAGGCCGGTAATGCTGCGCGATTGAATAATAATTTTGCCCTTGCCTTCAACGCGAGTCACCAAACCTTCGCCGCCAAACAGGCTGGAGAAAATACCGCCCGCCAATTGCAGCTTAAGTTTTATGCCCGGCTCGTAGGCAACTAGGTGACTGGTGTCCACTATGTATTCGCCGTCTATGTCGCGCTCGAGCAAGGCGCCATAGGCACCAAAATAAAGGTCGCCTGTGCCACTCATTTTTAAACGGAACATACCTTCGCGCGCTATCCATGAGACAAAGCCCGCAAACTCTAAGCCTAGGGTTACGCCGGTAGAGCAAGCTAAAAATGCACCTGGCTGCAAATAGAAAACTTCGCCATTCAATTTGCGATGCAGAATTTCACCGGGGGTGCCCTGCACTATGGTCATGCGCTTGGGCGCGCTGGTGTTGTTGGTGAAGTGATTAATAAACAGCGACTCGCCACCTAAAAATTTGCGCATAAGGCCCTTAAAAAAACCGCCGTTTAAATGCGCCGTCAAATCCAAGGCCGCATCCATACTGGACATGGCATCCGACTCGGTAATGATGGTTTCGCCGGGTGCCAGCTCCACATCCAAATAGCCAAAGGCTTGTGAGCCCTTAATTTCACTCTTCATCGCTTTTTTCTCCCTGGGTTTCGGTAACAAATTGTTTAACCGCCGTTTGCAGCTCGGCAAACTCGGCGCTTAGGTTTAGGTATTCGTAGGGGTGATTGGCCTTGGCGTTCAAGTCGCTGAGTTTTTCGATGCGCGCCTCACTGGCGGGGTGGCTGGATAAAAATTGCAGCGCTTTTTTAGCCAGCGCGCGGTTGTCTTCATCGTCGATTTTTTCCAGCTGCTTTTTTTCTTCGGCGATCATTTTTTCAAAAAAGCTCGCGAGGCCACTAGGATTAATTTTCGCTTTTTGCAGCAGCGCAAAACCCATCAGGTCCGACTCGGTTTCAAACCGGCGCGAGTAACTTTGATTGAGCAGTAGCGGCGCAGCGCCGCCCAGCAGTGCGAGCATGCCGCTGCCATCGCCCAAAACCGCACCGGCAATCACATAAATACCCGCCGCGCCTATAACGTTGCGCAAACCGTGCTGCTGCTCTACGTGGGTAATTTCATGGGCGAGCACGCCAAGCAATTCCTCGGCGGAGTCGGCGCGCAGAATTAACGCTGAGTGAATCATCACTTGGCCGCCGGGCAGCGCAAAGGCATTGAGGCTGCCTTCGTTCACTATGTGAAAGTGATATTGGTAGGGGCTATCTTCAAGCGCAGCTAGCAGAGGCTTAACCAGCGGCTGCAGGAGTTTATCTGCCTGCTTTTCTGCCATCACCTCTTTGCCCAATTGGTATTGCGCAATGGTGGTATCGCCCAGTTTTTGCTCCCACTCGGCAGGGATTTTTTTGGCGATAACGCCGGTAATTAAATCCATGCGCATCACGAGCAAGAGCGGTATGGCCAGCACCAATAGAACAACGCCGACCAGAAAGCTCCGGCCCAGTAGATGTTTTTGTTTGGCCTGAGTTAACAGTGCCGCTACGCTCGGCTGGCTGTGCAGATGGGGGTTGTGCAATACCGCGCGGTCGCTGCTGTAAAAACTCCAGCCCTTAACCAGTGGGTGCTCAAAAAATACCAGCCGATTGCTGGCGCCACCGAGAGTGACCTGCAAATTTTGCAGCGGCAGACGAATAGTTTGCTCGCCTATAACACACTGCAGCCCAGCTTGATCGATAGAGAGGCGGCCCGAGGCTTTGCCCTTGGGCAGGGTTTCACTAAAACCCATGCAGTCATAGGTGGATGTTGATGTAGTCACAATAAAACCTCAGTCCTTTTCCATAAAGCGGTCGATCTTACCCTAATCCTGCGCCTTTGCGCAGGCCAAAAAAAGGCCCGAACCGGCAACACCGATTCGGGCCAAACTAAGCCGCTAGGCCGTTATGCAGGAACTTAAACGCGGCTAGAGGCCGGTGCCATTGACCCACACATTGTTAATGCGCCCATTGGCGGTGGGCATAGTAACGTTGCGGTAACCGGCTTTTTCGGCAATGGTCATAAGCACATTAGAGTGATTAACGCCGCCTTCAGCGGTGGACTGATCGCCCCAGCGCTTGCCCTTTTCGCCCAGGGGCCGCAGGTCTACCGAGCGCCCAGTTATTAGGCCAGCATTTTTACCGCCGGCTAAAAACATGGGAATACGGTGATGGTTGTGGAAGTTGCCATGGCCCAAGTCGGATACCGTACAAATGATGGTGTTATCCAACAGGCTGCCATTGACATCGGGCGTGGCCGCCAACTTGTCGATCAGCTGCTTGATTTGCCCCATCCACCAAATTTTACTGGTGGTGTGGGCGGCGGCGTCCTGATGCGACAGATCGTGATCGCCAGTACCGGTGCCGGGCACCACTATGGGCGATACCGGCACCCCGTACATAAAGGCGATGCTGCGGGTAATGCCACAGGACAGGGTTGCCACGGCAATATCCTGCTGAATGGCAGAGATATTACCCAGCACCTGAGTGGCCCAAAGGGCGCTGTCCTCGCGCCCAACAATCGCATCCACACGCGGTTTAATGCTGCTGTTCACATCCAAACAACCGCCGCTAGAGGCGGAGTTAAGGCGCTGTTCCAACACGTCTAAAGCCGCCACATGCTGCTCCAAGCGCTGGCGTTCAATACTGCCCAGCTGCGTGGACAGGCGATTGATATCCTCCCGAGCGCGCGCCAATACCTGCAGCTGATTGGGGTCAACGCCGCCACTGGCGGCACCAAACAATTGCGGGTAGAGAATGCGCGGATCATCCACCGGGTGCAGGGTGCTGCCATTGTCGTAGCTAACACGCTTGGAGGTATCCGTACCCCACTTGGTGCCTACGCCCATTTGTACCGAGGGCACCGACACGCCCGAGCTGGCGCGATTGATCCAGTCCTCTTTGCCCATTTGTACTTCAATGGAGGACAAGCCCGCCGCTGAACTGCTGGCGCCGGTGAGACACTTAAGCGCACCGCCCTCGTGGGTATTGGCTGAGCCCTCGTAACCTATGCCATCCAAAAACACCAATTGGTTGGCCACCGATTGCAAAGGCGCGGTCATGCCAGGAAAACCCTTGCCTATCAGCGAGCCCTCGGAGGGGAAAAATACATTGGGCACACAACCATTGGGGTGATAGATAAAAAGGGTGCGAATTTTTTGCGTTTCGGCCGCCATGGCCGAGCGCGCCAGCATAGCTGCCAAGGGCGTCATGGCTGTCATTGAACCCGCCGCAAGTGCTTTTATTACAGAACGTCTTTTCATGATGACTCCTATTTGCGGGTCAGGAAGTTGGGTGAAGTTACAGTTTCCAGCATCATGTCGCGCAGGTCCGTGGACTTACTTTGCCAGCGCGAATAACTTGCGGCGACTGCACACTCATTGGGCTCAGACACACCATTGGCAAAACGCTGATACTGCCTTGCTAAACACATGGAGGTGGCTTGGTTGCCCGAGGTGGCCAGCACCGTGGAGAGCCCGCGCAAATCGCTAAAGCTGTAGCTGTCTGACTCGGTCATAATCGCCAAGCCAGAAATACCACCGCTGGCATCGACCGGCAGATTGTTGCCTTCCACCGTGCGGAACTGACCGACCGCGTTGTAGTTTTCAAAACCAAAACCAATATTGTCTATGTACTGGTGACAGGACTGACAGTTAGGGTTATTGGTGTGGGCCGCAAACCGCTCGCGCGTTGGCTTATTGGGATCCAGTGGCTCCACCTCGCCGATATTAGGCGGTGGCGGCGCAAAGTCTTGGCACAGCAGGTTGCGACGAATTAACAGGCCGCGATGAATCGGGTGCGACTCTTTAACCGAAGACAGGGTTGCGGTTACCGCGCCCATGGCCAAGACCCCGCCGCGCTGGGCGTTGGTTGCCACTCTTTGGAACTGGGTTCCGGTCACGTTATTCATGCCGTAGTAGCTCGCCAAGGTGCCATTAAGGAAACTGAAACCTGGGTTAAATACATCCGCCATTTTGTAACCGGGCTTGAGGAAAATCTCTTTCAAGAACAGATCCAATTCGGTTTTCATGGCCGCGCCAATCGTTGGCGTAAATTGCGGGTAGAGAGTTTTATCGCGCTGCAAATTCGCTACATCACCCACCTTCAACCACTGCATACCAAAGTGCGCCAATTGATCGCCCGCTTTGGTGGTTGCCAATAATCGCTCCGCCTGAGTGCGCAGCTGCACCGCGCTGGTTAAGCGGTTGTTGTCGGCCTCGGTAAAGAGTGTGCTGTCGGGCATAGAACCGGTGAAGGTATAGGCCAGCAGCGTTGCAGTTTCGTAGGCGCTAAGTTTATAAGTGTTGTTCACCAAGGTGCCCAACTCCGAGCGGTAGAGGAAGTTAGGTGAGGCCAACATAGCTTGAATAACCAAGCGCGCGCCCCCCTCATTACTGGCACCCAATTTAAACAGGTTGCTGTAAGAGGTAGTCTCTGCCGCTGCCAATGGACGGCGGAAGGCTTTTTTGCCAAAGGCGGGAACAAAGGTACTGGCGCACTGATCGCGCGTGGTAGCGGTAGTGCAGCTGAGCAAGCCAGTTAAGTTGACACTGGCAGACAACTGCTGCGCCACATTCCAGTAGGCATCCATACGCACGTTGGTGATTTGGGTTGCTTCAACGTTGTTGTCAAAACCCTTCACGGTTGCATCCAGCCCCAAGCTTGCGGCCACACTCGCACCGGTGGTGATACCCAGCAAATCATTCAGGGTATTGCCGTACTCGCGGTTGGTGAGCAAACGCAAACGCCGCGCCAGCACATCTTCACCGGCATCGCAGCTCACCACGGGGCGCCAAGTCAAAATGTAATCGGCGATCGCCGTTGCACAGTTACCGACACAGGCACTGGGGTTACCGGCGGGCATGCTCGCATCAATTTTGGTAATCAAGGACGCACGCGTCCAGCGATTCACATCTATGGGGCGATTGGGGTTATCGCCGCGCGCACCATGGCAATTAGCACAGCCTTTTTCCACAAAGAGCGCGGCGCCATCCAAGTTTGCCTGGCTGCTACTGCTGCCAACCGATGAACTGGATGAGACTGAACTCGGTGGTGTTGAAGACTTGCTGGACGAAGCCACCACTGGCTGCAGCGAGAGGAAGTAGGCCCCGGTATCGGCGGCGCACTGGCCCACACAGGCGGTGACATTGCCTCGTGGCATATTGTCTTCAATATATTTGGTCAACCCAGAAACACTGGTGTAGCGCAGGTTTTTCGGGTCGATCAAACTGTTGCTGCTGCCCGCCGTGCCGTTGGCATTCACCGCGTGACAAAAGAGACAGCCCACCTCGGCGTTCTCCCAAGCGGTTTTACCGCGCGCCACATCGCCTACCCATGCAGCGGTAGAACTTGAGGAGCGAACGCTAGAAGAGACAACACTGGAGGCGGATGAAGCTAACTGATAGTTAAGCGCAATAATATTGGAGGGCGCCGAGGGCATGCTGCCCTGAAAGCTGATCACCTTAAACTCATAGGTGCCCATTTGGGCCGCCAAACTATTGATGTAATTAACGCTGTTAGCCCCAGGTGCAGCGACTGTTTTCCAGCGCGCATCTGCGCCTTTGCGGCGCACCAAAAACCCGGTTTCATTATTGCTGGCATCGGTCCAGGTTAGAGTTGCATCACCCGAGCCTTGATTGACGTTGCCCATCAAACTAAGCGGTGCATTAGGCACTGCAGCCAAGTTGATTGGCGGCAGATTAGCGGGGTTGTTTTTGCTCAGCTGCAAGGTGAAGTAAAGCGGCACT
The DNA here is from genome assembly GCF_057815475.1 of Cellvibrio sp. 25HG11W-0. Classification (NCBI taxonomy): domain Bacteria; kingdom Pseudomonadati; phylum Pseudomonadota; class Gammaproteobacteria; order Cellvibrionales; family Cellvibrionaceae; genus Cellvibrio; species Cellvibrio sp. 25HG11W-0. The sequence continues at coordinate 3,254,230 of NZ_CM174230.1, forward strand.
CGCTCGCCAATACTGCTGGCACCGGCGGTGGTGCGCAGCAATTCAATACCGGCATTCATATCGAAGTCGACCGAGTTAATCACCAGCGGCATGCGCGGCGATACGCTCAGGCTGTTGGCATCCGACTTGACCACTAGCACCTCGAAGTTCATGGCTTTAACCACACCGTGCAAAATCAATTCGCCCGTTACCGGCATCACCTGTACCGCACCTACCGCCATGGCATTGAGCGCGGCCATATTCAGTTGCGCACTAAAATGGGCACTGGGCAAATAGTTGGACTCAAACAACATGCTCTGCATACGCTCATTGCGAATGCTGATGTTGGTAGAGATACTCGCCAGCGGAATCGTTAACACCGCCTTGCCGGAGGCATCCACCGTAGCTTGCAGTTGGGTGAAGCTAAAGTTTTCTGCCACATCGGTATTTTTTACCGACACAAAATGGAGATTGGACTTAGTCGCATCTAGCACCCAACTAGCGGCGGTATTGGGCGCACTGCTGCTGGTTAGCGAACTACTTTTAAGCGAGCTGCCAACTGACGAACTTATGCCAATTGATGAGCTGCTTTTGAGTGAGGAGCTAGAGCCCACAGAGCTGGCAGGGCTACCACCGCAGGCGGCGCCATTGAGCGTAAATGCAGTGGGCGCTTGCGCCGCAGGGTTATTGACAATAAAGCCAAAGGTGGCCGAACCACCGCTGCCAAGGTTGCCGTTGTAACCCGCGTTTTTGACACAGACACGCTTACCCGATGCGCTGTAGGTGCCGTCCCACATATTGGCAATGGCTTCACTGCCATTAAAGTTCCAGCACAACTCCCAACCTGCGAGTGGAGCGCCATTATTGGTAAAACTAACTTTCACCTGAGCGCCACTGCCCCAGTGATTGACCGCATCATAGACTGCCGAACAGGCGCCCTGAGCATAGCTGCCCGCGGAGCCCATTAGCCCCACAGCGAGCATGGAAATTTTCAATAATTTTTTCATGATAAATTCTCTTGAGCCTCTGCTAATTATTGGCGTCGTAAACGAGCACAAAGTCCACGGGAACCGCAGCACTAATGGATGCGATACCCACCGCTTGACGCAGCGCCTCTACCCCTTCGGTCAGTGCATAATCCGCTGCCGATATGAGCACGGGTGCTGTTGAGCGCACCAATAGCCGCGTTGCACTTAAGCGCTGCAGCATCACCTTGGCGGCGACTGGGCTATTGACGCCGTGGAGATTGAGCGTTGCAGAAATATCCATTAGCACACTCGCTCCTATCGCCAGATCATTTAAGGTCGCAGGGGAAAGTGTTAAGGTGATTGTCGCCGTTGGATAAGTGGAGGTTTGAAACAGTAAATCGCGCATACGCTGATCGCGCAGGCCGATATTGGTGGCAACTGAATTGAGATCTATCACCAAACTCGCCACACCCTCGGCACTTATGGCGCCGCTAATACTGGTAAAGCTATGCGCCTCTACCACATTGGTATTTTTAGTCGTCACAAAATTTAAGTAGGAGTTGCTCTCGCTCAACACCCAACTGGCGCGCGCCACACTCGATGAGCTACGGCTACTGGGAACAAACTCAGCAGAGGAAGAGGCCGACGAGGGCACAGAAGAACGAGCACTACTGGAGGCACTGCTAATGACATCACTGAACACCTGCACGCTAACGACTGCGGTGTCCACCCCACCCTTGCCATCGCTCACGGTTACCTTGGCGGTGAAGTTGCCCGCTTGGGTGTAACCCGAAGTGGTTACTTGCGCACCTGTAGCCGTTTTACCGTTACCCAAATCCCAGCTGAAGCTCAGGCTGTCGCCATCCGGATCGGTTGAGCCGCTGGCATCCAGGGTGACGGGGCCATAGGTGGTGGTGGTCACTGAGGTGCGCGCAACTGCGGCCACCGGCGGGCGATTTGCAGCTATAGAACTGCTGCTGGCCGATGAGCTAGATGCGCCAATGGCACAGCCAATTCGCTCAGTGCCTACCGCCACATCATCCAGCCAACCCTCTACCCCCGAGGACTGTTGATAGGAGCGAAAACCAAAACCGAGCGAGTCGAGCACTGCTGGTACAGGTGTAAAACCCGGCAAGTTAGTTTTGTTGGTAGCAGTGCCGTTATGGGTAAAGAATAACTCTTCACCATTGCGGAAGAATCTGTAAGTTTGCGTTTGACTATCCACAAACCACTCACTACAAACCCATTCGCTATCAAAACGATAGGCGTATTTCCCCTGCAGTGAAACATCACCTGGCTCAGAGTTATAGAGGTATTGATGCGCACCACTGGCCTCCTGCACCGCATCCACAAAACGGAACTCCGCATTGTTGCCGCGCGCACTGACAAAGGTGGTATGCAACCAAGTATTAATATTGGGTACCGGTATTTTCATTTTGAAATAGAGCCGACCCCAGTGACTGCCAGACACAGAGTTCTTTTTAAAGTAACCGTAGTTACCCGCATTATTACTCGCAAATTTTACCGAGCGAGTACCGCTGTGCGCCTCTTGCCCTTGAACTACATCAATGGAGTTACCCTCTTTGGTAAACCCAGCTGGTGTAGCGCCAGGTGCAACATTTTCAAAGTCCAAACAAAACAATAAATTGCTATTGCCGCAGCCCAGCGCGGCAGTTGAACTTGAGGAAACGTTTGAGGACACACTTGAAAGTGCACTCGACGGTACGCTCGAAGGCACAGCTGAAGATTTACTGGAAACAGGAATGGAGGAAGCAACCGAGCTAGAGGCAACAGCGCCGCAAGCTGCGCCGGTTATGATTGGAATCTCGGCCGCCGCAGATCCCTTAGAACCCTGAAAGCCGAACTCTACCGATTGCCCAGGCTGAATACTGCCATTCCAAGAAATGTTTTTAGCGCTGTAGGGGTTGCTGCCACTTAAGGCCACATTCCAACTACTGGTGACACGGTTATCGCCCGCATAGCGCCAGGCAATATCCCAGCCATTAATCGCGCTGGAACCTGTGTTATTTATTTTTATACTTGCCTGAAATCCATTGCCCCACTGGTTCACCACTGCATAGTCGCAGCTGGCTAATACATTGACGGACAAACCGGATACAGCCAGAGCAAACCCCAGCGCAAGCCCGGAGCCTAAAGCCCCCCTTACCCTGCGCGGCTTAATCGCAGCAGCCTCGTAACGATTCATAATATTTTCCTTAGAAGTTAACGCCAAAAAAATTGGCAAGGTTTATTGATTGTTATTATTAAAATAATTGCGCTCTTGCTAAGAGCCCGGCACTGCTGAGTGAAATTTTATTGAGCGATTTATTTTATTTTTTGATAAAAAATAGGCGTAAAAACCCAGCACGCTGCAGAGCCCAGCGTTATTGGATTCAGCAAAATGATTGCGCAACCATTTTTAGCAAAAGTTAACCCAAACAAAAGTTTGGTTGTGGCCTTAAAAAAGAAAAGTAGCGCTTATCTAAAAAATGCTTTTTTTAGAAAAGTAGCGACCGTAAATAACAGTGCTATTTCACAAATAGTTTGTGGGCGGGTGTAGAGCTTAAGTAAATTGTATTTTCTAAAAAGATTTATAATTTTTATGAAAGGATAGTAGCTACTAAAAAAAAATTAGTGCAATTATTTGCACTGTTTTACACAGTTTTACAGATACCTATAATTTTGACGACAAAAAGTGCGCTAACAGCAGCCTGCCATCAATCAACCAAACACTTATTGTTAATGTGACAATAAATAAAAAACACTAATACTTATGTTTAGCACATTGGATAAATAGGGAGCACGCGATATGTTTAATATGCGTAATTAAAGCCACAAAGACAAATTAACAATAGTAGTAGTAGTATAGATACGACAAATAAATTACAGCGACCAAACACAGCTGCTAACTAAAAAACTTAAACACTGGCTCTTTTTGTACTGAGTAAAAATACATTTATCAGGATATTTACTCATCCCCCACCAACTTCACTTAATAAATCCCAAAGGCCATCCCCTAAAGAGCATTCAGACAAATACAAAAAAGCCCGCAGAAGCGGGCTAGATTGAAGAGCGATCATACAAAACGGTCATTTACGCAGATGCTTTTTGCTCCTGGGTAGCAAGCACCACCGGCAAAAACCATGTTTCAGCAATGCTCACATGTAAATTTCCAATCTCCAATTGCAGCTCATCAATAAACTCGTGCAAACCATGCTCCAATAGCTCAGTTATTTTAGCTTCTTCGATTTTTTGCTGGAGATTAACAATAGCTGTTAATATTTTCTCACTGTTTGGCAGCGACCAGAGTCCTTGCTCGAGCTGTTTTAAGCTGTGAGCTACGGCGCGAGGAAAGTCTTCATTTTGTAACAAAAAAGTCACCACATCGCGTGCATTCACACGATCACGTACATGCTGACGATACATTTGATAACCGCTGAGTGAGCGCAACACGCTCATCCACAAAATATTGTCATAAGGCTCAAGAACTTCTGTTCCCCCCAATGACAAATGCGGCAATAGATTAACCAAGCCCACATCAACAATGCGCGTAGACATATCGGCACGCTCAAGGTTTCGGCCAATGCGGATAAGGTCATACGCATTGTTATGGCTCATGCAGCCCGCCAACAATCCATTAAATTGCTGCACACTATTGATGACATGTAGCAAAATAATATTGCGGTCGCGACGCGAGTAAACACGGTCTACTCTATCGCGGATAAAGTGATAGAGATCATTAATTAACTCCCAAGCTTCCATGGGCATTGCTTCGCGAGTAATACGCGAATTTTCTCGTGCCCAACTCAAGGAATTGATTAAAGATGCGGGATTTTTGCGGTCTGCCAGCATGAAGTGAATAACCGTTTTTTCATCGGCTTGCTCAGTATCTCGCTCGAAGTAGGTGCCAGTGCCGCTGATATCAATCAGCGAGCCCCAGCCCACCCTCACACCACTGGGCAAATCCAATAACAAATTGGAGTTCACATTCACTAGGCGCGCAGTGTTTTCACTGCGCTCCATATAGCGGCCTAACCAATAAATTCGTTCTGCTACACGCGATAACATATTAGTCCTCCACCACAATCCAAGTATCTTTACTACCGCCACCTTGCGACGAGTTCACCACATAGGAACCTTTATTCATTGCCACTCGCGTCAAACCACCCGGAGTTACATGATGCTCGCGTCCCTGTAATACGAAAGGACGCAAATCAATATGGCGCGGTTCAGCATTACCATTGGTAAGGATGGGCGCAGTTGAAAGAGCGATAAGAGGTTGCGCCATGTAATTGCGCGGATTAGATTTAATCAGAAGTGCAAAATCCTCTAATTCTTTCTTGCTCGCTTGTGGGCCTATGATCATGCCGTAACCGCCAGATTCATTCGCAGGCTTCACCACCAGTTTATCTAGGTTTGCCAACACATAATCGCACTGCTTTTTATCAACACATAAAAAACTAGGTACATTGGGCAATATAGGCTCTTCACCTAAATAGTATTTAATCATGGCAGGTACAAAGGTGTAGATCACCTTGTCATCCGCAACACCAGCACCTGGTGCATTGGCCAAAGCAACATTACCTTTGAGCCATGCGCGCATGAGACCGCGCACACCCAGCACCGAGTCTTTATTAAACATGTCAGGATCTAAAAACAAATCATCTATACGGCGATAAATAACATCAACACGCTTCAAACCATCAATGCTACGCATATAAACGCAATCATCACTTTCAACAACTAGATCTCCACCTTCTACAAGCTCCACACCCATTTGCTGTGCAAGATAGGAGTGCTCAAAGTAAGCAGAGTTATATATGCCAGGTGTGAGCACGACAATTTCTGGCGCGTCTGACTGACGCGGCGACAATGAGGCTAATGTGTCAAATAATTGATTAGGGTATTCGGTGACAGGAACTATTTTGTGATTTTCAAATAATTCAGGAAAAACGCGCTTGGTGACTTTGCGATTTTCCAGCATGTAAGACACACCTGAGGGCACACGCAGGTTATCTTCTAAAACAAAAAATTCACCTTTGTTGTCGCGAATTAAATCGCTTCCACAGATATGCGACCAAACACCATAGGCGGGCTTCATGCCCATGCATTCTTTGCGGAAGTTAACGGAATCAGCCAACAAAAAGGCAGGTACCACTTTATCTTTAAGGATTTTTTGATCATTATAGATATCGTTGATAAAACAGTTCAAGGCAGTTAAACGCTGAATAAGCCCGCGCTCAGTCTTTTGCCATTCTCGCTGCGAAATAACACGCGGAATAATATCAAACGGCCAAGCGCGGTCAATATTGCCCGCATCACTATAAACCGTAAATGATATGCCCATAGTTTTAATCGCAAGTTCCGCAGATATTTTGCGTTCTTGCAGCTCTTCACCCGAAAGCGAACTCAAATATTGAGCGAGATGTCGAGTCTCGGGGCGGGGCTTACCCGGTGCATTAATTAACTCATCGTAGAAGTGGCCGGGATTATAATCCTGCCAATCTATTTTCATTGCACTCATGGTGGCTTCCTTCAGCATTCTGGCCTCACATTATTAGACATGTTTTGAGCTGTGGAAACGTCGACTAAGGTACTGCGTAAAACATTACTGTCGATGCTTTATGCAATAACACTGGGCGATAGTTCACAAAAAGCCCGCCGAACATCAATCCTTTGCCGCCAGCCTTTTTCCCAAAAAGCTCAGCGAGCTACAGCTAGTTACTTGCAATTTTATTGCCAACCCCCTAGCAAGGGAGGCATTTAAACCACTTTATTTACACTTTAGGCTTGGACACCTACATTGAGCAAAAGAACTTACTACTTCACACACATTGTTCAATAGGCTGATAGTGAATAGGGTTAAATACGAAACCAGCCAGCAATACTTTGGCGGCGGCGATGCGCCACAAGCACTTCATGAGGAAAGTCTTCACTGAGAAAAATGACCATTTTGCCGCATTGTGGTGCAATGCGCTCGAGCGACTCCAAACCCGCCTCATCGTAGAGCAATAACTCACCACCGTCACCTTGCATCCAGTCTTCATTGAGATAAAGAACGGTTGAAAGCTTCCGCCCTGGCTCCCCTTTAAATGCATCGAGATGCTTCTGATAAAAGGCGCCCGGCTCATACACTGCAAAGTGGCTTTCATACTCACGCAGCCCTAAAAATAACCGACGGTTCAAGCCCATACGGAGTTTATCCATCCAAGATAAAAATTGCGTGACAGCCCCCATATCAGGCTCTAGCCATAGAATTTTATCGCGTCGAATATCACCATTGAGCTGAAAGCCATCCTCTCGCCCTACTCCAGCTCGCCTTAATTGCAAATCACGCTCACAACCCAAGTGAGCAGCTAAACTCAACGTTAACTCACTCGGCAAGATTTGCGGCAATACTATGTAACCTTGATGATTTAGTGCTGAAGCAATACGATCGAAAAGTAACTCCAACTCCAATTCAGGTGACAATTCGCCTACGAATGGGTCTAAGAGTATGTCGTTTTGATTATCTGAATTGCCATGGACACCATCAGAAATCAGCTCCAACTCAAGATTCAGCGCTGCCACTGGCACGGAGGAGGAAGACACAGAAAGAGTGCTTAAAGGTAACTCTGCAGTGAAAATTTCAGTTGGGGTCATAGCAAGCTTCAAATAGTTTCCTAAAAGCGATGGTAGTCTAAAGGCTAGGCGATTAAGCACATTGATAGTGCCTGCATAGATACATAGGATACTCTGAACATATGCGTGCTCCTATTAAGATACACCTATTTCAGATGGATTGCTTAGCTGAGCAGACTTTATCTCTCAGTTTCACCAATAATAATGCACCACATTGACGGAATTTTCTGTGCCAAAGGTGCGCAGCAATATAGAAAATTCCTAATTCAATGAATTCAAATTTTCAGGCATTTTTTTAAGGGTATAAACGTCGTATCGACTGGATTTCCCCTCGAGCTGATAGGATGGAGCTTGATTGTTTAAAAAGGGTGCCTTGCGCGGGCGTTTGACTACAACGCGGTAATTCACTCGCGTCAGTGCCATGGGTAAAAGCCCATCAGCATCTTCGTCCCTGCCGACTATCGAATGGAAAACGCGCATATCTTTTTTAACATCTGCACTTTTTTGGCGATCAGGAAACATAGGGTCTAGGTAAATCACATCGGGATATTGTTCGGGAGTTAAACACTGTAAATAATCGTGGCTATCCTGAGGAATTAGCGCCATGCGCGCGATAACATCAAGCAACTCCCCATCGCCCTGCTCTTGTGCAAACTGCTGGGCACGTATCAAACCACTTTGTAGCAACTGATAAACAATCGGCGAGCGCTCCAGCATAGCCACTGTGCAGCCTAGGGTGGCCAAGACAAAACTGTCTTTCCCCAAGCCCGCCGTGGCATCCAGCACCCGCGGGTAAACACTGGCCTTTACTCCCACCGCCTTAGCGATCATCTGCCCCTTACCGCCACCAAACTTGCGGCGATGATCAACGGCCCCTTCAGTAAACTCCGCCAAAATTGGCCCAGGCGCTTTGCGCCCTGTTTGTTGCAGCGCAATAGACTGCGCAGAAAAAAGTACCACAAAGTCAGCGTCCTGCACTTGCTCCGGTGCTTGATTAAATATCAATGGCAGCTGCAACTGCTGCGCAAGTGCCTGTGCAGCCTCAGCTTGCGCGTCGGTATTGCACAAAATAATTAAAGGCAATGATTTGGTGCTAGCCACTACAGCCATAATAAGTATTTACCTAAAGAATTGCCGAGCCAAGCGGCATTGTTCGAGCTGGTCTTTTGTAGCAGTATTTTTCGCCTCATCACTACAAAACTGCGCCATATGAGCTGTCCACCGAGGCTGCATCTCTTGCTTGAATAGCTTGAACCCACTCTCTGACACCATCTTGAATTTGAATGTCCTTTTAACACCGGTTACTTCAACAAGAGTACCATTCAACTTTAAAGGAGAATATTTTAATGATTTTGCAGTATTTAAACTTTCTTTTTTAAATACCCTATCACTACATTCAACAATATCATGATCCTTCGTGACTCCATCTTTTGCCACAGTAAACACTACTGTACAGAACCCCGACATATTATCCCTTATTGCGACTAAAGGATAATGAGGAGCCACTGCACTCAAAGGACGATACACCTGACCATTTACCATTATAGGTTCAATTGACGCTGGCTGTTTCTTCGCCACATGAGATGCGGAAGTACATCCAGAAATCACCACACTAATTAATAACGCGAATAAACTTTTCATATTCTTTCCTTTTTTTAGTAGATAACAATGGACAGCAACTTCGCAGTAACCATACTGCCTCAGACGGAACAATCGCTTATTTCTGCATGTTAAAACGAATACGTTCTTTTACATCACGTGTTTTTATCGCAACACCTTCGACTTGCATAGGCTTATATTTCCATGCTTTAACCGCTTTGATCACGCTCTTATTGAAAATACTTGAAGGTACAAATTCAAGAATACGAATATTTTCTGTCGAACCTATTTCACTCACGTCAAAGAGTACATCCACATAACCCTCTATGCCTTTATTTGCCGCAACTGCAGGATAAATAGGTGCAACCTTAATAAAAGGCATAATTTTCGCGGATGTAGCGAAAGGATCAAATCTCCCATCATCTATAACAACATTACTAGGATCCAACTTTAATCCACCATCAACCCTTTCTCCTACAGGCTCTATAGTCGCCACGATTTTAGGCGGAGGTACTCTCTCTTCAGGTCGAACAGGCAAATCATCAAAAATATTTACAATGGCGACTATCTTGGGCATGACTACTGAAGGAATAATTATTTTCGGGGCTGGCTCCACTTCTTGATAATCAAAAATCACCATAGAATACATAGCATAGAGCAAACCCAGAGTCGCTATAAGCGCCATAGGAATAACGCCAGCCAACCGCACCCAAGGAGATGAAAATGTACCAACAAAAGGCACTGTATTAGCATGTATTGTTTGCATAGATGTAACCTCATAGTATGGAAATAACAACCACTGGACATGACTCTCCCCGCCTCATAGAAAGGTGAAAAAACAACAACACTGGGGGGGACTTAAATTTGCGCGACTAGCGTCGTCGCTCAGGCCTTGAAGGGATTTCGATTTTGAAGGTGTACTGCTCTATAACCCCCGCCAAGCCTATGGCTTGACCATTGATAATTTGCGGGCGATAGCGCGATTTTGCGAGCGCAGTTAAAACAGTTTTTTCAAAAACCCGCGCAGGTGATTGAGCAATAATTCTAGCAGCACTCGTGAAGCCATCTATATCGATAGTAAACTCAACTTGCACCCAACCCTCTATACCTCTTTGTAAGGCACCACTAGGGTAATTAGGCGTCACTATGCTTAGTGGCAAATAAGCCTCAATATTAATATCAGACAGCTCAAGCTTAGGACGCAGAGGTCGCGTAGTATGTAGCTGACTATTGAACTCAGCTTCCTCAAAGGCAATCTCAATCTTGTCGTTCGGTTTCCGCTGAGACTCCCACGCAAGTTCGACAGGTCTAGAATCTGGATGCTGTAGGCTTAACTTACGCCAATCCAATTTGGCCGCACTTACTGAATTCGACTCAGCTTCTGTTACATCAATAGCCTCACCAGACTGTTTCCACACACCCAGTTCAAATTCATTAAGTCGCTGTTCCAATACCTGCTGAATAGGCATGAGTTGCAAACTCGCCAAAGGCACCCACACGAAGAGCGAGCATAAAAACCAATACTGTACCGCTTCCATAGGCACTTGGTGACGCGGGCGACGCTTATCCAAAACTGCATATATACGCTCGTAAATTGCCGAATACCCTTTTATACCCAAGGCACTTGAATCATGCAGAATCGATGCTTTTTCTGCTCCAGCAAAGGCCATTAATACTTCAGCGTATAAAAGGTGCTTATCACGCAAACGATAAATAAAATCATCGCATGCAATTTCAGCTTGCTGATAAAGCTTCCGTGCAAACCACCACACAAGTGGCAAAAACCAGAAAAAAGCACAACTTAACTTAACCCCAATTGTCGTCAACCAATCGTAACGTTTAATATGACCTAGTTCATGAATCATAACCGTTAGTTGTTTTTCATCGTTCCATAGCAAGGCGTCGCGCGGCAACATAATAACGGGGTGCCACAAACCCCACATTTGAGGGGAATCTACCGCCAAAGATGTAACAACCTTAACCGGGCGAGCTATATCTAATAGCTCACATAGGTTTTTGGTCAATTGCTCAAGAGATTGTGAATTTATTGATTGCGCGCTCCGCGTTTGCTGATACAGACCCCATACACCCAATAGAAAATAAAATATCAACCAGCTAGCTACAAGAAAATAGCATCCCATTATTATTAAGACTTGAGCCTTAGTAATTTGTGCAGGCAAAAGTGAGATGACATATACCGCCCATTCACTTAGTAAGACATCATTTAAAAATACAAGATGCCAAGAAATAGTAGGCAGAGCCAAGCCGAGCAGAGGCTGCAATAAAAGAGCAAATAAGCCTAGCGCTAACACGAAATGCTGTAATGAAGCAGATTTTTTACGCAACAAGAACATTGCCATTAACAGTAAACCCAACAATAACAATGGCTTTAATATCCACGTCATTAAAAGCGTGGTAACTATTTGCAGTGTCATAATGCCACCTCAGCTAGAAATTATTCTTGTTTGGCTTTTTCTATCGCAGCTTGCAACTCACCTATTTCACTGGCCGTCAGTTTTTCTGCGTTCATACCCAAGAGCGCATTTACCGCCGCCGCCGTAGATCCACCAAAAAATGTTTTGAGCAATTTCTGCATGGCACTCGCGCGTGCCTCTTCTTGCGCCATCACGGGAAAATAGATATAACGCGGGCCATCTTCGCGAAAATCGATAATTTTTTTCTCTACCAGTTTTGCCAAGAGCGCACGCACGGCCGAATATCCCGGTGCCTCTGGCAGCACCGCCCTAACCTCCTGCGCCGATAGTTCTCCGGCTTCGAAGAGCGCATCCATTATTTCTCGCTCGCGACGACTAAGCACCATGGAATCCGCGGACGGGGATTTGCTCTTACTCATAAAGCCACCTTAAATTTATTTAGCCTATTTAATGTTAGTGGTATTTCTTCTTGGTGCTATTTTCATAGCACCATGCTACAAAATTAGCACACCCACATAACAAGTCAAGTATGTTGTGCTAAAAAAATAGCACATATTGATAACCAACTGATTTAAAACAAAAAAAGCCGCTGCAGTTACCTGCAGCGGCTTTTTCCAAACGCGTATTTTTACTCGTTGGGAATAAGCTCCAACTCTACACGACGGTTGGCCTGACGACCTGCATCATTGTCATTGCTTGCCACAGGATAGCGTGAGCCATAACCATAAGATTGGATGCGCGCACTGCTTACCTTTTGGCTACGTAAGTACATAGCAACACTATTTGCACGATTCTCACTCAAAGGCTGATTAATTTTATCGCTGCCAGTTGAGTCTGTATGACCCGTAACACGAATCGAGGTTTGATTAAACTCGGCCAACACCTTAGCCACCGAGTTCAAAACAGCAAAAAAGTCAGAGCGAATATCCGCATTGCCTGAAGCAAACGTAATATTGCCCGGCATCACCAAAAATAGATTATTACCTTCACGGCGTACTTGCACGCCAGTGCCTTGTAACTCCTGACGCAGTTTAGTCTCTTGGCGATCCATATAATTGCCTACGCCACCACCGATAGCGCCACCCAAAAGTGCGCCTTTTAATGCGCGATCTCTGCGATCGCCTTTATTATCACCGGTAGCCGCGCCCAACACTGCTCCAGCCAACGCGCCGATTCCAGCACCCTTAGTAGTACTGTTGGTTTTTTTCTCACCGGTATAGGGGTCTGTAGTAGTACAGCCAACAATACTAACGGTCAACAATAAAGCGATAAGATATTTCATAGTCATAAATCTCTAGTGGATAATGAAGTTACAGTTGAATGGGATAGATCTACAGAAAATTTTCTATTCTCAGCCATGGAAATCAAAAAGGAATTATTGATTAGCTTTGCAAATACTGACAAATTGTACTGAACTCAAACTGAATAATCTTTATTGCTAGCATCTTATACTGAGGACGGTGACAATGGCGACAACCTAGTCACAATATTAACTGCGCTTTACTTTCTGACTTTTTAACAACCCATTTATGCTCAAGGCAATTCACTATGACAAATAAAGGTTCTAACACTCTGATGATGTTTGCATTTGCAGCTGCTGCTTTTTTAAATGGATGTCAAAAATATTCTGTGAGTGTCAATGACAATGTGGTCTATACGCCTGCACCTATTTTTAAAGACTTCCACATTGTGGATCTGCAACTTAAAACTTGCGTTGCGCAGACACTTCAAGACTTGCACATTACTCGCGCACAAGACTTAACTCGGTTAAATTGTAGTGATGCAGGTATTAAATCACTGGATGGACTAGCAAAATTCTCTGCCTTAGAGTCGCTCAACCTTGCACACAATGAACTGCGGAATATCAGTGAACTGAATAAATTAGGCCAATTACAGGAGCTAATCCTCGCCCACAATCATATAAAGGAAGCAGCACCACTTTTAACACTGCTACATTTACAATTATTGAATTTAGAAAACAACCCAGAACTCAGCTGCGGCGATATAACGCAACTTAAAGCCAACTTAGACAGCAAACTATTTAAAATAACACTGCCCAGCCAGTGCACTCACTGAAACCCGTAAAGTGAGCCCATTGACATACAAAAAAGGCTAATTAAGACCCTTAACAAACATCAAACCAATAGTATTGCGCATTTGATGCACAACCTTCATACGCACAGGCTCAAGATTAATGGCGCCGATAGATTTGCGAAACATCACAGCGACTTCTGTACCTATGGGCGGGCATACCTGGTTTTCAATTTGAACCAGCGCCCCGCCATCAGATATATCCTTGGCAAAACCTATAATAGTGCCAAAACTGGGGTTGGACATTTCGACCCGCACAGAAGTAGTGGTACGTTCAAACAAACGACGCTCAATCACAATAAAATCTCCATTATTTTACTTTTAATTCTAATAGCATAGTAAACACACCTCATCCAACAGTCGCACTAGCCTTGATTACAATAAAGACTTACACAATTTTTGAAGCGACAATAAAAGTAAGGGAAGTTAGACCCATGCTCAGGGGTGTACAACAAACTCATGTGAGATGAGTATAGTGTCGAAAACGAGGGAATTCACGTTAGTAGCGCACGATTTCTCGGCTAAGACGCCATTAGCTATAGCTATAGCGAAATTAAAGACATTTATCATTCAACGAATACAGGAAGCTTACAGCTGCGCAACACTTCCTGTATTCAAACAGCTAAAAGGTTAAACCCAAGCGCTGGCCAACCATTTCATAAGACTCAACTACATTTCCAAGGTTTTGGCGAAAACGATCTTTATCTAGCTTTTCGCGGGTATCCTTGTCCCATAAACGGCAGCCATCAGGTGAAAATTCATCACCCAAAATAACCTCGCCTTTGTGCAAACCGAACTCCACTTTAAAATCCACCAATAGCATATTGCCAGATGCAAACAGCGCTTTAAGGACATCATTGATTTGAAAGGTCAGCTCTTTCATGCGCGCTAATTGCTCAGGCGTAGCCCAGCCAAAAGATTGAACATGAGATTCATTGACCATAGGGTCACCTAAAGCATCATTTTTGAGGAACAATTCGAATGTAGGTGGCGTCAGCTCTATACCCTCTTGTACACCCAAACGACGAACCAGCGAGCCTGCAGCCAAGTTACGCACAACACACTCAACCGGGATCATATCCATAGACTTAACCAGCACTTCAGTATCAGACAACAGCTTAACGAAGTGAGTGGGAATACCTGCGTCTTGTAACTTACCCATAATGAAGGCATTGAACTTGTTATTCACCATGCCTTTGCGATCCAACTGTTCAATACGCTTGCCATCGAACGCAGAGGTGTCGTTGCGGAACAACATAATGACCTGATCAGGATTATCAGTCTTGTATATAGATTTAGCTTTACCCGCGTAAAGCTCTTCGCGCTTTTCCATTGTGTGACCTGCGTTAAAAGTAGATATATAAAAATGAAATCTATAACCAAGGCGTCACTAAAAACGCAATGGCACATGGTGTAAAGCCTGACTCATACCACTGAAAGCCAATCAAATCCTTGGTTTTGACAAGCATAGGTGACCTGCTTCACCTTCGCTGCGGCTGGCGCTAAAGCTGCCTGTGCCAAGGCGAGCGAGTTGTTCTGCTGGCTAATATGGGCCACCACTAAATGCTGTAAACGCTCGCAGTCTAATCTGTGCAAAAATCCTGCTGCCTGCTGGTTACTGAGATGTCCCCAGAGACCACCAACACGCTGTTTCAGTGAAGATGGATAGCTACCAGACGCGAGCATCTGTGGGTCGTGATTAGCTTCAAGCACCATAGCATCTAAATTTTGATAAGCCTCCTCAACATGTGCGCTAATGCTGCCTAAATCTGTCAGCACGCCCAAGCGCAAGCCAGCATATTCAAAAACAAACTGAGCCGGTTCTCGCGCATCATGAGGTACAGCGACAGGAATCACCTTCAATCCTGCCAACTGAAATGCCGCATAGGCCTCAATAAGCTCTAAGTGCGGCAATTCACCTAAATCGCGGCTGTGATAAGTCCCAGGGGTCATATATACACGAAGCTTATGACGCCGGGCTAAGGCTGCCACACCTTTTATATGATCGCTGTGCTCATGTGTAACTAATATTGCACTTAAGTCTTGTGGCGTTTTCCCGAGTCGAGCTAAACGCAACTCAGTTTCTTTCACGCTAAAGCCACAATCAATCAATAAAGATTCGCCGCCCCACTCAACCAAGGTCGCATTACCGCGACTACCACTGCCAAGTGAGGCAAACCGAAAAAGACTCCGCATTTAAATCAGATTTTTACGCAGTATCGTCAGCAATTCACGCGCATCGTGTGTGCGTAAGCGCTTGCCATAAGGATCGCGAACACGCACCAAATATTCACCCTCTTTGCCCGTAACCACAATTAAGTAGCCAGGCGCATTGCGTAAGACTTTTTCTTTTTTAACATTGCCCATAGGCGCAGTTTCAAATGCTTCGCCGGTAAGCATATTGGTTTTAATTTGAGCTAAGCTATAAGGCGTGCTTGGCGCCTTGGGGTGTAGGCCTATATGAAAAAAGCGTTTGAACCAGCCTGGCTTGGTATCTTCAGGGTCTTCATAGTGAACATAATAAACACCTGCGTCAGTATCAGCCTCGAAGAGCGTAAATCCATCGCGTTTAACGGCATAATTGAGGGTGGCAAACGCGCGCTGATTATCCAATTTAATGGTCATATTGGGCTCACCGCGCAACATACCCAAATTCGCTTTCACGGTGCCGCCAATAGCTTGAGCCAAGAGCGAAGTACCGCCCTCCGTCGTATCGCTTGCGAGAGTCGCTGCCAATTCATCCATCAACCATTTTTCACGCTCAGCATTAACTGAATGCGCCGGCCAACCTAAATCAGCCGAGGGTTTTTCACTGCTGGGCAAACTCATATGGGTAATATGAATTTCAGTTGTCTCTGGCTGCACGCCTTGATCGATTTGTAATCTATAGCGGTCGCGCGAGTTCAAATCTGTTTTAAACTGCAACCAGCTCGTTTCGATAATCCCCTTGCTAATATCAGCGCGGCTAACAGCCAAACCATTCACATTAAGAAAATTACGAATTCGCGGCCAGACTTCACCCGCAGAAATATTTAACAAAATCCAACTCTCTCCACCAACCCGTTGAATTTTTACATTTTCTTGTTGCAGATTAGCGGATAAAGGTAAAGGGCGCGGCACTTCATACTCTGAAGAGCTTGGGTCATAACCGAAGTCAGTCGCAGTAATAGGCGGAATAGGATAAAGCTCACCCATTGCTGCCGAATGCTTACCCACTGGAAGCACTAATGGTGGAATATTGTCGGCTTTTAAATAATCATTTTCACGGTTGCGAAAAATGCCATCGTCGCCAAAAAACATGCCACACCCAGATAGTGAAGCACTTAAACAAGCCATCACTGCATAGAACGAAACACTTTTAAACCTAGACTTCAGGGTGGTAGCTGGAGCAATTGTCGCTGTTATTCGCATACTTGGACTCTTGGATAAACCTATTAAAGGCAGCAGAAGTGCAGCCTTATAAACCAGCTGCCTGTAATGCTGCCTTAACTTGTTGGTGATACTGCGCTGACAAAGACGTCAGAGGCAGACGAATTCCCGATGGGATTAAACCCAAATACCCTAGCGCCCATTTAACGGGAATGGGGTTGGACTCAAGGAACATAGCGGTATGCAAAGGCAGTAAACGCTCATTAATTGCACGCGCTTCCTCTGCCTTACCCGCCAATGCCAATTCACACATTTGTGCAACGGCAGCAGGTACGACATTCGCAGTGACAGAAATATCCCCTTTACCCCCTAAAAGAATTAATTCAACCGCCGTAGCATCATCGCCAGATATTACGGCAAAATCAGCGGGAGCCTGTTCAATAAGGGCTTTAGCGCGCAGCATATCGCCAGTAGCGTCTTTGATGCCGATAATATTGTCGATAGCCGCTAAGCGTAAAACCACTTCATTTTTCATATCTACAGCGGTGCGACCGGGCACATTGTAGAGTAGCTGCGGTATGGCGACTGATTTGGCAATCCGCTCATAATGAAGAAACAAACCCTCTTGGGTGGGTTTGTTGTAGTAAGGCGTGACCAGTAGGCAGGCATCTACACCGGCCTCTTTCGCCGCTTGCGTCAACTCTATAGCCTCGCTCGTAGAATTAGCGCCCGTACCGGCAATAACAGGTACTCGGCCATTCACTTGATCGACCACCTTTTTGATAACGTTTATATGCTCATCAATATCCAAAGTAGACGACTCTCCCGTCGTCCCCACAGGCACTATGGCATGAGTTCCCTGCTCTAGGTGCCAGTCCACCAACTTGTGCAAACCAGCCCAGTCTAGGCTGTTATCTGCATTCATTGGGGTTATTAGGGCAACCATACTGCCTTGAATCATTCGGGGGCTCCATTAGCTAGGTTATCGACTAGCGCGATCAAAAAATTGAAAGGCGCCATGGTACTGAGTGGCAAGCCCTGAAACAAGTAAAGAAACATCTAAAACCCTGTTCGCACTTACTTTTTAAAGTCGAGCATACGCTGCAGTGGAATCATAGCTTGCTTAGCCAATTCACTGTCGACAAAAATTTCATTGTCATTTTGTTCAAATACATTAGCGAGATTATCGAGTACATTCATCGCCATCCAAGGGCAATTTGCGCAAGAGCGACAAGTAGCACCGCTACCGGCAGTAGGCGCGATATGAAACACCTTACCCGGACTTAACTGCTGCATCTTGTAGAAAATACCTTGGTCAGTCGCCACAATAAATTCACGATTAGGAAGAGTTTGCGCCGCCTTGATGAGCTGCGATGTAGAACCCACCACATCCGCCAAATCCACTACCGCTTTAGGCGACTCCGGGTGAACCAGCACAGCAGCCCCCGGATAGAGCAACTTCAAATCCTCTATTCCCTTGGCTTTAAATTCTTCATGCACTATACAAGCGCCATCCCAAAGCAACACATCAGCACCGGTTTTTTGCTGCACATAAGTACCCAAATGTTTGTCCGGAGCCCAGATAATTTTCTTGCCCTGACGATCCAGATAATCAACCACATCAAGTGCAATACTTGAGGTTACCACCCAATCAGCGCGCGCTTTAACGGCCGCTGAGGTGTTGGCATAAACCACCACCGTGCGGTCTGGATGTTGATCGCAAAAAGCGGAAAACTCCTCAATTGGGCAACCCAAATCAAGCGAACAGGTCGCCTCTAGTGTTGGCATAAGCACCCGCTTTTCTGGCGTAAGTATCTTGGCGGTCTCACCCATAAACTTCACACCCGCCACAATCAAGGTATCCGCTGAGTGATTTTTGCCAAAACGCGCCATCTCCAGTGAATCAGAAACACAACCACCGGTTTCCTCAGCCAGCGCTTGAATCAAAGGATCCGTGTAATAGTGCGCCACCAAGACCGCATTGTGCTGGATCAATAAGCGCCTTATCTTTGCCTTATAATCCACCTCCTGCGCTGACGTATATTGCGGTGCACTCCAGGCTCGCGCCAAGTGTTGCTTGACCAAATCTTCTGCCGATGAGTCGGCACGCGCAGCAAGAGTGAGTAGATCTGACATCGAATAGCCTCAAGACAAGTCGCCTGCACCAGAGCGGCAAGCAAAGAAGATGGGAATTTTATCACAGCACGCACAGATATTTGGCGCAGCTTTATGCGTATATCGCTCTCACCAAACAACACTCGACTCAAAAAAGCCAAAAAAAAAGACGCCTAAGCGTCTTTTTTCACATGACAGAATCAATCTGCCGAGCCGGCCCCTCTCGAAGCCTTATTATGGTGGGTCGTGCGGGATTCGAACCTGCGACCAATTGGTTAAAAGCCAACTGCTCTACCGACTGAGCTAACGACCCAAAACTGGGATTTGATTAGTCATAAACTAACACACAACTGACTAATCCACTTACTAATTTCTTCTTACTATCATCATGTTAAACGATGCGAAATACACCAACTCCAACATGAGTCTTCAAATATGGTGGGTCGTGCGGGATTCGAACCTGCGACCAATTGGTTAAAAGCCAACTGCTCTACCGACTGAGCTAACGACCCAATTAGGAGGCGCGTATAATAATGTTTTGGCAAAAAAAGACAAGAGTTTTTTTGAAAAAAAATACCTAAACCCATGACAGTAAAGAACAATTGGTCACTAAAAATACGTTATGTGGATTTTAAGATCAAGCTCACCACTAAAAATGAAAGATTCAACACCGTACCATCGCAACATCATCGCCCCCTTTCGCACCGTTCAATTCTACACACAACGAAAAAGTAGCCACATTAAAATCAATAAGCTGCTGATGACTGGCAACAATTCCATAAAACTCCCTATAATGACCAGACGATGACATGCCGCCAGAACTCTATAAACACGGCAGTTACAACCGGGATGAATGCATGCAGCTTGCCTCTATAGCTAAGGAAAACTCGCAATCATTAGCTAGACGCTACCAAATTGCCGCGCTTTTTATTGCCTATAGTTTAACTGGCTGGCTAGGCCTGTCAGTTCCTCTCAGCACACAAATTACGCTTTTCTGGCTTCCAAGCGGCATAGCTGTAGCCGCGCTTTATCGCTGGTCACATAAGGTTTGGCCGGGAATTTTTTGCGCAGCGCTAAGCATCTGCCTGCTCAACGGCTTCAACCTCAGCCAAAGCCTTCTCGCGGCAACAGGCAACACTCTTGGTCCACTGCTCACCGTCTTCTTGTTGCGCAGCCTCAACTGCCACCTCAATATGCTAGACCGCAGCCAGAGTCTGATATTTATCGCTGTCACCTTACTGAGCATGCTGCTACCTGCCACCATTGGCAGCCTTGCCATTGGATTAGAAGACCAAAGCCTTTTTACTGCAATGCAATTCCATAACGGGCTTGGTTGGTGGATGGGTGACAGCCTAGGCGTACTGCTCGCCGCACCCGCACTCATGAGGGGCACCAGCAACCACATTAAATACATAATGGCCAGCAGGTGGCATTTTCTCTGCTTATTGCTGCTCAGTTCGGGGGTAGCCGCTATCTGCTTCCCCCTCAATCAGTTTCAAGCCGTGTCGTCCGCCCCCATTGTTTTCCTAACATTTATTTGTGTCGCCTGGGCCAGCCTCACGTTTGGACTCATTGGGAGCACTCTGATAGTTCTCATTTGCAGCTTTATTGCCATCTGGTCAACAGAGCGTGGACTAGGGCCTTTTTTTACCCAAGAAGAGAGCGCGAGTTATTGGTTGATATGGCTCTATAGCACCAGCATGGCACTGATGGGGCTCATAATTGCCACAGCCCACACCAAATTAGGATTAACCTCAGCCCAACTGGGCGTATCCAATCAAGAGCAAGAAGTTCAAAAAAAACACCTAGGTGCACTACTGCAGGCCATACCAGATCTACTCTTCGAAATGGATCGTACTGGCAACTTTCTTTTCGCCAATGGCTCAAGTCCAATCAATCAACTCTCACCCAGCACCTTAACCAACAAAAACATCGTCGACATTTTGCCCCCACAAGCATTAACAATCTGGCAAGCAGCACTCAATGACGCCGACCAATGGGGCATTTCACACAATAAAGTAATCGCACTAGAAACCCCTCAAGGCGACCAACAAGAAACCCTATGGTTTGAACTGTCGATTGCCAAGCAACCCGGAACCTTTCGCCACGACGATAGATTTATCTGTATCGCACGCGACATCACCAAACGCATTCACAGCCACAAAGCAGACCTAGCGAACGAACAACGTTTTCGCAATATTTTTGAAGCAACACGCAATATTGCAGTACAGGGCTACAACCGCTTCCATGAAGTCATTTTCTGGAATAAAGCCAGCGAAGACCTCTACGGTTTTAGTGCTGGCGATGCCATGGGGAAAAAGCTAGAAGACCTGATTATCCCCGGCTTTATGCGCGAGGGCGTACATCAAGCGATTGAAGACTGGCACGATCAGAATATCGCTATACCCTCAGGCGAATTAGCGTTAAAAAATGCGCAAAATGAAGAGGTATGGGTCTACTCCAATCACGTACTCATCGATACTCCCGATAAAAAAGAGATGTACTGTCTCGATATTGACCTAGGGCCGCAGCGAGCAGCACTGCAGCAACTTGAGCAGGAGTTGGTCGAGCGCAAACTCATTGAGCGCGCCCTACGCGATAGTGAGCAACGCTTAGAAGCCGCGCAATTAAATGCGCGTATTGCTCACTGGAGCTGGCACTCAACGCTGGACTGCTACAGCTTTAGCCCCTCAATGACACAGCTATTCAAACTACCCAGCACCCAATTAAACTGTGATGGCAATGAATTTTTGCCCCTTATCAACACCAAAGATCGCGCACTTTTTGTCAGCGCATTGAAACGCTCCATAAATCAGCAAAAACCGCTCTGGATCGAACTACAAATTGATATAGCAGGCCAAGGTTACTGGCTACAAGCTCAAGCCCAATACACAGAAAAAGAGGGGCAACCGCTATTAGAAGGTACCTTTCAGGATATTACTGAGCGCAAGCGCTTAGATGTAGCACTTGCCGCTGCCGCAGCTGATTCAGCCGTAGGCACTGATTTTTTTATCACCATACTTCAATCACTCGCGCAAGCTGTAGACGCTGAACACGCTTTAATAAGCCTTATCACACCTCAAAGTACAGGCACCGCAAGCAGTCATGCCTACATTAAAAATGGCCAGCCGCAGCCAAACCTTAACTACACACTCAGTAATACCCCCTGCGATGCAATACTCCAAGACGGCCTGAGCTTTGTGACATCCAATATTCAAACTCTCCACCCGCAGAAAAACATATTTGGCCTTGCCAAGATTGAGAGCTATATCGGCGTAAGCATTAAAGACTCTCAGGGCGATGCCATTGGAGTTTTGGTACTGCTTGCGCAAAAGCCCCTACCCACCTCAGCTCAAGTGCGCGCCCTATTGCATATTTTCGCCGAGCGTATCGCAGGTGAGTTGCGCCGCGCGGATGACCAAGAAAAGATTTTCAATCTCGCTTTCTTTGACCCCCTGACTCGCCTCCCCAATCGTCGCATGCTGCTTGATCGCCTAAAGCTTGCTTTAGCCCAAAGCAGCCACACCGGCCAACACGGTGCACTGCTCTTTATAGACCTCGATCATTTTAAAATGCTCAACGATACTCGCGGCCATCACATTGGCGACCAGCTACTCGTGCAAGTAGCAGAGCGCATAAGCAGCATCATTGGCTCGACCGATTTAGTCGCACGCTTAGGTGGAGATGAATTTGTTGTGATTTTTGACGGCCTAGGCAACGATGCCAAGGCTGCAGCAATAGAAGCTAAAACACGTGCCGAGACTTTGCACGAACTCATTACCCTGCCCTATCCACTGCAGCAATCAATGCACCACTGCACCATTAGCATTGGGGTGAATTTATACAGCAGTGAAGATCGCTCAGTTGATGACCTACTGCGCCACGCCGATGCTGCCATGTATCAAGCCAAGGACAGCGGGCGCAACGCCATTCGCTTCTTCGACCCACATCTACAACTGCACCTCGAAAAACGCGCCTCCATAGAGACCGATCTGCGCGCAGCGTTGGAATTAGGCCAACAGCTTACACCGCACTTTCAAATTCAAGTTAATCATCTTGGTGAAGCTCAAGGAGCCGAACTACTCTTGCGCTGGTATCATCCCAGCAAGGGTATGATTTCCCCCGGAGAGTTTATTCCGGTTGCCGAACACACCGGCCTCATTATTATGATTGGCAAACAGGTGATCCAGCAGGCCTGCGCGCAATTATATTTGTGGCAGCAGCAACCTATGTTTGCGCACCTGACACTCGCGGTCAATGTCAGCCCAATACAATTCAATCAACCTAATTTTGTAGACGATGTCCTAGCTGAAGTCGCCGCCAGCGGCATAGTGCCGCAGCGATTGAAGCTAGAGTTAACTGAAAGTTCACTGCTTAAAAATGTCGATCAAAGCATCGAAAAAATGCAGCAATTACAAAATGCGGGGATTGGTTTTTCAATGGACGATTTCGGCATAGGATACTCTTCCCTATCTTATTTAAAACGCCTGCCATTGGACCAGCTCAAAATAGATCAATCGTTTGTGCGCGACATAGCCCTCGATCCCAACGATCGCGTGATAGTGCGCACTATTATCGCCATGGCGCAAAATATGAATTTACAAGTCATTGCGGAAGGGGTGGAAACGGCCGAGCAAAAAGATTTTTTAGAGCGCAACGGCTGCACGCTCTTTCAAGGCTATTATTTTGGCATGCCAAGCTGCCTGGCTGAATTTGAGCAGCAAATACTGGCTTCGCACAAGGCTAAGTAGGCAGCTCTCAGCAAGCCTTATAAAGAGTGAGGCCTGTATAGAGTAGGATCAGCCACGCCCGCTTGCTCAAAACCAACTTTACGCAAGCGACAGCTGTCACACTTACCGCAGGCTTCACCCGCATCGCTCGCCTGATAACAAGACACAGTCAAACCGTAGTCCACACCCAAGGCTAAACCCTGCCGGATTATTTCTGCCTTGCTAAGGTTGATCAGCGGCGTGCGTATATGTAATTTGCCCCCTTCAGCGCCAGCGCGCGTAGCAAGGTTCGCCATAACTTCATAGGCTGCAATATAGTCAGGGCGGCAATCGGGATAGCCGGAAAAATCTACTGCATTGACGCCAATAAAAATATCCTCCGCCCCTAAAACCTCTGCCCAGCCCAAAGCGATAGACAAAAATACGGTATTGCGGGCCGGCACATAGGTAATAGGAATGGCGCCTTCTGCTGCCTCATGCTCAGGCACTGCAATTGAATTATCCGTCAAAGCGGAACCGCCAATAGTACGCAAATCTAAATTGATCACCTTATGCACAGTGCTACCATGCGCCAGAGCTGTTCGCTCTGCGGCTATCAGCTCTGCTCTATGGCGCTGACCATAATCAAAACTCATGGTGTAGCAGTCGTAACCCTGACTGCGGGCAATCGCTAATACCGTAGTCGAATCCAACCCACCTGAAATTAAAATTACTGCTTTTTTCTGAAACATATGTAATCCGAAATTTTTAATCTGCAAAAGAAGAGACTTACCAAAACACACCCATCAACTGAATTATCCCTGCAACCAACATCAACTCCTACCTCAATTTAGGCAATGTCTACAAGCTGCTAATGGCCAGGCACATCCTGCCACAGCAATTTGTGCAGCTGCATTTGGAAACGCACCGGCAAATTATCTGCCAAAATCCATTCTGCCAGTGTCAAAGGCTCCAACTGGCCAAAGCTAGGCGAAAAAAGCACATCCGCCACCTTGGTGTTTAGCTGATGCTCATCGAGTTTAAAGCGCGCCCAGTCATAATCTTCACGACTGCACAACACAAACTTAACTTGATCCTGCGCATTCAGCAGCGGAATATTCTCCCAGCGATTACGCCCTACCTCACCCGAGCCAGGAGTCTTCAAATCCATTACTTTCACAACACGCGCATCAACATCATCCAGCGGCAAGGCGCCACTGG
Organism: Cellvibrio sp. 25HG11W-0; assembly: GCF_057815475.1. Classification (NCBI taxonomy): domain Bacteria; kingdom Pseudomonadati; phylum Pseudomonadota; class Gammaproteobacteria; order Cellvibrionales; family Cellvibrionaceae; genus Cellvibrio; species Cellvibrio sp. 25HG11W-0. Next base: position 3,279,337 of record NZ_CM174230.1, read on the forward strand.
TTTCCAACGAAACAGAATAACCTTGATCGCACAGAGCAGTTAACAAGCTAATACACTCACGCTGCGCCAAGGGCTCGCCGCCAGTGACGCAGACATAGCGCGCCTTGTAACTGGCAACCTTAGCCAAAATCTCTTCCAACGACAGGCGCTCGCCGCCATAAAACGCATACTCGGAATCGCAGTAACCGCAACGCAAAGGACACCCCGTAAGGCGCACAAAGACCGTGGGGAGACCTACAGTATTGGACTCGCCCTGCAGCGAATAGAAAATTTCAGTGATTTTTAAACTGGGTTGCGTCATAGGAGAATGTAAACAGAAATAAAGAAAGCAACAAAAGTGAAGTCGCCTAAAACAAGGGAATGACCGATGATAAAAATCAGGGAAGATTAACAAACGTCGGTAAATTGCGCGCAGTTTACCTCAAAGTTACCGCTCTATGCGAGCAAACTCAATCCAGCCTGCTACACCTCATTTGCCCTCGCTGATAGGCGCTGCTATGCTGGCCAGTCGCCCAATTCAGGCAACCTTCAAACAAGTGCTATTGTGTCACTCAGAGCAGACTAACATCAGCAACATGAAACCGACCAAAACCCGACGCGAGCTCCATGGCGAGCTCGATCAACAAATTGAAGAATTCCTTACCAAAGGCGGGACGGTCGATGAAGTGCCGCGCGGCCTCAGTGGCCGACCCTATGGCAACGGCCCGCTGGTTAGTCTCTTTGACGGAACCAGCCAGGAAGACCGCACCCCTCTGCCAGAGGTAGTGGCCGCCATAGAGGCACGCAAAAAAACCGGCCAAAGCCCTTACCCAACGCGCAAGCCACGCCCGCGTAAAAAAGTTATTTTAGATGACTTTGGGCAACCTTTACGCTGGGAATGGGTTGAGGATTAAGCAATTCAAGACTAAAAAAACTAAAAAGATTCGAACGGGTAGAACCCTGAAAAATTTCAACAACCTAGGTTTAAACAAGTATAAATAGGCACAATTAACACCAAATGTGAGTTCCTTGTGCCTGCACCCATAGAGCAAAGACCGCCTACTACTAACCCTTAAAGCCAGTCCTTCCGCTTGAAATACCAATAGGGTAAAACCGCTGAAATGATCATCAAGAACACTGCCACCTCAAAGCCATACTTCCAATGGGTTTGCGGGATAAAATCAAAGTTCATACCGTAAGCACTGGCCACCACGGTCGGAGGTAGAAACACCATGGCCGCAATCGAGAATATTTTGATAATCTGGTTTTGCTCAATATTAATAAAGCCTTGGGTTGAATCCATCAAGAAGTTGATTTTATCGAACAAAAACGCGGTGTGAGACATAAGCGTATCTACGTCGCGCTTAATTTCTCGCGCCGTTTCCTGCAACTCAAAAGATTCACGCAGATGGCGCTGCAAGAAAGAAATTGAGCGCTGAGTATCCATCAAGCACAGGCGAATTTTACCGTTGCTATCTTCCAACTTCGCTAAACGATCTATTGCATCTTCCAGCTCTGCGTCGACATCTTCCAACACCATGTGGCTAACATCTTCTAACTTGCGATGAATATCCTCGAGCACGTCGGCGAGGTTTTCCACTTTTTGCTCAAGCATGGTTACCAGTAAGTCTTGCGAAGACGTTACCTGTACTTGGCCGGCGCGCACGCGCATACGCAATAGCCGAAAATCCGCCTGATCACCTTCACGCACGGTAATTAAACGCTTATCTTGTAAAATGAAAGCAACGGTTACGGTGTTGTGTCGGCCCGATTCACCGGGCGCCAAAAACAGGGAGTGGACGTGTATACCGGAATTATCCTGAAAATAGCGCGCCGAGAATTCAATCTCCTCAACATCATCAGACTCAGGCAGCTCCGCGCGCAAAAAACCGTTTAAGGCTTCACGCTCTTCATCGCTAGGTTCATGGGCGTCGATCCAAAGCGCAGCGCTCATAGCGGGGCGCAAGTTATCATCTTCCACCTTGTCTTCACGCAGCGTATGACCTTGAACTTTAAACATTCTCAACATAGGCATTTGCTCCTTAGGATGGACGATGAATTTGGCGGCTTTATAGCATATCCATGCAACACTTAAAGTATTTTATTAGGTTTTAACCCTAAATTACTCTTTAAACACTATTTCTTTTTTCGATACAAACTAGGCTCGCCTTCAGGGCGTGTTTTAAACCGACGATGGACCCATAGATATTGATCAGGCTGGCGTCTTATCGCCACTTCAAACAACTGGTTAATACGTGCAGCATCAGCCTGCTCATCCCCACTAGGAAAGGCCTCCAAGGGTGCGCCTATCTCCAGACTGTACACACCCTGCGCATCGCGATAGTGCGCAAAAGGCAACACCACCGCCTTTCCCAACTGGGCAACCTTGGCGGTAGCGGTAACCGTTGCGGCCTGAACACCAAAAAAGGGAGCGAATACACTGTGCTTCATACCGTAATCTTGATCCGGCGCATACCAGACCACATTTCCCTGGCGCAAATTACGTATCAATTGACGCGTATCGCTGCGCACTATGGCATTACCCGCAAAGCTCTCTCGAGCACGAATTAATTCGTACGCGAGAAGTGGATTAGGGTCTTTGCGGTAGAGCATATCGTAGGCGGTATAAAAGGCCAAAATGCGTGCGGCAGCGTCAAGCGTGGTGAAATGGCAACCGACGAGTAGCACGCCCAGACCTTGAGACTGCGCTTGACGCAAATGCTCCAAGCCCTGAATATTGTGACGCGCACGAAATTTATCGGCTGGACCCCAAAGTGCCATAGCCGACTCCATAAGACTCACGCCACAAGAAGTGAGTATTCCACGCACCAACGCTTGTCGCTCAACCGCCGACAGTTCAGGAAAGCACAAATCCACATTGGTTTCCGCAATGCGCCGACGCGAGCCGGCCAAGCGAAAAAAAAGTGCACCTACGCATTTCCCCAGCCACAAGCCACATCCATAGGGCAAGTGTGCTATGACATAAAAGAGCCCCAAGGCAATCCAAGTAGGCCAATAAGTCGGCAGATAAAAAGAAGAATGGAATTGTGGCGAGCTATGTTTATCCAAAAATACTCTCACTCTGTTGGCGTAAAAACCTAGGACACAAGACCGCACTGCGCACAAAAAAAACGAGGGCGCGCCTGCCAAATCAAGAGGTTTCTGCTATGGTAAGTCCGAATTTATAAGAGCAGCAACTATGCAAATAAAAGATATTTCCGCCGTGCTTGATAGCAAGTTGACACAGCTAGAGCAACAACTCAAAGACTTGCAGCTCCGCCTAGAACAAACGCAAGATGCGCAAGAGCAAGCACGCTTGGCTAAAGATATGGCCGCTCTAATTAAGGTGCGGGGCAAGCTGCTTAAATCGAAAGATCTAGCCTGGCGCGCCCATGAGTTGCAACAAAATCCTGCCAATCAAGCCCGCGCACGTCAACGCCTGATTGGGCTGAGCCTTTGTGGACTCAGCCTAATCTGCGGTGGGCTACTCTTGAGCTATCTTTTGCTGAACTGACCATTGCTGAGCTGACTATTGCTGAACTAACTATTGCTGAACTAACTATTGTTGAGCTGGTTACTATTAAACCAGCTATGGCAACACTATCGATCACGGATAATAAGAGTTACCGCTATGCCAGTCAGCACAGATTAATTGACAGTAATACGACCTGTCGCAAAACGATTTTGCGTACAGCGGGGTCGAACTTATTCTGCCGTGGCACCATCGATCAAAGGCTTCAGCTCGCCATTGGTGTGCATCTCCGTCACTATGTCACAACCGCCAACCAACTCACCCTTCACCCACAGCTGCGGAAAAGTTGGCCAGTTAGCGTACTTGGGCAATTCACTGCGAATATCTGGGTTGCTCAAAATATCCACATACGCAAAACGCTGCCCACAAGCCATAAGCGCCTGAACTGTGCGCTGAGAAAAACCGCACTGAGGTGCGCTGGGCGAACCTTTCATATACAGAATTACGGCGTTATCGGCTATTTGTTGTTTGATCGTGTCTAAAACTTCCATCTAAATCTACCTCTGACAGGAGTGGTGGTTAATGTAAGGTTGAGCATGAAGGGAATTAGGTGAGTACGGATATGTCCGAGTAATTCACTCAAGTATTGCCATTCTACCTGAGACCGCCCTCGCGGCCAATCGCGACAGTTGGCCAAATGGTGGTTTTTGCATATTCTGTTAATGTCAGCCACTACCTAAAATAGGTACTATCGCACTATGTTTAATCTGCGCGCCCAAATTTTCATCACTTTTTTGAGCTTCATACTGCTCCTGACCGGTGGCCTATTTTTATATTCGCGCCTCAGTTTTGAGCGCGGCTTTGCGCAATACATTGAACAGAAAGAAGCAGCACGCAATGCGAAATTAATCAACGCACTGGAAAGCTATTATCAACTGCGCGGCAGCTGGTACAACTTTGCCAGCAACAACCGTTATTGGCTTTATTTTGTTCAAATTTATATGCCGCAAAAGCGCTCGCGCAATCCCAGCCCTATCCCCTTTCCCCAGCGTCGAGACATGAACGATCCCTTTGATGAAAATGCAGACGAGGATAACTACGGCCCCGCGCCGGAATCATTCTTACAAATGCCACCCAGCATGCCGAGACTTTCTTCAGAGCAAGCTCAAGCATTGCAAAATACTCTTCGCCAAAAACATCAAGAAGCTAATGACTACTTACGGCACGAACCTTTTAAACGTTTTATTTTATTGGATGCACAACAGCGCCTTATCGCAGGGAAAAAGTGGCCCAATGAAAATTATATTTTAAGTGAACTCACCAGTCACTTTGGCGGAGCAAAACAACTCGTTGGCTATCTCGGTACACCGATGAACCCTGCACTGCGCGATCTGCGCGACACCGAATTTGCCAAGCAGCAACAGCAACATTTTTTATTAATGACCATTACCGCTATTGGCATTGCATTGCTTTGCGCCATTCCGCTGTCGCATCTACTCACTACCCGCGTTAAAAAATTGGCCACCCATGTACAACGTCTCAGCAGCGGCGATTACGGCGAACGAATTTCAAGCCGCGGCAAGGATGAGATATCCACCTTGGCAGAACATCTCAATCATTTGGCGCACACCCTTGAGCAAAGTGAAAAAACACGCAAACGCTGGGTCGCCGATATTTCACACGAATTACGCACGCCTTTGGCCGTACTGCAAGCCGACCTAGAAGCCTTAGAAGATGGCGTGCGTCAATTTGACGCCAAAGCGCTCGGGCGCTTACAAAAACACGCATCGCGTTTAACCCGGCTCGTGAATGATTTATATCAACTGGCACTCACCGATATTGGTGACATGAGCTACCGCAAGCAAGCCTGCAATATTGAAGAATTACTCGATGATTTATGCCATTCAATGGAAACCAAGGCTGCGCAAACGGGCCTTACATTAAGCTTTAACAAACCTGCGGAATCACTCATGGTGATGGCCGATGCACAGCGAATACAACAATTGTTACTTAACTTATTGAACAACAGCATTAACTACACACACGCACCTGGGCGCATAGCTCTGAGCCTCATGCGTGACGGCAACAATGCCTTATTGAGCATTGACGACACAGCACCCGGCGTTGATAGCGAGCTACACGAAAAACTGTTTGAGCGACTGTATCGGGCAGAGTCATCGCGCAGCCGTGAAACTGGCGGTGCTGGTTTAGGTCTTAGTATTTGTCAAAACATAGTACTCGCCCACAATGGCACCATTAAAATAGATCATAGCGAATTAGGCGGTTTAAAAATTTCCATTCGCCTGCCCCTATTACAAAGTTAACCTGTAAGTATCTAAGGACACACTCATGAATATCTTAATTATTGAAGACGAAATCGATTTAGGCGAAATACTCAGCGATTACCTCAAGAGTGAAAACTTTTCGGTGAGCCTCGAAAGCGATGGCAAAATAGGATTTGAACGCGCATCAAATGAACCCTGGGATTTGATTATTTTAGACTTAATGCTACCCAATCGCGATGGTTTAAGCATTTGCCAAGAGTTGCGCAAAACGTCGCAGGTTCCCATTATTATGACCACAGCCAAAGTGGAAGAAATTGATCGTTTGGTCGGCCTTGAAGTAGGTGCTGATGATTATATTTGCAAGCCTTTTAGCCCCCGCGAAGTCGTCGCACGGGTAAAAGCCGTGCTGCGCCGCGCTCAGACTAGCAGTACTGAAACCGACGAATTTTTACGGATGGATAAAGATACTGTTAGCGTTATTATTGAAGGGAAAAGCATGGAGTTAACCAGCATTGAGTATCGTATTTTAGAAACATTACTCTTAAATAAACACCGCGTCGTATCGCGCGATTTATTGTTAAAAAATGCCTATACAGATCACCGTATTGTAAGTGACAGAACCATGGATTCACACATCACCAAACTGCGTAAAAAACTCTTGCCGATTTACAGCGGCGAACTCATTCACTCCGTTTACGGTGCAGGATACAGACTCCAAATTTCATAGAGCCAGTCCTCTCCCATCTATAGATTTTCCCAACCACATAGATTGCACCGCATCGTGCAGCCAAGGATGAAACTGCGCTCCAGCAACACTCAAGCCACAAAAAAATGTGCAAAAAACCAGCACAACACACCTAAATATTAAATGTCACAATTTCTCCTTAATCCCTGCACATTCTTTCCATAATTTACAAAGGCACTGCTTTACCGTGAGCGGCAGCAGAATTTTATTCCTATAGTGACTTTTTTCTGATTAAGAGCCTCCCCCTCAGTTGAATCTAGGTGCGAAACTCTTTCAACAACCCAGCAAGATTATTCACTTCTCGCTCTAAGTGTTTGCTTGAACCATGCAGCTGTTCACCCGCTTCATGGTTTTTATGAGCCTGCTGCAAGATAGTTTCCATGCTATGCGTGATTTGTGTCATGCCATCCTTCTCCTCTTCCGAAGCATTGGCAATTTCAGCATTCATTTGTTGAATTTGCTTCACCGCCTTCACAATTTCCGCGAAAGCACTGGAGGTGTTCGCAATGCGCTCTTTAATGTTGCCCGTTTTAAGCTGTGCATCTTCCATGACCGTCACCGCCTTGGCGGAGCCACGCGTTAAATTAGCAATAATTGTCTCTATCGCCTGCGTCGAATCCTGAGTACGCGAGGCTAAACTGCGCACTTCATCGGCAACCACTGCAAAACCGCGTCCAGTTTCACCTGCACGTGCCGCTTCAATAGCTGCATTAAGGGCAAGCAAATTGGTTTGCTCCGCAATACTGCGAATCACTTCCAACATAGAGCCAATACTACTGCTGTCTTTAACCAAATCAGCAATCACTTGCGATGCCTTGTCCACTTCAACCGCAACTTCATCCACTCCCTGCTGTGTGAGTGTCACCATTTTATTACCCGTTTGCGTTGTTTCAGCCGCATGTTCAGACGCTTGATTGGCGCGACTCGCCGCACCCACAACTTTCTCCAAAGTCTGCGATACCTTATCCACTACCTGCGCCACCTGCGAAATTTCTTGAACCTGCAAGTCGACGCCTTGCGCTGTCAACTGCAGTGATTGTGCAATTTGTGCATTAGCCGCCATCAAAGATTCATTACTTTGTTGCGCTTTACGAATCAGGCTTTGTAACTTCTCTACAAAGCGGTTGAACTCAACAGCCAGCTGACCTATTTCAGTTGCATTTTTTGCACTAGGCAAACGCGCGGTTAAGTCACCAGAACCAGAAGACAGTGCATGCAAGTTAGCTGTCACAATGGCTAAAGGCTGTAAAATAACCTTGTGCGCAAAAAGATAAATCATCACAGCTAAACCAAGACTAACGAGAAAGCCAACAAGCAATTCATTGGTAGCCGATTTTGTTAAGGAATCAATGGTGGCCGATTCATTTTCAACTTTACTATCCGCCTCTGCTTCCAGCTCGGCTATAAATCCCATCAGTTCATCGAGATATGCACTGATTTGTCGATATTCCACTTGGGCATCGGCACCGGACTGCAACTTGCCCAAAAACGCATCGCGAGTGCTGTGAAAGAGGCTCAACTTGGCGTTGAGTTTCGTCACCAAATTATTATCAAGCAACCCTGCTAACTTAAGCCGATCTAGCGCTTCCGTCTCCGCAGCCATAGCATTATCTAAATCCGTTTTAATCTGTCCATATGAGACTTCTTTATAATAGAGTTTTTGCAAATAAATAATTTGCCCCTGCAGTTCTATTTGCCCTTCCATAGCACCATCGGCCGTATTCCATGCCGGACCAGAAATATAATTTAACAACCGCGACAGCTGTTGCCCTGAGTTATAACCAATGTAGGTATTCATACAGATTAGACCAATGAATACAGCCACACCTAGCGCCACTGATTGCTTGATATTCATAACACCTACGACTCCCTTAATAACTTCATTTAATTCGTTAAAATTCTATATAAGCCCGTGTCCCAATTGCTAAAGCGTCCTCACCTGTGGGCACCATCGCCGGCTGAGCAATGTAATAAGCGCTTACTTGCCAACTTAAGTAATCGACTATCGGCGTGAAATAACTTAACTCCCATGATGTCTCGGCGCTCAGTAACCCAGGGTTTTCTAGCAGATAGGCTTTACCATTACGCGCATGGGCTACCCCCAATCCCAAACTGTCGTCAGGGTGCCAAATATTATTGAATACCACACCTGCACCAGCGTAATGTTCGAGTTGATTGCGCTGCTCATCTGCCTGCCCCAACTGCAAGAAGACCGCTAAGGTTTCATTAACATATTTTTCTGCAATAACATAAGCGCCCGAGTTGCTATCGGTTAATGCACCTATGACGGGATTCTCCACTAACGCAGTATGCTGCCAAAAACCGAGCGCCACTTTGTAGTTTTGCTCTTTCAATACACCCCACTCCAATGCACTAAAGGTACCGTCATCACGCCCAAATTTAATATGAGTTCCGCGTCCATGCGCTGGGTCACCAGGAACACCGTCATATACTCCAGCCAGTAAATACTGTCCGTCTACATGAACACTAAGCTGCACCGCCACAGCTGTGGTTGAAAATATTGAAGGGCCCACTTGAGCAGTGTCTGGCCCGATACCAAATGAGGGATGCGTGAATAGCCCAGCAGACTCCAACGAATAAAATGTGGAGTTGTAATCATGTAAACCTACGAGCACTTGCACAGCATCATTGGCAAAACTATGTCGGTACCAAAACTCATAGAGCAAAATATTATTATCAGTGGCTATATTGGAAATTCCCTGCAGGTCGCCCGTTAAGTCCGAAGGATTACGACCATAATCACCAAGTACATAGGCAAACCATTCACCCCCAGACCACCAACCAGCGGCCTGAGTATCAAGCGCCAAGGTCAAATCAACATTGGCAAGCTGGCGTGCGCCGGTATCTAAGCCACCCTGCAAATTGACAATAGATTCCAAGGTCAATGCCGTGGTTAATTCGAAGGGGCTATAGCCGTCAACATAGGGCTCATCCACTCGCTGAGCAGGCAATTCGGCCCAAGCTGAACTTAAGCAAAAATAGTATGCGCAACCCCAGACTATTTTCTTCATGCTGAAAATCCTTTCAAACTAACGGAAATGAATTTTCAAAGTATAGGCAGAGAATATTGTGAGGGTGATTTTTAATCGGCTAGCCACTTAGCAGTAGCTAGCAATACCTGAAGCCTACTTATGTTGTGTATTGGGTGGGAAATTTAGGGCTTGTTGTCTTGCAGCGCCAATTTGCGCTTGGTGAGCGCTGTCGCTTGATGCTCGAAGGGGTTTTCTGGCCAGGGGTGACGTGGATAGCGACCGCGCATGTCTTTGCGCACATCGGGGTAGCCCTGCTGCCAGAAAGTTTGCAGGTTGGTGGTAATTGCCAAAGGGCTGCCGTTGGGCGCGAGCAGGTGAATTTTGAGCGGCAAACGGCCCTCGGCCAACTGCAATTGTTCGCAGCCAAAAAATTCTTGTAGCTTGGCGCTAATTTGCGGCGCCCCTTCTGCCGAAAACGTGACGGCCACATTGCGTCCACTCGGCAAGGTTAGGCTTTCCGGCAAAATAGCAGCAATCTTTTGGCAGTTGTCATAACCCAAGTAAAACGCCAAACCCGCATTAAAAGGAAGATGCTCCAGTCGCGTTGAGGCATCAACAAAGGGCTCCAACCATTGTTCTAAACAATCTATCAGGTTGGCATCGTCCAGAGCGGGCAATTCCAACAGCTGCTCGGCAACTAATAGCCGCGCGGCCTGCAACAAACGTTCCGCAGCGGGCGACCAACTCATCGCCGCCAAACCGCTCTCAAGCATTTTGGCGCGAATATGTGCAATGAGCTGTGGGGCCAATTCGCGCGCGGGAATTTTCTCCCAGTGCTCATCGATAATCGCCCCGCCCATGTGCCAACTGCAGTGCTGTTGCCATTGCGATGCCTTGAGCACTAGCTGCGTTTTCAGAATGCTCAGCTGCCGCTGCTGCGCTTGCGATAAGGTCAAGGCCACGCCCAAACCTGCATGACCTTTGGCTTTGGGATACAGCAAAGGAAATACTGCCCAGTGGGATTCCACCCGCCCTTGCGCCTCAATACTAATGCCGGAATTAAGCCTATAGCGCCCGCTTTCTTGGCGCACACCGATACGGTCATTAAAGGCGCGCGCTAGAGTCAGTGCATCCAGTGCTTCGCCCGCGCTGGGCTGAATGGCCAATACGCCCAACCAGCGCTTGCGCTGTTGCTGCCACTGGCGGTTGCGCGCCATTTCTTGTTGTGCGAGCTGCAGGTAGGCATCCAAATCACCTTCGCTGCTCAGCTCAAAATGCAGCGCCAAGGCTAAGAGCAAACTGGCTTCGGTAAATTGCGTTTGCACTGCCTGCAAGAGCAATGCGGCAATGCGCGGATGCGTCCCCAGCGCGCTCACCTGCTGCCCTTCATGGGTGATGCGACCCTGCGCATCCACTAACGCCATTTTGTGCAGCTGCTGTTGCGCTAAGCCAAATGCCATTGCGTTGGGCGCTTCAATCCAAGGCAAGTCTTTAAGCGGGCTACCCCAGTGGGCGATACGCAGTGCGAGCGGCAAATAATCGGTATTGCGAATTTCCGGCAGATCGGCAGCGGCTAGGGGTTGATCTTGCGACCAGAGCCGAATGCAGTGGCCCGCTTGCACCCGCCCCGCACGACCACGGCGCTGTTCGGCGCTGGCCTGGCTGATTCGCGCAGTGCGCAAGCGCGTTACCCCTGTGCGCTGCTCAAATTCAGCGCGACGCGCCAATCCTGAATCCACCACGAGGGTAACGTCGGCAATCGTGAGCGAGGTTTCGGCAATATTGGTGGCGAGAATAATACGCGCCCCTCGTGCAGGGTCTAATGCGGCCATCTGCTCTGGCGCGGCCACACGGCTGTGCAAACGAAATATAGCCTGGGACGGATACTGCTGCGCAATGGCAGCCGCAGCCGCTTCTATCTCGCGCCACCCCGGTAGAAACACCAAACAGCTTTGCTGCTGCCACTGGGGGCATGTTGCCAAGGCGCGCAGTAAGTGACGCTCCAAAGGTTCGGTGCCGCCATAGCCACTGCCATAAGTTTGCGCGGTATTTTTTGCGGGAACATAAGCCGTAGTCACTGGAAAGCAGCGTCCAGGCGTGAACAACCGCTGGCGAATTTGCTGTTGCAGTGCGGGGTCGGGCGTGGCGCTCATGAGCACCAGCTGTAAGTCCTCGCGCAGAATTTGCACTTCTTGTAACAATGCCCAAGCCAAATCCTGATTCACACTGCGCTCGTGAATTTCATCGAGCATCACACAGGCCACGCCCTCAAGCGTCGGGTTTTGCAGCAAATGTTGCAGCAAAATGCCCGGGGTCATTAACAGCAACTGGGTACTGCTGGACTGGCGCCCGCCATAGGGCACCTGATAACCCACCCGCTTGCCAACGTCTTCGCCCAATAGCTGAGCCAACCGGTTTGCCAACGCCTGAGCCGCCAATACCCGCGGCTGAATCAACCACACCATCTGCCCCGCAGGCGCCTGCTCCAACGCCCACAAGGGCGCGAGGGTAGATTTACCGGCACCGGGCTCGGCTTCTAATAAAAGTGGCGTAGCACTCAAAGCATGGATGAAATCACTGCGCAGGCTGTAAAGCGGAAGATGGCTTAGGTCTAATGACAAGATAGGTTCCAGAGGTAAGGCTGACGACGGCAACACCTGAAGATGTTGAAAACCCTGCATTCTACTGCATAGCGCTGATGACAAAACATGGCCGCGAATAACCCTCTGGCCAAACAGTTTTTCATCACACCTGTGCAAACCAAACCGAACTTAGTCAAACACATAGGCCAACTGCAGCGAACCGGCCAAACTGCGCCCAGGCGCTGGCTCAAAGGCACGGCCATTGGTTTGATTGACGATGACCGCACCCACGTAGTTTTCATCGGTTAAATTATTCAGCCTAAGCCACCACTCAAGGCGCCAAGCGGCCCAGGTTTGCTCGCCTTGCATTACCGCATCAAAGCGCTCATAGGCGGGGGCATAAATTTGATTGTCGTCACTGGCCGCCACCTTAGTTCGCCCTTGCAGTGCCAAACCTAGAGCTAAACGCGCGTCGCCCAAGGGACGATAATCCAGCTGTAGTTGGCTGTTAGCCCGCGCTACACCGGGCATCTGCCGCCCCTGCCATTCGCCCTCATGGTAAATTGCGGTTAAATATTGCGCCGTAGCGCGCCATTGCCAATAGGCGTTTAGTTGTTGGTAGGCGTTAACTTCAACCCCTTTGCGACGCGTTGCGGCAGCGTTGCTATAGGTGGTGCGCCCATTATTGGATTGATCCACCACAATCTCTGCGCGGCTCTCTACCCTAAATTGCGTGAGGCTGAATTCTGACAAACGCTCATCCCCCCGCAGCGCAACGCCACTAGATTGATAACGCAGCCCCCACTCATATTGGCGATTTTGCGTCGCCGCCAAATCCAGGTTCAGCCCACCGCTTAAGTCCGCGCTCGCTCCACTTGAACCAGCAGGCGTAGCGGTTGCTCTGTATACCATTTCCGTGAGTGTAGGCGTTTCATAGCCGCGCCCACCGCTGGCGAATAGCTGCCAGTCGCTAAGATCAGCAAATCCATCAGCAGGCAGCCTATAGGATGTACCCAGAGCCCAGGCCTCTTCATCAAAATTGCGTGCACCTGAATCATCAGGGTTGCCCAAGGGGTCATTATTGCTCGGGGCCTGAAGGTAAAAATCATCCACTTCAAGATCCACATAGCTTAAACGCCCACCGCCGAACAAACGCCAGCGCTCTGTAGCCTGTAATTCCAACAAACTGTAGATATCGCGATTGAGTACAGTGCCGAGCTCATTGCGGCGCAGCTCGCCTTTGCGCCCTACATCATTTACAAAGCCGCGACGGCGATCCGCCATCTGCGCCACTTCCGCGCCCACACTTACAGTGGCGGGCATGCTAAAAACCTGTAGATCTTGGGTGAAGTTGCCATTAACACCAGCAAAATCCTTGGCGAGGTCCACTACCCCGCCATTGGTTGTTTCGCCGCCAAAACCGAGATACTGCTCGATATCCCGCTGACCCTGCCAGAGCGCTAATTGCCAGCGGCTATCACCTTGCGCTTGGCGCAGGCTGAGCGAGGTCTGTTCGTGTTCAATGGTTTTATGGGTATCAAAACGCTCGGCAGCAACTGCCGTACCTTGAGGGTCTTGGCGCCATTGCGCCGCAGTGAGCCCGAGTGGATCTTCTAAGCGCGGATCGTGACTTGCATGATGACTGAGGCGCAGCTCAAGTGGATTATCCCACTCGGGCTTATCCCATAAATAATAAAGCTGCCCACTTAACTGCTGCCGCTCTGCCGCCGCGTGCGGCCGCGTGCCATCGGTGCTCATATCGCTTAGGGCAAGCTGGGCGGCCAAGCCCTCTTGACGCCACGCACCCGACCAATATTCGCGCGCCAGCCCATCATCACCCGCAGTAAGCCCTAGGCGTAGCTGCGACGCCTGCGGCAGCGCAGAACTCAACCGCACTACTCCACCGCCATTGCCATAGAGCGCGGCAATGGGGCCGCGCAATAATTCCACAGCAGCAACCTCATCCAACATAACGCTCGACAACTGCCCCTGGCCGTCGGGCATCGACAGCGGAACACCATCCAGCTGCAGGTCAATGCCGCGCACCCCAAAGGCTGAGCGCGCGCCAAAACCGCGCAAGCTGATGCGCGTATCCTGCGCGTAATTACTGCGCGAATCCACCTGCAAACCGGGTAGGTGTTGCAATAGTTCTGCGCTGTCGATACGTGCGCTGGGCAAAAGATCTTTTGTGGATAATGACACCAGATTAACGCCCACAGCCGTATCATTCGCCGCGGTTGATGACGCCTCAACTAGGAGTGTTTCCAATACCCCTACAGGAGCGGGAACTGTGTGTTTTGCACTCACCCAAGGGCTGTACAACAACCAGCCGACTAAGGCCCAAGAACCTAATAATTTCATCTTGTAAAACGCCATTCCACCTAACACCTTGTATTGTGCTCAATCATGCACTCTAATGTGATTAACAATCTTTTGTGTATAGAAAAACCAACCTATAAATACACAAAGCGTCTATGACCGAAGCTTCGTTAGGGACCAGTATACTGACCGCAAGATCAAAGGATCTATTTATGCCACAACAGTTTCATAACCAAGTTGAACAACTGCGCAGTCAGTTTTGCGCCAGCCTTACCTTGCGCGCGCGCCGCCTCGACGAAATATGGAGCCACCTACAGCATCTAAATTGGAGCGAAGAAGGTGTTAAAGCCCTGCAACAGTTTGCGCATAAATTAGCCGGATCTGGTGCCAGCTTTGGACTGCCTGAACTGAGCCAAAGCGCACAAGAACTCGACAGCTATATCAATGATCTTCTCGTTCTCGAACGCGGATTTGGCGGCCAAGAACGCACGCAACTGGCAGAGCGCATAACACACCTAAAAACGGCCATGCTCAATGCCCCACAAGCTCAAATGGCATCCACTACGCCCATACTCAAACCCGAACCCATTCTTAACGACAAGCTCGCCGCCCAAAGTAAAGCTATATTTTTGATCGATCCAGACCCCTCACTGAGCGCATTGCTCTGTGTCTATTTGCGTGAAGCGGGCTTTCGCGTGGAGTATTTCGAAACACCACAAGACTGTATTCAACATCTCTATTTGCATACACCCCAAGCCATATTGATGGATCTTGATTTTGAGCATGGCGGCCTGCAAGCGCTTACGCTCTTGCAGCAAATGAAAGCACTCGTCCACCAGCAAGTGCCTATTTTATTGATGTCGGCGCGTACCGACGTCAATGCAAAACTACGCGCACTGCGCGCAGGTAGCAGTGATTACTTAACCAAGCCATTAGACTTTCACTTTTTAATCGCCAAGTTACACAACGCGATCAATCAACACGAAAAAAGCCACAGAGTCATGATTGTCGATGACGACTCGCAGATCGCCAATTACCAAGCGGAATTTTTACGCGCTGCGGGCATGCAGGTGCTGTGCGTGAACAAACCGCTCCTAGGTTTACAGCGCGCCGCGGAATTTAAGCCCGATTTATTAATTCTAGATATGCACATGCCGGATATGAACGGTATGGAACTTGCGATTTTGGTGCGCCAAGACCCACAGTTTTTTCTGCTGCCCATTATTTTTGTCACCTCGGATACCGACACACAGCAGCACAAAGAATTGAAAGCACTGGGAATTAACGGGCTGTTGCTCAAACCCGTAGAAGGCATGGATTTAATTAGCGCTTGCGAGCAGGCCCTGCAAAATACCTATGCGTTAAAAAATCGTATAGCGCGAGTCACGCAGCGCAGCCAACAACCCCAGCAGACAACGCGCAGTTATTTTTTTGCCGCGCTGAATCACGAACTGCAAAACAATAGTTTCGGCAAAGATTTAAGTGCACTCTATTATTTAAGCATCAGCCATCTCGACGAGCTCAGCCAACAATACAACACCATCGAACAGCTCACGCTGCACGAGCAGTTGTGCCATCACCTGAGCGCCATCATCGGTAGCGATGAGCTTTGGGTAGATCTTTCAACCTTGGTCATTTGCGTGCTCGCCAGTAAACGCAGCCCAGGTTTTCATCAACAGCGCAGTGCCCAGCTCGTTAAATACCTACTGGAACAAGATTACAAATTAGGCGCGACCTCAGTAAAACTGGATATTAATTTAAGCATTACGCACTTAAATCCAGCCTTAGGGAGCGCCAACCATGCCTTGATACAGGCCGAGCGCAGCTTTCAAAGCATCACCAAAGAAAATCCCGGCCATAAAGACCCCGAGAGCGTATCGGCGACCTATATTGAGCCCAGTAAAATTGAATTTAAACGCGATCTTCGCCTCGCCTTTCAACCTATCATCAGCTTAGAAGATGCGCACATTGATCACTTTTTAGTGCTCACACGCTTGCGCCGTGAAGACGGCGAGTTGCTACCCGCCGCGCAATTTTTAAACCGTTTCACCCAACCAGAGCGCTATGTAGAATTAGACCGCTGGGTGCTACAAGAGGCAGTAACGGCAATATCTGACAATAGCAATACGCGTGAGGATGCCACGCTGTTCATTCACCTCGCCGAAGAAACCCTGCAACAAAGTGCATTTTTTTCCTTTGTCGCCAACGTACTGCGCTCGTCGCGCCTGCGCGGCAACCAACGCTTAATATTCATGTTGGAAGAGCAGTGGGTACTGAATAATTTAGCCCATGCACGTAAGCTCTCCAAAACTATAGCGACCATCAACTGCGGGCTCTGCTTAACCCGTGCGGGCTCTCAAGCGCAAAGTATTGAATTATTACAAGAGTTGGAAATTCACTATGTACGCTTAGCACCCGAACTGATCAAAGCGCTGGAGACAAACCCGCAATTAGAAGCCTACGTAAACGCAGCCAATCAAAGTAATGTTATCGTCATCGCCACACAAATCGAAGACTCACTCAATTTATCAAACCTGTGGGCACTGGGTGTGCGTCTGTTTGAAGGCTTTTTTATTCAGCCGCCGGATAGCCGCTTCCACATGCAAACCGATATCGACTTTGCAGGCAAATTTACCCTATAAAAAGCAAAACAAGCACCACCATGGGCGCTGAAACGCTACTCAGGCCCATGCGGAATTTGCCAATAATCCCAATAACTTATATATTGGCTGCCTGTTTAAACCTTAATACTGCGCGAATTTCACTGAGCAGTAATTAGGGGCCGATCAAAGCCGCGGTAAAAACCCCGAACAAGATCGCTTTAAAATGGTCGTAAACGCGTAAATCCCCCCTGTTTAAGCCCCCATTTTCAACGTCAGTTATCAGCTGACTTAATGGGTTTGTCTTTTCAAATATTGGGTCCGATTTACCCGCACCACTTTGTTTTACTTACTACAAATCATTGGATGCCGCCGCCCATGGGCAGCACCAATAAACGCGTTATTTTTACTTTTTGAAATTGGAGCACAGCATGTCTAGCTTGATGAACACCTACGGCACCAGAACCCTCACCCTCGTTAAGGGCGCGGGCAGCCGAGTGTGGGACGAGCAAGGCAATTCCTATTTGGATGCGATCAGCGGCATTGCTGTCTGCGGCCTTGGCCACGCTCACCCCGCTGTCACCAAAGCGCTGTGTGAACAAGCCGCAAGCTTGGTACACGTATCCAATCTCTATAATATTCCCCAGCAACAGCGCTTGGCAGATATGCTCATTGAGCAATCGGGTATGGATAAGGTGTTCTTCTCCAATTCCGGCGCTGAAGCCAATGAAGCAGCAATTAAAATCGCACGTAAATACGGCAATGAAAAGGGCGTAAAAAACCCAGCCATCATCGTTATGGCCAACAGTTTTCACGGCAGAACACTCGCCACCTTGAGCGCCACCGGCAACCCCAAGGTACAGATTGGTTTTGAGCCATTGGTCGAAGGCTTTATTCGGGTGCCCTATAACGATGTGGCAGCAGTAAAAGCCGCCGCCCAAGAGCACAAAAATATTGTGGCAATTTTGGTTGAGCCCGTGCAGGGCGAAGGCGGCGTGCGGGTACCTGCTGCCGACTACCTAAACCAATTGCGCGCAGTTGCCGATGAGCACCAATGGCTATTGATGCTCGATGAAATTCAAACAGGCAACGGCCGTACCGGTACCTTTTTCGCCTATCAACACAACAA
Organism: Cellvibrio sp. 25HG11W-0; assembly: GCF_057815475.1. Lineage (NCBI taxonomy): Bacteria > Pseudomonadati > Pseudomonadota > Gammaproteobacteria > Cellvibrionales > Cellvibrionaceae > Cellvibrio > Cellvibrio sp. 25HG11W-0. The sequence continues at coordinate 3,297,441 of NZ_CM174230.1, forward strand.
TTTGCTACCGGATGTCGTTACCACGGCTAAAGGCTTGGGTAATGGCATGCCAATTGGCGCTTGCTTAGCGAGAGGCAAAGCAGCGGAAGTGCTGCAGCCCGGCAACCACGGCACTACTTTTGGCGGCAATCCTATGGCGTGTTGCGCCGGTATAGCGGTAATAGAAACACTGCTCGCCGACAAACTTATTGAGCAAGCCAAAAACCTGGGCGAGCAACTGCTGGCAGATTTTAGAACTGCACTCGCGGACAACCCCAAGGTTGTTGATATTCGCGGCAAAGGCTTGATGATCGGCATAGAGCTCAACGCGCCCTGCCCTGACTTGGTTCAAAAAGGACGCGATAAAGGCATTTTGATCAACGTTACGTCTGTAAATACCATTCGTTTATTGCCCACGTTTATTTTAACGGCAGCAGAAGCGAAAGAGCTGGTCACCAAGGTTGTTGAATTGGTGATGGAGTTTTAACAAGCGCGCGCATAAGGCGCGCGCTGCAATACAAAAAAGTAGAGCAATGATTATGGTTCCCTCAAAGGCACCGAGACATTTTTTAACCCTTAGCGATCTAAACCGCGACGAACTAAAACAGGTTATCGCCCGCGCGATAGAACTCAAAGCAATCCAGCGCCAAGGCACCTCACCAGAAGTATTCAAAAACAAAGTCCTGGCGATGATTTTCGAAAAATCATCGACCCGAACCCGCGTTTCATTTGAATCTGGTATGGCGCAAATGGGCGGCCACGCTATTTTTCTGTCCACCAAAGACTCACAGCTAGGTCGCGGTGAACCCATCGAAGATTCAGCTCGCTGCATTTCTAGCATGGTCGACATGGTGATGATTCGCACCTTTGCGCACGCCACAGTCGAGCGTTTCGCCGAGTACTCACGCGTACCTGTTATCAACGGTTTAACCGACGATCATCACCCTTGCCAGCTGCTGGCCGACATTCAAACCTATGTCGAACAGCGCGGCTCGCTCGCGGGCAAAACAGTCGCCTGGGTGGGCGACGGCAACAATATGTGCCAGAGCTATATGCAAGCTGCTGAACTCTGCGATTTTGAATTGCGCGTAGCGACCCCTAAAGGTTTTGAACCTTGGGATCACATGCTTGAAGCGGCTAAAGATCGCGTACACATGGCAGCCAGCCCACGCGAAGCGGTTACCGGCGCCGATCTTATTGTCACCGACACTTGGGCGTCTATGGGCCAAGAAGATGAAAAGAAACAGCGCGAAAAAATCTTTAGCGGCTATCAAGTCAATCACGAACTATTGAGCCACGCCAACAGTGATGCGCTCTTTATGCACTGCCTCCCCGCCTATCGCGGTAAAGAGGTGAGCGCTGAAGTATTGGATGACCCCGCCGCCGTGGTCTGGGAAGAAGCAGAAAATCGTCTTCACGCGCAAAAAGCCTTGATGGAATTTTTGTTCAACCAATAAACTAAACATTGAACAAACCGGTACAAATAAAAAATGCCTGAGGATCTATCCATCAGGCATTTTTTTTGGCTGTGATTTTCTGCTTCAGCTAAAGGGGAAATAAAACATAACCCGCAATCAAACAAAAGCAGATTAACGCAGAATAAACCTACTAATAGCGGATAAAAAAGCGCTTAATTGCGCGCTAACTCAGACTGAGTTTTATAGCGTTGGCGCAAAATATTAACGCGGAACACATAGGTTTTTGTCTCCTCATAGGGAGGTACACCCTGATATTTCGCCACAGCACCTGGGCCAGCGTTATATGCCGCCGTTGCTAGGGTGATATTGTTGTTAAATCGGTTTAACAGATAGGCTAAATACTTCACTCCACCACGAATATTCTGCGCTGCATTCGCCGTATCACTTACGCCCATATCTTTTGCGGTTCCCGGCATCAGCTGCATCAAGCCCATAGCGCCCTTACGTGAACGCGCCAAAGGATTAAAGTTAGATTCAGCGTGAATCACCGCGCGAATTAATGCCGGATCAACCCCGTACTCAGTCGCAGCTTGAGCAATAGAATAGGAAAACTCGGTCATATACAAGCGGGTCACGCGCCAATCAACACGGGAAAGCGCGCTACAGGCATAGCAACTGCTGTACACAATGACTTGATAGTCGAGCTTGCGCGGGGCTCGGTCTGAGTAAGCTGTAGTGCCCTCTTTACGATATTTAAAAAACTTAAAGCTCTTATCTTTGGGCTTGGCCTGCGCCGCAGCCTCTAACTCCAAACGCTCCTGCTCGCGCTGAGCGGCTTCACGCGCAGCCGTTTGCTCTGCTACTGCTCGCACTTGTGCCTCAAAATCCAACGTAGCGGCAGCAGAAGGCTTATTAGCTTCAGGCAATCTAACCTCTATGTGCATTGCCGCCTCCTCGCCATAGCAGACGCTGCCGATGGCTATCAGCAGTAAGCAGCAAGCAAGTCTTTGCAAAGACGTCATGGAATAGAAACACCCTTAGATCAATACATCTATTGAATACGGTCACTCAGTACATAGATAACAAAAGTGAGGGACCCGTCCCTCACTTTTGTTATCAGGGGGACTTGAGTGTAGCCCATGACACTTATCGGTGCGGCATCTAGCGCCAAATTCGTGATGAGGGCCTAGTTTTGATATAGCTTTATATTATTATTGATTGTGATAAACCATTAACCCGAGGCAATCAAGAGCAAAAGATAATAATCAGCGCTCATAAAACAAGAGAATTAAACAACAAGAATCACGCGCCTACATCAAGACTCTAGCCACACATCCCGTATCCACTGCCAAATAGACGGCCAAGTCTCATCTTCATTCACCTCACCATCGCGCCACAAAAACACTTCGCCATCAGGATCAACGCAGTAATAGCTGCCACGATGTTCGCAGATGGGTAGCAGGTAGCGTGGCACACCTTGGGCCCAGGCCATAGAGGTTACATCAGGCAGGTAGGTATGAGAGTTAGGGTCTGCCGCCGTAACCGGCTCTAATGAGCCATAGATTACATCGCTGGCCTCAAGCAGAAAAGTGCGCACATCGCGCGGTATGGGTAAGAGTATTTCCTCTTCAATCTCGACCAGACGATCGTGATCAGGCAATTCCAGCGGCACAGGCACTAATTCATTGTGGTCGCGCAGAAGTTCCAGTATCTCTTCCATTGTTAAACCTTTGGGTGTAAATCGGGAGGGGGAATATAGCCCGAAGCAGCACGGATTAACAAGTCAGGAAGACCGAAAGATCGCTAGGGCTAGGATTTCACGCACCTTACGCCAGAGTTGCAATATTAGTAGCGAAGCCTTAAGGCCAATCACTGGAATAGATTGAGCTGCTGATCCGTTAAGGTGTGGGTCGACTCATTCAAAAAATACAAAATGCTATCGGCGACCGGAGTAAGCTGCTTATCGATATATTGCTGATAATCCAGCGGGCTCTGCTGCGCCGCTAGCGGTTCCGGCCCGCTTAAGGTGAGCACGTAGGCAATCCACTCCCCACGGCGCAGAGTAATGCCCGTTAAATGCTGATATTTACGCGCGGCCTGCACATGTGGCGGCACATTTTTTTGATACTCATGCAAATGGCGTCGCAACCGCTTGCGATACACTAAATCCTCATCGCACTCGCCCGCCAGCAGGCTGCTCATAGTGCTGCGAACAAAGTCGCTATAGTCCTCACCTTCAAAAATTTTGCGGTACAACTCTGCTTGAAATTTTTTGGCGAGCTGCGTCCAGTCCGTGCGTACATTTTCTAACCCCTTAAAAATCAATTCGCGCTGCCCCGCTACCTCGACTAAACCGGCATAGCGTTTCTTGGTGCCCTCGTCTGAGCCGCGCATGGTGGGCATTAAAAAACGTAGGTAGTGTGTTTCATATTGAATCTCCAAGGCACTTTTAACCTGAAACTCCTCCTGCAAGGTTTGTCGCCACCACAGATTCAACTCTCGCGCCAAACGCGCGCCTATTTTATTGCACTGCTCCGGTGTTTTAGGCGGCTTGCCTACACAATTATTTTCCAACCACACAAACAGCGAATCAGTATCACCGTAAATAACACCGTAACCCTGCTGCTCAATCCAGGCGCGGCTGCGCTGAATAATCTCATGGCCTCGCAGTGTGATAGAACTGCACACACTCGGGTCGAAAAAACGACAGCCCGGAGAACCCAATACGCCGTAAAAAGAATTCATAATAATTTTGATAGCATGGGAGAGCGGCGCATTTTTTTCTAACTTGGCTTGATCGCGCGCGGCAGAGAGGCTCTCAATCACCTGGGGTAAAATATGCCCCTCTCGGGCAAAATAAGCCTCATTAAATCCACTGACCGTTTCCGCGTCCACTAACTGCTGATGCTGTGCGAGCCAATAGCCACAGGGATCGATCAAAAACGTGCGGATAATACTGGGATACAGGCTTTTAAAATCCAGCACCAGCACATTGTCATAAATACCTGGGCGCGAATTCATCACATAGCCGCCGGGGCTGATAACGTCTGATTCCAGCTCACCCAAATTAGGCGCCACATAACCGCGCCTATGCAAACGCGGCAAATACAAATATTCAAACGCAGCTACCGAACCGCCGATGCGATCCAACAGCAAACCCGTAAGCTGACTGCGCTCCAGTGCGAATTCCAATAATTTTTTTAGGGCAAATATTTTCCACACCAACTCACAGTCGCGCAGGTTGTATTTCGCCAACGCCAACTTATCAGTCAGGAATAATTGACTAATATCAGCGCCGCGCTCTGCACCGCTCAATAACTTTCCTTCGCCCAAAAGTTCTTCGGCAACATTCTGCAGTGAGTAACTATCAAAACGAAAATTAGCGGCTTTTAAGAGTTCAATACCATCCAGTGCCACGCGCCCTGGAATCACCACAAAGCTGCGCCCCGCGTCGCCCTCTTCGTGGCGCCAGTGAATAGCTTGGCGCGCGCGGCCTAAGGCAAGCGGGATCTTCAAGCGCTGACAAATTTTCTCCAGCACCAGCAAATCAAATTGAATTAAGTTCCAACCGATTAAAATATCGGGATCATGCTGCGCTAAAAAGTTAAAAAACTGGGTTAAACACGATTTTTCGTCAGTACAAAAATACACCTGCTCGGTATTTTCACCCTGACCACAGATAAAAACGCACTGCTGCTCAGCACTCCAAACACCAATGGAATAGAGTTCATTGGCATCCATACTGGTTTCAATATCCAGTGAGAGCATACGCAACTGCGGGCGCCACAGGGATTGCCCCTCAGGCAGAGGGCTAATGCGCGGATTGACATGCGGCGCCACGGAACCACTAAGATCATTAAGCTGAGCACCCGCGGTGACGAAGCGCTCCATTAAATAGCGCTCGGGCGGGCGAATATCGCTCTCCCAAAACGTTATTGCCTCAGCCCGCAGCATGTCTTGCGCTGTGCGCGCATCGCGCTGACGTAAAAAATACAGCGCATTAACCGGCTGATTACGAAACGTTTTTAACGCAACTTCGGCCATGCGCCAATTACGCAACGGCTGCAATAGCTGTTGAACTTGCTCCGCCTGCGCACGCGCAACAAAAAACACCACCTCCTGCCCACTCACTTGCGTCCAACAGCTGCCCTGTTCCGTCGCCCACCACAAATCCAGCAACACACCCTTAGGCGTGTCGCGCCATTGACGGCTTAATAAAAAGGCATTGATCGACATAAAGAAAAACAGAATCACTGGATAGGCGAACAGTATACCTTTGTAATGTCAATTTTTCTGTGACTATTAAAAAGAGCCTAAAACCAGACTGCTGAGCTATAACCCCGTCGTTCGCTGTTGCCTTAGCAAACAGCCTCGCCCCACCCAGCATCCAGAATCGGTATAGGTCACGCAGGCATTCATAAATAAGCCGAACTGCAGCAATAAGCATAACCCCGCTAATAATAAGATTGACCCATAGCAAAGAAAATGCTCAACAAACTCAACTTGCGCGGAGAGCAAAAGGTAATTGCGCAATGGCAGTTATACTGCATGGTACACAATGTGGAAAAACTCTGGAGATATGCGACATAGTGGGAACAAAAGAGCACTGAAGTGTTTTTATAGGCGCAACACAATCGTTTTTGGGCAAAGAATAACGGATTAGTCCACTTTTGCTGTGCATCTTGTCGATAGCGAGAAAAACTGTTCAAATAGTCGCCAATTTAAAACAACCACGCGCTGGGAAATATTTTGTGTTTTTGAACTTTATTTTTCTACAGCCTCGTCATATAGGGAGAGTAAATGAAGTCTTTTTTTAAAAATATAGTGCAGGGCATTATTGCACTCTATTTAATTTACATGCTTATTCCATTCGCCTGGAACTACATTTATAGTGAAAAAACATTAAATGCTTTGGCGTGGAATGGCTATGGCGGACTAATAGATATTAATGGTCCAGTACCTTATTTTTTTGCAGCCTTTTTTATGGTATCCCTAGTAGGGCTCTATAAATTTAAAAAGTGGGGCCGCTCATGCTTCATGGTATACACAATAGCCTCAGGACTTTTATTACCTATTTGGGGACTTGCTATTATAGGCGCTGCTGACGGAATGATTTCTTACTTTATCATCCTAACTTCTGGTTTTGTATTGTCTTTATCTTATTTTTCTTCGATTAGTAAAGAATTTAAATAAAATAAATCGGGTAAGAAGGGTTTGCTAATGAAATTTGTTCAAACTTAATGAGTTGGGGTTATGAATTAGGTGCTAACTCGGCATATTTACAAGTTATAGCTTCGAACGCTGTAGCAGTTAGTCTTTATGAAAGTCTTGGATTTCGTAGGGCCTATGATTATTGGTATCGTGTCAAAGCTTAACAAGCGACTGTGGTAAAAAACAATAAATATAATGCAAATTTAGTTTGTGGGTGCCTCAATATTATTTGATTTTTTGGAAAGAGGGATTTAAGTGGCGATGCTTGCCACCAAACATCAATAGGCACACTGCTAGGCTCGAAACAAAAAAGCCTTGGTTTAATCCAAGGCTTTACAAGTAGCTATTTCAACACGCGGCTGGCGCCAGCTGGGTGCCAAGGGTCTGGCACATAGCGCGTGCGCGCTAAAAATTGATAATAGGCGAGATCATGTTTTGGCTGCTCGTATTCGGCGGGAATCGCTTTGCCAGACAGTGTTTGGAAATAGAGTACGCAGGAGTCGCGCCAGCGCACGGCTTCACGCTCTTGTACCGCCAGCAGCGCTTTAACCTCTGCAAAGCGCTCTGGGTCAACATACGCCGCTTGCTTATCCCAATCCGCTTGCATAGCGCGCACCTGATCAACACCGGCATAGTATTTGTCTACCAATTCGTGCCAGAGGCTGCGGCCCGATTTCATTTTGTAATCCCAAGAAACATGGTGAAACCACAACAGCAAATCTTCAGGCACGGTGTCCAAATCACCATATAACTTGGCAATAGGGGCTGGGTATTGAGCAAGCGCATTAGAGCCGCTCGCGGTGCGATCAAATCCAATACCGTCTTGCGCAGCGCGGTGATAGTAAACCGCATTCCAATCTGCGCGCCCCATGTCTGCCGTCCAAGGCGCAGGACCGTAGTGATCCCCCTGCGAATACAAGTGCGTCAAACCAAGGGGCGAACGGTAATTAACGCCGGCTTCGCGCGAGCTAAGCATCATATTTTTAATAGGCTTAATGAACATTTCCTCATTCGAAAACGTCATGCGCAACCACTCATCCGCAACGGCTGCCGCGCTGAGGTTGTGATCCCACGCCATGCGTCCAAACACATACCAACTCGATTGCACAAACGGATGACCGGTCCAGTTGCGATCAGTACCAGGATTGATAACCGCGGCCATACCGGTGTGACGCGCACCAAAGACCTTGCCTTCCAAAATATTGCCAATGGTAGAGCCCGCGCCTTTTACAAAAGTATCGGTTTTTAATGACTCCTCAAAGAGTGGCCCCTGATAAGCCAAGTGCGTTGCGAAGCCGAAATATTCCTGAGCAACTTGAAACTCCATCATCATATTGGTGTGCGGCAAGGCAGCAAACAGTGGAGAGAAAGGCTCGCGCGGTTGAAAGTCAATGGGGCCATTTTTAATTTGCAGAATCACATTGTCTTTAAATTTACCATCAAGCGGGGTGAACTCGTCGTAAGCACCGCGAAAGCGATCGCCAATATCGGGGTGATAGACAAATGCTCGCCAAAACACCATGCCCTTATGGGGTGCCAGTAAATCAGCCAGCATGTTAGCGCCATCTGCATGATTGCGGCCATAGCCCTGTGGGCCAGGCTGGCCTTCAGAATCGGCCTTAACGAGGTAGCCACCAAAGTCGGGAATAAATTTATAGACCTGCTCAGTGCGCTCACGCCACCAAGCAATAACGCGCGGATCGAGCGGGTCTGCAGTATCTAAATCGCCAAACAATTTAGGCGAATTGTAGTTAATCGAGACATAAACCTTAATACCATAAGGGCGAAACACATCTGCCAAAGCCGCAATTTTTTCTAAAAACTGATCACTTAACATACGCGGATCAGCATTCACATTGTTAATAACCGTACCGTTAATACCCAGCGAAGCATTTATGCGCGCATAGTCGGTGTAGCGTGGCGATTTATACTCGGGCAAGGTACCCCAATCCCACAGCGAAAGGCCCGCATAGCCACGCTCCACAATGCGGTTTACGTTGTCCCAGTGATTAACAACGCGAAACTCCAGCTTGGGCGATGAGCTAATAGCTATATTTTTGAGGGATTGCTCAGTTTGAATTAAACGCAATAGATGAAAGCTACCGTAGAGCACGCCAATATCCGTATTAGCAGCGATCACCACGACATCACGTTTATTCACCCGCGCCGTTTCTATGAGATACCCTTCGTCACCCACAGCGGCTAAACGTTCATCAAGTGTCAAACCAGCAATTAATGGGGAATTTTTAGGCGTGCCCAAGAGCAACGCATGCTGCATAGGCGAGCTTGACGCTCTCTTGATAGGCTTACTGAGCATAGAACCCAAACCGCGCTGTAATTCCGCCGCTGCCGCCTGCAGTGTGAGCGAATCACCTTCAATAACGAGCTGAGTTAGTTGTTGCTGATAACTTTTACGTAACTTTGCATCGGCAACGACGGTATAGCGCAACCACATCTCATAACCATCTTCCGCACGCACGGCAAGTGAATTCAGTGATACGCAGACCACCAAGAGCACCAACAATTTACCTATTATTATTTGCTTCACATTCAACTCCGTATGGACTTTTTCAAAACAACGGTTAGACTTATAGTCGATTCAAATATAACACTCGTATACAAGATGACAAGTTTTTAAATGTTAATAAAGGTTGGCTAGATCGAGCTTTCATATCATTTTAGTCTACGCTTTATAGGGATTTAAGGCTCAATGTTAAGCCACATCAATTAACACATAACACCCTTTCAGCAGGCGTAATTATGATAAAAAAAATAGCTCTTTTCGTGCTTATACTCTTAAGCAGCCGTGTTATTGCGGAGGAACAGACCTTACGTGTTAATGACTACAACGACCCCAATGCGGCTTATGCCATTAAAATGTTAAAGCTTGCATTGGCCCATACAGACTCCAATTACACCGTAAAAGTCTTGCAAGAAAACTTCACCCAAGCGCGCATCAATGAAGAAATTGCCACTGAAGGCGCACTTGATGTCTGTTGGAACTCATCAGATGCCACCCTAGAGCAACAAATTGAACCTATTCGCATTCCCCTTTTTAAAGGCCTGTTGGGTTATCGCATTTTTATTATCAATAAAAATAACCAAGCTAAGTTTGATCATGTCAAAACACTCGCCGATCTAAAACAACTAACAATTGGGCAGGGACGCACTTGGGCAGACTCTCGCATTTTGGAAGCCAATGGTTTTAAAGTTATTAAAGCCAACAAATACCCCAATTTATTTTATATGGTCGAGGGCGGTCGATTCGATGGCTTCCCACGCGGTGTGCATGAACCCTTTGGTGAATTGGACGCACGCCCGAACATGGAGCTCGGCATAGAGAAAAACCTCATGGTTTATTATCAAATGCCGTTTTATCTATTTGTATCAAAAAACAACAAAAAACTTAAAGCAATTATTGAAGATGGACTTGAAAAAGCCATTGCAGACGGCAGCTTTGATGCCACTTTTTTAGCGGACAAAGCGGTACAAGATGTAATCGCGAAAGCCAATATGAAAAACCGCTTAGTGTTTAGGCTTAGCAATCCAACTCTCTCCAAAGAAACGCCCATTAACAGACCTGAGCTCTGGTTTGATCCAGACACACTGCCCTAAAAACACGCTCAGCATGTATTACATACACAGATTATTATTTTGAAACTGAGGAATACCCATGAAACTTACTCGCCGCGACCTACTTGCATTCGCCTCAGGCAGTGCGCTAGCTCTACCCGCCTCGCAACTCATCGCTGCCGAAAAAATGAGTGCAGCGAAAACGTTAAAAGATGCGTTTAAAAAAGACTTTTATGTCGGCGCTGCACTCAGCGCCAGTATTGTTAAAAATAAAGATCCAAAATTAATGGCAATAATCGCGCGTGATTTCAATTCGGTCACGCCAGAAAATTGCATGAAGTGGGGTGAAATTCGCAATGAAGACGGCAGCTGGAACTGGGGCGATGCCGATGCTTATGTCGACTTTGGCACCCAGCACAATATGTATAGCGTTGGGCACACATTAGTGTGGCACAGCCAAATTCCTGATGGTGTGTTTAAAAATAAAGATGGCAACTACATCAGTAAAGAAGCGCTACTCGGTAAAATGCAAGATCACATCACCACCTTGGCAGGCCGCTATAAAGGCCGATTGCAGGCGTGGGACGTCGTCAACGAAGCTATGGACGATAATCTTAAAATGCGCGAAAGCCACTGGTATAAAATATTGGGGGACGATTTTATTTATAAGGCATTTAATTTTGCTCATGAAGTAGATCCAAAAGCACACCTCATGTACAACGATTATAATATCGAAAACACTGGCAAGCGCGAAGCGGTAGTAGAAATGATTAAGCGCTTGCAAAAACGCGGCATGCCTATTCATGGGCTCGGCATTCAAGGTCACGTAAACATTGAAACGCCTAGCATCAAAGAAATTGAAAAAAGTATTGTCGCCTTTGCCAAGCTCGGCCTACGCGTACACTTCACTGAATTAGATGTAGATGTATTGCCATCGGTCTGGAATATCCCCGTGGCTGAAATCTCAACTCGCTTTGACTACACCCCAGAGCGCGACCCCTACACCACGGGTTTACCGCAAAAAGTGCAGGATAAATTAGCCCGTCGTTATGAAGCACTGTTTAAACTATTCCGTAAGCACAAGGACAACATTGAACGTGTAACCATGTGGGGAGTGAGTGATGACGCCAGCTGGCTCAATGACTTCCCAATCAAAGGGCGCACCAACTACCCATTATTATTTGATCGCAAGCATGAACCGAAATCAGCTTACTTTCGCCTACTCGACATGAAATAGAAAGCAAGCCCCTAAAATAGAAAAAGCGCCGCATAAAGGCGCTTTTTCTATTTTTAGCTCTATGATATTAGTCCTGCCCTCACTTGAATCGCAAGACTTAAATCATTGACATTCTGCCGCGCTACCAATTCATTTTCTGCTTTATAAAAGCACTTAATAAAGTAGCATTCGCCTTATGCTGTGCGATGCGCGGATGCTGCCCGTAACCGGTAAACTCAAAGAAAATAGTATCGAGCTTGTCATCTTTATAGGTCTTTTTCATCTTGGCCACTGCGGTGCTAATGTAACCAGGCCATTTCTCATCGGCCGTTGCATCCATACTACCCAATGCACAAATTATCTGCGCCTTAGGATATTTAGCACGAATAGTGCGTACAAATTTTATATAGGCTTGGATACGTTGCTCATCACTAGGGATTGGCTGCAGGCGCTTTTCGCGATCTATCAACCAACTGTCGTTTTGCAATAGATTCACCACCACCACATCTGGCGTCCAGCGTTTAAAATCCCAACGGCTATCATTATTACCCACGGCACTGAGCTGATCGTAAAACTGCGGCATAGTGAAGGGAAACCAACTGATCATAATGCCAATACCACTTTGAGAAATGGTATGCAGTTCCGCATTCAAATTACGCGCGGTTATTGCACCATAAGCCCAATAGTTGTTTTTTTCTGATAAAAGATGGTCAGCGCCATTATCAGCACCTTCATTCCCCGCACCACTCGTTATAGAGTCGCCATAAATTTCTATGCGGCGGATAGGGCGAGCTGGTGCGGGCAGTAATTTGGCATCAGCGTCTAACAATAAACCCTTGAAACCCGTTGCCCCTTCCTCCCCTTCTGTGCGCTTATAAATTTCTACGCTGTGACTGCCCGGCTTCAATGCAGTCGATATCACATAGGTTTGCTCACCCTGCTTGGCTTCAAGCACAAAGGGATGTTGCGTGTCGCCATCCACAAACACATTGAAATAATTTTTCCCTAAGCGATCATCTAAGCTTAAAGCCAAAGAGGTGCCCGTAAAATTTGCTTTAATACTAGTGCCAGGCCATGAAATTTGCGGTACTTTTTTGTCGGAAAAGTCAACGCGGCCTGTATAGAGATATTCCGGATTATCAGCGCTAATTGTTTGCACCGGCTCAGCCGCTGCCACTATAGAAAAACTTAATGCCGCTATAAACAAGCCCTGCAATAAGCTATGGATTATTTTCATCGCCACCCCCTTTCACTATTAGGTTATCAATAAATTATTAAACTGCTTATAGATATAAAATTAACGTGCTTTATTGCGCAACAGCATCGGTCACCACACCCAACAATTCGAGCACCTTATGCCCTGCAAAGCCATCGGCAACCATGCCCTGCTCGTGTTGAAACTCACTAAGGGCGTTTCGTGTTCCCGAACCAAACACACCATCAATTTTTGCAGCGTAAAAACCTCGTTGCTGAAGCTGGGTTTGCACGGCAATAACCTGCGCGCGGTGCAAGCGCGGTGCGTCTGTTGGCGGTGCTTGCAATAATGTTCCTGCACCTGCAATGCGGTCCGCCAAATGTCCAACAGCCAAGGCATAGTACTCGGAGCGATTCCAACGCATAATCACATTGAAGTTTTCGTAAACCAAAAAAGCAGGGCCTTGATATCCAGATGGGACTAACAGTGAAGCATTCATATCTGCTTGCGGCAAGAGGCTATTGTCAGCATTTCTTACCCCTAATTTTTTCCATTGTGACAATGGTTTTTTATTTTTTAAACCCGCTTCGATAAATGAAAATCCCTTCGGCAATTTCACTTCACGCCCCCAGCGTTCGCCCGGCTGCCAACCAAGGTGTTGTAAAAAATTGGCACCCGATGCCATAGCATCTGCCGTGCTGCCCCATAAATTCCGTTTGCCATCGCCATCGTAATCTACTGCATACTGTAAAAATGCTGAAGGCATGAATTGCACGTGCCCCATAGCACCCGCCCATGACCCCACCATTTTGTCAGAAGTAATCGCACCCTCGTCAAGGATACGCAACGCGAAAATCAGTTCGCGCGTGAAAAATTCACTGCGTCGCGCATCGCAGCCTAGCGTGGCCAATGAGTCCACCACCGGAATATTGCCAAAATAGCTGCCAAAATTTGTTTCAAGCCCCCAAAATGCCAAAAGGTACACTGCGGGCACACCATACTGTTGCGCAACCTTATCCAGCAACACGCGGTGCTTTACCCAAAGCTCACGCCCTTGAGCAACCCGTTGATCACTCACGCTACGATTAAAGTAGTGTGCAAAAGTTGTCGTGAACTCTGGCTGCTGGCGATCTAATTCAAGCACGCGACTATTCAAATGTGCATGGGCCAGGCTGCCATCAATGGTGATTTTAGAAACACCCGCAGCGGCTGCCTTTTCTGCGAAATTTTTTAAACACGCGGAAAACATTTCAGCGGTTAGCATAATGGCGGGTGGTTCTGTGGGTGATTCTGTCGATGCCAAAGACGAGCTTGAAGCAGAGGACATAGCCGCATTTGCTATTAGCACATTTAAACTGGCAAGGGCGATTAACGTCCTGAGGGTTTTCATAACAACTCCAGTAGAGGCCAGCAAACTAAATACACTGAGTTTGCCAAGCCAAAAATTCATTAGGTTTATCGGTAAATACAGCATCCACGCCAATTTGATGCAAGTACTCCCACTCATCAGCGCGGTTGACGGTATAGACCCAAGTGTGAAATCCACGTTTATTAGCATCTTGGACCAATTCTGGCAGACAATAACTCAGGTGATTGTTTAGCGAGTACGCCTTTAATGGCTCACAACACGCGGCATAATCCAAAGGCACGCCTTCTATTAACACCCCTCGTTTCACATCAGGCAATAATTGTAAGGCTTGAAATATTTGTTGATGATCGAAACTAGAAATAATGTAAGGTTCAAAACTGCCCTGAGTCGCACTCACAAAATCACGCAAGCAACGATTGAGTACAGGCATGACGCCCTGCCCCTTTATTTCTATATTTAACAGCGCGCGCTCACCCACAAGGGCCAGCACCTGCTCTAGACGCGGTATGGGCTCGCCATTCTCTAAACGCTGCTGAGCCAAATAAGCTTTAGGCTGCTGGTCAATTATTCCCTCACCGCTCACCACCCGCCCTAAACGACGATCGTGGGTGACAAGCAACTCCCCATTACAAAGAAATACATCTAACTCAATGCCATCTACACCCATATTGAGCGCACGCGCCATAGCGGCTAAACTATTTTCAGGCAGGGGCTGTCCGCCTAAAGGGCCACCGCGATGTGCAATACATTTAAGTGATGTCATATATCTTTACCTATTAAGCATCAAACGAGTACAAGATGGCTTAGAATAGCAAACTTATCTTCATCCCCGATGTATGTATAACAAGTATTTCTGTTGCGTTGCACAACACCAACCACATCACTATTTTTTTGCCATAACATTCGCCGTAAAAGTTGAGCCAAGATGAACCAACTAGCTAGTATCTTTATCGAAAATCCGCTCATAGAGCGTATTTTAAACCACACGCTAATGACAAAATTTATTTTACTTAGCATTACCTTTATCGTCTTTTACCTCATGACCAAGCTGGTCAATAAAATCATTCGCGATACAGCTATTCGCCGCACCCTCGGCAACTTGCGCGTACTCCACATCACGCGCTTACTCAATATGGGTATGACATTTTTATGTTTGGTCGTTATGTGCTTACTACTGGGATTGGGTTACAGCGAAATTTCTGTCTTTTTATCGTCAATTTTTGCCGTAGTCGGCATAGCGCTTTTTGCTCAATGGTCTATTTTGAGCAATGTGACCGCCAGCATGATTATTTTCTTTAGCTTTCCCTATCAAGTGGGTGATCGTATTCGCATACTTGATAAAGATGATGATATGACGGGCATTATTGAAGAGATCACCATGTTCCATGTACTCCTGCGCTGCGGCGATGGCAACCTACTTAGTTACCCCAACAGCCTTATATTGCAAAAAGCCGTACTGAAAATTGAACACGACTTTGAAGACCTCGACACCGAAGAAATTGCCGCTGAAGACAGCCTCCAAAACACCAACAAAAAAACAGAGCACATGGCCCAAGCGCCTCAAGTGCGCTTAGCGGCGCAGGATTAATAGCAAGAGCATCGACAACAGCCCCAAAAGAACCCCTAAAAGCGTATAGCTCCTTGTTGTGACCTTACACCTAGCGCCCCACAATACACAGCTAGCGACCTAAACAATACACAGAGAGTCTCTCGCTGAATTCAGCATGATTATCATTGATCGCTCATGGTAGAACCTAATTCTCTAGCAGTTTCATCCTACCAACACACAAAAACCAAGGACAACCTTGGTTTTTGTGTCCAAAAAAAAACGATTATTTACGCCAAGGTTAGAAACTCTATATAGTTTCGCCCGCAAATTGCCCAAAGCGCACAGTGAGATGGCTATAGCGCTTTACAGAGCTTCGACCCTAAGGCTCAGGCTTAAGGGTTCGCGCTACTTATAAAAATCGACACGATCCTCAAAATAGACCATCAAAATCAAGACTAATAACTAAAATCGACACTAATAATAAGGTAGGACCATGCGCAAAATTCTTTCTGTAACCAGTCTCAGTTTTATCATCGCCAGTTTGGCCGCTTGCGGTGGCGGAGGTGGCTCCAGCACGCCTAAGCCTTCATCCACAGCTGCACTTTCTAGCACACCAGTACCTAGCTCTGTTGCAGCGAGCTCTATGCCGGCAAGTTCAATACCCGCCAGCTCAATGGCCGCAAGCGTAGCACCTGCAAGTTCAGCCACTGTTAGTAGCCTTGCCAACGCAAGCGATGAAACCACCAGCAATGCACAAACCCTCGCTAGCGGTGTGACCCTTGCTGAAATTCAAAACTGCGGTGTGAACATCAGTGCAGCGGCTAAAACCTACGCACTTTTTGCGGATTACGATGGCGGCGTACAAAACCAAAGCCTTTCCAGCTTAAATTTCAGCGGCTGGAATCACGCGACAAATGGCGTTACTGCCGAATGGACTAACCTCGCTAAAACCGGCACAACCTATAACTTCAGCACCAGCGCCAAGGTAAACGACTCTTGTAATGGTGCAGACACTATCAATATGGTATTGGTTAAAAAAGTGGCCGACTGGGATCACCAACACGCCAATGGCTTCGAGAAAAATATTCTCGCCATGGGTTATAGATTTGGCGACATTGAAAACCTCGTGCTCGATGTAAAAATTAACACTGCCAACACCAAAGTACCTACAGTCGCCAGCTTAAAAACAACCTACGCCAGCTACGTAACCGGCGCAACGGTAGATGCGATGGACGCAGGTAAGGTCAACATTGGTATTACCTTGCATGACGGCGGCAACCTTAATGCAGCAATAATTATTGAAGTTGATCAAGCCACCATGCTCGATAAGTGGGTGCGCGTAACTATTCCTATGAACAAGCTTACGTTCTATTCTGAAGTCAACTACGTGCGCACCAACAAATCCTTGGCCGATCTAAGCAATGTAGTTATTCAGCGCGGTTTGTTCGTAGGCGAAACCAAATCGGGTAATGTGTTACGTGGCAACATTAACCCTTGGAGCACTAGCGTGCCTGAAACCTTCAAAGAAATGGATATCAGCTTTAAGAAAATTGAATTTCAATTGAAGTAACATAAATTTATCTCCATTAAAAAAGGCGAAGCCCCTAGGAGCTTCGCCTTTTTTAATACCTCAATATTATTCTCTATTCATATATCGATAATAAAATTACTATATTTAGAGCACAGACACTATTGCTCTACTGACATAATCCATTTTCTCAGCAGTTAAACCCGCCACACTAATACGACTGGTATCGGTCATATAGATACTGTATTCCGTCTTCAAACGACGCACCTGCTCCACACTCAAGCCTAAGAATGAAAACATTCCGCGCTCTTGCCCAATAAAACTAAAATCTTGTTGCGTCTGCAGCTGGTTTAAACTCGCCACTAATTGCACCCGCAAGCCTGCAATACGCTCGCGCATCAGCGTCAACTCATCGCGCCACATTTGCGTCAGCTCATTGCTGTGTAAAATAATATCAATCAAGGCCGCACCATGTGCTGGTGGCATAGAATAGAGCGCACGTGTCACACTTAATAATTGACTCATACCTGCATCAGCTTGCAGCTCATTGGCAAATACCACACTAAGGCTACCCGCACGCTCGCGATACAAGCCAAAGTTTTTCGAAAAAGACGTTGCAACAACAGCCTCAGGCATACGTGCCGCCATGAGACGCAAACCATAGGCGTCCTCTTCTAACCCTTCACCAAAACCTTGATAGGCCATGTCAATAAACGGGATAACGCCGCGCGCCTCTAGAACATCCGCCACCTCATGCCACTGTGCACGGCTTAAGTCAGCGCCGCTCGGGTTGTGGCAACAGGCGTGCAGTAAAACTAAATCACCGCGCGGTATTGCATTCAGCGTGGCGAGCATCGCCGCAAAATCAATGCTATGTGTAGCGTAATCGTAATAGGGATATTCGCGCAGGCTTAAACCCGCACTGGCTAATAGTGGCACATGATTAGCCCAGG
Organism: Cellvibrio sp. 25HG11W-0; assembly: GCF_057815475.1. Taxonomy (NCBI): domain Bacteria; kingdom Pseudomonadati; phylum Pseudomonadota; class Gammaproteobacteria; order Cellvibrionales; family Cellvibrionaceae; genus Cellvibrio; species Cellvibrio sp. 25HG11W-0. Next base: position 3,315,432 of record NZ_CM174230.1, read on the forward strand.
TAGGCGTACTGACCCAAAGGCTGGCACCAGGTTTTGCACGCGCAATAAGTTCGGCAGCAACGCGCAGTGCACCACAACCACCGGGGGTTTGAATTGTGCGCACACGCTGAGCCGTCACCGCACTATGGCCTACACCATAAATTAATTGCATCACCGCTTCATTGGCACCGGGGTAACCCGCTGGCGGCGTATAGGCTTTAGTTGCTTCGCGGGCAATGCGCAGCTTTTCTGCTTCCATCACCGCCTGCATGATCGGTGTCACACCTGTATCATTTTTATAAACACCAACACCTAAATCGACCTTAAGTGGATTAGCATCCTGCGCAAAGGCCATACTTAAACCTAAAATGGGATCGGCGGGCAACAGGGGCAAGGCTTCGAACATAAAGACTCCAAAGGACGAAATAGTAGTAATTTGAAAGGCGCGATTATACGCACATCTGCCAAGTTCAGCGCAAAATATGCTACCTTGCGCCGCACTTAGTCGCAGCAATTTATAACCGACTTACGCACCATTTCAGTTCAAGTTCAGCCCAAAGGAATTTACTATGCTGCCCAGTTGGCACATTACCCCCGTCGATCAAGCTGTGCGCAGTCGTATTCAAGACCGCATCAATCAAAAAACCAAACCATTGGGCGCATTGGGACAGTTGGAAAACCTCGCCATGCAAATCGCCCTCATTCAACACAGCGATGCAGTCAGCAGTAATATCCAGATACCAAACGACTATCTGCAAATTAACCGCCCTAGAATGCTGATGTTCGCCGCCGACCATGGTATAGCCGCCGAAGGCGTCAGCATTGCCCCCAGCGCAGTCACTCAACAAATGGTATTAAATTTTCTCGCGGGTGGCGCTGCAATTAATTGTTTTTGCCGCAGCGCAGGCTTACCGCTCGTGATTATCGATGCAGGCATAGCAGAGGAAATTCAACCGCAACCGCATGACCTTATTAATCAGCGTGTAGCGGCGGGCACACACAACTTTGCACAGCAAGCTGCCATGAGTAAGAGCGAACTTGAAACCGCACTCAACCTAGGATCAACACTTGCACAGCACCATATTAACCAAGGTTCTAACTTGTTCGCCTTTGGTGAAATGGGCATTGGCAATTCCAGCTCAGCGGCAGCACTACTGGCTGCATTAAGCCAAGCACCGCTCACCCAATGCGTAGGGCGCGGCACAGGTATTAACGATGCACAGCTCGCCAAAAAAATTATCTTAATTCAACAAGCACTCGCACGCATTAGCAGCACTGAGCCGCTCGACTTACTAGCAGAAGTTGGCGGTTTTGAAATTGCGCAAATCTGCGGCGCTATGCTCGCGACTGCCGCCGCAAAAAAAATCATTCTTGTGGATGGATTTATAGTCACCGCCGCTGCCATGCTTGCCGTTGCTCTGCATCCAGCAGCGCGCGACTATATGATTTTCGCACATCAGTCTTTAGAGTCTGGCCATCAACTCATGCTGCAGCGTTTAGGGGCGCAGCCTTTATTAAACTTAGACTTGCGCTTAGGTGAAGGTACGGGGGCCGCCCTCGCCCTGCCGCTGCTTAATGCAGCAATATGTTTCTACAATGATATGGCCACCTTTGCCAGTGCTGGCGTAAAGGTTTAAAAACTCTGTGAAATTTCTTAAACAAGAAATAAATTTATTTTTTTTGGCACTGGGATTCTTCAGCCGTATCTCTATGCCCGCTTGGGTAGAGTATTCACCCGAACGTTTAAATGCGGCTAGCCGTTATTTTTGCGCAGTGGGCTGGCTACTCGGCGCTTTGGTGGCAGCCTGTTTTTATCTTGCGCACACAATATTTTCACCCAACATCAGCCTTTGGCTTGCCATGATATTTAGCTTATTACTCACTGGCGCTTTTCACGAAGATGGCCTAGCCGATACCGCCGACGGCTGCGGTGGCGGCTTTACCCGTGCGCAAAAACTCAGCATCATGAAAGACAGCCGCATTGGCACCTATGGTGCAAGTGCCCTACTAATGGCGTTACTTGGAAAGTATTTACTGCTCGCTGAAACGCTCGACATAGTGGTTAGCCTTGTACTTGCCTATTCACTCTCACGTTGCCTTGCAGCCAGCTTAATATTCTCAATGAATTATGTAACCGACCCCGATAGCGGAAAATCCAAACCCCTCGCCAACAATCAATCGCGCCGCGATCTCGCCATTTTATTAATCAGCGCGCTACCTGTACTTTTTTTCTTAAGTTGGCAAAGCAGTTTAGTGTTGGCAATATTAATGTTTACAATTCGTAGCTGCACTAAATTTTATTTTGATCGCCAGCTCGGCGGCTATACTGGCGACGCATTAGGCGCGGCACAGCAAATTAGCGAATTAAGCATCTATGCCTTGCTACTTATTCTGCAGCAACACTCTGGAGTTTTTTAAATGATTAGCCTGGTACTGGGTGGCGCGCGCTCAGGAAAATCGCGCATTGCCGAGCAGATGGCGCGCACAACAAATCTACCGCTGCTTTATATAGCAACCGCTACCGCCTTAGATACAGAAATGAAAGAGCGCATTGCACACCATCAACAACAGCGTCAAACTAGCCAACAAAATTGGCAGTTGCGCGAATGCCCGCTGGATTTAGCCACCGCACTGGGTGAAGAAATTAAACAACCTCAATGTATTTTAATTGACTGCCTGACACTCTGGCTTAACAACCAACTATTTCACGCGCCAGAACAATCCTTTCAACTGCTCTTCGATGATTTAATTGCCACTGTGCAAACAAAACATAGACAAGCACATGTTATTTTTGTCGCTAATGAGGTGGGATTGGGAGTAATCCCCATGGGTGAGATCAGCCGAAAATTTGTCGATGAAGCAGGACGACTTAATCAACAACTGGCAGCCATTGCAGATCAAGTATTTTTTGTAGCTGCTGGTATACCCCTAACACTGAAGGCGGCAACACCTGTTACAGGGAATGCACCTTAACGATGGCAAGCAGATTTATCACCCTCGTGCGCCACGGTAAGGTGGCCGGCCCTGCCGCACTCTATGGCCATACGGATATTATACTGAGCGAGCAAGGTCGTACCGAGCTGCAACATACACTTACACAACTACATCGCGAAAACCCCATAGCAAGTATTATTAGCTCTCCGTTACTTCGTTGTGCACAAGTCGCAAACGAATTTTCACAGCGCCACGCCCTGCCTTTGCAACTGCAGGAAAAATTCAAAGAAATGAATTTTGGTGACTGGGACGGTGTAGACTTCAATCAACTGCAAAACCAATGGCCACAGCTGAAAGCATTTTGGGATCACCCCAATCAAAAGCAGCCACCCAATGGTGAAAGCCTCAATAATTTTTCTCAGCGTATCATTTCCGCGTGGGAAGAAGCTGTGCAGCAAGGCCGACCAGAACATAGCGTCATCATCTGTCACGGTGGTGTAATACGCATCATCATCGCCCACATTCTCGGGCTGGAACTAGGTAACGCTCGCCTCTTTCAGCAACTCCATATTGACTACGCAAGCTACACCGGCATTGAGCTTCATAGCGAGCCAGAATTACGCGCGGTTATTAAACACATAGGCGTTTCATATTAAGGCTCCATATGCAGCATTTAACACCAACAGGGTAACACGCTTAGATTTTATAGTAGCCGAGCCTAAATCGAAGCGAGTCTCGCACAAACTTAACCTTAAACTACTTTCACTCTTCATAAAAATCCTTTAAAGTCGACCACGAAAGGCAATCTTAAAATAGTAACCGGTAGACAACTCGAAAAATCACTTACCCCTTAAAGACCAACTAAAAAAATATCAATTTTAAAAACGTTTATCGCGTGAATTTCTTCCCGGTACCTCAGGCACTCACACAATATTTTTTCAAACAAAATAAAAACCCAATGCAAAAAAATACCAAAAAAATTGTGCTATACACATATGATCATGAATAAATCAAACACTCATCGTCTTTATAGTTTTCGCCGCTGCCCCTATGCCATGCGCGCGCGCATGGCGCTGTATAGTGCGAAAATCCCTGTTGATATTATTGAGGTAGCACTCAAGAGTAAACCGCAAAGCCTCTTAGATTGCTCGCTCAAGGGAACCGTACCCGTACTGGTAACCGCTACGGGACGCATATTAGACGAGAGCTGCGACATTATGCAGTGGGCACTACAAATAGCAGACCCAGAGAACTGGTTACTAGCAAGCGCAAATACAGAGATGGCCGCGCTAGTTAACAGCTGCGACCATGAGTTCAAGCCACATTTGGACCACTATAAATATTTTGACCGCCACCCAGAGCAGCGCCAAATTGATTACCGCCACCAAGCCGAAATATTTCTCCAGCAATTGGAACAGCGCCTAAGCCAGCACAACAGTTTAATAGACAATCAACGCCGCTATGCCGATGTAGCTATATTTCCATTTATTCGACAATTTGCGGGAGTAGACCCAGACTGGTTTTATAGCGGTGTTTACCCACACGTGGCTAGGTGGCTAGAGTGCAATATAAACAGCACCCTGTTTACCGCCATTATGCACAAGCATCCATAAACCAATAAACATGTACCCATTGCGTAGCTGTATTCCTAAAAAAGCGAGAAAGCGATATGAAAAACACAAGACTATACAGATATCTATCACCATTAATATTACTGCTGCTAGTTGCATGTAGTGAGAACAATACTACAGCTAACACAGCATCAAATACAAACCCAGCAAGCACAGAAAAAACAGCAATAGCAACAGATAACTGGCTCGGTAAATGGTATGGCCCAGAGGGAACATTTATTGAAATTTCCGGTGGTGATGGTACCTACACAATTATTATTGTGAATCTCGATGGTCCAAAACAATATCAAGGAACCAGTGACAAAAATAAAATATCTTTTGAACGCAACGGATTCACTGAAATAATTCAGGCCAGCAATGGCATTGATACTGGAATGAAATGGCTTGCAGAAAAATCGAATTGTTTGAAAGTACGCTTAGGGGAAGGATGGTGCAGAGATTAATCTTTAAGGTGACTGAATGTCTAGTAGGTTGAATTGAGCCCCTCACCACTTTATTCTTCCACTCAAGTCGCTCTCCTCAAACTGTAAACTAAAAAATTGTGGCCGACGTCAGCTACTGCTTAGCAAGTAGTAAGCCGTTTACGCTTAGAGCGCCCCCTTCTATTTTCCCCCACCACATCAAAATTTTACTATTTTAATGCTTGCTTCATGACACATATGGCCGCTCGGCCTTATAAATTATTCACGCAATAGTAAACCAAGGTTCACGCCACCGTCATCTATCCAGAATAGAGTCCTCCATGTGTCATTTTTACTTAAATTATAGGGACTTTAACATGAGCCGATCACCATTAAATAAGTATGCCTTGCTGCTATCCTTTGCATTTTCCACTGTGGGTGTCTGTGCCGATTATGAGTGGAATTATCCAGCGCCAGTAAAAACTCCATCTGCAGGCACCAATAATGGCAAGACAGTTTTTTTTGATGTTTCACATGGCGGTACTGAAGGCAATGCTGACTGGGTTATTAACGGCGGCTTTTCTGATTTTGCCGATAGCTTAGTTAACCAAGGTTATACCGTCAAAGAGTATCGCGGCGTCGATAAGAATAATGACGGCATTATTCAATTTGTAAATGATTACACCAACCCGAGCGCTGCAGCCTCCGCCGCGAATGAAGCGGTTATTACTTACGCCGCTATCAGCCAAGCGGATGTATTAGTCTTAGCAGAATCCAATCGACCTTTTACCCTAGACGAACAGACGGCGCTTGAGCAGTTTATTGCCGCCGGCAAGGGCATATATTTTATTGGCGATCACTACAATGCTGATCGAAATTTAAATACTTGGGATGCCACTGAAGTATTTAATGGTTACAACCGCTCCAATTTAGCCAAATACAATCTGGGCAGCAGCTACGGTGATCTGCGCAATCCTGCAAATGCCAATGCCGGTTGGTTAGTCAATACCTTTGGTATTCGCTTTCGCTTTAATGCTATCAACTTATTGGCGGGCGCCAGTGCGATAGCAGCGCAAAATCAAAGTGAAGGAATTACGGCCGGAGTAGCTCCAGTACTTATGGCGGCAGGGGCAACTCTGGCGATTGTGGACCCCAGCCGCGCTAAAGGTTTAGTTTATTTTTCTAACAGTGACAACCCATCAAAATGGGGCAGCGCGGTAGATTCGGGTCTATATTTTGGTGGCGCGACTGAAGGCGCTTATGTGGCTATTGCTAAATCCGGCGCAGGCAAAGCCGCTTTTATTGGTGACTCAAGCCCTATTGAAGACAGCACACCGCGCTATCGCCGTCAGGATTCGGGCGGCAGCAAAAGTACCTACCCCGGTTGGACCGATACAGGCAATGCCGCACAGCTGAGTATCAATATAATAAATTGGTTGGCGACGCCCGAGAGCTACACGCAGTTTAATAGCACAACTCACCCTGCAGGCATTGCCACGCCCTACCCCATAGCAACTCAGGAATTAACCGACCCAGATAATGGTCAACCCTGGAGCTCTCCAAGCGGTGGTTATAACCCATGGAACCCTGCCACCTTTGCCAAGGGTGCCTACGGCGCGCCCCTAGCGGTAAATGGCAGCGCTGCTTCGTCGAGTCAAGCTAACTCATCTATTAATGTATCTAGCTCTTCAATCTCCTCTGGTTCTAACTCTGGAGCCATAAACGTCAGCGTCGCTTTAACTAAATCGATCGGCACCGCAGTCGTTGTACAAGGTGTCGTCACTCAAGCTATCAATGGCATTTATGCGTTGGAGATGGCCGATACACAAAATCCATCGACCACTATTTTTGTCAAACTCGAAAGCCAATATCGCGCGCAATTTAGTCCCCAAAATAATCCCGCACTTATAGGAAAAACCATAAAAGTTACCGGAATACGCGACAACTATTTAAACAATCCCAGCATCGAATATGTAACCGGCATGATAGAAGTGTCTGCAACTAGCTCTAACAGCTTTTCTAGTAGCATTTCTAGTAGCAGCTCCAGCACAAGTAGCACCGCTAGTTGCTACTCCAATAATAGAGTGTCAGTGACCACTGCCTACAGCGCCGCAGTCAATACACACTTAGTGGTCGCAGGGCGAGTAGTCGCCGCAGTTAATGGCCAGTATGCGCTGGAGCTTGCTGACTTAACTAACAGCACCACTATTTATGTGAAATTGGAATCCAACCAACGCGCTTACTTCAGCCCTGCCAATAACCCCAGCATGCTCAATAAAATTTTAGAGATCACTGGAACACGTGACAATTATCTCTCCTACCCAAGCTTGGAGTCTGTCGCTAATTTACAAGAGCTAAGCAATTGCCAATAAGCCTCTCAAAGACCCACACCTACATTTAATCAACTAATTTTTATCTAAGGACTGCTATGAACTTCCCAATCAAACGATTTTCTATCGTGGCATTTACCCTCGCCACTACATTATTAACGGCTTGCGGTAGCGATAATAAAGAAGTCGAAGGAAAAAAAGTACGCGCTGATCTTCGCCTAATGGAGACAACCGATATTCACGCCAATGTAATGGACTACAACTACTACAGTAAAGCGACCGATATTAAAGTTGGCCTAGTTCGCACTGCGACACTTATTCGCAATGCACGCGCGGAAATACCTGAGCTGAGCAACTCAGTATTAGTCGACAATGGCGATTTAATTCAAGGCAGCCCTATGGGCGATTGGCAAGCGGCAAAAGGCATCACAGCAGGTGAAGTGCATCCGGTTTATCAAGCCATGAATGAACTCGACTACGATGTCGCCAACTATGGCAATCACGAATTTAATTACGGCCTGGATTATTTAGCAGAAAGCGTAAATGATGCCAATTTCCCCTATATTAGTGCCAACATTTTTAAAAATGATGGCGACAACAATGCAGAAAATGACCAACCCTATTTTGAGCCCTACAAACTAATTACCAAATCGCTCATGGATAAAGAAGGTAACAAACACGATATTACTATCGGTTTTATCGGTTTTGTGCCACCGCAAATTATGCAGTGGGACAAGGGCAATCTGGATGGCAAAGTCACTACCAAAGACATTAAAGCCATGGCAGAAAAATATGTGCCGCAGATGAAAGCCGCCGGCGCTGATATAGTAGTTGCCATAGCCCACTCGGGTATTAGCACTACTGCTTATAGCCTGAATGAAAAAGCCGAAAACAGCAGCTGGTATTTAGCCGATGTGCCCGATATAGATGCCATTATGTTTGGCCACAGCCATCTCGTCTTTCCTTCCGCCGCCTATGCCAAAACCACGGGTGTAGATCTTGAAAAAGGTACTATTAAAAATGTCCCTGCGGTAATGCCCGGTTATTGGGGCAGTCACCTAGGCATTATAGATTTGCAATTGGAATACGACACTAAAGCCAAGTCATGGACGGTAGTGACCAGCAAAGTAGAGGCACGCCCTATAGTGGTAGATGCAGTCGCCGCCGTAGAACCAGATTCCGTCATTACCGCCTTATTAACTGAAGAGCATAATGCAACCATCGCTTATATGGGCACACCCATTGGCGAATCCACCGATGATATGTTTAGCTTTTTAGCCTTGGTAAAAGACGACCCATCGATTCAAATCGTAAGTGACGCGCAAAAAGCCTATGTGGAAGAACTAATTAAGGGTGATGTAAATCTGCAGGACTTACCGGTCCTTTCTGCCGCAGCCCCATTTAAAGCCTGTGATCGCGAAGGAAACTGCAGCAATGAAAGCAGCTTTACCACTGTCGCTAAAGGCAAGTTAACATTGAGCAATGCCGCCGACCTCTACTTGTATCCCAACACCTTGGTCGCGGTAAAAATTACCGGTGCGGAATTGAAAGGTTGGCTGGAATGTTCGGCATCGCAATTCTTTAAAATTGATACCACCAAGAGTGAGCCTCAAGAGCTGATCGACTACGCCGGTTTCCCAACCTACAACTATGATGTTATTGACGGAGTCGCCTATCAAATCGATGTCACCAAAGCGGCGCATATGAATCGCGACTGTGCCGTTATCAATGCAGATTCCACGCGTATTGTTAATCTCAAACACCAAGGCAAGCCAGTGACGGATACACAAGAATTTATCGTGGCGAGCAATAACTACCGCGCTAATGGCGGCAAGTTCCCCGGCACCGGCAGCGACCACGTGGTGATAGATTCACCCGACAGCAATCGTGAAATACTGGCTAACTATATTCGTGCCAACAGCCCTGTAACACCAACGGCAGATGGCAATTGGTCCTTTGCACCTATAGTAAGCGCTACAAACTTAACGATTGTGTTTCGCGCGCCCAATACCACTCGCTCGCGCAACTTCGTAAGTGCGCAATTGCCAATAGCAAGCGAATTAGAGGTTAATACCAAGGGTGAAGTTGTTTATGAATTAAATTTACAATAAGTATAGTGACTGCATTTTAAGTCCCTGCCTCAGCTTTTGCAGAGGCAGGATTTTTGTTTGTAACACTCCATTAAAATCACCTCTCCTCCTCTTACTCAACTCAACTCAACTCAACTCAAAAAGCATCTGCAGCACCTTAATGCCGCAGAGTCGATCTTCTACTGCTAGTCATTCCCTACAACTTAAAATCTCAGCCACTTACTATCCGAAATCGCCAAACCTTGCTTGCACCCATAATTCCCCCGAGAACAAACGACTCACCAGCTAAACTCTTCATATAGACTCTTCATACTTTTTTGCTTAAAAATACTGCACAATGCAGTACGCATTGAAAAATCACTGCACCTTGGTAGTTGTTAGCAATAGCGGGAGGGACTCCAGTTGAGTTTCAGTCTTCGATTGTTGAACCTACGCTTACCCACCACTCACCCCTTCACCAGACGTCAAGAGCCCTATATGAATTTAGAAAAATCGAAAAAACGAATACTAAAGCGGGCCAAAATGGGGTTTCAGGGCTTTCCTAGAATTTCTATAGCCTACTACGGCACTACAGTAAACTATGCCAACCAAGTCGTCGTAGAGTTTGTCATGGAGGAAGGTGCCGCAATTCAAACAGAAAAATTCGCCAGTAAAAACGATGCACGCGAAGATGAAACGATTCAATCTGCACTCGTCAAAATGATCGAGCGTTCAGAAGCGAAAACTGTTGTGTTAAACGAAGGGGTTTCTGTGCTTGCATAATTAGCGAGCTATAGGCGTCGCTATATTTTTGTTCTTTTAAGGTAACGGCTGCACAAATTATCATGGTGGTAAAATGTGCGCGTAAAAGCAGGAGTAGCCCCCCCCTGCTTTTACACTACCTATTACTTGCAGAGTGCAGCAGTAATATCACCAATACTGAGACTGGTTATTTTTTTACTATCAACCACTAAAGATGCACCAGAGACCGACATGCTGATCCTGCTAGCACTGATTGAACCTGCATAAACAACTTTAGAAATTTGATTATCTGTGCCCAACACCCAAGCCACTGACTTACCGTCAATATCGGTAGTATATTCAGCTTTAGCTGCGGAATAGATGAGCGCTTTTCCTGTGAGGCCAACATTAATGTCAGTACCAGTAGCTTCACGATAACAGTTATTACCAAGGTCCTTACTGTCACCCATATAGTTATAGGCAGTTACTTTTCCGCTACCACTAATATAGAGATAACTTTCATCTTTAATATTATTCGTCGTGATGCTCGCATCATATAACCCAACAATCGCATTAAAATCTGGATTATTGGCTGCACTTGATGCTTGGCTTGATGCTTGGTTGGATTGAACACTGCTTTTAACGTCTGCACTGGCAGACTTATCTGAACCACCGCCGCCGCCGCCGCAGGCAGTTAAGCTGAATAGACACAGACTCAATAAACTTGGCAAAAAGGGAGAAGATTGACGCATAAAAGCTTCCTTTGTGATATACATTTTTAGACTAATCCAGCCTAAAGGGGGCCGCATAATATTGATAAAGTCAAAGAATCGCAAAGACTTTCTTATGAGCTTCAACCTATCCCTTCGTCAGAAAGAGAGCCATGCAGCTAGGACGAAAAATTAGCTCATACAAATACAGTCGCCTCCAGCTTATCAATACCCACCTCTATCCGACATCAGCTGTCACAAAAGCTTAACTAAACAAATGATATATTTTGTATATACTAAGTATATCTTCTGTGCTCTTGAATATTTCCTTAAGCACTGATCATAGGTGCTTGTCTATGGCACCAACAATAGGTGCCATTAAGGTGAATAAAATTAAGGCAAAGCTGGAAAAAAGTACTCTCACCGATTCGAAAGTAAAAGTGGGGAAAAAAGACTCTCAACTTTTGATTCGTATCAATGGTGCAGATCGCGATGAATTTATTGCTTTATGTGAAGCTTTAGATACCAGCGCCGCCAGAGAGATACGCAAGTTTATCCGCGATTTTATTCGTGATAATCAAGCAGACTGAAGATAAACAAGCTGTACACTATTTATTTCAATGTTAACTTTTGGAGACTCCATCATGGCTAAGAAGCTATCTAAAACTGTTGTAAGCATCAAAAAAGCAATCAAATCACGTAAAGATAAAATTGCTAAGCAAGAAAGTAAGTTAAAAGTACTGAAGAAAAAACTGAAAAAAGCGGCGTAATTTTTACCGTTTGAGACAAAACAAGGCGGCGCCCTATTCTTAGGGTTCGCCTTTTATGAGTAGTAATATATCTGTACAACACAACTCGCCTATGTATAAACCACCACAATAGGCGGTTACAGTATTACAATACAATGCACTAAGACCGCAGCCCTCCATTTAAACTAAGCATAGAACTGTAGTAATATTGGGAAGTATTCTGGCAGCAAGTATATTACTTATGGAAAAATCACGCACCCAAAAGGGCATCTAATATTTATTTATTTGATTGTACGTACTCTGCTCTTAGCTTACTCAAATCAGACTTCACCCAACGCAATAGATCCTCTGCAAACAAAGGCTTGCAAAATAGAAAGCCTTGAACTAAATCCACTCCAATATTTTCTAGAATTTTAAAGTCCTCCGGTGTCTCAACGCCCTCTGCAACAGTCGTTAAATTTAACTTTTGAGCAAGTTCGACAGTGCTGGTTAATATGGTTAGTTGTTGCGAGCGATACGCAGCTTGATGCACTAAAGATCGATCTATTTTTAACTCAGTTGCTGGCACCCGTGATAACTGCTGAGCATTCGCAAAACCTGTACCATAATCATCAATTGCAATATGAAACCCTTTTAAACGCAATCGCGCCAAGGTGCGAATTGCACTCGCCAATTCTCCCAAAAGTGCATTTTCAGTAATTTCGAGAGTAATCTCCGCAGGCGCTATATCATATTTTTGTGCGAGATTTTGAATATAATCGACGATGTCTACTTCTGCCAGTGACAGGGGGATAAATTGAATGCTAAGTGAAAACGTAGACCGAGTTGCTGCCATTGTTTTTTTGTAGCAAAAGCCTGCTCTAAAAGCTTACGCGTTAAAATATCGATCATGCCATGGCGCTCAGCCAGCGGAATAAAAACACCTGGCGAAATGAGACCCAATTGAGGATGATGCCAACGCGCCAAGGCTTCCACTCCGCGCAACAATAGTCCCTGCACGGTCAACTTAGGTTGAAATGCCAAGGTTACCTCACCTTTTTGCAAGGCAACACTTAACTCAAGTGCAGTAACCTCAGTATTAGTTTCTATAGCCTGATTAGGAACTTGCTGCAATTCTCGCAGCAAACGCACAAGACTACATTCCAACATATCCGGTAATAGTGGCTTCTGAAAAGTTCCTAATACATGCAATCCATCTGCTTCCGCCATAGTACCTACACTAGAAATGAGAATTGGATCCTTGGCACTTAAAATTATAAGATTCAATAAAAACTTTTCACTCGCTATCTCCCTAATTAATTCCACCCCATCCATGATCGGCATTTCTAAATCCACTAAAACAACATCAATTTTCTTCTTCTGTAAAATACGAAGTGCTTCAGCACCGTTTTCAGCCTCATAAACAGTAATCGCCCCCAAAGACACACATAAACTTTTGGCATACTCGCGCTGAGTGATGCTATCGTCGGTGACTAAAATCGCTAATTCAGCAATCGATGATTTCATGCCTTACCCTCAAGAATTGCTGGAATTTGGCTAAGGTTTTTAACTTCTTTCGCTGCGCCTAAGTTAATAGCTTCTTTGGGCATGCCGAACACCACACAGGAGCTTTCATCCTGAGCAATGGTTCTACAACCCACTTGACGCATTTCTAATAGCCCACGCGCACCGTCATCCCCCATACCCGTCATGATAATACCTAAAGCATTGCGCCCTGCTGCACGAGCGGCAGAGCGAAATAAAACATCAACCGATGGACAATGACGGTTAACACTCGGGCCGCGAAAAACACGGGCAACATATTGTGCGCCGGAACGCTGAATCTCAAGATGATGACCACCAGGTGCAATAAGCACGCGTCCAGGGATAAGCCTATCACCCGACTCAGCTTCTTTGATATCGACCGCACACAAACCATCTAGTCGCTTTGCGAAGGCTGCAGTAAATTTTTCTGGCATATGTTGCACAACAGCTATTCCTGCACAGGTGCGAGAAATTTTAGTTAAAATAGCTTCGAGCGCCTGAGTCCCCCCAGTGGACGTACCTATCACCGTAATAGAATCAGTAGTAACCGTCATAGTCACAAGGTCTTGGGTAGGTGTGACAATTACTTTATTAGGTTGAGCGTGTAGTTGTTTAGTAATACGCGCACCAGCTGCCGCTCTAACAGTTTGCCATAGCAGATGCTTTGCCTCTAACAAAAAATCTTTAATGCCCAGTTGTGGTTTGGTAACCACATCAATTGCTCCAGCGGCTAAGGCTTGCAGCGTGAGCTCAGCGCCTTTTTCAGCAAGGGACGAACAAATAATCACTGGTGTTGGCCGCGTTTGCATAAGTTGGCGCAAAAAAGTCAGTCCATCCATACGAGGCATTTCAATATCTAGCACAATAACATCTGGCCATTTTTTTTCCATTTGCTGCAAAGCAAAAATTGGATCTGATGCAGTGGCATAAACACTAATGTCAGGCGCTTCACTTAGGGTGGCGCTCATTACCTGACGTACCACAGCCGAATCGTCGACAATCATCACTTCAATAGTCATAGCACCTCTAATTTTATAAGTGCTGCTGTGGATTCATTGAATAGCGCTTTAAAATAACTTCGCCACTACGAATAGAGAACATTATAGAACGAGAAATAGAACCACCTATATCTGTGTTGTGAAGTGATATTTTTTCACGTTCCAGCCACATTTTCGCATAGTGGATATTTGCTGCACCTATAGAACGCGGATTATTAAAACTAAACATATCACCACCACCAAATAGACTTACTCTAAACTCTGCTATAGCCGCATAGTCCAACATTGATTTCTTCATCTGTGGCAAAGCATTTACTGCATAACGACAATCTCGCATTTGCTCCCGCTTTAAAAGAGGAACGGATGGCAAAAGATAATGACAAAGCCCACCCACCTTCAACCTGGGATGCCAGGCAACAAGCCCAACACAGGATCCTAATACAGTGTGGAGAAATTCATAATCTGCACCAAAGTGCCATTCACCAGGGTGAATGCTAAGCAATGATCTAGTTGGCAACAGAATAGATGAAACCATAATACTAGGTTCGCAATTGGTAGATGGCGGGCTGTAATGGTACAAAGCGAGAACTTAATCCATGTAAACTTTCCGAGTGTCCGACAAACAGTAAGCCACCAGGAGCTAAAGTATTTGCAATACGGTCAAGTATCTTTGATTTGTTTTCGCTTTCAAAATAAATCAATACATTACGTAAAAACACCAAATCAAAAATACCTATTTTAGGGAATTCTTCGTGCAAGTTAAGGGTGAAAAACTGCACCAACTGCCGTAGTTCAGCATTAACACGTATATAGCCCTCCTGCGGTCCTATGCCCTTACGACAAAATCGACGCAAGTAATTAGGGGGAATATTTCGCGCGCGCATGTCAGGATATATGGCAGTTTTGGCATGCTCAATAACCGTTTCATTAACATCAGAGCTCAGCAACTCCCAAGGAGACGTACAGCGATCACGTAGCAACATAGCTATGCTATAAGGTTCTTCCCCTGTAGAGGCAGCTGCACTCCACACACGATAAGTTGATGGTGATTTACGCCCAGGGAAAATCACATTTTGCATATAATCAAAATGCTTTTGCTCACGAAAAAAATAAGTTTCATTCGTTGTGATTAATTCTAATGCTACTTTCAGTTCAGACTTTCCCGATGGCTCATTGATAAATCTATAATATTCAGTAAAATTATTGAAACGACAGGCTTGAAGCCGCTTCCATAACCGATTACTCAGTAACGCTTTTTTCTGCATAGGAAGATGTATTCCCAGCTTGAGCTGAAAAAGCGATTGAAACAACTGAAACTCATGATCGCTTGGTAGCGGTGTATTACATTCTGCTGTCATCAATGACCTCAAGCGACGCAAGTACTAGATTTACCTACAAGTCAACTACTTAATTATTAGACTACTCACAGTTAATTAAAACGAACGAAATTTTTATCCAACTCATCGTCGCCACCACCTTTTGCAGAAATTAATTTCTTAGCTCCAGATTGGCGTTGCGTCGCAACATTTTCTTCGGTAGCTTTTCGCTTCATCTCCAAAGCATTATCTGACTTGCGAAAAGCTGATTTTCCTTCGAGCACAAAATAGGTCATAGACTCCTGCAAGTTAATTGCTTGCACGCTCATTTCTTCTGCGGTTGAACTCAACTCTTCAGACGCTGCAGCATTTTGCTGTAAGGTTTGACTAACTTGACCGATAGCGGCATTAATTTGTGCCACACCTGAATTTTGCTCTGCAGAAGCGGCAGCAATTTCCTGTACCAAATCAGCTGTTTTACGCACAGAAGGAACCATATCTTGCAGTAGCCTACCCGCCAAATCTGCCTGCTTAACGGTCTCAGAAGCCAAAGCACCGATTTCCTGCGCCGCAACTTGACTGCGTTCAGCCAATTTTCGAACTTCTGACGCCACCACTGCAAAACCTCGCCCATGCTCGCCTGCACGACCCGCTTCAATCGCAGCATTCAATGCTAATAAATTAGTTTGATAGGCTATATCGTCAATAATACTAATTCGCTCTGCAATTTTTTGCATAGCCTCTACCGTTGCACCCACAGCATCACCACCAGCCACCGCATCGCGCGCAACTTTCTGAGCCATGCCATCTGTTACACTAGAATTCTCTGTATTTTGTGCAATAGAAGCAGACATTTGTTCCATAGAAGCAGAGGTCTCTTCAACGCTGGCAGCTTGAATTGAAGCACCTTTCGCAAGTGACTGCGCCGTAGCATTAACTTCTTCAGAAGCAGATGACAACGCATCTGCAGAACTTTTTACATCAGCAATAATTCCTGCTAATTGTGTACACATGCTAGCAATACTCGCCAAAAGTGATGTTTTATCCCCTGATTTTAGCTGGATTTTTACACTCAGATCTCCTTCTGCTACTTGCGCCACCACCTCTGCTGCATAGGCAGGCTCGCCCCCGAGAACTTTAAATAAATCGCGAAAAATAATAATCATAACGACTATAATAGCAATTGAAGCGATAATACTTATCATGATTAATTTTTTGACAGTTTCACCGTAGAGAACTTCTGCACTCGCATCAACTTCAGCAAGATATCTTTCAAACTCTGCAGAGATACTTTCCGCAAGATCATTCATTTGTCCCGCGGTTTCACGATCCATCCCCGAGACCAATCTATCAGTAGCTTTACCCGTATTGGGATCGCTGTGCACAAAGCTCTTTAGTGCTTCACGATAATTAACACCGAGTAGTTGATGTTCTTTTTTTAGAGCACTAAACAAATCAACACTTTGCCCTTCCTTCAAGCGCAGTTCAATTGCAGCGTTTAAGTTTTCTTGAACAGATAGCTCTCGCTCTATAAAGCCAGATAAATATTTGTCAAACTGAACTTGGTCATTACCGCGAATAAGAATATTTTTCCATTCCTGTACCTGTGTTTTAAAATCAGTCGAGGCATTCTCAACCCGAGCCAAAATATTAGCGCGACGCTGTATGTGCTGTGAGCTTTCTGCGACCATAATGTTATATTGACTTATCTGTAGATAGGCCGAAACACCCAGAGTGCACAACCCCAAGATTATCAAAATACTAAGAATCTGAATTTTAATTTTCAACGATAATTGATTTAACATATTTTTAAGTCCCATTAAATTTATTGCAGCTGAGCTTCAACCAAGTGAGATAGCTCACGAATAGAAAGTGTATTATTAGCATCCAACAAAACCACAAACTCTTCGCCTTGCTTAGCAATACCTTGAATAAATTCAGCTCTTATATTGGCGCCAAACGATGGAGCATCTTCAATATTATCATCATCAATTTCAATAACTTCACTTACCGCATCAGCCAATAATCCGAGGATGTGATTTTGATCATTATTTTCTAACTCTACAACTATGATGCAAGTCCGCCGCTTAATTTCAATTGGCTTTCTCCCCAAACGAACAGCCAAATCTATTACTGGCACCACTTCGCCACGCAGATTAATAACACCGCGCAAAAAACTAGGCATCAAAGGCACTTCAGTTATCCCACCGTATTCAATAATTTCTCGTGTTTGCGACAATTCTAATCCATAATTTTCACTACCAATTCTAAACGTTAGGTATTGTTGCAACACCTCAGCCTCTACCGGTTTTTTTGACTTAGTCAGCGGATTCATTTTTAAGCTCCTGTATATCCATTAGGTGCACGTTATTACGGGCATGCTCGCGATTAACAGCAAAGCCTATAAGTTGTTGAACATCTAGTATTAATGCCACAGCACCTGTACCTAATAGACTAGAGCCTCCGATACCTTTTAATGCCTGAAAGATTGGCCCCATAGGTTTAACGACAGTCTGAATTTCTCCATGTAAATTATCTACAACAATACCGGCGCGTTTCTCCCCAAATTGCACTACGACTATTTTCTCACGCACATCGGCGCTTGACTTTAACGAGAAAATATCGCGCAAGCGAATATAAGGAACCTGATCACCGCGTAAGTTAACGCAAGATTGCCCCTGAACATGAATAAGAGATTTCAAATCAACACATTCTAAAATAGTATTTTGCGGTACTATAAAATCTATTGCGCCAGTCGAAACATGAAATCCGTCAATAATGGCAAGTGTGAGCGGTAAACGAATACTAAAACTAGTGCCAACGCCAAGCTCGCTTTCAATCTCAATACTTCCTTGCAGCGACTCTATATTGCGTTTAACCACATCCATGCCGACGCCCCGACCAGAGAGATTAGTAACCTGATCTGCAGTAGACAAGCCAGGATGAAAAATCAGCTGATAAAGTTCCTGACGACTAAGTATTTCATTCACTTCAATAACTTTATTAGCGATCGCTTTCTTGCGAATGCGCTCTAAATCTAATCCGCCCCCATCATCACTTATACCAATAACAATATTCCCAGCCTCATGACGTGCCGTCAGCTGGATTGTGCCCATATCAGATTTTTGTCGCTCACGTCTGAGTACGAGCGATTCGATTCCATGATCCATAGCATTGCGCACTATATGCATTAAGGGATCATTTAGTTTTTCTACCATAGAGCGATCTAATTCGGTCTCTGCACCCTCAATAATGAGTTCAACTTCTTTACCTAAACTTTTAGCCGTATCGCGGACTACACGCTTAAATTTTTGAAATGTTTCACTTATAGCGACCATTCGCAATGTTAATGCAGCATCCCGAATTTGCTCAGTGAAATTCCCCATCGACGTTATCGCCTCAAGCAACAACGGATTACCCATTTTGCTCGCCAACAAATCCACTCGTTGACGATTGACAACCAATTCACCAATGAGATTAATCAGTATATCCAAGCGCGCAGCATCAACGCGTATATACAAGTTATCTGCACCCGATGTTTTTCGCTCAACAATTTTCTTTTGCTTTTTAAGCGCGGCATCAATTACCTCCTCGGTTATAACCTCCTGCTCAACCAAGATATTACCCAACATAGACACTGCGCCTTGGGATCTCGCCTGATCTTTTTGTGCAGCAAGTGCAGCATCCAGCTCTTGGTGAGTTATGGCATAACTGCTTACTAGAATTTCGCCTAAACGCTGTGAACCCTCAGGCAGTGATTCAATCAAATTGATAAATGATTCGATATTGCTGCGCGGCGGAATGATGGTGATATCTGAATCGTCCTGCACAAACATAAAGGCATCTTCAATTTCCTTCTGTTTTGCATCACTTAGCAGGGTAATTTCAAAACCTAGATAGAGCGTTTCGGGGTCGAAATCGCTTAATTCAGGAAAGCTATCTGCAATAGTTGTTATATGCTTCACTTCGCCCACTGAATTCAAAAATCGAATAATTGACAGCGGATCCATGCCGTTGCGCAATAGATCACCACCAAAACGTACGGAAATATGCCATGCATCCGTGTCGATAATATGCGCATTGTTTGCAGCCTCTATACTCGCCACACTCTGCTCTTCATTAACTTGTTCACTAACTAAACTGCTTAAATCCTGCGCACTATCTACAAGCCACGGATTTAGTTGCTCCAGCAACGTCCTTCCTGCTGCCACACAGTCAGCATCTCCTTTGTGTTGATGGCGAGCATTTTCTACTAGTACGCTAATATGGTCACGACAAGGCAAGAGCACACTTAATAGGTCACTACTTATTTTGATTTTTTCGTCACGGGCACGGTCTAGCACATTTTCTACTATATGGGTAAAGCTAACAATTTCATCCAATCCAAATAAGCCAGCTGAACCTTTTATTGTATGAGCCGCTCGAAATATTTCATTGATGGTTTCCACATCAGCTTCACCATCCTCCATGCGCAACAAAGCAGCCTCCATGGAATTAAGTAAATCGTCGGCCTCAGCAAAAAATGTTTGTAGCGCAGCGTCTAAATTCATGCCTAGGTTTCCTTTGACAATATTGATGTTACATCCAGCATGGAGAAAACATTGTCGATTAACTCATTTGCCCTCACTACAAAAAGCGTTTTATTCGCCTCAGCGAAAGACTTTTTAGAGAAAAGTAAAAGTTGTATCCCAGCAGTATCAATTTCACTAACTGCACTAAGATCAAGCTCCACTTGCGCGGGTAATGCTTCATAACCATCAAAGAGCAACTGATAGAGCTGGGATACTGTATAGATCGTCAACTCACCCGAAAAACTTAGTGTTGCTATACCTTTTACGGTCTTTCGCTCAATTGTCATAGCGATCCACTCCATCAAATCAGCATTGAGACAGCCTGTAACATTTGTTCTGGCCTAAAAGGTTTTACAATCCAAGCTTTAGCACCTGCTGCCTGCCCCTCTTTCTTTTTTCCTTCCGCCCCCTCCGTTGTCAACATAATGACCGGGGTAAACTTATAGTTAGGCTTTTGCTTCATCTCTTTAACAAAAGTAATGCCATCCATATTGGGCATGTTTAAATCTGAAATAACTAAATTTATTTTTTGACCGTCTAACTTAGCCAATGCATCTTTTCCATCGGATGCTTCAATAACAGTGTAGCCAGCTCCTTTTAAGGCAATACCAACAACCTGCCTTACGCTTGCTGAGTCATCTACTACTAAAATCACTTTGGACATAAGATCTCCTAAAAGAAAGTTATTTCTGAATTGCCAGGGCTTTTCTCATAATTACTACCACGATGCACATCAACCTGCTCTAGCGTGGTATAGGTTTTTTGTACTGCCGCCAACCACTCACTTACATCTATAGGTGTGACGGGTTCCCCATGTTTCAACCGTGTTTGCTGCTCTTCTACAACTGCAACTAACTTTTCCATATCCTGGGTAACATGGCCGAGAATTTGACTGACCCTATCCTGAAACTGCAAGTTAACCAGCACATTTTCAACACTGGCTTGTACACCTGAACTTTCATGCTCCAAACTTTGCGCCGACTCTAAAATTCTTTCACTTGACGCTTGAAACTGCTCTAACACTTGCGCAATAGAAGACTCCGACTCACTCAAGCGAGAATTATCCTTCGCTGCATAGTCAGTAGTCCGCTCCAAGGTTGTCTGCAAAGTTGAATTAGCCTGCTCAATACGCCTGCCAATACGAGAGCCAGTCTCTCCTGAGCGAGTTGAGAGAGTTCTCACTTCATCCGCAACTACTGCAAAGCCCCGCCCAAACTCACCAGCTCGTGCAGCTTCAATAGCCGCATTCAACGCTAAAAGGTTGGTCTGAGAAGCAATGCCTGCAACCTCTGCACTCATACCACTCAATTCAACTGTAATTTTTGACAGACCTGATATTTCACCCAATAGCTCATCGCGCTGCGCTATAGCATTACGTAACGTTTTTGTTAATTGATTAAGTTCTTTATTTGCAAACTGAATAACGCCCCCCAACCCCGCTTCACCTTTCATGCTACCCACAGTAGCAGCAGAGCTAGTTACAGCCACTTGTAGCCGTTCGTGTATTTCCGAAAAACAACTGACTAAATCATTAACGCTTTGCTCCATTTGGTGGCGCGCCAATTCAGTTTGGCGCGCCCAAAGAGGGAGTACATCTTTAATAAGTTGTTGATAGTTATTGAGCACCTGCATATGCGCGGAGCCTAGGACACCAGCATTTACCAGACTACTTCTATCAGTCAAAAGCTGCTCTATTAATACTTGCAATGACTTTAGCTTAACAACACCACCTACCACCGAAGCACTAAGTATTAGCACGAGAAGAAGCTGGAGCCCTCCCCCCAATGAGCCGCTAAAAATCAGGTATAAAGAAACAAGTAAAAGGACGGCAAAGGAGCCATAAACCCATCGCACCAATATTGAATAAGTAACAGAAATATCAGTAGTTGATCGGTCGCTATTGTGGGGTGTTGAAGACATAGGCCAAGTTCTCAATGTAATAGCGTAAAAGCTATTACAGTTATATATAGATGGCCTGCACTCAGCTGCACTGCCAAATTATGCTTATTAGTCTTCGTAGGTATAGACGGGGATTATTAATGTGTCAAAAGTCCTTGCCTATTATCGAATGCAATGACTCACACACTTAATCGACCCGTAATCTAAACCCTAGACAGTAGTAAACTCACTAATTTGAGGGTCTACTGATGTAGTAATACATAAACTTTGTAGCTTAGATCGCTATTTTTTGAGCGCCCCTCCTTATCAAAGCTCTACTTACTCTCCCTTTATATACTTATTCAGGTTTTTGACAGAGTGACTATTGATAACTACAGTTGTTTGATAATTAAAGAGGCTTAACTACAGGTTTAAAAAAGATTCTGCTCTTAGCTCGCTCCCACAAGGGCAGCACTATAATTTCAATAACGACAACTGTGTAACCGCAATTTCAAATGGAGATAATCATGTTTAAAAACATGAAAGTGGCGTTACGCCTTACGACGTTTGCCAGTGCGCTGGTGGCGCTAATGATGATTATTGGCTTCATGGGCATTGAATCAACGCGCGACGCCAATCAAGCCATGGCCTCCGTCTATAAAGACAGAGTTATTCCTTTAAAGGACCTAAAAACCATAGCGGATATGTACGCGATCAATATTGTTGATACAGCTCATAAGCTGCGCAATCGAGGCTTAAGCTGGCAGGAGGGGGTAGAACGAATAAAGGTTGCAGAAACAACCATTAAAAATAACTGGAGTGCATATCTTTCAACAGAACTAGTGACTGACGAAGAAAGGCTGGTAAAAGAATTAAAGCCTCTTCTTCTAGAGTCAAATAAAGCAATTGATGAATTGGTACATATTATTTCCATGCAAGATTATGAAGCATTGGATACATTTGTACTCTACAAACTCTACCCAAGTATAGAACCCGTCTCTGATCGATTTACAGCATTGGTAGACGTGCAACTCAAGGTAGCAGAGCAATCATACAATGCCTCGAATCTTAGTTATGAGCATTCACTAATACTCAATATCAGCTGTATCCTTTTTAGCATTTTAGTCAGTGTGATTTTAGGGGTAATGATAACTCAAAGTTTAATTACGCAACTCGGCGGCGAGCCTCGCTACACAGCGGATGTAGTTTCTAAAATCGCTGAAGGTGATTTATCTGTCAAGGTTATTGTCAGTCCAAAAGATACGAGCAGTGTTCTCTATGCAATTCAACAAATGTCAAATAAGCTCGCTGAAATCATCGGTGAGGTCCGCTCTACCGCAGACTCACTCTCATCCGCCTCTGAAGAGCTAAGCACTACCGCCCAGTCACTCAGCCAATCGTCAACACAACAGGCCGCCAGCATTGAAGAAACTAGTGCGTCAATGGAGGAAATTACAGCCTCGATCGCTCAGAATAATGACAACGCAAAAATAACTGACAGCATAGCCAGTAAGAGTGCAAATGATGCAAACCAAGGTGGCGCAGCCGTACATAACACGGTTGATGCAATGCGCAAGATCGCTGACAAAATAAGTGTTATTGATGATATCGCCTATCAAACTAACTTATTGGCATTAAATGCAGCAATTGAAGCAGGCCGAGCAGGTGAGCATGGGCGCGGCTTCGCCGTAGTGGCCAGTGAAGTACGTAAATTAGCGGGGCGTAGCCAATCAGCGTCGAAAGAGATTGGAGAACTTGCCAATAGCTCAGTAAAACTTGCAGAAAGTGCCGGTAGACTTTTAGAAGATATAGTTCCTGCGATACGTAAAACCGCAGATTTAGTACAAGAAATTTCTGCCGCGAGCGATGAACAAACCACGGGTGCCGGACAAATAAGTATCGCCATTTCCCAAATCAGTATAGCTACACAACAAAACTCATCCTCAGCAGAGGAACTCTACTCTACCGCAGAGGAGCTCACCACTCAGGCTCTACAGCTGCAAGAAATGATGGATTACTTTAAACTACGATAAGAATATTACGTAATATAATCTCTATAAAAATAACCTCAGCACGCTATACATACTGAGGTTAGTATTTAACTATAAGATTTAGTGACTCCCGTAAAATTGCCACAAAACTTATTTACGCATCAATCTCACCCCGTAAATACCACCAGCGATAGAACCAGGCTCGGCAATAAATTTTAAGATGTATTTACCCTTTGCGCTGCTCACGATTGCTGCAGGGAGCGAATAGTTTACGGTGAAAAATTCCTGTGTATCGCCTATAGATTCCACCTTGGCGATCAGCTGATCATTTAAGTGAATTTCAAAACGGCGACCAGCATCGATTCCCGCGTAGGTGATCTGTAAGGTTTTAGCCTGCTGCTGCACATCGGTTAACACATAACTAAACCACGCGCGGCTATGGCGCCAATGGCGGCCTGCATACACACCTGCTTCGCTTTGCTCCCCTTTATAAAAGTGATCTGATTCCGGTTGCTGTTCCCCCGGCGCAACTTGATCAATCGTTTTCGCTTTCAGTTCAATTTGTGCCCTCTCACTCGCAGCGGTTTGAGCACGAACCTTAGCAAGATCATCCGCCGTGCTATAGGGCCAGTAGATAGCGTAGCGTGATTCATGTAAACGGAAAAAGGGAATAAGTTCAATATTATCTAGCTGCTTCCCATTAATTAAGCCTGAGGCATTAAATGTAAGGGATTTTCCTGCAACAGGTTTTAGTTGCTGAATAAACGTCTGACTATTACCCAATAAGAACGGTGCAGCGTCAAGTGGACATATCTTTCCACTTGCAATATGCCCCATGCGTGAGTCATCGCTAAAATAGTTTAACCTTTCAGCCGAAAATGGTTGAGTTTTGGCTGCTAACACAATGGGGCCATGTAAAACTGCATAGTAATTTGAACCATCTGGCATTTTCTCTAACGTATTGTGCATGGGCAAACCCAGCTCAATATAGTCGCCTTTTTTCCAGTGGCGATCTAGCGTAATAAAACTCCCGGGGCTTTGTTTAACGATATATTTTTTACCATTTATCGAGAGACTCAACTTACCCGCCTCCACCCAACTGGGGTAGCGTAAATGTAAGCGAAAGCGCGCCGACTTATCAACAGTAACTCGTGTGCTTTCAGCATCAGGAAAGCGTGTTTTCTGCGTTAAACGAATGCCCTGATCCTTCCACTCCATATGCGAAGGAATGAAGAGATTAATAAAAATATCCGCAGGCTTACCTGATTTTTTAGCGCGAGCATAAATGAATTCTGCATATTTTGAATGGCTTTCTAAGCCTGAACCTACGCAGCACCACATACCATCATGCACTTGTGAGTAGACTCTATAATGGTTGGGGCGCATGGGCGTGAAATACACAAAACCGCCAGTGGTTGGATTTTGTGAAGAAAGTATATGGTTGTAGAGTGCGCGCTCGTAATAATTCACATATTTCATTTGTGGTGAAAAATCTTCAGCGTCAGCCGCATCTGGTGAAGACACATACAGCAGCTCAGTGAGCTTTAGCATATTATAAGTATTGCAAGTTTCCGGCCCCTCCACCTCTGCAATCATTGAGGAAAAATCGCTACTGTCATGAAAGTGTTCTTTAACACTATTACCGCCAATAGCAACTGTGCGCTTATCTACAACCGTTTGCCAAAAAAATGCTGCCGCTTTATTCCACTCCGAATTTTTTGCGGCATCAGCGTAGCGTTTAAAACCGATAACCTTAGGGATTTGAGTATTGGCGTGGAGCCCATTCAGTTGGTCCTGCTGTTTTTCTAAGGGCTGTAAAATAGCCTGGTGAGAAAATGCTTCTGCCAACGCAAGATACTTTTTATCGCCGGTTATTTGCGCCACATCGACAAACACTTCATTCATACCGCCATGTTCGGTGCGCAACATAGTCTGCATTTGTTCTGCAGATAAATCCTTAGTGAGTTTCAGCGTCCAGTCCGACAACTTAACCAAACTTTCTTTCGCGGTCTGGTTATCCGCATACAAGTAGGCATCGCGCAGACCCGCAAATATTTTATGTAGGTTATACCAAGGCACCCAATGCTCATTGGTAGAAAAATTATCTGCACGAATATCACCCTTGGCAATTTCCGCCCACATTTTTTGGCTATCGGGAATGCCACCGATATAACCGGTGCCGAGCTTGTCCTGACACTTTTTTAATTCAGCAATAACATAATTTAAACGGGCCAATACGACGGGATCTTTGGTGGAGGCATAAAGTAAAGCGAGCGCAGATACATAGTGCCCACCCATATGACCATCCAAACCAGTAGATTCCCAGTTGCCGTAGGTTTCTTTAAATGGCAAGCCCGCTTCGCGCCGAAACGGCGCCAAGAGTTTTTCGGTGTCCAAAGCCATCACATAGGCTTTATTAAGATTTTGTGCATGTAAAAAAGGACTTTCGAGCAATTGCACATCGCGTAGTGGAACCAGCTCCAAAGCATTTACCGGTACAACCCATAAACTGGTGCTGAGAAAAAGACAACTAAGCGATAAAAAGCGTTTCATAATCTATTCCTAGCATTTCAAAAGCTATATTTTCAAATACCAACCCCCACGCAAGCGAAGATTGGCAATTTGACTAAAACAAAAAAGTGGTTTTTATTACTGTTTCTGTAAGGTAAACATCTGATTAGCACTGCCAGAAATACACTGCCATTGTAAAAGATTACCCCCATCTGCAGTTGTCGCAGCGGAAACATCTAAACACTTTTCGCTGTTGCGATTCACAATGCGATAGCGACCTGAACCCGCCGCCTGAAAACGAAATTGTTGATTTTGAGTTGCAGCGGCACTCCACAACATAACATTAGCGCCGTTACTGGTGGAGAAAGCATCTATATCAAACGCCTTATCAGGTGCATTTATCGGTGAGATACTATGCCAAATCCCATCGACAGAAGTGATATTGAATTTTTGACAATTGTTATTTAACCAGCTCCACTGCTGTACATTAGTACCATTCGCGGTAGCGCAATTGGCAATATCTAAAGATTTACCACTGTGCGCAGGTGTGATTCTGTATGTACCGTTTACCGCGATATTATTATCCGACTTTAGCGAATAATTGCGCGTCAATTCAGGCCAGCCATTGGCGAAACTCATTTGCAATAAATCTAAGCGCGCAGGCCAACCAGTAGCAGTAGTGCCATCATAATAGTGAATAGACGCTAGGTGCTGACCGTTATTGTAATAGTAACCAAAGTGACCTGGGCCAATATAATTACCATCAGACATCAACACTGTACTGCCACCGTAATTCCATAAGCTCACGCTATTCTTATCTAAAAATGGACCTGTTGGACTGGTAGAGCGACCCGTCACTATATAGTAATCGCTATTAGTGCCCTGACAGCATTCACCTAAGTTTACAAACATATAGTAATAGCCATTGATATATTTTACCTGAGCAGCCTCATACTCATGCCATGCATAATTATTACCCACCACTGGATAGCGCGCGCTATTCAACAACTTACCGGTAGTAGTATTAATTTGGCGAACAAAGATTCCTGCATAGTGAGAGCCGTATACCATCCACACATTATTTTGTGCATCGCGATATACACCTGCATCAATGGTATTTACAGGTTGGCCACCGAGTGTGCCTTCATCAACTGTGGATACCACCATACCCAAGTCTTGCCAGTTGGGAGTATTTAAAGAGTCAGTCACCATCACCCCTATAGCGGAGCGCATACCAGAGGTTGCGGAAAAAGCTGAATAGTACAAATAATATTTCCCATTCATTTCGATAAGATCAGGCGCCCAAAAGTTTCCATCAAAACCTGGGACTTTAGAGTTAATCCAACTCGGATATGTATTGGCAGCAACGGGTGAAGGGCCGCGTTTCCAATTAATTAAATCCGTGGAATAGAGAGCGTTGATAGGAAAGTTGCTTGTGCCAGCACCTGTACCAAACGTCCAGTAGGTATTGCCCTCTTTGATAATGGTAGAGGGGTCGTGAATATCGGTGGTGCCTTTCAGGCTGAGTGCCGATGCATTAACAACACATGACAAAGCCGCTAGAGCAGCAATAGTTTTAAACACACCTAGAAGATTTCGCATAGATAAACCCTGGGTTATTAGTTATTTTGGGATCAAGGATCGAGAATAGAGCCCCACCATAATTGATGGAACTCAAGGGTAAAGACCACTAAGGATCTTTAGGCGCTTATACAAGCACTTGAAAATCAAGTGCTGTATAAAGCAGGACTACGCACTAATTAAAACGTTAAACGTGCGCCAATCGCAAAGGTACGACTGTAGAGAGATGAGCCAAAGTTGTTGGTGGTTGCACCATTTGCACCGTAGTAACTTTGATAAATTTCTTCGGTTAGATTGGTGCCATCTAAAGTCAAGGACAAGTTTTCGTTAACATCGTAGCTCACTTGCAAATCCAAGCTGGACTCTGGTTTTCTCCAAACTTCCAGCGGGTTGGCAAACGCGGCTGCTTCATAGTTGTTCAGGAACTCACTGCGCCATGAGTAAGAAAGACGAACACCTACATCGTATTTGTCATAGGCCAACACTACGCTGTAGGACTCATCGGACACACCAAACAAATCGGTTTCTTTGGTTTCGATAATATCACCAGCAGAATTGGTAATAGGTGTGGTTTGTGATGAATTCAACGCGGTATAACTTGCCTGAACACCAAAGCCATCCAGTACTGATGGTAGATTATCCGGAAACCAAACAGCACCAAATTCCAAACCTTTCAATTCACCGTTAGAGGCATTGTAAGGTTGGCTCAGAACATAGGTCCCAATTCCACTTCCATCAGGTTTTTGAGCTTGAACCTGACGACGGAAGTCGATAACGAAACCATTGATGTCACGTTGGAACAAAGTGCCATACAAAGAGCTACCTTCGGCTAAATACCATTCCAAAGAGAAGTCGTAGTTTTTAGATTCGGTAGGTTTCAAATCTGGATTACCTCCACCGCCAGTGCCGTAACCAATATTGGTCACGTCTGCGTTGTAAGTAATATTGGCATTGAGTTGACCGAATGCAGGACGACGCAAAGTCTCGGTATATGCAAAGCGCGACACCAAATTGTCAGTCCAGTGATAACGAACCATTAAACTTGGTAAAACTTTAGAGGTGTTGGCACTGGCTGAAGAAGAATTATCAAGCGTGGGGTTTGCTAACTCTTTATTAATGTCCGTGAACACCATATCGGTATCCGAACTGGTATAACGCAAACCAAATTCACCATCTAATTGATTGCCGACTAATTCAGTATCGAATTTTGCAGTGACATAGGCAGAAGTAGTTAGCTCTTCAATATCAAAACCATTGATAAGCGGTAATTCAGTTAGACCATACAACCCTCTCATTTCAGCAATATTGCTTTTTAGGTATGGGCCACTTGCAACTGCCCAGGTTGTCGGAACTTTAGCTTGACCATCAAAGAAGCCTTTATTGATAGACGCAAGACCATCAATCGACTCAATCGGAATTGCGCCATTGTAAGCGCCATCAATTAGATTGTAGCTATCGTACTCAGTAATGTCGTTCTTAACACCTTGTCTTCTGCTTGCTTCTGCAGCAGTGCGTTTATCAACACGCACACCAAAATCGAATGCAGTAAAAATACTGAAATCGGTAGTGTAGGTCGCATCGGTAGTAAAGGTGGCCGCGTCGCCAGTATTGCGCGTGCCTGTGTCATAGAACTGCGCGCTATTCCAAGCCACCAAGTCAGTCAAATCACTTTCATCAACATCAGCAGTCGCAGGATTATCAGGGAAGCTGTATGCAGGCAAGCCGCCACCTGAATTAAAGTCCACATCCAATTGATGACCGACTTTATCAAAGCGCATACCCACAAACTCAGTCGAGAACTCGCTGTCTTGATATACCAATTCAGATTTTACAGCTAGGTTATTGCCAATATCCCAGTTACCACCCAATGCGTATACATAGCTGTCTGTTTTGCCGGTGCCAAAGTCGCCACTGGTAAACATATACTGATTTGCAACACTGCGAGATTTAATAATATTGGTGCCTGGGAAAACTTTAACATTGGCAGCACTTGGGTTGTTGGCGTACTCGCCCCACCAGTCAGCAAAAGAGAACAACAATGAATTAAATGATTCATTGCGATAGCCGTTGTAGAAAGCTTCAAATAAATATTCAGAGGTATCATTAGGGGCAAATTGCAAAGATAAGTTGGCTGCAGTGCGCTCACGCTTACCGGTAAAATCGCTCGCGAAGATAGCGTCGCGGCCCAACAAATATTCCATCGGCTGACCATTGACATCCAGCGTAGAACCCGCAGCATTAGGTAGACCGTTCAACAAACCCGGTGACCAAATTGGATTTTCGGCTACGCCAGGCTTGTCGAGAAAAATACGTTCATAATTGGTGAATGGCGCAACTGGATTGTTACTTGCAAAAGGCACCATTGCGCCAGGCGTTACGCTTTGATCGCGATAATTGGTTTCAGCATAAGACAAGTTTACCAATGCACCAAATTCGCCTGAACCAGTATCCCAGCGGTTGCTCGCGAGGCCGCTGATGTTTGGATCTATCCCATCTGCTTGCTCTTGATTAATCGCACGCGTAGCCAATACAAATTTGGAACCATCAAAATCAAAAGGGCGCTGAGTTTTAACATCAACTGAACCGGCAATGCCGTTTTCAATTTGCGAAGCGGAACGGGTTTTATACACATCAACTTGTTTGATCAGGCTAGCGGGAATGTCTTGCAACGCAACCGCCAAACCCGATGCGGTAAATATATTGCGGCCATTAACGGTGGTGTTAATGTCGCCCAAACCGCGAATAGAAATACCAGCAACCTCACCTGAACCACGGTTGGTGACTTGTACACCAGTAACACGCTGCATCGCCTCTATAACGTTATTGTCGGGGAATTTACCAATATCTTCCGCAACGATCGCATCGACGATTTGGGTGTTATTGCGCTTTACATCCAAGGCTTTGGTCAAACTGCCACGAATTCCGGTTACGACAACTTCTTCAATTTGATCTTTCCCCTGAGCCACTGCAGTAGTGGCGTAGGATGCTCCCAATGCGACGACAGTCGCTATTGATAAGCTAAGTGCTCTCTTCTGAAACATGTGTTTTCTCCCGTGATCAATTGCTTTCTGCTGCGTCGCTTGAGCAATTGTTATTATTAACGTCAGTGCCTATATGTCTTATTTTTTACAGAAATTACTTTCTATATTTATTGTCTGGGTGTAAGACGGCCCACTTCTGCCGCTGTTGGCAACCGAAATAGGCATATTGTAAGACAATTAAATACTAGTATTTTAGGCTCTGTAACGTCAACCACTAGCGGATATTTTTAATATCCCAAGGAGAAAACATTACCAAAGGTAGCACGGTGCTCGAATTTTCCTTATGAAACGGCCGGAAAGCCTTGCTTCCCGATGAAATAGGGGTATTCATGCGCTACACATGAGCATCCAAATATCTGTATAAATCGCAATCATTAATATCTTACAATAATAATATAACTCTCGTATTATTGACCACTTCCCTTTTTTGCAGGCCTCATCGAGCCATTAAGGGATGCACACCATAATCAAAATAAATTTATTACAGGTATTTATCATGATTCAGTTCTCCTCCTTGGACTGGGCGGTACTCGCGGGCTTTATGCTGCTGCTTGTTGCTGTAGTGGTCTGGTCAATGCTAGGCAAAGAAAAGAGTACATCCGACTATTTTCTCGCGGGCCGCAATGCGGGCTGGCTGGTGATAGGCTCCTCAATATTTGCCTCCAATATAGGCTCAGAGCACTTAGTGGGCTTGTCCGGTGCGGGCATGCAATCGGGCATGGCAATGGCCCACTGGGAATTGCAATCATGGATTATTTTGTTGCTCGGTTGGGTGTTCGCCCCTTTTTATTGGGGTAGTAAAATTTACACTATGCCGGAGTATTTAGAACGTCGTTACTCTTCGCGCTCGCGTACTTTTTTATCGTTTATTTCACTGGTGAGCTATGTGCTAACCAAGGTGTCGGTTACTGTTTATGCAGGCGGCGTAGTATTAAAAACCATATTAGGAATTGATAGCCTTTGGGGCATAGATTTCTTTTGGATTGCCGCCATGGGGCTGGTGCTCTTCACGGGTGTTTACACGGTTCTGGGCGGAATGAAAGCGATTATGTGGACCTCGGTACTGCAAACACCGGTGCTCATTTTTGGTTCCTTGGTTATTTTGGTCGTAGGCTTGGACAAGGTAGGCGGCTTTGCCGAGCTGGAGCGTATTAACGGCGAGAATATGCACTTAATTCGCTCCGCCGACGATGCCAACTTTCCTTGGCCCGGCGTTATTTTCGGCTCCTTTATTATTGGTTTTTGGTATTGGTGTACAGATCAATATATTGTGCAGCGCGTACTTTCCGCTAAGGGGATTCAAGCGGCGCGACGCGGAACTATTTTTGCAGGCTACTTAAAATTGCTGCCGGTATTTATTTTTCTAATCCCGGGAATGATTGCCTTTGCGCTCAATGCCCAAGGGAAAATTCATGTCGAAAGCGCCGACCAAGCCTTCGCAGTCTTGGTTACTGAACTGCTTCCTTCAGGAGTTAAAGGAATAGTCATCGCTGGCTTACTTGCCGCATTAATGAGTTCATTGGCATCGCTATTTAATTCATCTGCAACACTCTTCACCATCGACTTTTACAAAAAATTTAAACCTGACGCAAGCGAAACCAAGCTGCTTTCCGTTGGGCGTACCGCGACTATAGTTGTGGTTATTTTAGGCGTAGCGTGGATTCCAGTCATGCAAAGGGTGTCTGGCGTTCTCTATGAATATTTACAACTCGTACAGGCGCTTATAGCACCCGGTATTGCAGTCGTCTTTTTACTCGGAGTCTTTTCTAAGCGCATTACACCTACAGCAGGATTTATTGGTTTAGTCAGCGGTTTCGTGCTGGGTATTATGCGCTTAGTACTTACTATATTTAGAGATCAGCTCGATCCAGACGGATTTCTCATGAGCCTTGTCACCATGAATTGGCTTTATTACTGCTCAATGCTATTCCTCATTATTCTTGTATTGGTTATTGCGCTTAGCCTCGTCACCAAACCCGCGAGTGAGGAACAGTTACGCGGTCTAACGTACGGCTCTATAAGCGCAGAACAACGCGCCGAAATTCGCGCGGGAATTGATAAGTGGGACATTATCCATACCTTCGTTATTTTGATGATTACCGCGGCGATTTATACGCTGTTTTGGTAATTTAATCGCTGCTTCAACCCCAAAAAAAGAGCTCTGGCCGGCTCTTTTTTTTGGTTACTATCCCATGAAATTCGATGCAAAAAAAAGCCGCTATAAATAGCGGCAAAATTGTGCGGTGCGATTAAAACACAACACCTTCCAACGACAATGGGTAAAGCTTCAATAAAAACTACATACATCAACAACAGCGGTGCGCTAGGGGTTAGCTAGTGCGCCCCGCTATTTATATTATTATATACTCTTATTGGGTTTATGCTAGCTATTTAGTGGATAAATTTAAACTCGCTGCTTTAGCATGAAATACTTTAATGCCCCCGTTAATTTCAGCTCAAAAAAAAGCTGGGCACTAGGCCCAGCAAAAGGTCAATACAACAATAAATACTTAGTGCAGAACTCAACCTACATTAAGCGGTTAAGCCCGCGATGTTTTAAGCAATGTTATAGAGCGCTTACATCACTGCTAGGGACAATGATGTCGAGCTAACAACCCACTAGAACGAATAGCGCACGCCCACCGCGTAGGTTTTAGAGTAGATTGCATTACCAAAGTTAAACAAGTTTTGATTACCTTCGCCGTAGTAGTTTTGGTAAACATCATCCAACAAATTGGTCCCATCGAAAGTAATCGCCAACTCGTCGCTCACGTCATAGCTAAGCTGGAAGGACAGATCCTGTTCAGGGCGACTCCAAAATTGAATGGGGTTAGCAAAGATAGACGCTTCGTTGCCTTGGAAAAACTTATCACGCCATACGTAAGACAAACGCGCACCAAAGTCTTCTTTCTCGTAAGCCAACACCAAACTGTAGGATGAGTCAGACACACCACTCATCTTCGATTTGTTGTAGCCACTGATACTGCCATCGACAGCAAACTCAGGATTCAGCTGCTCAGAATCGAGCATGGTGTAACTGGCTTGCACACCCAAACCATCCAACATTGCTGGCAGGTTGTCTGGGAAGTAAACCAAACCAATTTCCACACCGCTCAGTTCACCATCAGCCGCATTAACCGAGGCATTCAGCACATAGGGGCGAGTGACGCCATCGTCGCCTTCACGAATGACAGTCTTTTTCCCGTCGATTACCAAACCGTTGATTTCACGCTTGAAGACAGCACCGTAGAGCGAACTGCTTTTTGCAAAATACCACTCCAATGACATATCAACGTTTTTGGAATAAGTAGGGCTCAGCTCTGGGTTGCCACCACTGCCTGTGCCATAAGGCGTGCTGGTTAAAGGGTCTTGCCAAGTTTGATTGGGGTCCAGAGAACCATACTCAGGCATACGCAAGGTTTCGGTATAGGCCACGCGCCCTATCACATCCTCAGTAATATCCCAGTTGAGCACTAAACTCGGTAACACTTCACTCACTGAAGAGGTACCTGGCGTGAGCACTCCATTCTTCCAGAACTCCAAGTCCTGCTGATAATCCACCGCACGCAAACCAAACTCTCCGCTCAAACTATCGCCGAGGTGAAATTTAGTGGTGGCATAGAGCGCGGCGGCGTTTTCATCAACGCTGAAATTTTTAGCCAGAGCCGGAGTACCAAGACCATAAACACTGCGCACTGCATCTTGGTTTTTCAGCAGGTAAGAGCCATCAGCCGTGATAAAACTATCGAATACATTGGCGCGACCACTAAAGTAGTCCGTTGCCGTAAACACCAAACCTGAACCATCACCTGAAGCACCGGCAGCACTCAATAATTGCATTAACTTACTCACGCCAGTATCTTTAATACCTTTATTGTCGTCGCGAGAAAGAACTTCAGCGCCACGAATTTGGTAGCGACCACCGACCTTAATACTCTCGATAAAACTACCATCTAGGACCCAATCGGCATCTATAGAGTAAGCAACCGAATTGCCTTCATTAGTGGAACCATTGTCGTAAATAGTCCCTGCATTCCAATTGCCTACCGCACTGATATCAGACTCATCAACTGCCGTTGCGGGGTTATCCCAGAACGCAACTGAAGGCACGCCGTCACGATTGTTGTAATCCACATCCAACCCATAGGCGGTGCGATCAAAACGCATCGCAAAGAAATTGGTCGTGTATTTACTGTCTTGTACCACCAACTCGGAGTTGAGCGTCAACTTATCCGTTGGCTCCCACTTGGCTCCCAACGCATAGAGGTAACTATCCGTTTTACCATCAGAATAGTCACCACTTTGGAAGCTGCCGTTATCGCGCCCTTGGTGCGCTTTAACAACATTGGTCCCTTCATAAACGACAGGAATAACGATGTTGCCATTTTGATGTTCAAGAGTATTAGTGAACCACATAGCATTTTGCTGGGTATTGCGATAGCCGGTATAGAAACCTTCTGCGAGGAATTCCCACTCATCATTCGGAGCCCATTGCAAAGAAAAACTTGCCGCAGGGCGCTTACGAAAACCTGATAAAGAGGTGCCAAACACCGCGTCGCGCATCAACAAATAGTCAACGGTTTCACCATCGACGTTCATGGTTGAACCCGCGCTGTAAGGAATACCTGTTTCCAAACCGGCCTGCCAAACCTGATTGCCGCTTGAAGTATTAGGAATCATTTTATATGGCGAATAATTAGATGCAGGCGACTCAGAAAAGTAAGGGAACACCGCACCGGCAGTCATAGTGTCATCGCGAAAATGAGTTTCAGCGTAGCCAACATTGACCAAGGCACCGAATTCACCGCCACTTTCCAGATCCCAACGATTGCTGTAAAGCGCACTAAAATTGGGATCAATTTCATCAGGCTGATCAGAATAAATAGCGCGTCCCGCTAACACCACTTTCTCACCGGAAAACATAAACGGACGGTTAGTTTTTACGTCGATAGAACCCGCGATACCACGCTCGGTGCGTTCAGCAGAGCGCGTCTTATAAACATTAACGCTGCTCAGCAAGCTTGCAGGGATATCCCAAATTGCGACATCGCGACCCACACCGGTGAACACATCGCGACCATTGACCGTGGTATTTACGTCGGTCAAACCACGGATCGAAATACCCGTCACTTCACCGCCGCCGCGACCGGTAGTTTGCACCCCCGTTACACGCTGCAGGGCTTCTACTACGTTGTTATCCGGAAACTTACCAATATCTTCAGCGACAATGGCATCTACGATTTGCGTATTGTTACGCTTGATATCGAGCGCTTTTGTTAAGCTGCTGCGAATACCCGTAACAACAAGCTCTTCCACTTGTTCGTCTTGCGCGCTGCTGCTTTGCGCCATCATTGCAGCAACTATTGCGCTGACTAATGCTGTTTTCTTAAACATATTTAACTCCACAATATTTAGTAGTGTGTGAGCTAATGCTCTGCGCATTAACTCAACCCAAAAAGAATCAACGATAGGGAGGTGTCACCCCCCATAGTCTGTTTATTGATTGGCTGTTAATCCTTCTTGATAGAGAGAGTTAATTCGTTCGTTACTGATCGTGCCCGTGAACACTTTCAGCTCATCAATTGCACCGTTATAAGGGGTATCCCAATAGTTAACGCCCAGCGCAAACTCATTGGTTTCACCCGCAACCGTCATAACACGCGGGAATCCAGCAGCTTCAAGTTGCAGTGCGCCGTCAACGTACATTTTGATGGTGTTGTTCTTTTCGCCGTCCACCATTAGGACTAAGTGCGTCCATTTATTTAGGGGGATACGACTACCTAGTTCTGCATTATCGAAAAAGGCGCCCATGTTGGCCCACAGACGGGTTTTATTTGAACCCGTCATAGACGGAACCAAACTTAGCCACGCATTGGCGCTCGCGCCACCAAAGAATGCTGTGGTGTAATCAGTAAATGCCGTCGGCTTTAACCAAAGTGAAATGGTATAGCTGTTAGTGGTGATCAAGTTGTCAGGTAAACGAACCCCCGATAAACCATTCAAATTCACCGCCTGCCCTTTAACACCTGCAACATAACTCACCGCGCCGCCCGTATTCCACAGGAAATTACCGGTCACGGTGCCCGCATTTGCAACTGCATTTAAGGCGGTCAAATCGCCCTCAAAGGCGTACTCCGCTGGCGCTAAAGATTTAACCGTCACTTGAAACTCTTTGGTGTCGGTAAAATTTTGATATGCAATGTGTGCGGTCAAAGTAATTGTCTTATCGCCTTCATCGGCCGTAGGCTGGGTAACAACCGCGGTACCATTGGTAGGCTTCAGGTAGCGCTCGTCACTTGATGTCCAGCTGATACCTGAAACAAATGGACCGACGCGAATTAAACTAAAATCTTCACGTACCGCAGACAGATCGCCCAACTCCAATGCATTTTTTACAAAGCCAGCAAATTGCGCAGGATCGGTTAAATTGTTTATAGCCGCACCATTGATATCCAAACTGCTCAGGGCGTAGTCATACACAATGAACTCATCAATTTGCCCTACGAAGGGTAAGTCCCAACCGTAGTTAACGCCCAAAGCAAACATACCACCGGTGCCATTGAAAATATCCTGACGCGGCATAGCACCAACAAGTGCACCATCAACATAAAGCTTCATGGTTTTATCGGCATAGGTAATCGCCACATGTTGCCATGCATTTAGCGGTGCTTTAGCGCTATGTATGATTTGATTCCAATCATCATCCAAGGTTGTATCGGCTTGGAAAATGGTGCTCCACAACAGCGCGGTGGTAGTGAAATGTGCAGCGCTATCGGGGATAAAACTAATCCACTGATCAGTCGCTTTGGTGGCAAAAAATGCAGGCGTATAAGCAGTGAGCGCATCCGCTTTCATCCAGAAAGAAACCGTGTACTGACTAGAATTAATAATGTTGTCTGGCAGCCTTACGCCATTATTACCCAAGAAGTTAAATGCCTGACCTGCGTAGCCAGCGGTGTACGCAGGCGCCGTAAGGTTGAGGTTCAACAGGTTGTTGTCCGTTGTATTCGCAACGGCAAAATTGCCTAAGCTATCGGTTAAGGCTCCATCAAACGAATAACGAGCCACTGCATTTTTAAACGCGGGGCGCGCTTTAATGGTGATGTTGAATGTCTTTGAAGTAGCTTGACCACCTAACAAAAGATTCGCCGTTAAGACAACCTTTTGGTCGCCAAGATCAGGCGTGGGAATAAATACATTACCTTTTGAGTCGATAAAATATTCGTTGCTGCTTACCCAATTAATGACAGTGCCACTTTTACCAATAGTCGGTAGCGAGTAGCCTTCATCGGCAAGGGTTAATTCGGTTTTGATATTCAGTGCGTCAGCAACGGTATTCAATGCAGCCATGGTGCCGGCAATGGTATCGGTGCGACTACCAAATACCGATGAACCATCGCGCGCCATAGCGGTAAACACGGGAACCAATTCTTTCAGACCATTATCCCACTGCCACTTGAGCACACCGAAATAAGTGCCTGAATCCAATACCAGTTTGATGGAATCATCACCTTGTGACATCCACGAACCCTTTTCACTACCGGTTACGCTGCGATTTTCATTGAGCGTGATATAGCCCGATTTAATCGCCGTTTTATTCACGGCCTTGCCTTGATTTACAAACTTGTAGTGACCTGGCACCTGCGCAAGATCCACCAAATTACTGCCCGTAAGTGGAACAAAGCGCTCGGGTGATACCACTAACCAGCCTTCTTTGTTAACAAACATTTCATGGGTGCGCACAGCATGTGCTTCGGGGTTGGTGGGATAGGCGGTAGCCGATGGGGGGAAGCGCGTGTGCGTCACCAACAAGTGACGGCCAGTGGCGGCATCGTAATAAGCTGAGTTGTGACCGGGTGATTGATAACCCCAAGACGGACCCACTTCGCCCAAGGTTTGGGTAAACTCAAAACCGCCCAACAATTTAGCACCCACTTCAAGAGTGCCGGTAATTTTGGAAATATCATTGCCCTCTGGATCAAGGTAAGGACCTTGAGGCGCTTTGGAGCGCGCAATACGAATATTGTAACCATCGTTCGCCGCAAAGCCCGCTACCGAATAAAACAAATAGTAGTAATCTGCTACTGGGCTATAGATAACAAATGAACCCTCAATAGCGCGGTAATCGCCGCCTAACAAACGCGTGCCATAGCCTTGACCCACTACTGGCTTACCCGTTGTTTCATCCATATCCAGAATATAAATACCACCCGAATAAGAACCGTAAACCATCCACAACTTGCCGTTTTTATCGTAGAACGCGGCAGGATCTATCGCATTGGGATCAATTGCGGCGTTGTAGGTTGTCTGGCCGTTATCCAGTGGGTGCGCTATAAATTCGTCGGCGTTTCTATAGCCGCTGCGCAAGAAAACACCTTTGTTTACATAGGGACCTTGCACCGAATCGGCTTCCGCCAAACCTAAGTAAGAGCGATTCCAGCATCCACCATTATCTGCTTCAACTTGCGCGCAGTGGTTATAGTAGAACCAATATTTGCCGTTGGGTGCTTTGATAACATCAGCTGCCCAGTTACCTTTAAAACCATCGGTCCACGCAATGCCTTCAGCTGCTTGCGTGGAGTAGGTATTAAACAGAGGGCTCTCATCTACCGAGCCATTACCCGAAAGTACGGATATGTATTCCCAGTTAATTAAATCAGTCGATTTAGCCGCAGCCAAATGCGATCCGAAAATATAATAGCCATCATCAGCTTTAACGATTGATGGATCATGCACACCAATATCTTGCCAGGCCACAGCGCCATTGCCGGCAAGGGGGACAGTGTTGGACATGCTCGGTTTGCTATAGGTTGGCTCGACTGACGCGGGAACCGCTGCGTAGGTTTTATCACCGCCGCCACTGCCGCCACCACAGCCGCCTAAAATAAGCAGGCTGCCCATGACGAGCGCTATATTGGATAGCTTCATATGAATGTACTCTCTCTGTTGTTATTTCTTATTTAAAAAACTGGGTGTTTTAAAAACAACCAAGCACCGCTGCCATAGGCAAAAGGGCGCTCGATCTTTAGTCTTTACTGTTGACATTTT
Organism: Cellvibrio sp. 25HG11W-0; assembly: GCF_057815475.1. NCBI lineage: Bacteria > Pseudomonadati > Pseudomonadota > Gammaproteobacteria > Cellvibrionales > Cellvibrionaceae > Cellvibrio > Cellvibrio sp. 25HG11W-0. The sequence continues at coordinate 3,355,435 of NZ_CM174230.1, forward strand.
ATCATACAATATTACTATAATTTATGTTGTCACAATGTTATCGGGGAGTAAAGCCCAAAACAACAATTTCTGCACCATTCGTCGGCAAGCTATGTATTCAATCTACGTGCGCCAGTACCTTGAGTATTGTCGACATCCACCAAAGTTCTACCCATGACAGTGAAGATAGCGCACGGCATTCAATAACCCGTGTTCGGCGTGAACTCAATGAAAAGGGCATTAAAAATCAGCAGTTTATGACTGAGCCAAAAACACCTATCCCAAAGGTGTCACTTAAAAAAAAGCCCGCTGATAAGCGAGCTTAGGGACTGCGTTTTTACGCTTCGCGTTTAGACAGGATCAATTGACTAGTCAATCATTGAGGGCTTACCAAACACTGGCATACCCTGCGCATTCCAGCGGAGGGGTTTTACGAAGGTGTGACGATCAGGATTCCAGAGTGGGTCTCCCTCAATTTCTGTGTAAGTCCGTGCGTGATATACCAGCATCACCGTGTTGCCATCTTCAGCATAAGTAAAACTATTATGCCCAGGACCGTAAATTCTATTTTCAAGGTCCGAGCACAACACAGGCTCTTGCGATTTAACCCATGACACAGGGTTAAGCAGGTCAGCGTTTTCATCTGCCCAAAGCAAACCCATTGCATAGTTTTCATCCGTGGCACTGGCCGAGTAGCTGATAAAAATCTTGCCATTGCGCTTTAATACCGATGGACCTTCGTTCACCCAAAAGCCGCGAATTTCCCACTCAAATTCCGGCTTGGTCAGCATTACCGGTGCACCAGCCAATTGCCACGGTGTTTTCATCGGGGCGATATACAAATTGGAATTACCGTGAACATTCACATCTTTTTGCGCCCACAAATAATACAAGACACCGTTATGAGTGAAGGTGGTGGCATCTAAACAAAACGTATCTATACCGCTATCGACTTGCCCCATAAATTCCCACTCGCCCTCAAGTGGGTTTTCATTTTTATTGCGCACGCAATACATCCGATGCTGGAATAGATCGAATTTAATTTCTCGGCTGGGAGCTGCGGCAAAGTACACATACCACGCCGACTCACCCGACTCTGGATCTTTATTAAAGTGAATCTCAGGCGCCCAGAGCAGCTCGCTATAGGGGCCAGTTTCTGGTTTAAACCAGGCGTCAACCGTTGGCGCTGTCGCCAGCTCGGCAATGGTTTTTGCACGGCGCAATTCAATACGGTCGTAGGCCGGTACCGACGCGGTAAAATAGTAGTAGCCGTCGCTGTGTTTATAAATAAACGGATCAGCGCGCTGGGGGATCAAAGGTTTTAACAATTCACTCACAAAAAATCTCCACTTTTTCTAAATGTTACGTGTAGGTTGACGGTGAGAAACGAATCCCAACATGGCCATGTCGCACCAACCGCCGTAAATCTGAGCGCATATTTAATTGGCTTTTGGCGGTGCAGCAAGATGGTCGTGTTGGGGTTCGCAAGCTCACCACCAACCTACTTTAATTTTGCGCAATGTAGCCTTTTTCACGCATGGTATTTTTCAGTTCGCCGTAATAGCTGTCATTAATGCGATACTTAAACATCAACAGGCCCATCAGCGCATGGAAGCAGCCGGGAATCACCGACAGCATTAAGGCAATACCCATCATCGAGGTTTCCGATTGCGCTTGATTGGGCACATATTGAAAATAGGTGAGCAGCGAACCCACCATCAAACCGGCAATACCCATACCCGCCTTTTGGCCCACGGATATTCCACCATAGGCAAAACCGGAGACACGCTTGCCATTTTTAACTTGGCCGTAATCAATCGTCTCGGAAATAATGGACCAAAACACTGGCGCATGCAGATCAACCACAAACGATAATAAAAAATACAACACAAACGCCAACAACATATCTTGTGGCCCCACCAACACATAAATAGCCACGCTCAAGCCAGCGACCATTAATTGGGTGTAGCGAAACAAATTAATTTTGCAGTAGAACTTGGTAATCCAAGTGGAGGCAATCATCGCTAAAATAGCGGCAGCTACACCGGTGGATAAAAATGCTGATACAGTTTTTGCGTCGCCACCTAAATAATATTTAGCGTAATAGATGGCAACCGAACCGCGAATTACATAGCCGATAGTCCCAGTCACACAGACGCCGACCAAAATTAACCACTGATCATTTTTTAATAATTGCAAAAACTGACTGAGCAGCGGCTGCGGTTCAACCACGTGCACCACGCGCTCGGTGGTATTGAAATAGCAGAACAAAAACATGGCGGCGCCTATCACCGACATTATGGCCATCGCCACTTGATAGCCCACCGATTTATCGACCCACATGCCCGCCACTAGCGGCACCACAATCGCCACCATAAAAGCACCGATTTTGGCGAGAAATAAACGGTAGCCGTTAGCCGACAGTTTTTCTTTGGGGTCGCTGGTGAGCGCACTAGGCAAAGAAATATAGGGAATGCCAACACCCGAGGTAATCAGCGTCATCATAATGTAGGTGGAATAGGCCCAAATTAATTTGGCATCGTAGGCCCAATTGGGCGTAGTGAATACAAAGAACACACTAACCGCATAGGGAATTGCCAACCAGAGTAGCCAGGGTCGATAGCGGCCCTGCAAAAACGTAAATTTATCGGTGATCTGCCCCATCACCAAATCAGATATAGCGCCAACGATTTTTACGGTAAAAAAAAGTATGCCCATATCCATGGGAGTTAAACCAAAGATATCAGTGTAATAAAACGTGATGATCAACATCATGGAGGAGATAACCACATTCAACGCCATATCGCCGGCGCCGAATCCGATTTTTTCCATGATCGACATCTTATCGTTTGCTGTAGCTGGGTGTGCTTGCATTATTATTTTTCCTCGTAATTTTTTACTCAGAGCCACGCTTTATCTAATAGACAAATAATGGCGTTAAAAAAAGCGGCAATACACCAAAGAGTAATTGCCGCTTCCTTAAATTTAAAAAGTTCCAAACCGCGCGCTGCTTTTAGCGTCTATTTCTGCCTCAGTGCATTAACGGGCTCAGCTGCCTTGCAGTCAAAATTTTCAGCCTTTTCAGAGTCACCTGTGCCGCGATAATGCGCGTAACTGGGGTAAGGACAGAGTGGACGACTGCGTTTGGGAAAAGCATCCCCCGTAACCCTTACTTGCTCCGGCACTTTATTGTTTTCAACCCAGCCGACTATGGGGTCGATCATATCAAAGCGATCCAGCGTGGCTGAGCCACCACCGCAATGGCCCATGCCCGGCACCAGGAACAAGCGGCTCCACTTTGCGACCTCTGCCGCACCGCCATTATCCTTAACCAGCTGATCGTAATAACGTGCAGTCTCCTGCGCAGAGAACCAGGGATCGCTCACTCCGTGATAAAAAATTAGCTTGCCGCCATTGCTGGAGAACGTATTTAACAGGGTCCAATAAGCCGTATCCCCCACAAAAGCGTTCGCCGTTGCCGCCTGCATGGCTTCGTCATCTATATCCATTGTGGTTGTTTGTACTGGCCCGTTTACCGGATGAAAACCAGGATTTAACAAGCCGGGAATTCCTTGAGAATCGGCAATACCTGTGTCAAACCAAAAGCCGGGATAAATTTGTACACCGCGCGAATTTTTTGGGCCCGCAAAACCCTGTTTGATCGCTGCCGCCTGTGCGCGACTAATGCAGCCATCGGTCTTTTTACCTGCGCAAACCAGCGTCATAGGATCAAAGTGACAACCGGATGGATTGGCGATCATCTTGTCCACTACCCCATCCTCTGCATCGCAAGCCTGCAACAAGCCTCTAATCACTACCGACTTATCCTGTGCCGAAAGTGCGCGTTCAGAAATTGGTTTGCCCTGCGCATCCTTAGGTGCAGCCTGATTCAATGACACAGCAACCCATTTGTCCGCCAGATTGGAAAAACTGGTACGCATGGCAGGTGCTCCAGCCACTATACCGTCAAACAAACGCGGATAGCGCTGGGACATCAGCATGGCTTCACGCCCGCCAGTGGAACAACCCATAAAATAAGAGTGCTCAATAGCGCGGCCGTAGTGTTGCGCAACTATTTGCTTCGCCGTCAGCGCAACCTTACCAATGGCTTGATATAAAAAATTCAGCGCCGCTTCTTGATCGTTAAAAAAGCTCGCATCAAAACCCTGATCACTTTGGTGCCCAGTATCTGTGGTCACTACCGCAAAACCGCGCTGCAACCCTGTGATGTCGCCAGCGGCACTGGTACCCAAAGGCGCGGCTATTACACCATTAAGTCCACCGCCGCCCTGCATCATCAGGCGACCATTCCAGTTCTGGGGCAAGGCAATAGAAAATCCAATGGCATAGGATTTACCCGCAACGCCACTGCGCTCATCCATCACGCCATCTATTTGGCAATAGCTGGCAAGTGTCCCCGCATAGGGTCGCTGATAAGGAACCGAAGGCACCGGGCCAGCAGGAACCAGGCGTGCACTTTTGATAACGACATTGTGCTCTGCAGACTTAAAACTCAAGACGTTACTGCAAGCAATTTTCTCCTTTGACGCCGATGTCGATGCTGCTGTGTCCAAATTGGAACAGGAAACTGCAAGGCAGCTTAAACTCACAACACCCAATAATTTTTTTATGAAATCCATAGCAACTTCTCTGTCGTTATTTTTTTGGTAAACACTTTATTGGCGAACACTTTATTGGCAAATAATTTTATTGAAAAACTGGTTATGGAATAGTGCTTTTTTAACAAAAACTGGATGGATTATTAAGCCAATTCAACTTGGCGCAACAGAGGCATATTGTTCATATTGCAATTCAGGCATCACATTCCCTGTGATGAACGAAATTTTTACGACTAACTACACACCATCTTTCAAGTGATAGTAAGCAGCGTTGTGGCGCAACTCAGTTTTAAAGTTGCGCACGGTGGTATCTTCACCAATCACCACTGCCTCAATACCGGCCATTTCAGCATAGTCCACAATCTCATCGGCCGTTACACCTTGCGTGTAGGCACTGTGATGTGCGCCACCTGCTTGAATCCAAGCTGCGGCTGAAATTTCCAAGTTGGGGCGCGGCTCCCACAAGGCTTTTGCCACAGGTAGATTAGGCAATTCTTGCGCGGGTGTTACCGTATCTACTTCGTTGATAATCACGCGGAAACGCGTGCCAATATCGATTAACGAAATACACAGCGCTGGGCCAGCTTTACCGGTAAAAATTAAACGGGCAATGTCATTGCGGCAACCGATAGTGTGCAAATGTACTTCCAGTTTTGGTTTTTCAGCCGCGATAGTAGGACAAACTTCCAACATATGTGCGCCCAATACTTGATCCACACCACCTACATGCACGGCACCGAAGTGATAAGTGTAGTCTTCCATAAAGGAGGAACCACCCGCGCGACCTTTGGATATCACTTTGCAGATGTGTACCATCGCCGCGGTTTTCCAATCGCCCTCACCACCGTAACCAAAACCTGCGGCCATCAAACGTTGCGTCGCAAGACCTGGAAGGTTGGTTAAGCCAGTCAGATTTTCGAAGCAATTGGTAAATGCTCCAAACTCGCCGTCGGTCAAAAATTTCAGCATACCCAACTCCAAACGCGCTTCATTTTTCAGCATTTGGTATTGATGCTCATCGGCAAATATTGCCGAATTTACGTCGTATTCTTGTTTGTAGATTTCGATTTGCGCTGCAACCTGCTCATCAGTGACTGCATCGACGACTTTTTGCAGATCGCCCAAACCGTAAGCATGAACTTCGTAACCAAATTTAATTTGTGCAGCTACTTTGTCGCCGTCAGTTACAGCCACTTGACGCATGTTGTCGCCAAAGCGTGCGACTTTTAAATTCTGGCTGGCATACCAACCCATAGCGACGCGGCACCAGCTGTCGATTTGTTTTTGCACCGATTCAGTTGCCCAGTGACCTACAACCACTTTGCGCTCTTGACGCAAGCGGGTGCTCACATGACCAAACTCGCGGTCGCCGTGAGCCGATTGGTTGAGGTTCATAAAGTGCATGTTGATCTCAGCAAACGGCAGTTCAGCATTGAACTGGGTGTGCAAATGCATGTAAGGCTTGCTCAGTGCGCTTAACCCGGCGATCCACATTTTTGCGGGAGAGAAAGTGTGCATCCACAAAATCAAACCAACACAGTTGGGATTACTGTTCGCCGCTTGGCATACCGCTAAAATTTCTTTAGGAGACTTCACCGTGTCCTGTGCAATCACTTTGATCGAAATTTTGTTGGACTCAGTAAGGCCCGCCGCTATTTTTTGGCTGTTTTCAGCAACTTGCTTTAATACACCTGGGCCATATAAATCTTGCGAACCCGTTACCAACCAAACTTCTTTATCGCCGTATATTTTCATGTTAATTCCTCAATATTTTCTAGTGTGCCAAGTGTTTCAGCTCAGCTTACGATTTCTGTATTAATCAAATTTTAAATAGTAATGTGACTATATTATTTTTGCCCGTAGTAAGCATTTTTCCCGTGCTTGCGCAAATAGTGTTTATCTACAATGCCTTGTTTTAACGGCGCGGTTGTTTGTTGTAGGGTTTTCGTCAGGTAGGCCATACGCGCAATTTCTTCGAGAATCACTGCGTGGTAAACCGCATCAGCACCACTTTTGCCCCAAGTAAAGGGGGCGTGGCCCGCAACAATTACCATGGGTACTTCAAGCGGGCTGCGAGTTTTAAAGCAGTCGGTAATTTGCACGCCTGTTTCTTCTTCGTAATCGCGTTCTATTTGTGCATCGCTCATTACTGCAGTACAGGGAATTTCGCCGTAGGCGTAATCCGCATGCGTGGTGCCAAAACAGGGGATGGCTTGTTGGGTTTGCGCCCAAGCAGTGGCATAGGTTGAGTGGGTATGGGTCACACCACCTATGCTGTCAAAATGGCGATATAAATGGGTGTGCGTTTTAGTGTCAGATGAAGGGCGCATTTTTCCTTCAACGACAGCATTTTCCAGATCCACAATAACCATATCGTCGGGAGTCATGACTTCGTAAGACACACCACTCGGTTTAATCGCAATAACACCTTTTGCGCGATCAATTTGCGAAACATTGCCCCAGGTATACACCACCAAATTGCGGCGATTTAATTCCATATTAGCTTCAAACGTTTCGCGTTTTAATTCGGTGTAGCTCATATTCCAGCCCCCTTAACAGCGCCCGTACTTTCAAAGGCTGCCAGCGCCAAATACTGTTTATACAAGCCTTCATAAGCAGCGGCAGCCTGTGCATTCGGCTGGTAGGTTTTACACACACTTGAGGCCATTACTTTTTGCGCACTGGCAACATCGGGGTAAACGCCGCCGACGACGGCCGCAAAAATCGCAGCACCTAAAGCACAGCTCTGCTCGCTCTCTAATACTTCAATAGGGCAATTCCAAACATCGGCACAGGTTTGCATTACAAAGTCAGATTTTTTGGAGATGCCGCCAATGGCCACCACCGAGTTAACCGCGACACCTTCCTGTTTAAAGCGCTCAATAATCGCGCGTGCACCGTAGGCTGTCGCTTCGACCAAGGCGCGAAAAATATGCGGCGCGCTGCTGCCCATTTTCAAACCGGCAATTGCCATAGCAACAGTTTGGTCCGCATCGGGGGTGCGGCGACCATTGACCCAATCGAGCGCGGTGATACCTGCCTCGCCAATCGCGAGCTGGCTAGCGGCTTGGCTGAGCGCCACCAATGTTTTGTCTTCAATTTCTTGCGCAAGTTGCTGCTTAGTCGCTTCATCAATCAAAGCGGAGCTCTGCAGAATATTCACCACGGGCCAGTTCACTAAATTGCGGAACCACGCATACAGATCGCCAAATGCCGATTGCCCCGCCTCCAAACCAACGAAGCCAGGTGTTACCGAACCATCTACTTGGCCGCAAATACCCGCGATGCATTTATCGCCAATATCGTCATAAGTGGCGACGGTAATATCACAGGTGGACGTGCCCATAATTTTGGTGAGTACACCAGGCTTTACATTGGCAGCAACGGCGCCCATGTGACAATCAAACGCACTGAAACTGACCGGAGTGCCCAGTGGCAAACCCAATTTTTGCGCCCAGTCGGCAATTAAATGGCCGCAGGTTTGATCAGACGTGAAAGTCGCGGCAGGCAATTTATCGCGCAAACCATTAAGCAAAGGATCTATGCCGACAAAAAAATCATTGGGTGGATAACCGCCCCAGCTTTGATGCCACATTAATTTATGGCCGGTTGCACAGCGGCCCATGCGTAATTGACTCGGGTGAGTGGTGCCCGTAAGTACGGCAGACATCCAATCGCAATGCTCTACCCAGAGATAAGCAGCCTGAGCTACTGCCGCATCTTCGCGGAGTACGTGTAAGGTTTTTGCCCAAAACCATTCAGACGAATAAATACCACCTTCGTATTTCAAGTAATTTTCGTTTGCCTTACTTGCCGCCGCGGTAATTTCTTGAGCTTCTTTTACCGCTGTGTGATCTTTCCACAACACAAACATAGCGTTTGGGTTCTCAGCAAACTCGGGTTTGAGCGCTAAGGCAACGCCCTGATCATCAATCGCGATAGGCGTAGACCCCGTTGTATCAAAGGCTAGGCCGACCACTTGTGCCGCTGCATTGGCGGGTGCCACAGCCCATAGGCCTTGCACTACCTGCTCTAAGCTTTCGAGATAATCGAGGGGATGCTGGCGGAATTGATCTTTTGCAGGCACACAAAACAGACCTTTTTTCCAGCGTGGGTAATAAACCACATGGCTCGCCACTTCTTTACCCGTCAGGGCATCTACCAACAGCGCTCTGACCGAGTCAGAACCGTAATCCAGCCCCAAGGCGTAGGACGTCATATTTCCACCTATTTTTATACTATTGCCTCATCAGAGGATATTAATATTGTATGACAATATTGTTCCAGCAAGACCACCCCCTGTCAATTGCTTTGCAGGGGTTAGTCCTGGGTAATGAATCTATTTTTTCGCGGCAGGCGCTGCTTTATTCGCGCTGACGCCTTCGCTGGTCATCACAATGCGCTTAATGGTGCCGTCAGGGTTGTAGAAGAGTTCCTCAATACTGACGGAACGGCGGAATTGACCCCCGTCGGGGCGACCAGCGCCGGTGTGGTAAATGAAATAATGCTTGTTGTTAAATTCAATAATAGCTTGATGGTTGGTAGGCGTATTGCCCGCCACCTCATTGAGAATACCCTTGTATTCCCACGGGCCGGTAATGCTCTTACTCATGGCATAACCCAGCTTTTCAGGGAAACCCATAGCGTAGGAAAGGTAATAATTATCCTTATATTTGTGCACCCAAATTGCTTCCGTAAATTCCGGCAAGCCCTGAATCGTCTGTATAGGACCATCTAATTCCGTCATATTGGCTTTGAGCTTGGCATAGCGCGGCTTGCTATTACCCCAGAAAAGATACGCCTGCCCATCATTATCGATCATCACCGAAGGATCTATATCGTCCCAATCGTTTGGGGTGTCGGTGGTCATATCATTGGTGATGAGCGCAGTACCACGTGCGTCTTTAAACGGACCGAGGGGACTATCACCCACAGCCACACCTATCGCAAAACCGGGCTTGTCATCGGTGTGGCGCGCGGTGATATACCAATAAAATTTACCTTTTCTTTCAATGACCTGGCCCGCCCAAGCATCGCCCTTTGCCCAAGCGAAGTCTTTCACATGCAAGCGCGGCCCATGAGCCGTCCAGTTCACCATGTCATCTGATGAGTAAACCAGCCAATCGTGCATTTCAAAAAACTTGGTATTGTCTTTTGCTTCATCGTGACCAGCGTAGAGATAGACCCTGCCTTTATGAACCATGGCAGCCGGGTCAGCGGTAAACACATCAGTAAAAATGGGGTTCGCCCCTAGCGCAAAAGTCGCACAGCAAACGCCAAGTGCGCCCACCAAAGACTGAATGAATGAACGCATAGGGTTATTTTTCACAGGCTTGTCTTTCATACATATGACCTTTCTTTTTATAGTGCATCCACTCGCGGGAGGCTAATTAACAAAAAAACACCCCAGATTTCATGTAAACTCACAGGGGTTGATTTATATTGATATTATATTACAATTAAATCAAGCCTTAGATGCGAAAAGATTTGTCCGCGAGGGAAATGACTCAGATTTACTGTGTAAACCTAGGCAATCGCACTTGTCATCCCCTAAGGCAGCTCTTATATTATATGATATTAATAATAAATTACTGGTTTGGCTAGGAATAGCCTTGAGCCTGACCTGCGCCATAGCCGTGGCCTTTTGCGATGTAGCCCCACATGAGACGAGAGACTAAGACAAGCTTACCCACACCTACTTCAAACACATCAGGCACCAAACCCCTGAGAAGTGCTCAATGGTTTGGTACGCAAGACAAAAACGGCTTCATGTACCGCAGTTGGATGAAAAATCAGGGCACACCTGAGCATCACTTCCAAGGCAAACCTATTATAGGTATCTGCAATACCTGGTCTGAGCTCACCCCCTGCAATGGACACTTTCGCGATCTGGCTGAAAGTGTGCGTCGAGGTATTCTTGAGGCAGGCGGCGTACCAGTAGAGTTTCCCGTTTTTTCCAACGGCGAATCCAATCTGCGTCCCAGCGCCATGCTCACCCGCAACCTCGCCGCCATGGATGTAGAAGAATCTATTCGCGGCAACCCCATCGACGGCGTAGTGCTATTGGTCGGCTGCGACAAAACCACTCCCGCACTGGTAATGGGCGCGGCCAGCTGCGATTTGCCAACCATAGTGGTAACTGGCGGCCCTATGCTCAACGGCAAACACAAAGGTAAGGATGTTGGCTCAGGCACGCTGGTATGGCGCATGAGCGAAGACTACCAAGCGGGCAAAATCACCCTGCAAGAATTTATGGATGCCGAGGCCGACATGTCGCGCTCCACCGGTACCTGCAACACCATGGGCACCGCCTCCACAATGGCCTGCATGGTCGAAGCACTGGGACTATCGCTACCGCAGAACGCTGCCATTCCCGCTGTTGACTCACGCCGCAAAACCCTTGCCTATGCATCGGGTATGCGCATAGTGGAAATGGTGAAACAAGATCTGTGTATTTCGCAATTAATTACCCGCGAAAGCGTTATAAACGCCATTCGTACCAACGCGGCGGTTGGCGGCTCTACCAATGCCGTCATACATTTAAAAGCAATTGCGGGCCGCTTGAACATCCCCCTACTTCTTGACGACTGGCATAGCTACGGCCACCGAGTGCCAACCTTGGTAAACTTACAGCCCTCTGGCCAGTATTTGATGGAAGACTTTTATTACGCAGGGGGGCTACCTGCGGTATTAAAACGCTTGGGCGACGCCAACTTATTGCACAAAAAATGCTTAACCGCGAACGGCAAAAGCCTGTGGGAAAACAACAGCCAGGCGCCCTGCTACAACGACGAGGTTATTCGTCCGTTGGAAAACCCGCTGTGCGATAACGGGGGCATTTGTATTTTGCGCGGCAATCTCGCCCCCCGCGGCGCAGTATTAAAACCCAGCGCCGCAACCCCACAACTAATGAAGCATCGCGGCCGAGCACTGGTCTTTGAAAGTTTTGACCATTACAAAATTCGCATTATGGACGACGATCTTGATGTGGATGCCAACAGCGTAATGGTATTAAAAAACTGCGGCCCAAAGGGTTACCCCGGCATGCCCGAAGTGGGCAACATGGGGCTTCCCCCTAAACTGCTGAAGCAAGGCATTACCGATATGGTGCGCATTTCCGATGCGCGCATGAGCGGCACAGCATTCGGCACAGTCGTGCTGCATGTCGCACCCGAAGCGCAAGAATTTGGGCCCCTTGCAGCCGTGCAAGATGGCGACTGGATTGCATTAGACGCCGAGCAAGGCCTGCTCGAATTAGAAGTCAGTGATCAGGATATTAACGCCCGCCTCGAACGCTTGCGCGCGCAAAAAGTTCAACACAAGAGCGGCGGCTATTTACAACTTTATCTTGAACACGTTATGCAAGCCGATGAAGGTTGCGACTTCGATTTTTTAGTGGGTTGTCGCGGCGCCGATGTGCCCGGCCACTCTCACTAGGGTGATGGCCATGACACTCACAAATCAATACCCCAGCTTAAAGTACAAAGTCGTGCTCATTACTGGCGGCGCCTCTGGCATAGGCGCCAACTTGGTAGAGGCATTTAATCGTCAGGGTGCACAGGTTTGTTTTATTGATATTCGCACTCAAGATGCGGAAAAACTGGTGGAACAACTCAGCCATAGACCTGATACGATTCCGCCGCGCTTTTATCATTGCAATCTGCTTAACATTCCTAAGTTGCAAGCAACGATTAAACAAATTTACAGCGACCTTGGCCCTATTAATGTATTAATTAACAATGCCGCCGATGATGCTCGTCACGATTTCCGTAAGGTGACAGTGGATTATTGGAACGAGCGCCTTGCGGTAAATTTGCGCCATCATTTTTTTGCAGCGCAAGCGGTCTACCCGCAAATGCTCGAACTGGGCAGCGGTTCCATTATCAACTTAGGCTCTATGAGCTGGTACGCCACCCAAGGCGGCATGCCCGGCTACACCAGTTCTAAAGCCGCGATAGAAGGCCTAACGCGCGGCCTAGCGCGCGATATGGGTGGCGATAATATTCGCGTTAACACGCTGGTGCCCGGCTGGGTGATGACGGATCGTCAAGTCGCTATGCTCACCCAAGAAAAATCTGCCAAAAACATTCTCAACAATCAATGCTTAAAAAAATCGGTCATGCCTGAAGATATTAGTGCCATGGCACTGTTTCTCGCCTCCGACGATAGCCGACTCTGCACCGCGCAACATTTTATCGTTGACGGTGGCTGGATTTAATTTTTTACAATAATCGATAGATTTCAACCAAGAGGATTTCTGATGAAAACTTTTTTTAAAACCCTAACCCTTGCTGCCGCTATTGGTATTAGCGCCAGCGCCAGCGCACTCACAGTAGGTTTTGCCCAAGTGGGGTCAGAATCTGGCTGGCGCACCAGCTTCTCTGAATCGGTAAAAGCAGAAGCAGAAAAACGCGGTATCACTCTCAAATTTTCCGATGCACAACAAAAGCAAGAGAATCAAATCAAGGCAGTACGCAGTTTTATTGCCCAGCGCGTCGATGCCATTTTAATTGCACCGGTCGTAGAGACAGGCTGGCAACCCGTACTCATGGAAGCTAAGCGCGCAGGTATTCCAGTCGTCATTCTCGACCGCAATGTCTCCGTAAGCAATCCATCGCTCTACCTCACCCGTATAGCACCCGACTTTGAACTAGAGGGTCAACGCGCGGCCACGTGGCTTGTCGAAAATACGGCGAGGAAATGTAGCGTTTTAGAATTACAAGGTACCGTTGGTTCCAGCGCCGCTATTGGCCGCATGAAAGGCTTTAACGAGACTATCGCCAAATTCCCCGAGACGAAAATTATTCGCACCCAAACGGCAGAATTTACCCGAGCCAAAGGCAAAGAAGTAATGGAGACCATGCTCAAAGCAGAAGGTGGTGGCAAGGGTATTTGCGCGATTTGGTCGCACAACGATGAAATGGCATTGGGGGCAATTCAAGCGGTAAAAGAAGCGGGCCTGCAGCCAGGAAAAGATATTTTGGTTGTGTCAGTTGATGCGGTAGATGATGCTCTTAAAGCTATTGTCAGTGGTGAAATCAACGTCTCGGTAGAGCTTAGCCCACACTTGGGTGGCCCAGCTTTTGATGTTATCGATCAAGCGCGCGCAGGCAAAAAAGATTTTGAAAAATGGATTCGCATGGGCGGCGCTGTGTTTACTCAAGAAAATGCTGCCGCAGAATTAACGCAGCGCGCTGCCAAGTAGGCCAAGCAAAGGTCGAAAACAATCAATATCGCCAAGTATTAATCGACCCAAAGAATGCACAGGGATGTGCACTCGTTTTTTAATGTCAAAACTCAGTGCTCAACCCTAGGCGCATTCCGAGTATTTAAAATTCAAATATAAAATTTAAACAAGAAAAACCAACCTATGAACACAACTCCCGTTTTACAGCTCAAGGGGATACATAAAAAATTCCCCAGTGTGCACGCCCTCAAAGGGATTGACTTCACCCTACGCGCAGGCGAAATTCATGCTCTACTCGGTGAAAATGGCGCGGGGAAATCCACCCTCATTAAAGTCATGACCGGTGTATATCAGCGCGATGGCGGCGATATTCTATTAGAAGGGCAAGCCATATTTCCCTGCAATACCGGCGACGCTCAAGACCTTGGCATTAGCACCGTGTACCAAGAGGTTAATTTATTGCCCAACTTAACCGTGGCGCAAAATATTTATCTCGGCCGCGAGCCGCGCCGCTTTGGTTTAATAAACTGGGGCAAGGTCAATCGCGATGCTGAAGAGCTACTCAAAGGTTACGATTTGGATATTGATGTTGCCCAGCCCCTTTCCAGTTACTCCATTGCGGTGCAGCAATTAATTGCCATTGCGCGTGGCGTAGATATGTCGGCCAAGGTTTTAATTTTGGACGAACCCACCGCTAGCCTCGATGCGGATGAGGTGCAGTCACTATTTCGCATCATGCGTGACCTGCGTGCACGAGGTATAGGCATAGTCTTTGTCACCCACTTTTTAGATCAGGTTTATGCCGTGTGCGATCGTATTACGGTGTTGCGCAATGCAGAACTGGTGGGCGAATTTGTCACCGAACACTTAACCCGCAGCGAATTAATTGGCCACATGCTCGGCAAAGAACTTGCAGAACTGGGCGAACACAAGCCCCAAACAGCTGGCAGTAGCAAAGATACTATTTTAGAACTCAAAGGCCTTGGCAACAGCACCAACCTCGCCCCCATGGACCTAACCCTCGGCAGAGGAGAAGTCGTTGGCCTTGCAGGTCTACTCGGTTCAGGCCGCACCGAACTTTGCCGCTTGCTGTTTGCCATCGATAAACGCAATAGCGGCGAGCTATTATTTGCTGGAAAACCCGTTCAATTCTCTAGCCCGCGCGATGCCATTATTGCCGGCGTTGGCCTCTGCCCTGAAGATCGCAAACACGACGGTATTCTCGGCCAACTATCCATCCGTGAAAATATAATTCTCGCCCGTCAAATTAAACAGGGCTGGTGGAAATATATTGGGCGCGCTGAGCAAGAAGACATTGCCAATCGCTATGTCAAAGAATTAAACATAGCCACCTCCGATATTGAAAAACCTATTGAGCAGCTCAGCGGTGGCAACCAACAGAAAGTCATTCTCGCGCGCTGGCTGGCCGCCAGCCCCTCATTATTAATTTTGGACGAACCCACACGCGGTATTGATATTGGGGCCCACGCTGAAATTATTCGCCTCATTCGTAAACTCTGCGACCAAGGTTTGTCCCTTATTGTCGCCTCCTCTGAACTTGAGGAACTTGTCGCCTTTAGCAACAAGGTGGTGGTATTGCGTGACCGCAAAAAAGTTGCAGAGCTTCAAGGCGATGACATCAATCCACAGCGCATTATGCAAGCTATTGCAGCCAATTAATTTTCAGTATTGTTTGAGGCAGATATGAATTTTATTAACAACCCCAGCCTGCGCCGCTATCTCTGGCCTTGCGCAGGCTTACTGGTGCTGCTGATTATCAACGCGATAATCGCACCAGAATTTTTTGCCATTGAATTTAAAGATGGCCGCTTTTACGGCAGCCTAATCGATGTTCTTAATCGCGCGGCACCCGTGGCACTGTTAGCCATTGGTATGTCGCTGGTGATTGCAACCGCAGGTGTAGATTTATCTGTCGGTTCGATCATGGCTATTGCCGGTGCAGTAAGCGCCTATTACATAACCAAAGGTGTAGATAGCTTAGTACTTATTATTGGTGCAGGTTTAGTTGCGGGCTTAATCGCCGGTATGGTGAATGGCTTTCTCGTGGGCTATATGAGTATCCAACCCATTGTTGCCACATTAATTTTAATGGTGGGCGGACGCGGTATTGCACAATTAATTAATGAAGGTCAGGTAGTCACCTTCGATCATTCAGGTTTTGCTTTTTTAGGCACTGGCGATTTCCTTGGCCTGCCTTTCCCTGTAGTGCTCGTAATTATTACATTTGCGTTGGTGCAATTACTCACACGCAAAACGGCGCTGGGTTTATACATTGAAGCGGTAGGCGCAAATCCTTCAGCCAGTCATTACATGGGTTTAAATGCGCGCGCTATTAAACTCAGTGTTTATACCGTAGCCGGCTTATGTGCAGCCATTGCCGGTATGATTGCCGCCGCCGACATTAAGGGGGCCGATGCCAATAATGCGGGCCTATGGTTAGAGTTAGATGCCATTCTCGCGGTTGTTATTGGTGGTGCATCACTAATGGGTGGGCGCTTTTCAATTCTCTTAGCGATCATAGGCGCCATCATTATTCAAACACTGACCGTAACCATTATCTTAAGCGGCATCCCACCAAAGTTTAATCTGCTGATTAAAGCCAGTGCCATTATTATTGTGCTACTTATGCAGTCGCCTCGCTTTCAACAACAGTTAAGCCAGTTAAATTTCTGGAGCAACAAGAAGGAGATTAACCGTGCTTAATCCTAAATTTATTCCGCTCGCCATTACCTGTTGTTTGTTCTTTTTATTATTCGGTATAGGTTCCGCACAATTTGAAGGCTTTGGCAGTTCGCGGGTATTCGTTAACCTGCTCAGCGATAATGCGTTTTTAATTATCGCCGCAGTGGGGATGACCTTTGTGATTTTATCCGGCGGTATAGACTTATCAGTCGGTGCCGTTATTGCGCTTACCGGCGTTGTCTCCAGTGTGCTAATCAGCCAGTATCACTGGCACCCACTACTGGTATTTCCCGTGGTACTTATCGGCGGCACCGCCTTTGGCGCCATCATGGGTGCGATTATTTATTACTACAAAATGCAACCATTTATTGTAACGCTCGCCGGTATGTTTTTCGCGCGCGGCTTAGCAAGTGTGATAAGCGAAGAGTCTATTCCTATTGAGCATGATTTTTATTATCAAGTAGCAGAATTCGGCTTCATGCTACCGGGCGATGCGTGGATTGGTAGCTCAACTATTATTTGTTTGCTGGTGTTATTTAGCGCGATTATAGTCGCCCACTACACACGTTTTGGCGGGCGTGTTTACGCCGTGGGTGGCGATGCAAATTCAGCCGCACTCATGGGTATTCCACTCGCGCAGACCACCATTCGCATCTATGCCATAAGCGCATTTCTCGCAACGCTCGCAGGGATTGTCTATTCCTTTTATACCTTTTCCGGCTACTCACTCGCGGCCGTAGGGGTAGAACTGGATGCAATCGCGGCAGTGGTTATAGGCGGCACATTGCTCACCGGGGGATATGGCTACATGTTCGGCACACTGATTGGCGTACTCATTATGGGTGTCGTGCAAACCTATATATCATTTGACGGGACTCTGAGCAGCTGGTGGACAAAAATTGTTATTGGGCTACTGCTCTTCTGCTTCATCGCACTCCAACAACTCTTGGTGCGCGCGCGGCCAAAATAATAAATATGATTATTAAGAAGCCCAGAACTTATACCTCTGGGCTTTTTTATAATAGCGTTCAAGGCGGCGATATTAACGGCCTGTATTTAAGCGAAGACGAGAGAAGAAAGGATTTGTACGCGTTCAGCAACTCAGCGCTGGCAGAGTCAATCGAGAAAGCCCCTAGGTAAACGCTTAACTCACAAATGATACGTATTCACCGCTAAGGATGTAATGGCGCCGAGTACGCTAATTGGTATTCTCAGATTGTATTATCAATAATAAATCGTTACTCTGCAGCGATCT
Organism: Cellvibrio sp. 25HG11W-0; assembly: GCF_057815475.1. Taxonomy (NCBI): domain Bacteria; kingdom Pseudomonadati; phylum Pseudomonadota; class Gammaproteobacteria; order Cellvibrionales; family Cellvibrionaceae; genus Cellvibrio; species Cellvibrio sp. 25HG11W-0. The sequence continues at coordinate 3,373,178 of NZ_CM174230.1, forward strand.
TCTATTTAATTGGACATTAACCTGATGGCTGTTCTCGATCGCAACTTTAATCTCTCTCAACGTATGGTGCAGGAGCTCGGTCGCTCCATTATCTGCAACGAATATAGCGATGACAGTCTACCGACCGAAGCAGAGCTCTGCGAAAAGTTTGGTGTAAGCCGCAGCGCCGTGCGCGAAGCCGTTAAAATGCTTTCCGCGAAAGGGCTTATCTCCAGCAAACCGCGCCAAGGCATTCGCATTTTGCCAGAAGATCAGTGGAATATTTTTGACCCTGACCTATTAAGCTGGACCTTAAAAAGTCGCCCCACCTTAAAAGTTTTGAAAGAGTTTTTGCAGGTGAGAATTGCCATTGAGCCCGAAGCCGCGGCCCTCGCCGCTCGCTATGCCGATGACACTAAGCTCGCTGCCATTGAGCATGCGCTTGAGCGTATGCGCGTCGCCGAAGAGCATAGCCAAGAAGACTTAGAGTCAGACATAGCCTTTCATGTCAGCATCCTCTACGCCAGCAACAACCGTTTTTATATTCGCCTGCGCGATTTCATCTCCACCGCCCTGCGCGTAAGTATTAGCCATACCAGCCCCATTAAAGGCAACCGTGAAGGCATCATCGAAGATCATGCTAAAGTTTTTAACGCGATTAAAAGCCGCAATTCAGAGCGCGCCAAACAATCTATGTTGGCCCTCGTTGATGAAGCACTAAACTTCATTGAAGATGAAATCATTAAGCAAGAAAAACTGCCGAGCTAGATCGAACCTAATCTAAGCGCTGAAAACCCCATAAAAAAAGCAGAACCTGAGTTCTGCTTTTTTTATGGGGTTTTCTACATATGGTTAAAAACCGTTGTTATGGCGGCCATTGCTAATGGCCGCACTCGATACTCGCGCGTTATTGAATCGGTTTTAATTGAAAGCGCTGACTATGGCTGTTCAACCACTGAGCTTGCGCAAAGTTAGTGTGATTCGCCAAGCCGCCATTGGCTAAATCCAGCACCAAATTACTTTTTCGGTTCGCAAGTTTAACCGTGCCATCCACTAAAAACTCCACTTGCCATTGGCTCTGCTGCTCCGCACATGCCGCCACTTCAGCATTGCTGCCTGGTACAACTGATTTCTGCGCAATGGCGATGCACTGCTTAGGCTTGGCAACTGACTCGATATAAAAATAGCCTTCCTCTGCCGCAACAAAATGCCAGCGCTGATTTGCTCCATTGCGCCATTCATCCTGCTCAACATTGGTACCAGACAATGTCACCGTCTTACCACTTTGAGTGCTGGTTATGGCAATTTCCGCTGTAGGGGCTATTCGCCACTGCACGCACGTCTGCTTTTCTTCAACTAAGAGCGGTACATCTTCAACCGATTTTTTCGTTTCTTTAGACGTTGCTTCTATGCAATTAGCAAAACGCAGCTCCTTTTTCGTTTGCGCATTAATCAAACTCACCCAACCTTGTAAATGTGGTTGTATTTGCCACTCTTGGCACGCTTGATTATGCCAAGGCGCGACACTCAGGCCTGCAGTATTCGCTGCAACACACTGCGCCCCGCCTGCGGTTAAAAATAACCCAGCGCTGTTCACTAAGCGATATTTTCCCTCGGTGGTGTAATCTAAATTCCAGTTTGCCGCTTCACCTGCCGAACAGCTGGCAGCATCAACGTTACCCTTGCTGCTTACCTGCACACAAGTATTGTTAGCTTTGCTGACGAGATTCACACGCGTGCCTTGCACCTGCGTAACCAATGGACCATTTTCACCCGCAGGCGATACAACAGGCTCGCCTGCCGCAACTGGCTCACCAAAATTTGGCGTGCCGTCATCATGCCAGGTGAATTTTTGCGCGCGCAGTGAGCGCGTACCACTGCAGCCCTCCAATTCGCTCGCATTGCCGTGATAGATCAACCAATCCTCTGTGCCATCGGGTGATTTAAAAAAGCCGTTGTGGCCTGGGCCATAAACGCCATTGGCTTTACTGAATACGGGCTGGTCATATTTATGCCAAGCCGCCACACTCAAAGGATCGCTGCCGGTTAATTCTATAAGGCCTAACTTATAATCCGGGGTGTTACAAAAACTCGCCGAATACACCATAAACGTTTTGCCGTTACGTTTAATAATTTCTGGCCCTTCATTGACTTTCATGCCTGAAAATTCCCAATCATATTGCGGATGAGAAATCATCACCTTTTCGCCTTCCACCGTCCAAGGGTTAGACATTTTAGAAATCCAAATAGTTTGCTCGTCCTTCACCCACTGCGACCACAACAAATACAGCTGCCCTTCATGTTCAAAATAATTGCCGTCGATATTCCAAATATCCGGCATAGGCGAACCTTTATAGGTATAAGGGCCAAGCGGGTCATCGCCCTGGCTCTCGATCACACTTAAATGTTGGCGATCATAATTTTCTGCAATACCAGAGGTATACATCACATACCAGCGCGGCCCTTTAGGCGTATTTAACCGATGAAATTCAAACGCCCAAAAATTACAGCAGCGCTCTAATTCACTTTCCGACCAAATATGAATGGGGGTCGCTTTAGCTAAGCCCGCCAAAGTGGGTGATTTTCTCATCACCAACTGCGAGGTCCAGGTAGTCGTCGTTAAATAATAGTTACCATCAAAATATTCCAACCACGGATCAGCGCCATTGGGGAAAATAGGATTCGTAAAGCTATTGAGATACTCATCTTCTTGACGCGATTGCGCTGCACTTTCAGCCTGCGGCTTTACATTCTCACTCTTACTTATCTGAGGTGTACTTGCGCTTACCTGAGGAGAATTAGCCCCAACCACCGGTGTGTTTTCTTTGCCGCAGCCCACAAGCATGACAGGCAATAATAATATGGGTAATATTTTTTTCATGTTTCCTCTCAGAATTCACATCTTTTAAATAGTTTTTTGGCTGAGCCAATACACTATTTTAAAACCATTACAAAACCAGCACTGGGTCGCACACTGAGTGTTACCGGCGTTTTGCTATCTATAGCGCGCTGACTAAAACTGCGTTCAGTGTCGCCACTGGTGATAAGTGTGCCCTGCTTAGCGCCCATGAAACCTAAATCGAGCGTTAGGCTTTTATCGCCCTGCTCGGCATTAATACCTGCTACATACCAGACATCTCCCGCTCTGCGCGCAATAACGACAAACTTTCCGGGATAACCGTCAATGAATTTTACGTCGTCCCACTCGCGCGGTAATTCGCGCAAAAAGTCTTTTACATACTCAGGCACAGTTGCCATACCTTCGGGAATTTCAGCAAAGTGCTGTATGCCAGATACCATCAATACCGACTCGGCTAACTCAAAAGAATTTTCGGTTGCACGCTCAATATTAGGAATGTCGCCAAACACCATGGGCGTAAAATCCATAGGATCAAACAGGTTGCGCGTGAACAGCGCCGCAGCTACATGCTGAGCAACGACATCCTCATCTGCCTGCGCAAACGTAGTAAATTCAAAACCCTTTATGGCTTCTATAGACATCAAGTTAGGATAGGTGCGCTGCCAACCCCGTGGCAGCGTAGCGCCATGAAAATTAACCAACAAATCATGCTGCGCGGCGTCTTTTAATATATCGACATAGTAGGCAATCATGGATTGGCCATCGCCGCCAAAGAAATCAATTTTAACGCCCTTGACGCCAATTTTTTGCAAGCGCGAAAACACAGCGCTGCGTTGCTCATGAGTAAGCAATTCACTTTTGGGGCTATAGGGAGTCAGGTTCCAATCGCCTGAAGAGTTATACCAAACTAATATGCCGATATTTTTTTGCGCGGCGTAATCCACCAATTCTTGTAATTTTTCATAGCCAATTTTTTTATCCCAATCGGCGTCTACTAAGGTGTAATCCCAGCGCATATCAGCGGCGTAATCGACGAACTTTTTCTGTACTTCGAAGGTAGTAAAGTCATCCTTTAATATTGCCCAGCTCCATGAGGAGTGGCCGGGTTTAATAAAATCTTGATTCATGGCAACAGCAGGTTCAACCACATCGGTGCCTAGGGTTGATTCCATCAGGGTCGCCAAATCGCCTATAGCCAGAATGCGCCAAGGCGAAATTAATTTATCGGTGCCGCTCGCCAAGAGTGCACCATCGGTAAACACTTCAGGCGCTTGAGGAATATCAACTTTATATTCGCCGTGGCTGGAATCATGGGCTAAACGCGAGGCGTGCCAAGTGCCATCCATACCCGCTTCAGAAATTAATACCCAACGATTATTAGTATTGAACAATGCGGGAAACACCCAGCCAGCACCCAGTGTTGAAGCTGTGCCTACAGGAATACCCATTTGATAATTTTCTTCATAGGAAGGGTTTACATTGCTCCATCCGGTTTGCGCCACTGCTATAGGCTGCAACCAAGCTTTGGCAGTTTCGGCAAAACGGAAGCTAGTCGTTTCCTTCACAAATTGTTTGTGAGCGATGCCTGCATCGGTCAAGGCATAACGAAACGCAACGCCATCATCGGACACGCGGAAAATAACACTCAAGCGATTGCCCTGTGCATTTTTAATCACAAAGGTTTGTTCATTAGCCTTGTAATCAATTTGGTGCTTCTTACCCACGCGTATAGTGTAATTGTCATTCACTTGGCTAATGGGCGATGCCGACTCAAGTGTGATACCCGCTGTAAAATCCGCATCAGTAACCGCTAAACCCAAAGCAGACTCAAGAATAACGGGCTGCGCTGCGCTATCGACTGAATAGGCCAATGCCTTGGCTTGGGTAACAAATACTTTTACATTGAGCTGCTGGTTGGGGCTAGTTAGCGCCTCAGGCGCAGACTTGCTACAGCCCCCTAAACCACAAATGCCTAGCAGCAACACACCCAATGCAATCCAACACTTGCTTATTTTTTTCATAGCACACACTCACCCTTATTATAAAAATCGACCGCGCCGGATCAGCAGCGCAGCAATGTGGTTAATCACAAAAACATTAATCTAAACAGCATCCTTAATCTAAGCAGCGCCCTTCATCTAAACAGCACTCCAGAAGCTCACCCTTGAGCTTTACTATTCTCTTCCCCCGCATGAATGAGAGTAACTGCGGCACGTTTTGCCAAACAGACATTGATAGCGCGAATTCACTAAACCGCCGCAAGTAGCTGCCGAAGTGGCAACTTTCAGTACCCATAGGCCAAGGTCTGCAGGCATGGAGATGAACATAGTGAACACCTGTAATTATTGTTATGGGGCAGAAATGCAAACCCATCACCCTTATTATTATAAGACAAATTGATTTTACCCAGAAAATGCCCCTTAAACCAAGGCTTTTTGAGGTTTTTTACCTTTCTTAAGTAGGGATATAAAAACAGCGCCCTATGCCATTTATTCGCTAACGCACTGCTGGCAACCGTCCACGTGGGCATACACCACTCAAGGCTCTATTTATCCGCTACCACTGTATAAACGCCAATTTACCGTACAAACCATAAGCTTCTACTCAGCACCTACAGTTAAATCAAAGGAAACATCATTTAGGTCATTATTAGCCCTATCGATTATGTCGTAGTTTTCGGGCTTATTTGATGGCTAGTGAGCATGCTGCCACTGCCCGCCCCTGTCGGCCAAATCGTGCGAGTGTTGTTCGTTATACTGCTGATTCTGATTATTCTTTCAGTGTTTGAGATTATTCTCGGCAACGACTTACCGCGGCTTAATATCTCGCAGGCTGCTGGCATTTACTGATTTAACCGCAAGCTCCACCATTCACAGAATGGCAGGGTTTTTTTATTGCTAATTTACCTGGAAAGTAACGCGGCAAATATTGCGTTAATACATCACCCAATAAACCAACCGAGCAGTGCGAGCCATGCACCCATTAGGCTCCAGCGCCAAGCAGGTTAGGAGCTTGAGATCTATAAAACTCCACCGTCATCAATGTCCACTCTCGCCAAAGGTATAGCACCTAAAAGTATTCAGCTGAATTTTGACAATATTTGTGCGAGTGGGCACTCTGTGCCCTCTTCTACTAATGCGAATTTAAAAGGGCAAGCATGAAACATTCTCTAGGCTACTTACTGACCCTCGGTGTTGCTATCTTCCTGAAAACCACACCAGCCTTTGCGACTAATCCTTTGATCATGGATCAATTCACCGCCGACCCGACTGCGCGGGTATTCGACGGCAAAATATATGTCTACCCTTCCCATGACATTAAAGCCCCACCGGAATACCAAGGAAAACCCGACTGGTTTGTGATGGAGGACTATCACGTCTTCTCATCGAACAACCTTAGTGACTGGAAAGATCACGGCATGATCGTCGCGCAAACCAGCGTGGAGTGGACCGACCCTACCGCCTATGCAATGTGGGCCCCGGACTGTGTATTCAAAGATGGAAAATATTATTTCTACTTCCCGGCCATTGCCAAAAGTGACGGCAAGACAGAGAGCCCCGATGCCAAGCCTCCAGAATTTAGAATTGGTGTAGCAGTTTCAGACACGCCCTACGGCCCTTTCAAACCTCAGCCTAATTACATTCAAGGCGTGCTGGGAATCGACCCTAACGTGCTAATCGACAAAGATGGCACAGCTTACCTGTATTACTCCTTAGGCAAGATTTACGTCGCCAAACTCAAACCCAATATGACGGAGATCGATGGCGAGCCCATGGCTATCGACAATCTACCCACCAAAGGATTACTGGAAGGACCTTTTGCATTTGAGCGCAAGGGCACTTACTACCTGACCTATCCGCACGTGGAGAATAAGATCGAACGCCTGGAATATGCGACCAGCACCTCACCCATGGGCCCGTTCAAACAAGCCGGCGTGATTCTCGATGAATCCGAAAGCGGTTGCTGGACAGTGCATCACTCCATTCTCGATTGGCAAGGCCAGTCCTATCTCTTCTACCACGATAGAGATCTGTCACCTGCTTTCGACAAAAATCGTTCGATTCGCGCCGATAAGCTGTTCTTCAATGCCGATGGCACCATCCAAAAAGTGACACCTACACTGCGCGGTGTTGGACTGGTAGATGCCAAAAGCGAGATTCAAATTGATCGCTACAGCGCAAAAAGTGCCGAAGGCATTGCGGTTTCATTTATTGACCAAGCCAATCCACATGCAGGTTGGAAAACAACATTTGGCACCACAAAATCATGGGTAGGATTCAATGAGGTTGACTTTGGTCGGGGTAAGCAAAAAACAATCAAGCTGCGTGCTAAAGCTAGCACTAGCGGCACACTCGAAATCCACTTGGATAGCCAAGATGGACCCTTGCTGGGCCGTGTGAAAATTGGCAAATCAACTGATTGGAAAATGTCGAGTGCCACTGCCAAAAAGATTCCAAAAGGTGTGCGCAACATTGTTATTACGCAAACTGGTGGCGATGCCATCGAGGTAGATTGGCTAAGTTTTCGATAAGTTCATCTCATAAGCAGGGGCGCGAACTACGCAGTGAAACACTCAATGAGCTAGCCCCGAGTAAACACAGCCTGGGGCGTTGGGGGAGAGTCAGGTTAATTTAAAGCCTGCTTTTGACTGTTATGTGACGTAATGGACAATAGATTTCGACTGGGCTAGCGTAAAGGTCGGTTTAGTGCCCAAAGCGGAAGTTTGTAAAAATTATTAGGCTTGATGTTCAGATTGCGTCTAAGGTGCCGGACAGTTAGTAAGTTTTCCTTTTGTAATTTTTCTTCGTATAAAATAGCCAAAAAAACCTCAGCTTACTAACTGCCGCTGAACTTCGATATATTAATTGGGATGAGCTTTTTTGAAATACTACTTAGAAACTAACGCATTACGTGCATTAGGAAGAAAAATTCAACAAAACCAAGAATTATTGCGCCAATCTTATACATCCATATTTTCAATTTTTGAATTGATGAAAGGTATTGATAAGCGCTCAGATAGCCAAAAAAGAAAAAGTATATTAACTGCTCTAGCAGAGGTGGATCTTGGCATAATTGAGGCTATGCCGTTTGAAATTATGAAGGCTGGATTTTCAGGCGATATATCCAGAGATCAAACCAATATCATAACCAATAAGTTAGGTGGTTTGATTGCTGAAGATTCGACTGGACTTAAAGCTTATGATGATTTAGTCAAGAGCTATGAACGTGATACATTAGATTTTCAAATGAAGTCGAATGATTGTTATGTTCGTCCAAAACCGGAGCCTGAATATATTCAGCTAGATCTCGAAACTATGTTCCTCCAACCTAAAGTTGATATTCCTATAGGTGTTAAAAATCTACCGGAAGGGGTTCATGCATCACGAATTGCGATGGAGTATCAAAAATTAAGATCTGCTCCTATTTATTTTCATATTTTATTTGATGATGCGAGCATGACTAATGATGAAATACATAAAATTTACAATGACAAGTTGGACCTTTTTTTCTTTTCAAGTTATACATATGAGCTTAAAAAGAATTGTTTAAGAGAAAACGCAGCTAAAAATGACTGGTTAGATATATTGCATACTGTGTATCTATTCAGTCATGACAGTATTATGGTCAGCAATGACAAATTATTTGAATCTATTCTTCCAAATATAAATTTAATGAGTATAGAGGATTATAAGAAATTAATATGACAAGGCATTTGGAGCCTATCGCGATGCTCGGGATTTCGAGAGCATGAGTCGAATTTTTCCAAATTGGAATTTGGATTATTTTTAGTATGAATAATATACTTGTTTCAATTGTAAAATTTAGTGTGCAAACAGCTCCATCTCATTATTGACAATAACACAACCTTTGAAAATGCAATGATTTTCAAATTCAGGTCAAATTTCAAGGAGTTTTTAAATTGGCTAACGAAATCAAGAGAAAAACAACAATGCTACTTCATCAAATTGAAGAAGCCCTCGGAAATTTTGTATTAAATAATGGCGATATCAATTCGCTAAATTTAGATGTATTGGAAAACATACATCAACGCGAGGTAGATAAAGGACGAATATTTAATCGAAACTCAATTAAAGATGTCGTAGAAGCAACATATCTTGACGAACTGTTTGGGTTTGCATTAGATATTGCACGTGATAGCAGTTTGATTGACTCCATTAACTATCTATATTCACTCTTTCATCACCTTGATATATACGAAGTCAGAAATGCCATTGCGCACCCAAACAGGCCTTTCTGGGATTGTTACTGGTATAGAGTTGCAGCGATTGCGAGCGATCCTGTTAATGAAATCTTGGGGTTAAGTGAAGTAAAAAATGCGCTTGAATCGGCTGAAGCGGGACTCATCACGGATCCACCAGAAAACTGGGTAAATAAAGTTATTTGGCAAATCCCTAATAATCTTCCTGAGCAATTTGACCATGGTCTGACAGGTTTAATAGGCAGGTCAAAAGAATTGCAAGAGCTTAAAAAATTCATCGCAAATCCTAGAGTTAATACAGTCGCTTTAGTCGCCCCAGGGGGATCAGGAAAAACCGCATTAGCACTAGATTTACTTAATACTATAGTTTCTACTCCTACTTTTTCTAAGACGCTCGATTCTGTCATTTTTATTACGATGAAAACTGAAAAGTTAACGTCTGACGGAGTTGTATCACTAGACTCAATTGAAACAATGGAAGAGCTTCGGGGCAATATTTTAAGTTCAATCAATGAGATATATGATGATAATTTCTCATCATTTGAAAATGCAAAAGAAGCTATGGCGAACGAGAAAATACTTTTGTGTATCGATAATTTAGAAACCCTTTTAAGGGACAAAGAAAATAACTTTGAAGAACTAAACTATCAACTTCCGCCAACGTGGCAAGTGCTAGTTACCAGTAGAGTGGTTATTTCAAATGCAACAATTCTTAGTTTGGAAGCACTTAAAGAAGGATCTGCCATCCATCTAGCTAGAACATATTTATCTAAAAGAGGTGGCCAACAACTAGAGGATTCGGCTTATGCGCAACTAACGAAAGGATGTTTTTATAACCCACTTGCTATACGACTAACAATCGATTTAATCGTTACCGGTCGAGATATTCCAGAGTCGTTAAATGTTGCGAATAAGGAAATCGCAGAGTTTTCCTACAACAATTTGATAGAAGCGTTAAGTAAAAGCGCGGTGGAAATTCTGGAAACCATCTTTGTTGAAGACTCTTCGACAAGATTATCACTTTGTGAGCTGCTGAATAAAACAATTGATGATATTTCTTCTGCAATCGGTGAGTTATCTAAAACGAGTTTAATAACTAGGATTTCATCCGAACAAGGTGAAATATACAGGTTAAGTGATTCTGTTCGAGAGTTATTGCTGGTGTCGCCTCGAAATATAGAAACTCGAAGTAAAGTTCAGGGGGATATTCTAAAAAGAAGAAATATCTCTAATCAGATTGATATTCGTCAGAATCAAAAAGACACTCCTATTTGGCACGCTGACTACATTCCAAGTGAGACAAATCAAGGCTTGAAGATACTAATAACCGATGTTAACAACGGAATTCGGAAATCAAGAAAAAATACTGATATAGCAGTCGGTATTTTTAAACGACTTAAAGAATCGAAATTTATTTATGAAGGCAGTGGGTTATACCATAGAGGTTATGGGCGAATATTAGAAGCATTAAAAGATTATAATTTTGCTGAAGATCAGTACAAGCTGGCCATAAAGTCTGAGCCAGAGCAGCCATCCTCCTATTATTTACTCGCAAGACTATATCATTCAACTAACAGATTTGACCTGGCTAAAGCTGAGTATGAAAAATTAATCGAAATGGGTTGGACTAGAAATGATCCAAGCGTTATTAACTTTGGTAAAACCATTTACAGCGGGCTATTTTTAGCTATGTTGTTCTCAGGTCAATATGATGAGGTGTTTGAAAAAACAAAAAAATGGAAGGATGCGGGCCCATATCGAGCAACTATTGGAACATATAGAGCAAGTGCATGGAAAAGAAAGATGGAAGGTTTGGTAGATAGTGATCCGCAGGGTACGATCGATGCGCTTTTGCGAGCATCGAGAATTTTGTCCGATGTCTTTAGAGATGAGGGTTATTCTAGGGCGGCTAATAACCAGGCATTCAAAGTTTTTGAAGAAGTGGAATTTTGTTTTTCAAGACAAAACTACTGTTCGAATTTTCAAACTGAAGGACTAGAGTTGCTTAATTTTGTATTCAAGAATATTTTTGAAATTGATCACCTAAATGATAGTAGTAGCATAGACAGCATGGTGAAAAAGTTTTTAGTAATCAACCTTCAAGGCAATCCATTTAAAGCATCTACAGTTAATATACTCAATAATCACTCTTTAGAAATTATTGAAGAAAAAGATTTGGATTCTACTGGCTTAATATCAGTTCAAATAACAAATAGAACAAAAGATAGTGCCACTTATCTCTTTGCTAAGGACGCTCATAATGACGATTATTTTCTTCATTATGATAATTTTAAGGACGGCGGGTGGCGAGTTTGGTGTCAGCTCGCTATTGGACAAAAGATGAGAATCATCGCCGACGAATCTCGATCTGGAGGAAAAGCAATTAATGCAAAAGAAATTTATTTGGATACTTAATCATGCATTAGGCTGAATTTGGGGGCAGAGTAAATCTTGCAAATGTACGCTCTCGGTCGAATGTTAGCTCGAACCGATTCGCAAAAGCAGTGATAAAGAAATATGGCTTACGTAAATATTAATCATAAGCATTGTTGTGAATATGCATTTCTACTGAAATGTTTTTTACAGGATTATGTGGCACTGATAGTTAAGGGGATGGGTTTGAAAAATTTGGAAAAAGACGATGCAAGAAGGCTCTACTTAGAAAATGACAAGGTGAGAGAGATATTTGAGTGCGGCTATAAATTAACAATGGAAATCACAAACCCAAAGTTAATGAACGATCAAAAAGTTCGTCCAAATAACTATTTAGTTAATGATGAATTTGAAAATAACCCAATGTATTTTTCCGCCTATTTTACGGATAGAATCTACAAGGTTATAAGGTGCGTGTATGTGAAGCCCGAATATCGAAATAATGGATATGCCAAATTAATGATTGGTGGGTTTAAGGCTCAGCTCAAGAATGATAGAGAGGATTTTTTACAAGTAGGTGTAGAGGCAACAAATGATGAAAAATTTTCAAGGCTAGATAGTTTATATACTGGATTAGGGTTTATTCGCGATCAATTCGCCGTTCCTCATCCAAATAATAAAAGTTATTATGATTACTTTTGGGCAGGAAAACCCTTCGAAGTATTCCAAGACCCTCTAAATGTTAAATTTGTTGTTGCTAGGTTCAAGTAGCGCCTAACAAACGACGCCGTGATAATCTTTTTATTCTATTTGGAATTGAAGTGCCAGTTATAAGGCATCTGACGGGCTGCCATGAACGTCCGCTCTTGGCCGAAAGCCGACTGAGGGCAACGGGGTCACCCATTAGACTTTTGTCAACCATAAACCAAAGACTTCACCCTAGTAGATTTTATGGCTCGGTTTGTTGTGTTTCTAAAATAATATAATTTACGCACTGTCGCATATAATTCTGAATACTATTAATGGATTTAATATGAAAAATATTGCCTTTATATTTCTGGCGCTATGTCTTTCTGGGTGTGCAACTTTCGAACGAGATGCATCAGCTAAAGAGCTTGAGAGGCTACCTATGGAGCCAATTTTCTTAGTTAATGCTGAAATCCCAGAACATCTAAAAGCTTATAAAAATCTATGGGTCGTACTGGGATTTAATCTTACTTCAGACCCAGCCTCAAAGCTTTGGCTTAGCCCTTCAAATATCAAACTAATAAGTACAAGTCATCCTGATAGTTCAATACTTTATGCTAATGCTGTAAAAGCTCTTGAAGCTTGGTCTTTCGGTAATTATCGGTTTCCAGCAGATGTTTCAAAGAGAAGATATTTTATTAAACTAAAATCAAATAGTAATGGTAATTCATTAATACCTGATTTTAGTGCAACATTAGAATAAGTAACGGGGTCTTTTATTTATGATTAGTTTTAATAACCATAAAACGAAGACTTTACCCCAATTTAAAAAATAAGTGGTCGGTTTGTGCCACTAGAAAAAATGCTAACAAACGCAGCCACAGCCAAACTTTTTCCGTTTCGGCTTCGGCTTCACTACAACGCCACGCGTGAGCGGAAGTTAGGCTAGGTCAGACCTAAGGAGACATGAATGAAAAGTCAATTTTGCTATAAGCGCTGGGCAAATTCAGAAACTCTAAATTTGCTAAAGCAAGTAGATAACGAAAGATATCTGGACAAAAAAACATTAGCTGTTCGCTTATTGAATCACACGCTCGTGGTTGACAAAATATTTATAGCTCATATGCAAGGTGAGGCACATCCTTTTGGCTCGACGAATACAGACGAAACGCCCTCTTTAGATGAACTTTGTGATTCAATAAATCAAACGGATACGTGGCTGATACATTACGTTTCAAATGTTGAGCCTCCAGAACTTGATAGAGAAATACAATTTATCTTTACTGATGGCGACCACGGGCGCATGAGTATAAGTGAAATACTAAATCACCTCATTATTCATGGTTCCTATCATCGTGGTAATGTAGCCATGATATTAGCTGACTGTGGTCTTGATCGCCCCAAAGATACATTTCCCAAGTTTCTACACCAATATGAACCATATAGAAGAACAGCCTAAAAAGCGTGTATGCATAAGGAACCATCATGACAATTGCCAGTATGTTTTCATTATTTGAAATATGGGGTCAGGTCTTCGATTTATGATAAGTCTTTTTTCGCAATATTATTGCGATGAAGTTTGGTACTAGACGTTTAACTTTGTAATCATCATTCATTATCCATGCCTGCAGCAGGCCTCACTTTTCTTTGCTCCGCCAAAAGAAAAGTAAGCAAAAGAAAGGCGGCCCGGCGAATTTCTGATCCTGCGCTTCTCAGGCGCCTACGGGCCGTCTTGATGGGACGTCCCTGTCCCATCAAGACTAAATTGGGCGTCCTGCCCAATTTGCCCTAGCACCTTGCGATGCTCGGGAAATTCTCATGGGGTGAGAACGGGTGCCACTAGCAAGATTTTAAAAGCAAAACTAATTTGTTGCTGTTGCTGTGTAAGCGTCCAATAAAGCACACATTCCCATTTTGGCCACCAATCATTAGCCTAATCCTTTTTCAACAGAGGAATGATGATGGCCAGATTAACACAAGAGCAATGGCGAGCACTGATTAAGGAGCAAGCCGCCTCAGGACAAACCGCGAAGGCATTTTGCGCAGAGCGCGAGATTGATAATAAATATTTCAGTACACGCAAAAAGCAATTGGCGACGCAACCCGCAGAAAATCGCTTTGTTGCGATAACGACAAAACCCCTCGAAAACCAAAGTATTCAGCTTCACATCGGTGCCACACAGCTGCGTATGCCCACGGGAGTATCGGCGCAATGGTTAGCGGACGTTATTAAGGCGCTTGCATAATGCGCTGCTTTGTTGATCCGCCTGCTATTTTTCTGTACAAGGATGCTATCGATTTTCGCAAATCCATCAATGGCCTCGTCGTAGTGATAGAGCAAGCGTTGGAGCGCTCGGCATTTGAGCCTGCGCTGTATGTATTTTGTAATCGCTCGCGCGATAAACTGAAAATTCTTTATTGGGATGCTACAGGCTTTGTACTCTGGTACAAACGTTTGGAAAAATCCCGCTTTAAGTGGCCAACACAAATTCAAACTGCAACACTTACCTTGAGTGAACAACAATTACAGTGGCTGCTAGGCGGTTATGATGTGATTGGGCATCAACCGGTATTTTTTCAGCAAGCCAGTTAATTATTTTGATGTAACCTCGGTGGTCGTAGTAAAATACGGCCATGCCAAACTCTCATAAATTACTTGTCGAAATTGATTCGCTTAAAGAGCGAAATAAAATATTGGAGCAAGAAATTCGTTTTCTGCGTGAGCAATTCAAGCTGGCGCAAAGCCGCCAATTTGGCACGTCTTCAGAAAAATCCCCAGATCAACTTGATTGGTTATTTAACGAAGCGGAAGTAATAGTAGACGAAATCCGTGCAGACAGTGACGCAGAGATAACAACAGACGCTACAGCGGCGGATATCACATCTGCCGCCACTTCAACTAAAAAGAAAACCGGCCGTAAACCATTGCCCGCCGATTTGCCGCGTGAAACACGCATAATTGATATCGCTGATACAGAAAAAATGTGCCCTTGCTGTAATGGCGACTTACACAAAATCGGCGAAGAAAAAAGTGAACAACTAGAATACATTCCCGCCAGTTTAAAAGTCATTGAAACCCTGCGCCTGAAATACGCCTGTCGTCAGTGCGAAAAGAACCATACGAATACGCCGATTGTGATCGCCCCTGTGCCAGCCAGCCCCATTCCCAAAAGTATGGCCACGCCCAGCTTGCTGGCACACATTATCGGCAATAAATACCAATTGGCACTGCCGCTGTATCGCCAGGAAATTATTTTTAAGCAACTGAATATCGACCTCAATCGCAACACCCTGTCCAACTGGATAATGCGTAGTGCGGATGTTCTTGAAAGGCTATTGCAGCGATTAACAATAACGCTGCTAACACAAACCGCCATCCATGCAGATGAAACGCCAGTGACAGTGCTTCAGGATGACAAAAAAAATTACATGTGGGTCTACTGTAGCGGCAGAGATTCTCCTGATCCGAACAGCTCCGCGAACAACATTGTGATTTACGACTATCAACCCAGTCGCGCAGCTGCTTGCCCGAAAGAATTTCTAAGCGGCTATAAAGGCTATTTACAGGTTGATGGTTATGCGGCTTACGAAAGCACTCAAGCAACACTGGCTGGTTGTATGGCTCATGCACGCCGGAAATTTACCGATGCGCAAAAAGTACAACCAAAGGGCAAAGTAGGCCGTGCTGATTGGGCAGTGGCGCACATTCAGAAACTCTACCGTGTGGAAGCGCTACTGAACGACAAAACACCGGAAGAAAAATATACCCTGCGGCAGTTGCATGCTGTACCGCTGCTCACTGAATTTAAAGCATGGCTCGATAAATCAGTGGAACAGACGCCCCCTAAATCCACATTAGGTCATGCGGTCGCATACACGCTGCGACAATGGAGAAAGCTCACTACCTACACACAACACGGACAACTGTGCATCGACAATAATCGCGCGGAGCGCGCCGTAAAACCCTTTGTGATCGGCCGCAAAAACTGGCTGTTTAGCAACACCGCCAGCGGTGCGAGAGCCAGCGCGATTTTATATTCGATTATCGAAACGGCTAAGGCAAATGGTCTGAATCCGGTAAAGTATGTTGAGCATTTGCTGACAGAAATCCCTAAGCGCAATACAGATGATGGACTTGAAGATTTGATGCCTTGGCAAGTAAATCTAGGTGTGGTTGGTTAGACGCTTACGTTGCTGTTGCTGTTGCTGTTGATTTTAACTATCCCATATGAGTTCGCCGAGCACTGGAGGAAAATTGCCGGAAAACGGACAGGACGTCCGTTTTAGTGACGTCACGCCAGGGATGGCGTGTCGGAACGACGGTGATTTTCCGAAGCGCGCAGGAAACACGAACGAGTTGGGTCGCCTTTCTTTTGGTTACTTTTCTTTCGGCGAAGCAAAGAAAAGTGACTCGCCAGCGGGCGAAAACCATTATCGAAAAAAGTGCAAAAGTTAAAACCCTAGACAGATTAACCAAACTTCCGTCTCCGGCCGAAAAGCGACTTAAGAAAAACATAGCAACAACATTTACCCAATAAAAACGCCCTGTACTTTTCAATACAGGGCGTTTTTTATTGCTTCGGCGGCGCGCTGCGCGACTCCACCCTACTCAAATCAATTATTTAACGGAGAGTTTAAAAATCGTGCGAGTTTTATATTCCTTACCAGGACGCAGGACTATGGATGGAAACTGCGGTTGATTAATGGAGTCCGGTGCGTGCTGGGGTTCCAAACAAAAACCGGTGCGCTTTTGGTAGGTGATGCCTTTGCCGGTGAGGGAGCCATCTAAAAAATTGCCTGAGTAAAATTGTACGCCCGGCTCTTGGGTAAATACTTCTAATACTCGGCCAGAAAACTTCTCTTCTACGCGCGCCGCCAGCGTAAGCTCTTTGTAGGTCTTTTGATTTATCAAGTAGTTATGATCGTAACCAAAACCATTTTTTATTTGCTCATGTTCAGCGTTAATTAATTCGCCGATCAAACGCGGGCTGCGAAAATCAAAGGGGGTATTGGCTACTGCCATAGGCTCGCCTAGGGGGATTTGCACTTCGTTTACGGCGTTAATATGGTCGGCAAAAATTTGTAGCTCGTGACTTAGAATGTCGCCGCCGCTCTCAGGGCTGAACGCCGCCAAATTGAAATAACTGTGCTGAGTGAGATTCACCGGGGTTGCTTGGTCGGTGGTGGCGAAATAATCCACGATTAACTCGTCGCTGTGCGTGAATTGATAGGTAACTCTTACCGCTAGATTACCGGGGAAACCTTGATCACCATCTTCACTGAGCAACTGTAATATTAAGCCCGGCCCTTGCTCGTTCTCAAAAGGCTCGGTGCGCCACACCTTTTTATCGAAACCTATTGGCCCACCGTGCAAATTATTACTGCCGTTATTCGCAGCCAATGAATAGGTTTTTCCATCAAGGGTGAATTGCGCATTGGCTATGCGGTTGCCCACACGGCCAATTAAAGCACCAAAATAGGGGGATTGCTCCAAGTAGGGTTCAAGGGTTTCAAAACCCAATACTACATCACCCAATTGGCCATGCTTGTCGCATACATGCAGCTCGGTAATGATGCCACCAAAATTGATGATTTTGGCAATGCTGCCGCGCTTGTTGATGAGGGTGAACTCTGTGACCGCTTCGCCACTTGGCGTGGTGCCGAATTTTTTTTGTGTAATTGCAGATGTAATTGACATGACCAATATGCTCTCAGACTTGAATGCTATTTACATAAATATAAAAACGTTAAATAGCCTTTTTTAATTGAAGGTGTAAGTTGTTCTATTTCATTTTTTTGTGCTGTGTCGCTACGCTAGCGTGTTTCTTTTCAACAGACTCTTAAGCAAAGTATGACTGATACTTAATCGGGCTTGTCCTGCTCAAAATCTGGGAAGCCATCGCTCGTCCAGGCTAGACGCCGAATATAGGTGTGACGATTAGGGTCCGTAAGTGGCGTACCCTGCAGCCTTAAATAGTCGCGCGCATGATATACCATAAAATCAGTTTCACCATCATCACCCTTGGTGAAACTATTGTGGCCAGGGCCGTAGCGTTTTAGATTTTCGTTGGTAGTAAAAACGGGTTCTGGCAACTTATGCCATGAGGCGGGATTCAGTAAATCGGCTTCAGCACCTGCCCAGAGTAAACCCATGGCGTAACGGTGATCTGTGGCGCTAGCAGAATAGCTGATAAATATTTTGCCATTGCGAATAAGTACGGCAGCACCTTCATTGACTTTATATCCCTGAATCTCCCAAGCCAATTCTGGGCGCGAAATTTCCACCTCTGGCGACCCTACTTGAGTAGGTGATAGCAGCTTGGCAATATAGAGTGCGGAGTTTAGGGTTTCCTCTGGGTCTTTTTGCGCCCACACCAAGTAAGCCTGCCCCTTATGTTCAAAACGCGTAGCATCAAGCGAAAAAGAATCGCGTGCGGTTTGCACCCGCCCCAGCTCTTCCCAAGTGCCCTGCATAGGGTCGGCAGCTTTGTTCGCCAATACCTGCATACGAATCAACCAAGGATTTTCTGCTTCTGCGGCGGCGAAGTAGATATACCAAGTATTATTCGCATAGTGTAATTCTGGCGCCCATATGTTTGCCCCCAACGCACCAGTATTGTGTTTACGCCACACTGTTTTAGCTACGGCGGTTTTTATTCCCGCGAGTGAAGTAGCGCTGCGCAACTCTATACGGTCAAATTCGGGGGCTGTGGCAATAAAATAATAATGGCCTGCGGGGGTGCGATGAATATAGGGGTCGGCGCGCTGCCGCACTAAGGGTTCGGCTGCGCCCGATAAAGCAGGTAATGCATTGTCTGATCCACTTTTACAGTTACTCGTACAACCGGTATTACAAGACGCCAAAGCCCCCGCTAATAGCAAGATCGCAAAACTCAACGCATACTTCATAAAAACTCCGTTATAGCTGCCTCCACTGGAGACTTAACGCTAGTTAACTATTATTCTCGATGAATTAATATTATATTACATATTCAAAGAATTAGACCAATACGAGAATTATCTATGTTTTTAAACATCCTCTTTATTACTGCAGTGGGGTCTACACCCAGATCCCTCTGCCAACGACTGCGTCAGCTCATCTGCCTCCTGAGCTTAGTTATCGCCCCAGCGCTCTGCGCCAAGCAAGTTGATGTGCACGATCCGGTGATGACCCGCGAAGGAGATACTTGGTATCTATTTAGCACTGGCCCCGGCATCACTATTTATAATTCCAAAGACCGTATCAACTGGCGCTACTCAGACCGCGCCTTTGCCACCGAGCCAAGCTGGGCCAAAGCGGTCTCGCCTAGCTTTGATGGGCACTTGTGGGCGCCAGATATCATTCGCCACAATAATCTTTTTTACCTTTATTACTCGGTGTCTGCCTTTGGCAAAAACACCTCTGCGATTGGCGTGACGGTTTCTAAGACCCTCAACCCCAATTCCCCTGATTACGGCTGGACAGATAAGGGCATAGTGATTGAATCTGTACCCCAACGGGATATGTGGAACGCGATTGATCCAGCGGTTATTGAAGATGAGCATGGCCAAGGCTGGATGAGTTTTGGCTCCTTCTGGGGCGGCTTAAAAATATTCAAGCTTAACGCTGACTGGACTCGCCCCGCCCAACCGCAAACCTGGTTTAGCCTTGCCAAGCGCGACCTACCTAAAGCGGCCACCAGCAGTGAAGCAGGCCCGGGTGAAATCGAGGCGCCCTTTATTCTTCGCCATGGTGATTACTATTACTTATTCGCGTCTTGGGGGCTTTGCTGCAAAGGCGCGCAATCAACCTATCACTTGGTCGTAGGACGCGCTAAATCTATCACCGGCCCTTATTTAGATAAAACCGGCAAGGATATGAACGAAGGCGGTGGGAGCCTGTTAATTAAAGGCAATAAAAACTGGGTTGGCCTTGGCCACAACAGCGCTTATAGCTGGGACGGTAAAGACTACCTTGTGCTACACGCCTATGAAACCGCTGACAACTATCTGCAAAAATTGAAAATACTAGACATTCACTGGGACGCTGAGGGCTGGCCGCAGGTCAACCCAAAAGAGTTGGATAGTTATAAAAGCCGACGCTTAGAAAATAACAAATGAAATAAGTTTTATTAAGGTGCCAAACCAAGCTTGCCCTCCCCTGCCAATGCTCATATAAATACAGCTGAGCTATCACACAAAACTAACCTCCCCCCATAGGTGAGGTTAGTTTATGATGTATTACCATTTTTAATATCTCACGCGCTGGTATAACACCGTTTTTGCTTTGAATAACAACAAGTACAACCAATAACAAGAATGCTACTAGCAACAAGCAATGTCGCCTAATTACCACTATTGTCGCTCGGTCGCAGCACGATCTTTTTGCCTCACCAATCGGCTCCAAGACACCTATAACTCAAACACTTTTTTATTACGCACACATAAAAACACGAGCACTAAAACATACATTAATAAAAAGAAAGAGGGAGTTCCCATGCGTCATATTCGCAGCTTCACCGCAGTATTGTTAACCTTCATTTCGTTGAGCTTTTGCACAGGCGCCTACGCACAAAAATTTACTGAACTCGCACAAACGCCCCCCATGGGCTGGAACACCTGGAATAAATTTAAATGCCGAATCAATGAAGATTTAATTCGTGCGACAGCAGACGCCATGGTTACCACAGGCATGAAAGACGCTGGCTATGAGTACGTCAACATCGATGACTGCTGGCATGGCGAACGCAGCCTCTTAGGTTTTATTCAACCCGACCCCAAACGCTTTCCCTCTGGCATGAAAGCTTTAGCTGACTATGTTCACAGCAAGGGCCTAAAGCTAGGAATCTATTCCGACGCAGGTAAAACCACCTGTGCTGGCTACCCCGGCAGCCAAGGCTTTGAAGACCAAGATGCGGCTATGTATGCGCACTGGGGCATCGACTACGTGAAATATGACTGGTGTGATACACGCGGCCTAGATGCAAAAACGGCTTACACCAAAATGCGCGACGCCATTTATAAAACCGGTCGCCCCATGGTCTTTAGCATTTGCGAATGGGGCAGCAATAACCCCACACAATGGGCGCCCGAGATTGGCCACGCGTGGCGCACTACAAGCGATATTTATCAATGTTGGGATTGTTATTTAGGCGACCCAAAAACAGCCGCACTGAGCGTGTTACAAATTTTGGATTTGCAAACAGGCCTGCGCGATTTTGCGGGCCCTGGGCGCTGGAATGATATGGACATGCTAGAAGTGGGCAATGGTATTAGCGACAGCCAAGGGCGCGCGCACTTCACCCTGTGGGCGATGATGAATTCACCACTGATTACCGGCAATGATTTACGCAACATGAGCGCTGCAACCCTTGGCACCCTGACTAATCGCGCCGTAATAGCACTCAACCAAGATAAGCTCGGCATTCAAGCGCTGCGCGTACTGCGCGATGGCGATATTGAAATTTTTGCCAAGCCCTTAGCGGGGGGCGACTGGGCCATCGCCTTTTTAAATCGCGGCCGCCAAGCAAGGACTTATAGTTTCAATTGGGTCGAGCAGGATATTGTCGATAAACTCAGCAAGCGCGAGTTGCGCTTTTCCAAAATGATTTACCAATGGCAAGAACTATGGAGCAATGCTAAGGGCAGTACAGCCAAGAACTTTGATCAGGTCATACCCGCAGAAGATGTGATTGTGTATCGCCTTACCCCTAGTAAACATTAATTCTTATTTCTAAGAGGAAAAAGTTGTCCGCCAGCAACAAAACGCACTAGCCTTACTCGTGTGTTTTGTTGCGCGTAGTACGGTTACTGTTGCTGAACATGTCACAGTTGCACGCGTGCTACTGCTGTAGCCTTACCAGGTATTTTAAAAATAATAATTAATGCTGTGTTCCTCAGGAAAATGCTGCCTAGCATTGCCCTACTTTATTAGTCGCCATAGCGACGAAACAAACTCTCGATAAACTTAAAGTTCGCCATAAAAGTATTAGGCTTGTTGTATTTGAGGCTATTGGAGTTGCTAGACCGCAAGGCTACAACAACTGTTATCGACTCCATGTTCATCAAGTTGCTCATTAAAGGAAAAACATATGAGAATTCAACGCCTAATAAAACCTATATTCACCGTGCTTCTCTGCGGAAGTGCCAGCCTTTATGGCAGTATGAGCCAAGCGGCAAACTGCACCTACACGGTAAACAACGAGTGGAACAACGGTTTTACCGCCACGATTAGTATTACCAACAACGGCAGCAGTGCCATTAATGGCTGGACTGTCGGCTGGCAGTACAACAGCAATGTAATGACCAGTTCCTACAACGCGACAGTCACGGGTAATAACCCTCACAGCGCCTCTGCCCTATCGTGGAATAGCAATATTGGTGTCGGCCAAACGGTAAGTTTTGGCCTGCAGGGCACCAAAGCCAACAATAGCGCGGCTGAAAAACCCACAGTGACAGGCGCTGTGTGCAGTGGTAATAGCCAACCTAGCTCTACACCACCCAGCTCCACAGCACCTAGTTCCACGCCACCAAGCTCAAAACCCCTGAGTTCTGTAGCACCCAGTTCAATAGCACCTAGCTCCAAGCCCTTGAGTTCGGTAGCACCTAGTTCAACGCCACCCAGCTCAACGCCCAGAAGTTCGACCGCAGCCAACGGGCAACAGTGCAATTGGTACGGCAGCCCCATTCCCCTGTGTGCAACTACGACGAGCGGCTGGGGTTATGAAAACAATAAAAGCTGTGTGGCAGTCTCTACCTGCCAAGGCCAACCATCACCCTATGGCGTCGTGGGTGGCGCAAGCAGCACAAAGCCTAGCTCTATGCCCCCAAGTTCGGTCCCACGAAGTTCTACCCCTGCGACACCGAGCTCTACACCTACCCCATCAAGCCGCTCCAGCAGCACAAGCAGCACAAGCAGTATTGCGCCTATAGTGGCGGGTTGCGATGGCTATGCCACACGCTATTGGGATTGTTGTAAACCTCACTGCGGCTGGTCTGCAAATGTACCTACGGGTATAGCGGCATTAAAAAGCTGCTCCACCAATAACACCTTGCAAAGTGACTTAAACCTACCCAGCAGCTGCGACGGCGGCAATGCACATATGTGCTGGGGCCTAGCGCCTTTCGCCGTTAACGACAACCTCGCTTACGGCTATGCCGCCACCTCCAATGGCGACATTTGTGGCCGCTGCTTCCAAATTCAGTTTACCGGTGCAGGCCACTACGGCAATGACCCAGGCTCGGCGGCATTGGCGGGTAAAACGATGATTGTGCAGGCGACCAATATTGGCGGCGATGTGAGCGGTGGTCAGTTTGATATTTTAATCCCCGGCGGTGGCGTGGGCGCGTTCAATGCTTGCTCATCGCAATGGGGCGTTTCCACCTCTGAGCTAGGTGCACAATACGGTGGCTTCCTCGCAGCCTGTAAAGATCAACTGGGCTACAACGCCAGCTCGACGCAATACAAATCCTGTGTCGCCAACAAATGCGACAGCGTGTTTAAAACACGTGGTTTAACTGATTTGTATAAGGGCTGTATGTGGTTTGTAGATTGGTTTCAAGCCGCCGACAACCCTAACTTGAAATACAAAGAAGTGGCCTGCCCTACTGAGCTGACTTCGCGCTCAGGAATAAATCGCACTGGGCTCAATGATATTCGTACTACCTGTAATTAAGCGTTAAATACAAAAGGGCACCCACAGGTGCCCTTTTGCTTTCTCATCTGTTTCTCACGTCAGCTGACCACACAACCAAACTCTCACTCTAGCTGAAATGTCTCATCGGCTACTAATACCCCTTCTATTGCCAAGGTTATACGCCAAGGTCCCTTTTTATTCTCTAGCGGCAGCCAGACTGTATCGCCGATAAAAAAATTCCAATCATTTTGTTTGATATATTCCTCTCCCGCAAAAGGTGCCATGGGAACGCCTGCTTCATCGGGAATATTCGGGTGATAAATACAATACTGTAGCTTTTGATTTTTGGCTTTTTTAATATTAAGAATGTAGCCAAATTCAACGTCTAACTCACAGGGAATTTCACGGGTCATTTTGACTAATTTAGGCAGGTCTTTGGACTCACTGTTCCACTGGGTGTAACTACCCCAGCTTACTAATTTTACTTCTGGTTTTTTCTTGGCCATAACGTGTAAGTATGTTAGCCACAAAAGGCTAGTTTGATAGTGGGAAGGCGAGCGCGGATTATATGCAGCTGTAATTTCAGCGCAAGCTTTCCGCTATGGACTTGATCACATCGCGCCCTATAACCACTATCTCCAACTCATTGGTATCTGTGATGAAATTTTTAGGATGGGTTAATTTACGGTAGGCACTCAGCTCAGCAAGTGCTGGCAGTGACCGCCCCACCATACGCGCCTTAAGCGAGTGATACAGCCCTAAATTCACCACATCAATTAAGTCAAACGGCTTGTCGGCACGGCCTTTCCAATTACCCGTGTTAGCGACAAGCTCTGTGTATTCAGATTCAATTTCCCAGGCTGCAAGAATCAGTTCGCTCAAAGGTTTAGCAAACTCACGACAGAGCTTTATAAAGATTTCATTACTCGGTAACGGCTGATCTGGTTTAAAGGTTGCTAAGACAGCAAGTGTGCCAATTTCCGTCATCAAGCTACCCAGTAAAGCGTGATCAGGTATCACATGGCCTAGAGACTTCGCCAAAAAGGCAGCGGTGCTAGCCTTTAAAATAACGCGCTCCCATGCGGATAAAAATAGGCGTTTATGGGCTGCGGGCTGCGGCGTAAAAATATCTTTGATGGTGTGAACCATGGTGATGCGCCCCACCTGATCCATTCCTAAAATACGCACCACATCTAATATCGTTTGTGGTGGCATCATGCTGTGCACCGCCACACTGGAAGCGTAACGCAATAGCTGATCGCTCAACTTTTCATCCTGCGCTACCAATTTGCTCAGCGATAAGGCTGAAGTATTCAAATCAGCTAAGGCGCGACGAATTTCAAGAGTTACAGCAGGCAATGCAGGCACAGGCTCTTCGCCTGAAATAATTTTAGCAATTACTTCGCGGTAAGGGGTGATCTCTTCTTGGTCGACTTCCACGCGACTTTCCTTCTTATTGGCCATTTGACTGGCCTTCTTTTTAGTCTGTTTAAAGACCTATGTATGAGGCGGCTAAAGCCAATTATTGGCCTATTATATTGGTCTACTAACTATAGGAATCCGCTATATTGACCAACTGCAAGTAATGACTAACCCTGCAGAGTGCTTTTATCGCGCCCAATCATTATAGGTCTGCTGACGCAGCCTTATTAGGGTAACGCTCAATCAACACTAACCCATTCGGATACCATGTAAACAAAAACTCGGCGCTGCTTACTTACGCGCCTCTAGTTTATAGCGTTAATACCCTAGCTTAGCAATTTGTAATTCAAATAAATTTTATTAAGCACTGAGCGTAGCAAACCCAAAAAACGATTCAACATAGCGACTAAGCAGCGCATCAAATCGGTAACTCAAACGCTAGAATACTGGCCAAATAGCCTGAAAGCTGTCACCTTAGCGCCCATAAATTCTCTGTGCCCTTAATGCCACTCTACGTCGCTTGCGCACATCACTCTCCGTTAAGGGTATTACATGTCGGATAAGCTACAGGTGCAGGTCGATTCTGCCCTCCTTCCCTTCTTATTTAGCCAGCTACCGCAGTGGTCACGCAGCAAAATTAAACAGCGCCTGCAGTCTGGCTGTGTCAGCGTTAATCAAACCATAGTGACACAACACGATTTTGCCCTGCATCCAGGGGATAGCATCACCGTTAGCGCCACCAGCTCGTCAAGTACAAATGCTAAAAGCCACACCAGCGTACCGCTAGAAATTTTATATTCAGACCGCGACCTCATCGCTATCAACAAACCTGCTGGTCTGTTGTCTGTGGGAACGACAAAAGAAACTCAAAACCACGCATTGGCAATACTGCGCAAACAACTCTCGCGCCGCAGCCAACCCGTTCAACTCTGGCCAGTGCATCGCATTGATCGCGATACCTCTGGGGTACTGCTGTTTGCCACGTCGCGGGCAATACGCGAGACCGTTATGAGCACTTGGGAGACCGCAGACAAGAAATACCTTGCCATTGTCAAAGGCAACCCCAACCCGCCTGCAGGTACGATCAATGAACCATTGCGTTTAGATGAGCACGAGTATCGCATGCATGTAGGTGCCCACCCCGATGCCAAACCCGCGGTGACCCACTACCGCACCGAAGAGTATACGGCGCAGCGCAGCCTGCTCAATGTCACACTCGAAACAGGGCGCCAGCATCAAATTCGCGCTCATCTCAGCTGGCTCGGCTACCCCATTATCGGCGATATGCGCTACGGCATTGCTGGGCCGCGCATGGGCCTGCATGCTTTGTCACTGAGTATCAGCAAGCCCGGCAGCCGCGAAATACTGCATTTTGAAACGCCCGCCCCAGCTGATTTTTTGAATTTGATGCGGCTTATCTAAAAACAATTCAAAAAAACAACGTTGAACCCGACACCTACTGACTAGTGCTCGGGTTCATCCTCATCAATACTTTCCAAACTCAATTCACTAAAATTCGTTAGGCTGGGCTTAGGTTCTTCGCGCGGAGCTTCAGGAGGCGGCGCGTTTTCGCTTTGAAGCTTAATACGCAAACGCAAATTATTAGGTGAATCCGCATTGGCAATCGCATCCTCAAAACTAATTTTTCCCGCCGTATAAAGTTTGAAAATGGCGCCATCAAAGGTTTGCATCCCCAAGTTTTCCGACTTTTCCATGATCTCTTTAATTTCCGTCATGCGGCCTTTCAGAATTAATTCTTGAATCGTTTTAGTACCCAGCAATACCTCTATCGCTGCACAGCGTTTGCCATCCACCGTGGGCAGCAACCGTTGCGACACAAACGCTCGTAAATTTTGCGAAAGCCCCATCAGCAGCTGTGGGCGGCGCTCTTCAGGAAATAGGTTGATAATTCGCTCCAGCGCCTGATTAGAGTTATTGGCGTGCAAGGTTGATATAGCCAAATGCCCAGTCTCTGCGAACTCAAGGGCGTGCTCCATAGTTTCGCGGTCGCGTATTTCACCAATAAGAATTACATCCGGCGCTTGGCGTAGCGTATTTTTGAGTGCTGCTTTGTAACTGCGTGTATCGACCCCCACTTCACGCTGATTAATCACACTGCGCTTATGTTTGTGGACAAACTCAACGGGATCCTCGATCGTAATAATGTGGCCGCCACTGGAGCTATTGCGGTGATCAATCAAGGCCGCAAGTGACGTAGATTTACCCGAGCCAGTTCCGCCCACAAAGAGCACCAAGCCGCGCTTAGCCATGATGACGTCTTTCAAGACTTCGGGCAGCCCTAGGTCATCAAATTTGGGGATGTTAGTGTTGATGTTGCGCGCCACTATCGAAACTTCGTTGCGCTGCTTGAAGATATTGATACGGAAGCGACCCACGCCATGAATAGAGATCGCCAAGTTCATTTCCAACTCATGGGCAAAAATAGCACGCTGCTCTTCATCCATGATGGTATTGGCAATCGCTTCAACTTCACCTGGGTTAAGCGGCTCTTGGCTGAGCGGCTTTAGCACCCCTTGAAACTTCGCACAGGGCGGCGCCCCGGTGCTCAAATATAAATCTGAGCCGTCTTTCTTCGCTAAAATATTTAAATACTGATCGAATGGAACCGCCATGTAACACCTCACCTATTCCCCTATTGATCAAAGGAGTATAGATAAGATCGATCAATTCACCGTGCAATCGACCACCTAATATCAACTTGTCGCCCTAATTTATAAACTGGTTGGCATTGCTGAGCAGCCGACAGTTTGACGAGTGTTTTAAGCCACTAGCGCTGCCACAAATGCAATCTCCACGCGCATTAAAGGGTCGAGCAACTCAACCTTCACACAAGCACGGGACGGTGCGGTTTCTGCTGGCAGCCAGGCCTCCCAGGCACTATTCAGTGCGTCCACATCATCGCGCTGCGTTAGATAAATTGTGGCAGATAATAGGCGCGATTTATCGCTCCCCAGCTGTGCCAAGGTTACATCAGCCTGCATCAACAACTGGGCAATCTGTGACTCTATCCCCATTGAAGTATCTGCAGGAACCTCAACAAAATACGCGATACCTTGGTAAATAGTGGCATCCGACCAGCGCGGTGCTGGGTTTAATCGACTAATCATCTTGGGCTTTTCCGTGAATAAGGGTTTGCAAAGAGCGAGGGGCGCCTATAATACGCACTTTTTGGCGCAGACTTCCTATGGCTCTAGCATCGATCATCGCACATCGTATTTTTCGTCATGCCCCAGGCACCAACATGGGCATTCAATTGTTAGAGCAGCCGCTAGCGGCCTCAGGCAAATTAGAAGAACTCGCCTACGAACTCAAAACGCAATTTATTCGCAAGGGCGGTAAGAGTTACGGGCGTTTTTCAACCGAACTGGGCGAATCTCCCCTTCCTGCATGGCTGCAAGACTATCGCCACGAACGCCTCAGTTTTACCAGCTTCACCCATAAAGCACTACAACAACTGCAACAAAACCTTGAAGCCAGTGAATCGCTGCTAGATGCCTATGTGTGCTTCGTTGAAGAGAACATTGAAGCCGGCCAATACCTTTACGTGTATTTACTAGAGCACCAAAGCGGGCTGTATTTTGATGGCGATATCAGCCTAAATGATGCGCTTTATATTGATAGCGGCGGTTTTACCCTAGCCGCTAAAATAAATCTCAGCGATTGGGATGCGGGTGACTCCACCACATACCTCACGCTTATGCGGAGTCGCGGCGATAAAGATATCGCCGACGCCTTCACCCAATTTATCGGCTTTAGCGATAAGCATGACGTTAAAGGCGATACCGCTGAATTTTTACAGTTGGTCGATAAATTCAGTCAAACACTGGACGAACCAACCGCTAAGATCACCCGCGCCAAGGTCGTAGATTACTGTCTCGAGCAGAATAAAGCAGGTAAAGCTGTCGCCATTAGCGAACTATCGCAAAACCTTGCCCAGGAAATTAAAAGCTACCCACCCGAGCAGTTTGTACGCCATTTAGAATCCCAAAAGCCAGAACTCAAAGCCGAGTTTATCCCCCATGCTGGTCAAATTCGTAGCTATGTACGCATCAGCGGGCGCAATGAATCCTTAAGCATGAGCTTCGCATCCGACTGCCTTGGCCGTGAAATTGAATATGATGCTGATCAAGATGTACTAACGATTCGCAATTTACCGCCCGCCTTAAAAGCGCGCCTAATTAAACACCTGAAAGAAGGAAGTTAGCAGGCCAGCGCAAGAATCATCGAAAGCATGCTAAATTTATCGTTTTCTAATAGCATCGTTATAAGTGCCTTATCTAAAAAATCACGAAAGCTTATAACGACAAGACCTAATACAACACTTGCAAAACAAGACGACCGGTCATACTATGAGTCACATGAGCAAACGCGAAGTTAAAAAAGATCAACTCCTTGATGCCGGCTTAAAAGTCATGGCCACGCGTGGCTATAACGGCACCAGTATTCAGGACATAGTCAACGCCGCCGATGTTCCAAAAGGCTCCTTCTATACCTACTTCAAAAGCAAAGAGGATTTTGCTATTGAGGCACTGGAAAAAGTCACTGAAGAGCGCATGATTCAAAATCGTCATCTACTCGGTGACCGCAGTATTAGCCCACAACAGCGACTCACTCGCTTTTTTGTAGAGAATATTGGTGGCTGCGAAGAAAACATGAATGGCGGTTGCTTTATTGGCAACATGTGCCAAGAGATGTCTGAATCCAGCGAGGCTATACGCCTAAAAGTGCGTCAAATGTTGCGTAACAGCACCCAAGCGATTGAAGATGTTTTAGAAGAAGCGCGGCTCAATCAAGAACTAAACAGTCACTTACAACAGAACAGCAAAATTCCCTCCTCAATATTGGCGGAGTTTTTATTTAACGCTTGGGAAGGCACAGTCATGCGGATGAAAGCAGCCAAAAGCCGTGAACCATTGAATGCATTTTTAACTGTTTTACCTGAACTGTTCGAGCCAAGCAAAGACTAGTGCAGCCTTAAGCGTAGTTACTCTTGAAGTTATTTATACCCGAACAACGGATAGCCTTAATCTTACCACCTGAACCAAGCACGCTTTTGCACTACAACAAACGTTTGCTCGCCTCCTTTTAGAGATACGACCAAATTACCTTTTACGACTTGCACACCTCTGGAAACAGCCTGTGCAACCCTAGTCTCTTCTCCACAGAAGAAAGACGACCAGTCACTTAATTAAGGTAAGTAAATTAATACCGCCAAGCTAATACACCTTAAGCAAATAAAAGACGACTGGTCATATTTTTATCAAAAAAGAATTGGAGCGAACATGAGTATCGACATAACCCCTTACCCAGTAAGGCCTAAAATTCACCGCTATGATCTCTTCGGGGCAGCAGCACTGCAAATTTTAACCATTGCATTACTGCTCAGCTTAAACAGCTTTGCACAGGCAGAAACTAAACTGCGCATTCCCCAGCAACAATTAGAGTGGCTTCAAATTGCACACCTAGCTGAAGAAGAAAAGCAGCCGCTATTACATTTAACCAAAACGTCACCAAAGCCTCACAACAGTTGGGCATTTGCGTTCGATAATGATTTATTTGTACCGGGCCACCGCGATCAAGATTACACCTATGGGCTTAACTTTACACAGACTGGGCACAAAGCCCACCAAGCAGCCCTATCGCTATTGACGCCACTTCACGCCATCGATGAAGCACTGGGTATACACACCACCCATCATGATCAGCAAATAGAGTCTGTAAGTCGAGAGCTAGGCGCATATGGATTTACACCCGAAGATATCACTCTTGCAGCAGCCAATTCGCTGGATCGCCCTTATGCTAGCCTGGTTTATCTTGCTAGCTCAAAAGAAAACGTGGATTTAGTTAACAATACCGCGTGGAAAAGCACGCTTATACTTGGCGCACTGGGCTTAAATCTCGTGGGTGACTTACAAAATATCGCCCACAGAAACACTCAAGGAACCAAAGCCGAGGGCTGGAACAACCAAATCAGTGAGGGAGGGGAATTAACAGCACGCTATCTCGTAGCTCGTCAAAAAGTCATTGGCAAGACAACCAACAACTTGGAAGTTAAATCTACCTGGCAAGCATCTATAGGCTATTTGACAGAAACCAGCTGGAGCCTCAGTTTGCGCACGGGGAAAATCCACAGCCTCTGGTCATCATTCAACCCAGACTTAACCAGTTATGGCGAAAAGTCATCCTATGCGAGCACCAAGACAGCGCTCAACGAGCATTATTTTTGGGCAGGAATAGCGATCAAGGCACGAGCTTACAATGCTTTTTTACAGGGACAATGGCGCGACAGCCCCGTCACTTATCAACATGGCGAGCTAAATCCAGTGTTAGTGGAGGCATGGATCGGTTACACCTTTGCCTATAAGCACGGTTATAGATTCAGCTATGTGCTGCGCGGCCACAGCTCCGAAATAAACACTGGAGCTGGCGATAGAAATTTACTGTGGGGCGGACTGATATTTGCCAAGACCATCTAATAACAAACTTAAAGCATGCCAGCTAAGCAGCTTTACTCAAATCAACGATCAATAAGGTTCCACTAAAACGTTTAGGCTCCAACGAATACCAACTAAGGACCTCGACTGGCCAGCGCTTTATACACTTATCGACCAAGGTAAAAAATGGACTGCGGCCAGGATCCGCTAAAATTAATTTCTTAACACCTGCTTGAGCGGCACGCTTGAGCATGGCAAACCACTCATCTGTTAATTCATCCCAAAAACAAATATCACCACCAACAATTACATCGTAATTTGCCAAATCATTTTTTGTCATGGAACTCATTGGGCCCTGACGTGTAGTAACACTCACTTCATTAAGTGCAGCCTGAGCCTGCAAAAACTCGAACACATCAGCATCCACATCCAGGCCCGTAACAACACAGCCCTTACTCGCCAAATAGATAGACGTTGGCCCCCAACCGCAACCAACATCTAAGACTCTCGCCTTTTTCTTAAGTGGCTTAGCCGTAAAGTAATCCATTAGAACGTAGCTCGAACTCCAGTGGCGATCGCCATGGACACTGGGAGACACCTGCTTTTTAATGCGCTTTATCTGGCTGCTTTTTTCGTGATAAAGCCAGACACCGTAAGTGACAAAGCTATTCTTTTCAGGTGGCGCAATTAATTTAGGCACTAGATTATCTCTCAGTTAAATAGCCAGCTAGTCTATGGAGAAAAGAATACAAATTTATGACAACAAAGCATCAAAAACTATGCCTTAACGAGTCTATGTATATTTTGCTAAGGCAGACTCCCTTCACGCCAATTACTTAGAAAACCTTTTATCTGGAAAACCTTTTAACCCGTTCACTACATCATGCAAGTAAAATACTATTTCAAAAATGACAGATGCATACATAAAGAAAAAACAACCCGCCCTGTCACCTCAAAAAGTAAACATCAACACCGCACTATTTTATTTCAGTAGTGGTGACTCTAAGGCCTTCAGCTTTCCCTTCACCAACTTTTCGCTCGCCATACTTAGATCATGTAGTGAGACTTTACGTTTAGGCATCAACTCTCGAACCACATCATCTAAACAATATTTATCATAACTACGCTTACGAATTTCTTTATCCAACTCATCTAATAACACAACTGCTCGCGCCGTTACTGGGCCACTCGACTTAGTCGCACGCAAACTTTTAACATCTGCGCCCCAGCTAGCGAGCGAAGCAATCACCCCATTGCGCCTGGACTTAGTCATACCCTTAGCTCGATAAAGTAATTCAAAAGAATAAAACTCCGCAATGCCTTCAGCAATCCAGTCATCATTTTTACCATTAACAACTGTACCACTTATACGCGTCACCATATGTGTGAGCTCATGCAACAACGGGCTTGTTCCATTCTCACTCACCAAAGGTCGATCAGCATGCAAAAATAATGAGTTAGAAGCCGAAAGACCACCGCGCCACATGGGGTCACCACCCCCGACCACCAAGAGTTTTTTAGGGGTACTTTTAAATGCATCGTGCATTTCGGGCCACACGAAATTTAGAAATGTAAGCGCATCCATTCTTTGGAAATGTTCAGATTTAGGGGCGCTTACCGCTATAGATGTCTTTGCAACCCGAGTGCGCCGAGTGCCGATATTACCCGCGATCATCCACCCAGTTGGTCGATCAAAGAGTCTACTAGGGTTATCGATAGAAAAAGTTGTACCTTTTTTTCTGGGCCAGCCAGTTTCGATGCTCTTCCACCCCTCCGGTAAAACAACCGTTAACGTCGCTACCGAATATGCACCATCAGCTTCCTTGGTATGCACAGCAGGAAACAGATCATCACCCCTGAATATGGCCCAATCCTTTGTCATCATTGCGTCGAACTTTCCCGGGCTGCGCTCATGAGGAATTTTTACAAAATAAGATAGCTGCGCCTTATCACTAGGCAAATCCCAAATCACCACATCATCTTTAAATGTAAGCTTGCCTGTCGCTTTAATATTGGAGTAAATCCCATGTGGGTTATCAAATCGCATTTGCTCCATCAACTGCCCCTTATCGATAGTAATATTAACCTGAGCACCCTCCTGCTGTGGTATCAACTCCATTTTAAAATCGAGGTTATAGGACAGAGGGTCTTTGCTTACTGCCGATGCTGCCAAACTATTCATCGACATAATAATTGCAAAAAGGGGTACGCAAAATAGAGTACAGATTTTAAACAAGTTAAACCTCCAGTAAAATTTATCTCTTTTTAAACCACACATCATGTCACAGTTTACGCCATGCTATTGCTGAGACACCAAGCCAACATCAGAATTCACAATAGAATTGGTAGAAGAAATTAAAAATACTACAAGAAAAGGATATTGAGCGACCAATAAGCACACAACAGAAGCCTAAACAACTTCTGTGTCTTTTTATCAAAGGAGCTTACTGAATTAGAATTGCACAAATATGGGAGATGGGCGCTAGCAAATAACTAGCCGGGTTAACGAGTGCCTACTGACTTACCTTCGACACATTATTGACTAGGTTAAGTATGCCACGCCTCAGCTGCGTCACTAAAAATGTTCCAGTGACGCACAATATTAAATCAATGAACAAAAACTAGAAGTTCTCACTCAAAAATCTATCAGCAAGCCGCGCCGCATCACTATTACCAGAAGCAACTTCCTGCAATAACGCTTTTGCCTTAGCCTTTTCGCCTAAAATATAATACACCTTACCTAAATCTAACTTAGTATCAGGTACTTTTGAGGCCTTAGGGAAACGTGTAATCAAATCACTAAACCACTGCTGAGCAGCTGGATAGTCTTTTTTAAGCATAGCGACCTTGCCCAACCAATAATGGCTGTTGCTGGCAAATTCACCATTGGGAAAGCGCGTCAAGTGCGCCTTAAAAGCACTTACCGCACCATCGAAATCTTTTTGATTCAATAAATCATAAGCGGCTTTGTATGCATCGCTTTCAGACACACCATCCAGAACAGATGTCTCTGTACCCAGCATTGGGGCAGTAGCAGATGGAGAGGCTATAGTGTCCACTTTCGCAGTTGATTTAACACCACTAATGCGCCTATCTAGATCGATATAGTTATCGAGCTGCAATTGTTTTAATTGCTTTAATTCGTAGGCTTGCTCTTCAACAAGGCCACGCAGGTTCGTAACTTCATCTTGCAAAGCACGAATTTGAGAAAAAACATCAGAATCAGCAGATACAGCGAGAGAGGGCTGAGCCACCCCAAGGCGAGTGCCTTGAGGTGAAGACTCAACTACCCGTACTTGCGCTTGCAACACTGGGGCCGCCACTAACAGAGCAACCGCGAGTAAGTTTTTCAGCATACGGGCTTAGACTCTTAGTACTTAACTTCTACGCGACGGTTTTGAGCGTAAGATGATTCATCGCTACCAGTAGCAACTGGTTGTTCTTCACCAAAGCTAACTACTTCCAAAGAAGAACCGTTAACACCTTGAGTTACGAAGAAATCGCGAACTGCGTTAGCACGCTTCTCGCCCAAAGCCATGTTGTATTCACGTGAACCGCGCTCATCAGCGTGACCTTCCAAGCGAACAGCAACTGAAGCGCCTTTCAATTTGTCAGCGTGAGCCAACAAAAGAGCACGGCTCTCAGCAGTCAAGGTGTATTGATCAAAGTCAAAATATACTACGTTTGACAATTGAGCTTCTTGAACAGCCTGAACTGGTGCAACAGTACCGGTTGAAGTTTCTTCAACTGGCTTAGAGTCATTGCTTGAACAGCCAACGAGAAAAGACATAACAACAGCGAAAGTCAAACCTTGTTTAATTGCTTTAATGATCATGTGTGTGTAACTCCAATAAGGATAGGTCTAGTTTAGTACAGGGGATTTAGTTGAAGAATGGCGACCATGCGGGTTCCCGCACATCACCTTGTTTTGGAGGCTGGAGGATTTTAATGCGCGCATCTAAAGATACCGCTGCTAATACTCCTTTACCACCAGAACGAGTCGCATACATAAGCATAGCGCCATTGGGCGCTATACTAGGTGATTCGTCCAAACTTGTCTCGGACAAAATGCGTAAATTACCACTTTTTATGTCTTGAGCAGCAATATGGTATTGACCACCGGGCCGCTTATTCAACATAACGAGACTTTTACCATCTGGCGAGACGCGACCACGTGCATTGTAATCGCCGTCGAAGGTTACACGCTCTTGCTGTCCAGTAGCAAGTGTCACTTGATAAATTTGTGGTTTTCCACCGCGATCAGAGGTAAAAAATACCGATGAGCCATCCGCAGACCATGAAGGCTCATGATCAATTGCAAAATGATTGGTTACACGCGTGAGCTGACGCGTCAAAACATTCATTACATAAATTTCTGGATTTCCATCCTTAGACAACGCCATTGCTAATTTTTGCCCATCAGGTGACCATGCCGGAGCACCATTTAACCCACGAAAGTTCGTCATCTGCTGACGACGACCTGTAGCCAAGTCCTGCACATAAATTGCCGGTTTGTTATCTGCTTCAAAAGACACATAGGCTACACGCTGGCCATTAGGGGACCACACCGGCGACAAAAGTGGATAACGCGATTCCAATAATAAGCGAGGGCGGAAGCCATCCACATCAGAAAGCATTAATCGATATTTTTGCGGGCTCTTAAATGCCTCAACATAGATTAATTTCGTGGAGAAGATACCGCGAATACCCGTAATGGTTTCATAGACCTTGTCGCTAATATGATGGGCCATATCGCGCAGCTGAGCTTCGCTGCCATCTACTGTCAATTTAGCAAATACGCGCTTTTGCTGCACGACGTCAAACAGCTCATAGCTCGCGTAGTAACGTCCAGCCTGCTGAGTAACGGAGCCAATTAGCAGATATTCAGAACCGAGAATCTTCCAATCGCGATAATGAACCTCTAGCTCACTTTTAGGATAGGAGAGCATGCGGTCAGCACGTATTGCCTCGAACTGTCCAGAAAACTCTAAATCATTACCAACAATCTTTGCCAAATCCTCGGCAAGGGCTCCACCAGTCCACGCAAAAGGAACCACAGCAATCTTAGTGGGATTATCCACACCCTTAGTAATGCGCATATTTAACTGCGCCTGGGCAACCGCACTGATAAATATCAGACACACCAACAAATATCGCTTCACTGTCTTAAGTCCTCTGGGCTGAAAGTAAATTTGAATACACGGAAATACTTCTCGAATATATCTGGTGGAATTTGCATTACCTCGGTGAATCGATCAACACGCCTAACAGCCTGCTCTGCTGCGCGATCAAATGCAGGATCACCACTACTTCTTACAACATGCAGATCCGTCACAATACCATTGGGCAACATGTTTACTTCTAATACCACTTCCAAACCGCGCCGCGCCGAAGGCGGGCGACTCCAATTCTGCTCCACGCGCTCGATCAGCATCTCCTCATAACTTTTGGTGTTAACCTCATCATTTGATTCGCTAATCATTTTTTCTTCGCGCTGTAGCGCCGCCTGCACGCGACGCTTCTCTTCCATGGCCTCTTGCTCACGCTTGCTCTTTTTCTCAGCTTCCGCCTTGCGCGCCTGCTCTTCTGCCTTGAGCTTCTTTTCCGCCTCGGCTTTAGCGGCCTTAGCTTTGGCTAGCTTTGCTTGCTCTTCTTTAATTTTTTGTTGTTTTTTGTTTTCTGCTTCAGCGGCTGACTTAGCCTGCTGATCCTTTTGTTTTTGGATCAAGGCTTCTGCCTGCTTGCGCTTCTGCTCATCTTGCTTTTTTAAATTTTTCAGGTCTTCATAAGCCTTGGAGTCTAACACCTGCTCTTTCTTTTGCAGTGGAGCAGCCTTAGCTTTGGGCTTCAAATCGACTAATTTTGCCGTT
Organism: Cellvibrio sp. 25HG11W-0; assembly: GCF_057815475.1. Classification (NCBI taxonomy): domain Bacteria; kingdom Pseudomonadati; phylum Pseudomonadota; class Gammaproteobacteria; order Cellvibrionales; family Cellvibrionaceae; genus Cellvibrio; species Cellvibrio sp. 25HG11W-0. The sequence continues at coordinate 3,410,659 of NZ_CM174230.1, forward strand.
ACGTAATGAGGTTTATAGGGTACCTCTTCTTTTTTGAAGAAGTCCCAATTCCCTAAAAACAATACCAACAAACTTGCATGTAAAAACACACTTAGAAATATTGGGAGTGAAAATGATTTCTCGACCTTCATAGAATGCCTAGCGCGGCGGCTCCGTAATCAAGCCCACAGAGGGTGCGCCCGCCAGCTTGAGCTCGCCCATAAGAGACACAATTACACCGTATTCCACTTTTTTATCGCCCTGGACAAATACCAAGGTATTAGGTTTTTCAGCCAGTACCTTGCTTACGATAGATTTAATTTCCTGAAGCGGGCGCGCCTGTTCTGGGTCACCCGCCAAATCGATGTAGTAGCCGCCATCTGCCTTTACAGAAACGGTTATAGGATCGTCCTCTTTACTTTCGACCGGTTCAGATGCTGCCTGCGGCAACTCCACTTTAATTCCCTGAGTCATCATAGGTGCAGCGATCATAAACACAATCAACAACACCAACATGACATCAATGAGCGGAACCACATTGATTTCCGCTTTAAGCTTTTTCTTAACTTTTGGACCAAATCCAGACATAACAGCGACCTGTTTTTTACAAATGACAATAAAACAGCCTTATTTGCTGTGAACCTGGCGATGCAGAATGGCCGAGAACTCTTCCGCAAAAGTCTGATAGTTACTTAAAAGGTTTTCTGCGCGCGCTGAAAATTTGTTGTAAGCCAATACTGCAGGTATAGCGGCAAAAAGCCCCATCGCCGTAGCAATCAAGGCCTCTGCAATACCCGGCGCCACTGTCGCCAAGCTAGGTTGGCCCGCATTCGCAATATTCAGAAAGGAATTCATGATGCCCCAAACAGTACCAAAAAGACCGATATAAGGGCTTACCGATGCCACGCTGGCAAGAAAGGGTAAATTCTCTTCGAGCTTTTCCTCTTCGCGCGCAAGCGCAACGCGCATGGCCCGCATAGAGCCTTCCATTACCGCATCTGAATCGGCGCCAGCCTGCTGGCGTAAACGCGTAAACTCTTTAAAGCCTGCGCGAAAAATACTTTCAATACCTTCAACAACTTCTGTGCGGCCATTGCCCTGACGATATAACTGATTCAGATCAATACCAGACCAAAACTGTTTTTCGAAGTAATCGAATGCCGAAGACGCTTTGCGCTGATACATCTCACGCTGAAACACCATCACCCAAGACACAACAGATGCGACGAACAAAATCAGCATCACCATTTGCACCAAAAAACTCGCCTCGAGAATCAGGTGCAGTATCGATAAACTTTTATCAGCTTCAGGCATAGGAATCTTGAACTCTTAAGTAATGACTTATGAAAAAATGAATCAATCTGAGCCTATATATCGGCTACAGGGCCAATGCTTTAAACGCCAGGCCGTCGGGCAAAAAATGCGGGCTCATGATAGCCTAAAGCGCGCCAAAATTCTGCACGCCTTAACTTCATATAGTTTTATATTAAATTTGATGGATACTAATAACGCCCTTACTCTCGGCACGCACCCAAAAAGAAATCAAACTGAGCATTACCACTTAAGCACCACCCCAAGCGCAGCCTTGAGTGACGGTGTTTAAATTCACTCACCCAACTCCTGCAGGCGCTTAGGCATTGCCATGCCAAGATGAAGATAGGCATTATTGGTCAATATTCGACCGCGCGGAGTGCGCGCCAAAAAGCCCTGCTGAATTAAATAAGGCTCTATTACGTCTTCAATAGTGCCACGGTCTTCACTAATAGCTGCTGCTAGGCTTTCAATACCAACGGGGCCGCCATCAAAATTATTCATCAAGGCTACAAGTAAACGACGATCCATTTGATCAAAACCGCGCTCATCAACATTGAGCATATTAAGTGCGCTATCGGCCATTTGCGCCGTTACCAAGCCATCGCCTTTCATTTCTGCATAATCGCGTACCCGCCGCAACAGCCGATTCGCGATGCGCGGTGTACCGCGCGCGCGCTTGGCAACCTCTTCAGCACCTTGGCGATCCATACTTACGCCGAGCAATGCAGCCGAACGGGCGACTATGTGAGTCAAATCGGCGACATTATAAAACTCCAGTCGCTGAACAATACCAAAACGGTCCCGCAGTGGCGATGTTAAAAGCCCTGCGCGAGTGGTAGCACCCACTAATGTAAACTGCGGCAAATCCAGTTTAATGGAGCGCGCAGCCGGGCCTTCGCCGATCATAATATCTAACTGAAAATCCTCCATGGCAGGATAGAGAATCTCCTCCACCACGGGACTTAACCGATGTATTTCATCAATAAAAAGCACATCACCCGGCTCTAGATTCGTCATCAAGGCCGCTAAATCGCCCGCTTTTTCCAACACGGGCCCAGACGTACTCTTTAGTGACACCCCCATTTCGTTGGCTATGATATGTGCCAGAGTGGTTTTACCTAGTCCAGGAGGGCCAAATACCAAAGTATGATCCAACGCTTCGCCGCGCTTTTTGGCGGCCCCAATAAAAATTTCCATCTGCTCGCACACAATTGGCTGCCCCACATAATCCGCAAGACTTTTAGGGCGCACAGTGCGATCTAGAAAATCTTCGCGCTCTTTAATGGCAGGTGCAATCAAGCGATCAGTTTCAATCATAAATGGCTCGTAGAGGGGATAAAGAGTTTGCGAGGTGTTATTCAGCTAGGCGCAGTATAAAAGCTACGCGCTCATTAAGCATGTGGATACCACTGACAGGAGCATTATGCCCGGACAGTGCATAGACTACACGCTGGCAATACTGCGCAAAGCAGTACGTATAAGAAGCTCACTACTCGCATCAGGTAATTGCTTAGCAGCCATTGCAACCATTTTAGCTGCATCAGCTGGCTTATAACCCAACGCAATCAGCGCACTTTCAGCCTCAGCATAGACATCTTGATTTGCAGTGAACGACTGCACTCCACCTTGTGACAGCAGATCATTATGCGGCAAGTCCCAGTTTTTAAGGCGATCACGCAATTCAACCACCAAGCGTTCAGCGGTTTTCTGGCCGATACCTGGCACCTTAGTCAAAGCCTTAACATTATTGTCGCGCACACAGCGCGCCAAATCATCCGATTCAATACCCGAGAGTATGCCAATACCTAACTTAGGGCCAACACCACTGACTTTTATCAAGGTGCGAAATAAAGCGCGGTCGCGCTGCTCGGCAAAGCCAAATAATTGATGCAGATTTTCGGTTATAGAAAGATGAGTATGCAGAATCACTTCCGCACCGAGAGGTGGCAATTTATAAAAAGTCGACATAGGTGCTTGCAGCTCATAGCCCACCCCCTGTACTTCTAACACCAAATAAGGCGCCTGTTTTTCAAGCAAAATTCCACGTAGACGTCCAATCATAAAAATCTCTCATTTATATCGCGCCATACCACAAGGCAATGCGCTTATTAAACTACGCGGCCACGTCTAAAACTGCTAGAACCAGCCAGCTTAATTAAATGTTGTTGTGTGTTGGCATGGCAAAGTGCAACTGCCAAGGCATCAGCAGCATCCTCTTGTGGCGCCGCGGGCAGTCGCAGGAGTGTTTTAACCATGTGCTGCACTTGCAATTTATCGGCGGCACCATTCCCCACAACCGACTGCTTCACCTTGCGCGCTTCATATTCCGATACAGGTAAATCCAACGCAACCGCCGCCACAATCGCAGCACCGCGCGCCTGCCCTAACTTGAGGGCCGATGCAGCGTTCTTCGCCATGAACACCTGCTCGATCGCCATTTCTTGTGGGCAATATTGATTAATAATCTGGGTGACAGAGTCGAAAATAACCTTTAATCGCTCCGGCAAGCTCGACTCATCGGACATACGAATTACACCACTGGTGACATACTCCGTTTTACTGCCGAGTACATTAATAATGCCAAAGCCCGTTTTACGCGAGCCAGGATCAATCCCCAAAATGAGCGCCATAGAGAAAAACCAAAAGAGAAACATAGCCAAGAACGAATGGAGCACTGTAATTACATACAGTATTGCACGCAAAGGAAGAGCAGACAAGCCGTTAGCGGCGAAAAACAACAATAGGGAAGCTGTCAATTTCACTGGTTTTAACCAGCTTATAGCCGAGCTTTTTGAGAACTGCTTGTGAAGGATTATTACCCCGCGCAGTAAACGCAATAATATTTACGACGCCCTGTCGCTGATAATATTCAAGAACAGCGCGAGCGGCCTCAGTGGCATAACCTCGGCCACGCGCGCTCGCAATAAGTCGATAACCCAACTCTAATTCTGGCTTAGCGTCCAACTCGCAGCAATCAACTCCGCAGTAACCTATAAGCCACTCAGTAGACTTTTCGATAATTGCTAGCTTGGTAAATTGCGTTTTAGAAAGCCTTAAGCGCTGCGTAAATACCTCACGTGCAGCCGCATCACTCAAGGCACCTGCACGTGAGTATTGCATAAAATCAGGATCGGTCAGCTGTGCGACGAAAATCTCTTCATCCGCGACGTCAAACGGGCGTAGCAATAAGCGTTCAGTTTCCAACACTAAACACTTAGCCTGCGCACAATCCAACATAAATTAATTCACCCTAAACAGAAGCCGATAAACCTTGCCATTAGCGGCAGAAAAATGAATAGCAGAGGCTTGCTTGTCGGCACAGAGTAAACCCGGCTCTGCCACCAGCTCAAATTGATTATTGGTAAACTCATAAATTTTTGTGGTGAGCATAACGCCTCCATCTATACGAAATGAAGCCACCCTAAACTTTAACCGCTCATCCAATACGACCTCGTTTATCTCATCCTCAGTATTCACAAGCTGCACATCGGCCAAGGTTTTATTTTCGCTGGCCACCAATAAATTAATCATTATGGGTTCCGCGACGGCTTTGGACCACCAAATCAGACCAGTTGACGCAAGCACAAGACCAGCAACCAATAATCCAACACTGATTGTTTTTGCTTTTACTCGACTAAGCACCCCTGACACCATTGAAACGGAATCTGCGGTTTTGAGTTGCGGGGTAACAGCTAACTCACGCAATTGCTCAACCTGCGTATCAAACGCCGCAGCCAAAGCGCGGGCCGACTCCAAGGAAGCAGCGCCGTTGCGCTCTAAACGCTGCACGGTACGCAGGCTAAGCCCTGCAACCTCCGCCAGATGACTCTGACTCCATGCGCGCTGCTCTCGCTCTGCGCGCAATTTATTCTTATCTAATTGCATATCCATTACCAAAACCTCTAGCGACTTAAAGAAAAAAGACCCTAGTGTTTTTACTCCTTCCCACGGTAATGCGCTACGACAGTGATATGCCAAGCACCAGCCAACAGCTTGATAAACGCAAAAATGCGTTAATCCAATTGCTCCATAATATCTTCAGCGATATCGGCATTGGTGTAGACCGTCTGCACATCATCCAAATCTTCGAGCATATCAATCAGCGCAATCACTTTTTCTGCTTGGTCTTTATCAAGCGCAACGGTCAGTGAAGGAATCATGGTTATTTCTGAATGCTCTGCCGCAAACCCCGCTGCTGCGAGTGAGTCTTTCACGCCAAGATATTCTTCAAAGGTGGTAAATACATCAATAGAGCCATCGTCGTTGGTGACGACATCATCAGCGCCCGCCTCTAGGGCAGCTTCCATCAAAGCATCTTCACTTAAGCCCGCCGCAAAACTTATTTGGCCTTTGCGGGCGAACAAATAGGATACCGAACCACTAGCGCCCATATTGCCGCCGCGCTTATCAAAGGCGTGACGCACTTCACCAGCGGTGCGGTTGCGATTATCGGTCATGCACTCAACAATAAATGCCACGCCATTTACGCCGTAGCCCTCATAGGTTAACTCTTCATAGTTATCTGCTTCGGTAGTGCCAGCACCGCGCGCAATGGCTTTTTCGACGGAGTCGCGCTTCATGTTGTTGTAGAGCGCATTTTCTACGGCAGCGCGCAGGCGTGGGTTATCTGCAGGATTGGGGCTGGATTTAGCCGCCACGGTAATTTCGCGGATTAATTTGGTAAAAATTTTAACGCGCTTGGCATCTTGGCGCCCTTTGCGATGACGCATATTGGCCCATTTGCTGTGTCCAGCCATTTACTATTCCTCCACCTAAAGTCTTAAACTGATCTTGTTTTTAATTGGTCTTGTTTTTAACAATAAAAAAAGGGCGGGCATTGCCCACCCTTTTTTACGTGCGGCTTAACGCCAATGCTTACATACCGTATTCAGCAGCAGCCTCTTGCGCTTCCGTAGTGGCGGCAGCAGCGGCTTTCTCCTGCTTGCGCAGACGAATGTGCAACTCACGCAACTGTAGGTCGTCGACCAAACCAGGGGCATCAGTCAACACACAGGCAGCACTTTGGGTTTTGGGGAAGGCGATAACATCGCGGATTGAGCTGGCGCCAATCATTAACATAATCAAACGATCCAAACCAAACGCCAAACCGCCGTGTGGTGGTGCACCGTATTTCAAGGCATCGAGCAGGAAGCCGAACTTCTCGCGCTGCTCTTCTTCGCTAATGCCCAAAATTTCGAACACAGTTTGTTGCATAGCCTTGGTGTGAATACGCACCGAACCACCACCCAATTCAGTACCGTTAAGTACCAAGTCATAGGCTTGCGACAAAGCAGCAGCAGGATTCGCTTTTAATTCTTCAGGGGTGCATGACGGCGCGGTGAAGGGGTGGTGAATTGCGGTAAGCGCACCACCGTCCAGCTCTTCAAACATGGGGAAATCAACCACCCACAACATCGCCCACTCTTTGGTGTAGAGCTTCAAATCTGCGCCCAACTTGCAGCGCAATGCGCCCAAAGCTTCGGTCACGACTTTATGTTTATCAGCGCCGAAGAAAATCAAATCGCCGTTTTCAGCAGCAACGCGCTCAAGAATCGCCGCACGCACGGGGATTGGCAGGTTTTTTACGATAGGCGATTGCAAACCTTCTTCCAAATCGTTTTTGTCGTTAACCTTGATGTATGCCAAACCTTTAGCGCCGTAAATGCTCACGAATTTAGTGTATTCATCGATTTGCTTGCGGGTTAACTTGTCATTACCACCGGGTACTTTAAGCGCAGTAACGCGCGACTTTGGATCGTTTGCGGGGCCAGAGAAAACTTTAAAGTCCACTTCAGTGACCAAGTCTTTAACGTCAACTAATTCCAGCGGGATACGCATGTCGGGCTTGTCTGAACCGTACTTGGTAATCGCTTCAGAGTAAGGCATACGCTGCAACTCATCGAACTCTACGCCTTTCAAATCTTTAAAGACTTCGCGAATCATGCCTTCGGTAACCGACATAATTTGATCTTGGCTCATGAACGAGGTTTCAATATCGATCTGAGTAAATTCTGGTTGACGATCTGCACGTAAATCTTCATCGCGGAAACATTTAGCAATTTGATAGTAGCGATCAAAGCCAGACACCATCAGCAATTGCTTAAACAACTGCGGCGACTGCGGCAGTGCGAAAAATTTATTTTCGTGGGTGCGCGATGGCACCAAATAATCGCGCGCTCCTTCAGGAGTAGCGCGGGTCAGGATTGGCGTTTCAATGTCCAGGAATTCATGGCGATCTAAATAATTGCGAATTGCGCTGGTCACTTTAGAGCGGAAGCGCAGACTTTTTTGCATTTCCAAGCGACGCAGGTCGATGTAGCGATACTTTAACCGCACATCTTCGCCCACGACTGTATGCGAATCCAGGGGGAAAGGAATAGTTTCCGCTTCGTTCAATATACTCAAGCCAGTGCCGTAAACTTCAATTTCACCGGTCGCCATATTGGCATTCACGGTGGCAGCCGCGCGCGCGCGCACCTTACCAGTCACTTGCAATACATACTCGCCACGCACCTTGTCGGCTAGGGCAAAGTTTTCTTTGGCATCAGGGTCAAACACTACCTGAACAATACCTTCGCGGTCGCGCAGGTCGATAAAGATCACTCCACCGTGATCGCGACGACGATCCACCCATCCACAGAGAGTGACTTCTTGATCGATATGAGTGGCGTTTAAAGCGCCACAGTATTGGCTGCGCATAGGACAATCCTGTTTATTAATTAATGTCGAGAAATTATTCGCGGCTTAGCGGTTGGTATTAATCCGCTGCCTTGGCCGGCGTACTGGGCGCACTTGCGGAACTCGTCGCACTGGCTCCTGTATCTCCGGCTAAATTCTTTTTATTACCCGATTTAAAATCGGTCTCGTACCAGCCACCGCCAGAAAGACGGAAACCAGCAGCAGAAATTTGTTTCTTCAAGCTAGGTTTGGCGCAGACGGGGCAATCCACCAGCCGTGGATCGCTCAGTTTTTGTAGCGCTTCAAGATTATGACCACAGGCTTCACATTGATATTCATAAATAGGCACAGCATTAACCTCAACACAATATTCAACCAAAAATCGACGACTTAAGCGCGGATAAAACCTCGATAAGTCCGAAAAAGCTCGCGATTATAGCCTAAGCAGCCGCCTGCGAGAACCATAGGCTGCGGGTTTCTGCGGGTTTAATCACTTGGGAACACGCGAGTAATTCATGCGCGCCTGCACTTTACGCCCGTGCGCCTTCACCCACGTGGGCATAGATTTTTGGTAGGCACGGGGGTTAGGAAGCATAATGGCCAGCCGCACTGCCTGCGCCTGGCCCAGCTGTCCAGCAGAACATTGGTAATAATGACGTGCCGCAGCTTCGGCGCCAAAAATGCCATCACCCCACTCCACCACGTTCAAATACACCTCAAGAATGCGGCGCTTATCCCATAACAACTCAATCATTAAGGCAAGGCCAGCCTCTTGCCCTTTGCGCAAATAAGAGCGCGAGGGCGACAGGAACAAGTTTTTTGCCAACTGCTGGGAGATCGAAGATCCACCCGCTACCGATTTCCCCTTGCGCTGATTCTTCGCGAAAGCTTGGCGCATACCACGCAAATCAAAGCCATGATGCTCCATAAAGCGATCATCCTCAGCCGCCACTACTGCGCGCTTTAAATGCGATGAAATCTGTGCGTAATCCACCCACCGCTGCTGCAAGGCGGCGCGAGGATTCTGCTCGCGCAACTCCGCCAAACGCAGCGCCATAAAATGGGTCTCACTGGGGTTCCACCAACGCCAAGCCAAAATGTGCACAAAAAACCACAACTGATATGCCAGCAAGAGCAGTAAAAGCCACTTCAACAACCAGCGCGCTCGTCGCCAAAATTTATTCATTAATGCTCAACTATTATTAATTGGCGATTTATAAACCTATTCATTTACACACTGCACCTAAGGTACTTTGGCGAGAAATCAATAAACCTGCTCTTGGGCCTGATTGCGCTGCTGCATGGCTTCAGCGGCAGTACGCGCTTTATCCAAGGCCGATTCGCCTCCAGCTGGCGATGCCGTATTTGACTCACCACCTACAATACCCCCCTTAGCCCCAGCAGCTGGACTAACGCCCCGCTCTGGCGCAGATATTCCATTGCGCATTTCAACCTCAACCTGCTCTGCCGCGTTAGCACCAGGCTTATCGCCAAAATGCACCTGGCCATTGACGTCAGTCCACTTATACACCTTAACAGGCGCTATAGGCTCAGGCTCAACATACTTACCTTTCAAATCCTTGAGGGCTGATTTAGCATCTGCAGAGAGACTATCAAAGGACATTAATTCCCGTAAATCCACCAGCCAATCACTCCCCAAGCGCGCTTTCATATCATTAAGCGGCAACTGCCCCGTTTTGAGATAAATGAGATAATTACCCACCACAAACACCAGTAAAACCACCATTAACGACTTGAATATTAAACGCTTCATAACACCGCATCCTTTTTGTTATTGCTTTCTTCTGTGAATCTTTTTTCGAACCAACCAACGCTATTCACTAACCTCAACACCCAGCGTATTTCCCTCATAAATTAGCGGAAAAAACTGCAGCGATTGCGCACAGGCAGTACCCGCAGCGCGTCCCGTATCTAAATCAAACTCAATGCCATGCATTGGACAACGCAATCGATTACCCTTGCAACTTGCCTGCGTTAACGCCGCACCCGCATGAGGGCAAGCATTACGAATAAGCAAACTCTTTCCATTTTCATGCAGCAACAACAAATTTTGCCCTGCGAGTCGAACCGCTTGGCGATAACCATCATGAAGCAGATGAAGTTTTTCTAATGCAACAAAGGCCATAATAAAACCGCTGACAACCGCCGATTGAGGAAGATAGCGCCATTTTGGCGATTTATACCCAGTGACGCCAGTAGTCCTCGCAAATAAGCTATTCATCAAACACGAAATTCCAACCACAAATGCTATGCAAACCGCTAGAATGTCGCTAAACCTACGCAACCAACCGCGCAGCTTTTAACCAACGCCCACTGAACGCTATTCAACAGCCGTTACGATGCCTGGTTAAAACAACGAAAGACAAAGCAATCTGCAGCGGGATACCCCCGTCGCATTGAATAGGCACCAAAAAACCCAGCAAGTGCCTGCAGTATTCACTCTCTCGGCCCCCTGATATGACTCAAGCACTCTACCTTGAACGATTGAAGCAATTATCATCGCGCTTGGTATCACTACAAAAGCCAATTCGCATTCTCGACGCTATCAAATGGCCCGCCGAGCTGGAAGAGCGCTTTCGCGCCCAAGGCGGCCGCGAACTGCCAGAACTTGGGGCTGACTTTTATCAGCGCCAAAAACTGGGGTTTGAGCCCGACACTGTCTATCAACTTTTAGCCGAATTAAAAGGCGATGTACGACGGCAATTAGGACGCGGCGACGCGCTCGGCAAAATTCTGCAGTCGACCATAGATCAATACCAAATTGTAATCGAGCTTTTGCGCCATCGCGGACGCCCAGAGTTTGGACACTTTAGCCGTATGCTTTATGGTTCCGCTTCAGACAACTTACGCGGCGACCGCAAAACCCTGCGCCAAATGGGTGAGCAGCTCTGTCATATTTTTTCACTGCCCGCGGTAGAACATTTAAATTGCCCTTATACCAATCACATTCCCGCCGAAAATGCCGTGCAAATTTTACATGAGCGAATGGCCAACTACTTCGGCCCGGGCGAAGTGCGCGTGCAAATCAGTGACGACATAGTGTCGGACGCATCTGCTGGCGGCGACTGCATTAAGATTAATCGCCGCGCGCGCTTTTCAGAATTAGATTTACAAGTTCTAGAAGTACACGAAGGCTGGGTACATATAGGCACCACCCTCAATGGCCGCCTACAACCGTGGGCCACTTGGTTAAGTGTAGGTTCGCCGCGTATAACCGCGATTCAAGAAGGCATGGCCGTACTGCTGGAAACGCTCACCTTTAGTTCATTCCCGCAGCGTGCACGACGCATTAGCGACCGAGTGGTAGCAGTGGACTTAGCCGAGCGCGGAGCAAATTTTTGCGAGGTTTATCAACACTTTCTCAACAGCGGCGTAAGCGAACACGACAGCTACCGCGTCACGCAGCGCGTGTTCCGCGGCGGCACACTTGAAGGCGGCTCGGTATTCACCAAAGACATTTCATACGTGAAAGGTTTTGTGGAAAATGTAAATTTTATTCGCAGCGCCATTCAATCAGGTGTGCCTGAAATCATTCCCATGCTTTTTGTCGGTAAAGTTACTCTCGACGATTTGCCGCTCCTATACGAACGTCATTTAGAAGGGGTTATTGCTGCACCTAAATATCTTCCAAGCATGTTTAAAAATTTAAATGGGCTCTATGTGTGGTTTGGTTTTTCAAGCGGAATCTCTTCAATGAACATTGCACGCGTGCAGCAGCACTTCAGCAAAATGTTTGAGCAATTCCCGCGCGCCGCACACCTATACCCAAACCAGAACAATGATGCAGAAATAAACTGAGTTAGATTGATTATCATGACGCACTACAAGATTGTACTTTCGGGGGAAAACATTTTCTTCGAAAACGAAACTACCAGCGCAGAGCCAGTAGTGGGCTTTATTAGCTGTAAATTAATCCAAGCTGAAAACCCTGACCTCGCGCTAGCGCGCGCCAAACGCGACCTACTTGTTCAGTGGAATCAAAGCTTTAATGCCGACCGTAAATTAGGCATGCCAAAATTGCAGGCGGAACACATAAGCGAAGTGAAAGGTTGGTTTAAACCGAAAACAGGGAATGATTATTTTTGGTTTACCAATGATGCAGACAAGCAAGCACTGCTCGATAAATTTACACAGAAGCCGCGCAAATGGTACTGGTATAAATAGCCTTGAACAGACATTCAACGTTTCAGCGCCAAACACATAATTTCGCGGCTTTTCGGGGTTTATAAGCGAATGTTCGAAACCTCCACCCGCTAAGACCCTACTGCCGCCAGGTTACTCTGCACTTCAATTAAACTTAACAACATAGCCATTTGGCCCGCTGAGGTAACTTGCTCAGCGCGCGCCGACAACGGCGAATTCCCCACCCATTCAAAACGCCAGCGAAACAACTGCAATTGACCTTGCGTTTCGCGCACTTCAATAAGCTCAAAACTGCGTGCATCCAAATCAAACAGTTGGCGCAATTGAAACGCAAAAGGCTCGGCATTCTTACCGACTAGGCTGGAGGCTTGCTGACTGGGGGCGCTGATAAAAACGCAATCACGATTGTGGTGCTTAATTTGATAGACAGAAAGATTAACATCCTGTCCGAGGCGATTGTGCAAAGTGATATCCGCAAATAAAGGATTCATCAACATTGTAAGTCCCGCTGTGCTTTTATGATTTTGAATCTAACACTCATCGCTGAAGTTGATTCAATATTTGAATTACGGCCAAGTCATCCTTACAACCAACCGTAAATTAACGACCGGTAAGCGACGAGGCGGCAGTCTACGCACAATTTATGACAGTTCAAGTAAAACAGCCCCTGAAATAGATCCAGACAGAATTAACGTGCCAGTTGTTACTTTATTGCCACGAAAATCCAACAGAGGGGTGACACTTACACAAAAAAGTAAAAAAATAAGTTTATTTTTTAAACAATCATCCGTTAGTCCCTCTTGCGCCGCAAGAGTTCCCTGAATTGACACTGAATACTTATAATATTTTGTTCATTTCAGCACTAAAAAAGCATAAAATTTCGCAGTCACTGCCACGCATACATCACACGCACTCTTTATCTATCATTGAAAGGACTACTCATGCATCCGCTACGCTTAGCTTGCGCCCTAACTATCACTCTGCTTGCGCTCAATGCCTGCACCTATGTCTCCCAAGGTATTTTGGTTGATAGCGACCGTTACGCCAGCCTCAGCGATACCGATCAATTTGGCGATAGCGCCAGCAAAACCATTTATCCCGAACAAAATTGGAGCGGCGCCGACAGTCTATGGTTTTACACCATTACCCAAGGCTCGGACCTCATCCCCTACGATATTTTTCTACATCTAGAGCAAGCGGATAGCACTGCGTTATTTCGCAGCGATGAAAATATGAATAGGTTGCGTTACTTACCGCAAAAACCTTCCCACAGTAACCCCGATGGCTTGGCTGTAGGCTGGGTGAAAGACAGCCACCAAGGCAAGAACTACATAGGTTTCACTTGCGCGGCCTGCCACACAGGGCAAATTAACTACCAAGGCACCGCCATTCGCATCGATGGTGCACCCGCGCTCGCAGATATGGATATGATGCTAAAAAGCCTAAGCGCTGCGCTAAATGCCAGCCTAGAGCAACCTGACAAATTCGACCGCCTTGCTAGAAAAATCACCGACACTAACTCGCCAGCTCAAATAGCAGAATTGCGCACTCGTTTAAGTGCAGCAATGACCGATGTTAGTTACTACAATCGCATCAATGCTCCGCTTCATGGCGAGCAAAATGTGGCCTACGGCTACGGTCGTGTCGATGCTTTTGGGCGCATCTATAATCGCATCTTGGGCAATCTCACCCCTAATACCCCCAATCACAATTCCGCCTGCGCACCCGTTAGCTACCCCTTTCTTTGGGACACGCCGCAACACGACTTTGTGCAGTGGAATGGCAGCGCCGATAACGCTTTAGCCGGACCATTAGGTCGCAACACAGGAGAAGTCTTAGGTGTTTTTGCACACTTCGACCTCAACAAACGCCCCAAAGATGCGGGTTATCGATCCTCCGTTGAGTTGCGCAATCTAAACCGCACTGAAACACACCTAGAGGATCTTTGGTCGCCACTTTGGGAAGATCTCGCCCGACAGAAGGTGTTGCCCGCCATAAACCAGGCCTTGGCACAGGAAGGGCGCGCGCTTTTTGTAGATTATCAATGCCAAAGTTGCCACCAATCAATTGATCGCACCAATGCTAAACGGCGAGTTACAGCGCAAATGGCAAGCCTGAAAAACATAGGTACAGACCCCTATATGGCAATGAATGCACTTAAATATGGTGGTAACAGCGGTTACTTCGCTGGGCAACCCTATAAGTTTGTCATGCTCAATGGCCCTAAGTTTGCCACTACAACCTCTTCCTTACCCGCGTTAAGTCGTGCGGTTGAAGGCGTCATTCTCGAACCAGACCACGACAAGAGCCTTATTCGTCGCTGGGCAGAGAAGCTCTATGATTTAGCCACGTCGATCAACCACAACCCCATCAAGAAAACCCAAAAACATCTCGATTTTGAGGTTGTTCCTACAAATAGCCCTGCAGCCTTCGCGGCCTATAAAGCACGCCCGCTTAATGGCATTTGGGCGACAGCACCCTATTTGCACAATGGCTCTGTGGCTAATCTGTATGAACTTTTTTTACCCAGCTGTAGCGATGCCGAAATTGCTAGCGGCAAAGCCTGCCGCGCCAATCGCTTTACACTCGGGGCTCGGGAGTTCGATGCGGAGAAAGTGGGTTTTGTACAAAGAGATGCACAGCAGTATCCAGAGCTGTTCGTCTTTGATACCCAGCTGCCCAGCAACGCCAATAAAGGCCATGAATATGCCGCAGGCGTAACACCGGTAATGCGCTTAAACGCCGAAGGCAAGCCCATAAAAGATGCAGACGGCAAACCGCAGCTTTACCAGCTACCGCCGTTAAATCACTCTCAGCGCCTTGCCTTGGTTGAGTACTTAAAGACGCTATAGAATGGTCGGACATCCTCGGCACTATAGACAAAATAACAGACAAAATAATAGACACCACAATAGAAGCCTCCAGGCCAGCCACACACGGCTGGCCTTGAAGCGCACCGAAGCTCAGGTCACACAAAATAGTAGAAACCGTCAACCCAGACCCCAACTCAGCCCTGAGTTTTGACCAGCAAAGAATTATGTTTGCGCCCATGACTTGCACAATTGTTCACAGGTTCGGCACATTCAATCCGTTAAACTGTCGATGAAGTTCACTCGTCGAAATAAACTCTGAACATTCCCCCGCGAGCGAGGTCTTTAGCCTGTTGCTATGGCATCCAAATCCTTAATAAGCCGTTAGCGTGCATTTTCCAACCCACTCTCGGGTAAAAACTGCTTATCTCGGGTGATTTCATTGACACCAGCGGCTGCGGCACACAGAATCACCGACCAGTTTAAAACATCAGGAATAAGCTGAATGAATATTGACCGTTTCACGCATTTTTTTAACCGTTCGACCCTTGTTATCTCCCTTGTTACTAGCTCACTCTTGCTAGCGGCTTGCGGCGGTAGCGACAGCAATAAACCCTCATCCAGTTCAGCTTCCAGCACCTCATCTCAGCGCAGCAGCTTCAGTGCTACCTCGCTACCCGCTACGGGTTCTGGCACTTGGCCCAGCGTAAAAGTCAGCGCAAGCGCCGCTAAAACACTTAAGTTTGAATGGTCTGCCGTCGCAGGAGCCAGCTATTACAAGCTGATGAAAAATACCAGCGGCAATAGCGGCTATGTCCAAGTTGGTGGCAATCTTGACACCAATAGCGCCCTAGATATGGTCGGCGTACATATTCACGACTGGCTCAATACCCGCTATATGGTTCAAGCCTGCAGCGATTCAGGCTGTGTCGACTCGGAAGAAACCTACAGCGCCACCGCCATGATTAATGCCATTGGCTACCTCAAGGCCTCTAACGTCGAAGCCAATGACCTTTTCGGCTGGAGCCTCTCCTTAGCCGCGGATGGTATGACGCTAGCCGTGGGAGCACCTGCAGAAGACAGCAAAGCACTGGGCGCTAATGGCGACCAAGCCAATAACGAAAGTACCAACTCTGGCGCCGTTTATATATTCGTAAAAGAAAATAACAGCTGGGTGCAAGAAGCCTATCTAAAAGCCTCTAACACCGAACAACCCAACTTGAACACTAATCGGTTTTTAATCAATGATCGCTTTGGTTATCGCGTAGCACTGTCAGACGATGGCAATAGCCTTGCTGTTTCAGCGCTCTTAGAAGACAGCCCCTCCTATGGCATTGACTGCAACCAAAATAATTTTGAGATCACCGGCACCGACGGCCAAATAAGAGCGCAAGATTACAATGTAGGTGCAGTCTATGTATTCAAGCGTACCGCTAACGACTGGACTCAAGAAGCCTACTTGAAACCGCACTTTCTCTCGACCAGTGAACTGCGCTTTGGTGAATCCCTCGCAATCTCGGGCGATGGCATGACTATCGCTGTAGGCACCACCAGTAATGGCCTAGTCTATAACCAAATCGTCAACTACGACTCATCGAGCTCAGCTACTGCCTGTTTTGAGTTCTATCCCTCAAGCAGCAGTAGTAACTCATCCAGCTCATCGCTGAGCTCAAGCAGCATATCGAGTAGCAGCTCAACCATCGCTATCACCTCCAGCAGCGCTATAGGTGGCAATGGTTCTGGTGCGGCTTACATTTTCCACTACACCGAAGAATCAGGCTGGCAGAACCAAGCTTTCATAAAAGCCTCTAACGCACAAGCTTATGATAGCTTTGGTGCGAGCCTCGCACTCTCAACCGACGGCAATAAACTCGCGAT
Organism: Cellvibrio sp. 25HG11W-0; assembly: GCF_057815475.1. Classification (NCBI taxonomy): domain Bacteria; kingdom Pseudomonadati; phylum Pseudomonadota; class Gammaproteobacteria; order Cellvibrionales; family Cellvibrionaceae; genus Cellvibrio; species Cellvibrio sp. 25HG11W-0. The sequence continues at coordinate 3,427,482 of NZ_CM174230.1, forward strand.
AGGCGCATTGGGTGAAGACTCCAATGCACAAGGTGTAAATGGCGATCAAAATGTTAATGCCTGCTGGTACTATGATGGTGAAAGCATCAAAATTGATGCAGCCTGCACCACCGCCGCCAAATACGCCTACTCAGGAAATGCTGATTACCTCAATAATGGCGCCGCCTATGTATTTAGTCGCACCGATGGCAGCTGGGTACAAGAGGCCTATTTAAAACCAGCCTCAACCTATCTCAACAGCTATTTTGGGGCCAGTATTGATATCTCTGGCGACGGCAAAACTATTGCGGTAGGTGCAACCGGCGATTCCAGTAATGCCCCTGGCATCAATGGCAACAGCAGCGATGTATCGGCTCCTGCTAGTGGCGCAGTCTACATATTCCGCCTCAACGACAGCAGCTGGGCTCAAGACGCCTACATCAAAGCCGCCGTGGTCATTGACAGCAACCAATTTGGTCAATCTGTCAGCCTCGCGCGCGACGGCAACACCCTAGCAGTTGGCACCTACTTCGACGCCAGCGCCGCCATAGGTATTAATGGTGACGAGAACGACAACAGCGCTCTGCGCTCTGGCGCCGTCAGTGTTTTCCACTACGACATGGGCACCTGGAGCAAAAAAAGCTACGTAAAAGCCAGCAACACCGACACCGATGACCGCTTTGGTTTTAACACCGACCTCTCAGCCGATGGTTCAACCATGGCCGTAAGCGCTCACCGCGAAGCAGGCAAAGGCGGCACCCCTGCAGAACAAACAGACAACAGCGCCGATGCAGCAGGAGCGGTTTACCTCTACTAAGGTTAACAACCACAGTAGTTAACCCAATAAAAAAGCGCGTCAGGTTAATTCTGATGCGCTTTTTTATTGGGTACCGATTGGTACAAATACATATTAATTTAAGCAACTCGGTTGAATAGCGTCCGTCGTCAATGTTGTGATAAAGATGAAGCTGGGTGGTTCGTTACCCATGGCACAGGTGCAAGCCTGCGTGAATATGTTTATTGGGGCAGCCAACAAATTGCCTTAGCCGTAAAAGGCACCTCGTCTACACCTGCCACATCATTACTCGATGAAAGCGGCGAGTCCTTTCAAGGTAGCCACATCATAGCCACCAACAATGCCAATTATGCAGGCACAGGTTTTATTGACTATGTGGGTGAAGGGCAAGCGGACTGGCTTTTTTATGCACCCTCAAGTACAACCTATAACATTAAGTTGCGCTACTCATTGGGCAATACCGCCAATCGCCCCTTAGCACTCTTAGTGGATGGCGTACAAAAATCCTTAATAAATTTCACCCCTACCGCCACCTGGGCCATTTGGAACACCCTTGAACTCAGCGTGACTATTCCCCAGGGCAACCATACTATTAGCTTAAAAACCACGGGCAAAAGTGGCCCGAACGTGGATCAAATGGAATTGAATTACACAGTGGCGGGTACAGCGTCTTCGCTCTACTTTGTTCACAACGATCACCTAAACACACCGCAAGTTGTTACCGATAGCGCGCAGCAGGTGGTCTGGATGGGCGACTACCAACCCTTAGGCAAACTCGCGCAAAACCAAAACAACAGCATTGAATTGTATTCGCGTTTTCCAGGGCAGTATTTGGATGGCGAGACGGGTTTATACTACAACTACTTTCGAGATTATGATCCGAGTATTGGACGGTATATTGAGAGTGATCCGATTGGGTTGGGCGGGGGGATTAATACTTATGCTTATGTGGAAGGTAATCCTTTGCGTGGAGTTGACCCTTATGGACTTGCGAATAACGACCATACGACTGGTCAATGGAAAGAGTGCTCTAAAGGATGTCGGATAAGAATTGACTACACGGTACAAGATGGAATAAAAAAACGTCACTTACATTGGGAATGTAAAAATGGTGCAGGAGTAGGAGGTGAGTTTGGGGGGGCATCACACGGGGAAACACTTAGTGGCGCCCCCAAGCATATTAAAGAATGTGCAAAGGATAATGGATTTGAACCTGACCCTATTCAAGAATGCACTTCAAATAGTACCGCAAATGCATGGAAAGCACTGGGTATTGGTGCTGCTGTAGCAGCTGGTGTTGCATGCGTGATTGCAGAACCATGTGGAGCTATAGCAGTTGCAACTGGTACAGGAATCCTAATGACGCAATAAATCGTGGAAGAAATAAAATCATGAATATTAAAGATATATATTGGCATGACGGTAGATTTAAAAATATTGAATTACATGGAACTGGAGAGTTTTCGATTATGTGTCAACTGTATAAAGCAGAAGACTCTAAAGAAAGAGAGATTTTTAAAATCTTATGCTCTAATGTAAAGTCAGTTGTATGTACTATTGATCTGATCAGTATCATTGACAATGCAGCAGCAGGAAATCTAACAGCTGGTAAAATTTCTCAATTAAATGACACTACAAGTCAGTTAAAAATATTCCTTGCAGATGGATATATTGAGGTTTTAGCATCAGATATTTTGCTTGAAGCTTAGGGGGTACATGTGACAAAGGGGTCTGATCTTGCCTTTTGCCTTTCCGATTTATTATTTTTAAGTTTTTGGCGTTTAGTTAAATTTCTGTGTGTTGGGCCTCACAGCCCAACACGCAGATTGCACTTAAAAAGTGCCCTACAACAACTAGGGTCGCCCTCCTCGCTTTTTAGCGGCGTGTTTTTTAGCGCCGTTCGTTTTTGCTACTGCCTGAACGGAAAATTCAATTTTATGGGTGTCCATATCTACGCGAGCCTAAACTGTGGGTGTCGTCAATTTTTCGATTCGAAATTGGCGCGCAGCATTGAACCACTTTATGATTGTCTTTGATGAACGTTTGAGCGATTATCAATAACCGGCAGTTACACAGAAGTATTTACAGGCTCTTTTAATATTTCGCTGTTGATGTTGCGCCATTTTGTTAATAATGCGCATTAAGACAGTGTCTCGGTGATTTCTATTTTTTTCGTCACAATCAGTTTATCATCTAGACTGCCTTTTCTTTCTAGTTTTCAATGAGTTGGGCTTAAGTAAGTGCCATTCGAGTCTAACCCCTTGATCTACTTAGCCAATGAGAAATTCACGTGGTCATATCTGCAGAGGTATTAATCGCTAAGGGTGGTGCAACCGCCGTAGCCTTTGTCAGCCTTTACATTGCCAACCCGGATTTGCTAGTTCGCTTCGAGCAAGACTTGCCCTTAACTGACGTAAACTGGGGCATAGTGTATGCGTCGAGTGGCGTTGGTTATACAGATTACCCGCTAGCGGGTTAACATAATTTTTCTGCTCCATCTTATTCTGTCTGAGGGTAATCGCTGAAAGTTTGGGGCGAGATTTTCGCTCCCAAAAGGGGGACGCCATTAGGATCGGGGCGTTTTGTTAATAGTCATCAATACGGTAAAGGAAATGAGAGTGAATTTTAGTTGGAAGTTTTGGTGGTGTATTGCCGGTGTTTGTACGTTATCGGCGTGCGGTGGTGGCGGTGGTGGAGATAGCTCTAAGTCATCTGCACCTGCAACCTATAGTGCAGGCTTGAGTTCAGTTGCGTCGAGTGCGTACGACGTGAGTTCTGCTCTGTCGACCTCTGCTGAGTCTAGTGCTGTAGAAGTGAGCTCTATAGGAGCGAGTGTGATGCTGGCGAGCTCCTCTCGGTCGAGTGCTGTGTCTTTAAGTTCTCTTCAATCAAGTTCTGCGCAATCAAGTATGGCTGTGCTTGGGTACACGCAGCAGGCTATCTTTGACGACTGGTTTTATGATGTTACGGGATACCCGAATGGATTTAACTTTTTCTTATATGTACCTATCAGTTATCAAGCGAAGCCGGCAGATCGCTACCCATTGGTAATCGTGCTGCATGGAGATAATGGCTATAAAGAATTGCGCCCCAAGTTAACAACCTATCCGCTGCCGACTGGGGTGTTTAGCAATTTCTTGCTTGAATCTGGCGAGTTAAACCCAGCAGCCAGAGATACGCTTAACCCTCACCTTAAAGATGCATTTGTTGTCCATCCTGAGATACCGCATATAGATCGCGAGGTATATCACGGTGAGCGATTGGGCTGGTGGAATCCTGAGGAGCTTAATAAGCTCGTTGCCTATATGGAGCAGGTATACCGAATTGATGCGAAGAGAATCTATGTGGTTGGTGCGAGCATGGGGGGAATAGGCACTTTCAACTATGCGGCGGCAAACCCGGATAAGATTGCGGCCATTGCTCCGGTTTGTGGTGGTCTAGATGATTACTTGAATAGGGCAAGGAGTTTGCGTGGTATGCCGATTTGGACATTTCTGAACTACGACGATCAAACTATTCCATTTCACTCCTATATTTTGCCGATGGTGGATCAGTTTGCAGGTCAGGATGTGTGGTCGCTTTACCCTAGCTCTAAGCCGCCGATTAATGATTACACTATTAGCTATAGCTCGGAGGGAGGTCTTAGGCCTTGGGTGTTGGGAAGTGATATTGCAGAGGATGAATTTAATTTCACGCTCTATGCTTTCGGCGGGCATAACTCTTGGGATAAAACCTTTGCTAAGGATGCACTTTGGGATTGGCTGTTCTCTAAGGTTAAACGGTAGCTTGGTTTGACTTTGTAAGAAAAAATGGGGTCTTGCTTTTTGATTTATTATTTGGAGTTTTTGGCTTCTGATTAAATATAAGTGTGCTAGGGCTGCTCGCTCTTACAGCAACAACGGGGCCTTGCCTTCTCCCTAAAACTTTTCTAACTGGTAAGAGAATTGAGAAGTACAGGGGCTGGTCTTGCCTTTTTGATTTATTATTTTTAAGTTTTTGTCTTTTAGTTAGGTTTCTGCGTGTTGGGCCTCACTACCCAACACGCAGATTGCACTTAAAAAGGCGCCCTATAACAACTAGGATCGCCCTCCTCGCTTTTTAGCGGTGTGTTTTTTAGCGCCGTTCGCTTTTGCTACTGCCTTAACGGCAAATTCAATTTTATGGGTGTCCATATCTACGCGGGCGACTGACACCACAATGGTGTCGCCAGTTTCGTAGGTGCGTTTGCTGCCTTCGGCTTTTAGCGTTTGGCTGGCGGCATCGAATTTGAAATAGTCATTGCCGAGCGCATTGATATGAATAAGCCCTTCTATTTGCGTGTCTACTAGCTCTACAAATAAACCAAAGTGCGTAACGCTGCTGATAATGCCGGTAAATGTTTCGCCGACTTTATCCTGCATATAGTGACATTTGAGTGCGGCCTCTACGTCCCAGTTGGCTTTGTCGGCTCTGCGCGATAGCAGCGAGCAGTGCTCGGCCAGCGCGATCATATCGGCTTCATCGTAACCGTAGTGAAACGGCGTTGCGTCTGCAGATTCAATACGCCTTACGTCGTCATAGCCAAGACCCAAAAGTTTTTTGATGCGTTTGCCTATGGTGCCTAGCTTGCTGGGGTGGCGAATAATGGAGCGAATAGCGCGGTGCACTAGTAAGTCGGGGTAGCGGCGAATCGGCGAGGTAAAGTGTGTGTAGGCATCGTAGGACAAACCAAAGTGGCCTTGGTTGTCGGCACTGTAGCGCGCTTGCCCGAGTGAGCGCAGCAGTATCATGCGAATGGCCTGCGCATCTTTGCGGCCGTCAATTTTGTTGAGCAGCAATTCGTAATGTTTGGGTTTGGGTTTGTCTTTGCCGCCTAGCACTAAACCTTTGCTGGTGAGAAAGTCGCGCATGCTCGCCAACTTTTTCGCTTGTGGGCCGTTGTGTACGCGAAAGAGGCCCGGCAATTTATAGCCTTCAATAAAGCGCGCAGCGGCCACATTGGCGAGCAGCATGCACTCTTCAATTAAGCGATGCGCATCGTTGCGCACTACCGGCACTATTTGAGCAATTTTACGCTGCTCATTAAATTCAAATTTTACTTCTTTGGATTCAAAATCTAAGGCGCCGCGTGTTGAGCGGGCGCTAATCAATACGCGATAAAGACTGTCTAAACTGCCAATAGCAGGTACAACACCGAGGAAGTTATGGGGTATATATTTGCCCGAGGTTGTGTGCGGCGCATTTAAAAATGCATCCACTTGGTTGTAGGTAAGGCGCGCTTGCGAGTGAATAATGCCTTCATAAAAAACATGTTCGGTCATTTTGCCTTTAGCGGTGATGGTCATTTCACACACCATGACTAAACGATCGACATGGGGGTTGAGCGAACACAAACCGTTAGAGAGCGCCTCTGGCAGCATGGGCACAACCTGACCGGGAAAATACACGGACGTAGCGCGGCTGTGGGCTTCGGCATCCAGCTCGCTACCTTTGTGCACGTAGTGAGATACATCGGCAATGGCCACATACAAACGCCAGCCACTGGCGAGCGGCTCGCAGTAAACAGCATCGTCAAAATCTTTTGCATCTTCACCATCAATGGTGACAAAAGCTTTATCGCGCAAATCGATGCGATGTTTTTTATCGGCTTCGCTCACGGTTGCGCCATATTGCTCGGCGGCAGCTAAAACGCCTGCTGGCCACTTGTTCACGATATCGTGATTACTCATGGCTATTTTAATTTCTATGCCTGGATCAGATCTATCGCCAAGCACCTCGACGATTTCGGCAATAGCGTTATTTCTATAGCTGGGGTATTTCACTATAGCAGCGCTCACCAACTGCTCTGGCTCGGCACCCTTAAGGCTGCTTGGCTCAATTTCTATGGGGTTGGGCAGGCGATTGTTGTCCGGCTGAATAAAATAGCGTTCGCCCTCGCACTTGAGTTGCCCGGTAATTTGTTTAATACCACGCGCAACGATTTTGAGAATGGCAACCTCTTCACGGCCCTGTCTGTTGGTGCCGCTAATGCGCGCTTCTACTATGTCGCCATCTAACAGCTGGCGCATTTGATTAGGCGGAACAAACAAATCCGTTTTGCTGCCGGTTGCTTTAAAAAAACCAAAGCCTTGAGCGTGACCAATAATGCTGCCGGTTAAAATATCGGCGGGATCAAGTGCAGCAAAACCTTTGGCAGAGCTGTAGTTCAATTGCCCGTCGCGTTCCATGGCGCGCAGGCGACGGCGCAAGGCTTCTTGCTGCTCTTCGCTGTGTAATTCAAGTGTTGCCACTAAGTCGTCGCGATGTATGGGGGATTTGCTGGCGGCGACAACTTGCGCGATAAATTCGCGACTGGGAATTGGGTTTTCGTATTTTTGGTAGTCTGCGGAATCAATCGCCGCATTAGGAACTTTTTTCATGAATGCTCGTGTTTAGGCAGCCGACAATGATGCGCAGTAACTATGCTGGGTTTTGTGTATGCAAAACTTGTGTATGCAAAAAACAGAGTACGCAGAAATTTAGGCTGATATCGCTCAAATAATTGAGGATTGGATGAGGGAAAAATTAAATTAAAAAAAGTGCCAGCGGTATTCGCCAGCACTTTTTTGGGCCTATCCGAAAGATAGGCAGAGGCTTTTTATTTGCTTACAAACAGACATTGCTGCTACAACGGTAAGCGAATTCAACCTCAAAATATTGTTGTATCAATTAGATACAAACGATATTTTCGGCTTGTGGGCCTTTTGCGCCTTGGGTAACAGCGAACTGAACGCGTTGGCCTTCAGCTAAGGTTTTAAAACCTTGGCTTGAAATTGCGCTGAAGTGTGCGAACACATCAGGACCAGATTCTTGTTCAATAAAGCCAAAGCCTTTAGCTTCGTTAAACCATTTTACAGTGCCAGTAGTTGTAGTAGACATAATTATTTCCAAAATTTAAGTAAAAGTGCGCCCTCAGGGGCTAGAGTAGCAAGAAGTCAGGCTGTAATTTAAACTGAGAGAGGTATGTTACGAAGGGATTTGGAAAAGGCTTGCGCCTATCATCAAAAAACTACCGGTACGTCACGACAAACAGAACTTTCAAATTGCTTTCTTTCAAGCTTGGGGAGGATACTACAGACAACCCCTGTAAATAGCAAACATTAAAAATCCAACCAAAATTACCGCCTTTACCTATTCTTTATCTACTCCCTGCCTATCGCCTCTAATAGGCTTAAGGCAGCCAGCACAACTTAATACCCAACTCACCAGGCTGAACGCTGTACCCCGCTGCGACCCACAAATCTGCTACCGCTACGAGCTGATCAGCGCAAAACACCAAAGGTAGACGGTCGCGCAGCCAAGGTTCTACTTCATATTCTTGCAATAATTTTTTTAAGGTTTGTGAGTGGGCTCGGCGTGCTGGTTGGCTGCGCTCGCCACCTTGGCGAAAACGAATCTCTAGCGGGCTAATGGTTGCGCGTAAGAGGCTCTGCCCTTGTTGTAGGCTTTCTGCCAAACAGGATTCAGCATTTAATGTTCCCGCCGCTCCTAAATCAATTCCTGTTGCACCTAAATGAATTGAAGTCGCGCTCGCACCAGTCAATCGTGCGGGTAAATCCCAGCGCCACTTTTGGCTGATATCAATAGCCGCGAGCTGAGCAAGAGGCAAGGCGTAAAAACGCTGCCGAAAACTACGCAGAGAAACATTCCCCCAGCGGATATCGGGGCTTGCATCGACGCGCACCTCAGTGAAAAACTGTTGTTGTAACTGCTGCCAATGACTTTGCTCTGGTGTCGTCATACCTTGAATGCGCAGCCAAAAGCGCACAAGATTTTGTCGCCGCGCCGCGCTTAGCCCAAGCAGAAAAGATAAATCTAAACTCGCGCCAATTTTTTCAGTGCGGGGTTCAGCGGCCGCCAGATCTTGCGCCGCCAACTCCTCTAACAGCTGCTCATTATCGGCGCAGAGTGATGCCGTTTGTTGCCAACGCTGCTGAAAGTCTGGCCAGCGCGTTTGCAATAAAGGCATAACTTGGTTGCGCAAATAGTTGCGGTCATAGGCATCACTGTTATTACTTTCATCTTCAACCCAACGCAACCCATGGCTGAGCGCATAGGCCTCTAATTCTTTGCGGGTGAAATGTAACAGCGGGCGCTGCAATTGCGCCTCACCTAGGGCGCGGCTAGCCGCCATAGCCGCCAAACCTCGTGGGCCTGTGCCGCGCATCAAGCGCAGCAAAAGCGTTTCACTTTGGTCGTCGGCATGATGCCCCGTGAGCAGCACATCACCCGCGCCTACTTGCTGCAAAAACACCCCGTAACGTGCCTCGCGCGCGGCATCCTCAACACCTTTCCCATTATTTTTTACACTTACTTTGTGCGCGTAAAATGCGACGCCCAAATCTTCGCACAGCTCTGCACACTGCGCTTGCCAAGTATCTGCATTGGGGGAAATTTGGTGATTTACATGCACCGCATTCAGCGTAACAGGCAACGCCAATGCGCTAAGCGCATGCAGCAAAACCGTCGAATCCAAGCCGCCACTTAAGGCCACCCACCACACCGGTTTGGCTGAGCTATTGGGCGATATTGCAGGCAAGTAGCCGCTGAGTTGTGCTGGTGTAAACGTCATAGGGAGCTCTCAGAGAATGGAGGCATTAAAACGGAATTACCGCCAAATAAAAACCCTCGCAAGCTGTAAAGTGCTTGGCTTTGTCAAATTCAGCCTCAAGAGGCACAATGACACGCTATTTTCATTGCGCAAAACGAACTCTACGCACGCGATAACTTATTTATTTTCTCTAGCATTAAGGCTCTCCATGTCCACACACCACACGCCAGCACCTATCACCACACTGCTTTATGGCCACTGGCCCTCGCCGATCAGTGCCACATTACTCGCCACACAAGGTTTACGCATGAGCGAGCCGCAAATTTGTGGAGATTATGTGTATTGGCTCGAGAGCCGCCCCCTTGAACGCGGGCGCACCACCCTTATGCGCCTAAGCTTAATTGAAGATGCAGCAGAGCCCTTGGAGCTACTGCCTGCACCTCATAGCCTGCGTACCCGCGCCCACGAATACGGGGGCGGAGCCTACCTCGTTACCGAAGAATATTTATTTTTGGTGCTGGATTCAGATCAGCGTATTTATTATGTAGCGCTTAGTGATTTAACTTTAGAGCAATTATCCACCGAACCATTTTCACTCAAACCACTTAGCCCTGAAGGCCAATACCGCTACGCCGATTTTTGTTTTGATGCGCAGCGTCAGCGCTTGATAGCCGTGCGCGAAGATTATGGCACCACACCACACAACCCGCCCAATCACATTATCGCTATAGATTTAACAGACCGCAGCCTTAGCCTACTGGCGACAGGGGCAGACTTTTACTCCAACCCGCGCCTCAGTCCCTGCGGCAAACGCCTCGCTTATTTACGCTGGAATCACCCGCAGATGCCGTGGGATGGGAGCGAATGCCTGTGCGCAGAACTCGATGCACAGGGTGCTGTGATTAACGCACAGCTCGTAGCGGGCAGCGATGCCGAAGCGGTTGTACAACCAGAATGGTCACCGCGCGGTGAATTGTTTTTTATTTCCGATCGCAGCAACTGGTGGAACATCTACCGCTGGGACGGCCACAACACTCATACAGTCTTCGCACTGGACGCTGAATTCGCAGGGCCGCGCTGGGTATTTGGTATGAGCTACTACAGTTTTTTAAACGCAGACAATCTTGCCTGCTGCTATAACAGCAAAGGCCAATGGCAGCTGGGAGAAATTGATCTCATCAACGGCGTATTAAATACCTATGCAACAAACCTGCGCGATATCTCCAGCCTGCAATGCGGTAAGCAGCACGCAGTATTTATTGGCTCCACTAACACACAAGGGCCACAACTTTATCGCTACGACAGCGACGCGCGCGCAAACAAACATATTGCGCAACTGAGCCAACACAGGCTCGATATAGATCCAGCTTATTTTTCTTCCCCCGACGCCATTACCTTTCCCACAACCGATGGCGAAGAATGCCACGGCTTTTTTTATGCCCCGCTAAACCCTGCGGCTAGCGCAAGCGCTAACAGCCTGCCACCACTCTTAGTGATGTGCCATGGCGGCCCAACGGCTGCCACCGAAAGCTCACTCAACGTAAAAATACAATTTTGGACTAGCCGCGGCTTTGCGGTATTAGATGTGAACTATCGCGGCAGCAGCGGCTACGGGCGCCGGTATCGCGATAGGCTGAAATATAATTGGGGCATTACCGATGTGATTGATGTATGCAGTGGCGCGCAACACTTGGTGGAGCGCGGCCTAGTCGACCCCGAGCAACTCGCCATTCGCGGCTCCAGTGCGGGCGGCTACACAGTGCTTGCGGCACTCACCTTTGGCAACACGTTTAAGGTAGGCGCAAGCCTCTATGGTATTGGCGACCTCGCGGCGCTTGCGCAGGACACCCACAAATTTGAAGCGCATTATTTAGATTCGCTGGTAGGCCCCTACCCTGCACAGCAGGAGACTTACACCGCGCGCTCCCCCATTCACCACATTGAGCAATTAAATTGCCCGGTGATTTTTTTACAGGGTTTACAAGATAAGGTGGTACCGCCTGCGCAGGCAGAAGCCATGGTGGCAGCGCTCACCGCAAAAGGGATTTATACCGAGTATGTGACCTTCGCAGAAGAGGGCCACGGCTTTCGCCAAGGTGAAAATATTGAACAGGCGCTCACGGCTGAACTGAATTTTTATCTAAAGATTTTTGCGCAGAATAAATAATTACAGCTGAGAGTCACTGCTAAATACTTTCATGGTTTGCACCGCCAATAGTAAGCACTGACTGCTATTGGCGTTCGCATTTTCTTTAACACTCGCCTTCACATAGGTGCGCATAAACTGATAGCGCGCTAGCCGAGTAGTTTTGCCGTCCTCATTGTATTTCTCCACACTGCTCAAGCCGCTCACCACCACTGTATTTTCCAATCGATGAAAAGTTAAATTGCTGGTGGTGCGTGCTTTGGGAACCTCACTTGGCTCGCTAAGGCGTTTTAGCAAGTCGGCCTTAGTTTCAGACTGCACGGCCAAGTTGTGCACCCACACAAATTTAGGGGCGAGCAACTGCTGCAAATAAACCAGATCACCCACTCTTAGGGCATCTTCATAACCCTTATCCAGAGAGCGTAACGACGACTCATCCAAACAATCCCTAGCCTGTACACAAAGCGATGAAAACAGACCAACACTAAACACCAAGCGTGCAATCGATTTGTACATCGTCAACGCCTTCCATAATTTACTCAAAAAAGTCGGCGCCGAACCGAGAGAGACACCGCTACTGCAGGCTCTCCGCCATAAGCTTTTTCTGCTCCAGCGCATGCACATGGGTTTGCTGCCAGCGATTCATTTTCCAGCGTTTCCAATACATTACCGAGCGACAACCTTCATCTAAAATCGCGGCGAGCATAATGCCGTAAAGCCCCCAGCCAAATACAAATGCCATCACATAGGCAGCGGGCACAGCGACTAGCCAGGTAAACAAGGGGCCAACAGTCGATATCAACCAGCCATCGCCGGTTGCGCGCAATACGCCGCCCACCATCACATTGATGGCGCGCGGTGGCTCGGACAAAGCTGCCAATAAAAACAACCAAAAGGCGCTGGCGATAATGACATCTTGATCCGTATAGAGATGCATTATGGGGCTATGCAATACCACCAATGCAAACACCACCAACCCCGAACCCCAAAGTGCCGCTTTTAAACTTTGGCGCATTTGCTCAATCGCTTTGTCGTAGCGAGCGGCACCCACAAACTGGCAAATTAATACTTCGCTGGCCATGGTTAAGGCAAGGGTAATAATTAAACCCACCAAAAAAGTATTAAAGGTATAAATTTTTGCCGCCAAGGCCGCTGCACCTAAGCTCGCAGCAAAACTGTTCAGCACAATCATATTTAAATCGAACGACATAGGCTCAATCATGCTGGGCAAGGCGATGCGAAAAGTATTGTGTGTTGCACTGCGAAACTCTTGGCGAAAGTTACGCCAATGAAAGGCCAACTTTACTTGCCACACCACCATGGTGCCGCTCACTAAAATCCCCAGAATGGATGCAATCACACTCGCCCAGGCCACACCCACAATACCGAGCGGTGGGCAGCCAAACCATCCAAACACTACAATGCTGTTGCCCAGCATATTGGCTGAGAAAAATACGATATTGGCCACCATGTTCCACTGCGGCTGGCCGTAAATATTTAAAATGCTTTGAAAAATTAATTTAGCGGACCAAATCAACATCAACCAACACACAATGCGCGTATAGGTATTCGCATCCGTTTGCACCTGGCCCGGCAACCCCATGGCCGAGGTGATCCACGGCGTTATGGCGTAGAGTAAAAAGGTTAGCAGCGCGCCCAATAGTAAAATCCACAGGGCATAGGTGGCGATAGTGGCAACGGCCCGCTCTTGGTTGCCCGCACCTAAACGCTGGCTCGCAATACTAGAACCAGAAAAAACCGTCACCCATAAAATATTCACGCAGAAAAATACCGCAGGTGTCATGGCCCCCGCTGCCGAAGCGGCTGAGTCGCTCACACGGCTTAAAAAGAAGGTATCCAGCAGCGGCACACTCAGTTGTAGGCTCTGTTCAACCAGCAATGGGCGGCTCATGCCCCACAAGCCTTTCTTTTGGGCGGACGTCGTTTCGGTCATGAAAATTTCAGCTATTAATAAAGTGAGAAGAAGGTACACATGATGCATTCGATAGGAATGACACAGCGCTATAAAAAAAGAGGGGAATTATAGTCAACTAGACCACTAGTGTAATAGGCTCATTTGACTTCTTTACATTGGGGCCTCCAAAAGGAGCCTAATCCAAGCATCCTCAAAAACCAAGCTGGCGAAAATAAAACCAGCTCAAGCAAAAATTGCCCCGCACTTGAGGCACTAGACGGTCAACACCTAATTTTTTTGGTACTCAATTGCAGTTACGTACCACACAAACTCACCCGCCTCGGTTTTCACCACCGCTTCATCGTCTATTTCTTTCTTCAAAAGTGCGCGCGCCATCGGCGAGTCTATGGAGATGTAGTCTTTCGTATTAAAAATTTCGTCGTAACCTACGATGCGAAAGCGCTTTTTTTCGCCGTCGTCATTTTCAATTTCCACCCAAGCGCCAAAAAAAACTTTTCCCTCTTGCACGGGAGAATAATCCACCACCTTGATATCTTCGATGGTTTTGCGCAAATAACGCACACGCCGATCAATTTCACGCAGGCGTTTTTTATTGTATTGATAATCAGCATTTTCGCTGCGATCGCCCAAGCTGGCGGCCCAAGAGACCTTGGCTGTGGTATCCGGGCGCTCAACACGCCAAAGATGGTCCAATTCAGCTTTCAGCGCATCAAAACCCGCGCGGGTAATTAAAGGAGTTTTCATAGTTGCACATCTTTCTTCTAGCAAAAAACACCAAGGATTAAGAGTAATCACGATATTAGTAACGCACAAAACTCAACTTTTACGGCTACAGACTGCATTTGCCCTTTAACTATGATTCAAGCCACTTAACAATTCTTCTCAAACTTGGGCGCCACAAAAAGTTAAACTGCACGGCTAAATACACGGGTGTGTACAGGGCCTTTATTGTTCACACAATAGTCTCACTCCATCCATCAAACGAACACGCAAACGAACGAATACACACATTAAACAATCAAACAGAGGCACACATGAAACTACGCACACTCGGTAAAAGTGGCTATCAGCTATCTGAAGTCGGCCTAGGTTGCTGGCAATTAGGTGGCGATTTTGGCCCCATAGAGTCTGAGCGCGCAACGGCTGTACTCGCCGCTGCCGACGCTTCCGCGATCAACTTTTGGGATACTGCTGATGTGTATGGCGGCGGCCTCAGCGAGCAACGCCTTGGCGACTACACCAACGCTCATCCAGCAGCGCGCATTATAGCCACCAAAGTTGGGCGTGCGGGTGACTTGTTCCCGAACCAATACACCAAAGCCAAGGTGCAGGCGAACTTAGCCGCGTCGGCCCAGCGTTTAGGGGTAGAAGCCTTAGATTTGGCTCAGCTTCACTGCGTGCCTACCGACGTACTCAAAGCGGGCGATCTACTTGGCTGGATGGAAGATTTTCAACAGGCGGGGCTCATCAAGCATTTTGGCGTGAGTGTAGAAACCATGGACGAAGCACTCTTCGCGGTTACTCACCCCAAGCTCACTTCAATACAAACTATTTTTAATATCTTTCGCCAAGATCACATCAGTGAATTATTCCCACTCGCACAGCAACACAATGTAGGCATCATAGTGCGCCTACCGCTCGCCAGCGGCGTACTCTCCGGCAAAATGACCAAAGAGCATCAATTTGCCGCAACTGACCACCGCAACTTCAATAAAGACGGCGCCTGTTTTAGCGTTGGGGAAACCTTTGCGGGCATACCTTTCCCTATGGCAGTTGATTTTGCCGATGAGCTATCAAAGCACTTACCGAATGGTATGAGTTTGGCGCAGATGGCCATGCGCTGGATTCTCGATCAACCTGCAGTAAGCAGCGTTATCACTGGCGCCAGCAAACCTGAACAAGTACGCGAAAATGCTGCCGCGAGCGAGCTGCCTGCACTGTCTGCCGAGCTTCACCGCACGCTTAGCGCTTTTTATGCTGATAAAGTAAAAGCTACTATTCGCGGTGTGATGTAAATATCAAGCCAAAAAAAGCGGTGCACAAAATAATAAAACTATTTTGGCACCGCAAAGCAAGGAGCTGTATGTTGCAACTTCAGCAAAAGCTCCAACAAATTTCTTAGGGATTAACGCACATTATTCAACACCCGAATTAACTCGCCGTCGGCGGTGTCACCGCTCAACTCCCAAAAGAAAGTACCACCCAAGTTTTGTTGATTGACGTAATCCATTTTTCCACTCAAAGATGCAGGGGTATCGAAACTCCACCACTCACTCCCACATTTTGCATAGGCAGTACCCGCAAAACTATTCGCTGTGGGGCATTTAGCTTTAAGAATTTTATAGTCCTCAATACCCGCCTCTACTGAACCTATAGCAGCACCCGTTGCAGAACCCCCTGGAGCCGTTTGGGTGACCCCTGCCCAGCCACGGCCATAGAAGCCTACACCCAGTAACAACTTACTCTTAGGTACGCCTTTCGCCTGCAACAACTGCAATGCATTGTCTGAATAATTCCCGGCAACAGGAATACCGGCAAAGTCATAGAGTGCAGAGTGTGGAGCCGTTGGGCCGGTTTTATCCCAAGCGCCAAAAAAGTCATAGGTCATAGGCATATAGAAATCGACATACTGTGCAGCACCCGCATAGTCTGCGGCATTTATTTTTGCAGCGCCCGCACCTATCGCCGATGTCACCAGTGCATTAGCACCAAAACGTGTGCGCAACGCTTGCATCAAATTTTTGTAGCTAGAAAACCCACTCGTGTCGCATACCAAACCACACTCATTCGGATATTCCCAATCGATGTCGATACCATCAAACACATCTGCCCAACGTGGGTCTTCCACCAAGTTGTAACAAGATTCTGCAAACGCAGTAGGATTTTGTGCCGCTTGTGTGAACCCACCCGACCATGTCCAACCACCGAATGACCACACCACTTTTAGACCGGGATGCATCGCTTTCAAACGACGCAGCTGTCCGAAACTGCCGCGCACATTGGTCGACTCCCAAGAGTCTGCGACACCATCAACACTTTCAGCCGCAGAATAGGCGCGATCGAAATCCGCATAAGAATCCCCCACGATACACTGCCCGTTTTTAACATTGCCGAAGGCGTAAACTATATGAGTCAACACATTGGCCGAACCGCTCGTTTCAATATTTTTAACATGATAGTTACGCGCATACACGCCCCACTCGGCAAAGTAGCCTACTACCTTTTTCCCACTCAAGGACGGCACAGAACTTGAGGCTAAAGATGAACGGCTTAATGAACTCGCCACTGAACTGTTAGCCACTGAACTTTTAGCAGCCGAACTGGGTGCAATTGAACTAGCAGCACTGCTCGGCTTTATTGAAGAAGCAACAGCAGACGATAAGGATGCAGCCCCGCAACTACCAAGATTCAACCACTCACCATCAGGCCCAGAATACATAGCGGGATGGTGCCCCTGAGACCACCACTTAGCTTGATACTTCACCCCGTCCGCAGCAACTTGCATTCCCGTAGTGTAAACACCAGAACTTGTCCAACCACTTAAGCCACCACAACCCGCAACAGCAGAAGAAACAGCAACTGAACTTGCTTTTGAACTTGGCGCAGCACTCGCAACCACAAGAGAAGATGCACTCGACATAGCAGAGGTTGCCGTGCAGGAACCTAAACTACTCCATGCCGACTCCCACGCCCAACCCGTTCCTGGCGCATAGGCGCCACCTTGCGAGCACCAGCCGCCAACACTGCAGCTATAGGCAACACCCACATTTTTTGTAATCGCACCTGTCGCATAAGTGGTGCCAGATTGATAAGCAGCAACTCCGCCACATTCATAAGCCTGCACCTGATGTGCAAGCAGCCCTGCACATAACATCATAATTGCACTAAAGGTTTTCATTGTGTTTCCTTATAGAATCTTTTTTATCGATAAAGCCATTACATAAAAAATGTAGTGGCACGCCAGTAAAGACCAACAGAAGCCTAAACCTCTGGATTCCTTGCAAAACACGGCTGTTCCATCGCGCATATTATTAATTCCCTAGCAATCTTTTTATTAATGCTCTAGCAATCTTTAATATTTTTTAGGCAATAAAAATACCGTCCAACTGAATTGGAATTTTCATTAGTATCACAACATTGAATAACAGCTACTTACTGTTACGAAATAAGAAAAAATCTTAAAAGGGAGTCAGAAGGTTATTTCTCACATACCCTTTAAAATAAACGGTGCAGATTTTTAAATGAAAAATTTAATAGCGAAAAATATTATTAAGAATACCTGCCAGCTAAAATTAATTAGCTCGAAAAAAACTGCCTCATACAAAGCTTTCACAGTTAACGAGCAGTGAAAATATACCCAACAGGACAACGTTGTCAACCGTGAGGTTTAAAAAAGGTAGTCAGCCATTGTAATTTGTCGATTGAGTAGCAATTCTACCCAACCCAGCACTAAAACCTAAAAATGCAGGTAGCACTAATCAACCCCCAGCTAGATGCGGCAGGCGCACCAGCGCCCTATAAAGGTTAAATGCATGCAAAGGAAGCACGTAAAGAAAGCACGTAAAGATAGAGCCTATATCTCTTGGCATATTCGGTTATACTCACGCCTATGCGCCGCTATCCAATGGTTTTTATTCTGCTCTTGAGTTTTGTGCTGCCCCTACAAGCGGTGGCAGATACACTTCTGTCCAATCTTGTCTGCCCCATGATGCTCGCAACAGAATCAATCACATTAAACGCCGCGCAAACTCAACATCAGACTCACAACCAAGCCCGTAATCAAAAAATAGCCAGCACCAAGATGCAGCACGACATGGCCGCTATGGATAAAATACCCAGCCAAGTTAAGATGCACGGTGATAAAAAAATGCCGCGCATGAAATGCTGTCCAGAGACTACTAGCCTTCAGGCTAATAATTCCTCGCACCAAAATGCAAATCAAAGCGCAGATCAAGACACAGACAGCAACGCTCCAGCAAATCATGATTGCCCGCAAATGAAATGCTGCCACCTGTGTAAAACCAGCATCCAAGCCTTTATTTATATTGCCCCAGACTTTATTGCACCGCGCACTATGGCGTTAGTGCCCAGTATGAACTCACCTTTCTTTACCAGTTTCAACCCAAATGCCGTTTGGCGCCCTCCCATCACCGCCTAATACACGAAAACGCACAACAGCTGTTACCTCTGAATAAAATTTATTCGGTTCAACCACTGTTGCTTATTTCTTGAATTATCGATGACTCACACCATTTATGTTTCGATTTTTCATCATCTGAAATAGTTTTTCGAATTATTAGGAGTGGACTATGGGTCCTCGCACTCATGATTGCCTTGGGCAAAAAAAAAAATAATGCGCACAAGCGCAATCAGCTTATTACTTTGGGCTACCCCCAGTTATGCAGACCTAAGCTTTAACCAAGCGCTCAGTATTGCCCTGCAAACAGCACCCGAGCTGCAGGCCAGTGCCGCGCAGCTTGACGCAGCACAACAGAATGCAATACCCGCCGGCGCCCTGCCCGACCCAAAACTCGCGGTCGGCATCAATAATATGCCCGTAGAGGGCGACAATCGTTTTAGCACCTCGGCCGATTTTATGACCATGCGTCAAATCGGCGTGATGCAAGAATTCCCCAATCGCGCTAAACGTCGCGCACGCCAAGCAGAAGCCAATAGCGAGATAGACTTAGCCGCCATCAATGTGCAACTAGACACACGTCAAATCCTAAGCCTCACCGCACAAAGTTGGATACAACTACGCGCACTCGAACAGCAACTCGTCGTCCTCGAACAGCTCGATAAAGAAAATAACCTGCTCACCAAAACCCATGAAGCCAGCCACACCGGCAAACAAAGCATGGTGATGGACACCCTCATACCCGAAGAAGAAAACGCACGCTTGCAAGAGCGGCGCGATGAACTGCCACGCTTGCACAGCCGCGCCCGCGCCCAACTGCAGCGCTGGTTAGGTGATGCAGCACTGCAACCGCTAAGTGGCCGCGCGCCAGAATGGCCCTTAAACCTCAGCGACCTGGAACACTCACTGGCACAAAACCCTGAATTTTTACGCTACGAACCCATGACCCAAAAGCTAGACGCGCAAGTAGCCGCAGCGCGCGCCGCCAAGCGCCCCGACTGGGGAGTAGAAGTGATGTATGGCGCACGCGGTTATCCCGCAGAAGATATGCTCTCGCTCAAATTCACGGTGGACCTACCGGTCTTCACCCGCAGCCGCCAAAACCCGCGCATAGCTGCAAGCGTTGCGGAGCGCGCCGCTATCGACAGTGAGCGCGATGTAAAACTACGCAACCTTAAAGCGGAACTCATCAGCGACTACGCCGACTACCAACAATTAGCACGCGCCTATTCGCGCCAGCGCGATACCTTTCTGCCGCTCGCGGATAAAAAAATTGCGCTTATTCAAGCGGCTTGGCAAGGCAACAACGGCATGGGGCTAACGGATGTGATTCATGCGCGCCAAGCACGCTTGGAAGCGCAATTAAAATTAATACAACTCGGCGCTGCACAGGATCAAATCGCCGCGCAAATTTATTTTCGCTACAGCATTCAAAAAGCAGAAATAGCGCAACTCAAACAAAACACCGCCATTGAAAATAATAATAATTCTACTAACGAATACACGCCTAGCCGCGAGGTAACACCATGAGCACTATCGATAATCTTGCCCATCAACATCAACACAAACGCCCAAGCCTGACGCTTTTTGTCGGCGCACTCTTACTGCTCGCGAGTGGGGTCTTAATCGGGTATTTATTTACGAACAAAAGTCACAGCGACTCGCCCTCAGCACCCTTAAACAGCAAAACCGAAACAACAGAAAAGAAAGTGCTCTACTGGTACGACCCCATGGTGCCCAGTCAACATTTTGATAAGCCTGGACCATCGCCTTTTATGGATATGGAGCTGGTACCTAAATACGCAGCTGAACATCAAAACGACACTCAGCAAGATAGCGCACAAAGCCTCAATATAGACCCGCGCATTACCCACAACCTCGGCATGCGTTTAACCCAAGTAGAAACCATTCCACTCGCGCGCACCCTCAGCCTTACGGGCACACTGCGCCCCAATGAACGCACGCAAGCCATAGTGCAACTGCGCAGCGCGGGCTTTGTTGAAAAAGTCTGGCCCCTCGCCGCAGGCGATACCCTTGAGCAAGGCCAAGCCATAGCCGCGTTTTTAATTCCCGAATGGGCCAGCGCCCAATACGAATATCTCGCGGTAAAATCCACGGGCGATCACCACCTAACCGCCGCCGCAAAAATTCGCCTCGAATTACTCGGCATGCCCAACACCAGTATCAGTGCCCTCGAAAAAACTGAAAAAGTACAAACTACGTTTATTGTGCGCGCACCTATCAGCGGCGTTATAGATTCACTCGATGTAAAAACCGGCATGACGTTTACCAGTGGCCAAACCTTGGCACGTATCAATAATTTAGACAGCCTCTGGCTGGACGCGGCAATTCCTGAAGCGCAACTTCACGGCATAACAGAACCACTCGCAGCAGGCACAAGCGCGAGTTTTTTTAGCGCAGACCAAACACAGATCATCGCAACCGGAACCCTCGACACCCTGCTCCCCAACATCGATGCCAACACCCGAAGCAGCACTGCACGCATTCTCATCGACAACAGCGCTGGGATACTTAAACCCGGCGCCAGTGGCCGAGTGGATTTATCCATAACCGATGCCGCTCATACCACTGGCCTCGCGCTCGCCAGCGAAGCCATCATTCGCAGCGGCCAACAAGCCATGGTGTTGCTGGCAGATGGCCCCGGTAAGTTTCGCCCAGTAAACATAAAAATAGGTCACGAAATACAAGACAAAACAGTCGTGCTGAGTGGACTCAGCGCGGGCCAAGAGGTGGTCGCCAGCGCTCAATTTATTTTAGATTCAGAAGCCTCAATGCTCGGCCTACGCGCTCAAGCATTAGCCGCAGCACCCGAGCTGCATCGCGCAACCGGTAAAATTTTAGGCATAGCCGATCAAAAAATTCGCATAGATCACAGCGAATTTATCGCGCAAAAAGATCAACGTATTTCAATGGATGCTATGACCATGCGCTTCCGTTTAGAATCGCCACAGCTCGCTGCCCAGTTACATGCTGGCGACAATGTGAATATAAGTGCGCGCATTGATGAAGAGGGCTACTGGATAATTGTCGCGCTCGAAAAAATACAGCCAGCAAGTCACAACGCACACAAAACAGCAAACCCAAATGCACAAGATAAGGAGCATCAGCATGATTAAGCACATCATTCGCTGGTCTATCAGCAACCGCTTACTGGTACTGCTCGCCACGATCTTTATCAGCGGCTGGGGAATTTATTCAACAAAAAATACGCCCATAGATGCACTGCCCGATCTATCCGACGTGCAAGTAATTATTCGCACCAGCTTTCCTGGGCAAGCACCGCAGCTGGTGGAAAATCAAGTGACCTATCCGCTCGCCAGCAAAATGCTCTCAGTGCCCGGCGCAAAAACCGTGCGCGGCTACTCCATGTTTGGCGATAGCTACGTCTATGTTTTATTTGAAGATGGCACCGACCTTTATTGGGCACGCTCGCGGGTATTGGAATATCTCAGCCAAATACAAACCCAATTGCCGCCCAGCGCCAAAGCCGCACTGGGGCCGGACGCCACCGGCGTAGGGTGGATTTTTCAATACGCCTTGGTTGACCGCAGCGGCCAGCACGATCTCGCACAATTGCGCAGCCTGCAAGATTGGTTTTTACGCTACGAATTAGCACCGCTAAAAAATGTGGCAGAAGTCGCTGCCATCGGCGGCATGGTGCAGCAATACCAAGTCGTGCTCGACCCCATAAAACTCGCCAGCCAAAACCTCACCCACGGGCAAGTAGTCGCCGCCATTCAACAAGCCAATCAGGAAACCGGCGGCAGTGTGGTAGAACTGGGCGAAACAGAATTTATGGTGCGCGCCAAAGGCTACCTCACCAGCCTCGACGATTTTCGCCAAATCCCGCTCAAGTTAGCGGGCACAGTTCCCGTCACACTTAGCGCTGTTGCACAGGTACGTTTGGGCCCAGAAATTCGCCGCGGCATTGCCGATCTAGACGGAGAAGGGGAAGTTGTCGGCGGTGTAGTAATACTGCGCTCGGGCGGCAATGCCCGCGAAACCATTGCCGCGGTTAAAACAAAATTAGCACACTTAAAACACAGCCTACCCGCCGGTGTAGACATAGTCACCACCTACGACCGCAGTGAATTAATTGATCGCGCCGTGAGTAACCTCAGCCACAAACTGCTCGAAGAATTTATTGTGGTTGCGCTCGTTTGCGCCATTTTTCTCTGGCACCTACGCTCTGCCCTCGTCGCTATTATTTCACTGCCACTCGGAGTGCTCATGGCCTTTGTGGTCATGCAACACCAAGGCATAAATGCCAACATCATGTCCCTCGGCGGCATCGCCATCGCCATAGGCGCCATGGTAGACGCGGCCATTGTGATGATTGAAAACGCCCACAAACATATAGAGCGCTGGCAACACTCACACCCTACAGAAACCTTAAGCGGCGATACTCGCTGGCGCGTCATCAGTGAGGCTGCCTGCGAAGTGGGCCCCGCATTATTTTTTTCGCTGTTAATTATTACGCTGTCATTTATCCCCGTATTCACCCTAGAAGCACAAGAAGGGCGACTCTTTGGCCCCCTCGCCTTCACCAAAACCTACGCCATGGCCGCCGCTGCCGGTTTAGCCATCACCCTCGTACCCGTATTAATGGGCTTATGGATTCGCGGCAAAATTCCCGCAGAAAATGCCAACCCTATAAACCGCTGGCTCATTAGCAGTTACAAACCCTTGCTCGCACAAACCCAGCGCCACCCCAAAATAACCCTCGCGTTCGCCTGCGTATTAACACTCAGCACGGCTTGGCCCATCATGCATTTAGGGGGGGAATTTTTACCGCCGCTCGACGAAGGTGATTTACTTTACATGCCCAGTGCACTGCCAGGTTTATCCGCACAAGCCGCGAGCGATTTATTACAACGCAGCGACCGCCTCATTAAAAGCGTACCTGAAGTTGCACGCGTATTTGGTAAAGCGGGGCGCAGTGTCAGCGCCACCGACCCCGCGCCACTGGAAATGTTTGAAACAACCATTCAATTTAAACCGCGCGTACAATGGCGCCCCGGTATGACGCCCAAAAAATTAATCGCAGAATTAGATGCCGCAGTGCAAATACCCGGCCTCGCCAATATTTGGATTCCACCCATTCGCAATCGCATCGACATGCTCGCCACCGGCATTAAAAGCCCTATAGGCATAAAAATCGCAGGAGATTCCTTAACTCAAATCGACACAGTTGCACTCGCCATAGAAAAAATAGCCAAAGCAACCCCCGGTGTTTCCTCCGCACTTGCCGAGCGCTTAACTGGCGGGCGCTATCTGGATATAGACTTTGATCGCGCCGCCCTCGCCCGTTACGGCATGAGCATGAACCAAGCGCAATCCATCGTTAGCAGTTTAATTGGCGGTGAAAATATTGGCGAAGTGACCGACACCAAAACCCAAGGCCGCGCGCGCTACCCAATTAACCTGCGCTACCCCAAAGACTGGCGCAGCAGCATTGAGCAACTGCGCAATCTCCCCATAGTCACCAGCGGCGGTAGCCAAATTAGCCTCAACACCTTGGCGAGCATCAATATCACCACTGGCCCAAGCATGATTAAAAGTGAAAATGCGCGCACCAATGGCTGGATTTATATCGATGTACGCGAGCGCGATCTCGCCTCCACCGTAGCCGACCTGCGCGCACGCATTAATGAAACCGTGCAACTACCTGCAGGCATTAGTATAAGTTTTGCTGGCCAATTTGAATTTATGGAACGCGCCAACGCACGCCTACAATGGTTAGTGCCCGCCACTCTCGCCATTATTTTTGTCTTACTATTTTTAACGTTTAATTCATTAAGCGAAGCACTTCTCATCATGCTCAGCCTCCCCTTCGCCCTCACCGGCGGCCTGTGGTTGCTCTACCTTATGGGCTACAACTTCTCCATAGCCAGCGGCGTGGGCTTCATTGCACTCGCAGGTGTATCAGCAGAATTCGGCGTCATAATGCTGCTCTATTTAAAACAAGCGCTGCACAAACACGCCGAAATAAAACCCCTGACTCACAACGACATCATCACCGCAATAGAAGAAGGCGCAGTGCAACGTATTCGCCCAAAAATAATGACCGTCGCCGTGATAATCGCAGGGTTAATACCTATACTATGGGGCGATGGCACCGGCTCAGAAATCATGAGCCGCATCGCCGTCCCCATGATCGGCGGTATGCTCAGCGCACCGCTGCTATCGCTTTTTGTATTACCTGCGGCTTATTTGTTAATGCATAAACAAGCACCTAATAAAACGCAATATCAAACCAAATAGAGGCCACGCCAAACACGTTTTAAAACACTGGGGTTTAACCTCCCACTCACCCAATGAGATTAGCTATCAGGCAAAACTGTCGCCGCGACTGTCATTTCTGGATATTTTAAAAAATGGTGACTTTTCTGAATAAATTCAATGGTGGGGATCAGTAAAAGATATTCTCGAATGATGTTCACCCTCATTCTCTTTATTCTTTATACTGTAATCAACGCAATAAAGCATATAAACCCCCTATAAATTAACATGACCCTGCATTTAAAGAGAGCATCAATGCAATTAAATAGAATTTACGCTGGCCACTTTCTTCTCTATTTATTGATTGGCTTTGTGATATTAAGACTCGCCAGTACAGAAATACTAATTGATGACTTATGCTTGGTACTTGCCAAAACAATTGCATGGCTGTTATCGACGATTGATAGCGGCGTGGCTCGCCATGGAGCTGTAGTCCTGCGTAATACTTGGGGCTACGCGCTTGAGATCACCAGAGACTGTAGTGCTCTGACCTACTGGGTAACTTTAGTCGCTGCAATACTTGCAACACCTATAACTATGGCACAGCGTTTACTAGCTATGGTCGCAGCAATATTTTTTATACAAATAATAAATGTATTTCGCCTTATATCCCTACTCTATATAAAAGTTGCACTCCCCCTTCCCCTTTTTAACAGTATTCACGAACAGGCATGGCCCTTAATAATGGGGTTTCTTACTGTCTGCTTTTTTGTGGTATGGATTCGGCACCATGAATTTTTACTTTCTAAAGAACAAAGCAGTAATGCAGCTCTATCAGCGGGTTCAATTAGTGAGGTTAATCATTTGTGAAAAAGAGTAAGAACCTAAAATTGTGGATTGTAGCTTTATTATTAATGCCTGCATTTTTACTGTGGAAAATAACAGGCAGTTACCTATTTTTACCTATTGTAGGTGCGGTAACGGAAAGCTGGGTAAACATGCATTATTCAAAACTAACGCCAAGTATAAATTACAGTGAAGCTAATCGAACCTGGGAAATTAAAACTAGTTTATTTCAAGCCGAAAAACCTTGGTCCAATAATGCTTACTCACCTAACTTACATGTTACCGGCTTCACATTTATATCCATAGGGCATATGAGTGGGGCCACTTTAGGACTGCCATTATTTTGGGCCTTTATAGCTGTTTATTCGCTGCAAAAACTGAAGGATGGGCTGATAGGGACTGCCGTTATTTTAGCGCTTATTTGCACAACAATAATATTACATGCTGAGATTAATATTATCACTGCACTTAATGGCGATTCGCTACTTCGAACATTTAAAGATCCCTATATTTTTACGCCACATAAACCCGCACTGGAGTGGCTCTGGCTATTAAAACCATTAAGAGACTTAAGCGCTATTTTTGCGCTGTTAGTGGCGCCCATCCTATTGTGCTATTACTTTAGTACTAGAGAGAAATTAGGGGGATTAATTAAAGGCGGGATGTTCTGATATATTTTTAAGGAGGTGAAGATATGCTGTTATATCTTCTGAACCCCCAACTTTTGGGGGCTAGCTTTCAAAGCCGACAATTAGCGCTTTCCATGGAACTATAAATTACCAATCTATTCCCAATGCAGAGCTAGTCACTCCGCCGGCCACCCGTAGTAGAGGTGAAAGAACGTAAACTGAGCGTGCATCTGCTGCCATAGTCGAATCAGCCCATCTTCTTCTCACTTGCGGGCTTTCACCTACTCGACACCCAGTGCCCAGATTAGTACCCAATTTCGCATTAACCCCCGTACCATCGCCGTTGCCTGTGGCTGCCATTCCCAACTCATCAAAACCAGTATAAACATATTGTGGCGCAACATTACCACTTTCATCTAAATCTATGGGGGCAAGCAGATCTGTACCAGTAGCGCCATTATTGCCGTTACTGGTGCCGTCAAACATGTCATCACGGCTATTGGCTACTAATACTCCTGCGGTGGTGTATATAGGGCGATTGGTAACGTTGCTCCAAGCACCAGAGGCCTGTACGGTGTTAACAATTGGACCTGCGCCATTTGCCTGATGAATGTAAAGTGCCTTCCAGCCAGTTACGCCATTGGTTTGAGTCCCCGCCGCTGCCGCGCTAGTCGCCAGAGTGTCGATATTGGTCGGGTCTAAGTCATAACAAGCATTGATAGTTGTGCTGGTGGTAAATATGACAAAAAATGTATCTCCAGGACTCAGCCCGGCGGGCACTAAACCTGCAGGAGCGGTAATTTGAGACATAGCTGAATTACCGAAACAGAAACCTAGACTTAGGAGTAGTAACTGCATAGGACGGGACATCTTGAAAACCTCTTAGAGTTAGTAAGTTTTGTTAGCCTAGCAGGCTATGTAAGTTTTGCTATATATATTATTAGTTGTTAGAACCATTTTAACCAATACCTAGCGCCGCCACCCACCGCAGCCGGTACCTTTAAAAGTGGGGAGGCTGCATATACCTTGTTGGTTTCGGTGTTACTCTGGGATGCCGCATAATTCCAAGTGCTGTTTGCTGAATCGCAAACCTCGTGGAGAACAATAACCTCACCCAGCTCGCGGGTGGTCACTGCGTCGCCCGCACTGACCAGACCTCATTGCTTGCGCCGCAGACATTAGTACCGGCTTCGCCGTACATAATGGCGCGATCTAGGGTGACATAAAATATGTCGGCACTGTTATCCGCTACCTTGTCGCCATTTAAATTATAAATAGAGTCCGAGGCATCAGCAGTAAATAGGCTAATGAATTGTGTGTCGTCATTTAAGGTGGCTACCAAAGCTTTCCAAGTGATACTCGCATCGCTGGCCTCCTTTGCTGCGGACAGGTCTATAGCGGTATTCACATGGGTATCGTAGGTGGCGGCATTGGGATTAACTGCGTCAATTTTAGTGGAGGTCACAAAAAATAATATAATAGTTGGCCCCAGATGTTAGTCCGGCGGCAATCATTGCAGCTGGAGCGTTGATAGCCGAAGGTGGAAGCGCCATAGCGAAACTGGAGAAGCATAAAATAGAAGCAATTATAATTACTTTAAAAAAGATAACAATTCAGCAAATAAAGCTGGCAGGGGGTTTTGCAGTTTCTAGGCGGCAATCTTCTACGTTAAACCCTGACTTGATAATTTTAAAATAAACCTCAATGCGCCAGCGAAGGCAATACCATTTTAGTTTTTCACTGGCTTCAGAAAATGAGCGTGTCGGTATGTTAGTGCAAAGCATCCATTCAATAGCACTAACATTTTTAGGCGGATTTATTTCCTTGATATAGATCACATAGACAGTTAAGTCTGTAGGTGTGCTTCTTAAGTCTTTATTATTTCTAGGTGGTAAAACGGATATTTCTCCAACTCGAATGATACACTTGTCTATTCGCTTGGGGCAGCTTCCATTTTTTGGCACTACAATTTCTGCATTACCGACAACCTTTTGTTGTTTCATGAAGTCCCATAGTAACTCGCCAGTTGTTTCAGAATGAATTGCTGACCTATTGATTTTTCTGTTGTGAGATGCTCGAACTAAATATTGAGTTTCCAATTCTTCTGCAAGATGACAGAGATCATAGATGTCGACCTCCCTATCCGCAACAGTGACCACTCCATGTAGGACTTTGCCCCATAAGTACACGCCCACACTAGGCACACTAAAGCGCTGCATCATTATGCAATTAAAAAGTGTGCAACAATATTAAAATGGCAGGTTTCGAAATTGATGGAAGCAAGCTACACTGGGTCAAGCTACATACTCATGCAATGCGGTAACCCATCTCAATGCAATAGGTATTTTTAGGCAGAAACTTTATGAAAAAAATCATTCTTTCTTTATGTATCTGTTTTTTGCTCTCTGTAAAGTTTTGTTGGGGCGACGATTCATCGATTGCGGATTTGTACCAAACCCATCGAAGCGATGTTCAGGTATCAGGGGCTGGTGTCGTTATTAAGGTTTTGCCCGATGATATTGATGGGAGTCGTCACCAACGATTTATTTTGCAGCTTGAAAGTGGGCATACATTATTGGTGGCCCATAATATTGATCTGGCACCCCGGCTAGACCCTTTAGCCGTGACGGAAAGGGTAGAGTTTTATGGTGAGTATGAATGGAGCGCTAAGGGTGGCGTTATCCACTGGACTCACCGAGACCCCAATAATAGGCATGTTGGTGGCTGGTTGCGTTATAACGGTGAGAAGTACGAATGATTATCTAATTAGGCGCTGAACGGCCTAGCGTTAACATGACTCAAGGTAACTAGATCAACCTCAATACCCAAGACTGATGGCCCATCCAATAATTTTTTTGATTTGAATGCGTGCCCAGCCAGCTTGTTTTATGTGCTAGCTATGCAATGCAGTGCGCTCAATGGCAAAAACGACACACCACGGCTCCAATCCCTTTGGTTGAATAGGTTATAGTAAGCACTCTGCCGCCAAGGCATAACTTACCCCTAGAGATACTCGTGGAACCGCACCAACACACCCCTCTTGATATTCAGCCCCAAATCGTAACGCCCGCCCAACCGCAAGGCTTGATTGCACGCACGTTGCACGAATGGAAAACACTGGCGATTTTAGGTGCGCCGATTTTGATTGCGCAATTGGCACAAATGGCAAATGGCGTGATAGATACCGTAATGGCCGGCCATGCCAGCGCGCGCGATTTGGCCGCTGTAGGTATAGGTACAGGTGTTTGGGGGCCGGTATTACTGTTTTTTATTGGCACACTTAGTTCTTTGCAGCCTATTATTTCAGGCCAGCGCGGCGCTAATAATCATAGCCAAATTATGCCAACCACCTGGCAGGGAATTTATATAGCGCTGGTGGGATCGGTGCTGATGATCGCGATTCTCACGCACCTTTTCCCGCTACTCATACTGCTCAAACTAGATTTACAAACTGCTGAGATTGCGCAAGGTTATCTAAATGCATTCGCGTGGGGTGTTCCCGCACTGCTGTTACTAACGGCACTGCGCGGCCTAACCGATGGCTTAGGCCATACTCGCGTTATTATGGTGTTTTCTCTATTAAGCACCGCATTAAACTTGCCGCTCAATTATATTTTTATCTTTGGCTACGAATTTGGCGACCTGTTGAGTATTAAAGCCATGGGCGGCATTGGCTGCGGCTGGGCGACTGCACTGTCAAATTGGGGTGCACTTCTGGCATTGCTCGCCTATTTGCATCGCAATAAAGCCTATGCTCGCCTGCATTTAATAGGCGACTGGGTAAAACCTGATATCTACATTATTAAACAAGTATTAGGGCTTGGTTTGCCCATCGGGTTGGCGATGTTTGTAGAAGTAAGCATGTTTTGCATGATCGCGCTCTTTCTCTCGCCACTCGGGCCCAATGTGATTGCAGGGCATCAAATTGTACTCAATGCTACCTCACTCTTGTTTATGGCCCCTTTAAGCTTAGGTATGGCACTCACACTACGTGTTAGCTATCTTGTAGGTGCACAGGATTTTATCGCCGCGCGTCTCCTTGCGCGCAGCTCGCTATTGCTGGCATTAGGTCTTTCCTGCATCAGCGCGCCCATCTTATTTTTTGGGCGCGAACTGATTGCGAGCTTTTATACAACTGATCCTGCCGTGTTGGCAATCGCGATACAGCTGTTTATGCTTTGTGCAATTTTTCAAGTGGTCGATGTTATTCAAGTTACTATGATTAATGTTTTACGCGGCTATCAAGACACAAAGATACCCATGTTGATTATGCTGTTTTCTTTTTGGGGAATTTGCCTGCCGTTGGGCTTTGTGTTGACATTTTCATCGTGGATTGCAGCACCTATGGGCGCTGCAGGATTTTGGACGGCGCTTATAGTAGGCTTAAGTTGCGCCGCCATTCTGCTGACGACACGTATGTTTCGCTTTAAAATGCTGGTCATTCATCAACCAGCCTAAGACTTTCTCATTCATCGCGTAGTGAAAACTTTATTATGGCCAAAATTGAATTCTCAAAAACAGAAAAAGACCTCATCAGTTTTAAGCTGCAAAAATACTGCAGTAAAGAGCTGGACCATGAACTTGGTCAGTTTGATGCGGAGTTTTTACTGGATTTCATTACTCAGGAAATCGGAGCCTATTATTACAATCGAGGCTTACAAGATGCGCAGGCACTGTTTGCAGGCAAGATGGCAGACATTGCCGATGCAATTTATGAAATCGAACAGCCTACAGATTTTGTGCGTTAGACATACTGCGTGTATTACACCCATAGATTCATTGTTTGACGACCTTCAATCATCTAGATGCTTCACTAGGAACTGCTATGAATGAACCCTCTTCGCCTAAAAAAACCAACAATAAATTACGCGAGCAGCTGTACGATATTATTTTTGGCACCGAGACCCCCGCAGGAAAACTCTTCGATATAGTGCTTATTTATTTCATCATCCTCAGCGTAGGTTTGTTGATGCTGGACTCAGTTGCAGGTGTTCGTCTTCGCCTTGGCGAGTATATGGGTTACTTAGAATGGTTTTTCACCATTGTTTTTACCATGGAATACATAACGCGCGTTTACTGCTCACCGAACCGCTGGTCATATATTCGCAGCTTTTATGGTGTCATAGATTTACTTTCAACCCTCCCATCCTATTTGAGCCTATTTATACCCGGTGCTAATTACCTGTTGATTTTCCGTTTGCTGCGGGTGCTGCGTATATTTCGGGTGCTTAAATTGGTGCGCTATTTAACAGAAGCTAATAGTCTAATTCGCACCATGTATCAAATTAGACGAAAAATTATTGTATTCTTTTTTGTGGTGTTAAACCTCGCGGTGATATTTGGCTCCCTCATGTTTATTGTCGAAGGGCCAGACAACGGTTTTACCAGTATTCCTAAAAGTATTTATTGGACCATAGTAACTATTACCACTGTCGGCTATGGCGATATAACGCCGCACACTATACTCGGGCAAATTATCGCCTCACTCGCCATGCTTACGGGCTACTCTATTATTGCGGTGCCAACGGGCATATTTACGGCTGAACTTGCGCATGAAATGTCGCGCGAGCGCAATCTCATTTTTTGCCCAAACTGCGGCAAACAAGGCCACGATAAAATTGCACACTATTGCGATCGCTGCGGCAGCAAAGTAAATCACTATCATGAGTGACTTCCCACATAGATAGCGAATTACAGGCGCCACGTTAAAGATAGGGATGCACGCCTCACCTAAAATTTTTGGCTTCAGAAGATAATGCCTCGCCGCTCGCGACCTACTGAGCCCAGGAATAAACCTAAGCTTTACTTTTCAAATACCTATTTAACATTCAAGCCAAATCTTAATATCTCCCCAACAGCACAAAAATCTCTCAGATCAAACTCTAGAACTCGCAGTATCTATAATTGCACCATTTAAATACATTTTTGTGCACACTCCTAGGTGAGGCCTGCACCAAAATAAAGTTTTTTTGATACAGAAAAACCTCGTGGCGCACTATTTTGATAACGCTGGTCACCAAAACCGACCAAAAAAATGCACTGAAAATTTCAAACATTATTACAAGCTCATTAAATAGCGCTAAATAGCCGTCGGATTAATATTTTTTAAATATGGGTACGCTTATTGCCTTATTAAAAATGCCCCAAGAGTATATTGCTCTGTAGTGAGCTAACCCCAAAAAATATTGAGAGAGCATACTATGTCCTATTTAATTCCATCAGAATTTGCGACAAAAATGGTGGACTCCGGTGAGTCCAAAGTTTTCATGTCAACGCGAGACACGCTAATCCGCGCTTACATGGCAGGTGCAATTTTGGCATTAGCTGCTGTTTTCGCAGTTACTATTGCCGTCCAAACTGGCATATTTTTACTCGGCGCCATTCTATTTCCCGTCGGTTTTTGTATGCTCTACCTAATGGGCTTTGACTTGCTAACCGGCGTGTTTGTACTTGTTCCCCTTGCCCTGCTCGATAAGCGCCCAGGCGTTACCATGAAGGGATTATTACGCAATTGGGGTTTGGTTTTTTTAGGTAATTTTGGCGGCGCACTGACAGTTGCCTTTATGATGGCGTTTGTTTTCACCTATGGCTTTAATACCGACCCAGGCCCTGTAGGAGTGAAAATTGCCGGTATAGGTGAGTCGCGTACTGTAGGCTATGCCCAATATGGTTTTGATGGTTGGGTCACTATCTTTATTCGCGGCATGCTGTGCAACTGGATGGTTTCTCTCGGTGTGGTCGGCGCCATGATTTCCACTACCGTAAGCGGTAAAGTAATCGCCATGTGGATGCCCATATTTCTCTTTTTCTTTATGGGCTTTGAGCACTCAGTAGTAAATATGTTTCTGTTTCCTTTCGGTATTATTATGGGTGGAAACTTTTCTGTTGCAGATTATTTTATCTGGAATGAAATCCCCACAGCTTTAGGCAATCTAGTAGGTGGCCTCGCATTCACAGGCCTCACACTCTATAGCACTCATGTAAAAACAGCGCCAAAACGCAGCATTTCTTAATTTTCAAAAAAACACCTCGGCAGCCGTCTGCCGAGGTGTTGTTATATAAAGCTGGTAGTGTTATTGGTTAGACAATTCGAAACCTGCCTCCTTAAAACTCACATTGAAAACACTTTATAATTCTAACGATATTAATTAGCCACACAGGCAATACCTCATGGCTCAACATTTAAAGCTCAGTATTAGCCAATACTCCGATAAGGGCCGCAAGGAAATCAACCAAGATTTTCATGGTATTAGCATTCCCCATGAGCCGCAGTTAAGTGCCAAGGGTATAGCCATAGCACTGGCGGATGGTATTAGTAGCAGTAGCGTTAGCCAAATCGCCAGTGAGACAGCCATTAAAAGTTTTTTAAGTGACTACTTTTGCACCTCTGAAGCGTGGTCAGTAAAAAAATCAGCACATCAGGTATTGCAAGCCACAAATTCATGGCTTTATTCACTGACACAGCAGAGTGATTTTAGATACGACAAAAATAAAGGCTATGTATGCACACTGAGTGCGCTTATTTTTAAATCGACTCATGCACATATTCTTCATGTAGGCGACGCACGCATCTATCGCCTACGCAGCAACAATCTCGAACAGTTTACACTCGATCATCGTCATTGGGTGTCGCAGGAAGAATCCTATCTCAGTCGCGCACTCGGCATAGAAACGCAATTAGATATTGATTACCAATGCCTCGAGCTAGCAGTCGATGATATATTTCTGTTAGCAACCGATGGTGTTTATGAGTTTCTTGATCAGCAATTTATACTAGATGCCATTCATCAACATGCAGACGACTTTGAAGCAGCAGCAAAATTTTTAGTGATGAGCGCCTATGAAAAAGGCAGTGATGACAACCTCACCGCGCAACTAGTGCGTGTTGATGAATTACCCGAACAGACAACACAAGAACTATATCAGCAACTTACGGAGCTGCCCTTCCCGCCCCCCTTAGAAGCGCGCAATACGTTTGATGGCTACCAAATCGTACGCCAAGTACATTCCACTAGCCGCAGTCATGTCTACCTCGCTCAGGACAGCGAAACCCATGAGCAGGTTATTATTAAAACGCCATCCATCGATTTGCGTACAGACCCAGCCTACCTGGAACGTTTTCTGTTAGAGGAGTGGATAGCGCGAAGACTTAATAGTCCCTATGTGCTCAAGCCCTGTGCGCAAACACGCAAACGCAATTTCACCTATGTGGTTACAGAGTATATTGAGGGGCAAACACTCAGCCAATGGATGATTGACAACCCTAAGCCTGATATGGAAACAGTGCGTGGCATAGTCGAACAAATTGTAAAGGGCCTGCATGCGTTTCATCGCATGGAAATGCTCCACCAAGATTTACGCCCCGAAAATATTATGATAGATACCACGGGGACAGTAAAAATTATCGACTTTGGCGCTACCCGTGTAGCAGGTATATTGGAGATAAGTACACCGATTGAACGCACAGATTTACTCGGCACCGCGCAGTACACAGCACCGGAATATTTTTTGGGTGAAAGCGGAACACCTTACTCTGATATGTTTTCTCTTGCAGTCATTACCTATCAAATGCTGAGCGGCAAGCTCCCCTACGGCACTCAAGTTGCGCAGGCGCGCACTAAAGCTGCACAAAATCGTTTAGTTTATCAGTCGGTTTTAAATGAAGAGCGCGAAATACCGGTGTGGATTGATGAGGTGCTGCGCAAAGCCTTGCACCCTAATCCTTATAAACGCTATGCAGAATTATCCGAATTTATTTATGACTTGCGCCACCCCAATATAACCTTCCTGAACAAAAGTCGCCCACCACTTATAGAGCGCAACCCAGTATTATTTTGGAAATCAGTTTCTTTGGGGTTAAGTTTGATTATTGTTTGGCTGTTAGCGCGCTAAAAAAGGCACCCAGCCTAACACCAACTCTCTCGATAACTTTTTCAACAGTCTGCTAACTAGATTTAATCAATAGTCTGTTAGCTAGATTTTAATCAATAGTCACTAGACGCCCCTGAGCCGCACTGATTTCAGCGGACAAGAGCATTTGTACTCCCAACAACGATTTCTCAGGTAAAAATTCCAGCGCGGTTTTTTGCTGAATAGCTGCAACAATATTTTGATAGTAGTATTCATAGCAGCCGCGACTACCTGACTGTATCTTACGTTTAGTTTCAGTATCTGTGTGGTAATGAATAACGGCGTAATTATCCTGCTTTGGTTGCGCCCAAGTGTCCATACCCGGCAAGGTGCCGCTCATCAGTTGCGCTTCTTGCACATCCTGCCCAAATTTCAAAAAAGAACCTTTATCACCATGAATACTGATGGTAGCGCCCTTCTCACTGACATAGGTGCTAGAGCGTAATGTGACACGTATATCGGCGTAATGAAAACACACATTGAAGTAATCCGTGCTGCCCTCGGTGCGGCGCAGACTGCGCATATCAGCATAAACCGCTTGCGGCTTTCCAAACAGACAAAGCATCGAATCCACCATGTGAATACCTAGGTCAAACCAAGTGCCGGCTCCTGGTAAGTTGTCTTCTTTCCAGCGTTTATGGGTGACGTTATTTCTATAGCGATCATAATGCCACTCCACTTCTACTATGCGCCCAAGCACACCGGAATTGATCACCGCTTGCGCATCGAGATGGTCGCTTTCTAAACGTTTATTTTGAAACACCGAAAGAATTTTTTGTTGCTGTTGTGCTAAAGCAATGAGCTCTTCGCCTTCCTGTAAACTTAGAGTGAAAGGTTTTTCTACCACCACATGCTTACCTGCCATTAACGCAGCGCGCGCCATAGGATAGTGAAGCGCATTTGGGGTATTAACTACTACCAAGTCTATTGCAGGATTGTTAATAATGTCTTCGAAAGTATTCGCAATTGTAATCTGTGGATAATCATCTAAGGCGTTAGTCGCACTGCGCTGCAAAACCGTATGCAATGTTAAGTCTGGGTTAGCGCTTATAAGCGGGGCGTGAAATACTTTACTGGACATACCATAAGAACAGAGTGCGACATTTAACATTAGAATACCTTACATATTTAGCTAATTCGTTTTGGCTGCAAATCGAACAGCAGAGTGAATTCAACCTAGCGTACGCGCGCGCGGTTTGAGTTTTATATATACACGGCGTTTTACTTGCGCCACCAGCTGGTCGTGATCATCTTTAATATTGACAGTGAATTCAGGAATATATTTTTCTCCCAACGCCGTGCGCGTGCGAATATCATCGAGTGTTTCTTGAGTTAAGAGAAATTGTGCATGTACGTGGGTTTTACCCGGCGCGATATAATTAATTTCGGCGTGCTTGTCCCACACATAATAATCGCGCCCGAGATTCTCCATTAACATGGTCATATACCATGGGTCTGTCATAGACATAAGACTGCCACCGTATTGCACACCAAATATATTGCGACTATAAAAACGCAGCTTGAGTGTGACCTGCACCTCGCGATAGTCCGGTGTTATCAGGGTTGCTTTGATGCCAGAAAATAATAAGGGCGGCCAAAGATTAGCCAAGACTCGAAACAAACCTGCTTTCATTTTTTCACTCTGGTGCGTGCTTACAAAAATTAATGACTAACTGTACACATAACTACAACACACGCTTGCGTGGAATAATCACTACACCTTCTTCACGACAATCCACATAGGCGCTAATACCGTACACCTGCTCTAAATTTTCATTGGTGAGCACCGCCACAGGTTCTCCATCGGCAATAATTTCACCTTTGTGCAGCAAAATTAAGCGCGAGCAAAAGCGCGCGGCCAAACTTAAATCGTGTAACGCTGCCATCACTGCACCGCCCTTTTGGGCATGCTCGGCAAGCAACTCCATCATGTGTAATTGATGATAGGGATCAAGTGCTGCTATAGGTTCATCCGCAAGAATAATTTGGGGTTCGCCTGCAAACACGCGCGCGAGCAGTGCGCGCTGCAATTCACCGCCGGATAAGGTTGTCACATTGCGCTGCCGCAAGTGTGTCAACTCGGTGAGTTCGAGGGCGCGTGCTATAGCGGCGCGATCCTGTGCCGATTTTCCGCTCATGGGTGTATGCCAAGGTGCGCGCCCCAACCCAACCAAATGTTCCAGTTGCAGTGGCCACGCAGGTGTTTCTTGCTGAGCTAAGTAAGCGAGAAGACGCGCGCGTGCCGCAGGGCTGTACTGATCGAGCAACTGTTCTTGCTCTGCATCACGCAATAGCACTTGCCCACTATCGGCCAACTGCAAACCTGCTAACAAACGCAAAAGAGAGCTTTTACCCGCGCCATTGGGGCCAATTAAACCGACTATTTCCCCTGCACCAAAGCACAGGCTGGCGTTATTTAATATACGCGTACCATCGCGTGTAAAGCAGATATGTTGTGCGGATAGCTGCACCATGGTTACACCCACCGCGAACGCGTTTTTAAAATTAATAATAAAAAGAAAGGACCGCCAACCAGTGATGTGACGACACCTAATTTTAATTCGCGCGCTACATTTATTTCACGCACTAAAATATCAGCCAACACTAAAAGTAGTGCACCGCCCAGTGCGCTTACCAACATTAAACGCCCAGGCCTATAGCCCACTAAAGGGCGCATTAAATGTGGGACGACCAAGCCGATAAAACCAATACTGCCACTCACCGCTACACAGGCGCCTACGCTTAAAGCGATTCCCACCAACAAAATACCGCGCTCGCGCTGATGGCGAAAACCGAGGGAGCGCGCTGTTTCCTCACCCAAACTCAAGGCATCAAGAAAACGACTACGACTGAGCATCAGCAACCAACCCACAACCGCAAAAGGCAACGCAATATACAGATGATCAAAATGACGATTAGCAAGTGAGCCCATTAACCAGAACACAATTTCCTGCATGGCATAAAGGCTCGGCGCAAAATTCAAGGCGACAGAAATCATTGCGCCCGTAATCGCATTGATCGCTACACCCGCTAAAATAAGTGCGAGCATACTCGCGTTCATACC
The DNA here is from genome assembly GCF_057815475.1 of Cellvibrio sp. 25HG11W-0. Lineage (NCBI taxonomy): Bacteria > Pseudomonadati > Pseudomonadota > Gammaproteobacteria > Cellvibrionales > Cellvibrionaceae > Cellvibrio > Cellvibrio sp. 25HG11W-0. The sequence goes on from NZ_CM174230.1 coordinate 3,465,737, forward strand.
CGCCAAAAGATAGACCAGTAATAGCGACACCAGCGCACCGCCAATAGCCGCAACGGGCAACCAGTACCAAGCGCTGGCGGCCATACCAAAATACAATATGGTAACTGCGCCAAAAGCCGCACCGCTACTTACCCCCAATACACCTGGGTCTGCCAGTGGATTGCGCAGCAAACCCTGCATAGCAGCGCCAGCCATACCTAGGGTAGCGCCAATAATTAAGGCCAATAACAACCGTGGCAAACGAATTTGTCCAACTACCGTTGCCTCCAAACTCGCTTCGCCATGCCAAAGATCTGTTAAGGCCTTCAGCAGTGATAGCTCAGCCGCGCCAGTATTGAGCGCCATGACCGAGGCCCCTACAATAGAGACCAAGAGCCCGATTACCAATGCCCCAATGGATAACTGTAAACGCACTTGCTTATTTCCTTTCATAAAAGCCGCCATGATTAGCGTTGCGGGTGATGCAATTTGAGTTCATTTTTTAACGCGAGAGCGACCTCTTCAACGGCAGTTGCAGCGCAGCCCGACAACCCTGACGGCAAACGAACAATCTTAAAGTGATCCTGCCGCAACAGGGGATGAGCTAAATATTCACGCGCGAGGGAATAGGCACTGGCATTGCTCTCTTCAATTATGATGAATTGCGGCTTAGCACTTATAAGCAATTCTAAATCCAGCGGAGCAAAACCCTGAATGCCGCGCTCTGCGGCAAGGTTGCGCAGCCCAGCGCGCTGCATAAGTTCGTGCTCTAGGGTGCCGCCACCTATCACCACGCCATTGGATGAATACCAAAATGCCGTAGGCGCAATATCGGCTTTGGGCACTGCATCTAAGATTTCTAGCTGATGATTAATATTCTGAATCAACTGCTCAGCTTGCGGCTCTGCACCAACTAACTGCGTCAGCGACCGAATTTGTGCGGGAATATCATCCAATGTACGCGGAAGAGCTAGGCGCTCAACACGCGCACCCAAACGCCGCAAGAGATCAACCGCGTCGGCAGAATCAAACTCACCTGCAAGTACAATATCGGGCTTGAGTGGAACTATTTCCTCGGCTAAGCCGTGATTGAGTGACAAATGCCGCTGTGCAATAAGCGGGGCAACCTGAGCCGCAATGGGTGACCACATAGGATCGGCGGTAAGGTAACTAAATGAGACTAGCCGATTGTGTGGCAAGAGCTGCCAGAGCAATTGATCAAGACAGATATTCACTGAAGCTATGCGCCTCGGCGAACTTACCCGCGACAATTCCTTTGTGTGGGCCGGCGCAGATGAGTCTCTTATCTTTGCATCAATGCTCACATAAGTACTGGGAGCGGCAACGACAAGATTGACACCCAACAACAGCAGTAGTCCAAGTAACACCTTCAAGCACTTGGGCACTTGGTATCGCCACCTAAAATATGAGCGCCATGTGCGGCGCTCAGTACTAATAAAGCACACAGAATTAAACAAGCGGGTTCAACCAAGCTGCACCGCGCACGCCGCTGGAGTCGCCATGCATAGCCTGTACTACTGGGGTATCGCATTCGCCGCCGAACACATATTGAGGCAAGAGTTGCGGCAACTGTTGATAAATCGCTTCAATATTAGAGGCGCCGCCACCCAATACTATGACGTCAGGGTCGAGTAGATTAATAACCGCACCCAAGCCACGCGCCAACTGATCTAAATACTCCGTTAGCACTTGCTGCGCAGCTGCCTCGCCCGCACTGGCCTTCGCCGCTATCTCATGGCCTTTTAATGAAACCCCAGTAGCAAGCTTGTAGGACAAACACAAACCTGTGCCCGAAAGAAAGGTTTCCTGGCAACCTTGCTTGCCGCAATAACAAGGGCGTTCTTGCAACTGCGCGGAAGGCGTCCACGGCAGCGGGCTGTGGCCCCACTCGCCTGCCACACCATTAGGCCCAACAAGGGGCTCGGCGTTGTAGGTAATACCAGCGCCACAGCCAGTACCTAAAATACCGGCAAACACTAAGCCGTAGCCGCGCCCTGCACCGTCGGTAGCCTCAGATACGGCTAAACAGTTAGCATCATTGGTGACCTTAATGGCACGCCCCAAATGGGCCGAGAGATCAGCCTGAAAGGGTTTGCCATTTAACCAAGTAGAATTAGCATTTTTGATCCAACCCGTTTTACGGGAAATAGTACCCGGAATGCCAATACCCACCGGTAAATTTTGAAGGCCCGCCGCAGCCTCCGCTTGCGCCACCAAGCCAGCTATAGCGCTCAAGGTTGCCGCATAATCGTCGCGCACAGTGGGAATACGGGTGCGAAACAACTCCTGGCTTGCACCATTCAACAGAATGACTTCGGTTTTAGTGCCCCCTAAATCAATACCAATACGAAAATCTGTCATATCAATGCGTCCGCGAATCAAAAATATGGGGATTATAGTTTTGCCACTACAGCTGAGGCAAATCGGTAATTTAAGCGGGTTAATTCTGGCGATTCAGTGGGTTGCATCTACACTCAGAGCAGATCGACGTAAAAACTAATCGAGTGAGTCATGAGTAAGAGCGACAATCAGCAACACCTCAACGAACGCCGCAAGTTCAGCCGCATTCTCTTTGATGCACAAGTTGAATTAGCTCAGGGCGATATTCACTGGCGCGCCAGCTTACTGGATATTTCGCTTAAAGGTTTGTTATTGCAGCATAAATTACCAGCGGACATAGCGCGCGACAAACCCATATTGGTAAAAGTACTCCTAGCTGACAACACCAGCATTGCCATGTCAGTGCTCACTTCACACCAGCATTTAGATCAAGTGGGTTTTATCTGCACATCCATCGATATAGATAGTGTTTGTCACCTTAGACGCTTAATTGAATTAAACCTGGGCGATGCCAATGCCGCCGAGCGTGAGCTTTCGGATCTCATGAGTGATTTATAATTGACCCATTTTAGATGTTGTAAGTGCAGAGCAATAGATATTGTTATTTCCTGAATGTCAGCAGCAGTAGTCGTCAAGGAGCGATATAGCAGTGGCGCTCAAACAATTTCGCAGCAACCTGCTCAACACCAGAGAGACTAAAAATGAACAAACCCTCAACTTACATTCAAGAGGATGTAACACTTCAGGAAGACAAGCGTCAGTCTGCACGTTTTCCCTTGCGGGCCTACGCAGAAATACAATACTCAACCAAAAGCTGGAATGCACACGTGCTCGACCTGTCTGTTACAGGAGCACGCTTAGCGCTGTTAGACGAACATCTGTTACGCAAAGACGACAATCTGCGTGTACATATTTTACTAGATGATATCGAACTAAATAGCGACAAAAAACAACTTCACCTACATGGCACCCTCGTACATGTACGTGAACATATCGTAGGCTACAAATTTCAACCCGACACACCTGCTGACAAGGAATTGCTGGAGCAGCTCATTCTTTTTCTTTCTGTTCCGACTTAATGAACTGCTCGTAAATAGCTCTAGCTGCAAAAAAAGACGCTAGACTATTGACTCTTTCACCTTTCAAGCTGAAGCGTCATGCATAAATTATTTTTCCTTTTTGGCTTATTGTTGTCGCTCATGCCATCCAGTGCGCCAGCGCAATCAAGCACTCATCTCACCTTGCCTAAACCCGGCAGCCTAGAGCCACTCGAAACCAGCCGCTATTTTGAACAGCTATTACTGCTCGCCCTGACGAAAACAGCGCAACCCAACGAACAAATTACATTGGACTACTTTCCCATTTTTGCTGCCCGCGAGCGTTTGCGCACACATATAGCCAAAGGCGATTTAGATATACTTTGGAGTAGCAGCAGCCCTGCGCGCGAGGAATATTTATTGGCAATTAAATTTAATTTAATGAAAAGCGTGAATGAATATAGACGCTTGCTTATACGCGCAGAAGACACTAGACGATTCGATCAAGTCGATAATTTACCCGCTTTGCGGAAATTTAGAATTGGGACAGGCACTCATTGGAGCGATACACAAGTTTATAGCTTTAATGCAATGAACCCAGTTACCAGCTTCAACTATGAATCCATGTTTAAAATGCTTGCGATTAAACGCTTTGACTATATGGCGCGCAGCCTACAAGAAGTCACGCTGGAATACGAAAAACATAAAGACCTTGGATTGATCATTGATCAAGGAATACTGCTGCACTATCCACAGCCAATCTATTTTTTCATCAAAAAAAACAAACGCGAATTGGCGGAGCGTATCCTAGATGGGCTAAAAATGGCACAAGCCGATGGCAGCTTTGATACATTATTTTTTAGCACTCCAAGCCTTAAAGAAGCCTGGGAAGAATTACACAAATCACACTATCGCTTAATAGAGCTGCAATTACCGCCAGAAATGAGCGATAGCCTCAAAGAAGAATCCAGCTCGCTATCAACAACATCTCTCGGCAGCACCTAACCTTCAGGCAAACACTGCACCTAACAACTAAAGGGCATCCAGTGCTTCTTGTAAGTTTTTGACGGCAACGACTTCTATTCCTATGTTTTTTTCGCGCGGAGCATTGGCATAGGGCACTATGGCGCGCTTGAAACCATGCTTAGCCGCTTCGCGTAAGCGCTCATGGCCGCTGGGCACTGGGCGAATTTCACCGCTCAAACCCACCTCACCAAATACAATTAAATCCTGCGGTAAAATACGGTCGCGAAAACTAGAGACTATCGCCAGCAATACGGCTAAATCCGCACTGGTTTCCATTACGCGCACACCGCCGACCACATTCACAAACACATCCTGATCGCCCACCATAATGCCCCCATGTCTATGCAATACGGCGAGCAGCATCGACAACCTATTTTGATCCATACCTACAGCCACACGGCGCGGGTTGCCTAAATGGCTATCGTCAACCAAGGCTTGAATTTCAATCAGGAGTGGACGCGTCCCCTCCCACATTACCATGACAACTGAGCCGGAAGCTGGCTCTTCCGCGCGCTGCAAAAAAATTGCAGAGGGATTGTTCACTTCGCGCATGCCTTGTTCCGTCATAGCGAAAACGCCCAATTCATTTACCGCACCAAAACGATTTTTATTACCGCGCAGGGTGCGAAAGCGTGAATCGTTGTCGCCTTCTAGTAAAATCGAACAATCGATCATGTGCTCCAATACTTTTGGGCCAGCCAATGACCCATCTTTGGTGACATGTCCCACCAAAATTAATACTGTGCCGGTTTGCTTGGCGAAGCGCGTGAGGTAAGCAGCGCTTTCACGCACTTGCGAAACAGAGCCAGGAGCCGAGGATATATCCTCCATGTGCATAACCTGAATAGAATCTATCACCATAATTTTGGGCGATACTTTTTGCGCAGTTGCACAAATGCTCTCCACACTGGTTTCGCTGAGCATCTGTAATTTGTCAGTAGGCAAACCCAAGCGCTGCGCACGCATTGCAACCTGTTGTAGCGACTCCTCGCCAGTAATATAAAGTGCAGGGATATTACAGGCTAAATTGCATAAAATTTGCAGCAGTATGGTCGACTTTCCGGCACCGGGGTTACCGCCAATTAACACCACCGACCCAGGTACAAAACCACCACCCAGCACACGATCTAACTCGCCCATACCACTGCTAAAGCGCGGCAAATCATTGAGTGAAATTTCAGCCAGTGTTTGCACCTGCGTCGCACCTGCACCACCCGCATAGCCATCAAACTTGGCGGAGCGATTTGCCGGTGTAGGCCCAAGGCGCACCTCCGCTAAACTATTCCATACGCCGCACTCAGTGCACTGCCCCTGCCATTTTTTATAATCGGCGCCACAGTCATTGCAAACAAATGCACTTTTAGTTTTGATACTCATGTAATTCCTTGTGACTCAAATAATATTTGTTCGCAAAACAATGGATCAACAAAACTTGCAGCCAAAAATATCGACTGTAAAGAGGGCCTTGGGCTTACTTCTTTTCACTTGTCAATTTCAAATAAGCACCCAAACCAACTAAAAGCGCTACTGCCGCAAACAACATAAAGACTGCCGAATTTAAATGGGTTGCATCACCGAGTAGCGATTTAAACATGAGCAGCAGCGACTCAATGGAAACAGCAATAACAATCGCAGACATGAAACGACTGATGGTGCGGCGTGTTGAGCCTGTGTGATGGATATCTTTATGCAGTAGCACCTCCTCTTCCAAAATCGTTTTACCCAAATCAAAAATAGCGAGGCCTAAGGTAACTAAGATGACCGATTGGAACGCTTGGGTGGCGGTTTTCGTGTGTTCCAAAAACATATCAAAAAGCGACTGTCCCGCCGCAAACAACAAGAGCGCGGAAACAATAACCAACATTACCCCGATAATGCCATAAACAACCTGAAAGAAAGGGTGCACTAAGCTGCGTAAACTATCGCCATTTAAAAATGCGATAAGTTTTTCGAGGTTGACGTTAAGTACTAAATAACGCAAACCACCTGCACTGGAATTAAAACGGTGCACACCTGAAATCGCAAGCTGATGAGTGGCGCTGGAAAGATAGGGCTGAGTGACGGTAACGGTTTTAAAGTTATCGCGTGCAGCTGTGTAATAAACGCGATTACTGCGATCCGAACCTAAACCTGGCTCGCGTCGCTTAGAGTCTGCCACCTTAGGGGCAGCCGCCGATTCAGTCGTTTGGGTGCCCTGCTCATCAACACAGTAAAGTAACTCCACAAAGGGGTAAGACTGATGCAAACGATTAATCGCAGAGGCTAGTTGCTCGCTCGAATCTTCCAGCTTAGTGGGTGCCTGAGCGGTGATAATAGATTCCAGAAGCCGCTCGATTTGCGGTTGGTATTCATCATATTTTTTAAGTAGATAAAGGTAATTGCGTGGAGTCATTAGAGGCGCTCAATCGTTAACCGTTGATATTAGGGTACTTGTTTAGGGCATGATTGCTAAAAAAACGCTGTAGTACAAGGTTTAATAACAGGGTATTTTTTTGTGGTGAAATTTCCCTCACATCGACGCTAATAAAAAAGATCAATATAAAAACAAAGCGCACTAAATGAAAAATCCCAGCTAGGCTGGGATTTTAAATGGATCACTAAATAAACGTGGTAATTAGGGTGCCATCACGTTTTCCGGCGCGGCAGCACCAATTACAGGCTTGCCTTTATAGAGAATAAAAGTCGCTACCTGAGTTTGCAGTTCTGCTGTGACCTGCGGTGCACCACCTTCAGGGCGCAGTAACGAGGTGTGACCCCCAGCATTCATACGCACTAAACCTACCCCCATTAGCTCACCACCTGCGCCTAAAGGTTTGGCGCCCATTAGGCGAGCGAGCGCCTCTGTACCAGCGAGGGGCGCACGTGGGGTTGAGTTGACAATAACTTGGTCATCTTTAATTTGCTGCGCCAATACGGGAACACCTAGCTGCCCTAAGGTCTGCGCAAAACTGACCACATCACCTGAATCTAACATGGATTGAGCGGCATAAACGAAGCGCTCGTAATTAGCCGTACCCGCCATCACACCACTCGCCGCCAACCCTGCATCAATACTAGGGCCAAAGGTAGGTGAGTTAATCATGATTTGGCTGACTTGAGCACCGCTAGACGCGAGCACCAAACCACGCAAAGGCGTCAAAACCGGCGTCATCCCCAACTTCATCTCATTGGCAATAGCGACCTGATTCGCCGTAGTGAAAACACCGCCTAATATACCGCCCAAAGATACTCCGACGACATAGACATTATTGGTATCCACGCTGACAGCAAAGTTCTGGGCTAATTCAGCTTTAAGGTTGCCAAGGCTAGCGCTGAGATTTAAGAAATCTACAACTGCCTCGCGATTGTTATCGCGCATATTGGCCATGTAACCCAAATTAGTAAACTGGGTTCCCGAGCCATCATTCGCACCCGGATTAGCGAAATTCATCGGTGCGGGAGCACCCGCAGCACCCGCCACATTGAAGTGACGTTCATGAGGCGCCATATCACCGTAAATGGCTGCATAGTGAATCAGCTGACTTTTCTCTACATTTAATACGGGTGCAAATAGATTGTTAGCCGCTACGCCATGGAGCGGTAAATCAATGGCGACTGTTGCTATACACTGACTCGCAAGTGTATGCATAAGTGCCACACCTGAAGAGCGCTCACTGGTTATACCATGTACGTAAATAACCAAGGGGTAACCCGTCGCAGCATAAATTTGACTGCAGTTTGCAGAACCCGCATAACCCGGCACCCAAGATGGCAACGGCAAAGTAACCTGTAGAGGCACAATTTCATCGGCTGTTTTTGCGGCAAAGGGGAATCTGTAGGTCAGGTTATAACTGCCGTCAACATCCTTAGGGAGAGTAACCTCCAAAAGGCTCGCTAGCGCTACATCTGGTTTCCAGTTTTTGGTGAGAAACTTACCAAACTCCAGCCCCGCGGGCGTGGTTTGATAGTAGGGCAAGCTGATAGCTCCGGTGTATAGCTTACCTACATTACCCGCTAGCAAACCTTGCGTTAGCTCAGTGAAGTCTATGCCCGTCATAGGCGACACTTTCAGGCTGCGCGCCTTTGGCGATGGCAACGCACCTGCAGCATCCAACTGCAAGGCGGCACCAACAGCAACTGCTGGCGCTGCACCTGCAGCGATTTGCAAGCCAGCAACAGCGGCACGTGGTGAAGCCATTGCCACCAAGGGTGTCAGTGGATCTGTCGTGGTGAAAGTATAAGTAAGCAGTAGCTTCTCTTTAGCGACTGGAGCTGAAACTTGACCAGCAGTGGCAGCCGCAATAAACCCGCTCGCCAAAGCTTCCCAACCTATCAGGGCGTTGCGCACGGGAAGCAAAGTATCAAAAGCAGCATAACTAGGATCACGTAGAGCGTTATAAGTCCAAGAACGCGTTAACGCCTTACCCGATGTATCCTTCAAGTCATCCGTAAGAAACACGAGGTATTTGGTTTTAGCTTTTAAGGGTACCAAGGGGCGCAGACGCACGGCATTGTTCGTGCCACCATCCAGCGAAACTACTTTTACATCAAAGTTCGCAGGGCCGACCAAGCCAATAATATTGGCGGGATTGAGCGCATCTTTCCCACCTGTATTCACTTCAACTAAAAATACACTTTTGAGCGGAATGGCAGTCGCAGGGTCCACACTGCCACTGATCATCACATCAAAATAAGCTGTGGTCGAAAAACCATCCATAACATTGAGCGCGGAGCGCACCGCATCTGTCGCTGCGCCTACATCAGCGGTGCCATCAGTAGCGGCCGCTTTAGCAAAAATAAAATCGGTATTAAAAGGTAAATCTGAAATGATGGGGTCAAAGCGCGGCGCGGTTCCCTCAACAAAGGCGTCAGGTCCTGTGGGCGTAGGCGGTGTCTGAGTGTCGCCGCTGCTGCCACCACAGCCATATAAGCTAAGAGTGGCAGAGACAACGGCAGTCATAAGTGCTGACTTCAGGAACAAATTGATATTATTTTTCATGGGAATTCCCTGAGCGATTTGAAGGGTAGCTAATTGAAAATTAACAGTATTCAGTCTAGCCAGTTTTTGCCAAGGTGCGAGCCTCGGCGCCAGCTAATTCATGAAATTTACGGATTGCGATCGGCGCTTCAGTCTCCGTCAAAACAAAAAACATTCGCTAAACCGCTATTTCTGCCAAATTACCTTTCAATTCTAGCCATTGTTTACGATCAGCTGCGCGTTTTTTATTCAACATCATATCCATAACTTGCATAGTATCGTCATCAACATTGGTGTCGTCGATGGTGAGCTGCACCAAACGACGCGTATCGCGCGCCATGGTGGTTTCGCGCAATTGCAGCGGGTTCATTTCACCCAAGCCTTTAAAGCGCTGTACATTGGGTTTACCTTTTTTATTTTCTGCGGCGATGCGATTGAGTATGCCGTTTTTCTCGCCCTCATCGAGCGCGTAGTAAACTTCTTTACCCAAATCGATACGATAGAGCGGCGGCATAGCGACATAGATATAACCGTGGCGCACCAGTATCGGAAAATGTTTTACAAATAGCGCACAGAGCAAGGTCGCAATATGCAAACCGTCAGAGTCAGCATCGGCGAGAATACAAATTTTATGATAGCGCAGCTCACTTAAGTCTTCACTGCCTGGGTCCATACCTATAGCAACAGAGATATCGTGCACCTCTTGGCTGGCTAATATTTCTGAGGAGTCTACCTCCCAGGTATTTAGAATTTTTCCGCGCAGGGGCATTATCGCTTGGTATTCGCGGTCGCGCGCCTGTTTGGCGGAGCCGCCTGCCGAGTCCCCTTCCACCAAAAATAATTCACTCAAGGCTGGTTCGCCACTGGAGCAGTCGGCCAATTTACCGGGCAAAGCTGGGCCTTGAGTGATTTTTTTACGCGCAACTTTTTTGCTGGAACGCACTCGCTTTTGCGCATTATTAATGCAGACTTCGGCGAGCTTATCGCCCTCTTCCGTATGCTGATTGAGCCAGAGCGCAAACGCATCCTTAGCAATGCCCGAGACAAAGGCCGCCGCTTCGCGGGAGGTTAAACGCTCTTTGGTTTGACCAGAAAACTGCGGATCGTGATGCTTATAAGATAGAACAAAGCAGCAGTTATTCCACAGATCTTCAGGTGCCAGCTTGATTCCTCGCGGGATCAAACTGCGAAACTCACAATAGTCACGTATGGCATCCAAAAGCCCAGTACGCAAACCATTAACGTGGGTACCACCCTGCGCCGTGGGAATTAAGTTAACGTAGCTTTCCTGTATCAGCTCACCGCCTTCAGGTAGCCATTGCACAGCCCAAGTTACCGTTTCAGTAGTGCCGCTAAAATCGCCAACAAATGGTTGTTCGGGCAATGTTTCCCACTCGTGGGTAGCGCCGGCAAGATAATCTTTTAAGCCATCTTCGTAATACCATTCATCTTTATCGCCCGTTTGCTCATCCAAAAAGGTGACGCTCAAACCTGGGCAAAGTACAGCCTTGGCACGCAACACATGACGCATGCGTGTGACAGAAAATTTGGGTGAATCAAAATAACTAGGGTTAGGCAAAAAGCGCACACTGGTACCCGTTTGACGCTTGGGGCAACTATCTATAACTTCCAGATCGCTCGCTTTATCGCCATTGGCGAAGCCCATGCGATAAACATTGCCATCGCGCTTGATAGTCACTTCCAACATTTGCGAGAGCGCATTTACAACTGACACGCCCACACCGTGTAGGCCACCGGAGAATTGATAATTTTTATTGGAAAACTTGCCGCCAGCATGAAGCGTACAAAGAATGACTTCTACGCCCGGCTTGCCCTGTTCAGGATGAATATCCACCGGCATACCGCGCCCATCATCTGTCACAGTAACCGACTGATCTTTGTGTAATATCACTTCGATTGATTTAGCGTGCCCCGCCAGCGCCTCATCCACCGAGTTATCGATGATTTCCTGCGCTAGATGATTGGGGCGAGTTGTTTCGGTATACATACCCGGGCGTTTTTTAACCGGATCCAAACCTGTAAGTACTTCAATATCTTCTGCAGAATAATTAGCCATAATTAACAATGCGCAACTCGTTAAGATGAAAAGAAGGTCTGATTAACTCTTGTGTTCTAGCCAGCTAATCAATTGTTTTATGTGCAGTTCAAACCCCTGAAAGGCGTGATCGCCTCCAGTCTCAATAGTTTGTTTAGAATTTTTATAGCGCTCTTTAGCGCGACGATAATCGAGCACCTCATCGCCTGTTTGCGCCAACAGCCAGTAATTCTCTGGATGCAGTATGGGCGCATTTACGGCGATTAGCTCATCTATATGATGTGACTGCAAACGGAAGACATGATCCGTGTGATAGCTCTTGAGGTCAACCTCCAAATACTGGGGCATAAACTCATAGGGTGCGACCGAAGGATTAATGAGCACTGCGCGCAAATTATACTTCTCTGCCAACCAAGTCGCCCAGTAGCCGCCCAGTGAGCTTCCCATGAGGTACACAGGATCGGACCTCAAGGACTCCACTAGATCCTCTAATATGCGTTGTGTTTCTGCAGGGTAAGGCGGTAATTGCGGACAATAATAAGCAATATCAGGGCGATACTGCCTTAGCCAAACGTGTATTTGCTGGGCCTTGTAGGAATGAGGAGAGCTGAGAAAACCGTGAATATAAATCAGTGCAGCCAAGAACTAATACCCTGCTGACTTATAATCAATCACATAGTGTTTACCGGTAACACGTTCAATGCCCGTTGCAAAACTGCCATCATCATTCAGCTCAAACCAGCGATAACCTGGCATAAGCGTATCTACCGTAAAGTCGTCACAATGAGGTTTAAATTGCACACAAGTAGAAGGAGCAGCCAAAAGTGCTACGCCCTTGCGCTCAGCGCCGAACGCTTGATGCACGTGGCCCCAACTAATGACTTTAACTTGAGGATGACTGTCAGTGATTTGAAAGAGTGCATCAGCATTGCGTACAGTGTATTGATCAATCCACGCACTGCCCACCACCACGGGCTGATGATGTAGGCATACCATGAAATGATTTTCGGGATGGGTGCGCAAGATGTGCGCAAGATAATCCAATTCGCTCGCTGCCAGCTGTCCGTGTACATGACCCGGCACACTGGAATCCAACATCACAATCAACCAATTGCCCACACTTAATAAACGCTGCTCAGCACCTAACTGTTGATGTAGCGTGAGCATTATTTCAGCGGAGTCATGATTACCTGGCAGCCAGGCGAGCGGTTGCTGAAAGTAGCGACGCAGACTTTGTACAAAGCGCTCATAGCATGCGGCATGCCCAGCACTGGCTATATCCCCAGTACACAGCAAGGCATCAAAGTGAGATTCCTTGCGTGCAATTAACTGCAGCACATCTTCTAAACTTTGGTCAGTGTTTAAACCTAGCAGCGCTTCGCTTTGCTCTGGTCCAAGATGGCAATCAGTAATTTGTATCAGACGCACAGGCTGTTATTGTCCCTTAGATAATCAGGTTGGCATTCTGGTTAAAAGTGAAGCAATATTGCCTCACCGAATTATGAACGCTTAAGCGTCAAAGCTAATACCAACGATATACGCTAATGCCACTTTTCGCTAGCTGATTGACACCAGAAACTAGGGTTTCATTGCACATCCAAAGTAAAAAACCGTAAAAATGTGCGCTACTCACACTTTAGTCTCTAGCAGTTTGAATCTTGTCGATGTTTTTTACAGCAATGACTGATCATGACCACCATTGAAGACTTTCACAAAAAAGCAGGATAGGATTTTCTTGTTAGTAGAATCAGACACCGTAAGAAAATAAAAAGCGCACAGTAATTTAATACAAACCTGTCCACCATTACATAGATGTTAGGTTGTTAGGGCTATGCCCCTCTTCAAGACAAAGCCTTAGCCACTCACCCAAAAACTGATTGAGCTGGTGCTTTTCATCACGCTGATACATTGCTTGATTTGGATAGTCGTAACGAGCCCGTAAACGCTTATGTCCCTCCCATGCCAACACCTCTACTAATTTTGCATCTTTGTATAAGCGCAAGGTGAGTTTAGGCATCGCCAACCAATTAGGTTGTTCCTGCAAAGATACCTGGCTGAGCTGTAAGGTAGTGGTGTAAGGCGAGCGCTCAGTTATACGCAGAAGATGCAACCATTGTTGAGAGCCGCGACTGGTCATAAATCGGCACTCATCCCCTTGCAAATGTAACAGCAATTTATTGAGACGCAGATAATTCGCTTCACACTCTGCCATTTGCAAGGGCAAATTTACCTTATATCGCTCGCGAAAGGTTTGAGTTTGAACAGGCAGTGGCGTAAGGCGCAAAGTGAACATAAGCGTTGACTTAACCCATGTTAAAAAGCATGAGGAATATTAAAAAGACTGAATAGCGCAATAAATAATTACTGCGCAAATGAAGTGTTAGCCAGAGACAGCTCTAAGTCAATCCCCCGTGCTAATTATTCTAAGTGGGTGATGCCGCTTGCTGCTGAAGGCGAGCACGATTAAGTTGCAGCCACTGCAGACAAATTAGCGCCGCGGCATTATTAAAGGCACCCCCATATAAATTCTCTAAAACGTCTTTGGCGGGCATAAGATGAACGCGAATATCTTCGCCCTCTTCTTGCAAGCCGAATACACCACCGGCATGCGATAAATCGCACAAACCACAGTACAAATGCAGTTTTTCATCGCAACCACCAGGACTGGATAGATAGTTACAAATATATTCCATGTGATAAGGCCGCAGGTCCGCCTCCTCGATAAGCTCTCGATAAGCAACATCGCTAGGCGATTCACCTTCCTCCAGCATTCCGGCTACCACTTCATAGCACCAAGGGCCATTGGGTTCGTTAAGTGCCCCTATGCGAAATTGTTCGACCAATGCAATGAGGTCTAACACGGGATCGTAAATAACAACCGCGACAGCTTCACCGCGCACAAATAATTCGCGGCCAATTTCCTGCCCCCAGGAACCATCAAATAATTTATGCCGCAAAAATATTTTTTCCACGCGAAAAAAGCGCTTGTACATTTCTTCGCGGCGAACGATTTCAACATCCACTGCCGTGTAATCTGGTTTTTTAATCACTTTTACACCTTCAAAATGCAAGAGGGCTGACTTATTGCCAGCCCTCCAGTCAATTTATATCCTGTAATACAGTTTATGATGCAGCTTATACCTTATGATACAGCTCCGACCCTTTCGCCAAAAACTCTTGCGACTTCTGTTTCATTTCAGCTTCTACATCGATCATACGGATAACGTCGTCATCGCCAATAGCGGTGATATCAGTGCCATTTTTTGCCGCGTACTCACGTACTTCCTGGGAGATTTTCATCGAGCAAAACTTAGGCCCACACATAGAGCAAAAATGCGCTACTTTAGCTGACTCTTTCGGCAGAGTTTCATCGTGGTACGAGCGCGCGGTGTCTGGATCTAAACCCAAGTTAAATTGATCCTCCCAGCGGAATTCAAAACGCGCTTTAGACAAAGCATTATCGCGTAATTGCGCACCAGGATGACCTTTGGCCAAGTCAGCAGCATGAGCTGCAATTTTGTAAGTGATGATGCCGTATTTAACATCATCTTTATTCGGCAAGCCCAAATGCTCTTTAGGGGTTACGTAGCAGAGCATAGCGCAACCGAACCAGCCAATCATGGCGGCACCAATCCCCGAGGTAATATGGTCGTAACCTGGGGCTATATCTGTGGTCAATGGACCAAGGGTGTAGAAAGGTGCTTCGTCGCAAACTTCTAACTGCTTTTCCATGTTTTCTTTAATCATGTGCATAGGCACATGACCTGGGCCTTCAATCATGCATTGCACATCGTGTTTCCATGCAATTTTGGTCAACTCACCTAAGGTTTCCAATTCACCAAATTGTGCTTCGTCGTTGGCATCAGCGATTGAGCCAGGACGCAGGCCATCGCCCAAAGAAAAGCTCACATCGTAGGCTTTCATAATGGCGCAAATTTCGTCGAAGTTCGTATAGAGAAAGTTTTCTTTGTGATGCGCAAGACACCACTTGGCCATAATCGAACCACCGCGCGAAACAATGCCGGTAACGCGTTTGGCTGTGAGCGGTACATAGCGCAACAATACGCCGGCATGGATGGTGAAATAATCTACGCCTTGCTCTGCTTGTTCAATTAGCGTATCGCGAAAAATTTCCCACGTAAGATTTTCCGCAACGCCGTCTACTTTTTCCAACGCTTGATAAATGGGGACTGTACCAATGGGCACATGGGAGTTGCGAATAATCCACTCGCGGGTTTCATGAATATTTTTGCCGGTAGACAAATCCATCACGGTATCCGCACCCCAGCGTGCACCCCAGGTCAACTTCTCTACTTCTTCTTCGATAGAAGAACCTAAAGCAGAGTTGCCGATATTGCCGTTAATTTTCACGAGGAAATTGCGGCCAATAATCATCGGCTCAACTTCCGGGTGATTAATATTAAGCGGAATTATCGCGCGGCCACGGGCCACTTCATCGCGCACAAATTCAGGGGTAATTTCCGCAGGAATACTTGCGCCAAAACTCTCGCCTTTGTGTTGCTGATCCGCAATACCCAACTCGCGGGCCTGCGCCATCGCCATATTTTCGCGTATCGCGATGTATTCCATTTCTGGCGTGATAATGCCTTTTTTGGCGTAGTGCATTTGCGACACATTCATGCCTGGTTTGGCGCGGCGTGCCTTGCGCGTCAAATTGAAACGCAAGTGCGCTAATTTTGGATCATTCATACGCTCGGTAGTAAATACCGAGTCGCTGTCTTCAATCACTTCGGAGTCATTGCGCTCTTCAATCCACGCGGTACGCAACGCGTTTAAACCTGTGCGTAAATCAATTTTCACATTGGGATCTGTGTAAGGGCCAGAGGTATCGTAAACACGTACCGGTGGATTCTTTTCACCGCCAAATTCAGTTCCTGTGTCCGCCAGCGTGATTTCGCGCATAGGCACTTGAATATCAGGGCGCGAACCCTGCACATAAATTTTGCGTGAGCCGGTAAATGGCTGTACCGAAGCCTGATCCACTTGAGCGCTTTCGCTCAGAATTTTTTCTACGCTGGTGTTCATGGGTTTTCCCCTAAAGTTTACTGACAATAAAAACGATTAATAAAAAGAATGAAAATGATGCACAGGCCCTGCGCCCGTACCTATATGCAATTGTGCTGACGCCGCCAAAGCGCCCTGCAAATAATTTTTTGCGGCCTGTACCGCAGCCTGCAGCGTCATACCTTGTGCCAGCCCCGCCGCTATTGCAGATGCCAAGGTACAACCGGTGCCGTGGGTATTGCGCGTCGCTAACCATGGGGCACTAAACGCAAAGCAACCCTCGGGTGTAACTAACAGATCCGTTGCCTCCTGAGCTTCACTATGGCCGCCCTTCATAAGCACCGCCCTAGCCCCTAAGGCCAATAACTGTTCACCTTGACGCTGCATTTGCGCTACATCTTGCGCGACGTGAGTTTGGAGCAGGACGGCCGCTTCATGCAGGTTTGGCGTAATCACAGTCGCACGCGGAATCAACTGCGCGATCAGGATTTGTATCGCATCTTGTGCAAGTAATCGATCGCCGCTCGTCGCTACCATTACCGGATCGACCACCAAAGGAATCTGCGCGAAATCTTTTAGTGATTCCGTTACAGCAGCAATAATATCTGCCGTGGCAAGCATGCCAGTTTTGATGGCACTGACCCCTATATCGCTCATAACTGAGTGAATTTGCGCCTGCACAAATGAAGGAGCAATTGGCAATACTGCCTGCACACCTTGGGTATTTTGCGCCGTCAGCGAGCTTATGGCGCTACAACCATAAACGCCAAGAGCAGCAAAGGTTTTTAAATCCGCTTGAATACCTGCGCCGCCGCCGCTATCGCTACCGGCAATCGTCAGGGCAATGGGTGTTGTTGATCTAGCTGTGGTCTGCATAGAGTTCCCGCGAAAAAAACAAAGCGCGGAAAAGAGAGGGGGGCAAGTTAATTGCCAGGTGACAAGCTCTCGTTCCCTACGCCGGTACTAACCGGATCAGGTCGGCGGGTATATCTCAGCTCAGCTGAATTATTAGCGAGCACCCCGACAAGAAAGCCTGCAGTCTAGAGAAGTTGCCAAGGGGTGTAAAGGAACCTTTGGCGATATAAAGCGACACCACCGCCCGCTGAGACGCGCGCGTGGTGCCATATTAGAAAGGATATGTTCGCAAGCAAATGCCCATTGTTTGATCTTTTACTGTTTCTTTTGCTGACTCGCCAACAACCCCAGCTTACCCGCAAGCAACGCAGTAGTAGGTGCTTGAATAAGTATCGTACCCAAGATAAAGATGAAAGTAATTGCGCCTACCACATCCATGCCCGGTACTTTCATACCCGCCAATATACCGACCAAAGCCGCAGGAATTACACCAGTTTCACGCGTCCAGCTCATAAACACTAACTCCTGCCAACTCCATGCCGCACGGCGATCGGGAGCTGCGCAAATCAATACGGTAAGTGGGCGCGCAATAAAGATAAACACTACAAGCAATGCCAAACCTACACCGAGGTATTCTTTAAGTAAATGGAAATCAACCTGAGAGCCGAGCAGAATAAAAATGAACATGCGCATTAAGAGCGCCGTGTTACCCACGTAGTCCTCTAAATATTCATGCTCATGTTCGTCCAGTGGCAAACCAAATGAGTCCTTATTGCCAATGATGGCGCCGCAAGTAAATACCGCCATAAACCCTGAGGACTCGAATGCATCTGCCAATAAAAATACCGTGATCACCGCCAGCACTATGACGAAGGGCGTGACGCCTCGAAAAATCCCCAGAGCATTGTGTGCCATAAGCAAGGTTGCGCAGTAGCCGACTATAGCGCCCAACAGCAACCCCATTCCGGCCTCCCATGCCAATTCTTTAAGGGAGTGAGTCAGGCTAAAAGCTTCTGCGGTGCCAGTACTACTGCCCATTACATAGGCAACTACCGCAAAAGTCGCTATAGCGCCCATGGCATCGTTGAGCGCTGACTCGCTCATCACTGTTTGCGCTACGCGATCTTTAATCGGCACCTGCTTAAATATAGGTACGAGAGTTGCTGGATCTGTGGAAGCTGTTAGCGCGCCCAGCACAAGGGCGATCCCCAGAGGAATCCCTAAATAAACGCCTACAAACGATGTGATTGCGCCAGTAATCAACACCCCAAGGGTGGCCATTAAAATCAGGCTGATCCAGATTTCTTTTAAAACAGCAAAACGCAGGGTCGCACCACCCTCAAACAGAAGATAGCAGGCGCCAATCGTGAGGATAAGTTGATTCATCGTAGAGTCTGCCGGAACGCTCAAAAAGCCGCTCACTGCCGGCCCTAAGCCAATCCCAATCAACAGAAATATAACGATGTCCGGCACTTTAATTTTTTTGGCGAACACGCCACCCAAAAGCCCGGTAAAAATAATGATCCCGACATACAGCAGATCAAGCTTGGCAATTTCTAAATGTGACATAGACACCTCTACAATAAAGTTGGCGCATACTGACAGAGCCATAAATTGCCGACATAAATTCGGTGTAAAATCCGCGCACACCAAGGACTTTGCACCAATTAGACGTAAAAAAACCGGGACAAGCCCGGCTTTTTCACTTCAGCACTAGAACAGGCAAGCCCTTAACCAAACACAGCACTCGCTAATACCAAAGTCACCATATAGCCTGCGGTATAGGCAATCAGCACCAAAGGGGTGTAACGCAAGAATGAGCCGAAAGTAAGGCCTTTTACCTTGCTCATGGCAATAATGCCGGCAGCAGAACCAATCGCCAGCAACGAGCCGCCAACACCGACACCATAGGTTAACGCCAACCATTCAGAGATAGGCAATACCGGCTCAGACTTCAGCAAGGCTGCAGTTAGCGGTACGTTATCGATCAAGGCGGAGAACAACCCCATCATATAATTGGCATAAGCCGGCTCTACCTGTACATAGAAGTCAGTCAGTAAATCAAGGGTGCCGATTTCTTTGAGCATGCCCACCAAGAGTAAAATCCCAAGGAAAAACAGCAGGGTTTCATACTCGATTTGACGTACATACTCCAAAATTTTGGTTTCTTCTTTATCCAATTGCATGAAGTGACCAATAAAAAACATCACAGACAAACCCACCAAAAAGGTCAGTACGGGCGGCACATGGAAGAAGAAGTTAAATAGCATGGTGCAGATAATGGTGGTGAAAAAAGTGCCCACAATCGCCCAGTCCATACCGGTAAATTTGCGCGGGTCTTTTTCCGTTGTCACTACGCCACTCACGCCGGGGAACATAAGTGCAGCCAGCACCAACACGCCGCATACGGCGGGTAAAATCAAGGTGAACAATTGCGGCATAGTCACATGGCCGCCGAGGAAAATCATCAGGGTTGTTACATCGCCAGTAATCAACGCCACACCACCAGAGTTAACCGCAAAGACTACCAATACCGCGAGTTTAATACGCGTGCGGTTATCAACGTTAAAAGCCTGCACCAAGCCAAGGGTCACCAAGGTGGCGGTTACGTTGTCACACACCATCGACAACAACATCGCGAAGAGTGCAACTAATACCATCAACATACGCTTGGTCATTTGCGCGGGGCACAAACGCTGCACCACTGTTTGTACAATGCCCTTAGCATTCAAATAGGCGACGAAAGTCATAGTTGCCATCAAAAACAACCAAAGCGTTGCAATTTCCAGCAAGTTTTCATTGAGTTTTTCCAGCATCACATCCTGTTCCATGTGGCCGCCAGAAAACATAAACATCACCAGCCAAGAAAGGCTGCCGAAAAACAATGTGGTTTTAGCTTTGTTGATATGAATAACTTCTTCAAAGACCACACCGAGAAGTGCGAGAAGTGCAAATGTCACCAATACAACTTCTAAAAGAACAGGCATAAAAAACCCTTAATAAGGAAATATAACAGTTAAATTAAGAAGGCAGCTTAAGCTCCGCCCCTGAGCTAGTCAGGGTGACAACATCTATACGTATTAAAACGTACTTAAACCGGTCAAGCTGCAAGCGGGCGCGCATGATAAAAGCCGCACTTAAATGAAGCAATCAAACAATGGAAAAACCATGGATAAAGTCACCCTACTGCCATAATTGAGGCATTTTAGAGTTAAAATCACGCCCAATTCTCGCAACAAAAGTCAAAATGAGCATCTTCCACTCATCACCTGAAGCAAGGCATGAGCAAAAACGATTCCAGCTTTCTCGCAAAATATGAAAAAACATGAATCCATATACAAATTCTGTGCGTCTAAAGTATTCAGTAATGTGCACGCAGATCAACTGAGCATAGGCCAGTTGTGCGCGATTGCGCTTAAAAATCATCCAACCCCTAAACTAATTTAGGTAATTAATAGAAGGAGTTAGCGTGTGAACAAACAGCGAATTAATGACAGCAACAAGCGGCTATCACTTACATTTGTAACTTCTCCCTTTCGGGGTGGCGGTTTACCCTTTTTAACCAGTGATATTGCACAGGATTACTCGACCCCAAGACGGCAAGCGGCTACACTCGACCCAACTTAAATCCGCTCTGCATACCGCTTTTTTCATTCCAGCCGCTCATCGCAGCCGCTGAAGGCTCACTAAAGCAGTCAGACATACACACTTGAATAGCAATTTTTAACTTTTGGACCTTTGGAAACTCTTATGAAAAAGACCAAGCTTTACCTGCTCGTTAGCTTATTCTCTCTAACGCCCTTTACTGCCAGCGCGAACAGCCTGTTAGATATCTACGAACTGGCGCTGCAGAATGACTCGCAATTAAAAGCTGACCAAGCAAATCATGAAGCGGGTTTGCAAAACAAAACCATAGGGCGCGCGGGTCTTTTGCCGCAGATTAATGCCACCGCCAGCTATACCAAAGATGATACCGAGACCAACAACAACATTGGTGCCGACAGCATCACTGACATGACCACAAAAAGCTTAAGTTTGTCGCTGACGCAGCCACTGTTTGATATGTCTGCTTGGTACAACTACCAACAGGGCATCAAATTAAGTGAACAAGCCGAAGCACAATTTGGTGCTGACCAACAAAGCCTTATAGTCCGAGTCGCCACCGCTTACTTTAATGTATTGCGCGCAGTAGAAAGCCTTGAGGCGACTATTGCCGAGCAAAACGCTCTCTCTCATCAACTAGAGCAAACCAAACAGCGCTTTGAGGTCGGCTTGACTGCAATAACAGAAGTGCATGAAGCCCAAGCCGCGTTTGATAGCGCCACCGCGAGTACGCTTGAAGCCCGCGGCAACCTGGGTATTAACTACGAAGCGTTGGAAGTATTAACCGGCAAGCCCGAAGAGCAAATTGCCTCTCTCTCGCCCCAATTTCCTGTTATTTCACCGGCGCCCGCCAACCGCGCTGACTGGGTCGAGTTCTCACTGAAGAACAACTACAACCTCAAGGCCGCCAAATTGCGCGCGGAAGCCTCACATGAAAGTGCTAAAGCGAGTAAATCTGGACACTTGCCCACAGTAGGTGCGTCGTTAGGCTATAGCGACAACACTCGCGATGGCGAACAATTTGGCCCTATAGATCAATCTACCGACGGCACCTCTATTGGCCTGACCCTTAAAGTCCCACTCTACAGTGGTGGCGCAACCTCCGGTCGCGCGCGCCAAGCTTATGCACAATTTACCCAAGCGCAAGAGCTCTACAACAGCACTCAGCGCAGCGTGATTCAAAATACTCGCGGCCTGCATTTGTCAGTTGAAACCGATGTAGCTCGTGTGCAAGCGCGCAAGCAAGCCATTATTTCCAACCAATCAGCTTTGGAAGCAACTCAATCAGGCTATGAGGTGGGAACACGTAACTTGGTGGAAGTACTGTTAGCTCAGCGCAATCTCTACCAAGCGCGTCGCAACTATTCTGATGCGCTCTACGACTATGTGATAGATACCATCAAACTGCGCGAAGTAGCGGGCATGCTCACCCCAGCCAATGTCCAAGAGATTGATAAGTGGCTGCTCGATAGCGCCATGGTCAATCGCAGTAAATATGAATAAGCGGTAACCCGCGCCGCGAAAGCGGCAGATTTCAAACAAACCCCACACTGATCTGTGGGGTTTTGTTTTTTTGAAGGGGGTTTAATTAAAACGTTATCAGGGCGATTTTAATGAGGTGCGGTTAAAAAGCGCTCAATAATTTTTAAGGTTTTTTCTAAAGCACCGCGATTATCGCGCGCCACCTGAGCGGCAGCCGCTCCCACAGAATGGCGTAGAGCCTCATCATCGATCAAACCCTGCAGCGCCTGCGCTAAATCATCGGCATTTGTTACAAGGCGCAAGGCGCCCGCCACGCTCAGCAATCGTGCAACTTCGGCGAAATTAAAAAGATGCTCGCCGCTCAACAAGGGCAACTGCCAAGCGGCAGGTTCGATAAAGTTATGCCCGCCATTGGGCACTAAGCTGCCGCCCATAAAGGCAATATCGCTGGCGCCAAACAGCAGCATCATTTCACCCATGGTGTTGCCCAGTAAAATATCTTTACCAGTCGTCGATTCACCGCTAGCGCGACGCGCGACGCGAAATCCGCGCGCCTCACACAGTTGCGCCACAGCATCAAAACGCTCTGGGTGACGCGGCACCAACACCAAAAAGCTTGCCTGCACCTGTGTGGATCCAGTCGCTCGCATGCGCGCAAATGCATCCAAAATAATTTCATCTTCGCCTTGGTGTGTGCTCGCTGCAATCCACACCAAACGCCGGCCGTGCTCACTCAGCTCCCGCTTCAATAGTGCTGCGCGCTCTCGCAAACCATCATCTATGGTTAAGTCGAATTTAATATTACCCGTTACTTGCGCGTTTTCCACCGGTAAACCTAGGGCGATAAAACGTTCGGCATCGGCTTTATGTTGAATGGCGGCACAGCTTAAACGCTGCAACATAGGTTTTGTCAGCCCAGACAGTTTCGCGTAACCACGGGCCGACTTTTCTGATAAGCGCGCATTAATCAATACGCAGGGAATGGAACGCTTAGCGCAAGCCGCCAAGGTGTTGGGCCACAGCTCAGTTTCCATACTAATGAATAAAGCGGGCTTAATTCGCTGTAAAAAACGATAGAGCACTTCAGGTAAATCATAGGGGGCGTAAACATGAAATACGCCCGCATTGCCCGCAACATTCAACGCTGCACGCACCCGCTCAGAACCTGTGGGGGTAGTGGTAGTAATCACCAATTGCAGCTCAGCATTCGCTTGCAAGCGGCGAATTAACGGCAAGGCGGCTAAAAACTCCCCTACCGAAACAGTGTGTAACCAGATGACTTTTTTCGATGTAACGAGCGGCTCAAAGAAACCAAAGCGCTCGCCCCAACGTTCGGCATAGGCGGGTACTGCGCGCGATCGCCGCCATAAGCGCAAAAGAATAAATGGCAGCGCGAGGTAAAAAATGACGGTATAAATAAAACGCATGAATCACACCCGAAATCATAGGGAGTGCAGCATAACAGGTGAGAGGAATGAGGCCAATTATTCACAACAGCTAACGCAACGGGTACTTTCCACAGCAGCTTTCCTGATAAGAGCTGGCGTGACGTACTCTTCCTTAATGAGCGGGTTGTGCGAGTGTAATGACGCGGCGAGTGTGGTCATGCAATGCATCTGTAGCCCAGCGGTAATGAGGAATACTATTGAGCAATTCATCAAAACTTCCATCGGCCAGCGCGAGCATCAAACCTTGCTCAATGCGCCGTGCTAGTGCATCTTGGCCTTTGCGTACAAAGAAATAAATACTGTTCGGGTAATAGAGCATCAGCTCCTGCTCTATCACTAAATGTTGCTCTGCATGCAAAGTAGCTTCAGGCTGAATTTGATAAATACCGCGGGAAAAATAATCGAAGCGACCCGCAGCGAGCATCTTGAATAATTTGGGATAAACCGTCGCGCCCACCAGCGTCAAACCATTCGCTTTCATGAGTGCATAATCCGGCCACTGTGTATGTATACCACCCCTAAGCTGGCCCAAATCAGCCAAGTTTTTTACGGCAGAAAATTTCGCTTGCTCGCCTTTTCGAATCAGTAACAGACGGTAGTCAGTAAGATTTTTTAACAGCGAGATTTTGATTGGCATAAATTCAGCTTCGTAGTCGCTATTGGTGGTACGCCATATAACGTCAATACTACCCTGCAGTAATTCTGACACTTGCCGCTTATCCGCAATAATAAAGGGAAACTGTTCAAGCTCATAAGGGCCAAACTCAGCACTCGATTTGGTTAGCGCGAGCTGCAATATACGATAAAAATAAAAGTCCTCATGATAAATATCATGAACCACCATTTTGGGGACACGCACAATACTGGGCGCAGATGAAGCTATAGAAGAAGAATCAACAGACAGCACTTGGGCATAAAGCTTAGGCGTGGCCATAAGCATGACGATAAATACTACGCAACTGAAACCCCAAGCACCCATGTATTTCATTCCAATGAATAGTTACAGATTAGGTGCTCAAGGTGCACTCAATCTATACTTTTTTACCTTTGGTTAATGTAAATCCTAGTGTGAAGTTCTATCCTGTTTTAGCGTAAGTATTATTCTTGCTAGGCTATTTTACATCCTGACCCTGTTTAAAATTCACTACTAGCGATTTTTTAGTGTAGATAGAAAATACCTAAGAGTCCTATGCCTTTGCGTTTCTTTATACCTTACCCAGCCTCACCTAGGCTATTCTGCTAAGATTCCACCCACTGAAAACATGTCATTTAAAGCACTTACGCTCAACCGTAATTAGACGTATAAGGATGCTCATGCAGTCACTGATTCAAAAAATTATCACGCAAATTGACCAGATTGTACTCGGCAAAGATCAACAAGTGCGACTGGCGCTGAGCTGCCTCTTTGCAGAGGGACACCTGCTGATTGAAGATCTACCCGGTATGGGCAAAACCACCCTCGCCCAGTGTCTCGCCAAGGTACTGGGTTTGAAGTTTGAACGCGTGCAGTTCACCAGTGACCTCTTACCCGCCGACATCCTCGGCGTAGCTATTTTTGAGCGTGAAAAGGGCCTATTTAAATTTCACCCAGGGCCAGTGTTTACGCAAGTATTGCTCGCGGATGAGATCAACCGTTCCTCGCCCAAAACCCAGAGTGCGCTGCTAGAAGCCATGGAGGAGGGACAGGTGACCATTGAGGGTAAAAGTCGCCCTCTGCCCTCACCTTTTTTTGTGATTGCCACGCAAAATCCACTCTCCCAAAGCGGCACCTTTCCCCTGCCAGAATCCCAGCTCGACCGCTTTTTAATGCGTATTTCACTCGGCTACCCGAGCCCCGCATCTGAACGTTTACTGTTTGAAGGAGTAGACCCGCGGGCGGCCATCAAACAACTCGAACCTATGCTGACACCTGAGCAACTGCGTGGAATTCAAACCCTCGTACAGCAAGTGACGACCAGCTCCGCACTGCTCGATTATGTACAGCGCCTTGTAGCCTTCACCCGCAGCGATGCGCGCTTTGGCTACGGCCTATCCCCGCGCGGTGCCTTGGCCTTGCTGCGTGCAGCTAAAGCCTGGGCGTTAATTCATGCGCGCGATTATGTGGTGCCGGAGGATGTGCAAGCGGTGCTAGCAGCGGTGGTGAGCCATAGAGTGCGCGCCAGTAATCATGAATTGCGCAGCGATCAACTGGTACAGCAGTTGCGCGATAGCGTCAATGTGCTGGGTTAGCACATGAGCGACCGCCCCCATACTTGGCGCCAGCGCTGGGAGCAGCGCGTTTATCGCTGGACCGATAAACGTGCACCGCGCGCGGCCCAAATTGCGCTAACGCACAAAAACCTCTACACCTTTCCCAATCGCAGCGGTGCACTCTTTTTACTGGTAGTGCTGGTGATTTGGCTCTTAGGCACCAACTACCAAAACAATCTTATTTTAGCGACTAGCTACTTTCTCATCAGTCTGTTCGTCGCCAGTATTGTGCATGCCTACGCCAACATGGCGAGCCTGAGCATTCGCTTTATCAATGCGCAACCCGCCTTTGCAGGCGAGCCTGCCAGCTTTAAGTTGGAGCTGTGCAGCCGCCACAAGGGCGGCTGCGAACATTTGGAATTGCGCTGGCCAGGCGGCGATACCCTCGTCATCAATCTTGAGTGCAATGTGCCTCAGCAGGTAGAGCTCTGGGCCACAAGTGAGCGGCGCGGCTATTTCTGGCCTGGTCGGCTACTGGTACAAAGCCGCTTTCCCTTCGGCATTATTCGCTGTTGGAGCTGGATTAACCTTGACGCCCATGCGCTCATCTACCCCCAACCACTCGCCTGCCCAGAACCTGTGGCCTTTGCCCACGGGGGCGAAGCGGAGGGCGAAAGCAATGTGCCTGGCGGCGATGACTTTCACAGCCTGCGCGAATATCAACCCGGGGACCCCATTAAGCACATAGCTTGGAAACAATATGCCAAAGAGAAAGGCCTGTTTACCAAGGAGTATCAACAGGCGCTCGCTGCAGAAAAATGGTTGAACTGGGACAGCCTTACACAATCACAAGAGGAGCGTTTAAGTGGACTTTGCCATTGGGCGCTGGCCTACGAACAACAGCAGCTCATCTACGGCTTGCACTTACCCGAACAGAAATTACCCCCAGCACGCGGCCATAGCCATTTGCAGGCCGTGCTAAGCGCCCTCGCCTGCTATCAACTGCCGCCCGCCGACACCAATAAGGAGCCTGACAATGTCTAGTCATGCTCATACACACACAACAACACCTAAGCTGCCGCTCGCCAACAGCTACCTACCGCGCGCTAAGCTGGCATGGCTCCTCGCTACCCAAGCGTTGGTTATTTTGCCGCTACTGTTTCAATTGCCCCTGTGGCTATGGTTAGTGTGGGCAATGTCCGCACTCTGGCGCGTGCAAATGTTTCGCGCTCGTTGGAATAGCCCCAATAATTGGATCAAAGGCACTTTGGCACTAAGTTGTGCAGCAGGCCTTTACGCGAGTTATGCCGGCAAAACAGGCACCGAGGCCATGGTGGGCCTGCTGGTGTGCGCCTTCGTATTAAAGCTACTGGAAGTAAAATCGCCCCGTGAGGCGCAGTTGGTGATTTTTATTGGTTTTATTATCACCGCCGCCCAATTTCTCTTTTATCAAACACCGCTTGCCGCAGTCTATGGGCTTGGGTGTATTGGTTTACTCATCGCTACCTGGCGCAGCCTTCTATTACTGCGCAGTGAAACAGTCACCCACCAACTTAAGCGCAGTGCCATGGTAGTGGTACATGCGCTACCGATTATGCTGATATTGTTTGTGGTATTGCCGCGCCTTGGGCCACTCTGGGCGATTCCCACTCAAAATGCAGCAAAGACAGGTTTTAGCGATAGCCTTGCACCGGGCGATTTAGGCAAATTAGCGCTGAGTAAAGAGCCTGCGTTTCGGGTTGAGTTTAACGGCGACTTACCGCCCAATACCGAGCTTTATTGGCGCGGTTTGGTGCTGGATCAATTTGACGGACGGCGCTGGTCGCTGCGCCCCCTGTGGAAATCCGAGCTGCCGCGCGCGCTACCGGAACGCACCGAGCAAAAACTACTCGACTACAGCATTATTGTGGAACCACACGGACAGCAATGGCTCTTTAGTTTGCTCACCCCAGTCAATGTTCAAGCCACCGGCAATCCTATTCGCCTAGGTAATGACTCACTCCTCATTGCACGCTATCCGCTCACGCAGCGGCTGCGCTATCAGGTTCGCTCTGCCATAGCCTTCACCTGGGCCGATGCTCCGCAGCTCAGTGACACCCAGCGCCGGCTCAACACCCATCTGCCACGTGCCAGCAATCCGCAAACCCGCGCGCTGGTGCAGAGTTGGCTCGACCAAGGTATGGATCAAGCGCAAATCATCGCTGCCGCACTTGCGCTTTTTCACGCAGATTTCACCTACACCCTACAGCCCCCGTTATTGGGTGAGCAGGCAGTGGATGATTTTTTAATGTCCACTAAACGCGGCTTTTGCGAACACTTTGCCAGCAGTTTCACCTTTATGATGCGCGCGGCGGGTATTCCCGCGCGCGTTGTGGTCGGCTATCAAGGTGGGCGCTGGAATGAATACGAAAATTACCTGCTGGTTAATCAAGCTGACGCCCATGCCTGGAGCGAAGTCTGGGTTGACGGCCAGGGCTGGCAAACCCTAGACCCCACCGGCGCTGTAGCACCCGAGCGAATCGAACAGGGTTTAAATGATGCTCTCAGTGATGAAGATCAATCCCTCGTCAGCAACCGCTGGTCAAGCTCAGCGCTTTTTTGGGAAATACAACGCCGCCTGGATGCCGCCGATTACGCATGGCAGCGCTGGGTGCTGAGTTATGACACAGACACACAAGAGGGACTCTTCACTCAACTTTTTGGCGGAACAGAACCTTGGCGTTTACTGGCATGGTTCGTCGGTGGCGCACTTCTGCTCTTCGCCCTCATGATATGGGCGCTGCGCCTCAGCCACCCCAAACCTAGGCTGCGCCCCGAAACGCTCGTCTTTCAACAACTAGAGCGACGCCTTGCGCCCATGGGGTTTAACCGCACTCAGGGTGAAACAGCGCAAGATTTCCTCGCGCGCGTAACTGCCAAAGAGCCGACCTATGCCCCGAGCCTAAATTATATTTATAAACTCTTTGAGCAATTAGCCTATTGCAATAACACTAGGCTCAATGCTGATAACGATTTGGCACAGGCTCAGCGGCTGCTAAAACTCAAAGCAGCGATTGGTAAATTCCCGAAGATCACCGAAGATTGACACCTATGAAATTTAGCCCCATGAAACTTAGCCCATGAAACTTAGCCCCATAATACCTGGCCCCATAATACTTGGCCGCTAAAAGATAAAATCAAAAAAGCGCTGAATCCCCCAAGGTTTTCCCGATAGCGTTCGTCTAAGTTTGTACGCGCCTGTTTTTAGCAAACGTATTACTAACCCAGCCATACTCGCCTAGCACTTGGACACCGATGAATGAAAGATGTAAATCCATGCCGGAGATGACGCTAATTCAGGCGGCCCAAGCGGGCGATAGCCGCGCCTTTGCGTCATTGCTCGACTCCGTCTATGACCAAATATTTCGCATAGCCTACCGCTGGTGTGGGCGCCGCGCCGACGCTGAGGACATCACGCAGCTGGCGTGCATCAAGCTCGGCCAAAGCATCCAACAATTCCGCTTTGAAGCGAGCTTCAGCACCTGGCTCTATCGCTTGGTTATCAACTGCGCCAAGGACTGGCACAAAAGCCAAGCGCGCCACCAACATCAAGACATCACCCAAGACAGCTGGCCAGACGCGAGCACACCAGACAGCGGCGAAACCAGCATTTATTTGCATCAGCTTTTGCGCCTGCTGGCAGGCATGCCGGAAGGCTTTAAAGAAACGGCCCTGCTGGTACATGGCGAAGGTCTCACCCACGCAGAAGCCGCAGACATTTTGGCCATTAAAGAATCCACCGTTTCCTGGCGCCTTCATGAAATTCGAAAAGAACTGCAATTGCTGCAACAAGAACCCAATAGCGGTTGGGAGCCATCACTATGAATGATCACGAATTGCAACAACGACTTAACAGCGACCTGCCCAGCCCCGATGCCAAAACTAAAGCGCGCCATAAAGCCTTGGCTATGGCGGCATTTAAGACTGCGCAAGAGGACGCCACCGCACCGAATAACGCGGAAAGCGCAGCTTCAACCAAAAAATTAACTTTTTTCCAAGGATTATGGCAGTGGCTTCGTCTTACCCGTGAACCCCACTCTCACGGAAGCAACACTATGAACACACGCCATCAAAATACTAGCGACAACCAGCCTGCAGCAACAACGAATAACCGCGCGTGGCCTAAGCCAATGCTATTTTCTGCGATAGCGGCCTCCAGCCTTTTAGTTGTAGGCGGCCTAACTTTTATGCAACAGCTAATGATCAGCCCCAACCAAGAACAGCTAGAGCGAGCAATAGCGCAACATGAAAACGCCCAGAAAATACCACTCAATATGGAGGCAGAAGAAGTCGTGGTAGCAGGTATGCGCGCAGACATAATAATGGCCGACGACGCAAAAAGAGAATCACAACCTATGGCAGAAATACCTTCTGCCGCTATGAAATTAAAAGCACAAGATCTTGGCAAGGTAGCAAGTAAACGCATGATGCAACCCATGCTCGCCTCGCCCGCCGTTGCTGGCGCGCCGCGTGACATGGTATTGAATGAAAGCGCAGAGGATTTTCCAGCGCAACGCCCAAAAGACAACAAAGAATACCGCGACAAGTTTGCTGATTTCGATGAAAACCCCGTGGTGACGGTCAGCGCTGCACCGGTATCAACCTTTTCTATCGATGTGGATACCGCTGCCTATAGCTTTGTGCGCCGTCTGCTCAACAGCGGCCAACTGCCGCCCAAAGATTCAGTGCGCACAGAAGAACTCATCAATTATTTTGATTATGCCTACCCTCAGCCCAAGGATAGATCAACGCCTTTCGCAACCTACACCACCGTCTTGGACTCACCCTGGACCAAGGGTAACAAGCTCATTCACATCGGCATTCAAGGCTACCAATTGCCCGCCAGTGAAATCCCCCAATCCAACTTGGTATTTTTGTTGGATGTTTCAGGCTCCATGAATGAGCCAGACAAGTTACCACTGGTAAAACAATCCATGGAGCTACTGCTCAATACCCTTAAGCCCGAGGATACTATCGCCATAGTGGTTTATGCCGGAGCAGCAGGCACAGTGCTAGAACCCACCAAGGTTAAAGAGAAACAAAAAATTCTCGCCTCGCTGCAACAACTGGAAGCCGGTGGCAGTACGGCAGGCGCCGAAGGCATAGCGCGCGCGTATCAATTAGCGGAAGCTAACTTCAACCCCAAAGGCGTCAATCGTATTATTCTCGCCACCGATGGCGACTTTAATGTGGGCGAAACGGGGGCGGACAACCTGCAAGATTTTGTTGAACGCAAACGCGAAAAAGGTATTTATTTATCTGTGCTCGGTTTTGGTCAAGGCAATTACCAAGATGCGCTCATGCAAACGCTCGCGCAAAATGGCAACGGTGTTGCTGCCTATATAGACACCCTCAGCGAAGCGCAAAAAGTACTCGTTAATGAAGCTACCGCGAATTTATTTCCGATAGCACAGGACGTGAAAATTCAAGTGGAATTTAATCCCGCAACCGTAGCTGAATATCGTTTAATCGGCTATGAAACACGCGCACTTGCGCAGGAAGACTTCAATAACGATAAAGTCGACGCAGGAGAAATAGGTGCAGGCAGCCGCGTAACCGCGATTTATGAAGTAACTCCGGTAACAGCAAGCAGTAAACTATTAGAACCAAGCCGCTATCAGCCTACAGCGAATAAGCCCGCCATAGCAGACAAGAATGAATTAGCGTTTGTACGCATTCGCTACAAATTACCCGGCGCAAAAAAATCTGCATTAATCGAAACGCCCGTAAGCGCTGCCGCTAAAGCATCAAACGACGTCAGCTTTCAACAAGAAATTAAGTTCGCCACGGCGGTAGCAGGTTTTGCTCAACTGTTGCGCGGCAGTAAATACAGCGGCGACTTTGATTACGACAAGGTCATAGCCTTAGCGCAAGCCAATAAGGGCAGTGATGACTACGGTTATAGAACTGAGTTTATTCAATTGGTACGCAAAGCTAAAATCGCGAAAGATTAGCGTCACGCATATAAATTCGAATCGACATAGCACCAAGAAACTGGAAGTAACAAACAACGAAGTGCAGATGTAAATGCACATAAAAAAGCCCCGCGAGTAATCACTCGCGGGGCTTTTTTACATCGCAGCCAACTTAGCTTTTAAAAGGCATAACGCCTAAGTAATCTTTCTTACCAACGTCTACACCGTTGTGACGCAAAATCGCGTATGCCGTAGTCACGTGGAAACAAACATTGGGAACTGCGTATTGAACGGCGAACTCAAACCCGGTCAAATACTTACCGTCCCAGCGCGGCTGGCTAATATGGCGCTCTAACGCACCTGCAAAATCATCCGACTTAACGCTTGCCAAATAGGCAATTACCGATTGAATTCGCGCCTGTAATTCAGCCAAGGTGGTTTCATCATCCGCGTGTTTAGGTGCATCTTCTTCTTTGCCAATAAGACGAGCTACGCTCAACTTAGCAGTATCAGTAGCAATTTGAACTTGGCGAATTAAATTAAATTGATCAGGCGCCAATCGAGCGTTAAGCAACACACTCACATCGAACTTTTTAGCTTCCGCTTGCGCAGCACCCTTCTCCAAAATGGCACTGAGGTTATTAAGCATTTTCGTAAATTGCACAACGGTAAGATCGTAAAGCATGGCAAACACCCTATGTGTGGCAGACAGAAATATGGAGAGTGAATCAGCGAAAACCTAAAGTCACTGCACCACGAAGAACTCCATTACTGGGGGCAATCCCACTTGATTCAATAGCTTCACTAAAAATTCATATAAATAACCATAAATTAATGTCACAAAAATCAACAATTTTTTCCACAAAAAAAACAGGAGGCCGAAGCCTCCTGTTTTTTATGCTATTTACCTGCCAAGCCATATGGTATTTCACAGCCCAAAACATTTAACAATATTTGTAAAAACCTAATCCGCACTTGCCGCATCAATTGCGCTATCAACCTCGGTAGGTGTTAAAAATGTTGGCTGTGGAACAGGTTTAGGCGGTTCAACAACTTGAGTTTTCGCCCCACCACTTGTTGATTTAATAAGCTGTTGCCCATCAATACCGCCGCCACTGCCAAGTGCATCTGCCACTGCTTTCTTCAATACGATAATCGCGATGCGACGATTAATGGGTTCCGTCGGTTTATCCACCAAATAGGGTGCCACCGATCCCATGCCCTGCACAGTCGCAACCTTAGCTTCTGGGTAACTACCATTTAGCAAGGCGCGGCGCGCAGAGTTTGCCCTATCGGCCGAGAGCTCCCAATTGGTATAAGTTGCACCTGCACCATAGGGCGTTGCATCGGTATGGCCCGTAATACTGATTTTGTTTTGTACTTTATCAAGTATCGGCGCCAAAGCCGCTAGCACCTCGACCGAATAGGATTTGAGGTTGGCGCTGCCTACATCAAACATAGGCCGTTGATCTTTATCTACAATTTGTATACGCAAACCCAACGCAGTAAAGTCGATAAGAATCTGATCTTTAATTTGCTGAAAGACCGAGTCAAGCGCATTAATCTCAGTCTCAAGCTGCTTTTTCAGTTGATCGAGTTGCTCTTTTTCAATGCGTTCGATTTCCTTTTGTAAGTCGACTTGATCTAAAGGTTGATCATTTTCAATGTCACTGGGTTGCATCTGCGGAATGGGTTGATCCTGATTAATCAACCCCATATCAGCGCCACCTTCGCCCACTACATATTTGCTGCCTGGGTCTTGAAAATAACCAGCAATCGCTTTTTGCTCGTCCTGCGATGTACTTCCCAAAAGCCACATCAACAGAAAGAAAGCCATCATCGCCGTCATAAAGTCGGCCAGCGCTACTTTCCAAGAGCCGCCATGGTGTCCATGGCCGTGCCCTTTTTTCTTTTTGATAATAATGGGTTGCGTTGCGCCCTTTTCCATCAGTCCAATCTCTTACTTTTTGGCGCGGTATTGTTCTTCCAGCTCTTTAAAGCTGGGGCGAACACTGTGAAAGGTAACCTTGCGTCCAAACTCAACCGCAATTTGCGGCGGCACACCATTCATTGAAGCCACCAATACGGCTTTAATAATTTCGTACACTCTGGATTCATCGCGTACCTTGTGGTTGAGGTAACTCGCAAATGGGCTGATAAAACCATAAGCAAACAGAATACCTAAGAGTGTACCTACCAATGCAGCACCTACAGATGCACCAATCTCAGCAGGCGGACCGCCGATCTTACCCATGGTAATAACAACCCCTAATACCGCGGCCACAATCCCGAAACCAGGCAGGCCATCGCCGGCATTTTGAATGGCTCCAGGCACCAAAGACGCCTCCTGATGATGCCCCTCAAGTTCTTGATCAATCAACGCTTCTAGCTCATGGGGCGCCATATTGCCCGCGACCATAATGCGTAGGTAATCACACACGAACTCAACAATATGGTGATCTTTTAAAATGGTAGGGTAATTCGCAAAAATGGGGCTGCTATCTGGCTCTTCAATATCACCCTCAATAGCCATTAAACCTTCACGGCGGGTTTTATTCAAAATATCGTAGAGCAAGGTCAGTAATTCTAAATAGAAAGATTTTTTAAACTTTGAAGGTGTCAGCAAAGCACCGGCTGACTTCATAACTCCAATACTCACGGATAGCGGATTACCAATAATCATAGCGCCGAAAGCTGCACCACAAATAATCAAAATCTCAATGGGTGACATCAACAGCATGACGTTACCGCCATGGATAACAAATCCTCCACAGACGCAACCGAGTACAATGATTATTCCTAAAATAATATTCACGCAATAATCCTCAACATAAAAAGTGCCAACACCTAATCAATACTTAGCAAGCGGCAAAAATGTTCAATATTCATACGCCAGCCAGAATATTTAACGCAACTCGACTGAGTATAGGCAGCCACGGTGTATCTTCAAGCGCCTGTAGAGTATTTCCATCAATGTCACACCGGATAGATACCAGTCTCAACTAAGCCGGATTGCATCAACATTCTGTCTATGTAACCATTTCAGCGTCAGCCTAGGTTAAATCCGCCAATTTCCTTCAATAGCCACCATAGATAGCTCCATTCATTAGCTGAAAACCACACAGGATACTTATGAAAATATCTGATCTACACCCAGAAACGCAGCAAGCACTGGAAGCCGCCACCTTGCGCCAACTGCTTAAACATTTAGATATGCGCAAAGACGTTCAGAATATTGAATTGATGAACCTTGCAGGCTTCTGTCGCAACTGCCTAAGCAAATGGTATGTCGCCGCAGCGGAAGAACAGCAACTAAGCATCGATTATGAAGAGGCGCGCACGCATATTTATGGCATGCCCTATAGCGAGTGGAAAGAAAAACATCAAACCCCCGCGAGCCCTGAGCAACAACAAGCCTTTACACAAAAAAACAGCTAGTCCCCAAATGCTCGTGTGAAGTTAAAAAATAATGTCATCGTTTGGAATGGATGACACTACAGAAATAGTGCCCGATGCCACCAGTGACACCAGATCTTTGTTTAACGCGGGGTTAATGTGGGCACTATCTTCTTTATTATTCCCAATACCAACCCAACAATTACGTCCTGACTTTTTCGCTAAATACATGGCTCTATCTGCCGTATCAACAACTTGCTCCCAGGTTAATGCCGTTGGCACTAATGGATAAAAAGGATATACCGCATAACCGAGCGAGCAGCTTTTCGTTAACATTTGGCCACCGCCAATATCAAACTGAAAGCTGGCGACAGCTAGACGAATACGCTCTGCCATCTCAGGCGCTTCAGCACGCGAACAAAAACGTGCGACTATCAAAAACTCCTCACCACCCCAGCGCACTAAATAATCTGAATCGCGCAGCACCACTTCCAGTAAACGACTTAACTGTTCGAGTATTTTATCACCTGCACTGTGCCCATATTCATCATTCACAGACTTAAAATAATCCACATCAAGCAACATAAAAATCAAATCATGGTTTTCAGGCAACAGTATAGGGGCAGACAAAAGTGATGGAGTTTCTTTTTTCGCTTGAGCGGTCACTTTCCAGTTTTTATATTCTCGGTCGACCATTGAAATATCTGCCGCCATAGACTTGGCGAGAAAGCGACGATTGTGCAAGCCGGTTAATGGATCGGTCAAACTGGCCTCTTCCAATTTCTTGTACGCCTGCTCCAACTCTGCTTGAGCCTGTTTTAACCCTTCATTTTTTTTGTGTAATTCTTCGGTGCGCTCAGCCACTTTTTTATCTAAATAAGTAGTGGCACCATGCAGCTGCATATGTGTTGCCACTCGCGCCAAAAGTTCTTCTTTACCGATAGGTTTAGTAAGAAAGTCATTGGCGCCCAGTTCAAAACCTAATACCAAATCATTGGTCTGACTGCGTGCCGTCAAGAAAATAATAGGCAGCTCATAGGCTTGATAAATAGCTCGTAAACGCTTACAGGTTTCATAGCCCGACATTTTTGGCATCATGATATCAAGCAATACTAGGTCTACATCTTGTTGCTCTGCAATAAAGGCCAAGGCCTCTTCGCCACTTTCAGCCTCACTCACCCTATAGTTACGCAGTTCCAGATAATTACTTACCACCAAGCGATTAACCGGATCGTCATCTACTACTAAAATATGCCCAAGTTTTATAGAGAGCGTCGGTAATTTTTGACGTTGACTGGCTGCATGAGTAGCAAGCTCAGGTTCCGCTAACTCTGCAACATCAGACGGCTCAATCACATCTGATTCAGAGCGACTACTACTGTCAGGCAACTCAAAAGTAAAGGGCAAGTTAAAGGTAAAGCGCGAGCCCTGCCCCGGACTTGATGCAACTGAAATAGTGCCACCATGTAATTCAATGAGCTGTTTGCTAATCGACAAACCCAAACCTGCGCCACTATAGGCGCGCTCGGCATGGCCTTCCACCTGATGAAAAACCTGAAAAATCTTTTCGCACTGCTCGGGCTCTATGCCTATACCCGTATCTTCAACAGTGACAACTAAATCCTGCGCCTTGCGCTCGGCATAAATATTAATAGAACCCTGATGAGTAAATTTAATGGCATTGCCAATCAGGTTGTGGAAAATCTGTAACAGTCGATCCTCATCGGCGTATACAGGCGGCAAATCATGGGCCAACAGATTCCTAAGCACTATGGGCTTACCGGCCATCAAAGGGCGAGACAAGCTTGCCACCACATCGACTAGCACACGAATATCTACTGCTTTTTTATTGAGAGCCAGCGCTTTGTTTTTAAGTTTGGCAAAGTCAAGAATATCGTCAACCAATACCGCAAGTCGCTTTCCACTTTTAGCGATCAATTTCAAACTATTGTGCGCCTGCTGTGAAAGCGTTTCATCCATACTCTCATTTAATGACTCTGCCAAGCCAATAATACCGTTCAGCGGCGTGCGTAGCTCATGAGAGGTATTTGCTAAAAATTCATCTTTTAGTTTGTCCACTTGTTGCAAACGACGCACCAAGGAGCGTTCCTGCTCAACTTTTTTCTGCTCATAAACCAATTTTAATTGATGTGCGCGCCACAGCCAGTAAAGCAAGAGCAACACAATACAAAAATAGCCTGCATAGGCCCAAAAACTTAGCCACCACGGGGGCAGTATACTAATTTTTAAACTTGCAACGTTTTCACCCCAAATGCCGTCATTATTACTGCCCTTCACTTCAAAGACATAATCCCCTGCATCCAAGTTGGTATAGGTTGCCGTGCGCTTACTGCCTGCATCAATCCAATTTTTATCAAAACCTATAAGCCTATAACGATATTTATTTTCATCCGACATTTGAAAATTAAGCGCGGCAAACTCCAGTGTAAACATAGAGTCGGTATGTTTGAGTGTTATAGATTTAGCAGCACCAATGGCTTGGGTAAGCGGAGAATCAGCCACACCCAAACCCATTGGCTGATTGAGAATTAATAAATTGGTTAGCACTACAGGCGGTGTAAACCTATTGGTTACAATGGCTTGGGGATCAAACAAAATAAACCCCTTGCTGTGACCAAAGAATAATTCGCCATTATCCAGTAACTGCGGGGTGTTGCGATTGAAAAGATTATCCGCAAGACCATGACGTTTATCAAAATTACGAAAAACTTGCGCATCAACATCAAAGCGCGAAATACCTTTTTGCGTCCCCACCCATAGAAAACCCTGTTGATCCTCGATGATACCGGCGACCACATTGTCCGCTAAACCATCTACCGTCCGGTAGGTTTTAAAGGTGCCCGCTTGACGATCCATAAGATGTAGGCCACCACCGTCAGTGCCGACCCAAAAATTGTTGCGGCTGTCCTCATACAAAGAAAAGATAAAATTAACACGCAAACTCTGCGGGTCATTATCGCGGTGATGATAGCGGGTGAACTTTCCACTATCAGGGTCTAATAAATACAAGCCGCGTAATGCGCCCACCCAAATATTGTGCTGTTTATCTTCATAGACAACACGTGCATAAAGTGTTTTATCGCCATCTAATTGTTCTGGCTTGGGATAAAAACGTTTGAAGCTATTGGTTTTAGGGTCGTAACGACTCACTCCATCTTCACTCGCAGTCCAAATATAACCCTGATGATCTTCGATCACCGACCAAGGCTCACGCCCTAATAGCGAATCAGCCTTGCCCTCCTCGGGCATATAATGAGTAAATTGTTGAGTAGTGGCGTTATATTTATTGAGCCCGCCCGACCAAATACCAAACCACAGGTTTTTCTGTTTATCCTGCGTCATAGCCAATACAGTATTGCCACTCAAACTATTTGGCTTGGCCGGGTCGTGCATAAAACGCGTGAAGCGCTCTTGCAGAGGATTAAAATAATTTAAACCGTAGCCGGTACCTATCCAAAGATTACCTTTAGCATCTTTTAACGCTGAAAGTACACCGCCATCAGTTACCGAATTTTTATTATTGGCACTGTAGCGATAGTTATGAAATACCGAACCTTGGCGATCAACCATATCGATCCCCGAGGGAAAGAAGCCCAACCATATATTACCGGCCACATCTTCAAACAATTCATTAGCCACAAAATTGCCCGGCGTGGTCAGGTTGCCTTCTTCATAGGAAAAACGCGTGAAACTCTTGGCACCCTTAGCGCGCATATATACAGCACTGCCATCACCCACCCAAAAGTTGCCGGTTTTATCTTCCAGCACAGTCCATACGGTTGTACTTTTCTCACGATTGTCGTGCACCATTGCAACAAAACGCTGGCGCAGCGCATCATAACGAAACAAACCAGCCTCGTAACTGCCCACCCACAACTCGTTAGCACCATCCACATAAAGGCTGCGTACATCCGCAAAACCCTGATCGCGCTCACTGTTAAAATAGCGAAATGTTTGCGTGTTTGGATCAAAACTTGCGACACCGCTACTTTGATAGCCAAGCCATACCAGCCCATTCTGATCAACGACTAGAGTATTTAACGCATCGCTTTTATGTTGATCATTATTCTCTTCATAGCGATCAAAGGAGTTATTCGCCACATCGAACCCATAAAAACCACCTCGCGTTGCCAGCCATAAATAAGACGCCGAACGTTCTGCGATACCCATCACATCATTAATACTTAAACCAAAGCGAGCTTCATGTGGGAGGTTAAACCGCTGAAAACGATTGTAAGTAGCATCAAACCGATTAATGCCATTGCGCGTACCTACCCAGAGGTCACCGTTGGTAGCCAAATGCAATGAACTTACATAGCTGTCGGATAAACTGTGAAGGTCTTCTTCATTATTTCGATAAATATTGATTTCATAACCATCATAGCGAGCCAAACCATTGGCACCACCAAACCACACAAAGCCTTGCGCATCCTGCGCAATAGCATTTACGTAGCCAATTGCGGCAATTTGATCAGGTAAAATATGACGAAAAGAGATATGTTGCTTGGGGCTAGTAGCGGTGGATTGCTGCTGCGCCCAAAGCAATGTTGGGCACACACATAGCCAACTGATAAAAAACAGAGTGTACGCAGCAGCGCTCTTACTGAGTACCCAAAAACGTGCTGTAGCGCTTGCTTGCGTCACAAACACTATAGAACTGATGAGCCAAGACCGAGCATGCTTAATGGCCCTGCCAACAACTCCTTGGCCAATTGCAATAGCCCTGAATTGATTATTCGTATTACATCCCCCCATAAACCCTGCTAACCTCTCACGCAAACAACGTAAACAAATTGCGGTCTTATCATTATTTTGCTGTTTTATCCTAGACCCAATTTGAAGCAAGTTATTGGCATCCCTGACTTTCTTATGTGGCAGAGAACTATAACTCGTTTGACTATAGTTTTCTGCTAAGGATTGCCAATATTTTTCTCCAGAAGCGATTTATTTTAATTGATATGCAGTCACCGTATTGGCAAAGAAATTAGGCACAAAAACACGGCGCTGGGTTGGGTTATAACCAATATCAGCGGTGTTGATTTTTTCAGCTTGCGAGTCAATTAACACCTGTAGTTCGCCTTTAGCATTAACGTAGTAAACCAAGCCCGGCCAGCAGGAAATAATGTACTCATTGGGTGCAATTAATTCGACTCCATCAACCCCTTGGGCAAAACCCGACGCGAGGGTAGTCATTTTTTTGGCAGGATCAATTTGCAGCAATTGTTTACCTGCACCAACAATAAGATTTTTCCCCACGACCGTTAAACCATTCGCCGCTTCAATGTTATCCATATACAACTGCGGCTTATCCCCTTGAATACGATAAATATGGTTTAAACGCGTATCAGAGACAAAAACATCACCATTCGCGCTTACTGCGACATCATTTAAAAAAATGCTTTTGGGAATAGGTATTTTTTTAATAACTTTGTGAAGTTGAATATCAATCACAACCACTTCATTGATGTCGGCCACATAGAGTTTATTGTTATAGATACCCATGCCTTTGGGTGCATTGAGTCCAGTGACCCAGGCCTTATCTATAGGTGTGCCATCAAGTGCCAACATAGCAATGCCACCCTGCGCATCCGCTTCTGTAGGTACGCCATCGATTAAGGACACCAATAAAAATTCATTTTGCTTTTGCTTAACATAAAGCACGGACTCAGGTGTAGCCAAATCTTTCGCCTGCCATACCTGCGTTAAACTCAGTTCAGCCTGAACTGCCGTGAAGGGTGCCAGAGCCACCAATAACACACACAATTTGCTCGCCCAATGATTGATAATCAGTTTCATTATGCTTATTGCTGTCATCCTAAATCTCCGTGGAAAAATGAGTAATGTATCTAGCACGCGGCTAGAGTAACGCGCTTTAGTTCACATGTACCTAGTGGATTTAGCGCTAGGTTTGTATTTATACGGCTCTTGCACGCGCAAAGTAAAAGCCTAGACCCAATATACATCAGCCGCTTGCAGAAATTACAATGCGCTGTAATCGAATATGGATAGACCTTGCGCTCTAAAACCTCAAGCTCTACCCTAGGGCACCTTTAACGCATATATTGGGCCAGCCTGAGCTAATCACGCCTACCCTACCCCTAAAGTCAGTGCGCTTAACGCCCTTTTCTCGCGATGAATTCCATGAAGCAAAGCTCAGACAAGCACCACCCACAACCAAAAGCCACGATTAAAGATGTCGCCAAGCTAGCAGGCGTTTCTTTTAAAACTGTCTCGCGGGTAATAAACAAAGAAGGCAGCGTCGGCCAAGACCTGCAAGATAAGGTGATGCAGGCGGTTAAGGCGCTCAATTACCAGCCTAATTTATCGGCGCGGCTGCTGCGCGGCGCGGCGTCCTCTATAGGTTTTATTTACGATAACCCCAACAGCAACTATGTCATCGACATGCAAAAAGGAATTTTGGGTGAGTGCCGCAATCAAGGTTACGAACTGGTCATTCATCCCTGTGACTCAAAAAAGCCTGACATTACTGATGAAGTGCTGAACATGATCGACCGCAGTCAGGTGGGTGGGCTAGTGCTCACACCGCCCATGTCGGAAATGCCTGATGTATTAGCTGCGCTCAATAAACGTAAAATTCCCTTCGTGCGCATCCTCTCTGGCTCCCAACCGCCTGACAGCAAATCGCCCTGTATTTTTATTGATGATCGCACGGCAGCGCACAAAATCACCCAGTACTTAATTGATTTGGGGCACAAGTCCATCGCCTTTTTAGGCGGTGAAGAAGCACATAAATCCAGTGGCGAACGGCTTGAAGGCTACAAAGCCGCTCTCAAAGCCAACAAGATCGCACTCGATAAGAAATTGATTTTACCGGGGGAGTATTCGTTTGAATCGGGGGTTAAGCGCACGCGGCAACTACTGGCCTCAAACCTCAAGCCCACTGCTGTCTTTGCCTGTAATGATGAAATTGCCGCAGGCACGCTCTTTGCCGCGCGCATTCAGGGTATAGATGTACCCCAACAGCTATCGATTGTCGGGTTTGAAGACAGCCCTTTTTCACGCCAAGCTTGGCCCAACTTAACCACCGCCCAACAACCTAATTCAACGATTGCTGAGCGCGCTACAGCGCTCTTAATAGAATCCATTCGCAACCATGGCAAACTCGTTGAGAGTGAAGGATTTTATCCGCAATTGATCGTGCGCGACTCCAGCTGCCCAGCGCCCAACAAGCGCTAGACCAACAGGTCGCTAGCGCAGTAACAGCAGGGGAATATTCATACGTCGCAATAGATGACTGGTGTTGCTACCCACAAAAAACTGCCGCACGCGCGAATGACCATAAGCGCCCATTGCCACCAGTTCAATTTGCTCCGCCACGCAATAGACTGGCAGCATATCGCCCAAAACGCCCGACATAAGCTTTACCACAGGCTTGTAACCTGCCTGCTGCAGTTGGGTTTGCGCCCAACCCAAAGCAGCCTGAGCCTCTGGCGTCGCTGCGCCTAACATCAATATATGACAAGTTAAACCCGTCAATAATGGGCTAGCTGCAATCATTTCAACGGTTTTACGGCTGGTTTCGCTGCCATCAAACGCAATCAAAAAGCGCTCAGGGCGCACAAAGTCAGTGGGAATAACCAGAATGGGTTTATGCAGGCTGCGCACCAGTGTTTCTATATGGCTGCCAATATGGCTGCGCGCGCTATCGCCATTCTGTTGCGCACCTTCACCTTCGCGCCCCATCACCAATAGACGCGTGTCATCCTCCAGCGCCACCACAGATTCAACCAAGTCACCGTGACGCTGGCGACAGTGCGATTCTGCCACACCCGCCGCACGCGCCCGCTCTTTAGCCGCATCAAGTAAGTCTTGGCCTTGAATCCGCGCCACGCCGATGCGCTTGGCATCTAAGTCAGCCAATTCATCCAACAAATGTTCGCGGCTGCCCAAACCAATGGCGCCGGTATAATCACGCGGAGCGGGATAGCGGCCCTGATCCAGCACATGCAAAAAATGCAGTGGCGCGGCCAAACGCTGGCTCGCCCAAATCGCGTAATCGCACACGCTGTGCGCCAAGGGTGAATGATCGATACAGGCAATTATTTGCGTCATTATTATTTTCCTCGTACGTTATATTCAACTGCTTGTGCGTTATCTAACAGCTAGTGATCGAGCAGTTTATCCACAGCATCCGGCTTATCGTGCACCGCAAAATCATCCACAATAGTCGCACTGGCTTCATTCAAACCTATGACTTCAACGTCAGTACCTTCACGGCGAAATTTCAACACCACCTTATCCAAAGCAGATACGGCGGTAATATCCCAAAAGTGCGCACGCGACACATCGATTACCACCTTGCTGAGCGCTTCTTTAAAATCAAAACCTGCAACAAATTTATCTGCCGAGCGAAAAAACACTTGCCCGATAACATTGTATGTACGCGCCGTTTCAGTCTCATCCAAGCTGGAGTTCATTAACATGAAATGGCTGATTTTATTGGCAAAGAAAAGCGCCGCAAGCAGCACGCCCACAAACACGCCATAAGCGAGGTTGTGTGTCGCCACTACCACTACCACCGTCACTATCATCACGATATTAGACGAGAGCGGGTATTTTTTAAGGTTGGTAATAGACGCCCAACTAAAGGTGCCTATGGACACCATAATCATCACCGCCACCAAGGCAGCCATAGGAATAACCGAAATAATATCGGATAAGAACACCACCATGATTAACAGGAATACACCCGCACTGAGCGTTGAAAGGCGCCCGCGCCCGCCGGATTTCACATTAATCACCGACTGACCAATCATCGCGCAGCCCGCCATACCACCCAGCAAGCCCGAGGCGATATTGGCAACGCCCTGCCCCTTACACTCGCGGTTTTTATCGCTATTGGTATCGGTTAATTCATCAACGATGGTGGAGGTCATCATAGATTCCAACAAACCCACCACCGCCAGCGGCAGCGAATAGGGCAAAATAATCCACAGGGTTTCTAGGTTGAGCGGCACATTCGGCCAGAGGAAAATTGGCAAGGTATCAGGCAACTGGCCCATATCGCCCACGGTGCGGATATCCAACTTAAGTACCAAAGCCAAGAGCGTCAAGACCACAATGCACACCAGCGGCGATGGAATAATCTTGCCGACAACAGGCACATAGGGGAACAAATAAA
Source organism: Cellvibrio sp. 25HG11W-0 (assembly GCF_057815475.1). NCBI lineage: Bacteria > Pseudomonadati > Pseudomonadota > Gammaproteobacteria > Cellvibrionales > Cellvibrionaceae > Cellvibrio > Cellvibrio sp. 25HG11W-0. Next base: position 3,510,269 of record NZ_CM174230.1, read on the forward strand.
TAATACCCAAGCCCCCTGCGGTCATGGCATAAACGTGCCAGGTCACATCGGTCAGCTCTGGCAGCTGCGCCATAAAAATCAAAATCGCTAAGGCATTTACAAACCCCGTCACCACCGAGCGCGACACAAAGCCCATCAGGTCGCCCAAGCGCAAAAAGCCTGCGACAATTTGAATAACCCCGGTTAAGAGTGTCGCCGCAAGCAAATATTCCAGCCCGTGGGTTTTCACCAAGGTAATCATCAACAGCGACATAGCGCCCGTTGCCGCCGAGATCATCCCCGGGCGACCACCAACAAAGGCTATAACTACCGCAATACAAAACGACGCATAAAGGCCAACTTTTGGGTCAACTCCAGCGATAATCGAAAATGCAATCGCCTCAGGAATCAGGGCAAGTGCCACCACAAGGCCCGCCAAGAGGTCGCCGCGCAGGTTAAAAAACCACGTTTGTTTTAAATCATTTAGCATGAGTAAAAATCCGAATAGCAAAGGAATGCACTGTTCAAGCCTCTAAAACACAGGTCAGAACAGCCAAAAGGCGGGTATTTTAACCCTATTAAGCACCTAAACGGGGGAATGACGAAAATTGAAGGGGAATTACACAGGCTCTTGCAGAACAGATCTAGGCCACATCCCTGTAAGCCTCTTTTTAAGCGGCTCTTTAAACCACCTTAAACCACTTTAAGCTCTCATGGAGTTTTACCACCTCACCCACAATCACCAGAGTCGGCGCGTGTACATTTTCAGCAGCGACAAGATCGGCAATGGTAGCGAGATCGGCAATCAACACCCGCTGTTCCTGTGTTGTACCTTTTTCGACCAGCGCCACGGGCGTAGTCATAGCGCGGCCATGGGCAATAAGTGCACTGCAAATTTCTTGTAGACCCACCAAGCCCATATAAAACACCAAGGTCTGGCCAGGGTTTGCCAGCTCCGGCCAATTACAATTCACATCGTCAGATTTTAAATGACCAGTCACGAAACGAACGGATTGGGCGTAATCGCGATGGGTAAGCGGAATACCCGCATAGGCCGCGCAACCCGAGGCAGCGGTTATTCCAGGCACCACTTGGAATGGAATATTATTTTGCGCAAGCAATTCAATCTCTTCACCACCGCGCCCAAAAATAAAAGGGTCACCGCCTTTTAAGCGCAGTACGCGTTTGCCCTGCTTAGCCAAATCAACCAGTAATTGATTTATGTTTTCCTGCTGCATGGCATGTTCACTGCGACGCTTGCCCACATAAATGCGCTCCGCATCGCGGCGCACTAATTCCATCACCCCATCGGACACCAAGCGATCGTAAAGCACCACATCCGCTTGCTGCATTAAGCGCAGGGCGCGCAGGGTTAAGAGTTCCGGGTCGCCAGGGCCGCCGCCCACCAAATACACTTCGCCATTCGACATAGTCGCATCATCACTCGCGATCTCAGTGGCGATTAATGCTTCGGCTGCATCCGCTTGGCCATTTAAGGCCAACTCTGCCGCGGGGCCTTGCAAAATTTTCTCCCAAAAACGGCGCCGACTATCGCCATTATCAAAGCGCGCCTTAACCCGGTCGCGCCAATTTTTTGCGATAGTTGCCAACACACCGTAATTCGCGGGAATTAATGTTTCCAATTTTGCGCGAATCAAACGCGCCAGCACCGGCGCTTCACCGCCGCTCGACACCGCAATTACCAACGGCGAGCGGTCAATAATCGCGGGGGTTATATAAGTGCAGAGTGCAGGGCTATCCACCACATTCACAGGGATATTAATGGCTTTGGCATCATGCGAAATCTGCTCGTTAAGCGGCTCAATATCCGTCGCCGCAATCGCGAGCACACAGCCCTGCAAATCACTCGCCTGATATTTCCGCTCGCACAGCTCGCCATTATTCTGCGCCACCAGTTCACGCAACTCTGCCGAAATCTTCGGCGCCACTATGCGCAAGCGCGCGCCCGCTTTAGACAGCAAGCGCCCCTTGCGCGTCGCAATATCACCGCCGCCCACCAACAGGCAGCGACGGTTTTTTAAATCGAGAAAAATGGGGAAGTATTCCATAGCTAACTCTTTGAGAAATTTCTTTTAGTCACAGCCAAAGTAAAATAAATAAAGCCGTAAGGTTTAGGTTAGGCCTAAACAGGACTCTAATTATCAATATCAAAATTTACCTAAAAGGACTTAGCATGAAATAGTCAAATCAAACCAAAAACGCAAATGATTTCTATCATCACGAATTCTTATCCATTTATAGGGAATGGAAAAATAATTTTGGTTAACATCATTTTCATTGGGGGGTTCAAAAGGGTTACCGACACTAAATGACTCGACAACCAATGCATACTTATGTCCATTGAATAATTTAATCTCTTGGACAACATAGTTTCCGCCATACTGGCTTAGCAAATAATCCCTTGAGTGCTCTAAAGTCCACACATCAACCTCTGCCTGAAACCCCGACACATCCAACCAGACATAATTAACATTATTATCAAACCCTAAACTATATTCTTTTAATCCTGGAACGGCTTCCAAGGCTATTCCCAGATAGTTCCCCTGACGCTTAAAAACCGTAGACGTAATTTGGTACTCATTTGATTGACCGCTAAAATAATACGAATCTTTTGACAAAGGATAATCAAAAAAATCTCCCTCAGGAGCAAAGTCCGACTCTTTAACACTTAGGCTCTGTATTTCACTTGGAATTGTTAAGACCACATTGCCTAGCACAGGGCCAAATTGTTGGACAAGTTTATTAAGCTGCCTATCTCTTTCGGCATCTAAATTGGGAACACCATCTTCTTGACTTGTGTCGCTTTCCTCGAAATCATCAGAGAAAATTAGTTCACCACCAAGCTTTAGCAGCTGCTTTTCAAGAACACGAGGCTTTACATTATTGGCTTGTATCCATACATCCTTCTGCTCCTGATTTTTAATCAGATAAAATTTATTCCCTTCGGAATCTTCACTGAATTTTTTGTACAACACCCCTGGAGTACAATCAGCCCCGCTGCCCTCTAGGCATGCCAAGGTCACTTCAACTTTTTCAGAAGCAGCAGTTTTATCCGGCGACGTATAGGAAGTCGCAACACGTTCATCACCCCAACCCCAATCCTTCTCGTTAAACAAATAGCCTTCATAACTATCTGAAAATATAATATCTGTGGATACAGAGTCCGCCCAAGCACAAACTGAAAAACAGAACAATAAAAAATTTAGACCCTTTGCAAACATTGCACTATCTCCATATGACCAATAAAAAAGGTGGGTATCGCTTGCGCGCCACCCACCTTACTAATCCATATTAAAACTTACTTTTTAACAGGCTGTAAGGTTTCCACACCACCCATATAAGGCTGCAACACATCCGGAATCGTTACGCTGCCGTCTTCTTGCTGGTAGTTTTCCAGCACCGCCAAGAGTGTACGGCCAATCGCTAAACCTGAACCGTTAAGGGTGTGCAGCAATTCGGGTTTGCCGGTTTCGGGGTTGCGATAGCGGGCCATCATGCGGCGCGCTTGAAAGTCGCGGAAGCTGCTGCAGGAGGAGATTTCGCGGTATTTATCTTGTGAGGGCACCCAGACTTCTATGTCGTAGGTTTTGGCAGAAGAAAAACCAATATCGCCACCACAGAGAATAACCGTGCGATACGGCAAGCCAAGTAGCTGCAATATGGTTTCGGCGTGGCCGACTAATTGAGTGAGCGCCGCATCGGATTCTTCTGGGCGTACAAATTGCACCAGCTCTACTTTTTCAAATTGATGCTGACGAATCATACCGCGCGTGTCGCGGCCATAGCTGCCCGCTTCAGAGCGGAAGCAAGGTGAATGGCACACTAATTTAATAGGCAGTTGCGCGTCTTCGACAATTTCGTCACGGTAGATATTGGTCACTGGCACTTCGGCAGTGGGAATTAAATAAAAGCCGCGTTCGTCAGTGAGCTTAAATAAATCGTCTTCAAACTTAGGCAGCTGGCCAGTGCCATGCAGTGATGCAGCATTCACAATAAAGGGCACGTTCACTTCTTCGTAACCGTGCTCGGCGGTGTGAATGTCTAACATGAACTGTGCGAGGGCGCGATGCAGGCGTGCGACACCGCCGCGCAATACCGCAAAACGTGAGCTGGCGATCTTGGTGCCAGTTTCAAAATCTAGGCCGCCAAAACTTTCGCCGAGGTCAACGTGATCTTTAACGGTGAAGTGAAAACTGCGCGGCATACCCCAGCGGCGAATTTCTACATTGTCGTCTTCGCTTTTGCCTTCGGGCACTTCATCGGCGGGCGTATTGGGAATGGCTTGAACAAAGGCGTCCCATTCTGCTTGTATTTTATTGAGCGACAATTCTGCATCGACGAGTTCTTGCTTAATATTTTCTACCGCTTGCATTAGCGGCGCTACATCTTCACCCGCTTGCTTGGCCTTGCCAATCGCTTTGGAGCGCGTATTGCGATCCTGCTGCAGAGCTTCGGTTTTAATTTGAATCGCCTTGCGCTCTTCTTCCAAAGCTTTGATTTTGGCGACGTCTAATACATAGCCACGCTTGCTCAGCGCGGCGGCAACTTGCTCGGGGTTATTGCGAATGAGTTTTGAATCTAACATGATGTTTATACACTTTTATAAGTTGAATAATAATTGAAATGGAATTTTAGAAAATCTTTTGCGCGAGCTGCATGCCCGCGAAGGCCATAAGTAAGCCCAACACCACAGAGCCTGCTGCGTAGGCGAGCACGAGTAACAAATGCCCCTCTTGCCACAACTGCAATAACTCCAAGGAAAACGAAGAAAAGGTAGTGAAGCCGCCTAGGAGCCCAGTAATAAAAAACAAACGCCACTCTGCAGGCAAGGTGGTTTTTTCCACCAAGATCACATAGGCAACTCCGATCAAAAAGGAGCCCAATATATTGACCACAAAGGTGCCTATGGGAAAGCGATAATTCAACAGCGGCGTGATATAGGCCACAGCGCCAAAACGCGCCATTGCACCCAATCCTCCACCCAATGCGATTGCTAACCACTGCATAGCTTTTCCCGCGTGTTTGAGGCTTGCTGCGCACAGCAAGCCATCAAGGATTGATCTATGGCGGAGTGCTGTACGAAACCGCCCTACTTTTTGTAACGTTGTTTTTTACTTTGTTGGTCTAGCGCGCGCAGGTGCGCGAGTTTTTCTTGAATTTTTAATTCTAAGCCGCGCTCGACCGGCTGGTAATAAACACGCTCAGCAATTTCTTCTGGCAGGTAGTTTTCCCCCGCCGCATAGGCACCCGGCTCATCGTGGGCGTAGCGATATTCGCTGCCGTAATCCATAGATTTCATGAGTTTGGTGGGCGCATTGCGCAAATGCATGGGCACATCAAACGCCGGCTGGCTGCGTACATCGGCCATGATTTGGTTGAAGGCATTATACACAGCATTACTTTTAGGTGCGCAGGCCAAGTAAACCACGGCTTGCGCTATGGCCAGCTGCCCTTCGGGATGGCCGAGGCGCTCTTGCACATCCCATGCAGAGAGACACAAGGGCAGCGCGCGAGGATCGGCATTGCCTATATCTTCGCTGGCCATGCGCACTACGCGGCGCGCGATGTAGAGCGGGTCGCAGCCGCCGTCGAGCATGCGCGCCAACCAATAGAGCGCACCATCGGGGGAGGAGCCGCGCACCGATTTATGCAGCGCCGAGATTTGCTCGTAAAAAATATCGCCACCCTTGTCAAAGCGGCGCACATCCGAGGCCAAGACTTCGGCTAAAACCTGTTCATTAATAACGCGATATTCGCCCTGCTCTTCCGCCAAGTCTGCCGCTATTTCTAATAAATTAAGCGCCTTGCGCGCGTCGCCATCGGAGGCGTGGGCAAGCGTGGCGAGAGAGTCGTCATCAATTTTTAGCGATTGCTTGCCAAGGCCGCGATCCTCATCCTTTAATGCCTGCACTAATACCTGCTGCAATTGCTCAACCTGCAAACCGCGCAACACGTAAACACGGCAGCGCGATAGCAGTGCATTATTTAATTCGAAGGAGGGGTTTTCCGTGGTGGCGCCGATAAAAATAAAGGTGCCGTCTTCCACGTAGGGTAAAAAAGCATCCTGCTGAGATTTGTTAAAGCGGTGAACTTCATCCACGAACAAGATAGTTTTGCGCCCACCATTCACCCGCGCCTGTTGCGCTGCGGCTACCGCAGCGCGGATTTCTTTCACGCCCGACAACACAGCAGACAAACTTTCAAAACGCGCTTCAGCTTGCTCGGCAAAAAGGCGCGCAAGGGAGGTTTTACCCACCCCTGGCGGCCCCCAAAAAATCATGGAGTGCAACTGGCCGCGACTAATCGCCTCGCGCAGCGGCTTACCTGCGCCGAGCAAATGTTCTTGGCCTATGTAATCATCCAAATTGCGCGGACGCATGCGTGCCGCTAGGGGTTGATAGGCAATGGTGTGGCTGGCAAAAAGATCCATGATTAATCTTTAATAACTTCTACGCCTTGCGGCACAACAAAAAAGAATTTTTCTTCGGGCAGCGGTTGGTTGCGCTTGGCATCCTGCAGCACCGCACGGGTAGTTTGGCCAAGGCTGTCTTGAATCACAAATTCAGCAAGCTGATCGGCACTGAACACTAACGACAACTGCTGAAATAAGCCTTCCGTTACCTTGGGCGTGAGCGTAAAAGTTTTGGTGGTTTTATCTTTTGAGGTTTGCGTGATAGTAAAGCTTTTACGCAACTGTTCTATGTCTGCGCTGAGCAGCAATGCTGGCGTTTGACGCAGGTCATCACTAAACGCGCGCTCGGTGACTGTTTCTAAATCGGCGTCATATAGCCAAATGGTTTTGTTGTTAGATACCAACAACTGCGGCATAGGCTCAAGGGTTTCCCAGTAAAACTTACCGGGGCGCATCAGCATAAACGTACCGCTGCTCTGCTCCTGTTCTACACCTTTTTTATCGTAGGTTGTCTGTACGAATTTGCCTTGCAAACTATCCATAGCGTTGAGCAGGCCGCGCAATTGGGTAGCGGCAACTTGATCGCTTGCCGCATTCACCCAAGCACTGCAGGCCAGTGTCAACGCAAGCAGGATTTGAGCAATTGATCGTGAAGAAGGAATACAAATAGACATAGTAGATCCACAAATGAGTGAGGGCTTTAGCAGTTGATGTTAAATTCTGGGCATGAACAACGGCTAAATGAAAAAATGGATGAATACACACGCACAAAGCAAAAGGGTTTAATAATCCCCCCTGCCCCCTGGCGCGAGTACTTCGCGGTTGCCGTTGTGACCCGCAGAGCTTACGACACCCGCCGCCTCCATGGTTTCAATTAAGCGCGCGGCGCGGTTGTAGCCAATGCGCAGTTTGCGCTGTACCGATGAAATAGATGCTTTGCGCGATTCCAACACAAAGGCGACGGCCTCATCGTAAAGGGCATCGTTTTCGGCGTTGTCGCTATCACCACCTTCAGTGGCAATCCCCGGAACCGGTATAGAGTCATTGCTATCATCGGTGATGCCGTCGATATACTGCGGCACACCGCGTTTTTTCCAGTCCGCGACCACTTTGTGCACTTCGTGGTCGTCCACAAAAGCACCGTGAACACGAATAGGCACACTGGTACCCGAGGGTAAATAGAGCATGTCGCCGTGGCCCAAAAGCTGTTCCGCGCCGCCTTGATCGAGAATGGTACGGGAGTCGATTTTGGAAGACACCTGAAACGCAATACGCGTGGGCACGTTGGCTTTAATCAAACCGGTGATCACATCCACCGAGGGGCGCTGAGTAGCCAGAATCAAGTGAATACCCGCCGCACGGGCTTTTTGCGCGATACGGGAAATAAGTTGTTCAACCTTTTTCTTGTCGACAATCATCATCATATCGGCAAATTCGTCGATCACCACGACTATACAGGGCAGCGTTTCGAGGCCGGGAGCCGTTGCCACCTCAGCACCGGGCTCAAAGTTTTCTTCCGGCTTAAACAGCGGGTCGGGAATCGGCGTTCCGGCTTTATTGGCGTCGTCCACTTTGCGGTTGAAGCCTGCAAGGTTACGCACCCCCATGGCAGACATCAGTTTGTAGCGCCGTTCCATCTCTCCTACGCACCAGCGAAGGCCGTTGGAGGCGTCTTTCATGTCGGTGATAACTGGCGTCAGCAAATGGGGAATACCATCGTAAACCGACAACTCCAACATTTTGGGGTCGACCAGAATCAAGCGAACTTCTTTGGGCGTGGACTTATAGAGCAGGCTGAGCAGCATGGAGTTTACCCCCACTGACTTGCCCGAACCGGTCGTACCCGCCACCAATAAATGCGGCATTTTGGCCAAATCAGCTACCACCGGTTCACCGGAAATATCGTGCCCCAAGGCCATGGTTAAAGGCGATTTGGCGTGATCATAAAGCTCTGAAGAAATAACCTCGCTCAAACGCACCATTTCGCGGTGGGCATTGGGAATCTCAATCCCCATGACCGATTTACCGGGAATAACCTCTACCACCCGCACAGAAACCACGGCGAGTGAACGCGCCAAATCTTTCGCCAAGCCAGTGATACGGCTGGCTTTAATACCGGGCGCAGGTTGAATTTCAAAACGTGTCACCACGGGGCCGGGCTGAACCGAAACCACTTCAATCTCAATACCAAAATCTTTGAGCTTCAATTCCAACATGCGCGACATAGCTTCAAGGGATTCTTTGGAATACCCCTTGTCGCTGCGTTTATCGGCGGGATCGAGCAGGCTCAGCGGCGGTAATTGCCCTACCGCAGGCTCTAGCGATTCAAACAGTGAGGGTTGTTTTTCTTTTTCCAAGCGAGGGCTGGGCGCGGGTTTCTTTTTCACCGGCTCCTCAATAATCACCGGCGCGGTGCGTTTAGCCTCTACTTTTGCATGCTGTTCAACAACATCGCGCCTATGCTGCTGCGCCTGTTGGGCGAATTGTTTTTCTTTGCGTTCGCGCTGATACACCTGCCATTTTTCCAGCAAGCGATTAACACCCACCATTACCCAGCGGCCAATATCTTCCATAACTTGCAGCCAGGAGATATCGGTAAAAATCGTCATGCCGACTAAAAACAACGCCAGCATTAATACTGTGCCGCCGGTGTAGCTAAAGGCACCATCAACCGCATCAGAAATAGCGGCACCTAAGAGCCCACCATTGGAATAAGGCAGCACCGACTCGCCACCGCTGTAGTGCATGGCCGCTAAACCGGTACCTGTGACCATAACTAATACAAGACCAACCGTGCGCAGCGCAAAAAACAACCAATCAAACTCATGTTGGCGGGTGCGGTCCTTAAGCACCAGCCAAGCGCGATAGGCAATCATGACCGGAAACAAATAGGCCAAATAACCAAAGAGTGAAAAAAACACATCGGCGATCCAAGCACCAAAAGGGCCACCCGCATTGGTCACAAAAGTGTTATTGCCAGTCCGCGACCAACCTGGGTCATTGGCGTCATAGGTCATCATGGCGAGCATGAGGTAGAGACAGATAGCGCCCAAACCTATGAGTGCCCCCTCTTTCAATAGGCGAACCATAAGATTAGCGGCGTGCTCAGACGGCGGAGCTTTGCGCCCGGCGGCGCGTTGTGGCGATATGGGTTTCAAACGGCAATCCTGTTAATACGATAAGGTGGCACGAACATCCAAGCCAGAGCGAGTGCGCGATACGCGAATTTTAAAAACTGGGCTTATTGTAATAGCTGCGCGCTGTTTTACCACAGCTGAGTGGACTATGGGAGCAACTCTGCCACAAGAGCGCCATATTGACTAAATTGCACCCAAATTTGCAGTATTTAGCGGGGAAATTAATGTGCGGTTTCGGTGGCGACCATGCCCTGCTGCCAACGCGTTACCTGATTTCGGCCATGTTGCTTGGAGTAGTAAAGTGCCTGATCTGCCTGTTGTAAAAGCTCATGGGTATTAGCCGCCCCCAAACGAATGGAGGTAACCCCAAAGCTGCCAGTTACTTTCACGCCATCACAATCAGCGGCGGCGATCTTCTCGCGGCAGCGCTCGGCGATCTGAAATGCCCGCTCCAAATCAACACCGGGCAATATGATACAAAACTCTTCACCGCCAAAGCGCGCCACACGATCTTGATCGCGCACCGTTTCTTGTAGTGTGGTCGCGGTCATTTTAATCACATCATCACCCACACCATGACCATAGGTATCGTTAACACGTTTAAAGTGATCAATATCGGCCATGATGCAGCAGTATTCACCATCGGTAATGCGCCCACCTTCGCTCTTGCCCTCAAGGTATTGATAGAGCGCGCGACGGTTGTAACAATTGGTGAGTGGGTCACGAGTTGCTAAGTAAGATAACTCTTTATTTTGCTTTTCTATCGCAATTTGGGTGAGTGCCAACTCTTTAATGGTGTCTTCTAGAATTCGGCTTTTTTCTTCCAGCTCAGTAATGTCATCAAATACGGCAATAGTGCCTTGGCTGCTGCCGCGCATATCAAGAATCGGCACGGCATTAACGCGAAATATTTTCTCTTTTTCAGACTTATTTTTTAAATGCACGCGAATCCCAACCTGACGCACACCGGTTGCGAGCGCCTCTAGCCAAGGGAATTGGGTAACGTCTTGGTGCGCCTCCAACTCCCATCCAAGGCTACTTGCCTTTCTGCCAAATAACTTCGTCTCGGTACTCGCGAGATGTTCGATAATCGTCGTATTCGCCAGCACTACCTGCTCGCGTCTATCTAAGATCAACACCCCTTCCGCCAAAATATTCAACGCATTGCGTACCCGTGCAGGGACTACCGCGCTGGGGTCAAGGTGATGCAGTGCGCGCTTAATATAAAACCAAAAGCCAACGAAGCCGCTCAGAGACACGAAAATCATCAAGACGATAAAGGTGGGAATGTGAAAAAAGGGGTGCCGCTCGCTTAGCAACTCTTCAAAACTGATTTCAAAGTCGGCGCGCTTGGCGCCATTGTGAAATATAGGAAAGCGAATATGGGTAGGCGTGGATTGTTGCGCATCAGCGCCTGCCCAGTATTTTTTGTGCTCAGCAGTTTGCAACAGAATACGCCCGCGATTATCTCGAATCGCGGCCGACATGATTTCTGGGTTGCGTTCAACAGAGCTGTTCAGTAAATGCTGCAGCAATAGATTGTCGTTGCGCGACACGGCTAGGCTCACCTGCTGCGCGAGAGTTTCGGCCAGACGCTTGCGAATTTCCAACTGTTGCTGCTCAGTGCCGGGCAAAAAGCCCAAAGCCTGTGCCAAAATCAAAATAGAAACAAGCAAAATCACCAACCCCAAACTCAGGCGTACTGCAGGTGTAATACGTATCATTTAGTGCGTTTCCTTTGGTCTTGATCATCCATATGATCGAATAAGTAGCCGACTTCCTTGGCGTTTTTATCTTCTTTTTGTTTGTCTTTACGCTGCTGTTCTAATTCTTTTTTCCGCTTATCAACCTCCTCCAGAATAGGCAGTGGATCTATACCGCGCCACAACGGAATCATCGAGAACAAGGTAAATAGTAAACTACTCGCGCGCAGTGACCAGACCAATAGCCCCGTGGTAATTGAAAAAGTAATGCCCGCTATCATCGCTTTTTGCTCGGATTGCTGCGCCATAGCCTCGTCCATTTCTTCGCGCACGCGACGCACTTCGTCATTGAAGTTAGCGACCTCATTGAGATTAAAACCGGTATCGGGTGCAATCAAACCAGACAGAAGCGAGGAGGCATCTAAAGTACTCAGTGCTTCAGCGTTACGCGCTTGCTCCATACGTTCCGTGCGCGTGCGGTTATTGTCATCGGGCGGCGACGTTAACTGAGCATCAAATGGTTCGACCTGAACCAGCGCAACATCACTACTGGCAGCCATTAAGGGTGGCTGATCCTGTGGAACCACTGCATCGGGCACTACAACAATATCAGGATTAGGCGGACGACCTGACTCTGGCTCCGAGGGCGCTGTTGGTGTGTCAGGCGTTGTCGTTAAGGGCGGCGGTGTTGTGGGGTTAGTAACATCGGGAGTAGTCGGTATAACGGGCAATACTAGGGTCACCTTAAAGCTCGTTTCCACCCACGCACCCTGCGCATCGGTAGCGCGCAGCGTTATCAAGGTTTCACCACTATTCTTGGCGGCTGCGGTGAGCGTCATAACCCCGGTTTGCTGATCAATGCGCACAGTCTGCAAAAGATTGGGATTGCTATTACTCACCACTACATAGGTCAATTTAGTGTCTTCAATATCACTAAAACTGTTCGCTAAGGTAATTGTTTTTGTTAACTCAGTATTATTTAGCAATACATCCTTAATGCCGCTGGTAAGCGGCACATCATTGACCGACGCAATGTCGACCAACAAGCGCGCATCCACAAAAGCGCCCTCTGGGTCTGTGGCGCGCAGTACCAACTCACTGATGCCAAATTGATTGGCGCCATAGCGCAGCTGCAATATGCCGCTGGCCGGATCAATCGTCGCACTGGTTACCAGCGCGCTATTGCTGTTGGATACGAGCGTGTATATCAATTGCGACGAGGGGGTTTCAGGGTCGCTAAAAGCAGCCCACAGATTTAATTGATCACCCGCTGCATCCTCCAGATTGCGAATGATCCCTAGATCTTTTGCGCTTGGCGCATCGTTGACAGGGGTAATATCTAAGCTCGCGCTGCCTGCAATGCTCACAGTGCCATCACTCAGGGTGTAACTAAAACTTACAGCTGTGTCGTCATTGGCGGCGGGCGTGTAGGTCCAAGTGCCATCGCCATTATCGATCAGCTGCCCAGTGCCGTTGGTGATAACGAGATTGCTCGCGGTGAGTACATCCCCATCCACATCCTGCGCATTGGTGAGTAACGCAGCTTGGGTTATCAGGCGCGGGCCGGAATCCTCAACAAGGGGAGCAAGCGTAACATTGCTGGTAGTCGGTGCATCATTAACAGGGGTAATGTCCAAACTCGCGCTACCCGCGACACTCACAGTACCATCGCTCAGTGTGTAACTGAAACTTACAGCTGTGTCGTCATTGGCGGCGGGCGTGTAAGTCCAAGTACCATCGCCATTATCCACCAGCGTGCCCATACCGCTACTAATGCTTAAGGCGCCCGCGGTAAGAATGTCGCCATCCACATCTTGTACATTGGCTAGCAGCGCAGCTTGGGTTATTAAGCGGCTACCTGAATCTTCCATTAGGGGAGCAAGGATGACCGGACTGGTAGTAGGCGCATCGTTATCCGGGGTGATAACCAAGGTCGCCACTGCGGCAGTAAGCCCTTGACCATCGCTGACGCTGTAACTAAAACCTATGGTGCCGTTAGCATTGGCTGCAGGAATATAAGTCCAGGTGGCATTGCCATTGTCGATCAGCTGCCCGCCGCCGCTGGCAATGCGTAAACCAACAGCACTGAGGCTATCACCCTCTATGTCTGTAGCATTGGCAAGTAATTCTGCTTGGGTGATCAGGCGCCCTGCATGATCTTCAATGATTGGCGTTAAGACTATGTTGCTGGTGCCCGGCAGGTCATTCACTGCAGTGACGGTAATGGCGAGACTGCTGCTCGCCGTTAAATTGCCGCCACTGCCGGTATTGCCGTTGTCACTGGTTACCATGCTGAGGCTATCAGCGCCGAAATAATTGGCGTCAGGACTATAGGTTAAGGCCGCCGCCAAGCTTGAATTGATCGCGGCAAGACTACCTGTGAGAGTAATACTGTTGCTGCCATTGCCCACCACAGTGGCACTGCCGCCACTAATATTCAACACACCATGAGCGACACCCAAGGTGACGGTCATTGAGCCCGAACCTGCATCGGCATCACTCACGCTCAGGCCCGAAATAATTTTCGGCGTATCTTCGGCGGTAACCTGAGCAGGTGGCAAATTATTCGTGGGGGCACTGTTCACAGCCGCAACGGTGATATTGACAACATCGATATCCGTTTGCGCGCCACCGCTGCCGGTTGCGCCGTTGTCATTGGTGGTCATGGTCAGCTGATCTGCGCCAGCAAAACCGGTTGTAGGGTTGTAAGTGAGATTGCTACTCAAGGATGAATTAATCGCCGCGAGCGTGCCCGTTAAAGTGAGGGTCGCGCTTCCGCTCCCTACTATAACCGCACTGCCACCGACGAGGGTCAAGGTGCCCTGCGTAACGGCGAGGGTGACCGTTAAGCTGGAGGTTCCCGCGTCGACATCAGCAATACTTAAACCACTAATCACTATGGCTTGATTGGCGTTTGTTGCTAAGGGGCCCGGCACTGTGTTCACTGGCGCGTCATTAATTGCCGTGATATTAATCGTCGCCGTATCGTTCGCGGTGAGAGTGCCATCATTCACAGTAATACTGAGCTGGGTGCTGGCAACGGGAGTATCGCCTGAAAGCCTATAGCCTAGGGTGGCGCCATTATTACCGGCAAAGAAGTCGTTAAGTTGCGCGGGTGTACCCGTTAATACAAGGTTGTCGGTACCATTCCCCGCACTTATAACGACACCGCTAGTACCCACGACTGCGGTCAACTGGCTATAGCTATTGCCTCCATTGAGGGTGACCGTTAAGAGGTCGTTATCCACATCGGTTACGCTGATACCCGTGCCCTGCAAAGCCAATATGGATTGCTCGTTAACACTGTAGTTTGTCAGCGTTATGTCGATACTGGGTGGATCATTTACCGCGGTAATATTAAACGTCACGGTATTGGCCGTAGGGTCCAAATCTACCCCGCTGTTGGCGGTACCGCCGTCATCCTGCACCTGAAAAGTAAAGCTGCTGTAATTAGCGCCACTGCCATTAGCGGCTGGGGTGTATACCAGCAGCGCACTGCCTATATCTGCCACCGAAATAATATCGCCTGCATTCACCCCTACTCCGTTAAGCGTAAGGCTCCCTAAGGCCGGCAGGGTGGTGATACGTATAAACGCAAAGTTATTAACAGGGCTGTCATTGACATCGCTAAAACCAAAGTCTGCGGTACTGAAACTGTGGCTAGCGCCTTCCGATAAACCCACGGTGGTATCTGTACCGCTGGGCGCATCATTGATGGAAGTGACATCAAAACTCAGTGTATTTGCCGTTGGGTCTAAATTGACGCCACCGTTAGCGGTGCCGCCATCATCCTGAACTTGGAATACAAAATTGGCATAGCCTACCCCACTGCCATTAACGGCTGGGGTATAAACCAAAAGCCCGGCATTGATATCCGCAATTGCAATAAAATCGCCCACATTGACTGCAGCACCATTCAGGCTAAGGTTGCCCGCCGCAGGCAAGCTGGCGATACGTACTGCAGCGAAGTTGTGCGCAGGTGAGTCATTTGTATCGCTAAACCCGAAATTGGCGGCGGTGAGTATGTGATTACCACCTTCCAATATGCTAATTGTCGCATCGGCACCAGCGGGGGCATCATTTACCGAGGTGACATCAAAGGTCAGGGTGTTAGCCGTTGGATCAAGGTTTATACCGCCGTTGGTGGTACCACCATCGTCCTGCACTTGGAAATCAAAACTGGCGTAATTGGCGCCATTACCATTCACCGCAGGGGTAAATACCAGCAAGCCGCTGTTGATATTCGCAAGGCTAATAAAGTCGCCAGCATTTACCGCCACCCCGTTAAGAGTAAGGCTTCCCACCGCGGGCAAGCTGGCGATACGCACGGCGGCGAGGTTATTCGCGGGGCTGTCATTGCTGTCGCTAAAACCAAAATTAGCTGCCGTGAGTGTGCGGCTTGCGCCTTCTTGCAGGGTGATGGTTGCATCGGCACCTGCAGGCGCGTCATTGACGGAGGTGACATCAAAGGTCAGGGTATTGGCCGTGGGGTCTAGGTCCACACCACCGTTGGCGGTACCGCCATCGTCCTGTACTTGGAAATTAAAACTGGCATAGCCCACACCATTGCCATTAACCGCGGGGGTATAAATCAATAGGCCGCTGCCAATATCGGCGACGGCGATCAAATCGCCAATACCAACCCCCACGCCATTTAGAGTCAGGCTACCCGCCGCAGGTAAACTGGCGATACGCACAAATGCAAAGGCATTGGCGGGGCTATCAACGGCATCGCTAAAACCAAAATTGGCAACACTAAAAACATGGGCGCCGCCCTCCAAAATACTGAAGGTGGCATTGGTACCAGAGGGTGCATCATTTACGGCAGTAATGTTGATGGTGACGGTGTCATTGGCACTGAGGGCGCCATCGTTGACGCTCATGGTGAGCGTTTCGCTCGCTGCAGGGCTATTGCCAGCATAGGTGTAGTTGAGGCTCGCGCCATTGTTACCCGCGAGCAGGTCATTAAGTTGAGCGATAGAACCCGTGAGTACTAAATTATTGGTTCCATTGCCCGACGAAATAACAACTCCCGTAGTGCCAACAACAACTTGCAACTGACTGGCCGCGCCGGTCACTGCCAAAGTGAGAGTCAGCGGATTACCATCGGGGTCGCTCACACTAATACCCGTGCCCACTAGGCTTAGCGCCTGTTGCTCAATCGCACTATAAGTTGCTGGGGTGATGGTAATGGTGGGCGGATCATTCACATTACTGACGGTGATATTGATAGTGTCAATATCTTCCAAGGGGCCGCCCGAGCCGCTATTACCTTGATCGCGCGTAGTAATGCTCAGCGTATCGCCACCGGTATAACTGGTATTGGGGCTATAGGTAAGCGTTGCTAAGGCTGCATTGATATCGGCAAGAGTACCGGTAAAAACCATGCTGCCATCGCCGGTACCATCACCGGTAGTAAAGGTCAGGCCCGTCACGCCTGCCAAGGTGAATGTACCGTTTATAACACTTAAGCTAACTTCAAGACTATTAAGCCCTGCGTCCACATCGCTAATTTGAATTTGATTGCCGTTGCCAGAGGAAAAAATCAGGTCGGTATTTTCCATGGTGATCTGCACACCGGGCACTGTATTGACCGGAGCATCATTTACCGCGCTTACGTCAAACGTCAGGGTATTGGCCACGGGATCAAGATTGACACCGCCGTTGGCCGTGCCTCCATCATCCTCTACTTGGAAATTAAAACTGGCGTAGCCAAGCCCATTACCATTAGCGGCGGGCGTAAACACCAGCAAGCCACTATTGATATTGGCAATACTGATAAAGTCACCAATATTTACCGCCGCACCATTGAGAGTAAGAGTGCCCGCTGCTGGCAAGCTGGCGATGCGCACGGCGGCCAAACTATTGGCGGGGCTGTCGTTGGCATCACTAAAACCAAAGTTGGCGGCGGTGAGCACATGGCTCGCATCCTCCTGCAAACTCACCGTGCTGTTGGCGCCATCGGGCGCCGAGTTTATTGCGGTTACATTAAAGGTCAGGGTATTAGCAGTGGGATCGAGATTCACACCGCCGTTAGCCGTGCCACCGTCATCCTGCACCTGAAAGGTAAAGTTCGCATAGCCAGCCCCATTACCATTTACCGCAGGGGTAAACACCAAGAGGTTACTATTGATATTGGCGATGCTAACAAAGTCGCCAATACTCACCGCGACACCGTTTAAGGTAAGGCTGCCCGCCGCAGGTAAGCTCGCAATACGCACGGCAGCAAAATTATTGGCGGGGCTGTCATTGCTGTCACTAAATCCGAAATTACCCGCCGTTAAGGTATAACTTGCCCCTTCCAACATGTTGATTGTTGCATCGCTACCCGCAGGGGCATCGTTAACCGAGGTCACATCAAAGGTCAGAGTATTCGCCGTAGGGTCAAGGTTCACACCACCATTAGTGGTGCCGCCATCGTCTTGCACTTGAAAGTTAAAATTCGCGTAGCCAGCACCATTGCCATTAACCGCAGGAGTAAACACCAAGAGGTTACTGTTGATGTTGGCAATGCTAATAAAGTCGCCAATATTCACCGCTACGCCATTGAGAGTCAGGCTGCCCGCCGCAGGTAAGCTGGCAATCCGCACCGCAGCAAACGCATTCGCGGGGCTGTCGTTGGTATCGCTAAAGCCAAAATTAGCGGCGGTAAGGGTGTGGCTGGCGCCTTCCAGCATACTGATAGTCGCATTACTACCAGCTGGGGCATCATTGACCGAGGTCACATCAAACGTCAGGGTATTCGCCGTGGGGTCGAGGTTTACGCCGCCATTGGTGGTGCCACCATCGTCTTGCACCTGAAAGTTGAAATTCGCATAACCGCTGCCATTGCCATTGGTCGCAGGCGTAAATACCAAGAGGCCGCTGTTGATATTGGCGATGCTAACAAAGTCGCCAATACTTACCGCCACCCCATTCAGGGTAAGACTGCCCGCCGCAGGTAAGCTGGCGATGCGCACCGCAGCAAATGCATTGGCGGGGCTGTCGTTGGTATCGCTAAAACCAAAATTGGCGGCGGTAAGGGTGTGGCTGGCGCCTTCCAGCATGGTGATAGTCGAATTGCTACCGGCAGGGGCGTCGTTCACAGCCGTGACATCGACTGTCATGGTATTGGGTGACGCGTCGAACGCGTTGCTTTGATCGCGTACGCTGAAGGTGAAACTGGTGTAGCTGGCACCGTTGGCATTGGCCGCAGGGCTGAAGGTTAAGTTGGCGATATTGGCGGTGCTGATGACATCGCCCGCAGTGACTACTACGCCGCTGAGTTTAAGTGTGCCCGCCGCAGGCAAGGTGTCGATGCGCACACCGGAGAGGCTATCGCCGCTATCTACATCGCTAAAACCAAAGTTGCCAGTGGCAAAGGTGTAGTCGGTGTCTTCATTGGTGGTGACGGTGTTATTGGCACCCGTTGGGGCGTCGTTCACAGCTGTGACATCGACTGTCATGCTATTGGGTGACGCGTCGAACGCGTTGCTTTGATCGCGTACGCTGAAGGTGAAACTGGTGTAGCTGGCACCGTTGGCATTGGCCGCAGGGCTGAAGGTTAGGTTGGCGATATTGGCGGTGCTGATGACATCGCCCGCCGTGACTGCTACGCCGCTGAGTTTAAGTGTGCCCGCCGCAGGCAAGGTGTCGATGCGCACACCGGAGAGGCTATCGCCGCTATCTACATCGCTAAAACCAAAGTTGCCAGCGGCAAAGGTGTAGTCGGTGTCTTCATTGGTGGTGACGGTGTTATTGGCACCCGTTGGGGCGTCGTTCACAGCCGTGACATCGACTGTCATGCTATTGGGTGACGCGTCGAACGCGTTGCTTTGATCGCGTACGCTGAAGGTGAAACTGGTGTAGCTGGCACCGTTGGCATTGGCCGCAGGGCTGAAGGTTAAGTTGGCGATATTGGCGGTGCTGATGACATCGCCCGCCGTGACTGCTACGCCGCTGAGTTTAAGTGTGCCCGCCGCAGGCAAGGTGTCGATGCGCACACCGGAGAGGCTATCGCCGCTGTCTACATCGCTAAAACCAAAGTTGCCAGCGGCAAAGGTGTAGTCGGTGTCTTCATTGGTGGTGACGGTGTTATTGGCACCCGTTGGGGCGTCGTTCACAGCTGTGACATCGACTGTCATGGTATTGGGTGACGCGTCGAACGCGTTGCTTTGATCGCGTACGCTGAAGGTGAAACTGGTGTAGCTGGCACCGTTGGCATTGGCCGCAGGGCTGAAGGTTAGGTTGGCGATATTGGCGGTGCTGATGACATCGCCCGCCGTGACTGCTACGCCGCTGAGTTTAAGTGTGCCCGCCGCAGGCAAGGTGTCGATGCGCACACCGGAGAGGCTATCGCCGCTGTCTACATCGCTAAAACCAAAGTTGCCAGCGGCAAAGGTGTAGTCGGTGTCTTCATTGGTGGTGACGGTGTTATTGGCACCCGTTGGGGCGTCGTTCACAGCTGTGACATCGACTGTCATGCTATTGGGTGACGCGTCGAACGCGTTGCTTTGATCGCGTACGCTGAAGGTGAAACTGGTGTAGCTGGCACCGTTGGCATTGGCCGCAGGGCTGAAGGTTAGGTTGGCGATATTGGCGGTGCTGATGACATCGCCCGCCGTGACTGCTACGCCGCTGAGTTTAAGTGTGCCCGCCGCAGGCAAGGTGTCGATGCGCACACCGGATAGGCTATCGCCGCTGTCTACATCGCTAAAACCAAAGTTGCCAGCGGCAAAGGTGTAGTCGGTGTCTTCATTGGTGGTGACGGTGTTATTGGCACCCGTTGGGGCGTCGTTCACAGCCGTGACATCAACTGTCATGCTATTGGGTGACGCGTCGAACGCGTTGCTTTGATCGCGTACGCTGAAGGTGAAACTGGTGTAGCTGGCACCGTTGGCATTGGCCGCAGGGCTGAA
Source organism: Cellvibrio sp. 25HG11W-0 (assembly GCF_057815475.1). NCBI lineage: Bacteria > Pseudomonadati > Pseudomonadota > Gammaproteobacteria > Cellvibrionales > Cellvibrionaceae > Cellvibrio > Cellvibrio sp. 25HG11W-0. The sequence continues at coordinate 3,530,418 of NZ_CM174230.1, forward strand.
GGTTAAGTTGGCGATATTGGCGGTGCTGATGACATCGCCTGCCGTGACTGCTACGCCGCTGAGTTTAAGTGTGCCCGCCGCAGGCAAGATGTCGATGCGCACACCGGAGAGGCTATCGCCGCTGTCTACATCGCTAAAACCAAAGTTGCCAGCGGCAAAGGTGTAGTCGGTGTCTTCATTGGTGGTGACGGTGTTATTGGCACCCGTTGGGGCGTCGTTCACAGCCGTGACATCGACTGTCATGCTATTGGGTGACGCGTCGAACGCGTTGCTTTGATCGCGTACGCTGAAGGTGAAACTGGTGTAGCTGGCACCGTTGGCATTGGCCGCAGGGCTGAAGGTTAAGTTGGCGATATTGGCGGTGCTGATGACATCGCCCGCCGTGACTGCTACGCCGCTGAGTTTAAGTGTGCCCGCCGCAGGCAAGGTGTCGATGCGCACACCGGATAGGCTATCGCCGCTATCTACATCGCTAAAACCAAAGTTGCCAGCGGCAAAGGTGTAGTCGGTGTCTTCATTGGTGGTGACGGTGTTATTGGCACCCGTTGGGGCGTCGTTCACAGCCGTGACATCGACTGTCATGCTATTGGGTGACGCGTCGAACGCGTTGCTTTGATCGCGTACGCTGAAGGTGAAACTGGTGTAGCTGGCACCGTTGGCATTGGCCGCAGGGCTGAAGGTTAAGTTGGCGATATTGGCGGTGCTGATGACATCGCCCGCCGTGACTGCTACGCCGCTGAGTTTAAGTGTGCCCGCCGCAGGCAAGGTGTCGATGCGCACACCGGATAGGCTATCGCCGCTGTCTACATCGCTAAAACCAAAGTTGCCAGCGGCAAAGGTGTAGTCGGTGTCTTCATTGGTGGTGACGGTGTTATTGGCACCCGTTGGGGCGTCGTTCACAGCCGTGACATCAACTGTCATGCTATTGGGTGACGCGTCGAACGCGTTGCTTTGATCGCGTACGCTGAAGGTGAAACTGGTGTAGCTGGCACCGTTGGCATTGGCCGCAGGGCTGAAGGTTAAGTTGGCGATATTGGCGGTGCTGATGACATCGCCTGCCGTGACTGCTACGCCGCTGAGTTTAAGTGTGCCCGCCGCAGGCAAGGTGTCGATGCGCACACCGGAGAGGCTATCGCCGCTGTCTACATCGCTAAAACCAAAGTTGCCAGCGGCAAAGGTGTAGTCGGTGTCTTCATTGGTGGTGACGGTGTTATTGGCACCCGTTGGGGCGTCGTTCACAGCCGTGACATCGACTGTCATGCTATTGGGTGACGCGTCGAACGCGTTGCTTTGATCGCGTACGCTGAAGGTGAAACTGGTGTAGCTGGCACCGTTGGCATTGGCCGCAGGGCTGAAGGTTAAGTTGGCGATATTGGCGGTGCTGATGACATCGCCCGCCGTGACTGCTACGCCGCTGAGTTTAAGTGTGCCCGCCGCAGGCAAGGTGTCGATGCGCACACCGGATAGGCTATCGCCGCTATCTACATCGCTAAAACCAAAGTTGCCAGCGGCAAAGGTGTAGTCGGTGTCTTCATTGGTGGTGACGGTGTTATTGGCACCCGTTGGGGCGTCGTTCACAGCCGTGACATCGACTGTCATGCTATTGGGTGACGCGTCGAACGCGTTGCTTTGATCGCGTACGCTGAAGGTGAAACTGGTGTAGCTGGCACCGTTGGCATTGGCCGCAGGGCTGAAGGTTAAGTTGGCGATATTGGCGGTGCTGATGACATCGCCCGCCGTGACTGCTACGCCGCTGAGTTTAAGTGTGCCCGCCGCAGGCAAGGTGTCGATGCGCACACCGGATAGGCTATCGCCGCTATCTACATCGCTAAAACCAAAGTTGCCAGCGGCAAAGGTGTAGTCGGTGTCTTCATTGGTGGTGACGGTGTTATTGGCACCCGTTGGGGCGTCGTTGACTGAGGTTACGTTTATAGCCACCACATCGGTGTCAGTCGCATCGGTATCACCTGTGCGCCCTGCCCCTTTATCATCGGTATGTATAGTGAAGGTTGCCGCACCGAAGTAATTACTGGTAGGCGTATAATTTACCGTCGCCGCCAAGGTGGCATTAACCTGCGCCTTGGTGCCGGTTAAAATAACAGTAGCGGTACCGCTACCCGCTATGCCAGCAGTACCGCCGCTCACGTTTAAGGTGCCGTTAGTAACCGTTAAGGTGACTTCTATATTCCATAGATCATAGTCGTCCACATCAGTGACGCTAACGCCGGTGATAGCTACAGTGGTATCTTCAGGGGTAACTATTGGCCCCGCCGGCACTATATTTATCGGCGCATCATTGACATAACTAACATCAATTTGAAGTGTATTAGCGCTTTGGTCGGTATTTATACCACCGTTCGCCGTTCCCCCATCATCCCTAACCTGAAAACCCAAACGAGCATAATCGGTAGCGTTGTCATTAGCAGTAGGTGTGAAAATGAGTTTGCCAGCATTAATATCGGCAATGGCAATAAACTGACTCACACTGACAGGGCCACTGCCGGTTACTGAAAAAACACCACCCCCAGTGAGAGAGCTTACGACTATTCCACTAAAAGCATTGCCATCGGGATCGCTAAAACCGAAATTCGCCGCAGTGAGAACTTTAGGTGTGTCCTCGGGGGCATCGATCACATAATTAGTACCCGCCGGGGCCTGATTAACACTTGCACCCACTTTAAATGCCAGATCACGACTAGAATCGCCGCTGCCATTGTGAACATAAATACCGTCGTTAAATACGTTGCTGGGATGGTAGGCCACACGCACAAGGCCGTCGGTACCTGTGGAGGTGATCTTTATCCAGTAGGTGTTAAAGGCAGTTAACGCTACTGGCGCGAAATTGAAATCCGTCATCACATAGCTGTCGGTTAAACTACTGGCAGCGATACTGGCAGCCCCCAACACAGTACCTGTCCAGCTATCCATTAATTGCACGGTAATGGTTTGTGCCGCAGCGCCAGCAAAAGCTTTGAGCGGCACACTAATATGATCAATGGTCACATTTGAGGCATACTGAAACGTCTGCCCTGGGTTCATGGTGGTCGTAATTGTGTCAGAGCTAGTGTTGGGATCGGCGGGCACACCGGTGTTGATATAAGTCACTTCAGCTAATATGCCATGCCAGTCCATAGCATGACTCGCAGCAAAAAGCGACAGAGCTTCTATTTTGCCGACTTGGGTTTCCAGCTCCCAGTTCCCACTGCCGCTATTGCCAGTTAGATCATTGCTGGCCGCAACATCGGCGCCCGTTAGCTCACTTAATCGCGCCATTAAATTAAGGCCGTTTTGGGTTGCTGCTACATCGCATCCATAAATAAGAATGTCTGCGTCTTCGCCTAGTGCCGTTTTCCAGCTGGCAAGCAGGTTGGCATAACTATCAAGCGAGGCAAGACTGAGTACTTGGTTGCCCAATTGCACTTCGCCTGCAATACCGTGGGAGACAATATGAATTGCAGAGACCTGCGAATAATGCGCGAGCGTTTCACTAATACGATCAACACCATTCTCATTCAGATTTATGTAAATAATCTGTAGATTAGCGTCACTATTATTGGTGCGAATATCATTAACCAACAGGTCATATTGATCGATGCTTGTATCTACAAACACCAATACTGCACCATAGGTCAGGCTCGGCGGATCATCAGCCAAGAGCAATTGATTATCGTGCGGTTGGTAAATCTCTGTTAAATCGGTATCCGCCGCTGACTGCGCCAGCAGTGACGCATGATCGGCGCCATCATCAAACAAGGCAATATCCGCCGTTGCTGAAAACAACAACCTAGGTTCGAGCGCCTCAATAAGAGGCCGATTTTTGCGCGGTTTCGTTGACATCGAGGTTACTAATTAGTCGCTGTCACCTCTCTCATAAGAGGCGCCATACGGGGTTAAGGAAAGTAAACTAAAAACTATCCTTGATATCCATGTTAGCTAGTAAGCTATACAACAGCATGGCACATTCTCATCAAATTGCGCTTTCTCATAAAAAAACAATATAAGGCGTGCGGTATAACCAGTTTTCGGCCTTAAGGAAGAGTCTGACGTCACTTACACGCAAAAGTATTACTGGTGAATACTTAGACTCAAGGCATAGGCGAATCTAAAAAATTGAGCGTTACACCCTGAAAACTTACACGACACTTCAACCCACTCGGTAATTTATTATTGGGGTTGGGGAAAGAAAGTCGAATCCCAAAGGTGTTGCTGGGGCCATCGATAACCTGGTCTACCAGCACCACATCAGCATTGTAAGCCTGAGTATTGTTGCCGATATCCGGTGTAACCTGCGCGCGCATACCTGCTTTAATTTTACCGTAGAGGCTCGCTGGGGCGAACACATCAACCCGCAGCGGATCTAGCTGTGCCAATTTCAACAGGGGCTCATAGTCGATGTGCTCGCCCGGCTCCTTAAAGCGCTCCACCACTATGCCATCGATAGGGCTGGTGATAGTGCGCCGCTGCAAATCTGCCAGTGCGCGCTCATGCTCCAACTCTGCCTGACGCTTGCGATCCATGGCCTGAGTCAGCTGCTGAGCTGCAATAGCGCGCTCGGTTTTAACCTTATCTAATTCGGAAAATGAAGCGGCTTTTTTCTGATAGAGATTGGTGACCCGCTCAAGCGAGCGCTGGCTAAAATCCAGCGCGAGTTGCTGTGCATCAACATCGCTCGTAAGCTCAGCCTGGACGCGCCGCAACTCAGCGGTTGCCGCTTCCAAACTAGCCTCTAAATGTGCGATTACCGCACCTTTTTTGACGCGATCATTCTTATCAACCAGAACTTCACTGACAATACCTTCAACGGCACTGCTCACCTCAACGACAACAGAGGGTTCTATGCGACAATTTAACTGCGCATCTTCAGCGGTTTGAGCCAATGCAGTCGAAGCGACTACAGCACTCATCACAATAAACAACTTATACATGGCTTGCCTGATTTATCTTATTTTTCAAACATTTACTAGCTGATTACAGTTTACTCACTATAGCCTATTCATCGTCAAATTTGAAAACCTCGAATAAAAAGCTGCTCTAATATTCTAAATAGCTGTATTAAAGCGGGTTCCAAAGGGTGATGAAATTGAATATAGACCCTATCGCCGAAATAATCTCTGGATTGCAGCCCTGTAACCGCCAAATCCACCACAAAAATCATATTAGTACTTTTGGTGCCCTCGGGTACACGCGTGTCTATTGCCAAGCGCCCTCCGCCTTGCGCGCCTAAAACAACGCTCGGCAGCTCAAATGTACCTGCGGGAACCTGTTCAACTAAGGCTGCGCTATAAGCTCGCATTGGCTGTGCTGCGAACTTCACGTCTATTGCTTGAGTAGCTTGGCGGACCGCACCTATTTCCTCCTGCGTTAAGGCTGCGCGCACGCGTACTTGCTCGGGTTTATCGATGATCCCCAAGCGATCACCATAGTGGACATAGCTGCCCACCAGTTCGTGATGTTGTAAGCGGCGAAAATGCCCCGCTGCTGGGCTCAATATCTGCAAGTGCGAAACCTGCAGCTGTAAATGCCCCAGCTCTGCTTCTATCGCTGCTATGTCCTGCACTAAGAGCTGCGCTTCGGCGCGATCCTCCGCCCAGGCTTTTTGATAGCGCGCATTGTATTCGCGTAATACTGCCTGTTTAGTGCGCAAATTGGCCTCTAGCGTATTGTTGCGCAGCTGTATCAAAAGCTGCCCCTGCTCAACAGCCTCACCATCCTGTACCATTAATTGCACCACTTCACCATCTGCACGCGCTTTGATATTGGCGTCATCCGGCAGCCACACGACCCCTTCTCCGCTGGTGGTTCTGGGCAGAGGCACGAGCATTAAAAATAGCAGCAAGACCCCAAGCGCACCGCTCACAACTTTTACCGCACGCGTTTTTGGGCCCGCTGCGGATTTGCCCTTTATTAACTTCAAACAATAATTTAGCGCAGGCCAAAGCAACTGGATAAAAATAAGCCAGATTGCCAACAGCAACCCCAAGGTAGGGAAATAGCTGGCGGCAATACGCACAATCACCACCAGAATAAAGAGACGATACACGAAGGCGGCAAGCGCGTAGCTCACCAAAAAAAAACCCTCTGCACGACTGGCCGCAGGCGACACCAACCCTGCCACACCGTAAAGATAGCGGTTAACGCTATAACTCAATTGTTGATTAGCGCGGGCGGCTAGATTGGGTAGATCGCAGGCATCACCCAGAAGGTGATAACCATCAAAACGCATGAGCGGGTTGCCGTTAAAAAACAAGGTAGAAACGCTACCTATAACCATGATATTGAAGAGCGTATCGCGCAACAGACCATCTTCTACCTGTACCCACAGCAACAGCGCCAAGGCGGCAATAAACAACTCCACCGCCATACCTGCCGCACTCACCATCAAGCGACGCGACTTAGTCGCAAAACCTGTGGCGGCGGTGGCATCGACATAGGGTAAAGGCGTCCCTAGAATGAACACCAGCCCCCACTCTTGTACTTCGCCACCCCAGACTTTAGTAAAAAGCCCATGACCTAATTCATGCAGAAGTTTTAACAGCGGGTAGGTCAGCCACAACAGGAAAAGATTGCCGGGCGACAAAAGATGATCAAGCTGACCGTGGGTTAATTCTGGCCAATGTTGCGCGGCGACTAGGAGGCTATAGCCCAACAGGCACAACCAGATCACCCCCATAAACGGCGTTGCCAAAAGTCGCGCTAGGGGCAATAAAAAATCCAGTAACCGATCGGGACTGCCAAGTGGGATTTTCCAGGTAAGCGGGTTCACCAACAGCCGCTGCCAGCGCTGCTTGTGCTTGAGTTGCTGCCGCGTGAATAGCTCTTGAGTGCTGGGCGGCATATCGCACAGCAACAAGTCTGCGACATGAAGATACTGTACTAAATGTACTAACTCTTCGCGCGTTGGTGCGTCTTCTGGCTGCTCATAAAACTCAGGCGCAGACGCGGCTGCGAGAATAGTTTGCAGGCTATTGCGCCCGTTCATGAAGCTCAACAATCGATAGGCGGAACCATTGAGACGATGAAAGCGACCACTGGTTTTATCCTGCAACAGATACCAAGTTTCGCCCTGATAGTGGCGCCGTTGGAATTCAATATGTTGCGGCAGCGACGGCTGCAGTTTGGCCAGTTGCGGCCAGAGAAGATCGCTCATATGGCGAAGCCCTCAAGGTCTAGCCCTGCTATCGACTTAGATAAATACATAACTAGGATTACCACCACAGGTTCAAGCGCACCCAGCGCCAAGCTTGGTGAAACCAAATCCAGCCCAAAGGCCGCGCGGCTATGGCAACCTTACCTGAGCCACTCATACCTGGGCGCAGCAGCGCGGCGGTATCGGCAAGGGCGGCCTCAATCTGAAAATAATTACGCCCGCTGCGCACTTCGTTTAAGGGGGTAATCGAGCTGACCCTAAAGGCCAACACCTCGCCCGGCAAACTGGAGAGCTTTAATTTGCCCTCCTGCCCTGTCGCTATATCGCCGATGTCTTGCTCGTCCACCCACAACTGAACCACATAGCCTTCTGTGGCGATCTCAAATAAGACTTCGCCCTGTTTAACCGGCGCACCCAAGGCTTGAGATATATCTTTAGAAACCACCACCCCATCTGCCGGTGCTAGCAACTGCGTTCGCCCCAATTGTTGTTCTATGAGCTGCAATTGAATACGCGCTTGATCCGCCTGCGCACTGGCGATAGCAGCATCAACGCGGTTAGAAGTTGCCAAGGCATTGTCGTAGGCTTGCTGATAGCGCTTCACCTCACTGCTTAATTTACGGCGCTCCAAACGTAAGTCGTCGTCGTTTAGCTGTGCTAAGAGTGCACCTTTTTTAACGTCATCCCCAGGGCGCGCTTTGATAGCACTCAAAAAACCATCCTGTGGCGACACTAACAAATACTTATTGGCTGGCTGTAAATTGGCATCGCCGCCAACCCAGTATTGCGCAGGAATAAACATCAATGCGCAAAATAGCAGTGCACCGGCTAGAACCAACTTGCCCAGTAACCGCTCCTCGCCAAACGTGCGCTGCAAGAAACCTTGCGCTTGCTGCCGCACTTTGGCACCTACGCTTTGTGCCACTTGAATTTGCAATGAAAAAATAGGGCCCGCCAAGCTCAGCGACTGACGCACGAATGCGGTTTGCGCGGCACTATCCTCAAGTAAGTGCACATACTCAAGCGTGACAACACCAAAAATCGCCTTATCTTTTTGTTTCTCTTTGCGCAGCAAAATGGTTTGCACTGCATTTAACTGTTGCTGCTCAAGCAAAATTTGATGGCAGCGCTGTACTTGCCCATCAACCAGCGCCTCTTGCCGACTACAAAATACATCCTGCGCTTGATCCACGGCCTCATGCATCGCCTCGACTAAAGCGCGCATCGCCTGAGTACGCACATCAAAATTGGCCGAAAAAGATACCGCTTCAAGGACCAAATCTCGACCCTGCATAAAACTCAAACTCACCCGCGCCGCCTTAGCCTGCGTCGCCAGCAGATTAACCAAACTAATTGCCGTTTCGCGCAGCGAATTTTCCTGTAACAAACTCTGCCCAAGATGCAGCCAATAAGCCTGAGGCGCACTCTGGGGCTGTGCCCGCGCGGGAGCCTCAGTCACAACCTGAGCGATAACAGGTGTTTTCGCTTGATGCACCAAAAACTGCAGCCATACCATGCCTGCCTGCAATGTCATCAAAGCAGGCTTTGCCGCTTTATTGTCGGGGTTATGTAACTTTAGGACCACCACCCCCCAAAGCTTTCCATCAAACTCAACCGGTTTGGCGAGCAGTAAGCAGTGGGAATTTAAAGGGAGCAGCTGTAATTTTTTGCTCGACAATACCTGTTGAGCCAGGCGAGATAGGGGCGCCAAATCGCTCTTGCCTTGAGACCATTTTGCCAATATTTGATAAGGATTCGCGCGAGTCGCCGCTTTTACTACATCATCCGTATCTCGCGGTGATTTATCGGTACTCGACTCGACCGAGTTTGTTGTGACATTAGCAGATCCGACAAGCAGGGAATCCGTGCAACCCGAGATGGCTTGCGATTGCGCCTTTAACCAAAGTCGTAACGCCGTGGGGAGTGAATGCATTAATAGGTCTCTCAAATACTGCAAACCGCAAGAAGCTAGGGTTTATTCATTAGGGTTTATTCATTATTGTCGCTCGATAAAGTTCTTGTTAAAAACAAGACTACCGACCCAAAGCTTACCTGATAATAGCCTATAGGCTTATTCGACGCTTAACTATGACCCGCGCCGCGCCAAGGCTTGCATCAAGTGCCATGCTATCAGCATCGTTATAATCTCAAATTGCACCCCATCATAGCTACGACAAATACAATCCATAAGCCACTATAGCAATACACAATCTTAAACATTGCCCCATACAATTTTGCACGGTCATTGTGATTCGCCTATCATGCCCCCACATTGAGTTCATCTATTCTCATGCCAGTTTAAGGATTTTTTTATGAGCGACGTTCAACATCACCAACTTATCATTCTCGGCTCCGGCCCTGCAGGCTATACCGCTGCCATTTACGCGGCGCGCGCCAACCTCAAGCCAGTGATCATCACCGGTATGCAGCAAGGTGGACAATTGACTACCACCACCGAAGTGGAAAACTGGCCCGGCGGCCCGCATGACTTACAAGGCCCAGATTTGATGGTGCAAATGCAAGAACACGCGGAGCGCTTTAATACAGAAATTATTTTTGATCATATTCACGAAACTATTCTGACTGAACGTCCGTTCAAGCTGGTGGGTTCTAGCACCTACACCTGCGATGCCTTGATTATTGCCACTGGCGCATCAGCTCAATACTTGGGGCTGCCGTCGGAAGAAGCTTTTATGGGTAAAGGCGTCAGCGCCTGCGCAACCTGTGACGGGTTCTTCTACCGCGATCAAAAAGTCGCTGTAGTTGGCGGCGGCAATACCGCCGTGGAAGAGGCGCTATATCTCTCCAACATCGCCAGTGAAGTCACCCTTATTCACCGCCGCGACAAATTAAAGTCAGAGAAAATTCTGCAGGACAAGCTGTTTGCCAAAGAGAAAAATGGCAACATCAAAATTATTTGGAATCACCAGCTCGAAGAAGTCTTGGGCGGCGATGCTGGCGTTAATGGTTTGCGCCTGAAAAGCACCCAAGACGGCTCTACTCAAGATATTGACGTAGCAGGTGTATTTATCGCCATTGGCCACAAACCAAACACCGATATTTTTGCCGGTCAAGTCGATATGAAAGATGGCTATATCACCGTAAAAAGCGGGCTGCACGGCAACGCAACATCCACTAACATTCCCGGCGTATTTGCGGCGGGCGACGTAGCGGACCATGTATACCGCCAAGCTATTACTTCTTCTGGTGCTGGCTGTATGGCAGCGCTAGATGCAGAAAAGTATTTGGATGATTTGTAATAACTACGCCTTCTAGTGCGATAGTTATTCACTAAGCCGCTCCTAGAGCGGCTTTTTTTTACGAAAATCCCGTAGAATCGCCCGCTGCCTCAAGCCACCCCAATAACTCTTCAACTCTCAACCTATGGAATGGATCATCTATGGCACGCTTAACTTGGCTCGCTGCGGACAACCATATATTCCCGAATCCGGCCAATGCATTAGAGGAGCCTGAAGGCTTGCTCGCCGCTGGCGGTGACCTGTCACCAGAGCGTATTTTATGTGCCTATCGCCAAGGTATTTTTCCTTGGTTTAATCCTGGCGAACCTATTCTGTGGTGGAGCCCCAGCCCGCGCACCGTAATTTTTCCGACCCAGCTGCACATCTCAAAAAGCCTGCGTAAATGTCTGCGCCAGGGCATATACCGCGTCACCTTTGATAACGCCTTCACCCAAGTAATGCGCGCCTGCGCAGCGCCTCGCACCTATGCCGATGGGACTTGGATTAGCGAAGAAATCATTGCGGGCTACAGTGAACTACACCAGCGTGGTTACGCTCATTCCGTTGAAGTATGGCGCGATAGCGACGGCGGCGGAGATGAATTGGCGAGCAGTGAGCTAGTCGGCGGCTTATATGGAATAGCATTGGGGAAAGTATTTTTTGGTGAATCTATGTTTAGCCGCGCCGACAATGCGTCCAAAGTGGGCTTCGCGCATCTTGTGCGCCAACTCAACGACTGGGACTTTAGATTGATCGATTGCCAAGTCGCTAACGATCACCTGTTCAGCTTGGGTGCTCTGGAAATAGTACGTTCTGAATTCCAACAATTACTGCTAAACTTTGTTCCAGCTCCCAAACAATCCCCCAGTGATTGGACGCAAATTGATCCCAATCTACCAAAATGGTAATGTCGTGAATCTTTCTGCAGCAATCGAATAACTAGCTTCATGTATTACGAGGCGATGATAATGACCGACCTTTCGACACTCAAATTGTTTGCCACCCACCCTCACCCCTGCAGCTACCTCGACGGGCAAGAGGCCACAACGGTATTCGTAGACCCCGAAGCTCCCATAGGGCCGGAAATCTACACACAGTTGTCGCAGTTAGGGTTTCGCCGCAGCGGTGCCCACCTCTATCGCCCGCAATGCCAGCGCTGCCAAGCCTGTATCTCTAGCCGTATTGCCGTCACAGAATTCAAAGCCAATCGCAGTCAGCGTCGCTGCTGGCAAAAAAATCAAGATTTAACAATCTCCGCCAGCAGCGACATCAATACCCTAGAGCATTACAACCTTTACGCACGCTATATAGAACAGCGCCATCAAGACGGCGACATGTATCCACCCTCAGAGGAACAATATAAAGCGTTCCTAACCAGTGAATGGAATATCACGCAGTTTCTTGAGTTTCGCCATCAGGGTCGTTTACTCGGCGTGGCCGTTTGCGATCAGCTTGGGGATGGCCTCTCGGCGGTTTACACCTTTTTTGACCCTAAAGAGGAGGCGCGCAGCCTAGGTAAATACGCTATTTTGGCGCAGATTTACCAAGCGCAAGAACTCGGGCTTAGATACCTCTACCTAGGTTATTGGATCAAAGAGTGTGAAAAAATGAATTACAAGATCCAATATCACCCGTTAGAGCTGCTCATTAATCGTCACTGGATGCGCTTAAATTAAGCAGTTAGATTGTTCCTTGATGATTTTTAGGGAAAAAGGCTAATTTCCACTCCAAATCCCGATTATTCCTCGCTTTTCATGGCCTTAGCACTTGGCTCCAGTGGTTAATTAAGGCACAATTCACGCCTATTTTTTTACCCCCCTGCAGTAAGCGCGCAGGAGGGTGTAAAAACACCCACCACTCGGGTTGCAACAGCGCTAAACCAATCGTAAAAACTGAGGAAACTGCCGCATGGCAAAAGAAGACAATATTGAATTTGACGGTGAAGTGGTTGATACCCTGCCCAACACAACTTTTCGCGTTAAATTAGAAAACGGCCACATAGTGACCGCACATATTTCGGGCAAAATGCGTAAGAACTACATTCGCATCCTGACTGGCGATAAAGTAAAGGTTGAAATGACACCCTATGACCTGAGCAAGGGTCGCATCACCTATCGCGCACGCTAAGTAATATCTATGTCGAGCCCACGCAGGCTTGGCACTAAAACAAAAGCCGCTATAAATAGCGGCTTTTGTTTTTATACAACTGTTAATACGCTTAAATAAACTCAATCAACAGTCGCAACACCCCAAAAACTAAGCAGGTTGCGGACGCTTCGCCTTAATGACGATATCGAGCTTGTCATTAATAGGATCTACCTCAACCTCAACCGTACCACCACCTTGGGATAGAGACCCAAACAAAATCTCTTCCGCCAAAGGCTTTTTCAACTTTTCTTGAATTAAGCGCGCCATCGGCCTTGCACCCATTTTCACATCATAGCCATGAATTGCTAGCCATTCGCGTGCATCATCCGCAATTTCCAGCGTAACGTGCTTGTCATCCAACTGCGTCTGAAGCTCCATTAAGAACTTATCAACCACGGTTTTGATCGTCGCCAATGTCAGCGAGCCAAATTGCACTATGGCATCAAGGCGATTGCGGAACTCAGGCGTAAACATTTTTTTGATGGATTCCATGCCATCACTGGTGTGATCCTGATGGGTAAAGCCAATAGAGGCCCGACTCATGACATCCGCACCCGCATTGGTGGTCATCACCAAAATCACATTGCGGAAATCTGCTTTGCGCCCGTTGTTATCTGTAAGCGACCCATGATCCATAACCTGTAACAAAAGGTTAAAGACCTCAGGGTGCGCCTTCTCTATTTCATCTAACAACAATACACAGTGCGGCTGCTTGGTGACTGCATCCGTTAATAGCCCGCCCTGATCGAAACCTACATAGCCTGGAGGCGCACCGATTAAGCGCGAAACAGTGTGGCGCTCCATGTATTCAGACATGTCAAAGCGAATCAACTCCATACCCATACACTTGGCGAGCTGGCGACAGACTTCGGTTTTACCTACACCCGTCGGCCCAGCAAACAAGAAAGAACCAATAGGCTTATCGCCTGCACTCAAACCCGCGCGCGACAGCTTAATCGCCGTAGAGAGCGTATCTATTGCTTCTTCCTGACCAAACACGGTCATTTTTAAATTCTGATCTAACTTGCGCAGCTGCTCTTTATCCGACGACGAAACACTTTTCGGGGGAATGCGTGCGATTTTTGCAACAACGTTTTCTACATCCGTCACGCTTACTGTTTTCTTGCGTTTGCTCGGCGCTTGCAGCTGCTGATACGCGCCCGCTTCGTCGATAACATCTATCGCCTTGTCCGGCAAAAAGCGATCATTAATATAGCGCTCTGCTAGCTCAGCTGCCGCACGCAAGGCGCCGTCGGTATAACGTAAATTATGGTGCTTCTCAAAACGACTTTTTAAGCCTTTGAGAATTTGGTAAGTCTCTTCCACCGTAGGCTCATCCACATCCACTTTTTGAAAGCGACGAGAAAGCGCCCGGTCTTTATCAAAAATACCGCGAAATTCCTGATAGGTGGTAGAACCCATACAGCGAATCTCACCCGATGAAAGCAGTGGCTTTAAGAGATTAGAGGCATCCATCACGCCGCCGGAAGCTGCACCTGCGCCGATAATGGTATGTATCTCATCGATAAACAAAATTGATTTTTTCTGCTTTTTCAATTCATTCAGCAAACTTTTGAAGCGCTTCTCAAAGTCACCGCGATATTTAGTCCCCGCTAACAAAGCGCCCATATCGAGGGAGTAAACAACACTATCCGCTAATATATCGGGGACATCGCCATCCACTATGCGTTTTGCTAAACCTTCAGCAATTGCGGTTTTACCCACACCAGACTCACCCACCAAGAGCGGGTTATTTTTACGCCGACGAGATAAAATCTGGCAGACTCGTTCCACCTCGTCATCGCGACCAACCAAGGGATCAATTCGCCCTTGCATAGCGGCTTCGTTTAAATTGGCTGCAAAACTTTCCAATGGACTTTGCGCGCTACTGGCTTCGCCCGTCGCACTGTCTTCGTCATGATTTTCTTGCGCTTGATGCGAGTCGTGGCTTGCATCCCCCTGACCCGCAACCTTGTGTATGCCGTGAGTGATGTAGTTCACCACATCGATTCGCGCAATACTTTGTTGCTTCAGATAGTAGACGGCCTGACTTTCTTGCTCGCTAAAAATAGCAACCAAGACGTTAGCACCCGTCACTTCCTGCTTACCTGAAGATTGCACATGAAATACTGCGCGCTGGAGCACACGCTGAAAACCAAGCGTCGGTTGGGTTTCGCGCTCAACGTCGTTTTCGGGAATAAGCGGTGTAGTAGAGTCAACAAATTCAATCAGCTCTTTACGCAACACTATGAGGTCAGCCCCACAAGCGCGCATAACGTTGGCCGCAGAATCGTTGTCAATCAAAGCCAATAACAAATGCTCGACCGTCATGAACTCATGACGCTTGGAACGAGCGCCCTTGAAAGCAAGATTTAATGTTACTTCTAGATCTTTACTTAGCATCACACATACCCTCTTCGAACCCACACCAATTAGAAACAAAGGTCTCTAACTTTCATCGTCAACCGCTTCTATTTCACATAGTAGCGGATGCTGATTCTCTCTTGAATATTGATTCACTTGTGCCGCTTTAGTTTCCGCTACATCACGAGTATAGGTGCCACACACTGCTTTGCCTTGAAGATGTACTGTCAACATAACATGAGTAGCCTGTTCGCGAGACATGGAAAAAAAATCTTCTAATATCTCGACTACAAAATCCATTGGAGTGTAGTCATCATTTAAAAGCATCACCTTATACATAGGTGGCCGCTTTAACTTAGGTTTAGCACTTAAAACGGCTAGGCCGCCATCTGAATCATCAGCCGATTCATCACCGTCTTGATTTAAGGTTAGTTGAAGGTTTAAGAGATTGCCCATAGAGACTCAATACAAAATAAAAAGATTAGTCGACAGAAAGTATTGTAACTCATTGGCATAACAAGCCCTAATACGTACAAATGCTTGACTTTGGTTCAAATGTTGGATAAAAACAAAGCAGCACCGCACACAATTTCAGCAACATCCATGTTTTTATGCCTTTTAATGTTACAGGTTAATAAAAAACAGGCTAAAAATTAATAACAAATAGCTGACATAAAGCAGTGCATCAACGCAATTTTCTAATATTAATAATAGCTCGAACGATCTAGTTACAGCTCATAGCACCTAAAGATCTATGGCGCCCCGTGCGCTTATAGCCTTTGGGACAATAATAACAAAGGCGATGCCCTATCAGGGTATCTCTTGAGCAGAGGGATTCCATCATGCCAACCGGCACCGTTAAATGGTTCAACAATGCAAAAGGTTACGGATTCATTCTTGGTGATGAGAATAGTGAAGATTTATTTGTTCATTATTCAGCCATTACTATGGATGGCTACAAAACCTTAAAAGCTGGGCAAAAAGTTAGCTTCGATGTAACCAAAGGGGACAAGGGGCTGCATGCTATTAATATAGAGTCCTCCGAACCGATTTCAAGTACGACAGACGACACTATGGATGCGCGAGCTGTCAGCGCGTAGCCTAGATCTAGTAGTATCGGATCTAGCGTTAAATAGCCCTTAGCGTTACTGCTCCTAAATTAACCTTAAGAGCCAGGTCGCACTCAAGCAAAAAAATAGCCCCTCAGCTTTCACTTCGGGGCTATTGGTGTTTGTTTGCTACACCCTAGGAGCAGGGCGCCAATTCTTTCGAATTATAACGTTGCTAAAGCAGCATTAAAGGTGGCACTAGGACGCAAAGCTTGCGAAGCCTTGGCATTGTCCAAACGATAATATCCACCCAAATCTACCGGCTTGCCCGCAGCAGACTTTAATTCAGTAACAATTTTATCTTCGTTTTCAGACAACAACTTAGCCACTGGCGCAAACTTAGCTTGTAACGCTGCATCTTCAGTTTGAGCAGCTAGGGCTTGTGCCCAGTAAAGTGCCAAATAAAAGTGACTACCGCGGTTATCTAATTCGCCTGCCGCACGGCCTGGTGATTTGTTGTTATCAAGGAAAGCACCATTCGCTTGATCCAAGGTTTTTGCAAAAACCTTGGCTTTGGCATTATTGGTAGTAGTTCCCAAGTGATCCAAAGACTCCGCCAAGGCGAGGAACTCACCTAAAGAATCCCAACGTAAGTGACCCTCTTCAACGAACTGCTGCACGTGCTTAGGTGCAGATCCGCCAGCACCTGTCTCAAACAAACCACCGCCATTCATCAAAGGAACAATGGACAACATTTTGGCAGAGGTACCCAATTCCATAATGGGGAACAAATCAGTGAGGTAATCGCGCAGCACATTACCCGTAACGGAAATAGTGTCTTTACCTACACGAATACGATCCAAGGAGAATTGCGTTGCAGTCTCAGGGGTCATGATGTGAATTTCAAGGCCGCTAGTATCATGCTCTTTTAAGTAGCTGTTCACTTTGGTGATCAATTGCGCATCGTGAGCGCGCGCAGGGTCCAACCAAAATACCGCCGGAACACCTGAAGCGCGCGCGCGATTAACCGCAAGTTTTACCCAGTCGCGAATCGGCGCATCTTTGACTTGGCACATGCGCCAAATATCGCCCTCTTCTACTTTTTGCTCCAGTAATGTTGCGCCCGCTGCATCGACAACACGCACCACACCTGCAGCAGGAATTTTAAACGTCTTGTCGTGCGAACCATATTCTTCCGCCGCCTGAGCCATCAAGCCAACATTGGGCACGCTGCCCATGGTGACCGGATTAAATGCCCCATGCTTTTTACAATCGTCTATCACAACCTGATAAACGCCAGCGTAGCAGCGATCAGGAATGCATGCCTTGGTATCTTGCAATTTGCCTTGAGCATTCCACATTTTGCCTGAATCGCGAATCATGGCAGGCATAGATGCATCCACAATCACATCGCTTGGCACATGCAAGTTGGTGATACCTTTGTCAGAATTTACCATCGCCAATGCTGGGCGAGAGGCATAAAGCGCAGCCATATCTACATCTATAGCCGCTTGTTTGTCAGCGGGGAGTGCTTTAATTTTTGCGTAAAAGTCACCCAAACCATTGCTCAAATCAACACCCAGCTCAGCGATTTCAGCTGCGTACTTCTCCAATACAGGAGCGTAGAACACCTCGACAAACTGACCGAAGATAATCGGGTCAGACACTTTCATCATGGTGGCTTTCAAGTGCACAGAAAAAAGGACGCCCTTGGCTTTTGCATCGTCGATTTCTGCCGCAATAAACGCACGCAGCGCACTCTTGCTCAGTACTGAGGCATCAATAATTTCGCCCGCTAATACGTTGGTCGATTCCTTAAGTACTTTAGTGCTGCCATCTGCAGCCACTAATTCAATTTTTACGCTGCCAGCATTGGCAATTAGGGCAGATTTCTCACTGCCGTAAAAATCTCCACCGCTCATGTGTGCAACGTGCGACGCAGAGTCTGCAGCCCAAGCACCCATTTTATGGGGGTTTTTACGCGCGTAATTCTTTACCGACAGAGGCGCACGGCGATCCGAGTTACCTTCACGAAGCACAGGATTTACTGCGCTACCTTTAATTTTGTCATAGCGCGCTTTGGCTTCTTTTTCAGCATCGTTTTGCGGTACTTCTGGATAGTCCGGCAACGCATAGCCCTGTGACTGCAGCTCTTTTATAGCTGTTTTTAATTGTGGAATTGACGCGCTGATATTGGGTAACTTGATAATATTAGCTTCTGGCGTTGTCGCCAGTTTCCCCAGCTCAGACAAATCGTCCGCTATGCGCTGCGCAGACGTTAAGGATTCAGGGAAAGCAGAAATCATACGACCGGACAATGAAATATCGCGGGTTTCAATCGCAATGCCAGAAGAGTGGGTAAAAGCTTGAACTATAGGGAGTAACGAGTAGGTTGCTAAGGCTGGGGCTTCATCAGTTTGGGTATAAATAATTTTGGAATCAGTCATTTTTTACGTTTACTCCGTTAATACAGGCTGCAAGAGCACAAAAGCGCCGCCAACGGAAAACGCCGACACGGCACCCTCGAATGAAAAATTTAAGCCAAAAGGGGCTAGATAAATCGCGCGCAGTATAACAGTGCTGTAAACTTTTCGCATTCACAGCTTGGCCGAATTGCGGCCGCAAACTGTTTGTGTGTGACGAAAGTTAACCGAACTCAAACACTCAACTCACTGACTAAAAGATTAAGACCGCAATGGCTGCACTAATTTTGTTCAACAAACCCTATGGGGTTCTCTCACAGTTCACCAGCGATGACAACCGCCCCACTTTGGCGCAGTTTATTAAGATTCCACATGTTTATGCGGCTGGCCGCCTAGATCATGATTCAGAGGGATTATTGCTCCTCACTGACGACGGCGCATTACAACATCACATTGCCCATCCAGCCCACAAACTCCCTAAAACCTACTGGGTGCAAGTGGAGGGAGCACCCAACAGCTACGCTTTAACGAAATTGCGTCAAGGGGTAGAACTTAACGACGGCATGACCAAGCCCGCCGAAGCGCGGCTTATTGCACCACCAAAACTCTGGGAGCGAGACCCACCGATTCGCACTCGGGTTAATATTCCCACCCAATGGATGGAGATAACCATTACCGAAGGGCGCAACCGGCAGGTGCGGCGCATGACAGCAGCAGTAGGTCACCCTACGCTCCGCCTAGTGCGCGTCAAAATTGGTAACTGGACCTTGGATGGAATAGAACAAGGTAAATACAAACAGGAAACCGTGCATCTACCTGCATCGGCATTAGCGAATATTCCCGCGCGCAGCAAGCGCCCCGCAGGCAATAAGCCGCGCCAAGCAAAAAATGAAAGCGGGGCGAGAACTGAACATCACAGCCAGCCGAAAGGACCAAAATCTGCGCAAAACAACATTGCTATCAACGCTAAAAATAAACGCGCAACAGAGCGTCCTCGTGCAGATATAGGAACACCTAAAGCGCCACATAAAACGGTTATTACTCAAAAAGCAAAACCCAAGATTTTACCACCTAAACCTTAGGCCCCATTTGCACGCGCTGCCTTGTGGCTATAGCCGAATATTGACTATCCAAAAATGCGTAAGGCGCCCCAAGGCGCCTTACGATTTTAAACTACAGGTTGCATCGCTAAAGACTAAACATTAAACCTCGCTCTCGATATTCCTTGATCCAAATACCGTGGCTGCCATCGCTTAGCGCACGACGAATAAGATAAGTCTTATCCAACTCTTTTTTCTCAATCTCATCAAGAGATAGCACCTGCTCTTTCTCTAGGCTTTTTGTTAAGTCTTTTACCACAATAATTTTGGGTAAATGGCGATAGCGATAGTTAGTCTCTAAAACAATGCCGACTAAACCATTTACTAATTCGACAATACTGCCTGGTGGATAAAGACCCACACACCGAATAAATTCCAATGACATACGCTCATCAAAATGACTGCCGCGATCTTGAAAAATTCTCTTGAGCGCTTCCGTGCTAGGAATAGCCTTGGAATAACAGCGGTCTGCTGTCATAGCGTCATAGGCATCCACTATCGAGACAATGCGCGCAAAATCAGATATACCCGCAGACTTAAGCTTGCGCGGATAACCATTGCCATCCATACGCTCATGATGGCTGTAAGCAACATCAACACAGGCATTGGGCACACCGGGGGACGACATCAATAGGTTGCGCCCATGAATGACATGCGCTTTGATCGCCTTGAACTCCTTGTCTGAAAGCGGTTCAGCTTTGTTCAACACGGCTTGAGGTACACGCATTTTACCCACATCATGTAACAAGCCACAGAGCCCCAACTTCTCTAGCTCCGCTTCACTCATTCCCAAATGACGACCAAAAGCTATAGCGAGAATACAGACATTGAGGCAGTGCTCTGACGTATATTCATCCTCAGTGCGCATACGCGACATCCAGATAAGCGCATCAGGGTTACGCAGTATGCTATGCACGCAATCTTTAACAGTAGATTTTGCTTGTTCGGTATTGATGACACCGCCTAAGCGAGCATCTTCGAGCAGAGTTTTGGTGAGGCGGTGCGCTTCGCGAAACACCCCCAAAGCGGCAGTATGTTCCTGTTTAGCATCGACTTTATTGATATAAGTATTGGTTTTGGGTTTAGCCGCCGCAATACTGCCGCGCTCTTCAGGTGGCACCCAGACAGCCCTAACCGCATCAATCCACACATGCTGCGAATACTGGGCGACTATATCGATATCATCCAAATCTTCAATCATGAAGCCCTGCATAAGGAATGGCGTTTCCTGCCAATCCCGATCCAGTTTGGAGACGAACATACCGATTTTTAGCTCGGAAACATGGATTTTGATACTGCTACTTTTGGTATCCACATAGCCCGGCTTAACTTCTCGCCGATCCAATCTAACCTCACTTGTGAATTTGTTATTTTAGGTGTCAACACAGATACTACTCGTTTCATGCAAGTTAAGCATAGCCATATTTCATGACTATCAGTGAATTTAAAAAGCGAGACGCCCATGAGAATCCGACGTAAAAATTAGATTGCACTTATTTTGACTTTTGCTGCTTTTTAAGCATCCAACCATTAAGCATCTAGCCAGCACTAGCACCGCTGCTTCGCCAGATCCCATAATCGATTCATTTCAGCCAAACTGGTTTCCGCTAAGCCCAACTCACAATGTTGCTCAATAAAATTAAACCGAGCTTCAAATTTGTGATTAGCTTTACGCAACAACAATTCAGGATCAAGCTTCAAGTAGCGGCTAATATTCACTACAGAAAAAAACAAATCCCCCAGCTCTTCTTCAATTGCCGCTTGATCTTGCAGCCCTAGTGCCTCTTCCACTTCAAGCAGTTCTTCGCGCACCTTGGCGATTGGCCCCTGTATATCATCCCAATCAAAACCAACACTTGCTGCACGTTTTTGTAATTTGGCTGCGCGACTTAAAGCGGGTAAATTCAAGGGGACATCCGCCAAAACACCTTGCACACCTTTTGCGGCCCGCTCCTGTTGCTTAATAGCTTCCCAGCGCTGTTTAACATCCAATGGCAAGGTGTGACGATTATCCACGCGACTATGTAAGGTCCCATCAGGAAACACATGCGGATGACGGCGCACCAGTTTTTCCACTAAGCCAGAAACCACAGAGGAGAATTCAAAACGCTGCTCCTCTTTGCCCAATTGACTATAAAAAATGACCTGAAAGAGTAGATCTCCCAGCTCCTCTTTTAAATGGACAAAGTCTTGCTTCTCGATAGCGTCCACTACTTCATAGGCCTCCTCCAAGGTCGAAGGAGCAATGCTGGCATAATCCTGTTTTATATCCCAAGGGCAGCCACTTTCGGGATCGCGCAGGCGCGCCATTAAATACAGTAAATCATCGATAGTGTATTGAGCTTCTAGCACAAAGAATCCTTAAGAGTGTTTACGCCGCGCCGAAGCTATATTCGGCAACTGATTCAGCTTAGTCAGTATTCGGCTCAATTCATCAAAACCACGGATTTCGGCCGTTACCTGCATATCCACGGTGTTTTTACGTTTATCAGATAGGGTTTGCATAGCGCTAATATTGATACGCTCGTGATCCAGTAGCGCGGTAATATCCTTAAGCAAACCATAGCGATCATAGGCTTCAATAATAATATCCACCGAGTAGGCACTCTGCGGTGCATTTCCCCACTCCACGGTGATAATCCGCTGCGATTCTTCGCTCTGCAGCTGCAACACATTGCTGCAATCCTGACGATGTATGGAAACGCCCTTGCCGAGGGTGATGTAACCCGTAATGGCATCGCCTGGTACAGGGTTGCAACAATTGGCGATTTGAGTGAGTAAATTGCCCACCCCTTCAATATAAAAGTCTGAATCTTTTTTCTTACTCGGCGACTTCGCCTTGAAGGGAATTAACGGCTGCTGGGGGTTGGCATCATCTAATTGCTTCTGCGCGGCATTCAACACCTGACCAACACCGAGATCGCTTGCACCGACAGCGGCATAGAGATCATCAAGGCTGTTAAAGCGCAACTTTTTCGCTAGGCTTTCAAAGTCCAAATCCAATAACGCCAAGCGCTTAAATTCACGATCGAGCAGCGCCTGCCCTTCCGCAATATTTTGATCGCGCGCCTGCTGTTTAAACCAATGCTGTACCTTGGCACGCGCACGCGGGGTATTGATATAACCCAGTGCGGGCGTCAGCCAATCGCGACTTGGCGCCTCGCGTTTACCGGTGAGTATTTCAACCTGATCCGCATTATTGAGATGGTAGTTAAGCGGCACTATACGATTATTCACCTTGGCGCCACGGCAGTGATGGCCTACATCGGTATGAATGCGGTAGGCAAAGTCCAGCGGAGTCGCGGTACGCGGTAAGTCAACCACATGGCCATCGGGTGTAAACACATAGATACGATCTTGATCTACTGCACGCAAGTCGCTCTGCAGTTGTTCACTATCACCACCCAGTTCTTCATGCCATTCCAGCACCTGCCGCAACCACGCAATTTTTTGTTCATAGCCGTCCTGGGCTGCATCAGTGTCTGTACCTTTGTAACGCCAGTGAGCACAAACACCAAGCTCCGACTCCTCATGCATATCATACGTACGGATTTGAATTTCCAGCACCTTGTTTTCAGGTCCAAGTACGGCGGTGTGAAGCGAGCGATAGCCATTCTCTTTGGGCGAGGCAATATAGTCGTCAAACTCATGGGGAATGTTGCGCCACAGACTGTGCGCAATTCCCAACACCGCATAGCAGTCACGCACGCTCGGCACCAAAATACGCACCGCGCGAATATCGTATACCTGCGAAAAAGGAATACCCTTGCGCTTCATTTTTCGCCAGATACTGTAAATATGTTTTGCCCGCCCCGAGACTTCGCCATCAATACTGGCTTTGCCCAGTTCGGTGCGCAGAAGCGCTAACATATTGTCGATATACTCCTGCCGCGCTAGGCGTCGCTCATCGAGCAGCTTGGCGATTTGTTTGTATTCATCAGGGTGCAGATAGCGGAAGGAGAGATCTTCTAACTCCCATTTGATATGCCCTATGCCAAGACGATGCGCCAGGGGGGCATAGATGTCAGCAACTTCGCGCGACACCTGATGGCGCCGCTCACTGCTGGCATTTTTCACCGAGCGTATAGCACAGGTTCGCTCGGCCAACTTGATGAGCGCTACGCGTACATCATCGACCATGGCGACGAGCATTTTACGGATTTTTTCCGCCTGCTCTTCTGCCTGATTTCCTAAAACCCTATCTTCGTTTTCATTGCGCTGGTAGCTAATAGCTGCCATGCGCAACACGCCCTTTACCAGCTTGCCAACGGTTTCGCCAAAGCGATTTTGCACATCGGTCAGGGTGATTTTATTTTCGCGTACCGCGCGGTAAAGTATGGCGGCAACCAACGCATCTTGATCCAGCTGGAGATCAGCGAGAATTTCCGCCATTTCTAGACCTATGCGAAAACAAGAGACATCTTCACCCCAGTTGTGATCATCGTCGGCGTGTATGTCTACAAGCGACAAACTCAACTCCGCTGCGTGCCGCAATTCCGCACGAGATACCTCAGCCTGAATATGAAGACTGTTTAAGCGATCGATCCAAGCCTCTATATCCACCTGTCCATCGGCGGCTATGGGATGATCTTCTCTTACTTTAACCATAGGTCTTACCTTCTTATTATGGCGGATAGCGCCCCTGACGCCATCCGGTACCTCATTCAAGCAAAGTCTTAGCTCAAACCAAAGCCATCACACTCAAATAAAGGCCATCACGCTCAAATAAAGGACATCACTTAAGCAAAAACAGCGCCATAGACTCCACATGGCTTGTATGCGGGAACATATCCAGCACACCCGCTGCAGCCAAGATATAGCCCGCGTCGGCGAGAAGTTTGGAATCCCTTGCTAGGGTCGCAGGATTGCAACTGACGTAGACAATACGCGGCACCAAAAGTTGTTTACGTGCTACCAACTGCTGGATATTGGCAATGATATCTTTTGCACCATCGCGGGGCGGATCGAGCAATATGGCATCCACCTTGCCGCACAAACGCTGCAATTGAGTATGGGTCATATCTGCGAGGTTGCCCGCGATAAATTTTGCATTGCTTATACCCAAGCGCTCGGCATTTTCACGCCCTCGCTCCACCATGGCTGGCACCGCCTCAATGCCAATAACCTCAGCGCAGTACTGCGCCAAGGGCAAGGTAAAGTTACCAATACCGCAAAACAAATCCAGCAAGCGCTGTTCTGGCTTCAACTCCAACAAGTTTAACGCTTGCTGCACCATTGCTTGGTTAACCTGTGGGTTAACTTGGGTAAAGTCTTGGGGATGAAATGCGAGCGACTGAGCAGAGTCTGCTGTTATGTAGGTCACTCGCGGATCACAGGGTTCACCCTGCAAATCGGTCAAACCTACATCACCATTAGGCTCAAGCCAAATTTGGCAACCTTGCGTAGTAGCCAATTGCTGCAGGCTACTCAAATCTGCTGCCGCCAAATTTTTAGTATGGCGAACAATCACCACGGCGCCATCCGCGGCGGCGATCAACTCCATATGGGTTACCGGCTTCTGCGCGCGCAACTCAGTGAGCCAAAGGTGTAGGGGTGCCAACAATTGATTTAATACGGGTGCTAACACCCAACATTGGGCGATATGAACAAGGTTTTTACTTTGCTTTTGCCTAAAACCCAAGGTAACGCTGCCATCTGCTTCATACCAAACACCCAAGCGCGCGCGATGCCTATAGCCCTGTCCTGCCGAGGTGATAGGCGGTAAGAGATGCTGAGGACTCACGCCCCCCCAACGCAGCAACTGTTCTAATAACGCCTCTTGCTTAACCTCCAATTGCTGCTCAAGTGCCATATATTGCAACTGACAGCCGCCACATTCGGCGAAATGCGCACAGGGAGGGGTTACACGGCGCGGCGCGGCGACCAACACCTGATCAACACGCGCCTCGATATAACGTGGATGCTCTTCAACCAAGCGCGCAGTGATAGTCTCACCAGCCAAAGCGCCATCAATAAAGAGTGTTTTGCCCTCTAGGCTGGCAACGCCACGTCCATCATGGCCAAAGCGATCCACTACAAACTCACCTAAGCGCTTATTGGTTTGCGGCATAGTCGACGCCACTTTGCGCGGGCGATCCATACGGGGCGTATCGTCTTTTACATAGTTGATAGGCTTTTTAACCCCATCGGTTTTACTCGGGCGCGGTTTTTTACCCAAGCCACTAGCGTTGGGAGGGCGCTTGCCGCCTGAGTTGTTACCGGTATTTTTGGGCATGAGATTTCTCAATGAGCGCTGCCTAAGCAGCGAGAGGTAAAACTACTGATTGAATAAGCCAGACGATAAATAGCGGTCACCACGATCGCAGATAATCGCCACAATGATGGCATTTTCAAGTTGTTGACTAAGCGCAAGAGCTGCCGCCACCGAACCGCCGGAAGATACGCCGCAAAAAATACCTTCTTTGCGCGCGAGATCGCGCATGGTGTCTTCCGCCAATTGCTGAGGCATATTAACGATACTATCCACTTGATCACGCTTATAAATACTGGGTAAATATTCTTCAGGCCAACGGCGAATACCCGGAATACTGGCCCCTTCCGCAGGTTGCAACCCAACAATTTGAATGGCAGGATTTTGCTCCTTGAGGTAGCGCGAAGTACCCATGATAGTACCCGTCGTACCCATAGAGCTCACAAAATGGGTAATGCGCCCCTGTGTTTGCTGCCACAGTTCTGGGCCGGTAGTGCGGTAATGCGCAAGGGGGTTATCACCATTGCCAAATTGATCCAGCACCTTACCCTTGCCCTGAGCTTGCATCTGCAGCGCCAAATCCCGCGCGCCCTCCATGCCCTGCGCTTTAGTTACCAAGATCAACTCAGCGCCATAGGCTGTCATAGCCGCTTTTCGTTCAGCGGTGCTGTTATCAGGCATAATCAGGATCATGCGGTAGCCCTTAATTGCCGCCACCATTGCTAAGGCGATGCCAGTGTTGCCCGAGGTCGCCTCAATCAAGATATCCCCTGGGGTAATTTGCCCACGCCGCTCTGCCTCTTGAATCATGGAGAGCGCAGGGCGATCCTTCACCGAACCAGCGGGATTATTACCCTCAAGCTTCACCAGCACTTGATTACTGGTCACCCCGGGCAAGCGCTGCAAACGCACCAAGGGGGTATTGCCTACGAAGGCTTCAATAGTGGGAAAGTCCATAATATCCTCAAAATAGCTAGAGCTTGGGTCTATGCGGCACTCGCAGGTTGCGCTAGCGCGCAGGGGGCGGCTATTCTAGCGCCGAAACCACGAGGGCGAAACCGCTTATCCGCCCACATCCTTATAACAAGACCGCAGATGGATCAAATGCCATCAGCAAAGGCGATGAATCAATGGAACATAAACGCAGCAGTATCAAGGTGGATGTCTGGCGCTTAATTTTTATTCCGATTATCAGCATCATTATTTTGATCTCTGCCAGCCTCACCTATTTGTGTGTGAAGCAAATTGATCGCTTTATCGATCTACGCGGCAAGATACTCGCAGAAAAAACAGCGCATCTGCTGCACTACCCTCTCCTTCAGCGCGACTTGTTGATGGTTCAACGTATTCTTGATGCCTCCATTGAAGAACCCTACATAAGAGCTATTCACGTTTACTTTGCCGACAACGATCAGAGTTTTCACAGCGGTCCGCAGTTTATTGCCACCGAAGACAACCATGAACCCAGCATGCAATCGCCGCTGGTGCGCACGACTCCCGACAGCATTCGCTTTGCCAACCCGCTGGTCAACCTTGAAGGTAAACACAGCATAGGCTGGGTTGAAATAGAACTGCTGCATTCACCTTTCGCGGTCTTGAGTTACGAAGCGATCATACTCACGCTCGCACTCACTATTCTCTGTCTCCTAATTGGCGCCTACTTTGCCATAGCGCTCTATTTCAAAATCACCGAGCCCTTGGAACACATAAAACATGTAGTGCACGAATTAGCGCGCGGCAAACTCAATAAACGTATCGCAGAACAACCCACCTCCGAATTTTTTGGCTTAGCCGAATCAATCAACACCATGGCTGCTTCAATGGAAGATGCACAACACGATATGCAGGGACATATAGATCACGCTATTGAAGATTTGCGCGAAACCTTAGAAACTATCGAAATTCAAAACGTGGAATTGGATTTAGCGCGCAAAGAAGCACTGGAAGCCAGCCGTGTGAAGTCAGAGTTTTTAGCCAATACCAGCCACGAAATTCGCACACCGCTCAATGGTATTCTCGGGTTCATAAATCTTGCGTTAAAAACGGAGTTGAATGAACAGCAACGTGAATACCTTGAGACCATTCGCGATTCCTCGCAAAACTTACTCACCGTCATCAACGGCATTTTAGACTTTTCTAAAATAGAATCTGGCAAGCTAACGCTCGATTACGCGCCGCTCCCCATCCGTAAAAATATCGATGAGATTTTGCAAATACTCGCACCCAGTGCCCATGAAAAAGGCATGCAGCTTATCAACCATATCGAACGCAGCATCCCCAAAAATTTACTCGGCGACTCCCTGCGCTTTAAACAGGTACTGTCTAATTTGGTAAGCAATGCAATCAAATACAGCGACACAGGCAATATTTTAATTGACGTAAGCTTGCTCAATCGTCAAGAAACACAAATCACCCTCAAAGTCTGTATCAGCGATGAAGGCATTGGGCTGACCCGTGAGGAACAAGACCATCTCTTCAGCCCCTTCAATCAAGTCGACACATCCAATAGCCGCGAGTATGAAGGCACAGGTTTAGGCCTCGCTATCTGTAAAGGCCTGGTCGAACGCATGAATGGCGAAATAGGCGTTGTCAGTGCGCCAGAAAAAGGCTCAACGTTTTGGTTTACCGCGCGTTTCGGTATCGACAAACGCCAACCCGCCCCAGATCAACTGGCCAACCTCAGCGACTATCGCATGCTCGTATGCGGCGAGAACCAAGCCTCACTGAAACAAATTACCGATCTGCTCAATGAGTGGAATGCAAATATTTATACAATTGAAGCCATTCACGATTGTTTTCCTATTTTAAGAAGCGCGCGCGAAACGGATGCCCCCTACGAGCTCTTTATTTTGGATATAGCGCCTAACGAACGTAAAATCCCACCGGTGTTACTCAACAATCTCGCAGCACAACTTAACTCAGAATTTAACTGCACGCTCATTGTGTGTTGCACTGCAGCGCATCAACGCCTATTTCGCGCTCACACCGAAAAAAGTCCCGCGTTATTTATCAACAAACCACTTACCAATGAAATATTTTTGCAAACACTCGGCCGACAATTGGATCTTCATATTAAGGACTTACGCGAGCAGGAAGACGAAGAGGCCCAGCGCCCAACCGCGTCGGTTTTACTGGTAGATGACAACCCAGCAAACTTGCAGTTAGCATCAGAACTATTGCGCGGCTTAAATACGCAAGTCACTCAAGCTAACAGTGGCGTGCAAGCAATTGAGGCCTGTGCCGCACAAGAATTTGATGTGATTTTTATGGATATTCAAATGCCGGGCATGGATGGCATTGAAACAACACGCCACATTCGCAGCACCGAAACTAAAGATAAACGCACCCCAATAATTGCCTTAACTGCCCACACTATTACCGAGCATAAATCCGAACTGCTTATCGCCGGTATGGATGACTGCATTAGCAAGCCCGTGAATGAGGCACAGCTTGCCCATGTCATTAATCGCTGGGCCAGCCTTAGCGGGAAAAAGGAAATCATCATTCCACACGACAATAAAATAAAGCCCGACACAGCGCTCAGACCTGAGCAAGAACACGGTCAAAAAAGCTCGGTGGACATCCAACTTTGTTTAAAACTAGCGAACAATAAACCGGCCTTAGCACGCGATATGTTAAGCATGTTGCTCAGTGGCTTAGTGGCAGAAAAGCAGCAAATTAATTTCGAGTTGACTCAGGGGAATTATCAAGAACTGGGGGAATTAGTCCATAGACTTTATGGTAGCAGCTGCTACTGTGGCGTCCCCAAACTAAAACACATTAGCGGGCTACTCGACAAACTGTTTCAGTCCAAACAATATGAGCAGGCACGCGATGCCATGCCCGCACTCAATCACGCGCTCGACGAAATCATGAACTGGGGCAAAGGCAAGAATATCGATCAGCTGTTTGGTTTAGACAATAGCAACGAATAAATTACACACGAGGACTCAACTGACGAAAAAGTTCGCGGCTCTGTAGTGGGCGATTGCCCAATAGTGGCCGCAAGAGCATTCGCGCTAATTGTTTGGCTGCTTGGCGGGTTTCTGGCGCACAGTAATCATCTGCGGCTATAGCCAACAAGTCCGCGCCTTTAAATACTAACGGACTTGGCACTCCTGAAAAACTTGATACTAAGGCGGGGCATTCGATAAAACCCTGCTGAGCCTCACAGCGATAATAGCCTTCACTATGAAGCTCCCGCTGCGTTACGGCATCTACCGAAAAATCCAAGCCATAGCCTAAATCATTCAGCAATTGAAATTCGAACTTACGCAAGCAAGGCTCTACATTTACTTCCGAACCAAGCATTGCGAGCGTATCTTGATAAAGCGCGAAGATCTCGCTATGGGGGTCCATCTCAGGCAAAAGTCGCATCAACAATTCATTAAGGTAAAAACCTGAATAAAGACTCTGCCCTTGCAAATGTACATGAAGGTTATCGGACTCAAAACTGGTAAGCAGTTTCAAGTCTGTTTTGCCCTGCCAAGAAATAAGCAGGCGCAAAAAGGGATTAAGTAACTGGCGTTTATTGCCTTTTCGCTGGCGCACACCGCGCGCTATGGCGCTTATACGCCCAAAGTCAGGAGTAAAAAAATCAACCAATAAGCTGGTGTCGCGATAAGGTCGCGTATGGAGTATATAAGCTGGCTGCAACTCGATACGCATAAAGACATTTATAAGTCGTTATAGCCAAGACTGCGCAGTGCACGATCATCATCAGACCAACCAGACTTCACCTTCACCCACAGTTTAAGCATGACTTTCATATCGAATAACTTTTCCATATCAATGCGCGCCTGAGTACCAATTAGCTTAATGCGGTCGCCCTTATCGCCTATAAGAATTCGTTTTTGTCCATCGCGTTCAACCAAAATCAAAGCCCCTATATTTAACAGCCCACCCTCTTGTTTGAACTCTTCAATCTCAACTGCCATTTCGTAGGGTAATTCATCGCCCAGCTGCCGCGTAATTTTCTCGCGCACAATTTCCGCTGCCATAAAACGTGAGCTTCGATCGGTAATTTGATCCTCAGGGTACATATGCTGCCCTTGAGGTAAGTGCTCAACAATTAATTTCTCCAAACGATCAAGATTGGTGTTGCGCAGCGCGGACAATGGGACTATTTCAGCAAAGGTGAGTTTTTCAGAAAGAACCTGCAAATGCGGCAGCAAGGTTTCTTTATCGTCAATTTGGTCAACCTTGTTAACGGCTAAAATTATCGGACATGAAGCATGCTGTAACTTCTCTGCGACAGCTTCATCTTCTTCCGTCCAAATAAATCGGTCCACCACAAACACCACCACATCCACATCTTTCATCGCCGTATTGGCGGCGCGATTCATATAGCGATTAATCGCTTTTTGCTGCCCCAAGTGCATCCCAGGCGTATCCACAAACATAATTTGTACATCGCCTTCGGTTTTAATACCCACAACGTTATTTCGTGTTGTTTGAGGCTTACGCGACGTAATGCTAATTTTTTGCCCGAGAATATGATTGAGCAAAGTCGATTTGCCGACATTAGGGCGACCGACAATAGCAACATAACCGCAGCGGCCACTCGGGGGCTCGGAAGAAAAGGACATAGCTTTACCTTGTACGAAAGGAGAATTTAAAAAGAGATTGGCGTTGTTGAGCCTTAAAAAACTTAAATATTCAGCAGCTCAAGCATAGCCGCAGCCGCCTGCTTTTCTGCTTCGCGACGACTTGATGCTTGCGCCACTGTAGGCGTACGAGACAAGGTAACACGACACTCAATTGTAAAAAACTGAGCATGTCCCTCGCCACTGACATCAGTGACGCTATATTCAGGTAGCGGTTGACGCTGCGCCTGTAGAAATTCTTGCAGCCGCGATTTTGAATCTTTGGCCGAGGTATCTAAACTCAATTCATCGAGACGATGTGCATACCAACGCAATACCAGCGCGCGACATACATCCAGACCACTCTCTAAATAAATCGCACCAATTAAGGCTTCAACACAATCAGCCAAAATAGAATCACGTTGACGACCGCCTGACTTCAACTCACCTTCACCGAGAATCAAACAATCGCTCAACTCAAACTCCCGCGCTAATTCAGCCAAGGTTTCGCCCTTAACCATCTGCGAACGTAAACGGCTTAACTGCCCTTCACGCGCGGCATCAAAACGGCGAAACAGTGCTTCACCGACAATAAAGTTAAGAATTGAGTCGCCCAAGAACTCAAGGCGCTCATTATTGGTCGCGCCGTAGCTGCGATGGGTCAGTGCAAGCTGTAACTGACGCTGACTTTCAAACTTATAGCCAAGACGCTGCTCGAGTTGTTGATACTTGAGTACTAACACTAATTATTTAACTCTTACGACAGGCTTACAGCACTCGTTAGGGCGAGTGCTGTCGAGATGATTTTTGAAGACAGCAACCAAATCTATATTGGCAAACAATGTAACCCTAGTTTCATAATCAATCGTGACCAACACCTTGTCGTTAGACCTATCTATTACAATATTGTTGGTTGGCCCATCAGAGCGAACATTATTCACAATATAAAATTTTCCAAGCTTAGCTTTAATTTGTTCGTTAGACATATCACCCAGAGCAACACCATCGCTGCCAAATGAGCGTAAAGCGCTTTCAACATAGCGATTTTCCGCATAGAGCGGCACGACTTTAAAGGCAAAAATCAGAAAGAACCCGGCAATAGCCAAAACTAACGCAAGCTGCAACATACCCATACCGCGCTGATATTTAATCGCTTTCATAGCTGCCCCCAAGAGGATCTGAATGTCTCCAATTTTAAGCCTAGGCCAAAATCGGAATTAAGGTAAAGGTACGCCTACCGTCAATTTACTTACATCAATTATTATTTAATAAGACCCACATGATCAAAAGACGGGATACTTAAAAACTTCTCCCAATGCATCCATACCGTAAACGCTTTGCCCACGATCATGTCTTCAGATACAAAGCCCCAACCGCGACTATCGTAACTATTATCGCGGTTATCGCCCATCATAAAATAGTGCCCCTCGGGAACGACCCAAGAGCCATGGCGACTCAGTTCGCCGGGAATCAGGTGTTTATGCGCAATAAACTCTTTGCCGTCAATGGTCTCCTTCACAACACGCATATAAGGGGCACCTACAGGCAATACTGCCTCTAATTTTTCAGGAATCACCAGGCCATTAATCGTGAGCACATGATTATTGTAAGAAATGCGGTCGCCAGGCAGACCGATTACACGTTTAATATAGTAGGTCTCCGGGGCGTGAGGCGGGAAAAACACCATCACATCACCGCGCTTAGGCTTACTGACCGGAATAACTTCTTTATTTAACACGGGTAGCCGAACCCCATAAGCAAACTTATTCACTAGAATAAAATCGCCTATTTCAAGCGTCGGAATCATAGAGCCTGAAGGGATTTGAAATGGCTCAACCAAGAATGAACGCAGAAAAAAAACAATAAAGAGTACGGGGAAAAATGATTTAGCATATTCCACCAGCAAGGGCTCTTTAGCCGCGACATCCTTAGCCTCAACAAACGCCTCTTTTTGTGCATCGGTTGTAAGTGACATGCCGCTAAATTGCTGCTCCACCGCCGCCAATTTAGCTTTGCGTGGCCGCGCCAACACCAGCGCATCAAACAGCCAAATAACACCTGTGATCAATACGGCTAAGGTTAAAATCAGCGGGAGATTGATACTACTCATTAATGTTCCTTTGCAAGCAAGTTGCCTTAGCTATCGATTTTTAATACCGCAAAGAACGCTGCCTGTGGAATTTCAACACTGCCCACCTGCTTCATACGTTTCTTACCGGCCTTTTGTTTTTCTAATAATTTTTTCTTACGAGAAGCATCACCACCGTAACATTTTGCGGTTACGTCTTTACGCAGTGCCTTCACCGTCGAGCGCGCCACAATCTGACCACCAATCGCCGCCTGAATAGCAACATCGTACATTTGACGAGGAATTAATTCCTTCATCTTATCCGTTAAGGCATGCCCCATTCTTTGCGCTTTGTCTCTATGTACAATAATCGCCAGCGCATCGACCTTTTCAGTATTTATCAATACATCAAGTCGCACCAACTTAGCCTCTTGGAAACGTAAAAAACTGTAGTCCAAGGATGCGTAGCCACGACTTACCGACTTCAATCTATCGAAAAAGTCAGTAACCACTTCATTCATCGGCAGCTCATAACAAACCCGCACCTGAGAACCGGTAAACTGTAAATCTTTTTGTACGCCGCGTTTTTCCACACACAAAGTAATTACATTACCGAGATGCGCTTGGGGCACCAGTATATTGGCCTCAACGATCGGCTCACGCATTTCACGAATCAAGCCCGGCTCGGGCAATTTAGAGGGGTTATCGACGTAGATGACTTCATCTCTATTATTCACCACTTCATAGACCACTGTGGGTGCAGTGGTGATCAAATCAAGATCGTATTCCCGCTCTAAACGCTCCTGAATGATTTCCATGTGCAACATACCAAGGAAACCAACACGAAAGCCAAAGCCCAAGGCATCGGAGCTTTCTGGCTCATAAAAGAGTGATGCATCATTCAAGGTGAGCTTGGCCAAGGCCTCGCGGAAAGCTTCAAAGTCATCTGAACTGATGGGGAACATTCCCGCATAAACCTGCGGTTTAATTTTTTGAAAGCCAGCGAGCGCCTCAACATCGGGGGTCGCAGCATGGGTAATGGTATCGCCCACGGGCGCCCCCTGAATATCTTTAATACCCGCTACCACAAAGCCCACTTCACCGGCTTTAAGCTCTTTAAGCTGGGTAAGCTTGGGGCTAAACACACCCACACCATCCACAATTTGGGTCTTGCCGAGGGTTTTTGCAATGATTTTATCTTTGATACGCAAGGTGCCCTGCTTTACGCGCACCAGCGAGACTACGCCTAGATAGTTATCGAACCATGAATCAATGATCAATGCCTGCAAGGGCGCATTAACATCACCGGTTGGCGGTGGCACTAAACGCACCAATTCTTCCAGTACGTCTTCCATGCCTAAGCCAGATTTGGCCGAACAGCGCACGGCTTCAGTGGCGTCGATACCAATAATGTCTTCAATTTCCTGTGCAACACGCTCCGGCTCTGCCTGAGGCAGGTCCATTTTGTTGAGTACAGGAATAACTTCTAAACCCTGTTCAATCGCCGTATAGCAATTAGCGACCGATTGAGCCTCTACGCCCTGCCCCGCATCCACCACCAGCAGAGCGCCTTCACAGGCGGCCAATGAACGAGAGACTTCATAGGTGAAGTCTACGTGCCCAGGAGTATCAATAAAGTTCAGCTGATAGGTTTTTCCATCACGCGCTTTGTAATACAAGGTTACGCTATGGGCTTTAATCGTGATGCCACGCTCGCGCTCAAGATCCATGGAATCGAGGACTTGCGCCTCCATTTCACGGTCGCTCAACCCGCCACACATCTGAATGAAGCGGTCAGCGATGGTGGATTTACCATGGTCAATGTGGGCAATAATGGAAAAATTACGGATATGGCTCAGGTCAGTCACAGGCGCTTAACTACTTTAAAGAGAAGAAAAAGTCCCCAAAATGGGGGGTTAAAAGATTGGGCGGCATTCTAGCCTATTTGCCCTGAGCACGCTATGAAAGCCCTGAAAGACCTTACAAGCACTCCAAACCCTCTTCTCTTTTCACAATTGATTTTTTGCGACAACTAATATGCGAACACCACAATTACCCCCAGCCATTGCAGCGCTAGGCCGCAGCTGCTTGCGGCCTAGCGAGGCTTTTTGGCCTAAGGCTATTTAATCACGATTGAGCGAAATACCGGTCTGCCTTGGCGATAAAAACGTACCGCCTGAGGCTCATTTTTAGGTAAGCCCTTTACGATCTTACTGTAGTCCGCAACTGACTTGATATCACTAAAGGCCAGCTGGCTAATGACATCGCCAGGCTGTAAACCCGCCTCATCAGCAGGGCTGTCGGGTTTAACATCGCGCACCACTACGCCGGCCTCTGCACCGCCGCGCTGCGCTTGCTCCAAGGGGCTCACCACTAAACCTAAACGATCAATGGTTTTTTGCCCGCTGGGTTTAGGCACAGATTGATTGGCCAATTCCGCAGGTGACACAGCCAAAATGCCAATGGTGACGTTAAGTTTTTGCTCTTTTCCTTTGCGCATAATAATGACAGGCACTTTGGACTTAGGCGGAATTCGGCCTACAAGATAAGGCAAATCGCTTGAACTGTGCACATCACTGCCATTGAACTTGATAATTAAGTCACCCACCTTCAATCCGGACTTATCCGCTGGGCCATCGGCCTCTACATCACTAATCAAGGCGCCCATGGGCTTATCCATCCCCAGTGAACTGGCGAGATCCTTATCCACCTCTTGAATCACAACCCCCAACCAGCCGCGATCTACTCGGCCCTTATCTTTAAGCTGGGCAACTACATCCAGCGCAATAGTTGAGGGAATGGCGAATGACAGGCCAACAGAGCCGCCACTGGGGCTATAAATTTGCGAGTTAATCCCGATGACCTCACCCTCTAAGTTAAATAAGGGGCCACCGGAGTTACCGGGGTTTATCGCCACGTCTGTTTGGATAAAAGGTACATAGGTATTTTCATTATGCGCGGAGGGAATGCTACGACCTATGGCACTGATAATGCCTTGTGTTGCCGAGTAATCGAGCCCAAACGGTGAGCCTATGGCAATCACCCACTGCCCTACTTTCAAGTTTTCATTGCTCGACAGCGTTAAGGTCGGCAAGTTTTTAGCTTGCACTTTCAGCAGCGCCAAATCTGAGCGCTCATCACTCCCCACCAACTCTGCATCAAACTCGCGCTGATCATTTAAAATCACCTTAATTTCGTCAGCGCCGCCTATGACATGATTATTGGTCAACACATAGCCATCACTCGAAATAATAAAACCAGACCCCAGTGAACCCTGATCGCGCGGTGGCTGACGCTGCTCGAGCAACTCACGAAAAATATCCGGTAAATTTTGCCCATTAGGCGCCATGTTTGGACGCTGACGCATAGCCACCGACTTGGTGACGGCCGTTATCTTCACAACAGCGGGCGAGTGCTCGGCAATCAATGCAGTAAAATCCGGCAACTCAATTGCAAAGGCTGAGGTGGGAACGACTAAAACCAGTACAAGTACAAAGCTACTTGACACACTGGTGAGCAATTTACGCATAGATAACTCCTTGAAACAAATAGACAATATTAACTGTCAGCCGTAAAGCTGGCAGCTTCGAAATTCAAGGCTATGACTGAGGTTAAGCGAGAAAATTCCCACGAGAACTGCAAATTCTGCGTTAAACACTATGGAAAAATTGTGCAGTAATTATGGAATTCATCTGAAAGAGATTCTAAATCTACATCAGCGCAAGTCATCTGCGTGAATCTGCGGCACCTTACCGCTCGTAAGATCTTGCTCATCGACCATATTGACTAAACGCTCCAATGCACTCGGCAGAGGTGCCGGAATCGATGATACCGATGATGATTGCTGCGCAGCTAAAGCTGCAGCTTTAAGCGCGGCCAATTTTTTCGCGGTAGCCAGACGCGTTTCTGCCGATTCAAGCCTAAGGGTTACGCGCCGATTTTTTGCTCGCCCCGCGTCGTTCGAATTGGTGGCGATTGGGAATTCATCACCGTGCCAGCGGGTGGTGATTTGCTCAGCCTTGATGCCTTTACTCACAAGATATTGCGTAACCCACTCGGCCTGCTGCTTTGACGCGTCAACAGCTGCCTGCTCATCCTCAAGCTGTTCGGCATGCGCATCTACAATAATGCCTAGTACCTTGGCATCTGCTTTGGCATAACGTGCAATCTTATCTAGCTCTGCTTTAGCCGAAGAAGAAAGCGCAGTAGCCTGCGCTGGATATGACAGTAAAACCCGCGCCAACTGCTGAAAGCTATAAGGAATGAGGTTCGCCACGCATTGTGTATATTTTTTATAAGCTGCCGCAAATTTATTAGGTTCCAAGGTGATAAAAACACCCTGCACACCGCCATTTTGCTGACTACCGCTAAACATGATACGCATGCCATTGTTTAACTGGGTAGTGAGGGCCGCGGCCTGAGCTGCGTTGAGATTAACGGGGTTTTTGCCCGCTACCGCTTGGATTTGCGCCAAGGGCTGCTGCCCTAAATCCGCGCGCCAAGGCGGTGGCACCGCAGCGACAGTGACTACACCAAGGGCTAGCTTGGGCATACCTTGCTGCAAACTAAAGGTTTCTGTTTGCCGAGACTTGCGTTCAAAAACACCCACGCCATATTGAGGAATTTCGTGGGTTAAGCGACAAACAAAGGGCCCTGCCGTGGTTTTCCAAGCAGAGGCCTCAAAGCTAACACCATAAATTTGCGCCTGCAGCGGAAGTGCGGAAACAACTAAGCCCCCTCCTAAACAGCACATAAAGGTGGCTTTGAACCGATTTTTTGTCGCAAATAACATCATCATCTAAAACTCAAACAGGTGAATTCAAACCCAACACGAACAAGGCATTGAATTTAAGTATAGCCAGATAATCCCGCGCGGCGGCTGCGCTTTGCAGCCAATTTTGGTAGCATGCCCTCACTTTTTGAATGCATTGGAACTTACTGCACCATGACGCAAACGCTCAGCCTCACCCGCCCCGACGATTGGCACATACATTTACGCGATGGAAATGCCCTTAGCCGCACTGTTGGCGATGCCGCCAAGCAATTCCAACGCGCCATTATCATGCCCAATTTAGTGCCGCCGGTCATGAATGCACAGCAAGCCTTGGACTACAAAGCGCGCATTCTCGCCGCTCGCCCCGCAGGCAGTCACTTTGAGCCGCTCATGGTGCTCTATCTCACCGACGATACCGACCCCGCTGAAATCGCCCGCGCCAAAGCTGCTGGGGTAGTTGCTTGCAAGCTCTATCCCGCTGGCGCAACGACTAATTCAGCATCTGGCGTCACAGATCTACGTAAAATCTATCCGGTATTGGAGGCGATGCAAGATGCCGCTATGCCATTTTTGCTGCACGGTGAAGTTACTGACTCAGCCATCGATATTTTTGACCGCGAAAAAGCCTTTCTCGACCGAACCTTTAACCAGCTCGTGACACGTTTCCCCGCCTTAAAAATGGTGCTAGAGCACATTACCACGGCAGACTCCGCTCAATTCGTGGCCGAGGCGCCCGCTAATGTGGCGGCGACCATTACCGCTCATCACTTGCTCTACAACCGCAACCACATGCTGGCCGGCGGTATTCGCCCACATTACTACTGCCTGCCCATTCTAAAGCGCGGCATCCATCAGCAAGCATTGATTCAAGCGGCAACAAGTGGCAACCCTAAGTTCTTTCTAGGCACAGACTCTGCACCTCACGCACAGGACAAGAAAGAAGCCGCCTGCGGCTGTGCCGGCAGCTATACCGCTTATGCCGCCATTGAACTCTATGCCGAAGCCTTTGAAGACGCAGGCGCACTCGACAAGCTCGAAGCATTTGCCAGCCACTTCGGTCCAGACTTTTACCAACTGCCACGCAATAGCGACAAAATCACCTTGATCAAACAAGACTGGCAGGCACCTGCTAGCCTTCCTTTGGGCGATCAACCGCTCACTCCTCTACGTGCGGGTGAAACTCTGCGCTGGCAATTACAATCCGCATAAGGCGATAACGTGAATCCTCCTGAAAACCAACGCGACCCATCATCTCCCCTCGCCCAACGCTTTCGCGGTTTTTTACCCGTAATCGTCGATGTGGAAACCGGCGGCTTTAACGCCCAAAGCGATGCACTGCTAGAAATCGCCGCTGTGACCATTCGCATGGATCACAATGGCGTAGTCCATCGCCACGAGACCTTTTCTTTTCATGTTGAACCCTTCGAGGGCTCCAACATAGAGCAGGCAGCACTGGACTTTACCGGCATAGATTTAGACGACCCAGAGCGTATGGCTGAGCCGGAATTGATGGTGATGACTGATCTGTTCGGTGCAGTTCGTCGCGCTGTTAAAGAGAATGGCTGTACCCGCGCAATCATGGTGGGGCACAACGCGCATTTTGATTTGAACTTCGTCAATGCCGCCGTAGACCGCTGCCATATTAAACGCAGCCCTTTTCACCCCTTCTCCGTGTTTGATACAGCAACACTTTCTGGCCTCGCCTTTGGCCAAACGGTATTGGCAAAAACCTGTCAGGTCGCCGGCATCGAATTCAGCAATAGCGCAGCCCATTCAGCCGCTTATGATGCTGAAAAAACGGCTGATTTGTTCTGCTTGATAGTCAATCGCTGGAAAGACTTAGGCGGCTGGCTGGGCGCTGATGATAACGACATGGATGCGGAGTCCTAAGGCTCCGCAAACACATCATGTTTGTCGTTAACGTGGATGGGTAGCAATGTTGATAATAGGCAACTGCCCCGCCGGCAGGCTTAACTTCTCTGTTGGCGCTATAACCTCTGCAACACCCTTGGCAATTAACTTGCCCTCTTGATTGTGCGCTGCGCAATCAAGGGTCACTAACTTTACCCGCTCCTTAATTTCAGCCACGGTAAGCGTCACCGTCACGGTATCGCCAATTTTTACGGGGTGCTTAAAGCTAAGGCTTTGACTGCGGTAGATAGAACCGGGCCCCGGCAGCTGAGTTGCAATCGCCGCGGAAATTAATGCCCCCGTCCACATGCCATGCCCAATAGGCTCGCCAAAAGTCGTAGTCGCCGCATAGGCCTTATCCAAATGCACCGGATTCACATCACCAGAGCATGCAGCAAATAAAACCACATCCGCTTCAGTAAGGGTTCTGCTGTAAGTCTTACTCATGCCCACGGAGATTTCGGTAATTGGATAGTTTTCAAGCAAATTCATAGGCCTACTCGTTCATTAAAATGTATTTGACGGCTAGTTTACGCGAACTAAGGATTATTTTGCGTCATAGCAGTGAGCAGCGAGGGATTGCCCTGTAAAAAACACCCTAGGGTTGCTATGCTAGGGCCATTCAATTTTCTAACCCCCTACAAATAACAAACCCCATTTACTCAAAGGGAACCCCAGGAGCCAGTATGACCAAGCCACAAAAGCTGTTTGTTGTTGTTGACCCTAATGATGAACATCACATTGCATTAGAGCGCGCCATAATCACCTCTGCACTCAATAGCACCAAGCCCTCCATTCACGCCTTTGTCGCTGTCGATGCCGACGCTGTTGATACTCGCTCAATCAACTCTCACCTGTTTCGCGACCTCAGCTGGTTTGAGCAAAACATTAAAACGCCACTTGCCAATGCTGGTATCAGCTACACCATGGAAATCTCATGGTCGAGTGAATGGCAAAAATCCATTATGGAATCTGCAAAGCGCCATGATGCTGACTTAATCTATCTGCCCGTACACGCTACAGCTGCCAGTAATTCGCGCTTTAGCTTTACCGACTCCAAGTGGGAATTGTTGAAAGGTGCATACTGTCCAGTGGTTTTGATTCGCCCAGGGTCAAATGCACAGCGCAAAGTTATTTTGGCAGCCGTTAACTTCCAAGCACAGCGCGATGTACAAGTTGAACTGAACAAAAAAATTGTTGAGCAAGCCAAACTTTACGCTCAGGTTTACAACGCGGAGTTGCACTTGATCAATGGCTACTTAGACTCCATGAGCTATCCAGATCGCGGCCGCATTGTAAAAGAAACAGGTTTGGCCAACGAACAGATTCACGTAGACAATGGCTACACGTCTGATGTTGTTTCAGCGCTTGCCGAAAAAATCAATGCCGATCTTATAATTATGGGTACACTCGGCCAAAATGGCATGACCAAAACTCGTCGCGGCAATACCGCTGAGCGTTTAATCGCAGCTGTTGATACTGATGTAATGGTCATAAACCACGAATAATATTCATCGTTTATACCAATAATAAAAAGGCCGACACTCCCGTGTCGGCCTTTTTATTTAACAAAGTAAAACTGGAAGTCTCTGGCTCTACATATATCCACAAACTTTATTACCACTTCATTTTATATTCGAAACCTACTGCCAAATTATTTACATCACTCGTGCGACATTCATTCAAACGATACTCCGCTACCACAAAAAGATTCTCCACAAGGCGAAAACCCAATTGGGCTTCAGCGACTACTGGATTCTTAGGCACGCCAGGCCCTAGAGTTTCATTAATATTGTGATCTACAAAACCCGCCAAATATAACCTATCGCTCAAATAAGGGAACGACAGAGCAAAGGCATGTTCAATTTGCCAGGCGCGCCGCTCATCATGATCGAATTGCAGCACATGAAAATTTACCGACCACTTTAAAGATAGCGCATTAAAAAAAGGTTTCAAGAACCCACTATCACTTGCTCGCCAGCGGACTCCCAAACGCAACTTGTCATTATCGTTGCCGTTTTTTGTGTTGTATTGAAGGGTCGCATCAAAAACGGAATTTTCACGCAGCTGCCAGCGAATATTTTGCTCGGTGTAATACCCTGTCAAATCACCAAGCTCAGTGCGATCGGCCTGATTAGATAGGTTGATGAAACCAAAATAGCTTATGCGGTTAGGTAAGTTAGTCGCCATATTAAGGGTAAAGCTATTATCACTCGGAACATCGCTTAAATATGGGTAAAGGTTAAAATCCAGAAAACCGCCTTTAGCATTGCTAACCTCCGCAGCGAA
Source organism: Cellvibrio sp. 25HG11W-0 (assembly GCF_057815475.1). Lineage (NCBI taxonomy): Bacteria > Pseudomonadati > Pseudomonadota > Gammaproteobacteria > Cellvibrionales > Cellvibrionaceae > Cellvibrio > Cellvibrio sp. 25HG11W-0. The sequence continues at coordinate 3,572,726 of NZ_CM174230.1, forward strand.
TGCCGCCCCCGCATTCATGCAACCCAAAAAAAACCAGCAACAAGACAAAAGCCAGCGATAGCAAAAACAAGCGGGGAAAAACCGCAAATCACCAGAGTGAAAGCTACATTTTCTCTTAACGTACATAAGCAGGCCCCTCATTGGTTTTATTGAGTCTAGCCCTTAACGCTCAAGTTACAAAAAACTCGAATTCCTAAAGAAAAAAAACCGGCTTGCGCCGGCTTTTTCACTGAAAGAATTCACGCAATGCCGCGCCAGGATCATCTACTCGCATAAAGGCCTCTCCCACTAAAAATGCATTAACCTGCTTAGCACGCATAGCCGCCACATCGGCGGACGCCAATATACCGCTCTCAGTCACCACAATACGCTCTGCGCCAATTTTATGGAGCAGCCGATAGGTTGTATCTAAGGTGACATCAAAAGTATGCAGATTACGATTATTTATACCAATCAGCTTGTTGGGCAAACGCAATGCTATATCCAGCTCCTGCTCATCGTGCACCTCTACCAATACATCTAAACCAATAGCTTGAGCAAGATCATTTAACTCTATTAACTTCCCCTCTTCCAAAGCAGAAACTATCAACAGCACACAATCCGCCCCCATAGCGCGCGCTTCGTATATTTGGTATTCATCAACTAAAAAGTCTTTACGGATCACGGGTAAATTTACCGCAGCGCGCGCTTCTTGCAAATAAGTATCGGCACCTTGAAAAAAATCAACATCAGTTAAAATTGATAAGCAAGCAGCACCGCCCTGCTCATAGGAGCGCGCCAACTCTGCAGGTACAAAGTGCTCGCGAATGACGCCCTTACTTGGAGATGCTTTTTTAATTTCTGCAATTACGCCAGCCTTACCCTGTGCTATTTTCGTCTCAATAGCCCGCACAAAACCGCGCACGGGGGCTTTTTCCGCCACTTTTATTTTTAATTCAGCGAGCGAAACCTGCTGTTTGCGCTCAGCAATCTCTTCCCATTTACGCGCAATTATCGTACGCAATACTGTTGGTGTATCTGTCATAGTTATTCTCTTTAAAACGTTTATTGCTCGTTGAACACTTCAGTAAATGCAGCTAACTCGCGAATTTTTTCAGCGGCTAAACCACTACCAATCGCATCGCGTGCCATTTCTACACCATCCGCCATAGTCGCTGCTACGCCGCTGACATAGATAGCTGCACCGGCATTGAGCGCTATGATATCTGCTGCTTTTTGCGCATGCTCGCCACGGCACTTACCGAGCGCATCAAATATTAACGCCAAGGATTCCTGCGCACTCGTGACTGACAAACCAATTAAACTTTGGCTCTGCAAACCAAAATCTTCCGGTTTAAGGATATATTCGGTGACTTTGCCATTTTTTAATTCGGCCACATGAGTTTCAGAGGCGATACTAATTTCATCCAGGCCATCTTTGGCGTGCACCACCATGACATGCTCGCTACCTAAGCGCGCCAGCACTTCCGCCATAGGACGACACAAGGCCGCACTGAACACACCAATTACCTGGCGCTTAACAGCCGCGGGATTTGTCATAGGGCCCAGCATATTAAAAATAGTACGCAGGCCCAACTCTTTACGCGGCCCTATAGCATGTTTCATAGCGCTATGATGGGCAGGCGCAAACATAAAGCCGACACCGATAGAATCAACGCAGCGAACAACCTGCTCAGGCGTAATCGTTAAGTTAATACCTGCGGCCTCCAATACATCAGCGCTGCCGGTAGTACTGGATATTGAACGATTGCCATGTTTAGCTACTCGGCCCCCTGCTGCTGCAACGACAAAAGCGCTCGCGGTAGAAACGTTAAATAAATTCGCACCATCGCCGCCGGTACCACAGGTATCGACAAGAAATGTTTCATCCATAACCACTTTGGTGGCCAAGTCGCGCATGACAGTGGCTGCACCGGTAATTTCATCGATAGTTTCACCCTTCATTCGCAAAGCCACTAAAAAGCCACCAATTTGTGCAGGCGTTGCTTCACCGGTCATTACCTGATGCATAACCGCAATCATGTCTTCAGTAGAAAGATCTATGCGATTCACCAAGCTGTTTAACGCTTGTTTTATATCCATAAGCTTACCTATAGGATTTTTGACTTAACTTATCGCGCAGCAAGTCAAACATTAATATTGTAATTCAATGAAATTTCATCGCCATGCATACCACGAAAGCCCCAGTTACACGCAGGACTTTCATAAATACATATCTCCACATCCATTGGGGCTACTCCCAATGTCGCCTCGATACGATCAAACAACAGACGAATCAATTGTTTCCTTGCGGCAATACTGCGTCCCTCAATCATGGTAATTTCAATAATGGTATAGGCTTGGCTACGTCCTGCGGGCATAAAAAAATCTTCAGGTGCCAAGCCTATAAATCGATGGGCACGCTTATCCGCGGGAAACTGTAAGGCATCCATCACGCAGCTGTGAATGACATCTGACAACTGCACCTTAATGGTATCTAACTGCGCTTTAATTCCATAAATTTTGATTTGCGACATAAACTTCACTCCTTTTTGAAGCTGCACATACTGCAAACAGCTTCATGTAAAAAATTATTCCTTTTAGGAAAAAATGATTCAACAACGCTTTTATTTTCCTTCTAGAAAATTACGTAACATGTCGTGCCCATGCTCAGTAAGGATGGATTCTGGGTGAAACTGCACTCCTTCTACGGCAAGCGTTTTGTGCTTCACGCCCATAATTTCGGCCATAGAGCCATCCTCATTTTGCGTCCAGGCAGTAATTTCTAAACAATCTGGCAAAGATTCTTTTTCAATCACCAACGAGTGATAGCGAGTGGCTTGAAACGGATTATTTAAACCGGTAAATACACCCGTATTTTTGTGATAAACCGGTGAAGTTTTACCGTGCATTACAAACGGCGCGCGTATCACCTTTCCGCCAAACGCCTGACCTATAGACTGGTGCCCAAGACAAACCCCTAAAAGCGGTATTTTACCGGCAAATGTTTTTAGGGTTTCCACCGACACGCCCGCCTCTGTAGGTGTACAAGGGCCGGGAGAGATAACGATTTTTTCAGGCGCCATAGCTGCAATTTGTTCTATGGTAATTTCATCGTTACGCACGACACTTACATCCGCCCCTAACTCGCCAAAATACTGAACAAGGTTGTAAGTAAAAGAGTCATAGTTATCAATCATCAGAATCATTTTGACTCTCCTGTTACATCACCAACCATATCAACAGCTTTAAAAATAGCGCGTGCTTTATTCATGGTTTCTTTCCACTCAAGCGCTGGAATCGAGTCTGCCACAACACCAGCACCCGCCTGCACATAAAGCTTTTGATCTTTGATAACCGCCGTACGAATAGCAATGGCCGTATCCATATTGCCATTCCATGAAAGATAACCCACAGCACCGCCATAAATACCGCGCTTCTCATTCTCTAGCTCATCAATAATTTCCATGGCACGAATTTTAGGTGCGCCGGAAAGTGTCCCCGCCGGCAGTGCTGCACGCAACACATCCATCGCGGTAAGACCCGTTTTTAATTGGCCAGTAACATTTGATGTAATATGCATCACGTGAGAGTAGCGCTCCACCACCATTTTATCGGTAAGCTTTACACTACCTACTTGAGCAACTCGGCCTACATCATTGCGGCCCAAGTCAATCAACATGAGATGCTCCGCTATTTCTTTAGGATCATTGACCAACTCAATTTCTAAGGCTTTATCTTCTTCGGGCGTACGCCCGCGACGGCGAGTGCCCGCAATAGGTCGCACCGTGACTTCACCGTCTTCTAAACGCGCCAATATTTCAGGGCTTGAACCCACCACATGGTGATCACCTAAATTCATAAAGTACATATAGGGCGAGGGGTTCAAATGGCGCAATGATCTATAAAGATTAATCGGCTCCTGCTCAAAATCTATCGACATGCGTTGGGACACGACAACCTGCATAGTGTCGCCAGCTAAAACATAATCTTTTATTTTATCGACGATTTTATGAAAATTTTGTTCGCCAAAATTTGATTTAAAATCAGGTTCACTGTGGCCGTTATTTCCCAGCGATAAGCTCGGCGTTGCGGGTATTTCACCGCGTAATTTTGCTTCCAGCTCATCTAATCGCACATTGGCTTTGCGGTAAGCATCGTCGACATCAGGATTTGCGTGGATCACAAAAATCAGCTTTCCAGCAAGATTATCAAATACCAACACTTCATCAGACACGCTCAATAAAATATCCGGCGTACCTATTACATCCTTTGGTATTGTCGCTTTTAAGTGCGGCTCAACATAGCGTGCGCAATCATAAGCAAAGTAGCCTACCAAGCCACCGGTAAAACGCGGCAACCCAGGTAATTCTGGCGCGCGATAACGCGCTTTAAATTCCTCGACGAATGTTAGTGCATCAGCGCACTCATGAGTTTCAACGAGTTCACCATCGCGCTCTATTTGAATCTGGTCACCAAATGCCTTCAGAATCGTGCGTGCAGGCAGGCCAATCATGGAGTATCGGCCCCACTTTTCACCTCCTTGTACCGATTCAAAAAGATATGAATAAGGCCCTCGCGCCAACTTCAAATAGGAAGATAGAGGAGTATCTAAATCAGCAAGAACTTCACGTACGATAGGAATACGGTTATAGCCTTGTTGGGCTAAGGCAGAAAAATTTTCGGGAGTCATATTATTTCCTTTGGAGCTCACGCAAAATTACAAGGTTAAATTTATTAAGATTTAATTGTGCGCTACACATATTACAAAGAACGCCTAACCATATCAGTACACAAAGGATTTTTATTTGAATGGTTAAGCGAATTGCTCTTGGCTCAAAATGTATAGCAATCACACAGGACGCAATGCTTATTTACAACCTGTGCAGCCAATCATTTTTCCAAGTCGAAGAGGACTAACGACGCCATCGAGCGACGAGAGAGAGGCTTGCAGAAATATAAAACGATGAGTTAGGCACTAAGGCTATTCCTAATGGGACTGATTCGAAGTGTACTCAAATATTACCACTATGCCTACCCTCTATTATCAGCATTTATCAAACAATAAGTGATCAATACAAAGGAATTTACGCCAAAGCCAACTCCGCACGCATAGCCGCAATAGCCAAGGCATAATCAGGCGCATTAAAGATTGCCGATCCCGCAACAAATGTATCTGCACCGGCTTCAGCTAAGGCACGAATATTTTCCAGATTAACGCCACCATCCACTTCCAAGCGAGTCGTCAGCCCCCTCGCATCAATTAGCTTCCGCGCAGCAGCCACCTTATCAAGCACATAGGGGATAAATTTCTGTCCACCAAAGCCAGGATTGACCGACATAAGCAGCAACAGATCCAACCTTTCCATAACATAATGAAGTGGCTCAAGAGGAGTAGCCGGATTCAACACTAATCCAGCCGCGCAGCCATGATCTTTAATTAATTGCAGTGAGCGATCTACATGGCGTGACGCCTCAGGGTGAAAAGTAATTGACGTGGCGCCCGCCGTAGCAAACTGCACAATCAAATCATCTACTGGCTCCACCATCAAATGCACATCTATAGGAGCAGTTATGCCATAGTTGCGCAGAGCTTTGCACACCATAGGGCCAATTGTAAGATTCGGTACATAGTGATTATCCATCACATCAAAATGAATCCAATCGGCACCTGCAGCAAGCACAGCATCAACCTCTTCACCTAAACGCGCAAAATCCGCAGACAATATTGAAGGGGCAATTTTGAAATCTCGTTTAAAGTTATGCATAAAACTCCCGATGACCTATTACTAGGGTGTAATTTCTTATAATTAAACACATTGATAGAAACAGAACACTATTCGGAAAGACGCCAATTTAACGAGCGTCAATCCAGCCAAGCCGCCTCTTAATTTAAGATTCTAACAATGCCATACATAGACCAACGCAAGCCAACAAAAAACGATAATTTAGACCAAATCAACTCAGCTAGAGGTATTTGGCTGGCGTTATGGTTAATTTTTAGCTCTTTTTTCTATACGGCTCATACCAATGCACAAGCACCCACAGATGAGGCGCAGGCAACTGCAGAACAGGCTCTACCGGCTAACACAGAGACAGCCCTAAGTACCGAAGGTGAAGCAACTCCGGTTGATGCGCCGCCAGAAGCACCACCTTTTGACTCACGCAGAACGCGCAACCAAAGTTTACTCGCTAAGGCCTTACCTGATCAGGCACAGTGGCTAGAAACACCCGAAGGAAAAGTATTGGCGCTCTATGGTCGCACCGAAGCGCGTAAAACTTATGGCGTGCTGCTAATGCTTCATGCACTAAGCGACCCGCAGGATTGGCCGCCCGAAATGGAAAACTTGCGTTTAGCATTGCCAAAATATGGCTGGGAAACGCTTTCTGTGGCGCTCCCCCCTCAGTATCCATTAACAATACCGCCGCGCGCCAAGACAGAGCCTCCGCCCAACAAGCCTGACGACAAACAAAAAACTGTCGAGGAAGATCCCAATACCACAGAACAAAATACGGAAACAAATACTGAAGAAGACCCTGAGCCAACAGCAGTTGCACCCACTCAAAAAGCCGCTGAAGAGCCAATAACTCCACCACCAAGCAGAATAGATCTTATCAATAGCCAGGTAGCGGCGGCCTTACAATTTCTGACCGAGAAGAACCAGTACAACGTAGTACTGCTAGTGGACAACTCCAGCGCACCCGATAGCCTAGCGACGCTGCTGACACAACTTAAGCCGAGCGCACGCAGCACAAATACACTTGATGGACCTTTTCAGGCGTTGATTTTAATCAACTTGCAAAACCAAGAGGCGCTCTCTATCGCCCAGCTTGAGGCCATATTTAGCATGCCCCAACTACCGATCATGGATATATTCTTAGCACCAAATACTGCAGATAAAATTATGGAGCAACAACGGCATCATGGTGTCGCTATGCGTAAAAAATTAGAAAATTACGTACTAAGTACAATAGAACCGCAACCACAAACTACAAGCCAAGATACCAACAGCTTTCTAATGCAAAGAGTTCGCGGATTTATGATGCGCAATGCCAAGGGAGGCGAAATCAAAAATTAAAAAATACTAAAAAATGAGACAAAAAAAACGGGACCAGCTTAAGCCAGTCCCGTCTCGGTTCCCTTTCATATACCAGCATTCCTTGCTGGCGTCCCTTATATTACTAGCTCATAACCGAAGCCATTGAATTAGTCGCTTCCCTTGACCCTACTTGGTCAACCTACCTTCCCTGACAACCTCCCTGTGTTTGTCATTCTACGGAATTTTGATTTTGAAAATAGTCGTCAAGCTCGCAATTATTTGTAGGATATTCGCCACAGTCTGCGGCCGCTATAGAGCCGCAACCACCGATGTTTCCGCACAGGTTGTCAGCCTATCGCCATTGAGCACCGCCTTAAGTCGGGCTAATCGATGATGCAAGTCTCCAATCTGAGGGGCGCAACAAGCTCTTGTCGCCAGATAATGGGTATTAAACAATTCAAAGTAATCCAAGAGAGTTTCAGCCGCCAATGTATCTTCAGCTAACACCAAACAGAGCGCGGCCGCCTCAGCGGTAGACAAATAATCATCTTGATGAGATTTACGCACCGAATAACCACGACTGCGCCCTTCAGGTAATACTACGCAAGCCAATTTGTCGAGCCAACGCCCCTGATTAAACATTCGCCCGCTTTGCTTCCAAGTGCCATCCAGCAAAATAAACGTATTGCGTTTGCCATCATCCGGAAGCTCACGCCACAATTGTCGTGTCAGCTGAGAAACAGCAATATCACTTGGAGCGACAACTTCCGACTGATTCGTCTCAGAGCCTTCCGCGGGAAACACTATCATGCAGCGCCGCTGAGGATCTTCAATCAACGCTAACAACTCAGCGTCAGGAGCCGTTCTATTCCACACAAAGACATGAGTTTGAGCTGGAAATAAATCAGCCAGTAAACGTCCAGTATTTGTCGGCTTGAAAACCTCATCACGATGCATTAATAAAATAAATTCTGCCGTGATAGGTACATGCGGCTGCCACTGGCATATACAGGCATAGCGCGCTAACTGGCACTGCTCGCAACGTATTACCGATTTGCCTCGCGCCAAAAACGCACGTGTTGACTCCGCCATGCAGCGCTTCCGCAGTTGCTGATATTGATTCATAAGCCGCTAACTCTTGCCATTGCAGGCCGCAATACTGAATTGAATACAAACAAAAAACCCCGCAAAAGCGGGGTTTTTTGTGATACCACAAGGTATCGGTCTTACAGATGGTACCCATGGCCGGACTCGAACCGGCACAGCTTACGCCACTACGACCTCAACATAGCGTGTCTACCAATTCCACCACATGGGCATAAATCGATTTCTACTCAGCCTTTCCTTCAGACTGTTCATTAACTGCAGGCACGTCGCTCTCTACAGGAGCGGACTCATCAGCAGGTACAGATACAGCAGCTGGAACATCGCTCACTGGTGCATCTGCATTTGTTGCAGGAACTTCTTCTTGTTGCACTGCTGGAATGACTAAACCTTCAGTAACAACTTTTGAGTGGTTCTTCGCAATAATAGCCAATCCAAAGCTCGTCAAGAAAAACAGTGTTGCAATAGTCCAAGTAGCACGAGTAAAAAAGTTTCCGCTACCTTCACTACCAAAAACAGTTTGCGATGCACCCGCACCAAAAGATGCGCCTGCTGCTGCGCCCTTACCTTGCTGCAACAGAATCAGCCCGATAATGACTAACGCTGCCAGCGAGTGAACTATAAGTACAATTTTTTCCATTAGATGGCTCTCTTGAGCTACTAGCGCTTGCTGTCTACTCTAGCCAGCAGCGGCGCAAATTTTTAAAAACTCCGCGGCATCCAAAGACGCTCCACCGAGTAAGGCACCATCTATATCTGGCAATGCAAACAACTGTTCTGCATTGCTAGCTTTGACGCTACCACCGTACAAAATTCTTACAAGCTCAGCAATTTCACCCAACTGCGTACGAATGAAGCAATGCACTTCTTCAGCCTGCTCAGGTGTCGCCGTTTTGCCTGTACCTACAGCCCATACAGGCTCGTAAGCTATCACTGCATCTAAAAAGGCCTGCTTGCCTGTTTGAGCAAATACAGCCTGCAGTTGCGCGCCAATTACTTCTAAATGACGACCTTGTTCACGCTGAGCTAGTGATTCACCAATACAAAGAATTGGAATCATACCTGCCTGCTGAACGGCGATAAACTTCTGAGCCACTTGCTCGTCTGTTTCCTGCTGCATTCGGCGGCGCTCATTGTGACCAATTATTACAAATTTGCAATGTAAATCTGCAAGCATTTTTGCAGAAACTTCACCAGTATAAGCACCCTGTGCAAATTGACTAACCGTTTGCGAGCCCAGCGATAGCGACGAACATTTAAGCTCGGCACCCACTTGATACAAATAGGGAAATGCAGGGCAAATTACAACTTCGGCGCCCTGCGCCTCCTCTTGCCAACCAGACAAAATATTGCGCATTAGCTCAATACTTTGTTGCTGATCACCGTTCATTTTCCAGTTGGCAACTACCAACTGGCGACGCTTGGTGTTACTTGCTTTGTTCAACAGCAATACCTCCCCCAAAGCGGGCGCTAATGGTAGCCAAGATGATTTGAACATACAACTAAATCTTAGCTTAGAGACTGATTTTTATCTGTTTTTTACTTATTAGCACGCTTTTCTATGGGCACCAGCGCCACACTCGGATAGATATTCAACAAGCCGAACATTTTCTATCCGAGAACAACATCCACCAAAGAAACGCAACTTCTAAACCAAACCAAAATTTAAGCTCAAATTAGCCAGCCACTTTTTAGCAGATGTTAGTTAAGTGCGGCCTCTACAACTGCAGCCAATTCTTGGGCCAACTCCTTAACTTGTGTTTTATCTTCCCCCTCTACCATAACTCGCACCACAGGCTCAGTACCCGATGGGCGTAACAGCACCCGACCAGTACCTGCCAGTTTTTCTTCGGTTAGTTTTACGGCCGCATTTACTTGCTCATTACTACTTAGGTCAGTGCGCTTACTCATATGCACGTTAATCATAACTTGAGGTAGCTTATTCATACCCTTTTTCACTTTGTGTAAGGATTCACCAATAGTGGTTATAGCCAAGAGCACTTGTAATGCAGAGATAATGCCATCACCAGTAGTGGTCACACAGCTACACACTATATGACCAGAATTTTCGCCGCCCAGGGTCCAACCATTTTGACGCATAAGCTCAATCACATAGCGATCGCCAACCTTAGCGCGCGCGAAAGGAATACCCAGCTGTTTTAGCCCTAACTCAAAACCAAAATTACTCATTAGGGTGCCCACTACTCCATCACAGCCACCCGCATACTGATGTTTATAAGCAGCAATAATGTAAAGTAACTCATCGCCATCAACCAATTCGCCTTTGTGATCAACAAATACCACGCGATCACCATCGCCATCGAAAGCGATACCTAAGTCAGCCCCCAGCTCGACAACTTTTTCTTGCAAGGCTTCGGGCTTCGTGGAACCGCAGCCACGATTGATATTGGTACCATTGGGCTCCACAAAAATTGGGGTAACGCGCGCGCCCAACTCAGTAAAGACATCGGGAGCAATGTTATAGGTCGCGCCGTGTGCGCAATCTAAAACGATATGCATACCTTTCAGACTAAAACCCCAAGGCATAGTGCCCTTACAAAATTCAATATAGCGCCCTGAAGCATCGCCAATTCGACGCGCCTTACCTAGTTTTTCCGCCGTGATCATCGGTTTTTCAAGCTGCTCTTCGATCAAACGCTCAAGTTCATCGGGAAACTTAGTACCGGTGCCACCAAAGAACTTGATGCCGTTATCTACATAGCTATTGTGAGACGCGCTGATTACTATGCCTGCCTGTGCCTGAAAAGTACGCGTCAGATAGGCTACACCCGGTGTTGGCATTGGGCCGAGAAGACCCACATCAACACCCGCGTTAATAAGACCCGCCTGCAACGCAGATTCGAACATGTAGCCTGAAATACGTGTGTCTTTCCCAATTAAAATCATATTAGGGCCAGAAAATCGATCCATGAGCACACAACCAGCAGCCCAACCTAACTTAAGCATGAAGTCTGGCGTGATCGGCGCTTCGCCAACCAACCCACGAATACCATCAGTACCAAAATATTTACGTGACATAAATTCCCTACTATCAAATCAAATTTTTATGATGTTCAATTCTGCAACAATTTATCGCGTTTCAAGCGCGGCTAAAACTTTTAATACATCCACCGTAGCTGCAACATCATGTACACGAACAATTGCCGCGCCGCGCCGCGCCGACTCCATTGCCAAGGCCAAACTGCCTGGCAACCGTTGATCCACAGCGCGCCCCAACAAATGGCCCAACATAGATTTGCGCGACAAACCCACTAATAGCGGATATCCAAGTGCCGCAATTTCCGGCAAGCGACGCAAAAGGTCGAGATTATGCGCGAGAGTTTTGCCAAAGCCAAACCCTGGGTCCAGCAGAATATTCTCAGTCTTAATACCTGCCGCCATGGCTGCAGCGATTCGCTGATTAAAATAAGACGACACCTCGGCCACAACATCGGTGTATTCAGGTTTTTTTTGCATATCTACGGGCTGCCCCTGCATATGCATTAGGCATACAGGCAAGCCAGATTGTGCAGCAGCAGCTAAGGCACCTTTTCGCTCCAGACCGCGCACATCATTAATCATCCCAGCCCCTAACATGGCGGCTTGAGCGATAAGCATGGGCGAGCTGGTATCTATAGAAACTACTGCATCTAACTTATTAACCAGCGCTTCAACTACCGGCAGAACACGATCCAGTTCCTCTTGCTCACCCACCCTCGCTGCACCTGGGCGAGTGGACTCACCACCCACGTCAATAATAGCCGCCCCCTCTGCCAACATTTGCTCAGCACGGGCCACCGCCAAGTCGAGTGCAACAGCACCCGCACGGTGATAACTACCACCATCAGAGAAGGAGTCAGGGGTCACATTAAGGACACCCATCACCTGCGGCCGATTCAAAGCCAACTGATGTTTTCCACACTGCAACCGTAAAACACCGCTGGTCAACAACATTCACCTCAAGCCAATAACACCTCCAACTGAGTAAAACTCACCAGAGATCAGAATTTACGAACCCCAAATAATAACCCCGAGCAAGCTCGGGGTTATTATTTTACAAACAACTCTACGGCTAGTGAGTGTTTGCCGGGCCGCCTACCGGCTTATCCGACTGCTCGTTCGCCGCCGCAGCTGCAGCTGCTTCTCTATCTTTCTTGTGGCCATCAATATCATCATCATTCCAATCGCGCGGTGGGCGCACTTTACGACGCGCCATCAAATCAGCGACCTGATCAGAATCGATAGTCTCATACTCCATCAGAGCATCTTTCATGGACTCTAATATATCGCGATTATCTTCCAATATTTTGACCGCACGGGTGTAGCACTCATCAATAATACTGCGCACTTCCTCATCAATTAGACGCGAAGTTTCACCTGAGTACTGCTGAGTCGCCATACCTGGGTAGGCACCCTCTTCTTCGCCGTAGTGCAATGGACCCAGTTTTGCCGACAAACCCCATTTGGTTACCATGCTGCGCGCCATACTTGTCGCGCGCTCAATGTCATTTGATGCGCCCGTAGTTACACCATCAATACCCAGCGTCATCTCTTCGGCAATACGGCCACCAAATAGAGTACATAAACGCGATTCTAATGAACGCTTACTCCAGCTGTATTTATCCTCTTCAGGCAAATATTGCGTAACACCCAAGGCGCGACCACGCGGAATAATAGTGACCTTATGAACCGGATCATGCTCCGGCACAATACAACCAATAATGGCGTGGCCAGCTTCGTGATAGGCGGTATTTTCTTTTTCTTTCTCGCTCATCACCATGGACTTACGCTCTGCGCCCATCATGATTTTATCGCGCGCCTTTTCGAAGTCTTCCATAGTTACTAAGCGCTTGTTGCCACGCGCAGCCATCAAAGCAGCTTCGTTAACAAGATTAGCCAGCTCAGCACCGGAAAAGCCTGGAGTACCGCGCGCTATAACCGAAGCACTCACACGCTCCTCTAATGGCACTTTGCGCATATGCACCGTTAAAATCTGCTCGCGACCACGAATATCAGGCAAGCCCACATAAACTTGGCGATCGAAACGACCTGGGCGCAGTAAAGCTTTATCAAGCACATCCGCACGGTTAGTAGCCGCAATAATAATCACACCATCATTGCCTTCAAATCCATCCATCTCAACCAATAGCTGGTTCAAGGTCTGCTCACGCTCATCATGACCGCCACCGTGACCACCGCCACGGTGGCGACCTACAGCGTCAATCTCATCAATGAAGATAATACAAGGCGCTTGTTTCTTGGCCTGCTCAAACATGTCGCGTACGCGGCTCGCGCCTACCCCCACAAACATCTCTACGAAATCAGAGCCAGAAATCGAGAAGAAGGGTACTTTCGCCTCGCCAGCAATGGCTTTCGCCAAAAGGGTTTTACCCGTACCTGGCGGACCAATCATCAATACACCGCGGGGGATCTGCCCACCTAAGCGCTGAAACTTTGAGGGATCACGTAAATACTGGACTAGCTCAGCAACCTCCTCTTTAGCCTCATCGACACCTGCAACATCAGCAAAGGTGGTTTTAATTTGATCTTCGCCCAATAGGCGCGCTTTACTCTTGCCAAAACTCATAGGGCCGCCCTTACCGCCGCCACCGCCTTGCATTTGTCGCATAAAGAACCAGAACACCGCAATAATGAGGATCACCGGTGCCATCGAAATAAGAATTTGAGAAATAAAACCAGGTTTTTCGATTTCACGACCTTCGAATTTAACACCGTGGTTATAAAGATCATCAATTAACTTATCATCGCGCACCAAGGGGCGAATGGTCTTAAACGGTGCACTGTTATCCAAAACGCCTTCAATGCTATCGGCATAGATGGTCGCCTCGCGTACTCGGCTATCTTTAACCGCGCTGATAAATTCGGAATAGCTTAGGTTTTGCGAGCTAGCAGGCTTATTAAAGCTCTCAAAAACACTAAAAAGTACCACTGCTATAACCAGCCAGAGCACGAGATTCTTGGTGATATCGTTCAAGGAGTTTTCCTCATATTTACTGCAAAAATTGTGTAAAACTAGCTTATTTACTAGCCATGACCCCTAGTCAGCGCTCAAAAGCGTCAATGTGGTCCCTTATTTTTTACGTGTTAAATTCAATACTGGATGGATATTGGGGTCTAATTATAATTTACAAGGCCGAATAGATGGCCTTTTCTGCTAGAAAGCCCATCAACCAAGGTAAAGACCTTAATATATTGGCCGAATATCGCTTATTTAGAGCCCTATTCACCAAAAGGTAAATACAAACCAAAACCGAAAGATCGGTTACAATGACGCATATCTTTCTCTCTGTAAACCTTCAGGTAATTTTATGCCCATTAGTACCGACCGTAAAAAGCAATTTCGCACCATTGGTCACAAACTTAATCCTATTGTCACTATTGCCGGTAACGGCCTAAGCGAAAACGTGCGTATCGAGCTGAATCGCGCGCTTGACGACCACGAGCTGATCAAAATCAAACTGGCCATCGCTGAACGCGAAGACCGCAAAGAGGCCGTTGCCGAGCTGATTGCACTGCCTAATGTTGAGCTTATTCAAGAGATTGGCAAAGTCGTTTTACTTTATAGAGCCAATAAAAAAGCCAACCCAAAGTTGTCTAACTTACATCGCGCCTAAAAAAACCTAGTGCGATTCATGATGTGACGCGCCTATCGCTCTCTCATACAAAGCGCGACTCGAAAGCAAAAAGGCTGGCCATCACTGACCAGCCTTTTTTACAAGCCAAACACCATTAAATGTGCTCGACCTTGCCTATCTCATATTCCACTTCACCGCCAGGCGCTCGAACAACCACTACATCACCCTCTTCTTTAGCAATTAAGGCGCGGGCAATTGGCGAGTTAACAGAAATTTTATTCGCTTTAATTTCCGCTTCATCATCACCCACAATTTGATAGGTAACGGTCTGATCCGTGTCCAAATTAATCATGGTTACGGTAGTACCAAAAATCACCTTTCCTGAGTGAGGAATTTTGGTGACATCGATGATTTGCGCATTGCTCAGTTTGCCTTCAATTTCTTGAATACGCCCTTCGCAAAAACTCTGCTGCTCGCGGGCCGCAGAGTATTCAGCATTTTCTTTTAAATCGCCATGCGCGCGCGCTTCTGCAATAGCATTCACAATACGTGGGCGCTGTACTTTCTTTAAATCTTCCAACTCAGCCGCTAACCGCTCGGCACCCTTGTTGGTCATGGGGAATTTAGAACTCATGCGCCTATCCTCTTATGCAAATCTTGCAGACGGCGAACCTGAATGTCCTGGCCCTGCTTGAGCGCCATGCACACAGCCTCTCCTGCCGCCAACGTCGTGTTGTAGTAAACGCGATGGTTTTCTGCGCTGCGACGAATTGACGATGAATCACGCGTAGCTTGACGCCCTTCCACGGTATTCAAAATTAAATCAATTTCGTCATTTTTGATCATATCCACAATGTGCGGGCGACCTTCTTGCACTTTATTAACAAGTTGCACTTCAAGTCCAGCCTCTTGCAACACCAAAGCAGTACCGCGAGTTGCGACTAATTTAAAACCAATCTTCGCCAAATCACTTGCCACTGCAACAATGCCAGGCTTATCCATGTCGCGCACGCTAATAAACGCAGTACCACTCGAGGGAATTCGATTGCTCGCACCTAATTGCGACTTGCCATAGGCCTCGCCAAAGGTATCTCCTACTCCCATCACTTCACCGGTAGATTTCATCTCTGGACCGAGAATCGGATCCACCGCTGGGAACTTATTAAAGGGGAATACTGCTTCTTTAACACTGAAATAACTCGGAATAATTTCTTTGGTGAAACCCTGTTGCGCCAAGGTCATACCCGCCTGACAGCGCGCGGCAACTTTCGCCAGCGACACACCTATACATTTGGAGACAAAAGGCACTGTGCGCGAAGCACGTGGATTAACTTCGATCACATAGATTTTGCCGTCCTGATAGGCCAGCTGCGTATTCATCAAACCGATTACGCCCAACTCAATCGCCATTTTTTTAACAACTTCACGCATTTCATCTTGCACATCCGCCGGCAGCGAATAAGGCGGTAATGAACAAGCAGAATCGCCCGAGTGAACGCCACACTGCTCGATATGCTGCATGATGCCGCCGATAACAACCTGTTCGCCGTCGGAGACGGAATCGATATCCACTTCAATTGCCGCATTCAAGAAGTGATCGAGCAACACCGGTGCATCTTCTGAAACCTGTACCGCAGTGCGCATATAAGTACGCAACTCATCTTCTTTGTAAACGATCTCCATAGCGCGACCACCCAACACATAGGAAGGGCGAACTACCAATGGATAGCCTACTTTGTCTGCGCACAACAGCGCCTCTTCCAATGAACGCACAATCGCGTTGGGCGGCTGCAACAATTCAAGCTTCTGAATCATTTGCTGGAAGCGTTCGCGGTCTTCCGCCTTATCAATTGCATCGGGGCTGGTACCAATAATAGGTACGCCTTCCGCCTCTAATGCGCGCGCTAATTTCAGCGGCGTTTGGCCACCGAACTGCACTATTACACCAACTGGTTTTTCTTTGTGCACAATTTCCAATACATCTTCAAGCGTAACTGGCTCAAAGAACAAGCGATCAGAGGTATCGTAGTCGGTCGAAACAGTTTCCGGGTTACAGTTCACCATAATGGTTTCGTAGCCGTCTTCACGCATCGCCAGTGCCGCATGTACGCAGCAGTAATCAAACTCAATGCCTTGGCCGATACGGTTAGGGCCGCCACCAATAACGAGAATTTTTTTCTTGTCGCTAGGGTTAGCTTCGCACTCCTCTTCATAAGTTGAGTACATGTAAGCGGTTGAGGTAGAAAATTCTGCCGCACAGGTATCAACGCGCTTATAAACTGGGCGAATATTCAACGCCTGGCGATGATGACGCACTTGCTTTTCAGTCGCACCCAACAACAATGACAAACGCTTATCTGAGAAGCCTTTACGCTTTAACTGATAGATTCCGTCTGCATCAAAATCGGTAATTGACTTGCCGCGCAGGGACTGCTCAATTTTAATCAGCTCTTCAATTTGCACCAAAAACCAAGGGTCTATTGCTGAAATACTAAATGCTTCTTCGACGCTCATGCCCATACGGAAGGCATCGCCCACATACCAAATACGCTCGGCGCCAGGAGTAGTCAATTCACGGCGAATACGGGCAATACCCTCTTCGGTAGTGAAATCAACTTTAGACTCAAAACCAGCAGAGCCGACTTCCAAACCGCGCAGTGCTTTTTGTAGCGACTCTTGGAAGGTGCGGCCAATCGCCATGACTTCGCCCACGGATTTCATTTGCGTGGTTAAGCGCGCATCGGCTTCGCCAAACTTCTCAAAGGTGAAGCGTGGAATTTTTGTTACAACATAATCGATAGACGGCTCAAACGACGCCGGTGTTGCGCCGCCGGTGATGTCGTTTTGCAGCTCATCCAGCGTGTAACCCACTGCGAGTTTTGCGGCGATTTTTGCAATGGGGAAGCCAGTCGCTTTTGAAGCCAAGGCAGATGAGCGCGATACGCGCGGATTCATCTCAATTACCACCATGCGGCCATCAACGGGGTTGATGGAGAACTGAACGTTAGAACCGCCAGTTTCTACGCCAATTTCACGCAGTACCGCGATCGAGGCGTTACGCATGATTTGATATTCTTTGTCGGTCAGGGTTTGCGCTGGCGCTACAGTAATGGAGTCGCCGGTGTGTACGCCCATGGGGTCAAAGTTTTCGATGGCGCAAACGATTATGCAGTTGTCGTTTTTGTCACGCACCACTTCCATTTCATATTCTTTCCAGCCGAGCAGCGACTCATCAATCAACAGCTCGTTGGTGGGCGACAAATCAAAGCCGCGCGTACAAATTTCTTCAAACTCATCCCAGTTGTAAGCGATACCGCCACCTGAACCGCCCATAGTAAATGAGGGGCGAATAATACAGGGGAAGCCAAACTCTTTCGGTGCTTCTTTGGCCTCTTCCATAGTGTGAACGATTTTAGCGCGCGCACATTCCAAGCCGATACGCTTCATGGCCTGATCAAACAGGTTGCGATCTTCCGCCATGTTGATGGCTTCTTCTTTGGCGCCAATCAGCTCAACATTGTATTTTTCGAGCACGCCGTGCTTAGCCAACGCCAAAGCGCAGTTGAGTGCAGTCTGACCGCCCATAGTAGGCAAGATCACATCGGGGCGTTCTTTCTCGATGATTTTCTCAACCGTCTGCCACTCAATCGGCTCGATATAAGTCGCGTCCGCCATGGTGGGGTCGGTCATGATAGTCGCGGGGTTGGAGTTCACCAGAATAACGCGGTAACCCTCTTCACGCAGTGCCTTACAGGCTTGCGCGCCGGAATAATCGAACTCACAGGCTTGGCCAATAACAATGGGGCCGGCACCGAGAATCAAAATACTGTTTATGTCTGTACGTTTTGGCATGTCTGCTCCAGTTGGGATGCTTTGAGGCATCGCTGGAGCGGCGACAGGCTTGCGAGACGCGCCCTGAATACTTCCCTGTAGGCTCGACGTCGGCATCCTGCCTCCGACGGTCTCACAACCCTGCCCCCGCTCCAATCAGTTCAGGGCGCACCCTAAATCACGATTTATTAAGCGGTTTTACGGGATTGCATCAATTCAATAAAGTGGTCGAACAAAGTATCTGCATCGTGCGGGCCGGGGCTTGCTTCAGGGTGACCCTGAAAGCTAAACGCTGGCTTATCGGTGCGGTGAATACCTTGCAAAGATCCATCAAACAACGACTTATGGGTCGCCACTAAATTTGCAGGCAAGCTAGATTCTTCCACCGCAAAACCGTGGTTTTGTGCAGTAATCATTACGCGCTTGGTTTCAAGGTTTTGTACCGGATGGTTACCGCCGTGATGGCCAAACTTCATCTTGATGGTTTTGGCATCCGAGGCCAGCGCCAATAATTGGTGCCCCAAACAAATGCCGAATACCGGAATGTCGGTTTCCAAAATGGTTTTGATCGCATCAATCGCGTAGGTGCATGGCTCCGGGTCGCCAGGGCCATTGGATAAGAACACGCCATCAGGATTCATCGCCAAAACTTCAGCAGCGGTAGTTTTAGCCGGAACAACCACCAGCTCGCAGTCACGATCTACCAGCATGCGCAGAATGTTGCGCTTTACGCCGTAGTCATAGGCAACCACTTTAAATTTCTTAGTCGCGGCGCCAGTGTTGTGGCCTTCACCCAGCTTCCAGCTAGTTTCATTCCAGCTGTAGGCTTCGCTTACGGTAACTTCTTTTGCCAAGTCCAGCCCTTTAAGGCCACCAAAGGCTTGAGCCGCCGCCAGCGCTTTAGCTTCATCTATATCATCGCCCGCCATTAGGCAGCCGTTTTGAGCACCTTTATCGCGCAGAATACGAGTCAAGCGACGGGTATCTATATCGGCGATACCAATCACATTGCGCTCTTGCAGATAGCTGGAAAGATCCTGCTGATTGCGGAAATTACTCGCCAACAAGGGCAAATCACGAATCACTAAACCTGTCGCCCAAATGCGATCGCACTCGGCATCTTCAGGCGTAGTGCCGGTGTTGCCAATATGAGGGTAAGTAAGCGTGACGATTTGTTGCGCGTAGGATGGATCAGTAATGATCTCTTGATAGCCAGTCATTGCAGTATTAAATACCACCTCACCGACTGAAAGACCTGAGGCACCAATTGCAGTACCACGAAACACACTGCCGTCGGCAAGGACCAGTAATGCAGCCTTCTTTTTGGCAGGAAGGGATTCCCGAGTAGTCAAAACAACCTCCTAACTGGTTGGGTTTTGGCTGTGCAGTGCCGCGGTGCTTTAACATAGCAATGCAAAAGTCACCGTGGCAAACAACAAACTGCTAGCAATTTAAAAACGAAATCTGGCGCTGGCGAGCCACAAAGGGCAACTTAAATTCACTTTTCACAGGCTCAAAAAAGCAGCCGCACTGAACACACTTGAGGTGGGCGCGAAATAGCGATTCTGTTCAAAGGACGTAAATGAAGGCCAGGTCGCCAACCCAAGCACGCGGGCGCGGGTTGTAAAAAAGCGAGATGAAACCTAATTTCATCTCGCTTTATCATTAATCTGGTGCGAACCTGACTCGGTTTGGCCGAGCGCAATCTAACCGAGAATTCTACGGGAGTGAGGCGCCAGTGTCCAATGGATATTGCCCCAATATGACAATCAGCACGTCACCATGGGAACACCTAAGCTCCAAGCTTATTTTTAGTTATAAAACGCCGAGCAAAATTCACCACTATCAACACTAAAGCACCAATCAAAATACCCACCAGCGCATTCAAAAGTGAAGCGCTTAACCAGCCTATCGGCTGAGTCGCCGCAGTAGCTTGTTCTATAAGATGATGCAGCGGCGCAATACTGTGCGTCACAATACCGCCGCCCACCATAAACATGGCAGCAGTGCCGACAACTGCCAAAAGCTTCATCAGTTTAGGCGCCGTTGCGACTAAGCCTCGCCCAATAAACCGAACTAAGGCTCCAGGCCTGTTGACCAAATAAAGCCCCATATCATCAAGCTTAACAATCAGTGCCACAAAGCCATAAACACCCACGGTCATGATCAATGCAATGCTCGCCACCACCCCAGCCTGTGTTGCCAAGGGCGCCGAAGCAACACTACCCAAGGCGATAACAATAATTTCCGCCGAAAGAACGAAGTCAGTACGCACTGCACCCTTAATTTTGTCGCGTTCAAAGGCGACCATATCCACTTTGGTATCGGCAACAGCAGCCACCAAGGCATCATGGTGTTGTCGATCTTCCACTGGTGAATGTAAGTACTTATGGGCGAGTTTTTCAAACCCTTCATAACAAAGATAGGCGCCGCCAATCATCAACAAGGGCGCAATTAGCCAGGGAACAAACGCCGATATCAACAACGCCGCCGGAACCAGAATTAATTTGTTAAGGAACGAACCCTTAGCCACAGCCCACACCACCGGCAGCTCGCGCTCAGCGCGCACACCCGAAACCTGCTCGGCATTGAGCGCAAGGTCATCACCCAGTACACCCGCCGTCTTTTTAGCGGCGACCTTGGCCATAACCGCCACGTCATCGAGCACCGCGGCTATATCATCAATTAACAGTAATAAACTGGAACCGGCCATAACTTAAGTCCTAACGCAAACCCAACACATCTTGCATATCAAACAAGCCGGTTTTTTGTGTTTGCAGCCATACGGCAGCGCGCACAGCACCATTGGCGAAGGCTAAACGGCTGGAGGCTTTGTGGGTTATTTCCACGCGCTCGCCGTCGGCCATAAACATGACAGTGTGGTCACCCACTACATCGCCGCCGCGCACTGTGGCGAAGCCGATGGTGTCACGTGGGCGCGCGCCGATTTGACCTTCGCGACCGTAAACCGCGACTTGTTTTAAATCGCGTTCCAGTGCATTGGCGAGCACTTCACCCATGCGCACTGCGGTGCCTGAGGGTGAATCCACTTTGTGGCGATGATGGGCTTCGTACACTTCTACATCGTATTCATTGCCCAATACGCGCGCGGCTATGTCCAATAATTTAAAACACAGGTTCACGCCCGTAGAAAAATTGGCAGAGAGCAACAATGGAATTTGGCTTTGAAAGGCAAGTAGCTCTGCTTTTTCAGCGTCGCTAAAACCGGTAGTACCAATCACTATGGGCTTGTGGTGGGCGGCGCAGAGTTTTACATTTTCAAGCGTGGCTTGGGGCGAACTGAAATCGATTAGCACATCAAAGTCGTTCATCACTTCAGCGATATCGCCCACTAAAAAAACACCGAGCTTACCCACATTAGCTAACTCGCCCGCATCCGCGCCAATTAAAGAACTGGCGGGGCGTAAGCTCGCAGCCCCCAAGGTAGTTTCAGCATTTTTTTGCGTAGCCTCGATGAGCGCTTTACCCATACGTCCGGCAGCACCGGCGATTGCTATTCGTGTCATAACTCTAATCTCAACGATAAAAGGGGGAAGGAGTTTATTCTTCGTCGGCCGCATTAAATAAATGGCCAAGCTTGCCCTGTTTGGTTTCTAAATATTTGGCGTTGTGGGGATTGCGCCCCGTTTGATGCGGCAAACGCTCAACCACATTAATGCCCATGTCCTGCAGCGCTTTTACTTTGCGGGGATTATTGGTGAGCAACTTTAATGCAGTGATATTTAAATGCGCCAGCATAGGTTTCAAAATGGAATAGTCGCGCATGTCAGCGCCAAAACCCAGCTGCTCATTAGCCTCAACGGTATCAGCGCCTTGATCTTGCAGGTGATAGGCTTTAATTTTATTAAGCAAACCAATACCGCGCCCCTCTTGACGCAAATAGAAAATAACACCGCGCCCCACAATAGATATTTTATGCATGGCCGCCTGCAATTGGGGCCCGCAATCGCAGCGCATACTAAATAAGGCATCACCTGTTAGACATTCAGAGTGAACCCGCGCGAGTAGCGGTTCGCTACCACTGATATCCCCCATGGTAAGCACCACATGCTCCTTCATGTTTTCATCATCGCTAAAACCGTGCATGACAAACATGCCCCAAGGCGTGGGTAATTTAGAAGACTCTACAAAACGAATGGTCACTGCTTAACCTCAATATTTGGAGTATTTGAAGGCTTTTAGTGTTTGGCTTTTAACACCAATACACCTTCCTCTACCGCTATTTCCACTTTACTTAAATAACTATTTCCCAACAAAATAATATCGGGCGAGCTTGATTCGCTTACATTCGCGGACACTTGATGTAACTCCACATCGCCAACCGCTACGCTGTTTAACGTTAAGGCGTAAGCGCGAGTGGCGCCATTCGCCGTATTGATATTGATAGGCGTGCCCGCGCGATAATCAATACCCAAACGCTCCGCTTCAAATCGATTCATGGCAACGCTGGTCGCACCTGTATCCACCATAAACTCTACGGGCAAGCCGTTGATGCGCCCAGGTGTTACGTAGTGGCCGCCATTACTCGATGCAATACGTACTTCGGCTTTATTAGGTGTAACAAAACCGCTAGAAATACGGCGCATTAGCTTCAAAGTGTGACGCTCGCCATCTATTTCAATCACCGCCTCTTTGCCGGTTGCAGAAACCAATAGCACCCCCTCAGGGCTGCGCTTACCCGCGCGCAACATATGCTGCTTTCCATCTATTTCCAAGAGGGCACTGCCAGCGGCAAGCATTTTCACTTGGATTTCGGTGGCATTTGCAGGAAGCGATATAGATAAACCGCCAACCACACCAAACATTGCACTAAACATCAAACACAACAGCTGAATCACCCACTTCATGGTTTCGACTCCCGCGTGTACAAAAATTTAAATAAAATGCGCCAGCAACTGTAAACACACCAAGGCATAAATACCTGCCAGCACATCATCAATCATAATGCCAAAACCGCCTTCCACTTTTTTATCCAACCAATTAATGGGCCAGGGCTTTACTATGTCGAACAAACGGAAAAGCACAAAACCAATCAAGATCCACAACCAGCCTTTAGGCGCCATGAACATGGTAATCCAATAGCCGACAAATTCATCCCAGACGATGCCGCCGTGATCGTGCACACCCAGCGCTTTCGATGAGCGCTCGCACCAAAGTACACCTAACGCAAAGGTAACCAGCAACCAACTTAGGTAAATTGGCCAAGATAAATCTTGAATCAACCAAAAAATCGGCACGGCCACGAGGGTACCAAAAGTACCCGGCGCCTTAGGTGCTAAACCGCTACCAAAACCAAATGCAAAAAAGTGATTAGGGTTAGCGAGTAATTCTTTAAAACGAGGATTTTTCATCATTAAAAATGTCGATAGCCAGTTTGACCGAGCGCAAACGGCTCGCCTTCAAATTCACAGTGCACGCGATCGCCCACTACCATAGTGCCAATAACCGTTGCGTTAAGTTTGCCCTGAGCAATCAACATAGCCACTTCAGACATACGCTCAGGCGAGACGGTGAAGCAAAGCTCGTAATCGTCACCGCCACTTAGCGCCCAGTTAATAGCTTTTGCTTTATCGCTCAGCGCCAGGAGTGCGGGCGATAGCGGCACGTTTTCCACATCCACTACCGCACCCAAATCACTCGCGTTACAAATATGCTGTAAATCTGCCACTAGCCCGTCAGATATATCCAACGCACTGCTGGCGATACTGCGAATTAAGGCCGACTCCGCCAAGCGCGGTACAGGGCGATAAAAACGTTCAAACAGATAGTCGCTATGTTCTGTATTAAATTCGCAGCGCCCCTGCAATGACGCTAAAGCTGCAGCACCATCACCCAGAAAATGCGTGACTAAAATAAAGTCTCCTGCAGCGGCGCCATCGCGTCGCATAGCCGTGTACGGTTCGAGCGCACCCATTACCTGGATACTTATACTCAAGGGGCCAGAAGTGGTATCGCCGCCCACCAAGGCGATGTTAAATTCGCGTGCGCACTTAAACAGCCCGCGACTAAAACTGCGCAGCCAGTCTTCATTGGCATCAGGTAGCGTTAAGGCGAGCGTGAACCACAAAGGTTCTGCGCCCATAGCGGCAAGATCACTTAAATTAGTGCGCAGCGCGCGTTCAGCAATCAGTTCTGATTCAGCGTCCGCGGGGAAATGTACATCGGCAACCAATGTATCTACCGAAACGGCGAGGGTTTTACCGGTGGGAATTTGCAACAGCGCGCAGTCGTCGCCAATGCCCAGCAATACACCCGCCTGCGGATTCTCCGCTTGCTCGCGCTGAAAAAATTGCTGGATAAGTTGAAATTCGCCTAACACGGGTGCTCTGCTGAATAATAGAGGGAGGAAACACAAAGGCGCGTAGGTTGCGCACCTTTGCTATTTTGGCTGTCACTTTTAAGCTGGCTACCGCTGTGCTCTCGGCAACTAAAACCGCCAAAAAAATTAACGGTTACGATTAGCATTAACTTCTACGGCGCGCACTACGGCTGCCGTTTTATCAAGCACACCATTAATAAATTTGTGGCTATCTTCTGCACCAAATTTTTTCGCAAGCGCAACAGCTTCATTGATAACAACTTTATAGGGAACATCAACACGGAATTTGAATTCGTAAGTAGCCATACGCAACAGCGATTGGGTGATCGAGTCCAACTCAGCGAGTGAACGCTCCACTAAAAACGGCAGGTAAATTTCATCGATATCGCTCAGGTGCTCGGGCACACCGTGAATAATTTCGTGAAAGTATTCAACATCCACTTTGCTCATATCATTGTCAGTGCGAAATTCCGCTTCTATCGCATTGATAGAGGAACCGGCCATTTGCCATTGATAGAGCGCTTGCATAGCATAGTGACGTGCCATACGGCGAGTGGCGGCCTGATGGCCTTTTTGCATGTTCATGAACTGATTACCTGATAAAGAACGCATGATCGATAGATTCGACCACTAAATGAAAAAACAATTAACGATTTCCTTACCGATGCTAAAGCCGATCTTTTGGATGCAACCTGCCATCCAGTACCGGAATATCACCCAAGGTAAAAGGATCAACTCCCTCCACACAGGCGACATTAAAACCAAACAAATGCGGATTAGAGCGGCGCTGATGGTGAGTATAAATACCGCAGACCGAGCAAAAGTAATGCTTCGCCGTCATGGTATTAAATTGATACAAACTCAGCTTATCTTCGCCCTGCTCAATCTTTGAATCGGCCAGCGCAACTGATGCCGCTATAGCGCCTCTGCGACTGCACATAGAGCAGTTGCAGCGACGTAACTCTTCCAAGCCGCGCGGTAAATTTAAGGCGATTTGCACAGCGCCACAGTGACAACTTAGGCGATGCGTTGAGACAAATTCCATCTAATGACACCTCGCATTTACTTAATAAAAACTTACCGCTTGGCTTATTAAATTTTACCGATGAGAGACACCATTTCTAGCGCCGTTGCAGCAGCTTCAACACCTTTGTTGCCCGCTTTAGTGCCCGAGCGCTCAATCGCTTGCTCAATAGAATCTACGGTCAATACACCGAAGGTAATGGGCACGCCCGCGTTAAGCGACACTTGCGCCAAGCCTTTGGTACACTCGCCCGCTACATAATCAAAGTGTGGTGTGCCGCCGCGAATCACAGCGCCAAGCGCGATGATTGCATCGAATTCTTTTTTAGCGGCAATTTTTTGCGCAACCAAGGGAAACTCAAACGCGCCCGGCGCATAAAAAATGCTGACGTTTTCGTCTTTAATACCGTGACGACGCAAAGTATCCAAGGCGCCATCTTTTAAACTTTCTACTACGAAGCTGTTCCAGCGACTGACGATCAACGCGTACTTGCCTGCTGATGCGGAAAAATCGCCTTCAATAACTTTAATATTGCTCATGATGCTCGCTCACTAAAAAAATAATCTTGTTAGAAAATTAATCGCCTTCAGGGCAAATGTATTCCACCACTTCCAAATCAAAACCCGAGAGCGCTGAGTAGCGCATGGGCGCCGACATCACACGCATTTTTCGCACACCTAAATCGCGCAAGATTTGCGAGCCGGTACCAACTTGCTTGTACAGAGTCTCGGAGCTGCGGCGCTGTTGCTTACCCGAAATCAGCCAGTCGATACTCTCCTCTACTTCGCCAGTAGATTCATCGTGGCAGATTAAAAGCACCACGCCCTTACCTTCTTCACTGACGGCTTTAAGCGCCTCTTGATAGGTCCAGCTTTTACCACCGGCGACCGAGGTGCGCTTAAGGCTGAGTACGTCGCGCGCTATATCCATCACATGGACGCGCACGAGGGTTGGCTCTGCGTCAATTTCGCCTTTTACCATCACAAAATGCAAATCGCCGCGCGCCAAATCGCGATAGGTGCGCAGTTCGAACTCACCGTAAAGTGTCTCAACCTTGCGTGTATTGATACAGGCAACCGTCTTCTCTTTGGTGGCGCGGTAGTGAATCAAGTCGGCAATGGTACCGATTTTCATGTTGTGTTGCTCGCCAAATTGCTCCAAATCGGCGCGGCGCGCCATGGAACCATCGGCATTCATCACCTCAACAATCACGGCGGCAGGCTCAAAACCCGCAAGCATTGCTAAATCGCAGCCCGCTTCCGTATGCCCTGCACGGCTCATTACGCCACCAGGCTGAGACATGAGCGGGAATATATGCCCAGGCTGAACCAAGTCAGCCGGCTTGGCCGTGGCCTTTACCGCTGCGCGCACAGTAAGGGCGCGATCCGCCGCTGAAATTCCCGTACTAACACCTTCTGCCGCTTCAATAGAAACCGTGAAGTTAGTGCTGTGCTGAGATTTGTTGTCGCTCACCATCAGCGGTAAATCCAACTGCTGGCAGCGCTCTTTAGAGAGCGTTAGGCAAATAAGCCCACGGGCGTGGGTCGCCATAAAGTTGATATCCTCGGGGCGCACGTGCTCAGCCACCATAATGATATCGCCTTCATTTTCACGATCTTCGTCATCCATCAGGATAACCATTTTGCCGTGACGCAAGTCTTCAATGAGTTCTTCAATTGTGTTGAGTGGCATAATCAGTCTCGTTATGGGGCTGCATTCTCTTACAGGTTTACATTCGAGTAACGACCTGCATATTAGTAAGGTTCAGTAAAATTCGCGAAAAATTAACCTTCACCCTAGTCCTTAGCGCTCGAACCGCGCCCTACATAAAGCCATTCTTCGCCAAAAAATCCAGGGTAATGCCCGACTCAGGCGCAGGCTCTGCCGCTTTGTCGCCCAGCATTAAGCGCTCTAAATAACGCGCCAGCACATCCACTTCCAAATTTAAGTGTGTGCCTGCTTGGTAAGTATCCATGATGGTCCACTTAAGGGTGTGAGGCACTATATTCAGCTCAAACTCAGCACCATCTACCTTGTTCACCGTGAGGCTGGTGCCGTCTACCGTAATAGAACCCTTATGGGCGATATATTTGGCGAGCGCCTTAGGTGCACGAATGCGAAAACGCTCGGAGCGCGCGTCGGGGTGACGGCTAATTACTTCGCCCACACCATCCACATGGCCGCTGACAATGTGACCGCCCAGACGCGTTTGCGGAGTTAAGGCTTTTTCTAAATTGACCCGCTGGCCCATTTTCCACTGGGGCAAGCTGGTATTGTCCATTGTTTCGCGCGACACATCGGCCCAGTAGCCATCGCCTGGCAAATCCACCACCGTTAGGCAAACGCCGTTGGTGGCGATGGAATCGCCCAAGCGCACATCCGCCAAATCCAAACCATGGGTTTTGATGCGCAGACGCAAGTCGCCATTTTTGGGCTGCAGTGCCACCACTTCACCAATCGCTTCGATAATTCCGGTAAACATAGCCTTACCTCTTCTTACTGTCAGTCGTGTCAGCGAACCTAAACAATCAAACTACCCTGCTGCCCGGGCGTATTACCCGCAGTAGGAATACGTAAATCTATTACTTTGGTGCCCGCAATCAGGTCGTGCACGCAGCGTTTGTCGTCGCGGAAAATAGCTGAAACATCGAGCGCCCGAATGATTATGCCGAAATTGGGGATCATCCCCAGCACCCATTGGGTGAGGTAGCGCTGCAATATCAAATTCGCGAACGGCGGTTTGCGATTATCCAGCGTCACTATGGCGATGCCCATTACACGTTTACCGATGGTTTGGCCAAAATTAAACAGCAAATAACCATGCAGCAAAAAGAACATGACATAGGGAAAGAAAAATAAGGTCCAGTAATCGGCGCTGGGGAGTGCGCTCATTTTTTGCGCCATCTCGATAATGGCCGCGTTCATATCCATAGATTGGGTAGGCGCCAAATCCAGATATTCAAACAACATGCCCATAAAGCCAGCCAAAATCACCCAATCAATCAAAAATGCACCCAAACGCTTAGCGCGCGTCGCGCTGTTATCCACTGCGGGCGGCGTTGGGAGTGGAGCAATAGGCTCTTGATCTGTCACAGGGAAAACCTTCGTGTAAGCGTTGAAAATACAATTGCGCTCAACAAACTAAGCGCCATATAAAGAGTGAGTACGCACAAGCGCGGCATTCAGTGCCGACTAATACTCCGTATCCGGCATGGCGGTAATACGCCAATCTTGGCCGAGCGCGCGCATATCGGTAATCTTCAGCGCGAGGGCTGCGTTCATATTGTCGATGGGCAAATCAAACAGCGGGCGCGCATTGCTGCCCATCAATTTAGATGCCATATAAATAATAATTTCATCAAGCAGACCACGGCGTAAAAAACTGCCCGCCAATGTAGCCCCTGTTTCTAACAACACTTCATTGCATTGGCGCAGTGCCAACTCACGTAAGAGTGCTTCTAGGTTAATGCGCCCATCCCGTGCGGGCAGCGCCAAAAACTCTACATGAGCAGGCCAATCCGTCAGCTTATCCTGATTCGCTTCAGCGCCATTGTGCACCACCAAAATGGGCGACTCATAGCCTAACAAAAACGCGTTGCGCGGCAAGCGCAAGTGAGAATCCAAAATTACTCGCAGTGGCTGCTTAGCCGCCGCCGCTTCGGCATTGGGTAAGTCCAACTCTGCGGCACGCACATTGAGTGATGGATTGTCTTGCAGTACCGATTCAATACCGCTGATGACCGCGCAGGAACGCGCGCGCATACGCTGCACATCAGTACGCGCCTTGGGGTTGCTAATCCATTTACTTTCGCCGCTCGCCATAGCGGTTCGGCCATCTAAACTCATCGCCATTTTGCAGCGCACATAAGGCAGCCTGCGGGTCATGCGTTTGATAAAACCAGGGTTGAGCGCTCGCGCGTCATCTTCCAACAGCGGCCCATCAACTAACACGCCTGCAGCGCGAAGCATTTCGATGCCCTGCCCTGATACCTGCGGATTTGGGTCTTCCATCGCATACACCACGCGCACCACGCCCGCCTCGGCAAGCGCCAGGGCACAGGGGCCAGTGCGGCCAGTGTGGCTGCAGGGTTCAAGGCTCACATAGGCGGTGGCGCCGCGCGCTTTCTCACCTGCGGCGGTAAGTGCATTTACTTCCGCATGACCTTCGCCGGCGCGAATATGCCAGCCTTCAGCAATTACTTGATCGTCTTTTACCAGCAGGCAACCCACCTGAGGATTAGGCATAGTGGTGTAGCAGCCACGCTCTGCTAAACGCAAAGCCTGTGCCATAAATTCAACATCGCGAGGAGAGAGAGCCATAGCGCTTTGTGTTAATCCGGTTGCTGTTCGAGGCGGTCGATTTCCTGACGGAATTCGTTTAAATCTTTAAAGCGGCGATAGACAGACGCGAAGCGCACATAGGCCACTTCATCGAGCTTTTGCAGCTGCTCCATCACTTTTTCACCCACCAACAGCGCTTTTACTTCGCGCTCGCCAGTGGCTTGTAAGTAATGTTTGATGTGATTGAGCGCTAATTCGATAGACTCAATACTTACTGGGCGCTTCTCCAGCGCGCGCAAAAGGCCAGCGCGCAGCTTGTTTTCATCGAAGGGTTCGCGGGTGCCGTTTTGCTTAATGATGCGCGGCATCACTAATTCCGCCACTTCAAACGTTGTAAAACGCTCGTGACAGCTCAAGCACTCGCGCCTACGGCGCACCTGATCGCCTTCGGCGACCAAACGGGAATCTATAACCTTGGTATCTTCAGCGCTACAAAACGGACAATGCATAGCTATGGGCCCCAGCCATAAAAAGTGCGCGCATACTAGCATAAAACCCCATAGCTCAGCCTTAGACAAATTCACCTCAAACCCAATTCTGTTAGGCACCTGCTGCCAAAGGCTTTTTCGCCGCCTAAGCCGCGCAACAAACCCGAAAATTCCGCGCCCCCAACCTAAGCACCACAACTGTATTATTTAGCTCAAGAATCTATGATTAAACCCATAAATCTATAGAATGCGCCCGCATCCAAAATGGCCACACCCTATCAACACGCAACTGGCCCGCCCCCTAACCAAAACCCGCCCAGGGTTTCATGTGAGCCACCGCCTTGATAGCTGAAACCACTTTGTATACCGACCTTTCGGGTTGCTACGACCTCATGTGCGCGCACATCAACTATGGTGAACAATGCGATCAAGCTCATAGGCTGCACAAACTCTTCGGCAGCGGCGGCAATGCCTATCTCGATCTCGCCTGCGGCACCGGCCCACACATCGAACACTTTTTGCGCTTTGGCTATGCGGCAACTGGTGTAGACCTCAACGCCCCCATGCTCGAACTCGCCGCCCAACGCTGCCCCAACGCCCACTTCTCGCACCAAGACATGAGCGAATTTCACTTTGAACAAACCTTCGATCTCATCACCTGCTTTTTATACTCCATGCACTACTGCTACCCCAGCGCAAAATTTCAAGCCACTGCCACCCGCGCTTACGCCGCCCTCAACCCCGGCGGTGTATTTTGTTTTGATGCCGTAGACAAAAACACCATCGCCAACGATCAAGGCGTAAGCCACGAACACTTACAAGGCGCAGACCTCTTTCGCTTTCAATCACGCTGGTTTTACAAAGGCGAAGGCGACCTACTTGATTTACATTTAACGATTCATAAAAAAACCAATGCAACTATCACCGCGTGGCAAGATCACCACAGCATGTTGGCAATGGATATTCAAACCATGAAAAACCTGCTTACTACTATAGGGTTCGAGGTGACAGTATTGAAGCGGGATTTCAGTAAGATTGAAGGCTGGGATGGGCAAGAGGGGAATGTGATTTTGGTGTGCACTAAGGCGGCAGCCTAAACATTTGCTAGACCACAAGAGGATATAAGATGATCAATGGAAAAAGCAATCCAGTTGAATGGGCTCTACTATCATATGAAATTGAAGAGCTTATCGAACATCTGCAGGAGTTAAGCTCTCGCATAACGCCAGCTAGTGAGATCGATGAACATGAATTTGAAGTTTTAATTGGTCATTCTTATGCTCACCTCAACAGAATATGGAATTCAAGAAGTCATACTGGCGAAATAACACAGAAACACTCCGATGAGTTTACGAAGTTCCCCGAAGATGTGAGACTCTTTGGCTAAGCGTTCATGCAGCGGCATCATGAACCATGCACCCTTCCCACTGCAAGCACCTCTGCGCGCCCTCACGTAAATATCTCACAACCTCCTCGGTATTTTTTTACAGAGGATGACTCTGCACGCGCATAGACTGTGTACAGCCTAAAGGATTATCTGGGCTGCAACTGAACTTAACGTCATAAAGGAAACTATCATGAAATTCAAAATATTCATTCAACACCCACTTGTGATTGCACTCAGTTTAACCACTGCTTTAGCCGCGAGTGCGAGCAGTGCGCAAACCAATCTGAGCAAACCTAGCGTTGTCACTCCCGCGTTCACCACCACACTTAACACCACTAGCCTTGCCGCAACTGAACCTAAGACGGATTCTCCGGCAATTGTAGATAACAAGGTAAAAGTTATTAATGGCGCCAGCTATTCCTTCACTAAGTTTGCGGATGAAAAAGGGGAATTAAAAACCCAAATTCTCGATGCGAATGGGAAGGAAATTTCTGAGCGCGAAGTACCCCTTGCCAAAACCGAGAAGTTTGACCCGCGTGTCGTGAAGTGGGTGAAAGCCATGCTGAGCCAAGGCAACACCAGCGCTACCTTAAACGTGGATATCGCCTTGAACGTTGAGGTTGTAGTTGAGCTGCCCACAGAGATTGGCTTCGGTGAAATTCGCAATGGCGAAACCGCGAGCGGCGTTGTCAATGGCCGCGAAATTGGCGCCAAAGAATTGAATCAATTTGGCGATACCAGCGCTGAAGCATTGCGCAAACAGCAAAGCGAAGCTAACCGTTTACGCAGCGCAACGGTTCAACGCTGGGCTGAAAGTAACAAGTTGCTCGACGCTAAAGGTGTACGCGAAGCCTTGGCGCGCGGCGAAGAAGGCTTAACAGCTGCCTTGACCGCTGACGCCCTTGCCCGCTTGATCGAAAACGATGACGCCATGATCGCAGGCGTTGAACCCGCACCGGAATTCAAAGACGATATTAACGGGGCGATGAACGCAACCAACATCACTAATTGGGCGCTGCCCTTTAGTACCACGCGCGGCGATGGCATTGGTATTTATATGACTGAAAGCGGCTGTGCCAACGAGTCGCGCGTTACCAATTACGATCGTTTGGCAGGCTCAGAAACCAATCACTCGCGCAACGTGAGCGCGATCATTCGCAGCGTATCGCCCAATTCGTTTTTATACTGCCGCGGCAGCGCCGTGCTCCCCAATGATAGTGATTTGGATGGTGTGGGCGGCAATGACCGTATTTACATTACCACCCGTTCCAATGGCGACGCTTCCAGCAATAACTATGGCACCACTGACCGCAGCTGGGACAATTACAGCTACAACAACAGCCTTGCGATGTTTAACAGTGCCGGCAACTCAGGTACTACCTCAGGCAGTATTTCTACTCCGGGCAAAGGTCTGAATATCATTGCGGTAGGTAATTACAACGATTCAAACAATGCTATTAACAGCGGCTCATCATTCACTGACCCTAGCATTGGCAACGATAAGCCCGAGCTTTCTGCACCGGGCACCAGCATTACCGCTGGCGGCTTCACCATGACGGGCACCAGTATGTCCTGCCCTCACGCTGCGGCGTTTACGGCCGACATGATGAGCTCTTCTACCTACTTGAAATATCGCCCTTATTTAGCCAAGGCGAAAATGTTGGCAGGCGCTACTGATGCCATTAGCGGTGGTTTTGATAAAGTCGGATTGGGCGGCATTGATTTTTTAAGTGCGCAATATTCTGGCTATTGGGCTTGGTGGAGCGGCAACAACGCCTCATGGAGCACGTTTGATAAAGACGATGGCAGCAGCGATGGCTATGTCACCAAACGCATTTACATTTCTAACAGCTTCAAAAATGCGCGCGTTGCGTTGTCTTGGATGAATCGCGGCACTTACACCTACAACAACCGCAACAATGCGCACCCTATAGGCATGGACTTAGACATGAGAGTCTACGCACCTAACGGCAACTATGTAGGCGGTTCTTATTCTTGGGATAATTCGTTTGAATATGTAAACTTCACTCCCACGCAATCAGGCTACTACACCGTAAAAATCAGCCGCTATGCCAATCGCGATAACAGCTCTGCGTTGCGCATGGGCCTGTACATGAACTACTACAACTAGTCTCAAACCGACTAGCAAGTAGTAGCAGCAAGCCGCTCGGCGAAAGTTGAGCGGCTTTTTTCTGAAAGGTAAAAACAGCGGCGATGAAATATCGCAACAAAAAAAAGCAGCCAACAGGCTGCTTTTTTGTCGTTCCATACTTACTAAAAATTAGTCAGCATAAACAGGGAAACGCTTGCAGAGTGCCGCTACTTTAACTTTAACGGTTTCGATCACAGCATCGGCATTACCCGCTTCGAGTGCATCAAAAATGTCGCAGATCCAGTTGGTGAGTTCTACACATTCCGCTTCGCCAAAACCACGAGTGGTTACTGCAGGTGTACCTACGCGAATGCCAGAGGTCACAAAAGGTGAGCGCGGGTCGTTAGGTACGGCATTTTTGTTAACGGTGATGTGCGCTTTGCCGAGGGCTTCATCAGCATCTTTACCGCTGTATTGCTTACCGATCAAGTCAACCAGC
Source organism: Cellvibrio sp. 25HG11W-0 (assembly GCF_057815475.1). Lineage (NCBI taxonomy): Bacteria > Pseudomonadati > Pseudomonadota > Gammaproteobacteria > Cellvibrionales > Cellvibrionaceae > Cellvibrio > Cellvibrio sp. 25HG11W-0. The sequence continues at coordinate 3,607,387 of NZ_CM174230.1, forward strand.
ATCAAGTGGTTTTCAGTACCGCCAGACACTATATTGATGCCGCGCGCCAAGAAGGTTTTCGCCATCGCCTTGGCATTAACAACTACTTGTTGTTGATACGCTTTGTACTCAGGGGTCATAGCTTCTTTAAAGCTAATCGCTTTAGCGGCGATTACGTGCATTAAAGGGCCGCCTTGGCCGCCGGGGAATACGGCTGAATTCAGCTTCTTCTCAATTTCTTCGTTGGCTTTGGCCAAAATCAGGCCGCCGCGCGGGCCACGCAATGTTTTGTGCGTGGTGGTGGTGGTTACATCGGCAATTTGAACTGGGTTAGGGTAAAGACCTGCAGCAACCAAACCCGCAACGTGCGCCATATCGACAAACAGGTAAGCACCTACTTTGTCAGCGATATCGCGGAAACGCTGCCAATCTACTACTTGAGAGTAAGCCGAGAAACCTGCCACAACGACCTTAGGCTTGTGTTCCAGCGCCAGACGCTCAACTTCGTCGTAGTCGATCAAGCCAGTTTCGGAATTCAAACCGTACTGGATCGCATTGTAATACTTGCCTGACGAACTCACTTTGGCACCGTGAGTCAAGTGACCGCCATGGGCCAGGCTCATACCCAAAATGGTATCACCGGGGGCGCAAAGTGCAGCGTAAACCGCTTGGTTAGCCTGAGAACCGGCGTGCGGCTGCACGTTGGCGTAATCGGCACCGAACAGTTCTTTAGCGCGCGAAATAGCCAAGGCTTCCGTCACATCAACAAACTCACAACCACCGTAGTAGCGCTTGCCCGGATAGCCTTCAGCGTATTTGTTGGTCAACTTGGTACCCTGAGCCGCTATCACCATCGGACTGGTGTAGTTTTCCGAGGCGATCAACTCGATATGATCTTCTTGGCGCTGACCTTCATTTTGGATGGAAGCCCAAATTTCAGGGTCAAAAGAAGCGATAGTTTGGTTCTTATCAAACATAGATGAGTCCTAAGCTGACCCACAGGTCCCCGAGTGAGGCTGTGGTATTAATGGGAAGGGGGAAAAATTTAGGCAGGCATTGTACACCAAGCACGCAAAAAGCTTCCATGCAAAAAATTCATGTGGCGCAACAATTTGCCTCAAGATGGACTGCCTAGCCACTTAAGGAGTTAGTAAAACCTCGTAAGTCTAAAGCACTGTAACGCACAATTTGCTCTAAGCATTCACTGGAATTCGCGGCTGAAGCCCGCTATATTGCCAACCCCATTGAGCACCTTAAGCGACAGCGAAAGGATTAACTAAGTGTTCAGTTTCAATAGGTTAGATTCTACCCTCCTCATTAACCTATTCAAATTGCTACGCATACCCCCCAAAGGACAGGCCACATTATGATCAAACATATATCACTCATACTCTTTCTAAGCACCCTTGCAGCTCAGCCAAGCTTTGCGGGCAGCGGCATGGATCTCTTCAACAAAGCCAGCAAACTGATCGACAAACAACAGCAGCTAAAGGATTCAATCGCAGAAGTCATCGAAAACCCCACGGAAGCTCTCACTCAGGGCACCGATCTACAGGGCTCTCAAGAAAACAACCTAGTCGCAAAGTACCCCGGCAGTGTGTTAAACGCCCAGCAAAACAACGATTTAACCCGAGTTGTTCTACCCCTTTCTAGCAATTTACGCAGCGACCAAACAAACTATAAAAAACTCCAGCTAAGCGGTGAACAGTCGGTTTACCTGTATGACGTTCCAACAGAAGTCTCTAAATCCTATTTCAAGGTTTTCAACACGCTTAAATTAAACCTAAAAGCAGCGGGTTTTACCAAACTTTGGGAATGTGATTCCACCAATAAAAATTGCGGTTACTTCTTTACTCGACAGTTTATTTTTTCAGATCGCGGCGAAGACGCCAGTGCCATCTTCAACAAATTTGATGGGCTCGATAACTTTGTTGACGGCAGTTCAGATTACGCCATCTATACCGGCAAGGCAGTGCGCAAAAATCAATCCTATTTTGTTACAGTTATAGCCGCGCAATATCGCGGTAAAGTGCAGTACTCTATCGAAATAATACGCGCTGATGACCCAGCACCCAACGCTGCAATAGAGCGCGCCGCGCCTGCCACCACTAGCGAGCCAATCACCGGAAGCACCAATGGGTTTGACTTGGTAAAAAAATTCCAAGGTGCCAACCTTCAAGCTGAAAACATCAATGACCTCACGCGCGTAATCTTTCCATTATCTAAAAATCTAAAAGACCAGCCTGACAACTACAAAAAGCTGAAGCTTACGGGCGAGCAACAAGTAAAAATATTTGACGTTCCCACCAGCGTTTCAAAATCCTACCTGAAGGTGTTAACCCAACTAAAGCAAAACTTACGTTCAGCGGGTTTCGGTGTTATGTGGGAGTGTGATTCCGCCGATAAGAACTGCGGCTACTTCTTCCCTAGGCGCTTTATATTCTCTGATCGAGGACAAGATGCGAGCGATATTTACAACAAGTTTGACGGTCTCGACAACTTTGTGGATGGCAGTTCAGACTACGGAATAGTCACCAGTAACATCACCTACAACCATCAAACCTACTATGCTCTTTTAATTGTGGCCAATACTCGCTCAGGCGTTCAATACTCGCTTGAAATTGTAAAGCCGGAAGCTCTTTAACGGGTACGCGCAAAAGCACAAAAGCACAAAAGCACAAAAGATAGATACGCAGTGCAATCAAAAAAGGAGGGAAGGCTTCAAGCCCTCCCTCCTTTTTTATGTGCCTGAAACGATAACAAAGAAATCACATTCGCTGCTCGACCTTAAGTTCAATTCAAGCATCGACTCTACTTCAGTCCAAACATTAGTTAATGCACCAAAATAATACACAAAAGCACCAGACTCCCTTGTTTGCACCGAGCAAATCGACGGGCAGCGATGAAATTATTGCGAACAGCGCCTAAGACCTGCACTTAAAACCTCCTCGATCCACTATTACGTGACGTTTCGCTGATTTTTTGTTGTTTTTTGCACCATGTGCGCAACTAGGCCTCGCTTTTGCAACAGCACTTAAAGAAAACACCTGTAGCGTTTGGCAATGTGGGCCCGCACCCGCGTTTGGAAGTTGCTAGTCGCGCTGTCTAACTGAGCGCATAAGTCAATTTGTACCATTAAGGATCTGTCATGAACGTGGAGCTACGTCTTAGGGTTTTATGTGCCGCTGTTGTCTTACTTGTAAGCCCCTGCGCGCTAATCGCGGCGGAGCAATCTGCTAGCCCTTATGCGACTCAGGATAATAGCAATGGCGCCTACTCCATAGGTGCGGGCGACGAGGTACACATCACCGTGTATGGGCAACCTGAACTCACCGCCGAGAGCCAAGTCAGCGCCAAAGGTTTTGTAGTTTTACCGCTGGTTGGCTCTATGGCGATTGCGGGTAAAACCAGCGCCGATGCTGCGCAGCTAATTGCCGAGCGCTATCAGCAAGGCAACTACCTTAAAAGTGCACAAGTGAATGTATTGGTGACCAAATATCGCAGTCAGGTCGTCGCGATTTTGGGCAAGGTAAACAGCCCCGGCAAGTTGGTGCTCGAAGGGCCAACCAGCCTTACCCAAGCTATCGCGTGGGCGGGTGGCATAGCGCCGAGCGGTAGCGAACGTTTAATACTGACCCGCACCAAGGGTAATGGCCGCCAAGAGCGCACTGAATACGATCTGCAAAAACTGCTGAATTATGATGCAGATGAAACCGCGCTGGTGTGGCTCCAAGATGGCGACACGCTTTATGTGCCTAACGCGGGGCGTTTTTACCTTAACGGCGAAGTTCACACTCCCGGCATGTATCCGCTTGATCGCCCGTTAAATGTTATGCAGGCGCTAAGTGCGGGCGGTGGCCCCAATGCGCGCGCCAGCGATAGCAGTATCAAACTATTTCGCCAAGATGCGGATGGCAAGCTTAAAGAATTTCGCGCCAAACTGAGCGACAGTGTGATGGATGGCGATGTATTGGTCGTTAAGGAAAGCCTTTTTTAACCGGAGCTAGAACATGAGTTTACAGTCGCTGATCAGTATCTTGCTCGCGCGCAAATGGGCGCTCATTCACACCACGCTCTTAGCCTTAGTGATGGCACTGGTGGCTATCGTCATTACCCCCAAAACCTACACGGCATCGACTGATTTATTGGTAGATGGGCGCGGGCTTGATCCCATCAGCGGGCAATCTCAACCGGGGCGCTTAACGGGCGGCTACACCGCCACCCAAGCCGATATTATTCGCAGCCGCAACGTGGCCAGCAAGGTTATCGAGAAGCTGGCGCTACAACAGTCGCCCGCCATGATCAAGGCCGCCAAACTCAGCGGCGACCCCGTGCAGGACAAAGGGCGAATGCTGTATTTTCTCGCCCAAGGACTGATGGTTGTCCCCAAGCGCGACAGCAGCGTGTTAAGCATTACCTTTCAAGCGCAAGACCCCGCCTTCGCCGCACAACTGGCCGACGCCTTTGCCCAAGCTTATATGTACACCACCCTTGAACTGCGTGTTGAACCGGCCAAACAAACCAGCCTTTGGTACAAGGAGCAGCTGACTGGGCTGCGCGCCGAACTGATTGAGAAACAGGACGCGTTATCCAACTACCAAGAGGCGCACAACATCATCGCCACCTCTGACCGCTTAGATTTGGAGTCGGCCAAATTGGCAGAGCTGTCGTCCATGCTGATCACCGTGCAAAGTGAGCGCCTCAATTCCCAGAGCCGCAGCGACCAAATTGAAGGCACCAAACGCGGCCAAGCGGAATTTCAGGCGCTGAATAACCCCCAAGTGCAGCGCTTAAGTGCAGACTTGGCCCAAGCCCAAGCGCGGGTGAGCGAACTGGCAAATCAAGTAGGTGAAAACCACCCGCAATACAAGCAGGCGCAGAGCGACGTAGGTAGCCTACAAAAACAAATGAACAAGATGCTGGAGATGATAAACGGCAGCCTTAAGTCCTCGGTTGCACTCTCCCAAACCCTCGAAGATCAACTCAAAACGGACATTGCGGAACAGAAAGCGCGCGTCTTGCTGCTCAGCCGCAATCGCAATGAACTGACCCTGTTGAAGCAAGAAGTAGACAACGCACAATCTGCCTATGACGCGGCCCTTGCACGCAGCGCGCAATCGCGCCTAGAGAGCCAAATTGCCGCAACCGATGTGGCGGTACTTAACAGCGCATTACCTCCGCGCAGCCCCACATCACCCAAGCCCGCGCTAGCACTCACCTTGGCCTGTATCGCGGGCCTATTGCTGGGCACCGCCTTGGCGCTCTGCTGGGAATGGTTCGATCAACGCATTCGCACCCCCGCAGACTTGGAAGAGGGTTTGGGGCTGGCAGTGCTCGCCTATATTCCCGCTGAGTTTCCGCAAAAATACACTCGCCCAGGGCTTGCTAGCCCGAGCTGATCTACAGCGTAAAAATCTACAAGGTAAAAAACGTAAAAATTGAAATTTGTGTTTAGCAATAGATAAGCCCTGCAGGAGGCGCCCCATGAACGATTTAGCTCAAGCTCTGACGGATAACCCAGCCGTTAGCGCCACCAAAATGGGCGCGATGCTGGTGGCCAAGGGCAAACTCACCGCTGGGGACCTCAACCACATCAGCGCGACTCAAAAAAAGTTGGGGCTGCGCTTTGGCGACGCCGCACTAAAATTGGGTTTGCTGGCACCTGAAGATATTCACGCGATTCTGGCGGAGCAGTTTGCCTATACCCAAACCCCCGCCAATTCGAGCAAATTTGATCGTCGCCTGAGCGCACTGTTTCAACCCGACAGCATTCAGGCCGAAGCGGTGCGCAGCTTGCGCAGTGAATTGATGCTGCGCTATTTCAATGCCAGCCAACAAACCGCGTCCTATCAACACCTAGCACTCGAAAACATATCCAGTCAACGCGACGCGCGAGCGCTGGCCTTAATGAGTGCAGAAGATGGTGTGGGCACCGCGCTCACTGCCGCCAACTTAGCCATTAGCTTTGCCCAGCTGGGCATGCGCACCCTGCTCATTGATGCCAACCTGCGCAACCCGCAGCTCAATAGCTTATTTAACCTGCCACCCCATGCCCTAGGCTTGTCTGATTGGATTGCCGAGCGCGCAATCATTGCGCCCAGCAGGATAGACACTATTAGCTCGCTCTCAATTATGCCCGCAGGCACCTGTGCGCCCAACCCGCAGGAATTGCTCTCAAGTAAACAATATCCCGCGCGCCTAGCCGCGCTGACACAGGGCTTCGACATAACCCTGATAACGACTAGCCCTATGGATTCGAACCGCGATGCACTCTTAATTGCCGCTCATGCAGGTGCCGCGCTACTGGTTGCACGCGCACACCATACGCGCACCAAAGCGCTTGCCGTTATTGCTCAGCGCTTACGTGAATTAGGCGTGCGCTTGCTCGGCGCCACACTGCGCGCCTAACAGCCTGCTGGGCTTTTGTAGTAGAGGTTAGGATGAATCAACCCGTCAGTTATCAACCCGGAGGCGCTGCGCCTAGAGGCTTTCAGGCCACTCATCATAGTTCTGCTAGGCAATACTGGCAGCCGCTGGCAAAAACCGCGTGGCTGAGCGACCAGCGTTTAGCAACCTTCATCGTTGTTGCCTGCGTGAGCTATCAAGCCCTGCTGTGCTTGCTCAATACCTTTGTGATGCCCACCTCGCGCGCAATCTTGGGTGGCGCCGAAGCACTGATCTTCGTGAGCTGCCTGCCGTTTTTGGCCCGCCGCCTCTTACCCGGCGTACTCATACTGGCCTGCATAGCCGGCGCCACCTTCTGCATCACCGCACTGGTGAATGAACAACTCAATATCAAGACCTTCCGCGACCTTGCGATTCCCCTCTGTTTTTTCTGGCTGGGCTGCAACCTAGGCAGCATCGCTATGGCCGACAAAGCCCTCAAGGTCGCCATTTGGGTGGTGCTGACGATGGGAATGTTTGAAGCCTTGTTTGTCGATACCTACACCCAGTTTTTCGATATCTATAGTTACTACATCAGCACCGGTAATCTCCAGCCCATCACCGATTACGTGCGCGAAAGTCGCCTGCAACTTAATGGCCTGCGCCCCGAAGGCATAGGCCGCACACTCTTTCCCAGCCTTCTGGGCCCCCATCGTATCTCCTCGGTTTTTCTCGAACCTGTATCACTCGGAAACTTTGCCTCGCTCTGCATCGCCTGGGGTTTGTGTCGCGCGCGCGAAGACTGGCGTGCAGGTGTCTTTTTTGTCGTCACCGCTATTGTCATGATCATCCTGTCGGACTCACGCTTTGCACTTATGACCGTTAGCTTATTTATTGTTTTGCGCCTACTGGTGCCGACCAACGCAGTTGTTATCACCCTTGTGGCGCCTTTTGCGGCCGTTGCTTTATTGCTGGTGGTTGGGTTTGCAACGGAGAGTGTAAATGGCGTTATGACCGATGACGGCCTGCGCGGGCGTCTCGCCTATAGCGGTTGGGCGCTCATGGAGTTTGACCTGCCCATGCTCTTAGCCACGAATATTCACAGTGAATACTTTGACGAAGGCTATGCCCATATACTTTCAACATTCGGCCTGCCGCTCTGCCTGTTACTGTGGTTTAGTTTTTGGAATCTACCTGCATCCACACCTGAAAGCCGTCGTTTTCGCGCGCTAATTTCCATCTATATAGCGCTCATTTTGTGCGTCAGTGGCACCTCATTTTTCGCCCTCAAAAGCGCCGCAGTCCTCTGGTTTTTAGTGGGCTGCAGTTTACAAAGACCGGCACCAACAGCTCCCACATCGGTCCGCCAACCTGCACACCAAGGAGCCCTCCATGCCCAGTAGATCCTCGTTAAAAGTAACCCATATAGTGCGCCAATATTTGCCGTCAATTGGCGGCATGGAAGAAGTGGTGCGCAATATTGCCCGCCATCAACTGAGCTTAGGGCAAACCGCTACGCGCATTATCACCCTCGACCGACTCTTCAGAAATTCAACTCAAATACTGCCCGAGCGCGAAATGATCGATGGCATAGAGGTGATTCGCCTGCCCTACCACGGCTCTAGTCGCTACCCATTCTGCCCGAGCGTGTTTAAATATTTGAAAGATGCCGATGTCATTCACGTTCACGGCGTAGACTTTTTCTACGATTTTCTCGCCGCCACCAAATGGCTACACCGCCGCCCGCTGGTGCTCTCCACGCACGGCGGTTTCTTTCATAGCGGCTTTGCATCACGCGCTAAAAAAGTTTATTTCCAAAGCATTACCCGCTTATCGGCTAATGCCTACAACCAGGTCATTGCCACCAGCGCCAACGACGGCGAGTTGTTCAGTCAGATTATGAGCAAGCAAAAATTAGAAGTGATTGAAAACGGCGTCGACGTAGAAAAGTTCGCCGATTGCGCCGCGCCGCAACTCAAGCCCACCCTCATGTATTTTGGGCGCTGGTCGTCGAACAAAGGCCTGATAGAAACCTTAGACTTGTTTAAAACACTGCATGCTCAGCATGCAGAATGGCGTTTGATTATTGCTGGACGCGAATACGATCACAGCCTGAGTGAGCTGCAGGAATACTGCACTACCTTAGGCATATCCAACGCCGTTACGCTCGCCGCCAACCCCAGCGACAACGAAATAAAAGCACTGCTACAACAAGCCAGTTATTTTGTGTGTCTCTCGCGTCACGAGGGCTTCGGTATTGCACCCATAGAAGCAATGAGCGCGGGGCTTACACCGGTGCTCAGTCCAATTCCTCCTTTTCAACGTTTAATTGATGCGTCAGAGATTGGGTTTTGTACCGATTCAGCGCAACAAAACCTACAACCATGCCCGCACCAAAATACCATTGACCGACTTCTGCAGCTCCACAATCAAGGGGAGAGCGCCTACCAAAGTCGGCGGGCCAACGTACAGCTATTTGCTACCCGTTATGCCTGGCCGCAGGTGGCAGATCGCTACCTCGCACTCTATGACCAACTGCGCACCGCATCATGAACAACGTTATTCGCCAACCCTTAATGTGTCTCAGTAAAGTGATGCTGATTACCCTTCTCAGCATGGCATGGCTACCAGCTCACGCAGGCTGCCTAGATCAGGCGCGGTTAACGGGTGTCAACCTTGCCGGTGCCGAATTTAATGGGCGCGCATTACCGGGGGTTGTCTTCCGCGATTACACCTACCCCAGCGCAGCAGAGCTGCAATTTATCGCCGAGCAAGGCGCCAATATGATTCGCCTGCCGTTTCTCTGGGAGCGCTTGCAACCTGCGCTGAATCAACCTTTTGACGCTACCGAATTAGGGCACATCAAACTCACGGTTAAGCGCGCGCAAGAGCAGGGGTTGTGCGTGCTGTTAGATGTGCACAACTACGCCAGTTATCGCGGCTATACATTAGATGAAACGCTGCCCGATGGCACCGACCTGACCGCGGCCTATATTGCGTTTTGGCTCGCGTTGGCCGCTGAATTTAACGACCCCACGCTCACCGCATTTGGATTAATGAATGAACCCGCAAAAATCCCCTTGCTGCAATGGGCAGCAATTGCCAAACAAACACTTGCAGCACTGCGCGCAGCGGAGGTTAGCAATCTGGTTTTTGTCAGCGGTGGACACTGGAGCGGTCTACAGGATTGGTTTGCGGGCGCGCCCAACAGCAATGCGAATGTTTTTGAAGATTTACATGATCCGCTTAAACGCGCGGTTATTGAAGTGCATCAATACACTGACAGCAACTACTCAGGCACTCACACCGCCACTACGGGCACAGGCTGTCGCGCTGCCGAAGAGTTTACGGATAAATTTGAGCGTATCAGTAGCTGGGCCAACACCCATCAACAAACATTATTTTTAGGTGAATTTGGCGTGCCTGCCAGTAGCGAATGTCTCGCGACCCTTACACGTTTTTTGGAAATGATGAATAGCCAAGCATGGCTGGGTTGGAGCTACTGGGCCGCTGGTGGCTGGTGGGGCAATTACCCGCTCGCCTTAAGTGGACCCGATAAACCACTTGCACCCCAATGGGGGCCACTGCAGTTGTTTTTCTATGACGCAAAAAAAGCCGAGGCTATAAGCCCTCCTGAAGCACCGTTAACTGACCCCTTAACTAAACCTACAACCGAACCTACAACTGAACCTAACTTTTGATGGGCCATGAAGGAGATCGCTATGACAACGCTCGATACCCTGTGCAATATTGACGAGCCGCAACTTGCCGTTACATCTCCCACTGCAAAGAAAAAATACTTGCTGCTCTCCGCGCACGATTTTCGCTCGCCGCGCAAAGCGGGCATTCATTTTGTCGCCAGCGAATTGGCGCAAATGGGCACCACCCGTTTCTTCTCCCTACGCTACAGTTTTTTATCGCGCTATAAACATGACCCGCGCCTATCGCTCGATGATCAAGCCAACAAGGTTGTGACTTATCAAGGTGTGGAGTGCTACTTGTGGAAAACTTTAATTCACCCTATTCGTATTCGTCCCTTTGAATCGTTTATGTATCACCTCTACAGCTTTGGTTTCAACAGCGTACTGCGCGCGTGGATACGAGACTCAGATGTGATTGTATTAGAGAGCGGCATAGCGCCGATATTTTTCGATTTAATTAAAAAACTAAACCCACAAGCCAAAATACTTTACCGCGCCTCAGACTCACTCGACACCATTGATGCCGCTGACTATATTCGTAAAACGTTTGCCCGCGTTGCCAAAGACATAGACACCATAGTGCTGCCGTCAAAAGCGCTGGCCGAGACCATCCCCTCGGTACACAATCTCGCCTTTGTACCCCAAGGTATAGATTATGCCGCGACAGAAAATGCTGGGCCATCGCCTTACCCCGAGGGTATTCATGCGGTATCGGTGGGTTCCATGTTATTTGACCCAGAATTTTTTGTGCTGGCATCCAAGCGTTTCCCACAGATTCAATTTCACATTATCGGCTCCTGTCAGCCACACCATCCTGAGTATGGTGAAAATGTCAGCGTCTATGGCGAAATGCCTTTCGCCCAAACACTACCTTACATAAAACACGCCACACTCGGCATTGCGCCCTACTCCAGTGTGAATTTACCAGCGTATCTGCGCGATACCTCGCTCAAATTAACGCAGTATGAGTTTTTTGGCTTACCCGCGATTTGCCCCCATTTTATTGCCGCTGATTACCCCACTCGCTTTGGTTACGACATCGGCGATGAGAATTCCATCGCGCTGGCTATTTCGCGCGCATTGAATCCACAAGGGTCACATCCAAAACGCACTGTACTGAATTGGAAGCAAGTCACTGAACGTATGCTCGCGCCCCAAAAATTCGACGACACCGAGGTATTTGCCTGATGAATACTCCCCAGCATGAGCGCGACACCACAGACATTTTAGCGTTGGGCGGTTTTCCGATTTTACGCACCACCGCCACCGCTCTCGCTCCGCTAGTGCGACAAAAAATGCAGCAACAACAAAACCAACCGCTCTCGCTGTTTTTTGCCAACACCAACTTTATTGTGCAGTGTCAGCCGCTCATTCCCAAAATGTCTGATAGCAACACCATCATTGTTAACGATGGTATCGGTATTGATATAGCGAGCTGGCTGGTTCATCGCCGCACCTTTATCGAAAACTTAAACGGCACTGATTTCACACCCTATTTTTTAAAAAGCCTCGGTGCCGACGCACGGGTATTTTTACTCGGGGCGAAACCGAGTATTGCGCAACGTGCAGCACAGAACCTTATCAATCAACATCACATCAATGTAGTCGGCGTGCGCAATGGTTACGACGAAGCAAAAGATACCGCGCACGTTATCAGTGCGATTAATAGCAGCAACGCCAACGTTGTTCTCGTCGCCATGGGCAACCCCCATCAAGAACAGTGGATACTCAACAATCGTTCAACATTAAATGTTCAAGTATTAATGGGTGTGGGTGCCTTATTCGATTTTCTTGCAGGAGAAAAAAACCGTGCACCTGTATTAATTCAACGCATGCGGTTAGAGTGGTTTTATCGTCTGTGCTTAGAACCCTCACGCTTACTGCGACGCTACACCCTAGATATTGGCCAATTTCTAATCCTCTGCCTGCGCAGTGGCAAGCGCCTAACAAACACATACTGCGCCGCTAATGCCGCCCAAACAGCGCTGCCGAATACGAATAAACTCACTGAGAAAATGTGAACCCATGAAAAACCTGTTGCGGAAAATGTACCGGCTACTGCGTGCGCGGCTATTGCAGCGCTTGATTCCCAAAAGCCACAGGCCACTACCGAATAGCGATGATTTATATATCGAAGTAATTGGTTTTTTTAACAGCATCTCTGGGATTGGTGAATCAGCGCGACTCTGTGCGCAGCAATTAGCGGCTGATGGCTATAGCGTTAAGTGCACCAGCGTAGAAAGCTACTTTCGAAAACCAAAAGAACTAGCGTGGGACTGGCCGGAACCGACGTTCAACAATATAACAACACCTAAGGTTAACTGCAGAATCTATCATCTTAATCCACCAATGCTGCCACCCGTCATTTTACAAATGGGCTTAGTGGATTTTAAAAAGACCTACAACATTGGCTATTGGGCTTGGGAACTGGAAACTATTCCTGCCGAATGGGTTCGCGCACTGCGTTATATGAATGCCATATTCACTCCCTCGCGCTTTACCACTAGCGCTATTAAGCGCTACACACATTCCCCAGTAATAACCGTAACGCACCCCGTCACCCGCGGTGACGCTGCGGCCGGTATACGCGCGCAGCTACATATTCCTGCAGAGGCATTTTTAATATCTACCATTTTTAGTTTTGGCAGCGCCATGGAGCGAAAAAACCCGTTGGGGTTAATCGCCGCCTTCAAACAAGCTTTTATAAATACCCCTGATGCTTACTTAGTACTGAAGGCAAATGCTGGGAGTAATTCACCTGAAAAAATCTCACTCCTTAAGGCATTGGCAGCGCACACAAATATCATATTGATCGATCAGCAGTGGAGTCGTGCCGATATACTCGGGCTAATTCAAAGCTCCGATCTCTATGCGTCTTTACATCGTTCAGAAGGCTTTGGTTTAACAATGGCAGAAGCCATGCTGCTAGACACCCCCGTACTGGCTACCAGCTGGTCGGGCAATATGGATTTTTGTACCGCCGAAAATAGTTTTTTAGTACCCTATAAACCTATAAAGGTTAACTCCACCCACCCCGAGTTCCAAGAATTTGAAGATGCCACCTGGGCCGATGCCGACATTCAATACAGCGCGCGAATGCTGACAGAAATTTATCAGTCCCCTGAGCTACTAGCAGAAAAAAAACAATGTTGCTCCCAACAAATGCAAACCTGTATTGATCAACATAAATACCGGCACGCATTGCAACAATTAATTAACGCCTAAACTGAGATGCTATGAGCTTAAAAAATAGTTTTGGTAAAAGTGGGCTCTGGATGAGCGCTGCCGCGGGCGCGAACAGCCTGCTCAGCTTTGTGATTTTTATCATTCTCTCGCGCCTGCTGGCGCCAGAGGAAATTGGCTTGGTCGCCTTTGCGCTTATAGTCGTAGAGCTGGGGCGGGTTTTTGTTAACGCCGGCTTGTCCCATGCGATTGTGCGCCACACTGAATGGGATCAAGACTATGCAACGACATGCTTCTATCTGAATGTAGTACTAGCCCTCGTCTTTATAGCGGCAATATTTTTAGCAATTGCGCCCTTAATTGCCCACTACTACGATGCCCGTGCAGCATTGTTGTTGCAGGTTCTTTCTATTATCTTCTTGCTCGAGGGCGCCAAATCTGTTCATGAAGGAAAACTCAAACGCGAATTTAATTTTCGCGCCATTGCTTTGCGCAGCATCATTGCCAGCTTGCTGTCCGGCATCATCGGGGTACTGCTTGCCTTTAACGGCTACGGTGTTTGGGCATTGGTGTGGCAACAGCTCATTAACCAGGTGCTCATCACCGTCATCACCTGGAAAACTGCGCATTGGTTACCCAGCCTTAATTTCTCCATGGTTCACACTCGCTCCCTATTCAGCTTTTCTACACACCTCACGCTCTCGCAAATTATTAGCAACCTTGCGGATAAAGCCTATGAAATGCTGATAGCAATATTGCTGGGGCCCGCAGCACTAGGCTTCTTCCGAGTCGGTGGCCGCGTATTATTCATTCTCCAAGAAATCATTATAAAACCTTTTGAGCAAGCACTATTGCCAGCACTGGCACGGCTTGATGAACGCGACGCACGCGCGCAAGCTACCTTGAGGGTTATGCGCATGAGCGCCTACTTTATTTTTCCAATTACATTTGGTGCAGCAGCTATAGGGCCAGAATTTATTGAATTCGCCTTTACTGAAAAATGGATTCAAAGTGGTTACGTGATGACCTTACTAGCTTTAGGTATTGCACCGCTCGCCATGAGCGCGCAAATCAACGCAGCCTTAACTGCAAACGGCCATGCCCGCGCTGTGATGACAATCGCAAGTATCGTTTTTATCATAAATTGCCTGTTAGGATTGCTATTGGTCCCCTACGGAATAGCCGTCGCTGCAGCCGGATTCTCCCTGCGCTCTTACCTAAGTATTTATTTCAATTTGGTGTTTTTCAAAAGAGTGTTTCAGGTGAGCATATTACGTCAGCTTGGCACAGTCGCACCCGCATTTAGTGCGGCTTTACTCATGTTAGGTTTGGTACAGGCTGCCAAACTCTTACTCCCACAGGACTGGGCATTAGGACTACGCCTAGTATTACTCGCCAGTTTTGGCGGCGCGGTATATATATTTATTATGTCATGTGTTTTTCGCGCCGAGACTAAACAATTTCTACATGAAGGCGCGGCCATGGCTCCGGCTAAAGCAATACCGGCAATCCACTATCTTCAACGTTTATTAAGATTAACCTAGGGGGACTTCTGTAAGAAGATTCAACAACAGCAGGAAAACTATCAAAGGCAGCTATCAAAAGCAGCTATCAAAAGCAACTATCAAAGGCAGCTATCAAAGGCAGCTATCAAAAGCAACTTTCACAACAAACCATCGAAACAGCCATCAAAAATAACCATCAGAAAAATATCTGAATTAAAACACCAAGGTTATACCCAGGTTCGCCTGAAGATAATGATAGTCACGATAGAGTAAAGGTGATTGACGATCCACCCACTGACTATCAAGGTGAATACTAGCAAGCGAGGAAAAATGATAGGTTAGCGTAAAAGGACTGATGGTAATAATATTTTCTTCGCGCGCTGGTTCTGTCAACTGCGGCAAATAACCCTGCTCACTATACCCAGCACTAATACCAACCAGCCACTTGTGTGCCGGCACCCACGTAAGCATCAATTTACTTGCGCGTATATCGGCTGGTGAATCTGACGTTTCACCGAGTGCAGGCTCGCTTTGGCTATAGCTTAATGCTAGCTTAAGTTTCTCACTGATCGCCCAACCAATATCGAGCGACGCCTGAGTACCCGTACCCGTATTAATAATACCCTCGCGCTTAAAGCGCCCTAGGGTAAACTCCACTTGGGTTTTTTGCGTCAGTACCCAAACGCCGCCAAGCTCTAGCTGATCATAATCAAAATCTAATGGGCTAGGATTGTCGCGCGCCGTATTTACATAGCCCCGCTTACCTTGACGCAGCCGCAGACTTAACAAAGAATGAGTGGCTGAAGTGTAAGTACCCTCAACAAAAAATTCATTCTCATCAAAATCTAATAATTCACGTGCATCATTTGAGTGTGCTTGCGCCACCTTGCTTGCACCTAGTGTGACGCCAACATTATTTCCTGTACCAAGAGTAAATTGCCCAGTGAGATTATCCACAGCAACTACGTCCTTACCGGCAAACTCTAGGCGATCAACAGCATAAGCATCGCGCGTCCAAGCCAATGAAGATTTGACGCGTTGATTCCAATCACTGCGCCAACTTGCATTACCTTCATAGAAGCTCACATCTAAATCATCGCGCTGATCATAATCATAGCGATTGCCTGTTACACCAAAAGAAAAATGTTGCTTACTAATGTGCTCATTCACGGCAAGCGCTACAACCGAGCGAGTGTAATGCTCAGAGTCCACAATGGCATTGCGTGCAAAATTACTATCCCAGTATTCATGGGCACCTAAAGTCAACCTAAAGCGATCCTCTCCCCATGCAGTGGTTGTTGTCAGCATCCCTGCTACTCCTAGCGTGCACAATAGCGCTGCGCGTGCACCATTCTCTATCCTATATCTATTAATATACATTTTGTCCGACAAAGCCTTTGAATATCGTCTTCCATAAAATTTTAATATCCAACATCACCGACCAATTGCGTATGTATTCTAAATCATAGGCGATACGACCAGACATTTTGTCGAGGGTTTCCGTCTCACCGCGAAAGCCATTAACCTGTGCTAAACCCGTAATACCGGGCTTAACTTTATGACGCAACATATAACCCTTAATTTGTCCGCGATAGAATTCATTGTGTGCCACCGCATGGGGCCGTGGGCCTACTAACGACATACTACCGGAGATAACATTAAACAATTGTGGCAACTCATCGAGCGACGTACGCCGTAAAAAATTACCATAGGGCGTAATGCGCGGATCTTCACGTTTTGCTTGAGCCACACTCGGCCCATCCTCACAGACCGTCATAGAGCGAAACTTCCACACTTTAATTTTTTCACCACCCATACCATAACGTGTCTGCTTAAAAAATACGGGGCCGGGTGATGTTAACTTCACACCTACAGCAACCATCAGCATGGGGATGGCCAACATCAATAAAATGCCACAGCCCAACACAAAATCCTCAAGCCGCTTAGCCCAACTATTGTCCACCAAGGGCGAGTCATAAATACTCAGGGCTGGAATACCTTGCAAGCAGGTTAAACGCGAGTGCAGCAAATCAAAACTAAATACATCAGGAATAACATAGGGCGACACAGTGGTATCGGCAAGACGATCTATCACTGAGTGCATACGCAATTCTGCACGCATCGGCAAGGTAACAAAAACTATATCTAATTTTCCGTCATGGGCATCTGCGTAGAGTTGATCTAAACCGCCCACAATCTTAATTTTAGTATTATTTAGGCGTCGCCCCACTTCCTCCTGCGCTACGCGATCGTCATAAAACCCAATCACTTTGTAGCCAAGCCAAGGCATAACCGCCATAGAGTTGAGCAAGCGCAAACCCAAATCATTTGCACCCACTATAGCTACCCGCCGTGGCTCAGTGGGATTAGAGCGTAACTTAGCGAGCAATACTCGACGACCAATATGCATACCAATCATGACGCCAGGCGTGGCCACTAACCAGCTTGCCATGGGCAATATAGCCACATCGATAAAAGGGTAAATTAAGACAAAGGCTAAAACCATAACTAGCATTGTGCCAAACCAGGCTAAAAATATACGTGTAGACAAATCTGCCATAGAGTGACCGCGCCACAAATAATAGACCTCATTACTTTCGGCAAAGTAACCAAATAAAATTACCGTACTTATAGAAAATGCTGTGTGAACATTGGTCCAGGTCATACCAAGCAACTCTAGTATTGCCCACAATATCGATACAATTAACATGCTATCTATAGCGCGGAATAGCGCAAGAATTTGCGAGTGATGAAAACGGACAACAGGGGGGATATTCGATAAGGTCACTGGACTTGCCAGCACCTTATTTACAGACAGATTGCTCATACTACCTCCATGAAATTACGACAACTTCAGCAATTGACTGCCACAGGATCGCAGCACCTTTACATTCAACTTAGAAATTAAAGCTCAGGTGCTAGTCACTCATAAGGTATAAAGCATTAATTAGGCCAAACAATAATTAGAATAAAGTTTCATCCCTTTTTTTGAACAAGCCGCTCAAAAAAAACATAATGAAGCCTTAAAACAACTATTGTTACGCCAAAGGCAAAGATTAGATCACAAATAGAAGGAATAGTAGCTGAATCTTCCGCCCCAAGATGTTGCAGTATGCATATCGACCAAGCTCACTTAGGTGCACATTGGCGCTGTAATATTTTAGCGGGCAATATTGGCTGCATTTTTTCCTGACTTTATTTTTTACCTCGCTGTTGATTATCTGGCGGCCCTTTCTTTATCTGGCCAAACGGCTAGTTTTACCATAAAAAAAGGAAGTATTAATTGTATTAATACTTCCCTCGCCTAACTCAACATTTTACTCGAATGATCGATTTAACGATCAAGAAAGTTGCGTCATCTCATTAAGGCTAAAGCCTGCAACGGCACCCTCTACTGCCGCAAGATATTCAACCAAGTGCTGGCTGCCCATATGCGTCTGCCACAGTTCGCGGCTCGCCCAACTTTCATAAAACATAAAATGTGCAGGATTGGCTATATCCTGGTGCAAGTCATAATTAATGCAACCCTGTTCGCTGCGGGTAATATCAACCAACTTTAAAAGCTCTGCTTTGACCAAATCTACTTGGTTTTCCTTAGCCGTAATATTGGCAACTATCGTTAATCTCGCCATAATCTAATTCTCTTTAAGTGACCAATGAAACACAATGTTACTTTTTTGATGTCTTTTTTAAGGCTGTGAAAAATAAGATGCAGGTGACGAATTACTGCCACCCATTTTACTAGAAGCCTTGCAACACTATTTTCCCTATTGAACTACCCGACTCCAAAGTAGCATGCGCTGCTTTCAGATTCGCAGCGTTAATAGTACCTAGGTCTTTTCCTACTGTTGTTTGAATATGACCTTGATCAATCAAATCAGACACGCGCGTCAAAAGGCGACTCTGTTCTTGCATATCAATCGCATTAAACATGGAGCGTGCAAACATAAATTCCCAATGTAGAGACAGACTTTTCATTTTAATCTTAGCGACATCCAATGTCTTAGGGTCATCGATAAGCGCTATTTTCCCAAAAGGCACAAGTAAATCAACATAGGTTTCAAAATAGGTTTCTGTGCTATTAAGGCTGGCAACATGCGTTACCTGCCCAATGCCTAAGACATCAATTTGCGGCTGCAGTGGTTTGCTGTGATCAACCACATAATGTGCACCCAACTCTTTCACCCAGGCCTGCGAACTTTCACGCGAAGCCGTAGCAATAATCGTCGCGCCGGTAATCGCTTTTGCAAGTTGAATTAAAATGGAGCCCACGCCACCGGCTGCGCCCACAACCAAAATAACGTCATTGGATGGCTTTATAGCATTGGGGGCTTGCGGTTGAATTGCTAAATGCTCAAATAATAATTCCCATGCCGTAATCGCGGTCAGCGGCAATGCCGCCGCTTCTGCATCGGTGAGACTTTTAGGCTTTATAGCCACCAATCGCTCATCCACCAATTGATATTCCGCATTACTGCCCTGCCGCATTAACGCACCGGCATAATAAACTTGGTCGCCTAATTTAAAATGGGATGCAGCTTCACCTAAGGCCACTACCTCACCCACCGCATCCCACCCTAATACCCTGTAGTCACCTTCGGTTGGCGCCATATTTTGACGAATTTTATAATCCACCGGATTTACCGCAACCGCCTTCACTTTCACCAATAGATCACGACCTGTCGCAATGGGTTGCGGCAACTCAATATCAATCAATGAATCAGCGTCATGGATGGAGAGAGATTTGCTATAGCCAACAGCTTTCATAAGGAATTCCTCAAAATATCTTTGCATGTACATTCATGCCTGTGAATATTGCTTGTCCGTGAGGCCATAGTAACCCTTGCTTAAATCGCCTTAAACAGCATAATGATTGAATCATTATCAAATATAAATTGACAATATGCTAATAGAAGACCTAAAGGTTGTACTCAAAGTAGCGGAATTTCGCAATATTACTGCCGCAGCCACGAGCCTAGACATGCGTGTGGCGACAGCCAGTGCGGCGCTTAAACGGGTTGAGGCGAACCTAGGTGTAGAGCTTTTTATTCGTACGACACGACAACTGCGTATTTCTAACGCGGGTGAAAAGTACATTCCGCAGTGCGAACAGGCTCTGTTAATGCTCGATCAAGCGCAGCAAAGTATGCAAGGTGAGCTGGGCATTATCGATGGCGAACTGCGCATTGCAGTTTCATCTGATCTCGGCCGCAATCGCATTATTCCGTGGTTAGATGAATTCATGGATAAATATCCTAAGGTAAGCCTGAGGACACACATCAGCGATGCCAATATCGACTTTTATCGCGATGCCGTTGATATCGCCCTGCGCTACGGCTCACCGACTGACGCAAACCTCTATGGTTTTAAAATCTGTAAAATTCCGCGCCTACTTTGTGCCACCCCTGCATATCTCCAAGAACACGGAACACCGCAACACCCACATCAATTACCCGCACACAATGCCTTGCTCTACCAACTGCAAGACATGATTCACGATACATGGGGATTCACGCATCAAGGCAGCGACTACACCGTAAAAATGCGCGGCAACCGTATCGCCAACGATGCAGATTTGGTGCGCCGCTGGTGTGTGGCGGGCAAAGGCCTAGCAGTAAAGTCTTGTTTAGACATGTCCTCAGATTTACTAGCGGGCCATGTGGTGAACTTCATGCCCGACTACCAACCCACCGCCACAGAACTGTGGCTCATCTGCCCCAGTCGACAATCGATTACGCCCGCAGTGCGGCTACTTAGAGATATGCTAAAAGAAAAGTGTAGAAATATTCTGCAGGAATTGATTGAGAGGAATATTTTAACGGCAGATGTATTGGAAGAGTAATATCCATTTACACCATAGAATGCAAAATTTTAACGCGTAAAGATCGGCTATGCAGCCCTAATCCAACCTAAGCTCAACACATAACGCGTCCCTTTACGGATCTTGGTAACGCTGTGTTCCGAAATATCAGGCCGGAAACACTTAATCCTCTTGGTGGCAAAAATAGGATTCACACAAATAAATTCGCCACCTTCACTGGCTGCCCACAAAACGATATTAAGTCTGTAATGTTTACCAAAGGCCACAGAATCTATATGAGAGGAAATTTCGCTACCAAGATTGAATTTTAAAATGTACAAGTCAAACTTTATCGGCCAGTGAGCAGTGCACAACAACATTTTCTCGTAACCTGTATTTTGACGTCCGCGCTCCCAGCGAAATAATTTACGCAATCTACTCATTAATTAAAAACCACTCAGGTTAACAGCAATTAGGTATCTCTATGGCGGGCAAATAAACCACTTTGATAATCTAAAAAAAATTACCAAGCTACTCGAGGTATTCGGTTAGACTCCTCAGCATGCTTACTCAACTCTTTGAGCTTGACCCGCGACACCTGAAACGGTCCGTTGGCAGGCATTTACTTCCCAGGAAACATAGCTTCAAGCTCCTCCACTAGGATATAAAGCTGTTATATTAAGTTTTAAAACTTAGCATGATCCATATTTTTTAACGCACCTTTTACCAACATTACAGACACCATTGCTACAGACATTAAAAAATATGCATTACTTATTAAATTTCACATGCAACTACCCCTTGGGCCGATACATGATTAAAACCTCAAGACCTTTAGCGCAGTACAAATTAAAGCGATTAGCAATAAAGTCTGGTGTTCTATTTACATCTACCGCCTTGAAGCCAATAGTTTCATAAAAACCTTCCAAATGACGATAAGGGATACAGTAGGCGTCCTTATCTTTCAATACCGGCTCTATAAACTGTAAAAGTGTCGTGCCAATTTTCTTTCGAACCAGCTCAGGCAATACATACATTCCACGTAAAACCCGTATATCTGCCTCAGATTCAACGCACAGAGCGCCGACAATCTTACCTTCATCACGGACAATAAAGACTCTTTCTTTCTCTGTAACAGATCGAAAATAAGCGGTTTTTCTATAAAAGTCATTTACTTTAGCAACCTCTTCAGATTTCAATTCTTCACACAGCATAGAACTCTCACATAAATTAGTCAGCATGAATGGGGAAGGCATTTTGCACCACGAGAGTCTTCGACAATCGATTTATCCTTTCATAATAATAGCCCGCTATGCTTGTGAAAAAGGCCATAGCATTTAGCAGTCTTTGCTCATACTTCGCGATAAGCAATATAAAGCCAACGAAATCAGACGGCATAATAAGCATATACCGTTTTCTATTGCTATATAATACGAGGCCTTTACCCTGAAGCCTGCCAAAAAAACCACAGCCAAGCGCCTAAGGCTTCAGTGCTAACCACCTCATGTCATTAAGACACAGCTAAATAAGACACCATCAATGACGCAACTCAAATACCTTACGGGCTACTCTGCAGAGATTATCAGCCAAGCCAATCAGTTGATTAGCGACGGACGTTTGGCGGAAGTCCTTTTAAAGAAATATCCACTTGCGCATCAGGTTCGCTCTGAAAGCCAACTGTACAACTACACTATGGCACTTAAAAATCGCCACATGAGTAAAACCCAACCACTTAATCGCGTGACCTATGACAATAAGATAAAAGTAATACAACATGCGCTAGGGCAGCATCATTACATTAGCCGCGTGCAAGGTGGAAAATTAAAAGCTGTAAATGACATTAAGATTGCTAGTTTATTTCGCGTTGCACCCGAAGCATTTTTAAAAATGATTGTTGTACATGAGCTAGCGCACTTTAAGGAAAAAGAGCACAACAAAGCCTTTTATCAACTTTGTCGCCATATGGAACCCAACTATCACCAGTATGAGTTTGACGTCCGCCTGTATCTTACACAACTGGATTTATTTGGTGATATTTATTCATGAAACGTTTACTTAACGACTCATCTGTTAGCTTTGGATTAATATGTATTGTGCTCGGCACCTTTTGTTTTGCAGCCAAAGGGATTGTTATTAAACTGGCCTACGCCGAAGGTATTAGCGCAACACCTTTGCTGATGCTACGCATGCTTTTTGCACTGCCTTTTTACGCTGCTATAGCAGTCTTAATTCAACGTCTCCCCTTAGCACCTTTGCAAAAAGGCGATCTTTGGAAAATTATTGGTCTTGGTTTATTAAGTTATTACTTTTCTAGCCTATTGGATTTTATGGGGCTGCAATATATCTCGGCAGGCTTGGAGCGGTTGATTCTTTATATCTACCCAACCCTTGTATTACTGATGCTCGCGGGCTGGAAAAAGCAGCCCATTAACCGCCAAACCAAACTGGCTCTAGCGCTCGCCTATGGGGGTATGCTGTTGGTATTTGTACAGGATATGCGTCTAACGCAAGCATGGGATCTCACCTTGCTCGGCAGTGGATTAGTGCTACTCAGCACAATGTCATTTGCACTTTTTGTGGTTTTAGCGGGCGACCTTATTCCCAAGGTGGGTTCGAGCCGATTTACGGCCTATGCCATGCTTGCCGCTTGCGCTGGCGTAGTGGTGCATAGCATTGGCGTTTTAGGTTTTAACAGTTTTGCACAAACCAACAAAGTGTATGGATTGGCATTGATACTCGCCATTTTTTGCACCGTAATTCCCAGCTTTTTAATGAACAAAGGCATAAGCCTTATTGGCAGCGGCAAAGCGGCGGTATTAGGCAGTATAGGCCCTGTTATCACGCTGTTTTTGGCCGCATTCTTTTTAGGTGAGAATATAACAACTGTACAGTTACTTGGCGCAGGATTGGTAATTGGCGGCGTGAGTCTCGCCACACAAAAGCGGATATAAATGAGCGTAATCATTCGTCAGGTGCAGTATCAAATAGGTCGAGCTGAATTCAGCACATACATCGCTTCGTAAAGAAAAGCCTCATAATTCATCTCTATTCAATTATTTCCATTTCGCAGGGTGCTTATAGAATTAGCAACGCTAAAATAAAAAGGCCGAAACCCTTGCGGGCTTCGGCCTTGGCAGTGAATTAAGCACTGCCCTTATTTTGCCGCATCTAAACGTGCAGATTTTGCATCGATCAACTTATTCAGATTCGTCATAGATTGCAGATGACTATAAATTAACTCTAGGCCATCTTTCTTAAAGAAATCGAGCGCGTCAGCATCGCTTATCGCCTTAAGCTTTTCGCGCTTAACCGCAAAAAAGCCCGTTAGATTAATGCCGGCTTCTGCATGGCCTTTAAAGGTAATATTGGCCTGCATAGGCTCCAACAAATCTAATTCGTGGAGGCGCTTGCAGAACACCTGTGTCATTTCAGCGCGCTGATGATAATCCTGCAAAAACGTCAACACTTCTTTCAAGTATGGTGTTTGTGCACCTGCATCATCAAACAAGCGATTACCTTTTGCGCCAGTCTTATCGATAAAGCTGCTTTCGTCATCAATGCACAAGGTCATGGTATCGCTGTCTTTACCAGTACTTAGGACAAAGGGGTAACGGCGAAAGAACCCAGGAATATAACGGGTATTGAATTTACCTTCAGTACTTACCAGCAGGTTCTCACCGGATTGCAAGCCCATCATGGCCAAAGGAATGTATGCTCCTTCCGCGCCAGTCGAAGAAAACACAATAGGAAATTCATTGGCAGCAAAGGGGATTTCATTGGCCAGAACAGGCACTGAAATCAATTCGCCGGCAAATTTATAGTCATCAACCTGCACAGAATAAGTACGATGCGCCTCTGAAGACAGCGGCTGAATTTTTTCGTATATCATAAGTTGCTTTGCCACGGGGATACCTCTTTTTATTGTGTGGGCTGGGAGTAGAAAAAATCGAGGCTCATAGTAGCACTTTAGATTCAATATGCCACTAGCATAAACCCGCGAATTTTGCTCAAAAAACACCCAGCCAGAATAAAAACAATACACTTCTGTATAGGATTTTACCTCCAAGCCTTTTCTTTGGGCCCGCTCAGATTTTCCTTATTCATACTCAGATTTCCAAAGCCGGTATACATCACCGGTTAGGCCTGCCCCAAAAACCAAAGGTACAAACCCGCTCGCACCATGAAATACGAGTCACAGAGCACCAGCCGAGATAGGAGTAATGGCCTTAACGCCATTCCCAATCTCGAATTTCAGGCAAATCTTCTCCGTGTTCTTCAATATAGTTTTTATGAGTAGCCAACTTATTCTGTAGAAACTCTCTAGCCCATAAAATATGAGACGCTAATTGCGGCACTCGCTCTATAACATTAAGAAATATATGAAAACGATCTAGTTGGTTTAGTACCACCATATTAAATGGGGTAGTTGTTGTGCCCTCTTCTTTAAACCCATGAACATGCAAATTATGGTGATTGGTGCGCTGGTAGGTCAGCTTATGAATCAAGGTTGGGTAACCGTGAAAAGCAAAAATAATCGGCTTATCGCAAGTAAACAATGCATCAAAATCGGTATCGCTTAACCCATGTGGATGTTCAGACTGAGGTTGTAAGCGCATCAAATCAACTACATTAATAAAGCGAATTTTGAGATCAGCAAAATGCGTCCTAAGTAGCTTAACGGCTGCAAGTGCCTCTAAGGTAGGCACATCGCCCGCACAGGCTATAACAACATCAGGCGCTTCTCCATGGTAGTTACTTGCCCAATCCCAAACACCGAGACCTTTTGCACAATGCTCTTTTGCTTGATCCATATTGAGCCATTGATGCTCAGGCTGCTTTCCTGCCACTATCACATTAATATAATTGCGACTGCGCAAACAGTGGTCGGTAACAGACAGCAAGGTATTCGCATCTGGCGGCAAATAGATACGAGTGACTTCGCTTTTTTTATTGACGATATGATCAATAAAGCCTGGGTCTTGGTGGCTGCTGCCGTTATGGTCCTGGCGCCACACATGGGAAGACAACAAATAATTTAACGAGGCAACAGGTTTTCGCCATGGGATATGATTAGCTGTTTTTAACCACTTAGCATGTTGGTTCACCATGGAATCCACGATATGAATAAATGCCTCATAACAAGAAAAAAAGCCATGTCGCCCTGTGAGCAAATAACCTTCTAGCCAACCCTGGCATTGATGTTCACTTAAAATTTCCATCACTCGCCCAGAGGTTGACAACTTATCATCAAACTCAAACGTCTGCGCCATCCAGCTGCGTTCAGTTACATCGAGCACATCTTGCCAACGGTTCGAATTATTCTCATCGGGACTAAAAATGCGAAAGTTTTTATTGGATAAATTATTAGCCATTACATCGCGTAAAAACCAACCCATAACACGCGTTGCCTCTGCTTTTATCGCACCAGGAGAAGGAAGGTCTACGGCATAGGTATCAAACGTGGGCAGATGCAAATTGCGCAGCAATAAACCACCATTGGCATGAGGATTGGCCCCCATACGACGCACACCTACGGGCGCTAGCGCCAAAAGTTCTGCATTTAATTTACCTGCCGCATCAAATAACTCTTGCGGTTTATAACTCTGCATCCAAGCCTCTAAGATCTGTACATGGCCCGCTTTATCCATATGGCTTAGGGGCACTTGATGTGAACGGAAGGTTCCTTCAATGTGTACACCATCCACTTCTTTTGGCCCAGTCCAGCCCTTAGGCGAGCGCAAAATAATCATCGGCCATAAGGGGCGCTTGCTAATTCCGCTGGCGCGCGCATCCATTTGGATTTTTCGAATCATTGCAACAACCTTATCCAAGGTTGCCGCCATCAGTTGATGCATAACCTCAGGATCATCACCTTCCACAAAAAATGGCGTATAACCATAGCCATGAAATAGCGCTGTCAACTCTTCGTGGGGGATACGTGCAAGCACACTAGGGTTGGCAATTTTGTAACCGTTCAAATGCAAAATTGGCAAGACTGCGCCATCACTAATGGGGTTTAAAAATTTATTGGAATGCCAACTCGTCGCCAATGGGCCGGTCTCTGCTTCACCATCACCCACCACACAGGCAGCAATTAAATCGGGGTTATCAAACACGGCACCAAAAGCATGAGACAAGGCATAACCCAACTCGCCACCTTCGTGGATTGAACCCGGTGTTTCCGGTGCGACATGACTGGGAATACCCCCAGGAAATGAAAACTGTTTGAAGAGTTTTTCCATACCCGCTTCATTTTGACTAACCTGCGGATAAACTTCACTATAGACTCCCTCCAAATAGGTATTG
Source organism: Cellvibrio sp. 25HG11W-0 (assembly GCF_057815475.1). Lineage (NCBI taxonomy): Bacteria > Pseudomonadati > Pseudomonadota > Gammaproteobacteria > Cellvibrionales > Cellvibrionaceae > Cellvibrio > Cellvibrio sp. 25HG11W-0. The sequence continues at coordinate 3,634,245 of NZ_CM174230.1, forward strand.
GCTACCAACGCGGGGCCACCGTGGCCTGGGCCCGCAATATAAATCATATTCAAATCAAAATTCTTGATAACCCGATTCAAATGAACATAGATAAAATTTAATCCTGGTGTTGTGCCCCAGTGGCCCAATAACCTCGGCTTAATATGCTCGAGTGTTAACGGCTGTTTGAGCAAGGCATTAGCATAGAGATAAATTTGACCTACAGCCAAATAGTTTGCCGCACGCCAATAGGCATTCATTTTACTCAACAATGCTTGTGATAGCGGCTGATCTGCCAAACCACTATCTCCCTCTAAATCATTAAGCTTCGCGCTAGACTCTTGTTCATGTATCGAGATATTCACAGTATTGTCCTTTTAAATAAGTTGGCTAATTAAATTCGCTAGCTGATTAAACACGTCATTACCATCACCAAAAATAACGCCATTGCTGTAAATTAATTGCCGTCATGAATTTTCAAAAATTGCTTAAGGTTCTGTGCAATGACCCGCTCTTCGTCTGTATCCATTACTCGCACTGTCACTCTGCTCTTCACGGAAGAAATAACGCCGCTATTGTGTTGGTTCTGCGCGGCATCCAGCTCTATACCAATAAACGCTAAGCCGCTGCAAATGCGCGCACGCACCTCGGGTGAGTTCTCGCCAATACCACCAGAAAACACCAAAGTATCAATACCGCCTAAGGTCGCAGCCATAGAGCAAATCCATTTTTTGGTTTGATAACAAAAAAAAGCAACGGCATCAGCCGCGCGGGAATCATTAACTTCATGCTCGAGCAACACACCCATATCAGCGCTAATCTCTGATATCCCCAACATACCCGACTCATAATTGATCATGGTATGAAAGCGCGCACTGTTCATGCGCTCAGCCTGCGTCATATACCAGGCTAAGCCCGGATCAAGATCACCTGCGCGCGTGCCCATAGGCAAGCCCGAGCAAGGCGTTAAGCCCATACTGGTATCCATACTTTTTCCGCCCGCCACCGCGGTTACGCTGGCACCACTGCCCAAGTGCGCTAACACCACTTTTCCCTGTGCAACTTCCTCACCCTCAAGCCGCGCCAACTCTTGTATTAAGTAAGTACACGATAAGCCGTGAAAACCGTAGCGACGAATTCCCTTAATGGCATAGCGACGCGGAATAGGAAGCAATTGCGCAACACGCGGCATACTGTGATGAAAAGCGGTATCGAAACAGGCAATATGTTTAAGCGCAGGAAAGCGCGCTAAAAATGCTTCAAGCAGCATAATTTCTTCTGGTACATGTTCAGCATCAAGTGGAGTGAGCTTACGCAGCTCTTTAATAAAACTGGGGGTTACCTCTGTCGGCTTCCAATAACTAATACCACCATGCACAATTCTATGACCTATGGCCACTAAATGCCCGAGCTCAACTTGCACCAAGGTAGAATCTAACTGCGATGCGATCCACTCTATCAGCAACTCAATGGCAGCAGCATAATCACCTAGGCCAACTGTTTTAACAAAATTATGCGCAGCCTCAACGCCCTTAACACTAAGGCTCGCTTTAGGGTGCCCAATTTTTTGCAACTGACCTTCAAAGATCGGCACCAAATAATCATCGCGGTTATAGAGCGAAAATTTAATACTGGAAGATCCACCATTCACACTTAACACCAAAGGCCGATCTGATTTCATGTGGCATCTTCTCTAATAATGATCAACGTAATATTGAACGCGAAGAAAACCCAGAACAACGCCTCACGCAAGCTCAGCAAGAAGTATTAATTCAGCGATTCCTCACGGCAGAATGCACACTTAGCATTTAAAAAACTGTTCGTTAGCACACCGAAGCGCGATCAGCTCATATAAGTGCAACTCCGCCCTATAGCGTAAGCGACCTATTAAGTTCGCCATCGCACAGAACTCTGCCATTATTTGCGGTCTACTGAACACTAATAGGCTTCAGTAGGCGCTAACAAGCACATTGGGATGAGCTGGATGAGAAAGCAACTTAAATGAGAGCAACTTAAATGAGAGCAACTTAAATGAGATAGGTTGCAATTTAAGTGCGATCACTAAATTCACTCTAACCTGCTAAGATCACTCTAACCTGTTTTAATTAAACCTTATCTGATCTAAAACAAATCTAGATAGTTAAATTCCCCTTAGACTAAACATCTAAGCCATTATTTACATATTGGTAATTTAGACGCCGAAATGCTCAGGAAGCACTATGAAGAGTGGCTCCAACAGTATGCACACCGGCACGGTTGTCGCGCTGCGCGGCAGTGTTGTCGATGTTTATTTCGAAACAGATTTACCAGGAATTCAATCACTCTTGCACGCCGATCAAGGCCGCATAGTCATGGAAGTATTGGTGCAGCAAGACGCCCACCGCGTACGAGCGATTGCGCTCACACCAACCCAAGGGTTAGCGCGCGGTGCAGTGGTAGAAGCGCGCGGCAACCCACTACAGGCGCCCGTTGGCGATGCCATACTCTCACGCATGTTCGATGTCTTTGGCAACGCCATTGACCGCTTGCCTCCGCCGGAAAATATTAGCTGGCGCTCTGTGCACAATACGCCTCCTAGCCTTACACAGCGCTCCACTCAAGCCGAAATTTTTACCACTGGCATCAAAATTATTGATGTTCTTGTACCACTTGAGCGCGGCGGCAAAGCTGGTTTGTTTGGCGGCGCGGGCGTTGGCAAAACGGTGCTGCTCACGGAAATGATTCACAACATGCTCGGTCACCATAACGGTGTCAGTATTTTTTGCGGGATAGGCGAGCGCTCGCGCGAAGGCGAAGAACTCTACCGCGACATGAAAACGGCAGGCGTGCTGCCCAACATGGTGATGGTCTACGGCCAGATGAATGAACCACCGGGAGCGCGCTTTCGCGTGGGGCATGCCGCCTTAACCATGGCGGAATATTTTCGCGATGATGCTCATAGAGATGTGCTGCTATTAATCGACAATATTTTTCGCTTCTTACAAGCGGGCGCAGAAGTATCGGGCCTAATGGGGCAAATGCCATCGCGACTGGGCTATCAACCCACTATGGGCACTGAATTGTCGAGCTTAGAAGAGCGCATAGCCAATACTGACAAGGGCGCAATCACATCTATTCAAGCTGTTTACGTTCCCGCTGATGATTTCACCGACCCCGCCGCGGTTCACACCTTCTCGCACTTATCGGCATCTATAGTGCTCTCGCGCCAACGCGCCAGTGAAGGCATGTACCCCGCGTTAGATCCTCTTGAATCCAGTTCCAAAATGGCAACGCCCGGTATCGTCGGCGAACGCCACTACAAACTCGCGCAAGCTGTACGCCAAACCCTCGCACAGTACGCTGAACTCAAAGACATTATTGCCATGCTCGGCCTAGAACAATTGTCAGCAGAAGATCGTACTCTAGTCGGGCGCGCGCGCAGACTAGAGCGTTTTTTTACACAGCCATTTTTCACCACAGAACAATTTAGTGGCATCCCTGGGAAATTAGTGAGTTTGGAAGATGCCCTCGATGGCTGCGAGCGGATTCTGAACGATGAATTTAAAGATTACCCCGAAAGTGCGCTCTATATGATTGGCGCGGTGGATGAAGCAAAACAAAAATATTCTGCCGACAAAAAAGTAACCGCCAATACACAACCAAGCGCAGCGGTTGATAAAAACCAAGCCTCAGACGACAAACACACACAAAACCCTAGCCCGAATCAAAGCACAGAGCAGCCAGCCCATGACCGCACAACTGCAGGTTAAATTACTGCTGCCCAGCAGCTGCCTCGCAGAGCATAAAGATGTACTGCGTTTAGTCGCAGAAACTAGTGCGGGTTCCTATGGTTTTTTACCCCAGCGGCGCGATTGCACTGCCGCCATTGTACCCGGCATTCTTACCCTTGAGTCTGCAGGCCAAGGTGAGATTTTTTACGCGCTGGACGAAGGTGTTTTAGTGAAAACGGGGTTGAACATTGTGCTATCGGTAAGGCGCGCACTCAAGGGTAACGACCTCAATGAGTTACATCGAAAACTCACAGAGGAGTTTCTCGTATTAGATGAGGAAGAGCGCAAGGAGCAACATTTAAAAGCCAAGCTGGAAAGCGGGTTTCTCAAACAGTTTGTAAATTTACACCAAAACTAAACGGCAGCTACACATGATGAAAAATGAATAGCCCAAAACCCAACAATAAAAATGACGAACACAGCCGCCAAGATAAGTATGGGCGACAAGTGAGCACGCGCGTACAACTCAAACAGCGCGCGCGGCGCAATCCCAGCACGGGTGTTTGGTTTGGCTTGGGCATGATGGGTTTAATCGGCTGGTCGATTGTAGTGCCCACTCTATTGGGCGCAGCCTTAGGCCTCTGGCTCGACACCCATTACCGCGACACACACTCATGGACTCTAGCGCTGCTGATGGCAGGCCTTAGCCTCGGCTGTTTCAATGCATGGCACTGGGTAACAAAGCAAGATGAAGCCATGCATCAAGACCTAGAACAAAATACTGATTCAGATTCAAAAGATGCATCCAAAAAACTCGAGGAGAACCCCCATGATCGGCATAGAGATTAATGACTCGCAAGTTATCTGGTCCGTCATCGGCTGGTCATTATTTGCGGGCATTCTATTGGGGGGTATTTTTTACGGCGGCCTGTGGTGGACTGTTACCCAGCGGCTCACGCACCCACGCGCCGCGCTGTGGTTTGTGGGTGGGTTTATTGCGCGTATGGCAATCGCACTAGGTGGCATTTATTGGATTGCTGCAGGCGACTGGAAAAAACTCGCCGCCTGCATGCTCGGATTTTTTATTGGTCGCTTGCTCGTGAATGGCTATAGCACACGCATGAAAAATACCGCCAATTTAGCCCAAATTGACTCACCTCTAGCAAGCGCACAAAATTCAAAGGACAAGACCTATGCATCTTAGTCCAGACCAAATTATTTTTTGGCAGTATGGCGTGATAAAGCTCAATGCCACCATTGTTTACACCTGGCTGCTAATGCTGGTCCTAGTCGCAGGTTCAGCATTTATCACGCGCCGTCTGTCTCATGGCTTACAGCGTTCGCACTGGCAAAATATTTTAGAGATTGTAGTCACGACGCTAGAACAACAACTAAAGGATTTAGGCCTGCGCCATGCACGTACTTATATTGGTTTTTTAGGCAGCCTATTTTTATTAGTCGCCTGCGCCGATATAGGTACCATTATTCCGGGGTTTGAGCCGCCTACCGGTTCACTCTCCACCACCACCGCATTGGCACTTTGTGTATTTATTGCCGTGCCTTTCTATGGTATTCGCAATCAGGGCATGCTCGGTTATTTAAAAACCTATACCCAGCCCACCATCATCATGCTGCCCTTTAATTTAATCAGCGAGCTATCTCGCACCCTTGCACTGGCGGTGCGTCTATTCGGTAATATGATGAGCGGCGCTATGATTATCGCCATCCTCCTGGTCATTACGCCGCTTATTTTTCCCATCATTATGACGCTGCTCGGGCTGCTTACCGGCTTGGTGCAAGCCTATATATTTTTTGTGCTCGCCGCGGTTTATATCGCAGCAGCGACTCAAATTGTTACTCCCGTTAATACAAAAAATTAACCCGCCTCATCTACTGGTATATTTTAAAAGGACAACATTATGGACTCTGCAACCCTCATCGCCATGGTATCCATCGCTATTGCTGGAATCACTACCGGCTTTGGCACTATGGGGCCAGCCTTTGCCGAAGGGCGCGCCGTAGCCACAGCACTCAGTGCGCTAGCACAGCAGCCCGATGCATCCTCCACCATCACCCGCACCTTATTTGTCGGTTTAGCAATGATTGAGTCGACCGCCATTTACTGTTTTGTTATTTCCATGATTTTGTTGTTTGCCAACCCCTTTTGGAACTATGCCATCGCCCAAGCTGCAGGAAAATAAATCATGTTAATTGACTGGTTTACCGTAGGGGCTCAAGCACTCAATTTTATTATTCTTGTGTGGCTGCTCAAACGGTTTTTATACAAACCCATATTGAATGCAATAGATGCACGCGAAGAGCATACCGCCAAAGTGTTGGCCGAAGCCGCTAAAACGCAACAAGACGCCGACGCAGCCAAAACGCATTGGCAAACCCAAAACAGTGAAATTGAAACTGAACGCAATAAGCTCTTAGCAGATGCTCGCACTGCGGCAGAGCAAGAAAAACAAAACCTGTTAACCCAAGCGCGCAGCGCAGCCGATAAATTAAGCGCGCAACGTCAAACGGCACTTGTTGCCGAGCAGCAAAGCTTGCAAGCCAACCTCACGCAATATGCGCGCACTGAGGTGTTTGCGATTGCGAATAAAGCACTTCATGATTTGGCGAATAGCTCTTTAGAGGCCGCAATGTTTGAAGGATTTAAAATACAACTCGCCAAACTTGCCGACAGTGAACAACAAGCACTCGCCAAGGCGTTGAAGGATACGCAACAACAGGCGTTAATTCGCAGTCAATTCCCACTCAATGAAACCCAGCAACAACAACTGCGCGATCAGATCAATACCCAATTAAGCATCGCAACCACACTGCAGTTTGAAACACAGCCTACAGCCAGTACCGGTATAGCCCTTATTGCCGGCGACCAAAAACTGGCATGGACTATAGATAATTATCTGCTCAATTTTGAACAAGGCGTGCAGGACCTGCTCACTCAGAAACTCGCATCTATCAAAGATGACACTGTAGCTACCGACCGCGATACGAGCGCTCAAGCAAGTAAGGTCGCATCATGAGTGATCACCAATCACTTTCCGGCTCGCAGATAGAAGAGGAAATGGAAGTGCTGCCTCCAGCTCCGCTGCTAGCACCCATGCTCACCACTATATTTAGCGATCTCGCACAGGCGCGCGCGCAAGTATCACCACAACTTGCCACACAAGAAATTGGCGTGGTCGTCAAGGTCTCCACCGGCATTGCCCAGGTGCGCGGCTTGCGCAGTGTAGGCGCAGAGGAATTATTAAAATTTCCCGGTGATATTTTTGGTATTGCATTCAATTTAGATGAAGAAGAAATTGGCGTGGTCTTACTGGGCGACTACTGGAAGCTTCAAGCTGGCGACCCCGTTGAGCGCACGGGGCGCGTCATGGATGTTGGCGTTGGCCCTGAACTGTTGGGCCGCGTTATAGATCCACTAGGGCGCCCGCAAGACAGCAAACCCGCCCCCAACACCCAACAGCGTTTACCCATAGAGCGCCCCGCCGCTGCCATTATGGATCGCGCCGCTGTGACTGTCCCGCTGCAAACCGGCATTAAAGTGATAGATGCAATGGTGCCCATTGGCCGTGGCCAGCGCGAATTAATTTTAGGTGACCGGCAAACAGGTAAAACCACAATAGCGGTAGATACCATTCTCAATCAGCGCGATGAAAATGTTATTTGTATTTATTGCGCGATTGGCCAACGCGCATCCGCAGTCGCTAAAACTATCGCTACGCTACAAGAAAAAGGCGCCATGGCTTACACCTTAGTCATGGTTACTGAAGGCAATAGTCCACCCGGTTTAAGTTATATCGCCCCCTATGCCGCCACCAGTATTGCTGAATACTTTATGGAAGCAGGACGCGATGTCTTAATTGTGTACGACGACCTCACCCAGCACGCACGCGCCTATCGCGAGCTGTCGCTATTAATGCGTAGGCCGCCAGGGCGCGAAGCCTATCCCGGCGATATTTTTTATATTCACTCACGGCTACTAGAGCGCGCCACCCATTTAAGCCCTGAGCGCGGAGGCGGCTCCCTGACTGCGCTACCCATCATTGAAACTGAAGCACAAAATATCTCCGCGTATATTCCCACCAACTTAATTTCCATCACCGATGGTCAAATTTATCTCTCACCCAAGCTATTTGAACTGGGCGTATTGCCCGCAGTGGATGTGGGAAAATCTGTTTCACGCGTGGGCGGTAAAGCCCAGCGCGCCGCGTTTCGCGCCGTCGCGGGCCATTTAAAATTAGCTTACGCACAGTTTGAAGAGCTAGAAACCTTCGCGCGTTTTGGTGCGCGCCTCGATGAAGACTCGCGCACAATTATTGAACACGGCAAACGCATTCGCGCCTGTTTGATCCAACCAGAATATTCACCGGTGACAGTAGCTGCACAAATTTTAATGCTCTTAGCCCTGAGTGAAAAATTATTCGATGAAATCCTCCTTGCGCAGATACCCGCGGTGGAGCGCGCGCTCTATGAAGCAGCGCCATCTATTCCCGACAATCTGCGCGCTAGCTTTAGCAGCGGTGACAAGTTAACCGATAGTGACCGAGCCACTATTCTCGCGCTCGCGCAAGACGTGTTAAAAAATCTACAAACAAATATTAAGGCTAATGCGCCTGTGGCTACACCAGAAAATGTGCCTGTGACAGCCCCCAAAACCGACATCAAACAAACCAACACTACAACACCAAGACCATGACAGACACTACCGCAAGCCTACTGCATAAAACCCAAAGCGCTAAAGACTTGCAGGGCGTAGTGCGTACCATGAAAGCAATGGCGGCCACCAGCATCAGCCAATATGAAAATGCAGTGCAGGCGTTGGATGATTATTATCAAAATCTACAGCTTGCGTTACTTGCGTGCTTTAAGGCCGACAATCAATTCTTGATAAGCCAAGCGGCAGCGCCAATTAAAAAAAATGCGGCAGTAGGCGTACTAGTTTTTGGTTCTGATCAAGGCTTAGTGGGCCAATTCAACGAATCCATGAGCGATTATGTAAATGCTCAGTTAACGAATATTCCTGGCGAGAAAAAAATATGGGTTTTAGGTGAACGCTTAGAATCGCGCTTGCGCGAAAGCGACTTAACAATTAGCGAGCGCTTTCCACTGCCCAATAGTATCGCGGCGATTTCACCGCTCGTGAGCCGTATATTGTTAGACTTAGAAAATAGCTATGAGCGCGGCGACATAAATGAGGTCTACCTATACCATCATCAGCCCACAGGAGGAGCAAGCTATAGGCCTGTTGCACAGCGCCTGCTACCCTTGGATAACAACTGGCAGGCCAGTATCCGCCAACAATCTTGGCCCAGTAAAAACATTCCCGAAGTTATTGGCGGTAGTCATCGCGCGCTTTTGGGCTTTATCCATGAATATTTGTTTATTACTCTATTTCGCGCCTGTGCAGACTCACTCGCCAGCGAAAACGCCAGCCGCTTGGCCGCCATGCAGCGCGCCGAGAAAAACATCGATGAACTACTCGAACACATGCAGCGCAATTATCATCAATTGCGCCAAGCGGGTATCGATGAAGAATTGTTTGATTTAATCTCTGGCTTTGAAGCGCTGCAGATTAAAAGCACGTAAAAAAACGCCCACTACACAGCAGACACAGGGACACCAAGCCATGAAAATAGATACAGATGACTTTAAAGCCAAGCCAGGTAAAAAAATCGATTTGAAAAAGTGGCCCACCAAAACAGAGCCCTACTACACCTCAAAAACTGACTACAAAAAACAATTAAGCCAGCAGATTTCTGACCTTAGTGACCAGCAGGAGCTGCAGTATGCCGATGACCGCTATTCACTACTCATAATTTTTCAAGCCATGGACGCCGCGGGTAAAGACGGCGCTATCAAACATGTGATGTCAGGCATTAATCCGCAAGGCTGCCAGGTTTTTAGTTTTAAACACCCCAGCGCCACAGAGTTGGATCACGACTTTCTATGGCGAACCAATCAATGCCTACCCGAACGTGGGCGCATAGGTATTTTTAACCGTTCCTATTATGAAGAAGTGTTGATCGCGCGCGTCCATCCAGAAATTTTACACGCGCAGCGCTTGCCAGAAGATTTATTACACAATAAGGATATTTGGAAGCGTCGCTATAAATCGATTGTAGATATGGAAAAACATCTGGATCACAGCGGCACCAAAATTGTAAAAATATTTTTACACCTATCAAAAGATGAACAGCGCGAGCGCTTTTTAGCACGCATTGATAACTCTCATAAAAACTGGAAATTTAGCATCTCTGATATTGAAGAGCGGCAGTATTGGGATCAATACCAGCGCGCCTATGAAAAATGCATAGCCGCTACGAGCAGCAAACAGTCGCCTTGGTATCTGGTACCCGCAGACGATAAAGAAAATGCACGGCTGATCATCTCTGAGATTCTATTAAATACACTGCGCGCACTAGAACTCAAGGCGCCCTCGGTAGACAGCGCACGCAAGGAGGAGCTCGCCAGTATCAGAGCGCGTTTAGTCGCAGGCGAATAGTATTTATATTTATGTAATAAACCAAACAGCATCGAGAAAGCAGCACATATAGGAGAGCACCATGCGAGTCGCTGTCTTCAGCAGCAAAGCCTATGACCGAGAATTTCTTAGCGGCGCCAATGACCTAAACAACCTTGGTCCTACCCACGAATTAATCTTTCACGAAGTAGCGCTCAACCTCAATACGGTGATATTGGCGAAAGATTGTGGTGCAGTCTGCTGCTTTGTTAATGATCAGCTAGATGCTCCCGTGCTGCACGCGCTAGCGCAGCTAGGGGTAAAATTAATTGCGCTACGCTGCGCCGGCTTTAATCAGGTAGATATAGTCGCAGCCACTGAGCTGGGGCTGTGTGTCGCACGCGTGGCTGAATACTCGCCCCATGCAATAGCCGAACATGCGCTGGGCTTGATCTTAATGCTCAATCGCAACCTGCATCGCGCCCACAATCGTATTCGCGAAAATGACTACGCGCTTAATGGCCTGCTGGGATTTGATTTGGTCAATAAAACCGTAGCGATTATTGGCACAGGGAAAATTGGCAGCATTCTCGCACAGATTATGAAAGGCATAGGCTGCAATATAATTGCCTACGACCCTTACCCAAACAACGAACTCATTGCTCAGGGCACTCAATATTGTTCACTCGATGAAATTTGGCGCCGTGCCGATATTATTTCACTGCACTGCCCGCTTACGCCCGCCACACATCACTTGATCAATCACGAAACCATCGCCCAAATGAAAGACGGCGTGATGTTAATCAATACTGGGCGCGGTGGTTTAATCGACACGCCGGCAGTCATAAAAGGGTTAAAAAGTAAAAAAATTGGCTACGTCGGCCTCGATGTTTACGAAGAAGAGGCCGAATTGTTTTTTGAAGATCAATCAAACTTATTACTGCAAGACGATGTATTCGCGCGCTTACTCACCTTCCCTAATGTGGTTATTACTGGCCATCAAGCATTTTTTACCCGCGAGGCCTTGAGCGAAATAAGCCGCGTCACCCTCGCTAACATTAGCTATTTTGAGCGCAGCGAATTAGAAAAAATTTGTCGCGTCAACTAAAGGAATCATCATGCCACTTTTCAATCGACCGCTGCCCAGCGCGCTTACACCCCTGCATGAACTGGCGACAGATTTGCACTGGAGCTGGAATCACGCTGGCGATCAACTGCTTCGACTAATAAATGCCGACGTTTGGGAGCGCACACAAAACCCCATAGAAGTATTACAGCTAACCAGTGACAGCCATTTTGAAGCGCTGGCGAAGGATGACGATTTTGTTGCACAACTCAACAATATTTTATCTGCACGCCAAAAATACATGAGCGACCCGGCTTGGTATAACCGCCAGTATCCAGCAGCGCCTTTACGCGGCGTTGCCTACTTCAGCATGGAGTTTGGTTTGTGCGATGCACTGCCGCTCTACGCGGGTGGTTTAGGCTTACTCGCCGGTGATTTTTTAAAAACTGCCAGTGATCTTGGCGTGCCCTTAGTGGCGGTTGGGCTGCTGTACCAAGAGGGCTACTTTCGCCAAAGCCTTGATGAAAACGGTTGGCAACAAGAAACCTATTTATTTAACGAGCCAGGCAATATGCCAATTCGCCCGCTGCGCGCCAGCGACGGCAGCTGGTTGCAAATTGAAACAGAATTTTTATGTCGCCGCGTTCGCTTTCGCGTCTGGCAGGTACAAGTGGGTAGAATCACGCTCTACCTTCTGGACAGTAACGACTCCAGCAATCAAGTTACTGACCGCGGTATCACCAGCCAACTTTATGGCGGTGGCACAGAGCTGCGTTTAGTGCAAGAAATCGCATTAGGTATTTGCGGTTGGCGTTTAATAGAAACCCTAACGCAAGACCCTAACAGCGGAATTAATATTGATGTGTGTCACCTCAACGAAGGCCATGCTGCCTTCGCCACGCTGGAGCGAATTCGCGCCTATAAAGATAAATACCAAGTCGATTTTTGGGAGGCGCTCTGGGCCACACGCGGCGGCAATGTTTTTACCACACACACACCGGTAGCCGCAGGTTTCGACCGCTATCCCCACGAGCTTTTAATGCGCTATATCAGCCAGTATGTACCGCAATTAGGTATTGATCTGGATACACTTATTAAACTAGGCAGCGCGCCGGCCAATAGTTTCAATGATCAATCCACGCAAGCCGCACCCGGCTTTAATATGGCCTATCTCGCTATGCACACTTGTGCGCGCAGCAATGGTGTAAGTCAACTTCATGGCCGCGTTAGTCAGAGTATTTTCCAACCGCTGTTCTTACGCTGGCCCCAATGTGAAATTCCGGTTGGAGCTGTCACTAACGGCGTACACATTCCCACCTGGGATTCGAGCGCCGCCGATGAACAGTGGACTCAATTGCTCGGAAAGGATCGCTGGCGCGAAGACATTAGCAACATATCTCCCGCTAAATTTTCACAATTAAAAGATACCGAACTCTGGCAGATGGCCGCACAAAATCGCGCGGAATTAGTTGACTACACCCGCCAGCGCCTTATTAATCAATGGCGCAACGAACATAGTCACAACGAGCTCCAACATGTCGACTTGGCCAGTTGCGCGCTGCCGCAAGATTTACCGCTCGACCCCAACATTCTCACCCTCGGTTTTGCACGGCGCTTTGCTGAATACAAACGCCCCGATCTATTGCTGCACGACCCTGAACGACTCGCGCGCATACTCTGTAACAGTCACTACCCTGTGCAACTTATTGTTGCGGGTAAAGCACACCCAAAAGACAACACCGGCAAGCGCGCATTACAGCGCTGGCACGAGTTCGCCCAACGCCAAGACATATGCCACCACCTAGCACTCGTTGAAGACTACGACATCACCCTTGCACAACATCTTGTGCAAGGCGTAGATCTCTGGATCAACAACCCACGCCGGCCCTGGGAAGCCTGCGGCACGAGCGGCATGAAAACCTTAGTCAATGGCGGATTAAATTTATCCAGTCTCGATGGCTGGTGGGCCGAAGCCTACGAACCTGATGTAGGTTGGGCCTTGGGCGATGGCCAAGAGCATGGCAGCGAACACGACGCCCAAGATGCGGAACAACTCTATCAACTTTTAGAGAACGAAATAATTCCGTTATTTTATCAGCACAATAAACAGGGCCTGCCCGCACAGTGGATTCAAATGATGCGCGCCAGTATGAGTAAGCTCACCGCTCGCTTTAGCAGCAACCGCATGCTGCAAGAATATATCGATAATTATTATTATCCTGCTGCGCAGGATCTACACGCGCGCACTCAAAATAACGGCGCCATCGCCAAAGAACTCTTGCAATGGCAACAGGAATTACAGAAACACTGGCATGAAGTGCATATAGAGCGGCCACAATATCAAGTCACAGACAGTGGCTTTACAATTGGTGTACAAGTTTACCTTGGCGGTATAGGCCCAGAATTTATTAAGGTACAACTGTTTGCCGAGCCAATTACCGACAGCAATTCCAACAACAATGCCAACACTCCATTCTCAGCAGAGATAATTGACTTGGAGTATTCCAAACCATTAGCGGGCGCCATCAGCGTCTATCACTACACAGGGGAAATCACCACTACACGCAACATGACAGATTATACGGTGCGCGTAATCAGCGCCCATTCACACGCTAATATACCTGCGGAAAGCAGCTTGATTCGCTGGGAAGAAAAAGGAAGCTAGCAAATCGATTCTTTCAGCACGTCATTGTGAAGTACAAGAACAAACGATTGAGGTCTTATCGATTGAAATTACGTGCCTCATAGCATTCTACGCCATGGCGATGGTGGCCGCGATGAGTGATATAAGTACCTTCAAAAATGGTCGTGAGCTAGCGGCGTGGTTGGCTTAGTGCTGTAACAATATTCCACCGGCAGCAAACCAACGCTGCTAGGTATTAGTAAACGGGGCGATACTTATTTGCGAACACTGCTTATCCACGGCGGGCGCACAGTGGTAAGAGTGGCCAATAAACATCAAGACAAACGCAGTACATGGGTAATGAAGCTAGAGGAGCGTCGAGGTAAAAATATTTCGGCGGTTGCGGTCGTCAATAAAAATGCGCGCGTAGCTTGGGCGCTGCTTAGCCACAAAACCACATATCAAGCTAGCGCCGTATAAGCGAAAGAATTTAACAGCAAGCTGTTATCAACGAGCTGCGTAGATAAAGTTCAAGTGATGGCAAAAAAGATAATACCTACATATCAGTAAGTCTGACGGGGGTCTCGGGCTCATTAGAAGCCGAAGACTTGATGAGACAGATATGTGCGAATTCCATCAGGGCCAGAGGCTTTAATTGCCTCACCTCAAGGCCGGACATATGGAAGCAACCTTTTTACAATTACGAACACTTTCATCTTGCAATACGGGGCGGACCATATATGACCTTCTTTTTTTGATCGCAGAATTATATCGCCAGCGGTGGAGTGTTGAGCTCTACTTTCGAGACCTAAAAACAACCTTGGGCATGGAGTTTTTAAAATCAAAAACACCTGAGATGGTGAAAAAAGAAATACAGATGTTTTTTATCGTATTCAACGTTGTTCGTTATTTGATGTCAGAAGCTGGAAGTAGCTCTGGAGATTTTGTCTTAGCGTTCAAATCTTGCGTACAAACATTAATATCTTACTGCAATAGCGACAACGCTATCGCCGTTACTTCTCCAGCAAAGCATAAGAACTTATTACTCAATGAAATCATGAAATGTACGCTCTACCAACGGCAAGGAAGAGTTGAGCCTCGGCATATAAAACAAAGACCCAAACCCTTTAAGCTCATGACAAAACCGAGATCAGTATTAAGAGCCGAAATGCTAGCGCAGGCGGCTTAACTTAGTGCCATTCGAGTCTGACCCTATTGATTTGTGTCCGTAACTGACGCACGGTCAGATGGTGTTGCCCGTCAGCGCACCCCACGACTTCTTCGTCCGCTTGTCCTGGTAGACTCTCAGCCGATCCCAGAACGCCGTCAAGTCCAGCGCAGCCTGCTGCAACTGCGCGACCTCGGACTTGGTGAGCACGTAGTCGGAGTCGCTCGTCTGGTCGCGGTCGGTGACCGCGAACGTGTCCGTCTCCTTCCCGTAGTGCACGTGGCACTGCAGCCGCACCCCGGCGATGGCGTTCAAGGCGTCGATCACCTTTCCGCCCGTCTCCCCGCCAAGGAAGCCCCTGCTCACGAGCTCCCGGACACGGTCGAAGGAGCTGGTCGATTTGAGGCCGCAGACCTGGGTAAGGTCCCGCAGCGCCAGCGTCGGCATGCGCAGGAAGTCCGTCTTGATGTTGAGTTTGCCCACCACCTTTGGCGGTGGGCCGAATTCCCTGAGGATCTCGCCGAGGCTGACGAGCCCGTGCGCCTCGCCGCCGAGCTTGTCGCGAGCGGCGAAGAAGCGCGGTCCCAGCTTGGCCTTCTCGCCGTTCTTGGTATGCACGAGCGGCGAGGCGTCCTGGCCGGTGTTCTGCATCCCGAGCGCCTTCTCGGCCAACCCCTCGGGCGAATTCCGGAACCCGTAGACCCCCGTGTCGGGGCCCAGCCCGATGTCCTCGTTCCTGCCCGTCAGCTTGCGAGAGACGGCCAGGATGGTCACCTGCAGGATCTTCTCCACGCGCTGCATGAATTCGAAGATCTCGATAGTCTCCTGATGGTTGCTGGTCTCCGTCACCGCCGCCAAGTCGAGGTCCGACCCGGGAAACATCTCGCCGCGAGCGCCGGAGCCCGCCATGAGCACGGTCAGTGGCACATTGGGCTGTCCAAACGCATTCGCGGCCGCGCGGATGATATTCAACGCGAACTCCCGCGTCTGCGCCGTGAACCACTTGAGGATGTCCTCCGGCGACATCTTGCGTGCCTTCACTCTTGCCGCGAGAACGTTGTAGACATCGCTCATCCAGATGGCCTGGTTCTTGATCTCGGAGGTCAGCAGACGTTGCTGTAGCGCCGGAAGCTCCACGTTCTCGAGCATCTTCTGGAACGTGGGGTCTAGGATGATCTCGGCCTCCTCGTCGCCAATGAGGATGTGCTGGTCCGGGTCCTCCGCTCGGACATCGAATTCGACCGCCACCGCCAGATCAGCCAGGTCGCGGAACCCCCGGTCGTCCTCGTCGTACTCGTCCAGGATGTCGACGATAAACCCGCGGATCGTCGGCGAGAGCGCTTCGTGGCGGATGAGCGGATGCAGCCGCTCCAGGACCTGCTCCACCTCCAGTTCGTTGCCGAGGCCGTGGGGCGGCGTCTCGAAGTAGATCTTCCGCTGCACGATCTCGCCCGGCGCGGAGAGTTGGTAGAGGGTGCGGAACTGGACGGCAGGCAGCGGGGTGGAGCTGTGGCCTGGCGTCGCGTCCTCGTGTCGGCGCATCTGCAAGGCCCTCGCCCCCATCACATCTGCCTCAGTCTCCAACCCCGCATCATCATTCACCGGCACTCCAGCCTTCATCTGCATCGTCGGTTTCACCCGCCCCTGCGCCTGCTGCACCACATGCCAAGCCTCATGCGGTACATGTTGTTCCTGCCCCGGTGCCACATGAATCTCACTGCCTTGCGCATAAGCATGCGCATTCAACTGCGCTGGTTGCGAGGAGTTATAGTGCACTTTCACATGATCCATACTCATGCCAGAAAGCGACTCAATGCCAGATTTAAGGTTGTCGGGCAGGCCGGTATTATTCGGTTTTGGCGCTTCTGCTGCCGTTTCAAGCTGCGCGGTATTTTCATTTGTGGCTTTGGCCTGTAAGGTTTCTTCCTCTTCAACGCGCTGCACTGGCGAGTTCGCCTGCGCAATCGCGTTAAGCATCAGCTGAACCGATTGTGCTTCACGGGCTAGAGTGCTTTTGTTCATCATGGCTTGCATTGCGCGGCCCTCACGGGCTTGGGCGCTGGTATTCATCATCGCCTGCAGCGCTCTGCCCGCTACGGCTTGACGGCTACTGTCCATTAATTGCCGCAACTGCAGGCCCCCTGCCATTTCTGGCCGGTTATCCACAAACTCGCCCTGCTGCTCACCAACTGTCTGCGTGGGTTGTAGTGCGACTTTGTTTTGCTGTTGTTTGGTTTGATCGGCTTGGGTGGGCACATGAGTTTGCATAGGTGCGTGTTCACGGTGAAGTGTGGAGTGCAAGTGGTTTGCGCGAGTGGTGGGATTATAGGCAGGCCTGAAAGGCAGGTACTAGAGATTAGGGCGGAGTGGCGGAATTAATGGCGGCTAAAGCTACGAAAGCCGCGAAAGCCTAGTGAAGTGCTGCTAAAGGCCTCTGGGCTCCCGCCTGCGGGAGGGTAACGGCGCGAGGTAAGCGTCATTTGGTTTGTGGGATATTTCAGGGCACCCACCATTTACTACGACTTCTTGATTGGTGGGTGCCCTCAAGATGCTTAAGATGTTTTGGAGATGGGTGACTCTTCGTTTAGGTTCAATTAATACCGAGAGTTGTTGCCCTTGAGCTTTCACATCATTTTTGAGGGCTGTCACTTTCTAGATTGTCGCTATGTTCGGCGCAAAAAAAAGCCCGCTTTTAGGCGGGCTTTTTTTATCGTTGAGTAACAACGTTTTTTTGGTCGGAACGGCGGGATTTGAACCCACGACCCCTACACCCCCAGTATAGTGCGCTACCTGGCTGCGCTACGCTCCGAAATAAAACTGCATTAAACTTCAATGCTCAACGCCGGCTGGGCCAGCGCTGTAAGGGAGGGGCATAATACCTTAATTATTCACGATTGCAAGAAGGAATTGTGGGGGAAATTCTTATTGGGAATTTGCAATACCTAGCTAAGGACGCGGGTAAAACTTATCGACTATTTAGTATTCAATAACTGCAAAATATGCTCTAAATCGCCAATCATTTGAGTGACCAATTGATTCATTTGGCCATTATCGCCAGCAGTAGATTCGCTCGACATTTGCAACCTTGCACCACCAATAGTAAAGCCTTGGTCGTACAATAAAGCGCGAATTTGACGAATGGTTAAGACATCTTGCCGCTGATAATAGCGGCGGTTTCCACGGCGCTTCACTGGCTTTAATTGGGGGAACTCCTGCTCCCAATAACGCAACACATGAGGCTTGACCGCGCACAACTCGCTAACCTCACCAATGGTGAAGTAGCGCTTTCCCGGAATGACAGGGAGTTCGTCGTTATGACTCGGTTCCAACATAAGCTTCTACTCGTGCCTTTAATTTTTGTCCGGGGCGGAAGGTAACCACGCGGCGTGCGCTAATGGGAATTTCTTCCCCCGTTTTGGGGTTTCTACCCGGACGTTGGCTTTTATCGCGCAACTCGAAGTTGCCGAAGCCGGACAGCTTGACCTGCTCGTTGTTTTCTAGCGCGTGACGGATCTCCTCAAAAAAGAGTTCCACCAGTTCTTTGGCTTCGCGCTTATTGAGTCCAAGATCCTCATAAAGTTTCTCGGCCAGGTCAGCTTTTGTAAGAGCACCATCCGACATAATTATTATTCCCTATCTGAGGGTGGCGGAAAAATTCACCTCCAAATACCGCACAATTGTGTCTATGGAGGCGTTGATCTCATCTTCATTAAGAGTGCGTGATGGATGTTGAAAGGTCAACCCCATTGCGACACTTTTTCTTTGTGGATCAATGCCTTTGCCCATATAAACATCAAATACCTTTAAGTTTTTGATGAATTCACCCGCCTGCTTTTTAACCGCCACCAAGAGTTCGTCTGCCGCCAAGTTGCGATCCACTAAAACTGCCAGATCGCGGCGCACCTCGGGGAATTTAGACAGAGGACTAAAGGCCGGTATCCGCGCCTGCAGCAGCGGCGCCTGCGCCAATTCAAACATATAGACGGATTGCGGTATATCCAGCTTTTGCAGGAGTGTGGGGTGCAGCGCACCTATATGACCAACCAGTTCATTTTGTCGATAAACTCCAGCAGTTTGACCAGGGTGCATAGAGGGATGCTGCGCAGGCGCAAAAGTGAAGCCTGCCTCATCGCCAGTTAGAGCCAGTAGAGCCTCCAAATCGCCCTTTAAATCGAAGAAATCTACGCTTTCAGCCAGATTAGCCCATGATTCTGGTGCGCGGCTGCCGTAGATCAAGCCAGCCAACATAGGCTCCTGCTTAAGGCCGCCCGCAGAGGGCACAAAACGCTGCCCGGTTTCAAATAGGCGTGCGCGCGTTTGTTGACGATTGAGGTTGTGACGCAACACGCTCACCAAACCTGGCAGCAAACTGGTGCGCATTGCAGCCATATCGGCACTAATAGGGTTGCGCAGCATGACAGGCGCAACCTCAGGATCAAACAATGCGGATAACTTAGGCTCGATAAAGCTGTAGGTAATTGCCTCTTGGTAGCCACGCGCGATCAATTGCTTACGCAGCGCAGGCAAACCCATCTGCACTTCAGGATGAGCTTCAATATCCATAGGTGCAGCGAGACTGCGCGTAGGCAAACGGTTATAGCCATAAACCCGCGCCAATTCTTCGAGTAAATCAGGCTCAATGGATATGTCAAAACGATAGCTGGGCACACTGAAAGTCCAACCTGCATCATTCTGTGAAACTAACCCCAAACCAAGGCGACTGAGAATATCAACCACTTCAGCATCAGCCATTTCCAAGCTTAAACCGCTCAGAATGCGCGCTTTACGCAAGGTTACCTGACGCTCTTGGGGCAAATGTTCGTTCTGTGCGTGAATGACTGGGCCGGCTTCACCGCCAACAATCTCCAGCAGGAGCGCGGTTGCGCGTTCCATCGCATCAAGCTGCAGAGCGTAATCAACGCCGCGCTCAAAGCGGTGTGATGAGTCGGTATGCAAACCATAGGCGCGAGCGCGACCAGCAATCGCCAATGGATTAAAGAAAGCACTTTCCAAGAATATATCGCGCGTAGTGTCGGTCACCGAACTGGCCTTACCCCCCATTACACCCGCAATGGCCAAGGGGCCTTTGTCGTCGGTAATTAAGAGCGTATCCGCATTCAGCTTAATTTCTTGGTCATCCAACAATACCAACTGCTCGCCCTGCTCAGCCAAACGCACATTGATGCCGCCACTTAATTTAGCCAAATCAAAAGCGTGCATGGGCTGACCCAGCTCGACCAACAAATAATTGGTAACGTCTACTACTGCATCTATAGAGCGCAAACCAGCGCGCGCTAGCTTGTCTTGCAGCCACGCAGGGCTAGGACGGGTAATGTCGATATTGCGAATCACACGGCCAACATAGCGGCTACAGGCAGCACCTGCCGATAAGCTGACGGGCAGTACATCGCTAATGGTCGCCGCTACGGGATTAATCGCAGGCATTTGCACCGGCACGCGATTTAGCACACCCACTTCGCGCGCCACACCTTTAAGGCTTAAGCAGTCACTGCGATTGGGAGTTAAATCAACCTCGATTAGCTTGTCATCCAAATTTAAATAGGTGCGAATGTCTTGGCCGACAGGCGCATCAGCCGCCAACTCCCACAAACCCGTATCATCGTCGCCTGCTTTGAGTTCGGTTTGACCACAGAGCATGCCGAAGGATTCAACACCACGTAATTTGGCTTTCTTGATATGAAAGTCATCAGGTAACTCAGCGCCAATAGTCGCAAAGGGGATCTTGATGCCGACCCGCGCATTCGCCGCGCCGCAAACCACTTGCGTGGGACCATCAGGCAACCCAGCTACTTGGCAGACGCGCAATTTGTCCGCATCAGGATGCTGTTCACAGCCGACGATTTCACCGACGATGACGCCCGTAAATTGGCCCGCGACAGCTTCCACCGCATCCACTTCCAAGCCCGCCATGGTGAGCTGGGCAACTAATTCATCCGTTGTAATGGCGGGATTAACCCACTCGCGCAACCAGGATTCACTTACTTTCATAATTCATTTTTCCGTAGGTTGGGCAGTCATGCCCAACAATCACCGTTGTTTTTACCGCACTCAATAATCGGCAGGATGGTCGTGTTGGGCATGACTGCCCAACCTACATAAGCTAAAACTGCTTTAAGAAGCGCAGGTCGTTCTCGAAGAACAAGCGCAGGTCGTTTACGCCATAGCGCAACATGGCCAAACGCTCTACGCCCATACCAAAGGCAAAGCCAGTATAGGTTTCGGGGTCAACACCACTGGATTTAAACACCTCAGGGTGCACCATGCCGCAGCCGCCCACTTCCAGCCAACCCGTGTTTTTACACATACGACAGCCTTTGCCGCAACACTGGGTGCACTGAATATCCATCTCAGCCGATGGCTCAGTAAAGGGGAAATAGGATGGACGGAAACGCACAGGCACGTCTGCCTCAAAAAAGGCCTTAAGAAATTGATCCATAGTGCCTTTCAAATCAGCGAAGCTGATGTTTTTATCGACGACCAAACCTTCGACCTGATGAAACATCGGAGAGTGAGTGATGTCGGAATCGCAGCGGTAAACACGACCGGGGCAAATCACGCGAATGGGAGGCTTTTTATTTTCCATAGTGCGCACTTGTACGGGCGACGTATGGGTACGCAATACGTGTGTATCGTCCACATAAAAAGTATCGTGCATGGCGCGCGCCGGATGGTGCGAAGGAATATTGAGCGCTTCAAAGTTGTGATAATCGTCTTCGATTTCAGGACCGACTTCAACGCTATAGCCCACCGCCGCAAAAATCTCCTCAATGCGCTGCAAGGTACGCGTTACAGGGTGCAAACCACCGCTGTGCTGACCGCGACCCGGCAGAGTTACATCGACCACTTCGCTAGCGAGCTTGGCATTGATAGCCTCAGCCTCCAACAGCGTTTTGCGCGTGTTCAACGCTTCTTGCACTGCATCCTTTGCCTTGTTGATTTCAGCACCTACAGCGGGGCGCTCTTCGGGCGACAGACCGCCGAGATTTTTCATCAAGGCGGTGATATGACCTTTTTTGCCGAGATAGTCCACGCGCAAGGTTTCCAGCGCATTTAAATCTTGAGTATCGGCCACTAATTTGAGCGCTTCTTCAGTCAGCGCAGCGAGATTTTCCATCTGCTTGTTCCAGTCATTGATAACAATTAATAAATTCGAATACCGATTTCACGCCGAGCGCTCTGCGCACTCAGAAATGAATTGCGGTATTAGCTCACACCGCTGCAGCAGCCAATACCGCAATTCATTTTCTGACAACCGGATAAATAAAAAGGGAAGGAACCTGAAGCTCCTCCCCTTTCATCGCGTTCACAGCGGTGCCAATAAATTAGCACCTCAAGTCATTGGACGATTAAGCAGCCAGAGCTGATTTAGCCTTCGCAACAACTGCAGCAAATGCTGCTTTATCGTATACAGCCAGATCAGCCAATACACGACGGTCGAGAACGATGCTCGCTTTCTTCAAGCCAGCAATCAATTGGCTGTAGGTCATGCCTTCAGCGCGAGATTGTGCATTGATACGAACAATCCACAAAGCGCGGAAATTACGCTTTTTAACGCGACGATCGCGGTAAGCATATTGACCAGCTTTGATAACAGCTTGCTTGGCAACACGGAATACACGTGAACGTGCACCATAGTAGCCTTTTGCAGCTTTCATTACTTTCTTGTGACGACGACGCGCCTCTACACCACGTTTTACACGAGCCATTTTCTAAACCTCTTAATAATTACTATTGGGCCAATTAAATGGCACGGAACATACGCTTAACGCGTGGTACATCTGCCGCATCTACGATGCTAGTACCGCGCAGTTGACGCTTACGCTTAGTAGTCATTTTGGTCAGAATGTGACTCTTGTTGGCGTGTTTAAACTTGTAGCCTGCGCCAGTCTTTTTGAAGCGCTTTGCAGCACCGCTATGTACTTTAGCTTTTGTTGCCATGGGATAAAACTCCACACATTTAGATAAACAATTTAAATAATCAAGGCAGCTAAAAGCCCGACTATTTTCTCTTTTTAGGAGCTATAACCATAGTGAGCTGCTTGCCTTCCATTTTCGCAGCTTGCTCTACAGTGCCCAACTCAAGCAGGTCTTGTTCGATGCGTTGCATCACTTCCATTCCCAACTCTTGGTGGGCGAGTTCGCGGCCACGGAACTTAAGAGTTACCTTGGCTTTGTCCCCGCTCTCAAGGAAACGTATCAGCGCTTTAAGCTTAACCTGATAGTCACCATCTTCCGTCCCTGGGCGAAACTTCATTTCTTTTATTTGCTGTTGCTTTTGCTTCTTCTTCGCAGCAGCTTTAGTCTTCTTGATTTCAAACAGATGCTTGCCGTAATCCATAATCTTACAGACTATAGGATCGCTATCTGCAACGATTTCCACGAGGTCCAAAGTAGCTGCTTGCGCTTTCGCTAATGCGTCGCTCAGGGAAACAATACCTACTTGTTCGCCCTCGGCGTCAATTAAGCGAACTTCTTTGGCTTCGATTTGATCGTTGATCCGCGCTTTTTTAGAATTGCCTCTGGCGGTGGCGTTATCTCGTTTGATAGTTGTATCTCCAATTAATTTATAGGAACAAATCTGCCCAGCAATTCATCTTTCAAACAAAAAAGCGGCTTTTAAGCAGCAGCAATTCTGCCTCGACGCGCGATATCGGCGGTCAAGTGCTCGATGAAGGCTTCCAGATTCATTACACCCAAGTCATTTCCGTCTCTTGTGCGAACTGCTACAGAGTCGTTTTCGACCTCTTTGTCGCCAATGACAAGCAAGTAGGGAACTCGCTGAATTGTGTGCTCGCGGATTTTAAAGCCGATCTTCTCGTTTCTCAAGTCCGAAATCACTCTAAAGCCCTTATCACGCAAGGTTTTTTCCACTTTTTTCACAAAATCGGCCTGATTGTCGGTGATATTGAGAACCGCAACCTGTTCCGGTGCCAACCAAGCGGGAAAAGCGCCTTCGTAATGCTCGATCAAAATGCCGATAAAACGCTCAAATGAACCCAGAATCGCACGATGTAACATCACTGGAACTTGGCGCGAGCCATCTTCAGCAACATATTGTGCATCCAAACGTCCCGGCATAGAGAAATCTACCTGAATCGTACCGCATTGCCATACACGACCAATGCAATCACGCAGCGAGAATTCGATCTTCGGGCCGTAGAACGCGCCCTCACCGGGCAACAACTCATAGGGCAAGCCTTTGGCCGCCAAGGCATCCATCAGTGCTTTTTCGGCTTTGTCCCAGACTTCATCGCTACCCACACGCTGTTCTGGACGAGTAGAAATACGGACGATAATGTCGCTAAAGCCAAAATCAGCGTAAACCTGATAGAGCAAATCCGTAAAGGTCGACACCTCATCCTGAACCTGAGCTTCGGTGCAGAAGATGTGACCATCGTCTTGTACGAACGCGCGCACGCGCATCAAGCCCTGCAGTGTGCCCGAAGGCTCATTGCGGTGACAGGCGCCAAACTCAGCCAAGCGCAGCGGTAGCTCACGGTAGCTTTTCAAACCCTGATTAAATACTTGAATGTGGCACGGGCAGTTCATGGGCTTAACGGCGAAATCACGATCTTCAGACGAGACAGTGAACATACCAGCGCGGAACTTATCCCAGTGACCCGAACGCTCCCACAGGCTGCGATCTACCACCTGCGGGGTTTTCACTTCTTGATAGTCGTTATTGCGCTGCACATTGCGCATATAGGTTTCGAGCGTGGAATAGATACTCCAACCGCGCGGATGCCAAAACACCATGCCTGGCGCTTCGTCTTGCAAATGGAAATAGTTGTACTTTTTACCCAGCTTGCGGTGATCACGTTTTACCGCTTCTTCCAGCATATTCAAATGAGCAGCCAATTGCTTTTTATCAGCAAAGGCGGTGCCGTAGATGCGCTGCAACATTTTGTTATCGGAATCGCCACGCCAATAGGCACCGGAAACGCGCATCAATTTAAAATTCAAACAAAAACGCATGTTGGGCACGTGGGGGCCGCGGCACATGTCGACATATTCTTCGTGGTGATACAGACCTGGGGTCGCATCGCGCGGAATATCGCGCTCTAAAATCTCTAACTTGTAGTTTTCCCCACGCGCACTAAACGCATCGTGCGCTTCTTGCCAGGTAGATTTCTTTTTAACGACATCGTATTCGGTCTTAGCCAAGGTCAACATGCGCGCTTCAAGCGCCGCTACATCTTCATCGGTGAGCGCATGCTCCAAATCTATATCGTAATAGAAGCCGTTTTCAATGGTAGGACCAATCGCCATTTTGGCATCTGGCCACATTTGCTTAATCGCATGCCCCAAAAGGTGAGCACAGGAGTGGCGAATAATTTCTAAGCCATCTTCATCTTTGGCCGTAAAGATAACTAACTCAGCGTCGCCAGTAATCAGATCATGCGCATCAACGCGCTCGCCATTTACACGGCCGGCAATGGTGGCTTTCGCCAAACCAGCGCCAATATCAGCAGCGACTTGGTACACGGATACAGCTTGATCGAACTGGCGCTTAGAGCCATCGGGAAGGGTAATAACAGGCATGTATGTATCCTTTTCCAGTGGTGACCCCTACCAAAGGCCACTTGATAACAATATTAGGAGCACTCTCGCAGAGCGTTCAGCGAAACAGCGATGTAAAAATCGCGGGGCGTGGAGTATATGCGAGACGGACTGTAACTACCAGTAATGAAAAACTCACCGCCAAAGAGGCAAGGCACTACAGCACAACAATCATCTACTTAATAGGCGAATCCCAAAAACCGACCCACGCACGCAAAAGCAACCTCAAGGCGATTAACTATTGCCTCAACCCCTCTTAGGCACTAGGCTGGAATTCTAAGCAACCGGCTACATACACGCCACAGCCAAAGGACCCTTGGCCCATGCGATCAATCAAGCTTTTAAACTGGCTACTGATTTGCTGCTCCATCGATGCTATCGGAGCTATAGAAACGACAGTAGAGGCCGCCGAGCCTGCTACTCTGCACTCTGCTGCAAGCACTCCACCTACCAGCAAAGACAACAACAGCCTTAACATCCCGCTGCCCTCACGCATAACGCTTGGCGCAGAAGACAGCTGGCCGCCCTATACCAATGCCCATGGTGAAGGCATAACAACCAATATCATCCGCGCAGCACTGGCCACCCGCGGCATTACCCCGCAATTACGCGTTCTACCCTACTCCCGAGTTTTGCATGATCTATCTGTCGGAAAGTTAGACGGCGGCTATAACATCACCCAGCAAATGAATAACCGCAGCAAGTTGATTTTTGGTAAAGTGCCACTGCTTACCGTAAGCGCTTACTGGTATGTACTGCCCAATAAATTCAAGGAGTTCAGCTCACTAGCCGATGTGCCCAAGGGCTTGAGAGTAGGCATAATCCGTGACTATGAATACGGCGATGAGTATGAAAAGTATCGCCAGCACTTTACTGAGGTGAATCTTTCCCGCCAAAACCAGATCATCGGCATGTTGCGCCAAGGCAGAATAGACGCAGGAATCATGTTCGCACGCGAAGCGGAATACACACTTAATAACATGCAATTGCCCAGCAGCAGTATTGATGCGCGCTTTTTACTTCATGCAGGCGGCGTCTACGTCGCCTTCTCGCCCCTATACCCTTATGCCACAGACATGGCCGAACAACTGGACAAAGGCATAAAGACCCTAAAAGCCTCAGGTCAATATCAAGAATTAGCAGAAGCCAATTAACCTGATCATGGCGATTACTCACCACACAAACACTAAGATTCAGGCAAAAAAAACACCGCACAGGGCGGTGTCATACAACTCATTAGCGCCGCAACCCTTAAACAGGCCGCACAAGCAAATTACATATAGGCATTAGAGCGATCAGTGTGATCGGTCACATCGCGAATACCTTTCAGCTCCGGCAACTTATCCATCAGCTGCACCTCAATACCCTGCTTAAGCGTGATCGCCACCGAGCCGCAGCCCTGACAGCCACCGCCAAACTTAAGTACCGCGATCATATCCTCGGTAATTTCCACCAAGCTAACATTGCCGCCATGGGAAGCAAGACTGGGGTTTACATCATTAAACAACACATAATTAATACGGTCTTCCAAGGGACTGTCATCAGTCACGCGCGGCATTTTAGAATTGGGAGCGCGAATCGTCAGCTGACCACCCATGCGGTCAGCAGAATAGTCTACTTTGGCATCCTCTAAAAACGGCAGGCTGCGCTCCTCAAAATGCGCACTAAAGCCATTGAGCGGCACAATGACATCGCCTTCTTTTTCTTCACCGGGGCGACAGTAGGCAATGCAGGTTTCCGCGCTCGGCGTGCCTGGGTTGGCAACAAACATACGGATTCCTATACCGGAATTGTCCTTTTGCTTGTCGAGAAGTTCTTTTAAATACGCTTGAGCAGACTCAGTGATATCAACATTAACCATAATAATCTTGGCGGACCTTCAGATTAGGGCGGCGCAACATGGCTGCAGCTCGGTGCTTGAGGCAGCTGCACTATGCTTTGCGGCTGGATGGGAAATATACCCGATCAAATTACTCGGGTATTCTACTGCAAAGCCTTTGGGATAAAAACTCAGAAATGACAATTGGCACGGATAAATCTTAGCTGCCCCGCAAAAAATGCCCTGCAGCAGGCGCATCAACCTAGCTGAAGTCGAGCTTTCAGCACAATTTGGTATTTCGCGAGCGACCACAGCAACGCCAGTTTCTGCTAGAATTCACGCCAAACATCTATATCAATATTTTTTGATATTGCCCTTAAGGCAATGACCACCGAACATACAGGCTCTATCCCTATGACCAAAGCGACACTGACTCCCGCCCGCCAAGCCCGCCTGCAAGCCCTAAAAGACGCCATTGCCCAGCGCATCCTTATCTTGGATGGCGGCATGGGCACCATGATTCAAAGTTACAAGCTGCAGGAGGCCGACTATCGCGGTGCGCGCTTTGCCGATTACCACATGGATATCGCCGGCAATAATGATTTGCTCGCCATTACTCAGCCACAAATGTTGCGCGAAATTCAAGGTGCCTATCTTGATGCTGGCGCCGACATTCTCGAAACCAACACCTTTAACTCCACGCGCATCTCCATGGCTGACTACGACATGGAAGACCTGAGCCGCGAGCTCAACTACGCCTCCGCCAAACTCGCGCGCGAGCTGTGCGACGAGTTCACCGCAAAAAATCCGGCCAAACCGCGCTTTGTAGCGGGCGTGCTCGGGCCAACCAGCCGCACCTGCTCCATTTCGCCCGACGTCAACGACCCCAGCAAACGCAATGTCACCTTTGATCAATTGGTGGAAAACTATCTCGAATCAATGGATGGCCTAGTCAGCGGCGGCGCCGACTTGATTTTGATCGAAACCATTTTCGATACGCTCAACGCCAAGGCTGCGGTATTTGCGGTAAAAAAATATTTTGATGAAGTCGGGTTTGAATTACCGATTATGATATCCGGTACCATTACCGATGCGTCTGGGCGCACCCTGTCCGGCCAAACCACCGAAGCTTTTTATAACTCTCTCGCCCACGCCAAGCCGCTCACCATGGGCTTGAACTGCGCCCTGGGTGCCAAAGAACTGCGCCAATATGTGCAAGAGTTGTCGCGCGTCGCTAACTGTTATGTATCCGCACACCCCAACGCTGGCCTGCCCAACGAGTTTGGTGAATACGACCAAACCGCGCAGGAAATGGTAGAAATTGTTGAAGAGTTCGCCGCTAGCGGATTTTTAAATGTTATCGGCGGCTGCTGCGGCACCACGCCCGCGCACATTAAAGCCATCGCCGATGCAGTGGCAAAATACCCACCGCGCAAAATTCCTGAGTTAGAAATTGCCTGTCGCCTGTCAGGCTTAGAACCCTTCAACATCACCAAAGACTCGCTCTTTGTAAACGTGGGCGAGCGCTGCAACGTGACCGGCTCCGCGCGTTTTAAAAAGCTAATCGTGGAAGAGGACTACACCACCGCGCTCGAAGTGGCCTTAGAACAAGTTGAAAACGGCGCACAGATTATCGACATCAATATGGACGAAGGCATGCTCGATGCCGAAAAAGCCATAGTGAAATTTTTAAACTTGATTGCCTGCGAGCCGGACATTGCGCGCGTACCCATCATGGTGGACTCATCAAAATGGGAAGTGATAGAAGCCGGTTTAAAATGTATTCAAGGCAAGCCGATTGTTAACTCCATCAGTTTAAAAGAAGGTGAAGAAGAATTTCTGTACAAAGCTAAACTCTGTATGCGCTACGGCGCAGCGGTAGTGGTAATGGCCTTCGATGAAGACGGCCAAGCCGACACCATGGCACGCAAAAAAGAAATTTGCGAACGCTCTTATCGCACCTTGGTGGACAAAATAAACTTCCCGCCGGAAGATATTATTTTCGACCCCAATATTTTTGCGGTAGCTACCGGCATAGAAGAGCACAACAACTACGCAGTGGACTTTATTGAAGCCACCCGCTGGATTCGCAAAAACCTACCTCATGCTGGCATTAGCGGCGGCGTGTCTAATGTGTCCTTCTCTTTTCGCGGCAACAACCCGGTGCGCGAAGCGATTCACTCGGTGTTTTTGTACCACGCCATTAAAGCCGGTATGAACATGGGTATTGTGAACGCCAGTCAGTTGGCGGTGTACGATGACCTACCCAAAGAATTAAAAGATCGCGTTGAGGATGTCATCCTCAATCGCACTAGTAATGGCACCGAAGCCATGCTCGACATCGCCGAAAAATATCGCGGCGACGGCTCTACGGGTGAAGTAAAAGAAGATGCCGAATGGCGTTCGCTACCTATAGCCAAACGTATTGAGCACTCGCTGGTAAAAGGTATTTCAACGCACATTATTGAAGACACCGAAGAGGCGCGCCAACACTACCCGCGCCCGCTGGATGTCATTGAAGGCCCACTCATGGACGGCATGAACGTGGTCGGCGATTTATTCGGCGCCGGTAAAATGTTTTTGCCGCAGGTGGTGAAATCCGCGCGCGTTATGAAACAGTCGGTCGCCTATTTACAGCCCTACATAGAGCTGGAAAAAACCGAAGCCTCCAAACCCAATGGCAAAATTTTAATGGCCACTGTAAAAGGCGATGTGCACGACATTGGCAAAAATATTGTGGGCGTGGTTTTACAGTGCAACAACTTCGAGGTAGTCGACCTTGGAGTAATGGTGCCCTGCGATAAAATTTTACAAACAGCTATCGACCAAAACTGCGACATCATCGGCCTGTCGGGTTTAATCACCCCCTCGCTTGATGAAATGGTGTTTGTCGCCCGCGAAATGGAACGCCGTGGCATCAATAAGCCGTTAATGATTGGCGGTGCCACCACCTCTAAAGCGCACACGGCGGTAAAAATTGACCCTGCATTCAAACTCAACCAAGTCGTTTATGTGGCAGACGCCTCACGCGCGGTAGGTGTTGCCAGCACCTTACTTTCGGACGAGCTGCGCCCACCCTTTGTAGAAAAATTACAGCAAGAATATGTAGAAGTGCGCGAGCGCAACGCCAACCGCAAACCGCGCGGCACAGTGCGTACCTACCCCGAAGCCATAGCAAAGGGTTTGAAGCTAGACTGGGACAAGTACACGCCGCCCACGCCCGCTTTTACCGGCATCAAAGTATTGGAAAACTACGATTTAAATACACTGGTTGAATATATCGACTGGACGCCCTTCTTTATAAGCTGGGACCTCGCCGGAAAATACCCGCGCATTTTGGAAGATGAAATCGTAGGCGCAGCGGCGCGTGACCTCTTTACCGATGCACAAAAGATGCTGCGTAAACTCATCGATGAAAAATTAATTAGCGCCAACGGTGTTATCGGCTTTTGGCCCGCTAACACAGTCGATCACGATGACATAGCGGTGTACGACAAAGACGGCGCACAAATATCTAAGCTGCACCACATTCGCCAGCAACACTTAAAACAGGGCATGGAAACCAAACCCCACTACTCGCTCGCCGATTTTGTCGCGCCAAAAGAAACTGGCAAGCAAGACTACATTGGCGGCTTTGCGGTTACTGCGGGCATAGGCGCAGAAGAACTCGCCAAGCAATACCAAAACGACGGCGACGACTACAACAGCATCATGGTAAAAGCCCTCGCCGACCGTTTAGCCGAAGCCTTTGCCGAGCATCTACATCAGCGCGTACGCAAAGAATTTTGGGCCTACGACCGCGAAGAAAATCTCACCAATGAAGATTTGATCTCAGAAAAATACAAAGGCATACGCCCTGCGCCCGGTTACCCGGCCTGCCCAGATCACACCGAAAAAACCCAGTTGTTTAACTTGCTAAAAGCCACCGACAATACCGGCATAACCCTAACCGAGCATTTCGCCATGCTGCCCACAGCAGCGGTATCCGGCTGGTACTTCGCGCACCCAGAATCCTCTTATTTCCCCACAGGAAAAATTGAGAAAGATCAGGTAGAAAGTTTGGCGGAACGCAAGGGGGTTAGTGTGCAGGAGATAGAGCGCTGGATGAGCCCGGTGTTGGCGTATGAGCCGGGGGTTGCTGAGTAGCCCGCAAGGAGTGAGCGGATTGCTGGGGGATATCAAATCAAAACTCCGTATCGCGCTAAGCTCCATACGGATTACCAACTAAGGAATAATTATGGAACAAATAGAAAGAAAGTATTTCTGGCTCATCATCCCATACTTTCTAGTAACAGGGACTATGTATATCTGGGGCTACTGGAGTACATTTGATATTAATGCTTTTGAATACGCTTCTATAAATGAAGCAATAATTGCATCATTTATACCATTAGCTTCAGGCCTTACCTTTGTACTTATTGGCGCTGCTATCGGTACATTTGCATCTCAGAATAAACAACCGAATGAAGCAACACCGGAACAGAATAAAAAAAAGATGTCACCTATGGATTGGCTTATTTTTGTGGGCTTTTTCATTCCTGGCGTAATAGGCTTTGTCGTAACTGAAAATATAGGATCCAGATGGACAACCTGTGCGATTTTATTATCAACCATCCCTGCTGTAGCGATGATAAAAAGCAACTTAGCATCAAATATGTTCCCACCTCACATACGCTCGGTCGTCTTATTTATATTTTGTTGTACCCCGTTTTACTCATTTGCAACAGGAAAAAGCAACGCGTACAAAATAATAACTAATAGCGAGTATTGGTATTTAGAATTAGGGACCAAAACATTTAAATATATAGGCTATTTACATGGGAAAACATTCTTAACAGATCCACACAACAATGAAATATTAATTATTCAAGATGGTGAAATTGAAAAACTGACCCTTAAAAAATACAAGAAGCCATAATTGAAGATGACCCGTAGGTTGGGGTGAGTTTACGAACCCCAACACCACGCTCGCCGACACCACCAATCACCTATAAAATCCAAAACAAAAATATCCATCGGCTTTTTATCTTACCCCCAGCATGGTCATGTTGGGGTTCGTTCCTCAACCCAACCTACGCCTACAATGACAAACAAAATCGGATTTGGAGCTAGCGACAGCCGCGTCAATTTTTATATCGCCAATCGCCCGCCGCTGGATGATTACCCGCTTATGGGCGAACTGCGCGCTTTGGCGATGGGGGAGCTGGGGCATATTGTGGCTAACACCAGCAACCACTGGCGCAAGGTGTTTAGTGTGTACGCCAAATTATTGTTTGATTGGTATGGCCTACAACAACGAAGTGAGTTGCCGCCCAGTTGGCAGGCGCTGCGCGATAAAGAATTATTTCAGCAGGACTCGCAGGCCGCGCTGCTATTCAATGCACCGCAATTTCATCAGGATGACAGAATTCATATCATCGCAGGCAAAACCTACGCCGCGCACTTAAGGCTGCCGCCACTGACTTGGTTGGACGCCTACTTTGCCATCAACCAAGAACACCGCTTAATTGTTGCGCCCTACCCGGACTATCGCCAGCTATCCAATAAACGTATTGCGCGATTGATTGAGTTAATGCAAACCATCGACTAACAGCAATCCGTTATTGGCTGCGAACTTTACAGCATTTTATTAGTCTTACAGGCTGATAATTATTTCGCCTAACTACACGGAGTTATTTACCATGAAATACTTACTTTCACTCAGCCTGATTGCGCTCTCGGGCTGTACCGCCAACAATGTTTACGACAACATCCAATACAACAACCTACAGGACTGCAATAAAGAGCCCACCTTAAGTGCCCAAGAGGTCTGCCGAAAAGCGAATAGCCTGCCCTACAAAGATTATGAAAAAGAGCGCCAAAAACCTTAAATTAAATCGAAATACACCTTGGGCTCCAAACATAACTTTCATCTATAAACTGCCCACCTTAGCCGCTATTAATTTAACCCAACGGTATGACAAAGGGATTTTGTCTCATTTTTAGCAAAACATTTATCCCGCCTTTATCCTTCAGCTAAGGTCACTTAGTGTCCACCATCCCTTAACGCCAACTTCCTTGTATATACCAAGTGAGTCTGTGGCTGTTGTTATTTGCACCATCACCTTCTTGCCCTAAGTAGGAAAATGCTATGAAATCAATACTCGCACTCATGCTCTGCTTGTTTTCGCTCTCTGCACTCGCGCTTATAGATCAGCGTTTTCCTGAAGCGCCCACTTACATGGCCAATGCCAATATCATCCGCTTGCAATATCTATCTCACGAGGGGCCAGAGTGTACGCCCGGAGTCGCCAGCAATTTGCGCTCCCGTGTGCCCTATTATGTGTATGCGCCTGCCACCAGTAGCACGCAAATAAAAGCGGGGAAATTTCCTCTGGTGGTGTTTTTACATGGCCAGGGTGAACAGGGGCCATCGATCATCAATATGTGCTACACCCGCGACGACAACTATTACGCGGGCGTTGCCAGTACGCTTAATAAAGTGGAGGCAGCCGCAGGTGGGCCTGGTGCCGCCATAGTGACAGGGCAATTTTCACCCCAGGAAAATATGCTGGTGATTATTCCGCAGTCCATGGCGCAGGGTGGGTTTAGTGTTGATGTTATTCGACGAATAATTTCTGATGCAGCCGAGCAATTGGCAACCAAAGGTATAGAAATAGATGCAGACCGTGTTTACCTTACGGGGTTGAGTATGGGCGGCGGCAGCCTTATGAAATACCTAATGGCAAACCCAGACCACTTTGCTGCCGCAGTGCCTATAGAAGCGGCGGGCGCGATTGATCCCTGTTTTGTACGCGATCACAACATTCCTTTCTGGGGTTTCGCGGGCGGCGCATCTGGCAATATGGCGTCGAGCAATACAAAAAGTATTATTAATGGTTCCGCTAGCTGCCCAGAAGCTACCATTGAATACCAACACCCTAGTTACAGCTGTATTTATAACGGAAAAAGTTGCACCTTGTTTTCCGCATTGCGCCCGCATAATTTACGCGCGACCTTCATGCCCAATGATGGCCACAGTGGCTGGCGCAGTGTGTATAACACGACCCACAGCGCGCTGCCCACCACCGAAAAAAGCATTTACAACTGGATGCTAAGCCAAAAAAATTCAGACCAAGGAAAAGCCCTATTCCCTATTCACTACGGCGATCTTTCTAGCTCGTCATCGTCATCGTCATCGTCATCGTCATCGTCATCGTCATCGTCATCGTCATCGTCATCGTCATCGTCATCGTCATCGTCATCGTCATTAAGTTTAAGCAGTTCTAGTACAGCTAACGCAAGCTCCATCGCCACGAGCGAGTCATCGTCGTCGGCTGCCAGCGCAGCAACAAACACACCCGCCCCTATCGCCTTATACCCCTCTATGATAATGCCCGGCGCACTCGGCAATCCCGAAGCCTTAATGGATGAACAAACAAACTCTGCACCCACTAACTATTGGCTACCCGGATGGGCTACGGCTATTTACCCAGCTGAAGCGATTCTCGATTTAGGGCGTGAATATACACTGACAGAGATTAGCTTTTTCGATGCTAACGGGGTTGGCTTGGTTGAGTTTTCTGACGCAGACCCAAGTCATTCACAACAGGTTATAGTGGCAGACCAACTGAATACTTATTTAGTGCTAAAGCACTACCCAGTCATGGTCACGACTCGCTACCTGCGTGTGAAAAAATTTAATGCGGCACGTATGAGTGAAATTTATTTGCAGGGTTATTAATTGCAGTTGGAATTATGCAGGATAATATTGAAGACAAGCTTCAGTTGCCCCCCCCGAGCCGCTAGCAACGGGGGGTTAACAAAAAGTCAAGATGGTATATTCTTTCTCAAACAATTATTTATAACTTAAAAATTTGGTTGCGCTACGGTTAGTAGTCTAGGCAGATCGTTGGCTGGGGGGGGGGTTATAAAAGCTAACATCATTCTTTCCGACACCACCACTATAAAACCCCTAATCTAAGGTTCTATCGGTTTTTTATTTCACTTGATCTTCATTCTCAACCCAACTTACAAAACCATAGAGTACCTAATGCGCCAGATGTTAAATACATATTTTTACTCGCTACGCGTCTTTGAAAAAAATCTTTGCAGAAACCCGAAAAATATAAAAAAAATCAAACTTAACACCCACACCAAATAAGCTGACCACAACTGGTGTGAGAGATAGTGCTGCCCGCGCAACACTTGAGTTAACCCTAAAAAATTACCGTAGACGAGCGCAACAACCAAACTGATGCGTGCAGCTTTGTTCATCCCCATGCGCTTAAAACCAAAGAAGCATGCGACAAACAAAAAGCCAGTGATCGAATGCCCCCCAGGCCAACAATGTCCGCCCTCGCCAAAATGAGGGAAAGGTTCATGAATATCGCTTAGCGCGACCACTTTATGGCCACCAAATACCTGTATTTGAATCGGGCAGTCGACACTGGAGGCGCGCTTAAGATGGCCAATCATCTCCGCTACAAACACCATAGCGAGAATGGTCACCCATAAACTTGCGGCAGTCCCAGCGGGAAACCGGCGCAGCCATACACGCGGCTTAGCAATTATCGGTAACTGAAGGCGTTGACACGAAAATGTGGGGGAAATTCTTTCAAACCAGTTACACCAAGGCAACAAAAAAATGGCCAACAACAACATACCAATAAAGACAGAACCAGAAATAACCTTAGGAATTTTATGAAAGATATATTCATAATTTGATGAAGCCGCATAGGGAAAGCCGCCAGGCTGTTGCGACAAATACAATGCAAGGCGCTGGTCGAGGTCCAACCTCCAAAAAAGCACCAATAACCCAATGCCCACTAGGGTGAGCCTAAGCACCCAGTTAAACCAATCAATAACAAGCTCTTGACTGGAAATGGAAGCGCCACCGCTCGGTTTCTTCATTGCCAGTCACCCTTCCGTCATGCAATCTTGTCTAACCGAGTTTGGTTGTTATCAAGAGAGAACACCAGCTTAATGCCGCTAACTTAAATCAGCATTAAGTATGGAAAGATATGCAACCCTGAACGTTAACCCAGTAAACTCTAGGCTGAGATACCCCTCTAAGATACGTAGAGTATCCGCAATCAACGGCACAATTTGGCTTAAAATAATAATTTCACAAGAGACAGGCAGATGGCATTAAAAAACCGTACATATATTTTTGTATTCATAGCAATGCTGTTAGGCGCATTTTATTTTCACTACGCTCCCTCAACAGCGCCACGTTCTGCTATGGCCGTGAATATAGACACAGAACTAGAAACTCACTCTTTGCGCGCGCGCCTCACCAAAAACCAAGCACACGGCATAAAAAAGACCAGCGGCGTGACATCAAGCCCTGCAGCCATAGCGCCAACCCTCAGTACTAGCCCATTTGATCTTTCTGATGAGAATTTCCAGCTATTTAGCGAATGGCAAAAGGCTCACGG
Organism: Cellvibrio sp. 25HG11W-0; assembly: GCF_057815475.1. Lineage (NCBI taxonomy): Bacteria > Pseudomonadati > Pseudomonadota > Gammaproteobacteria > Cellvibrionales > Cellvibrionaceae > Cellvibrio > Cellvibrio sp. 25HG11W-0. The sequence goes on from NZ_CM174230.1 coordinate 3,671,085, forward strand.
GTACCCGCAGGTGGATCAAGACGGGAATTATTTTTCAAACGCTTATGAGTATTACTCGAATGAAACCTTAGCAACCATGGCGAACCAAGGTGATAGCCAAGCGATGCTGCTCTATGCCCAAGCAAAAATGCGCGATGCCGATTTCGCCACTGCAGAAGATTATTTAATTAATGCGAGCGTTCATGGCTATACACTCAGCCTGAGCGAGCTCGCCAGCATTAAACTCATGCAAAGTAAAATGAACCAATCCGCAGGCAACCACGCGCAAGCAGAAGAACAGCAGCACGAGGCCTTGGCCTGGTTAGAAGTGGGGGCTATGCGTGGCGACCGAGTAATTAATTTCAATAAGAATAACTATTACCAGCAATTTCAATTAGATGAAGCCGTACGAGCAGACATCACTAAAAAAGCCAAAGCACTTTATGAGCAACTCAGCCAAAAGCGTGCGAATGTAAATCTAGAGGAATTTGACAATAGCTACCCAAAAGCGCTGGAAGGCCTCTACACGCGCACCCCGACCACAGAACAATCTGACTCATATTAAGAGCCGACTTTTGGCGATATCCATTTAGTGAGCACGCGCCAAAGTTGGTCGACTTCAATGGGCTTAGCAAGGTGATCATGCATGCCGGCTGCGAGACATTTTTCACGATCTTGATGCGAGGCATTGGCGGTCATCGCAATAATAGGCAAATTGGCAAGGGATGGTATTTGACGCAAAACCCGCGCTGCCGACAGGCCATCCAGCACCGGCATTTGTACATCCATAAACACCAAATCGTATTTGCGCGCCTTGGCAAGGGCAACGGCAACCTCACCGTTATCAGCTATATCCACAATAAATCCGGCATCGTGCAAAATATCCGCTGCGACGATTTGATTCAGCCGATTATCTTCCGCCAACAAAATGCGCGCGCCTGCCATAAGCAGCAATGTTTTTTCGATATTGTCTTTATTGGTTGCTTCATTCAATGAAGCAACTTGCGCTTGTTGTTCCAATAAGCGGGCATCATGTTCAATAGGCTCGAGCGGCAACCTAAACCAAAACACAGAGCCCTGCCCCAAATGGGATTCAACGCCAATTTCCCCGCCCATGAGTTCAACCAAGTTTTTGGAAATGGCCAATCCTAAACCTGTGCCACCATAACGCCGCGTGGTGGAGGCATCTGCTTGCTGAAAGGATTGAAAGAGGTGAAGCTTTTGCTCTTGCGTAATACCAATCCCAGTATCCTTAATTGAAAACCTTAGGCTATTCGATACTGAGTTAGGTAACACCGCACTTATTTCAATCACAACAGCGCCCTGATCGGTAAACTTAATCGCATTATTGACGAGATTGATAAGAATTTGCCCGATACGAAATGAATCACCAATGACCCATTCAGGTAGATCTTTACTCAGCAGAATCGTAAACGCTAAGCCTTTATCGTGCGCCTTGTGCTGCATCATATTTGACAGGCTCGTCATGAGCGAAGCTATATTGAACGGTACCTTTTCAATGGTACATTTTCCGGCTTCAATTTTTGAGTAGTCAAGAATGTCATTGATTACATGTAGCAGGTGCTCGCTGCTCAACTGAATTTTCTCAAGATACTCTTGCTGTTTACCAGACAACGGCGTCTTAAGAATTAAATAGCACATCCCCATAATCGCATTCATTGGCGTTCGAATTTCGTGGCTCATATTCGCCAGAAAGTTTGATTTCATTTGCGACACTTCTTCTGCCAACTCTTTCGCTGCCTGCATGGTGCGCTCTGCTGCTTTTTGCTCCTCAATATCAACAAAGGTGCCAACCAAACCGCCGGGCCGACCATCAGTTTTACGAAACCCTGAGGCACTGTAAAGCGCCTCGTGGCTTTCACCTTCTGCAAACGGAATAGTGACGGTACGATGAACGCTGCCAGAGTTTTTAATGAGTTGCTCGTCTTCTTTTTGATAGAAGAAGCGATCTTCAACCGACAGATAGTCCAAATCCAACACACTTTTACCCACTAAATCATGGCGATCTTGCTCAAACACTTTTTCGTAGGCTTTATTACAACCAATAAAACGCGTATCGGCGCCCTGATAAAAAATTGGGAATTGAATGGTGTCTATCAGCACCTGCAGGAAGGCCGTCTGCTCCCTAAGTTCTACCTCGGTATTTTTCGTTTGATCTATGTCAAAAACCCAGGTGAGAAGATAGGGCCGCCCTTCATGCTCTATGGGTCGGGCGCTGATTCGCACCCATATGTGGCTGTCGTCGTCACAGCGTAACAGCGTTTCGAATCCATCTACTCGATTATGTTTTTTGTAAAGGCCGATATACTCTTTACGATCTTCTACATTGACCCAAAATTCCTCTGCCCTCCGGCTAAAAAACTCGTCAAGATTAAATTTTAATATTTCGGCCATGCGGCTATTGGCAAACACCGGCTCACCATCAGGCGACAAAATAGTTACGCCTGCTGGGCACTCCTCTAATATTTGCTCTAAACGCGTTTGCGATTTTTTTAAATTCTCTTCCACCTCTTGGCGTTCGGCATCCAAGCCCTCACGCTTGTGACGATAGTCTTCTATAGAGCGCGACAAATCGCCAATTTCAGATTTTAAGTTGATGAAAACTTTGTGATCAAGGGCATCACCTGCGAGGAGCGCTTGCATTTTTTGCGCGAGATTTATCAGCGGGGCGATAAAACGACTTTGATAAAAATAAAGTAAGGCGATGAGACTAGTGAGTGCCGTGAGAGTGACGGAAAGGATAAATACCCAGCGCGCCCATTGCGCCGTTTTTGCATGTTCGAACGCCTCCGCTTGTAAGCGCTTTTCAATAAGCGCTTCCGCTATTCCTAATGCATCCCAAATACGCACCTTTGCCGCTTGATATTCAGCACCGAACACCAGCCCAATCGCAGTATCGCGTCGGCCCTGAGCGCCCGCTTCAAACGCCTTGAATTCAATTTGCATTAATTCATCAGAACTTTGTTTAGCACTGACCAATAATGCCATCTCTTCGTCCGTGATATTTAACTCAGCCATCTCTTTAATGGCTCTATCGCGGGTTTTTAATACATTCACCTCATCTTCAAAGTCGCGGCGATACCAAGATTCCGCGGTAGCTGCATGCGCCCGTGCCAAGCTGGTGAGTTTATTAATCCCCTCAATCATCATCTCCATGGCTTTGAGCGTTCGATGGCGCTCCTCCAACACAACGGCCTGACGCGCATACTGCTCGTTGACCGCATAGGCTGAGGTGAGAGTTATAGCGGTGAGGGAAACAACAATTAAGGTCACAACTCGACTGGCAACGGCTATACGCATAGCAACTTCCGTTTAAGGCATAGTATTTATTAGAATGGGGTTGCGAGTATAAACAGGCTCAATTCCTTAAATCCACTCTTACAGAGAGCAAACAAGCGTTTTTAATCTGGCAAAAAGGATTATTCAATAGGAGGCGACAGTGCGCCCCGAGGATAGGAGCCCTGCATGGAACGACAAAATCTATAAATGTGCGATTGCGGTGCACTCATACAGTGCCACGTTAAACCTTGACCTCCGTATTAGTATATTCAGCAATCGATATTCCCAAGGCGCCACTGCCAAGTGTCGAGCGCACAAGATGATCATTACTTAAGGAGCCAAACTCTATGTCCAATAAATTGACGTAATAGGGGTTTTCCACTCGGGCTTCAGCATCGCGCACTATGAGAACTTTAGGAAGGTGACGAAACTTTTGATTGACTTCTACCACTATGCCGACACAACCATTGATCAGTTGCACTATGCTGCCCGCAGGATAAATACCGATACACTTGATAAATTCCAGTGCTAAATTCTCATCAAATTGCGCGCCTTTTTGATCATAAATAATCTTTAGGGCTTCGGTATTGCTTTTACCTTTGGAATAGCAACGGTCAGACGTCATAGCATCATAAGCATCCACCAAGGTGATCATACGCACCATTTCGTCAAGCGCTGCTGCCGGTGTTTTGTAAGGGTAGCCCCTGCCATCCATGCGTTCATGATGGCTTTTAGCCACTTCAGCTACAATAGGCGGAATAAACTCATTCGATTCTTGCAAGAGCTCAAAGCCGCGCAGAGCATGCCCTTTAATAAGCTCAAATTCATCGCTGGAAAGCTTTCCGGTTTTATTGAGAAGATCGAGCGGAACTTTCATCTTACCGACATCATGCAACAAACCACAGAGCCCTAAGCGCACGATGTCTTTTTCTGACAAACCCAAGTGCCGCCCAAACACCATAGCTAACACGCAAACATTCAAACAATGCTCTGCGGTGTAGGCATCTTGTTCACGAATTTTCGACATCCACATTAACGCAGATGGATTGCGAATGACGCTTTTAACGCAGCCCTTTACAATACCGCGCGCATCAGCAATCGCTACTCGCCCTTCACTAGCCACTTCGCTAAGTATTTTTTTGATGGCAGATTTACCCTGCGTATAAAGTATCTGAGCATAGCTTTGCTCCTCAATTGCCGTAACGCTATTGACGTACAGGTGTTTACGCTTAGGCGGTGACCTTTGCGCGCCGAGGCTGGCGCTGTGGGAAATGGCCGTACTAGAGGTAGTTACTGCAGTAAGGGTTTTTAAGGAACCCAAGCTATTTGCCGCCTGCTTGAGCGGATCAATCCATACATAAACAGCGTGCTCTGCAATGGCATCTATTGCCCTTTGGCTGTTCATGGGCATACCTTGCACAGCAAAAGGCGTTTCCAGCCAGCTCTTATCTAGTTCACTAACAAACATACCCAGTTTTAACTGGGATACATGTATTTTGATAAGATTTTTATTTTGTTGCTTCGACATTCTCTCGCCATTTAGTTAGACGGCTTAAGCCTAGCGCTGAATTCATTCTATTTCCCGTTTCAAATTAGAACGAATAGTCGATTTTTTACCGCAAGATGAACAAAACACTACTATGGCTCCCATCTAAGCCGCGCGCTCAACGGCGCTATTCCTATCAGGGCCGTTAACTAAATTCGCTTTCTATCACTACGCACTCATATTGGCCATTAAGTCTGCAATAGAGTCGAGCACCAAATCTGGTTTCACCCGTGATTCCGCGCAATAGGCCTCTCGATACTTCCCTGTTTTGACCAGAGCGCCCTTCATCCCCATTTGTTGTGCGCCGCCAATATCCGTGTCTATATCATCGCCCACCATGAGGGTATCTGCTGCAGCCACGCCAGTAGAGGTCAATACTGACTGGAAGAACTCTGGGTTGGGCTTGCCCATAATGCGCGCATTCTTGCTGCATAAGTATTCCAACCCAGCTACAAAAAAGCCGATATCGGCCTTTAAACCCGCTTCCGTTTGCCAAAAACGATTTTTGTGCAGCGCGATTAACTCTGCCCCTTGGTACATCGCATTGAAAAGGCGATTAATTAGCGCCAAACTCCACGCCGCCCCTATATCCCCCAATACAATGTAATCTGGAGCAGATTCATCTAGATCAAACTCATTAAAATCCGCCTTTATCACCTCCGCCACCACTGGCCAAATCCTTATGGTTCGCCCCAATTGCCGCTGTAATCGATGTAATTCAAGGCGCGCGGCGCCAGGCGCGCTGATTAACTCTTCACTCTTTAGCTCAAAACCCAAGCCATGCATCTGCGCGACCAATTGCGCTTGGGATTTGGTCGTCGTATTGGTAAGAAAGCGCAAAGGTATGCCACTTTCTCGCAATTGTTGAACGGCAAATACAGCACCTGGAATTGGCTCTTGGCCGACATAAAGCGTACCGTCCAAGTCGAGTAAGATTAATTTAGGCGCAGTAACCATATTTCACTCCTCAATCAAAAGATCTAAAGCAAAAACTTCGCCACACAGCCTCATGTGATGAATGAATAAACTATAACGCGGGCTAAACTCGTACAACTATCACCCTAAGCGCATTTGCCACTGACTTATTACGCTGCGCGAAAATAAACTGACTAAAAAACCGCAATCAACAATAGCAAAGGTGAATAGATAGAAGCTATTCACCTTGCAGCGTATACTGCGCCCTGATTTTTATCCGACCTTGAGGAGTCGTTATGTCGAAGTTTTGGAGCCAGGTAGTCCGCGAGCTGGAGCCCTATGTTCCCGGCGAGCAGCCGCAAATTGATGGGTTAATCAAGCTCAACACCAATGAAAGCCCCTATCCGCCCTCCCCCAAAGTTATTGATACGATTTCCCATGATGCGGTGGATAAGCTCCGCCTCTACCCTGACCCTAACTCTAAAAAACTTAAAAACACCTTGGCAGATTACTACGCTGTAGACGCTGATCAGGTGTTTGTGGGCAATGGTTCCGACGAGGTATTAGGCCTGCTGTTTATGGCGTTTTTTCAACAGGAAAAGCCGCTGCTATTTCCCGACATTAGCTACAGCTTCTACCCTGTCTACTGCAAGCTATTTGGGATTGAGTATGAATGCATCCCGTTAAGAGATGACTTTCGCATTGACTTTAAAGATTACGCCCGCGCCAATGGCGGCATCATCTTCCCCAACCCCAATGCCCCCACTTCCATAGGATCGCCCCTAGCCGAGATTGAAGCGCTATTGCAACAAAACACAGAGTCACTGGTGGTGGTAGATGAAGCCTATGTCGACTTTGGAGCCGAAACCGCGATTAGCTTAGTGAATAAATACCCCAACTTGCTGGTTGTACAAACCCTGTCTAAGTCTCGCTCGCTGGCAGGAATGCGCGTGGGTTTTGCCATAGGCAATAGGGATTTAATTGATGGGCTCGATCGCGTTAAAAACTCGTTCAACTCCTATCCACTGGATCGTATTGCAGAGGCTGCCGCGGTAGTGGCATTTGAAGATGAGGCCTACTTTCAAGCTTGTCGCTCTAAAATTATGGCAACACGCGCATGGACTGTTACCGAATTGGAAAAATTAAACTTTACGGTACTGCCATCGCAAGCTAATTTTGTTTTTGCGCGCCCTGCGGGTGATAACGCCGCTGCAATTGCTCAGCAGCTACGCGATCACAAGATTTTGGTGCGTTACTTTAACAAGCCACGCATCGACCAATTTTTGCGAATCACCATAGGCACTGATGAGCAAATGCGACGTTTAATTTCATGCTTAAAACAAGCGACTTAATTTGCACACAGTGAGGTGCTTCCGAATGAAATATGTGCGGCACCTCACCCACGTAAAAGGTTACTCTACTGGCATCACCTAGCGAGCGATTGAAGTCTCGCCGATGGTGCCGGAAACCCGCTACGAAATTAGACTTACGTAAACCTCGCGCAACCTTATACCACTAACGTTTATGTACCGGCACAACCGTAAAATACTTTTCCATTCCACACCAACTCAATAGTTCCATTACCTTAGGCGTGCAATTTAGCAAGCTTATGGCGTCTTTGCTCGATCCCTTGCGCTCGCGCAAAAGCAGCAACATACCCAAACCTGCGAGACTGACTGACGATGCATCGGTCATATTAAATTCAATCTTCTTAATGTCATTGCTTGCAGTCTCCACCAATAACGTTTTCCACTGTTTGCGCAAGGTGGCATCCATATCGCCAATGATATCCACCCGCATACCGCGCCCATCATTAATCAGCTTCCACTCCAACATAGGGCCATCAGAAAAAGCTATGCCATCACTAGATGCAGATGCGGGCTTAGGTTTCAGCGCCGGTTTTGGCACCAAAACCGGGTCCCGTGCTTTTATTGATTTAGGGTCTTTCATGTTCAGCGCCCTTACTTTGCTTTTCTTTGCATTTCTTTTATTTACAGCCTTGCATCAACAGCAAAACTTGCAATTACATTTTTCATGTCGCTGTGACAATTCATGACTGCGAACACTTTATTGACTACCTACGACAATTTGGCAACCCAGCCGCACCACTACACAAACAAGCAACTGTATATATAAGTAACAACACCAGTAACACAATATCGGCAAACAGCTGTTAAAACGCCGTTTGAGAAGCTAGATGCTAAATCATTCTAGACCAGCCCCAGCCTAAAGCGAGCAACCTAACAAAGAGCAAACTATTGACTCACTATTTCGCCCTTCGTTATTAATACTAAAAATTGATTGATAAGTAGATTAAAAATAATTCAGTATTTATCACCAACCCAAAGCTTATACCCACAAACTATTAGCTCACATAATAGTCGCCAAAGTTTCAATTCAGCTTTAGTAAAGACAGGTGCAAATATTTTAGCTATGATGCGTTCAGTAGCAGATCCACTAAAAATAGTTCTGCTTATAAGTAAAAATTTGGGATAACGTCAGCCTTAGGATTGCTGGGCTCAGGAAAACAAATGCAAGGCAGCAAACCGCAGTATTCATGAGCGCCAAGCATTGCTTTGACTCATCTGCCTAAGGAGCGATTTATCGCTTAGGCCATGCGGCATCACTCTATTCGCCACATGCGATAAGCGTCCTTGTCTTGCCAATAGGACGCGCACCCAAATTGAGTTGCTATGCAAAAAGATATTACCGCGCAGTCAAATCATTCGACTGTCTCTCTCATCAAAAAATTTCAGCAGCTATTTACTGATTTAAATAACAAGCAAATTGCTGAGCGCCTCGTAAAACTTGTGATTGCGCAAGAAGCAATCAGTCGCGTTGTATTCATCATTGCGCGAAACCAACAGTTGTTTGTAGAAACAATAGCAACCCGCTCTATCGATGAAACAATTGCAACCAGCGTATCAACGCCGCTTGCGCGCCTCAGTTTTTTACCCCAGCAACATATCGCAGATACCTTTAAATATGGCAGCAACTGCGACCTTGATAAACCAGCATTAACGCTGCTCGGCAATAAGGCTTTTCAACAAGGAACCCAGTCGGCACTCTTGCGCCCAATTATTGAGAACAAGCGCACCCTCGCCGTGTTTTATATTGAGTCCAATGTACCGCTTGATAAATTACAGCAAGCTGATGCAGCCCTAGAAACACTCTGGACCTTCAGCTCCTTATTAGTACGCCAAATCATTGATAGCCGACATTATGAAGAGCAGAGCGAGCGCTTTCGTCTCGCAGAGCAAGCCCTCTGGGCGAGTGAAACCTACCTAAACGCCATTTTAAGTTACTCTCCCGCATTAATTTCCGTGAAGGATCTCGATGGCAATGTGATGCTGGCAAGTGAGCATTTTAAGCTGATGGCCAATGTCGATGACACCGGACTGGTCGGCAAAAATGTTTTTGATATCTACCCAGAAGTCATAGCTCGCGCTATGTGGGACCTAGATGCGGCCGCGCGCAATGAACAGCAAACATTTGAACGGGAACTTGAGCTACTTCATAAAGATGGCAGCCTGCACACCTATTTATTGGTGAAATTCCCGCTGCGCAATAAAGAAGGCAATATATTTGGCGTCGCCACTATAGGCACTGATATTTCCGAGCGCAAAATTGCAGAAAATGCCCTGCGTGAACAGCAGACCAGGCTCAACTACATGGCGTTTCATGACCCGCTCACCGCCCTTCCCAATCGCGCGCTCTTTTACGATCGCATTAATCACAGCTTGGCGCGCGCCAAACGCAGCAGTAGTAAAATCGCGCTTTTACTACTTGATGTCGATCGCTTTAAAAATATTAATGACAGCCTCGGCCATGACGCGGGTGACATATTGCTACAAGCCATTGCCCAGCGTCTGCATGAAGGCGTGCGCGATATGGATACAGTGGCGCGCTTAGGCGGTGATGAGTTTGTGGTGGTACTGGAGGGCATACACGATATTAACGATGTTGTTTTTGTTGCCAATAAATTGCTGGCCACACTGGCGCGCCCGATGGATATTAGCGACCACGAAATCTCCACCACAGTAAGCATTGGCGTCAGCCTCTACCCTGAAGATGGCACAGAGGCCGATGAGCTATTAAAACATGCCGATATAGCCATGTATAAAGCCAAAGAGCTCGGTAAAAATAACTGTCAATTTTATACTAAGGGCATGAACGCTACGGCGGTCAACTATTTACTGTTAGAAAACGAACTGCGCCGCGCCATAGAGCAAGAGCAACTCACGCTTCACTATCAGCCACAATTTGATTTACACAGCGGCGAACTAATGGGCGTGGAAGCGCTTGTGCGCTGGCAACACACGAAACGTGGTCTTATCTCCCCCATACATTTCATCCCCCTCGCAGAGGAAACAGGGCTCATAGTGCCCATTGGTGAGTGGGTTCTGCGCGAAGCCTGTTTGCAACAGCAGCGCTGGCTCAAGGCGGGCCTAAATATAGGCACAGTGGCGGTGAACTTATCGCCACGTCAGTTCCGTCAAAAAGACTTCCCCGGCAAGGTAAAAGCCATACTGGCAGAGACAGGCTTGCCCGCAAAATATTTAGAGCTGGAAATAACCGAGAGCTCGGCGATGGAGCATGCCGGTGAGGCCATCAAGCAACTTAAAGAGCTGAGACAAATGGGTTTGTTTCTCGCCATAGATGACTTTGGCACAGGCTATTCATCACTGGCGTATCTGCAGCGCTTCCCCATTCAAAAGCTCAAAATTGATCGCAGTTTTGTTAATGATATAACCGAAGGTAGTACCGATTCTGCCATCGCCAAATCAATTATTGGCTTAGCACACAATATGAAGATGCGTGTAGTCGCGGAAGGAGTAGAGAACCCCGTTCAAGCAGGTTGGTTACGCGCCAACGGTTGTGATCAGGTTCAGGGGTTTCTCTACGCGAAACCCATGAATGTGGAGCAGCTTGAAAGCCATTTTGTGAAGGGGCGCTATTCTGTCAAAGGCACTATTGTAAACCTAGATACCGCTATGAAGTTGGGCGCCTAGGCGCCCTGAAATCACCCCTTACCTCTGACTTTATTGGCATTGGGGCGCGCATTTTCTTCGACAAAAGCTACTATAGCGGTAGCTATATCTTTGTGCGTTGATGCCTCAATGCCCTCCAATCCCGGTGAGGAATTCACCTCCATCACCAAAGGCCCACGACTCGAGCGCAACAAATCTACCCCCGCCACCTGCAGCCCCATGGTTTGGGCCGCTTTAATAGCAGTGCGCCGTTCCGTCGGGGTGAGCTTGGCAATTTTTGCACTGCCACCACGGTGTAAATTAGAGCGAAACTCACCTTCTTGCGCGGTGCGTTCCATAGAGGCTACTACCTTATCGCCAATCACAAAGCAGCGAATATCGCAGCCATTGGCTTCTTTGATGAATTCTTGCACCAAGAACTCTGCACGCAACTCACGAAAGGCCTCAATAACACTCTCTGCTGCCTTTGGCGTCTCTGCCAGCACTATGCCGCGCCCCTGAGTACCCTCGCAGAGTTTCAGCACCAGCGGCGTTCCCCCCACCAATTTGATCAGCTCTTTCGTATCGTGAACATTGTAGGCAAAACTTGTTTTGGGCAATCCAATCCCCTTGCGCGACAACAGCTGCAGCGCACGTAACTTATCCCGTGAGCGCCCCAGCGCAATAGATTCGGTGAGACAGTAAACGCCCATCATTTCAAATTGACGAATAACCGCCAAACCATAGTGAGTGACAGACGCACCTATGCGCGGTATGACGGCATCAAACCCTTCCAGCCGTTCGCCCATATACCATATAGCGGGGCTAGCAGAGGTAATATCCATATAGCACTTGAGAATGTCGACGACGCGTACGTCGTGGCCACGCGCAGTGCATGCTTCCATGAGACGACGAGTGGAATAAAGACGGCGATTGCGCGACAGTATGGCAATTTTCATAAATAACCTGGTTGTACTCAGAATGAGTTAGGACAGAAGTCGAGGCTAGTTAGGTGCAAAAGCAACAACCGCCTCCTGAGAAACTTAATGTGATTAGAGTGCTGCTTGCGGTGCTCGCTGCTTGTTACCGCCCAGCAAAAACGATTTGCTGCTATCAACCCAGAAGCCCTGTTTAAGCGCGCTGCGCCCCAGCAACATGCGAAAACGCATATTTTCTCGGTCAGTCAAGGTCAGCTCTATAGTGTACTCCACGCCGTTGATTTGCAGGCGAGTATCTATCACCACACGCTCCTCCTTGTGCCCTCCCGAATCAGTGACTTGCCGACGATCCTTAATAGGCGCTTCACATTCAATACAAGTCAAGCTGTCCTGTTGCACTGGATGCAAACCGAACCGAACCCAAGGTGTACCATTTTTTTCAAAAGGGGTGACATAGTAGGCGTGCAACGCGCTGGTACGCGCTCCCGTATCCACCTTAGCCTTAATATGGGGAATGGCTAAGTCGGGCAGCGCTACCCATTCGCGCCAACCGATTACTTGCGGCTGCTTTATGCTCACAGACATACCTCAATTTAATACAGTGACATGGTGATTGGGCGCGCTTTGTACCCTAAATTTGCGCCCAGGTAAAAAGAAAAATCTTAGTACCCACAGAAGATTTTTCTTTTGTTTTTTCATCAGCTATGGTACATAGCGCGGGTCAGAAATAACCTCGCCACCGAGGACCTAACCAACCCTTCTCTATCAATACTGGAGTAGTCAAATGTCTGTTGATGTAGAGTCGCAAGATAGTGATTTGATCAATGATGTTAGCATCGAAATCGATGACGAGGAGGCAACTCCCAAGCTAACTGGGAAAGAAGCCAGCCAGCACACCCTGGAAATGCGTCGCAAAATCGAAGATCGCTTGGAACGTCGTCGTATTAAAGACCAACTTGGTTACGATGATATTTACGGATTAGATTTTTAATGCCTGACTCTACCTTGCTCCAGCGACAATCTGGATCAAGGTAGATGACGTTATTAACCCGCCCCATCAACTAAAGCCACCACATCTTTCCTCAAACCTCTAGACTTATTTAGCCTCAGAGCACCTAACCAGCTGTCGCCTCTTATATCATTGCAATCTCATAATTCAGTTTTTAGACCTAATCTGCAAGACCCACGCTTACGCATTGCCGATAACTGCAATAGGCACTATGATCGTGCATACAAGTATGCGACCCAATAAATATACTTAATATTCACTATTGCCCCCAAATCAGTTAGCGTCGAACACAGTTAACAGTTCTTAATCACCCTGAGGCCAAAAGGAATAGATAATAGCCAATAAAACAATAACGATGCATTACTGCACCTGCCCCAATGGGAGCCATGCCAGCCATGAAAAAGAATTTAAGGCTTGAAGCCACTTTAGGCCTGCTGGTTGTTCTCACCATCTTCGCCATTGCATTTCAACAAACACTACTCGAACAACGCCTCGTTGTGGACCCTAACAGTGGCTACACTGTGCGCCTCTATCATGACGAAGAGTCAGGCGGTAATTCACTTATTGATCTCGAGGATGCAGAGCACTTCAAATGGAGTTGCATTCTGCGCGACCAATATGAATACCCTTTTTGCGGCTTTGAAGTCATCTTTGACCCTAAGCGGGTAAAAGGGCTTGATCTGCGCAACTTCCATAAAATTCGCATCTGGCTAGACTACAGTGGTGTCGGCAAGACCCTGCGTATTTCTCTGCGCAACTTCGACCCGCAGTACAGCGACCCCGCCATTGATAAGAGCACCAAATACAATCAAATTGAATTCAATACTAAACTGCTCTCCAGCATGAGTGAGTTTTCTCTACGAGATTTTTTTGTGGCCAACTGGTGGATATACGACAACAAAATCCCCCCGTCACTGAGCCACCCACAGTTTGACAACATTGTGGTATTTGATGTGCAAACTGGTTCTGGCAAAGCCTTAGGTAAACACAGCTTTCAGCTACATCGCATAGAATTGATTGGCCAAAGGCTCAATACAGCTGACTGGTATTTGAGCATCATCGTTGTGTGGCTCACCATCATTCTGGCCTTTCTAGGCTACCGCGTGATGAACCTTAAAGACCAAGTGCTGTTTCAGCGCAAGCGAGAATCAGAACTCATCGAAGTTAACACGCTGCTGGATGCGCGCAGTAAGATTCTCGAATTGAAATCCAAAACTGATTTCCTCACTGGTGCGTTTAATCGTTTAGGCATTGAAGAGGCCATTCACTTAGGTTTAAGCGAGTGGCGTAAATACAAGAAACCGCTGTCGCTCGTGCTACTGGATATAGATCACTTCAAACAAGTTAACGACCGCTATGGCCATGATGTAGGCGACCAAGTCTTAACTACGCTAGCGGCCGCCGTCCAAAAGCAAATTCGCACCCAAGATTTATTTGCGCGCTGGGGCGGCGAAGAATTTGTACTTTTATGCCGCGACACCGACATCAATCACGCCCGACTTCTCGCTGAAAAATTGCGTGAATTGATTGCCAATTTAGAATTCTCTCAAGACTTCAAAATAACAGCCAGTTTTGGTGTTACCACGTTTATTGCCCACGAAACACTCGATGAATTATTTAAAGCCGCTGATATGGCACTCTACAAAGCCAAATCCACGGGGCGAAATCGTGTCGTCGTCGTGTAGCGCAACCTACAGGTTTATTCTAAGCGCACATTGTCCCAATAAAAAATACGCGGCGAGGGTAGCGCCACAGCAAACAAACCCAAATGACTTATTTCCGCTAAATTCATCGCGCGCGCTCTTGGCGCTTGCTCGATATCCTTGACCGCAATGCGCACTTGATTCCACCCAGGTACCAATACCAACTGCCGATTAAAACGATCGTAATAATCGTTGTCGCCACGATCATGGGTAAAATCTGACACTCTTAACACAAGCGCCAAATATTCAGTGTCGGGAATGTAAATGTCCATTACCAAGGTTTCATAACCGCGCCAATCGCCAAGTAATTTATTGATACCCGTGCCGGAGTATTGCACTGTATCCAAGGTCACTTTGAACGACTGCTGACCCTGAGTATGCCGATCAACACTGAATTCCCCTTGTCCACCTAGGCGCAATAGTTCTGCCCTATCTTCAAAGCCTGCCAGCAGCGGAAAATTTCGCTGTGCTTGCCAATGTGCATTAGCTGCCTGCATTATTTGCCAAGCACTTGGCAGCGTCAGCAGCAGCGCAAGGCTACGCATAATCCATATGCGGCGATTAGCGCGCTGCCCCCAAAACAATCCCAACCACACTCCCACCAAGTCGCGATAGACATCAGCTGCACTGGCATCGCGCCCCACAAATTGTTGTATGAACTCAATCAGTGCCCCTGAAACCACACAAATAAGGCTTATCATTAGCCATTGGCGCGGCAAGTCAAACACCCTAAAGCGCTGCACAAACATCAACAATACCGAGAAAAAGGCAACATGCCCTAAATCCCAAAAGGCACAAATTAACGGCGGCGAAACCCAATCAGGTCCACCCCAAAAAAACAACGGAAATACCCCGCACAAAAGCGCTAGCAAACCCCAGGTCATTGCTTTAACTCGCACAATACTGCCTCGCCTCGTATGAAGTTCGCACTATAACAACTTATTACAAATCACTGGCGCATGAGGGCGCAAATGCCCTTTATTTAATCGAGGCTATCCCACTAAACTCTTGCCGTGTGAGGATCATGTCGGTATCCGCCACACAAAGAGTGCGGTGCATTTATGCGCAATACTCGGTGTTAGCTATTCCACTTTAAATATTTTGTTTCAGTTACCTTTTTCATCAAGGCTTTAATGACAATAACTCCGTAATGAAAACTATGGGAAAGAACATTATGAAAACCATGAAATCTACCGTTAGCCTGCTAGCCAACTTCAGTATTCTATGCGTGGCAACCTTCTTATTCTGCACCAGCGCGCTAGCGCAAAGTAAACCAAGTCCCATCGAGCAAACCTACTCAGTTAAACCAGACTATCGCAAGTGCGCCTACCCCATGTGTGGCGGTTGGTTTCTCACCCCCGTTAATCAATACTCGCTCTATCTCACCACTGAAGATGAGGCGCTACAAAGCGCAACCATTTTGCCCAACAGCATTTATGTTGCGGAACTTAACCTCAAAAAACTGGAACTCGACAGCAAGCAAAATGCACAACTGAACGCAGCGCTGCACGCAGAACAAGTACTCTTGCGTGGCAGTATTAGCACCCAAGTAAAACCTCGACTCGGTTTAAAAATCACGCGCCTAAACACATCAGCCGCATGGGTCGGCGCCAATAAAAACACCCCTGTGGGCACCTACTTGAACGTACGCAGTTCGGGCATTATGTGCATTACCACGCCCTGCCCCTATTACGTGGCAGAAATTATTAATAGCCAAGCCAGCAGTAATTTTGACGATTTAAATTTAGAGCGAGCACAACTCGACCGCGATCAAGAAGCACAAGCCTGGCAAGCCGTTGCCCGCGATGGTTTGATCATAACCGGCGTGAAATTTGAATCTAAGGGACAAGTTGGGCCCGGATTGGGAATAGCCGCCACCAAAGTATTTTTTGCCTTCCCAAGTAAATAACGCCCGCTCCTATTCACGTTGCAAAACAGAATAAAAAATGCCCAGTCATAGCTGGGCATTTTTTTTGCAAAAAAAAACACAACTCAATAATTTGAATTGCCCATACCATTAAATTGTTTGGCGAGATTAGTGGCATAGTTATCGGTCATGCCACTCACAAAATCAATCACCGCCATGAGTGCATGATATTTGTAGCGCCCGGTTTTATCGATCACATCTGGGTGAAAATTATTCTCACCGATTAAGGCCATAACGCGATTGTCCTTGTAGGTCATCTGCTCGGCTCCGCCCAAAGAGGCATAGACTGCCGTGCAAATCGTCGACAAAAGCGTCCCTATAATCGAATAGGCACCAATTTCCAGCTCCACTCTGCGCGAGTGATTAAAGATCTTGCGCTTAGCCAGCTCTTTCGCTGCCTGCACCGCTACTTTTACCTTAGGGTCACACAGCGAAATCAAATCGCCATCCACCTCCCCGTTTAAAAAAGCTTCCTGATGCTCTATAAAAGCACGCGTTCCCGAATTAATAAAGGCATCTATCACCTTACCGCGCATCAGTGCGGGCTTACGTCCATCGTTTACTTTTTTAAGCAACCGCTCTAAATCTGGGAGTTGCGCCGAGTCTTCAATAACGGGATGCAGTAACTCATAAATTTCCTCCCACTTTAGAATTCCCATTTCCAAACCATCTTCTAAATCGATAATGCCGTAACAAAAGTCATCGGCAGCTTCCATTAAATAGACCAGCGGGTGGCGACAATACCAATTTTCACCGCGCTCAATTAAGCCAGTTTTGCGCGCAATTTCGTGAAAGTAAGTTAACTCGGTTTGAAATATGCCGTATTTATTATCTTTAGGGCGCTGCCCCAATACCGTGGGCGATGAACACCAAGGGTATTTAATAGAAGAGGCAAGGGTTGCATAGGTTAGGCGCATGCCTTCGTGATACTGATGATACTCTGAGGTAGTCAGCACCCTTAAACCCTGTGCATTGCCTTCAAATACACGAATATCATCGCGCTCGGCGGGGGATAAATCCTGCAGAAATTCCGCTCCCTCTTTTTGAAACCAATTGCGCAGCGCATCTTCACCGGTATGCCCAAAGGGCGGGTTGCCAATATCGTGGGCCAAACAACTGGCTTGTACTATATCGCCTATATCGGTCGGCAAAAATTGCGCAGGCAAGTCGCCCTTATCTTTCAAAGCCTCACCCACCCGAATACCTAAGGTACGCCCCACACAGGCCACCTCCAAACTGTGGGTCATGCGATTGTGAACGTGATCGTTGGTCGCCATGGGATGCACTTGGGTTTTGCGCGCTAAACGGCGAAAAGCCCCCGAAAAAATAATTTTGTCGTGATCCGAGTGAAATGGCGAGCGCCCCTCTTCGTGTTTTGCCACGCGATTGCCTAAGCGATCAGCGCAGAGCAGCTGGTGCCAATTCATAGTCATAAATAGATCCTTAAAACCAATTTTAAAATGCTGAATATCGAGCCATGTCTAAAACAAGACTAGCAAAAAAGATTGCCGCAGGCTTCGACGATTAAAAAGCATGCATGCTCGGCGCAGCACATCTTCAAAAATAAATACCCTTGGGGGAATATATAGCGTGTGGAGCTTAACAGCTCAATAATTATCACCAGGCTATAAATACAGGTGAATAATCCGCACAACAGACGCACCAAGCTGATGCCACTGCAAAAAGCCCGCGCACAACTTCAGCGCATACACGGAATAGGAAAAAGGTGTAAATTCAGCCTTAACCCCTCGCACCATACGTCATTTAACTCATTGAATTACAAAGAATTTAATTTATGGCAATCCCAAAAAACACCACCTAATTTTCTCTTGGCACGCTTCCTGCTGAATACAATCTTGTATGCAAGATTGTATTTTTGATTTCAAGCAGGAACAATAATGACGCAATTAATAAGCAGGACTATTGCTGAATGGCTAGATGCCTATAGCAGCCAAGGTCTCGATGCACGCACTGCTCTGCACGGTTTACGCGCACAATTAAGCGGGGCCGATAACGCCTGGATTTATATACTCTCTGCCGCCGAACTCGATGCGCAGCTAGATTTACTCGACAGCCTAGGCAGCCAACAATCGCTGCCTCTGTATGGCATACCCTTCGCGGTAAAAGACAATATAGATGTCGCGGGTATTCCCACCACCGCAGCTTGCCCTGCCTTCACTTATATTCCCACCGCCGATGCCACCGCCGTTGCTCTTCTCAAACAAGCTGGCGCTATAGTCATGGGCAAAACCAACCTCGATCAATTTGCCACTGGCCTAGTAGGTACACGCTCGCCCTATGGCGCAGTGCCCAATAGCTTTAACAGTAGTTATGTATCTGGCGGCTCCAGTTCCGGCTCCGCCACCAGTGTTGCGCGCGGCCTAGTACCCTTTAGCTTAGGCACAGACACCGCCGGTTCAGGCCGTGTACCGGCTGGTTTTAACAACATTGTGGGACTTAAGCCGACTAAAGGACGCTTTAGCACTAGCGGTGTAGTGCCCGCCTGTCGCAGTTTGGATTGCGTATCTATTTTTGCCTTGAGCGTTGAGGATGCGGAAACCGTCGCTACAGTGATGCAAGCTTTTGACCCCGCAGATGGCTATTCGCGCACAGCCGCTAGCGCCCATTACTTTTCCAGCACCCCGCGTTTTGGTATTCCCACCGCACCCAATTGGTTTGGTGATAGTCACGCCGAAGCGGCTTGGTTGGCAACCCTCGAACAAGTTAAAGCCACAGGCGCAGAGCTGGTCGAATTGGATTTCACGCCCATGTTCGCCTTGGCGCAATTACTCTACGGTGGCCCTTGGATAGCAGAGCGCAAAGCAGCTATTGGCAATTTTTTACAAACCAATGGCAGCGACATGAATGAGGTAGTGCGCGGCATTATTCAACAAGGTGGCAGCTTTACTGCCAGCGATGCATTTCGCGCCGAATATCGCCGTGCCGATTTAGCTCGCACCATTCAAACCCTCATGAGCAGTGTGGATGCACTTTTAGTACCTACATCACCGCGCCACCCAACATTAGATGAAGTCGCCGCCGACCCTATTGGCGTAAACAGCCAACTCGGCACCTACACCAACTTCGTAAACCTTGCCGATTGCTCAGCGCTGGCACTGCCCGCCGCTATGCGCAGCGACGGCCTGCCCTTCGGCATCACCCTCATAGCAGCTGCATGGCAAGACGCCGCGTTGGCCGCTTGGGGTAAAAGCTGGCAAGCCACAACACAATTACCTTTGGGTGCCATAGCGCACGCGCCTGTTTCTGTGCCGTCGCCAAAAAATAACACTGTACCTGCCGGTTATGTGCGTCTCGCGGTAGTGGGTGCACACCTCACCGGCATGCCGCTAAACACGCAACTGCAAGAGCGCAACGCACTCTTTGTAGAGAGCACCTACAGCGCCAGCAATTACCGCTTATATGCACTACCCAACACCACGCCGCCCAAGCCCGGCCTAATTCGCAGCGAAACCGGTGCCGACATTATTGTGGAGCTGTGGGATGTACCACTGGAAAAATTTGGCAGCTTTGTCGCACTCATTCCCGCGCCGCTCGGCATAGGCACGCTCACCCTGTGCGATGGCCGCGAGGTAAAAGGGTTTATATGTGAAGGCGCCGCCGTCAATGGCGCAACCGATATTACCCACCTAGGTGGCTGGCGCGCTTACATCAAGTCGCTGCAGGCATAACGCTCAACAACAAACTTTTCAGAAAACATAACACCGGAGAAGGAAAATGTTTCACACAGTCTTAATTGCTAACCGCGGTGAAATTGCCGTTCGCATCGCCAAAACCCTGAAAAAAATGGGCGTTAAATCGGTAGCCGTTTATTCCGATGCGGATCGCAACTCTGCGCATGTCAGCGCCTGTGATGAAGCTATCTGCCTCGGTGGCAACACCGCCGCTGAAAGTTACTTGAAAGTAGATTTAATTCTCGCCGCCGCGAAAAAAACCGGCGCTCAAGCGATTATTCCCGGTTACGGTTTTCTGTCGGAAAACGCAAAATTTTGTGAGCAATGCGAAGCCGAAGGTATCGCCTTTTGCGGCCCTACCCCGGCGCAAATTCGCGAGTTTGGTTTAAAACACACCTCGCGTGAAATTGCCGAAAAAGCGGGCGTGCCACTCACCCCTGGCACAGGTTTATTGGACTCACTTGAGGACGCGGTAACCGCCGGCGCAAAAATCGGCTACCCCGTCATGCTAAAAAGCACCGCCGGCGGTGGCGGCATTGGCCTTACGCGCTGCAACAGCGAAGCAGAATTGATTGACGCCTTTGACACAGTAAAACGCCAAGGCCAAAACTTTTTTAGCGACAGCGGCGTATTTTTAGAGCGCTTCGTAGACAACGCGCGTCACGTAGAAGTGCAAATTTTTGGCGATGGTCGCGGCAATGTCTTAGCCCTGGGCGAGCGCGATTGCTCACTGCAACGCCGCAATCAAAAAGTGGTAGAGGAAACTCCCGCACCCAACTTACCTGCCGCCACGCGCGCAAAATTATTGGCCGCTTCTAAAAGTTTGGGCGAAGCCGTTGCTTACCGTTCTGCCGGCACCATTGAATATATTTACGACGCCGCGCGCGACGACTTTTACTTTTTAGAAGTCAACACGCGCTTGCAAGTAGAGCACCCTATTACCGAAGCTTGCACTGGCATTGACTTAGTTGAGTGGATGATTCTCACCGCCGCAGGCGAGCCACCCAAACTCGACATTGAAATAAACCCCAAGGGCGCCGCCATTGAAGTGCGCTTGTATGCGGAAGATCCAGTGCGCGACTTTCAACCATCGCCCGGCGTTTTAACGCAAGTTACCTTCCCCGATGTTTCAGAACAAAAATGGGCAAGAATTGACACATGGGTCGCCACCGGCACTGAAGTATCGCCCTACTACGACCCCATGATCGCCAAAATAATTGTGTACGGTGATGACCGCGCCGATGCCATCGCCAAAATGACTGCCGCACTCAATGCAACAACCGTAGCGGGCATTGCGAGCAACTTAGATTATTTACGCCAAATCGTCGGCTCAGATTTTTTTGGTAGCGGCGATGTTGCCACCAACAAACTCGCCAGCTTCGTCTACCAAGCGCCCGTGATTGAAGTGCTGCAACCCGGAACCTACACCAGCGTGCAGGACTACCCCGGCCGCGTGGGCTACTGGAGCGTGGGAGTTCCACCTTCAGGCCCCATGGACGACTACGCCTTTCGATTAGCCAATCGCATTGTCGGCAATCACAACGATGCCGCCGCCTTAGAAATCACTTTAATTGGCCCCAAGCTGCGTTTTCACACCGACACAGTTATAGCGCTAACCGGTGCAAAATCCCCCGCCAAACTCGACGGCCAATTAATTGATTTTTGGGCACCTATCAGTGTGAAAGCTGGCCAAGTATTAGACGTCGGTAAAGCAGAAAGCGGTTGCCGCTCTTATCTCGCGGTGCGCAATGGTATTGATGTGCCTGTGTATTTAGGCAGCCGCGCTACCTTTGCACTCGGCCAATTTGGCGGCCACGCCGGGCGCACACTGCGCGCCACCGACATGCTGCCCATCAGCAACCCAAATTTTTCCGCCTGCACCACACCCGCACCTATTTTTTCACCCGAGGCCGCGCCCGCCGCGTTAATTCCCAACTACATCAACATGGTCGATGGCGTTAACGAATGGGAAATTGGTGTGCTCTACGGCCCCCACGGCGCGCCAGATTTTTTCACCGAAGATGCCATCAAGATGTTTTTTGATACCGCATGGGAAGTGCACTACAACTCCAACCGTTTAGGTATTCGCCTTAACGGCCCCAAGCCAACCTGGACACGCAGTGACGGCGGCGAAGCGGGCTTGCATCCATCGAATATTCACGACACCGAATACGCGGTTGGCTCAATTAATTTCACCGGCGACATGCCCGTTATTCTCACCAAAGACGGCCCCAGTCTCGGCGGCTTTGTATGCCCCGTAACTATTGTAAAAGCGGAGTTGTGGAAAGTAGGCCAAGTAAAACCGGGCGATAAAATTCGCTTTAAAGCGCTCAGCTTTGATACAGCACTCGCACTGGAATTGGCAGCCGACAAGGCCATAGAAACCCTAAGCCTACAACCCGCCGTAGCGACTATTGCCAGCATCAAACCTGCAGACACCATTTCTGAATGCATTCGCGCGTCACTGCCTGCACAAGGCAGCCGCCCGCTGGTGAGCTATCGCCAAGCGGGTGATAAATATTTACTGCTGGAATACGGCGACAACATTTTAGAACTGAGTTTACGCCTGCGTGTTTACGCCTTAATGGAAGCGCTCAAAGCTAGCCCCATCAAGGGCGTAATTGAACTATCGCCCGGTGTGCGCTCACTGCAAATTAATTACGACAGCCGCGCAATTCACCAAACCGCTTTGATAGAAAAATTATTAGTTATAGAAGAAACACTCGGTGATGCGCGCGACATAAAAGTGCCCAGCCGCATAGTGCACCTGCCCATGGCCTTTGAAGATTCCGCCACCCTTGATGCGGTGTCACGCTATCGCCAATCGGTGCGCGACACAGCACCTTGGTTGCCTAGCAACACCGAATTTATGCGCCGCATTAATGGTTTAGATTCCATCGAGCAAGTGAAAGAGGTGTTGTTTGAGGCCAGCTACATGGTGTTGGGCTTGGGCGATGTTTACCTGGGTGCGCCCTGCGCCGTACCCATTGACCCGCGTCACCGTTTGCTTACCTCAAAATACAACCCAGCGCGCACCTACACCGCCGAAGGCACCGTAGGCATAGGCGGCGTTTACATGTGCATTTACGGCATGGACTCACCCGGTGGCTATCAACTGGTGGGCCGCACCCTGCCAATTTGGAATAAATTTTTAAAGAACCCCGTATTTGCAAACGGCGAACCTTGGCTGCTGAAATTTTTTGACCGCGTGCGCTACTACGAAGTGAGCGAAGCAGAACTCACCGAACAGCGTGAAGCCTTCCGTGAGGGCCGCCTGCCACTAAAAATTGAAGAAAGTTTTTTCAGCCTCGCCGAGCACGAACAATTTCTTGCCGACAACGCTAGCAGCATTGCCGAGTTCAAAACCAAACAACAAGCGGCTTTCACAAAAGAAGTAGCGCTTTGGCAGGCCGATGAAGAAGCCCAAGTGGATGCGGCACTCTCGGTAAAGGTAAACACCAACCCCATCGAAGTAGACGGCCACGCCGTTACCGCCGATATCAGCGGCAATATTTGGAAACTGCTCGTAGAGCCGGGGCAAATGGTAGAAGTAGATCAGCCGCTGCTAATTGTAGAGGCAATGAAAATGGAGTTCTCGGTCTATGCAGATCGCGCTGCCAAAGTTGGATCAATTCATTGCACACCGGGCAATCAAGTTAACGCTGGCGATTTATTACTGGTACTTGAGGAAGAATAAATTTAATAACCGTAGGTTGGCGGTGAGCGAAGCGAACCCCAACACAAGCAACGCGGAAATTTTTAACATAGTCATGTTGGGGTTCGCAAGCTCACCACCAACCTACGGTAAAGATATGAAATTAATTAAAATCGACAAAAACAAAAAGAAAACTGAAGAGCCTCGCACCAATTTAACGGAGCGCATCTACCTGCAGCTTAAGCAGGATATTTTTAGCTTTCGGCTTTTACCCGGCGACAGATTCAGCGAAAACGAAATAGCCGAGCGCGTAGAAGCTAGCCGCACACCGGTGCGCGAAGCTCTCACACGCTTACAGCGCGAAGGTTTTGTCGACGTATCATTTCGCAGTGGCTGGCAAGTTAGGCCCTTTGATTTCAATCAATTTGAACAGCTTTACGATGTGCGCATAGTGTTGGAATTAGCTGCCATAAAAAAACTCTGCGAAATGGAGCCAGCGCCCAATCTCGAAGACCTAAAAAAGATTTGGCTAATAAAGCCCGAAGACAGATTAGAAGATGGCCCCACCGTGGGCGCACTTGATGAGCGTTTTCATGAACAGCTGGTGGAAGCTACAGGCAATGCAGAAATGGCGCGCATTCATCACGACATCAGTGAACGTTTACGCATTATTCGCCGGATAGATTTCACCAAAAAAAATCGTGTTGAAGCAACCTATAACGAGCACGCAAAAATATTACGCACCATTATTGAGCGCCGCGCAGAGGATGCTAAAAGCTACTTAAAGAACCACATCGAAGAGAGCAAGGCAGAAGTACGCAAGATCACCATACATATGCTCTATGAGGCACAAAAATTGCAAAATCCTGACAGCTAGATTTTTAAAAAAATACTGCTCATCAGAAATACCTGATAAAAATTTAATGCGTAATAACGAACAAAAAGTTAGAACACAGACGTTAAACCACAGAAAGTCCATCACTAGGAGAAAGACCCATGAAGTTGAAGAAAATAGCAAAACACGTCGGGGCACTTGGTATCGCCTGCGGCTTAAGCATCGCCTCGTTCAGTGCAGCAGCGGCTGATACGATTAAGGTTGGTGTACTTCATTCACTCTCAGGCACCATGGCCATTTCAGAAACCACCCTGAAAGACACCGTATTAATGCTGATTGATGAGCAAAACAAAAAAGGCGGCCTGCTCGGTAAGAAACTAGAAGCCGTTGTAGTTGACCCAGCGTCTAACTGGCCACTGTTTGCGGAAAAAACCCGTGAGCTGATGACCAAAGATAAAGTGGCTGCCATTTTCGGTTGCTGGACCTCAGTATCACGCAAATCAGTATTGCCCGTTATCGAAGAGTTAAACGGCGTGCTTTTCTACCCAGTGCAATACGAAGGTGAAGAGTCTTCACGCAACGTGTTCTACACCGGTGCCGCACCAAACCAACAAGCAATTCCTGCCGTTGACTACCTCATGAAAGAAATGAAAGTTAAGCGCTGGGTATTAGCCGGTACCGACTATGTGTATCCACGTACCACCAACAAAATTCTTGAAGCTTACTTGATGGCCAAAGGCGTAGCTAAAGAAGACATCATGATTAACTACACACCTTTCGGTCACTCCGACTGGCAAAACATTGTGTCTGACATCAAGCGCTTTGGTTCAGCCGGTAAAAAGACAGCGGTAGTGTCTACTATTAACGGCGATGCCAACGTGCCTTTCTACCGTGAACTGGGCAACCAAAAAGTAACTGCAGAAGATATTCCTGTAGTGGCCTTCTCTGTCGGTGAAGAAGAGCTGTCAGGTATAGATGCGAAACCACTGGTAGGGCACTTGGCCGCATGGAACTACTTCATGAGCGAAGAGAACGATGCTAACGCTGCCTTCATTAAAAAATGGAAAGCCTTCATTAAAAATGATAAGCGCGTAACCAACGACCCTATGGAAGCGACTTACATTGGTTTCAATATGTGGGTAAAAGCGGTTGAGAAAGCGGGCACTACTGCCACCGATAAAGTAGTTGATGCCATCGTTGGTATTGAAGCACCTAACTTGACCGGCGGCATGAGCAAAATGTTACCTAACCACCACATCACCAAGCCCGTATTAATTGGTGAAATTCAAGAAGACGGTCAATTCCTTACCGTATGGCAAACCGAAGGTTTGGTGCCAGGCGATGCATGGTCTGACTTTCTGCCAGGCAGCAAAGACTTAACCTCTGACTGGATCACCTTGAAGTGCGGTAACTACAACACCAAAACTAAAAAATGTTTGGGTGCTGCAGCAGCTGCGCAATAAGTAAGTCGACGGCTCCCAAGCTCAGCTTGCGAGCCGTTTTCACCGTAAAAATATAAAAATTATTGCACCATCAGCTAAACCCTTATCTAGCTTGCTTTAACCGAGATATGTTTATGCAAATCACTCAGAGGATGGCGGGAGTTTTCCGCAACAGCTATTACCTGGGCTTTATGTTTTCCGCCCTCATCGCCTACTCCAGCATCTGCGCCGCGCAAGAAACCGCGATGACTCAAGCGGCCGCTGTAGTTCAAGAAGCTAATATCGGGCAAGAAACTAACAGCGCTCAAGAGCCAGCCGTTTCCAATGAAACTGCGGCCGCACCTACACCTGCGCCAACGGCGACCCCAAACAACGAATTTGAACAGCTGGTAAAAGCACTGACCCAAGGTAGTTTACCCAAACGCACACAACACATTAAAAGACTTGCGCAACTCGATGATGAGCGCGTAGGCGGCATTATCGACGCCTTACAGCAAGGCAAACTCTACGCAACGCGCTCAGCCACACCGATGGTGGCCATTTCCGGCACCAATGACAGTTTTATTGATGCTATTAACGGCGCAAAGATTGTGCAAGAAGACACCAAAAAACTAAAACGTGTTCCCATCAACAACACCATGCGCACTCAGTTACGTAGCCTTTATGCCCAATTGAATTTAAATAACAAACTCCCCGCTGCCCGCCTAAATGCGGTAGAGCGAATGATCTCTGATGGTATCGACGAAGATTCTATAGTGCTCCTGCAAGAGCGCCAAAAAACTGAACCCAATAAAGCCGTGCGCGATGCAATTACCATTGCTGTTGGTCTGTTTAATTTACAAAGTGCTGATACGCAAGTGCGTCTTGATGCTATACAAATTTTGCGCGGATCACTCGTGCAAGAGGCGCGCACCGCACTCTTAGCAACCGCCCAAAACGACTCAGCCCCCAAAGTTAAACAACAAGCACAATTTGCGTTGGATTCTATTGAAGACCGTATTGCAGCATTTCGCTTAACAGAAAATATATTTTTCGGTTTGAGCCTTGGTTCTGTATTGCTGCTTTCCGCCATTGGGCTGGCGATAACCTTCGGTGTTATGGGCGTCATTAATATGGCCCACGGCGAGCTTATGATGATCGGCGCCTACGTGACGTGGATGGTGCAACAGCTTTTCCCCAACCAAATTGCCTACAGCTTACTGATTGCTATCCCCTCGGCCTTTTTGGTGGCGGGCTTAGTCGGCGTAGCTATCGAGCGCGGCGTGATTCGCTTTCTCTATGGTCGTCCACTTGAAACCCTGCTTGCCACCTTCGGGATCAGCCTTATTTTGCAACAAGCAGCACGCAGTATTTTCTCACCCTTAAATCGCGCCGTAGAACTACCGGAGTGGATGAGCGGCTCCATTGTGATTAACCCTGTACTCTCCATCACCAATAACCGCATGTACATTTTCTTTTTTGGTTTGATTGTGTTTTTCGCACTGCTGATGATTCTTAAGAAAACATCACTCGGTTTAAAAGTGCGCGCCGTATCGCAAAATCGCGCCATGGCGCGCGCAGTCGGTGTGCGCGCAAGCTGGGTAGATGCGATGACCTTTGGTTTGGGTTCAGGCATTGCGGGTATCGCCGGTGTTGCACTCTCCCAATTAACCAACGTCGGCCCCAACCTTGGGCAGGCCTACATTATTGACTCCTTTATGGTTGTGGTATTCGGCGGCGTAGGCAATCTCTGGGGCACACTTGTAGGTGCTATGGGCCTCGGAATTATCAATAAATTTTTAGAACCCTATGCCGGTGCGGTACTCGCCAAAGTACTGGTATTGGTGCTGTTAATTTTATTTATTCAAAAACGACCCAAAGGAATATTTCCGCAGAAGGGACGTGCAGCAGCGGACTAACCTGTGGCAAATCGTTTGTTGTTGGTGAGCTTGCGACCCCCAACATTCGCACTTGCAATCGACACATTGTTGGCATTGTGTAAAAAATTAACAAGCCCACATTTTATTTTTTGGTTTGTTCGGAAACATGGTCGTGCTGGAGCTCGCTCCTCTCCTCCAGTCTACAAACAGAAAGAATTAATAAAGAGAGAATTGAATGTTAACTCAACGTTTATTATTAAGTGATCGCGGCGGCATGATAGTGCTGGGGCTGGTGCTAATTGCCATGATCATTATTCCTATCTGCAACCTAATAGTGCCCGAATCGTCGGCCCTGCATGTATCAACCTTTACGGTCACACTGGTCGGGAAGTTTTTATGCTACGCCCTACTCGCGCTATCGGTAGATTTAATCTGGGGCTATTGTGGAATTCTATCCCTCGGTCACGGAGCTTTTTTTGCACTCGGTGGCTACGCCATGGGCATGTATCTCATGCGTCAAATCGGCGCGCGCGGTCAATACGGCAACCCAGAGCTGCCAGATTTTATGGTGTTTTTGAATTGGGATTCACTGCCGTGGTATTGGTCTGGCTTTGATATGTTTTGGTTTGCCGCGCTGATGGTCGTTATTGTGCCCGGCATACTAGCCTTTGTGTTTGGCTGGCTCGCCTTCCGCTCGCGCGTAACCGGCGTTTACTTTTCGATTATTACGCAAGCACTCACCTATGCACTGCTGCTCGCGTTCTTTCGCAACGAAATGGGTTTTGGCGGCAACAACGGCTTAACGGATTTTAAAGATATTCTCGGCTTTTCCATCACCAGCGATGGCACACGCATTTCATTATTTTTAGCCTCAGGCTTTATGTTGATAGTGGCTTACATCGCCTGTCGCTACATAGTCACCTCGCGTATGGGGAAAATTATTGTCTCCATTCGCGATGCCGAAAGTCGCACGCGTTTTTGTGGTTATAAAGTAGAATCTTACAAACTCTGGCTGTTTGTATTCTCCTCCATGCTCGCGGGTATTGCCGGTGCACTCTATGTACCCCAAGTCGGCATTATTAATCCCGGCGAATTTTCACCGCTCAACTCCATCGAATTAGTCGTCTGGGTTGCAACGGGTGGGCGCGGTACGTTATTTGGCGCAATCGTCGGCGCCTTCACGGTGAACTATGGCAAAACAATTTTTACATCCTACTCACCTGAAACATGGTTGTTTGCTTTAGGCACACTGTTTGTATTGGTTACTTTAGTGCTACCTCAAGGCATTGTCGGTTTAGCAAATCGCTTTAAAGCGAAAAAAGTACCGCTCGCCGATGAAACAGATGCGCAAAAAAATACAGATGCAGCAGCCACAACAACAGACGCTAACACCAAGGAGTCGCAGTCATGAATATTATTAATCAAGCGCGACGCAACCTTGGCCCCAGTGACCCCAACTTTGGCGCCCCCTTAGATACTACCCACGGCACTATTTTGTATGTTGAAGGTATTACCGTTAGCTTTGATGGTTTTCGCGCGCTCAACAACCTCAACCTTTATATTAATGAAGGTGAGCTGCGCTGCATTATTGGCCCCAACGGCGCGGGAAAAACCACCATGATGGATGTGATTACCGGCAAAACCAAACCCGACAGTGGCAGCGTTTATTTTGGTCAGCAAATTAATTTGCTCGAACTGTCTGAACACCAAATTGCGCGCGGCGGTATTGGGCGCAAGTTTCAAAAGCCCACCATATTTGAAGCGCTAAGCGTTTACGAAAATTTAGAGCTAGCAACCGCCGCCGACAAACGCGTGTGGTGGACACTCACCCAAAAACTGAACAGCGCACAAAAATTTCGCATCGATGAAGTGCTGGTCCAAATTGGGCTTGCCGATTTGCGTTACAAGGATGCTGGCGCCCTTTCTCACGGCCAAAAGCAATGGCTTGAAATCGGCATGCTGCTCATGCAAAGCCCGCGCGTTTTACTCGTGGATGAACCTGTTGCGGGTATGACGGGCGAAGAGACAGAAAAAACAGCAGAGCTATTACTCTCACTCGCGGGCAAGCACTCCGTCATAGTGGTTGAGCACGACATGAAATTTGTCCGTTCTATCGCACGAAAGGTGACGGTTCTGCACCAGGGGTCGGTATTAACCGAAGGCACTATGGATCAAGTACAAAATGATCCTAAGGTTATCGAAGTCTATTTAGGGGAATAAGCGGTGCTTAAGATAAACAACATTAATCAGTATTACGGCCAAAGCCATATTCTCTGGGATTTATCGCTCAACCTAAAACAAGGTACCTGCGGCTGCTTGATTGGGCGCAATGGCGTGGGCAAAACCACCCTGCTGAAATGTATTACCGGCCTGCTTCCCATTCGCGATGGGCTCATAGAATTTGATGGCAACGACATCAACAAACTCTCTACCGAAAATCGCGCGCGTAGCGGTATTGGTTTTGTACCACAGGGCCGCGAAATCTTTCCGCTGTTAACCGTAGAGGAAAACTTAAAGATCTCCCTCGGCGCACGTAAAGACAAGGCGCGCTTTGTGCCTGGGCTAATTTACGAACTATTTCCGGTATTAAAAGAAATGAAAAGTCGCCGCGGCGGCGATCTCTCTGGCGGCCAACAACAGCAGCTCGCCATTGGCCGCGCCTTGGTGCTCGACCCTAAATTGCTGATTTTGGATGAACCCACCGAAGGTATTCAACCCAATGTGGTGCGCGATATCGGCGAGGTAATCCGCAAACTCAACCGTGAATTTAATCTCACGGTATTGCTTGTGGAGCAAAAGTTACCTTTCGCTCGCCGTGTTGCGGATGATTTTTTTATTATGGAAAAAGGCAGCCTAGTCGCAACTGGGCCAATTGCTGAGCTTAGCGACGATTTAGTACAGCGTTATTTGAGCGTTTAATACACAACTTAAAAATCACAGCGAGTCACCGGTTTGCCCTCCTACCGGTACTCGCACCAAACCTTTGCATGCGATTCTTGATTCTCAGCTCTTAACACCCATCAGGTTTAACAGGCCTCATTTACCCACTGATCTCACAGTCACATTGGTTTTGATGCTCCAAGGCACAAACTAAAGCCCCCCTATTGGCACCTTGCATGTTATATACTTCTTGACTATAAGCCTCCTTTAAGCGATTCTAGTATGCTATGTTTCAGGGTTCTAAGCATTGAACCTTATGTTTAGGGATATTAATAAGGCATGCGCTAAGCATCATCGTATTGTGTGGAAAGGAGCTATTCTTCTAGAGGTTCATTAATGCTCGCTCTAATAGGCTGGCGCAAACCCAGATGCTTTACGCCAAACACCAAGCCATAATCCAATGCCACACACATAAGAAGTCCCACTCCAATAAGTAGATAAAATCAAAATGACTCAATCTCCTACACAAAAACTATCTGTTGTTGAAAAAGTTGGCTACAGCCTCGGCGATTTAGCCGCAAACTTGATCTTTCAAACCCTACTCACCTTCTTGGCATTCTTTTATACCGATGTTTACGGCATTAGCCCGGGCAAGGCAGCCACTATCATGGCTATTGGCGGTATGTTCGGCGCTTTTTTCACCCCGGTCATGGGCATCATTGCCGACCGCACCTCCACGCGGTGGGGTAAATTTCGCCCTTGGCTACTCTGGACCGCGATTCCCTTTGGTGCTATTGCCTTACTCGCATTCAGCACCCCCGATTTTGATGAGAGCGGCAAAGTCATTTACGCCTTTGTAACCTACATCGCCCTGCTGGTCGTTTACGCTGCCAACAACCTACCCTATTCCGCACTCAGCGGTGTATTAACTGGCAGTATGGCCGATCGTAATAGCCTATCGTCTTACCGCTTTGTCGCCGTGATGGTGGCGCAGTTTGTCATTCAGGTATTGCTCTTGCCGCTCGTACTTATTTTGGGCGACGGCGACAAAGCCGTTGGCTTCCACAACACCATGCTGCTTTTTTCTATCGTCGGCACGGTGTTTTTCTTGATTGCATTCGCGACGACTAAAGAACGTATTCTCCCTGTTGTTGAAGCGCGCAATAGCGTCGCACAAGATGTTAGCGATCTGCTGAAAAATCTACCTTGGATTATTATGCTTGCGGTCACCGTGCTGGTGTTCGTCACCCTTGCACTTAAAGGCGGCATGTACATTTTCTACTTTGAAAATTATTTAAATGAAAATGCCTTGGCTTCATTTTTAGAAAATATCGGCTTCAATAGTTTTATTGCAGGCATGAACAGCGGCCTCACCAGCATCGGACTTTCTGAATTTCAATGGCCTAAAGATGCCCCCACCTCAGCCTTCAGCTTGTTTAACGGTTGCGGTATTTTGATGATGATTGTAGGTATTGGCTTCTCTAAAGGCCTCGCCGATAAGTTCGGTAAGCGCAACGTGTTTGCAGGCGCACTCTTTGTTTCAACGCTGTTCGTATTGGCCTTTAAATTCTTCTCCGCCGACAATATTGGCATCATCTTTATTTCGCAAATTCTGCACGGCTTTTTCTACGGTCTAACCATTCCACTATTATGGGCCATGATCGCCGATGTCGCCGACTACTCCGAATGGAAAAACAACCGTCGCGCCACCGCCATAGTGTTTTCTGCCATGATTCTCGGCCTCAAAGCAGGTTTAACCATTGGCGGCTCACTGGTAGCGGGCCTACTTGCCCACTATGGCTATGAGGCATCACTGGCAGTACAAAACGAGCAAACTATCGAGGGCATTAAAACAGCAGTCAGCGTATTCGCCTCCCTGCCATTCTTTCTAGCCGCCGCATGTATGTTCCTCTACGCGATTAACAAACCCATGGAAACACAAATTGAAAACGACCTAAACGAACGCAGAAAATCTGCAGGTCGTTAATCGTTAGCATTACATTTGAAATTGATTAAGAAGTAGTGAGATTTTTATGTCTGAAGAATTATTAGCACCGGAAGTTGTTGCCGATTTAAAGGCGCGCGCCATAGCTCAGCCATTGGTTGAGCATATTTACACCGCAGACCCATCGGCACATGTCTTTGATGGAAAAATTTACATATACCCATCCCACGACATTGAAGCAGGCATTCCCTTCAACGACAACGGCGACCACTTCGGCATGGAGGACTACCACGTAATCTCCATGGAATCTCCCGCCAGCCCCGCCGTGGATAACGGCGTTGCACTTCGCGTGAAAGATGTAGCTTGGGCCGAACGTCAGATGTGGGCGCCCGATGCAGCCCATAAAAATGGCAAATACTATTTATATTTTCCCGCTAAGCGTAGCAACGGTATTTTTCAAATTGGTGTTGCCATTAGCGATTCGCCAATAGGCCCCTTCGTTGCAGAGCCTGAAGCCATCAAAGGCAGCTACTCAATCGACCCCGCTGTATTTGAAGACGATGACGGCGCCCACTACATGTATTTCGGCGGCATCTGGGGCGGACAACTGCAAAACTACCGCAATCATCAATATGCAGAAACAAACACAGAACCTGCAGATCATGAACCGGCACTCAGCCCTATAGTCGCACGCATAAGCGACGACATGAAAGAATTCGCCGAGCCAACCCGTGAAATTTTAATCCTTGACCAAGAAGGTAAGCCGCTGCTCGCAGGCGATCATGACCGTCGCTTCTTCGAAGCCTCGTGGATGCACAAGCATGAAGGCACCTACTACTTCTCTTACTCTACGGGCAACACACATCTATTGTGCTACGCCACAGGCGACAACCCCTACGGCCCCTTCACCTATCGCGGCCAAATACTGACTCCCGTCGTAGGCTGGACAACACACCACTCAATTTGCCGCTACCAAGATCAAGATTATCTGTTCTATCACGACTGCGTACTGTCACAAGGCATCACCCACTTGCGCTCTATAAAGATGACCCCTATCAGCTACAACGCCGATGGCAGCATTCAAACCATTACGCCTTATAGAGATAAATAAGCAAAGAATCACCCCGTTAAATATAAACACTCGATCAACTCGGCGAATAAGGGTAGAATGCCCCACTCGCTGACTTGATCCACGGAGCGCTTGCAAGAGCACCCCATAAAGTTCAGTGACCGGGGGCGATTAGGATTCGACGCTGGTAACAAAGTCCAAGGTGCATGTCGTGAGGGTAGCCAATCACGTTAATCCAAAGCTGCAAACAATACAGTTGCCAATGATGACAACTACGGTGCCCAATTAGCTGCGTAAGCAGCTTTTGAAGCACCTTCTAGTGGTACGCCGCTAGCGGTCTATAACAAGGTGCCAGTACCGCGTTAAAGCCCGTCATACAGAACTGGATCGCGGCAAAGTCTGCCTGGAACGGCGCTGCTAAAACCTAACAGGATCGCTCTTTTCGTCCTGCCAGTTGGGCTGATTAGAGTTAAATTCAATAAACGGATCTAAACATGTAGAGCCGCGGATGGAGTCCTGGCGGACGGGGGTTCAAGTCCCCCCGCCTCCACCAACACCAAAAACAAAACCCTCGATCAGCAATGGTCGGGGGTTTTGTTTTTGGTGTTGGTGGAGGCGGGTTGGACGCAGAGGGCCATCGGGTTCACAAAATTGACTGGATCAATTTTGGTCAGCCTTTAGGCTGCCGCTAAGCGGTCAAACACATGGATGTGTGAGAACCACTCCCCCCGTCGAACCTTCAATAATGAAGGCCAATTCTGCTAATTTTCTTAAGGCTCTAACGCTGTTGATTGAACACCTAGCTTTAGTGAAAATATCTATGGCACCTCTCCTCTAGCCTGATCCGCCCATGTCAGAGCAATAACCTTTACTGTATGAATAGGTTCTCGAATCCCATACTATTGGATATACTCAGTCAAAGGTTATTCCAGAGAGCGGACAAATCAGCCCAATGACTAAAGCAGCACAAATAGAGTAAGCGTCCAATAAAGCACACATTCCCATTTTGGCCACCAATCATTAGCCTAATCCTTTTTCAACAGAGGAATGATGATGGCCAGATTAACACAAGAGCAATGGCGAGCACTGATTAAGGAGCAAGCCGCCTCAGGACAAACCGCGAAGGCATTTTGCGCAGAGCGCGAGATTGATAATAAATATTTCAGTACACGCAAAAAGCAATTGGCGACGCAACCCGCAGAAAATCGCTTTGTTGCGATAACGACAAAACCCCTCGAAAACCAAAGTATTCAGCTTCACATCGGTGCCACACAGCTGCGTATGCCCACGGGAGTATCGGCGCAATGGTTAGCGGACGTTATTAAGGCGCTTGCATAATGCGCTGCTTTGTTGATCCGCCTGCTATTTTTCTGTACAAGGATGCTATCGATTTTCGCAAATCCATCAATGGCCTCGTCGTAGTGATAGAGCAAGCGTTGGAGCGCTCGGCATTTGAGCCTGCGCTGTATGTATTTTGTAATCGCTCGCGCGATAAACTGAAAATTCTTTATTGGGATGCTACAGGCTTTGTACTCTGGTACAAACGTTTGGAAAAATCCCGCTTTAAGTGGCCAACACAAATTCAAACTGCAACACTTACCTTGAGTGAACAACAATTACAGTGGCTGCTAGGCGGTTATGATGTGATTGGGCATCAACCGGTATTTTTTCAGCAAGCCAGTTAATTATTTTGATGTAACCTCGGTGGTCGTAGTAAAATACGGCCATGCCAAACTCTCATAAATTACTTGTCGAAATTGATTCGCTTAAAGAGCGAAATAAAATATTGGAGCAAGAAATTCGTTTTCTGCGTGAGCAATTCAAGCTGGCGCAAAGCCGCCAATTTGGCACGTCTTCAGAAAAATCCCCAGATCAACTTGATTGGTTATTTAACGAAGCGGAAGTAATAGTAGACGAAATCCGTGCAGACAGTGACGCAGAGATAACAACAGACGCTACAGCGGCGGATATCACATCTGCCGCCACTTCAACTAAAAAGAAAACCGGCCGTAAACCATTGCCCGCCGATTTGCCGCGTGAAACACGCATAATTGATATCGCTGATACAGAAAAAATGTGCCCTTGCTGTAATGGCGACTTACACAAAATCGGCGAAGAAAAAAGTGAACAACTAGAATACATTCCCGCCAGTTTAAAAGTCATTGAAACCCTGCGCCTGAAATACGCCTGTCGTCAGTGCGAAAAGAACCATACGAATACGCCGATTGTGATCGCCCCTGTGCCAGCCAGCCCCATTCCCAAAAGTATGGCCACGCCCAGCTTGCTGGCACACATTATCGGCAATAAATACCAATTGGCACTGCCGCTGTATCGCCAGGAAATTATTTTTAAGCAACTGAATATCGACCTCAATCGCAACACCCTGTCCAACTGGATAATGCGTAGTGCGGATGTTCTTGAAAGGCTATTGCAGCGATTAACAATAACGCTGCTAACACAAACCGCCATCCATGCAGATGAAACGCCAGTGACAGTGCTTCAGGATGACAAAAAAAATTACATGTGGGTCTACTGTAGCGGCAGAGATTCTCCTGATCCGAACAGCTCCGCGAACAACATTGTGATTTACGACTATCAACCCAGTCGCGCAGCTGCTTGCCCGAAAGAATTTCTAAGCGGCTATAAAGGCTATTTACAGGTTGATGGTTATGCGGCTTACGAAAGCACTCAAGCAACACTGGCTGGTTGTATGGCTCATGCACGCCGGAAATTTACCGATGCGCAAAAAGTACAACCAAAGGGCAAAGTAGGCCGTGCTGATTGGGCAGTGGCGCACATTCAGAAACTCTACCGTGTGGAAGCGCTACTGAACGACAAAACACCGGAAGAAAAATATACCCTGCGGCAGTTGCATGCTGTACCGCTGCTCACTGAATTTAAAGCATGGCTCGATAAATCAGTGGAACAGACGCCCCCTAAATCCACATTAGGTCATGCGGTCGCATACACGCTGCGACAATGGAGAAAGCTCACTACCTACACACAACACGGACAACTGTGCATCGACAATAATCGCGCGGAGCGCGCCGTAAAACCCTTTGTGATCGGCCGCAAAAACTGGCTGTTTAGCAACACCGCCAGCGGTGCGAGAGCCAGCGCGATTTTATATTCGATTATCGAAACGGCTAAGGCAAATGGTCTGAATCCGGTAAAGTATGTTGAGCATTTGCTGACAGAAATCCCTAAGCGCAATACAGATGATGGACTTGAAGATTTGATGCCTTGGCAAGTAAATCTAGGTGTGGTTGGTTAGACGCTTACCAAATAGAATTAAGAACACTTCAGAAGACTTGATAACAGCAAGCAGGATTGCCAAAAAATGGCGGAGGGAACGATGAAACAAGTTACACAAAAAAACAAAGCTGAATCAATCAGCTCTCGCACCACAGCAATTCCAAAAATCAAACGCCGTATATCTCCAAATATATCTAACCGTACATTTCCAACTTTATTTTGGTCAACCGCCAAGGCATTGATACACATTGTTTTTTTAAAAGGGTAAAAATAATTTACCTGTAAATATACGGCCGAGGCCGTTGAATAAACTGTTAGGGACCAAAGAATTTAGGAAGTCATTCTAATGAGTAAGAACATACATCCAGATCTATCAGAAATTGCTCTCGATAAGGTTGAGGGATTTGCATTCGAGCGTTTTGCTCAAGATTTTTTATCTGCATTAGAGGGGCGTAATTTTGTACCTTGCGGTGGTGTAAAAGATGGCGGCGCTGATGGTTTATACGAATGCGATAATGGACGCATATTTTACCAATTCACTAGGCAAGAAAATCATCGTGAAAAAATAAGGAAGACAAACGCCAGACTAAAGGAGTTTGGTAGAAATGTAACCAGAATTTACTATCTGACATCTAGAGCAATACCTCATATCGATAGAGAGGAGGATTTGTTGTCAGATGAGCTGGGTGTAAATATTAAAATCCGTGATAGAAAATATATCTCTAGTCATATGAATGATTCTATCGGAACAATAAATGCATTTGAAAATCACCTTTCTACATACACGGAATTTCTGTCACATGTTGCTAGAGGAGATGATGCATTTTCTTCGTTACACTCTAAAGATCCATCAGCTTTTGTTTTTTTACAGCATGAAGTTACTAACAGGTTAGGAAATCGGAAGTTAATACACTCGATAACAGACACAATGATTCTTTGGGCTTTATCTGAAACTGATCCAGATAAAGGAATTCTTATGTCTGAGGAATGTATCTGTAAAAAAATATTTGAGTTCTTCCCTTGGTCGGATAAGTTAATTAAAGGGCATATTCGACAGCGTTTAGATTTTCTTCGATCAAAGAATGCATCTGGACGAGAAATAAGATGGTACAAAAAACAAAAAAAATATTGCTTACCTTATGAAACAAGACAATCAATTTTCAATGAAAATAAAAATGACGAATCATTAAAAATAAATGTTTTAGCTGAGCTTAAGCTACTTGTTAGCACGATGTTTGATGCCGATGACGGGGAGTATCAGATAGTTGCAGATTGTTGCGTGAAAGTTATTCATGCAATATTCGAAAGCCAAGGGTTATTGTTTTCACATTTCCTTTCCTCTGAGGAAAACAATGACCCACCACTAATTGTTTCTGATTGTATTGACAAAGTTATTGAGTTGGACGCAATTGAACAGAATAAAATTGAAAATTATCGAGAATGCATCGAGGTATTACTTCGAGGAGTATTTTATAACGGGTCTCCCAATCAGAGGACATACCTTACACATCTTTCTAGAACCTATGTTCTTCTTTTCTCCTTGCAAGCTGAACCAAGGGTTATTGAATATTTCAGCACGATGAGTTCATCGTTCAATCTGTTTCTAGGAAGTGATATTCTCGTTAAAGCAATTTCTGAAAGGTATTTGGAAGAAGATAATCAAGTCGCTCGGAATCTTTTGAAAATATCCTCCGAAACAGGTATGTCACTATACCTTTCAGAATGTGTTCTTGAAGAAATATACACGCATATTCAGGGCACCTACTATGAGTTCATTAATCACTTCTCTCAAATGGAACAGTACATGACGAGAGAGATCGCAAGAAATAGCAGTAAGATATTAATTAGATCATATTTCTATGCTAAAGAAGATGGCAAGGTCAGAGGTTGGAAACAATACATAGAGCAGTTTCTAACTTATGATAATGTACAAAACGATAAGGGGCGCGAAGAGCTCCGAAAATACCTAATTACGGAATATAAACTAAAATTCATTTCAAATGAGGATCTTGAATCCGTTTGTAATATTACCAAAGTTAATTCGCTATCAGAAACCATGATGTCAAATCAAACCAAAAATAATGAAAACCTCGCCTATAATACATCCCTTCTGGTGCATGGCGTATATGGCCTACGAAAGAAAAATAACGAAATTGGAACGGTGTCTGAAATGGGTTTAAAAACATGGTGGATGACAAACCAGACACGCGCTCTAGAGCATACGAAAGAAATTATACGGGAAAAAAATTCTGAGTATATTATGCGTCCTGAATATATACTAAATTTTATATCTATGTCTCCAAAATGTGAACATGTTAGGGATAGTTTTAAAAATATATTTCCTAGCACTTTTGGAATTCAGCTAGGGAATCGGCTCAAAGATGAAGTATTTCATAAAGTTCTTGCTGATGTTAAGCAATGGAAGGATTATTCGCCAGGAAGAATAACTACACTAATGTCTGATCTTTCAGATAACCTTAAAACAGATCGACTCAAAAGATACGACAGAAACGTATTGTAAAGGGATTCAGGGTCATATATGGTCCGCCCCGTATTGCAAGATGAAAGTGTTCGTAATTGTAAAAAGGTTGCTTCCATATATCCGGCCTTGAGGTGAGGCAATTAAAGCCTCTGGCCCTGATGGAATTCGCACATATCTGTCTCATCAAGTCTTCGGCTTCTAATGAGCCCGAGACCCCGTCAGACTTACTGATATGTAGGTATTACCTTTTTTGCCATCACTTGAACTTTATCTACGCAACTCGTTGATAACAGCTTGCTGTTAAATTCTTTCGCTTATGCGGCGATAGCTTGATATGTGGTTTTGTGACTAAGCAGCGCCCAGGCTACGCGCGCATTTTTATTGGCGACCGCAACCGCCGAAATATTTTTACCTCGACGCTCCTCTAGCTTCATTACCCATGTACTGCGTTTGTCTTGATGTTTATTGGCCACTCTTACCACTGTGCGCCCGCCGTGGATAAGCAGTGTTCGCAAATAAGTATCGCCCCGCTTGCTGATACCTAACAGCGTTGGTTTGCCGCCGGTGGAATGTTGTCGTGGCACTAGGCCCAACCAGGCCGCTAATTCTCGGCCATTTTTAAAGACACTAATGTCTCCAATTGCGGCCACCATTGCCGTTGCACTAAGAAGCCCAACGCCGGGAATACTGCGCAGTCTCTGGCAGTCTTCATTTTGGGTACATAGCGCATCAAGCTTATTTTCAAGGGTTTTAATGCGCGTATCTAGGTGAACCATTTCTTCGTAAAGATCAGCCAGCAACTCGCGAAACATGGTGGTTAATCCGTTATCAGCCTCTTCTAAAAGTAGGGGTATGGATTTTCTAACGTATGAAATACCTAGCGGAATGATAAAGCCATACTCCATTAACAAGCCACGAATTTGATTGGCTTGCGCGGTTCTTCTGGCAACCGCCTGACTTCGAATTCGGTGCAGACTTTGAATATCCTGCTGCTCCAGACTTTTTGCTGGCACAAAGCGCATGGACGGGCGCTGCACCGCCTCGCAGATTGCCTCGGCATCAGCAGCATCGTTTTTATTGGATTTAACAAAAGGTTTTACAAATTGCGGGGCAATCATATGTACGGTGTGGCCAAACTTTTGAAACACTCGCACCCAGTGATTTGCACCGCCACAGGCCTCAATGCCAATAATACAAACAGGAAGCCGAGCGATAAGCTCGCAAAGATCCTTTCTGGCTAACTTCTTTTTCAAGACAGTGGCGCCATTTTTGTCGACACCGTGAAGCTGAAAGCTTTGTTTGGCCAAATCAATTCCCAGCACCGCCACATCATTTTTTGGTTTATCATTGCTCATGGTCTGCTCCGCTCTTGTTGATGTATGTTCGCACACACATCATGGCTCATTCGAAGCCGTTTTGGGAGTGGGGCGGACCATCCCATTAAGTCTTGCCTTTTGCCCCTTATAAAATAGTTAAAACCAACCTGTAAATATGCGGCCGAGTCCGTTGAATAAACTGTTTTAGCGCCACATAAACGGATCCGTGAAAATGTTTGCAAGTCTTTTAAGTGAGTTTCCCTACAGTAAAGATTTAGTATTTGAATATCTAATCCTTAATAAAGACATAACAAGTTGGACTCCGCCTGAAAAAGGGATTCACAGCGTAAAAAATAATTTTGAAGGAGAAAGACTTGTAGGTATAGAGCTTCTTTGTGACATGGGTTCGCAAAAAGCAACTTTGTTTATGGAAATTACTCACTATGAGCCTTGTAAAGAGGTTAGACATTTTTCAAAAGACGCATTTTATGAAAATGGTGAGCGTGTTGGGCGTGGTTATTTTTTCCCATTTCATAACATGGCTTTCCGAACGGTTTTTCGCGAATCTTCAAATGGTTGTCAGGTTCTTCAAGAAGTGTATGTTAAACCGCATGGCCCTCTTGGGTGGGTTATCTGCAAGTTATTAATACTGCCACAAGCTAAAACCGAATTGAAAAAGTCTGTTATGGCTTTGAATAAGTATTTAGAATCAATTACGTGAAAAGCTATAAAGAAATTCGGGGGCAGGTCTTGCCTTTTGCCTATCAATGAATAGTTAATACTAATCTGCTAAAAATGGAAAAATTATGAAGGCATATCATTACTTAGGAATTGGAATAAAGCTATTCGCAATTGGGTTGTTCTTGTTTTCCATTAAAAATATGGCATTTCTCCTTGAAAACATAATTTATGGAACAGTTCAAGGAATACTGGCATCAGCCACAGCATCAGGCCTTATCTATCTTCCTTGGTTGTTTTTAGCCATACTTCTTTGGAATTTCCCATTATCTATTGCAAAGAAAATAATACCCCCTGGATCAGAAATAGAACCTACAGGAATGTCACCCAACGCATTGCTATCAGTTTTTATTTCTGCAATATCTTTGTTTTTCCTATACAACTCAATTTTGGACACTGTTTATTGGTTGACGGTACTTAACCTTGGCGAGGGTGGTATGTACGCGACCTTAGCCCCTGAAAACAAAGCAAATATTTTTGCAACAGGTGTAGAGTTATTTTCAGCGGGAATACTATTTTTTAATTCGAAAAAAATATCACTTTGGGCCAGTAGATTTTAACTTTTCTAACCAATAGTGTCGAAAAAGTGTCGAAAACAATGCGGCTTTAAGCGGAGTAACGAGACTAAGAGGGTTTGGCAAAGCCAGTCTTAGCACGGCTTTGTGGTGAATAGTGGAGTAATGAGAAGCTTAGGAGGAGGGTACAAGTTCGTTCCCCCCTCTTTAAAGAATGAAATGCCGCACCCAATCGAGCGGTGCAGCCTCCATTACTTTGCTCAACAAGAACAGCCTAGAAGTTCAGTTTTACACTGAGGCTTGCATTGCGGGGAGCACCGTAGAAACCTACGTTGTATAGGCTGGTGATGTACTTTTGGTCAGTTATGTTGTTGATGTTTAACTGTGCTTGCATGTTGGATGCAAAATCCCAGCGCACAAATGTGTTGAGCGTGGCGTAGGCTTCTTGGCGTACCGTGCCGTTGCGAATATCATTTTGCCATTTGCCGCTAATGCCTAATTGCACTTTTTCGTTTTGTGCCAAGCGCGTCGTTAGGGCTAAGTTGAGTGTTTCGCGCGGCACCCAGAGATAGGCATTTTGCTCGTCATCGTCTACCAGCTGAAGCGAGGTGGCCCCCAAAATAAGCTCAGTCGTGTCGCCTAGTTTGCCGGTTATTTCTGCCTCTACACCGGTGGAATTTACATTCATACCTGCGTAGTAATAGGTGCCGTCACTGGCGAGCCCTGCGTATGTTCCAAGGCCTTTTTGCTCGGCGGTAAACATGGCGAAGGTGGTTAATAAACGTTTATTCAACCAATCTGCTTTTACACCCAGCTCGTAGTTAACGCCCTTGCTTGCGGCCAAGTAATCTTTGTTGATGTCGTAATAATCTTGCGGCTGATAGATGTCGGAGTAGCTGGCGTAGCCTGATACCGAATCCGTTATTTGATAGCTTAAGCCTGCGTAGGGGCTGAACTCACGCTCAGTTTGATCGAATGGTTTGTCGCTTGTTTGGCCATCGCGCTGATATTCAGCGCTGTTAAACCCGACCACCGCCGTTAGTTTGTCCGTAAGGCCTATATTGGTGGCACCATAGATGCGCTGAAGATTTTGATGGGTTTCGCCATTGAGTGTTTTGGCGCCCCATGCGGGCTCTGCTATTGCATTGCCTGCATAGGGAAAGGCTGGCAACGCACCAAATGCCGGCTCAGTATAGGCCGCTGGGTTATTGTAGGAATCACTGTCACTGCGCGCGCTACTCACGCCGAAAATGGCACTACTTTCACGTCCAAACAAACTAAAGGAGCCATTCAGGGTGATATCTACCAAGTCTGCCGTTGTCTCCTCTGCCCATTTCCCAGGCCAGCCGATCAACCCTAGACCCGTTTCTTTATCAAGCCCAGCCGAGGTGTAGGCATAGAATAATTTGCTGTTGTCTGAATAGTCACGATGGTTGTACGTGAGCTTTGCATCCCAGTTGTCTGCGAGTGCATAGGTATATTCAACAAAAGCCGTTTCATTGAGCGTGTCCCACATTGTCCAATCTTGCGTGGTTGAGGCGCTGGTATCAAACTCGGCCTGAGTGCCATCACTATTTGCAAATACCAGTGCGCCCCACATGTTGCCAGTAGTGTTTGCTGCTTGGTAGGAGTAGCCAAAGGTGATGGTAGCGTTTTCACCAAGTTGACCATCCACTACGCCATACAAAAAGGTGCGGTCGTTGGACAGGTCGCGTAGGTATGAGTTTTTATCTTCACTCGCGACGACCACGCGCCCAGCCCAGTCGCTGCTGTCGGTGAAGGGCGTTGAGTAATCTGCTTCAACCCGTTTGAAATCATAAGAGCCAACACTTACCCCTAGGCTGCCTTGGGTGTCATTGGTGGGGCGCTTGCGCACGTAGTTGATAGTGCCAGAGGCATTACCCACTCCGGTTAAAAGACCATTTGCACCGCGAATCACTTCTAACTTTTCATAGCCAAACGAATCCATAGCGCCCGTTACTATGCCCCAGTTGTTAGGTAAGCCTACGCCATCGACTTGGGTGTTTTTAATTTCGAGTCCACGCGCCATGTAGTTGGAGCGGTTAGTTTCCCACTCCTCAACTTGTACACCGGTCGCTAAGCGCAAGGCATCATTGAGGTTGCTGGTGGCAAAGCCATCAATAAAATCGCGCCCTACAACACTGATGGATTGAGGGGTGTCTTTGATTTCTAGCGCCAAGCCTGTTGCACCCTTACTGATACGTTTGGCGCGCACACCTAGGATGTACATCTCTTCCACTCCCGCCTCTTTAGCGCTCGTTTCAACAACACTGCCCTCTATTGCTGACGCCGCCGAT
This sequence comes from Cellvibrio sp. 25HG11W-0, assembly GCF_057815475.1. Classification (NCBI taxonomy): domain Bacteria; kingdom Pseudomonadati; phylum Pseudomonadota; class Gammaproteobacteria; order Cellvibrionales; family Cellvibrionaceae; genus Cellvibrio; species Cellvibrio sp. 25HG11W-0. The sequence continues at coordinate 3,715,373 of NZ_CM174230.1, forward strand.
TGCGCCAGCACAAGGCTATTTGAACTCAGTAGGGCGATGGCGACGGCAAGCTTAGTAGGCAGACGGCGATGACGGGCGTTAAACATAAAGCACTCCAAAATAAAGATGAGGCAAGCACCACCCTTATGAGAGGTGATGCTGCAGGGATGTTGGTCTTAGGTTGAAAGGAGCGACAAATATAAGGGGTTAGAATTTTATGTCAATAGTAATGATTATTATTTGTATTTGATAGGAATTCCCTTATAGTGTTAGAAATCATCATTCATTAGCATTTTTTGGGTTTGTTATGCGTACAGTTCTTGGGCTTTTACACCGTTGGTTTGGGTTATTTATCGCCGTATTTTTGTTTATTGCGGGGCTAAGCGGCGCGATTATCGCGTGGGATCACGAACTGGATGCTTGGCTTGCACCCGAGTTTTATCACTCTAGCGATACCAACAATCCACGGACTGAGCAGCTCACCCCCCTCGTTTTGGCAGCGCAACTAGAGGCCAAACACCCCGAGCTTAGGGTTACGTTCATGCCGCTTATGCTGGAAGAAGGAGATGCCATGAGCGCCATGGTAGTGGCACGCCAGCAACTCTCAGCAGATCAAGCGAAAGCAGCCCCAGCAGTAAGCCTGCCTTACAGCCAAGTCGCACTGAATGCCTATAGCGGCGACATTCAAGCCAAGCGCCTGTGGGGTGAGATTTCGCTCGCACCGGATAAGCTTTTACCGTTCATTTATAAACTGCACTATTCCCTGCACCTCCCCGATGTATCTGGGCTGGAGACGGGCTTATTGTTGATGGGTATTATCGGCATCGTGTGGGTATTGGACTGTTTGATTGCCCTGAGCATCTCCTTTCCCTCGCGCGCCCAGTGGCGTAAATCCTTTGCGTTTCGCTGGGGCAGCAACCGCCAAAAAGTCACCTTTGATTTACATCGCTCTGGCGGTGTGTGGGTATGGTTGCTGCTGCTAATGATGGCTGTCACTTCAGTCTCTATGAATCTTAGCTCGCAAGTAGTGCGCCCCTTGGTCGGCGTATTCTCGGCGCTAACACCCACCCCTTTCGAACTCAAAGCGCCCGTTACCGAGGCAGAGCCCGCGCTGAGCCGCGAGGCTATAGTTGCCCTCGCCCAGCAGCAGGCTGACAAGGAATCGATTCAAGCACCACTTGGCGGTATTTATTACGCGTCCTTTAAGGATATATATGGTGTTGGTTTCTTTGCACCAGGGATGGGGCACGGAGACATGGGGCTGGGCAACCCTTGGTTGTATTTTGATGGTGCAACTGGCGCTTATCTAGGTGGCACTTTCCCTGGCCAAGGCTCGGCAGGCGATATTTTTATGCAGGCGCAATTCCCGCTTCATTCGGGACGTATTATTGGATTAACGGGTAGAATTCTGGTGACACTACTGGGGCTGGTGATTGCGATGCTATCAGTGACGGGGATTATCATTTGGGCGCGCAAACGCAAATCGCGGCAATTAGCGCGCGCGAGTAAAGCGAGCGCTGCCGACAACCTCGCTGCATCCAGCTATTAGGTGAAAAGCATTTTTCCGCCCGCAATCAACAACACCAGTGCCATGACCTGACGGATCGCAATATTGCTGAGATGCTTGCTGCCAAGGCTGGCGCCAATCCAGCCGCCGATGATGGCGGCAAGCGCCCAATAAGCAAGGCCACTGGGCAAGGTAGGATGTGTAGTGAAAACACCGAGCAAACCCGCTGTTGAGTTAACCAAAATAAACACCGCGGCGACACCTGAAATAACCCGTGTTTCACCCCAGCGCAAAAACAGTAAAATGGGGCTCAAGAAAATGCCGCCGCCCACGCCAATTAAACCCGAGAAAAAACCTATCACCATGCCCGCCGCCATCAACCAGAGCTGCTGCGGTGCGCGCGTTGTTTTTTGGCTGGCAGACCTTGCCGTGAAGAACGAATGGAAGGCGGCATACACCAACATCACCCCCAACACCGGCTTGTAGTAGTTGCTCGGCAAACTCATGAGCCCGCCAATATACGCACAAGGAATGGAAGTAATAATGAGTGGCCAGAGCAAGGGCCACGAAAAGGCGCTGACCTTGATGTATTTAACACTGGCAATGGTTGCCACCAAAATATTTAAACAGAGCGCTGCGGGTTTTAAGCTTTCAGGCGCTAAACCGGCGAGCGCCATGATTGCAATATAGCCGGATGCACCTGCATGGCCGACGGAGGAATATAGGAGCGCGGCGACAAATATCCCGCCCGCTATCAATACCATCATAAGATCCAAACGTTATTCCTCGGGTAAATACTCAGACTACTAATCCACGTAATTCAATAGGCTAGTGCACGGCAAGCTATTGAAAATAGCGATAGTTTATTAAAGATAGCAACACGTTATTGAATGTAACGATCAAACGGAATCACACTCACTTCATCGCCTACTGCGACCGAGCCTGACTCCCTCGCCAAACAGATGTAGCAATTGGCATTGGCCATAGCGCGCAGCACCCCAGAACTTTGCGACCCCGCACTAACGACCGAATTAATGCCTTGCACTGTGGTTAAAATACCCCGCTGAAAATCCATTCGACCAGGCTGCTTTTTTAAGGGGCTAGCGGCGATTGCCGTCAACATACTCGGCACCACAAGCTGTTCACCCGCGAGATAACGGACGCTCGGCACAACTATTTGGTGATAGGTCACAGCGGTGGATACTGGATTGCCAGGCAAACCGAAGAACCAGCCAGTGCCGAGCGCTCCAAATGCCAAGGGCTTACCCGGTTTCATGGCGATTTTCCAAAAATCTATTTCGCCCATGTCGGTTAATACATCCCTGGTGTAGTCTGCATCGCCCACCGACACACCACCCGTTGAAATGAGCAGGTCCGCCCAGCTCATGGCGCGCGTAAAAGCAGCTTTGAGCGCAACGGGGTCATCGGCAACTATGCCCAAATCCATCACATCTACTGCGAGGCGCTGCAGCAAGGCCAACAGCAGAGGGCGATTGCTGTCGAATATTTTACCCATTGCAGGAGCCGCCCCCGCAGGCAACAATTCATCACCTGTGGTTACCACAGCAATTCGAACGCGGCGATATACAGCAACCTGCGCCATGCCAAGGGAGGCAAGTAGCCCTATTTCCAATGCGCCTAGGCGTTTACCCTGTGCTAACACTTGCTCGCCGAGGGCTATGTCCTCGCCCGCGCGGCGAATATTTTCACCCACGCTAACCTGCTGCTGAATATGGACAGCTTGCGCGAAGCGCTCAGTATTTTCCTGCATCACTACCGCATCTGCACCTGCGGGCACCAGTGCGCCCGTCATAATGCGCACTGTTTGCCCAGCAGTTAACGCACCTTCAAATGGATGCCCCGCCAGCGCCTGACCGACCAGTGTGAGCCTAGCGTTTGGCCCCGAGCAATCGGCCGCCTTGACTGCATAGCCATCCATTGCCGAGTTATCACCGGCAGGTACATTAATAGCCGCCATTATTGGCTCAGCTAACACTCGGTCGAGGGCATGCGCCACATCAACCCATTCAGATTCGTGGATGTGCGTACTAAGCGGCTTCAGCTGCTGATAGATACGCGCCAACGCTACATCGACCGCCAGTAAATCAGGCTGGGAACAGGCATCCATTGTTAACTCACTCTATATAATATGGAAAAATCACGTTTCTGATGGCAGAAGCCATTAACAGCGGCCAGTTTATCCCAACAACCTATTGGCATGGTTTTTAGTCACAATTCATTTTTTTCACCGCTAGCACCGCACGTATCCTTTCTGTTATTTAATCAGCAGAAGAGATTTAAATGCCGAATGACGCACTCTAAGCAATCATCAACTCAGCCCCCGCTTCACGCCACTGCGCACACCGCCATTGGCCTAGGCTCAGAGCAGTCGCAGATAAAACCGTATACCGCTAATCGCCCGCAACTTGATCATTACCCGCAACTCCTCACAGCGCATAACCTTAAGCTAGGCGAAACTGCCTATATTGCGGCCAACACCAGCAATCACTGGCGCAAGCTGTTTAACGCTTATGCAAAGTTGATCCTGATTGGCACCAACGTCAAGCAGCACATGTGCTTCCATCGAGCCGGCAAGCCTATCGCGACCAACACTTACTACAAACGCAAGCAGCAGAAGCATTGATGTATAGTGGCCGGTAAAACTTACACTGCCAGCCTAGAACTACCGTCACCGCATTGACTGGATAATTATTTGCATCCAATCACGCCACCCGCCTCATCGTTTGCCCCTACACTGACTATCGCCAGCTATCCAATGAGCGCATTGCTCGATTACTCCATCTAAAGCAGGGCTCTTAGCACACGACAATAAAAGGTAAAATAAAACCCATTAAGTAAAATTACAGTAGCTTAAAGGTAAAAAAATACCCACTAATTAAGATTAAAAATAATAGGTATATAACTAACGCCTATTGGTAAAAATAATAAATTAGAAGTAATATAATACCCATTATGAATCTATACACCCTAAGTGACACCGCTATAGCTGCCGAGCTGGGCCAACGCCTAGAGCGCCTGCGTTTAGAGCGCAACATCACCCAGCAAACCCTCGCTGATGAGATAGGTATTACCCCCAAAAGCTATCGCCAACTTATTGCGGGCGGTGGCAAGTTGGAAAACTTTATCGCAGCCTTGCGCGCACTTAATGAACTGCAGCAACTGGACAGCCTCATAACCACCACCGCATTTAGCCCGCTAGAGCAGCTTAAACTGCGTGGCAAAAAACGACAGCGCGCCCGCCCTGCCAGCAGCGAACCCCTAGCAGTGAATGAACCAAGGTTGGACTGGTAATGCAAAACCTCGCAGAAGTGTGGCTATGGGATAAGTTTGTAGGCGCTCTGGCCTGGGCACCAGAAACCGCCAGCGCGACCTTTGAATACGCCCCCGAATGGATGGCAAGCGGCGTACAAATTGCCCCTTTGCAAATGCCTATCACCCCCAAAGGGCAAAGCCGCTTTCAATTTCCGCATTTAAACAACGCCACCTACAAAGGCTTACCCGCCGCGTTTGCAGACACCCTGCCCGATGATTTTGGCAATGCGGTGATTGATGCATGGCTGGCACGCAATGGGCGCAACCCCGACTCATTTACACCCTTAGAGCGCCTACTCTATACCGGTAAGCGCGGCATGGGCGCGCTCGAATATGCACCCGCCGAACAGCGTCCGCAAACCAATCAAGGCGCGCTGGAAGTCGAATCACTCATGAGCATGGCGCAAGAAGTACTCAATGAGCGCGCGGGTATTCACAGCCAACTTGATCAAACCGACAAAGATTCCATGCGCGCCATTATGCAAGTAGGAACCTCTGCGGGGGGTGCGCGCGCCAAAGCCTTAATTGCCATCAATAAAACACGCAACGAAATTCGCTCGGGGCAAATAGACGCACCCGCAGGCTTTGAGCACTACCTGCTAAAATTTGACGGTATTACCGAGCGCGGCAGCAAACGTGAAACTTTTGGCGACCCACAAGGTTTTGGTCGCATGGAATATGCGTATTATTTAATGGCGCGCGCAGCGGGCATTAACATATCGCCGTGCGAACTATTACTTGAAGGTGAGCGCGCTCACTTTTTAACAAAACGATTTGATCGCAACGGTAATCACAAGCTGCACTATCAATCGCTCTGCGCTATGGATCATGCCGATTTCAAACAGCCCGGCCACTACAGCTACGAACAGCTATTCAGTGTTGCCCGCCAATTGCGCTTAAAACGCGCAGAAGCGATAGAAATTTATCGGCGTATGGTGTTCAACATAGTCGCGCGCAACCACGATGACCACAGCAAAAATACTGGCTTTATCTTGGCGAGCCCCAAAGCTGACTGGCAACTGGCGCCCGCATTTGACATAGCCTACAGCTACAAACCTGGTTCACCCTGGGTGAATTCGCACCAACTCAGTTTAAATGGCAAGCGCGATAATTTTACCCGCGCCGACCTTGTGCAGGCAGCGAATTTAATCACCAACTTTAAACGCGAAGCCCAAGACATTATTGAACAAGTCATTGCGGTGGTAAGCGGCTGGCAAGATTACGCGCAGCAAGCCGGAGTCAGCACCGACTTCAGCAGTGAAATTTATAACAACTTACGCATTCATTTATAGACATAACATTCACGTCGGCGAAAAGATGATCGCCCGCACTGAAAGCAACCTGCATAGAAAAGGAAAACATCATGGGCTTGGTCACTGTTATTTTTTTAGTCATAGCCGCATTTTTTTGCTGGCGTGGTTACCAGAAGGGTTTTGTTAAATCCATAAGCCGCCTTATGAGCTGGGCTATCGCCTATCCTGCCGCCATATTTTTCACCAAGCCACTGGCTAAGTGGGTTGTGCACTACACACCGCTCGATGGTTTAGTGGCTTATTTTGTGGCCGGCAGCAGTATTTTTTTAGTCGTGAGCTTATTGGTAGAACTCCTCCTCAAAGCAGCAGCCCGCGCAATCCCACAAAGCGATGCCGTCGCCACCAGCTCAAAAGTAGGCGGTGCAAGTATTGGCTTGGTAATGGGCACACTGCTAGGCTTGCTGGTTGTATATGCCATTGGCGTAACCAAGAAACCAGATATTCAGCCAGTACAAAATAGCGTTGCCAATAACAGCGCAATAGACCGCGACGCCACAACACGCGACCTAGGCGCGCCTGTACCGCAGATAAAAGACCTCGCGCGTGCGCGCGATTCTTTCATTGAAGCCAGCGCGAAAAAACTCATTAGCACGGCTGCTGCCAGCGCTGCAGATATCGCCTTCGATGACCCCGCCGCAACGCATGTAACGCGCGCATTTATGGAAGACCCACAAACGATGCTCAGCCATGTGCAACAAGCAGCTAACAACGGAAAAATGAAACTGTTACTTGAAAACGAAGACGTGCAGTCGCTCTTAACCACGGGTGATGTCAATGCACTGATGCGCAACCAAGAGTTTCAAAACGTGATGAATGACCCCGACATTCAAGCGCTGCTGGCAACTGCTGACACCGCAGAAAGTGGCGGCACAGGGCAACAGGCCGCCGCAGAAAAAATGGTCGCCGCCTGGCGTAGAGTGGACACCTTAAAACACGACCCGCGCATTATCGCCATAGTGCAAGATCCAGAATTCCAAGCGCAGTTAAATTCGCCCAATAAAATGCAGCTGATGATGAACCCCAAACTTAATCAACTCACCGAAATTATTTTTAGCAGCGAGACACCTGCAGCCAATGGCATGAGCCGCTATCAAATACAGGATTTGGATCAAAGTGGGCGCGACGCAAACTATATGCCTATAGATACAACGCCAGATACGGCACCAGCAGACAATAATCCTGACGATCATGCACCAGTACCAATTTACCGCTGGACCGATGCGCAGGGCAAGGTGCACTACTCTGACAAACCCAAATCATCGCCCCACTAACACCGATGAAATCTAAACGCACCCGCCTCGACCGCTTTATCAGCCAACAAACTGGCATCAACAGCAAAGATGTTCGCCTGCTGCTAGCACAAGGCCGTTTACAGGTTGACGGCAACCCTGCCACTGATATTCATCAATTTGTCGATCAGTTTACGCGCGTAACACTCGATGAAAAAATACTGCAGGCCAATCAAGCCATCTATCTCATGCTGCATAAACCCATAGGCGTAGTGAGTGCAACCAAAGATGACAAACACCCCACCGTGCTCGATTTAATTTTACGCCGCGAGCCAGAGCTCGCCGCATATAATTTACACATCGCCGGCCGCCTCGATTTCAATACCACAGGGCTGGTGCTACTCACCAATGATGGCCGCTGGTCGCGCGGTTTGAGCGCCCCCGAACAGCAAATTGCCAAGCGCTATATAGTCACCCTCGCCAACCCGCTAAGCGAGGATTACATCAGCGCTTTTGCGGAAGGTATGCATTTCCCTTTTGAAAACCTCACCACCCGCCCCGCACAATTAACAATTTTGGGAGAGTGCCTTGCCGAAGTGCATTTAACCGAAGGGCGCTACCACCAAATAAAACGTATGTTTGGCCGCTTTCGCAATCCCGTGGTAGCACTGCACCGCAGCGCCATCGGCAGTGTAGAATTAGACCCTGCGCTCGGTTTAGGTGAATATCGCGCGCTAGACTGCCATGAAGTAGCGGCTTTGCATTAACGGCCAACCATCTAGCGCAGCCCCCTTTCTTAAAAAAATCATCTCAAAAAAAATCGCGCGGATTATTAATCCGCGCGATTCTTTTCGTTCTTTTTTATAATGGCTTAGCTTAAGTCGTCGACACTAATAAACGCTAGGCTCACCCTCGGGGCGAGTTTTAAACCGCGGCTGCGCCCAAAAATATTGCCCAGGGCATTTTAAAATTTCCTGCTCCATAAATTCATTCACTCGGCGCGCATCCGCTATTTCATCGCCGCTGGGATAATGAGCAAATGGCGGATGAATTGTTACTGCATAGCCGCTGCCATCAGCCAAGCGCTGCTGGCTAAAGGGAATTACCCGTGCGCGTCCCATGCGTGCAAACTGAGCGGTGGCCGTTACTGTCGCCGCTTGCACACCAAAAAAGGGAACAAATACCGAAATTTTTTCACCGAGATCTCGATCTGGCGCGTACCAAATCATACGCCCCTTGCGCAGCTGGCCCACCATAGCGCGCACATTGTCGCGGCTAAATGCCATGCCGCCCTTACAATAGGCTTCGCGGCGTTTTTGTTGCAGATAGTCGTAAACTGCATTGTTATGAGGACGATACATGCCGTCGTAATTGATCAGCTGCCCCATCATCGCACTGCCGATATCTAGGGTAGTGAAATGCAAACTCAACAGCAGCGCGCCCTGCCCCTCCGCCTGCGCCTGTTCTATATATTCCAATCCCGTCACAGTGAAGAGCCGCCGCAAGCGCCACTTTGGCCAAAACCAGGCGATACCCGTTTCGAACACAGCCATTGCGGTTGAGAATAAAGTCTCGCGCAACAGTGCTTCGCGCTCTGCATCAGACAACAGCGGAAAACATAAGCGCAAATTGGTTTGCGCTTGGTGCAAACGTTTTTTATTCATGCGCAATAGCGGGCTTAAGAGTCTCGCCATACCCAGCTGCAGCCTAAAAGGCAGTTGCGCTATTAGCACCCATAGGGCCACACCCAACCAAGAAAACCAATGGCGTGGCGCAAGTAGCTGGCGAGTAAAAGTAGCAGACATAAGCAAGAATCTATTGGTAGGTAGGGTGCGATTATAGCGGTAGGCAGACTCAAGCCGCTAATACTTACGCATGAGCGGCTTGAGATGAAGCATTTGAACATAAACAATTGCTAGAACAAACAAAACATTGATCGAGATAACTAACCGAAACAATTAACCGAAACAATCAATTAAGACCAAGCACAACCGACTTAAAAGTTATAAACCAAGTTAACAAACGTCGTAGTGTCCGTTTTTACCTTGCCCGGTGCTACATCCGTATCATTCGCCACTGCAAAGCCTACTTTCATTTTCATCGCATCGGTAATAGAGGTAGAGAGAGATGTCTCCGCCAGCGTACGAGTATTGTTATCACCCGCTTCAACGCTGAGGGTTTGTTTAAATTCTGCCGTAGGGGTGATCATCCACTCCAAGGCCGATGCCAAACGCAACATGGCACCACTCTCTTTAATCAACACATCGGCAAGAGTGGCATTAGCGCCCTGCACGACTTTATCGCCTTCAAAATAACCGGGGCCGACTTCGGCATACCAATTTAATGTTGGGGTTGAGTAAAGCCAATCACCATAACCTACCGATAAGGTAGAGTAGCTGCGGTAGGAGCCAAACTTGTCGCTCGTATGAGAACCGAAACCAAAAAAATAGGACTTCTCTGCGCCAAAAACATAGGCGGATTTAATCGAGCCAAAATATTTTTCGGCGGTTTTTTCTGAGCTACTGGTACCGTCGAGTTGCTCTACCTGATCGTCTTTGTAGAGCGCACTGAGCACATATTGGTTTTCCCACTTAGTGAAATTCTGCTTGGCGTCGATTTTCCCCTGAAAGCTCGATGTTTCCGTATTGCCCGAGGTGGCATTCGCCCCTAAATCAACCTCAATATCCCAAGGGCGCTTATCCGCCGCAAAAGCGGGGATTACCAGGAAGCTTGAGAGTGCCAAAACCAGACTGTGCTTTAACATAAAATCGTCCTTTGAAACTAATTTGTCATGAAAATTAAGTAGTTACGAAAGCAAACCTTAACCGCGACCGCTATAAATGGCAAATGCTAACGCGATTTAAACACGGCAATGCAAAAAAAATGGCCAGCAAACGCTGACCATTTTAGATATAACAGATGAAAAACTAGCCAATTAATCGCGCAATAAACAATTCAACTCATCCACAACCTCAGCCCAATCGGAATAAGGTTGGCGTGCTTCGCGCAAAAAATCCGCCTGTTCTGTATTCCAACAACTCGCGCTGGCGAGTGGCTCAGCTTGAGGCAGCGGGCGATAGCGGGCGATGAAGGCATCCATGTCGCTAGCGGTATTAGGGAGGCCGAGTTTGGCAAAAAGTTCGCTCAGGGTGTACATCATAAGGCCCTCCTTTATGGGTGATCAGCAATCACCCAGTGCAATGACTCCGCAACGCCTAGGTTAGATGTACAAACACAGGTCGCGCAGGAGTGGTGCACTAGAATAACGTTAAAGACCGCTAAGCTCCTAGTGTATTTTTTATGATGATGCTTTTTGCTGCAACATAGTCGTAAGCTGAGCATCCTTTCGCTGCCAAAGCTCATTCACCCATAACTGAAACGCTGCGCGAAACACTTCATCATCAGCGTAGTTGCCTATTAATTCAGCGGGAATCGGCAGCTGACGAACATGTACCTGAACCTCTGGCACCTTGCCGCACACATACTCCCAATAACTTGGGCGCCCCGCACTGTAGCAAAGTGTGACATCCAGCAACTTATGCAGCTGTCCATCCATCGCCGCCAAGGTGAAGGCCACCCCCCCCGCTTTGGGCATCAATAAATTCGTATAACTAGACGACTGCTGCGCATGTTTGGCTGAGGTAAAACGCGTGCCTTCTAAAAAGTTAATAATGGTAACGGGGTGATGGCGAAACTTTTCACAAGATTTACGCGTCTGCTCCACATCCTTACCCTTTAATTCGGGATGGCGCGCCAGCTGCTCTTTGCTGTAGCGACGCATGAAGGGGAACTCCAGCGCCCACCATGCCAAGCCCAGTAGCGGCACCCAAATAAGCGATTGTTTTAAAAAAAACTTAAGGTAGGGGATACGGCGATTAAACACCCGTAACAGCACCAATATATCCACCCAGGACTGATGATTCGCTATCATCATGTACCATTCCTGCTCACTCAAACCCTCCATTCCGTCCAACTGCAACCGCGTAGGTAAGAGCAAAGCTTGATGGCGCGCATTGGCATCCATCCACAGGCTCGCCAACCAATCCAAGCGGCGATTACACCACGCTTGCCACGCCACTATGGGCACTAGCAGTTTCAACAATGCCAACCCAATGATCGGCAAAAAAACCAAACTGGTGAGCAACACAAACAATAGGGTAATAGTTACCCCTAATAGGTGACGGACTATAGACATGGTAAAGCTTCCCTATTGCAGCAGATTTATATTTTAAGAAAGTAATCGCTAACGTCCTGCCAATCATTTACCCGTACCAGTGCAGGCTCATGCAGATTATGCGGCGCGCTAAACAAAACACCCTGCCCCCCAAAGCCCTCAAAGTGGCGCGGGCTATCGTCAATCAAATAATCGGCTTTTACCAAGCCTTTGTTGCCACAAAACACAAAATTCATGGGCGATATAAAGGGCAAATGCTTAACCAACCATTGGTACTTGGGCGCAAAAGAGTTGGGATGCTCCATAGCGGCAGTGGCTATGACAATGTCAAACTGCAGATGCAGCTCTTCGATTACGGCACGCGCTTGTGGATAAATAGGAATGTCCACAAAAAAATCCGGATTGTCTGGATAGGCGCGCACTCGACTGACGGCTTCGGGCAGAACCTTGTCATAGATTTTGCTGCCGGCCAAATCTGCTTTGGATAAGGTTTGATTAAACGCAGTGTTGTACCAATCCAAATGTCGACTAAGGGTATCGCAGATGGTTTCATCCATATCTATCGCAATTCGCTCGCGCATACTTATCTGCCTCTTACAAAATTAGCGTTCAAAAAAAAATCCCTCGCGGCGGGCGAGGGATTAATCAATGCAGCACCGCAGTGCTTAATTAAAAATTCGTCGCCACTTGAGGAGTTGTCTCGGCATCATAATCTACATTATCTATGCCAAAACCGAAGAGACGTAAGAATTCCGCTTTGTAACCAGCAAAGTCAGTCAGGTCGAACAGGTTCTCTTCCGTTACTTGATCCCAGATAGCTTCCACCTTGGCTTGCACAGCGGGGTTTAATTCCAACTCATCGACGCGGTAGCGGCCGGCATCATCCAAACGCGGCGTAGCCGTGTAGAGGCACTCCGTAAACAAGCGTTGAATCTGCTCGATACAGCCTTCGTGGGTGCCCTCTTCTTTCATTACCTTGAACAAAATAGCGAGGTACAAAGGCATTACCGGAATCGCCGCACTGGCTTGGGAGACGACTGCTTTAAGCACGGCAACGCGCGCCTTACCGCCGTGTTTACTGCTCAGGGCAGTCGCTGCGCGATCCAAATCTTCTTTGGCTTTGCCGATAGTCGCCTTACCGTAGATTGGCCAAGTAAGCTTATCGCCTAAATAGGTATAAGCCACAGTTTGGAAATTATCAGAGAGCAGATCAGCACTCTTTAGTGCATCAATCCACATCTCCCAGTCTTCACCGCCCATTACCTTAACGGTATTAGCAATCTCTTGTTCTGTAGCCGGCTCAATGGTGACATCGCCGATTTTCAAGGTGTCGGTATTGAGGTTTTTAGAAATGTATTGTTTGCCGATAGGCTTGAGTACCGAATTATAAACTTCGCCCGTTTTTGGGTCAGTGCGGCGCGGTGATGCCAAGCTATAAATCACTAAATCGACTTTGCCGATTGAGTTTTTAAGTTCATTGATAACCTGCTCTTTCAAGGCATCCGAGAAAGCATCGCCATTCAAGGTTTGTGCATACAAACCAGCCGCTTTAGCTGCATCGTGAAAGGCAGACGTGTTGTAGTAACCTGCGGTGGCGGTTTTTGCTTCCGAGGGCTCTTTTTCAAAGCACACACCCAGAGTATCCGCACCGCCGCCAAAGGCTGCGGTAATGCGCGACGCCAAACCAAAACCGGTTGAACAGCCCAGTATGAGCACTTTTTTAGGTGCGCCAGCAACAGCGCCCTTGCCTTGGGTGTAAACGATTTGCTCTTGTACATTGGCTGCACAACCCTGTGGATGGGCATTGGTACAGATAAAACCGCGAACTTTTGGCCTGATAATCATGAATCACCCTTGTTTTGGTTTACGAGTCGATTAAATAATGAGCAGAAAGGCTGCCCTAAACGGTGGGTATTATAGTGGCATAGACACAATAAAGCAGCGCTTTGGGTAATTTAGCCTGAGCAAGGCGCCATTAGTATTACACTAAGGGCTGCAGCGCTATTTCATCGCCGTGCGCCAATATTGACATTCATGCACTGCGCAGAGCCAAATCCACCAGATTCAATCCCATAAGATTAAGGAGAGTTTATGCTTTACCCCATGTTTGCGATGGTATTACTCACATGTGTCGTTGCCGGCTATTTACTAAGCTTGCGCATCAACGCCGTCAAATCAAAACAACTTAAACTGAGTCAATTTCGACTCAATAACAGCAGCGATATTCCCGAGGCCATTGCACAAGCCGCGCGCAACTACTCCAATTTATTTGAGGTACCCCTGCTTTTTTATGCGGCGGGAATCTTAACGCTCGTGTTGCGTGTGGACTCCACCGCCATGCTTATTTGTGCCTGGGGCTTCGTACTCACGCGGGTGGTGCATAGTTGGATTCATATCACTAATAATAATGTTGTGCACCGCCTCTACGCCTTTGCCGCTGGGCTTATATTGGTGCTGACTATGTGGCTGCTATTGCTGGCGAGTTATAGTTTTCACCCCTAAGTATTCATTAACAAACTCATAACGCCCCGTCAGCACAGGTTTAAAAGCTAGGCTTGCAAGGTGAATACTTAATAGATCACTACCAATCTTTACACACACAAAAACTGGGGCAGATTTTTTTCGGGTAGAATAGCGCGCAAAACAATAACACCAAGAAATAGCGCGCATTTTTGCGCCCCTTATTTTTAGAATATCCACACCTAGATTATTGCCTGCGCCTTATTTACGCTCAACTTATCGATGCTTTTTAAGTGACGACCCCTTACTTAGAGAAAGAGGAACCCCATGATTACCCACGAACCTAATCCGCGCTACCTTGCCAACCCCGATCGCTACACCCAAATGAAATACCAACGCTGCGGTAAAAGTGGTATTCGTCTGTCGCGCTTGTCGCTCGGTTTATGGCAAAACTTTGGCGCGGTTGACTCCCAAGAGAATGCGCGCGACATGCTGCGTAAAGCCTTCGATTTAGGCATCAATCACTTTGACTTGGCCAACAACTACGGCCCGCATTTTGGCTCAGCAGAGTCTACTTTTGGGGCTATTTTTAAGCAGAACTTTACCCATTACCGCGACGAATTAATTATCTCCAGCAAAGCCGGTTACGACATGTGGCCAGGCCCTTTTGGTATTGGCGGTTCGCGTAAATATTTAGTCGCCAGTTGCGATCAAAGTTTAAAGCGCACTGGGCTCGATTATTTTGATATTTTTTACCATCACTGTATGGACCCAGAAACACCTCTTGAAGAAACCATGCAGGCACTGGATTACATTGTGCGCTCTGGTCGCGCGCTCTATGTGGGCATATCCAACTATAAGCCCGAACAAACTCAAGCCGCTGTGCGTATTTTGCGCGAGCTGGGCACACCGCTGTTAATTCATCAACCGCGCTACAACATGTTTGACCGCTGGATTGAAGATGGCTTGACCGATGTATTAAAAAGCGAAGGCGTTGGTTCGATTGTGTTCTCACCCCTCGCACAGGGTGTGCTCACCAACAAATACTTGAACGGTATTCCCGCTGATTCACGCGCGGCGCGCAGCGAGCAAATTTATCTCGGCAACAAAGATATCACCCCCGAAAAAATTGCTAAGGTACAAGCGCTCAATGTCATTGCCGAGAGCCGCAGCCAATCACTCGCGCAGATGGCTATCGCCTGGACACTGCATAATGACGCCGTCACCACCTGCTTAATCGGTGCTAGCCGCCCAGCACAAATTGAAGATTCAGTAGCCGCACTTAACAACCTTGAGTTCAGCAGCGATGAACTCGCTAAAATTGAATCGATACTGAAAGGGTAATCAAAAGAGTAAAAACAAAATAAACCATAGGGCGAGGCATGTTAAATAACTCGCCCTATGGCGTTTAAGAGTAATAATGCATCAAACAAGAAAACTAGCGCTAAAATCAGTAAATGCGCATCTTTTTTACTGCACAAAATTAATGCACTGGCTGCGTTCAAAGCCTGTTAATTGCCCCAGCACAAACCGCATTACCCGCCTTACCTGAGAACTAACACACCTTTTACAGCAGATACCGCAAAAAAAAACCGCACAATGTCGCACAAATCCCCATGGCACATAGTCTGCATTAAAAGCTTGCCAGCCCCACCAACAAGGGCAATTTTATTGAACGCTCTATTACTTCGCTAAAACGTCCATTCTTTTTATTCAGGTGCAGCTTAATTCTGCCCTGAAAATTCACAGGGATTGCTGATATGAATTTATTTTTCGATGCGGCCAGAAAACAAGGTTTCTCCATTCCCTTACATGCATTGCGCGGATTAGCGGCAGTGATAGTACTGCTGGTTCATTTACAAGGGCGAGTCGCTGATGCCTTTCCCGACTTTACGTTTCCACCCATATTTAATGGCAGTGCCGCCGTCACCTTCTTTTTTGTGCTGAGTGGTTTGGTGGTGGGCTCATCGCTCGCAAAACATAAGCTCACCAAAGACTCAATTGCCATCTATGCTCACCGCCGCTTTTTCCGAATCATGCCACTGATGTTTGTCACCGTAAGCTGCGGCGGGCTCTACCTTCTGTTTATCGACCCACACCTGAGCCACTCACTTAATCCCAAAGAGTATGGCGACTTTACCCCGCTTAAATTTATCGCCGGTTATATTGGCTATTCACTTAAAGCCAACCCACCTATATGGTCAATTTTTGTTGAACTAATTGGATCCGTGTTAATTCCTGTCATGTTGTTATCAGGCACCAGCCTACGCAATGTTCTATTAGCGCTAGGTGCCTGTGTTGTGCTTTCGCTCATTCCACTAGATTTTAAACACCATTGGAATTTTTACATCATTAGCTTTTATCTAGGTTTGAGTATTTTGCTATGGGGAAAGTGGCTTGCAGTGCGCGTAGAAAAACTACCAAGCACACTTTTTTGGTGCCTAATTGCCATATTGACACTGGGGTTTTATCTAGCGCGACCGCTCACGGGCGCAGGCTTCGGCGACTTATGGATTGTCTACTGGGAAACCCTCTACATAGCACCTTTAGTCGCTATTATTTACTATTCACCCGAGAAATTTTCGCTGCTAAATGCACCTGTGTTTAGATTTTTGGGGGATATATCCTACAGCCTCTACCTAGTCCACACGATTTTAATTGTTGCGCTACTCAATGGGGTAACCTTCCTACTGGGCAATAGTGGTTTTGCTGCACTGGTCTATTGTTTCTCCGCACTCGTGTGTAGCTTTAGCCTCGCCTATATTTCCTACAACCACATAGAACTTGGTGGTGTAGCCTTAGGCGAGAGCTTGCGCAACAAATTTCTCAGCAGAGCTAAACGAAAATACAATTTAGAGACTAAAAAAGTGTAGTAAACACCTGCGCCGGTAATTGCTAGCACTTACCAGAAAGTAGCACTTACCAGAAAGTAGCATCTACCAAACATAAGCTGCAAAGCAGCTACCGGCGCAGAACCGCAAATCTACAAACCGACTCAGCGGCCAGAATCCATACCTAAAATTATTCGCTCGTAATGTTGCTTTAAGTGGGGCTGAGGATAGATCTTTGCATGAGCTTCCATTGCGACGCATGCTAAACCTGCGATCAATACACAGCGCCCCCAAAATCCACGGCGCCAGAGCCAATAGCTCACACCTACACCGCCGACCAACACACTCAATAAAATAACCCCCGACATCAAGAGTATCACCATGTTATTTGTGCTCCTTGGCGATAGCAGTGGCATTGCCAAAGCCATACCAATCTACGTTGCGGGTGAGCAACATAAACACACCAAGCAGCACAAACAACAATATTGAACCCATTAAGAGGGCATAGTCTTCTGCGCTTAACAAGCCATAGAGAATGCTATACAGAAAACTCAAACCCGCGGCAAAACCAATTCCACGCCCAACACTTTGCAGCACGGTTGACACATAAAAACCAATCAAAAGCACACAGGCAGCGGAAGACAATACATAGGCCAATACAAACCCAATATGCTCAGCGAGCGACAATAACAGCAGATAAAAAAGTGCGAGGGCCACCCCCACCAACGCATATTGCACGGGGTGAATTTGCAGACGCTTAAGAATTTCGAACAGGAAAAAGCTGGCAAAGGTGAGCCCTATAAAGAGCAAGGCATACTTAATGGCGCGATCACTTTTTACATATTGATTGACAGGGTCTATCAACTTAACACCTAACAAGCGCTGTTTAAACTCTCTGCATTCATCCTCCTCAACACAGCGCGTAAAATATTCCGCGATGTTGGTAGAGAAGTAAGATGTCTGCCAGCGCGCACTAAAACCCTGAGCATCAACACTGCGTTCTACCGGCAAAAACTCCCCGCTAAAGCTGGGATGTGGCCAATCAGAACCGAGGTTAACATGTGTTTCTTGACCGATCGGCAACACCTGCAGTTGCTCAGTACCTTGCAGCTTAAGGTCGAACGCAAAATTTAATTCCAGCGGCTGCTCCGCCGCCTTTACCAAGCTGCTTGCCGCGAGGGTTGCATGAACACCATCACCCAATATGCTCAGATCTGAACCCGCAGCAAACGCGACGATTTCGTCATTCATCTTTAATTTGAGCGAATTTTCTATACCGCGAATATCGCTAATCCCCACAGCAACATAGGGCGTAGAGAAACTGTAATCCGCAAAATCTTGGGTAATGCCAAGCTGTATCGGTAAGCGAAAGGCGCCATCAATATGGCTATCTGCATGATAGAGTCGCGCGCGGTAAATACCGCGCTCACGCAATTCGGTATTTAACTGGGCGTTAATCCGCAAAACGTCAGGCAAAAAATGCAAGGCGCCCGTCACACGCCGAGCCTCAATCACCGTTTCTTTTTTGCTGTTAATCACGCCATAGCGCTCAAGCTTGCTATAGGGAATAACCAAAATGGGGCCGACCAGTGTTTGGCTGTAACTGGAGCTGCGCGCTATATCTGCCACTACATCTTCACTGTAAGCGCGGCGCTCATCAATCGAACTGCCAATCATACCCAAGGGTATTAAGAGCAAGAGCATCAATAAGCCAATAGTGAGGGACTTAAAAAGTAAGGGGCGTTTCATGGGTTTCTCCTTGTGTGTTTGATAGGAGAAATAATGCCCTGCTCGTGTGTGGGGTGTATGAGGGTTGTGTGGAGGTTTTATGGCGCTTGGATGGAGTTTATGTGGAGCTTGTCTTTCTTAGTCTCTCTCAGATTCAGCTCAGGGCTCTCTCAGATTCAGCTCAGGGCTCTCTCAGATTCCTCTCAGGCCTTTAACGGAAAACGCATGAGTGCTTCCACACCCTGTGCGCAATTGTGCAGCTGAAAATAAGCGCCATGCAACTCTGTAACCTCTTGCACCAGATTCAGCCCCAGCCCCGTGCTTTTTTTACCCGTGCGTGGGCGCGCGAGGGAAAAGAAACGCTCAGTAAGCCGCGCAAGGGCGAAATCGGGAATGGCTTCACCCTCATTGTAAATACGAATGACGATTGCCTCCTCGGTATTCGCACCCGTA
Source organism: Cellvibrio sp. 25HG11W-0 (assembly GCF_057815475.1). Taxonomy (NCBI): domain Bacteria; kingdom Pseudomonadati; phylum Pseudomonadota; class Gammaproteobacteria; order Cellvibrionales; family Cellvibrionaceae; genus Cellvibrio; species Cellvibrio sp. 25HG11W-0. The sequence goes on from NZ_CM174230.1 coordinate 3,734,380, forward strand.
TTTTCCTCCGCCGTTACGCGCTCTAACCCTGCATTAATGCGCAATGCGCCTGAGGGCACACAAAAATCCAATGCATTATCGAGTAAGTTAGTGAGCGCCTGCCCCACTAAAAAAGCATCACCTTTGATGAATAAATTAGCAGCAATATCCACGCTCAACAGACATTGCTGCAAGCTAATACGCGCAGCCTGCTGCTCCACTAGTTGAGACAACAATGCGCTGATATTCACTGTGGTCGGGTTTGCTAAAACTTGCTGCTGCTCCAGTTTTGCTAAATCCAAAAGGCGCTCGATTAATTGCTGCAAGCGCAAACTGTCGCCCGCAATATTGCCAATAAAGCGCTGGCGCTGTTCAGCTTGCTCTGGCGCATCTAACAAAGGCGATTGCAATAATTCCGCGGCAGCGCGAATACCCGTCAAAGGGCTTTTAAGTTCATGGGCGAGGGTTTGTACATAGTGTTCAATATAGGCTTTACCATCTAATTCACGGCGCATGCTGTCGAGCGCCAAGGCCAATTGACGCAATTCTCCACTGGCAATTTTACTTTGCGGAATGGGTGCACGCTCGCCGTGGCTGATGGTTTGGGCGAATTCACGCAACTTGCGCAGCTCGCGGCTTAGCCACCAAGAAAACAGCGCTCCGCTCAGTAGGCCCAAAATAATAAGGCTGCTGCCCAACAACAGTAAGCGTCGCTCAGTGCGTGCGATAAATGGCTGCAAGCTGCGCATAGGTTTGGCAACGCTGACGACACCGATAATATTTGCACCGCTTTTAATTGGCGCCGCCACATACATAATGCTGGAACCTTCATCGCCTTCAAACTCTTGCGAGGAGCGCGCGCCATATTGACCGCGCAAGGTTAAATACACATCGTTCCAGCGCGAGTAATCTTGCCCTACGGCAATATTTTTTGAATCCAACAACACAATACCATTGCTGTCGGTGACATAAATGCGGTGGTTCACGGCAGACTTTTCAACGCCCCAAATACTGGCCTTAGGTTGACGCAGGCCATAGGCTTTGAATATGTCGGTGTAAGCTTCGCTGTCTAACCGCTGTTGCAACATTGGCTCGCGCAAAAATTCGGCGAGTAAGTTGGCGGTATCCACCAAGGTTTCCTCTGTCGATTGCTTAACACCGGGGCGAATTTCCTCCATCACCGTGCGCAGCACAAAATAACTACAGAGGCTTACAAACACCATATAAACAATAAAAATACGCAAACTTAAGGACATGAGCGCTACTCCGTCGGCGCCGTTTGATAGCAGTAACCAAAACCGCGCTGGGTTTTAATCGGTTCAGCCTCAGGTTTGATGTGCCGCAATTTACTGCGCAGGCTTTTAATGTGACCATCAATGCCGCGCTCGTAGCCCGCCTCTGCCGCTGCACCCGCCGCCGTGAGCAATTGATCGCGGCTGAGCACGCGCCCCGGCTGCGCGATAAACGCACTCAACAACAAAAACTCAAAGCGCGTGAGCACCAAGGGTTGGCCCCAATAATTAATGGTTTTAGCATTGTGATCCAGGGTGAACTCAGCCAGTGAATGAACAACTTCTGCGCTTATATGTACCGCCGAAGACACAGCAGGCACGCGCTTTAAAATCGCCTTGACCCGCGCAGCCATTTCGCGCGGGCTAAAGGGTTTAACCACATAGTCATCGGCACCTATCTCAAGGCCAACCACACGATCCAATTCCGAACCGCGCGCGGTTAAAAATATCACCGGCACCTCACTAAATTTACGCAGTAATTTACAAGCTTCAAAGCCGGTCATATCCGGCAGGCCGACATCGAGCACAATCAAATCCACCCGGTGCTGCTGAACATAGTTCAACGCCGCCCCCGCCAAACTGAGCCAATGGGTTGTGTGGCTATCCGCGCGCAGCACAAACTCCAAGCTTTCAGCAATAGAGGGTTCGTCTTCCACGATTAAAATATGGGGCATAAGCAGGTTCCGTGCGATTCCAACAAGTTTTGGGATTCTACGTCAAAAAGGGAGCATTTAACGTATTGCAATGTTGATTCTGAAGCCATAACCTCTTGGCACACGCCTTAACAATGATGCCCCGCTATGTCATTAAAAAATACTACCCCCGCTGAACCCATCACCATTGTTGGTGGTGGCCCTAAAAAAGTTCTCTATACCCTTAAAACAGTTGCGCGCATTGGGCTACTGAACTCCGCTAAGGCACTTAACAGCAAAAATGCCTGTAAGGCGTGCGGCTTGGGCATGGGCGGCCAGCGCGGCGGTATGACCAATGAGAAAGATGAATTCCCCTCGGTGTGCAATAAAAGTATTCAGGCGCAGAGCACTGATATTCAAGCACCTATTCCCACAGAAATTTTTGATCATACGCTGGATGACTTTAAGCAGCTCTCGGCGCGCGAATTGGAAACCTTAGGGCGCTTGAATACACCAATTTTCAAGGATGCCGATAGCAATAAATACATGCCCGTAAGCTGGGAGTTTGCGCTAGATAAACTGGCGCAGGCGTTTGCCGCGAGCGCGCCTGAACGCAGCTTTTTTTACTCATCAGGCCGCTCCTCCAACGAAGCAGGTTTTGTGCTGCAGCTCTTGGCGCGGCTCTATGGCACTAACAACGTGAATAACTGTTCTTTTTACTGCCACCAAGCAACCGGCGTCGGGCTTTATAATGTGATTGGCAGCGGCACCGCGACTATATCCCTCGACGATGTTGGTACCGCCGACTGTATTTTTGTAATAGGCGCCAACCCCTCTTCGAATCATCCGCGCTTTGTCCATCAACTCAAAAACTGTCGCGAGCGCGGCGGCGATGTGGTGGTGATAAACCCGGCGAAAGAACCTGGGCTGGTGCGCTTTGCCGTGCCTAAAAGTGCGAAGTCTATGCTCATGGGCGGCAGTTGGATTGCATCGCACTATGTGCAACCCAAAATTGGCTCTGACTTAGCGCTACTGCAGGCGCTTGCCAAAGCGCTGTTAGAAACCCACACACTGACGCAAGAATTTATCGATCAACACACCGAAAACTTTGCGGCCTATAAAACGCAGATCACGCAACTGAGCTGGGCAGAATTAACCCAAGCCTGCGGTGTAGCAGAAGCCGAGATTCGCACCTTGGCCAAGGTGTATGCGCAGGCAAACCAGGTGGTGTTCGCGTGGGGCATGGGCATTACCCATCACTTGAATGGCGTGGAAAATGTCGAGGCCATCGCCATGCTGGCACTGCTGCGCGGTATGCTTGGCAAAGCTGTCGCCGGCCTATTGCCCCTGCGCGGCCACAGCAATGTGCAGGGTATTGGCACTGTCGGTGTTAAACCCCTGCTGGCAGAAGATGTACTCGCACATCTCGAGCAGCTCTTTTCCATTCGCCTGCCACGCAGCGAAGGTTTGGACACCCTCGCCTGCCTTGAAGCGGCTCACAACAAGCAGATGGATGTGGCGCTTATTATGGGCGGTAACCTTTATGCAGCCACACCCAATAGCGCCTGGGCACGCAGCGCACTTGATGCCATTCCCTTCAAAGCCTACCTAACCACTACCCTCAATGCTGGCCACATACAGGGGATGGAAACCAGTGCCGCCTTGATATTGCCCGTGTGCGCACGGGATGAGGAGTGGCAACCCACTACGCAAGAATCCATGTTCAACTATGTGCGCCTGAGCGATGGAGGTATAACACGCTTGAACAATGTTAAACCCGAGGTGGAAATTTTATGCGAGCTGGGCAAGCGCTTGCTGCCGGATAGCCCTCTGGATTTCGCCCAATTGAAACAGCATGACTCCATTCGTGCTGCCATAGCTGCCACGATTCCTGGGCTTGAACAACTCAAAGACATAGGTCGCACTAAACAAGAATTCACCGTCGCCGACCGGCTGTTAAAAGGAAAGCATTTCCCCACCACGTCCGGCAAAGCGCAGTTCTCTTCCAGCTCGCTTCCCGCAGACATCGCCACCCAAGAATTCCCTTTCGTACTGGCGAGTATTCGCAGCGAAGGACAATTCAATTCGATTATTTATGAGGAGAGCGATTCCTATCGTGGCACTGACACGCGTTGGTCTGTGCTGATGAACCAAGAAGACATAGAAGCACTAGATGCAAAGGCGGGCGACCTCATCGACCTTAAATCGCCACACGGTGAAATGCTACAGGTAAAAGTATTTAGCTTTAATTTACCGCGCGGCAACCTCATGGCCTACTATCCAGAGGCCAACGTACTTATCGGCACTGCGCACGACCCACGCAGCAAAACCCCCGCGTTTAAATCGGTTGCAGTTCGAGTTGCACGTGGAGGTTAAACAAAAAAGGGGGGTGCGCTTAGACTGAGCAGATATGCGCTTAAATGGAGATGTTGATCGACTTAGCTTTGCGGCGGTCGCGGCCTGCTCTGGTTTCCAGCAACGTATTGTGGCCTTTACCGCGGCGATCTTTTTTACTCTTTCTGCGCTCTACACCATCGGGCGCGGTAACCACATCCTCAGTCGCACCGCCAATCGGCATGTCATGTGCTTCTTTGGCGTAGGCGCTCACGGCACCTGCAGGTGCAAGGCGAGTCGCCGGGTTCTTCACTTTTTGATAACGCAGTTCAATTGGGCCTAGGTACACCATAGGGCCTCCGTAAATATCTGGATATAGTCAATCTATCGGCAACCTACGCTGATACTTAAGTAATATAACCAAAATAAACGGAACACTGACACAGAGTTCACACTTTCAAACATCAATAGCCACTTATCTTGCACAATAAGTGAACTACTTGGAAGCACTCTAGGCTTGCGCCGCCAACCCTGCTAATAACGTCTGATTTTCACGCTCAATGTGTTTATAAAATTCCACATCGCTCAATTGTGAGGCCGCCGCCTCGTCAATAATCAATACCGCCTGCTCATGCAGTTGCAGCGCAGACGCTGGGCAGGCAGCAGTTAATGGGCCCTCTACGCAAGCGTTAATAGCCTCAGCTTTATTCTCACCGGTGGCGAGCAACAACACTTTTTTAGATTCTAAAATAGTCCCTATCCCCATAGTAAGCGACAAATGCGGCTGAAATTCATCGGCGCCAAAAAAACGCGCATTGTCTTCAATGGTCGCGCGAGTGAGGGTTTTAACGCGGGTGCGCGAACGCAGGGAAGACGATGGCTCATTAAACCCTATGTGACCATTGCGTCCTATACCGAGCAGCTGTATATCAATACCGCCCAGGTGTTTTATCGCGCCCTCATAGGCTGCGCAGGCCGCTATAGGGTCTTGCGCATCCCCCAAAGGCACATGAGTATTCGCTGTATTAATATTTATGTGGTCAAACAATTGTTGATTCATAAAATAGCGGTAGCTTTGTGGGTGATCACCGCGCAAGCCCAAATATTCATCGAGATTAAAACTGGTGACCTGCTCAAAAGACACAGTGCCAGCTTGATAAGCTGCGATTAATTCTCTATAGAGCGCCACCGGTGTAGAGCCCGTTGCCAGCCCCAAAACAGAGTCGGGCTTATGGGCAATTTGCCGTATAAAAATAGCAGCGCCATAAGCGGCAACAGCGGCGGCATCAGGCAATATGACAACTTTCATGGAGCACTCCAAACACAGGTTATTGCAAAAATTAAACGTGAATACGCACTGCGCCCGCCACCCAAGTATGGGTAACCTTGTAGTCGGCAGTGAAGTGAACTAAATCGGCGCGATAGCCTGGCTGTAACCGTCCAAGGCAGTTATCCAACTGCATAAACTGCGCAGGATAAAGCGCTGCCATACGCAAACTTTCACTCAGCGCCACGCCCAACCACTCGGTATTCAAGCGCACTGCGTCGATCATGCCTATAGCGCTGCCTGCTAAACGCCCTTCGGCATTCACTAAGCAACCATTTTTTTCAAATATGGTTTCGCCATAAATTTCAAAATGTTTTTGCTCTGCGCCAACGGTGGACATTGCATCACTCACCAAATACATTTTGCCTTGCGGTTTAGCGGCGTAGGCAATGCGCGCAGAAGCCGCATGCACATGATGCTGATCAATAATAATGCCGCACCATGCATCTTTATTTTCTAGCGCAGCACCAACCACGCCTGGCTCGCGCCCTGTGGTAGGGCGCATAGCGTTGTATAAATGAGTAAAGCCCGAGAGTCCTTCTTCGAGTGCGCGCACCACATCAACATAGAGTGCATCGCTATGGCCTGCGCAGACAATAAGCCCCGCATCGACCAATGTTTTAATTTGACCCGGCGCAGTATGTTCCGGCGCTAAGGTCAGCATTATTTTTCCCGCAGGTGCTAAGTGCGCCGAAGCGTTTGATGCACCTAGGCCTTCTGCCGCGCGTGTCAGCCAATCAATGTCGGCCTGCTCCATGGTGCGAATATAGCGCTCGTTGTGCGCGCCGCGCCGTGTCAACGCAAAAAATGGTCCTTCAATATGCACACCGAGAATGCCTTTCACACCCAGATTTATTGCTTCAACCACCGCATGAACACCGGCTTGATGTACAGCGCGGGTATCGCTGATTAACGTAGGCAACATTGACGTAGTACCGCTTGGGCGATGACCATCCAACATGGTTTGCAGTGCAGCAACGGAGGTGTCGTTAGTGAAGAAGGCACCGCCCCCGCCGTTCACTTGCAAATCCATAAAACCGGGCGCCAGGATGCCGCCCTCTAAATAAATTTTTTCACACTCGCTGCTAACATCTGCTTGCGGAATAAGCCCCTCAATTAAATTTTCACACAAAATTACCGCACAACCTTCCACAAAAGATTCACCGGTAAATACTGTTGCGCCTAGCAGGGCTTGCTTTTGTTTCATTGTTTTATGATCCAAAAAAATGACTGCATCAAACCGACCTTATGTCAGTCGTACTTACAAATGCTATAAGCTGATGATGATATCGCGCTTGTGCAATACCCAAGCAACCAACCAAAACAAGGCGACCTGCATGAGTGCAAATAACAAGGAGGCCAAATAAGGATTGGCAAACGCCCTGAAGCACTGATACAGATAGTCATAAGCCGATTGATCACCAATTGTTACCACATAAAGAGTTGTCGCCCACAAAAAAGACAACACATAAATAAAGAGAGGATTTTTTCCCATAATGGCGCAGGCGAGATAAACCGGATTTACAACCCGCTGAAGTAGCGGCGCAGGGCTGCGCTCCAAACGCAACAATACCAATAAAAAGAGGATGGCCGCGCCCGAGGTTAACAGCACAAAAGAGCTCGTCCACAATGACTTATTCATGGGGAATAATGGATGCCATAAAAGCCCAGACGCAATCATCAAAAAACCAGTCATAGCGAGCACTGTAAACGTCGAGAGGCTTGCCTTACCCTGCCTGGAATTTGCTGTGACGGCACTTTTTGTTTGCGCGCTTAGTAGCACGCGCGTTGCCTCAAAGCCCACTAATACATTGACAACTGCTGGCAAGGTGCTCAACACGCCTTCAGGGTCAAACGCCACGCCCTTGCCCTGCCACAAATGGTTCTCACCGAGAAGAATAAGATCCCAATGGCGAACCAAATTATTCTCCAAACTTAATGGGTCACTGCCAAAGCTCGCGATCAATGCCCAATAGCTCAGCAACATAAAAGCACCGAGCAACATACGTGCAGTAAAACCAAGATATAAAATAATAAATGCGGCAGCACCGTACGCTAAAGCGATGCGCTGCAAGACACCCATAATGCGCCATTCATTTAGCGGCTGAGCAAAAGGATAAGCAGCAAGTAAAACACCAATAACAAAAAGCAGAGCAACGCGCCGTAGAATTTTTGTTGCCTGCTGCATACGCGTGCGCTGCGCCAAACCACGCACTGAGAAGTACATGGAAGAGCCCACAATAAACAGAAAAAAGGGAAACACAAAATCTGTAGCAGTTACACCATGCCAATCAGCGTGCAATAAAGGGCTGTAAACATATTCCCATGAGCCAGGTGTATTAACCAAAATCATCAGCGCCAAGGTTAAACCGCGCATGACATCTAAGGCTAAAAATCGCTGCTTAACCATAAAACCCTCGCACATACATTAGCATTGTGAGTATCAAACACACCAAAATGATATTATTTCCAGGCGCGCAGCTTATGGCCCTTAAGCGCATAAAACAGAATAAAGAGGTAACAGGGAATCATCATCCAATAAGCGGCTTGGCTATTGCCGGACAGATGTGCAAATTGGCCATACACCAAAGGCAGGAGCGCGCCACCAGCAATGCCCATAATTAACAGCGCTGAACCTGTGCTGGTATGCTTACCCAAGCCTTCGAGTGCCAGCGGCCAAATAGCGGGCCACACTAATGCATTCGCAAAACCGAGCAAGGCTAAAAACATCACACTATTCGGTACCGGCGCTATACCAGCCCAGCCCAACAAAGCCTGTGAAATACTCATATCTGCCGTTGAGCTGAGCGCAACACCAGCGGTAAATACAATACCCAACACAGCCGACATTAAAAGCGCGTGCGCTTGCTGCAAATATTTGGGAATGGCGACCACACCAATAATGTAACCCAACACCATAAAGCTCATGGTGTATGAGGTGAGCGAACCAAAGTGCGTAACGCCCAGTGAACTGCCGTACAACCCAATCGTATCCCCTGCGATGACTTCAACACCCACATAGGTAAAGAGTGCAACAGCGCCTAAAATTAATTGTGGAAACTGCAAAATACTTTTTCCATCATCCGCTTTTTCTTGCGGCTCATCATCGAATTGTAATTCTGCAAGTGGTGAAAAATGCACAAACAACATGAGCCCCACTAACACTATGGCCATCAATCCATAGGGAAACACCAAACGAGATGACAACTCACTCAAACGTAGTGCGCGCTCAGACTCACTCAAAACCGCTAATGCATCACCGCTAAACTGATCCATTCCCGTGAGAATCCACGCGGTAAATACCAAAGGAACAACCACACCCGCCGCTTTATTAATTAACCCCATAACACTAATGCGCATAGCCGCACTGGCACGCGGTCCAATACACACGATATAAGGGTTAGAGGCAGTTTGTAACAAAGTTAAACCACCGCCGAGCGTAAACAATGCAATTAAAAATAATCCATACCAACTGGTTTTAGCAGCAGGAATAAACATCACCGCACCCAGCGCCATAATCCCTAAGCCCAACACCATGCCTGTTTTGTATCCTACACGGCGTAAAACGGCTGCAGCAGGCAAAGCCATTAAGGTATAGGCAATATAAAAAGCAAAGGTAACCCAGAGTGCTTGAAACTCATTAAGCTCACACACAATCTTTAAAAAAGGAATGAGCGAACCATTGAGCCAAGTAACGAAGCCGAATACAAAAAATAACGTACCTATAATAAGCATAGGGACAAACATGGAAACCGGTGCCGAAGGACGTGCAGAAGCAGCAGACGAATTAGCGTTGTGATTCATGGTCGTTTCCTATTTATATTGCTTTGGTTTATATCGCATGATTAATACCACTGAGACATCGTGCAATATTGATTAAAAAATAATGCTAAAAATCTAAGGAGCTTAAGAGCAACTAGATAGCCCGCAATTCCATGCACTGCCGCGCATAATAAGCCGCACCAAATTCTGGCTGATACACGGCGGGTGACAGACAATCTACAATTTCTTTATCCATCCAGGTTGTTAGCCGTGGAGCAAGGCCACCAATAATTGACATGCGCTCAGGTTCAGTGGCCCAGAGGCGACGCGCGACGGCGCTCATATAATTTGCACCCTCTTGCACTATAGTGCGTGCAACTGTATCGCCCGCATCCGCCGCATCGAGAATAAAAATAGCCAGCTGAGCGTAATCACTCGACTTGGCCCCGCAAAGTTTATCAACCAGGGCAACACCGCGCGCTTGATAGTGATCACCAATTAATTCGCTTAACACCGTGCTTGGCCCAAGCTGATCATAAGCCAATAAAATGGCCTTAATCGCTTCAAGCCCCATCCAGGCACCACCGCCCTTATCGCCCATGGGAAAACCATGGCCACCCAAAATAAGCGACTGATTTTTTACAAATGAATAACCACAAGAGCCGGTACCTGCAATCATCACCGCACCCTGATCGCGATTGTGCGCGCCCAAACAGGCGATGTGTAAATCGGTGGTTAAAAACATTTTGTCGAACGGGTGCTGCCACTCATTCATCATTTTATAAAGACTGGGCACATTTACGCCCGCCAAACCAATGCCCGCAATCAATTGGCTCAACTGCGATTCTGGCAAGTGCGCATCTGCCAAGGCCAATTCTGCAGCAGTGCGAATGGAATACTTCGCCTGCTCAACCCCGTGATAGGGGTTTGCTGGGCCACCGACGCCAGTGCCTAGCACCTGCTGATCCGCAGTTAAAATACGCGCGCGACACTTAGAGCCTCCGCCATCAATACCTATATACAAAGCCTGATCACTCAAGGGTTGCTTACCCATATCTACCTCATTGCTACTCGCATCGGCCGCACCTGAACACACACAGGGCCACCGTCCAAAATCGGGCGCTATTCTAATCGCTCATTCAGCGTTAAAGGCGCAAACTTGAAAACAAAACCTAGCGAAAATTAAGCTCAGACCGTATCGCCTTAACCTTTCTAGCGCGACGTCAAAGCCTTAGGGGCAAAAAAGGTTGGCACTCACGCGAAGTGCCAACCACAAGACCACTACTACGCTCTAGAGAACTCACACTGACACTAGAACCCGAGGAGAGTACAGGCCTAGTAGCAGCGAACTATTTCAGATTACGCACCAAAGACAACGTTGTCAAATGATTCCGCGTAATATCGTGAAAAATAATGGCTCCGCGAGAATGTAACATCTCTACCACTAAAAGCCTGATAAAGAATTACACATCTAGACTCTATTAATCGCATTCTAGTCGCATTCCGAAAACACAAAAAACGTCTAACTAAAATCATTCCACGCGCAAGTTGCTCCTTTCCGAGCTTAATGCTAGCCTCATACTCAATATTTTTTATTGCCTTTAAATCATTCATTTTTTATAGCAACATTTATGACTGAACACGCTGATTTCCTCAATCATCCGCCACAGCTAAGTCGACTTAAAATCGACGGCAGCACAATATTGGTTATAGATAATTTTTTACAGCAACCGGAGACTATATGCGCAACAGCGACCCACGCGCAATTTAGCCCCTACCCCGGCTACAACGAAAAAAAAGGCTACCCCGGCATCCGCGCTAAAGCGCCTGAGGATTACTCCTACACCTTAACTACTTTTTTAGAGCCACTATTAAAAAGCGAATTTAATGTGCCCGCCGAACTGGATATTCGCAAAAGTATTTGCGCCTTCTCACTCATGACCATGAAACCGCAAGAATTAGGCCCACTACAACTTACACCACACTTTGATGCCAGCACCCAGTATCACACTGCTGTGCTTTTATTTTTGTGTGGTCAAGAGCATGGCGGCACCGCCTTTTATCGGCACAAAACAACAGGGCTTGCGCGCATAACAGCCGATAATCGCGAACACTATTTAGATACGTATTATGAGGAACTAAACCAACACCGCCCTCAGCAAACTTACTTTCGCGATTCCACTGAGCTATTTAGCAAAATCGGATTTATCGAAGCGAAGTTCAATCGCCTCATTATTTACCCTGGCTCACTCCTTCACGCCCCCTACATAAATGCCGACGTCAGCATCAGTAGCGATCCAGTGCACGGACGTCTAACACTCAATTCTTTTTTTGATTTTTAACCTCTTTCCCGCCGCTCATCTCTCGCCACGACTAGCGCAACCAACTCTGTTAGACTGCGCCGCGCTTGCGCGCGCTTAACATCAAGCCCACACCTGCCAACAATCTAGCGCCATCACAATATATACACCGTTATACGTCGTTTATTAAAGCCTGGTGGGTGCTATAACCCTTTCCATAAGCGTTATAACAACAGCCCTGCGTTTAGCGCCTTAGCAACCTATGCCACCTCGGACCAGTACACATGAGCCCAACGATAGAGTATCAACATATATTTCGAGAAATCGCAGCCGACCTTGAGCACACTGAAGATTACGGTAAAGTCGCTACCTACATTCCGGAACTCAGTGACGTAGACCCCACAAAGCTAGGTATTTACCTTACCACCGTCGAGCAACTGCAATATTCTTTTGGCGATGCAGAGGAGGCCTTTTCCATTCAAAGTATCGCCAAAGTATTATCACTCACCTTGGCCTTAAAATGCGTCGGGGAGGATTTATGGAATCGTGTAGGTGTAGAACCTTCAGGCTCTGCATTTAACTCTTTGGTACAGTTAGAATATGAAAATGGTATCCCTCGCAACCCCTTCATCAATGCTGGCGCTATTGTTGTTTGCGACATCTTAGTGTCGTGCTTGGGCGACCCAAAACGTGAGTTACTGGCGTTCATTCGCAAAACATCGGGCGTAGCAACAATTAATTATTGTTCAAAAGTCGCTGAATCAGAAAAGAGTACTGGCTATAGAAATTATGCCTTGGTCAACTTCATGAAAGATTTCGGCAATATACATAATGATGTAGAGCGCGTTCTGGACTTGTACTTTCATCTCTGCTCAATTGAGATGACCTGCAAAGAACTAACACAAGCCTTTTTGTTTCTAGCGGCAGGCGGTGTAAACCCCATAACAAATGAAGTGATCATCAGCCCCCAGCGAACCAAACGAATTAATGCCGTTATGCAAATGTGTGGATTCTATGACGAAGCGGGCGAATTTGCTTTTAGAGCAGGATTGCCCGGCAAGAGCGGTGTGGGCGGAGGTATAGTTGCTATTCACCCAGGTAAATACGCCATTGCCGTGTGGAGTCCAAAACTAAACTCTAACGGCAATTCTTATAAAGGCATGAAGGTGCTTGAAGCAATAACGACAAAAACAGACTCCTCAATTTTTTAATCGCACACATTAATACTCAGATAATTATTTAAAAAAGCTACCCGCCACAAATAAATAAGCCCCGAAAAGTTCGGGGCTTATTTATGTTACTAACCAAGCTAGATGCAGCTTAAGCTAAGCATTAAAACTTAACATTTACACCAAGCTTATAAACAGCTTCACCCATAAATGACCATGCAGGGTAGCCCTCTTTCAATGGATCTTTTACGCTGGTATAGGCTTCTGCAGCACCATATTGAATATCATTTTCTTCAAGAACGTTAGTAGCCTCCAATGAAACATTCACCATCTCAGTAACATTCCAACCAAAACTTAAATCCAAGGTGCCGTAGGCATCATGCATACGATTGCCGTACCAACCAGTTTCACGCACCATGTATTTAGAGCGCCAGTTATAGGCCGCACGCGCAGAGAACTCGTCACTTTCCCAATATCCTACCAAATTGGCATTGTGATTAGATGAAAGCGTGAACACACCAATATCATCTTGGAAACTACTGGCAGGGGCATTGCCATTAGCGTAGGTGTAGTTAGCAGAAATACCAAAGCCATTATCAAAGGCATGATTCACTTGCAATTCAACACCATCAATTTCACCGCCACCGGCATTTACATATTGATTTACAGTCCAACTATCCAAACCGCTGTCAGGACTTACGACACCAATTTTTTGATTGATCATGGTTTCTGTGGTGATGAAGTTTGAAATGTCTTTGGTGAAAAATGTTACAGAGGCAATATTGCCATCGCCGTAATAATATTCCAAGCTCACATCAGCTTGGCTGGATTTCATCGGCGCCAAGCCCACATCACCGAGTGTTACAGTTTCATTGCCAGCAACTTGATCCTGCCAACCCGATTGCTGACCCAAAAACATATTTTCATAATTGGGGCGAGTAATCGCTTGCGATGCAGCAACACGCAACACCCACTCATCACTCAAGTCAAAGGCGACGTTCACACTCGGTAATATATCGCTGTAATCTGCTGACTCTTTAACCTTACGCTTACTCCAACCAGCATTTTGCCCTACATCACCAGCCGCAAGCGCAGTGCCATCTAGATCATAACCGCTGGCATAAACATCCGAAGAAATGTAACGCAAACCAAAATTACCGCGCACTGCATCGGCTTCAAAATTAAACATACCGTACCAAGCTTGATTCTGTTCATTCAACAAACCATAACCGGGACGCTCTTCAACCCAACCACTGATATTGGCCATGGTATTTGCCATCATGGCACCAATGTTCGGTTTGGGTGATGACCAACCTGGCGTGCCCATCGCAATAGTACCGCTGTAAAGTGAAGCAGTATTGACGGTAGTGGCCGTAGCATTAAAGACTGAGCGCTCAGTGCGCTTTTCAAATTCATGTTCAGTAGTACGAATACCAGTTTTGAACGATTTAATTGCACCCAAATCCAAATCAAACGTGAAGTCTAATTGCGTGAAAGTTTCTTCATCGGTATTGGGGCCACGCGTTGTCGCCCATGAACCGCCAGGGCCAGTTGTAGGGCTAAATTGGCTGACCAAGGTCGCTTGACTTTGCGATGGTTTAACAACAATTTCTTTGCCTGTTGCATCAATCACACCAGCCCACTTAGGCAAGCTTGAGCCTGCAGTCCAAGAGCCATAAGAATAGTTAGTGGTCATATCAGTACCACCATCAGCACTGGTTTTACCTGTTACAAACTCAGCTTTAAACCCTTCACCGGTATAGCTGGCATTAAATGCCAAGCTGTCCGAGGTCATAGTACCTACACGCGCCCAGGTTTGAATAAAAGCATCAGTTGCATTGGCCGCGGTAGTATTACTGCTTAAGCACACGCCGTTAGGGTTAAAGCCAGAACTAACGTCAGTATTGCGCGCAGTGCAATTTGCATCATGAAAAATATAATGACTGGTGTTTGAGTTATTACCCACTAACTCCATGGTTAATGCATGTAAACCCAATTCGATATTATCGGTGGGGCGCGCTTGCAAATTAACATCCAAGGCGGTGCGTTCACGCTCTTGTACAAACGTAGTTGGTGCAACATCTGCGGCCCAACGGGTATCAGATTCAACACCACGACGAATATAGTCACCTTCACTTTTAGCTGCGGCCACTAACACACCAAAGGTTTCTGCATCATTTTTCCAGCTGTACAAACCAGAAAGCTCAGGTGCAAACTCGTCACTTACTGTGCCTATGCTGCCCTTGAGACTGCCCACAATAGTATTGGCATCCAAATCCAGCGGCTTGCGGGTTTTTACCACCACTGTGCCACCAATACCGCCTTCGGCGAGATCAGCTTGCGCAGATTTATACACATCCATGCCGCCTATTAATTCAGAAGGCAGCAGAGAATAATTAAACGAACGATCCATCGCCTGCTGGTCGTACCAGCCAGTAGAGGCAACTGCTTGACCATTGAGCGTGGTGTAAGTCATTTGTGGATCAGAACCGCGAATAGACACGGAAGCACCTTGACCAAATGCGCGCCCAACACTTACACCAGGAATACGGCCAAGAGTTTGCCCTACGTCAGAGTCAGGTAATTTACCGACGTCTTCTGCGGAAACCGCATCCACTAACGCGGTGGAGTTGCGTTTGATATCGACAGAGTTTTTCAGGGCGCCGCGAATACCAGACACCATTACCTCTTCAACATCACCGGTGGCGGCTTGCGCTACAGAAACGCTGCTCGCCAAGGCGATAGTCGTTACAGTTCCCAAAAGAATTACGCGTCTGTTAGCCAGTTTAATAGCTGCACTCAGTTTGTTTTGCATGGTTTGCTCCCGCAATAAAGCAATTTATGTATGTGTGTGTTTTCAACTAATCCCTACAATCGCCATCAGCAGACAACGTTGTCGTGAAACCAACAGTAAACCGACTGGACAACGTTGTCAACACATTGAGGCGCGCATCTTATCGCGTAAGTTTTGACTAATTTCTTTATAAATCAACAAGCTGGATGGTTTGCGCGCCAAAACTCACAAAAAATATTTTTATGGGTTTGTTTAAAAAAGCAGAAAAAGTTACCCATCTACCCAATAAAAAAGGGCCGCATCAATGCGACCCTTTTTTAAAACAAAATGATTAGCAAAAAAAATGCACCGGACTAGATCAGTGCGCCATTATGGCTGCGCGCAATTGGCGCAAACTGGCCTTAACACTGCGCGCATTTTCAGGGCCCATACGTAACATTAACTTGTGAGTTTGGGGCAGTTTTTCCAATGAAGGATCAGCAAACTGATAAAACACCTTAGGGTGAACCAATAATAAATCGCCGCGCTCATCAGGTGCCGCTAACACATTATCAATCGCTGCAATCATCACCGAGTGAAAGTTGCTTTTCTTCAAACCTAATTCCGTAAACGCCTCTTCCAATAATGGATAAAAGCGAAAATACAGCGCGGCGGCAGCTTTGGAGTCGATTAATGCAAGCGTCGTCACATAGGTTTCATAGCGATCAAAATTAGCCGCGCCTATACGCTCCTGCTCAACGGCTTCGCCCTCTATCATTACGGTATAGCTCTCCGCTTTAAATGGCGGCGGTGGCGATACGACTGGACGATACTCAGTGACTATCTTGCCTTCTGCAACCGCATTAGTGGCTAATACAAATTTACGCAGCACTTCCTGCGGCACCAACAAATTCAATAAGCCCTCACCACGTAAACTATTAAGTGCATCTAGTATCACGCTGTCACTTTCATTGAGAAGAGGCAGTGGCTCGAGCACTTCTTCTGGCTCTTTCGGTGCTTCATAATCAACCATAGGCACTGGCGCTGGCGCTACTTCTGGCTCAACAATGGGCGCTACGGCTACAGGTTTAATCAGAGTTTCTAGCGTCGGCTTTTCACCGCGCATAAAAAAGAATGCTACTGCGCCCAAAATAATTAATACGACTACCACAGCGATAGTGGTTGCTGAGGAGCTTTTCCGCGAAGGACGGTAATCTTCTTGCATAGGTACTTCCTTTAAAGTGAGAGCAGACAATAATAAAGAGGCTGAGCGAGCGCTATTCTAGCGGGCCAATCAGTCTAACAGGCCACCAGCGATTTAACCCTTAAGGTGCTGGGGTAAATTCTAAAATTATTCGACTCTTATAGTCGAGCAACTGCAAACGATTTTGCGCCAAACGAAAAACTGCGCTGCTATTAAGCCCTTCTAATAGCCTCGCCTCAAGCCCACCCGCGCGTGCTGAACAATACATACGCGTTGTTGCTAGCTGATTAAACCTAAGCCACGCGAGCGATTGTTCATAGCCACCGGTAATGCGGTTACAGCCAGTAAAGCCCTGCAACCTTTGTGTTGCCGAGAGTTGAATAAAAGGAATTTTTTGCCCTTGATCATAACTCAGCGCAACACCTTTTATGGCACTGAGATGCCAATAGGTATCTACAAGCGGCAACTGCACTTGCTCAACCTTCGGCTCAGGGGCCGGTTTGTGCGCGCAGGCAATTAAGGTTGCCGCCATGAAAGCGCCAATCCCAACGCCCTTTATTGCCCCTGCAAATTGAACCAGCTTCATAACCCCTCCTAAATGAAGTCAACGTGATATACAAATCGGCCTATAGCTTAACAGCCCTGCTTTGATTGGGGGCTAAATACCCCAAAACCCTTAATTGCGACCTTGAACCCCACGATTAGTGCCGCCTATATAGAGCCCATTTATAGAGCCCGTTTACTTGCGTCAGACACTCATCATCTTTAGAAGACAAGGTTGCAGCGCAATCAATCCACAAAAATCATCCGAATATCTACTGTGCGAAATTGCAGCCGCTGTGCAAATAAGGTATTCTTTCTAATAATCACTCTCATTTACATTCAGCAACACTTATCTATGAGCCAATCACTATGAACAGTGCTGTATTTCCTGATGCCATGCTCACCAGCTTGCGCTTAGACCAGTGCCGCAAGGGCGCGCAATTGCGCGTGACCGCAGTATTGCCGCAGCCACTGTTCGGCACACAAGATGAGAGAGTTAGCCTGCGTCTTAAGGAACTGGGGTTTCTACCCGGTGCACTGCTCAAGGTTATAGGTTTCGGCTTAATGGGTTCAGACCCACTGGCAGTGCAAGTAAACGGCACTAAGTTTGCGCTGCGCCGCGCCGAAGCCGCAAAAATCGGAGTAGAAGTGATTTCTGGTAGTATTTGATTAAATTTGTTAGGTAGGGCTTACCAATAAAGCGATCCAAAGATACCTACAAAAAGGCCACAAAAGATCGATAAAAAGCCTCACAAAAAGTCGACAAAAAATCTGCCTCGCCCCTATCAGCTAGCCCGCTTCACCAACATTAGGTAGTAGTACCATGTCTGCTCCAACGCTACGTTTCGCACTTATCGGCAACCCCAACTGCGGTAAAACCTCGCTCTTCAATCGCTTAACTGGCGCGCGCGCTAAGGTTGCCAACTATCCCGGTGTTACCGTTGAGCGTCGCTCCGGTCAAATACAGGGTTTGAGTCGCTCGGCAGAATTACTCGACTTACCCGGTACCTACAGCCTCTTTGTCACCTCCCCCGACGAACAGGTAGCCCGAGATGTTATTTTGGGTAGCTTTGCCGGAGAAATACAACCCGATGTGCTTATAGCCGTAGTCGATGCAACCAACTTACGTTTGGGACTACGCTTGGTGATGGAGCTAAAAAGCCTCAATCGCCCCATGATATTGGCGCTCAACCAAATGGATGCCGCCGCCAGCCGTGGCATTAGCATCAATACCGCCGGCCTCGCTCAGGCTATTGGCATTCCGGTCATTGATACCGTGGCCGTTAAACGCCAAGGCGTAGATGACTTGCGCGCTGTTCTCAATGAGTTTGCCCAGCAACCACCCTTAGCCAAAGGTGAGCAAGCACTCACCCTTAGCGATCGCCAAGAATCTGTTGAAGCGCTCTATATTCAAATTGAAAACATTGTGAAAGACAACGTGATACAGCCCGACCACTTGCCGCTCTGGCAGGAGCGGCTCGACAGTATCGTGATGCACCCCGTGCTCGGTTTATTGGTGCTGTTCAGCGTCTTACTGACCATTTTCCAAGCGGTATTTGCCTGGGCGGGGCCTGCAGTTGACCTCATAGATGGCGGCTTTGGAGCACTCAGTGAACTGGTCAGCACCTATATGCCCGCAGGGATTTTGCGCGACTTTATTGCCGACGGCGTGATTGCAGGCGTAGGTGGCGTACTGGTGTTTTTACCGCAAATTATTATATTGTTCTTCTTTATATTGGTATTGGAAGACACTGGCTACCTCACCCGCGCCGCCTTTTTGCTTGATCGCCCCATGCGCGGCCTAGGCCTCTCTGGCCGTTCGTTTATCCCGCTGCTGTCCAGCTTTGCCTGTGCCGTACCGGGCATTATGGCCACGCGCACTATCTCCGACCCGCGCGAACGTTTTATCACCATCATGGTCGCCCCACTCATGACCTGCTCGGCGCGCTTGCCAGTCTACGCCCTGATTATCGCCGCCTTTATACCCGAGCAAACGGTATGGGGCATCTTCAACCTGCAGGGCTTAACTCTGTTTGCACTCTACTTCGCCGGTGTCGCCAGCGCCGCCTTAGTCGCTTGGATCATGCGCCGCAACCAAACTCGCGAGGAATATCCACTCCTGCTGGAGCTGCCCAGCTACCGCTGGCCCATGGCCTACCATTTATTAATCGGGCTGCGCGAACGTATTTGGATTTTCGTGCGCCGCGTAGGCACCATTATTCTTGCGCTCTCGATAGTGCTGTGGTTTTTAGCTACATTCCCCGGTGCACCAGTAGGCGCAACCCAACCCGCCATTGAATACAGCTTTGCCGGTCAACTCGGCCAATGGATGCAACCGCTGTTCGCGCCCTTGGGCTTTAGCTGGCAAATGTGTATAGCGCTCATTCCCGCTATGGCCGCGCGCGAAGTAGCCGTAAGTGCCTTGGCAACCGTTTACGCCGTAGGCGGCGAATCAGTCGATGCCGCATTAGGCGTTGCCCTCGCTGCAAGCTGGAGCCTGCCGGTCGCCTTCGCCTACCTCGCCTGGTTTGTGTATGCGCCCCAATGCATATCCACCATTGCCGTGGTCAAACGCGAAACCAACTCGATAAAAGCCACCGCAGGCTTTACTATTTATTTATTCGCCCTCGCCTACTTTGCCGCCTGGGCGACCTACCAAATTGCCCTGCTATTATCCCAATAGGGTTTAGCAGAATTAATATTTAAGAGGAGGCAAATATGTGGCAAGAAATTATCGTAGGCGCCTGCGTACTCATCGCCTTCATCTTTCTCGTACGCCGCTGGTGGCCCTCCGCCCATAAAAAAGCCGCCGCCTGCGGTGGTTGCAGCGGCTGCGGCTCAACGAGTACGTCTAGCTGTGCGAACCCAGAGGATAAGGGGAAGTTTTGATGCAGTTATTGCCCCGCGTCGCCTAGCAAACTAACGACACATCAATACCCCCCCCTTCAATTAGCTTACGGCTTTATGTACTGGGAAATATTCGTCGCGGCCAGCAAGATGCCGCGCAAGACAAAGCCATTACCGCCGAACAACTTCTTAAAGATATTCAAGCATGGTGAGATGGCCAGATCACGCAAGAGTGCAGCTGCGCCATATTTATGACTAGATAGCCCAGGATCAGCGCATTACGCTAAGCGTGTTGCAGAGGCACTGGCAAGCAAATCACTCACCATTAATGCACTGCCCCACAAAGGGAAAATAGTTACAGAACTCAAGGACGAAACAGTAAGAGAAACTTCGCTCTACTCCTACCGTATTTTATATGAAATTAAACCCACTCAAATTGACATACTCGCCGTAATCCATAAGCGCCGAGACCTGCAGCCAGAAGATATTCACCGCGAGCGGTAAGCACTATACATATGCCAGGGAGGACATCGCTCAATCGTCACACAACACGTAAATCAACAACAAAATTACTTTCGCCATCACCAGCTTTAACTTCACTAATAGATAACTCTTCTTCAGTTCGCTCTTTAATAACAGAAAATATTTCAGCCCACTCAGATAAAGCTCTATTGCAAGGTAGCTTATTGGTACTAACCTCTAAAATTATGGCACCCGCATTATCATGGTCACGAGTTTCAAATTCAATTTCTGATGTTTTTCCATTCATATATGCAAGCTCTTTTAACACAACATTGGCATAACGAATAATTTTGTCTGGGTCATCCCCTTCCATTCGAACATAAAACCCATTTTTTCCATTAGCATCTTTAATAGGCTCCACCGTATAAGGAGGGCGACTTTCAAATATCACCTCGCAATCCTTAGGCGCTGTATTATCTAAAGTTAACACCGCCTGTGCAGATTTCATGGGGTTTAGCCACATCACTTGGTGCTCAAGCCCAAAGTAGTATCGACCCGCGTATTCGAACACATCAGGCTCTGAAGGAAACACAAAAAGTGTTTCAGGCAAGGTAATTTTTTGCAACAGGCTGCGAGCGTCTGCCGTCCTAACCTCAAAGAATTTCTCTTGTTCATAAAAACATAAAATTTCTGTTTTAATAGGCACAACTGCACTTAAGGAACACTGACCACCATCAGCCTTCTCAAAAGACAATAATTGATCAACCTCTAGCGCTCCGGTTAACGCATTCAATCGCATAAACTTTCCCTTACAGCAGAAATATATTTTTCCCTCTGTGATTTTCATGTTTAAGGCCTGAGCCTCAATCTTCATTTCCCAGAGCAAGGCGCCGGTATCAACCCTACAAGCGCGAACACCATAAGACGTCGAATCAGAACCAAAATATACGATTAGAGCCGCATTATTTTCATCAGAAGCATCAACCTCAATATGGGTCGAAAGAACTTCAGCACCCAACTCTTCAGTCCAAACGCTCTTCAACTCAGAATCAAAACAATGAATTGTTTGACTGGCATAGCCATACACATATTCATTATGAGACTTTAATCTGTAATTAATTCTAGGGACATTTATAGCTGCAACTTCCCTTTCACCAAGGTAAGCAACTATTTTTTTGTCCTTTCTTTTACCGTCAACGTAAAATACTTTTTCACCAATAGTTTCGCAATCAGAACAATATCTGTGATTTTTTATGGAATCTATTTTCCATCCATCAAAGGACAGATGCTTTGTTGTGATTTTTCCTGCGGCATCTTTATATTCAATCCACGCCCCATCATCAACATAAAAAATACCATACAGATCAGGATCGACAGGGTGCAATGGGTGTAAATTCTCATCATAGAAAAAATATCTATCCCTTCGATACATATGATCATTAACGATTACCCAATCAGCCCCTCTACCAAACTCTCGAACTTCACATAAAAACATCTTAATTTTCCTTTAAATTACTTGAACGACTTCTACAAAATCATTGAAATTTTTGCTCAAAGCCTCAACCCAATCATCAAGCTGATAGCCGGAAATGTAATCGCTAATTCAGGGCGCCCACCAATTAAAAGCGTTAATGCTAGGCGTTCTCCATATTTTTGCTAAGAGTATATAAGCCTTTCATGCCAACCCACCACGCTTTAGAGCCGTAAAACCCACCCAGCAATCCCCCAAAACTTGCCATATGAGCCGATTAAATGCATTATTCGGCTCATATGGTGAGCTGAATAATATATTTAATCGGCTCATACCTGATTCTTTTCCTACCTAGGCCCCATATACGGAGCTAGCCCATGGTTGATTACACACCGGATATTCGCTGGATTTGGCAACAGCCTGAGTGGCCTGTATTTCATTGGCAGCAGCAAACGCTGGAGCCTTTGTTGCGCAAAACCCATATGTCGCTGGGTTTACTCTTGGGGCGCGCGGGGGCGGAGGATGCGAGCTTAAGTGCGGCAGCGGCGCTGGATGCGCTTTTGCAGAATATCTTGAACTCCTCGGCGATTGAGGGGGAGCAGCTTAATGCTGAGTCTATGCGCTCTTCCCTTGCGCAGCGCTTGGGGCTGTTGCTTGAGGGGGATGCGCTTAGCTATTCACACACTGCGCGCAGCGAGGGTTTGGCCGAGCTGATATTTGATGCGGTGCAAAATATTACCGCGCCACTGGAGCTGGAGCGCCTGCTGCAATGGCACCGCTGGCTTTTTCCCGACGATGCACCTCGCTTAATTTCGCTCGCCGTTGGGCAACTGCGCGGCGACGAACCCATGCAGGTTGTTTCCGGTCGCATCGACAAGCCAAGGATTCACTTTGAAGCGCCGCCGCGCACGCAATTGGATGCGCAGCTTAGTGAGTTTATTGCTTGGTTTAATCGCACCCGCAACCATGCGCACTTAGACCCATTAGTGCGCGCCGCCCTTACCCACTTTTGGTTTATTACGCTGCACCCATTTGAGGATGGCAATGGACGCATAGCGCGCGCACTGACCGATTTGGCGCTGGCGCAAACCGACAACCAAGCCATTCGGCTCTACGCCATGTCCACAGCCATTTTGGATAAGCGTGCGGATTATTATCGAATACTGGAAACCACTCAGCGCGGCGACCTTGACTTAACCGACTGGCTGGAATGGTTTTTACTAACACTCAACACCAGCTTGAATACAGCGCTCGAAAAAATGGAACGCGTGTTACACAAACGTCGCTTTTGGCAAAAATTTCAGCAGGAAACATTTTCGCCCGAACAGCGCAAAGTGCTTAACCGTTTACTCGATGGCGGCGAGCGCGGTTTTGAGGGGGGAATTAGCGCTGCGCAATATCAAAAAGTGGCGCAGGTCAGTAAAGCGACGGCGACGCGCCACCTCACTGATTTATTGAGCAAAGGTTGTTTGGAGAGATTGCCGGGGGCGGGGCGCAGTACGCGCTACAAAATCTCCCCGCCTCATTAAAATATTAAACAACCTTAGTGCCGACAACCCTGCAGCATATCCAAAGCAGGGTCATAAACCTTGGTGCCTACTTGGGTTAAGCCCAACAGGGTATGAAACAAGTTGTCGTGGGTAAACTCATCGCCGGTGCGCTGTTGTAAACAGGTCCGATCAATGACCTGCGCTTGCTCAAAACCGGTTGAAAACCACATAAACATAGGTACATGTTTTTGCGCTTCAGGTGCCAATACATAGGGCATTCCATGCAGGTATAAACCGTTCTCGCCGAGCGATTCACCGTGATCAGACAAGTAGATCATGGCGGTGTTGTAGTTTGTGTCGTTAGTTCTTAACCACTCAATCGTTTTAGCCAAAAACTGGTCGGTATAGTGAATGGTATTGTCGAAAGCATTCACTACCTCCTGATCCTTACAATCCTGCAACTGATTCGTTTGGCAGGCAGGCTTAAACACCTCTGCATCACTAGGGTAGCGATGATAATAGTCTGGGCCGTGGCTGCCTTTTTGATGTAACACAATGAGTTTGGTTTGAGCGCCGCGTGTACCCTGCATGGTCGCCAACTTTTCATCGAGTTGGTGCAGCAGCGCGTTGTCAAAACACTCGCGTTCATTGCACACTTCTGGCAGCGTCCACTGTTGAATATTTTCGTATTCCACGCGATCACAAACACCCTTACAACTGGAGTTATTATCGCGCCAATAAACGGGAATACCCGCGCGATGAATCACATCCAACACCGACTCTTGCGATTTTGCTTTTTTATCCGAGTAGTTGTCGCGTCTTAGTTGTGAAAACATGCAGGGCACAGAGACAGCAGTTTCAGTACCGCAAGAATGTACTTGTGAAAAATTAATAATATTTTCTTGCGCCAATTGCGGTGTGGTATCGCGTTCGTAGCCATTAATACCAAAATGATCGGCGCGCGCGGTTTCGCCCACCACCAATATAATTAAATTAGGCTTAGTCGCAGCGAGCGCTTGCGGCATCAGCTGCGCATCTGTACCTATAGGTGCGACTACCACAACCTCATTCGACTGGGCGGCATAGCTCATAGCAGCGTAGATGAAATTAAGCGGATTCGCACGCTGGCGAATATCTTTGTGATTGCGAAAGAAAGAAGCATATTGCGCCGACATGCTAAATATAAGCAGCAGGATTAACACGAGTACTATGGCGGTTGTTTTTACTTTACTCCAAGCTTCACCACGCAAACTACCAAAGGTTAAGCGCGTGCGTGCTACCATCAAGGCGGGGATAATCGACAGCAATAACCAGAACAGCAAGCGCCCAGAGAAAAGCCCACCTGCCTCACTCACGTCAGTCTCAACCACATTTTGAATCATTAGCCGATGTATGACGATGCCATAGGCATTCATAAAATAAGATGCTGACGCCGCGCCAAAAATAATTAAGATGAACAGCGGCTTGGCAATATAGGGAAGCACGACCAAATTCAGTATTAAAAATGTCAGTAGCCATAAGAGCAGTGCGAGGCTGAGAGCAAATAGCGCACCACCCACACTAAATACGTCGACTAGCTTATGCACTTCTCCAAAAAAAGCACTGTTGTAAAACACCACAAATACCAGCGACCAAAAAGCAGCAAATAGCCTTGGTGTGAGCCTTGAGGATAAGGGGTTAAGCCGCGATAAAAAAGCTTTAGGGGACGTTACTGCAGTTTTCATCATACTTGTTCTACACCTTCAGAAAAAATTGCGCGCGAGGCCTTGGGCATCAACAAAAAGCGATAACCCACAAGCGCCGTGAACCAACAAATAGCCAGAGTCCAAAGGTCGTGGGAGATGAAGTGCGCACCGCGCAACTGCTGCCCAAAGCCGAACAAAAAGCCGAACGCGAGGGCGCCCACTAAAAGCCATTTAGCCCAGCTAACACCGAGTGAGCGAGCGGCGAAGTAAGCGCAAACCCAAGCGTAGCCAGCGCTGGCATGGGCGGCAGGAAAACAACCTTCGCCCGTGCGCAACCAAAGCTGCTGCCACACCGACACATAAGCAAGCTTGCCGCCGAACAAATCAAACTCCCAGGGGCAAGAAACGGCTAAGTTCTGTTTAACTAGGCTAACCAATAAGCTCGCACTCACCGCACACAATACGAGGTAACCCAGTGGACGCTTATAGGCAGCCAAGCGCGCATTAAAAAAACTGGCAACAAAGCCGCCGAGACAAAGCAAAGCAACAGCGAGTGACAAGTGTTTGCCACCGCTGTGTAAAAACGCATTGGTTAACCACGCATTGCGCAGCGACCAACGCCCCCCCTCCCATTGATACAACCACTGGGCCAGATGACGATCTACGCCAAACACCTCAATAGCGAGAGAGAACAACAGCAATAACGCCAAGGGCAATTGCAAATGCCACCACCAAAAGTGCTGCGTCTGCTGTACCCCTGAAGGTGATATGTCTATTTTTTGATGACTCATAGTTAAAGGCTTAAAGCTAAAAGAGAGAAATGGGGCTGCTGTGCCAGCAAAGAATTTAATGACGCACGACTAAGCAAATGGGTTTCATTGCGAAGCTCCACACCCGATGCGCGAATACGCAAACGATAGGTCTGCAGTGGATAACACAAACCAACCGCGCTGCAGCCTTGAAAATCCACCCATACACTTAAAGGTGGCTGGTGGGCCGCGCGCCAATGCGCAAGCGGCAAGTTCACATCTAGTTGAAGTTTATAAACTTCAACTAGGCCATAGTTAGGGTCCCGTAACGACTGTGCCTGCTGTACAAATATCAATGGTTCCAGTTGTACGCCTGCCACTGATTTTTGTAGTTTGGTGCGCACTCTATGCTTGTAAAGATAATAATTTGGCGCAATTTTCCAGTGCAGCTCAATAGACTCACCACTCAACATTGCCGTAAGTTGAAACGCTTGCTCCACGGCAAGAAATTCACCTTGATGCGCGTTTAGGCTAGCCCAGCGTGAATGCTCTGCATGAGCAATTAAAGGCACGCAGCAGAAAACACCCAGCCACAGGCACCGGAAGAAACGACAAATAAAAATAGGGGATAAACCTAGGCGCATAACTAACCTCTAGAGACCTTGCGCGATGATGCACAATGTTTCTTAAGTACAACTTAAGCCACGAGAGGTACGTACAATATTAAGAGACTATTTGCGCAGTCAGGCTCTAGCTCAGGTTTGCTTAAGCTTCTAAGGGTATTTATAAGCCGAAAAGCTTTATTATGACCAAGAGCATAAAAGCTATACCTTTAAGAGAGCTGAAAGGCTCAGCCTACATTCACTGCAGAGAACAACACACTATGCGCCTACTATTAGTAGAAGATGATTTGATGCTGGGCGAAGCCCTGCAAGAGGCACTAGGGCCGCGCGGCTATGCCATCGACTGGGTAAAAGATGGCGAAACGGCTCTGCGTGCGCTGCGCAGTGAGAATTTCGATCTTATGGTGTTGGACATTGGCCTGCCGGGTATTAGCGGCTTAGAGGTACTGAAAATCATTCGCAAAGAAGCGATGATTTTACCTGTGCTACTGCTCACCGCGCGCGACACCCTTAATGACAAGGTCGCAGGCCTCGACTCCGGCGCTGACGACTATCTCCTCAAGCCATTTGATTTAGATGAATTATTAGCACGTTTGCGCGCCCTCAGCCGTCGCGCCTCAGGCCGCGCCAGCGCGCATATTATTCACGGCGAGCTCTGCATCAACCCCGACAACCAAACACTTACCTATAAAGATCAATCGGTAACACTCGCACGCCGCGAATTTATGCTGTTGATTAAACTCATTGAAAATGCAGGGCGCATTCTAAGCCGCGAACAACTCGAACAAAGCATATACGGCTGGACCGATGACGTGGAAAGTAACGCGCTCGAAGTTCATATTCACCACCTGCGAAAAAAAATCGCACCAGACTTAATTCGCACGGTGCGCGGCGTAGGTTATGTCATCAATAAAGTAGAGCTGTAGACAATGTACTCCTCCTCAAGCCTTTAATTGGTCGAGCACAAGACAACTAAAATATTAGGACAAATAGGCGTGAACTTCTTCAAGATAAAATCAATTAAACAATTTTTAATTTTCAGCCTATTGGCGATCCTCACCTGCAGTTTTTTGGTGATGTTTTTAGTCAACCGCTATTTGGCGATGATTGAAATTGATGAGCTATATGACGCGCAACTCGCGCAAACCAGCCGCATGCTGCAGGGGTTTGTCGACCGTCCCATTGATGAGATTGATTTCGACCATCTCAATAATGCGCTGCAAAATGCGGTGCAAGCCTACTCGGGTGTTGATGACGATGAGCGTAGCGAGGACGGTCACGGCTACGAAGGCAAGCTTGCCATACAAATTTGGGACCTTGAAGGTCACCTACTGCTGAAAACACCGACGGCGCCACTGCATGCACTCGCGCCATTACAGAATGGTTATTTCTTAACGCAATACGACGCCTTCGACTGGTATGTATTTAGTCGGCACATGCCTAATAATGGTCTTTGGATTATTTTAGCGGAGCGCTCTGATGTGCGCGGTGAACTTATAAATAAAATCTCTCTCAGCTCCTTCGGCGGCCTTATAGTTGCGGCCTTGTTAATGGGCTTAAGTTTAATCTTTGTAATCAGTCGCGGCTTGCAACCTCTGCTGAAACTATCCGCGCAATTGGGAGAGCGCCATATCGATAAACTAGAGCCGGTCAGTATTGAGACTCTGCCTCCCCAAGAACTAAAACCGCTGGTACTGGCCATCAACAGTTTGATGGCGCGCGTCGCACAAGATATTGAGCGCGAGCGGCGTTTCCTTGGTGATGTTGCGCACGAATTGCGCACGCCTTTGGCAGCCTTAAAACTCTACACCCAACTGGGTTTAGGTAGTCAGGATCTCGCAGGTACCAAACACAATCTCGCGCAGGTGTTAAAAGGGGTAGATCGCAGCACGCGCTTAGTTGAACAGCTACTCACCTTAGCGCGCCTTGACCCGCGCGCACTGGGCGAAAAAGAGAGCCTTAACCCAGGCAAACTTGCGCAAGAAATTGTGCAGGTACTAGCCGACTCTCGTCCCGCTAAAATGCTTGACCACAAAGTAGTCATAGCACCTGTACTCTTCACCCTTGAATTACAGGGATATTCTGTATTGTTTGGTGTAATGCTGCGCAACCTATTGGAAAATGCCTGCCAATACAGTCCCGTGCAAGGCCAGATCACACTAGACGGTGACATAACAGCAGAATATATACGGTTGAGTATTGCCGATGAGGGGCCGGGGGTGCCAGCAGATAAACTGGAATCACTTTGCCATCGTTTCTTTCGCGAACATCCAGCGGATAGAAATGGTAGCGGCTTGGGCTTGTCCATTGTGACGCGCATCGCTGAGCTGCACGGCGCTAAGCTAACCATTAGCAATCGCCGCCCACAGGGATTGCTAATTACACTGGATTTCCCACTCAACTGAATCTTAGTGTGCGCAATGTGATTGACGCCAACCCTTATTTTGGCGCTAAGGGCAGCGCCGCATCGGGCTCAAATGAAGGGCTCAACCAATAGCCCTTCACCCCCACTAAAGACTCATCAGGCAAGTCGGAATTGTGCAATTCAAATAGGCGGCGCGAGTGATTTTTTAAAGCCGCTAATGCGCCAGCAACCCGCGCATGCTGATAGAAAAATTCATCAAACTTACCATTGGCGATAATGCGCTGAAAGCCCAACTCAATACGCGCTGCCAAGGCTTTATTATTTTTATTCACAAAAAAATACATAGGCGCTGGGTAGTAAAGCAAAATGCTTTTCTCGACCACAACATCCTTTTCATGACGCTGAGCCACCTCAAACCATGCCTCCGACACCCCGCGCGGAAAGTAATCAAAACGCTGTGCTTTCAGCATACGATAGAGCGACTCAAGGTGCTCTGCAGTGGTGACCGAAAGTTTATTATCCATCAAGATTTGCGTGTCCGGCCATTGCACGCCCTGGCCTGCAACAAAGCCGCGTAATTGATTAAGGTTTTTCACTCGATCAAAGCGCGCTTGATCACCTTTACGAATCAAAAAAACACGGTAGCTAAAAAGCCCCTTAAACAGAGGAATGCGTATGGGTTGCATGAGTTGCTCGCGCGCTTTAGTCGACATTGTCCACATCACCACGTCATCTGGATCCTGAGCCACCATATTTATCCAGCGCGCTTGCGAATAATCATGGGGCGAAAAAACAATATCGATCACCTCATGTTCGCTTTTGCTTTCCTCTAAAATCATCTGCAACAAACTGACAAAATAATCCTGCGGCTGCTCCAGCGCCGTCGCCTGCACCTTAATGGGCACATGCACTTTTTGTTCGCCTGCAAGGCTCACATTATCCACCTGCGCGACCACTATTCCGCTTAAACTCGCCCCCGCGATAAAAACGATAGCCACGGCGCTTACTGCTGACTGCAGCAAGCGCGCAAGAAATGGAGGAATTAACGTCAATCGCATAAGCACCACTGCCATTATTTTTAATTTGCCTTAAAAACAGCCAAAATAGAAAGCTACGCGACACAAATCCTACGCGCTTGTGAACACTAAAGTAGAAGCATAGCAGCTTGGCGAAAAAGCTCCGCTAAGACGTCACTTTACCGAATTCTGAACTAGGGAAAAGCAGTGCACATAATTGTCGCAACGCCCACTGCGCTGCAAACGCATAACATCGCTTATATCAACCTAGCGCCCGCCAGTGCCCTCCCTACACTTACTGAGTCGCGATCAGTAGCAGCGGCAGATGACACCTGTAAAGCACTGCCGTATAGTCGAAGCCTTTGTCGACCTCGGTCCTCTTGCCCAACCCATTAGGTATTACTCTAAGGATTAGCTTCATGCAGCAACAATTGGAAACACGCACCTTCTTACTGTTTTTACTCTTGGTATCCGTTGGTTTTATGTGGGTGCTTAAGCCCTTTTTCGGCACCATCTTTTGGGCTTGCGCCATTACCATTATTTTTTATCCGCTCCAGCTTAAGCTCTGCGCACGCCTAAAAGGCCGCAACAACCTCAGCGCAATGATTACGCTGCTTACCTGCATTTTGGTGGTGGTGTTACCCGTGACCTTGCTGGTTTCCTCCGTGGTTAGCGAAGGTGCAGATATGTATGCCAAATTGGAAGCTGGTGAAGTTAACCCCGCCCACTATATCGACAAGGTTCGCACCGCCTTTCCCGCCCTGCAACAAACACTGGACCGCTTTGGCGTCGATGCAACCAAGGTTAAAGAAAGCTCTGTAAGCATGGCCATGAGCAGCGGTAAGTTCGTCGCCCAGCACGCACTAAGTATTGGCCAAAACACCTTTACTCTGCTACTCAACATCTGTCTTATGCTCTACCTCACCTTCTTTTTACTGCGCGACGGCAACTATTTACTGGAGCTGTTGATTCGCGCCTTGCCCTTGGGCGATGCACGCGAGCGCCTGCTGTTTGCCAAGTTTGGCGAGGTTACGCGCGCGACTATTAAAGGAAATCTGGTCATTGCAGTAGTACAAGGCAGCCTCGGTGGCTTTATATTTTGGGCGCTGGGTATTCCTGGCGCGCTGCTCTGGGGCGTGGTGATGGCAGTGCTATCACTCATTCCCGCCGTGGGACCCGCAATCGTCTGGGCACCGGTTGCGCTCTACCTCTTTGCCGCTGGCGACAACACCAAGGCCATTATTCTGGTGGCCTTCGGTATGGGCGTCATCGGCCTGATCGACAATATACTGCGCCCCATTTTGGTGGGCCGCGACACCAAACTGCCCGACTATATAGTGCTGCTTTCCACCTTGGGTGGTTTAGGACTTTTCGGGCTCAATGGCTTTGTAATTGGCCCCTTAGTTGCCGCACTGTTCATCGCGTTTTGGGGGATTTTCATGCGCGAAGTCAACATTCTCGCCCCCGATGCGCTCGAACCCACAGAGCCGACCACAGCAGACCAAGTGACAAACCCGTCGCCAACAAACAACGACAAGAGCGCGTAATCTGCTAGACTGCGCGCCCTTTTCATTTATCGGAGCGAGTTACCATGTCGCAAAACTATACCAGCGTTGAAGAGCGCGTCAGCTACGGCATTGGCCGTCAAATGGGCCAGCAATTGCTGGACAATCCTTTCGATGGCATAGCCAACGAAGCCGTAGCACAAGGCCTATTAGATGCTTTGGCCGGCACTGCTATGACAATTAGCAACGACGATATGCAAGCGGCGTTTGAAGAGATCAACACCCGCATGCAGGCCAAACAAGCTGAACAGAGCACAACTTTGGCCGTTGCTGGCGAAACCTTTTTGGCAGAAAATGCCAAAAAAGACGGCATCAAGGTGACCGCGTCAGGCCTGCAATACGAAATTATCAGTGCAGGTACCGGTGCAGTTCCTACCGCCACCTCTAAAGTAAAAACCCACTACCACGGCACTCTGATCGATGGCACAGTATTCGACAGTTCCGTACAGCGCGGCCAGCCTATCGACTTCCCAGTGAACGGCGTAATCGCTGGCTGGACTGAAGCCTTGCAATTAATGCCCGTAGGCTCCAAGTGGCGCTTGTTCATTCCGCACAACCTCGCCTACGGTGAGCGCGGCGCTGGTGCCAGCATCGCCCCCTACTCTGCCTTAGTATTTGAAGTAGAGTTGCTTGAGATAGTCGCTTAATCCGTGCGGGCTTAATCCCGCCGCTACTAACGCCAACTCCCTGCGGAGTTGGCGTTTTTTATTCAGGTGAATGATTTATGTGGTTTAAAAACTTACGACTGTATCGCTTAGCGGAGCCCTGGACCCTGAGCGCCGAAGAGCTCAACGAAAAGCTCGCCGAATTCAGTTTTACCCCCTGTGGCAGCCTCGACCCGCTGCGCTACGGCTTTGAGCCACCGCTCGGCCGCCACGGCAGCGAGTTTGTGCATGTGACTAACGGTTACGTGATGATCTGCGCCAAAAAACAAGAAAAAATTCTCCCCAGCGGCGTCATCAAAGAACAACTGGAAGAAAAAATTCTCGCCCTGAGCGAGGCCGAAGGTCGCCCGATTGGACGCAAAGAGCGCGACGGCATGAAAGATGAAATTATCTTCTCGCTGCTACCGCGCGCTTTTACCAAGTCCTCGCTCGACTTTGCCTATATAGCACCACAGGAAAAGCTCATAGTCGTAAACTCTGGCTCTGCCAAGCGCGCCGAAGACCTACTGAGCAAGTTGCGCGAAGCCCTCGGCAGCCTGCGCTGCTTACCCATAGCACCCAACAACTTGCCCACCCAGGTGATGACCCACTGGCTGCGCGAGCGCGCCGCGACTCATCAACTCACCTTGGGCGAAGAGTGCGAACTGCAAGCCGCCAAAGACGGCCGCGTGATTCGCTGCAAAGCGCAGGACTTAACCGCCGACGAAATCCTCAGCCACCTCGAAAGCGGCATGCATGTGAGCAAGCTAGCGCTAACCTGGAAAGAAGCCATTCACTTTGTGGTCGACGATCAACTCGGCCTAAAACGCCTCAAGTTTGAAGACTCCATCAGCGAGCAAGCCAACGAACGCAGCCCCGAATCCAAGGCGGAGCAGTTCGACGCGGACTTTGCGATTATGGCGCTGGAGCTTAAAGCCTTTATGACCGACGTTATTGCTGCCTTCGGCGGCGAAGATACCTCGGCCTATGGCGATTAAATTGCAGGTAGATTAAATCATAGGCAGATTAAATCGCAGGTGGGCAAGGATGCCCGCTACAACCACTTCAACTCACGCTTAAACACCCTATTTAACTACACCTGCGGCAGCCAAGTTCACATTCACCATGGGTTATACTGCCCGCCGCCATCACCCATTCTTATTCCTCGCCCAATCAAGAGGCTCACTATGACTCATCGTTTGCGCCGCACCGGCCAGCAGCTGTTAATTATCGCGCTCGCCAGCTTCAGCCTTGCCTGCACTAAAACCCCCGAGCTGACCAAGCTGGAAGGCTATGCACAAGGCACAACTTATCACCTGACCTTTATCACCCCCGACGGCCTCGATAGCGCGCAGCTGCACACTGAAGTAGACGCAGAGCTGCAGCGTATTGACGATGTATTCTCCAACTACCGTGACGACTCGGTCATCGAAAAGTTTAATGCAGAACAAACCACCGAGCCGCTCGTCGTCACCGCCGAAATGACTGCGCTCATTGACATAGCACGCAGCGTGAATCACGCCAGCCAAGGCTGTTACGACCTCACCATCAAACCCCTGTTTGATCTTTGGGGTTTCAAAAAAGATATATTTAGCCCACCCAGCGAGGAAGCACTCAGCGCAACACTCACCAGTGTCGGCATGGACAAACTCGAAACCCTTGATAACACCCACTGGCGCAAACAACTCCCCAGCCTGCGCGTAGACGTCTCCTCCATTGGCCAAGGCTATGCGGTAGGGCAGCTCGTAAAAATTTTTGAAGCGCACCAGATCGCCAACTACATAGTAGAAATTGGCGGCGAACTGCAAGCGCGCGGCAAGAAACCCAAGGGCGACGCCTGGCGTGTCGGCCTCGACAAACCCCTGCCCAATGAACGCAAGCTGCAAAAAATTGTCAGTTTCAATAGCGGCGCGCCTATGGCGCTCATGACCTCGGGCACCTATCGCCACTATTTCGACAGCGACGGCAAACGCTACAGCCACATACTCGATGCGCGCAGCGGCAAACCGGTAGAGCACAACACCGTATCCGTCACCATACTGCACCCCAACCCTACGATCGCCGATGCGTGGTCTACCGCATTAAATTGTTTGGGCAGCAAAGAAGGCATGGCAATTGCCAATGACAATAAAATTGCCGTGTTATTTATAGATCAGGAAGGCGACCAACTTATCGAGTCTGAAAGTCAGCCCATGAAAGACTTAACCGACGTCAGTTTTAGTCAAAAATAACGAATAAACGGAGTGCCAAATGAAACTCGTTTACACCCACGAAAATCGTTTTTTAGTTGGCAATGCCTCCAACCTGCTAGAGCAGGCGGGCATTAAAACCCTGTGGAAAAATGAGTTTGCCTCAGGCGCTATAGGCGAGGTTTCACCCTTTGATACCTGGCCAGAACTCTGGGTACTGGACGATGACGACTACCTCGTCGCCACCGAAATCATCACCACCGCACTCAGTGACAAGAATGCCCCCGACTGGATGTGCTCACAGTGCCAAGAAAAAAATGACGCTGCGTTCGAGCATTGCTGGCAATGCCAAACGGAACGCGTAAAAGCGTAACTCCCTCCCAACCTCCCCCTTTAAAAAGGGGAGGAGCAACCCTCGCCCCCGACCTAAAAAAGACGAGCCAGCTCGGATTTAGGGCTACTTGCGGCATAGAGTTAATTTAAAATCTTATAATATAAATATTCCCATGCCATCTGTACGCTATACATTGGCGGGTAGGAATAATCCTCCACCTCTGCGACCATATATTTAGGCACGTCAAACTCTGGGTGATGGAATAATTCCATCCAGTCAATTTCTCCACTGGCACCTAGCTCTTTATAATCTTTTATATGCCAGCTTAAAAAACGGTTGGGGTATTTTTTAAAATAATCTACCGCTTTTACTCCGCCCACTTGCATCCAATAAATGTCAGCCTGAAAGTAAACGTATTCAGGGTTGGTATTTTCCAAAAAGTAATCATAGATACGAACCCCCTCGACCCTGTTAAATTCATCGGCATGATTATGAAAAGCGAAGGCTATGCCCTTTTCACGGCATAGCGCTCCTATAGCGTTGTAATAATTGCTATAGCGTTTAAGTTCTGCTTTAGTTTTTACGGTTTTAAGTTGGTTATTAGACGTTGACAAATATTTTACGCCGGCGGCTACATGGTCATCTATCGTTTTTGACCACCACCTTAAGGCACTGTCCCAATCATCGCCGGCAGGAAGGTCATGAAATGTCATAGACCCTAAAAATTGCATGCCATTGACTTCTACGACTTTACGAAAATCGGTTGGCGACATCCCATAAAAAGTACCGTCATCATAAACAAAAGTTTCTACGTAGCTATAGCCCATCCGGCCTAGTTCCCGCAGAGTTGCCACAGGGTCTTTTAGCATTTCCTTGTGCAAGGAAACTAACTGAATGCCAATATTTTTATCTTTTGGGTTAGCTTTTATATAACGGGTTTTCCAAAGACTTTTACCTGACCCATCAAACCCTTCAAGCAATACATTGGTGGGGGTTTTAAAATTAAACTCGACGGCCAAATAAAAATCACCCCGCATATCGACATCTTGCATTTTCCATTTCTTCTCAGATAAAAAACGCCCCTTCCCTTTAAAAATAACGCCCTCTTGATTTTGCCCTAAGGCGATAACCTGATCACTCTTTGAGTCATAACCGATTAGCTCGGTAAGCAATGGTTTGTATTCGCCATTTTGATATTGCAGTACCTCCACCTGCATAGCCTGACTATTCATTACCGAAATGCTATTCATCTTAATAGCTGGAAATGTATCGACACTATCTGTATCCGCGTGGAGGCTACTTACCCAATGTCCGGCGTACTGATGTAAGCGGTCAGCTTGGGATTCTATCAAATGTTGTGCAAAGCAGTTTTGGCTAAAAATATAAATCAATATTATTGACGTTACAACTCTCATATTTCTGACCTGTTGTATGTTTTCATATCAGGTAAAGAGTGTTGGAGTTTACGTAATTACCAACCAACATCAGCAGTCAACTTACAACCAGCGCTTAACCATGTGAAATTCGCCTTCTAACGAGTAGAACTTATCGCATTAAAACCCTGAACCAAAGCGATACACCACGATAAACCAAGATTTCCCCGCGTGGAAGTTGAAATAACAAAAGCTTACAACTAGTCAGTAACAGCCAGCAGGAAGTTACGAAAAATATTTTACAGGCAACACTGTTTGACAAGAGCGATATAGTAGCAAATAAAGCAAGTCGCTTAAGTAGCGCTCTTGGGTGGGGTTGCCTCACTCCAACAAACCACCCAACTCATTGCGTAGATATTTTGGCTCCACTAAGTCGGCGAGGTGGGCGTCCATATATTGAATAAAATTTTGCGCGGCGACGCTTAGGCGGCGGTCGCCGTGGCGTACCAAATACCAATGGCTATGTAAGGGAAAGTCGCTCACGGCTAGGTGCGCCACGCGGGCATCCGCTTGCGCGAGAGTGTGCTCGGACAATACCGCCAAACCCAAGCCTTCCTCCACGCTCATACGAATTACTTCGTTGCTCTCCATTTGCATGGTTTTGTGCAGCGCTAGGTTTTGCTCGCGCAGCCAACCCTCAAACACCATACGCGTGGCGCTGCCGGGTTCGCGCATTAAAAAGCGCTCGTTAACCAAATCAGCAAAGTTGACTTCTTTTGCCTGCGCGGCCCAATGATTGAGGGGCGCGATTAACACCAGCGGGTTGCGCAAAAAGCGCCCGCTCACCACCTTCTCCCCCGTGGGTGGGTGGCTAAATAGATAGAGGTCGTCCAACTGCTGATCAAAGCGCTGCAGAATATTGCTGCGGTTGCCAATATTGAGCGTCACATCCACCGCGGGAAACGCCTGCGCGTATGGGCTGAGCAGGCGCGGCACTATGTATTTGGCGGTTGTCACCACCCCCAAACTAAAATGCCCGCGCTGGCCTTGCGCCGCTTGGGTGAGCAGATTGTCAAAGTCCTCAAAGCGGCTGAGCGCATCCAAAGCCGCGTGATACAACTCCTTACCCACAAAACTGGGCTGATAGCCGCCATCGCGCTGCTCTAGTAATTCATGACCCACTGCCTCGGTAAGCCGCTTGATCTGTTGAGACACCGTCGGCTGAGTGAGATGCAACTGCACCGCCGCTTGGGAGATAGAGCCAGTGCGCACCACGGCGATATAAACCTGCAGCAGGCGAAAGGTGAGATGGCGGATATTCATAACACAGTCACTCCGAGAGCAATCACACAATACATTTACAGCGCAGTATAGATAATTATCTATAAATAAAAACATAAACATTAATTATCATCTATTAACCAATCTAACGATAATGGCGCCCAGACATCACCCACCCCACGTTAGAGGTTTGCCATGCCCGATATCGTCATTATGTTTTTCCTACTGGGCGCCCTTGCGGGCGTCGCCAAGTCTGATCTGCAAGTACCTAAGGCAGCCTACGACACCCTCAGTATTTTGTTGATGCTAACCCTTGGTTTAAAGGGCGGCCTTGCACTGCATGGCCAAGTTAGCTGGCAGCTGCTACCCGAAGTGGTAGTGGTGATTCTGATTGGTGTTGCCATCCCCCTATTAGTCTACCCACTGGTACGCAAGCTCGCGGGCTTGAATCAGGCCGACAGCGCGAGCCTTGCGGCGCACTACGGCTCTGCCAGCGCCGGTACCTTTGCGGTGGCCCTAGCCTTTGCCGAAGCCAACAACCTCACCATAGCACCGCAAACCACCCTGTATTTAGTACTACTAGAGCTACCGGCGATTGTGGTGGCCATTATGATTTACCGTAAAGTAACCGGCAGCACCGCCAAGGCCAGCGCCCTGTGGCACGAAGCGCTAACGAGTCGCGGTGTAGTCTTATTGGCTGGCGGCTTGTTAATTGGCTACTGGTACGGCCCCGAGGGCAGCGCCGCAATCGCCCCCCTATTCCTCGGCGCGTTTAAAGCACTGCTAGCACTCTTCCTCCTAGAAATGGGTTTGTGTGTATCCAAACACCTTAACCCCTTCCCACTAAAGCACTGGCGGTTGATCAGCTTCGCGTTAATCGCCCCGATGTTTTTGGCTTTCATAGGTGTAGCGGCGGGCCTAGCACTTGGCCTCCCGGAAGGCAGCATCCTCATATTAGGCACACTAGTCGCTAGTTGTTCCTACATCGCCGCCCCCGCCGCCATTCGCGGCTCTATCCCTGAGGCCGATGTGGGCTTGTCGATATTTGCATCGCTAGGTGTGACCTTTCCCTTCAACGTGCTAGTGGGTATCCCTTTGTACTACCAATTACTGACATGGATGAGCGCGTAGGGGCGCCATGCGCCCCCTTTATTCATTGCAATTTACCGAGAGATAAGCCGCCATGTACAACCAAACCCATTTGCAGCAACTTGAAGCAGAAGCCATTTTCATCATCCGCGAAGTAGCCGCCAGCTTCGACAACCCCTGCTTCTTTTATTCGATTGGCAAGGACTCAACGGTGATGCTACACCTCGCGCGTAAAGCCTTTTACCCTGCACCGGTTCCTTTTACCTTGTTGCATGTGGACACCACTTGGGAATTCGCAGAAATGGCGCGCTTTCGCGATGCCATGGCCGCAAAACATCAACTTAAAATATTGGTACACACCAATGAAGAAGCGCTAGTACTGGGCATTCACCCGATCACCTCAGGCTCGGTAAAATACAATGACTTAATGAAAACTCAAGCGCTCAAACAGGCGATGAAACTCTATCAATTTGACGCGGCCTTGGGCGGCGCACGACGCGATGAAGAAAAGTCCCGCGCGAAAGAACGTGTATTTTCGGTGCGCGATGCATTTCAGGGTTGGAACCCAAAAAATCAGCGCCCAGAGCTGTGGAATATTTACAACAGCAATATCGATAAAGGCGAGTCGGTGCGGGTGTTTCCCCTGTCTAACTGGACCGAGCTGGATATTTGGCAATATATCTTGAAAGAAAAAATCGAGCTGGTTTCGCTCTACTTGTCGGCAGAGCGTTTGAGCTGGATAAGCGACAACGGCGGCCAGTATTTAATTTTGGACGACGAGCGCATGCTGCCATTTTTGAGCGAGCGCGAACGCGGCACCCTAGCTCATCGCCCCTTGCGTTGCCGCACGCTTGGCTGCTATCCGCAAACGGGCGCTGTGCTGAGTGACGCCACTCAAATTGAAGATATTATTCAAGAGTTAGTGCGCAGCAAAACCAGCGAGCGCGAAGGCCGCATGCTCGACAAGGATCAAGTTGGGTCTATGGAAAAGAAAAAACGCGAAGGCTACTTCTAATGAAAACACGCTTTTCAAACAGCCAATTTGCATTGCTAACGCGCCACGGAAAAGAACAAATACTCGCACCCTTACTCGCCACGCAATTAGACGCAACACTGGTACTTACACAAGATTTTGACACTGATGCGCTGGGTACTTTTAGTGGCGAGATTGAGCGCAAACTCAACCCAAAAGAATGCGCACTTAAAAAAGCACAATTGGCCTGTGAGCTCACTGGGCTCAACCTAGGGCTCGGCAGCGAAGGCAGCTTTACACCCAGCCCCTATGGCTTTGGAATTGCCAATCACGAATTGATTGCCTGTGTCGACATTCAATCGGGCTGGTCGCTGATTGGGCACCATTACAGTTTTAGTAGCTCCCGCGCCCAAGTGATTCACAACGCGCAAGAACTCTTTAAATTTGTCGCGAGCACGCCCGCCAATCAAGGCTTAATGTTGCGCAGCCCTGCGGGTATCGCAAAGGGGCTTTATGGGCTTAACGAGATAGAGGAACATTTAACACATTGGTTTGGCAGTTATGGATTGCTTGGCTCAGCGTTTGAGCAAGAGCTTGTTATCAGCGACGACCTACGCGCGCATCATTGCCCAGAGCGTCGAGGGAACATCCGAAAAGCCATGGAAAATCTCATCGCACGCTTGCTATCGCCCTGCCCGCGTTGCAACACACCCGGCTTTTGGCCAGACCAAGCGCACTCGGGCTTACCTTGCCGCGATTGTGGCAGCCCAACCCATGGCATCAAGGCACGCAGGGCTCATTGCGCCAACTGCCACCTTGAGCAAAACTTTCCCACTGCAGAGGCAGCGGCAGACCCCAGCCACTGCCCTGTTTGCAACCCCTAGAACGTTCTAAGCCGCATACACACAATGCTTCATGCAAAAAGAGACCAACTCCAGAGCCAGCCCAATAAATGCCAAAATTCTCAGCGCCAATGAACCGCATGAGCTTGCACACGCAGCGCCGCCACCGCAAACACCTGAATGGAGAATGTGAACGATTGCTTGTGACCACACGAAAAAAATTAAACCAACTACTGCTTGGGTGGCAGCAAGACCACATTATTGAGCTTCTGTAAAAAATCGTTCCAAGGAATGGGTTTAGACATAAAGAAACCCTGGACATAGCCGCAGTGCTGTTGCAGCAAATATTGATACTGCTGCTCAGTTTCTACGCCTTCGGCAATAACACTTAAGTCGTAGGAACTCGCTATAGCTAAAATCACATCAACCATAGTCGTGCCACCGCCACCCAACTTATCAATTTGCCCAATAAAGGCGCGATCAATTTTGAGGCAGTTAACGGGATAGTTAAGCAGCTGGTTAAACGCGGTATAGCCGGTACCAAAATCATCAAGCGATAGGGTTACGCCTAAGGATCTAAGCTCATTCAGCAGTGCAATGCTCTGCTCATCAACATTCACCAAACTCGTTTCCGTCAGCTCCAACTCGATACATTCAGGGTTTATATTGTAGCGTTTCAACAACAGCTTAACCTGTTTAGGAAAATGCTGATTAACTAACTCTAACGCGGAAATGTTGACGCAAAACGTAAGTTGCTGCGCAGCAATAAGATCGGGAATTTG
This sequence comes from Cellvibrio sp. 25HG11W-0, assembly GCF_057815475.1. Classification (NCBI taxonomy): domain Bacteria; kingdom Pseudomonadati; phylum Pseudomonadota; class Gammaproteobacteria; order Cellvibrionales; family Cellvibrionaceae; genus Cellvibrio; species Cellvibrio sp. 25HG11W-0. The sequence continues at coordinate 3,775,475 of NZ_CM174230.1, forward strand.
ACTAATTGTTTTGAAGCACTCCTCTATCACCCAGGCATCTATATCGCGAATTAAACCATACTCTTCCGCTATAGGTATAAACACATCGGGGCCTATCCCCTCCAACTCAGGCAAGGTACAGCGCAATAATATTTCAGCACCACGCACACGCAAACCCTCACTGTGATAAATAGGCATAAACAAAATTTCGAAGCTTTTATGCTCTATGGCACCACGCAAAACACCTGATACCTTTTTACGAAACATGACATCTTCTAAGACATCCTGATCGAATATTTTAAATTGATTCTTCCCGCTTTTTTTGGAGTGATACATCGCGGAATCAGCATGACTCATGAGCACCTCAGGCACATTAATATCACCAGAACTGCGCGCTATACCGATACTGGCATTGACCTTAACCTCTATGCCATCGACTATCAGCACCTGCGAGAAGCGTGAAATTAAGCGGCTGGCTATTTCTATTACTTGAAAATCATTAATGTCACAAATGATCAACGCGAACTCATCGCCCGATAGTCGCGCCAATAAATACTCCTGAGAGATTGCCTTAAAACTAAATTGCGTCAATTCAGCCTCTATGGCACTACAAAACTCACACAGCAAGCCATCGCCCACCAAATGACCGTAACTATCGTTAATTTTTTTAAAATCATCTATGTCGATATAAAACATACACAGGCTTTTCTTTTGCGCCTTGCCAAGAAAATACTTATTTAAATACTCATTCAGCCCACGCCTATTGATGATGCCGGTTAAGGCATCACGGTTAGAGATTGTTTTTAAGGCCGCATGCTGTCGCCGCAACATATAGATGGTCGTCACCAACCACAGCACCAGCAAAAACTTCAGCAATGTCTCTTCCGCAAACAGGTGCCCCTGCAGCACCAATTTTTTAATATGGATTGAATAGTCCCCAGGCACCTTAACAAGTGCTGTTTCTATTTCAATTAAAGGCACATTGCTAATATCAAGCTGCGCATCTTCATAACTTATTTTATATTCTTCAATCCACCAACTTGCCACTTGGAATGAACTGATCGGAATGGGTTTTGCCAGCACACTAGGCGTTGGCACAAACTGAATTGAGTTGTACTTATAAGACGAAGGTTTGTCGACTGAAGAATAATGATCATTATAATTGCGCAACATAAGGCGCACGGGCGAATCGGCTACGGGGCTTTGAAAATCGATATCCACTAACACATTGACATAACGGCTGAGATCCATGCCAAAAGAAGGGTTTTCGTGGAGCTTTATCGTTACACCACAATACTTGTAACTTTCCGCATCTCCAATTTTACAACTCAGTAATAGCGTCTCATTCTCATACTTGATGGCAGCGCGAGACGTTCCATCGGTGTTGGTAACGTGTACAAATTTATTGGCTGCTGCCAACACATTAAACGACGTATTAAATGCACCTGCACGATGCAATGCAATACTCGCGATTGAAACCAGCAGGAGCAAGACCAGAATCTTTACATTTACTTCAGCTTTCAAAATGGCTCCCTAATTACAGGTCATACTTATTATTTGGTTTTTATAGGATGGCACCTGATGAGTGCTACCGCCATTCATCACAACAATTTCTTAAACACGTAAAATCAGTTAAACCAAATTAATATAATTTTTTGTTAGCAAACCAAATACGCAATGCGTATCTCTATCCCCAATGCCTCCTCAATTAACGTCTCTAATTAACGCTTCCAATTAACACTTCAAAACTACTACAAACCACAACGACGAAGATAGCCCTAAACGAAGAGTTTTTACCTTCTCATACCACTATAAAAAAACCCGTCTAATTAGGCATTTTTGCATAAGCCCTCAAGGAGCCTATCAAGACACTTATATAGACACTTAAATAGACCCGAAAAATCCCCCAGAAAACCGAGTTCTCGGGGCATCATTTACTCGACAATCATAACTTTATGATAAGATGCGCGCCTTTTTTCTGATTGATGACCATTTGGGCAAGACTATGGCAAGAAAAGTAGCAGTGATTATGGGCTCCAAAAGCGATTGGGCCACTATGCAAGCGGCAGTAGACGTATTGGAGCAAATGGGAGTGGAATATCACACTGAAGTGGTTTCAGCGCATCGCACGCCCCATAAGCTCACTGAATTTGCCGAGTCTGCCGTTGCCAACGGCTATGCCGTCATTATTGGTGGCGCCGGTGGCGCTGCGCACTTACCCGGCATGGTTGCAGCTCATACACGCTTGCCTGTACTGGGCGTTCCCGTACAAAGCAAAGCCCTAAGCGGCGTAGATAGCCTTTATTCCATCGTTCAAATGCCTAAAGGCGTTGCGGTAGGTACTCTGGCGATAGGCGTTGCGGGTGCATTTAATGCAGGCCTTCTCGCCTGTCAGATTCTCGCGGTGACAGATCCCGCACTTGCAGTCAAAATTGAGCAGTTCCGTCAAGACCAAACACAGTCTGTATTGGACAATCCCGATCCACGCGATCAGTAATCCCCTCTTAATAGTTCGGTGTTTCGCATGAGCCAGAGTCAACGTATTTGGGTTTTGGGGGCAGGCCAATTGGGTGCCATGCTAAAGCACGCGGGCATGCCGCTCGCGCTCGATGTTTGCCCTATCGATATCAATGAAGCCCAAGCGCCCGACCTGCGTGCAGAGGATATTGTGACTGCAGAGCGCGAACAATGGCCGGAAACGCTGGTCACTGAGGCGCTGGCGCAACACCCGCGCTTTATTAACCAAAATGTGTTTGGCCTGCTCGCGGACCGTAAAACACAAAAAGAACTCATTGATTCTCTCGGTTTAGCGACTGCACCTTGGCGCAATGTCAGCAATGACATCTCCGCCAATGAACTGCGCGACCAACTGGGCGAACGCGTACTGCTTAAACGTCGCACCGGCGGTTATGATGGCCGCGGCCAACACTGGCTGCGCACCGATGATGACCAAGTGCCCACCGACTGGCAGGGCGAAGCTATTGCTGAGCAGGCTATCAATTTCGATGAAGAAGTCTCGCTTGTAGGTGTGCGCAATGCCCAAGGCGAATGCGTGTTTTATCCGCTCACGCTGAATCTCCACTTAAACGGCATTCTCTACGCTTCCATCGCCCCGCTCACTCGCCTTGCCCAGCTCCAAGCCGAAGCCGAAGCCATGCTCAGCAAGCTATTAAATGCGCTGGATTATGTAGGCGTTATGGCCATGGAAACCTTCCGTTTGGGCGACCAATTACTCATCAATGAATTAGCACCGCGCGTGCACAACTCCGGCCACTGGACCCAAGCGGGTGCGAGCATCAGTCAGTTCGAATACCACCTGCGCGCCGTGGCGGGGATGGCAACGCCCAAGCCGCAAATTCTCGGGCAAAATGTGATGATCAATTTGATCGGCACCGACTACAACCCCAACTGGTTAAACCTGTCTGCTGCGCGCACTTACTGGTATGGCAAAGAGGTGCGCCCGGGGCGCAAAGTGGGCCATATCAATCTTGTCAGCCAGAATGTGGCAGAATTACAGCAAACCCTACAAGACTTAACACCATTTTTGCCTGATGCCTTCTACAATGAAGCCATAGCTTGGAGCCTAAATGCCCTAGCGGTAGAAACGCCTTAAACCCTTTTTAGGTTCCAGGCCTAAGCTGCAGTCAAAAAAACGACATAGCGCCACACCACAAACCCAAACGGCGTGCACAACTATTGATAGCCTGCATAGCGACTAAACTATGCTGGGGGGATTAAGGAGAACCTAAGATGCTAAAGCTGCATATCACCAACAAGAACTACTCCTCATGGTCACTGCGGCCTTGGGTATTGATGCGCGCGGCTGAAATTCCCTTTACCGAAGAGCTCCACCCCTTTCCTGCCAGCGGTGCCGGTGAACTATTTAGGCAGTTTGCACCCAATAGCAAGGTTCCATGCCTTGAGGATCAAGGGCTGGTGATATGGGATTCACTCGCCATCACTGAATACCTCGCTGAAAGCTATCCTCACATTTGGCCGCAGGACAAAACTGCACGCGCTTGGGCGCGCAGTGCCTGTGCGGAAATGCACTCTGGTTTTAATGCCTTGCGCACACAGTGCGGCATGAGCTGCGGTCACCGTATTGCAATGCATCAAGTGGATACTGATCTTGAGCGTGACCTAACACGTATTGACGAACTCTGGTGCGATGGCCTTAAGCGTTTTAACGGCCCCTATCTCGCGGGTGCAGCATTCAGCGCTGCGGATGCGTTTTTCGCTCCCGTTGCGCTGCGTATACAAACCTACAACCTTCCACTCAGCAACGCCGCGCGCATTTACCAACAGCACCTTTTACAGCATCAGGCTGTCCAAGCTTGGTATAAGGCTGCACTGCAAGAAACCTGGCGTGAAGCTGCACATGAGCAAGAGGTTTTATCGGCAGGAAAATTACTTGCCGACCTTCGCATCCCTTTCGCTCCCTGAAACAATTTAATTGCGACCATGCACTAGAAACTTATACGTAAAAACACCAAACGTTGAACCCTAAATTAAATGAACTAACACTGCTGATAACAATATTGCGCTGCTTTGAACACCAATCAACACACAATTTCAGGCCGGGAAAAAACATGCGTTACAAGCTCGACATCACGCCACATGAATTTTACATACACATCAAGGTCAGCGATTCCGGCACCTTCACTAATGCTATTGATGGCTGGAAGGAAATTATTGATACCTGCCACAAATACAATTGCTATAACGTTCTCGGCGAGCAGCATATAAGCACAATTCTCTCCACTCTCGATGCACTCACCTTTCCCGATATGGTCAAACAGGCGGGGCTCACCTCAAAGTTTCGTATCGCCTGGGTCGACACCAATCCACGCACGCGCGAAACCACGACCTTTATTCGCAACTTGCTCTCATCGCGCTCTATGATAAATGGGCGGCTGTTTAAGAATGTGGACGACGCAAAAAAATGGCTACTAACGCCCTTCTCTCAAACTAAAACATAACGGCGCCTCAACCATAAAGACTCCGTTATATTTCAAGTAGTTTTTATCCCCTGGTAACAGCTGCTAGAGCATCCACACTTCTACACGTCGGTTCATATGTTGCCCTTCAGGTGTTTTACTGCTCGCCAAGGGCGCAAGCTCCCCCATACCTTTAGCAATCAATGGATAAATACCGCGCTCTATCAAAAACTCTTCAACTACCTTGGCACGACGTAGGGACAGCTCTAGATTTTGTTGGGCATCACCCTCGCTATCGGAAAAACCAAAGAGTTGCACGCGCTTAGGCGAATTCACTTCTACATACTTAACCAAACGCTCTAGATCGCTCATACCCTTAGTATCCAGCTCATCACTACCATCCTTAAAACGGAAGTTAATCGACAGACGTTGCGAGCGCAACGTAAGGTCACGCATCTCACTCGGATAAAAACTCGTATTGAAGGGCTGACCCGTTTTAATGTTTTGTGAAACCAAGCCTATATCTTCCACAATACTCTGACCGCGCTCTGTTGCAGTAAAACGCACAAAATCTTGCGCATCGCCGTTAGCATTTTTTTGCGGCATATAAAAATATAAACGGCGCGATAGTGCGTAATCTTCCGTACTCACCGTAAAGTGAGTCGGCATAATCGCCTTAGATTTTTTGGTGGGAGAAATAGCTAACAATTTCGCTCGGCGAACATAGGGCAAACCAATAAAACCTATACCCCCCTCATCCTTTGCCACAGAATCTGATAACAAACTGCTCGACTCATAGCGCTTAGCCTGCGACGACAAACTCGCACCTTTCGGCTCAAGCACCATGCTTTTAAAGGAATCCCAAGTACCCGAATTCTCATCGCGTGCAAATAATGTAATGGGGACCTCTCTGCCGCCCAATTGCTGCCAATTTGTGTATTCACCCGAAAATATTTTAACAAGTTGCAGCAAAGACAGTGACGACACAGGATTATTCGCATGCACAATAATTGCCAAACCATCTAAACCAATCACCTGCTCGCTATTAGGATCACTTAAATCACCCTTCGATTTCATTAAGGATTCACGTTCTTGATCCTTAATGCGCCGCGATGCCATCCCCATATCCGTCTTATCATTTAACAAATCAGCAAAAGCCGTGCTGGAACCATGAGCCTGAATTTCCACATATTCAATACGCCCATCTAACTCAGCACTAATATTTTTCTCTGCAGGGTTATTACTCTGCTCGGTTTTAATATTTGTCGCACCGCGCGCCATAAAGTAAGATTCCACCAAGCGCGGCGCTAATTTTTCCCCCACAGTATTGGAACCATGCAAACGAAATAGTGGTTTAGTGGCGCGCGCCAAACCATCTTGATTTAGGTAAGACTGACGCTGAGCAGGCGACTTAATCGCCGATTGAATTTGTGCCTGAGTTAAAGCCTGCAGGACAAATACATCGCCTGCATTTAACGGCAAGAATGAGCGCAGCATATAGCCCGCCATAAAGACAATGAGTCCCAAGGCCATCACCGACAAACGAGTCAATTTAAGATGCTTACTACTTTTCTTTTTTAAACTCAGCGAATCGCCACTGTGATTGGAGGAGACGATTTCATCCTCCATATGTCGCACATCCCACACCAGCGCTGTCAGTTCTTCATTTTGAACGCTCAGCGCTCGCTCTAATAATTCTGCGCGGTACTCTTCATCCTTTAACACCATATTAAGCGGAATGTGCATATTCAAATGCCCTTCACACAACCGCTTTAAATTCCATAATTTATCAACCAGCGCCACATTGTAATGCATATGTTTGTGGGATTTCGGGGACATAATAACTCTCGGAGACCTTAAAGGAGCGGGCACTATAGGAAGGCTTTGTGACAGTTAAATGACAATGTCGCATCACAAATGCTCTTTGTGAAAGTGATTAGCCTCCGGCAGAATGCCGCTCTCAGTTCACAACCGAAATACTCAGGTCGTTATGCCAACACCACAGAATCAGATTGCTCCGCTCACACTTAGACGCGCACTGAGCTTTTGGTTTAAGCTCGGCTTTATTAGCTTTGGCGGCCCAGCAGGGCAAATTGCCCTCATGCATCAAGAGTTGGTAGAGCGACGACGCTGGATTTCTGAAGCGCGCTTTCTCCACGCACTCAACTACTGCATGCTGCTACCCGGGCCCGAGGCACAACAGCTCGCCACCTATATTGGTTGGCTACTGCATCGCACCTGGGGCGGCATAGCCGCCGGTGTTCTCTTTATACTACCCTCACTTTTTATATTAATTTTATTAGCCTGGGTCTATTTGGCCTTTGGCCACACCAGTTTAATTGCCGGTATTTTTTACGGCATTAAACCCGCCGTCGCCGCTATAGTCGTGCAAGCAGCCGTGCGTATAGGCGCGCGCAGTTTAAAAAATTATTGGTTGATGGGGTTGGCCGCCGCGGCCTTCGTGGCGATTTTTGTCGCACACCTCCCCTTTCCACTTATTATTTTTTGTGCCGCCGTTATTGGCTGGCTCGGCGGAAAATATACTCCCCATATTTTTACCGCCAGCGCCCATCACCAAGCTAAACAAATGGACTATGGCCCCGCGCTTATCGACGATCACACCGCCAGAGCCGAACACACACACTTTCACTGGCAACGCTTAAGCATGGTATTACTAGCTGGCGCGCTGCTCTGGATAATTCCCATGCTAGCGCTGGGTATGGGCTTTGGCTGGGATCACGGCTTCACCCATATGGCTTGGTTTTTTACCACCGCCGCGCTCTTAACTTTCGGCGGCGCCTATGCGGTATTACCCTATGTCTACCAAGGTGCAGTCAATCACTACGGCTGGCTTAGCCCAGCGCAAATGATGGATGGCCTCGCGCTCGGCGAAAGCACACCGGGGCCACTGATTATGGTAGTTGCCTTTGTCAGCTTTGTTGGCGCCTACAATCAAGCTTTTCTCGGCAGTGACTCGCTCATTCTTGCGGGGATCATTGCAGCAACCCTGGTAACCTGGTTCACATTTTTGCCGTCGTTTATTTTTATTCTCGCAGGCGGCCCACTGGTGGAATCCACACAACACAACAGCAATTTCACCGCACCCCTCACCGCCATTACCGCTGCTGTTGTAGGTGTTATTTTTAATCTCGCACTTTTCTTCAGCTATCACGCGCTCTGGCCAAAAGGTAGTGCGCAGGGCTGGTTCACACAAGTGGATTTAATTGCACTCGCTCTTGGCATAGCCGCCAGTGTGCTGTTGTTTTATATAAAGATGAGTGTGATGCGCGTACTGGGGATTTGTGCAATTTTGGGTATCGCAATTCACTGGTTTGTTTAACAACAAAACATGGGGGGCGTAAGAAGAGAGATTTGAAAAAACATTGACAGGCAGGATGGGCCAATTAGAAAACAACATAGCCCCTTGACCAAATCACCTCAGGGCAATATTGCCCTGAGGTATTAAACACTTCTATTTATCCGGCTTAATTGTGCCGCAATCACTACCCAGCCAAGTGCCTACCATGGAAATCTGCATAACCTGCGGCTTACCCTCAACAACATTCGTCACAGTTCCCTTGCCCGTGTAGTGCTTGGGCGAGTCGAAGATAATTTCCATTTCACTGGAGCCATCGCCACCCTTACAGGCCTGCGTAGACTTAAAGTGATTGGCTTTTACTTGCTTAATAATTGACGTGCAGTCGCCTTCAATTTCACCGAATTCACCGCGATCAATCTCAGCTTGAGTGACACAACTTTTTGCCACAGTGCCTTTATCAGAAATATTAACTTGCCCATTTTGGAAACTAACACCATCCTCCTTCAATGACATCCCCGACTGCGCCATCATAGCTTCCATTTGCTTGCGCTGTTCCGCAGGCATGCTCGCCATCTGCTTTTTCATCTCTTCCATGGCCTGGGTCATTTGCGCTTTTTGAGCTGCCGCCATCTTTTGCCCAGCATCACCCACCAGCTCCATTTTGTTCTCCCACAGACCTGGTTTCATATCTACTTTAAAACTTTCGGCGAAAACCATGTTGCTACAGGCCAAAATAATCATGCCCGTCATGCATATCACTTTTTTAATAGCCATTACATTCAAACTCCTAGATTAGGGATTAAAGAAAATTCAAAAAAATCAACATTAAATAAATATCATCGAGCGCAGTGATTAAAAGCCCTAGCCAAGAACAGGTTAGGCAAGCTAAGTCGCTAGTGCAGGACGGGTAAAATAAGCAGCCCTTCTGTCACGCAGTAGCGCTAAGCGAATCAAGCTTTTACATCTCAGTAACGCTACCCAAACACAAAACTAGCAGATCTTTCAATATCGTCTAATTTATTGAGGCCTCCGCATCAATAGTAACTGATTTATGCTTAATAGCTTTATCATACAGCGAGACACTTGTGTGCCCTGAGTACACACCTGATAGATCCACTATGTTAACAAAAAAATCTGACCCATATAAATGCTCAAAATTAGTAACCCTTTGCTCGAGTCGTCTAATAAAAACAACGCCATCCCCAGGGCCATCGGTATAAGTATCGCTTAAAACCAAAAACAATTTACCTGATTGAACAACCTCATCCGGAACGGTTTCGTCTATAGCTACCGAAGCAGTTTTGTCTGCTATACGCAGACTCATTTCCAATTCGAACCCTTGCCCAAAACTATCTTCAGAATCATTAATTTCATCAATTAATTGAGGTATAGCCTCAAGTCTAATTCCATCTTCTTTAAAATCAATTATCTGCTTTGCTTTTTCCCAATCCTCTTGCGAGAGCGTAATAGTTTTTCCGTCATCGCTAATCTGCGCATTGGCTTCGCCAACAATATCATTCGAGTGGAGGCGCAAAAAAGTGAAGGTGAATGGTGTTTTAATTTTTATGTCAGAATTCAAAAAATTAAGTTGAATCACCGGTGGCCCAAAAACATCATCAATTAAATGATGAACACCGCCGGTATTCATGGTCGCCCCTTGAAGATACCTATCAGCCATTATTGGCGCCTCATCAACATAGTCATCATATCTAATATTTTGCACAAAGGACTTAAAACGTGTAGCAGAATAGATATTCTGCGTTATGGTGTAATCCTCGCCAGAATCAGATACAACATGAAAACTAATTCCAATCATCTGATCGCCTCTCGGCATACTATAATTATTGGGCGCTGGAGCAAGAATACGCAACACATCCCCATCAACGCTAAAGTTAACCGACTCACCCGACACTTGAGTTACAGTAAATTTTTCACCACCAAAGGGCTTAGATGCCCCATTGAGATCCCAAGTAATTAATTGACCTGCCTCCACATCCATTTCGGCAGACCGCATTTTGTCATCATCAATAATATTGATGCCATTATTAACGGGCAGGCTAACTCGTTGACCGGCAGATTCCAGAATTAAATACCAGTTCGCCTCTTGGACTCCTTCAGGTTTATTATCGACATAACTCTCTAGTTGAATAGTAAACTCGCTCGCTCCTTTGGGTAGAGCTACTTTAGAGCTAGGCAATATTTTCCCAGGGAAAATACCCGTACCAAATTGAGCATTAACATCTACCTCTATAACTGCATCTTCCACCAAAGGCTTATCAAAATGGAAGGTTACCGGAAGAATTTTGTTGGGCTCTGGCTCTGAACCCTCTAGATACTCCAACTTATCCACACTGATGGTGTAATTAGGAAGGCGCACTTTAGGTGCAGACTCACTGACGGCAGAAGACGATGAAGCCATTTCACTTTTGCTGCTAATCTCGCCTAGACTGATATTTACCAACGTTCTTGTCTGGCCTGATGAACCCGAACCAGAATCACTGCAACCTACCGACACCAAAAGCCCCGCTGTAACAAGACTATTAATCGCCAAATTCCATATACATGCCATAACAACCCACATTATTTCTTTAACTAAAAATACAGCCATGACAAACGCCATGAATTAAAAACACTTTACTGCTGCACAAGCTCCACACGCCTATTTTTTGCTCGACCAAACTCGCTAGAGTTTGCGCCTAGGGGCGACAACGAACCAACACCATAGGCGCGCAAACGATTTTTATCGACTGCATACTCTTCCGTCAGCTTGCGGAGAACTGCCTGAGCACGCTGTTCGGATAAGCGCATATTTTTTGAAAAGTCGCCAGTGCTATCGGTATGACCCACTATGTATAATGTTAATTTATTATCGGCGCGTAAAACCTTGTCAATGGCACTCAACGCTTCACCTGACTCTGGTTTTATTGTTGCATTACCTACATCAAAATAAATACCGTAGACTTCTACCTTCCCATTTTCTTGAAGCCCTTTTTCAATGTCTTTCTCCGATACTTTGAGCGGAACAAATGTCTGCGTTTTTTCTTCTAAAATCAAATAATAGATGAAGTGATCCTCATTTAATGAGGATATAACAACTGCTACATGCTGTACGCCTGATGCAGCTTTACGAGTCATATACAAATATTCCGGCGCAAGCACAATCATGAGCGGCGCATTTTTCACAATAATACGTTCAAGCTCCGCTTTAATTGGGTTAATAGCATCATCACTCAAGCTTGCTTGCAACAGAAAACCAGACGCTTTTAATGAATACTGTATATTACGGGCCAAGGCTAAAGCCGTTGTAGCCTGCTTTAGCTGGTAATAAATTTGTGTAAGGCGCCCCTCTCGGGTAATTTTATGAATAGTGTTTTTGGCATCCACATTATAAAAATTGAAAGCAGAAAAATCAGCCTCATAAAACGTTTCGATACCTGAGTTTGGAATACGCGATAAAAGAGCATGATCATGCCCTTCCTCTACCGCAAAAACATCATGGGAAAAAGCAGCAATCAACGCTGTAAAAATAATTCCATATTTAATATTCAACGTCATAATCTCCGTATAGGGGAAACCTAGGGTCAATTCAATAAGCTACTATACACAACACATAACACATAAATTGCTACTGCCTTACACTTACTGGCTGCAGCTAACTCACAAGTGTTTTTTCTACCGTTCAGCGTTACTCAGCGCGGCAACCTCTTCCACCGCTAGCGAAACAGATTTGTCTTTATCATCAGGATAAAGTGTGATCATAGTACTCGCCCGATAGTCACCCTTATAATCCACCAATTTCAATTCATATTGACCTGAATGAAAGTAAGTGAGCTTGGTCTCGGGGGCCGACAGCGGAATTAAGCGGGTTACATGATTTAATGCATCTGAGGTTACATCCTTAACCACTATGTAAAATCTATCTTTTTCGATAAAAAGACGACTCTCTATACCAGACAGATTTAAGGAGATTGTTTTAGTGGTGGGCCTAATATTCAAAGTTGGAAATAGAGGCTGACAACGTGATGTTGATGATGTTGACTCACACACCTCAATACTTGGATCAAGTTTGCCTATGCGCATATCTGAAATATACGACTCAAGGATTGGAAAGATTACTGGATTAATTCTTAATGTACGATTATCAGAATCCAATTTATAAGGTCCGACCTTAGTTATATAATCAATTTCCTCTTGCTTAAGATCACTAGGTTCAATCAAGCCAGACAGATTACCAACACCGTTTACACCTAACCTAATTTCATTAGTTGGCAATGTAGTTTTCAATGTCCAGCTAATTTTGCTTAAGTCATTATAAAAATAATTATCCCAAAAGCCATTTAGAATTATATCGGTTATTAAGTAATGCTGTTGTGCATACTCAAAATCTGCTTTGTCGCCGTCCTCTTCGGTATATGACCATCCACCTCTTGAAAAATTATCTATGACATCATAAAGATCCCTATATGCTGGAAAACTAACAGTAAAGCTTGGGTCTCCATTTGAGGGAGTTATGCGAAACACAAAATCTTCAATGCCCGAATTGTCATAGGGTAAAACATTTAAATCGGGGGTTCCTGGCACTAAATAATGTAAGTATTCGTCTTCAATGGTAAATCTGGCTTGGCGCTTCCCCAGCTGCTCCACTTGAAAAGTGCGCCCATCAAATTCCTTTGAACCCATCAAGGAGACTTTGCCATGACTGCCATATTCTGCAGAAACAGCAAAATTCCGAGGTACATCATCATCAATCAAGGTAACCTTACCTTCGACTGGGATAGTTCGCTCATCTATGGCATCAACCATTTTTAATTTGAAGCTATTCTCGCAATTAGCTTCAACATCACTATCAGGATAGGCCTCTAGGGTAAAGTTAACTTTATCCTCGCCCGCCGCCAGTTCCACGGGAAAATCGGGTGCTATAAGCCGTTGCGTAATCCCCGTAGGGCAAGTACTGCGATTTTGATCCACCAGCAAATATAATTTTGTAACCTGAGCAAGCTTTTTATTTAATTGAATGCTAATTTTTAAGCGAGTATATGAGCCATCAGGTTGTGGGGTATTATTTACAAGTGGGTAGCTACCCTCTACCAGTTCGCTATCTGGCATAGTGGCAGAAAATTCATTTGCCACAGAGCTATTTTGCGCAGAACTATTTTGCACAGAACTATGTTGTGCTGAATCAACGGCGCCCCCATCAGTATTTGCGTTACTGCTGCTATCGCCCACACTGGGTGTGACAGCCACATCTGGCCCCGTATTTCCACAGCCAACCAACAATAAGGTCATTATTGTGATCGCAACTGATCCTTTGATTCCCATTCCCAACCTAGTCATGTGTTGATCCAATTCTAAACCCATAAAGTTATAACAATTAATTGAATACCACCATTTTCTACGCCTGTGGCCTCAGTAATACTGGCGACAGAGAGGGGCGTTATAAACGCCTTTAACTTTGCCTAGGCTTAATAACCCATCTAAGTACCACTAGGCGCCCGCTAGCACTTACTTCGTCTGAGCCATAACGCTCGCCTCTGCAGGTGCCAAGCCTTCTGCTGTAGCTTTCAGGGTGATTTCACCTTGCCCACCCGTTGATTGCACAATCACTTGCGCGAGGCCGTTGAAGGCTTTGCGTTTATAGGGGGCAGCAGCTTGCACGACTTTTAGCGTTGCTGGGTGAAACTGAAACAGCCCTTCTCGATCACGCCACTCATCGAAAGGAGCAGCGTCCAAGCGTAATACATTATCCCTTTCTTTTAAACTCAAAGGCGCTAGTAGAATTTCAGTGCGCGCCTGCTCTGGCCCCTTATCTTTATACAGAGGCTTTCCATTGAGTGTCGCGGTTTGCATTTTACCTAAGGCATTTAACAGCAAATGTATTTCCGCCGCTGAACCTAAGGTCGGGCGATCAAAGGTCACTTCAAACTTAACCAGGGTTTTGCTGTCTGCAGGGTTCGGGGCGGTCCACTCCCCTAAATTTTGTGTCCTTATCCGCTCAAGCTCTACATCATTTTCGTGAGAAGAAGGGTTGCCATTGCCAACACCAATAATTTTTCCTGGGCCTGCAACTGAAAAATGAATTTGACTATCGGCGGTCGGCACCACACTACCCTGTGCATCTGTAATTGCTAGATTGATAACGGCAAGATCACGCGCATCCGCCACGATGCTATGCACGTGGGGTGTTAATTGTATGGCGGCCGCTTGCGTAGTGGTAACAACGCGTGCCGATTGGATCAATTCATTTTTACTAAAGCCTTGTGCGCGAAGCTCCCCCGGTACATAAGCTACAGTCCAACTGAGCTGACCATTGCGCGGCATGACTTTTTTACCGAGAGATTTATTATTCAAAAATAATTCAACTTTTTCACTGTTGCTAAACACGACCACATCAATTAACTCACCTTCTCTACCAGGCCAATTCCAATGTGGATAGATATGTAACACAGGTTTATGTGCCCACCAGGCTTGCAAATAGTAAGCGCCATCTTTTGCAAAACCACAGCTATCTAAAATGCCAAATTGTGACCCTACGGCAGGATAAACATAGGGTGTTGGTTCACCGCGATAATCAAAACCTGTCCAATAAAAAATGCCTGCCAAATAAGGCCGTGCTGCATAATATTGCCAACCAACGGCGGCATTAGCACCTGCAGTACCGTCTTTTGCGGGGGCCAAATGGCCCAAGGCTTTATTTTCGACATAGATACCGCGAGTTTGCTGGGTGGTTGTTTCTTCTGTACCAAGCAGAATTTGTTGCGGATATTCCAGATGCTGCTGATCGGGCTTAGCCTGTTTTATGTAGTTAATACCCGCCACGCCAATCTCTGCAGATATACCACCCCAACCACCGCTATTGGCGACTGTATTTAAGCGGCTTGGATCGAGTGAACGCGCAAAGCTCTGCATTTTCTTAGTAATGCGCGCCCCTTTAATATTGCCTTCAATTCCCCACTCCTCATTACCCAGCGACCAGAGAATAATACTCGGGTGATTGCGGTCGCGTTTAATCATGCGCTCGACCGCACTGAGGTGAACATCATTTATGCCCATTAATCGATTTTCATCGATGACTAAAATACCCATGCGATCCGCCAAATTCAACATGGCTGGCGATGGCGGCGCATGGGACGCTCTGTAGGCATTCATCCCTAAATCTTTTAACCGTTGCAAACGATAAGCCATTAAGGCATCGGGAATAGCCGCGCCTACACCCGCGTGATCCTCATGATTGTTGCTACCCTTAAGTTTTATATGTTCGCCATTTAAGAAAAAACCTTCATCGGCGTCAAAGCGAATTGTGCGCACGCCCACAGGTGTTTCATATTCGTCTAACAACTGGCCGGCGCGATTTTCTAAACGCGTGACCAACTTATACAAATAGGGGTTATCGAGTGACCAGAGAATAGGATATTTAAGTTTAAGTTGATCTTGCAGGGTTTGTGTCGCACCGGTTGCCAAGATAGTTTTTTGTTTTTTGGTCTGTGCGACAACCTCGCCCGACGCATCCACTAGCGTTTGCGAGAGCAACAGATGTTCTGCGGGCACATCGGCATAGGCTGAGTTTTCATGTTCATTAATCAAGCTGGTATTGATAGTAATCACCGCTTTACTGTCCGCTAACTCGGTGACAACGGCGGTACCATATTGATCGATATGAACGGGAGTTGTTTTTAATAAATAGACAGCGCGATTTATCCCCGCACCTTCGTAATACCAACCCGCTTCAAAAGAAACATCGGCTCTCACCACAATTACATTTTTACCACCATAATTTAGATAGGGAGTGATGTCATAACTAAAACTTAAATTTCCGTAATCTTCTTCGCCGACAAAAAAACCGTTAATAAAAACCTGCGATTGACGCTGCACACCATCGAATTCAATACGTATGCGCCGCCCAAGATCTGAGGCTGGTATGCTTAATTCGCGACGATACCAACCAATCGAATTTTGTGGGAATTTCGGCCCTACCGTTTTATAACCATGACTTTTACTCGCCGTTGCATCAAACGGCATTTCAACTGCCCAATCATGGGGAACACTCAGCACCCGCCATGCGCGATCATCAAATGCGGGGCTTGCAGGGCCGTCGCCAAAGCCCGTTTTGGCAAGATAGGAAAAGTATCCCGTCCCATGGTTGAAATCTTTGCTGGGGTCTATCGCATTGCCCAACGCAAAGCGCCAGTTATCATTCAATAAAATGCGTTCACGCACCGCACTAGTTTGCGCAGCAGCATTCAGCGCTACCAATAATGAAAACATAACTAAAAGTTGCGCAGCTATACGCTGCAGCATAGAGCCAGAGTGAGATTTCATATACATACCTATATCTCCATTTTTAGAATTCTATAAGGTCGAGCGATCAAGCTATACACTTACTTAAGGCAAAAAAAACGGCGCCTATGACCGCGCCGTTATTTTTTTAAAAGCCACCAAGGTATTGCGCCGAAAAACGTCCAACACCATCAATCTACTTAGTACCCTCAATTTACTTAGCACTCTCCATTTACTTAACATCATCGCGCTACTTAATTTCTAGCAATTTATGTAAGTGCGGCTCTAGCGCTTTAGCCAACAGTTCATAGCCTTTTTCGTGTGGGTGCAATAGGTCTGGCATTATATCGGTGGTTAAAACGCCCTCTTTAGTTAAAAAGGCACTGTTAACATTAACAAAATAAATGCGTTTGTTGTCTGCATACTGCGCAATCAAAGGATTTATTTTTTCATTAATTTGACGTAGTTGTCCGTCAACCGTCGCATCGCGCGGGAAAATAGCCAGCAGCAAAATTTTCGTGTTAGGCAAACGCTGGGTTAACTCTGCCAGTATCGCTTTAATGCCTGCAGCGGTGGTAACGGGGTTCTCATGGCGATGCCCGGTGTTATTAGTGCCGATCATTAATACCGCCACCTTAGGCGCTATGCCATCTACCTCACCATGCTGTAACCGCCAAAGTACATTTTCAGTGCGATCACCACCATAACCTATGTTGAAAGCATTGCGCGGGGCATAATATTTTTTCCAAACTTCTGCGCCCTCTTTTTCCCAGCCTTGGGTTATGGAGTCACCAATAAATAATAAGTCGACTTTTTTACCCTGCGCGTTTAACGCCTTTAAATCGGCAAGCTTTTGTTCATGGCGCGGCAGCCACCAATCTATTGCCCACCATTCATTTAACATATCTGGCGTTACTGATTGAGTCTTGACATCAGGACAAGATTCTACGACTGCATTGGTGGGGCTTTGCATCAACAAGCGTACATTCGCTACGGCAACCTCACCTTCACCACCCACCTCTAACGCGAAAGGCATAGTGACCGTATCAAAATTATCGCCCGCACGCGGGAAGCAACTAAGCGGCACAAAAACCTCTTGCCAACCTTTGCCCGCTTGTGCGCGCGCCTTGAGCGTAAAGGGCACTTGGCGATCGCAATCACCCTGCTGACATTTCATTTTAAAACTGAGCCCGCCCTTACTGAGCTGCAGCACATTTAAATCTAGCGCCAATACACCCTTATTAAGATAGGGTAAAAGATTTAGTGCTTTGCCGCTTTCAAGGGTCAGCCCTGCGCGCCAGGTGTCTTTCCAGGTAAAATGTAATGCATCCTCTTGTACATCTTTATCGCTGGTTTGCACCTTTACATCACCTTTGGGCAAGGCAGCAAAAGCCCCGCTTAAAATTTGTTGGCGCTCATAGTTCTCAATAAAAATATGCCAAGGCTCCAAGGGGCGACGCACATAAAGCTTAATATCTTGCGGCTCACTGCTTGTGATACCTACTACTGCTTCCGGTAGTTTTTTTGCCGTTTTCTTACGCGAAGAATAATTGAGGCCGTAGCCGAGCTTAAACAAAGGTGCGTAGTTTTTATGGTGTTTGTTGAGTTGATCTTGCAGAGGCAACTTAGGCCAAGAGAATGACAAGCTTCCGCTGAAATCATAGCGTGGCTTTCCATCTGCGCGCGCGATTATCACATCGGCAATACCCGCCCCCTCAGAGCCGGGCAACCAAGCGGCTACAAATGCCTGCGATGCATTTAACTCAGGATTCACCCACAGCGGGCGACCAGAAAGGAAAATTGATACTACAGGAATACCTTGGGCTTGAAGTTTTTTAAGTAGCGCCAAACTTTTTTTATCGCCAGCTTCAAACTCAAGTGTATCTCTATCGCCATTGCCTTCTGCATAAGGGTTTTCACCAAACACGACTATAGCCACATCTGGCTTTTGACGATATGCGCCGTCAACTGATAGCTCTACCTTGCCGCCTGCCGCAACGACCGCAGCCTTAATACCCGAAAAAATAGAGGTGGCACCGGGGAAGCGATAGTTTTCTTTGGCATCACTAACACCCTGCCACCAAATGCTCCAGCCTCCCGCCTGCTTGCCTATGTTGTCAGCGCCATCGCCCGCCACCAAAATAGTTTGCTGTGGTTTAAGGGGTAGTAGACCGCCATCATTTTTGAGCAACACCAAACTTTCACGCACTGCCTGCCGCGCTATAGCGCGATGCTCAGCACTGCCCACCAAGGAGGCATCGCCCGCATGCGCGCGTTGCGAAGGTTTTTTATTCCATAAGCCTGCACGCATTTTTACGCGCAGAATGCGGCGCACCGCATCATCTAAGCGCGCCATTGAAATTTCACCGGCTTTAACTTGTGCAAGCGTATTGGCAATCATGGCCTTCCAATCATTGGTAACCATTAAGAGGTCTATGCCCGCGTTAATCGCTTGCGCACAAGAATCATTGGTACAACCGGGAACCTGACCGTGCCCATTCCAATCGCCGACTACCAGGCCATCAAAACCCATTCTATTTTTTAACACTTCCGTTAAAAGGTACTGATTGCCGTGCATCTTCTCGCCATTCCATTCGGAGAAGCTGGCCATGACAGTTTGTACGCCCGCACTTAGCGCAGGCACATATCCCGCATTGTGAGTTTTAATTAATTCTTTTTCGCTAAGGCGCGCATTACCTTGATCATCGCCACCTAAGGTGCCGCCATCGGCGAGGAAATGTTTAGCGGTGGCAATAACCTTATCTTCTGCTAAAAAATTAGCTGAATTTATTTTTCCCTGCAAACCCTCAACCATCGCCCGAGCGTAGCGCGCTACCAGCGCTGGGTCTTCAGAATAACTTTCATAGGTGCGGCCCCAGCGATCATTTTGCGCGACGGCGAGCGTGGGTGCGAATACCCATTCAGTGCCAGTTGTACGCACTTCTAATGCGGTAGCAGCACCAATTTTTTCAATAAGCGCTGGGTTATGCATTGCCCCCAAACCAATGTTGTGAGGAAAGAGTGTTGCACCAACAAGATTGTTGTGGCCGTGTACCGCGTCTGTACCCCAAAAAATAGGAATAGCTTGGCCGCCATCGCGGGTATCCATGGAGGCATCGTATAAACTATCTAGAAAACTTACCCACTCTTGCGGCTGAGCGCCCTCTGCGCGATTAGGCATAGAGCCGCCACCATTAAGCACCGACCCTAGGTGATATTGCTTAATATCCGCAGGGGTAACCGCTTGAATTTCAGCTTGCATGATTTGCCCGACTTTTTCTTCGAGACTCATTTTTTGCAATATCGTTTCAAGTTTGGCATTAAACGCTGCCGAATCTTTAATCGGTGCTTCGAGTTTAGGCCAGAGTTTTAGCGACTCATTCTGCTCTGCAAATACTGTATTATTTGTAGAAAAAAGTGCCGCTGTAATAAGGCATAGGCCTAATAGGTATTTAGGTGTTTTCATGGGTGCGGTTCTCGTAATACGGATTTTTGTAGGCTGGGTTTTTATTATTCATCACTGCTTTATTGTTTGGTGCAGCTTTACCCTACATTACTTTCTTAGGGTGTATTCGATGTTGTACAGAAATAAACTGACTGGCCCCTTCCTAACGCCAGTTAACCAAGCGGTAAAGGAAGGGGGAAAATATTTTAATTTATATTTACTGAGCATTCACAACAGTTTGCTTTTGCACACCTAAGCCTTCAATACCCAGCTCCACTATATCGCCTTGCTGCAAGTAGACCGGTGGCTTTTGGCCAAGACCTACACCGGGCGGTGTACCGGTACTGATAATATCGCCAGGCTGCAGGCTCATAAATTGTGAAAGGTAATGCACCAAAAATGCTGGGCCAAACACCATAGGTGTGGTGGTGCCATTTTGGTACATTTTGTCATTTACCTTTAACCAAAGTTTCAAGTTAAGTGGATCTGCAATTTCATCTTTAGTCACCAAATAGGGGCCAAGCGGGCCAAAACTATCGCAGCCCTTGCCTATATCCCATTGGCTGCTGCGCTCCAATTGAAAATTGCGCTCGGACACATCGTTAACAACGCAGTAGCCCGCGACATAATCCATGGCATCTTCCAGTGGAACATAACTGGCGTGCTTACCTATCACTAAACCCAACTCCACTTCCCAATCTAATTTGGTGGAGTTGCGCGGCTTAATAATATTGTCGTTGGGGCCGGTGATAGCACTCGTCGCCTTCATAAAAACTACAGGCTCTTTTGGTACTGGCAGGCCGGACTCTGCCGCATGATCAGCATAGTTAAGGCCAATACAAATAAACTTACCTACCTGATTAACACAAGGACCGAAGCGAACCGCCGCATCCACTTTGGGTAGTGCGGTTAAATCGAGCGTAGCAATTTTTTGTAGCGATTCAGCACTGAGTGCAGCACCATTAATATCGCTTACCACACCCGACAAATCGCGGATATTACCTTCCCCATCCAATATGCCGGGGCGCTCTTGTCCGGGGTTGCCATAGCGAAGTAGTTTCATAGATGTTCTCTCCCAATCTATTCAAAAAAAATGTGAACAATATGCGCGGGGATTAATTGCTCCAACCGCCATCAATAATATTAATAGTGCCAGTGGTAAACGCTGAAGCATCACTCGCCAAATAAAGTGCTAGCTCAGCCATTTCACGGGCAGTACCTAAACGCCCCATAGGCTGGCGCGCAACAAAATTTTTGTAGGCGGCTTCATAGTCACCGGTGGCGTGTAGGCGCTGTTCGAGCGAAGGCGTTTGTACTGTGCCTGGGCATATTGCATTGCAGCGCACACCTTGGGTCATAAAATCTGCCGCGACGGCCTTGGTTAAGCCGATTACGGCAGCCTTGGTCATGCCATAGGTAAAGCGGTTTGGTGCGCCCTTAATAGAGCTGGCGACTGACGACATATTAATGATAGAGCCACCACCCTTGGCAAGCATCGCAGGCAGAAAAGTGCGAATCATGCGATACATGGAAGTGACGTTGAGATCAATCGAAAAATCCCACTCTTTTTCATCACAGTCGAGAATGGTGCCGTTGTGTACATAGCCTGCACAGTTAAATAGGATATCTACAGCACCGATTTTTTCGCTCAGCGCACGCACTTCTTCACTGTTGAGCACGTCGAGCTCATAGGTTTCGCACTCTGTTAGCTCGTTGAGCGCAGCAATATTAATGTCCGTGGCTATCACGCGCGCGCCTTCAGCGGCAAACAGTTCGGCGCTCGCGCGGCCTATGCCTTGTGCAGCTGCAGTGATGAGTGCAGTCTTGCCTTCAAGTCGCTTCATAATTATGTAAACCCTACGATTAAATAAATTGAAAAAAATATAAACACATAATTAAACTACGTAGAGTATTACGCGATCTGCCGCACGGGCAAACAACTCGGGCCAATAGGTTCAAACGCTTTATAGGTGAGAATAAATTCTTGATGGCCAAGATCTTCCGATACGCTGCGCGCACCCGCAGCAACGGCGAGAACAGATTGCATAATTTCTTCGCCTACTTGATCGAGGCTTGCTTCGCCCGCCAAAATCCGGCCCGCATTAATATCCATATCTTCAGCTAAGCGTTCATAGGTTTCTGGGTTTGCGCAGATTTTTATCACCGGCGAAATAGCCGAACCCACCACCGAGCCGCGCCCCGTGGTGAATAAAATCAGATGACAACCGCAGGCAATTAATTCGACAATTTCAGCGTTATCAGAAATATTGGGGAAGCCAAAACGCGGCTCGCCATCGGGGACAACATCGAGTAAATAGAGGCCACCTTGAGGAGGAATGTCGCCAGGTTTTAGTAAACCGCTAATCGGTGATGAGCCTGATTTAGAATAGGCGCCCATGGATTTCTCTTCGAGCGTAGTAAGTCCACCATCGGCATTGCCGGGCGCGAAGCTACCAAAACCCATGACGCGATAATAATGTTCGGCCTTGGCGACGCAGGCTTCAATTTCTGCGCCTAGTTCAGGGGTAAGCGCACGCTCCGCCATGATTGTTTCACAGCCAATTAATTCGCCCGTCTCTTCAAAAATACAGCTAGCATTTGCAGCCACGAGCGCATCAAAGCAGCGCCCCACTGCGGGGTTAGCCGTAATGCCGCTGGTGCCATCGGAACCACCACATATGGTGCCCACAATTAATTCGCTCAGCGCCATGGGCGTGCGTTTTGTTTGCGCCGCTTGCGCCTGCAAACGCTGCACAGCGGCGAGGCCTTTGGCGATAGTCGACTTGGTGCCGCCCTCTTCTTGAATCACCAGCAATTCTGCTGGGCGCCCTGACTCAGTAATTTCACTGAGTAATTTTTCGCGGTTCATGCTCTCGCAGCCAAGCGAGACTAAAAGCACACCGCCCACGTTGGGGTGCGTGCTCACCGCGCGCATAACGTCATAG
This sequence comes from Cellvibrio sp. 25HG11W-0, assembly GCF_057815475.1. NCBI lineage: Bacteria > Pseudomonadati > Pseudomonadota > Gammaproteobacteria > Cellvibrionales > Cellvibrionaceae > Cellvibrio > Cellvibrio sp. 25HG11W-0. The sequence goes on from NZ_CM174230.1 coordinate 3,798,374, forward strand.
GCATATTGGTTGGGATAACAACCGGGAAAACCGATGAGATGCACATCCATATCATCAGTTATGTTGACGATTTTACGGGTCACATGATGCGCACACTCCACCAAGTAGGCTACCAATATGACGTTGCGAATACCTTTACGGCCATCGGCACGCAGATATCCAGACAGCGGTTGCGCTAAATACATAGACATAGATTCCATAGGTTGACCGAGGAGGCACTAAAAAATGCACTTGGCTCGCGGCTGTTTTTCAAAAGCTCTCTCGTCATTATTCTGCCGCTTGCGTCATGGGCGTTTGCGACTGACGGCTGCGAGTATGAGAGGGGAGATAGTCACTCTTCATGTTATGCATGTGAACGTGCGCGCCTTTGGTCGCAGCGACAGTCATAGAACCTATAGACGCGCCATAGCGCAGCACCTTTTCACCTTCAGCAAGCGCGTGACGAGCTAGCTTGTGGCCCACCTGAATATCAGCGCTTGCAAGTATTAGCTCGCCATCGATGGCAATACTGTCGCCTACACTTATGTGCCTAACGCATACCAACACATTGTCACTGGGGTGCAGCAGCAGCGCCGAAGGAGCGCGAGCAGGCAAATGAGGTTTAACAGTCTGCGTCATAGTGTGGTCTTTCAATCTGTCATTTTCTGACGTGGTTTTAATGGCCTAGTGCTGGCTTGGTTTTAATGGCCTAGTGCTGGCTTGGTTTTAATGGTCTAGTGATAGGTACTCGCGCTGTAAATTGCATTCAGCGATGATCCCTATGAATCGCTGCGCACGGGACAAGGTGCGGCAGAATCAATCAAACCTAAACGGTACAGTTCGATCCAAAACTCAGTGGGAATAGCCATTTCCATCAAAGCCTCGGCTTGCTGAACTTCTTGTGCGCTAGCGAAACCCGCTAGCACAGTGGCAACCTGTGGGTGCGCAGCGGGGAACTGTAAAGCAGCAGCCGCGAGCGGCACGGCGAATTGCGTACAAACCGCCTCCAAACGTGCAACTTGATACAAAATAGCGGCAGGAGCGGGCGCGTAGTTATAAAAACGTTGCCCGCGCGTACTCGCACCTGGCGCCAAAATGCCAGAATTAAATGGCCCCGCAGCGATTACCGCCACACCGCGTTCAGCACAGCGCGGTAAAAAGCTAAGATTCGCCGCTTGTTCCAGCAGGGTGTAACGCCCCGCGAGCAAGAACACATCAAAATCCCCTTGCGCCATAGCCTCTTCGCACACTTGCCATTCATTCGCGCCCAAACCTATAGCGCCCACCAAACCAGCCGCTTTTAATTCGCACATCGCCTTATAGCCACCCGCCATAAAACGATGAAACTGTTCAGGGTGTTGGGCACCATGAGTTTGGCTGCCTAAATCATGGGCGAGCAAAATATCAACTCGCGTCAACTGCAAGCGCTGTAAGCTTTCTGCGAAGGAGCGCATCACCCCGTCATAGCTGTAATCAAACACAGGCTCAAGCGCAGGCGCATCAACAAAGCCATGGCGCTCGCGCTCGCGGGAGTTAGTCGGTACCAACAAACGCCCTACTTTGGTCGACACGGTCACCGCTTCTGGCGCTATGCCCGCCGCTTTAAGAGCGGCACCGAGGCGCTGTTCACTTAAACCAAATCCATAGTGGGGCGCCGTATCGAAATAGCGAACCCCTGTAGCCAACGCAGCCGCGACTGTATCTATAGCCGCCTGATCGCTGATAGGCCGATAGAGGTTCCCCAGTGAGGCAGCGCCAAAACCCAACGCGCCTAGAGCGTTTAAATGTGAGGTTTGCCCCTTAGTAGAGATGGCTGATACACACTTAGTGTTTGAATACACCACAAGCGCCTCTTTTTATAATTAAAAATACAATTACCAATGAAATTATTCTAGCCTAAGACTTGGCAATATGGAAGGCCACTTAGAGTCATTTTGACGCAAAGCCTTTCACCCCATAAATTTCTATGGCCAAAACAAAGAATTGCGTAAAAAACGACATTGAAGATACTGCGAAACAACAACGTTTACGCTGCCTTGAATTGATGAAGTAAATACCTCGAGTTCTATCGGAGGTATTTTCGCCTCATAGCCCGAATTGAAGTTCAGATTACTAGCCTCAAGTGAACCTTACCCGCACTCCAGGCTATGTTAATCACTCGCAAAAGTTAGCCCCAGCAGATAAAAAGCCCTTTTGCAGCGTGGTGGGATCCACTAAATCGGTAAACGTGTCAATTACGCACACGGGTGATCGGCTGGAACAGAATCTTCCAGTCTGATGGAAGTAAAAAGCTTTAGTGCAAGCGACGCCGTTTAGAGTGCCTCATAACAAAATAACCGCGAACAAAGTCGCGGTTATTTTGTTAGCTCTAAAGGCTGTTTTCACTCAGCCTCTCAAGGCCGATTTTTTATGTTTGAATGTTCTACTGCAGGGCCACCACAATCACCGCCTTAGCCGGAATAGTTAACACCAACTTACCATTTTTAGCCTTAGCTTCATAAGCAGCAGGCTCGATGGCGCGGGGCTTGGCGAAGCTGTTGTGCGCATCCATCACCTCGGCCGTAAGCACCTGCCCCGAGGCAGAAGCAACACTCATTCCTGCCACATTAATAGCTAATGACTGAGCCTTATGAGGATCGGCATTCACCAAGGCCACATAAATTTTGCCATCTTTAGCGCGCGCTGCCGATGCACTGAGCGCAGCCACAGATTGATCGCCCAGCGTGTAGTTAGGCACATTGCTTAGGGTCAACGGTAAGGAGGTTGCATCTTGAAACGGCGTATACATTTTGAAAGCGTGATAGGTAGGCGTGAGGATCATTTTGTCCTTTTCGGTCATGATCATGGCCTGCAGCACATTCACCATTTGCGCGATATTAGTCATGTGCACACGGTCGGCATGCTTATGAAAAATATTGAAGTTCAGGGCCGCAACCACCGCATCGCGCAAGCTGTTTTGTTGATTCAAAAAACCAGGGTTGGTGCCAGGTGTTGAGTCATACCATGTGCCCCACTCATCAACATAAAAGCCCACTTTTTTCTCAGGATCATTTCTATCCAGCACTTTTTTGTTACTGATAATGAACTCATCCATACGCAGGGTGCGGGTCAAGGTCGACATCCACTCAGATTCGGGAAAGCCAATGGCGGCGCCTTTTACATCCCACTTACCCGTTGGCAAAGTGTAGTAATGGAAACTCACGGCATCAAACGACAGGCTCCAGTTAGGGTGAATGCTCTTGGTCAGCACATCAGTCCAGTGCGCTGGATCGCCTTCATTGGTACCACCAGCAGCAATAAATTTAGGTCGATTGTCTGCAGGGGTTTTGGCAAAAGTCGCAAAGCGGTTGTACAGGCTGGCGAAATACTCAGGAGTCATATTGCCGCCGCAGCCCCAAGCCTCATTGCCGATAGCAAAATAATTGACTCTGAAGGGTTTATCTCGGCCATTCTTACGGCGCAGCTGAGCGAGGGTAGAATTGCTCTCGGAGGTCATGTACTCCAACCACTCCGCCATTTCTTGCGGCGTGCCTGAACCCAAATTGCCGTTTATATAAGTCTCAGCACCTAACTGCTCCGCCAAGTCAAAAAATTCATGGGTACCTACGGCGTTATCTTCTTCTACACCGCCCCAATTGGTGTTTACTTTAACAGGGCGCTTTTTACCTATGCCATCGCGCCAATGGTATTCATCGGCAAAGCAGCCACCAGGCCAGCGCACCAAGGGCACCTGCAAATCTTTGAGTGCACCCACAACATCTTTACGCCAGCCACGCACATTGGGGGTTTTCGACTTAGGCCCTACCCACATTCCCTCATAGACACCCTGCCCCAGATGCTCGGCAAACTGACCATAGATATTTTTGTTGATGACCGGCCCTGGCTGGGCTGGGTCGATGCTGAGCTGAATATCGGCCCCATTAACGCTGCCGACACTGAGTGCAAACACGGCGGCGAGCGGGGTAATCATTTGACGAAAGACGGACATAGTTACTCCTTAGTTTTATTGATTATTAACGCTGTAAGGTCGAAGTGTAGCTACCCCCTTTCAATTTGTCTTACAAATTAACGTGAATTTACGTTTATCCAACGCGCGCGGTTTAAAACGAAAAAGCCCCCGGATACTGGCGTATACGGGGGCTTTTTGAAAAGTTACAACTATTTGCCGTTTACATCGAGAGTTCGCTTAGGCAGGCGAACCTTAACACTCGCTTGCGGTTCCGCCGCTGATGTCGCCAGTATCACCTGATAATCGCCCTTGCTGATCTGCCAGGTTTTGCTCTTGCTTTGGTACATCCCCAAGAGCCGTGAATCTACGTCCAGCGAGAGGGTTTTACTCTCGCCCGGTTTAAGCTCGACTTTTTGGAAGGCCCCCAAACGCTTAGGTGCTTCCCACTTAGCAGCAACTGGCGCTATGTAGATTTGAGCAACATCTTTACCGGCCACTGCGCCGGTATTTTTAATGCTAAAGCTGACACTCAGCTGACCATTTTTGACCTGAGTTTTTAAATCGCTATAGGCGAAGTCGGTATAGGACAAGCCATGTCCAAACGCAAATAGCGGCTTGTGGCCCTTAAGCTCATACCACTTGTAGCCTATAGCGGCACCCTCAAAGTAATCCACATCAAAGCGCTTGTCTTTCACCTCTGGGTAACCGTCCAACACTGGGCGAGGAAACTGCGCCACAGCAGCGGGGAAAGTGATGGGCAAATGGCCCGAGGGGTTAACCTCGCCAAACAATACCCGCGCCATAGCCTCACCGCCGCGCGTACCTGGGTACCAAGCCTCCAAAACCGCACCCACATTTTCTAACCAAGGCATAAACACCGCGCCACCCGTTTGCAGCACAACCACGGTTTTAGCATTGGCTTTGGCCACGGCAGCGATGAGCGCATCTTGATTGTCAGGTAACGAGAGATCTGGCACATCTATAGATTCGCCCGTCCACTGATTAGCAAATACCAACACTATATCGCTCTCGGCCGCCAGCTTGGCTGCAGCAGCCACATCGGCGCCAGAATTGAAGGTGACCTGAGCCTTAGGCAACCGCGCTTTAATTGCCTTCAAGGGTGAGGAGGGGTAAAAAACCATAGGGCCGGGGAATACGGCCGGGCCAAGATTTTCCAGCGCCATGCCGCCCACAGGGTAAACCTGTGAAGACCCGCCGCCAGAGAGCACACCCACATCTGCATGACCACCGATGATGGCAACTTTCTTCATATCAGCGTTCAGCGGCAGCAATTTATTCGCATTTTTCAACAACACTATGCCTGCTTCAGCATCGCTTTGCGTGACCTTGGCATGGGCGGCAAAATCAATTTTATCGCTCGGCGCACCTACAGGGTTGTCAATCACACCTTGGGCGAACATGGGCTGCAGCACACGGTGCGCCATATCATCCATACGTGCTTGGGTAACCCAACCATTCATGACGGCTTCTTTGAGCGGCTCTCTAAAATAGGCGGCTTGATCAAAAGGGAAGCCCGATTGCTGGTCCAAGCCATTGTTGGCGGCAGGCACCGTTGAGTGAGTTGCACCCCAATCAGACATGACAAAACCTTTAAAACCCCAGTCATTTTTCAGCACTTCGTTGAGCAGGTAAGCACTTTCGCAGGCATAGACGCTATTCACGCGATTGTAGCCGCACATCACCGAACCGGGTTTGCCCTGTTCAAATGCAATTTGCAATGCAAGTAACTCCGACATACGCGCACCCGCATCATCCACCTTCGCATTGAGCACAAAGCGCCCAGTCTCTTGGTTGTTAAACGCAAAGTGCTTCAAGGTTGAAATAATATGCTGCGATTGAATGCCGCGGATTTGTGCACCGACTAAGGTACCCGCCAAGAGCGGATCTTCGCCGCCGTATTCAAAGTTACGGCCGTTGCGCGGCTCGCGCACGAGGTTCACACCACCCGCTAACATCACGTTAAAACCTGAGGTGCGTGCCTCGGAACCAATCATAGCGCCCCCCTCAAAGCCTATTTGCGGGTCCCAGGTTGCTGCCGTATTCATGCCAGAAGGCAATGCCGTGCGCTCGCGCACCTGCGGCCCCGCTTGCGACGCAACACCAACACCCGCATCTGTTTGGTACATATTGGGAATACCTAAGCGCGGCACACCAAATACAAAACCCGCCGATTGATGCAAAGATTCAGGTGGGCGAGTTACGCCCTTCCAGGGAGAATCCGTTCCGAAATAGCCAAATACCAAGGTCAGTTTTTCATCCAGCGTCATTTCTTTAAGCACGAGACTGGCGCGCTCATCGGCGCTCAATGCCTTATTCATCCAAGGCTGTGCGGTTGTAGTCGTTTGCGCCAAACTGAGTGGGGCAATGGTACCCGCCAGCATTGCTATTAGCAGCAGGCGTAGGCTGTAGGTTAGTTTCATGTGTTGACCTCTTGAAATATTTTATTCAATTGCTTGAATACGCTGTCGTTTATAAGGGTGATGTCTGTGCTATCACTTTTTATTTTTCTCGCTTAACCATAGCAGCACTCGCTGCAATTGCCGCTAGCTAGTCGCTATTAATATTCAGCCAGCCAAGTGAGCGGAGAATCATAGCGTCTAGCACCACACCTGAAAGTAACTTAACGCTCTTTTACCCTCAAATAAAAACGGCCTTCAAAAGAAGGCCGTTTTTCACTCAATGCGTTGACGCATTACTCTTAGAGCAACTACTTAACGAGCGTATCCAAACTATACACACCGCGAATATCGCGATTAAAGGCGGTCATGTCATCTAAGTAGAACGCAATAAAATCATCGAGGGTGCCATTATCTTTGTTTTCCTGACGATTAGTTGGTACCCAATAGTGAGGAACTTGAGTGCCATTTGGACCGGGAACACCCTCAGGTGCATTGCGCCAGGTGAGCAAAAACGAAATACTGCGTGCGTCTGCATCTGCTTTTAAACCTGCAATCAACTTGCGATACCAATGGCTATCAAATTTACCTGCTTCAATTTGCGGCGCTTGAATACCTATCTCCGAAATCACCGGCACCTTGCCGCGCGCTTCCGCCATACGCGCCACTAAGGCCGCATTGGCTACCACATTGGCAAACCACTCTTGATTGGCTTCTACTGGGCCGTAAGCATCAAAACCCAACACATCGACCCACGCATCACCAGGGTAGCGCTCTAGGTAATTTTCTTCCGTAGCATCGGCAAACGCATTAGGAGAGTAGGCATAGAGGAAGTTGTGCACACCCTTAGTGTCACGCAAATATTCAACGGTGTACTGATAGAGCTTTTTGTATTGCTCAGGGGTGGATTGCTCTGCTCCCCACCAGAACCAACTACCGGTATTTTCGTGCAATATGCGAAAAATCACCGGAATTGCAGTGCCTTTTTCATCGCGTAAATCATTAGCCCAAGCCGCTAGCTGATCCAAATAGCCGTTATAAACACTGTTGAATGCACCACCAGGCAAAGCATCCACCACCGCAGGGGTTTTATCCCAAGAAGTGCCAGTGGGCCAGTCACCTTTGTGACCATCCGTTTTAGGGTTATCGAAATGAGAACTAATAGTAATGATGCCGCCGCGCGCATAGGCTTTACGCACTTGCGCCACTACATCGCCCTCTTGTGCAGGCGCCACTATGGAGAGTGTATCCCAACCATAAACAGCGGCAAAATCACCCACTGCATTATAGGTATCCGACTGAGTGCCGTCAGTAGCGGTAATGGTTAGGCCTTGGGTAGTTTCATGCTGATGGCCAAACATAATCGATTGTTTGCGCTGCTCGCGCATAAAAGCAAAAAGTGAACGAGTCTCTTGAGTCGCCGCTTTATCAACGGGGCTGATTTCGAAGGCTGCAGTCTGTACTACCGTATTGGGGCGCTCAACAGTGGTAGGAAAAGCTGCGGGCACATTCTTCGCACTGGGTTCAGAAGATGTTGTGATGCTCTCTTCCGACGGGCTGCAAGCGGCCAACCCCAACGTAAAGAAACCGAGGATACTCAGGTGCAATAAGCCCCTTATGCCTTTTGAAAGCACTGTAATTTTTGTCGTTGTAATAGTCACGAATAGACCTCTTTTCAAACAGAAATGAATTAAATCAACAAGATATTGCTATCCGTTGTGAGGAAAATAATGCTGTTGTGAATTATTAGTTTTGTTGTCCAGCACCAAACGCGCGCCAGCAAAATTATTATTACTTACGACAATAACGCACCCGAGTGCCAAAATCGAGCGATAATCGCAACTCTTCGGCGGTTAATTCTGCAGGGAAAAAGCAGCCAGAAAAATGTGCTTGGCAAAAACTGGCCCCCTCCAATTGGCACTCGCGAAAGTCGATACCGCGCAAATCGGTACCGCGAAAGTAAGCATCACGTAGATCTAAACCCTTGGCATCGAGTTCCCGTAAATCCAACCCGCGAAAGTCGCCGCCGCGTAATTGGCCCTCCAGCAGTTCACCGCGCGCCTTGCGTTGATTGAACTCAGCAATTTTTTCCGCACGCAACAAATCGAACAAAGGGTTGTGATGCACTATGGGTTTAGTCATGACGCTATCTCCAGCAAAGAGGAAATGAATAAGCTTCACTATAGTTCACATGGGCTATTTTGCTTAAGGTCCACGCAGCACAAAAACTAAACTACCGATTCACAAGTGCTCGATTTCTCTGGGGCACACCGCCATCGGGATTTGGTGATTACTCCATCACTCGCTACACTGGCACCTATTTACAGGTCGACTTGTCGACAACACACTCAGGGCAACCCACATGCATTTCATACACGACGATTTTCTGCTCGACACACCCGCAGCACGCATTCTCTTCCACGATTATGCCAAAGACTTGCCGATTATCGACTACCACTGCCACCTGCCACCAGAACAAGTAGCGAACAACGTTCAGTTCGAAAACCTTACCCAAGTGTGGCTTGCAGGCGATCACTACAAGTGGCGCGCCATGCGTACCAATGGTATTAAAGAAGAATTTATCACCGGCACTGCGACCAGCGACTGGGAAAAGTTCGCCCAGTGGAGCGCCACTGTACCCATGTGCCTGCGCAACCCCCTCTACCACTGGACACACCTAGAACTGCGCAAACCCTTTGGCATTAACGAGCTGCTCGACAGCAAGAGTGCCAAGCGCATTTGGGATGCCTGCAATGAACAACTGGCCACACCGGAATTTTCAGCGCGCGGCCTAATGAACCAAGCCAAGGTTAAAATGGTGGGCACCACCGATGACCCTATTCACGACTTAGCACACCACCAAAAAGTGGCCGCCGATAAAAGTTTCACCTGCGCTATGCTGCCCAGCTGGCGCCCCGACAACGCCATGGCGGTGGAAAACACCGAGCGCTACAACCGCTATATGGACAAGCTCGCCAAAGCGGCAAACGTTGATATCACCCACTTTGAAGACCTATTGCAAGCACTGCAAATACGTCACGCTTACTTCCACGCCAATGGCTGTCGTTTATCTGACCACGGCTTAGAAACAATACCCGGCGCCGATTTTACCGACGCTGAAATCAAACAAATATTTAGCCGTATTCGCGCTGGCAATGATTTGAGTCAGCTAGAGATTGAAAAATTCCAAACTGCCATGCTGTTGGAATTTGCGCGCATGGATCACGCCAAAGGTTGGGTGCAGCAATTCCACATAGGCGCGATTCGCAATAATAATCCGCGCCTGTTCCGCACTATCGGCCCAGACGCTGGCTTCGATTCTATTGGCGATCACAACTACGCCAAACCGCTCGCCAAGTTTTTAGGCCGACTGGAAGATGAAGACAAGCTCGCTAAAACCATTTTGTACAACTTGAACCCGCGCGATAACGAAATGCTCGGCACCATGATCGGCAACTTTCAAGATGGCTCCGTCGCCGGCAAAATACAGTTCGGCAGCGGTTGGTGGTTTTTGGATCAGATGGATGGCATGACGCGCCAAATAGAATCACTTAGCCAACTGGGCTTGCTCAGCCGCTTTATCGGCATGCTCACCGACAGCCGCAGCCTGCTCAGCTATTCGCGCCATGAATATTTCCGCCGCATATTGTGCGGCATGCTCGGGCGCGATATAGCAAAAGGATTGGTGCCGAACGACACGCAAATGATCGGGAAGATGATTCAAGATATTAGCTATCACAATGCGAAAAATTATTTTCCGTTTGATCTGCAAGACTAGCCCTAAACAACATAGCAACAATCAGTAAAGTTAGTGTGCGTGCGTTTTCAAAAGGCGCACGCACTGTTTTCAGCTTTGTGACACCACTTCAAATAACAGCCTATTAATCCACGGTTATTGATTGCAGCCCCGCAACACCGCTCCAGCTTTAAACCTCCAATTTTTTCTGCCAAAACAATGCATACCCCGCCTGTGGGTCTAACTCGTAAGATGCAAAGCCAAACTTTTTATACGCCTCTTGCGCAGGCTTGTTGCCCGTCAACACTTCTAAAGTGACTTTACAGCACCCTAAAGCGCGCGCCTGTAACTCTACCGCTTGCAACAACAGCTGACTTAATTGCAAACCCCGAAACGCTTGCAGCACAATTACATCGTGCACATTTAATAAGGGTTTAGCGGCAAAGCTGGAGAAGCCTTCAAAGGCATTTATTAACCCTGCTGGCTGATCATCCACATAGGCTATCCAGCTATAGGCAAAAGAGCGCCGAGCCAGTTGCGCAAGCAGCTTATCTTTTACTTCAGGGATTAAGGCTTCACCGCCGCCCATAGGGTCGCGTGCGTAGCTGTCCAGTAAAAAAATAAAATCGCGCCCATGGTGCGCATCAGCGTAATCAACACGAACAACTCGAACGTCTTGCGCTGCACCCTTCATATCCTGATTAAACACCAAACCAATTTTCCTCCAAACCTGTTGCCTGTGTCTGATAAATAAATAAATGACCCGCTTCAGGTTGCGCCTGCAATTGCTCGTTGCTCAATCCAATTCGCGCACTGGTAACAAACAATAGATCTAATTTTTCACCACCAAAAGCACAGCAAGTCGTTTGCGTAGCAGGCGTCATTACACGGCCAAGCTCACGGCCATCTGGCGCGTAGCAAACAACACGGCTGCCGCCCCATTGCGCATTCCAGATGTTGCCATCGGCATCAACGCAGGCACCATCCGGATCAACACCTTCTGAGGTTTGCAGCAAACTATATTGATTACTCAATTGCGCCGAGTCGCAATCGAAGTCATAGCGATGAAGAGTGCGTGTAGGCGAATCCGCATGATAAAGCCAGCGCCCATCAGGGCTCCAGCAAAGCGCATTGGATATCTGTAAACCGCTCAGGTGCTGCGTGACCTGCAAGTTATGATCGAGGCAGTAAAGCCCCGCGGCCTGCTCCGGACTCCGACGCTCATCCACTATAGTGCCCATCCAAAAACGGCCCTGACGATCGCAGCGGCCATCATTAGCGCGATTGCCCACAATATGCGCTTCCGGTTTCGCGATCCATTCACATTCGCCCGTATTCAAATCAAACCACGCAAAACCGGATGCCAAGGCCATCAACAAACGAGCGTCTTGTTTGGCAAAGGCAAAACAGCCGGGGCGCTCAGGCAAGCTCCACTGCTGCAAATCTTGGCTGGCAAGGTGATAGCGAAATAATCTAGCGTCGATGATATCAATCCAATAAACGGACTGATCTTTGGGGTTCCACTGTACGCCCTCACCAAGATTGTTGGCGCAGGGAATTGAAGCAATAGGTTGATAGGTAAAAACTGAAGTCATTATCATTATTCTGGTTTGTTGCCCATAGCAAAACGCCCCTTACAAGGGGCGTTTTAACGTGAGCAGGTTGCATTTACCGACCAGTATAAATCACCACCAAAGGGTATAGATAGCCACCAACACTAAGACCACACCCACCGAGGCAATATTAAAACCCTTGGTGGTCGCAAAACTGATGTCATCTAAGTGAATGGCTTTCTCTTGATCTTTGGCACCACTGAGATAGGTCACTACAACTGCCAAGACCACGCAGATAATAAACACTATTCCAACGCGATCCATAAAAGGGACTTCCGGCATGTAAATTTTCAGTAACCAAGAACAGGCAACCGATGCTATGGCTGCGGTCAGCGCTGATCCGGCGGTCGCTTTTTTCCAGAAGAATCCAAACAGGAAAATAACCACAATCCCAGGCGTAAAGAAGCCGGTGAACTCTTGAATAAATTGGAAGGCCTGCTCAGATTGACCCACTAAAGGCTTAGCCAGTAATACCGCAATGACCATGGCCGAGAAAGCCGTGATGCGCCCTACCATTACTTGCTTGTGTTCAGAGGCATTTTTATTGATCAGCTTTTTATAAATATCCATAGTGAAAATAGTAGAAACGCTGTTGCTCATAGAACTGAGCGAAGAGGCAATAGCCGCAACCAAGGCCGCAAACGCAATACCCAAAATACCATGAGGTAAAAGTTTCATCATTTCTGGGTAGGCTTGATCCGGCTTGCTCAAATCAGGTGCTAGTACCACAGCACAAATGCCAGGCAACACCACAATTACGGGTACAAATAATTTCACATAGGCTGCGAACGCCATACCCTTTTGCGCTTCTTGAAGGCTCTTGGCAGCCAATGCTCGTTGAATAATATATTGGTTAAAACCCCAGTAGCTGATGTTCATGATCCAGAGGCCGCCGATCAGTACAGAGATACCCGGCAGATCCGCATAGTGAGGGTTGTCTTTCGACAAAATCATGTCGAATTTTTCAGGTGCTTGATCCAGCAACATTGTGAATCCCTTAACCACACCGGCATCACCTGAAATTTGGTTAAGCGCGAGATAGCTGACAAACAAGCCGCCAAATACCAAGAGCACCACCTGAATAATATCGGTCATAGCCACCGCTTTTAGGCCGCCGTAAATCGAATAGGTCATGGAGAAGATGGCGAGGAAGATCATGCCGTAAAGCATATCCACACCGAGGAATTGCGAAATGGCGAGCGAACCTAAATACAATACCGCGGTAAGGTTGACGAACACATAGAGCGACAACCAGAAAATCGCCAGAATAGTGCGCACTCGACCGTCGTAGCGCGCCTCTAAAAACTGCGGCATGGTGTAGATACCCTTCGACAAAAAAATCGGCAAAAAGTACTTAGCAATAATGATCAAGGTAATCGCCGCCATCAATTCATAGGCCGCAATACCCATACCTATAACAAAACCAGAGCCCGACATGCCGATAATTTGTTCAGCAGAAATATTTGCTGCAATTAAGGATGCACCAATCGCCCACCAAGGCAGAGATTTGCTCGCAAGAAAGTAATCATTGGCATTTTTGTCGTGACCTTTTTCGTCGCGCGAAACCCAATAGGCGACAAAAAGTAAAATTACCGTGTAGGCGATTAGTACCGCAAAATCGAGTCCGTTTAAAATCATAGTGACCTCAGGATGTTGTTATCTTGTTATTGTGTATAAACACTATCAAGTTCCGTTTAAGAAACGATAATGCACTTAAAAAAATAAGCATTCATTACTAAAAATGAATGCTTATCCATGACAACTTATTGAGTAGACCAGCGGTCGATCATGTACCTAGGTCCTCATCGAAAACCCCTCCATGATAAAAAGCCTCGCACCCAATAAGCACAGAACGGGTAAAAAATTCGCCCCATTAAATCCTTCCACCATCTACCACAAACTCTTGCGCGGTAATCATTGCGGCATCATCTGCCGCTAAAAAAAGTGCAAGCTTGGCAACATCGGCAGCGGCTAAACGCTTTTTCAAACAGAGCCGTTGCATCAATTCCGCTTCAGCTTCAGGTGTTAACCAAAGCTCCAATTGTTTTTCAGTGGCAACCCAGCCGGGCAATATGGCATTGACGCGAATATTGTCCGCGCCAAAGTCAGTTGCCAAGGCTTTGGTTAAACCGAGTATGCCTGCCTTAGCGGCAATGTAACCCGCTAATTCTGGCGGTGCAAAATGCACATTCACCGAGCTGACATTAATAATAACCCCGCCGCCCAGCGCGGCCATCATTGGCTGCACCGCTTGCGCGGCAAAAAACACAGGGTGCAAATTGATCGCCATCCCCTGATGCCAATCCTGTACGGTTAATGTCCGCGTGGCAAACCGCTGATCATTTGCCGCATTGTTTATCAACACGCTTATATCACCGAGCTGCAGGTTAATCGCCGCAATACTTGCCTGCAGTGCATCTGTATCACTTATATTGCAATACGCAAACAACGGGCGCGTATAGCCCTGAGCCTCGAGCCGAGCGCACAAGCTCTCGCTGGCATCTCGGTCTATATCCACAAACGCAACCCGTGCGTTCTGTGCAGAAAATGCCTCTACCAATGCAGCGCCAATGCCCGATGCGCCACCCGTAATCAGCACCGTCTTGCCATAGAGACTCCGGTACTGCGTGTAATTATTTACTTCAGATTTGCTGACCATGATCGCCGCTCCGCAAGATTTATCCACTGAGAAATAGTTAGCCTGAACATTCTATTTTTCGGTGGAACTTGCGCCATCTTGCGCTGCGTTTTTAGCTGTGTCGCGCGCAGAGCTTAGCGAGAAATCAATCAACTCCATAACCTCAACCAGCAACACTTTTACCGCTTGATTGGCCTCGGCCTGATCACCGGCACAAATTGCATCATAAATACGTTTGTGGTCATCGTAATTCGCTGCCAACACACCCTTGAGTTGATTGGTGCTGGCGATACTGACACGCAAGGCAACCTGAATAAATTCACGCAACTGAAAAAAGAAGCGGTTATGGCTCGCCGCTAAAATTGCACAGTGAAATTCAATATCCGCGGCAAGCGGATCATCCAACCCTTGGTCAGCTTTTTTCATGCGCGCCAGGGCAACGCCTATAGCACCAATACTTGGGTTATTAACACTGTTCGCCGCTGCAAGAGTTGCAGCTTCAGGCTCAATAGCCATGCGCAGCTGAGTGAATTCGCGCAATAATTCCAGCGAAGGCCTCGCATTAAGTGTCCAACTCAGCACATCGGCATCAAACATATTCCACTGGGCACTAGGCATAACCCTAATCCCCTGCCGTGGCCGCGAGGCTATTAGCCCCTTAGCTGTGAGCATTTTTACCGCTTCGCGCGTTACGCTGCGGCTGATATTAAACTGCTCAGAAAGCTCCGCCTCTGTTGGGAAAGACTTATCAACAGCGTATTGCCCCTGCACAATTGCAGCGCCCAGTTGATGCGTTAATTGATGGGTCAGATTGCGACCTGTATCCAACATAGCCAATTACCTTATTTATATTATATATTAAACCCAGTACCAACAAGCTTTTTATTGGCATTTGCCATAAAGCCCTTGCAGCTTAAGCCACTGACCATAAAAAAACCCGCAACCAGTGAAGATTGCGGGTTATTTAACTAGAGGTATGGGCTTTAGTCACGCAAAAAAACCGTTTTGCGCGCCCAAAGCCTATAACAGCTACTCAGGTTGGTTGATATTCTCTTCTATCGCTTCGAAATCAGCATGGCGCACATCCTCGCCCTTAACCAAATAAATTGTATATTGCGCTAAATTCCGCGCGTGATCACCAATGCGCTCCAGCGCACGCAGCGACCAAATAATATTCAGCACGCGCGTAATGCTGCGCGGGTCTTCGATCATGAAGGTAACCAGCTCCCGCATAGCGGTGCTGTATTCCATATCCACAGTGCGATCTGTCTGCACCACGTTTAGCGCCATGTTCATATCCAGACGCGCAAACGCATCCAGAGCATCCTGCAGCATAGTAGATACTAAACCACCAATATGACGCACCTCGATATAGCCGCGCGGTGCTGCTCCGTCCTTGTGCAGTGCTATAGCTTGACGCGCGATCTTGCTGGCTTCATCACCTACCCGCTCAAGATCAGTAATCGCCTTGGTTACGGCGATCACTAAGCGTAAATCGCTGGCGGCTGGCTGACGACGCGCGAGGATGCGCACACACTCTTCGTCGATACGCATTTCCATCGAATTAACTTTGGTATCGCCGCGAACCACCTGCTCCGCTTTGTTGATATCAGCATCAATCAGCGATTGAATCGCATCATTTACCTGACGCTGCGCCATACCACCCATTTCTGAGAGGTGAGTGCGAATGGTATCCAGTTCAATATTGTATTGCTGGGATATGTGGTGCGTGTGACTTGTAATATCCATAACCATGATGCGCCTCCGCATTAACCGTAACGGCCAGTAATGTAGTCTTCAGTTTGTTTTTTACTGGGATTAGTGAAGAGCGTATCGGTGAGATCATGCTCAATCAAATCGCCCATGTACATAAACGCCGTGTAATCGGAAACGCGTGCGGCCTGTTGCATGTTATGCGTCACAATCACAATGGTGTACTTATCTTTTAACTCGTTAATCAACTCTTCAATTTTTAATGTCGATATAGGATCAAGTGCAGAAGCAGGCTCATCGAGCAAAATAACTTCTGGCTCAATGGCGATCGCGCGCGCAATCACCAAGCGCTGTTGCTGACCGCCAGACAAACCAAAAGCGTTGTCATGTAGGCGATCTTTCACTTCATCCCACAGCGCAGCGCCGCGCAGAGAATTTTCAACCACTTCATCTAAAACACGCTTAGAAGAAACACCCTGTAAGCGTAGACCATAGGCGACGTTTTCATAAATAGATTTTGGAAATGGATTCGGTTTTTGGAATACCATTCCCACTTGGCGACGCAATTCGGCTACATCAACTTTTTTATCATAAATATTATGACCATCGAGCAGGATTTCACCCTCAATGCGACAGGCATCCACCAAGTCGTTCATGCGGTTAAAGCAGCGTAGCAACGTCGATTTACCGCAACCTGAAGGGCCGATAAATGCAGTTACTTTTTTCTCAGGGATAATCATGTTCACACTATTGAGCGCGCGCTTTTGATCATAGTAAAGATTGAGGTTTTTTACCTCCAATTTACAAGTGCTGGCATTCAGTAGAGATTCAATCGGCGCAGTAGGTGTCATAGCTCGTGCCTGTTCAAAAAGTAAATAATAAATTTCGGTATATGTTTCATATTAATGACTAAATTATGACAAGCTTAGTCAGAAGCACCGCGATATTTCTCACGTAAATTATTGCGGATTTTAATCGCGACTATGTTGAGCAATACAATCAAAACCACTAACACTAAAGAGGTGGCATAAACCAAGGGGCGCGCCGCCTCTACGTTGGGGCTTTGAAAACCGACATCGTAAATATGAAAGCCCAAGTGCATAATTTTTTGATCCAAATGCAAGTAGGGATAGTTGCCGTCAACGGGCAGTGCCGGTGCCAACTTAACCACACCCACCAACATCAGGGGTGCAACTTCACCCGCAGCACGCGCAATCGCCAAGATTAAGCCCGTCATCATCGCAGGCGTTGCCAAAGGCACAACCACATTCCACAAGGTTTCTGATTTTGTCGCACCGAGTGCCAAGCTACCTTGACGAATAGTCGTCGGGATACGCGACAAGCCCTCTTCCGTGGAGACAATCACTATAGGCAAGGTTAATAGCGCTAAGGTGAGCGATGCCCAGAATAACCCTGGTGTACCAAAGGTTGGCGCCGGCAGCGATGCTTTAAAAAACAGCTCATCGATATTACCGCCGAGGGTGTATACAAAAAAGCCTAAACCAAACACACCGTACACAATCGAGGGAACACCGGCGAGGTTGTAAACAGATATACGAATAATCTTAAGAACTGTGCCCTGACGTGCGTATTCACGCAAATAAATTGCCGCTAGCACACCAAAAGGCGTCACCATGATCGACATGACAATCACCATGGTAATGGTGCCGAAAATTGCGGGGAAGATACCACCTTCAGTATTTGCCTCGCGCGGCTCAGCACTCATAAACTCCCAAAAGCGCGCCAAATATCCCAAGGATTTCCCCACTAAACTTAACTCATTAGGGCGAGTAATACGCACTATATGGTCAAAGGGAATTTCTATTGCGATTTCAGCAGCAGTTTTCGCCTGCAATTTGTCGCGCATAGCTTGAATAAGAATCGCATCTCGCTCTTGTTTAATGCTTGCGTATTCAGTTTCCAATGCAGCACGGCGCTGAGCTAAGTCTGCTTCTGCGTGCGCTAGATCACTGCCCGTTACACCGTCTAAATCCAATTGCTTGCGCTCAAGACGCAAACCTTCCATTGCAATATTCACACGGCCAATATCGCTTTTCTCAATATCGGTAATTTTTTCATGCAGCATGAGTGCACGTTCATTGCGCGCTTCAAGTTGCGCCCAAAAATCGGGGCTACCTAATTCACTGACAACCTTGCCGTCTTCTAAAATCGCTACTGGATAACCGTAAAAATTGCCCCACTCGCGGCGCTCAATCGAAATGGCATCCTGTGGATATTCCCAGGCATCCATACCGGTTTCAAGAAACCACGAGAAATCGCGACCATTAATATCGCGATTACCCAATTTAATAAGGTGGCGCGTTACCAGCTCTACACCGGGGGGAACTTCGTAGCCATTATCGCGCGCTATAGTGGCGGAAATGGTTTCATCGCGCACCGCTTCGCCCATGATGATATGACGCGCGCCATCGCGATCTACCACACTGGTTTGCAAAATGTCTGCAGGCCAGAAGTGACCAAAGCCTCGCACAGCAATCAGCCCGAGCAAGCCCACGACCATCACCATACAGAGCGCAACAGCACCGCCGTTTAACCAGATCCACGGCATTCCGCTTTTAAACCAAGATGCTTGTGTTTTCGTTAAGCTTTTCATTGAGTTCACTTTTGTTAAGTTCGCTTATATTGAGTTCACTTTATGGGTTTGGCCGCAATTACAGATTGCTGTAGCGCTTGCGCAAACGCTGACGAACCACTTCAGCCATGGTGTTAACCACAAAGGTAAGAGCAAGCAAAACCAGCGCCGCTAAAAACAATACCCGGAAGTGGGTACTGGCTACCGCCGTTTCTGGCAGCTCCACCGCGATGTTGGCAGAGAATGTGCGCATACCTTCAAAAATATTGAAATTAATGACGGGGCTGTTGCCCGTGGCCATCAGCACAATCATGGTTTCACCCACAGCGCGACCAAAGCCCATCATCACCGCAGAGAAAATACCTGGGCTTGCGGTCGGCAATACTACGCCCACCATGGTTTGCCAGCGCGTAGCACCGAGCGCAAGTGAGCCTTGCGTAAGATGGCGCGGCACACTAAATACTGCATCTTCGGCGATAGAGAAAATACCGGGAATAACCGCGAAGCCCATCACTATGCCCACCACCAAGGCGTTGCGTTGATCGTAGTTGATGCCGATGTCGGTAAACCACTGCAGCATACTTCCTTTAAAGAACCAGATTTCTGCATGAGCACTCAGAGATACACACACCCACACGGTAAGAATGATGGGCACCACTAGGATTGCAGCCTCCCAACCTTCGGGAATATTGTTGCGCACTTGTTGTGGAAAGCGACTCCATGCATATCCGGTCACCAGCATTATGACGGGGAGTAGAATTAAGATACTGAAGATCGCCGGCAAATGGTTTTCCATAAAGGGCGCAAGCCAAAGCCCCGCAAGGAAACCTAAAATTACCGTTGGCAAGGCCTCCATAATTTCGATGGTAGGCTTTACGATGCCGCGCAATTTTGGTGTCATGAAATAGGCGGTGTAAATCGCCCCCATAACACCTATTGGTACTGCAAAGAGCATGGCAAAAAATGCAGCCTTCAAGGTGCCAATTGAGAGCGGAACAAAGCTCATCTTGGCTTCAAAACTGTCACTACCAGAGGAGGCCTGCCAAATATATTCAGGTGCATCGCGCCCTTCGTACCAGACTTTTTGCCAGAGTGAACTGAAAGATATTTCTGGATGGCGATTCCAAACATCGGCCACTTTAATATCCTGATCGGCATCAATGATGAGCACGCGACCATTGATGGGTGAAATAGCGATTTGCTTGATCGGCTTTTCACCCAGAGACTCAAGCAAGAGCGTGCGTGCCGAGGTGCCAAAATAAACGCCGACATTGCCCTGATCATCACCCACCCAAAATCCGCGTCGCGAAAATTCTGGGGTGATAGTGGTAATAGCACCAGACAGCGCATCGAAGTCACGCACATGTACAAGGTGATAAATATTCTGTTTGTCGCGCACCAAAAACCACTGACTAACGGCGCCCTTATCAGTCCCCACAATGAGCGAACCTGTGCCCACTAAAAATTCCATACTGGTGATATTACCCGTTGCGACTGTAACGGGTTCGCGCAACTCAGGCGCAGAAGGGTTCATGATTTTGTAGAGCAACATTTGCCCTTTATCGGTCGCTACAATTAAATGTTGAGCCGATTCATCGATCAGCATATGAGTGCCCTTTACACCTTCGGGCAACTTGGGCAGCTCATAAATTTCTTTAGTTACATTGACCGTATCGGTAATAAAGTTACGACTCATGCTAAATACCGCCAGCAACATGCGGTTATCTGCGGTAATCGCGCCTATAAGTGTGCCTGCTGAGGTTTCTTGAATAGCCAGAACATCGAGCGCCGCGCCCTGCTCATCCAACTGTAATGGCTCTTCGCCGAGCGGGAATTCTAAACTCGGGATAACTTGGCGCTGATCATTGGGGTAACTTAATTCGTAGTGCGCTTTAGCAACACCCACTTGGCCATTGCTATAACCAAAGGCCACAAGGCCGTGGTCAGCAGTGCTGTTGGCGAGGCTAGCAAAATTGGCTTCTGCCGCTTTAGGCATGGCCGCACGTACCAGCGATTTGCCACTGAGTACATTAAAGAATTCGACACTGCCACTACGATTAAAACTGCCACCAATTTCTTCATAGCGATCTAGCGTTAAAAACTCACTGGTATCACTGGCGGGCTGGCCAAATTCGGCGGTGCTGATGGTTTTGGTCACATCGACAGAGGCATTGCGCAACAGCGGTGCCACCTCTGAGAAGAGATAAAAGAAGATTAAACCGAGGGAAAATACTACCGCCATACCGGCTGCGGTAATACCCCAGCGGGAACAACTATCTTTGAACATACGGATACGGCGCAAGCGAGCGCGCTGTTCTGCATTGGGCATGAGGCTGCCGCGTGTATTTATCCGAGTTACTGGTTCTGACATGGTGAGCACACCCACTTAAAGTATTGGCGCGTGAATCCTAACAACCAAAGATGACACTTTTGTTACAGGCAGATATGAAACTGACAACTTTCGTCATAAATCTGTAACACATTATCTTTCAGGTATAAAAAAGCGCCGACTAGGTCGACGCTTTTTGTAGAACTTCTAGATCTTACTGCAATTCAGCCAAAGCTTTTTTCGCCATTGCCGCAGGTAGAGGGATGTAACCATCACGCACTACTGCCTCTTGACCTTGCTTAGACAAAACCATTTTCAAGAACTCAAGTTGCAAGGCATCAGCAGGGTGGTTAGGACGCTTGTTGATGTAAACATACAACACGCGAGCTAAAGGATAAGAACCATCCAATGCATGTGATGCTTCTGCAGTGATGTAAGGGCCGCCATCTTTGTGTGATAAAGGAACTGCACGCACACCAGAGGTGATGTAACCAATACCTGAGTAGCCTATGCCGTTAATAGAGGTAGACACGCCTTGAACAACAGATGATGAACCTGGTTGCTCATTAATGGTTGCCTTGTAGTCGCCCTTACACAGAGCTTCATCTTTAAAGTAACCATAGGTGCCAGATACAGCATTACGGCTGTAAACGGTAAAGTCACGCTTGTCCCAAGCACCGGTCAAACCAACTTCACCCCAACGAGTGATGTCTTTGGCACCGCCACACTTGCGGGTAGCAGAGAAGATCGCATCAACTTGTGGCAAGCTCAAACCTTTGATTGGGTTATCCTTGTTCACATATACCGCTAACACATCGATTGCCACTGCAATAGCCGTTGGCTTGTAGCCGTGCTTAGCTTCGAACGCCTGAATTTCTTCAGCCTTCATACCGCGACTCATAGGACCGAAGTTAGCAGTACCTTCAGTTAACGCTGGTGGTGCAGTAGAAGAACCAGCACCTTGAATTTGAATATTGACGTTAGGGTAGAGCTTTTTGAAGTCTTCTGCCCAAAGGGTCATCAGGTTATTCAAGGTATCCGAACCAATTGAGTTCACATTACCTGATACGCCAGAGGCTACTTTGTAGTCTGGCAAATTTGCATCTACAGCAGCTTGCAGCGCAGTAGCACACACCATAGAACCGGCAAACACCAGTCCTTTAATTATTTTTACAGCGTTCATAGACCGCTCCAGTAAGTAAGTAAGAATCACACATCCCCGCGGGATATTGATGGAGGGTTCATCCCTTCCATGGCTGTGCAATCTACGCGTCGAATATGACAGTTATATGACCAAAACCATCCCTGTCATAAAAATGACCTAAATTCGTCACAAAAAATAACCGGAAGGTCTTTGAAGGGGCGGATATAAAAACACCCGCTGCAGCGGGTGTTTTTAGTGCGTAATGGGCTACTTAACGACGCGCAAACCAGGGCGCTTAGGTGCAACAGGCTTGATCGGTGACGGCGGGCTCGGCGGTGTGGGCGGCTTAGTATTCGTTTCCGGCTCAAACATCATACCTTGGCCATTCTCCCGCGCGTATATACCCAAAATGGCCCCACACGGCACATACAAATTGTTTACCACGCCACTAAAACGGGCATTAAACGCGACTGCATTTAAATCCATGAAAAAATCATGTACTGCCGTGGGGGCGATATTAAGAATGATTTGCCCATCTTTATTCACATGCTGCTGGGGCACTTGTGTACCTTCCACATGGGCGTCCACCAAAATATGGGGGGTACAACTGTTATCCAGCAACCATTCGTAAATGGCCTTAAGCAAATAGGGGCGACTAGACGTCATTGACATCGGAATTTCCTTGAGACTTGGCAGTAAAACAATAGAGGGGGAACGAAACTGGCCAGAGCATAGCAATAACTATCACAAAACAAAACGGGCGACCTAAGTCGCCCGTTAATATGTCTGTAATACTGCGTAATTCAGAACCTAACCTTAGTGAATTTCACGCCAAAACTCGCGATTCAAGAAGTAAACAAACACAAACAATATCAGCAAGAAGCCCAAGACCCAAAGACCCATTTGCTCGCGCTTAACAGCCGCTGGCTCACCGATGTATTCAAGAAAGTTC
This sequence comes from Cellvibrio sp. 25HG11W-0, assembly GCF_057815475.1. NCBI lineage: Bacteria > Pseudomonadati > Pseudomonadota > Gammaproteobacteria > Cellvibrionales > Cellvibrionaceae > Cellvibrio > Cellvibrio sp. 25HG11W-0. The sequence continues at coordinate 3,821,437 of NZ_CM174230.1, forward strand.
ACCAAGTCATAGATTGCCGCGTCAAACTCGGCGGGTGTCATGGTGCCGATCACCTTACCTTCTTTCAAGGTGCCGCAATGCTCGTCCATTACCAAATTTCCTACATCATTGCGCAACGCACCGCCATGATGATTCAACTTAGGTCCAGCACCACACTCCAATAAGCCCTGTGGGCCAATCAACACATGCGGCATACCAACATTGGGGAACACGCGATTGTTCACACCCCAGGGGCGCGACTCATCTTTGTAGAAGTTACGCAGATAGGTATAAACCCACTCCGGTGAACGCGCACGCGCCACTAAGGTTAAATCGGGCGGAACTACACCAAACCACACCTTGGCTTGCGCAGGGCGCATAGCAATTTCCATCAACTGGCCGATACGCTGACCACCGTTAATAAGAGTACCTTCCATTAAGTCATGGGGTATATCCAAATCATCGGCTACACGCTCAAAACGCGAGTACTTTGCAGAGTGACATCCCATACAGTAGTTAACAAAGTATTTGGCTCCACGCTGCAGTGAAGCCTTATCTTTTAGATCTGGCTCCATGTGATCGCAGGGAATAGCCCCACAGGCAAATCCGCCTTCATTGGCAACAGCCTTAATGGGAATCAAGGTCAGCAATACGAAGAACACAAAGCCCGCTAACACCACAATCAAGGGCAGCCCCTTAGCTTGGGTGCGTGTTGGCTCAGCCAAATCCTTATCGCGCGCCGCCAAGATGGGCATAACGGCAAAGATAACAGCCAAAAATGCACAGAGGAACAACAGCAGAACAGGCACATCGCCGTGAAGATACTCAATTCCCATCCAAGCGAATACCACTGCAAATACGCCACAAAGTACCCAAGATACTGTTGATTTGGCTTTTTCTGGGGTAGAGGTAGTCCACACCGGCATAGTGACAAAATAGGCGAAGTAGAAACCAGTAGCGATTTGCGATAGCAGAGTTCTTGCTTCGGAGGGCGATTGCACACCTAAGTAACCCAAAACCACAAACATAGAGGCAAATGACAGCAGCATGACCCGTGGAATATGACCGCGGTAGCGCATAGATTTCACTTTACTGCGATCCAACCAAGGCAACACAAAGAGTACTGCAATGGCGGCAGCCATAGCCATAAAGCCGAGGAACTTGGCGGTCAAAGGACCAATCGGCATAGTCACCGCACGCAGCACTGCATAGAACGGGGTGAAGTACCACACTGGAGCAATATGCGTTGGTGTCTTCAAATTGTTCGCTTCTTCAAAGTTGGCGTACTCAAGGAAGAAACCGCCCATCTCTGGCATAAAGAACAAGATAAAACAGAAGACAAACAAGAATACTGTGATGCCCACTAAATCGTGAACGGTATAAAAAGGATGGAATGGAACGCCGTCGCGCGGAATACCGTTTTCATCTTTGTTCTTTTTAATCTCAACGCCATCAGGGTTGTTAGAGCCCACTTCGTGCAGCGCCAAAATATGCATAACCACCAGCGCTAACAATACTATTGGCAGAGCCACTACGTGTAGCGCAAAGAAACGGTTAAGCGTAATGCCGGAAATCAAATAATCGCCGCGAATCCACTGGACAAGGTCTTCACCTATCACAGGAATGGCACCGAACAATGAAACAATTACCTGCGCACCCCAATAGGACATCTGCCCCCAGGGCAATACATAACCCATAAAGGCTTCGGCCATAAGCGCCAGATAAATGGTCATACCGAAGATCCACACCAATTCGCGCGGCTTTTTATAAGAGCCGTACATCATGCCGCGGAACATGTGGAGATACACCACAATAAAGAAAGCCGACGCGCCCGTAGAGTGGAGATAACGCAAAACCCAGCCGTAATCCACATCGCGCATAATGTACTCAACTGAAGCGAAGGCGCCTTCAGATGAGGGGTTATAACTCATGGTCAACCAAATACCGGTTACTAGCTGATTCACCAGCACCAAGAGCGACAAAACACCAAAGAAATACCAAAAATTGAAATTTTTCGGCGCATAGTACTTCGCCATGTGGGTATCCCACGCGCGCTGAACGGGCAGACGATCATCAACCCAAGTCCACAAACCTGTTAACCACTTCATGCTTAGGCCCCCTGTTCTTCGCCAATAATTATTACATCATCACTTACGTACATATGTGGCGGCACTTGTAAGTTCAGTGGTGCAGGCATGCTTTTGAATACACGCCCAGCCAAGTCATACTTAGAACCATGGCAAGGGCAGAAAAACCCGCCCTGCCATTTAGCGCCACCCAAATCTGCCGCACCAACATCTGGGCGGAACATAGGGGCACAACCCAAATGGGTACAAACACCCAACAGGATGGCAAATTCCTTGTTAATCGCACGAGTTTCGTTTTGCGCGTAGGCAGGCTGTTGGGGTTCCTTGGAGTTCTCATCCAATAACACACCCATCTCCTCTACCTTTTTAAGGCCTTCCAACGCTTCTTGAGTACGGCGCACAATGAACACAGGCTTACCGCGCCACTCCACCGTCACCATTGCACCGGGCTCGATTTTGCTGAGGTTATACTTTACCGGCGCACCTGCCGCTTTTGCTCTGGCACTGGGGTTCCAAGACCCCACAAAAGGAACAGCAGCACCCACAACACCTACGGCCCCTACAAGTGAGGTTCCAATTATGAGGTTGCGGCGTGTCTTATTTACAGCGTCATTACTCATGACGAATATCTCCCCTAACGGCTGGACGGCTAGCAAATCACCTCGAAACGCAGGTGACAAAGGAATATTGGGCTTTCACCCAAAAGGCGGGCATATTAAAGAATTAACATCAGGCTTACAAGAATAACCACACAATATCCGTGGGTTATAAGCCAGCAATTTTAGACGTAAAAAAACGCCCAAGCCACAAAAGACTTGGACGTTTTTTGATAATCGTCAATTCGCAGCGCCAAAAAACGCTATCACACACTCAAAAGCCTTTAAAAAGGCCCTGTTACAACCAAAATGGCAAGAACTCAGTCCAAACCACGCAAAAAAACCAAAAAGGATTGAGCATTTGTTAAAAGTACCACTTACCCAGAAAAAGGCACAAAACGCACACTCATCGTGCGCCTATATTCACACCTCATCTTCAGGCGACTATCAATATCCACACAAACGACTAACTCGCCATAGGATAATCTGAATAACCGACCCCACTTGAGGCATATACCGTTGCCCAATTAACCTCCGCCAATGGCAAATCTTGTTGAAAGCGAGCCACCAGATCCGGATTGGCAATATAAAGACTGCCAAATGCCACTGCCTCTGCTCCACCTTCCGCAATCAACGCCTCAGCCGAAGCCTGCGTGAATTTTTCATTGACGATATAAGCACCGCCAAATGCCGCCTTAATCTTGCTGCCTATAGAGTCTTCACCTTGATACTCACGGGCACAGATAAATGCAATTTTTCGTTTGCCAAGCTCAGCCGCCAAATAGGTAAACAAGGCCACTGGATTTGAATCACCCATGGTGTGTGCATCGCCGCGCGGCGCAATATGGAAACCCACACGCCCAGCACCCCATACGCCAATGACCGCATCGGCAATCTCCAGCGCCAAGCGCGCTCGGTTTTCAATGCTGCCACCATAGGCGTCGGTGCGCTTATTGGTACCATCTTGCAGGAACTGGTCAATCAAATAGCCGTTAGCACCATGAATTTCAACACCATCAAAACCCGCCGCTTTAGCATTCTCAGCCCCCTTGCGAAAGGCCTCCACAATCGCAGGGATTTCATCGAGCGCCAAGGCACGCGGCGTCACATAGGCCGTTTCAGGGCGAACCAAACTCACATGTCCTTCGGCGGCTATAGCGCTGGGCGCTACAGGCAACTCGCCATTTAAAAACATAGGGTCCGATATGCGACCCACATGCCAAAGCTGCAACACAATCTTGCTGCCGTTTTCATGCACTGCGCCCGTCACCTTCTTCCAACCTTCGACTTGCTCATCCGACCAAATACCCGGCGTACTGGCATAGCCAACCCCCATTGGCGTTACCGCAGTAGCTTCGCTAAAAATCAAACCTGCATTGGAGCGCTGTGAATAATAGGTTGCCATAAGGTGGTTCGGCACACGGTTGTCCGTGCCAGTTCCACGCGCGCGCGTCAAAGGCGCCATAAATATGCGGTTGCGCAACTGTAAATCGCCAATTTGTACAGGTTCGAATAAAACAGACATAAAGCCCCCAACGGACAGCCAACATTTCGAGCAATGCAATCATCAAAATCACATCATGAACAGGAATAATGAGGGGATACTTAGAATTTTCAAGGAGATGAAAAAATGAGGTGACAAATATCAGCTCAATCACTGACTGAACGGGTAATCAGACCTACGCAGCAAATCAGTGACCTTTAACTCCCGCCTATCTAGCTCGTTAGACTCTCGATATCGAAAACATACTGCAAACACCACAAGTCCGCCGAGCTTAGGCACACTTAAACCAAACACCAACGAAATAGAAACCAAGTAAATAAAAGCCAACCAAAAACATTTAGATCATTCTTTTGGGTTTTTTGTCCAAAGCCAAAATCCTACTAATGCGCGAATAGTGTAGCCCGAAGTGGTCACCTATCGCCTTCATGCTATAACTACCACTCACGTAAGCATCCACTATGGCGGCATCACGGTCGCTGGCAGCTTGCTCATATTCAGCCAAGGTTTTGGGAATAGCGCGTTTTTGACTAGAGGGGATTTCAGAGAGTGCTTGATTTTTAACGAGCGCGCGATGCGTCTCAAGAAACACCTCATCACCCAGAAAAATTTGGTTTTTTAATTTTGCCCAAGGCGATGGCTGATTTTTCCCTTCAGCAACAAAAGATCTATACCCTTCCATTGCAGAAAGTTTGCTTCGCCCAAAAGCCGCGAGCAACCAATTAACCTCAAGCCAATCCGGCGGTGCCACTAAACCCGCCGTGGCGCGATAACTGCTCCAACGCCAGTCACGCACACTGCGCACCATGGCGGCACGCACAGGGTTAAGCACTATGTAGCGAGCAACTTCTAGCAAATAATTATTTTTATCCACCAGAATTGCTTTGTAACGCCCCTGAAAAACATACCCAACCCGGCCATGAGCGCGATTAAAGGTTTGCGTATACACACCATTCAATTGGCGCATACCCTTGGAGAGATTCGCATCGGGGGTTTCAATTAACAGATGGTAGTGGTTTGACATTAAACAATAGGCATGACAAACCCAATTATGGGTACGGCAAACATCGCCGAGAATCGCTAAAAAATTCTCCCTATCGGCATCATCATCGTAAATATCCTCGCGCCGATCCCCGCGCGAGGTAATGTGATAAAGCGCACCAGCAAACTCCAACCGCAATGGCCTTGTCATAACAACTCCCTCTACTAAACAATTTTTAAAAGCTTAGTAGTTGACAAAAGTCTAATGGGTGCCCCTAAAACCCTTGACCCTAAAACCCTTGCTAAAACCCTAAAACCACCCATTTGCGCGGGATAATTTTTTATTGTCTAGTAGTTGACAAAAGTCTAATGGGTGACCCCAAAGCCTTTTATTAAACAAAAGCAATGCTACAAGTAACAAAAAGGTTAGGTTCAGCGAACCACCGCCGCCCGATGAATTATTTTGAGAGCCTGAACTAGCATTCAAACTGGAACTGGAACTGGAACTGGAACTGGAACTGGAACTTGAACTTGAACTAGAACTAGAACTAGAACTAGAACTTAAACTAGCACTAGTGTTGTTAAGAGGATCCAAGGGAAATGGATCATCCAAATCTCCGATTCCGTCACCATCATCATCCCAATCAACATAATTTCCAATTTTGTCGCCATCAGTATCCTGCCAATCGGACGAATCATTCGGAAGCTCATCTAACTCATCTGGAACTGTGTCGCCATCAGAATCAAGCCCGCTTGGCATTACAGACGATAGAATAATATCAATTTTATCGATGTCGAATTTGACTCCACCATATTTGTCGCTCAACGCATATGAATAGACATGCAGGGTAGTAGTAGCTAGCCCCCAGCCGTTTGAATACACACGGGTGATCTGCTTTGTTGATGCTTGATCACCGTTTTTCCAAATCAAATGGTTTTGTAAGTCGCCAAAGAAAACAAATTCAAAGCTTTTATTTGTTCCAGGTATGGCACTCACCTGAACGTCAATCTCACTTTTTCCGCTCAATCTCGTCACTGGTATTGCAGGATAATTGTTAGAAATTTCCTGCTGGTAGAAATAATGAAAGCGCTCTTTAAAACTCACGATAGATTGATCGTTATTTGCAGTGCGAGTGAATTGAAAACTGGCGGTTTCCGCTGGCGCCACAATAGAGTCAATTTTTATGCATTCGGAATTAAAACATTTTTCAAATACATCCCCTGTTCGATGAAGCACCCTGAGATTGCTGGTCGGTGCATGATGATAAACCTGAGGATATTCAGCATTAGCAATGTTTTTCACATTCCAATTAAATTCGGTGATCATCAAACCACCATCAAAAAATTGAGCCTGTCCATCCATTATTGGATCATAGGCCCAACTGGACATAGTATTACCTTCATTTCGCAGCCAACGATTTTCTATTGTTAAATAGTGGTTTGGATCACCTTCAATGCGATAAATGTAAAGATAGTTGTTTTTATCGTATTTTTCTTTATCAGGTTTTTCGTTGGCTGCAACGCCATATAAGCCATTTTCAGAAATGACTAGCGGTGTTATCCATTTTCCATAAATCCATTTTTCAAAAGCTGAAGGATGCACTGGTACATCTTCTATGCTACCAGATAGAGCCCACGATCCCATGTTGTTGTTTACATAATAGTAGTCTGGGTAGCCGAGAAGCATATGACCTAACTCATGCACCCAGGTGCCAATCCGATAAAATTGACCGCTCCACTCTCCCGTTTCTAACAATAACGGAGATTGCTCTGGAATGATTATAAATTTGTCGAACAGCACTTTTGAATTTTCAATCTTGGAGTAATTTGGGTCACCTGGCTCCAATAGCTCAGCCAATTTTGCATGCATTAACACGACCCCCTGTTCAGTTATTTTGAAACTGGTCTGGTTCCATCTCATGCTGGATTTAGCACAGGCTCCAAATCCTCCTTCAATAACAAGCGCTATCCCATCCACCAGCGCAACATCTAAAGGGGACACTAGTTCGCTATCGTAATTTCTCAAATCCAAATTATAATTTACGATTGCATCCTTAAGAGCATCATTGAAAATACGGTCTATATCACATCGGAAAGTGCCATCGCCATTATCTATTTTATAGGCACTCATGTTTTGTAAGTATGCCCCAGGGGAACTAGAGCTTATCCAGCCATAGGTTTCAAAATGCAACTTTAAATTCCCAGCGGACACATCGTCAAAAAACTGTGCGGGGCCGTTTGAATTATTTAATTTCTCCTCTATTTCTGAAGAAGTAAACTTTTTATAATTTTTAATAAGAAGCGAGTCATTATTGAAATAGCTACTGTCCTTTTCAGGGTCGTAATCGGCAAAATCAACCAGTAATACAGGAATCTTAACCGTTGAAGACGAAAAAACTCCACAATCAGGCCTGTGAATACTTCCGTCCGAATTCATACCATTTCCATATGTAACCATAGACGGATATTCCAAAATACCTATATGCTGCATTACCGGCAGATTGAAAAATGGATCTAGAATTTTTTGCTCGTTGCAAGCATTCGCAGTAGGTATAAAAAAAAGTGATGCGAATATAAAGTACCAGTTGTATCTGTTATTGATCATATTGTTTCTTCCTGACTTGTAATTCCCCATAGATAATAAGACATTATCTTATTAAGACTAACCATCTGCCGCCTGCTGGCTTCTTATTATGCATCACTTGCCATCACTGGCGAATTAGTTTCTCGCGAAACACACAAGCAAGATCCCCCAATCTAAGACGACAATCTCTCACTGGGCAATTCCAGATCTGCTGCTACGCACGCCCGGTCGAGGTTAGAGTTATTTATCTATTGCCAAGCCCCCTGCTGTAACAGCCTAACTATCTGATTTATACGTCGCTTCGCCCCTACCCTTAGGTCTCTTTCGCTTCTCTCATGGTTTCCGCTACGTTACAACTCCTTCAGATTCCACCTAACGGTGAACACCCTTGCATAGGCTAGTGCCTCCTACTCGACGAGGCACACGGAGGACTTTTGCCTCCTAGGCTGTACCATGCTCGGCGCTCAAAAAAAAACGCCCAAACCTGTACAGGTTTGGGCGTATCAAGATAATCATTATTTGGCCAGCGAAACGCCAGCCAAATACAATTATTAACGCTTGGAGAACTGAGGCTTCTTACGTGCTTTACGCAAGCCAACCTTTTTACGTTCAACTTCGCGTGAATCGCGCGTTACGTAGCCTGCTTTACGCAGTTCGCCACGCAGAGATTCATCATATTCCATCAAAGCGCGAGTCAGGCCGTGGCGAATTGCACCAGCTTGACCGAAGCTACCACCACCGGCAACGGTGATGTTTACATCGAACTTTTCTACCATGCCTACCAGCTCAAGTGGTTGACGAACAACCAAACGCGCTACTGGACGACCAAAGTAAACGTCCAAAGGACGATCATTGATAGTAATGGTGCCGGTACCTGCAGTGATGAACACACGTGCAGTTGAGGTCTTACGACGACCAGTACCATAAAATTGAGTTACAGCCATGTCAGCACCCCTTAGATGTTAAGTTCTTGAGGTTGCTGAGCAGCATGTGGATGCTCATTACCTGCGTAGACTTTCAATTTCTTGAACATTGCGCGACCGAGTGGACCACGTGGCAACATACCTTTAACGGCAATTTGCAGTGGGCTCTCTGGTGACTTCTCTATCAGCTTTTTGAAGCTGGTAGATTTAATGCCGCCTACGAAACCGGTGTGGCGATAATAAATTTTATCAGTCGCTTTTTTGCCGGTTACGCGCACTTGCGCTGCGTTAACAACAACGATGTAATCGCCGGTATCTACGTGCGGAGTGAACTCAGGTTTATGCTTGCCGCGTAAGCGGGAAGCGATTTCCGCAGATAGACGGCCGAGGGTTTTGCCCGCCGCATCTACGATGAACCAGTCGTGAACGACGGATTCTGATTTGGCAACGTATGTCTTCATGTTATTCCTGCCTGTTAATGTGGTATGACCCACCCAAAAAGAGCGCGAATACTACACAAGCAGCGAACACTTTTCAACCCTTTTTATTGCCCTTCACAGGGCGTAGCGCTAAGGCTTGTGGGGGCGCGCTAAATACTCGTGACTTTGCATTTCTAACAACCTACTCGCCGTGCGCTGAAACTCAAAATCGAGCGTGCCAGTCGAGTAGAGCTGAAGCAAGGGGCGCTCGGCGGAGATAACCAGCTTTACCTGGCGATCATAAAACTCGTCCACCAAACTGATGAAACGGCGCGCCTGATCATCCAACACCCGCCCCAGCCCCGGCACATTGCTGAGCAAGACTGTGTGATGCTCCCGTGCCAGCTCTATATAGTCATTCTGGGAGCGCGGGCCATCGCATAGCTCAACGAAATCAAACCAAGCGACACCTTCGCTGTGATAACGCGCCTTTATATAGCGACCTTCGATTTCCAGTGCCACAGCCTCCTGCACCTCGGCGCCCGCTGCTATTAGGCTTTGGAAACTGGCCATTAGGCTTTGATCGGCCGCTTGGTCGAGCGGCGCGTGATACAGTTCGGCCTGCTCCAGCGCACGCAAACGGTAATCAACACCACCGTCCACATTCACCACCAAGGTGTGCTGATTCAATAGGGCAATCGCCGGCAAAAAGCGCGCGCGCTGCAGGCCGTTCCGATACAGCCCATCAGGCACTATGTTGGAAGTGGCGACCAAGGTGACGCCGCGCGCAAACAATTCCTCCATAAGCGTGCCAAGAATCATGGCATCGGTAATATCCGATACAAAGAACTCGTCAAAACAAAGCACTCGCGCCTCGCCGCTAATAATGTCCGCCACTTTCTCCAACGGGTTTTTCTGCCCATCCAGCTTTTTTAATTCAGCGTGAACGCGTCGCATAAAACGATGGAAGTGGGTGCGCAGCTTATTTTCAAACGGCAGGCTTTCAAAAAAGCAGTCCATCAAGTAGGTTTTACCGCGCCCTACTCCACCCCAAAAATAAAGACCGCGCACGGGGTGACGCGGTGGCGTGCCGGTCAGGCGCTGAACCCAGCGCCCCCAGCCGGATACAACCGTCTGCTCTTGCTGCCACGCAGCAACCAATTCTTTATAAAGAGATTCCAGATGCTGCACCGCAAGCGCTTGCGCAGCGTCAGCGCGAAAATCGGGTCGTTCGAGATCGCGCTGATAGCGCGCCAAAGGAGATAAACCAATCGAAACAGTCATAAAAGAAGGGGTTCGCTAACTTTATAAAAAAGAAGATACAGATAGAAGGCATTCGCACTCAGGCGAGTGCGGCCGCCACTTTACTGCCTAGGCAACCAAGGCGCAATTGCACACAACACTTATGCCTCTATTAATACGTATCACGCCAGCTGCCGCATCAGCGCTTGAGTCAAATCCGCTTTTAGTTCGGTGAGATAGCCATGGAAAAAATGGCCCGCCTCTGGATAGCGCAACAACTCGGTGGCGCCACCTAAGCCCGAGCACCACAGATACACACCCTCCGCATTTACCCGCTCATCTTTATCACCCTGAATAATGCAGAGCGGGCAGGGAAATTGGCCATCGCGCGCATAGGGGTAGCGCTCTACAGGCGGCGCCACCAAGGTGAGATGTACCATTTGTGGTAATCGATAGGAAACTTGCGCCGCAACCGAAGAGCCAAAGGAGAAGCCCGCCAAGAGTAACTTAACCTCCGGCAGCTGTTGCTGCGCCCACGCGGCTACCGCTAACAAATCATCCTGCTCACCTACTGCATGATCAAACGCCCCCTCACTTTTACCCACACCACGAAAATTGAAGCGCACTACATGCACCCCCAAGTCGCGATAGGTGCGCATTAGGGTAGTAACTACCTTATTATCCATAGTGCCGCCGTGCAGGGGGTGCGGGTGACATAAAAGCACCAGCCAATTCAGCGCAGCAAACTGTCCGTCAGATTGCGATTGATGAATAACTGCCTCTAGATTACCGCTGGGGCCAGGAATATTTACCGCCTGCTCTTTCGAAAATGGAAACACCTTTTTACCCCTATTGATTAACTTTACGTGCCTACTTACACAGTCTTAATAATTTTTGACCATTCTAATGAGAAAATGGACTTATAATAGCGCTATTCATGTCGGCGACCTCACTAACATTTAACCCATGCCGCTTGCTGCATTTTTTACGCTCAGGAGCTCAACGTGCACTCATTAACTAGCCTCATTATTACCGGACTGATTTGTTTTTTTGCTGGCGCAGGCCTAGGCATTTTGATTTATCACGTTTTCCGCGCCCAATTTAGTAGCCGCAACCTAGAGCAGCGCCTGCATAAAGCGGAGAGCGATTTACAATCCTATCAGCGCGATGTGGCTGAGCACTTCACGCAAACATCAGAGCTGGTCAACAACATGACCAATGCCTACCGCGAAGTGCATGAGCATTTAGCGAGCGGCGCGTTAAAACTCGCCACACCCGCTATTAGCCGTCAGATCCTCGATTCCGCCAACAGCAACCTCAGCGGCACTAACAAGGCCTACTTAAAAGAGCAACGTATTGAGCCACCACGCGACTGGGCCCCAAAAACCAACAGCAACAAGAGCTCCATGAGTGATGACTTTGGTTTAGATGATGATCGCAACGAACCAACAACGCCGGTCGTCACCGAATCTGCCGACGATTATGATTTTGATGGTAAGGCGAATCGCTACTAAGCACGAAACAACGCGGGATGCGCACGGGACACCCATAACAATCACAATAAATGCTGCAGCCCCACCCAAGGCTGCAGACTGTTCGCCGCCAGAGATAGCCTCATGTTTTTACATCGCCTGTTGCAGTTTGTAGGCTGGCCAGTAACCGCCGGCATTATCATTGCCCTGCTCACCTTGGTGGCCTTCCCCGAGCTGCGCAAGCCTCATACACCTGATACAACGCCTGCACCTATACTCGCAACAGCAGCGCGCTTTGGTGTCGTATCCTATGCCGACGCCGTTACACGTGCCGCGCCTGCGGTCGTCAATGTATACACAGAAAAGCTCGTGACCCAACGCTACCAAAACCTCTACAACAACCCCCTTTTCCGCCGGCTCTACGACAATTCCAATACCCCCCAACAACAACGCATGCAAAATACCCTTGGCTCAGGCGTTATTGTGGATACCCAAGGGCACATCTTAACCAATAAGCATGTGGTCAATGGTGCAGATAAAATTTTGGTACTGCTTAACGATGGGCGCGAAACGGGAGCAGAGCTCATAGGTACCGACCCCACCAATGACTTGGCCGTGTTAAAAATCAATCTCGAAAATCTGACCGCCATCCCTATGGGCGATTCAAGTAAAACGCGAGTAGGCGATGTAGTGTTAGCCATCGGCAACCCCTATGGGGTTGGGCAAAGTGTCAGCCAAGGAATAGTCAGTGCCACCGGCCGCTGGAATTTAGGCATCAATGCCGCCGAAAATTTTATTCAAACAGATGCCGCGATTAACCCCGGCAACTCTGGTGGCGCCTTAGTGGACGCCATGGGCAACCTAATTGGCATTAATACGGCCATGCTCGATGAAACCGATGGCTCTGTGGGTATTAGCTTTGCAGTACCGGCAGACAAAGCGATGAACTCACTGCAGCAAATCATTGAATACGGCGAAGTGCGCCCAGGCTGGCTAGGCTTATCAGTCACTGCCGCCATCCCTACATCCCCTTCAGGCGTCAGCGGCCTGCTGGTGACCGAAATAGACATTGACAGTCCCGCTCAAAAAGCTGGTTTTGAACTCGATGATGTTATAACTCATATTGATGGTATCGCCATTAATAACAAACAATCGCTGTTCAACTCCACCAGAAACATACAGCCCAACTCCAAAGTCCACTTTCGCATAGTGCGCGCTGGCCAACCGCTCGAACTCGACGCCATTGCCGGCTACCCGCCGACCAGCAAAACCAAAACCTAGCCCCTCATCAAAAGTGGCAACAAAAAAATGGGCGCCTATAGCGCCCATTTTTTATTTCGCTACACGCTTACGTGAATCACTTCAAAATGCGATATTCCGCTGAGCGCGCATGGGCTTCAAGGTATTCGCCGCGCGCCAACACCGAGGCCGTTTTTGCCAAGGTCGACGCGCCTGCTGCTGAGCACATAATAATCGAGCTGCGCTTTTGGAAGTCGTAGACACCCAGCGGGGAAGAAAAACGTGCGGTACCCGAGGTAGGCAGCACATGGTTAGGGCCGGCGCAATAATCACCCAAGGCTTCTGGCGTAAAGCGCCCCATAAAAATGGCGCCCGCATGACGCACCTGGGGCAACATAGCCTCTGGGTCAGCAACAGACAACTCTAAATGTTCGGGCGCAATGCGATTGCTGATAGCAATTGCCTCTTCCATGTCAGCCACCTTAATCAAAGCACCGCGATTTTTAAGCGATACACTAGCGATAGCTTCGCGCTCCAGCGTAGGCAACAAACGCGCTATGGCAGCTTCAACCTGGTCGAGATAATCCGCATCTGGGCAGAGCAAAATGGATTGCGCCTGCTCGTCGTGCTCAGCTTGACTGAACAGATCCATGGCAATCCAATCGGGGTCGGTGAGACCATCGCAAATCACCAGAATTTCTGACGGCCCGGCGATCATATCAATCGCCACCTGACCAAACACCGCGCGTTTGGCAGTGGCGACGTAAATGTTACCTGGGCCAACAATCTTGTCGACCTTGGTAATGGTTTCGGTGCCGAACGCGAGCGCCGCAACGGCTTGGGCGCCGCCGATGGTAATAACGCGATCCACACCGGCAATCGCCGCTGCCGCCAACACCATTGGGCTAATGTCATTATCGGGTGCAGGTACCACCATGGTCAGCTCATCGACACCCGCCACCTTCGCAGGTATAGCATTCATCAATACCGATGACGGATAAGAAGCCTTGCCGCCAGGTACATACAAGCCCACGCGCTCCATGGCAGAGATTTGCTGACCAAGCACAGTGCCGTCCGCCTCGGTATAACGCCATGACGCCTGCAGTTGGTGCTGGTGATAGGTGCGAATACGCTCTGCGGCTATTTCTAGCGCTTGGCGCTGCTCTGTGGTGATCTGCGTGAGCGCCTGTTGCAATTGCTCAGCCGTAACAACAAATTCCTGCACTGTTTTTGCGCTGCGACGATCAAACTTGTTGGTGAACTCAACGACAGCGGCATCGCCGCGCTGTTTAACGTGATGAAGAATATCGTCCACTACTGCCGCCACGCGCGTATCGCTAACGGATTCCCAGGCGAGTAGTTGATCCAAGCGCTGATTAAAATCGCCTTGGCTTGCATCTAAACGGGTGATAAGAGATTCAGACATGGAGGACTCTTTTTAACAGCAGAAAATAGTAAAACCGAAAACACATCATGAGACATGTCGATTGCAAAACCTTATTGTGATTTGCAATCGACCGTATTAAAAATCAATTAGCTCGGCGCAACCGCCGTCGCTATATGGTCAATGATGGCTTGAATTTGCACATGCTTCATTTTCATCGATGCCTTGTTCACAATTAAACGCGAACTGATGTCGGCGATAAAATCGCGCGCCTCCAAACCATTGGCCCGCAGGGTATTGCCGGTATCCACAATATCCACAATCTCATCCGCCAAGTGCATGATGGGCGCAAGCTCCATAGCACCGTAGAGTTTAATGATGTCGGTTTGGCGGCCTTGCGAGGCGTAATATTGCTTAGCGATATTCACATACTTAGTCGCCACGCGAATACGCCCAGCGGGGAGCGATTCTCCCTTAACCCCAGCAGTCATTAATTTGCAGCGGGCTATGTTTAAATCGAGCGGTTCGTAAAGACCTTCTGCGCCGTTTTCCATCAGCGTATCTTTGCCGGAAATACCCATATCCGCCGCGCCGAACTGCACATAGGTAGGTACGTCCGCACCGCGCAACAACAGCAACCGCACATGGGCTTGCGTTGTTTCAAACACCAGCTTGCGGCTTTTTTCCATATCTTCTAGCGGCTCGATACCAGCAGCGGCCAGCAGCGGCAAGGTTTCTTCAAGAATGCGACCCTTGGTGAGGGCGATGGTTAAGGTGTGAATCATATGCTTAGCCTTTCACACGACGCACATTGGCGCCGATGCTTTGGAATTTTTGTTCAATGGCTTCGTAGCCGCGATCTATGTGGTAAATGCGGTCGATGAGCGTTTCGCCATCGGCCATTAAACCAGCAATCACCAAGCTCGCAGAAGCCCGCAAATCTGACGCCATTACCGGCGCAGCTTTCAAACGCTCAACCCCAGTCACTATGGCGGTATTGTGTTCCAGCTCAATATGCGCGCCCATGCGGTTCAGCTCGGCGACCTGCACCAAACGATTTTCAAAAATCGTTTCGGTGATGTGGCTCACACCTTCGGCGAGCGCATTCATCGCCATAAATTGCGATTGCATATCGGTAGGGAAAGCAGGATAAGGCGCGGTGCGCAAACTCACCGCCTTAGGGCGACGACCGTGCATATCCAATGCGATCCAATCCTCACCTTGGGTAATTTCAGCACCGGCTTCCTGCAACTTTAAAATCACGGCTTCAAGAATATCGCCACGGGTGTTGGTGAGTTTGATCTTGCCGCGGGTGGCGGCAGCAGCAACTAAGTAGGTGCCGGTTTCAATGCGATCAGGCATAACGGCGTATTCGCAGCCATGAAGTGTTTCAACACCCTCAATTGTGAGCGTTGAGGTGCCTATACCGCTAATTTTGGCGCCCATGGCAACCAGCATATTGGCGAGGTCGACAATCTCTGGCTCGCGCGCGGCATTTTCTAACACCGTTTTACCGTCCGCTAATACCGCAGCCATTAACAGGTTTTCGGTGCCACCCACGGTGACCACATCCATGAGAAAATGGCAGCCCTTAAGACGACCATTAAGCGCCGGATTAATACTTGCGCGAATATAACCGCCATCGATTTCGATAATAGCGCCCATCGCTTCAAGACCGCGCAAATGGATATCAACTGGGCGTGAGCCTATAGCGCAACCGCCGGGGAAGGACACATTGGCTTCGCCGTAGCGCGCCAGCATGGGCCCCAACACCAAAATCGATGCGCGCATGGTTTTCACCAATTCGTAGGATGCGGTGTAGGAGCTAATGGTATTAGGGTCGACAATCACCACATGATCGCCTTCAATCTCAATGGTCAAACCTAAGGTGCGCAGCAATGCCACCATAGTGGTGATGTCATTCAAATGAGGAACGTTAGTCAGGCGTACTTCGCAATCCGCCAAAATCGTTGCGGCCAACAGCGGCAAGCCCGCATTTTTGGAACCAGAAATACGTAATTCACCAGAGAGCGGCCCGCCGCCCAAAATCAAAAACTTATCCATTACTGACCTGAGAGTTAAAAATACTTAAAAAGGGGAGCTGGACTGACTGCAGCCCTAGCTTTATTGAAAACCTACCATTGCAAAACTGACATCTCAAAGTCGATGCCACACGCTGAGTTTGCGCAAACTCGGCTTACACATCACAAACAACCATCTATTGCTGCTGTTGCTGCTGCTGCCACTGCTCAGGGGTAAAGGCTTTGATGTAGTCCACCGCGTGAATGCTGCGGTCGGCAAACTGAGCGCTCAGTGCAGACAACACCAGTTGCTGTTTTTTAACGGGCATTAAACCGGCGAAGGCAGGGCTAACTAGCACCAGGCCTATGTGATCACCCATTACTTCTACGTTCTTCACATCGCAGTCAGGGATGTGATTTTCAATCAGCGCTTTAATTTGTTCGGCTTGCATAGTGTTACTCGACATGATGATTTGAGACCGCTACAGCCTCAAACATAGAAAATATCAAACAAAGAAATAGAGAAAGGCGCGAAGTTTACCGGAATGTCGCGTCTATCGCACCCGAAAATACACCCGCGTAAAAACAACAGCCCCCGCCAGAAACTGGCGGGGGCTGTGCGCAATGCCTTAAATACAATTAAGCATCAATATGAATTAAGCATCCGCCAACCAATTGGCAACCACTTTATTAATATCGCCGTTTTGCTTTTTATAGGCCGCCTTAAACTGACCACTAAAGGATTGTCCAAGGTTAACGCCGTTAAGCACCACATTTATCAACTTCCAACCGTCTTTGCCCTGCACCATGGTGTAATCCAGCTTATGTGAAGCACCCTCTTTGCTCACCTCCTGCTTAACCACTACACGGTTGGCGTTTTTGGGGTCCTTAACAACGCCCAAGAGCTTAATCTCGCTGTCGGCATAACCCGCAATGCCCTTGGCATAGGATTTCACCAAGCCAGAGCGAAACACTTTAAGGAATTCACCGCGCTGAGCAGGGCTAGCTTTAGCAAACACGTCTTTGCCCATCACCGCACCGGCGATAAATTGAAAATTCACCACGCCATCAAGCACACCCTCCACTTGCTTGTAGTAGGCTTCATCGGCGGTATTAGCCGCATTCTTAGCCTTCACAAGGCCGAACAACTCTTGCGCAACCTGTTCAACCACTTGCTCCGGTTCAGCCGCAGCAGAGGCAAAGGGGGCACACAACACCGAGCAAAGAGCAAGAGCAGCAGCAGCTGTTACACGGATATTCAGATATTTCATTGAGAACCTTCCATTTTCTTGAGAGGAGATAAATTCTGGGAATCGAATGTCACACATCGAATCACACTTATTCGGGGCGAAAATGCGAATTACAAGCCTTATCCCAGTAAAAAATCACACAGCGAGCGAACCAGATTCAATGAATGTAGAGCGCCGCTTTGCGTTAATACACGGTACGCAAGTCAGACCAAAGCAACCCAAAGAAGTGCCCGACCTGAGCAAAACCTTACAGGGTTTAGGTTAACAAGGGCTGAATCAAGCCGCTACTGCCGAAAGCCAGCGCCCGTCTAAAGGCTGCTCTCCCCACCCACAAAAACAAACACATCACTGGCAATTGGCGGCTAGTTTGGTTGCAATTGCTGCTCATTTTACCCCCAAATTTAATTCCATCAGCTCCAGCAACGTAATTTTTAAGTATTTCCCGCGATTTTGCCCGCTATAATGCCCCCCCCACTGCAACCGCCAATCGAGATTACCCATGGCATCATTCGATTACATCAGCTCCGGTTTGCGCACCGTGCGCCTCGAAGCTGAAGCCGTAGCCGCTCTTAGCAACCGTATCAATCAAGACTTTACTGCCGCCTGCGACCTGCTCCTCAACTGCCGCGGGCGCGTTATTGTGACCGGCATGGGCAAATCGGGCCACATCGGCAAAAAAATTGCGGCCACGCTTGCCAGCACCGGCACTCCTGCTTTTTTTGTGCATCCGGGTGAAGCCAATCACGGCGACCTTGGGATGATCACCAAAGATGATCTGGTCTTGGCCATCTCCTACTCTGGCACCTCGAGCGAAATAGTGTCCATTTTGCCGTTGCTCAAACGCGCCGGTATTAAAATTATCAGCATGTGTAGCAAGCCCCACTCTATTCTGGGGGAGGTCGCTGAAGTCAATTTGGATATCAGCGTCGTCAGCGAAGCCTGCCCGCTTGATCTCGCGCCCACCTCCAGCACTACTGCCACCTTGGTAATGGGCGATGCGCTCGCCATAGCGCTGCTGGAAGCGCGCGGTTTTACCGCAGAAGACTTTGCCTTCTCACATCCCGGTGGCGCCCTCGGTCGCAAGTTGCTTATGCGTCTGAGCGACATAATGCACACCGGTGCCGACATTCCGCGTGTCGCACCCGATGCATCGCTCTCTCAAGCATTGATGGTCATGACCGACAAAGGTTTTGGCATGACCACTGTCATGGACGAGCACAACTGCTTGCTCGGCATTTACACCGACGGCGACTTGCGCCGCAGTATCGACAAGGGCATAGATATTCGCATCGCCAAGGTAAACGAGCTGATGAACCCCAACCCCAAAACGCTAAGCAGCACCATGCTCGCCGCCGAAGCCTTAAGGGTCATGGAGGAAACAAAAATCAATGTGCTTCTGGTGACTGATGAGCAGCAACAGCTAATAGGTGTTGTGAAAATTAACGACATACTGCGCGCTGGCATTATCTAAGTAATCTTGCCTGAACATCTTCGTCCCTAAGAAACGACATACAGGATCAAAATAAGTATGAATCCCGAACTGCAAACCCGCGCTGCGCGCATTAAACTTCTACTTTTAGATGTCGATGGCGTACTGACTGATGGCCGCCTGTTTTTTGGCAATCAGGGCGAAGAATTTAAATCCTTCAGCACGCTCGATGGCCAAGGCATTAAAACCCTGCAAAAAACTGGCGTGCAAGTAGGCATAATCACCGGTCGCACCAGCAATTTGGTCGCACGTCGCGCCGCCGATTTAGGTATTACCATTTTGGTGCAAGGTCGCGAAGACAAGTGGGAAGCCCTGCAAGAGATTTTGCAAGAACACCCCATGGAATTAGAAAACATTGCGTTCATGGGCGACGACTGGCCCGACCTCACCGTAATGACCCGCGTTGGGCTGGCATTCACAGTTGCCAACGCACACTTCAGCGTGGCTGAACGCGCCCATTGGCAAACTAAAGAGCGAGGAGGCGAAGGTGCAGTGCGTGCCGCCTGTGATTTATTAATGCAAGCACAGGGCACTTTTAACGCCGCACTCAGTCATTACTTGCCGCCCAGCCCGTAATTAAAGACTGAGCGACCGCTAAAACCCGCAGATAAACCAACCGACACTGGAACACCCATGTTGATGCGCAGTATTAATAAGCTCCACCACTACATTCCTGTGCCCTGGCTATTAGTTGGGCTGTTACTGGGTTTCTTTTTGCTAGTACTTAAACCCAAAGAAGACCTGCAAAATAACAATACTGCCGACGGCTCCAGCTTCCCGCAATTTTATATGCGCGAATTACAAACACGCGAGTTCGATGATCAAGGTCGCGTGCACTTTCAGCTCACCACACCACTGGTGACGCACTTTCAGCCAGACCCTACAACACCCTCAGCTGCAGACTTCACCCTCATCACCGAACCCAAAATGGAATTTTATGGCAGCGACACGCCCGAGCCTTGGCATATGAGTGCAGCATTAGGCCGCAGTGAAAATGACAGCCAAGTATTGCGCCTCATCGACAATGTTGTGATTCAACAAACCTCAACCAGCCGCGGGCTGATTGAAATCACCACCAGCGAATTGCGCATGCGCCCCAAAGAGCAATTCGCCGAAACAGACAAAGCTGTTAAGATGCGCAGCGCCAAAGGTCAGATAGATGCAGTCGGCATGAATGCACAACTGAACGAAAGCCGTATTGAATTAATCTCTCAGGTCAAAGCCGTTTATGAACCTCGCTAAACCCTTTTTATATGTTCCCACGGCGCTAAGGATTAGAGCTAAATGCTTTGCCACCCTTGCACTGCTGATTATTAGCTGTCAATTTAGCAGCCAAAGCCTAGCGCTGCCCAGTGACAAAAATGAAACCATTCACGGTTCCGCTGATCGCTTGGTCGTCGATCAAAAGAACGGGATCGCCACCTATACTGGCGCCGTGCAAATTCAGCAGGGCTCGCTAGTAATCACCGCCGACAAAATAATTATCCAAACCAATCCTGATAGCTCCGTAAAAAAAATGCTCGCCACTGGCATGCCAGCGCGCTTCCAACAGCAGCCTGAAGCCGCTCAAGGCGTGATTACCGCATCAGCCAATAGCATTACCTACACGCCTAACAAAGAACATCTGCTGCTGGTAGAAAACGCCTCGCTCGAACAAGATGGCGCGGTCATGAGCGGCCCAACGATTGATTACGATCTCGTAAAAGAAGTTATGAAAGCTGCCGGCAACACCAAAGGCGGCAATAATCAGCGCATTGAAATTGTAATCCCACCAAAATCTGACGTGAAAAACTAATTGCTATGGCCAGCCTGTTTGCCCGAAACCTCGCAAAAAGCTACAAAAAACGAAAAGTGGTTATAGATGTATCTATCACCGTCAACAGCGGTAGTATCGTCGGCCTGCTCGGCCCAAACGGTGCGGGGAAAACCACCTGTTTCTACATGATCGCCGGGCTAGTACCCGCCGATATGGGCAGCGTCCATATCGATGACCAAGATATTACGCACCTGCCCATTCACGGCCGCGCGCGCGCAGGCATCGGCTATTTACCGCAAGAAGCCTCAATCTTTCGCAAGCTGACTGTCGCCGACAACATCATGGCGATTCTCGAAACCCGCAGCGACCTGAACCGCAAACAGCGTCTCGCCAAGCTCGAGTCACTGCTGGCAGAATTTCACATCACCCATATTCGCGACAGCCTCGGCATGGCGCTCTCGGGTGGTGAACGCCGCCGCGTAGAAATCGCGCGCGCACTCGCTACAGACCCCAAATTTATTTTGCTCGATGAACCCTTTGCCGGGGTCGACCCTATTTCGGTAAACGATATTAAAGAAATTGTTCGCCACCTCAAGGATCGCGGTATTGGCGTACTCATCACCGACCACAACGTGCGCGAAACCCTCGACATCTGCGAGACCGCCTACATCGTGAGCGAAGGCCGCATCATCGCCGAGGGCACACCCGAAACCGTGTTAAACAACAGCCAAGTGCGCGCAGTCTATTTGGGCGAAAATTTCAGGCTATAACATCAGCCAATCTTATATAGCGGCCAGCTGAGTGTTTTTTCGGCAACTCAGCTAAGCCCCGCATTCATTGCTAACCCCAAATTAACTGTACTTAACACCGCAAACTCCCACTTGACAATGATCAAAAAATGCACTCTAGGCATAAAGATTGCTTAGCCTTATTGCTTGCAAGCCAAACCCTGTCTAAACTCTACCTATCCGATGTTCGTTTTCATCCTGCGTTAAGGGTTTGTCGTTCTCATAATGAAGCAATCTCTCCAGCTAAAACTCGGTCAACAACTGACCATGACTCCGCAGCTGCAACAGGCCATTCGCCTGCTGCAACTCTCCACTCTAGATCTGCAACAAGAGATTCAAGAGGCGCTAGAATCTAACCCCATGCTAGAGGTCGAAGAAGGCTTCGAAGGCTCAGATAGCGGTCAAGCTACGGGCGAGCAAGACAGTGCCGATTATGACCGCAAGCAAGAAATTGCTACCGAGACAAAAAACAGCAGCGATGATGAGTTCTCCCTCAACGACAAGCTAACCGATACCTACAGCTCTACCGATGCAGGCGCAGACAGCTTTAGCGAAAGCACCCCCGACAACGATCTCTACGGCGATGGCGACGGTTTTGGCGAGGGCGACACCTTTAGCGAGAGCGCTAGCGAATGGAACGAATCCATTCCCAGTGATCTCCCTGTCGACACCAGCTGGGATGATGTATATCAATCATCCAGCTCCAGCGCCTCCAGCAACTACGATAACGACGACAATGATTTTGAAAGCCGTCGCGCCGCTACCGACTCCCTTTACGATCACTTGATGTGGCAGCTCAATCTGACCCCCATGTCAGATACGGACCGCATAGTCGCTATGGCCATTATCGATGCGGTAGAGCCGAGCGGTATGCTCTCCATTACCATTGAGGATATTTACGAAGGCCTACTGCAAGACTTTACCGACCTTGAGTTAGACGAAGTGGTCGCCGTGCAACATCGCCTCCAACAGTTTGACCCCTGTGGTGTCTGCAGCCAAAACCTCGCGGAATGCCTGCTGGTACAACTGCAGCAATATGACCCTAAAACCCCACTGCTAGAATCTGCCAAGCTGATTGCCAAGCTATACCTGCCGCTGCTAGGCAGCCGCGATTACCGCCAATTAATGCGTCGCACCAAGCTCAAAGAAGCGGATTTGAGTATTGCAGTCAGCCTTATCCAAGGCCTAAACCCCCGCCCCGGCGATATCATTGAAAGCGGCGACACGGAATATGTGGTGCCCGATGTATTTGTCGATAAGCGCGAAGGGCGCTGGGTAGTAGAACTCAACCCCGATATAGCACCGCGCCTACGCATTAACTCCGGCTATGCGTCCATGGTGAAGCGTGCCGACTCCAGCACCGACAACACATTTTTAAAAGATAACCTGCAAGAGGCCCGCTGGTTTTTGAAAAGCCTGCAAAGCCGCAATGAAACCCTGCTCAAAGTCGCCAGCTGTATTGTCGAAAAACAACGCGGCTTTCTCGATTACGGCCCCGAAGCCATGAAGCCTCTGGTATTACACGACATTGCCGAAATTGTAGAAATGCACGAATCAACCATTTCGCGCGTAACCACACAGAAATACATGCACACCCCCCAGGGCATATTTGAACTTAAATACTTTTTCTCCAGTCATGTCAGTACTGACAGCGGCGGCGAATGCTCTTCAACGGCAATCCGTGCGATCATTAAAAAACTGGTGAGCGCAGAAAACCAAAAGAAACCCCTAAGCGACAGCAAAATTACCGACTTATTAGCCGAGCAAGGCATTCAAGTAGCGCGTCGCACCATCGCCAAGTATCGCGAGTCACTCAATATTCCACCGTCAAACGAACGGAAAATACTTTAACGAAGGCAGTATATTTCAACTGTCTTAAACTGATTTTGATTGGATCAAATTTATCAAGGATGTTTGCGCGGTTGTGCTCGCACAACACTTTTGTGTCTACCTAGAGGAAGTATCTATGCAAATAAACATCAGTGGTCATCATCTGGAAGTTACCGAAGCGCTCAGAGACTACGTCACCAGCAAAATAGAGCGCCTTAGCCATCACCATGACCGCATTACCAGCACCCAGGTTATTCTCTCGGTGGATAAATTAATTCAAAAAGCAGAAGCGACCATGCATGTGAGTGGCAAAGATATATTTGCCGACGCCACCCATGAAGATCTCTATGCTGCCATAGATGCATTGGCCGACAAGCTTGATCGCCAGTTAATTAAGCACAAAGAAAAGATGCGCAGCCACCGCTAGCCGGTTGCCCAGCTGCCCTAAGCGCCACACAATCGGCATTTAGGGCGGCCCAAAAACAGTTTTGTACCAACCCCGATGGGCAACCATCCCTGCTGAGAGATGTTCACACATCGTCAATGTTATGCAAATTCAATCCATCATCAGTCCCAACCGCACTCTCTGCGGGCTCGAAGGCGGCAGTAAAAAACGCGCATTGGAATTACTTGCCAATGCCATTGCCGAAGACGTTCCCAGCATTGATGCAGACGACCTTTTTCGCCGCCTTGTGGCACGCGAACGCCTAGGCTCTACAGGTATAGGCCACGGCATTGCCATACCTCATTGCCGCGTGGATAAATGCACAACCACGCTCGGGGCGCTCATCACCCTCGTAGAACCCATAGATTTCGACGCCATAGATTCACAACCCGTCGATATACTCTTTGCTATGTTGGTGCCGGAAGACGCACACGACGAACATCTGCAAAATTTAGCGGCCTTAGCGGGCGCACTCAATGATGCGGATTATCGCCAAAAACTGCGTGCAGCGACTGATGACGAATCGCTCTACCAAGCAGCAATTGCTTAATTCACAAACCTACATCGAGCAGCCGCTTTACTCTTTCCGGTAACTTGGTTGATTTAAAACAGCGCCAAAGCGGTCTTAAAAGAAGTTTTAAAAAGGACAGCCCTATGCATCTTGTAATAGTGAGCGGTTTATCTGGCTCCGGCAAAAGTACCGCACTCCATGTATTGGAGGATGTGGGCTTTAACTGTATCGATAACCTGCCTGTAAGCCTGCTACCTGCACTCGTTGCCCAAATTCAAATCCACAAAGACGATAGCCAACGTTTTGCTATTGGAATTGATGTGCGCAATGCTTGGCAGGATCTCGACATTTTCCCCGAAATGATCAGCACCTTAAAAGAAGCACACCTTCCCTTTCGCACACTCTTTTTAGATTCACAACCTGCAGTACTGATTCAACGCTTTAGCGAAACTCGCCGCAAACACCCGCTGAGTGACACACACACCAGTCTCGCAGAGGCAATTAGTGCCGAACAGCAGTTGTTAGAACCCATTCGCGACGCCGCTGACCAAGTCATAGACACCAGCCACCTCAACCTTCACGAACTGCGCGATCTGGTCAAAGAACGCATCGTTGGCCGCGCTGAATCGACTATGGCCATACTCTTTGAATCTTTCGGATTCAAACATGGCTTACCGGTCAATGCCGATCTCGTGTTCGATGCGCGCTGCCTGCCCAACCCCCATTGGCGCTCCGACTTAAGGCCGCTAACGGGTAAAGATCAAGCCGTGATTGAGTTCCTCGAAGAGCAGGTCACCGTTACCGAAATGCGCGAGGACATAGAGCGCTACCTTGAGCGCTGGCTGCCGCGCTACCAAGCCAACAATCGCAGCTATATCACCATCGCCGTAGGTTGCACTGGTGGCCAACACCGCTCGGTCTATCTCAGCGAGCGCCTGCTGGCGCGCTTTGATCAAAGCTTTCACGATGTGCAAGTTCGCCATCGCGACATTAACAAACACACAAAAAGCTAAGCCATGCTGACTGAAACTCACCCTATTATTAATCGCAAAGGGCTCCATGCGCGCGCCGCCGCCAAGCTCGCCACCCTCGCCAATCAACACCAAGCGCGGGTGCAAGCTCGGCTGAATGGCGGCACAGGCTCTTGGGTAGACGCCAAAAGTGTCATGTCGCTCATGCTACTTGCTGCCAGCATGGGCACAGCACTTGAAATTAGCTGCGAAGGCGAAGATGCCACAGCCGCAATGGATGCCATACGCGCACTGATTGCAGACCGCTTCGAAGAAGGCGAGTAATAACGCGCGCAAGCATCAACACACTATCGCCACCTACAAGCCTCCTTTTATCCTTATCGAAGCAAGTAAGGCCCATTTCACGGAACCTCATTTTTTAGCCCAAAAGAGCCAATTCTTCTCACTAAGAGGCGACTTTTTACTCCGACAGAACAAGTACGCATCACCTCGACTACAATTAGCAGTTGTTATTTGGGCATGTTTTGCCTACCCTGTGCGCCCTTTTTATCATTGACAGCTGCAACAATCCGGCACCCCTATGGTTTATAAATACGACGACATCGACCCCGATGACTACATCAAAAGCAAATCGCAAGTTAAACGCGAGATGCATGCCCTACAGGATCTAGGGGAAAGACTCATCGACATGAACGAAAAGCAACTCGCCAGCATCCCCTTGGATGAGCAAATGCTCGACGCCATCTATATTGCACGCAAGCTCCCGCCAAAAGAGGCGCGTCGTCGCCAGCTGCAATTCATTGGCCGTTTAATGCGCGAAGGCAACCACGAAGAAATTCAAGCCGCGGTTGATAAGCTGCAAAATCGTAGCGATCAATATGTGCACCGCCAGCACCAAGTAGAGCGCTACCGCGATCTGCTCATCGAAGGCAATAAAGAGATTTTTCAAACCCTTGTAACCTCTTGCCCAGGCATTGATGTTCAGCACCTGCGCCAACTCATTCGCAGCGCTCAAAAAGACCGCGATGAAAACAAGCCGCCCACCCACGCGCGCAAACTCTTCACCTTCATCCGTGAACAATTAGAACTGCAGGATTAAGCTACGGCGAAAATCCCATAAAAAATGCCCCTGTAAGCCATGTTTACAGGGGCATTTTTTTATGGGCAAGGCCCTACACCCTTCGGTTAAATTAAAGCAATGGTGCACACCGATACAAAGAGATCAAACGACCACATTATATTTTCGTCAAGGCCAGCACGCCTTCACGAACCCCAAAGCCAGGTACACTAGCAGTCACAATACTCAGAGACAATTCGCACCAACATTTGGATTGAATCTTAATGTCGCCTATCGCGCACAAGTCATCACGCTATCAGGTGAGCTTCTCCGCGAATGCTTCTCTCCACTACTACACACTGCCACAAATGTGTTAACCGGTGGCCAGTCAAGTATGTTTTTACGTAATTTCCACGTCTATTTTCGAAGAACTGATCATGGTGTTTTTAAATATAATTGCTGCCACACAATGTGCGTTTCTCATATTTATGCTAATACGCTTCGGGCGCACACAAAGGACGAATCAGATCCTGATTCTATTGCTGCTGGCTATAGCCATCTCTTTAGCGACAGAAAGCTTGCTAACAACAAGGCTTTTTCAAACATGGCCACAACTCAGCATGCTATTGCTGCCTTGGGATCTGGTTATAGGCCCACTCCTACTATTTTATTTTCAACAGTCCTTACATTTCAAAAGTCGCTTGATCATTCAGGCTCTACATTTAACACCGGCACTCATCCTAATGTTAATTGGTTTGCTACTCGCGGTATTGATTTCCAATGAACTATGGCAAACCATATTCGTCGAGGATGCCGACGAGCCTCCACAATTTGACATGGCATTACTCGCGGTTCAGTGTCATGTCGCCATCTATTTAGTTTTGTGCTTGCGCACTTGGCTCAACTATCAAACTTGCACGCGCAACTTTTTTTCATCGACTGAAGGTATTGAGCTGAACTGGCTACGCCGCATACTGTGGATTTTTGCAGCAATGTGGATCATATGGCTACTAACAAATCTATTCGCGGCAAAGCTGCCATCTCAAACTTACTTGGATTTTGCATTTCCTTTTGGCATCTATTTTCTGGGCTACAGCGCGTTAATGTATCGTAATGCCATATTACCGGAGCAAATTCCCTTAATCGGCAAGGCTTGCGAAGCGCAAAGCACGACTCGCAATACGAAATACCAACGCGCATTTCTTAGCCGCGAGCGAAATGCAACCTTACAGAAGTCGCTTGCAGAAATAATACAGCGAGATTTACCCTTTCTAGATCCTGCGCTGAATTTAGCGACCTTGGCAACATCCGTCGGTGCCAGCTCACACGAACTTTCGCAATTACTGAATGAGGAATTAAATGAAAGCTTTTATGACTTCATTAACCGTCAGCGCATTCAAGAAGTACAGCGCTGCTTAAAAGATCCAGCCCATGCAACACAAACCATTTTGGATATTGCACTACAGTGCGGATTCAACTCGAAAGCCGCGTTCAACGCGGCTTTTAAACGAGTTAGTGGTTGTACACCAAGTCAGTTTCGCAAAGGTTAATTAGTAAAATCGCAACACCCATTTATTCAACACATCCATTGTCCATGAGTCTGATGCAGTGTTTGTGACTGCGAACACGGCGCGTGAACCGCTAAGCTCCACAACGACCAAAGACTCAAAGCCACTAGTTGAACCACTGTGAAATAACACGTCCTCGTTGTTAATAACACCGCGATACCAGCCCAACGCATAATCTTTCTCTTCAAGACTTTTGAGCCGGTCAATGTAGCTAAAAGGAATCGGAGTAGATTCACCCTTAAACGCTTTTAGGTGCCACTGTAGATACCGACCATAACTTTCTTGATTCATTGATAAGGTGCCTGTAGCCACAAATAGCTCATTGATTAACTCATCAATTGGATCAGCAGGATCAAGCACCTCAATACCTTCTTTGCTATTTCCCATATGCCCAAAAGGCTGGGTCGAGTCCTGCGCCGCAGGCGCTGCAGTACCTACCCTCAACCCCAGTGGGTCCAAAATTCTATCTTTCAGCAGCCTATTAAAGTCTTCGCCGCCAATCCGCTCCATAATAACGCCAGCCACAATATAGCCAGCATTTGAATAAAGTAATTCTCCTCGGTCGGTCGCGGGCTCTTGTGACAAAATCCATTGTGCGGCGAGCAAACGTCGCGCCTGAGAACTATCGGGTAGTGCAGTCCAATCAAATGTGGCGGCTTCATCCGCATTTAAAAGCGGCAACAAACCACTGCGATGATTCAACAACTCTTCAAACTTAATAGTCCGGTTTATGGCGGGAATTACATCTGCCAATTCGGGCAGTAAATCGGCTAGCGTGCTATCCCAGCCCAGTAAGCCGTCTTCCACCATAGAAGCTGCAAGCATTGCAGTTAGCGACTTGCCATTGGAGCCGAGCCCCATATAACTATCTACCTCTAGGAACGCAGCCTCCGGACTCAAGCGCTTAAGTCCCGCCGCAGCCCCGCTGATTTTCTGAGTATCCACTTCAGCGAAAACAACGCCAACCAGCCCATCCTTTACCGCTCCCTGAGCAGCTTTTGCTACCTGATATAGCGGTGCCGTCGGCAATGGCTCATCACTCGATTTATCATATTTACAAGCGGCCACCCCCCAAATAAGACCAGCCACACACAGAAAAGATATAATTTTATTCATAACAAAACGCTCCAAGTAAAATATTGAAACGTCACTTTGATCCATTTTAGACACCCAATCGTCCTGCCCCATGGGATGAGACAGTAAATATTGAGAACACTCACTAATTACTAGCGTCCTTGAGGGGCGCCATTATTTACCACCAAGTAGAGCGCTATCGCGATCTGAGCATTGACTCTTCACCTTTATCCGCGAACAGTTAGAACTGCAGGATTAAGCTACCGCGAAAATCCCATAAAAAATGCCCCTGTAAGCCATGTTTACAGGGGCATTTTTTATGGCGAGAGAATCTTAAAACCAGCTTTTGAACGACAAACCTCTTAATTGCGCCACCAATAACCTAATGTCGGGCGAAAGTCGGGTAAAAATCCTAACCGACTTTGCTAGAGTCAACCAATACTCAGGGTTCACACAGATCGGAGCACATAAATGATTCTCAAGGAACTGCGCATCAGCCGCCACATCTCTCAAGAACAATTAGCGCAAATGTCTGGCCTGAATGTCAGAACCATTCAGCGTATTGAAAGCGGTAGCAACGCCAGCCTGGAATCACTTAAATGCATTGCCGCTGTGCTTGAAGTGGATATTTCAACACTGAACCAGGAGAAACTTATGATCGACAAAAGCTCAGACAATTGGAAAAACCAACCCGTTTGGATCAAGTGGTGGTTCTTTTTTAACTACTGTAGTTTTCGCCCCTCCAGAAAAGCGACGACCAGAGGCATAGCACTTACACACACCAGCGGCTTTCTATTTTGCTGCATGGGAATCATCAATGAAGGCGCCTTAGTCGGCGGGCTATTCATGCTCTTAACTGCCTATTTCCTAACGTTTCTCGCTTGGCAAGGCGATAACTATGGAATTTGGTTTGATACTGAAACTGACGATGCTTAGTAGATTTTCACTCTGGCGAAGAATACTCCAATTAGTGATCCTCATTTTGATTCTTTGGTACATTTTAATTGGTGGGTGCTGAGATGGACGCTCCCCAACCGGCGTCAATTGCGCCAAAATAGGCTTTCTAGAGCTATTTAATGAGGAGCGTCCACCATGAATTTTAAAGTAATTAGTATTGATTTGGCAAAAAATGTTTTTCAGTTATGTGGTATGGATAGCCACCAAAAAATCATATTCAACAAGAAAGTGAAACGTGAGAACGTGCTCAATAACTTTTCAAATATTGAAGCTGATATGGTTGTTATGGAGGCTTGTTATTCTTCCAATTACTGGGCGAGGGCTTTGGAGGAGATGGGATTCACAGTCAAATTAATTCCACCCTTTCAAGTTAAGCCTTTTGTGGTAGATAATAAAAATGATCACAATGATGCTATAGCTATTGCAGAGGCTTCGTTGAGGCCAACTGCGCGCTTTGTACCCACCAAGAGCATTGAGCAACAAGATATTCAATCTTTAGATAGAATTCGTGAACGATTGGTAAAGCAGCGAACTGCGATAATCAATCAATTGAGAGGACTATTAAGCGAATATGGTGTTGTTTTACCGACGGGCACCATTAAAATTTTAAATGAAACACCCTATGTACTAGAGGATGCAGCGGAAAGATTGAGAACACCCACTATTTAACACACAGCACCTTAACTCTTCATGCTTGACAACTGCGTTTCAGGGATACATGATTACTGTACGTTAATACAGCCCCCCTAAATCAGGAAGATAATTATGACTCGTCCACGACGCGAGCTTATAGCCTTGGAGGCAACCCCTTACTATCACTGCGTGAGTCGTTGTGTGCGACGAGCATTTTTGTGCGGGAGCGAGGGCCAGTTTAATTTTGAGCACAGGCGTGGCTGGATTGTTACACGGATTAAAGAGCTTGCCAGCATTTTTGCGATAGATGTCGCCGCCTATGCCGTTATGTCTAACCACTATCATCTAGTGCTGCGTATTCATTCCGAACTTTCTGCCCAATGGTCTAACCGTGAAATTATTACTCGCTGGACTCAGCTTTATAAAGCCCCCGTATTAATTGAGCGCTACCAACTACAGCCGCAACTTTCTAAGGCTGAACTCGATGTTGTTGAGGAGATTATTCATTGTTGGCGGCAGCGCTTAAGTGACATCAGCTGGTTTATGCGCTGCTTAAACGAACCTGTCGCGCGCATGGCTAATGCTGAGGACAAGTGCACGGGGCGATTTTGGGAAGGGCGCTTCAAATCTCAAGCGTTATTGGACGATGCCGCAGTCTTAAGTTGTATGGCCTACGTGGATTTAAACCCTATTCGCGCCGCCATGGCGAACACACCTGAAAATTCTGATTACACCAGCATTCAAGAGCGATTGGGTATTGCTCCTAGCATAGTTCCCACCAAGGACACGACTGAACCCTTATCTCAAGCCACCATCAAGCCATCAATTTCCCGGGCACCGTTGCTCGCCTTTACGGGTGATGAACATCAAAATAATTCCTCCATCCACATTCCTTTTCACTTTACCGACTATCTCGAACTCGTCGATTGGACGGGGCGCATATTACGCAGCGATAAACGCGGCGCCATTCACCATGCACTGCCACCCATTCTCACACGCCTTGGCATATGCCCTGAACGCTGGCTGCACAACTGCAATCATATGGGTAAAGACTTTCACCGCGCCATAGGCCCGATTGCTAAGCTTGAACAGCTCTGCGAAAAACTCAATCAACGCTGGCTCAAAGGAGCCAGCGCCTGCCGATTGCTTTACTCGGCTTAACCATATTCCTTCACTTACCACCTAACCTAGATTTTAGGTATTAAAACTCGCCTGCGGCCTGGTGAGATTACGCCAAAATTATCAACTCGATTTATTCATTGTGCCTTCGATCAAAAAATCACTAAATATGGAAAAGACATGGCTTTTTAGAGAGCTATTTGAGGTCAAGTGGTTGTGCACTTTTTAATTGGTGGGTGTCCTCATTTTGCCGCTTATTGATTTATGTTTGAACAAAAAATTTCTAGACTGGTTATGTTCATTCTGTTGAAATTAGCTAATTCTATTTAGCCTAAAAGATCGCGGCTTTCCATTTTTGGATATATGAATCATTAAATACCTGCTGGTACTATAAATAATATTTTAAGTTTAGGTGAATTCTGATGATTCGAAATTCTTGCGGTTGCAATTTTCTGTTGATTTTAAACTATTTTCACCAAGGTGATTGAGAATGAAACCCTTCAGTAAATCGTTCTATTTTATTTCAGTAAAAAGTATAGCTATTTGTGGGATATTGTTTGTTGTTCCTGGCGCTGGTTGTGCTGATTTAGCGTTAACTTCCGAGGTTGTTATTTCAACTGCAAGCTTGCAGAAAGATGTTTCAGTTGAGTTAATTACAGAGTCGTCTAAAGATTTTAGGTTGCCAGATAAGTCGCGAATTGAAAACCAGAAGCTTCCATTAAGTTTCAAATTAACGTATGGAGGTGAGAATCAATTATGCCAGAGCTATGTATCAATGCTAAATGCCGCAAAGTACATGGGATACCCTGCTTGTGAGAGAATAATATTGTCAAATTATTTAGATGTTAAATATCCTGAGTGGGAGGAAATAACCGATAAAGAAAACGCCATACATATAATGGAGGAGAGACTCACATTAGCCTTTGCAGCGAAGAAAAAACTAGCTTCGAGAGATTATGTGATTAAAGCGAACCTTGTGAAACGCAATATTGATACGGGGGACGATAAGCTGTATAGGTTCAATGCTGATTTGAACGGCGACGGTAAGGTAGAAGTAATATATAAGCATACATGGATTTTTAGGGGGGCTGAAAGTTTTGCGCACTGTAAAACTGGTAAAGAATATTATGTCGATGACTCCACTGTTTCATTGGAGAATCCTAAAATGTATAAAACTCTTGGTTATGATTTTTTAAGTGGCTCAGGTTACAGCAATTTGATGATTATACAGGGCAGCATTTATAGAGAGGCCTGGGAGGGACCTACTTTTGAAAATGTCATTACTATCTATACATTGGATAAATTAAAAGTGTGTAATTTTAGTTTGTAACTTAATTAAAGGAATTTTTATGTTGTCGGCGAATAAGGTTTTAACGAAGGAAGAATACGAAGACTTACGATGGGAGGTCATTAAGAGGTTGGAAGGGGTGAAATCGTTACCTTATATTGCCGATGAGGGAATTGCAGTTATTGGTGTTGGTTTTAACATAGAAGAGAATCCTACTTTAAGGGACCTTCGCAATACCCCAAAAGCCAAAACGGTCGCCGCGACTCATATCCCTTTTTAGGGAAAGCTTGCAACCCGCTGAATTCACTAGAGAAAATCGCTATTTTTAAAATCATCCAAAAATAACAGTCGCGGCGACCGTTTTGCCGGAGTTTGGGGGCGTTAGCCTGTTGGGGAATGCGGCAGCGGTAGTGCCTTTTTAATACGGTAGCGGAAAAACAATAAAACCATCGCGCGATGGTTTTAGGGATTGCAGCAATCATGATTGGCTACAAGAAAATGGGGGCTTAATAATTTTTTTATTCTATCATTGGTTCGGTTGTTTCTGTTGACTCGGTTTGTTTAGCAGTGGGTTTAGTTCGCCCTGTTTTATTGTTGGAGCGCTTTAATTTGCGCGCCTGTTTTTTTGCTTCTTCTTTGGCTTTTTCCTCTTCTGTTTTATTCACGCTGTCGCGCAGGCTTTTTTCACTTTCGAAGAGTCGGTCGAAGCGCATGGTGGGGTTATCCCAGCTCCCCGAAATGGCATAGGTGAGACTGGTGGCTTGATCCACTTGTTTTTTGAAGAGTTTACTGACGAGGTAAATACCTGCTGCTGCCGGTAAGCCTGTCGCTAGGGCGGTGAAGAAGGTTAGATTACCTGCAACGGGCAAGGTTGCGACCAAGCGTGTATCGATGGTTTCGCGGCGCAGGTCAATGGTGCCCGCCATTTGCATACCACTCGAGGGCGTGCGCACGACTAAGGGTTCAGCAAACACCATAACGCCTTGATTGAATTCTACCTTGCCGTTGATTTCGTCGTAGGCGAGGCCACTTTGATATAGATCGGAAAAGTCCAAACGCATACGCCGCGCTAAGGAGTCGAAGTTCAAAATCGACATGAGCCGCAAAACGCCATCACCTGCGGTAGCGTCGCGCTTAAAGCGGCCCTTTTCCAACCAGAGGGTCATATCGCCATTGAGATTGACTAAGGAAAAATCCTGCGGGCTGCCGAGCCAATATAGATCGGTTTTGAAGCGTGCAGCATGGCTTTCAATCGTGTCGGGCTTGTCCCACTGGCGCAGTACGGCACCCATGTCACTGGCGCTCAAGCTGCCAATAAAGCGGCTTTTTACACCTTGATCTGTATGCTGCCAAATGAGCCGCGCTCCATCCAAATCATCCTCAATACCACTGATGCGCACGCCGCGAATACTGCCGCGAATATTGTCAAAGACCACACCTTTTTTATTGGGACGCAGTTGCACAGACCAGCTGCCAAAGTTGTCGCCATCGAGACTGAGTGAGGCTATGTCGATATTTGCTAGAGGTAATTTGCGCGGGTCAATCAATTCCAACTGCTGAATCGGTGTTACTTCCTCCGTCAAGCTCGGGGCATTATTTTCCACTGGATCAGACGTTGAACTTACTGCAGGTGCTAATAGGCTGGCGCTGCTTAGGGCTAGGCGCTGCAACTTAAGCTGCAGTGGGCTAAAAGAGTTGTAGGGCACCTCTAGGCTGCCGGCCAATTGCTGATTTTCCAACTGCAAATGCCAAGCGCTGGCATTGCGCTGTGCCTTAACACCGAGGTCAACCAAGCGCAACGCGCCCACATCGTAGCGCGCAAGGTTTAGATCTATTTTGAGCGGGAGGCCTGCCACTAAGTTGGCATCCTCGGGCGATTCGACGAGTTCTGTTGGCTGTGCCTGACTGAAGGTTTGTCCAAAGCCTTGATAGCGCGCTAATACTTCTTGCCAAATGGCTAGATCGAATTCAGCGAGTTTGCCGCTGATTAAAAAACTGGGCTCATCCGCTAACTGCGCTTTGGTAGCTAGCGCTATATTCACCCCCAGCAACGACTTTTCACCAAAGCCGCCGGCACTGCGCTGCAAACGCAAAATACTGTTCGCCTGTTTACCGTAGCTCAGCTCTACTTGCGCCTCTTGCTCTTGTAGCGCCAGCGTCAGTGCCAGCCGACGCTTGCCCTTGGCCGTTTTGCCATAGGGAGCGGGTAAATCTACGGCCACATTTTTTAGCGTCGTCACAACGCGCACACTAACCGCTGCGGCACCAGCAAAATCCTTAGCTGATACCAGGCTGGTAGCGGATTCGCTAGAGCCTGACCCTGCGTCAGCGGCGCCGGATTGCGAAGGTTCTTGAGCTAATTGCGGTTCTATCGGCGCAGTGATCGCCTTACTTTTGAAGCCGTGCCGTAGCGCTATCTGCGCTTTGTAGGGCATAAGCCCCTGCATAAAAAGCAGCTCTGGGCGTTTGCTCCAAGCGGCCAAAGGCGCTATGTCAGCCGCACCTTCAACATCAATGAGTGTGTGTGATGCGTAGTTTTCCGCCGGCGTTTTTTCACTCTTAATCGTTGCACTTATCGGCTGATCAAATAAATTAGCCGTGAGCTGTTCACTCGCTAAACCATTGTCACTGTTGTAGGTCAAATGACCACTGAGATCGTGCAAGCTCAGATCAATATTGCCCATGGCAAACTGTTCTGCCGTGAGATCTATAGCGACGCGCTGAAAACCCAGATTCGCCTTGGCGCCACCAAGGGGAACGGCTAGGTCAAGTGTTGCATCCATGACGCCGGTAATACGCCAACTGCTCATGGCATCGTTTAGAATTCGCTGCAGCGCGCCCTCTTGCAATACTTTCAAACCATCGGCTGCAGGCCCTGCCACACGTCCTTTAAGTTTGAGCAGCGATCCTTTAGACGATGGCAATACACTCAATTGTGCTTTAGATACTTGGCTAGTGTAAATTTGCGCGGTATCTATAGAACTAAATACCTGATTATCATCAAGCAACAATCGCCCGCTGATGTTGCTTAACGGTGGCCAGTCAGCCTGATAATCCAGCGCTGCATTTTTAATATCCAAATAAAGTTGATGGCTGCGCATGGCATGATTTTTAGTGTTGAGCGTACCGCGAAATACCAGACCCGCACTGCTGGCCATGCCAGAGTTCTCCGTGCCGATGCTGCGCGCCAACCAGGTACTCAATGAATCGGCAATGAGTGCTGGGGTGTATTTTTGATAGAGGCTTGCACTGAGCTGACGCGCACCCACATCCAAATAAAGGTCTATATCGCCCGAGTTGCGTTGCCAGGGTATCGCCAACCACATATAGCCCTTTAACTGCTCTGCTCCTTGCGTAAATTCCAGCGCACCGCTGTTTACATAAACTTGATTTAACTCCGGCAAGAGTTCCCACGCCACCTGCCCGCGCGCGCGTTCAAACGCCATGGGCGCGGCGTAAGTTGGAGAGAAGTGCATACTGAAGTTATGCTGGCTATCAATATTGAAAAAGCCGCCTTTTTGGCCCGCTTCAATATAGCCATCTACCCCAGTAAGTGCGGGTACACCGCGCCACGCATCCACTTCCAATTGCACACCATTGGCTCGCAGCTGCCATTCTTTAGGTGCAGTCAAAGGCAGGTGAAGGTGCAGATTTTTGAGTTTTCCACGCGGATTGAGCGTAAGCAGAATTTCTTGCAACTTGTCATTGCCGAGCGTCCCTGCGCCATCCAATAGATGCAGCAAGCGCCCAACATCTAGTTCCGCCATGCTCATCTCTAGTGGCTGTTTAAAACCAGCAGAACCCACGGCCAAATTAATACCACTAATCTGCTGCTCACGCAGGCTGGCTTGGGTGTTTTGCATGGCCAAACGCCAAGAACCCGAGCGCAGCCAATATCCTGTTAGCTCCGTTTCAAAACCATCCAAGGCCACTTGGCGCTTCGCCATAGGCAGTGCCAAGCGCTGTAATCCAATACGGCCAGAGAGATCAAAACCATCGTCTTGCGTGCGGCTTTCGAACCAGATATTTGCATCTACTATCCCTTGGCTTTTTAGCCCAACCTTATGCGTGCCGCCAAGTAAAAAAGCACTGGCCGCGGCTATAGGTTCGCTGGTGGGAAATTGATTGAGCTGTAAATAGCCGGCGCTGTGAAACTCGCCTGCTACACGCGGGTCGCCTTGGCTTTCCATCACCAAGTAAACACTGCGCGGCTGATTACCTACATCCACTTGCAGCGAGAGGCGGTGGAAATCATTGCGATTCTCCAGCAGCACCGAGGGTGCATCCAGATCGAGCTGCTCACCTGTGGCAAACTTCAGGCGAAAATGACTTTCCTTCATTTCAATGCGCTGCGAGAGCAAGAGCATATCCAGTAATTCATCTAGCTGCACTTTAGTATCAGCGGGTGCGCTGCGATCTTTGGGCAGGCCTGCCAGCTGCCAAAGGCCTTCCGGTGTCTGCACAAACTCTAACGACATTTGGCGAATGCCCAGATGGCTCCAGACAAGGCGACGATTGACGAGGGATTCAAGAATATCCAAGCGCAGGCGCGCCTGTTTAAAAGCGGCTATGGGCTGCTGCTCTTGGTTGGAGATACTGAGGTCGCGAATATCCAAGCTAGGCTTAAGCCCATCCCAAGCAGCCTTAATATCACCGATTTCCACCTGGGCATTAAAACTGCGCGATAGGTAGGCGGCAATCGGTTGATTGTAATCGTCTACCAAATGGGAAAAGCTGCGCCCAGACTGCACCATCACCGCCAATAAAATCAGGGCAATGGCCAGCAGCAAGTAGAACCACTTAACTATTTTGCGAAGCGCGCGCGTCATTGAAGATGTTAAATTCCAGAGTTAACTAACTAAACCAACACAATATCGTATTGCTCTTGATGAAAGAGCGTTTCAACCCTGAATTCTACCGTGCGCTCTATGAACGCTTCCAAATCGGCCACATAGGCGGCCTCTTCATCCAAGAGGCGATCTACGACTAAAGGCGATGCTAAGACCAAAAACTTTTGATTGTCATAGGTGCGCGCCATACGCAGCACCTCGCGGAAAATTTCGTAACAAACGGTCTCCGCCGACTTTACTTGCCCGCGCCCTAAGCATATCGGGCAGGGCTCACACATCATCTGCCCGAGGGATTCGCGGGTGCGCTTGCGCGCCATCTCCACTAAGCCCAACTCCGATACACCGGTGATGCGCGTTTTGGCGTGATCCTTTTCCAAACATTTTTCTAAGGTGCGCAGTACTTGGCGCTGATGCTCAGGGTCCTTCATGTCAATGAAGTCGAGAATAATAATGCCGCCGAGGTTACGCAACCGCAACTGGCGCGCTATAGCTGTCGCCGCTTCCATATTAGTCTTGAAGATAGTTTCTTCAAGATTGCGATGACCGACAAAAGCGCCGGTGTTCACATCCACCGTGGTCATGGCCTCAGTCTGTTCAATGATCAAATAACCATTGGACTTGAGTGCAACCCGCGTATCCAGCGCGCGGTGAATTTCTTCTTCCACGCCGTACAACTCGAGCAGTGGACGCTCGCCGCTGTAGAGTTCAATCAAATCCGTTAACTGAGGGGAATACTTGCGCGCAAATGCCTGCATTTGTTGCCATGTCAGGCGCGAGTCGACGCGAATGCGATCGATAGGTGCGCGCGCCATATCGCGCAGCGCGCGCAGATAGAGCGGCATATCGCGATGAAGTTCCGCAGGCACTCCTAAACTCGGTAACTTTGCACTTAAATCAGCCCAAAGCTGGCGCAAAAAGGGAATATCCGCAATTATCGCCGCGGCATCTGCGCCTTCGGCGACAGTGCGAACTATAAAGCCACCTTGAATGTCTTGCTCCGCAACGGCTTGCTCAAGGGCATCGCGCAAGCGCTCGCGCTCGGCATCATCATCAATACGAGTAGAGACGCCAATATGGGTGCTATTGGGCATATACACCAGATAGCGCGATGATAACGTGAGATGAGTGGTGAGGCGCGCACCCTTGGTACTAATAGGATCTTTGGCAATCTGCACCAGCAGCGTCTGCCCCTCGCGCACCAAGGTGCGAATATCTGGTGCTTCAGCGCGACGCAATTCGCCCTCGGGCGGCTCGGGCGTCATATCAGCGGCGTGAATAAAGCCCGTACGCTCAAGCCCTATATCTACAAAAGCGGCTTGCATACCCGGCAGCACGCGCACCACCTTGCCTTTATAAATATTGCCCACATAGCTTTCACCGTGGCTGCGCTCTATATAAAACTCTTGCGCCACACCGTTTTCCACCAGCGCTATGCGCGTTTCAACGGGCGAGACATTAATCAGTATTTCTTCACTCATAGGGCTTGCCACCAGTTAACACCAAAGTCGCGCAAGAGCGCGCAGGTGGTTTCAATCGGCAGGCCGACCACACCGGAATAGCTGCCGCGAATTTCTTGGACAAATACTGCCCCTAAGCCTTGAATCGCATAGCCGCCCGCTTTGTCTTGGGGTTCGCCGGTATGCCAGTAAGCTGCAATTTCAACGTCGGCCAAGATGCGAAAGGTGACTTGAGTTGTCGATATAGCAAAAGCCTGGCGTGCGCCACTGTGCAGTGCAACCGCCGTAATCACCTCGTGGGTACGCCCAGAAAGTTGCCGCAACATGGCAGCGGCATGGGCTTGATCGCGCGGCTTTTCCAGAATTTCTCCATCGAGCAAGCCGAGTGTATCGGCGCCCAATACGGGAGCGAGCGGTAATTGTTGAGCAATTAAAGCAGCATAACCTGCGGCGGCTTTTTCCCGCGCTAAGCGCTGCACATAATCGACAGCGCTTTCACCTTGCGCTGGTGCCTCTTCTATAGAGGCAGAAATAACCCCATGACGCACACCAATTTGCCCTAAGAGCTCGCGGCGGCGCGGCGATTGGGAGGCGAGATAAAGATCTACTGATACAGAATTCTCTAACACAGGGCCGCTCCTCGTCATAAAGCTGTTATGGATACAACCGGCCTATAAATACCAGTATGAGTAGGTTTAGTGTAAGCGATGACGGCGCGTTAGCAGATTGAGCCACCAACTACACAGCGGCCACAAAAGCGCACTAGTTATGGCGGCATACAAAAATTGCGCACCATAGAGCTGCCGCCCCGCCATACCCTGTACCCAGTTATCGGTAAGCTGCGCAATCCCGATCAAAATAAAAACCCAACCCGCTTGCTTAAACAGCGAAAAATTACTCACCCGCTGGTAGGAGAGAATACAGATATAAGCCACTATCACCAGTGCCAAACTGTGTTGCCCAAAAGGCACACCTTCGAGCAGATCTTGAAACAACCCAAGAACACAGAGCATCACTAAGCTCAGGCTTTGCGGCATGAAAAAAATCCAATAAATGGCAACCAAGAGCACAAACTCAGGGCGCCACCAACGCATTGCCATTGGCAGAGGAAAAACAGAAAGTATGAGCGCCACAGTGAAACTGAGTGCTATGGTGAAATAGAGATTCCAAGAGCCGTGACTGAACATTAGCGCCCCGCAGCCGAGGAACTGGCAGCTGACGACTCCAAATGATTAAGCAGCGCACCAGGCACAGAATTTTGTTCGCGATTTTCAAATACTAAGAGCAAATGACGGCTGCGATCCAAACGCGCCATCGGCTTAGCAATAACCGTAAGAAATGCCTTGCCTGGGTCGCGCATCACCTGCGTCACTTCTGCGACAGGATAGCCAACGGGAAATCTATCGCCCAAACCAGAACTCACTAACAAATCGCCCTCGCGAATATCGGTATTGGTTGATACATGGCGTAAGCTCAAACTATTGAGATCGCCCGTACCCTCGGCAATAGCGCGCACACCGTTGCGATTGACCTGTACAGGAATGGCATGGGTGGAATCGGAAATAAGCAGCACCGTACTAGAATCTTCACTCACTTCTGTAACCTGC
Organism: Cellvibrio sp. 25HG11W-0; assembly: GCF_057815475.1. NCBI lineage: Bacteria > Pseudomonadati > Pseudomonadota > Gammaproteobacteria > Cellvibrionales > Cellvibrionaceae > Cellvibrio > Cellvibrio sp. 25HG11W-0. The sequence continues at coordinate 3,862,515 of NZ_CM174230.1, forward strand.
CCCATCAACCCAAAGGCATCCAACACTGGCTGGCCTTTAAACACTCCAGAGCTGGCACCGCGATTAATGATCACCTTATGACTGAGGGGATTGGGCGAAACCCCAATCAACTCAACGATCAATACCGTGTCTTGCAGCATTTGGCTGGCGTTGAGCAGCTGGCGTAAACGCACGTTTTCTGCCGCGAGTGAGGCCATTTGCTGCAACTTGCGCTGATGCACTAAGAGCTCCGTTTTGAGGGTGTCATTCTCCGCACGCAAATCAGTGCGCGAGACAAAGGTATCCTTACGCCAATCATTGAGACGGCGCGGGACATCAGTCAATTGGTAGAAGGGGGTGGCAAGCACCGACAGTTTTTGACGAAGAAAATCGAGGCGATTGGTATAAAGGCCAAAGACGACCAGCGCCATCATTAAAAAGATGAGCAGAAAAGCGCGGCTAGTCGCGGATGAGCCTCGAGCAAAAAGCGGTTTAATGGTGCTATCTCCCCTGACAAAAAAGGCGATGCAGTTGCATCGCCTCGAGAGCTATCAAGACGACAGCAGGTCTATATTGCGCTTGTCATTGAGTTCCATCGCCATGCCGCCGCCGCGGGCCACACAGGTCAATGGATCTTCCGCCACAATAAAAGGCAAGCCGGTTTCATTGGAGAGCAAACGGTCGATATCGCGCAGCAGGGCGCCGCCGCCGGTCAATACCACACCATTTTCGGCGATGTCTGAAGCCAATTCTGGGGGCGATTGCTCCAGCGCACTTTTCACCGCTTGCACTATGCCCGCGAGCGGGTCTTGCAGGGCTTCGAGAATCTCATCGCTGCTCAGGGTAAAGCTGCGCGGTACACCTTCGGCAAGGTTGCGGCCGCGCACGTCGATTTCGCGAATTTCACTGCCGGCAAAGGCGCAGCCAATTTCTTGCTTGATACGCTCTGCGGTAGCATCGCCAATTACGCTGCCGTAGTTGCGGCGCACATAGTTCACAATCGCCTCATCAAAACGGTCGCCGCCAATGCGCACTGAATCTGAGTAAACCACGCCGTTCAAGGAGATAACAGCAATCTCAGTGGTGCCGCCGCCGATATCCACCACCATGGAGCCATTGGCTTCGGCGACCTTTAAGCCAGCGCCAATTGCCGCTGCCATAGGCTCTTCAATCAAACGCACTTCGCGCGCGCCAGCACCCAGTGCCGATTCGCGAATTGCACGCTTTTCAACTTCAGTGGAGAGACAGGGAACGCTGATAAGAACGCGGGGAGAAGGGCTGAACCAAGAGTTTTCATGTACTTTGCGAATAAAGTGTTGGAGCATTTTTTCGGTCACTTGGAAGTCGGCGATAACGCCATCTTTCAAGGGGCGAATGGCGGTGATGTTGCCCGGTGTACGGCCCAGCATACGCTTAGCCTCCACACCCACTGCTTCCACAATTTTGGTGCCGTTGTGATGACGAATCGCCACTACCGATGGCTCGTTCAATACAATGCCGCGCCCGCGTACATAAATCAGGGTGTTGGCAGTGCCAAGGTCAATCGAAAGGTCGTTGGAGAAGGCTCCACGTAAAAGTTTTAACATGACAAGACTGCGCCTTAATAAGAATTGGGTTTTTGATGAATTTGTGTGCCCAGGTGGCACCGAGTAAATTTGTGCCTTTTTATATGCCGCGACGCGAAAGTCCGGCAGGCAAATTAATCACTCCTTGAATGACCTTGGCGAAACACAAGGCATAGATCCCTGAAAATTTTTTTGAAGCGCGCAGTATAAGTGAAATTTCGCTTTTTATCTGGGCTAATTTACGCTGTTCGATGAATTTACCGCTCAAGAAACCAGCAAATCGCCGACTTTTTTCTGCTCTTAACAAGAGCAGTAGTATTCCGATGATTAAAATTCAAAAAAGTTCGCATTAAAAACCAAGTTACGCGCGCGCGTTATTGCGCGAAAAGTCCAAAGCGCGGGCACTCTATCAACAGCAGGGGATTTAGAGCAAGGCACAAATGTGGTACCTTGAGCGCCCTTTTTTGTCGATTTCACTGTTTTCGCCGGATTTTGCCCTAGGCGCCTCGGCGGTATTTTTTTGGAGCTTAAAGCATGGCTGTAGATCGTTCCGATATTGCAAAACTCGCCACTCTGGCGCGCATCGCCATTAGCGATGAAGCGGCCGAGGCCACCGCCAAGAGTATCTCTGAGGTTTTGGCCCTCGTTGATCAACTGCAAGCGGTAAACACCGAGGGTGTTACGCCCATGGCGCACCCGCTCGATGCCGTACAGCGCCTGCGCGCCGATGTGATCACTGAGACCAACCAGCGCGAAGCCTTTCAAGCCGTGGCGCCCGCCACCCAAGACGGCCTCTACCTAGTGCCGCAAGTGATTGAATAAGCATCTAGGCCTACTTTTATTTATCCGCGACATACCAGCTCGCCCCTGTTAGGAATTTTTGAATGCATCAGTTAACCATTGCCGAGCTCGTCAAAGGTCTGCGCAGCAAGGACTTTTCCAGCGCCGACGTGACCCAGCACTACCTCGACCGCATCCAGCGTTTGGATGGCACTTACAACAGTTATATCACCGTCACCCCAGAGATCGCCCTTGCACAAGCTGCTGCCGCCGACGCGCGCCTAGCGGCCGGTAATGCACCCGCACTTTGCGGTGTACCTATTGCCCACAAAGATATTTTTTGCACCAGCGGCGTACGCACCTCCTGCGCGTCAAAAATGCTCGATAAATTTATCGCGCCCTACAACGCCACTATCGTTGAAAACTATTTAGCCGCAGGCGCCGTTATGTTGGGCAAAACCAACATGGACGAGTTCGCCATGGGCTCATCCAACGAAACCAGCTATTACGGCCCAACCAAAAACCCTTGGGCGCTCGACTCAGTGCCCGGCGGCTCATCGGGCGGCTCCGCAGCGGCGGTTGCGGCACATTTAGCACCGGCGTCTACCGCCTCTGACACCGGCGGCTCGATTCGCCAACCCTCTGCTTTTTGTGGCCTTACCGGCATTAAACCCACCTATGGGCGGGTGTCGCGCTGGGGCATGATCGCCTACGCCTCCAGCCTCGATCAAGCAGGCGTTATTGCCCGCAACGCCGAGGACGCTGCACTACTGCTCAACACCATGGCCAGCTACGATGCCAAAGATTCAACCTGTATTGAGCGCGAAGTGCCCGACTACACCGCCAGTCTCAATAACTCGCTCAAAGGCTTAAAAATTGGCGTACCCAAAGAATATTTTGGCGAAGGCTTAAGCCCTGAAATTGCCGCGCACATAGAGGCCGCCATTAAAGTCTACGAAAGCCTTGGCGCAAGTATTCACAGCATCAGCCTGCCGCACACCAACTTGTCGGTTCCGGCTTACTATGTAATCGCCCCCGCCGAAGCCTCTGCCAATTTGTCGCGCTTTGACGGTGTGCGTTACGGTCATCGCTGTGAAAATCCTAAAGACTTAAATGACCTTTATACCCGCTCGCGCGCCGAAGGTTTTGGCGATGAAGTGAAGCGCCGTATTTTGGTCGGTGCCTACGCACTTTCTGCCGGTTACTACGATGCCTACTACAACAAAGCGCAGCAGGTGCGTCGCCTTATCAAGCAGGATTTTGTGGATGCATTTGCGTCAGTGGATGTCATTCTCGGCCCGACGGCGCCTTCAAGTGCGTGGAAATTCGGCGAGAAATCGCAGGACCCAGTCGCTATGTACTTAGAAGATATTTACACGCTGGCGACCAACCTCGCAGGCCTGCCCGGTCTGTCTATTCCCTGCGGTTTAGTGGATGGCAAACCCGTCGGCATGCAATTGATTGGCAACTTTTTTGCCGAAGGCCAATTGTTAAATGTGGCCCATCAATTCCAACAGACCACCAACTTCCACCAACAAACTGCCCCCGGCATTGAATAAGCCAATAGGAGAATAAATATGCAATGGGAAACTGTTATTGGCTTGGAAGTTCACGTCCAACTCGCCACCAAAACTAAAATATTTTCGGGTGCCAGCACCGCTTTCGGCGCTGAACCCAACACCCAAGCCTGCGCCATTGATTTAGCCCTGCCTGGCACCTTACCCGTCGCCAACGAACAGGCATTTCGCTACGCCACCATGTTCGGCTTGGCCGTGAATGCAGAGATAGGCAAGCGCTCGGTGTTTGAACGCAAAAACTATTTCTACCCAGACTTGCCCAAAGGCTATCAAACGACGCAGTTGGCAGAGCCAATTGTGGGTGCTGGTTTTGTGGATTTGGAATTAGAAGGCGGTCGCACCAAACGCGTACGCATTCACCACGCGCACTTGGAAGAAGACGCAGGCAAATCATTGCACGAAGATTTCGCGGGCATGAGCGGTATAGATTTAAACCGCGCCGGCACACCGCTGATTGAAGTGGTAACCGAACCGGACATGCGCACTGCCGAAGAAGCGGTGGCTTTCGCCAAAAAACTCCACGCGATTGTGACCTCGCTTGAAATTTGCGACGGCGAAATGAGCCAGGGCTCAATGCGTTTTGACGTGAATATTTCTGTGCGGCCACTCGGCCAAAAAGAACTCGGCACGCGCACCGAAACCAAAAACCTAAACTCATTCAAATTTATGGAAGAGTGCATTGAGCTAGAAGTTGAACGCCAAATTGATGTACTGCTGGACGGCGGCACCATTCGCCAAGAAACCCGCCTGTACAACGGCGACACCAAAAAAGCCCGCTCCATGCGCAGCAAAGAAGACAGCAACGATTACCGCTACTTCCCCTGCCCTGATTTATTGCCGGTAATTATCGACGACGAATTTATCGAGTCAGTACGAAAGCAAATGCCAGAGCTTCCAGAAGCTAAACGCGCGCGCTTCGTTGAGCAATACGGTTTAGGCGACTACGACGCGGGCCAAATCACCATGGACAAGCGCAGCGCCATTTTCTTCGAGGCCAGCACCCAGATCAGCGGCGAACCAAAACTCACCGCCAACTGGATCATGGCCGACTTGGGCGCCTACTTAAATCGCACTGAGCAGCGCATCGACAAATCGCCTATTACCCCCGAACTATTGGCGGGCTTAGTGGTGCGCATTAAAGATGGCACCCTCTCCAGCAAAATCGCCAAACAAGTATTTGAAGCCATGGCCAATGGCGAAGGCGATGCCGACACCATTATCGACACCAAAGGTTTAAAACAGGTTTCCGATACCGGTGCGCTGGAAAAAATCATCGACGACATACTCGCGGCCAACAGCGCGCAAGTGGAGGGCTACCGCGCCGCCGACGAAGCCAAGCGCGGTAAGATGCTCGGTTTCTTTGTAGGCCAGGCCATGAAGGCCTCCAAAGGCCAAGCCAATCCACAAGCCTTGAACGAACTATTGGTGAAAAAACTTAACGGCTAATTAGCCTGAGTAAACCATCAACCTTAATAGCCAAAAAGCGCGCAGCGCCATACAACCTGCGCGTCAATTTTTACGAGACATTAAAATGAGCCTACGCAAAGACAAAGAAAAAGTACTCGGCGAAACCTTCGACGAAGCGCGCATTAAAACCTTCTTCGACTACGACGCCCCCGCCGGTGTAAACGCCGACTTTCACTTATTAGAAAAAGCCTACCGCGGCATGCGCGGTGAAAACTTCGCCACTTTCGTTAAATTATTTATTGAAGATGGTCGCGACATTAATGCTGTTGGCAGTGAAGGAAAAACTCTGCTGCAAATCGCCAAAGAACACCGCAACGGCGAAGAGTACACACTGGCTTTGACAGCAGCCGGTGCAAAATAACCAGGGATTATTTTAACTGCTGAAAAACTCCACTTTGCTTGCTGCAAACTGATGTGCATTTCACCAGAGCCCAAGGCACAGGCTCTAGAATGAGCACGACCAGAATGAGCACCATAAGGATATGGCCTGTGATTCTCACGAACAAGTAAGTCTTTCAAAACAGCAAAGGTCTTTCGATACAGCTAAAGGCTTTCGATACAGCTGAAGGCTTTCAAAAAAAGGTACTTCAAAAACTTGAAGTACCTTTTTAATCACACCTTAAAAGCTTCGACCATTTTATTCATGGTCCCAGACATATGGCTAAGCTGCCTAACTGCAGTATCAATCCGTTCGGTTGCTGCCACTGTCTCTCGAGAAACTCCCGCAATATTCACAATATTTTTATTGATCTCTTGCGATACTTGCGATTGCTCCTCAGTGGCGGTCGCAATTTGCATATTCATATCAGAAATCATACTCACCGCATGATTGATAGCGCTAAGCGCTTCTTGGGTAAAACTATTTTGTTCTTTCGTCCGCTGAATCATATGGGTAATTTGTTGCGTAGAATTGACCGCCTCGCCGGTCGCTCGCTGTAAACGCTCAATCATATCTTGAATTTCTTGAGTTGAATCTTGAGTGCGCTTAGCTAAAGATCTCACTTCATCAGCAACAACTGCAAAGCCGCGACCTTGATCACCCGCGCGAGCTGCTTCAATGGCAGCATTCAAAGCGAGCAAGTTAGTTTGCTCTGCAATACTTTTGATAACGTCTACCACTCGACCAATAGCGTTACTGTCATCGGAGAGCAGTTGGATTTTGGTCCCCGTTAAACTCATTTGGGTAGCTAGCTCTTCAAATTGCTCAACCGTTTCAGCCACCACACCCGATGCTTTAGTTGATTGATTGCTAGCTTGCTCCGCAGCCTGAGCTGCCTGCTGCGCATTGCGCGCAACCTCTTCAATGGTAGCAGTCATTTCGGTGCTGGCAGTTGCAGCCAAATCCGTATCCCTCTGCTGACTGAGCATACCGCTGTTTGTTTGCAGGGTAATAGCGTTTAAATTTTGCGATTCAACGTTGAGTTCCTGGCTCGTTTTTCTTACATGCTCAATAATGTCCCGGAAATGACTAATCATCTTTTTAAAGGCCACCGCCAATTGACCTATTTCATCAGCCCGTTCAAAACCAACTCGCACGGTTAAATCAGAGTTCTTCTGCGCATTTTCCAATGCATTTTTCACATCCACCAAGTGCGCCGCAATACCATTTGCGGTTAAGTAGCCAACAATAGCTATAGATAAAGTAACTAACAGGGCAGTCGCAATAAAAATATTTCTACTGGAGCTATATAGCTGTTCAGCAGTATTTCTTTCTAGCTCCGCAACATGAAGTTGGAGTGTTATCAACTCACTGACTTTTTCGCTTATAGGATCAATAACCCGATAAAGCTGGCCATTAATCTGTGCTAACTCGCCATTGTTACTTGAGCCCATTTTTTGGAGTGCTGCTTTTACCTTACTAAGCTCTGGATCGGCAGCAGTAAGGGAGACTTTTAACTTAGTGATGAGCGCCTGCTCGTCCAGGGTAAGATGCGTCTGCAAATAGCTGCTTAATTTTTGCTGAATAGTGCTCTCTGCTGTGCTTATAGAGCTTAAAGCCTCTGCAGGGGAGATCAGACTCTTATCTGCTTTATTTACCGCATCGATAATGTTGACTGCATAAGCATCTGCAATGGTTTTAAGTTGCTCCAGGGGGACTATTCGATCATTGTAAAGCCCCTGCATACCTGAATTTATGCGCGAAAAGGTATTTATTGAAACAAAACAGAGAAGAATGAGCGAAATCACAGGCACTGCCAGTAACAGCAGTAGTTTAGTGCGTATGCCTAGGGTATTCATGATAATTTTCCTTCCGAAATCGGAATCCAATGGGGGACATACCTTAGCTATCGGTAGCTTAGGTAATTTCTTGAGCGATGGCCGGCATCAAATATCGCCAGCGTAGATGGCAGCTAGACAGCAGCCCGCTGAAAAGCACATACCCAAAACCAAACTCTAGACCACTGACAAGTAAACAGAGCCGTATTTCGACTCAAATACTCAATTTAAACTATGCCCAGTAAACCACTAGGCTGCATTTGCTAGGACTATAAACAAGCCCTAAAATAGCCAACTTAATAATATTGAAGCCCCTTATGAACCGCCTAACCCTGTCACCGAGCATTTATTTAAGCATCCTACTTACAGGTTTGATGCTCCTACTCAGCGCGGTACCGGCCGCTTTTGATACCCTGAGCCTGAGTCGCGAAGCCCTTAGTAAGGGTGAACTTTGGCGTTTGCTGACGGGTAACTTGGTGCATTTCGGCTGGCCCCATACGCTAATGAACTTGGCAGCATTTTTACTGTGCACTTTTGCCTTATTAGCACAGCAGTCGCTACTTAAGTTTAGCCTGCTATTTTTATGGTGCTGCATGGCAGTTGGGCTTGGGGTATTTTATTTAAACCCTGAATACACCACCTATGCGGGCTTATCTGGGGCGATTCATGGTTTTATTGTTGTTGGGCTCGCGCAAAGCCGCTTGCATCCACTGTGGTTGCGCATGGGCGCATTGGCTTTAGTGGCAGGAAAAATCTGGCAGGAACAAAGCCCAAATTATACGGCGACTGATTTACAGGCGCTGCTGCCAGTGCCAGTTGCTACTGATGCACATTTATATGGGGCGCTTGCCGGTGTCGCATTTTTACTTATTGAATACAGCTTCAACAAAGCGAGAAGGAATCACTAAATGCAAGGCTCTCCCGCACAGGCTCTTGATTATTTTGTGGCAGGCGCACGCCTGATTAGCAAGCCCGGCTTTCGTCGGTTTATTTTTATTCCGCTACTGGTCAATCTGGTTATTTTTATCGGTGTGACTATAGCGCTATTTTATGCGTTTCAAGATTTTTTCACGCTCGCGGTGAGCTGGACACCAAGCTGGCTGACATGGCTTACTTGGCTGCTGTGGCCCCTAACAGGCTTTATTTTTTTGGTAATTTACGGTTACAGTTTCAATTTAATCACTAACTTTATCGCGGCACCTTTTTACGGTTTGCTCGCAGAAAAAATAGAAAGCCACCTAACTGGCGTATCGCCCCCTAATGAGCCGTGGGACCAATTAATTCCCCGCACACTCAAGCGCGAAGTTATCAAACTTTGGTATTTCATCAGTCGTGGCTGCTTAGTTTTGTTGCTTTTTATTGTGTTGTTTTTTTTACCGGGGGCAAATTTGCTCGGCGCACTTATCGCAGGTATTTGGGCTTGCTGGTGCATGGCGGTACAATATTTAGATTATCCAGCAGACAACCACCAACTGAGCTTTCGCCAGCTGCGTCGCCGCCTCAACCAGCAACCACTTACCAGCTATAGCTTGGGTGGTATAGTCTTAGTTGGCAGCATGGTGCCTTTTTTAAATATCATAGTAACGCCCATTGCCGTTGCAGGCGCAACGCTCTACTGGACGAAAGAAGTGAAAAATTTGGCCTAGATAGCCAGGGGAACCACTGAAAAAAATGATCAACTTGGACGTCTATAATTTTTCAGCTAACCCTTCTGTTAAAGAAGGGCGCGGTTATAGGTAAAATAAGAATATCGCTATCCGCAGTGAAAAAAGCACATATTGCATCGAACAATTAGGCAAAAACCTCTTTCACCCGGCTAACAGCCACTAGTTTAGTGCTCATTTTCGTGCGCCTCATCTTCGTCATCCACAATCATTTGACCACCCGCCTCTTTTGCGCGCTGAACATACTTAATGGCCTGCGCGACCTGCCGATCAAAGGTTTCCTGCAGATTATTCGTCACACCCGCACTAAACGAAAAGTGCATTTCTTCGCCATTAATAATAAAGGCTTCAGCAGCAATAATTTGTTTCACTTTATTCAATAGAGCTACCGCTTTTTCATTATCAAGACCGGGAATTAATACGTAAAAATCATCGCTATCGGCACGCGCCAAGAGAAAGCGCCCAAGCATTTGGCTGAGCCTAGCAGCAATGAGCTTGAGTGCTTGGTCGCCCCACGCATTACCATGGCTCAAGTTCACTTGACTGAAATGATCTACATTAATCACGGCCAAGGCCAGTGGCGATGATTGCTCACGAGCCAGCTTATAGTGTTCGCGCGCCGCGTTAAAAAAGTAGGAGCGATGAAATAGCCCGGTGAGATGATCGCGCTGAGCATTAAAGGTGATTTGCTCAATCAACTCCAAGGATTCAAGATTGTGAATAACGCGGCAATAGAATTCTTCAGGGTGAAAGGGTTTACGCAAAAAGTCATTGGCGCCATGTTTAATGAACTTCGCCGAGAGCGCTTCACTGCTTTCACCCGAGACGCCGATCATAATCAAGTCGGTTTTATCGTATTTGTAACGCAGGTTTTTTACTAGCTCGAAGCCATCCATGCGCGGCATGTTGTAGTCGGTAATCAATAATTTGATGTCGGGATTGGCGAGTAATACCTTGATCGCATCTATGCCATCCATTGCATCCAACACTTGAAACAAATGGCGTTTCAGCAAGTTGACCACATGCTTGCGCGACATATCAGAATCGTCGACTACCAGCACTTTAATACTCTGATTCTTTTCGAGCCGCTGAATCAAGCTGATCGCTTTGGTATAAGCGTAGCGCCCCTCTTTAGTGACGTAATCCACAATGCCTTTGGCAAATAGCTGTTCGCGCCGCTGCTCGTCGTAACTGCCAGTAAGCACTATGGTCGGAATTTTTCTGCTAAGCATGAAGTCCACCACTTCGCCATCGGGCGCATCGGGTAAATTCAAATCCACAAGAGCGGCAAAAAAGTCATCGTCATGCTCTGCGCAAAGCGCCTGAGCCTGGGCAAGGCTTTGGGCATAAAAGGCTTCATGGGGCAGGCTGTGCTGGGCGAGGTGACGTAGGATCTTCAACACCATGTCGCTGTCTTCGACAATAAGGATCTTTTTCATAGGGCTAAACTCAATATTTTTCTTTAAATATCAATTGAGTCTAGCTAAGTATTAAGAAAATGCTGTATGGCTAGCCCTCGAGCTAGGGCTGATGCTTACGCGTCGACTCATAAAAAGCCGCCAGCAGAATAACAGCCCCCCCAAGCAAGGTGAGATTATTGGGGTAGGTGTGGAAAAATACAATCTCATAGCCCACCGCATAAACAGGCTGCATACAGGCAACCAAGCCCACCGTTTTGGCTTTAAGGTAACGCAGGGCGAAGCCCAAGAGCGTATGGGTAAATGCCGTAAGCACCACACCTAAGCCCAGCAGCAGCCACCAATCCTGCGCACTGGGTTGATGTTGAGAAAGCATAAGTACTGGCGACATTAACAGCGCTACCACCAACACTTGATAGCTCATGGAGCGCGCGGCACTCTGACCACTAAACCAATATCCCAAGAGCAAATTGCGCAGGGCAAAACTGAGCGCCGACAGCAGACCCCAGGCAACACCTTGGGTCAGGTTGTTGCTCAAATCAAACTCTGGCACCAGCAGATAAATTCCCACCATGACAAAACAGCCACTTAGTACATCGCGCCAATCGAGCTTGGTGCGCTTGAGCCATGGCTCTATAAATACGGTAATAACGGGATATGCGTAGAGCGAGATCATACCAATGGCGATATTGGCAACCTGCATCGAGTGGAAAAAGGTAATCCAGTGCGCACCTAAAAGTGCACCGAGCAGCAGCATGCGCCAGTAGTCTCTGCGACTGCTCAGGCCAATGTTGCGTTCGCGCCACCAGATCCACGCAAAAAGTAGAACCGATGCTATCCAAGTACGCCAGCCGGTAATATCCCAGGCAGGCAACTGAATAAGCTTCGAAAAAACGCCTGTTGCCCCCATCAGAAAGGCGCTGGCATGGAGTGTTAAGAGGGCGGTTTTAGCGGTGGACATGTCAACGTCTCGAGGAAAGACCGCACAGCCTAGAACAGGCCGCACGGCTAAATCTACAATCTAGTAATGCTTAACGGCGGGGGCGCGAACCACTGCGATTGCCGCCGCTACGATTGCCACTGGAACGACCGGCACCTGAGCGGTTGCCTACAGAGCGGTTGCTATAGCGCTCGTCGCCGCGCGCGCGCGGTGGTGCAGGCGGCAGGTCCGGCGGCGTCAATAAGAGGTATTCGGGCGGCTGTTCGCACTTGATCTCGTTGCCGAGCAGCTTAGCGATAGGCTCCAATAGAAGTGCATCATCTTCACACGCAAAGCTAATAGATGTACCGCTTTTGCCCGCGCGACCCGTACGGCCAATACGGTGCACATAATCTTCCGGCTCTTCCGGCAGCGTGAAATTGACTACGTGACTGATACCACTGATATGAATACCGCGGCCCGCCACATCCGTCGCCACCAAGACTTTAGTTTCGCCTGATTTAAACGCATCCAGAGTAGAAACACGCTTGTTCTGGGCGATTTCACCAGAAAGTAAGCCCGCATTAATACCGTGACGCTGCAGTTTTTCTTGCAGATCACGACACTCATCGCGGCGATTAGCGAATACAATCATGCTCTCGGCATGCTCTTGCTGAATCAAGTTATATAACAGGGTGTATTTTTCTTCTGTCGACACCAAGTACACATGCTGATCAACGCGCGCATTGGCAACAGACTCTGGCTCAATATCAATAATGATCGGTTCAAAGGTCCACTGCTCAACTAAGGTACGCACCTCATCGGTGAAGGTAGCGGAGAAAAACAGTGTTTGGCGATCTTCGCGCTTAGGTGTCTGGCGCACAATTTGGCGCACCTGAGGGATAAAACCCATGTCCAACATGCGATCCGCCTCGTCGATAACCAGCACTTCTAACTGATCGAGGTAGACATCTTTGTTGCCGCAGAAGTCGAGCAAGCGACCTGGCGTCGCCACCAGAATATCGACAAATTCATTGTTCAGGTGGCGCTGTTGCTTCACATAATCCATACCGCCAACGAGCGTATGAATTTTAAGATCCGTGTATTTACACAGGCCTTTAGCATCTTCTGCAATTTGAATAACTAGCTCGCGTGTGGGCGCGATAATCAACGCGCGCGCTTCGCCCGCATAGCGCTTTTCTTGAATGGGGTTTTTCAGTAGATCATCGATAATCGCCGTTAAAAACGCAGCCGTTTTACCCGTACCGGTTTGCGCCTTGCCGACCACATCTTTACCTTGCAAGGCATGGGGCAGCGACTGCGCCTGAATCGCAGAGCAGTATTTAAAACCGAGATCTGCAATAGCGCGCATCAAGGGCTGAGGTAAATCAAAGTCGTGAAAGCGGCGTTTGCCCTCTATTTCTTCCACATGAAATTCACTTTCATCCCAGGGGCCATGGTCCACCTTCACGGGTTTGCGCGGTGCCGGTTCGGGCTTAGGTTGCGCAGGCGCTGAGGTAGTTCCCGTGACTGCCGGCCCAGCAGTATGAGCAGGCTTATTGCGACCGCGACTACCGCGACTTTGTTGTCCACCGCGCTGGCTACCTGAGCGCTCGCGACTCGGCTTATGTTCTGTACTCGAACGTTCACTGCTTGAACGCCCGCTGGAGTGTTTAGCCTGCGCCTGCTGGCTGGAGGAAGACTGATCGCCTGACTGCGAAGTATTTGTGCCTTTGTGTTCGGGCTTTTCTGCCCCATTTCCTATTAATTTCTTAAAAAATCCGATCAATCTATTCACCAAATGTATAACAGCTAGAGAGGGCGGGAGCAGCGTGTCGGCCCCCAGAATTATCGCTATACCGCAGCTTGTGTTGGCTAGCGAGAGGATTGCGCAGCTAAGCTGCTCAATAAATGCGCCGAGTATACACGAATCAGGCGCCAACCCGCGCTTTGGCCCTTGGTTCCAGCAAATTTAACCCAGTAGAATGGAGGCCTTCACAATTCTAAACACAAGGATGCAAAACTATGCGAATTCACAGCCTTCAACATGTCGCTTTTGAAGATATTGGCAGCATGACCGCAGACTTTATCGCGCGCGGCTTCAGCCTCAGCAGCACCCACTGGTATAGAGGCGATACAGCACCCACACTCGACAGTTTTGATGCGTTGATCGTGATGGGCGGCCCCATGGGGATTTACGATGAAGCAATTTACCCTTGGCTCACAGCAGAAAAACAGCTGATCAAAGCCGCTATAGCCGCCGATAAATTAGTGCTGGGAATTTGCTTAGGGGCACAGCTAATCGCCGATGCGTTAGGCGCGGTAGTGAGCCGCAACGCCCACAAAGAAATCGGTTGGCTGCCATTGCATATCTACCCTGAAGCCAATCACCACCCGATTGCGAAAATACTGGCAAGCTACCCAGAGGTTTTTCACTGGCATGGCGACACCTTCGCCCTCCCCCAAGGAGCGCAAGCCCTCGCCTATTCTGATGGCTGCCCACAGCAGGCATTTGCCTATGGCGCGCGCGTTTTCGGATTACAATTTCACTTGGAAACAACACCAGACTCTGCACAAGCCTTAATCGAACATTGCAGCGCAGACATAGACGGCAGCCGCTACACCCAAAACCCAGCACAGATTATGGCCAGCGGCGATAAATTCAAGCAAATTAACCAGGCTATGAGCGCGCTCCTAGCAGTGCTTTTTCCAACAGAGATACACCCTGAGCAGCCATCCGTATAAAAGCGTGGCTGCTCTTGCGCAAACCTCAGAACAAAAGCCCTAATGTGTAGCGCACTGAGATCAACAACCCAAACCAACTGCATCAACAGCTCAAGCCAACTACATCAACAACTCAAACCAATGACCCGCAGCAGCGGTTAAGCCCATAGCCGCCGCACCCCAAAAGCCCACACGCACAGCACCTAGGTAGGTATTGGCACCACCGGCTTTTGCCGCCAAACCACCGAGTAACAAGAGCGCCAAGAGGGAAACAACTGCGATACCCCAAATAAGCATCGCACCGGGCAAGAGCAACGCCGCCAGAAATGGAATTAAAGCACCAACAGCAAAAGTGCCCGCCGATGTAAACGCGGCCTGTAGTGGGCGAGCGGAAAAAGCATCGGTTATGCCCAACTCATCGCGCGCGTGGGCCGCGAGTGCATCGTGCGCCGTAAGTTGTTGCGCCACCTGCTGTGCCAGCTCCGGCGTAAGTCCACGCGCAACATAAATTTCACGTAGCTCACGCAGCTCTCCCACAGGGTCTTCACGCAACTCTTCCTGCTCACGCTCCATATCAGCGGCTTCTGTATCCGCCTGGGACCGCACCGACACATACTCACCCGCTGCCATACTCATGGCTCCTGCCACTAAGCCTGCAACACCCGCTAGCAGCACCGCTGCGCTATCTGCCGCCGCGGCCGCAATACCCATCATCAAACTGGCCGTGGAAATAATCCCATCGTTAGCACCCAATACCGCCGCGCGTAACCAACCCGAGCGATGCAATTTATGTCCTTCGCGGTGTCGCATAATCATTACCTTTTATTTACAGAGTGCCAGAGAGCATCAAGATACTGCATTAAACTGCTTGCAGAGTTTGCAAGAATCGGAGGGCGCGACTTCAAGTAATAAGTGTTATAAATTTACAGTAGATCGCAATTAACCACAGAGCAAGCTATTGGCTTTTGTGGGACAAACTTTGCGCGTGCGCTTCCCAATTTTGCCCATCAAATTGCACTATATGAACTCGCGGTGGACGAGTTTTCAATGTGCGCAAATTAATATCCACCCCATCTGGATTTGAACGAGGAATATAAAAGGGTTTAATACCGCAGACTTTACAAAAAGTGTGCCGCGCCACGCCCGTGTTAAATTGATAAGTAGTGATGTAACTCTCACCAGCCAATAAACGAAAGTTGCGCCGCGGCACGATTAAATGCAGATAGCCTGTCATGGCACAAATAGAACAGTTGCAGTCCTCTACTTCTACCGCATCCGGCGCATCCACCTCAAACTGAATTGCGCCGCAATGACAAGCTCCCGCATACCACATAACCTAATACCGCCTAGACCTAACCGTTTTTACGAAAAGACATACGTAACAAGGTATTGTCTTTCTTTACATAGTGATGAAACAAACCAGCGAGCGCATGCAACCCAATAAGGAAGTAACCTATGGTGCCGCCGAGCTTATGCAAGTCTTCAATTTTTTCACCAAGCGCATGATCCTTGCCCATAATCGGCGGAATTTCCAATCCAAAAAACGGTACGCTATTACCTTCGGCACTAAACACCAACCAACCCGCGATGGGCATGGCGATCATAAATGCATAAAGGGTTATATGCATGACTTTCGCCAAGAGATTTTCGATAGGTTTAGGCGTTGGCTCTATCGCCGGCGTTGAGCTTGATACGCGCACCGCCAAGCGAATCACCACCAATAAAAGCACCGACATTCCCAACATAAAATGCAAGCTGGTCACAAATTTACGTTCTGCGCTACCCTTAGGGAGATAGCCGTGAATTTCCATGGTGAAATAAACCGCAATTAAAAGTGCCAACATAAACCAATGTAGACCGATAATAATAGGGTTGTAGCGACGTGTAATTTGGGTCATAAAAATTCCTCTATGTTTATTGTAAAAGCACAACGGATATCCATTTTTCACGCACATTAAATATCCAGCTGCAGCTTAAATTGTTGTCGTTATGTATTCACTAGGCGGCTCTATTTATAAACTCGCCCTTGGTATTTAATCCAACCCCCCGAGTGGTGCCCCTGAGGATCATGGTGGGTCCAGTGCATCAACCCACCCTGAGAATTCCATTCATACTCACCCGCAAACTCGATGAGCTCACCTTTGCGTAAATTTTCTAAGCGCGGAGCCAAATCTATATTGTGTACCAATAATATCGTTTGGCCCGATGCCAAGGTTACAAGGATTTTTTGATGGCGACTACCGCGCATATCATCTGGCAAGAGCCGCTTAATAATCCCCTCCCCGCTCAACTGAACACCACTCTGCTGAGCTTTAAATACCTCAGCAAAGCGCAGATCACTGCCGAGCATGCCGTCAAACTGCGTCAATTCCGAGGTCGAATCCTGCGCATGCTGCTCAGTTTGCTGGTACAGGTTGATGCGATTTAACAACCCGAGGGACAGTGCAAAAATCAATAACGCCCAAAGGGGTTTCACTCTTCCTTTAGCCTTCATAAGCCCACCTTTGTTTCTCATTAACGATGAGAGAGGATACACAGCCTCGTTCAAAACATGCAGCTAAACATCAAAAAGCATCAAAAACAAAAATATCCTCCCCAAAAAAGCGATTTAAAGGGCACCTCTAGCCAAGACCAGCCTATAAGGTCAAGATTAAGATAAGGTTAAGCCTTCATCACATTGACCCGCCGAACATTGACCCGCCGAACATTGCCGCCCGAGTTTGTCATCCTCCCCTATCGGCCTAGATTCACTGCTTGCGCCCTTTTCACTCCTAGCCTGTACTTGATGGCCGTCGCAACTACGGCAGTTCACATAGAAGCCCTCGAGCTATTAACGCCACATACATTGACAGACCATTTAGCCTGTTATTTAATGCCCTACCGACCAACTGGTCGGTTAAATCAACATACATAAAAACACAGCAGCAGGGATCGTTATGAGCCGCATCGCAACGTGCGAATACCTTAAAGCACGCAGTGTAGAGTCCGCTACCGGAATAACCGTCGCGCGCACATCCGACACAATTAGTTCAGCCCAATTTCATCGCATTGCAGACTGCTCTATGGGCAATTTACCTAGCAACAGCATTCATCAGCGCAAATACGAACTGGCCGCAAAAAATCTGTTAGAACCTATTGCGCCTCACGCCAATATGCAAATACATCAACTCCACCAAGCCAACAGCACGTTTGGTGTTATTGCCGCCCCCACAGAAAAACGTTATCGCAAGTTTGGCGCTGCGCAATAGATGTCCCATTAACCTTATTAATAACATTGCGCAGGACAAGTTCGGCGCATCTCACTTATCTCAACAAGGAGTTTTACGTCATGATTAAGTCTTATGCACAATGGTTAATGCGCTGGCGCTGGCTAGTTATAGTTGCCAGTTTTTTAGTGGTGGGCGCTATTGCCAGCGGTATGCGCTTTTTAGAATTCACCATGGAGTACCGCGCATTTTTCTCGCCAGAAAATCCACAGCTACAAGCTTTCGAAAGAATGCAAAACACTTACGCCAAGGCCGATAATGTTATGTTCGTTATTGCCCCTAAAGACGGCAAGGTATTCTCTCCAACAACCCTGGCATCACTGCAATGGCTTACCGAACAAGCGTGGCAAATGCCCTACTCAAATCGCGTGGACTCGCTCACCAACTTTCAATACACCCAAGCGGATGAAGATGACCTCAGTGTCGCCGATCTCGTCAGTGAACCGCTTAGCCTAAATGCGAGTGAATTAAAAAAATTGGCGCGCATTGCCAAGAATGAACCCATGCTCAATAAGCGCCTTATAAATGAAGCTGCAAGCGTAACTGGTGTCAATATCACACTCCAACTGCCAGGCAAAAGCCTCACTGAATCACCTGAAGTCGCCAATTTTGCACGCGACCTAGCGCAGCAGCTCACCGCGCGCGACAGTAACCTTGAGGTGCGTTTAACGGGCGTCGCCATGATGAATGCCACCTTCGGTGAAACCTCCGAAAAAGACATGAGCACCTTGGTGCCACTTATGTTTTTAATGGTGCTCATCACCTTGGGAATCCTGCTGCGCAGCCTAGCACCCGTAGTGGTAACTCTCGTTGTCATCATGATGTCAATTATGGTGGGCATGGGTGCTTTTGGTTGGAGCGGATTAAAAATGACATCGCCTGTCGCCTCCGCACCCACCATCATTCTCACCATGGCGGTGGCCGATGCTGTACATATATTTGTTACCTATCTCTGGAATTTGCGCCATGGCTTCGACAAACACAGCGCCATGGTTGAAAGCCTGCGCGTAAACTTTCAGCCTGTACTGCTCACGTCCGTCACCACTATCGTCGGTTTTATGAGCATGAACTTCACCGAGGTACCACCCCTTGCGCACTTAGGCAATACTGTCGCCGTGGGCGTTGCCGCCGCATTTATTTTGAGCGTCACATTGTTACCTGCGCTGAGTGTAGTGCTGCCAATTAAACAGCGCGAAATGAAAGACAAACACCATCCCTTTTTTGATTGGCTTGCCGTCTTTGTCAGCCGTCAATACAAAACTATTCTCTGGTCGCTCTCACTCGTCACCATTGGTTTTTCCGCACTTTTACCGTTAAATGAAATTAACGATGAGTTTGTAAAATATTTTGACCAGCGCGTCGCCTTTCGCGTCGATTCCGATTTTGCCTCTGAAAATTTACTCGGCCCCTACTCCATTGATATCTCTATCAATTCACAAGAATCCAATGGCATTTCAGCGCCCGCCTTTTTAGCCAAAATAGAAAGCTTTGTCGCCTTTGCCAAAACCTACCCCGAAGTCGCGCACGTATTCACCCTTACGGATACCATGAAGCGACTCAATAAAAATATGCACGGCGACGATCCTAAATGGAATAAATTGCCCGACGAACGCGAACTGGCAGCGCAGTATCTGTTGATGTATGAAATGTCATTACCCTATGGCCTAGATCTCAACAATCAAATTGATTTAGACAAGTCGGCCACGCGCATTACTTTGTCCACCAGCAACCTCAGCTCCGCGCAATTGCTACGTTTAGAGCAAGACTTTGCCAACTGGTTTAGCACCAACGCACCGGAACTGAGTATCGATCAAGCCAGCACGGCACTGATGTTTGCCCACATAGGCCAACGCAATGCGCACAGCCAAGTGATTGGTGTCAGCCTTTCGCTAGTAGTAATTTCAATGATTCTGGTATTTGCACTGCGCTCGGCAAAAATTGGCGCAATCAGCTTAGTGCCCAACCTAGCACCGGCTGCAATTGCGTTTGGCATCTGGGGCTTAGTCGACGGTCAAATAGGTATGTCGACATCCATAGTAGCTGGTATGACCCTCGGGATTGTTGTCGACGATACCATTCACTTCCTCAGCAAATATGTGCGCGCACGCCGCGAAAAGTCGCTCGATGCCGCGGGTGCCATTCACTACGCTTTTTCACAAGTCGGGCAAGCACTCACCGTCACCACTATTATTTTAGTAGCGGGATTTTCAGTGCTCATGGTCTCCACCTTCAAACTCAATGCCGACATGGGCTTACTCGTTGCACTCACCATTAGCATCGCGCTTGTCTTGGACTTTTTACTTCTGCCCGCACTGCTCATGGCTTTTGATCGCAAGGCCTACCCACAAACAGCAGCCCAAACGGCGGCACAAACAACACCACAGCCAACATCATCCACTTATGTACAAGGAACCCTATAAGATGCTGAAACCACTTTTATTAAGCCTAACGCTACTTAGCTTTAACGCTGTCGTCCTCGCGGCAGAAGCTACCACTGACAACGCCGCAAAAGGGCTCGCCATAGCCACCGAGGCGGATGCTCGCGATAGCGGCTGGGGCGATTCAACAGCTACTATGCACATGGTGTTAATCAACGCGGCAGGTCAACGTAGCGAGCGCGACCTACGCATAAAAAACTTAGAAGTTAAAGGCGACGGTGATAAAAGCCTCTCGATTTTCGACTCACCTAAAGACGTACAAGGCACTGCATTCTTATCTTTTTCTCACGCCCTTGAGGCCGATGAGCAATGGCTGTATTTGCCCGCACTAAAACGCGTTAAGCGCATCTCCTCCGCAAACAAATCTGGGCCCTTCATGGGCAGCGAGTTTGCCTTTGAAGATCTCAGTTCCAGCGAGATCGAAAAATTTTCCTATGAATACTTACGCGATGAAACCCTAGATGGCCGCGCCTGCTTTGTAGTGCGCTCCATTCCACAATACGAAAGTTCAGGCTACAAGTTTCGCGATGCATGGATCGACAAAGAACACTATCGCCTAACCAAGGTAGACTTTTATGATCGCAAAGGCTCACTGCTGAAAACCCTAACCCAAAGCGGATACCAACAATATTTAAATAAATATTGGCGCGCAGACATGTTCACCATGGTGAATCATCAAACCAAAAAAAGTACCGAACTGCGCTGGAAAGACTATGCGTTTCAGGTTGGCTTAAGCGATGCAGATTTCAATCGCAACAGTTTAATGCGTAGCAAATAGCCACAACACCCACTGCGGGGACAGCTTGCATCGGTCCCCGCAGCAGAGAACCATAAGGAATTGTTACGCAACACAATTTATTACACTTAATGAGATCCCTATGGTTACCGAACGCAACGCCGAACAAACCCGCGCCCGAATTCTTGAAGCCGCTCACGAAGAAATTTATCAAAATGGTTATCAAGGCATGCGCATAGACGCCATATTACAAAAGACTAGCCTTGCCAAAGGCGCGCTCTATCATCACTTCCCCAACAAGTTAGCGCTGGGTTATGCCGTGGTGGAAGAAATTTTAATGGGTTACTTCATGGAAACTTGGCAAGGCTTTCTCAGCCAAGACAAAAACCCACTCACGGCCATGCAAAATTTATTCTTATGGAAAGCCGAATGTTTTCAAAATGAAGTCTGCTTCAATGGCTGCCCACTCAACAACCTCAATCAAGAAATGGCCGCTATAGATGAAGGTTTTCATGAGCGATTAGAAATGGTTATGAACACCATCATGACAGCGATAGTAACGTCACTGTATGAGGGGCAAGCTCAAGGCTATGTGCGCACTGACATCAACCCTGAAAAAATTGCCATGTTTTTACTCGCAAGTTATCAGGGCATTATGGGTGCAGCCAAATGCATGCAAGCACCACAGCTCCTAACGGAATTATTCGGCACCCTTAATGACTACATAGATACATTGCGCCCACACCCAATCCACGCATAAACAGCTGAAATAACGTTTTTGAAAAGAAAGGAATACCATGAAATACATTGATAGATCTGCACTGGCCTACTGCGTACTGTGCAGTTATTTACTGACATGGCCACTCGCCGCCTCTGCAGTAGAAACCCGCGGCTATATAGGTGTAGATACGCGCTACTTTAGTGAAAGCCAAGATATGCAAACTTCACTCTACATAGAGCCGGAATGGTATTGGGAGTCAGATGCTGGAAATAGCGCACTCACCTTCAAACCTTATAGCCGTATCGACAGCCTTGATAGCGAGCGCAGCCACACCGATATTCGCGAATTGTTTTGGCAATATGCAGCAGACACTTGGGAGCTGCGCGCGGGTATTAACAAAATTTACTGGGGCGTCACCGAAAGCCAACATCTTGTGGATATCATCAATCAAACCGATCAGCTCGAAGGTGTAGATGGTGAAGACAAGCTAGGGCAACCCATGGTGCAGCTCACACTCATTCGCGACTGGGGTGTAATCGACACCTTTGTTTTACCCTACTTTCGCGCACGAAAATTTCCGAGCAACGATGGCCACTTTAGCTTACCGCTAGAGTTCAACAACCAAGCCCGTTACGAAGCGCGCAATGAAGAAAACCACACCGACCTAGCGCTGCGCTATAGCCATAATCTTGGCGACTGGGATCTCGGTTTAAGTTATTTTCGCGGCACCAACCGCGACCCACAATTACACCCGAACCTAAGCGGCACTGAACTCGTGGCTTACTATTCACAAATCGAACAGGTGGGCATAGATCTTCAAGCGACCAAAGGTGCTTGGCTATGGAAGTGGGAAAGTATTTATCGCACGGAAAATCTCACTGACTACTCGGCTATAACAACAGGTTTTGAATACACCTTTTACGGCCTTGCACAATCGGCAACTGACCTAGGAATATTGGTGGAAATAAACTACGACAGCCGCCAAGCAGACGCTCGCACACCGGCCCAAAAAGATATTTTTATCGGCGGACGCCTAACCCCCAACGACGAGCAAAGCAGCGAATTGCTGTTTGGTATTTCGCAGGACTTAGATGAAAACAGTAGCCATGCACTCAAGCTAGAAGCCAATCGTCGTTTAGGCAGCCGCTACAAAATAGCCATTGAAGGCTGGATCTTTGCCAGTGACATCCCCAGCGACCCCATTTACCTATGGCGCGACCAAGATTTTATTCAATTATCGTTGGATTATTATTTTTAACCAAAATACTTTTCTGCGCCACAAAAATGGTAACGCCACCTACGTTAGATAAATTATTTATAATTTTGACGCAACAATAAAAAAGAGAGGATGCCCTCTCTTTTTTATTGTTGCGCAGAAAGCACTTAGTGTTTGCGTTTAGCTGTGGGCTCACCCGGAGCCAAGTCAGAGTTAAGCGAAACAATACGTGTTTTACTGATTTTATGCCTATATATCTCACGCAAATACTTTATCGACTTTTTCACACTTTCGCGCGATAAGCGAATATCGTTAATAGAGCAAAACTTATCGGCATCATTAATCAGCTCACGATACTTTTTCTCGTACATGGGTTTAATTGCATACCAATTAGTATCGAGAATTTTGGCGGGGTTTTCAAACTCATTGAGCATCTCATCTAAGCGATCCTCATCGAAATTTTCAGCGCGAATAAATTCGAGCATAGCGGTATCTAATTGCTCATCAAAGCGATATTCGCTCTTAGCAAAACAGCGCTTAATAAAGGCAACAATCAAGGTTAAAAAATCATCGCTTAAACAGGGGCTCTTCACAATAAGCGTGGTCAAAGAAATATTGGCCGAAGCACCGATAACAAGAGCATAGCGTTTAAGCGTGGTATTGGGAAACAACCCATTCAGATGGGATTTAAGCTTATTCAAATCCATATAGGAAAGCTTGTAGTCCTTAGGCAGGGAAATAATAGATACCACCGAAGAACAGTTTTTAAAGAAGTGAAGGCTATTCAATGCTGAAGGATCGTAGTCGCCCTCAAGAAATCCGTCTAATGCTTCGCGATAACGGCCTGACTCAATTGGCAGCAGACTGATACCCTCAATAGCCTGAGTCACTTTGTTAAAATGCGGCAAATCAATTGAGCGATAGAATAGGTCGTCAATATTTAACTCACCAACTTTCTTCTCCACACCGCGCAGCTTTTCTAGCCCCATAGTTACATTTGGAATAACTGATTCCGCGTAGGCAACAGCCACTGGCCCTGCCAAACTCATAAATAGATCGTTGGCATCCAAACGAATTGTTTCACCAATATCGATACCCGCACGGCGGAAATAATTTTCATCGTAGTCAGTTGTTACCGCTTGGGCCGTGAGAATATTGAAAATTTGTTGAGAGATATATTGGTTGGCGTACTTCTCCATTGCATTTACATCAATATGCTGAATACTGCCGTCATCGGTTGCTTCGGCGTAGCGCATAATGTCGTTGGAAATTAGCATCATGGCATTCCAAGGACGAATGCGATGCATCACACTGGCTTCACTACTGTCTTCGTTTTCAAAGTTGTAGGAGAAATCCCACTCCTCAGAGAGATACTTACAGAGCAGGCGGCCGGCATTAATATGCAAGGCCTCAGACATTTCTACGCCGTGATCCGAAATGTTAGGCAGTATGCATATACCGCTGGTAAAAATAGGCTCAAACACAAATGAGTGCCCACGATTATCAGTATCTTCATTGAACGATTTCGTTTCAAAGGTTTTACTCATGTAGGCATATTGTTGTGCCAACCCAAACTCAGATGCCATACCGGAGCCGGTACCACCGCCGGCGCTGAAAATATAAAAATACAAGCGCGATTGATTGGCTTTGATACCGCAAGAATCAATCAAATAAGAGTGTATAAATTTCCAGTCTTCGTTAGAAAATTTATGGGTATCTTTATTCAAAATAATTTTAGCCAAATACTGTCCAAGAATAGGTGCATTACCTGAACCACCCGCATGCACTTCAGACAGATCCATAATTTTCATTTTGGTATAATCTTTAAGGAAACCAGCGCGCTCGCCCTTGTGAGAGAAACGAATTCGCCCTTCGATGTCCTTATCTAAATCGCCGAGCATAACCAAGGGCTCAATCAAAAATACCGGTTTAAGCTGATGTGTGCCTTTGAGATGAAAGCTGCGCTTGATCCAACGCATAGGCGCCTGATCCTGCTCTCGAGTCTCCTTCACCTCCGACAAAAATTCATTCAAATAGAAATTGCGCGCGCTATAAACTAAAGAGGCTACATCCAAGGCAATATTGGAGCCACAGCGTCCCAAACCTATAAGACACACCGAAGGAAATTGCGGTTTTTTGTAAATATCGCTGTCGTGATCCTCATTCATATCGGGATAGACACTTGCCCGTAAAGCATCCAAATTACTCAAAATTTTATTGAGATCACGCTCAGTAAAATACATGTAACCATCGCTAACTTTTTGCTCGTCGCTGCTAGTTCTAGGTATTACTTCGGCTTTTGCGCTTGGGCTGGCAGTACTTTTGCTCGCTGGGGAGCCCTTAACAACAGCCACGCCTTTATCAATAGATGGATCTTTATCAATAGCCGTCGCCATCACAGCAGCAGTGTTCTCGACATTGGGAACATCCATAACATCCGGAGCCTCTAAGACAAAAGCATCATCATCGACTGTAGGTGCGGCAGGAGGAGCAGACTTTCTGGTGGCCATGAAGGAATCCTTTAGCGCTTAAGGCTGGAAATAAGTTTGAGCTACACATCACCCTTAACACTAGACCTGAGTCTCCTTAAATACAAATTGAATGGCGCCTGCTAGGTTAATTTTTCATAGATACCGCCATGCGTTAATAGGCTTACCTTCTTTTGATACCCTCAAAACTCAATTGGAAATAAAAAAGCCCTTAGTTAGCACTGAATAACGTGCGCGCCAACAGAAGCTAATTTTATGAACCTTTACTTTTTAGGTTAGTTTGCAGTTTGAATCAGGGCGAAACGCGATTGGGGATTAATCGCGTAGATTGATATTTCAATACAACTCTTTACACAAAGAATACCTACCCATAAAGCACCATTAAGGTAGTGCGGCAAAGTAGACTTAACCTTCAATGGCAAATCTTATGAAAGTATCAAGCAATGTAAATTGATTGGTCGCCTGCCAGAATAAATAGTACAAATGACATATTGTTTGCCGCCAAGCACACTAAAACAGCGCGCACTTAGTGAAGCAGCAACCTTAAATCCAAAATGTACTACCTGAATACCATCAGGTCACAATAAAAATGACAGGTCGACACATGAAACAAACGTTAAGACAAACTATTACGCAATCACTCTTACTCCTTGGCAGTTGCTATGCGCTCCAACTTTGCGCAGCGACTAAAGAGCCTTGGCAGCTCGCAGAGGAAACAGAGGTCTGGGAACCTGTACCGAATATTATTAGCGTTCCCCTCGCAGCCCCCCAATCAGGCACTCTCAATGGCACGCCATCAGATGCGATTACCCTCTTTGATGGCAGCAACTTAGACCAATGGGAGAGTGCAAATAGTGGCTCCGCCCCCTGGAAAATTGTGGATGGCGCATTGGTGGTTGTGCCGCAAACGGGCGACATCAAAACCAAAGTATCTTTTTGCGACCTGCAGGTGCATGTAGAGTGGCGTACACCCACCCAAATTACCGATGCCGACGGCAAGTTACTAGAAAGCCAAGCGCGCAATAACAGCGGTGTGTTTTTGCAGGAGCGCTATGAAGTGCAAATACTCGACTCCTACAACAACAAAACCTACTCCAATGGTCAAGCGGCGGCTATTTATAAACAGTCTATTCCACTGATAAATGCCACGCGTGCGCCGGGCGAATGGCAAACCTACGATATTATTTTTAGCGCCCCGCAATTTGATAAACATAAAAAACTTAAAAAGCCCGCCTATGTAACGGTATTACACAACGGTGTACTGGTACAAAATCACGTTGAAATTCAGGGTGATACCGAATGGATCGGCAAGCCAGTATACAAAGCCCATGAATGTGCACCATTACGCCTACAAGATCACGGCAATGCCATGAACTTTCGCAATATTTGGGTACGCAAGCTTTAAATAAGACTGCTATTTGCGCAGACAGCCTTTTGCTTAAGGGCTGTTACTCACCATATTCAATAATAAAGTGCGCCGCCGTAAATTACGGCGGCGCTTTTTTACCCAGCCCACATCTAGGTAATCCTTATGCTTCGTTTACAGATATTAAAGCTTGGACGCAGGTTTAATTGCATAGCGCCTTTTTGCCAGATTCTACTCGGCAGCATCATGCTGTTGCCGAGCAGCTTTGCACTTGCGGAGCCCCTTGCTCCCAGTACCTATTTCAAAGAAAACACAGCCTGGACATTAACCACCAAAGCCAGCGCTATAGGCAAGAGCCTACAACTTGGTGCCGTAGCTCGGGGCGATATTCTTGCTCTGCAAAATACCACAGCTGAAGCAACACTCACCTCCAATGGCTACTTTGGCGATCTAGTCATGAGCATGAATTTTCTAATGCCCCAAGACAGCCGTGCACAATTCTACGTGCAGGGTCGCTACGCAATTGAATTACACGATATCAACAGTGAATGGCAGAGCCTTAGTTTAAAATTTCGCGCACCTCGCTTTGATGAAGCGCGCAACAAAATGGAAGATGCACTACTTTTAGAAGTGCTAATCAATGGTGAGCGCGTGTTACACAATGAGTTGCGTCCCACTATTAGCAACAACGCCCCTATGAGCTGGGAAGACCAAGGCGGCCCACAAATTATTAAGGTGACTCAAGGCTCATTCGCTCTGCGTAATTTTGCACTTGCACCCGCTGATTTTAGTCAAATTAAATTACCCAAGACATCAGGCGAAAAAACCAACGAACAAGATCTGGTCGATTTTGTTGCGCTCGGCAAAGAAACATTTGAATCCCTTGGCTGCAATGCCTGCCACCTTACCAACCCAAATAGTAGCGGCGTGAGCACCGGCCCTAACCTCTATGGCTTATTTAAACGCGAAGCGCGCGATCGTGAAGTAATTGAAGGCGGTGAAGGCCACAGATTTACGATTAAAGCAGATAGCCGCTATTTACACCGCAGCTTGCGCGCCGCTACAGAGCAACTCGCCATTGCTGAAAGCGGCAGCAAAAAAGGTGAAGCCTATTTACCACTCATGCCGGTATTCTCGCCCCAAGTCATTAGCGACGCGCAAATAGATGCGGTTGGCGACTACCTTGCCACACTCAATACACCTTTGGAGCAAGGCCCTGCCATTAAACTCCTGCCACAAGCCGGCGCCGCAGAATATGATCCTGTAGCAGATCGCCTGCAACAATTGGTAGATAATGAAGTACGTATTCAGCGCGGGCCTATGCAAGGTGTTTCTGGCCGCGCGATTCACGTAGGCACGCCGTGGGGAGTAAATTACAGTTTTGACCCACGACTGCTGGCCATTACCAAAATTTGGCAAGGTGGTTTTTTAGATATGAGCGGTGAATTTTTAAACCGCGGCGGCAAAGGTTTAAAGATGGGTTACGAAAGCCGCGAAATTAATTTTGGCGAACTTGAGTATTTATTCGCACCACTCAATGCCCAAGGTGAACTTATTGACTTCAGTTTTAAAGACGCAAAATTTGGCGACCCTGCAACAGCAAAAGCATCACTCTACAGTCAAGAGGATCACCTGAGTCGCCTTAAAAAAATAGGTGCACAATTTTTAGGTTATCGCCGCGATTCTACACAAAAAAATCAACTCCCAACCTTTCGCTACAGCATCGGCGCCAACAAACTTGAGGTGCGAACAACGATAGATGCCAAGGGCACCGTTATTATCGCTCTAAACGGAAAATTAAATACGGCCCAAGTATTTTCACTCAACACCAAACTGCTACAAAACATTAAAACGAAAATGGGCCAACTAAACGCCGATCGCTGGTCACTGCCCGCCGGTAAAATTAACACAATACTCACCGCACAGATGTTGGTGAGCGATAAAGTCTGGCACGCGCCAAAATCCAATTTCGACTATCGCCAACAGCCTATTAAAATAACGCCCGCCAAGGCCAAGATGCCAGCCGGATACAGCATCGAAAGTTACTATCCGCCCAAAGATAATTTTGGCCGCGAACAATTATTTGAAGCACTGGGCTTAGCATTAACCCAAGACAACACCACCGTCATTGCTACCCGCACCGCGGGCATCTGGCGCATGCACAAAGGCCAGTGGCAATTATTTGCTGAAGGTACCTTCGACAGTCTCGGGCTACTGGTGGAAGACAAAAAAGGCTTTACGATTATTGCTGGGCAAAAAGCTGAACTGACACGTATCAGCGATACCAACGGCGATGGCATAGCTGACAATTACGACACCCTATTTGATGCCCACTCCTATCACGGCAATTACCACTCCTATATGCACGGCCCTGTGCGCGGTGCCGACGGCGCCTACTACATCAGCATTAATTTAGCCGATGGCGGCGATGGCTCAACCTACAAAGCAGGCGGCGCCTATATGGGCAGCGCTGGGGGCTACGCCGGTTGGAATATTCGCATTACACCAAAAGGCGAATTTACCCCTTGGGCAAATGGTTTACGTAGTCCTGCCGGCCTTGGGCTCGGGCCTGACGGGCGCCTTTGGTATAGCGACAATCAGGGCGAATACATGGGCACATCGAAAATATTTGTGATCGAAAAAGATAAGTTTTATGGCCACCCATCATCATTAGTCGACCTACCCGGCATGACACCCGACTCCGCTGAGATTCAATGGGATAAGGTAAAAAACAAACGAACTCAACCCATTATTTTATTGCCTCACAACCGCGTGGCCAATTCACCCGGTAACCCTGCATGGGATACCACTGCAGGAAAATTTGGCGCATTTGCTGGGCAGATGTTTATGGGCGATCAAACCCAATCTAATTTATTGCGCATCGCCACGCAAACAGTAGATGGTATTGAACAAGGGAGTGTTATGCCCTTTATAGATGATTTGGAATCGGGTGTTATGCGCCCCTTGTTTTTAGCCGATGGCAGCTTATTACTCGGCCAAACAGGGCGCGGGTGGCAAGCGAAGGGGGGCCATGTCGCTAGCCTACAGCGCATTCGCTGGGACGGTAAAACCATAGCGCCAGCCATTAAAGAAATGCTTGCTACCGCAACTGGATTTAAGCTCGAACTGACGCAGCCATTAGCACAGAATATCAGCCGAGAAAAGTTGGCCGAACTCATCAAGCTCGAATCTTGGGTCTATCGCGATGCTCCCGACTACGGCTCAGAAGAAATGGGTTTACAACAAGAACAATTCAAAAAAATATCACTCAACGCAACACGGACCTCAATAAGTATTGAACTAGTCTCGCTGCAGCAGGCTAAGATCCACCCCGAACAAACAGCGCGAATTTATCACGCTCAGCTACAGGCGGCAGCGGCTTTTAATGATCCAGTTGCGGCTACTATGGATGCCTATTACACGCTCTATAAATTTCCCACGCAGTAAAAAACACAGAATCAATGGCATGGATGCCGATACACTGCGCAAAAGTTACGGTTATTCCGCAGCTAAAAGCGCCAACTACACCACAACCTGTTAAAAATTTTTAAGGCTCACCATGAAGACGTTTTACCTAAGCCCCTTGTTACTCGCCATAGCGGCTACCACCTCATTTGCATCTACAATAACCACCGCAGCAAAAGAAGAACTCATCGTTACTGGCAGTTACAGCCCCGTCTCCAATGAGCAATTATCCTCTTCAGTATCGGTGATCAACAAAGAACAATTACGGCAGCTCAGCAATCACAGCCTGCTAGATGCAATGCGTCAAATACCCAGTCTCTGGATCGACGAACAGGGCGGTCCCGGCGGCATCACCTCGATTAACTTGCGCGGCGCAGAAGCAAATCACACTCTCGTATTGTTGGATGGCGTACAACTGAATGATCCCACCAATACTCGTGGCGGTGCGTTTGATATCAACAGCATTAATGTTGAATCGATTGAACGCATTGAAATTATTCGTGGTGCGCAATCAGCCATCTATGGTTCAGATGCGCTTGCCGGTGTTATTCATATCATTACCCAAGCACCCAGTGATGAACAAAGCATACAACTAAACGCCAATGCAGGCACAAAAGGCTATAGCAGTGCAGGCCTGAGCAGCAGCGGAAAACTAGGCCAGCTAGGTTATGCGCTAGGCCTGCAAACTAAAGATGGCGGCAATGCACTAAGTGGTAGCAGCGCAAAGAATACTGAATTCACCAGCCGCTTTAACTGGCAGGAAGCTGATCAAGGCATAGGTTTTAGTTATCGTTATCTTGATGGTGAGCGCACTTCATTTCCGGAGCAAAGTGGCGGGCCAGAATACGCCATCGATCGCGATCTCGATCGCAGTGATTTTCGCGATCAAAATGCAGCGCTCAATTGGCAGTGGCAAATCAATGAATTTTGGCAAACTAAAACACAAGCCGCGTGGTATCAACGCGATGACATCTATAGTTCGCCCGGCATTGCACCCTATGATGCAGTACCGCCTAACGGCTCGACTACCGACTTTAATCGCACCACCCTTAGCTGGGTAAACACTCTCGGCAATAAAAGCACCTACTGGAGCAACCTCGGCCTAGAGACTCGCCGCGAAGCAGGTGAGAGCCAAGGCTATTTAGATTTTGGTTTCAAATTGCCCACCGACTTTTCACTCGCGCGTCGAATCAATAGCGTCTTTGTGAATTTCAACGGTTACATTGCGCCCGCGTTATTATTACAAGCGAGCCTAAGGCGCGATGACACTCAAGATCTAGGCGCAAACAACAGCAGCCAAATGGGAGCGCGCTATGCAATCAACGAACAACTCAGTTGGTTTGCCAACTGGGGCGAAGGTTTTAAACTGCCAAGTTTTTTTGCCCTTGGCCATCCACTCGTTGGCAATGAGGATCTAAAACCCGAAACGGTAACCACTCGCGATACAGGCATAGCCTTTACCAGCAACACACTGAGCGGGAGCTTAAGTTATTTCAAACAAGAATTTAAAGACTTAATCGACTTTGATAGCGAGACATTCAAAAATGTTAATAGATCGCGAGTGAATACCAGCGGTGCCGAATCGGAAATTTCGTGGCAATTAAACTCACAGGTTACTTGGCGCGTACAGGCAAGTTACACCGATATAGACATGCTTTCATCTGACAATCATTTACTTGGCCGCCCACAATTCACCTGGGGCTCATCGCTACATTACGCGCTCAATGAAGACTGGCAATTCAATCTGCATTATTTGCAAGTAGCAGATCGCTTTGCTGTAAGTCGTTACAGTGGCAATGATCAAGAGCAAACACTTGCTGCCTACAATCGTCTCGACGCCAATATAGACTGGCAAGTCAACAAACAGTTAACCTTAGGAGTCAGCCTAGACAACCTCACCGCAAGCAACTATGAAACCGATATTGGCTTCCCCGCACCTGACACCAGCGCATTAATATCACTAAGGTTTAAACTCTAATAATTAAAATCTAATATTGAGCGATAAAGCGCATGATTACGCAGTAAGTGCATGCGTTAATCGCTCAATTTCTTTTCCCAATAGCCAACATCTAGCCAACGTTCAAATTTGCGCCCCACCTCAGAAAAGTGCGCCACCGGCTTAAATCCACAAGCTTCATGTAAGGCCACACTAGCGTCATTAGGCAAGGCAATACAGCCAAGGGCCACATGTACATTTAATTTTCTCAACGCCTCTAACAGTGTTGAATATAAGTGCCTACCATAACCCTTGCGCGCTACACCATTTTTCAAATAGACAGTCACTTCAACTGTATTTTTATAGGCGCTTCGCTCCTTCCACCTTGAAGCATATGCATACCCCACCACCTCGCCATCCACCTCACAAACCAACCAGGGAAATATTTTTTGGCAAACGTTAACCCGTGCAGCCATTTCATCCTCTGACAAAATGACTTCCTCAAACGTAATCACCGTATTCACAATATAAAAATTATAGATACTGCATACAGCAGCAATATCTCGCGCCTCGCACGCACGTATCTTCATATATTCTCTCATCTAAAAATACGCACTTAAAAAAATCCCACATACATCGCATACGTTACTCTTTTGAATCTTTCTTTTCTGCTAACTCTTCTTGTAGCATTTCTAGCTGCTCTCGCTTATTTTCATCCGATAGAATCTTGTTATTCTCTGCACGAGCCTTTTTATTTTATTGGTAGGTATCACCTATACCCCCGCTACAATTTTTTGCTCTTTCGCACTCTTCATTTACAATATAGGCTGCAGTGTTATAGCCAATTTCTGGCGCAGTACAGCCAAGCAAAGTAAAGACAGCAGCACTTAATATCCATAATGTTAACTTTTTCATATTGAATCATCACTCCTGATACTTATCACTTTCCAAAATTTTCATTAATAACGCGCACTTCTCGCTGTGGAAACGGAATTTGGAACCCATGTTCGCGCATAGCTTCAAATATCATTAACAGCAAATCACCACCCACGCGATTTTTTCCGTCGTCGATACCCGACATCCAAAACTCCACAAACATATTTACACCTGAGTCGCCGAAGCCATGAATTTCGCAGTCTGGCTGCTCTTCAAAAGGCACACCTTCACCGCTGATGACTTGCTCGTGGGATGCCACTACCGCTTTAATAATGCCGATCAGCTTGCGAATATCCGAATCATAGGCAACAGAAAAATCAACGCGGTAACGCTGCTTTTTATTTTTATGGGTCCAGTTGGTGAAGCTTTCGGTCATGAACTTTTCATTGGGCACCATGATGTCTTTGCCATCAAAAGTCTCCAATGTCGTAGAGCGCAGCGTAAGCTCGCGCACCACGCCGGTTCTACCGTCTTCAAGTTCAATATAGTCATCCACCGAAATGGAGCGGTCGAGCAAAATAATAATGCCCGAAATAAAGTTGGATGCGACTGCCTGTAAGCCAAAACCGAGCCCCACACCCAGCGCGCCGCCAAACACCGCCAGAGCAGTAAGATTTATGCCCATAACCTGCAGTAGCAACAAAATAAACAGTACAAAAATGGCAACTTCCAGCAATTTTGCGGAAACTTCTTTGGTGCGAAAGTCGAGCTTATCTTGGCGTCTGATTATCTCCTGCCCTGTACTGCTGGAAACACGCCCAAGCCAGAACAATAACGATCCGAATAGTGCTACACGAATCACACCATAAACAGAAATATTAATATTACCGACAGTTGCCTGCATTGATTCCAGAATGCTTATGATCGGCTTTAACAATTCCACCCAGTGAAGAAACAACAAAGGAAAACCTATCCAGCGAAAGCAGAAAGCAATGAAATCGCTTTTGACATAGTCGCGAATCAGCGTGTTGTAGAACAACAACATAGATATCATTAGCGCGGCGCTGACTAACCAAGATTTCCCAAAAAGAGTTGCGCTAGCTTCGACAGCAAAGCTCATCGCCAAGAGCGTTAACAAGGGGAATAATAAATTGCCCAGTTTACTGGCGAGCTTACGCAAAGGGTTGAGCAACTCAAGCTCAGCGCTAGACAATTCCGTATGCGAAAACAAAGGAACATACTTGCGTATGCGATAAGCGATCAACCAGGCAAACACAAAAATCACCAATACCAACAGCAACTGCGCATAGGTATCCGCCTGTTGCAGAACATCAATCACATTAGTTTGCGCATCATTCAATGCCTTAGTGTAATGTCGGAAATCCACCATTGTCTCCTTTAATTTTTGAGTAACCGGGGCCTATGCTTACGATTAAGTTTTAATACAATTATTTGCGTTTTAGACTATCCCACTTAACTTTTTATGTCCCACCTCTTAACGATCGCTCGGATTTCAAATATCCAGAAAGCGACTCGCAACCCTCTTGCCCAATCGGGTTCGCCTCCTGAAGCCAGGGATTCTGCGATCTGCCACTTAATAGTGCGGTATAGGCTTCCTGCTCTTCATAGAATTTATCTAACTCCGCAAGCAAATATTTGTTTTTGCTCCAAGTGCAATTGAAGGATATTCTGGCTAAAAAAAGCCTATCTTTAAGAGTATTCAACTGATCGCTCAGGGCACCAACCGATGGGTCCAGCTTGATGATTGTTTCTTGGTGCCACTCGATAGTAAATGGATGTTCTCTGGACTCTCTAGAAAAATTCTGTAATTTTTCAGGTATATACCCATACTTGTAAACAATAATTTGGGGTTGATCTGTTGAAAAGCCTCCAAAAAATCTTGTTAAAAACCTCACCCTCCAACCAGGAATCGAAAACTTACCATCCTTATCCGTTTTTACTTCCTGAGTTTCAAAAAATTTATCTCTCGATGAATGAAAGCCCGGACTTTGTGAATACCATACAGCTACTAAAACCACATTACTCAAAGGTTTATTGCTTTCCGAATCTAATACCACACCATCTATGGATGGGGCACTATATGTGTGGTCGTATATAAATATGGAGGTGACCAGCCCAACAACTACCAATCCGATTAAAAGTTTGCGCCTCAAAATAAATTTACCTTCCAAGTAGTTAATCACTGGACGCCATCAATTGATTGCTAACGCACTACACGCAGAACCAGCTATCCGATTTAGCTATTACAGAGCTATACGCATTACATTGACTTGCCGCCCACCTAACCGCGTTAAGCGTTCAATATTCCAACCGCGTTTTTGATAGTAATCGGTGTAATCAGTAGCAGAGAGCCATAATTCACTTAGCTCTAAACTCCGCGCATAGGCCTTTGCGGCTTCAATAAGCTCAGCGCCAATTCCTTGATGGCGCTGAGCGGTAATAACGAATAAATTAGTAAGCCATACCGGTGATTCATTTATAACTTTGGGCATCCGCTCGCTACTGCTGTAGGTGTAATTCACCAAGCTGACACAGCCAAGCAATTCACCAGCGCGCAGCGCGATGAGTGTTTTGGGGATAGATTTATGCTGTAGGTGTAACTGCAATCGTTGCTGACGCAGCGACAGCGTTGATTTTAAGCCCTGTTTCTCACATTCCTGATGATGCCAGAGCGCCACCTGCGCAATATGCTCTGCGTTGGTTTCTAACCGACTAATGTCGAGTGTATTATATTTTGGTACAAGAGATGATTTCACGGAGTTCCAGATAGCAGGAATATGCCTTTCACTATAGCTAAGATTAAAAACCTTAGCCGTGGCGACACAATAGAGACAAAAAACTCCCGACCAGCGGGAGTTTTTTATTCGTTCAATAAGACAGCTGTCAGTGCTATTTTGCGTCGGCTTTTACATCGCCGAACCATTTCACTTCTTCGCCATGGGCTTGCTTATCGGCGTGGTACGACGAGCGCACCAGTGGGCCGCAGGCAGCGTGCTTAAATCCCATGGCTTCAGCGAGTTGGGTGTACTCGGCGAACTCATCAGGGTGCACATAGCGCGCTACCGGCAAGTGATCTTTTGAAGGCTGTAGATACTGACCAATGGTAAGCATGTCGATGTCGTGGTCGCGCATGTGCTGCATGACTTCGATAATTTCTTCTTTGGTTTCACCTAAGCCAACCATTAAACCTGATTTAGTGAGTACATCGGGGCGACGCGCTTTGTATTGCTTGAGCAATTCCAGCGACCACTCGTAGTTAGCGCCGGGGCGCGCTTGGCGATACAAGCGCGATACGGTTTCCATATTGTGGTTGAACACGTCGGGCGCTTCTTTTTCTAAAATATCCAAGGCGATGTCCATGCGGCCACGGAAGTCCGGCACCAATACTTCTACTTGCAGCTTGGGGCTGAGCGCGCGCGCTTCGCGGATACAGTCGGCAAAGTGCTGAGCGCCGCCGTCGCGTAAGTCGTCGCGATCCACCGACGTAACAACCACGTACTTTAAGCGCATTTCGGCGATAGCTTCGGCCAGTTTGCGCGGCTCGTTTTCATCGAGCGGGTTGGGCTTGCCATGACCTACATCGCAGAAGGGACAGCGACGGGTGCAGATGTCGCCCATGATCATAAAAGTGGCAGTGCCGCCGCTAAAGCATTCGCCCAGATTGGGGCAGTTAGCTTCTTCGCACACGGACGATAATTTGTTTTTGCGCAGAATAGATTTAATGCGATCCACTTCGGGTGAGGCGGCAATGCGCACGCGAATCCAGTCGGGTTTGCGCTGAATTTCTGCGCGGTCGCTGGCGATCACTTTTACCGGAATACGCTCAACTTTGTCGGCATCGCGCAGTTTCTCGCCCTGCTTATAGCGCTCGGTGCGTTTTACCGGTTGCAGTTCGGGGACAACAGTAGATACGGGCAGATCTGACATAAAGGGCTCTTTGGTCTTTTCAGGCTCTTGCGCTTGCGATTGGCTATAGCGCATGAAAATCGAGTGTAGGTTGTGATCGAAGGAAGGACTGACTGTTGACGAGAATCCTATTGGAATGGATTCACGGCCTAACGCTCAGCGCGGCATCCTCTTCTCGCAACCCTTTAACTGGCACGTATTGTACAGGTTTCATAACCCAATTTCCGCGCAAATTGTGCAGTAAGCTGTGTTTGCACTTCCGCCAGTGTGGGAGGCTTTGCTAATAAGTCTTTCATTTGCGTCATGGCCAAACCTTCATAACCACAGGGGTTAATACGTTGGAACGGCGCCAAATCCATAGCGACATTGAGTGCAAGACCATGAAAACTGCAACCTCGGCGCACGCGCAGGCCAAGCGATGCGATCTTATTCCCCGCAACATAAACACCAGGTGCATCGGGTTTTGGGTATGCCTCAATAGAGTATTCAGCGAGCGTATTTACAATCGTCTGTTCAATAGCCGTAACCAAGTCGCGCACGCCGATCTTTAGTCTACGCAGATCCAAAAGCGGATAGGCCACAAGCTGGCCTGGGCCGTGATAGGTGACTTGGCCACCGCGATCGGTTTGAACGACTGGAATGTCGCCAGGGAATAACAAATGTTCCGCCTTGCCCGCCTGCCCTTGGGTAAACACTGGTGAATGCTCTACCAGCCAGAGCTGGTCGGGAGTATCGGGGGTGCGCTGATTGGTAAAAGCTGTCATCGCCTGCCAGCTGCTGGCGTAATCCCGCAGGCCAAGCTGGCACACTTCTAAGGTTTGCTGCGCGACCACTAACTACATCACCATTTTGATGCGCTTATCCACGCGCAAGTCGGTGTTGATAGCACTCAGCTGATCCTCACCGGTGGCAGTAATCCAGATCGTTAGGGACTTAAAGCTCCCCTTGCTGCTCTCATTAATCGTAATGCGCGTTTGATCAAAGCCCGGAGCGTGACGCTCCATCACTTCGATTACAAAGCTATGCACGTCTGGATGAGCTTCACCCAGCACTTTGATGGGATAGTCTTCACAGGGAAATTCGATTTTAGGGGGTTTTTGTTCGGACATAGATTGAACTCAACGAAAGACGGGTAATTATACCCTAGGCCAAATAAAGGCGGCGACGACAGCTTATGCTGCCGTCACCAGAAATTATCAGCTAAACATATCGCGCAAAAAGAGCTTGATACTGTCCATCATGCGCGCAAAAAAGCCCGCCTCTTCCACTGGTTGCAAGGCAACGATGGGGGCATTCACCAATAACTGACCATCCAATTCTATGGTGAGGTTACCCAGTTCTTGTCCAACCACAATTGGCGCTTTGATAACTTCGTTAATGTGCATATTGGCCTGTAGGGATTGCTCGCTACCCTTTGGCAAGGTGAGCGTAATGGCGTTAGCAAGACCCAGTTGCACTTCATCGGTGGTACCGGCCCAAACGCGGCTCGTGCTCAACTGCTGGCCCGCTTGATAAAGCGGCGTGGTTTGAAAGAAGCGAAAGCCGTAAGCGAGTAATTTTGCCGTTTCTGCTGCACGCGCTTTTTCGCTATTGGTTCCCATTACCACGGCAATCAGGCGTGTTGCCTCACGCTTGGAACTTGCTACCAAGCAATAACCTGCCTCTTCTGTATGACCGGTTTTCAAACCATCGACGCTGTCGTCGCGAAACAACAACAAATTGCGATTGGGCTGGCGAATATTGTTGTAGAAGAAATATTTTTCAGCATAGATGGGGTAGTGATTGGGGTGATCAAAAATAATGGCGCGCGCCAATACGGCTAGGTCCTTCGCGGTAGTGAGGTGCCCTTCTGCTGGCCAGCCGGTAGAGTTTTCGAAATGGGTATTGGCCATGCCCAGCTGCTGTGCCTTTTGATTCATGCGATCTACAAACGCATCTTCATTGCCCGAGACAAACTCGGCCAGCGCCACAGTTGCATCGTTGCCCGACTGAATAATTACACCGCGCAACAAGTCAATCACCGATACCTGCGTGCCTTCACGCACATACATGCGTGAACCGCCCATTTTCCACGCCTTTACACTGATGTTAACCATAGTGTCTTCAGCGACTCGGCCTTTTTCAATTTCATCGGCCACCAAATAGCTCGACATCATCTTGGTCAAACTCGCAGGTGGCAAACGCTCTTCAGAATTCTTTTCTGCAATGATATTACCGGTCGTTGCATCAACCAAAATATAACCAGACGCCGCCAAATCGGGGGCAGCAGGAACAATAACGGGCTTAGTTGCAGCCATGGCAGCGTCAGGACGCGGTGCGGGCAAGCTAGCGCTGGGCAGAGTAGCAGTAGGTAAACTATTGGGCTGTTGAGCGGCAACAGAACCTGCAACGGCAAAACTAATGAAGGTCACACAGGCGCGAAAAAACATATTTTTAATCATAACTCTCTTAATAACCTATCGATGGAAAACCTGTTGATGAATAACTTATTGATGTGCACGCTGCTGAAAAACAATTGATGAACTGTCAATGGACAAATAACACACGCATGCAAAATTAGAAGTGAGGCAAATTGTAACAGTTGTAGCCTGCTAAAACTTGGGTGATATTTCACTTGTCAGCAAGTTTGCAAAAACAGCCACATAAATGCTCAAGCACGCTCTGCTTTCAGCACCCATTTATACTGCGGCTTATTGGTAAACCACATGCGCCTGCAGCACATTAATTCGCGCTAATTGCTCGCGCGCCTGCTGCAAGCTTCGGGCATCTTTAAACGGCCCAAGGCGTACACGGTGAATTTCTTTTGGCTGACTCAATGAGTGAATCACCACGGGAAAGGTCAGCTTTGTGCCTAAACTTGCCGCAAACTGGGTGGCAGATGCCTTACTCGAAAACGCACCCACTTGTAAAAATGTGCCTGCAGGCAATGCTGCTTCAAATTTTGCATGCACCGTATTGGCATCAGCGCGCAGAGGAATAGGCGCATCATCGCCCGGCAAGGCGATTTCTACATCCACCATGCCAGTACCCACTTTATTGATGCCAATACGCTGAGCCGCCGCATAACTCAAATCAATAATGCGCCCAGAATGGAAAGGCCCGCGATCATTAATGCGCACCACTACACTTTTGCCATTGGCGACATTCGTTACGCGCACATAGGAGGGAATGGGCAAGGTTTTATGCGCACCGCTCATGGCATACATGTTATAAACCTCGCCATTAGAGGTGTGATAACCATTGAATTTATTGCCATACCAAGACGCATAACCCCGCTCGCGATAGGAGGACTCATCCTCAATGAGGTGATAGGTCTTCCCCAGCACTGTGTAGGGGTTTTTATTGCCCGCATTAGTTCGCACTTCATAGCGCGGCACCGCATCGGGCACATGAGACATGTCCGGCTCGCCATCGGGGCCGCTGTCTTTGTCTTGTGAATAGCGGCCATCATTAGGATTGTAAGGTGGTTTTTTAGTAGGTTGTTTCGCCGGAGGTGCGGTACAGGCCGCAAGGAGCACGCAGCAACTTAAGATCCATACAATAGGCTTAATAGGTGACTGCTTGGTGCGCATAGAGGCCTGATTCAGATTCACTACTATTTTCCTTTCGCTGCTTTGGCTCGTGCCGCTTTAATATCTAGACTCAATTGATAGACCGCCATGGCATACATTGGGCTGCGATTGTAGCGGGTAATTGTGTAGAAATTTTGCAGGCCCAGCCAATATTCCAAGCCGCGCGCGCCATCGAATTCAAGCGCTATAGCGGGTTCATTTTTAGGCAGTTCTGTAAGGGAGGAAACGCCTAACTTTTTCCACTCATACAAGCTCACTACGGGCGGCACTATCTCATTGAAGGTAACACCTTTAATATCTGCGCGCACCTGTGCGGGCACCACCACCAGGCGACCTGTTTGCCAGCCGTGCTGCTTGAAATAGTTCGCCACACTGCCAATGGCATCTTCAGGGTTATTCCAAATATCGGTAAACCCATCTCCGCTAAAATCTACTGCAAAGTTGCGATAGCTGGACGGCATAAATTGGCCGTAGCCCATAGCACCTGCATATGAGCCTTTAAATTGCAGCGGATCATGTTTTTGCTCGCGGGTTAGCAGGAGATAATTTTCCAGCTCGGCGCGGAAAAAGGGCGCGCGCGGCGGATAATCGAAAGCAAGTGTGGTGAGTGCATCTATAACGCGATAGCTGCCCATATTTTTGCCGTAGTTAGTCTCTACGCCAATAATAGCCACAATAATTTCAGCGGGTACGCCGTAGGTTTTTTCTGCGCGAGCCAACTCTTTTTCGTAGGTTTTCCAAAAGCTAACACCGCCATTGATGCGCAAAGGCACGATAAAAATCGGGCGGTATTCTTTCCAGGTTTTAGATTTTTCCGCTGGGCGCGCTATCGCATCCAGAATGGGTTGTTTTTTGTCGGCACTGGCCAACCAAGCATTTACTTCAGCGGCGCTAAAGCCCTGTTTTTTGACCATATCCTGCACAAAGGCTTTTGCTTCAGGATGCTGGCGATAATCAGCCTGAACACCAAGACTCAGCGCAGCAAGCGCGCCAGCAAAGAGCAAGGGACTGCACATTTTTTTGAAAGACAAGATAAAACCTCTATACAAATCGCAAAATCAGGTGCGATCTAAGCCTGGGGCGTCATCACCCGCTTTTTCTCAGTGGCTATGGCCATGAGTATGCCGAAACCTGCAAACAGCGCCACTATAGCGGTGCCGCCCTGACTGATCAGCGGCAGGGGCACCCCCACTACCGGTAGCATGCCAGAGACCATGCCCATATTCACGAACACATAAACAAAAAAAGTAGTGCTAATACTCGCGGCCAACAAACGCCCAAAGCTGTTTTGAGAGTTGGCGGCAATCATCAAGCCCCGAAAAATTACCATGGCATAGATGAACAAGAGCAAACATACACCCAATAACCCAAACTCTTCTGACATCACCGCGATAATAAAATCCGTGTGGCCTTCCGGTAAAAAGTCGAGCCGCGACTGAGTGCCCTCCATCCAGCCCTTACCTGAAAGCCCACCAGAGCCAATTGCGGTTTTAGATTGAATGATATTCCAGCCGGTACCAAGTCGATCCTGCTCGGGGTCGAGCATGGTGATCACGCGCTGGCGCTGATAGTCATGCAGCATATAGTGCCATATAGGCCAAAGGCTTGCGCCGAAGAGACCAAGGGCGATCATGATATAGCGCCACTGTAGGCCCGCATAGAACAACACCATCATGCCCGATACCACTACAAGAATTGAGGTACCCAAATCCGGCTGTTCAATAATCAAGGCGGTAGGCACCAAAATTAATGCTAAGGTAATCGCGATATGCAGGAGGCGCGGCGGCAAAAAACGCTGGCTCAAGTAGGCGGCAATCGTAATAGGCATTGCCAGCTTCATTACTTCTGACGGCTGAAAGCGAAAGCCGCCCAAACTCAACCAGCGCTGCGCGCCCTTCGCACCCACCCCCATGACCAAAGTAAGTACCAATAAGAACACCCCTAGCACATAGGCCCAAGGCGCCATACGCCGTAAAAAATCTACTGGTATCTGCGCAACAAAAAACATGGTGCTGTAAGCGATCACGAAAAAAGTACCCTGCCGTTCTACGCTGCCGATATCGTGACCACTGGCGCTATAAAGTACCGTAAGGCCGATAGTCGTTAAGAGTAAAAGCAGCAATAAAAGCACAAAATCTATATGCAGGCGCTCGGCCAAGGCAGAGCGATGCCCAAAGCCTACACCTGCCTTCGGCATGCGCCGTAAAAAATCTCGCCGACTCATTGGCCGCCACCTTGAGGTTGAGAATTTGAGGGTTGGGTATTGGGTGTTGCTGGAACAGATGTACCAGCCGCTTTTGCTTCCGCGGCAGCTCTAGCCGCTGCGCGTTCCGCGATGTAGGCATTGGCGCGGTCAATAATCGCCTGCGGGTGATAGCCAACGGGTGGTACAAAATCCCCCGGTTTCAGATAATGACCCAATAAATAGGCATCCATCACATGGCGCGCCACAGGTGCCGCTTGCGATGAGCCGCCCTCGGCATTCTCTAACATCACTGCAACCGCAATCTTAGGATTGTCTACCGGCGCGAAAGTAATAAAAAGGGCGTGATCGCGATGACGCTCTTTTAGCATGGCGGAATTGTATTTGGCATTTTGCGCAATACCAACCACTTGTGCTGTACCCGATTTACCTGCCATACGGTAGGGCGAATTAATGCCGGCACGGCGCGCAGTGCCGCGTGCGCCCTG
Organism: Cellvibrio sp. 25HG11W-0; assembly: GCF_057815475.1. Classification (NCBI taxonomy): domain Bacteria; kingdom Pseudomonadati; phylum Pseudomonadota; class Gammaproteobacteria; order Cellvibrionales; family Cellvibrionaceae; genus Cellvibrio; species Cellvibrio sp. 25HG11W-0. Next base: position 3,905,524 of record NZ_CM174230.1, read on the forward strand.
CATGACTTCCTCCATACCCCCTGCGATTGCCTCCCAATATTGGGCTGGAGCTTCAATGCGCTCCTCAATAACAGGTTCTTTTAATTCGTCACCTACTTTGTACACTAACCGCGGTCTATAGCGCACGCCACGATTAGCAATAGTGCTGGCCATAACCGCCAACTGCAGAGGTGTAACTAACACAAAGCCCTGACCGATAGCCATATTGACTGTGTCACCCGGATACCATGCCAACCCACGTCGAGCACGCTTCCATTCGCGCGAGGGCCAAACCCCTATACGTTCATGGGGCACATCAATACCTGTCGCCTTGCCTAAGCCAAAGTGGGCGCCAAATTCGCTCATGCGATCTATGCCCATGCGCACACCCAAATCCCAAAAATAGGTATCGCAGGATTCAGCAATCGCCTTCTTCAGGTTCACACGCCCGTGGCCACCGCCCGTAACCCCTAATATCCAGTCGCGATAGCGACGTGAACTATTGGGCAAGTAGTAAAAACCTGGGTCGCTAATTTCACGATTCACATCAGTAAAGCCATTGACCAATCCCGCCAACCCTATAATAGGTTTCACCGTCGAGCCGGGTGGATACTGGCCTTGTAAAAAGCGGTTAATGAGCGGGGCATCTATGTTGTCATTCAACTCGCGATAATCTCGAAAGCTAATACCCGTAACAAACAAATTAGGGTCAAAACCAGGATTACTCACGGCGGCCAATATACCGCCCGTGTGCACATCAATCGCCACCACCGCACCGCGCCGCTCTTGCATAGCCGCAACAGCCGTTTCTTGAATACGGGTATCAAGTGACAGAAATAGATCACTGCCCTGATGAGGGTCTATGCGATCCAATACTCGCATGACGCGCCCGCGCGCATTGGTCTCTACATTCTGACTACCCACTTCGCCCAGCAAAACCGACTCATAACTTTGCTCAATACCAATTTTGCCAATGGAGTGCGTGCCCGAGTAGCGGCGTACATCTTCTTCAGTAAACGCCTTTAATTCGCGCTCATTGATGCGACTGGTGTAGCCGATAGTGTGGGCATAAAGTTCACCCTGTGGGTAGTTGCGCACCAGTTCCGCCTCGACCTCAACCCCATCAAGCAGATGCTGGTTAACAGCCAGCTTGGCAATTTCATCTTCCGTTAGCGTGTATTTAAGCGGAACAGGGTCGAGATGATGACGCTGTTGTTTTTTCAGCTTATAAAACTTACCCAAATCCTCTGGCGTAATATCCACTAGGGTTTTGAGTAGCTCGATAGTGTTGTTCAATTCAGCCTGACTCGAACTGACAATCGTAAGGGTATAGCTGGGCTTGTTATCAGCCAGTAGCAGCCCATTGCGATCAAAAATCAACCCGCGCGTGGGCGGTATGGGCTGCACGTGCACGCGGTTACGATCAGACTGGGTGGCATAATCTTGATAGTTAACGATTTGTAGGTCGTAGTAGCGGTAGATCAATAGCCCAACAAGCAGCGCCATAAACAGCGCCATCACCACTAAGCGCGCGCGAAATAGCTTTGCTTCGCGCTGATGGTCCTTAAAGTGATGGTCTTCTTGCATAGCGTGAAGTTCTTAGCCGCTGGGGCGTACGTAAGTGAAGTATTATTTATGGTAGGGGTGGTTCTGCAAAATACTACAGGCGCGATACAGCTGCTCAATAACTAAAATTCGCACCAGCGGATGGGGCAAGGTCAAGGGTGACAGCGACCATTTAATCGTCGCCATATTCGACACCGCGGGCGCCAAACCATCGGGGCCGCCGATCAACAAACAGTAGTTATCGCCGCTCATTTTCCAGCTCGCCATGTTTTCCGCCAACTGCTCGGTACTCCAAGGCTTACCCTTTACTTCTAGCGCGATCACTTGCTCGCCCTTGCCAATGGTCGCCACTATAGACTCGCCTTCTTTTTCCATGGCCTTGGCGATATCAGTATTTTTGCCGCGCTGAGCAAGCGGCAACTCCACCATTTCTACCTGCAGGTCACGCGGCATACGCTTGGCGTACTCGGCATAACCCGCCTCCACCCAAGCGGGCATTTTAGTGCCCACGGCGATGATTCTGATACGCATAAAACCGCGGCTCCGTACTTATTCGCGGTTAGCAGGCTTCATTGACCACAGCTTTTCCAGCTCGTAATAGTCGCGTGCTTCCTGTTGCATGACGTGAACCACTGTATCGCCAAAATCAACCAGCACCCAATCACCAGTCTCTAGGCCCTCAATACCCAAGGCGCGATAGCCCTGCTTTTTGGTTTCTTCAACCATGTTTTCAGCCAAGGAGCGCGCATGGCGATTAGATGTACCGCTGGCAATAATAAGAGTGTCCATCACATCGCTCAATGTGGTCACATCGAGTGTGACAATGTCTTTACCCTTAAGGTTCTCAAGAGCGTTGATGATGGCTTGGTTTAAATCTGACATTCAGTTACCTATTGATGAAACATCTTTAATGAAAAATAGTTGAAAAAATTCGGGGCAATATCGACGCTAGCGATACCAACCCTGCATTTGAATAAAGTGCCAAACCGCGTCTGGCAATAAAAACTGTGGCGACTGCCCCGCCGCTATAAGTGCACGAATTTCGGTGGCAGATATAGGCATAAGTCGCGGCGCCAACAACACTAAGCCGCCCGCAGGCCGCTCTGTTAACACATGAGATTCGCACAGATGCGCATCAATTAAGGCTTGCAGCTCCCGCGAACTTGGCGATGCCATCACCTGCTCTGCACTAGCCAGCTCCCAGCCCGGCCGAGCCACGACCACCAAGTGCGCCAAGGCCATTAACTCGCGCCAGCGATGCCAAGCTGTAAGCCCAGAAAAACTGTCCGCCCCCATACAGAGACACAAGCTCACATCAGCACCCAATTCTGCGCGCAACTCATACAGGGTATCGTAGGTGTATGAGGGCTTATCGCGCGCCAACTCGCGGGCATCCAGCTGCAAATCAGGGCAATCCTGCAAGGCTAGGCGCAGCATTTGTACGCGCTGCGCGCTGGTTAACTGCGGCAGTGCGCGGTGCGGTGGCAGATGACAGGGCAAGAGCCGCATCTCATCGAGCGCTAACTGCTGTTTTAACTCCAACGCCAAACGCAAATGCCCCAAATGAATGGGGTCAAAGGTGCCACCAAGAATACCGATTGTTTTACGCTCAGCCATTAGAGCGGTAGGTGTTGTGCGCATAGACTCCGACGAAGTAGGCATGAACCTGCGTTATTGACGAATATGCCCGTCGCCAAACACGATCCATTTTTGCGAGGTCAAACCCTCTAAACCAACAGGCCCACGAGCGTGAATTTTATCGGTAGAAATACCGATTTCAGCACCTAAGCCGTATTCAAAACCATCAGCAAACCGCGTAGAGGCATTGACCATGACGGAACTAGAATCCACTTCCGTAATAAAGCGACGCGCGCGGGTGTAGTCTTCAGTCACTATGGCTTCGGTATGCTGCGAGCTGAATTGGGCGATGTGATCCATGGCCTCATCCAAACCCGATACCACTTTAATCGCTAAGACCGCGGCGAGATATTCAGTCGCCCAATCCTCTTCGGTCGCCACATTGGCATTGATAAGTGCACGGGTCTGCTCGCAACCGCGCAGCTCCACGCCTTTTTCGCCCATAGCCACAGCTAAGCGCGGCAAAATTTCAGCGGCGACCTGCGCATCCACCAAGAGCGTTTCCATGGCGTTGCACACACCGTAACGATGGGTTTTGGAATTCATCGCAATATGAAATGCTTTGTCTAAGTCGGCCTTGCTGTCGATAAATACATGGCAAATACCATCCAAATGCTTGATGACAGGTACTTTGGCATCTTTACTAATGCGCTCGATCAGGCCTTTGCCACCGCGGGGCACTATCACATCCACAAACTGGGGCATGGCAATCAGTTCACCTACTGCTGCGCGATCGGTCGTTTCAACAACCTGAACAACATCCGCCGGTAAGCCCACCGCTTTCAATCCGGCCTGAAGGCAGTTGGCAATAGCGCGGTTGGAATGAATCGCCTCACTGCCTCCACGCAAAATCGCCGCATTGCCCGACTTTAAGCACAAGCTGGCAGCATCAATCGTTACATTGGGGCGCGACTCATAAATAATGCCCACAACACCGAGCGGCACGCGCATTTTGCCCACCTGAATACCGCTTGGGCGGTAGCTCATATCCGAAATCTCACCACAGGGATCAGCCAAAGATGCCACCTGACGCAAGCCTTCAATCATGCTGTCGATGGTCGCAGGCTTAACGGCCAAACGATCTAACATAGCCGCATCCAAACCGCTCACCTTGCCTGCGGCTAGATCTTTTTGATTTTCAGCAACAAGAGTGATGCGCGACTTATCTAACTGCTCGGCAATCGCCAAGAGCGCTGCATTTTTAACCCCAGTGGGTGCAGCGGCAATAACCCGCGATGCCGCGCGCGCTTTGCGACCAACTTCTGCCATGTATTCTTTAACATTTAATTCGGACATGAAACAACCTGCATGAAACCATCAATAATGAGCGAAGCATCTGCCAAAAAACCAAACAATTAAGGCAATACGCAAAAAATGGGCGCGATTATAACCTGAGTTGACCCACTTTTTGGCGCTAGCGCCCGCTTTATTTCTGCTTTAGCGCAAATTCAGTGTGCGATGTGCTTATAGAAGCGATTAAAAGAACAAATCGAAAACACTAGGTCAATTTTTAAATCGCGCCCCATATTTTCTTTTCAGTTGTTATTCAGCCTCAGGAGCTTAGCCTGAGATTGTCAGCGCTCAAGGTATTCAACACAAAGCGCTCTAGATCCACATTTTTTACGGCACTTGGTGGACTTAATTGTTAGCCAATACGCCCTTAAAGAGAGCCTTATCATGAAGACATCATTCTTACTCAGCAGTCTGGCCAGTATTAGCCTCTTGCTAGCGAGCAATGCTTTCGCCGATCATCAAGCTCACTATTCAAAGCATAATAAGCATCACAAACACCATGGCTATACCGAGGTGGTACGCCCGCAAGTGGTCTATGTGCGCCAAGATCGCCCAAGCTATCGGCAGGCGGAATATGCCCGCGTAACCTACGCGCAACCCATTTACCGGAGCGTTGCCGTAGAAGTACCGGTTGAATCCTGCCGCGTTGAATCAGTTGCCTATAACAGCAGGAGCGGCGGCGACTCCTTTAAGGGCACAGTCGTCGGTGGGCTTGTCGGTGCCGCCCTAGGGCATGAACTGGGCAATGGTCGCGGTAACGCCACTGCCGCTGGCGGCCTGTTAGGCGCAGCCATTGGGAACAATGTTGCTGGCGGTAAGCGTGTAACACGCTATGAGGATCGCCAAGTGTGTAGTACCGCATACCGTACCGAGTACCAGCGCGAACTTGTGGCTTATGACGTAAGCTACAACTACCTAGGCCGCGCCTACCGCACCGAGACCCGCACTCACCCGGGGGACCGCATCGCTGTAGACTTGGCTGTAATAAGACGCTAACACCTAAAACTAACAATCTAAAAGACAGAAAGAAAGCTTACAAACATTGACCATTGAGCAAACAGGCGCGATAGTTCACAGGATGTTGGCTCTCCGCAGGAAAACACCATGCCATCCCCTATGAACATTATTGCTTTTTTAACCCCACTGCGGGCACCACTAGCCGCCTTGGGGTTTCTGTGCTTGCTCTTGCTGAGCCAACACTGCCTAGCCGAACCAGACTTTATAGATTCTGGCATGACTTCCTCAACACCTGATCGCAGTCAATCACTGGTGGATCCAAAACCTATCGCCAAGCCTAGAATCAGCGCCGCTCAGGCAGCAGAGTTAGTGCGTCAACAAACGGGTGGCCAGATTATGAGCGTAAGCACTCGTCAGGGCAGCAATGGAACCATTTACGGAGTAAAGGTGCTCAACTCAGGGCGCATGAAGGTTATTCAAGTCGACGGTCAAAGCGGCCAATTGCTGAATCACTAATTGCCTTAGGGCAATCCACTAAAAACATATCAACCATAAACCAACAAGGAATACTCCATGCGCGTTTTAGTCGTTGAAGATGAACAAGCCTTGCGCGACCAAATCACTGCCCTCATCGCCAGTGAAAAATACGCCTGCGACAGTGCCGCTGACGGCCGCGAAGGCCTCTTTTTGGGCAGTGAATATGATTATGATCTCGCCATCATTGATCTTGGACTGCCACTCTTAGACGGCACACAGCTAATCAAACAACTGCGCGCCAAAGAGCGTAATTTTCCCGTGCTTATTTTAACCGCGCGCGGCAATTGGCAGGACAAAGTTGAGGGCCTAGAAGCCGGTGCCGATGACTACCTAACCAAACCCTTCCACCCCGAAGAATTGCGTGCGCGCATTCACGCTTTATTGCGCCGCGCGAGCGGTCACGCTTCACCACTGCTGCGCTACGGGCCGATTGAAATAGACACCAGCGCCAAGCGTGTTCACCGCGATGGCACCGAAGTCGAACTCACCAGTTTCGAGTACAACACTCTCACCTACTTGGCGCTTAATGCCGGCAAAAACATCTCCAAAACTGAGTTGACTGAGCACCTCTACGCGCAGGACTACGACCGCGATAGCAATGTCATTGAAGTATTTGTAGGGCGCCTGCGTAAAAAGCTCGATCCCGATGGCAGCCTTAATGTGATCAGCACTCAGCGCGGCCTCGGTTACCGCTTCAATATCGATAAGCAATAGCGATTTGCCTAGGTTAAGCCGCCCCTTCTCCTCTATTTCAGCGCGACTATTGTTCGCGTCAGCCTTACTGTTGCCCTTGTTTTTGGGTTTAACAGGCTTTTTTCTCGACCGCGCCTTCGAAAACAGCCTTGTGGTAGCCGAACAATCGCGCTTGCGCGGCCACATCAACCTACTGTTTAGTGTCGCCGAACTCCCGGAAGACTATGGCCCAGAGCGCAACAGCATACATATGCCGCTCACCCTAAGAGAAGCCGATTACGAGCGCCCCGACTCAGGGCTTTACGCCTATATTTTTAACGACCAAAAAGAACTTGTGTGGCATTCCAACTCCGCCAGCCTGCGCACACCACTCAGCTACAGCCGCGTAGAACATCAAGACCAACCGGGCCAAATGGTCATTAGCACGCTCATTATTGAGCGCAAACTTTACTTTGTTGCCCATTACGACATTCTTTGGGAAGACCTAAAAGGCAAATCCCACCCTTTTCGCTTTGCGGTATTGCACAGCGGTGCCGAATACAAAGCCGAGCTTAAGGTGTATCGCCGCGAACTTTGGCGCTGGCTCGGTGCGGCGGGGATCTTCTTGCTCATGGCACAAACCATCATACTGCGCTGGGGCCTAAGGCCTTTAGGCCGACTCGCCTTCGCACTTAAAGCCATGCAAAGTGGCGACACCAGTAATATCGCAGGTCAACACCCCAAAGAATTACAGCGCGTGGTAAACAACCTCAACCAAGTATTGGAGCGCGAACAAGCATTGCGCCAACGCTACCGCGACAGCCTCGCCAATCTCGCGCACAGCCTCAAAACCCCCCTTGCGGTACTGCAAAGTAAATTGGATAACAGCGGCTCCGAAGACGAACTGCGCCAGATCGCCAAAGAGCAAGTCACGCGCATGAATCAAGTGGTCACGTATCAACTACAGCGCGCCGTATCCAGCCAGCAAAGCGGCACCATGAGGCGCACCCGCCTTGAGCCCTTAGTGCAGCGCCTGCTCAGTGCTCTGCATAAGGTTTACGGCGAAAAACACATCCAACACAGCTGCCAGATAGCGGCCAATAGCACCTTAATTGGCGATGAACAGGACATTATGGAGCTACTGGGTAACCTGCTTGAAAATGCCTTTAAATACGGCCACACCCAAGTACGCATCAGCAGCAGCGATACAGAAGAGAGCTGTGTCGTAGAAATAGAGGATGACGGCCCCGGCGTACCGGTCGAGGATCGCGCGCGTATTTTAGAGCGCGGCCAACGACTCGACACCAATAAACCCGGCCAAGGTATAGGCCTCGCCGTCGCTGCCGAAATTGTGCGCAGTTATGAGGGCCTTATTAGCATTCATAGCTCCCCCCTAGGCGGCGCACTGTTTCGCATCCAATTGCCAAATACCGTGTAAAAACCTCAGCACTACCCTCACCTAAAACGCAAATGCCCTCATGTTTTTCAGCGAGCAATTTGTCATCACGCTATAACATCCTAGTGCAACGCAGGTTTTTATAACTTTTTGCGCGAAAAACCGCATAGCCGTGTGCGACATATCGCACAAGCTGTAGCTCATCTACCGCACACACCGCAGTGATCTTTGCGACTACTTAAGCGTCAGCCAGAGGTAGATACTAGCCTCATCCCGTCGAAACACCTCGACCCGACTCTACACCCGAATACGCTGAAAACACGACACCCCCAGCAACCCAAATCGACACGCTAACGAGAACAAAAAAATGACCGCTAGAACCTGTATCGCCGTCGACTCCACCTGCGACCTACCCGCCAAATTCATTCAACAACACAACATAGAAGTGCTGCCTATCTATATCAATTATGATGGCGGCCAAGCAATGGATTATCGCGACCCACAATCCATGCTCAACTTCTATAAGAATCATTCGAAAGCACAATTTGGCTTGGCACAGTCAGACCCACTCTCGGTGAACGACATGACGGACATTTTGCGCGAACGTTTACTGCCCAAATATGATTTAGTACAAGTCGTGACCATCAACAGCAAAAAAAGTGACGTTTTTAAACGCGTGTCTGAAGCTGCATTGGTCAATGAACCTAAATTCCGCGAGCTGGAAAAAAATGAAGGCCGCATCCCCTTCCGCATTCGCCTCTACGACAGCATGTCCATGTTCACCGGCCATGCGCTGCTCGTGTACGAATTGGTAAAACGCGTTCAAACCGATAACTTGCCGCTCAATAAATCTATTCGCGAAATCGACGCCATGCGCGATCAGGTTTACGGCTATTTAATCCCCAATGACTTGTCCTATATGCGCGAGCGTCGTCACTTGCGCAAAGGCGACAACAACATCTCTTGGATCAACTTTAAATTAGCCAGCGCATTGAATCTGCGCCCAATTGTGCAACTGCATCGCGGCGCGACCGATAAGATTGATACGGGCAAAGGCTTTTTAGGTGCAATGGAAAAGCTCTTTATTCACGTTAAGAAGCAAGTGAATAAAGGACTGACGAGCGAAGTTATCGCCATGAGCTACGGCGGTTTACTTGAAGAAATTAAGGATGAAGCCATCATGGTTGAATTTCGCGACTACTGCAGTCGTCACAAAATTAAAACCATGCTGTCAATGATGAGCATGACCGGTGCAATTAACGTTGGCCCCAAATCCTTCGCACTGTCTTTTGCGACCGATAAAGACTTGGTGTAATCCCACCAAACAGAAAACAAAAAGCCGATCAGATAACACCTGATCGGCTTTTTTGCTTTACGAAAGAGACAAGCTAAAAGACTAAGCTACCCTCAACTAAAGACAATCAAAAAAAGCAACTAGAGATAACCCCCGCCGAACATTGTCGCCATGTATGCCCCGTACGCCAACAAGAGCACCGCACCCTTAAGGCGCGACAAGCGCAACCCGAACAACAAAAACAACAGCAGCAAGGCTGTTGCACTTAACAGCACCCACTGATCAATAGCGAATAAGCGGCCATCGAGCGGCAGCGGTTTTACTGTCGACGCCACCCCCAAAATGCAGAGCAAATTAAAAATACTGCTGCCAATAATATTGCCAACTGCTACATCCGCATGACGACGAATCGCCGCCACTATAGAAACTGCAAGCTCCGGCAGGGATGTACCCACAGCGACGAGCGTTAAGCCAATTACCGCATCAGGCACACCCAAACTGCGACCAATACCAACCGCCCCCAACAAAAAGCGATCGGCACCGCCAACCAGCATTAGCAAGCCGCCGATTGTGGCTAAAAAAATGATGGGCACTGACATGGGCTTAGCAGTCGCGTCTTCCACTTCAGCCAAATGCGCAGCAACTTCTGGGTTACTCAAATCTTCGCGCTCGCTGCGATAAGCCCAAATCAAATAGGCGCTCAACAGCACCAAAAATAAAATGCCTTCTATACGGCTCAAACCACCAAAACTAGCTGCGCCCATAAACAATAAGGTTGCACCCAAAAGTACCGAACCATCGCGCTGCAAGCACTTAGCGCTCGCCACCAAAGGCATAATCATCGCGCTCACCCCTAAAATCAGCAATATATTAGAAATATTGCTGCCAATCACATTGCCCATGGCAATTTCAGGCTGATTAGAGAGTACCGCCCTAAGCGACACCACCAACTCCGGCGCCGAGGTACCAAAGCCCACTATCACCAAACCTGCCAAGAGGGGTGATACCCCCAAACGCTTTGCGGCTGCAAGCGCACCACGCACCAAAGCTTCACCACCCACTGTCAATAACACCAGCCCCAACAACAGCCACATAAAATCAATCATTACCCACTCCTTACATCAGTTTTTCACGGCGTCACTATAACTCAATCGCCAAGTAGTGCCGGGCTACATTTAATAAGCACAAATCAAAAGCGCCAAAAAAATGCCCGTCAGGGTTACTGACGGGCATTTTATTCAAACCAAAGAAAACTACTCTTGGAAAATTAACGCTACTCTTGGAAAGTTAACGTTACGCTAGCAAATTTTAGACATCGTAACCTTTAGGGTTTTGCGACTGCCAGCGCCACGTATCTTGCATCATGCGCTCCAAGCCCAAAGTCGCCTCCCAGCCCAATTCAGCTTTCGCTTTAGCGGCATCGGCAAAACAGCTAGCGATATCGCCCGCGCGGCGCGGCGAAAGCTTGTAGGGAATTTTTTGGCCGCTAGCCTGCTCAAATGCCTTAACAATTTGCAGTACCGATAGGCCCGCCCCCGCACCCAAGTTGTACTCGCGACAACCTGCACCCGACTTTTCCAAACCTTGTAGCGCCGCCACATGGCCCTTAGCTAAATCCACCACATGAATATAATCGCGCACACCTGTTCCATCTACTGTGGGGTAATCATTGCCAAATACATTTAGCTCTTTCAGCTTGCCAATCGCCACCTGCGCCACATAAGGCAACAAGTTATTGGGGATACCTGCAGGATCTTCGCCAATCATGCCACTTTCGTGCGCACCAACAGGGTTGAAGTAGCGCAGCAGCGAAATATTCCATTGACTGTTGGGTGACTTGGCAATATCGCGCAAAATGTCTTCCACAATTAACTTACTGCGACCATAAGGGTTGGTTGCCGAGGTCGCAAAAGATTCATCAATGGGCACCGAAACTGGGTCGCCATATACCGTAGCCGATGAACTAAAAATCAACTTCCACACGGCAAACTCTTCCATGACTTCCGCCAGGGTCAAGGTGCCCGCCACATTGTAGCGATAGTACTTCATCGGAATTTGATTGGACTCGCCCACCGCCTTTAAACCAGCAAAGTGCATAACAGCCGCAAAAGAATGCGCCGCAAACACCTTGCGCATAGCCTCTTTATCATTGATATCGACGGCATAAAGCAGGGGTTCAACACCTGTAATTGCCGCCACGCGCTTCAGCGCCTCCGGCTTGCTATTACACAAATTATCCACCACTACCGGCAGATAACCACTGTTAATAAGCTCAACACAAACATGGCTACCGATATAACCGGCACCACCCGTAACGAGAATAGGAATAGGGGAAACAGAAGAAGACATGTGAGATTCCTTGTAAATTAATAACCATACTGCAGCCAGCCATAGTGTACGCGGCAGTATAACGGCAATTTATGAATCACACATTAAATCATATAATTACGACAAAATCGAAAACAGAGAGCCCAGCAGTCAAGCAAATAACAGAAACGCAAAAGGCAAGCCGAAGCTTGCCTTTTGTATCACATCCCTGCGCCCAACCAATTACATGATTGGTAAAGAGAATCCAACAACGAATTTAGCTTCGTCATTATAAGTACCATCAACATCATCCACTACTTTACCCAAGGTAAAGCTTACGGTGTCGTTAAAGGCATAGGTCAAGTCAACGTGTGATAGGTCGTCTTCATGAACACCGTATTTAACAGTGAACTGACCCAAAGCCAAAGACAAGGTCATATAGTTGTAATCTTCCAGATCTTCCATACCTTCGTAGTAGCTGAAGCTAACAGGGCCGTAGCCTATAGTTCCAACAACCTCGACCAAATCACCTGCACTAATTTCGACAGAAGGGTAAGAGTAAGTCCAAACGCTCAAGTCATAAGAGAAGTCGCCAGCCTCACCGCCGTAACCGGCATAGAGATCATATTCTTGGCCATTCGTTGCATCACCTGAACCACCCCAGATACCAGCATAAAAGCCGCTTTCGCTATACTTCAAGTCGCCCCAGACACTTGCATCACCAGCGCCCAAATCCAGACCGCGCCAGTAGTACATATTGCCAGCACCTATAGCAGCAGATACTTCAGCCTGTGCGGCAGGAACAGTAAAACCAGCCAAAGCAGAGAGAGCTATAGCACTTGCAAGCAATTTTTGTTTCATCTTCATGAGTTCTTCCTCTAGATTTTAATGGTATGACTACTTTAGTTTTTTGAGGCAGCTACTGAGCATTCACACTAGCTTGACTCCGTTATTGCAGATACCACGCCAATTTTTATTTATCCTTAATAATCAATACGTTAACTATTGAATACAAGATTGCATACCCAGCCAAAAAAGATGAGCCGCACAACTATAGCGCACAATAAGCGCATTGGTCGCAATCACTTGCACCAAATAGACTCACTTGTAGCGAATGAAATCATCCTTCAAGTCCTGCAGCCCCACCTCTGGATATTCCTCAGGTGTTAACGCACGCGCACGCAAAGATTTCACCCACCAACGCGCTATCACCTGCCGCCAAGACTGCAGCGACCAAGGTATATAAAGCAGCAGCGCCAAAAGCACTAAGCTCACCCCCACCAGAGTCTGCAGGCTCAATACTTCATCGGCGATTGACCACCCCAATAAAATTGCCAACACCGGTGTCATTAAGGTAACCAAGGCAACAGAACTAGGCGACAAACGCTGCAGAATATAAAAAAACAACGCAAAGCCCACCAGCGAGCCGATTAAGGCCAAATACACAATCGATGCAGCTGATTTCACTGAAAACTGCACATTCGCATCACCATCAACCAACAACCACAGCAGCAGCAACCCCGGCAATGAAAAAAGTAACGCTCCCGTCGCCTGACTAAATGCATCCACCGCTAGCGTACTTTGGTCGCTAATTTTTTTGACCAAAACGCTGCTCAAACCAAAGAAAAATGTCGACACTAAAATGCCTGCAATACCCAAGGCAGCCTGCGGACCCAGTTGCAACTGGCGATAAAAAATAATCACCAAGCCGAACAGCGCCAACAGCAAAGCCAGCACACGCTTAACATTAAAAGGATTTTGTTTTAACAGCAGTAGCGTCATTAATCCCGTTACAAAAGGCGAGAACGCAAAAATGACAGCGATCAATGCCGAGGGAATAAATTGTGCCGACCAATAGACCACAGGCATATTGGGAAATATACCCAGCGATGCAGCTAGATAAATTTTCCAATGTGCGCTCATCGCAAAAAAACTGCGCCGAAAAATAGCCACAATCAGCAAGGCTAGCGCCAACGCTAAACTCATGCGCAGCAATGCAGCCGCCATAAAACTCAGGCTGTCACTGCTCCATTGAATAGCAAGCGGGGTAGTTGCCCAGATGAGGACAACAGCGATATACGCAAATAACGTAGTCACAACAAAACTCCTTATTGAAGGTTATTTGCCGCGACCAAAACACTAATGACTAAAAACAAAAAAGCCGCAGTGTTTAGGCTGCGGCTTTTTGGGGAAAATATAAACTACTTCAGTTAATCACCCCACCCCGCAAACAAACACGCAAAAATGCCCACACACCACATTGGTCGTAGGGCGATTTGCGCATAATGCTTGGCGGAGTTCGTGTTCAACATAGTAAAAAATCTGAATAAGGTTATAACGAAAAATTTAAGTCTCGACTCTAATTGAAAGCCCTCTCACCCACAAGCTTTTTTTGATTATTTTTTTATCAACCCCAATCCCCTATACTGCCTCCAATCAATTTCAAAACACTTACTTAAGAAGCCTCCACCATGAAATGTTATTTAGTCGGCGGTGCTGTGCGCGATAAACTTTTAGGTCGCCCCGTCACCGAACAGGATTGGGTCGTTATTGGCAGCAGCCCGGCGCAAATGCAAGCCGCGGGCTTTACCTCCGTGGGAAAAGACTTCCCTGTTTTCCTCCACCCTAACACCAAAGAAGAATATGCCCTGGCGCGCACTGAGCGCAAAACAGGTCACGGCTATGGCGGCTTTAGTTTTTATTGCGGCGAAGAGGTCACGCTCGAAGAAGACTTAATTCGCCGCGATCTCACTATCAATGCCATGGCAGAAAATGACGATGGTACAATCATCGACCCCTATGGAGGCCAGCGCGACCTTGCCGATAAACTGCTGCGCCATGTTTCCCCCGCCTTTGCAGAAGACCCTGTGCGCATACTGCGCATCGCACGTTTTGCAGCGCGCTATGCCCATTTGCACTTTAGGGTTGCAGACGAAACCCTAAGGCTTATGCGCACCATGGTAGACGCTGGCGAAGTCGATCACTTAGTTTCAGCGCGCGTATGGAAAGAGACCCAGCGCGCCCTCGGTGAGCCCGCACCTCAGGTATTCATTCAAGTGTTGCGCGACTGCGGAGCCCTCGCGCGACTTATGCCAGAACTCGACGCTCTCTTTGGCGTGCCACAAACTGCACTGCATCACCCCGAAATCGATACCGGTATCCACAGCCTCATGTGCCTGCAGCAAGCAAGCAAGCTGAGCGATGACACCATCATTCGCTTTGCAACACTCATACACGATCTCGGCAAAGGCACCACACCACAAACAGAATGGCCGCGCCATATAGCGCACGAAACGCGCGGCCTGCCATTGATCAAAAAATTATGTAGCCGCCTTTCGGCTCCAAAAGACTACCAAGAGTTAGCACTTATCGTCAGTGAGTACCACACTCACTGCCACCGCGCGCTTGAACTTAAACCTGAAACATTGCTCAAAACCCTGCAAGCAACCGACGCGCTGCGACGCCCCGAACGCTTCTTACAATTTCTTATTTGCTGCGAAGCCGATGCACGCGGGCGCACCGGCTTTGAAGAGCGCGCTTACCCACAGGCAAATTATTTTCGCGCCGCACTGACTGCCGCACAAAATGTGGACATGAAGACCATTCAAGCCAAGGGCCTAACAGGTAAAGATTTTGGCGATGAAGTTAACCTTCTGCGCCTAGTAAAATTGCGCGAGTTCAAACAGCACGCAGCACACAATAGTGATGCAGGATAAGACCATGCCAACCGAACAGAGCACGCCAAACACTGACGCAACGACTAACACCAAAACAAATACAGGAACCAAAGTCGCATTGATTACCGGCGGTGCCAAGCGCATAGGCGCAGCCATAGCTCAGCAGCTGCATGCCAATGGTTTCAATGTCGTTATTCATTTTAATAACTCCGCACAGGCCGCACAGCAACTAGTCGCAAGTCTTAATCAGCTACGCCCTAATTCTGCTCACTGTATTCAGGCCGATTTAATTCAACTCGACCAACTTGAACAACTCGCACAAGCGGCGCAAGCGCACTGGCAACGGTTGGATTTACTGGTCAATAATGCCTCCAGTTTTTATCCGACCCCCATAGGGACGGCACAAGAAAGCGATTGGGATAATCTCATAGGTAGCAATCTCAAGGCGCCCTTTTTTCTCGCGCAAGCATTGGCGCCAGCGCTCAAAAAGCAACGCGGCTGCATTATTAATATTGCGGATATTTACGCCGAACGCCCCTTAGCGAAACACAGCATTTACTCTATTGCCAAAGCCGGAAACCTCATGCTCACTAAAACCCTTGCACATGAATTGGGGCCAGAAGTACGCGTAAACGGTATAGCGCCAGGCGCCATTTTGTGGCCTGAGCAAGAGGGAAAAATAAGCGAAGATGAAAAACACCAACTGCTCGCCAAAATTCCTCTGGGCACACGCGGCCAAGCCCAAGATATAGCGAAAACTTTATTATTTTTAGCCAACAACGCACCCTACATTAGCGGTCAAGTTCTCGCTGTCGATGGCGGTCGCTCCACCAGTATTTGAGGTATTTATGATTCGAGTTCAACTGCTTACCCACGACAATCAACACCTGAGAGGTGGCATCGAGTTGCTGGAGCATTGGCAAAAAGACAACCAGAGTTTTATGTGGATTGACCTACAAGGTGAAGAGACTGAAGCAGAAAGAGATATGCTACTCGAACTTGGCTGCCACAAGCTGGCAATAGAAGATGTACAGCGCTTTCGTCACCCTCCCAAAATGGAACACTTTGACGATCACACATTTATTCTCTATCGCGGTTTAACTGAATTTAATAGCGACCTCACTATTCAACAAATGAATATTGCACTCTTTGCATTTACACGCTCGCTCATTAGCTGCCATCCCCGCACATCCAAAGGCATCAACAACTACTGGGAGCACGCGCAGGACGAAAACCTATTGCGCAGCCCCGCCTTACTCGCAACAAAAGTGATGCATTTCTCGGCGGGGCGTTCGGTGGAGGCGCTGTTAGCGTTTGAACCCTCGCTCAACGAACTCGAAGACGACATGCAAGAAAAACCCAACGATGACACCATGCGCGAATTAATTGCCTACCAATCGCGGCTGCGTAAACTAAAGCGTGTCTTTGATTATCATGAGCGCTTAGTCGCTAATTTATTACAAGACATACCTCAGCGCCTTATTGACGAAGACGGCGATATCGAACATGCCTTTCAAGATTTATTCGAGCGCTGCGAGCGGTTGCACAGCCTCTGCACTATGTATTATGAAATTTGTGGAGACTTAATAAACGGCTATCTATCCATTACATCGCACATGCTAAACAACACCATGCGCGTACTAACGGTGATAACGGCGATTTTTGTGCCACTGACATTTATTGCGGGGATTTACGGCATGAACTTCGACAACATTCCTGAACTACACAGCCCCAATGGCTACTTCTATACGCTCGGCGCCATGTTTATTATTGCACTGGGCTTTGGAACCTTTGCTTACAAAAAATGGATGTAAGCGCAATTTAGACACCTATCAAGGCGCACGGGATATTATTGCCGCGCGCCATTCAAAATCGACCGGCCAAAGCGCTTGCGAAGCCTGATCATAAGCTTGCCACAAATTAAGATACGCTTGCTGCAGCTGCGGATGTAACTCGGCGGGCGCTATTTCTGCGAGAGGCCGCAACACAAATGCATTGGTAAGAATTTCTGCGCGCGGCAACTCCACATTTGCATCAACGCCAACAAATTCACCATAGGTTAGAATATCTATATCCAAGGTACGCGGACTAAACTTTGGGCCACTGCGTTTGCGACCATTAGCGTCTTCGATTTTCTTCAAAGTATCTGATAAGTCCGCCACACTCAGGACGGTATTAGCACCCACGACCAAATTAAAAAAATTGCTTCCCGCAAAACCAACTGACTCACTTTCATACACGCTGGATATACGCAATTCACCGAGTAAATCCGCAAGCGCATCCAGCGCCGCCACTATGTGCTTATGCCGATTAATATTACTGCCTAAACTTAAATAAATTGGCGTCATGCTCAGGTTTCATCCTTGGGCTTTTGGCCTCGCTCAATAATCAGCCCTACATCGCGCGCACCGCGCACCGCGCCCGGTTTACTGAGACGCATGCGCAACCAAGGTACATTGAATTCTTCACGAATCATCTGCGCCAACTCTTCCGCGAGCGTTTCCACTAAGAGCGCATTGCGAGTTTCAACATAGGCAATTAAGCGCTTCGATACCGCTTTGTAATTAAGTGCATATTGAATGTCGTCGGTCGCCGCCGCTTGGCGAATATCACTCGCCATCTCCAAATCAATGCTGACAGTTTGCTTTACTTCGCGCTCCCAATCGTAAATGCCGATAATGGTGTCGATACGTAAATCGCGAATAAAAACAATATCCATGCTGAATCCATTGTGTGAATAGAAGAGGTATAAATAATTTTAAAACAGATCGCCTAGATAGCGTTCAAGATACTAATCCCCGCTGCGCTTAAAGCGGCGCAAGGCTCGCAAGTGGCCAGCGCGCCTTTACATTAACGGCCAAATTTTCGTGCTGCCCCGCCAGCAAACGCTGGCAACCGGCATAGGCGATCATAGCGCCATTGTCCGTACAGAATTCATGGCGCGCATAGAATACGCGAGCCTGCATTTTTGCCAATTCCGTTCCCAAATCAGCGCGCAATTTTTTGTTGGCCGAAACACCGCCGGCAATCACCAGCGTCTTCATTCCTGTTTGCTCCAGCGCGCGCTTGCATTTAATCACCAGTGTATCCACCACTGCAGCCTGAAACCCACAGGCAATGTCGGCGCAGGTTTGATCGTCAGGCAAACCATTCGCTTGCGCATGCGCTTTTACCGCGGTTAAGGTCGCCGTTTTTAAGCCGCTAAAACTAAAATCCAAACCAGGCCGATCCACCATAGGGCGCGGGAACTTAAAGCGTTTTATATCGCCCTGCTCTGCTAATTGCGCAACCAGTGGCCCACCGGGATAATCGAGATCGAGCATTTTGGCCGCCTTATCAAAGGCTTCGCCGGCAGCGTCATCAAGAGATTCGCCCAGTAACTCATATTCACCTATGGCATTTACCTTTACCAACTGCGTGTGCCCGCCGGATACCAAAAGCGCTACAAACGGAAATTGTGGCGGAGTTGACTCCAACATAGGCGCCAATAAATGGCCTTCCATATGGTGCACACCGATTGCGGGGACCTTCCACGCATAAGCCAGCGCGCGTCCCATAGAGGCGCCCACCATTAGGGCGCCTATGAGGCCAGGGCCCGAGGTGTAGGCAACACCCTGAATATCAACAGGACGAGAACCGCTTGCGGCCATCACTTCGTTAATGAGCGGGAGAATTTTGCGCACATGGTCACGCGACGCCAACTCCGGTACCACCCCGCCATACTCAGCGTGCAGCGCAACTTGGCTATAAAGCTTATGGGCGAGCAAGCCCTTTTCGCTGTCATACACCGCCACGCCAGTTTCATCACAGGACGTTTCTAAACCCAAAATTCGCATAACTCTCGTCTCAATTCTCAATTTCCAGCCGCCAATAGCGGGCGGCAATGATAAAGGCTCAAGCCGACCAGAGCCAGAAAATTACCCACTGGCGCAGGTTTTGTACAAATTGCCGCAGCCGCGAGGTTGCAGCAGCAATAATAAGTGTATAGAATCCGCACCCCTCGGATAGATCGAAACAGACCATCGCTGATGATTCTGGCGTCCATCCTCAAGACATCATTTTTTAAAACTTTTAAAGGTAACAGCATGCCTTCAGTAAAACTTAAAGAAAACGAACCATTTGACGTAGCTTTGCGTCGTTTTAAACGCGCTTGTGAAAAAGCAGGCATCTTGGCTGACGTACGCGCTCGCGAGTGCTACGAGAAACCCACCACCGTGCGTAAGCGCGATGCGGCTGCCGCTGTTAAGCGTCACGCTAAAAAGGTTCAACGCGAATCTAAAAAGTTTACTCGCCTGTATTGATTTTTTAGTGGTTGCGCTCACAGCACTCTGGTGAGCAACTTGTTAATGGCCGCACATGTAGGCCGTAGACATGGAAACCGCAAAAAAATGATGCCTTGAAAACCGCGAAACACCTAGTGCTTCGCGGTTTTTTGCTGCATTCTCTTTATTAGTAACAGCAAAGACTAGATACCACCCACCCTTTATCTAGCGATACGTTATGGCCGGCCTAATTCCCCAAAGCTTTCTCGACAACCTGCTCGACCGCCTCGACATAGTCGACGTGGTAGATGCGCGCGTAAAGCTTAAAAAGACCGGCAAAAACTACAGTGCCTGCTGCCCGTTTCACGACGAAAAATCACCCTCATTCACCGTCAGCCCCGACAAACAGTTTTATTACTGTTTTGGTTGCGGCGCCAGCGGTAATGCGCTTGGCTTTCTCATGGATTACGAGCGCCTCAGCTTCCCCGAAGCGGTAGAGGGCCTCGCCCGCCTTGCCGGCCTAGAAGTCCCGCGCGAAGTACAAAGCGAAGCGCAAGTAAAACGCGAAGAAGAAAAAAAGAGCATCTATAGCCTACTGGAAAAAGCCGATGACTTTTACCAGCAGCAGCTGCGCCAACACCCCAGCAAGCAAATGGCCGTTGGCTATTTGAAAGGCCGCGGTTTAGATGGCAAAACTGCCAAGGATTACGGTGTGGGCTTTGCACCCCCCGGCTGGGATAATTTACTGAAAGCCCTCGCCACCAAAGATGACGACAAGCACCTACTCATTGAAGGCGGCATGCTAATTTTTCAGGAAAAGGAAAAGAAGCTTTACGACCGTTTTCGCCACCGCATCATGTTCCCCATTCGCGATACTCGCGGGCGAGTGATCGGCTTTGGGGGGCGCGTACTCGGCGACGACAAACCCAAATACCTCAACTCCCCCGAAACCCCTGTTTTCCACAAGGGGCAAGAACTCTACGGCCTGTACGAAGCGCGCCTCGCCTATCGCGAGTTACCGCGCTTATTAGTCGTCGAAGGCTATATGGATGTGGTGAGCCTTGCGCAATTTGGCATTCGCTATGGCGTCGCCACTCTCGGTACAGCCTGCGGCCCAGACCATCTCGATCGCGCCTTTAAATATACCAGCGAAGTGGTTTTTTGTTTTGATGGCGATAAAGCCGGGCGCACTGCAGCACTGCGCGCGCTCGACGCATCACTTGAAGTCATGCTCGACGGCCGCACTGTAAAGTTTTTATTTTTGCCCGATGGCGAGGACCCAGACACCCTAGTCCGTCAAATAGGCGCTGATAAATTCGAGCGCATGATTGAAATGGCTGTACCACTGGAAGACTTCTTGTTCGATGCCGTCGCCGACGGCCTAAATATTCGCACAATGGAAGGTCGAGCCACCTTCAGCAAACGCGCCGCCCCGCTTCTCGACCGTCTCCCCAAGGGAGTGTTTCGCGAACTCATGTTTGAAAGCTTGGCCACCCGCACCGGCCTCAGCCGTCAAGTATTGCAGGATTTAGTCAGCGCCTACATGGAAAGCGCCAAAGCCGAAAAAGCGAAAGCTTTGGAGCAAAGCGAAAAACCGCGCGGCCCTTTGCCAGAAAAACCACACAGCACCTTGCCAGAAAAATCACATGGCGCATTTCCGCAAGAACGCACAGCACAGACTGAAACCATCCCCAAGGTGGCATTACCTCAGCAATCACCTGCACCTATAGAAATTGGATACAGCGCACAGACCACTCCACAGGATCACAACGACTACTACTCAGAGCAGCCACCCGCACAGGATTACCATCACGAGCAAGACACCCCTCCTGCCGACTATGAACATTATTACGAAGAGAAACCGCGCGCACACCGAGCCAGCCTGCAGCCTGAATTACAACCAAGCGCCAGCAACAAATACCTAATGCCACCCATCCGCAAAGCATTAGCATTATTACTAACGCACCCCAGCCTCGCCAATCAAGAACAAGATCACGACTTTTGGCTCAATCAAACCCATGACAATGCACTGCTAATGCTCGGGCGACTACTTAAGGTGTTACATGAACGCCCGCACTACAACATTTCCAATTTGCTGGGCTACTGGCTCGCCAGTTACGGTAAAGACGATGCCGAAAAGCTCGCCAGTATTGCCGGGCACGACTTATTGCAAGCCGCCAACGCCCTCACACAGCCACGCCAAGACAAGCCTGCCAAAGCGGATTACGACATCCAAGCCGCTTTTTGCGACGCCATTAGCAAGTTACGCACCCAGCAATTACAAAATAAAAGTGCAGAATCCTTGGCTAAACTCAAAAATACCGACTTCACTCAACTCAGCAAAGAAGAGCGCCAACAGCTAGCCAATGAGGTTCTTGCACGAAAACTCCAACCTTAGCCCCTTAATCGCCCAAAAACTGCAACCTTAAACTCCAAAAAAGGTCCCAGTTCAAAGCAAAGCCAGTAATTGCCTAGAATACACACCCGCATCTGGAGTATAATCTCGCGCTTTGCATTTCTCTCACTCATGTTTTTGATAGGGTCTCGAATGTCCGACGACGTCCAGCAGCACCAGTCTCGAATTAAAGAACTGATCGCCCGTGGTAAAGAACAGGGCTATCTAACGTATGCCGAGGTAAACGATCACCTTCCGGAGGATATCTCTGATCCGGATCAGGTCGAAGACATCATCCAGATGATTAATGATATGGGCATCCGCGTGTATGAAACCGCGCCCGATGCCGATACCCTCTTAATGACGGATGGCGATCCTTCTGCGGATGAAATGGCAGCAGCAGAAGCCGCGGCCGCCTTGGTTGCGGTGGAAACCGAAACCGGCCGCACCACCGATCCCGTACGTATGTATATGCGCGAAATGGGCACCGTGGAGCTGCTCACCCGCGAAGGCGAAATTGTTATCGCCAAGCGTATCGAAGAGGGCATTCGCGAACTTATGCACGCCCTTGCCTACTGGCCCGGTGCAGTACAGCACCTACTGAGCGAGTATGAGCTTGTCACCAAAGAAGAACGCCGCCTTGCCGACGTACTCATTGGCTGGCTCGATCCTGTAGAAGAAGTTCCTTCAGCACTTAGCGAAGAAAACAATGCTGCCCCCGTCGCCGCCAAAAACGGCAAGAAAAAAGATGACGACGATGACGATGACGATAGCGACAGCAGTGAAGATGAAGACGAAGTAGTCTCTGGGGTAGATCCAGAAGAGGCACGCATTCGCTTCGACGCCCTGCAAAAACAACATGAGAAAGCGGTCAAAGCACTCGCCAAATCAGGCTATGGCAGCAAACTTGCCGAAAAAGAACTCTTTGAATTAGGCGAGCTCTTTAAATATTTCAAGCTACCTAATCGTCAATTTGAGCCCATCTATAAAAAGGCGCGCGAATCGCTGGATGCAGTGCGCCGCCAAGAGCGCCAAATCATGGATCTTTGCACCCGCAAAGCACAGATGCAGCGCAAAACCTTTATTAAATCCTTCCCAGGCAATGAAACCAATGAAGAATGGCTGCCAGACCTCATAAAAGGAAAGGTAGAGAGCGCAGAAAAACTCCAAGGCTTGCTGCCCAGTGTTATCGAAGGCCAACAAAATCTGCTGCAACTGGAAACAGAAAGCGGCCTGAGTTTGTCGAGCATTAAAGATATCAACCGCCGCATGTCCATTGGCGAAGCGCGCGCACGTCGCGCCAAGAAAGAAATGGTAGAGGCCAACTTGCGTCTCGTTATTTCTATCGCCAAAAAATACACCAACCGTGGCCTACAGTTCCTCGATTTGATTCAGGAAGGCAACATCGGCTTGATGAAAGCAGTAGATAAATTTGAATACCGTCGCGGTTACAAGTTCTCCACCTACGCAACATGGTGGATTCGTCAAGCGATTACCCGCTCTATCGCCGACCAAGCGCGCACCATCCGTATTCCCGTGCACATGATTGAGACCATCAACAAACTCAATCGCGTCTCACGCCAAATGCTACAGGAAATGGGGCGCGAGCCTACGCCTGAAGAATTGGGCGAGCGCATGGAAATGCCAGAAGACAAGGTACGCAAAGTTCTCAAAATCGCCAAAGAACCTATCTCAATGGAAACCCCCATTGGCGACGATGAAGATTCTCACTTGGGCGACTTTATTGAAGACAACACCATCATCTCTCCGGTCGAATCTGCGACCATGGAAGGCCTGATGGAAGCGACGCGCGAAGTGCTTGCTGGCCTCACCGCCCGCGAAGCAAAAGTGTTGCGCATGCGCTTCGGTATTGATATGCACACAGATCACACACTTGAAGAAGTGGGCAAACAATTTGATGTAACGCGCGAGCGTATTCGTCAGATCGAAGCTAAAGCGCTGCGTAAACTGCGCCACCCTTCTCGCTCAGATCACCTGCGCAGCTTCCTTGACGAATAACATTTGATCACCTCAACCCTGATTGAATAATAAATCGCCAAAAATAAAACCCGCCCAGTGCGGGTTTTGTTTTTTTATGTGCATCAACAGCTTACCAACTATAGCCACACCGAAAACAAGTCTCTATAATGCGCCCCTCGACACGACATGGATCGCGTCATTTAAAGTATCAGGGCCCATAGCTCAGTTGGTTAGAGCATCCGACTCATAATCGGCAGGTCCCCAGTTCAAGTCTGGGTGGGCCCACCATTTTTCCTGACACCGTGGAGATTAGTCTCCAACACTTTGACACCCTCTCAATTTCCCAATTCAACCGCCCAACATTCCAGCTTTCGCTTTTTTTATGCACGATTAGCGATTATTCCCATAAAAACCTTGCGGGTAATTGAAAGATTGACTCAGTGGTTGTGATAAACCTGAATAATATCCTGTATAATCGCGTGCAATTTTCAATCCGACTTATAGACAGAGAGTGCTATGAACGACTTATCCCTTTACAGAAACATCGGTATTTTCGCCCACGTGGATGCCGGTAAAACCACCACCACCGAGCGTATTCTTAAGCTCACTGGCCGCATTCACAAAATCGGTGAAGTTCACGAAGGTGAATCGACTACCGACTTTATGGAACAGGAAGCCGAGCGCGGTATTACCATTCAGTCAGCAGCGGTAAGCTGTTTCTGGAAAGGCACTCGCTTTAACGTAATCGACACCCCCGGACACGTTGACTTCACCGTAGAAGTTTACCGTTCATTGAAAGTTCTCGATGGCGGTATCGGCGTATTCTGTGGTTCTGGCGGCGTTGAGCCTCAGTCAGAAACCAACTGGCGCTATGCGAACGACTCAAAAGTATCGCGTTTGATTTTCGTTAACAAACTCGACCGTATCGGCGCTGACTTCTTGAAAGTTACTGCGCAAGTTAAGAAAGTATTGGGCGCAAACCCACTGATCATGACTTTGCCAATCGGCATTGAAGATGACTTTGTAGGCGTTGTAGATTTGTTGAGCCGTAAAGCTTACACCTGGGATGCCACTGGCCAACCAGAAAACTACACCGTTGGCGATGTACCTGCTGACATGGTTGATGACGTTGAATTGTACCGCGGTCAGTTGATTGAAACTGCCGTAGAAATGGACGACGACCTGATGATGTCTTACATGGAAGGTGAAGAACCTTCAATTGAAGACATCAAGCGCTGCATCCGTAAAGGCACCTTGGACTTGGCATTCTTCCCAACCTACTGTGGTTCAGCCTTTAAAAACAAAGGTATGCAACTGTTGTTGGATGCGGTAATTGAATACTTACCCGCTCCGCACGAAGTAAACCCACAGCCCTTGACCGACGAAGAAGGTAATCCAAACGGTAAATTCGCTATCGTTAATGCTGACGAGCCCTTCCGCGCATTAGCATTTAAGATCATGGATGACCGTTTTGGCGCCCTGACCTTCGTACGTATTTACTCTGGCCAACTGAACAAGGGTGACACCATCCTTAACTCATTTACCGGTAAGACTGAGCGTGTTGGCCGTATGGTTGAAATGCAGGCGAACGAGCGTAACGAATTAAGCCATGCCGAAGCGGGCGACATTATCGCCATCGTAGGTATGAAGAACGTGCAAACCGGTCACACGCTGTGCGACCCCAAAAACGAATGTACCCTTGAAGCCATGGTGTTCCCAGAGCCCGTAATCTCTATTTCGGTAACACCGAAAGATAAAGGCTCAGTAGAAAAAATGGGTATTGCCATCGGTAAAATGGTGTCAGAAGATCCAACTTTCCGTGTTGAAACTGATATAGATTCAGGCGAAACCATCCTGCGCGGCATGGGTGAACTTCACTTGGACATTAAAGTAGACATTCTGAAGCGTACTTACGGTGTTGAGTTAGTTGTAGGTCAACCACAGGTTGCTTACCGCGAAACCATTACTCGCAAAATCGAAGACAGCTACACCCACAAGAAGCAATCTGGTGGTTCTGGTCAGTACGGTAAAATTGACTACACCATCGAGCCAGGCGAGCCAAATACAGGCTTCACCTTCACCACCTCATGCGTGGGCGGTAGTGTTCCTAAAGAATTCCACCCAGCTATTGAGAAGGGCTTCCGCTCAATGATGCTGACCGGTCCTTTGGCTGGCTTCCCGGTATTGGACGTAGTAATCGACTTGAACGACGGTGCATTCCATGCCGTTGACTCCTCGGCTATCGCGTTTGAAATTGCTGCAAAAGGCGCCTTCCGTCAATCTATGCCTAAAGCTGCTCCACAATTGCTTGAGCCGATCATGAAAGTAGATGTGTACAGCCCAGAAGATCACGTAGGTGATGTTATTGGTGACCTGAACCGTCGTCGCGGCATGATTTCTGGTCAAGAAGCTGGCGTGTCTGGCGTGCGTATTAAAGCAGACGTTCCGCTATCAGAAATGTTTGGTTACATCAGCACCCTGCGCACCATGACCTCTGGTCGCGGTCAATTCTCTATGGAATTCTCTCACTACTCAGCATGCCCTGCTAACGTAGCTGAAGCAGTAATTGCCAAAGAGAAAGAAAAGAAAGCTGCTGCAGCTGCTGCCAAGTAAGCTTCAGCATAAATAGCAGACGCGGCTTTATTAGTCGCGCGCGCTAAATAGAAAAAGCCCCGCCAGTGAAAACTGACGGGGCTTTTTCTTATCGCATTACGTTGTTGTGTTTTTATTTTTAAAAAAGTATTCGCTTTAAAATTTCCCGCACACTCAATATAAATTATTTTTCTCACTACAAAACACTCATTATTAAACACAACCCATATCACTAAACACTCACCAACTAAGCACCAGAAAAACTAATAGAGTTTTTGTCATTCGCACTAAATACTGCATCATTTTATTGGACCAGCGCCCTGCCCCCACTATATTCCACCGCACAGCTCATTAAACCTTCCGAGCGACAACTAATCTTAACGCCAACAATAGATTCTTGAATTGTTCGACTTGTGATCTATAGTTTCAGCACGGGCTGCACAGTCACCTAGCCCCAAAACACCCAGTAGTTGGGCAATAAAACGTGGATATTTAATATTTTGGGTAAGTAAAAAGGCGGCAAAAATGCCTACAAAACAGCCAAATTATTTAATAATCGGTTTAAATTAAAGCTTTATACCCATCAGTCGATAGTACTTTACGCCTTGCTAAAAGATGTAGTTAACAGGCGTCCTTTTAACTATCCAGATCAATTTTATAGGAAATTATCTCATGAAAGAACGTAACCTTAAACTTGCCCAAAGCCTCGGCGCAGCAGTGTTATTAGCAAGCTCAAGTATGGCTATGGCTGAAACCAGAAATGTACCAGCAACTGTCACAGTTAATAATGCGATCAACTTTACTTTTACCGGCAGCTTAAACTTTGGGCAAATTCGTGCCAAAGCAGATTCGGCCGCAGCCACATGTGTCGGCCTGGTAATGTCCGGAAACCCTGCAGTAGCATTTGCCGCAGCATCGGCAGGAACCATGTATACAGCAGCCTGTACTGCCTCAGGAACCGCAGTACTACAAGCCGTTGGCGGGACACCCGCACGACCCGTGTTTACAGTCGCAGGTGTAGCGCCTTTTACTGGCTTAACACTCACACTTCCAACTGTTGCCGTTGACTTGACGGCATCCACCGGCCCGAATACACCGCAATTTCAGCTGGTAGACTTTACCGCCTACAAAACATCAGGTACACCCGGCAATGTTGCCACCACTGCAGGTGCGCTCACAACTGATGCCTCTGGTGGTGCAGTATTCAATGTTGGAGCTACATTAGTTACACATCCTGCAGCAGTCACAGGGGCGACTTACCAAGACCTTGCATACAGCGGCAATTTCGACGTTATCGTAAACTATTAAGTATCCACGTCATCCCTAAAACCTTCATACTGAAAAGTTGGTATGAAGGTTTTTTTCGGGAGAATGAAAGATGTGCATGAAACACATAAAAATACTTTTTTTGCTCGGGCTATCCATTCCCGCAACTGCAGAATTTTCAATTGATAGCCCGCTCAATTTTGGCGAAATAGCCATCATCAGTAATGCTACTGTAAGTACTGTAAGTATTTCCCGAAACGGTAATACGGTGAGCAACAATTATATATACATCATTCATCCTGGCTCACCTGGTGTGTATACGCTGTATAACCTTCCCCCTTTTACCGTTGCCAATCTGTCGGTTGATTTACCCGCTCAATCCGCAATGAACTATCCGAATACAGCTCAATTCACCATGACCGCAGTGGATATTCCATCATCTATCAGTATGAGCGCAGCTGGCAGCGCCCAATTTAAAATTGGAGGAACACTCAGCACATCTGGCAACCCAGCAAAAAATTACTATAGTGGTGCCAACTATGTCATATATTTGAATGTGAATATTAGCTATTAACTCGTCCCATTCGCAGATCTCCAACCACTTAAGGAATTACTAGATGCAAAGCAACTTAACAAAATTAATATTAATGGGAGTCATGTACCTATCACTGGCTTTACCAGCGTCAGCCAATCTCTTAATCAATCCAACTCGAATCGTCTTCAGCCCCACAGATCGCACGACAGATGTAACTCTCATAAATATTTCCAAAACTACCAACACTTATCGTATTGGTTGGATGGAAAAAAAAGCCAAAAGTGTAGGAGGTTACGAAGATTTAACACCTGAAGCAGCCGCAGCTTTTCCTGTGGCCAGCGCCATGATTCGTTACTCTCCTAAACAAGTAACGCTAAAAGCGGGAGAAAGACAAACAATTAAAATGGCAATCAGACGCCCACAAGGCCTAGCGACAGGCGAATACCGATCTCATTTACTTTTTAAGGCCTTACCCCCAATGGGCCCTCTTACCTTAGAAAAAACGAATCAGGATCAGGCAACTAAAGTTAATATCCTGCTTAACTTTGCCATTCCTGTTGTTGTACAACAAGGAACAATAGATTACCAAGTCGCCCTAAAAGATGCAGTTATAGGTTTTGATTCTAATAAAAATGAAGGGTCAGTAACGGTAAACATGACCCGCAGCGGGGCCAACTCTGTAATTGGAAATATAGACGCGTACTGGACACCCGATGGCGGTAAAGAACAAGTTATAGGCAAGTCAGGGGACTTCAACTTTTGGCCTGAATTAAATAATACCCAAACCAAGTTAACCTGGGTTGGCACAGGCTTTGCAAAAACTGATGGAAAGCTCCGTATTGTTTATGAAGGCACCAAGGATTTCCGCGGTAAAGTATTCTTCGACAATACCATTCGCATCAATAGGAGCATGATTAAATGACCTTATGAGCATGGACTAATGACAAAAAAAACAGCTTATGAAATTTCTATCAACCTTAAAGAGATAGCCATAACTGCCTGTTTTTTAACTGTTATTTCCCCTGTACCCTGTAACGCTGCAGACCCAAAGCTCATTGAAGCGAACAATAATCTACAAACCATATTTAAACGTATTCACAAAAAATATGCAGAATATGATGCGCAGCAAGCTAAACTTGCTGCGCAAAATCAGATATCAACTCTCTCCCCACAAAATACAAATAGCCATAATGTTGACGCCTCATCGGGTGCTTTTTCTGACACCACGACCAACTCCGTCAATAGTTTTACGGCCAATACAATAGACAACCTCTCCGATAGTCGCTTCATGACTGGTGAAGAACTCATCATGAGCGTCTCACTAAATGGCCTAGAGTTGACCAGCATTTTTGCAACAAAGACCTCCGGCGGCTTACAAGTAGGGCTGGGCGAGTTTATGCAAATCATAGAACTCCCAATTTATGTCAATCTTGATAACAACTCGGCAGAAGGCTGGTATCTAAACGAAAAAAATCGCTTTACCTTAAAAAAGGAAGCAGACGGGCAACTACAAATATTGGCAAATAATCAACATTATAAAATCGCTGCCCAACGCTATCGACTAGATGATGATTTTTATGTTGAATTAGATGACCTTGCTCAGTGGCTCGATTTAAGCTATGAACTTAATGAGGAACAACTAAGCATTCACATTAGCTCTAAAAATAAACTTCCCGTAGAGCAGCGCCTCGCGCGTAATAACAAAGGGAAAATCACCAAGAACTTGAACAGCAAATCTGTGATGCCATTGCAAGATGCCAACTACAGAGCTTTCTCCCCGCCCATGCTAGACATCCAAGCCTCCACCTCACAAAGTGAATGGTTAACTCCACCTAACAGTAATACAGCGAATATTGGTGATAAGTTCTATTCACAGAAATTTTCAAATTATTCCATACTCGCCAATCATGATCTGGCCTACCTGAATTCAGAACTTTTTATAAGCGGCAATGACAACAAAGCACTTGATACAGCTTGGCTTACCTTCTCCCGCCAATCAGAAAACGCAAACTTACTCGGCCCACTCGGTGCTACTGAATATGCACTTGGCGATGTCGTGCCTTTTAATGGAGGCATAGGTAGTACGCAAGGCTTAGGCCGTGGCTTTAAACTCGCTAATACTCCGATTAATCAACTCGGAGACAATCGCAGGGTTAACATTAGTGGCCCGATTCAAGAGGGCTGGGATATTGAGCTTTACCGCAATGGATTACTTATCGATCAACGGCTAGGAATCACAGAGGGCCGTTATGACTTCAACGATATTCCTTTGGAATACGGCAACAATGATTTCGAATTGATGCTCTACGGCCCACAAGGTCAAATAGAAAGTAAAAAAGAATCTTATGTGGTCAATAGCAATACCGTTTCGGCTGGAGAAGGCATGTATCGCTTCTCCTTAGTTGAAGTCGGTGAGTCGGTTTTTGGAGCAACTCAATTTACAGAGGACCTCACTCAAAAAGGTATTCTAGCAAGCAGCATTCTGGATTATGGCGTGACCGATTGGCTCGCACTTACTGCTGGCGCCACATCATTCACTCCAGAGCTAGGCGACAGCCAAGACTTCATCTCAGTTGGTGCTAATGCCAACTTAGGCAAGGCCGGATTATTAAGCGCCAGCTTTTTACAAAATCAAGACGAACTGAAAAGTTTTGGTTTGAGTTATAGAACACGACTATTCAATACAAGTTATAGCCTTGACGCGCGCCGCAGCGAAAATCCACAAAATTTTGCGGGCGACAAACGCTACATTGATCAACTTAATGCGAGCATGAGCGGCCAACTATTTTCGCACAGCAAACTACCTCTGGGTTTTCAAAATGCATGGAGCCGAACTGAAAACAGCGACAATACCAATACCGAATATTTCCAAAACTCAATAGGTCTAGGCGGCCGATTTGGTTATATCACCAACAATATCATCTGGCAAAAAGGCGGCCCTAAGGATGGACTATTAACGTTAGATACACCTATATCCGATGAAGAAGTATCAGGCGCCTTACAGTACAGAAAGAACTTTGGTCGCTTGAGTACGCGCTTGTTTAGCAACTACACCCTTGACCCAACCAAAGAGATATCTGGCTATGGCAGTGCACTCAATTACAGCTGGTCAAATAACTTCAACTCAGAAATAAAATACTCTTACTTCAAACTAACAGATCTATACCAAGTTAACCTCGGATTGAACTGGAGTAAAGATGCCTTTTATTTATCAACGAATGCAGGCTATAGCGAAGACGGTTCATGGTCTGCAGGCCTAACGCTACGCTTTAGCCTCGGCTATGAACCTATGGAGCGCAGTATATTTACCTCTGGCCGCCCTATGTCGCAGTCAGGTGCCGTTGCTGTACGCGTTTTCGAAGATTTGAACATGAATGGTACATTTGATGAAAATGAACCCCCCATGGAGAATGCCACCGTACAAGCAGTACAAGCTTATCGCCAAGAAAAAACCAATGCTGCGGGCGTAGCCGTTTTAAGCTCACTCTATAACAACACCACAACCGATATTGTAGTGGATGAAGCAACTCTTGACGGCCCTTTTATGATTACCGCCAATAAAGGCGTCGCGATTAAAGCGCGCAAAGGATTTGTGGATCAAGTAGAAATACCTGTTGTGAAATCTGGGGAGCTAGAGGGCATTATTTATCTGCAAGACACTTCAGGCGAAAGCGCACCAGCGCCTTACATAATGCTAAATCTCGTTGACAAAGAGAGTGCAGTTGTCGCCACCACTCGCTCAGAATTTGATGGCTACTATCTTTTCACCAAGATAAAACCAGGCCCCTATCAACTCAAAGTTGATGAATCTTACACCGACCGTCGCGGGTTAAAAACCAGCGAAAAACAATTGGACTTCTCATCCAACGGCGATGTAATTGCCGGCATAGATTTTATATTGCATCCACTTGATGAAGCTCACGGCTATGTCGCTAGTGCGGGTAAATTTGAGTCGGCTAACATGCTAAAACTTTATTACCAAATTTTGCGCAATAAATTAGGAAATAGTTTTATTCAAAAACCTTTCTATATTAAATTACCAGAAAAAGCTGGTTACATTCTCGGCCTTGCCTATTTTGAAGGCAATCCTGTCACTGGTAAAAAATCAGAAGTTAACGCACTTAATGCCTGCTCATCCCTGAGCACTAGCGATATCTATTGCGACGTGCAATATCACGATTTCAAATACTAACAAAGCGAGCAAACCACGATGAATAACTCAATAAGTCACGTTTTTTCTCTGCTGCTATTACTCAGTGCACTTTGCTGTCTAAGCGCCTGCGAGTCGACGACTCAACGCGCGCAGCACACGCAACCCAGCGCTGTCGAGCTAGAAAATTACGCTAGTAAGCAACAACAATACGATCAATTACTTGATGAGTGGCAAACCTTAAAACCCGGCTTAAAACGACTACTCGCGATCGAGGAAGAATTAAATCTATTGATGGGGCAACTCGAACAGCTTTCTGCAAGCCTTGATGAAAGTCAAAGCAACAGGCAAGTCGTCAGCACATTTCCTGAGCCAGCGCGAGCACCTGCCGTGGCAATAAAACCTTTTGTTGCGGCTACACCTACAGCCCAACCGAGCATAGAAACACAACCTTCTGTGGTTGAGACAACAGCGCGTAAAGCGGTGTCAGACGTTGTACAAACTGCGCCAGAAATTACGCCGACAGCGCCAGAGGTAGTGCAAACAGCCGCAAACTTCGCCTTACAAGTCGCCGCCATTACCGACATTCGCCAACTTCCCAATATATGGCAAGGCCTTGTGAAGAAATATCCAAATGTACTGGCAGACTTAACGCCCAACTTTCAAAAAACCAATGTGCACAACACTGACTACTACCGTCTAAAACTCGGCGCCTTTAATACTCAAACAGAAGCCAGCACCAAGTGCGCCGATTTAAAAGCCGCCGGTGTAACCTGTTTAGTCGTGAACTACACGGGTTCAAACTTTGCACAATTGACCAACTAAAAAATACAGCTGTGCGCTTGGCGCGATATCTGCTTAGTTACCTATATTGACCCAAGATAAGCTCAATGCATGAGCGCTAACATTTTATATTGATATTTACTCCGCTTAAGCACGGCATGCCAACGCGGAGCAATACGGACTTAACCGCAATGCTAATCAATAATTCATGTCAAAAGAAAATCCTCTGTATCGGCAAAAAGTTGCCGCTACTCTCGCTGCTGTGTGTAACAATTTTTGCCGCATCAGGCTGTAATAGTTTTTTTCATCCCGGCAGCCCCAAACCCATTAAAACTAGCAGCGGTGAAAAAATTGATTTGAATGACAGCACCATTCGCCAGTATGTAGAAGAGTGGCACGAAGCAAAACCCAGCATTGAACGCCTGGCCAAACTAGAAACGGATTTAGGGTTTTTATTGTCTGAAGTCAGCAAAATGTCTGACTTAAATCAGGTGCCGGGGCTGTCAGGCAATCAAACTGGCGCAGCCATTACAACCCAAGTGCCGAGCAATTCGCTCGCAAGTACCACAATCAAAGACCAAGGCGAACCTCAAGATTACAACGTAGTACCCAGCTCCGGATTGGTAAACCTAAACCAGTCCCTGTGCCCAGAGCCCTTCACCAATAGCTATAAAAAATCTATGGCATTTGTTAGCTTTCCGCGCATGTCACTAGCGTCTAGCAAGCTAGGTGCCCTCCAGCAAGTCGAACAACATTTACCCTTATTAATTGGCGCCAATTTAAAAAATCGCCACGGCATGATTACCCCTGTCTACATGCAGGACACGTTTGCCAATACCAATGAGCGCAGCGAACTCGCCACAGCCGCTCAAGCGCTCGCACTGGCGCGTCAAAATCGTGTGCAGTACATAGTCAGCGGCGAAATAGATGATATGTCACTAGTTACCCCATCGTCAGTTGAGAGACCAGGGGCCTATACAAAATTCATGAACGGAACACACAATTTACTAAATGTCAGCACGCGATTCGATAAGCGCAATAGAGTATTCCGCTTTAACTTGCAGGTACGCGACGGCATTACAGGGCAGCTTGTTTTCAACAATCAATACCAAACATCGGGCAAGTGGCAAGCACCACGTCAATCCACTATGGGCTTTGGCTCACCCGAGTTTTGGAGCACTGACTACGGTAGGCACGTACAAGCTTTAGTGGCCAAAGCGAGTGATGAACTGGCTGATACATTGCATTGCCAGCCTTATTTAGCGCGGGTCGATTCGCGCCCAGGCCAGCAGCAAGTAGTTTTGCAAAGTGGCACCAACAGCGGTGTGCGTACTGGGGATGCCATGGATTTGTATCAGCTGGTTTACCAACCCTTAACCGGTGAATACCAACAATATGACACGCGCATGATCAAGCGCGACGCGCGAGTTTATATCACGGAGGTCTATCCATCCCATAGCATTGGCCGCTTAGACACACAGATGCTATTAAATGGTCAATACTTGGTAAAAGCACAATAACCCGACGTTAAAGAGTGACCTTCCCGCGCACACCATCAGGCGCGAGCCGGAAATACGCAGATCTCCAGATCGCTACGCAAGTCATTGATGCAGGGTAAAAATCAGTCAAAATGTGTCCCCATGCACATATTTGGCACGCAAATATTCTTTTTCATTCCCTATCATGATAAAGTTGATCCTAGATATTAGGAATTTGTATATACAAAACCTGTTTGTTACTACCTTCAGCTAGCCCCCTTTTCCACCTTCATTCTAATAATAATTCCACGACTAGACTTTGACTTCCCAAGGCTAATATTGCTGATGGGTCGAATTTGCGTGGAACATTGTTAACATTAAATTTTTAGTTATTAAAAAGGCGGTATTTGTTAGCGCCATGTAAAACCACCACGCTTTATGGAAGTTTGCACATGAAATGGTTTCTATTCCTTACCGGCTGTTGGCTTAGCACAACTGCCTTTGCCACTTTAAACGAAGGTATTAAAGCGTTTAAAAAGCAAAAATACGATCTCGCTTTAGTCGAGTTTCGCCAACTAGCTCAGGTCGGCAATGCGGAAGCTCGATACTACTTGGGGCTCATGCAAAAAGATGGTTTAGGCATGCCTCAAGATATCGGCCGTGCAATTGCCTGGTTCAAAAAATCAGCTATACAAGGTTACGCAGACTCCAGTTTGCAACTGGGTAAAATATACCTCGAGGGAGAAGACGGCTCGCCAGACGTAAGCGCTGCAATGAACTGGCTCAACAAAGCAGCCGAAAAAGATTCCGTAGAGGCGCAATATCTCTTAGGTATGCTCTATTACAAGGGTGAACAAACTGAAAAGGATATTACCAAGGCCTTGAAATGGTTTGAGGCCGCTGCCGCTCAAGGAAATATGGATGCTCAATACCAGCTTGCCACTATTTTTTATCAAGGTAGTGACGCCACCCAAGACGTGGATGCAGCTCTGCGCTGGTACCGAGTAGCAGCTGATGCCGGACACCTAGATGCCAAATATGCCCTTGCCTATTTCTATATGGATGGGCAGTTATTGGCACAGAATTACCCACTTGCCTTTTCCCTTTTCAATGAGGTTGCGCAAGCCGGCAATCGCAATGCGCAATTCATGCTGGGTTATATGTACGACCAAGGCATGGGTATGCCCAAGGATTCAGCGTTAGCATTTGAATGGTATTTAAAAGCCGCAAATCAAGGGTACGACGAAGCACAATTAATTGTTGGGTACATGTATTTCACGGGCAAAGGCGCCAAAAAAGATTCTGCAGCCGCAGAGAGCTGGCTGCAAAAAGCCGCGGCTCAAGATAATGTCAAAGCACAAAAAATGCTGGACGACATACGCGCAACTAAAAAGTAATGCAAAGCTAATAGTGATCAACAAGTACCACACAGAAATTCAAAAACTAACCTAGAACACATACTTATTGAGGCTGGGTTAATTGAAGTTATGTACGGTCTATTGTGGAAAATTATGGCTAACTTTAGGAGAGGTTATAAATGAGTTTAATGAACAATGTACACAAAAAGCGTGGCATTGCGTTGGCAATTGCGAGCGTAATGCTTGCACCGCTAACGCAAGCTGCGGATGTCAATATTTCGGGCTTTTTATCCGTCGGTGGAGGCATGATCGATGATGAAAATAGCGTTAGCTACCGTGGTTTCGATGAAGAGAATTTAACCTTTGACCGCAACTTATTGGGCCTGCAGATCACCAGTCAGGTCAATGAAAAAGTGACGGCGACAGCACAGCTAATTGCGCGCAGTGAAAAAGATTACGGAGTCACCGCCGAATGGGCCTACCTCACCTGGCAGGCATCAGATGACGGTAAGGTACGTGCCGGCCGTTTGCGCACGCCACTTTATACCTACTCCGACTCTCTTGACGTTGGCTATTCCTACCCCTGGATTAGCGCACCAAACGAAGTCTATTATTTGCCCTTCAACAACGTTGATGGTTTGGATTACTACCTAACCGCAGCTCTCGGTAGTTTTGATACCAGCCTCCAAGTTTATTACGGTAGTTTCGATTCTGACTTTAAGTTTGAAGACGGCACCCAAGGGTACGCCAGTCTGCGCAATCAGATGGGCATTGCGGCTACGCTCGGTAAAGACTGGTGGAACTTACGCGCCGCTTATCACCAAGTGGACTTGACCGTCGATATATTCAATCCATTGCTTGAAGGCTTGGTTAGCCAAGTAGCGGCTGGGCCCTTTGCCTCACTCACCCCCTCAATTGTGGTGGATGACGACAAAGCAACCTTTGCACAATTGGGTATTAATATCGACAACGGTCTCTTTGTCGCGGCCGCCGAACACATTGAGTTCGACGTGAAAGATTCCCTACTTGCTAAAAACGTACGCGATTATGTGATGGTAGGAGTTCGCTTGGGTGACTTCCTGTTCCATGTCACCGGCTCCAAAGCCGATGACGAAATTGCCAACCTGACCAGTGATATTCCACAGTCAACGCAAACACAACCATTAATTGATGGCTTAAATGCTGCTGCTCAAGCACGCGATGTAGATCGTGAAGTGTTGAGCCTCGGTATGCGTTGGGACATGAGTTCGGGTACTGCACTTAAATTGCAAGTTGATGATGTTGATGACGTAAAGGGTGAGCAGAAAGTACTTTCCGTCGCCGTACAAGCCGTGTTTTAAGGGAGTTGCTACTATGAAAACTGTATTCAAATCATTGGCAGCTGGCCTTGTGCTCGGTTTATCAAGCATCTGCTTTGCAGAAGTTGCCGTTATCGTTCACCCCTCATCCACGATTACCAGCTTATCGGAAGATGATATAGCGCGCTTGTTTTTGGGCAAAACCAAAAGCTTTCCATCGGGTGGTCAGGCTGTACCGCTGAATCAAAATGAAGGCTCTAGCGTTCGCGATAAATTCAACGAAGGTGTTTGTAAGAAAAACTCTAGTCAATACAAGGCCTATTGGTCACAACTGGTGTTTACCGGCAAAGGAACCCCACCGAAAGATGTGGGTGATGACGCTGCCATTAAGGCGTTGGTTGCGGCTAATCCCAACATGATTGGGTATGTCGATGCATCATCTGTAGATACATCCGTGAAGGTGGTTTTCAAATTACCCTAATAAGGTTGAGTAAAAACCAATTTTAACGCCGCACCGGCGCAATACTGCTCACCCAAGAGAGCAGTATTGTAATTGATCGGAACGCAGACGTTGAAAATTCCAACCGCCCGAGGTCGTGAAGACTTCGGGCGGCTTTATATAAATAGTACCGGTACATTACCGAGCACTTATAGCACAGCGCTAGCTGTCACTGCTGACTCACTAGCCTCTCTCTAAATTAAGCCTCTCTCTAAATTAAGCCGCTCTCTAAATTAAATTGCACCCACAGACTCTTTCTACCCCTGCACCTTTACCCAGCGAGACCTCATTGGCAGAGTTTTCAGAAAAAGTTTTTATAT
The DNA here is from genome assembly GCF_057815475.1 of Cellvibrio sp. 25HG11W-0. Lineage (NCBI taxonomy): Bacteria > Pseudomonadati > Pseudomonadota > Gammaproteobacteria > Cellvibrionales > Cellvibrionaceae > Cellvibrio > Cellvibrio sp. 25HG11W-0. The sequence goes on from NZ_CM174230.1 coordinate 3,943,756, forward strand.
TCTGTAAAAAACACTTAACCAATCACCCAGCAACGCACCTTGCTCGCAGATAGCCCGCGCTGATGAATATTGTTTTGGCTTTTGAATGTGAGTAAATATTTAATCTAGTCGCAAGGAAGGTATTCGGAGTAATCACTGAAGGGCTAATACTCTAAGGTCAAACCCAACCAAGTTTTAGTCTGATAAAAAAATCCGACACAACGCAGGGTTGTATCGGATTCTCAGACTACTCACCTGCGCACGGGATCCTTAAATAAACAGATTTGTGCAAAATGCAGGCTTGTTATTGGGCATTATTTTTGCCATCTAAAGAATAAAATCAGCAATCTTTTATTCGGCAGGCACCACTATATCAAACTCAGCTACACCCGCTTTTTTCAAATCAATAGTATATGAGTGGGTCTTATTACCCTGGGTGACGGTAACCTCATAACGACCATAAAATCCACGATTGCTATAGCTGCCACTGCTATCACTCACACCTTCAAAGTTATTCCACCACGTTTCCTTGATCAGTTTTTTCCATGCAACCGCATTAGGCTTTTCACGCCAGTCTTTGGTGTACATAGAAGCATCAGGCGTCCAATGTGCGCCCGCCCAAAAACCCCAGAGCTGCACACCTACCGTATTGGGATGACTGAAAAACATCGTAAGGAAATCGCGGGTGTAGTCGGCCTGCAAGGCTTCGTCAGTCGTATTGATATCAAACTCTGTTGAACGAATAACAAGGTTGGGATAAAGCGCCGTAAAGTCATTTAAGATTTTATACACCGTATCCAAATCTGTTGGCGAAGTACCAAAATGGCTTTGCATGCCTATGCCATCGACAGGGGCGTTGTTATCCATTAAGAATTTAATGGTTTTTTTGTAATGATCTTGATGCGCAAAGTTACGCCCTCCGCCAGACAAGATCGAATAATCATTGATGTAAAGCTTTTGGCTGGGAAGATTGTTGCGTGCGCGCTGAAACCAATCGACCATAATACTATCGCCAAACGCATCCATTAAATCGTGATTGTCGTAAGGTTCGTTCAACACATCCCACTCATCCAACACACCCGCTGTTGCGCTGCCAACATCGTCGATATGATCTAACACCACTTGCTTTATAGCGGGGTCAATAACGGCGGGATTGTCTGCAGAGAAATAAGGCTGTACAAGATTGGGCAAGTTTCTTTTTGAAGGCCACACCATTACATGACCGCGCAAATAAAAGTCGCGGTCTTTTAACCACTGCAATGCACTTAGCGTGTTTGGCTGATTATATACACCGCCCCACTCACCGATCCAAGGCGCCCATTTCAAATCATTTTCCGTACCGCTTTGGTTAAATAACTCGAGTACTTTATCAGCGTATTTAATGCTGTCAGCACTGGTTCCCATCAAAATATTACTAACGATAACGGAACCAAATTGATAAGCATGACGTTTGAACTTCACCTCAACCTTGGCATCAGCAATAGGGTTATTGGTCGCATCTTTAAGGTGAAGTGTAAAATCACCTTTGCGGTACTGTTCAATACGTGCGGCAGCCTGCGCTCGCCAAGGGGCATCAGCTTCGCGGCCCGGATAAGACTCTAACGTTTTGGGCAGATCGCTTAGGGCAACTTGCTGATGATAATTCAGCGCTTCAAGCCCACCCACTTCAAATGTTTGCGGTTTAGCGCCAGCGCCAAAGCCAAATTTAATGGCGACTTGATCACCCGCTTTATAGCCAGCTACTTTCAAAGGAATAAAATACTCTTGCCAATCACCTGTGCTATTGAGATCACGCGTTACAAATTTAGTGTAATCAGGCTCGCCAGATTCCATAAATAAAGTAGTGAAGCCAGCACCCGACTCATCCGCGCTTTCAATACTGCGAAACCAGACTTTCACTAAAATTACATCGCCATTAGCAAAGCTACCTACAACGGGAAACTGCAATTGTCCATTCCATAGTTCGCCCGTAGGTTTGGTAACCACGATACGCGCAGCCGTTTTGAATCCCATGTTTTCTACGGCAACTTTGGTATAGCTACCTACAGCGCTGCCGCTACCGCCATCACCACCCCAAAAGTTCACATTTGACCAGATGTCAGCCGCAAGCAAGTTATCAGCCGTCGCCGCAACAGAAGATGCCGTGGAGGAAGATGCAGGCTTCGAGCTAGCCGCTGCGACGCTTGCAGGCACTGAGCTTAAGGCCACAGCGACAGAAGCCGGGGGGGTTGAGCTGGGTGCAGGCGGTTTAGAGCCACCTCCTCCGCCTCCACAGGCAATTAAGCTTGATAAGGCAATATAGGCTAATGACTGGCTGGCAGCGCGCCATAGGCGTGAACACACATGAGAATGAGGCATAAATACTCTCTCTGGTTAAGTATCGTTATTGTGAGCTATCTATTGAGTTATCCATAACACAGACTGAACTCAATTTCTGTATCGAATCATAGTCTACATTCTACCCACTGATGGCACCCACCCCCTCAGGTAAAACCGCTAATTAATGTAAAGCTCCCAATCCCTTATCCTTAAAAGCATACAAATATGACTATTTTTAAGAAACCGGAGTCACAGCTCTATAGCCCACTTAAACCATTGGCCTGTCCAATAAAATAACAATGGACTGGCCAAATTTTAAAATCTGGCTTTTTTGATCAATCGCCATACTGTACAATCAGCGCCACAATGATTATAAGACCGAATTTGATCGGACAATCTACTATCTTATTTTGTTAACAGAACTGTTTATTTTGAATACTCTTTTACCTTATTTAAGGAAACCACATGAACCTCAATGGCAGTAATTCCGATAGTCGTCTTTATCAACAAGTCGCCGAACAGCTCGCCGATGCCATTACCCGTGGTGATTACCCTGTAGGCACACGCCTACCTGCCGAGCGGAAATTGGCAGAGCGCTTTAATGTGAGCCGCCCCACGCTGCGCGAAGCGGTTATCGCACTCGAAATTGCAGGCTATGTAGAAGTTAAAGGTGGTTCAGGCGTTTACATTACTGGACGTGGCGATGGCGTTAGAGCATCAGAAAAAGATGTCGGTGCCCTAGAGGTATTGGAAGCGCGCATTTTGTTTGAAGCAGAAGCCGCAGGCTTGGCCGCACGCCACATCACGCCAGCAGAACTTGCCGAACTCGAGGACAGCGTATCCGCTATGGTGCTGGAGTCTGAAGGTGAAGATCCCGAGGAGAGCGCCGACCGCCGCTTTCATTTAACTATTGCCAAAGCCTGTAAAAATGCGGCCATAGAATCGACGATTGAACACCTGTGGAAGCTGCGTAACAGCTCGCCACTACCGGCTGAAATTGTTAACCGCGTGCGTCTGTCAGGCGCCAAGATTCGCATCAATGCACACCAAGCCATCTTAAATGCGCTGCATGAAGGTGATTCGGAAAAAGCCAAGAATGCGATGCGCGACCACCTGACCTACGTGGTAGAGCAACTGCTGGAGGCTACAGAAGCACAAGCAGTAGAAGAGGCCAAAAAACAAAGCGCAAGCAATCGTGCGCGCTTGCAGTTTTTGGGTCGCTAACCAAGACTCAACAAAAAAACAAATATAAAGTTAATAAAAAGGCCAGAAGTGATTCTGGCCTTTTTATGGTTTCGATTAAGCTAAATCAATACAAAGTGACCAATAACACGCTTGATCACATAGTATTACTAGCCTTTACAGCTATCGCAAAGACCAACAAAACTACTTAGCCAAGGCCTGCCGTAAAGCCTCCAGTGTACCCAAGCGCTGCAATTGATCCAGCCACCCAACCAAGGCCGAGCTTAGGCGTGTATTCGCAGCCAAGTCCGCACCAAAAATATCTTCCAAACGCAGAATTGCAGCGACCAAGTCACTATGGGAGCTGCCATGTTGCTGATGAACATCGCGCAATACTGCTGCCATAGGGTCCTGTACAGTGATAGCCGCACCCTGCTCGTTCACGCCACCCACATAGCGAATCCAGTTCGCCAAGCCGAAGCTCAACAAGGTAATGGAACCACCACTTGCCAACTGCGCGCGCAAGGTGTTCAGCCAGCGCTGTGGAATTTTTTGTGAGCCATCCATCGCGATTTGATAGGTCTTGTGTGCCAATGCGGCATTGGCAAAACGCGCGCTGAGCTGACGCTGATAATCACCCAAATTCATCGCGTCTGGTGCCGCCACTGTTGGCTCTACTTCTGTGCGCCAAAAACGCTCCAAAGCCGCCACCAAGGGTGCCGATTGCATGACTTGATAAATGAAATCAAACCCCGCCATATAGCCGCTATAGGCGAGCATGGAGTGAGCGCCATTCAGGAAGCGTAATTTAATCTCTTCATAGGCGGTAACATCCGCCACCATTTGCACACCAACCGCTTCAAACGCAGGGCGACCAGCAGCAAAGTTATCTTCTACCACCCATTGCGTGAAGGGCTCAGTCACTACCATGGCCTCATCGCGCAGGCCGAGCACCGCCTCGATGCGCGCTTTATCAGCATCGGTAGTGGCCGGCACTATGCGATCGATCATCGAACAGGGAAAACTCACGTTTTTCGCTATCCAATCAGCCAAGGTGGCATCAACCTGTTGGGCAAACTGCAGCAAGACCTTCTTAAGTACTTTGCCATTGTTGGGCAAGTTATCGCAGCTCAACAAGGTAATAGCGCCATTACCCTGCTCGAAGCGCGCTTTCAAACCAGCACACATATAACCTAAGGCCGTTACGGGCGCGGTGAGGTCGGCCAAATCTTGTTGTACACCAGGGTGACTCAAAAACAGATTACCGCTCGCCGGATCGTGACAGTAGCCCTTTTCCGTAATGGTCAAGGTAAGAATTTTAATGTCGCGATTGGCTATGACATCAATTAACAGCTGCGGCTGTTCAGGGGCGAAAATCACCTCTTTTACGCAGCCGATTAACGCCATGGACTCTTGATCGGTATCGCGCACTACGACGGTGTAAAGACCATCTTGCGGATTCATCTGGTCGGCGACACCGCGACTGCGCAGGCTGCTACCAATGATGCCCCAGTCACCGCCAAACTTGGCCACTACACGCTCGACGTAAACCGCTTGGTGCGCGCGGTGAAATGCACCTGTACCTAAGTGAACGATCCCCGCTTTCAATTGCGTGCGGTCGTAACTTGGGCGCGCTACTGCAGCAGGTAGCAGCGCTTGTGTTTCTGAATTTAATCTCTTCATAAAATTACAACTTGTAGGCCTTTTTGGCGAGATTATAGGCGAGATCTACCGCCAACTGTTGCGCCTCATCTTCATCGATACGGTGGTCGCGCACCAACTCTGCAAGGAATGCACAATCCATACGGCGCGCCACATCATGACGAGCAGGAATAGACAGGAACGCGCGGGTGTCGTCGTTAAAGCCAACCGTGTTATAGAAACCAGCGGTTTCAGTAACCTGTTGACGGAAGCGACGCATACCTTCAGGGCTATCGTGGAACCACCAAGATGGGCCCAACTTCAAGCAAGGGTAGTGACCCGCCAAAGGCGCCAACTCGCGCGAGTAGCTGGTTTCATCCAGCGTGAACAAAATGATACTCAGCTCCGAGTGGTTGCCGAAGCGATCCAGCATAGGCTTTAAGGCGCGCACATATTCTGTTTGCGAGGGGATATCGGCACCCTTATCGCGGCCCCAGCGTTTAAACAACATATCATTATGATTGCGGAAGGCACCTGGGTGAATTTGCATAACCAAGCCATCTTCGCAACTCATCGCCGCCATTTCGGTCAACATTTGGCCGCGGAAGGTCTCGGCATCCTGATCAGTAAAGTTGCCAGACAGCACCTTGTTAAACAGCGCGGTTGCATCTTCAACACTGAGGTTAGCAGTGGTGGCGGTAGGGTGGCCATGGTCTGTAGAGGTAGCGCCCATCTCTTTAAAGAAGGCACGACGATTGCGCAATGCCGCCAAGTAGCCGGCAAAATTACTGGTATTCTCACCGGTTAGCGCCGCTAAGCGCTCAAGGTTACGTCCAAAACCTTCAAAGCTAGGGTCGAGCACATTATCAGGGCGATAGGCCGTGATCACTCGCCCACCCCAGCCACTGGCTTTAATTGTTTGGTGATGGCGCAGCTCGTCCAGTGGCGACTCTGTCGTTGCCAGCAATTCGATATTGAAACGATCAAACAGTGCGCGTGGCTTAAAATCGTCGCTTTTTAGCGCATCATCTATCACATCGTAGTAGTGGCTAGCGGTGCTGCCATCGAGCGCCACTTTAATACCAAACACTTCGCTGAACACATGATCGAGCCACATGCGCGAAGGAGTACCGCGAAATAGGTAAAAGTTTTCTGCAAATATTTGCCAAATTTTGCGCGGGTCTTTTTCTACGGGCGTACCGTCTTTCGTTGGGATACCGAGCGACTCCAAGGGAATACCTTGGCTGTAGAACATACGGAAGACATAGTGATCAGGCTGAATTAACAATTCTGCAGGGTTACCGAAATTTTCATTGCCAGCAAACCAAGAGGGATCCGTGTGGCCATGAGGACTGAGAATAGGCAGACTTTTAACAGACTGATACAAACGACGAGCAATAGCGCGGGTTTGTTCATCCGCTGGGAACAATCTGTCCTCATGAAGTTTTAGCGCTTTAGACATAAATACACATCCGCTTGAGAGAATTGACCAGAATAACTGGGCTTATTTAATTGGTATGACCAGAATGGTCGCCAATATTGGCGCAAGTGTCAAGACAAGTTTTGCCAAGCCCGTAAAAAAGTCGCAATATTTACCAAGGGTAACAGGCCAAATCTCAGGGCCCCATTTCTCGGTTACCAGATTTGGAATAATGATTTAACCGTCTGCTTACTTTTTGGGATATTTTTCTAATACACCGATTAAACCGCTGCCATTAACAGAAAAATCGGCATGACCAATATCGGCAGCGATGGTACACTGCCCCGTCTAAATAACCTTAACCCACATTCAGAGCCGCAGAGGCTCGCAGCCTAAATTGAGGTAAGTATGCAAGCCATTGCCGCCCTTGGCGAAGTCATGATCGAACTAGCCCCCGCTCCCGGCCAACTCAAACAACTGGCGTATGCGGGCGACACCTACAACACCGCCATTTATCTTGCGCGCTTAGGCGTCCCCACCCAATATGTCACGCGCTTGGGAACCGACCTTTATAGCCAAGAGATATTGCAACAACTGGCTCAAGAGCAAATTGATGCCAGCCTAATAGAGCAGGATCAACAGCGCCAACCCGGCCTTTACATGATCACCAATACACCCGATGGTGAGCGTCAATTCGCCTACTGGCGCGACCAATCTGCGGCGCGCCTTATGTTCAACCACGCCGAGCCAGATGCCGCACTCATGAGCTGCCGCTATCTCTACTTAAGCGGTATCACCCTCGCCATTATTAGCCCCGAAGCCCGCGCACGCCTCGCCAGCTTTCTCAGCCGCTATCGCGCACAGGGTGGCCAAGTGGTCTTCGACAGCAATTACCGCCCGCGCCTCTGGCCTAGCCAAGCTGTAGCACAAGAGACTACAGCACAATTTTTACGCTTAAGTGATATGGCGCTGCTGACGATCGATGACGAGATTCTGCTGTGGCAAGATGCTGATCAAGCCGCCGTATTGGAGCGGCTCGCGCATTACCAGCTGACTGAACTGGTGATTAAACGCGGCGCTGAACCCGCACTTGTAATTATCGGTGGCGAACAACGGGCCGTTCCCGTTGCCAAGATTGATAAGGTGGTAGACACCACCGCGGCAGGTGATTCATTTAACGCGGGCTATCTAGCCGCGCGCTATGAAGGCAAAACCCCCGAGCAAGCCGTAGCGCTGGGCGCAGCCTGCGCAGGTGCCGTCATTCAACACCGCGGCGCAATTTTGCCTAAACCAGTCTTCTTGAATCTACTGCAAGAAGTTCAAAGCAAGCTAGCCGCTAAGGCGTAGCAACACAAAACCCGAGCACTCAAACCCCCACATCAAAAGCTCTCCATAACCCAGCCAGAAGCGTCGGGTTATGGTGAAAGCCTAAGCACTGCTGCAGTATCTTTTAATTCTTGGCACCTTTTAATTTTAGCCCCTATCCACAAAGCGAACATCTTCACCAAAAGACACCGCAAAGCCATATCTGACGCCTTAACAAACACGGAATTTCATCCAAATAGACTAAATCCACGCACTATCCTCACCCCAAAACGCTAGGCCATACACAACGCAGCATAAAAAAACAATCGACCAGGGGCTGCCTTAATGAACATATTGCTATAACGACAACAGCGTTATAGTTTATTCGACAATATGTCATATAGTATTATTGACAATATCAAATACAATGATGTATAAAATCGCCTATCGGGTTAGCCGCATAGTTCAAACAATAAAAATAGATGGCACTCGATGATTCACCCCTGCTCATCACCAACAGGGTAAACCTTCCAGCTAACCTCACACCCTTATTTAGCAGTATGGGTTACAAGGCTATTTGCGAAGAACAATAACTCCATTCAACACAGCAATTTCTTTGACGTGTAAACAGTAGGCATCTCTCATTTGAGCTGCACAGTGTTTCATTGCAAAGAAGGAGAATAACTATGCGTTTCATCGATTTTAAGAAGGTCGCACTAAACAACAAAAAACTACTCACTGGGCTGATTGGCGCCGCCGCGCTATGCGCCACTACCGTCAGTGCTCAAACACTAACGTCCAACTCAACCGGCACCAATAACGGGTTTTACTATTCGTTTTGGAAAGACTCAGGCGATGCATCCTTTGGCCTGCAAGCCGCCGGACGCTATACCTCGCAATGGACTAATGGCACCAACAACTGGGTGGGCGGCAAAGGCTGGAACCCAGGCAATAGCTCACGGGTGATTAGCTACTCAGGTAACTTCGGGGTAGACAGCTCACAAAACTCTTACTTGGCACTTTATGGCTGGACTCGCAGCCCGCTGATTGAGTACTACGTCATTGAAAGCTACGGCTCATATAACCCAGCCTCCTGCTCCGGCGGTAATGACATGGGTAGCTTCCAAAGTGATGGCGCCACCTACAACGTACGTCGCTGTCAGCGCGTAAACCAACCGTCTATCGATGGCACTCAAACCTTCTACCAGTACTTTAGTGTGCGCAATCCCAAGAAAGGCTTTGGCAATATCTCTGGTACCGTCACCTTCGCCAACCATGCCGCCTTCTGGGCAAGTAAAGGCATGAACCTAGGTGCCCATAATTACCAAATTATGGCAACCGAAGGCTATCAAAGCCGCGGCAGCTCTGACATCACTGTTAGAGAAGGTGCTGGCTCTGGCGGCGGGACTCCAACCACCTCAACGCCCACCACCTCAACACCTACAACATCAGCGCCCAATGGCGGCGGTAATGGTGGCGGCATTACTGTGCGCATGCGCGGTACGGCGGGTAGCGAGCACATCAACCTAAAAGTTGGCGGCAACACAGTAGCAAGCTGGACACTCACCACTAGCTATCAAAACTACACCTACAATGGCAGCGCTTCGGGCGATATTCAGGTTGACTACGACAACGACGCAACCGGTCGCGATGTGCAAGTTGATTACCTGCAGGTGAACGGCGAAACGCGCCAAGCTGAAAACATGGACTACAACACTGCACTTTATGCCAATGGCTCTTGTGGCGGCGGCGGAAATAGCGAGTTAATGCACTGTAACGGCGCTATTGGCTTCGGCTACACCTACGATTGCTTCAGCGGTAATTGCAGCGGCGGCGGCACCGCGAGTAGCACTCCGGCACCAACACCCAGCAGTACTCCACGCAGCAGCACCCCCGCACCCGTTGCGAGCAGCACCCCCAGCAACAATGGCGGCGCTTGCCAATGTAACTGGTGGGGAACCCTCTACCCAAGCTGTAAGAATCAAACAAGCGGCTGGGGCTATGAGAATAATAGAAGCTGTATAGGCAATAGCACTTGCAGCAGCCAAGGCCAGTATGGCGGCGGTTTAGTGTGCCCTTAACTTGGCACTGAAGCTCTAGCCTGAGCTGTGAATAAAAGGAAGGGGCGAGATTTCGCCCCTTTTTTGTAGCTCACTTAAAGCCAGCAAATAATCGAATTAAATCATTAGGCCTCATTCGCCAAATATCCACGCCACGCCAGCCAAAAGCACTAAATCCATGCGTCATATAGACCCTAACGCCCTACGCTACTTAACATAAAAAAACAATCGACAAAGGACTGTTTTAAGCAACATATTGTTCTAATGACCATATCCATATAGTTATCCTGACAATATATATATGGTTTAATTGACAATATGCGCCACTTAGATGTATACAAGTATTCATCGTGATAGCCGCATAGTTCCAACAATAAAAAAGCAGTTTGGCGCTCGATGACAAAACCCTGTTTATCGCAAACAGGACAAACCTTCCAACTAACTTCACCACCTCTTCCTGCAGTATGAGTAGCGAGGTTATTTGCGAAGAATAATAACGAAATTAAACACAACAATTCCTTTGTCGTGCAAACCCTGCGCATCTCAGCGTTTGAGCTGCATATTGTTTCACTGCAAAAGAAGGGGAATAACTATGAGTTTTATCAATCTTAAGAAAGTCGCGCTAAATAGCAGAAGCGTACTGACTGGGCTGATTGGCGCCGCCGCGCTCTGCGCCACTACCGTCAGTGCTCAAACACTAACGTCCAACTCAACCGGTACCAATAACGGGTTTTACTATTCGTTTTGGAAAGACTCGGGCGACGCATCCTTTGGCTTGCAAGCTGGCGGACGCTACACCTCGCAATGGACCAATGGCACCAACAACTGGGTTGGTGGCAAAGGCTGGAACCCGGGCAACAGCTCACGCGTGATCAACTACTCCGGTAACTTCGGGGTAGACAGCTCACAAAACTCTTACTTAGCGCTTTATGGCTGGACTCGCAGCCCGTTGATTGAGTATTACGTCATTGAAAGCTACGGCTCCTACAACCCAGCCTCCTGCTCCGGCGGTAATGACATGGGTAGCTTCCAAAGTGATGGCGCCACCTATAACGTGCGTCGCTGTCAACGTGTCAGCCAGCCGTCAATCGATGGCACCCAAACCTTCTACCAATACTTTAGCGTGCGCAACCCTAAGAAAGGCTTTGGCAACATTTCTGGCACCGTCACCTTCGCCAACCATGCCGCCTTCTGGGCGAGTAAAGGCATGAACCTAGGTGCACACAATTACCAAATTATGGCAACCGAAGGCTATCAAAGCCGTGGCAGTTCAGACATTACCGTAAGCGAAGGCACCGGTGGTGGCAACACTGGCGGCGGCACTACTAGCAGCACCGGTAATACCGGCGGCAATACCGGAGGAGGCAACACTAGCTGTAGCGGCTATGTAGGCATCACCTTTGATGACGGCCCCGGCTCAAACACCGGCACGCTGATTAACCTGTTGAAGCAAAACGGCCTTACACCGGTTACCTGGTTCAACCCTGGCAACATGGTTGCGGGTAATAGCGCTCAATTTGCACAGCAACTGAGTGTTGGCGTAGTTCAAAACCACAGCTACACCCACTCGCACATGCTGAACTGGAACTATCAACAAGTTTTGGATGAGTTGACTCGCACCAACCAAGCTATTCAAAACGGCGGCGCACCTAAACCAACCCTGTTTAGACCACCCTATGGTGAAACCAACGCAACCATCAACCAAGCCGCGCAAGCTGCAGGCCTGCGTGTGATCACTTGGGATGTGGACTCTAAAGACTGGGACGGCGCAAGCTCTGCGGCTATCGCTAACGCCAACAACCAACTGCAAAACGGTCAAGTTATCCTGATGCACGATGCAAGCTATAACAACACCAATGGTGCCATAGCCCAAATCGCTGCCAACCTGCGCGCTAAAGGTCTCTGCCCCGGCAGAATAGACCCCGCCACAGGCCGTGCAGTAGCACCATCTGGCAATACTGGTGGTAATACTGGTGGAACTACCAGCAGTACACCACCTACATCAGCAGCTGGCGGTAACGGCGGCGGCATTGTGGTTCGCGCACGCGGCACTGCAGGTAGCGAGCACATTAACCTCAAAGTTGGCGGCAACACTGTTGCTAGCTGGAATTTGACTACCAGCTATCAAAACTACAGCTACACGGGCGGTGCATCAGGCGACATTCAAGTTGACTACGATAACGACGCTACCGGTCGCGATGTGCAAGTAGATTATATCCAAGTGAACGGCGAAACTCGTCAAGCTGAAAATATGGACTACAACACAGCACTCTATGCCAATGGCTCTTGTGGCGGCGGCGGCAATAGCGAGCTAATGCACTGTAGCGGTGTGATCGGCTTTGGCTACACCTATGATTGTTTCAGTGGCAATTGCAGCGGTGGCACAACAAGCAGCACGCCTACTGTGCCGACACCAAGCAGCTCATCTAGAAGCAGCACTCCAGCACCAACTCCAAGCAGCTCATCAAGAAGCAGCACGCCAGCCACAAGCGGCGGCGCTTGCCAATGTAACTGGTGGGGCACGCTCTACCCAACCTGTAAAAACCAAAGCAGCGGTTGGGGCTGGGAAAACTCTAAAAGCTGTATTGCCACCAGCACCTGTAACAGTCAAGGCACTGGCGGTGGTCGTGAAATTTGTAACTAAGTAAATCAACACCCACGCTAGGTTCGGTGGGTACAAATAAAAAAGAGGGTGTGGAATTTCCACACCCTCTTTTTTTTATCAAATTTTTTATTTAAACCCGTCGAACCCTGCGATCAACTTTCAATACAATCCTAGCGTTAAATACACCCCCCGAAAAACAATGTATTCAGGAAGCAATCACCATAGCTCTAATTTTCTCTGCCTTTTCAAAGTGATCGAGCTTATGGGTTTTAATCCACCACTCAGCGGCCTCCATTAACAACTCAGGATCATCATTCTTATTGGCGAAGAACGCATAAAACGAAAGCCCTACCGCTGCCCCCTTGCTGGCAATTTTTTTATCGCAGACTTCAACAATTTTCCTTCTTAGACTTTCTCTCACGTCATCATTCCTAGTTCGGCATTTATTGAGCAGATTACATTTTCATTGAAATGAACGTCACTCACGGTATTTTTTAGGCACATAGCGATAGTGCCCCGAAATATCATATGTAAACAACATGTCCTCAAGCTTCGGCCCCGAGCCAATGTTATGAACAATTAAAGGGTTGCCAGACTGCGCAGATATGACATCAGTGACTATGCCAATATGCGGCAAGTTGCCAGGCAATACCCAAGTCACCAAATCGCCAGCCATATAACTCTGCGGGTTTTTTGACACCGGCAAAGATGCACCATGTCGAGTGAAAAAAGTCTGTAAATTTGGCACTCGTCGATGGTCAATATTTTTATCAGTAGTATTAAGCCCCCATATTTTTCTTGAGGGGTAGAGGCTAAAGTTTTTTACCATGTCCTCATGTACTAGCACCTGTAAATCCGTTCCCAAGGCACGATAGGATCGGACAATAACGTCAGTACACACACCCATAGTTGAAGGCACATCACCATTCGGGTATGGAATAGACATGTAAGCGCCGCTGTAGCGAACCTCGTGCTTAGTTCGCTCTATGGCCGCACTGACAAAATCAGACTCAAAACTATCGCCGAAGGCACCTTGTTGCAACAGTAAAAGCACTAGAGCAAGAACCCGCTTAATCCTTTTATTCAAAATTGACTCCCCTTTTAATATTAGAACATGAGCCATCCCAGAAGAAATCTCCACAGAGCAGTTCACCTTAGCGCTTTCGTACCAACGTCGACTTTTTCACATGGTGCAATATCAACCCAAAAAGCAGGGGTGGGAATACTACCAAAGGCCACGCCGACCCTGTGAATATAACCGCCGCCCACATAACAACTCCGAACAGGATCAATGGGTACACTATACGCAGGCGATATTTTATGGACACATAGCATGCGCCACCACACAAAGGACATTGAGCAGGCGAAAAGAAATCAGCTTTAGATTTATTCCAAGCACTTATTGTTTCCTCACCACAATGCGGGCACTTATACATAAATCACCTAGCGACCAATTCTTAATCACAGACTGACTATAAAGGCTTTTAACGGAGAGCGAAAGCTACTACCACGCGCGCTGAGTGCTCCATTTAGGCAGCAATAGATTTATTGATGATTTTTGGGCGGGAAATATTAAAGGCAAGGCATTAAGCAAGAAATAACAGCACTCACCTGCAAGTGAGCGCTGCAAAAAAATTATTCGTTGGAAGGCTTACCAATCGTTGCGAGGATACCACCATCCACATAAACGATTTGGCCGGTGACAAAATCACTCGCTTTGGAGGCGAGGAAAATGGTTGCACCCTGAAGGTCGTCTGGGTCGCCCCATTTACCGGCGGGCGTACGACGAATAATAAAATCGTTAAATGGATGGCCATCAACACGAATAGGTTCGGTTTGACTGGTAGCAAAATAACCAGGCCCTATACCGTTAACCTGTACATTGTGTTTAGCCCACTCAGTCGCCATATTTTTAGTGAGCATTTTCAAACCGCCTTTCGCGGCAGCATAGGCGCCCACTGAATCGCGGCCCAACTCACTCATCATAGAACAAATGTTGATAATTTTTCCGCGCTTGCGCTCCACCATTTTACGCGCAACGGGGCGCGTCATAGTGAACACACCGGTGAGATCCGTTTTAATAACTTCTTCAAAATCCACGAGCGGCATATCTAACAAGGGGACGCGTTTAATAATACCGGCATTGTTCACCAGGATATCAATTGGACCATGATCCGCTTCGATTTGCTCAACTGCAGCAGCCACTTGATCTTCATCGGTCACGTTAAACTTGTAACCGAAAGCCTTAAAGCCCTGCGCGCGATAGGTAGCAACGGCCTTATCAATTTTTTCTTGCGATGAGTTGCCGTTAATAATGAGCGTTGCGCCTGCACTGGCGAGGCCACTGGCCATCGCCATACCCAAACCGTGAGTAGCACCGGTAACCAGTGCTACTTTTCCATTTAAATCAAATAGAGGATGATTCATAGTGTTCCCATATTTTGTACGGCCAGCAACGCCAGCCATAGAGAGTAGAACTTAATAATTTTTTAGAGCAATTCACTTGGCTTATGGAAATCCATATCGGTGTAATCCATATTCTCGCCGGCCATACCCCAAATAAAGGTGTAATTTGCAGTACCTACCCCTGAGTGCATTGACCAAGGTGGTGACACAACCGCTTGCTCATTGCCCACCCAAATGTGGCGCGTTTCATCAGCTGGGCCCATGAAGTGACAGACCGCATGAGTGTCAGGAATATTAAAATAAAAATAAGCTTCCATACGGCGGCTGTGGGTGTGCATAGGCATAGTATTCCAAATACTACCGGGCTTTAATTCCGTCATGCCCATTTGCAGCTGACAGGTTTCAAGCACTGTGCTGATCATCAGCTGATAAATATCGCGCTCGTTACAGGTATCGCTCGCGCCCATATGTAAAACCTTGCCATTTTGCTTATCCACTTTTTTCGTGGGGAAGCTCTGATGTGCAGGCGTTGAGTTCAAATAGAATTTCGCAGGTTTGCTGGCGTCATCGCTACTGAAGACAATATCTTTAGCGCCGCGACCTATATACAAAGCCTCTTTTGAACCAATTACAAAGACTTCACCATCGACCGACACCTTACCGGCACCGCCAATATTAATGGCACCCAACTCGCGCCGCGCCAAGAAAAATTCGGATTTAAGCTGATCAAAGCTTTCCAAGGTAACCGACTTACTCACGGGCATAACGCCGCCGACCATCAAGCGCTCGTAATGGGTGTAGGTGAAGAGAACTTCATCGGCAGCGAAAATACTTTCAATTAAAAAATGCTTGCGCAGTTTTTGAGTATCGTAATGCTTGTAGTCATCAAGGTGTACCGCATAACGTTCTTCAAGTTGTTTCATAATAAAACCTTTTGTCATTTACAGAAATTTGTTCAGATAATAGCGCTGCTGCACTCATTACTTTTTCAAGAGTTTGTACATTTCCACACTGGCGGTAATAAAGGGGCTATTACCTTTGGGGTCATTATTAAAAATACGCTCAGTCATATAGTAGTTATAGCTGCCGTCGCGGCCAAAACCTAAGCCTGCCACAAGACACTGGTTAGTCATGCTAATACGACCATCGGCATGCACAGTCACAAATTCATTAATTAAACCCTGGTAACTTTTAACTGCTGCCGTTTTGTAGCTTTTAGGCAAATAACCTTTGTTCACTGCCTTGGCATAAAAGTAAGCAAACATAGCGGTAGACGTTGATTCACGATAGTTAGCCACTTCACCAGGCTTATTCATGATTTGCCACCAAGTGCCAGTATCGGCATCTTGATAACGCAAAATATCAGCGGCGAATTCTTGCACTATATCTAGCATGGTTTGACGCAATTCAGGTTCTGACGCGGGGATATAATCCAGTACATCTACGAGCGCCATGGCATACCAACCCATACCACGCGACCAAAATTGACCCGCGCGGCCATTAGTTTTATCCGCCCAGTCGGCCTTTTTAGATTCATCCCACGCGTGGTAATACAAACCTGTTTTTGCATCGCGTAAGTGCGCGCGCGCTATAGTAAATTCGTGCACCGCTTCTTTAAAACTTTCATGTTGTACCGCACCCGTTTCATAAGTTGCAGCATATCGCGCTAAGAAGGGAATACCCATATAGACGCCATCCAGCCAGAGCTGATTGGGGTAGGTCACACGGTGCCAAAAAGCACCCTCACTGGTACGTGGATGCTTGCGCAGATTTTCACGTAAAAAATCGACAGCCTTGCGATATTTTTCTTTACCCGTTCTTTGCTCCAGCAAAATTACCATATCACCTGGTTTAGTGAGATCGATGCTATACAAGCTAGGTTCAAAAGTTTGAATTTTACCTGCGTCGGTAATATAACTCCCAACAACAGTTTCTAATGCATCTCTATAAGCTTGCGTAGGCTTAACGGAATCTAATTCTTGTAGCGCAGCGGTTTGCATACCAACCACATCGTATTCGAATTTAGCAGGGCGTTTGCGGTATACATCCCAACCACCATAGGCATAGCCCAATGTTTTGCGTGCAAGTTCCGAATCAGCTAAGGCCATCCCCCAACTCAATGCTTGCTCAGCCGTTATCGGTTGTTTTTTTGACGCGGTACTTAGTGTAGATTTCAAGCGAATACGCGGCGTTTTTGTTAAGCGTTCAACTTCACGATCCAAATAGGCTTTAAAGTCAGCTTCGGTTTTAATGCCATCTAACTCATGCTCCCACGCCGCCATGAAATAGTATTCAAGCTCACCGCCCTTGTCCTTCATGACCGAAACGTAGGAATTGTTATCTTCCGTTTGCTGCTGACGATCATCGCGACGAAAAATAACCGCCATGCCCAAATGATCATCTGGCCCACTTAAACTCTGCTTACCCCAACTGGCAACATAGGTCCACGCATAACCACTGATATCGGTATCACCTTGCAATAGTTTAGTGCCTGGGTGCTTCACTAAGCCTATGGCAATATTGGGTAATTGTTTGCTGGATTTTAGCTGCACATTCACCAAACGGCTGCCACCATGCATAGCAAACTGCGCATTTAAATTAACTGTTTTTTTTGCGACTTCCCAGCCCTTGTAATCAATCATAAAGCTTGAAAACAAATCGCCATTGTTGGTCACTGTTGCAGTGCGAGTCGCAACTTTTGAGACCAAATCAACACTTTTTCCATTCCAAAAACCAAAACCGCCCATTCCCAAAGACAGCCCTACCTTGAGCACATCCTGCCCCCAAGGTGCATTCAAGTGATAAGAGTCATAGCCATCTAAGCCAACATGTTGCAGTGCCACATCAGGTGTTTTTTTGCCGAAAATATCGAAGCCGTTTCGCCAGTCGAGATAAATGCGATAGGCCACCTTATCGGACTCAATACCTGGCCCCTCGTAGCGCAACCAAAAGGAGTGGTCGGTGGCCTGTGGTGGTGGTGTTACCTGAGTAACATTTTTAAAGATTCCACCAACATATTCTTTGCCCTTCCAAACCCCGCCTTCTTTGATAGAAACTTCTGCTTGGGTTAATTTTTTCTGTGCGGGAGCGGCAATAGATGCATCGCTACTGATCACAAAGGTTTTTTTCTCGGCGGGAGAGAAATCAGCTAACAGCATTAAACTGTCTAACTGGCCATCGCCGTCTGTATCTACCGATTGTGAGGCGGCTAGGCCGCGCGGGCCTGCAACACTGAGATGTTTTATTGCGGCATCGCTCGCCGCTACACCTAGGTCATAAAAAGAAAAATAAAGTGGTTCTTGTTGCAACGCAAAACTATTCGCGTTTGTTATTTCGATGTTGGCTATTTCTGTGCTTACTTTATTAGCCTGATCTTGCGCAATCGGCGCACAAGCGCCAAGCAACAATAGCCCGCCTAAGAACACGCACGAGAAGGAAATACAAGAGCCATTAATCAACGAACGCGATAATTCGCAGATGGATAATTCTTTACTGCTGCCAATGTAATTTAACAATGATTTCACGTGCACCACCTTTTGCTTGCGAGCCTGTATTTTCGTGTGTGTATTAGCACTAAAAATACATTGCCCAATAATCAAATAGGGACACCAGCAAGCTGGCATCCCTTTTCGTTTGATATAACCAAGGCCCATCTGTCGCTCTTGTGAAGCAACCTGAGATATAAACCTTGGGTTGTGCAATGGTATTTCCTAGAAAAAAACGGGCTCATCCATCTGCCCAATCCATGTAACACCTAGGAAACTAACTCGGTAGAACTTGTGGTTACAAGATCATTGCAACCACAGGTTTCATGTACTGATTAATTTAGCTTAGAACTTGTAAGCAACGCCCACGTAGTACTGACGACCAGTGTTGTGGTAGTAAGACAGGCGGTTACCCGCGTTATCTACCCATTGGTCATCCACTTCATCGGTCAAGTTCAAGGCTTCAAACGTGAACTTGATATTGTCGTTAAGTTGATAAGAAGCCGCCATGTCGATATTGGTGGTCGCATTAGTACCTTCACGATCATTGCCATTACGACCATTGGCATCGGTCAAGTAACCCGCGCGGTGAACAGCTGATATACGTGTGCTAAATGCCTCATCTTCGTAGTACAAAGTACCGCTCATAGTGTCTTTCGACAGGCCTAAGAGAGAACGAGTCGCTGTTACCGCACCATTTTGATCTACGAAGTCTTGTTGCGCTTCTACATAGGTAAAGTTACCCATGAAACCGAAGTTGCTCCAAATACCAGGCAATGCAGTGAATGGCGTTTGATAGCTCAATTCAAAACCATAAAGGTCGCCACCAGGTGCATTCACTGGGCTGCTTACGTCCCAATTCACATTTGGGTTACAGGTATCAGCACTTTGAGCACCAGCAGCACATGCCGCTACCGCAAGCTTAGGATCCAAGCCAGTGGTGGTAAATGGACGA
Source organism: Cellvibrio sp. 25HG11W-0 (assembly GCF_057815475.1). NCBI lineage: Bacteria > Pseudomonadati > Pseudomonadota > Gammaproteobacteria > Cellvibrionales > Cellvibrionaceae > Cellvibrio > Cellvibrio sp. 25HG11W-0. The sequence continues at coordinate 3,963,113 of NZ_CM174230.1, forward strand.
GATTGCTTGATGGTTTGCACAAAAGTGTCGATGTCTTTGTAGAAAACGGCCAAGCCCAATACAGTCTCTTCACTCAAATAAAGTTCTAAGCCCAAATCATAACTAGCGGCTTTTGTAGGATCCAAAGCAGGGTTACCCGATGACACGCCATAGCTGCCACCAGATACACTAACGTTGGTGTTCGGCAACAAACTACCCAATCCTGCACGTGCAACCACTTCGGCGTAACTCATACGAATGAGCACATCTTCAATTGGCTCAAACACCAAGTTAACGGATGGCAAAGTATTGGAGTAGCTATAAGTACCGGTTTGCAATACACCTTTAGAATCGTAAGCTTGTGATTCAACATCAGTGTCTACCTGACGCACACCTACATCACCACGCACAGTGGTATCACCAATTTGCGTTTCAAATTTAGCCTGTACAAAGAAGCCCAAAGACTCTTCAGAAACAGCCGCTACATCATTAATGCGCTCAGGAACTTCATAAATACCGGTGTTGCTGTAGATATTGTATTTAGTGTTGATCGCTTTTAAATCTGGGATTGCCCAAGAATCGTTGCTGCCCAAGCCTGAATCGTAGGCCATCATCATGTCTGATGTTAGTACAACATCACCACCATTTTCGGGGTTACGACGACCAGCAGTCGTTTCATAATCAAACTTTTTGTAGTTAACGCCACCTTTGAACGACACCGCATCATTCAAATCATACTCAAGATTGGCCAACGCCGAGTCATAGGTATTTTTTGCACTTTGCGGACGTAAGCGAACACCACCATTTGACCAGCCATCAAGATCTGATACTCGGTTATCAAAGGTAATGACGGGAGCTTCGCGATTTGACCCAGTGTAGTCATAGGCGAAATCCATACCGGTTTTTTGCGAAATCACAGTAGTTTGTATGGGGTTATCAAACTCAGATACCACGTTGCCGATCAAAGCATCCATACGCAAAGCATCAGTAAACTCATGCTTACCGCTTAAAGTGATTTGGGTGAAATCAGTGGTGAGTTCGTCGTAACGATTCTCAGCTTTAATGGTTGCATTTTTGAACGCAGCAGCGGTAACCGTATTGGTGTTGTCCAAAGTATAGGAAGTAACATCCATTACCTTAGTGCTGCCGGTAGAGTTCAATACAGCTTCCATAAATACTTCATTACGGGTCGCATCATACTTTGCGTAAAGACCATCGAGGCTGATCTCAGTGCGATCAGTCGGTCTAAATTGCAGCGAGCCACTTACGCCAAGACGATCCATTTCGTGGGTATAAGAATCGTAACGTGGAATACGTGGACGAAAGCCATCGTTAACCGCTTTAAGATCTTTCGCAGCAAGATCGGTATTACCTTGATAGCTACCGAAGTCATTGGAATTATCCCAACGAACAGTACTTGCACCCTCATCTTTAATTTCGCGCTGAGAATAGGCAACCGATAACAAAGCACCCACAGTGTCATCAGCAAAAGTATTACTGATTAAAAATGAGGTTTTAGGGTCATTGCTTTCAGACAGATCGTTGTAACCCAACTGACCTGAAGCGGCCATGGTGAAACCATCAAAATCGAAAGGTTGTGCGGCTTTCAAATCAACGGTTGCACCCAGTGAACCTTCTTCAACATCTGCCGACGCAGTTTTACGTACCGTCAGTGAGCTAAACAGCTCAGATGCAAAGGTATTAAAGTCAAAGCTACGCGACTTGTTAGTACCGCCGGCAGCATCAGTTGCGCCGCCGGTAGCAACAGCTTCCATACCATTTATGCGCGTACGAGTAAAACCAGCACCTAAACCACGTACAGAAATTTGGCGGCCTTCACCGGCTACACGCTCAATCGCAACACCCGGAATACGTTGTAACGATTCGGCGAGGTTGTTATCTGGGAAGCTGGCAATATCGTCAGCAACGATTGCATCTACCGCACCTGCAGTATTGCGCTTAATGTTAATGGCATTGGCCAAACTGTCACGAAAACTACCGGTCACCATAATCTCTTCAATAGTACCGTCGGCGCTTTCTTTCTTTGCATCTTGTGCGCTGGCGGTCATAGGTAGGGCAGCTACTGCCATCGCTAAAACCAGCGGCTTGATTACGAAACTTCTCATGTCTATTCCCCATCTTTTATTGTGATTAACTTTATTGAACTAGCTGAGCTAAGCTGATACTGCCACACAAGTATTACCAAATCAATACTTTGATCTGCCATTTTGGTAATACCAAATAAATTAAATTTTATATGCCATGAACTCCCTCTTCATTAAGCCATAACCCCCAAAGCACAACGCACCAGCCCAGCAGGCGCGCCAATTAGATAGATACTATTGAGCTAAAACCTTAGGTAAGCTCACGTTGCGCAACTCAAATGCAGGCGCATGCTCCAGCACACTCTCTTGACTGAGGCGCTTAAAGGCTGAGCTTTGAATGCGAATGCTGCCCAGTGGACTCTTGGCAAAACCGCGTAAATAGAAAGCGCGCTGCGCCTCTTCGCACTGCAAGTTATCAATCACAATATCGCGCACTATGGGCTGATAATTGCCCGCCTCGCCCTCTTCATAGTAGAAGTTCACCACCACCGCATCCTGCACCTGGCCAATGGTGATATTGCGTACGCGAATATGCTCGATAAGCCCGCCGCGACGGGCGTTGGTCTTAATGCGAATGGCTCGCTCAAGGTGCGGGCTGCTCATGGTGCAATCTTCAACAAAGATGTTGCGCGCGCCGCCCGATATTTCACTCCCCAATACAAAGCCACCATGGCCGTCGCGCATATTGCAATTGCGCACCACGACATTTTCAATGGGCACCTTAAGGCGACGACCGTCTTCATTGCGGCCAGATTTGAGCGCTATGCAGTCATCGCCGGTATCAAAAACACAATTTTCAATGAGTACATTTTTACAGCACTCAGGATCACAACCATCGTTGTTGGGGCCGTGGCTACTACAGGTGACGCCCGCGATAGTGACACTCTCGCAGAGCACCGGGTGCACCAGCCAAAAAGGTGAATTAATAATTGTGACGCCTTCAATCAAGACTGATTGGCAAGCGTAGGGCTGTATAAATGAAGGGCGCAAAAAGGAGCCGCCGGCATGGATGCGCTGACGCGGCGGCACACCATCGAGCACTTGCTGCTGCAGAATATCGCGCGCGGGCATTTGGTCTTGGCCAGGAAGAACGTCCCAATGACGCTCACTGTGCGCCCCTTTCCAGGGCCACCAAGTTGTATTGTTGGCATTGCCATCAAGGGTGCCACCACCGGTTATCGCAATATTTTGCTGTTCGTAGGCATAGATAAGCGGCGAATAACCTATCATTTCCATGCCTTCCCAACGGGTGAATACCGCTGGCAAATAAGCGTTTGGATTCGTCGAGAAAGAGAGGGTCGAGCCCTTGGCGACATGTAAATTGACATGAGACAGCAGATGAATGGCCGCTGTTTTATACACACCCTTTGCGGCAACTACACGCCCACCACCGGCCTTGTGACAGGCAGCAATGGCAGCGGCAAAAGCAGCAGTATTATCTGTATTGCCATCAGCCTTAGCGCCAAAGTCTTCCACAGAAAAGTCCTGTGCGGGAAAGCGCGGAAGGCGAATTTGGGCGCGAATGTCGTCGGCCATGGCCCAATCGTCTTGTTCCGCTGGCGCTTTGGGCAAAGCGGCGCAACTCGCCAAAGGCGCAGCAGCGGATAAGCGCCATGCTGATTGCAATAAATCGCGTCGAGACCACATCATAAATATTCCTGTTTTGCTCTTTTTTAACCAACCTTATCCAACCAAAATAATCGATTAAGGCACAAATGCAATATATATTTGTATGCCATAGTACATTATTTTGGTCTTACCAAAATAGTAAAATACACTCAATATAGGGTTAAAATGAGTTAAAAATCCTTATTTTTGACATTTTTAATTACAAATTTATCATTAGCAATTAAATATTTAAGGGCTAAACTAAAAACAGTAAAGCAAAGTTACTGTTGTGGTATTACCAATAAAGTCATACTCTAGACGCATTAATCACCTTGGAATTGCATCCGATACCATGACCACCATACGCCTACACCCCGCTGACAATTTGCTCATCGCCACCGAAACCTTACCTCAAGGCTTCAGCCTAGACGCAAATGTGGAAACCCGCACAGAGATTCCACGCATGCACAAAGTAGCCATAGTGCCTATTGCGGCAGGCCAAGCGATTTACAAATATGGCCAAACTATCGGCCAAGCCACCTGCGACATAGCCGCGGGTGAACACATACACAGCCATAATTGCGAAATGGGCAGCTTTGCCCGCGATTTTAATTTCTGCTGCAAAGTGCGTCCCACCGAGTTTGCTGCAGCGAGCGCAGAGCGCACCTTTGAAGGCTACTTGCGCCCCAACGGCAAAGTAGGCACACGCAATTTCATCGCGCTAGTCACTACTGTTAACTGCTCCGCCACCGCGGCGCGCCATATCGCCGAGCAGGCGCGCTTACAAAATATCTTGGCTGACTACCCCAACGTGGACGGCATAGTGCCACTCACCCACGGTAGCGGTTGCGGCATGAATGCTATGAGCCGCGGCGGCGTCATGCTGGCGCGCACCATTGCAGGCTATGCTGCGCACCCCAACTTTGGTGGCGTGATCACCATAGGCCTTGGCTGCGAAGCCATGCAGCTGTCAAATTTAATGCGCGATTACGGCTTGGTGGAATCGGACCTATTCCGCGCCTATAACATTCAAGATGTAGACGGCACCGCCAACGCCATCGCCAAGGGCATTGAATACCTGAAAGACATGCTGCCACGCGTTAACCAAGCGCGGCGCCAAACCCTGCCCGCCAGCCACTTAAAACTCGCGGTGCAATGTGGCGGTAGCGATGCCTTCTCAGGCATCACCGCCAACCCAGCATTAGGGCGCGCCGCCGACATACTGGTCGCGCAAGGCGGTACGGTTATCTACTCAGAAACACCCGAAATTTACGGCGCAGAGCATTTGCTAACGCAGCGTTCTGAATCCCCCGAAACCGCGCAAGACATTGTTGACCTCATCAAATGGTGGGAGGGCTACACCCTCATGAATGGGGTAGAGCTCAACAACAACCCATCACCCGGCAATAAAGCGGGCGGGCTTACAACCATTCTCGAAAAATCCCTCGGTGCTATGGCCAAAGGCGGCAGCACCAACCTGCGCGCGGTTTATCAATACGCTGAGCAGATCGACAAAAACGGCTTAGTTTTCATGGACAGCCCCGGCTTTGATCCAGTGTCGGTTACCGGGCAAGTAGCTTCTGGCGCCAATGTGGTTTGCTTTACCACGGGGCGCGGCTCAGCCTTTGGGCACAAGCCTGTGCCCAGTGTGAAATTGGCGAGTAACAGCGAGCTTTATAAGCGCATGAGCGGTGATATCGACATCGACTGCGGCAAGGTGCTGCACGGCGGCAGCCTTGAAGAAAGCGGCAATGAAATTTTTGAAACGATTTTGCGCGTCGCCTCAGGTGAGCGCACTAAGAGTGAACTCTTAGGCTATGGCGACAATGAATTTACGCCCTGGCAGATGGGTGCAGTTGTATAGAATTCTTGCAGTAAGTTTTACTAAGTGTACGTTTGTGTGTGTTTTAAGTTTGTGTTTTAAGTTTGTGTTTTACCTTGTAGTTTTATCCTCCTTTTGTCGTTGCTTAGGTCGCCATTTTGGCGACCTTTTTTTATGTTCTCTTTTCTTGATTTATAGCCCTCAAGGTCGCAATTATTGCTGCTGCGCTCGCGCTCGCCAGCGCGCCAAATCCGCCTCTGGGTCCCAGCGCCCCTCGAACGCCCAGCGTGGATTAATAGCCGCCACTGGCACCGGTAAATTATCTTTCAGCCACAAGAAAGGCTCACCCTCCTTTTTGATACCGTAAAAATAATAGCGATCGCCCCACAAGTTAAGGCGATCGCGCGCTGGGTCTTCAGGATAGGTTTTACGGAAAATAGGTTGATCTGCCAAGTTGCGACTAAAGCGTGAATTGATTAGCCAAAACTGCGCGTCGTAATGGCGTCGCCCCAACTGAAAGCCAGGCTCGCCGTCAAACTCAGAATTTACCACCACCAGCTTTTGTGACTCATCCACAGCACCATCATGCCAAAGCGCGTAACGCGCACCGCGGGTAAAAAACTGACTGTTAGTAATGTAAGCCCAGCCGCGCGGGCACACCATGTCCACATAGCCTTCAAAATAACAATTACTGTGGTAATACATACCCTCGCGCTTATCCCACAGGCTTAGGGTATCCGCACCACCGGCAATAATGCGGCAGTTATCGGTGATAATGCGCGTGCCTTTATCAGAGCGCAGCGTAAATTGATGCTCGTGATTACCGGCACGCTGACCGTAATCATTGATCACCGTTAGATCCAGCAGCGCTATATCGCTCGCGGCAAGATTAATCACCGCAGCGCCCCAATCGGGCTGGGCCGTTTTTTTAACCTGACTCTGGGCGAGCCAGTTTTCGCGTAACTCCGCATAGTGAATTTTCGTTTTAGCGGGGCCAGCACCTACCAAGGCAAGATTGTCGCGCGTGATATAAAGCTTCTCCTCCCAGTCACCTGCGGCTATGTGTATCACTACAGGGCCAGTAAACGCATTAGCCGCCTCTAGCGCTGGCTGAATTTTCCTGAATTTATGCCTGAATTTATGCCCACCTACGGCCCCCGCCCAGTCACCCCTTTTACTCACCCATAGATGATGCACGTCAGTAGCGACACTCGGCGATAGCGGCGCAAGGCTTTTGGCCGTTACCAAAAGTGGCACCCCTAGTATCAATAAGCCCAAAAACCACCTATTAAAAATTTTTAACGTGCGAATATCTCTCATTCTGCGACACCTCGTTGCACTAAATATTTAGCCAATGGTAGTATACCAATCTGGTCATACCAATAAAGCATTACTGTAAGACCAGAAAAACAATAAGCGCTGGAGTTAACTATGTACAAATCCCCTTGGTCGTTCATTGCGGCCCTTGTTATGAGCATAGCCCTCATTGGCTGTAACGGTCAGCACGATAAGGTCGTCCTCAAACTTGGCCACACGCTCGACACCGCCCACCCAGTGCACAAAGGCATGCTCATCATGGCTGAGCGCCTTGCAGAAATTTCCGGCGGCACCATGCAAATCGATATCTACCCTAGTGGTCAGCTCGGTTCTGAGCGCGAACTCATGGAGCTATTGCAAATTGGCAGCCTCGCCATGACAAAAGTATCTACCAGCCCGATGGAAAGCTTTGTGCCTGAGATGAAAATCTTCAGCCTTCCCTATGTATTTCGCGACGAAGATCATTTTTGGCGAGTCCTTAACAGCCCCCTTGGCAAACAGCTGTTGGTGTCGGGCGAATCCGTACGCCTACGCGGCCTCACCTATTACGATGCGGGCGCACGCAGCTTTTACACCACGGAAAAAGCCATCAATACTCCCGCTGACCTTAAGGGGATGAAAATTCGCGTCCAAAAGAGTCAAACCTCGGTGGAAATGATCGCCGCACTCGGCGGCTCAGCTACACCCATTTCGTGGGGCGAACTCTATACCGCACTGCAGCAGGGTGTGGTCGATGGCGCGGAAAATAATCCACCGTCGTTTTATCGATCTAAACACTACGAAGTATCGCGCTACTTTATTTTAGATGAGCACACCTTCGTTCCCGACCTGCTCATTATCAGCACCCATATTTGGCAGGGCCTCACGCCCCAGCAACAAGCCTGGCTGCAACAAGCCGCAGATGAGTCGCTGGTAACACAACGTCAACTTTGGGCTGAAGACACCAAACTCGCCCTCGACGAAATTGAAAAAGCGGGCGTGGAAATTATTCACCCCGACAAGAGTGAGTTCTCTGCCAAGGTACAGGCCATGCTCAAAGCCCAAGCCGGTACGCCTGTCGGCGCGCTGCTCGACCAAATTCAAGCAATGTAGGTGCCCCTGTGACTAAATTAATCTACACCCTCGACCGCGCGCTCTATTTCACCCTTGCGCTACTCATGACCGCCATAGTGGTCGATGTTAGCTGGCAGGTTTTCACTCGCTTTGTGCTCGCCAACCCCAGCTCCTACACCGAAGAACTAGCCGGCTTTTTATTAATTTGGATTGGTATTCTCGGCGCGGCCTACGCGTTTCGCCTTAAGGCGCATTTGGGATTGGATTTGGTCACCAGCAAGCTCACCGGCACCAAAGCGCGCAATGTTGAAATCATCGGCTTGTTAGTGTCTTTAGGTTTTAGTTTGAGCGTGATGGTCTACGGCGGCCTGCGTTTGGTGTCGCTCAATTTAGAGCTCAACCAAATGTCGGCCGCACTCGGTATCAAAATGGCCTACATCTACACCGTTTTGCCTATTAGCGGAACGCTGATTAGCTTTTACGCGCTGGTGTTTATCTATCACGCGTTTGCAGGCACGAGCGCCAGCTTGCATCCCGCCCAAGACACCGCCGACCTCCCAGCAGAATAAGAGAGCACTGAGCCATGGAAATCACCATTCTTGTATTACTTGTCAGCTTTGTGCTGTTGTTATTTATCAATGTTCCTATTTCAATTTGTATCGGCGTTGCTACCTTGCTCACCATGTTATTTACGGTGGATGCAGGCCCCGCGCTTACGACTATCGCCCAGCGTATGGCAGGCGGCATTGAAAGTTTTTCACTCTTAGCCATTCCATTTTTTATTCTGTCTGGCTCGCTCATGGGCCAGGGCGGTATAGCGCGTCGCTTGATCAATTTCGCCAAAGTCATGGTCGGCATGCTGCCGGGCGGGCTGGCCTATGTGAACATTATGTCCTGCGCACTCTTTGGTGCAATTTCTGGCTCAGCTGTTGCTGCCACCTCGGCCATTGGCGGCTTTATGATTCCGGTGATGAATAAAGAGGGCTACGACAAAAACTTTAATGCCGCCGTTACCGTCGCCTCATCTACCTCGGGCATGTTAATTCCACCGTCAAATATTTTGATTGTGTACTCTTTGGCTAGCGGTGGTGTTTCCATCGCAGCGCTGTTTATCGCCGGTTACCTCCCCGGTATTTTATTGGCTGTATCCCTCATGATTGTGTGTGGCATTTGGGCGAAATTAAAAGGCTACCCCGTAGGCAAACGCACCGGTTTGCGTGAGTCTATTCGCATTGCGATAGACGCAATCCCTGCACTGTTTTTAATTGTGTTGATCATTGGCGGTATCGTCGGCGGCTTCTTCACCGCTACCGAAGCCAGCGCCATAGCCGTGCTTTATTCGCTGCTGCTGTCTGTAGGACTTTACCGCGAAGTGAAAGTAAAACAATTGCCGCAAATTTTGGTGCAGTCTGCCGTTACCACGGCCATCGTCATGTTTTTGATCGGCACCTCTACGGCCATGTCATGGATTCTTTCCTATGAAAATATTCCGCAGGCCATCAGCGCCGCACTGATTCAGCTGAGTGATAACCCCGTGATTATTTTGCTCACCATCAATTTAATTTTGTTGGTGGTCGGCATCTTTATGGACATGACCCCTGCGGTATTAATTTTTACCCCCATCTTTTTACCCGTCGTCGCTGAGCTAGGTATTTCACCCTTGCACTTCGGCATCATGATGGTACTCAACCTGTGTATTGGCCTCTGCACACCGCCCGTCGGCAGCGTGTTGTTTGTGGGCGCGAGCATCGCCAAAACCAGTATTGCCAACTTGGTGAAACCCTTGCTGCCCATGTACGCCGCCATGTTTGTGGTACTCATGTTGGTCACTTACATTCCCTTCCTCAGCGAAGGCCTGCCGCGCTTTTTTGGGCTTTATTAATGCCCCAGCGCCATAGCAACAGAGAGATAGTTAAAGCATTAATAAGTGCCTTGCCAATTCCTAGGCACTTAAAAAATGAAACGCTTTTAATGCAATACCCCTAGTAGAAAGATAGATGTAATAGATAGACCGATTTATTAGATAGACCGATTTGATAGTTAGACCGATTTGATAGTTAGACCGATGTAAACGCTGTAACTCGCTGTACTCAAAAAACCGTAATTCAACATTTAATAATTAATAAGAGTATAAAATTATGTCACATCATCATCACTCAGTGGCACCCCGCAAGGGCGCTAGCTTTTCGGTAAAGGCCATTACGGCAGCCATCGCGTTAATCGCAGGCAGCTCAGCCTTTGGTGCAGCAACAGCAGGCTTTTCAACGACGGATGGCGGCAATGTATCGGGTGCCAAATCCTTCACCGCAAAAACCTATCAGGAAATCAACACCATTGTTGCCAATGCCAAGCTCGATGCGAATGGCAATAAGGTTGCTGGCGGCGCTTACCCGCTTATCATTACCTACACAGGCAACGAAGATTCCTTAATTAATCAAATCGTAAAAGATCACACCGTCGACTCCTCTGGCAATTGCCCCAAGGCGCATTGGAACGACGAATACCGCGAGGTACAAATTAAAGAGTTCACCAAGGGCATTACCATTCAAGGTGCAAATGGTTCTTCCGCTAACTTTGGTATCACACTGATTAAAAGTGGCGACGTAATTATTCGCAACATGAAAATAGGTGCACTGGGCGGCGCCAACAACGATGCCGACATGCTGCGCGTTGATACCACTTCAAATGTGTTGATTGATCACAATGAATTGTTTGCGGTAAATAACGAATGTAATGGTTCACCTGATGGCGACCTTACCTTTGAAAGTGCGCTGGATATAAAAAAGGATTCGAAGAACGTCACCGTTTCTTACAACTATATTCACGACAGTAAAAAAGTGGGATTGGATGGTCACACCTCGGTTGACTTCCAACGCAACATTACCTTCCACCACAACATTTACAAAAATGTAAACGCGCGCTTGCCGCTACAACGCGGTGGCTGGACGCACATGTACAACAACCACTATGACGGCATCACTGGCTCAGGTATCAATGTGCGCCAACAAGGTTATGCCTTAATCGAAAGTAACTATTTTGAAAACTCCGTGAACCCCGTTACCTGTCGCTACGACAGCAGCAACTGCGGCTACTGGGATTTGCGCAATAACAACATCAAAACCCCAGGTGACTTTGCCACCTACAACATTAGCTGGACCAGCGGCGGCACCATTGACGCCACCAACTGGACCACTACCGCAACCTTCCCCATCTCTATTCCTTACAGCTACTCAGCCGTTACACCTGCCTGCGTGAAGAGCAAACTGGCTAGCTATGCGGGTGTTGGCAAAAACAACGCAACCCTAACCTCGTCTGCCTGCGGCACCACAACAGTTTCAAGCAGCTCAACGGCGACCGCAAGTTCTGCAGCAGCGAGCGGCGATGTCACTCTGGGCGGCAGCGCTGGCAATGCGTCAGTCGCACTTAACTGGACACTCGGCGCGTCTATTAACGCACTTGAAATTTACCAAGACACCGACTCAAACCCATCAGGCCGAGTTCGTATTGCATCCTTGCCAACTTCTACCACTAGCTACACCGCTACAGGTTTGAGCAACGGCACAACCTACTACTTCTGGGTGAAGTACCGCACCACTGATAATGTTTGGCACAACTCTAACACCTTCAGCGCAAAACCAAGTTCAGGCACTACCGCCAGCTCTGCTGCAAGTTCAGCGTCTGGCTCAGGCTCAAGCACTCCCTCTGGCGCACCGGCCTTAAGCGGTAGCGGCGATTACCCAGATGGCTTCTCTAAGTGCGCCAACTTGGGCGAAAGCTGTGATGTAAATTCCGGCACTGGCTGGGTAGCATTCGGCCGTAAAGGTAGCTGGGTACTGAAGAAAGTTTCTGTAGGCAGCAGCATCGCCTGTACGGTTTCAGCATTTGGTTCAGACCCAGCGGGCACCCCTAACAAATGTTCTTATCAAAAATAACTAAGGCTCGTTTTCTAGCGTTAGTGAACGTTGAATGGCCTACCAACGCCATTCAACGGCTACACTGAAATACCCCTAGCGAACATGGCCACAAGCCTGTTCGCTTTTTTATTTTGATCACCCTTAAATCACGAGAGATTTCATTATGCGTTCACTATCTTTAGTGGCTTTAGCCTTAATTGGTTTGGTCGGCTGCAGCACCTCCACGCCCACCGCAACAACAGCGCCACCCGCTGAACCTGCGGCGAGCACCACAGCAGCCCACACCATCTTTATGGCGGGCGATTCCACCATGTCTATCAAAGAAGTAAAAGACTGGCCAGAAACAGGCTGGGGCGTTCCCTTTGCAATATTTTTTAACGACGACTACACCGTCGACAACCGCGCCATGAACGGACGCAGTACGCGCACCTTTATTGCGGAAGGCCGCTGGCAAGCCATTGCCGATCAACTCAACGCGGGCGACTATGTTTTTATTCAATTCGGCCACAACGACGAATCCATCGCCAAAACTGATCGCTACACCACGCCGGCACAATACCAGGCGAACTTAACCCGCTTTGTGCGCGACGTACGAGCAAAGCACGCCGAGCCTATTTTGCTCAGCCCAATTACCCGCCGCAATTTTGATGCCGCGGGCAATATCGAACAAACCCACGTGGCATACAGCCCCCTCAGCCGCCAAGTAGCCCAGGCTGAAGGTGTCACCTTTATCGACATGGACACCATCACCCGCGCGCACTTTCAAGCCGAAGGCGATGCCGGTTCGCGCTTGCGCTTTATGCACATAGCCCCCGGCCTACACCCCAACTACCCCAAGGGAGTGAGCGACAACACTCACCTCAATCAACTCGGCGCACGCGAAGTCGCACAACTAGTACTCGCCGAACTCAAACGCCAAAACCACCCTCTCGCACAACAGCTACGCATACCAGACCCAAAACATTTAGAGCTTATCTATCAAGCGCCGAAGAATTGAAAATATAGAAGGAAGGGGGGGGTTAGCTTTTGTTTTTAGGGGGCAATTTCAGTCACAAAAAAAACAATAAAAAAAGGGCGAACCAACGTTCACCCTTTTCAATTTTTCATAAACCAAAACACGGTTGTTTTACAGCGTTAAATCATCCAACAAAAATTGGCTGTGCAACAGCAGTTCGCGCCCTTCGTCTTGCTCGGCCAATTGAATTACAAGCTGTGGTTCTGGTAAAAAATGTTCGGCGCGCTCAGGCCATTCAATCAGGCAAATATTGTTGCCGACAAAATAATCGCGAAAACCCATGTACTCCAACTCTTCGGCATCGGTAAGGCGATAGAGGTCGAAGTGATACACAGTGCGCGCGGGTAATTCATAAACTTCTACCAAGGTATAAGTAGGGCTTTTGACGGAGCCTGCATGCCCAAGCGCACGCAATATTCCGCGCGATAAGGTTGTTTTACCGGCGCCCAAGTCACCTTGCAATAACACCGTTAAGCCTGCGTTATGTTGTGTCAACCAATGGCCCAATTGCTCGCCCGCAGCCAACATAGCAGCCTCGCCTTCAACATACTGACGCAGACTGTGCTGCAACTTAGGGCTCAGGTTCATAGGGGTTTGACTCAAAGGGGTTTGGTTCAAAGATGTTTGATTCAGCTGCGGCATGGCTTAGTCGTCGCTCAAGAGTTCACAGAGATAAGGAATAAGGTCCGTAGCCAATAAGCTGCGCTGACCGAATTCTTGCGCGGCCAAATCTGCGGCGCAGGCGTGCAACACGGCGCCGCATTGCGCCGCTTCGGTTAGGCTCAGGCCCTGAGCGAGTAATGCGCCCAAAATGCCGCTGAGCACATCGCCCATGCCGCCCGTTGCCATGCCTGGGTTGCCGTCCGTTACCATGCTGATTGCACCATCGCTGCCTGCCACCAAACTGCCCGCGCCTTTCAAAATGACCGCCGCGTTAAAGCGCGCTTGTAATTGTGCGACCGCGGCAAAGCGGTCGGCCTGCACCTCTTGCGTGGTTACGCCGAGCAAACGCGCGGCCTCTGCGGGGTGCGGGGTGAGCAGCCAGTTGTCGCGTTTGATACTCGCGGGCACTACGCGCCCAGCGGCAATAATGTTGAGCGCATCCGCATCCAACACCAGCGGCAAACCACTTTTAATCGCCTGCTGTAGCATCTGCTCCGACCAGGGTGAACGCCCTAAGCCTGGGCCTATTACAATCACACTCGGGCGCGCCAAAAAGGGCTCCAATTCTTGACCAGAAATAACCCCTACGGCCATCACTTCTGGACGACGGGCTAAGATCGCCGCTAAGTGTTCAGGGCGCGTGGCGATACTCACCAAACCGGCACCGGCGCGCGCGGCCGCTTCTGCTGCCATTATGGCCGCGCCGCCGTAACCGGTATCGCCGCCAATGATCATCACATGGCCAAAATCCCCTTTGTGCGCATCGGCCGCACGGATGGGCAACAGCGATAATAACTCACTGCATATTAATCGTTGAACCTTAGAACGCTGAACCTGAGCGTCGATATTCGCGTAAACCGCATCATCCACTCCAAGCTGCTCCAACACCAATTCGCCACAAAGTGCCGCGCCGCGCCCCGTGAGCAGGCCGCGCTTAATACCAATAAACGTGATGGTGAGGCTCGCCGCTACTGCCTCGGTAGCGACTGCACCGGTATCCGCGTTAAGGCCAGAGGGAATATCCAGTGCCAACACCGACAAACCCGCGCTGTTAATCTGTGTAATGGCAGCGGCGTAATCCGCGCGCGGTGCGCCCTGCAGGCCAATACCAAGTAGCGCATCCACAATGACGCCCTGCTCAGGGGTTTGCGCTGCCGCAAAAGGCACCATCTCCACCCCTTCCTGTGCGGCAAATTCATAGGCGGCGCGGGCAGCTCCCGTTAATTTCTCTGGCGCAGCCAGTTGAATCACCCGCACCGGCAGCAAACGCTGGGCCGCCAGCGCCGCTAACACATAGCCATCGCCGCCATTGTTACCCGCACCGCAGTAAATGCTGATGTGCGCAGGCGCAGGGTAGCGCGCCACCAACAATTCAAACGCCGCGCGCCCTGCACGCTTCATCAGCTGCAATGCCGGTGTGCCCGCCGCTATGGCGGCGGCATCCAAGGCATAGACATCGGCGGCGGTGTAAAGCGAATGGGAGCTGGCCGTAATTTTCATAAAAACTCTTTATAAGTAGATGTATTCACTGATGATGCAGCCAAGGGCTACAGAATGGCGGCGATTATACGCAACTTGAATCGCCAACTTGACGCTTTTTGTACTCAATATCCACTCAAGCGTAGGATTCGCCAGCAGACTCGCCAGTTGCTAACTATAGTGAAGTCAGCCTATCTATAGATCTAGCGATATAGCGCGCCTGTGGGCGAGCCGCGACATCAGCACCAATTTACGCACCCGCTCCTTAACGAACTGAACTTATAGCTAACTGCAACCTATGTCGAACAGCAGCTCTAACCCTGACAGCGTCACGCACAACAGCAGCGCCACTCAAAACAGTAGCGCGGCCGATGCAATACAAACCAAGCCGCCGCGCGCCTACAGCGAACTACTCAACGCCATAGCGCCTGCCGAGGCACATAGCAAGCTGCGCAGCCAACATGCAGAATTGCTCTTCGCACGCCTAATAGGTAATGAACAATTACACGCCGACTTGCTACCCAGTGTTCAACCGCTACTTGCCGCCATGCAGGCACAACTGCACCAGAGCGATGATTTTTTTACCCAAGCACAACACCCCATTCGCCAACTCTTGCGCTGTTTGTTAGACGATGCGAGCCACTGGTGCCCGAGAGATTTCAAACTCAATCAGACCTACGTCACCAAGCTTGAAACACTCATTGCCAGCGCCAGCCTCTGCTGGCCACTCGCTCAATCCGAGTGGGCACCCTTTGAGCAAGCGCTGGCCGATTTCAGCGCCTGGATCGACACCGAAAACAAACGCGCACAAATGCTCGAAGAGCGCTTATGCAGCAGCGAGCTCGCCGAGCTGTCGCTGTTAAGCGCCCAGTGCCGCGTCATAGAAACACTCAATCAACACCTCGCCGAGCGCCCGTTACCACTCGAGCTACACGCCAGCGTTCAAAGCTTACTCAAAAGTGAACTGCAACACTGCATAGTCACCGTCGATGCCAGTCAATGGCAAAGCGCGCCCTTTTGGAAAAGTTGGCAAAAGTTGCTGCCAGCGTTGGGGCAAGTGTTTGCGACCGAAACCCACGAAGTCGACGACCAACTACTCTACAGCGCCATCCCCGGCATCATTAGCGAACTGGAGCGCAATGGCGAACTCACCACCAGCAACCCCAGCGCCTACCAGCAATGGCTTGCGCAGTTAAACCTCTGTTTAATGCACGCCATTCAAAAGCAGCCGCAGGAATGCGCACTCTTTGCAGCCCTACCCTATCCCGAGGGCTACAGCACCAGCAACACCCGTATCACCCCTGCACTACTGCGCCAAAGCGAGGCCATTCAACAAGGTGACTGGCTTATTTTCAGCGGCGAAGACGGCGATAAAATTCGCTGCAAATTGGCCCTCAAAAACCCCGCGGCAGATCAGCTTTTATTTGTCGATCGCACTGGGCGCAAGGTGCTGATAAAAAGCAACAAAGACTTTGCCCTCTGTCTCTCCGGCGGCATCGTCAAAGCCCTCGTACAACCGCAACTCGATCACGTCATTCACCAATTTTTAACCCAGCTCGAACAAAAGGCCCTCGCCGCTGACGCACAGCGGCTCGCCCTCACCATGGAAAAAGCCGCACGCGCGGTTAAAGTACTGGAAGCAAAACAAAAAGCCCAAAGCGAAGCCGCCGAACTCGCCAAGCAAGAAGCGCAGCAGCACATGGAGCAACAACTTGATGCGCGCAAAGCCGCCTCCCGCAAAGCCATGGCTGAGGCGCGCGCCCTCGCAGAGCAACAAGAGCGCAACGCCCGCGCACAGCAAGCAGCCGAACAAGAGCGGCAACGCCTGCGCGCACAACAAGATGCCGCCGCAGCCAACGCACAGCTTGGCGCAGCACAAACAGCCATGAACGATTTGCATGTCGGCGCTTGGCTAGAGATTTTATTCGATGATGCGAGCTGGGTGCGTACCAAACTCTCGGTCATTATCAGCTCGACGCAAAAATATATATTTGTCGATACGCTCGGCCGCAAAATGGCCGAATACCAACGCGAAAATCTTATCGAGTTGCTCGCTACCGAGCGGGCGCGCATCATTCATAAAGGCGACAACTTTGAAGACCAACTGGCCAAAGTTATTCGTGGACTACGCAAGGATATTTCTTAATGAGCAACAATGATAAAAACGCACCGGCGCAAACCGCGCTAGACACCAGCGAACAGCGCCAAGAATATCGCCTCACTGCAGAGGAAACCGTATACCTAGAAGTAGAACCCGCTCTCACAGAAAGCCACAATGCCACCATAGTCGTCAGCACCAGCCTAGACATGTCTGCCAACGGCCTGCGCGTTATCACCGATCAAGAATTAGTACTCGGAAAAATCATGCGCACCTGCGTGCTGCTACGCGCATCGGGGCAACAATTCTTACTCATCACCGAAGTAAAATGGGCGCGCCCCTACGGCGATGCAGGTGAGTTTCTCATAGGCCTAAGCCTCTACGAATCCGAAGGCAGCGACATACAGCGCTGGAAAGAGTTTATCGCTAGCGCTTGCGAGAGCGAACAAGGAGGGAATGAATATTAAAAACCGAAACCCATTAGCGGCGCACCTTGTGCCGCAACAACACCACAGCGAAAACAAAAACCCATACAACTTGTGAACCATAATTAAGCCGCTGATACAAACCAAAACCAACACCTGCCTCCACCGCATCCGCCATAAGTGGTAATAGCGCTATAGCAACAATTGCGCACACCAGCGAAAACCACCCAAACCACTTAACACCTAAACAGCGGTTAGCTATAAACACCCATATTAAACTTGAAATAAACAGACTAAAAAACAACATCAACCCTGACAAATTATGTAAATCCTGCTCCCTAGAAGGCAAGGCTAAATCACAGCCCACATCACAAGAAAAATACCCCGCCGAAAAACTACTTAAACCATGCAAAACAATTAAAGCACCCGAAACGCGCGCCCATCTCGACGCAGGAAAGGCTTTAATCACCCCAACGCCAAATATAAAAAATAAAATACCCAAAGGGTAATTATTCATAATGGGTGAGAGTATATGCGTAGGAGAACCCTTAGCACCCAGCTCACTCATTGCTTGATTCATGTGGCTGTACTCAGGATAAAAACTTCCCGCAATTATCACCCCAAAGAACAACCAAATAGGCGCCAATAATCCCGAAAAATAATACCAACGACGTAGGTTTTTATTCATAGCAATAACTCCCTGTAACGAATAACGCTCTTAACATATAAGGCTCTTAATTAAATAGGCACGCAAGTATAAACGTCCTTGGGTAAAGTTAACTGTGAGCTTTACCCGATAATGACCTGCGCCGCAATAAGTCGGGGCGCAGCACAAAAACCAAACATTTAACGTGAAGGGAATAAAAATACTTATGGGGAAGCGTTAATTTTAATCGCCGAAATAGGCGAGGCAAATACTCGCCCATCAAAAATGCGAGCTGTGACCAGCTCGCTCCTTCCGCTGAAAACCCAAGAATATATTTCCTATAGAGAGACGAACAAGAGCAGGCTTGTTCAACAATGGGGTATGTCGCGGCTGCGCGCGAAATATCCTTATTTGTTATGTTAATTTTTACTGAAGATAATTAACGAATGTTTATCTGCATTTCGATAGTACATTAAACGATCTTTATCAACAGTAAAAAAAGCTTTGTGCTTTAAATGAGTTACAATTTTACTTGCAGGAACACCTGCACATGAAGGCTTCAAGTTACTTTCAATAAGACTTTCATCTATTTGAACTTTATTATTGATTTCAGTGAATGTTGCTTTAGACGTATACGAAAGTTCACCTGTAGTTCTAATTATTTTCCCATCGTTTGTGACTTCAAGTGTCATGCCTCGACATTCTGAAGCGAACTTATTCACCCATTCGGGCGCAATGCTCCATTTTCCTACCGCCATTTTTACTTGCCCTGAATCAGCTACGGAAAAAGCTGTAAATCCAACGCCTAATATAAAAGGTATTATTTTTAGCATTTCATTCTCCTTGTGGTACATAACGAATGATATGGACTCCCCCTCTTAACAACCAGCCCTGTGCCGGCGTAGAGTATCGGTGCTGTCATAACCACCAGAGGAGCGAATTTCATGAATCTTACAACACTCGGTATCGATTTAGCGAAAACTTCTTTCAGTCTCGTTGGTATGGATAAGAACGGGAAGGTCATTCTGCGCAAAACCCTCAAGAGGGCACAGCCGCTGCCTTTCATTGCACAATGCCCTCCTTGCTTAATCGACATGGAAGCCTGTAGCGGCGCTCATTACTGGGGCCGCGAGTTTCGCAAGCGGGGCCATGAAAAGCGCCAGCCAATGGCTGGCGCGGCAGCAGCGCAAATTATTACCGGTAGATTATTTTATGGCGACCTTCACCTTGCCTAGTGAACTGCGTTCACTTGCTAAGGCAAACCCCAAAAATATCTACGCGCTGTTATTTGACTGTGCCGTCAGTACGCTCAAGGATTTTGGTTTGAATAAAAAATCCTTTGCAGCGGAATTGGCGATGACCGCCGTATTACACACCCACACGCGACGGCTCGACTATCACCCGCATGTACACATCATTATTCCCGGCGGCGGCGTTCAGGCAGAAGGCGCAACGGCACTGTGGAAAACCATCAACAAACACTACCTGTTTAATGGCCGCGCGCTCGCGCATGTCTTTCGTGCGCGCTTACTAGCCGCGCTTCGCACCGGCGGGTTTAGGGTTCCCGACACACCTGAAAAATGGGTGGTGCAATGTCAAGCGGTGGGGCGAGGCTTACCCGCACTGCAATATCTTTCGCGCTATCTCTACCGGGGCGTCATCAGCGACCAGAATATTCTTAGCAATGATGGCGAGACAGTGACCTTTCAATATAAGGACAGCAACACTGGAAAGATGCAAACACGAAAGCTGCGTGGCGAAGACTTTATGGCGCTAGTGCTGCAACACACCTTGCCCAAAGGCTTTCGCCGTGCACGCGACTACGGTTTTCTACACGGCAATGCCAAACGTTTGTTGCAGCGCGTGCAGTGGGCACTAAACGTTAGGATTCCTACTCTCGTACCCAAACCAAGACCACACTTCACCTGCACGAAATGCCAAAGTGTGATGTCGATTGTGAGCTTTATCCGGCCGCGACCTGCGCCGCAATAAAACCGGGCGCAGCAAACACAGCCATTCATGTAACGCGGAGGGAAGAAAAAAGACTTATGGGATAGTGTAAATTTTTATCGTCGACACAGGCGAGGCAAATACTCGCCCATCAAAAATGCGAGCTGTGACCAGCTCGCTCCTTCCGCTGAAAACCCAAGAATATATTTCCTATAGAGAGACGAACGAGACCGGGCTTGTTCAACAATGGGATAGGTCGCGGCTGCGCGCGACATATCCTTATTTGTTATGTGTTTTAGCTGAAAATCCAATGAAATGTTGTGTAACCACCAACTATTACTAAAGCTACCAGCCCTATAAATACAAAGCTAACAATAGCTAAACCTATTTTTGTAGTTGGAGAGTCGTCTGGAGACACAAAAAAACTTGTTTCTAGTTTCTTAACACCGACATAGTCTCCTAAGCCATCCCCGTATGATTCACCACTTTCTATTGCTTTTTCACAAGCAATGATCAAATTTCGTAACCCTTGCTCATCGCCAACAATACAATCTTCGTGTTGCATCCATTCTGAACCATCAGTTAATTGAGGTGATTTTATTTCCACATAATCTCCAATTTAGAGAAACACATAACGTTGCGTTCACCTGCTGATTGTAAGTAGCGCGTTGCGATAAACTTAGCGTAGCGATATTGCATAAGCGCTAGTCGAGTAGACCAACGGAACCTCCCCATCAGCCCCCCACAGAACCGTACGTGACACTCTCGCGTCATACGGCTCTTGTTATTCCAATTGTCAGCAGTTTTATCACCAGTGCGCAAACAGCTTCGGCCTCCACTGTTTGATTTGTTTTAACCATGAGTAGGCTTTCAGTCGTCGGCTGCGCTGCTGCGGATATTTACCTTTTACCCACTTTGTTAATCGACACTCAATCGCTTCCCGAGTGCCTTGCAGTGCCGATGGGTAAAAAGCACCGTAGTAGTTTAGCCAACCTCTGATTTGTGGATTGAGCTTTTTACTGAGTGTTACTATCGTAAACAAGCTCAGTCGCCTCACATTCCACTCTCTCATCGTTTTGACAATCGCTTTCTTGGCTTTGTTGCTGATGGCCGGCGCAAAACCGGGAGCCAGTTTGCCATCTTTGCGTTTCACGGTTCTTCGCCGGAAGGTGAAGCCCAGAAAATCAAACGACTGCGCTCTAGCTCTTTCAATTTTGCGCCGCCCACAGTATACGATTTTTGTTTTCTCAGGGTGCAGTGTTAAATCAAAGTGCTGCATCCGCTGTGAAATAGCACTGAGTAGCTGCTCCGCTTCGCGCTCTGTTCGACAATGACAAACAATGTCGTCGGCATAGCGCTCAAACGGATTTTGCGGAAAATATTTTTGCATCCAGCTATCAAACACCTTGTGCAAATAGAGGTTTGCCAACAGTGGGCTAATGACGCCACCCTGCGGGGTTCCTTTTTCTGCTTGTTGAATTTCACCGTTTGGCATTTTCACACCCGCAGTGACCCAGCGTTTGATATAGAGTTTGCACCATGGGTTATCCGTTGCTTGCGCAACAAATTTTTGTAATTGATCATGATTCAAATTGTCAAAGAAGCCTTTGATATCCAGATCAATCACCCATGTGTATTTCCAGCAATTGCTTCTCGCTGCTTGTACGGCTTGATGTGCGCTGCGCTTTGGACGATACCCGAATGAAGATGAGTGAAACTTAGCATCCCACTCCGGCTCCAGTGTCATCTTGACCACCATTTGCGCAACGCGATCAGCCACCGTAGGTATACCCAGTGGACGCAGCTTGCCATCCGGCTTGGCTATGTCTACACGCTTTACCAGTGGTGCCATGTAACTGCCTGAGCTCATGCGATTCCAGAGTTTGTACAACTCATTCGTCAAATTCTGTTCAAACATCCCGATGCTGATGTTATCCGCACCCGCTACACCGGCATTCGCTTTTACTTTCAGCCACGCCCTGTGCACTAACTGCTTCGGTATACTGTAACTGTGCATTGATTGTTGAGTCCTACCTTGCGGTTGTTGGTTCAATCACTGCTGGCCTTTCATTCAAATCGAGTGGCACCGTCCCTTCGCTCCATTGCCATTACAGCAACTTCATCACTACTACAGACGATTCCGCCACTGTGCGCTGCATTGATACTCTCACCTTACGGGGTCACCGCTTTCGGCTTCTCTCTTAACATCAGCACGACAGCTTCCCGAGTTCCTCACAAAAGCCTGATAAACGGTCACGCCTTCTTTACGCCGGTTGCCATCGAGTCAGTAAGCAGTTTTCTTCTCGATTTATCTCAGCAGTTTTAAGGGCCACTGATTTTGACAACAGTTAGGGACATCACGACGCCTCATCAAAGGTTCACTTGCGTTCGTCTCCGTTTATCTTACCTGCCGAATTTAATTTCGACTTTTCTTCAACGCTCACGACAAAGACTCTTAATCAATGCCGCTTGAAGTGGTTTGCATTCTCCTACTGCAAAGCGAATGCGGTGGGCCTACCACCATCTCTTGCGAAGTTACGTAAATAGTTTGGACGCTACGCGACCCCACCATTTACTCTCGGCACACCTTACAAACTGTCCGATGCAACGCCTTGTTAGGCATTATTTTTTCATACTAAACATTGTAATTAAAAAAATTCTCTATTTGACGAAATGTCGTGAAATACATAGAAGTAAAGTTCACTACATATATATTTTAACGGAGTCTCGTACCATCTGGGTTTATAGCCTCTTCATCTCTTCGCGTTGGGTAATACTGTTTTTTTTCGTCTAAGTCATAAAACAGCAAACCATGTATTCCCATTGCCTGACATTTTGGAATACGACGAAGCCACATATTCTTAAATGCTTCGTTTAACTCTGTTTCGTTACCTCGGCTGTAAACCTCTTCAATAAAGGCGACGTCCTGTCCCTGAGGAAATATTAAGGAATACTCGTGCTCTGTTGCAGAAAATATATCAAATACAGCATTCTCTGCACCGTCAAATACTTGGATATTTTTCATGTTGTGCCTAACGAGGCTGTAGAAAAATTAAGTTTAAAAACACAAAATCCTTCCCAACGCGTGGTTGTTTTAAATTGACGACTATTTGAACAGCTTTTCTTGCAATCGACAAGATGCAATATAAAACTGAACTAATAAGTCATTTATCGGTTAAAAATGATCGCATTTGGCCTATAAAAGCACTTCAGTGCTCTTTTACCCCCACTATGTCCCATATCTCCAGAGCTTTTCCACATTGTGGACCATGCAGTATAGCTGCCATTGGGCAGTTACCTTTTGTTCGCCGCGTAAGCTTAGTTTGTTGAGCCTTTTATTGCTGCATATATTGCCAAACACCGGCTCAATGGTGTGCATGCGTTTGCTGTAAATTCTTTTGCCATCCTCGCTGTCAATTATTTTCTTCATCCGGTCGAGATGAGTGACTTTTCGTTGGCTTTCAATTAATACGGAGATTTGTCGTCCTTGGGCTTTTACATCATTTTTCATGCACTGCTTGTTGAGTGGGCATTCGCGACAATCTTTTAGTTCGCCCCTGAAACGCACATGTGGGCCACTTGGGGTTTTAAAATAATCTCCTAGGTAGAGCATCTTCTTTCCGTT
Organism: Cellvibrio sp. 25HG11W-0; assembly: GCF_057815475.1. NCBI lineage: Bacteria > Pseudomonadati > Pseudomonadota > Gammaproteobacteria > Cellvibrionales > Cellvibrionaceae > Cellvibrio > Cellvibrio sp. 25HG11W-0. The sequence goes on from NZ_CM174230.1 coordinate 3,986,812, forward strand.
GGGGCATACTGCTTCTTTATTGTCGGTATCCACAACAAAGTCTTTGCTGGAAAATATCGCGCGGGTCTTTTTATTGTCTTTACGTGTGGCCTGGCGTTTTTCTTTATGTTTTAAAAAACTTTCCGAACCCGAAAATACAGGGTCTCTTAATCGGAATTGGTTGTCGGGAATAACGGCCGTAATTTGTTGCTCATGCAAAAAAGCCAAGTTGTCTTCACTGCAATAACCCGTATCAGCCGTAATAATGCAGCCATCTTGAAAAAGGCTGTCATCAAAATGGGTTTTGATGTTTTCGATCATGGGCTTTAATGTAATTTGTTCTTGGCCAACACCAAAGGCTTGCGCCTCTACAATAATTTGATGCTTATCATCTGCCGCCGTGACGCAGGTCATACCCTGAATAGTGCCTTTGCTGGTGGTCATTTTGCACGATTCGTTATCGGTGATATTACTTTGAACTTCACGTTTATTGCGCGAGTGCCCAATACGCGGTTTATGGGTGGCCAAGAAGCTGTCTATTTTTTTTGCGTTGCGCAAGAGGGTTTCAATAGTTTGCTGTTCCTTTTGATAATGTCCGCTTTTATCATTTTTTGCGGAATCAGAGGCTACGTGCTTGGCCACTATGCGCTCGGCGCGAGCACGCATTTTTTCAGATTTCTTTTTGAGTTCGGCGTGGGTGCCGCTCCATTGCTTAGAGGCATCCGTAGGCAACTTGCAACCATCGATGGCGAAATGCTCTTTGCCAATCAACCCGCTCTCATCACAAATAAGCAGTACACGATGAAACAAGCCTTTAATCGCCTCGCTGTTACTGGAAACAAAATTAGCGATAGTGGTGAAATGTGGCTTAGTGCCCACCGCTAAGGCCATAAATTTCAAATCGGTTTCGCACAAACTGGCCATGACGCGGCTGGAGGTTATCCCCCGGTAATAGGCACAAAAGATAATACGCAATAACAATTCAGGCGGATAAGCCTTACGCCCTACGGTTTGATTTTTGTAGCGCCCCAAAAAGTCATCGAGAATATTCGTTTGATTTAGGAGGGAGTAAAGATAAAAATCGAAATTGTTTTTACCCAGCTGATCGAGATAATTAATATCCATCAGCACGGTTTGGTTTATGTTGGTATTAATAAAATTAGCCATATCCGCCTCACTAAACTGCAATAGCGGAATTTTACTATGAAGAAGGGGGAAAAACGCGGGGTATTTTCATTTTTCTACAGCTTGAACGCCGCAATAAGCGGTGGAATTTAAGTAGCTATTTTGCCGTAAAATGTAGCGAAGCGGAATGGCAAAAGAGCTACTTAAAGGCCATCCGCTTGATTGCTTTGGTACGCCCAGCATGGGCGTGTACTTGTGGGGTGAAAGTCCCCTGTAGGAAGATCACCGTTTAATACGTTTTATTAAACGCTAACTACTAGCGAATGGCAAGGGCGTTTCCGCGAGGGAGGGTCTGGAGGAAGCCGCTAGCAAAGCTACGAGCTGACGAACAGAAACATCATATAAGGCTTAGCCTAGAGGCGAGGTGGCCAAAGACACCGAAGCCACGTGATCTAATGGGTAAAGTAAATGATGCAGCTGTGTAGTGAAGGTGCACGTTCTTATCTGGGGAGATCTGTTTAGCATGCTGCTGTGAAACTGTCCGCATGGGGTCGCGGATTAATAAGTAGACCTAGCTCATTAGCCACCATCGTGAGCATTTAAAAAAAAATGGTGGAACACAGCAGCGCCTCAACTAGCAATAGTTGCGGTGATTAAACAGAAGTCAGCAGACGGCATAGTAGCCGAACGCCCATCGTAATGGTTGGGATATGGTGAAGGCCCGAACCCTAATGGCGAGTTAAAAGACATGGCTAGCCTAATTATTATATCCAGCAGGAAACAAAATATTTTAGCGCACTGATATGACACTGAACTCAAATGAAACTCTATTCAGCGCAGTCCTTAGCAGAGAAAATCTAAATGCTGCATGGCAACGCGTGCGATCTAACAAAGGGGCTGCCGGTATTGATGGGATAACCATTGATGATTTTGTCAGCCACTTTAAACGTGTGGGGCAATCACTGGTGGATTCTATCCGCTCCGGTGAATACCAACCCCTTCCGGTAAGACGCGTCTACATACGTAAACTTGATGGCGGCGAACGAGCATTGGGTATTCCCACGATTTTTGATCGGGTGATACAGCAAGCGATAGCGCAAGTCATTAGCCCTATTTTCGATGCGGGGTTTTCAGAGTACAGCTATGGTTTTCGACCAAAGCGCTCGCAGCATGATGCGGTAAAACAATTACAGCGTTATGTCGACAAGGGAAAACGTATTGCGGTAGATGTGGATTTATCGAAATTCTTCGACCGCGTAAATCATGATTTACTCATGACATTGCTCGGCAAGAAAATACGTGATAAATCACTGCTCAAACTCATCGGTAACTATTTACGGGCTGGTGCAATAGAAAACGGCTGCTGGCTAGCGTGTCATGAAGGTGTGCCGCAAGGCGGGCCTTTATCGCCACTGCTGTCTAATATTGTTTTAGATCTGCTAGATAAGGAGCTGGAAAAGCGCAACCACAATTTTGTTCGCTACGCGGATGATTTCATGATTGTTGTCGGCTCTCGTAAAGCGGGCGAGCGTGTCATGGCAAGTATTACACGATTTGTTGAGCGCAAGCTCAAGCTAAAAGTGAATACCACCAAAAGCCAAGTCGCGCCTATTAACCAGTGTAAATTCCTGGGATTCACTTTTCACGGTAAAGAACTGGTGTGGCATGCTAGCGCGCTGCAACAATTTAAATACCGTGTAAAAGAAATAACAGGCCGCTCTCGTGGTGTCTCTATGGAAAAGAAAATAGTAGAGCTGACTGTATATTTACGTGGCTGGATTAATTACTTCGCCTACATGGATGTAGGTGAGGGGCGAGAGCAGGACGCGGAAGCTTCGGGATAGCCAAAGGCTACCAGAAATGCATTGATTTGGATCACTGGATACGCAGACGACTACGTATGAGCTACTGGAAGCATTGGCGAAGGGTGCGCACTAAAATACAAAATTTAATGCGCTTAGGTGTCCCTGAAGATCTCGCTGTACCTTGTGGTGCTTCCAATAAAAGTTATTGGCGCAGTGCAAAAACAGCAGCGATTCACATGGCACTCAACAATGACTTTTTCGCCAACTTGGGATTAATTTCGTTACGCGATCGCTGGATAGAAATTCATTATCCGTAGGGAAACGCCCTGTGCGGAGCCGCACGCAGGGTGTTGTGGGGAGGGGGAGCTAGAAACTCCTCCTTACCCGATTTATGCATGACGCCATACGTTACGCCCTAAAAAACCACCAAGACAGAAAAATGGTGTTACATAAACGGGCCAATACCAAAAAAAAGGATTTCTGTCGTAGTGACTAAAACCATTTCTAAACAAGAAAAGTATTAATGGCAATGCAACAATTAAACCCACTATTGCAGACATGCGAATTTTATGCTCTGGCGAAATGGAGGCCACAATGAAGCCGCCAAAAATGCTAGCTGATATAGGGGCTATTAAACCACTTGCTCCAAGTTGAAAAAATATTGGATGGGATAATGTGATTTGAGACCACACAAAATATGCCGCACCAATACCGAGAACAAAAGCAATTAGATAACGTAATTTTGTTTTCATGTTTTTACGCATAACAGTTTATTCAACGGCCCGGGCCGTATATCTCCGGGTGCCAGTGAAAATTATGGGCGACATAGCCCTTCCAAAACAAGGGCTTATGCTACCACTAAAAATATATTTGTAGATATACGGTTCAATAAATTCGGAGATATACGGCCGACAAAATGCTTGCTGTTTGCAGCTCTGATGCTATATTCCACCTAAAGGATTACTACGCTTAGGTGCATTATGGAAAATGTTAAAGTCCCTCTCCCGCCAAAACCCACAAAATTCTTGGATCAATTCCGCGCCTTTATTCGCTTAGATGGCAAAAGTTATGCCACAGAGAACACTTACGTCTATTGGGTTCATCAATACATTTTGTTCAACAAAAAGGAACATCCTTCCAATATGGGACCCCGACATATCGAGGCCTATTTAACCCACCTTGCGTTGACTGCGAACAATGCACCGAATACGCAGAAAACGGCCTTAAACGCCATCATGTTTCTCTATAATCGCTTTTTGAAACAGCCTGTTGAAGCACTTAATTTTAAATACGCCAAAAAGCCACAAAGAATTCCCACCGTATTCTCCCACGAAGAGGCAATGTCGGTAATCAATCAAATGGATATGCCTTATAAGTTAATGGCTCAGTTGATGTATGGGGCCGGCCTGCGATTTTCCGAAGCCTTGCGCCTTAGAGTTAAAGATGTGGACTTTGCGATGGGGTATCTGGTCGTGCGCGATGGCAAAGGGGCTAAAGATAGAACAACCCTCTTACCCAAAAGCTTAATTAGTGACTTAAAGAACCAAGTGTTTGTTGTTTCTAAATTGTTGGCCTTTGATCAAGCGCGAGAGATTGGGCCTGTATACTTGCCTCACGCATTGGAGCTTAAGTATCCCCAAGCTGGGCGTTCACTTGAGTGGCAGTTTTTGTTTCCCTCTGACGTTGTGGCAAAAGATCCCCGTGCGAATGTAATTCGTCGCCATCATCTTTATAGCGGTACTTTACAGGCTCATGTGAAAGGCGCGATTAAAGCCGCTAGAATTTTTAAGCAGGCAAGTTGCCATACTTTTCGCCATTCCTTCGCTACTCGGCTATTGCAAAGTAAATATGATTTGAAACAAATACAAACCTTGATGGGACATTCCGACTTGAGAACCACAGAAATCTATTTGCACGTCTTAGACGACTTGGGGGATAAGGTTAAAAGCCCAATTGACCCCTAAATCTACCTACAGGTTACTATCAATCCAACTAAGACAATAAGCGCACAGAGCATCGGACCGATTATGGTCAACGCTATCCAGTTAACGCTTTGCAAGCACTTGCTTTAAGTCTCCACCTCGTGATCTCCCCAAAAATTGCCACCCTGACTTGCTCAGCTCTGACCTGCTTAGCCGCACCGCCTTACCCCACTTACCCCACTTACCCCACTTACCCCGCTTGCCCCGCTTGCCCCAAAGGTCGACTGAAAGCCTCAACCACTCACCCAACTCCTCAGCCACTCACCCCTTAGCTGCCGCCACTCTCACGAAACACCAGATGTTAATACTTGCGCACTCTTATGCTAAGTACTCACGCTTATCTTTCACTGACGAAAGATTAACTTAAGGAGTTACTTATGCAGTGCAATAAAAAACATTCTGTTCTATTTACGGCGGCAATCGCTTTAATGGTTTGCTTTATCTCAGCGAAAAATTCGCACGCTGAGGTATTTGAAGGTATTGAGGTTACCTTTTTGCCTGCCAAAGAACAGTCACAAGGCGATGTCCTGTTTATTCCCGGCCTTAATAGTGGCAGCGGCACTTTTACTGAAACCTGCGCCGCACTTAATCGCCACTACAACTGCCATTTATTACATTTACCAGGCTTTGCAGGGCAAGCCCCTCTGAGCAAGATTGGCGATGGATTTTTAATAACAATACGCGATTCTGTTGCAGCCTATATTGCGCAACATAAAATAGCTAAACCCGTTGTGGTGGGCCATAGTTTGGGAGGCACTCTGGGCTTAATGCTGGCAATTGAGCAGCCAACATTAATAAGTAATTTGATTATCATTGATGCTTTACCCTTTTTCAGCGCGATTCAAAATCCCGCTGCAACGGCTGTTTCCATTCGCCCACAGGCTGAACAGATGCGTAGCGGTATGATGAGCCAAGGTGATGAGCAGTTTTTTAGCTACGCTGCTGCTAGCGTAGCGAGCATGAGCAACCACACTGAGCGCTTAGCGCAATTGCAAACATGGAGCCGCAGCAGTGATCGCACCACCACAACCACAGCCATGTTTGAACTCATGACCACAGATTTGCGCGCAGATATTGCCGCGATTAAAACCCCAACTTTGGTCTTGGGGTCCTGGGCCGCCTATAAACCTTATGGCGCAACGCAAGCCAGCACTCAAGCTATATTCACCCAACAGTATTCAGGCCTACCATCCGTTGATATTCGCATGTCCGCTACGGGGTTTCATTTTTTGACCTGGGATGATGGCGACTGGGTTGCAAAAGAGATGTTAGACTTTCTGGCCGCCAAGGCCGACATAACGAATAAATCCAAATAGCCACTGGCGAACTAAGGAGAAAATAATGAATACACAGATCTATACGAAGAGCCTTGAGGTTCAGCGCGCCGCCTTTTGCCAACGACGTTTTTTAGCCATGCCCTTAGCAGGTATTTTATGCTGGACGATTGTTGGCATTACCGGTGTTTTTTTACCCACACACATTGCAGCGTTGGTGCTATTTATCGCTACGGGTAGCATTGTGTACATCGCCATGTTCATTAGCCGCTTTACCGGTGAGACATTTTTTCACAAAGAAAAAAATACCTTTGACCGCTTATTTTTTTATGGGCTGCTGATGTCGCTGCTGGTGTATTCGATCGCCATTCCCTTCTTTCTGCAGGACCCAACATCCCTACCACTAACAGTGGGAATACTCACTGGTTTAATGTGGCTACCTTTTTCGTGGATTGTGCAGCATTGGGTGGGAATGTTTCACAGTGTTAGCCGCACACTGTTGATTGTCGCAGCTTGGTATTTGTTCCCCGAGCAGCGTTTTGTGGCGATTCCTATCGTTATTATTGCGATTTACGCCATTTCCATTTGGGCGCTTGAACGCCGCTGGCGAGCGCTTAAACACTAGCTCTCACACTATACAATTTAGATATTAATAAAAAAAAACCTAGAGACACGCGTATGGCTGCCATTGAATCAATGCCTCAAAAAAAAATAAGTGAGCAAAAATATTATGTGGCGCAGCTTATTTTTTGGGGCGGCTATTTTTGCCTTAACCAAGTATTTATGCTGCTCTGGGGCTCCATTTCTCTATTTACACTGAGCATGTTTTTTTGCCTGTCCTGCTTAATGGCGCTGAGCAGCCACGGCTTGCGCGCACTTTATCATCGCGTTAACACGCGCCTATCGCTGCTGCATATAAGCTTACATTTAATTTGGCTACTACCGCTGCTTGCACTTGCCAACCAGGCGCTACTGTTCTTATTCATTTACGGCTTTTATTACCTATTCCCTAGCGATGGCACTGGCAATCAACCCGCAACTTGGGGAGGGTTTTTAGCCTACAGCATGAACACCTGCATTATGTTTTTACTGTGGTCCTGCCTGTATTTATTGCGCGCTGAGTTTACCCAGCGGCGCAATACGGAAATTGAATACTGGCGTGCACAAACGCAGCTGCGCGATGCCGAACTACACATGTTGCGCAGCCAAATTAATTCGCACTTTTTATTTAATGCGCTCAATAATTTACGCTCACTCATCACTGAAAACCCCGAAGCGGCGCGCAAAGGCTTGGCCGACTTAGCAACACTCTTACGTGGGCTTTTGCACAGTAATAACCAACCGCTCATACACCTTAAGGATGAACTTGAATGGGTGCATGGTTATTTAGCACTGGAAAAATTACAGTTTGAACAGCGCCTCGCCTTCGAATTTGATATAGATGAAAGCCTACACAATGCCGAGCTGCCGCCATTGCTGCTGCAAACCCTCGTAGAAAATGCGATCAAGCATGGCATTGCCGCGCGCCGCGCGGGTGGATCAATTCAGATTCAAGCTGTGCGCCTGAGCGATAGTCGCTGGCAGTTATGCGTCACTAACCCGCCCGCAGAATTCACCAGCCCCCATGCAGGCCAAGGTATAGGTTTAGAAAATTTACGGGAGCGCTTAGCGCGCGCCTATGGCACGCAAGCATCACTAGCCTTGTCCCTGAAGGACACCGTTTGCGCACGAGTGGAGTTGTCGCTATGAACATTTTAATTGTCGATGATTCGCGCTTGGCGCGGCGTGAATTGCAAGCGTTACTGAGTAAGCACGACCAGTATGAGGTGGTGGGCGAAGCCGTGGATGTCGCCAGTGCCTTGGCTGCACTGAAAGATTTATCGCCCGACTTAGTATTACTGGATATACACCTGCCTGATGGCAGTGGTTTTGATGTGCTGGAACAAAGTGAATTTACCCCCAAGGTGATTTTCACTACAGCCTACGAACAACACGCGCTGCGCGCCTTCGAGGTGAATGCGCTGGATTACTTGCTAAAACCAATTACAGAGGAGCGCTTGCTATGCGCTCTCGATAAAATTAACGGCCCCAATAATACTGGCGACGCCACCACAAACAGCACAAACCAAGCAGGTGGGAATAGCAGCCCCAAGCGCGCAGAGGATCATGTGTTTATCCGCGAAGGCGAGCGCTGTCATTTTGTGAAATACCAAGAAATTCGCCATATCGCCGTAGAGGGTAATTATGTGAGGGTATTTTTTCGCAATACCGACGCACTTTTGCTACGCTCACTCAACTATGTTGAACAGCGCCTAGACCCCAACCTGTTCTTCCGCGCCAATCGCCAGCAGATTATCAACCTGAATTTCATCGAGCGTATTGAGCCTTGGATTGGCGATGGTTTACAAATTGTGCTGCAGGATGCAACCGAAGTGATTGCCTCGCGGCGCCAAGCGCGGGAGCTGAAACAGCGTTTAGATTTTTAAACCTAAGAGTTTGCGCAAGAAAGCCCTGCTAATGTGTAAATAACTCCAAAAACCCGAGCGCTTGATTAAAAACTCAAATCAAATCGATCATTAGAAAAGGATACCCGCGTGAACATTAGGATATTGATTGGTAAAGCGCTCGCACGTACAGCACCTATAAACGCGGCGACTATAGCAACCACATCATCTACAGCAACTACATCAACTACAGCAACTTATAGATGCCGAGCATGCTTAGTAGCGTACTTTATGAGCCTATTGTGCTTACCGAGCTTCGCGCAGCCAACCCCCAACAGCGCTATGACGCCCGCGCGAATTTTAGTGAAATTTAAAACCCCTGATTCAAGCCCGCTCGTCACCAAATCCTCTGCTACAAAAACAGCGCGCGAAAGCCGGGCGGCCCTGCACCGCAAGCTGGGCATCGCGCCCAGCCAACATCGGGGCTTTGCTCATTTACCGCAGCTGGAGGTAGTGGATGTCGCTGCGCCTTTGCGCGTTAAGGATGTATTAGAACGCTATAGAAGCCAAACCGATGTTGCCTATGCTGAACCGGATTACCCGCTACACAAGACTATTTCACCGAATGACCCCAAGTTAAATTGGCAGTGGCACCTGCAAAACCGCAACAGCATTCATGCGCAGGATGCGTGGTCAGTCACCACCGGCAATCGCAGCCACATTATTGCGGTTATAGATACGGGGGTGGACTACAACCACGAAGATTTAATCGATAACCTTTGGCACAACCCCGATGAAATCGCCGATGGTATTGATAACGATGGCAATGGCTACATTGATGATATTTACGGCATCAATGCGATTAATAGAACGGGCGACCCTATGGATGACGATGGTCATGGCACCCACGTCACCGGTATTATCGCCGCCACCGGCAACAATGGCCTGGGCGTGAGCGGTGTCAATTGGCAGAGTAATATTATCAGCTGCCGTTTTTTGAGCGCCGAAGGCGATGGCTTCAGCAGCGATGCAATCACCTGTTTAAACTACCTTTACGATTTAAAAATGAAACGCAATATTAATATCATTGCGAGTAATAATTCTTGGGGCGGGGACGACAATTCACAGGCGCTCGGTGAAGCCATAGCACTGCAAGCAGAAGCGGGTATTTTATTTATTGCAGCAGCAGGTAACGAAAGCAGTAAAGACCCAGGCTTTCCATCCTCTTACGGCCTGCCCATTATTATTTCTGTGGCGGCTCACACTCAAAATGACGAAAAGGCGAGCTTTTCTAATACTAACCGCCGCTTTGTACACCTTGCCGCGCCCGGTAAAGATATTTACAGCACCTTACCTAATAATGACTACGGTTTTAATTCGGGCACCTCTATGGCCGCCCCCGTGGTTACCGGTATTGTGGGCTTGATGAAAAGCCAATCCCCCGAACTTGATTGGCGCATCCTGCGCGCGCGGCTATTGGTTTCAGGGCGCCCTAGCCCCAGTGCCAGCCTTAGCCTTAACACTTTCACCGGCAAACATGTGCAAGCCTATGGCGACAACGGCCAAGGCGCGCTCAATTGTGCGAATCAAACCCTCGTGCGTCGCATATCGCCAACAGAACAACAGGTCATGCTTGCTGCGGGCAGCCCGCTCAAACTGGAAGTCGCAAGCCTTACCTGCAGCGGCCCTGGCCCAACACCCAGCGTAACGCTTAGCAACGGCAGCGCCGCGCCACTTCTAAAAGATGACGGCAAAGGCGCCGACAAATATGCAAACGACGGTATTTTTTCCGGCACAGTTAATTATGAGGGAACGCCTTTTTCGATCAACCTTGGGGACGATGAAGTACAGCTAGAAACACTTACCGATGATTACTGCAGCAGCAATAATGTAAAACAAATTACGCTCACAGAATGCAATGCTTTGGTGAATTTTTATATCAACACCCAAGGCAGTAAATGGCTAGACCAAGATAACTGGCTCACCACTAATACGCCCTGTGACTGGTTTGGTGTTAGCTGCGATGACAGCTTTGAGCCGCGCCACGTTGAAAGCCTCGATTTGAAAAACAACAATGTCATCGGCCCGCTCGACTCCGGCCTGCATGCACTCACCAGCTTGAGCAATCTCAACCTATCTGACAACCACCTTAGCGGTGTTATTCCCGCTAGCTGGGGCGCACTCACTGAGATGCAGTTTTTAAATCTACCCAATAATAATTTAAGCGGGGAACTACCCAGCGAGCTGGGGCAAATGCAACAGCTGGTTACTTTTCAGGTGCTGCAAAACCAATTAAGCGGCAGCATTCCTGCTAGCTTTAGCCAGCTGCAACAACTGCAATATTTTTACGTGAACAGCAATAACTTCAGCGGCGACTTAAGCCCGCTTGCTGCGCTCTCGCACTTGGTACACATAGATGCGCAAATCAATCAGTTCACGGGCGATATCAGCGATATTCTTGCGCACAATTTACAACTTGTACGCATCAGCCTTTCGGGCAACAACCTAAGCGGGGCGCTGCCCAACACGATCAATCAACTACAAGACTTGGACAATATAGACATTACCGGCAACCAGTTCAGCGGCACCATACCCAGCGAACTCGGTGAACTGCCCAAGCTGCGCTACGCACACCTTGGCTGGAATAAATTTATTGGCACCCTGCCTGCGAGCCTAGGCCAACTCAGCAAATTGGAAATACTAAAGTTTGAAGGCAATGCCGAACTGCAAGGCCCACTGCCCGAGGCGCTGGGGCTATTGGAAGCATTATTTTATTTAGATTTTAACAGCACGCGCCTGTGCCTACCCGCTGCCGCGCCGTTACTGGCCAAGCTCGAAAAACAACTGGGCACCCTAAATGGCCTGCGTCGCTGCAATGCTAATAAAACACCGGTGATCAGCCTCAGTGCTGCATTATCCAGCCCCAGTGGTGCGCCCGTTACTATCACCGCCAGTGCAACCGATGCCGAGGGCGACAAGCTCACTTCCTCTTGGATACAACTCAGCGGCCCCAGCGTTGAGCTAATTAACGCCAACAGCTTTACCTTGAGTTTTGTCGCACCCGAGGTAAGCAGCGACGTCACTTTGGGGTTTGAACTCAGCGTCAGTGACGACATAGGTATCAGCCGTCAGGCATTGTCCGTCACCATCAAGGCGCCACCTAAGTCCTCTAGCTCATTAGCTTCAAGTAGCAGTTCAAGCCAAATATCCGTTAGCACGCCAACTCAAACACAAAGCTCTGCACGCGCAGCCATACCCGCGCTCAGCAGTGGCAGTGGCGGCGGCGGAAGTAGTAATCTTTGGTTGCTGGTTTTATGCAGCCTGATGCTGTGCCTTAGTTCAGCGCGGCACGCGCATAAGCAATAAGGATGAACTCATTGGGCACCACTCATAAGCGGTGCCCAATAGGCTTAGAGCAGATAGGTTAAACGCACACCGAAGACAGTCTGATGGGGCCGATAAGGTTCGGTTAGCTGATTGAGATTGCTGTTTAGTAAATATTGCACATCAGTTGTGACGAAGAGCGACGAATTTACTTCATAGCGTAAATAGACTTCATACTGCTTGGTATCCGCCGGGGCTATAACACCCGCTGCAAACGGTACCTGCTCCGAAACCTGCATAAGTGCAGCGCCCGCGCCTAGCACCCACGACGAATAGACGTACTGATAACTTAAGCCCGCGAACCCTGCTATGGGCGACACCGCATCATTCGCGCGCCCCACACGAAAATTAAGCGCATGCTGGCCCGCCTTAAAACCCAACACCCCATAGCCACCATAATTATTTTGCTGCTCCGCGTTTGCATCCAAACGGCTGTGATCTGCTGTGTTAACCCACACACCGGTTCGTGCTAGCCAGTGTTTACTGCTCTTGGTAACGGCTGCAATCGCAAATACCCCTTTGTGTTGCTCGCCCACACTCACTAACTGCGCGTAACTTAGATTGGGGTTATCGGCAATGCCATTGGACGAAATCACTGCAGTGCGCAGCGCCAAGCCGCCGCCAAACAAATGTTCATAGACCGCACCCAAACTGTAATCAGGAAATTCTATGGTGGGGTTTTGCACAAAAGGCACCGCCATAAATTGTGAATTTTCATCACTGGCAATGCGGCTTTGATCGAAGTATGCGGTCACATCCAACAGCCCGAGGCTAAGGGTTTGTTGTTGATTGAAAAAATAGCGGTAACCCAATTCTGATAGCTGAATACGCCCGCGACGGTCTTCATCTAACGCGCTGCCCGCATCGGCATTCACCTCGGGCAACACACTGGACACCCCCAGATCGCGCGGCGAATTATTCGCTTCAAGATAGGAATAAAGCTCGCTGCTGCCCCACTCCCAGCGCAACACCAAATCTGCCGAAAAGGTGACCTCTTCGCGCACCAATTCATCATTACTGGTTTGATAACTGGTGGTTATACCGGCCTCTATCGCTGGCGCAGCTAGAGCACTGCTACTCGCAGCAGCCATCATTCCCCACGCCAAATATTTACCGCTGTTAATGCCCTTTACCATAATCAACATCCTGCATCGAACACTAGAATATTATGAAGTCACTTTTATTCATCACTCTATCTTGGTGTTATTAATTGACCTTTAATTGCCCTTTAGTTGCCCTTTAGTTGCCGAGTGAAAACCCTATGCAAACGACCCCTCAGACTTTCATCACCACAAAAGATAACCATTTATTTTCAGCCAGATCAATGCAGCGCAATTGCCCAGTACCGTTAACCAAAACACAATACGAAATTCAGTCTTTTTGGATTTGTGACGCAACAGCTGTTGCGCCATCAGCGCGCCGGGCCAACCACACAGCAAAGAAAATACATGTAGGGTCTTTTCTGAAATGCGCCAAGTACCGCGCCGAGCAGCGGACTTATCCATAAAATAAATGATAAAGGTCAGCAGACTCATACCGCCATAAACCAACAAGACATTAAGCGGTAAATAGCCAAACACCACACTCAACGCCAGCACACTACTAAAGAGCGCAACCACTATTACACTTGTAGAACCAGACCGCACCTGAAACCTCCATAACCTAAGCTTAAAAAAATCGCGCCATTATTACCGCAAAAGCCTCGCACACAAACCACTAACTTAACCCATCACTCAGCATAAAATTGACTCAGCCATACCGCGCCTATCGCCACCAATCCGGAGATAGGCACAATAACTGCTTAATACCATTAACCAAGTGTCTCGCGCGCGAATGCCTCATGCTGAGCGCAAACATGGTGCATAAAATGGCAAAAGTAGAAGAATTGTTCCAGATGTTTCCCGACTGGCTATTAATGCCAGGTATTTTTATTAGCTGCTTGTTAGTAGTTTTATTGCTGCGATTACTCACTCTGCGCGCGTTAAATCGCATGAGTGCCTCACTCTCGCGCTCCCTCGCACAACATATTGTTCAGGCGCTAAGAGCACCTTTGACCTTGATTGCGGCGGTCATCGCACTGCAAATCAGTCAGGCAATTTCCGCCCTCGCGGGTATTGATGTGGCGAGCTACGCCGACTTTAGCGCTATGCTCTGCCGCATTCTTTTAGTGTTTGCGCTGCTACTGTTTATCGATCGCTTTAGCGCGGCGCTGGTGTCCGAATATAAGCAAACCGCCATACTGCACAACAGTCACGGCTTGGTTAAAGGTTTTATTCGCCTTTTGGTTTTTGTGTTGGGCACCTTAATTATATTCAGCACCTTGGGTGTATCCATAACTCCTATTCTCGCGTCTTTAGGCATTAGCTCATTAGCCGTTGCACTCGCGCTGCAGCCAACGCTAGAGAATTTCTTTTCCGGTTTACAGTTGGTGGCCGATAAGCCTATTCGCGTCGGCGACTACATTGAATTGGAATCAGGCGAACAGGGTTTTGTCGAAAAAATTGGCTGGCGCTCCACCTGGATTCGCATGCTACCCAATAATTACATCATCATGCCCAACAGCGTGCTCGCACAGTCCAAAATTATTAACTACTACTATCCACAAAAGGAACTATCCGTACCCGTTGAGGTGTGCGTGCACTACAACTCCGACTTGGATCATGTGGAACGCGTAACCTTAGAAGTCGCACGCGCGGTGCTGATCTCGCACAAGTGGGGTATCGATGACTACGAAACCTTTGTGGTGTTTCATACCTTTGACAGTTCCAGCATTAACTTTACGGTGATGCTGAGAGCGCAAGAATATTTTAATCGCTTCTTTTTGAAATCTGAGTTTATTAAGCAACTACACAAACGCTTTGCGCAAGAAGGTATTGTCATTCCCTACCCTATTCGCGCTATAAACACCACGCAGGAAGGCGCGCGTGTAAGCGTTGATTCGCCCCTAAAATCATAACGGCAAAAAAAATCCCGCGGCGACTGCGCGGGATTTTTTATTTGAAAAACACATGTGTTATTTCAACAAGTACACCACAAACAACTCGGTTTTCAGCTTCATCACACCCGGTTCAAACGGCTCGCTCGCCATTCGTTGTAGCGAGCTAACATCCGCTTTCATTACCGCAGAACTCCCCATCATCTCGCGACTGGGGCGCAGTTCCCAGCTTTCACTTTGGCGGTTGTTAAACTCTGAAATAGACCAGGGCTCGCCCAGCTTTTTCCCTTGGGATTTAGCCAGTCGCTCTGCGCGTGCTTGGGCGTCTTTCATGGCCAGCATTTGCGCCTTGTCTTGCAGAGATTGCATATCGCTTAGGGTGAGATTGGTATTGATGGTTTCAGTAATCTCTGCCGCCACGAGGGTTTGCATAAACTCTGGGTATTTTTTTAAATCGCGCAGTTTGATATCCACTTGGCGCGACACCTGATTGCCCACCAGCACACGGCTGCCGTCCTTGTAGTCGTATTCAGGGTGAATATTCAGGGCAGTCGTCGCTATATCTACCGCTTTAATACCCATTTTTTTACAAGCTTCGATTAAGCGACGCGAGCGAGCGTCCACAGCAGTTTTGGCGGCGGCCAAGTCTTTATTGGTTGCTTGAATACTTAACCCAAAGGTCATCATATCCGGCTCCACTTCCACTTCTGCAGAACCCTCCACATAGACATGGGGCTGCGCGGGCAGCGGCGATGCCTGCGCTAACGCAGCACTCATACTTAACAAGCTCAATAATACCAAACGAGAAATGTTCATCTGTGACTCCTTAGAAAGTTGACTGCGCGACTATAGCAACTCCCGCTGAGCCTCCGCTTAATCAATTGTAAAAAGGTGTAACTATTTGATGTAGCCTAAGCCGTGTAGCTATGCGATGTGACATTAGGTGTAGCTATGCGATGTGACATTAGGTGAAGCTATGCGATGTGACATTAGGTGAAGCTATGCGATGAATCTGTGCACAGGCCTGCAGCGGTCGCCAGTTTCAGGCAAAATAGCCACCTAGCCAACCAGACGTCCTTGCTCATGTCCGATATACCCCACACTTCTGCCGCCCATCCACCGGCTTCGCTCGATCTTCAGCAACTGGCTGCCGATATCAAGGTGTGGGGGCGAGAGCTGGGGTTTCAGCAGGTGGGCATTACCGATATTAACTTAGGCGATGCCGAGCTGCGCTTGCAAGCATGGCTCGCCAAGGGCTATCACGGCACTATGGAATGGCTGACCGCCCACGAAAACAAACGCTCACGCCCTGCGGATTTGCTCCCAGGCACTCTGCGGGTGATCTCGGTGCGCATGGATTACTTGCCCGGCGATACCGAGCAAATCAAAACGCTCAAAGACCCCACCAAAGCCTATGTGTCGCGCTATGCATTGGGGCGCGATTATCACAAACTGATTCGCAAACGCTTAAGTGTGCTCGCCAAACACATCGACGATGCGCTGCCGGAAGACTATCCGCTTAAGGGGCAAAATCGCGCGTTTGTGGACAGCGCGCCAGTGATGGAGCGACCTCTGGCAGAAAAGGCTGGCTTGGGCTGGACCGGCAAACACACACTGATTCTCAACAGCGAAGCGGGCAGCTGGTTTTTTCTCGGCGAGATTTATACCTTTATACCTCTGCCCATCGACACCAGTGCGCAACCCAATCAATGCGGCAGTTGCACCGCCTGCTTAAAAGTCTGCCCTACCGATGCCTTTCCGCGCCCCTATGAATTGGACGCGCGCCGCTGCATCTCCTATCTCACCATCGAAAACCAAGGTGCGATTCCACTGGAATTTCGCGAGCCTATAGGCAACCGCGTATTCGGCTGCGATGACTGCCAAGCCATTTGCCCGTGGAATAAATACGCGCAATTTACCGGCGAGACCGATTTTTTACCGCGCCACGGCTTGGCCGATAGCGACTTAGTAACGTTGTTTAGTTGGAGCGAAGCAGAGTATTTAAAAAACACCGAAGGCTCGGCGATTCGCCGCATAGGCTACGAGGGCTGGCTCAGGAATTTAGCCGTAGGCTTAGGCAATGCACCCTGTGATGTAGGAATTATTAATGCATTGCAAACAAAACACGCCACTGCAACCCCCCTCGTACAAGAACATATCGACTGGGCGCTGGCACAGCAGGCTAAAACGAATCACCGCCGCAAACGGAAAATTCAAAACCCCAATCATTAAAATTGGCACCAAGTTGATCGCTACAGTAGCAACCTAGGGGGCATCACGTTGGCGCAATGTAACTACATTCTTCCAAAATGGGACCGAACAAGTTCGCCGTTTAGCATCTAAGGATGCCCATTACTTTGGCGCGACAACCTGGAGCTTACAAGGCAATAAGTTGATCGTGACTTTTACCCGCAATCCCTGGTCATCAAGCGCTGGCACCTATGATTAGGCATATGAAGTACAACTCGCGAGTGCAGGTAATTTACGCCTGAACGTTATCAGTAAAACAAAGCGCTAAACATCACCACTTAAGCGCCAAACTTTTGATTGCTTGAGTAAAAGTTTGGCGCGCCCCAGTCTTACTACGATTTTAAATTCGTCAGCAATCCCGCCTCATAAACCTGTCTTTTTAAACTGTATAGATTTTAATAATCTCAATGACAGCACCCACCCAGTGTCGACTTTTTTTACCAAAAACCGAACCCGAGGAACTACCTCACATTTCAAGTGAAATGACCGCCCAAAAAACATGACGCTTCCGTACACTGCGCACCGGCGCAGCCGCGGCTGCTTTTTTTGTTAACTCTAGGGACTTGTTATGCAAATAAAATTGAACAAATTGGCGCTAATTATAGGTATTTCTTTTACTGCTTTAGCCGCGACCCCCTCCTACGCCTTACTGATTTCTACCAGTGTTACCACATCCGCCTCCGTCACGATCAATGGTGACACTTTAAGCGATATTAATGGCCCCGCAGCCAACAGCATTAGCAACGCTTACTTAGTAAAAGATGATCCAGTTAGAAACATATCCACTCAAGGTTCCTCATCAGCCTACGGAAAAGACACCGGTGAAAGCGGCCTGAAAAGCTACGGTTCTTCATATATGGATCGTAGTTTTCTCTCTGCCAACCTTGACTTAAACTCCAATGCACAGGTGCTGCATACCGCGGTCATTACTAACGACAGCAGTACCGGGCAAAATATTAACTTTAACTTCCTCATCCTGGCAGGTGAATTGGGGCTTGGATACTCTGACACCCACAGCAACTCATTGATTGAAGCAGGTTACTCGGCCAATATTCGCGTAAATGGTGCGAGTCTTTGGAACAGTTATGCCTCTCTCTCTGCGGTAGATAACTGGTGGATCAACGGACAAAGCTTAACCAAAGGAGGAACTACTCTAGGTGACTTAACCAACAATGGCCTATCTTACGAGTGGGGCAATTACACCGGAGGATTAGATTTAGGTTACCTAGCGTCCGGGGCATCCTTAACACTGGAATATCAACTAAACACCTATGTAAATGAACTGCTTATAGATGCAGGCTATGCACATACGCCTGAAGCGCGCTTTGATGACCCTTGGAGCTTTAGTACTACACCTATTTTCGACCTCAGCAATTTCGATACAGCTGTAGCAAATGGCAACCCGACAGAGGTGCCAGAACCAGCAGGCACCTTGCTGTTAGGTGCAGGTCTTGCAGGCTTGGCATTCCGTCGCAAAGCACGTAAAGCTAAGGCCTAAGCCTTATCCATCGCCTTGTTCGTTTATGAACAAGGCGACTCTTCTGTTAACAAAGCCAGTATTTCATCGACCAACACCTCAAGCTGTTCCCTCTGATCAAACCCTTGATACTTTTGTGCCAGCAATTGACTGCTCTTGTGCAGTTGAGGGCAATTCAACGCCCGCTGAAACAACTCCACATACTCTGCCTGACTCGCCTTTGCCCCAATCACATAAGCTAAACCCATCTCGCTTAACCGCCGCGCCAACATGGTTTGCTCCATTTGCGTGGGAATAATCACATGCCGCATAGCACCGAGTGCACAGAGCGCGGTTACGCCCATGCCACCTTGACTAACGACCATATCCGCCAAGGCTAAAACACGGCGCATATTGACGGGATGGGTTTCAATCTTAAGCTCAGGTGTCGACCAAGCCTCTTTTTGCTCGGGCGACAAGCCAGGAATATGCACCAATTTCGCACCAGGCATTTGCGCCAGTGCCGCAACAGCCTGCTGAAGGTGAGTCAACTTTGAGGTTAGATACGCAAAGATTTTCGGGGTTGTCTCATTCCCCCCTAGCTTATTCAACCCTATGGCTTCAGGCCAAATCGGCTCCTGCCCTAAGTCATCGCTAAAGAGCGGCCCCCAGTAGTCAGTATCCGCACGAAAACCATAGTGATCTAATTCGGGGAGAGTGCACAAAAAAGTATCGGCCTCCGTAAATATATCGCCCAAATTCTGTAACGGCGCGCAACCCAAAACAGCCATGGCATGATTGATGGTGTGCAGCACTTTTTGATCCAAGTCGCCCTCTGGCTCCTGCATATCAGGGTAAAACCAGGGGAACTGCTGCGCAAAGGGCGGGATAACAAAACCGGTTCCAATAACCGCTACAGGAATGCGCTGAGCCCGTGCGGCCAACATGGGCGTAGGCGCGTGATCAGCGATAACCAAGTCGGCCTTATACTCCGCCAACAATTGACGCCACGCATCCACATAATCCGTAAATACAACAGGATCAAGATAACTAATTTGCGCCAGAATACCGGTGTAGGAATAACTCTGGCCGCGCGCGGGAACAGCACGGGGAATGGGTGCTTGCACGCAGACAATACCCGCGCCGAGCAAGTTGGCATGCTGCAGATTGCGCAACACCACAATCACCTCATAACCTCGCGCCCGAAACATTTGTCCTAAGCGGGCAAAGCCGGTGATATGCCCATAATTACCGCCCAACTCCCAACAAAACACAATTCGCTTCATATAAATCCCTAGTTCACCTATGCGCCTTAATAAGTAAGGACGGGCAGACTACTAAGAATAAATATCTAACAAAAGTAATAATTGAATTTAATCAAAGGAAGCTAGAGATAAGCGCAATAAATACGGGGAACTTCAGCCTCTTGATCCCCTCCGTCAATATCTTACAAAAATACTACATCATGGCCATGGAGCTGGGGTGACAGCAACATATTGAGCCCCGCCATCCTCTGGCTTAAGCCCTTCTTTCGCAGGCGATAGCCCGCAGGCTACTTTATTAAAAAGAGTACGCACCTCACTAAAGTCACCATAGGTCAGGTGATGTTTATCTTTTGGTGAGTGCTCGATTGTCCAATCAATTAATTGATTAAGCTTCGCGCTCACTTCCAT
The DNA here is from genome assembly GCF_057815475.1 of Cellvibrio sp. 25HG11W-0. NCBI lineage: Bacteria > Pseudomonadati > Pseudomonadota > Gammaproteobacteria > Cellvibrionales > Cellvibrionaceae > Cellvibrio > Cellvibrio sp. 25HG11W-0. The sequence continues at coordinate 4,007,119 of NZ_CM174230.1, forward strand.
CTCAAAACTTACACTCGCTGGCGGTTTTTGCATGGTTATTTTCTCCCATTAAGTGACATATAAATTCTATTTAGGCACCCGCATAAAATCCCACGGTTGCCGCAGCCACAATTATGAATAAGCCCCAGAGAACTTCTGCTAAAGATAAGGTGATATGCACCATTCGAATGTTCAAAAAATATTTTTTATAGGGCCGCACCAGTAGAAAAATGATCGAGCCTAACAACAACCCTAAACCTATTTTTGGCAATAGTGGCAGCTCCACCATGATAGGACTGATTGCAAGCGACAGCATAACTACCAAGTAAAACAAATAGACATAAACAGAAGCAGACCTTAGTTCCAACATCATGTTATCCCGCCTTATTTGCTACAACGTTAAATGCACCTAGCAATCTTTATCTTAAATAAAAGAGTTCACTGGAACAGTGAGTGTGCCAATGAGCCATCCATTGGTCTGTGCGATACCAAACCTTTGTAGCCACCCCCACAAGACAATCTCGTCGGTAAACGCACAAATAAGACCTGCGGCTGGTTCCTGCCGGTCACACGCTAAAGAGAAGTTGTTATAGTTCACCCTTCGCTTGCAAGCCGTTAGAGCTAATAGGCAAGCCCACACACCCAGCACCCATTTAAGGACACGCCCTTATGAACACACCACAATACCGCGCAGTCAATTTTTCCCAAACGACCATTACCGAACTCATGATTCCCGCCTACGCCAATTTTGGCGGCAAGATTCACGGCGGCATTATTCTTTCGCTGATGGATAAGGTGGCCTATGTCTGCTCAGCTAAACATGCCGGCTGCTACTGCGTAACCGCGTCCATTAATGTGGTGGATTTTCGCGGTCCGGTAGAGGTGGGCGACTTGGTGCATTTGCACGCGTCGGTAAACTACGTGGGCACTTCATCGATTGTGGTGGGCGTTAGAGTCGAGGCAGAGAATATTCACACGGGCGAAGTGCGCCACACCAACTCATCCTACTTCACCATGGTCGCCATGGATGAAAACCGCCAACCGCGCACCGTGCCCGGTTTAATTTTAGAAAGCAAAATGGAAGTGCAGCGCTACACCAAAACCCTCAAGCGCCGTGAATTGCTCAAACAGTACAAGCAGGACATTAGCGAGCTGGAGTTGGACACCGAAAACGTTAATCCCGAAAAATCCACCACCGAAACACTGCTCGCCGATCAGCGCTGCATAGTGGCCGTTAGCTGTTAGACTCTGATGAATACCATCGGTTAACCAGCGCGAGGTTTTGTGTCTTCTATCGTTAATCTCTTTCGTCTGCGCCCACGCAAGCAGGACCGCTTTGAGGAACTGCTGCGGCCCCATATAGAACTGCTCTATCGCATGGCGTTTCGCTGGACGCAGTCCCAGCACCGAGCCGAAGACTTGGTGCAGGATGTCTTAGTGCGCCTGGTGAGCCAAGTTGATGCGATGGAACAAGTGGAAAACCTGCAACCTTGGTTAGTGCGCATAGTCTACAACCGCTATGTGGATCTCTACCGCCGCCAGCGCAATTCCCCTATTGATGAACGTCACAGCGGCTGGGCGCCAGAGGATGAAGAGGAGACGGCGGCCAATGACCCTATTAGCCAAGCGGTAGATAACCGCGATGACTTCGCCCAGCTTGAACTGCAGCAGAGCCTAAGCCGCGCGCTTGCACAGTTAGAACCCGAACAGCGTGACCTAGTACTACTGCAAGATATGGAAGGCTATAGCGCCGAGGAAGCAGCGGAGATTCTGCAAATCAATCTAGGCACCGCCAAATCGCGTCTGCATCGCGCCCGCGCCAAACTGCGCGAATTGCTGCGCGATGAGCTGCAAGTTGACGATCAAGGCGCGGCTCCCGCTCATTACACATCCCCCACCACCGGCCACCCCAGCCACGACGAGCCCAACAGCTCTGGCAGAGACCCTTAGTAAGCCTTTGATTTATAACAACAATAAAATTCAATTCGATTTATGTTAATTATTTTCAAACTCCCGGGAACCTTTTACAGGTTTCGTTCGTGTTAGAGACTACAGGAGGCAAAACATGCACTGCAAAATGGCTAAACAGCAGCTCGACCAGCAGCACACAGACGCACAAGGCAACTTGAATTCCGAGTTACTGGCGCATCTGCAGGGCTGCCCCGACTGCCAAGCCTATAGGGAGGAACTCGCGCTGATTCGCTTAGTCGCCAGCCAGCCAGTTCCCCCGCTCAGTGCAGGTTTTGCCGATCGAGCTCTGGCACGCGCTTGGAAAACCGCCGAGCAACAGCAGCAAGCTTCTCGCACTAAGCCCTACACCTGGGGCGCTATAGCGGCAAGTTTGGTACTGGTTGCGGTGTTTGGCACCCAAACGCTACAGATGGGCACTACGCCATCGCCAGCAGAGGCCAGTGTGGTACAGGTTTTACCTGCACAACACCAACCTTTAGAAATACGCTTGGTCAGCAAGGAGGCATTGCCTAACGCTCACATCCATGTCCATTGGGATAAGGATGTAGCACTAACCGGTTATCCGGATACTGACACTCTGAGTTGGCAAGTTCCCATTGCCGCTGGCATCAACCAAATATCCTTGCCAGTAACACTCAGAGGCGCGCACAGCGGTTCAATGGTGATTGAGGTTCGCTCCGGCGATGCCAGCAAACAGCTGCGCATTACCCTCGAACCGGCACAATTGGCCGCGACGACAGTAGCCAGATACTACGCAAGCCTTTAATACTGGAGTAAGACCATGAAAACATCATTGAACGCAACTGTAGCCTCTACTTTATTCGCCTTGGTATTAACCTCTGGCGCTGCACTCGCCGCCGATTTCAGCGCGAATGTGGAAAGCCGTAACAGTGTCGACGCCAGCATCCGCAGCGACAAATCAGCTGACATGAACGGCACCAGCCAAACCAACGCCAAGACTGAAACTACCATGCAACCTTCAGCTAACAATGGTTCGGCGGATACGCAAACTGCGGGGACTGGCTTAGCTAACAGCAATAGCCAAACAACGACCCAAGCAGCGGCAACCCAACAAACAACCCAAGCAACAACGACCCAAGCAACAACGACCCAAGCAAACACAACCCAACAAACAGCTACAACCGCCAGTAACACTGAAAAGGCGGAAAACAAGGTAGCTGCGACAGAGCAGAAAGCTGAGGCAAGTAGCACGGAAAAAACCGACAAAGCGGCCAACAACACCACGACACTCGCAGGTACAGCCCAAGGGCGCATCGGCACCGGTGTGGATAAGAGCCTTGCAGCCAGTCAAACATTGAGCACAAAAATAGACGCTCAGCTGACAAGTACAGGCGCACAACTGACAACAACAGGCGAACAAATTAACACTGGCGCGCAAGCGGTAATAGAAACAGCTGATGGCGTCAGCCTAGCCTTGGTAAGCGCGAGCAATGCCAATATCAATGCCGTCGCAACTGACAGTAATGCCAGCCTGAACGCAGCGCTGGAAGCGGCAGAAAACCTTAACGGCAGCTTGGAGCAAAATGTCGGCGGGGCGATTAACAGCAGCCTGAATATTACTCAAAGCCTGACACAAAACCTCAGCAACCCAGAGTTGGCGGCAGACCTCAGCGGCGCGCAAGCAGCTAATGTTGATGCAGCCCAAGACGCCGCTAACGCTGGCGCCGATGCTCAGCAATCCGGCAGCCTAGCAGGCAAACTCACCGGCGGCTTGATGTAATAAAAACTCAATGGGCGCACCGACGCTACGCCATGGTCGGCCGCGCCCACAAGTTTTCAGCTGCATCTATATCAACAGTATCTAAAAAATACTCACGGCAGCGCGGCAACAGGTTTTAACACCAAGAGCGCACCTGATTCACACCTAAGGCTCAACCCGATGAATGGGATTACGATTATGAAAAACTCACCGCTTACACAGCTCACCCTGATCAGCGCCGCACTGCTAAGTGTTGGCCTCAGCAGCGGCAGCTGGGCGCAAACCGCCGTCAATCAAAACAGCAACCAATCATTAGATATAACCATCAGTATTGTTGAGCCCGACGACCAGCCCGATGCCATTATCAATCGCATCGCCCTGCCGCCCGCCCAACGTATCGCAAACGACACCCAAGCCAGCACCAGCCAGCAAACCTCGGCACAGCTTGAGCAAAACCTTGAAACTGAACTTAAAGACATCAAAACCACCAGCGGCCAAGTGCTAGATGATGCCACCCGCGTGGTGAGCGACAGCCTGAGCGACACTATTGGCGACGTATTGAGCGGTACAGTCGATGACACACTCGATGATGTAACCCAGCTGCCCAGTGATTTGGTCGACACCCTACCTAAAGACTTAGTCGATGACCTAGTTGATCAGCTGCCCACGGACGCCCTGCCGCTCGATGACCTTATCCCACTTGATGAGGACATACTGCCGCTTGATGATCTAACCCCACTCGCCCCCAAAGTGCCACTGAATGATCTAGGCCAACCACTGCAAGAGCTTAACAATGCCATCGAACCACCTGCAGCGCCCAACCTGAATGAGCTAGTGCCTGCACCAGCGCTCGATGCCAGCGGCGCGCTTGAGAGCACCAGCGAGTTGCAACTCACGCCTGAGATAGACGCTCCGCTCAACGCGCCACTGAATGACCTCACCCCCGAGCTAAAGCCCTAGCGCGCGCACCTCCGCCTAGCCAACTCTAGCCATAGACTCATTACGTACCGCCTCACGGCGGGGGGAGAATTTCGTGAAACTTACACATTGCACTCTCGCGCTCAGCCTCATGCTCAGCCTCGCACTGGCAAGCCAAGTAAGCCTTGCACAACCGCAAGCTAGCCAAAATGGCGCTGCCACTGCTCAAGCAAGTACTCAAGCCAGCGACTTTGCACGCGGCAACCACGCCTACAAAACAGGCGACTATTCCGCAGCGCTGCAGTGGTTTGAGCGCGCCCTCGCTGCGGGCAATCAGCAGGCGACACTTATCTACAACCACGCCGTCACCCTGTACAAATTGCAGCGTTATGAGGCGGCATCCGCCAGTTTTATGCGCCTGCTAAACACCCCTCAATGGCAGGATTTAGCCCGCTACAACCTAGGCCTCGTGGCGCTAGCCCAAGGCGACCACAACAGCGCCAGCCGCTGGTTTCGCCTACTGGAGAACGCCAGCAATCCGCGTTTACAGCAATTGGCACAGCAGCAACTAGCGCGTTTGCCAATCGCTAAAAAAACCAACACCGAAAAAAAACCTCAAGTTGCAGCCCCATCAGCGGCGAAAAAAAGCACGCTGTTCTTTAGCCTTGGCGCCGCGTCAGATGACAATGCCAGCGGCCTTGCCGATGAACTGGTAGGCAGCAGCAGTCACGCTCAAGATACCTATCTCAACGCCCTCGCCTATGGTCAAACCTATGTCAGCGGCAGTAAAAATAATGGGATAAAAATCTATGGCCTCGGACAACTCAGACGCTACCAGCGCTTCGATCACTTTAACTCGCAGGTATTGGGCTTAGGGGGCAACTGGGAAACGCGCCGCAACGAGTGGAATTTAGAGCTGGGCGGACGCCTGCTACAAACCCACATTAATGGTGCGCAGCTGGCCAATCAATACAGCCTGCTGACCAAAGCCAGCAAGCCCGTGGGAAGCGCCAAATTGGAGTTAAGCCACACCAGCAGCTTTTACGCCGCCAGTGCAGCCTACGACCAAATTGGCGGTTGGCAGCATCAACTAAAAGCCGCTATGCACTATCAAATGGGGGCGTTGCGCTTTAGCCCTGGGGTGCGCGGCGAGCTCAATGAGCGCCATGATCGCCGCACCGACAAAACCTTTTACAGCTATTCGCCACAGGTTCTCGGCCTCACCGCCGACGCCCAATGGGACATCACCAAACAATGGCGCCTAATGGGCAACCTTGATTGGAGCAAAGCCACTTACGGTGAACAAAATCAGCATGCGGATCTCGACGGCAACATGAAGCAACAAGCGCGCGCTAATCGCCGTCTGCAAACAACCCTTGGGGTAGGCTACAAACTGGCTCCCAACTGGCTCATCAAAACCCAATATCTGCACAACAATAGCCAAGATACCTTTGCGCTCTACACCCAAAGCAAGAATGTTTACTCGCTCAATCTCGATTTTATTTGGTAAACCAGCGCGCTAGCCGATCAAATTGCACCGCCATTGGCAGTGCAATTTGATCATAGCTTCAGACAGAATTGCCGCTCATATCAACCAAACACCTGCCCCAAACCCCCGCCATCACTCGCTACAAGCATCAGCTAATAGTCAATATGACCAACACTTTGGTCAGACCAATTAGCCAAATAATCCTAAGTTTTGTGCTTTTTTGCTGTTTTTTTGAGTCATAAACAGGAATAATACGCACCCCAAAAAAGAGTGCAGCCGCTAGAGTCGCACCACTAATTTAAGCTCACGAGCATAGTAACCCAAGGAATTTAGCGTTCACCGCAACACCCAGAAACGCCAGCCGAATGGCTGCGCTAAAAATTTTATAGGTGTGCGTACATCAACCACAACGAATAGGCTCTTAGCATTATGAAACCACTTTCCGATATAGGCTTGGTTGGCTTGGCAGTGATGGGGGAAAACCTCGTCCTTAATATGGCGAGCAAAGGCTATACAGTGACTGCTTACAACCGCACTACCGACAAGGTAGATAACTTTCTCGCGGATCGCGCCAAAGGCAAAACCATTCGCGGCGCTCACTCCATCGAAGAACTCGTCAGCTCACTGGCTAAACCACGCAAAATTATGCTGATGGTAAAAGCAGGTAAGCCGGTTGATGACTTTATTGAACAGCTGATTCCACATTTAGACGCAGGCGATATCATCATCGACGGCGGTAACACCCACTTCCCTGATACCGACCGCCGCACCGCTTACCTTGAAAGCAAAGGTCTGCGCTTCATCGGCACCGGCGTATCTGGCGGTGAAGAAGGCGCATTAACTGGCCCATCTATTATGCCCGGCGGTTCACCCGAGGCCTGGCCGTTCGTGAAAGAGATTTTCCAAAGCATCTCGGCCAAAGTAGAAGACGGCACACCCTGCTGTGACTGGGTAGGCGAAAACGGCGCTGGCCACTTCGTCAAAATGGTTCACAACGGTATCGAATACGGCGACATGCAATTAATTTGCGAAGCCTACCAAGTCATGAAAGATGTACTCGGTATGTCGGCTGACGAAATGCACGAAGTGTTCGCCGAGTGGAACAAGGGCGACCTCAACAGCTACTTGGTTGAAATCACCCGTGACATCCTCGCCTACAAAGACACCGATGGCGCGCCATTGGTCGATAAAATCCTCGACACCGCAGGCCAAAAAGGCACCGGTAAGTGGACTGGCGTAATCGCCTTAGACTTGGGCGTACCGCTCACGCTGATTTCAGAAGCCGTATTCTCACGCTGCTTGTCTTCACAAAAAGCTGAGCGCGTACAGGCATCTGGTTTAATCAGCGGCCCCGCTATCAAGTTTGAAGGCGACAAAAAAGCCTTTATCAAAGACTTGGGTCAAGCGCTGTTTGCATCAAAAATTATTTCCTACGCACAAGGCTACTTGCTGATGCGTGAAGCCGCAAAAGAATACGGCTGGAAACTCAACAACGGCGGCATCGCTATGATGTGGCGCGGCGGCTGTATCATTCGCTCGTCTTTCTTGGGCAAAATCAAAGAAGCATTTGATAAAAACCCAGAACTGAGCAACCTGTTGTTGGATGACTACTTCAACACCACCGTACAAGCTGCACAAGCAGGCTGGCGTCGTGTGGCGTCCACCGCCATCATGAACGGCATTCCTATGCCTTCTATCATCTCTGCGCTCAACTACTTCGACGGCTACCGCACTGCGCGCTTGCCCGCGAACCTGTTGCAAGCACAGCGCGACTACTTCGGCGCTCACACCTACGAGCGCACCGACAAACCACGCGGTGAGTTCTTCCACACCAACTGGACCGGTCGCGGCGGCAACACCTCCTCGACCACTTACAACGTTTAATTTTTTGAACGTGGTGTGAGAAAAAAGAAACCCGAATCAGCAATGGTTCGGGTTTTTGCTAAACGAACAACTAAAAACTTCAAGGAGATTGTATGAATTGGCCAAACGAAGCAGATGGCGATGCGCTTAAAAGAATGCAGGACTCGGGCTTTGACTTCAGTAAAGAAGCAGACGTAGATTTTAATATTGATTTTGATCACTGGCCCATCAGTGAAGCAGAGTACAACCTTGTAAAAGCTCTATATCCTGACTGTAAATTCTACGAAGAAGATGGCTCTGGTTATGCGCAATTTAAAATGCGCGGATTCGTTACTCATAAATTTGTAACGTCCATTCAAAAACTAGTATCCGATGAAGTCAGAAAAATTGGTGGTCAGTGCGAATCATGGGGTATTTTCCAGGATTAACTCCTCTGTGTACAAGTGAGTGCTGAGGTTACAAAAACCAGCGCTCCCGACCAGGCATGAAACGAAATTGTCTTTACACAAAAAGTTACCGAACACCCCCTTCATAGGGAAGCGAGTGATTGCAGGTATACGTTGGACTAGGCTCATCAATACCAACATTCCCACCAACTCCGATACGGAAATTCGACATTATGTTGCGCGGTTTAAACCACATTACACTTGCAACCAGCGATCTCAATACCTCATTTACCTTTTACACACAATTACTCGGCTTTAAACCACATGCGCGTTGGGATGCAGGCGCTTATCTAACAATCGGTGAACTCTGGCTTTGCCTTTCTTTGGATAACACAAAGCCCAATAGAGACTATTCACACATAGCACTGGATTGCGATGCCAGTGATTTCAATGCAGTCGCACTGAAGCTACGCTCTGCCAAGGTGATTGAGTGGAAGCAAAACACCAGCGAGGGTAACTCGATCTACTTTCTCGATCCGGACGGACATAAGCTAGAAGTTCATTGCGGCGATTTGCACAGCCGCCTGCAAGCATTAAAAGACAGACCCTACCAAGGCCTAGTATGGTTTTGATATTAGAACCAAGCGCGCGTCATCAACTATCGAAAACATCTAGCCCGTAGGTTGGGGTGAGGCACGAACCCCAACATTCTTACTCTCAACAAACACGCATCCCGTTATTAAGTAAGCGTCCAATAAAGCACACATTCCCATTTTGGCCACCAATCATTAGCCTAATCCTTTTTCAACAGAGGAATGATGATGGCCAGATTAACACAAGAGCAATGGCGAGCACTGATTAAGGAGCAAGCCGCCTCAGGACAAACCGCGAAGGCATTTTGCGCAGAGCGCGAGATTGATAATAAATATTTCAGTACACGCAAAAAGCAATTGGCGACGCAACCCGCAGAAAATCGCTTTGTTGCGATAACGACAAAACCCCTCGAAAACCAAAGTATTCAGCTTCACATCGGTGCCACACAGCTGCGTATGCCCACGGGAGTATCGGCGCAATGGTTAGCGGACGTTATTAAGGCGCTTGCATAATGCGCTGCTTTGTTGATCCGCCTGCTATTTTTCTGTACAAGGATGCTATCGATTTTCGCAAATCCATCAATGGCCTCGTCGTAGTGATAGAGCAAGCGTTGGAGCGCTCGGCATTTGAGCCTGCGCTGTATGTATTTTGTAATCGCTCGCGCGATAAACTGAAAATTCTTTATTGGGATGCTACAGGCTTTGTACTCTGGTACAAACGTTTGGAAAAATCCCGCTTTAAGTGGCCAACACAAATTCAAACTGCAACACTTACCTTGAGTGAACAACAATTACAGTGGCTGCTAGGCGGTTATGATGTGATTGGGCATCAACCGGTATTTTTTCAGCAAGCCAGTTAATTATTTTGATGTAACCTCGGTGGTCGTAGTAAAATACGGCCATGCCAAACTCTCATAAATTACTTGTCGAAATTGATTCGCTTAAAGAGCGAAATAAAATATTGGAGCAAGAAATTCGTTTTCTGCGTGAGCAATTCAAGCTGGCGCAAAGCCGCCAATTTGGCACGTCTTCAGAAAAATCCCCAGATCAACTTGATTGGTTATTTAACGAAGCGGAAGTAATAGTAGACGAAATCCGTGCAGACAGTGACGCAGAGATAACAACAGACGCTACAGCGGCGGATATCACATCTGCCGCCACTTCAACTAAAAAGAAAACCGGCCGTAAACCATTGCCCGCCGATTTGCCGCGTGAAACACGCATAATTGATATCGCTGATACAGAAAAAATGTGCCCTTGCTGTAATGGCGACTTACACAAAATCGGCGAAGAAAAAAGTGAACAACTAGAATACATTCCCGCCAGTTTAAAAGTCATTGAAACCCTGCGCCTGAAATACGCCTGTCGTCAGTGCGAAAAGAACCATACGAATACGCCGATTGTGATCGCCCCTGTGCCAGCCAGCCCCATTCCCAAAAGTATGGCCACGCCCAGCTTGCTGGCACACATTATCGGCAATAAATACCAATTGGCACTGCCGCTGTATCGCCAGGAAATTATTTTTAAGCAACTGAATATCGACCTCAATCGCAACACCCTGTCCAACTGGATAATGCGTAGTGCGGATGTTCTTGAAAGGCTATTGCAGCGATTAACAATAACGCTGCTAACACAAACCGCCATCCATGCAGATGAAACGCCAGTGACAGTGCTTCAGGATGACAAAAAAAATTACATGTGGGTCTACTGTAGCGGCAGAGATTCTCCTGATCCGAACAGCTCCGCGAACAACATTGTGATTTACGACTATCAACCCAGTCGCGCAGCTGCTTGCCCGAAAGAATTTCTAAGCGGCTATAAAGGCTATTTACAGGTTGATGGTTATGCGGCTTACGAAAGCACTCAAGCAACACTGGCTGGTTGTATGGCTCATGCACGCCGGAAATTTACCGATGCGCAAAAAGTACAACCAAAGGGCAAAGTAGGCCGTGCTGATTGGGCAGTGGCGCACATTCAGAAACTCTACCGTGTGGAAGCGCTACTGAACGACAAAACACCGGAAGAAAAATATACCCTGCGGCAGTTGCATGCTGTACCGCTGCTCACTGAATTTAAAGCATGGCTCGATAAATCAGTGGAACAGACGCCCCCTAAATCCACATTAGGTCATGCGGTCGCATACACGCTGCGACAATGGAGAAAGCTCACTACCTACACACAACACGGACAACTGTGCATCGACAATAATCGCGCGGAGCGCGCCGTAAAACCCTTTGTGATCGGCCGCAAAAACTGGCTGTTTAGCAACACCGCCAGCGGTGCGAGAGCCAGCGCGATTTTATATTCGATTATCGAAACGGCTAAGGCAAATGGTCTGAATCCGGTAAAGTATGTTGAGCATTTGCTGACAGAAATCCCTAAGCGCAATACAGATGATGGACTTGAAGATTTGATGCCTTGGCAAGTAAATCTAGGTGTGGTTGGTTAGACGCTTACGTTATTAATATGAAAACCAACCGCACACAGATTTTGGTATTGGCGGTTGCGGCTACATGGTCATGTTGGGGTTCGTGCCTCACCGCCAACCTACACTTAAAATAATTCTCTTGATCAGTCGAATTGGCGAGATCACAAACGACTATGCAAGACAACTTCATCAGACCTTAAGGAGACGCCAATGTCCGGCATCGATAAAGTAAAAGGCCCTGCATCCTACTTTCCTTCCATTGAAGAAAAATATGGCCACCCAGTCGAACATTGGTTTACGTTGCTCTCTGCGCAAAAACAAATGAAACACATGGAGATGGTTAATTGGTTGAAGCAGGAACACGCGCTGGGACATGGTCATGCAAATGCGCTGGTTGCTTATTTTCGAGATAGACCCTAGGTTGGGGCACAAACCCCAATATTCGCACTAATGCACATCAATGATGCAACACCTTGCGTTCACTCCGAGATGCCATTTCATCGCCCGTTAAACACCCCGCCCCAAAGATGAGTAGCGTGCCACATATGAGCATCTAACGCTAAGAATACCCGTGCGAATTCACCAACAACTGCTATAAATAACTATATTAATTAAAATATCGGCAACTAAATGACCGATAACTGACTTTTATTTCCCTTAAGATTCCCACACTAAATACGATGACAATAAACCCGCCAACCAATGCTTTTCGTGGACCGCGCCCGCACAAGCTACTCCGCTGGCTTGCAGTGCCTGCGGGCCTGCGGGTTTTACTCTTGGGGCTATTGCTAGCTTGCGCGCCCAATATCCTTGCCCAAGCTACAGCTACGGCAGATGATTACCCCAAAAAAATACACTTTCGCAACATCATGCAAAACCAAGATATTGCCTTAGGTGAAGTAGAGGCAATTGTTCAAGATTACCAAGGCTTTATCTGGCTCGGCGGTCGCAATGCCCTGCTGCGCTATGATGGCTATGAATTTCTACCGATTGCGGCGGCAATAGATCCTACCGACCTCACTAAAACAGAAGCCGTTAATCAGGTCGTAGAGTTGCTGGAAGATCGCCAGCACACTCTCTGGGCAGGGACTCGTGCAGGCCTGTATCGCTATGATCGAGATCATGAACTCCTCATTCCCGTCCCGCTTGATAACAGACAAAATCAGGGGCGAGCAACAGCCTCCGCGCTGGCCGAGCATTCGAGCGGGAAAATATTAATAGGCACTACCAGTGGCTTCGGTATATTCGACCCCTCCAACAACAGCTTTCGCTCGTTTGTCGGCACCAACGGCGGTTTATTAAGCGGTCAAATTCATGACTTATATATAACGCCAGATGACATACTGTGGTTAGGGTTAGATTTTGGATTGGCGCGATTAAACCTTGCAACAGAGCAACTTGAACTCTTTATCCCCGCCCCTGAAAATCCCACATCTACGAATGAAAACGCGGTCAAAACCATCGCACTCGACCACAACAATCGCATATGGGCAGGCACAGACAATGGTGTTTATCGCTTCGACGTGCCCAGCCAAACCTTTACTACTTACCGCCATGATAAAAATGACCCTCACAGTATTGGCGATAACTTTATTCGCCAAGTTTACGTAGACCACAATGGCTGGGTTTGGGTGGGGAGCGATGCCGGCGGCTTAAATCTTTATGATGAAAAAAATGATCGCTGGATGCAGTTTGAGCGCGGCGAAGGCGGCACAGGGCGACTCCTGAACAACAATGTGCGTCGCATCTATGAAGACCACTTAGGCGACATGTGGATAGGCACCTACCCTTTTGGTGTAAATTTTTACGATAAATCAAGCACGGCCATACGCATCTATCAAAAATCAACAGCGCCCGAAAAGGGCCCAATGGATAACAATGTAGAAGCGCTCCTTGAAGACTCTTCGGGCAATATTTGGGTAGGTGCCCAAGGTATTTCACGTTTTAATCCGAGCACCGACGAATTCACCCACTATAAACACACCCAAGGCCCCGACTCACGCGTAGGCTCACCCGCAATACTCAATGGACTTCTCACATCAACTGGCGATATTTTATTTGGGACTTGGGGCGCCGCAGCACAAAAGTACAATCCTCAAACTGACCGTTTCGATTCACTCCCCGCAAACCCAAACCAAAGCGCCAAAGGTGAAAAAAGTGGTGACAAGCTAAATGATTTAATGATCTGGAATATTTTCGAAGACAAGCAAAAAAATCTCTGGTTTAGCACCCATTACAACGGCCTTACGAAATACGACCCAAAGACCAACACTTATTATTATTATTCTCATAGAGACAACGAACCTGACAGCCTCTCAACGAAAGTTACCTGGGTCTCCTATGAGGATTCTCAAGGCCGCCTCTGGGCGGGAACCGCCTACGGCCTAAACCTTATGGACCGAGAAAAAGGCACCTTTAAAAATTATCTCCCCGACAGTACAAAAGCGCGCAGCCTAGCAAATGGATCGGTACTCTCCATTCACGAAGATACAAAAGGGCGGCTATGGTTCGGAACCGACATGGGCCTGCACCTCTACAGTGAAGACACCGATGACTTTACCGTCTACGACCTTAAAAATGGTTTTATCGACCAAGGCATTCGCGCCATCGTCGAAGATCAAACAGGCAATTTGTGGTTGGGCACCAACAACGGCATAGTACGCTTCAATCCTGATACTCTCGCCGTCAAAAACTACACACGTGTTAATGGCGAATTAATTGGCGGCATAGCCACCGGCGCAGCCTTAGTGCTAAGCGATCATACGCTTGCGTTTGGAACACGCAATGGTCTCTATATTTTTGATCCCGCCAAGCTAGACTCATATCAAAATATGGCCGCGCCATCCATTGCGCTAACCGACTTTCGTCTCTTCACTGAAAAAATTAAAATTGGTGGCGCAGACAAGCTTTTATCAAAAGCTATCACTCAAACCGAATCTATCACTTTGGATTACAATCAATCCATGGTGTCATTTAGCTTTGCGGCGCTCAATTATCGCGATCCCGAAAAAAACCTCTACGCCTATATGCTTGAAGGTTTCGACAACCAATGGCGCGAAGTGGGCAACCAGCGCAGCGCCCTCTACACCAACCTACCCGCTGGCACCTATCAATTTAGTGTTAAAGCAAGTAATAACGATGGTCTATGGAATGACCAAGCGCATAGCATTCAGCTGGTAGTGTTGCCGCCGCCATGGAAAACCTGGTGGGCCTACAGTATTTATGCCGCAACGCTGCTCGCACTCATCTTATTATTTGTTCGCAGTCAACATCAGCAAGTACTGGTAGCGCGCGCCGTCAGCCGCGAATTAGAAACAAAAGTAAAAGCGCGAACGGCAGAACTGCAAAACAAAAATCAAGAGTTGGAATACGCCTATGCGCAACTAGAGGACATAAGCTTATCTGACCCATTAACCGGCTTAAGTAATCGACGCTACCTACAAAAATTAATGCCCATGGATATCGCCAAGGTACAGCGCGAATATAACAACAAAAAAAATAACTACACGGAACAAAAATCATCTCAAGATCTCGTATTCTCTCTTTTAGACGTAGACCACTTTAAGCAAGTTAATGATGTATTCGGTCACAATGCTGGCGATCAACTGCTCATACAACTGTCTAACTTACTGTCTAAAGCAGGTAGAGAGTCAGATTGTGTGGTTCGCTGGGGCGGTGAAGAATTTTTAATCGTCAGCCGCTTCTCCAACCGCGATGATGCCGCACTTATGGCCGAACGGATACGTAAAACTATCGAGCAACATGATTTCACACTCCCTGATGGCAGCATCCTCAAAAAAACCTGCTCTATCGGCTTTGCGTGTTTTCCTTTCCTGCACGAACACCCCATGGCACTTACATGGGAGCAGGTTATTGATATTGCAGATCGCGCACTTTACGCTGCCAAAAAATCGGGCCGAAATCGCTGTGTAGGCATAGCAGAAAATACCACGACAAACAAAGACGCGCTGTATCAACACATTTGCAGCGATCTTAAAACATTGATCCACAGCAAAGAACTAACCGTGATTAACGCGCGTGAAGACAATTTAATATGGGAGTAGTTTCGCCGAACAGAAATCTCTTATACCTATCGCGACAAAAAATCTTAAAAAGAAAATAGACTTGCGCTGTACAAACAGTGTAAAAATTTCAACCACTAACCAACAATACAAAACACCTACCCTAGCTAAGGAAAATGAATGCTTAAAAAAGCACCTAAACCCGCCGAATTAAATCACCTAATTCAAGCAGTGAATAGTGGCAATTATAGCTTAGCCGAAAGCACAGCATTCGCATTGAGCAAATCCTACCCCAAGGCCACTATGGTCTGGAAAATATTAGGCGTTGCTATAGCCGAACAAGGCAGGATGGAAGATGCAATTCCTGCCATGCAAAAGGTTGTAGCATTGGACCCGAAGGATGCCGAGGCACACCGCAACTTAGCAACCGCACTCAAGGAAGTTGGGCAACTCAACGCGGCAGAAACACATTTGCGCAAAGCGATTACACTCGCCCCACAGGATTCACTCTCTGCCTGCAATTTGGGAAAGCTATTGAATGAACAGGGAAACTATATCGACGCAGAAAAAAATTGCCGTAAAGCAATCGCCATTACCTACGGCATGGCCGATGCACACGACCAATTAGGCATTGCACTACTCCGCCAACACAAAACAGCAGAGGCGGAAACCAGCTTCAATACAGCCATTATGCTCAACCCTGAAATGGCAGATGCTTACAACAACCTCGGCATTGCGCTCAACGAGCAAGGTAAATTTTCAGCTGCCGAAGCAAGCTACCAGCAGGCACTAAAGCTCAACCCAAATTTTGCTAACGCCAGCTGTAATCTCGCTAACAATCATATTTGCCAACATAAATTAGCAGAGGCAGAACCATTATTCTTACACGCCATCGCATTAAAACCTCACTACCCTGAGGCGCTAAACAACTTGGGAAATCTCTATAAAGACCTAGACAACATCGAAAAGGCAATTGAATACTATCGCAAAGCCCTCGCCCTAGATCCCACCATGATGCTCACTTACAGCAACCTACTACTAACCAGTGGCTATCATGGAAAGCTTTCACCAGAAGAGACTCTGCACGAAGCAAAAAAATTCGGTGCGCTTGTCGCAGAAAATGCAAAAACAACCTACAGCTCTTGGCTTTGCGCTGCGCCCAACACGGCTGAAAATACCAAAATAAGAATTGGATTTGTCTCAGGCGACTTCAGAAAACACGCTGTGGTATATTTCTTAGAGGGGTTATTGCAATGTATCGACAAAAGCAAATTTGAACTAATTGCCTACACCACACAACCTAAAGAGGATGAGATTACCGCTAAAATAAAACCACTCTTTATTAAATGGCAGTCTATTTTCGATAAAAGCGATCAGGAAGCTGCTGCACTTATTCAAAAAGATGCCCCTCATATATTGTTTGACTTGTCGGGCCACACAGCGCACAACCGACTAGGTGTTTTTGCTTACAAGCCCGCACCTATTCAGGCTACATGGCTAGGTTACCCCGATACCACAGGGCTGGCTGAAATGGATTATATTTTGGGCGACCCCTACCTCACCCCAGCAACTAACGACTATCAATTTACCGAACAGGTTTGGCGGCTACCCGATATCACTTGGTGTCTTAATCCCCTACTAGACTTCATACCCAGCACCGAATTACCCGCGATAACAAATAACTATATAACCTTTGGCTGTTTTAATAATCTCGTAAAAATAAGTGATGGCGTGGTGAAAACATGGGCAGACATACTGAACGCTGTACCAACCGCAAAGCTCTATCTGCAAACAAGTCAGTTGGCCAACGACACCGTATTAGCAAAAACTTTTCAGCGCTTTGCCGCTTGGGGCATAGCACCTAATCGACTCATACTTGAACCCTCAGGCAGCAGGGAAAGCTACTTTGCTTCATACCATAAAGTTGACATAGCCCTTGATCCGTTTCCCTGCCCAGGCGGCTCCACCTCAACTGACACTCTGTGGATGGGCGTCCCCTTAATTACCATGAGAGGCAATAACTTTTGGTCGCGCTTAGGGGAAACAATTGTTACGAATGTTGGCTTAACTGATTGGATAGCTGAGGACACGTCAGACTATATTAATAAAGCCATAACCTTTTCCTCTGACCTTCCGGCACTGCTAGAAACCAGAAACCACCTCAGAACCGCTGCACGCAGTTCTCCACTTTTTAATACGTCAAAATTCACAGAACAATTTGAGCAAGCCCTAATCGAGATGATCGACCAATGCGATGCGCTCACCAATAATTCTTAAAACCTGAAGAAATCAGCAATAATATTTCTCTCTGATTTTTTAAACTGCAATGCGCCAGCGTCACCTTGAAAGCACAAACAATTTCCTGGTGTATTGGCGCTCGTCACACTAACGCCTTGCGCAATGACACTGCCATCGGCAATCTCGCAGGCACCAATTACGGCCGAGTTAGGGTATAAAATCACTCTCTCTCCGAGCATGGGTGCAGCACCATGATTCTTCCCGACGGTTACCCCCTGATATAACACCAAATAATTTGAATACTGAGCCTTAGCCAACACGATTCCCGCTGAGTGGCCAATAAAAAACTTTTCGGGCATATCAATTTCATAGAATAAATCTATGCCATTCAGCGCCTTATTCAAATAAAAAAGTTTCGTACACAACCGCTGCTGTTGCTCATTACGCCAAATGGTATTACTTAAATAATATAAGAATATGCAGTACTGGCTCGAATGCAGATAATCAAACTCATCCTGCTTCCACAGCTTTACCGAATTTATACAGGTCTGCAATCGAGTCAAGGCTTCGTCAAAATGGCGCGCCATAATAGACGCAGTGTCCAATTGCTGGTCTGGAAAGAAATTATGCAGCTGACGATCAACATAGGCCAGTAATTGCACTGGATTACTCTCCGTAATATTCAGCATATGGCTACTCTGCTTTAAGTTCTGTAAGAAGATGGGCTATAGTCGGCACTAATTTTTTGGGCTCCCATCCAAATGAATTTTTAATTTTATCAATATTCACAACGGGAACACTCGCGGTATTTTTTACCGCAGTAGAAGTTTCTATTGAAACATCCAAAGTAGACGACAAGAGCGAGAATATTTCAGCGTTTGCAACATTCTCACCCGATGCCACATTATAAATGCTAGATACTTCACAACTATTAATGGCAACCAGTGCGCTCAGCACATCGCTCAGATGAACATAATCCCGACAGAAATCTGGCGAACTATCCACTCGCAGCGAATTAGATTTAACGTTTAATGCCTGCCGCATTAAATTTGGCAGAAAACCATCTTGATCTTCATGATCACCATAAACACAGGACAGCCTTGCTACACTGGCCCTTTTGGTTTGCAAGCACAGCGACTCCCCCATCAATTTAGATAAGTCATAGAGATGCCGTGGATTATTCGGGTTTAACATCAAATCATCTGTTTCTTGAACTGCACCTTTTAAGCCGTCGTACACTCGCGTAGAGGACAAGTACACCAAGTTCTGCCATGACGCTCGCTGTAAGATATCAGCCAATAGAGAAACATGCGCATTCACCGTGTCAAAAGGTCTTTGCAGGTAATCAGCCGTCAATCCTGCACAGTAAAAAACCTTGCCTAATTCGCGCATAAAAAGCTGCGGATCATTCTTCCTTGGAACCCAGACCGCATATTGCAGCTCTGTTAGATGAGCCGCTAAGGCGCGACCAATAAAACCTTGGCCGCCGATTATCGTCGCTATTTTTTCTGGGGATTTTATCATGTTAAACACTATTTTTATTGGAACGAACTGGGCAAGCCATAGCTTGGATGATGCAAGCTAGGATCTTTGTGGGCCAACAGCTTAGGGCTAACATTTTCCACGATAATATAACGCTCCGAATCAAGCCTGCTCGCATCATGCAGCGCAAGCATATTGAACCCATGCGGCGGCCCCGTTAAATACACCTTAGCAACCGGTATCAACTCAATTGCGCCGCCTTCCATATCCACATGACTATTAAAATCACGAATTGCAAATAGCGTATATCCGAACCCAATAAGAAGCTTACAAATTTCAGCATTCTCTAAGCCATCACTCCAATCAACATAAGCGCGATGAACCTCAAATAAAATATCAGGCTTCATGGTCGCGATACAGCGGCTAGCGCCCTTTAATGCAGCCAACTCTGCACCCTCAATATCCATTTGAATAAGACTAAGCCGACATGCATTTTGCTCAACATAGTCATCGATGGTAATAGTTTGAAATCCCGCCTCGCCTTCTTCCGCCACAACAGCATTGGCAAAGGAATCAAATCCATCCAATTTCAGCGTCACGCTTGTCTCAGACCACAACCCCGTGTGTTGCACGACCACATTATCCAAGTTATTTATGCCTACATTCCTAAGGAACATCTTTGCTTGGTCGACATTGGGCTCAAAACCGTGCAAGCGCCGTCCACTGCCTTTAATGGCCTGCGCCAGCAAAATAGCTTGATCGCCAAAGTAAGCGCCACCCACTAAAATATCATCCTGTCTTTCTTTAGCGAGTTGAAGCAGCAATTTGGTTGTTTGTGGTTCCCAAACATGATTGGGCTTTAATTGCGGCGACAGGAAAAAATCGCGCGCTATTTTTGTTCTAAACAAAAACTCAAAGCGCGTACCATCGATCAGCTCTTTTTCATAGATGTCATTCTCTGAATGCAATGCATCTACTATAGGCCCAGTAATGTCATCACGGATCGATCCTTCGCGATAGTTTATTTTCTCTTCC
Organism: Cellvibrio sp. 25HG11W-0; assembly: GCF_057815475.1. Classification (NCBI taxonomy): domain Bacteria; kingdom Pseudomonadati; phylum Pseudomonadota; class Gammaproteobacteria; order Cellvibrionales; family Cellvibrionaceae; genus Cellvibrio; species Cellvibrio sp. 25HG11W-0. The sequence continues at coordinate 4,027,243 of NZ_CM174230.1, forward strand.
GCCTGTTTAAGCCAAGCTATTAACTCATGTCTCAACTCTGCATCTTGCCCCAATAGAAGCAATGCTTTTTGTAATTTCTCACCACTAAGGTCGCGCGGGTCGTTACTCATAAACGGGCCTTTTCATCTAACGAATTAATAGACTAGCGACTGCTAGCGTCAAATAACTCACACCAATACACTTAGCTTATTAGCAATTCAGGAATCGTAGTCACAAATTTACAGTTCGCAGAAACATCAGGTTTTAACTGCGCCATAATTTCTTCTCGAATATTCCACGGTAATATCACCACATAATCTGGTTCATAGGACGCAAGTTGTGCAGGCGATAATATGGGAATATGACTACCGGGTAAAAACTTGCCCTGCTTGGAGGTTGCCGCATCAAACACAGCAGAAATTATGGTTTTGTCGACTTTCAAGTAATTCAAGAAAGTATTGCCTTTTGCCGCTGCACCATAGGCAACTACTGTTTTATTTTTTTGTTTGGCTTGTTGCAAAAAATCTAAGAAATCATTTGCCACACGCACTATCTCAGATTGAAAGCCGCCATAACCTTCTTTCGTCGTCATACCCATGCTCGCCTCATCAGCAAGGATCATCTCAACGCTAGGCTCAACAGTCCTAGATGACACTAGGCTCGACCAGACCCGCAGGCTGCCGCCATGAGTAGACAACACTTCTACTTTAAAAACATACAGACCCGCAGCCTGCAGAATTATGCGCAGACTGTGTAGCGACAAATAGGAATAGTGTTCGTGATAGATGGTGTCGAACTGTTTGTATTTTATTAGGTTTACTAAATGCGGAAACTCTACACTGCAGACACCATCAGGTTTAAGCATAGCCGCTATGCCCGCAACAAAATCGTTAATCGCAGGCACATGCGCCAAAACATTATTCGCAACAATCAAATCAGCGTGACCATAATGTTCGCGCAGTGAATGAGCCTGCGCCTTACCAAAAAACACTTCTACAACATTAATGCCTTTGCTCTTCGCGGCAGCCGCGGTGGCAGCCGTAGGTTCTACCCCTAAACAGGGGATTCCCGCACCGACAAAATATTGCAGTAAGTAACCATCATTCGCGGCCAGTTCCACAACAAAACTCTGTGTAGTTAAATTCAACTGTGCAATAGCTTGCTCCGCGAAACACTTCGCATGAGCAACCCATGTGGCAGACGTTGACGAAAAGTAGGCGTAATCTGCAGTAAATAACTCCTCAGCACGATTGTAATCTTCTGTCTGCACCAACCAACAGTGCTGACACACCCACACTTTTAAGGGAAAAGATTTTTCATTTTCGCATTCTTCACGTGAAGAGAGGTAAGCATTCGACGGAGGCATGATCCCTAAATCAATAAAAGGTAAAGTAAGATCCCGCTCACAGTGCCTACACTTCATAGGTTCGCCTCATATGCTGAAACTGAATACAACGGAAAGGATTGATCGCGAGCAGATAAATTTATTATTGGCAACGGCCATTGAATCGCAAACTGCGGGTCTTCAACACTAACGCCTGCATCAAGTTCAGGCTCATAGTCTTGGGTGTGTAAATAGAGTAGCTGGCTGTTATCCGCCAACACTTGAAAGCCATGGGCACAACCGGGCGGAATCAATAGCATTGTTTGATTATCTTCACTTAATTCGACTGCAAAACTCTCACCAAAGGTTGCTGAACCCGCGCGCAAATCTAAAATTACATCATGAACCCTACCGCGAATACAGCGCACCAGTTTGTATTCGCTGCTTTGCTGCCCTACCGTTGTCAAACGGTAGTGCATACCGCGCACAGTACCTACCGATAAATTCACAGAATGATTTATTTGGCGAATTTCTTGGCCAGCAAGAATCTCCTGCAACTCACTCAAACAAAACCAGCGGCTAAAAGAACCCCTATTATCAGCAATAGAATTTGATTCGATTAACTTAACGCCAGATAATGCGGTATCTATTACCGCTAATTTATTTTTCATAACTTATTATTGGCCCATGCCGCGCCACCCACTACCGCATCACTAATATAGTCATCTAGCTGCCGCTGAGACATTAGCTCCTGATTAAAATAAAAATGCTGATACCATTCAGCGGTATACCTTGCCGTTTTTTCGAAGCTCCAAATCGGCTGCCACCCTAAATGCAAGCGCGCAGCAGCGCTGTCTAATCTTAACTGTTCCGCTTCGTGTACCTGTGACGATGAATTCTCACACCAAGCTAGCGCCGGCCAATGTATTTTCATTTGCACTAAAAGATCTTCCACCGTTTTTCGCTGTGTCGAATCTGGCCCAAAATTCCACGCCACGGCTTTATCATTATCACCCGTCAACAAACGATGCGCCAAACATAAGTAACCTGATAACGAGTCCAACACATGTTGCCAAGGCCGTACCGCGAAAGGGTTGCGAATGATTAAAGGGCTTTGTTCATGCATACTTCGAATAATATCAGGAATTAAGCGATCACTCGCCCAATCGCCACCGCCGACAACATTGCCCGCGCGCGCCGTTGCCACCAGCACACCCTTGGGAGCAAAAAAACTACGTCTATAACTCTGCACGACTAATTCACACGCGGCCTTAGACGCGCTGTAGGGATCGTACCCACCCAATGAATCCGCTTCGACGAAAGCAACGCCGTCTTCATGGTTTTCATAAACCTTATCGGTCGTAATGACTAAAATCCCACGTAGAGAAGTCAGCTCACGACACGCCTCCAACACATTTGCCGTACCCATCACATTGGTTTGCCAAGTGAGCAAAGGCTGCGCGTAAGAACTACACACCAAAGGTTGTGCGGCCAAGTGAATAACAAGCTCGGGCTGCGCGGCTTGCATTAATTTTTTAATCTGAGGGAGATTATTAATATCTGCGTTGTGACTGACATGCGCGGTATTCAGCAAATTCCAATGGGATGGCTGTGTATCCGGCGGCAATGCTATGCCTGTTACATTCGCGCCGAGTTGTCTTAACCAAAGCGTGAGCCAACTGCCTTTAAACCCAGTATGCCCAGTGACCACAATTTTTCGCCCACGAAAAATATCAGCAAATAGAATCATTCCCACGACTTCCAAGGCGCCTTGCCACTCGCCCATAGCGATTCCAAATGATTCCTATCGCGCAGCGTATCCATTGGCTGCCAAAAGCCATGATGCTGGTACGCCATCAACTGCTGGGACTCAGCCAATGTTCTGAGAGGTTGCTCCTCCCAACTAACCTGATCCCCATCAATAAGATCGATACACTCCGGCGAAAGCACAAAAAACCCGCCATTAATCATGCCGCCATCACCAGGTGGTTTTTCGGTAAAACCTAATACTTGATTGCCATCACAGGTCAGTGCGCCATAGCGCCCCGGCGGCTGCACGGCGGTCACGGTTGCCTTTTTTTTATGCTGTCGATGAAACGCCACCAACTCACCAATATTCACATCCGACAAACCATCTCCATAAGTAAAACAGAAAGCATCCTCGCCCGCTAAAAACTCTTGTGCATATTTTAAACGGCCGCCTGTCAATGTGTGCTCACCGGTATTTAACAAGGTGACGCGCCAAGGTTCTGCGGCGCGATGATGAACCTGCATTTGATTGCTGGACATATCAAAGGTCACATCAGACATATGCAAGAAATAATTCGCAAAATACTCTTTAATCACATAGCCCTTGTAACCACAGCACACAATAAAATCATTTATGCCGTGGGCAGAATACATTTTCATGATGTGCCATAGAATTGGCTTGCCGCCAATTTCAATCATCGGTTTTGGCCTTAGGTGAGTCTCTTCGGAAATGCGGGTACCGAGCCCCCCCGCTAAAATGACAGCCTTCATAGCTACTCTCTCATTAATTCTTATTGTTCTAGTATAGAAATCATAAACACAATAACCACCCAACCCATCCACACCAAAACCAACGTCTATAACCCATAACTTGCAATGTTTGTACCGCCTAGTAATAAGCCCATAGACACACGCCTGCATCTGGATATTATTTGAATTCACACAACCGTAATATTTCATTCCACAAAAGCCGCTATGCTCAGCCCACCAAGGACTCTTGCGGCGGCGCACATGACAAGCTATGAAGTAGTAACTCCTCCTGATTTATTAGGTTTGCGCTCGATAGAGGCGCGCAAATTACTGAAACAGAAAATCCCGGAATTACTGGATCTTGAACGCATCATCCGCCAACACCTGCAACATATTGAGGTGCGCGTCGAGCAAACCTTGGAATACCTAGCGGAAGACGATGAGGCCGATGAGGCAAACAATTGCCGCAATCAAACCCTAGAATTGCCGCTTTACTCGCTCCGCCTAGGTTCCCGCGCGGCGAATGCTCCCACATTATTATTGACGGGCGGCATGCACGGCATAGAACGCATTGGCAGCCAAGTGTTAATCGCTTGGCTGCACACACTGCTTGAGCGTTTAAGCTGGGACATGCAGTTGCAACAACAGCTTGCGCAAATTCAATTAGTTCTCATGCCTATTTTGAACCCCGTGGGAATGTACTTAAATCAACGCAGCAATGGCAATGGCGTAGATCTCAATCGCAACGCGCCAATAGACGCAGAAGGCCGAGTACCCTTCCTGGGAGGAGGCCATCGACTTGGACCACTTTTGCCCTGGTATCGCGGGCGCAAGCGCGGTGAGATGGAAGAGGAAAACCTCGCCTTAGAACGCGTACTGCAGCGCTATATTTTTAATCGTCCCTTCGCTACCGTAGTGGATTTGCACTCGGGGCTCGGCATGCAAGATCGCCTCTGGTTTCCCCACGCCTATCGCAAAAAGCCCATTGCAAACATCGCGCAATATGTCGCGCTGAAAATGCTGTGGGAGCGAACCTACCCCAATCACACCTATTTAATAGAGCCACAATCTATTCACTACTTATCTCACGGCGATCTGTGGGATTACTTTTACTATCAATCGCGCGCGCAAAATCAGGCGCACTTTTTACCATTGACACTGGAGATGGGTTCTTGGTTGTGGGTAAAAAAAAGCCCACGGCAACTACTAAATTTTGCGGGACTATTCAACCCGCAAACACAGCATCGCCACACCCGCGTACTGCGCCGTCATTTAGTGTTATTAGATTTTATGCTCGCAGCAACGCTCAACCACCAACATTGGCTACCCGACAAAAAACAAACCGGCATACTCACGCAAACGGCGAATAGCTTATGGTTTAGTTAATAGGTAATTAAAACTCTGAAAATTCAAGAAAAATAAAACGGCAACGAATGTAAAGAATTCAGTATACGAGAATCATTATGCACTTTATTTTATTGCGCGGCCTCGCGCGCGAGGCGGCACACTGGCTAGACTTCCCCGCGCATTTGCACGCGGCTGTGGGCGATGCCTGCCAAGTCCACCTCATCGACTTCCCCGGCTGCGGGCTTAATTACCAACAAACCGCTCTCAACTCCGTCACCGCCATGACCGATTACGCCCGCAGCCAATTGAATATCGCGCCCGCGAGTGAAATTTATCTAGTAGGAATCTCCATGGGCGGCATGGTCGCATTAGATTGGGCGCAGCGCTTTCCTGCAGAACTTGGTGGGGTTGTGCTTATTAACTCCAGCGCTGGCAATCAACCTTGGTGGTGGCGCCTGCGCCCCAACGCCCTGCCCAGCATGTTACGAGCACTGTTGGGCGACTGGCGCACAAGGGAGACAAGAGTATTAAGATTGGTAAGCAATAATGTACAAGCTTATGAACAGCATCAACGCCAATGGCTCGCCATACAACAACTGCGCCCTGTTAGCCGTAAAACTATAACGACTATGTTGCGCGCTGCCGCTGCGTTTCGGCCACAGCCCACCTGCGTAGTAGCTGGCTTGGTATTAGCAAGTGAACGCGACCGCTTAGTGTCAGTGCATGCAAGCGAAAACCTCGCCCAACAATTCAACTGGCCATTAGTAAAGCACCCTTCAGCGGGGCACGACCTTCCCATGGATGATGCCAATTGGGTGCTAGGTGAAATTGCGCGCTGGCAAGCAGCGCTCGATTGAGGCGGTAATAATTAGCGGAGCGATGGAGCAAATAAAAAAACGAGACTTAACGAATCAGCGCAACTTTAGTATTCATTTTTTTATTGAATTTTAAAATAGCACTTGCGTGGGCCTCGTTGATAAGCGGGATTATCTCAAAGAACTTAGCCTCTGTTGGATTGAGGATTTGCACCCAGTTCATCCAGCCGTAAATTGGGTGCGGCATGAGTTCATTGAGGGCGCTAAAGTCGTGGCCAGTATCAATAATGCAACCCTTAGCGGGCCGTTTAGGCTTTGTACCAAATAGCCGTTAATCAGCGTGCAAACCTTTCTAATAGCAAAATAAAAGATAAAAAATATTTACTTATGTAACCGATTACATATACACTTAACCATCATGCAGAGTGAAAAACCATGAGTGAGCACACCGCAGATATTGCCAAAAATATATCGCCCCCAGAGTCCATCATGCGCAATGTTTCGTGCACACCAGATCTAATCACTCGCCTCCACAAGGCCGCCTTCCTGTTTAGCTTCACCCCCTTTCCTCTCTCACGTTAACAGTGTGATAGGATTTTTTAGGAGCTTCGTATGACTCATTTCACTAATAAATGGAAGAACATTTTCCCTATCCTCTTTTCATTTTTGCTCTTTGCATTTAGCAGTCAATCAATATCAAAAGAAGCCATTCAGCCCAATGTGATATTGATTATGGCGGACGATCAAGGCTGGGGGGATTTGGGTTTCAACGGCAACAAAATAGTAGATACTAAAAATCTTGATGGTCTCTTCTCCCAATCCGTTGTGTTTGATCGATTTTATGTAAGCCCGGTTTGCTCACCAACAAGAGCAAGTTTATTAACCGGACGCCACTCACTGGCCACCGGTGTATTCAGTGTGACCCGAGGTGGAGAAAAAATAAATATTGCCGAAAATACAATAGCCGAACTGTTACAAGCAGAAGGTTATAACACCGGAATTTTTGGTAAGTGGCACAATGGGCTGCAATACCCTTATAGCCCAAACGGACAAGGCTTCGATGAATTTTACGGTTTCGCAGATGGGCACATCACCCGCTATTTTGATGGAAAAATTCAGCACAATGCCAAAGCCATTAAATACACCGGTTATTTGCCAGATCGTTTAACAGATGCCGCGCTATCCTTTATAGAAAAAAATAAAAACACCCCTTTTTTTACTTATCTTTCTTTTAATACTCCCCACAGTCCATATGAGCTGCCAAAAATATTATTTGAAAAGTACCAAGCCAAGGGAATAGATAATAATGCGGCTGCTGTTTATGGCATGATGGAAAATCTTGATGACAATGTTGGCCGTGTACTACTGAAAATAAAATCCCTCGGCATAGAAAAGAACACCATTGTTATTTATCTGTCTGATAATGGCCCTGCATTTGGGCATGGACATCATCGCTTTAATGGCCATATGAAAGGCTGGAAAGGAAAAGTAGACGAAGGCGGAGTAAGAGTGCCCTTCGCAATTTATTGGCCGGAAAAATACAAAGCCACAAAAATTGACACCATCGCACAACACATCGATGTTGTGCCCACCATTTTGGATTTGGTTGGACTTCCGATAAAAAGCAATATTCACGGTTTAAGTTTGCTGCCGCTGTTAAATGGCGACGCAAACAGCGGTAAAACTTTCTCCGACCGAATGTTATTTACCCATCATTTCCGCAATACCACAAGGCCAGAACAACAGCCCGTGCAACATAACCCTGGAGCAGTACGCCAAGGCAATTGGATCGCGGTATTAGACGAAACCGATTCCTGGTATCTGTTTGATGTTAAATCTGATCCCAGTCAGAAAAATAATCTAGCAGAGAAAAACAAAGATGTTTTGCGTCACTTGTCGAGCACTTATGATAATTGGTACGAAAAAACTATAGCTGAACATGGTGCATTTCGGCCACTACCCATTCATATTGGCTATAAAAACTTTCCCGAAACTTTTCTTCCGGCGCATGAAGGAGAACTTCAGGGAACCGGCATTGATTACAAATTTAAATACGGCTGGTCACACGATTGGATCACTACCATTAGCGCCGATAAAAGCGTCGCCTTCTGGCCCATTAGCATAAAGCAGACAGGCAAATACCACCTTTATATTGGTTACTTCGCACCAACCGATGTAGCGGCAGGACAAGTAGCACTTACTATTGGCGAGCACACATTAAAGCTGAATAAATTCAAGCCATATATTGCCACAATCGACGAAGGCAAACGCCTATCTTACACAGATGAAGCTCCTGCTGTAAGCTGGAAAGAATACGATGTCGGCCAGTTAAATTTAACTAAAGGAGATAGCAGTATTAAACTGATCTTTAATGATTTTGACCCGCAGCACTCGTTAAATATTGGCTACATCAGGGTGGTATACAAAAAATAACTGCTCAGTAGCAATTGACTATCGAAAAAATATATAACACCAAAAATCCACATTAACCTGATGAATTCCGATAAAAAATGAACAAACTTTTAAATGTAATTACTCGATCATTAATGCCTATAGTACTGGCCTTTACCGAGCAGAGCTTCGCAGCGACATTACCGCACAACCACCAAAACAGCGAATCAACAGATGGACTGCGCATAAACGCATTGAAAAATTCTTTAGAATTTTTTAACCGCTATGCCTATAACAAGGAACTCAACACCTATTATTCCGAAATAGCCAATGATGGTGCAGTAGTGTCTACGCGTATTCATACCGTCGCCCTGAGCCGGTTAATTTATAGCCTTTCTTATTCAGCAAAATATTTTCCGGAAAATATTCAAAAAGCCAAAGACTCAGCCAACTACCTATTAAATAACCTGGTCGTCAGCGACAACATTGGTCCTTATTTTATTCCGTCTATAGCCAATGGCGTGGCAGAAACAAATGACGTTCTCGATATATGGCAGCAAGCCTACGGACTCACGGGGTTAACTGAGTTGTATCGCAATACCGGCGATGCAAATTTACTTAAAACAATTCACGGTTTACATGACGCATTTGTGCGCCGATTTCATGATCGCCAATACGGCGGCTTCTACAACAATTATTCGCTTAGTTCAGGCCAACAAACCGCAGAGAAATCAATTCAATCGCTTATCTATCCCATATCGGCTTACATGGGAAACCTTTGGTTGTCCGACACTAGGAATCGCGCAAAGTATCAACCGTTTTTGCAAGAAAACCTGCAGATTATTATGCACCATCACATATGGAGTGAAGAAAACGGATGGATCAATGCAAAATTTAATCGCCAATGGAAACCCTGCGAACAAAAGGAGCAGGATGAGATATGCTTTAGTGTTAGCCCCGGCCACAACTTTCAACTGGCCTGGTTTCTACTGCGTTCACACGAGTGGAATTTTTTACCGAAAGAAGACCGCCAGTACTATCGCCAGCTAGGTGAGCACATCATAGACATCACCTTAGCCAAGCCAGTATGGGACAAAAAGAACGGCGGTTTTTTTGAAAACGTTAATCCAACAGATGACGCAGTTCTATCAGAAAAAAAATCCTGGTGGCAACATTCCGAGGCGCTGATTGCATTATCCTATGACGCAGAGCGCCACAGCGGCGAACTTGCCACCCTAGAGAAATTTTATTTTGGAAACTTTATTGACTATAAAGTGGGCGGAGAGTTTTTTTACATTGACAAAAATAATCAGCCTATTTTAGATGAGCCAAAAGGAAGTAAAGGCAAGTCCTCTTATCATATCACCGAAGCAATACGCTATTTAATTGAAAGTAAATACAGCCAAAAATCACCACCAAGCTCTAATTAGTTAGCGCTAGATTAGTCTGATTTTTTTATTGAACTTCAAAACTGCACTTGCGTGGGCCTCTTTGACAAGCGGGATTATCTCAAAGAACTTAGCCTCTGCTGGATTGAGGATTTGCACCCAGTTCATCCAGCCGTAAATTGGGTGCGGCATGAGTTCATTGAGGGCGCTAAAGTCGTGGCCAGTATCAATAATGCAACCCTTAGCGGGCCGTTTAGGCTTTGTACCAAATAGCGTCTCATAGCTGCTTTTAGTAATTCCAATACTCAGCCTAAAAACTCCGCCTCTATCCAGCGCAGACGACTTGTCATTGTCTCCATTTTTTTCTTTAAGGGTGCAGAAATACACCCCATGCGGCAGTGCTTTTTCTGGATTGTAAAATAAAGAGGTTTCCCCCCAACTGGATTTCGGAATAACACCTGCAAGGTTATTCACAACATACTCAATGATTTTCTCGGACTGCATAATATTTCCTTATAATAAACGGACTAGCTGCACGCATGAAAAACCTAGCAGTAAATTTTTATAGACCAAGTAAACGTAGATTTTTAATTTTATGATATCGAAGCGACAGTGAAATACAGACTTTCAACTCAGTTAAAGGCAAATCTTCAGCGAGTGGAAATACAATTTCGCGCTGCCCTTGATACCGAAAAATATCACCGAATACTTCTTTAAATGTTTCTACCAACGAAGTTTGACAATTAACGTAGAGCGACAATTGTTGAGGGAATTTAGGCTTCCAATCAAGCCTGAGCGCACTGCCCCCTTTCACGCAGTAGCTTGGCTCTCCCCACTTTAATGTTTCCATAACAACGCCCAAGCCCTCAGCTTTGGCAACCGCAAAAATCGCCGTGCGAACCTCAAGAAAGCAGGCTTGTGCACTACTGGGGTAGGTTTCAAACTTCTTTTGTACACTAGCGTCCATATTGATTTCTCATCAGCTCACCTACGCGTTTAATTTACCGGTAAAAAATTAATTTCACCGCACCTGAAAACGCTAAAATAATGCAGGATTTATGCATTCTATTTTGCTTTTTTGATTCACCTGCAAAAATCAATTTTATACTCTACAGAGTGCAGAGCTATTCACCAACAACACAGCAATTTGCAATCGTTTACAAAAAACACCTTATAGAAACATGAGAAAAGCTGACACAAAAATCAGCATCCATGAGCTATATTCAATTCAACCCTAAGCTTGCACCTTGATAATTTTTTAGGGGAAAAAAGTCAAACGTCTACTCGCTATTAATAACTATAAAAGGCAATTAACCATGAATGCGATAAATCACTTTTGTCACACCTACCGCAATTTTTTAACAGTGACCTGCGTAGGTTTAATTTTTTTCTGCCTCAACAATAATGCGCTAGCCGCTAAGTGTGAATACATTGTCAGCAATCAATGGAATTCAGGTTTTACCGCACTTATCCGCATCACTAACAACAGCAGCGCGAACATCAACGGCTGGAGCATTAGCTGGCAATACAATAAAGATCGCCTAGTGGATGGCTGGAATACTAATTTAATCGGCAACAATCCCTACTCGGCATCCAATTTAGACTGGAATAAAACCATTGCCGCTGGGCAATTTATCGAATTTGGGGTGAAAGGCACCAAAGGCGGAGCGACCCCAGAAACACCTAGCTTTAGTGGCGCGCTCTGTGCTGGCGCTAGCCAACCAGCCGCTTCGGTAACCGCCAGTAGTAAACCCGCCGCATCAACACCAGCGAGCAGTAAACCCGCCTCTAGCAGCCCCGCGCAAATCACCTGGAAGCATTGTGCCGATGAAAAAGAGACCTGCTCTTTCAAGGGTCAAACAACTGTGCGTTACGGCGCCATAAACGCTTGGGCAACTAAAACCATCACCGCATCCACTGCCTGCACTAACGCAGTATTTGGCGACCCCATTCCCGGCACGCGCAAATCCTGCCAGGTGCCCGCCAATGTAACCCTAAGTGACCCAGAGCCAAAAGCCTTAACACCCTTAGCAACGGCTGAAGTGCTCTCGGCATCGAAGCTAGTGGATAAAGCCCATGTGTCCGACGGTACCGACCGCATGCTCAATGGTGTGCGCCGTTTTCAAGATGAACTTGGCGCAAATGCCATTACCTATAAAGGCTACCAATATGTGATTTATTACACCGGCAAAGACAGAAGCAAGGGCGATGCAGCAACCTCAAAAGTAATGGTGGCGCGCCGCAAACTGGGCGGCAACTGGGAGCACGCCGAAGTAAAAGGCTACACACTCACCTCTGAAGACGCACACAACCGCAATGAGATTGGCATATCCACGGGCGATGGTGTCATCCACATCACCTTCGATCACCACAACTCAAAAACATTTAACTATGCCGCCACTAAAGTGGGTGCGGCCAACTATCCAGACACTACCGTCTGGAACGATTCAGTATTTACCTACAACGCCAATGCCGGGCTGCCCGCCAGCACCTTTAGCGACAACCTAACCTCGGTAACCTACCCGGCTTTTTACGCCACCACCCGCGGCAACTTGGTGCTCTATTACCGCGGCGGCGGCGCCAATAACGGCGCTATGATTATTGGAAAATATGATGCAGACAGCCACAAATGGCTGTTCACCAGAAAATTCTCCTCGCCCACCGGCACCTACAACGGCAGCTATGGTACACGTGGCCCCTACGCCGCCGCAGGGTCAATTATTGCGCCCAATGGCGATTTAAAAATCACCTGGATCTGGCGCGAAGAAACCGCGCGCTGCCTCAACCAATCGACCGACCATCGCAAGTGCGGCCACGGCATCTATTTCGCCCGCAGCCCCGACGAAGGGGTAGCCTGGTACAACCAAGCGGGCGATTTGGTGACAGACTTAAACAGCAACAAACTTTTGTCGGTTGATAATATTGGCCGCCCAGTTGTGGATGTGCCACAAAATGTAGGCCCGAGCAACACCAGCAACAACTCCGCGATAGACCCAAAAACTGGCAATGTGCATGTCATGATGCGCCACCTAAACGCACCCAACGGCCAAGAGGTAATGAACCACTACCTGGGCACACCCAACGGCAGCTGGAGTCGCTTAAGCGCAAGCAATGCCAGCACCGGTGGCAACATCAGCTTCGTGGGCGACATAGCCTACTCACTGGGCAGCTCAACTATTTCCTACGCTACACGCGCCACCAACTTCACCGACTGGAAGCAAATAGCCTTGCCGCAGGTGCAGGGCCCCAAAGGAACCCAAGCGCTGAATGATGGCGGAACAGTAAATTGGGATCTTGGACGCTTAGAAGAGGGGATCGCATCGCTAGTCTGGCAATTCAAAACTACCGATGTCCTAAACGGCGCCCCCTCCCCCATTTGGGTTTACGAGCTACGCCTAGCGGAATAACACATTCGCACGAAATAGCACCTAACTGTTGTTGGGTGCTTTTTTACGATAAAGACTAAGCCAACACAACCTGCTGCTAACGCAACAACACTAGGGCAAACAACAATAGCCACAATACCTGAGAGCCATAATTAAGCGGTTGATATAGACCAAAGCCAACACGTTTCAAAGAATAACCTGACCGTCACGGCCCCCCCTCCCCTCATTACCCCCGCGCAAAAAAACATTCCAAACCACCCAAAATGAAACCGATTACATATTTACAAATATTGACCCCACTTAACCCAATGAAAAACTACACTGAGATACTTACAGCAGATTTTTGTGGCATTAACACTACCCAAAATAATTACCGAGGTTTCATATGAGTAACCTACGCCCCTTTGGCACAGACTCCAGCGCGCTTAATCTAAGCTCCAGCGCTGCCGACCTTTACCCCAGCGACATAACCCTTAGCCGCCGCCAAGCTATTAAGACCCTGGCGCTGGCCTGTGGGCTGGGGCTTGCCAGCAGCAGTTTGCAGGCGCTGGCCGCGCTGGGGTTGCCGCGCGATATGAGCCGCAGCAGCAAAACCCTGCTGAGTGATGCCGAGTTAACGTTGGTGCGCACTATTGGCGAGTTAATTATTCCCACTACCGATACCCCCGGCGCTATAGCCGCAGGGGTGCATGACTTTATCAATCACTTTGCCAGCAGTTGCGCTACGCCCGCCGAGCAGAAGCAATTGCAGCGCAGTTTGGCGCGCGCGGCAAGCGCGGCCCAAAGCCGCCATCAACAGCCATTTTTGGCGCTGAGCCAAGTGCAGCAGCTGGCGCTACTAACCCACATGGAATTGGCCCAGAAGGAATTTAACGCCCAAGACCGCAGCGATTTTAAATACCTTAAAGGGCTAGTGCTGCTCGGTTACTACACCTCAGAAGTGGGCGCCACCCAAGAGCTGCGCTATGACGCAGTGCCCGGTGGCTTTAAGGGCGAGGTGAAATTTAGCAAAGTCGGTAAGGCCTGGAGCCTAATTCCACTGCCCTAAGCTACGCCGACAAAAACAGCCCAAACAAACGCCTTAAACCAGCCAAAAAATAGCGCGAAGACTTAACCGCCCCGTTTTTTGAAAACCATAAAATACTCTGGTGCCAATTATGGAAAAGAATATTTACATTATTAAAACCCAAGAAGTGTTTGATGCCATAGTCGTAGGCTCGGGCATTACCGGCGGCTGGGCCGCCAAAGAACTTACCGAAAAAGGTTTGAAAACCTTAATGGTCGAACGCGGCCGCCCGGTGGAGCATCGCAAAGATTATATTGGCGAGGGTGTTAAAGCCTGGGAGATGCCCTTTCGCGGCAAGGTAGAAAACAAACTCGGCGACGAAGAATTTAGTGTGCAAAAAAAATGTTACGCATTTAATGATGCGACTAAACATTTTTTTATGAATGACAAAGACTATCCCTACAGCACCCCAAAAGATAAACCCTTCGACTGGATTCGCGGCAATCAGCTGGGCGGTAAGTCGCTGCTCTGGCATCGCCAGTCCTATCGCTGGAGCGATTTAGATTTTAACGCCAACGCCAAAGACGGCCAGGGCGTAGACTGGCCCATTCGCTACAAGGATTTAGAGAGCTGGTACGACTATGTGGAATTGCACGCGGGTATTAGCGGCTCGGTAGAAAATATTCCAGTGCTGCCCGACAGCAAATTTTTACCGCCGTTTGAAATGAACGCGGTGGAAAAAGAAATGAAAAAGCGCATCGAAAAAAAGTTCAGCGACCGCAAATTAATTATGGGTCGCTGCGCACATCTCTCAGTGCCCGCGCCCCAGCACACCGCGCAGGGGCGCATTCAATGCCAGGCGCGTAACGAATGCCAAAAAGGCTGCTCCTTTGGCGCCTACTTTTCCACCCAAAGTTCCACGCTACCCGCGGCGCTCGCCACCAACAACCTAAGCATTGCCACCAACAGCATTGTGCACAGCGTGATTTACGACGAAAAAACCAATCGCGCCACCGGCGTGCGCGTGATTGATGCCGAGACAATGGAAACCCGCGAGTATTACGCCAAGGTTATTTTCCTCTGCGCCTCCACCCTGGGCACCACGCAAATTATGCTCAACTCCGTGAGCGAAACCTTTCCTAATGGCATAGCCAACTCCTCGGGGGTATTGGGCCACTATTTAATGGATCACCTCTACGGCGCCGGTGCCAGCGGGCGCGTTGAAGGCTTTGCCGATGACTACTACTCGGGCCGTCGCCCCACTGGCATTTATATGCCGCGCTTTCGCAATGTCATTAAAAAATATGACAAGTTTTTGCGCGGCTACGCCTTTGCGGGCGGCGCCGAGCGCGACAGCTGGCAGAGCTTTGGCGCGCGCGACGGCCTGGGTGCCGAGTTTAAAAACTCTATAAAACAGGCGGGCAGCTGGACCTTTGGACTGCACGGTTCGGGCGAAATGCTGCCCAGTTTTGACAACAAAGTTTCACTGCACCCAACCTTAAAAGATAAATGGGGCATGCCGCAGTTGCACATTGAATGCAGCTATTCAGACAACGACCACAAAATGTTTCAGGACATGGCCGACACAGCGGCGGAAATTTTAGAGGCCGTAGGCGTAAAAGATGTGGTCAAGAAAATTGCCGCCTACGATGGCTGGAACCCGGGTTTATCAATTCATGAAATGGGCACAGCGCGCATGGGCCGCGACCCCAAAACCTCGGTGCTCAATGGCTATAATCAAACCCACGACATCCCCAACTTATTTGTCACCGACGGCGCCTGCATGACCTCCGCCGCCTGGCAAAATCCGTCGCTAACTTACATGGCAATTACCGCGCGCGCCGCTGACTATGCTGCTCAATTAGTAAAGTCAGGCAAGGTATAATTTTAAAACTCGCAAAAAATATCAACGATAAAAATTAACGACTAGGAATTCACTATGAAATTTTCTACCAAACCTTTAACCAAAACCCTACAGGTCATTTCTATGGCATTAATTACCAGTGCCAGCGCCGCCAGCTTTGCCGCCGACACCAAAGCTGCACCCGCCGCGCCCGCGCTCACATCCCCCGAGCTAAGCGTGCAACTCTGGTCGATTAAAGATGCTGTCAACGCCGACTTTGAAGGCACCCTCACCCAATTAGCCGCCATGGGTTTTCAGGGCGTAGAATTTGCGGGCAGTTTTGGGAAATATGAAAAAGACCCAAAAGGCTTGAAAGCATTTCTTGATAAGACAGGGCTTAAAGCCTCCGGCGCTCATGTTCACTTTGATAAATTCACCCCCGAAAATTTTGATGCGACCGTTAACTTTTACAAAGCAATTGGTTGCAATTATTTAATTATCCCCATGGATCAACGCGCATTTACCGTCGAGGGAGCCAAAGCAGTCGCCGCTGATCTCGCCGCGCTGCAAGCGAAACTCGCCCCTTTGGGCATGCACACCGGCTATCACAATCACGAGCCTGAAATGCTCGGCGAAAAAGGCAAAACCCCTTGGGATGTGATAGGCACCAACACCAGCAGCGATGTAATTTTGCAGCAAGACGTAGGCTGGACTGAAGTAGCAGGCAAAGACCCTGTCGACGTTATCAAAGCCTACCCAGGCCGCACCATCACCACCCATTACAAGGCCTCGGCACCGAAAGAAGGCAACACCGAAGACCCTATCATCGGCAAAGACACCACAGACTGGAAAGCACTGATAACCGCCAACAAAACCTACGGTGGCACACTTTGGTTGGTGGTGGAGCAAGAGTCTTACCCAGAGGGTATGACGCCCATGCAAAGCGTTGAAGCCTCACTCAAAGGCCTGCAAAAAATCATTGCGGATATGCACTAAGCCTATTAAAAGCCTAGGCTGACGAGCTAATAAAGCGCACTCGCGTGTTACGCCCAACAACGCTAAACGCAGCTCAAGAAAACACTTAACACAGCTACCCAAGCACTGCTTAGGTGGCTGTTTTTTTACCGGCCCTCCCTCGCCTTATTAACATTTCTTTAACCCCCATCGCCCTGATTAAGCTTTGCAAAATGCCAGTGCTATAGTAGTTTGGCATTCAACACAAAAAATGTAACCGCTTACATTCTGCGCTTGCGCTTAAAACCACTCTCGCGTAATGCGGCCATTTACCACTTCACCCACCGCAGACTCATGCTTAGTTTGCATCTATAGCGATAACAATAATCACCAGAATGCGTACACAAACACCCATAAAAACACCAACAAAAATACTAAAAAAATAAGAGGCATTATGATTTCTTCATTACTACAAAAATTGCACCAACACCCTAGCATTAAGACCCGCGCGCTCAGTCTTTGTATGGCATTTGGTTTCAGCCTCCTAGCTACCTCAGCCAGCGCCGAACCAGATCCCAACTTCCATATCTACCTCATGTTTGGTCAATCTAATATGGAAGGCGCTGGCAAAATTGAAACGCAGGATCGCGTCACCAATCCCCGCGTTAAGGTAATGTCAGATTTAAACTGCAGTAACTTAAGCCGAACCTATGGCAACTGGTATCTTGCATCGCCCCCGCTCAACCGCTGCTGGAGCGGCCTAGGCCCAGGCGATTACTTTGGCAAAACCATGGCTGACGCAATGCCCACCAGTGTCACCATAGGCTTGGTACCCGCAGCTATTTCAGGCATTGCGATTGAGTTCTACCAAAAAAGCGCGCCGCTTGGGCGCAACAATACAGACTTTCCACCTCAATTTAATGGCGGCTATGAATGGTTGTTGGATATGGCGAAAAAAGCGCAAAGCGCGGGCGTCATTAAAGGCATTATTTTTCATCAGGGCGAAACCAATAACGGCGACCCCCAGTGGAAATTCAAAGTAAAAGAAATCGTCACCCACTTGCGCGCCGACTTAAATATTGGCGATGTGCCCTTTTTAGCAGGAGAAACCCTCTACGCGGATTATCAATCCTGCTGCAGTTTGCACAATGTACAAATCAATAAATTGCTCACCGAACTCAGTAACACCTTTGTTATTTCAGCGGCGGGCTTACCAGGAGCAGATGAAGCACACTTCACCTCGGCTTCCTATCGCGAATTTGGCTATCGTTATGCAACGGTCATGTTGGAAAAAATAAGTTACACCAGTGACATTAATAGCAGCCTAAACACAATATCAAGTGCTGCAGCGTCTGTAGCGGCAAGTAGCACAACAATAAGCAGCGCAAGCTCAATCACCCCCAGTTCAAAAGCCACAAGCTCTGCAGCTGCAAACACGCCAGCCAAAAACAGCTCTGGCGGCGGCGGCATAAATTGGCTAATGTTAATTTTACTCGCGGCAGTGGCTTTGCCTCGGTCGCGTCGCACCAAATAACAATACTTTTAATCAGTGAGCACATCAGCCATGAAAAAAACTACCCTTTACGCCAGCCTTATTGGTCTGGCTCTTGCGCCTTATTTATGGGCAAAAAGCGAAGCGCTGCATCAACTCCCCGCCCACGTGGGGGGGCGTGTATTAATTGAAACACAAGCCAATAAAGACCCAGCCTATCGCTACTCTTGGCCCGGCATCTATTTTGAAGCAGCCTTTAACGGCGACTCACTCAACCTAGAATTTGATGACGACCAAAATAATTTCCGCCTGTTGGTGGACAACGCTGAACCCATCATTATAAAAAAGCCAGGGAAAACGACCTACCCCGTTAATAATTTAACCCCCGGCGCGCACAAGGTTCGTCTCGAAAAACTCACAGAAACCCAAGGGAGCACCGGTCGCTTTAACGGTTTCTACACGACAGGCAAGGCATTGACCATCGCCAAACGTAAACGTCAAATAGAATTTATTGGCGACTCCTTTACCGTAGGCTATGGCAACACCTCAAGCTCACGGGAATGCAACAACGAAGAACTCTTTCAAACCACCAATACCCAGCTCGCATTTGGCCCCCTAACCGCCAAGGCGCTCAATGCAGATTATCAAATCAATGCCTCATCTGGCTTTGGTATAGTGCGCAATTACAACGGCGGCTCGCCGGATAAAAGTCTACTCTCGCTCTACCCATATACCTTAAATCAAAACACGCATCGCTATGATAAAAGTACTTCCGCTAACAGCGCGAAATGGCAACCTCAGGTTATCGTTATAGGCTTGGGCACCAACGATTTCTCCACACCGCTCAATGCCGATGACCGCTGGAAAACACGCGAAGATTTGCATAATGATTACGTCAAGACCTACGCAGACTTTGTAAGGTCACTACACCGTAAAAACCCCAAAACACAGTTTATTTTAATGGCATCAGATCAAACGGAAGGTGAAATTGCCGCGCAAGTAGAACGTGTAGTCGAAAACGTGAAAACAGATAAAACCATCAAGCTAGGTAAGATTATTTTTACGGGCTTGAATTACTCAGGCTGCCACTGGCACCCCTCCACGCAAGATGATGAAAAGCTAACACAACTGCTAATCGAATATTTAAAGTCTGCGCCAAATGCATGGCGTTAGAAATTTTCGTTTAGTATAAAAGAGCGCGGCGGTAAAAAAGCTACCACCGCATCATTAACTTTCAGGCCGTATTAGATAGAAACCTCATCTTAGGCAGAAAAAAGTAAGGCAATTAAGATAAAAAGGTCTCAATTGGCTCGAAAAATAGTGAGTTTTTCAACAGCATTGGCGGAACTGAGAAGTTCAGCGGTTTGCTTCTCGAAACGCGCCCCACGACCGCAATGTCTGTCATGCCGTTCACCACCATTTGAATATTACCCAGTAGCACATCGAAAATGTAGTTATCACTCACTGAGTGATAACTACTAAAAAACTCTACGGCAACAAATCTATTTCACGCTGCGTAACATCTGCACTTGCATGCAATTGTGTTTTTCCTTTACGTAACCTCCGCTCGCCTAGCAACAAAACAATCGGTGCTGCAATCAATATCGATGAACTGGTACCAATGATTATTCCAAATAACATGGGCAGTGAAAAACTGGAAACGGCGCTGCCGCCTGCAATTGCCATGGGTAAGAGGGCGAGGAATGTTGTGACGGAAGTAAACACCGTGCGCGTTAAGGTGGAGGTGATGCTTTCATTGAGTAATTGCACGAAGGGTTTGTCGGGTGATAGGCGCAAATTTTCGCGGATGCGATCAAACACCACGACTTTGTCATTCACCGAATAACCAATTAACGCGAGCAATGCGGCTACGGCGGTAAGATTAAATTCCACGCCGGCGAGCGCAAAAAAGCCGATGGTTTTGGTTAAATCCAGCGCGAGGGTAATGGTCGCGGCCAGCGCAAAATGCGATTCAAAACGAAGCCACAAATAACCCAACATGCCCAAGCCTGCCAAAATAATTGCAAGGATGGTGGCATCGCCAAAATCACCGCTCACTCTTGGCCCAACCATCTCTACCCGTGGAAATTCTGCATCGGGCGAGATGGCCAGAACAGCAGATTTAACGGCTTGTATACTTGCACCATTGGCGACATCTTCCGCTGACTGCATCGGCATGCGCATTAAGTAATGCCCCTCTGCCCCAAATTCCTGAATCGCCATAGGCACAGTATCTTGCGCGGTAAATACGTTGCGCAACTGCGCGATATTAGTCGCGGGGGCGGTGACCTCAATCACCGTACCGCCGCTGAAATCGACACCGTAATCCAATCCCGGACTGAAAAATAAAAATACCGAAGCGAGCGACAATACAGCAGATGCGATCAAACCAAAAAAGCGCGCGCGCAAAAACGGAATGGTATTTTCACTGATGCGATCCAACAATTTAATACCGGAAATATTGAGCGGTTGTTTGCCCAATTTCTCGACACGCCAGTCCATAACCAAGCGGGTAAATGAAATCGCGGTAAACATAGAGATTAATAAACCCACCGCCATAGTCACCGCAAAACCGCGTACCGGGCCGCTGCCAAATAAAAACAATAAGCTGATGGCGATTAGCGAGGTGATATTGGAATCGAGAATAGTGCTGTAGGCGCGCTGAAATCCGGCGCGCAGTGCGGCTTTTGCGTTTTCACCGCGCCGCGTTTCCTCGCGGATACGTTCATTAATTAAAATATTCGCATCTACCGCCATGCCGATACTTAAAATAAAACCAGCAATACCCGGCAGCGTGAGGGTTGCACCCAACAAACTCAACACACCAAAACTCAAACCTATATTAATCGCCAAACCAGTGCAGGCGATTAAACCCCAGCGGCCATAAATTCCCACCATAAACGCCAGTACTAATAAGGCGCCGACAATACCGGTGCTAATCCCCATTGCAATCGCATCGCTACCCAGATCTGGCCCTACCGTTCGCTCTTCAATCACGTTTAAGGGTGCAGGCAAGGCACCGGCGCGCAACAATAAAGCCAAATCATTTGCGCTGGCGCTGGTAAACGAACCGCTAATTTCACCGCTGCCACCTTGGATTGCACTGCGAATTACGGGCGCGGTCACTACACGATCATCCAATACAATCGCGAGTGCGCGGCCAACATTGCGCTTGGTCATATCGCCAAAACGGCGCGCGCCTTCGGTATCTAATTTAAAATTAACCACCGGTTCGCCGGTTTCCTGATTAAACGCTAAACGCGCATCGCTGATGTGTTTTCCCTCCAATGCGATTCGCTCTTCCAATTGATAGCGTTCACTGGGCGAATCGCCTTGCACCGAAATAATTTTTCCGAGCAAGGCGGATTTTTCATTCGCTACCCAATGAAACGTCATACGTGCCGTGGTGCCCAACAGCTCGCGAATATGCTGCGGGTCACTCACGCCGGGCAGCTGCACTAAAATGCTGTCGCTGCCCTGGCGCGTAATCATCGGCTCTACCATACCGGTTTCATCCAAGCGGCGGCGCACCACTTCCAAACTCTGCTCCACCGCATCGCGCACGATTTGCTCGTGCAGCGCTGGGTTTTTATTGGCAGTTAATTCACTGGTATCCACTTCCAATAACAAATGCGAGCCACCGCGTAAATCCAACCCGAGCGTTAATTGGTTTTGCGTGTACCAACTGGGTAATTTTTCTAATGCAGAATCCGACAATACATTGGGCAAAGCACAGAGCAGCCCAAATAAAATAATCAGGCCATAAACAATCGCCCGCGAAAAAAATGTTTTCATCGCTAATACTCCACCATGCCTTCTCCCTTCACTCGTATGAACGAGTAAAAAAGGAAAGCAAAAAAATTAAATTGTTTTTAAAACGGGAGTGATTAAACGAGTGGCGGTGCGCGCGGAGAATTGAGTGCCAGCAATTGCCGCAGGCGGAAATGGAAAGATTGAACAGTAGGGTATTGAAATTTAATCGTAAAGGGCAGCGCGATAATATGCTCGCTGGCGGTTAACAGCCAAATGTGATTGGCGGGTTCAGGCGATGATTGATTATGAGTGCGTTTAAATAAGCGTTTTAGTGCGAGCGTTGTTTCGCCGTTAGCGAGCAGCGGCATATCCACTGCAACCTTAACACCGCTACGCCCGGTATCGCTGCCAACATGTTTGATTTGATCGCCAAGGCTACCCAAAGCCAATAGCCACAAAAATCCGACAGCTAAACACCCGCCCCAAAAGAGCCTATTAAAGGTATGCGATGGCATGGGAGAGTGAAAAGGCATATGTGCCGCCGAAGCTTGAAGTGAGTATGATATGGGTCGGGCTTTTGATGATTCAAGGGATGCAGAAAAAATATACATCCACGCCCCTGAAAGATATCGTAGCTGTCACCTGCTATTAATGAGAGCCAGCATATAGCCATTCCCTTCACCTGAGCAACAAATCTAGGGTCAGAGTAATATTAAATGAACATCCACCCCACAGCCGAAATAGGACACTGAAAGACAGCTAGGTGCCCAAAACGTACCTTATATAGATAGCTTTCTACTTTCGTATTTAATACAAAAAATCAATTAGTAAAATATTAAACGATACCTTACTCGTAACTTAAATAATTACGTCATCTTATATGGAGATTACGTACGCAGATTGCCACCACCAATCTGACTTGCCTCCCTAAGTAATAAAGTGTATTGTTTCAGTTATGAATAAATTTCCTTTCTTTTTTTACATCACAACAGACGTGGTGCAGCGAAATAACGCTGCTCGCGCCTTTCATATTTTAGGCGATTAAGTTTTTATTATTACTTAATCGCCCGCCCTGACAATTCAATTAATTCCACTTATATTTTGTTGCCTTCTTAAGGCAGCTAGTGGCCTTCTTTTATCTATATTTTAGGTGAAGCAAAAAATGGCTATTGCAGAATGCAGTGCGCTTATTATTTCCGATCACGACTATCAACGATTACTTCCATTAACGGAAAAGTATAAAACTGCAACAGCAGAGCTGCTTGAAGATGAACTGGGTCGCGCAGACGTTGTGAGTTATGTAAATTTCCCTGCGGATGTTGTTGCAATGAATTCGTGCGTTACATTTTTAGATTTGAGTTCAGATGAAAAATCTACTGTTAGTCTAGTGTATCCACAGGAGGCAAACATTGACGAAATGAAGATTTCCATCCTCTCCCCTATTGGATGTGCACTTATTGGTTTGAGAGTGGGCGGAAAAATTGATTGGCCTTTGCCGGGCGGTGCCATTAAGTACCTACAAGTAGTTACCGTTGTTCAAGCAGAAAAACTATGAATCTTAATTTAATGACAGAGGGGTTATTATGAAGGTGGTTAATGGACGGCTATAAAAAATATTTGCTCATATGGTGATACACAGTTTTGGCGAGTTAGAGTTTAATCAAGAAAGCATGGGGGGTCAGACCGATTTATGGAAAATTTTTATTGCAATATTTTATGATGAAAGTTAGCTGTCGCGTTTGAATTTTTAATCCCCATTAACCACCCATGCCTGCAGCAGGCCTTACCTTTCTCTCGGCAACTGCCCCTGCGTTGCCGAAAGAAAAGTGACTCGCCAGCGGGCGAAATGACGACCAACTTTAATAATAACTGCTATCGATATAAGACTAATTAACACCCGTTCTTGGCCGATTTTAAAATAAACATCAATATGTCTTCGCAATTTGATCAGCGCATTATAAATTTTACCTCCCATTATTCAGTACGTTTTTTTTGATGAGTTTTACAAAACCCCCACTTAACTATAGACTCCAGCGACTTCTTACTTACACTTTTATTCCTAATTTCAGCAGGTAGTTATTCATATGGTCGTTAAGGCGTTAAGAAACGGGTTGGGCATGGTTATTGTGTTCATCAGCTGGCTTACCAACCCTAAGCCAATCAAACGTGCTGCGGCTGAACAAGCGGATGCACAGGCTAAAACAGCGGGTTTGGCGCTGTATCAGCGCTATGCTTGTCCTTTCTGTGTAAAGACTCGCCGTGCGATACATCGGTTAAATATTAATATTGAGATTAGAGATATTAAGAATACAGCGTATCGTGATGAATTAATCGCGCAGGGTGGCCGTGTTATGGTGCCTTGCTTGCGTATTGAGGAGGGCGGTGAGGCTAAGTGGCTTTATGAGTCTAACGACATTATTCAATTTTTAACCACGCGGTTCGGCTAAGTAGAGGTTCGCGCAGTGTTATGTATTTAATTATTTACTCGGTATTTTATGCAGCTCATTGAAATTGATAAGGCGCGCTATAACAAACACCTAAAAATAGTATTTGTTGGCTGTGCCCTTGGTTTAGCTGTGGGCAGCTTGGCTTTAGCGCAAACGCTAATAGCTATTTTCCCCGATGAAAGTGGCAGTCATTTTCATTGGAATTTATTGGGCGTGGTAGTTAGCGCCGCCATGATTATTTGGCTGCTCAATAAATATCGTCGGCATGATTTTATGCGTGAGGTTACTTACGTCTGGGACTTGAAGCAGGCGTTGAATAAAATAACCCGGAAAATGCCGAGACTGGAAGCCGCTGCACTTGAGGGCAATAGCAATGCGCTACTGGCGATGCAATACGCTTATGCGGGTTCGCGTTTGTTGTGGCAGCTAGACGACAATACGC
This sequence comes from Cellvibrio sp. 25HG11W-0, assembly GCF_057815475.1. Classification (NCBI taxonomy): domain Bacteria; kingdom Pseudomonadati; phylum Pseudomonadota; class Gammaproteobacteria; order Cellvibrionales; family Cellvibrionaceae; genus Cellvibrio; species Cellvibrio sp. 25HG11W-0. The sequence goes on from NZ_CM174230.1 coordinate 4,052,309, forward strand.
TCACGCTGGATGACTTGGCGATTAAGCAGCAGGAACTTAATCGCTTAGCGGAGAAATTTCAGGTGACTTTGCTAGTGGCTGATTACAACGAAGCAATTTTAGCCGAGTTTTAGTCTTAGCAGCAGTCTAGTCTTAACCGCGTTTTAGCATCTTCTGCCGCTGCCGAAATTAGCCGCTTTTTTGACGCGCTTTTCTTGCAGTCGTGCTGCATCGGTCAAGTCTAATTCGGCTGGCTCACCCGGCTTATCCTCATCAGGCACCACGCGATCTCTAGGTGGGTGCTCAAATTCTTGCGCGGATGCTTTGGGCAGGTTTTTATACTGATACAAATAAAAGCCCTCTACCTTTTCGCGCGCCCAGTCAGTTTTCTTTAAAAATTTCACGCTGGATTCAATGCTGGGGTTGGCTTTAAAGCAATTGATATTGAGGTAGGCGTAGAGAATTTCAAAGCCATAGTGATCGACTATTTCGTTTAATAATTTTACTAAGCTCAACCCGTGTAGCGGGTTGTTTTTAAAATTGATGTCATCGCTCATGTAATGGCCCGCTGCTAAAGTGGAATTAATTTTTATCGAATTAAATTTCAAGATACTGCGGCCAGCCTAATAATGGGTGCAGCATGCTGTGTTTGTATTCAAAGGTATCGCGTTTTTCGGGGGTGGCATTTTCAGCTAAGAGTTTTTGGTAGCGCTTAGCGAACTTCAAGGTATCGATTATCTGCTGAATGAAGTTCTTGCCGAGATCTGCGCGAATAGTGGCGGCTAGCTCCTTAGGTAAGAGGTCCAAGGCGGTCTGCAATTGTGTGTTTAAAAATTCTTCATGCAGCCAATTGTCTTGCAGCTCTAGGTTTTTTAGCCGGTGCTTTAAGTCTTGTTTTACTTTCGCGCCATTGCAACAAACTCGGTAGATCAGCGCTTCGGCGAGCATACCTTCAAGGTTAAAGAAATCTGAGTCATCTAGCGCGCTGGGGTAGAAGAAGGTTTCTTTCAGTGTGGTGATCGCTTGGTCTTGTTGCCAACGCTGCAGCGCCTGCTCATAGTGACGCAGGCCCAGCCATTGATCCTCATAGGGCGCGCTTGCGATATTGGCAAGCAGGTGTGCGTCTACATCACCGTAGAGAGATTTATTGTTAGCGTTGATGAGGCTAACTTGGGTGAGCATGCTCCAGCCTTTTTGAAAGGGTTTTACGATACCTTCTGGGCTGGTGAGCACCTTGAGTGCGGTTTCAATATCCTGCTTGGAAAGCTCTGCCAAACCTAAGCTGGCCACACCGATAATGTCTTGTGCCGCTTGCTCCAACAAATCCATTTTATATTTATTATAAAATTTGTCGGCAAATTTTAAGCTCATCAAAACCGCTTTGCTTTTTATTTGCTCAAGGTGTTCTGCGTTTAAGCGTTTTTGTTCCAAGCCATAGGAGATTACCTGTGTTAAAAATGGGCCTTGGGGTGAACTTCGTAATGCTAATTGCATGGCAAGCCTGCTGTTTAATCTGGAGAGTCTTAATATAAAGAGCCTTTATATAAAGAGCCTTTATAGTAAGACTCTTTATATGGTACGTCTTAATCTAGAAAGCTAAACATATCGTCTACTTCGGCGTATTCATCCGTAGCGGTATTTTTGTCTTTTGCTTGCATTACCAGCTCGGCAGCAAATTTATTAATAATCAATTCCCAGCCTGAGCTTTCATTGCGAATTAGGTTCTTAATGTCATTTTCTACTTCCGGGGTTAAATGTCGAATTAACGCCAACAAACTGCGCGGATCATCATAGCCAAGACTGTGCTGGTCTTCGCTTGCATTGCGCTCGACATAGGTTTGTGCCTCTTCTAAATCTAACTCTTCTTCATGTAGGCTTGATGTTTCTCGGTGGTACATGTCGTAATCTTCGTCGACGACTTTTTCGCCGCGATAGAGTTCGATAAAGGGGATCGATAAATAAAATAAACCTGCGCTATCTTCGGCAACGCATTGTAAAATTTCTGCTCTTTTTTCATCGCTGTCTTGGCTGCGAATTAAGTAGGTTAAAAATTCAAAGGTGTGCTGCTTTAATTCATCTGCATTGGTTTTTATTTTTTCTTCCCAGTAGAGCGGTTGCTGGCAGACTATGTCGCGAATTTTTTCAGGCGTCATGAGTTCGGCAATAATCGACGGAAAGGACAGATCGTGCTGACTGTTTATTTGCGTCAGGGTGACAATATCAATAGCTTCAATCACTTCTATCAGCTGGGCGTCTGACATGGTGCTGGCCATTAGCTCAAATTTTTTGCTGGCTTGTTTTGGCTCTACTGTTGCAAGCTGTTTAATTTCAGTGGCGGCTATTTCAATTAGGCTATTCATGTGCAACCTTTTCCGTTAAAGATAGTTTCTTGTCAGTAAAAAAATATCATCTTAGTTAAAAGAAATTTCGTCGTATTCATCATCATTCGCGTTGCCGTCTTCTTCGCCACGACCTTCGTAATCGTCATGGGCGTAATTACGGTCGCTGTCATCGTCTTCTTCGTTATATTGATCATCAGCTGGTTTGGCTTTGCCCGGCTTGGCATTGTCGTGCATCAATAAATATAAAACAGCACAGGCTTCAATTAAAAGCTCTTGGTCAAACGCACGTACTGCTTTAACAAGACCCAAGTCATCGTTATTAAATGCCACGGATACTTTGAACTCATCCCATGACGGCATGGCATTGGTTTTTAGCCAGAGCGACCATTGTTTTCTGGCTTCATCGCTAAATTTAATCCGGCCAAACAGAGCAACCGGTAAATACTCGGGCAATGATTGCAGCATGCCGGGGTCGGCCTGCAGAATTTTTTTCATTTGCGCCGTGTAATTGCTTAGCGCTTTAGGTTGCTTTGGGTCGCTATAAGATTCGATGTTTTCATGTGCGTCGGATTTTAATTGCTGCAGGCGTGCTAGATCAAAAGCTATATTCATAGGGGCGATTCGTTAAACCATCTAGTGTGTTGGATAATATTGATCCCACAGCTCGCGCATGGCAGCTGTTGGGTCTGGAACTATGACGTTCTTGAAGTCTTTGATAAAGGCGGCGCGCTTTTTGGGGTCGCTCAAAATATCGTAGGCCTCTTGTACGCGCTGGAGCTGCACACCGGCATGACGTTTTTCATCATCGGTGTGCGTGAGCAATTTGTCAGGATGATATTGGTTGGAGAGTCGCCGGTAGGCTTTTTTAATCTCTAGTTCCGAGGCGGTTTCTTTGACGCCCAAGACACGAAAGTGATTGATCATAAATCCCCCTGTTTCACCTGAAAAATAGGCTAAGGATATAGGTTAATGAGGCCGCACTTCAGGCAGTATCGACATTGGCGCATAGGGTATAGGATGAAGAAGACAAAGTCGCGTCAAACCTAGAGTTATTCGTCTAAGGTTCGCGTACACTTCATATCGTGACGTTATTTGTAAGCCTTCGCGCTCCAATCTTTAGAGAAATTACTCCATGTTAAACCCCGAAAAACCACGTCTTCCGCGTGCGCTAATCGTCGCTGTGCACTTAGACGGTGTTAGCGATACTGAATTTAACTCGTCCTTGGTCGAATTGGCTGAGCTGGCAAAGACCTTGGGCTTGGAGGTAGTTGGTCAATTTACGCAGAAGCGTGCCTCTTTTGACTCGGCGGCCTATATCGGCGCTGGGAAACGCGAGGAGATAAGAGAATTCGTAGAAAGGCAGCAAGAGGCTGCCGATAGGTTGTCCCAGGCTGATGCAGACGCGGCGAATGATGCGGTGGAATTCATTCTTGTCGACCATGAGATTTCGCCGTCCCAAGCGCTCAATCTTGAAAATGAAGTGGGTTGCGAGGTGATGGATCGCACGGTGGTGATCCTCGAGATTTTTCATCGCAATGCCAGCTCACATGCCGCAAGAATACAGGTGGAGATCGCACGCCTAACCTATATGGCGCCGCGCCTGCGTGAGGCGGCCAAGCGCGATGGCCCTTCAGGTCGGCAGCGCAGCGGTACCGGTGGGCGTGGCTCAGGTCAGTCGCGCAGTGAAATGGACAGCCGGAAGGTGCGCGACCGTATTGCTGAGCTGCAAAAAGAGATTGATGCTATGGCGGCGGGGCGTGAAACCCAGCGCGCCCAACGTTTGGGCCAAACGGCGCTGGCCCAAGTGGCATTGGTCGGCTATACCAATGCGGGTAAATCGACGTTGATGCGCGCATTAACCGGCAAAGATGTTTTGGTCGCGAATAAATTGTTTGCCACGCTCGACACCAAGGTGCGAACTTTGCACCCGGAAACTGTGCCCAAAGTATTGGTGAGCGATACGGTAGGGTTTATTAAAAATTTACCCCATGATTTGGTGGCCTCCTTTAAATCAACCTTGGACGAAGCCCTTAACGCATCGCTGTTATTGCATGTTATTGATGCTGGCGACCCTGACTTTGAGGCACAGTTAGCCGTTACCGATAAAGTATTGGCCGAAATTGGCGCCGATACTGTGCCGCGCATTCGCGTGTTCAATAAAATTGATTATCTACCAGATGCTGCCGCACAAGCAGAACGCAGCGCAGAGCTGCAGGTGAATTACCCCGGTTGTATTGTGCTGAGCGCGCGGCGCGATGATGATATAAAAAACCTGCATCAAACCCTTGTGCAATTTTTTCAAAAGGATTTAATGGAGTCAGAGATATTTTTACCCTGGTCAGCACAAGAATTACGCGGCGAAATTTTTGCTTCTTGCGACGTGCTTGAAGAGCGCGCTGATGCGGCGGGTGCATTTTTTCGTTTGCGCGCCACCGCTGACACTGTCGCAAAACTGAGCAAACTTGCAGAGGATGCCTGCTTAGGTTTGTCTAAACATTAATCGGTGAATAGGATTATGCAATCAGACGCCAAAAAACTGGTAGAGAAACACAATAATCTCAATCACTCCGAACTCTTGAAAGTGGTCTCACATATTCAACGAGAGAAAGGTGAATGGATTTTGCACACGCTCATGATGGAGGGTTGCAATGTGCCTTTTAAATTCAAGCGCAAAGGAAATTACCAAAGTTTAAAAGGTGCCCGAGTGAATATTACCTACTACCCAGAGCAGGAAGTTGTCGCAGGCATCACATTTGAAATCATGAAAGTCGTGCGAATCAAAAGAGGATAAGACAGGCAAGACCGAGAAAATCTTTAACGTAGATAAGAAAAAAGTGCTGATCAATTAACAATAGTATTGCGCCGTTAAGGCATGGTTATTCATCAAATATTTTCCTTGAAGAGATTGGGCATTGCTGCCCAACCTATTTTTGGTTGAAAGCCACGCCCAGCTTTAAACTGCAACGTTTCATCGAAGCTTGTCACCTAAGCTTTTTACCGCAATGAGCACCCAACCCGCGCTCTTCGTTTTCCATTTAACACTGCGCCGACGAAAGTCGAGCGAATGAATGCATCGTAAAGCACGAGAGATAGTGAAAGAGTGATTGCGCAAATTGCAACTAACTTTATTGACCAGTGTAGCGGCAGTTCGGCAAAGGCGATTTGCAACCAAATAACAATGGGTAAATGGATGAGGTAGAGCCAATAGGATGCGTCGGCAAGATAGCGCACCATTTTGCTTGAGCGATTAAAGCAGCGCTTAAATAACCCAATGGTGAGAGCGACAAGCGACCACATCATAAGCGCATAGCTGAATACAAAACCAATTTTAAACAGATGATAGTGCGGATGCGCGAATTGCATTTCGAATCTAGTGAGCAGGCATGCGGCAATTATAGCAATTACGCAGAGCGCACTCTTGCCCCCGGTTAAACGACTAAAGTGCTCCATCAATGTTGCCTGGCGATGGAGCAGCCAACCAAAGAGAAAAAAGCCACTATAGATAAGTGCTGCCGGAATATGCGGCATAAGGGTTTTATCTGGCGTATCCATACCCCAGTGATCCATAAACCATAGACAAGCCGCCGTAGGAATAGCAACAGTCACAATGGCGATGCGCGAGTTGCACAACCAATAGGTAATGACGTCAGCTACTTGAGTCAATTTGTTTTTTAGCGGTGTGTGCTGCGTTAAAAGTAAACGCATTGATACGACGCTTAGACTGATCAATAACAGGTAATATAAAAACCAAAGGTGTGTGCCAACCAGTAAATTTTTTGGTAGTTCACCCAGCGTTGCGAATCCTGTTTGCAATGCAGTAAATATATTCACCTCACCGCGCATACTCTCCGCACCCATGATCCAGCCGGACACCAGCAATGGGCGCAATAAAAACCAACCGATCACAAATGGAATTGCGATTCGCACCAGACGCGACTGAAAAAAATGGGCGCCACCTTCACGGTGAAAGGTCATGTGACTGAAAAATCCGGCAATGAGAAAAAATAACGCCAAGCGGAAGGAGTGACTCACTAGCATAAACACCGGCACCAGAGAGCTAGTCGATATATCCATAACCGCCCAACCAATAAAAATGGGCATAAAGGATATGCTGGCGTGAAAAATAATGCCTAACATTAGCGCAAAGGCGCGGGCTGCGTCTAAATAGTCGAGCCGCTCACTTGATGGGGATGACATATTCATAGTGTTTTTTCAGTTGATGAAGCGTGAATTAACCTGAGCCTGTTTTTTTACTGCCATCACCCGGCTCTCATGCTTTCCGGGTGATAAGTGTTTATTAATAGAAGCTCACTTCATCCAGCGAGAACTCAAAGATACTTTTTTGCAAACCAAAGGCGACAATACTCAAGCTGGTGATGGTTTTTGTATTGAGTGTTGTCTGTTCCGACCAGGCGCGCTTCATAGTGGCGAAGGGAATTTTCACCTCGTGAAATTTACCGTCGGCAGTGACGGTGATAGGTGCAGCGTGGTAGTCAAAATTGGTGATCTCTGTACTATTAGCAGAAACAGTCAGGCTACCGGTGTTAACTTTTATCAGCAGTCGCACGCCTTCAAAGGCGCTCGCATCCCGAGGTAGACTTTGCGCATCAAGCGGCAACACGATACTTGCCCAACCCGGTTGTCCACGCGGTGGGATAATGTCACCCTTAGCGGTGAGAATACCCTGCACCACTTCTTGTGCGGTTGTGGTGCTGCCTCCCGCAAGGGAATCGTTTAAGAATTGGCGTGGAATGCCTAAATTGTTATTACTGGCGTCATTAAAGTCATCGACTATCGGATTTAGGTTGCCACCAAAGCTAGTGCAAGAAAAACTGAAGAGTGCGGCGAATGAAAGGCACTTGATAAGGCTGAGGGCTGTTGTGTTAAGTGTTTTCATAAATAGGTATCCATGTTTATCAATTTAAAGGTTTAAAGGTTGCGGCTATTAAAAGGATAATTAACCGTTGCGATCACGCGCCTGTGGCGGTTTGTGATAGTCACAATCATTAAGTGCCTATCGCTCGCGAGAAGGTGACAAAAAAGTTGAAGAACGTAGCAATTGAGTGAAAAAACATTTTTTGATGGATTTTTGAAAAATTCATGTCACCTTTAATGGCGAGCTAGGCACTTAATGGTTTCGAAATAGAGATTAAGAGCAATGAATATTTTTAAAAAACGAAACCGCATAATTGATACAAGCGATGCTGCCTTGGTGATGGCCTCATTAGGTGGAGATCGCAATGCCTTTTGCCAAATTGTGGCACGCTACCAAAACTTGCTGTGCTCCCTAGCCTACTCATGCGTTGGGGACCTAAAGCACAGCGAGGACATAGCGCAAGAGGCTTTTATCGAAGCGTGGAAAAAACTCGACTCCCTCAAGGACCCAGAAAAATTAAAGTCGTGGCTGTGCGGGATTCTTCGCTTTAAAGCGAGCCATTTTCGCCGCAAAGAAGCAACGCAGCCGATAACAGGTGCCGACGAACTGGATGAGCAAGGCGCAGGGCAATCCGCTCAGGCGAAAATGGAAGACGAGGCGATCAGTGCACAGGAGCAGACGCTGCTGTGGCAGACGCTAGAAAAAATGCCAGAAACCTATCGCGAACCCTTGATCTTGTTTTACCGCGAACAACATTCGGTGGAGTTTGTCGCCAGTCAGTTAGATCTATCGGAAGACACGGTAAAACAGCGGCTATCGCGTGGACGCAAGCTACTCCAAAAAGCGATGGTGACCTTCGTTGAAGACACCTTAACCAAAAGCAAACTGGGCGCTGAATTTACCCTGGCCGTGCTGACCGCCATCAACAGCATTTCCCCGCCAGCAAAAGCAGCAACACTCGGTGCTGGCGCGGTAAAAACAGGGTCATTGTTTAAGTGGGGCAGCCTTCTAGTTACGCTGGCTTCTGTCTCTGGGGTGGTCAGTTCATTTTTCGGTTTGAGGGCTGCGTTTGACCAGTCGCGCACTCAGCGCGAGCGTCACCGCGCCATCCTGTACGTCGCGCTCTTTTTGGGGATTGCCTTGGTGTATGTAGCGGGCATGTTTGCGCTGAAGTACATAGCGTTGCATGACGCCGGCAATGCGGGCATTTACGCCGTAATTTCGCAGCTTGTGGTGCTGGGGTTTGTGGTCAGCTATATCACGTTGGTGATGCGCATGCTGAAGGGTGGCAGGACACTCAGAGCCCAAGAGCGGATATTTCATCCGAGTGCGTTCCAGGGCGAGATGGATCAGGTCAACGCGCCACAACGTGAATACAAAAGCCGCTTTTACCTTGCAAATGTACCTTTATTTCATTTTCGTTTTGGTGCGCCGGAGCAGGGAGATAAACCTGTAGTTGGCTGGATAGCAGGAGGCGACCGCGCTTATGGATTGCTGTTTGCTTGGGGTGGCGTTGCAATTGCACCTGTCAGTGTTGGAATTATTTCTGTTGGCTTGATAAGCGTCGGCGCTGTGGGCTTAGGGTTATTGGGGTTGGGAACTGTTGGGATCGGCGTTATTAGCTTTGGTGCTTCTGCAATAGGTTATAAGGCCTACGCCTCCCTTTCAGCATTAGGCTGGGACAGTGCCTTGAGCGCGGGGTTTTCTATCGCCCAAGAAGCGGCGCTTGGGCCTATTGTATTCGCAAAACACATCAACAGCGAGCAAGCTGCTGACATTGCCAACCTAGCCCTTATGAATCAAAGCTACCTGTGGATTTTAGCCGCGATTGCCATAGTGGTCATTGTGCCTGCTGTTTGGCATTCGAATAAAGTGCGCCAGAGAATGAGAAAAAAATAGACCTATATTCAGCAATTTTTTGATGCGGTTTAACTGTGGGGTAAGCGGGCTTTGCGCTGTTTTCCTCAGCATTCGAACTTTCACTATTGGCCGTTCTGTGTCCTTCGGCGGCTTGCTTCACACTGCAAGCTACATACATGCTATTTGGCCGAACCTAGTAATAGCTCTCAAGGCAGATGCCGCGTTGACTTTCACCATACATTCGCCCGGTCGTGTATTATTTCCAGAATAGGAAGGGAAATAACACGTTTTATGAAAAAGTGTTATTTGTATCCTGGCTGTTTTGATAATGCTTGGCTATGGATATCTAATAAACGGCGATTTCGGATAATAAGTGCAATTGGATAAAGGAGGTTGTGTTCGGGAAAATGAAATCTATACCCTTAATTATTAAAATAGTGATATCCATTATCGCGGTGATTTGCTCTTTTGTATTTGTACCTTGGCTAGCGGGTTGCGCCTACCTGAAACCATTACCCAAGACTATTCAAGAACAAGTCACCGACGCCATTAACTACGATATAGATGGCATGATTGTTTATGTAGACAAAAAAGGAGAAAAAACTGAGTTTTATTCCGCAGGCTGGAAAAACAGGGAGAATAGAATTCCTGCTGACCCACATGCACTGTTTAAAATTGCCAGCATTAGCAAGTTATATATCGCCGCTGCCACTGCAAAACTAGTCAGCACGAATCAATTGTCATTAGATCGCACTCTTTCCGACTATTTGCCTCAAATTGCAGTAAGAATAGAAAATTCAGAAAAAATCACACTGCGAATGTTATTGCAGCATAGAAGTGGAATCCCTAATTTTATTGATGACCCCGAATTTTCTTGGGAAAATCTACCAGCGAAAGCTGAGGGATTTTTAAAATTCTTAATTGATAAACCTGCTGATTTTGAGCCAGATAATCGGTACCAGTACTCCAATTCAAATTATTTGTTGATTGGCAACATTCTAGATAAAACTTTGGGGTATAGTCACCACAAATATATAGAGAATGAAATCCTTAAGCCCCTTAAATTATTGCACACCTATAATTTGTTGAGCGAAGTCAATCTCAATAGTCTTACCAGCGGCTATCACATTGGATATGACGGGGATTTAAAACAGCAAAATTATGTAAGCCCTGGCGGCTCAATGGTTGCAACAGCACAAGATGTCGGAATTTTCTTACGGGCATTGAATGATGGCTCATTGTTAAATGCTAATGAGCAAACTATTTATTCTTCCATCTATGCGTACGAACATACTGGCTTATTAGGAGGCTATTCGAGCATTGCTCGGTATCACAAAGATATTGATACAGTCATTATTCAGTTCGTTAACACGAGTGGCGGAAATTCATGGATGATATCCGAAATAATCTACAGCCGAATTTTGAAAATACTACATAATCGGATTGACCCTTGAACCAATATTTGGCGCCCGCACAGGAAATTTACATGTCGTACGCCAAATCGGTAGGGAGTCTACTTTTTGTGAATAAGATCTTTTGAATTGAGCTTCCGCTATTGGCCGTTATGCGACGTAATGGACAAGGTGTTTCGGCTGAGCCAGCATGAAAGGTCGCCTCCGTGACCAAAGCGGAAGTTGACGTAACTATTAATATGGTTCACTGAAATACTGTAACTAAAAAAATTAGGTATAAAAAGGAGGATAAGGTTTTGAGTTTCGTCAAAAGACGATATAGCCATTCGTTGGTTTGATCATCAAGATACGGAATGCTAAAGGCTGGTGAAAATTATTTCAATTTATAGCGAAACCAAAGTTTAGCTTCTTAATAGCGAAGTCATTGCTGACACGATAATCGAATCGCTCAGTGTAGAAGCAGATTTCAGAAGCGATTCTCATCGCCCATGAGCGTTGCGATATTCTCGTGGCGAACAATTGCAATGTCGCTGAAAGGCCTCATTAAAGCGGCTGATTGAACTGAAGCCCGACTGTAGCGCAATATCAGTAATGACATTGTCTGTAGTAGTTAGCAAACGTTGTGCATGGGCAATGCGATGTTGAGTTAAAAAATTTATCAGCGTAGTGCCAAATGTTTTTTGAAATAAGTTCATGGCATAGCTGGAATGCAATTTTACTTCCTGGGCGATTTTGTCGATCGACAATTTGTGAACATAGTTTTGAGCTATGTAACAGGCCATTTGTTCTGCCTTACTTAATCCTGAATCGCTTATTCCGGATAAGTGCTTGGTTGTAGAGCTCGAGTTTTCTTCATTAGAAAAATGTAAAGCCATGCGTGTGATTCGTCCTTGCATTTCGAGACTGACTGCCTTATCAATCCCCACTTTATTTTCAGTTAAATCCTGAACCCATTGCGTAAAAAGACTCTGATCTGACTCCTTGCGTGACTTTTCACTATTTGCTAGCACCTTACCTTGCATTAACGCTTGCACAAAATGTTCAGGCAATTGCCAGTGCAAAAAATTATGCAGCGGAACTGTAGCAACAAAGTAAGGTTGTTGACTGCTAAAGTGAATGATTTGGTGGGGGATGGCTGCCCAAAAGAGGTTAATCATTCCTGCTTCTAAAGTAATTTTTTTGCCTCCAAACAAATAACTCACTGAACCTTCGGGTAAGTAATTTAATTCAATTTCATTGTGGTGATCAGGGCGTGACATGAGCGATGGTTGCCAGTAAACACAGCTAAGGCCATAGGGCGAAAAATCGCGCCGCGCAGGATCAAAGGAATGTGGAGTTGGAATGTGTGACATATCGAAATACCTAGAGTTGCTCCGCAGAGTGTAGCATCAGAAATAAGGTTTCAAGTAAATCAATGGTGAAGTCTTGTGGCGGTTTAAGCTGAGCTTACCATAATCGCGAATTCGGTAAATTACGCTCAGCCTTTTTAGTGTGGATTAACCATTTTTTTACTCTTGCATCACTGTTTTGATGAGACTGGTTGGAGAAGGTGTTTGCCGCAATGCCAGTATAGGCACTGGTTTTATGTGCTCCTGCGAACAAAAAAGCATTCAGCGATACTCTGTAAAAAAACCAGAACGCCAAGTTACTAACGCTCTGGTTTCAAAGTGAGTAAAAATAGATGCCGGCGACTTATTGCACGTTAATCACTACCCTGCGATAGGCATACAGATTGGGCGATCCGTTATCCCGCAGGGTTAAAATAATGTGAATATTTTTGCCGCTCGCGCCTGTGGGAATTTGCACCGTAGCATTCGCCGAGGTGTTGTTATTAATGGTTACAGAACCGTTGTACGAACTCGGCTCATCGTAGTAAGACCATGCGTAAGCCAAGCCGTTATTGTCCGGGTCGCTTGAACCTGCTGCGGTCAGTGCAACACCAGAGCCTGCGCTGGCATTGAGATAAAGCACCTGAGTTGAGGTATTGCCATTCACTACCGCGATAGGGTGATGGTTGGCATCGGCATAATTATTTTTGATGCTCCAATCCATGCGCGCCTGAAAATCATTGTCGATCGCAGGCTTCCAACGGCTAATCGCACTAGTGCCTTCAGCGGTGTTGCCAAACATTTTATAGGTGTCGTACTGTGACTCATTTGTCACTGGCGACATGCCGCGAATACCGCTTTTTTTATTGGTATCAAAACGACCACCCCAGCCACCTTGATCCACTTTTTCCGGGTCGTGCAGACCATTGGGAATCAAATGCATAAACGCTGGCGAATCGCCCTCGGTTGCATATTTGCGATTGGGATAGGCTGCGCCCAGCGCACCATGGTTTTGTACATTAGTGCTCAACCAGCTGTCGGAAGGCGCCCAACCATAAACACCGGTCGCGCGGATAAAAAATAAATCCGGGAAGTTTTTTGTCAGCCATGCGCCCGCATCGTCTTGCCCCAGCACATCATAAATACGCAACTTGCTGAGGAATTTATTGAAGTCATTGGCCGAGCGCGTATTGCGCACATCCCATACTGCTTGCGCGATAGTATTGCAGCCACCCCAGCAAGTAACCCAGAGCGGGCGCGCATCATTTTTATCGGCTGCCGCAATAATAAGATTGGAACCAGCCGTGGCTTTACCGGCGCCGACATCCCCCATGCCATAACCTCTTTGCCCCATAGTGGATACGGATTTCAAAAATTCGTATGAGGGGAAACCATCGGCATGTTTTTTCAAATTAGGTAATGCTTGGTTATAGGCATTTAATAATTTGTCGAGCGCCGCCGTTGAGGTTTGTGTTTTTTTCCAACAGCTGGTGGAAACAATTAAGCCTTCAATATCAAACAAGTTGGCCATAACCAATTGCCGCACCATAGACTGTTCATCATCCGGGTCGGCATTTAAGTCCGTGGTGTTGATGATACGAATGCGCTCGTTGCTATAAGTCGGTGTCGAGCTGGAGCTTGAGGGAGGCGTACTGGACTTGACGGAACTGCTTGCCATGGAGCTAGTCGCCATTGCGCTACTCGCTGGCGCGCCACTGCAAGAATTAGGCGTTGCGGCCGCACCAGTGACTTGCAAATAATCCATATTGGGCAAACCCTCTGCGGTGAGCGCAGACAATTGCACCGTATTATTGCCCTGCACCAAATCGACTTCGATGGATGCGATTTGCCATGCAGCCCAGCTACCGGTGGTCGGCAATTCGACTGTGTAATTACCGTTGCTGCCGCCATTGATTAACAGCGAACCATTGCGATTACTGCTGCCGCCGTTTGCAAAACGGAAACTGAGAATATAGCGACTGCTGCTGGATGCATTGATCGCCCACTTAACACCATTGCCCACTGCATTGTCGGTATTGGCAAAACCACTACCGGTAAAGCCGCCATTGTTGCTGTCAACTGTGCCGTTCACACCACAGAAGCCCGTCTGTTCTTCTTGAATGATAAAAGTGTTATTGCCTTGCGCGCTTGACGAGCTACTCGCTACGGATTTTGAACTCGGTGCAATTGAGCTTTGAGGAGTGGAACTTGCTGGCGTGGAGCTTGCTGGTGTCGAACTGGGAGCAACCGAGCTAAGGGGTTTTGAACTCGGCGCACTGGAACTTATCGCATTGCTCGATTGGCTAACAGCATTACACAGGCTACCCGTGACTACCGCCACACTGGCATTGCCGGTTCCCTGAAAACCAAAACTGGCCGACGCATTGGGCGCAAGTGTACCATTCCAATTTAATGCACTCGCGGTATAAGGGTTGGCTCCGCTGAGCGTAACATTCCATGCGCTAGTAATAGTGGCAGAATCTTTCCAGCTCACCGACCAACCGTTTACCGTTTGATTGGTATTGTTGGTCACTTTAATTTCTCCGGTAAAACCCGAGCCCCAATTGTTGGTAATGGTGTAACTACAACCTGCCCAGGAGTGACTGGAAATACTTAAAGATAAGCCCAACAGCAGCGCTGAATAGGCGATTTTTTTTGCCGAGCAAAATCGATTATTGTTCATTATAATTTCCGCTTGTTGTGAAGTGGTTTTTTACGATTGTTTGCAGTTGGTTATTTTTATACGGCTAACAATCTGCTTAGTTGGTTAAGCGTTAATATTCACTTGATGAAAATAAATACGCGCGCTGATTAAATTAAAAATGACAAAATAAATTTAAAAAACCATGAAACTCCTTTTTCATGGATAAGGGACGACCTACCTACCTAAATAATTCATCAACCAGGTCATAGCTGGGCGCGGCGTACCATTGTCTTGAATAAGGCCGGTGCCATCGCGCCAGGTTTTACCTACAACATAACCCCACAAGGTAATGCCCTTGACAGAGGAATGTTTATAGAACAGTGGGAATTGCTCCTGCATGATGCGCAATTGATCCTGATCATTAGTTTTAGCGATGTCGTATTCAGAAATATAAATCGGCACGCCCAAGGCGGCGATTTGATTTAATTTGCCAGTCAATTCTGTCAGCGAGCGGCTCTCCAATCCGTGCGCTTGCAAGCCAACAGCATCTACCACACCGGCGGCGATCACAGGTTTTGCCAAGGTGATAAATTTATCGGTATCCCAACTCAGTACGTTGTAGTCATTCAAAATAAGTATCGCGTTAGGGCAGTATTTACGCGCTAATTGAAACGAGCGAATAATCCAATTATTACCAAAGGCGTTTTGTGCATAGTTTGCTGGCGCATGTGAAGGAATTGCTTCGTTCACTACATCAATCATCGCGGTATCGGGATAGCGTGTGCAGTAATCGCGAATCCACTCTTCAATTTCTGCCGCCTGCTCAGTCGCACTCAATGAATTAATCCAACTGGGATACTGGCTGCCCCACACCAGCGTGTGCGCTTTGACCGGAATATTGTGCTGGCGAGCGTAGGCGTAAATGCGATCGGTGCCACTCCAGTCATACACATCGCGCGAGCGCTCGACCGAACCCCATTTGCCTTCATTTTCAGGGGTGATTTGATTCCAATATTTGTTGAAATCCGCACGCACTGCGCCCGACGTTGTAATGTTGCCGACAAACTTTCCTTGCGGCGCGGGCGCACTGGAAGCGCTCTTGCTCGAAGCGCTACTGCTGGCCGGAATGCTGCTTGCGGTTGTGCCGCAAGCACCGCCGCTGGTTTGCTGGCCGACAACAGTGATTGAATCGATATTGGGTAAACCTTCAGCCGTCAACGCGGAGAGTTGCACAAGGTTATTGCCCTGCACTAAATCCACTTCAATCGACGCGGTTTTCCAACTCGTCCAACTACCGGTGCTTGGCAACTCGAAGGTGAAATTACCGTTGCTACCACCATTGATGAGCAGAGAGCCATTGCGATTGTCGGTGCCGCCATTAGCAAAGCGGATGGTCAGGGTGTATCGGCTGCTGGTGGTCGCGTTAATCGCCCACTTAACCGCCTTGCCTTGGGCGTTATCGGTATTGGCAAAACCGGTGCCGGTAAAGCCGCTGTTATTGCTATCGATACTGCCATCTACACTGCAGAAACCCGCTTGCTCTTCTTGCACAACAAATGAGGAATTATTGGCTGCACTGGAAGAGCTGGCCGCTTTGGAGCTAGGTGCGATTGAGCTGGCGGGTTTTGAGCTGGGCGCCGCTGAGCTGGGCGCGATAGAACTCACGGGAGTTGAGCTGGGCGCTGCGGAACTTGTCACGGGTGTACTCGATTTACTGGTCGATGACACCGCCGCACCACAAAGGCTGCCAGTCACGGTGGCAACACTTGCATTACCCGTACCTTGAAAACCAAAACTGGCAGAGGCGTTGGGAGCCAAGGTGCCGTTCCAATTTAATGCGGTCGCGGTATAGGGATTAGAACCGGAAAGGGTCGCATTCCATGAGCTGGTAATAGTGGCAGAGTCTTTCCAGCTAACTGACCAACCATTCACGGTTTGATTGGTATTGTTGGTGACTTTAATTTCACCGGTAAAGCCTGAACCCCAATTGTTGGTGATGGCGTAACTGCAGCCTGCCCAGCTAAAAGAACTTAGCGATAAGGTAAAGCCAGCAAGAATAAGAGCAGTACTGCGCCGCGTTAAGATTGCCAATAGATTTGTTTTCATTGTCCCAAATACTCCTGGTTTTTAATGGAAGAAAAAGCCCTCACTGAATGCGCCGGCAGGGTTTAATCCTTGGCAAACAGTGCATTCAAAATGAGGGCAAGCACGTGGGAAATTACATTTTCAGATCACAGCTATTGCCGACACCGCACTTGCTGGAAAGAATTGCAGCTTTGGCTTGTGAGGCTGGCATTACGCTATAGCTGTAAGGCGGTTTAAATACACTGCCGGTTGAGTCGTTAACATTTTTGGCAGTACCTTCGTTGCCTATACCTTTCCAACCCGTGTGCGCACCACCCATGGTGAAAAATGCTGGTTTACCTGGGTTGTCATAAGTGCAACCTTCAGCGAGCAGTTGCATTTCTTTGCCGACACCATGCATATCGCCGGTGTTTTTGTGATAGTTGTTAAGCATGTGAACTTTGCCGAAGCGGCCACGCGGTTGACGTGATCCAACTAAGTCGCCCCACATACTAAACATATAGGTAATGTTTAATTTGCCACGGCTTTCCGTTTCGTCATCACTACCGGCAATCAAATTGGAAAATTTATGTTCTTTGTTGTAGGTGTAATGAAATTTACACCATGAGCAGGTAACAAAATCCCCAGAGCGAGTCACATCAAAGTTGCCATCTTGTCCATCGGCTACATCGAAGTGGTCGAACCATACATGGTGCGCACCACTGCCAATATAAACGCCGTCTGCACCCGCTCTACACTCTTCGTAACTACCGCATTGTTTGCCGCGCACCGAGATATTGCGCACGATAATGTTGTATTTATCGGAACCGCTAATATTGATATTGCCACTGATAATTACACCGGGCTTGGTACCGATAATTGTGGTGTTTGCACCTGGAGTAAGCGTGCCATCGTAAACGCCGGGTGCAACCAGCACGATTTTGCTGCTAGAGCCGCTCACCGCCGATTTCAGCGCACTCATGTTGGTTACGGTAACGGCTTTACTTAAATCAGTGCCGCCACCGGTGGTGCCGCCATTCATGCTCGCCCAACCCGGTGCCTTATCGGTGATGCTGATATAACCGGGGTTGTTATTGCTCGGCGTGCTGGAGGCTACAGATGATGAGCTTTGTGGCACTGAGCTTGGCGCAGAACTTTTGGGCGCAGAGCTAGACGAAGCCGGAGTGCTGCTTGCAGTGGTGCCGCATGAACCCGGTGTTGTGGCAGCGCCAACCAGAGTCAATGAATCCACATTAGGTAAACCTTCAGCGCTCAGCGCAGACAATTTCACATTGTTATTGCCTTGCACCAAATCCACCTCAACTGAAGCCGTTTGCCAATTAGTCCAGCTACCTGTTGTTGGCAATTCGACGGTGTAGTTGCCGTTGCTGCCGCCATTAATCACCAGCGAGCCATTGCGGGCACTGCTGCCACCATTGGCAAAACGGAATACCAGTGTGTAGCGCGAACTGTTCGATGCATTCACCGCCCAGGTGATCGCCGCGCCTTGGGTGTTGTCGGTATTGGCAAAACCACTGCCGGTATAACCGCTATTGTCACTATCGATAGTGCCATTAACAGCGCAGAAACCATTCTGGTCTTCCTGCAGAATCAAAGACGTGTTGGTCGCTGCAGAGCTGGCGGCTTTGGAACTAGGTGCAACCGAACTTGCCGGTGTTGAACTAACCACAACCGAACTGGCCGCTTTAGAGCTTGGCGCTGCAGAACTGACTGGTGTACTGGATTTGCTGCTGGATGGCACCGCCGCACCACAGAGGCTGCCGGTTACAGTTGCAACACTCGCATTGCCCGTACCTTGAAAACCAAAACTGGCAGAGGCATTAGGAGCCAAAGTGCCATTCCAACTTAATGCAGTTGCGGTATAGGGGTTTGAACCAGTGAGCGTCGCATTCCATGAGCTGGTGATAGTCGCAGCATCTTTCCAACTCACAGTCCAGCCATTTACCGTTTGATTGGTATTGTTGGTGACCTTAATTTCACCGGTAAAGCCTGAGCCCCAATTGTTAGTGATGGTGTAGCTGCAATCGGCCCAAGAGGGAGTGGAATTTGCTAGCGATAACCCAGCAATAATGAATGAACATATCGCGCGAACTATTAATTTGAGCTGATGCATAATTTTTACACTCGTAATGAAGTGACTGAAAGGATGAATACTTATTTGAATTTAATTGCCGCATGTTTTTACTTTGCTATACGGACGTTTTAGTACTGCTTGGATTTTATTTTGTGATGAAAAAACAGAGCCGTTGAAACAAGCCCCGATAAAATTACCGGGGTTTGTTGTAAAAGGATTAGATAAGGCTGTTGATATACTTCTCTAACATGGTGTAACCCACGCCATCCTTTTTGTTTCTATCGCTTGCATCGCTGGGGTTCAGGCCGTTGGCATTTTCCCAATCGTCAGGCATACCATCTTTGTCGCTGTCTTGTGGTGCTGTGCCGTCTTTCAGTGATGGCCAGCCACCCACTTCTTGCTGCGATTCGATGATGCCATTTTTTCCGTAAGTGGCCGTGCCATTGCGCACTTCTTCGATGATGCGTAAATCCACCGAGTCGCGCACTTTGGAGGCACCGGCTTTCGCCAGAACCGATAGGTAAGCCTGCTCTGCCGTTTCTTGCTTGATCGACATAGACGGCCAGGGTTTGGTCAACTTCGCAGCGGCAACAGCAGGCTGTACACCGCCATCCCAGTTATCTGCAGTTACTCTGGCGTTGCCGACCACGTAATTATCAGCCACATAAAAATGGCCGTAGTCTGCATCGCCATTGCGGGTGGTTGGGTTCAGGATACGGCTGCGCACCGCGTTTGCAGTTGCTGGGCCCGGTTTGTAGTAGTTAGCCACCATGTTGATGTTAGAGAAGTTGAAGTTGGCATTGCCCACTTGTTGCTGCTCACCACCATAGGCGCTGTTGTAACCCCAGTTGTAAATAACGTTGTTGCGATAATCCACATTGCCGCCACCCGAGGCAAAACGAATCGCGCGGCTCACGTTGTGGGCGATGAGGTTGTGATGATGACTGCTGTAAGGTGAGCCCCAGATACCGGCAAAACCATGATCGCCGCCACGGTTGAGGGTTTCGGTAATCATGCTCCACTGAATGGTGACGTTTTCGCCGTGGTAAATCGACATGGATTCGTCATCACCCCAACTGGCGGAAATGTGATCCAAAATAATGTTTTTGCGATAGCGCATAGAAACCGCATCAGCATCATTTTTTAACAGATCGCCGTAACGTGAGCGAATATAACGAATGATCACATTGTCGGCGTTGATCACTAATGGATAACGCTTCAGCGTAATGCCATCGCCCGGTGCAGTTTGACCGGCAATGGTGATGTTGGGGTTGCTGATGGTCAGGTTACTTTTTAAATCGATAGTGCCCGCGACACGAAACACAATAGTTCTCGCACCTGAAGCTGAAATAGCCGCACGCAAGCTGCCCGCGCCTGAGTCATTCAGATTAGTCACTTCGTAAACCGCGCCACCACGGCCACCAGTGGTGTGTTTGCCGTAACCTTCCGCGGTTGGAAAGGCGAACAACTCAGTGACGGTTGCACTACTACTGGAAGAGCTGCTCACACTCGGCGTTGAACTTTTAGGCGTTGAACTGGCAGCCACACTACTAACCGCCGGTGCACTGCTAAGCGCAACCGAGGAGCTGCTTACTGCGGGCTTGCTGCTGGAACTACTCGAACTACTTGCGACCGCACCGCAAATACCTGCGCCTGTTTTCGCTCCCAGAATACTGAGCGAGTCTATATTGGGCAAACCATCGGCCGTCAACGCGGTTAACTGCAGGTTGTTATTACCCTGGATTAAATCTACCTCAATAGAGACCGTTTGCCAGTTGGTCCAACTGCCGGTTGCGGGTAAGTTCAAGGTGTAACTACCGTTACTGCCACCGTTGAGCAGTAAAGTGCCCGCACGGTTGCCACTGCCACCATTGGCGTAGCGGAAATTTAATGTGTAAAGGCTGCTACTCGTGGCATCTGCCGCCCACTTGATTGCAGCGCCAGTTGCGTTGGCTGTGTTGGCAAAACCATTGCCAGTGAAACCCGCATTGTTACTGTCAATGGTGCCATCAACGCTGCAAAAGCCAGCCTCACCTTCTTGTAGTACATAGGTGAATGTACTGGGCACACTGGCAGAGCTAACAGCTGTGGAACTCGGTGCAATTGAGCTGGCTGGTTTTGAGCTGGCCGCAATGGAACTAGGTGCGACTGAGCTGGGCGCTGCTGAGCTCGCCAGTACGCTGGATTTGCTTGAAGCAACCGCAGTATCACAGAGACTACCACTCAGCGTTGCGACACTTGCACTGCCCGTGCCTTGAATACCAAAACTGGCAGACGCATTGGGCGCAAGGGTGCCATTCCAACTTAATGGCATAGCGGTATAGGGGTTGGAGCCACTGAGCGTCGCATTCCATGAGCTGGTGATAGTCGCAGAATCTTTCCAACTTACCGACCAGCCATTCACCGTTTGATTGGTATTGTTGGTGACCTTAATTTCACCGGTAAAGCCAGAGCCCCAATTGTTAGTGATGGTGTAGCTGCAATCGGCCCAAGCAAAAGACGAAACCGCTAGGGCCAAGTTGGCAAGCAGCAGGGAGCACCCCCTTCTTTTTATCAACTTATAGTGTTTGTTGTTCATAATATTTATGACTCGCTAAATTTTGAATAATAGGAGCCGAGCATTTGCTATGGCATGCAAATGACTACAGCAAGATTTTGGATGTTGAGCGAAATGACAATGCCGTCAAATTGCTAAAAAACCCTGTGTTTATGTTTAATACTTGAGGCGATTAAAGTTGCAATGCGCATTTTTTAAAATGCTGCTCGGGGTGAATATTTGTTGTTGTTATTTTTATTTTATGTTTAACCAGGCAAATAGAGAGTAATCCGTTTTAAAGCGCTTAACTTCCTGAAAATCTGTAAAAACTCACGGAATACTAAGATGTGTGCTGATGTACTGTGAACCTGCCGACAAAAAGGCAAACTTAATTAACGGTACTAAGCGGCGAGGTGGTTTTCGCTGAAGAACAGGATGAGAGAATATGGGTCGAGATTTGTGGGCAAGCGCCTAAATATCTAAAGTAAGTTTCGGGATACGGTAACTAGCAATCAAGTCGAGCCATTGAGCAAGAACTGTTTTGTTCTGTTAAGAATCCCAAAAACCTAAGGATACCGGCAGTATTCAGTGAAATGGCGGAAGAAAAACTACGGTAGTAGGCTAAGCTAATAAAAGATTTTTTGGCGATTCACTAGTCCCTTGGGTCTGCTTCGGCAGGCCTTTTTAATTTTCCAGGTTGAATCCTTCACCGACTTGTCTGCAAGCAATGCAGGGGTATTTATCATGGCAAGCTTCACTCGAGGCGCAATTCTTAAGTGCGCATTTAATCGCTGGTTATTAACTGGCTGTTTTTGGCGTAATTTGTTGTTAAGTAGCTTATTAATGAACTCGGTGCTACCTGTATTGGCGGCTGAGACCCAGCTTGAGCGCATGATTGTACTGACCGACATTGAAGCCGACCCGGATGATGCGCAAACGCTGGTGCGCTTGATGCTCTACGCCAATCAGATCGATATTAAAGGCTTGGTTGCCACTACCTCGGTGCACCAAAAAACTCGTATAGCGCCAGAATCGATTCACAAAATCATTAGCGCCTATGGCAAGGTGCAAAAAAATCTAAACCGCCACGAGCGAGGTTATCCCACTGAAAAAACACTGCACGCTTTGGTAAAAGCCGGTGCGCCTGTGTATGGAATGGCCGGTGTGGGCGATGGAAAAGACACTGAAGGTTCCGACTGGATTATCAAGGTGTTGCGCGAGCCGGATACGCGCCCGCTGTGGATTTCAGTCTGGGGTGGCGCCAATACCCTGGCGCAGGCGCTATATAAACTAAAAGCCACAACATCACCGGAAGAGTTGGCTGATTTAGTAGCGAAACTACGCGTCTATAGCATTAGCGATCAGGACGACACCGGCTTTTGGCTCCGCAAAGAATTTCCGCAGTTATTTTATATCGTCAGCCCCGGCGGCTATGGCGCCGCCACCTGGATTGGTATGAATCAAGTTGTAGACGGAATTGATAACTCCAGCATCAGTAATCGCTGGTTGGCAAAACATATCCAACAGAATCATGGCCCGTTAGGTGCGGCTTATCCCGATGTTGCCTATGGTATGGAGGGCGATACTCCAGCATGGTTGAATTTAATCCCTACTGGTTTGCGCTCGGCGGAAAACCCTCGTTGGGGCGGTTGGGGTGGACGCTATGAATTGTATATTCCCAAACGCGCCGATACCGACCCCAAAGGTTTTAATGGTGGCATTCCGATAGAGCAAGAGACTCGCCCCATTTGGACTAATGCGGTAGATACCTACACGCCATCGATAGTGGGCGATTATGGCCGCGCGATGCGCAAGGGTGAAAAATCTTTTACCGATTACCGCACCAGCATTTGGCGTTGGCGCGATGAGTTTCAAGCCGATTTTGCCGCGCGCATGGAATGGACGATAAAAAATTATGCTGATGCGAATCACCCGCCCAAGGTCGCGTTTACTCATGAAAAAAATATTCGCGTTAAGTCCGGCCAGTATTTTTCACTCGATGCCAGCGCATCAACTGATCCCGATGGCGACAGCCTGAGTTACTACTGGTTTGCCTACCCGGAAGCGAGTGGTTTTAGGGGTGAGATTAAGCTGGATACAGAAAATCTGGCGCGCATCAATATGCAAACATCTAAGGTCAACAAAGAGGAAACCTTGCATGTAATTGTACGAGTTACCGATAAAGGCAAGCCAGCCTTGTCGCGTTATAAGCGAATTATTGTGACTTTAACACCATAA
Organism: Cellvibrio sp. 25HG11W-0; assembly: GCF_057815475.1. Taxonomy (NCBI): domain Bacteria; kingdom Pseudomonadati; phylum Pseudomonadota; class Gammaproteobacteria; order Cellvibrionales; family Cellvibrionaceae; genus Cellvibrio; species Cellvibrio sp. 25HG11W-0. The sequence continues at coordinate 4,075,683 of NZ_CM174230.1, forward strand.
CAAATCTTGGGGATCTCTGGAAATTTCTCCATTGTTTGACAAAGTAGTGAACTCTAAATATGCCAACAAAAACCGTAAACCGATTAACCTTTTCTCAATAGCGTTGACCGACAGAGTTGTGGGCAATTTTTTGAGCTTTTTTATTTTCGATAGAATTTCGAAAAGGCCAATATTTTCAGAAATCATCTAAGATGAATTTTTTCTGGGCAGAGCGGTGGCTGAATCGTAATGTTCGCTTTTGGTTAGTGTCGCATGGCGTTATCTACTTCCGCTTTTGGCCGATAGCGGAAGTTCGATTGCTTTTTAGGAAAGGCGCAAGGATCAGTGCTTTCTTGATCTTTATCCTCAAGGCTAGTTTAGCGCCTAGACAATATTTTCCGTATCGCAAAAAAATATTTTACGCTCCCAGTTCCCTGTAAAGTTAGACAAACAAAGACTTGTAACCCACAATCGCCACACCAAAAACCTCTCGATGTTCCAGCAGGAAATAAAAGCACATGTTTGATTTGATGTTATTTACCGATGGCAGCGTTGATACTAAAACGCACATAGGTTTTGGGGCTTACCTTGCCATTGAAAACATAGGCATTCCTGCTGCCGATGTAGTGGCTAAGGTGAAAACCAAACAGTTTGACAATACCTCATCGACACCATTGGAATTACAGACCTTGTTGTGGGCTTTGGATGATGCGCAGTTGTTGAACGCAGAAAAATTAATGCAGGTTGTTGTTTACAGTGATTCGCAAAACATTGTGAACTTGCTGGCGCGGCGCAGCCGCCTTGAGCTGCGAGATTTTTATGCGAACAACGGCGCGCGCCTTAGACATGCAGCGCTTTACCAAGAGTTTTTTACGGCGATGGATCAGTGCGCGTGCACGATTATAAATCTGCAGGGGCACAAGCCCCTACATGCTAAAAGCAGTATCGATCTTATATTTTCGTTGGTGGATAAGGCGTCGCGATCTGCCTTGCGCCAGTTTAATCGTCAAACTTCTTATGAGCCGCTGAGCGCAACTCAGTGAGATAACGCAAAACAGAAAAATTAGCGGCAATCATTTCAATAAAAAATCGCACGATTGATTGCAGTTAGGTTCACTGCAATCAATCGTGCGTGTATGTTATTCCCGTTTTAAACGCAGCGCGTTGCCGATGACAGAGGCGGAGCTAAGGCTCATGGCCACTGCGGCAATCATAGGCGACAGCAACCAGCCAGTCCAAGGGTAGAGCACCCCCGCCGCAATGGGTATGCCTAAACCGTTGTAGAGAAAGGCGAACATTAAATTTTGTTTCATGTTGCCCACAGTCGCTTCCGACAGAAACCGCGCTACAGCAATACCGCGCAAGTCGCCTTTTACCAAGGTGACTTGCGCGCTGTTCATAGCGACGTCTGTGCCGGTGCCCATGGCAATACCGACATCGGCTTTGGCCAAGGCGGGAGCATCGTTAATGCCATCGCCCGCCATGGCGACCACCCTACCCTCTGCTTGTAAGCGTTCAACCAAACGCAATTTATCTTCTGGTTTCACTTCGCCGTGCACCTCATCAATACCTAAACGGGCGGCTACCGCTTTGGCGGTTGTTATGCCGTCGCCCGTCGCCATGATAATGCGCATACCGGCGGCTTTTAGGGTGGCCAAGGCTTCGGGGGTGCTGGCTTTTACGGGATCGGATACCGCGAGCAAACCTGCGAGTTTTCCATCAACAGCCAGGTAGATGACACTGGCACCTTCCGTGCGCAAGGCTTCAGCGTCTGATACTAACGGCGCGACACTGACTTGCTGCTGTTCCATCATTACCGTGTTGCCCAGCGCGAGTTTGCGCCCTGCAACAACACCTTTAACACCAATGCCTGAGCCTGAGTCGAATTGCTCTGCTTGTTCCAGTGTGAGATTGCGCTCGCGCGCGGCGCGGACAATGGCGTCGGCTAGCGGATGTTCGCTGCCCTGATCGAGGCTTGCAGCAAGGTGTAATACCTCTTCTTCCGTGAAGCTAGCAGCGGGCACCGCGCGCTCAAAGGCTGGGCGGCCTTCGGTGAGCGTGCCCGTTTTGTCGATGATGAGTGTGTCTATTTTGCGAAAGTTTTCGATGGCGGCAGCATCGCGAAACAGCACGCCCTGCGTGGCGCCGCGCCCAGTGGCAACCATGATCGACATAGGGGTAGCCAAACCGAGTGCGCAGGGGCAGGCGATGATCAATACGGCTACCGCATTGATTAAGCCGAACACCCAGCTTGGCGCAGGCCCAAATAGCCCCCACGCAAAAAAGGTGAGCACAGCCACGGAGACCACGGCCACCACAAAATAACCGGCGACTGAATCGGCCATGCGCTGTAGCGGCGCTTTAGAGCGCTGCGCTTGCGCCACCATTTGAACAATTTGGGCCAGCATGGTGGCGGAGCCTACGCGCTCGGATTCGATGGTTAGCGCGCCGCTAGTATTGAGCGTTGCGCCTATCACTTTGTCGCGCGCGCGCTTCATTACTGGCAGGGGTTCTCCGGTCAGCATGGATTCATCCACCGCACTGCTGCCCTCAAGAACAATGCCATCGACCGGCACCTTTTCGCCTGGGCGAACCCGCAACTTATCGCCGATATGAACATGAGTTAAAGGCACGTCCTCTTCGGTGCCATCTGCGCGAATACGACGCGCAGTTTTGGGCGCTAAGCCGAGCAGGGATTTAATCGCTGCTGAGGTTTGAGAGCGCGCTTTTAATTCCAATAACTGACCCACTAGCGTTAGCGAAATGATCACGGCGGCGGCTTCAAAATAGACAGAAACACGGCCCATAGAAACAAAGGCCTCAGGAAATACACTGGGCGCTATGGTGGCTATCACACTGTAAATAAACGCAGAGCCTGTGCCCACACTGATTAAGGTCCACATGTTGGGGCTGCGGTTAATAAGTGACTGCCAACCGCGCACAAAAAACGGCGCGCCAGCCCACAACACAACAGGCAGGGTAAAAACCATTTCAATCCAGGTTTGGGTAAGCGGATCAAACAACTGAAGCTGATGACCAAACATGGCCAACACAAACACAACCAGGGTGAAAGGCAAGGTCCACCAAAAACGACGCGTGAAATCGACCAGTTCGGGGCTTTCTTCGTCATCAAGTTCCGGTAGGAGCGGCTCTAACGCCATGCCACATTTAGGGCAACTGCCGGGCTGGCTCTGCTGAATTTCTGGATGCATCGGGCAGGTATAAATCGCGCCAGCTATAGCCTCAACTGGCTTATTGCTCTCGGCATTGTTCGTTGACTTATGCGTACTACAGCAGCTTGCGTGGCCGGAGTGCTTATCGCTCTCGACGGGTGTTTTTACACCGCTGTATTGTGTGGGTGCGGCGCTGAACGCCGTTTTACAATGTGCACTGCAAAAATAATAAGGGCTACCCTCATATACAACCTGATGGGCTGACTGCGCGGTTACCGACATGCCACAGACTGGGTCTTTTAATTCAGCCGGTAGTGCTTCTGGAGACGATTCATTTGATTGATTCGAATGCGTGTGTTGACGTTCCATGGATTACCCCGTAATAGGTTGCTGACAAAGTCGCGCGATGGACAGGATACGCTTTAGGTTTAAATAGAGTCTGTGCTGTATCAAACCTAGATCGAGTATTCGACCGTTTTACACGTCATGCATTATGACGTCATGCGAAGTGCGGTAGCTCACTGATTTCACACCAGTGAGCTACCACGCTTTATTTATGCCGTAACTGGTATGCGTTTAATGATTTGCGCTTGAAGCGGCTTTACTCTTAGCCATAGTTTTCATTTTTTTGTGCGCCATAGCGTCCATTTGTTCGTGATCCATATCGTTTATTTTTTGATGATCCATGGCTTTCATCTTTTTTTCTTCCATTTTTTTGCTATCCATCGCGTCCATTTTTTTGTGATCCATGGCTTTCATTTTCTTGCTCTCCATCGCGTCCTTCTTATCCTGAGCCATGCCTTTCATCTTCTCGTGGTCCATTCCTTCCATTCCTTTGTGTGAGTCAACATGGTCAGATTTAGTGCTGCACTTTCTCATCATGGCCTGCATCACAGGATCATTCATGTCCATTTTGGCGTGATCCATGTTTTTCATAGCCGCGCAATCTGGGGCTTCGGCGGTTTTGGCATGCTCTGCTGGGTCATGGGCAAATGCGGGTGCGATCAACAATAAACCGGAGATAGTAATGGCGCAGCTCAATAGTGATTTTTTCATGGTTAATTCCTCAGTGATTGGATTAAAACAATTAAGGTAAAAACAGCTAGCGTTAAAACCAGGCGCGGATACCCGCGACTAGCTGGGTGTCACTGGTAAGCTCGCCGTGAGCGCGCTTAAAATCGGCGCTATTGCCGAAATTCTTGTTCCAATTAACACCGATATAAGGCGCAAATTCGCGCCGAATTTCATAGCGTAAACGCAATCCTGCTTGCGCATCAGACAGACCTGAACCGCTGAGCCTTTCGATGTCATTTTGGCCGTAGAAATTTAGCGTGAGTTCCGGCGCGAGCACCAGCTTTTGGGTGAGCATCAGCTCGTACTCTGCCGATAAACGCGCGGCGGTAGCGCCCGAGTCACCGATAAAAAGGGCGGCGTCTATTTCGAAAAAATAAGGCGCTAAACCTTGGATGCCAATGACCCCCCATTCACGTTCAGGCTCGGGCTTTACATCGGCGCGAACACCGACTTGGACATCCCAAAAGGGCGCTATGGCGCGGCTGTAAAGCGCTTGAATTTCTGTCTCTTCGATGGCGCCATCGACCTGTTCCACATCCGCTTTAATCCATAACTTGTGCAGATCTTTGCCAACCCAGGCTTGGGCTTCAAGCACGTAGGGATCAGTACCATCAGCCGCGCGCCATTCCAGCTGGTCAATCATCACTTTAGTGAGCAGCGGGTCATCGCCTTCATGGGCGAGAGTTTGGGGGCTGTGCGCTAGCGCGGCCGAGATGAGCACTAGCGCAAGTGTTGGTGATGTTTTTTTCATAGTTATGCTCCTATAACGCGAACTTCACGCATCATGCCGAGCATGTGGTAAAGCAGGTGGCAGTGGTAGGCCCAGCGGCCCAATGCATCGGCGGTCACCAAATAACTAATGCGTGAACCCGGCTGAACCAGAATGGTGTGTTTACGTGGAATGTATTCGGCGCAGCCGGTTTCCAACTCGCTCCACATGCCATGCAAGTGGATGGGATGCGTCATCATGGTGTCGTTGACCAGAATGATCCTGACGCGCTCGCCGTAGGTGAGCTCTAAGGGCGCGGCATCGGCAAAATTGACCCCATTCACCGACCACATATAGCGGCTCATATTGCCGGTTAAATGCAGTTCGATTTCGCGCGATGGCTCACGTTTATCGCGGGTGGGCTGCAGGCCGCGAATATCGGCATAGGTCAACACACGCCGACCATGCAATTTTTGATGATTGCGCAGGCCTACACCTGGGTCACTTAGCCCACTTTGCGGCGCTTCTGAGCGAGCATCCACATGAGGGCCAAACTCTGTATCCCTGTGTGTAATCTTGGCCAAGGGATCAAAGTTGCTACCGAAACCCGCTTTGGCAAGTTTGGACTTGTGCTCCATGCCTTCCATTGCGCTCATGTCGTGATTGCTGTGATCCATGCCCTTCATTTTGCTCATGTCATGCTTACTGTGATCCATGCCTTCCATCGCGCCCATGTCGTGGCCGCTGTGGTCCATGCCCTTCATTTTGCTCATGTCATGCTTACTGTGATCCATGCCCTCCATCTTGCTCATGTCATGGCCACCATGATCCATGCCAGACATACCGCCCATGTCATGGCCACCGTGATCCATGCCCTCCATCGCGCCCATGTCATGGCCGCTGTGATCCATGCCAGCCATATCCATGCCCATTTCTCGATGCCCAAGAGTTGGAGCTGAATCCATCGCAGGTACTGCGGCAGACAATGCAATATCCGTCGTTAAGGTGCCGCGCGCATAGCCAGTGCGATCAATACTTTGCGCGAATAGCGTGTAGGCGCTATCGGCCTCTGGCTCCACAATCACATCGTAGGTTTCAGCCACGCCCATGCGGAATTCATCTACGTTAACGGGCTGAATATTCTGCCCATCGGCGGCGACTACAGTCATTTTTAAGCCGGGAATGCGCACATCAAAAATGGTCATGGCAGCGCCATTGATAAAGCGCACGCGCACTTTTTCACCGGCTTTACACAAGCCAAGCCAGCCCTGATCGGGGGTGACGCCATTCATCAAGTAGGTGTAGGCGTAGCCGGTCACATCGGCGATGTCGGTTTCGCTCATGCGCATTTGGTTCCACATGGCGCGCTCTCTCCATGTTGCTGCAAAGCCTTTATGTTTCAAGTCATGCCATAAGTCACCGACCGTGCGCTCGCGGAAGTTGTAGTAGTGGCTCATTTTTTTCAGCTTGCCGTAAACTTTTTCCGGCGCGGTATCCGTCCAGTCGGATAAGAGCACCACTAGGTCTCGGTCATAAGCCACGGGGTCGGGGTCTTTGGGGTCAATCACAATCGCCCCCATCAGCCCGGTTTGCTCCTGAAAGCCGGAGTGGCTGTGGTACCAGTAGGTGCCGCTTTGCTGCACATCGAATTCATACACAAAGGTTTCACCGGGCTTAATGCCGTCAAAACTCATGCCCGGTACGCCATCCATTTCCGAGGGCAGAATCATGCCGTGCCAGTGAATGGAGCTGTCGTGATCGAGTGTATTGGTGACGCGCAGGGTCACGCGCTCGCCTTCTTTCCAGCGCAATACCGGCGCGGGCAGGCTTTGGTTGACGGTGGTGGCAATGCGCTGTCTGCCGGTGAAATTGACCTTTTGATAGCCAATAGTCAGGTCAAACTCGGTACCGCGCAGTGTGTGCGGGCCGCTATTTACGCTTGGCAGGTGAGTGGGCTGTGAGCTTGTGGAGGCTGAACTGGCTGCGGCCTTGGCGAGGCCATGTGCAGCGGTAGGCAGCGCCGTGAATGCCAAGAGCGACGACGCCCCCAGCACAAAACGCCGCCGCGATTGTCCCTGAGGAGCAGATAACTCATGCATATTCGCTGCCGTTATAGGTGTTAAATCGCGCTCTGCAGATGCTAAGTCTGTAAATTGACTTATCCCATTGATGCGGGTACTGGGGGTTTTCATAGCCAAGCCTCCTGAGTGAGATTGTGTTGAAATGGTCGCAGTGATAGCGGAACAAACTGCACTGACGAAAGAGCAATGGAAGTAAAAACAGAAGAAACAATAAGCGCAGATGACGTCATTTTATTTGCCAAATCGCAGAAAAAAGACGACTGAACATGCCAAGGGCACGCGTGAAAAAGTGGGGAATACATGGATGCTCCCTAACAATCTAACGATTGCTAAACATCAGTTAAGAACTAGGAGCAATAGGAGGCTCCCGTTAATACACCAGCAGACTTATGCGCCAAATTTTAGGCGTAGTAGTCCCGTATTAAAGGGAAATGGGTGGGCGATAAAGGCTAGAGATCAGGGGTTTTGGCAAGTTAAAACTATATGAATCGGCAATCGCCTTAGTTTCAAGTAAGGCGTCGACAAATAAACTGCTGCCTATAGCGGGCAATGAGCAACCGCTAGAGGAACAGTGCCCCATAGTTTTACAGCAGTCATGGGTGTGCGACGTTTTGGGTGATTTATCTGTTTTTGATGCCTTATCTGGCGCCGTCATATGACTCATATCGTGATGCATTCCCATCATCGAATGATCCATTGCCGTCATATCATGAGCACTTGTGGCCGATGTTTCCATCATTTGGCAGGGCATAGCAACTACCACCAGCGACTGGCCCACAAAGACCAGTACTAGCAACAGGCTTAACCAAAATGACGGACGCTGTGTTTTGTTCATTTGCTCAATGTATAAAAAATGACTAAAAGAGACTAATTCAAATGTATCGAGTACGTCCAGCGGTATATTGATCTATCAAATATCAACCAGCATGGTTTTATCTATGCATTTGGGCGCAGCCGACTCAGCGCACTTGGGTGTTCGCCTGATCTGCACGCACTCATCATCCGCTCAAACATGGCCCTGAATGCATAAAAAAAGACGACAAATTTGTCGCCTTTTTTACACCGCTGCGAACAATGTTTTGAACATTAATCCATTTTGAAAAATGTCGCGCGGTAGTGCTGCAGCTCTGCAATGGAGTCTTTTATGTCATCTAAAGCTAAATGCGCACCGGATTTTTTTACCCCAGCGAGTACATCGGGGCGCCAGCGGCGAGCGAGCTCTTTGATGGTGCTGACATCTAAATTGCGGTAGTGAAAATAATCTTCTAACTGCGGCATACCACGCACTAAAAAGCGGCGATCCTGGCAGATGGAGTTGCCGCAAATAGGCGATTTCCCCTTGGGCACCCACTGGGTCAAAAACGCGATAGTGTCGGCTTCGGCTTGCGCGAGGCTTATTTTTGAGTCGCGCACACGCTGGCTAAGGCCAGATTTGCCGTGCTGGTTGGTATTCCATTCGTCCATACCCTGCAAAACGCTTTCTGCTTGGTGAATGGCGTATACGGGCCCTTCAGCGAGAACATTGAGGTCGGCATCGGTAACGATTGTGGCAATTTCAATGATGACATCGGTGTCCGGGTTGAGCCCGGTCATCTCCAAATCAATCCAAATGAGGTTGTTTTCGCTGGGTATTGCATTTGCCATGGGTGTTTCTCCGTTAAATAGGGCACAATTGCGAGCAAGCCTAAACCATATTGTTTAATCTCGCCAATTCACCGGATTCCCAACCACTTCACGAGTTAATTTCCCCGCGCATGTCGAAACGCAAACTTACCCGCCGCCAGCAATGGCGTATAGAAAAAATTCAGGACGAACGCAGCGCCCGCGCCACTAAGCGCGACAATGCGGCAGACACTCAGCTGAACGAGAGTGATCTCGGCCCTGAGCAGCACGGCATGATCATTACCCACTACGGTATGCAGGTGGTAGTGGAGGCAACCGAAGGTGAAAATAAAGGTCAGCATCAACGCTGCCACTTTCGCAGTAATTTAGGTTCACTGGTCACCGGCGATAACGTGGTGTGGCGCACAGGTAATCCTATGGGGGTTGTCGTAGCCGTTTTGCCGCGCCATTCAGCCCTGCAGCGCCCCGATCCCCACGGCGATATGAAAACAGTCGCCGCCAATATTGACCGTATTATTATTGTGGTGGCGCCCTACCCCGAACCCCACGCTAATTTGATTGACCGCTATTTAGTGGCGGCCAATGCGATTGATATTGAACCGGTTCTGTTGATCAACAAAACCGACCGTATTGATGAAGCGACACGAGAGAAAGTAGATTATTTAGAAAGCACCTACCGAAAATTAGGTTACCAAGTGCTGATGGTATCCACCCAGAACGGCCAAGGGTTGGAAGAATTAAAAGCATATCTTAATCACTACACCAGTGTGTTTGTGGGTCAGTCTGGGGTTGGTAAGTCGTCCTTAATTAATGCGTTATTGCCTGAAAGCAACTTACGCGTGGGTGGCCTGTCTGAGCGCCAACTGGGCACACACACCACGACCAGCGCCACGCTGTTGCATTTCCCCGGTGGTGGGCATTTGATCGATTCACCCGGTATTCGCGAATTTGGTTTATGGCACATGGAAGAGTCAGAAGTATTAGAAGGTTTTATCGAGTTTCGCGATTTTATTGGTCACTGTAAGTTTCGCGATTGCTCGCACCGCCATGAGCCAGGCTGCGCTATTTTAACGGCGTTGGATGCAGGTAAAATCAGCGCTACGCGGATGGATTCCTATCGCTATATTTTGCGTACACTTAATGAAAATTAATCCAACAGCACCACATTAATAGAGAACAAACAAGTACTCGCACAGCAGGATAATTTCACGTTCATTTTAATTTTTTAATGATTAACGGAGTAATTCATGGCTCTCCCCTTTGTAATTGAACCTACACAGTTGGCCGCGCTCTTGGCGCAACCTACCAGTAAATTATTAATTATTGATATGTGCGCAGAACAGACTTATCTGCAAGGTCACATCGATGGCGCTATCCATGTGCCACCACACAAAATTCTCTGTGGCGAAGCGCCCGTGCCCAACAAAATTGCCTCGGTCGAACAACTCAACCGCGTCTTTTCCTTTTTGGGTTTAACGCCGGATACGCATGTTGTAGTGTACGACGATGAGGGCGGCGGTTGGGCTGGGCGCATGCTCTGGACACTGGACGCCATAGGCCATAAAAACGCCTCCTATCTCAATGGCGGCCTGCATGCTTGGCGCGCGTCCAAGCAACCCTTAACAAAAGAGATCCCAACGGTGACGCCGAGCAAAGTGAGCGTCAAAGTAGATTCAAAAGTAGTGGTCGAAATTCACGACATTATCGGCGAACTCGATCGCGGCGACTTTGTGGTTTGGGATGCGCGCAGCGCTGCCGAGTACAGCGGCGAACGTTTAACAGCGCTGAAGTCTGGCCATATTCCCGGCGCCATTAATTGCGAGTGGACAGAGTTAATGGACCCCAACAATGGCATGCGCATTCGCACTGATGCACGCGAACACCTCGCCAGCAAAGGACTCACCAGCAACAAACGTATGATTACTCACTGCCAAGGCCATCACCGCTCCGGCTTCACTTATTTAGTAGGCAAGCATCTCGGTTTTAATATTCGCGCCTATCACGGCTCTTGGGCGGAATGGGGCAATCACCCGACAACTCCGGTCGAGAAAAGCGAACCCGTTATCGCCATGTAAGCTTTTGCTTCAATATAAATAAAAAGGGGTATCAATCATCACTGATTGATACCCCTTTTTCTGCTTTTATTTTACGTTTTCTCGCTTGATCTACGCACGAATAGCAACACTATTTTTTCGGTTTAACCGCTTTGGCGCGCATTGGAATTGCCCACACAAAATCCGTCTGCATCAACTTCAAAATACCATTGGGATTATTGCTATATAAATTACCTGCGCGATGATAAAAATCTGCCGGATCGGGCGTGCCATTTACCGTTAAATACTGATAGCCATATTGCGCAGGAATCGCGTTGGTCGCCACGGCTGAAGGCAGCTCGCCAAACATCGGAAAAGCTTTAGCCCCATCCGCCGTTACCGCCGCACGACTATGACAGCCGATGCAAGAGGATGTGGCCACAAAACCACTCTCAGTCACAGAATTACCCAAGAGATTAGGGTTGCCATAAGAATCAGTAAAATTCACCATGCTGCCCTTAAGCCGATAATGTTGCCACTCTTGCGCCCATACACCCTTGTAACCTGCATCTTTATAATTTCTTACCAGCGCGGGGCTTAGCTTACCCACAGGATACTGACCGCCGAACGCTTTGGTATTTGCCGGTATAACCTGCGGGCTGGTGCCGTAACAGTCGTAGCAACCCAACAAATCACAGCGCCCCGGATTGGCCACATGCTCAAAGGTAGCCCAGAGCCAATTGGGAATCACCTTAGAACTGATGTGCATAGCAACCAACCCAATCAATTGCCCATCATCGGTGTAATTCCAGTGGTATTGCGCCTTATCTTTTTCCGTAATGGTTTGCCAATTTGCTTTTACCTCAATACTGTCGATAGGGAACACAACTTGTTTGCCGCTCGCAAAAAATTCCGCAATTCCTTCCTGATACCAAAGTTTATTGTTAAGGATGTATTCAAACGTGGTTTTGTTGCGATAAACCACTTCGCAAGTACCCCCACTCAGTTGACAAGAGGATTCGCTCATAATATTCGCCGCAGCATTTTTGCCGGCCTGCAGCGATTGATGCGCACTAAAAGACGCATTCACTAACTTATGCCCCATCGCCTTGCTAGGCCATTTTGGTGGCGCAGCAGGGTTGGGTTGCGCAGGAAAGTTTGCTACATCATCTATCCAGGTTTCCCAGTAGGCATTATTAAGCTTTAAGGTTTTACCTTTCACCTTAATGGATTCGGCCTTGGCTTGTTTATTCACCTCTAAAAACAACTTCCACGCGTATTGATCAGGGTAATTCATGGGCTGTGCCACGTCCGCCACCTTGGCCGGTGCGCGACAGTAGTGATCTGTTTCTGCGAAGACCACATGTGTGACGCTTAAAATAACAGCTGCGATACCGAAGAGATAAAAATTTTTCATTGTTTTTCCTTAAAAATAAAATTAACAAAGGTTTAAGTATTGCTGAATACTGACACAGACCTAAGCCTACCTAACAGCCCGAAACACACGGCTTTCAGGCGCCTCCACCCACCAGCATACTAATCGACAGAGGCCGCTTTTCTTATCCAAAAAAATCTGTGAAAAAGACTCAGCAGTGACAAAAAAATTAATTCATCCTGAATACAGTTTCTGCACTACTACTGTAGATCACATATTGCTTAACCGAGATTACAAGCTATTACACCAACCGCGACTCGCCGCCCGCACAGGGTTCCCTTTGAAGCCGAAAGCACTCCACCGGTAACACTTCACCCGCAGTAAAGCTCCCATCATGTTGCACTTTAGTAACATATATTTTCAGCGCGACTTAGGCCGCCCGATATTCCTCCAAACCAGAGCCTGCAAATAGAAAATGACAAAAAGGTATATCACAATAAGTGCCAATACTTTTTTACAACCTATACTTGGATAGGTTGAGAGAGGGACACCATGAAATTTTTAAAACCTAAACGCACCAACACCCATCAGGCAGCCGAAAAAGCACCGTGGAAAATCGCCATAGTGGATGACGAGCAGCAGGTACACCAAGTCACCCAGATGGTTCTTAAAAACACCTTGGTGGACTCTCGCCCCATTCAGTTTTTAAACGCGTTTAATGCACAAGAAGGCCTGCAGCTCTTTAAAGACAACCCAGACATAGCACTCGCGTTTATCGATGTCATTATGGAAACCGACAACGCAGGTCTAGCGTTAATTCATAAAATTCGCAACGACCTGAAAAATCATGCGACCCGTATCGTCTTGCGCACTGGCCAGCCCGGTAGCTGCCCAGAAGAAACCGTGATTCGCGACTACGACATCAATGACTATAAAAGCAAAACGGAGCTGACAAACACCAAACTCAAAACCTGTGTCTATTCCACCATTCGCTCTTACCGCGACATTATTACCATTGAAAACAGCAAACGCGGCATGCAGCAAGTCATTGCCGCATCCGACTCGGTATTGCGCAGCAAAACACTTCATCAGTTTGGGAATGCCATACTAAACCACACCATTCAACTGCTCGACATTAAAACTGCCGAAATGTATTTGGTCAGTCAGCACGTGGATTTATTTGGCGATACCGAATTGGTTTTGTTAGCGGCAACAGGTGATGAAGTACAACTGCACCATGAATGGGACACAGGCATAATCCCTCCTGATATCACCCAAGCGATTACCAATACCTTGGAGCAAAAAAAATCGACCAATGAACACGATATTTTTATCGGCTATTACCATACCGATGCCAATACCGAGAGTGTTCTCTACACGCGCTTTCACCAAAGCCACACACCACTTCAAGAAGAGATACTCAAACTCTTTGCCGCCAATATCACCCTTATTTTTCAGAATTTACACAGCCGCGAACACATACAAGAAACACAAAAAGAGCTGCTACTCGTTTTAGGCGACGCTATAGAACAGCGCTCAAAAGAAACAGGGGCCCACGTACGCCGCGTTGCCCTCATGTGCGAGCTGCTCGCACTCAAAATTGGCAAAGATCCAGAATATGCCGAGATCGTAAAATTTGCGTCGCCTTTGCATGACATAGGAAAAATAGGCATACCCGAAACTATTTTGCATAAACCCGGAAAGCTCAATGAGCAAGAGTGGGCCATCATGCAAACCCATGCGCAAATTGGCTACGACCTACTCAAAGATTCCACGCGTACGATTGCCAAAATGGGCGCACGTATTGCTATCAGCCATCACGAGCACTGGGATGGCCAAGGCTACCCTAATCGCCTCAGCGGTACCGACATCCCCCTTGAAGGTCGCATCACCGCCATCATTGATGTAATAGATGCGCTCGGCTCTGAACGCGCCTACAAAAAACCTTGGCAAGAAAATGAAATCATCCAATATGTGCTAGACCGACGCGGCAAACAATTTGACCCGCAACTAGTCGATGCGGCACTAGAGCTATTCCCTTGCTTTCAAACAATCCGCGCAAGCCTGCCAGATCACAAAAATGAGAACTAATAATTGCACTCAAAAAAATAGTTCGCAATAAACGAACGAGGGATTTAAACCATTGCCATGAACGAAGATCTCAACGAAATACTGCACGATGTTTCCAAATCTAATTTGATTGATGATGGCGACCTTCAGGCGGCGGGCCTGCTAATACTCACCGCCGCCATTCAAGGCCTAGACATTCAGCGCGCAGGTATTTGGCTGCTCACCGAGGACAAGTCAGCCATTCGCGGACGCATGCTTATCGACGGCAATCACTGTGAAATTGACAGTGCCATAGCGCTCGCACGCAGCGACTTTCCCGTGTATTTTTCTGCCCTCGACAGCGAGCGCGCTATAGTCGCCCACAATGCACACACCCACGAAAGTACAGCTGAATTCAGCAGTGTCTATCTCACCCCCTTTAAGATTAGCTCCATGCTCGATGCGCCGATTCGACACAGAGGTAAGTTTCTCGGTATTATTTGTTGTGAACATCAAGGCGAGGCGCGCACTTGGAACAGTGCCGAAGTTGCGTTTGCCACTGCATTGGCCGAAGCCTACGGCCGCGCGATTAGCGCAGAACAACGCAATCACTATGCGCAGCAACTTAAACAAAATAACGAGCAACTTGAACAAAAAATTCTCGAGCGCACCCAAACACTCGAATCAGCACTGCGCAATTTAACCCACACCCAAGCACAACTTATTGAAAGTGAAAAACTGGCATCTATAGGTCGCTTAGTGGCGGGGCTTGCTCATGAAATCAATACTCCGCTCGGCATAGCCGTCACCTCATCCAGTCATTGCCAAAGCGAATTAAGCACCGTGCAAAAACTCTATAAAGATGAGCTGCTCGACGAGGGTGAATTTGCCAACTTTTTAACCAACTTGGATGAAGGGCTTGGTTTAATAAACACTAATCTCAATCGTGCCGCGAGCTTAATTCAAAACTTCAAACTCTCTGGCGCCATTCACAGTGCGAATGAGCAAGAGCGATTTGAATTGCGCGACTGCATTGCGTTAACCCTAAAAAGTTTGCAACCACTGCTCAATAAAAACGCCATTACCTGCACCCTACAGGAAGGCGACGCCATTAAAATTAACAGCCACCCCGGCGCCATAGCGCAGATCATTACCAACTTGATTACCAACTCTATTCACCACGCCTTTGCAGACGTAGATAACAAACAAATAGCGCTCAACATAAGCCAAAAAAATGATCTGGCTGTGATTCACTACAGTGACAACGGCTGCGGTATAAATGCAGATATACGTACTAAAATTTTTGAACCCTTCTTTACCACCGCGCGCAAAACCGGAGGATCTGGTTTGGGGCTATCCATCGTCCACAACCTTGCCACCCAAAAATTGCACGGGAGTATCGACATAGACACAGATCAAACACACGGGGCACGCTTTACCATTACACTTCCCTGCAACCTCTAACGCAATCAAACATTATAAGATTGCATCAGAAGTTTCAGAGCAAGGTATTTACCGGGAAATAATTCACACATACTAAAAACATATACATGTACTTTCAGATTCGCGCATTGAACTATTTTTTGGATGTTAGGAAAATATCAATAAAACCAACGCACCCCAGCCGTCACACTGCGGCCAACACCGGGCACACCGTAGTAATTTTCTGAACGGCCTGCGGGGTTCATATAATCCTTCGCTAAAATATTGTCCGCATGCAGAGACCACTCTAAAGTAGAGTGCATACGGTAAGACAGGTGTGCACCCCAAATACTGCGCCCACCAAAACGAGTTGTTTCCGTCGTTGCAATATTGGCGGGATAATCCTGCTCGTTGGGATCAATTTTTTCACTTTGAACATTCAGCAGCAAAGCCGCGCTGAAACCCTTGTACTCATAACTTAGGCTAGCACCCAAAAGGCTATTGGACTCAGTGTGAATTTCACTACCAGGGTGAATAAGATGACTAAGCGCCAAACGACTGTGCCAGTGTTCGCCCCAAGGTTGCTGCCACTCCAACTCAACGCCGGTAATTGTTTGAGAGCTATTGGCCCACGAAAGCCGTCCATCTTGAGTCACTATTTCAACTACTGCATCTTGCAGGCGCATATCAAAAATCGTGGTATTCAAATAGCCGCTATTTAACGAGTGCACCCAAACCAGCTCCGTAGTTTTAGCGGTTTCTGGTTCAAGGTTTGGGTTGGCGACTGCGGCAACACTTGCCAGCAGCCGAGTTTCTGAAGGGCTGGGCGCACGAAAAGCCTCGGAGTAAAGCAACTTAAAACTGTTGTCATCGCCCACCTGCTGCACTACCGCTAGGCGTGGACTGGTGTGGCCACCCAAATCTGAATAGTGGTCATAACGCACACCAAGGGTAAACTCCAAAGCCTCGTTCAGGGCGTTTTGGTATTGCGCAAAATACCCACTTATGGTCCGCTCACCCTCCATGCCATTCTCGGCATCGCGCAATACACTGCCATCACTCACGCGCACCAGCCTGCTGCGCGCGCTATCTACCTCTGGCTGCCGCCACTCTAAACCCATTAGCCAATTGACCCTATCCCGCTCACCGAGTAGAACCCACTGGGTGCCAAGCTCGCGGTCATCACTATGGCCATCACTTAACAACTGAGGAGTGAAGACAGGCAGCGGCGCAACAGATGTCGCTATGTTGTGCGCATAAAAATCGCGATCTATGTGGTAGAACCTCCCCTGTAGCTGCAAGGATTCTGACAATCTAGGTTGCCAAGCCAAACCCACAAAGCGGCTTTCAGTTTCAAGATAGCCATCATTAACGGGCAGATAACCCGCCACATAAAATTGCTCCGTGCGCCGCTGCGAGGAGCGCAAGCTCAAGCTGAAATCGCCACTGCCTGCGCGCAGGTACAGCTGGCGATACTCCCAAGGATCGCTCGAATTGATACTGGTGGGCGTTGCAGGGTTGGGTGCCGGCTCGAATAACCGCAGGGACTCGCCCTGCCACTGGCTCTCTAACCACTGCACCTCCAACCAGCCCTGCTCGTTTTGACCGCGCCACTGCCCGCTAAAGTCCCGCTGCCCATGATTACCTAAACCTAGATACAGTTCGGGTTCACTGCGGGTAATGATGTTGATAACACCGGTCATAGCACTGCTGCCATAAAGCGCCGAGGCGGGGCCGCGAATGAACTCAATACGCTCGACGTTATCCAGTACGATAAGGCCGTCTTTTAATCCTGTGCCGCCGCTCACCTCATCATTTAGCCGCTGTCCATCCCACAGGATGAGCAGTTCGCGCGCACCTTGCCCTACTCTCCGCCCTCGGCTCGACATGGTATAACTCGCGCTGCTGTCATCGTTGCGCACACTCTGAAAACCGGGCACAAAATTAACTAGATCGCTTAGGTAACGCATACCCAAGCGGCGAATATCCGCACGGGTATAAACCGTTATTGAGGAGGGGACTGTTTTGATGTTTTCACTGGTCAAGGTAGATGAGGTAATACGCTGCTGTAATAAGTCCTCTAACTCCAAGGAAAAATAATCGGGTTCAGCCGCACTGGCTCCCGCCGTGAACAGGCCGGAGATAAGCAGAGCGAGAGGCTTATGGCAACGAATCATGTATTTCCCTTGTGAAACGCGATTTGTACAATTGATTGCACTTAAGCATAGCTGAGTTGATTTAAAATCCCAGCAGGGGGTCGCGGGCGTTATAACCGATTAACCCGCAATAGAGCCTAAGCCATAACCAAAGTGGAACGAGAAGAAGGCCGCTTACAGACTGAGCACCGCTTTTAACTAGCATCCCCTCGTCCATCGGCCTACAATTCCGCCCCTATATTCGGTATCGCGCCTGTATATCTCCATCGTTTTAAGCGCTACCGTTGCAATACCACCGTACAACTGTCGCCCCCATGGGCCAAAGGCTATGAGTTCTTCCCTGTTACCCGAGCGTCCACTGCTGATTTCGCCCTCCCTCGCCGCCACTATTGGGCTAGAGGAAGCTTGTATGCTGTCGCTGTTAAGCGATGTAGCCACCTATAGTGCGCTCGAGTGGCAGCAAGGGCGCCAATGGCTAACATTGGACGAAGCTTGGGTTAGTCGACTCATGCCCTTTTGGACGGATTATGATGTGCAGCGCATCAGCAAGAACTTAGTCGATAAGGGCATTATTGCGCTAGCGTCAGCCCCCTACAGCGGCAGCCGCCAGTTGCGCTTGGCATTTAGCCCAGGGGTTGCGCCTGAGTCGATGACGCAAGCACCATCCCTACCGACGGCGCACACGCAGCTACCGCCTACAACACCCATAACAACTGCCGCACCCGTTGCAGCTCCCGCATTTAGCAATGCTGTGCCCGGTGCGAATCGTATAGCGCCCAACTGGCAGCCTGATGGCGAGTTGTTGAAGCGCATTAAAGAACACAACATTCCCGACTACTTTATTCGCCAGCAGCTGCCGGAGTTTGTGACCTATTGGCGCGAGCGCGGCGAGATTAATCACGCCTGGGGAGCAAAGTTTTTAAAACACTTGCTGCACCAATGGCGTGAAACTCAAACGCAAATTGCGCGTCAAAGCCGCGACAGCGAAACGGACTTTATTCGCCAAGACCAAGAAATCGCCATGCACAGCCAGTGGCGCCCCAGCAAAGATGCGCTGGAAGTGCTGGTAAAACACGCCAGCGTCAACCTCGCCTTTGTGGAAGATGCCATACCGGAATTTGTGGTTTACTGGCAAGAGCGCGGCGATGTAGGGCGCACCTGGAACAGCAAATTTATTCAGCACGTAAAACGCCAATGGGTACGTTTTAATTCGGCACTAGAGCACGATACCGAGCCGCGCCGTATTCCCGACAATTGGCAGCCGAGCAAAGACGTGTACGATGTACTTAAGCTCGCCAACATCGACATGAGCTTTGCCCAGCGCCAACTGGCCGAATTTTTATTATTCTGGCGCGACAGCAATCAGGTTTACGCCAGCTGGAACACCAAATTTTTACAACATGTAAAGTACCACTGGGCCAAACAACACGCCCTTACGACGACTCATTCGCCACAGGTTAACAGCCATGCAGGACAGCAATTCGCTCATCCAACAAGTAGCACAAGAGATCGCAGCCTCAGCGACGACCTCAGCGACCGCAGCTGGGCCAGCTAATACTAGCTCTGAGAGCCAGCACGACTATCGCAACCCACGAGATAACCAGCGCCAAGTCAGCAGCGACCACATTGATGCGCTCAATGAAGTCTTCGCGCTGTTTCGCATTAATTATCACAACCAGTATTACAAGGCCTATAGCGATACCCAGGTACTCAACCAAATTAAAAAGCTTTGGCTAGAGAGCCTCGCCGCGTTTGCACCCGAAACCATTCGCCGCGGCGCTAAAAAAGTGATTGAAGAATCCGAGTATTTGCCCACGCTTAATCGCATGCTGCGCGCCTGTCAGGGCGACCCAGAAAAGTTTGGCCTGCTCGATGCGCACCGCGCTTATGTAGAAGCCTGCCGCGCGCCCAGCCCCAAGGCGGCCTACGCTTGGAGCCACCCGGCGATTTACCACGCGGGCGTGGCGAGCGATTGGTTTTTTATCGCCAATAACAATGAAAGAACGGCCTTCCCTATTTTTGAACGCCACTATTTAAAATTGTGCGAGCGTGTAATGAATGGCGAATCGCTCCCGGCGCCGCAAATTCACGCACTGCCGGAAAAAATTGAAACGCCACTCACCAAGGAAGAAAACCTAGCGCGCATGGATGCGCTGCGCAAACAACTTGATCTTTAATACTGAGCTTATTTTTCATGAACCAAACAACATCCGCTCGACTACTTGCCGCCAGCCTGTTGGGCTATGCACTTTTCTGCTTAGCACTCGTGCTTTTTCTCAGCAATACTCACACCTTTTGGGGCGGCGGCAGCGACTTGCTTGGCGACGAGGAACTCTCCACCAGCACTCACTTACCCGACTTTAGCGCCATAGAACAAACACCCGAGCGCAAACAACAGTTTTTAGATTTATTGCGCCCTATGATCGCGGAAAAAAATGCGCAACTGCTGCAATCGCGCGAACGCTTGGTGAAAATTAAACACGAATGGGAAACCAGCCAAACCATCACCGGCGTTAACCAACGCAATCTCGACAAGCTGCGCGAAAAATATCACGTAACACGCGAGGTCTACCCCGAGGACGCTAAAGCAGTGGATATCTTACTGCTGCGTGTCGATCAAATTCCCGAGGCAATGGTATTAGCACAGGCAGCGGTTGAATCCGGCTGGGGTACTTCGCGCTTTGCCGAAGAAGCCTACAATTTATTTGGCCAGTGGTGTTACACGCCCGGTTGCGGCATAGTGCCCAACAAACGTGCGGCACACGCCAAACATGAAGTGAAAAAGTTTGCCAGTGTCGAAGAGTCATTGCTGGCGTATTTTCGCAACATCAATACCCATAATGCCTATAGAGGCTGGCGCCAATTGCGCGCTCAGTTACGCGATACACCCGCGCAATTTACAGGGCACAAAATGGTCGCCGAGCTCGGCAAGTACTCTGGCCGTGGCGAACACTATATCGCCGAGTTGCGCACAGTAATCCGTGCCAATGAGCTGGAATAATAGCGCCAAGGTTTTAACATCTAACCCATACAAACAAAGCCTAACCCTTACAAATAATGCCTAACCCCACAAGGATCCACTATGTGTAAAGCAGTCGTTTTGAGCGCCCTCGCAGTATGCGCGCTCAGCAGCCTTCACGCGCACGCAGAGCTGCCCATTGTTTACAGCATCTCTGGGCAAGCCGCCCATATCAACATTAAAGCCAGCGATGAGCGCCTAGCGCCCAATGTGTTCCAACTGCGCGGCAAGATTGCCGCCACCGAAGGTATGCTCGCGGGCATAGGGCTGGTAGGGCTCATTGGCACTCCCATCAATGATGCGCAAAAACACGGCAAAATCAGCATGGATATTACCCAGCAATCTGCGGCCTACATTAGCCTGTCCAACCCAGAGGCAGAGTCTGATGAGCTGCGCTTCACCGTCCTGCTCGGCTACGCCTCGACCGAGATAGACACCACCGCGATTAAGGTAGGCAGTAGCTATAGCGATACCTTTTCCGACTTTAGTTACGGCTTTACCTTGCAAGACAAAATTATCGCCAGCCAACCCCTTTACTGGTCACTCGATTGCGCCAGCTATTACCGCGATGCCGATTTGCGCATTGAAGGCTGCGGCCTAGGAGTTAACTATGAATTCTAATAAACCTATGCCGAACACCTTAAACCTATCCCTCGCGCTGATTCTAAGCCTGAGCGGCCTTGGGCTAAGCCTAAGCGGTTGCGGCGGCGGCAACAGCGACGCCAAAAGTTTTGCGCAAGTGGTGGACGCCACCAACAAAGAAATCACCAGCATCAAGCTCGACGAAACACAGGGCTATGTACACGCCAAGGGCACGCAGCAATTTAATGTACTGGGCCTTAAGGCAGACACCAGTGCAGCTGCTATTAACCTTAACGCGAAAAGCAGCTGGCAACTGAGTGATGCCAGCTTCGGCAGCATCAGTAAAACAGGCTTGTTTACCGCGGCAGGCAAGGCGGGCGACTTCATCCTGACTGTTAGCTACGCAGGTATGATGGTCAATAAACAAGTCACGGTAATTGACGCAGACCTCATCAGCATAGCCATTGCCCACAGCACCGGCAGTGTTGATGTATGTAAAGATACCTCACTTAGCGCCGCTGCAATGTTTCATGGCGATTACATCTTGCCCTATCCATTAGCATGGGGCTTTAGCGATAGCGACAGCAAAAATTTCGCGAGCTTTAAAGACCCAAGCAAAGGGCTCATGAGTACGCATAAAAGCGGCAAGGTAAAGGTCATCGCCAGCGGCACCAACAACAGTGACCAGACGATCACCTCGAACGTGCTTGAGATCGAGATCAAGGACTCCCTTGCTAGCCTCACTCTCACCAGCAGCAAATCCTTAGAAATGCGCAACGGTGAAACGGCCACCCTTAAGGTTATGGGCAAGTATCCAAGCCAAAGTGATAGCAACATCACCACCAATGTCAGCTTCACCAGTGACAATAGCAATGTGTTAACGATTGATAGCGCCAAGGGCACCATTACGGCTAAAAGCGGCAGTTTGAATGGCACTCCGGTTACGCTTACCGCTAATTGCAATGGTGTAACCAGCCAGCTCGCCCTGAAAATACTCACCCCTGAACTCAAGTCGATGGCTATTCTTGGCCCCAACAGCGACAGTGCCACCGAGGAGCTGAGTGTCAGTAAAAATAGCAGCATCGAACCACAGGTAAAAATAACCTACGCCGACACCAGCAACAGCACCGCGCTCTACACCGGTAGCGACTTGGAGTGGAGCATCGACAAAAACTTGTCCGACAGCTTTAGCGACAGCGAGATTATTCTAAACACCAGCAGCGGCAAGCTCACCATCAAAGACATTAGCCTGACCCAACGCCTAAAACTCACCCTGGCGGCACGCCTTAAAAGCGAGAGTGGCACCACGCTGCTCGGCAGCGATGGCAAAGAGCTAAAAGATACGATTGTTGTTTACGTCAATATCTAACGCGCGGCCAGATTAACGCGCAGAGTAATTGCTTGCGCAACAAGCGCAGCACACCTAAAGACCGCACATTACCCGAGGTAATGCTGCGGTCTTGCGCCATCTGCAGCCGGTAAATTGTCACGTCTGCGCGAGCTAAATACCGCCATAAACCCTCTATCAAATTTGTTATCTGCCTCTCCCCTCCTTACTTCAATCACCCTAAAAAACAGCGCGCGGTTCAGCGGCTTAATTCAGGCGCTCGCTGGCGTATTAGGTTAATTTTGCTAGGGTTAAAGAACAGCGACCTAACAATCGTGGCAGGGACTCCTCAGGCCGTTATGAGCCAAGATGCCGTTCACTCGCACACTCCTTTGACTCAGTTACTTACATGATGAAAAAAAGTAAATTATTGCCCATCGCAATAGCGAGCATAGCAACCCTCGCCTGCGGGCTAGTCGCTACTGGCCTTATTACCTACAACTTAAACACCCACAATCAGCAAGCCATAGTTAACGCCGTAAAAGAAACCGCCCAGCGCACTCAAGGCGACATACTTAAACGCATCGAACTTTACCAATACGGCCTGCGCGGCGCGCGCGGCGCAATACTGACCGCAGGCGAACAGCAGGTTACTCGGAAGCAATTTACTCAATACAGCAATACTCGCGACACCGACAGAGAGTTTCCCGGTGCGCGCGGTTTTGGTTTTATTCTCCGCGTTCCAGCGGAGGAAGAGGCGCGCTTCGTCGCTCAAGCGCGTGCAGATGGCTGGCC
Source organism: Cellvibrio sp. 25HG11W-0 (assembly GCF_057815475.1). Lineage (NCBI taxonomy): Bacteria > Pseudomonadati > Pseudomonadota > Gammaproteobacteria > Cellvibrionales > Cellvibrionaceae > Cellvibrio > Cellvibrio sp. 25HG11W-0. The sequence goes on from NZ_CM174230.1 coordinate 4,099,080, forward strand.
AGATTTTACGGTTAAACAACTGGCGCCCCATGATGGCGAACGCTACATTATTCAATACATCGAGCCGATAACACGCAATGCGCAAGCCGTGGGTTTGGACATTGCCTCTGAAGTTAATCGCCGCACAGCGGCCGACGCGGCTATAGACTCAGGCGAAGCAAGACTCTCGGGGCCCATCACTCTCGTACAAACAACAGGTAAACCTCTGCAGTCATTTCTGGTGTTGATGCCGATTTATCGTACCGGACTAACACCCGCCACCGAGACAGAACGCAGAGCACAGGCCTTCGGCTGGAGCTATGCCCCTCTATTGATGGAAGAAGTATTGGCAGGTATCCCCATTGATGATACGAAAGTTCACATCACCCTAACCGACATCACCCATAAGGGCGGAGCCCAAGAATATCGCGAAGTGTTTTATCACTCCAGCACAGCCGTCTCCCCCAATCTTTATACCCAACATTTATACAGCACCATATTTGGCCGCCGCTGGGAGATGGAACTCAGCGTTTACCCGCGCTACATCCAACAGCTAAATTTGCAAACAACTCACTCAGTGCTCCTATTTGGCACGCTAATCAGCATCCTACTCGCGTCCTTAGTCGCCACCCTGCTCCTTACACGCCAACGCAAGCAGCAAATTATTACCGCCCAAGCCCACATGGCCTCCATCGTTGAAACCTCCGTGGACGCCATCATCAGTAAAACCCTAGACGGTATAGTGACCAGTTGGAATCATGGAGCGGAAGAAATTTTAGGCTATAGCGCTACTGACGCCATAGGCAAGCCCCTCGCTGAGCTGATAGTGCCAGAAGACTTACTCTTTGAAGAAGAAGATATACTGAGGCGCATCAAGCACAACCAAGCCGTACCGCCATTCAACACCCTGCGTCAACGACCCGATGGCAAACTCATTCCTGTATCAGTTTCAGTTTCGCCCATTTTGGATGCAGATGGCCGCGTGATTGGCGCTTCAAAAACCCTGCGTAATATTAGCGAGCAACAACAACTCGAAAATGACCTATTAAAACTCAATCAAACCCTAGAGCATCAAGTAAGCACACGCACTCACGACTTAGACGTGGCGCGCCGCAACTTACAAACAGTGCTGGATGCCATGCCATCCGTCATTGGCTACTGGGATAAGAACCTGATTAATCGCGTGGCCAACCGCGCCTACCAAACCTGGTTCGATATAGATGCGAGCAAGATACCTGGCATGCATATCGATGAGCTGCTCAACCCTCAATACAGAGCAGAGCACCATGAAAAAGTCGCCGCCGCGCTGCGCGGCGAAGCGCAAACCTTTGAATGCGATATACCCATACCTCACAGCACAGAAATGCGCCACGCACTAACGCACTACTTGCCCGAAATAAATAATGGCAATGGCGACGTCGAAGGCTTCTATGTAATCGTGCATGACATCACCGAGGTGACCAAAAGCAAGCTGCAACTCGCTGCCGCCTTGCGTGAAAACGAAGCGCTGCTGCGCAGTATTAATGAGCACATGCTCTATACCATTACCGACGCCAAAGGGCGTATTTTGGATGCTAACGATAACTTTTGTTTGACCAGCGGCTATAAAAAAGAAGAGCTCATCGGTGAGAGCCATAGCTTACTTAGCTCACACATTCACCCTAAAAGTTTCTGGCAAAACCTCTGGCAAGCAATCAACAACCAGCAAACTTGGCGCGGCGAAATTTGCAACCGCAGCAAAAATGGTGACCTCCGCTGGTTTGATACGGTCATAGCGCCACTGCTTGATACCCAAGGCAACGTGGAGCGTTATTTGGCGCTGCGTATCGACATCACGCAGCGCAAAGCGACTGAAGCGGAGCGCACCCAATTCAACCGGCTGCTCACCAACTTACTCGATGCAGCCTCGGAACAATCCATTATCACCACCGACTGCGATGGACTAATCACGGTCTTTAACCGCGGCGCGGAGAAAATGCTGGGTTACAGTGCGGCAGAGATGGTGGGCAAAAGCAGCCCTGCCCGCCTACACCTACCCGCAGAAGTTGGCGCGCGCGCAGAGGCACTAAGCCATGAATATCAAACCACGATTGAAGGCTTCGACATATTTACCTTTAAAGCCAGAACCGAAGGCCCAGAAACACGCGATTGGACCTACATACGCAAAGACGGCTCCCAGCTAACCGTTTCACTCGCGGTCACCGCCATGCGCGATGAGCAGGGCGGCATCACCGGCTATTTGGGTATAGCCACCGACATTACGGCCGAACTAGAACAACAGCGCCTACTGGAGCATACCCGAGATCAGCTCGAAACAGCTGCCGGTGTCGCCGAGCTGGGCATATGGACGTGGAATCTAGAGGACGATTCGCTGGAATGGAATGAGCGCATGTTCGCCATCTATAACCAGCCCATTCAATTACTCGCCAACAATGAACTTAACTATAAACACTGGCAGGAGCGCGTACACCCCGAAGACCTTGCAAGAACCGAAGCCATGCTCAAGGGCGCCATAGAGAATCGAGAGATTTATAACTTGGTTTTCCGCGTGCTATTACCCACAGGCCAAGTACGCTTTGTTCAAGCTGGCGCCGTGGTCGAGCACAATGCCCAAGGGCGTGCGATAAGAGTAACGGGGATCAATCAAGACATTACCGACCAACACCTACTGGAAGATAGCTTGCGCCATGCAAAAGACGAGGCCGATGCTGCGAGCGCCGCTAAATCTGCTTTTTTAGCCAACATCAGCCACGAAATTCGCACCCCCATGAATGCTGTGTTAGGCATGCTGCAGCTCGTCCAACAAACACAACTTAATAGCCGCCAGCAGGATTATGTGGGCAAAGCACATACCGCCGCCAAATCGTTGCTGGGCCTGCTCAATGATATTCTCGACTTCTCCAAAATTGACGCGGGCAAGTTACAACTGGACCCCCACACCTTCGACTTAGAGTTATTATTACGCGATCTCGCCGTGATTCTCACCGGCAACCACGAAGCTAAAGCCGTTGAAGTTATTTTTGATGTGAACTCACAGCTACCGCGCATGCTGATAGGAGACCGTTTACGCTTGCAGCAAATACTGATTAACCTCACGGGCAATGCACTCAAATTCACCCCTGCAGGGCAAGTGATACTGCACCTAGACCGCGTTAAGCAAAGCGCACAAGAACTTCAGCTAAAAATAGCGGTTATAGATACCGGAATAGGCATCAGCCAAGAACAACAAGCGCGCATTTTTGATGGCTTTACCCAAGCGGAAGCCTCTACCACCCGCCGCTTTGGCGGTACAGGTCTGGGCCTAGTTATCAGCAAACGCTTAATCGAACTGATGGGCGGCACATTGCAACTGACAAGCAGGCTCGGCAAAGGCAGCCGCTTTGAATTTGACATTACCCTCCCCATAATGTCTGACATTCCCCTGCTGGACACCAGTAGCGTCACACAACAGCAGCGCAAAGTACTTGTGGTAGACGACAACCAATTGGTGCGTGAGCTGACCGCCAAAACCTTAGAAAATGTTGGCTGGGAAGTATTACAAGCAGAAAATGGCCGCGATGCCATAGCCCTCACGCTGGAAGCCAACCGTCTCAAACAAGGTTTTGATGCCATTTTAATGGACTGGCGCATGCCCGACCTAGATGGACTAACCGCCGCCGAAATGATTCGCGGCCACAAAGACTTAAAACATCCGCCCGTGGTCATTATGGTGACTGCCTATGGCCGCGAAATTTTAGCCGAGCGCCAAGAGCAAGGCGAAGTCCCCTTCGCTGAGCTACTGACCAAACCGCTTACGCCACAACTCTTAACCGAAACACTCGTCGCCGCCATTAGCGGTGAGAGAAAAGAAGCAATAAATCCTAGGCACGAATTAAAGTTACTCTCTAACTTACGTTTACTGGTCGTTGAAGACAACGCCATCAACCGGCAGGTAGCCGCAGAGCTATTAGGTAATGCAGGCGCATTGGTTGACTTAGCCGAGGGCGGTATCGAAGGTGTAGCCAAAGTCATGAGCAACCCCAATGCCTATGACTTGGTGATTATGGACATTCAAATGCCCGACATAGACGGCTTTGAGGCAACCCGCCGCATACGTGCCGATGCTCGCTTTAAGCAGCTACCCATTTTAGCCATGACCGCCAATGCCTCGGCTTCTGACCGCCGCGATTGCCTACAGGCAGGCATGAATGAACATATCGGCAAACCCATTGATATGGATGAGTTGGTTCCGCATATTTTAAAACTCTGCGGGCGCTTCGATACTACAACGCAAAATACTCGCTTGGTTATAAGCCCCCTCGCACCTGAAGCCGCTGCTAAAGTTGCACAAGCCACTGCGCAGGAAACGAGCGACGCGAAAGATAATCCATCAACGCCATTGGTTGAACCCTATAGCAATCTGTTAAAGCGCTTTGGTAACAATCAATCACTTTATCTGCGCAGCCTCGCCCAATTTCCCCAGGAGGCGCAAAAGCTAATTGACCAGATGCGCACGCAAGCCGAAAAACAAAACCTCGAGGCAACCTGTATTGCAGCACATTCATTAAAAGGCGTTGCCAGCACCCTAGGCGCAAGCAGGCTTGCCGCTGTTGCCGCAACATTGGAAAAAGCGCTAAAAAATGCCGAGCAAGCACAGCTGACTGAGCTAGTCACGCCCGAATTACTGACACAGTTAGAGGAGCTACTCACGAACAGCAAGACTCTGCTCAACGAGCAAGTACAACAACCAGATAGCCTGCAGACTACAGCGAGCACCTCGCCTGCAGCACCGCTCAGCGCCGCCGAATGGCAAATGCAAAAACAAGCGATACAGGCACTGTTAAAAGAGGATAATCTCGCCGTATTAGATCAAGTAGAAGCGCTTTGCCGTCAACCAACAGCACACCAAGACTTGCTGAATACACTGTTGGAACAGGTGAATGCCCTCGACTTTGGTGCAGCACTCAGCACTCTTGCACAACTACCCGATAAACTTTAGTGAATAAATATGTCGTTCAAACAGAAAACGCTGAAAACTGCGCCGCGCCCTAAGGTACTGATCGTAGATGATCAGCCGGTGAACATTCGCGTGCTGCATGAATTGCTGCGCGAGGATCACGATATTTATATGGCCAGCAATGGCGCACGTGCTATTGCCAAATGCCACGATCTATTGCCGGACTTAGTGCTGCTCGATGTGGTGATGGAAGGCATAGATGGCTATGAAGTTTGCCGGCAATTAAAAGCAGATCCCATCACTGCACTAATACCCATTATTTTTATAACCGCTTACTTTGACGAAGTAGATGAAGTGCGCGGCTTTGAATTAGGTGCAGCAGACTTTATTCGTAAACCCATAAATCCCTTAATCACCCAAATGCGCGTGCGCAATCAACTTTTACTCAAAAAACAAACCGACCAATTGCGCACCATTGCCCTCAATGATGGCCTAACCGGCATTGCAAATCGCCGCAAGTTTGATGCAACCCTAGAGACTCAGTGGCAGCACTGCCAGCGCACCGTTCAGCCGCTCTCACTGCTCATGCTCGATGTAGATTTTTTTAAACTCTACAACGATCACTATGGGCATCAACAGGGTGATTTTTGCTTACAAGAAATTGCCTCAACACTGCAAGAATCACTGCAGCGCCCCTTGGACTTAGTGGCGCGCTATGGCGGCGAAGAATTTGCAGTCATATTGCCGCACACCGATATGGAAGGGGCCAAACATATTGGTGAAAAAATACTGTTAAATGTGCGCAGTCTGGGCTTAGAACATCAAAACTCTACAGCCGCGGATACAGTTACCCTGAGCATTGGCATAGCCTGCGGCACACCCAGTAAAAAAGGCAGCATTGAAGCCTTAATAAAAGCAGCTGACGAGCAACTCTACCAAGCAAAAGCTGCAGGCCGCGCCCAGCTTAGCGCTATAGATATGGATCACCTCCTATCCAAGCACGACAGCGACAAAGCCTAGCTTCAAAATCCCTTCGCAAAAATTAACTGCATTTAAACGCCATGCGTCGTCCGAATCATCAAGCACGCATCAACTTGCACCGCCGCCGCACAAATATCTTGCCGCCCATAAAAATAGCTGGTTACATGGGCACCCATTGTTTGGCAATAAAAAATAAATTCTCCATATAAAAATAACTACAAAGAAAAAACACAGAAAACCGATCAATGCTCTGCGCAACCTCACAAAAAAATAAAAATAACACCTGATAAAAATATTACAAAAAATCACAATAAGAAAAGCGAAAAGTGCGAACTCCCTATTTGAAGCTCGCTATAGCGCTCAACTCACACCCAGGGTTTCATTGATACATTTTGTGATCACCTCAATCAAAGCTACCGCTCTGATGCTCACTATTGCTATCAGAAAAAGCAGCTCAACAAGGAGTAGATATTGTGAAGATAAAAACCCTGTCCTTACTCACAACTGCCGGGATTCTCATGGCAGAGGCGGTGCCAAGCGTTGCCCAATGTGACGTGAAATACAACATCAATAATAACTGGGGTAGCGGCGCCACCATCAGTGTGGATGTCACCAACTTTGGTGCCACCAGCAATGCTTGGGAGCTGCGCTGGGATTTTGCGAACAATGAAAAAATAAGCCAACTGTGGAACGGAAATTACAGCCAACAAAACACAGGTGTCATTGCGCGCAACGCAGGCTGGAATGGCACTATTGCGACTAGCCAAACAGTTAATTTTGGTTTCAATATTTCTCACAACAGCGGCAATACGTTGCTCAAGCCACAAGCGTTTTATTTAAATGGCACCAAGTGCCTAGGCAAAGTAAGTTCGAGCCTAGCCAGCAGCAGTCGCTCAAGCTCAGTATCCTCCTATCCGCCGCTACTCTCTTCCAGTAGCAGCTCTATTCGCAGTAGTGCAAGCTCAAGTTCGGTTTCCTCCTACCCACCTCCACTAGGTTCCGCCAGTAGTAGCTCTATTCGCAGCAGTTCAAGTTCTTCCTCTAGCGCACCGCTAACCGCCTGTACCACTGAGTTTACTTATGGCCCAAGGCTGCTAAGGGTTTTAACCCGCAGCGAATACCGCAATGCTATCGCCGACTTAACCGGGCAGACGCTGCCGGAACAACAGTTAAATAGGCTGCCGCTGGATACACGGGTAAATGGTTTTAAAAACAATACCCAGAAAGCCATTGATACCCAAGCCCTGCAAGCTTTTTATACTGTCGCCAACGGCGTTGCCAGCTTGGCAAGCGCGAGAAGTTTTACCGGCATTCTCAATTGCAGCGGCCTAACTAACGCCCAGTGTGCCAACAACTTTATTGCGCAAGTATTACCGCGCATCTTCCGCCGCCCGGTCACTACTGATGAGGCGCAAGAATATGCTGCACTCTTCGCGCCCAGTTTAATTAATAGCGATAACAACCAGGGGCTCAGCCTTGCCTTGGCGACCGCACTTGCATCGCCGGCATTTTTGTATCGCAGTGAAGTGGGTGTTGCGGTAAGTGAACTGCGCGCAGGTAGCACTCAAGCAAACCTGCCGAGTGGCGCTATAGATAACGATGCATTTGTACTAACGCCCTATGAAATGGCTTCTTATCTAGCCTTTACCTTCACCGGTAGTACACCCGATGATGAACTGCTAAATGCCGCTAAAAATCAACAACTCGGCACTGATGCACAATTGCAAGCACAAGCCCTGCGCCTCCTAAACAGCCCCAAAGCGCGCACCCATTTTGCCGAATTCCCCGCGCAGTGGCTCGCGCTGGATAAAGCGAGCCAATGGTTGCCAAACGACCAATTAAACTTCGCCAAAATGGAAGCGCAAATGGTGTTCAACCATGTCGTACTGGATCAAGTCGAGCCATTTAGCACGCTCTTCGCCAGCAACTATACCTTTGCCAACCCTGCCCTTTTGAACGCCTATGGTATTCCCACCAGCTTTTTTGATACCTCCTTCCGCAAGGTAAGCCTGAACGGTAGTGGGCACCAAGGTGGCCTACTGACCAGCGGCATTTTTGTCGCCAGCAATAGCAACAATCTCGCCAGTGAGCCTACCCAGGTAGCACTGAATTTGCGCAACCGTGTGCTATGCCAAGATGCTTATGCTGCAGTAGATACCAGTGGTCAACCACAGCGTGAGCAACCATTTTGGCAAGTGGGTTATGCCTATCAAAATCTTAGCCCACTAGGTGCACCTATTAGCCAAGATAGCAACGGCAACCCAGTGAATTCTAGCGGTGTTTTAACGGGGATTAATTACGTCAATGACGGTTTAACTCTCGCCTTCTCTGGCGCAGAGGATCTAGCTCGCCAAATTGCACAACTGCCTGCGGCGCGCCTGTGTTTTGTCGAGCACAGCTTCCGTGCTGCCATGGGCACGGGCACACGTAGTTATGACCCCCAAGCGATGAACAGCACCCTGAGCCCAGAAGCGCAAAGTGATTATGCCTGTGCGAAAGCCACATTGGATGATGCGCTGACCAGCGCCGGCCCCAAGGCCATGCTGACTAAACTCAGCAGCCTTAGCGCCGCTCGTTATCGCAAGGCGCGCAACTAAGTGCGCACTCACTCTTAACAGAATTTCTGAATCGTAAGGAAGGTTTAGGTTATGAATAACAATCAAGAAAATCTCCACGCTGGACGCCGTCATTTCTTAAAGCAAATGACTCAAACAACCTTGGGAGCACCGCTCCTGAAAGGCGGATTGGCCGCTGCAGGTGCAGCAACTGCCCTCAATGCACGCGCCGCAACTGGCGTTAAAAACGTGGTATTTGTGTATATCCCAGGCGGATCACCCGGTGGCGCCGCCGCAACATTTACCCCTGATAGCAACTTAAATTTAAAAGTCTGCTCCGCGCCCTTGGAGGCGGTAAAGCAAGAGTGTGTATTTTTTGCCAACACCTCAGTAATGCAAGGTGAGTATGTATCTGGAACTATAGGGCTAGTGCAGCGCACCCTCGGTGGCTTCAATGCCCCGAGTACAATCGACCTAAGCCTAGCGGCAGCGCTGGGACAAACGTCACCCTTTAGCTATTTACATCTTGGCGTTTTGTCAGACTTAGAGTCTATCTCTGCCTACAACACATGGAACTTTACCCGCGACACCCAAATTGACCCACGTATCGCCTTTTCGCGCATGGCAAGTTCACAAATTGGCGACAGTGCCAGCGAACAAATGCGTAAAAGCCTACAAGTCAATAGCACCGCTATCACCAAGCTCCAGCAAGGCCTCGGGAACTTTGCCGCACCGCGCCTGCAACAAAACCTAGACGCACTCACCCAAATGCAAGCCGAATTAAACAGCGGCTATCCTGCGGGCTGCGACCTTAAGCAAACAGCATGGCCCGCGAGCGCCATCAGCCCCTATGACGGCAGAAACTTCTCACAGCTCATGGATTTGCAGATTGAAAATATTAGTGTTGCATTGAGATGCAACCTTACGCGCGTTATTACGCTCCAAATGGGATCGCAGGAAGGAAATTTTTTCGCGGATAACTTCCAAGTACCTTACAACCAAGCAATTCAGGGCGGGCCCTACGCTACTCACATCGCCTACCGCACTTATTTTTCGCAGCAGCTGGCTAAATTGATACTGAAGCTAAAAAACACCAGCGACCTCAATGGCAACCCACTGCTGGACTCAACTTTAGTGGTGCAGGTCACTAGCTCGGGCGATGAAGCGCAGCACTCAGGCTACAACGCTCCCTTTATGATTGCCGGCGGCGGCAGCTCGATCAATCGCGGCAGAGTTGTGGTGGCACCCAAACACACGCAAATTTTGGACACCGTTGCTCAGGCTATGGGCGTTTACGGCAGTATTCCTGCCTATTCAACCGAAGGGCCGCTAAGCGGCGTACTGGCATAAGGTTAACCATGTAAATCTACGCTAACGAACACGGCCGCCACCAAAGGCGGCCGTGTTTTACCCACGCAATCCGACCCTGCACGCGCCAATTACCTTATAATTCCGCCTCTTTTTGCTTTTTAGGAATTTTACGCGTGTCTAAAACCTTCAACACCAGCCTCTTACTCCTCCTCGCACCCAGTTGCTTTGCCATCAGTAATATTGAAAACGATCGCCCCAGCCTGCCCAAACCTGGCTTTAGCGGCAGCGCACAAATCGGGCTAGACGGCAAAACCGGCAACCAGAAAGAAGCGAACTATTCGGCCGCAAGCAAACTTTTTTATCGCGCCGATCAAGAAATATTTATGCTCATAGGCGCCCGCGCCTACGGTAAAACAAACGATTTAAAAGATACTGACGACACCTTCTTGCACGGGCGCTGGACTCATATTCTAACCCCGCGCTGGTCATTGGAAACCTTTGCTCAGTGGCAGGAAAATCAGTTTGAAAACTTAAAATCGCGCGTACTGCTCGGCGGCGGCGGCCGCTATTTGCTCGCCAAAGAACAAGACGTTTACTCATTCGCGGTCGGCTTCGGCGCTTTCCGCGAAAAAGAAACACTGGATTTAATCAGTTACAACACCACCGAATACTACTGGCGCGCCAACAGCTACTACTCCTTCAAATATCGTTTAAATGAAACCCTAAGTTTGGTTAATACCACCTATCTGCAGCCCAATTTGGATGATCTACAAGACGTGCGCATGCTGTTTGATTTAGGCTTATCCGTAAGCCTCAGCAGCAACCTCAGCTTGAAACTCAACTACAAGCTCACCCACGACAGCCGCCCTGCGCAAAACCTCACCGTAACGCCACCGCTCTACAACAGCAAAACCAACAGCGCCTACGAAACCTCGCTGTCGTTTAGTTTCTAACAAAAGACAAGCACACACTAAAGCGCGCCACCATCTGCGTGATGCGCGCTCCAACGCCAACAGCTAAGCCCTACCTACCAGACCTGTTCGATATCTACCTATACTTCTTCCTCTTACACCCCAAAAACCCGTCTATACTTTAAAGCAACGGGTCGCTCGATGGCCCTAAATTTATATACCAAAGAGGGCTCTATGTTCTTCCGCAACTACAAAAACATACTAAAACAAAAAGAAGAAACGAATACAGCACTACAACAAAAGCTAAACAGCCAACAACAAGCATATGACGTGAAAATTGCAGCACTCAATAAAGAACTCGATCTTTTACGAACAAAAGAGCAGCACTGTTCTGAGCTAAACAAAAATCAACTTCGTGGCGGCAGCTTGCTGCACACCATTCGCGAACGACTAGCAGAAAGCGCCACTGATCTGGTCAGTGAGAGCCGTTCATTAGAGCAAATGGATAGTATTTTTATTGAATGCCAAATTGCAATTTCGCACCTCGATCAGCGCTCACAAGACATTACTCTACATGCTCAAACCAGCAGTCAAAATGCAGAGCACCTAGAGAAATCAGCTGCTCAAATTCGGCAACTTGTCACCAGCATTCACTCTATTTCAGACCAAACCAACTTACTCGCGCTAAATGCTGCCATTGAGGCCGCGCGGGCAGGCGAAGCAGGCCGAGGCTTTGCTGTAGTCGCAGACGAAGTTCGACAACTGGCGAAGCGCGCAAGTGAGGCAAGTAGCGACATCGACAAACTGGTAACGAGTATCGTTAATCAGATCATTGAAATTCAGGGAACATTAAATCAAACACAAGCTAGTGTTGATGAAATATCCAGCTCATCGCTACAAATCAACGGTTCTGTTGGCACCCTCATTACTCAATCAAAGCATCTACAGCAAATTGTCAGAAATCATACCTCAACTGCTTTCTTAACAACCGTCAAGCTTGACCACTCCGTATGGAAAAGTAATATTTACCAATGTATTAGCGAAAAAAATTACGGCCACCAAGTCACAACACATACTGAGTGCCGCTTAGGAAAATGGTATTTTGAAGGTGATGGTGCAGAAAACTTTAAATCATTTAAACACTTCCACAACCTCGACGCACCTCATAAAGCTGTGCATGAAGAAGGTAAAATGGCACTTATTGCCGGAGCCGAGGGAAACCACAATACAATGAATCAACATCTAATGGAGATGGAACGCGCCAGCCAACAAGTTGTAGATTGTATTGATAAGTTATTAGCAGACGCGCTTGGCAACTAAGAGCCAAGCGAGATCACAAAAGCCACACACTATTAACGAATAGAGCACGCAAGTGGGCAAGCTTTGCCTTCCTCCAGATTTGCCGCATCAAAATATTACCTTTCGATGTTGCGATGCTATGCATATAAAAAATTGAAAACTTTTGCTTTCACGACTTCCAAAATAAATAGCATGACTAACTCACGCGTTAATAACACCAACCGTAGTAGCATAGTGAATATATGAAAACATAAATCCCCGAAATATTTTGTGCGCTCACAACGAGCCTACAAAAAACCGCACATATATTAATCTTGATATTGCCACTCTCCCTTAGCATTAGTCGCCAGCCACTGTTGGGTATACCAATAAAAGCGCACTTGTTTGCCGTTTTTTTCGCCGGAATGTGCGGTGCAGTTATAGCGCGTGCGCCCTTGGGTTAGCGGCTGCTTTGCCTGTACCCAAATTTTACCTGCTATTACTTCGGTGCTTATCGCGCCCTGCCCCGTGGCGAAACAATTGATGTTGCCGAGCAACTTGTCGCCTTCAACATTTAACACCAACCAAGGGCGCGCACCCGCGGCTACGATCAAGTTGGGTTGCGGCGTTGTTTTGTCAGCATAGAAAGCTATGTTTTGAATGGGTAACGGTTTGGTGTTTACCTTGAGAATAAAATCATCCAAATCCGTAAAGCTGCCGCCAAAAGGAAAACGCGGCAGCGCCTGTAAATCGCCTTTTTCATAGAGCGGGCCAGATTGCTGACCGAAGGCGAGATAGCCCAACTCCTTTACTAAAGCTTGTAACTCCACATCGTACTCACCAAAGGGATAAGCCATGAACATAGGGGCAGTGCCTAGCTCCTGCTGAATTTTTTGCTGTGCGGTGGTTATGTCAGCCTTCATACGTGCACGCCATTGCGCGCGGGTTTCGTTTTTATCTAAACGCACCAAATGAGCATGGCTGCTTGAGTGGTTGGCAATGGTAACACCTGCTTTCGCCATAGTGCGCAACTGCGCCCAACTCACAAAAAGTGTTGATTGACCAACCACGTCAGTATTTACAAAAAAAGTGAATGGCCAGCCGCGCGCTTTTAACAGTGGAAAGGCAGCGTTATACACCGAGGCATAGGCATCATCAAAGGTGATCGCCACAGTTTTATCCGGCAGCGGTTTACCTGCGCGCAAGGCATCGACTAATTCACTTAAAGGCACCACACTAAAACCATTATTCGCCAAATAATCTAACTGCGCTTTAAAGTGCGCGGGGCTAATACTGGTGGATTTAGGCGTAGTCTCGCTCACATGGTGATATTCCAACACCACAGCAGCATGGCTATAGGCGGACAAGAAACACGCGGCAAGCAACCCGCGCAAGGTGAGTTTTAATGAAGTGCTGAAGATCATGAATATGGTTTCCTTTGTGGACACTACTTACAAGTAGCCGCAGAACTACAAATTTTAAGTTGCTCGTTTGTACTGCCGCACAGGTTGCGACTTACCCTCGGCGAGAGATTTGCGCAGCGCTAACAAGAACTATTAAAGAATGATAGGGCGGCTACGCTGGTAAAGGTTAAATTGACGAGCACCCTCAATTACTTATTTTTTTAGCCCACCAAGTTTGACCGTGATACAAAACAATTCAAGTAAAAACGTTCGCCGAAACTGTTATTTCTGGATGTTTTTAAAAATGGTGATATTTCTGAGAAGATTCAATGGGGTGCATAGGGCACCCAAAAAGGTGATATGAGTCGCGGCGACCATTTTGCCTTTTGGGGTATTGCGAAGGTGTAATGCTACGTTATTGACCTAATTTAGATTTCAGCCTATGGTGCGGTGAGCGTCCAAAGACATATAGGTCACGGGCAAAACGGTCGTCGCGACCACGATCTAAATATTAGCGGCTTTCAGTAAAGGATAAGCATGGCAACTATTACTCAAGTTAGAGAAGTGCTGAGGGGCTTAAGCCCAGAGGTCGAAAGAAAGGCTAACGGCCAATACCCTGTTAGGTTTAGAGATATTTCTTTTAACATAAAAGATTCAGATGTAGATGCGTATTTGCAGCATCGCGATTCGATCAAACGCTCAGAAGAAACAGCATTTTTTATACCTGGGCATTATGAGCATGTAATTGAAATTCAAGGCAGAGGATCTGGTGCATACAGATTATTTCGGGATGATGAGGATATCAAAATCCAGCATGATAATGGATTTGTCATTCAGTTAAGTGGTATATCATCGAACTATGCAATTTCTTTGTGTGATGCTGAAAAAATAGACAAGGATGTTCTGAGAAATATTTTTATGCGAAGCCACAGATTTCGTGGCCGTGATAATGTTGACCTTCTTGAGCTTCTATCAAAGGTAATAACAGTTAAAGTAATTTCTCCTGAATCACACAGTTTTCATAAAAATATAAAGCAACTCAAAGCTATTGCTGAAGCTGGAATTTATCATATCGCTTATGGAAATGGTGTTGGCGTAACACTTTCTAGCTCTTGGGACCGCTCATCTTACTGGCTTGATACTAGACGAAGAGAATCAGTACAGTTTCCATTAAGAACATACCACTCAGAGCTTGTGGCTTATTATCAATTAGCCTTGGGCAGCGAAAGTTTAATTCTGTCATATCTGGCGCTATACAAAATCCTTGAATACTTTTTCACATCAGTTTCGGAAGACGTGTTACATCAAAAGATAAAGGAAAAATTAGTTACACCGGATTTCTCTCACTCAAAAGTAACCAAGTTGCGTGAACTAATAAAAACGGTCCGTTCGTTTGATCAAAGAATGAATGAGCGGAAAATGCTTGTAACTGTACTTGAAAAATATCTTGATAAGTCCGAACTGAGCCAATGGATTAATGACTACGAAAAGAAGCACTCTGGGAACTATACCTCTGAGAGAGAGATATTTGGTGAGAATCAGAAAGTAGATACTAACGACAGCCAGTTATTCCCATCTATTTCAAAGAGGATTTATCATATAAGAAATGCTCTAGTTCATAATAAGGAAGGGGAAATTTCACGGTTCATACCTTTTTCTGGGCAAGAAAAAATACTTTTTAATGAAACTCCGTTGCTGTTATATATTGCGGAGGAGCTTATCCTTAAAACAGGCAAGGACATAGTGTTCTAAATCGCAGCTAAATCGGGTAAGGAGGAGTTTCTAACTTCCCCTCCCCACAACACCCTGCGCCAAGGGTGTCGGACCAACGGCTCCGCACAATGCGCTTCCCTACGGATAATGAATTTCTATCTAGCGATCACGTAACGAAATTAATCCCAAGTTGGCGGAAAAGTCTTTGTTTGGCGCCATGTGAATCGCTGCTGTTTTTGTACTGCGCCAATAACTTTTATTGAGCGCACCACAAGGTACAGCGAGATTTTCATTGACACCCATGCTCACCATCTTGTCGGTAACGTCAAAAACTGTTCCAATAGCCGCCAATTGAAAAAACCACGCACTGGAAATAATTTTGTTTACTAAACTTAATTTTTCTACCACCTCGATATCTAAAACCATGAATATAGAATTTGCTAAAGTTGAACATTCTTTAAGGCTTTCAGAAATAGTTTTATTGGCAAGCGAAGAGCTTCGTGAAATTGACTTTAATGAAGAAGGCTGGAATCGCTTTGTTACTTCAAATACGCCAAGTGAATTTGAAACCAGACTAAGAAAACCTGAGTTCTCTATTTTTTGTTGCGTAGAGTCAAATTTTGTAATTGGCTTCCTATCTATCAAAGACAATGAAAAAATAGATCAACTGTTTGTAGTCCCTGAAGCTAGAAATAGAGGGGTTGCTTCTTCTCTTTGGCAATGCGCAAAGAAAAAAGCTAATGAAAATGGTGCTTCCGGTATGTTTTGGGTAAGATCTTCAAGTGCGGCTATTTCTGTATATCAAAAATTTGGCTTTTTATGCGAGGGTGAACGCCAAAGTTTTGGTGGCATAAATTTCCAGCTAATGCGTTTAGAAGCAAATAATCACATAGGGTAAGGAGCGTTATTAGTTCCCCCTCAACACAATACACAATACCCTGCGTGCCGCCCCGCAACACCTGCACATGGCTCCGCAGAGGGCGAGCTCCGGATGTTGAATTTCAATCAAACTATCGCTGTGGCATTACACATAAAAAAGGGCCGCAGTGCGGCCCATTTTTGGTGTGTTCGTTTATAGGTTTTGCTTACCGCCTGACCATCTTAAACGCTGCCATTAGATCATTTTAAATGCTAAACATCTTGATCGATAAACTTGAGCCCAACACCGCTGGGCTCTACCCGCACCACTTCCATTTCCAACACGGGGGCATCATCCATTAGGCCTTGTACTTGGCCTGACAAATGCGTGCCTATGGGGGGGATTTGTGACTGATCGAGCACCACGAACACGCCGCCATCGGATATGTCGCGGGTTTTTACCAGCAACTCACCAATAGACTCATGCTTGATTTTAATCTGGCATGCGAAGGGTGTGCGGGTGAAACGGCGTTTATCTGAAGTCACATAACTCTCCTGAGATGTATAGATTGTGCGTGCTCGGCACGATTATTTATCGCTTACTTCTGCCCTATCAACCTTTTGGAAACCGCGCGGCAATTTATTTCCACGCCTGCCGCGCTCACCGCGATAGTGTTCCAAATCACTCATTTTAAGTGTGATATGACGCTTGCCTGAGTAGAGCGTAAGCATCTGGTCTGGATTGAGTATATTCAAAGATACGAGAAATTCCTCCCTTGTTTGTACGCGAGCGGAGGGAATGTTCATAATCTTGTTACCTTTACCGCGCGCCAGCTCGGGTAATTCCGTGACGGGGAACACCAATAAGCGGCCATCGTTGCTCACTGCGGCGAGTAAGGCTAGCTCAGGATTCGTAATTACTTGCGGGGGCAAGACTAAAGCGCCTTCGGGCAAGGTGAGCAGCGCTTTACCGGCTTTATTCTTGCTCGCCAAGTCTTCTAGGCGCGCCACAAAGCCGTAGCCTGCATCAGAGGCCAGAAGCAGACGCTCTGCGCCACTGCCCATGAGCGCGCCTTCAAAGGTCGCGCCGCTGGGCGGGCTGATGCGACCACTTAGGGGTTCGCCCTGCCCGCGCGCCGAAGGTAGGTTGTGGGCGGTAATCGAATAGCTTCGGCCGGTGGAGTCGAGCAGTATCACCAGCTGGTTGCTCTTGCCCTGCAGGGCAAACTTAAAGCTGTCGCCCGCCTTATAACTTAAGCCTGTTGGGTCAAGGTCATGGCCTTTACCGGCGCGAATCCAGCCCTTGTCAGAGATAACAACAGTTATAGGATCAACACTGAGCAATTCTGTTTCAGTTAAGGCTTGAGCTTCAGCACGCTGAACAATGGGCGAGCGACGGTCATCGCCAAAGGCTTCTGCCACTTGCAGCAATTCTTTGCGCACCAGATTTTTTAACTTCACTGCTGATTCGAGGATTTTCATCAAACCATCGCGCTCTTTTTCCAGCGCGGTTTTCTCCTCCAGAATTTTCATTTCTTCCAAGCGCGCTAACTGGCGCAGCTTGGTGTCGAGAATATATTCCGCCTGCATTTCAACAAGGTTGAAACGCTCCATCAACACAGGTTTTGGGTTTTCTTCTTCGCGGATGATGCGAATGACTTCATCGACGTTCAGAAACACGACCATCAATGCCGCTAAACGCAGCAAGCGCTCTTCCACTTTTTCTAAACGATATTGCAAGCGACGCCGCGTGGTGTCGGTTCTAAAGCGCAACCATTCACTGAGAATGGTATTGAGTGCTTTTACCGCAGGGCGACCATCGGTGCCGATCATGTTCATGTTGACGCGGTAGCTGCGCTCAAGATCGGTTGTGGCGAATAGATGCTGCATGACTTGCTCTAAATCAACTCGATTAGAGCGGGGAATAATTAATAAACGCGTGGGGTTTTCGTGATCTGACTCATCGCGTAAATCGGCGACCATGGGCAGTTTTTTTGCCTGCATCTGCGCGGCAATTTGCTCTAGAATTTTCGCGCCGCTCACCTGATGCGGCAGCGCGGTAATAATAATATCGCCCGAGTCTTCATCTTTTTGCCAGACGGCGCGCATACGCACTGAGCCGCGGCCGGTTTCATAAATTTTTAGCAGATCTTCGCGCGAAGAAATAATTTCAGCATCGGTGGGCATGTCCGGCCCTTTGATATGTTCGCACAGCTCTGCGACTGTCGCTTGCGGGTTGTCGAGCATATGCACACAGGCATTTACCACTTCGCGCAAATTATGCGGAGGAATATCCGTCGCCATGCCCACAGCAATACCGGTAGTGCCGTTGAGCAGCACATTAGGTACGCGCGCAGGCAGCACGATCGGCTCATCTAAGGTGCCGTCAAAGTTGGGCTGCCAATCAACGGTGCCCTGACCTAACTCTTCCAATAACACTTCAGAATATTTGGTGAGGCGCGATTCGGTGTAACGCATGGCCGCGAAAGATTTGGGGTCATCGGGTGAACCCCAGTTGCCCTGCCCATCCACCAAGGTGTAGCGATAGGAGAAAGGCTGCGCCATTAACACCATGGCTTCGTAAGAGGCAGAGTCACCGTGCGGGTGAAACTTACCGATCACATCGCCCACGGTGCGCGCTGACTTTTTAAATTTGGCGGTAGACTTGAGGCCCAACTCACTCATGGCGTAGACAATACGACGCTGCACCGGTTTTAAACCATCGCCTATGTGCGGCAGGGCGCGGTCCAAAATCACGTACATGGAGTAGTCGAGATAGGCTTTTTCAGAATAATCTTTGAGCGCTATGCGCTCGTCGGCATCGGCGAGAATTATAGGGTCACTCATTTAACGTCCTAATTGCACAACAGATATAGGGTTAGCGGCTGGGCACAAGGCCCGCCTAACGAACAGATTTTCGCGCACCTTTTCCGAGAGGAATTACACCTTTCTCGTCTACGCGCAGCGAGGGTAGCCATGCACTGTAATCCAGTTTCGCACTGAAATTGTAGCGCACGCTGTCCTGCATGCCCTGGTTGCCAAAATGCTCTAACAGCTTTAAGAGCTGCAGTACATTGGCAGTTACCACTAGGGTCACAGGGGTTTCCTGATAGGACTTTAACACTGGCAACTGATCACTAACACCACTTAGTACATCAAAATTCTCAATACCAATGGTGTAAGCGATGCCGCGCAAGGACAAATCGCGATCATTAGGGTTGGCGATTAACAGCGTTACTTGGATGGGCTGTGTAAACCCCTGAGCAGGCAATAACTGTAACCCCGCGACCTTGACCTTGGGCTGCTCCAGCTTGGGCTGTAGCGCGGCGCAGCTCGCCAACAGCAGGCAGCAGCCGATGAAAAATAAGTGCGCACTGCGCGCAGCTAGGTTATTGGTCCATGTTGTCATGTTGCTGATCCTCATTGGGGGGAATGACTGACGCGAGTGCGCCCTCATCTTTTGTGCAAATTTTGTTACTAGCGAATCTGCTTGCTAACAAACTCTTGTATTTCGCAAGCCGCTCTTTTAGTTACGAAATTATCATTTTTAAGCGACGCTATTTTCTTCGCAGCGCTATTTTGTGAACTGTTTGGATGGAAAGAGCTAGCGCTTATGCTCTAATCCAGCTTCTTGTTGCGGCCCCGCCAATATAATGTGATGCACATTCATAGCACTTGATTGATCACAACATGAGCCTGGAATGCTCAACCGCACATCAACTTCAGCATCTAATAATAAAATAATATGCCAAATCTTCCGCCGAAAACCCACATTAATCAGCGTGAACTCCACAGCTGTCATGAAATCGCGTTTAAGACGCGCACCGATTCTCAGTTTTTACAGCTGATGCGCCTCTGTATCGACTTCGATTTTGCTGTGCTAAAACTGCAAGCTAAGGCTTATAGTCACCTCACGCGCAAATTTGTTCCTTTAGCGCCAGAATATCTACTCGCCACGCGCATGCCGAGTGCGCACCCTTGGGGTGATACAGAGTGGTATGCAGTAACGCCTGGCCATCATTCACTCAAAGAACTCGATGATTACGCGGCAAACCATCAAATTGATATTTTGCACGATCACTTATTTGGCGCAGAGGATACAACACAGAATTACTTTTTAATGGAAGGGACTTAACGCGGATTGCGTCAACCCAAGTAACCAGCACAAACAAATAAGGGGCTATGCATAGCAGCAGCCCCTTAGTGTATTGATTGCGGTGAGCGCTTTCGAACTAAACGATTATTCGCCCATCTCGTCATCAAACTCTGACAGCAAATCAACAGGCTCTATCTCATCACCTTCTAATTCTGCATTCCAGTTCACGCCTACCAGTACCACATCTTCGTGTAACCCAGGCAACCACTCTTCCACAAATTCCAGCAGCTCAATCGCTACTGGTTTGTAAGCAGCCCAGTCGTCTTGGCAGTGCGCCTGCGCAAACACTTCTTGCGACCAAAAGGGCATTACATCAACTTCTTCGTATTCTTCTGACGCGCTCAATGCCCAGCCATCCGCGCCCTGCAAACCCCATACGCAACCAGTGGAAATAGCCTCCACCACAAAGCGGTCGAGATTTTCGGCAAAGTCTTCACCCAGAGGCTCTACGCTCAAGGGCTCAGCACTGTTATCGGGCGTGTCTGTATTGTGTGTGGTGTCATTCATGGGGGATGTGCCTCTTATAAAATCAATTGTGCGCTCTGCGCTTTCAACCAAGCACGCCGTGCCTTGCAGTCGGGGCATACACTTTCGACCAGCGCCCAAAAATTCGCGCTGTGATTGGGGTGACGCAAATGGCTCACTTCGTGGGCGACAAGATAGTCGACTATGGCCTCTGGAGCTAGCAGTATCTGCCAATTGTACTGAATAGCACCGCGACTCGTGCAATGGCCCCATTTTGAGCGAGTGGCTTTAACGCTCACCTGCTCACAGCGCAAGCTCATAGCCGCGCAGAGCGCATGGGTTTTAGCCGTGAGAATCTGTAAGGCCTGCTGTTGATACCAGCGCGCCACCAAGAGCTGAATTTGTGTGGCCTCGGGCATTTTTGCACGCTGCGAGATGATGACGTGGAGCTGCTGATCAACGCGCTGAATCGCGGCACTTGGCCCCTTGCCCAGCACCAAGGTCAGGTGCTCGCCCATAAAGGGCAACACGGCCCCCGCGTGCCATGCGCGCGCCTCCGGTGGCACCGCGGCTTGCTCCTGATGCGCAGCTTGCTCGCTTAGCTTACGCCTAACCCAAGCCGCCTTAGTGCGTAAAAAATCCAGCAAGAGGCTTTCGTTCACCCCCAAGGGCGCACGTATAACCACCTGCGCGCGACGAATTTCAATCGCCACGCTGCGCCGCCGCGCCGAGCGTGCTATTTCAAAGGGAAAACCCAGCTCTTGCGCCAAGGTTGCGGGTGTTGCGCTTTGCACACGCAGCTCTTTAGCCATAATTTTTATCGGCCACAAAAGGATTGGTTTGCCGCTCGTGACCAAAGGTCGACATGGGGCCATGACCAGGCACAAAGCGCACTTCATCACCCAAGGGCAAAACCTTGGTGCGAATTGCGTTAATAAGGTCAGCGTGATTACCGCGCGGGAAATCTGTGCGCCCTATAGAACCCTTAAACAACACATCACCCACCAGCGCCAGTTGCGCTTCAGAATCATAAAAAATGACATGGCCAGGGGTGTGACCGGGGCAGTGATAGACCTGCAATTCCGACTTCCCCACAGAGACTCTATCGCCATCCTGTAGAAACTGATCGGGGGTAAAGTTTTCCACGGGGCTAAAGCCCATCATCTGCGCCTGCTGAGGCAAGATTGAGATCCAAAACATATCGTCACGGTGCGGCCCAATCACCGGCAGCTCCAAACGCGCAACCAAAGCCGCCGTACCCCCCACATGATCCAAATGGCCATGGGTGAGCAGGATTTTAACCAACTTAAGCTCGCGCTCTGCCACTGCCGCCAATAACAGCTCTATGTCGCCACCGGGGTCGACCAACGCTGCTTCACGGGTTTCATCGCACCACAGCAAGCTGCAATTTTGTTGGTAATGGGTAACGGGAATAATATGAAATTGAAGCACGGGAATACCTCTCGCCATTGATCGGCGCAAGATACCACAGACACATGCAAGCCTTAAGGCAAAGTTGTTAAATGCGTTAGCGATACTGTGAAAGTGGAGAAAGACTTTGCGTGGACTGAGAAAGATGATGATGCATTGGAAAGAGAAAAATGCACCCTAGGACGGCAGGAGGCAGACAACACGCGCAAAACACCAGACGCAAGAACTGTGGCGATATTGGCTTGCTATTCTAAGGTTTCACTATGCCTATCAAGCTCGGCTTGCTTAGCCTGCAAATATTTTTTGTGCTGTAAATGTTCTCGCAGTGCAAAACCAACCGACAATACGCAGGCCAGCGTTACCAGAAGGCACAAACCAAACAACAAAAGCAGCTTACTGCTGTAACCAATATAGGCAAAAAATCCAGCAAAAAAACCGACAAACAACTCGGTTATTATGGCTTCGAAACCGAAGGTTGCCGAGAGTTTGATGTCCTTTGATGCAAAGTGATTAATTTTCATATGGCCACCCTAAAACCCCCAGCGGCGACAGCCGCTCAATTGAAGTTGCGATAGGCGCCTTGTTGAAGCAGCTATCCATCCGTCACAACACATGCCTTTCCATCTCGACGCATGCCGGTCCATTACTTACACAAGCCATCCGCCATAAAGAAAGGAACAAACCCAATCCTACAGGCCATATCAGCACCGATCAATGCATTATTTTACTCACGCAGCACGCGCACACAAAACGCGTAAACAGCAAGGTCTGCTCCACTTTTTCTTGCCCACCGTGACTGCGCGCAAATTCGACCAGCGCCTGATAGGTAATCTGCAAATGCCGCTGCGCCAAGTCGGCAACTTCAGTGTGCGGGTGATGCAGCAATATATAAATCCGCTGCTGCGCTTCGCAAAGATACGCCAAAGCCCGTTCCGGCGCGCCATCTTGAATTAATAAGTCAGCAAGGTTGTGATAGGTAACAACCAATGCAGCCATGTGATTATCACAACGTTCGCGGTTCCAATCTGCATGGTTATAGCCGCGGTGCGGTACGTAGGTTAGTGTCGCCATTTCCGCACAGATATTATAGAGCGCCGCCTCATAGCTCGCGCGTGCGCAGGCAATATCACCGCGCGCATAGGCTTGATTGCCAAGTCCAATACAGTTTTTCCAAGCGCTCAAGCCTTGCGCTATAGCTGCATTATTTTCACCTAGAACCTTAGGGTTGCCTTGCATCAATTGAACCTCATGCTATTGATAATTTCACTGCGATCAAATCGTAAAGTGATTAAAAAAAGCGTCCCTGCATCAAAATAATGTCCCTCTTTTAAAACATCATCTTTAATTGCTAGTAGCTCCTTAGTCAAAGCAAGGCCATTTACGCAGTCTACTTTTTACGGCTTATTAAATTCCGCTCGAATAAACTGCTTTTTTAAAAAAATGTTCAACCCAATGACCTTTTGTTTTTTGTTGTGCAATTTAGCTCGGTCACAAGCCCCCAAGCAGCATGCCCCGGCAACACTTCTGCCGAGAGAATTTTCAACCCGATTGAGTCTAGGCGTGTAAGTAGGCTATGAAGACCTCCGCCCAGCACGCGTCCAAACCAACGCTTCATACCATTCGGGGCCGCACTAATATCAAACACGAGCCTAATGCACGGCGATGAGTCAAATGCTTTACACGCGTTGAGCTGTGCAAGTAAACATGCCAACAAGCGTTCAATTTTGCGCTCACTCACACCAGCCAATACCGCTTCAAGGGTGATAATTATGGGTTCGTGCGGCAACCAATTAACTTGCGCCAACCAATCATCCTGTAAAAAGTTAGCGCTAATGAGTTGGTAATTATCAATCGCAGGCATAACGCCCGATTTCAGCGCTATGACCGACGGCAGATCTACATCTACCCAGCGAAAGCACGGCCAATCCGCCTGCTGGCTTAGGCGATGAAAACGCGTGCTAAGACCTGCACCTAAATCAATACAAAGTCCCTTAGGATGCTGCGCAAAAAAATCGCTACAGCGGCGATCAAACCATTGGCTGCGCTGCAAATAATCACGCTCCCAGCGGGGGCTTTGATGCTCACCGCGATTCACACGCAACAGCTGCGCGAGAAATTTTGCCGCTTGATCCTGCACCCCCGTTGCCGACCAAGGCTGGCGTACACGCGCATTCAAAGCCCAGCAGAGTTCGCGCGGCAGAGCCGCGAGCGACATGCTCATAGCCCACTCACTTGCAGACGCGCACTCATAGCGGGATCTTCTTGCAACAGCTGCAACCCAAGAGAGAATGCATAGCTGCTAAGGTAGACACGCGGATTGCCTATCAGCGGCAATATATCCGCCTCCTCTAGCCGCCGTTGCGTTTCATCACTTAACCGCTCCGCAAAGGCAATGGAGCCAAACCGCTGCGCTAGGAACACCAAAAGCTCTGCGCGATAATCTTCAAAACGGGTCACCTGTGCCACCGCACCTAATACCGCCATAACCGACTCCTTATGTTTGATTGCGAGAACCTAAGGGCTGCACCTATGCACAACCACAAGTGATAATTATTATCATTTGATATAAAATGTCAACAAGTTTGGCAATTGATTTTCAGTGAGCATCAAGGGAAACCGCTCAAATACGCCTAACGCGATTGATTACGCAGCAGCTTGAAGGGTAAAAAAAGAAAGGAAATGCCGGAAGAAAACACAAAAGAAGAGACTAAAACTTAGCTCGAGGATTCATCTATACAAGGAGGAAATACGCACACAAGCGCAGCTAGGCCGCGCTTCAATAAACTTAATAACGGCAATAGGGTACTACTTTTTAGACGCAGCCTGTTCACCACAGGATCCACGCACAACAAGTTTCGCTGGCAACAGTCGCGATTCAGGCTTCTCCCCCGCCACCATCATCAGTAGATTTTCGACCAACAACTCTCCGGCCAGCAGTGTATTTTGCTGCACGGTGGTTAAGGGTGGATGGGTGTAGGACGCCATAGGAATATCATCGAAGCCGAGCACCGCGACATCGCGCGGAATCTCAAGTCCCGCTTCCTCAAGCGCCTTCATAGCACCTATAGCAATGAGATCACTTGCACCAAAAATGGCATCAAAGGGCAAGCGCCGCTGCAACAGACTTAAAGTCGCCTTGTAGCCCTCTTCTTCCGACGTCTCAGCGGCAACTTGCAACTGTGGATTTACTGCTATACCGGCTTCCCCCAAGGCTTTGCAAAAACCGCGATAGCGATCGCCAAATTCAGGGCTGTGCTCAGATACATCGCCAAGAAAGGCAATGTTTTTGTAACCTAAACTCAATAAATGCTGCGCGCCAACGTAAGCACTGTTGAAATTATCGCAGCCGATAGAAACCCCTGGCTGCCCTTCAAGTACCGGCCCCCAGGTAATGAAGTGCGCTCCGACTTCGGTGAGATAGGTGAGCTTTTTAACAAAGCTCTCATAGTCACCGTAACCGAGGAAAATAATACCGTCAGCGCGATTGGCATCCTCGTAATCGGCATGCCAATCTTCGCTAAATTGCTGAAAAGAAATCAACAAATCGTAACCGCGGCTTGCCGTTGCACGGGTAATACTACCGAGCATAGACAGGAAAAAAGGGTTAATTAAGGATTCGCCCGTCCCGTGATCTTCGCAGAGTAACAGTGCAATCGTTTTACTCTCTTGCGAGCGCAAACTACTGGCATTTTTATCGACTTTATAATTCAGCTCTTTGGCAATTTGCTGAACCTTTAAGCGAGTTTCTTCATTCACCAGTGGACTATTGCGCAGCGCACGCGACACCGTAGATTGAGAAACCCCCGCGCGATAGGCTATATCAAATGACGTTGGTTTTAAGTCTTTCAAGGGCGAAGTGCCTCGCGGCGATAGTATTAAGTGAATTATTGAGTCGCTTGATTCTTTAATGCAGCGGTCGCAAACGATTGTTGCTTCAGCTGTCGCAACTCGTCGTGCAACGAGCTGACCCAACGCTTAAATACCTTACGCCAAGCCAGCATCTGCCCCATCTTATTGTTGCCATCCATTTGCATGTTTAAATTCCCAAAGCTCGCATTATTGGCATTCACTTCCATGGTGTCTTCAATAACGCCCACCAGCTCTCCCGTTTTAGCATTGGCGAGAACCGCACGAATAGTGATGTCGCCAATACCTGAAAAGCCAGAGCTGGTACCTACACTGTCCAAACCGGCCTGTTTATAAGGCTTGCTAAAAGGCATGAATTTAATCAGGCTAAATTCCATCGCCAGTACATTTTCTGCACCTCGATTAGTTGGCTTAAAACCATCGCGCTCTTTAAATATTTTTAACGCAAAATCATCAAATTGCTGGCAAATAGTATCCATATCATCCCAATTAGAGCTATTCCAGCTTTTCGCAAGAGACTTATCTGCCGCTGTCGATATTTTCAATTTATCAAATTGAACAGCAAAGATGATCACCTTATCAAAACCGCCAAATACGGCGGGGTCCTTCACTACAAAACGGTCAAAATGGCTGCCCTGTACTTGCAGTAGATCTGATTCAGGCACGGGTGCAATTGCTAAATTCGCTTTGGAACCATTGCCAGCGCAGGCGGCCAACAATGCACTCAGCACTAATAATAAAATGCTTTTCATAGGAAGTCCTTTAAGGTAAAAAAGCGAGATTAGCATAATCTAATACGAAAAATTCACCCACAAACACCTTTTGGAAGCCTATAGATGGCTTAATCTTAGGATCTCTATGGGGAAAAAGCAGCCTAGAACAATTAAATCGCTGCCCAAATGACTGTGCAGTATCAGTCAAATAAACGATTTTCTTATTGCATGGACCAGACACCCCTCCTAAATTTAAACTCAATAAAGCCTGCGCAAGAATCTATAATTTACATCTAATCAGGTAATATGCCGCGAGTAGAGTGATCATAAAAATAACATAAGGGATCTTTGGCTCGAGAGGGCACCCTGCCTTGATCCATTGTATTAACGACAGTAGTAAGCAAAAACCCTAAGCGAATGACTGCAGCTTCTCCATGGCAATAAGAAATGGCAACCTATACCAATTAAGCAAGGCAAGCTATGCAGTATTTAATGGAACAGCTCAATCTGGCGATCGAATATTCTCGCCGCTATAACCTCGCTCAACCAACAATCTCAGTATTAGTGAAGTTACTATGACATATGCCAGAAAGACATCTTCTCTAACACTGACATGCCACAGCGTGTTAGTAACGCTATTGATAGCCATGTGTTTGGCCTCGAGTACGCTTAGCGCTAATCAAGACGACGCTCCCCATTCAACAATCATCGATATTCGTTACCCCACCTTCAATATAGACATTCTTCCTCGAATCAATGAGTATCGTTTTAACTTACTTAAGCTTGCAATGGATAAAAGTGGGCGCAGCTACAAAATAACATCCGTACCCGTCAATTTTTTAAGTGGCCACCGAAGCCAAAAATACCTTGAAGACAATCAATTTAATCTTTACTGGCTAAACACCACTAAAGAGCGCGAATCAAAACTCATCCCCATTCGCGTTCCGCTACTAAAAGGATTAATTGGCTGGCGCCTATTGCTCATTAATCCCGCCAGTGAACAAAAATTTATAGCCATTCAACAAGCGGAAGATTTGCGCGCACTTGTAGCAACGCAAGGGCATGACTGGCCTGATGTGGCGGTATTTAAGTACAATCAATTACCCTTAATTACCTCCGCCAATAGAAACAGCCTGTTTAAAATGCTGAAAATGGGCAGAGTAGACTATCTCCCTCGCTCAATTCTCGAGATTTATTACGATAAAAACAATCATGCCGGTATGAATTTTGAAATTGAATCAACACTCGCACTACACTATCCCGCTGCCAATTATTTTTTTACCAACAAACAGCATCCAGAGATAGCCGAAGCCCTACAGTTTGGTCTACACAGAGCTATAGCCGACGGTAGCTTTGAAGAACTGTTTTTGACATACTTTGCTGAAGATATAAAGAAAGCAGCACTGGATAAACGCAGAGTTATTGAACTTAAAAATCCCGATCTGGTGGTACCCAATAATCCGCAATACTGGTACTACCCTGCCACAAAAAACGATGTGGAAATTGATTTGAACAATAACGAATATTCACAAGATACACTTCAGCAACACCATAGGGATTAAAGTAATTTTTAGTTAGAAAAATTCTAACATCATGCCTGTAAATACATACCGAGAAGAATATGCTTTACTTCCCATCAATAAATCTATTTAACCAGGTGATGTAAAAAGCAAAAAAAACCACTCGCGAGAGTGGTTTTTAACGGCAACATATCTGCAGCACCTAAGTCACGAAAATGCACCAGCACTGGCCTTAGCGGGAATAAGCGTCGCAACACAACCTGTAGCCGCGGTGTATTCGGCCTCAACTGCCGCCATCAACTGCGGAATCACAATAGCTGGCGCTACGGCCACTACACAGCCACCAAAGCCACCACCGGTCATACGTGCGCCCGCTTTGCCTGCGCCTGCCAGCTGTAAAATATCAACCAACTTATCAATCGCAGGCGTGGTGATATTAAAGTCATCGCGCATGGAAGCGTGCGACTCGGCCATAGCTTTTATTAGGTGTGCCATATCGCCGTCACTGAGCGCTTCTGCCGCTTGCAGTGTACGAATATTTTCCGTGAGCACATGACGCGCACGGCGAAAACTCAAGCTATCTAAATCACCTTCTGCCGCCAACAGCTGCGCCAAGCTAACATCACGCAAGGAGCTTTTGCCAAAAAACGCCGCGGCTGCTTCGCACTGCTGGCGACGCAAATTGTATTCACTTTCTACTAAACCGCGCTTAACGCCGCTGTGCACAATTAAAATTTCCCAGTCGGCAGGAATAGTCACAGTGCGCGTACTTAAATCGGCGCAATCAATTAAAAGCGCACTGGAAACTTGCCCGCGTGCTGAAATCAATTGATCCATAATGCCGCAGTTACAACCGACAAAATTATTTTCTGCCGCCTGCCCAACCAGCGCTGCCGTCGTAGGGTCAATAGCTTCACTACTTAACGCGGTTAACGCACGCACTACCGCAACTTCCAAAGATGCTGAACTGCTCAAGCCCGCCCCCGCCGGAACATTGCCGGTAATATACAGATCGCCACCAGCAAGCTGATAACCCCGCGCCTTTAATTCTTGTACTACACCGCGCACATAGTTAGACCATGGCGCAGTGTTATCTGACTGCATAGGTACATCCATATCGAACTGCACCACCTGCTCGTCAAAATCACGCGCAGTAACGCGCAAGCTGCGATCAGTGCGCGTACTGGCGGCAATCCAGGTGTTGTAATTAATGGCGGCGGGCAATACAAAACCGCCGTTGTAATCGGTGTGTTCACCGATGAGGTTGACGCGCCCAGGTGCTTGCACGACAAGCTCAGGCGCTTGACCATAGGCCGCTGCGAAAAATGTGTGTAGCTGTTGGATATTTAGAGCGCTCACAGGTTTTCCTCAGCAGTCACTTTTGGGTTCAAACGAAAATGTATAGGGCTTTGTTCGCGCAAGCGCGCGGCAGCCTGTTCCGGTGACAAATCGCGCTGGGGCTCCGCTAACATTTCATAACCCACCATAAATTTCTTCACA
The DNA here is from genome assembly GCF_057815475.1 of Cellvibrio sp. 25HG11W-0. Taxonomy (NCBI): domain Bacteria; kingdom Pseudomonadati; phylum Pseudomonadota; class Gammaproteobacteria; order Cellvibrionales; family Cellvibrionaceae; genus Cellvibrio; species Cellvibrio sp. 25HG11W-0. Next base: position 4,128,657 of record NZ_CM174230.1, read on the forward strand.
CTGGCACTGCGCAACAAGGGCGGGAAAAAATGTGCATGTAATTGCCAATGTTCAACACCGCTCGTGGTGCCAACCGCTGTGTTGTCTGACTCGAACGGCGCGCCGTGCCAGCCCATAGAATAGGGGAATGAGCACTCGAATAAGTTGTCGTAGCGCGCGGTAATATCACGCAAAATATCGCCTAAACTTTTCTGCTCTGCCGCGGTTAAATCAGTGATGCGCGCGCGCGCCGCTTTAGGCAACAAGAGTGTTTCAAATGGCCATGCAGCCCAAAAGGGGACCACCACAACCCAGTCAGCATTTTCCACTACCACACGCTCTGCGGCAGCGATTTCTTTATGCGCATAATCCAGCAGCAACGATTTACCCTGCTGTGAAAAAAAATCGCGCTGACTATCCGCCTCCTTTTGCACCAAACTCGGCACTTGTGTTTGCGCCCAAATTTGGCCGTGAGGATGTGGATTAGAGCAGCCCATGACCGCGCCTTTATTTTCAAAAATTTGCACCGATGCATAGCGCTTGCCCAGCTCCACCGCCTCGCTCATCCAGGTATTAATAACCGCGGCAATTTCCGCATCGCTTAACAGCGGCATGGTTTTACTGTGATCAGGCGAAAAACAAATCACGCGGCTTTCGCCCTGCTCAGCTTGAATTTGAAACAGTGGATCGACCGACACAGGTGCTGCAGGCACCTGTGGCATAAGCGCGGCAAAATCGTTAGTGAATACAAATGTTTCGGGATAAGCTGGATTTAATTCTCCGCCAATACGTTTATTGCCGGGGCAGAGAAAACACTTGGGATCATGCTCGGGGCTCTCGGGCCACTGATTGAGTTCTTGCTGGCCCTGCCAGGGGCGCTTAGTGCGATGAGGGGAGATTAACAGCCACTCAGATGTCAGCGGATTAAAGCGGCGATGTGTATGCTCATCTACCGAAAATTCCTCAAGAGGAGAGTTGCCAAGGAGCGAGCTATCTAGCGACATAGAATCAAACCACTTCAGATATTATTTATATGATAATTAAATTATCTACAATTTCTCCACGCAGGTCAACCACAAGTGCGGAATAAGGCGGGGCTTTTAAGAACTTTACAATGACAGGGTAGAAATAACTCAACGCAAAAAAATAATGACCAGACTCATCGCAACAGCAAAAACATTTTCTTGCGTATCAGCTAGAGCGCTTTAACCGAGTTGCGCTCCACCAGTTCCGGCATAAATAAATGCGTTTGGCTGTGGGCACCGGCGCTGTCGGTACTCAGCTTAATCGCCAGCTCAGCGGCGTAGGTACCCATTTCTTCAATAGGATAATTCATGGTGGTAAGGAGTGGGCGACAACTGCGACTGATATAAAGATTATCAAACCCTACCACGGATACCGACTCAGGCACTGCAATACCTGCATCCTGCAAACGATTCATAGCGCCTACCGCCATCAAGTCGTTATAGGCAATAACTGCCGTAAATTTCACGCCGCGGTCCAGCAACATTTGCACCGCATCTTCGCCGCCTTTGGTATTGGCCGTCGATTCTGCTAACAAGTCTTCATTGAACTTCAGGCCGGCATCGCGCATGGTTTTTTTGACGCCCTGAGTACGCAATTCAGGATCGCTATTTTGATAAACACTGGTGATGATGGCGATATCCCTGTGGCCCTTATCAATCAAGTAGCGGGTAATTTCTTGCGCACCCGCGAGGTTATCTAACCACACGCAGCGGTGCGCCAATTTGGGGATAAATCGATTGATTAACACCAAACCGGGAATTTTTTTGGCCAAATCAATGAGCGTTTTTTCATCTGAATATTCACTGTGTAGCACAATGGCATCGCAACTGTGTTCGCGCAGCGACTCTATTGCTTCCAACTCCGTTTTGGTTTCGTAGAGTGAATTACTCATGAGTAATTTGTAATTATTCTTACGCGCAGCAATTTCAGCGCCGGCGGCCAAACAGCCAAAAAACGCCATGGATAAACGTGGCGTTACGACGCCCAGTGTAGTGCTCGTTTTACTGACCAACGCGCGCGCATTGGAGTTGGGGCGGTAACCCAACTCTTCAATGATTTTTTTTACGCGTGCACGGCAATCATCGCCCACTTGCCCGCCGCCATGCACCACACGCGATACTGTCGCGGTGGAAACACCCGCTACGCGCGCTACATCTTTAATCGTTACCATGAATCAGCCTTAAGCACTTTCGTTTGCAAATTGATAATTAGCGGGCCGCGCTTGCCAACGCATAACCAAATAGATCGCCAGTAGGCTAAACGCCACAGTGCCCAGCGCTAAGATAATGCGCATTAATTGCAGTGTACTCTGCGCTTGCGCGCCACCGAGGGCCGCATCAAAACCTATAGCAGACAGAGTAAAGCCGCTGATCATGAGCACACAAACACCGCTCAAACTTAACACCCAACCGTAAATAGACGCATATATGCCCGAGCGACTAGCTTGCGCACTAAGCCCCTCATTGTGCGCTAAATCGGCGATCATAGAGGGAATTATAATGACCATAGCGCTCCAAACTGTGCCGCATAATATCGCATCCAGCATGATCCACAAACCTATATCCGGCACAAACAAAAACCACTTTGCACAGCCGCCCAGAGCGTTAATCCCATAGATAAAAAGCAGCGCTTGCAACCGCCCCCTGCGCTTCACCAAATATAGAATGAATGGTACCGAGAGCATGCTGACCAAGGCATAAGCCGTAGAGAGTACACCTTTAGAAATTGCACCCGCTACTATATCGCCCGCACTCACAAAATAGACGAGCAAGTAATAATCCATCGTTGCCGCATAGGCTGCTCCTCCCATTTGCAGCAGCGTTAGCGTGAGAATAAATACCATGGCGCGATTGCTGAGCGTGGTTTTTACTGCACATACAAAAGTAGGTGATTGCACAGAGGTTTTAGTTTCAGCAGCGTTTAACGCAGGTGACTTTAATTCAGGAGCCTTTAATTCGGGAGCCTTTAATTCAGCAGCCTTAAATTCAAGTGCTTTTAATTCAGATATTTGAAATCCAGCGGCTTCGCGCAAATTAAACACTGGCAGCAAACCCATGATTAAAAACACACTTAAACCTAACAGCCAGCCGACGCCCTGCACCCCCAAGACCACACCGCCGATCAAGGCAACCGCAGACAAGGGATAAAGCCATTGATAGCAGAGCGAACCAAGCTTCACAAAATAGGTAGTGAACCCCATTAAGCGCGTGCGCTCATGGGAACTGGGCGAACTTTCATAGACCAAACTGTTGAGTGAAATGGAGTAGATAACACTTGCCAATTGAAACACCAAACTCAACCCACCAAAATACACCAGCAGTGCGCCGTGCGCCCAGTGTGCGGGTGGCATCCACAAGAGACCATAACTTAAGGCAGTAAACACAGAAGCGAAAAACATAAAGGGGCGACGACGACCAAAGCGCGACTGAAATTTATCGGCCCAGTGACCAAACCAAACGCCAAAGCAACTGGCCAACAATAATGGCAGCGCCATTAACAGCCCCAATAAACCGGGGTTAACACCCAATGTCATTTGATAATGAGGAATCGCCAAAATGGGAATTGCTTGGCCTAAAAAAAACACTGTGAAATAACCGCAGCCCAGCGCTAACTTTTGCTTAAGACCAATCGCGTGTTGAGTTGGATTATGCATGCTCGTGTGCATCCAGAGAGTACAAACACTCTCTGGATGTCCGCGCTACTAGTTCGCCAGAGAAAGTGTTTGCGCGTGAATATTTTTATAATGCGCGCTAATTTTTACACCACGTAGATCACTGCCTAAACGCACTAGCGCAGAGGCAATGCCATCTTCCGTATTAACCTGCACTGGCGACAGCAATTCTGCATCGCCCGTAAGCGCGAAACTCACTGGCTCACTGTTAATACGCGCATTATGGCCAGCAGCATCCTGCAGCATAGCACGCACAAACACCACATCATTGCGCCCTGCTTGCGGCGGAACAGATGAAGCATCAACACTGAGCACTAACTTAGCCGGTGCGCCCGGAGTTTGTACACGCTGCTCGGCAACAGGCTTACCCTTGGCATAGGCTACGGCTTTTAATTCACCGGTAGCAAAAGCTGGAAGGGTAAAATGATGCGGCGGATGCGGTAAATTACCTAGGTTTGACTCTAGCACAGACTCCCCCAAGAGCTTGCCATTGAGATAGATCTCCACCCGCTCGGCATTGGTATAGATAGGAAAGCTGAGCGCTGAATTCGCCTGCCAGTGCGTCGCCATAAAGACCATGTAACCTGAATTATTTTGCTGAAGGTTTTCAGTATTGGCTTTTATCGAGTCGGCGGTTTTCTCGCTGACTTTTTTATTGCCAACCAAAGGCCCCGCATAGTCATTTGCATCGCGCTGACTTTGATAAAAGTAATAGCTGAATTTAGGCAGGCGATCGATGCTCATAATACCGGATGATTCCAGATCATCCGCATAGCCGCGATTGTAATCAAACATTACCCAGAAGCCATCGGCAAAGGCAGGGGTGTTGAAATTGTCATTGTGGGCCTCGGCAATATTGCGCGCTTGCTGCTGCAAGCGCTTTTCGCCATCGCTTAGCAGCTGTCGGCTCGAGCGATCCGCCTGCAATAAATTCTGCCAGGAATCCTGCTGTAACCCGGCATTCATTGCATAGTATTCCCAATCGCCATACTCAGACACCACATAGGGTTTCGTTGGCTTTTTATAATGTTCCAAACGATGCTGGCGCGCCTGTAAGAAAATATCGTAGCCATATTCCTGCCAGCCAGCGGAATAGACATTGGCACCGGGATATTCTTCATGCACGATTTGCGTGAATTGATCAATCAAGGACTCCTGCATCCAAGATTCATTGAGTGAACACTCCCAGGCCAATACCGACGCATGGTTGCGGTCGCGACGAATTAAGTCGCGACAGGTTTGCAACACCTGTGCGGTAAACTCTGGTGTTTCATTCACATATTGCCAACCCAAAATAGAATCGAGCAACACCAAACCCAATTCATCGGCGGCATTCATAAATGCCTTGGCGTGCGGATAATGGGAGAGGCGCACATAGTCAAAACCCGCCGCTTTTATTTTTTCTGCATCGCGGTATTGCGCCGCATCGGATAAGGCATAACCCACATAGGGATACTCTTGGTGGCGATTCACACCGCGCAGAAAACTTTTTTTACCGTTAATGTACAAATGGTTGTCGACAAACTTAAATTCGCGCACACCTATTTTATTGATTTCTTTATCGACAAGCTTGCCACCTTCGAATACTAAGGTTTCAAGACGATATAAATTAGGCGCGGCAGGCGACCACAGATGTGGGCGCAGCAGATTAAGTTGCTGCGTCGCCTCCAGCTCGACCTCCAGCGACGCCTTACCATTCAACGCTGTACTCGGCGCTACCAGCTCACTTTGCACCGAGCCCACCAACTGCTCACCCCAATAGAGATTTTGCGTGAGCTGCACACCAGCGGTGGTTGCACCTGTTAATACATGAGTTTTAACTTGTACCTGCGCAGCACTCGCCGACACCTGCGGGTAACTAACAAATACACCGCCGGACGCCACCTTGTTCGCCGCGACCGCATCGCTGATGTGCGTGGTGTTTTCCACCCGCAGCCATACATTGCGGTAGATGCCACCATAGGTATTAAAATCCAATAATTTAAGTGGCTTGGGGCCTGTTACCGCGCTATCGCGATTGTCGAGCTTTACGTACAACCAGTTGTCATCGCCAGCATTCAATAGTGGCAGCTGTACGCTAAAGGGCAGATATCCCCCCAGATGCGCACCGAGCTTTTTGCCATTAAGCCACACTTCCGCGGCATTCATGGCTGCTTCAAAATCCACATAAACCTGTTTGCCATTCCACATAGGATTCGGCTGCAGTTGTTTTCGATACCATGCAAAACCCTGCCACTGATCATTGACAACCTTTGGCTCCATACGCGCACTGTGCGGCAAGCTCACTTTCTGCCAGCTTTTTTCGACGGCTATCACCTGCCAACTGCGATCTTGATCACTCGCACTAAATTCCCAATCAGTATTAAACAATACCGGCGCAATAAAATTCTCAGTAACCACAGACGTTGCCGCGTCGTCTGCCGGAGTGACTTCAGGCGCAGACAATTGACAACTGCTGGTGAGCAACGCCATGCAGAGGAGCGCGACGCAGTGCCACAAAGCGCTCATGAAATACTTATCATTTTTTTTCAACATTTTTTACTACCTAATGAAGTGCCCAAACTTAATTGGATGAATCTTGATAGAGACTTAAAGCGTCTTTAAAAAAGGTAATCGCTTTAAGCGCATCATTGCCGCTGGGCGGATAGAAAAAGCTGGCATTTTCCCAGTGCGAGCCCTGCCCCCAAAGGGTGGAACATGAGGTGCTCACCCACGCGGGTTCCCAATAGATGACGCCTGCGCCGCCGGCATTAATAACTTGCCGCGACAGTTGCATTAAATAATCGTACTGTCCCTCAGGCGTAGCGGCATAACCCGGTACAAGTGCATTTTTACCGAGCACATTGTCGGCCTTGTCAAAATTTTCCAAGGTCCAAGGGTAAGCGGTTTCTACAATCATGACGTCTTTGCCATAACTACGTTTTAATTCAGCAATTGCCTGCCCCACTGAATTCACATCGTAGCTGGACCACTGAGGGTAGTAGCTAAGCCCAATCATATCGAAGTCAACTAGGCCCGCAGTTTTAGCCTGCTTAAACCACCAGAGCGCATTTTCCGGCTGCGCTATATGCAACAACCTTTTGATCTGGGTTGTATGCGCGCGATTAAAGTCGGCCACAGCTTGCAAGCCTTTGTTCAACAAAAAGGCATTGCGCGTCCAATTAATATTGTCCGTGTGCATGGCAGATTCCAATTGCAAAATTTCGCTGTTGGTTTCATTGCCAATTTGAATCATGTCGGGCAGTAAGTTATCCGCCGCCAAATCAGTGAGCACATTGTGGGTATAGTCGTAAAGCACTTGCCCTAAGGCAGGTGTATCCGCAATCAATGGCTCCCAGGCTTTAGGAATAAATTGCTTTTCGGGGTCAGCCCAGGTATCGGAGTAATGCAAATCTAATAGCACTTGCATGCCAGCCGCCTTAGCGCGGCGAATCGTTTTGCTCACATCTTGAAAGTTGCTGTAGTGTGTCCAGTCTGGGTTGCGCCACAGTCGCACACGTACCAAATTGGTTTTAGCGCCCGCAAATAATAAGTAGGGATCATAGGCAACGCCCTTCAGGCGATATTCCGCACCACAGTCCTGCATTTCATTCACGTAAGATAAATCCGCGCCGACAAAAAATTGTGCGGCTTTGGGCATAGTGGCAAGCGCAGCTGTTGAGCTGTTGCTCGCTGCCGCGGAACTTGCATGAGGTGTTGCTGCAGGGGTGGATGTGGTTCCGGCGCAAGCACCTAAACCTAACACCAAAACGGCAAGTGCTATGTTATGTAACAGAGGCATAAACTACTCCATCAAAAAAGGGGCACCTCCTGTGCCCTAATGACATACTGGATTACATTTTCCAATTAAAATCGATGGTGTAAGTTCTGCCGTAAACATCATAGCGACGCAGATCCGCGTCATTATTGTTTTGGCTTAAGCGCAATTCTTGGTTGGTGAGATTGTTCGCTTCAACACGCACACCAAGGTTATCGTTAATTTCATAGCCCAAACTTAGCCCCAAATTGCCCTCTGCATCCAAGCTGCGCAATTGCGAACCATCCCATTCAAAACCCGTGGTGTAGCCTGAGTGATATTTCCAACCGAGACGACCGTTGAATTTATTTTGGCTGTACCAAATATCAAAGGTGCTGGTATTTTTGGCCAAGCCCGCCATGGTGTAGGGGTTATTTTCCGGTGCAAATTCTTTAATATCTGAATCCGCATAGGCGTAGTTGGTGTAGATACCAAAGCCTGCAATTAACGGCATTTGGAAGGTCAACTCAAAACCTTTAATGCTGCCTTTTTTATCGCTGTTAGCCGGTGCCCAAATACTAGTGGGCTGGCCACCAACGGAAGGAATATCAAAACTGGTATAGCCTACATAGTTGGTGATGCTTTTGTGATAGAGCGCAGCGGCAAACATAGACTCTTCTGCAAAGTACCATTCGTAGGCAAGGTCCACTTGATTGGAGGTAAATGGATCAAGCGTTGGATTTCCCGCACTGCCGCCAGAACCTGGATTATTCGTCGCACTGATGAATTGCCCTGCACGCATTTCATCCAAAGGCGGACGCGATATAGCTTTGGCCACACCGAAGCGCACAATGTTTTCATCGTCAATAAATAGGTTGATCGAGGCGCTGGGCAAGGTATAGGTATTATCATTTGCTATAGGACCAAATTGCTTATCATAGCTATAGCTTTCGGTTTCCATTTTAACGTAACGCACACCGGCGTTAGCGTTGTAGTCATAACCGCCTATATCACCTTCAAAATTTAACTTAACAAAGGCTTCGTCATTCTTCTCAGTTACACGCCAATATTGTGCAGGGTTCACCGTGGCCAAATTAGAGAAGTCTGACTTGCCAAACAATGCGCTAGCGGCAGCCTTGTAAGAAGGCGCATCCAAGAAGGGCGAGGTTTCAATTGCGCCAACCGTGTAGGAACTCAACATACCCTCAGGGAAATCGGCAAAAGGGCCATTGTTTATCCAGCTGAACTGCAAGCCCAAGCCAGAAGAGATGTTGTAACTTGTCCAAACCACTTCTTTTTCGCGGTCGGCAGTGCGCACCCCAAAGTCGACACTGACAAAATCGCCCGCCTCGATTAAGCGATTAAAACTCAGCGCCAGGGCCGTGTTTTTATCATCCAATACCGAACCTTCGTTGGCATCATCTATCGCTAACTGTGCGGTTTCAGGCATTGCCGCGGATGAACCGACAGGTGCGGTTACGCTCGGCGTGCCGCGCAAGTCATAAGCGAAAGGCGCGCCGTGCTCCTCTAAATAGAGTGCATTCCAATAGTTGTCGCGCGCGGCGGTGGAGTGAGATAAATCAGCCTTAATAATCCACTTGTCAAAGCCGGAATATTTTAGGTTTACACCCTGGGCGAACACAGAGTTTTCTTGGCTATAGTCGGCAATTACATGGCGAATATTGCCAGTCCAAGGTTTAACAGCAGCAGCCATGGCGTAATTATTTTCGATAGTGACGTCACCGTAGCCACCCGCCTCGCCGTTATCCCAATTGCCGATGTCTTGATACCAGGTTTGATTTTGCTTTTCAGAAATATCAAACACAGAATAGAGCGCGTCGTATTTAATATCCAAGTCGTCTGTTGGATTAAATTGCAACACGGCCATTAAACCATTGCGCTGGGTTTCAATATTTTTTACTTCGGCTTGAATACCCCAAGGTACATAGCCGTAATCGCCATTACCGGTTAAGTCGCCACCGCCAGCAGGCAACTTAATTTGATCTGCGTCCCCGGTGTTAAAGCCCCACGCTTGATAAGAGGGATAGGCATTTTTTTGCAGCTGAGAGGTAACGCCCAAGGCAAAACCGAATTGATCATTTACTTTTTTAATGACCGATGCACTAAAGCGATTGCCGAGGGGATCAAAGCCAGGAATATCTTTACCGCCGTCGTAACTTACCAAACCAGCGCCCACATTAAATTCGGGGCCAGTGTGATCCAAGGGCGATACGGTTTCCAAATCAATGGTGCCGGCAATGCCACCCGCGATCATATCCGCCGCTTGCGATTTGAATACTTTCACACCGCTAATCAATTCCGAAGGGTACTGCTCATAGCGAATACTGCGCCCCGGCTCAGAGCTGGTCACTTCGCGGCCATTAATCGTGCCGAATACCATGCGCGGGCCCAAGCCGCGAATTGACGCTTGGCTTTGGTTGCCGCGATCGCGCGCGCCGTTAATACCAGGTAAACGCACCAGCGCATCCGCGATGGTCACGTCGGGCATGGAGTTAATATCTGAAAGATCGAGTGATTCCACGACTTGATTGGAATTTCGCTTGATATCCAATGACTTCTCCATGGCCTTACGAATACCGGTTACTACTACCTCTTCAGGTGCATCAGCCGCATCTTGTGCGTAGACACAGGTAGAGCCGAGCCCAAGCAGCAACGCCAATACTTGGCTGCTGGCGGCCGTGACTATAGGGAAATTTTTCATGCTAAGCGCCTCAGTTGTTTGTTTGATTATTCTAGTGTCGCTAGTGATAGGCCATTGGGTGCAAGAAGGTATACGTTTACTGTAGATATTAATTTTTATATGGCTATACTATCGATAATCACAAGGTAAACGTTTACCTCATTTTAGTCAAGAAACTGTTTGTGCTAAATATTTACCTTTTGATGCGCCCGCGCTCTAGCAGTCCGCTGGCGCCATAACCCTTGCTCGACTCTGACAATAAGCTTAATAAAGAGGACTCCACATGAATAAGATTTTCTCCTATCGCTGGCTAGCACGCGCCCTTCTAGGCGCCCTCATCTACAGCCTCGCGTTAAATAGCCTCGCCTTTACCAAGGGCGCCGATATCAGCTGGATCACCGAAATGGAAAGTGCTGGCTCCCGTTTTTACGACTCCAACGGCACTGAAAAAGATGTGATTCAAATATTGAAGGGTAAAGGCATGGATGCGGTTCGCTTGCGCGTTTGGGTCAACCCCGCCAATGGCTGGAACAATATGGACGACACCATTAACAAGGCGCGCCGCGCCAAAGCCGCTGGTATGCGCATCATGATCGACTTTCACTACAGCGACTCTTGGGCCGACCCAGGCCAGCAAACAAAACCCGCCGCGTGGAAAAACTATAGTTTTGAACAACTGATGGCGGCAGTTTATCAACACACCCAAAACAGCTTGTTGCTGCTACAAAGCGCTGGCATCACCCCAGAGTGGGTACAGGTGGGCAATGAAACCAATAATGGCATGCTGTGGGAAGAAGGGCGCGCCTCCGCCAATATGCGCAACTTCGCCTGGCTGGTTAATTCGGGCTACGACGCGACCAAGGCGGTATTTCCCAACGCCAAAGTCATTGTGCACATCGCCAACTGTTTTGATAACGGGCTTTTCCGCTGGATCTTCGATGGGCTCAATAACAACGGCGGCAAATGGGACATCATAGGCGCATCCAACTACCCTACAGTCGCGCCCAATCGCACCTGGCAGCAAGCCAACAGTCAATGCCTGAGCAACCTTAACGACATGGTGAGCCGCTACCAGCGCGACGTAATGATTGCTGAAATAGGCGTACCTTGGGATCACGCCCAAGGCAAAGACATCATTGCCGATATGATCAGCAAAATGCGTCAAGTGAGTAGTGGCCGTGGCCAAGGGGTGTTTTACTGGGAGCCGCAAGCCTACAACTGGCAGGGCTATGGTTTAGGTGCATGGAACCCCAACACCCGCCGCCCCGCCGCATCGCTGGATGCATTCTTAGAAGGCGCTCTACCCTCCAAAACCATTCTAGTGCGCGCGCTAGGCAAGGCTGGCAAAGAATCACTCAGCCTACGCATCAACGGTACCAACATCGCCACCTGGACCCTCAGCACCAGCATGCAAAGCTACAGCGTTAAAACGACGGCCAGCGGGCCATTAACCGTAAACTTCACCAATGATCAAGGCAACTACGATGTGCAAGTAGATTACATCCAAGTTGATGGCACCACGTACCAAGCGGAAGCCCAAAGCATCAACACCGGTGTATGGCAAAATAACGCCTGCGGCGGTGGCAGCGGTAAAAGCGAATGGTTGCACTGCAATGGCTACATAGGGTTTGGAAACTTTTAACGGCAACCAGCAGGTTGTTGAAAAACTCAACCCATAAAAAACGCCCTGACCTGCATCAGGGCGTTTTTTTTATTCTCCAACATCATCTAATTCCCCCCAAAAGTATCGCTAATCCACCCCACTGCCTTGCGTGCCCGCCATGCAATTAGCTATCCCCGAATACCAAAACAGCTAGCACAGCCCTTACCGAACAAATATTTGCGCTTTTTAACCGCAGCGCCAACTCAATACACATCGACACCACGACAGCCAGCCAACCCACCTCATTGCAATCACCAACCTTAAACCATTAAGAACCCACCCTTCACTCCCTGTACCCAATTCAATAAACGCCATATACCCAACAAAAACATCGTTTTGTGACAAGACAACCATATGGAAGGCGGCCCAGACGCTTATGACTTTTGGCAAACAAAAAACCCGCGGTAAAACAACTTACCTGTACCTTACTTTATTGGCTTACACGGCAAAGACGTAACGCTAAAAGCGGGTACCTTTGCGGTAAATGAATCGCAAGGTCAATGCGTAGAGCCATCGTCTTTATTTGAAGCACAACTAGGTTTGCGCCTATTACCCGGCTACCAATACTGCTGCGAAAATGACACTAGCAAAACATTCGACACGCCAGTGGATGTTGCTTACGGCGCTAACGGAAAGTTCAAATTCAAATCTGGCGTCACGGGCAAAATCACCTTTGACGATGCCACCTTTGGCGACCCCATTAAGGGTGTAATCAAGTCTGGATTTTATCGCGCCGCTAAAAACCAAGGTTCCAGCGGCTACAGCTTTGCAGTTAAAGAAGGTCAAACCGTTGCAGTACCCAGCTTAACCACTGTGGCCTACGGCGCTAACGGTGCATTCAGCTACAAATACAATCTCACCAGTGATATTGACTGCACTAACGAAGCCTTTGGTGAAGACCCAGCACCCCGTGTTGCAAAGTCTTGTTTTGTTAACCCCATCAGCACGCCGCAAGGCTACGACTTTGCGGTTAACGAAGGCGCTAGGGTTAAGGTGAGTGGCACAGTGAATGTTGCATTTGGTGCGAACGGTCAATTTGTTTGGAAATACAACCAAACCTCAGACATTGCCTGCACCCGCCAGGCCTTTGAAAGCGACCCCTTACCGGGCGTAACTAAAAGGTGTTACACGCGTCAGGTTTCAAGCCCCAACCCAACACCTACGCCCACCCCAAGCCCAAACAACTGCAATGGCGTAATAGCAGTAGCCAAGAGTGAACGCATAGAAGTGAACCTAAACAACGCTAACTGCGTGAAATTTGCTGACAACTTATCTGGCTCAACACTAGCGGTATGGGACAGCGACACCAATTCATCCTGCGATTTCCGCGGCACAGTGTCGTCTAACGATGGCGCCGGTCAGTTAAACGTAACCAGTAATTACGCATCCTCTACCACCTTATCGGGGCGTACGTTTAGCCTAACCCCAAGTAATGGCTGTAAATTTGTAAAAGTTCGTTATTACTAACGAAGCCTCAGCGCATAGTTACCAAAGGCATGCTCTTGCCGCTGCGCCTGCTTTTCGCTTGAGCTGCGAAACTGCAGGTTCTGCAGCAAGTCAACATCCTCTCCAAAAGTTCCAATGCGCTTATCTCTGGCTGACGGTTAAATACTGTTAGCCAGAGCCTATATAAAACCCATCTCACCTGTAAAACCAAAAGCGTGATGCACTTAGCTTTTTGCGGAGCACTATGGTGCTCTTATCCAAAATATGAGAATTTGGCCTTATAGTTAAGGTTGTCTTACCAGTTTGGGATGTATACCATTCCTCGGTTGCTGCATAGCCTGTAAAAATAATAACCAATTAAAGAGCCATTAAATCCATCCAAACATATTCGCACCCAACCCGCTTTTTAGGGTTTTGCTTTTTTTCGGCTAAATACCCCAGGGTCGCAAGGGGATAGCTCTCATAGTGTTAATGCCCAATACGTGAATAACTTCCTATTCATTAGTAGATAAATTCTGCCAAGAAATCAGTATCTGATAATTCATACCAGCAAAATATCTGAGGAGATTTTTATGATTAGTTCAACACGATTACTTCGCAAATGGCTAAGTATATCAATACCTATTGTCACGTTATTTACATTCAGTGCGGCTGAAGCAGCAGTGGAGTTTGAAAAACAATACGAAGTCAGTGATATCGGTTTATATTTTAATGGAGTTCAAACTAAGGGTAATTCGCCAAATAAAAATAATCCGAACGTCATTGACTATGCTTTTGGTAAAAGCATTTCAGCTCATGGTGATGCGATTAAAGTTTATAAAGAGTTCATTTTTACCACTTGGTATAAAGGAGGAAAAAACGAACGTAATTTAATGCTGTCCCGATACAATACGAAAACCGGTGTGGTAAAAACCATCGAGTTCCCTCATAAACACACTGGCTATAATGATCAATGGTGGATTGGAGAGTCGCACAACACTGCGGCGGTTGGCATATCCCCAAAAGACGGAAAAATTCACATCCTCTATGACATGCATTCCTACAGTAACAGTCAGTTTAATAACGACTACTTCCGCTATTCCTACACCAAAGAAAATGCCGCAACGGCTCCAGACAGTAGCTTTACACTGAGCCTATTTGTTGCAGATGGAACAAATGATTATGGCCACAACAATCTTAACGGCAAGAATGATCCGGCACAATTTTCAGACCTGACATATCCGACATTTTTCTTAAATGAAAATAATGATTTATTATTTTTTATGCGCACCGGCGGAAACAATAACGGTGGTTATGTATTTACCAGCTATGACTCTACGTCAGGTAAGTGGGCTGATATAACTCAGTTCAACCACGTAAATTCAAGCCAAAAACCCGGTGGCCCTGATTATAACTGGGGCTTGTATGGTGAAATGAAATACGTCAACGGTAAATTGCGTACAGCGTTTCAAACTCGCAGCGCGAACAATAACGATAAATTCCTGTACCAAAATGGTATTTATTACGCTTACTCTGACGATCAATCTGGTAAAACCCAATGGAAAACCCACACAGGTAAAGGCTTTACTATTCCATTTGCTAACCCACAACCACTGAAAATTTATGAGCCGGGCGACCTAGTCAAAACTGAAAAGCCAAATAAAGTGTATATCGTTGGTGCATTCGATTTTACAGTGACAGATAAGGGTGATGTACACATTGTAAGCCTAGTGAAGGACAATGAATTCAATGTAACCAAAAAATTGCATTCCTATAAACCAGCGGGAGCGTCGGACTTTATACACACCACAGACTTCACCGGTGGTTCAAATCTTTATACCTATGGCGATAGTGTATATATCATTGGATTAAAAAGTGGCCGCCCATTTATTCAGCAAGGTAAAGGTGGAACCAACAACTTCACAACTATATATGAAGACACACAAGGCCCACAATTTGACCATGGAGTGTTAACAATCCATGAAGGCAAGGTGTATTACTACCTACAAGATAAAGGCAATAGCACTAAGCTGCCATTACATGTACAGATAATTGATTTAGGATTAAAGCGAGACTCACAAGGCCCCGCAGGCTATTCGCTTGCAGCAAATGAAAACGAAACTGTAACCGTTAGTGAAGCTATGAATATTGCTTATGGTGCTAATGGATTATTTAATTTCCTTTATGAACAAACAGAAAATGTTGTTTGTAACAATGCAGTATTTGGTGACCCCATACCAAGAACAGCAAAAAAATGTTATGCGCAATCAGTTGCCGTAACAGCACCAATCCTTACCATCGCTATAAGTGCGCCAAGCAATAATAGTGAAGTTATATTAGGCCAACAGATAGCATTAGCAGCAAATGCAACTAGCAATAAAAATAACATTTCCCAAGTTAACTTTCGCATCAACGGGCAATACTTATCACAAGATAGTTCGGCGCCTTATAGTGCACAATGGAGTCCCGAAAGGGCTGGCACTTACACCATTGATTCAGTGTTAATTACTAGTGATGGCACCCGCTTGATATCTGATGCGCGTAGGGTCAATGTTGTAGCACCACAGCTTTCGGTATCACTAACAGCACCTAACAACAGTCAAATTCAATTAAATCAATCGATAGCCTTGACTGCAAACGTCACCTCCAACCTAGCACGTATCAACAAAATTGTTTTCCGTGTTAACGGACAATTCTTAAAACAGGATAGTGATGCGCCCTATTCGGTTGAGTGGATACCAACGCAAGCAGGTAGCTATACGCTTGATGCATTATTAATGACTGAAGATGGTTCAGAGGTAACATCGGAAGTGATTTCTGTCAGCGTAAAACCTGCAGCATCTTCCAAGCCCGTATCTAGTGCTACCAATAGTTCAACATCACCTGCCAAGCAATGTGCGACATACATTAATCTTCCATTCAATGCGCGCACAGAAGTTGCACTAACCAATAACACATGCGTGCGCTTCCCTCAAAGCCTATCCGGAAAAACACTGCAATTATGGGATAGCGATGAAAATGATTGTGATTTTCGCGGCGAAGTAACAGCGACAGCAGGATCGGGCTCTATCACCGTCAGTGAAAACTATGCTTCAAACAACTCACTTACCGGTACTGACATCAAGTTCATTAATGCCGCCGGCAATACCTGCAAGTTTATTAAAGCTAGAGCTTATTAACACCAACCCAAGTGTCCTCTGAAGACACACAGTATTCAGCGGACATTGAATCATGAAAAGAGACGAATTATGAAAAATAATTTTTTCCGGAGCAGCCTATCATTCGCACTTGGCTTATTTATTTCTGCAGCAACCTTGGTTAATGCGCAGGTTATTTACTCCAATGGATTTGAAGGTTTAGCGCTCGGCAATGCCAGCGATCAAGATATTAAAACAACTTGGAGTTCGCGCTATGCAAAAGGCCCAGATGAAGGGCGAGTAAAAATTGTAACCGGCGGCCACACAGGTAAAGCGGCGACCATTAAGTACCCGGCCTTTGGCAATCAATCCTCTCCTAGTGGTGCCACTTGGGAAACCGATATAAGCCACAGTGGCGATGAACTTTATATGTCTTACTGGGTGAAATTTGAAAATGGTTTTGAGTTTGTTAAAGGCGGAAAATTACCTGGCTTGGGCGGCAGCACCGACTTCCCCTATGGTAGTAAAGGTTTTACTACGCGTTTAATGTGGCGTGAAGGCGGCAAGCTGGAATTTTACTTACACGGCTACGAAATCAATAACAGCAGCGGAGCTGAGCCTTACCGTTTGTTTTGGGATACGGCGGGCTATCACGCCAGCGTGACTCCCGGCAAATGGCACCACATTGAAATACGCCAAAAATTAAATTCCCCGGGTAAGCGCGATGGGATTTTACAAGGCTGGTTAGATGGTCAATTGGTGTGTAACGATGCCGACAACTCAGGCGTGCGTGCGGCAGGTTCCAACAGCACTAAAATAAATCACTTGTACTTCTCTACTTTCTTTGGCGGCTCAAGCGCACCACAAAGCCAATGGCAACCGAAAAAAGATGTGTTCGCAAGTTTCGATGATTTTATTGTATCGACTAAACCCATTGGCATGAACGGGCAAGTAGGCTCCAATACTAGTTCGAGCTCAAGTTCCACTGCGACCAGTAGCCAATGCTTAGCATTAACGAGCAGCACAACTCACGAGGTTAATATTACCAACAGTAACTGTGTGCAATTCAATGAAAACCTTGCAGGTAAAACATTAGCGGTATGGGATAGCGATACCAATAGCACGTGTGATTTCAGAGGCAATGTAATTTCTATCAATGGCAGCGGTGTACTTAACGTGCCGGATAATTACGAGGCCGCAACTAATATCACCGGCACTAAAGTGAAGATTGAACCTGCTAATGGCTGTAAATTTTTAAAAATTCGCGCGCTCTAAAGCGCGCATTTTTAAATAAGTGATAGTTGCAATAAAAAGCCCCAAGAAATGGGACTCAGACTACTGATAAACCCCACACTGAAAAGTGGGTTTTTCTGTCGTGCACATTACTGGTCGTTACATGAGTGCCGGTGATGATATTGTGCTTGGTATCTACAATGCGGCGATCGAGATAATAAAATCCCTACAGCTTCCCTTCACGGGTTAAATGACCGCTGTCGGCATTTGAGTGAGGGCGACGTTGCTGGTTAAACGTAGAAGCTTCAATGATTTTATCCGTAAAACTCAACCCCAAAAACCAGCGGTAGACGACATTTACCTGTACCTCGCGTACTAACTGACGTTCACTGCGCTCGCCAAACAAATAGCCAATAAACAGTATTTTAAACAACAACACTGGATCGGTTGCGGGACGACTATTGTTATCGTAATAGAGATGCCGCACCTTAGCGCGAATGAATTCGAAGTTGATGTATTTATCAATTTTACGCAGCAAGTGGTCCACCGAAACGAGATCATCATTCCCAAGGTGTGCTAACGCAACGACGGTTGTTTGTCAGCAATCTGCCACCCGCGTCGGGTGGTTTTTTATGGGGAAAATATTTTCTTAACCTATGGCTCCATCACCTTTCAGATCAGCAGCAATATCTGGACCTCTCCGGCCGCGGTACTAATGACCGCCCAACCCTGTTAAGCTCAAAACTCTATCTATCCAACAGGAGTACGTTATGCCTGAGCTTAACGAAGCAACTTGGCTGCCATCACAAACACTCACAACCGAAAATAAAATGCGTCGTGTAGGAGTTGAAATTGAATATACGGGCATTACAGCACAAACCAGCGTACAACTGATTCAAGCGTATTTTGGCGGAAATTTAGAAGAGAAGAACAGCTTAGAGTTCGCAGTAGTCGACACACGATTAGGGAAATTTAAATTAGAACTTGATGCTGACATGATGAAATCACTTGCAGCAAAACAAGCGGCTAAACAAACAGAAAATACCGCAACCGACGAAAGCTTGAGTGATACTGCAGCTGATTTGTTAATTGAAGCAGCCAAACAATTCGTCCCCTGGGAAGTCGTTACGCCGCCCATCCCCTTTGATCAACTTTCGACCTTGGTTCCCTTTATAAACGCTATGCGCAAAGCGGGCGCCTTAGGTACTCGCCATGCACTGCATCACGCCTTTGGTGTGCACTTGAACCCCGAGTTACCTGATCACCAACCGGCAACCATTGTGAAATACCTGCAAGCCTTTTTTTGTTTGTATGAATGGATTGTTAAAAAAGAAGATATAGATACTGCACGCAAGTTAAGCCCCTACATTAATCATTTCGGCAAAGACTATATTCTGCTCGTTATTTCACCCGAATATCGCCCGAGCCTCTCCGAATTAATTGATGACTATCTACGCTTTAATCCCACCCGCAATAGAAGTTTAGACATGTTGCCTCTATTCACCTATCTAGATGAGGCGAGAGTGCGTGGCACTGTTGATGACGCGCGCGTTAACGGACGCCCCACCTTTCACTATCGGTTACCCAACTGCGATATTGACAGCCCAGATTGGAATATTACTTTGCCCTGGTTTTTATGGTTGGAGGTCGAAAAACTTGTCGTAGATGAAAAAAAGTTAGCGCATTTATGTACGGCATTTCAACAAGAACTTGCTCGCCTGAGCCATCCATTTGAAAACCGATGGGTTGATTTTTTAGAACAAGAGCTAACTATGAACGCAACCTAAGGGGACTTAATTTTTGAACCGCACAAAAAAGCCACTTGTTGTAGTTACTGGGCCCGCTAAAAAATGGCGTTTTGGTTGGTGGGCTACCCGCTTTATGTTGTTTTTGGTCGGCCTACAAGGTCGCTATGTCACCGCAAAAAAACCTGAGATTCCAGCCGGGGTGCGCGGAGTTATTATAGGTGGTGGCGACGACATAGATCCAGAACACTATGGCCTAACAGGCGATGTAAATGCCCGCTATGACTTTGCGCGCGACAAACTCGAAATGGCTATGCTGCACAGAGCATTAGCCAGCAACACCCCCATCTTAGGTATATGTCGCGGATCCCAATTAATTAATGTGGTTCTGGGTGGCAGCCTTTATCAAGATATTAGGCCACTGCGAGTTAACACCCCCAACAGAAACTCACTTTTTCCTATCAAATGGGTCGATGTCATTGCCAAAACTCAACTCGCACAGGCGCTGCAAGCAACGTCAGTAAAAATAAATAGCTTACACAGTCAAGCAGTTGATACGCTCGCGCCCTCTTTAATAGTTAGCGCACGCGACCGCGACAACTTTATTCAGGCGACGGAAGTGACTGACGGTAGATTTATTGTGGGCGTGCAGTGGCATCCCGAATACATGCCCTACTCAACGCCACAGCGGCAGCTCTTTAAAAAATTTGCACAAGCCGTTAAAGAGAATAACGAGTTTTTAGGACAACCACCGCCAGATTAATCGATACATTGCGTATTTTTTATCGCAGCCATTTTATTTCCACCGGAATGAATTAAATTCTACAGCATCAAAATTTTATAAAAAAACCACCCGCAAAGGTGGTTTTTTTGCTATTGAAATATTCAAAATTAAACTTCGCGCAACGCCGTAGCCACAGGCAGGCGCGCGGCGCGAATAGCGGGAAAAACACCACCAATCACACCAATCACTGCCGCAAAAATAATACCTTGAATTAACAAGTCCGGTGTCACTGCAAAGTCGAATACTACTTGGCTAAAACTGGCAAAATTCAAGGTAGAAACGGTGTAGCCATTAAACACCAAATAGACAACCAGCGAGCCAACAATACCACCAATAAACGCTAGCAAGAGCGACTCCACTAAAGTAGAAATAGCCACGGGCAGCGAACCAAAACCGAGCGCGCGCAAGGTGGCAATTTCACGGGTGCGATTGGAGACAGAGGTATACATAGTATTAACCGCGCCGAAAATAGCACCCAAGGCCATTAATATAGCCAAGGGGTAACCTACCATTTTGATGAACTTACTGAGCGGTTCCGATTGCGCCGCAAGATACTCCGTCTCGCGTTGAGCATCCATATTTAGCTGAGGGTCTGACGCCATGGCAGCTTTAAATTCATCTAAGGCATTTTTATCGCTCAGTTTTACACGCATAATTTGATAGCTGTTGCCACGCCTGTAAGCACTCTGCAAAATTTTTGCATCGCACCACAACTCAGACTCTGCCAAGCCGCCACCCGCCTCGAACACACCTACCACTTTCCATTCAACTTGACCTGACTTAAGTGTAGAGCCCACACTCAGCGAAAATTGTTGCAGAGCTCCGCGCCCGACAATTAATTCATTTTTACCTGGTTCAAAATTGCGCCCTTCGATAATCTTAAATTGGTCGCGCACTACAAAGGCCATAGGCTCCACACCGCGCAAAGGCACATTCGCTGACGACTGCGTAGAGCGCTTAGGCACATCTATCACCACAAATAATTCTGATGAACTGATGGGCTTACCGTCGAGCTTGGCGATACCTGCTAGGTTGCTAATTAATTGCGTTTGCTCATAACCCATACCGCTGCTCATTTCTGAATTAGCACCGGCGCGCATAACAATAAGCGTATCCTCTGAACCTGCATTCACCATGGTGCGCTGAAAACCTGCCGCCATAGAGAGTACACCGATAAATACTCCCACCACACAGGCAACACCAAACACAGCTACCGCCGACGTACCTAAACGCTGCGGTAAATTGCGCAGATTCATGAGGGTGATGACAACAATTTGAGTCAATCCATTAAACATGATTAGCGCCTCCGCAATGCAGTAACAATATTTAAACGCAACCCTTGCAGCCCAGGCACAGCGCCCGTAATCAGCCCCAGCAATAAGGTTAAGCCTAAGCCATTTAGTAAAATGTGATTAGACATCGCCAATCCCGGCAGCGTTGACGCAAAATTTTCGGCGGCACCAGCGATAAAAAATGTCGCCAAGAGCAAGCCTAAACAACCGCCAATGAGCGAAATTACGAGGGCTTCTGCTAGAACTAATACCATGACTGACACATCAGAAAAACCGAGTGTTTTCAAAACTGCCAATTCGGGAATACGCTCGCGAAAAGATTGCGCCATAGTGTTGCCGGCCACCAAGAGCATAGTGAAAAAAACAGCCCCGAGCACCAAGGTAGTAATTAAGCCCACATCAGCAAATTGCTTGGCAAACGATTTAGCAAAATCTTTTTCGCTGCTGGTTTTAGTCTCCGCCGATGAATTTGCAAAAAGTGCATCCACTGCGGCGGCCACTTGTTCCGACTCAGCAGGATTTTTCACTTTTATAATTAACCAACCTAGAGTGCCCTTGCCGTACTGACGCGCCTCTTCAAAATATTCATAGTTAATTAGCATGACACCCGTATCAGTGCGCTTATCTTTGGCGGTGTAAATACCTTCAACTACAAACTCCCACGTAGTGCTACCGTTGCTTTGCGGAAACATCCCAATCAACGGAACCCTATCGCCAATTTTCCACTGAAATCTATCCGCGAGGGACTTTCCAATCACAACACCGATGCGATTTTTCTTCCACGCCGCCAACTGCTCTGGAGCCAATGAGTAGAGATCTTGATAGATATCAAAATACTCATCCGGTGTAACTGCGAATTGCGAAAATTGATTTTTTGGCTCTTGATAATAACCGCCAAACCAATTGGCCGACGTTGCCAGCTCCACCCCGTTCAAACTTCTTACCTTACCCAAATAACTAAACGGCAGCGGTTGAATTAGTGTTACCTTATTAATTGTCACCAACCGATCTTCACCGGCAATTTCGGCACCTTGATCAAAAGCCCCTGCAAGGCTACGCAACAAACCAAACAACAAAAACGCGATCATGATGGAGAGAATCGTCAGTATAGTTCTGGTTTTTTTTCGCCCCAAATTCTTAAGAATAAATTGTAAGTAATACATTCTTAGTACCCGCCTTGGTTAACAGCACTAACCAATGCACCCTTATCCATGTGCAGTATGGTTTTAGCGTGGTCAGCTGCGCGCGGATCATGGGTCACCATAATGATGGTTTTTTGCTGTGTTTGATTAAGGGTTTGCATGAGTGTAAGAATTTCATCTGCCGTAGCGCGATCTAAATCACCGGTTGGCTCATCACACAACAACAAATCTGGGTCGCTCACCAAGGCGCGCGCAATCGCTACGCGCTGCTCCTGCCCACCGGACAATTCACTTGGGTAGTGTTTGGCGCGATCCGTTAGACCCACCAACTCCAATGCGGCTGCCACATGTTGTTTGCGCTGCTTTGCACTGAGGTTAGTGAGCAGCAGCGGTAGTTCTACATTTTTCTCTGCGGTAAGCACCGGCATTAAATTATAAAATTGAAAAATAAAACCCACGTGCCGTGCGCGCCACTTGGTAAGCTGTGAACTCGACATTTTGTCGAGCCGCTGACCACCAATAATTAATTCACCTCCACTGGGTGTGTCCAAGCCACCGAGTAAATTGAGCAATGTGGTTTTTCCGGAACCAGACGGCCCCATCAGGGCAAGAAAATCACCGCGGCGAATTTCTAAACTTAAATCACTCAACACCTTTACCTGCTCTTTGCCTTTTTTATAAGTTTTACTGATGGCATTGAGTTCAACGAGAACATCTTGAGCACTTGCAGACTTAGGGGCAACATTGGACATACAATCCTCCGGTGAGGTATGTTATTAGAAAAAACTGCTGGCGATTTCTTACTTCTTAATTTTTATTCTTCAGTCATTAGCGCTCAATAGCCGAGCCATCTTTTAACTCTTTGGGCGGCACCACTACAAAATCCTCTCCAGGCTTTAAACCACTGGCAATATACACATCATTGCCATAGCTGGCTTTAAGGAGAACGCTGCGTTTTTCTGCGCGGTCATCCTTAATAACAAAGACAAATTTATTTTCATCTTCCGACAATACCGCCGACACCGGCACGCGTACACCCAAGGTTTCTTTGGTTTTTTCCGCAGCATTTTCTGCTTGTGGGTCACCATTCATAAAACCCACTTTCACGCCCATATCCGGCAGAATTCGTGAATCATTCGATTGAAATGCAATCCGGACTTTTACCGTGGCTTTTTGACGATCTGCCGTGGGAATTATGGCGAGCACCTTGGCGGGTATTTTCCATTCAGGGTAGGCTTCAAGCGTCGCCTGTACAAACTGCTCTGGACGCACGCGCTGAATGTAAGACTCGTTCACATCCACTTCAATTTCGAGTGAATTCATATCCACTAAGGTACAGATACCTGTACGCGTAAATCCTCCGCCTGCAGAGACAGGAGAAATCATTTCTCCTGGCTGGGAATCTTTGCTGATTACAACACCGCTGAAGGGTGCACGCAGAGTCAGGTCGTCCAGATTTTGCTGCTGCAGCGCCAAACGTTTTTCACTAACATTTACGTCTGCTTTGCGCGACGCTAACTGCGCCTGCAGCGAATCAAAATCTGCACGCGCTTTATCAAGGTTCGACTGGCTAATTAATTGGCGGCGCGCCAGTTCGGTGTTGCGCTGTAAATTTAATTTGGCTTCTGTTAAGCGCGCTTGGGTTTCTACCACAAAGGTTTTAGCAGAGCGCAATTCCGCCTCGGCAAGCGCTAAATATTTAGACGCGTTGGAATCATCGAGGCGCGCTACTATTTCACCTTCTTGCACCTGCTGTCCCTCTTCAATAAATATCTCTGCGACCTTACCTGTCACCTTCGAAGACACCGTCGCGGTACGCCGCGCCACCACATAACCCGTTGCGTCCAATACCGTTGCATCTGCCGCGTCGACCACCGCCATACGCGCCATTTCAACCTGCACCTTAATCGGCGCTGGTTGATACAAAATACTAAAGGCTAAAACCATTAAGGCCAAAATCACCACGCCGACTAAAACCCAACGCTTCGCAGGATGGGGCAGAGGCGCTTGGTCTCGGTCAATGTGCAATTGTGAGAGAAGCTGTTCTTTTGATGATGGCATAACGACCAATCCAAATTGTGCAGTTATTGTTTTAGCGATCCCTTACGACATTCATTGCAATCTTGACGTCAGCCCTGAGCAAACAATCAAACGCACTTAATATCAAGCATCACTCATTTGATAATAAAAAAGCAGGGCGTCACCGAATTACAGACCCCACTCGAACTTAGGTTGGCCAGAGTATGATCGCAACATTGTCACGCGCGGCCTAGGCTTCGCTGTCATTTATGCACCATGACATTTGTAAGCCTTAACCGCTAGATGAACATCAAAAAAAAGCGAAGCTGCCTAAACAACTTCGCTTTTACTATAAAGACGCTTAACGCTTATGCTAGATCGACTCAACACCTCACCGACTAAAACGGAATGTCGTCATCAAAACTATCAAAACCTGCAGGCGCTTGTGGTGCTGGCTGCGCAGGCGCTGACTGTGGGCGCGCTGCTGGTTGCGGCTGCGCCTGAGGCGCTTGATTAAAACCTGCAGCCGCTGCTGCAGGTGCATTGTTGTACTGTGGGGTTTGATCATAGTTAGCACCGCCACCTGCGCCCATACCGCCGCCCGCGTTATCGCCGCGACCATCGAGCATTTGCATTTCATTGGCAACGATTTCTGTGGTGTAGCGATCAGTGCCATCTTGCGCTTGCCATTTACGGGTGCGCAGTGAGCCCTCGACATACACTTTTGAGCCTTTCTTCAAATATTCGCCCGCGATTTCACCTAGGCGATTAAAGAATACAACTCTATGCCACTCGGTGCGCTCTTGTGGCTGACCAGTGTTTTTATCTTTCCAGGTTTCCGAGGTGGCTACGCTGATGTTGGTAACGGCACCGCCTGATGGCATGTACTTTACTTCTGGGTCTTGGCCGACGTTGCCGATTAGGATGACTTTGTTGATACCGCGTGCCATAGGGGCTTCCTCTTAAATATGCCGTTGCTTTGTTTTTCGGGTATTCGCCACTGCTAACGCAGGGAGGCGACATTCGAACTTGGGTTGCAGTTACGCGCCTAAAACAAATCCCTCGCAGCGCGCAAAAGGTTGCCAAGCTTACACTTTCGACGTAATTCTTGCTACTAAACCGAGGGGACTACAGGCTCGGCATCAACAATCGCCGCGAGCGTTTTACGGTCGACCAAACGCTGATCCACTTTGAGGTAGGCCGTATTTTCCGAAGCCACTATCACCACCTCTGCGACACCTTCAACCTCACGTAACTGTGCTGCAACTTGCTGATGATTATGTTGGCGCAAGGGGATGAGCACACTGGCCAGAAAGCGCGGTGGTTTCATCGAAAGCGCTACCAGCAACCAAATGACCGAAAACACCGCGCCCAGCTCTAGCACGGCGGCAATGCCGTGATGCTGGAGTATCCAGCCACCGACCGCGCCCCCCGCCGACACGCCAATTACCTGACTCGTGGAGTAGATGCCCGTGGCGGTGCCCTTAGCACCCGCTGGGGCAATTTTGCTCACCATTGACGGCAAGGTCGCCTCCAAAATATTAAAGGCGACGAAAAAGCAGAAAAGCACAAAGAGCGTGCCGATCAAACTCGGTGGCGCTACGACCAAACCCAGCTCTGCAAGCGCAAGCAAGGCAATCGCACCAAGAAATACTGGTTTAATTTTGCGACGTTTTTCCGCCACTATGACAAAGGGCAGCATCAGCACAAAGGCAAAGGCCAAGAGTGGAAAATAAAACATGCCATGATAATTACGGGTGATATGCAGCTGGTCCTGCAGTATCAAGGGCAACACCATAAAGTTGGCCATGAGCACAAAGTGCAGCGAAAAAATCCCCACATTCAAGCGCAATAACTCTGGATGTTTTAATGTTTTCCAGAGTAAATTCGGCACCGCCACTGCCTCCCGCTTGGGCGAGGGAGCCTGAGCGACGGAAGGTACTAGCATGAGCAAAATATAAATACTGACCACACCCAAGCCCGCCGTCACCCAAAATATGGCGCCTATTCCGCCCCAACTCGCCAGCCAAGGTCCAAGTGTCATGGCGACGGAAAAAGAAATACCGATAGACGCACCTATAGTCGCCATAGCCTTGGTGCGATTTTCTTCTGAGGTTAAATCCGTTAGCAGCGCCATAATGGCCGCGGAGATGGCCCCCCCCCCCTGCAGAAAGCGCCCAATAATTACTTCATAGATACTATGAGCTTGAGCCGCCACCACACTCCCTACAATAAAAATAATAAGACCGATCAAAATAAGCGGCTTACGGCCATATTTATCTGACAACATGCCAAAAGGAATTTGCAAAAACGCCTGACTAAAACCAAAAGCACCCAAGGCAACCCCCAGCAAAAATGGGGTATGGTGCTCATATTCAGTCCCATAGACGGCCAGCACTGGCAGCAATAAAAACAAACCGAACATGCGAAAGGTATAGAGCGCCGCCAGCGACATCACCACGCGGCGTTCAAAGGGAGCTTGGGGGGCATCGACAACAGAGGTAGTCATAGCGGCAACTTATTATTAGGGGGAATTTTCGAAGCGGCATTTTACCAATAGCCAGACTAGACTAGCCACCACTTAAACCCCTAAGTGGAATTTAATGCCATATAGGGCGTAGTTTTTGCACTACTGACATCTACTGGCAAACCATTGCCGTATAATCCTGCCTTTTGATTCACTTTTCAGCCGACCGACATTTACTGAGGTATAGCGCGCTAGATGGACACTATTATTGTTAGGGGTGCACGCACCCACAATCTGAAGAATATTGACCTCGACATTCCCCGCGATAAGCTCGTTGTGATTACTGGCCCCTCTGGCTCCGGTAAATCCTCTCTCGCCTTCGACACGCTTTATGCGGAAGGCCAGCGCCGCTATGTTGAATCGCTCTCAACTTACGCGCGCCAGTTTTTGTCGATGATGGAAAAGCCTGATGTGGATCACGTGGAGGGCCTAAGCCCCGCAATCTCCATTGAGCAGAAATCTACCTCTCACAATCCCCGCTCCACCGTGGGCACCATCACAGAAATTTATGACTACTTGCGCCTGCTTTATGCGCGCGTCGGAGAACCACGCTGCCCCGTGCACGGCGAGCCGCTAGCCGCGCAGACCATCAGTGAAATGGTCGATACCGTACTGGCGCTTCCCGAAGGCACCAAACTAATGCTGTTAGCACCCATAGTGCGCGATCGCAAAGGTGAGCACCTGCATACCTTCGACCAGCTGAAACGCGATGGGTTTATTCGTGCGCGCATCAATGGCGTGCTTTGCGACCTAGATGATACCCCGACGCTCGACAAGAAAAAGAAACATACGGTTGAGGTGGTAATAGATCGCTTTAAGGTGCGCGAGGACATCAAACTCCGCCTATCTGAGTCCTTTGAAACCGCACTCAATTTGGCTGACGGCATAGTGTGCATCAACTATATGGATGGCGAAGCACCAGACCGCCTTTTCTCTTCCAAGCACGCTTGCCCCATTTGCGATTACAGCCTGACTGAGCTTGAGCCGCGCCTATTTTCCTTTAACAACCCCGCTGGCGCCTGCCCTTGCTGTGACGGCTTGGGCATTAAACAATTTTTTGACGAAGACAAAGTGATTCAGAATGCGTCGCTCAGTCTGTCTGATGGCGCAATTCGCGGCTGGGACAAGCGCAATGTCTACTACTTCCACATGCTTGCTTCCCTCGCCCAACACTATGACTTTAAGGTTGATATACCTTGGAACAAGCTCAAAGCCAAACAGCGCGAAGCCGTACTCTATGGCTCGGGTGAAGAGGTCATTGAATTCAATTACATCAATGATCGCGGCGATGTGTACAAACGCAGCCACAGCTTTGAGGGCGTAATGCCCAACATGGAACGCCGCTACCGCGACACCGAATCTAACTCGGTGCGCGAAGATCTGGTGAAATTCATGTCGACCCAACGCTGCCCTGAGTGCGACGGCTCGCGCCTGCGTCTAGAGGCGCGCAATGTTTTTATCGATGAAAAGCCGCTGCATCACATCACCGATATGCCCGTAGCTGATGCCTACGACTACTACATGAAATTAACGTTTACTGGACGTAAAGCGGGCATTGCCGACAAGGTGCTAAAAGAGCTGCGTGACCGCTTCCGCTTCTTAGTAGATGTTGGGTTAAATTATTTAACCCTGAGCCGCAGCGCCGAAACCCTATCCGGCGGTGAAGCTCAGCGCATTCGCCTTGCCAGTCAAATCGGCGCGGGTTTAGTCGGCGTTATGTACATTCTCGACGAGCCATCCATTGGTCTACATCAACGCGATAACGAGCGGTTACTCAAAACTCTGCGCCACCTGCGTGACATTGGTAATACCGTGATAGTGGTAGAGCACGATGAAGATGCTATTCGATTGGCAGATCATGTCATCGACATTGGCCCAGGTGCCGGCGTGCACGGCGGCCAAGTCATCGCCCAGGGCACAGTCGAAGACATTATGGCCAACAAGGATTCTATAACCGGCCAGTACCTCAGCGGCACTCGCTCCATCGCCATTCCTGAAACGCGCAATCCCGTTGATCCCAAACAGATGCTGCGCCTGATCGGCGCCAAGGGCAACAACTTACAAAATGTCACTTTGGAGATTCCGGTGGGCCTAATGACCTGCATCACAGGTGTTTCTGGCTCAGGCAAATCAACCTTAATTAACGCAACGCTTCACCCACTGGCGAGCACCGCGCTCAATGGTGCCACTACGCTTACCGCAGCACCCTTCGACAAAGTCGAAGGTATGGAGCTGTTCGATAAGTGTGTGGATATAGATCAAAGCCCCATTGGCCGCACCCCGCGCTCTAACCCCGCAACCTACACCGGCATTTTCACACCGGTGCGCGAATTATTTGCGGGCACACAAGAATCACGTTCACGCGGCTATCAACCTGGGCGTTTTAGTTTTAATGTGAAAGGCGGCCGCTGCGAAGCCTGTCAGGGCGATGGCGTTACTAAAGTGGAAATGCACTTCCTGCCTGATGTCTATGTTCCCTGCGACGTATGCAAAGGCAAACGCTATAACCGCGAAACATTGGACGTTAAATACAAAGGCAAAAACATTCACGAAGTACTCGATATGACAGTAGAAGATGCGCGCACATTTTTCGATGCAATCCCCTCTGTCGCCAACAAATTGCAAACCCTAATAGATGTAGGCCTTTCTTATATTCGCTTAGGGCAGGCAGCCACCACACTTTCAGGTGGTGAAGCCCAACGCGTTAAACTCGCGAAAGAGTTATCCAAGCGCGATACAGGTAAAACGCTCTATATACTCGATGAACCTACGACCGGGTTGCACTTCTATGATATTCAACAGCTTCTCAATGTTCTGCATCGCCTGCGCGATCACGGTAATACAGTCGTAGTAATTGAGCACAATTTGGATGTCATCAAAACAGCAGATTGGATTGTCGACCTAGGGCCTGAAGGAGGAAGTGGTGGCGGACAAATTATTGCGCAAGGTACGCCAGAAGCTGTTGCCAAGATGAAGCAGTCACACACAGGGCGCTTTTTAGCGGCCATGCTCAAAACAAAGGGGCCAACTACAAAAGTGAAAGCTCAGACAAATGAGCCAGCCGAACCGACTAAAGTGAAAATTACAGCCACAGCCAAACCAAAAACGAAGACTACGACTAAACCCGCAGCAAAGGCTGCTGCAACTCCAAAAGCTTCAACCAAGGTAACAGCACGCCCAAAGAGCAAAGCTTAAGCGCAGGCTGCGGTTTTTCGCAGCCAAACATTTTGCTGAAGCTAAAAACAAAAAAACCAAGCAGATGCTTGGTTTTTTTGTTTCACGACCTAGAAGCTTATTCGGCTTCTACAGCTGTGTCTAAAGCTTTAGCTGGACGATCGACCAACTCAACATAGGCCATAGGAGCCTTATCGCCTGAACGGAAACCACACTTCAGAATACGAATGTAGCCACCTGGGCGAGTGTTGTAGCGTGGACCAAGTTGACTAAACAACTTACCTACCGCTTCTTTGTTGTTCAAACGAGCAAATGCAAGACGACGGTTAGCAACACTATCTACCTTAGCTAAAGTAATCAAAGGCTCAGCGAAACGACGCAGCTCTTTGGCTTTTGGTAAAGTAGTTTTAATTAATTCATGCTCAACCAAAGAAATAACCATGTTACGAAACATAGCTTTACGGTGAGATGCATTACGATTTAACTGACGACCACTAAGACGATGACGCATGACAATATACCTTCAAAATGGATTGCTTAACGCAATCTCGTTAATCACCCGCACCGAAGTGAGTTGACGGGCGAACTAATAATAAAAACAAAAAAACGAGCACCCCAAGGGATGCTCGCTTTCTGATTTCACTGGTTAATCGTTTCTCAAGCTAGCCGGTGGCCAGTTTTCCAAACGCATACCGAGCGACAAACCGCGTGAAGCGAGTACGTCTTTAATTTCGGTAAGTGATTTTTTACCTAAGTTCGGAGTCTTCAACAGCTCAACTTCCGTGCGCTGAATCAGATCGCCGATATAGTAAATATTTTCCGCTTTCAAGCAGTTAGCTGAACGTACTGTCAATTCCAAGTCATCCACTGGACGCAAGAGAACAGGATCAATAGCCTCTTCTTTTTGTTCAGGAGCTGATTGTTTTTCACCTTCCAGATCAACAAACACTGCAAGCTGTTGCTGCAGAATTGTCGCTGCACGACGAATAGCTTCTTCCGGATCAATAGTGCCGTTTGTTTCCAAATCTAACACCAATTTATCCAAGTCAGTACGCTGTTCAACACGCGCATTTTCTACGCTGTATGCCAAACGCTTAACTGGACTAAAAGAAGCATCCAACTGCAAGCGGCCAATAGCACGACTTTCGTCATCGTCTCTACGACGGCTGTCTGCTGGCTGGTAACCGCGGCCACGCGCAATAGTTAAGCGCATTTTTAATTCGGTATTACCAGTGATATTCGCCAAGATATGATCTGGATTTTTAATTTCCACATCGTGGTCAAGTTGAATATCAGCCGCAGTAACAACACCTGGGCCTTTTTTGGTCAAAGTAAGAACTGCATGATCCTTACCGTGCATGATTACCGCAACGCCTTTCAGGTTCAAAAGGATTTCGATGACATCCTCACGAACACCTTCTATCGCGCTGTACTCGTGCAACACACCTTCGATTTCCACTTCAACAATGGCACAACCGGCCATTGAAGAAAGCAAAATACGACGCAAGGCATTGCCAAGAGTATGTCCAAAGCCACGCTCCAAAGGCTCCAACACCACGCGAGCGTGAGTTGGGCTGCTTTCTGAAACATCGATATGACGCGGAGTCAAAAATTCGTTTACTGCTGTCTGCATAGCCACACCTGTTAGCGGTCCTGTTTAGGGTATCGACGAGTCTCAGGCCTTACTTAGAGTAAAGCTCAACAATCAAGTTCTCATTGATATCAGCTGGCAAATCAATGCGATCCGGAACGCGTTTAAATACGCCTTCTTTTTTCTCGCCATTAACATCGATCCATTCAACGTTACTACGTTGTCCAGCCAAGTTAATTGCGCTTTGGATACGCAGTTGCTTTTTAGCCTTCTCGCGTACGGCAACAACATCACCGGCAGCAACTTGGTAAGAAGCGATGTTGACGGTTTTACCGTTAACACTGATAGCCTTATGTGAAACCAACTGACGCGATTCAGCGCGAGTTGAACCGAAACCCATACGATAAACAACGTTATCTAAACGAGATTCGAGCAATTTCAGCAAGTTTTCACCGCTGGCGCCCTTACGACGAGCAGCTTCTTTGTAGTAACCGCGGAATTGCTTTTCAAGAATGCCGTAAATACGACGAACTTTTTGCTTTTCACGCAACTGCACACCATAGTCAGACAAGCGACCACGACGTTGGCCATGTTGGCCTGGAGCAGTTTCTAATTTACATTTTGAGTCTAAAGCGCGCGCACCACTCTTTAAGAAAAGATCAGTACCTTCGCGACGAGACAGCTTACAAGTAGGTCCAATATAACGAGCCATTTTCTATTCCTCCCCCTTACACGCGACGTTTTTTCGGCGGACGACAGCCGTTGTGAGGAATCGGCGTTACGTCAGTAATGTTGGTAATTTTATAACCAGCATTATTCAGCGCGCGAACAGCAGACTCGCGACCTGGGCCTGGACCCTTAACTTCAACGTCGAGATTTTTTAAACCATATTCTTTTGCAGCTTCACCAGCGCGCTCTGCAGCGACCTGAGCAGCAAAAGGAGTACTTTTACGTGAACCACGGAAACCTGAACCACCAGAAGTTGCCCAAGCGAGTGCATTGCCTTGACGATCTGTAATGGTCACGATGGTATTGTTAAAAGAAGCGTGGATGTGAGCTACACCATCGACTACTGTCTTTTTAACTTTCTTTTTCGCGGTGGTTTTATTACCTGGCTTAGCCATAGCAATTTCTTCCTACTTTTTTGTTACCGTAAGTGAATGAAAGACGTAAGCAAGAATTACTTCTTAATCGGCTTACGAGGGCCTTTACGGGTACGAGCGTTCGTTTTAGTACGCTGACCACGGAGCGGCAGACTGCGACGGTGGCGCAAACCACGGTAGCATCCCAAATCCATCAAGCGCTTAATATTCATAGATATTACACGACGCAGGTCACCTTCAACGGTGCGCTTAGCGACTTCAGCACGGATAGCGTCCATCTGATCTTCAGACAGAGTTCCGATTTTGGTCTCTTCAGAGATACCAGTAGCAGCACAGATCTGCTTAGCTGAGGTACGACCAATCCCGAAAACATAAGTCAACGAGATAACGGCGTGTTTGTTATCTGGTATGTTTACACCAGCAATACGAGCCATTCAAATTACTCCAGTAACACATAAGTTGCAGCGTTGACAGCATAAGCACCACCCTCGCCCCTTGTACAAAAGGCGCGCAGGATAGCGGCATTTACACCATAAAGCAATAGCCAGGTAATTTCTCACCTAACGACAGTCAACGCCCCCAGTAGTTATGCTTTCACTAAAATTTGCAGAAAAGAACAGGCAGGCACCATCACTGGTTAACCTGCCTGAGTTCAACGCAAACAATTAGCAGCTATGCATTAACCTTGACGCTGTTTGTGGCGCGGCTCAACGTGACAAATAACACGTAAAACACCGTTGCGACGAACCATTTTGCAATTGCGACAAATCTTTTTAACAGAAGCACGAACTTTCATCATCCAACCTCAAAATATCAGATTAGCGTGCGTTACCGCCGCCGTATCCTTTTAAGTTTGACTTCTTCATCAGCGATTCATACTGATGAGACATCAAGTGAGCCTGTACCTGGGACATAAAGTCCATTACTACCACTACCACGATCAGCAGTGAAGTACCACCCAGATAGAAAGGCACATTAGTGACTACTATCAAGAATTGAGGCAACAGACAAACTGCGGACATATAGATAGCACCAACAACTGTTAGCCGCGTCAGAACACTATCGATATATTTTGCGGAGTGCTCACCAGGACGAATCCCAGGTATATATGCACCCGACTTTTTTAAGTTATCTGCAACTTCCTTCGGATTAAACATCAATGCCGTATAGAAGAAACAGAAAAACGTTATTAAACCCGCAAATATAAGAATGTAAAGCGGCTGACCTGGACCAATCGCTAAAGCAATCTCTTGCAAGGCTTCATTTAACGGCCCCTCACCACCTTGACCAAACCACTGAGCAATGGATGCAGGGAACAACAAAATACTGCTAGCAAAAATAGCTGGGATAACACCAGACATATTTATTTTTAAAGGCAAATGGCTGCTTTGCGCGGCACGACCTTGTTGGCGCTTGGCATAATTCACTGTAATTCGACGTTGCCCACGCTCAATACGCACAACCAGCCAAATGACAGCCAACGCTAAAAGAGTAACAACAAGCAAGGCTATAACATGTAAGTCACCTTGACGCGCACTTTCAAAGGCTTGGCCAATTGCACTAGGCATACCAGCAACAATACCCGCAAAAATCAGCATTGAAATACCATTTCCAATACCGCGCTCCGTAACCTGCTCACCTAACCACATCATAAATACTGCGCCGGTCACCAAGGAGACCACAGCAACAAAATAATAAGTAAAAGTAGGTTCACCACCAAAGGCATAAGATGAAAAACTAACAGCCATTGCCAAGGCTTGTACGGTTGCCAACACTACGGTGAAGTAACGTGTGTACTGATTGATCTTACGACGACCAGCATCACCTTCTTTTTTCAATTGCTCCAGCGAAGGAGTAACAGATGTGAGCAACTGCATGATAATCGATGCAGAAATATAAGGCATGATCCCTAGAGCCAGAATACTCATACGTTCAAGAGCACCGCCCGAGAACATATTAAACATCCCTAAAATAGTACCTTGATTCTGATTAAACAGATTCGCAATACGCTCTGGATCTAAACCCGGTACAGGTATGTGAGTACCAATACGATAAATCACAATTGCCAAAAACAGAAAGCGAAGACGAGCCCATAGCTCGCCCAAGCCTCTTTGATTTGCTAATGGCAGATTACTTGGAGTCGCCATTCGCACCTCGTTACTCTTCTACTGTTCCGCCAGCGGCTTCAATAGCTGCTTTTGCGCCTTTAGTAACAGACAAACCTTTCACTGTTACTGCCTTTTTCACTTCGCCAGAAGCGAAGATTTTTGCGCGCTTGATAACAGAACTAATCAAACCTGCTTGTTTAAGAGTTTCAATATCAACTACTGAGCCTTCTACTGCATTCAATTCAGACAACCGAATCTGAGCAGACACAAGGCTAATACGAGACGTGAAACCATACTTTGGCAAACGGATTTGCAAAGGCATCTGACCGCCTTCGAAACCTGGTCTAACAGAACCACCAGAACGTGACTTCAAACCTTTGTGACCACGGCCAGCAGTTTTACCCAAACCACTACCGATACCACGACCAACACGTTTTGGCGCTTTGATTCTGCCCGGTGCGGGACTTAGCGTATTTAGACGCATCTTATTCTCCCTCTACCTTAACCAGATAGTTAACCATATTAATCATGCCACGTACTGATGGAGTATCTTCTACTTCAACAGTGTGACGGATGCGACGCAAACCCAAGCCAGCAACGCAAGCTTTGTGGTTTTTCAGACGATGAGCAGTGCTCTTTATCTGCGTCACTTTAATCATTTTCTTAGACATATGAACTCCGCCTTCTAATAATCGAACCAGTCGATTAGTTCAGAATATCTTCTACACTTTTACCGCGTTTGGCAGCAACAGCTTCAGGAGAAGTCATAGCTTTCAATGCGTTGAAGGTAGCGCGAACAACGTTAACTGGGTTGGTAGAGCCGTAGCACTTAGACAGAACGTTTTGAATGCCTGCAATTTCAAGTACCGAACGCATAGCACCACCCGCAATAACACCAGTACCTTGAGAGGCTGGCTGCATGTACACTTTAGAAGCGCCATGAGCACCTTTAATTGGGTACTGGATAGTATCACCATTCAGCTCAACACTGATCATGTTGCGACGTGCTGCTTCCATTGCTTTTTGAATTGCAATAGGTACTTCACGTGCCTTACCACGACCAAAGCCCACCTTTCCGTTACCATCACCAACAACAGTCAGTGCGGTAAATTGGAAGATACGACCACCCTTTACAGTTTTAGCAACACGATTGACTTGAACTAGTTTTTCTTGCAAGCCTTCGTTGTTGTCTTCTTCTTTCTTAGCGTATGCCATATCTCACCCTTAGAATTCCAGTCCGCCTTCACGTGCTGCATCAGCAAGCGCCTTCACACGACCGTGGTATTTAAAACCACTACGATCGAACGCGACTTGAGAAATGCCAGCTGCTTTACCGCGCTCAGCAATGAGCGCTCCAACAGCTTTGGCAGCATCGGAGTTGCCAGTTTTACCACTACGTAGATCTTTATCCAAAGTAGAGGCGCTTGCCAATACTTGTGCACCGTCACCAGAAATCAACTGTGCATAAATATGGCGTGGAGTACGATGAATGGATAAACGCGTTACACCTAATTCACGAATCTTAGCGCGGGCACGGCGTGCACGGCGAAGACGAGTTTGCTTCTTATCGCTCATATCCTAGCCCTACTTCTTCTTAGCTTCTTTACGCAGTACTACTTCGTCCGAATAGCGAATACCTTTGCCTTTATAAGGCTCTGGCTGACGATATGCACGGATTTCAGCGGCTATTTGACCAAGCAATTGCTTGTCAGTGCCCTTCAGTACTATTTCGGTCTGACTTGGAGTCTCAACGGTTACACCTTCTGGAAGAATGTAATTAACCGGATGAGAGAGACCCACAGACAGGTTTACAGTTTTGCCTTCAGCTTTAACACGATAACCCACACCAACCAACGTAAGTTTTTTCTCAAAACCTTGGCTGACACCTTTTACCATGTTATTAACTAGCGCACGGGTAGTGCCTGCTAGCGCATCTGACTGCTTGGCACCGTCACGCGGGGCGAAAGTTAATACATTACCCTCATGCTTAACTTCAACACTCGCGTGAACTTGCAGCGCCAACGTACCTTTGCCGCCTTTAATAGAGAGATTTTGCCCTGATAGACTCACACTCACAGCAGCAGGTACTTCAACCGGACTTTTTGCAACTCGTGACATGACGATTTCCCAATTAGAATACTGTGCAGAGGACTTCGCCGCCCACGCCAGCAGCGCGAGCAGCACGATCGGTCATCACACCTTTACTGGTAGAAACAATTGCAATACCCAAACCAGCGCGAACTGTAGGTATTGCTGCTTTACCAGCATAATTACGCAAGCCAGGACGGCTCACACGGTCAAGCTCTACAATTACTGGCTTGCCTTCAAAATACTTCAGTTCAACTGTTAACTCAGGCTTAGCGCCCTCACTTACAGAAAAACCTACAATGTAACCCTCATCAGAGAGTACTTTTGCAACATTCACCTTCAATTTTGAAGAAGGCATAGTCACCGATGCTTTACCTACACGTTGCGCATTGCGTACGCGGGTCAGCATATCTGCTAACGGATCTTGCATGCTCATTAGATTCTGCTCCTAAAATTAAGCCGAGGCTTACCAGCTGGCTTTAACCAAGCCGGGGACATCACCACGCATGGCAGCTTCACGCAATTTGTGACGGCACAGGCCGAACTTGCGATAAACACCATGTGGACGACCAGTTACGCGGCAACGGTTACGTTGACGTGAAGGACTAGCATCACGAGGCAATTGCTGCAGTTTAATTTGCGCTTCCCAAACTTGCTCTTCAGAAGAAGCAGGACTGAGAATTGCTGCTTTTAATTCAGCGCGTTTAGCGGCGAATTTTTTAACGGTTTGCGTACGCTTAACTTCGCGCGCAATCATTGATTTCTTAGCCATGACGTTACCCTTAGCCTTTGAACGGGAAGTTGAACGCTTTCAACAGCGCACGACCTTCTTCGTCGGTGCGAGCGGTAGTGGTGATACAAATATCAAGACCACGGAGTTTATCTACTTTATCGTAGTCAATCTCAGGGAAAATAATTTGCTCAGTCACACCCATGGAAAAGTTTCCACGACCATCAAATTGCTTAGGACTAATGCCACGGAAATCGCGGATACGCGGAATAGCGATAGTAACCAGACGATCCAAGAACTCATACATACGATCACTACGCAGAGTTACTTTACAACCGATTGGCCAGCCGTCACGAATCTTAAAGCCTGCAATTGACTTGCGAGCATTCGTAACAACGACTTTCTGACCGGCAATCTTCACCAAGTCATTAACCGCGTTCTCAAGCACTTTCTTGTCACCAACAGCTTCACCTACACCCATGTTCAGGGTGATTTTGGTAATGCGTGGCACTTCCATAACATTCGCCAAACCCAGCTCTTCTTTCAGCTTAGGGGCGAGTTCTTTTGTATAAAGTTCTTTAAGCCTTGCCATGTCTAATTACGCCTCTAGGGCTTCGCCATTGGATTTGAAAACACGAACTTTGTCGCCATTTTCAAGGACTTTGAAACCAACACGATCAGCTTTTTTAGTTGCAGCATTATAAATGGCAACATTGGAAGCATGGATCGCAGCTTCTTTTTCTACTATTCCACCAGCAATACTTAACTGAGGATTAGGTTTTTGGTGCTTCTTGATCATGTTAATGCCGCCAACAATCAAACGATCTTCAGCCAATACGCGTATAACTTTACCGCGCTTGCCTTTGTCACGTCCGGCGATAACAATCACTTCGTCATCACGTTTAATCTTACGCATTTGTCTGCCCTCGACTCTTTGTCTGTTCTGAGTACTTAAAGTACTTCAGGCGCCAAAGAAATGATTTTCATAAATTTCTCGCCACGCAACTCACGAGTTACTGGTCCGAAAATACGGGTACCTATCGGAGCATCTTGGTTGTTCAGCAGTACAGCGGCATTGTCGTCAAACTTAATTAATGAACCGTCTAGACGACGCACGCCTTTTTTGGTGCGCACAACCACTGCCTTCATTACTTGGCCTTTCTTCACCTTACCGCGAGGAATTGCTTCCTTAACAGTAACTTTGATGATGTCACCCACGGCCGCATAGCGACGGTGAGAACCGCCAAGAACCTTGATGCACATGACACGGCGAGCACCGCTGTTGTCAGCAACATCTAAGTAGCTTTCTGTTTGAATCATCGTCCGTCTCCGAAACTTTTAAAAGCGCTGAAGTCTTAGACTTCAGCAGCGCGCTCTTCAATTTTCACTAAAGCCCAGGTTTTAGTTTTCGACAGAGGACGCGACTCAGCTACAGTCACTACATCACCCATCTTGCACTCATTGTTTTCATCGTGAGCGTGAAGCTTGGATGATTTAGTGCCGTACTTACCATAAAGCTCATGTTTTACACGACGCTCAATTAACACAGTGATGGTTTTATCCATCTTGTCGCTAACGACCTTACCGGTCAGTGTACGAGCCACGTTAGTTTCTTGAGTCATCGTTAATTACCTGCCTTTTGCTTAAGCGCCGTCTTGATGCGTGCGACGTCTTTACGTACTTGCGCGAGCAAGTGAGTTTGGCTCAACTGACCAGTAGAAGCTTGCATACGCAACTTAAACTGCTCTTTCAATTGATCCAACAAGACGCCATTCAGCTCTTCGACGGATTTTTCGCGGAGTTCTGAAGCTTTCATCACATCACCGAACGTTTAACAAATGTTGTAGAAATTGGCAACTTTGCCGCAGCAAGGGCGAATGCTTGGCGAGCTAATTCTTCGCTCACGCCATCCATCTCATAGAGAACCTTACCAGGACGAATCTGTGCCACCCAGTATTCCACGTTACCCTTACCTTTACCTTGACGCACCTCGAGAGGCTTCTCAGTAATTGGTTTGTCCGGGAATACTCGGATCCAAATTTTACCACCACGCTTAACGTGACGAGTCATCGCACGACGAGCCGCCTCAATTTGGCGAGCAGTAATGCGACCGCGACCAGTTGCTTTCAAGCCAAAATCACCAAAGCTAACTTTGGAGCCACGTTGGGCCAAGCCGCGGTTGCGGCCTTTCATCTGCTTGCGAAACTTTGTACGCTTAGGTTGTAACATTTTGCGTACCCCTTACTTGGACTTGGCGGCTTTTTTCTTAGATGCAGCTTCGGCGTCAACTACTTCACCGATAACCTCACCTTTGAAAATCCACACTTTTACACCAATGATACCGTAGGTGGTTTTCGCTTCGGCAGTTGCGTAGTCAATATCTGCACGCAATGTGTGCAGGGGCACACGACCTTCACGATACCACTCACTACGAGCGATCTCTGCACCACCCAAGCGGCCTCCCACTTGGATTTTGATACCTTCAGCACCTTGACGCATTGCATTCTGTACCGCGCGCTTCATAGCACGACGGAACATTACGCGGCGCTCAAGTTGCTGAGCAACGCCTTGTGCCACTAAAGCTGCATCCAAATCAGGCTTGCGGATCTCTTCAATATTAATATGAACAGGCACGCCCATTTGCTTGCTGACTTCAGCGCGCAACTTGTCAACATCCTCACCTTTTTTACCAATCACGATGCCTGGACGGGCGGTGTGAATGGTAATGCGCGCAGTATTAGCGGGGCGTTCAATATCAACGCGGCTAACTGACGCACTAGCAAGCTTTGCTTGAATGTACGCACGTACTTTCAAGTCGATGTTAAGTTTGTCTGCGTACTCAGTCCCGTCGGCATACCATATAGAGGTATGTTTTTTGACGATACCGAGACGAATACCGTTTGGATGTACTTTCTGACCCATAACGCCTGCTCTCTTACTTATCGGCTACTTTAACGGTGATGTGACAAGTGCGCTTTGTAATACGATCAGCACGACCCTTAGCACGCGGACTTATGCGCTTCAGACTCACACCTTCATCTACAAAAATCGTTTTCACTTTCAACTCATCTACATCAGCGCCTTCGTTGTGCTCTGCGTTTGCTATTGCAGACTCAAGCACTTTTTTGATGATCTCTGCACCCTTTTTGGTACTGAATGCGAGAATATCAAGCGCATCTTCAACGCCTTTACCGCGAATTTGATCGGCTACCAAACGCGCTTTTTGCGCCGACAGACGAGCACCGCTTAATTTTGCTGCTACTTCCATCGTTAAAACCTCTTAGCGCTTCTTAGCTTTTTTATCTGCAGCATGACCGCGATAGGTGCGGGTAGCAGCAAATTCGCCAAGCTTGTGGCCAACCATTTCTTCATTCACAAGAACTGGAACGTGTTGGCGCCCATTATGTACAGCCAAGGTCAAACCCACCATTTCCGGCATAATCATGGAACGGCGCGACCAAGTCTTAATTGGACGACGATCATTACTTGCGATCGCAGCTTCGACCTTCTTAATCAGGTGAAGGTCGATAAAAGGACCTTTTTTCAGTGAACGTGGCACTGTGACTTCCTCTACTCAGCTGTTAAGTCGGCGCTTACTTCTTATCGCGACGACGAACAATCATGTTATCGGTACGCTTGTTGGAGCGTGTTTTGTAACCTTTGGTTGGAGTTCCCCATGGTGAAACTGGGTGACGACCACCAGAGGTACGACCTTCACCACCACCCATCGGGTGATCGACCGGGTTCATTGCCACACCGCGAACGGTAGGACGAACACCACGCCAACGAGTAGCACCAGCCTTACCCAATGAACGCAAACTGTGCTCACTGTTAGACACTTCACCCAAGGTTGCGCGACAATCGCTCAACACTTTACGCATTTCGCCGCTGCGCAAACGCAAAGTTGCGTAAGCACCGTCACGCGCAACCAACTGAGCCGAAGCACCAGCTGAACGAGCAACTTGAGCACCCTTACCAGGCTTAAGCTCAACACAGTGAATTACACTACCCAACGGGATGTTACGGATTGGCAAGGTATTACCGACCTTAATAGCGGCGGCATTACCAGACTCAATTTTGTCACCTGCGCTCAAGTTTTTGGGCGCAATGATGTAGCGACGCTCACCATCTGCATAACATACCAGAGCAATATAAGCAGTACGATTTGGATCGTACTCAAGGCGCTCTACAGTTGCAGGGATGCCGTCCTTATTGCGACGGAAATCGACTACACGGTAATGTTGCTTGTGGCCACCACCAACGTGGCGAGTAGTAATGCGACCAGTGTTATTACGACCACCTGACTTGGATTTTTTCTCCAAGAGTGGCGCATAAGGATCTCCCTTATGCAAATCTGGATTTACAACTTTTACTACAAAGCGGCGACCAGGAGAGGTTGGTTTAGTTTTTACAATAGGCATTGCAACAATCCTCTTACTCAGTTACCGCAAAGTCGATTTCTTGACCTTGCTCAAGACGTACATATGCTTTTTTCCAATCGCTTCTAATGCCGATTCCGTAGCGTGTACGCTTGGTTTTGCCCTTAACATTCATAACGCGAACACTTTGTACTTTAGTGTTAAACAACGCCTGAACTGCGGCTTTAATTTCAAGCTTAGTGGCGCAAGCCAATACCTTGAAGACGACTTGATTGCTAGACTCGCCTGCTGCTGCAGATTTCTCAGACACCACAGGACCTAACAACACCTTATAAATGCGTTCTTGGTTCATCCCAGGATCTCCTCAAATTTTTTCAGAGCAGGAACAGTTACGATAACTTTGTCAAAACCAATCAAACTAACCGGATCAACACC
Source organism: Cellvibrio sp. 25HG11W-0 (assembly GCF_057815475.1). Classification (NCBI taxonomy): domain Bacteria; kingdom Pseudomonadati; phylum Pseudomonadota; class Gammaproteobacteria; order Cellvibrionales; family Cellvibrionaceae; genus Cellvibrio; species Cellvibrio sp. 25HG11W-0. Next base: position 4,171,345 of record NZ_CM174230.1, read on the forward strand.
TTGAACATCACACACACCAACTTTATGCAAGTTGCGTGACGCCAAGAACAAGTTCTCGCTCATTTCTTCGGTAACAATTAGCGCAGCTGACAAATCGAACTGAGCCAACTTTTGCACTAAACTTTTAGTCTTTGGCGCATCGATATCAAAAGCATCAACAACGATCAAACGATCTTGACGATTCAACTCAGAAAGAATGCACTGCATTGCTGCACGATACATCTTCTTGTTTAGCTTTTGATCGAAATCACGCGGCTTAGAGGCGAATGTAACACCACCGCCACGCCAAATCGGACTACGAATAGTACCCGCACGAGCACGGCCAGTACCTTTTTGACGCCAAGGCTTTTTGCCTCCGCCAGAAACTTCTGCGCGAGTCTTTTGCGCTTTAGTGCCCTGACGTGAACCAGCCATATAAGCTACGACAGCCTGATGAACCAGATCTTGATTGAACTCTCTACCGAAGGCTACTTCTGATACGGTTACAGTACCTTGAGCGCCGCCGGGACTAACAATTTTTAATTCCATGGTCGATTCCCCTCGGATACTTAACCGTTAGTGCGCGCTTTGACAGCAGGACGCACAATAACGTCGCCACCTGGAGCACCAGGAATAGCACCCTTAACCAGAAGCAGATTGCGCTCAGCGTCGACACGGACAACCTCAAGATTCTGAACGGTTACACGCTCAGCACCCATATGACCAGCCATTTTCTTGCCTTTAAATACGCGACCTGGAGTTTGACACTGACCGATAGAACCTAATACGCGGTGCGACAAGGAGTTACCATGAGTCGCATCTTGCATACTAAAGTTCCAGCGCTTAATACCGCCAGCAAAACCCTTACCTTTAGATGTGCCAGTTACATCAACAATTTGACCTGCAGCAAATGCTTCTACAGTAATTGATGCACCAACTTCGAAAGCTTCTTGAGCGTCGTTACGCAACTCAAACAGATCGCGACCAGCTTCGGCATTCGCCTTTGCAAAGTGACCTGCTTCAGATTTAGTAACACGGGAGGCACGACGAGTACCAACAGTTACCTGCACAGCAGAGTAGCCATCGGTATCTACACTTTTAACCTGGGTGATGCGATTGGGATCAACCTCAATCACAGAGACAGGAATGGATACACCATCATCGGTAAAAATACGAGTCATACCGCTTTTGCGGCCGACGATACCAATAGTCATCTTACTAACCTCTATAGTGTACGGGGCTTTGACCCGCTATGGCCGCCCATTTCAGAGCGTTACACAACCTTGAAGCAACGCTTCAAGACCTAAACATTTGTCAATTAACCGAGACTAATTTGAACCTCAACACCAGCAGCTAAATCTAGCTTCATAAGTGCATCAACAGTCTTTTCAGTAGGCTCTACGATATCCAACAAACGCTTGTGTGTACGAATCTCGTACTGATCGCGCGCATCTTTATTAACGTGCGGAGAGATCAATACAGTGAAGCGCTCTTTACGAGTCGGCAACGGAATTGGCCCGCGCACTTGAGCACCTGTACGCTTAGCCGTCTCAACAATCTCAAGGGTAGAGGCGTCGATAAGCTTATGATCAAAAGCCTTCAGGCGAATTCTAATGCGTTGATTCTGCATGTGAACCAAACTCCAATAATATGTTTTAAAGAACTTCCAGCAGCGAGGGAAAAATGACCCTGCTAAAAGGAGGCGCAATTCTAAGGGCGCAGCTAACAGCTGTCAACAAAAAACCGCCTAATTAGCGATTAATTATACAACCTTAGCAATGCATGAATTTTTAAAAGAAAAAGCGGGCCGAAAGAGCCCGCCTTTTTAGCAGAACATTACTGAACGATTTTGGCTACAACGCCAGCACCAACAGTACGACCACCTTCACGGATAGCGAAGCGCAAGCCTTCTTCCATCGCGATGGGGTGAATCAAGGTAACATTCATTTGGATGTTGTCACCTGGCATAACCATTTCTACGCCTTCTGGCAATTCACAAGCACCCGTTACGTCAGTGGTACGGAAGTAGAACTGTGGACGGTAGCCTTTAAAGAATGGCGTGTGACGACCACCTTCATCTTTAGACAACACGTAAACTTCAGCAACAAACTTAGTGTGCGGAGTTACAGTATTTGGCTTACACAATACTTGACCACGTTGAACGTCGTCACGCTTGGTACCACGCAACAGAACACCAACGTTCTCACCAGCGCGACCTTCGTCTAGCAACTTGCGGAACATCTCAACACCAGTACAGGTAGATTTTTGAGTATCAGCAATACCAACGATCTGAATCTCTTCACCTACCTTGATAATTCCGCGCTCTACACGACCAGTTACCACAGTACCGCGACCAGAGATAGAGAATACATCTTCTACTGGCATTAGGAATGGCTGATCAATTGCACGAACTGGCTCAGGGATATAAGAATCCAAAGTCTCTACCAGCTTACGTACAGCGGTAGTACCTAATTCATTATCATCTTGACCGTTCAACGCCATCAAGGCAGAACCTGGGATGATTGGAGTGTCGTCAGCTGGGAAGTCATAGGTGGCCAACAGCTCACGCAACTCCATCTCAACCAATTCCAACATCTCATTGTATTCTTCAGTGCCCACGCCGCCGCAATCTGCAGCAAGCAAGTCAGCCTTGTTCAAGAACACAACAATGAAAGGAACACCAACTTGGCGAGACAACAAAATGTGCTCACGAGTTTGCGGCATAGGACCATCAGTCGCGCCACACACTAGAATTGCGCCATCCATCTGAGCAGCACCGGTAATCATGTTTTTCACATAATCGGCGTGGCCCGGACAGTCAACGTGCGCATAGTGACGAGCAGGTGAATCATACTCAACGTGTGAAGTATTGATGGTAATACCGCGTGCCTTTTCTTCAGGTGCGTTATCGATACCATCAAAAGCAACAGCAGCGCCGCCCCAAGTCTCTGAACACACGCGAGTCAATGCCGCGGTCAGGGTAGTTTTACCATGGTCTACGTGACCGATGGTGCCCACGTTGACGTGGGGCTTGTTACGTTCAAACTTCTCTTTAGCCACTTTCTAGTCCTCCAAAGGATGAAATATTAAATTATTCAACGTCTCTAACTTTACTTTTCGCACCCACTTCTTCAGCGACATTGCGAGGAGCCTCAAAATACTTCAAGAACTCCATGGTATAAGTTGCACGACCTTGAGTTGCAGAACGGAGCGATGTCGCATAACCGAACATTTCCGCCAGTGGAACCTCAGCATTTACAACCTTACCCATCGGACTTTCGTCCATACCCAGAATCAAACCGCGACGACGATTCAAATCACCCACTACGTCGCCCATATTGGCTTCCGGAGTAACGATTTCAACCTTCATAATTGGCTCAAGCAATACGGCTCCACCTTGCGTAGCAAGTTGCTTGGTAGCCATAGAAGCAGCGATTTTAAACGCCATTTCGTTTGAGTCAACATCGTGATATGAACCATCAAATACAACAGCCTTTAAGCCCAGCAATGGATAGCCAGCCAAAACACCATTTTGCATTTGTTCGGATATTCCTTTTTGAATTGCAGGAATGTATTCCTTAGGAACTACACCACCAACAATCTCATTTACAAACTCTAGCCCCTCAGCATTTTCATCAGCACCAGGGGAGAAGCGAATCCAGCAATGACCAAATTGACCGCGACCACCAGATTGGCGTATGAACTTCCCTTCAATTTCACAGGTGTTGCGAATCGCCTCCCGGTAAGCCACTTGCGGCTTACCGATATTAGCCTCAACACCGAATTCGCGACGCATACGGTCAACAATAATATCGAGATGCAGCTCACCCATTCCGCCAATAATGGTTTGGCCCGTTTCTTCATCAGTCCGCACACGGAAAGAAGGATCCTCCTGAGCCAACTTACTTAGGGCAACGCCCATTTTCTCTTGATCAGCCTTGGTTCTCGGCTCAACCGCCACATGAATGACAGGCTCAGGGAACTCCATGCGCTCGAGTATAATTACCGCATCCGGAGAGCAGAGGGTATCACCCGTAGTGCAATCCTTAAAACCTATACCCGCGGCAATATCGCCCGCAAGCACCTCTTTAATTTCTTGACGCTGATTGGCGTGCATCTGCACCATACGGCCAACGCGCTCTTTTTTACCTTTGACCGAGTTTAAAACCGTATCGCCCGAGCTCAAGGTTCCCGAGTAAACACGAAAGAAAGTCAAGGTACCCACAAAGGGGTCGGTTGCGATCTTGAAGGCCAGTGCAGAAAAAGGTTGATCGTCGCTAGCCTCTCGCGTTGCGACAGTCTCACCATCCTCCAGCAAGCCCTCAATCGCCTTTACTTCTGTGGGTGCCGGAAGATAATCAACGACTGCGTCAAGCATCGCTTGCACGCCCTTATTCTTGAAGGCCGAACCACCAATCACAGGAATAATTTCATTCGCCAAGGTACGCGCACGAATACCCGCCTTAATCTCTTCCTCGGTTAGCTCATCGCCTTCCAAATACTTAGTCATCAGCTCTTCGCTAGACTCAGCGGCAGCCTCAACCATAAACTCGCGCATTTTTTGACAGCTTTCAAGCATGTCATCAGGAATAGACTCGTAGATAAACGTCATACCCTGGTCCGCTTCATTCCAAATAATGGCGCGCATCTTAACCAAGTCGACAACACCGCGAAACTCATCCTCAGCGCCAATGGTCATTTGCAGAGGCACAGCATTGGCACCTAAACGGGTACGCAACTGCTCCACAACTCGCATGTAGTCGGCACCGGTGCGATCCATCTTATTAACAAAAACCAATCGCGGAACTTCATATTTATTAGCTTGACGCCATACGGTTTCGGTTTGAGGCTGAACACCAGACGAACCACAAAGAACCACTACAGCACCATCCAGCACACGCAAAGAGCGCTCCACCTCAATGGTGAAGTCAACGTGCCCGGGAGTATCAATTACATTAATGCGATGCTCTTCAAATTGAGCCGCCATACCTTTCCAGAAAGTTGTTACAGCTGCGGAGGTAATGGTAATACCACGCTCCTGCTCTTGCACCATCCAATCTGTTGTCGCCGCGCCATCATGCACCTCACCAATCCTGTGCGACAAGCCGGTATAAAACAAAACACGCTCAGTGGTGGTTGTTTTACCCGCATCAACGTGCGCACAAATACCTATGTTTCGGTAGCGTGAGATAGGAGTTTTACGTGCCATGGCGGTATTCTCCTGATATCAAACAAGATATCGAACATTTACATCTAAATAGCAAACACTTAAAAAAAGCAAAGGCAGCAACTGCTGCCCCCACCTTACAAAGGCAATTAGAAACGAAAGTGCGAGAACGCCTTGTTCGCTTCAGCCATACGGTGAACGTCTTCACGCTTCTTAACCGCAGCACCCTTACCTTGAGCAGCATCCATCAATTCGCCAGCCAAACGCTGAGGCATTGATTTCTCACCGCGCTTACGGGAGTAATCCACCAACCAACGCATAGCCAAAGCGGTGCGACGTGATGCGCGAACTTCAACTGGAACCTGGTAGGTTGCACCACCCACACGGCGAGATTTAACCTCAACCAGCGGAGCGATGTTTTCGAGAGCCTCAGTGAAAACCTCTAGAGGATCACGATTCAATTTGGTACTAACAATATCCATAGCGCCATAAATAATGCGCTCTGCTACTGACTTCTTACCACTAATCATTACGTGGTTCATAAACTTTGCCAAAGTTACGTTACCGAATTTTGGATCCGGTATCGTTTCGCGCTTGGCGACAACTCTTCTTCTTGGCATTTTAATAGCCTCTCTTCAGGGAATGTCTAAGACAACATGGCAAGCCCAATTGCTTGAAAGTCGCTTAGCCTTACTCAGTTCTTAACCGAAAATTCAAACGTAAAGTAGCTGCGGCGGATAGGTTACCCGCCCAGTATTACTTAGGACGCTTAGCACCGTATTTAGAACGACCTTGTTTACGCTTGGCAACACCAGAAGTATCCAGTGAACCGCGTACAGTATGGTAACGAACACCTGGCAAGTCTTTAACACGACCGCCACGAATCAGTACAACACTATGCTCTTGCAAGTTATGGCCTTCACCGCCGATATAAGAAGACACTTCGAAGCCATTGGTCAAACGAACACGGCATACTTTACGCAATGCTGAGTTTGGCTTTTTAGGTGTAGTCGTATAAACACGAGTGCAGACGCCGCGTCTTTGCGGATTGCCTTGCAGAGCAGGTACGTCGCTCTTTTCTACGATGGGTTTTCTCGGCTTACGAATCAACTGATTGATCGTTGGCATGAAAACTAACTCCACAGATAATACGCCTTCATTATTGAAGGCCGGTTTAAAGAAAGCAGGACCGAATTCATCAGAACTCGCCCACTAGCTTCCCGCTCGGAAAAAGCGGGTTGCGCATTGTAAAGATGCAACCCGCCATCGTCAAGGCGATGACCTTAACTCAAGCCACTTATTGAACAAAAAATAGGAGGGATTTGAGCAAAAAAGCAAGGCTGGAATTACCAGCCTTGCTTTTTCATCGCCGTACGGGGCCAACAAAAGACATCAACCCCTTAAGCTTCAGCACTAACCCAAATTGGCGCTAGATTTTAGTGCCTCGGTCAATGCCGCTTCTACATCTTCAGCACTTACACCTATATCGCCCGCTGCCGCGTCTTCGCGACGACGCTTGCGGTCTGAGTGATAGGCCAAACCTGTACCAGCAGGAATCAAACGACCCACTACAACGTTCTCTTTCAGACCGCGCAATGTATCTTTTTTACCGGTAACCGCAGCCTCGGTAAGAACGCGCGTAGTCTCCTGGAAAGATGCCGCAGAGATGAACGATTCAGTCGCAAGAGACGCCTTGGTAATACCCAGCAATTGGCGCTCGTACGCGGCCGGCTGGCGCCCTTCTGCACGTAGCTTCTCGTTCTCTTCAAGCAAGTTAGTAAATTCAACCTGCTCGCCTTTCACGAAGCTAGAGTCACCCATGGTGCCAACTTCAACCTTACGCAGCATCTGACGCACGATAGTTTCAATATGCTTATCGTTAATCTTCACGCCCTGCAAACGATAAACATCTTGAATTTCGTTGGTGATGTAACGAGCCAACATCTCAACGCCCTGCAAACGCAAAATATCGTGTGGATTACTAGGACCGTCAGACACAACCTCACCCTTAGCAACCATCTCTCCTTCAAACACAGTCAATTGACGATGCTTAGGAATCAAGACTTCGTAATGGGTTGAGCCATCATCCAACACCTGACCATCAGTCGGGGTAATGATCAAACGACGCTTGCCTTTAGTCTCTTTACCGAAGCTTACGGTACCGGAGATTTCCGCCAGGATTGACGGCTCTTTTGGACGACGAGCTTCAAACAAGTCAGCAACACGCGGCAGACCACCGGTGATATCACGGGTCTTAGAACCCTCCTGTGGAATACGCGCAATAATGTCGCCCACGTTGATGATATCGCTATTGTTGATGCTCAAAATTGCTTTTGGTGGCAACAAGTAATGCGCAGGCACATTAGTATTCGCAAGGAACAACTCTTTACCTTTTGCATCAACCAAGGTTACCGCTGGACGCAAATCTTTACCGGCCGATGGACGCTCAGCTGGATCTAGCACTTCAATGGAGCTCAGACCAGTCAGCTCGTCAGTTTGGCGACGAATAGACAAACCATCTTCCATTCCCGAGAAGGCAACAGTACCCGCCACTTCCGATACAATAGGGTGAGTATGCGGATCCCATTTGGCGATAACCTGACCGCCTTTAACGGCTTCGCCGTCTTTAACAGTAATCAACGCGCCGTAAGGAATCTTATAACGTTCACGCTCACGGCCGTTACCATCGGCAATTGCCAATTCACCTGAACGCGATACAGCCACAAGGTTACCCGCAGGATTGCTTACAACCTTAACGTTGAGCAAGCGTACAGTACCTTCTTGCTTAACTTGTACGCTATCGGCAGCAGATGCTCTTGATGCAGCACCACCAATGTGGAAGGTACGCATGGTTAACTGGGTGCCTGGTTCGCCGATTGACTGAGCGGCAATTACACCTACAGCTTCGCCTACGTTTACGCGATGACCACGGGCCAAATCGCGACCGTAACACATGGAGCAGATGCCGCTGCGCGCATCACAAGTAATGGGCGAGCGCACCAAGACTTCGTCGATACTCATGGCTTCAACGCGCTCAACCCAAGCTTCGTCGATCATGGTGCCCGCAGGAACCAAAATCTCATCAGTACCTGGGCGAATTACATCGCGCGCAATAATGCGACCGAGAATACGATCACCTAGCGATTCGATGACGTCGCCGCCTTCAATTACCGGTGACATGGTCAAACCTTCGTCAGTACCACAATCAATTGCGGTTACAACCAAGTCTTGAGCAACATCAACCAAACGACGCGTCAAATAACCAGAGTTCGCGGTTTTCAGTGCGGTATCCGCCAAACCCTTACGTGCACCGTGCGTCGAAATAAAGTACTGAAGTACGTTTAGGCCTTCACGGAAGTTCGCTTTAATCGGCGTTTCGATAATCGAGCCATCTGGACGCGCCATCAAACCACGCATACCCGCCAACTGACGAATCTGCGCAGGCGAACCACGCGCACCTGAGTCGGCATACATAAACACTGAGTTGAAAGAAGGTTGACGCTCTTCCACACCATCGCGATTGATCACGCTTTCGGTAGAAATACCTTCCATCATCGCTTTTGCTACCAAGTCATTGGCACGCGACCAAATATCGATAACTTTATTGTACTTCTCACCCTGAGTAACAAGACCAGATGCATATTGGGTTTCGATTTCTTTCACTTCGGCATCAGCACGACCAATGATGGCAGCCTTAGCATCAGGAATAGTAAAGTCGTTTACACCAATAGATGAACCCGAACGAGTTGAGAACTCATAACCGGTATACATCAAGCGGTCAGCAAAAATAACGGTTGCCTTCAGGCCCACTACGCGATAGCAATAGTTAATTGCGGCAGAAATTGCCTTCTTCGCCATGGGACGATTGATCATTTCCAGCGGCATACCTGCAGGGCAAATATCCCACAATAGAGTACGACCCACGGTAGTATCAACAATCTTAACTTCAGTTGTTCTTTCGCCCTCGGCACCAATTAAGGTCTCACTCAAACGCACTTTAATGCGCGCCTGCAGGTCGACTTGCTTGGAGTAATACGCACGAGAAACTTCAGAAATATCCGCAAATATCATGTTTTCGCCTTTAGCGTTAACACGATCGCGCGTCATCCAATACAGACCCAAGACCACGTCCTGAGAAGGGACGATAACAGGCTCGCCCGATGCAGGAGAAAGGATGTTGTTAGTGGACATCATCAACGCCCGCGCTTCCAACTGAGCTTCAATCGTTAGCGGAACGTGAACTGCCATCTGATCACCGTCGAAGTCGGCGTTGTACGCAGAACAAACGAGCGGGTGCAATTGGATTGCTTTACCTTCAATAAGCACAGGCTCAAACGCCTGAATGCCTAAACGGTGAAGCGTTGGTGCGCGGTTCAATAACACCGGGTGTTCGCGGATTACTTCGTCGAGAATATCCCAAACAACAGCTTCTTCACGCTCAACCATTTTCTTAGCGGCTTTGATTGTTGTGGCCAAACCGCGCAATTCTAGTTTGCTAAAAATAAACGGCTTGAACAATTCCAATGCCATTTTCTTCGGCAGACCGCACTGATGCAGACGCAGAGTTGGACCTACCACAATCACCGAACGACCAGAGTAGTCAACACGCTTACCGAGCAAGTTCTGACGGAAACGACCTTGCTTACCTTTGATCATGTCAGCCAAAGATTTTAATGGGCGCTTATTCGAACCGGTAATTGCACGACCGCGACGACCATTATCGAGCAACGCATCGACCGACTCTTGCAGCATACGCTTTTCGTTGCGCACGATAATATCAGGCGCATTTAGATCAAGCAGACGCTTCAAACGGTTATTACGGTTGATGACGCGACGATATAAATCATTCAGATCAGACGTTGCAAAACGACCACCATCGAGCGGCACCAATGGACGCAAATCTGGCGGCAATACAGGCAAGACCTCTAATACCATCCACTCAGGTTTATTACCCGAGAAGAAGAAAGCTTCCAAAAGTTTCAAACGCTTGGAATACTTTTTGATTTTGGTTTCACTGGTGGTATTCGGTATTTCTTCACGCAGACGTTGAATTTCTGATTCCAAATCAATCGCACGCATTAAAGTCTGAATTGCTTCAGCCCCCATTTGCGCCTCAAACTCGTCACCAAACTCTTCCATGGCTTCAAAGTATTGCTCATCAGTGAGCAATTGACTGCGCTCAAGCGTGGTCATGCCAGGCTCAGTCACTACATAGCTTTCAAAATAAAGTACACGTTCGATATCACGCAGGGTCATATCCAACAGCAAGCCAATACGGCTCGGCAACGACTTCAAAAACCAAATGTGGGCAACTGGGCTAGCCAATTCAATATGACCCATACGCTCACGGCGCACTTTTGCGAGAGTGACTTCAACACCACACTTTTCACAAATAATGCCGCGATGCTTCATGCGCTTATACTTGCCGCACAAACATTCATAATCTTTTACTGGACCAAATATTTTGGCGCAGAACAAACCTTCACGCTCAGGCTTGAAGGTACGGTAGTTAATGGTTTCCGGCTTTTTTACTTCACCGAACGACCACGAACGAATCATCTCGGGTGATGCCAAGCTGATGCGAATAGAGTCGAACTCTTCAACCTGTCCCTGGGACTTGAGTAAATTCAGTAAGTCTTTCAAGGCGCTTTCTCCTGTTAGCTCCGCGGGAGCTTTCATTAAACTTCGAAGGCAATAATCTGCTGTGCAATACGCGCTAGGTGGAACGTAAAAGACACTCGATAATTCGAATGCCTTTTACACTTAAGCGGACATTAATCGTCCTGCTCAAGCTCCATATTGATACCCAGTGAGCGAATCTCTTTAACCAATACGTTAAAGGACTCTGGCATACCAGGTTCCATACGGTGATCGCCATCAACGATGTTTTTATACATCTTGGTACGACCCGCCACGTCATCCGATTTAACGGTTAGCATTTCTTGCAGGGTATAGGCAGCACCATAAGCTTCTAGTGCCCACACTTCCATCTCCCCGAAACGCTGACCACCGAATTGCGCTTTACCGCCTAATGGCTGCTGAGTTACTAGACTGTAAGAACCGGTTGAACGCGCATGCATTTTGTCATCGACCAAGTGGTTCAATTTCAACATATACATGTAACCAACCGTTACCGGGCGGGTGAACTGATCACCGGTACGACCGTCATACAAGGTTGTTTGCCCGGTATCGGATAAACCCGCTAAGCGCAACAGGGCTTTGATTTCATGCTCTTTGGCACCATCAAACACTGGGGTTGCCATAGGCACGCCGCCTACCAAGTTTTTCGCCAAGTCGATAATTTCTTTATCGGTGAAAGAGTCTAAATCTTCTTTCGCGGCAACTTCACCGGTCTTGTTGTAAATTTCTTCTAAGAAGGCACGAACTTCAGCGATCGCTTTCTGCTCTTGCAACATCTTGTCGATTTTCACACCCAAGCCTTTAGCTGCCATACCCAAGTGCATCTCGAGTACCTGACCCACGTTCATACGCGAAGGTACGCCGAGCGGGTTCAAGACAATATCAACAGTCTCGCCGTTTTCGTCATAAGGCATATCTTCGATCGGCATAATGACCGAGATAACCCCTTTATTACCGTGACGACCAGCCATCTTGTCGCCTGGCTGAATACGACGCTTAATTGCCAAATAGACTTTAACAATTTTAAGCACACCTGGTGCCAAATCATCACCAGTAGACAGCTTGCGTTTTTTGTCTTCAAAACGCTCATCGAGCACTTTGCGACATTCAGCCAACTGCTCTTCGGCGCGATCAATCTGCTCGTTCAATGCTTCTTCTGACATGCGCAGCTTGAACCACTGATCTTTTTCTAGACTATCAAGAACTTCATCAGTTAAGGCTTCGCCTTTTTTGACATTTTTGCCTGAAGACGCAACCTGACCCAACAACGCAGAACGCAAGCGCTCGAAAGTTGCTGATTCCATGATACGGAATTCTTCATTCAAGTCTTTACGCACTTCATCCAGCTGAGACTTTTCAATCTCCAAGCTGCGCTGATCTTTTTCGAGACCATCGCGAGTAAATACCTGAACATCGATTACCGTACCTTTGGTGCTCGAAGGAACACGCAAAGACGTATCTTTTACATCCGATGCTTTCTCACCGAAGATCGCGCGTAACAGCTTTTCTTCTGGCGTCAATTGGGTTTCACCTTTTGGCGTTACCTTACCTACCAGAATGTCGCCGCCACCAACCTCAGCACCGATATAAACAATACCCGACTCATCAAGTTTGCTCAGCGCACTTTCACCTACGTTAGGAATATCCGCAGTAATTTCTTCGCTGCCTAACTTGGTATCACGTGCAATACAGGTCAATTCTTGAATGTGGATAGTCGTGAAACGATCCTCTTGTACAACACGCTCAGAGACTAAAATAGAATCTTCGAAGTTGTAACCGTTCCATGGCATAAACGCGATACGCATGTTTTGGCCAAGTGCCAATTCACCCATATCGACAGAAGGACCATCTGCCAAGATATCGCCGCGCGCAATAATATCGCCCATGCTGACAATAGGACGCTGATTGATGCAGGTGTTCTGGTTAGAACGGGTGTACTTAATCAGGTTGTAAATATCTACACCTGCGTCACCGGCCTGCACTTCATCGTCGTGAACCTTAATAACTACACGGCCAGCATCAACGCTATCGACAACACCACCGTGTTTTGCAACAACACATACACCTGAGTCAGAAGCAACATTACGCTCCATTCCAGTACCTACTAGCGGCTTTTGCGAGCGCAAAGTTGGTACAGCTTGACGCTGCATGTTTGAACCCATCAACGCACGGTTAGCATCGTCGTGCTCAAGGAACGGAATCAATGAAGCCGCAACTGATACAACCTGACGCGCTGATACATCCATATACTGAACGTCAGCAGGGCCTTTAAGCGTAAATTCATTAAGATGACGAACCGATACTAAGTCTTCGGTCAAGTTGCCCTTGTCATCAAGCGTTGCTGATGCCTGTGCAATAACATAGTCGGACTCGATAATCGCCGACAAGAACTCAATATCATTCGTTACCTTACCGCCAATCACCTTACGGTATGGTGTTTCCAAAAAGCCGTAATTGTTAGTGCGCGCATAGGTTGCCAAAGAGTTGATCAAACCAATGTTTGGACCTTCAGGCGTTTCGATAGGACATACGCGACCATAGTGCGTCGGATGTACGTCACGCACTTCAAAACCAGCACGTTCACGGGTCAAACCGCCAGGGCCAAGCGCAGAGACACGACGTTTATGGGTCACTTCAGACAATGGATTATTTTGATCCATAAACTGGGACAACTGCGAAGAACCAAAGAATTCTTTAACGGCAGCAGCCACAGGCTTAGCGTTAATCAAATCCTGCGGCATCAAGCCTTCGCTCTCCGCCATGGACAAGCGCTCTTTAACGGCGCGCTCAACACGAACTAAACCTACACGGAATTGGTTTTCTGCCATTTCGCCCACAGAGCGAACACGACGGTTACCCAAGTGATCGATGTCATCCACAACACCAACACCGTTACGAATGGAGATCAAGGTCTTCATTACATCAACGATATCGGTATTCGAGATTGTGCCTTCACCGGTTTCTGCTTCGCGACCAAGACGACGGTTAAACTTCATACGGCCCACAGCCGACAAGTCATAGCGCTCTTGAGAGAAAAACAGGTTTTGGAACAGTGCTTCAGCCGACTCTTTTGTCGGTGGCTCACCTGGGCGCATCATGCGATAAATTTCAACCAAAGCTTCGAGTGCTGTACGCGTTGGATCAACACGCAAAGTCTCGGAGATGAACGGACCGCAATCTAGTTCATTGGTATAGAGCGTCTCAATACTTTCAACGCCAGCAGCACCTAATTTAACCAAGGTCTCTGCGGTAATTTCAGTATTACATTCAAACAACAATTCACCCGTACGAGTATCGACTACATCTTTCGCCAAGGCGCGACCGAGAAGGTACTCGGAAGGAACATCCATGCGATCAACACCTGCTTTTTCTAGCAAGCGGATATGGCGCGCAGTAATACGACGCCCTTCTTCGATGATGACATTACCTTTGGCATCCTTAATATCAAAGGTAGCCACATCGCCGCGCAGACGCGAAGGCACAACTTCGTAACTGAATTGGCCGTCTTTACCTAAAATGAAGGTACTGGTTTCAAAGAACATACCCAGCATTTCTTCAGAGCTAAAGCCTAATGCGCGCAACAATATGGATGCCGGCAGCTTACGACGACGGTCGATACGAACATAAAGCAGATCTTTAGGATCGAATTCAAAATCCAACCAAGAGCCGCGGTAAGGAATAATACGCGCTGAGAATAACAACTTACCGGAAGAGTGAGTTTTACCCTTGTCGTGGTCAAAGAACACGCCAGGAGAGCGGTGCAACTGAGATACGATTACACGCTCAGTACCATTGATAACAAAGGTACCATTATCGGTCATGAGCGGAATTTCGCCCATGTAGACCTCTTGTTCTTTAATATCTTTGATCGCCTTATTGGAAGACTCGCGATCATAAATTATCAAGCGCACTTTCACGCGCAGGGGAACAGCGTAGGTAACGCCACGCAAGATACATTCATTCACATCAAAAGCGGCTTTACCCAGGTTGTAGCTCACATACTCGAGGGCTGCGTTACCTGAATAACTCACTATTGGGAAAACAGAGCGGAAAGCAGCATGCAATCCCATGTCTTCACGTTTATTGGGCGCAGACTCTGCTTGTGTAAATTTTCTGTAGGAGTCTAGCTGAATCGCCAAAAGATAAGGTACATCCATTACGTGAGGCAATTTGCCAAAATCCTTGCGGATACGTTTTTTCTCAGTATATGAGTAAGCCATCTGTATTCCCCAGCTTGTTCGCGGATCGGGCTTGATCGCAGCCATGAAAACGCACGTGCGTTTCTTTTTAAAAACTTACTTTAAACCTTCACAACTCTGTGATTACTATTAGCTACAGTACGTATAACTAATCAATAATCTATGGCGCACCTGGTGCTTACCATTCCGCACATCACATTAACGTTGACACAGGCTTTCTGAAAACAGAAAAAGGCTGGCGAGCAATAGCTCACCAGCCCTGCGTCCAAACTAATAATGGACTGCGATGCAAAAGTCAGAATTATTTCAATTCTACGATCGCACCAGCTTCTTCCAATTTAGCTTTTGCTGCTTCAGCATCAGCCTTAGAAGCAGCTTCTTTAATCGCTTTAGGCGCGCTTTCTACCAAGTCTTTAGCTTCTTTCAAGCCTAAACCAGTCAGCTCACGAACGGCCTTAATTACGTTAACTTTCTTGTCACCAATTGATGAAAGAATTACGTCAAATTCAGTTTGCTCTTCAGCAGCTGCAGCAGCTGGACCAGCAGCTGGACCGGCAGCAGCAGCAGCGCTAACACCAAATTTTTCTTCCATAGCAGTGATCAACTCTACAACGTCCTTTACAGACATTTCAGAGATGGCATTGATGATATCGTCTTTAGTCAGAGACATGTCTCAACTTCCTAAATAATGGAGCAATATGCTCGTTAAATCTAAAAGTAAACTGCAATCCTAAGATTAAGCAGCTTGCTGTTCTTTTTGATCGCGAACGGCCGCAATAGTGCGAACCAATTTGCCAGCTGAAGCTTCTTTCATCGTGCCCATCAAAATAGAAATAGCTTCGTTGTAAGTCGGCAAAGTTGCCAACATTGCAATGTTCACTAATTCGCCTTCGAATGCAGCAGCCTTCAACTCAAACTTATCATTTTCTTTAGCAAAATCCTGAAGGATGCGTGCACCAGCACCAGGATGTTCTTTCGAAAACGCAATAAGAGTTGGACCTACAAATGTATCTAAAAGACATTCGTAAGCCGT
The DNA here is from genome assembly GCF_057815475.1 of Cellvibrio sp. 25HG11W-0. Taxonomy (NCBI): domain Bacteria; kingdom Pseudomonadati; phylum Pseudomonadota; class Gammaproteobacteria; order Cellvibrionales; family Cellvibrionaceae; genus Cellvibrio; species Cellvibrio sp. 25HG11W-0. The sequence continues at coordinate 4,187,363 of NZ_CM174230.1, forward strand.
GCCTTGCACAGCGCGACGGGCCAAGGTGTTACGGACGACTCTAATCCAGACGCCTGCATCACGAGCCTGCTTACGCAGAGCAGTCAATTTACCAACAGTAACGCCACGAGAATCAGCTACTACTGCGGAAAGAGCGCTCTTTGCAGCTTCTTGGACTTCAGCGACAATCGCTTTTTTACCTTCAAGTCCTAATGCCACGGGATTTCTCCTGCATTGATAAGCTCACGCCTATCGTTAACTACAAGCCAGAGCCAAATGACCCCGACCATAAATCGGTGATTTCATTCATCAACAAAAATTATTGACTGAAGTGGGTCTCACCATCTGCGTAGGCGAACTTTCGTTCTTTAGGTTATACCGAAGTATGACACCTACGGTCTTTGACGGCCCGCCTAGGCGGACCCCAAAGTTCATTCCATCTCAGAAAAAATTACGCCTCTAGAGATGCTTGATCGATTATCAACCCTGGGCCCATAGTGGTGCTCAGTGCGACACGCTTCAAATAAATACCCTTAGCGGTTGATGGTTTAGACTTTTTCAAGTCGCCAAGCAAGGCTTCAAGGTTTTCTTTAATTGCAACAACGTCAAAAGAAATCTTGCCAATACCGCCATGAATGATGCCGCCCTTCTCGGCGCGGTAACGCACCTGACCAGCTTTAGCATTCTTAACTGCAGTTACTACATCAGGAGTAACAGTACCGGTTTTTGGGTTAGGCATAAGGCCGCGCGGACCCAACACTTGGCCCAACTGACCCACAACACGCATAGCATCAGGACTGGCGATAACAACATCAAAGTCCATCTTGCCCGCTTTGATTTCTGCCGCTAGCTCTTCCATACCCACGTACTCAGCACCAGCAGCCTTAGCAGCTTCAGCATTTGCACCTTGAGTAAACACAGCTACACGTACGTCTTTACCATTGCCGTGTGGCAAGGTGGTAGCACCGCGCACAGACTGGTCAGACTTACGTGGATCAATACCAAGATTGATAGATACGTCAAAAGTCTCAGCGAATTTAACAGTCGACAAATCTTTTAAAAGTGCCACAGCTTCCTCAATTGAGTAATGCTTAGTGGTATCCACTTTTTCATTAATAGCGCGTTGACGCTTAGTTAGCTTAGCCATCTTACAAACCCTCTACATCAAGACCCATGGAGCGCGCAGAACCAGCGATGGTGCGTACAGCAGCTTCCATATCAGCAGCAGTTAAATCTGCCATTTTAGCTGTAGCAATAGTTTCCAATTGCGCACGTGTCACAACACCAACTTTATTGGTATTTGGACGACCGCTTCCGCTAGTGATGCCTGCAGCTTTCTTCAACAAGAATGATGCTGGAGGAGTCTTCATTACGAATGTAAAGCTACGGTCGCTGTATACGCTGATAATTACAGGTACTGGCGAACCCACTTCCATACCCTGAGTTTGGGCATTGAATGCTTTACAGAATTCCATGATGTTTACACCATGCTGACCCAATGCTGGACCAACCGGTGGAGACGGGTTTGCTTTGCCAGCTGCAACTTGCAACTTAACGTAGGCGGTTACTTTTTTTGCCATGATATTGCTCCCCTATGGGTGTTAGCGCCTCAGGAACCACTTTGGCAAGCGACCCCGTCTTAGGCTCCCCTCCTTAACCAAACATTGATTAAGGACGCGAAAACCCCTCTTCGCCAAGCAAAGAAGGGCATGTAAAAATATTTTTAGTGCTAAGTCTTCTCGACCTGGCCAAACTCCAACTCAACTGGCGTTGAGCGACCAAATATCAGCACCGCAACACGCAACTTACTCTTTTCATAATTAACCTCTTCAACAACACCATTAAAGTCATTGAACGGGCCATCTGTCACCCGAACCATTTCGCCAGGTTCGAATACAGTCTTTGGCTTTGGCTTCTCAATTGAGTCGTCAACACGACGTAATATAGCCTCTGCCTCTTTCTCCGTAATGGGCGCAGGCTGGTCAGCCTTGCCACCAATAAAACCCATCACACGAGGAGTATCCTTCACCAAGTGCCAACTTGCATCATTCAGCTCCATCTGAACCAACACATAGCCAGGGAAAAACTTTCTTTCGCTTTTGCGCTTTTGACCACCGCGCATCTCAACAACTTCTTCAGTTGGAACAAGAATATCGCCGAAGGCGTCTTCCATTGCATACATGGCAACACGTTCACGTAAAGAAGCAGCAACCTTTTTCTCATAACCGGAATAGGCGTGCACAACATACCAACGCTTAGCCATAACAATCTAACCTATGAGCTTAGAAACAAAAAAGCCAAGAACAGTATCCAGCAACCACAAAATAATAGAAGTCACAATAACAACTGCGACAACAATCAAGGTGGTTTGATTTGTTTCTTGACGCGAGGGCCATACAACTTTGCGCAACTCGACGAATGCACCACGCACCACATCAGATATTGCAGCCCCTTTAGCAGTATTAACAGAGATAAGCACTGCAAGTGCAGCCAGAACTAAAAGCGCCAACGCACGATAAAGAACCGACTCTGCTGAGTAATGTGAATTTCCCACAACACCAGCACCAATTAAGGCAATCACTACCACCCACTTAAGAGCATCTAAGCGATATACTTTTTCTTCTGTATTTGCCGTTATCATCGCAGAACCTTAAAATATGGCAGGCCAGGACGGGGTCGAACCGCCAACACCCGGTTTTGGAGACCGGTGCTCTACCAATTGAACTACTGGCCTGTATTTGAAGGGGCAGCAAAACCACACCACCCCGTAGACTTACTACTGAACGATTTTGGCTACAACGCCAGCACCAACAGTACGACCACCTTCACGGATAGCGAAGCGCAAGCCTTCTTCCATCGCGATGGGGTGAATCAAGGTAACATTCATTTGAATGTTGTCACCTGGCATAACCATTTCTACGCCTTCTGGCAATTCACAAGCACCCGTTACGTCAGTGGTACGGAAGTAGAACTGTGGACGGTAGCCTTTAAAGAATGGCGTGTGACGACCACCTTCATCTTTAGACAATACGTAAACTTCAGCAACAAACTTAGTGTGCGGAGTTACAGTATTTGGCTTACACAATACTTGACCACGCTGAACGTCGTCACGTTTGGTACCACGCAACAGAACACCAACGTTCTCACCAGCGCGACCCTCGTCTAGCAACTTGCGGAACATCTCAACACCAGTACAGGTAGATTTTTGAGTATCAGCAATACCAACGATCTGAATCTCTTCACCTACCTTGATAATTCCGCGCTCTACACGACCAGTTACCACAGTACCGCGACCAGAGATAGAGAATACATCTTCTACTGGCATTAGGAATGGCTGATCAATTGCACGAACTGGCTCAGGGATATAAGAATCCAAAGTCTCTACCAGCTTACGTACAGCGGTAGTACCTAATTCATTATCATCTTGACCGTTCAACGCCATCAAGGCAGAACCTGGGATAATTGGAGTGTCGTCAGCTGGGAAGTCATAGGTGGCCAACAGCTCACGCAATTCCATCTCAACCAATTCCAACATCTCATTGTATTCTTCAGTGCCCACGCCGCCGCAATCTGCAGCAAGCAAGTCAGCCTTGTTCAAGAACACAACAATGAAAGGAACACCAACTTGGCGAGACAACAAAATGTGCTCACGAGTTTGCGGCATAGGACCATCAGTCGCGCCACACACTAGAATTGCGCCATCCATCTGAGCAGCACCGGTAATCATGTTTTTCACATAATCGGCGTGGCCCGGACAGTCAACGTGCGCATAGTGACGAGCAGGTGAATCATACTCAACGTGTGAAGTATTGATGGTAATACCGCGTGCCTTTTCTTCAGGTGCGTTATCGATACCATCAAAAGCAACAGCAGCGCCGCCCCAAGTCTCTGAACACACGCGAGTCAATGCCGCGGTCAGGGTAGTTTTACCATGGTCAACGTGACCGATGGTGCCCACGTTGACGTGGGGCTTGTTACGTTCAAACTTTTCCTTCGCCATTGCGAGCGCCTCCTCAGACGTACAAAAAATACCTTACAGATAAAAAAGCTGCGAGAGACTACCCCTCGCAGCATATTATGGAGCTCATAAGCAGATTCGAACTGCTGACCTCACCCTTACCAAGGGTGTGCTCTACCAACTGAGCTATATGAGCCAAAACCTCAAATTTGGAGCGGGTAGCGGGAATCGAACCCGCGCCATCAGCTTGGAAGGCTGAGGTTCTACCATTGAACCATACCCGCTTAGATCAGATATTGGCTACAGCTCAAAAGACCTGAGCTACCCTAGACGCAAGAGCATTTCTTTGCCCTAGGGGAAATTGGTGCAGGGGGATGGATTCGAACCATCGAAGCTTACGCGTCAGATTTACAGTCTGATCCCTTTGGCCGCTCGGGAACCCCTGCCGAAAAAGCGTCGGCATTTTCCGACCCACAAGCCTAACTGTCAATCTATTTTTTCAACAAATTCACACAGTTACGTACAAAGCCTTAATTAAAATGGAGCTGGCGAGAGGAATCGAACCCCCGACCGGCTGATTACAAGTCAGCTGCTCTACCTACTGAGCTACGCCAGCCTTTTTAGTCACGGCTTATTGTGGAGGCAGAATTCTAGTGAAAGATTTACTGAGAAGCAACACCTAAACAAACATTTTGTCGTTTTTCTACTACTTCATTTTGATCTAAAAGCTCCGCCCATAACGAATCGTTTATTTTTTCATCGGAATCAGCATTGAGCATGACCCATGTCTCACTAATAGTCTGAGGAACCGCTCTCATGTAAGCCTTATAACCTAGCTGTTCAACCTCTCTCACTTTAGACTCAGCAGTAAGCGCATCAGCGAACCTCCCAAATGAAATCCCATTAGCGAGATCCCCCTTGGTGATAATAAAGCCCTCGATACTTTTATTTTTTAATTCATACAATCTACGAAATGCCTCTTTTTCAGACATCTCCGGTGTTAGATAAACCCAAAAAACCTCACCCGTTTTTATCTCGATAGGGACTATTTGTGATTTCACATCTAATGCACCTAATCGCTCAATTAAATTCTCCGCATACAGCAGCTGACCAAATGGGCCCACAATAGTACAAAGAGAGCCAGCAAGCGCAGCAGATGACTTTTGGGGCACCACTTTTTTAGGCGCCACCTTAACCGCCCCCCCACCGTCACGCTCAGCGAGAAGCTGCAAGTTATTGGCCACCAATTGTCGTGCAGCCATTGTTGGCTGCAATTCCGTATCATGCAATGCAAAGAACTGTTGATTAGTAAAAAAGCCTACATTTAACAATACTAAGACTAAAAAGATTGCGCGCATCACATCACCATTGGAATTATTGAAAAACGAAAGCCAAGCCATCCTGGACTAAATCAGGGCTTAAAAGAGCCTGCGGGAAAAAAACCTGCACCACCTCTGCATCCCCCCCGGTCAACACCAAAACGCTTGAAGTTTCTGATGCCAGCTCCTTTATTTCCCTAAGCGCATTAGCTATTACCCCCTTAACCATTGCCGCACTAGCAGCATCAACCGCAGCCTGAGTATCAATTCCGGGGCCTAAATATGCGGTCAGGTTACAGCAAACCTCTATCTGAGAGGTTTGCTGATTTAGCGATTGAGCCAGCAATCGAAAACCAGGAGCGATATACCCCCCCATATGCTGACCGCTCTCGTTAACTAGATCAACCGTAATTGCAGTGCCGCAGGAAACCACAACACAGGCCCCTCGCACCCTCTGGTAAGCTGCTACGAGCGCCAACCAGCGATCAACCCCCAACAACTCAGGCTTAGCATATCCATTGCGAACCCCTGCAAGCACCTGTTCGCTTGATGCAAACTCCGCCTCCAAACCAATATTTTCACGACACCATAGACTTAACACCTGCCGCGCCGAGCTGGAAACAACACTCGCCACCCAAATCTTCCGTAATTGCCCAACGAAACCTATCAACCCATCCGTCAATGCCTCTAAACCTTCGCTGGCCAACAGATTCCCGCGCGCGCAAATAAGGTCAGAATCTCGCACTCGCCACTTCAAGCGAGTATTACCCATATCAATTTCTAAAATCATGTTGCGCCTCTCAACGAGACCTCTCCACCATGAAAAATCTGCTCACCACAAGAAGTCTGCAATATTAATGCACCTACACTATTAACCCCACGGAAAGTACCCTTCACTTCATGCTGCGCACTTTTCAAAACAACTGGCAAATCTGAATAAGCATTTAAGGATTGCCATGCTTCACGATAGGCCGAGAAGCCCAGTCTTGAATAGTCTTGCAACAGCACTACCAGCTCCTCAACCAGGCATGCCGCCAATTCCGTACGCGACCCCAAGTTTACATTTTGCTCGCGGGCCATTTGCTGTAAATCAACCCAAGGCTGGTCTATAGTGTCAGCCGCCTCGCTCTTCATGGCCACGTTAATACCAACACCGATTACAACGCGACAGAAACCCGTAGGATCACCGGTCATTTCGATCAATATTCCTGCCAACTTTCTCTGGCGATAAAGCACATCATTGGGCCACTTCAACCGCACCCCCTCTATACCTAGCCGAGACAAACTTTTCACCAAAGCCACTCCAACGGCCAAACTTAGCCCCTCGAGCGCTGCAACACCGCCCTCAAATCCCCAGCCAATAGATAAATATAAATTTTGCGCAAAAGGGCTGATCCAATGCCGGCCTCGCCTACCCCGCCCCGCAGTTTGCATTTCAGCTATAGCTACTTTCTTTATTGGATCGGGCTGACGCAAAAGAAATCCATTGGTAGAGTCAAGTACTGGAGCAACTGAAACCTCTAAACTCGAATCTAGTCGGCAGAGCCGCTCAGCAAGCAAGTCTGGATTAATTAAATCTAAACCACCTTCAATGCAATAACCTCGCCCCTTAATAGAACTTAAGCTAATACCCAAAGGCTCTAATTTCTGTAAATGCTTCCATACGGCTGCACGACTAACACCAAGAAGCCTTCCTAGCTCCTCGCCAGAGTGATATCCACCGTCGGCTAACAGCTCTAACAACGAGAGCAATGAATGATTATCCAAAATACTACACTCGTCCGTCATGCCCCCCAACCTCCGTATAAACTCGCTTAAAGCGCCCACCCAGACTGGTTAGAACCTCATATCCTAGGGTATTATTTTTCTTCATCAAGTATTCGAGGGATAACACGTCGTTTATTACATCGACCGATGCACCAACCAGCTCACCATCAGTTAAGGCTACCGCCGAAACATCAAATACCATAGAATCCATTGAAATACGCCCTACAGCATAAACACGCTGCCCTGCGATCATCGCCTCCGGCGCCCTCCCAAGTGTACATTGCAAGCCATCTGCATAACCTCCGGCAACTACAGCCAATCTTGTACCTGCAGCCACAGTCGCCGCAGCGCCATAACCAACAATAGTGTCCATCGCTACACGCCGGACCTGCATAATTGGTAAAGACAAACGAATAACTGCAGACATAGGATTCGACGCCCCAGGCGTAGGGTTGATACCATATAATGCTGCCCCTGGGCGCAATAAATCAAAATGCCATTTGGGCCCAAGAAATATTCCGGAAGAGTTAGCGAAACTAAAGCGGACATCCAAATGCATATCCCGCACTAAAGTCACGCAGCGCTCAAAGCGGATCAATTGCTCCGTATTTAACGGATTATTTGACTCCTCCGCACAAGCGAGGTGGCTCAATACCAATTCAGGGGAGATAGCGCTTAATAAATCAATATCCTGAAGCAAGGCTTCAAATTCAGAAAGCTCCAGCCCCAAGCGCGTCATACCTGTATTTATTTTTATCGCAGAAGGTGCTCCAACGCCAAGGCTCCGACAAACTCTTGCCCACGCCCTTACCGCGTTCATAGAAAATAGCACTGGAATTAAACCCGACTCAATAAATTCGCTATCCTTGCCTGCAGTGCCGCCTAGCACATAGTATTTGCACCCCAAAAGACCGAGCGCTTTATATTTTAAAGCCTCTTCTTTCGTTGCGAAAAAAAAATCGCGCGCTCCAGCAGCATAAAGGGCAGCACCAACGACTTCAGCTCCAAGACCATATGCATTAGCCTTAATAACCGCGCCAACCACAGCCCCAGCAACCCGCGAATTTAATAACTGCCAGTTAGCACTAATGGCAGAAATATCTATAGATAATGTACCCGTAGGATTCATAAGAACATCAAACCGAGAAAATGAACTGCATCTAAGCAGACTGACGCCGCAAAATCCAGCGCAGAAAAATTGAGAGCATAAAAAAACGCCCTGCTGATGCCAGCAGGGCGTTTAGAGTTTAAGAGCTTGACGATGACCTACTCTCACATGGGGAAACCCCACACTACCATCGGCGCTAAGTCGTTTCACTTCTGAGTTCGGTATGGGATCAGGTGGTTCCAACTCGCTATGGTCGTCAAGCAATTCTGTATGTGTTCGGAGGTCTTAGGATGTTGTATGAACATCGGCCTCGATTGACACAAATAGGGTGGTGGCATGTAAAGTTAATATGGGTGGTACTTGCTGTATGAATGCCTGTGTTATCTGGACACAAAGTCCGGCAAACCTTTAACCGTAAACAGTCGATTCTGTTATATGGTCAAGCCGCACGAGCAATTAGTATTGGTTAGCTCAACGCATCGCTGCGCTTCCACACCCAACCTATCAACGTCGTAGTCTTCAACGGCTCTTTAGGGGACTTAAAGTCCCAGGGAGATCTCATCTTGAAGGAGGCTTCCCGCTTAGATGCTTTCAGCGGTTATCCCGTCCGAACATAGCTACCGGGCAGTGCCATTGGCATGACAACCCGAACACCAGAGGTTCGTTCATTCCGGTCCTCTCGTACTAGGAACAACTCTTCTCAAATCTCCAACGCCCACGGCAGATAGGGACCGAACTGTCTCACGACGTTCTAAACCCAGCTCGCGTACCACTTTAAATGGCGAACAGCCATACCCTTGGGACCGGCTTCAGCCCCAGGATGTGATGAGCCGACATCGAGGTGCCAAACACCGCCGTCGATGTGAACTCTTGGGCGGTATCAGCCTGTTATCCCCGGAGTACCTTTTATCCGTTGAGCGATGGCCCTTCCATACAGAACCACCGGATCACTAAGACCTACTTTCGTACCTGCTCGACATGTCTGTCTCGCAGTCAAGCGTGCTTTTGCCTTTACACTAACCTCATGATTTCCGACCATGATTAGCACACCTTCGTGCTCCTCCGTTACTCTTTGGGAGGAGACCGCCCCAGTCAAACTACCCACCATACACTGTCCGCAACCCCGATAAGGGGCCGGCGTTAGAACCTCAAATATACCAGGGTGGTATTTCAAGGACGGCTCCATCAAGACTAGCGTCATGACTTCAAAGCCTCCCACCTATCCTACACAGATAGATTCAAAGTTCAGTGCAAAGCTATAGTAAAGGTTCACGGGGTCTTTCCGTCTAGCCGCGGGTACACGGCATCTTAACCGCGATTTCAATTTCACTGAGTCTCGGGTGGAGACAGCGCCCCCATCATTACGCCATTCGTGCAGGTCGGAACTTACCCGACAAGGAATTTCGCTACCTTAGGACCGTTATAGTTACGGCCGCCGTTTACCGGGGCTTCGATCAAGAGCTTCGCTTACGCTAACCCCATCAATTAACCTTCCGGCACCGGGCAGGCGTCACACCCTATACGTCCACTTACGTGTTTGCAGAGTGCTGTGTTTTTAATAAACAGTTGCAGGGGCCTGGTATCTTCGACCGCCCTCAGCTTAGGGAGTAAATCCCATCACCAAAGGCGGTGCACCTTCTCCCGAAGTTACGGTGCCATTTTGCCTAGTTCCTTCACCCGAGTTCTCTCAAGCGCCTTGGTATTCTCTACCTGATCACCTGTGTCGGTTTGGAGTACGGTCTCTTTTTACCTGAAGCTTAGAGGCTTTTCTTGGAAGCATGGCATCAAGCACTTCATGTTCCGAGGAACACTCGTCATCAGTTCTCAGCCTTAGGCGCCCGGATTTACCTAAGCACCCAGCCTACGACCTTAAACACGGACAACCAACGCCGTGCTGCTCTAGCCTTCTCCGTCCCCCCATCGCAGTAAAAAGCGGTACAGGAATATTAACCTGTTTTCCATCGACTACGCGTTTCCGCCTCGCCTTAGGGGCCGACTAACCCTGTCCCGATTAACGTTGGACAGGAAACCTTGATCTTCCGGCGGGGGAGTTTTTCACTCCCCTTATCGTTACTCATGTCAGCATTCGCACTTCTGATACCTCCAGCAAGCTTCTCAACTCACCTTCAACGGCTTACAGAACGCTCCCCTACCATGCACAAAGTGCATCCGCAGCTTCGGTTGCTAGTTTTAGCCCCGTTACATCTTCCGCGCAGGCCGACTCGACTAGTGAGCTATTACGCTTTCTTTAAAGGGTGGCTGCTTCTAAGCCAACCTCCTAGCTGTCTAAGCCTTCCCACATCGTTTCCCACTTAACTAGCATTTGGGACCTTAGCTGGCGGTCTGGGTTGTTGCCCTCTTGACAACGGACGTTAGCACCCGCTGTCTGTCTGCCATGATTGCACTCCGCGGTATTCGTAGTTTGCATGGGGTTGGTAAGTCGGGATGACCCCCTAGCCCAAACAGTGCTCTACCCCCGCGGGTGAGACATGACGCACTACCTAAATAGTTTTCGGGGAGAACCAGCTATCTCCCGGCTTGATTAGCCTTTCACCCCTATCCACAAGTCATCCCCTAATTTTTCAACATTAGTGGGTTCGGACCTCCAGTCAGTGTTACCTAACCTTCATCCTGCCCATGGATAGATCGCCGGGTTTCGGGTCTATTGCCAGCGACTAGACGCCCTATTAAGACTCGCTTTCGCTACGGCTCCCCTATACGGTTAACCTTGCCACTGACAATAAGTCGCTGACCCATTATACAAAAGGTACGCAGTCACAGAACAAGTCTGCTCCTACTGCTTGTACGCACACGGTTTCAGGATCTATTTCACTCCCCTCACAGGGGTTCTTTTCGCCTTTCCCTCACGGTACTGGTTCACTATCGGTCAGTTGGGAGTATTTAGCCTTGGAGGATGGTCCCCCCATGTTCAAACAGGATATCACGTGTCCCGTCCTACTCGATTTCACTTATAAGGCCTTTTCGTGTACGGGGCTATCACCCTGTATCGCCGCACTTTCCAGAGCGTTCCACTAAAACCAAATAAGCTTAAGGGCTGCTCCCCTTTCGCTCGCCGCTACTAAGGGAATCTCGGTTGATTTCTTTTCCTCCGGGTACTTAGATGTTTCAGTTCCCCGGGTTCGCTTCGCATAGCTATGTATTCACTATGCGATACCTACCTTACGGTAAGTGGGTTTCCCCATTCGGACATGTTAGGATCAAAGCGTGTTTGCCAGCTCCCCTAACCTTTTCGCAGGCTCCTACGTCCTTCATCGCCTCCAACTGCCTAGGCATCCACCGTGTGCGCTTAGTCGCTTGACCATATAACACAAGCGACTGCTTTACGATTAACACTTAGTTCGATTTATCCCCGATAAAAGAATAAATCTCATGAGTATGATTCGCCGGACTTTTGTGTAGAGATACACAAGACATCCATAAATCAGCAATTATTAACTTTACATTCCACCTTGTTAAAGAGCATCTGGCGTAAAAACCAGTCAACTAAGTTCTTTCTTTTCTTTTTTTGCCTCAGACCTTTAGTGCATTCTTCTTTCGAAGTGCGGACCAAAGAGTCCAAAAAAAGAAAAAAATCAGTTGACTGACTTCTTCTAAATAACAGTGAAATTGGTGGAGCTATGCGGGATCGAACCGCAGACCTCCTGCGTGCAAGGCAGGCGCTCTCCCAGCTGAGCTATAACCCCGTGTTTGTAGAGATTGGTAGGCCTGGGCAGACTTGAACTGCCGACCTCACCCTTATCAGGGGTGCGCTCTAACCAGCTGAGCTACAGGCCTATAATCAGTAAGCGACAAGTTTAGCCTCAAGGTTGCTTGAGCTCCGCTTGTAGCTTATGGCTTGTAGCTTGCAGATGTTTTCACTGCTATTCCAGTTGATCAAGCAATGCGTGTGAGCACTTACAGAGATGTTGGCGAATCGTTTAAGGAGGTGATCCAGCCCCAGGTTCCCCTAGGGCTACCTTGTTACGACTTCACCCCAGTCATGAATCACACCGTGGTAACCGTCCCCCTTGCGGTTAGACTAGCTACTTCTGGTGCAACCCACTCCCATGGTGTGACGGGCGGTGTGTACAAGGCCCGGGAACGTATTCACCGTAACGTTCTGATTTACGATTACTAGCGATTCCGACTTCATGGAGTCGAGTTGCAGACTCCAATCCGGACTACGAGACGTTTTATGGGATTAGCTCCACCTCGCGGCTTGGCAACCCTTTGTACGCCCCATTGTAGCACGTGTGTAGCCCAGGTCGTAAGGGCCATGATGACTTGACGTCATCCCCACCTTCCTCCGGTTTGTCACCGGCAGTCCCCTTAGAGTTCCCGACATTACTCGCTGGCAACTAAGGGCAAGGGTTGCGCTCGTTACGGGACTTAACCCAACATCTCACGACACGAGCTGACGACAGCCATGCAGCACCTGTCTTAGAGTTCCCGAAGGCACCAATCCATCTCTGGAAAGTTCTCTAGATGTCAAGACCTGGTAAGGTTCTTCGCGTTGCGTCGAATTAAACCACATGCTCCACCGCTTGTGCGGGCCCCCGTCAATTCATTTGAGTTTTAATCTTGCGACCGTACTCCCCAGGCGGTCTACTTAGTGCGTTAGCTGCGCCACTAAGAGCTCAAGGCTCCCAACGGCTAGTAGACATCGTTTACGGCGTGGACTACCAGGGTATCTAATCCTGTTTGCTCCCCACGCTTTCGTACCTCAGTGTCAGTATGAGTCCAGGGTGTCGCCTTCGCCACTGATGTTCCTCCAGATATCTACGCATTTCACCGCTACACCTGGAATTCCACACCCCTCTACCCTACTCTAGCTTGCCAGTTCTAACTGCAATTCCCAGGTTGAGCCCGGGGATTTCACAGCTAGCTTAACAAACCACCTACGTACGCTTTACGCCCAGTAATTCCGATTAACGCTTGCACCCCTCGTATTACCGCGGCTGCTGGCACGAAGTTAGCCGGTGCTTCTTCTGTGGGTAACATCAATTGATTCACGTATTAAGTGAACCACCTTTCTCCCCACTGAAAGTGCTTTACAACCCTAAGGCCTTCTTCACACACGCGGCATGGCTGGATCAGGCTTGCGCCCATTGTCCAATATTCCCCACTGCTGCCTCCCGTAGGAGTCTGGACCGTGTCTCAGTTCCAGTGTGACTGATCATCCTCTCAGACCAGTTACGGATCGTAGCCTTGGTAGGCCTTTACCCCACCAACTAGCTAATCCGACGCGGGCTCATCCAATAGCGAGAGGTCCGAAGATCCCCCCCTTTCCCCCGTAGGGCGTATGCGGTATTAGCAGTCGTTTCCGACTGTTGTCCCCCACTACTGGGCAGATTCCCACGCGTTACTCACCCGTCCGCCGCTTTACTCAGTCCGAAAACCTTTCGCGCTCGACTTGCATGTGTTAGGCCTGCCGCCAGCGTTCAATCTGAGCCATGATCAAACTCTTCAGTTTAAAATCATTTGTTATCTTCTAGGCGAACCTATTAGACAACTAAAACTTTGCTCAGATGCTGACTCTCAAATTTACATTACTGTTTGTTTGCGAGCACTACATCTGATAATTGGTTCTCACCAATCACCTCCGCAAGTGCCCACACGCATTGCTTGATCTAGCTGTTAAAGAACCGGTGAGCGCTTGGCTCGAACCGTGGGAGGCGCATTCTACAGCATTCCTTCCCCTTGGCAAGCAGAATCTTCGATTCTTTTTGCTGCCACCCTTGATCAAAATCATAGGGTTACACTAATAGAAAAGCCCCACCAGCAGTCGCTGATGGGGCTTTAGAGTTTAAGAGCTTGACGATGACCTACTCTCACATGGGGAAACCCCACACTACCATCGGCGCTAAGTCGTTTCACTTCTGAGTTCGGTATGGGATCAGGTGGTTCCAACTCGCTATGGTCGTCAAGCAATTCTGTATGTGTTCGGAGGTCTTAGGATGTTGTATGAACATCGGCCTCGATTGACACAAATAGGGTGGTGGCATGTAAAGTTAATATGGGTGGTACTTGCTGTATGAATGCCTGTGTTATCTGGACACAAAGTCCGGCAAACCTTTAACCGTAAACAGTCGATTCTGTTATATGGTCAAGCCGCACGAGCAATTAGTATTGGTTAGCTCAACGCATCGCTGCGCTTCCACACCCAACCTATCAACGTCGTAGTCTTCAACGGCTCTTTAGGGGACTTAAAGTCCCAGGGAGATCTCATCTTGAAGGAGGCTTCCCGCTTAGATGCTTTCAGCGGTTATCCCGTCCGAACATAGCTACCGGGCAGTGCCATTGGCATGACAACCCGAACACCAGAGGTTCGTTCATTCCGGTCCTCTCGTACTAGGAACAACTCTTCTCAAATCTCCAACGCCCACGGCAGATAGGGACCGAACTGTCTCACGACGTTCTAAACCCAGCTCGCGTACCACTTTAAATGGCGAACAGCCATACCCTTGGGACCGGCTTCAGCCCCAGGATGTGATGAGCCGACATCGAGGTGCCAAACACCGCCGTCGATGTGAACTCTTGGGCGGTATCAGCCTGTTATCCCCGGAGTACCTTTTATCCGTTGAGCGATGGCCCTTCCATACAGAACCACCGGATCACTAAGACCTACTTTCGTACCTGCTCGACATGTCTGTCTCGCAGTCAAGCGTGCTTTTGCCTTTACACTAACCTCATGATTTCCGACCATGATTAGCACACCTTCGTGCTCCTCCGTTACTCTTTGGGAGGAGACCGCCCCAGTCAAACTACCCACCATACACTGTCCGCAACCCCGATAAGGGGCCGGCGTTAGAACCTCAAATATACCAGGGTGGTATTTCAAGGACGGCTCCATCAAGACTAGCGTCATGACTTCAAAGCCTCCCACCTATCCTACACAGATAGATTCAAAGTTCAGTGCAAAGCTATAGTAAAGGTTCACGGGGTCTTTCCGTCTAGCCGCGGGTACACGGCATCTTAACCGCGATTTCAATTTCACTGAGTCTCGGGTGGAGACAGCGCCCCCATCATTACGCCATTCGTGCAGGTCGGAACTTACCCGACAAGGAATTTCGCTACCTTAGGACCGTTATAGTTACGGCCGCCGTTTACCGGGGCTTCGATCAAGAGCTTCGCTTACGCTAACCCCATCAATTAACCTTCCGGCACCGGGCAGGCGTCACACCCTATACGTCCACTTACGTGTTTGCAGAGTGCTGTGTTTTTAATAAACAGTTGCAGGGGCCTGGTATCTTCGACCGCCCTCAGCTTAGGGAGTAAATCCCATCACCAAAGGCGGTGCACCTTCTCCCGAAGTTACGGTGCCATTTTGCCTAGTTCCTTCACCCGAGTTCTCTCAAGCGCCTTGGTATTCTCTACCTGATCACCTGTGTCGGTTTGGAGTACGGTCTCTTTTTACCTGAAGCTTAGAGGCTTTTCTTGGAAGCATGGCATCAAGCACTTCATGTTCCGAGGAACACTCGTCATCAGTTCTCAGCCTTAGGCGCCCGGATTTACCTAAGCACCCAGCCTACGACCTTAAACACGGACAACCAACGCCGTGCTGCTCTAGCCTTCTCCGTCCCCCCATCGCAGTAAAAAGCGGTACAGGAATATTAACCTGTTTTCCATCGACTACGCGTTTCCGCCTCGCCTTAGGGGCCGACTAACCCTGTCCCGATTAACGTTGGACAGGAAACCTTGATCTTCCGGCGGGGGAGTTTTTCACTCCCCTTATCGTTACTCATGTCAGCATTCGCACTTCTGATACCTCCAGCAAGCTTCTCAACTCACCTTCAACGGCTTACAGAACGCTCCCCTACCATGCACAAAGTGCATCCGCAGCTTCGGTTGCTAGTTTTAGCCCCGTTACATCTTCCGCGCAGGCCGACTCGACTAGTGAGCTATTACGCTTTCTTTAAAGGGTGGCTGCTTCTAAGCCAACCTCCTAGCTGTCTAAGCCTTCCCACATCGTTTCCCACTTAACTAGCATTTGGGACCTTAGCTGGCGGTCTGGGTTGTTGCCCTCTTGACAACGGACGTTAGCACCCGCTGTCTGTCTGCCATGATTGCACTCCGCGGTATTCGTAGTTTGCATGGGGTTGGTAAGTCGGGATGACCCCCTAGCCCAAACAGTGCTCTACCCCCGCGGGTGAGACATGACGCACTACCTAAATAGTTTTCGGGGAGAACCAGCTATCTCCCGGCTTGATTAGCCTTTCACCCCTATCCACAAGTCATCCCCTAATTTTTCAACATTAGTGGGTTCGGACCTCCAGTCAGTGTTACCTAACCTTCATCCTGCCCATGGATAGATCGCCGGGTTTCGGGTCTATTGCCAGCGACTAGACGCCCTATTAAGACTCGCTTTCGCTACGGCTCCCCTATACGGTTAACCTTGCCACTGACAATAAGTCGCTGACCCATTATACAAAAGGTACGCAGTCACAGAACAAGTCTGCTCCTACTGCTTGTACGCACACGGTTTCAGGATCTATTTCACTCCCCTCACAGGGGTTCTTTTCGCCTTTCCCTCACGGTACTGGTTCACTATCGGTCAGTTGGGAGTATTTAGCCTTGGAGGATGGTCCCCCCATGTTCAAACAGGATATCACGTGTCCCGTCCTACTCGATTTCACTTATAAGGCCTTTTCGTGTACGGGGCTATCACCCTGTATCGCCGCACTTTCCAGAGCGTTCCACTAAAACCAAATAAGCTTAAGGGCTGCTCCCCTTTCGCTCGCCGCTACTAAGGGAATCTCGGTTGATTTCTTTTCCTCCGGGTACTTAGATGTTTCAGTTCCCCGGGTTCGCTTCGCATAGCTATGTATTCACTATGCGATACCTACCTTACGGTAAGTGGGTTTCCCCATTCGGACATGTTAGGATCAAAGCGTGTTTGCCAGCTCCCCTAACCTTTTCGCAGGCTCCTACGTCCTTCATCGCCTCCAACTGCCTAGGCATCCACCGTGTGCGCTTAGTCGCTTGACCATATAACACAAGCGACTGCTTTACGATTAACACTTAGTTCGATTTATCCCCGATAAAAGAATAAATCTCATGAGTATGATTCGCCGGACTTTTGTGTAGAGATACACAAGACATCCATAAATCAGCAATTATTAACTTTACATTCCACCTTGTTAAAGAGCATCTGGCGTAAAAACCAGTCAACTAAGTTCTTTCTTTTCTTTTTTTGCCTCAGACCTTTAGTGCATTCTTCTTTCGAAGTGCGGACCAAAGAGTCCAAAAAAAGAAAAAAATCAGTTGACTGACTTCTTCTAAATAACAGTGAAATTGGTGGAGCTATGCGGGATCGAACCGCAGACCTCCTGCGTGCAAGGCAGGCGCTCTCCCAGCTGAGCTATAACCCCGTGTTTGTAGAGATTGGTAGGCCTGGGCAGACTTGAACTGCCGACCTCACCCTTATCAGGGGTGCGCTCTAACCAGCTGAGCTACAGGCCTATAATCAGTAAGCGACAAGTTTAGCCTCAAGGTTGCTTGAGCTCCGCTTGTAGCTTATGGCTTGTAGCTTGCAGATGTTTTCACTGCTATTCCAGTTGATCAAGCAATGCGTGTGAGCACTTACAGAGATGTTGGCGAATCGTTTAAGGAGGTGATCCAGCCCCAGGTTCCCCTAGGGCTACCTTGTTACGACTTCACCCCAGTCATGAATCACACCGTGGTAACCGTCCCCCTTGCGGTTAGACTAGCTACTTCTGGTGCAACCCACTCCCATGGTGTGACGGGCGGTGTGTACAAGGCCCGGGAACGTATTCACCGTAACGTTCTGATTTACGATTACTAGCGATTCCGACTTCATGGAGTCGAGTTGCAGACTCCAATCCGGACTACGAGACGTTTTATGGGATTAGCTCCACCTCGCGGCTTGGCAACCCTTTGTACGCCCCATTGTAGCACGTGTGTAGCCCAGGTCGTAAGGGCCATGATGACTTGACGTCATCCCCACCTTCCTCCGGTTTGTCACCGGCAGTCCCCTTAGAGTTCCCGACATTACTCGCTGGCAACTAAGGGCAAGGGTTGCGCTCGTTACGGGACTTAACCCAACATCTCACGACACGAGCTGACGACAGCCATGCAGCACCTGTCTTAGAGTTCCCGAAGGCACCAATCCATCTCTGGAAAGTTCTCTAGATGTCAAGACCTGGTAAGGTTCTTCGCGTTGCGTCGAATTAAACCACATGCTCCACCGCTTGTGCGGGCCCCCGTCAATTCATTTGAGTTTTAATCTTGCGACCGTACTCCCCAGGCGGTCTACTTAGTGCGTTAGCTGCGCCACTAAGAGCTCAAGGCTCCCAACGGCTAGTAGACATCGTTTACGGCGTGGACTACCAGGGTATCTAATCCTGTTTGCTCCCCACGCTTTCGTACCTCAGTGTCAGTATGAGTCCAGGGTGTCGCCTTCGCCACTGATGTTCCTCCAGATATCTACGCATTTCACCGCTACACCTGGAATTCCACACCCCTCTACCCTACTCTAGCTTGCCAGTTCTAACTGCAATTCCCAGGTTGAGCCCGGGGATTTCACAGCTAGCTTAACAAACCACCTACGTACGCTTTACGCCCAGTAATTCCGATTAACGCTTGCACCCCTCGTATTACCGCGGCTGCTGGCACGAAGTTAGCCGGTGCTTCTTCTGTGGGTAACATCAATTGATTCACGTATTAAGTGAACCACCTTTCTCCCCACTGAAAGTGCTTTACAACCCTAAGGCCTTCTTCACACACGCGGCATGGCTGGATCAGGCTTGCGCCCATTGTCCAATATTCCCCACTGCTGCCTCCCGTAGGAGTCTGGACCGTGTCTCAGTTCCAGTGTGACTGATCATCCTCTCAGACCAGTTACGGATCGTAGCCTTGGTAGGCCTTTACCCCACCAACTAGCTAATCCGACGCGGGCTCATCCAATAGCGAGAGGTCCGAAGATCCCCCCCTTTCCCCCGTAGGGCGTATGCGGTATTAGCAGTCGTTTCCGACTGTTGTCCCCCACTACTGGGCAGATTCCCACGCGTTACTCACCCGTCCGCCGCTTTACTCAGTCCGAAAACCTTTCGCGCTCGACTTGCATGTGTTAGGCCTGCCGCCAGCGTTCAATCTGAGCCATGATCAAACTCTTCAGTTTAAAATCATTTGTTATCTTCTAGGCGAACCTATTAGACAACTAAAACTTTGCTCAGATGCTGACTCTCAAATTTACATTACTGTTTGTTTGCGAGCACTACATCTGATAATTGGTTCTCACCAATCACCTCCGCAAGTGCCCACACGCATTGCTTGATCTAGCTGTTAAAGAACCGGTGAGCGCTTGGCTCGAACCGTGGGAGGCGCATTCTACAGCATTCCTTCCCCTTGGCAAGCAGAATCTTCGATTCTTTTCGGCTTGCCAGTGAGTCATTGTAGGCCGATAACCGCAGCTATCTTTCTCTTCTGATTCACCCCTCACCCTTAGGCGAGGCGCGCATTATACGCATTTTTTTCTGACTGTAAACACTTAATTTCATTCAGTTTTTACAGCTTTCTCACCAAACCCAGATCTTTCGATCCACCTGCTCGGCGAGGGCGCGAACTATAGGGCCACACCCTCCTTCTAGCAAGCTTTTTATTAACTTATTTCCCTAGCGCGAACAAACAACACACAGCACGAACAATGCGACAACAAACAGGTCTATTTGTCGCCAATTTCATCTGATTTTGAGGCGCCACGCACCCGCTTAAACCTAATACACAGAAACCGCCACAACCAAATCATCGGTGCCGATAACGCATAAACAACCGCTATAGCCAAGACACCCTGCTCCTGATAAATAATAAGAGAAGCAAACACCAGAACCACCAGCAACATAAAAGCAAAAGGAACCCGGCCACGAAAATCTAAACTTTTGAAGCTGGTGTAGCGAAAATTTGAAACCATCAACAATCCAGTAAAGGCAGTGCATGCCGCCACCAAAGCAGCCCAACCACCTTCAGGCTTAGTGTTAAACCACACCCAAACTAGCGCCGCAACGACCGCCGCTGCCGCAGGGCTCGCTAGGCCTATGAAATACTTTTTATCAACCGTACCAATTTGCGTATTAAAGCGAGCCAAACGCAAAGCTGCGCAAGCTGTATATATAAAGGCAGCCGCCCAACCCCAGCGACCTATATCATGCAACGCCCAGCTAAACACCACCAAGGCCGGGGCCACACCAAAAGAGACCATATCAGCCAAGCTGTCATACTGCTCGCCAAAAGCACTCTGGGTATTCGTCATGCGCGCCACGCGCCCATCCATCCCATCCAGAAACATAGCGCCAAAAATCGCAACCGCTGCCTGGGAAAAGTTACCGTGCATACCGGCCACTATGGCGTAAAAGCCACAGAAGAGCGCGCCCGTGGTAAAAAGATTGGGCAGCAAATAAACACCTCTATGGCGTACTTTCTTACCATCTTCAGACACTTCCTCCACTAAGTCGCCGAAAGGTAAAGGGCCCTCATGATCACAGGCATCTTGCTTAGATTCTTCGTTATCGATATGACTCATGGCACTCTCGAATTATTTGCGGGGCTGGCATTGTACACTTTTGCAAAAAAAAACGCGGCCTAAGCCGCGTTTTACCCATCAACAAGAACCAATTAGTTCTTGGCTTGGTCAACGATTTTGTTAGCTTGAATCCAAGGCATCATTGAACGCAACTTATTACCCACAACTTCAATACCGTGTGCAGCGTTATTACGACGCGCAGCAGTCATTGATGAGTAGTTAGTAGCACCTTCAAGGATGAACTTCTTAGCGTATTCGCCAGACTGAATGTCTTTCAAGGCTTGACGCATCGCTTTACGCGACTCTTCGTTGATTACTTTAGGGCCAGTTACATACTCGCCGTACTCAGCATTGTTAGAGATTGAGTAGTTCATGTTGGCGATACCGCCTTCGAACATCAGATCCACAATGAGTTTAAGCTCGTGCAAGCATTCAAAATAAGCCATTTCTGGCTCGTAGCCGGCTTCAACCAAAGTTTCGTAACCCATTTTTACCAATTCAACCGCACCGCCGCACAACACAGCTTGCTCGCCGAACAAGTCGGTTTCAGTTTCGTCTTTAAAAGTAGTTTCGATAATACCGGTACGACCGCCACCTACGCCTGACGCATAAGCCAGTGCAGTGTCTTTCGCCTTACCAGAAGCATCCTGGTAGATAGCGATCAAATCAGGAACGCCGCCGCCGCGAACAAACTCAGAACGAACGGTGTGGCCTGGTGCTTTTGGAGCAACCATGATTACGTCCAAGTCTTTGCGCGGAACAACTTGGTTGTAGTGAATCGCAAAGCCGTGAGCAAACGCCAAGGTAGCGCCTTGCTTAATGTTTGGCTCGATTTCATCAGCGTACAATTTTGACTGAAATTCATCTGGAGTCAGAATCATAACAACGTCAGCAGAAGCAACCGCAGTAGCAACATCAGTCACTTTCAGACCGTGAGCTTCAGCTTTCTTAACAGTGGCAGAACCTTTACGCAGACCAACAACAACATCAACACCTGAGTCTTTCAGGTTGCATGCGTGAGCGTGACCCTGTGAACCGTAACCAATAATGGCTACTTTTTTGCCTTGGATGATAGAAAGATCAGCATCTTTATCGTAATAAACGTGCATGGCAGACTCCTGAAATGAGCAATAGAAATAGGATCAATTGACCCGAATGAAAAACAGGTGCGCAGTTTAAGGAAAAACCCACATGACGTAAAATGATATATTCGCATTTTAATGTTGCACTTTATGCAATAAACTAAACAACGAACTAATCCTAACGAGCCACCTCCTTGGACATCACCAAACTAAAGCTCTTTTGCGCACTAGCGAATGGCCTGCACTTTGGGCGCGCCGCCGCCAGCTGCCATGTCAGCCCATCCACCCTCAGTCGCAACATTAAACAGCTAGAGGAGGATCTAGGCGTAAGCTTATTTGAGCGCGACAATCGCTCAGTCGCACTCACCTTTGAGGGGCAAAACTACCTCAGCTTTGCGAAAGAAGTATTACAACAGTGGGAAACCTACCAAGAATCACTGCTCGCGCAGGCCGATCAACTCCACGGCCAGCTCAGCATCTACTGCTCGGTCACCGCCAGCTACAGCTTCTTATATGACATCCTCACCGAGTTTCGCGTTAAGCACCCGGGCATCGCCATCAAACTCCACACCGGCGACCCGGCCCAATCCATAGCGCGAGTGCTTGCGGGGCACGAAGATATCGCCATTGCCACCCAACCCGAACAACTGCCAACAGGCCTCAGCTTCAAGCCCATCACCCGCTCCCCGCTGCTCTTTATAAGCGCCAAACCCGCGCCCGACTGGAGCATGGCGAGCTGGGATGAAATCCCCGTAATCATTCCCGAAGAAGGCATAGCGCGCGAACGTCTCGACCAATGGTTTAAAGCCCAAGAGATAAAGCCCAACATCTATGCCGAAGTAAAAGGTAATGAGGCGATAGTGAGCATGGTGAGCTTGGGATTTGGGGTGGGCGTTGCCCCCAAGATAGTGGTAGACAACAGCCCGCTTGCTGACAAGGTAGAGCTATTCCGCTTGCAGCCTGATCTCGGGCCTTACGACATGGGAATCTGCGTAATGGAAAAGCGTTTAAAAAGCCCGATACTGAGTGCGTTTTGGGAGCAACTGGCAAAGCGCTAGCGCCACACCCCAATCAACCTAAACAACAAATAGCGCACTGCTATGCCCTCCTCTCTAATAAAAACCATTCTCTACATCCCTAAAAACACTCACCCAATAAACTCGTCTATAGTTGAGATTCAAACTACATCCACTGGAATTCGCTGTGCAATACTCACTTAGGTCAAACAACAAACACCGACTTAAAATACTGTTAGGGATTTTTGCCGCAGTGCTCATATCAACTTTAATGGTTATCGGATTGACGCTCAATGCAGGTAAAACACTCAAGCATCAAGCCGCAAATTTGACGGATTACCGCATCCCCGAGCTTCGCGAAATCAATAAGCTGCAAACTGCCATGGGGCAGCGTGTTGTGGCACTCTACCTTTACTACGCGACCCTCGATGAGGATATTTGGCGCCCCCAAGACAAGCATCTCAATGACAAGGTCAGCGCGCATTTACACGCGCTCAAAAATTTAGGGCTGAATTCAGATGACAGCCAAAAGTTTGTAGACCTCGTTAATAATTTTTCGCAAACGGCAAAACTGTTTGATATAGAGATGAAAAAAAGCAATAACCGAGACTGGGACTTACTGCGCGAACATCTCGCCAATGCGCAATTGAAAATTAACGACATTTCAGTATTGCTCAATGAGTGGAGTGACAAAATCAATAGCACCGCACAAAACAGCGGTATTACAGCTTTAGAGCAAGTACGTCACTTAACCCAATTACAGTTAGGTTTCAGCCTGGCAGTAATGATTACATCTACATTTGTCTTATTTGTTCTCTACGGACGAATGAAGGATCAAGATGAACTTTATCGCCGAGCTTTTTTTGACGGCGCCACTGGCTTACCCAATCGCTTACTGCTTGAAAAAGACATAGAGCAATTATTAACAACAGCGACTCAAGGCGCGCTGTTGGTTATACACGTCAATCGCCTTAATGTTATCGCCAGTACCTACGGTCATATCATTGCAGATAAACTACTAAACTTAGTTGCGCGCCGCATCACCACACAGCATGCTGATACTACACATAAAACCTATCGAGTAACCTCCGATAGCTTTGCGATCATCGTACAGGCCGAGCAAGATTCGCCTGAAACCACCCACCAATCCACTCAAAAAATTGCTGAAGACCTAGTACAAACCTCAACACAAATAATGAGCATTGACGAACGTCATTTACGCGGCGACGTGAGTATTGGTATCGCAGAATTCTCCCCCACAAACGAAACAGCCACCAGCTTATTACGCAATGCCTTCGCGGCCATAAATGCCAAGAATATCAGTGGCAACATACATTGGTTTGAAGCGCGAATGACCGCCGAGAATGAATACTGGCTCTCCACTGAAAGCGCATTGCGGAACGCCTTACAAGAAAACAAGTTCGAATTGCACTACCAACCTAAGGTAGACACAAAAACCTTAAGAATCATCAGTAGTGAAGCTTTAATCCGCTGGCGCAATAAAGACACCCTAGTATCGCCCGCACACTTCATTCCAGTGGCAGAAGAAAGCGGGTTGATTGTTCCGATTGGCAACTGGATTTTACTAGAGGCCTGCAGGCAATGGCGCGAATGGAAAGATTCGCATAGTATTTCGCTGCCGATTGCAGTGAATATTTCTGCACAACAATTTCAAGACAGTGCATTTAGTGCGCAAGTAAAAAACGCGCTGGATAAATTCCAGGTTCCGCCCGCTATGATTGAGCTAGAAGTAACCGAAGCCGTAGCGGCGAGAGACCCAGAAAGTGTCATCACAATTATGATGGCATTGAAAGATATCGGCGTAACTCTCGCTATAGATGATTTTGGTACAGGCTATTCATCCTTGAGTTATTTAAAACGCTTCCCAATAGACACGCTAAAAATTGACATAGCCTTTGTGCGTAACATTCATACTTCTCATGATGATCAAGCTATAGCCGGAATGATTCTCGCGCTCGGCAAACAGCTTAACTTGAAGGTGGTTGCAGAAGGTGTTGAACTAGAAGCACAACAGCAACTACTCGCAGACCTCAACTGCGACATATTACAGGGCTATTTATTTAGTAAGCCCATACCTGCACATCAATTCTCCAAATTAATGACTTAATTTTGCTGGCTTTTCAACTCCATCAAAAGCGCATGTAACATTTCTGTCGACAGTCCGTGCAACACCAAGCGATTACCGGCCCGCAACGTACTCATAGGCACGAGGGGATGCTTGTTATTAACTAACACCATATGTTGCGGCGAATTTAAAATAGTGGCGACATAGATACCGATGGTTTCATCTAGTTGTAGCGAGTTGGATGCGCGCCAAAAATCATTGTCGGTTAAAAATAATTGGTAGGTCGGGGTAAACATTTCAATCGCAGTTTGCAAATCGATGCCGTTTAATTTTCCGCGCGGCATGCATTCTAGTTTTAGCTCCGGTTCCGTGATCATACTGAAGTCAGGCTGTGCAACCGGCACCAGTTTTTTATCGGCAGCGCGCAATGCCTTGCCCAAACGAATCACAAAGTTAAACAAATTTAAATCGTGCTTTAAAAACAACTCATCTTTTAAGTCATCCAGATTCATCGGTTTGAGTGGCGCAGTCTCCACCGCCACCGGTGCATTCGCCGCAATAAATTCCAGAATCTGCGCACCCATATGAAAATGGCGCAGTACCAACCAGTTGGCCTCGGGGCGCACAAAATATTTTAAGCCGGTCGCGAGAATCCAATGCAGCAGTTTGGACGCCGCCCAATTGCGCGGCACCACCACTTTAACAATCTGAATTAATACAATCAGCGTGCGCGCAAGCGGACGCACAAAGGGCAATAGAAACTGACGCGATGGTGCTTCCGAGTCGGCTAGCCAGGCTTTTTTTACATGATCAGGCAGTGGTGTGCTTTGATCTAAATAAAGCGCCAACCAAGGGCTTGGGTCGCGCGCATCAAACTCTTTCGCCAAAAACTTCGGGGGATTATCCATTTTCTATAACTCCAAAATATGTTCAAACTGCATCAAATATAATTGCGCCGTACGCTTAGCCGTTGTCAGCATAGCGGCTGCCGCTTGCGGGTTCGCCAGCAACACCAGCTCCACCGCCGTTAGCCAGCGCGCAAGGTGATGCTCGTCATTCGCACCGTGATATTCTAAAAATCGAAAGGCGCTTGCGGGCAGGTCTACTTGTTTACGCAAGAGCGGCAACAGCGCAGGCACAATCCGCTGACCGGTTCCTTCAATAATATAAATAGCGCCCAATAACCCCACTGGATTTTTGGTCGCCGCCAGCGCATGTAAATAGCTATTTAAGGCTTCGCCGCCTGGGTTTCGCTTTAGGCTGTCAAGTGCAGCAGTGCCGCCCGCAGCAAGGTAGTCGTCATACAAAATTTTAAAATCATTTTGCTCTTCGCCCGCATGGATGGAAATTAAATCTGCCAGCGCCGAAAATTCATCGGTCAGAGATGCAACCGCCTCACGCATCCACTTGCTGCCTTCGCGCACCTGCGGCACCCACTGGGCCGTCCAATTGCGATAGTCTTCAACAGAGAACTGATTGCCCACTAATTTATGGATGACGGGGCTGCGCCAAACCTGCGAGCGATACTCATGCCATAGCCCCGCGAGCGACTGCAGTAATTCCTGCAAATGAATAGGCGCAGACGCAGGATCATGGGGCGGAATTATCGCCAATTCATTTACAGCTGCCGTGGGTGCCAACTCGACCGAATGGGCAATTGATGGCGGGATTGACTGGGCGATTGATGAAGCAACTGCTTTTTGAACAGGCGCATCAGCAGCTTCAACCTCTAGCAACATATAAGCGGCGGTCATGCGCCCCGACTCAGGTATAAAGCACAATATTTTTTCGCCCGGTTTAAGCTCGCGGGTTTCCAGAAATTCAGCCAGCATAATAAAAATAGACGCAGAACCGGTATTGCCGCGCGTGGTTAAATTGCTATACCAGCGCTCGCGCGGAATCGACAAACCCGCTTTGGCCAACAATTCCTCCACCACCGGAATAAATCGATTGGAGGAATAATGGCAAAGAAAGTGATCTACCTCGTTGGAGTGCACCCAGCCATCGGCCACCAACTTTACGTATTCGTGAATGCTGACATCAAACAAATGTGGCAGTAAACGAATATCCTGCCGCAGTGCCAAGGCACCCTCGGCCTCCGCTTCGCTCGATGAGGGGAAATCCAAAAAGGATTTGCTGCGATCCTCCGTCAAGCCCAATTGCATACACACAGGGTAATCACCCGCAAAGCTTTTTTGGTGAACCCAGTTTAGCTTCAAACGAATATTATTTTTTGCCTGCGAACAAGCATTAGGCTTATTCGTTAGCAATAGTGCACCGGCGCCATCGGAGAGCATCCAACGCAAAAAGTGTGCATCAAAATCACTTTTGTAACCGCGCGGTGCGAAGCGGCTTTTTTTAAAAATACGCGAGGGCATTTCTGCCGCAGCAACCACGGCCTGCTGGTGTGCACCCAGCTCAATTGATTGGGCTGCATAATTTAGCGCAGCAATACCCGATGCGCATACACCTAAACTGGAGAGAGTTTCCATCGGCGGCGCACCCAGCTCACCCTGCACCATAGCGGCAAAGCCAGGGATTAATGCATCGCTACCGGTAGAGCCCATGGTCAACAAACCCACATCATCCAATGACACCCTAGCCTGGGTTAAACACTGGCGAATCGCGGTAGCCGCAAGCTGTGCGTGCGACATTAGAGTATTACCTTCACCATCAATCGCGTAGTGGCGCTGCCTAATGCCATTCTCAGCGAGAATTTTTTGTTTGATACGCAATGAAATGCGATTAATCGGCGCAACATAGGCATCCATAGCCTCATTGCTAACGGGCGCACCGGGCAAATGGTAGCCGGTAGACTGTAAATAAACCGATGTGTAACGAGTAGGCATTAGGTATTCCTTTTGGGTAAGCTGTGGCTATCGTGCATGCGGCAGCTGTTAGCTAAATGATGATTAACGTGAAGGCTTTGACTGCGCCAGCGCGGATGCACCAGCGCTAAAACATAGGTGCGCAACATATAGCGCACTAAGCCGCGCTCAATAAGCTGAGGGGCAACGCGCGGCTTATAGTGTTCATCCAACACCGCAAGTTGCGACCAGTGCGCGCGCGGGTGGAAATGATGCGCGGTATGCAACCCAATATTAAAAAGTAGAGGGTTTACCAACCCATAAAAGTTGCGCGCAAAATTCAAATTGTTTCCGCTCCCATCGGCGTGGGCATGCTGCAAGTAATTGGTCGCCAGCAGCCAGTGCAATCCGTGTAGCTGGGGAATAAGCACCAACACTAGCCACTTGCGCCAATCGAGTAAGGCCAGCCAGCACCAAGCCCCCAGCACTATAAAATACTGCAACAAGCAAAAATAAAAATAGGCGCGTTGCTTGTTATAGCGCTGTTTTAGCCAGGCGAAAATTAAGGGATACAACACCACTCCCGCCTGCACTGGGTGCAGCAAATAACCCACGAGATTATTGCTGTCACCACGCGCGCCCGGTGCATTAAATCTGTAGGTGCGCGCCGCATCTTTTGCTCCATGCTTATAGCGGTGATGGTTGGCAATATGCGCAGGATAAAACACAAAGCTAGGGTGCCCCTGCAGCAGCGAAATCCATAAATCTGTAAGGCGATTCAACCAGCGCCAGCGCCAAATGCGCAGGTGCGTGTGATTATGGTGAATCACTCCTACCCCCAGGGTCAAAAACAATTCGAGTAAATAGAGCGGCCAACTGAAGCCCTGTTGCCACTGCCAAAACACCAATAAAGGTAGGAGCAACAAATAGCCAAGGCTCTGCCCATCACGCCAGTTGCGCATTATTGTTCGCGCTCGCGCCAGCGCTTAATTTGTTTATCGGCTGCGTCCAAGGGCAATGTGGTTTTGCACAGCTGATCCATGAAGGGAAACATAAAACCAAAATTTCCCGAGAAGCAGGCATGGTGCAGGTGATGACGGCGACTGGCAGTGTGCCAAGCACTCATGCCGGTTTTTTTCCAATCGTAATTGGCATGCCCAATACTATTGAACAGCAAACTGAACAGGGGCACAGAAAATAGCGCATAAACACTAAAGTCGTGGGCCAGCATAGGCAACAAAATAACATTGCCCAACATCATGGCCTCTACCGGGTGAAACGCATAGGTTGACCAAGGCGAAGTCACCACCGAGCGGTGATGCGGCATATGAAAACGGCGCAACCACGGGGTGTGCAGCAACCAATGATTGGCATAAAAATGAATTTCATTCCAAATCACCAGCGCTAAAATTTCCACACAAATTTGCAAACCCGATGGGTTTACCGCTAAGTGCGCCCAGCCCAATTGCAACAACCCCCAAGGGAAGATCATGCCTACACCAAAAATGGCAATTGAACCTGCAGACAACAACAGCTCGCGCTTATGCTGCCCCTCTCCCAAGGGGCGAGGGTCTAAGGTGCCGCCAATATTCAATGCTGGCAACAGGTGCTGGGTCAGCAACACATTCAGCGAGCCAAACAGCAGATAGATGCCCGCAAAAAACACCACGCCAACAGCGGCTATCTCGAAGGCCGTGCACTGTAAAATAAACTCACGCATCTAAACTTCCTTTGTGTTCAAACTCTGTAGCATTACACATTATATCGGCAGGGTTAAACGGCTTCCGCAAGCTCGCTCGCTCCATTCAGCACGAGCGCCTTAGCCGCCGCAAAATCTGTTTTGCCACTGCCCAATTTTGGAATGGCAGCCACTGTATTTACCTGTGAGGGAATCAGCAGTGGATTGCAATTAATTGCCAGCAAGCGCTGACGCAATTCACTGACATCGAGTTCTTTATTGATCAGCAATACAATTTTCTCGCCTTTCTTTTCATCGGGAATATTGACTGCCACCAATTCAACCTCAGTATCCTCAAGCGCCTTTTTAACTTCTTGCTCTACGGCGCCCAGGCTAATCATCTCGCCGCCGAGTTTGGCAAAGCGCGAATAGCGATCCACGATACTGAGGAAACCGTCGGCATCCAAATGGCCTTTATCGCCGGTTTTGTACCAGCGGCGACCATCTAACTCCACAATAACTGACTGCGTTTTTTCTGCATCATTCAGGTAGCCCAGCATAACCTGCGTTCCCGAAATAAGAATGAGGCCGTCTTCCCCCACGGGCAAGCTATCCAAACTTACCGGGTCCACCACACGAAAAGCGCAGCCGGGTAACGGCAAGCCCACGGTGCCAAGCTTATTGCCCGTTTGCACGCGCCAATCATTCGGGTCGAGCTGATCGGGAATATTCACACTGGCCACAGGCGTGGTTTCTGTCGCGCCATAGCCTTCGTAAATGGTTTTATTAAAGCGTTGCTGAAATTCCGCGCGCACTTCGGGTGCCAACTTTTCTGCGCCCGCCACTACTACACGCAAAGAATCCAACATGAGCGGCTGTACTTTTTTGTTGCGGGTGTAGAGGCGTAAAAAAGTTGCCGTGGCACACATCATAGTCACCTTATGACGGGTTATCGCCTTGGCGATATTCAACACATCAGTCGGGTCTGGATGGCAGACAACGGGAATTCCTTCAATTAAGGGCAGCAGCGTGGTTACGGTTAAACCAAAGGAGTGGAAGGGCGGCAAACAGCCCATGACTACATCATCGTCACGGGTTTTCAGTACATCGCTAATTTGTTTTATGTTCGCCATAAAATTGCGATGACTGAGCACTATGCCCTTAGGTACACCTTCACTGCCGCTGGAAAATAGAATCGCCGCTGGTTGATTAACATTCACAGGGCGACCATAGAGGCGATAGAAAGCCAGCGCAGGCAGTATATGCGCCGCAATAAACGCAAAGACCACATCCAATTTAACAAGCTGCTCTTTTAAGGCCTCCATGTGGACGACCTGCAAGCCCTGCAGCATGGCATCGGTATCTATGCCTTTGCTGTGCAATTTGTTAATAAATTTCTCAGAGGTAAATACAGTTTTTATAGCCGCGTTTTTAACCCCCGCCTGCACCGCCTGAACACTGGTGGTGAAATTAAGGTTAACCGCCGTTTGGCCATTTAACATTACCGCCATATTGGCGATAGTTGCCGCGCTACTGGCGGGCAATAAGATGGCGACATTGGCCTCAGAATCATAGCGGCGCATTTGTTTTGCAAAAGCACAGGTAGCCGCGAGCATTTTGCCGTTGCTCATTTCCAAGCCGTTAGTGTCTATCACACTGGTCGCCCCTAAACGCTCTTGCGCCGAGCGAATCCACGCGAGAGGAATAGGGTCAAACTCTGCACTTTGCTGCTCCCAGGCATCAAACGACAATTCAAATACTTTTTGCTTAAGCTCTGCCGCTTGGGTTGCCATAGGTAGCGGCGGGCCGAAGGTTACAACCACTTCTCGACGCAGGCCGCGCGCGGTATTTTGGCGCAACTTTTCACTGCGCGCGCGCGACAGGCGGCTGCCCCATAAACCATGTAAATAGAAAGGAATAATTGCGCCTTCAACGCCTTCCACTACACGCTCAAAACCGGTATGAAACATTCCCAACGAGCCAGTGCGGCTAATCGCCCCTTCTGGAAACAAACAGACAACCTCACCTGCCTTTAACAGCTCATTAATTTTTTGCAGCGACTCTTTACTCTGCCCACTGCTAATAGGAATAACACCAAAAAATTTAAAGATGGGTTTCAAATACCACTGTTCGTAAATACTGCGCAGCATTACAAAACGCACGGGACGCGGGCAGGCAATTTGCACCATCGCCCAATCGATCCAACTTATGTGGTTACCAAGCAGCAGCGCGCCGCCGGTTTTAGGTAGGTGATCAAACCCCACCACTGCAATTTTATATTTACCCTGAATTAAAAAAGAGGCGGCAATACGCGTGAGTGAATGCGGCAATTCATAAAGGGTATAAAGTGCACCCGCAAGCGCTACTAACATCAACAAACCAAATAGTTGTGCGCTGCTAACACCCGCATTGGCTAACACAATGGTCAGGCCGAGAAATGAAATCATGCCCAGGGTTTGAATCCAGTTATTGCCCGCCAAGACCGTACCCAATTCATTTGCTTTGGCGTGATACTGAATGAGCGCATTCAGGGGAATAATAAAGAGCCCGCCCAACACCCCCAAGACCATAAACGTAAGCGCCATCGCATAGGCCGATGTGAGCGTAGGCAGCAGGCCTAGCATTAATGCAAAGCCCAAGGCACCAATGGGAATTAAACCGAGTTCAATATAGTTTTTGGAGAGTTTGCCCGCCCAGAGCGAGCCAACAATAATGCCAATGCCTGTGCAGGCCAAAATACCCTGAATCACCAAGGTATTGGTTTGGTGCAACACCTCTTTGGCAAACGCGGGGAAGGAGGCGAGCACCGCTTGGCTGATCGCCCAAAACATGGTTAGGCCAACAATAGAGAGCCAAATAGCGCGCTTATTCGCCACTATTTTTAAATTGCGCTGCAAATAACTGCCGCGCAAATATTCGCTCATGGCAAAGTGTTTAACCCCAGGCAACTCAGCACCTACCAAGTTTGCCGCTGCGCGATTTGGCAATTTATGCGCGGCCCACAACTCCAGCAGCGCCAGCGCTACCAGCAGCCAACCCAAGGGCGCTATGTGCGCGATAATACTGCTGGTATCAGTAAAGGCAGTGCCCGCCAATAAGAATTCAAAGCCCGCCGAAAACACGAAGGTGCCGCCGAGCATGGCGACTATGGTGACTGCCTGCACAATACCGTTTGCCGCAGCGAGCTGGGTATCGCCCACCAGTTCGCGAATGTATCCGTATTTAGCGGGCGAATAAATCGCTGCCTGAACACCCAATATGAAAGTCATGGCAAAGGCCAACCAAAACCAGCCCTGATAGTACGCAAACAGAATCACTGCCATAGCTGCCACCGCCACCCAGGCGCTGTAGCGCATGACTTTATGCTTGGCAAACTTGTCCGCGATAAAGCCGGAGGGGGAAAACAACAGAATAAAAGGAATGAGGATAAGGGCATTCACAATAGCCGTGAGCACCACCTGCTGATTGCCGTCGTAAATTTTAAACAGCGTATTTTGAATAATTATTTTATGCCCTAAGTCCACAAAGGCGTTGATAAACAACACCGCCAGATAGGGTAGGAATCCTTTAATACGATGCAAAGCTTGCACAGGTGTATCTCCTTTCAGTTCAAATAAAGTGCGCCCTTTGTAATGGCAAAGTGCGCTGAGTTATTAAGCGCGGCCAGCATGCCTAGGTGAGCGCGGTATTTCCACCCATTTGTACAGAGTCGCTTTATAACTCACCAAAAGTTGCCTATATTGCTACTTTTTACCGTTTCATACTGGGAACCCACTGTTTATGGCGCAATTAAATACACTTCTCGCCACCCTCAAAAAGGCACTAAAAAGCCACGGCTTGACCTACGCAAAAGTCGCTGCGCACTTGGATTTAACAGAAGCCAGTGTAAAACGCCTGTTCGCCGAGCAGCATTTGTCGCTGCAGCGCCTAGAGCAAATTTGCCAGCTCATGGATATGGAAATTTCTGATTTAGTGCAACTTATGCACGAACAGCAACCTCGGCTGCACCAGCTCACCCATGAGCAAGAGGAGCAAATCACCCAGAATTTAGTGCTGTTGCTGATTACCGTATGCGTACTCAACCGCTGGACGCTGGATGACATACTCAACTACTACAAAATCACCGAACACCAATGCATCCAACAACTGGCCACACTCGATCGCCTTAAGGTGATAGAGCTGTTGCCACACAACAAAATAAAATTGCGCGTTGCCCCTAATTTTGGTTGGCGCGAAGGCGGCCCCATTCAGCAGTTTTTTCAGGAGCGCATTGCAGAGGAATTTTTTAAACACAAATTCGCGCATGAAAACGAAAGCCTACAGGTGCTTAACGGCATGCTCTCTCACGATGCCCATAAAGAACTGCAGCGCAAATTAAAACGCCTGGCACGCGAGTTTGATGAACTGAACAATCAAGATGCGCAACTGCCTTTCGCCGAACGCCATGGAGTAACCCTGGTGCTTGCCGCGCGCAATTGGCGATACGGTTTATTGCAGCCGCTGTTGCGTAATACTGAATAGTTTTAGGAGGAAAGGACAAAGAAAGAACGAAAAAAAAACAAGGGTATGGCTAGTGCGGGTGCTTTATTTCCAATTGCCGAATTGAATCCAGCAAGTACGGCTTGTCATGCTCAAAGTAGGAAGCATCGATATTAATATTTTCCAAATAAAATATTTGGCGCGCCTGCTGACTTAGTAACTTAAGCGCATCACTAAAGTAGTGCTGAAAAAGCGCATCGAACTGCCCAGACTCATAGGCCTTTTTAAGCCCGTACTCCAACCGCGCGGCCAATATTGGCTGCCGCTTGCTCACAAAAAAATACATGGGTAAATAGGTGTACACGGCCAGATTATCCACCATATAAAGATTGGGCATAGCGGCACTATAAACACTAAACTCTGGCGCTATTTCATATACACCGCGCATTAATAAATGAAAGCGATCCGAATTAAGCATAGGCACCAAGGTTGCGTAAGGCCCACCATAAACAACCTGAAAACCATTAGCTTCTAGCAACTTCCCCGTAGACCACCCTTGGCCCTGACCTATTTTTAACTGTTTGAACTCTGCCAGTGAAGCAAGCTCATTCAATTTAACTTTA
Source organism: Cellvibrio sp. 25HG11W-0 (assembly GCF_057815475.1). Classification (NCBI taxonomy): domain Bacteria; kingdom Pseudomonadati; phylum Pseudomonadota; class Gammaproteobacteria; order Cellvibrionales; family Cellvibrionaceae; genus Cellvibrio; species Cellvibrio sp. 25HG11W-0. Next base: position 4,221,803 of record NZ_CM174230.1, read on the forward strand.
TTATTTTTATGGGCCAAAAACATCCGGTAACTTGCCAGCCCTTGCATGATAGGAAAACGCACCATCAATGTTCTATCTCGCCACTCAGGCATAGGCATAGAAACAGCAACTGATAGCGCTTTCCCACCTTCAAGGTCTACCAATTGGCGCCGAATAACAGTCTGCTGGCGCTGTTGAATGATGTCATAAGGGCCGTACTTTCCCGAAGAAAGCTCCAGTGCCAATTTAAGCAACGCATCCGCATAGTCGCGGTGCGCACTCGCCCGCTCCATATAGGGAATAGTCACCACCATAGGTGCCTTCGCCATTTCACTTGCGCTAGCGGTGATGTTTATCAGTAACAATAAATACAAAAACATTATTTTCAATATAGAAGAAACCTTAATGCGCTAGCGGCGCGGGACCCAAAAAACTCTAGCCATTCTAGCTACAGCTGTCTATTAGAGTGTAGTCGCCTTAGGTCCTTGCAAAAATCTTTTAACCCTTGTGAGCTGGCAAGGTTATGAGGCATAGCTTCACACTTACCATAAATAGTAAGAATTCGTAAGGAAAAATATCCGTAGCCTTACATTTTCGATATGATTGGCGCGCTTAATACCACTACCATACATCAAGGAACTTTTAGTATGCGTTACTTTTTACTTAGCCTAGGACTACTCACATCGATGGCTCACGCGAGCTCGCAAATATCCATGACTAGCGATAACGGCGACTATATTGGTGCCGGCAATAACTACACCCTATTAGCATCTGATATAAACTCCACCGAAATAAGCGACTCCAGAATATCCATCTCCACCAATGTATTTAGCATGAGCTTTAGCGCACCCAACAATCGAAAAATAGCCGCAGGTGGCTTTTTTAATGCCGAACGCGATCCTTTTCGCGGCCCCTTGAACCCCGGTATAGATATCGGCGGTCAAGGTCGAGGCTGCAACACAATCAAAGGCGAGTTCTATATTTATGAAGTTGATATAGCCTCATCAAAACTTGCTCTAGATTTTGTACAACATTGCGAAGGTGGCACCGCCGCATTAAGAGGCAGTATTCGAATCAACTCCAACACACCCATTCCCTATACCGGTGTACTGGCTATTGCTACTGCATCAACAATAAATGCTCTAGAGGGAAGTGCTATAGATATCAGCGCTGAAAAATCTGTGTCAAACCCAGCCCCAGCAGGCTACAAATGGGAGCAAACTAAAGGTAAGACCACCAGCATACTGAATACTAGCGCGAGCAAAACAACTATTACACTCCCGAGTGATGTCAATCTGGGCGGCGAAGATCTAGAGTTCAAACTGACTGTCACCAGCACGGCTAATGTTTCCGCGTCAACCAACCTGATAATTCATGCAAGCAGTAAAAGCGATCCGCAAACTTATCTTCAATTTAGCGGTGCGGCGAATGACTACATTAGTCGGGGAAAATCTTACTACTTTGATAACAATAACAGTACGATCAGCCTATCCACTTCAGACTGGTCAAATGCAGTAACGCTCAGTGTTAGCAGCAGTAGCTGGTGGGATCTGAACTTTTCCGCGCCGGGCAACACGCCCCTCGCTATCAAAAATTATCCTTATGCAGAGCGCTACCCTTTTCAAGCCACTACCGCCGCAGGCTTAAGTATTTCGGGTGATGGGAGAGGCTGCAACCAAAGCTTTGGTACATTTGAAATTAAGCAATTAAGGTTGGCCGATCCTATAGGATTCAAAGCATCCTTTGAGCAACACTGCGAATCAACAACGGCTCCCGCGCTAAAAGGTGAAGTGGCCTATAACGCAGTAAATGATAAAGTGCCCACTGCTGCAATTAGCGTCATAGCTGATACACCTGAAGGCACCACCATCAATCTCGACGCGTCGAATTCTTTTGACCCAAAAGGCTCATCGCTATCGTTTAGCTGGAGCACAGATCAACCCGGCTTAATCATTAAGAACGCCGATACATCTAGACCAAACTTTGTAGCCCCCTCACTCCCCAACCGTATAACGAGCAAATTCATCAAGGTCACGCTCGTTATTAAAAATGCAGAAGGCTACAAAGCACAGCAAACAGCAAGTGTTAATATTATTAACAACAATAAAGCGCCCATTGCAATCGATGATGCATTGACGGTAACACCTAATATAAAAACCGTACTCCACCCATTAAACAATGACACTGATAGCGATGGGATACTGCAAGTAGATACCATTAACATCAAAACACAACCGCTCTATGGCGACGTAATTGTTAACAGCGATGGCACGCTAGATTATGTGCAAAATAAAGGTGCAGCCACTGCTGACAAGATTCAGTACACAGTAAAAGACAATGATGGTACCGAATCAATCATAGCTACTATAAATTTAACTATTAAGGCGGAATCAACCACATCCAGCTCACCCAATGACGGAAAAAAATCTGGCGGAGGCAGCAGTAATTTGTTTTTCCTTTTACTGCTAGGCTCACTCTTAATTAATCGAAAACAACTAATAGCATTGAAAAACACGAACCCACTAATATCGTAAATGAATAGAGTTTAAGGTTACCGCCATAAGCCCAAAAAGCCGAATCAATCACTGATTCGGCTTTTTGGATTCCAGAGACAGCATCTAGTCATATAAAATCAACCTCGCTTCGCAACGCGTACCCTTTAAAATCATTAGGTATCTGCGGCACCAAAATATGAACAAGCCGCCACAAAAAACTTATCATCAATTAATCTATTTCAGGTCATCAACACTAAAAAATTAGCGTTTACTGCTATATACCATCTCAATCAATCTTGTCGTTAGCGCCGCCGACTTGCCACTGGCGATAGGCTCTGTACCTGTTGCTATGGCCGCCTCAAAATCCTGAATAATCGCTCGGTGCGCGCTGCTGTCGGCAACAGCGGCGCTGACGGCGCCATTGTGTTCATAGTGAAACTGGGTATTCGTAGGGTTGGCAATGCCATCTATATGCCAAGCAGAGATTACATCGTCTGTTAGTGTAAATGAGCCCTTGTCACAGTGAACCTCTAAGCGGGTGGCGAAGCCGGGGCGAGTGGCGGTTGATGCGACTAAGGTGCCGATCATGCCGGCATTGTTGCAGCCTGTTTCGGGGCCGTAACGCAGCAAGGCGGCGCCGTGGTCTTCTACTTCTATATTGTGCGCAAAGGTATCCAGCTCACTCACCACGCGCGCGGGCAGCCCGAAGAACCAGCCGTAAATATCTAGGTTGTGCGCAGCTTGCTGCATAAAGGGCCCGCCGCCATCTATATCCCAACCGCCGCGATAGCTGCCACTGTCGTAATAACTCTGCGCGCGATAGCATTTTACCGAGAGATCGGCGGCAAATATTTTGCCAAAAGCATCAGTATCAATTAATTGTTTAATGGCGCGAACATCGGGATTAGTGCGGCGCTGAAAACTCACCGCTAAGACCACACCCGCCTGCGCGCAAGCACGCAGCATTTGCTCGGCTTGCGCGCTATTAATGGCGAGAAGTTTTTCGGACAACACATGTTTTTTAAGCCGCGCTGCTTGCAGTGCACCCTCGCAATGTAAACCATTTGGCGTCGCTAAAATAACGGCATCAAACGCGCAACTCACCGCATCGAGTGTTGCGAAGCACGGCAACTCCGGCCGCGACGCTGGTTTACGACCCGAGCGAGAAACACAGGCAACTATGTCACCCGTTATTTGCCCTGCCACCTGCAATGCAGTTATTGCGGCAATATAGGTATCACTAATTGTACCCGTACCCACTAAAACGTATTTCATTGTGTTGCCACCTTATGCATTTAAAAATAATCCACTTCGCAGTCTCACGCCTTCGTAAAAAATTAGCTTGCGCATAAAACACCCGCTGAACTAATATACGCACGCTTTTCAAACAATGGAAATTACAGGAGTTAATATGTTTAATTTTGGATGGAAAACTAAAGCAATTGGATTTGTTGTATTGCTTGCCGTGGGCTTTGCCTATTCTCTTTACGCGAAAGAACAAAATGCCGGTTATGCTAAGGCACCTCAAGTTGGCGATGTTTACACAGTCAAACTAAAATCGTTTTTCCCCTCTGACAATCAAAGCTCTTACCCCTACGGTGTGATGAAAATTGAATCTGTGCAAAATGGACAGGTTACATTCAATATTGCAAGTGCACGTTTTGGCAACGCTAAAAGTGTCAGAAAGTCGCTCAGTGCCGATGGCGGAAAACCAGACTTTTACAGCGGCGATACGCTTGATGTAGCGGTTGATACGCTAGCGGGCCTCGTTGAATCAGATGGCATTACTGATATTTCTCGATAGAAAAATAGCGGCTAGTTAGAAAGAAGATAGCTGCAACTTTTTACATCAGCCCAATAAAAAAGCCGAAGCCCTTAATAGCGCTTCGGCTTTTTTATTGCGCGTTGCTTAGTTACAAACTCAACACTTTCTCACCGCGCGATATACCACTCACACCGCTGCGCACTACTTCAATAATCGAGGCGTCGCCAACAGCTTGTAAAAAGGCATCAAGCTTATCGCTCGCACCGGTAATTTGAATGGTGTAAAGCGAGCTGGTAACGTCGATGATTTGACCGCGAAAAATATCCACGCAGCGTTTTACTTCTGCACGTTGAGCGCCTGACGCTTTGACTTTAATCAACATCAACTCGCGCTCTATGTGCGCGCCTTCGGTTAAATCAACCAGCTTCACCACATCAATTAATTTGTTGAGGTGTTTGGTGATTTGCTCGATTTTGTGATCGTCACCCAAGGTGGTTAAGGTCAAACGCGAGAGCGTTGGATCTTCCGTTGGCGCAACCGTTAAACTTTCAATGTTGTAACCGCGTTGGGAGAACAAACCCACTACACGCGATAAAGCACCGGGGGCGTTTTCCAATAAAACAGAAATGATTCTCCGCATTTTATGTACGCTCCGTTTTGCTTAATAACATGTCGCGCATAGAGCCGTTGGGCGCAATTTGCATGGGGTAAACGTGTTCACTTTGATCAACCATGATATCCATAAACACCACGCGATCGGTCATGGCAAAACACTCTTCCAACTTGGCTTTCAAGTCTTCTTTTTTGGTGACGCGCATACCTACGTGGCCATAAGCTTCGGCGAGTTTTACGAAGTCTGGCAAAGAGTCTTCATACAAGCTTTCGGCGTAGCGACCTTGGTATTGCATATCTTGCCACTGACGCACCATGCCCAAGGCTTGGTTGTTAAGGCAGATAATTTTTACCGGCAAACGGTATTGCGTGCAGCATGACAACTCTTCAATGCACATTTGAATTGAGCCTTCGCCCGTAATACACACCACGGTTGCATCGCGATGCGCCATCTGCACCCCCATAGCCGCAGGCAAACCAAAGCCCATGGTGCCGAGACCACCGGAGTTGATCCAGCGACGTGGCTTGTCGAACTTGTAGTACTGCGCCGCGAACATTTGATGCTGACCAACGTCAGACGTCACAAAGGCGTCGCCCTTGGTTACGTCCCACACCGCTTGAATAACTTCTTGCGGTTTAATTTTATCGGTCGTGGTATCGAAACGGTTTTGATGATAAATACCGTGACGCTCACGCCACTCATTAATCTGTACCCACCAAGCTGCAATCGCTTCTGCATCTGGTTGCTCGTCCGCTTCTTTAATCAAGGCGAGCATTTCACCCAGAACGCTATCAACCGCACCCACAATAGGTACATCAGCAGCGATGGTTTTTGAAATAGACGCCGGGTCTATGTCGATATGAATGATTTTAGCGTTAGGGCAAAACTTGCTCACGGTGTTGGTCACGCGGTCATCAAAACGCGCACCTATAGCCAAAATTACATCGCTATGATGCATGGCAGTGTTGGCCTCAAAAGTCCCGTGCATGCCCAACATGCCCAAAAAGCGCTTGTCAGTCGCAGGGTAAGCACCCAAGCCCATCAAGGTATTAGTGCAGGGGAAGTCGAGTAACTTAACCAGTTCCGTTAGCAAATCTGAAGCGTTGCCTTGCACGACTCCGCCACCGGCATAGATAACGGGGCGCTTAGCGGCAAGCAGCAACTGCACTGCTTTTTTAATTTGGCCAGAGTGACCACGGGTCGCTGGCGAGTATGAGCGCAGCTTTACCTTATCGGGATATTCGTAAGGAAAGGTGTGCGTAGGCGCAGTCAAATCCTTAGGCACATCGATAACCACAGGGCCGGGGCGGCCAGTAGCAGCAATGTAATAAGCCTTTTTAACGATATCCGGAATTTCGCTCGGGTGCTTAACCATAAAGCTGTGCTTAACGATAGGGCGCGAAATACCCACCATGTCGGTTTCCTGGAAGGCGTCTTCACCGATCAAGTGACTTTGCACCTGACCCGAGATCACCACCATCGGAATAGAATCCATATAGGCCGTCGCAATACCAGTAATGGCATTGGTCGCACCTGGGCCGGAGGTCACCAGTACAGTACCGACCTTACCGGTTGAACGGGCATAGCCGTCAGCCGCGTGAGTCGCCGCTTGTTCATGGCGAACAAGAATGTGTTGTACGTCAGATTGACGATAAATAGCGTCATAGATATGAAGCGCAGCGCCGCCTGGATAACCGAAAACGTGTTCTACGCCCTCGTCTCTTAAGGCGCGGATGAGCATATCTCCGCCTGAAAGCATTTCCACGATGATTCCCCTTTTAGGTATCAAATTTACGCCGCTAAAACCCCGAGGGCTTTAGTGATTGGAGGCGTTTGTGCTTGAGCACATAAGTTGGCGAGAGTCGGCGGCAGGGCGACGAGCTTTCGCAGTTGAATGATCCACGATACGAAGCCCGGCAAGGCCAAGATCGGACCAGCGCAAACCCTGCAGGTAAACAGCGGCTTGCTCGGCGCCAGGGTGAATAACCGCGACGCCAGCAGATGGGGCGATAAGAGGGTGACTTATCGGGGGAGTGGAAGATCCAAATTGGAGGAACAACCACTGACCATCTGGCAGAAGCAGCAATTGTCCCAAGATAAGCACCAATGTCAAGAAAATAACACCCTAAAAGGTTATTTTTAACTCAGCACTATCGCTGCCACGGTTAAAACGCCGCAAAAGAATCAACAATCAATAACCATACGACCCAATAATTGAAGAACCAAGTGATAAGAGCGAGGGAAGGCTAAACAGGCCACAAGGTAAAAACATTATCGCACTCTAGGTATTTCGCCACTCAAGCCCCTACTGTACTGGCTCACATTATCTTGAATTGCAGTTCCACTCCCGCTGCAATCGGTCTATAGTTGACGCTATAGCAATCCAAAAGGCCGTTTTCATGAAATACGTAGCAACATTATTTTTAGTAGCTGGGCTTATTGCAGGCCATATGGCAGAAGCCGCAAAGGTTTACACTTGGACAGATAAAAACGGCACCGTTCACTACGGAGAGCGCCCGCCCAAAGATGTAAACGCGAGCCTCATTCATGCTCGCACAGGTCACAGTGCAGCAGAGCCAGCGGCAGAAGCGCCCGCAGCAACGCCTCAAACCAAGAGTGGCGGCACAGAAGTAATGACGCAAAACCCCGAACGCTGCGCACAGGCCAAACATAATTTAAATGAATTAAAAAGCTACAGCCGCATCAAAGTAAAGGATGAGAACGGCGAGTTACGCGTATTAAGCGAAGAAGAAAAGAACGCTAAAATTGCCAATATGCAAAAAATTGCTGATGAAAGCTGCTAAACCGCTCCCTTAAAAAGCCTTCGATCTAAAACAACAAGCCCCTCATGATGACAACAACTGTTGCAACCATGAGGGGTTTGTTATTTCGACCTTAAAAAATATTCGCCCTCAAAGCAGGCGCAAACTTAATGCGCGCGCTTCGCCTCAAACACCAGCTTATCGCCCACAACTGAGCCGTGAATAATGGCGCCCGGCATAAATTTACCGGCCAAAATATCCTGCGCCAAAGGGTTTTCAATTTGCTGCTGTATCGCACGCTTTAACGGCCGCGCGCCATAAACAGGGTCAAACCCTGCCAAGGCTAAACGATCCATTACCGCGTCATCCAACTCCAAACCTAAATCGCGCTCGGCCAAACGCTTACGCAACAAGTCCAATTGAATATCGGCAATACCACGAATCTGCTCGCGCCCCAGTGGGTGAAACACCACCACCTCATCAATGCGGTTAATAAACTCCGGGCGGAAGTGACTAGTCACCACGTCCATCACGGCATCTTTCATGGCGTTGTAGCGATTTTCGTTATTGAGCGAGTTGTTCATGTCGCCGCCCACCACACTGTCGAAGCTGACGGTGTCGAAAGATTTATCTTCCGCTAGCTCCTGAATGCGATCGGAACCCAAATTAGACGTCATAACAATAACCGTGTTGCGGAAATCTACGGTGCGCCCTTGGCCATCGGTTAAACGGCCATCATCCAACACCTGCAGTAAAATATTGAACACATCAGGGTGCGCCTTTTCCACTTCATCCAACAACAAAACAGAATAGGGTTTGCGGCGCACGGCCTCCGTAAGGTAACCACCCTCTTCATAGCCAACATAACCGGGCGGCGCACCGATTAAGCGTGCGACTGAATGCTTTTCCATAAACTCCGACATGTCGATACGCACCATGGCATCGGCAGTATCAAACAAAAATTCAGCCAGCGATTTACACAGCTCTGTTTTACCCACGCCTGTTGGCCCTAAAAACAAAAAGGAACCATTGGGACGATTGGCATCTGACAAGCCCGCACGCGAGCGCCGCACTGCATTAGAGACAGCAACTACCGCCTCGTGCTGGCCAATAACACGATTGTGTAAAGCGTCTTCCATACGCAGCAATTTTTCGCGCTCACCTTCTAACATTTTGGACACAGGAATACCGGTCCATTTAGACACCACTTCGGCAATCTCTTCGTCGGTGACTTTGTTGCGCAACAACTTCATATCCATCATTTCCGCTTGGCCAGCCATATCCAACTGTTTTTCCAATTGCGGAATTATGCCGTATTGCAATTCTGACATGCGCGTTAAGTCGCTGCTGCGGCGCGCTGCCTCCAAGTCTAAGCGCGCCTGTTCTAGCTGGCTTTTAATTTCTTGCGAGCCCTGCAATGCCGCTTTTTCTGCGCGCCAAATTTCTTCAAGGTCGCCATATTCCCGATCAAACTTTTCGATATCCGCATCAATTTTCGCGAGGCGTTTTTTACTCGCGTCATCCTCTTCTTTTTTCACTGCTTCGCGTTCAATTTTTAATTGAATTAAACGGCGTTCCAAGCGATCCATCTCTTCTGGCTTGGAGTCGATCTCCATCCGAATACGGCTCGCGGCTTCGTCGATAAGATCAATGGCCTTATCCGGCAGCTGGCGATCAGTGATGTAGCGCTGAGACAACTTTGCAGCAGCAATAATCGCCGCATCGGTAATATCCACACCGTGGTGAACTTCATAGCGCTCTTTTAACCCGCGCAAAATAGCAATGGTGTCAGATTCACTGGGTTCATCCACTTGTACTTTTTGAAAGCGGCGCTCGAGCGCAGCATCTTTTTCAATAAATTTGCGATATTCATCGAGCGTAGTCGCACCCACGCAATGCAACTCACCGCGCGCCAAGGCGGGCTTGAGCATATTGCCAGCATCCATAGCGCCTTCGCCTTTTCCAGCGCCCACCATGGTGTGCAATTCATCGATAAATAAAATAATGCGCCCTTCTTGGCGACTCAGTTCATTAATGACGGCTTTTAATCGCTCTTCAAATTCACCGCGAAATTTTGCGCCCGCCAACAACCCAGCAATATCTAATGACAGGACGCGTTTATTTTTTAAACCTTCCGGCACTTCGCCATTCACAATGCGCTGCGCCAAACCTTCTACAATCGCAGTTTTACCCACGCCCGGCTCACCGATTAATACAGGGTTGTTTTTACTGCGACGCTGCAACACCTGAATAGTGCGACGAATTTCATCGTCGCGGCCGATCACTGGGTCGAGCTTCCCAGCTTCGGCGCGCGCGGTTAAATCGACGGTGTATTTTTCAAGGGCTTGGCGACTGCCTTCTGAATCGGCATCGTCAACGGACTCGCCGCCGCGCGCTTTTTGAATAGCTTGCTGCAAGCGCTGTACATTACCGTATTTTTTCAGCAACTCGCCGATACCGCCCTGCATTTCAATCATGGCAACAAGGAGTACGGAATCGCTGGAGACAAATTTATCGCCCACTTTTTGCGCGTGACGATCAGCAAGATTTAACAAGCGCACCATATCCGGTGACATGCTGACTTCGCCTGTGGGGTTTTGAATACGCGCTAGTTTTTCTAACTGCGCATTGAGCGCGGTACGCAAACCTGCTACATCGAACCCAGCTTGCGTGAGCACTAAGCGCACACTGCCCGCGCCCTTTTGGTCGATCATCGCGAGCAGCAGGTGATGCGGGTCAAGCTGGCTGTGGTCTTGCCCCAAGGCAATAGACTGAGCATCTGAGAGCGCTAATTGAAGTTGGTTGGTAAGACGATCTATACGCATGTTGAAGCCTCAAGAAAACAGAGTTAACCCAATGCTTCAGACGTGGGGGCGCAGCGGTGTAATTCAAGCTGAGCGAGCGGCTCAGCGTGTTATTTGCGCGCTTAGTTTGCGTTAAATCAACTTTGACGCGGGGTTTCTTGTACATCGAAGAATTTTATCGAGAGCGGATAGGATTTAACCACGCCTTTATTGGCGTCGAGAGCGCCCAAAATGATGAAAATAACCGAGCAGATACCCAATACAGTCAACATAAAGAAGCCGATTATTAACAGGCAGAGAATGCCACTCACCACCGCATAGATAAACGAGCTGAGCATCCAATTCATGGCCACTCGCCCCTGCTGGTCAATATAGGGGTCATCTTTCTTCGACTGCCATAAAATCAGTGGCACCACTATTCCCACAAGGGGAAACAACCAAGAGCAAAATTGCGAGAGATGCAGGAACATTGCGTAGTCGTAATTGCTGACGGGCGTAAGCGTGTGCGATGTGGAGGGCGCCGCGCCTTCATTTAAAATTCGCGCCTTGGCTTGCTGGTACTCCTCCTCTGTAATCATGCCTTTTTCTTTTAGCTCATTCAGCTTTTCAATTTGTTCCAAATTCATTTTTGACACCCTTATCAAATTAATTGATTACTGATACTTAGATGACGAAAAAGACAGTTTGGATTCAACTTTTTTATTTTTTGCGGATTACTTTTGACAATGATTAGTGTTTAAGCCAAATCACACTCGCCATGCGCCCTGTCACTCCAGCGCGGCGATAGGAGTAAAAACGCTCAGTATCGGCATAGGTACAGTAATCGCCGCCGTAAATCGCCGTCACACCAAGGGCTTGAAGCTCCGCACGCGCCAAGGCGTAGATATCCGCATAAAAGTGTAACGGGCGCTCGCTAGAGATAAAGGCAGCCGCTATCTGCTCGGCATGTTGGGCATTGCGGGCGCGTTTAAAAAACGCCTCCAGCACATCAATGCCAACTTCAAAATGCTTTTGTGAAATTGCAGGGCCGAGATAGGCCATTAGATGCTGCGGTGGCGTCTTAAACTTTTGCAGCCCGCGTGCGCATATACCTTGCGCCAAACTGCGCCAGCCACAGTGGAGTGCGGCGACTTCAGTGCCCGCACTATCACACAGCAATACAGGCAAACAGTCCGCCGTCATCACCACGCAGGCTTGCCCCGTTTGATTGCTGTAGCAGCCATCGGCGGTGCGCACCAAGCCATCCGCTTTTGCCGTTACGACTTTCACACCGTGTATTTGCTCCAGCCATTGCGGCTTGGTTTCAACACCTCGCGCATCCACCAACCCGAGCAGCTGGCAAAGCGCGGCGCGGTTTTGTTGCACCGCTTCCACTGCATCGCCCACATGTAGCCCGAGGTTATTGCTGGCATAGGGCGCAAGACTCACACCACCTTGGCGCGTGCTGATTGCAATCTGTACGGACTCAGGCGCGGGCCATTGGGGCTGAATAAACACCCCCATTAATCCTCGTCGTCGTGGATATAGCCTTTGTTCAAAGCGTCGAGCAGATTCTGGAAGTCTGGCGGTACGGGCGCGGTCCACTCGGTATATTCACCGGTGCCGGGGTGCTCCAAGCCGAGCTTTGCGGCATGCAATGCCTGACGCGGAAATGCTTTCAGCGTGTCAATCAGGTGCTGATTAGCGCCCTTGGGAATTCTAAAACGCTTGCCGTAGGTTGAGTCGCCCACTAGGTTAAAACCTATGTGCGCCATGTGCACACGAATTTGGTGAGTGCGGCCCGTTTCGAGCTTAACGCGTATGTGGGTGTGGTGCGGATAGCGTTTGGCGACACGATAATGAGTTACCGCGCGCTTGCCGCCAGAACTGAGTACCGCCATCAATTTGCGCTGGGTAGGATGACGCCCCATAGGCGCATCTACTGTGCCGCCGCCGGTCATAACGCCAACGGCAATCGCTTCATATTCACGGCTGACGGTGCGATCAGCAAGCTGTTCCACTAAGTCTGTATGCGCCTCAAGGGTTTTCGCTACCACCATCAAACCTGTAGTTTCTTTGTCGAGGCGGTGCACTATGCCTGCGCGCGGTAAATTAATGAGATCCGGCACATGATTGAGCAAGGCATTGAGCAAGGTGCCCGTCTGATTGCCTGCGGCGGGGTGCACAACCAAGCCAGCGGGCTTATTGATAATAATAAGATCATCGTCTTCATGGACGATATTGAGCTGAATCTCTTCCGGCTCCCAGGTGCCTTGCGCTTCTAACTCAGCATTCAGGTCGAGCACTTCACCACCAATTAACTTCTCTTTCGGCTTGGTGACACGACCATCAACCGTCAGCTGGCCATCTTTAATCCAGCTTTGTAAGCGCGATCGCGAAAAATCGGGGAACAACTCCGAAGCCGCTTGGTCGAAGCGCATACCACTCATATTGATGGGTACCTTAGCGCTCAGTTCATAAACATCTTTCATTGATTAACCTCTGTCGGTGATTCTGGACCCGTTTATTAAGGCCTAAAATCGGGAATTTGGAGTCGCTGCGTTGGTATCCGCGATTCTCTGTGTTTAAATACTCCGCCGCGCACTTCGCGGCTTCACTTTTTCATTCGATATAAGAGTTTATAGCCCTATGCGAGTCATGCATGTTTTGTTGCTCAGCGCCTTTGTTCTACTGACGGCCTGCTCCTCTAAAGAACCTGAATTCATTACCGAAGCGGACTTATATCAAGCCGCCGGCGAACAGCTTGAGCGCAGCCAGTGGGAAGCCGCCATCAAAAACCTGAACTCCCTCGAGGAAAATTTCCCCTTCGGCACCTACTCTGATCAAGCGCAATTAGAGCTGATCTACGCCCAGTTCAGTTCCGATGAACCCGATGCCGCCATAGCAACCGCCAACCGCTTTATTCGCCTTCACCCCCAGCACCGCAACGTAGACTATGCCTACTACATGCTGGGCATGAGCGCCTTTGTGAAAGATAAAGGCATGTTCGAGCGGGTATTGCCGGTAGATATCTCTAAGCGCGACCCTGGTGCCGCGCGCGACTCTCTCGCCAATTTTACCCAATTATTGAATCGCTTTCCCGACAGCCCCTATGCCGCCGACGCCAAGAAGCGCATGTTATACCTTCGCAACCTCTTAGCGCGCTATGAAATTCATGTTGCTAACTATTATTTCAAGCGCGGCGCCTATTTGGCGGCCACTGGGCGCGGGCGCTATGTGCTGGAAAACTACCCCAAAACCCCTGCCACTCCTGATGCGCTAGCGGTTTTGGTAGAAGGTTATCACCAGCTTAAAATGAACGCACAGGAAACCGAAATGCTGGAGATTCTGCGCACCAACTACCCAGACTATCCCGCGCTAGATAAAAAGGGCCGCTTTGACCATGAGTTTATGTATGACAACGGCAAATCAAAATGGCTTGCGTTCTTGTCATTTGGCTTGTTCAGCAAAAACGAAATTACCGGCTTTGATACCCGCGAACTTTACGACCCTCAGTTTAAGCCCATGGCTAAGGTTGCTCGCCCTTAGTGGTGCAACCGAGAAAGGGGGTTCAACGTAGCAATATGTAAAATCCCCTTCGATAAAAAAGGCCGCATTGCGGCCTTTTTTATGGGCGGAACACCGAAAAACTACTCACCGAGCTTCCAGCCAGAGGTAATCGGGTAGCGCCTATCGCGCCCAAAGCCGCGCTGGCTTATGCGCACACCTATAGGAGCCTGACGCCGTTTGTACTCGTTGATATCCACCAAGCGCAGTACCCGCTCCACCTGATCACGGGCAAAGCCTCGAGCAATAATCGCTTCAGCACTGCAATCTTGCTCGACATAGAGCGCGAGAATTTGATCGAGAATTTCATAGGGAGGCAAGCTGTCTTCATCTTTTTGATCAGGCGCCAATTCCGCTGAGGGCGGACGAGTAATCACCGATTCAGGAATAACAGCACCTAAGCTGTTGCGATAGGTCGCCAGTTCAAACACCAATATTTTGGGTACATCCTTAAGTGCATCAAAGCCGCCGGCCATGTCGCCATAGAGTGTGGAGTAACCCACCGCCATTTCGCTTTTATTGCCTGTGGTGAGCACCAAATAGCCTTTCTTGTTGGAAATAGCCATTAGCAATACACCGCGGCAACGTGCCTGTAGGTTTTCTTCCGTAGTGTCGCGCGCGCAACCCGTAAACTCATCAGCCAACGCCGCCATAAAAGCTTCATACATGGGTTCAATGCTGATAGAGCTGTAACGTACACCCATGCGCTGCGCTTGATCAGCGGCATCGGTTTTACTCAAGTCGGAGGTGTAGCGAAAGGGCATCATCACCGCCTCAACCCGATCAGCTCCTAAGGCATCGACGGCAATGGCTAAGGTCAGGGCCGAATCGATTCCGCCGGAAAGCCCTAAGACCACACCTTTAAAACGGTTTTTGTTAACGTAGTCGCGCATACCCAATACCAACGCCTGATAAACATTGGCCAACTTGGGAGCCACTAGCGCCATTTCTTGCGGCAAGACTTGTATCTGGGGCTGATGGGTCAAGAGGCTTACGCAATAGCTCCCCTCGACACAGGCAGCTGCGCGAAATTGAATTTCACCCTGCCCATCGGCCACCACAGAGCCACCGTCAAATACCAGCTCATCTTGCCCACCAACGAGATTGACATAAACCACCGGCATAGCACCTTCACAGGCACGCTTGGTGATAATGGCCTCGCGCTCTTGCTGCTTCCCCTGATGATAGGGAGAGGCATTGAGATTGAGCATAAGCTTCGCGCCTGCTGCCCGCGCCTGCGCCATAGGCCCAGCCTGCCAAATGTCCTCACACACACTTAGGGCCGTGGGCACGCCGTTTAAGTCGAACACGCAGGGACTATCGCCCGCCGCAAAATAGCGCAGTTCATCAAATACTTGGTAATTCGGCAGACACTGCTTGGCATATTCAGCCACCAATTTACCATTTTGAATCACCCCTGCCATGTTGTAGAGCAGGCCATCTTTGTGACGCGGATAACCAACCACTATCGCCAGAGGCAAATTGGCGGCTTGCAGTTCTGCCAAGGAGCGTTCAATACGCGCCGCCAAGCTCGGACGCAACAGCAAGTCTTCAGGCGGATAGCCCGTCAGGGTCAACTCAGGGAAGACGATGGCGTCGGCCCCATGCTCAGCAATAGCAGCACGACTTGCCGCCAATACCTTAGCAGTATTACCGGGAATATCCCCCACGAGGGTGTTGACCTGGGCAAGGGTTATGTGAAGCTGCGACATACGCGTACTCTCTCAATAATTCAGCAATAGCATCTGTAAAAAAGGTTATGCCAAGATGTTTTGACGCATCAGGATTATAAGGGCCCGAAAGTTGTAGCTATGGTAGAGCGCACCTTTCGCCCAAACCACAGCACTAACGATGTCAGCTTATCCATAAACTCAAGCACAACAAACCGAACCACAAACTGATAAACTCGCCTTCACCATGACTAGCCGGCCCGCTAGCATCAAGCCAAGAACTAGTTAAGAACAATAAACTCAAGCGGCAGCTTAGGATTCTAAAAGTCGCGCATTGTCCGTGATATTTTGCCGTAAAGCCAAATAGATTTTACTCAGCCTAGCCTCAAAGGACGCCACACTGCCCCTATGAAAGCAAATTCCAATAATTCTTTGGGTAACTACAACCCCTACGACCTGCTGCGTATTTACACCTATTACCGCACCCTGTTAGGGAGCGTACTCTTGCTGATGTTTCAGCTGCAGTACGCGAGCAAAGCCATAGGCGAAGATAACCCCGACTTATTCTTTTATAGCTCGCTCGGTTACACCCTCTTTAATTTCATCTCACTCGTCATGATGTGGCAGGTCAAATACCAGCCTTCACAGCGCAAACTGTTTAGCACCCTCGTGGTCGATGTGATCGCTATATCGCTCATGATGCATGCCAGTGGCGGCGCACTCAGTGGCTTAGGTTACTTGCTGCTGATCGCCATAGCCGCTGGCGGTATCATGCTGCGCGAGCGCATAGCAACTTTCCTCGCCGCCATCACCACACTTGCCGTACTGACTGAAGGCCTCTATCGCTTTTTTTTCATGCAGGATGAGAATAAAACACTCCTAGCCTCTGGCGCACTCAGTGCGCTCGCCTTTTTGACATCATTGGCCTTTCAATATCTCACTCGCAAAATTCGTATATCCCAAGCGGAAGCACAGCGACAAGCACAGCATGCGGAACACTTACAAAAGTTAGCGCAGCTCATTATCGAGCGTATGCGCACTGGCATCATTGTGTTCAATCGCGACAACGATATTGAATTATTTAATCAATCCGCACTGGACTTACTCGGGCTGCAAAAAACAGACGACAACCTTAAGCTCACGCAAATCCCAGAGCTGCACGACAAGCTGATCAACTGGCAGCGCCATCAAAAAAGTCACTCACCTTTCCTAAAGCTCAACAATCAAAATGCCAGTGAAATTAAAGTTAATTTCGCCTACTTAGAGCCAGAAAAAGCCAGTGAAACACTTATTTTTGTCGAAGACGTACGCGCGCTCAACCAACAGGCACAACAACTTAAGCTTGCCTCTTTAGGACGGCTAACCGCCAGCATCGCGCATGAAATTCGCAACCCACTTGGCGCAATTAGCCATGCCAGTCAACTGCTCAGCGAAGGCCAAACACTGCCGGCGAGTGATAAGCGTTTACTCGACATCATTGTCAATCACAGCAAGCGCGTTAATCAAATTATTGAAAATATTTTACAACTCTCACGGCGCAGACCCTCATCACCGGAGCAGGTCAACTTACGTCAATGGCTGCCGCAATTTATTAACGAATACAAGCTCAGTAAAAGCAGCACCAACCAACCCAATATATTGCTGCTCGAACAAGACTTAATAGCCCCCAAAGCTGCCGACAATTATGATGACACGGCAGATGATGCGCTCGCCGCAAAGTTTGACTTGAGCCAACTACAACAGGTCCTCACCAACCTTTGTGACAATGGTTTACGCTACGGCATTCCAACCCTAGGGCGCCCCGATTTACGCATTGAGATAGGGCTAGATTCATACCAGCAACCCTACGTGCGCGTAGTAGACTATGGCCCAGGTATTTCTGCAGACAATCGTCGCCATTTATTTGAGCCTTTTTTCACCACAGAGAATACCGGCTCTGGCCTAGGGCTTTATATATGCAAAGAACTCTGTGAAGCCAATCAAGCATTGATTAGCTACCAGCATGCGCCGCACCAGGAAAGTTGTTTTCTAATACAAATGGCTCATCCCGACAAAGCGCACTAATTCGCGCACCAGCATTACAGGTAACCCATGTCTGATAAACGCGCACTGATCATCGATGACGAACCCGATATTCGCGAACTTCTGGAAATCACTCTAGGGCGCATGCAGATCAACACCGATAGTGCCGCCAGCATTGCTGAGGCCAAACAACAACTCGGCAAGAACCACTATGATTTGTGCCTAACTGATATGCACCTACCTGATGGTAATGGCTTGCATCTGGTGGAGTTTATTCAACAGCAATACCCTCGCCTGCCCGTTGCCGTTATTACTGCGCACGGTAGTATCGATACCGCCATTGAGTCCATGAAAGCAGGGGCATTTGATTTCATCTCCAAGCCCGTTGACCTAGCCACACTGCGCAAGCTGGTGAATACGGCTATAGAATCCGGCCAGCTCGCCGCCGTAATAGACCCTAAAAGCAGCGGCATTATTGGTGAAAGCAAAGCGATTCAAGAGCTAAATCGCAGCATTCAAAAATTAGCGCGCTCACAAGCGCCGGTTTACATCAGTGGCGAATCGGGCTCGGGGAAAGAGTTAGTTGCCCACTCAATTCATGACCTAGGGCCACGCGCTAACAACAATTTTATCGCCGTAAACTGTGGCGCCATACCGCGAGAGCTGATGGAGAGTGAATTCTTCGGCCACAAAAAAGGCAGCTTTACGGGTGCTCATCAAGACAAGTTAGGACTATTTCAAGCCGCTGAAGGTGGCACCTTATTTTTTGACGAAGTAGCGGACCTCCCCCTCGACATGCAGGTAAAATTACTGCGTACGATTCAAGAAAAAACCGTTCGCCCCGTGGGTTCGGCTGAAGAGATAGCAATCGATGTGCGCATACTTTGCGCCACTCATAAAAACCTAGAGCAAGAAGTCAAAGAGGGGCGTTTCCGCCAAGATTTATTTTATCGTTTAAACGTAATCCAACTCAGTGTGGTACCACTGCGCGAACGGCGCGGTGATATTGCGCTGCTGACTCAATATCTACTGCAAAAGCTTTCCGCTGAAATCGACCTGCCGGCCCCGCAACTCTCGTCAAAAGCGCAAGAGCTGCTCAATGAGTATCACTTTCCCGGTAACGTACGCGAGCTGGAAAATATCCTTGAGCGCGCCTTCACGCTCTGTGAAAGCGACCTTATTGACGAAAATGATTTACAGCTAAAACCGCAGATCAACAATACGGCGACTACCAGCAGCAAAGCACCTCTGCAAGAAAGTGGCGCGCCCAGCCAGCGCGCCAACATTAATATCGTTGACTATCCCGCTCGCTGCGCGGAATACCCGTCTATTGATAACTACTTGCAGGATGTAGAAAAAGAAATCCTCTGCCATGCACTTGAACAAGCCAAATGGAATAAAACCTTTGCCGCCAAGCAGCTAGGTATCACCTTTCGCTCGCTGCGCTATAGACTACAAAAATTGGGGTTAGATGACGAGTAACCATAAAAAAAGCCCCTGAAAAGGGGCTTAATAAAGATGTACTTGGACAATAATATATCCGCCTACCAACAAGCAGCAGTATTTAGAGTATTGCCATCTGTTCTAGCTGTCTTCACTCCCGTCTGATCAAGCGTAAAGGTTCTGCACTGCGTATCCTTAAGCTGGCGTACAGAGGTAGCCGTTGCCGTTATTTGGTAAGTGCCTGCCGCCAAGGCTACCGCCGGTCTAATAACATAATGCCTATCTTTAGAAACAACTCCCGCCGAACCATTAAGTTCGTCAACTACAGAACATTTACCTGCAGCGGGGTTGTAACTATTTTGCGACGTGAAGCAGCGTTGCAAGCGCTGCGCCACATCACTTAGCGTCACCTTAGCATCAGAGCGATTTGTCTTGCGCACCTGATTCTCATATGAAGGATACGCAATAGCGGCCAAAATACCGATGATCGCGACTGCAATCATCAACTCAACCAATGTAAAACCTTTATTGCTGCTCATAACTCCACCCTTATTTAAGTTGACGCCAAGACATACGACCAAAAATACCGGGCGGGGCAGGTGGTTTGGTTTCAAAAATCCCGCCGGCCAAGTCGCTGCCCATAATATTGATGGTATTACTGTCAGGATCAAAAATAGGTATTAACGCACCGTATATTACGGAATCTAGAATGTGATTCGCCTTATTTTGCAGCAAGCTATAACCAATGTGTTTATCGCCAACACCCGTCAGCTCCATCAACCAACCACTACCACCAAAATCGCACTGATAATTAGATGGAATAAAAGTGCCAAAAATTAATCGGTCAAACAGGAGCAATGGCTTGGTAATAACACGCTCACCAGACGCAGTAGAGAAATCCAAATACCAACCTTTGAATACCGACCAATCTACCGCGGGCACTCCGGTAGCCACTGGCGTAGCATCAAAATTAACTACTCGCTGACTACTATTAGATGCGCCAGTATCAATCACTTTTTTATGTAAACCACTTCTATTGGATCCAGCCACTATAGCCGCGCCAGAATCTGCAATGCCATAAAATGACTGCACCCCAGTACTCGATTTATCAGTGGTCTCATTAAACTTTCCAGTACCGAAATACACCATCACCGAATCCTTTTCCTTTCCATTATCGGTATAGGTTTTTAACGCATTCATACCCAATGTAGGTGTCGCTGTAATGGGCTGCGCCTTTCCAGTAGCATCCGTTACCTTAATTAAAGGACTTGGCGATCCTCCGCTAGCATAAGGGATGGACCAACTACTCAAGCTAGTATTACTTAAATTAAAGCGCCACATATTGCCTAGAATATCACCCGCATAAGCATCAATAATTACACCTTGCCCATCCGGCAATAAGGCAGGTCCCGAAAGGCCATTATTTGTGGTTGCACCATCTTTTGCTCCAGTATCAATGGCGATGTATTTAGTCGGATTTTGAATATTAATAGCCATAAGTTTTGCAGCGCCATTAACACTATTAGTGCCGTTCCCAAAGAACACAGTCCAACCGCCATTTTTTGTAGGTGCAAGTAAAGGACGACTCATGATGTAACCTAAATCATCGCGATAAGGCGTAACGCCATCATCAGCGCTCACATCAAACATAACCTTTGGCGCAGTACCACTACTTAGTGTATCCGTTACATCCAGCGCATATATACCACGACCGCCCGCCCCTAAACTACCGACAACCACTGTACGCCATGCGCTGCCCGTATAATAATCTCCGGCATACACAGGGCCATCCACATTAAACTCATGCTTATAATCAGGCTTAGATAAGGCAGCCAGTTTTGAGTAAACCCCGCGCGGTACATAAGCAAATATTTCAGCACCAGTTTCCGCATTAAAGGCATGCATCATCCCGTCATTAGCACCTACAAAAATTGCAGATTGTCCCGTTTTTTTAGTTCCGTTGACATAGGCAAGATAACTTGCAGACCCATAGGCTGCCGGTAAAAAATCATATTTTAATGAGTTACCACCGCTAAATGCTGGGTCTGAATTGACAACATCTCCTAATACGTGCTCGCGTGCTCGCAGTGTTCCATTAACCTGCGATGTTTCATCCCGCTCCAATCCTAGCAACCAATTGAATCGTTTAAGTGCATTCACATCATTAGTCTCAGAGCTCAAGCGCAACTGATTTTTTAAAGCCGTAGGTGCACTACCCAAGTTATCAGCCGTCAATTTTTGTGCTGACTGTAAACTTCCAGAACCATAGGTGTATATATTTCTGCTACCTCTTTGAAGTGTGTTGTGCGTATTCCAAGCAGGAGTTATTTTATCAACTTTGCCAGTACTTTTATCAAACTTATACGCAATCAGCTGAGAACTCCAATCAGTACTATTAAATATCGCTTGATAGAAAAACGTACCTGTATCCAATTGTGTTGAGTTAGCTGCTGCCGTAGCGGATGATGCAACTGTTTTAGACACGCCATCCAAAACGGCCCGCAAACTTGCCTGCAGCCGACGCGGATCAGTTGCATAAAAGTAACTATCAGGGATTTTAACACTAGCAATTGCATCTATGGCCTGCTGCTTCTCGGGCTCAGTCTCAGGTAAATCCTTACTAAACCCGCCCCACTTAGCGGCATAAAACAAAGGATCCTTCAGCGAGTCCTGACTATTAGAATCCCCTAAGGCAAAAGTTTTAGCAGTAGTATCATTTAATGTGCCCGTGCAAGGACCAGTATTACCATCGCCCACGGCCCTACAAGTACAACTAGTTGCATTCGCACAGTATGATCCAGCAGACTCAATAAATCGGTTGATACCGGAGTGAACATGAAATCCATCGTTACTGGTACCACTAACGACGTAGCCAAAGCCCATAGAGTCCCCAGTAGACTGGCCATAAACTCGGGTAGTGACCGAAACCGCACTTCCAGCAATAGCATATTCTATAGTCCCCCACATATCTTGATCAAAATCGCCGCCCTGCTCACTATCCTCCCAGCTGACATAAAGTTTACCGCCAGTTGGAGTTTGAGAGACTATTTTAAAATCAACAATCGCGCAGTTCCCGCCGATAGTGTTATTACGGCAGGCAGGCAGAATTTTAAAGGGTTTGTCTATTGCCGGCGCACCTGTGGCAGGATTTGGAGGAGTAGTGGTAATTGATATGGACAGATTCGGAACTGCAGGTGACATAGTCACACCAAATGTCTTCACTTTTGATCGATTAGCCTTCACACCTGTTGTGCGCGCGTGGTAAGCAAGCCCTGCAATTTGAAACCCGCCCTCAAGGCGTGGCGCTTCAGGACACAAACCTAGAGCGGCACTAAAATCACCAATAGTTTTAGCAGTGCACATTTCATAACCGGCCGCTCCGGCCGCTACAGTACCATTACGCCCCACAAAAAATGACTTAGCTGAAGTCCCCATAATACCTTCAGCCCGAGCGACATCATTCGTTTTCTCTTTACGCTGAGTATTACTAAGACCAATATCCGTACTCGTTCCCAACTCATCCGAATCATAAGAAGTAACAGATGCATTGAACACCAGTACATTTAAAGGTGCACAGGCATTAGTGCCAACTTGCAACCCAGTAGACGTATTAACGGGGGATGCTTGGGTGGAATAAATGGGGTCTTTCCAGGTACTAACGGTTTTTAAATTCGTGATTTTTGAGCTATCTAACTTACTCGCATCATAAAACGCTGGTGTAGCCGCAGTAGCCCCACTCAAATAGCGCAAAGACTCCAAATAGATTTCTGCCTGTGGGTTTCCCCAGTTTGTACAGTCGCCATTGTTAAACGAATTTTTTGCCCACTTACAGTTATCACTGTCAGTACCGGAATGATAGGTACCATTATCATCACCACCACCTAACTTATGGTGGTAGCCATACACTCTTAAAAGGTCGATTGAATTAATAATATTAAAATCATCACTTGGAATTTCAAACTTACCTGTATTTTTATTAATTTCATCTGTCAAGGAGCCTGCATTTTTACGCAACACGCCACCAGATTTATTTTTGGTATAGGAGCCCATCATTAACCCAAAATGGATAAGATCTTTTTCGCCATACTCCTGTAAAAGCCCACGAGGCTTGTATGAATTATTAGGGTAAATACTGCACCCCTCATCAGCACTCGTTATTCCTGTCACACAGGTTTTTACACGTACCACATAGTCACCCACACCAGCCTTAACACCTGCAGTCGTGACAACGCCCGAACTATCCTTAATATCATTTTTACGTGGGTTACTAGCAGCAGAGTTAAGTCCACTTGCAGCAGCAATATTACCGTTGCTTGCATCTCTCTCATCACTCCAAAGACACTGCCAGCGCTCATTATTTGCCCAAAGCGCATAGTTACCCTTGGCAGCCCTAATTAATGGGGGCGATGTTACCGACTGAGAATTATTACCTGCAGCATCATAGGTGGTATTACACATAGTAATGCCGCTCGCATCATAAACAGCAGTCGGCACTAAGCTGGCTAGATCGGACCCGTTATAAAATTTTGCAAAGGAATGGGCATCGTTGGGAAGGTAAGCACGCTCGAGAACTGTATTGTCTACTTCATCGGTAGAGCGCTTACCACCGTAGAGAATTTTACGTATTGCATCAATACGCGTCATGCTCGCCCAATTGAGAAAATTTCCGCTCCATTGGTTGCTGCATGTTCTAGTTCCGGCCATGAGAGTTGCAGGGCTAAATACTTTGTTCGTATCACTATAGGTGTAGCATATATCACTAGCAAAATAGCCATAATAATCAAAACTATTTTTGTACGTTGTATCAGGTGCTCCATCTATCCCCGAAGCACCAGCCGCAGTAGATATGTCAGAATAATCATCATATAACTTAAAATAAAGCTGATGATCATTTGACAAGTTAAGCATTAATATAGGCTTCACTGGCGAAGATATAAAAATAGGCACCTGTGAAGGCGTGTCAGCATGAGCCACATGGCAGATAGCAGATGTAAAAAAACCTGTTACCAACACCAGCGACATATTAAAAAATGTATTGAGTAATGCTTTAAACTTTTTCATGATAGGCTCCGCTGAGTACCATATTAACGCACAGTAGACTGTAAAATAACTTCTGAACTATTTGTCCCACCCAACCCACGACTAGTGACTCGATAGTATATTTTTTCTATCGCTTGCTGCTGCGTATAAAAATCAACACCGCTTCCCTCTGCAGCCAAATCAACTTGAAACCTAAGTTGCTCAATCGCATAGCGCGGCTGATCTACAATTCCCTCAAGTGTATTTGCGACCATCTTTTTGCTATTACTATTATCTTCCCAAACATTCGCAGCCCAATCCACTGGTCGCCCTGGACTTCCCACAAAAGGTATATTTAAATCAGCCCAATATCCATTTGTGTTAATCACTGCGGGTAAGGATAAGTTCTTTCTACCTTTTGCAGTATCCTCCCCTACACGCAACGCTGCTTCACTTGCCTGAAAGGCTAAATTTCGATCACGCATATTACCCGCCATACGCTCCTGTAAATCGCTGCCGCGAATTGACGCTAAGCCGATAATGGTGAGTAACAACAACATTATTAAGCCAACAATTAACACCGCGCCTTGCTGGCGACCTACAACCACATAATTTTGCATGAACCCTACCTCACTCCAACAATTCTTTCGGTTTGAAAACACAACTACTCTAATCTGCTGCGAATTCCAACGGTTGCACTGAACACCTGACGTAACCGTCTATCAGATGGGTTAGGTGCAATATTATCTACACCACCAAAGTTGTAAGTTTGCATTTCAGGCAAAACGCCATCCTCTATGCTTGCTATTAATAGCTCCACTTTCACTGACACCACTCTTGTCCAATCAGTTACCGCTGGTGCAAAACGGTACTCATCTGGGACATAGTCCTGCAACGGAGTCGTATCTACGCCATAACTAAGACTTAAATCTTCCACACCCTCTAATAATTCAAACGGATTTTGTCCATTGGCTTTTTGCCACAAACTAGGTCGCCCCGATGTTCCTTGTGCAATAAAATAGGCGATATTAGATGCAATTAATACTTCAGATCCAGGCCCAAACGTTTCGCTTGCCTTTGCCCCATCTCCACCCCATTTAATAACTGCATTGCCGGGCACGCCCGAACTATCATGCTCAAGATTAAGCTCGCCCCCAGCCGCCTTCACGCCGGTCGCCTGAAAGGCTAGCGCTTTATTGCAGTCAGTGACTACGAGAATATCACCCACACAAAAGCCACCTATCCGAGCCCCACCTTTACTACACGCATTAGCCTCTGAGACTGTGTTATTAAATACAAACAGCTGTGTATCGTCATTATTTTTTGTAACGTACACACCACTGCCTTCAGCACTGCGTACAACAATAGCGTCAGTATCTGCAATCGGCGTAGGCGTGAACGTATTAATGGGATCCGTAGTTGCTGTGTACCCTTTCACAGGAGTGCTGAAATCATAATCAAACTTATTACTATTTTTCAGGGTATTCTGTAAATTGAAATTACTACTACGCGACGTACACCCCATATAGCCAGCCATACGAATATCGCGACTAATAAACTCTATTGCCATGCGCCCAGTCTCTTGGACTCGCGACAGCGCTTGCTGCGTTGAAAAAACAGTTTTACTCGATAAAAAAACCTGCATAACGCCGGTCAGTAAAATCAACCCGAGCGTAATTGCAATCATTAATTCAACAAGCGATAAACCATGCTGTTTATTTGTCATGTTTTTGGACTCAAATAGCGGTTGCATAAACAAATTCATTTTTTGCCTCAAGATTAGAGGCTGCTGCACCGAACAGTTGCTCATCGTCCCATTTAATGGAGATTTTACAAATACGCGTGTCGAATGCACATTCAATTGCGCCCTTTCCACCAGGTAAGCTTCGCAGAATATTATTCCGCCAAGCCGTCACATCAGCTGCAACCATTCCGCCAACTTTCGGAGCGGAATCAAACGGTGCGGTATAATTCACAATATTCGCACCATTAGCACCTCTATTAATACGGATGCGGTCAGCTATATCATATGCCGCTATATTAGCCTGCGAGCGCATATAGGAAGCCTGATTAAATTGGAGCGATCGAGTTTGCAGCGTCGCCATAGCCAAGAGAGATACGGCAAGAATGAGCACTGTTATGGCGACCTCAATAAGAGTGGCCCCAGACTGCTTAGCAATTTTTTTCATAGTATTTCCCCTCACCACTAACAATCGATATTGCTTGTTGACAACATCCCCGAAAGCCCCACTGTCACCCTAACTTTAGATTTCATGGTGCACCCAGCAACGGAAAGATCAAAAACTCGCGAGTCGGTATCTCCTCCATTTTGTCGTGCCAACATTCCAGTCCCCGTAAAACGGAAGAACCCAAGTTTAGTGCTCGTTGCGTCAATGTTGGCCGTCACCGATGCTTTACCAGGCAAATCATTCCAGCTGCGTAGAGGTGTACCTACTATAGGATTAACCGACGAATCTGATACCGCCGCATCTACAAAAACCAACCACCCTTTTGCCCAATCATCCGCCCCCAAACAGGCCAGCCCATCTGTTGAGGGGCAAATAGAGACTCGAGTACCACGCTTTACCGCTTCCGAGCGGGCAAAGTTAAGCGCGACCACCATCTCCTGCCCTAAAGTTGTAGAGCGATTGTTGACCACCATAGCGTTGAAACTGGGTACAGCAATCCCCAAGACAATCGCCAATACCGCTAGTGTTATCATCAATTCAACTAAAGTGAACCCATTGTTACGAATTTGCATATCCACTCACTCTGTTAGGGCATAAGCATCTTAAAAAACAGAAGTTGCCCAATAGACAATATTTATAAGCCTGTTTATATTGACCCAGACTAGCACGGAGGCTTTCAAGCAGTGTGCGACCAACGATATATGGTCAACACAGATAGCCGAACGGCCAGTTACGGCGTCTAGTACAACAATCTCAGTTATTTGCTTTACAACGACTACCAAGGAAGGGAATCAACATGAAATATCATGGCTTCACACTTGTGGAACTACTTCTCACGCTCACCGTTATCACCATTATCATTACCCTCGGTATCCCTAGCCTTTCGGAGCAACTTCGCTCCTCCCGCCTAAAAACAGCCAGTTTAGCCTTAATAGAATCCATAGAAACAGCTCGTTCTGTCGCAGTCTTCCGCAACAAACGAACCCTTCTCAGGCCGACTAATGGTGCATGGGATAAAGGCTGGGAGCTTTTTGTGGATAATAACGACGATGGCATACGCACCGATGACGAAGAACTTCTGAGCGTTAATAGCGCGCTCTCAGGGGTTGTCGTAAGTGCACCCGATAGCAGTCCATTAAAGAAATATATCTCTTTTATTGGCAGCGGCGAGGGGCGAAAAACCGGCAGAGCAAATGGGGGCGCATTTCTGGCTGGGAGCTTAAAAGTATGCCCAGAAGTAAAAGGCGGCGGGCTAAACCTTATTCTTTCACGCGGAGGGCGACTGCGGATGAAAAACATTAGCGCGGCAGACTGCGGGTTTTAAGCTTCAGGCAACACCAGCTGCTATAAAAACCAGCGCATGCGCTGGTTTTTATAGATTACATCATGATGTGATGCCTAGCAGACTGATGAAAATCGTTTTTAAGGCCATCGATGCAAAGCAAAAACAAGTAATCTGCTAAGCCGCGCAGCACAAAAGCGGTGTTTATGGAATAAATTCTGCAGCGACAAGCCAGATAGATTAAAACAACCTGCCCGACTCAAATACGCAGCGCCTTAGGGAGCGTAAAGCTTATATTTTCAGGCGTTCCCGCCATCTCGATGGGCGCTTGAGCGCCGCAGATTTCAAGTTTTTGTATCACCTGCTTCACCAACACTTCCGGTGCAGATGCACCAGCGGTGATGCCAATACAGGTACGATTTTTAATCCACTCAGGATTGATATCCTCTGGCCCGTCAATTAAATAAGCCTCAGTACCACAACGCTCCGCCAACTCACGCAAACGATTTGAGTTTGATGAATTAGGCGATCCCACTACCAATACCAAGTCACACTCCAGCGCTAGCTGTCGCACCGCATCTTGGCGATTAGTTGTGGCGTAGCAAATATCATCTTTGCGCGGCCCTTGAATAGCAGGGAACTTAGTGCGCAACGCATCTATGACCTTGGCGGTATCATCCATAGAAAGAGTGGTTTGGGTTACATAGGCTAAAGTCTCGGGATTTTTCACCACGAGTGCAGCCACATCCGACTCATCTTCTACGAGATAAATAGCGCCGCCGTTACTGGCATCATACTGCCCCATAGTGCCTTCAACTTCAGGATGCCCTTGATGGCCAATCAGGACACACTCGCGGCCTTCGCGACTGTAGTGCGTCACTTCTATATGCACTTTGGTCACCAGTGGACAAGTCGCATCAAACACCTGCAAGCCGCGCTCTTGCGCCTCATTGCGTACCGCCTGTGACACACCATGCGCACTGAAAATCAAAATCACATCGTCGGGAACCTGATCAACTTCCTCGACAAAAATAGCACCGCGCTCACGTAGGCTATCCACCACAAATTTATTGTGGACTACCTCATGGCGCACATAGATAGGCGCACCAAACACATCGAGTGCGCGATTAACGATATCGATTGCGCGATCAACACCAGCGCAAAAACCACGGGGATTGGCCAATTTGATTTGCGTCATAATCAATGCACCTGCTGCGGTTCAATTTGCAAAATAGCGACTTCAAAATAGATGTCGCGCCCCGCTAAGGGGTGATTGAAATCCACCACCACCACGTCGTCATTAAAACGTTTTACCACGCCGGGCAATTCTGTCTTTTGCGCGTCAGCAAAAGAGAGCATCAAGCCTTCGCTTAACTCCAAATCTGCGCTAAATTGATTGCGCGCAATTTCTTGAATGTTGTTGGGGTTGCGCTGACCGAAGCCATCTTCAGGCTTTATGATAAGGGTTTTGCGCTCACCTTCTTGCAAGCCAAAAATAGCCTTCTCAAAACCAGGCAGCAAGTTGCCATCGCCCACCACAAAGGTCGCGGGGTCGCGCTCAAAATTGGAATCAATAACTTCGCCATCGAGTAGGCGCAGCGCAAAGTGCAAAGTAATTTTGGTCCCAGGACCAACAGCCAAATCACGCATTGGATTTTTTCTCTTTGTTAAACAACATATCGGCAATAAGGATAATAGCCCCTAGCGTTATGGCTGAATCTGCCAAATTAAAGGCAGGAAAATAGCTTTCGTTGTAGTGCACCTGAATAAAATCCACCACGTGTCCCAGCAATATACGATCGTAAAGATTACCTAGAGCACCGCCGAGAATAAAACTGAGTGCGAAAGCTTCGTGCCATTTTGTGGCTGCTACACGGGCGATCCATACGGCGAGAACGCCACTTGCCAGCACGGCAATACCGGTAAAAAACCAGCGCTGCCAGCCACCTGCATCACTTAAAAAACTAAAAGCCGCACCCGGATTGTAGACGAGCGTAAAATTAAAAAATGATGTTAAGGCCAAAACTTCGGCATAGTCAAAACGCGCCAAAATTGCCTGTTTACTCCACTGGTCCAGCACTACAACCACTGCAGCAACGGCGTACCAAAACCAAACCTTGTGATACATTTTTATCGGCATTAGTTATTCCACACCTAAGTTATTAAGCAAAACTGCGCGCTTCGCCCGCACCTTCTACATTGTCGACGCAGCGCACACACAATTCAGGGTGCGCAGCATGGGTACCCACATCGGCGCGATGGTGCCAACAGCGCGCACACTTGGGTTGCTCAGATTTTTTGACCGCAACTTGCAAACCAGCCACTTCAGTTACGTCTGCATGCTGGGCCGCGCTTAAGGGTTGCAATTCCGCCGTGGAGGTAATCAGCACAAAACGCAATTCATTGCCGAGCTTTTGCAGCTCAGTCAGTAATTTATCATCGCAATAAAGCACAACCTCAGCACCCAAAGAGCCGCCCACTTCACCGCTACCGCGCTTAGCTTCCAATACTTTGTTGACTGCCACTTTTACATCGGCAACCAAATCCCAATAGCTATTGGCAAAGGAACCGGCCGGTACTGCAGGCAACTGATACCACTCAGATACAAAGACCGATTGGCTGCGATCGCCCGCGATCACTGGCCAAATTTCATCGGCAGTGAAACTTAAAATTGGCGCTATCCAGCGCACCATAGCTTCTATTACATGCTGCAGAGCAGTTTGTGCTGAGCGACGTGGCAGCGAATCGGCTTTGGTGGTGTATTGGCGGTCTTTAATAATGTCGAGATAAAAACCACCCAGCTCCACCACACAGAAGTTGTGCAGTTTTTGATAGATTGAGTGCAGCTGATAATTATCGTAGGCCTTAATAATCTCTTGCTGTAGCTCCGCAGTGCGGCCCACAATCCAGCGATCCAGCTGCATCATTTCGCCCATGGGCACAGCATCTGTTGCAGGATCAAAACCATTCAAATTCGACAAGATAAAACGCGCCGTGTTGCGAATGCGGCGATAGGAGTCAGCCGTGCGCTTTAAAATTTCATCGGACACGCTCATCTCAGTACTGAAATCTGTCGCCGCCACCCAGAGACGCAATACATCCGCACCCAAGTCATTCATGACTTTTTGCGGCGGTATCACGTTGCCAATGGACTTAGACATTTTGCGCCCTTGCGCATCCACCACAAATCCATGGGTTAATACTGTTTTATAGGGCGCCTTACCGTGCATTGCCATAGATGTTTTAAGTGAAGACTGGAACCAACCGCGATGCTGGTCAGAGCCTTCCAAATACAAGTCGGCAGGGAAACGTAAACCCGCGCGCTGTTCAAGCACCGCATAGTGTGTCACACCCGAATCGAACCACACATCGAGTGTGTCGGTGACTTTCTGGTAGCTATCCACATCGGCGCCAAGCAATTCTTTTGCATCCAAATCGAACCAAGCATCCATACCTGTTTGTTCAACCTTTAAGGCAACAGCTTCGATAAGTTTAGCGGTATCTGGGTGCAGCTCTTGAGTTTCTTTATGCACAAACAACGCTATAGGCACACCCCAGGTGCGCTGGCGAGAAATACACCAGTCAGGTGAGGTGGCAAGCATGGCATCGATGCGCGCCTTGCCCCAATCGGGAACCCATTGCACAGAGTCCACTGCTTTTGCGACTTGATCGCGCAGATTGTTTTTGCTCATGCTCACAAACCATTGTGGCGTTGCGCGGAAAATCAGCGGAGTTTTAGTGCGCCAGCAGTGCGGAAAGCTATGGGTAATTTTCCCCTGCGCTAAGAGCGCATTTTTTTCGATTAAAAGTTCGATAACTTTTTCATCAACTTTGTAAACATGGTCGCCCGCAAACAACTCAACACTGGGGCGATAGTAGCCGTTATCGTCGATATAATTGAGTGTGCCTATGCCGTACTTCACACCCACCGTAAAGTCGTCAGCACCGTGATCCGGCGCAGTATGTACAAAACCCGTACCCGCCTCCGTCGTGACGTGATCACCCAACAAAATCGGCACCTGACGCGCATAGAAAGGATGCTGCAAGAGCATGCCTTCTAAGGCGGCGCCTTTAACGCGGCCAACAATTTCGTAGCTCTCAACTTTTGCGCGCGCCACAACACTCGCAACTAGGGTTTCAGCCAACAGCAAGCGTTCATCACCTACTTGCAACAGTGCATAGTCTACGTCGGCATTGGCAGAGACTGCTTGGTTCGCCGGCAAGGTCCACGGCGTCGTGGTCCAGATAACCAGCGAAATCGCCCCCTTGCCCGCCAATTCACCGATAGATTTTGCAACCGCGGCCTGATCGACAAAAGCAAATTTCACGTCGATAGAGAATGAGGTTTTATCCTGATACTCGACTTCCGCTTCAGCCAAGGCTGAACCGCCCACCACGCTCCAATACACAGGCTTAAAGCCTTTGTGCAGATGACCGTTCTCGGCAATTTTACCCAGCGAGCGAATAATATCGGCTTCGAATTTGTAATCCATGGTGAGGTAGGGCTTATCCCAGTCGCCCAACACACCCAAGCGTATGAAATCTGCCTTTTGGCCAGCAACTTGCTTAGCCGCATATTCACGACACTTTTGGCGGAAGGTTTTAACATCGACTTTGTCGCCAGCCTTACCTAATTTTTTCTCGACATTGTGCTCAATGGGCAAGCCGTGGCAGTCCCAACCGGGCACATAGGGCGAATCAAAACCGCTTAGGGTTTTACTCTTAACGATAATGTCTTTAAGAATTTTGTTAACCGCATGACCAATGTGAATATCGCCGTTCGCATAGGGTGGGCCATCGTGCAGAATAAACTGTTCACGACCAGCGCGCGCCGCGCGAATTTGTTGATAGAGATTATTCTCCTGCCAGACTTTTAACATGCCGGGTTCGCGCTGGGCGAGATTAGCCTTCATCGCAAAGTCAGTATTGGGCAGATTCAGTGTTGCTTTGTAGTCGGTCATGATTCGGGTCTACTTGTTAACAAAAAAGTTAAAGAGAAATTATTTCAGCTCATCTTTTTGAAAAATTCTTGCGCTTGGAATATATCCAATTGCAGTTGTTGCTGCAGCTGTTCAAGTGAGCTAAATTTTTGCTCGTCGCGCAGTTTTTGATGGAAGCTCACATCAATCATAGCGCCGTACACACTGCGCGAAAAATTAAACAGATGCACTTCTAAAATGGGTTTCTTCTCACCACTGACAGTGGGGCGCACGCCAACATTGGCGACCCCCTGATGCGCGGAGCCATCGGTAAATTTTACCGTGACACAAAACACTCCCTGTAACGGCGAGCGGTAGCGGCGCAAATGCACATTTGCCGTAGGCACGCCGAGCTTACGCCCCAACTGTTGGCCGTAGGCGATACGGCCACTAATACTATAGGGTTTACCTAAGAGCTGCTCCGCCTGAGCAAATTCGCCCGCCTCTAACAGCTGACGAATACGCGTACTGCTAACACGTTCACCGGCAATCATCAAGGTATGGGTATCACTTACAGTGAAACCGCGCTCGGCACCAATTTGCTGCAGGAGCGCAAAGTCACCGCGCCGGTCGCAGCCAAAACGAAAGTCATCGCCTACGACTAAGTGTTTAATATCTAAACCCGCAATCAGCACTTTTTCAACAAAGGCCTCTGCCGAAAGGCTGCGCAGTGTTTGGTTGAATTGCACGCAGAGTACACGATCAACCCCAGCAGCCAAGAGTGCCTGCAGCTTTTCGCGTAAACGCATGAGCCGCGCGGGGGCTTTTTCACCCGAAAAAAATTCATGGGGTTGAGGTTCAAAGACGATGACGACCGCAGGCAAATGCTGCTCCCGCGCGCTACTGATAAGCTGGCGCAATATCGCCTGATGACCGAGATGAACGCCATCAAACGAACCAATGGTCGCCACGCAGCCGCTATGCCAAGGGCGCAGGTTATGTAACCCACGAATAAACGCACCTGCTGCCGGATTCACGCTTTGCACTTACCTCAACCAAAATGGCGCCAAACACGTCCAGAGGCTCAGGCATCAGACGCTTACGCAAAAGGCAGGCAGTATACAGGAGCAGGCACCCTTGAGCCTACCCCGAGCAATTTTTGCACGAAATTACAATTGCCCCATTTCCGCGGGATTAATCCCGCGCGCGGTAGTGTTTGATGCGTTCGCCAAACAACAAAAGCACCGCAAGGTAAACCACCAAACCAGCCGCGCAGACCACGCTCAAACGCAAAATAGACGTTAGCGTGTGGCCGTGAGACCAATCGCTCCAAAGCTGCAAAAAGCCGATTAAGACAAGCGCCATCGCCAAATTCGCCACCCCATAGCGCAGCCATAACTTAGGCCAATCCTCACCGGGTTGGTAGATTTGCTGGCGCCGCAAACCGCGATAAAGCAAAAATGCATTCACATAGGCCGCCAGCGCCGTGGTGAGCGCCAAACCCACATGGCCCAAGCCCCATAAAAACACAAACGGCACGACCACCAAGGGCTTCATCAGAATATTGGCAGCAATCGCAATAATGCCGATACGTACCGGGGACTTCATGTCGTGACGGGCAAAATAACCAGGCACCAATATCTTGATCAACATAAAGGCAAAGAGCCCCAAGGCATAGCCTTTAAGGCTGTAGGA
The DNA here is from genome assembly GCF_057815475.1 of Cellvibrio sp. 25HG11W-0. Lineage (NCBI taxonomy): Bacteria > Pseudomonadati > Pseudomonadota > Gammaproteobacteria > Cellvibrionales > Cellvibrionaceae > Cellvibrio > Cellvibrio sp. 25HG11W-0. The sequence goes on from NZ_CM174230.1 coordinate 4,256,006, forward strand.
GGACATCAAAATAGCCGGCTCCTCCATTTTGCCGTGGTGATAGAGGGTAAACAGAATCGGCTGCGCCAAGATCACCAGGGCGATGGTTGCCGGCAGCGCAATTAACACCACAAAGCGCAGCGCCCAATCGAGTGTTTGACTAAATTTCTCGCCCGCCTGCACAGCGCTCTGGCGACTCAAACTCGGCATGATAACGGTAGCAATGGCCACCCCAAACACCCCTAGGGGCAACTCGACGAGGCGATCTGAGTAAAACAGCCAGCTCACCGCACCATCACCCAAGAGGGTAGCAATCACCGAATCCAGCAACATATTTAACTGGCTCACCGAAACACCAAAGAGCGCGGGGGCCATCAAGGCCAAAATACGTTTTACCCCGGGGTGCGACCAGTCTAACTTAGGCGATGGCATCAGGTGAATTTGGCGTAAAAAGGGTAACTGAAACAGCAGCGAAAAGACCCCCGCCACCACAATACTCCAAGCTAAGGCATAGGCTGGGTTCGGAAAATAGTCGGCAACCAGCAAGACCGCCGCGATCATAAATATATTGAGAAAAATCGGGGTTATCGCCGGAATCGCAAAGCGGTCATAGCTATTTAAAATTCCACCGGCAAAACCCGTCAGCGAAATCAGCATTAAATACGGAAAGGTGATGCGCACCAAATCAGTGAGCAGCGAAAACTTCTCGGGCGAGGAGACATAATAACCTGGCGCAAACACCATCGCCAGCCCAGCCGCACCCACACAACCCAGCAGCGTCATTAGCAGCAAAATAGAGCCGAGACAGCCTGCAACGTTATCCACCAATTCTTTTACCGCCGCATGAGTACCCTTTTCACGGTACTCCGACAACACCGGAATAAACGCCTGCGAAAAAGCACCCTCAGCAAACAAGCGGCGAAAAAAATTGGGTATTTTTTGCGCAAGGCCAAAAGCATCCATGATCGGGCCTGCGCCCAACACATTCGCCAAGACTATATCGCGCACCAAACCCAGCACCCGCGAACTCATGGTCATAGAGCCAGTGAGCAAACTGGAGCGCAACAGGCTGCGTGGTTTCTGTTTAGGCGGAATGGGCGAAGAAGACAAATCAGAATCTGACACAAGTTACCCCGAAGGTGCAATGAATCCGGCATTATCTACGGCTAACACAGATCCGCACAACCTGAGAGTCACCAGCCAATCAAATTAGGCAAGCCCGATTCAGCCAACAACCCACCAAGCCTTCGCCAGAAAAACCCGACGGAAAGAAAGCTTGACAAGTATCCACACCAAATATACTGTACATAAAAACAGTAACAACACTTTCGAGGATTTTAACAATGGCAGTAATCGCCGTTTGGCTATGTGATCGGGATGGCAGTATGTTTGAAGATAAAAAAGTCGCAGAAGAACACGATAAATATCTGGAGCTGGCCGCCAATATTACCCAATTAATTGAAGAAAATATTCCCGGCATCGATGAACAACAAAGTGAGGCGATTGGCCTATTGCTGGCCCAAAGGCGCGAGCTGCTCGCCAAAGCCTGTAAAGGCAAGCCCGATGAGCTGCTGCAGCCCTTTACCTATGAGAAGCCAGTCACAATCAATTCTAAAGAAGCGCTCAGCAGCAGAGACGCTCAACAAGACGACTAGCTACCCGTTAAACCGCATTATTAATCTGGGCAGGCCGTCAAGGACAAGGACACAAGATAGCCGCGCAGATTTTTAACCAAATACATCCCACAATGTATTTGGCCTTAGGGTGCATTACCGACCCCGAGGAAATCAAACCTTTGAATACCACGCTTAGGTTTGTTTATGTTATGGAGCCTGTTCACGCAGGCTCGCTTCCACACACTCCAGCCATTGCAACCTATCAGCCATAAGTTGTTAACAGCGGGAGTCGCTTTCGCCATCGCACCTAGTCCCCACGGACACCTCAAGGGTGCGGTGGCTTTTTCTCTCCACCATTAAAAAACATCCCCCATAAAACCTAACGCGAGTTCGCAAAAAACAATGGCGACCTCAAGTTGTCATCAAAGCTGCCCAAAAACTTCACATTAAGCCGTTAGGGTCTGACCTTACCTGCCCTAGGTACAGTTGTTCACCTCAATTTATACGGAGTTTAGTATGCGACCTTTATTCTCACGGCTATCCTGCTTGGCATTTTGTTTGATGTTCATCCCCCTAACCACACTGGCGCATAGCGATAAAAATGATCGCTATGACCGCAAGCCTCAACACAATGATAAAAAAAATGGCGATGACACCATTCAGCTCGGCCCGCGCCCTTTTTATTTAGTTGAAGACATGGACGAAAGCCCGCTCAAACGAAAACTGCAAAGTTGCGCTAACGGGCCGTTCAAAAAAACCAAGCTTTCTATTGGCCATCGCGGTGCACCACTACAATTTCCTGAACACACGAAAGAATCCTATGAGGCCGCCGCCAAAATGGGCGCCGGTATAGTCGAGTGCGATGTCACCTTCACCAAAGACAAAGAGCTGGTATGTCGCCATTCGCAATGCGATTTGCACACCACCACCAATATTCTCGCCGTGCCAGCACTGGCCGCAAAATGCAGCCAGCCATTTTCACCTTATGACCCTATTACCGGTAAACCCGCCAGCGCAGTTTGCTGCGCATCAGACATCACCCTCGCGGAATTTAAAAGCCTACAAGGTAAAATGGATGCCTCCAACCCGAAAGCCAACACCCCTGCTGAATATTTACAAGGCACAGCCGCATGGCGCACCGATTTATATGCAAACAAAGGCACACTGCTAAGCCACAAAGAAAGTATTCAACTATTAAAAAAATTAGGCGTGAAATTCACCCCAGAATTAAAATCAGCTAGCGTGCCTATGCCTTTTGAAGGAACCTACACCCAAGCCATGTATGCCCAGCAAATGATCGATGAATATCGCGCTGCAGGCATCAAAGCGCGCGACGTATGGGCGCAATCATTTGACATTCAAGACATTCGCTACTGGATCAGTAAAAACCCCGACTTTGGCAAACAAGCCGTTTACTTAGATGATGCCAACGACCCGAGCGAACTTCCCAGCGCAACAGACCTACAGCTTTACGCCGACGAGGGTTTCAATATAGTCGCACCGCCACTTTGGGCATTGTTAGCACTAGATAAAAACAACAAAATTATTCCTTCTGTTTACGCGCAAAATGCAAAAGCGGCTCGCCTAGATATTATTACCTGGTCATTTGAACGCGCTGGCCCTCTAAAAAATGGCGGCGGCTGGTACTACCAAACCATAAATTCAGCGTTAAATAATGACGGCGACATGATGGACGCACTCGATGTGCTAGTACAAGATGTAGGTGTCATAGGTGTGTTTTCAGATTGGCCGGCGAGCGTGAGTTATTACGCTAGCTGCATGAATAAACGCTAAGCTGCACTAAATCAACAACAATATATGCGCCAAACTACCCCTCCTGCGAGGGTTAATTTGGCGCATTAATATCTACCCAATCTTTCTTATTAAATAGAGTACCCGCGAGCCCTTCGATCAAATAATAATTTTACGCAATTTTCTGACAGCAAAAAATCCTCGCCAAAACAAGCCTTTTCTACAACATTTAAAACCAAAAAATTGGCACCAAAAACAACATATTAAATATAAATACCCGCGTTAAATAATCAAAGCAATCAACAACATAAAAGCGCGACTAAACACAATGCTTGTCTATACTGGAATTTGCATACTGCTAATCTAGACGACAATCAAGGTTCCACATGACTATAAAAATAAAGCACCTAGCAGGCCGCACCTATTGCAGCGCGCGAGCAGCGCTGGGCAATCCCACAAAAACACTTCGCATGCCTCAGCAGCTGCTTAAACTCTGCCTACCGCTTATTACTCTCGGACTTACCGCAACCTATACTCCCCATGCCCTAGCTGCCGCTCCGACCGACAACGAGCTATTTCATATGTCACTGCAGGAATTATTGGAAGTTACTGTGGCCACTGGCCGCGTAGGCTCCGGTGAGCGCACCAAAGTCGACACCAGCTACTCCATCACTCGCATCGATGCAAAAACACTGCGTATGCAGGCTCCCAGTTCAGTAGTCGATGCGGTAAAAGCAGTACCCGGTTTTTGGATTGAAGGCTCTGGCGGCGATGCCAGTGAAAATATTCGCGCGCGCGGCATACCCAACAGCGGCTTTCAATCAGTCAACCTATTGGAAGACGGCATACCGGTACAGCACGACCCCTACCCCAATGGTATGACCAGCGATCAAAGCTTTCGTCTCGATGAAACCATTGAGCGCATTGAAATTGTGCGCGGTGGCCCCTCCTCCACGTTTTACGCTTATGCACCAGCGGGGGTGATTAATTTTATTCCCCGGCGCGTAGGCGATACGGCATCCAGCCTAGTTAAAGTCTCTATCGGTGATGATGATTTAACCCGCGCCGACTTTTGGTATGGCACACCGTTAAGCAATGGTTGGAAGGCCAGTATTGGCGGTTTTTACCGCGAAGGCGAAGGTCTGCGCGACCCAGGCTATAACGCTTATCAGGGCGGGCAACTGCGTATTGGCTTAGCGCGCGACTGGGACAAGGGCAACATCAATATTGACCTTAAACATCTGGACGACACAGTTCCTTTTTACATTGACGGCCCCCTGCAAAAAAACGCGGATGGCAGTATTAACTCTGTCGCCGGCTACGACGCCGCCAGCGGCAACTATGTTGGCCCCGAATTCCAAAAAATCCCGATAAAGCGCACCGATGGCAGCAACTACCTATTTAACAGCGCCGAAGGCACTCAGGTACAGCGAGATCAACTCAGCATCAAACTGGAACAAGAGCTGGCCTCTGATTGGCATATGAGCAACACACTGCGCCTCTCGGATACCGCATCGCAACGCAACGATGTCTCGCCAGTTACCGTTGCGAGTACCAGCACATTCCTCCAAGGTCAAACCCCCATTGCTGCGCAGTATGGTGCCAGCCAACTCGAATTGATTTATGCGAACTCAGGTCTGGCTTACGCACCCGGCAATGACTTACTCATGACCGCGCGCATAGGTAACAACAGTGCTGCGCTAAAGGAATTGAGCAATGACGTACAACTACACCGCACATTTGAGTGGGGGTCACAAACCCATGACCTCAGCTTCGGTTACACCTACTCTAACTACCATCAAAACTATGAAACTATAGGGGCAGAAGTATTAATGGCTGCGCACAACCAAGCGCCGCTGCTGGGAATAACGGCACTAAACGGTGACAGCAAACGTATAGAACTCACCGATGCCATGGGTGTTTTAAAACAGAGTAGCGCCTACGGCGATGATCAAGCCAAGGTGCTGAGCCATGCCGTATATATCTCCGATGAATGGCAGCTCAGCGACCAATGGCGTATCGACTCCGGCATACGCTGGGAGCGAGCCGAGACCAGCGGCCAGTCACCTGTGCTGCGCACGCTCAACCAAGGCAGCTTTAGTACCCGCTCAATGATTGCCTCCACAGGGGACTACACGCATTTCTCTCGCACGTTTAGCGATACAGGTTGGACGCTCGGCGCCAATTACCAACTCAATACTAACAGCGGTATTTTTGCACGTATTACCCCAACCTATCGCCTGCCTGGCTTAAACAGCTTTATCCCCAATGAAACAGCACGCACCCAACTCACCCAGACCATGTTGCTGGGCGAAATAGGCTACAAATACACCAGCGAGTATTGGCAACTTTATCCGACGCTGTTTTACACCACCTATGACAATGTTACTAACAACAGCAGTGTCTACAGCCCCACCACTAATCAGCCCATCACACAGGTGGGGTTTGCCACCACGAAGACTCAGGGCCTAGAACTGGAAGGAAGAATTACGCCAAGCGCGTACGTTGATTTCGCCTTCAGTGCTACCTGGCAAGATGCCCGCTACAGGAACTATGCCTTTACCAATACAGTTAATGGTTCCGCCAGCGAATTAATAAGAACGGATTACTCTGGCAATCGCTTAGTGCGTGTGCCCAAGTGGAATTTTCGGCTAGTGCCGGGCGTGAATTTACTGAGCGATAAACTGCACCTACAGCTGGCTTATGAATACGCAGGCAAGCGTTTTGTAGATACCGCCAATAGCGTTGTGCTGCCGGCCTACGATCTAATTGACATTTCTGCACAATATCAGCTATCCGCAGCACTCAAGCTCTATGCTTATATCGATAACATTACTAATTCCGAGGGGCTTACTGAAGGCAACCCGCGCGCCGGTGAAATACAAAGCGCAGACGCAGGCTCCAATGTTTTTTTGGCGCGCGCGATTTTTGGCCGCCGCTTTCGGCTCGCCCTAAAATATGAGTTTTAACCAGCAGAAGTATGTAACAGAGTTTCGAGGCACTGCTCTTTAATCCCATAAAAATCTTTAATCGCCGCAATCTGCAACAAAACTTCACTGGTATCACGCGGGGCTTTGCGCTTTTGTGCGAGAATCATTTTATTTTTACTGGTGTGTTCCAGCGAAATAAACTCAAAAACCTGTGTATCGTAACCGTTTGCCTCCAGCAGCAAAGCGCGCAGGCCGTCAGTCACCATCTCTGCTTCTTGACCTAAATGAATACCGTGTTGCAGCAGTGGCGCCAGCAGCGCAGGGCTTTTTAATTGCGGGCGAATTTGTTTATGGCAACAGGGCGAACACATAATAATGTCCGCCCCGGTGCGAATCCCCATGTGCAGCGCATAGTCTGTCGCCACATCGCAGGCGTGCAGCGCAATCATGATATTAATCGCCTGAGCCTTAAAATGCTGCACATCGCCCTGTTCAAATTTAATCCCTTGCAATGATAATTTTTGCACCGTTTGATTGCACAGATCAACCAAGTTCTGACGCAGCTCTACACCAGTAACCTGCGCCTTTGTACCTAAGTTAGCACTCAAATAATCCTGCACCGCAAAAGTTAAATAAGCCTTGCCAGAGCCAAAATCGGCAATATGGATTTCACCGCGCTCCGCCAAACCAGTTTGATCTATAGCTTTGGATAGCACCTCGATAAACTTGTTAATCTGCTTCCACTTGCGCGACATAGCCGGAATAATTTGTCCATTGCTATCAGTAATTCCTAGCTCGCGCAAATAAGGACGAGCCTGATCCACATAGCGAAACTTAGCACGATTGTGCGCAAGATCCCTAGGCTCAGCATCTTCCTCAATCGTTGCCGCTGCACTTTTATTGCGATTTCTGTTAATGAGCACTTTTCCCTTCTTACTAAAACTCAGCTGAGTTTCCCAGCCTTGAGTAATCATATGGGCATTGTGGAAATCGCGCCCCAGCCACTCCTGTAATTGCACGACAGCCTCATTCAATGCCAGATTTTTTGTGACATGATTCGTCCGGTATTCGTACACAAATGACAGCAGCTTTTGCTCTTTAATTTGCACGGGCCGAATAGTTATGCGCGTTAGATCGACATCCACACCTTTGTATTTAGACAAGACTAAACGCTGTAAGGTATCGGCAGTAAATGCCGACTGGCAGTCGGCAAGAAATTTATTTACATCAGTAATGGAGCTATCAATCGTCATGTCTATCTCTTTAATCCGCTCAACCACTCGCAGTGGGAACATAGCTAGGGCTTAATTAAACATATTTTTTGCGATACTTCTTGCTTCGAATAAGACCATTCAAAATGACGATCTTTAGACTGCCTTCATTTTAACTTATAGCGTTACATCCTTAACCGAACTATCTACCGTTTAGAGAAATCGCTGTTTATGGTCTGCAGGTGCCAAGATACAATAATTATACTTTCCAAATAACACATAACGATTTAATGCGATGCGGTCATAGCACCAATCACGTATCACCTGTGGAAACACCTTCAGCACACTTATCAAGGACCAGGGAAGTGGCAGCTGCCTAACTATTTCTAAAAACGCGTTGCTTTTTGCTATAGCCCGCCCATCTTGCACAAGTAACATAGTCTCAAACTGATCAAGCGAATAATCAAACCACTGCAAAATTGCCCGACCTTGCTCGGATTGCACAGAGCAAAGTTTAAACCGATGCTCTTTATCAAAACGAATAATAAAACGGCTCCAGCCATTACATAGTTTGCACACCGCATCAAAGAGTATGATTTGATCGCCATCACTTACGTTAGGCGGGAGCTTATTCTCCATTGAATGACCCCTTATGCTGCCTAGTACGATCCAGCCACCACAAATAAATCGATGGCGGCACTATGGCGCAAACAGCGGCAAGATCAACCCATAAATGCAACCATGCATACTTTTGTACAGAAATAAAAATATCCTGCGGCGCCCAAACTAAGATAACAACAGCCAACCCCAACCACACAGCTTGCAGGTGAAAACGATCGCCCAAATAAATAAGCAGCAACATAAAAAGTGAAAATGCCTGTAGCGTTGCACCAAACAATGACACCCACCAGACTTGCAATGCCTTCACCTCCCACACCGCCGCATCGAGATAGAACAGCCTTAACACTGTCGTGTGGTAATCAGCTAACCAAGGATACTCACTAAACCAAGTCATACCCACACCACACAAAAAGTGGGCGACGCCCAGAAAATACAGCCATGAAATTAATAATTTCCGCATAAAATTTATTGCTCTGCACTGACTATTAAAAATCGCCTTAGATTATTTCTTCGTTTTCGCCTTACTTTCTTTTTTCAACTGACTACCCTCGGGGCAAAAAGTGGCGATCATATTGTGGAGCTTGGCTACCATGTTGTCATCCGCAAGGCGGTAGTGAACAAATTGACCTTTTTTTTCATAGGTGACGAGGCCTGCATGCTCTAGCACTTTTAAATGCTTCGATAATGAAGGCTTGCTCATGTCAAAGCGCTCAGCGATTTCTCCCGCCGTCATAGAGGCTTCCGACAAATAAGCCAGAATTCTCCGTCGCGGCGTCGATGCCAGAGCCTCAAATACACGATCTATATTCATAATTATATATTTAGCTATTTAGTTAATTAATGTATAAGCTAACATGAGTCGGCGCACATTCCTAGCCTCATACACCAAATACATACAATAGCTACCGTAGAAAATCAGGAGCAATAACATGAATAGCAACATGAACAGCAAAACAATTGCTAATGCAAAGAACGAGAAAGGAAATCATGATGTATGGTTGGTGTACGATGGCGAATGCCCTGTATGCACCACTTATTGCAAATATATACGCATTCGCGCTGCCGTTGGCCAACTCCACTTAGTGGATGCTCGCTTACCCGGTCCCTTGATGGATGAAATAACACAACTAGGGCTCGATATAGATCAAGGCATGGTGCTCAAATTTAAAAACGCCATCTACTATGGACCTGACGCCATACACTTGCTGACCTTACTCAGCACGCCATCAGGTATTTTTAATCGTATTAATTATTACCTCTTTAGCACCCATATTGGGGCAGCCATTGTTTACCCTATTGGTAAAGCGTTTCGCACATTGCTGCTCAAATTATTAGGGATTCACTATATCGAAAACCTTAAGTCGCGACCTTAACCTGCGACGAAACGCTAACAAAAAAATGTACGCATGCGCTGCTCACTACTCACATTTTTTAAACCTGATGCGCTAAATGATGCGCCTTAAAATCCTTAATAAAGCCCGAGACGCTGTGCAACTTATTTAAGTCCTCGGCCACCCGCAGTGATTTTTCTGCATGCGCAAAAACCAATTGCGCCTGCTCGATAGCAGCCAGCTTTATCTGCTCATTACCGAGCGATGCCAATGTGCTCAAGGCTTTTTGCAGGCGGATAATAACTTCGATTACTGCTGCACCATCCCGTGCTATGGGGTTAAAGGCATCATCAAACATATCCCCCAAATACACCTCAGGAACAGCTACACGATCAAAACTAACTTCCGGTTCTTCACTAGTATCACGCCCCGCTTGCGCGCAGGGTGCGAGCAAGCGCACTAACGACCCAATAATGCCTATGGCGGTACCTGGGTCATTTACAGCAGGCGATAGCGCTCTACTTGCTATTTCAGATAGTACTATAAGGCCAAAGCGAGGATCGTCATCAAAGGTTCTGCTCTTCCCTATAACAAAAGCGTTGGCGAATTTTTCACAATTTATTTTCTCTTGATCTACCAACGTATTTTCTGAATCTGCAGCAGCACGAAGATATGCCAAGGGCATATCCGGTGTTGCAAATTTACCGGGGAGTGACGCCACTTCAATATTTAAATCTTCTTTTTCCGCCAAGGACTGCAAGGCGGCAATATCAATGCGCTGGATATAACCGATGTGCGCGCTATAGATCGCCAATCCATCGGTACGACCTTCAGCTTTTACACCGCGTAAAACCGGCTGTTTTAATCGCCTGCGCAAAGAGGCCTCGGTCACTGCTTCTACTTTTTCAATAACAGTACCCAAGCGACCCAAGCGGGCAATACGATCAACCCAGCGAATAAAACTAAAAATCACTAAGGCGAAAACAGTAGTGGTGAGAACAAAAAGCGCAAAACGGCCCGCATTATTGTAATAGCCATTCATCAAGGCCACTTGCGCCACAATACTAAAAATAAAGGCGCCAATAAAAGTAGATAGTGCATTTTGCGAAACGTCATCTGCAATCACTAAAGAAAAAGAGCGTGGCGTTGCAGCATTACTTGCCGACTGATACGCCGAGAGCATTGACCCTACCGCAAATACCGCAATCACCAACATGCTCGCCGAAATAATCGACAATAGCGTCTCAACAGACTCCGAGGAAACCTCCGGCGTTAACTCAAACACAGGCATTTGGTCTGCCATTTTTGCCAGAAATGCAACCGCAATGGAGAGAATACAAATAAACAAGGGCTTTACCCAAAGCATTTCGCCCATACGGCGCAACAGAAATCTAAACTGATCTTTCATTTATTCTCCTTTTAACGGCTTTTTACCGAAATTTTGATGCTCAAATAGACTATAACGACTACAGCACCAAGATTGCTGCAAACAAATTAATCTCTTCTCCCAAACTTAACAAGAGAATGCTGGAATACCATAGCCCACCCCGATTGAAGACAATGTGACCCAGCTACCTCCGCACCATTAACAAGCTTTATACAACTGATCCTTGACCAATATCAAATATTTCTGTAATTTCAGTAAATACTGAAAACCAGGAAATAACATAATGCCAAGCAACCTAACACCCATGATCCAATCCTGCATTCTCCACTTTGGCGAAATGGGTAGTCGCTGGGGTATTAACCGCACCGTAGGACAGATGTATGCCCTGCTGGTATTGAGTGAAGAACCGCTCTGTGCAGACGATATGACCGAGGCGCTGGGCATATCTCGCTCTAATGTGAGTATGGGTTTAAAAGAATTAATATCTTGGGAGTTGGTGAAGCTGCAGCACCGCCCCGGCGAGCGCAAAGAGTTTTACTCGGCACCTGGCGATGTGTGGGACATTGCCAAAACGCTTATAGAACAGCGCCGCAAGCGTGAAATTGACCCCACTCTGAGCACACTGCGCAATTTACTGATCGAAAAACCAGCCAATGCCGAAGAGGAATATGCACAACAGCGCATGCGCGAAATGCATGAACTGATTGAAATGCTCACCCTCTGGACCACCGAAATTCAACGCTTAGATTCAGCCAAGCTCTCCAAGCTGCTCAAACTGGGCAGTAATATCGGCAAGGTGCTGGATATGAAAGACCGTTTTTTAGGTGGTAAAAAAGATTCAACAAAGTAATTGGAAGTAAGCTGAATTCGCTGAGATTGAATGAGTCGCGCGCACAAGGCTCCTCACAATCACCATTGCAGCACAGCACATTTAAGATTGACCAACCCAGAAGGATTTTTATTTTCTTCATCGAGGTACACCATGCTCGAACCCGCCGTAATAGATACACTCATACTCTCGCGTATTCAATTTGCTGCAAACATTTCCTTTCATATTTTATTTCCTTCCATCTCCATTGCCATGTGTTGGTTTTTGGTTTATTTCAAACTGCGCTATAACGGCAGCGGCGATGATGTATGGATGCGCGCTTATCGTTTTTGGGTGAAAATTTTTGCACTCACCTTTGCGATGGGTGTGGTCAGCGGTATTACCATGAGCTTTCAATTTGGCACCAACTGGCCGGGCTATATGGAAACCGTGGGCAACATCGCGGGGCCACTGCTTGGCTATGAAGTGCTGACGGCCTTTTTTCTCGAGGCAACTTTTCTCGGTATTATGTTGTTTGGTATTAAGCGCGTTTCTAATCGCATCCATACGCTTGCAACACTTTTGGTTGCCGTCGGCACCAGTATGTCTGCCTTCTGGATTATTGCTCTTAATTCTTGGATGCAAACACCCGTCGGTTTCGAAATGCGTCAAGTTGGCGATAGTCTTAAAGCCTTTCCTACTGACTGGTGGGCAATTATTTTCAACCCTTCTATGCCTTATCGCCTTGCACATATGGTGGTAGCGTCAGGCCTAACTGCAGCCTTTTTAATTGCAGGGCTGTCTGCGTATCGGCTATTAAAAGGTGATCACAAACCCGCACCGCGTCTCGCACTAAAAACCGCTGTAGTTGCAGCCGCGCTGTTAATTCCCTTACAAATTTTATTGGGAGACATGCACGGCTTGAATACGCTGCAGCATCAGCCCGCGAAAATAGCGGCAATGGAAGCGGTATGGCACACCGAAAAAGGCGCGCCGCTGATATTGTTTGCAGTACCTGATGAAAAAACCCAAAGCAACCTCTTCGCCCTTGAAATCCCTAAGGCGGCGAGTTTAATTCTGACCCATAAACTCGATGGCGAACTGAAAGGCCTCAATGAATTCGCCAATGCTCATCCTCCAGTTAAGCCGCTGTTTTACGGCTTTCGCATCATGGTTGGCTTAGGCGTTTTAATGCTGCTGGTGAGCTGGCTAGGTTGCTGGCAGTTGTTCTCGGGGTTTAAGGGCCGCGCCAAAGAAATTTCACCCTTGCTACTAAAAGTATTTGTAGCCATGACCTTCTCCGGCTGGCTCGCCACACTCGCGGGCTGGTACGTGACCGAAATCGGCCGCCAACCTTGGTTAGTTACTGGCGTATTAAAAACTGCTGACGCAGTCACCAAAACTCCGCCGAGTAATGTAGGTATTTCTCTTAGTATTTATTTAACGCTCTACGCACTTTTACTTTTTGCTTATGTGCGCACCCTGTTTTTAATGGCGAGAAAATCAGTATTGGTCGACCGCGCCGATGAAGTCGAAACCCTACAAGAGCAACTGATCAACGCGCAAGTTCCTCAAAATTCAACGTCAGCCAGCCAGCCAGCAACTCAGCAACCAAGGACCAACCCAGGAGAAAAGTCATGACAGATATTACACAGCTCAGTGGTCAAGATTTTTGGTTGCCGATCATTTTTATAGGGCTTATGGGATTGGCATTTTTTATCTACGCCATACTTGATGGTTATGATTTAGGGGTAGGTATTTTATTGCCTAAAGACTCCGAGGCTCAGCGCGACACCATGATCGCCAGCATAGGCCCATTTTGGGATGCCAATGAAACTTGGCTAGTGCTGGGTATCGGCTTACTCTTAATTGCATTTCCCGCTGCACATAGCATGATTTTATTTCACCTCTATTTACCCGTAACTATCATGCTTGCTGGATTAATTTTGCGCGGTGTCGCCTTTGATTTTCGCGCTAAAGCACCAGAGGATCATAAAAACCTGTGGGACACTATTTTTAAAACGGGCTCGCTCCTCGCAACGCTCTCGCAAGGCTATATGCTCGGCATCTATGTTATGGGGTTTGAGCAGAGCTTAGCCGCCTATCTGTTTGCAAGCCTCAGTGCTATTTGTGTTACCGCAGGCTATTCATTTATAGGTGCAGCTTGGCTGGTCATGAAAACCGAAGGGGAATTACAATTGCGCGCCGCGCGCTGGGCGCGCAAATGCGGCTGGCTTATGGCGCTGGGCATTGTGGCAGTATCCATTGTAAACCCCTTAATTAACCCTGCCATTTTTGCCAAATGGTTTGGTAGCCCGCTGATAGTGCTGCTACTGGTGATTCCCGTGTTTTGCGCGGTGTTATTTTTTATTGTAGATCGCTACTTAAAAGGCTTCCCCTACCCGCAGGATTTTGGCTGCTGGATTCCCTTCGCTGCAGCGGCAATGATTTTCCTACTCAGCTTTATCGGTTTAGCCTACAGTTTCTTCCCCTACGTAGTACCCAACCAATTAGATATTTGGCAAGCGGCAAGCGCCTCGGAGTCCCTCATGTTTATCCTATATGGTGCACTAATCGTACTGCCTACCATTCTGGTTTACACCGCCATCTCTTACAAAATATTTTGGGGCAAAGCGACGCAACTTAAATACTATTAACACGCAAATATAAGTCCACCAAAAAATTAGCTGGCTAAAAATAAAAAACCCCAGCTTGAAAAACTGGGGTTTTTAGCTTAAGCACTCAGCGAATAGTATTTGCTCGCAAACTTCCGAAATAACCAACAAACAGCAATTGTGATCAATCAATTATCCGCCTTTCCCAGTACCCGAAAGTGGTGCGTCAAACGATTCCCCTGCTCATCCACCAAGGTTATTTGGTGCTCGCCGGGAATTAGGTCCAGCGCAAATTGATGAAAGGTTTCGGTGGCGCCGAGAAATTCGTTGTCGAGGTGCCAAAATATTTTTCCTTGGGTATTTTCATTCGCCGCATTGAATACCGTTTTTGCACGCACGCCACCTAAGTCGGTGGGAATATAAATTTGACTGCCTTCGCGCGGATAAATTAACTCTAAAGGATTGTGCTCGGGCGCACTGGAAAGCAATTTTTGACAGTCGCGCCGAAATTGCGGCAGCGGGCGATATTCGGGGTGATTTTTGCGGTAATAAAATGCTTCACCCGGCGGCAGTACAAACCAATTGAGGTGTTGCATTTTGTCTAGAGGCTGGCAGCCGCTGTGCACCTGCCAAAGGCCCGCTTGATCTAAGTGAACCAATTGATGGTGAGGTGATATCTGCTGAAAGTGACTATTTTTAGGAATCCATTGATTCATGGACACACAGGCATCCGACGCCAGGTAGCCGTCATTTTTGCAGACTTTCACCAATCGCATATCCGCTGTTGGCCGTTCAAACCAATCAGTCGTTTCTAAGCTATTAAAAATATCGAAGAGCGACGGCGCTGCGGTCGCAGTACCGGTTAAGGCTGAATTACCTTCACCATCGGCATTGCCCGCCCATAGCCCAACGGTATAGCCGTTAGTTGTGCCTACCGCCCAGGCATCGCGCAAACCAAAACTGGTTCCGGTTTTCCACGCGATGGGGCGCGAACTGGAAAAGTTGCGCCAGTGGCCTTCAACACCGGGGCGATTCACCTCCACCAGCGCCCTCAGTGTTAGCCATGCGCTTGCAGGCGAGTATTCAGCAATTTTTTGTGTTGCTGCATTATCACTTAAAAGTAATTTCGGTTTTTGAAAATAAATGGGCGCACTGGTTTCCGCGCGCGCAACATGGGCGAGGTTGCCAAAGAGCGAGGTTATATCCCACAGTTTGGCCTCTGCACCGCCCAATACCAAGGTCAAACCATAGTCGGTCGGCGTGCGAAATAAAGTGGACATACCCGCGCCCTGCAAAAAATCGTAGAAGCGACTTACGCCAAAGCGATTAAGCATGCGCACCGCCGGAATATTTAACGAGCGCGCCAAGGCTTCGCGCGCGGGTATTGCACCGCGATAGGCTTTGTCATAATTCTGCGGCACATAGCCGCCGTAATCGGTGGGAACATCACTCACAAGCGTAGAGGGTAAAATATCGCCGCTTTCTAGCATTGCGGTATATAAAAAAGGTTTAAGAATACTGCCGGTGCTGCGCGGGCTTTGAATTAAATCTACATGGGGTGCCGCCGCTTCAGCTGAACTCGGCGCGGTATTGCCGATATAAGCAAGCACTTCAAAGGTGCGATTATCAAGCACAACTGCTGCAAGGTTACCAATAGCTTGTTTGCGCAGTGCACGCGCATGCAGGTGCAGAATGCGATTCACATTTCGCTGAAGTTGTTTATCAAGCGTGGATACAAAGCGCGCTGGTTTGCCCTGCTGCAACACCAGCGTTTCTAGCAAATGAGTTGCATCGCGTGGCATTGCCTTAGGCTTTACTGGCAGCAATTCAAGCTGTGCAAGCTGTAAGTCCATGTCCGATAGAGCGCCGCGCTGATGCAAACGCACCAGCAGTGCGTCGCGCTTGCGTTTTAATGCAGCGCGATTTCTACCAAGATGAATCAGTGCAGGGTTATTTGGCAATACCGCTAGGGTGCAGTATTCCGCCCAAGAAAGATGCTGTGCATCGCGCCCAAAGTAGCGCCAAGCCGCAGCATCCAAACCCACCACATTGCCACCGAAGGGCGCATGCGAGGCGTAGAGTGCGAGAATTTCGTCTTTTGAAAACGACAATTCTAAACGCAAGGTCATCAACATTTCGAGCAGCTTTTCATAGTAAGTGCGCGGAGGATTTTGCCGCGCCAAACGAATAACCTGCATGGATATAGTGCTGCCGCCGCTAACAACTTTTTGTTTTTTAATATTCAAATAAAACGCGCGCGCCAGCGCCAGTGGATCAACCCCTGGGTGAAGATAAAAGCGTTTGTCTTCGAAGGTAGTTGCCGCAAGACGAAATTTAGCGGGCACCGTTTCTGCCTCTGGAAAACGCCACTGTTGGTCGAGCGCAATTTTTGCACCCAAAAGTTCGCCGTGACGATCGACTAAGATCGCCGAGTAGGGACTGTCGAACAGCGGAGAAGGCAGGCATCGCCAGAAGACGATGCCCAAAATAACACTTATCACCAGTACTCCAATGACAAGTGGTTTACGCAGCCACACTTTAAGCATTTATTTTTTTACAACTTCCACCCAAGTGCCTTTAACCACCGCGCGCTTAGAGGCATCGTACATGGCCTCAACGGTGATTGACGGCAAATAAAACTTACCTAAATAGGCGGCATTCAGTTGAATTTTAATCTCACGGCTTTGCCCAGGCATTAAATCGAAATAGGTGTTGATTCTATCGTCGCGTATATCTTGGAAATCATAACTGCCACCCGCACGGCTAGCGCTACTCATGCGATCGTTATGAATTTCCCAACCTGAAGGCACCATGTGGCTCAACGCAAGATTTTTTAATTGCAAGCCGCTGGTATTGGTCACAGTCACGCGCGCACTAATATCCGTGCCCTGCACTAAGCGCTCAACATCGAGTGTTTTACCCTCGGCGTCGGTATAAAGAACATTCAAATCCAAACCTTGACTGACGGCCTGCTCTTCGCCGTGCTGCGGCACCCCCTGCACCGCCAAAGTTAAAAACAAGCGGCGCTCTGAGGTATTTTTCAGTTTGAATTTTTCACCCTTATCCTCCGGCACGGTCAAATCACGCGTGAAAATAGCTTTACTCAGTGTCTCAGCAACTTTAGCTTCGCTGCCAAACTTATAATAAAAGCTGGCAATTTTGTCGGTCGCATTTTTTTCATTGCCACTAAATTGTGCAAGCGACAACAACCCATAAGCAACAGACTGAGTGCTATACCATTGATCACCTGACATGTAACCGGAAATTTCGTCTGCTAAACCCTGCGCATCACTCCAACGATCTAAGCCCACTAACACTTTTAAGATAATCGCTTTATCGCGCAAGTCTGAGCCGAAGGTGGTGTCTGCAGCGGTATAGCTTTCAACATCGAAATTACGCGCGCTGACTAATTCCAGCGCCGTTGGGGTTAAACCGGCCTGTTGATAAGCCGCCGCCAATTGCCAAAGATCAATCGGCTGTAGCTGGCTACTAATTTCACGCAAGCGATTCATAGCGCCTAAATCTGGCGCGCCGGCCAAGGCAAGGGTATATAAACGATAGGCTTGATCGAGCGCGGAGTTATCACTGGCATCTTTATTCCAGGCCGCCGCTTTTTTACGCTGGTAACTTTCCCAGGCCGACAGTAATTCTGCGGGCACAAAATACCCCATGGCCTTAGCTTCTAACAAAAAGTGCCCAGCATAGTTAGTGCCCCAGGAATTAGTTTCGCCATTGCCCGGCCAGTATGCAAAACCACCGTCGGCAGTTTGGAAGCTGCGAATTCGGTCTATACCCAAGGCAATGTTGTTACTAATGCGTGCCTGTTGGTCGGAATCTAATTGCAGCAAATTAGGTAATGACAACTGTGGGAATACTGATGAGGTTGTCTGCTCAATACAGCCATGAGGATATTGAATAAGATAATCCATTCGCCCTTGCAAATTAATGGGCTGACTGGTGGAAACCTCTAACTTAACTTTGCGCGTGCCATCCAACCCAAACGGAATAATGTTCTTATCCCAACTTTCGCCGGGCGCCAAGGCGACACGTTCCAGTTTTACCGCGGGCGGATTGGGGCTGCGAATATCGATATATACATCCGAGTTGGCCGTATGATCGCCGCCCGCCGCGGTAAAATGTAAATGTGCCTTACCTAAACGGTTTTTAACTTTCAAATTTAGAAAGGCCATTTTTTCGCCCGTGCGCTCAAACTCAACCTGAGTACCATCGGGATTTAGGTTTTCAATATAATCCGCATCAGCATCAACACTCACCTGCACGCTGCGCGTTTTAGCATCAGTTAAAAACAAATCTATAGGAACTTGTAATTCCTCTCCTGGAGATAATACTCGCGGCAGTGTAGAAAGCATGGCAAGCGGCTCGGTAACGCGCACACTTTGCTCCGCTAAACCATAGGCACCATCTTTACCGGCAACCAACATAACGCGCACCGCGCCAATATATTGCGGCAATGCAAATTCACGTTTATCGGTAGCGCCTGCGGCTAAGGTAAAGGGGCCAATAAAGCGCACTACCGGCGGAAAGCGGCGCTTGTTGTTTTCGTCTTCTTTGTCAGTGGCATAATCACTACCACCCAATGCCAACAACCGATCTAGCTCACCGCCGTAGGCGCCGACCACATAGTCAAACATGTCCCAGGTTTTTACCCCTAGCGACTCTTTGGCATAAAAATGTTTTTGCAAATCGGGCGTGCGGAAATTGGTAATGCCGAGCAAACCTTCATCCACCAGTGCGAGGGTGTAGGTCATGCTGCGCCCAGATTTTTCCGACACAGATACCTGAATCGTTGTTTCAGGTTTCACTTCCTCAGGCACAAGAATTTGTGGCTCTAAGCGCGTCTTGGGGTCATCTACTTTTATCGAGGCAATACCATAAAGACGAATGGGGCGATCATTGTCTCTATCTTTATGCGGTTGAATCAGGGTTACGCTCACATACACATTGGGCGACATGGCCGAGGTAATCGGCAAATTGATTTCAGTATTGTCTTTACCGAACTCCACCCAGCGCTGCTCTATTACCCCTATACCATTTTCAATGCTGACCAGTGCCCGCCCTTGCGTCGCATCAGGGAAGCGGATTTTCGCCGTTTCACCGACGGTGTATTGCGTTTTATCGGGGAAGAAATTCAAAATATTCGCCCCCGATGCACCATCTTCCTGTGCGCGCCCAGCCCAACCCGGCCAATCGATGTAAACCACTTTACCCGAACAGTGGCCGCCATCACTATCACAGGCGCGCACAAAATAGCGGCCCCAATCGGGGTAGTGAACTTGGAAAGTCCAGGTACCCTGACCGTTTTTAGTATTAATAACGCCTTCGCTAATTTTGGTGTGATAACTACTGCTGGCAAAATTTGCGACAGTGCGACTGTTTTTATCCCACCACCACTCCCACGAAATTTTGTATAGCGTCACCTGCACATCATCCAAAGAAACCGGTTCACCCTGGGTATCTAAGGTAGCAATTTGTACCGTTTGATCCACATCCGTTAGCAGCATGCCGCGCGCAGCATCGCCCTTGGGCAAACGCACACCCACATAATTATCAAACGGGAAAAATTCTTTTGATTGGAAGCCGGTACTGAAAGCACCGCTCTCCTCGTAAACGCGCGTGGTGAAGCGAGCAGTTAACACACCGGGGGTTTGCTCCTTATCCACCTCAATTGAAGCTTCAATCTCTGCATTGCCATCGTCGTCCAGTAGGCCATTAAAAAGCTCTTGATTTACACCGGAAAACTGGCGCGCAGGGTCATCGAAAACATAATCAGAATAGCGCTTAAATTCAGTGCCGCGCGCGCCTAAAGATACGGATACCTCGGCTTTTAAACCACCGGCGGAAGCGCCTTGTAACCACTGCGCAAAGAGCGTGGTTTCTAGGGGCTCACTCGCCAAGAGTGGCTGCTCCCCCAACTCCAATTGCATTTTTAAGCGGTTGGGTACAATGGTTTCTATAGGTATTGCGCGGGTAAACACGCTGCCACCAAGCAATGCTCTGGCGTTCCAAGTACCTGTAGGTGCGTCCTCTGCAGTTTGCAGCGTAAAGGTATAAAAGCCATTAATGGGGCTGGCATTATTGAGCGTTTGTATAATTTGCCCTTGCGGGTTAAACAGCTGCATAGTCACTGGGTGATTCGCGGGAATTAATTTCTCGCGATCCTGTAACACAAAGGTTAAATAAATTTTATCGCCCGGGCGCCAAACATCGCGCTCGCCGTAAATAACACCTTTAACACCCTTATTAACCTGCTCACCCGAAATATCGAAATTTGAAACAGGTAAAGCGGCATTGTCATTAACCTTTAAATAGCCAATTTGCTTACCCTGACGCGCCACTAAATAAAAGGGCTTATCTTTCAAACTTAAACTCAGCATGCCGTTAGCATCGCTCGCGCCCTGCGCAAAACTTTGGTTTTGAAAGTTCATAACCTTGAGGCTTGCACCGACCAAAGGTGTTGCATTACGCAAATCGGTTAGCACTACATGCAGACGGTTATCACTACCCTCTTTGGCAATCATGCCGATATTAGAGGAGAAAAAATTTCGCTCTGCTTTAATGCTGCTCGAATAATAGTAATAGGCGTCCTTACAGGGATTTTCTCTCTCTGCCCAAGATGCATTTTGATAGGGGTTGTAATTGGCATCGGCAAAATCCCAACCGCTCGATTCATTCACATTGACATCAGACGCATTTTCTAAAGGCGTAACAGCGGGCATAGCTTCAGCATTTTCCGCTTCCGAACAGGTATAAACTGAATCTTTACGCGCCACAGAAATTTCTAAGCGAAACAAACTACCTGGGTGCTCGCTCATCAATTGCGTAGCATCCAATTCAAAGCGATTGGTATTATTTAAATCAGTCGCCGTTAGGGGAATGCGTTTACGCCACAAAAAGCGCCCGACTCTATAGAGGTTGTTATTCGATGACAGCGTATTCTCTTGCAAAAAGTGGCCGATATTATTATCGAACACCTCAAACGCCGTTACCTGTACGGCAGATACTCCCGCCGCATTAAATGGAATAGTTAAGCGATCGTTGGTCGGCAGTACTACGCCCTTACCGATAAAACTGACCATAGGTTTCTGGCCAGAAAAAAGCAGGCTTTTCACTTTTTGTTTAACGAGCTTAGAGCCATCAGCGGCTTTAATGCCCGGCTCCAAGGTTAATTTAACCTGGCCTTCCAATTGGTTTTCCGCAAAGACTTTTAATACGTTGGATTCAACTGCAAATGAATAGCCCTTGCGATTAAGCCGCACCAGCCCCTTAAGATTTTGACGTTTATCCAGCGACTTAGAAAAATACACGGCGATATAACGGCGCGTATCTTGAACTGGCGCTATTGAGGTGATTGAAAGACCGGTGCGTGCAGGAATTTTTATATCTTTACTACCAAGCGTAGCGGGAATACCCAGTGACTTGCCACTCCAAGTCACATTCAGAGTGTTTTCTATATCGTCCTTCTTTAAGCCGAGAATGGTAAAACCGTGATTCAATCCATTTTCTTGATGACGCCAAAGAATGGGCACTACCTTATTCAAAAAGCGCGCTTTAAGTACCGACTCAATGGCCTGAGGGTCTGCTAAGTCGGCGGTCGTCAAGTTACCGCGCAAATTAAATTCACCTTCATTCGCAGAGTTAACATTCAACCCCTCAAAGTGAATATCTAAGGCTTGCTCACGCACATGAAAGGTAAACTTATAGGTGCCTAAGGCGGGGGGAATATTGGTGAGCTGCGCCGTATTTACTTCAATTTGATAGCTCTGACCAGGAGTGAGCGGGCGCTGGGGTACCAGCGTAATTTCGTTAAGTGCGGAAAAAATGACCTTTCCCTTAATCTCTGGCGATGACGTAATAATATCCTTAGCACGCTTGCCAACTTGCTCTGGTCCCACGACAGGGTTTACAAACCCTATACGAATTTGATCCACCTTGGACAACAAGGGCCCAGATACCTGACTAATATGCTCAGCCCAATCTGGCGCTGCTTGAGGCTCTGGCGGCGCACTTTGCGCCGTAACAAGTGCGCTAAAGCAAAGCAACCAAAATAACGCCACATATCTGTTGATAAGGAAGCTATTCATTGAAAAGCTTTTAACTAAAAAACAGTTGGTTAACATCCCAGTTGTAGCGCTGAATTCACGTTTAACACTCATAAAACCTTCCAGTTGGCGAGGACAAATATTATTGAAATCTATAGGTACATCCTAATGGCAGCAATGCTGCCCTCACCCACGGAAAATTGCAACCAATAGCTTAGGGCCGAATTGCCTTCTAGCCCTGTTTAACATCAGTGTTTTACTGAAGACTAACGGCATACCAACAACGCCTACGCAGGTAAATATTCAGTAAAAGCCTATGATCTTTCCCACCTCAAGCAATTGGCAGTAATTGCTTGGCGGTTGATGAACGATTGCCAAAATAGACAATTCCGAATCTTTGAAAAAGATACGACCACCAAGAAACTTTGTATTAAATTGTAATCGGGTGATATTTGCATAAGCTCACGCTACCTGCGTTCATTTTGTGCTAATCGCCGCCTTTGACCAAACTCCCGAGAATGCCTTATAAGTTCACCGCAGTAAGAGTCACTCATTTATCTATTCTTTTATTTAAAAAGCATTGAATCACAAAAATATTGCTCCTTAAAACTCAGTCAATATTGTCCACACAAGCCACAAATATCCCACAATAAGTAACGTTTTTTTCCATTCGCGTAATTTTAATTTGACAAGAGCAATCAAAACACCGATCAACACCAGCGCTATTAGCAACAAAATTAACGGCGATACATAAGCGGGATATGCAACCCAAGGATTTTGCTCAGCACGAATGATCCTCTGTGGGGGTTCGAATGCCCCACTTACGACAAACTCTGCAATTGAGTCCCATACTTGCTCTTGCAAAGCGGCGCTATGACCACCCTCAACATATAGCGATTTTGGTTGCAGCACCTTTACACTATCAAAGCCATCATGACCCGCACTGCCGAGATCCTGTACACCCATAGTCTGCAGCGCCTTAGGAAAAAAGGCCACGACCCAATCGGCAGTAGCCACAAAATTTAAAACGGCATTAACTCGCTCTGGCGTATAGCGGCTCCAATCAAAATTTCGTTGCACGACACTACCGGCAAAAACCACATGATTAAATTTTACCGATGGATATTTTTCAAGTGCTTCTGCCATAAGATAGGTTCCATGGCTATGCCCCACATAATGAAACTGCGCGTGTGGATACTTCACCCGCGCCTCTACATACCTATCCATAAACCATTCTACTTTTTCACGGCGCGCACCTGGCTGCAAAAATGACAACATGGGGAAATAGCCATAACTAGAAGTCTCTGACTCAACGACCACATCAGCCCCATAGCGCGCGTGAAAACGTGCAGCTATGTGCCGTGCAACTTGTCGCGTCCAGTGGCCCTCATCACGAATGCCATGCATGACAAATACAACCTGGCTCACCCTGCAATCGATGCGAACCATTTTAGAAACACAGGGGTCATGGTCGAGCAGCGGCTCTGCAGGTGTAGCAAGCGCTTCATGCAGAGCCTTGACCCTGAACACACCGAAGGTTTCATCCTGGAGATTTATTACATTTTCATGATTAGAGTAAGCAACAGTGATATAGCGGAAATTATCACCCACAACCAAATCAAGATTATCATCGGGTGACACCAAATCATCCTGTGTGCCGAGCATTTGCACAACATCGACGCGCGGATTTAGATGATTCTCCATAGAGAGCCACTGCAAACGCAGCTGCGTAATAAAAGGCGCACCGCGTCGTATCTCCATCACAATAGGTTGGCGACCATAAAAAATGTCGAGCAAATGGCCCGCCGCTACTCCCGTCTGCATAAAAACTGCACGACTCCAATTCATGTGATGAGAAATGGACCAGCCTCGGTTCATACCGGCAAATAAGATAATTTTACTCACCTTATCCGCCCAAGGCCGCGGGCTATCCAAAGGCGCACTACCGCGCTGCTTTAACTCATCCAACAAGGCTTGCTCAAATTCCGCATCAGGACTTGCACCTTTCGCGGCAACATAAACTTTGCGCGCAATCAGCGCACCCATACTGTGACCAACAAAGAGGATGCTGTCATAGGGTCTACCCTCTAATGCACGTTGATTCCAAGCTTTATCAATAAGCCCGAGCAACTGCGCCACGACTTCATGGGTGGTGGCCATAGAAAACACCCCTAAGGGGAGGTTTGGCTGCAATATGTCCGCCCCCTCAAACTCTCCTTCACGGCGAATTTCATTTTTAATGGCATCAAGCGTTTTATTATCTCGATCAAAAGCGTGCAATAGCACCACCAGCGTTCTGCCTTTACCTCTTTCAAGCTGAATATGTTCCAGCTCTCGCTGCTCTAACAAAGGCAAAAGAAAGAACACAACAACAAACATCGCAAAAACCATTGCAATCCTTTTCATAGCAGTCACCTACTTAGTTATGATTAATGATATTGATGTCGCTCACCTGTAGGCTTAATACTAATTACGTCAACCCGCACCACAATAGATTGCACGATACTCACGGCGAATCAGGCATCCACCATAGATAGTTTATTGTAGCGCGAGGCATTCAGCCTTCTAACTAAATATTTTTGAATAGATAAATACAACCATAGTCAATACTCTCTATAAAAACCGATTGAATCCCGAATCCAGCGCCAAATAAGTGCGCCACGAAAATAATCCGCCCGCTTTTAATGCCAGCTTTATGTAAGCTCAGCGCAAAAATAAAGCTTTTTTAGGGAACCAGCCTAAAAACTGGCACTTAAATATTTTAATTTCCCTATTCATAGCTTTTGGCACAAGTTTCGCTAAGCAAGACCACATAGTCGCATTCAATAAAACACGGATAAAACATGGGTTAGCAACAGGAGGTGATAGGGGCAAATTAGGATGCTCGCTGAATGTATTACATTTATTTTGTTTTTACTGAAATGAGCATTTTTTATGTTTACATTTAATTATGGAAAATATCGCGGAATTATCATTTCCATTGCACTTTTTTTATTACTCGATGCATCAGTACTCATATTTAACTTCTATGTTTCGTTTGAAATTGCAGACGATGCTATAGGCGTAAATCTAGCAGGTCGACAGCGGATGCTGTCACAACGCATGGCGAAATCGCTATTTGTGATCGATAGCGCCAACACCGACCCACAGCTATTCCAAAAATCCTTCACGGAGCTGCAGCTAAGCCAGCACTTATTTGATAATACACTTAACGCCTTCATCCAAGGTGGCGCAGCGCAAGGCGCCAATAAAGAGTCCCTCTTCTTAGAAAAACTCACCAGCGCCAAGGCTCAATCCTCACTGCAGGCTGCACAAAAAATATGGAAGCCCTACAACACAGTAGTAGAGAAATTCGCAGAAGATGTAAATGCCAATCGTGACTACAGTGAATCCCTTGCCGAGGCTATTGCAATGGCACGGCAATACAATTTACCGCTACTCGGCTTGATGAATGACCTAACCGTTACACTGGAGAATGTAGCCACATCCAAAGCGATGCGCTTACGCATCATCCAAACGGTGGGCATTAGCCTTGCGATTATTAACTTTTTATTCATCATGTTTCATTTTGTTAGACAACTACGCGAAAGTGATGAAAAAATTGATGCGGCACGGCGCGAAACCAACGAAATTCTTAACACGGTTAATGAAGGCCTATTTCTGATTGACAACAAACTCACTATTGGTGCTCAGCACTCCGCCAAATTAAGGGATGTGTTAGGCCAGCAAGAATTCTCTGGGCAATCATTTCAGGCCATGCTTGAAAACATCATCAACGCTAAGGATGCACAAACCGCAAGCGCCTTTGCCGACCTATTGTTTGATGTAAAAATAAAAGAAAAGCTCATTGGCGACCTCAACCCACTGCAACTTATAGAAGTCAATATCGCACAGGCCAGCGGTGGTTTCGCGACTAAACATTTGCGCTTCAATTTTGCTCGCGCTTACGAAGGAAGCAATATCTCTCACGTCTTGGTCACTGTTTTAGATATAACGGAACAAGTCAAGCTAGAGAAGGCTCTTAATGAGAGCCGCAAACACAATGAATCACAATTAGAGATGCTAACCAGCTTGCTGCATACCCACCCTTCCCTATTAAAAGAATTTATTGATAACAGTTATGCTTGCTTTAACCGGATTAACAACATTCTGCGCTTACCCGCCAAGACCACTCGGTCAGTACGTGAAAAAGTTACCAGCATATTTAGAGAGATTCATAACTTTAAAGGGGAAGCGGCTTCGCTACATTTGGATTTTTTTGAAAACACGGCACATCTTATTGAGGATGGTCTTGAGCAATTGCGCAACAAGCATGACCTCAATGGCAATGACTTTCTCGGTTTAACCGTACAACTAGAAAACTTGATTAGCTATAGCCACCAAGTTGAGCAGCTTACCGAAAAGCTCGCCCAGTTTGCTTTAGTGAGCCCAACTAGATCCTCACCCGTGAACATAAATGCAACAACCCCTGCGACCAGCATTCACAGCTATCGCGACAATAGCTGGGATCATCTCTCAGAATTTGTACAAAATATTGCCATGCGCAATGGCAAGCTGGTCACCTTAGTGATGAGCGGCTTAAGTGAGGTTTCTCTCGCACCCGAATATAAACAACAACTAAAAGAAGTTTGTATTCAGCTATTACGCAATGCTGTCATGCATGGCATTGAATCACCCCAGGATCGCGAACTCAGTGAAAAGCCTTTGCAGGCACGTATAGACCTACGCTTGGCAAAAGTGTCGTCCACGGAGATGGAATTAACGGTGATGGACGATGGCCAAGGTTTGGACTACGACGCCATTCGCGAGAAAGCTATGGCATCGGGACGCTGGTCAAACAATGAAATAGAAGGTTGGAGCAATAAGAAATTACTGGGTCTTATTTTCGAAGATGGTTTTTCTACAGCACAAGAAATCAATAAGGATGCAGGGCGCGGCATAGGTATGGCTGCGATCATGAACCATGTAATGCTACATCGTGGCCGCATTAGCGTAGCCAGTCGCCACGGACGCCATTGCCGCTTTGTTATCACCTTGCCCATTGTTCATGATCAGCAGCAATCGACCTTTTCAACTGAACCTAAAGAAACGAAAGAATTGAAAGAAACGACATTTGCTGTCTAGCGTTCACTATTACCTCTGCAGGAGTCCTCATGCTGCCCCTCATGATTGTGGATGATTCCAATATCATTCGCCGAAAAATAGAACGTTGTAAAGATTCAAATAAATTCACTGTGGTAGCCTCCGCCGCAAATGGCGCCGAAGCTTTAGCGCTTTATGATCAATATAAGCCGCGCGTGATCACCATGGATTTAACCATGCCAGAGATGGATGGAATAGCCTGTATTGAACAGCTTATCGCACGTGATGCGGATTTACGTATTTTGGTTATTTCAGCATTAAGTGATAAGGCGACGGGAATTGAAGCACTCAGAAAAGGTGCGCGTGGGTTTTTATGTAAACCCTTTAGCGATGAACAATTACTCGAAGCGCTTACCGAACTTACCGAAGATTGAGGAACCAGAATGTCAGAGCAAACGATCCAAGTATTTATTGATGGTGTAGTTCGATTTTTTGAGCATACCAACGACAAAGATGTGCGCGTAGGCACCCCCTACCTCGTTGAGAATGTTGAACCCGCTGCATACGATGTGACGGGCATTATTGGTATCTCTGGGCCCTACCGAGGCTGTGTATATTTTACCGCACCGCGTATTTTACTTAAGCACCTATTAATGAGCATTGGCGAGATGGATACCTCCAATGAACACATTTTTGATTTGGTGGGCGAAGTCGCCAATACGATTTCAGGTAATGCCCGCAGTATTTTCGGGCATGAATTTATGATTTCTGTGCCCGTTATGATTGAAGGTGCCCCCAGTCACATTCATCTACCCCACCAGCTACGCTCTTATGTAATACCGGTATACTGGAAAGCCTATCATGCCGCTGTTGTTATTTGTTTAGAGCAGTAGAGCGCACCTATCGAATGCCTCCTAACAAAAAATAAAATGGCCGCATCCTTGTGGGTCGCGGCCAAATAAGACAATTATTTTGTTTCGCAGGCGAGTTCACCTTCCGTTTTTAACATTAATACCTTGCGCATAAACAGTGAAGCGGGACAGAAACCCGTAAATGATTGCTGAAATAAATTAGCCCCTATAAAAACAGTAAACCAAAAAAAACCAGGGTGAACCCAGTGGGTAAGCGCTACGCTGACGAGAACCATAAAGCCAGCAAAGGCTGTGAGTGCGCGTTCTAATGACATAATAACTCCTCTTAGGTGATGTGATTTCCACTTCAATATATTGATCAAACACTTTCTATTTTTTGATAATGATAAGCGTAATACACCACCGGAATGACCACGAGGGTTAAGAGCGTAGATACCATCAAACCAAAGATGAGCGATACGGCAAGCCCACCAAAAATGGGGTCATCAATAATAAAAAATCCTCCCATCATAGCGGCCAGCGCCGTGAGTGTTATAGGTAAGGCGCGAACAGCAGCAGCGTTTATTGTTGCAGCCTCTAATGATTTACCGGCGCGCACTTCTTGCTGAATAAAATCCACCAACAAAATTGAATTGCGCACAATAATACCTGCCAAGGCAATCATGCCGATCATACTCGGCGCGGTAAATTGCTGGCCGAGCAACGCGTGCCCAGGCATTATGCCGATGATAGTAAGTGGAATAGGCGCCATTATGATCAAGGGAACTGAGTAGCTACGGAACATACCTACGACCAGCAAATAAATCATGATCAAACCTACAGAATAGGCAATGCCCATATCGCGAAAGGTATCGAGAGTAACTTGTAATTCACCATCCCATTTTAAACTCCACTCATAGGGATTCTCCGGCTGCGAATTTAAAAACTGCTTAAGCGGTGCCCCTTCGATGGGTATGTTTTCCAAACGCCCATAGATAGCACCCAAGCCATATAGTGGGCTGTCTGTTTTCCCTGCCACATCGCCAGTAACATAGACAACTGGCAGCATATCTTTATGATAGACAGCTTGGTTACGTGTACTTTTTTTTATGTACGTCACTTCAGAAATGGCTATAAGTGAGCCATCCTGTGCGCGCACTTTTATATTGCGCAGACTCTCTAGGCTATCTTTTTCACCGGCAGAAAGTTCTAACCGAACAGGAATGGCGACCTTCGCATTCTCACGGTGCAGATAGGTAACATCCTCACCGTTTAGCGCGGCACTGATCGCGGCCGACACGCTTTTTTGATCTACACCCAAGCGTGCAGCGCGCGCGCGATCTACCAAAATCTGCCATTGAATTTGCGGAGCATCAATCGTATCGTCCACATCCACCACGTCAGGTATTGCCTCAAAATTCGCGCGAACCTGTTTGGCAACCGCAAGTTGGCGGGTGTAATCCATACCGTATATTTCTGCCACTAAGGGCGATAACACGGGCGGCCCTGGCGGCACCTCTACCACTTTTACATTGGCATTAAAACGCTGCGCAATGGGTGCAAGCAACGTACGCGTAGCAACGGCTATCTCATGGCTTTTGCGCTGGCGATGATGCTTATCAACAAGATTCACCTGAATATCACCCATAAAAGGCTCACGACGCAAATAATACTGACGTACCAAACCATTAAAATTAATTGGTGCGGCAGTACCAGCATAAAGTTGGTAGTCAGTTACTTCAGGAATTTTATCAACTTCATTGGCCAGCGCATTGAGCACTTGGTTAGTGGTTTCTAGCGGCGTACCTTCCGGCATATCCACCATTATTTGAAATTCACTTTTATTGTCGAAGGGCAGCATCTTGAGCATGACGGCCTGCACAACCACTAGCCCAATCGACAGGACAATTAAACCTAGGATTCCGGCCAATAAAAATATACGCGCTTTTTTACCCTGTTCTTTACGCAATAGTGGCGACATTATTTTGGTGAAGAAGGGTAGAAATTTACTGTCTTTTTCCTGCACATCAAGATTGTGATCATGATGTACATTCGCGAAAAGTTTGCGATATAGCCAAGGGGTAAACATAAATGCAACCGCCAGCGAAATGAGCATACCGCTGGATGCATTAATGGGAATGGGCAACATGTAAGGCCCCATTAAACCGCTGACAAATGCCATGGGCAGCAGCGCAGCAATTACCGTAAAAGTTGCCAAAATAGTTGGGCCGCCCACCTCATCTACGGCAAGAGGAATCGCCTCGTCCAAAGCAAGCTTGCCTTGGGTCATATGGCGGTGAATGTTTTCCACCACCACTATGGCATCGTCCACTAAAATACCAATGGAAAAAATCAGCGCAAAGAGCGAAACACGGTTGAGTGTAAAACCCCACGCCCAAGAGGCGAACAGTGTAATCGAGAGAGTCACAACAACTGCCGCACCTACCACCAGCGATTCACGTTTACCTAAAGCAAAAAGCACCAGCACTATGACCGAGAGCGTGGCGAAAATAAGTTTTTTGATAAGCGTCTTGGCTTTATCTTCCGCCGTGGCGCCATAGTTACGCGTAACGCTCACCTCTATTGAGCTGGGAAGATCTATACCGCGCATTTGCTGCACCCGCGCTACGACATTTTCTGCAACCTCAACAGCATTTTCTCCTGCCTTTTTGGCGACACTCAGAGTCAGCGCGGGAAAGCGCCCAGGTCTTTCAGCATCAATAGATACCACACCATGAGTCACATATTGAATTGGTTTATCTGCCCCCATGCTCACCTGTGCAACATCGCGCAAAAATACCGGTGTCGCTTGATGTACGCCAACCACTAGCTCGGCAATCTCTTCTGGGCTCATCAAAAAGCTGCCTGCCTGCACCAGCATTTCAGTGTTGTTATCAATCACCGAGCCCGCCGCAATAGATTGATTGGCACTGCCAAGAGCCGTGCGAATGTCATCCAAGCTGAGGTTGTAGGCGGCAAGACGTTGTGGGTCGAACAGCACTTTTACAACATTATCACTACCGCCAATAATATTGATTTCGCGCGTGCCCGCGACACGCTGTAAATCTGTTTGTAACCGACGTGCCACACTCAGTAAATCGCTATTCGTCGCTTGTTGCTTTGACCAGAGCGTGAGGCTCACTATAGGTACATCATCAATACCTTTCGGTTTGATTAGCGGCTTGCCGATGCCCGCATTAGCAGGCACCCAATCGCCTTTCGCATAGAAAGCATTGTAGAGGCGCACTATGGCATCTGTACGCGGTTCGCCCACAGTAAAACGAACGGTTAAGGCGGCCATACCCGGTGATGAGGTGGAATAAATATGCTCAACGCCTTTAATCTCGGAGACTATGTGCTCGGCAGGATTGGTTACCAGCGACTCCACTTCCGCAGCTGTGGCGCCTGGATAAGGAATAAATACGTTGGCGAAGGTGACATTGATTTGCGGCTCTTCTTCGCGCGGTGTTACGACCACAGCAAAAATTCCCAACAATAAACCAGTAAGCGCCAACAACGGCGTAATTTCCGTTTTCAAAAACGCGCGCGCAATGCGCCCAGAAATACCCAGGGTTTCTTTTGTCACAGCCACTACTCCCCAGAATCTTGTTGTGCGCGCATGGATTTAAGAGCTTTTGCGGCTGCGATTGGATCAGCGGCAATCTGTTCGCCAGCGTTCAATCCTGCCAAAATGGGATAACGATCATCAACCGTTTTGGTTCCGAGATTAACCATGCGCAACTCCAATGTTTGATTGGCAATTACATACACTGCCGTCATTTCACCGCGCTGGGAAATTGTGCTCGCAGGCACCAGTAAGCGTTCAACTTCATCACTGACAAAGGCGATTTTTATAAGTGTGCCGGGAAAAAGGTTGTGATCGCCGCTCGGCAAATTGACTAAGACTTTAAAACTGTGTGACTGCGCATCTGCCGCGGGCGGAATACGTAGGTCGCTGGTTGCCAATACACGTCCGTCTGCCAACTCAATCGTCGCCTGCTTATATTTACGGACCGGACCAATGTGCGCCTGCGGAATATCAACTTGCGCACGCAAATTTTCGAGCGAGAGCCCCGCGAGGAGCGGTGTACCTGGCGCAACCGTCTCGCCTACTTTTATCATGCGACTGACAACAATTCCTGCATAGGGCGCGAATATTTGGGTGTGTGCTAAACCTTCTTCTGCTTCATTTAAACCTGCCTGTGCGGTTTTAAAAGCCGATTCGGCCTTATCAAAATCTGCCTTAGCAATAAGTTTTTTGACGAGCATATCTTGCATGCGTTCGTACTGCGCCTTGGCTTCATTAAATTTGGCTTGCGCGCTCGCAACACGGGCTTTTTGTTCAACATCGGTAAAGCGCACAATCAATTCGCCTTTTTTCACCAAATCGCCTACATCAACCGGCAACTCAGTAACTCGGCCTGATGTCTGTGCAGAAACAGTCGCTTGATTGATCGCCTCTATAACGCCATCAAACTTTACCGCTTGCGCCACTTTACTCGGCACCACGGTAATGCTTTTCAATGGAGGTAAAGTTAATACAGTTTGTGGCGCTGCCGATTTGTCAGAACAGGCAGCCAGCAGACTTAACACAACGGCAAGGCTTAGTAGATATTTCATAATAACTATCCATATTTTCGCCAACCACATAGGTTTTTTGATTGGCTAATGTATTTTGAAAACAATTTGCTCGATGCTCGCTCAGCAAACAGCACTCACCGGCGGCCTTAATTATTACCGCAGGCCTTATTGGCCGGCACCGCAATATCCATCAGCTTTGGGCTGGGCAGCTTTAAGTTATTCATCACTTCCACATAGGCTGAAATATCATTTACTTGCAAACGCGGATTGTGGGCTCTTTCTTCGCCAATCGTACTGCGCATCCACCCTTTGTAATCGTGCCCTGGATAGACCCAGGTGTTATCGGGTAGTTGTAGCAACCGGCGAAAGATGCTTTGGTACTGCTGCTGTGCACTACCGTTTTGAAAATCCGTACGCCCAGTACCGCGAATTAATAATGTATCGCCGGTAAATGCATAGGTTTGCCCCTCATCTTCTATTAAAAAAGTATAAGAGTCATCGGTGTGGCCAGGCGTGTGCAGCGCAGTAATGATAAGTCGCCCCACAGGAATTTTGTCACCATCATGCAAGGCTTTTGATACGCACAAGGAATGCGCCTGTTCGCCCAGCAAAGTGCTTGCACCTGTGGCAGTTCTGAGCGCACCCGCGCCGGTAATGTGATCGGCATGGGTGTGTGTGTCTAGCGTACTCACAAGGTTAAGATTAAGCTGTTCTAGCAACAGAAGGTAGCTATCGACTTCGCTTTTTACGCTATCAATTAACACCGCTTCACGGGTTTCCGCACAACCGATTAGATAGGTATAGGTGCTTGATTCACGTTCAAATAGCTGTCTAAAAATCATAAAAAATACCTCACAAGCGTCGTAAAACTGATAATCAATAATGCAAATGCAAATATTTTTTGTAGCGTAGCATTAGCAATTTTATGACTAATGGTTTGGCCGAGCATCATGCCCAAGGCGCCACCAAAAGCCACCATGCCGATTAAGAACCAATTATTGCTGGTGCTCATTAATAAATGACTGATAAAACCCGAGCTGCTAATTACCGCGATAATCAGCAGCGATGTGCTCACCGCTTGAGCCATGCTGATGGGGCTCAAGATCAACAACAGCGGCACAATTAAAAAGCCTCCTCCTACACCAAACATGCCTGATAACAAACCGATAAAGCCGCCGCCGATCACCAAGCCGCTGACACAGCGCGGGCGCAATTCAAATTGCCCCGTCTTACTGAAATTGCACAGCAAGCCAGGCGATGTGGTACTGGTATAGTTTCCTGCCCGCACGATGCTCGCCGCTTCGGGGCTGCGTGTTGCGCTTAACCACATGCGCAGTCCTATAACGATGGCCAAACCATTAAAACCCAACAACAACCAAAGTTCCGGCGTTTGTATGCCTAACCATTTTCCGAATGGTGCTGTAACTGCGCCACTCCCTGCCAGAATAATTCCCGGTAACCACAAAATATTTTTACCGCGAATATTGCGCAGGCTGCCATAAATAGTACTCGCCGCTACGGCGCCAAGTGAAATACCCACAGCGCTACTCATCGGCAACCCGGCTAGCAACATCAACAACGGAACCGCGAACACTGAACCACCCGCCCCCGTTAAGCCGAGCACTAAACCAATTAACACACCGATGACTAGCAACATAGATTTAGCTCGCAATTAAAAAATGATGTGATCTATTTTCTGTGAGGCACTTTGTTGAATTATTCTTTCACACATATTGTTTGACGTTAAGTAACCGGCCTGTAATTTAAGGCCATACATGTGATACACGAGTACCTATTTATTCCAAGGGGCCTTAGCGATCACCATACCCATAGGGCAAATGTCAGTAATACCTGCAAAGGTTAAACCTGCACCAACAAAGGCAGAAAGACCGTAAAAAACTGGGTTAACCCAAGTGCCAAGCGCGACACCAACCATAATCAGCACGCCCGCCGCAATACGGATTTGGCGCTCTAGAGGAATTACCTTTTTTTCCTTTGCCTCCAAAGGAATATTGGATTGCTTCACTGCATTCATGCCACCTTCAATGATGTACAACTCAGCATCAAACTTACCTTTTAGCGCATCGGCAGCCATTTCTGCGCGGCGACCTGCTTGGCAGAGGAGATAAACATGCGCGCCGTTTTTACCGCTCTTTTCAATCGCCGCTTGTAACTTTTCTGCCGTCAGCTCATGCAGCGGAATATGTAAGCAATTTGGCAAACCCGCTGCATTTACTTCGGCAGCTGTGCGCACATCCAAAATGCACATGTCATCAGTTCTTTGACTCATTAGATCAAGTGGGTGAATACGCTTATGGCTCATGGGATGTACCTCATGTTAAAAGTAAAAGAATTATTCGACAGGGCAATAAATAGATTGCAACACGGCAATCACACGGGAGGCCGCATCCCCCTGCAAACGATAGAAAACAGTTTGTGATTCTTTGCGCGTAGCAACGACGCCCGCCTCGCGCAGGCTGCCCAAATGCTGTGATAGCGCCGACTGACTCAACGGAATCCGAGCATTAAGTTCGCTCACCGACTGCTCTCCATCGATCAAAGAGCACAAGATCATTAGACGATTCTCATTGGCTAAAGCCTTCAGCAAAAGTGCTGCGGCCTCAGCATGAATTTGCAGCTCTGAAATAGATTCACGGTTTATTGCTAGTGCGATCATGACCGCCTCCCAATAGTTGTTTTAACTAGTATATTAGAAAACGCTAAATTAGCAAGACTTAAATTATATGAGGGAATACTAGCGAGTGAAATACAATGAGCGGCACTGATTAAAGGCTTATCCAGCTTGATGTGGCTGTAGAGTTAAAAAAACAAAAGATATACCTGAAAAAAAAGGCCAACCGAAAAGCGCTCTCCAACTGACCTAGTGGCATCACGTTCAATCGCCACACTAATAACACCTATCGCATTGGATGCACTAGATAACAGCTCCGCACCCCAAGTCACAAAAATATCATCGCGCTGAACAACAAATTCGCTAAAGTTCCAATGCCATATGATGGCAATTTAACTCAAAGCCTTTTTCAAGATAGACCCTGTGGGCAGCGTGACGGCCGTAACCAGTATCGAGGTGAATGCCTTGGCACCCTTGAGACCGCGCATGGGCGATCAACCAATCCAATAAAGCCGCTGCATAGCCCTTCCCTCTAGCGCCAGCAAGGGTAGTAAGGTCATCGATATACAACACCTTCCCCCAAGCCAAAAACTCCGCCAACCTAAATCCAGCCGCACTCTGAATAACACCATCAACTCGCAAAGCCAGTATTTGGTATGAATGCAGCTCTTGACGACGAATCTGCGTTAAAAATTCAGCTTCTTGCAACAGCGGGCGAAGCTCTTTAAATACTGAGAAACAGGCACCGATCTCGCCATCAGTTACTGCGATAAAAATGTCAACAGACTGCATGTTATTTCCCTCATCTATTCTGTTATAACCCACACGACAACGCGCCCATAAAAAAAGGTCTGCAAGTAACTTGCAGACCTTTTTTACAGCGATAAACCAAGCAAATTATTCTGCTGCAGTTTCTTCCGCTAGTGCGGCACCTGACTCTTCAGCCAAGGCCTCTTTGATTGACAACTTAATACGGCCGCGCTGATCAACATCCAAGCACTTAACCTTAACAACCTGACCCTCTTTAAGATAGTCAGCAACGCTGTTTACGCGCTCTTCTGCGATTTGGGAGATGTGTACCAAGCCGTCTTTACCCGGCAAGAAGTTGATGAAAGCACCAAAGTCTACGATACGCACCACAGTACCTTCGTAGATTGCGCCTATCTCCGCTTCTGCAACTATACCCAATACACGATCAACCGCCGCTTTCAGTGACTCGGTGTTGTCGGCATAAATTTTAACGGTACCGCTGTCATCGATATCAATTGATGAGCCAGTCTCTTCGGTAATTGAACGGATAGTAGCGCCGCCTTTACCGATGATGTCGCGGATCTTGTCGGGGTGAACTTTGATGGTTTCAAAGCGCGGGGCGTTATCGTTGATAACATCGCGGCCCTTGGCCAATACTTTGTTCATCTCGGCGAGAATGTGTAAACGCGCGGCTAGAGCTTGCTCTAGGGCGATCTCCATAATCTCTTCGGTAATGCCTTCGATCTTGATATCCATTTGCAGTGCAGTCACACCGCTTGCGGTACCGGCAACCTTAAAGTCCATATCGCCTAGGTGATCTTCATCGCCCAAGATATCGGTAAGAATGGCAAAACCTTCAGGCTCTTTTACCAAGCCCATAGCAATACCGGCAACCGGTGCCTTAAGTGGAACGCCTGCATCCATCAACGCCAAGCTAGTGCCGCACACCGACGCCATAGAGCTTGAACCGTTAGATTCAGTAATTTCACTTACCACGCGCAGGGTGTAGGGGAAGCTGTCGGCAGCGGGCAATACCGCCGCCACACCGCGACGCGCCAAACGGCCGTGACCGATTTCGCGACGACCGGTTGCGCCCATACGACCACACTCACCTACCGAGAAGGGAGGGAAGTTGTAGTGCAACATGAAGGCGTCTTTTTTCTCGCCTTCAAGGAAGTCGATGATTTGTGCATCGCGCGCGTTGCCCAAGGTTGCAACAACCAAGGCCTGGGTTTCGCCGCGGGTGAACAACGCAGAACCGTGCGCTTTACCCAACACACCCACTTCTACTGAAATTGGACGTACGGTTTTGTTGTCGCGGCCATCGATACGCGGCTTGCCCGCAACAATGCTTGCACGCACTGTGCGGTATTCCAAGGTGCCGAACGCGCCTTTTACATCATCGCTGCTCAAACCTGACTCTTCAGTCACCAAGGTCGCAATAGCTTGGGTGCGCAAGTCGCCCAAGCGGGTGTAACGCTCAGCCTTGTCAGTAATGCGGTAGGCTTCAGCAACGGCTTCGCCGTAACCACTTACCATGGCAGCCTTCAGTACAGTGTTTTCTGGCTCTGGCTGCCAATCCCAACGCGGCTTACCCGCATCGCGTGCCAATTCGGCACAGGCTTGCACTACGGCTTGCAGCTCTTGGTGAGCGAAAAGTACGGCGCCCAACATGATGTCTTCTGGCAATTCTTTTGCTTCAGACTCAACCATTAGCACGGCATCTTTAGTACCGGCTACAACCATATCTAGCTCAGAAGTGGCCAGCTCAACAAAACTTGGGTTGAGGATGTAACCTGCGTCTGGCGTATAAGCCACGCGCGCAGCACCAATTGGGCCACTAAAAGGAATGCCAGAAACAGCCAAGGCTGCAGAGGTACCGATCATGGCAACAATATCAGGATCGTATTTTTTATCAGTAGATACAACGGTACAAACTACTTGTACTTCGTTCAAAAAGCCTTCTGGAAACAGTGGGCGAATTGGACGATCGATTAAGCGTGAGGTCAGGGTTTCTTTTTCTGACGGACGGCCTTCGCGCTTGAAATAACCACCGGGGATACGACCGGCAGCGTAGGCTTTTTCTACATAGTGCACAGACAGCGGGAAGAAATCCTGTCCGGCTTTAGCGGTTTTTGCACCTACAACGGTACACAGTACGGAGACTTCGCCCATGGTGGCTAATACAGCACCTGAGGCTTGGCGCGCTATGCGGCCAGTTTCAATGGTTACGGTTTGGTTGCCGTATTGGAACTTCTTAATAATCGGATTCACTCTTCTATCCTTTTTTTGCGTTAATTTTTACGCGCCATTTCAGTTTGTTTGTTCAAAACATGCTTTTACTATTCAAAATCACATCGAATCAAGATCACAACGAGCCGGGATCACTTCAACTTATTTTTTCGCATCCTGCACTTTAGCCTTAATTGACTGTGGCTTTACGACCATCCATGTTTTTTGCGATTGAAAATAAAAATGCCCGCATAAAGCGGGCACCGGACAAACTTAACGACGCAGACCTAATTTTTGAATCAGAGCAACGTAACGTGAAGCGTCTTTACCTTTCAGGTAGTCCAACAACTTACGACGGGCGTTAACCATACGGATCAAACCGCGACGTGAGTGGTGATCAGCCTTGTGAGAGGCAAAGTGACCTTGCAACTTGTTGATGTTGATGGTCAACAGAGCAACTTGAACTTCGGGTGAACCAGTGTCGCCTTCAGCTTGTTGATGTTCTTTTACAATTGCCGCTTTTTCTAGAGCACTTAAAGCCATGATAGTTTCCTCATTAATATGCAAAAAATTACAGCCCGCCCGCGCATATTTACAGGTGGGTTGTGGCGCTGATTATCCCTACAAGGGATGTCAACACTGCCTTTTATCACTCAGCCGAGGCTAAGTAATAAATTTGAGCTAGCCCTCGTTAACCGAGCGGTTAGCAATAATACGTTTAGGTGCGACACGACCATCATCAGTAATTTCTGCCAAGCCTAAAAACTGAGCGGATGAGTGATCGGTTTCTGCACAAAAGACGCGCACAATAGCATCTTGCGCCTTAATCTTAAAGGCCTGCGCGTCCATTACGGGGTTACCCAAGCGGAAATAATAGGCACTACTTTCGGGTAAATAGATAGCGGGCAAGCTTGCTACGGGGGCATCGGCACTCAGCAAATGCGTATCAAGTGCCGCATAGGCTGCCGATTTATCAGGCAAAGTATCAATATCTCCCTCTGCAACTACCGGTAAAGCCGCCTCAAATTGCGCATTCAAGTCATCTAAGCTGATGCACTGGCTTTCATCAAACAAGCCTGCTGCCGAGCGATGGAGCGTTTTAACATGGCCACCACAACCGAGAGCAAAGCCCAGATCTTCGGCGATTGAGCGGATATAGGTGCCTTTACTGCAGCGAATATCTACATCGACTTCTGCCAGCTCACCACCGCGAAACGCGAGCAGTTCTATAGCATAGACGGTGACAGGACGCGGTGCCCGCTCAATTTCAATGCCTTGGCGCGCCATCTTGTAGAGCGGTTGCCCTTGATGCTTGAGTGCCGAGTACATAGGCGGCACCTGCAAAATATCGCCTTTGAACTGCTCTAAAGCCTCTAACACTTGCGCCTGAGTAATCGCCGCCGCCGATTTTTGCACCAGCATTTCACCGTCAGCATCGGAGGTGCTCATGGTCATGCCCAGCACAAAGGTACTGCGATAACGCTTATCGGCATCCAGTAAAAACTGAGAAAACTTGGTCGCCTCGCCAAAACATAAGGGCAAAACCCCGGTTGCGAGAGGATCCAAACTGCCGGTATGGCCTGCCTTTTCAACGAAGAACAAACGCTTTGCACGCTGTAATGCTTGGTTAGAGGTCATTCCCGTTGGCTTATTTAACAGAAGAACACCGTCTACTGGACGGCCTTTACGCCGCGCCATTAGTCTTTACCGCTGTTTGAGTCATCGTCATTTGCAGCAGCTGGCTCGTCATCGTCATGTGGATGCTGACTGTCTTCTGCCATTGCGCGGTTAATCAAAGACGTTAATTCCTGCCCGCGAATAGCAGTTTTGTCATAAATAAACTGCAACTTAGGCACCGAGCGCATAATGAGTTCTTTAGCCAAAAAGCTGCGCAAAAAGCCCGCAGTCTTATTTAAGATTTTTGCAGCCTCTAAGCTTTCCGCTTCGCTTTCAGCGCCCACAAAAGTGACATAAACCTTGGCATAAGCCATATCGCGCGTCACTGTCACATCATTAATATTGACCATGCCCACGCGCGGATCGCGCACTTCTTGGGGAATAATTTGCGCCAACAGGCGCTGAATAGCATCGGATACGCGATCCGAGCGAGTAAATTCTCTTGGCATTCGCCATTAACCTCAAAATTATCTTTGCGCAAAAACGCAAATAACCAAGGCGATTATAGACTGCAGGCTATAAATCAACCTGAACAGCCACTCGCGCCTAAGCATTAAAAATAACAAAGCCCCGACACAGTTAAGTGACGGGGCGCAGGTGTCGCATCACCTAATTAAAGGTGACGTGCGACCTCTTTCACTTCGTAAACTTCGATCTGATCGCCGACTTTAACGTCGTAGTTCTTCACGCCGATGCCGCATTCAACGCCATTACGCACTTCATTGACATCGTCTTTGAAGCGGCGCAGAGATTCCAATTCACCTTGGAAAATCACCACGTTGTCACGCAATACACGAATAGGCTTGCTCCGCGATACAGTACCTTCTACCACCATACAGCCAGCAACTTGGCCGAATTTAGGCGAGGTAAACACTTCGCGGACATTGGCAATACCCACGATGGTTTCAACGCGTTCTGGATCAAGCATGCCGCTAAGTGCCGCTTTGATTTCATCAAGCAATTGATAAATGATGCTGTAGTAACGAATATCTACACCCTCATTTTCCGCCAAACGACGAGTAGTACCATCAGCGCGCACGTTAAAGCCCATCACAATCGCACCGGTAGTCAGGGCGAGGTTGATGTCATTTTCTGTGATGCCACCGATACCCGAAGAAATAACGTTGACCTGTACTTCTTCATTACCTATGTCAGCCAAAGATGCTTGAATTGCTTCGAGTGAACCGCGTACATCAGCCTTAACAACAACAGGCAGAATTTTCTTCTGGCCCGAGTCCATACCAGCAAACATATTTTCCAATTTAGCCGCGGTGTGACGCGCAAGCTTTTCTTGGCGCTCTTTCTCGGCGCGGAACTGTGCAACTTCACGTGCTTTGCGCTCGTCCGTTAGCACCACGAAGTCATCACCCGCACTTGGTGCAGAATCCAGACCCAAAATTTCTACCGGCGTAGATGGACCCGCTTCTTTTACGGTTTGACCGCGTTCATCCGTCATCAAACGCACGCGACCATAGCTTTGACCCGCAAGAATCAAGTCGCCCTGATTCAAGGTGCCCTGCTGTACCAGCAAGGTTGCTACGATACCGCGGCCTTTATCGAGACGCGATTCAATAATCACACCCTTAGCCGCAGAATGCGTTACCGCATTCAATTCAAGTAACTCAGCCTGCAGAGAAATCGCTTCCAGCAACTCATCCACACCTTGACCCGTGTGCGCAGATACTTCGATAAACTGAGTATCACCACCGTAATTTTCAGGAATTACACCCTTAACGACCAACTCGTTTTTCACGCGCTCTGGATCAGCACTAGGCTTATCGCACTTATTAATAGCAACCACTATAGGTACGCCAGCAGCGCGGGCATGCAGAATCGCTTCTTCGGTTTGCGGCATAACACCGTCATCCGCAGCAACGACTAGGATAACTACGTCAGTACACTGGGCACCACGAGCACGCATCGCCGTAAACGCGGCGTGACCGGGAGTATCTAGGAAGGTAATTTCACCACGGCTTGTCGGTACGCGGTAGGCACCGATGTGCTGAGTAATACCACCGGCTTCGCCAGCGGCAACCTTAGCTTCGCGAATGTAATCAAGCAGCGAGGTTTTACCATGGTCAACGTGACCCATAACGGTAACCACTGGCGCGCGCTGAATTAAATCACCTTCAACCGCCAGTGACTTCTCTAACGCATGCTCA
Source organism: Cellvibrio sp. 25HG11W-0 (assembly GCF_057815475.1). Lineage (NCBI taxonomy): Bacteria > Pseudomonadati > Pseudomonadota > Gammaproteobacteria > Cellvibrionales > Cellvibrionaceae > Cellvibrio > Cellvibrio sp. 25HG11W-0. The sequence continues at coordinate 4,298,283 of NZ_CM174230.1, forward strand.
ATTTCATCTGAGTGAACAAGATTCGCTTCATGACCCATCTCTTCAACCAACAACACGGCCGTGTCTTGATCGATAGATTCATTCATGGAGGCCATTACGCCCATTTTCATCAAACGCTTAATAACTTCGCCAACCTTAACGGTTAAGCGTGATGCCAATTCAGACACCAGAATTACTTCTGGCACATCAACTTGATGCACAATTTTGGCAGTCGGCTTTTTAAACGCATGTTTGTTGTGCTTTTTATGGCTAGCACGTAAGTGCGTACGACGCGCTAATACATCGCTGTCTTCACCATCTTCTGCAACAAAATCAAGCAGATCAATTTTTGCCGCTTTTTTCGGGCCGCCGCCTTTCTTCGCTGGCTTTGCTCCGCGTTTGCGAGACTCATTATCATCGCCATCATCGCTATCACGCTTGTGATTTTTCTTGTGACCGTGGCCGCCGTGCTTGGTATCTTCTTTGTCTGCAGGCGGAGCCACTACGGCAACACTTGGCTTACCGCGCGCTGGACCGCTGCGATTTGCATCAGCAGGCTTAGCCGCTGGTGCAGGCTTATCGCTTTGTACCTTAGCTTGACGCTTAGCGTCTTCCGCAGCCAACTTAGCTTCTTCACGCGCTTTAGCTTCAGCTACACGTGCAGCTTCTTCGCCCTGACGGCGCTCAATGGCCGCACGGCGTTTCTCTTCAATGCCATCAGTGAAGGACATACGATGCGAAGGAGCTTCAACTGGCGCCGACTCTTCAGCAGCAACCTCTTCGACGACAGCGGCGGCTTCAGGCACAACTACTTCTGCCACCACCTCGACCGGTGTAGCCTCAACAACAGGCTCTGGGGCTTCAACAACCTCAGTCTGCTCAATATCTTCTTCTACCAGTGCTGCATCTGCCACTTCATCCTCACGCTTAACGTAGGTGCGTTTTTTGCGCACTTCAACATTTACCGTTTTACGTGCACTTCCCGTACCGGTTTTAAGTGTGGTGGTCGTTTTACGCTGCAGGGTTATTTTTTTAGGCTCCAGTGGAGCCTCACCATGACTGGTTTTCAAAAATGCCAAGAGGCGCTGCTTTTCATCGTCAGATACTTTTGCTTCTGCGGTTTTTTGCTTAAGGCCAGCTTCTTGCATTTGCTGGAGCAAGCGCTCGACCGGTGCACCTATAGATTTGGCGAGTTCGCTAACTGTTACTTCTGCCATTGTTTTTCCTCAGGAATTGTTCTTTGCCTACTAGGCCGCTAATCAGAGCTGTTAGGCAAACCAGGGCTCACGCGCTTTCATAATGAGTGCTGCAGCACGAGTCGCATCAACACCATCGATACCAAGCAATTCATCAATTGACTGCTCGGCTAAATCTTCCATTGTCACTATGCCGCGGCCCGCCAGTAGAATTGCCAAGGCTGAATCCATACCTTCCATTGCCAGCAAATCCTCTGCTGGTGCCACACCTTCAATACGCTCTTCTGAAGCCAAGGCTTGCGTTAAGAGCGCATCTTTCGCGCGCGCGCGCAACTCTTCAGCTATATCTTCATCGAAGCCATCAATGTTGAGCATTTCCTCGAGCGGAACATAGGCAACTTCTTCCAGCGTAGTAAAACCTTCTTCAACTAAAACTGCCGCAACATCTTCATCAACATCTAATGCATTCATGAACATATTGATAAAGCTGCCAGATTCAGCCTCTTGCTTTGACTGCCAATCAGCAACGCTCATGACGTTGATACTCCAGCCAGTCAAGTCGCCCGCAAGACGCACATTCTGACCGCCGCGACCAATTGCCATCGCAAGATTATCTTCATTAACAGCTAAGTCCATAGAGTTAGCATCTTCATCAACAACGATTGACTCGATCTCTGCGGGTGACATAGCGTTCATCACGAACTGAGCAGGGTTATCATCCCAAAGCACAATATCAACGCGCTCGCCGCCCAATTCATTAGAGACGGCTTGTACGCGCGAACCGCGCATACCTACACAAGCACCCACCGGATCAATACGACCATCGTTGGTTTTTACCGCAATTTTCGCCCGCAAACCTGGATCGCGCGCAGCGCCTTTAATCTCAATAACTTCTTCAGAAATTTCAGGCACTTCAATTTTAAAGAGTTCAATCAACATCTCTGGGCAAGAGCGGCTCAAAAACAATTGCGGCCCGCGCACTTCAGTACGCACATCCAACAAGAGCGCACGAATACGATCACCCATACGGAAAATCTCGCGACCAATCAATTGATCGCGCGGCAAAATGCCTTCCGCGTTGTTACCTAAGTCGACGATAATGCTATCGCGCGTTACTTTTTTAACAGTGCCGCTAATCAACTCGCCCATACGGTCGCGATACTCATCAACCATTTGCGCGCGCTCAGCTTCACGCACTTTTTGTACAATGACTTGCTTAGCCGTTTGCGCTGCAATACGACCAAATTCGGCATTTTCAATTTTTTCACGAAAAGTTTCACCAACATTAACATCAGCATTTTTTTCGCGAACTTCTTCAACATAAAGCTGGGTACCCAACTCTGCCATGACATCATCGGCAACCACATCCCAACTACGGAAAGTTTCATAGTCTCCGGTAGTGCGATTGATATGCACATCAATGTATGAGTCTTCTTCGAAGCGTTTTTTCGTGGCTGTTGCCAAAGCAGTTTCTATCGCTTGGAAGATCAGCTCCTTATCCACGCCTTTTTCATTCGATACCGCATCAGCGACGAGCAAAATTTCTTTGTTCATTTGTTTGCCTCTGTTAACTCCTCAAGCTAGCGCAGTTAAAACTCACTAGATAACCAGGACTAAAAAATTTCGATCTTGGATACAGCCGCTACATCGAGCTTCGATCAAGATAAAAATCACTGTTTTAAAATTTATTTATCGTCGATGCCACGCAACAACTCTTCAAAGCGCGGCACTATATTGGCCTTGTCGATAGCACTTATAGGCAACTGCCACTCTTGATTGTCAACCTGCACAAACAGATTGCCATCTTCCACTTTATTAATAACACCTTTAAAGCGACGACGACCATCGCGCGCAACGCGCAGACGCGCATTAATAGTTTCACCCAAATAGCGCGCATAATGTGCTTCGGTATACAGCGGACGATCCAGACCGGGAGACGACACCTCGAGCGTATATTCGCCATCGATAGGGTCCTCCACATCCATCACGCTGCTCACTTGACGACTTACTTTTTCGCAGTCTTCTAGCGACACACCATTTTCAGCATCAATAAATATGCGCAGGGTGGTGTAGCGACCCTGAGTTAAATATTCCAAGCCCCAAAGTTCGCAATTGAGCGAAGCGGCTATGGGAGCAATCATTTGCTCTAAAAGTTCTTGCTTAGATGCCATTCAAAAAAACCTGTTAACTGCAGATGCGCAGATAATGCTAAAGCCCAAAAAACAAAAATGGGCACTAGGCCCATTCGCAACAATACAACATAAATCGCCACAGGCCACTGTGGTTGAGACCACAGCACCGCTCAGGCTGCTACAGTCTCGGAAAACAAATACAAAAAAGCCCCATAAAGGGGCTTCTCGCATTCAACCTGCCTCTTGAAGCTGCAGGTTAAATATAATCTACATGGCGATATGCTGAAAACCCAGTCATCTCAACCTGACTTAAGGTGACTAATACTACCCTAAATCGAAATTTGGTTGCGGGGGCAGGATTTGAACCTACGACCTTCGGGTTATGAGCCCGACGAGCTACCAAACTGCTCCACCCCGCGACTGTAACTCAGATTTGCGCAAGCGCTTAACCGAGGCCGCGAATTATAGGGACAGATACAGAGTCGGTCAAGGGAAATAACGAATAAGTCGCAATTAGCTGGCACATCGATCAACCAACACCCAAGCCGGTCAAATTAGTAGCAAGAAACCCGTACAATGGAGGATATTAGGCTTGGCATATGTCAATTTGATGATTCAAAAACCTAATTCCATGTTCCATGGAACACTCAACAGCACCAAGCTCAGCATTGCCATCTAAAAAAACATTAGGCCTTTTGATTAAGCAAACTACCTAGACTGGAAGGAGACTGAATAACCCCTATTTCTATTAAACGACGATTCAAATCAATATTTTTTTGGCCCAGGCTTCCAAATAACTCCGCCCGTGCACGCCGCTGATCCAACTGCAGCTGCTCATCCGCAAAGCGCGCCTCCTCGCGACGAGAAGCTTCAGCCTCTTGCTTAACGGCCTCTGCCTCTCGCTCTTGCTGCTGCTCCACAGTATCTACATCCGATCCCGCGCTAGCGCCAGCCTCTAACTGCTCAGAACCCTCTTCTTTTTGGGCCACATCTTGGCGCTGACCCGATTCGATTGCACGCTGTTGCTGCAGCTCGATACGCGCCTCTTGCTCCAACTGCACCGCTTGCGCTGCCACCATGCGATCCTGCCCCGAAGGGTCTGCAGGTGCATTGGCTGCCCGCTGAATTTGTTGCGCTTTTCGCAGTGTTGCCTCGGGGTCGCCGGGAATAGGACTGGTATCGATAGAGACCTCCCCCCCTATCGCATAACTTACGCCATCAGGGCCGCGCTGATAAGTATAAGACGGACTACCACCATGCTGACCCGCAATAGCCGCATGCGCCTGCTCATGGGCACGCACTTCGCGGTCGCGCGCGGCCAAAGCTTGAATTTGATCGCGCTCAACCTGCTGACGCTCTTTCTCTTCAACAGACTCACTGGCTTTATTAGCCGCCTCACCTTTACCAGCACCTGCGGCCGCTTCACCCGCCGACTGTGCGCCACCGCGACCGACACGATCTTGCTCTGCATCTTGATTGGGGGCATCTTCAGGAGGACGTTTATTTTGGCCGCGCGCCGCTTCCGCAAGCTGCTCGGTAGGCTTGAAACTAGAAGACTTTAAATCGCTGTTTTCCTGACTCACAGGCGCACGCCCCATAGGCGCATAGGGCGCCAAGGTATTTACGCTGCTACCGGGAATACTGCTAATCATCGCTGCCTCCTCCGACGCAACCTTAAGCTTTGATATCCAACAAAGTCCCTATGGACTCATTGGCTGCCTTAATCACTTTTGCAGAACTATCAAACACCTGCGATTGCGCCTTGATGTTAATTAAAGGCTCCGCCAAATCAGTAGATTTACTATCAGTCGGTTTAGCGCTGCTTGCCTGTGCAATCTGCTGGGCAGACTGCTGAATGGATGATTGACTATTTTGTATGCCAATCAAACCTTGAGTTACTACAGAACCTATATCCATCATCGCGCCCTCTTGAGATTCAAACCATTCACTAGAAAAGCGTATTTAAAACACTCCTCCTAGCGTTCTTAACAGTTTACGCCCGAAAACGCACAAAAAACAGGCGACATTGCCACCAAGCTTGCCGCTTTTAAGATCAGTTTGGCTTAAGAAAACTCTGAATATAACTGCCCTTACTCGGCAGTAAAGCGCACATCTGCCGCAACCTGCCGCTGAGAAACTTTTTGAACCTGCTCAAAAACGCTCTGGGCAGTGAGATGCAAGCGACTGTGAATAGGAATTCCCGCTGCCTGCAGCGCGCGCCCACTCCAGGTATTGCAATTACTGAACAAACCATAGCTTTGCGTAGCTTTGAAAAACTGCCCTGCATCCGTCACATAGGCAGGCAAAAGAATAAGTTCATCCTGCTCATTCACTAAAAAAGATTGGTCTATATACGCCACTAAAGCGCCCATGGCCGCCTCGGTGATCATCAGCGGCGCTATGGTCTCTTTTGGAATGGACAAGTAAGGGCTCGTCTTGTAGCCAATCAATTGCAACGCAGAATACTCGGAGGCGAACAATGCCTTGGTTGCAGCACCCAAGGTTTTACTTTTGCCGGTAAAATAGGTGCCATCGCCCCACCCCACGCGAATATAACGCTGCCCACTCAATGTCGCTTGCAGCAAGGGGCTTTGAGGCGCGAGCTTGCTATAGCGCAAATAGGTATCAGTATTTAGCACTATGCTGGTATGCCAATCGCGATAGACAAATAGAATTTGATGTTCGAGCTCCAGCAACGGGATTTCTTTTTTTGCAGGCGCAAAACTACAACCCGCACAGAGCGCCCAGCAGCTCATCCAGATCAATGCTACCCAGCGCCGACTGCGCATCATCGCTTTACACATTTTTTAAGCCTCTAAGGCCAAGCTATCAAGCTGTAAATAAGTCGCAGCTGATGCGGGTGATGCATCATTTAGCCAGGGCACTACCCCCAAACAAGGCGCGGCGATTCGCTCTTGCAGTGCCTGTATATTTTCTTGCTGCGCAGGCATATCCGGCGCAATGCAATTAGCTACCCAGCCCGCAACCTGCAGACCATCGCGCTGAATGGCTTCTATGGTTAGAAGCGCATGATTAATACAGCCCAAGCGCACACCCACCACCAAAATCACCGGTAAATTTAATTCGCGCACTATATCGGCGAGGGTTTCGCGCGGGTTAAGCGGAACCCGCCAACCACCCGCGCCCTCAACCAAGGTAAATTGCGCGCTGTGCAACACCCCACGACATAAACCCACCAGGCGACTGACCGACAAACTGCGCTTTTCTTGCAACGCCGCAATGTGTGGCGCTATGGCCGCCGCCAAAGCAATGGGATTAACTTGCTCGTAACTGAGCTGTTCCGTTATGACCGACTGCAAAAGCAGCGCGTCAGCATTGCGCAAACCCAATTCAGTTGCGTCACAACCTGCAGCCACAGGCTTCAAGGCTGAGGTGGTTAAGCCGCGCGCTTTCGCCGCCACCAACAACCCCGCCGCGACGAGCGTTTTACCCACATCCGTGTCGGTGCCCGCGATAAAAAATGCATGTTTTCTCATAGAAACTCTCTAGCTTTAGTAGCGGCGAAATAAATCACCTCGTAGGTGGCAGGCAAACCCTGCTGGTTGCGCGCATGCTCATAGGCATTTTTGAACGCCTCAATACGCGCACGCCCAGTAAGCCCCGCGGGCTTACCCGAATTCATATTGTGTGCGCCCAAAGCCTTCAATTCACGGGTTAAATCTTGCAGGCGCTCAAAGTGCAGCACACGCATCTCTTGCTCAAGTTCGCACTGAACCAAGCCCGCTACCCTTGCAGCATCAGCCAATGAGGCTACCGGTTGAAAACGGTTCACATGAACATACTGATCTACTTGCTGCCACGCCGTTTTTAATTCGTGAAGCGTACGCGGGCCAAGTGTCGCCAACAATAAGCGCCCCCCCGGTTTTAACGCCCGCTGTAATTCACGCATCAACTGCGGCAACTGATGACACCACTGAATCGCCAAGCTCGAATAGATCAAATCAAGGCTGTTATCCGCAAGCGGTAAATTTTCTGCATCGCCACACAGCCACTGAATATTTTCTTTGTTCGAACTCACCGCATCCGTCAACTGCGCCGCATACTGAAGCATACCTTGGGCTATATCCATTCCAACAATATGTTGCTGCGCAAAACGCTGCGCCAAATGGCGAGTAAAAAAACCCGTGCCAGAGCCGAGATCCAAAACACAGGCCCCAGCCTGTAACTCAGCAGGCAATTGCAACATAAGTTTTTCACCTATGGCGCGCTGCAGGCCTGCGACCTCGTCATAACTTTTGGCAGCGCGACTAAAAGATTGTGCAATTTTTTGTTTGTCGATGGTCGCGGCCGGCACTGCGCCCGCGTCAGCGATGCTCAACAAAAATGCCTTTAACTCCTGCATCACAACATCCGGCTGGCTCCAATGCAGCGCATGGGAACATTGAGGAAGCAGTTTTACCTGCTGCTGCGGATTTAATTCACGTAATTGTTCCGCCGCGACCGCAGGCACTAGCGCGTCCTGCTCCGCCAAAAGATGCAGCCCAGGTTGCGTCAGCTGCGCAAAAGCGCTGCGATTATCTAAGCACGCCAGCAGTTCAAGCGCAGCCAGCCACGATGGATTCACTAGAACACTGGGCAATGCGCGCCACTGTTTTAATCGCTGACGCTCTTGCGGGTCGGTTTGCATGATGAGGCTGCCAAAGATTTTTAAGGTCGACTCAGGCTCGGCAGCAAAGTTGCGCAAAAACTGACGATTCGTACTCGCGGGCATGGCGGCGGCATAATCGCGGCTGGCGACAAATTTTGCATTGGCCGCCAGCGTTACCACACCAAGAACCCTGTGGGGGAAACGCGCGGCCAATTGCACGGCCAACATGCCTCCTAAGGACCAACCCAGCAAAATACTTTTGTCAGGCAGCTGCGCGACAATGGTATTTAAAATATTTTCAAGGTCATAGTTTTCTGGCGCGATACTGCTACCAAAACCCGGCAAATCTATTGTGACGACTGGCGCAATCTTTTGCAGCTCAGTGAGAATCGGCAACCAGCTTGACGAGTCTCGCCCCCAGCCATGCAAGAGCACCAAGGGCACAGCCGATAATGACGATTCAGACAAACAAGGATAATGACGCACAGCCAACATGAACTACTCTTCCTGCGCCGACATAGTTGAAGGTGATATAGGCAGCAATGGCATTTGCTGCAAAATATCAGCGAGCGCGCTGAGCAGATCATCCACTTGAACCATGCTGTGCTCTGCGGTGAGGGTGACGCGCAAACGCGAACTGCCGACCGCAACCGTGGGCGGGCGAATCGCAATAATCAAAAAGCCGCGCGCCGCCAGCGCATCTGATATCGCAAGCGTTTGGGTTTCCGAACCAATAATGATGGGCTGAATCGGCGAAAAAGAATCCATCAACTGCAATCCCAAGCGCGCTGCGCCCGCGCGAAAATACGCGATTAATTGCTGCAGGTGTTCGCGCCGCCAGTGCTCCGTTTGTAATAATCGCAAACTCACACGCGTCGCCGCGGCGACGGCTGGCGGCATAGCCGTGGTGTAAATATAAGGGCGCGCGAATTGTATTAGGGTTTCAATGAGCACCTCACTGCCCGCGATAAAAGCACCAAAGGTGCCGAAGGCTTTACCGAGTGTGCCCATTAATATCGGCAGTTCATCTTGATTTAAGCCAAACTGCTCAGCACTGCCACCGCCATGGGCACCCAAGCAGCCAAAACCGTGGGCATCATCCACCATCAACCACGCATTATGCGCGTGCGCCAACCGAGCCAATTCCGCAAGTGGCGCGCAGTCGCCATCCATACTGAAAACACCGTCGACCACAATAAGCTTGCGCGCCGCTTGAGTTTTGGTTAACCGCGCCGCTAAATTTGCTACATCATTGTGTAAAAAACGCTGAAAGCGTGCGCCGCTTAATAAGCCCGCATCTAACAGAGAGGCGTGATTTAAACGGTCTTCAAAAATGGCATCGCCCTTGCCAACTAAGGCCGTGACAGCACCCAAGTTCGCCATATAACCGGTGGAAAATAACAAGGCGCGCGCGCGGCCCGTAAATGTCGCCAGCTCTTCCTCTAATGCGTGATGCTCACTTGAATGACCCGCCACCAAATGCGAGGCGCCACTGCCCACACCAAAGCGCTGCGCTGCTGTTTGCAGCGCGGCAATAACATCGGGGTGATTGGCGAGGCCTAAATAGTCATTGCTGCAAAATGCCGTGTAGGTTTTTCCATCGACGACAAGTTGCGCAGTTTGGGGGGATTGCAGTATACGCCGCGTGCGATAGCGGTTTTCCGTATGGCGCTGCGCAAGGGCTGGGGCGAGCGCCTGATCGAGAGAAGAGAGAGGCGTGTTTTTAAGGTTCACGTTAGGGTCATTAATAGCGCGGCGGCTATTCCAAATTTAAGCTGCTGTTAACAACCCTTAAGCTCACCCGACCAATCGAGGATTGGCCACTTTATCAACGCGCTTTTGAGTTCGAACAACGAACGTTCGACTCAAAATCTACTAACAAAAAAACAGGCGGCACAAAAAGGTTAATCGAAATAACTCATGAAATTAACAGTGAAGGTATTGCTGTTAAATTCACCATTGGTGGGCGTATTGGCATCCAGCGAGCGCCAATTTTGCCACTGTAAGCGCACCCCAGACTCCCGACCTGTACGAATATTTACCCCGACAGCGCCACCGTAATTTAAACCGAACTCCGATTCAGAACCATAGTCACTATCACTGTTGGGATCGCCAAAATAATCCACATCATAGTCAAAGTTGGTAAAGGAGCCACCCACACTGGGGCCTGCAAAAAAACTCACTTGATCGCCTACAGGCAACTGCAGAAAAGCACTCACGCCCAGCGTGGTTACAGTCCAGCGATTCGTTGTGGTTTTTCGGTAGGTGTTGTCGGTGTTAAACGCATCATCTTGACCATCAGACAGTAATCCCTCCAATGCCGCATCTACTATATGCCCAGCACTGAAAGACGTGTCAAAGCTCGCTTCAACGGCGAAATAATCTGACAGCTCATGCCCAATCAATCCGTGCAGTGCAACATTGGGCTGAATACAATCACCACCGAAAAAGCTGGCTTGGTACTTAGTTCGGCACGCTTCGGAATAACCCATACCGAAACCGCCATAATTTTCTGCCTGCACCGCCACTGAACTGCTCACAAGCAGCAAACCCGCCATAATTAATCTCATCACGATTTCCTTAATGTGTATCCGCGACCTAGAGCACTTGAACCAGCGCCAAACCACGCGAGCTTAATTGCGTTTGAGTGAATCTCATCTGAACGACGGCTCTAAGCGCTACTCGCTGAAAAGCGACTCGACGGCAATACGAATACAGAATCCTTTTTCGAGCGCTGAGCACATTGTTCTTTCAGGTGCTCAGCACTAACGGGGCGACTTATTTGGCCGCGTTGTAAAAAAACTCATCCAACTTTGCTTCTTGCAATTGATTAACAATAGCGGCTTGCTGTTCAGTTTCATCTTCATGCACCTCATAAGACTCAGGTTTGATGCCGAGCTTTTTGAATAATTGCATGTCTTTATTGGCTTCAGGGTTGGGCGTGGTGAGCAGTTTTTCGCCGTAGAAAATAGAATTGGCACCGGCAAGAAACGCCATAGCCTGGGTTTGTTCGTTCATTTGCTCGCGCCCAGCAGAAAGGCGCACATGAGACTGTGGCATGACAATACGAGCAACCGCGATAGTGCGAATGAAGTCGAAGGGGTCTAGATCCGCTTCGCTTGCCAGCGGTGTACCCTCCACTTTTACCAGCATATTGATAGGTACAGATTCGGGATGCTCAGGCATATTGGCGAGCTGCTGTAACAAACCGGCGCGATCGTTTTCCGCTTCACCCATACCTACAATGCCGCCGCAGCATACTTTCATGCCTGCGCTGCGCACATTGGCGAGCGTATCCAAACGGTCTTGATAGGTGCGCGTGGTTATAATTTCACCGTAGAATTCTGGCGAAGTATCAAGGTTGTGGTTGTAGTAATCCAAGCCCGCGTCAGCGAGAGTTTTGGCTTGATCTACATCGAGCATACCCAAGGTCATGCAGGTTTCCAGGCCGAGGGATTTAACGCCCTGCACCATAGTCGTAACATAGGCCATATCGCGGTTTTTGGGCGAGCGCCAAGCGGCGCCCATGCAAAAGCGGGTTGCGCCGCTGGCTTTAGCTGCCTTTGCCTCTTCGATGACTTTTTCCACTGCCATTAGCTTTTCGCGCTCAAGGCCGGTGTCATAACGCGCCGATTGCGGGCAGTAGGCGCAGTCTTCTGGGCAGGCACCAGTTTTGATGGAGCAGAGGGTGCTCACTTGCACTTCGTTTGGGTTGAAGTGCGCGCGATGTACACTTTGTGCTTGAAACATTAAATCGCTAAAGGGCAAGGCGAGAAGCGCGGTAATTTCAGCGCGACTCCAATCGTGGCGAGTAAGTGGCTGGGTCGATAAACCTTGAGGCTGGGCGCTGGCGTTCATGGGATAGTCCGAAAGAGAGGCATGAATTAAGATGAGCCTATCTTAGCGGAGCCAATATAGCTGTCAACCTAAAAAGAGTTGCAAGGTTTACTAATCTCCCATGCCTTGATTGCGCGCGAACCAAGTCAATCATCTAACATATCTAAAGCTCGCCCTTGCAACCGACAGGCTGCTAAGCTACTTGCTGACCCCCATCATCACCCAGCCCAGAAGGATTCTGACTATGCTGCTACGACTATTACCGCAACAGTGCGCGCAACTCCACCGACTTGGCCCGCAACTTAGGCATCAACTCGGTTGCCGAAGCGGCCAGCTCTTGGAACTGTTGTTACCTAGCCCTTGCTTATTATGTGGTGCGATCAAATCAGCCGCACCGCTCAGCCCGCTTATCTGCCACCCCTGTTATACCAGCTTGCCGCGCCTCGACCAGCATCCTCACCTGTGCCAGTGCTGCTCACTACCACTGCTAAGCGCCGCACCTCTATGCGGCCAATGTCTTGAGCAGCCACCCGCGTTTAGTCACAGCCAAATTCCTTTTTATTATGCCCATCCGCTCGATGCGTTGATTCATCGTTTTAAATATCAACACCAACTCAGCAACGGCAAATTATTGGCGACACTGATGGCCGAACATTTAGCGCACCTAGCACCCGATCAAATGCCGGATTTAGTCATTCCTGTACCGATTCACTGGCGCAGACGCTGGCAGCGCGGGTTCAATCAAACTGAACTCCTCGCACACCATCTGGGCAACTCCTTTAACTTGGAGGTCCTCAATGCCTGTCAGAGCCCACTGCCTACCCACTCCCAGCAAGGGCTTAAACGTAGAGAACGCCTGCAGAATTTACGCCGCGCCTTTAGGATGAAACCTTCCGCCAAGGCCCGAATTCAAGGTGCGCACATTGCCCTTGTGGACGATGTTGTGACTACCACCGCTACGGCGCGCTGCTTAAGTGAACTTTTGCGTAAGCAAGGCGCCCAACGGGTGGATATTTGGGCGCTCGCGCGCACGCCAGAGCATTAATTGATGCGGTAAATTTCATATATTTAAAGAATGAACAAGGTTGCGCACAACGTGAATCTGGCAAGCAACAAGACTGAACTGACAAATCTTGTTACAGTCCAGCGCAAATAACCGCTAAGATCCATCGCAATCGTTAGGTTCGCATACACAACATAGACGTATATCATCGACACACAACATAGGCTCTTATGAAATTTGCACCCTTGGCGCTCGCCGCCTTATTGACAGGCCTTAGCATGGCCAACTTCGCGCAACAAGCTGCCAAAAACGCTGACAGCAATGAACCCTTACCGCCACCCTCGACCGCCGCACAACAACTGTATGCCGCCGCCGCGGGAGATTTACTGCAACTGCGAGTGCTGCTTAAAAATGGCAACAGCCAGTCATCGGTTGGCTCGGGCTTTTTAATCGGCACCAGTAATTTAGTGGTTACCAACTTTCATGTGGTATCGCAAATTGCCCTCGAGCCAGAAACCTATTACGGCGAGTACAAAGACACCCAAGGCAATAGCGGCTCCCTTGAATTATTGGCCGTTGATGTGCGCCACGACCTCGCGGTAGTGCGGGTAAAACCCCACGGAACAGGGTTCTTTAAGGTGCCCGCCGCCAGTGACGGTAAATTAGTAAGCCTAAGCCAAGGTGAACACCTTTACTCTTTAGGCAACCCGCTCGATTTGGGCTTTACCATTTCCGAAGGGACTTATAACGGCTTGAGCAGCCGCGGCTTCTCCGATCAGCTGATGTTTACCGGCCCGGTAAACCCCGGCATGAGTGGTGGCCCGAATATCACCGTCGACGGCCAAGTGGCGGGGGTGAATGTCGCCCATCGTCGCGATGGCGAGCTGGTGAGCTTTTTGGTGCCCGTCCGCTTTGTGCAAGAACTGCTCGCGCGGGTGACCAACAGTATGTCGCCACCAAAAGATTTCAAACCGATTATTGGTAAGCAGTTACTGGAACACCAAGCGGTGATGGTCGATACGCTGCTGGAGAAACCTTTCAGCATTAAAGAACTGGGACCCTACCGAGTACCCGTGCGTGAATCGGATCAGGTGCGCTGCTGGGGCAATGCCAATGCCACGCCCAAAAAACCCTACACAGTGGCCAATATCAACTGCTCTATGGAGTCGGAAATCTTTGTGTCTGGCGATTTACAAACTGGCCACATCTCCATGCGTCACAAATACTTGCGCAACAAGCGCTTAACCGCCATGCAATTCGCTCAGCTCGCCACCAACGTGTACGACAATCAGGTATATAGCACCGCGAAAAGCGACACTATCACCCCAGCGGAATGCACTGAAGAGTTTATCCATAACAAAAATATTCGCCTGCGTGCCCTCGCCTGCGCCGAGGCCTATCACAAATTTAAAGATCTCTACGATTTCACCTTGATCACTGCCAGCACCGACGACAGTCAAATGAGTTTACAGAGCATGCTCAATATTCAGGGCGTATCCTATGCCAATGGCATTAAGTTGATCAGTCAATTTATTCAGGATATGGACCGCGATCTAACAATAAGCGACACAGATTCGAAACCCAAAGTACCGGCTAAGACCAAAAAAACCGATGAGGCTTCCCAAGATATTGCCCTCGATACTGCTGCGCAGGAGGTGCAACCATGAGCCTAAGCCTGCCTATTTTCGTTGAAATTGTAACGCCCGATGGCGATGTAAAGTCGCGTCAGAAAATTGATCGCCTGCCGGCACGTATTGGTCGCGCCTACGATAACGACATCATTCTCGACGACCCTCACACGGCGGCACATCACGCTCAGCTGGAGCAAAACCAGTTGGACGAGCTGATTATTACCGACCTCGACAGCCTCAATGGCATCAGCCTCGATCATCAGCGCGCCGGTTTTTTTGTGGTGGACGGCGCGCACAGCTACCGCCTCGGTCGCACCAGTTTAAGGGTGCGCAGTCACGATTATGAAGTCGCCCCCGAAGTAATCGACCCCACCAATCATCACTGGGAGGGCTGGCTGCCCGCGCTCGCAGGTAGCGCTCTATTGATAGTGACAGGCCTGCTCAGCACTTGGCTCGCCGACCTCAACGAAAGTAATTTGAGCAAATACCTACTCGACTTAATCAGCCTGCTGGGGCTCGCCATAGGCTGGAGTGGTATTTGGGCTATTTTCAGCAAGCTCTTTACCGGTCACTCTCGCTTTGGGCGACACCTGTTTATCATCAGTTGCGGCGCTGCCGTACTTGAACTGTGGGATCACCTCAGCAGTATGCTTGCCTACGCCTTGAGCTGGGAAAGCCTCGCCAAATTTAACAATCATCCGGTGATTTACCTCTGCGCGGTAATACTTTATTTCCATCTGGTCACCAGCGGCAACAAGCGGCCGGGGCGATTAAAGATTTACCTTGCCGTGTTGGCAGTCTTTATTTCCGCCATCACCATGACCAAACATTATCAAGCCAGCAGCCATCTATCAGACGAGTTGTATATGGGCGTAATTTACCCACCCGTACTGCGCCTGAGCAGCGACCAAAGCCTCACCGAGTTCACCACAGAACTTGGGAAACTCAAAGCCAAGGTTGATCAAAGTCGCAAAGACACTGCGGATAAAAATGCGATTAAAGACGCGAAGACTAAAGCCTTAAAAGACAGCGAGGATCAAACAACTCCAACTTCCAGTCAACAAACCAGCTCTGCGGATGCGGATGCGGATGCGGATAAAATATTGCCCTAGGCAATAGACATTTTCGGTAACACAGGCCTGAGCTAATCATGCGTAGCTCAGGCCTGAACTTAAATTGACAGTGACCGGATATACGCCAACCTTTTTCCCCTCGCTACTCACTACATGCGCAATTCCCCGTTCAATCACAAAAGCACATAGACACCCCCTCTTCGGCCACCTAAAATAGCGCCCTCTTAGCAAGCCTCACTCATCCTCCCAGATAGGTAACTCATGGGTAATAAAACCGCTCTCTACGCAACGCATCAACAGATGGGTGGCAAACTCGTGGATTTCGGCGGCTGGGATATGCCGCTGCATTACGGCTCGCAAATTGAAGAGCACCATAAAGTGCGCCAATCAGCAGGCATGTTTGATGTATCCCACATGACCGTGGTCGATATAACTGGCGCTGATGCCAAGGCTTATTTGCAATATTTGCTCGCCAACGATGTCGCCAAAATTGACACCATGCTCGGCAAAGCCCTATACAGCGGTATGCTGAACCCTGCAGGCGGCGTTATCGATGACTTGATCGTCTACAACATGGATGGCTGGTACCGGACCGTGGTCAACTGCGGCACCCGTGAAAAAGATTTGGCCTGGATGACAAAGGTCGCTGCAGACTTCGCTGTTGAACTGAAAGAACGTGACGATTTGGCAATGATTGCCATTCAAGGCCCCAAGGCCATAGAACTAACCAAAAGCGTCGTCACCCCTGCTCGCGCCGACATTATCGACATACTAAAAGTATTCCAAGGTTTAGCCGCCGCAGATTGGTTTATAGCGCGTACCGGCTACACCGGTGAAGATGGTCTCGAAATCATGCTACCCAACAGCGCAGCTGGCGCTTTTTGGAGTGCCTTGGCCGACGCTGGCGTTGCCCCCTGTGGTTTGGGCGCACGCGACACATTGCGTCTTGAAGCGGGCATGAATTTATACGGACACGAAATGGATGATAATATTTCGCCGCTAGTCGCCAATATGGGCTGGACTATTGCTTGGGAACCAAGCTCTCGGGATTTCATTGGCCGCGTAGTTATTGAAGCTGAAAAGGCCAAGGGCATCACACACAAATTGATCGGCCTCGTTTTACGCGAGCGTGGCGTACTGCGTGCAGAACAACAGGTAAGCAGCGCGGGCACCACTGAAAAAGGCATCATTACCAGCGGGACTTTTTCCCCTACCTTGGGCTATTCTATTGCCTTGGCACGCGTCCCCGTCACTGTCGGCAACCAATGCGATGTGGAAATGCGCGGCAAGCAAGTCACAGTAGACGTCGTTACACCTAATTTTGTTCGTCATGGTAAAGCGCTGGTTTAATTTTCAGCGCGCCGCCAGCTTCAATATTTTTTACACCTTATTATTTATTACATCTTTTGATAGGAAATAGGACCATGAGCGATATCCGCAAAGAATTGAAATACCTCAGCAGCCATGAATGGGCGCGCCTTGAAGAAGACGGCACCGTAACCATAGGCATCACCGATCACGCACAAGATGCCTTGGGTGATGTGGTTTATGTAGAGACGCCAGAAGTGGGCACGCGCGTTACTGTTGGTGAAGAAGCCGGTGTGGTTGAATCCGTTAAAGCGGCTTCGGACATCTACTCACTGGTATCGGGTGAAGTTGTCGCCGTTAACGAACTGCTGCAAGATGCACCCGAAACCGTTAACAGCTCGCCCTATGACGACGGCTGGTTCTTTCGCGTTAAACCTGACGACCTCTCCGAGCTCGAAGAAGCCATGGAAGCAGAAGATTACCGCGAGCTGCTAGAAAGCGACGAATAATCGCTAGCATTAGAAAATGTATTCATAAAAAACGCGGCACAAAGCCGCGTTTTTTATTGCCTGCATGATTTGAAGCGTCAGCTTATTTTGACCCATAAGACTTAACGCACAGCGCGGATTTCTTGTTGAATCGCCTTTAAATCACGCGGCCAAGGCCCCGCATCACGCTGCGCAGATGGCAAGCCAGCAATGGCCTGCCGCGCTTGAGCGGTACTGGCAAAATGCCCCTTGATTACCACGAACCAATCTTTGCCTAAACGCTTGCTTTTAAACATCAACAACTCGCTCTTGTTGGGCTGTTGCGCCATATAATCCTGCGCTGCTTTAGCATTACTAACACCCAACAATTGAATTGTGTAGTGGGCCGCTGGCCAAGCCAAGATAATTTTTTCCTGCGCGGATTTACCGCTGCTTCCTGTATTTTTTGACTCAGTTTGATGGGGCTTATTTTGCGTAAATACCGGTACAGGCTTGGGGGTAGTTTGTGCAACTTCAGAAACTCCAGGTGCGGGCTGAGCAGCAGGTGTAACTTGGGCGACCTGAGCCGGAGCAACAGCAACCTCGGGCTTTTCCAATTGAATCTGCCCACTGCCAATATTATTCGCCGACTTAGGTAATTCCGCTAAAGGAATAACCTCCTCAGGCGCAACCGTTAATTTCTGCACTACAGGCTCCTGCCCTACACTAGGCAAAGACGGCAATATCGGCTCAATAGGTGTATCACCGCGTGTGAGATCCCGCTCCCGCGTAGCACTTGTGGCAGCGGGCAAAGGCACTGCTATAGGCTGATTTATCGCAGCGACTGAAGGCACAGCAGCACCAGACTTGTCTTTGTCATCACCGTCCATATAGAGAAAGAGTATGCCGACTAAGGCAATCAACATGGCCATGGCAATTATATGAAGTACAGGTAGCGGTCTGCGCATAGCACCACGCTTGGGCATAACCGATTCAAGTAAGCGCTCCTGCGCTAGCAGGTGTACCACCCTCAAATCACCTTGGGCTTCGCGCCACCAAGGGTCGACCATAGACTCAGTAAAAATTTCTGGCCCTAAATAGTCCGCCATTTCCATGCGGAAATTGAGGTAATCAACCGTTTCAGCGAGACTAAATGGCTGCAAGCTGAAGTCGTTAATCAGTAGCGATGCGCCGCCTATTCGCTCAGCGCGCCCCAGCAGTGAATACTCACCAAAACAAACAAAGTGCAGACGCGTTTGTTGTGGAAAACTTTGCAACAATGAGGTGATAACCTGGATCGTTTTTTCATCGAGAAGATGCGCATCATCCAACACCACAACCGCAAGACCTTCTTCCTCTGGCGGCTGCTCGCTAGCAATAAAATCCTCTATCACTGACAGCAAATTTTCTGCCGTAGGCAAAGCCTCTAGAGGTAATTTCAAAGATTGCACAACGGTTAACAACAACTGCTCTAGTGTTTGCCCTGCGCGCACGCTAACAAAACAAATAGTATCCGCTTCGGTGAGCGAATCCATAAAACCATGTGCTGTGCGGGTTTTACCAACGCCATATTCCCCAAGAACCAATAAGAGACTACTGCTGAACTGACAGAGGTGCAGCAACTGCTCAAGTAGTTGGCGGCGCCCACCTACGGTAAATAAAGGGAAGGAGTAATCGTTCGTAAAAGGATCTTCGGCTAAGCCATAACGCTGACGATAGTCCGCTAGCAATTGCTCATCAGATGATGAGTTCGCCTCTTCAAATAAACGAGCCTGAGGCGAGTCATGTGGTTCATCTAACAATCGATAATCAGACTCTGCCCGCATTGAGGGTTCTTTTGACATAGTAAAAACTCTAAATACTAAAGTGCCATTTTAAATCCCAAGACCAATAGCCAACCAATTCAGCCTTGCAATAATAAAAACTGAGATGAAAAAGTTAAAATGCTGTCCAGCAGCTGAGAAATTAACTTGCCTTGCAGGCCTCAAAGGTCTGCTGCAATAAAGGCAACTCTATATCGCTAGTCACTATGGCTTTGCCCATTGCCTCAAGTAACACCAAACGCAAACGACCATCGAGCACTTTTTTATCGACCCCCATCAGTTCCATAAACTGCGATGGAGACATGTCTGCGGGAGCTTTGGTCGGTAACTTTGCGCGAGCCAACAGCGTTAATGTACGCTCCAGATCCGTATCACTCAGCGCACCCCGCCGCCAAGAAAGATCTGCGGCCATAGCCATGCCCGCACCAACAGCTTCACCGTGCAGCCAATTACCATAGCCTTGAGCAGTTTCGATCGCATGGCCAAAGGTATGACCAAGGTTTAAGATGGCCCTAATACCGCCTTCAAATTCATCTTGCGCAACAACTTTGGCTTTATTCTCACAAGAGCGTTTCACCGCATAAGCTAAGGCTGCAGGATCACTCGCCATAAGTTCATCCATATGCTCTTCTAGCCACAGAAAAAACTCATAGTCACAAATTAATCCATACTTAATAATTTCGGCGATGCCCGCAGACAATTCACGCGGAGGTAGGCTCTGGAGCACAGAGGTATCAGCAATAACACAACGCGGCTGATAAAAAGCGCCGATCATATTTTTACCCAGCGCATGATTGACGCCCGTTTTACCACCGACAGAAGAATCCACCATCGACAACAAAGTCGTGGGAACCTGAATAAAATCCACTCCACGCTGATAACAAGCCGCAGCAAACCCTGTCATATCACCAACGACACCGCCACCCAATGCAATTAGCGTGGTAGTGCGATTGTGACGCGCACTAAGAAGCCCATCAAAAATATTATTGAGCGTATCGAGATTTTTAAAGCTCTCGCCATCAGGCAAAATGACCGACGCCAGAGAAAACTCATTTAAACTATCAGTAAGCTTCTGCAAATAAAGAGGCGCAACGGTTTCATTGGTTACGATACAAACTTGGCTAGCACGGATGTGCTGGGTAATAAGTGATGATTGACCAAGCAGCTGTTCACCAATATAGATCGGGTAACTGCGGTCATTTAAATCAACGGTTAACACCTGCATAGAAACGCCTTCTAAAACAATATATGGGCTGTAATAAAGCTCGCACTTTAGCATAAACCCATACTGAATATCAGAATGCACATCAAGAGGAAAACGAGTGGATTATAAAAATCGCACAGGTAAATAAGATTTGTACAAATTAGCGTTATATTTATGACTTAGCCAATGAAGCAATTTCTTGTGCAACAGACTTAGGTGAACGGCGATCAGTATTCACCACAAAGTTAGCTGCCGCGCGATAGAGCGGATCTCGCAAGGCTAATAAGTCGATGATTTTTTGCCGAGGGTTTTCCACCTGTAGTAACGGGCGTTTTTTATCGCGCGCCGTGCGCTCAACCAATTGTTCAATAGATGCCGTGAGATAAAAAACACTTCCAACAGCTTTCATAAGTTCGCGGTTTTGCTCCCGCAGAACTATGCCTCCGCCAGTAGCAATCACTACATCACGCTCTTGTGCCAGCTCTTGTAATACAGCCGTTTCGCGCTCACGAAAACCCTCTTCCCCTTCCATATCAAATATCCAAGGAATATCGGCGCCCGTGCGTTCTTCAATCACACGGTCACTATCGCGGAAACTTAGATTTAATTCGGCCGCCAAAAGGCGGCCTATTGTGGACTTACCGGCCCCCATGGGGCCGACAAGAAAAACGATGGGCTTACGCATTAGTTCGAAAGGGTGTCCGACATAAGTTTAGGGGTAACAAAAATCAATAATTCTGTTTTGAATTGCTGCTCAACAGTCTTTTTAAACAAACGACCCAAGTAAGGAATATCACCTAAGACAGGAACCTTAGTCTCACCCTTAGTGCCCTCTACAGAAAAGACCCCACCCAACACCACTGTCTGACCATTGTTAACTAGCACTTTAGTTTCCAAACGAGTCAAATCGATAGTTGGGATACCCGTATCTGTCACTTCGCCAATTGAATCTTTTGAAACTGACAAGTCCATAATTATGCGATTGTCTGGCGTTATCTGTGGCGTAACCTCCAGCTTTAACACGGCTTCACGGAATGAGGTTGTGGTTGCACCACTTGCAGAAGCCTCTTGATAGCCGATTTCCTTACCTGAGCGAATTGAAGCCGTTTGTTTATCACTGGTAATAACCTTGGGCTGGGATACAATCTCAGCATAACCCGAGTTCTCAAGAGCGCTTAACTCTAAATCTAAAAAAGTACTATCAGTTAAGAGCGCGACAGCAAGAGTGCCTACAGGATTGTTAACCGGCGCATTGACCATATTATTTTCAGTTAAGTTTAAGCTCTTAGCTTCTCCATTTGGATCTTGTGTAAACCAATTATAAGGGCTAGTACCATCATCATCATCCATACCGCTCTGTGAGCCAGCAACTTCCACCAATCGACTCTTACTGCTATTTAGATTATAGCCAGCCCCGCCCCAACGAATGCCCATTTCACGCTGAAAATCGGTATTAGCTATAACAATACGCGCCTCAATCATCACTTGGCGAATAGGTACATCAATTTGATCTACTAAACGTTTGAATGCTTCGATTCGCTCCGAGGTATCAGTAATGATAATAGAGTTAGTACGCTCATCCACCACGCCTTGCCCACGTTCTGACAGCACACTACCGGTAGATTGGCTCCCCTTACCACTACCGCCACCACTGCCGCCGCTATCACCGCGAAACAATTCAAACATCTCTTTGGCATTCGCATAGCGAACACGAATATATTCAGTGCGTAAGGGCGCCAATTCTTCCAGTTGCTTCTTGGTAGTGATTTCTTGACGTTCGCGTTCAGCTATCTCAGCGGCAGGCGCCACCATGAGCACGTTGCCAACCTGGCGCTTATCCAACCCTTTGTTCTTAAGCACCATTTCCAATGCCTGATCCCAGGGAACATTTTGTAAACGCAAGGTAATACGTCCTTGAACGGTGTCGCTCGCCACCAAATTCAACTCAGTAAAATCAGCGATAATTTGCAGTACAGCCCTAACTTCAATATCTTGGAAGTCCAAGGACAACTTCTCGCCGGTATACTCAAAGTCTTTCTTCTTTTCCAGCTTTTCTTGCGCAGTCAAAGGCTTAATACTCAACACATATTCATTGTCCGTTTGATAAGCAAGATAATCAAAATCACCACCCGCAGATATATTCAAGGTTGATGTCTCACCATCTTGCGTGGCTGTCACCAAGCTAACGGGCGTCGCAAAATCTACCACATCAAGTCTGCGGCGCAATTCAGGAGCCATCCAAGCATTTTTAAACGAAAGTCGCACACCTGCTCCAGTACCCACCATATCGGCACTGACCTTTGGATTAGATAAGGTCACGATTACACGACCCTCTCCTGCGGTGCCACGACGAAAATCTATGTTAGTAATCTTAACGCCATTACCAAGAGCCTCACCGCTATATGACTTACCTTTATTCGCCAGCGCCACAGAAGGCGCAGCAACATTTTTATCGGCCGAACCTGCCACTGCACCCACTTCAACAATAAAGCTATTGCCTTCTACTCGGGTAGAATAGGAGGCCAAATCGTTCAAGTTTAAAATTAAACGCGTACGACCTTCAGAAGTAAGCACCATTGCGCTCTGACCGTTATCAACAGCCAAGGGAATACGACGCTCTTTTAAGCCACTGACAACATCAGGGAAATCGAGCACAATGCGCGCAGGCTTTTCAATGGTATAGCCTTTGGGTGAGGGTGGCGTCGAGTCAAAACTCAACCGTGCCTCAAACCGCTCTCCGGGTAACTGAGAAAAGTCAATTTTATTTAGCGTATTCGCCCAAGCTAAGGGCGAAACCATACAAACCATAAGCAATACTAAATTTCGCATATTTAACCCCGATGAGAATAAAGCACACATATACGCTTATTCCTTTTCTTCTAATTTGATAATTCTGGGACGTTCAACCCAACCATTTGAGCCATCAGCAACTATTTCCATTACTTCAATTTGCGCAGGAGACGTTGCAATAATTTTACCGTGATTCTTACCAAGAAAATTACCTACCGTAGCCGGCACCACTGAACCTTCGCTATTGTCGATTAAGGCCCAGAGTTTGCTTGTTCTTGATATAGTTCCAACCATCCTTAAAGACGCAATGTTGAAACCCTCTAAGAACTCCCGCTCACGATTCAGATCCGGCGCTACTGCACGCCCTCCCTTAGCTGCAGACTCATCTACCGGCACAGGCTTTTCAAATGGACTGCGCAACGTCATAGCACTATAAGAAAATGATTGATAAGGCGCAAAAGTGGGCAGAGCCTCGATCTGACCTTGCGGTCTTTTCTTAGTTTCTGCCATAAAATCTAAAAGATCTTGATGCTCACCCGTTGGCGAACAAGCCGCTACAGTAAACACTAAAAATAAAAGTTCTAAACTTAGGATCAGCTTTTTCATTGTGCTGCCTCCTGAGACTTATACCGATATGTCTTAGCCGAGATTTTCATATTAAGCTCACGACTATCTTTTTGTGATGCAATAACGAAATCGTGTAGGGTAACGATACGGGGCATACCTGCTACACCACTCACAAAGCCCCCCATATCATGATAACCACCAATTACTTCTATATTGATCGGCACCTCAATATAGTACTCGGCGACCACATCTGGCTGAATATTCACCGCCTTCATCGTCAAACCGCTTTCGCTTCCGCGCGTACCTATATCTTCCAACAATCCTGGCACCTCAGATTCAGCCGGTAACCGCGACAACAAAGAATCAAACGTAACTTTCATCTCTTCCATCTGAGCCTTGTAAGCCTCAAGATTAGCAGCCTCAAAACTTTTCTTTTGATAAGTCGACTTCAATGTCTGCTCTTGAGCTGCAACAGATTCAAGCTCAAGATTAAGGTCACTCACTTTTAAGTAATAGGCACCCGCAAAGATTAATAAAGCCAATACGAGACAAACAAAAATTTTAGCTGCGAGCGGCCAAACGCCAATTTTTTCAAAATCGATATTATTGACGTCGAACTCTTTTAGCTGCTCAAACGATTCTTGAAGTGACATTTATTTGTCCTCCCCAGCTTGAGCGCTAGTAGCATCCAATGGTACTGATGTCTGCACCGTCATTTTAAATCTACTTGCCTGCTCACCCTCATCGGGCGCGGCCGTGACAGAGGTCAAACTAGGCGCGGCAAACCAATCTGACGCATCGAGATTCCGCATAAAACTGGCCACTCTGTTATAGGATTCTGCAACGCCCTCTATAGACACTAAGTTACCCTTGCGCTCCATCATTAAAACGAACACACCATCCGGTATGGCTCGAGCAAAATCATCAAAGTATCGAACTATAACGGGACGAGTTCCCTCAAGATCCGTAATCACTTTAATACGCGCCAATAGATCATCGCGCACTTTTTTCAGCTCACTAATTTCTTTAACCTGCGCATCCAATTTAGCAATTTCAGTATTGAGCAATTGATTGCGTGAATTTTGATTTTCAATTGCGGATTCAACACTTGCAACCCAAGAATATGCGCCTAAACCCGCCACTAAAGCCACAGCCGCGACAACACCCAGAAATTCGCGCTTCTTTTCTTCGCGATAGACTTGGCGCCACGGCAATAAGTTAATTTTTGCCATTAATCAAAACTCCTCATCGCCAAACCCGTCACTATCATTAAGGAGGGCGCATCGTTAGCAAGAGAAGCGGCATTAACTCGTGAGGATACCGACATGCGCGCAAATGGATTTGCCACTACTGTTTGAGTACCTAACTTCTCTTCAATCACACTCACCAAGCCTTCAAGTGAGGCCACACCACCGGCAAGAATAATATAGTCAACATCATTATATTGACTCGCCGAGAAGAAGAACTGCAGCGAACGCGTAACCTGCTGCACTACCGCCTCTTTAAAAGGAGCCAATACTTCCGCCTCATAGTCATCAGGCAAACCGCCCTGCTTTTTAGCTAAACCAGCTTCTTCACGCGACAACCCGTAACGACGTTGAATTTCTTCGGTAAGTTGACGCCCTCCAAACAGCTGCTCGCGGGTATAAATAGTTTTTCCATCCACCAAAACACTCAAGGTGGTCATAGTTGCGCCTATATCGACGATCGCAACAACCTGGCCTTCCTGATCTTCTAGCTGTTCAGCGATTAATTCAAACGCTCGCTCCATACAGTAGGCTTCGATATCGACCTTCTCAGCAATGAGGTCGGATTCGATTAATACCACTTCGCGCACTTCAACATTTTCGCGCCGACAGGCTGCCAGTAATACCTCTACTTGCTCTGGGTTGCGCGGCGAGACGCCTTGAATTTCAAAGTCGATCGCGACCTCCTCTAAGGGGAAGGGAATATACTGATCGGCTTCGGCAGCAATCTGACTCTCCATGGCATCATCACTCAAATCGGCAGGCATATCGATCATTTTGGTGATCACCGCCGAACCCGCAACCGCTACGGCCGCATGTTTGAGCTTGGTTTTAGATTGTTTAACCATGGCGCGAATAACTTCGGACACCGCAGCCTGATCCGCAATATTCTTCTCGACCACCGCATTGGGAGGAAGCGCTTTTACGGAATAGGATTCAACGCGGTAGCGATCACCACTGCGGCTTAGCTCAAGCAACTTGACTGAGGTGGAACTTATGTCCAACCCCAGTACCGGCTTAGCTTTCTTATCGAGGAAACTTAGAATGCCCATTTTTCTATCTATATCCGTAACTTAGACGTTGTTTATGTTATAGCACTTTAACTTAAGCCTGCAACAAACCGATGAATATGTAAACAGATAAAAAGGCCGTATAATCGCCGCCACCCGCGACAAGCTCGCTAACTCATTAATTCACATAGAAAAAATGTTTAATAAAAAATCCATCTTCGCTTTCTTTTTTTGGCTGTTACTATCCGGTTTTAGCGTTACCTTGGTAGCACTTACGGGACTCTACCTTTACTTAAGCCCCAAACTGCCCGCGGTTGATAGCCTCAGGCAGGTTAAATTACAGACCCCATTGCGCATTTATTCAAGTGATGGAAAATTAATCGGTGAATTTGGCGAACAACGCCGCACTCCTCTGGCTTATAACCAAATTCCACCACTTTATATAAAAGCGCTGCTTTCTGCCGAAGATGCTGATTTCTTTGAGCATCATGGGGTTTCTCTTAAAGGCATGTTGCGCGCCGCTTCACAAATCTTGAAATCCGGCCAGATCCAATCCGGCGGTAGTACACTTACTATGCAATTGGCGCGTGATTTCTTTCTCACTCGCAAACAAGTCTTCTCACGTAAGTTTAACGAAATCCTCTTATCCATTGAAATTGAAAGAAAATTCACCAAAGAGGAAATACTCGAACTTTTCAACAACAAAATGTTCTTCGGCAACCGTGCTTATGGCTTACAAGCGGCTGCACAGATCTATTATGGCAAGGATATTAAGGATTTAAGCGTCGCGCAGTACGCCATGATTGTAGGCGTTTTGAAGGCACCCTCTGCTTATAACCCACTCGCCAACCTCAAGCGCGCGATGATTCGTCGCAATTGGATTTTAGGCCGCATGTATGAACTTAAGCATATAGATAAAGCCACCTATGAGGCCGCCGTCAACGAAGCCAACTCCGCCAGCTACCACGGCACCACACTTGAAGTACAAGCACCTTACATCGCTGAAATGGCACGACAAGAGGCCCTAGACCGCTTTGGCGACGCCACCTACAACGATGGTTACAAGGTTTACACCAGTATCGATAGCTCGATGCAGGCGACGGCTCAGGCAGTCATCTTAAAGGGCTTAATGGAATATGATCGACGCCACGGCTATCGCGGCCCCGAACAACACCTCCCCCCCTCTGAGGATGCTGACTACACCGACTGGCAAGATAAACTACAAACAATTCCCACCCTCGGCAGCCAACAAGCTGCCGCCGTCATCTCAGTCGCCGACAAATCCATTAGCGTCATACTCAGTAATAGCGACATCATCAACCTGAGCTGGGAACAAGGGCTCTCAAGCCAACGTCCCTATATCAATGAAGATAATCGCGGTGCGGCCTACAAGTCTGCCAATGATTTCCTCAAGGTGGGCGATGTTGTGCGCATAGACAAAAATGATGATGACCAGTGGCAATTAAGCCAAGTGCCCGCCGTTCAGGCAACACTCGTATCACTGGACCCATTAGATGGCGCTATCCGCTCCTTGGTAGGCGGCTACGATTTCAATCAAAGTCATTTCAATCGCGCGATTCAAAGCGAACGCCAGCCCGGCTCTAGTTTTAAACCTTTTTTATACACTGCAGCACTGGAGAACGGTTTTACCCCCGCGTCGATCATTAACGATGCGCCCATTGTGATCGAAAATACCAGTACCGGTATTGCATGGCGCCCAGAAAATGACGACGGCAAGTTCCTCGGCCCTATGCGTATGCGCCAAGCGCTTTATCGCTCCCGCAACCTCGTCTCTATTCGCCTGCTGCGCAGCCTAGGTATGCAAACGGTACTCGACAGCTTGGTTCGCTTTGGTTTTAACACTAAAGAGTTCCCCCGCGACCTAACGCTTGCACTGGGTACTCACGCGCTCACCCCCATGCAAATGGCGACGGCTTACGCGACATTTGCCAATGGAGGGTTCAAAATATCGCCTTATTTGGTGACGCGCATTGAGGACCCTAAAGGTAATATCGTTTTTGAAGCCAAACCTAAGCGTGTGTGCAAAACCTGCGAAACCAATGAAACTCAGGCCAGATTCGCGCAAGATGGCACCGAACTACCTGCAATCCCTATGATGGACGCTAGCGAACGAGCACCGCGCATCATCGATGAGCGCATTGCCTACCTGATAGATTCAATGCTAAAAGATGTGGTAGATAAGGGCACAGCACGCCTCGCTAAGCAGTTGGGCCGCAGCGACCTAGGCGGCAAAACCGGCACCACCAACGGCCCGCGCGACACCTGGTTCTCCGGCTACAATCCCAATGTGGTCACCACCGTTTGGGTTGGTTTTGATCAAAATACCCTGCTCGGCCGACGCGAGTTCGGCAGTTCGGCAGCCTTGCCCATCTGGATAAACTTTATGCGCGCCGCGCTCGAAGGTGTGCCCGACCGCCTTCCACGCCAACCCAATGGCATAGTGACCGTGCGCATCAACCCAGAAACAGGCAAACCTGCCCAACCGGGTGATCCTGATGCTATTTTTGAAGTGTTTTTAGGCGAGGATACCAGCCGAACCTCGGCCGCTGGTAATCAACAGCTTGAGACAGAGCAAACTAATTTACCGGAAGAGTTGTTTTAAGACACGAATTAGAAACCATGAATCTGCAAGGATGCAGAAGATTTCAACTGCATAATCAAAGGCTTATAGCGCTTTCCAGCACCTGACGTCGAGCGCCCCGTGCGCGGATTAATCCAACCGCGCACCTCAATAGTTATACCCCGCAGTGCAAGCCAATCTTTTTGCTTATATGGCTCGCCATTGGCAAGGGTGAAATCACGCCAATACCGGCGCGGTATTTGTACCGCCAAGTTGCCGTCTAACTCCAACCAAACCGACTTATTGATCGTCACCGCAGCCACCTTAGCGCGCACCAAGCGAAAGCCCTTATCCTTAACGCCCAAACCGGTCGCACTCTTTGCCGCCCAAAAATCACTGCGCCACAAGCCTAAACGTGACTGGCGCGCTTTTCGCTCAACCGCCAACAGGCAAGCTGCTTGATCGGTATTGGGCGGCACAGCGATTTGCAAAGCCATCCCCTGTGCCAACAAATTCACCGCAAGGCTGCGCCCCTGCAGATCATAAACATGCGCTAGGCTCCGGCCATAAGCATCCAGAGCTTGCGCCTCGGCAGTCAAACGCACCTTGTTATTTGCGCGCGCGATAAAGGCCACCACCGCTGCGCGCGACTCCACCCCAAAAGGCTGACCTGCATTAGCACCATGGGTAACTTCAGGCGCATTAACCCCCAACAACCGCACCGACCGACCATCCTGAAGGCGCAGAGTGTCACCATCAATAACCTTTTTTACGACAACTACCGCACCCTCACCACGGCCGCATTCAGCAGCAAGAAGCGCTGAGCCAAAAAGCAGCCATAAAAAAACGCCGCAGCCAAAGGCGTGCGACGTTTTTTTATGGAGCACTAAGTTACTTAGCACCTCAAAGAATCCCTTAGGCTTCTTTTTTTGCACCAATACGGCTGCCGAAACGCTTGGTGAAGCGATCGATACGACCACCAGTATCAACGGTTTTTTGCTTACCGGTGTAGAACGGATGGCATTCGCCGCATACGTCAACATGAAGCTCTTTGCCCATGGTTGAAGCGGTAGTAAATGCATTGCCACAGCTGCAAGTCACAGCCATAGCTACGTAATTTGGATGAATATCTGCTTTCATGATAATTGCCTTGTCGTTTTTTGTGCCGCCACCCGAACTTCGTCGAGCACCGCACAACGGTTAAATGGAACGGCTGATTTAGGGAGCGGGGATACTATCAGAAAAAAACATCAAGGCAAGTAAAAAGCCCCAGATGGGGCTATTTTTTGAACATTTATCATCGAAGCCAAGTTCACTCTTACGCGGGACGCGGGGCCCAGACCTTACACCAGCCAGTCGCCTTCACTTCTTTACCTGGGAAAATATTGCACCCGATCCATTCCGCACCAGCCGTACCATGCGACTGGGCGCAATTTGCGCAGTCACTGCCCGCGTTCGGGGTTTGCTCAACATAACCCAATGCCTGCGCCTGAGGATTAGCTGCGTCCAATTTAGCTGCAGCCTCGCCATGGGCAAGATTCACGGCGGGAATTAGCGCTAGGCCTGTGGCGGCCCCTGAAAGTTTAATAAAGTCTCTGCGATTCATTCTTATCACCTTAATGGTAGATTCACGAGCATTAAGCTAGAGCATTTCTAGCCGATAAAAATTTTATTAGGCCACCTATTCATTGTCGGTTGCTCCAGACTAAAGCAACACCATCAAATCAAGTTAGCAAATCGACACACGTTAAACCAACTGAATTAACGCCCCCTGCACCAAACATCAAATACGGAGCCTTGAAAGAGTATAGTTCGAGCATCAGACCTGACAACCTCACCAAGCCAAGCGACCTTTATTCACCAACAAAACCCAGACTATTGCCGCACCAGATGCGCTATCCTGCCAGCCCTGACTCACACCAGCTCAAGCCTTACTGCTATGCCAAACCCTGTTTTACTCGAAATCGCCTTACCCGTACCTTTGCGCCGCCGCTTTGATTACCTCGCGCCGCTCGCCATGAGCGAGCAGGAAGCCCGCACACTCGCCGCGGGCAGCTTGGTGCGCGTGCCCTTTGGCCATCAAGAGCTAACTGGTGTGCTTTTGGCAACCAAGACTACCAGCGAGCAAGATCTCGCCAAGCTGCGCCCTGCACTGGCGATTATCGATAGCCAACCCGCACTGCAGGGCGAACTGCTTGAGCTTTGCCTATGGGCCGCTGATTACTATCAAACGCCCATTGGCGAAGCGCTCCAAACCGCACTACCCACACTGTTGCGACAAGGCGAAGCTGCACAATTACGCGGTGACATTGGCCTTGAGCTTACCACCGAGGGCAAAGGCTTGCCCGCTGGAGCCTTAAAACGCGCCCCCAAACAAGCCGCGCTATTAAGTGCTTTGCAACAAGCCCATGAAACCGAGCAGCCGCTCAGTAAAACAGATATCGCCCTGTTAGAAATTCCGCGCAGTGTGGTAAAAACTCTTATCGACAAAGGCTTGGCGCGCGAGCGCGAATTTGCACCCCACGCTTTTGTACAACCCGCATCCGTCTTGCGCACAGCACATTTGGAGCTCAGCGCTGAACAGGCCACCGCCTTCGCACAAATTCACTACGACAGCTTTAACAGCTATTTGCTCGATGGCGCCACAGGCAGCGGTAAAACTGAAATATACCTGCAAGCCATTGCCGAGGTGTTGATCCAACACAAGCAAGCGCTGGTTTTGGTGCCGGAAATCGGCCTTACGCCCCAAACACTGCTGCGTTTTCAGCGCCGTTTTGCCGTGTCTGTGGTCGCTCTTCACTCTGGCTTAAATGATCGCGAGCGACTCGATGCTTGGCTGCAAGCCCGCGATGGCTTGGCGCGCATCGTCATTGGCACCCGCTCGGCTATTTTTACGCCATTGCAAAACCCAGGGATCATTATTGTCGATGAAGAGCACGATAACTCCTTCAAACAGCAGGATGGCTTTCGCTATTCCGCACGGGATTTAGCGGCAGTGCGCGCCAATCGACTAGGAATCCCCCTGATTCTCGGCTCTGCCACACCTTCGTTTGAAACCCTGCACAATGCTCAGCAGGGGCGTTACCACAACTTGCGCCTTACTCAGCGCGCGGGCGATGCGCAGGCGCCCAGTATTCAGCTGCTCGATATTCGCGGCGAACAGCTGCACGAAGGCTTTGCCGCCGCCAGCCTGCAAGCCATAGATGCACAGCTGCAGGCAGGCAACCAAGTATTGGTATTCCTCAATCGTCGCGGCTACGCACCCGCACTTGAGTGCCACGACTGCGGCTGGCTCGCCAACTGCAATCACTGCGATGCGCGCATGACGGTGCACCAAACCCCGCGTCACCTACACTGCCACCACTGCGATCACCAACGCCCCGTACCGCGGCGCTGCCCCAGCTGCAACAGCCCCAACATTTTCCCTTTAGGCATGGGTACAGAGCGCAGTGAAAACACCCTGCAGCAACTTTTCCCCAACACCAAGGTCATTCGCGTGGATCGCGATTCCACGCGCAATAAAAACGGCATGGAAAAATTACTGGTGGATGTTCATAGCGGCGCGCCCTGTATTTTGGTGGGCACCCAAATGCTTGCCAAAGGCCACCACTTTGCCGATGTCACATTAGTCGTCATTATCGATGCGGATGCGGGCCTGTTTAGCACTGACTTTCGCGGCCCCGAACGCATGGGCCAGCTCTTATTACAAGTTGCTGGGCGCTCTGGGCGCGCCGAAAAACCTGGGCAAGTGATACTGCAAAGCCATCACACGGAACACCCGCTGGTGCAAACGCTCATGCTGCAGGGTTACCACGCGCTCGCCGCGCTTATTTTGCCCGAGCGCCAGATCACTCAAATGCCGCCCTATCGCCACTTGGCGCTCTTGCGTGCCGAAAGTAAACGTCCTGAATTGGTCATCGAATTTCTTAAAATGGCGCGCGCCATGGCTGAGCAACTGCAAGCGCCCAGCCCTTTTATTAGCTACTTGGGCCCGCTACCCGCCATGATGGAAAAGCGCGGCGATCGCTTTCGCTATCAGCTGCAACTCAACTGCGCGCAGCGCAAGCCGCTGCAGCAATTGCTCACGCAACTCGCCCTACAATTAGAAGCCGAAGCACTCGGTAAACGCGTGCGCTGGTCGATTGATGTCGACCCTCAGGATATGAGCTAGTGACGCGCCTCCGCTCAAGCAGTAGAATCGCGCCCTTGATACACCAACCCCCAGCAGTGAAACGCCCATTCCATGAGTAGAGACTTCGCCAAAAAAACGCGCACCACCAATCGCCGCAGCCCCGCTAAGAGCAGCCCAACCCCCGGTTGGACGTGGTTTGTTGCAGGCCTTGTGCTAGGTGCTTTTGCCGCCAGCTTCTATTTCATCAAAAATCCGGTTACCGCCCCTGCGCCCAAAGCAGAACCCAAACCCAAAGTGAGCGAGAATAAAACGCCCAAGCCTCGCTTCGACTTTTACAAGCTACTGCAAGAGAGCGAAACCATAGTGCCCGCGAGCGAAACACCGCGCGCCGACACGCCAGAAGTGCCGCAAGAAAAAATTGAATACATACTCCAAGTGGGATCCTTCCCCAGCAGTATCGATGCCGACAAACTGCGCGCCCAGTTGATATTGCTCAACCTCGATGCCCACATCGAAAAAGTTGAAATCCGCAAAGGCGAACTCTGGCATCGCGTGGTAGTCGGCCCCTTCGACACCCAAACCAACCTCGCCAGCGCCCGCAGCCAATTGGTGAACAATCAATACAATGCGCTGGTGCTCAAACGCGCCAAAACCAAGCGCTAAGCGTACGCTTCGCTCTACTTTCAAGGCGCAGCTTAGAGGCTGCGCCTTGAAATATTCCCCCCCGCCCCCATCCTTTCCTCATCGTAGCTGCACTTAAGGCCAAACAGCGCTCAAGCTCGAACGGCACCTAAGCTAAATTCTATTTAAGAGCAGCACTTTTTAAGATCAGCGACACGAAAGGTCGAACCACTGTTAAGCAGTACTCGGCCCCACGCACAAGATCATTTACAGCCAATACACTAATAGGAAGTCCAGTGACTACAATTCTTTCGGTAAGACGCGATGGCCAAGTGGTTATCGGCGGCGACGGCCAAGTCTCCCTCGGCAATACCATCATGAAAGGCAATGCACGCAAAGTTCGCCGTCTCTACAAAAATCAAGTCATCGCCGGCTTCGCAGGTGGCACCGCCGATGCCTTCACCTTATTTGAACGCTTTGAAGCCAAACTCGAAGCCCACAACGGCCAACTGGTGCGCGCCGCCGTGGAACTCGCGAAAGATTGGCGCACCGACCGCAGCCTGCGCCGACTGGAAGCATTGCTCGCCGTCGCCGATAAAGAAGCCTCACTCATCATTACCGGCAATGGCGATGTCATTCAGCCGGAAGACGATCTTATTGCCATAGGTTCCGGCGGCAACTACGCCCAAGCCGCCGCGCGCGCGCTGCTCGACAACACCCAGCTCGATGCGCGTAGTATTGTGGAAAAAGGTCTGACGATTGCGGGCAACATCTGCGTCTTCACCAATCAAAGTCACACCATTGAAACCCTCGAATATTAATTCCGAGCAACAGTAGATTGCTCATTATTGGTAACCCATTTTTATGTCTTCCATGACTCCGCGCGAAATCGTGCACGAACTCGACAAACACATTATCGGCCAACAAGACGCCAAGCGCGCCGTGGCCATCGCCCTGCGCAACCGCTGGCGCCGCATGCAAGTCGATGTGGATATGCGCGGCGAAATTACGCCCAAAAATATTTTAATGATTGGCCCGACTGGCGTGGGCAAAACAGAAATTGCACGCCGCCTCGCCAAACTCGCCAACGCGCCCTTTATCAAAGTCGAAGCGACGAAGTTTACGGAAGTTGGCTATGTGGGCCGCGACGTAGAATCTATTATTCGCGACTTGGTTGATGTGGCCATAAAGATGCTCCGCGAACAAGCCATGCAGAGCGTGCAATTTCGCGCCGCAGAAGCCGCAGAAGAGCGCATTCTCGATGTACTTTTACCGCCTGCACGCGATCAGGCCAGCGAAGAAGCCAAACACGCCTCCAGTACCCGCCAAATTTTCCGCAAGAAGTTGCGTGAAGGTGAGCTGGACGATAAAGAAATTGAAATCGACATAGCCGCAACGCCTGTGGGCGTAGAAATTATGGCTCCACCGGGCATGGAGGACATGACCAATCAATTACAAAGTATGTTCTCTAACATAGGTCGCGATAAAACCAAAAAAGCCAAGCTCACGGTGAAAAAAGCCTTCAAACAAGTGCAAGATGATGAAGCCGCCAAGCTGGTCAGCGAAGAAGATATTAAAGCGCAAGCCATCGAAGCAGTTGAGCAAAATGGCATAGTCTTTATCGACGAAATCGACAAGGTAGCGCGCCGCGGCCAAACCAGCGGTGCCGATGTATCACGCGAAGGTGTACAGCGCGATTTACTGCCCTTGATTGAAGGCTGTACCGTTTCAACCAAACACGGCATGATTAAAACTGATCACATTTTATTTATCACCTCAGGCGCATTTCACCTGAGTAAACCCTCCGATTTAATCCCTGAATTACAAGGCCGTCTGCCTATTCGCGTAGAGCTGCAAGCACTTACGCCCGACGATTTTGAACGCATACTCACCGAACCCAAAGCGTCACTGTCAGAGCAGCAAATTGCGCTACTTAAAACCGAAGGTGTGGAAATACACTTCACCAAAGACGGTATTCGCCGCATTGCCGAAACGGCCTTCGAGGTAAACGAACGCACTGAAAACATAGGCGCGCGCCGCTTACACACTATTTTGGAGCGACTGCTAGAAGATGTTTCGTTCGATGCGGGCGACAACAACAAGCAAATCGAAATTAATGCAGCCTATGTTGAAAAACAATTGGGCGAACTGGCTAAAAATGAAGATCTAAGTCGCTACATACTCTAGTGAGTCAATAACAAGGGCGCAACTGCGCCCTTTCACTTTTCACCTACTCACACTTTTTTCTTTCAAGCCGACGCCCTCATGAACAACCCAAAAATTCCCACCAAAATTCAACTACACAAACAGTCCCAACAGCTGGAATTGCACTTCGGTAGCGAACACTTTTTATTGCCCGCCGAATTTCTGCGCGTTCATTCACCCAGTGCCGAAGTAAAAGGCCACGGCCCCAACCAAGCGATTCTGCAACACGGCAAACAAGCAGTGCAAATCACTAAAATTGAGCGCGCGGGCAACTATGCCTTAAAGCTCATCTTCGACGACGGCCATGAAACGGGAATTTATACTTGGGAATATTTTTACGAGCTAGGCGCGAATCAAACAAAGCTATGGGACGAGTATCTCAGCGCACTTCATGGCGCTGGAAAAAGCAGACTAAAGGATACGAGCGTGGTGAAGTTTGTGTAATGGCGCCCGCTACTGCAGAGCGCCATTACACCGCTACTAGGGCTTAGCGGCAGGGGCCCGTGAGAGCACCGACGTTTTTTGTTTCATCGTTGGAATAAGCGCATGCGCAGCGGCAGCTGAGTCCACACATTCTGGGGTAAAGCTGGCGACTGTGCGCGTAGAGCGCGTAAAAGTGTCTTCGTCGGGAAGAAACTCGGTGGTATTACCATCTTCATCCTCGTCGTCAATATCTCGAAATGAAAACGACATGGTATTGCCCGACACATTGATCTCCACCTCTTCAGCTGCTTCTTGGCCATCAAAATCACTCATAAGATACTTTCCACCTCCCAAAGAGGTGATCTTACCAGCATTCTTGTTGATCCAATAACAGTTGCCCCAGTTATCAGCTGGATCGCCCGCATAGTCATAACCGCTAAGATTGCCCTTGGAATCTATAACGAAATAGCTCTCGTCAAAGCCATAGTCAGGGTCGTCATAACTGCTATCCCAGACACCAGCAATTTTACCGCCTCCGCCTCCGCCTCCACTTCCGCCTCCATTACTTATAAGCCCCTGCAAGCTGCCAGAACCATCCGTCTCACTGGAACCGCCCGAACCACCACAGGCCGTGAGCGTGACCGCAATAGCCAACAATAACTTTTTCATTCCTAGATCTCCTATCGACAATATAATTAGCTCGCCCTGATGACAACATCCCCAAGCGGCACGGCGACATTATGTCTAAGCACAGCAAAAGCGCAAATTAATTTTTCTGCTAATCCAAAAGCCTTAAACAATTAAAATAACCGTGGCATGTTTATGCAGCCCAATTAATCACACCAGTATAAGCCGTAGCGGCGATGAGCAAACCAAACACAATGCGATACCAGGCAAACGCCATAAAGGTGTGATTGCTAATAAAACGCAACAGCGCTCGCATCACAATAAAAGCACTGATAAATGAGGTGATGAAGCCAATCGCCAAAACACCTACGTCTTCCATCACCAAAAGATCCCGCGCTTTAAATAAACTGTAAAGTGACGCGGCGGAAATCATCGGCAGTGCGAGAAAGAACGAAAATTCTGTAGCAGCCGTGCGCGACATGCCAAAAAACATACCGCCGATAATCGTAGAACCTGAGCGCGAAGTGCCGGGAATTAGCGCGAGGCATTGGCATAAACCAATTTTTAACGCGGTGCTGTAAGTTACCTTATCCATGTCATCTAGGGTTGGGGCATAGGCGCGTTTCTCTACCCAAATAATAATAAAACCGCCAACAATAAATCCTCCTGCGACCACATAGGGGCTGAACAGTACCTCGGTAATAAAATCGCTGAGGATAAAACCTAAAAGCGCAGCCGGTAAAAAGCCAATCATTAAATTAAGGTAGAGATTGCGCCCCGCGCCCGGATGGCCAATAGCGAACAAGCTGCCAAATATTTTACTGCGGTACTCCCACACAATGGCCATAAGCGCGCCCATCTGAATGAACACTTCAAACACCACGCGCTTGTCTTTATCCATAAAATTCATGAGCTCGCCAGCAAGAATTAAATGCCCCGTACTGGAAATAGGCAGCAACTCGGTGACGCCTTCCACCAACCCCATAACAATTGCTTTAATAATGATAATAAGTTCCACGTTAACTCCTTGAGGAAAAGAAAAAGGGCCAGCCATAATTGCGGCGCAGTCTGCAGTAACACCCATTAAAAAGCAAAAAACCTTCAGCGCGGCTTAGCGCGTCAGCAAGACTTAATGCACACGCCACAGCTTCTGCATTTCGATGTACATAAAAGAAGCAGTCCAAGCGATGAGCACCAAGCCGGTTAACGCCTCTATGCCACCCAGAAAGCGAACGGGGCCGACGAGATAAATATCCCCCACGCCCAAGGAAGTGAAGCTAGTGAACGAGAGGTAGACACAATCCAATAACAATTCGCCGCTCCCGCCTACCAATTCGCCTAAATCCCTATGTAAAATCAAGACATAAAGCCCCAAGGCAAATACCCAAACTTCTATCATGTGCGCAAAAAGTGCACCTAAAACACCCGCTAATATTTTTACCCGCGCGCGCCCAGGTAACCGCGGAATCCACTGTGTTAAAAGATTAAGCGCTTCAAAATGAATCAAGACCACAACAGCAACCAAGAATGCGTTAACCAGAAAAATTTCTACCAGCGCGATATTCATACAGCAAGATTCTCTCCACAATGAGACGACACTATAACGAAACGACACTATTTAGCACCGCAATATAACGCCCTACTATTGCAGCTTATTAAAAAACCGCGACTTCTATTAATTTTTACTCGACAGGGGTAATCTGCAAGCCACTTAAGTTCAGTGTTTTCAAGCACGCGTAACTGCATTGCAACCGTCACTTTGGAGCAAACCATGTTTACATTATCCAGCCTCCGCCAGGGGCAACTCGCTTTGCTTGCATTCGCGCTCTGTCTGGCTGCCTGCGCCAACACTCGCTATGTGCAAGATTTTAAAGCCGGCACCGACTTTAGCCCGCTAAAAACCTATAGCTGGCGCGCCGCCACCATCGACATACCAGACATTGGCGCGGCTTACTTGCAGCAATTGGCCGATGACCAACTGCAAGCACAGGGCTTTATCCCCGTTACCGACAAGCCCGATCTCTTGATCGACTTGCAAGGTTTTACCCGCGCCAGCACTGGCGGCAATACCAGTATCGGCATTGGTCTTGGTATGCCTATAGGGCGCAATGGCAGTATCGGCTTAGGCTCTAGCCAAATGCTGGGCAAGGGCAAGCAGGAGGCAGTGATCGTTATCGATATCACCCAAGCGGCGAGCAATACCCTTGTGTGGCGCGGCAACGCCGAAGGGATTCCTTTGATTCAGTTCAAATTGAAAGCCGAGCAAAAACTGCGGGAAACCTTCAAGCAGCTGCTGATTCAATTCCCACCCGCCGCGCTCGATAAATAGCATGGGCTGCCGCGCACTATAAGACGACTGGGATCGAAGCGCGCAACGCCAGTGAGCCAGCCTCCGGCGCTATGTGCGCACCATAGGCGATCACCTCAACCCCTGCCGCCAAAGCTTCGCGCAGGGTAATGCCATAAACCTTATCGATATGATCAGCAGGGCTGACCTGCGTTATCCCCGTATGCTGCACGCAAAAGCACAAGACTGCGCGCTGACCTTCCTGCACCATTTGCATGAGTTCGCGCAGGTGTTTAGCACCACGCGCGCTCACCGCATCAGGAAAGTAGCCCTGACCCTCGGCCTCCATTAAGGTAACGCTTTTAACTTCTAGATAGCAGTCGCGCGCATCCGCGAGGTTGCCGCTGAGCAAAAAATCAATGCGCGACTGCTCCTGCCCATAGCGCACCTCAGGGCGCCGAGCGGTATAGCCCTGCAATTCCTTTATTAGCCCAGCATCAAGTGCGGCAGCGACCAAGCCGTTGGCGCGCCCAGTATTGATGCCCGCCCAATGGCCGCCCGGCACTGTGACAATTTCTAAGGTGTGCGGGTATTTACGGGTTTTGCTGTCACTGGTTGAGAACCAACAAGGGCTATCGGGCTGCACACAGTTTTTCATGGAGCCCGTGTTAGGGCAATGCAAGGTAATTTCTTCGCCACTGGGCAGACGAATATCCGCTAAAAAGCGCTTGTAACGCCGCAAAAGTACGCCGGAGTGAAAAATCAGAGGGGTATTCATAAATAAGGCTCGCGTCCACAGGTAAAACTCAACAAATAAAACCACAAGATCATTCTCCACAAATCTACCTAAAAAGGGTTCTTTTGGTGCAATTTGCAGCACAATTCACCGGTTTTGCCGTTATAGTTTTTATTTGGTGCCGCCGAAGACGAACATTTTTTGACTTGGGCTGCACTGGGGCCAAAAAGTGCTAGCACTCCTTTTTGTTATCTGATAGCTTGCTCCCCCTTCAATTTCTGCCGTCATTGTGGCGTCAGATAAAAGCTGATCCAGGATGTCCTACGAGGCGCTAACATGGCGAAAAAATCTCCTTCTACTGAAACCTTCGCACTCCGCCCTTTCACTCCCTACGTGGAGAAAAAAGGCGAAGAGTATATGAATGACAATCAGAAGGTTCACTTTAGACAATTGCTTTTGAACTGGCGTTCGGAGCTGATGGAGGAAGTGGATCGCACTGTGACCCACATGAAAGATGAAGCTGCTAACTTCCCCGACCCGGCCGACCGCGCCAGTCAGGAAGAAGAGTTTAGTCTCGAACTGCGCACCCGCGACCGCGAGCGCAAGCTCATCAAAAAAATCGACTCTACCCTTGAGCTGATCGAAAATGACGATTACGGTTACTGCGATGCCTGCGGTGTTGAGATTGGTATACGTCGTTTAGAAGCGCGCCCTACCGCAACACTCTGCGTGGATTGCAAAACCCTCGCTGAAATCAAAGAGAAGCAAATCGGCGGCTAAGCCGATAGGCGGCGAGCAGTGCTCGCCGCCTCGCTCAGCGTTTCATGCCTAACACACCGACTACCTCCGCAAGCACCACCTTCACGCCACCCACTCAGGGATACTCCACCTATACTGGCCGCTTCGCCCCATCACCCACCGGCCCCTTACATTTTGGTTCGCTTATCAGCGCCCTCGCCAGTTTTCTCGATGCCAAGGCTCACCAAGGCCAATGGCTAGTGCGTATCGAAGACCTTGATCCACCGCGCGAACAACTCGGCGCTACGGAACTTATTCTACGCAGCCTAGACGCACACCATTTGCATTGGGATGGCGCGGTAACCTACCAAAGCCAGCGTCATGCAGCCTACGAAGATTGCCTCAATTCCCTACAGCAGCAGCAATTGGCCTATGCCTGCAGCTGCAGCCGTCAAGAATTAAATACCATGGGCGGCATCTATGATGGCCGCTGCCGCAACGGGCCGCTCAAGCCTGATCAAGCCTGCGCCCTGCGCCTTAAGCTGTACGATCTACCCCGAGCGACAAGCCCCGACATCTGGCACTTTAAGGATATCTTTCAAGGCGAGCAGCAGCAAAACCTGCGCACTCACGCCGGCGACCAAATTTTAAAACGGCGCGACGGCTTTTACGCTTACCAATTAGCCGTGGTGGTCGATGACATAACCCAAGGCATCACTCATATTATTCGCGGCAGCGATTTGCTCGAGGTCAGCGCACGCCAACTTTTTCTGTTTAAACTGCTCGCAGCGCCACTGCCGATCTTTGGCCATGTACCCCTCGCCCTGCAGGAAAATGGGCAGAAACTCAGCAAGCAAAATCAAGCGGCGCCACTGGATAACCAGCGCGCGGGAATTAATCTCTGGCACGCTCTAGCCTTTTTAGGGCAGAATCCCCCTCAGGATATTTGGGGCGCCGCGCCAGCGACTATACTCAGCTGGGCACAGGCGCATTGGTGTCGCGCACGAGTGAAAGGTTTAGGGCACCTGTATACCCCTGAAACGTCGCACCTAGCCTAAGCCTAGATGTCACTTACAAATCTCAAAAGAGCAACACTAAAAAGAATAACAACACAGCTGCACAACCCAAACTTTCACCAGAACTGAATTATCGCCAAACTCGCTTTCGCTTTATAGGAATGACCTGACTATGAACAACCAACGCTTGGTAATCTTATTGCTCGTCGTTGCCTATATTTTTTCACCGACCCTGTTTAATTGGATCATCAATCCAGAGGGGGCTTGGTATA
The DNA here is from genome assembly GCF_057815475.1 of Cellvibrio sp. 25HG11W-0. NCBI lineage: Bacteria > Pseudomonadati > Pseudomonadota > Gammaproteobacteria > Cellvibrionales > Cellvibrionaceae > Cellvibrio > Cellvibrio sp. 25HG11W-0. Next base: position 4,339,797 of record NZ_CM174230.1, read on the forward strand.
GGCCATTTATTGTGTGGATAGCGGTAATCATCGTTGCTTTTGTGATGCAGATACGCCGCAAAAATTATCACGAATTTGATTAGCTCATCGCTAGCACGACAAAAACGGCCGCCGCACACTTACACCCATAATTATTAGAACTACGCCATGACCTTTGATTTAAGCCAAGTTGCTCTTATCGGCATTTGTTATCTACTGCTCCTCTTCGGCATCGCCTATATCACCGAGCGGGGCTGGATTCCCGATGCCATTACCGCCCACCCCATTACCTATATTTTGTCGCTGGGTATTTTTGCCAGCGCCTGGGCATTTTATGGTGTGGTCGATTTAGCCTTTCAATACGGCTATGGCGCGCTCGCTTATTACCTAGGCACAGGCGCACTCTTTCTGTTTGCACCTATTGCCCTCGCGCCCTTGGCAGAGCTGGCGCGCCGCCATCAAGTGCACTCACTCGCTGACCTATTGGTGTTCCGCTACCACAGTCACAGCGTGGGCGCGCTAACCACTCTGTGTATGCTTTGCGGGATACTGCCGCTCATGGCCCTACAGATTCAGGCCATTGCCGACACCATGCACATTCTCACCGTGAGCAAAAATCCATCGCTACCATTGGCAGGCACCGGTCTCTCCTTTAAAGATGTGATGGCACTTTGCTACTGCGTTATCTTGGCACTCTTTACCATTTCCTTCGGTGCCAACCGCGAACAGCATCGCGGCTTAATTACCGCCATGGCATTTGAATCGCTGCTCAAGGTATGCGCACTCTGCGCTATAGGTTTGGTATCGGTATTTGGCGTGTTTGATGGCTTAGATGGCCTCGATCAATGGCTGCTGGATCACCCCGAAAACCTGTCGCTATTGCACACCCCCATTCACACCGATTCTGCGCACACCCTGCTGTTGGTCTTTGTCGCCACCGCTGTGACCATGCCGCATATTTTCCATTTGGGCTTGGCCGAAAACCCACTGATGCGCAACTCCCATACTGTGACCTGGGCGTTTCCACTGTTTTTATTGCTGCTGGCGCTCCCTATCTTCCCGATTCTGTGGGCTGGCTCTGAATTGGCCGTGCCGCTACCCCCCCAGTACTACACCCTCGGGGTGCCGATTTTATTTGGCTCGCCCGGTTTAACCTTATTGGCGTTTATTGGTGGGTTATCCGCGGCTACGGGAGCGATGGTGGTTATTTCTCTCGCACTCTCGACCATGGTGATGAACCACTGGCTTCTACCTAGCCTTAAATTGCGCACCCGCTCCAACCTTTACAGCCAATTGATTTGGCTGCGCCGCATACTTATCGGCGCCATTTTTTGCGGCGGCTACCTGTTCTACTGGCTACTCGACAACCGCTACAGCCTGACCCATCTGGCGATGACCGCCTTTATCGCCACCCTACAATTCCTACCCAGCACCTTTGCCATTGTATTTTGGGGCAGAGGCAACCGCCGTGGCCTACTCGCAGGCTTAAGCCTAGGTATGAGTGTTTGGGGCATAGGGCTATTGCTGCCGGTATTTACTGGTCTTCAATATATCGCCGTTCCACTGCTCAACATCAACATTCCCGTGGGTATTGAATACTGGAGTGAAGTGACCCTGATCTCCCTCGGCATCAACACCTTTTGCTTTGTGGTCATTTCGCTCTTTACCGAACAGACCGAAGATGAACAGTACAGCGCCGATGTCTGTGCCGCCGATCAGCTCAGTCACCCCGTGCGCCAGGCGCTCGACGTGCATTCAGCCGCTGAATTTAAAACGCGTCTATCTAAACCCCTAGGCAAGGTTACCGCCAGCCGCGAAGTCGACATAGCACTGCACGAGCTCAACCTTACCATTAACGAGCGTCGTCCCTATGCGCTGCGCCGTTTACGCGACCAAATTGAAGGCAACCTCTCCAGCCTGATGGGGATTCACGTCGCCAGCGAAATTATGGACAAGCATATCCCCCATCAGGCTGCCGAGACACAGAACACCGTGGACATCAACCTGATTGAAAACCGCCTTACCGAGTATCGCGACCACCTCACTGGTATGGCGGCCGAGCTGAACAATCTGCGCCTTTATCATCGTAAAACGCTAGAAGAACTGCCCATGGCCGTCTGCTCCCTCGGGCGCGACATGGAGATTCTGATGTGGAACCGCGCCATGGCGGAACTCACTCAAACGCCCAGCGAAACAGTAACCGGCTCCTATTTGGAAGACATTCCCGAACCTTGGTGCAGCCTGCTAATAGACTTCAGCAGCAGCAATGAGCCCCACTTCTATCGCCGCGAAATACAACTGAATAACCGCCCCCATTGGATTAGCCTGCACAAAGCCAATATCGAAGGCACCATCACAGCTGGCGTCTTCGATCAGGTCATGCTGCTTGAAGATGTGACCGAAACCCAGCTGCTGGAGCAGGAATTAGTTCACTCAGAACGCCTAGCTTCTGTCGGCCGTCTGGCAGCCGGTGTCGCGCATGAAATTGGCAACCCTATTACGGGCATAGCCTGCCTCGCGCAAAACTTGCGCTACGAGTCCGACAATCCCGAAGAAATTCTCGAAACAGCCACTCAAATTCTCAGCCAAACAGACCGCGTCAGCCGCATAGTGCAATCCCTCGTAGGCTTTGCGCACACGGGCCACGCTGCCAGTAAAGGGGAGTTTGAAGCCGTGTCTTTGCGGGTATGCGCCGAGGAGGCCATCCAGCTGCTGTCCCTGCAAAAAGAAAAAAATCAGGTCAACTTTATTAACGACATACCCAAAACCGCCATAGTCGCTGGCGATGTTCAACGGATGATTCAAGTTTTTATAAATCTTTTATCTAACGCGCGGGATGCCAGCCCAGAGCAAGGGCGTGTTATGCTAGAAAGTAACGAAGATGAGAATTCGGTAACAGTCTCTGTTACCGATGAGGGTCACGGTATCCCTGCCGAGATCATTGAACGTATTTTGGAACCCTTCTTCACCACCAAGGATACGGGCGAGGGCACAGGCTTAGGCCTGGCCATGGTCTACAGCATTATCGAAGACCACAGCGGGCACTTGGACATTATCAGCCCGGCAGACAAGGTGCATAACCGCGGCGCGCAGTTTATCTTTACGCTCCCGCGCCACCTAGATTCCTTTATGGATATATAAGTCAACACCTGAACCCTGGGGGGTAGCAGCGCGAGTTGCCACCCATCGCCATTAGCAATAGCTTAATCGCTTAACCGCAAGATGAAATATCGCTATGAGTAAGATTCTGATAGTTGAAGACGAAACCATTATTCGCAACGCCCTGCGCAAGCTTTTAGAGCGCAACCAATACGACGTTAGCGAAGCCCCCTCCGTCAAAGAGGCCACCTCTAAATTTCAATTAAAAGACTTTGATCTGATTATCAGTGACTTGCGCTTACCCGGCGCACCCGGAACCGATCTGATCAAACTCGCGGGCGAAACGCCTGTACTGATTATGACCAGCTACGCCAGCCTGCGCTCAGCGGTAGACTCTATGCGTATGGGTGCGGTGGACTATATCGCTAAACCCTTTGACCACGATGAGATGGTTACCGCCGTTAAGCGAGTCATAGGCAAAGCCAAAGCGGCCGCCAGCAAAGTAGCCGCCGCCAGCCTCACCGCGAGCAACACTATCGCCGGCATGATTGGCAGCAGCGACGTCATGAAAGAGCTTTATAACCGTATTCACAAAGTCGCCCCTACCGCGGCAACCGTGTTAATTCATGGTGAAACCGGTACCGGCAAAGAACTTGTTGCGCGCGCCCTCCACGAGGAAAGCTCGCGCAACAATCACTTGATGATCTCCGTAAACTGCGCCGCTATTCCTGAGACTCTTATAGAATCAGAGCTTTTTGGCTACGAAAAAGGTGCCTTTACGGGCGCCTCCACCAATCGCGAAGGTCTAGTTGCCGCAGCCGATGGCGGCACCCTGTTCCTCGACGAAATCGGCGAACTGCCACTGGAAGCGCAAGCGCGCCTTTTGCGCGTTCTGCAAGAAGGCGAAGTTCGCCCACTAGGCGCGGTAGAATCGCGCAAAGTAAATGTACGCCTTGTTGCTGCAACGCACCGCGATTTACGCAAACTCGCCAAAGAGGGCAAGTTCCGCGAAGATCTCTATTTCCGGATCAATGTGGTTCAGCTTGAGTTGCCACCGCTACGCGAACGCGGACGCGACATCATCAACATCGCCGAAGCGCTACTGCAACGCTACTGCACACAATTTGGCAAACCTCTACTCAAACTGTCGTCAGCAGCGATGGACAGCGTCATGAGCTACAACTGGCCCGGTAATGTACGCGAGTTGGAAAATGCTATGCAGCGCGCCGTCATTCTGTGTGAAGACAGCAACGAAATTGGCGGCCACCTCCTCTCAATAGATTTAGATCATGAAGATCTCGATGACGACACCGGTAGCTCCGTATTAGAACCCCAGCGTCTTGCAGGGCGAAGTAACGGCCAAAGTCGCAGCCACGAGCAGGATGACCTCTCCCTTGAGGACTACTTCCAGCGCTTTGTGCTGGAACACCAAGACAGCATGAGCGAAACCGAGCTAGCCCGTAAACTTGGCGTCAGCAGAAAATGTCTGTGGGAGCGCCGTCAGCGCCTTGGCATACCTCGCTCCAAAGCGACAGCGGCAGCATCAACCGCCAAATAGCACATCAACCGCTCAAGCAAAAACAAAACCCCCAAGCCCTGTACGGACTTGGGGGTTTTTCGTTTTGGTGACATTTGTTCCCGCTCTTTGTTCATTTTTGCGACTATCGGCGCCAGGCTGTTACCCCGAAACACGAGAGTGTTACCGGGCTAAAACTGTTACCCGAAACAGTTTTAGTAACAACTCCAAGCGGAATATGTAACTGTTCGACATAACGAAAAGGAATAAGGAAGCGACAAAAAACATTAAGCCATTGAAAAATAAGGAATTTTAAAAAGTGGCACAAGACCTGCTCTATTAGCGCCATAACAACAACAAACAATAAGAATTAAATAACAAACTCTAATAACAACAACAAATAATAAGAAACGAAATGAACTTAAAAATAACAACAATAGATAATAAGAACTAACTGCACATAATAAGAACAATAGACAATAAGAAAGAGAAACTAATAATAAGAACAATAAACAATAAGAAGAGAAAATTATAATAATAACGAAGATTGACCACGCTAGAAGATAAGAGCAATAAGAGACTAAAATAAAGCGGAAATACCGACTAGGCACAGGATGGGATGCACGAAGGTTTGGAAGTTCAGCCATGGAGGCGACCCACAAAATGCCGTTTGCAGCACCTAGGTGCTCCCCTCCAACGGGAAAGTGAAAGCTTTCCCGTTTTGCTTTTCTGGCGTACTCATTTAGCGAAGAGATCCCAGCACCTTAGCTAAGCGCACCTAGCCGTGACACTTTCTAAGGCGCTTATCTCAACCATCTCAATAAAAAAAGCCAACAAAACCATAAGCTGTGCAATTATGAGCCGCCAAATGTCTAGCTTGGCATCATGGGCAGTCGTACAAAGCATCCTTCATCTGCTAAACTCGCCCGAATACGCCCTTAACAGCAATCCATCATCTGCGAAAACCTCATGCTTAAACGCTTGTTAAATCTTATCTCGCCGCGCACCAAGGATTCAAACTCTGCTCCGCGGCCAACATCGGGCAGCCATAGCCCCGTCATTATTCCGCGCGATCTGCACAATATTTCGCGCAAAAATATCAGCTCTGCGGCCATCAAAATCATCAAACAGCTTAACGACGCTGGCTATGCCGCTTATTTGGTTGGCGGTGGCGTGCGCGACTTGCTACTCAATAGCAACCCCAAAGACTTCGACGTAGCCACCGATGCCACCCCAGAGCAAGTAAAACATCTCTTCCGCGGTGCGCGCATCATAGGGCGCCGCTTCCAGATTGTGCATGTGCGCATGGGCCGCGAAATGATCGAGGTCACGACCTTTCGTGGCCATCACGATGAAGCCCGTTCCGATGAAGGCATGCTGCTGCGCGATAACGTCTATGGCACGCTCGAAACCGATGCTATGCGCCGCGACTTCACCGTCAATGCGCTTTACTACACCCTGAAAGATTTTTCGGTAATTGATCACTGCAACGGTATGGCCGATCTTAAAGCGCGCACCCTGCGTATGATCGGCGACCCAGCAACACGCTACAAAGAAGACCCAGTGCGCATACTGCGCGCACTGCGTTTCGCCGCCAAACTCGGCTTTGAAATAGCACCCGCCACGGCCAAACCCATTCCTGAACTCAGCAGTCTGCTGAATAACGTATCTGAAGCGCGTTTATTTGAAGAAGTGCTTAAACTGTTTTTGGCGGGTTCGGCTACCGCAACCTTTCAGCTGATGCGCGACTATGATGTACTGCCACACCTATTCCCTGGCACCGACGCAGCCTTCAAACGCGGCGACGAAATAAGCGCAGCCCTAATCGAACAATGCATGCTGAGTACCGACAAGCGCATTCGCTCAGACAAAACCGTCACCCCAGCATTCATTTACGCGGCGCTACTCTGGCCTGCAATGCAACAACAATTTAAAGAGCTGAGCGAGCACATGCCACCTGCGGCGGCTTGGGCACAAGCAGGCTCAAATGCTATCAGCCAACAACTAACACGCACATCTATCCCCAAGCGCTTTTTAATTCCTATGCGCGAAATCTGGGATCTACAGCAGCGCCTACCCAGCCGTTTGGGCATGCGTGCCTTGCGCACCCTAGATCACCCTCGCTTTCGCGCCGCCTATGACTTTTTGTTAATGCGCGAAGCAGCAGGCGAGCAGCTCGATGGTCTCGGCAGCTGGTGGACACACTATCAAACCGCCGATGATGAGATGCGCGAGAAGATGGTAAAAGATCTGGGTCGCCCTGCAAGTGGGGGCGCTAAACCGCGCCGTCGTCGCGGCCCGCGCAAACCTAAAAGCGATCAACCAACGGGCGGAAACCAGTAGCGTAATGGCGCAGGTTTATATAGGGCTCGGCAGCAATCTGGCGCAGCCGCTGGTGCAAATTACGCAGGCGCTGCAAGAATTAGCACAGCTGCCTGGGACGCAATTACTAGCCCAATCGCCGCTCTACAGCAGCCGCGCTGTTGGCCCCGGCGAGCAACCCGATTATGTGAACGCTGTAGCGCTACTTGATACCCAGCTGGAACCGCTGGCACTACTCGATGAATTACAAGCACTGGAACAAGCGCACAGACGCGTTCGCCTGGAGCGTTGGGGCCCGCGCACCTTAGATTTGGATATATTGCTGATCGACCAAACTTACATAGACTCAGCGCGACTCAAGGTGCCGCACCCATACTTAAAAGCGCGTAACTTTGTACTCTATCCACTCGCCGCTATTAATCCGCACCTCATTCTCCCCTGCGGCACCTCAGTGGCCGAACTCGTTGCCCAGTGCCCTGCCGATGGCCTGACACCGCTCGCCGCAACCTAGCCTGCCGCCGCCAGCATGACACCTACACACACTCACTAAGGAGTTGACCGTGAACCCCGTTTTTGAAGAACTTGGTTTGGATTTAAGCAATATCCAGCTACCCCGCTATATCGCGGTCGAAGGCTGTATCGGCGTGGGCAAAACGACCCTAGCGCGCAATATTGCCAGCCTATTCAACTACGATATGCTGCTTGAGCAGCCCGAAGAAAACCCTTTTCTAGAGCGTTTTTATCGCGACCCTAAATCCACCGCACTGCCGACCCAGCTATTCTTTTTATTCCAGCGCGCCAACCAACTGCAGAATATTCGCCAAGACGATATATTTGAGCCGGTGCGCGTCGCCGATTTTCTTATTGAAAAAGACCAGCTCTTTGCCAAGGTAACCCTCGATGACGATGAGCTGAATATCTATCGCCAAGTTTACGATCGACTGGTGATTAATTCGCCGCGCCCAGATTTAGTGATTTATTTGCAGGCGCCGCTCGATGTCTTAAGCGAGCGAATTCGCCAGCGCGGCAACAATGCTGAACAGCACATCAGCACTGAATATCTCTCCGTCTTAAATGATGCCTATACTGAGTTTTTCCATTTTTATGATGGCGCTCCGCTGCTTATTGTTAACGCCAAAGATCTAAACTTGGCCAGCAATCGCGATCACTTTAAACAATTGGTGGAATATATTCTCACCATCAAAAGTGGCCGTCATTATTACAACCCCACGCCAGCGCTCTAATTAGCCGCGAGAATCACCATGCCCTATGCAACCCTTGATAGCACCTCCACCGCCACCACCGCACTCACCAAAGCGGTAACCATCAATACCCTGCACAAGCTAAAAACCGCGCAGGAAAAGTTTGTGGTCATCGCCCTTTACGATGCACACATGGCCGCTATGGCCCAGCGCTGCGGCGTAGAAGTAGTATTAGTGGGTGACTCCCTCGGCATGACAGTATTAGGTTACGACAGCACCATTCCCGTCACCATGGAACAAATGATTTATCACGTAGAGGCGGTAGCGCGCGGCAATAAAAAATCGCTCATTATCGGCGACCTGCCCTTTATGACCTACACCACACCGGAACAGGCCATGCGCAATTGCACCCGCATCATGCAAGCGGGGGCGCAGATGGTAAAACTCGAAGGCGGCGCCTGGCTCGCTGACACTGTACGCATGCTTGCCGAGCGCGGTGTACCCGTATGCGCACACCTCGGTTTAACACCGCAGTCTGTCAACAAATTTGGCGGTTTTAGAGTACAAGGGCGAGATCGAGAGAGCGCCGACAAAATATTGGCTGATGCCAAACTGCTCGCTGAAGCGGGCGCGGACTTATTAGTATTAGAATGTGTACCTGCCGAATTGGGCGCGCGTATTACGCGCGAGATAAGTATACCGACTGTAGGCATTGGCGCTGGGCGCGATACCGATGCGCAAGTATTAGTGATAAACGATATTTTAGGCTTAACAGAGCAGCCGCCTAAATTCTCTAAAAACTTCTTACTCGAAACCAAAGATATTCCCGGCGCTATGCAAAAATATGTAGCAGATGTAAAAACCGGCCAATTTCCCGGCGACGACAATATTTTTAACTAAGTTCCCCAACGCAAATTGCAGGCATAAAAAAACCGGTACCAAAGGTACCGGCCAAGACCATACTAGATTACAAATAAAGGGGAGATCCATACTGGCATAAAACTTACACCGTTAACGCCACACAAATTCCTACATCGATAAGAAGACTTAAAACGTCTAACTGAACACTACAGAGCGAAACGCTTAAACAGAAAAACTAAACCTAAGACACTTAACTAAAAACACTTAGTTTTCATTCTTCTTACAGGAAGCAGCAGCTACCGGTAACTTCAGTATTGCTCAATATTCACACAGCGCCAGTTTTTTTATGTCCCAAGTTAAATTGATTAGCGATAATAAAGTCCAGCTGAGCAGAAATAGTTATATAGACTATTTCTAGATCGCCCAACCTAGAACGTCATCAGCCCCTTAACATCATTAATTAAAGCGTCAAGACGCTTAGTGGTAGTTGCGCGCAATAAAAACTCAGCAGAGAGAGACTGCAATCGCGCTAACTTTGCACCAATCAGCTGAATTTCCTCACTTATGGGTTCGTACTGTAAATCATGATCTTGCACACTCAACTTATTCAGCTCAGATAACTCACCGTGTACTGCACCGATGAGGTCATAAATAAAATCTTTGCGGTCAACGCTGTTGGCCTCCCAAAAAGCCTGATCTAAGCCTTTCAATAGGCCTTCCAATACTTGAATTGCATGGGCGATAGTCTTGCTGCTCATAAATAACCTACTCAACATTAAAGGTAAAAAAAATCGGGCACGCGGCCACAATGACATTGAGTATAGAAGAGATTTTCGCGCCTGCGCTGAACCCCTGCTCACCTTTAGGCTACACTGGCGCGCCCTAGGTTGAGAAATTAGTATCATGCCGCTCGATCAGCTCTTTGTTTTTATAATGCTCACGCTCTTAGTCTCTGCAAGCCCTGGGCCGGTAATGCTAAGCTGCATGGCCGATGCGGGCCGTTTTGGTTTTGCAAAGTCACTTCACTCCATGCTGGGCGCCAGCCTTGGCAATCTATTGCTTATGCTGTTCTCCGCACTGGGACTGGGTTTACTCGTCGAACAATCGCAATGGATTTTTCACGTTATCAAATGGCTCGGTTCGGCCTATCTTATTTATATCGGCATTCAACTTTTTTGCGCACCGGCACAACAACTCGATGCAACTCAGGCACAAGTATCCAGCACACATCTCCTGCGCAAATCTTTTATGGTGGCGCTCACCAACCCCAAAGGATTAATTTATTTCGGAGCACTCTTTCCTCAATTCATTGATACCACGCAACATTTACCACCGCAGTTTGCGCTGCTCAGCGGTATCTTTTTAGTCATGGATTTAATCTGGATGGCGCTCTATGCCCAGGGTGGCAGCATGATCATGCGCTGGCTCGATGCGCCGCAACACCAGCGCTGGTTTAATCGTATATCGGGCGGAGCTTTAGTGCTCGCGGGCGTTGCGCTGTCTTTTAGTCGGCTGTAAAGATCTAATTGCCCAACAACAAATAAGCCCAAGGCAATACTGTCATTGCCTTGGGCTTATTGTGTTCACGCAAAAAATCTATGCAGCCACGCTGCTGCGAATCAAGTGATCAAATGCGCTCAGTGATGCAGTAGAGCCTGCGCCCATAGCGATAATGATTTGCTTGTAGGGCACATTGGTGCAATCCCCCGCGGCAAATACGCCCGGCATGGAAGTCTGGCCGCGACTATCGATTTCAATTTCTCCGCGCGCCGTCAAATCAATGCTGCCTTTGAGCCAATCGGTATTGGGCAACAAACCAATCTGCACGAAGATACCATCCAATTCGAGGCTGTGAATTTCCTCGGTGGTTCTATCTTGGTAGCGCAAGCCCGTCACTTTTTTCCCATCGCCCAACACCTCTGTGGTGAGCGCACGGGTTACCACTTTCACATTGGGCAAGCTCAACAATTTGCGCTGCAAGACCGCATCGGCACGCAACACAGAATCAAATTCAATCAGCGTAACCTCGGCAACTATGCCCGCTAAATCTATCGCCGCTTCCACACCGGAGTTACCGCCGCCAATGACCGCTACGCGCTTGCCTTTAAACAAGGGGCCGTCGCAATGCGGGCAGTAAGCAACTCCCTTACCCTTGTACTCTTGCTCACCGGGCACATTCATTTCACGCCAGCGCGCTCCTGTCGCAATAATGACACTTTTACTTTTCACACTGGCACCGCTGGCGAGTTTAACTTCAACCCAGTCGTCCTGTGCAACAAGCGCTGCAGCGCGCTGCAAATTCATAATATCGACTTCGTAATCTTTGACGTGTTGCTCCAGCGCCATTGCAAGCTTGGGGCCTTCGGTCGCTTTGACGGAAATGAAATTTTCAATTCCTACCGTATCCAATACTTGCCCGCCAAACCGCTCGGCGACGACACCGGTGCGAATACCCTTGCGCGCGGCGTAAATAGCGGCCGCTGCACCGGCAGGGCCACCGCCCACAACCAACACATCAAAGGGCGCTTTTTCATTGAGACTTTGTGCAGCGCGCGCCTCTGCACCTGTATCGATTTTGGCAATAATTTCTTCGAGAGTCATGCGCCCTTGGCCAAAGTGCTCACCATTTAAATAAACGCTGGGCACCGCCATAATTTGACGCGTATCGACTTCCGTTTGAAAGAGCGCGCCATCAATCATAGTGGTTGAAATATTGGGATTAAGTGCCGCCATTAAATTCACGGCCTGAACAACATCTGGGCAGTTGTGGCAAGAGAGCGACACAAAGACTTCAAAATGAAATTCTCCCTCGATCGCTTTAATTTGTTCGAGCGTACTGGGCTCTTGTTTTGGCGGATGATCGCCGCTGTGCAAGAGCGCCAATACCAAGGAGGTAAACTCGTGACCCATTGGAATGCCAGCAAATTCGATGCGCGCGGGCTGATCGTGTTTGCCCACACTGAAAGAAGGCGCGAAGCGCGCATTGCCGTCAGTGCGCAAACTTACCTTGGGCGAAAGGCTGGCGATATCCTCCAACAAACTGGATAGCTCGGCACTTTTGGCGCTGCTATCAAGCGTTGCGATTAATTCAATCGGCGCTTGCAGTTTTTCTAAATAGGCATTGAGTTGGCCTTTAATATTCGCATCTAACATGCTGGATTCCCCAAAAAGTAATAAACAAGTTTTAAATGGCGCGGCGCTTTTTCTGTTATCTGACCCGCTGGCTTTTCGATTCAACTGTGCACATTAAAAAACACGTCAAAAAAACAGCGGGCACGCGAACTGAAACACTATGATTTAAATTTTGCCGACCAAATCCAAAGACGGCGCTAAGGTCGCTTCACCTTCTTTCCATTTAGCTGGGCATACTTCGCCTGGGTGCGCAGCAACGTATTGTGCGGCTTTTACTTTGCGCAGCAATTCAGAGGCATCGCGGCCAATACCGCCAGCATTCACTTCAATGATTTGAATTTTTCCTTCTGGGTCGATCACAAATGTACCGCGATCCGCCAAGCCAGCTTCTTCAATCATTACCCCGAAATTACGGGTGATGGTGCCGGTTGGGTCGCCGATCATGGGGTATTGAATTTTGCCAATGGTTTCAGAGCTGTCGTGCCAGGCTTTGTGCGTAAAGTGGGTGTCGGTGGACACTGAGTAGATCTCAACACCCATGCGTTGGAATTCAGCGTAGTTATCAGCCAAATCGCCCAGTTCAGTGGGACATACAAAAGTAAAGTCGGCGGGGTAGAAAAATACTACCGCCCATTTGCCTTTAAGGTCGGCCTCGCTCACGGCAACAAATTGGCCTTTATGAAAAGCTTGAGCGTTAAAGGGTTTAATCTCGGAATTAATCGTAGCCATGGGTAAAACTCCTAGGATGCTATTGGGTTTCTGGGTTGGTGTTTACAAGGCGCTTGCGATGGCGCAGCAAGCTCAACGAGGGACAGAGTAAGTGACTCACATCGATAGGTATAATTAAGTATCACCATGAAATCGATACCTAAAAACTATAAATACAAACAGCCCAAGGCCAAATAGAGCGATAATTGCTATCGATCGAGGGGCAAACATGCGCAAGGAGATGTGCAATGAAGTGTTAGAAATCACGATTTTTTAACAATCGTCGGGAAATGTAAAAGCAGTTGCGGTGCACATGAGTGCCGCCTAGTCTGTATTATCGGCTTAACTCGGTTAGTGATTTTTCAATAAAAACAATAACCTAGATTCAGCCCAGATCTATTTACCCCAAGCCTATCAACTATGGACTCGCTCATGCCTTCATTACTCTCCAACCTCTCGCGCGGCAAACGCTGGGCCTTAGGCAGCCTCATAGTTCTGGTTTTATTTTTGATATGGTTTTTCGGCCTGCGCAGCACTGAACCCAGCCTGCCGCCGCCACCTAACCCGTGGATGGGCCCAACGCCTGTGCATGTGGTAACAGCCACGAAAGAAGATTTAAAGGTACACATCAAAGCCATTGGCAGCGTGACGCCACTCAATACCGTCACAGTGCGCAGCCAAGTGAATGGTCGCTTACTCAAGTTAAATGTTGCGGAAGGGCAAGAAGTAAAGCAGGGCGACTTGCTCGCCGAAATTGACCCCGCCAGCTACGAGGTGCGCCTCGCGCAAGCGGAAGGCACACTGCAGCAGACCCAAGCACAGCTCAAAAGTGCAGAAGATGATCTCAACCTCTATAAGCGTCTGCTAGTGCAAAAGTCTATCGCCCAGCAACAATACGACAAGCAGGAATCGCTCGTTGCACAATGGCGCGGCACCCTTAAAAGCCAACAAGCGCAGCGCGATGATGCGCGCCTGCAACTTTCTTACACCAAAATTACCGCCCCCATCAGCGGGCGCACCGGCCTGCGCCGCGTGGATGTCGGCAACTTGGTCAGCAGCGGCGACAGCAATGGCTTGATGACAATCACCCAAACGCAGCCCATCGCGGTCATTTTTAGCATTCCTGAGAACCAATTGGTCGCCGTGCGTCGCGCCTACCAAGGTGCCAATACGCCGCTCGCGGTAGAGGCGTGGGACAGCAGCGAACAACAGTTACTTTCCACCGGCCAACTCACCACCCTCGACAACCAAATAGACACCAGCACTGGCAGCCTCAAACTCAAGGCACAGTTCGCCAATAGCAACGACCAACTTTTCCCCAACCAATTCATCAATGCGCGTTTACAGCTGCTCACCTTAAAAGATGCGATCACAGTGCCCGGCGACGCCGTGCAATACGGCGCCAAAGGCACCTATGTGTACATCGTTGAAGAAGGCAAAGCCAAGATGCGCATGCTCGGCCTAGGCGCATTGGAAGGCGATCGCATTGAAGTGAAAACCGGTTTAAGCGGTGGCGAACAGGTGATATTGGAAGGCTTAGATCGCCTCTGGGAAGGCAAAGAGGTCAAGCTTATTGACCCTAATGCTGCGCAAGCAGAGCCAGTGCCTGAACAGCAACCACGCTGGCGCAAACAAGGCCAAAAAGATGATAAGAAGCAAGGGCAAAAAGCGGGCAAACAAGAGCGCAAGTAAACCTATGCCTGCATGAGTGTCGGTAGCCGCGCACCCTCTTCGTGCCCCCACTCGCACCGCATGTATGCAAGCGCTAGCCCAACACGCAAAAGCGCCCGACAACAGGGCCGTGCACCCAGACCGGAATAAGACATGAGTATTTCCCGCCCTTTTATTTTGCGCCCCGTAGCCACTTCGCTGGTGATGTTTGCGCTGCTCCTCGCTGGCCTGCTCGGCTTTCGGCTGCTGCCGGTAGCGGCACTGCCACAGGTTGATTACCCCATTATTCAAGTATTCACCTTTAATCCCGGTGCCAGCCCCGATGTGATGGGCCGCTCCATTACCGCACCGCTGGAGCGCAGCCTAGGGCAGATTCCGGGCATGAAACAAATGTCCTCCACCAGCACCAACGGCGCCTCCATTATCACCCTGCAGTTCTCACTGGAAATTGACCTAGGTGTCGCGGAGCAGGAAGTGCAAGCCGCACTCAACAGCGCCGAAAACTTGCTGCCGTACGATCTACCCACACCGCCGATCTACCGCAAGGTAAACCCCGCCGATGCACCCATAGTCACCCTTGCCATCACCTCTGCCAGCCGCCCGCTGCCCGAGGTATATGACTTGGTCAACACGCGCATGGCACAAAAACTGGCGCAGCTACCCGGCGTCGGCATGGTAACCCTCGCGGGCGGCCAACGGCCCGCTATTCGCATTAAGGTCAACCCGCAAGCGCTGGCCAGCACCCAAATGAACTTGGAACAGCTGCGCAACACCATCACCACCGCCAACACTAATCAGCCCAAGGGCAGTTTCGATGGGGACTACAGATCCACCATGCTCGATGCCAATGACCAGATGCGCTCAGTGCAGGAATATCTGGATCTCATTATCAACTGGCGCAATGGCGCACCCCTGCGCTTAGGCGATATAGCCACCGTGGAAAACGGCGCCGAAGATCGCTTCCTCGCGGCTTGGGCCAACGAACAGCCCGCCGTCCTCGTGAATATTCAGCGCCAGCCCGGCGCTAACGTGATTGAAGTAGCCGATGATATAGCCGCACTCTTACCCAAACTCACCGCCACCCTGCCCGCCGCCGTGGATGTTGCCGTGCTCACCGACCGCACCCACAGTATTCGCGCCTCCATTCGCGATGTGCAAAAAGAGCTGCTGTTTGCGATTGGCTTGGTAGTAGCCGTGACCTTCATTTTTTTGCGCTCTGTACCCGCCACCATTATCCCCAGCCTCGCGGTGCCCCTCTCGCTGCTGGGCACCTTCGCGGCCATGTACTTTTTGGATTTCTCCATCAACAACCTCACCCTCATGGCGCTCACCATCGCCACCGGCTTTGTGGTGGACGATGCCATAGTGATGCTGGAAAACATCGCGCGTCACCGCGAGCAGGGCGAAACCCCGCTCAATGCCGCGCTTAAGGGCGCAGGGGAAATTGGTTTTACCTTGGTATCCCTCACCATTTCACTCATCGCCGTGCTTATTCCACTGTTGTTTATGGGCGATTTAGTCGGTCGTTTATTTCAAGAATTTGCGCTTACGCTGGCGATAGCCATAGGTATATCGCTGCTGGTCTCGCTCACCCTCACCCCCATGATGTGCGCGCGCATGCTCAAAACCGCCCCCCTACACAACCATGACGCCCCAGACTTTTTAGAGCGCATTATCAGCCGCTATGGGCGCGGGTTGGACTGGGTGCTGCAACACCAAACCGCCACTCTCTTGGTGATGGCCGCAACTGTGCTACTCACCGCCGGGCTCTATCTCGCGGTGCCCAAAGGCTTCTTCCCCGTGCAAGACAGCGGTGCGATACAAGCCGTGACCGAGGCGCCGCAGGATATTTCCTTCGCGGCTATGACCAAAAAACAACAAGAGTTAGCGGCAGTCATATTGCAAGACCCAGAGGTAGAGAGTCTTTCCTCCTTTATCGGCGTAGATGGCAGCAATATCACCCTTAATTCAGGTCGATTACAGATAAACCTTAAACCCCATAGCGAGCGCGATGGCCATGCGCTGGAGGTCATAGCGCGCCTACGGCAGGCGATTCAGCCCGTGAGCGGCATCACCGCTTGGTTTCAACCCGTGCAAGAGCTGAGTATTGAGGATCGCGTCAGCCGCACTCAGTACCAATTCAGCCTTACCAGCCCCGAAGCCAGCACCCTCGATACCTTGGTACCCAATTTACTGGAACAATTGCGCCTTTCGCCCGCCCTCGCGGACATTGCCACCGACCTGCAAAGCAATGGCCTGCAGGCCTTTATCGACATAGACCGCGACGCCGCCGCGCGCCTAGGCGTTAAGGTCAGCGATATCGCCGGCGCCCTGCAAACTGCCTATGGCCAGCGCCAAATTGCCACCCTATTCACCCAAGCCAACCAATACCGCGTGGTGTTGGAAGTGGACCCAGATTACGCCCAAGGCATACAGGCACTGGCCAACACCTATGTCGCCAGCAATTCTGGCAAGCCGGTGTTGCTGTCCAATGTGGCGACTATCAGTCAGCGCCCAGCGCCGCTGCTTATCAGCCATCAAAGTCAATTCCCCTCCACCACTATCTCCTTCAACTTGGCCGAAGGTGCATCCTTGGGCGAAGCTATAGACGCGGTGGACTATGCCGCTACGCAAATCCATATGCCGGAAGAAGTGGAGCTGCGCTTTCAGGGCGCCGCCGAAGCCTTTCGCGCCTCGCTCAGCAATACGCTCTGGTTGATGCTGGCGGCAATTGTGACTATGTATATTGTGCTGGGGATTCTCTACGAGAGCTTTATTCACCCCATCACCATTCTCTCCACCCTGCCCTCGGCAACCGTGGGTGCACTGCTCGCACTGTTACTCACGGGGCAACCGCTGGATTTGATCGCGGTTATTGGCATAGTGCTGTTGATTGGCTTGGTGAAAAAGAACGGCATCATGATGGTGGACTTCGCCCTCGACGCTCAGCGCAACCTCGGCCTTAGCCCGCGCGCCGCCATTCACCGCGCAGCGCTTATGCGCTTTCGCCCCATTTTAATGACTACCTTGGCCGCGCTCTTTGGCGCCCTGCCGCTAATGTTTGCCAGCGGCTCCGGCGCAGAGTTGCGCCAACCACTTGGATTAGTGATGGTCGGTGGGCTGCTGGTGAGCCAAGTACTCACCCTCTTCACCACCCCCGTGGTGTATCTGTTTTTTGATCGCTGGGTAAGCAAAGAGCCCAACCCGGAACCAACGCCTAACGAGTTGCAACTGTAGGTTGGCGGTGAGGAACGAACCCCAACACGACCATTTACCGGCATACACCGAAACCCACTTGAGGCTCCTGTTGATTTTTGGTTGGCGCGACAACATGGGCCTGTTGGGGTTCGCAAGATCACCGCCAAGCTACGCCAGATAGACACATATACGCCAGATATACATATAAGAGAAACATATGACATACATGAGCCACGCATGAGACAACCATGAACATTGCCGAACCCTTCATCAAACGCCCCGTCGCCTCCTGCCTATTAGCCGCAGGCATAGTGCTGCTCGGGCTCTTGGCGTGGCGCATGCTGCCGGTGGCTCCCCTACCGCAAATTGACTTTCCCGCTGTGCAAATTTTTGCCCAGCTGCCCGGTGCCAGCCCCGAGAGTATGGCCGCAACTGTGGCCACACCGCTGGAACGCGCCCTCGGCAGCATTCCCGGGGTGACTGCTATCAACTCCAACTCTACCCAAGGCTCTACCTTTATTTGGGTGGAGTTCACCCTCGATCGCGACCTCAACTCCGCCGCACGGGATGTGCAGGCCGCGCTCAACACCGCGCGCGGCCAACTGCCAGCGGGTATGCCCGGCAACCCCAGCTATCGCAAAATTAGCCCGTCACAAGCGCCCATTATGGCGCTCGCACTCAGCTCACCCAACCTCGCCCCCAGCGCACTTTATGACGCGGCCTCCAGTATTCTCGCGCAAAAAATCGCGCAAATTCAGGGCGTTGGCGCCGTGGGTATCGACGGCGCCTCGCTGCCCGCTGTGCGCATTCAACTAAACCCCAATGCACTCGCCAGCTACGGCATAGCCCTCGACGAGGTACGCAATGCTATCTCCAACGCCAACCCCTTACGCCCTCTAGGCATCACGGAGAATGACGACCAGCGCTGGCAGGTGAACACCAGCGAAAACCTGCGCACCGCCAAAGAATACCAACAGCTGGTGATTCGCTATGCCAGTGGAACAGCGGGAGAAAGCCATGGCCTTGTGCGCCTGCAAGATGTGGCGAAGGTGACCGACTCGGTGGAAAACCGCTACACCGATGGTTTTCACAACCAACACTCGGCGGTCACCCTCACCGTTAGCCGCCAGACCGGTGCCAACATTGTTGAAACTATCGACGCCATCAATGCGCAGCTACCCATACTGCGCGCCCTTATGCCCGCCGACACCCAACTCAAAGTGGTGATGGATCGCTCCCCCGGTATTCGCGCCACCCTCTGGGAAGCGCAAATCACCCTCGCCATCTCTGTGCTGCTGGTCGTGGGCGTGGTGTGGATGTTCCTCGGCAGCGCGCGCAGTGCCCTCATTCCCAGCCTTGCAATCCCCGTGGCCATTATTGGCGCCTTTGCGGTGATGTATAGCTATGGCTTTTCGCTCAACAACCTCTCGTTGATGGCGCTTATAGTCGCGACAGGGCTGGTGGTAGACGACGCCATAGTGGTGCTGGAAAACATCAAGCGCCACATAGAGCGCGGCCTAGCCCCGCTCGAAGCAGCGCTGCTGGGCGCCAAAGAAGTGGGCTTTACGCTCTTGGCGATGAACATCACCTTGGTGGTTATCTTTGTCTCGATTCTTATCATGGGCGGCGTGGTCGAAAAACTCTTCCGCGAATTCTCCATCACCCTCGCGGGCGCCATGATTATCTCGCTGCTGGTCTCTCTCAGCCTCACCCCCGCGCTCTGCGGCCAGCTGCTCAAAGCCGAATCCAGCAACGTCAAAAAACCTAGTTTATTTGGGGATATCAAACAGGGCTACGGCATCGCCTTAGACTGGGCGCTGCGCCACAGTCGCATCGTCATGCTGCTGTTAATGGGTACGATTGGCATCAATATCTATCTCTATATCGACATTCCCAAAACCATGTTACCCGACCAAGACACCGGCCAAATGACCGGCTGGGTGCGCGGCGATGACGGCTTCTCCTTCAAACTCATGCAGCCTAAAATTCAACAGTTTCGCGAACTGCTGCTCGCCGACCCCGCCGTAGAAGATGTGTTTGGCGCGAGCGGTGGCGGCAATGGTGTAAGCAATGCGTGGATGCGCATCAGCCTGAAACCACGCGCTGAGCGCGGCGAATCGGTCGATGCCGTAGTCGATCGCCTGCGCCGCAATATGCCCAGTATTCCCGGCGCCATGCTCATGGTCGGCTCCGATCAAGACATTCGCCTCAGCTCGCCCTTTAGTCGCAGCGATCAAGAACTCATGCTGCTCTCCGACAACCTGCCGCTGTTGCACACTTGGGCCGCCAAAATCACTCGCGCCATGCAAACCATGCCCGAACTCACCAGCATCGACGGCGTGCGCGATGAAGGCACGCGCCAAGTGGTACTCAATATCGACCGCACCGCCGCCCAGCGCTTAGGGGTAGACATGGCTACCGTCGCCACCCTGCTCAACAACTCGTTTTCCCAGCGCCAAGTCGCCACCATGTACGACCAAATGAATCAGTATCGCGTGGTCATGGAACTCGCCCCCGGCTACACCGCCAGCCCGCAAGTACTCGACCAAATACAAGTCATCACTCGCAGCGGCGCGCGCGTGCCGCTCTCAACCTTCTCCAGCTTTACCTATGGCCTAGCCGAAGACCGCGTGCGGCGCAGCAACCAATTTGTCTCCGAAAGTATTGGTTATGGCGTCGCCGAAGGCTTCACCGATGAGCAGGCGCGCCTCGCCATAGAAGCCAAAGTCGGCGAGCTATTGGTACCCAAAGAAGTCTATATGGCACCCGCCGGCAGCACTCGCCCCGGCTGGGGGCCAAGCACCCCCGGCATGGCGCAAGACCCAGCCGTACTCATCGCCTGCGTGCTGCTCGCGGTTTATTTAATTTTAGGGATTTTGTATGAGAGCACCATCCACCCGCTCACGATTTTATCCACCCTGCCCTCGGCGGGAATCGGCGCGCTGTTGGCACTGCGCCTAAGCGATACGCCCTTCAGCTTAATCGCCATGCTCGGCTTATTTTTGCTGATCGGCATCGTCATGAAGAATGCGATATTGATGATCGACTTTGCACTCGAACTAGAACGCCGCGAAGGCCTCTCATCGCGCGACTCCATCTACCAAGCCGCACTGCTGCGCCTGCGCCCCATCATGATGACCAACCTCGCTGGGCTACTCGGCGCCGTGCCCCTAATCATGGGCTTTCACGAAGGCTCCGAACTGCGCACCCCACTCGGCATCACCATCATCGGCGGCCTAGCCGTAAGCCAATTTCTTACACTGTTCACAACGCCAGTGGTGTATTTGTATATGGAGAAGGTGAGGAATTGGCGGCACCAATAACGCTAAAAAAAGACAGCTGTAAGAGCCTAGCACCCTTCCAGCCTACGTCGAAAAAACCCCTCAACTATCTTTAGGCATTGCCGCCGCATCCATCCAAAATGCCTCCCACACATGACCATCTAGGTCGGCGAGATTGCGGTTGTACATAAAACCTAAGTCTTGGGGTGGATTGATGTCGGCTATGCCGCCATGTGCAGTTGCTGCTTCATTTATGGCATCCACAGCCTCACGCGAATCAAATGACAAGGCCAGCATAACCTCGCTGGAACCTGTGGGCGGGATGGGGCGACTGGTGAAGGTTCGCCATTTTTCGTGAGTGAGCAACATGACATGTATTGTTTCACTCCACACCATGCAGGCAGCGGTAGCAGCGGTAAATTTTGGCTCGTTGGTAAAACCAAGCGCTTTATAAAAATCCATTGAGGCGGATAGGTTAGTAACTGGCAGATTAATAAAAATCATTTTTGACATGGGCATTTACTCCAAAAAAATAATTAAAGGTAAAGCTCGTATTTCCTAAAATTTTAGGGTTGTAAATGCTGAGCGAGTTCTTACCTAATTACAAAACTTTTTATTGCACATAATCCAAAAGTTAATCTTGGCTCATACAACTTAAGGCATAGCACTGTGTCTCTTACATATTTTTAACGCGTATTATTTCTCGCGTGAAATTATTAAAAAAATCAACTTTCACACTGTGAACAAAGTTATCCCCCTTATAAAACTGACATATTACTTCCGGCCCAGATGTTTGCCCCCACTCAAAACCACCGAAGGAGGTAACAGCCCCACCATCTCGATAGTTTTTGTGGCGCAGCACCAATAGCCCCTCTGTATTAGAGGTATTACCCTCTTCACTTAAGTCTTCAGCCAATGCCTTACTCAAGTACTCTTTTCCACCGGCACTTGAGCAGGAAGCGCGGATATTCTCTACTGGAATGTTTTCTTCCGTTAAAAACTGAAACTCTAGTACAGCCTCTTCCAATATGTAGGAATACTGTGTTGTGCAACTACTTAAGGTAACAGCCAAAAATGCCAACAGTAAGACTAACTTCATGCCTAACTCCTTACGTGCATAGCCGTTATTGTCAGTCGACAGGAATACCATTGCTCGATTCCAAAAAATGCAACGCAAATACACTTTTGTGAAATAAAACAGCTAAATATCGATGAGACTCAACTATACCTGCCCACCGCAATCAGCATTGCCCATTCAAGTCCCGTTCGCGTAACTCTAATTAAGATATTGTTGATTGAAAAACCAGAGCCTTAAAGAGCCGACTCTAACGGTTTTTCTTGAGAGGCGAAAGTAGCTCGAGCTTGGGGCCTAAACCTACAACTCGCCCACATTACCCACTCGGTGCGGCGGCGAACAGACCAACAAGAATCCCCTCGGTAACATATGCCCATTACCGCGTTGCTCACGCCCAGCATGCGGCCCTTCCATTTTTTTTAGCACCGATTACCTACTTATTACCCACCAATAGCCCGTTCAGCGACAATTTTATCTACACCGTCATGAGTCGGTTCAGCAGCAAACATCTTAATCAGGACGGCAAACAATGAATAATTTACAGAGTTACTGCACGCGACTTAAATGGATAATCCCACTTTTCGCTATCACTTTATTGAGCGCTTGTGGCGGCAAGGGTGATGTACTTGGATCAAGCGGCGGCGCGGCACTGGCGCCTTCGGTCACCTATATGACACCTGTTAGAGCTGCCAGCAATGTTCTGGTCTACAGCCCAATGATTACCGCTACCTTTAATGAAGCGGTGACAGTGGCGGATAGTGTTGTTGTGAGCTGTGCGACGCCCTGCACGAATCCGCAGGGCACATTAAGTGTGGATAGCACTAATACTGTCGTCACCTTCACACCTAATGCCGATTTAATGGCAATGACGCAATACACGGTGACCGTCAGCGACGTTAAAAGTCTTGCAACTGGCTTAGTGCTACCAAGCCCCTACAGTTGGAATTTTACGACTGGCGCAGCGGCGACCAACGTTACAGTAACCGCGGTTGCGCCCGGCGCGAATAGTTCGGGTGTGCCAACAAATAACACTATTATCAGCGCCGACTTCAACGAAGCTATAGCACCTATTACCGGCGCAGCAAGCTTTACCCTGACCTGTGCACTGCCCTGCATTAACCCGACTGGCACAGTTGCACGCGACTCACGTAATCGCGTTGCCACCTTTAAGCTTACAGCGGGATTGCAGCTTGAGCCTATGACAACTTATACCGCGACTCTGAGCGGCATTCGGAGCTTGGTGACCAATGCGCCCTTGGCAGCACCCTTTGTCTGGACATTTATGACCGGAGACACAATCGATACGACTCGCCCCCGTGTGAGTTTTACTGTACCTGCGACAGCCACCTCCGGCGCCACAACCGATGTAGCAACCAATATGGCGATCAATGCCGTGTTCTCTGAAAATATGGCTCCGGCGAGTATTTCAGCAGCTAATTTTAGCCTCAGCTGCGCTGCTCCCTGTATCAATCCCACCGGCACCCTGAGTTATGCCCTAGGCTCCAAAACCCTGGTGTTTACGCCAAGCATGGCGCTTATGGCAAATACCACTTACAGCGCACAAATTAGCACCGGGGCGACGGACCTAGCGGGCAATGCCTTAGCAGGCAATCAAGCGGCACTGCCTGCGGCGAGCAATTATCTGTGGACCTTTACCACCTCCGCCACTGCAACCCTCGCCAAAAATATCTCCGTTACCCAAACTAACCCCGCCGACAATATGGGCAATGTCTGCACAGATGCACTTATCAACGCCACCTTTATGGTGCCATCGGGTACAAGGCTGGATCCAAACAGCGTTAACGCTTCGAACTTTTCGCTTGCCGAAGCTAACGCTGCCAAGACACAAGTGCTGGCTGCGGCAGTCGTGATTGATGCAGCAACCGGCAGCATAGCCAGCTTTGATCCACTCAATGACTTGGTTGCCGGCACAACTTACACCGCAACTCTGAAAGCGGGTGCCACCGGCGTTACCGACCTAGCCCTGCCCGCCAACACCCTAGCAGCTGACTACAGCTGGGATTTTACCGCGGTGAGCTGCTCAACCATGCCGTCGGTTTTAATACCGCTCGGCTCAATCGCCACTTTCGGGACTTTTGGCGGCTCGGCAGGCACAACTAATCAGGGCACCCTGACCATTATTAATGGCGATATAGGCACCACCGCCGTATCGACCATGGTGACTGGCTTTCACGATAACGGCATAGGTTGCACCTACACCGAAACACCGCTGAACACTGGCACAGTCAACGGTAAAATTTACACCTCGGCACCGCCACCCACGGTTGAGTGTCCCACCGAAGGCACTGCGGTTACCGCCGCGGTAGCAGAAGCGGCACGCGCCGATGCGCTTACCGCCTACAACGCCCTCGTTGCCCAACCGGGTGGACCAGACCAAGGTGCGGGTAACCTCGCTAATTTGGTGTTGGTACCCGGCGTTTATACCGCCGCGGCCGGTTCCTTTATGGTTGAAGGCGGCGACCTAACCCTTGATGCCCAAGGCGATGCTAACGCGACCTGGGTATTCCAAATGGCAAGCACTTTAAGAGTCGGCGGCCCTGGCGCTGCGGCCCCGCAAAGTATTCTGCTGGTAAATGGCGCTCAGGCGAAGAACGTATTTTGGCAAGTCGGCACCGCCGCAACCATTAATGCCGCTGGCGGCGGAACCATGGTGGGAACACTGATCTCACAAGCAGGTGCGGCAATTTCGACCGATGGCAATGTTGCAGTAGTCACCATTAATGGCCGAGTCATCTCACTCAATGCCTCTGTGACTATGGTCAATACCGTCATCAATGTACCCAACCCCTAATCGATCAGCCTATGGCGGCGGCAAGTGCCTAGCACTGCCGGCGCCTAGGCATCATAAAATTGCGAGGCATAGACTATGAAATTTATTAAAGCATCAGGGATGTTGGGGTTAATGGCACTTGCTGTTACCACGTCCCTCGTTCAAGCAGATGATTCCGGCTGGTATATGGGCGCCAATATTGGCCAGTCCACTGCCGACATCGACAATGAACAAATTACCCGCGATTTATTAGCGGGGGGGTTCTCTGAAATCATCTTGGAAAATGACGACCGCGATAGCGGCTATAAACTGTTTGGCGGCTATCAATTTAATCGCTATGTCGCCCTAGAAGCTGGCTATTTCGACTTAGGCGAATTCAGTTACAGTGCCACCACCCAGCCCGCAGGCACTTTGGATGGCCGCATGAAACTGCGCGGCATGAATGTAGATGTGCTGGGCTTTATTCCGCTCGGCAGCAAATTTTCTGCATTCGGTCGCCTAGGTGTTAACTACGCTGAAG
Organism: Cellvibrio sp. 25HG11W-0; assembly: GCF_057815475.1. Taxonomy (NCBI): domain Bacteria; kingdom Pseudomonadati; phylum Pseudomonadota; class Gammaproteobacteria; order Cellvibrionales; family Cellvibrionaceae; genus Cellvibrio; species Cellvibrio sp. 25HG11W-0. The sequence goes on from NZ_CM174230.1 coordinate 4,365,152, forward strand.
CAAAAGATCAATTTAGCGGAACAGGTGCCGTGAATGTGCTAAGCCCGCGCGCCGATGAACGCGCGGCCAACCTAAAACTCGGCGCCGGTGTGCAATACGCCTTTACCGATGCGCTCGCTTTACGTGTTGAAACTGAGCGCTATCGCATTAATGATGCGGTGGGCAACAAAGGCGATGTGGACTTGGTATCAATCGGTTTGCGTTATCGTTTCGGTGCAGCACCAGCACCCGTCGCTGTAGTGCAAAAACCAAAACCGATTCCCGCACCAGCTCCGCTGCCAGCACCTGCGCCGCGTATTGAAAAATACACCTTGTCAGCCAATGAGCTATTTAGCTTTGACAGCTCTGCGGTACGTCTACCACACGCAAAGCTCGATGAAATAGCAAGCGCACTGAAAAGCGATGGCTCACCCGATGAAATAGTGATAGTCGGTTACACCGATCGCTTAGGTTCCGAAAGTTACAATCAAAAATTGTCTGAACGCCGCGCACTTGCGGTAAAAAACTATCTGATGAATAAAGGAATTGAATCAAACCGCCTGCGCGCAGAAGGCCACGGCGAAACTGATCCGGTTGTAAGCTGTGAGCAAAAAAATAAAGCGGCGTTAATTAACTGCTTAAGCCCAAATCGCCGCGTCGAAATTGAAAAAATGACAATAGTGCGCGAAGTCACGCCGTAATTGCGCGCCTAAGGCGAAAAGAAATAAGCGTTTAATTGTAAAACTGAATTTATAGACGTGTTCTAAAAAAAATAGCAGAGAAATTTTGCGCCCCTAGAGTCCTATAACATGCAATAGGCTGCAGGGGCGTTTCACATTAAGGACAAGCGATCATTAAGCAAACTAGCGCAGTAACTTTAGCGCGGCGCCATTAGTACGCCATAAAAAATAACCGCTGGGTAACCAATAAGCACCGCAAAAGTAATGAGCAAATCGATTCTATAGGCAATTTCCTCAGCCCCCTTTTTCATCAAGTACACAATCATGACACTGCTCAGTAGCCCAACACCTACAATAATGAATGACGCAACTTGTACCAAGTCAGACAGAGTAAATAAATTGTTGGATGGCAGCATTAAATCAATCGTGTATTTATTACCTACACAAGCAAATAACGCCGTCATGATCAAACCCACACGACTCTCAATCATCTCTCCATTGAAAAAATACAATATGCAGATAATGATGTAAGAAACAAAGAAGCCTAAGAAATAGGTCCAAAAAATTCGATCCCCGTAGCGTTCAATGGGAATAACAATAGACATTCTTGGATATATGCCCTTTGCACCACTTTTTAGTCCAAAGGTGGTGGGGTATTTGTAATCAAAACTCCTAATTTGAATCGGTGAAATATGCCACCCAGACAAATCTAAATCATCGCTGACGAGGCTGTTGGCCATATCAGGCACAAAGGTTATTTGCGTTGAGTCGAGTTCAATGCTCTCAATATTAATGGTTACCTTCTGCTGATCGAAGGGAAAGTATTTTATATCCCAGTTTTGATTTATCTCTGCCGTAAACTTAGCCATGGTATGCAAGGTGCCATCATCATTTTTTACGGTGAAGTTTTCATTCTCTATAATCTCCCAGCTGCGCGCATTGGTGATTTCAATTTTATTGTAGAACTTATAATCTTCAGGCAGAACCGCAGGGTCGTAGGTTGACCAAATCCATGCGGTAACGGTAAATTTCTTTTCAAGAATATCGAGCGCATATAGGGATGTAACATAAACCCCAACCGGGATTTCGATACGATTCTCACGGGTAAGGTCAATCTCTTCTGCCTTCACCGAAAAAGAGAGCAGCAGGGTAAGGGTTAAAAAAATCACTCGCTCAATCATACGCATAATTACACCAATATCATTTTCTTGTTAATTTCGAGCGCCATGGCTTCCTGCTGTAGCTCCTTTTTAAGTAATTTTATAAATTCAATCACCTCATTGGCGAACTTATTTAGATCATCCTCGGTGGTATAGGAAACCACCAAATGAACCACTTCATTCACAATGCCCGAGTTATCGCTATTCCACACACCCTTAGCCTGAGAAGAGGTGGCTCCGCCAAATTTTTCGCCTAAAAAAACCATAGTTCTATCAACATAAATAGAAGAGTCAAAAGGCTGATCAATATTAATAGTGGTTGGAATGAATATACAGATTTGATGTACACGCTCTATACGCTCAACAATATCATTAATTACCTTTACTGCTGGCTCGGGTATTTTAAATACAGTTTTGGTGAATGCAGGTAAATTGGTGATATGTGGAATATCAAAATCTACACTCATCTCAAGGTTAGTATTTTTCTCCACTCTGTTTAAAATAGTATAGAGCGTAGTTTGATATTGATGAACATGACGCCGAATACTTTTAACTACAGACGCCGTTTTTTCACCCGAGCTGTCGGCATTCGGTGCCATGACCACTATGGCTTTTGTATAGCGAAATAAGGGTTCAAGATACACGTCTATAAAGTGATCAAGATCACCCTTAACCGTAACATTCATAACAATATTCGCGTATTGATTTAATATTTTTGTCATTAACAAAGAGGACTCCGCCCCCTCTGGCACCTCGCCAAGATCGAAATCATTCCAGATATCAAAGCCATTGGGATGTTTGTGAACGCGCTCACTGCTTTCATAGCCTAACTCAGCGCTCATATGGCTATTAGCGGGGTACTCCATATAAACTGTTTTTTTATCGCTATTGTTTTTCGCTAAACTTCCCGCAAAATAACTTCCGATCGTGGTAGCACCACACCCCTGCTCTGCACTCACGACTAAAATGAATTTAGGCATATAGCGCTCAAGCGAAATATTAAGATCCGTTAATTCTGTATTTTTTTGTTTAATCTCATCGATAAGGTTTTTATTCTGCTGAAACGTTTCGCTAATCTTAGTAAACCAAGGCACCCAAGCTACAGGCACAACACTACTGGTTACCGCCTTTTCAGTAACGCCCTGGCGTGAAATATGTTGCACCAAGGATTCAGCTGGATAGATAAACTCCCGGAACGTGATTTTTTTCATCAAATACAATAAGACGCCGAGGGAAGTCAGCAACACAATAAATACCGTACCTATAGATGAAAATATACGGCTAATAAAAAACTGCGTCTTTTCTACATATACAACACGCCATGGTGCATTTTTTAATTGATAACAAATAGATTGATAACCCTGACTGTGCTGAACCAAATTAAGGTCACTGCACGGACGGGAAATCGCCTCGACACTTATGCCTTGCGGCAAAGCACTACTGAAAGTAGAACTATCGGAAAGCGGAACACGAGGATGAGCCAAGAGTTGACCTGCAGCATTGGTAATTGCCAGCTCACCTAATCCAGGCCTAAACTCTTTAACGTAATTACCCAATTCCTCCAGGGTAAAATCAATTGCAACTGTGCCTAAAAACTCATTGTTGCGATAAATAGGCTTCGCTGCGGTAACCATAGTGCCCTTGCCCGCCTCATCAAGATATACCGCCGTCCAAAATATACCTCTACTCGGGTTAGCCTCTGGCCCACCGAGCGTATAAAACTCTTTTTCGTAGAGGTGATCAGTAAACTTAAACTCCGACGAAGGCACCCAAGGATAAATATTGATAAAATTGTTTTTAGAGGTGTAATACACCCAAGCCGCATTAGGCAAGCTGCTAAGGGTAGACTTGAACGCACTATTAAGGCCAAATGCCATCTCTATTTCATTTTTTACATTTTCAGTGAGCGCTGTTACATTCCCTTTTCCAGTCAAGTTACCCGCATCTTTAGTTACATAAGGCGGTGGAACATGATCCAAGCCGTATTCATCAGCATCAATTGCAGAGAGGCCATTCAAATAAATACTGGGTTTGGAATTGGGGCTGAGAAAATAATCCTGCGCATTATTTTGCATTACATCCAACAAGAGCGTAACGCGCACAATGAGGTTGTCTATTGCAATAGATTCCGTTTTAAACTGCTCTACGAGTTGATTATTTTCATATTTGGTCTCGCTCATCGTTTGGATACTAATAAGCAGCGCGGAAACTAATAACACCGCCAAAAACGTATACAGCATTATCTTGTTATATCGAGCCGTAAACTGACGAGCTTCGAATTTTTCCATATCATTTAAGCCTATTTATTATTGATACGAAGGTATCAGAGTGACTCATAGCGCGCTTGCAAGCTAAACCATTAACGAAGCGCTGCCAATTACCGCCTATAACCCAAGGTTTCACGCAGGCATGTGCCGTCAGCAACTAAGCGGTGCTTTTGGGCAAGAATCCTACGTACAGATACATAATGCAAACTAAATTGTGCGCAATCTCTTTGATACGCCAAATTGGTATACAACAAAGATAGTAGAAATTTCGCCCAACCATCACGCCCAATATTGGGGCGCTTTTTCAAGAAATTGCAGAAGCTTAAAAATAGCAGCGAGCATGGCAAGAGGGGAGAACATATGGGCTGAGTGCCAATTTCTATTTTTTTACGTAAATCCGAAAAAACAATACAGCTATTTGCAACAGTAATACCATGCTAATTAAATAGAGCCAGGAAAACGCATTAATTTGAAAAAGAACAAATAAAAGCCCAATATTCACTATGATTTGTGGATACAACATCTGCCTCCCTGCGAAATAACACAATCCAGACATCAATACCATTATTACACTCTCACCAAGAAGCTTCGCCGTGTCAAAGATATCTCGAGGCTCTGGCGTACTACCATGCGTGCCTATGTCGCCGACATATAGCAATATGGACATATTTACTGCTATAAATATAAACACTAGCATCAACAGCCAGTAGATGTATGACGTAATATACAGCCAATATTTCATATGGGCCTTTTTATATTAATCAGTTGAGCAAGCGTAAAAATATATGATGGCATGCATCAAATATAAATATGGGAATCGCAGCGAAAGCACTGCCAATTATTACTCGCCAGTAACATCTTCATCTGCACGAATCAACGTTTTATAATTATCGCGGTAGTCTTCCAAGTGCTCGCGCAGAAAATCCCGATAGCGACCTGTCAAATAATTCAGAGTCTCATCTATGTCTGCTGCAAACTCAATGCGGTCCAGCGAGCTGGAGGCGACCACAAAGGCATTGAAGCGCGCAGATGCATTTAGCAGCGCAGCACCTACTATGCCGGAATCTGTATTGTCGCAAGCATCATTGGCCTGCTGAATAAAAGCATCTACCTGATCCCAAAAGATTGTTTCATCGTTAGTGTCGGTCATAAAAATCTCTTTATATAAATGAATTGAATTTCACAATGAATAAGGCCGTGCGTTTTATCGCACGGCCTCTCGGTGTTGCATTTGTAGAAAGTTAGGTTGCATTCACAACAGATTAACTAGCCCCAAGCTAACGCCCGCTCTCTTAGCGTAGCTTTGCCTCCAACATGAAGACTTCCCGCTGCGCAGTAGTTGCGCAGAATTGACTCAGCTCTATCTGTTTCGGATATGTGCAACACTAAGGTGTTATCCAACTGCTGCACTTCATGTTTCGCCATGCCTTTACAAAATGCAAATAAATCCATGGTTGAGCCATAATCATACCAAGAGGTCATGATCGATGACTCTGCCGGAATGGTTTGATAATTAAACTGGGCCAGTAGCGCACTATCTATCGCATCATTCCATGAACTGGCATTTTTACCCCAGGGCATCAGATAATAGCAGCCCGATTTCACCAATCGCTCACTAATCTTCTTTTGCCAAGCGGTCGAAAAATCACTGTCGATTAGCAGTACACATTTGAATGGGCGCAAATGATCTAGCGCCGGTACAACATCATTATTCCTTAACTGAAGGTATTCCATTTCCATATTTAATTTTCCTCTAGATCTCCATTAGGTAATATTTTTTTGAGCTTGGCCCCTAGCTCATCTCCCGACAAGAACAGGCAGGGCACCAATATTAGCGTGACCAACGTGGCAAAGAGCACCCCAAATGCAAGTGAAATAACCATGGGGATAAGAAAGCGCGCCTGCACACTCTGCTCCATCATAATCGGCACTAGCCCTATAAACGTCGTGAGTGAGGTGAGCAAGATCGCGCGAAATCTGTCGCGCCCTGCTTGCACAACGGCATCATAAACGGCCTCCCCCTGCTGTCGCAATTGTTTAATACGATCCAAGAGCACCAAATTGTCATTCACCACAACGCCGGCGCAGGCGATAAAGCCAAGCATAGAGAGCATGCTGATTTCGCGCCCCATCAGCATATGGCCGATAACAGCCCCCATAAACCCAAAAGGCACTGCTGTTAAAATAATTAAAGGCTGGGAGTAGGAGCGAAAGGCTACCGCCATCATGATGTAGATAACAAAGAGCGCCAATAAAAAGCTTTGCAACATAGCTGTTTGAAAATCCGCCTGATCGCGCATATTGCCGTCGGGCTGCAACCCAAAACCTGCATAGCGCCGCTGCCAGTCTTGGTAGTGTTGCGCCTTCATCGCCTTGACGATGGCTTGCGCATCACCCTCTGTGGTCACACGTGCTGTTACACTGATGTTGCGCTTGCGGTCACGCCTATTGATCACCGTATATCCGGGGACAAATACCACCTCAGCCACTTCCAGAAGAGGAATCTCCACCCCTTCAGCGGTACGTACACGCATGTGATTTATCTGCTGTAGTGACTCGCGCGCTGCTTGCGGGTAGCGCACCAAAACACGTACATCTTCACTACCGCGAGGAATACGCTGCGCCTCTTCGCCATAAAATGCTTGGCGTACCTGACGCGCGATTTGATTTAAATTTATATTGAGCATTTCAGCGTTGGGCTTTAAGCGCAATTCAATTTCGGGACGCGATGCCTCAAGACTAGTTTTGACATTGTATACGCTGGGATAGAGCGCTAAGGCTGCGGTGACTTCATCAGCAATAGCTTGCTGGTCTTCTGTGGAATTACTGTCGATACTTAAATTTAATTTGATGTCATCGTTAGAGCCATTGATGGTGAAATCCAAACTAAATACTTTTGCTTCGGGTACTTCACCTATTAACTCGCGCCAGCGCTTGGTAACGGCGTCCACACCAACCTTGCGCAACTCAGCATCTTGCAAGGCGACCGCCATATAAATATTGACACCATTGGCCCAAGTTTGAATGCCGCGAACAAATTCACCGCCATTAATGTCTTGCAGTGTTTTATCGTCGCGCAGCGCTAAGGCGGCATCTTGCACCTTGCGCATAATGCGCTGCGTTTCATCAAATGAACTGCCTTCAGGCAAGGTTAGGCGTGCCTCTACCGAGTCGCCTGGCACTTGCGGCATAAAACTACTTTTAAGCCAGCCTGTACTAAAGAGTGTTAACGAGAGCGCAAAGGCCATGACAAAACCAAGAATAGTTGCACCCTTATGCCGTAGAAGCTTTGCCAAAAAAGGTTGGTAGAGTGCACTGGCAAAATAATCCAAACCTGCCGCCACTTTATGGCGCAGGACCGATAATTTTTTAAGGGCAATGTTGCGCGGCTCTCGCTCCGGCTTCATGTGTGCCAAATGCGACGGCAAAATTAACAGCGACTCTATAAGGGAAAAAATCAAACAGAGGATTACAACTACAGCGATAGGTGCAGCTACTGGCCCCATAGCGCCAGGTACATCGAGCATCGGCATAAAAAAGATCATGGTGCTAGCTACCGAGAAGAATACCGGTGCACTCACCAGTTTGGCACCGCTGGCAGCACTGGCTGAGCCCTTAAGACCGTGTTGCTGCCGCGTATAAATACTTTCACCAACGATGATGGCATCGTCCACCACAATCCCCAACACCAATAGAAATGCAAAGAGTGACACCATATTAATGCTGACGCCCAAATAGGGCAGCATCCAAATTGCACCCGCGAAGGCAGTAGCAATGCCCACACATACCCAGATGGCAATGAGCGGACGCAAAAATAACATGAGCACTACAAACACCAATATCAAACCGCCAAAAGCATTGCTGGCCAATAAATTTAAACGCGCACCAAAGAGCTTGGACATATCGCGCCAAATATCTATTTCAATACCCGCCGGTAATATAGGTTTAATGTTGTCGATATAGTCACTCACAGCGCGCGCAGCGGCGAGAATGTCCGGGTCTTCTGAAATAGACAACTCTAAAAACACGGCGCGTTTGCCGTTGTATTGGGCGACTAAGGTCCAATCGGAAAAGCCGTCGTCAATCTCGGCTATATCGCGCAATAAAAGCTTGCTGCCATCGGCACGGGTAATCACCGGAATGCGGCCAAACTCGTCGGCACTATCTGCTTGGCTGCGGGTTTGAATTTGAATATCGCCATCGCGGGTGCGAATAGTACCGGCGGGTAAGTCTAATGAACTTTGACGAATTGCCTGCGCGACTTGATCAAAGGTTAGTTGGTAGCGACGCAGGTTTTCTTCCGAAATTTCTATACCCATTTCATAAGGGCGCGTACCGTTGAGTTGCACCTGCGAGATACCGGGCAGCAGCGCCAGCTCATTGCGAATGCGCATACCGGTTTCTTTTAACGCGGCTTCATCTACATCACCATAGAGCGCTATGCTCATAAGTTGACTGCGCCCCATTTGCCGCCGCACGACAGGGCGCTCTACATTGCCCGGAAAAGTATTGATAGCATCAACGCGAGTTTTTACATCACCCAAAATTTGTTGCGGATCATAACCCTTGGCCACCTCAATACTGACTACGACAAAGCCCTGACGGGATTTAGAGCTAATCGCATAAATACCTTCTAAGTCGGCAATCGATTCCTCGATTCGAATTGCCAATTGCTGCTCAACTTCTGCAGGGCCAGCACCAGGGTAGTTCATTTGCACTTCAATAAAATTGCGCGCAACAACGGGGAATACTTCTTTGCTTAAATTAGAAAAACTAAAAAAACAGCCCACAAAAATGAGCACCATGAGTAAATTAGCGGCCACCCTATTTTCGACAAACCACTGAATAAGGCGATTCATTCAGCAGCTCCTTTTTCATGGGATTTCTTTGTTGATACAACAATAGCGTTAGTGGCCGCCGCATTAACGCGCGCATCGCTTGTGCTTTTTTCAGATGCCTCAAGTGCAGCCTGACTTGAAGCTGCTGCACTTTTTCGGTCCGTATCAATCGCAACTTTTGCCCCCGGGTTGAGATAGCCCTGACGCGTAAGGACTATGGCCTCGCCCTGCGCTATGTCTGCCTGTATCCACACCCAGTCTTCATCTAAGCGCAATATTTTTACCGTTTTTTCTTGCACTTGTTGCTCAGCATTAAGGCTATAAATTTTATCGCGACGAAAGAGCGCGCTTTTCGGTAAGCGCGTCACCTGCGGTAAGGGTTTACCGTGAATCTCTGCGTTTAAATACATACCCATCATCATGGGTGACGTATCTTTGGCAGAAAATGGCTGGGCAATTTCTACTACGGCGTAGTACATGCGCGATTGCGGATCAAGGCTCGCTTCTGTGTGAGTAATCTGGCCACGCCATTCATGCTCAACACCCGCCACCATGCCACGCAGATCTACCACTGGCCATTGGCTCTTATCTTTATCGGTGCGTCCAGTCAGTGGCAAATCGATTAACGCCGCTTGTTGATCCGTAAGCGATAGACGCACCAGCGCAACCGCATCGTCATAGACCGTCGCAATTTTTGCGCCCATGCCGACGAACTGCCCGAGATCCACCCAAGTATTTTTAATACGACCATTAAATGGCAAGCGAATACGCGTGCGCTCCAAATTTAATTGGGCTTGGTCGCGCTCCGCCTGAGCGGCGGCCAAATGCGCCTCAGCAGCAGCCAATTGCGGTTTACGCAGCGACAACTGATTGGCCGCAGCATCGCCCAGATCGCGCCATTGACGCTTTGCTTGGCGAACCATACCGCGCTCGGTTGCAAGCTGTTGCTCCGCCTGTTTGAGCGCAGCGTTAGCGCGCGCTAATACCACCTGATAGTCGCGCGGGTCTATTTGCACGATGGTATTACCCTGTGCAAAAAAACCGCCGCTAATAAACTCTGGGGCGACCTCCGTAATCACGCCCGATACCTGAGCGACCAAATCAATTTGGCGGCGCGGCTCTAAGGTGCCTTGCGCCGCCACATTCACTGCCATGGTACTAGGCTCTGCCAACACCACCTCTACGCGCGGAAGTGAAGGAACCTTAGCAGCGCGCAGCTTGGGAACAGGCTTGAACAAAATGGTCACCGCTATAAGCACCAAGCCAATAACCAATACCACTAAAATAACGGGCACACGCCCAATCCACTGCTTCATAACGCGTCCATCTCATTAATTCATTTAAATAATCGTAGAGCTATTGTGGCGGCTCACAGAAAAATAGCGAAGCCCACTTACACATATTTGCGGTTTAGGGGGTAAAGGGGCTTAATAAGCATCGCTAACAGGCGCCAGCGATGCATTCGACCAACTGTGACAAATTTACTCGCCCGTAAAAATAACCTAATTCTCTAACAACGAGCCGTTAATTCTACCCTATGAACAAAGTTTTCATTATTGGCCTACCGCGCACGGGCACTACCAGTATCAGTGTGGCCCTGCTACAACTTGGCCTCAAGGTTGCGCACACCGCCTATACCAAGCGCGCCTTTGAGCTCGCTGACGCCATCGCTGACGCGCCCTGCTTTAGTGACTATGCGCAGCTAGATAAACTATTCCCCGGCTCTAGGTTTGTTTACCTGCATAGAACACCAGAGATTTGGGCGCCCTCTATGCAGCGCCTGCTCAAAAAAATGCTGCCACAGTTAAATGAAAAAATAGGCTATCTCCACCCCGTGCTCAAACGCAGCCTTAAACAGACATTTCAACTAGACAGCTGTTTAAACCCACTGGATGAAGAGCACCTTATCAATTGCTATAGAACACATCAGTTGAGCGTTATGGATTATTTCTCGAATAGAAATGATTTACTTGAATTGGATATTAGTCAGGCAAGAAGCCTACGCAAGCTCGCAGATTTTTTAACCTTAACAGGGTGTGACACCATAGGAGGCGATGTAGAGAACGATTTCCCCCACTTCAATATCGGCAAACAAGTGGACGGCTGGAAGAATTTTAAACACCCTAATAAAATTAATGCTCTCAGCGCAGGCAAAGAGCATAAAAAGTTTTTTGATTATCAATAAATACAGCGTTATTTAACCCTCAAATCAAGCATCCACTGCAAGCCTTGGTCTTGTGTTGTTACCTTGAGCTTTACTGCACCTGCTTTTATCGCAATGAGCCGTGAATTTTTCTCATCGATTTTGATGCTCGCCGTGTCGCCATCAAGAGTTAATAAATAATTTTTGTTTGCCGCATTTAACGGTGCAACGAGCACCTTAAAGCTTTGTACTTCACCCACGGTCAATTCACGTTTTTCACTGTAGAGATACACACCTGAAACTTTCACCACACCGTCGGTATAAAAAGAGGAAGGTCGCTCAGATGTTTGCATAACACTGTAAGGACTTAGCGCAACAATATTCGCCCCAGGCGTGTGGGTCCAGAGCCCAAAGCTGCCAGCCTGAGTGATATCAAAATAGCGGAAGTTATCGCAATCGCCATTTTTCATGCCGCCCCAAGACCAATTAAGCCAACCAACGTTATGTTCATGTAATATTTTCATGCCCTCTAAATAGGGTAAAGGCTGCTCTAGATCACACTGACCAACGCGAGTGACTGAAGGGCCTTCCCCCACAATCATTGTAATACCTAGCGCCTTGGCTTTTTGAGCAACTTTTTCATAATTCTCAATTGACACAGCCGCAGGCCAATAGGAGTGCACAGAAAAAATAATATTAGCCAAAGGGTCTTCTTTTAATAATCTAGGCCCAACACGCAACAGCTGATCCAGATTTTGGCCCCAAAGTGATGCATCGATCATCAGAGGCACTGTGTAGCCCCAGGTGCGCAACGATTTAATTGCCGCTTGATAGGTAGTGAAAAAATCTTCGTCACTGATGTTTTGGTCGCCCGCCTCATTAGCTATATTTACAATAGTCCACTGACGATTGCGCTCTATAGCCGCAATAAGCTGAGGATCATGCCAAAAATCGATACAGGCCTTTAATGCACGCCCCCACTTTCCGGTAGCGCTATGGCACTCAGGTATCGCCACCATTTTTTGTACAAGCGTGTTGTCAATAAGGGTTATAAGGTCTGCTTTGGCTGTGTTTTTATCCCAAACCAAACGCACCGTATTAGCACCTGTTTTACTTATTTCAGAAAGTAAATGCTTACCAGTTTTATCCTTAGACCAAACGAACATCTCATTAAAGCCGCGCATAACCAGTGGCTCATTCGCCGCGGTAAAGAGTGCCCCCCTGTCAACATACAGGGTGTCTCTATCAGCACAAGCCCATGCGGAAAAAACAAACATTGAGGCAAACAAGAATCCTTTAGCTAGATTTGTATTCATAATATTTTCACATAGATTTTATCTTGACAAAGCCCCCATCAACCATCTTGCTGGCGACCAGCTATTGACTACTGCAACACCTTAAACTCAACAGCTACCGAGGAGGAGTATTTTATTTCATCAAAGGAGTTTTCCGGTGTTTGAACTTCTGGCGCATATTGTTTTTTGTATCCGCCACTGCCGCCAGCGCGTATACCTGTAACTATAATCTCCTCCACATCACCGGCACCTTCAGTAGCTTGAATGGCATTGACTTTTTCAACGAACGACTGTGCCATCAACTTTACTCCTAGGGATTTTTCATAAAACACTTTGCGCTCCATTACCTTGGCCAGCGCCTTTTCCTTGACTTTCTGTTGATACTCATCTTTTTTGGAGTGTTCAAATACAGTGCTAGAAATAGAGGATTCTGGATAGCTATCAGACACTTCTGACAAATACTGCAATTGCGGCTCCTCCGCGATTTTAATCGAGATTCGATTAACCACTTTAAAGGTATCTACTTTTTTACCAAACCAGCCATATTGAGGAGAGGATGAAAACTTCGAATTTTTTATACTCGCAGGGCTAATACCGAAGGCAATAATTTTCTGCACTATAGCGGCGCGTATCTCTGAGTTTCGCTTCATAGACTCGGACAAAAGTTTTGACTCTGTCTCCACCAACAGGGTCACAATAGCGGTATCAGAATAGGCAGTCTCCTCTGCAGACTCATTTATAGTGACTAGGTTATCGCGGGGATAGATAATACTTCTTACATCCTCAGGGCTACCTTTGATTTCAGGCTCAGCGAGAGCACCGCAAGAAATAAATACAGCCAGAACGATCATTACTAACTTCATAGGATTACCTTCTATTCATTATTTTACTAACAAGCTATACCCGTCTTAATCTACAGAACCTACAAGTATAGAAAACGCTTAGCCCCATCCCATTAGCGATTATCTAATGCTCACAACCCTTCATCAAAAATCCATGCACATCATTATGGATATAGCCATCTTTGCTCTTCTCCATTTTTGATTTAAACGTATAGCTAGTCACCTCGTTTCCAGTTAGCTCAATATCAAGCGATAGTAATACACCCGGCTTGTCCAACAGATACTCTGTACTCGATTTTTCCACAAGGCTATATTCAGGCAGTGCATTCATATTATCGAGAAGACAGCTGAGCTGAATATGTTTTCCAAAGCCAGTGGTGAAAGCAGATGAACCCGTATCAAAATCATACTTACAACCAGACAAACTTAACACCGCTAAGGCCAACACATAACTACGCATAGTCTTCTCCTAATATGATCGCGCGGTGATTATCCATTTTATAAAGCTAAAGCTTATCGCGCGCCTTACAGTAAATATCAAAGCTGATGAAAAAACCTATCTGCACGAGGGATGTAATAATTATCGTAATTGAAAGACATAACGACACTTCTCGATCTACCCACCAGCTCATCGCGCGGCACAAAGCCGATCACACGGGAATCCGCGCTGATATCTCTGTTGTCACCCATCGCCAAATAAAATCCAGCAGGCACTGTTACAGCACCAAAACTCGACAAACGAGAGCCGGCTTTATTGAGCCTTACGCTATGCTCTACAACCAAGAGATTTTCTAATTTATCAACTTCCATCGCAGTAGCACCCAACACTTTATAATTTAGCAAAGTGCCATTAATCGATAGAACATTATTCTCCAAGGCTACGCTATCACCAGGGAGCCCAATAACACGCTTAACCAAACGCTTATCCGACACTTTTGAATCAAACACTATGATATCGCCGCGTTCAGGGTCTGCTCTTTTATACAAAGAGATATGGGTAAATGGTACGCGTAGATCGTAGGCCATTTTATTCACCAGTATTCTATCGCCTTCAAGAATTGTGGGTTTCATTGACCCTGTAGGAACTTCATTCCAGTCAGCGAATGCACTGCGAAACACAAACATTAACGCAATGCCAATAATAAAAACTTTATTGTCATTCCACGCACCCAATAATGTATGTTTCATTACTATCTCCTTTATAGAATAATCCCCCTCGCGGCAAGGAGGATTAAGGTATTAAGCCAACAAGCAACCAAAGCAACTACTTTGCAAAAGGTTTGTCTTTAAAATTGGTGCCACGCAATTGCAAAAGCATTTTTCCGCTATTTTTGTTGAGCAATAGTTGCTCATATATTCGCACCAAATCTTCTTTCGTCACTTTTTGCAAGGCAGCTAAGTATCGATCGCGATCATCAAAGGCGTACTTTCCATTCCAAAATTCACTGGTGTAGCGCCCCGCTTCTGCATAAAAATCTGTCGGTTTTTGCAATATGTTGGCAATGAGAGATTGTTTAGCTTGTTCAACTTCGGCCGCATCAGTTGCTTTTAGTAGTGCGAGATAGTCCATACGGAATTTATCCATTCGAGCTTTTATACCGGGCAAATCGGTATTCGAGCTTTGCACTAGCATAATAAAGCCAGGAACATCATCCACTGCGTAGTTGAAACTGGTAACGACATAACCGAGCTGCTCGTGAGTGCGCAACTGCATAAAAAATGCATTGCCAAACAGCGCATTTAACACTGCCAATTGCGCCTGCTCATCGTCAGATTTCTTGTCACTAAACCAAGCTTGCAATACCGCGCTGTCGGCCAAGTCTACTGACTCACTAAAGCCTACAACTTGGTTAGACTTTGGTGTGCTGTAACCATTAAGCGCACGCGTGACGGGCATGCGTGTGCCGGGCAATATGGCGGCGGCGGCAAGCGCCATGGTTTTTACTTGCTCTTCGGTATAGTTGCCTACAGCAAAAATACGCAACAATGGATTCGCCTTAATAGCAGCGTGATAGGCCTTAACATCTGCAAGAGTAATTTTTGCCGCAGCGGCTAAAAGCTCATCATCTTGATATTGCACCTTGCTTGTTAAACGCCCGGTGTGCCCATAAAGCTGACGAAACACATGGTTTTTATTTTTATTGGCGATATCTTGTTGGTAGCTATCCAAAGCCTCATGAAACACTTTTTCATTGATATCCAAGGACACGAAAGCATTGAGCATTTTTTCTAATAGCAACTCGTGTTTACTGGTATAGCCCGAAATAAATAAGCCTTGAGAGTTTGCATCCATCACCGTTGTAGTAACACCTAGGGAGGCGCGTGAAGCGCGATCCGACAGGGTCATAGTCTGCTTGCCATAAATACTATTTACTACGTGCGATAGCACAATTTGCTTAGGGGCTGAACGAGCGAAGTCCACATTGATTTGCACACCCAACTGCCCTTTGTCTTCGCGATAGAACTCGGAGTGGGTCAAGTAGGCTTCGACACCCGCTTGGCTCAGCACCTGATGTGGCTTTAAGTATTTGTTATCAACAATTGGCGCTGGCTCATCTGTAAACAAATCATTGAGTGGGGGTAAATTAAATTGTTGTTGGGCTTGGAGCTTATCCCAACGGGCATAGTCTGCCTTACTGATAGTGCGCAGTGCATAGCTTCCATCAAAAAAAGGCACCGGTGTATCTACCTGCTCCATAGGGTTCACATACCAAATACGCGCTTTACGCTCATCTAATTGCGCGAGTAATTTTTTTATTGATTTAGCATCGTAGCGATCATAGATGTAGCTCGCATTGAGCAAGTTCGCTACAGGTAAATCGAATTGCGCTTCGGTTAACTCTACCGCTTGATCCAGCGGCTCCGGCTTAGCCGCATTGACAAAATCTTTGCTACGCATAGCTTGCAGTTCGCGATAATAATTAGGGTTAAGTCCCTCGCGCTTAATTAAATCAACATAGGAAAAAATTGCGGCTATAACATCATCTTGCTGCTGCAAACCCTTATCGGTCAATTCTGCCTGTACCCGTAAGACACCATCAGGGCCGTAGCCTTCTGCGTCTATATAGGCCGTCACCATTTTCACTAGGCCTTTCGCACGCAGCTGTTCACCGAGAGTACCCGGTTCCTCTGACGTCAAAAGATTACGCACATATTCATTGGGCTTTAATCGCCATTCACTCTTATTAGACTTTACGGGGTAATCCACATAGAGCAGCTTTACATCTTTCATTGGCTTATAGTGAATTGACTTACCCATTTCCGCCTTGGTTAAACCTGGCGCGATAATTTCAGGCACAACAACTTCTTTGTTGGGAATACTGGCGAAATGTTTTTCCGCGAGCGCTTTCAGCTCGGGTAATGATTGTTTGCCCACTAGGGTCAACTTCATGATGTTAGCGGAATAGTAGCGATCATAAAAATGCTTCAGCGCTTCCTGCAAATTAGAGCTGGGCTTATCTTGCAGCGTATCTAAATTACCTATATTGAATTTTGAACTGGGGTTTTTTGGATTTGCGGTAAAGCCTTGCAGCGCGAAAAGATTCCAACCATCCTGGGCTTTTTGCAGCGACCATTCGTTGTTTACGGCGTTGCGTTCTTTATCGCTAAAGTGCGGGTCAAACGTGGGGCTTTTAAAGTAATCACTGAAACGATCGAGCGCCTCATCAAACTTGCCCGCATTTATTTGAAATAAATAGTTAGTCTTGTCGTAGGCGGTGTAGGCGTTGGTCATACCGCCATTGGCCGCGGTGTATTTCATAAAACCATCGGGCTCTGGGTATTTATCTGTCCCCAAAAACAGCATGTGTTCTAAATAGTGAGCCAGCCCCAGCTGCTCGGGCGGATTATGGGCGCTGCCTACCCCAACGGCTATAGAAGCCGCTGAATTTTCCAAGCTGGGATCAGACACCAATACCACCTGCAAGCCATTAGGCAACATAAGGGCCGAATATTGGCGATCGTCGTTAGGGCTTTTAACGATAGTGACTTGTTCAAGGTTTTGGGCGGTAGGTTTAGTGCTGTTGGTAGATTCACAGCTCACCAAACCAATTCCGCCTAGCAACAGAAAACTGAAGGCATAAGCCGAGTAGCGCTTTAACATAGCGTAGTTCCTTTGAGTGAGTTCTATAGAGTTAGCGCGCAAGCCTAGCAGACTTTGGAACCGCTCGCACGGCGCTATGCACACCAGGTGCAACAACAAGTTCAGGGGGATTTAACCGTAAAGTACTGCCTTCGAAGCTGCCACCGATCAATAGGACTTCAATGGTAATTGGGGGTTCCCGGTAAAGGTGACAAATCAGAACTTAAGGTTGCAACAAAATGTCGCTGACGCTGCATAGTCGCGCCTGAACTTTCATCTTTCACTTCGCGCTTTGCCGCAATCAAACGTCTACCCAGCTGTTGATATTTGGTTTTAACTTCAGTCTTGAAGTTAAAACCAATGACAATAAATATTCGCCCTGAACCTTTTTCAAAAAACTGGCTGGCAAGGGGCACCCCTTTTTCATCAATCCACACTTGAAAGCGATTTTTGTATTTGCGTACGTATTTACGAAAATCTCTGTCTATCTTTTCTTTCGACAGACTAAAGGTAAGTAACCTGACTGAAACACCATTTAACTCAACCCTTTTTTCGCCAACAAAGTTATAACGCCCCAACATCAGCTCCATTTGTGCGGCAGGGTACAATAGTTCGCGCCACTCCCAATATTGAAACTGCCCGACGGCATTCAGCGCTGAGTTTTTTACATTCTCATTGTCAATTTTTGCCAATTCCTCGGCATGTAGCTGTGCAATTAATGCAGGAGAGTAAACAGCGCGCAAGCCATTCGCCCCATCCTCTAAGCGTAAATTGATCAAACCTTCGCGCTCAATTAATTCATCGCTCTCACCGCTGCGACCAAATAGTTTAAACTGTGCATTCAGTGCAATAGGTGCCGTAGACTGCAACTGCGTTAAGCTATTGCGAAAGTCGGCTAATCCGTCCGCCATAGCACCAAATGAAAAGCTCATTACACATGTAATGAGCAGCACACAGATAGCATCATGCACAAAAAACCGCCCAACCATTATTGCCTCCTTCTCTTTAACAACACGAATAACGTTTAGCGGCCTCAGACTATACACACGCCCCCCTGTGCTCGCGCCCAAACTTATTACTGGCTAATTTGAGTACCCTTTTTTTTGATATTTTCGATCATCCTTAAAAATCACTGCATTCTAGCCAGCACTCACGCAGCTAAATTTCGTAACGGTTATTGCGCAGCCAAATAGCCGCTGTGACAAAAACACCACCGATTAATATTAACATCAATAAATCCTGCAGCATGGCATCATTTACTTTCAATAACTGCCCGACCACTATGGCATTTTTTGCCTCCAAGAGAATGGCAAAATAACCGCTCATAAAGTGAGTAATACCTAGCGAAAACCCCATGTATTTATTGAGTAAGTAGTCGGCCAACAGCAGTAGCATAGGCACCAGTGATGCAGTTATAAAGGGCGAACGTTTAGCAAATGCGGATGCCATAAGAAAGAAACCAAGCACTGGTAACAACAGTAGCATCCAGTAAATGTTTTCATAAAAAACAATAAAAGGAACGCTCAGATGCCCTCCATTCCAGAGTGAACTAGTTAGATAACCCACGGCAATTCCCTGAGTCGCCGACACTGCGACCCCCAATATAATTAAAAGCAGACTCGATATAATATTGGTAATTAAAATGATGAGCGGAGCACCTATAACCACCACACCCAGTTTAACTAATACATTAGTGGTTTCACTAACGGGCAATGAGCGCCAAAACAGTATGTCGCGCTCTTTACGATCATCAAATAAGCAGCGGTGCAAGAAGGCAATAAGCACCAACGCTAAGGCCGCACTGACCAAAATACAATTGGTGTACATTATGGCAAGTATAATATTGTCAAACCCCTCTGGGGTATTAGCAACATAGCTGCTAAATTTTTCTAGATTCTCCTCGCATGAAACACCAAAACATTGGGCACCCACCTCACTCAAAGGTGGCACTCCGGCGTCACTTAGGCCGTAACTTACGGTAAATATAAAGGCCAACATAAAGAGAGCGGTAATTATTAGTGGAACATAAACAAAACCAATTTTATTTTCCCAATACTCGCGCTTTATTTGCGCAATAATTTTTTTACTGTTCATAGTCAACTCACTCACCTTGGGTGTCTTTAGCGGCCTGTGCCGTTTGCGGTTGTATTTTTGCCACAAATAAATCAGCGAGGCTAGGCGTTAACATTTTCCCTAATGTCTGTAATTTTGTGCGATCAGGATTTTCGTAAATCAGGCTACACCCGCCTAAACGATTGCGAATATGGATAGGCCCTAAGGCCAGCGCCTCTGCCTTTTTATCAGCATCCACTTGCAACTCAACAAATTGATCCAAGATTGCCTCCATACTCACATCCAGGACAATCTCTCCCTTATTGATAAACATCAAATCGGTCAATACGCCTTCTATTTCCTCAATTTGATGGGTGGTGATGACAATGGTTTTTTTCTCATCGTAATAATCATTGAGCAGAGATTCATAAAATTGCTTGCGATAGATAATATCTAAACCCAAGGTCGGTTCATCCAACACCAAAAGCTTGCTGTCAATCGCCATGATTAAAGCGAGGTGTAGTTGCGTGACCATGCCTTTGGACAGCTCTTTCACTTTGCTTTTAGGGTCGATATTTGTTTTTGCCAAAAAGCCACGGCACTTTTCACGATTAAAGCGCGCATGCACACCAGCCACATAGTCCAGCAAGTTTTCTACCCGCATCCAACGCGGCAAGGTTGCGGTGTCGGCGATAAATGAAACCTGTTCTAACAAGGCAACTCGCTCTTTGTGTGGATTCATGCCCAGCACCTGTAGATCACCCTCAACGTCGGCCAAGCCTAAAACGCCTTTAAGCAAGGTAGTTTTACCCGCACCATTGGGGCCGATTAAGCCGAGTACGCTACCTTCAGGAACGGTGAAGTTAATATTGTTCAACGCCAGTTTAGTACCAAATTTTTTACTGACATTTTTTGCGCTTATGATAGCGGTCATATGTTTTTCCTTTGTTGCGCTTGTTATTTTCTATTTGGTTTTCTGCAGTGCGGCGCACAACTCATCAACACCTATGCCCAGATCCTTGATGCGCTCCAACAATGCAGGCAATTCAACAGATAAAAATTTTTCTTTTTCAATAATATGTAGCCGATTTTGTGCCCCGCTGAGTACATACATACCCATGCCGCGCCGCGCTTCTACTAGTTGCATATCCACCAACTCCTGATAAGCCTTGCTTACGGTAATGTGATTTATTTGGTAATCCCCCGCCACTTGGCGTACCGAGGGCAGTGCATCGCCCTCTTTAAAGGTGCCCGCCAATATCAAACTGACAATCCGCTCGCGCAGCTGCCGGTAGATTGGCTGTTCATCATTCCACGGTATATTCATGCTGTGCCTTTTGATGTTTGCGCACATAGCGCGGGGCTAGGCCGCCGCGCGCCAATGCAGTAATTGTTTTTGCAGTGCGAGCTTTCCGCGCGCTACGTGGGTTTTTAAAGTACCCAAGGGAATTTGCATCTGTTGCGCGGCCTGCGTGTGGGAATAACCTTGCTCAAGGCAGAGCTGAATCGCCATCTGTTGCTCGGCACTAATAGCTGCCATCGCCTGCTGTAGATCACAGCGCAATTCATCTTGCTGCAATGCACAGGGAGCAATAAGGGGCTCCAATAATTCATCGATACTAACCCAATCGAGGTGCTTGCGACGCCAGTGATCCTTCGCCTGATTAAGAGCAATGCGATACAGCCAAGTGGAAAACTGTGCGTCCCCTTTAAAACTGTTCAGCTTGCGAAATGCGCGCAAAAACGTTTCTTGTGTTAAATCTTCAAGGAGTTGCGTATCACCGCCACACCAACGCAGTAACAAAGCGCGCACGAGGCGCTGATGACGCAGTACCAACTCCGCAAATGCTGCGTGACTTTCACCTTCCAAGGCTAAGGCTAAGAGCAACTTATCCATTACGACTCCTTACAGACTTACATTGATATAGTGTTATGGTTAACTATAACACCTATAACAAAACTGTAAACCCCTCGCTTACCATTTAAACGATTTATGTGCTGGGAGGATTTAGACAGGAAAGAGAGAAAAGGCGACACCAAACGAGGAAACGAGCCGGAACTAGATAAGCACCGGCTTTATACCAACTAATCTTGCGCAGAGTGTGCATTTACACTGGACGCACCACTGGTATCGGTATCCGCCTTAGGAGCTCCATAGTAATCGACGGTAGAGGCTCCGCTGGCCTTGGCTTTCAACTCGCCACTTACCGACACCGCGATATAAGAAGCGCCACTGGCCTCAACATGAGCCTTAACAACCTGCATTTTTTTAGCCTGTAAATTGCTCGCCCCGCTGGCATCTGCCCTTAAGTACTCAACTTGGCTGGCTGACCTTATCTCTAGATTACTCGCGCCGGAAATATCACAGACAAGTTCTCGTCCATTAATTTGCTCCACATGCGCATTACTCGCACCCGACAAGCCCAGCTTAAGCACAGGGTATTCCAAGGCGGAAATTTTTGCCTCGCCCGCACCACTTGCTTCCAAGGTTAACTGCTCGCCCCGCAACGTGCCCGCATTCAATTGTGCCGCGCCCGAGAGTTCCAGATAGCTCAAGTCTTTTAGGCGTAAAGTCACGCGAATACGTTTATTTTGCTGACTAAACCAACCAAAAAAACCACCTTCATTTTTAACATCTATCGTAAGTTTTCTTCCTGTTTGGTCGACACGCACACGAGCTAAAATGTCCGCATCCGCATCAATCCGCAAATACTCGGTGCCGTCTTGCACTAATTCAACCTGCGTATCGCCATCGACCACCAGCTCACTCACACCTTTAATCGGGTAGACCTTAGCCACAGCCTGCGCATTGAGATTAAAGCTTGCCAGCAATAAAGGGGTGGCAATTAAGACTAATTTTACGAGGGGATATTTCATAACTTATTCCTATAAAAATTTATTTATCGTAAACCTGACACACCAAGCAAAACTAAGGCACTTGCAATACATCAAAACCGGCTAAGGCAACGATGCTATTGCGCATTGTTCCCTCAAGCGAATCTAAAGCCAATACTGACTGGCAGAGCTTATTACCGCGCGCCTCCAGGTGGCTGCCTTTATCTTTCATTGCCGTTGTTATATGCCGCCCAAAGTTATTCATGCGCTGCTGGAATACATCTATACCACCCCCAAAGATAATTTCTTTCCCGAGAGTCATGAATACTGTGCTTGCTATTTGCTCCAAAGAGGACTCAACCGCCGCCTCCATGCGCTGCTCAAAAGCCTCGCCAAAAAACTTATCCGCTACATTTTCATTGCCGTTAATTAGCATGGGCTGCTGTTCAAGATCAAAGTAGCGATTCACTTCCTGTTTACTATCTTGCAATACAGCAAGCAACTCTGTGGTTGCAGTATTATTTTCACCTAGCAGCTCATCAAATGCAGATTGCACACCCACTATCGCCATATCGACACCATCCAATGCCAAACTCTGTGCAACCGGAAGAATCGCACGCACCTGCTGCGCATAATCACTCACCAATTGTTGTTGGGTATTATTCAGTTCTACCGCCTTGCCATCTACAAATAATGTTTTATTGTTCTTAATCTCGTAGCGAACCCTGTCATGCTCCAATACAGCTATTGAATGACGACTGATGCTAACCTGATTATCGAGTTTGATATTGCAGCCATGGCTCGCGCTGGCATTTTTTATATGAGTATCGTTTGAGTTGATATCGCCTGCACTGGCACTGCCCGCATTAGCACCGAATGAAACCACCAAGATTACGCTGGATAATAATTTGTTCATCTTGTTTCCCTCAATTATAGATTTACTTATTGCACGCTAACTTTTTGTGTAGCCTTGGCATTAAGCCGCTTATTCATTCAGACGTATTTATTGAGCCGTTTGGATTCAAATGATCTACATTTTTTTAAAAAAAATAATTAGCGGTTCCACTGCAGCATTTTCCGTTCACAACTAGCCCGTAAATACAAGTCTGGCAGAAGGGGGATATTTGGCGATAATGGGGCCCTTATTTGAGCAACTCCAGCCACCATCCACTGGCTACAACCGCAACAAGCCCATTTGGGCTGCCCATTTTTCACCCTTGTTGCGCTTTTTTTATTCTTTTTGCATCACTAGAGCTACGCCATCATGACCACACTACCCAGTATCGCCCAGCGCATTGCCGCCGAATTAAACGTGAAAGAACAACAAGTTAGCGCCGCTGTGGGGCTGCTCGATGAAGGCGCAACTGTGCCCTTTATCTCCCGCTACCGCAAAGAGGTGACCGGCGGCCTCGACGATACTCAAATGCGCAACCTTGAAGAGCGCCTACGCTATTTGCGCGAACTAGAAGAACGACGCGCCGCTATTTTGAAGTCAATCACGGAACAAGAAAAACTCACTCCTGAGCTGGAGCGTGACATTCAACAGGCCGATACCAAAAATCGCCTTGAAGATCTCTACCTGCCCTACAAGCCCAAACGCCGCACTAAAGGCCAAATCGCTAAAGAAGCGGGCCTTGAACCCCTAGCCGAAGCCTTGTTAGCCGACCCAGGCCTAGCGCCCGAGGCAGAGGCAATTAAATACCTAAACCCCGAACATAAAATTGACGACATTAAAGCCGCGCTTGATGGTGCCAAATATATTTTGATGGAAAAGTTCAGCGAAGATGCAGAACTGCTTGGCGGCCTGCGTAATTTTTTGCAGCAAGAAGCACATATCAGCGCTCGCGTTGCCACCGGCAAAGACACCGACAGCTCGCAAGAAGTACAAAAGTTTCGCGATTACTTTGAGCACGATGAGCCACTCAAAAGCACACCATCCCATCGCGCGCTCGCCATGTTCCGCGGCCGCAATGAAGGCATCCTCACCATCGCCATTAAAGTCGGTGAAGACATTCCCGGCGCGGCTCACCCGTGCGAAGCGACTATTGCTGAGCACTGGCGTATCAAGGATCAAGGCCGCCCTGCCGACACCTGGCTCGGCGAAGTCGTGCGCTGGACCTGGCGCGTTAAACTCTTAACCCATTTGGAAACCGATTTACTCAGCGAGCTGCGCGAGAAAGCAGAAGACGGCGCCATTAAGGTTTTTGCTTCCAACCTTAAAGATTTATTACTCGCCGCACCTGCAGGCCAAAAAGCCACTATTGGCCTCGACCCCGGCATGCGCACTGGAGTGAAAGTTGCCGTGGTAGATGCTACCGGTAAAGTATTGGATCACGGCGTTATGTACCCAACACCGCCGCTGAATAAAATTGCCGAGTCTGAAGCCATGCTGGTTCACCTGTGCAAAAAACATAATGTTGGCCTCATCGCCATTGGCAACGGCACCGCCTCGCGTGAAACAGAAAAGTTCGCAAAAGACGTACTAAAAACCCACAAAGAAATTACGGCTAGCACTGTGATTGTCAGCGAAGCTGGCGCGTCGGTTTATTCAGCCTCTGAATTTGCCGCCAAAGAATTCCCCGATTTAGATGTGACTATTCGCGGCGCAATTTCGATTGCTCGCCGCCTGCAGGACCCATTGGCCGAGCTGGTAAAAATTGATCCAAAATCAATCGGTGTCGGCCAATATCAGCACGATGTATCCCAATCGCAATTAGCGCGCTCACTCGATGCGGTGGTGGAGGACTGTGTGAATGCCGTTGGCGTAGAAGTGAACACCGCGTCTGCCGCTCTGCTCGCGCGAGTATCCGGTTTAAATACGACACTCGCCAACAACATTGTAGAATTTCGCAATCAAAACGGTGTATTTAACTCCCGTGCTGCCTTGAAAAAAGTACCGCGCTTTGGAGAAAAAACCTTTGAATTAGCCGCAGGGTTTTTGCGCGTTGCCGGTGGTGACAATCCGCTTGACGCCTCTGCAGTTCACCCTGAATCCTATTCAGTGGTCGAAAAAATTGCGGTAAAAAACAACCGTGACATGAAAGGACTTATCGGCGATTCCAGTTTTTTACGCGGCATAAAAGCAGCCGACTACATTGATGAAAAATTTGGTCTTCCTACGGTTACCGACATTATTAAAGAATTGGACAAACCTGGCCGCGATCCGCGCCCAGAATTTAAAACCGCGCAATTTCAAGAGGGCGTCGAAACCATCAATGACCTTGTGCCCGGTATGATTCTGGAAGGCACAGTTACCAACGTGACTAACTTCGGGGCCTTTGTAGATGTCGGCGTACATCAAGATGGCTTAGTGCACATCTCAGCGCTATCTCACACCTTTATTAAAGACCCACGCGAAGCGGTGAAGGCGGGCGACATTGTTAAAGCCAAGGTTATGGAGGTTGATGTAGCACGTAAACGCATTGCGCTTTCACTGCGCCTTGATGATGCCCCCGGAGAAAAAACCGAAAGCAGCGCAGGCGGAAAAGGTGGCAATCGCCCGCAATCACAAAATCAAAACCGCAATGCACAAAAGAACAACCCTGCACCTAATGCGATGGGCAGCATGGGCGCGCTCTTACAACAGGCACTTAAAAAGAAATAAAACGCTTCGCAACGGATAGAGAACTCAATTGAACTCTCTATCCGCTGTTTATTTCATGCAGATCTTTTGATACCGATCTATTCTTAACTACCTAACGACTAAAAGGCACTCACTATGAGCACTCTTCCACCCTGCCCCAAATGTAGCTCTGAATACAGCTATGAAGATGGCGCACTTCTAATTTGCCCAGAATGCGCTCACGAGTGGAACCCAAGCGCAGCGGCCTCAGCTGAGGATGACACCTTGCTGATTCGCGATGCCAATGGCAATCCATTGGTCGAAGGCGATACCGTTACACTGATTAAGGATTTAAAAGTAAAAGGCACATCGACCACCATTAAAATAGGCACCAAATCTAAGATCAATCGTTTAGTTGACGGCGACCACAACATCGACTGTAAAGTAGATGGGCACGGTGAAATGATGCTGAAGTCAGAGTTTGTAAAAAAAGCCTAATAGCCGCGGGATAACACCATCCTATCCGGCAACCTATTCAACACACCAATTAATACCTCGCCTTTTGCTGCCGTCACAAGATATCGAGTCACTTATATGCTTAGTATTTTTATAAGATTGATGGTTTTTACTGCCGCTCTAAGCAGCAATATGAGCGGGGCCAAAAACATTACCTATATGGGCCTGGGCGGTGATCGAGATGCCTATCATACCGAGCTACTAACAGAAATCTTTAAATACAGCCCAACACAAAATTACCAGATCAACCGCTACAGCGAAGACCTCCCACATCACCGCTCCTTTATTTTTTTAGACGAAAATAAAGGCATTGATATAGTTATTGCCTACGCCACCGAAGAACGCGATCAAAAATATCTTGCCGTTCCCATTCCCATACTCAAAGGTTTGAATGGCTGGCGCTTATCTGTCGTACATAAAGACAACATAGACATACTTAAAAATGTAGCAAACCTAGCTGATCTCAAAAAATTTAAAGTAGGTCAATTTCACGCTTGGACAGACAGCAAAATTTTAATGGCGAATGGACTCCAGCCCGTCAAGGGCTCCGATTTTATCGGCCTCTACCATATGCTAAACAAAAAACGTTTTGACTACTTACCGCGTTCAATCCTAGAAATTGACCACGAAGTAAAGTCACTTTCACAAACGGAACGTATTGATGTGGTAATTGAACCCAATATATTGATTTATTATCCAACCGCATTTTACTTTTACGTAAAAGAAAGCAATACAGAACTGGCACGTGACTTAACAAAAGGGCTAGAGGCGATTATCCGCAATGGAAAGTTTGATGAGATTTTTTATCGACACTTTGGAGAGATAATCACCAAAATAAGAAAAGAAAAGCGAAATATAATCGTATTAAAGAATCCATTACTGCCAAAATCTGCCCCTTTAGAACGCAAGGAGCTTTGGTTGAATTTATTCGAACCTCATTAACATACCGAAAGGTACAGGTCCACGCTGCTATGGTGTTGAGTTAGCAATATCTTTCAGCATTTTTTCTGCCTTGATGTTACCTTGATCGGCCGCTTTTTTTAGCCACTGTTGCGCGGCTATAACGTCCCTCTTCACACCCTGCCCTGCAAAATACATATAACCCACAATCAACTGCGCCTCGTCATAGCCCTGATTCGCGGCTTTTAAATACCATTCAAATGCCGAGTTTGGATTTTTAGCGACGCCCAGACCGTAATCATACATATAGCCCAACATGTATTGCCCGTTGCGCTTTCCTGCTTGAGCAACCCCCTCAAACATCGCAAACGCAAGCGAATAGTTTTACGTGAGAACTTTTCCCTCCATATAAAAATGGGCAAGAACATAGCGCGCATCTTGATGGCCTGCAGCGGCGGCTTTGCGATACCAGCGCAAGGCCGCATCTACATCTTGCGCCCCGAGCGCACCGCTAAAATAAATATTTCCCAACTGATATTGGGCATCTATATTTTCTTGCGCAGCCGCAGCCTCAAACCAGGTAACGGCGCGAACTATATCTTTTTCTTGCTGTTTACCGTCAAAATAGAACTGAGCCACTTCATATTGGGCAGGCATAGAACCTTGCTCAGCAGCTTTAACCAACCAATTTCTTGCTTCCTCAACGTCCTGCGCAACCCCATCACCTGCAAAGTACATTTTTCCAAGCTGATAGCTCGCTTCGGCATAGCCTTGACTAGCCGATTTTTTAAACCAAGAAATAGCACGCGGGGCATCCTTAGGCATGGCTAATCCATCTCGCTGCATGACCCCCAAATAGTATCTCGCCTCTGCATTTCCTATATCCGCCATCTGACGAAACTCAGTGAGCGCCACTTCGTACTTTTGCTTCTTATAGGCCTTGATACCATCACTTAAACCAGCAAATGCAGTAGCGCTAAAAAGACATCCAAAAAAGATAAGCAGCCATTTCATATTATAAATTCCTGACACCTAATGATTTTCTTAACTTCAAAAAAAGCATTTTTATAAAGACGAAAAATTAAGCCCATAAACGCCATGCGATTAAACATTATTAACTTATGGAAAAGATTGATGCTGTGCTTGGCGGGAGACTTGATTAACTGACACTTAACTTTCCGTTCTACGAACGTTCTAACTCTTTACTGAATATCATGTAAGTGCCCACTGAAGCAGGCACCTACAATCAACACTCAAAAAAACCTTTTTTGGCACCTTCAAGTAAGGCACTTTATCTAAGGCGCTTTATCTAAGGTACTTTAAATACAACTTTTACTGAACCATCCACAGACCCGCTATCTATGTAGCCAATCATGCTGGGGTTTGCGGATATTAAAGCTTTTACTGCCGCATCATCCCCTGCATCTTTTGGCGGAGTACCCTTACCCGTAAACACCAGTTGCGACCAATAGGCTTTATATTGACTAGCGTTTTTCTTACAAATCGCATCGTTAAACTTATCGCGCGCTGTACTGCCCTCATCCTGATTAATAGGTACAGCCTGTGAGCCATCGGGGAAATTTTTTCCCTTACCTAAAAACAACCGAGATATATCATCCTCGGTGAGCGAACCTACAGGCGATGACGGATGAACTATGACAGACACCTCTGCATAGGCAAAACTCGCGACACACAAGAGTACTGCTGCCGCCAACGACTTACTTGTTAATTTCATAGTGGCAACTCCTCTTAAAATACAGATTGCAAAGCAAATGAGAACACTTTTTGCTGTCTATTACCCGCAATATCATCCACATCATCAATTTGAAACTTCAATGCGGTACCTGAAGTAATATCCCAGCGAGTACCTAGCGTAATGACGTCGCGCTCTTCAACTTGCGATTGCGCCACACCCTGTAAAACGCCAATTAAGAAGTTAGTGCTGCCCACTTGCGGCAATGCAACACCAGCAGGAATTCCAGCTTCAGGATGAGAGGTTTCGTCAGCAGATTTAGCAAACGTTAAATGCACAAGCCAGTCCCCAAAACGTACGCCACCCATGACATACTCTCTAACACGCTTGGCCAAAAGACTGTCTTTCGCCTCTAATTCCGTATGCTCTAATGCCGCAACGAATGTACCTGTATCTATATTGATACCCACTTGAGCAAATGTAGTTGTATCTTCCTCTAATAATAATTTTTGGCTATTTTCCGGAAAATTAAATGCCGTTAGGGTATCGGCGAACCCCCCCATTGTAAGTGTCTCGGTTAAGGGTGCATTGCGCACATCAACCGTCAAGTCTGCTTGGTGAAAAGCTCCGCGCAGCGTCCACCAATCCTTACCCAATGTTGCCGCCATACCTATTTGATTGCGTGTTTTGGTAGGCGCCATAACACCACTAAAATTCACCTCATCGTCAAAGCTACCAAAATAGGCCTGAAATGAGGTATCAAACATACCGAGAGTATGAGTGGTATAGACATCTATACCATCTACATTATTAAAAGGGAGACTATATACTTCTTGCGGTGGACGGATCCACGGATAGGTGTAGCCTACATCGAGCGAGTCTGAGTAATTATAAAAAGGAGTTCTTAAGCGTCCAAAACGAACCTTAGTACTATCAGTCGCCTGCCAGGTTAAATAAGCCCATTCAGTATTAACGCTATAATCACCGCTACTGCGCGCAATAAGCTGGGCGGTAGCCGTGAGCTTATCTGAAACTTTTCCCGTCACTTGCAGACCTAAAAGATTATTCTTTATGGTCAGCTCCTCATCGCTAAATCCGCTGTAGGCTAAGCTATCTGCATCATCAACAAAACCGCCACCCACTGAAATAAAGCCAGAGATATTCAAATCACTCGCAAATACCAAAGGCGATGTTACTAATGATGTTATCGCAAGCGCTAACAAGGTTTTTTTACTTTTACCATACGTATACTTCATAAGCTTTAACTCCTCAAAAATAAGTGCGCTCCTGCACCTGATTTCCTTAATGTACAACTCACATAAAAACCCTCGAGCACACAGCACCTTGGCTGCAACCGAAAGACCATCCACTAAAAAACTACACGCGAAACTGATTTGATATTTTTCCCAAACCCTGACTTATTTTTTGTATGTCACGACTAATTTCATCAAGCTCATTGGTGCTTGCTGTGACCAATTGTGTATTGCGATAAATACCATTCACATGTTCAGACACATCGCTAAAGGTGTGTGACTGCTCATGAGTTGCTGCAGCAATTTGCTCATTGATACTACTAATAGTTTCTACATTATTTAAAATGGAATTTAATACTTCACCCGATGCAGTGGTAGCCTCTACACCGCGATTGGCACGCTCCACGCTGCCCTGCATTGCCGTTACAGCGCTGGCCGACACATTGCGCAACTCACCAATGACCTTGTGGATTTCTTCCGTCGCTTGACGCGTGCGTACCGCTAGACCGCGCACCTCATCGGCCACCACGGCAAAGCCGCGGCCATGCTCACCCGCACGAGCTGCTTCAATAGCTGCATTAAGTGCGAGCAAATTAGTTTGCTCCGCTACATTTTGGATAGTATTGAGCAACTTCCCTACGTCCGATGAAAACTCTTCAAAGCGATTAACCACTGCAGCAGCACTGCGAACTTCATCTGCTAAGGTGCTAATGGTGGCTACATTTGTTGCCAATGTAGCCTTACCTCGCGCTGCTGCACTACTGGCATCCTGCGCCTGCACTGATGCATTACTTGCAAACTGGGCAATTTCATTAACTGTTTTGACTAACTCCTCAATTGAACCGCGCATTAATGAAATAGCCGACGCTTGATCATTAATACGCTGCAAATTGTCGCTACTGGAATTGGTCAAGCGCGAAGCTACCTGCGATAAACTTTTTACATCGTGACTCACATCACCAAATGAACCGTGTAACTTCTCAACGAATGCATTGAAATATTTAACAAGATAGAGCACCTCATCTTGCCCCGCATAATGAATTCGCTTAGTGAGATCCCCCTCACCCGACGACATTTCTCTGAGCGATGAGGTAACAGCATTTATGCTGGATGTAATTGAACGACTGATAAAAAGGCTAATAATAATCAAGCCTGTTGCTATAATTAACGCGATGATAAATGCGATACGCCCAGCACGCTGGGAGGACTCTATAGTGGTACGAATTGAGTCGGTAAAATGTTCGCCTGTTGCTTTCTTCATGGTCGCTAAAGACTTCCGCAACGATTTTAATCGTTCAGCATTTTCAGCGGCTTCTACGCCCACAGTTTCAAAGTCTACTGTGCCCGCAATAAAACTCTTTGCGATGCGCACGGATGTTTGGTGCCAGGTCTGCAATTGAGAATCAATTGCCCTTACTTGGACAGAGAGATCTACGCTCAGCTCTGCCAATTTCTGTAAGTTACTGCGAATCTCTTCAAAATGTTTTTCCGCCTCTTGCAGTGGCTGCTCATCACCCGTTGTCACCGAACTGTTTATTTGCTGCTCCATCAATAACAGTGAACCCAGATTTATCGTCGTCAATTCAAGCGTGGGATAAAGCCGTTGCTCAACTTCCGTCAAGCGCCCAGTATTTTCACCTTCAACGCGCATGGAATAGCCTTGACTAATGACGAACCCCAACAGGGCTATGGTCACTAATAACATGAGTTTTTTTGCGATGGTCAAACGGAGCATTATCCACGCCTCTAAAATCGAAAAAACAACATCACCTATCGAGATGCTGCGCTTAATAAAAACGCTGATGCCTACAACTAAGCAGAGGACGATTAAGTCATGGCGAGAAAAAGCGTTAAATAGCCTTATGGGTATAGCACTCGCCTATTAGTTGCGCAAATTTTCACAAGAAAATTCATGCCAAACTTTCAAGGAAGAAATACATTATGAAAAAATAATTGAAGAGGAATTTGACAAGGGGTGAAACTAGTATAAGTGCGGACTAAAAAAACAGATTAGGTGATGGGCTAAAACAAAAAGCATCTAAAAAAATATTTTTTTAGATGCTTGAATTAAAAAATAGTTTATACCGTCGCTTTATAGATTTAAAACACTGCTTATACGCTCAATTCCGTTCGACACAACCACAGAATCCAGCATAAAACCCCCAACACACAACCAATACCAAGCTGAAAAATTGTCGTCATATTCAACTGCAGTAATAAGCCGTAACCTTCCTGTAGCACTTGCCGCCAAGGAAAATAATGAAAAACTACCGCGCTAATAATTAACATGGGCATAAGAAGCAAACTCCATTTAAGCCATACATTCACACTAGGGCGTTTGACTATGCTCGACATGACACCTGCGCTAAAACCATCATCATCGAGGTAGTGTTGCGTATTCTGCAGCTGCGCTGTTAGAAAACGATCAAATAGATCCGCATGCGCAACATTGGAGTTTTGTTCTGACTGAGTGATTTGCATAGCTACCACCTTTTGCTTATTCATTTGCTGTTTGATCCCATGATGCTAGCAGCTGCTGTAACTTTATTTTGCCGCGCGCCACATGTGTTTTTAAGGTGCCGAGCGGCAAGCCCATAATCGTGGCTGCTTCATCGTGAGAAAAACCATCTTCATAACAAAGCTTTATCGCCAACTGCTGGCCTTCACTTAGTTGAAGCAAGGCTGCCGCTATATCTTTTTTTGCATCAAACTGGTGCATCTCGCAGTGCTCCAACACAGCTTCTTGTTGTTCATCCAATTCACACCATTCTATTTTTTTCGCGCGCCAACGATTGGCGGCAATATTAAATGCGATACGGTAAAGCCAGGTAGAAAACTTGGCATCAGCTCTAAACGCGCTTAAAGCACCATAGGCTTTGATAAAAGTTTCCTGTGCCAAATCATCGGCTAAATGTGAGTCGCCATTACACAGCCGCCGCGCCCAAGTGCGCACTTGCGCTTGATAGCGCAACACCAGCTGCCCAAAGGCATGCTGGTCGTTGCGCTTAAGCGTTCGCGCTATGAGATCTTGATCGGAAATTGACATGACCTCTAGCCTTGCTGTTCAGTTGGCGCAGTCGGCTGAGGCGATGACAATTTCCAGATGATAATGCGCGATAAACCAAGACCGATAATAATAAAACCAATGGCCCCAATTTTAATGCCGAACATCAGGGTAAGAAATAATAGCCAGCCCACGCCCAAGCACAGATTTTTAATCCCTTTGTGCAAGTTGGTTTTAGCATCTACTTCACCATGGTCTATGCCACGCAAAAGTTCTACCGGTATATCGCGCCCTGCCGCCAGTAGTTTGTCTATATTGATATCTATTGCTTGCTGGCGGCGCGACTGGGCGCGAAAGTGCATCACCACAAATAAGCCGATAAGAAAGATAGGGCCGCCAAATAAAAAGACGATTGCGAATATGGGAATTAGCAATTCAGCAGTTGCCTCACGCTGCCCACCACCCCAGCCCTGCGCCATACCTTTCACCCAAGCGGGTTCGTTCTTCGCAGCGCTATTCTGATACTTATTTTCATCAGCACTCAATGCGGATGGCGCCGCAGGGACAGGAGCAACCAAAGCCGCTGGCGCAGTTTGATGCTCTTGCTGCAAAACAACGTCAGTATCGGTACCTACGGGTACCCCAACCAATTCAACCGCCTGCAATGCGACCGGATTAACAATTAATAAGCTGGCAACAGCTGCCAGCAACAGGCTTTTAGCATGACGCAGTAAGGGGTTCATCGCAGATTCCTCGTTCTCTTAAATGGGGATAGGCACTAAGCATCTATTCTCGTTATTAAGTAAGACACAGTTAGCGCCTGCGTGGATTCATACTGCACATTTATTTTTATTTTGGCGGCGGGATACTGCACTGCTGCTTACCGATACTCGATCACAAGCTACACCAATTCAGCACCCCGCTAGCGCGAGGTGCTTATCAGAGAACGAGGGAGCCTAACAGAACTTGAGCGATAGTTTGCGGCGAGCTTTATCGCGAAGATAATTTAAGACCGCTAAAAACAAAAAAACTCGATCACACTAAGATGACCGAGTCTCGAAAATGACACCAATGAACAGGCTTATTGCACTAACTTTTGCCAAAAACTTTTAATAGGGTTTTGCGCTAACTTGCAATCCACCGACTGTAAAGGCCGGAAGTCATCGCGCACTGGCAGCCATACTGCACCACTACACCCCTCAGCACTCAGCTTGCCCGTAGTGCTATCAAGCCAATCAAAACTCACACCGGGGGGCGGATCTTGGTTGAGACTACGGGTCGGAATATGGCTCATAAAATCGGTCCAAATTCGCAAGGCGCCAGTAGCCCCGGTAAAGGATGTCGCTTTATTGTCATCACGCCCCAACCAAACCACTGCTAAATGCTCGCCGCTAAAGCCGGCAAACCAACTGTCGCGCTGATCATTGGTAGTACCGGTTTTACCCGCCAAATCTAGGCTGCTGTTAATAGTGTTATAGGCACTGCGACCCGTGCCTTCGCGCATGACGCGCTGCAGGGCGTATTGCAGGGCAAAGGTTTCCTCCACTCCAAAGCGCTGTTCCAGCTCTAACGGATAGCGCTTAAGCGGCTTGCCTTCTGCGGTTTGCACTTCGCGAATCGCATGCAGCGGCGTAAATACACCTTCCGCTGCTAGCGTGTGATAGATACCAGCGACTTCCAAAGGCGACATATCCACGGAGCCCAAGAGCATCGACGGCAACTCAGGAATATCGCCCGAGTAGCCCGCTGCCTGTAAGGTTTTGATCACCGAGCGCAAACTCAAGGTCATTCCCAACCGCGCAGTCGCCTGATTGTAGGAATGCGCCAAGGCTTGATAAAGCGGTGGATTACCATGATTTTGCTTGTCGTAATTCAACGGCGCCCACCAGGTGCCACCCGCTTTGTAACTCACCGGCTCATCGCTGATAGCGGTCGCTAAATTAAACTTTTGCGGAATGGCTAAAGCAGTGAGAAACACAAACGGCTTCACCAAAGATCCGATCGGGCGCTTCGCATCCAAGGCGCGGTTAAACCCTTCAAAGCGCGGATTACTATCACCAATTAACGCTAGAATTTCACCGCCGCCCACGGAGGTGATCACCATCCCGCCCTGCATATCCTTAACATTATATTGACGCTCCAAACGCCCCACCTGATCGGTTAGCGAGGCCTCCGCTTGGTGCTGCACCATCGGCGATAGGGTCGTAAATATGCGCAAACCTTCGCTGCGCAAATCCGATTCCTTGTAGTCTTGGCGCAATTGACGTTTCACTAAATCCATAAACGCGGGATAGTTAGTGGAGCTAGACTGGCCGGGCGGCACCACACCCAAAGGCGCAGCCTGAGCAAGTTTTAATTGCTGCTCACTGATTAAACCCTCTTTTTGCATTACCCCAAGCACCACATTGCGGCGCTCTTTCGCGCGCTCTGGGTGACGCCAAGGATTGTAGTAAGACGCCCCTTTTACCAAGCCCACGAGCAGCGCAACTTCTTGGGTATCTAACTCCGCCAATGGCTGGCGAAAATAATGTTGGGAGGCCAATGCGAAACCGTGGATCGCACGCGCACCACTCTGCCCGAGAAACACTTCATTGACATAGGTTTCGAGAATTTCTGACTTACTGTAATGCAGCTCGAGGAGCACTGACATTATTGCTTCGGGAATTTTACGCGCGAAAAACTTTTGTTCATTAGTGAGGTAAAAGTTCTTCACCAGCTGCTGAGTCAGCGTACTGCCGCCCTGCACCACATCACCGCTGCGCGCATTAACCCAAGCTGCACGTAAAATCGCCGTGGGCGATACACCGTGATGTTCAAGAAAGTGCTTATCTTCAACCGCGAGCAGAGTTTCACCGAGCAAAGGGGGCAAATCTCCCAGCTGCACCAAGAGGCGATCTTCTCGATCGGCAGGATAAAAACCGCCAATCTCCTCTGGCTCTAACCGCACCAAAGGTAAATCAGCGCCCGCCATATCGCGCAGCGACGCCACACCACTATTATTTACCGCAACCACAAAACTGCGTGCGGGTTCGCGTTTATCCCAAAACTCAAACCCACGGCTGTGCACCCAATAGCTTGCGCCAACTGAACTTGCACTCACCTTTTTAACTACCTGACCAGGGGCTTTAAGCTGCGCTTCAAATCTGTAGCCGAGGGACTTCAGTTCCTGCTCCAGCAATTGCGGCGTTAATGACAACCCCTCATACAGTTCGAGTGGGCGAGCGTAAACACGCGCCGGTAGCGACCACTTTTTTCCTTCAAACTTATCGCGCACCACCACATCGAGATAAAACGACCAAATCAATCCACCCAAAAATATCAATAGCAGCGCATAAAACCCCCAAATACGGAGCAACGCCCAACCATGGCGCGAACCTGAAGTCGAACGTGATGAAGGTTGGCGCGGGCGATTAGTGGAGCGGCGTCTGGTCATAGGCAATTAGAATCTTTCAGTCATGTGGCCAAACCTAATGATTTGGCGAGAAATGGAAAAACAGGCGCAAGTGTACCTAATGAATAAGAAATAAATGAATCAGTTGCAGTAATAATTAAAATATCGGTGCTAAAAAATACCGTTTTCAACAACCGAAGCACAGTCACTCTTGGCGACTGAGAGAAAAAGGCAATCCTTCCTTTATAGAGCCGAGTGAATTTTGCATAATGCGCCCCACAATTGACGCAGGATCCTTCAGGGGCGAAACAGTATGAGCAAGCAATATCACATCTACGGCATAGGCGCGGCACTGGTCGATACAGAAATCACCCTTCGCGATGAAGACTTAATCGCCATGCAAGTAGATAAGGGTGTCATGACACTGGTCGACGAAGCACGCCAAGCGGTTTTAATGGATTACCTGCAAGATCACCTCGTCGCCTCTCACAAAGCCAGTGGCGGCTCAGCGGCAAACACCATTATTGCCGCCAGCTATTTTGGCTGCGACAACGTCTACTCATGCAAAGTGGCAGATGATGACAATGGCGCTTTCTATTTAGCAGATATGCAAGCCGCAGGCGTCACCACCCCGAAACACATAGCACCACCGGCAGGGATCACCGGCAAGTGCTTGGTGATGATAACGCCAGACGCTGAACGAACCATGAATACCTACCTCGGCATCAGCGAAACACTGTCAGTTACCGAACTAGACCCCGCAGCTGTTGCGCAATCTCACTACGCCTACATCGAAGGCTATTTGGTGACATCACCCACAGGTCGCGCCGCCGCTATTGAATTGCGCAAGCTCGCACAAGCTAGCAATACCCGCACCGTACTCAGTCTGTCAGACCCGGCCATGGTGCAGTTTTTCCGCGATGGCCTATTAGAAATGATTGGCTCAGGTGTAGATTTTATATTCTGCAACCGCGATGAAGCCCTCGGCTTTACCCAAACCGAAACCCTCGACGCCGCCTGCACAGCACTGCAGAACTACACCACGCAATTTGCCATTACCTGCGGTGGCGAAGGTGCGGTGCTGTTTGACGGTAAGGACATCATCAAAGTAGCGGCACAGGCTATAACACCATTGGATACCAACGGCGCGGGCGATATGTTTGCCGGAGCGTTCTTGGCTGCAATTACCCAAGGTAAAGACTTCCAAACAGCCGGACATTTTGCCTGTGCCGCCGCCGCGCAAGTGGTTAGTCAATTTGGGCCGCGCTTGAAACCAGAACAACATCAAGCGCTGCTGAACAAGTTTCTCGTTTAAAAAGCCATAAGCTGGGCAGTGCAAAAAGTTGAGCTAAACTATCAACTTGCACCGTCTAGCGGCCTGCGTGCGGGGCGCACAACTTAAACCAAAAAACTGTCAAACAGTCATGATTCCTACTACTTCCATTATGCGCATCGCGCGCCCTACAGATCAGCTTGCTGCTATTACCCAAATGTACATTCAAGGTTTGGGATTTATATTGTTAGCTGAGTTTAAAGACCATCAGGGCTTCGATGGCGCCATCATTGGCCATCAAAATCACAGCTATCACTTAGAATTCACCCACCACAGAGGCACTCAGGTCGGCGGCGCTCCCAGCCAAGACAACCTTATTGTTTTCTATCTTCCCAATAGCAGTGAATGGCAAAGCGCCTGCGCCGATATGCTCGCCGCAGGTTTCAAGGCCGTCACCGCCTACAATCCGTTTTGGGATATAGACGGCAAAACCTTTGAAGATGTTGATGGCTACAGAGTGGTATTACAACACCGCGTTTGGCCGCTGTAATTCACAAAGAGGAAGAGGTAAAGCGAGAGTGTAGAAATTTGCGGTCCTTGAAGCATTCGCAATAAGATCAATAACTTCATCATCTTGCGCTGAATTCAACGCCCAAAAACGCAAAAGCCGCTCCAAAGAGCGGCTTTTAACGAACAGCAAACCAGTAGTTATGCGCGTGCTTTTCTTCTCATAGCACCCATGCCCAGCAAGCCTACTAACAACAAGGCAAGCGAACTAGACTCAGGAACCGTAGCACCCACAACTGAAATACCATCTAAGAAGTTCCCGAGGGTACCGTTATCGGTAGTAGTAAAACGAATGGTGGTAGAGGCGGCATTGGCCACAAAACTGTTTACATACTGATTCCAAGTACCAACCACATGATCATCAATCAATGACGTTAGAGAACCTACGCTAAAGGTAAATGATTCATTGCTGCTAGTGCGCGCACTGTAAAAGAAAGACACATCATAGGTCTGACCAATAGCAGTCGCAAAGCTCTGGTATATAGAGAAAACGCCACCGGTGTAAGGATGCGCGTTTAACTCAGCATGCTGGTTACCTTCTGGCGCTACAACACCATTCAAGTGATTCCAGATTTCGATATTACTACCTTCCCAACCATTTACATTCGATGAGCTGAAAAAGTTCCAGCCACCGGGCGCTACGGCATTGTCTTCAAAGCCGCCATTAACGATCAAGTTTGCACTAGCAGATGCAGCCAATACCAAGCCCATCACAGCGCCGATAAATTTTAAACTAATTGCTTTTACTGACATAAAAAATTCCTTGGGATTATATTCAATGCCGACTAAAGAGTGGAGCGGCTTCTCCTTTCATACCTATGACAAAAAGAATCGCAGCTATATGCCACAAGCCAAAACGTCACCTCAATCGACACATTATAGTGAACTAGATCACATAAACAAGATGGAGCCGCAAATAAATAACGCCATTATGAGTGTGCCTTTGAGGTGCAATAACAATAGCCATGCCCTCCCTATAACGACCATTTTTATCAGCCAACATTGAGCCCCTTTTTTTACCTTGAGCACTCCTTCACCCGATTAGCGAGCCAAAGAGCTACCACCGAACTAAACCAAGTCTGCTAACATTCAGCCGCGCTTAAGCGGGCGCTACTAAGATTGGAGACTCAAAACCCTATCACCGGACAACTCCGCTTGTTAAACAACCTAAGGAACTACCATGAAACTGCACTTAACAGCCCTAGTACTCAGCTTGACAATGGTCGGTTGTGCCACCGAGCAATCAAGAACTATTGAAACACCCAAACCTATTCAATCGGTACAAGCTGCCTATAAAGGCGCTAAAAACCCAATTGCAGTGGGCAAATTTGATAATCGCTCCAGCTTTATGCGTGGCATCTTCTCCGACGGCATGGATCGCTTAGGCGGCCAAGCAAAAACAATTCTCATCACCCACCTGCAGCAAACCGGTCGTTTTAGCGTACTAGAACGCGATAACTTAAGCGAAGCCGCGCAAGAAGCAGGTTTTGCCAAACAAGCCCAAAGTATTAAGGGTGCTCAATATTTGGTGACGGGCGATGTGTCTGAGTTTGGCCGCAAAGAAGTGGGCGATCAGCAATTTTTCGGCATTCTCGGGCGCGGTAAATCCCAAATTGCCTATGCCAAAGTTAGCCTTAACGTTGTGAACGTCCTCACCTCAGAAGTGGTTTACTCCACCCAAGGTGCAGGGGAATACAGTCTCAACAACCGTGAAGTTTTGGGCTTTGGCGGCACCTCTAGTTACGATGCCACCCTCAACGGCAAGGTACTCGACCTCGCGATTCGCG
This sequence comes from Cellvibrio sp. 25HG11W-0, assembly GCF_057815475.1. Lineage (NCBI taxonomy): Bacteria > Pseudomonadati > Pseudomonadota > Gammaproteobacteria > Cellvibrionales > Cellvibrionaceae > Cellvibrio > Cellvibrio sp. 25HG11W-0. The sequence continues at coordinate 4,405,270 of NZ_CM174230.1, forward strand.
ATGCAGTAAATAAATTAGTAACCGATGCAGACGCTGGCGTTTGGATGACAAAACCATAAGGAATGTTATGAACTTTTATTACCCTAGCCCCAGCAAATTGCTGGGTGCATTAATGTGTATTTTACTCATGAGTGGCTGCGCCACTAAACCTAGCCTTTATGCGTGGGGGTCTTACGAAGAGCAAGTCTATGCGCGCTTCAAAGCAACCAGCAGCCCAGAGCAGCAAATTCAAGCGATGGAAAAAGACTTGCAAACCCAAGTGGGCAACCAGCCGCTGCCGCCAGGTTTTCATGCACACTTAGGCTTGCTGTATGGAGAAGCCGGGCGCAGCGGAGATATGCGTGAACAATTTTTATTAGAGAAGCAATACTTCCCCGAATCGACAAAATTCATGGATTTTTTGCTCGCCAAAATGGATAAAGCGCAAGGAGCTAAACCATGATGACCTATTTGACCCGCTTGAGCGCTGTCGTACTGACAATGCTCTGCCTAAGCGCCTGTGTCGCCCCGCCAAGCTACAACTACAGTGCGTTAATTGCAGCCAAACCAGCCTCAATTCTCGTGTTGCCACCCAAAAACTTATCGCCCGACGTTAATGCCACCTACGCAACACTCGCGCAAATGACGACACCTTTAAGCGAAACAGGTTACTACGTTATTCCGGTAGCCTTAATGGATGCAGCCTTTAAAGAAAATGGCGTATTTAGCGCAAACGATGCACAAAATATTGCACCCGCAAAACTACTCGATATTTTTGGGGCCGATGCAGCGCTCTATACCGAGATCACCGAGTACGGTAATAGCTACAAAGTGATTCGCGCTGAAACTGCGGTAGCCGCGCGCGCAACCTTGGTAGATCTACGCACGGGCATAGTGCTCTGGGAAGGCAACGCCCGCGCATCCAGTGCCGAGCAACAGCAAAATAGCGGCGGCGGACTCGCGGGATTATTAATCCAAGCAGCCGTTCAGCAAATTGCCAATAGCATTGTGGATAACTCCTACACCTATGCGGGCATCGCCAGCGACCGACTCCTAAGCCCGCGCCCTGCAGGCTTATTACCCGGCCCACGCTCACCGCTCTACGGGCAGCCAAGCAAGCATTAATTATAGATAAGACATACCAATCGTTAAGCCTGTACTTGCAGGCTTAACGATTGTCACGCCTAGATTAAATCGCACTTATTACCTGAGAGCGCGAATAGCGACTAATTCCCCACCAATACTTGCGCGCGCTGCAAACTTTGCTGCGTCTCAGAATCTTGCGGCGCATAGCGCAACCCCTGCTGTACAAACATTTTGGCTTTTTGTGGTAGAGCGAGCTGGATATAACTTTGCGCTAACACCAAATACAACTCTGCCGCGCGGCGATCAATGCGCAGGCCGCGCTCAGCGGTAGCTATGGCACTTTGGTAGTCCTGCGCAGAATATTGGCCGCGAGCTTGTTTGATTAGACTATCAACCGCCGAATTGCCAATGGGAACTGACGCAGGCGCAGCGACAGGCGTGGGTGGCGGTTCAACCGGGTTCACCCGCTCAGCAGGTTGAGTGCCCATGGGCGTTGGGGCGCTGGTAATCACCGGCTGATTATTAGGTTGTGGTTGGGTGGCACAACCCACCATCAGCAATACAAAGGCGACACAACTAAGGCGATTGAGCAAATTGAACATAACGGATTCCAGTTGTCATTTTCAGGGCGAAAATTAGCAACTGCCTGAACATCTAGTCCTTTGCAGCTGCCTTGAGTAACCGCGCGATTTCCTTCCACATCTCGAGATAGGCGAGCGCCGCGCGGCTGCGCTGATTATAACTGGTTAAGGGCGCGCGCCTAATGCCCATTTGCTCTACGGCAGCATCATTGGGGATAAAGGTCTTGAGCATGGGCAGAGGCATTTTTTTGCTGTTCTCTACTGCCTCAAAGTGAAGGCGACGGCGCATATCGACCTGATTAAAAAAACCGACGATACGCTTGGGGGCCGTTTTTTTATCTTTAAAGAAGTTCACCACCTGTTCCATGGCGCGCATCGACAAGGGGCTGGGAATCATAGGAATCAGGAGTATATCCACCTCTTGCAACAGCAACTCCACACTGACCGAGAGCGTGGGCGGGCAATCGAAAATCAAAATATCGGCTTTATCGGCCAAGGGCTTTAGCAGTTGCTTGAGGAATTTTTTATCTTGTTTAAGGCTGTCAAACTCCGCATCGAGGGCACGCAAACTGAGGTCGGCGGGAATGAGCATAAGGCGCGGATAGGGGCTGAGTAGTTCCAGCTCGCCAATAGCTTTGCCCTGACTAAAAAGGCTTAGAGCTTCGCGCTCGGTTACTGCGCCTGCAGTCCCACTTGCAATTCCGTCCGCGGCCTCATCCGGAGCAACAGGCTCAACCATAGGCTGACAAAACCAACTGGCCGCCGCTTGGGAGTCCAAATCCCAGAGTATGGTATTTTTTTTGGCCGCTGCCGCGAGATAAGCCATATTGACGGCGGTTGTGGTTTTGCCCACGCCACCCTTGAGGTTGTAAAAAGCAATTTTGATCATAAAAATCCCGTTTACCGCGATGAATATGGATGCCCGTCTACCGCACGTTCAAGCATGAACCTTAACTTGTAGCATTTTTAACCACAACCTTCAAAAAATATCCTGCAAAATTCTGCGCCAGTGTGCGATTCAACACCTGCTGTAGGCCAGAGGGTACAATCGCCACACATTCTTTCCGAGCCAATGCCATGACCTCCATTCACCCCTATGAACTGCTTACACCCGATATGGTGCTTGATGCGGTGGAGAGCTGCGGCTATTTGAGCGATGCGCGTATTTTGGCACTCAACAGCTACGACACCCTTAACGTGCACATGTATACACCATACCCCTAACGTGTTTAACTGCATGTACAAATGCACTACTGAGGGGATCACTTATGCGAGCCGATAAAAGATCTAAGCAAGAGTTAAATTCAGCCGCACGACTCTCATATATTGATGTATTTGTCCCCTCTCTTATCACGTTCGACAGCCAACACAACCAGAGGTATGCCCGCTTCTCAAGGTTCAAGTGCACCGACCTCTCTCTTCAGTTATCGCCTGTTGCAGATGGAGTAATTCGTAACTTCCCAATGATGATTCGCGGAGACGGCACCCCCTGGGATTTGGGCAACCTGTATTTGATGGGCAAGCTCACAGAAATGGCTAAGCTTGCACCCCCTAAAATCGAAACACTTCGATCAATAGCCAAACACTTGATTATGTATTTACGGTGGATAGAGCATGTCTGTACGAAGGGCGAAGATATTCACGAGCTTCACTTCCCGGAAGAAGAGGAAAAGCGCGTAACTTGGGCATATTACCGATACTTAAAAAGACTATTACGCCAGAAAGACACTCAACCGCTTTCACTTAGCGTAGCGAAAGCGCGAATGCAGTCAGTGATCGGTTTCTATCGGGGTCTGCTGGCGTGGAACTTGGTAAGTGAGTCCACCATGAAAAATCCCCCTTACAAAAGCAATTTAATGGGCATTCCTATAGTCAATGCTATAGGAGTCCGATTTATGAAAACGGTTGAGACGACGAGCTTCAAAATTGCAATCCCAGAGCGAAAAAGATTGGGAGTAATAGCAGACGGGGGGAACCTACGACCCCTGACAGAAGATGAACAAAATCTCGTGCTCGAGCAGTTGAGGTTAAATGGTAATCGAGCATTCCAATTAATTTGTTTGCTGGCGCTTTATACGGGTGCTCGCATCCAAACCGCCTGTACCTTAAGAGTAAAAGACATCTACGATCTCATTAAGAGCACTCCAAAAAATGGCGAAGTTCTTCTGCGCGTCGGAGATGGCACTGGTATTGATACTAAAAACCAGAAGCGTTATAGGCTCCACATACCTTTCGAGCTGGTTCTTATGATCCGCGACTACATTGATTCGAGGGAGTGTCAGGAGCGTCGTGCGCTAAGTTTTTATGGAGAACACGCTGAAAATTATGTTTTCCTCGCCTCGAATGGGTCACCATTTTACACTAGCAGCTCCGAGATTATTGATCGTCAAGTCGGCCAATTTAGCAATCAGATCTCCGCGCGCGCGCGGGTAACATTTTCAATCCAAACAGGAAATGCCGTACGAAACTGCCTCAGTCGTTTAATACGCGATATCCGCAAAAAACAGCCGGAGTTCAATACATTTAGATTCCATGATTTGCGTGCGACATATGGTATGAACTGGGTGCGAGACGCAGACGCTTCTGGAGCCAAAGATATACGAGACGAGCTTAAACACCGCATGGGGCACACCAACTTTGATACAACTCAAAAATACCTTAATTATGATGGAGCCAATGAAATCGTAAAGAAAGCTAGTGCGTTTCACCATGAGAGAATCAACCGTATAGTTAAGCAGTTTCGCCTATGACAAACGGCACCATAACGTACTCCCTACCCGACCTGAAAATACTGCCCGTAAACAGCTTCGATGTGGCACCAAAGTTCAAGCCTGAACTGACAGTCCTCGAGAATAGCTCGGGTAAGAATCAACGCTACTTGAACACCTACCGAATCTGTTATCTCGATCGCCGCTCTCTCGATCCCTCCATTCGCTCTAACAACGAGCGCAAGAAAGTCAACATTGGAAGTTTTTGTGTCAAACGAGCATTCCTGATTCGAAAGATCATCAAAGGGTTGCTAGAGGGGCACCTAGGTATCCCCGATTTTCGCTGGATTGAGGCTGCATTTGATTGGATCGATCAACCGGGGCGGTCAGCGGAGTTACATAGCCTTGAAGGCACTCGTAGGCTCTATCGGGAATACACAGACCATATTCGCCACCGCCTGCGCCTATCCAATGTGGGCGCTACAATTAAATCGATAGACTACCCCATGGCCCGAGCACTGCAGACGGCATTGATGTACGTCTGTTCTCTGGCCTGCAACCATGACACTAAAGTGGTGCAAAGTTGGGCGATTAGAATTCCTTGTAAACATATCGGATTGAATGAGTTGCCAGCACCGGCGACTACCACTGATGAACATGCTCTTTCTTGCGCACTCCACCACCGCTTCTTTGAGGCGTTCAGTCAGGCAATCCTAGAAAATGCTGCCCCTCCAGTAATCGTCAAATTGATGGACCTAGGGTTTGAAGATCTGCTTTTTTACAGCAAGACTGCAAACAATGCGAACGGCTGGTCAACAAAAGGGAAAGAAGGTCGTACCGATTGGCGGCCTTTCTTTTATCAACGTGAAGGGGTATTTGAAGGTAAACCAAAAAAATTCAATAAACTGCTATCTGAGCATGATATCCCTCCGATCAGCTCCAAGGGCTTTAAGCGCATGCAGAATAACAATCGTTATTTCCCGCAAAGCGCGCTACGCGAACTGGCGAATTACGCTACACGTCATTTTGGATACTTATTGTTAGCAGAGACCGGGGGCAACGCATCGCATCTTGGCAGTATAAACTGCCAGAAAATGCGCTTAGACAAAGTTGTGGGACTGGCAACAACGAGAGCCATCAAAGGGCGCGCAGGGTATGAGCAACAGGAACAGCACGTGGATCTTCGTTTTGCTCAAACCACTTGGAAGCAATACCTCAAGCTTCGCGATTGGATGTGTAGGCAGCTCGAGGCCCCACCAGAGTCCGGCCTATTCCTTTTACTTGACCGAGAAGACAAAGAACCGTACACCCTTCTATCAAACGTTTCATTACCTCAGCTGCGGTTATGGCCGAAGAGCGCGCCAACGTTGTCGACCCGCGCTGCGCGCAAACATAAAACAGTTAATCTTTTGGATAGCTCAGCCGGCAATACAGCATTGGTTGCGGGAATGCAATTCGCCTCGGCCCAAACTATTGAAAGGCACTATGCGTTTAAAAATCGCGAGGAAGCTGCGAAACTAATGAGCGAGTATTTTGCCGCCCAAGCCAAGTCTGCGGAAATTCGTCATATTGGTGTCAAGCCTGTGCGAATTATGGAAGGGGGTGAAACGACACATACGGGTGTTTGCGACTCAGTTGAGGATGGACCAACGCTAATTGAAGGGCTTGAGATTGAGCCGCGCTGCAGTGCACCTATCACGTGTATATTTTGTACTCATTTCTGCTTGCATGCAGGTAGTGAGGAAATCTTACGCTTACTCACCATCAAGCTTTGGATCGAAGTTCAAAGCCGCCACAGCTCCATCAATATCGATGAGCACTTCCAGAAGTTCATGCCCTACATAAATCGCCTCCAGCAAATACTGGACGACCTTTCCAGCATGGATGGCAGAATATCACAGGATGCGAAAGACGCATTCGTCCGTTTTGAGCGCGGTGAGCGTGATAAATATTGGGGCACCAAGATCAATGCAATACTCGACACGGTGGAGACCTAGTATGGCTTTTCAGATCCGGTGTGCAAACCCTAATTCGCTCCAAGCTCCTGATGCTATTGAACATGTATCAAAATTAGGCATAAATCCAGAGTATGTGGTTGCGCGGGATAAGGCGGGCAAGGTGCTAAGCAAATTCAAAGATAGCAAATGGGATCTCCGTGTCTACGGTTCAAAATGCGCCTTAAATTTTAAAAGCTGGTGGGATGTAAAGGCTCAAGGACCAATGGATACGTTATCCTGCCGAATTACAGACGAGATCAAGACTATTTGCTGGCTATGCATATTTGAAACGACGACTAACGCGGGGCGCTCTCGAGGAGTGGGCTTTATCGAGAGCTCAATGTCCGTATTGCGAGCAATTGCCAAAATAGCCCATGCGCTCAACTTATCGCTAGCTGAGGCAGATAGTAGCGCAAAGTTTCAGATTTCTTTACGTAGCTCAATCGCAAATGTAGATAAAGGATTTGCGACTGGACCAGTTATAGTAGGGCTACTGCAGGATATTGCATTCTGGAATCAAGTAAAATCAATCGCGTGCGCTGTGCCTCGACTAGTACCCGAGGCAGAACTAGACGATGTATTAAGTCTCATTCAAAAGAAAGCGCATTTAAGGCTAGATAAAAGGGAGCAACACCCGCTAATTCCTACGCGGTTGCTAGGAAAAATAATCAGCGGTTCACAGGAACAACTGAAAGCTGCTGAGCCATATTTGCCGCGCCTTGAAGAATACATCAAAGCACTGAACACCGACCCACGACTGAGTGCGGGTGTACGCTATCGGTACAACGGCAACCTCAAGCGAGTGAAGAGACTCTATCCTGATCGCACTTACCAGAAATGGCCCGACGTTCAAGGGCAGAACCTGACCACCGAAGCCACACTTAAGCAATTTGGCTTAACGAAATATGCCAAGCGTGTAGGGCTCACTCATTTGTCATCGATCGATTCACATATAACCCACCTGCAATTACTGTGTGTATTCTTGATTCACTCCTTTTCAGGTATGCGAAGATCCGAGGTGCAGGTGATGCCTTTTGAGTCCACTGTGTGCTCTACAGCCAAAAGTTTTGGCAATGTGCCTGTGTTCGTATCCCATCTTCAAAAGTTTACGCAAAGAGGCAACTTTAGTCGCCCACTTGTATGGGCGACCTCAGAGGAGGGATTGTATGCCGCACGGTTCGCGCAGCAACTTTGCCTCCTCAAATGGTATTTAGACCATCCTGTTGAGGAATTACTTCCAAACAATAGTCCGCTTTTTATAGGCGATGAGTTTAGAAGCTCCGCCCCCGAGATTCACTACTCGTTGCCGATTGCAAAGACCCCTTTTGAGCCAAACTATTGGCGCGCCGCCTGCCAATCCCTAAATCTGATCATTGAAGCCGAAGATATAGAAGAACTACGCACATTCGACGCATTTCGCGCGTGGGATGAAAATCCTAATTTCGAAGTGGGAAAACTTTGGCCGCTTACTTCACATCAATTTCGACGTTCAGTTGCCGTCTACGCGAGTCGTTCAGGCATGGTGTCACTGCCAACATTAAAAACTCAGTTTAAGCACTTGTCCGAAGTCATGACAGCGCTTTACGCAGAGAACTCCACCTATGCGCAAAATTTTCTGCTGGATGAGAGCGGCAAACCTTTTGATGGCAGCAGCGTACTTAATTCATTCCGAGATGCCATTGCCTTCAATACGAGCGTACGCTTCCACGAGCAAGTAATTCAATCAGAGACCAAATTAGGCGGGCCTATTGGTGCTGAAATTCAGCGCGCAAAGGATAAGAATCGTCTACCTAAAATATTTCAAAGCCGGACAGAGACACAAAAGGCGGTGAAGCAGGGTCGATTGAACTTCAAAGAGACCCCGGTGGGTGGGTGTGTTCTTAAAGGCAGCTGTCCGCATTTCGCTATCGATATAATCTTACCTTGTACAAGTGGTTGTAAGCATGCAATCTTAAAACCAGAAAAACTTGAGACTTATATTGAGAGTCTTCGCTTTGATTTGGCTTCGATTTCACCAAAGAGTCGCCCCTACCAACTTATTAACCAAGAGATTGATTTTATAAACGCTACATACTTGAAACCTGCGACAACTGAGCTATGAAAATAACCAGTACCGTCAAGGAATATTTGGATGCACTAGAGCGCCTCAAAAAAAACGCGCCTGTTCGCGTCCCTAAGGGGTCACCAATCAATAAGGACCAAGTCGCACTTGAAGCAGGACGAAAGCGCGGCACCATTCGTAATCGTCCAGGCTTTGAACAACTTATTGCAGAAATTGAATCCGCAACAAGCGAGCAATCTCCTCCTGCCAAAAAGAAACGCACTCAAAACAACCCAAATCAGTCTACTGAGATAGAGCAGCTCAAACGTGACCTCGATGTTGCACGCAGTCGCTACATGTCACTTCTGTATCTTAATGCAGAGATGGCAAAGGTTATCCGTAAACTCGGCGGAGAAGTTCCTCAGTATGGCATAGTGACTGATGTACTAGTAGATCCCAATAGCACCGATGCACCTTACTAATGAGTTCAAAATATGTTAGACCATCCCTACAGTACCTTAACACCAGAACGAATTCTTGATGCCGTTGAGCGCTTGGGATATCAATGTGATGGTCGTTTAAATGCATTGAATTCTTACGAAAACCGTGTGTTTCAAATCGGAATAATCGACTCCGCCCCAATCATCGCAAAATTTTACAGACCATCTCGGTGGTCGTTTGAGCAAATAAGTGAGGAGCATGACTTTTGTAGAGAGCTTGCAGTAGCAGAGTGGCCAATTGTTCCACCGTTAGTACATGAAAGCGGAGTAAGTGCTCATCGGGACGGAGAATTTACATTCGCATTATTTCCGCGAGTCGGAGGACATGCGCCAGAGCTAGATAACTTAGACACATTAGAATTACTCGGTCGCTCACTTGGAAGATTACACGCGATTGGATCAGTAAAGCCCTTCAGCAGTCGGCCACAGCTTGATATCCAGAGTTATGGTATCGATAGTCGGGAATTTCTCCTGAGTAATGATTTTATTCCACCGAGCCTCCTTCCTGCCTATGAATCACTGACCAAAGATATTATTAAAATAATAGAACAGCGATTCAGTGAGTGTACGTATACACCAATTCGTATTCATGCCGATTGCCACCCAGGCAACATTTTATGGCGAGAAGACCGAGGTGTATTTGTTGACTTCGATGACTGCCGCATGGGTCCAGCTGTACAAGATTTGTGGATGCTGTTAAGTGGTGATCGCCTAGACCAAACTACACAACTCGATTCGCTATTAGAAGGCTATGAGATGTTCCATGACTTCAACGATTCTGAGCTAATTCTGATCGAGCCACTCCGAACGCTGCGTATGATGAATTATGCTGCGTGGATTGCACGGCGATGGACCGACCCAGCATTTCCTTCAGCGTTTACGTGGTTTAACACCGAACGTTACTGGGCAGAACACATACTGCAGCTACGCGAACAATATGCAAATCTTCAAGAACCTGCGCTTGTGAGGTCATCAGGAAATTATTAGAGAATTTTTTCATTCCGAACTGGATTGCGAGGGTGTATATTTGCACCGCAGTTTGGCCCATCTTTGCATTCAGTTTTGACCCATTGCTAATAAATGCAAAGCTATATTTTTGTTTGGATTCCTGGACTTTTTTCAGGGTCATTTTTGGATACCAAAGTGGGGCAAACCACGATGCAAGTCAACAGAATGATATACGTGAGTATTACGCTTGCATCAACAAGCAGCAATCGGTAGCGACAGGAGTTCTTGCTTAAACCTGCCAAAGATATTAACTGTAGATTCATATGATCTAGCGAGTGAAGTTTGTTCTGCTTGATAACCAAGATCTAGTTCCAGCTCTGAATCGTAAGCAGAGCTGCAATCGACTGTCAGGATTACATTCGTGGCGAGATTATCGTCCCCCTTTAGAATTAAAGCATCACATTCACGATCTTGTACCTTCGACATAGAGTCAAATTTAATAGCAACACCATCTGGTATTTCTTTTGCAACACGAATGGCGTACTCAAGAAGATTGGGCTCAGCAGGCATATAGAGAAAACCTTCTTCATTTGCTTCATTACTGCTTCGCAATATCCTGCCCAAAACTTGTCGGAAATGCAGCTCCGTTTTAACTCGGGTTAAGTGACAACACACTCGCAACCTAGGTATATTGGTTCCCTCGCTAATCATCCCAATAGAAATAATCCATTTTTCAGAATTAAATTTGAACGTGTTGATTATGTTTAGTGGATCTTCTTCTCTATAGGTTGCAATATAAGCTTGGTCTCCGGTTCGGCGATACAATATCTCAGAAATTTTATTGGCATGCTCTACCGAGGCAGCGACAATAAGACCACCTGCATTTGAGTGCTGCTTTCTAATTGAGGATAATTTTCTTGACGCCTTATCGATTAAGTAGGAAATGAGAGCTTCATTCTCTATCAATTGTTGATAGGAGCATTTTGATTTTTTCAGTAACTCACCAAAACATGAAAACTTAAACACTTCATTATTGTGCTTAATCCAAACCCTATCATTGTCAATCAGCGTGATTTTTGGGGTTCTACACACGTTGTCCGCAACTGCCTGCGTCAAACCATATACATAGTCGCAATGAATTTTATGTTGTTGGCAATAACTCGAAAGTGCAATAGGAATTTGATCGGAACGCCAAGGGGTGCCCGTAAGCGCTAAAGAATAAGTAGCACGACCTTGAATATGCCGAATGATTTTTTGTCCCCATGCATTCGCATTACCCAATCCATCGCCAGCACAGTGATGAATTTCATCAAATATCACAAATATCCTGTTCGTATCAAATAGCTTCCAAAACGCATCATCTAAATAAAGCATTGCTTGGTAGGTGAGTGAACGTCCTTTAGAGCCTAACAGTCCGTCCATTCGGGCATTGGTATGATCTGCGAGTGCATGCTCAAAGTCACTTGATACTGTCACTGAGGGTGAAAAGCATAGAACGAGGTCTATTAGATTTTGCTCCAGCAGCTTAGAGGCCAAGACAGAAGCCATAACAGTTTTGCCTGCCCCTGGTGTAGCCAAGCAGAGAAAGTGATTACCCGGTACTGAGAATTTATTTAGAGCTTTCGAAATACAATCGGATTGCCAGCGTCTTAATTGCATATGTTTATCTTGAATTCAATGAGATGAGATTTTCGAGCGCTTTAACTTTCCCTAATAATTTCGAGCACCTATCTCGCGAATCGTTATAAAGCGATTGAATTTGCCCGCGCATCTCTGGCAGCTCTTTGTAAATTGCGTCGTACTCTTCAGTTTCACCCATTGTGGTAAGTAATTCCAACTTTTGTTGATTTAGCCTTTCGGTAAGGCTCCCACATATCTTTGAAGCCGCCGGCACCATCGACTGACCTGAAATGGGAGATACATTAGAAGTTAACCTTGCGTTAAAGCTTTCAGTAAAATGATATTTTTGCCAACCGCCGTCAGGATCGATTTTTTCCAGCTCACCAGTTTGAAGAAGCCGCTTCATGTTTCTATAGACAAATTGCCGTGCGGGCTTTACGTCCGAGTGAGAGCAAAATGGGCTTGCCATGTAGACGGAGACGGCTTGGGCAACCGTAAAACGGCTCCCTATCAGTTCTTGGAAAGCACTAAATACTTCATGCTTTAGGTGTTTTGGCTTCATTTGATGCTCATTGGACTTGTAGTGAATTTCGCTACATTCTAGCTTGTATCTAATATCGCTACAATGAAAACATCTTCGTACTCACCTCATTATGAAAAGCTTCGCTTTTGGCTGAAGCAAAAGCGAGCGACAACTTCGTTAACTTTGCGTGACCTAGCTCCTATGATTGGAGCCCATTGGACCAGTGTTGGGAAAATGGAGCAAGATAGAAAGAAGATAGAGCTTGTAGAATTCGTGAGGTACTGCCACGCGATAGGAGCAGATCCTCACGAAGGGATTGAAGTGATCATTCAGTCGATTAAAGAAGCCGAGCGAAAAGATTGATCTTGTAGCGAGCATGCTTACCAATTGCCGTAGTACTCACCCAAAAAATACTCGAAAAGAGTTCAGCTTATGAATTTAAAATCTTATTTTCGGAGGTGCTCTTAAGTTAAACCGGACATTAAACTCAATATCCGGCTTAAGACTTAGCTGTTACACCTTATTTACCGCCACAATTACCGCAGCACACAGTTTCTTTTTTTTCAGGCGTCCTAGCTGGATCGATTGTTAACACACCACCTCTTGATGAGGAAAATAAACCCCACACAACCTGCCAGCTCACTGCTAAAGCACCGACGATAAAAACCACGTCACCAAATGTACGTACCCAGCGCAAGGTCACGAGTAAATCGGATTGCATAAACGATTCACTACGTGCAAACCACAGCCCCTCCGAGGCACTCGCGGCAAACTGAATAATCCCAACCGGTAACAAACTGGTGAAAAGCATTAGCGCCAAACCTATGTTCATCCACCAAAACGCCACCTTCATTAATTTATCGCTAAACACTAATTGCGGGCGAATATAGCGAAGAATTAATAGTGAGAAACCGAGCGCCAGGAATCCATACACGCCAAACAAAGCCGCATGGGCATGTGTCGGTGTAGTATTTAAACCTTGCACATAGTAAAGCGCGATGGGTGGGTTAATCATGAATCCAAGCACACCCGCACCAAGCATGTTCCAAAATGCAACCGCAACAAAGAAGATCAAAGGCCATTTTATTTGTTGCATCCAAGGCGCACGATTTTTCAAACGCCAGTTTTCCCAAGCCTCATAACCCAGCACCACGAGCGGTACAACTTCGAGGGCGCTGAAGGTTGCCCCCACGGCCATTACCGGTGTGGTGGTGCCAGCGAAGTAGAGATGGTGGAAAGTGCCGGGCACGCCGCCCAACATAAATAACGATGCCGACGCCAGCGTGGCCGCCGTTGCCATGGGCCGCGATACCAATCCCATGCTGCAGAAGATAAACGCGAGTGCAGCGGTTGCAAAAACTTCAAAAAAACCTTCAACCCAAAGATGCACAACCCACCAGCGCCAATACTCCATCACCGAGAGATGTGTGCGTTCACCATAGAACAAACCGGCGCCGTAAAATAATCCGATGGCAACGACAGATGCGGTTAACAGGGCTAATAAATTTTTATCGCCAGGCTGTCTTAACGCCGACGTAATACCGCGCATCATTAAAAATAACCAGAGTACAATTCCAATAAATTTTCCTATTTGCCACACCCTACCCAAGTCAACGTATTCATAACCTTGGTGACCAAACCAGAAACTTAGATTGGTCGGTATGATGTGCGCGATGGCAAGAAAATTGCCGATAAACGAACCAACCACCACCGCAATCAAAGCCCAGAAGAGAATATCCACCCCTAGCTTTTGATACTTGGGATCTTTACCGCCGTTAATAATGGGCGCGAGGAATAATCCAGCCGCGAGAAAACCCGTGGCAATCCAAAACATGGCTGCCTGAATGTGCCAGGTACGCACCAACGAATAAGGAAACCACTCAGACACATTAATGCCGTAAAACGTTTGCCCTTCCACGGTGTAATGCGCGGTGAACCCGCCCAGAAAAACCTGGAAGGTAAAGAGTGCGACCACAACAAATAAATATTTTCCCAATGCGCGTTGCGAAGGCGTGACAGCAAAGGTTGTAATCGGATCGACATCTGGAGCAACTGTCTCCTCCTCATTTTCTTTGCGCAGAAACGCCCATGCCCATACCAGAGCGCCTACACCAAAAACTAACAAGACAACGCTGGCAATTGACCACACGATATTTTCTGCGGTGGGCTTGTTGTCGATCAGCGGTTCATGGGGCCAATTATTAGTGTAAGTCGCTTCACCCGGTGTGCGCTCGGTTGATGCTGCCCATGCGGTCCAAAAGAAAAACTCTGTCATGCGTTCACGTCGCTCCGAATCAGGCAGCGTGTTTTCTTTCATTGCATAATTTTCACGCGTTTTTTGTAGCTCCGGGGCATCACTGAATAACCGCTGATAATAATCGGCGGTTTGTGTAATCGCCTGAACACGGCGTACTGAAAGCACCACCTGATCGGTATCCGCGTTGTAAGTGTTTGTGCGATAGGCCACTTTTAAATCATACTGCAGCGCGTTTTGTTGCGCGCCATCCAAGTCAGCATAGGCTTTACCAAAAGTAGCTTGTGCGGCTAGCTCCAGCCAGTTCAGCAATTCGCGATGCAACCAATCCGCAGTCCAATCCGGTGCCTGATAAGCGCCATGCCCCCAGATCGAACCCAATTGCATGCCGCCAACCGATTGCCACGCAGTTTGCCCATCCAGAATAGAATCGTGAGTCATCAATACCTCACCACCTTCACTGACAACCTGTGCCGGGATCGGTGGTGCGTTGCGATAGACTTCGGTACCAAAATATCCGAGCAGTGAAAAGGTAACGGCGAGCACACCAATCAAGATAAACCACAGCTTGCGATACTCACCCATGATTCACCTCCAGGGCACCATCAATACGATCAAATAAAATATTGTTTTCAAGATGAATATGATCCATCAGATCCGCCTTTAAAGTTTCTAACCCCAGGTAGAGTGCGCGCCAGGTATTACATGCCCCCTTGGGTATAACAATACCGTGCGTGATGTGAGCAATATCCGCGAGTGCAGCCCCGTGATCGTCGTGTTCGCGGCGCATCATCGCAATGGGTTGGACAGCCATGCCAGTAATGCCACGGCTAATCATCGGAAACAGAATTTGCTCCTCCTTCTGCATGTGGTTTTCCAGCTCTTGCAGCATGGTTTCCAAAAGTTGCGCCAAACCTGCAGGGCACTCGGTATGCCCGCCATGAACCAACTCCACTCGCTGGGCAAGGCGAATCAGTTCCGGAAGTTGTTGACGATGCACATCGTGATACCGCGTGAGTATGTGTTCGATCAATTCAATGTCCGGCACATTTACCCATTCTTGTTCCCTTGGTTGCTGCGATTGCAGCACCTGTAACTCACCAGCAAGTGCATCCAAGTTCAGATCGCGTTCACTTGCTGCATCGCGCAAGCTTTTCTTTCCGCCGCAACAAAAGTCCAATTGGTGTTTATGAAAAATCGCGGTGGCCCCCGGAATACTCCGTGCAAGTTGGCCAAGACTTTGGTCGGTAATAGTCATAATGTCACTCTCCGGCTGCAATAAAACGACGGTAATTAAAGGGAACCCGGCAACTCTGCCAAACAACCTCGTTAAGATGCATTGTAAATGCATCTTATAAAGATGTAAAATGAATGCATGTTTAAAGGTAAAGATTTTATTACCGTCCACTTCGCGCTATAGATGAAAGAGGAACTGAGAATGCCTGCCCACTCCACACTGTCGCAGACTGTAAAAGCCGGTTACCTCACGCTTGCATGCTTATCATTGCTGATCGGTGTGGTTGGTATAGTGACTCCACTATTGCCAACTACACCGTTTCTATTATTGTCAGCATGGTTTGCTGCAAAGGGCTCACCGCGCCTACACCAATGGTTAACAAGTCACCCTCGGTTAAGTAAGCCCCTGCGCGCATGGCAACAAGAGCGGGCAATTCCATCCTCTGCTAAACGGTTGGCAATATTGATGCTTGCTTCCAGTGGGCTGTTATTAATATTTTGGGGAGTTCACTGGGCGATTATCAGTGCCACCTTGTGTTTATTTGGCGCGATCGCAGTTTTTATTTTTACGCGTCCCTCGCCACAAGATGAAGATTGCATAACTCCCGACAACATTATCCTGTACAAAGGATGCAAGGTTTACAGCGATATTCGCGCCTATGCCGATCCAGAGGTTTTTCATGAGTAATTTTTTTCAATCACAATCGATTCTTGCACATCCTTTCCGCCCATTCTTTTTGCTCACGGGTGTTTATGGAGTTATTACTGTTATTGCCTGGATGAGCTTTTTGTTTGGCGGACTTTCACTGCCATTGGGATGGTCGCCGGTACACTGGCACAGCCATGAAATGTTATTTGGTTTGATTCCACTGGCTATCGCCGGTTTTTTGTTGACGGCAGTATGCAACTGGACCGGTGCAGCTCCATTACAGGGCAAAGCATTACTCGCGCTGATAATAATCTGGTTCGCAGGCCGCGTTGCCATGTGGACAGCAAGCTGGTGGCCAGTGGGTATAGCAGCAGCGGTTGATTTATTATTTATGCCCGTGATGGCTATCTATATGATCCGCGTATTATTACGGCATGGAAATAAACGCAATTTACCCATTGCGGCAATTTTGCTATTGCTGAGCCTCGCTAATGTAATGATGCATATCGGATTTATCACGAGTGACCCGCAATGGTTACGGCGTGGTGAATTAATGGCACTGGGTTTAATTGCCTTGATGATGATTGTGATTGGTGGCCGAATTTTTCCGCTCTTTACGATCAACTGGCTGCGTAATCAAGGCATTCAAATTGAGTGCGTAAAATCATTCGCTGCTCTGGATCGCGCTGCACTCCTCGCCACGCTGTTGTTAATTCCCGCCGACTTTTTCACCGGCACCTCCTGGTTAACCGGCGTTATGGCGTTAATTGCAGGCGCACTCAATGCCTTGCGTTTGATCGGCTGGTCAGGTTGGCGCACTGCACGGGAACCGCTGTTGTGGATTCTGCACCTCGGCTATGGCTGGATTGTTGTCGCGCTCTTGCTCAAGAGCGCCGCAGTCTTTAATCTCGCCGCCCCTACTGCGTGGCAACATGCACTGGGCGTCGGCGCCATGGGTACCCTGATTCTGGGAGTAATGACCCGTGTAGCCCTTGGGCACACCGGCCGCACACTCACCCTACCCCGGTTTGCAGTAGCGATTTACGTGGCTATTACACTAGCGGCATTGGCTCGTGTATTAGCCGCATTACAACTACTGGATTACCGCGTAGGATTGTTAGTGGCCGCTACAGGCTGGTCGCTCGCCTTTGCCACATTTACCTTGATTTATTGGCCAATACTCACTCGCCCACGCGCAGATGGCCGCCCCGGATAAGAAGAGAAATCTATGCACATAACCCGTTATACTGATTATTCACTGCGTGTACTCATGTACGTAGCACTCAAGGGTGAAGAAATTTCTACTATTGGCGAAATTGCAGAGAGCTACGACATTTCAAAAAACCACTTAATGAAAGTGGTTCAAGAACTCAACGCCAAAGGCTATTTAATTGCGGTGCGGGGGAAGAATGGTGGGCTGCGCTTAAATGGCCGCGCTGACGATATTAATATCGGTAAGCTAGTGCGCGACACTGAACAGGATTTAGCAATAGTAGAGTGCTTCACGGGCGCTCAGGGCTGTACCATCACACCCGCATGCCACCTTAAAAATGTATTTGCGGCGGCATTGGAAGCTTTTTTTAACGTGCTCGATCAATACACTCTGGCCGATCTACTAACAAAACAAAAACAACCAGCGTTGATTAAATTGTTGCGCATCAGTTAACCAATGCTTACGACAAGCCATGCAGTATATCGGAAGTAATAATTCCACTTTTTTGGCGAATTTTTATAAAGTCGGGAATAAAATCAAAACTGACCAACACGCCACCGGTAACCTGGTTCGATACCGTCAACTCTCCGCCCAGATGTTTAGCGCGTTCTGTCATAATGGCCAACCCATAATGATTTATTTTTTCCGGCGAACCCGGAAGGCCACTACCATCATCTGCGATAGTTAAACTGATCGCTTGATTTGCATTTTGCCACAAGCGGATATCCAAATTTTTTCCTCCACTATGATTTATCGAATTTTGACTAGCCTCTCGAATAATTTGCAGTAAATGAATTTCCTCATTGGGCGTGAGGGGAATATTACTTAAGGCAAAATCAAAATGAATATTCATCGAATTCTGCGCACGCAACTGTTCAATACCGGATTCAAGCGCAACCTTTAAACCGCTGCCATCGATTTTTAAACGGAACGTGGTTAATAACTCACGCAATTGACGGTACGCGCTATTTAACCCTTCACGCAGCTCACCAGCTACATCTTCCATAGTAGTTTTATCTTCGCGATCAATGGCTTTATTGAGGCGTGTCACCTGAATTTTTAAGTAGGACAGCGCCTGCGCGAGAGAGTCATGCAATTCGCGCGCAATAGCATTGCGCTCCTGCAACACCGCCAGGCGGCGCGATTGGTCTTCATCGGTTTTTAAGCTCATACCAATCGCCAATTGGTCAGTAGCGGATTGGATTAGCTGCTCTTGCCAAGGCGACAATAACTTTTGCTCATCCACCCGACACACTATTAATCCATAGTGCCTCTCATTACGCGTCAGTTGAAAACGATAGGTTGCCGTTCCATTCACCTTTTCTACCACACCCCGGCTGGATAAACATTTTGAACAGTTTTGTTTTTTGCACAGCTCGGCATTAATTTCACTCGCCGGTTTTATTTGCAGATAAGGGCTATTACCCTCGGTGGTCATTAAACATAGCTCTAGGTTTTCCACACTGATAGTCTCCCCCAAGCGAGAGATTATTTCATCGTAATTAATACCTTGTGGGTTATGTTCGATAATAAGCTTAGAAGTGTCATATAAAAATTGCAGTGCGTTGTTGGACCGTTGCAACTCTTGGGTTTTTGCATCTACTTGCTGTTCCAGATGATCATAACTATTGGCAATCGAGCGGCTCATAAGATTAAACGTGGCTGCAAGAACACCCAATTCATCTTGGCTAACTACAGGTATTTGATGACTGAAATCACCATGGGAAATTCGTTTAGCCATCGCCGTCAATTGATTGAGTGGCTGCTCGACATTGACTCTCAGTGAATACATCACTAACGCTGATACCAACAAGGTTGCGAAGAGCGCGACAATTTGTACCAAACGGAAACTGCGCACCTTCTGTTCTGCATCTTGTTGAATAGTTTGCACCAGTGCATCCAACAACTGGATATGCTCATCCAACAGCAATTGCAACTCTTGATCTGTCAGTGCACTTTGTTTTTGCTTAATCCGGTTGAATTCAGGCAATAACTGCTCGCGCCAGTTGTTAGCTGCGCGGGTGTACAACTCACTAATTGTTGGTTTTTCATGTAAAAATGGAATGAATACCGGGTTACTCCAGGTTTCATCAATTTTTTGCTGTGCAGCAATCCATTGCGCCGTATCAGTCATGTCATCCAGTGCCAGCAAGCCCAAGCGATAACTTTGCATGCGCAAGGAACCAGCGACATTAATCGCCAAAGAATCGTTTTCAGCACGCTCTGACAACCAATAGGAAATCAACATAGTGCTCATGCCTAAAACAACAATTCCGGCAAGCGCCACGCTGACACGAACAATAATGGAAGATTTAGGTGCAAGTGAGTTCATAAGACAGCTTCATTTAAAAGAGAAAAATACCCATTTGGAGGTATTTTATTACTATCCTCTAGCCATTTAGGGAAATTGCTAAAAAGGTCTTTTTAGCCGATAAGCTCTATTAACTAGTGCCAATTAAACAACAAGAGGCTTAACTATGAATACTACCAACACTAGCAGCTCTTGCGCCAAAGATATTATGAGTAGCACTTTATTAACTGCTTATGAGGGCTGGACTATCAGCCGTTTGGCAGACTTTTTTATTAACCGCAAAATTTCTGCAGCCCCTGTTATAGCCTCAGATCACGAATTAGTTGGCGTGGTCAGCGTAAGCGATGTTTTTAAATTCAATAATCTCAACGAGCGCGACAAAGGTAATGCCTTGCGCAACCACTATCGGGATAGTTGCGGTCAGGATATAAATGAGGAAGTGCTACGATCATGGGTAAAGGATGCCGATAAAAACTGTACCGTTCATCAAATTATGAATCATGAAGTGATTGCTATTGACCAGGGCGAATCAATAAAGTCAGTGGCGAAGATACTCCTTGATCAGCACATACACCGCGTTTTTGTAACCGACAACAATAAAGTGGTCGGTGTTATTACAGCTATGGATGTGCTCGCCGCGCTCAATCAGAGTTAATTTTTTTGTATTTTCTGTGCCGATTTATCCGGGCCGCTACCAGCATTATGGAGCGGCCTTTTTATTGGAGTACCCCTTCTGTATTGAGGCTTATTTTTTAGCCTCATATGCATTGCCCACAACAATTAAAAACTCAATAAATTCATTAGTTTAGCTAACAAATACAAATACTCACTTAGTGGTAGATGAGCAGTTTTCCTGCACTTTTCACTCACTGGCAGGTAGCGCATGAATGGCGCAGTATTCAAGTGTCAACCGTGAACCGAAAGCGCGCCATTAGCATAACCACGTTGGGCTTGTAATGGATTAACGCGCACACTTTTAGGAGCTGCCGAAGAATGAGTCATCTACTCGACAAATTACGTTTTTTTAAAAAACGTCAAGAACCCTTTGCTGATGGGCATGGTGTTACCACCGATGAAGATCGCTCTTGGGAACAAGGTTATCGTCAACGCTGGCAGCACGATAAAATTGTGCGCTCAACCCACGGAGTCAATTGCACCGGTTCTTGTAGCTGGAAAATTTACGTAAAAGACGGTTTGATCACCTGGGAAACCCAGCAGACAGATTACCCTCGTACCCGCCCCGATTTACCGAACCATGAACCACGCGGCTGCCCTCGCGGCGCCAGTTACTCGTGGTATATCTACAGCGCTAACCGTTTGAAATATCCTAAAGTGCGTCAAGCTTTGATTGAGCTGTGGCATGAAGCGCGCCAAGAATATTGCGATCCCGTGGATGCATGGGCATCAATTGTAGAGGACCCCGCACGCGCTAAAAAATATAAATCTCGCCGTGGCCTCGGTGGATTTGTGCGCGCCCATTGGGGCGAAGTGAATGAAATTATCGCCGCCTCTAATGTCTACACCGCAAAAAAATATGGCCCTGATCGTATCAGCGGCTTCTCGCCCATCCCCGCCATGTCGATGGTGTCTTATGCAGCAGGCTCACGTTATTTATCGCTGATTGGTGGCAACTGTTTAAGCTTTTATGATTGGTATTGCGACTTACCACCCTCATCACCACAGGTGTGGGGCGAGCAAACCGACGTGCCTGAATCCGCCGATTGGTACAACTCCAATTACATTATTGTGTGGGGCTCTAACGTTCCACAAACACGCACACCAGACGCTCACTTCCTATCCGAAGTTCGCTATAAAGGCACCAAAACCTGCGTCATCACTTCTGATTATTCAGAGGCATCAAAATTTGGCGATACTTGGCTAGCACCCAAACAAGGTACCGATGCCGCACTGGGAATGGCCTTTGGTCATGTGATATTAAAAGAATTTCACATTGATAACCCCAGCACTTATTTCACCGAATACGTCAGACAATACACCGATATGCCCATGCTGGTGATGTTGGAACAACAGGGTGACAACTTAACCCAAGGCCGTTTTTTACGCGCGGCGGATTTAATCGATAACCTCGGCCAAGAAAATAATCCCGATTGGAAAACCATCGCGATTAATTCACAAACCCAAGAATTCATTAGCCCTAATGGTTCCATTGGTTATCGCTGGGGTCAAAGTGGCAAATGGAATTTGGAAAATCGCGTTGACGAAAATGGCGCAGAAGTTAAAACCCATTTAAGCCTCAAAAATCATTGCGATGAAATTGTGGATGTCGCCTTCCCGTATTTTGGCGGCATGGAACACGAACATAAATATTTCCACCACACCAATCACAGCGCGACTCAATTACGCAAAGTACCTGCACGCAAAGTGGTATTGGCTAACGGCAGTGTTTGCTGGGTCGCCAGCGTATTTGATTTGATGGTTGCGCATTACGGTGTTGACAATGGTTTAGGCGATGAAAACGTTGCTAAATCCTTTGATGATGACGTGCCTTACACTCCCGCATGGCAAGAAAAAATTACCGGCGTAAAACCCGAAGCGGTGATTCGTGTTGCACGCGAGTTCGCGCGCACAGCGGATAAAACCCACGGCCGCTCCATGATCATTGTCGGCGCAGCACTTAACCACTGGTACAACATGGATATGAACTACCGTGGCCTCATCAACATGCTGATGATGTGCGGCTGTGTCGGCCAAAGCGGCGGCGGTTGGGCACACTATGTTGGCCAAGAAAAATTGCGCCCACAAAACGGTTGGCTGCCATTAGCGTTTGGTTTGGATTGGCAACGCCCACCACGCCAAATGAACGGCACCTCATTTTTCTACAATCACGCCAGCCAATGGCGCTATGAAAAATTGGACATGACCGAGGTACTCTCGCCACTGGCCAATAAAGAAAAATGGAGCGGCAGCATTATCGATTTTAATGCGCGCGCCGAACGTATGGGCTGGCTACCTTCTGCTCCGCAATTAAAAACCAATCCCTTAACGATTGTTGCCGCCGCCAAGGCCGAAGGTAAATCGCCTAAAGATTATGTAGTCGAAAAATTAAAAACGGGTGAAATAGAATTCTCCTGTGTCGATCCTGATGCACCGGAAAACTTTCCGCGCAATTTATTTATTTGGCGCTCTAACTTATTAGGCTCCAGTGGCAAAGGCCACGAATACATGCTCAACCATTTACTCGGCACCAAACACGGTTTGCTTGGCAAAGACTTGGGTGCCGATGGCAAAAAACCGGAAGACGTGAAATGGCATCATGAAGGTGCAGAGGGCAAGGTGGATTTATTAGTCACTCTGGATTTCAGAATGTCCACCACCTGTTTGTACTCCGACATAGTGCTGCCAACGGCAACCTGGTATGAAAAAGACGATATGAATACGTCGGATATGCATCCGTTTATTCATCCGCTCACCAAAGCGATTGATCCGGTGTGGGAATCACGCAGCGACTGGGATATTTTTAAAGGCATCGCCGAAAAATTCTCGTCGCTCTGCGAAGGCCACTTAGGTGTCGAACAAGATTTTGTTACGCAACCGATGATGCACGATTCACCCGACGAACTGGCGCAGCCCTATGGCGTTAAAGAGTGGTGGAAAGGCGAATGTGAGGCCATACCCGGGCTGACCATGCCCAACATGGTGGTGGTAGAGCGCGATTACCCCAACACCTATAAACGTTTTACTTCACTTGGCCCGCTGCTCGAATCACTCGGCAATGGCGGCAAAGGCATTAAGTGGGATACCAAAGAAGAAGTGGAATTCCTCGGTAAATTAAATCGCATTCACTATGAAGAAGGCGCGCACCAAGGCCGCCCAAAAATTGAAACAGCGATTGACGCCTGCGAAGTTATTTTATCGCTAGCACCGGAAACCAATGGCCATGTAGCGGTAAAAGCGTGGGATGCACTCTCTAAAATTACCGGGCGCGATCACACCCATTTAGCCAAACCAAAACAAGACGAAAAAATTCGCTTTGCCGATATTGTCGCGCAACCGCGCAAAATTATTTCAGCACCGACATGGTCCGGCCTGGAAGATGAACACGTTTCTTACAACGCCGGTTATACCAATGTGCATGAATATATTCCTTGGAGGACGATTACCGGTCGCCAACAGTTTTATCAAGACCATGAATGGATGCGCGATTTTGGCGAGCAGCTGTGCTGTTACAAACCGCCGGTGAATTTAAAAACCATTGATCCGGTCATGAATCGCACACCCAATGGCAATAAAGAAATTATTTTGAACTGGATTACACCGCATCAGAAGTGGGGCATTCACAGTACCTATAGCGACAACCTGTTAATGCTCACCTTATCGCGCGGTGGCCCGATTGTGTGGATGAGTGAGATTGATGCAAAAACCGCCGGTATTGAAGACAACGATTGGATCGACATCTTCAACGTGAATGGTGCAATTTCAGCGCGCGCCGTGGTATCGCAACGGGTACCACAAGGCATGAGCATGATGTACCACGCGCAGGAGCGGATCATAAATATGCCCGGCTCATCGCTCACTAAAACCCGTGGCGGAATGCACAACTCAGTGACCCGCGCGATTATGAAACCCACTCATATGATTGGTGGTTACGCACAACAAGCATATGGATTTAACTATTACGGAACCGTTGGCTGCAACCGCGACGAGTTTGTAGTGGTGCGCAAAATGAGAGAAGTCGATTGGTTAGGCACGCCATAACCCGAACCGTTTTTTTGCAAACCACAACCAGATTTTAAGAGGCTAATAGCTATGAAAGTTCGCGCCCAAATAGGCATGGTGTTAAATCTAGACAAATGTATTGGTTGTCACACCTGCTCGATCACTTGCAAAAATGTGTGGACTTCACGCGAAGGCGTGGAGTACGCATGGTTCAATAACGTTGAAACCAAACCCGGCATTGGTTTTCCTAAAGAGTGGGAAAACCAAGACAAATGGAAAGGCGGCTGGCAGCGCAGCGCCGACGGAAAACTAACGCCGCGCATCGGTGGCAAGTTACGTGTACTCGCGAATATTTTTGCCAACCCCGATTTACCGGAAATTGACGACTACTACGAGCCCTTTGATTTTGATTATCAGCACCTGCATACCGCTGGCAATACCGAGCACCAACCCACCGCGCGCCCGCGCTCATTAATTACTGGGCAGCGCATGGAAAAAATTAATTGGGGCCCAAACTGGGAAGAAATTCTAGGCACCGAATTTGAAAAACGCAAAAAAGATAAAAACTTTGACGATGTTGTGCAAAAAGATATTTACGGTCAATTTGAAAAAACCTTTTTGATGTATTTGCCACGTCTGTGCGAACACTGTTTGAATCCTGCCTGTGTGGCTTCTTGCCCATCGGGTGCAATTTATAAACGCGACGAAGACGGCATTGTATTGATCGACCAAGACAAATGTCGCGGCTGGCGCATGTGTGTATCTGGCTGCCCTTACAAAAAAATCTATTACAACTGGAAGAGCGGAAAATCAGAAAAATGTACTTTCTGTTATCCACGTATTGAAGCGGGTCAACCTACGGTTTGTTCAGAAACCTGTGTTGGTCGTATCCGTTATTTAGGTGTGCTTTTATACGATGCAGATCGTATTCAAGAAGCGGCCTCAGTGGCGAGCGAACAAGATTTGTATCAAGCGCAATTGGATATTTTCCTCGACCCTAATGACCCAGGTGTGATTGCTGCCGCGCAAGCGGAAGGTATACCACAAGCGTGGATTGAAGCTGCACAGCGCTCACCGGTTTATAAAATGGCGGTGGAATGGCAAGTGGCACTGCCACTGCATCCGGAATATCGCACCCTGCCTATGGTTTGGTATATCCCACCACTGTCGCCTATTCAAAATGCCGCGCAAGCCGGTCATGTAGGCATGAACGGTGAAATACCTGATTTGAAATCCTTGCGTATTCCACTGCGTTATCTCGCCAACTTATTAACTGCAGGCGATGAAAAACCGATTGTGCATGCACTCGAACGCATGATTGCCATGCGCGCTTATATGCGCAGTAAACATGTTGATGGCATACAAGATATAGAAGTGCTCAAACAAGTGGGGCTTGATGTAAATACCGTTGAAGAAATGTATCGCTATATGGCGATTGCCAATTACGAAGATCGCTTTGTGATTCCGACCAGTCATCGCGCTTACGCCGAAAATGCCTACGACTTAAAAAGCAGCTGTGGCTTTAGCTTTGGCAACGGTTGTGGCGATGGCAATAATGACGTGAGCTTATTCGGCACTAAAGCTAAAGGGGTTCGTCAAGTCATCCCCGTATCAATTCAGGAGTAATCGCCATGAAAATTTTATCCGTACTTTCACTGTTAATGGATTACCCAGAAAACAATTCGCCTGAATTAATAGCCGAAGTGCAACAGGTAATCCAACAAGCGACACAAGACCTGCAGATACCGGAAAAAAACCAACAACAGTTGCAGCGATTTATCGCGCATTTTAGCTGTCAATCGCTGCTCGATTTACAATCAAACTATGACAGCCAGTTTGAACGTGGTCGCGCTCTGTCATTACATTTATTTGAGCATATTCACGGCGAATCGCGCGACCGGGGGCAAGCTATGGTAAATCTGCAACAACAGTATCGCGATGCAGGGCTTGATATAGGTGTAAAAGAATTACCCGATTATTTACCGCTGTACTTGGAATTTCTATCTACCCAAGGCGAAGAAAATGCGCGCATTGGCTTGGAAGAAGTTGCGCCAATTTTAGCGGTACTCGCCTGCCGCTTGGAAAAACGCGACAACCCTTATGCCGGATTATTTCATTGCCTTATTTTATTGTCGGGCGTCGAAGTCAATCTTGATGAACTGCACAGCCAACTAGAAAATGAAAAACGCGATGACACCCCAGAAGCGCTGGATAAAGTCTGGGAAGATGAGGTGGTGAATTTTGGTGCAGAAAAAAATGCCGAGGCCTGCGGCACCAGCACCGCTCGCCCGAGCGCCCAACAAAGTAAAGATCATGTCGAATTTCTCAACGTCGATGAATTACTTAACCAACAACCAAGCGCACAGGTATAGGAGCCGTTATGAACTATCTCAACACCTTTTTGTTTGGTCTCTATCCATACCTTGCACTGGTTATTTGTTTTATTGCCAGTTGGATTCGCTATGACCGTGAGCAGTACACTTGGAAGGCCAGCTCCAGCCAATTACTCGAAAGCAAACAATTAAAAACCGGCAGCCGTTTATTTCATATCGGCGTCATAGTGGTATTAATGGGGCATTTTGTCGGCCTATTAACCCCGGTAGAACTGTGGCATTTGCTCGGCATTCACGCCCACCATAAACAAATTATCGCCATGACGCTCGGCGGTATTTTTGGAGTTATTTGTTTTATCGGTCTCAGCATTTTATTGCGTCGCCGTTTATTTAATCCGCGTGTGCGTGCCACCAGTAGCAGCATGGACATAGCAGTATTGCTGCTGCTTTATGTGCAATTAATATTAGGTTTAGGTTCGATATTTGTATCAGCCAACCATATGGACGGCGCCGAAATGTTGCTGTTGATGAGCTGGGCGCAAAACATTGTGACCTTTGATCCAACACAAGCCAGCGCTGCCATTGCACCGGTACACTGGATTTATAAACTGCATGTGTTTTTAGGCATGAGTTTGTTTGTGGTGTTTCCGTTTAGCCGTTTAGTGCATGTATTTAGTGTTCCAGTTAAATATCTTGGACGCAATTATCAAATCGTGCGCAAAAAAGCTTGGCATTAATGCCCGGCTTTTAACTCACAACATTTAATTTGCATAACGGTATAACCAGCGCCTATAGCAGCGGAGCACAGCATGATTAACGTTAATCAAGCCACCATTACTGAACAACACATACTCACTGAAATGCAATATCACCCTGCCGATACCCAGCGAAATGCGATGATGAAAGCGGCCGAGAGTTTAATTATTAGCGAATTGCTGCGTCAGCGCGCTGCTGAGCTGGGGTTAGTTGTCGGCAGCGATGACAGTGCCGCCTCGGATGATGACTTTCTAGAAGCGTTGTTTGCTCAAGAAGTGAATCTGCCCAGAGCTGGCGAGCAAGAGTGTCAGCATTATTTTTTAACCAATGCAAAACGCTTCACCAGCTCACCCCTAATTGAACTGCAACATATTTTATGTGCGGCGGACCCAACCGATGAAAGCGCGCGCATTACCGCCAAACAAGATGCCGAAGCGTTGCTGATTAAATTACAACTCGGGCAAGACTTTGCACAATTAGCACTTGCGCACTCCGACTGCCCGTCTAAAGCCGAAGGCGGTGATTTAGGTGTGATCAGTCGAGGGCAAACGGTTCCCGAATTTGAACGGCAATTATTATTGTTGCCCGTGGGTTTACATCACCAACCTATCGAGAGCCGCTACGGTTATCACATCATTAAAGTCGGCCGTATCACTCCAGGGCATGCACTGCAGTTTGATGATGTAAAAGAAAAAATTGCCGATTTTTTACAAGAGCGCGTACGTCACAAAGCGATTGCACAATATATTCAAAACCTGATTAGCGATGCAAAAATCGAGGGTTATGATTTTAGTGTCGCCGCTTCACCCTTGATGCAATAACCATTGAAGCAGTAATCACTTAGCAATAATCACCGAGGATAGAATCATGGCTCAACCCAGCACCAATGATTTACTTGAGCGCAGCCTAGGACAATTAGCACGCAATATTCCCGGCGCTACCGCAGTGTTTCATGAAATGGAGTTGGATTTTTGCTGTGGCGGCAATAAAAGTTTGCGCACCGCCGCAGAACAAAAAAATATCAATGCTCAGCAACTTGAGCAGCGCCTATTAAGTTTAGTTACGGGTACACAACTGCCTGCCACTGAAACCATGCCGCTGCACGAACTAATTGATTATATTTTAGAAAATTATCACGCTGTACACCGCCTAGACTTACCCGAACTCATTCGTTTAGCTGAAAAAGTGGAGCGGGTACACGGCAACAAAGAAGAATGCCCCACGGGTTTAACGGCGCACTTAACACACATGGCGCAAGAACTAGAAGCGCACATGCAAAAAGAAGAAAACATTCTCTTCCCCATGATCAAACAGGGTTCTGGCACCATCGTGCTTGGCCCCATTAGCGTGATGCGTCACGAACACGACGACCATGGTGCCGCGCTGCAGGAACTGGATCGTCTAACCAATAATATCAAACCGCCACTCGGCGCCTGCAATACCTGGCGTGCACTCTATTTAGGGTTGGATAAATTAAAACAAGAACTGGTGGAGCACATCCATCTGGAAAATAATGTGTTATTCAGCAAGCTGGAAGAAGATTTCTATCGCATTCAAGCCCAGGGAAAAACCAGCGGCTGCGGTGGCTAACCCATGAAAGCCAACACGGTAGATGCAATGCGCAACTTAACGCAAGACATTCGCCGCGCCATCCCTTTTGATGAAATGAATGATGTGCGAGTCTGTGCCGGATTGTGTATTGGCTGCTCAAAAAAATTATTGGAATATTTGGAACAAGAAGTGGAATACTGGGAAACCCAGCTTACCTTAGGTGAAACGCCCAGTTTAGGAGACATTCAAAAGCTGGCGCGCTCGGGTAAAAAAATTTATAAGGTATTACAGCTTAATAAAATCCTCTAAGGCAAGGAGACAGCTATCAAAGCTCATACAATAAAATCTATTCCTGCGTGGTTAAGCTAAGAATGTCACCACTTTTATCAAACACCAAATAATTGTGCACCATGCCAGTGTTGATACCGGCGATCATGGCATCGAGCGGTTTGTTTGCGTCTTCACTGCTGGGTACATGGTCGCCTTTTCCTGCGAGGCTCGCAACAAATACGATGGACCATTCCTGCCCAGTATTACTCGCCTCGGCGATTAAATCCTGAAACGAAGTAATTTCGTTCGGCGTTTTATCGACGCACATTTTGGGGGTTAAAAAACCGCCCTCGGTTGCCCCACCTTCTGCCACATCATCAATTTGGGTAAACACCAATAAAATACGCTGCGCATCGGTTTGCGCGCGCGCGACTGCTAAAAAATCATCAAACGTTTCCATAAATTGCCTCTGAATTAATCGCCAGTATTTATTTAATAACTACTCAACATAAGTGCAATTTACGCAATCGCTGCGCCGAATTAAATACCTACAAAGGTGTAATACCAGCCCAATACCTAAACCCTACCCAATACCTAAGCCCTAGTTGTTCCTGCAAAGTTATTGGTTACTACAGGCTTAGCATGGCAACTGCACCCCTGGTACACCACTCACAACCTACGCTGCAGTTCACAAATACGGCCAATTACCCCATTAGGGGTATTCACAAGGCTAATTCCAGAGCCTAACCTACACAACATATAGATTTAATATAAAAAATAACACTACATGTGGTGGTTTATGCAGAATTATCTGAATTACATTAATGAGCAAATTGTCTGGCAAGAGGTGCCCGGCGAAACGGCCTTGGCCTACACCATTACCGGTTGCCCGCTGCGCTGTGAAGGTTGCCATAGTAGTGAGTACCGCAATGCCAACGTGGGCGAGCAATTAAGCCAAACGTATTTTGCGCAGCGTTTGGTCGATTATCGCGGGCTAATTAGTTGTGTGTTGTTTTTAGGTGGCGAGTGGCAGCCAGAATTATTACTGCCTTTTTTAGAAATGGCGCGGGCCGAACAATTGCACACCTGCCTTTATAGTGGTTTTGAATCGGTTAACTCGCGCCTGCTACCACACCTGACTTATTTAAAAACCGGAGCATGGGATATGGCACGCGGCGGTTTGGACAACCCAAATACCAATCAACTCTTTATCGATTTACGCAACCAACAATTATTAAATCATAAGTTTCATAAACCCGCACAGGCGTCACTACAAGGAGCAACTCATGCTACGACTTAATCCCGAACAGCTCGATGCAAAATTACAATTTATTGAAAATTACTTGCAGGCTGAAAACGCCGCCGATGGCTCCGCAATGGATGCCAACGCCAATGTGACGCAAAAAAATATGGCGACACTAGAAGCGGAAATGATGAAAGACTTTTTTATTCAGGTGAATCGCTCGCAAGTCAGCCGCAAAATCAGCGAGTTATTTGGCGAGCCGATGGGCAGAGAATATATTCGCCAAATTGAACAGCACGAAATCTATGTGCACGATGAAACCAGCTTAAAGCCCTACTGCGCCTCTCTCACCATGTACCCGTTTTTATTAGATGGATTAACCAAGCTCGGCGGCGAATCTAAAGCACCACAGCATTTAGAATCTTTTTGTGGCACCTTTGTCAATTTTGTTTTTGCGGTGAGCGCGCAGTTTGCAGGAGCGATCGCCACGGTAGAGTTTTTAACCTACTTTGATTATTTTGCGCGGCGTGATTTTGGCGATGATTATTTAACCACCCATACCAAAGTGATTGAAAACCATTTGCAGCATGTGGTTTATGCGCTCAACCAACCGGCGGCGGCGCGCGGTTATCAAAGTGTGTTTTGGAATATCTCTATTTACGATCAACATTATTTTGATTCTATGTTTGGCAGCTTTGTCTTCCCTGACTTTAGTAAAGCCAACTGGCACACAGTGGCGCCGCTGCAACAATTTTTTATGAGTTGGTTTAATGCCGAACGCAGCAAAACATTATTGACCTTCCCCGTGGTGACAGTCGCTATGCTGACCGATAAAGGGCAGTGCAAAGACCAAGCCTTTGCCGAAGAGATTGGCACACAATTATCACAAGGCAGTGCATTTTTTATGTACTTGTCCGACAACGCCGATTCACTTGCCTCCTGCTGTCGCCTGCGCAACGAAATTAGCGACCACACCTTTTCTTACACCCTCGGCGCAGGCGGAGTTGCCACCGGCTCCATTAACGTCATCACTATCAATATGAACCGGCTGGTGCAAGATGGGCGCGATTTATTAGCGGAGGTGAAAAAAATTCACTGCTATCAAGTGGCCTATCGCACGCTAATGGAAGAGTATTTAGCGGCGGGCATGTTAAATGTTTACTCCGCCGGTTTTATCAGCTTGGAAAAACAATTTCTCACAATCGGCATTAATGGCATGGCCGAGGCCGCTGAATTTCACGGTATTAAAGCGAGCAACAACCCCGACTATATCGCCTTTGTACAAGCGCATTTAAAGGTAATCTACAACGCCAACCGCGCCGCAAAAACAGAATACGGCTATCTATTTAATACTGAATTTGTACCTGCCGAGAACCTCGGCATTAAAAATGCGAAGTGGGATAAAGCCGATGGCTATAAGGTTAACCGCGATTGTTACAACTCCTATTTTTATGTAGTGGAAGATGAAATGACCAACCCACTGGATAAATTTAAGTTACATGGCAGAGAGCTGATTGATTATTTGGATGGTGGCTCCGCCCTGCACTTGAATTTGGACGAGGCCTTAACCGCTGAAGCCTATACTCGTCTGATTAATATTGCCGCTAAAACCGGCTGCAATTATTTTTGTATCAACGTAAAAATTACTATTTGCAACAGCTGTGAGCACATCGATAAACGCACCCTACACCAGTGTTCAGTCTGCAACTCAAGCGATGTTGACTATGGCACACGGGTGATTGGCTACCTAAAACGTATCTCCTCATTTAGCGCTGGGCGCCGTAAAGAGCACAAACTGCGTCACTATCATTTACAAAAAAACAAACCGGTCGAAGCTGCCGTCACAATCAATCGCACTTATACCGAAATTGTCGCACTCAGCGCGTAACTCTATAATTCTAAAAAACTCATCCTCAATTTCTGCACCCGGCGCCCCTTAGCCGGTGTGCAGTTTTTTATATCTACATCAAACCTAAATGCGATACTGCTCCACCATGTCCGCAAACTGTAAGAGCGCACGCGCAAGGCGCACATTCACTTGTTGTGGCAACTCAATGCTCGCCAAGAGATTTTTAATGCCCAAACCCAATTCTGTATCGCCACTCATTTCTAAACGGCGCTGAAAAAACAACATGTCGGGATCGAGTTTTTGCGTGGCGATTAATAACAAATCATAACTGCTGGCTGCAAAACGCACATCGACATGAGGACGTGTTGCACTTACTAGCAACGTGCGCGCGCGATAAGTTAGGGTGAACTCAAGGTCTATATCGGTAATGGCAATGGTTAGATGCTTGTCATTAAAGAAATCCAACTCACCCGCCGCACTATTCTTTTTAAAGGCATAGTTCAGTGACCGCTGTAACGCATATTGCTGCAACACATTCGGCGACTTGCGTGCGAGCCAGCTCATCACCCATGGCAGCTTATGCACCAGCACTTTCGATAATGCTTCTGCGGTTTGGTGTGTCAGCCGCTCTACCTCTTTATTTACCCTTTGTTGGTATAACATTTTGTTACCTCATGATCGACAATATGGCTATTGCACAACTCGCATTTCATATGATGACAAGGCAGGTGAATGCTGGCTATAAACCTTTGGAGGTAGGTGATGGAACTTTTATGCCCCGCCGGAAATATTCCCGCTCTGAAAGCCGCTATCGAAAATGGTGCTGACGCTGTTTATGTCGGCTTGCGCAACAATACTAATGCGCGCCATTTTGTGGGGCTCAATTTAGATGCACTGAAATTAAAAGAAGCGGTGATTTATGCGCATCAACATGGCTGCAAAGTCCATGTGGCGATTAATACCTTTGCCCACCCCGATAGCTGGGACGACTGGACGGCGGCAGTGGATGAAGCTATCGCCTGCGGCGTTGATGCATTAATTATTGCCGACCTGAGTATTTTACATTACGCGAGTGAGCGCTACCCCCACGCGGAATTACACTTGTCGGTGCAGGCCTCGGCCACCAATGCCGCCGCGATAGATTTTTACGCGCAGCAATTTAATGTGCAGCGGGTGGTTTTGCCGCGCGTACTGTCACTCGCGCAAGTAAAAAATATTGCTCGTTCCTGCACTACCCCCTTAGAGGTTTTTGCTTTTGGTAGCCTGTGCATTATGGCCGAGGGGCGCTGCTATTTAAGTTCATATTTAACGGGCCAATCGCCCAATACGGCTGGCGCCTGCTCACCGGCTGAATTTGTGCGCTGGGAAAATACTGACGGTGTTTTAACCTCGCGTTTGAACGATGTATTAATTGATCGTTTTGGTACAACTGAAACGGCAGGCTATCCCACACTTTGTAAAGGTCGCTTTAATCTAACGGATGAACCCGAAAAAGCGCCTTATCACGCATTAGAAGAACCAACCAGTTTAAATACCATGGAGCTGCTGCCCGAATTGTTAGCACTGGGAATTCGCTCATTAAAAATTGAAGGGCGTCAGCGCAGCGCCGCCTATGTCGCGCAGGTTACCCGTGCATGGCGTGCAGCGATTGATTGCTGCCGCGCCGACCCTGAAAAATTTTTAGTGAAAGCAGAATGGCAAGCTGCCCTCGCGCAACTGGCCGAAGGTAGCCAAACTACACTGGGCGCCTATGAGCGGCAGTGGCGATAAAAGTAAAAGGTTGCGATTATGAAATTTTCACTCGGCCCAATTTTATATTTTTGGGATAAAAATAGCGTATTGGATTTTTATCGCTCTGCCGCTGAATCCACAGTGGATATTATTTATTTAGGTGAGACTGTATGCCCCAAGCGACGCGAATTGCGTTTGGAAGATTACCTCGCCATTGCCCACCAATTGCGCGAGGCCGGTAAAGAAGTTGTACTCTCCAGCATGACACTACTGGAATCTCCCGCCGATTTACGCGAGCTGAACCGCTATTGCGACAATGGCGATTTTTTAATTGAAGCCAATGATGTGGGCGCTGTAGGTTTGCTAAATGAGCGAGGGCTGCCGTTTGTAGCAGGCAATACACTCAACTGTTACAACCAACACAGTTTGCGCTACTTAATGAAAATGGGCATGCAGCGCTGGGTAATTCCGGTGGAGTTACCGCTGCGCTGGATCAATGCCATGTTGGCCAGCAGCGAAATAAACGATGTGCGCGAATGTTTTACTACTGAGTTATTTGCCTTTGGCCACATGCCGCTCGCTTGGTCGGCGCGCTGTTTTACCGCGCGCGCCGAGGGAAAACCCAAAGACCAATGCGATTTATGCTGCAATAAATATCCGGCGGGGCGCACCGTAACCAGTCAGGAGGGCGAGATATTATTTACCTTGAATGGTATTCAAACCCAATCCGGTTATCGCCACAATCTCATTAACGATTTACCAGCGCTGCACAATAGCGTGGATATTATTCGTTTAAGCCCGCAAGCCAATGGCACTTTTGTATGGCTCGAACGTTTTCAACAGCAAATACAAAACCCAACCCTGTTTCCGCTACAAAAACCTGACTGCAATGGTTTTTGGCATGACCAAGCGGGCAAAGCATTAATCATCGCCAGCAGCGGAGCAGATTAATGGACCAAACCATTGCCGTGGTGCTGGCCGGTGGTCGCTCAAGCAGAATGGGTGGCGAACCGAAATGCCTCTGCCCTTTAGGCAAAGCGCGCATCATCGATGCCCTATTAACCCGACTTGCCCCACAAGTGGATGACATCATTTTAAATGTCGCACCTGGCTCAACACTGCGCGAGGCTATTTTTACCCAATCGCACATTGATCCTGCGCAAATTCATGTCGTTGAAGACACATACCGCGATTTTCTGGGGCCACTTGCGGGTATCGCCAGTAGCATGCAGTACATGCGCACGCATTATCCCACTGCGCGCTGGTTGCTCAGTGTTGCTTCCGATACGCCATTTATCCCTGCGGATTTATACAAGCAATTGTTACACGCAGCACAACACAGCGAACATTCCATTTACGTCGCGCAACACAACCATCAACAACACTATGTGATTGCCCTGTGGAATGTTGCACTGCTACCGCAGTTGGATGCCATTTTACGCGCAAATAAAAAGTACCGAATGCAAGATGTATTGCGTTTATTGGGCGCAACGTCGGTTGATTTTTCCAACGCCGATCAACACGCATTTTATAACGTCAACACTCTGCAAGATTTACTTACTGCACATTCAATAATCGCACAATAAACCTGCCATTTTTGACTACCTCATTATGGGTAGCGCCTACCTATTCAAACCACCGCGCAGCCGTAACAAGCCTAGTAAACTTCTGGTGAAGAGCCCCACCTAATAATACTCACACTGCAACTTATTGGCATCGCTAGGAGATAGTTATGGAAAAAAGTGAATACAAAGCCTGGTCAGTGGTTATCGCCAGTACGTTTTCATTTACCATTTGTTTTATGATTTGGATGATGTTTGCGGTTATCGGCATTCCCATCAAAGAAATACTCGGACTTAATGAAACGGAATTTGGTTTATTAATTTCCATGCCAGTATTGACCGGATCGTTAATCCGATTACCCATGGGCATGTGGACCGATCGCTTTGGCGGAAGAATAGTATTTTTAATTTTAATGCTCGCCACCGTAATTCCCATCTGGTTAATTTCTTACGCTACTGTTTATTGGCAGTTTTTAGTATTGAGTTTATTTGTGGGGATTGCCGGTGGCTCATTTACCGTTGGCATTGCCTATTGCGCACGCTGGTTTAAAAAAGAGCGTCAAGGTTTGGCGATGGGAATTTTTGGCGCAGGCAATACCGGTGCTGCAGTAACTAAACTGGTGGCACCACTGCTTGTAGTAGCTTATGGCTGGACAATGGTTCCCAAAGTTTACGCCGTGCTAATGCTGATTACCGCAATGCTATTTTGGTTTTTCAGTTTTACCGATAAATCCCACAGCGCAGCCAGCAAAGTCACCATTAAACAACAGCTCATGGTGTTGAAAGATCCGCGCGTATGGCGCTACAGCCAGTATTACTCCATTGTGTTTGGCGGCTATGTGGCGCTCTCACTATGGATGACAAAATACTACATCACCGAATATGGTTTTGATTTAAAAACGGCCGCACTGCTGGCGGTTGCATTTAGTTTACCCGGTGGCATGCTGCGCACATTGGGCGGCTACTTCTCCGATAAATTTGGCGCTCACACAGTCACTTGGTGGGTACTTTGGGTATCACTTGTGTGTTTGTTTTTTCTCTCTTACCCACCCACTGAAATTGTCATCACCACCATTAACGGCCCAATGAGTTTTCACTTTGGTTTGGGCGCAACCAGTTTCACGATTATTATGTTTGCCATGGGCACAGCTTTTGCGGTGGGTAAGGCATCGGTGTTCAAATATATTGCTGATGATTACCCGCAAAATATTGGTGTCGTGTCCGGCATTGTCGGTCTCGCGGGCGGCTTGGGTGGTTTTATTTTGCCGATTATATTTGGCGCACTGGTTGATTTAACCGGCGTGCGCTCATCTGCGTTTATGTTTATGTTTGGCATCATCTGGACATCATTAATGTGGATGTACTTTACCGAAGTTCGCCCAGTACATGCCGAACAAGAATTACAACGCAATCTGCAACAAAATTAATGCTATTCAATAGAGCTTGATGCAGATCAAACGCAACAAGCTCGCCATTTTTATACTGCTTACAGTTTATTTTTACCATTGTATAAACGTATCAGGACACAATCATGACCAACAAAAATACCGACTTACCATTAGTCTATTCCTGCTCAGGTTGTTCAAATGTGGCGCAACTGGCCAATGATTTAGCGGTGACATTAGACCGTGAAGAGCACGCGCAAATGTCCTGTATTGCCGGTGTTGGCGGCAATGTAAAAGGGCTGGTTAAACTCGCACAATCAGATCGCCCCATTTTAGCCATCGATGGCTGCAAAATTGCCTGTGTAAAACGCACTCTCGCACTACACCAAGTCACCCCGCGCTGGCACTTAGAATTAAGCACCTTGGGTCTACAGAAGAAAGAACATGCTCATTGCACCGCGAACGATATGTACAAAGCATTAACCG
Source organism: Cellvibrio sp. 25HG11W-0 (assembly GCF_057815475.1). Taxonomy (NCBI): domain Bacteria; kingdom Pseudomonadati; phylum Pseudomonadota; class Gammaproteobacteria; order Cellvibrionales; family Cellvibrionaceae; genus Cellvibrio; species Cellvibrio sp. 25HG11W-0. Next base: position 4,442,759 of record NZ_CM174230.1, read on the forward strand.
CAGCGCACCAGTTATTGCTTACTACGGATGCAAATCATCGCCGATAACAAAAAATTTTAACTTCTCTATTGTAACCTTATTATATTCACTGAACCGATCGGACAAACCTCAATACAGGTGGGTGCCGCGTAATAGTCTTTACACTGCACACAATTTTGTATATTTATTTCGTAGTGCAGTGCGCCTTTAGTTATCGCCTCAACTGGACATTTTGGTACACACATATCACAATTAATGCAACTCGCATCAATGCAAATAACAAAACTCACGTCGCCTCCAACAATCGCACCAACATAGTTTGTGCAATATTATCGCCGATGATTACTTGCGTGAGGGTAGGCACATATACCTTGTGACCAGAGCCAGGAGCGCACCTAATTGGCAGACGCTGTTGATCGAATAATTGTGCAAGTTTAAATCTATGATTGCCCGCTGGAGTCATTAACAATAACTCATCACCCACTGAGAAATAATTTTTTACCTCAACCGCCCAAAAATTAGGATCATCACTTAGGCTAAGCTCACCCACGATTTGCTGCATCCCTTCACTGTGGCCACGGGTATAATTTTGCATAGCTTCGGTTTGCAATTGATGGCGACGCAAAAATCCTTCGGTATAACCACGATTCGCAAGGCCCTCCAACTCGGTTAATAATTCCGGATTAAACGCCTTACCTAAGGCCGCATCCTCAATGGCACTGCGATACACCTGCGCGGTGCGCGCAACATAGTAGGGCGATTTTGTGCGACCCTCAATTTTTAACGAATCCACCCCAATCGCCATTAATTTTTCTACCAACGCCACTGCGCGTAAATCTTTTGAATTAAACAGATAACTGCCCTGCGCATCTTCTTCTAATAAATAGTTTTCACCCCGCTGATCGGGATTAGTTACCAACATAGTTAAACTGGCTGGCGACTGCGCACAAGCCGAAGATAGCCCAGGGGACTGTATTAATGATTGCTCCGCACACTCGCCTTTGGCTTCATAGGACCAACGGCACGCGTTAGTGCAAGCCCCCTGATTGGGGTCGCGCTTATTCATATAGTTAGAAATTAAACAGCGCCCCGAATACGCCATGCAGAGCGCGCCGTGTACAAATACTTCTAATTCCATTTCAGGGCAGCGCCGTTTTATTTCGGCGATTTCAGGCAAACCCAGCTCGCGCGATAAAATCACTCGGGTAATACCCTGAGTGTGCCAAAATTTTACCGCCGCCCAATTCATGCTATTAGCCTGCACTGATAAATGCATGGGCATGTCAGGAAAAGCTGCGCGCAATAAAAAAATCACCCCCGGATCGGCCACAATCAGTGCATCCGGCCTAAGCGCAATAATCGGTGCCAGCTCTTGCACCAAGGTATTAATTTTACTGTTGTGGGGCATAAGATTGACCACCACATAGAATTGTTTATGGAGCTGGTGCGCTTCTGTAATCCCTAAGGCTAAATTCTTTAAGGTAAATTCATTATTGCGCACCCGCAAACTCAAACGCGGCAATCCCGCGTAGACGGCATCAGCACCATAGGCAAACGCCATGCGCATCGACTTTAAACTGCCTGCCGGTGATAGCAGCTCTGGGCGTTTAAGTTTGATGAGGATATTACCGGTGCTGTAGCTCTGCATATTAAAAGTAACCTTACAAAATTAACTAAATACCCATTTTAACCGCCGCAAAAGCCCGAGTATTTGATCTAACATAAATGCCCCACCTACTACCCCTAAAGAGGTAAATGGCGCACCTCTTCACGGTAATTACACCGCACAGCTAATCCCGCTACTATAAAAACACGCCGAGCTTACTGTTGTTATTCCTAAGGTCATCCTGACTATGGTGGTAAGCCAATGGGTGTGTTTAGAAATGAACACGCCTCCCGCATTTGGAAAGGTGTTTTATGCAAGTGGAATCACCACTAGAGGATAGCTTTGCGCGCGCCTTCAGTTATCTGCGCTTATCGATCACGGAAAAATGTAATTTTCGTTGCACCTATTGCTTACCCGATGGCAGCGAATGCTATTCCACTAATGACGATTTAACCCTAATTGAAATTAGTCGTTTAGTAGCAGCCTTTGCGTTGCTCGGTACCAGAAAAATACGTATCACCGGTGGTGAACCCTCACTGCGGCGCGATCTGTGCGGCATTATTAGCATCTGCAAAACCACTCCCGGCATTGAATCCGTTGCCCTCACCACCAATGGTTTTCGCTTAGAAAAAGATGTGGCGCATTGGCGCGCTGCAGGGCTTGATGCGCTCAATGTGAGCATTGATAGTTTGCGACCAAACATGTTTAAGCTAATTACCGGCAGCGGCAAGTTGCAAAGTATTTTGGCGGGCTTGGAACAGGCGCAAGAATTAGGTTTTAAGCAAGTCAAAATTAACAGCGTATTGCTGCGCGAACAAAATGCTCAGGAATTGGATAGCTTTTTAGATTTCATTAAACAGCGCCCGATTACCCTGCGTTTTATTGAATTAATGCGCACCGGTGATAACGCTGAATTTTTTTCCCAGCAGCATTTAAGCGGCGACACCATTCGCACACGCTTATTAACTGAGGGCTGGACGGAAAAACTGCGCAGTAAACACGCAGGCCCCGCCAAAGAATTTATCCACCCCGATTATTTAGGTTCTATGGGTTTAATCATGCCCTACAGCAAAGACTTTTGCGCTGACTGCAATCGCCTACGCGTTTCCAGCAAAGCCGAATTATTTTTGTGTTTGTTTGCCGAGCAGCATCACTCTATGCGCGAATTATTGGGCAGTGATGACCCACAACCCCTAATGGCATTTTTACGGGACCGTTTAACGCTGAAAAAAGCAACCCATTATCTACACGAACAAACCACTGGCGCTACACGCCATTTAGCCATGATTGGCGGCTAACACTCACTGACCCCGCGAGGCATCTATGAGCCATAATACTACCGAGCAAACCCTGCCGCTTTCTATTGCGGTTTTAACTGTATCTGACACCCGCAGCTTTGCTAATGACACCTCGGGCGATGCCTTAGTAGGACGTTTGCAACAAAGTACACATCTACTCGGCGCACGCGCATTAGTGATCGACGATATCTATATAATTCGTGCGCAATGCTCCCAGTGGATTGCCGATGAAACAATACAAGTAATTTTAATTACCGGCGGCACCGGTTTTACCGGGCGCGATTCAACACCCGAGGCAATAACGCCGCTGTTTGATAAAAAAGTTGAAGGTTTTGGAGAGTTATTCCGTCAGATTTCTTATCGCCATATAGGTACCTCAACAATTCAGTCGCGCGCGGTTGCGGGGCTGGCAAACAACACCTTAATTTTCTGCCTACCCGGCTCTACCAACGCCTGTAAAACAGCGTGGGATGAAATTATTAAATACCAATTGGATTCAACCCAAGGGCCTTGCAACTTTGTGCCACATTTAAAAAAGACCGAGCGCACGCTGTGTGGTTCACGCGCTTAATGATCAACAATATTCATTCACGCTAAAACAACAGGAATCATCTTGTGACTAGTGCAATATCTTTGCCTGCAGTATTAACCCATCTCGATCCTACCGGTGCGGCCTGTATGGTAGATATCAGCGATAAGCAACCTAGCCGCCGAAGTGCGGTAGCGAGTGCGGTTATCAGCACCCGCCCCGATGTGATTGAACTGATTAACAATGCTGGTTTAAAAAAGGGCGATGTGCTCGCAGTTGCACGGGTAGCGGGCATTATGGCCGCTAAAAAAACTGCCGATTTAATTCCCCTATGTCACCCACTCGCCTTATCAAAAGTCAGTGTGGATTTTGAGTGTGATGTAGCAGTTGGCGCCATTTTTATTAGCGCCACCTGTGTTACTACAGGGCAGACAGGCGTGGAGATGGAAGCGCTAACCGCCGCGAGTATTGCCGCGCTCACTATTTACGACATGTGCAAAGCAGTGGATAAACACATGGAAATTAACAGCATATTCTTAGAGAAAAAATCCGGCGGTAAATCCGGCGAATGGTTGCGAGAGGAGGCAATATGATAAGTGTGTGTTTTTTTGCAGAGCTGCGTGAGCGTTTAGATTGCGCGCAATTAAATATTGATAACTTTAGTGGACAAACAATCGCTCAACTTTTACAGATCATTAATACACAGCACCCGCAGTGGGATAGTATTTTTGCCGAAAAAAAATGGTTGATCGCCGTTAATCATGCCATAGCCAAACTCACCACTACCATCAACGATGGTGATGAAGTCGCTTTTTTCCCTCCGGTCACCGGAGGTTAATACAGTTTATGAATGCCAGTGTGCGCGTACAACACCAAGACTTTGATCTGAACCACGAGTATCAACTGCTCAAAGCGGGAGATGGCCAGTGTGGCGCGGTGGTAATGTTCAGCGGCCTAGTGCGCGATTTTTTACCGCCACAGCAACTGCTTGATCTCACTCTTGAGCACTACCCCAGCATGACCGAAAAAGCACTCAATGAATTAGTCACGCAAGCGCATGAGCGCTGGAAATTATTGCACGTCACTATTGTGCATCGGGTCGGGAAATTATTACCGGGCGAACAAATTGTATTTGTCGGCGTGAGCAGTGCACATCGCACCAATGGCTTTGAATCTGCTCAATTTTTAATGGATCAGTTAAAAACCCGCGCGCCTTTTTGGAAAAAAGAAAGCCTGAAGTTAGATCCACAACAACCCACACAAAGCCACTGGGTTGCCGCAAAATATAGCGACGAACAATTAGCGCAGCGTTGGTAGGTATTGGCGCAGCAATTAGCTGCCTGAACAATTACTAACATCAATGTTAATTCAACATTTTTTCAAGGATTTTGCTATGACCGAACCCAATTCTACTACTGAGGTTGACTCGCTTGCTCATCAGCAAAAAGCTACGGAATTACAAGCCGCCTCGCTTGATATTTGGGATAAAAAATATCGTTTAAAAGATGCCAGCGGTGCGGCAGTTGATGGCTCGGTAACCGATACCTGGCAGCGCATTGCTAAAACGTTGGCGCAGGTTGAACCTAAACGCCAAACCCATTGGGAAAAGGAGTTTTTATGGGCGCTCAGCATGGGCGCAATACCGGCGGGGCGCGTTATTTCTAATGCGGGTGCTGAGGCTTTTAAACCTGCCACCTCCACTATAAATTGCACAGTATCGGGCACCATTGAGGATTCAATGCGCGGGATTTTGGAAAAAAATCTTGAGGCAGGTTTAACCTTAAAAGCCGGCTGCGGGATTGGTTATGAATTTTCGACCTTGCGCCCCAAGGGGGCTTATGTGGCAGGTGCAGGTGCGAATACATCGGGCCCGCTGTCGTTTATGGATATTTTCGACAAGATGTGTTTTACCATTTCCTCCGCAGGCGGTAGACGCGGTGCGCAAATGGCCACCTTCGATGTGCATCACCCAGATGCAAGCGAATTTATTGCCGCTAAGCGCGAAGACGGCCGTCTGCGGCAATTTAATTTATCGCTGTTAATTACCGATGAATTTATTGCTGCGGTAAAAAATAATGCCGATTGGCCGCTGTCATTCCCCATCACCGAGCGCGACTTAAAAACCGATACCCATCTCACCGACAGCACCAAAATTGTCTGGCGCAGCCTTGCGTATCTTAGCGATAAATATGTGCGTAATGAGCAGGGGCAAGTGGCGTGCAAGGTCTATCAAATCGTGCCTGCGCAAAAATTATGGCAAGAAATTATGCGCTCGACTTATGATTTTGCAGAGCCGGGTTTTATTCTCATCGACCGCGTTAATGCGTGGAATAACAATTGGTTTTGCGAAACCATTCGCGCGACCAATCCCTGCGGTGAGCAACCTTTACCGCCCTACGGCAGCTGTTTATTAGGTTCAATTAATTTAACTCATTTTGTGCAGCAACCTTTTACTGAACAGGCCAGCTTCGATTGGGAAACCTATAAGCGTGTGATCACAATATTCACTCGCATGCTCGACAACGTGGTGGAAATTAATGGCTTGGCCTTAGCTGAACAGCAAGCCGAGCTGCGCCGTAAACGTCGCCATGGTATGGGCTTTTTGGGTTTGGGTTCAGCGCTTACACTCTTGGGTATTCCCTACGGCAGCCCCGCCTCGGTGGCCTTTACCGAGCAGGTGAGTAAGGAGTTAGCACTTGCGGGTTGGCGCGCTGGTTTGGCGTTAGCAAAAGAGAAAGGCGCAGCGCCCATTTTTGATGAAGAGTTTACCCTCACCGCCGCCATGTTCACCCAGCAACCCGCATTAGCCGAGCACTATAAAGTGGGCGATAAAGTATTAGGCAAGGTGCTGCACGCACACTACAGCCACTACATGAATTTAATCGCCGAGGAAGATGCGGAATTAATCGCCGAGATTGCGCAACACGGCTGCCGCTTTACTCATCACAGTTCTATCGCTCCTACGGGCACCATTGCGCTGTCTTTAGCTAACAATGCCAGTAACGGTATTGAGCCGAGTTTTGCTCACCATTATTCACGCAATATTATTCGCGCCGGACGCAAAAGCAAAGAAAAAGTAGATGTATTTTCTTACGAGTTATTGCGTTACCGAAGCCTTTGCGATGCTAATGCCATGCCCTACCCCAAAGCGGGCGAGGTGGGTTTGCCCGAATATTTTATTGTGAGCGATCAAATTACCCCTGAACAACATGTAGATGTGCAGGCGGCGGCGCAAAAATGGATTGATTCATCCATTTCTAAAACCATTAATGTACCTACCGATATTACCTTTAACGATTTTAAAGATATTTATTTGTATGCCCACGCGCGCGGCTTAAAAGGTTGCACCACCTTTCGCTACAACCCCGAAGCATTTCAAGGCGTGCTGGTGAAATTACAAGACTTGGCCAATACCACCTATTGTTTTGATCTGGCCGATGGCACGCAAGTGGAGCTGCAAGGCAATGAATCAGTCGAGTATGACGGCGAGCTGCATACTGCCGCTAATTTGTTTGACGCCATCAAAGAAGGTTACTACGGAAAATTTTAAGGGTAATAAACCATGACTGTTAAAGTAATTACGCAAAAAATTGTCGGCGTTTCGGTAAAAGCCGCTGCTACGCCCGTTATTGTGCCCACAATTGAACCTGTACCCAGCTTAGAGATAATCGACGAAAATTTTGATCGCCCAGAAACTTTGGTGGGTGCGACTTATAAAATCAAAACGCCGTTTTCAGATCATGCGCTCTATATCACCATCAATGATGTGATACTCAATAGAGATTCGGATCACGAAACCCGCCGCCCTTTTGAAATTTTTATCAACTCCAAAAACATGGAGCACTTTCAGTGGGTAGTAGCACTCACCCGCGTGATCTCGGCGGTGTTTAGAAAAGGCGGTGATGCCACTTTTTTAGTTGCAGAATTAAAAGCAGTATTTGATCCGCAGGGTGGCTACTTTAAAACCGGCGGACGTTTTATGCCGTCCTTGGTGGCCGAAATTGGCGACGCCATAGAAACCCACATGAAGAGCATTGGTTTAATTAAAACCGAATCACTACCCGATTATCAAAAAATTATTTTAGAAGAAAAGCGCCAAGAATATGAAGCACGCCATAACTTAATAACCGCCGCTGGCGAATACCCTTCAAGCGCAGAACTCTGCCTTAAATGCCACACAAAAGCCGTGATAGTGATGGATGGCTGTAAAACCTGCTTGAGTTGCGGCAACTCAAAATGCGGTTAATGTTTTGAGTGCAATAAAACACAATGTATAGCTCTCAGCGTCACTTACCTCTTAAGGGCTTTATGTCATAGAAAACAGCGATTGAACAAACCCACAAAACCCGCAAAAAACTAATGGGTTGAAGTAAAAGATAGCGGCCAGAAATTAGCACTGTGCTGGTAGGCATTTACTCAGCAAACAATGAGTCATAAGCGCCTTGATGGCTCATTAATGAATCATCACTCCCCACTTTGCCACTTTCGACGCTGCTTATACCTTTAGGCTCCGCGTTACTCGAAAAAGTAAATTAGATCTTCTTTATTGGCTTTTATCCAATGAGACAGCCAACCATCCTAATGTATTATTCCTGTTGGGCTTAATGTTTGTCGACTGCATTGAATTTGTCGTTCGTAGTGAATTTCTAAGGCTTGCCTCTCTGAAAAATAAAGTGTATGTTTCAGTTATGAATAATTGCCCTTTCTTTTCTCATATCTTAACAAGTGCGGTGCAGCGAAATTACGTTGCTCGCGCCTTCCATATTTTAGGCGATTAAGTTTTTATTATTACTTAATCGCCTGTTCGGTCTTCCAATTAATTCCACTTATATTTTGTTGCCTATTTAAGGCGACTAATGATTTTCTTTTGTCTAAATTTTAGGTGAGGTAAAAAATGGCTATTGCAGAAAGCAGTGCACTTATTATTTCCGATCACGACTATCAGCGATTACTTCCATTAACGGAGAAGTATCAAACTGCAACAGCAGAGCTGCTTGAAGATGAGTTGGGCCGTGCAGACGTTGTGAGCGATGCGAATTTCCCTGCGGATGTTGTTGCAATGAATTCGTGCGTTACATTTTTGGATTTGAGTTCAGGTGAAAAATCTACTGTTAGCTTGGTGTATCCACAGGAAGCAAACATTGACGAAATGAAAATTTCCATTCTCTCTCCAATTGGAAGTGCTCTTATTGGTTTGAGAGTGGGCGGAAAAATTGATTGGCCTTTGCCGGGCGGTGCTATTAAGCACCTGCAAGTGGTTACCGTTGTTCAAGCAGAAAAACTATAAATCTTAATTCAATCACCGAGGGTGTGTTATGAAAGTGGTTAATGAACGGCTAGAAAAAATATTTGCGCATGTGGTGAAACATAACTTTGGTGAGCTTGAATTTCATCAGGCAGTAAAAGAAGTTATCGAAACCTTGGGGCCGGTACTGCATAAACACCCTGAATATATGGATCAAAAAATCATCGAACGCATTTGCGAGCCTGAGCGCCAAATTATTTTTCGTGTGCCTTGGCAAGATGATCAAGGTGAGGTGCAAATAAATCGTGGTTTTCGTGTGGGGTTTAATAGCACGCTTGGGCCATATAAGGGTGGGTTGCGTTTTCATCCTTCCGTGCATTTAGGGACTATTAAGTTCTTGGGCTTTGAACAAACCTTTAAAAATGCTTTGTCGGGTATGCCTATTGGTGGTGCAAAAGGCGGCGCTGATTTTGATCCTAAAGGAAAATCCGATTCGGAAGTGATGCGTTTCTGTCAAAGTTTTATGACGGAGCTTTACCGCCATATTGGTGAGTTTACTGACGTGCCTGCTGGCGATATCGGCGTAGGCGCGCGTGAGATTGGCTATTTGTTTGGGCAGTACAAGCGCATTACTAATCGCTATGAATCGGGTGTATTAACCGGTAAAAGCCCGCTGTGGGGCGGTGCGTTGGTAAGACGTGAAGCGACTGGTTATGGCGCTGTTTATTTTGCGCAAGAAATGCTGAAAGTGCGTGGCGATTCATTGGAAGGAAAAACCTGCGTTGTTTCGGGTTCAGGTAATGTGGCTATTTATGCTATTGAAAAATTACAAATGCTAGGTGCAACAGTGGTTGCCTGCTCTGATTCAAATGGTTTTATTTCAGACCCTAAAGGCTTGAATCTCGACACCATTAAACAATTAAAAGAAATTGATCGCGCTAGAATAAGTACCTATATTAAATATCATCCACAAGCTACCTATGTTGAAGCGGGAAATATTTGGGATGCTCCCTGTGATTTGGCCTTTCCCTGCGCGACTCAAAATGAGTTAGACGCAACATCTGCAGCGACTCTTGTGAGCAATGGTTGTAAGGCCGTGATCGAAGGGGCAAACATGCCGGTGACCCCTGACGGCGCCAAAATATTTATCGATGCGGGTGTTGCATTTGCACCAGGTAAAGCAGCCAATGCCGGTGGTGTTGCTACTTCAGCATTGGAAATGCAACAAAACGCAAGCCGCGATACCTGGACGTTTGAGCATACGGAAAAGCGTTTACAAGTCATTATGCAAAATATCCATAACAACTGTTATCAAACTGCAGCGGAATATGATTCGCCAGGAAATTATGTCATTGGCGCAAATGTTGTTGGTTTTAAACGTGTTGCGGATGCAATGATTGCTTTTGGTGTTATATAACTGAGTCTATCGCCAGATAATTTTCTGCTGGGCAATAGTGCGTAAATGGTTAATCGCTTGGTTAACTGTGTCAGGCGCACTATCGTCTCGGTAGATGGCATAAATTGGATAAGTAAACTCAGGCGCGTTGGGTACCTGAAATAATTTTTTCTCTTCAATATAACGCTGTACTACACGCGCACGAAAATAACCGCTACCTGAATACTGAAGTAAATATTCCAGAGCAAGTAAACCGAAATCAATAGCTAGTTCTGTTCGACGTTTACCTGGAAATGCTGAGTCGTGTTGTTGTTCATATACGGGTCCCCAATCAACATAGATATAAGGTTCCGGCGTTTCGGCTGCCACCATAATTAATTTTTCCTCCAGCAATAATTCAATCTTTAATCCTGGTAGATATTCTGGTCGGTATACCAGGGCTATATCCAAGACCCCATGATTAACGCGATTAATTAACGTGCTGGCATCACCCGTTTCCACCCGAATCGCCAATGAATTATGTGTGGAGCGCAGCTCTGCAATCCAATTTAGTAATAACGGATTCCATAACGCCAACTCGCCTCCAATAGCGATAGATTTTGTTTTTTCTTCCGGTAATGGCACATCGAATTTTGCTTTTTCCCAAAGCTGAACAATTTGGGTGGCATAGGTTACAAATCGCTCACCCTCCTCCGTCAATGATGCGCCGGCACGATTGCGCACGAATAACTGACAACCAAGTTGTGCTTCCAAATTTTTGACACGAGCAGTAACCGCAGTTTGGGTAATGTGCAATCGCTCACCTGTGGCAATGAGGCTGCCAGATCGCACAATGTCTAAAAACGTTTTTGCAAGTTCAATATCCATCTCATATACCAAAAATTTTGATACTAAAGTGCATTTAAATTCATTATTCAAAATAATTCTACATCAATATGATGCTTACAAGTGATTTCGTTTATCTATTTATAGGTAAATGAATGATTCAAACGAATAAAATTACGGGAATCGTATGTACCACCCTGCGTTATACACACCGTTAACCGATGTTTTAGGTTGTAAATTTCCAATTCTTTGCGCTGGAATGGGTGGGGTCGCCCGACATTTTCTAGCTGCATCAGTAAGTAATGCCGGCGGTTTCGGTTGTCTTGGTATGGTGCGTGAGCAGCCGGAACTCATTCGCAAAGAAGTTAATCTTTATCGGTCTATCAGCGACAAACCGTTTGCGGTTAATTTAATTCCTGCCGCAACAGAGCGGGAGCTGTTATCGCGTCAAATAGCGGCCTGTATTGCAATGAAAATAAAATACATAGTGCTTTTTTGGGATATTGATAGCGAAATAATCAAACAGTGCCGTGATCATGGGATACAAATCATTCATCAAGTTGGCACTAAGCGCGATGCTGAACAGGCACTTGAAGTGGGTGTGGATGTGTTAATCGTTCAAGGTGTTGAAGCTGGTGGGCATGTGCGCGGTAAAGCTTCTTTATTTGGTTTGCTGCCGGAAATATGCGCACTAAGTCCTGTTCCCGTTGTGGCTTCAGGAGGCATTAGTACAGGGGGGGCGCTGGTTGCTGCGTTAGCATTGGGTGCGCAGGGCGTCAGCTGTGGCACACTTTTTTTGGCCACCATAGAGTCCAACGCGCATGACTTCCATAAAGATAAAATTCTTGCCGCCGAAGCGATGGACACCAAACTCAGTTGCGATTTTCAACGAAACTGGTCGGTGAGTGCCGCCGTTAGAGTATTGAAAAATACAACCACAGAACGAACCATCGAAAAATACAAAACCTATCCTGAGCAACCTATTGGTGAGCAAGACGGAGCACCTATTTATCCTTTTTCTACTGATTCACCGTTAAGGGGCGCGGTTGGCGATATTGCGTCAATGGCGCTGTATTGTGGGCAGGGATGCGGTAGCGTTAATAAGATCAAGAGTGCGGCAGCGGTTATTGCGGAGCTAATGCATCAAGCCGACAGTTATTTAAATCGTTTTTAATACTTTTTGGCGAAAAAATGAATTGGTCAGCGTTTTAGGTAATTTAAAAAAATCGAAAGGTATTTTTATGAATCCAAAAGCAATGTTGAATTTCGCGCACTGGATAATGGCCGCGACATTGTTGTCATCGTTGCTTATTGTGTACATCGCCTATGGCGTTAATCTTAAATTAACCATTCAAACCCAAGTGTTTCTTCATGTGGGGTTAATCATCTTTCCGGTATTTTTTAAGATCAGTTATATCATTAGGCTGAGCGCTTTAAAACAATTGGGTAGGTCAGTGGATTAAGTTAATTTTTCAGTAGCTTAGTATTTTAACCGTTTTTTTTTGTAATCTTTTGTGGAGCTTTAAATATGAATATGAAACATTTTGCATTATCTTTTTTATTTTCATCGGTAGCTTGTGCTGCATTAGCAGAAGAGTGCGTTACAACTGTTGTTGCAAATGATGCAATGCAATACGATAAAAAAGAAATTGTGGTTAGTCAATCCTGTAAAGAATTCACCGTGAATTTGACACACTCCGGAAAACTGCCAAAAAATGTAATGGGGCATAATTGGGTGTTGAGTAAAACTGACGATAAGCAATCGATAGCGTCTGATGGTATGACTGCAGGAGCCGCTAATAATTATCTTAAAGTGGATGATGTTCGCGTTATAGCCTCTACCACTATTGTTGGTGGCGGCGAAAGTACGTCAGTAACATTTTCGGTTAGCAATTTAATAGAAAATGTTCCATATAGCTTTTTTTGTTCTTATCCAGGGCATAGTGCAATTATGCAAGGCCGTCTAGTGCTTAATTAGCACTAAAAGAAATCTTTAAATTCCAGCATAGAGAGTGATGACTAAAGCCTCACTCTTTATTACTATTATTGGCTGTATATCGAAATTCAATAAGCTATGTATATTTTGATAGTAGACAGATGGATCAACGCAATATTTAGCTTTCTCAGAAGTGCCTTAAAGCCGTTAACAGCGATATTTTAAAAATGACGATGTCTGATGCGCATTACTGAGCAACTCCAATTCTTATCCATATAGTGCCCCAGATAAGATATATTTTTTCCGTGCTATCTAACTATTCATCTCTCCCTTAATTAAAACCCAATATATCGAATAACATTTTATATCTGCATTACCCATTGCAATCAGATGCGAGAATTAACTAATGAGTAACAGCAAATATAAAATCAATTTTTTATGTTAGTTTTCAACGTGAATTAAAATTGAAATGCACATAGAGAGGAATATGGAAAAAATTTTCGCCCAGGCTCGCAGAGTATTATTTATGCAACTTAATAAATTTGGTCCTATTGCAGTCGAAATCAATAACATAGAACGGATTAGGGCTGCTATAGGATCATTACTCGGAATTCTTATCACTGCTATCCTGTGTTGTTTTTTAGTTGACTCGCAAACTATTCTCAATGTGATTGCCCCAATGGGGGCATCCGCAGTGTTGCTGTTCGCGTTACCCTCCAGCCCTTTGGCACAACCATGGTCAGTGTTGGTTGGAAATGTTATCTCAGCCATAGTGGGGGTTACTTGCTTCTTGTATATTACTAATGTTTCAGTCGCTGCTGCGGTTTCAGTTGCAGCAGCTATTGCCTTAATGTTTTTTACCAGGTCATTGCATCCGCCTGGAGGTGCTATAGCTTTATATGCAGTGCTTGGCGGACCAGACATTCATGCGCTAGGGTTTAGCTATGCAATTGCACCTGTGGGCATAAATTCTTTGGTGCTTATCATCACTGCAATTGTATTTAATAATCTTACGCGTCATCCTTACCCACATAAGCAACATTTTGCTCAACAAAATACGCACAATACGCAGGATGAAGTGCCCACCAAACGTGCAGGTGTTAACTCTCACGATTTGGATATTGTATTACAGCAATATAATGAAGTATTAGATATTAGCCGTGATGATCTTGAATATTTAATTAAACAAACTGAAATAGAATCATATCGTCGGCGATATGATCAAATTACCTGCGGCGATATTATGTCAAAAGACATTAAAAGCGTGAAATTTGAAACATCATTGAGTGAAGCATGGATAACCTTGAGAAAACACAAAATAAAAGCGTTGCCTGTATTGGATAGCAAGCGTTGTATTATTGGTATTATTACACTGGTAGATTTCATGGTGCACGCTAAATTGGATTTTTTTGATAGTATTGAAGAAAAGCTACGTAACTTTATGCGATTACATCAGGACAACCATTCCAGAAACCCCAAAATGGTTGGGCAAATTATGACAACAGATGTAAAAACTGCCCATGTTGATACTCACATAGTTGAATTGGTTCCGCTCCTATCGGATGCTGGCATGCACAACATTCCGATTATCGATAATGAGTATCGAGTTCTAGGTATTGTCACTCAATCAGATTTAGTTGCAGCTTTATATCAATTGAAGCTTACTGAGAATTTATAAATGGGTTAAGTAGATACGATCGAAAGCTAAATGATGTCATCACCATTAAATGACATCATCGCGTTCCTCTTATAATCAAAGGCGTACCTTGTAACTCACTTTTATGTACCCCGCTTCAATAGCATTTTTTCAATGTGTCCAATGGCTGCACGCGGTTTGAGCTTTTTTGGACAAAACGAAATACAATTTAAAATTGTTTTGCAGCGAAAAACACTAAAAGGATCGTCAAGTGATGCCAGCCTTTCCTCCTCCCCTTTATCACGCGAATCCGCTAAAAAACGATACGCATTCAGTAGCCCAGCGGGGCCAATAAATTTTTCGGGATTCCACCACCATGAGGGGCACTGGGTTGAACAGCAACCACATAATATGCATTCGTATAAACCATCGAGTTTGGCCCTGTCTTCGGGCGATTGAAGTCGCTCTATGGCGGGCGCTGGCTCGCTGTTGATGAGATAAGGCTTGATGCGTTCGTATTGCGTAAAGAACATGGTCATATCAACAACCAAATCGCGAATGACTGGCACACCTGGCAATGGCCTGATAACAATATCTACGTCGCCACTATGAGGGCGAACTTCTTGGCCCGAGGGCAACTCACCTCCATTTAACAGTGTGGAAATACTGGTGATACAGGCTAAACAGTTGGAACCATTAATATTCATTCCATCTGAACCACACACCCCTTCACGGCAACTGCGGCGGAAGGTCAGGGTTTGGTCTTGCATTTTTAAGTGCTCTAGTAAATCGAGCACCATCATGTCTTCGCCAGGCTGCAGGTCATAGTAGTAATCCTGCATGCGAGGTATGTCATCTTCTTCTGGGTGATAACGATAGATACTAATTTTCATTTAGGTGACTCCGGCAATGATCGATCCCTTAGGGTTTAGGGTCGCCCATTAGTTCGCTTGTTGGTGGCTTAGCGCATCCTCGCATTTAATTGATCGACGATTTCAGCCCAATCTGCATCTTCATCAATCATCTTTTTTAAAAAAACAGACTGTGATTGGCTCCATATTTCTGCCTTCGCCAATGTCACGCCTGCGGGCAGCGGCCCATGTGCGTGGATGAAGTTTGCGATTGCTTCATCTGAACTTTCTAAACCCAGTTGGTCGAATAATGCCGCTATAGAATGTACATGTGGCTCCACGATAATTGCTCCTGATTAACGTTATAACAATTTTCCCATCATTCAAAAAAAACCAATTCCATTTTCTACTCACTCATACCTACAAGCACTCAAGTTTATAACTACAATTAGTGTTATTGTCATAAGACCTTAAAATGGTTAAAACAGCCGTAAAGGATTTTTTAAATTTACTTTTTATACAGTATCAAAAACGATAGCCACATTGGTAATTAAAGAGGTTTAACACATGAAAAAGCCAGAACATATCCGGCCTGAAGTCTGGCAACAGCATTTAAGCTGGATGAAAGTGATGAACGAGGGGCAGTTAACAGGGCTGAGCGTTAATGACATTCCCTATCAAAAGAAAATGGCACCCTCTGAGAATATAAATAATAATGATAAAGAAACATTGAGAGCCAATTAAATGACTCGTTAGACAGCCACGCTCAACAATACTTTTTTAATCACCAAAGTTTGAGCATGGTTATCTAACCTAAGGGTTATTGTGATGGTGAGGAATGATTTTTTAATGAACAGTTAACATATTTCAAACCCCGTATTTCGCTAGGCTCCATACGAACCAAGAATTAATTAACGCCACCAACTCATCCCAAAAACATTTTCCCACCTGCAATCAATAACACTAACGCCATTACTTGACGAATAGCGGTGCTGCCTAGGCGCTTACTGCCGAACTCGGCGCCAATCCAACCACCTACAATCGCCGCCAATGCCCAATAGGCTAGGCCATCGGGTAGCGTGGGCTGTTTACTCATTACTCCCAGCAAACCGGCGCAGGAATTGACTAGAATAAATACGGCGGCAACGCCGGAAATAATGCGTGTTTCGCCCCAGCGTAAAAACAATAAAATTGGGCTTAAGAAAATTCCACCACCGACACCAATCAAACCCGATAAAAAACCTATGCATACACCCGCCAACATAAGCAACCATTGGTTGGCGTTGCGGGTGCCTTTGAGTGGCGCACTTTTGGCGGTGAAAAAAGAATGAAAGGCGGCGTAAATTAATACCGCGCCCAAAATGGGTTTATAAATATGACCGGGCAAAGTTAATAGGCCACCGAGAAATGCGCAAGGAATGGAGGTGACAATCAGAGGCCAGAGTAACGGCCATGAGAAGGCTTGTACACGAATATATTTATAGCTGGCAATGCTCGCGACTAAAATATTGAGCGTGAGTGCAGCAGGTTTTAAACTTTCAGGAGCCAAGCCTGCCAAGGCCATAATGGCGATATACCCCGAGGCACCGGCGTGGCCTACAGATGAATATAAAAGTGCGGCGATAAAAATCCCACCTGCGATGACTAAGGTAATTAACTCCACACCCACTCCACGCTCTTAAAGGTTTTTTATTTAACTAATGTAACGATCAAACGGAATCACTTTTACGCTTTCGCCTTGGGCGACTGCGCCGCGCTCTGCGTCTAAGTAGATATAACAATTGGCGTTGCTCATACCGGTTAACACCCCCGAACTTTGCATACCCGCAGTACGCACTTGTGGCTCACCGTTTTGTTCACCCGCGTGATAGGTGTAAATTGCGCGTTGAAAATCTACTCGCCCCGGTTGTTTTTTTAAGGGCTGTTGTACTGTGGCTTGCAATGTCAGCGGCGCATGTTGTTCGCTGATAATTTCACCCGCAAGCTTGCGTAAACCCGGCACCACTAATTGATGGTAAGTCACGGCGGTGGATACCGGATTGCCCGGCAAACCAAAAAACCAAGAGGCACCTAAGCGCCCAAACGAAAAGGGTTTACCGGGCTTCATGGCGATTTTCCAAAAATCGATACTACCCATTTCGGCCAATACATCTTTGGTGTAATCCGCATCGCCTACCGAGACACCACCGGTAGAAATCACTACGTCGCCCCATTCACTTGCTTGGGTGAAAGCCGCGCGCAAGGCGTCCATATTGTCGGGGATTATGCCTAAGTCTTTTATCTCTACCGCTAAGCGCTGTAACAGTGCAACCAGCAGTGGGCGATTGCTGTCATATATTTTTCCCGTTTCAAATGCCGCGCCGTTCGCTAATAATTCATCGCCAGTGGAAAATATCGTCACGCGCAGTGGGCAAAAAACGCTTACTTGCGCGATGCCTAAGGAGGCAAGCAAACCAATATCGAGCGCACTAATACGCCGGCCCTGCGTAAATACCTGTGCGTCTTGTTTGATATCTTCACCGACGCGACGAATATTTTCGCCCACACGCACGCTTTGCTGAATGATTACTTGGGAATCTTTTACACGGGTATTTTCTTGCATCACTACCGCATCGGCACCTGCAGGAATAATCGCGCCGGTCATAATGCGCACCACTTCACCTGCGCGCAGTTCGGCCCCTGTTTCACTTATAAAGGGATGCCCTGCTAAGGCTTGGCCAACTAATTGCAGCGCACTATTTTTCTCACTACAATCGGCGGCGCGTAAAGCGTAGCCATCCATCGCCGAGTTATCGGCTGAGGGCACATTAATCGCAGCGATGACAGGCTCGGCTAGCACTCGATCTAATGCCAGTGGCAGCGCAACAAGTTCGTATTGCTGCACAGGCATGAGCTGTTGCTGGATGCGCGCGAGCGCGTCTTCAAGGGCCAATAAACCGGGCTGTGCGCAGCAATCCACCATATGATTCTCGTAAAAAAGTCAGTGTTAGTTATGCAAGAAGCGTCAATTATTGATGATTGATCATCCAGACGGCGGCTTCTACCCGCGAGCGCAAATGCAATTTTTTAAGCAGATGTTTAACGTGAACTTTTACGGTTCCGTCTGAAATATCTAACTCGCGTGCAATGAGTTTATTGCTCATGCCTTTGGCAATCAGTTTTAAAATTTCTAATTCGCGCTGGGTCAAGCTGTCGCTGCCCACTTCGGTTTTATTCACTGGGTTGCGAATGGCGCTCGCCAATACTTGCGTTACAGCTTCACTCAATACCATTTTGCCTGTGAGTGCGCGCTCTATGTGTGAGAGCATATCTTCTGGCTCCATGTCTTTTAACAAGTAGCCATCGGCACCGTTAGAAATAGCATTTAGCACATCTTCATCAGCATCCGATACCGTTAGCATTACTATGCGCGAGGTGACACCCTCTTCTCGCAGGCGACGCAGAGTTTCTAAGCCGTCCATGCCCTGCATATTTAAATCCAGCAAAATTAAATCTGGGTCTAAATCCACTGCCAGTTTAATCGCATCGGCACCGTTACCGGCTTCCGCCACTACCTCCATATCACCCGCGAGTGAAATTAATTGGCGCAACCCTTTGCGCAATAAGGGGTGGTCGTCCACCAACATAATGCTTGCTGCTTCGGCGTTCACTGAATTCTCCTTTAAAAAAAATAGCGCAGACTTTTCTGCCTAGTCATTGTTTAAGACTAATAGTAACTGCTTGAAATTAATAATAACTGTTTAACTCTGGCAAAACCCAGAAATGCCACTTTGGAGGTAGTGAGTAGCATTTTAACTACCTACTTTCGGCTAACTCACTAACCCCACAAAGTGATGCGGGTAACTCTCCGGTTGAATGGTGTACATATCGGCATAAGTCCATAGTAATACTTACGCTAATAATACCTGAGGATGTCACATGTCTGACCTTAAACGCTGGGAACCGGAACAGCCAGAATTTTGGGATTCAACCGGTAAAAAAATTGCCGCTCGCAATTTATGGATTTCTATTCCCAGCTTGTTGTGCGGTTTTGCGGTCTGGATGCAGTGGAGCATCATCACCGTACAAATGCTCAACCTGGGCTTCCCCTATGCCGCAGGCGATTTATTTAGCCTGAGCGCCATTGCGGGTTTGACCGGCGCCACCTTGCGTATTCCCTCCAGCTTTTTTATTCGTTTATGCGGCGGGCGCTATACGCTATTTCTCACCACCAGTTTACTCATACTGCCCGCGCTGGGTACGGGGCTTGCGCTGCAAGATCCGACCACACCCTTTTGGGTATTTCAATTAATGGCGCTGTTATCGGGCATTGGCGGCGGTAATTTTGCGGCCTCTATGTCCAACATCAGCTTTTTTTATCCGCGCAAACAACAGGGTTTAGCCTTAGGTTTAAATGCGGGCTTGGGTAATTTTGGCGTGACCACCATGCAAATACTGGTGCCGCTGTTTATGACCTTTGGTGCCTTTGGGGTATTGGGCGGCGACCCAATGATCTTGAAGTCTTCAAGCGGCACGCTGATCGGCGCTATTCCAGCAGGCACTGAAACCTGGATTCAAAATGCCGGTTTTGTGTGGTTACTACTGCTCATCCCCCTCGCCTTTGCAATTTGGTTTGGCATGAACAACATCAACACCGCCGACGTCACACCCAACCTTGCAGGCGGAGCGCCGCGCTCTTTTGCGATCATTATCGCAATGATGTTAATTGGCTTTGCAACCTCAGCTCTGGGGCTGTGGCTAATCATGCCTGCCAGTGTCAATGGTTCCGGGTTTGGCATTCCCAAAGAGCTGGTACTGGTGTTGGTGTTATTTTCTACGGTGATGTTACTCAAAGCGCTGCCCGGATCTATTCGCACCAGCCTTGATCGTCAGTACAAAATTTTTAACAACAAGCACACTTGGGTAATGAGTGTGTTGTATGTAATGACCTTTGGCTCATTTATTGGTTTTTCAGCGGCCTTCCCTCTCTCTATTCAGGTTATTTTTGGTTTTAGCCATGTACCTGTCGATGGGGTGATGACCCATAACACCCTTAACCCGAGTGGCCCAAGCGCTCTGACTTACGCGTGGATCGCCCCCTTTATTGGTGCACTCATTCGCCCGGTAGGTGGCTGGGTATCTGACAAATTTGGCGGTGCACTGGTCACACAAATGTGTGCGATTGCAATGGTTATTTTGTCGATAGTTGCGGCTTATTACATGCGCATGGCCTATCAATCCGCCAGCCCTGAGCAGTATTTTGCGCCCTTCTTTTTAGTGTTCTTAGGTTTGTTTGCCGCAAGTGGACTGGGTAATGGTTCAACCTTCTGCTCCATCGCCAATATTTTTCCTAAAGAGCAAGCGGGCCCGGCACTGGGCTGGACCTCTGCGGTAGCGGGCTATGGGGCGTTTTATATACCGCAGGTATTTGGCGAGCAAATCAAAGCCGCTACACCGGAATATGCGATGCTGGGTTTTGCGGTATTTTATCTGGTGTGTGTGTTATTAAATTGGTGGTTTTATTTACGTAAACAAGGTGAATTTTATAATCCCTGAAAACCTCACAATGGACATCCAAAATTCTAGTGGACACGCCTAAGCTACTCAATAAAATTTTAACGTATCAAATTATCAATTTTCCGGTTGGCTCAATAAATTGATATATGTCAATCGCTTCATTTATAAAAACCGTATGCCAAAAAGCAAATTTTCACAAATGGCTCTGCACTAGAGTTATCAGATATCAAGGTTATTTTATGGCTTATTTTCAAGCTGCACTTGAATGGAATTCCGAACTTATTAAGCAATATGACTTAACCGGGCCGCGTTACACGTCATATCCTACTGCGCCACAATTTAGTGAAAGTTTTGCTGTTGCCAATTTTAAAGCAGCGGTTGAGAGGAGTAACGCGAGTGGACGGCCGCTGTCGCTTTATTTTCATATTCCTTTTTGCGATACCCTTTGCTTTTATTGTGGATGCAACAAAGTAGTTACTAACAACAAAGGCCGTGCGCAACCTTATTTGGAACGTATGGAGCGCGAAATGGCGATGCAGTCAGAGTTATTTGATTCCGCGCGACTTGTAACTCAATTACATTGGGGTGGTGGTACCCCCACTTTTATCAGTGATGATGAAATGTCTTGGCTGATGGCTGCAACACGCAAGCGCTTTACCTTGCTTGATGATGACGCAGGTGAGTACTCTATAGAGATTCATCCAGGGCGCGTATCTGCGAATACTATGGCGCATTTGCGTAAGCTCGGCTTTAACCGTGTCAGTATGGGTGTGCAGGATTTTAATTCAAGCGTTCAAAAAGCAGTAAATCGTTACAATAGTGCTGAGGAAGTCAGTGCCTTGGTAAAGGCGCTGAGACAACAAAAATATCATTCGATCAGTATGGATTTAATTTATGGCCTGCCAATGCAAACTTTGAGCAGTGTCGGCGAAACATTAAATAGAGTGATAGAACTTTCTCCCGACCGCTTGTCATTATTTAATTATGCCCATATGCCGCATCTTTTTAAGAGCCAGGAATTAATTAACGAGCGTGATCTTCCCTCAGCAGAGCAAAAACTTGAACTCCTGTATATGGCGATAGAGCGGTTACAGGGCGCTGGATATATTTATGTTGGCATGGATCATTTCGCAAAACCGGATGATAGTTTGGTACAAGCACAAAGAGCAGGAAAGTTACAACGAAATTTTCAGGGCTACTCCACTCATGGCGATTGCGATTTGCTCTCTTTTGGAGCTTCTGCGATTAGCGCATTCGGCAATGTCTATATACAAAATGCTAAGCGCGTTGAACATTATCAAAAATCGATTGACTCGGGTGCAATTCCTTTTATTAAAGGTATTGAATTAACCAGCGAAGATCTTTTGCGGCAGTTTGTAATTAATCAATTAATTTGTCATTTCAATTTGAATTTTGCTGCTGTTGATGGTGCATTTTGCCGGGATGTGCGCACTCATTTTGCTAAAGAATTATCGCAATTAAAGCCAATGATTGATGATGGGTTACTCACGATAAATGATGATGGAATTGAAGTTCTCAATGCGGGGCGGTTGCTTATTCGGAGAATTTGTATGGTGTTTGATGAGTATCTTAATAACGCATCAACAATTCGTTACTCCAAGGTAATTTAGTCGGTAATGTTTGGGGGTAGATTTTGAGCAGGTAGTGTAATAGTGATTGGATTGCACTACCCGCTCAAGGTTGTTGACTTAGGCGTGTCCACTAGAGTCTGGAAGTCCACGTTTAATTTGGAATGGCTTTGATAGTGCGCAATCAGCACTGAAGACACAGTTTCAGTAACACCATGCGGCAGCAAAGTTTCTGCGGTAATGTTAAATACTACTGCGGGGTCAGTTCATCGGCTAAACGTAACTCCAACTGAAATACCAAATCATGCCGTAATACTCTACGTAACGCATTTTTAGACGAAGAAACTATCGCCATTGCTGCATCAATATATTTCTTTGGGTTGGATCTCCTCAAGATCCCAGCGTAATTTCAAATGCTTGCAAAATCAGGGTGACGCACCTCTCGCTTGGATATAGCCATACAGATTTTTGTGAAAAATCGGGATCTTGAATAATACTGTCACTCATGGCGTTTAATAGCTCATGAGTGGCTTTTGAGGTTACATTTTTGAGGCTTATCTAGATTTGGCTCTTCAGGTTTTATGGTGTTTGTTTGGCGCCAAGTACTAACTCACTACCAATCTACTCCCCAGCCCAAATTTGTACACATTTCCCCTGAATAGTTATGTATACATATACGACTTTTTGTTTAATTAAAAACTCTAATTAACAATTAGTTACCGACATACATGTACAATGGCGTTAAGGTTATTGTGAAAACCGTGTATACCAAGTGGGCATAGAAGCCGCTGTGCCACTAATCGCCAAGTTTTATCGTCCCGAGCGCTGGAGCGATGCACAAATTATTGAAGAGCACGAGTTCACTCAGGCGCTCAAAGATTTAGAAATTTCGGTAGTGCCGCCCATGCTGGATGAGCAGGCGCAATCCCTGCGCACTTTTGGCGGTTTCCGCTTCGCGCTCTATGAACGCCAAGGCGGCCATGCGCCTAATCTCGATGACTTTGATGCTCTGCTCTCCCTCGGGCGCACCCTTGGGCGCATTCACGCCCTCGGCCAAGCACGCTTGTTTAACCATAGACCGCCGCTCAATATTCACACCTTTGGGCGCGATTCCTATGAGTTTTTAATGGCAGGAGATTTTATTCCCAATAGTCTGCGCGAATCCTATCGCACCCTCGGTGCAGACATATTGCAGCGCTGCGAAGCGGTGTTCGCACGCATCGACTACACCCCCATTCGCCTGCATGGCGACTGTCATCCGGGCAATATTTTGTGGCGCCATGACATTCCACACTTCGTCGACTTTGACGATGCGCGCAATGGCCCCGCTATTCAGGATTTGTGGATGCTACTGTCGGGCGAACGCGAACAGCAAACGCTGCAATTGAGTGAAGTCTTGGAGGGCTATCGCGAATTTTGCGATTTTGATCTGGCCGAACTGGGCTTAATTGAAGCGCTGCGCAGCCTGCGTATCATGCATTACAGTGCTTGGTTAGCGCGGCGCTGGAGCGACCCGGCCTTCCCGCGTCACTTTCCTTGGTTTAACACTGAACGCTATTGGGGTGAGCATATTTTAGAGCTGCGCGAACAATTGGCAGCCCTGCAAGAACCACCCTTGGTGATTTACTAGACGACAAACTCAAGCCTAAGGGTAGAATTATTCATTCAAGCCCTCATAATGGTCACTACACATTATGAATCTTCTGTAGAGAAATGCTTATGAACGCCTCCGCTCCTGCCCTATTGCTCGATAGCCTGTGGGAAACCATTCGCCTACAAACGCGCAAACAAGCGGAGTGCGAGCCAGTGCTGGCCAGCTTCCTCTACTCGACCATTCTCAACCATGACAACTTTGAAGCTGCGCTCAGCTTTCACCTTGCCAATAAGCTCGACAGCCCTGCGCTACCGGCTATTTCAGTACGCGAAGTGATTGAACAGGCTTTTACCGCTGACCCCAGTATTGCCCAAGCCGTGCGCGCCGATTTGCTCGCGGTTAGCGAGCGCGACTCCGCCTGCTGCTCGCTGGTTACGCCCCTGCTCTTTTTCAAAGGCTTTCATGCGCTGCAATCCTATCGCGTGGCAAACTGGCTCTGGCGTCAGGGGCGCAACTCACTCGCCCTGTTTTTGCAAAATCGTATTTCTGCCGTGTTTGCGGTCGATATTCACCCCGCCGCGCGTCTCGGCCAAGGTATTATGTTCGATCACGCCACCGGCATCGTCATCGGCGAAACCGCCGTGGTAGAAGACAATGTATCTATCATGCAATCCGTCACTCTTGGCGGTACCGGCAAAGAGGCGGGCGATCGCCACCCCAAGGTGCGCAAAGGTGTACTCATAGGTGCAGGCGCTAAGATTCTCGGCAATATTGAGATTGGTGAATGCGCACGAATAGGCGCGGGCAGTGTGGTACTTAAAGATGTCCCCGCGCGCACCAGTGTGGCGGGCGTGCCAGCACAGATTATCGGTGAAAACCTCTGCGGTCAGCCATCGCGGGAAATGGACCACCTGCTGCGCTAAGCGTCGCTTATTCGCTAGCCTACCTTCTCTCCACTCTCACACTATTTAACGCCTACTGCAGCGGGCGCTTTGCTTAATCAAAGCACTCGCTGCACCAATGCGGAACTCGCGCACCAATTCAGCACCGCAAAAGCACCGCTTTAGCATCTATTTAAACGCCAATAACCGCGATATACACCTAAAGTGACCATTGGTCTATTTATTGCTCTACTTAGGTTCTAAGAAATTGAGGAGTCACTAGCATGCAATACACTAAACCCATGGTTGATTTGGTGTACGAGATTCGCCGGCGCGTGGATTCAAACTTGAAGCCCAGCATAAAAATGGCGAACCCCGAGGTGCTAAAGGAGCTAGCCGACTACCACTACAGTGCCGACAACATCTGTAAAGCGCTTATCAAAGAATTGCTCTTTCTCGCAGGTGAGCCTTGGAGCCTGCTGCTGCAAACGCCATCTGCAGACGTATCGGCAGAGAGCTCGCCTGCTCAAGACATCAAAAAGCAGTTGGTAAAAATGTATCGCGGCCAAACACTGCTGGAAGATGCACCTGCAGCACCAAGCCTGCGCAGCGAACCGCTGATAACCGGTACACCGAGTACCCCGCCAAAATCCCAGCGCATGTATCGCGGCCAACCGGTGTATTAAATAACTCTCGCCCACATTCCAGACACGACTAGACGCGCACGCAAAATCACACCAAAATGCCCTACAAAGGCCTAAACAGCCGATCAATGGCGCTAACCACACGTTAACCTAGGCCTGCAGCCATTTAAATAGCATGCAAAATCCGTTTTAGTATTCAATCCGCCCTGCTTGATACTGCGCTTTTTGTACACCCCATCATCCTACGAGCGATAGTTTAACTATGCTGCTGTATCTGCGCGCGCAACGATTGTTTTCTATCCTATTTTTACTGCTAAGCCTTATAGCAAAGCCCGTGTGCGCCGAGGAACCAACCCTTGAACCCACCCCCATTGGGATTGTGGGTGATATTCACCGGGATTACATCGCCTTTATGGGATCGCGCCAAGTGACTGAGATCACTCAATATTCCGGCCCCTATGCGCGTCGCGATGTCATTGAACTGGTGCTACTGCAGCAAGCGCTGCTATTAGGCGGCTTTGACAGGCCACTGCGCCTTGTGAGAGAGGTCAATTACTTTCGCAGTATTCGCAATGTCATGGAGGGCAGAACTATCTCCACCGTGGGAACCGTTTGGCATCAAGATTTAATAGACCTGAGCGCAGAGCTTTTCATTACGCCCGCGATAATTAAAAAAGGACAATTTGAAGCGGGGCTCTACACCACGCCACAAAATACCCAAGCACTTGCCAGTACAGAATTGATTGACCTGCGCAAACTGCGTGTAGTTACCAGCCGCCAGTGGAAGCCTGACCGCCAAACACTCATCAACCTTGGGTTTGAGCGTATTCTCTACACCCCCAACTGGGTCAATATGGCGCGCATGCTTAAAGCGAAACGGGTAGACCTCACCTTGGCGCCCTTTGAAAACACCCCCGATATGCACATTCTGGTAGAGGGTATCGAATTGGTACCTATCAAAGGTATTAAGGTCACTATAGCGGGTAGCCGCCATTGGCCCGTGAGCCGTAAACATCCCCAAGGGGAAGCGTTTTTTAACGCGCTCAATAAAGGTATCGCCATTATGGAGAAAGCGGGCACCATCGAACGCGCCTATCGCGAATGCGGCTTTTTTCACCCCGCCGTGGCCAACTGGAAACAGCTTTAACGCATCACCACTACCCAAAAGCAAAGAAGCCGGCACTGGGCCGGCTTCTTTGGGATAGCGATATCACTTAATGTAATACATC
Organism: Cellvibrio sp. 25HG11W-0; assembly: GCF_057815475.1. NCBI lineage: Bacteria > Pseudomonadati > Pseudomonadota > Gammaproteobacteria > Cellvibrionales > Cellvibrionaceae > Cellvibrio > Cellvibrio sp. 25HG11W-0. The sequence goes on from NZ_CM174230.1 coordinate 4,469,493, forward strand.
GCCACCCAGTAATTTGCGCACTTCAGCGGCATCGAAATGATAGTGCTGGTTACAGAACTGACAGTCGATATCAATGCTGCCTTTTTCTAATAACAATTCTTCGACCTCTTGCAACCCAATTGTCACCAGCGCGCTGGCGCTGCGCTCGCGCGAACAACTACAGGCAAAGTGTAAGGCTTTGGGGTCAAATATGCGCACCGGCTGCTCGTTAAACAAACGGTATAAGAGCGAAGGGTGCGCGATGTCTAACAGCTCGCTATCGGTGATAGTTCCCGCCAGGGCGGTAATCGTTTCCCAATGCATTTGATTGGTTTCAGGATCGGTATTGAGCTGCTGCGGCAGCGCCTGTATTAAAAAGCCACTCGCTGCCTGTTGATTGGCGACAAACCACAGGCGCGTGTCGAGCTGTTCTGACTGCTGAAAATAATGCTCCAAGCAACCAGCCAAATTCTCGCTCTCCATGGGCACAATGCCTTGATAGCGCTCAAGCTTTCCGCCAAAATTTTCGGTGCGTTTAGGCTCAATGGTAATTACCAACACGCCATTGCCGAGCAGCTCTTTGAGCGTGCCGTGTGCCGCCAACTCTGGGGTTAACTCCACGTTTTCATTTAAACGCACTATGCCGCGCAAACTGTTTTGGTGGTTACACTCCGCCATAATGGTCGATATGCAACCATCGCCACGCGCTTGCAAAACAACTACACCGTCAAATTTTAAGGTGTTGGAGAGCAAGCTGATCGCGGCCAAGAATTCGCCCAACAATCTTTGCACTGCCGGCGCATGTTGATTGTGGCTGAGAATTTCTTTGTAACTGTCGCCCAAGGTAACGACTTCACCGCGAATATCGCAGTCGTCAAAAATAAAACGGTGGAGTAAATCATTGCTTGCCATGAAAAGGGATGTCTCTTAATGAAGTAAAGGCTGTGATAAAAATCTTCTGTTTCAATTAAAACTAAATGAATTGCTAGCGGGATAGCGCTAGCTTACTGACACTCTCGTGCCAAATACTTATTTAACTCTTCTATCTGTGCATTGCGCTCCGCTTCGGTCACCTTGACCTCGCGCCCCTGTTTATCCACGAAACTAACCCGCCCACTTATTCGCCAAACGCGTTCACGTATTGCGTTACAGCGCTGCGTTTTTTCATTAAACGCCTGCACCCGCTGCTGCTCATAGTATTGTCGATCAGCCGCATTTTCTTTGCGCAAAACCTGCTCAAGCTTTTGATGCTCGGCGGTGCTGGTATCAATATTTTGCTTGCTCACAGCACGCGTGACATCCTCTGCCTCGCCTGCCGGTTTTTTATCGCTGTAATGCACCTTGCCCGCCGCATCGGTCCAACGGTACACATCGGCCAGCGCCGGTAGCGCTAAAGAAGCAATCAAGACTGCACACAATAGCTTCATTGTTTCCCTCTGCATATCTTCAAGAAGACGTGATAAAACTCAGTCCTCATCACCGCTTAAATTAACCCGCTGAAAACGGTGAATTTGACGGCGCTGTTTTTTGTTGGGGCGATCGCTAATGATAAAACTACCCAAGCCCGCTTTACGATCGGCACTGCGCTTTTCGCGCTGCACAAGGCTGTCTTCCGTCTCTTCGTACAAGAGTGCGGCCTCAGGCGCGCCGCGCCGCTGATCGGAAAGCGCTTTCACCATGACAATTTTTTCATCCAGATCCTGACGAATACTCAGAACCATACCCACTTCCATATCGCGACTGGGTTTAATACGCTGGCCGTCACACTGAATTTTTCCGCCATCAATAGCCTGTTTGGCGAGGCTGCGGGTTTTAAAAAAGCGCGCGGCCCACAGCCATTTATCGATGCGAATTTTGTCGTCGTCTTTGTCGTCTTGTCCGGAAAACTTACTGCTGCGTTTCGCCATAGATCACACCAGCTCCGGCATGATTTCATCGAATTCTTTGATAGCGGGATATTCGCTCATGACCCGCGCAATTTGGCTGTCGGGCTGATGAATACCGAGCAGGTGCTTAATACCAAAGGCCTTAGCAGAATCCAACACGCGCACTGTATCGTCCACAAAGAGCGTACGCGCCGGATCAAACTGCTCGCGTGCCTGCAGTGCCTCCCAAAATTTTTGCGACTCTTTGGGTTCATTAAATTCATGGGAGGAAATAATAATATCCAACCACTGATCAATCTTAGTGACTTCCAACTTAAGCGACAAACTCTGCGGGTGAGCATTGGTCACCAACAGCACTTTTTTGCCGCACTGACGTAAACGTTGGAGAAACTCCCCGACGTGAGGCCGCACTTGTATTTTGTGTTTGATTTCAGCCTTGAGGCTCGCAATATCCACCGCCAGCGCGTTGGACCAAAACTCTAAACAGTACCATTGCAGCGTACCTTCATATTGGCGAATATCACCGCTGAGCTGCGCTTGCGCGGTAGCGAGATCAACCCCGTGAATTTCTGCGTAGCGTTGCGGCAGGTGATCCACCCAAAAAAAATTATCGAAATGCAGGTCCAACAGGGTACCATCCATATCGAGCATGACCGTATCTATAGCATCCCAATTAACCATATATGCTCTCTTAGTCGTATAACATGACTGACAAAAAATTTACGGGCGCCATTGCACCCGGTTCCCTGACGCTTAGCGGCGGCTCAGGGTATTCACATCCGAACCCAGTAGAAAATGGATTCAAGCATGTCAAACCAAATGCCCAGCGATAAGCCCACACTCATTAAACCCGAAATTCTCAAGCGCACGACAGTAGCGCGCAGCCGGCTGTTTCGCGCCGATGAGCTGCAATTGCGCTTTAGCAATGGCGTAGAGCGCACCTATGAAAAACTCTGCAGCGGCGGGCCGGGGGCGGTGCTTATTGTACCCCTGCTAGACGAACATACGGTGCTTTTGGTGCGCGAATATGCCGCGGGCTTAGAAGATTACCACCTTGCACTCCCCAAGGGCGCAATCGTTCAAGGAGAGAGCCTACTCGAAGCCGCGCAGCGCGAACTGCAGGAAGAGGTCGGCTATGGCGCGCGCAACTTGCAATTTCTTAAGCGTATTAATCTCTCGCCCGCGTACATGGAGCACGGCATTAACATCGTCATCGCATGGGATTTATACGAGCAGCGCTTGGAAGGCGATGAACCTGAACCCATTGAAGTTGTGCCCTACCCCTTGGCCGACCTTCTGACGCTGATTAGCCGCCCCGACATGTGCGAGGGGCGCAGTATTGCAGCGCTATTTATGGCGCGCGAATGGCTGGCGGGCAATCTCAACCCTGCCCAGCTGCCAAGGTAACGCAGCGGTTTAACAGCACCGGCCATTTTTTGGATTTTCACTATGCCTTTCAATAATACCGACACTCAAGACTCAACTCAGATTGCGCGCCAATCCCACAATTCTGCTATCACAGCGGAGCTTCTCGCCCAGCTATTATTCATAGCGCGCGCCGCAGGCGACGCCATAATGGCTATTTATAGCCAGCGCGACAGCTACAACACTCAACATAAAACCGATGATTCGCCGCTCACCGCTGCCGACCTCGCCGCGCACAAGCTTATTGCCCAAGCACTGCCTGGGTTACTCGCGCTCCCGATACTCTCGGAGGAAGGCACCCTACCCAGCTACCGCGAACGCCAAGTGTGGAATCAGTATTGGCTGGTAGATCCACTTGATGGCACCAAGGAATTTATCGCGGGCAACGGCGAATTCACCGTTAATATAGCGCTCATCATTCATGGCCAGCCGCGCCTTGGCGTCGTACATGTACCCGTGACTAACACGACCTATATAGGTGTACTTGAAGCCCAGGACCCTGCGGATCTTGGCGCTTGGCGCTATAGCCAAGCTGCGCCACGCGAAGCCATCAAGGTGCGTTCATTAAGAGAGCGCCAAGCACAGGGCTTACCCCTGACCACACTACTCAGTCATCGCCACGGCACCCACGCCAGCAATGACCTTATGACGCTGCTGGCCACACGTTGGCCCGGCCCTATTGAAACCATCACCGCCGGCAGCTCACTCAAGTTTTGCGCTATAGCCGAGGGCCGCGCGGATTTTTATCCACGCCTTGCGCCCACCTGTGAGTGGGATACAGGTGCGGCACAAGCGGTGCTCGAAGCGGCCGGAGGCCAAGTGGTTGAACTTATCACTCATGGCGCCAACCAACTTAAGCCACTGAGATACAACACCCAAGATGAACTGCTGAATCCCTTCTTTTATGGCCTAGGTGATCAAGACTTTGACTGGTTAGGGCTGCTAAGCGACGAACTTAATGTGGAGTAACTGCTCGGCTTATAACCAAGTTCCACCCAAGCCGAGAAGAAAATGATCTAAATTTAACCACCAAGAGTGGCAAACTATGAGCTAATCTGTTGGCAGGGCTTAATTTTTGACGCTCTAATCATCGAGGACACTAATACCTTGATGATTACAACCTAGGAAAATTCTACATCCAGGATTAAGGCAATAAGGTTTATCCATACGGATATTAAAAGGAGAGGTACCCATGACCAGACCAAACAAGAATTTAAAGGCCGATGTGAACACCAGCCGTGCAGACCTACTACGCCACAAGCTGATGCGTGAGATCTCTGACTACGAGCGCTCTCTTGCCGAACTAAAGCTCAACGGTAATCAAGTGAATTTCACCATGATTCAAACCTACAAAGAGCTGATCAGTGCCCGTCAAGATATGCTCAAGCGCCTACCGATTCACTACTAATCCCCATCGCAAACCACTGCGCCAGCACTAGGCTGGCGCAGTCTCCTCACAACAGTAATATACCTTCACTTCCCCCCACTATATGCACCTTGTATAGAGCACGACTTCTCGCCGCTGCTTTTACGCACATCTAGTGCATTGATTGTATAGCCTCAGCTTCCGCCAGCGAAAAACGCGGATCAAAATCTCCTTTAACACGCCGCTTATCGGATCTTCCGCGCACACCTTTGGGCTCAGTATTCTGGCGATTGCGCTTCACCATGGGAATTAATGCTGGCGAGCGCGACAGTGAACTGAGCCAATGTGTAGCTTCGTCCTCTGGCATAGGCCGATGAACAAAATAGCCCTGCACCTGATCACAGCCCAATTCGCGTAAGCTCCCAATTTGTTCAAACTCTTCAGCACCCTCGGCCACCACCAACAAGCCCAGCGCATGGGCAATCGCCACCACACCTTGGGTGATATCCCAATCCACCTTATTGTGGGGAAGCTCCGCCACAAAAGAGCGATCAATTTTAATCATATCCAACGGCAGCCGCTTGATATAGGTGAGCGACGCATAGCCTGTGCCGAAATCATCTACCGCCATACGCACCCCGAGGGCGCGACAGCTGAGCATTATTCGCTTCGCCCGCTCTAAATCTTCCAGTATCGCGGTTTCAGTAATTTCAATAATTAAACCACTCCCCAGATCAGGGTGCTGATCGCAAAGGCTTTGCAATTCCGTCAAAAAGCTCACATGTAAAAAATGGCGCGCTGATATATTGATATGCATGTCGGTATTCAGGCCCTGCAAGCGCCAGAGCAGTAGTTGCTTGGCAGCAGCACATAAAACCCAAGATCCCAGCCGAAATTCCAAATCGCCACGGGCCCCCTCAAACGCACTGATTAACGGGCCAGCGGCAACAATCTCACCATCGCTTTTATGCCAGCGCAACAGAGCCTCAAACCCTACCACACGCAAATCATGTAACTGACAAACGGGCTGATACCAAAGTGCCAGCTCGTTATGTTCGAGCGCTCGTTCAACCTCCATCAAGCTCACGTTCGGCCCCTGCAATTCATTGTCAGCAATGAAGGATGGGCGATGATAACGATTTCCACCTTGGCTCTTGGCAGAGTACATAGCGGCATCCGCTTTGCGCAGCAGACTGATTTCATCAAAACCATCTTGCGGTGCCAATACCACGCCAATGCTACCGCTCAAGCGCCCGCGTTTACGCCCTTGACCATAGGGAACCCGCAGCGCCTGCAAAAAGCGCTGGGCCAGCATATCGACATGATGCTCTTCACATTCCGCCACTATCAGAAACTCGTCTCCACCCAAGCGACCAATCTTGTCGCCTTTGCGTACGACATCTGCCAAGCGCGCCGACAGATCGCGCAACAAGAGATCGCCCGTCTCATGCCCCCAGTGATCATTAGCCGCCTTAAGCCCATCAATATCAATAAAAAACAGCGCAAAACTATGATGATGACGCTGAAGGCGCTCTAAGCTCTGCTCCAAATGATCGAGAATACCGCGCCGATTCAACAACTTTGTGAGCGGGTCTATGGTCACCAACTTGCGCAGCTGCATTTCCAACTTTTCACGGTGGCACGCCACCGCAATTTGACTGGCAATGCGCTCAGCGAGCAGCACTAAATCGGGAGAGATGTCGCCCCCCACCTCTGCCCCCATAGGGTCTGCAAACCAAGAAGAGGCAAGCACACCCAGCAGCTGGTCGGAAGAAATCAAGGGAATAACTAAATTAGCAACCAGCCCAGCCTGCACTAATTGCGGCATTGCATCTGAGGAGTTTTGATAATTAGGCGTATAAATACTGGTTTTAGTCGCGAGCGCGCGACCCGAGCTACCCAAATTTGCGGCAAAGCGCATACCGCTAAACTGATTCAGTAAATCCTTTTTTTCACCCTCAAAGAGTTTGTACTCTAGAGTTTGATCTTCCTCATCCAAGAGTATTAATGCAGTGCCATCTGCGCCCAGCAAACTGCGCACCGCTGCAGCAGCTTTGCGAAAGAACACCTGAAAGTCCGGTTCAAGAGTAAGCGCATCCATGGTCGCCAATAGGGACGGCACCGCAGTGCGCAACAGCAATTGATTTTTCATGAAGACGGGCTCACTAACACTTGAGTTGATATAGAGGATAAAAAGAACGCGGGAAACCATAGTGACAGTGCAACATTTGCACCATCAAGTAAGCTTTTAAGCTGCTAATGAGGAAATAGCCTAAGCGATAGGGATCAAAAACATCAACCAACATAAATGATGATTTTGGCGACACAAATGATAACAAAGAAGCACCAGCAATTGGCAAAAAAGTACCGATATGCCCCAATAAAAAGCGCCAAAAGAAAAGCCTTGGCGCCTAATATAACCAAATAGAATTGAGCTACTGAAGTTGGCCAACAAAATTGCAGGGCTTATGGCGACTATCTAGCTGTTCTTGAATAATTTTTTTCCAGGCGGTCGTGCAGGCACCGGTAGAGCCCGGCAGACAAAAAATGAGGGTGCGGTTAGAAAAGCCCGCCGTGGCGCGCGACTGGATTGTGGAAGTGCCTATCTCCTCATAGGAGATCTGCCGAAATAACTCACCAAAGCCCACCACGGTTTTATCGAACAAGGGCGTTACCGCTTCCACCGTGGAATCGCGCCCCGCAAAGCCGGTGCCGCCAGTAATCAATACTACCTGCGCCGCTTTATCGACTATCCACTGCGAGAGCACGGCGCGAATTTGGTAAATATCGTCGATCACCAAGTCCCGCGCGTGAAGTCTGTGGCCAGCGGCCGTGAGCATATCCTGCAATGCTTGACCCGAGGTGTCAGTGTCAAAACTGCGTGTGTCGGATACAGTGAGAATACAAATATTGAGCGGGGTAAATTCTTTTTGGGAAGACATAAGCAAAACTCAAAATAACGTAATTATCGAGGCACTCACCTCAAACTCGAAGCACCTTAATCGCTCCAAACCTTCAATTCTTTTTTACACATCAGACCGACAAGAAACTCCAGCGCAACCTCGAGACATTAAATATTCATCAGCCCAGCGAACTATTGCTCTTTTCCTCTACAAGCTCATCACCCGCCCGTCATATTCATAAAGCGCAAAATTTGCGGCTCATCGGCATCCAAATCAAACTCGTGTTTTTCTGGCTTGTGCGCCATAGCCTCAACAATCCGTTCACGCAATTCAACCAGAGGGTTTTCACTGGTGCGTAGCGCTGCGCGCAAATCTACTGAATTCTCCTGCCCTAAACACAGCAACAAGCGACCAACTGCAGTGACGCGCACACGGTTGCAGCTGCTACAAAAATTATTGGAGTGAGGTGAAATAAAGCCGATGCGCGAACCATAACTAGGCACCTGCCAATAGCGCGCAGGGCCACCATTGGCATCAGCCGCCGCAAACTCTGGCTGCAAGGACAATTCGCCTGCAATAAGCTCGCGTAGTTCGGCGCTGCTCATAAACTCTGCTGCTCGACCATGGCCATCAATACGCCCAAGCGGCATTTCTTCGATAAAACTAATATCCAAACCTTCATTCAGTGCGAAGCGCACCAAATCGACCACCTCATCGGCGTTGTAATTCTTTAAGGCAACACAATTAAGCTTAATACGCGCAAAGCTCGCCGCTTGAGCGGCCTTTATACCTGCCAACACTTGATTCAGATCACCAAAGCGTGTCAGTTCACGAAAGCGCTCAGGCTTAAGGCTATCCAAACTAATATTGAGGCGTGCAACACCCGCATCTTTTATCGCCTGCGCATATTGCGGCAAGTGTGTACCATTGGTTGTGAGGCACAACTCCTCTAGCCCCGGCAACTGCCCCAAGTGCTGTAAAAGCTCAATAATGCCACGACGAACCAGCGGCTCGCCGCCGGTAATGCGCAGCTTTTTTACCCCCAGCGCTACAAACGTAGCCCCTAGGGTCGAGAGCTCTTCAATGCTCAACACCTCTGCGCGCGGTAAAAATGTCATATCTTCAGCCATGCAATACACGCAACGCAGATCACAACGATCAGTGACCGAGAGACGCACATAGGTTATGGGGCGACCAAAGCTATCGATTAGGGACATATATAAGGAAACAACTCATTGGTAATCACAGGGCTTAGGGAATACTCTAACAGCTAAGCCTTCAACGGCAAGCGTTCAAGCGTTAAGGTTCAGTACAAAACGCCACACAAAACCGCTCATAAACATTCCAACATACACGATCAAATATCAGCACTTGCTCACAAACCAAGTATGGGTACAGCCTAGCAAGTGCAAACAAGGCGCCAAGTATAAGCTGCTCAATACCTAAAGCGTGCTTGAAGTGAAAAAACCAGACAAAAACAGCGCGCCAAAATAGGGAATTAATTTTTCAACGATCATAAGCGGCAAGAAAAACCACTCAAAAAAGTTCCCCTTACCAGAACCACTAACGTACAGAGTGAAGGTCAACACTTAAAAAACCAAAAAGGCACCAACTTAAAACACCGTGCACCACCACTTTGCGCGGAATTGGAGCATATCGCACATCTTAAAAAAATCATATTTGCTCGCTATTAGCGCACCTTTGCACCAACAAAAAACACAGCACTCTCCTCTACACAAACACCTATCTCTTTACACAATCCAACCCAGCCCACTTCATTTACCTAACGCAATGATTAATAAAGACTTTTTAAATAACACCCCTAATAAATAAATATGGCACTCACTTTGCAGTACCCCCTGTAGTTACAAAATTGCAGCAGGTGCAGCATCATGAATCATCAAATCTCATCATTACGTTTTTCGCGCAACCTAAATCCTTCACTCCTCACTGCCTTAGGGCAAGAGCTAAGGGCGCCCGAGCAATTGGCAAAAAGCGCTAACGAAAAACTCCCACCCATTAAGGTGAGTTTTGACAACAGCACCCATGAGCGCGCACTCAGTACCAAGCCGGGCAAAGTCTGGCTAGTAGGTGCAGGCCCCGGCGACGCCGATTTGCTGACCATCAAAGCACTGCGCGCCATTAATGCTGCGGATATTATTTTTTACGATTACTTAGTAAGCGATGACATTCGCGCACTCTTCCCCACGGCAACGCCTGCCTTATACGTTGGCAAAGCAAAAAATCAACACAGCATTGCCCAGGGCGATTTAAACCAACTGCTGGTAAATCACGCGCAACTCGGCCTGAACGTTTGCCGCATCAAGGGTGGCGACCCCTTCGTATTTGGTCGCGGTGGCGAAGAATTATTGGAACTGCGCAGCGCCGGCATAGAAGCAGAAGTTGTACCCGGTATCACCTCTGCCTCTGGTTGCAGTACCTATGCCGATATTCCGCTGACGCATCGCGGCTTATCGCAGGGCTGCACCTTTGTAACCGGCCACGCTGAAAAAAGTTTGGATGTGAATTGGAATGCGTTAGCGCAACTGAATCACACACTGGTGTTTTATATGGGCCTAACCCGCGCAGATGAAATTGCCAGCAAGCTACTCGCTGGTGGACTCGCGGCCGACACGCCCGTAGCCATTATTGAAAACGGCTGCCGCAAAAATCAGCGCGATGTTATTACCCAGCTCGATGATTTTCCCGCTGCGGTATTGCGCGAGCAAGTGCAATCGCCCGCTCTGATTATTGTCGGCCAAGTCGTAAGTATGAAAGAGAAATTACAACAACAAGTGTGGCAGCACTCAACTGCTAACGAACAACAATTTTTATTAGCCTAATCTGAAGCACAGGTGAGCCCGTTATGAAGAAGCGTATAGTAGTTGTCGGCAACGGCATGGTAGGACACAAATTTATTGATAACATCGTCAATCACGCTGATGCTGATCAATATCAAGTCGTTACTTTTTCCGAAGAGCCGCGCCTCGCTTACGACCGCGTGCAGCTCTCTAAATATTTCTCTGGCTCAACAGCAGAAGATTTGGCCCTGACCAATGCGGATTACTACAACGAAAAATCGGTTGAGTTTATCCTGAAAGATAAGGTCGTTGATTTGGATTTCGACAATAAAGAAATCATCACTGCATCAGGTCGCCGCGAAGGCTACGATAAATTAATTCTCGCTACCGGCTCATTCCCCTTTGTTCCGCCCATTCCAGGCAACAACGGTGAACACTGTTTGGTATATCGCACCATCGAAGATTTAGAAGCCATCACCCACTCTGCTACTCAGAGCAAAATTGGTGTCGTCGTCGGCGGTGGCCTACTGGGCCTTGAAGCGGCAGCAGCACTAAAGGCCGCGGGCCTTGAAACTCACGTCGTAGAATTTGCGCCGCGTCTAATGGCCGTGCAGCTCGACGAAGGTGGCGGTAAATTACTGCGCCGTAAAATCGAAGCTATGGGCGTACGTGTACACACCCAAAAAGCCACCACCGAAATTGTGGCCGGCACTGAAACTCGCTACCGCATGAACTTTGCCGATGGCAGTCATTTAGAAACCGATATGATTTTGTTCTCTGCCGGTATTCGCCCGCAGGACGAACTGGCGCGCAAGTGCGGCATCGAAATTGGCGAGCGCGGCGGCATAGTCGTCGACAACAACTGCCAAACATCTGTTAAAGATGTATTCGCCATTGGCGAATGCGCACTCTGGAGCAATCGAATTTATGGATTAGTTGCACCTGGCTATCAAATGGCGAAAGTCGCCGTTTCCGCTATCACTGGCGGCAGCGATGAGTTCACCGGCGCCGACATGAGCACCAAATTAAAATTGCTCGGCGTAGATGTGGCTTCAATTGGCGATGCTCACGGCAACACTCCTGGCTCACTCAGTTACACCTACAGCAACGATGTAGAAGAGGTGTACAAGCGTATTATCGTCTCTGCAGACAACACAAAATTACTCGGCGCCGTGCTCGTAGGCGATGCAGAAGGTTATGGCACCTTGCAACAAATGTGTGTCAATGACATGGCATTGCCCGAAGACCCTAACTGCCTAATTCTTCCCTCCGTTGACGGTGCCGGCATGTCTATCGGCGTTGATGCCCTACCCGATGCTGCATCAATTTGTTCATGCTTTGATGTAACCAAGGGCGCCATCTGCTGCGCCGTGCAAGATGGCGCGCGCACCATGGGTGACATCAAGTCAGTCACTAAAGCATCTACTGGTTGCGGCGGCTGTACCGCACTAACCAAACAAGTTATGGACTCTGAGTTGAAAAAGCTCGGGGTAGAAGTAAGCAATCATATTTGCGAACATTTCCCGCACTCGCGCCAAGAATTAGCCGACATAGTGCGCATTAAAGAAATTAAATCTTTTGATGCGTTACTCGATGGGCACGGGCACGGTTTGGGTTGTGACATTTGCAAACCCGCTGTTGGTTCCATTCTCGCCGCCTTCTGGAACGAATATGTTCTGGATGAAAAACACATAGGCCTGCAAGACACCAATGACATTTTCCTTGGCAACATGCAAAAAGATGGCACCTACTCAATCGTACCGCGTGTTGCGGGCGGTGAAATCACCCCTGACAAATTAATCGCCCTCGGTCAAATTGGTAACGAGTACAAACTCTATACCAAAATTACTGGCGGTCAACGTATCGATTTATTCGGCGCGCAGTTACATCAACTGCCCACTATTTGGAAAAAACTTATCGATGCAGGCTTCGAAACCGGCCACGCCTATGGCAAATCATTACGTACAGTTAAATCCTGTGTAGGCAGCACCTGGTGTCGCTACGGTGTGCTCGACTCGGTGGGCATGGCCATTGAATTAGAAAACCGCTACAAGGGTGTACGTGCACCGCACAAAATTAAATTTGGTGTATCAGGCTGTACGCGTGAATGTGCGGAAGCGCAGTCTAAAGACTTCGGTGTTATCGCCACTGAAACGGGCTGGAGCTTATATGTGTGTGGCAACGGTGGCATGCGCCCACGTCATGCTGACTTATTCGCCACCGGCTTGGACAGCGAAACACTGATCAAATATATCGACCGCGTCATGATGTTTTACATCCGCACCGGCGACCGTTTACAGCGCACCTCGGTATGGCTGGAAAATATGGAAGGCGGCTTGGCTTACCTGAAGAAAGTCATCATCAATGACAGCTTAGGCCTAGGTGCTGAGCTGGAAGAACAAATGTCTTACAACATCAGCCAATACCAATGCGAGTGGAAAACCACCGTAGAAAACCCAGAGCGCTTGAAACGCTTCCAACACTTTATTAACAGCAAGGCGCAAGACAACAACCTTGCCTATGTGTTGGAGCGCGGCCAGCCGCGGCCAGCGACTGAAATTGAGCGCCAGGCTGAAAATATTCAATTCGTGGAATTAGTCGATTAAATTTTGATTAGGCATACTGCGCGCAATCACTGCGCGCGGTTTATCAACATTATTGTTAAGTGAGAATTATGATGAGTGACAAACCTTGGATTAGCGTCTGCGAACTCGACGACCTGCTACCCGACACCGGCCTCTGTGCATTAGTCAACGATCAACAAGTTGCACTGTTCCGCTCGCGCCGCTTAAACGAAGTTTTCGCTATTTCTAACTACGACCCCATAGGTACCGCCAATGTTTTATCGCGCGGCATCCTAGGCTCTATAGGTGATGAAATTGTAGTGGCGTCTCCGCTTTACAAAGAGCACTTTAATTTACGTACGGGTGAGTGCTTGGAAAAACCGGAATTTACCGTCAAGGTTTACCCCGTGCGCATAGATGATGGTTTGATACAAGTCCAAGCCTAATTACTTATCATTCTTTTTGAAGATTGTTTTGTCTGCGGTTTTTAGTTAAAGACTTTTATGTTTTATGAGCATCTCTCCCAGCTTCTTCGACTGCTTCATGAGTCGGCTTTATGGGCAACCTTTTTAGGTTGCCCTTTTTTATGGCCAGAGAAAGAGTAACAACATACGTTAATTTAAAGTGAAATTAATAGCTAGGCCGGCGCTGCGCGGTGGATTATAAAATCCACGCGGGACACCAATAAAAGATTCAGAGCGCTGCCTCAGATTGACTTCATCTGTGAGGTTTTTAACCCATACAGAAATATCCCAGCGAGAATTTAGTTCCACACCCAAGCGAGCATTTACTTGAAACTGTAAAGGTATGGTGTTTTCTGGTTTATTATTGGGATTCGAAAAGTAGCGGGCCGAATAACCATAATCCAAGTGCCCATAAATCTCCGTATGACCGCTGTAGGGCTTACTGAAATCTAACGCCACAAAATAACTATACTCAGGCGCATAAGGTAAATATTTTTTGTCATAATCAACACCCAGCCCCCCACCATTTTTAAAGCTATCGAATTTTGCCTGAGTAAACGCGGTATTTATACTTAATCTCAAGGCGGGTATTAGCTGCACACCGACATCCAGCTCGACGCCCTGAGAAGTTACTTTACCCGCATTGGTTAACGAAAGAAGACTGCCTCCAGCCCGACTAGGCACAAACTGAAATACTTGGAAGTCGCGCAGCTTAGTGACGAAGAGTGAAGAATTAATGGTAACCTGCCCATCTAGAAACTGCGTCTTGGTGCCTAACTCATAATTCAGCGCATACTCAGGATCAAATTGGAAATTTTCCAACGAAGTTATAAAATCCGCGTTCCAACCACCGCTTTTATAACCCCGCGCTATGCTACTGTAGAGTAAAACATCAGGACTCAATTGAAAGTTAACTGCAATTTTAGGTAGTAATTCATTAAACGATTGCTTATCGCGTAGGTGACTCGTATTAATAAATAAACCCGTAGTATCTATACTTGAATAATCTATCGTTTTTTCTTCGTACAGGTAGCGAGCACCGCTGGTTAGATTCCAACGTTCACTCAGCACATAGGCACCATGTACATAAATCGCAGCAGACTGCACCCCTGCGGAAGCGGGCGTAGTGACAAATTTATTAGGGGCTGGGCGAAAATACATTCCCGTGGTGGCACTGCGCTGCGTTGAAATATCTTGATCGAGAAAATAAGCGCCCAGCACGTAATCAAACCGATCATATTTCGGAGATGCTATACGAAACTCTTGTGTTATCTGTTCAGTGCGCTCATCAAATAAGCTAGTCGCCACATCCAACGGTGAGTAATCCTCCTCGCTCAACTCACTAAATTCGCTCTCCCGCAGCGCGCTAATGGATGTAAATTGATAACCGCTAGCCGCCTCGTAAACAGCCTTAAGGCTCCCCCCTTGCAATTGACGCTGCTCAAACTCATCCGCATCATGAGCCACCACATAAGGCTCTGGCGTATTCGTATAACGACTTCCCAGTGCCTCAGCGTTAGTCGCCTTGGTATTATCTTTCAGGTAATCAAATCCCAAATCTAGAATTACGCTCTCTATTCCAAGATAGCGTAGCTTTAATTTTGCAACATCCCTATCTGCACCTTGAAGCGCTCGATGTAGAGTAAGATTCTGTATATAGCCATCCCGCTGCTGAGTAGCTAAGAGCAGGCTACCGTAGAGATCATCACCGAAAGGGATATTTATTTTTCCCATCAGCGAGCGCTGGTCGTAATCTCCCGCCTCCATGTGTAGCACTGCATCGAATCTATCAGTTGGTTTCTGCGTAATGATATTAATAGCGCCTGCAAGTGCATTTGCTCCCGCCAGAGTCCCCTGAGGGCCACGCAATATCTCAACGCGCTCTATATCCAACAAGCCCTGATCAAAACTAGATGAGCGACCCGTTAATACATCATCAATATAAACCGCTACGCGTGCATCCATACCGATGTTGCGCGAAAAGTCCCCAATCCCTCTAATAGCAATCTCACCGCGAGTGCTGCGCCCGCCCCGCCCAAAATTTATATTGGGGACCGTTGCCTCCAAGTCGGTCAAGGAGTTCGCTCCAGTTCGCACTAAAAAAGTCGAATCATAAACACCTATAGCCAAAGCGAGCTTCTGCACATTCTCATTACGCATCTGCGCACTCACCAACAGTTCCTCCACTACAGGAGTAACTGTCTCATTTGCAGAAGAGGGAAGAGCACAGGCTGCATAAAGAACAGCAAAAACAACATAAAGCCTAACACCTTGGCGGTTAGTAGAAGCTCGCAACATAGGAAAGATGTTCTCGGAGAATAAAAAGCGCATTACTAGGATACGCACTGAAGATGAAGCTGCAACAAAGTGTCAAGCCGCTGCAGCTTTAATGGCTTTTCTAAAAAATCATTAAATCCTTTCGCCAGCAGCTCAGTCCGTTTAGCCCCTATAGGCATATCGGTTAAACCCACCACTAATGACTCCGCATTTATTCCCTGGCGCAATTCTAAAGTTGCCTGCTCGCCATTCATTTTGGGCATTTGCAAGTCCATGAGAATCAAGTCATAGCGATTCAATTTACACAGAACCATAGCTTCGATTCCGTTGCTCGCATAATCAACTTGATACAAAGGCGACAATAAACATTCAGCAATATCTCGATGAATAGGCTCATCATCAACCAAGAGTACCGATGTAATCACCTTAGGCAATGACCCCACAGCAGGCTCATCAAACAACTCTTCAACCGAATCCAGCTCAGCAGGAAACAAGGCTTCACCGAGGCACTTCACCTTAGCTTGAACAATACTCAAATTATTTCCCACAAGTGCCGGCGCAGCAAGCAAAGCATTCAGCACCTTTTCATCCGGAGGTAAATACTCACGCGCCAAGCCCGTGCGAATTAATGCTTCCAATAGTGGCGGCAAATACTCCTCTAATAGCGCCACATTCATTTTCGCAACCAATAAAGGTGTAGCTAGATCATGCAGCAATGTGGCTTCAGCATCCACTACGGCTAGGGAGCTATCGACCAACTCATCGGGAGTTCTCACTTACACCTCGTAAATATTTAATGGCAAATCATCGGCCAAGCTCAAGCGCAACGTTCTACAAATAAGAAACACCAAAGAGTTCATTCGCTCATGCCAATAGCGCTCGCTTAAACCTGCAGCACCCTCATTGAAAAGCGAAGCCACGGCTTCAGTCGCTTAAAGCGCTTTTTAATGCTGCATTCAACCATTAAGCGGGAAAAAATCAAAGTGTTGTTTTAGGTCGCATATTTTTTGAGCATAATGGAATTCGGTGCCAACCCACAAGAGCAATCAAGTGCCAAACACACCGATTTGTCGCATAAAGACACAAGATAAACTTTGGCGAATACCGTAAGAAAATTAAAACCATTCAAAAAACCATTAAGGGGCCTTAATTATGTTAACAAACAGCATTCAAACATCTGATATACGCAATAATGATTACTATAGCGCCATAGCGAAAGGTCCTATGCTTGATAGGGTATATACTATGCGTTACAGGAGTTATAGTGCTGAAGGATATATCGAAGAAAACTCTTCTCATAAGTTTATTGATGAATATGACAACAAACCAAATAGCATCTGTTTTTTAGCCTATCACGCAACTAAAGCAATAGGATCCATGCGAGCATGCGTTTACAACCCGATGGAAAAACTTGCGGTCCCCATAATGGAAGTCTTCGACGAAGAAATACAATACAATGTGGGGTATGAACAGCCATTTGTTGAAATGAATAAGTTTGTAGTCGATCCAGTATTCCAAAGAAAAGGTGGTATGCATGCGCGCCTGATGTTAATGCAATCAGTGCTAGATGAATCGATTAAACAATCAGCTTCATCTGTTTTAGTCGCTGTCAGGCCCGAACACACCCGATTTTATAAAATTTTTGGCGGAAAAGTGATCTCAGGTATTAAATCTTACCCACACTTAAGCTTTAAAACCGTTTTAATGGTATGTACCGAATTAGAGTTAGCGCAAGAATTCTTACTGAAAAAATTACGAGCAGCATAGACATATGATTCAATACTTAATAACGGCAATTATTGATATTGCCGTAGGTATTTTTGCCATATCAAAAAAAGAAAACCCTGCAGCAAAGGCTCTAGGGTTTACTATTTGCTGCCTAGGATTTTGGTCGCTTGAGTTGTTTTTTTTAACATCTATAAAAAATCTAGAGCTATTAAACATCTTATTTCATGTCACCAGATGGGGGATGTTCCTTGCTCCATCTATATTCACAGTACTAGCATGGAGGCTACTTGGCAGCAGATCAATTGTTTTTAAAAACTACGTCATCATTCCAAGCTTTTTAATAAGTATTGCCTTGGGTTTGAGCAACCTTTTTCTATTCCCGTCCACTTTAATTGAAACTAAAGTAGGCTACCTTCCAAAACCAGACTTCATCTATTACGCATTTTCAGCCTATTTTATCTGGTGCTTTATGGGATCGCTAGCTCTAGTCACACTTTCCTATAAGTCTGCGCTTAGCCGAGAAAAACAAAGATTAAAATGGATTTTTATAACCTTAGCAGTATGCTTTTTAATTGGAACACTACTCATTGGGGTTATGCCACATGATTTTTATCTATCTAAATTTATGGGCCCGATTTCAAATATAATATTTGTTGCTTTTCTATTTTACACAACCATTGAACACAACCTTATGGATCTTAGAGTGGCGCTAAGCGTTAGCTTATCTAAAGCGCTTTTGCTCAGTTTTTTTGTTTGGCTTTACTTTGTCGTCACCTCTGTTGTAGGTGATCACACACAATCCAACGGTGGCATTCTCGTGTTACTCGCTTTTGTGGCGCTCATATTGGAAACTTACCCTCGGCTGCTACGCTGGATCCTACCGAATGCAAAAAGAATTCTGGTTAAAAATAGCTATGAATTTCGTCAAACACGACTAGATACAGAAAGAGCTCTAAATGACTCAACAAACTTCTTAACGATGAAAGAGGTGTTAGACCATCTTTTTACGAAAATAATTCGAGTTAAAAACTATCAAATTCAATTAATAGGGTCCGAGGTATCAAGCCTTAACAATAGTGGGAAATTCAATAATTCACCCTTTGGGTACACTGAAGAAACGAGCGCACTGGCAGCACATTGCAGCAAGCAGCATGGTCTCAGCATGGCAGATGAAATGCCAGAGCTCCTACAAATTGAGATGAAAAAGAATAACGCATCCTTGTGCTTTGTGGTTTTCAATAATGAAAAGGCATTGGCTATTGTTTTTGTAGGCGCCCCAGCAGACCTTTCCTATTATCGTTATGATGACATCAGAATATTTGAATGGCTAACCAGCGAGCTAGGTCAAGTATTAAATCGCTTGATCCGCTTAGATAGCATGCAAAATCAATTAGCGGAAGCAAAGAAAACTCTATCTATGTTGAACCTCATGAATCACTACCATCATGACATAAAGGCACCATTTACCATTATTGATGGCGTAGTATCCAATGACATTTACGACAAAGAAAAACAAAAAAATATCGTGTTAGCACAAGTAGAGCGGGGATCTCGTCTCATTGCCACCATGGCGGGCATACTCGGAGGCAAGCATCAGCGCAAAGTTAAGTCATGTTCACTGGAAACGCTTGTGAAAGACTGCCTGTATATTTTTGAGGCTTCGATTGACCGAGTAGATTACAACTTTGCTGGATTGCCTATTATTAAGGGTGACGAAGATGACTTAAAAATCTTATTTATTAATTTAATTAAAAATGCAGTTGAAGCACGTCACGCCAGCAAGGACCTGCACTTAACAGTAAAATCATGGAATGAATCAGGCAATATTTATTTATCTATCAGCGACAACGGTATTGGCATGACGCCAAGCCAACTCGACAACTTGTGGGAGCCTGGCTTTAGCAGTAAAGAGCGGGGTAATGGCATAGGCATGCAGGCCATACAACGTATTGCCGACGAACATAACGCAAAAATCGATGTGTCTAGCCAAGCGGATAACGGTTCAGAGTTCATTATTTGCTTTGCCGTAGCCCAAACAGCTATGCATACAGAGCGGTCCACGGGTGGCGACAGCAATAGCGATGAGCTAGGTAACAACAAGGAAGAGGAAAAAAGAAACAGTCGTATCTAAGCCACGGACCAACTGCTCAAGAAACGAATAAGCCCATTTGCATTCAGGCTAGCTAGCTGTAATATTGTAAAGGAACCGCTGAATAACTAACATGCTTACTCTGGTACCGTTAAATTTGTTCTCAAAATGCTCATTTATTCCAACAAACCCCACTTTTCGAACAATTTCTCCTAACCATAGCTGCGCTGCAAACATTTTTCAGAGATTCTCTAGGTATAATAACCTAGCAAGACCAAGAACATAGGACGATACTGAGACCCTGGAGTCAGCTTGAAATCAAAAATCCCACTCTGCTTCTACCCTACCCAAATTGTATTTGTTGATGACAACTCCGATTTTTTGGATAGTATTTCACTGATTTTTTCCAAGCACTTCAACCTAAAGTTTTTCACTCAAGCCGATGCCGCCCTAAAATACATCAATGACTTACAGCGCGAAAATCGAATCGTTGAGAATAATGAAAAACCAAAACCTCAAGGGGAGTCTGACAACTGGGTAAAGCAGGTACTGACGCATCGCAATCTAAAACGCTACGATGCACTGAAAATCCGAGAGGTTTCTGTACTTGTGGTGGATTATTCAATGCCTGAAATTAACGGGATTGAATTTTGCGAAAAAATAAATAACTCATCGATTAAAAAGATTCTACTGACAGGGCAAGCCAGCGCGAAGGAAGCCATAAGGGCATTCAACAACAATACAATCCACTATTACCTAAATAAAGGCGACGAGCATATGCTCGAGGAACTCGAGTCCTCTATTCGTCAATTACAACAGGCATACTTTAACGAACTATCCAGCAGTATCAAAGCTGAAGCTATTGACAGTGGGACTCCATTTTTTGCTGACCCACAATTGGCGCACTATTTTCAAAATGCCTGCAACACCTACAATATAGCCGAGTACTATTACCTCACCAACCCGTCCCGATTTGCATTGAGCGCACAAGATGGCAAGCAGTTTTTATGTGTTATTTGTACTGAGGACGATATAGCGGAACATCTACAAATTTTATCTGAGGAAAACGCACCTAAAGAACTTTGCAACACAATTGAGACACGAAAGTTTATTCCGCTATTTCCTTCAGAAGATGGATTTTATGAACCTAGTATCGGCAACCCCATGTCCTACCTACACCCAGCAGATCTCATCCAAGGCAGCGTTAATTATTATTGTGCTATCTTTGCTGACACCAGCGGGACGCCCGCTTCGACTACACCCAAAACAGGGCACCTTCACTAAGCAGACAAGCAATAGGTTTAACGCTAAAAAAAATTATTGCGGGACAAAAGATGGCGCAATGAGGGCTCTTCACAACAAGTTATGTAAGGCCCCACGGCTTAGCGCATAAACTTTCTTTTAAATACACTCGGAGACATACCTGCCCATCGCTTAAAAGCGTTGGTGAAGCTCGTTCTGTCAGAAAAATTTAAATATTTTGAAACCTGATCAACGCGCATGCCTTCATCGATTAAAAACTTAATGGCATAGTGAAAACGCACATCATCGCGCAACTGAGCAAAACTCGTATTTTGACTTTGTAAGCGACGCTGTAGGGTGCGTTTGGTGAGGTGCATATCGCCTGCAATTAGCTCAATTGTTAATTCGGTTTGCCTCACGCGCTGACACAATGCGGCGACAACACGGCTGGATATACCTTCGCAATATGGGATTTTTGCTAAATCTAAATACTCTTCATAGGTTAATTGCTGCTGAAGCAATTCACCCTCATTCGTAAAGCTATTATTATAATTACGCTGCAATTGAATCATTGAGCCTCTCCTTACATTGTTTGTCATCTTGTGTGTTGACTGGATAACGCATCCTGACCTTTAACAAATCCTAGTTGGTGCTAAAAGCAATTACAGCACTCTGTGACTATACCATATCAACTAGTCGGTAAAATAATACGCCTATCATAAAATGCGCCAAAATGGCACCTAAACCACCACTTTCACATAAAAACTTTGCTTATGCTTTTTTAAAAAAGATTTGATATACGATTTACAAATATATCCACGCATCATTCAGCCAAAGAACGCTATATGAAGTACCGCCCGCACACTATCTAGCCATTAAATTTTCTATTGTTGCCAACCTGCACCAGAAAAACTCTATCCACCTCCAAGCCAGTACAAATACTTATCTGTGACTCACGCCCCTTTTTATTCGCTTTTTACGCTTGTGTACTAGCATTTATTTGGCTAGGATGTAACCGATTACAGTTGTTCGCGCAAGTCCATGCTTTTGGTCTAATTATAATTATTTGATTCCGACGCTACACACCCAGTCGAGAATCTGCAGCCAAACAGTATGAGGTTAACGCTGTAATGTCCCGTTGAATTAGGAGCACACCTCCAAGTCCATAGGGTTTTATTTTGCTCTTACTTTTATAAGTCTTTTTAAGATGCCCGAGACACCGCCAAGCGGCACCTCTCAATTAAATGCTTTTACATATAAAGCCAGCTATTCGGCTGCCTTGGTTGCATATCTTTCGATTACTCAACAATAGATGCAATGGTTAAACCTGTACACAACTCCACATTACATCGCTTAGCTTGACTTGCGCCGCGGTAAAAAGGCGTGAGCGAGAAAACAATAACATCAACGCGCAAACGCTTTTGCTTCCGCAATGAGCGCCAATGCACTGGGAACCCTCTTATGAAAAAAATTAACAATCACTTCCTTAAAAAAACCGCATTTGCAGTACTGACCTCCACACTTGCAGTTCAGGCTTTTGCTGGCTGGAGCGTTAGCGGAACACAAATTCTCGATCCCAAAGGCAATAACTTTGTCTATCGCGGTGTAAACCATGCGCACACTTGGTTTACTGACAGAACCACCCAAGCATTAAAAGACATAGCCGCCACGGGTGCCAACTCAGTGCGCGTAGTACTCAGTAACGGCACCCAATGGACGCGCAACTCTGGCGCAGAGGTCACATCTATTATCAACCAGTGTAAGCAGTTGAAAATGGTGTGCATGATGGAAGTACACGACTCAACGGGCTACGGGGAAAAAGCTGAAGCAACCAACATTTCCAATGCCGCAGCTTACTGGGTAAGTGCTGACATCAAAGCAGCGATGATGGGCCAAGAAGACTACGCGATCCTCAATATTGCCAACGAGCCCTATGGCAACAGCACCACAGCAACGACATTCACCAACGAAGTATCCGCAGCGATAAAAACAATTCGCAATGCTGGCTTGACCCATCAAATCGTGGTGGATGGCCCAGCCTGGGGACAAGATTGGCAATACATAATGCGCGATAACGCGGCAACGATTTTTAATGCCGACCCGCTAAAAAATGTGGTCTTTTCTGTGCACATGTATGAGGTATACAACAACGCAAGTCGCATTCAAGAGTATTTCAGCACCTTTCAAGCTAAAGGCTACCCCATTATTGTCGGTGAATTCGGGACCGAAAATAACGGCAACAATGTAGACGAAGCGTCGATTATGCAATTTGCACAAGATCGCGGCATTGGCTATATGGGCTGGAGCTGGTCGGGAAATGGCGGTTGCTGTGAACCCCTGGATATAGCGACGAACTGGAATGCAGCTCAGCTAAGCACCTGGGGCAATTTCCTTATCAACAGTGCCAATGGCATTAAAGCTACGTCTAAACTGGCGACTCATTTTTCAGGCACCACACCAGCGAGCAGCTCGGCCAGCAGTATTCGCTCTAGCGTCGCGCCCAGCTCTGTACCGCGCAGCTCTACAACACCAAGCTCTGTTGCTTCAAGCACGGCAACAACAGGCGGCCAACAATGTAATTGGTACGGCACGCGCTATCCTCTCTGTGTAAATAGTACGAGCGGTTGGGGTTGGGAAAGTAACAAGAGCTGTATCGGTAGCAGTACTTGTACGACTCAACCTGCACCTTACGGAATTGAAGGCGGTAGCCCAACAAGCGCCACACCTTCATCTATCGCGCAATCCTCTGTCGCCCCGTCATCAACACCGCGCTCATCAGTAGCACCTTCATCAACACCGCGCTCTTCAATCGCTGCATCCTCTAGCAGCGCGGCGAACAATGGTGGTTTAAGTTGCAGCTATGTAGTGACTAACTCTTGGGGCGGTGGTTTTACTGGCGCTATTCGCGTGACTAACTCAGGCACAGGTACTCTCTCCGGCTGGAAAGCGACCTGGCAGTTCTCGGGCGCCAATCGCATTACCAGCAGCTGGAATGCGAATGTCTCCGGTTCAAACCCCTACACAGCAACCAATCTTGGCTGGAACGGTAATTTAGGTGCTGGCCAAACCGCTGAGTTTGGCTTCCAAGGCAGTACTAATGGTGGTGCAGTAGAAACTCCTGCAATAACTTGTCAATAAGTTCCTAATTTAGGGCCCTAAGATATAACAACGCCCGCAATTGCGGGCGTTGTTATATCTAATCGCCAATCTAAAAAAATCACAGCATTTTCAATAGTTCTTTTACGTGACTCACGTGGCGACGGCTGATAATCGGCCTCTGCGCTACATCCGCTAAGCGCACCTGATACTGGCCTTGCGCCGCACGCTCTATCGCCTCTATATGCCCAACTGACACCAACGCATTGCGATGAATCCGCAAAAAACGTGCACCAAATTCTTCTTCTAGCTCTTTAAGTGTGTCATCGAGTAGATGCTCACCATTGCGGTGAAAAACGGTAACGTATTTGTTGTCGGCAACGAAGTAGCGAATATCATCTAAAGGAATTAACTCTACCCCACGGCGCGTTTTAGCGCTGATATGCGAACGCTGATTCGCAGCCCCTCCTTCAACATTTTTTTGCGCTGCGACACGTTGCACCTTGTTTAAACG
The DNA here is from genome assembly GCF_057815475.1 of Cellvibrio sp. 25HG11W-0. Taxonomy (NCBI): domain Bacteria; kingdom Pseudomonadati; phylum Pseudomonadota; class Gammaproteobacteria; order Cellvibrionales; family Cellvibrionaceae; genus Cellvibrio; species Cellvibrio sp. 25HG11W-0. The sequence continues at coordinate 4,493,827 of NZ_CM174230.1, forward strand.
CTGCGCCTTTTCCAACACCTGAACCAGCTGCTCCGCTTTAACCGGTTTTAATAAATACCCTATAGCTTCAGTGCTAAAGGCATCGAGTGCATACTGGTCGAACGCCGTGCAAAAAATTACCGCAGGCGGATCTTCAAGCGCGCTAATGTCCTGCGCCAAACTCAAACCATCGCGCCCCGGCATGCGTATATCCAACAGCACTATATCGGGATCGCATTCACCCAAAACGATCAGTGCATCCTCCGCATTATCGGCTTCGCCTACGACACAACAGTCGGGCACCTTGGCCACCATGCGCGCCAAACGCTCACGCGCGAGGGGCTCATCATCAACAATCAACACGTCCATAATTTTCTCAATGGCTCAACTTGTTTAATGGTTTAGTTTTCTAAAAGATATATTTTTTCAGATATTTAACGGACAAAATATGTAGGTAGTAAATACGCCATTCTCCGCACTGCTCGAAAGCCGCGCCGCTGCGCCGTAATGCGCCTGCAGGCGGCGGCGAATATTATCCAAAGCCATACGATTGTGGCGCGCCTGCTGCTCCAGCGCACTCTGCCGCTTAACCAGAGGATAAGGATTAATAATCACTATGCTTAGCAACTTATCATTTTGCGCTACCTTTAAAGTAATAGTGCCGCCCTTGGGCAGCGGCTCTATTCCATGAAAGATGGCGTTCTCCATCAATGGCTGCAACATCAAGCTGGGAATTTTTAACGCGTCATTGCACTTGCCCAACTGCCAATCCACCTTGAGGCGTCGCCCTAAACGCAGCTGCTCTATATCCAAATAGTGCTGACATAACTTAAGTTCACGCGCGAGCGGAATTAAAGTCGGCTCGGCGAGGCTGGCGCGAAACAGTTCGGACAAATCCTCGACTACGCGTTCAGCGGTATCGGGCGCCGTAGCAATTAAACTCGCAATTGAATTCATACTGTTGAACAAAAAATGGGGCCGAATACGCGATTGCAGCGCTTGAATACGCGCCTGCATCTCTGCCTGCTGTTGATTGCGTAGCTGCTGCTGCACGTAGAGATAGCGCAGAGAAATGCCCGCTAAAATTGCACCTATAGCCATATTATTCAGCAGCTGCCAAGCGTCGAAACTGCCCCCACCCAAGCCATCGCCCGCCAGTAGCCACTGCCCGAGCACTGACAGCAAAAGCGTAATCGCCAACACCAAACCATAGCAGCTGATCCCCGCATGGAGCGGGCTGACGCGCCCCAACCAAGAGCGCATACGGCAGAGCACCAGCGCACTCAACAAAACTACCCACACAATTTGTACCGAGATAATAGCCAAGATATCCCAGCCGAAGTTCTTTAACCCGCTGTGACTAACACTGAGCAACAAGGCCATTAATTCAGCCACCAACACCAACAAAAAGAGCGCTTGGCTATTACATAAATCGGGTAAGAATGGCGTGAATATCTGCCCATTTTTTGCGGTATTCGCGGATGCTGATTGTTTGTGGTCGCTAGCGCTTGGCGTTGATTTCATATTTATCTCGATCATCGACCCTTAAGGTGCAAGGCTTGGGCTATAATGCCCGCCCACGCGAAAATCCAACTAGTGTAGTGTAGTTGGCCCCGCTGCGGCGGCGCGAATTCTCTTAATTCTTCCAGTTTGTGGACACTTCCTCATGAGCCAAAACGATCAGCCCATCAAACCTTGGGGCGGCCGCTTCACCGAAGCGACCGATGCCTTTGTTGAACGCTTTACCGCCTCAGTCGATTTTGATAAACGCCTTTATCACCACGACATAAACGGCTCTATCGCCCACGCCACCATGTTGGCGAAGGTCAGCGTATTAACTGACGCCGAGCGCGATCAGATTATTACCGGTTTGGAAGACATACGCGCAGAGATAGTCGCGGGCAAATTCAACTGGTCAGTTAGCCTTGAAGATGTGCACATGAACATCGAAGCGGTACTGACTCAACGCATCGGCATCACCGGTAAAAAGCTTCATACCGGACGCTCACGCAACGATCAAGTAGCCACCGATATACGCCTCTATTTGCGCGATGAAATCGACACTATCGCCAAAGAGCTGACGCGCTTACAGCAGGGCCTACTGCAAGTGGCAGAGGCCAACGCGGCCACCATCATGCCCGGCTTTACCCATTTGCAAACGGCGCAGCCAGTAACCTTTGGGCACCATTTGCTGGCGTGGTTTGAAATGCTGCAACGGGACTATTCGCGCTTGATGGACTGCCGCGCGCGCATGAATCAATTGCCGCTGGGCGCCGCCGCCTTGGCGGGCACCACCTACCCAATTGATCGCGCTTACGTTGCGCAACTACTGGGCTTCGACGCGCCCACTGAAAACTCACTGGACTCCGTGAGCGATCGCGACTTCGCCATTGAATTCAGTAGTTTTGCCAGCATTCTGATGATGCACTTGTCACGTGCGAGTGAAGAGCTGGTGCTGTGGACCTCATCGCAATTTAGCTTTATTAATTTACCCGACCGCTTTTGCACCGGCTCATCCATCATGCCGCAGAAGAAAAACCCCGATGTACCCGAGCTGGTACGCGGTAAAACGGGGCGCGTTTATGGCCATTTGTTTTCACTGCTGACACTCATGAAGTCGCAGCCCTTGGCTTACAACAAAGACAATCAAGAAGACAAAGAGCCAATTTTTGATGCGATTGATACTGTAAAAGATTGTCTGCGCGCATTTGCCGACATGATCCCCGCGATTGAACCACGCAAAGATAAGATGCTCGAAGCCGCCAAACGCGGCTTCTCTACCGCGACCGACCTTGCCGACTACCTCGTGCGCCGCGGCGTTCCCTTCCGCGATGCTCACGAAATTGTCGGTAAGTCAGTCGGTTATGGAGTTGAAACCGGTAAGGATTTGTCAGAAATGACGCTGACCGAATTACAGCAATTCTCTACCGAGATTGAGCAGGATGTATTCAGCGTATTAACCCTTGAAGGCTCAGTTGCCGCGCGTAACCACATTGGCGGCACTGCACCGGCGCAAGTTACGGCAGCTGTCGCGCGTGCGCGCACCAAGCTAAGCCAGCGCGCTTAATCGGGCACTATGGCGCGATAAAACATAAAAAAACGGGCCTGGGGCCCGTTTTTTTATGTTACTTAAGATGAAAACTACACAGCAAAACGCGCAATTTCAGTCTCCAAGCCACGCGCGGAGGCATCCAAACTCTTCGCCACCTTATTCGACTTTTGTGCATTTTGATTGGCCGAGTCGACTAAACGTACAACGTTTTGCACATTTTTATCAATTTCTTCCGCCGCATAGCTCTGCTCTTCCGCCGCTGTCGCTATTTGCATATTCATGCCCAAAATAGCGCCTATAGATTTCGATATTTGATTAATCGACTCACCGGCATCACCGGCTAGGTTAAGTGTGTCCTCAGCTTTATCCTGACTGATTTTCAAAGCTTGAGCCGCCGCCGCCGCGCCGCGCTGAACGGCTTCAATAATCTGCTGAATTTCGGCTGTCGATTCTTGAGTGCGCTTAGCCAGTGAACGCACCTCATCCGCTACCACGGCAAATCCACGGCCCTGCTCACCGGCACGAGCAGCCTCAATAGCTGCATTGAGCGCGAGTAAATTCGTTTGTTCGGCTACATTTTTAATGACATCCAACACACCACCAATACGTGTTGTATCTGTTTCCAACTGGGCCATAACCGCCCCCACATTATCAACTTCAACACTCAACTGATTTATAGCCGTTAAGGTTCCTTCCATTTCTTTCAGGCCCTTGCGCGCGCAGTCATCAGCACCCTGAGCAGCACTCGCGGCACCACTGGCATTATTCGCCACTTCTTGTACCGTCGACGACATTTCATTGATAGCCGCCGAAACTTGATCGGTAGAATGATGGCTTTCTTCAGTGAAGCGCACCAAATCCGCCGCGCTCTGCGTGATTTGTTGGGAGTTGTCCAGCAGCCCCGCGGCCGACACTTTAACCGCCCGCACGATTCCCGCCACCCCCTGCTGCACCACGTCTATCGATTTATTCAAGGCCGCCAGCTCACCGCGTTGATTTAGCTGGAGCGAGTCGCGAAAGTTGCCTGTAGCCAAGCGTGCCAAATGTTCATTTATTTTCTTTAAAGGCTCAATAAGATTCTTATTCAACGTCAGCCATACTACAAACAACACCAACACACCACTCGCTATCACCCAAAAACTAGACCACATACTGATAGAACCACTGCGCTCAACATTCTGCTTCGTTTGCCGTGACACTTCGGCGCTGATCAAGGCGGCAGCCTCATCTAGCAGTCGACTCGGTTCGCGATCGATCCCTGTCACCGCATTGTCGCCTGCACTGGGATCGAATCCCGCATCTTGATAAGCCTGCAAACCAGTTTGATACTTTTGATAGAGCGCCTGATGCTCACGCAAAAAATCGCTTACCAGTCGACGACTTTCATCTTGTGGCAAAGCACTTACCAGGCTTGCGCCCTGTGTTTCAATTTGCTTATGGAGCACATCAAACTGCCCCCAATATTTTTGCAATTTGTCGGGTGCCTTACCGCGCAAAAGTACATTTTTCCACTCCTGCACCTGCAATTTGAAATCAAAATTTAACTGATTAATTGTCCTTTCATAGGCAATAGGTTGCTGCACCATCAGGTTGTAGTCACCAATAGTACTTTTGAGCTGCGCTATTGCAATACTACTGATGATAACAACTAAGGCTATACCACCCCCTACAGCGAGCAGGAGGCGTCCTTGAATACTGGCATTGGATCCAAACATACTGTTAATTCTCCGAAATAAAGCGGCAGGACTCTAAGTGTAGTAAGAATTACCTAGGCTGCAGAATAATACTGAGGCAGATAATTCCAAGGCGTGTAGCCCCAATCAACAATTTAACGGCTGCAGCCCCAATCTCTTAAGTCTATTTTTCGCCCCCTCCCCCAAAAAAATGACAGACCAAAGCCTAGTGAAGTAGTGCCCAGAAACAAAAAGCGCCCTAGAGAATAAGCAATAAATACTTATTCTCTAGGGCGCTAGGGCAATGCTATAGCTGCATTCAAAGCGACCAGATGGCGCTTTAATTGTCTTTTTGGATGGATTAGTGCTTTACACTGAAGTCACAGGACGCTTGATGGTTTTGACACCATCAGCACTCGCCAGCAAAAGTACATCAGCACCAGCGCGCGCAAACAAACCATTGGTCACTACACCGGTGATTTGATTAATAGTGGCCTCCAATCCCGGCGCATCGGTGATGGCCAAGTTATACACATCCAAAATAACATTGCCGTTATCGGTTACCACACCTTCGCGATAGACCGGCGCACCGCCAAGTTTCACCAACTCACGCGCGACATAAGAGCGCGCCATAGGAATCACTTCAACAGGCAGAGGGAACTTACCCAACACATCAACCCACTTGCTGGCATCGGCTATACAAATAAACTCTTTGGCAATAGCGCGCACGATTTTTTCGCGGGTGAGCGCTGCGCCGCCACCTTTAATCAACTCAAGCTGTGGATTGGCTTCATCGGCACCGTCCACATAAACCACTAATTCGCTCACAGAATTGCAGTCCAATACCTCAATACCTAATTTTTTAAGTCGAATGGCTGAAGCTTCGGAACTCGCTACTGCCGCCGCAAAGCGGCCCTTAACAGCACCAAGATAATCGATAAAGTAATTGGCGGTAGAGCCAGTGCCAACCCCCACAATCGAATCGCTAAAGAGCTTGGGGGTAATGTATTCAACGGCGGCACGTGCGACGGCTTGTTTTAATTCGTCTTGAGTCATGGATCTTCTCAATAATAGTTGGCGATCGATTTGGGATAGCGAGAGATTAGGCAGTAAAACTGCACGCATTATACGGAATTTACGCCACCAAACAGCTATTGAGCATGTAAGAAGCGGGCAAATTGTTTACACTGGTGGGCTATTTTCGCTCATGTACCCTCTTAAGTTAAAAAGAAGCCCTATGCCCGAGTCTTACATAAAACGCATTCTCAACGCCCGTATTTACGACCTCGCCGTGGAAACGCCACTCGATGAAGCACGCCTATTATCCGCGCGCACCAACAACAAAGTGCTGCTTAAGCGCGAAGATCTGCAGCCCGTATTTTCGTTCAAACTGCGCGGCGCCTATAACAAATTGCAAATGCTCAGCGAAGCTGAACGCGCGCGCGGTGTGATTGCCGCCTCTGCGGGCAACCATGCGCAAGGCTTGGCGTTGGGCGCTCAGCACCTAGGCATTAAAGCCACCATCGTGATGCCGCGCACTACCCCGGCGATTAAGGTCGATGCGGTAAAAGCACGCGGCGCCAAAGTGGTATTGCACGGCGATAGTTACGATGAAGCCTCAACCTACGCCAAAAAGCTGGTGGAAGAAAAAGGTCTCACCTATGTACACCCCTTTGATGACCCCGATGTGATCGCCGGCCAAGGCACCATCGCCATGGAAATTCTGCGCCAGTATCCCGGTAAAATCGATGCGATATTTATCGCTGTCGGCGGCGGCGGTTTGGCGGCGGGGATATCCGCTTACGTGAAATACCTGCGCCCCGAGATCAAAATCATCGCGGTAGAATCAGAAGAGTCTGCTTGCTTAAAAGCCGCGCTGGAAAAGAAAAAGCGCGTCATATTACCGCAGGTAGGCATTTTTGCCGACGGTATAGCCGTGGCCCAAATCGGCGAAGAAACCTTTCGCATATTGCGTAAAACTGTGGATGAGTGCATCACCGTTAACAACGATGAAATCTGTGCTGGCATTAAGGATATTTTTGAAGACACCCGCTCCATCGCCGAACCTGCAGGTGCAACTGGCGTTGCAGGTTTGAAAAAGTACGTAGCGGAAAACAACATCAGCGGCCAAACCCTGATCGCCATCGACTGCGGCGCCAATATCAATTTTGATCGCCTGCGCTACATTTCTGAGCGCACCGAATTTGGCGAAAAGCGCGAAGCTATTTTAGCGGTGACGATTCCGGAGCGCCCCGGCGCCTACAAAGAGTTTTGTAAAGCGCTGGGCAAACGCAACATCACCGAATTTAACTATCGCTATGCTGACAGCAAAGCCGCCAAGATTTTCGTGGGCGTACAGGTTGCCGCAGGCGGGCAGGATCGCATTGAGCTTTTGGCCGACTTAAAAGCGCAGGGGTACGACTTTGTCGACATGACTGATAACGAATTGGCCAAGCTGCATATTCGCTATATGGTGGGCGGCCATGCGCCGGACGTGACCGACGAAGTGCTCTATCGCTTCGAATTCCCCGAGCGGCCCGGCGCGCTGCACACCTTCTTAAACAAGGTCGCTGGGCGCTGGAATATTTCGCTCTTCCACTACCGCAACCACGGTTCAGCCTCAGCGCGCGTGGTTGTCGGCATGCAAGTACCGAAAAAAGAATCTGCAGATTTAAAAGTATTTTTGAACGAGCTTAATTATCCCTATTGGGATGAAACCAAAAACGAAGCCTATAAATTCTTTTTGGGTTAAGTATTCGTAAAAAATCAACACAATAAAAAACGGCGACTCGCAAGGTCGCCGTTTTTTATTGTGTAGCCTAGTAATTATGGAACCTAGTAATTGCGGAACCTAGTCAAAAAATTAGGCCACTTGAATCACAATCTTACCGCGCGCGCGACCACTTTCACTGCGCGCATGTGCTGCTACTACATCTTTTAACGCAAACTCGCTGTCTATTTGCACGTGTAATTTACCCGCCGCAAATAGCTTGTTAAGTTCTTCGAGCTGCACACCGCTAGGCTCTACAAAACAAAACAGTGGTGTTACGCCATGCTGCGCGGCTGTATCGGCATCGAGCGGGTTAATGATAGAGACCATACGTCCGCCGCGCTTTAGGGTCTGCCAAGATTGTGCTTGCGCCTCTCCGCCCAGCGTATCGAACACCAGATCCAAATCGCGCAGTGCGGCAAAATCTTGCTGCTTGTAATCGATGACCTCATCCGCACCGAAACTCTTCACGAGTTCCACATTGCCGGTTGAACAGGTTGAATAAACGTAGGCACCGCGCAGCTTTGCTAATTGAATTGCAAAGCTACCCACACCACCGGCACCGGCGTGAATCAACACACGTTCACCCGCTTTAAGATTGGCAATGTCATACAGCGATTGCCAAGCCGTGAGCGCCACCAAGGGTGTAGCCGCGGCTTCTTGCCAACTTAAACTTTCCGGCTTGAGTGCGATTTCAGCGGCATTAACTGCAATAAACTCGGCGTAGCTACCATTGCGTGCAATATTAGGGCGACTGTAAACCTTATCGCCGATACGCCAAGTGGTGACATTTTCCCCTAGCGCAACAATTTCTCCCGCAAAATCCCAGCCTAAGGTCAGCGGTAGTTGATGCGGCAACATCTCTTTTAAATAACCCTCACGAATTTTCCAATCCACGGGGTTTACGCTAGCGGTGTGAATTTTCACCAGCACGTCATCAGGCAGAAGCGCAGGAATAGCAATATTTTCGAGGATTAATTGTGATTGGTCGCCATAGGCGTGAATACGAACAGCGTTCATTGTCTTGTTCATCAGATCCTCCGAAGGATTCAGTTAGTAAATCAACGAGGCTCAGTTTAGTGACTAAAGCGCAGCTTGATTAGCCCCTTAAGATTCACTACATTGTTTCCCCTATAGAAACAAACTGTCATCTTCATCAGAGAACTAACTATGGCCAAACCTATGGAACGCATGTCTGGCCTTATGCTGTTTGGCAAAATTGTTGAGTGCGGCAGCCTGTCTGGTGCCGCGCAGCAATTGGGCATCAGCCGCTCGTCGGTGAGCAAACAGCTCGCAGCCTTCGAACAGGAAATTGGTGCGCGACTATTACAGCGCACCACGCGCAAAATAGCCTTAACGGAATTGGGCGAGCAAATCATGCAAGAGGCCCTGCAGGTACAAGAGGCCCTCGCCAAGGTGGAAGCAATCAGCAATGATTTTCGCCAAGAGGTGCGCGGGCGCCTAAAAGTCTCCTGCTCTAGCTCTTTTGGGCGCGTGCACTTAGTGCCGCTTATGCGCGAATTTACCGAGCGCTATCCCGAGGTCGAAGTCTGTTTGCAGCTGGAAGATCGGTTTGTGGATTTGGTCGCCGAGCAGGTCGATGTAGCCATTCGTATTGGCTATTTATCTGACTCGTCACTCATAGCGCGGCGCTTGGGCGAGTTAACCTGGCAGCTCTGCGCCAGCCCCGATTACCTCACACGCAAAGGCACACCGCAGACGCCTAGCGACTTACTCGCCCATGACTGCCTTTATTATCGCAATCAAAAAAGCACTCTCAATACCTGGCATTTTCAAAACGCCCGTAAGCACACTAACCCCGGTAACAAAGAAAAAAATACCAAAAACGATGAGCATATTAGCGTGCAGGGACCACTGTGCATTAACGATGCCTGCGCACTGGTCAGCGCTGCCATTGATGGTTTGGGTGTGCTGCTTATTGATAGTTCGATTGTGCAAGAGGCATTGGCAGCAGGCCAACTCGTGCCGCTGCTCGCCGACTACCCACCAGCGCCGGGGCTTCCTGTTTACGCGGTTTACCCTGTACGCAATTTTTTGCCCACCAAAACCCATGCCTTTATCGACTTTTTAGTCGATCGACTTAGCCCGCGAATTAATTAACCTCCCGTGGCGACCCAAAACTCAAGCAGGCCTAAGAAAGCTCAAAGCCCTTCCAAATATCCAGCAATAACAAAGATCAGAGAACAAATAATCCAGTAAACCGTAAATTAATGTTCGGATGACTGGCGTTTTTTTACACATAGTGTAACCTGAACACCAAAAGACAACGTTGTCCCACAAAAAAATAAGACACAAAGAAAACCGGCGAAATGCCTCGGGGCACCAAAACATATACACCAGCACACACAACACAGGTAATCACTTTCATGTCTTTACGCTCACATTTTCTGATGATCACAGCCAGCCTTGCCTTCTGCCTGGCACCTTTGGCCACGGCTGAACTCAACCCAAACGCAGTACATGATGCTCCGCTCACCCAAAAGCAACTGAATGAATTTGGCCACGACGCGCAGCTACGTTTTGGGGTTATTCGTAATTTTAGCGGCAGTGATAACCAACTTAAGGCGCAACTTCAGTTGCGCAATGCGTCCTCTGTCGCGCTTCCGCGCGGCGCGCGCAACTGGCGTATTTATTTTCACTCAATACGCAAACTCCTATTGGCTGATGATGCGGGGCTGCACCTGAGTCACATCAACGGCGACCTCTATGCGCTGGCACCCACGGCGCATTTTCCCGGCCTTGCAGTCAACGCAACACTGACATTTGAATTTCATTCGGGCGATTGGATAGTCAGCTATAGCGACTTTATGCCGCGCGCGTTTATCGCCCAAGAAGGCCTAGAACCGGCTATTTTCGCCAATACTGATAGCGAGCAGCTGAGCGATTTTGTCGAGCCATTTTCCCGCCCTGAACAACAATTGCGTTTCAGCGATGACCTGTATCCTATAGTGACGAGCGAATCGCGTTTTGCGGAAAATCGCGCACTCAATCACCCGCAACCTGATGCCACAGCTTTGGCTACTCGTATTATTCCAACCCCAAAAAATATAAAAATACGTAAGGGCACGGTCGAACTAAACAGCAGTTGGCAATTGCGTTATACCGGCGGTCTCACCCCCGAAGCTAACTACTTGAGCGAGCAACTGCAAACCCTCGGCATAACACTGACCAGCGCCGCCGATCATATTCCCGCACAAGGCAGCACTATTTACTTGAATCTTGGCGCACAACTGCCGAGCGAAAGTTATACGCTGTCACTTGATAGCGATGCGATTCGGCTTATAGGCAGCGATAGCGCAGGTGCTTTTTACGCCGTGCAATCCCTGCTCGCGCTGCTGCCTGCCAATACCCACAGCCAAGTAAGTTTGCCCAAACTGACCATCAGTGATAGCCCGCGCTACAACTGGCGCGGCATGCACTACGACATGGGGCGCAACTTTCACGGCAAAGCAGTAACACTGCGTTTAATCGAACAAATGGCGCGCTACAAACTCAACAAACTACACCTGCATTTAACCGAGGATGAAGGCTGGCGCTTGGAAATTCCCGGCCTGCCGGAATTGACCGAGGTGGGTGGCGCACGCTGCTTCGATCTCACCGAAACCCATTGCCTACTCACCCAACTAGGGACTGGACCCCATAAATCTGGCTCGGGTAATGGCTATTACACGCGCACAGACTTTATTGAGATTTTACAATTTGCCGCTGCGCGCCATATAGACGTGATCCCTGAAATTGACATGCCCGGCCACGCCCGCGCCGCCGTTAAATCAATGGAAGCGCGCTATCGCACACTTATAGCTGCGGGCAAAAAAGCAGCAGCGGAACAGTATTTACTCTCAGATCCAGACGACCAATCGCACTATATGTCGGTACAGAACTACACCGACAATGCCATCAATGTCTGCCTCCCCTCAAGCTATGCGTTCGCGGAAAAAGTGATCTATGAATTGCAGCAAATGTATCGCGCAGCTGGGCTAAAGCTCACCACCTTTCACATGGGTGGCGATGAAGTGGGTAAGGGTTCGTGGGAGAAATCGCCCGCCTGCACCGCACTCTTCGCACAATCCGACTCTGGCGTTACTGGCGTTGCCGACCTCAAACCCTATTTTGTGAAAAAGCTCGCCGCCATGACACAAGCGCGCGGATTGAATCTGGCAGGCTGGGAAGATGGCCTAATGTACGACCCGAACAACACCTTCAACCGCGCCGAGTTCGCCAACAAACATGTGCTGGCCAATGCTTGGGATAATATTTGGGAATGGGGCGTTGCTGATCGCGCTTATCGCTTAGCCAATGCGGGTTATGAAGTCATTTTATCCCCCGGTACACACCTCTATTTTGATCACCCCCAAGAAGCTAACGCAGAAGAGCGCGGCTACTACTGGGCTACGCGCTATAGCGATAACGCCAAAGTTTTTGGGTTTATGCCCGACAACCTCTATGCCAATGCCGATAAAACCCGCGCTGGCGAGCCAATTACAAATTTAGAGGCCCTCGTGGGAAGACCGCTGCCCAGCCTACAAAAACCGGAAAACCTACTGGGTATTCAAGGCCAAGTATGGTCTGAAACCATTCGCACGGCGGAGCAGTTGGAGCAGATGATCTATCCCCGCGCTATAGCCTTAGCCGAGCGAGCGTGGCACAAGGCCCCGTGGGAATCGAACCAACCCGACCTAAAAGCCCGCGCTGCCGATTGGACCCAGTTTGCCTATAGCCTTAGTCAAAAAGAGCTGCCCAAGCTAGCCACAACAGGTGCTAGTTTTTATCTACCACCGCCGGGTGGCCAGATAAAAAGCGACCAGCTCATGATGAACTCATCACTTCCGGGGCTAGGCTTAGAATACAGTTTCGATCAGGGAGCCACTTGGCAGCCATATTCAAAGCCCGTTTCAGTGCCGCCTGCACAGGCAACTTCTGCGCAACCAACATTGGTGCGCGCTGAAATTTTACTGCGCAGCCGTATTGGCGAGCAGGTCAGTCGCACTACGGCGGTGATCTACTAAACTCAATTGTCGCCATAAGCAACATACGCAAACTTTGATAACAACTCCTTTAAAAGGCCGGAACAACCGACTTTTTGAAGGAGTTCATAACAAAAGATCCTAAAAAGCAGCAAAAAACGATATAAATGCGAAAAAATAGCAAATAAATCGCAAAAAAGTGCTTAAAGTGCCTTGGCGCCGGTTCCATTTTGCGCAATAGCTTACTATGCTATTAACGCGCCACAGTAGTGCACAAGTTTCGGCCAGGCATTAGGTCATTGAGTATCGCTGTTTTGTGGTTGATGTAATGAGTCCGCTAGTCTTGATAGATAAGGAGCATCAAGACACTGCAATCCATAAGTTACAACCGCAAATAAGGTAGTGCCATGAAAGTCGATGTTCTCTCACTTGTTATCTTTATTTTTTGCCTAGGCGTTTGCCTAACCCTCATAGACTTGGGTGCATTGGTCACCTTTGCTGAAGCTGCTGTAGAATAATTTTCTGCCTCAGCTTACATAATGTACAAACCGCTCTCCTCCCTCGAAGCCTGCAATTTCACCGCAGCTTGGCTTAAGCCGTAACCTCAATAACTCCGCTATCTGATGCTATAGCAAACAAGGGAATATCCCATTCCGCCATGGTTTGCGGTTCCACTTCTTGGCAACTGTGCGCTAAGCCAACTAAGTAGGGCCGCCCTTTAGGTTGTTTGTGTTTGAATGCAAAGGTCGCATCGTAATATCCCCCGCCCATACCCAAGCGCCCACCGCAGCGATCGAAACCGACCAAGGGCATAAGCACCACATCCAATAAATTCGGAATAATTTTAAGCTCGCGCCTATGGTCAGGTTCAGGAATGCCAAAGCGATTTGGGGCTAGCGCCGTTTTAGGGTTATAACGCACAAACCATAGCTCACGGCCCTTAGGGCGCAATACTGGCAAGTAGAGTTGCTTTTTCATTTTCCACAACTGCTCCGCAATTACTCGTGGATCGACTTCGCCGTCATTAGCGATATAGAGAGCTATATGTTGCGCGCGCATCAGTTGCGGAATTTTTAACAGATAACTCAATACGTTGCGTGCAGCTTGAGCTTGTTGTTGCGGATTAAGTGCACGCCTACGCTTGCGTAAATCTTGGCGCAAAGCAGAGCGACTTAATGACAGAGAAGGAGACGTAATATTTACCGGAGTGCGCGGATCAAGCATAAGCGGCCTTATTCAGAAATCAAAAAACAAAATCGATGACAGAAATAAATGGCGAAGATGAGTGAGTGCGAGAAAACGAAGAGAAATAAAAACTAAAAAAACAAAAGAAGAAAAAAGAGGCCCCGAAAATGCCGCTACCAAGCTGGCCTTGAACCCATAGGTTCAAGGTGGTTACACCTGTGGTTTTTTAGGCTTTCCGTCAGGCGGACATGCACACCAAACACAACGAGATGCGACCAAGTTTGTGGAAATCGGCTCAAGGACTTGTCGGTTTGCAAACACTCCAGGGCGAGCTCCAGTATAACCCACAGACCCCATGTGATCGCAAATGAATTTATCGTTGAACCAAGATTAAATTCAGCAAAAAACAATCTTACCAGCCACTGGACTTTTACGATTTCCCTGCAATCGTGCAGGCGAGCATCGATTCGTATAAGCATCACTCAAGCTGTATTAAAAACAACAGCGCCCGCAAAAGCGGGAGCTGTTACTTAATTTTATTCAATTTGAAATTTAACTGAGTTTTGCTAGGCTGCGCTCTAATTTTTCATTCAAACGCAGTAGATCACTACCATTAACCGCACCGCCACTACCCTCGGTAGCAACTCTGGCCTGCAATAATTCATGACTTAAATTCAGCGCAGCCATTACCGCGATACGCTCTAAGCCGATGACTGCGCCGGTACCGCGAATCATTTTCATGCGCTCATCGAGCATTTGCGCTGACTGCACGAGAGCTTGTCGCTCTTCACGTGGACAGGCTACTTGGTATTCTTTATCGAGGATTTTTACAAAAACTGTTTCATTGCTCATGAGCGCGCTCCGCGATTATTCTGCATCCAGATTTTTCAAATGGGTAATCATGGCTTCCACACGGCTGCGGGCCAATTCATTCTTTTCAATCAAGCGCTCGCGCTCGCGCAGCCAGTCGCTTTCGCGCGCCTTAAGTTCAGCATTTTCCTGCTGCAGACGAGTGCAGTGCAGAATCAGCTTATCCAGCTTGGTTTCCAGAGCGAGGAGCAGATTGTCAGACATGATCATTATTAACCAATTTATAACGCGGGTCGCCCACTATATTGTGCCCTCGGCAGGGGGTCAATGCACAGACGTAACTTAATGTGATTTCGAGATAGGGCACGCTACTGAATGATAAACCTATAAGTTTTATAAATCAGTTGCTTGCATCACGAACAAACCTTAAAAAAAGTTTGCACGGCCCTCTCGTTTAATCGTGATAGCATTCGCCCAAGCTACCAGAGAGGCACCAATGACAGACTTAACTTCTACCGAAAACCCCGTAATATCCCTTCGTTTCGACGACCTTGCCAACCTTTTAGTTCCTCTGGGAACCCTAAACAGCCCGTCTGAACTGCATGGCCTGCTGTGCGGCAAGCTTGCCGGGGGCGCGCAACTATCAGAAATTAACTGGCTGCTCAATGCTGTTGAGTTTCTCGACTTCACCCAAGCGCCCGATGAAAATGTCCGCGCTGCGCTGAGCGCACTGTTTCACTCTACCCGCGAGCAACTTAACGGCAGCTTTGAATTAAAGATGATGCTGCCCGATGACGACTACGGCTTAGCCGAGCGCGTTAATGCACTAAGCCAATGGTGCCACGGCTTTTTGACCGGTTTTGGCAGTGTCGAGGTGACTACCCCGCGGGAAATCACTGAAGACGTTGAAGATACATTGCGCGACTTTGCCTCCATCGTACAAATTCAAGCCGATGACGAAGAAGACGATCCCAGCGCCGAAGCAGACTATATGGAAGTAACTGAATATGTGCGCATGGCGGCCAGCGGCCTCTACTTGGAATATGGCGCAGATGAGCCTGAGACGGCAGCCACGAGCGAAGCCGCGTTAGCACCTACGCTACACTAGTCGTCATACCCTCTCACTTCTATCACCATTTAAGTCGCCGAGACCCAGATGAGAATTAACAAAGCCGAATTCGCCCGCCGCCGCAAAGCATTGATGGACATGATGGAACCCAACTCTATCGCCATAGTACCTGCCGCACCCGAGCGCACCCGCAGCCGCGATACGGAATACCACTATCGCCAGAATAGCGACCTACTCTATCTCTCCGGCTTTGAAGAACCGCAAGCGGTGTTGGTTATCATCCCTGGGCGCGCTCATGGCGAATATGTGTTGTTTGTACGCGAGCGCAATCGCGAGCGCGAAATTTGGGACGGCTATCGTGCAGGGCCCGAGGGCGCCTGCAGCGAATTCGATGCGGATGACGCCTTTCCCATAGACGATATCGACGATATTTTGCCGGGGCTAATTGAAGGCCGCGAGCGCGTCTACTACGCCATGGGCAAAGACAGCGAATTCGACAAGCAAGTAATGGACTGGGTTAACACCATTCGCGCCAAGGTGCGCTCTGGCGCTACGCCACCGGGGGAGTTTCTCGACCTTAGCCACTTTTTAAATGAGCTGCGCCTGTTCAAAAGCGCCGCAGAAATTCGCGTCATGCGCGAAGCGGGTGAAATCTCCGCACGCGCCCATGTGCGCGCCATGCAGGCCAGCAAAGCCGGGGTTATGGAGTACCAGTTGGAAGCGGAAATCATGCACGAATTCAATATGGCCGGCGCGCGCTTTCCCGCCTACAACACCATTGTCGGCGGCGGCAAAAACGGCTGTATCCTGCATTACATCGAAAACTCTGCCGCGCTCAAAAATGGCGATTTGGTCTTGATCGACGCCGGCTGTGAATTAGATTATTACGCAGCCGACATCACCCGCACCTTCCCCGTCAACGGCAAGTTTTCACCCGAGCAAAAAGCTCTCTACGAGCTTTGCCTGCAAGCACAATTAGACGCTATCGCCCAATGCAAACCCGGCAACCACTGGAACGATCCCCATGAAACCACCGTGCGCGTAATTACCGAAGGCTTGGTAAACATCGGCCTGCTTGACGGCGACGTACAAGAACTCATCAAAACCGAAGCCTATAAAGAATTCTACATGCACCGCGCCGGTCACTGGCTGGGCATGGATGTACACGATGTCGGCGATTATAAAGTTGGCGGCGAGTGGCGCCTGCTTGAACCTGGCATGGTTCTGACCGTAGAACCCGGCATTTACGTCGCCCCCGACAACGAGCGCGTTGCCAAAAAATGGCGCGGCATCGGCATTCGCATTGAAGACGACATCGTCATCACCAAAGACGGCAATGATGTGCTCACCAAGGATGTCCCCAAGACTGTGAAGGAAATTGAGGCTTTGATGGCGCGCTCATAGACAATCTCAATGAATACTAACAGCAAGGTAATTTACAAAATCACCTACCCGAATGGGAAAATCTACATTGGAAAAGATCTAACAAACAGCATCAATTATTGGGGCAGCGCGAATAGCGATCTGATTGCACAAGACTTTTCTGCGACAGAAAGAATGGATATGACGATCCGACAAGAAATCCTGTTTACGTCAAGTGATGCAAACGAAATCAATAAAATCGAGCCTGTTTTAATTCGCGAATACAATGCCAATGATCCAGATATTGGCTACAACCAGTGGCCAAAATTCAAAAGATGATTGCGCCGCTTACACACATAACAAGAGCAAGACTGTAACTGTATATGGAAAAAGCTCTCGAGTTTGATATCGCCATTATCGGCGGCGGCATGGTAGGTACTAGCCTCGCTAGCCTCTTAGCAGCCAGTTGCCCTCAGTGGCGTATAGCGCTGATAGAAACCCAGCCATTTGCAACGGCCTCCGAACAACTCTATCAACCTAGCTTTGATGCGCGCTCCACCGCACTTTCTTTCGGCAGCGCCGATATTTTGCGTGAGCTTGGGCTATGGGAGACATTGCAGCAACACATCACCGCGATTCGTCAGGTACATGTTTCCGACAAGGGGCATTTCCTCGGCGGCTTAATCGATGCGGCGGAGCGCAAGCTTGAGGCCGTGGGTTATGTGGTTGAGAATGCTTGGTTAGGCAAGACACTGCTCGCCCATGTCCAGCTGCAGCCCAACATTCACTGCTTTGCACCTGCAACCTTGAATAAGCTAGAACCGCTAGTAGATGGCGCGCGCTTAAGCATTCAAACACCACAGGGCCCAGTGCAAATTAACACTGAGCTTGCGGTGATTGCCGATGGCGGCGACTCAGCACTGCGCCGCACCTTGGGCATAAGCACTCAGGTGCGCGATTATCAGCAGACCGCCATTATCACTAATGTGGAATTTTCCGAGCCCCATAACGGTATTGCCTACGAGCGTTTCACTGCCGATGGCCCTATCGCCTTATTACCCCTCGGCGAAACATCCAGCGCGCACCAAGCCGCACTGGTATGGACCTTACCGCAAGATCAAGTTGACGAGATAAGCGCGCTCAGCGACCAAGAGTTTTTGCAGGCGCTGCAAACGCGATTTGGTTTTCGCCAAGGTCGCTTTACACGTGTCGCCAAACGTCACACCTACCCATTACAGCTGGTCATTGCCGACGAGCAAATTCGCTCTCATATAGTGTTAGTCGGCAATGCCGCGCATTTTTTACACCCAGTGGCGGGGCAAGGCTTTAATTTGGCCCTGCGCGATTGTGCCTGCTTGGTCGAGACTCTCACCGCAGCACGCAGCACGCAGCAACCCCTAGGCGAATTAGCGAACTTGCAAACCTATGTGGCGCGGCAAGCGCTGGATCAACAATTGACGATTGAATTTAGCGATCGTTTGGTGCGACTGTTTTCTACCGACCAATTGCCCTTTATCGCCCTGCGCCACCTCGGCTTTTTAAGCCTTGAATCACTCAGCTTTATCAAAGACCAATTCGCGGCGCAAACCATGGGTACTGCTGGGCGCCAACATCGCTGGCTGCCGCCCATGGCAGAAATAGAGAACGAAACAGGGACAGCAACGCCTGCAGCCACACCTGAAAAGACCACGACTAATACGCCCTCTTCCAACACTAATTTTGATGTAGTGATTGTAGGTGCGGGTTTGGTCGGTGCTGCGCTCGCCTGCAAACTCGCGCTATTAAATAGCGCGCAACCTTTGCGTATCGCCATTATAGAGGCGACCAACCATTTACCTCATTACAGCGGCAGCAACTTTGATCCCCGCGTGGTAGCCCTGACACAAGCCTCGCAACAATTACTGGCAGACATAGGTTGCTGGGAACAAATACTGTTAGCGCGCGTTTGCGCCTATCAACAGATGAAAGTTTGGGATGGCGAAGGCACCGCCAGTATTGAGTTCGATGCCGCTGAAGTGCGCCAAGTGCAATTAGGGCATATTGTTGAAAACTCCGTGATAGTCAACGCCTTGCGCGAGCGCATGGCGCAGCTACCACACATCACCTTAATTCAACCTACTGCACTGGTTGAATTAAGGGCACCTAATAGCTTACAGCCCTGGGTTGAGATTCAACTCAACAACGGCCAACAGCTGCGCAGCCTACTACTCATTGCCGCCGACGGCGCCCATTCAAAAGTACGCGATCTCGCTGGTTTTACCACACGTGAATGGGACTATGGCCAAGAGGCTATAGTGACTACAGTGCGCACGGAACTGCCGCATGAGTTCACCGCATGGCAGCGCTTTATGCACACCGGTCCTCTGGCTTTTTTGCCATTGCAACACCAGGGCGATGCGCATCAGTGTTCTATTGTTTGGTCCGCCGATAGCGCCTTCGCTCATGAATTAATGCAGTTAAATGACGAAGCGTTTTGCGCGCGTGTGGGCCGCGCATTTGAATATCGCCTTGGCAAAATCGAGCAATGTGCTGAGCGATTTGCCCTGCCCCTGCGCCAACGTCACGCGCAAACCTACATACAAACTGGCATGGCTCTGGTAGGCGACGCAGCGCACAATATCCATCCGCTCGCGGGCCAAGGCGTCAATCTCGGGTTATTGGATGTGCTTGCCATGAGCACAGAAATAGAGCGCGCCCTCGCGCGTGGCCTACCCTTAAATGAACCTTCAATATTGCGCCGCTATCAACGCGCACGCCTGAGCAGCAACCTCGGCATGATGAGCGCAATGGAGGGCTTTAAACGTTTATTTGGCAGCCAGACACTCGACGCGAATTGGTTGCGCAACACGGGGATGCGCCAACTGAATAACCTCGGCGCGATTAAAAAAATTATTATTAAAACCGCCTTGGGCGCAACATCCTAACCTAAGATTTTTTCTACACTACTTGAGATTTTCTATGATGCTTGGCGATGTAGTTTCCATAGCACCTTTTGATTGGCACGCAATCGCTGCCGCCCTACTCTGCGGCACCATTGTGGGCTTAGAGCGCCAATTGCGTGGCAAACCTGTTGGTATTCGCACTTCAGCACTGATCACCCTCGGTACCTATATTTTTATCGCCACCTCGATGGTTGTTTCCAACGCCGCTACCGACCCTTCACGCATTATCGGACAAGTCATCACCGGTATTGGCTTTCTCGGCGCTGGCGTCATGATGGCGCGCGATGGCTTTGTCATGGGCGTCACCTCTGCCGCCACAATTTGGGCGCTCGCCTCCATCGGCGTCGCCATCGCCTTGGGCTACGAAATCACCGCCATTAAGCTGTCCTTTATCGTGGTAGGCGTACTGGTCGGTGTCGATATTCTTGAAGATTATTTTCAAGCCTTGACGCGCGGCGTACATAAAAAATATCAAGATTGGCGCGGAAAAACGAAATCCAGCTCAGAATAAACGCCTTTATTCTCAAGAGGGGGTACATAGGTAACACTTAAAATCGCACTCCATTCACCTTTTACTATTGAGCCGCCATGACAGATTCACCTAAGCACAGCACGCGCCATAAAATTGCCAATGCACTTAACATTGTCTTGATCGCCATACTCCTTAGTGCCGTCGCAGGCTTTTGCACTTTCGGCAATATTTACGGTCTGTTTCTGGCGCTAGTCACCGCATTAATTGCATTTGGTGCCTTCAAACATAACCGCTGGGCTTATTTTGGCGCAGCTGCATGGGGGTTGGCATGCTATCAACTCGCAAAGCAAGGTTATGAATTTGCCACAATTAAACATTATGTAATGGGACTCGGTATCGCCTTAATACCGCTTGCATTGTTTTTGCACGAAATGCTTGCGAACAGCCCAACAAAAAATGCACAAAATAGAAGCACAGGCGACACAGATAAAAAGAATATGCCCGACTAAATGTGTGCTAGTTACACATGCAGCCAAAAAACAGCGATATTCGTTAAATTCACATATAACTGCTTGAACTCAAGTTCCTGAAGTGCTTTAATTTTGAACTGCTACAGATTGAGATTCGACCCAAGAAAAAGCTTTTGTAAGACAACCGCTTGCTCAAGACCCTTGGCCGCACCACGACCTGAGCAATAGCTTTATTAATAAGCTATTTCACCCTGGCTTTTAGTAAAGTCGGTTACTTTGTTCGGTCAGCTTTGCTGACGTTTTAGACGCAAGACGAGGAATTTATGTCAGATCTAGTCTCTGGTGTTGTTAAATGGTTTAACGATGATAAAGGTTACGGTTTTATTGAGCGTGAAGGCGGTGCAGATGTATTCGTTCACTTCCGTGCGATCAATGGTAACGGCCGTAAGACTCTGAAAGAAGGTCAAAAAGTGACTTTCGAAGTAACCTCAGGTCAAAAAGGTCCGCAAGCGGAAAACGTAACTCCTCTCTAAGATGAGTCGCGTTTCAAGGGGTGATTGAGCAATCAATTGCCCCTTGCTGCTTTAAGGGCCTTAAAAAATTACCTCCTGCTCAGCAGTATCGTTTAATAAAAAAACTATTTTTTATTTCGACACATGCCACTCTCCATTCCTCACGGCTAGCGATTGTCATCTTTAGTGTGATAAGTCAGCGCCATTACTCGACGCGTCTCATGTTTGATATTTATTCAGTTCTTTGGCTTACACTTATTATTCTTGTTATCTACTATTGGCACGGCGCCCTAAAAGTAAAAGAGCGCGCGTTTGCGATGGCGCAACAACATTGCGCGGACATGGATGTACAGCTGCTCGACGAAAGTGTCTATTTACGTCGCATCTGGTTTAAACGCAACGCACAGGGCCAACTCTCACTCTGGCGCGCCTTCTATTTTGAATTTACCGCCAATGGCATTGATCGCAACTTTGGCCGAGTCATTATGCTCGGCTCAAAAATCACTGAAGTGCAACTTGATCCACACCGGCTGCATTAAACTAAAACTACTTAGATTGCGTTCATTACATTAACTATGGCCATCACTTACCGCGATCAAAAATCACTTGATGCTCATCTCGTGATAGACCTCTACAATCGCTCCACTCTCGGCGAACGCCGCCCCGTCGACAAGCCCGATATTTTTCAAGGCATGATCGACAACGCGAGTATTTTAATCAGCGCGTGGGACAACGAAAAGCTCATTGGAATAGCCCGCGCCCTAAGCGACTTCACCTACGTCACCTATCTCGCAGACTTAGCTGTTGATGAAAATTATCAACATCAAGGGATAGGTAAAAAACTCATCGACGAAGTGCAAGCGCGAACACACGCTGAATGCATGCTCGTACTGCTCGCCGCGCCTAAAGCGCAAGACTACTATCCAAAGATTGGCTTCACGGCCAATCCACGCGGTTGGGTCTTAAAAAAATAGTGCTGAGGAAATTGCCATGAATCAAAACAATGACGCAGATATAACGCCGATCGAAAAAGTGGGTGGCTGGAAAACCAAAAACTCAACAGTGGCCTATGAAAACCCCTGGTTAAAAGTTTCTCACGAAGAAGTCATAACCCCCACAGGCACCGATGGTATTTACGGCGTAGTGCATTTTAAAAACACAGCCGTCGGCGTTGTCCCTATAGACGATGAGGGCAATACGTGGTTGGTAAAACAAAGTCGCTATACCCTCAATCAATACACCTGGGAAATACCCGAAGGTGGTTGTCCAAAGGGTGAAAACCCACTGGCAGCAGCGCAGCGCGAACTGGAAGAAGAGGTAGGTTTAAAAGCAAAAGATTGGAGCGCACTCATGCAGTTACATCTTTCCAACTCTGTCACCGACGAATACTGCGAAATATTCGTGGCGCGCAACCTTTTCTCCGGCACTCAACAACTCGAGGCCAGCGAAGATATTGAAGTGAAAAAGCTGCCATTACTTGAAGCGATAGAAATGGTAAAGCGCGGCGACATAACTGATGCTATTAGTGTTGCCGCACTGTTACGTTTAGCCTTAGATTTGTAAACAATATTACACCTGTAGCTCGACTGAGCCTAGGCGCACCCGCCTTTCACTATTTTAATTGCAGCAAACTCGCAAGTGTTTTCTGCAGCGTCTCAGGCTCATCAAACTGCGTCAAACGTCGAATCTCTTTGCCATTATTAAATACTATGAGCGTGGGGTATTCGCTCACTTTGTAGCTTTGCGCAAAGGTGTTGGCGCTGTCATAAATAATTGCGTAGGGTAACGCCTGCTTCTTTTTGTACTCAGCCACATCCTTTGGCTCGGCCCACAAATAAGTCGCATAACTCGCCCAATTAATTTTTGCAGAGCTGCTCTGCTTAAATAACGCGCTAGCTAAGGCATCACCACGCACACAGTTTTGTGCCATAGCAGGTTCAATATCTGCAAAATACCAACCACACCAACTCGCAGAAAAATAGCGCACAGCAAAACCTACCGGCAAATCCGGCGCTGCCCGCTTATTATTTCCCTCTTTCACGCCTTCCACTTTTGCAGCCGACACTAAGGCGGCATGAGCCAATTGATCAAGCTTGAGATGCAAATCAGCATCGGCGTGATAGCTGGTGTAAACAACCTTACCCTCAGCGTCAATTAGCACATGGAAGGGCGTACCCACAAAATTAAAATTGCTGGCAATGGTGCCATTATTGTCCAGCACTATGGGAACTGTGAGCTGGTACTTATCCTTAATAGCCTGCAGTGTTTCCTGTGTCTCATTAATATTCAAATTCACCGCATAAATATTAATGGCATCTTTGTACTTAGTGTAAACGGCCTGTAAATCAGGCATTTGTTTTCGGCAATCTAAACACCACGTAGCCCAGAGCTTTAAATAAATGGGCTTATGCCCCAATTGCTGCTTAAGTGAAATGGGTTTTCCTTGAAACTGTTGGTAGGTTTCATCCAATACCAAGGTTTGCGCAAACAAAGCAGGTGCCTGTAACAGCAACACGACTAAGCAGAGCATTTTTAGTGGTCGAATATTCATATCAGTGATCCTTTATCTCGGGTAAAAAATGGAACCCGACTGCCACACGGTTCCAAGCATTAATCGTTACTATGACAGCCGTAAGATTTATGATTTCGGTTGAATTGAAAAACTCACACAAGGCTTCAAAATCATCGCCGTGAGTTTTACCCTCAGCAACACGCGTGAGTTTTTCGGTCCAGTTCAAGGCAGCGCGTTCGCGCGCAGAAAACACAGGTGCTTCACGCCAAGCAGACAACACATCTAAACGAACCTGACGCTCGCCATCAAGACGCGCCTCCGCAGTATGCATGTGCAAGCAGAAGGCGCAGCTATTAATTTGCGATGCGCGCAACTTAACTAAATGCACCAATGATTGTTCCAACCCCTCACTGCTTGCCTTCCCCAAACTGAGCAGTGAGTTCAATAATTCTGGCTGGGTGCTAAAGGCTAGGGCACGACTTATACGTTCTTGCATAAAAAGCTCCAATAAATAATAACGAGGAGCCGTCATAGTGCACCTTCGCTACAGGAGGTAATTGTATTTTTGCGACATCTTGCGCTGGCGATACTGCCCCGGCGTTTGCTCGGTAACCAGCTGAAATTGACGAATAAAATGCGATTGATCGTAGAACCCTGCATCAAGGGCAACTTTCGTTAATGGGGTATCTGGGGCTCGACCAATCGATAAGCGCGCCTGCTTAATACGCACCAGCTGCTTTAGCTTTACCGCGGTTAAACCCACCTGCTGCAGAAACTTTCGCTCCAACTGGCGGCGACTAAGTGCAACAGCCCGACTTAGTTCTTCTATAGAGTTTTCACTGCGCAACAAATGAGGCAACAAGCGTTGCACCAAACCGCACTCGGCCTTGACGGCTATCGATTCCTGCAATAACCAGCTATCCAGCAATTCTAGCCGTTGCGATATGTTTGCCGCCCCACTTAATTGTTCCTGTACCTGCAGCCGCGTAAAACCCAAATCCTGCAAACTACATTCTCGGTTAGCCAACTCTCCCATATCCAACCCCAGCAATTGAAATGCACCACCGGGATGAAAGCGAATCCCCATGCGATCTAAGGTTCCCTTTAGCTGTAATCGATTGAGCGTTTGAATCGCATTAAACTGCATAGATAATGAGGATGAGGTGAAATCGATAGTAAGACTAGTGCCACCATCAGGATAAAGCTTTTCTTCACTCACTATAGATTCAACGCTACTGACCACCCAATAACATTGCACCCAAGAGCGCAAATAAGGGTGAGGCGCAAAGCGCTGAAAACCCAAGTAATTTAGTTGATCGCTGGTATTTAACAATAAAGATTTCATAGGCAACATAATGTATCTAGTGATAACTTAATAAAAATATCAACAACCCTTTACAAGTAAATTCAACTACCTCACATAATGCCAAGCCACCCAGGCGGCCCCGACGAAGATCACCCAAGATAGCCCCAGCAACACCCAAGGTAGACGCACTGCGACCGGCTGTTGCGACGCATCTACTGTAGGTACCTCTGGCTGCAACGATGTCAGCTGCTTAGCTTTCTTCAATCGCTTATCCAAGTCTCGCGTTTTTTCACTGTGTTGCCGTAAAAAAACTTCCATGCCACGCTGAATACCGTTAGCAATAGCTTTAGTATCTGCCATCGGCTGACCTTCCACCTTAATGCTGCGCGCAATCTTTAATGCTTCACCGCGAATATCGCGCCCATCTTTTTTGGATTTTGCTTTTGCGTTAACTTGATTCATAGTTTTATCATTCATGAAATTATTGTGCGCCGAAGTTAGGGCGAGGACTGATTACACACTATTGTATTTTAACCAACGCTATAGTATTACCATGTGCAACTTGCTCTAGCCCCTGCAGTTTATGTTGGGCATCAAATATAAAGTAGAAAGCAAGGCCGTTACCGCGCGCGTAAAACTCGCGCTCCGCTGCCGCCTCAAGTGAATAACTATCCCCTTCGGGATACTGCACACGCAGTTTGCCATCAGCGAACGTCACTTTTATAGCAAACTCATGCACTGTGGATTTATAAGTACCAGTTAAGGATTTCAAGTAAGTAGAAGGCAACCTTAAGCTAGGATTGGCATATACAAACTGAAAGCCGCGCACATAGCACTCTGGATTGACCGCCGCATGCCCTGCATTGCTAACTTCGGCAAAACGAAAGGCCAAATTTTTAGCTTTTTTAGCGGCTAACTGCTCTGCGAATAGTTGTATCTCAGTAGCGTTCTCAAGACTACCCCAAGCTAAATATGCACGAGTGCCCTGCGGAATAATATCCGGAGAGAAATCTTTCAGGAGCTTAAACATCACTTGTTTATCCCAATAAATACTGGGGCTTGATGCAATATAACCCCTAAATAAATCGGGCTGAGAGATAAGTGTATAAAACACAAATAATGCACTGGTAGAGCCACCAGTTACTGTGCGATCTTTACTGGCTTTAAATGTTGACTCTATATGCGGGAATAATTCCTTGCGTAAAAAATTCTGGAATTTATCAGCATGCCCCGATGTCGGATCCCCCGCCGAGGTTGTGGGTGTCAAATCGACATTGCGCAGCGCCATCAAATTGCCATTGGTTTCCCTCCAGCTAATGCCAACGACTATAGCCTCCGGCATATCACCATCATGAATAACCGCACCCGTAGCGGTATAAATAAGCGGGAATTGCCATTGGGCATCTAACACATAAAGTACCGGATACACTTTACCCTCAGGTGCACTGGCGTAGCTGCCCGGTAGCGATACTACAATATTGTAATCATGACCTGTTGCTAGGGAGTTAATGCTAAACGTCTGAGTACCCGGCAGCTCGTAAGCAGATAATGGCGCACTAACGCCCCCCTCTGCACTTACGTCATCTGTATTATTCTGAGCAGCAGCATTAGCAACAGAGAAAAACACACATGCACTCAGCAGTGCCATATAGAAAAAAGAATACTTCATAAAATAATAACCCTTCTTATCGTTAAAATATTATCAATCATTATTTAATCTCGTTGATTAGGTGCTATCAAACTGCGCAACCAATTCCACCAAGTATTTTCCCCTAACATATATTGATCAAGCAGGTCCTGATTCTCAAAATAGTGTTCGGGATTTTGAAACAACAGTTCTCGCATTAACATGCGTCGCTTCGGATTAATGGTTTTTATAATTCGCGCTGGATTACCCGCCGCCACCGAATTAGCAGGAATACTTTTAGTGACCACACTGCCCGCACCCACCACTGAATTCTCACCAATAGTGACACCTTTATTGACGATAACGCGCTCACCCAGCCATACATTATTTTCAATCACCACCGGCTTAGTGCAACGAAATGGTCGAATACGATTATAAATGCCGTGCCAATCACTATCACTGATATACACATTTGCGGCCAGCATGCAGTTATCACCAATATGAATTGATTGCGCCGCCGATATACGCACGCCGGGAGAAATCAAACAATAATCGCCAATATAAAGCGCGCCATCTGCTTGCTTGCTAGGCCATGTGGTGAACCGCACGCAATTATCGGGCGATGAAATGATTTGTGCATAGCGCCCCAAATATATATTGCGCCCGAAAATAACCAGGCTTCGCGGATGAGCGATTTCAGGCACAGTCCCCACACTATCAAATTGCGGAACGACAAAACGCCGTACATACCAATGATTAATGATTTTATAGAGGCGTTTTATTAAGTAGGGGGTATTGCTGCGTCGCACCAGAAATTCCTTAATTGCCAACCTCAAAAACTGCACCAATATAGATTCAGTTGGTTAAATTCCGAGTTTGCGGGACCAAGTTTGTTAGAATGACGCCAATAGGCAATTGCGCCAGCCCCAGTCACTAGGTACCAAGACGCACAATGCAGACCACGAACATCACTTTACCGCTGGATATTACCACTGTTAAAGGCTTTTTAGCGCCCGACGAGGGCACCGCGCTCTATACAACCGCGCTCAAGGGCGCAGCGCTGGGCCCCTGCTTGGAAATTGGGAGCTACTGCGGGAAATCAACGGTATATCTAGCGAGTGCATGCCAGCAGAGCAACAACCTACTCTTTGCGGTGGATCATCATCGCGGCTCAGAGGAGCATCAATTGGGCGAGGAATATCACGACCCAGAACTCTACGATGCGCACGCGGGTAAGATGGATAGCTTTCGCAGCTTTCGTCACACACTCGCACGCGCGCAACTCGAAGACTGCGTGGTGCCTATAGTGGCCGCTTCTACGCAGGCAGCACGCTTTTGGACAACACCGCTGAGCTTAGTATTTATTGATGGCGGCCACAGTATGGAAGCGGCACTAGCAGACTATCGCAGCTGGGCAGGCCACGTTGTGCGCGGCGGCTATCTCGCCATTCACGATGTATTTCCCAACCCCGCCGATGGTGGGCGCCCACCCTATGAGATTTGGTTGCTCGCGCAACAATCTGGGCTATTTGAAGCACTGCCGCTTATCAATACCCTCGGCCTTTTAAAGCGACTTTAAACGGTCGTGCTTAGCGCTTATTCATCTGAATTTTATTTTTTTGCATTTATTATTGAGTAGTAATTATGACCAGCCCGCTATTTTCCAGCCTCGCTCTTAGCACTGAAATGCTCGCCAATTTGGAGTCGCTCGACTACCAAGAAATGACCCCCATTCAGGCGGCCAGCTTGCCGATTATTTTGCAGGGGCAAGATATTATCGCCAAAGCTAAAACCGGTAGCGGTAAAACAGCGGCGTTCGGTATTGGCTTGCTAACGCAATTAGATGTGAAGAACTTTTCCGTGCAGGGCCTGGTGCTCTGCCCTACACGCGAGCTCGCCGATCAAGTTGCCAAAGAGCTGCGCCGCCTTGCGCGCTTCACCCACAATGTAAAAATACTCACCCTCTGCGGCGGCGTTTCCATTGGGCCACAAATAGGATCGCTCGAACGCGGTGCACACATAGTCGTGGGCACACCGGGGCGCATTGTAGATCACATTCGTAAGAACACTCTCAAACTAGAAGCCGTAACGCAGCTCGTGCTTGACGAAGCGGATCGCATGCTCGACATGGGCTTTACGGATGACATTGAATTGGTATTAGCGGCCTGCAATAGCGAGCGTCAAACATTGCTTTTTTCTGCAACCTATCCAGAACAAATCAAAAAAATTAGCGCCCATTGCCAAAAAAATCCACAAGAAGTAAGCATTGAAGAAACTCACACTCAGGAACACATAGAGCAGCACTTTTATGAACTGCAAGAACATCAAAATAAAACCCTTGCGGTACAGCACTTGCTGAGCCACTTCAAACCACAATCTTCTATTATATTCTGTAACACTAAAATTCAATGCCATGAACTCTATGAAACTCTGCGAGAGCGCGACATAAGTGCACTCGCCTTGCATGGTGACCTTGAGCAACGTGAGCGCGACCAGGTGTTAGTGCGCTTCTCCAATCGCAGTTGCTCCGTTTTAATTGCCACCGATGTAGCCGCGCGCGGTATTGATATTAAAGGGCTGGATGCCGTCATCAATTACGAATTATCACACGACCCTGAAGTGCATGTACATCGCGTGGGTCGCACCGGCCGCGCAGGCGAAAAAGGTTTGGCCCTAAGTTTATTATCACAAAAAGAAGTAGGCCGTTTAAATCGCCTTGAAGATTACTTACAGCTACGCCTTACTCTTGAAACACTTCCCGTTGTAACCGATGACGTCAGCATCAAACCCGCCATGGTCACACTCTGTATCGATGGAGGAAAAAAAGATAAACTCCGCCCAGGTGATATTATTGGCGCGCTTACCAAAGAGGCCGGCCTGCCCTTTGAACAAATCGGAAAAATTGATATGTTTGAATTCTGCGCCTACGTCGCAGTAGATATGGGCATCGCCAAACAAGCATTGAAACATTTACAAGATGGCCGTTTAAAAGGACGTAAGTTTCGCGCACGCCGCCTATAAAGAAGGGAAAATAAAATAATCGAAATAGAATTTATCAACACAATAAATCCCACCCTCTTGAGGGTGGGGGTATAAACCTTGTCCCACACACGATATAACATCAAATAACAATAATCGCACCCATAGCATAAATTTCCATAACAACACTATAAGGGTATGCACAATGTCTATTATCGCCGTAATAGCGGCCATTCTTTTATTGGTCGCACTTATCTCAGGCTTGAAGCTCAATACATTTCTCGCGTTTCTAATTTCGTCTATGGCGGCAGCCATCATGCTCGGCATACCACTGGACAAAATTGCAGGCACCATTGAAACAGGCATAGGCAACATGCTTGGCTCACTTGCAATCCTTTTATGCTTAGGTGCTATGTTTGGAAAGCTAGTGGCCGAGACAGGCGCAGCGCAACAAATTTCCAGCTCGCTCATTCGCTGGTGCGGACAAAAATATATTACGTGGGCGCTAATGCTGACAGGGTTTATCGTCGGCATTCCGCTTTTTTATAATGTGGGTTTTGTATTGTTAGTTCCATTGGTTTTTTCAGTCATGTATCAGACGCGCCTGCCCGCCGTGTACTTAGGTATTCCACTATTAGCTGCACTCTCCGTCACCCACGGTTTTTTACCACCACACCCCTCGCCTGTCGCTTTAATTCCGCAATTTGGTGCCGATATGGGTACCACGCTACTCTACGGCCTCATAGTGGCGATTCCCACCGTGATTGTGGCGGGGCCACTTTTTTCAGCACACTTGAAAAACATTAAGTGCACGCCGCTAGCCACCTTCAAACCACCCCAAATGGAGAAGGAAAAGTTACCTGGTGTAGCCAATAGTTTTATTACATCTCTCCTGCCCGTGATCTTAATCGCCGCAACAAGTTTTTTACCCAAGTCACTCAGTGAACAGCCCATCATCGGTTTTATCAGCAACCCTATGGTAGTACTGCTTATAGCGCTCGGCCTAGCAACCTGGAGCCTTGCACTTGCGCGTGGTATTAAAATGCAAGATGTCATGGCGCAATTTGGCGACGCCATTAAAGACATTTCCGTCATATTATTAATTGTTGCAGGCGCGGGCGCACTGAAACAAGTATTGGTGGTTAGTGGTGTGAGCAATGAATTAGGGGCGATGCTCCAAAATATTGACCTAAATCCACTGCTATTAGCTTGGCTTATCGCTACCCTTATTCGCATTGCCCTGGGTTCAGCCACAGTCGCTGGACTAACGGCTGCAGGTATAGTTGCCCCATTTATACCGCTCACCGGCGCCAACCCCAACCTAATGGTCTTGGCCGTAGGCGCAGGTAGCCTTATGTGCTCTCACGTAAATGATTCAGGGTTTTGGATGTATAAGGAATATTTTAACTTGAGCTTAAAAGACACCTTTAAATCTTGGTCGCTTATGGAAACAATCATTGGCGTAATGGGGCTGCTCGGGGTACTGTTGCTCGATAACTTGCTCTAACCGCACAAGTAAAAAATGGGGGAGAGAAAACCAACACCTCCCCAGGCCTCACCATAAAACAAACTTAAGCGCCAACATTAAATTCCTCGCGCCACATAAAAATTCATTTCAAACCTGTCGTGAACTAAAAAAATATTTTTTAGTTCACTTCTCCACGCTCTAGCGCATCTACAGCACCGAATCTACGCCCTGACCACGCGCGCCTCAGTTGCTAAGCCAAAACCCTGTACTAAGCTGAAATTTGGTGCGCAATAAAAGCAACTGGGCAAAAACATGGCAAACGACACGTTTAATCGGCGCAATTTCCTCCAAACATCGGCGAAAATCGCAGGGCTTGGCCTCGCTGCTGCGCAAGCGCCCTATGTATTTGCTAAAACAAAAACACGCTTGCGCGTCATGGGAACGCACGTCACGCTGCAAGAAGAGATTCGTCAGCACGCCATGGCCGACTTAGGCATAGAACTTATTTTTGAGGCCAAGGGCGAAGCAGAGCTGCTACAGAAAGCGACCACTAACCCCAAGTCCTTTGATCTCTACGAGCAGTGGACAGACAGTATTAAAACGCTTTGGCAAGCCCACGCAATCCAACCCATTAAAACGGCGCGCCTGAAATATTGGGACGAAATCAATAACATATCCAAACAGGGCCGCATTACACCAGAAGCGCCAATAGGCCTAGGCGACGCACCTTACAAAATACTTAACGTACAAAAAGATGGCTCCCTAGGTACCCAATTTACGGGTGACATCAGTTTTCTGCCCTATGTGCATAACGTAGACTCCTTCGGCTACAACACCAAGGTAATTCCCAAAGGAATCCCCTATGAGACAGAAAGCTGGGGCTGGCTTTTGGATGAAAAATATAAAGGCAAGGTCGCTATAGTCAATGCACCCACTATTGGTATTTTTGATCTGGCATTAGCTGCTCAAGCGCGAGGCCTTATGTCTTTTAGCGACATCAGCAATATGACACTTGCAGAAATAGACAAGCTCTTTGACATATTGATGCAATTTAAACAACAGAATCACTTTGCGGGATTCTGGAATACAGTGCCGCAATCAGCAGACTTTATGACAACAGGTCGAGTTGTCATTGAAAGCATGTTTTCACCCGGCGTATCCATGGCAAATGGCCGCGGCACCCCCGTTACCTATGCAGCACCGAAGGAAGGCTATAGGGCATGGCATGGTGTCATGTGTGTCTCACGTGAATGCCAAGGCTCAACACTCGATGCAGCCTATGATTACATGAATTGGTGGCTAAGTGGCTGGGCTGGCGCCTATATCGCAAAACAAGGCTATTACATTTCTAACCCTGAGCGTTCCAAACCCTTACTAAGTGAAAACGAATGGAGCTATTGGTACGAAGGGCAGCCAACTAAGGTCCCACTCAAAGGTACCGATGGAAAAATATCTGTCGCCGCAGGAGATGTTCGCACGGGCGGATCTTATGTTAATCGCTTCAGCCATGTAGCCGTTTGGAATACTGTTATGGACAATTACGAATACACCCTTGATCGCTGGTATGAGTTTTTACTGGCATGATAAAAGCAGCGATCAACTCCCTAAACGAAAAGTTTTCATGGAGTATAAAACAAAGGATTATCCTTAGCTTTCTGCTGCTCATGCTAATTAGCCTAACCGTGACAGTGATAAACATTTCCGGCTTACAAGATTTTCAGGTGCAATTTACCCAATATCAAAAGGTAAACACAGACACCAATTTAATTTTAAAAATTGATAAAGATGTATCCGATCTTCAACGCGCCACCCTCGCTTTCAGCAATATTGAAAAGAACTCCACGATTGATCAACTACACGACTTACACCAACAGCTCATTGCTGACATCAATGATCTTGTCAACTCAAGCAAAGCCTCCATTACCCATACAGAAAAAATTGATGCCATGAAAAATCTGGTATCGAATTTTGGAGAAAAAATAAAGAACCTCAAGAGCCAGCGTGACTTTCGTGAAGACATCATCAGCACCAAGCTCCCCACTCTTTTTAACCATATAGAGAACAGTCTTAACCTCATATTTATCGACTTACAAAGTATTGAAAATGCTCCGCATTTATCAGACTTATGGAAAATACAAAAAACAATCCTTGTTGCAGAGAATCTCAGTAACAAGTACTTCAATAAACATGAATCAAAACTTAGGTCGGAAATAAAAATAAAGTTAACCTCCGCCGTAGAATTATTGATTGCGATCAAAGAAGACCTAAAGAACAAAAGCAGCTCATCTCTTTATGATGATCTAGCGTTAACCTTAGCGCAAACAAATCAGGTATTTCATCAAGCTGTTCAGGCCGATAGAAACTATCTATTTCTTGTGAACGTTGTTATTGCAGGAGACACCTCTGAACTCAGCATTCTTGCCAATTCACTAAAAGATGAATACATTATTGAACAAATAGCTGTTGTAGAAAACACCCAAAAAAACATAGCGGCTAATATACATTCAGCCATTGCAGCATCCGTAGCAGGAAGTATTATTATTATTTTAATCGCAATTCTTATGGGGCGGAACATTACCGCACCACTACAATCAATCACCACAACCTTTACACATCTCGCAGCGAATAAAAGCATTAAGGAAATACCTGGCGTCGCACGCCGCGATGAAATAGGACGACTAGCAAAAGCAGCGAATGTATTTCGCGAAACAAATGAACGAACCAATGAATTGCTTAACCAAACAAAAGACGTTACCGAAAAGCTGAAGCTGCGCGAGCAGGCATTAGAAGAAGCGGTCAATACTGCGCAAGAAGCCAACTTAGCTAAAAGCCAATTTTTAGCCAACATGAGCCATGAACTACGCACACCTATGAATGCAATTTTAGGCATGCTCTCCCTTCTACAAAAAACAACACTCAACCTAAAGCAGTCGGACTACGCGAAAAAGACTGAAAGCGCAGCAAAGTCTCTCTTGAATCTGTTAAATGATATTTTAGATATATCAAAGGCAGAAGCAGGAAAAATGGAACTAGACCCTATTCCCTTTAACATCGTACATGCAATGAAAGACCTATCGGTCATCATGTCTAATAACATTGATAATAAAAATGTGGTATTTAAGATAATCATTGCCGACGATCTACCTCACTATTTTTATGGCGACGCGCTACGGCTTAAGCAAATTTTAATTAATTTAGGTGGTAATGCCATAAAATTCACGGAACAGGGTGAGGTCGTCATAGCCATTTCATCTATGACTAAAGATCATAAGCTCTATCTAAACTTTAGCGTTACAGATACCGGAATAGGTATAGCGGCAGAGAATCAAGAAAAGATATTTAATGGATTTTCTCAAGCCGAATCATCTACAACGCGCCGCTTTGGTGGCACGGGGCTTGGCCTTGCCATTAGCCAGCACCTTGTTGAACTTATGGGGGGGAGCATCGCATTAGACAGTAAAGTGGGGCGCGGCAGCACCTTCTCATTTAGCATTCATTTGCCGCAGTTAACATCTGAAGACATAGCCAAACTTACTGCAGCACCTAAAGCAAATAAAACCGAAAACATTGCCAATCGACTAAAAGATATGAAAATACTTATCGTCGAAGACAATCTTACCAATCAACAAATCGCCAAAGAACTTCTAGAATTTGAAGGTGCACAGACACAAATAGCTGATAATGGCCAAGAAGCCATAGATCTATTAACCCGCATTATGCAGGAAAAACATGAACCTATTTTTGATGCGGTACTCATGGATTTACAAATGCCAGTTATGGATGGTTTCCAAGCAACACACATTATTCGTCACCAATTAGATTTACAAAATCTCCCTATTATCGCTATGACGGCGAATGCAATGCAGTCAGATCGCGAGGCCTGTTTGGACTCGGGTATGAATGATCATGTTGGAAAGCCTTTCGATATACATCACTTAATTCAGGTACTCTGCCAACAAACAGGACGCAGTCACTCGCACCCACTCAGCAGCGAAAGTGAAGACAGTATTTTAGATTCGATGAAAAACCAAGAAGGGTTGGAAATTGATAAGGCGCTAGCTCGCTTTGGCGGCAACAAAGAACTCTATTTACGCATGCTGCCAAAATATTTCACCGCCCTTAATGAACTCATGCCAAAACTTCATTTTCATCTAGATATTGGTGATATGCCTTCCGTATCACAAGACTTGCACTCACTAAAGGGGCTCTCCTCCACCATGGGGTTTTCCAGCTTAAGTAAGCTAGCCGCACAGGGAGAAAAAGAATTTAAAGATAAGATTGCCGACGAACGCGTGAACCAATTGATCGAGGATATAGACACTCAAGTACAAGTATCCATCACTCAAATTACTCTTTTATTACCAAACTTACCAAACTCAGCAGATACAGATGCAGATTGGGTCAATAGTTAATAGACTATAAACTCTAAGCGTAAAATAGAGGTCGGTAATATTATTTATATTTCTAATCTCCACTAACCTCTAGCGCTTACATCGGGCAGACAACAAACATTTTTTAACCACTCAGGAGCAATCAAGCTAACGCAGCACTACGACAGCAATTCCGATTTCTTTATGCTGCGATATCTAGGTTACCTACCGCCACTAACATCCAATAATGTCCCCGTTACATAGCTCGCCTCATCGGACAATAACCATAAAATGGCATTGGCCACCTCGTCGGGTTCGCCGGATCGCGCCATAGGTATAGTCGGCGCTATGCGTGCAACTCTACCGGGTTCGCCGGCATTGGCATGAATTTCGGTATTGATAATTCCTGGGCGCACAGCGTTAACACGCACACCTTCTGCCACAACCTCTTTAGCAAACCCTACAGTGAAAGTATCTAGGGCAGCCTTACTCGCGGCATAATCTACATATTCAAAAGGGGAACCGAAGCGAGCAGCTATTGAGGATACATTCACTATGGCGCCGCCTTTACCACCGGACAAAGTAGACATGCGCTTAAGTGCTTCGCGTGCACAAATCATGCTACCAAAAACATTAACCGCAAATAATTTTTCGAGTAGCACCATATCTGTATCGCGCACTAAATTTTTACGCAACATGGCTGCGTTATTTACCAGCGCGTCCAACCGCCCAAAATATTCGTCGCAGCGAGAAAAAAGAGTGATGATATCCACTTCGCGACCCACATCTGCAGCTACTGCTAAGGTGTTTGCGCCCAAGGCTTGCAATTCAAGTTCCAGCGCATTAGCCGCCGCCTGCTGTGACAAATAACTAAAACACACATTATAACCGCGCGCTGCGGCTAGGCGAGCTGTGGCGGCACCTATGCCACGACTGCCACCCGTTATAATAATGACAGGTTTATTCATAGCGGTGCCCTATCCGTTAAATTACATTTGTCCTGATAAAAATAACTAGCAGATTG
This sequence comes from Cellvibrio sp. 25HG11W-0, assembly GCF_057815475.1. Taxonomy (NCBI): domain Bacteria; kingdom Pseudomonadati; phylum Pseudomonadota; class Gammaproteobacteria; order Cellvibrionales; family Cellvibrionaceae; genus Cellvibrio; species Cellvibrio sp. 25HG11W-0. The sequence goes on from NZ_CM174230.1 coordinate 4,530,394, forward strand.
CCAACAGACTATCTACTAGGTAATAGTCATTATTTTTTCAAACGCGCCGCAATAAACTCTGTACCCACAACCAACAACACACCAGCTAAAGCGGCCAAAAGCGCACCCAAAACCATAGCATCGCTACCGGTAATACTCGCAAAGTGCTCAGGGCTAATACTCGCCTGCTGCAATACAATCGTTTTTCCGTGCCGATCCTGTGTAGTGGCGAGCACTTCTTTCCATGGCCATGTCACATAGAGCGAACCAACTAAAAAGCCAATTAATGTCGCTAAGGTGATGCTGTGATAGGCCGATAACAACCAAGACAGAAAGCGCGAGAAGACCACAAGGCCGCAAATACAGCCCGCACCGAATGAGGCAAGTGCCACTATATCGAAGGTATTGATGGCATTAAGAAAAACCGGATACAACCCCACCAACAAGAGAATAAAACTACCGGAAATTCCCGGTAAAATCATTGCACATATAGCCACAAAACCACCTAAAAACAATATCCACCAAGTGCCTGGTAGCTGTGCTGGGGCAGAGAGTGAAATGCCCAGCACTATGGCGGCGCCGATAAAAAGTGCAAGCCAGTGTTTAGGCCCCCAGCCCGATTGATGCTTTGCCAGCAAGTAGATAGACGCAATAATCAAACCCGTAAAAAATGCCCAAACAAAAATTGGATAGGCAACCATTGCCAGTGTAATAAGCGCAGCAAAGGTTTTTAAACTAATGAGAATTCCCCCAAATACTGCTACCAAAAAATTTCCATTAATATAGTTCCAGGTTTTTGCAATACCTTCCCGCTTAAGCATGAGCAAAACTGCAGGCGTGCAACGCTTAAGCGAGTCGAGCCATTCATCATAAATACCGGTAATAAATGCAATAGTACCGCCAGATACGCCAGGCACCACATCCGCAGCGCCCATACAAAGCCCTTTGAGCATGATGAATAAATAATCTTTTAGGGTACGCGAAGATTGATTCAAAACAGACTCCTTGAACGCGAGCTTAGCTCGCAGGTTATTATTTAATACTCGAATAAAAAACTGCTCGATTGCGTTAAAGTATACGACTTTTAAGCAATCGCCTTATTCATTAAAAAGAAATTGGGTTACCTTAGAAAATACCGCGCTACGGTAGGCTTCACTTTCGTTCACCAGCTGATGGCCTGAGCCTTCAATCATCTCCACACGCAAGGCAGGAAGTTTTGCTTGAATTAAGGGCAAATTGTATTGCCAGTCTACGGTTAAATCTGCGGTACCTTGAATGAATAATAATTCTTCATCTCGCGGAGTAAATCCACAAAACTGTTCATTCCATGCTTTCATAGCACCAACCCAACGCACGGACAAATAATGACTTTGCAAAGGATCTTGATAATCCACGAAATCGTTAAAGGCTAAATCATGCGAGCTGAGCGAAGGGCCACGCGGCATACGTTTTATAAAGGGTTTTACTAACCAATATAAATACTTCCCTAGCTTCCAACCGCGCGGCAATACAAGAGGCGCACACAGTACTATGCGCGCAATATACTTATCACTGAGCGATGCAGTCGCTACTGGTGCCTGATATCGCCATAAATAATTAAGCCACACCGAACCGCCTGTACTTTGGCCCAAACCAAAGAAAGGTTGAGGTAAGTTACTGTCACTGCGCACCACACTGAGAACACCTGCTAATACATCAGCATACTGATCAAAATTATCAATAGCGATGCGTTCACCACTGCTTAAACCATGACCAGGTAAATCAAAGGCAACCACCGCTAAACCTTGCGCTAAGCCATAGGCAATTGCTTTACCATAAATGCCCACATGATCGTAATAGCCATGTATGAGCACCAAAGTGCCGCGCGCCTCTTGTGGCTGCCAAACCTGTAGTGCAGTACGAAACCCAGCACAATCTACATAACCCATGTGGTACTGCAGCCCAGGATAGCGCTGAGTGAAGTCAATTTGATAAAAATGTAAGTACGCCTGTACCTGTGCCCCCGCACACCACTCTGAATTAATCACAGAGTCAAACTCAAATTTCGGTATTTTTTTCCGTATGTGAGCTATATCAGCCGTGGTAAATATGGGTCCCATAGGATTCACTCCTGAAATTTAAGGCTATAAGCCATAATCATTATGGCCAAAATCCACATATAACCTATCACATTGAGAATATAACCTGTTACACCCAGAAAGACGACTAAGCCGCGCTGCTTTCACCCATGAAATACTCACACTTCCTTTGAAATTCACTTATTAAATACACGACATTTAACCGCCATCACCGCTATTAACTTGCGTTTCATTTATACTCTTCAAAACAGATAACAAAAGCCTATAACAATACACCCAAGGTTATTTCGCCAATGCAAAAACATATATTCAATATTCATGACGTAGTGTTGCTCATGACACTGGCTGAATGTCTACTACTGGTAATTTTTCAAGCAGTTTTACCGGTTAGAAACAAGCTCGCGAATCACTTACTCAGCGTTTTTTTACTCTGTATAGGTGTCAGCTCAGCCTGTGTACTAATTCTGTGGAATGATGATGTCCACACTGCAGCTTTTTTTGACATCTATTTACTGCCCTATTTTTTAATGGCAGCTCAGGTGCTTAAAGGCCCAGCGCTACTTCTCTATGTCAGCGCACTCATCCAGAATGAGTTTCACTTGCGCCTACGCCATATTGCGCATTTGCTACCTATTACACTGGTGTTTATCGCGCTCGCTACTTTACATATAACCAGTGCCGACTTGCGCTTTATTAATCCGGAGCAAACGGAGCTGGGGCGGCAGATCGCGAATGGCTTTTGGCATTTCATCAAGGTGTTACCGCTATTGTATGCACTTGTTGCGGTGTATGACATACACCACTATCGCATCAATCTTACCCACCAATATTCAGATTTTTCTCCCACTGAACCCAGCTGGCTAAATATTTTGAGCTGGGGATTTTTATGTAATTGGATATTCGCACTAGGTGTACACATTATTGCCAATACGGTTGCACTGGGGAAACCAGAAATATCCGATAGCTTTGGAATTGCAGAAAATTATGTAATTCTTATTTTAATTAATGCGCTCTTTATCAATAGCTTGGTGCATGCACACCAGCTGTTAACGACTAGGCCACAAGAGCATAAAGCCAAAACAGATGACAAACCCACTGATTCCGCCATTCAGAAAGTTCATTTAGGCATGGAAATCGAGAAGCTGTATTTAAAGCAGAACCTCAATATTGATGAATTTTCTAAACGAATCAATTTACCCGTTAAGGATGTTTCGGCCGTGATCAATAAACATTATGGCACCAATTTTTTCGAATTTATGAATAGCTACAGAATTGAGGAGGCCAAGCGGCTCTTGAGCGATCCACGTCTAAAGGACATGAACATTATGGATTTATTACTACAGGCAGGGTTTAACAGCAAATCAGCATTTCACCGTTTCTTTAATCGCTTAGTCGGAATATCACCAACAGAATTTCGCAAGCAGCAACTAGACAGCAACAAATAAAGAAATAGAAAAAGGGAGAGCGAGGGAGAAAGTAAGTGCCGCGAAGGCAATTACGCACAATGCAAACAAGTGTATATTGCCAATAGGACTTGTGTACTTAGCGCTAAAAAAGGCCTCTGCTCGCGCAGAGGCAAAATCCACATCAGGATAGTCATTTAAAATATTAGCTTGGGTAAAGAATGCCCCAACCGAATTACTCCGGCTTAACCCAACGAATATTATCTAATTGCAAGTGTACATTTTGTTGCTCGCCCCAAGTCGGCAAGATAACAAAAGGTGTATTGAGCTTAGCGAGATTTAAACCGCCAGTTACCATGGTCGCCGCCGGTACACGAATAGTTTGCCAGACCCCATCCGCCACTTTCCCCAGCGCTATATCACCAGAACTACAGGGGTTAACACAATCCGCCTTCACCACCAAACCACTGGTATTAGCACCATAGCTAAGAACCTTTAAATCAAATTCCAAATAGCCTGTCGCAGCGAATGCGCGCGCATCCTTCGTCGAGGTTGACTGTATAAATGCCACACCATTTTGATCGGCTGTTTTAAAGGTAATATCAATCACCTTGCCGCGCGTGGTATCTTCTGCATCAATTACCGCTATATCAATATGATCCCCGCCCGTTTGCCATTCACCAATACCAAAATCCCAATTAGCGTCGACTGCATCTACAAATACATCAAAGGTTTCCGTTAATGTTGCGCTTACACCTTTAATTACTGGATTAATAGCGCAGTCACCTAAACACTTCACCGCAAGGTTGTTAATTTTGATATGCGCAGTTCCACCGCTCGGCTCAACCACAAAAGGATTAAGTACCGCATCATAATTAACTTCGCCGGCCTGAATGTTATTGGCTTTTAAATTTTCGAACGGAACCGACACATGCTGCCATTCACCCACCTTCAGATTAGTTAGCTCACTGTAGCTAAGGTTGGGCCAACCACTATCCAGTTTAATGAGTAATTTTGTCGCAGACTCTATAGCATCCACATAGAGGTCAAAGCTAAACTCTCCCGTCGACTGCATATTGGTAAATTTAAAACCATTATCTACTGCAGTTTCCGCACTCATATCACCCGTCATTAAGAAAGCATTACCTGGTGCCCCATTAAACATGATATCCCAGACTGTTTTATCCGCCTGCGTATAATTTGGTGTAGAGACTACGTTGCCCGCAGTACCTCCATCATAAAAGGCGGAAAGTAAACTGTTAGTGATAGCTTTGTCATTCACAGTAAAGTTAAAACTTGCTGCACCATTGTTAAAAAGACTAAATGATTTTTGCTCAGGCTTTGTTACACCTTGCAATGGCTGAATTTCAGGGTTGACGTTAGACGCGCAACCCTTGCCAGTTACTTTATCTTTAGCGCATTCATATACTCGAACATATTCAACGTCCATTTGCTGTGGAAATTGTGTCTGTTCATTAGGATTTCCAGGCCAATTTCCACCCACGGCTAGATTCAAGATTAAGTGAAACGCTTGATCAAAAGGTGCTGCACCCTCGCCCACTTTATAGCCCTTCGTTTGGCCGCCCCAATAATAGGTAAACCAGCCCTCTTGAGTTTGTGTAGCAAAATGATGATCATCAATATACCAGCGAATTTCTCCCGCTTCCCATTCAATACTGTAGCGATGAAAATTTTCCCAAATCGGTTTTTCGGGCACATAGGATGTTCCCGTATACACATTATTAGGCCACATGCGACCATAGTGCAGAGTGCCATGCACATCGTTACCACCTGCTATGGTATTAGTATTCACGGCTTCAAAAATATCTATCTCGCCACTGAGCGGCCAAGCGCCGTATTTCCACTCAGTTGGCAGCATCCAAATAGCCGGCCATATACCCTGACCCTGGGGCATTTTTGCACTAACCTCAATTCGCCCATAGGTCCAATCACCTTTATTTTTTGTGCGTAAACGCGCAGAGGTATAATCGCGTGAAATTGAAGTATCACTCACATCATAAGCAGGGTCATCATCACCTTTTGACTGTCCACTAAACGATTCTTTGCGTGCGACTATGTGTAAACGCCCATCGCTTACATAAGCATTGGTTGCGCGTTCGGTGTAACATTGCAATTCATTATTACCACCACCCGTACAGTTTTTTTCAAAACTCCACTTTGTTGAATCAATTTGTACTGCGTCAAATTCATCACTCCATACCAGTTGCCAATCATTAGCGGGAGCAGAACTTTGCGCCAGACTACTCGTCATCACACTGCTAACACTCGGAGCTGAAGATGCCATAAGCGAACTAGAAGACTTGCTGCCGTTGGAATTACTGCCACCACAACCCAACAGGCTAATACTGGCTGCAGTGACGAGCACTACAGGTTTGACAAACGACTGTAAACATTTTTTATTATTCATCGTTGACTCCATGAGTTATTAATTAAATTATTCATTAAGCTATTGGCAAGAGATAAGCTGATTACTATCACTCGGATAATTTTTTTCTACACGTACATTGTAAATAGCCAAATCCATTGTGCCTTCAGTGGTTATTTCCATCGGCGTGAGCACCATATCCAATTTGGTGCGTCGCGCCGCGAAGCAACTAAGTGGTATAGCAAAGGTGCGCCAGTGAGCACTATCGGACGCCGTAAGCTGCGCACTTATATCCAACACTCCACCGCAATCAGTACCGCATAGCATCGCAATACTCACCGGTGCAGTAGGTGAACGGATAGTCTTTGCCTCAAATACTAAGGCGCCGCTATTTATCGCATAATCCCGTAAATCGATACGCTCTTTAGCACTGATACTCAGACTACTTTTGCGGCTTCCATTCCATTGAATCAAACGCGCATCTTCCTGTACCTTGTAATCCATTACGCTCATGCGAATGGAATCTAATTTTCCACTGCTCGCCGTAACCGCTAATCGATGGTTAAGATTATCACTCAGAATAAATTCCCAAGGTCTCAACAAACGCTGATTGAAAATAGGCAGAGTCGTTTGCGTGCCAGCATTAACAGGCGCGTATGACTCATCGAGTAAACTATTTTCAGACGGAGCATTGTTAATTGCCGTTTGATAATTCAAACCAAAGCCATAGGGAAAGAGCGGCGTGTAATCAACACTCGCGTCATTATTCGTATCAATATTTTGCGGAATAGGTTCAGGGCTTGCTGGCCAAGAAAAACTTAAGCGCCCGTTAAAATCAAACTGAGGCTTGCCATCCTCCTGCGCGATAAGTACATCAGCAATTCCCCCCGCCTCGGTACCCGGCTGCCAGATCACTACAAACGCATCAGACGCATTAATAAAAGGATTAATCCAGAGTGGGCGACCAGTAATAAAGAGTGAGACAACTTTTATACCTTGCGCGCGCAATTTTTTGAGTAATGCTAGATTTTTAGTGTCACTGAAGGCTAACTCATTTACATCGCCTTGCATTTCAGCATAGGGATCTTCACCAAATACCACTATGGCAATATCGGGTTTCTTATCATAACTGCCATCAACACTTAGGGTGACGTGCGCATCACCAGCGGCTAGCCTCAGCGCTTGATAAATAGATATAGCACCGGGAAAGTCGCTGTTTTGATTGCCTGTCCCCTGCCAACTAATACTCCAACCACCACTTTGCTTACCAATGTTATCTGCGCCATCACCAGCGACTAAAATGGTACTTTGCATTTTTATAGGTAGTGTTTGTTGTGTATTTTTTAATAACACAAGGGATTCGCGCACTGCCTGACGGGCAATAGCGCGATGCGCAGGAGCACCTATAACATTTTGCTGGCCCGCAAGTGCGCGCGCAGACGGGAGCCCTTTTTCAAACAGCCCAGCACGCAACTTAACACGCAGAATGCGCGCTACGGCATCATTTAAACGCACCTCGGTAATTTCACCATTTTTTACTTGAGCCAGAGTATTGTGATACAACTCTTTCCAGCTGGCATCGGGGGCCATAAAAATATCTAAACCCGCATTAATAGCCGGTGCACAACTAACCGTGGTGCAGCCAGGAACAAAAGCATGACCGTTCCAATCACCCACGATCAAACCGTCGAAGCCCATTTTTTCTTTTAAGACTTGCGTCAACAGATAGTGATTGCCATGCATCGGCTGATCTTGCCAACTGCTAAAACTGGCCATTACCGTTTGTGCACCCGCAGCTAAGGCCGTGATATAACCTGCACCGTGAATACTGCGCAACTCAGCTTCGCTAATATTGGCATTGCCGCGATCCACCCCATTGGCAGTGCCGCCGTCAGCCAGGAAATGTTTAGCGGTTGCCAGTACATGCTGTTGATCTAGGAATTCTGCGGTTCCAGCATTACCCTGCAAGCCCGCCACCATTTTTCCGCCGTAGGATTTTACTAGCTCAGGATTTTCGCTGTAGGACTCATAGGTTCTACCCCAACGATCATCACGCACCACGGCTAGCGTCGGGGCAAAACTCCAATCAATACCGGTAGCAGCAATTTCCGCTGCAGTAGCGGCACCGATTTTTTCGATTAATTCAGGATTATGCGTGGCACCTAAGGCAATGTTGTGGGGGTAAAGTGTTGCACCAATAATATTGTTGTGACCATGCACCGCATCGGTACCCCACATAATGGGAATTGCTACGCGCCCACCTTCGGTACTCATGGATGCTTGATAAAAGCTATCTGCCAGTGCCAACCAGTCTTGTAAACTGGCATGTTTATTTTCCTGGGGAAATGAGCCACCGCCATTTAGCAGCGAACCTACTGAATACTCGGTGACATCTTCCGGCGTTAATTGCCGTAATTCCGGCTGAATTAACTGCCCCACTTTTTGCTCTAGACTCATTTTGTCCAGCAGCAGCTTAATCCTTGCTTCCAACTTAGGATCGGTAGTTACCTGCATTGTGAGTTTTGGCCAGTCACTGATACTCGTTTTGCTTTGAGCAGCACTTGCAGCTGCAGCTTCATCTTCATCTTCTACTGGTTTGGAAGTTTTCGAGCAAGATACCAGCAGACACAAATAGATAAGTGTCACTAAGCGTGGAATAAATGTAGGACGTAGCACACATCACCTCTTCTGAAAAAACACAGATGAACTTTTAATGTGTTAAAAGAACCTGCATAAGATCAATAAAAAAAGCCTCTTAATCTCTAGCGAAAAAGACCAAGAGGCTAACAAAGGAGAGCTACAGAGAAAGGAGGAAAAACTAACCCACTAAACCCATATACTCAGGAGACCTGACATCTCCTTAAGGTCATACTGGCATAGGTGTATTTTTATGTCGTCCCACTTCGTGAAAATGGGAAACATGGGGCGTTTCATTATTAATTAGTATTTAGCGGGGCAATTAGTTGCTAAAAAATCATCATGACTGGGTAATTTATGCACCAGCTGATCGAGCATTGCAACAGCATTGTTCATGACCGGCAATACTGCATCCATATTTAAATTATCAATACGCGGGCAATACTTTTTAGGCCGTATCCCCATACCTTCAAATACCGACTGCCAAGACTCCATGCGAAACAAATCTTCAATACCTTCACGCACTGTGCCATGAGCCTTAAAGAGCTCTATCCGCTCTTGCAGTGAACGAGGCAATTCCATATTTTTACAATAGCGCCAAAATGCGGAGTCTTGGCGTTCGGTGACGCAGTAGTGAAGCACAATGAAATCGCGTATTTCTTCATATTCTGCCACCATGCGGCGATTGTACTCAGCGACTAACGCCGGCTCACAATCGCAATCGGGGAAATAGCGCAAGAAAAAATCCATGCCGCGGATCACCAAATGGATAGCCGTAGATTCAAGCGGCTCAACAAATCCAGCGGCTAAACCCAGCGCCAAACAATTGTGTTTCCATATCTCATGACGCACCCCCGTTTGAAAAGGAATAACTCGCGGCTCCGTCAGCAGCTCACCTTTCACTGCACCAAGTAAGGTTGTACGCGCTTCCTCATCGGAACAATACTTACTGGAATAAACATAACCATTTCCCACGCGACTTTGCAGTGGAATACGCCAGGTCCAGCCCGCGCTGCGCGCTGTGGCAAGTGTAAATGGCGGCGTGGCATCAACACTCGCCGTTTGCACCGCTATAGCTCTATCACAAGGCAGGTATTGCGACCAATCCTCATAGCCGACATTCAACGTTTTGTGAATTAAGAGCGCACTGAAGCCAGTACAATCAATAAAAAAATCGCCCTTTATTTTTCGGCCATCCGTTAATACTAACTGCTCTATAAAACCGGAGTCAGCCTGCAGTACTTGCTCAACCTTACCTTCCGTACGCACCACACCGCGCTCCTCGGCGTACTGACGGAAATAATTTGCAGCGAGCTTTGCATCAAGATGCAATGCATGACGCGATTCACCTATAGGTGTTTTTTGCGCTTTTTCCGAAAGAAAGAAACGACCGTGCTTTGCCATAACCTGCGCGGGCGTAAAGTCTTGTAAATCCTGCGTGCTGCCAAGGCTCTTGGCTTTTAGCCACACCTGATAAAAATCGTAGTGATCAAAGGCGTGCCCTATAGAGCCAAAAGGATGAAAGTATTCCTCACCCTTTTGTTTCCAATCGCTAAATTGAATGCCCAATTTAAAACTGGCGTGAGTGCTGGCGATAAAATCCTGCTCGTCAATTCCCAATACTTTTAACAGCCCAACAAAAGGGGGAATCGTGGATTCGCCTACACCAATAGTACCTATCTCGTCAGACTCAACTAATTCAATTTGACAGAGTTCAGGCTTCATGCGATTGGCTAAAATGGCCGCAGCTATCCAGCCCGAGCTACCACCACCCACCACCACAAATTTTTTGATTGGATTCATAACAATTACCGCTAAAGTCTATTTAGATGTTAAGTGCGCATAGCGCGCAATAAATTCACTGTGGGTCATAGAGTCATCCACCAGGTTGGCGATGGACTGTTTCATCTGCTGTAAGCTGGCTTGCACGTAGTCAGAGGGAAAGCTATCTACTGCAGGGTCATAGCGCTGCGGCAGATAGTCAAAACCTGCGTAGAGCGCCAGCCAACTGGGGGAGTGAAACATTTCCCAGCGATAGCGAACAAAGTGTCCACAGGTTTTAAAGAGTGTCATTTTTTTATCAAGGCTATCTGGCACCTTCATAGCGCTGCAGGTGCGCCAAAACTCTGTATCTGTGCGCGCACTTAGCTTGTAATGCAAGATAATAAAATCCCGCACGCGCTCATATTCCAGCGCCGTCATTTCATTAAATTCATCGATCATCGAGGTATTAAAGCTTTGATCGGGAAATAACATTTTTATTTTTTCAATGGCGGTTTCTATGAGTGCAATACTGGTACTTTCCAGCGGCTCAAGAAACCCTGCAGATAGCCCGAGAGCGATGCAGTTTTTATTCCATGCTTTGCGCCTGCGCCCAGGCGTGAAGGAAATTTTGCGCGGCTCTTGCAGCAAATCACCAGATACGTTGTCCAGCAACAGATCACGGGCTGCATCATCCGTCATAAATTGACTGGAGAACACATGGCCATTGCCTGTGCGCGACTGCAGGGGGATTTCCCATTGCCAACCGGCGGGCCGTGCCGTTACTGCAGTATAAGACGCAGGCTCAGATTGGGCTTTGGACGCCACAGCAAACGCGCCGTCACACAATAGCCACTGACTCCAGTTTTCAAAACCAGTATGCAGTGCTTCTTCGATTAACAAACCGCGAAAGCCGCTGCAGTCTAAGAATAAATCACCGGGAATTCTTTCGCCCGATGCCAATAGCAGCGATTCAATAAAACCATCTTGCTCGCGCAATTGCACCTGTTCTATTTTTGCATCCAGATGCTGTACGCCGCGCGCCACTGCAAATTCGCGCATGTGTGCCGCAAAGAGATTTGCATCTAAATGCAGCGCCCAGTCAAAGCGCGACAAACTTGAGGGAGGATTGGCGACAGGTACATTAAATTTTTTATGCTTAGCGAGACTAGCGCCGAGGGAGTAGTCACCTAGTTCGCTAACAGCCGCCGCATTTTGTTGTTTTAGTTTTAGCCAAAAATGATGAAAACCTATGCCTTGTAGATCCTGCCCATAAACACCAAAGGGGTGAATAAATGAAGAGCCAAGTTTATGCCAGTCGTTGAATTGAATACCGAGCTTGGCCGTGCCTTGGGTTGCGCGCAGTACATCCAAGTCATTCATGCCCAAGCTGTGATAGAAACGTCGCAGTGTTGGGATGGTCGCTTCGCCCACACCTACGCTGCCAATATAAGAGGATTCGATAAGTGTAATGCTTAACGTATTTTTGAAGTGATGCTGCAGACTCGCCGCCGCCATCCAGCCAGCGGTACCGCCGCCCACTATGACCAGCGTTTTAATTGGCGTATGTTGTTCAGCTGCTTGCATATTTTTCGCTTTGGTTAATCGACTCTTTATGAAAAGTTACGGCGATGTTTTCGCATCGCCGCTTCTTTTTTGACACATGTTTAACACATTCAACGCGTTAATTAATCTGAGGCTTAACCGCCATTGTTCGTGGACGGTTAAAGCTCTTAATTACCGCGTTTTATTGCCAAGTGCTTTTACTTCATGCCGCCATTTTAGAACTTGGCACGTACACCAAGGGTGTAGCGCGCTTCAAATTCGTTGATAGAAGCAAATTGCGTTTTACCTTTAGAGAAGTCCAAGTAATAATTTTCTTGTTCGCCCGTTAGGTTAGAAGCATTTACGTAGACGGTCACATCATCCATCACATCATAGCTAATGTTAGCATCTACATAGGCAGTCGCATCGGCAAAGAGACGAACACCCTGAGTGGCTTCACCGGCATAGCGCTCACTGCGGTAGTTGTAAGCTATACGCGCTTGCAACTTATCGGCTTGATACCACGCGATAAAGTTGAATTGGTTTTCCGAGTTGTCATAGAACGGTAATTCGTTACCACTCAAATCTTTCTCATTGCTCTTGCTCGGTGAGTAGGTCATGTTGGTATCCACACCGAAGTTGCTGAGGAAACCGTCAGTCACATCGCTAAAGGCAAACTTACCGCCAATTTCGACACCTTCAACACTACCGCCTTCACCTTGACCTGGCTGAGTCAATTCAACGGTGCGACGAATCACGCCGTCTTGATCTGGATAGCGCCCAGTGCTTTTCACATCTTTCACAAAGCTGCTGATATCTACTTTGAACAAGGCGATGTTCACCATACTGGCGGAGCCAAGATAGTATTCAGCCGACAAGTCAATATTAGTGGCGCGCCATGGGTTCAAGTTAGGGTTACCCGATGCCGTTGCATTGCTCACGGTGCGGATGTTTAAGTCCAAATCATCTTTGGTGTTAACCGTTAAACCACCGCCGTATTTTTTCAAATCAAGTGGGGTCATGGTTTTGCTGGCGGCGAAACGAATTTTTAAATCGTCGCTAACATCTGCGGTTAAGTTCAACGCAGGCAACACATCGGTATAGCTGTTGTGGCTTACAACATCGCCAACATCATTGGCGGTATCACCGTAGTTTTTGGTGGGGCCAGTTTGATTTTGCTTAACGGTGATATCGGTTTGAATAACCCGTGCACCGACATTACCGGTAACAATCCCCTGTTCAAAACTGGTGATGAAATAGCTGCTGTTTTCAACCAAGTTCACTTCATAAGAATCACCTGGGCGAGTTACCCGCTCAACTGAACCAAAGGCTTTCACCAAAAAGGCTTCCATGTCATCAAACGCCGCTGGATCTGCAACCCAAGTACCCGGCAAGCCAGAGGTCACACCACCGAAGTCGGTCAAGAACAATGCAGGTTGATATTTATCAATTCCGCTCGGAGGATTAGCGGTATAGCCTTGGAATGCCATAGCAGGATAGACACCCGTGTTGCCACCGTTAGTCCAGGTTTGTCCAGCCAAAGGATGGGGAACCATCTCACCGGCTTGGCACTGATCTTGGTTCAAGACTACGTCGATAGCTTTCCATTGCACGCCACAACCTACGTCGTCACTTGCGCCATTACCCGCATAGAGATTAGAGAAAAGCTTAAATTCGTGGTTGATAACTTCGCGTGACGAGTTTCTGATGCCCGCTTCCACAGCAGTCACAAAACCGCCCAGAGGCTCATCAAACTTATACTTACCATTAGCGCTGAATACATTGAGTGCTGCATCTGCTTGGCTGCCGCCGCCATCGTAGGCACCAATGGTGTAGCTGTCTTTATTGGCCATGTAATCCGCTAAAGATTTTTCACCCGACGCATCGGTCAAGCCACCAGCGATAGGGCGATCAAAGCCGCTCCATACTGGGTGATCACCCGCAATGTTGTACACCACTTGTGGGTTTTCGCCGTAACCCTTAGGGTTAGGTGCCACATAACGGCCGCCGTTAACGCCAGTGATATTGCCCACTAAACGATCCGAGAACTCGGCTGCAATAGCAGCGGGGTAGAAGTTTGGCAGCTCTATATTACCCGTACCGAACCATGCATCTACACCGGGCATACCCAGCTGGTTGCGATAAAGCGCTTTAGAGTTGGTAGTTTCCCAGTTGCTCAAATCGCCTTGGGTAGAACCAGAAATAAAGGTATTGTTGGCGCTGCCGCGAATCGCGCGCACGCTTGAGGTGAAGTTGCCACCGTTGTCGTAATCCAATTGGAAGTTGTAGTTTTGCGACATGCTATTAACAGTATCGTTAACGGAGAATGAGTTAACCCACCAAGCGTCTACATCATATTCTTCTACTGCGGCCCAGTTGCGATCACCGCCTTTTACACCGGTATCGCTGAATTGGGTCGCTTGCATATAGTCGAGAGTCGCCCAGCGGTTACCAATATTCAGGCCCATCTTGCGATCGTGACCTTCCAGCTTGGTATAGAAGCCTTCCGCCAAGAATTTAAAGCCTTCGCCAAACTCAGCCTCAAAGGCAAAATTCAAGGCATCACGGTTGCGCTCAACGACGCGGTTAAATGAGTCGTAACCGGGTGCTTGCATCCAGTTATAGCCATTGTCTGCGCCGCCATTGCCGCCCCAAGAGGTATCGGTCAACCATTGATTCGCGGTGTTGCCTGAATAGTTGTTGCCCAATGTAGACGTACTGTGGACACCCGATACCATAAAGCCAAGATTGTCATTGCGCCAGTTGATGAGACCATTAAGCGAGGGATCAGTCTCACCCGTGTAGTCACCCGTAGACGCCTCTGCCGATACTGCTGTCGTAAAGCCCTCAGCCAACTCCATTGGACGGCGAGTACGCAAGTCGATAGTACCGGTTACGCCCGAAAGTGAGTTATGCAAGTCAGTAGACTTGTAAACGTTTACGCCTTTCATCAACTGTGAAGGAATATCACCGAGGTTGGGCTGGGCGCCGGTCAGGTTGCCCGCGGTCAAATACTGTTCGCCGTTTAACAGGGTGACAACTTGCGGCAAACCGCGCACGTTGGCCTTGGTGCCCTCACCCGCGTCGCGCTGCACTTGAATGCCAGAGATACGCTGCAAGGAGTCGGCGATGGTTACGTCGGGTAACTTACCTATGTCTTCGGCGGATATGCCATCAACAATCGAGGTGGCGTTACGCTTTACGTTAACGGCGGTTTGTTGTGCGCCCTTAACACCGAGCACGACGACCTCTTCAATATTGCCATCTTGTGCGAAAGCCATACTGCCTGCACCGAGCAGCGCGTAGGACGCAACCGCGGTAGCAATGATTGTCTTTTTAAAGCCTGCTGTCTGTTTTCTAAAGAGTGTGTGTGTCATGGAAGTCTCCATTCTTATTGGTTTGAAATTATTATTAACACAATCTTTTCAAGCCAAGGATTCACCCTGCAGCTGAGCAGACTGGTCATAACCGCTTTCTAGCAAACGCATAATTGCAATCGCTTCAACCATCGTCGTCCCACCTTGATTTTTTATTCAACATGACTCTTCCCACTTTACACAGCATAAAGAGGGAAGGTAAAAAACCATATTTATCAAATAGTTATGTATTTCTTATCAAGACAGTAGAATGGGTAATATCTACCCAAAATAAAAAAGGAATTGAGTCAAAATGACCATTTGCAGATGGAGTTAGACTCCACATTGCGTCTTAATTGTGCTGGAAACGCAAAAAATGCCTACCTTCATTGCGTGTTGTGCAGAGACTTAAAAACTTAATTAACCCCGAATAACACCACGACGGGAAAAATGTAGGACTAAAAACTAACCACAAAAAAACACACTACACCATGCGAAATTGAAGCGGTGTCCTAAACTAAAGCTACTCAATCTGGAACCTTAAGCATGCTTTTATTTTGGAATCGGCGCGCGCGCGGCTTTAAAGCCTTAATCTCACAAACTTTGCGTCGTCGAACTCGGCCACTTGGACATCAATCAATTCAACCGAAACACACCTGCATTAAACCTGCGCTAGTCCGACCTGCTTTAACTCAACACCCTCCAATAAGATTCAAAACACTCATTGCATGTGCGCTCAGTTTCCAGATTGCAACATCACTGCATGCTGAAGAAACCTTAAACGCTGTAATAGTGCCGGACCCCATGATCGTGAGCTATTACAACCATGGCGCAGCGGACACACGCAACACTTACAAGTTTGAACTTATCAAGTACGCGCTGGATATTACTCAAGCGGAATACGGTGATTACCTCATCAAACCCTACAACCTAGCCCCCACTCCACGCCGCCAAGCCCAACTCATACGCCAAGGCAAACAGCTCAACTTACTCTGGGCCTCACCTGGCACCATAATCACAGAGTCGGATGTGATTGCCATACCCCTCGATATACTGCAGGGCTTACAAGGCTTCAGGATTTGCCTGACCCATAAAAGTATGCCCATTGAAACAGACAAGTTTCACAGCGCCGCCGCACTGCGCCACTTGACCTTTGGTCAAGGCAACTGGAGCGACCTGAGCATCTATCATCACAACCAACTGCACCCCCAAATCGCGCCAAGCTTTGAAGCCCTATTTCAAATGCTGGAAGCCAAACGCTTTCAATGCTTACCCCTCGGCATCAACGAGGCGGGGCTAATCTATGATGAAAAGAAGGCACTCTACCCAAGCCTATCAATGGACCAGAGCTTGTTAATTTACTATGAGTTTCCCATCTACCTCTATGTGAGCAACAAACACCCCAAACTGGCGGAACGCTTAACGCTAGGATTAGAGCGATTGCAAGCCAATGGCAGCTTCGACCAGCTCTTCAAACGCTATCACGCCGCCAACGTAGCGCGCCTGCAGCTGGAGAAACGCAAACTCCTTTGCCTGAAATCCCCCTATTTAGACAACACTAAGCAGTGCCAAAAGCTGCCAGCACTACCCAGCATCTAAGTCACATCGATCACCGTACATTAAAAAAGCCCGCATGAATCGCTTCATGCGGGCTTTTACATACCAACAGCAGAAGCAGTTGTTAGCCTTTTGCGCGCTCTTCCAAAATTGCTACAGCGGGTAATACCTTACCTTCCACAAACTCAAGGAAAGCACCGCCACCGGTAGACACATAGGAGATCTTGTCGGCCAAGTTCCACTTGTCGATTGCTGCCAGGGTATCGCCACCGCCCGCGACTGAAAACGCAGCGCTCTCAGCGATAGCACGTGAAATAACTTCGGTGCCCTGAGCAAACGCATCGAATTCAAATACACCGCAAGGGCCATTCCACAACACAGTTTTAGCATTTTTGATGATTTCAGCAACACGCGCCGCCGTCTCTGGGCCGTAATCGATGATCTCTTCATCCGCTTCAATTTCGCTCGGCTTTTTAACGGTGCACACAGAGTTGTGGTTCCACTCTTTAAAGCCTTCTTTGGTGGTGCGCACATCAGTGGCGTAAACCACTTCGGTGGTTTTGCACAAACGCTGAGCTTCAGGAATTAAGTCTTTTTCGTAGAGAGAGTTACCCACTTCAAAACCGGCTGCCGCTACGAAGGTATTAGAAATACCACCGCCAACCACCAGAATGTCAGCAATTTTAGACAGGGCATCTAACACGCTCAGCTTGGTAGATACTTTTGAACCACCAACGATTGCCACCAATGGGCGCGCAGGGTTGTCCAATACCTTCGCCAATGCTTCCAACTCGCCCGACAGTAAAGGACCAGCACAGGCGATAGGTGCAAACTTAGCCACACCGTGAGTAGACGCTTGCGCGCGGTGCGCGGTGCCGAAGGCATCCATCACAAACACATCACATAAAGCCGCCATTTTTTTGCTCAAGGCGTCATCATTTTTGCCTTCGCCCACATTAAAGCGAACGTTTTCCAATAGGACTAAATCACCTTGGTCGGCAAAGCCGTCAACCCAGTCTGCAACCAAAGGCACGGCGCGGCCCAATTTTTCGCTCAGGTATTTTGCAACGGGCGCCAAAGAGGCAGCCGCATCAAATGTACCTTCATCAGGGCGACCTAAGTGCGACATCACCATCACTTTAGCGCCAGCTGCCAAAGCAGCCTTGATAGTAGGAATAGACGCATCAATACGCACACCACTGGTGATACGGCCATCTTCCAGCGGTACATTCAAGTCCTGACGAATCAATACGCGCTTGCCCGCGAGGTCTTGGTCTTTCATAAGTTTTACGGTCATTAGTTTCCACCTAGATAATTGCTATAAATAGTTGCTGTGAATAAATACGAGAATGCCTTTTCAAAAAGGACTAATTATCACAAGGCCTCGGTACCAGCCCCGCTAGCATCTACTGCTAAATATTTTTTTGCTGAAGAGAATTCTAACCTGAAGCCTAAAAAGAAACACCCGACTCGCGCCGGGTGTTTTTCTTACTTAGTCTTCCAACAACTCTTCAGCGGTGGCGACGATATTGTCGACCGTGAAGCCGAAGTGTTCGAGCAGTGCCGGGCCGGGAGCAGACTCACCAAAGGTGGTCATGCCCACGATACGACCGTCGAAACCGACGTACTTGTACCAGAAATCAACGTGTGCGGTTTCAACAGCAACGCGCGCGAAGATGTGGCTGGGCAATACAGATTCTTTGTAAGACACATCTTGCTGATCGTAAACACTGGTAGATGGCATAGACACTACGCGCACTTTTTTGCCTTTGGCAGTAAGTGCTTCAGCAGCCTTAACGGTTACACCGACTTCTGAACCTGTCGCAATCAGAATGACATCTGGCTCACCGACTGAATCAACCAGCACATAACCACCGCGTGCGATATTAGCCACTTGCTCTGGAGTGCGTGCGATGTGATCCAAGTTTTGACGACTGAACACCAGCGCGGCAGGGCCGTCTTTACGCTCAATCGCTGCCTTCCAAGATGCCGCCGCTTCAGCGGCATCGGCTGGGCGCCAGGTGTCCAAGTTTGGCGTTAAACGCAAGCTTGCCAATACTTCGATAGGTTGATGGGTTGGGCCGTCTTCGCCCTGACCGATAGAGTCATGGGTGTAAACGAAGATGTTGCGCAGTTTCATCAGCGCCGACATACGCACAGCGTTAGCAGCGTATTGTTGGAACATTAAGAAGGTGGCGCCGTAGGGAATGAAACCGCCGTGGGCAGAAATACCGTTCATGATGGCGCTCATACCGAACTCGCGCACACCGTAATAGATGTAGTTGCCGCTCGCGTCATCCGCCGTAACACCCTTAGAGGCTTTTACGATAGTCAGGTTAGAACCGGCCAAGTCAGCTGAGCCGCCGAGCAATTCTGGCAACAATTCAGCAAACAGGGCGATAGAGTTTTGCGAGGCCTTACGGCTGGCAATCTTCTCGCCTTTGGCTTGGCTGGCGGTGATGAAGGCTTCCGCTTTAGCAGCGAAGTCTGCAGGCAAGTCACCTTTTACTACGCGACGTTCAAACTCAGCAGCCAACTCTGGGTATGCAGTTTTGTAGGCAGCAAATTTAGCTTCCCACGCCGATTGGGCCGCAGCACCTTTGGCTTTTGCATCCCAACCTTCGTACACATTAGCGGGAACCACAAAAGGCTCGTATTCCCAGTTAAGGGTTTTGCGCACCAAGGCCACTTCTTCTAAACCAAGGGGTGAGCCATGGCAGTCGTGTGAGGCTTGCTTGTTGGGTGAACCGAAACCAATGATGGTTTTAGTGATGATAAGTGTTGGGCGCTTGGTGTCGCCTTTAGCGGTTTCGATTGCCGCTTTAATAGCCGCTGCATCGTGGCCATCAACCGCAGGAATTACCTGCCAGCCGTAGGCTTCAAAACGCTTGGTGGTGTCATCGGTGAACCAGCCTTCAACATGGCCGTCGATAGAAATACCGTTGTCATCGTAGAAGGCAATCAATTTGCCCAGACCCAAAGTACCGGCCAAAGAACAGGATTCGTGTGAAACACCTTCCATCATGCAACCATCACCGAGAAATACATAGGTGTTGTGATCAACAACAGCATGGCCCTCACGGTTGAATTGGGCGGCGAGAATTTTCTCTGCCAATGCCATGCCCACACCATTAGCAATACCTTGGCCCAAGGGACCAGTGGTGGTTTCAACACCCGGGGTGTAACCGCGCTCTGGGTGGCCGGGGGTATTGGAGTGCAACTGACGGAATTGCTTAAGATCTTCCATAGAGACGGCGTAACCGCTCAGGTGCAACAACGAGTAAATTAGCATTGAGCCGTGGCCGTTAGACAGTACAAAACGGTCGCGGTCAGCCCAATCGGGGTTCGTAGGGTTGTGCTTTAAGAAATCATTCCACAGGACTTCGGCAATATCCGCCATACCCATAGGAGCACCCGGGTGACCCGAGTTGGCTTTTTGAACAGCATCCATAGAGAGGATACGAATAGCATTAGCGAGTTGATTGCGAGTTGTCATGTAACTCAAGACTCCTTCAGTATGTGTGCCCAGCTGGGTGAGAGCTAGATGCGGGCAGCTGTTGTGGATTGCTGTTTGTTAGCGCTCAGCGCTATTTATAGGTGCAAAGCTTGTGCATGCCAAAGTTGGCTGGCAAAGCTCGCGGAGGCAGTCGATCTGCGCTCCGTTCATTCCGGCCTCTATTGGGCCTTTATGTGCCGGCAGACTCTAAGAGCCTACCGTTGTCGTTAGTTTGCTCGTGATGCTACGTGAAAACCGCCAAGGCACAGCCTCAGATTCAATGCAGTTCGCCCTAAAATAGAGCGTCATTGAATCTATGCCAAAAAATACCCTAGATGGAATTTCAAGCAGAAATGGGCCGACATTTTCCCCCAGCCATTCGCCCCCGTAAAGGAATAACGCGTTTATTAGCCACAATTAATCATCAATCACGCGGAAAAGCATCTTATAGGGCGCCATTAGCTACCTTAGACGCGACTTCAGCTACCTTAGCCGCGACGTCGCAGCCAATAGAGATTAAAAACAAGCAACCTATATCAAAATATTTTGATATAGGTTGCTTGTACTGCTAGACTGCAGCCCATGAATAGCCAAAGCCCCCTAGAAAACCAACCACTGCTTGCGCTGAGCGAGCCCAGCGCCGAGATGCAAACCCTAGCCAACCAACTCAAGGCGGCAGGCGACCCTCTGCGGCTGGAAATATTGCGCGTGCTCACCCAAGATTCCTTTGGCGTGTTAGAGCTATGCCGTATTTTTAGCATCAAGCAGTCGGGTATGAGTCATCACCTCAAGGTGCTCACCACCGCAGGGCTACTCAGTTCTCGGCGCGAAGCAAACTCGATTTTTTATCGCCGCGCCTATCTCGCACCCGATCACCCGCTGGCCGCACTACAGCAACAACTATTCTGCACTTTGGATGAGCAGCCTTTAGCAGAGCCCTTGCGAACACAAATTTGCGCCATTCAAGCAGAGCGCGGCGATTTAGCCCAAGCATTTTTCACGGATAATGCCGCCAAATTTCGCGCACAACAGGATTTGATTGCCAGCTACTCCGTCTACGGCGATCAAGTCAGTAGCCTGCTCAGTAACACGCCCCTGAGAGCCAAACATCTCGCCCTAGAGATAGGCCCCGGCGAAGGAGAATTTTTACCCATTCTGGCGCAACAGTTTACGCACGTCATCGCACTCGATAATGCCAGCAGCATGCTGGAGCGCGCGCGCAGCTTTGCCCAGAGCCAACAGCTCAACAATATTGAATTTATTTGCGGCGACACCCAAAGCTTGCCCGGCCATAAAGTATTGGCCGACTGCATAGTAGTGAATATGGTATTGCACCACACGCCATCGCCTGCCGATATTTTCCAAGATTTAAGCCATGTACTCGCCCCCGGCGGCGCGCTGTTGATCTGTGATCTCTGTCGTCACGAACAAGCATGGGCACGCGACAATTGTGGCGATCTCTGGCAGGGGTTTGAACCGCAAGATTTCTCCCGCTGGGCACAAGCAGCAAATTTAACCGAGGGGCAAAGTGTGTACTTCGCCCTGCGCAATGGTTTTCAAATTCAATTGCGTCAATTTTTAAAACCACTCAATTTCTAATTTTTCTTTCGTTTATTTTTTACTTTTAAGGAACACACCATGTCTGAGTATTCCGTCTTTACTTCTGAGTCAGTGTCCGAAGGGCATCCTGACAAAATGGCTGATCAGATTTCTGATGCCGTTCTCGATGCAATTTTAAAAGATGACCCCCATGCACGCGTAGCGGTAGAAACGCTGGTAAAAACGGGCATGGCAATTGTTGCCGGTGAAGTGCGCACATCTACTTACGTCGATTTAGAAGATTTAATTCGCCAAGTTATTTTAGACATTGGTTACAACTCCAGCGATGTTGGTTTTGACGGTGCCTCCTGTGCCGTTCTCAACGCAATTGGCAAACAGTCCTCTGATATCGCCATGGGCGTAGATGAAGCCAACGAAAAAGACTTAGGCGCAGGCGACCAAGGTTTAATGTTTGGTTTTGCCACCAATGAAACCGCCGTATTAATGCCCGCACCTATTTTCTATGCTCACCGCTTAGTAGAGAAACAAGCAGAGCTGCGCAAAAACGGCGCGCTACCTTGGTTGCGCCCCGACGCAAAAAGTCAGGTCACTCTGCGCTATGAAAATGGTAAGCCTGTCGCCGTAGACGCCGTGGTACTTTCCACGCAGCACAATCCCAGTGTTTCCCAAAAAGAAATACATGAAGCGGTGCGCGAGTTAATTATCAAACAAGTATTGCCGGCAGAATGGCTGCATAAGGACACCAAGTACCACATCAATCCTACCGGCCAATTTATTATCGGCGGCCCCGTGGGCGACTGCGGTTTAACGGGTCGTAAAATTATTGTAGACACTTACGGCGGCATGGCCCGTCACGGCGGCGGCGCATTCTCCGGTAAGGATCCCTCAAAAGTAGATCGCTCTGCAGCCTATGCAGGTCGTTATGTCGCAAAAAATATTGTTGCTGCCGGTCTCGCTGACAAAATTGAAATTCAAGTGAGCTACGCTATTGGCGTTGCTGAACCCACATCGATCTCTATTAATACATTTGGTACTGGGAAATTATCAGACGATGTCATTATTAATTTGATTCGGGAAAACTTCGACCTGCGCCCGCGCGGCCTGATTGAAATGCTCGACTTGAAGCGCCCGATTTATCGTCAGACCGCAGCCTATGGTCACTTTGGCCGCGAGCTACCTGATTTTACGTGGGAAAAAACGGATAAAGCTGAGCTGCTTAAAAAAGCATTGTAAGAATATGTATCCGCGTTACTTGTGTTGAGGCTCTCGTTCTTCATCCCAATCTACGCTTGAATTTACAATTGTTACGATTCAAAAAATATTTTTTATTTAAAACAGGATTCCACTATGAGCTTTACCGATTATAAAGTTGCCGCCAAGACTCCCGAAGCCTTTGCCAAAGACGCCCACTGGGGCCGCAAAGAAATTGACATCGCCGAAGGGGAAATGCCCGCATTGATGGCACTGCGCCGCAAGTATGCCGCGAGCAAGCCCCTGGCCGACGCCAAAATTATTGGCTGTATTCACATGACCATTCAAACCGCCGTGCTAATTGAAACCTTGGTAGATTTGGGTGCAGAAGTGCGCTGGTCATCGTGCAATATTTTCTCGACCCAAGACCACGCCGCAGCTGCGATTGCCGCGGCGGGCATTCCAGTATTTGCGTGGAAGGGCGAAACCGAAGAAGAATTTTGGTGGTGTATTGAGCAAACCGTTTTGCAAGATGGCAAACCTTGGCAAGCTAATATGATTTTGGATGATGGCGGCGATGTAACCCAATTGCTCCATGAAAAATATCCACAGATGCTCGATCGCATTCACGGCGTTTCGGAAGAAACTACCACCGGCGTACATCGCTTATTAGACATGTTGAAAAAAGGCACTTTGAAAGTACCCGCCATCAACGTAAATGATGCTGTCACCAAAAGTAAAAACGACAACAAATACGGCTGTCGCCACAGCTTAAATGATGCAATCAAACGCGGTACCGATCATTTGCTCGCAGGCAAAAAAGCCTTGGTTATTGGCTACGGCGATGTAGGCAAGGGCTCAGCTGCGTCACTGCGCCAAGAAGGCATGATTGTTAAAGTAACTGAAATCGATCCTATCTGCGCAATGCAAGCCTGCATGGATGGATTTGAAGTGGTATCTGCCTATAACAACGGCATCAATACAGGTAAGTACGAAGATATTAATCACATAGTGCTCGGCACAACTGACTTAGTCGTCACCACTACCGGCAACGTGAATGTGTGCGACTCCGCGATGCTGCGCGCGCTAAAAAATGCAGCCGTCGTCTGCAATATTGGTCACTTCGACAGCGAAATCGATACCGCCTTTATGCGTAAAAACTGGGAGTGGGAAGAAGTTAAACCACAGGTACATAAAATCTATCGCGACAAAGCTAGCAACAATCATTTGATTTTATTATCAGAAGGCCGCTTAGTGAACCTAGGCAACGCAACCGGCCACCCATCGCGCATTATGGATGGCTCATTTGCCAACCAAGTGCTGGCGCAAATGTATTTGTACGAGCGTAAATTTGCTGACTTACCTGCCGCGCAAAAAGCTGAACATTTATATGTACGCATATTGCCTAAAAAGCTGGATGAAGAAGTTGCTAAAGATATGGTTGAAGGTTTCGGCGGCGTCATCACCAAATTAACAACTCAACAAGCCGAATATATTGGCGTTGAAGCTGAAGGCCCCTTCAAGCCAGAAAGCTACAAATATTAATTTAATCGCCGGCCTGCATTAAATCCGTGCAGGCCGCTTGCTTACCGAGATACACTATGAACGATTCACAACCGCGTTTAAGTTTTGAGTTTTTCCCGCCTAAAACGCCGGAAGGAAAAGAAAAAATTATTAAGGTGCGCGATCAGCTCAATGCGTTTGCACCCGATTTCTTTTCCGTTACCTATGGTGCTGGCGGCTCAACCCGCGACAACACCAAAGGGCTCGTAACCCAATTCAAACAAGCCGGCATTAGCATTGCGCCGCACTTGTCGTTTGGCGGCGACGATGAAGAGACAATGCTCACCCTGATCAATGAATACAAAGCAGCCGGCGTTGATCGCATAGTTGCACTGCGCGGCGACATGCCGTCAGGTGTAGGTGGCGCCTACCAATTGGTCTACGCCAATGAATTAGTTGCGTTTATTCGTAAACATTTCGGCGAGCAATTTCATCTAGAGGTCGCAGCCTACCCTGAGATTCATCCTCAAGCTAAAAGTTACAGCGCAGATATTGGATTTTTAAAAGGCAAGTTTGATGCAGGCGCCAACAGTGCTATCACACAATACTTTTTCAATCCCGATGCTTACTTCTATTTTGTCGATCAATGTCGTGCAGCGGGCATTACCCAGCCGATTTATCCCGGCATTATGCCCATCATCAATTATAAAAATCTAACGCGCTTCTCCGAGTCCTGCGGCGCAGAAATTCCACGCTGGCTGCGCAAAGCCTTAGAAAATTATGGCGATGATGACGCAAGCCTAAAAGCTTTCGGCGTAGACTTGGTGAGCGAGTTGTGTGAAGTGCTGCTAGAAAATGAAGCCCCCGGCTTACATTTTTACACCATGAACCAAACTGAACCAACTGCACAAATTTTAAAAAATATTGGCTTAGTGGTAGCTGATTAAATTTCACCAATTAACGCACTATAATACTAAAATACTTTGTTTAAATTTCTTTCCGCGCAGACTCTTGAAAAGTGCTTTCAAGAGTCTGCCAAATAGCACTAAGCCCGCAACTTGCTAAAGCTTACATTTTCTGTGCAAAAATCTACCTGGGATATGGATCTTAAATAAGACCATCTATAACAAGTAAGTGAGCTTTCCCTTAATACCAACGTTATTAAACTTGTAGGATGGCTCGAGGGCAACGTTGGCATGAAAGAGTCTGCAGCTTATCGTTACTCAACTTAAAAGCTACATGCTACCGCAGTACTTTTTAATAAAATCTTGATGTGGTGAGAGCACTGCCATGTCTCTATTGACCTGAGTGGCAACAGCCGTCAAGAATTGTTGCAGTTCAATTTCTGGCATCAAGTCCACAACCGGATGATATGATGTAGGAATAACTCCCTGCCCAAGCATAACCTGAGTCCAAGAATCCAATCTAAATAATTCGCCTTCTATCTGGTAGGACTTTCCGTAATCTTTAAATAGATTTATACGATGCATAAGTTCACTAGGAACTTCCATGTTTCTACAATAGCGCCAAAAAGGGCTGTCATCTCGCTCAGTAGCCTTATAGTGCAATATAATAAAATCTCTAATTTTTAAAAATTCGCTCTCTGCCTGAATATTGTATTCATCAATAACTGACTGTTTGATTTCGCCCTGTGGAAACAACTGTAATACGCGAGTTACCGCGGTCATAATCATATGAATACTGGTAGACTCCAGCGGCTCTAAAAAGCCAGCGGAAAGCCCTATAGCAATACAGTTTTTATTCCAGCTTTTTTTACGCCGGCCCGTTTTAAACTTGATGACCTTAGGTTCAGTGAGCACCTCTCCGTTTACACTCGCAAGCAACATAGCTGTTGCTTCATCGTCCGACATATAGCGACCAGAAAAAACGAACCCATTCCCCACTCTATTCTGCAAAGGAATTTTCCAACGCCAACCAGCATGATGCGCAATCGATTTAGTATAGGGCACTGCAGGGTCTTTAGATTCAGTTTGGACAGCTATGGCGCTATCGCAGGGCAGCCAATGTCCCCAATCCTCAAATCCCGTGTGCAGGGTCTGCTCAATCAACAAGGCCCGCATACCCGTACAATCTATAAATAGATCTCCCGGCACTTCTTGACCCGACTCCATTGTAAGTGCTGCTATATTTCCTGACACTGGGTGTTGCAGCACTTTGACAATCTTACCCTCCAATCGTCTTACACCTCTTGCCTCCGCACGCGCCCTAAGAAAACTGGCGTAGCGTCCAGCATCAAGATGAAATGCATAATTTAATTTGGCATCCTGATGCAATGAAAAGCGTTCATCTAAAGCCGCTTTGAATTCAAGACAATAATGACCGAACTCATCGGCTATCCCCAACTCGCGTCCTCTGAGCCAAAAATGAATGAAGTCGGTAATTAATGTTTGCTTACCGGTAACACCAAAGGAATGAAAATACTTTTCACCAATTTTTTTCCAGTTTTCAAATTGAATGCCAAGTTTAAAAGTAGCATTTGTTGCCTTCATAAACTCTTGTTCATTTATACCTAATAATCGATGAAAAGTTCTCATGGGAGGGATAGTCGCTTCGCCAACACCAATTGTGCCTATCTCCTGCGACTCAACCAACGTAATATCAAGCAGCTCTCCCATTTGATTCGAAAGCGCCGCCGCAGCAATCCAACCAGCCGTCCCACCTCCAGCAATAACTACTTTCATTTTTTTGTCTGGCATTCGTATTCCCATTAGCGATTTAATTTATTAATAAGCAGCGCTCTTAATTTTCTAACACCAAGCCGATCTAGGGTATGCAAAAAACCTTGCGCCGCCACGGGAATGAAGGAATTAGATTTTTCGGGCCCATCAAAAATATAATGATTGAACACATGCTTCCAGCCTTCTCGCTCGTGAGCAGATTTATCCCTTACTCCAAGCATTGCCATATGCAGCGCATTCATACCAGACGTCAAAAAGACTGGGGCATCATCCCACCAGTAATTCACCAAAACATTGTAAGGCTGCAAACTCTCTACATGATGCCACCACATACTAGGCAAATATATAGCATCTCCAGGCTCCAAATCAGCCACTTGAGCGTTCAAAAGCGCATCCTGAAATCGAGGAAACCTTTGAATATCGGGATTCTTAAAATCAACCATACTAATCACTTGCCCACCAGGAGTTGGGTCCAGCGGGCCGGGATATAGATTACTTATTTGATCAGGAGGGAAAAGTGTGAATCTGCGCTTACCGGCAACGCAACAGGCTAGATTATCTAAGGCATCAAAATGGCAGGTCGCCGTTGTCTCACCACCGATCCAAATACTAACTCTTTCATCCATTGCATCAAGCTGCTTATTTCTCGGAATTAGAAGATCATTTTCTCTTCTAAATCCAGGTAAATGCGTGTCGATAATGTTCGATGCTATATAATAGGATGGAACATTTATTTTTTGAATCCCATCAAAAATAGCATCCAAAGTCTCATCAATACGCCCTTTAAAACTTTCATAATTAAGCTTGGTGCAGTCATCGCTGTAAAACATTCTTCCGTTATTTCCCGCAGGAATCTTACAAACAATTGTGGGAGTTCCATTATAAAATGACTTCAGATACCCAATTGACCTCTCGTCAGAAAGCCGCCCTGCCTGTACGACGGGCCATTCACCAACCAATTGTTTAAGAACAACAGGCTCTGCAGAATTAATTATCTCTCTAGGAATATTACGCGCATTAATCCCATGCAAAGTCTTTGTTTTTTTCAAAGTCATTTATCTCCTGCTGATAACTTGCGGTTTTTCAAGTCAATCAATTTTCTAATATTAGACATAGATGCAACAATAAAATAAGCTGCCTGAAGAAATCCTAACTTATTAAGTTCCTCAAGCGCACTTCCATCTAAGTGAGATAATCTATCGGCATTTATCGTCTCAAAACCAGTGATTTTTAATTTATCCTGATTTTGAAATTCTATATCCAAAACCACATCCTCTAACAACTGATGCTTACTAAACGCATCAAACATTAACTTTGTTAGAAACATACCATCATTGATAGTGTCGAGCACCTTTGATATATGGTTGAGGTACGAGCTATACCCTCCGCCTTCCAGAAACAATGCATACCCTGCTTTACTTGCCGCTTTGGGATGAGCCATATCGATGTGCACAATAGGATTTTGAATCTCAGAACCATTAACAGTTTCACGTTGAATGCCAATTGAAAAAGGCCCTCGAGCCATAACTGCCGGAACATAATCGGCGTTCCATCCCAAGTATTTTTGGCTTGCTGAATCTTCTTTTACCAAAAATAGATTTTCATCTTTTTGCAACCCAAAGAATACAATAGCTTGATACTCTCCTGAATCTTTATTCTTGCGACACAATATTGGATATTCTTTTTGAACCTCTGAAAATTCTGTCACATAGGTGAAAGTACTAGCCACATTATCACCTAGCACGGCCGAAAATATTGGGCTCACTCGCAAATTCTCATGAGCAATATTGTTTAACACTTCTATTTTTTGCATATAAATACTACCAAAAAACAAAAAAATATGAGTTAAATGTAAAAAGAGCCGCCTAAGCGACTCTTTTTATTTTAAACAACCGCTAAGTAATACTTAGAAGGTGTAACGTGCGCCTATCTGATAGCGAGCACCTAGGTCATCCAGTCCCCACATCATTTGACTGTTACGAGCATGCTCGCGACGATCTTCTCCAGTAATGTTAATACCTTCGAAAGAAATAGCCAAATCGTCAGTGACATGATACGTCACGTTAGCATCAATTTGTGAGTGAGCCTCAACATAGCCAGGGTTGTTAGAGCCAGCACCCGTTCTATTCAAGAACTCATCACGCCAGTTGTAGGCAAGTCGAGCTTCGAAACCATAATCTTCATACATCAACACTAAGTTTGCAGTATCGCTGAGACCTAACAACGCAAATTGGTTCGCAGTAAGATCTAGGTTATCAAACTTCACATCACCTCTTACGATGGTGTAGTTGGCCATAATGCCAAAGCCAGTGTCACCAAAGAAGTGCTGTCCAGCAAATTCGGCACCATAAAGTTTTGCTTCATGATTATTTACTGGGCGGCTCATAGTGAACAGCATCAAAGGATCGCTGCTGTCTGGCTCAAGAAAGCAAGCTGGATTAGTACATTTCTCACCCAGCAAATCTACCAATTCATCCTTGAAGTCAGCAGCACCACCTGGGTATGTAGTTGGATCTCGTAAAATAGCCATCATGGCGTAAAGATTACCGTTATCCACCGGCTTTTTTATACTCTCAAGTGCAGCTTTAGCCGCCAGAGCTCTTGGCCCTGCTGTTTGATCGCGAACATCGCCGATAGTACCTTTTACTTGCTCCGTACCAACAAAGTTGAGAACTCGTTTCTCAAACACCCCTGCTGACACATAGCTAGCATCATCAAAATACCATTCTACGGACACATCAACGTTACTGGATTCTAATGGTACAAGCTGAGGATTGATTCCGTTGGCTTTAACGGAGGTTCCTGCAAGCAAGGTAGATCCATTGATACCATAGCCAGTTATAGCAGCACCGAGATTACCTAGCTCTGGTCGTGCAATAGTTTTGCTGTATGAAAATCTGCTTACGACATCATCAGTCAACTTAAGCGACAGATCCAAACTAGGAAGCAGCGCATCATAGTTATTTTTAATTGAAATTGTAGGAGCAGACCCAGGGAAGGCTTGGTTGAAGTCATTATCTGACTCCCAACTGAAGTGGTCCAACAGAGGTGAGTCTGTTGATGAAACCTGTTTAGTAGATTCATAGCGTAAACCTACCAACACATCAACATCGCGCCCTGCCAGCTGACCGGTAGTGCCTAACTGGACGTAGAGAGCATCTGTATCTTCTTGAATATCATTATTGCTTTTCGTATTACGGACATGAGTTACACCATATATGTCCACATACTGGGTATCTTCCACGCCTATATAAGCCGGGCTTAAAAATGGTGGTACCGGTTTTAAATCAATAACGTATTTACCCACCAGAAATTGAGCCAATTCACGCGCATCAGCACGGTAACCAATTTGTGGTGAATTTCCAGTACTGTAATCGTCAAACTCTCCAGGCACATTGAAAGACTCAAACGATCCGACGGGGAACTCGCCGGGCGCTGAAGCACCCCAACCACCCAATACCTGATTTTGGTTACCATTGTAATTTATAGTATTAGAACCCATCTCACGGCGCTCAATACCAAAATCAAAACGACCTTCATCAAACTTCCAATGGGCATCTATCTTCCCTTGAGTAACATCGGATCTTTGTTCAACTGACCAAATGCGCATCACAGACGAACTAATATCGCCCTCATCCAATACTCCATTCTTATTACCATAATTGGCAGTATCTAATGTATGAGTCCAACTTGGTATATCTTGACCACTAAACACCCAGCTTGCGCCGGTTTTGACAGGAGCACCAACACCGACATCTATCTCCCCAGAATGCCCAGGCCCTGTTGGCAAACTTTCCAAGCTTGAATCATGAAAGTCGACGTTTAATGTCAATTGATCATTCACTTCCCAATCAACATTTAAACCTACTGAATCTAAAGTATCTTCTTGCGAGCGATATTGCTGAGCAAAACCAACATCTTTAGTGCCGCTGTAGCTTTCAGTAATTATTTTTGGGGTCTTGATCGCAGAATCATCAAATTCTACAGAGGTTATATTTGAACCATTTTGCACCCAAGTGGTTACTTCGCCACGATGTTCCGTTTGATTTTTTTGTGCGAAGGTGTAGTCCAAAGTAGCCGTCAGATTTTCAATAGGACGGTATTGGAAAGTCAACTGTGCATTGGTACGGTCACGCTCTTGATCAGCAAAGGTATAACGAACATCATTGGGGCGAGAGTAAAGATCGCCCTTCGCGG
Organism: Cellvibrio sp. 25HG11W-0; assembly: GCF_057815475.1. Taxonomy (NCBI): domain Bacteria; kingdom Pseudomonadati; phylum Pseudomonadota; class Gammaproteobacteria; order Cellvibrionales; family Cellvibrionaceae; genus Cellvibrio; species Cellvibrio sp. 25HG11W-0. Next base: position 4,561,742 of record NZ_CM174230.1, read on the forward strand.
GTGGGTTTACGAATACTGCACTATCCGCTGGATTATCATAGATGGTATTGCTGCTGCCACCACCCCACACTGCAGTCGTCCAGTCGTTAACGGTAGCACCGGTATAACCTGAGTCACGCTCTTGATAACTTGCACTTAAGGATACACCGAACATTTCTGAGTCATCAGACCAGCTTACTAAACCAGACGCTTCAGGCGTTATATCGCTACCGGTACGATTGGTGGTATCCATCACCCCTTTAGCACCAATAGATGCCTTGAAACCTGCATTATCCAAAGGACGTGCGGTCTTAATATTTACTGATGCACCAATACCACCAGCAGCGGCATCAGCTTTACCCGTTTTGTAAACTTCCACCGCAGAAACAGATTCAGAAGCAAGATTCGCAAAATCGAACGCGCGTGAATTACCACCACGAGTTGATGCGTCAGCACCCGAGCTACCACCGTAGGCGCTACCAGTTGGCAGTGTTCTGCCGTTCAAGGTCACCATATTAAACTCAGGACCAAAACCGCGAACGGTAATACGTGAACCTTCACCGTTAGAGCGATCAATCGACACCCCGGTAATACGCTGTAAGGACTCTGCGAGGTTGGTATCTGGGAACTTGCCCATATCTTCTGCGCTAATGGCGTCAACCACGCCGGCAGCATTACGTTTTACGTCCATCGCACGCTCCATAGACGCGCGAATGCCTGTGACCATTACTTCTTCTACGCCGTCCTGAGCAAATGAAACACTGCTAAATCCAGCAGCTGCGATTGAGGCAACAGCTGTAGCTAATATCTTCTTTTTAAAGCTTATAGTTTTATACATGGAGCTCTCCTAATACGGATTATTTATCTATAGGTTTTATTCCGGTACAACGTCAAATCAACTCCCTCTTGTAACCAGTAAGGCGAGTTAACCGTCATCACTTTGGTGGTAACAAGTGAATAGCTACTACAACCATCCAGGCAACAGATGCAGTTAAATCTAATAGGTATTTGCAGCACTAAAAACCAACCGCAAGGCAATAAACAATCCAAACAATATTAAAGTTATAGTTAAGCGGGCTAGCTTAAGATCGCACGCTGAGCGAATTGAAAGGCCTATAATTTATGAGTGCTCAGCAAATGCTAAACCTGCTGCGCACCAATACTAGTGTGTTATATGCATTTTGACTACAACAAACGGAGAACCAACGAGAAACCATTTGCTATAAGCACTCAATAATTTATAACCTTATTGTCTATATGGATATATGTGAAAGGAGAGAAGGATGTCTGACATATTTAAAAATGTGTAAAAAGTCAGTGATTACAGGTAGTTAGATAAAAATAAAAGCAAGGAATCCGCGAGGGACATGCTTGCTTCTAGCTCAATAATAGTAGTGCTTAATCCTTAGACTCCGTTTTGAAGGGTAAAATATTTATCACCTGCAATTGACTGTTCTTTTCTTGATCACTGATATTCACCCGCGTCTCTAATTCGCGTGCAATAGGCTTAAAGTGCATCTCTTCTTTATAGTCACAGGCGACACATTCACGAAAATCCTTCCCCTCTTCCGAGTAGACAACCAGCTTGTCCATTTCTGAACAGCGCGGGCATACGGCGCCCGCGACAAATCGACGCTTACTGCTATAGGCCATTAAGCAACCTCCTCAAAACCAGAGTGACGCAACAACGCATCAATCTGCGGCTCGCGCCCACGAAATTGTTTGAATAGCTCCATAGGTGCCTTACTGCCGCCTTGCTGCAAAATCTCTTGCAGGAAGCTTTCACCCGTAGACGCATTAAAAATACCTTCCTCTTCAAAGCGCGAGTAGGCATCAGCCGAGAGCACCTCTGCCCATTTATAGCTGTAATATCCAGCGGCATAACCACCGGCAAAAATATGGCTAAAGCTGTTTTCAAAGCGATTGAAGGCTGGCGGCGTCATTACCGCCACCTGTGCACGAATCTCATTGATTACTGCTTGGGCAGATTTTGGCGCCTTAGGGTTGTACTCAGCGTGCAGACGAAAGTCGAACAGCGAAAACTCTATTTGGCGAATCATTTGCAGGCCCGACTGGAAATTTTTCGCAGCTAGCATTTTATCCAACAGGGCTTGAGGCAAGGGTTCGCCAGTTTGGTAATGCCCTGAGATGAGCGGAATCGCCTCCGGCTCCCAACACCAGTTTTCCATAAATTGACTGGGTAGTTCGACTGCATCCCAGGCCACACCATTAATACCGCTTACTGCCGCCACATCAATTTGGGTGAGCATGTGATGCAAGCCGTGGCCAAACTCATGAAACAAGGTGGTGACCTCATCATGGGTTAACAGCGAAGGCGTAGCGCCAACGGGCGGCGTAAAATTGCAGGTTAAGAACGCGACAGGCAGCTGAACACCGGTGGGTGTTTTGCGGCGCACACGACAATCTGCCATCCAAGCGCCACCTTTTTTGTGCTCGCGCGCAAACAAATCCAAATAGAAACTCGCCTGCTGTACACCCGCTTTAAACACTTGATAAAAACGTACGTCAGGATGGTAGGTATCAAACGCCTTAACTTGTTTCACTTCTATCCCAAACAGCCGTTTTACCACCTCAAACATGCCAGCGATTACTTTTTCGACGGGAAAATAAGGACGTAGCTCTTCTTGCGATACGGAATATTTGGCGACGCGCAATTTTTCGCTGAAGTAGGTGACATCCCAGCTTTGTAAATCTGCACAGCCTTGGCTTTGGGCATAGGCGCACAACTCGGCAAAATCGCGCTCGGCATAGGGTTTTGACTTGCGCCCTAACTCGTCCAAAAATGCCAAGACTTGCGCACTCGACTCAGCCATTTTGCTTGCCAGTGAGCGCTCTGCATAGCTAGCAAAACCCAACAGCTGCGCCAACTCGTGACGCAGCGCCAAGGTTTCAGCAATGATGGCCGTATTATCAAACTCGGCAGCGGAGCTGCCATCAAACTTAATCGCCTCGGCCGAGGCGCGAGTCACATAAGCGCGATAGATTTCCTCGCGCAGGGCGCGGTTATCGGCATACATAATCACCGCATAGTAGGAGGGGAAATCCAAGGTAATTACATAGCCCTCAAGTTTCTTTTGCGCGGCAGCTTGTGCAGCTTGCGCCAAAGCCGACTCTGGCAAACCCGCCAAGTCAGCCGCAGAAGTAAAGTGCTTATGCCAAGCTTGAGTAGCATCAAGCAGCTGATTGGCAAACTGGGTCGAGAGTTCCGACAAACGTTTTTGAATCGCACCAAAACGCTTTTTATCTTTGGCATTGAGCGCTACACCGCCCAAACGAAAATCGCGCAAGGCATTGTCGATGGTTTGTTTTTGCGCCTGACTTAAGCCGGTATATTCAGCACTATCCGCGAGTGCTTGATAGGCGCGATATAGCTCTTCATTTTGACTAAACTCGGTTGAATATTCAGTGAGCAAGGCAACGCTTGCCGTATAGGTTTGACGCAGGGATTCATTATTTGCGACCGAATTCAAATGGCTCACCGGCGCCCAAGCTTGATCCAACTTGTCGCTTTCTGCCTCGAGCGGTGCCACTAAATTATTCCAACTAGGTTGTGGCAAGTCGGCGAGCAATGCTTGCAACTGTTGGCGGCCTTCTGCAACCAACTGGCTAATAGCGGGCTCAACATGCTCCGCGCGAATACTGGAAAATGGGGGTAATAGATGCTGTTCCAACAGGGGGTTACTCATTTACAACTCCTGATAAATAAAACGCCAAGGCAAGGTCCTCGGAAATATATGCCAAAGTTTGACGTATCATACACCGATTAACCCTGAGGAAATTCCATGAAAAAAGCTATAGGCGCTATTAGATGTTACCAAGATCACAGCCCGCGTTTAGGCGCACGGGTATTTGTCGACCCCGCCGCCGTTGTGATTGGCGATGTCGAGTTGGGCGATGATGCTTCCGTCTGGCCCTGCGTTGTTATTCGAGGCGACATGCACCGCATTCGCATAGGCGCGCGCACCAGCGTGCAAGATGGCTCAGTGCTGCATATCACTCACGCCAGCGACTACAACCCCGCCGGCCACCCGCTTATTATTGGCGATGATGTCACTATTGGGCACTCGGCATGCCTTCACGGCTGCAGCATTGGCAACCGCGTATTGGTAGGTATTGGCTCCACCATTCTCGACGGCGCCATAGTAGAAGACGAGGTGGTTATAGGTGCGGGCACGCTGGTGCCACCGGGCAAGCGCCTCGAAAGTGGCTTTATGTATATGGGCTCGCCCTGCAAGCAAATTCGCCCGCTCAAAGACAGCGAGCGCAGCTTTTTTCAATACTCCGCCAATAATTACGTGAAACTAAAAGACACCTATATCGCCGAACAGGAAGCCGCCGTATGAGCCTCAGCTACGCATTACCCCTCATAAACCACAGCGGTGAACACACCAGCTTTGCCGTGAATAAAATTATTTGTATTGGCCGCAACTACGCCGAGCACGCGCGCGAAATGGGCCACGACCCCGAGCGCGAGCCGCCGTTTTTCTTTTTTAAACCGCAAAGCGCGCTGGCGCAAAATAACTGCGATTTCGTATACCCCGCATTTTCGCAACAGGTGGAATACGAAATTGAATTGGTGATTGCCCTGGGCAAAAGCGGCAAGGCGATTGCGAAAGAAGATGCCGCAAGCTATGTGTGCGGCTTTGGCGTGGGCTTGGACATGACCTGTCGCGATATTCAAAAACAAGCCAAGCAGTTGGGTCGCCCCTGGGAGCTGGCCAAAGGCTTTGACGGCTCTGCACCCTGCACCGCACTGCACACGGGCACTTACGCAGACTTAGAACAATTCGGCGACTTAATACTCACCAACAACGGCACTCAGGTGCAGCGCGGCAACTGGCGCGACATGGTCTGGGCGATTCCCGATTTGATCGCCGAAGTTTCGCGCTATGTGCAGCTTAATGAAGGCGATTTGATATTTACCGGCACCCCAGCAGGCGTTGGGCCAGTGCAAGTGGGCGATAAATTAGCAGCAAGGCTCGAAGGCTTTGCCGAGGTTTTACACCTAAGCGTAGTGGCGGCTTAATTCTGTAGTACATCAACGCAAACAAAACTGCACTTATAAAAAAACAGCGCCTATAAAAACAGAACCCGTAAAAAAAAGCCCCGCCAAAAATTACTCTGGCGGGGCTTAGGTTTCAGGCTAAGCGCTAGAGCTTAGTAATGCGGAACCAATTGATATTCCAACCGCCCTGCTGCGCAAAAATACCAAAACTAAAAGTACCTGCATTCAGCGTCACGGTTTGGGTGACAGTTGTCCAATTCTGCCAGCCACCGGTGGCGCCCACGCTAATGCTGCCCAATTGAATTGAACCTGCATTCAAGTCCGACGAAAAAGTCGCACCCGATGGACTTGCTACACGGTATTCAATCTTATAGCTGCCGCTAGTCGGAACAGTAATGTTGGCGTAGGCCATCCAATCGCCCGCATCTATCCAACCCACATACTGACCGCCACCAGTATCGCTGGTGGTGCTGGTCTGTACGCCATTCATCGCGGTAAAAGACTCAGCCTGCACAAGCTGGCTAAAAGCTGGCGCTGAACTGCTCGCTGGCTTGCTGCTCGCTGGCGTACTACTAGCAGCAACACTGCTTGCGGGCGCACTACTCGTCCCCGCGCCCGAGCAACAAGTAAATTGCGCCCAAGCCGTATCCATTGCACCCGCCCCCTGGGCAATGGTGAAGAAGTAACGCACTACGGCGCCGCTGGGAATATTGCCCAAGCTGTAGCTATTGGAGTTATCCGCATTATGGGTCATGCGAATATTCTGCTGAGGCCCGCCATTGAGGGTGTAGTGAATATCCGCCCAGGCTGCGGCGTTCGCATGGAAACGCACACTGTTGGCACTTATCACGGTATAACCATAGGGCGTAGCTGCAACGGAACTGGCCACCGAACTCGGCGCTACCGATGACTTAGGCGAAGAGGCGACACTGCTGGGGGCCACGGAGCTCACTGCAGAACTACTCGCACCACTACAACCCGCACCATTGGCAACAACCGCTTGCCCAGTGCGCATTAGCGCATAGCCCTTAGCCGGAACCGAGAAGTTGGTGCCATCGGAATAGGCCACATTGAGCGCCGAGCAGCCAAAGTTGTAGGCGATGTAGGTCATTATGCCGTTCTTATTAAAGGCTACGGCCGCGGGATGGTTAGCGGTTAAAGCGCCGGTGCCAGTCGCTAAATGCCCCAATTGCTTAAGGGTGTAGACCCAGTGATAGGTGTGAGCTTTGGTTTCGCCCTCCTCCGGTATTAGGTTGTTCACACCAAAGGCGAGCATGTCATCCACCGCCGCTTGGCCATCGGTCATGGACCAAATATTCCACCAAACATCGCGCCACTGGCCATTGGGTAGGCCCGAAGGTTTGCCGTTGGTGGATTCACTTAAACCCAAGTTAACGTAAGTGGTGAGGTAGTCTGCATGCTGACCGATATGCAGCACCAGCGGGCTCAGGGGCAAACCTTGAATACCCAAAATGTGCGCGTAGGCTCCGCTAAACCAGGTGGAAAACACATGGCCATTGCCCCAAATAATCGAGGTGGTGGGTTTGGTGTAGCCTGCGGCAAAGTTATCGTAATCGCCGCCTAAACCCTTGTAGCGGTCGATATTGTTCCAGTATTCCCAATAGGTTGCGGTGGAAGATGCGTGCAGATACATGCCGCGTTCGGTGATGGCATTGTTGCCGGTGATCATGCCGTAGAGCACGATTGCGCCATAAGCATTGGCCGCCTCAGAGGTTGATTCGTTGTTATTGCCCAGCACAAAATTGGCGTGACCCGAGGCCCAGGAAAAACCATAGGCCGGATCAAAATTGCGCGCATAGGGGAACATGGCGTCGTCGCGGCCAGCGGCGTAATCGCGAATCAGCAATTCCACCATGGGGCCGTATTGGCTAGTGCCACACCAGGCGGCATCCACGCGGCAAATCTCAGCGGCGGCGCGCACGAAATAGCCGTAGTGAAAGTGGTGATCGTTCAATTGCTGTTGCGAGCCAAAGGATTCATCAAACCCCAGCAGCGTGCTCCAGTTGCTGTCGTAGGCAAAATACTTATTGGTGTCCAAGCTGCCATTAGTGTTGGCGCGAAACCAATCCTGCAACTCGGCTTTGAGCCAGGCAATCATCTGATTGGCCTCGGTGGTCATGCCTATAGAGCGCGCAATCGCCGCCAGCTCCGCGACCTTGCCGTAGTTTTTACCGGCCCAATAGGTATCGGTCGCGGTATTCCATTTAGCCGTGCCTTGGCTGACAAACTCAGTGACCAAGGCGCGCAATTGCGTCGCATTGTAGTCGCCAATATTTTCCGGGAAGTAAGGCAGCACCCCCACATAGGGAATGGTGTAACTAAAGCCATTAGTCGCCGCAAACTTAGTCACCCCACGCGCCGAGCGCACCTTGTAACTGGTGACGGCTTGATTAGAGTTTTTCCAATGCAGGGGCAACATACCCGCCAGGGTCGTAACCGGCGCGCCGCCAAATTGATATTGATGACTGACCGTGACCTTGTTGGTCGCCCGATCCACTGCATAGTTAATGTTGACCTTGTCCACCCGCTGGGTCGCGTACTGGGCAAATTGGCTAATCATCGCCGCCGAAGGCGTGCCTGTTAGCTGCGGCAACCAGGCTACCGTCATACGCTTGGTGCCGTTGTTAACCCCAATGCTATTGGTGTTTACGCCAGTGAAGGTGGTGGCGTCATGGCCGACAATTAAGAAGGTATTGCGATTGCCCGCCACCTCGGTCCAGACCCCTAGGTTATTGCCACTTTGGTGAAATATGCCCTTCTCGCCGCCATCGGCCGAGCGCGTGCGCACCACCAAATCGCCTTGCAGCGCGGTGAAATACACATAGGGCGAGCCGTGCACAAAGGTCGCCTCCATCACCGCCGTAGCGCCACTTTTCCACTGCACTGTCACAGAGCCGTCGCTGTAATCCTTAAGGAAGGCATCGAGATTACTGTAGGCAGAATTGCCCACGGCTATGCCGTCAAACACTTCGCTAAAAGGATCGGGAATTGAATAAATGGTGTCATTAGTACCGGCGCGCAGGCCGCCGGGGATACCCATAATGCGCACACCGCGGTCAGTAATGCGGGCGGTGAGCGGGTCGGGGGTGATATAGCCAGAATCCGTTGAGGCGCCAACTTTCATCTCCCCCATAAAGGGAATGGAACCCCACCAGCGGTGCGTCATAGTCGGTTTGGTGTTCGCCGGTGCTACGATTTGCGGGTTGATGGCGGTAGGCGCGCCTATGGGATTACAACTGCTCACGCCGGGCTTAACCACGCCGGCATTGTGGATCCAGTTGCCGTGATCGACCGTACACTTCCAGCCAGCAGTATTGATAGTGTCGCTAATATTGCCCGCGCCGTAGTTGAGAATTGTCGCTTGGCCGCCCTGGGCAAAACCCATAGCCCCCAGCAACAGCAGAACTCTGTTGAATCTTTTCATAATAGTGACCCAATGGTTGTTATTGATTATTAGTGCTGGGAGCAACTATGTTATTGAGCTAGTTTTTCCGAACTCATGTCTCTACCCCCTAAAAGGAGTGACGCCATAGCGCCACTGTGTAAGCCTTAGTAAGAAGGGTAAAAGACTGCACCCAGCACAATCATCATCAAGGTTCACCACCATCAAGTCGTCCCATATTCAGGCTCAACCCTAAACTGGGCATCTACTAGGTCTCATTTTATTAAAAAACGAGCGAGATCTGACGCATTAATTTTCACGACGGAATAAAACAAAATAAACGCGAGAAAAGCATCACGACCTACAACAAGCAAGCGGAGGGGTAACAGAGCAAGTACCAAGCAGGATAAAATCTGTGCAGCATGATTTTTCATCTAATACAAACACAGGGCACAAACAACCAGCCCACCGCAATATCACCTAAATAGCCCAAGGCCAGCAGTTCTTCAGCACCTTAGTCACGCCAGAAAATCATGTTCACAACACTTAAAAACAAACAGCCAAACCCCTTGAGAGATTTGGCTGTTTGTTTAATACATAGCTTACTCTGAGCGGGTAGCCCTATATCTATCTCCTGCCCATTAGGAAAACAGTCGGTTGAGAAGCCTCAACATCAGCAACCTCCTAGATGAAAGTGCCGCAACCACGGAAAGACAATGCACAACCTTAAATAACGTTAATAATAGTCAGACACATAGCTTGCAGAATTCAAGAAGACCTTTTGTGAAAAATACTCTTCGACTGGTTTTGCTGCGCGCGCCATAACGCGAAAACTAACTTCACCATTCGGCAATACCGCAACGCCATAAGCAGTATCTGACATGGTATCGATCATGACACCCTCTTTATTGTAAAACCGCACCTCGATTTTAAAGCTTTCCCAAGAATAGTCCGTATTGTTTTTAATAATGCCAATAACCACAGCATTAAATTTACTCTTGCACTCGCCACACTCGCTAAAGCTCATTTCTGACGAGGTCACAACAACGTCTTTGGTATGCACGCTAAAGCTAGGCGGAGGCGTATACTGCTTATTTTTGTTCCCAGACGAAAACAACATAGTGAACGAAAATATCGCCGTAAAAATAACAATTAAGGGTATGTATTGCTTGAGCATCGCCTTAGTATTTTGAGCACTTTTACAATGCGGGCAATAGTGCGCATTTTTTGAAATCAAACTATCGCATTTTTTACAATTCACTTCGTCAGCCATCACTATCTCCATATAAATTTTTATTGAATAAAACCGAAAAAACTGATTTAGACACCACCGCACTCGGGCCGCAAGAACCTTTAGCCAATTGCACTTATTATTCGAAATTACCTAGCAATAAACCTAATTACTGAATTTCTTTTATTTGCCTTACGATTTTTTGAACCTCTTCATATCCCTCTACCGCATCACTCCGAGTGATGCAAAAAAGCCAAATATTTTCGCTGTGTTGCCAGGAGTAGTATTTTGAGTACCAAATATACCCATCTCCCTGCTCCTCCATGTACAGTGTCTGTATTTCAACCCCTGCAGTAAAGTACGACAGAAATTCTACTTTTATAAAACCGTCAATTTCGGTTCTAAATGTTTTTAATGAAAAACCATCTGGGCGATATAGCGCAATAATATAGAAGCAAGTTCCTGACAAAGAATTCCTACGTACAGTTGAGAGCGCAGTCAACAGCACTTTGTCTTCATTTAACTCCGATGGCATATCCTCATCAAAAGCCTGATGCCGCTCAGGAAATTCTAATTTACTGGTTCTATTACCCCAAAAACGAAACCGCCAAGTTTCGGGGAAGTCAATTTTTATATTGAAATGTGAATTTACATATTGACTCATAAAGACCTAACCTCCCTAACACTTCAACGCTTTAATACCTCAAGACTCTAATAACAGACCGACTCTACGTCAAATCCAAAACTTATTCCATAGGAGGATCTAGCGCCCCTAAAAAGCGATGGCACAAAAAAAGGCCTTTGCATGTAGTCTCCACGCAAAGGCCTTTTTATAGTGAATATTAATCACCACCAAAAACCACACTTCACACTAAGGTAAATCAAACACCAGCGCCTGCACATTCGCCTGTGCTTTAAACATTATGCTACTGAGCTTTTCCAACTTGGCGCCATCGCCCGGCTTGAGTGTTTCGCCGTTTAGCTGCAATTCGCCCGCAATTAAATGCACATAGGTTTTGCGATGCAGCTTGGTGCTGTAGTCGAGCGTTTTACCTGCGGCTAAAAATAATTGATATAAATTGGCATCTTGTTTTATATCCAAACTGCCGTCTTTGCCATTGGGGCTGGCGACAAGCGTTAAGCCTTGTTCGTTGCCAAAGGCTTTTTGTTGATAGCCCGGCGTGCGTCCGTAAACATTAGGCTGAATCCAAATTTGTAAAAAGTGCAGTGGTTTAGTAGGCGATGGGTTAAATTCGCTGTGGCGAATGCCGCTACCTGCCGACATTAACTGAAACTCTCCGGGCGGTAAGGTCGCTACATTACCTTGACTGTCTTTGTGGGCAATTTCACCTTCCAGCACATAGCTAATAATTTCCATGTCGCGATGGCCGTGAGTATCAAAACCCGTGTCGGGTGCCACGCGATCGTCGTTGATCACGCGCAGGGCGGAGAAGCCCATTTGCGCTTCATCGTAGTAACTGCCGAACGAAAAAGTATGTTTGCTCTTTAACCAGCCAAAATCGGCACCGCCGCGTTGGTTTGCTTTTCTGATGCTAATCATAAGTACCTCGCTGGCGGCGCGCGGCCGCCTTTAACTATTGGGTTTAGGGGGACGATTACTTCTTCTATTAATGGGCGATACGACTATCGATACTGATGCGACCCGCACCGGAAATCAGCAGCGATACTGCACCCGCTAACAGCGCCAAACCAAACTCGTAACCGTTGTTACTCATAAACAAACCATTGTTGATGTGCACCGACAGTATCGCGACCACCATAGTTACTGCCAGCACCAGCGCCGCAGGGCGCGTCAGCAAACCGAGAACCAACAATAAACCGCCAAAAAACTCCGCCGAACCTGACAGCGCCGCCAACAAAACACCCGGTTCTAAACCTATAGACGCCATCCACTGACCGGTACCTTCAAGGCCGTAACCACCAAACCAGCCAAACAATTTTTGCGCGCCGTGGGCGGCGAAGATAATGCCCAAAGGCAAGCGCAGCGCCAAAGGTGAAAAACTGTTAGAGGTGCGAAAAACCTGTTTGATAATACTCATGATCAACTCCTAAAAATGATAAAGACAAGGTGGATGGGTTAGTTGGGCGCTGTGCTTTCGCGCTGCGCCTCACTTGTTGGTCACTTTAGGCTTGTAGTCGCCGCTAAAAAAGCGGAAGATTTTGAGCCGTTAGTTCAAATTATTTGAACTAACAAGAAAGGAGCTGTTATGCATCACGCCATCACCCTTGAAGCCCTTAGAGTGCTTGATACGATTGACCGAAAAAGCAGTTTTGGGGCAGCGGCGGAAGCTCTGTTCAAGGTGCCCTCGGCGCTTTCTTACACTATCCAAAAGTTAGAATCTGATCTTGAGATCAATCTTTTTGATCGGAGCAAACAACGAGCACAACTCACCGCCGCTGGCCGCTTATTGTTGGAGCAAGGGCGCAGCCTGCTGCAGGCCGCAAGTGCGCTAGAGGAAGCGGTACAGCAATTGGAGTCTGGCTGGGAAACACAATTGCGCATTGCCAAGGACACTATTTTGCCGCTGGCCCCGCTGCTCACCCAGATTCACAGTTTCAATCAACTTGATAAACGGGTTGCCATTAGCATTAGCGAAGAAGTCTTAGGGGGCACTTGGGATGCACTGCTCAATGAACGCTGTGATTTGGCACTCGGTGCAGCGGGAGAATTACCCAAGGGGTTACTAGAAGTTCGCCCTATGGGCGAGGTTGAGTTTGTGTTTGCCGTCGCGCCCAAACACCCTCTACGTTTTCATCAGGGGCCGGTAGATGCCGCCGCAATTCAAGCTTTTCCCACCATAGTCGTCGCCGACTCCTCCATGAGCAGCCCAGGGCGTTCATCGGGTTTATTAGAGAGCCGCCAAATTATTCGCGTGGCCGATGCCCAGGCCAAGATACTCGCGCAAAAAATGGGGGTAGGTGTGGGGTTTGTGCCTAAGCATCTCATTAAACAGGAGCTGGCTCAGGGAGAGCTTATCGCGCTGGACTGCAGCGTGTTGCGCCCGCGCGTGCCGCTCTACATGGCATGGCGCAAAAGCGATCAAGGCAAAGCGCTCAATTGGTTTGCCCAGGCCTGTGCACTGGTGAATTGGCTTTAATTCTATGACGCAGGCAACAGCTTGGCCGCCAGAGCAATAATCACCCCATAACGCAGCGCCTTGCCCAGGCCGACCAAGAGTAAAAACAAACCAAAGTGCACGCGCATAACACCCGCTAATAGTGTGAGTGGATCGCCCACAATGGGCAGCCACGCGAAGAGTAATGACACCTTACCGTAACGCAGAAAATGATCTTGGGCGCGCGCTAAAGCAGCGGGCTTAATGGGAAACCAGGCGCGATCTTGCCAGCGCAGCAGTTGCCGCCCTAGATACCAATTCACGCAGGAACCCAGAATATTACCGCTGGTTGCGGCCAACCAAAGCAGCCAAAGCCCGTAGCCTTGATAAATAAGCGTTGCCAGCAAGGCCTCTGACGACAAAGGGAAAAGTGTGGCGGCGATAAAAGCCGTCAAAAATAGCGAGAGATAAACCACAGCGATGCACTCAAAAAGTGAATGTCAGACTAGCGCGCCTTAGGTCGCCACAAAACCAAACCGACACCACCTAAAATAGCGCAGGACGCGAGCAGCAATTGCAGGCTCATCAACTCGCCCAAAAATAACACGCCGCCCAAGGCCGCTAACATGGGAACGGTGAGTTGCAAACTAGCCGCTTGCGTCGCCGATAAACTCGGCAGTGCGCTGTACCAAAGTGCATAGCCAAGGCCCGAGGTAATTGCACCCGATAAAATGGCATAAACCCAACCCAGCTCATCAAAACGAGCCTGCGCTAAATAGTAAAAACTTAGGCAAAGAGCAAAGGGAATTGCACGTAAGAAATTGCCTGCCGTAACCAAGGTTGGATCCCTAGCAGTCTTACCCTGCTTGCCAAGTTGCCTCCCATAAAGTGAATAGACCCCCCAAGCAATACCTGCGGCCACCATCAAGAGCGAACTATTCAGCGAGTGCTGCGTGCCCGCAGCTGCTGCGGAAATCTGCGCAGAAGATTGAGATCCCCCAAACTGAAATAAAGTCGTCAAGTCTGCAGATGGCACCAATAAAATAACCAAGCCCACTAGCGCCAATATTAACCCCAGTATTTGCAGCCACACCAAACGCGCACCGCACCACAGGTCGTAACCAATCATAGTGGCCTGCACACAGCCAAATAAAATTAAGGCGCCCGCTGCGGTGGGCAATTCTATATAGGCAAATGAAAAGCCTGCGGCATACACAAACAGCGCTATGGCCGACCACCAACTTCCCGCCTTGAATACCTGTGTATCGAACCTAGCTGCACCCGCGACAAGATGGCGCACCCAAACGATTAGCCATAACACCAAGGCACCAGAGACTATACGCAAGCTGGTAAAACTCGCGGCGTCTAGACTGGTTTCGCGCAGCGCCAAACGGCAGAGCACTGAGTTGCCCGCAAAGGCCAACAGGGCGGCGCAGGTAAGTAATATTAAACGCATAGTAGAGAGGGACTCATGAAGAGGCGTGAGGGGAAACGGCAGTAAAACAGTACACTCAACAAGCACAGCCCTTGCCAGAAAAACTGCATCTTACTGAGCGATTCCCAAAAAACTGAGCGACAAAAAAAATGCGCAGCGCGCGAAACCTAAACGAGCCCACCACACCTAGCAGTATGCAAAAAAAATCAAACTACAATTGCGAGTGATTGAACCTAAACTTCAGCCTGTTTTTGAACACAGCGCCAACACAGATAATTCTCCAACAACCTGCTAGCAGTATTTACACTCTGCACACCTACCATCAGTGCGCATTACATTTCCCGATTAGCCAGATGGTCCACCGCAAAACACTCGACCAGTTCTCCCGGCTCCAAAGTCCCTATACCTTTTTTAAGGGCGACACTGCGCGGCATGAAATTAAACAGATTGCTGCGCTCAGCATAATGACGCACACGATGGCTCACTAGTACTTCACCTGGCTCGGCTGCCGCTTCCATACGCGCAGCCATGCTCACAGCTGTGCCTTCTAAGTCAGGTACATTGGTGATTTCATTGTGGACGACCTGCACTTCACCCAGCTCTACGCCAATGCGCAATTGAAAATCCGCTGCGTTAAGTACGTCGCGGAGCATGCACGCGCAGGACAAACCCGCCGTGGCATTTTTAAAGGTGACGCGCAATGAATCGCCTTCCATATTGGGATGATCCGCGCCCCACTTATTGAGCACAGGCTTAACTAAACCGCGAAACAGTGAGAGCTTTTCGGAAAGCTCCGCATCCGTCCAGGTGGAAAAGCCTTTTAAATCCATAAACAGAATGGTGAGGTTGCGGGTTTGGTCTTTTTCATGATCTACCGCCAACTCCAATAAACGCGGCCAAAACTCTTCGCGTATCGCCCCAATTTTTTCTTTGAGCTGCAAGTGCATTTGGGTATTGGAGCGCAACATAAGCTGCGCTAACTGAATACGCTCAGCCTCAACTTGCAGCGCCTGTTTTAACTCGCTGGGGTTGTGGGTGCCAATTTCTTCCACGGCAATTTTCACCAGAGCGCCGCCGGCAACATCGCTAATACTTTTAAGGCGCAAAATAATGCCCCAATGCACCGCTGCAAGGTGCTCGATAAAAATGGGGAGCGTCGCCAATTCATGGTCCGACAACCGGTAAGGGTAGCGCAACTCAATGCTCAAGGCCTCGGCGAAAATGCGCTCAAACTCATGGGGTAAATACACAGTGCGCTCTTTGCCCGCCTCATCCCAAAACGCGTATTCACACTGAATACCCACGAGGCGCCACTGGCTAGTTTGAACATTCCACAACTTAGCGCCGGTAATTTCCGCACGTGTAAATTTACTCTGGATGATGGTGGCGCCGCGCAGGTCGATATTGGTGAGATGCGCGCCGCTGAAGTCAGTTTTAGTCGCATCTGCACCGCTAAGATTGGCACTACTAAGATTCGCCTGTTTAAAACTCGCGCCAGTTAACTTAGCATTATGCAGGCGCGCACCGGCCAGCCGGCAGCCATTAAATATGGCGCCCGTCAAATTGGCACCAGTGAAATTCACGCCTTCAAGGTTACTGTTACTAAAATCCAGATGAGCCAGTGATTGACCGCTGAGCTGGCTGCGCGCAAGCGAGATATTGCGCAACACCAAGCCGGTCATGTCGATGCCCTTAAAATTGATATCTTCTAATTTGGTATTGCGGGTGACCACCGTAAGCAGATTGGCGCCTTGCAGAATAGAGCCGCTCAAGTCGCAATCAATGAGGCGCGCGGCGATGAGCTTAGCCTGGGTGAAATCATTATTCCCCATAAAGGCGCCTTCCAAATTCGCGGAAATGAGATCCGCCTGGCGCAGGCTGCAGTGGCGAAAGCAGGCATTGCGCAGTGACAGTTTGGAAAAATCAAAACCATCCAAATTCATATTGCTCAACTGCAATCCGTCTAGAATCAATTCCTGCGGGGTAAACCCCTTGCGCCACTTATTCCAAGATGCAGCGCCTTTGTTGAGCTCAATTAAGATCCATTCCACATCGATCATGTCTATATCCAACGTTCATAGTGCGGGGTGAAGCGCGCCGCTTAGGTAGATTCATCTGCCAAATGGCGCAAACCTGCAGACTATAAGGGGCTTGTCGCCAAGAGTGAAGTAAACAAATGTATAGGGCCAGGCTATGACGCCTTAATTTGCAAACTTGAGCACTGCTGGCGATATTGTCGATACTCATCATGCCCGCTTAATCTGTAGATTAGGCGTCAAAAGCCGCAATTTGCGTAAACTGGGGCGACGCTACCCTAGGAAATAGTGACTATGGCAGAAGATACAAAACAAGCACCACTTCAGCATCTTCAAATATCAATAAGAGTACTCACTATGTTCACATCCTCTCGCGCAGCGCAGCGACTGCTCGCCCTCACGGCAGTATTAGCCGCACTTTTGATCAGCCCCAACCTTTGGGCCAAACCCTATAAAGGTGCCGAAATCTACTCCAACCAAAGCTATCTTTATGGGCGCTTTGAGATGCGTATGCGCGTGGCCAAAGCCAGCGGCGTGCTCTCTACCTTTTTTACTTACAAGAATGGGTCGGAGGTAGGTAACACCTTTTGGGAGGAAATCGATATTGAGGTTTTTGGTAAAAACAATGCGACCCAGTGGCAGAGCAATATTATTCTCGGCAGCCAGCGCCCTACATTGATGAGCGATGCGGTGCACAGTGCCGACACCTCGCTCGGCGATGCCTATCATATCTACGTGTTGGAATGGACGCCCAACTATGTCTCTTGGTTGTTAGACGGCAAAGAAGTGCGCCGCATTGAAGGCGGTAGCACCGTGACTAGCCTCGCCAATGCTGAATCGCTGCGTTTTAATATCTGGGCATCGGAGTCAGTCAGTTGGGCCGGCGCTTGGGAGCCAGCCGCACTGCCCGTTTATCAATTTGTGGATTACTTCATCTACCAGCCCTATAACGCCACCACCAAAAGCTTCGGCACAGGTTGGCGCGATGATTTTAATAGCTTTGACAGCACCCGCTGGAGCAAAGCTAACTGGACCTTTGACGGCAACCGCGTTGATTTCGCCCCTGAAAATGCGCTCGTAAAAGAGGGCATATTGGTGTTGACCCTTACGGCTGAAAATGCCACTGGCTTTAGCGGCGATCTGCCCAAAGATACAAGCAGCACAGCAAGTTCAGCCGCTCTCAGTTCCAGTGCGCAAAGCTCTAGCGTTCAAAGCTCTACCCCCAAGAGCGTGGCGGCGAGCAGTCTTGCTGCGAGCCTGCCAGCCACCAGTACAGCCACTCTTTCCAGCCCAGCTAGCAGTGCAGCCAGCACGACTACACCCGCAAAAAGTGGCGGCGGCGGCGTGTTTAGCCTCGGCCTATTAAGCCTGCTGATGAGTTTGCTGCTCGTGTCGCCTAGATCGGCCAGACACCTCCCGTAAAAACACCGGAAGCTAAAATAGACGTCAATTCCACCTTAAAATAGGCCCCAGCTTAAGCAATCTGCGCAAACTGGGGCGCTGCACCGCGCAAAACTGAGAACTATAGACCCAAGGAGATAGCCCTTAGATCTCTGTAACCCGAGTCGACAATAATCATAAGGTACTCAGCTATGCAAAACGTCAAACGTATTATGCAATGGGGGCTCATCCTCGCCGTTGGTTTAGGTGGTATTTGCAGCCTCAGCGCAAACGCCAAGCCCTATAAAGCCGCGGAAATTTACAGCAAACAAACTTACAAATACGGTCGCTATGAAATGCGCATGCGCGTCGCCAAAGGCAGCGGCGTGCTATCTACTTTCTTCACTTACAAAAATGGCTCTGAGCAAGCGGGCACTTTTTGGGAGGAGATTGATATAGAGATCTTTGGCAAAAACAACGCCACTCAATGGCAGAGCAACGTCATTATCGGCACCAATCCCAACCTCACCCGTACCGAAGGCGTGCATACCGCCGCCACCTCGCTCGGTGATGCCTACCACACCTATGTGCTGGAATGGACCCCCAACTACGTTGCGTGGTTTGTGGATGGCACGCAGATTAGACGCATTAATGGCGGCCAGTTTGTGACCAACTTAACCAATCCACAGGACCTGCGCTTTAACCTCTGGGCAGCCAATATTGCCGAATGGGTTGGTCCTTGGAATGACAACATACTGCCGGTGTATCAATTCGTAAATTATGTTCAGTACCAACCTTATGTAGCATCCAGCAATAGCTTTGGTACTGGCTGGCGCGATGATTTCAACAGCTTTGACACCAACCGCTGGAGTAAAGCCAACTGGACTTTCAACGAAAACCGTGCGGATTTTGAACCCAATAATGTAGTCGTAAAAAATGGCACTCTGATCCTCGCGCTCACCCGCGAAGGACAAACTGGCTATGGTGGCACGCCACCTGTTGACGGAACTACACCACCCGTTAATAGCGGCAGTGCGCCGAGTGTATTTATTGAAGCCGAAAGTTTTAATCAGGTAGGCGGTAATGTAACTGTGGCCAATGGCGTTGTCGGCTACATAGATGCGGGTGAGTGGTTTAAGTACACCAATGTCAATATTCCCCAAACCGGCACTTATAAAGTTGAATACCGTGTTGCCTCTGCGATCAATACCGCGCAGTTCACACTCGATAGAGATGGCGTAGGCTTAGGTACAATCAGCGTACCTAACACCGGTGGTTGGGGTAACTACAGTGTTATATCCCATAATATTTATTTGAATGCGGGCAGCCAGAATTTGGCGATTTACGCCAACAGCGGCGGCTTTAATATCGACTGGATTAAACTGACTAAAATTTAAGTAGCGTCGTTTTAGTCACAAAAAATCCTCAATAACAATTAGGCCGAGTGCAAATTTGCGCTCGGCCTAATTGTATTTGTTACCCTCTTTTTTACGCCATAGCAACGACACAACAACACAGCGAAACAACTAGGTTTCAAACCTTAGTTACGACTGTTTACGAAACTCTGCCGCCGACACGCCCACATAGCGCTTGAAAAAACGATTAAACGACGACTTAGAATTAAAACCACTTTCAAGCAGAATATCCAAAATAGTCATATGCGCATATACCGGGTCACGCAGCATAAGCTTGGCGCGCGCCACACGATATTGATTAACATACTCATAAAAATTGGTATTGAACTGTTTATTAATAATGTTCGATACCTCGCGATAGTGCACACCAATTTGCCGCGCAAACTCCTCGATATTTAAATTAGCCTGTAAATAAATTTCCTGCTGTTCCATGCCTTGGCGAATTTTTTCCACCACTTCCGGTGCAGGCGCGGGCGACGCGCTATTTTCTTTAGGGTCTGGCGCGCTATTGGAATGTTTATCTTCTGTTTGAGCCGGCGCTTGCTGCGCCACCAATAGCTGATGAGCATGAGCGAGGCTATGGAAGAACAGCGCGTTCACCAACAGGAATGTCAGGTAATTATCAAGAATACCAAAGCTATCGGTCATATTTTGCGTAAATAGCTCGCTACTCACATGCACCAACAGCGACCAGAGCCAATTAAGTGCAAAGCCGAGTGTGAGCACCTTGAGCCAGAGTGGCCCCTGAAATTGATAATCGGAATAATAATTTTTAAGCTGCGCCTGATACCGAAACACAACGGCAACAGTAGCCAGCGCATAAAATGCAGGAAAATATTTTAAAAGATCCCACAACCACACCAAATGACGAATAGCCGCATCATCCCCTAGCTGCATAAAACGCATCTGGCTAGCACCCACACCGTCAAGCGTCACTAAAATACAATAGGCCGTAAATGGCAGTACATGGGGTAGATATTGTCTCGTCGAAAATGTGAGCCGGCCGGTGAGCGCCAATACATAAAAATAGAGCAGAGGGCCTTTGCCTAATTGTTCAAGGCCAAGTAAATAAGGCAAGAGCATACCCATGAGCGAGCCCTGCAGCGGAATATAATCATTCCATAACAGTAAGCGGCCAAGTGCGCCCAAGCCTATACAGATAAAAAAGCCACCCAAAAAATAATGTGCCAGCGGTTTTTGTTTCGATAACAACCATTGAAACACCGCGAGCAATAAGGCTACGGCAATGGTTAATAACAATATGACATCGTGAAGATTAAATAGCGGTGTTTTCATGGGATATTAGCGCATTTGATTTATACATTATTAGAAAGGCTAATCGAGCCAATGGATATTAAAGTCTAGCAGGCTACTGAAAAACTATCTGCGCTGTCGTTACCACGTTAAAAAACAGACTAAAAATACACATTTATTTCAATCAAGGTCGCTGTTGTGCAACGCAGTGAAACAATAAATGATTGAAGAAGAAATTGACCGAATCAAAAAAGAAAAAGGCGATGTATGTTGTGATGACATACACCGCCTTTACTGATACTCAATAAAAATTTTACCTTAACGCCCGTTTATTTTTTCTCTTGTAGCTGACGACGCATAGCGGTAATGACAGGCACCACTTCAGGGCGCATGTGCCGCCACAGATAGAAAGATTCTGCCGCTTGGCCAACCAACATTCCCAAACCATCGGCCCAAGCGCTGGCACCATGCTGTTCCGCCCAGGTTAAAAACGGTGTTGTCTCGGCGCCATAGATCATGTCGTAACAGCACGCATTATGTGCAAGCAGGTCATCCGGCAGCGGCGGCAACTCGCCCTGCCAGCCACCGGAAGTGGCGTTAATGACCAAATCATACTGACCACTCAAGCCGTCATAGCCACAGGCCTGTACATGGCCAAGATCTTGAAACAACTGCGCCAATTCTTCGGCCTTAGCTTGAGTGCGATTAACTATCACTAGCTGCGCGGGATGCTCTTCCAGTAGCGGCTGCAATACCCCGCGCACTGCACCGCCCGCGCCGAGAATGAGAATACGCTTATCGCGCAATTCCCAGCCGAGATTGTGCATGTCATGCACCATTCCAATTCCGTCGGTATTATCGCCCAATATGGTGCCATCTTCTGCCATCGCAAGGGTATTTACCGCACTGGCACGCTCTGCCCGTGGCGTACGCTTATGGGCGAAGGCGAAGGCATCCTGCTTAAACGGCGCCGTGATATTCATGCCGCGCCCTCCCTGAGCAAAAAACGTTTCGGCGGCTTGGGCAAAACCACCCAACTCCACCAGCTGCTTGTTGTAGTGCATGTCTTGGCCGGTCTGCTCGGCAAACTGGCGATGAATATTGGGAGACTTACTTTGGTTGATCGGGTTGCCAACAACGGCGTATTGATCTGTCATGCGCTATCCATTTAAATCATAAAGTTAGGTGCATTGAATACTTGTTGTACTAAACGAGTACGGCAACGCAGCCTAATAAACATTTATTTCACCCAATCGCGATGGGGTAAAAACGTTTCGTAAAGTGCCGCTTCGGCACTCCCTGCGGCTGGCTGCCAATTGTATTCCCAGCGCACGAGGGGTGGCAGCGACATTAAAATCGATTCAGTGCGCCCGCCCGTTTGCAAACCAAAGAGGGTGCCGCGGTCGTACACCAAATTGAACTCCACATAGCGGCCGCGTCGGTACAACTGAAAGTCGCGCTCACGCTCGCCGAAGAGGGTATTTTTACGCGCCGCCATTATAGGCTGATATGCGGGCACATAGCTGTCGCCTACCGCACGCATGAGCGCAAAGCTGTGGTCAAAGTCTTGGAGGTTATAGTCATCAAAAAATAAGCCCCCTACACCGCGCGCCTCATTGCGATGCTTGAGCATGAAATACTCATCGCACCAGTGTTTGAATTTAGGGTAAATCTCTGCGCCAAAAGGGTCGCAGGCATTTTTAGCCGTTTGGTGCCAGTGAACACAATCGGCCTCGTTGCCATAGTAAGGGGTGAGGTCGTAACCGCCGCCAAACCACCAAACGGGCTCGGCGCCGTCTTTTTCCGCGATAAAGAAGCGCACATTGGCGTGACTCGTTGGCACATAGGGGTTGTGCGGATGAATCACCAGGGACACGCCCATAGCTTCAAAAGCGCGTCCCGCTAATTCTGGGCGATGCGCCGTGGCCGACGCGGGCATTTGGGTGCCGTGAACATGCGAGAAGTTGACCCCACCTTTTTCAATGACTTTACCATTGACCAAAACCCGCGAGCGACCGCCGCCGCCCTCATCCCGCACCCAGCTATCTTCCACAAATTCTGCACCTCCGTCTTCAGCGCCCAGCGCTTGGCAAATGCGGTCTTGTAAGTTAAGCAAATAAGCCTTTACCGCGGCTTTATCGGGAGCAGAAACACTATTAATACGTTGCTGAGTCATAAGGAATTCCTTAACGCCCACAGAGGTGGGGCGAATCATGATGCTTGGGAGGGATTCTGGCACTCAGAGCCAGAGCTAGCCGCTTATTATAGTTTTATCGCCACAGCAGGCTTTGATTTAGTGCAAGCGAAAGACCTACACCGCCACGACAAATCCGTCTTCACCCTAAAAAATGACGCGTATCTTAACGGCTTTTAGCACGTGAAACCACGACTTAGCCGGGGCGCACCACACGCCCGCTAAGCAAATCGCGAATCTCTGAAGGGTTCGCCTGCTTGCCAACCTGCCCAGAGGTTATAGCTTCAAGCTCGCCACCAAAATAGCGCTGCACTTCATGGATAGTGCGCGCGGGGTTGCGCCCTTGCGGATTACAAGAGGTGGAAACCAGCGGCCCGCCAAAGGCGCGACACAAACCCGCCGCCACCGGATGCGCCGTAACACGCAGGGCAATAGTGGGAAATTGGCCGCTGAGCCAATAGGGGATCATGTCATTCACTGGCACCAGCCAGGTAACAGGACCGGGCCAAGTATTCTTCAGACGCTGGCGCTGTAAATCATCAAGATGGTAGATAAAAGGTTCTATCTGCGCCAAATCTGCCGCTATCACAATCAACCCTTTTTCTACAGGTCGATCCTTTAATTCCAGTATGCGGCCCACGGCCTCTTCGTCAAAAGGGTTACAACCCAAACCCCAAACAGCCTCTGTTGGATAGGCCACCACACCGCCTTGGCGAAGATGCTGTGCCGCAATGCGAATTCGTGGGTTAATTGACCAGTTTTGCATAGTGATGTCCCGCTGTGAAATTTCTTGGGGGAATCTACCCCAGCAGCCCCCCAAGCTCAACCCAATTAGGTACACATAATCCAAAAGGAGTCACTGCTCCTCAACGGCAAGCATTTCTTATGGATTTACCACTGGGAATATTCGCTCCGATAAAGGCGACCAAAACCCTGCAATTTCACCTATAGCCTGAGCGTCACCACTCCCCTAGCTAGATCGCTGATAACTACCTGATGACTGCTGAATCAAGCCTTTAATTTCCAACAGCATTAGCCCTGAAGAAACAGCACCTATATCCAGCGCGGTACGCGCTAGCAATTGCTCCATAGTAACGGGATCAAACCCTAAAGCATCAAGCAACTGCTGCTCAGCAGCATCAAGCTTGGCCAATACAGGGACTTGAGCTACCGCACTGCGCTGTAAATCTGTTAACTCTGCCCGCTTAAAATCCAGCATAGACTGCAGCTGATCCACTATATCCTGCGCCGTTTCCACCAGGGTCGCACCTTGGCGAATCAACTGATGACAGCCGCGCGCCAAGGGGTTGTGAATCGAACCGGGAATCGCAAACACCTCGCGATTATGCTGCAGCGCAAATGCAGCCGTAATTAAAGAACCACTTTTGAGCGCCGCCTCTACCACTAAAGTCCCGCAACTCAGACCGCTGATAATGCGATTGCGCTGAGGGAAATTGGCCGCCTGCGCACGCGTGCCCAAGGGAAATTCGCTCACCAGCGCACCGCCCGCCTCAACAATTTGCTGAGCTAAATATTTATGACGCGCGGGATACACCAAGTCGATGCCAGTGCCAACCACGGCGATAGTCTTGCCTTGTACCCCCAAGGCACCGCGATGAGCGGCGGCATCTACGCCCAACGCCAAACCACTGGTAATAGCAAAGCCAGACGCCGCCAAATAGGCGGCAAAGCGCTCCGCATTTTCCCCGCCACCAGCGCTAGGGTTGCGGCTGCCTACCATCGCAATTTGCGGCAAACTTAAAATACTGGGGTCGCCACGCACGAAGAGCACAGGTGGCGGCTTGGGAATCTCTTTGAGTAAATGGGGATAATCATCATCGTCAAAACCAACACAATACAACTCTTGCTGTGCCTCAATATAAGCACCATCAGCGGCTACTTGCAGACCGAGCGCACTGCCAACGGGGTCAATTTGATAGTCACGCAGGCACTGCAGCGCAGCAGCGCTGAGAAAAGGAGTTAATTCAGTTGTAGTTTTCGTGAGGACGGCACGGGCAGAACCAAAAGCATTCAGGAGTTTCCAGTAGCGAGCAGTGCCTGTATCAGGAAGGCGCAATAAAAGTAGACTTGCAGAGGTTGAAGCAGAGAGCATAAATCATCCTTGATTTATTAGTCCTCACCCACTGATGGGGTGAAGCCTAGTATTACTTAGGGATTACGTATTTTATCTTTCACTGCCAGTGCACGATCAGCTTCTAACACTATGGCAAAACTCATTTTCTCAAAGGTGCGGAACACCATCAACAAGCCCGCACGCTCATCCGGCAACTCCACAGTACCGCCGCCAATACGGTCACGCACCAGTTCGCCCGCCTTATAGATAGCGAGCACATTGCCAATTTGCAGGCCTTCGCGCTCACCGCGGTTAATCATAACCACATTCAGCTTACCCACCTGCGACACACCACCTTCCACGGCGATAATAGCGCCTTCAATCTCGCTATCAGGTGCACTGGGGTAGAAAGTTGAATCTACCGCACGATCTTCGCTCGGTAAAAGACGGTCACCAACGCGCACCTCTTCGTAACTGCGAATAATATCGATGGTGGCTATGTCGCCTTTGAGGCTGCCAACACTAACAGTACCTATGCCTTGTGCATGCACACCCAACAACTCTTTAGTAACGGGGTCGAAGTAAGCTTCACCCTTGCGGTACACACCATAGTTGTCATATTTAGCTGAGAAATCGCCCCGCGCATAAGCTGTATCGCCACCACCTACAATCAGGTGTTGCTGCTGGCCTGCGATCATATAGGGTGCACCTTCTAAGTCACCCGGCAACACGATACGACTGCGCGAGAGGAAGGCATCAATACGATCCAATGGAATCGAGCTAATCGCATCCTCTGTACTTTGCACACGAATACTCGGGCTGAGCTTGGTGGTGCCCGGCATCAGCTTGGTAGTGCGCTCTAAGGTCAAACGCGGCTCACCGTCTAAGTAGATAAGACGGATCAAATCGCCAGGGTAAATTAAATGGGGATTTTCAATCTGGGGATTCACATGCCAGATTTCAGGCCACATCCAAGGGCTATTGAGAAAGGTGCCGGAGATATCCCACAGGGTATCGCCTTTTTTCACCGTATATTCGTCGGGGTGGCCCGTTTTTAAAACGGAATTGTCAGCCCATGCAAATAGGCTGATGAACGATGCGGCTGCAATAGCCAGTAATATTTTTTTCATAGAAACCGATCCTGTTTTATTCGGTCCTGAGCCAGTTAGACGTATAATAGATTATTAAAGCCCATGCTGCTTCCGTTTTCACAGTATAAATCCTGTGCGATCATCATGTTAGCAGCGGTTATTACCTTTTTACTAGAAGTTTGTCACAAACACTATGGCCTTATTACCGATACTTGAGTTTCCAGACCCACGCCTGCGCACAGTTGCCAAACCCGTCGCAGAAGTCAACGATACTATACGCACCCTGGTAGACGACATGTTCGATACCATGTACGACGCTCCGGGCGTTGGCTTGGCTGCATCGCAAGTCAACGTTCACCTGCGCGTCGTGGTCATTGATGTCAGCGAAGACAATTCCCAGCCGCTGGTGTTTATCAACCCTGAAATCACCGTGCTCGATGACGCTCAGTACGAGCACGACGAAGGTTGCCTATCAGTACCCGGTTTTTACGAAACCGTGGTCCGCCCTGAACATATTCGCGTCGATGCCCTCGATCGCGACGGCAACCCATTTTCAATAGTGCCTGAAGGTCTGCTCGCTGTATGTATTCAGCACGAGCTAGACCACCTTAACGGCAAACTGTTTGTGGATCTCATTTCGCCGTTTAAGCGCACCCGCATTCGCGCCAAGCTCGAAAAGAAGCACAAAGCCGAAAAAGCTGACGCTCGCTAACACCCATTTGCTCTACCTCAAGGCGCTCTGCAACAGCGCCTTTTTTATTTGAGACCCCCTATGAGTCAATCCCCAGTAGGCCTGCGCATTATCTTTGCCGGCACCCCTGAATTTGCCGCTGAACACCTTAAAGCTCTGCTTGGCAGCCGCCATGAGGTTATCGCCGTTTACTCTCAGCCCGACCGCCCCGCGGGGCGCGGTAAAAAGCTCAGCGCTAGCCCCGTGAAAGAAGTCGCCCTCGCCCATGGCTTACCGGTTTATCAACCGCTGAATTTCAAAGACCCCGCAGCGATTGCCGAATTAACAGAACTCAACGCAGATTTGATGGTGGTCGTCGCCTATGGCCTAATTCTACCTAAAGTAGTGTTAGACGCCCCACGCTTGGGCTGTATTAACGTGCACGCATCCATATTGCCGCGCTGGCGCGGCGCGGCGCCTATTCAGCGAGCGATAGAAGCTGGCGATAGCGAAACCGGCGTCACCATTATGCAGATGGATGTTGGGCTGGATACCGGTGACATGCTGATTAAAGTGTTTTGCCCGATTTTAACGACAGATACCGGTGGAAGCCTGCACGATAAGCTGTTAACTATAGGGACTCCCGCGCTATTGGAGGCGCTTGATCACATTCAAGCGGGCACGGCAAACCCGATCCAACAGGATGATCAACTCAGCAACTACGCCCCCAAACTTAATAAAGAAGAAGCAGCACTGAATTGGCAGCTACCCGCCGCCGAGCTCGCGCTAAAAGTACGCGCGTTTAACCCCTTTCCGGTCGCTCACACTAAGCCAGCGGGTAGCGACGACAGCCAGCGTATTCGCGTATGGGCCGCGCGCGCCAGCCAACAAGACAGCGATGCAGCCCTTGGCAGTATCTGCAATATAGATAAAGACGGTATCTGGATCGCCTGCGCGCAGGGCCAGCTGATTCTCGAACAATTGCAAATGCCGGGCAAAAAAGCCATGGCAGTCGCCGATATACTGCGCGGTCACCCCGACCTGTTTAAACGTGGCGACAAACTGGAGCTACCCGCATGATGACTGTTCGCGCCGCAGCCGCGCAAATTATCGCCAAACTTTTACAGGGCCAAGGCTCGCTTTCCAGCCTGCTTCCCACCATGACACCACAAGTGCCCGAGGCTGATCGCGCACTGCTGCAAGAACTTTGCTTCGGCACCTGCCGCTATTACCCACAGCTCAGTGCTTACGTGGATTGTTTAGTGGACAAGCCACTGCGCGCCAAAGAAAGCGACATTCAAGCACTGCTCTTACTCGGTCTTTATCAGCTGTTACACACCCGCATTCCCGATCACGCCGCCCTCGGTGAAACCGTGGAAGTCACGCGCTATTTGAAGAAGCCTTGGGCGACCAATTTGGTCAATGGGGTATTGCGCAAATTTCAACGGGATAAAGCCAAACTCGACGACCTGCTCAGCCGCAACCTCGCCTTTCAAACTAACCACCCAGGGTGGATGGAAGGCATGCTGCGCAAAAATTGGCCGGATGGTTTCGCGGAATTGATCCTCGCCAACAACAGCCATCCGCCTTTTTGCCTGCGTATCAATACCCGCAAAATCAGCCGCGTGGATTATCTCGCCCTGCTACAAGATCTCGATATTGAAGCAGAGGCCACGCACTTCAGCCCCTATGGCATTCGCCTAGCGCGCGCTAGCGATCCTCGCAGGCTGCCGCTATTTGATGAAGGCGTAATAAGCGTACAAGACGAAGCTGCGCAGTTAAGCGCTGAATTGTTGCAATTAGCACCCAACTTACGTGTTTTGGATGCATGTTGCGCGCCCGGTGGTAAAACCGGCCACCTCTTAGAATGCGAGCCCAGCCTAGAGGTTACCGCACTGGATAGCGACGAACGCCGCCTCGGACGCGTGCGCGAAAACCTCGCACGCTTAAAAATCAGCGCCGACATTCGCTGCGGCGATGGCACTCAAACAAAAGATTGGTGGGATGGCGCGCAATACGACCGCATTCTTTTAGATGCTCCTTGCTCCGCCATCGGCATTATTCGCCGCCACCCCGACATCAAACTGCTGCGCACTCCCGAAGAAGTGAGTAAGCTCGCCGAGCTGCAAGCGCAGCTGTTGCGCAGCCTCTGGCCGCTACTCAAACCCGGCGGCGTTCTGCTCTACGCGACCTGCTCCATAATGCCGCGCGAAAACACCCAGGTCATTGAAACCTTTGTGGAGCGCCACGCCGATGCCGAGTGTTTAGCGATAGAAGCTGACTGGGGCATCAAGCAACCTTACGGCCGCCAGCTGCTGCCGCAAGTAGATGGCCACGATGGCTTCTACTACGCTCAATTGCGTAAATATTCGGACTAAAACAGCAGTGCTAACTGCCAAAACACTAAACTTGGCGACATAAGCACCAAACACCAATTCCAATAAACCCGCTTCAATACAATAAAGGCTCAGCATGAAAATTATCATCCTCGGCGCCGGTCAAGTTGGCGGCAGCCTCGCGGAACATCTCGCCAGCGAAGCCAACGACATCACCGTAGTGGACACCGATGAAGCGCGCCTGCGCGAACTGCGCGACCGCCTAGATATAGGTGTGACCACAGGCGAAGGCTCGCACCCTGACGTATTGATTCAAGCGGGAATTGAAGATGCTGACATGCTGGTAGCGGTCACCAGCAACGATGAAATTAATATGATTGCCTGTCAGGTGGCCAATAGCCTGTTTCGCACCCCCACCAAAATTGCACGGGTACGCGCCACCTCTTACCTCACCCATCAACAGCTATTTGAATCCGGCGCTATCGCGGTAGATGTATTGATCAGCCCAGAACAATTGGTATCTGAATACATCTTTCGCTTAATCGAACAGCCCGGCACCCTTCAAGTTGTCGACTTTGCCGATGGCAAGGTGCAATTAGTAGCCGTAAAGGCCTATCACGGCGGCCCCCTTGTCGGCCAAGAGCTGCGTTTTTTACGCGAACACATGCCCTCGGTGGACACCCGTGTCGCCGCCATTTACCGCCGCAATCGCGCCATTATCCCCAACGGCATGACGGTCATTGAAGCCGATGACGAAGTATTTTTTATCGCCGCCAAAAACGATATTCGCGCGGTCATGAGCGAATTGCGCCGCTTGGAATTAGCCTATAAACGCATCACCATCGCCGGTGGCGGCAATATTGGGCTGCGCCTCGCCAAAATGCTCGAAGGTCGCTACAAGGTGCGCGTTATTGAATATTCCAAGCCGCGCTGTATTCGCCTATCAGAACAACTCGACCGCGCCATAGTTCTACATGGCAGCGCATCCGATAAAGACTTGTTAATGGAAGAGGGGATTGAAGACACCGATGTCTTCCTAGCGCTTACCAACGACGACGAAGCCAACATCATGAGCTCCATGCTCGCCAAACGTTTAGGCGCACGCAAGGTGATGACGCTAATCAACAACCCCGCCTATGTGGATGTGGTACAAGGCGGCGATATAGATATCGCCATATCCCCCCAGAGCACCACCATCGGCAGTCTGCTCACCCACGTGCGCCGTGGCGATATAGTCAATGTCCACTCACTGCGCCGCGGCGCCGCCGAAGCGATTGAAATTATCGCCCACGGTGATGCCAAGTCCTCCAAAGTAGTCGGCAAGGCGATTGAAGATATAGATTTACCTGAAGGCGCCAGCATAGGCGCCATAGTGCGCGACTCCGAAGACGGCGGCGAGGTGATCATCGCCCACGACGATGTAGTCGTGCAGTCTGGCGACCATGTGATTGTATTTTTGCTGCAGAAAAAGCACATCCGCGATTTGGAAAAGCTATTTCAGGTGGGTTTTAGTTTTTTCTAATTCGACTTACCACTATCGCACTACAACACAGTCAATGCCGCAAATTTTTTGTTGTGTCGTAGCTGCGAAATCATGCGCGTAATTGCTCATATTAACTTGGCTTACTAGGTGTGAGTATTCTTGCTGGCTTCGTTCATTAAAAGCCTATGAATAAAATTGCCATATTTAAGAAAATACACTGAAAAAACAATTGATATACAGCCATCAATTAGCTCATCCCAATTAAAGTTATATAGCTTCAACGTTGTGGTGCCATCTTCTGATATCGCAACAGCTAAGGATGGAGATAACGATAAATATAGGTACAGTAAAATATTGAGCACAACCTCATATAGACAATAGATAGCTGCAATTAAAAAGCACACACCAAGAAATCTAACTAGCAGCCAAGAGGCTGATTCTTTATTCATTTCATTTGCTCCAATTATTGACCCCAAGAACCCCTACACATTGCCGAGCACTTAGTAGCTTACGTCACTATGACGATGCTCCAAACAAAACATACATGTTACTAATCATAAAAAGTGCGGTGAACAGGGGCCAAAATAAGCTCTAAAGCACCAAGCACATCGTCAAAATACGTCGGATCCCCCAAGGTTTTTGCCCCCATCAAGCCGCCCTGTAACAAGGCAAACACCTGTCGGCTAAGCACCGCTGTGTTAGTCAGCTCCATGATGACCAACTGCGCTTCAAGCCAGGTCAAATTCAATTGATAAAAGAGCTCCATCTCGTGTTTTATCTCTTCCGGCAGGGTTTTAATCTCCGCCGCCAACATCATGCACACCGTCATACGCTGGCTGGTTT
The DNA here is from genome assembly GCF_057815475.1 of Cellvibrio sp. 25HG11W-0. NCBI lineage: Bacteria > Pseudomonadati > Pseudomonadota > Gammaproteobacteria > Cellvibrionales > Cellvibrionaceae > Cellvibrio > Cellvibrio sp. 25HG11W-0. The sequence goes on from NZ_CM174230.1 coordinate 4,592,669, forward strand.
GAACTTCAGTGCGATAAATATCGGTGAAGGCCGCCAAGGCCGCTGCAGGCTCCGCGGCACTCAAGCTGTGCAAAACCGTTTCAAAACGCTGGCGATAGCTGCGCGCAACTTCTAAGCCCAGATGGGTTTTGGTGGGAAAGTGATAGTGGATACTCGCACTCTTAATCCCCAGCTCTGCCGCCAACTCGCGAAAGCTAAAGGATGAATAGCCGCGCTCTGCTATGGCCTTTTGGGCCAGAGTCAAGATTTGGTCGCGAGTGGAAACAACTGTCATAGAAACGCCCAGATTATAAACTTAAGGCTCATTCTAATTTACCTATCTAGTGATAGATAGCGGTTGACATAAATTGCTTATTGAGTGCAATCTACCTACCACATGATAGGTAGATTGCACTTAACTTAAAACCCAAAATTCTAGCCAAAAAAGGAATCGCTATGACTGCGCAAATCAACACCCAACTCCTCGTACTCGGCGGCGGCCCCGGCGGCTATTCCGCCGCTTTTCGCGCCGCCGACCTCGGCATGGAAGTCACTCTGATAGAGCGCTACCCCACACTCGGTGGCGTCTGCCTCAATGTTGGCTGTATTCCCTCCAAGGCGTTGCTGCATGTGGCGGAGGTAATACATCAAAGCCACGCGGCCAGCGCCTTGGGGCTAAAGCTCGCACCCGCAGGTTACGACTTAGAACAGGTGCGCCGCTATAAAGAAAGCGTGGTAAGCAAGTTAGTTGGGGGCGTTTCCGGCATGGCCAAAAGCCGCAAGCTTGCCGTCATACAGGGCTATGGGCAGTTTGTTAGCGATCACCAACTAGAAGTGACTCATGACGGCGAAAGCAGTCTAATTCAGTTTGAACAGGCCATTATTGCCGCCGGTTCCAGCAGCGTAAAACTGCCCTTTATACCCAAGGATGAACGCATTTGGGATTCGACCAGCGCTTTGGAATTACGCCAAGTACCCGCGCGCCTATTGGTCATAGGCGGCGGTATTATCGGCTTGGAAATGGCGACCGTTTATGAGGCTTTGGGCAGCAAGGTCACGGTGGTTGAATTCGCCGATCAGTTGGTGCCAGCTGCCGACAAAGACCTGGTCAGTGTTTACAGCCGTTTCAATAAAGAACGCTTTGAAATCCTGCTGTCCACCAAAGTAGAGACGGTAACGACCAATCCAGAGTCCATAGCAATTAGCTTTAGCGGCGCCCAAGCACCGGCGAGCGAACGCGACTTTGATGCAGTATTGGTAGCTGTTGGACGCAGCCCCAACGGCAGGAAAATCGCCGCCGAAAAAGCGGGCGTACAGGTAGATGAGCGCGGGTTTATCGCCGTGAATAGTTTGCTGCAAACCAATGTGCCGCACATTTTTGCCATTGGCGATCTCGTCGGCCAACCCATGCTCGCCCATAAAGCCAGTCATCAAGGCCACGCCGCCGCCGAGGTTGCGGCTGGCCACAGCCATCATTTCGCACCTGTAGCAATTCCCTCCATCGCCTACACCAACCCCGAAATCGCCTGGGTGGGTCTCACCGAAAAAGAGGCCAAGCAACAGGGCATCGCTTACAAAACCGCAATCTACCCCTGGAGCGCCAGCGGCCGCGCCCTCGCCGCCAATCGCAGCGAGGGCAAAACCAAATTGATTTACGACCCAGCAACCGATCGCTTACTGGGTGCGGGCATAGTGGGTATTCACGCCGGGGAACTACTGGGCGAGCTAACCCTAGCGCTAGAATTTGGCGCCAGTGTGGAAGACATAGCCCTGACCATTCACGCCCACCCCAGCCTGCATGAATCGGTCGGCCTTGCGGCTGAAATAGGCGCGGGCACTATTACCGACTTACCCAACCCACACGCAAGATTAAAGTCTTGACCCTTAAAAATAAAAAAGCCGAGCGTGTTAAGCGCGTCGGCTTGTGCTACCTCGAACGTATTTAGGGTTTTGCTTTGACGGGTAAATTCTTATCCAAAAATGTACCTATCACTTTAAACGTTGTTAAACGGTTGGCTTCATTGGTAAGGTAGTGGTCTTCATTAGGCAAAGTCACAAAGGTCACATCCTTACCCGCTTTTTGTAAAGCATCGTGCATTTGAACGCTGTGTTTTATATCGACTTGGCGATCCATATCACCATGCACCAACAATACAGGCACTTTAATTTTATCGGCAAAGTTAACCGGCGATATAGCGCGTAGCTCGCTGTTGTCATTGCCAATCATCTCATCAATGACGTTATAACTACTCCAAAATGCGCGATTATCTTTTACCAAATCAAACACATTACTTACCCCTGCCACACTGATAGCACACTTATACACATCGGGTGTTTTTACAATACCCATAAGCGCGGCATAACCACCGTAGCTGGCGCCAACAATACAAATCTGGTTTGGGTCGATAATACCGTCGGCAATTAACTTCTTGGCGCCGTCCTCAATATCATCCTGCATTTCTTTGCCCCAACTCTTAAAGCCCGCGTTGCGAAACTCTACTCCTTGGCCTGCAGATCCGCGAAAATTCATCTGTAATACCGCATAACCCTTACTGGCAAAGTACTGCGCCCAAGCGTCAAAGTTATCATCATCGTGACCAATAGGGCCGCCATGAGGGAACATAATGGCGGGTAACTTTTTAGGTGCAACGCCTTTCGGCAGGGTAAGGTAAGCCTCAATATTTAACCCATCGCGCGTCTTATAGTCATAACGCTTTATTGGCACTAACAATTCAGGTAATAAATTTTTGTAGCGATAACCTGCGGCCTCTAATTTTGCAGTGCTGCGCTGACCTAAAAAATAACTACCAGAATCAATATCACTCAGGGTTAGCACCAAATATTTCTCAAAATTATCGGTAAATGAATAGATAAAATTTTTCGTCTTAGGCAGGGCTTTATTGATACCTTCTTGCAACTTTTGCAACGAAGGATCAAAGAAGGTGGTGCCGCCATTTTCTCCATAGCTAAACCCAACGACATCCTTCGTCTCTGGCGAATAAACCAATCCACCGGTCACGTCATAATAGGGATTGGCATGCACCAATTCACGCTTCAGTTTTGCGTCTGTTAAGTTCACTTTAAAAAGCGCAAGAAAACCCTTTTGGTAAGCGCGAATATAAAGCACATTTGGATCGAGCCCAAAACCTACCGGGGTGACTGCATCTTCAGAAAACAGCTGATAGGGCCAAAGCTCGCGCCATTTATCAGCGTTCACTTCACGCACCAATGTACGTATTTCACCATCTTTAAAATAAATACCAACGCGCACACGCTGTTGTTGATCCGTCATCCACCCAGACACATAAGGCTTGGCCGGCTGTATGCGTTTATTTTTGCTGGTTTTAATATTAACTTTGTACACAACAGGAAAGGACGCAAAACCATTATTTAGCGAAGGTATAGACATTAAAATATGGTCAGGATCTTGCGGTAGGGTATCTACAATAGAGCTTAATTCCGAGGGCAATATCCTAAACTTTTTTAGAAAGTTTTTGCTAAAGGGCGAGTTCACGGTACCCGCGTCAGTATCCACAATTAATAGGCGGCCCTCGCGGGTTTTAAAACGTGCTTGGCCCAGCCCCACCCAAGTATCTCGCTCTGACGGATAGAACGTATTGACTAAAAGTGTCTTACTGTCTTTCCATTGCAGTCCATTGATGAAATATTTACTGTTATCAGAAAACAGCACCATTTTAGAGGTGCCGTCACTCAACTGAGTAACCTGAACCGCCGAGCCCTTAGCGCTAGGCATATCCACACGGATTATAGATGCCAGTTTTTTACCATCAGGGGAAAGACTTAGGTTAGCCACATCGGGCAAGCGCCCAAAGTCTTCATAAGTCAAGGGCGCGCCACTCGCACCTAAGGCATAGCCCATGAGCAGTAGGAGTATCAGCCCGCTGAGCCGCAGTCTGTTTACAATTATATTTTTCATAATTTCATCCTTATTGGTTATTGAAAATCCATCAAAAACGCAGCAATTTTAAAAGAGTTTATGCGCTAAATTACCCATAAACACATCAAAAGAAACTTTGCTAATGATCTTGCATCTGCTGCTCGCGCACCTCGTAATAGGTTTGCTCAGAGATTTTTTGATAAGGCGCAGAGTCTTTCATGAAGGCCATGTAAGAATCTAACACCTTTTTAAATTGTGGATCTTGCGCCGCCTGCTTTGCATAGACATCTTGCGCGATTTCGTAAAAGCGCTTGAGCACTTCATCGGGCAAGCGTTTTATTTGCACGCCCTGCGCAATTAACTCTTTCAAGGCGCGGCTGTTGTTTGCGGTGTAGCTGTCGAGCATATCCTGATTCACCGCGCGCGCAGCATAGGTCACTATGGCCTGCAAATCCGCAGGCAAGGCTTCAAAGGCAGGCTTGTTCACCATCAGTTCAAGAGTTGGGCCTGGCTCGTGCCAGCCAGGGTAGTAATAATATTTAGCGATTTGCTGAAAACCAAACGCCAAATCATTTTCCGGCCCCACCCACTCGGCGGCATCAATTACGCCGGTTTGCAGTGCGGTATAAAGCTCACCGCCGGGAATATTTACCGCCGTGCCGCCCGCCGCATTAAACACTTCTCCCGCCAACCCCGGAATGCGCATTTTCAAACCGCGTAGATCGGCGATAGAATTAATTTCGCGATTAAACCAACCGGCCATTTGAACACCGGTATTGCCCGCGGGAAAAGGAATCAAATTGAAGGGCGCATAAACTTCGCGCCACAATTCCAAACCACCGCCATAGTTGAACCATCCGTTCAACTCCTGCGCATTCATCCCAAAAGGGATAGAGGTAAAAAACTGCGCGGCGGGCACCTTACCGCGCCAAAAATAGCTGCCGGAGTGGCCCATCTCCACGCTGCCAGAGGAAACCGCATCAAACACGCCCATGGCGGGCACTAATTCATTGGCCCCATAGACATGGATCTGCAAACGCCCGCCGGACATTTCATTAATAATGGTCGAAATTTTTTCCGCGCTCACACCCAAACCTGGGGTATTTTTCGGCCAAGAAGTCACCATCTTCCAGTGGTACTGCTGGGTAGACACAGACTCAAGCGCTGCGCTGGGTGCTTGCGCTAATTGCGGTTTAGATCTCTCTAACACCAACAACGCAAACAGCGCCGCTACCGCAGCCACCAGCAAAATGATGATTAAGGGCGACCAGTTATAGGATTTACGAGGGGTATTCATAGGCTTATCAAACTGACATTGTTGTTATAGGTATGCGCATTTAACCAGCTAAGAAAACTATTGCAAGGGCTTTGGGCTTTCTCAACGATGATCAACAGGTAAAACAAAGACCCAGCATTCGCACCGGTTAACAAATGTTGAACATTAATTTGTCAGCACCGCTGCAGGGTTGAGATAAAACATTTTCTTCCATCCTTGGCTTGATGCATCGGCTCGCCACACATAGGGCACTAGGGTCACAACAGAATAGTGTAGGTGGGGCGGCTTGCCTTTGGCATTGCCGCTATCGCCCAAGCGCGCAATTTTTTTACCAGGCCACACGGGTTCTCCAATCAATACAGAATCACTCGATAAATGCGCGTAATAATGTAGGCGCCACTTAGGCCCAAGCACCGCTACCACCTTGCCACCGAGCGCTAAATCGCCGCTAAAAAGGACCACGCCATAGGTAGTAGCCAATACCGGCGTATTCATTTTCCCAAAAATATCGATGCCTTTATGTACACCCGATTTTCCCCAAGGCTCAAACCAAAACGAATTTGCATTCCAATCATTAGTCGTCGCGCCCTCTACGGGAATAACCGGCAACTCTGGCAGTAGTAATACCACGCAAAATATAATCGCCGCTATTTTAAGTTTGCGCCATTTTTTGAACATAGCTGCCATAGTAATTCCGCCCCACTAAAGGGGATAGGTTAGCAACGAGAAATGAATTTGATTGACCAAGAAGTGAATCGCGACCGGATAGAAAATATTTTTGCTCAGGGTATAACTTAAGCCATACAACAACCCCGCAAGCCCATAGACCCAGACAGCAGCACCGCCAATGCCTGCGTGAATAGCCACAAATATTGCCGTTACCAGCAGCAGTGGAATCAGCTCCTGCACCCAGCGATTGCCCGTGATGCACGCCAAACCATTGCGCAGCTGCTGTTGCAGCAGCAAACGCATAAAGGCCTCTTCCGCAATCGACATCACCAACAGATTAACCAATGCGAACTGTGTTATTTGGGCTAGAGTTTTAGGCTGAAAACCTAAACCAAACACGACCATAGCAACGCCAATAATCAGCGCGGGCGCCAAAATCACAAGCGCGTAGCGCCATTGCACTGCCGCAACAAACTCGCCAACCGCACGCTTTGGCCACAATAAAAACAGCAGACAAAAACCGAGCATAGATTTGGAGATATTCACATAAAGATCGAAACGCGACGCAAGCCCACTCGCATCCGGCAGCGAAAATAATAGCGGGTAAGAAAATCCGGGCGGGCGATAGGTCGCCACCACATAGACCAGAGGCACCAGCAGAAAAAACACCCCAAGCCGCACCCAAGGTTTGAGCGCCGCCCGTGGTAAACACCACGCCAAGCCCGCAACAGCCAGCAAACCCAACGCATTAACCCACGCCAACCACCCAACAAATGCAAACGTTGCTAGGAGCACAGTAAAAATAGCCGTTATGGTGATTTTCTTTTTATTCACATTATTTTTCTTGTAGAAGCTATTCAGTTGGAAGTTCGTTGGATCACAAAATAGATTGAACATTAATATGGCGGCGGGTTGCTGCGCGAACCCACCCTACGCCCGGATAAAATACCCGCCGAATAATCAACACCTCAGCTTTTCGCAAGCAACACATACCACCCATTCACACTCGGATTGCTCGTAGTAAACCCAGAACTACTGCTTGCACCAAAAGGCCACCACTCCTGTAACGCCATTTCGGCTTGGATATAGGACCAAACTCCAACTTTAGTTTCGTATAGCCTAATTTCACAGATTCCCGCCTTGCATTGCAAAGAGTCAATCTTGATATATTTAGAGTAGGGAGTTCCTGTAATACCATCCCACAAATGATTTTGAATTGTTTTTTCCCACTCAGTCTGCACCTCAGCTTCAGCAAAGGCGCTGTATTTTTCTCGCAAAGCTCCATGATTATTTTTCAACTGCTCTGCGAATGGTTTAGGCAGAAGATTGTCAATTTTCTCTTCTGATATCTCTTTATGCGCGGCATCGCTTATATGCTCAGCATTTGAATCGGTAGAACTAGGCGATGCCAGTACCCCCACTTTAGGGTCTATACTTTCAGCTGATGCGGATAGTGTCTTTTTAGGTATTTTAACGCTGGAAATAATAGGGCTAGAAGGTTGTTTTGCTTTAGATAAATCGACTTCTACTGATGAAGACTCAACATGCAGAATTTCCGAAGAGGAGCTCTCATCCAATGGCAAAGCAGTATCTTTTTCTTCGGTGTAAATATTTGCGCTCATCACCCCAAAAACATAAGCAACAATAACGAACAACAAAATGCCATATCTATTCATTTATCTTCCTTAAAAAATCAGCGCATTAAAATAAAATAACAATTGACTATAAAAAAGCCGACTCTCTCGAATCGGCTTTAATTTTTTCAAACTTACTTACTCACCAAAAAACTTCTTCACCCCATCAAACCAACTCGACTGTTTGGGCGAGTATTTTCCGCCTTTCATGGTCGCTTGGAATTCTTTTAGGAGATCCTTTTGTTTGCTGGTTAGGCTTACGGGGGTTTCTACTACGACACGGCAGAGTAAGTCGCCGACACCGCCGCCGCGCACGGGGGTAACGCCTTTACCACGCAATTTAAACAGTTTTCCGGTTTGCGTTTCCGGTGGTACTTTTAATTTTACGCGGCCATCAAGTGTGGGCACTTCCAGTTCGCCGCCGAGTGCTGCGTCGACAAAGTCGATGGGCACTTCACAATATAAATCCGCACCATCGCGCTGAAAAATATCGTGCTTGCGCACACTGACCTGTACATACAAGTCACCGCTCGGGCCGCCGTCTGGGCCTGCTTCGCCTTCGCCAGTTAAGCGAATGCGGTCACCGGTATCGACACCGGAAGGCACCTTAACCGAGAGGGTTTTGGTTTCTTCTACGCGGCCTTGGCCGTGGCAAGATTTACAGGGGTCAGAAATTAAAGTGCCGCGCCCGCGACAGGTTGGGCAGGTTTGCTGCACCGAGAAAAAACCCTGTTGCATGCGCACTTGGCCGTGACCAGCACAGGTGCCACAGGTCATGGGCTTGCTGCCCGCTTTTGCACCAGTGCCCGAGCAAGGCTTGCAACCGACAAGCGTTGGAATTTTAATTTGTACGCTGGTGCCTTTTACGGCTTCTTCCAAACTTAGGTCGAGGTTGTAGCGCAAGTCTGAACCGCGCGCGGGGCCGCCGCGTCCACGACCGCCGCCGCTACCACCAAATATATCGCCAAACACATCGCCAAATATATCGCTAAAGTTGGCGCTTCCGCCGCCCATGCCTGACTGCTGGTCTACACCGGCATGACCATGGCGATCGTAGACGCTGCGCTTTTGCTCGTCGGAGAGCACTTCGTAGGCTTCATTTGCCTCTTTGAATTTTTCTTCTGCGCTGGGATCATCTGGGTTGCGATCCGGGTGAAATTTCATCGCAACACGGCGATAGGCTTTTTTCAATTCTGCTGCAGAGACATCTTTAGCGACGCCGAGCACTTCGTAATAATCACGCTTTGCCATAATTAAACCAGACCTATTACACCTGTTAATAAATTGTCGGGCTGCCGACAATTTAGTGTTTCAATTCTTAAACTGCTGATAACACAAATGCGGGCAAGCCCGCATTTGTGTTTTGATCCGAAGATCGGAGTAATCATTACACCTTAGTGTGCAGTGATTTACTTATCTTCTTTAACTTCTTCGAACTCAGCATCTACCACGCCATCATCTGCGTCTTTGCCGCCAGCTTGTTGTGCGCCTGCACCCGCTGCGCCGCCCTGTGCGCCAGCAGCTTGCTGCTCGGCGTAAAGTTTTTGCGCAAGTGAACCTGAAGCTTCGGTCAACTTAGTGGTTGCTGCTTCGATCTGTGCAGTGTCTTCGCTTTTCGCCGCTTCACGCGCTTCGGTCAGAGCAGCTTCAATCGCCGCTTTCTCTTCTTCAGTCGCTTTGTCGCCCGCTTCTTTCAAGGTTTTTTCGGTGGCGTGAATCAAGCCTTCCAGCGTGTTACGCGCCGTCACAACTTCAGCAAATTTGCGGTCGGCATCAGCATTAGCTTCTGCGTCTTTTACCATTTTTTCGATTTCTGCATCACTCAAACCTGAGGAGGCTTTAATCACAATGGACTGCTCTTTGCCAGTGGCCTTGTCTTTCGCGCTTACGTTCAATATACCGTTAGCATCGATATCGAAGGTTACTTCAATTTGTGGCATACCACGTTGCGCCGGCGGTATATCGCTCAAATCAAAACGACCGAGTGATTTATTTTGCGACGCTTGCTTACGCTCACCCTGCACTACGTGAATAGTTACGGCAGATTGGTTGTCATCCGCAGTTGAGAAGATTTGTGACTTCTTAGTGGGGATGGTGGTGTTTTTGTCGATCAACGGTGTTGCTATGCCGCCCATGGTTTCAATACCCAAAGACAATGGCGTTACGTCCAACAACAATACGTTGGTGGTATCGCCCGACAATACTGAACCTTGAATGGCTGCACCGATTGCTACTGCTTCGTCTGGGTTTACGTCTTTGCGCGCTTCTTTGCCAAAGAAATCGGCAACGGCTTTTTGCACCATTGGCATACGGGTTTGACCGCCGACCAAAATAATATCGTCGATTGCTTTGATGTCTAAGCCTGAATCTTTAATCGCTTGCTTCACTGGCTCCATAGAGCGAGTTACTAGGTCTTCTACCAACGACTCTAATTTAGCGCGAGTCAGTTTTACCACTAAGTGTTTTGGGCCTGATGCATCAGCGGTGATGTAAGGCAGGTTCACTTCGGTTTGCTGGCTGGTAGACAATTCGATTTTGGCTTTTTCAGCAGCTTCTTTCAAACGTTGCAGCGCCAAAGGATCGTTGTGCAAATCTATGCCGGAATCTTTCTTGAAAGTTTCTGCGAGGAATTCGATCAAACGCATATCGAAGTCTTCACCACCCAAGAAGGTGTCGCCGTTGGTAGAGAGCACTTCAAATTGGTGCTCGCCATCTACGTCGGCAATTTCAATGATAGAGATATCGAAGGTACCGCCACCCAAGTCGTATACCGCGATGGTGCGATCGCCCACGCCTTTGTCCAAACCGTAAGCCAGTGCGGCAGCGGTAGGTTCGTTGATGATACGCTTTACGTCCAAGCCGGCGATGCGGCCCGCATCTTTAGTAGCTTGGCGCTGTGAGTCGTTGAAGTAAGCAGGCACGGTAATTACCGCTTCGGTCACTGCTTCGCCGAGGTAATCTTCAGCGGTTTTTTTCATTTTCTTTAAGACTTCAGCAGAAATTTGTGGCGGTGCTTTTTTATCGCCCTTCACTTCTACCCATGCATCGCCGTTGTCGGCTGCTACGATTTTGTAGGGCACCATTTTGATGTCTTTTTGCACTACGTCGTCTTTGAACTTACGACCAATCAAACGCTTAACCGCGTACAAGGTATTGTGCGGGTTAGTAACTGATTGACGCTTGGCAGATTGACCTACCAAAATTTCATCGTCGTTAGTGAAGGCAATAATGGACGGGGTAGTGCGATCGCCCTCGGCGTTTTCGATAACTTTTGGCTTGCCGCCTTCCAATACTGATACGCAAGAGTTGGTAGTACCCAAGTCGATGCCGATAATTTTACCCATGGTGGTGCTCCTAAAAAATCTCAATGCTGTGTATTGCTCAAGTGCGTTCTTGATTGAACTGCACCGAATTCTGGTTTACTAGCTCTGATTGCGCGCTAACGTCGGTGATTTGCGCTTTCATTTGCTGTTGTTTTCTATATTGGCGCGAGCATTTTAAATTCAAGTGCTGCGCCTAAAAAATCCACAAAAAATTTGTGGATGCTGCCATCAATCGCTGTTTATGGAGCCTTGGATACCACCACCATGGCAGGGCGCACTAAGCGGCCATGCAAGGTGTAACCCTTTTGGAATACGGTGAGCACGCTATTAGGCTCAGCATCGGGGTTAGGCACAGCGGAAACAGCTTGATGCAGATTGGGGTCAAAGGGCTCGCCCTCTGGATTAACCACCACGACTTGATGACGCGCGAGCGCATCGACAAACGATTTATGGGTTAATTGAATACCTTCAATAATCGGCGCCAAGGCTTCATTAGTTTGATCGATTGCCGCAAGCGAACGCTCAAGGTTGTCGACTACGGGTAACAGGTCGTTAACCATCTTCTCCAAACCAAATTTATGCGCTTTTTCGATATCTTGCTCGGCGCGACGGCGCGCATTTTGCGCATCCGCTTGCGAGCGCAGAGACTGCTCTTTCGCCGACTCAAACGCGGCTGCCAAGGTCGCTAACTGCGCCTGCAGTGTTTCTACAGTAGGTTCACTGGTAGGTTCAGCACCGGCTTCGGCTTGCGCTTGATCCTGCGCCAACTGTTCATCAGTGGCTTTTTGCGTTTCGCTGTAATCTTGATGTGACACTCTTATCTCCCCTTGTGGATCCGGCGCAAGGCTAAATCAGAGCCTGCGCAAACTATAGTCTGCTGCCTATATGGGGTTGCGCTGAGTGGATTCAAGCGCAAGGAGTGCGTTTGCCGAATAAAATTTTGTCGCCCTCTAGCTCCGCCCATACAAATACTGTATAAATAAACAGATAAAATACGATCAATTTGTTTCGCTGGAGCCAACTATGCTCACTCATTTGAATATTCAGAACTTCACCCTCGTCGATCACCTCGATTTGGATATGAAACCCGGCATGACGGTAATCACCGGTGAAACAGGTGCTGGAAAATCGATAGTACTCGGCGCGCTCGGCTTAACGCTTGGCGACAGAGCAGAGGCAGATAGGGTGAGAGCAGGGGCGGCGCGAGCGGATATCACTGCCAGCTTTGATACCAGCCGCATCCCCAGCGCACAGGAGTGGTTAGTCGCCCACGACTTACAACAACTCGACCACCCGCAGGAATGCCTACTGCGCCGTCTCGTTAATAACGAAGGCAAATCCAAATCCTACATAAATGGTCAACCTGTCACCCTGCAGCAATTGCGCGCACTGGGCGAGATGCTGATTGATATTCACAGCCAGCACGAACATCAATCGCTGCTGCTAAAAGACACTCATAGACGCTTATTGGATGAATCTGCAGGGCAAACGGAGCAGGCCAAAGAAGTGCGCCTCGCCTTTCGCGAATGGCAAAGCCGCCTTGAGCACTATGTAAATTTGCGCGATAACGCCGCCGAAGTGGGGGCCCGCTTTCAGTTGCTGAGCTACCAACACCAAGAACTCGAACAACTTAACCTAGGTCAAGACGAGTTAGAGCACTTAGAAGCCGAGCAACGCAGCCTAGCCAATGCAGAGGATATTTTGCGCGGCAGCCATCAAGTCGCCGCCGCCTGCAGCGACGAACAACAGGGCTTAAGTGTCAACCTACACCGCGCCTTGCAAATATTGCGCGGCCTACCCGAAAAATCGGCCAGTCTGCGTGCAGCAGAGGAACTACTTACCAGCGCACAAATTCAAGTCGAAGAAGCCCAGCATGAGCTAGACCAACACATTGACAGCTTCCAACTCGATCCCGAGCGCCTTGTTATTGTCGAGGAGCGCTTGAGCGCTATCTATGATGTGGCGCGCAAGCATCGCCTTAAACCCGAAGACTTGACTGCGCTTATGGCGCGCCTAGCCACTGAATTAGAGCAACTCGACGGCGGAGATGCCAAACTAGATCAATTGGCCAAGCAAGTTGCCAGCGCAGAAAAGGCTTACCTGCAGCTGGCCCAGCGGTTGTCGACTGCTCGCACCAAGGCGGGAGCCAAACTAGCCTTAGCCGTTAATCAACAACTACAAGCGCTGGCCATGAGCAATGCGCAACTCAGCGTTAGCCTCACGCCTCTAGTAGACAAAGCCAGCGCCAATGGCCTCGAAGAGGTCGAATTTCTTATTAGCACCAACCCTGGACAACCACCGCGCCCACTCGCCAAGGTTGCCTCCGGCGGCGAGCTCTCGCGCATCAGCTTGGCTATTCAGGTAGTTACCGCACAAACCTCGGCCACACCTACACTGGTATTCGATGAAGTGGATGTCGGTATCGGCGGTGCCACGGGGGATGTAGTTGGTGCGCTCTTGCGTCAGTTAGGCGAGAAAGGGCAGGTAATCTGCGTGACACACTTAGCGCAAGTCGCGAGCAAAGGGCATCAACACCTGCAAGTGAGTAAAACATCCAGTAAGAAAAGCGCGGAATCAACGCTGATTGAGCTAAATGGCGAAGCCAAGGTAGAAGAGATTGCGCGCATGCTCGGCGGCATTAAGGTTACCGAGCAATCGCTCGCTCACGCCCGTGAAATACTGAGCCTTGCTACCGACTAAGGGCGTAACGCCACAAGGGAGCCTGAGCATTGTTAAACGTTTTAGGTGAGAGCTTAATCTCAAGATTCAGCTCTCTTGACCTCGCTAGGCTACAACTGCCTTAACGATTTCCTGCACACAGCGCTCAAGCCATGACTAAACCGCACTCACAAGGATAGCCCATCCCAGCAGCTGTAATCCCCTCAAATAAAAGACAGAAAAAAAGCTGCAAAAGCAGCTTTTTTCATCGACGCACTAAAGGTGGCGCATTATTGTGGTTTTTTCTTCACATAAAGCACAAGGCTATGATCCGATAAAATATAGCCATGTTCAGCAGCAATGCGCTTTTGCAGCATTTCAATTTCATCATTATGGAACTCAATGACAGTTCCAGTATCTATATCGACCATGTGATCATGATGTTCGCCACGCGCCACTTCAAATACTGAATGGCCACCGTCGAAGTTGTGTCGCACCACTAAGCCAGCGCTTTCGAATTGCGTTAACACACGATAAACCGTGGCTAAACCTACATCGTCACCCTGCTCCATTAGCGCTTTATATACATCTTCAGCACTCATATGGTGCTGCTCAGAGGACTCCAGCATTTGCAAAATTTTCACGCGCGGCAAAGTAACTTTCAAGCCCACTTTGCGCAGTTCATGGTTCTCATCTGCCATTATTTCCCCCAAACCCTTCTCAGTCTTCCTGTGGTTCGGGTATTATCCGCGTTCATTTTCTTAAGTGGAAGCCCTAGTATGAAATTAGCTCGCCGCCTGCTCCTGGCCACTGTTGTTGTTTTTGGCCTTGTGGGGTGCTCCAGCTTCCATTTTCCTGGAGTGCATAAAATCAATGTTCAGCAAGGTCATATCATCACCCAAGAGATGGTTGATCAGCTCAAATTGGGTATGACCAAGCGTCAAGTGCGCTTTGTGTTGGGCAACACCCTGCTCCCCAACACCTTCAACGATGATCGCTGGGATTACTTCTACAGCCGTCGCAAAGGTTCTAACGGGCCCATCACACAGTATTTATACACAGTCTATTTTGCCGATGACAAGCTCACCAAAACAGAAGGTGACTATATTATTGGCGCCGCACCCGCGAGCGGCGAGAAATCAGAAAAATACCTAGATGATGTTGCGCGCGATGTGCCACTGCCCACCAATGATGAGCCAAGCACACCTCCTGAAATTCCTAAAGACTAAGTATCAGTAAAACCTTTCGTTCAGTACAAAAAATGCCCGCTTGATAAGAGCGGGCATTTTTTTATTCAACACATCACAACGCTATACAACCTAGGCTATTACATTAAACAAACCTGATTGCGCCCTTGGGCTTTGGCCTGATAAAGGGCTTTATCCGCGCGCTGTAATAACTGTTCTGGCGCAGTGACGCCACTCGCAAAGCTTGCTATTCCTGCACTCAACGACACCTGAAAAGATTTCTCTTGTGCGGTAAATACAATTTCACTGAAGTTTTGGCGCACGTCTTCCATCAAGCGCAGCGCTTCCGTCGAGCCGCAATTAGGCAAGACAGCGACAAACTCTTCGCCGCCATAACGGCCAATTGCATCGGTTTTTCGCAGCCGTTGACGCAAAAGGTGCGCCAGCGCTTTAATGACCTTATCCCCCGCCGCATGGCCATAGCTATCATTGACCTGTTTAAATTTATCCAAATCAAGCATAACTACACTCAGTTCGCTACAGGTGCGCGCAGCGCGACTAAACTCCACATCAACCTGCTCCTTTATCCGCGAGTGCTTCAGCAGCCCGGTAAGGCTATCGCGATCGAGGGCATCACTTAACTGACGACTGCGCGCAGCGCGGGCGGAAACCGCTGCGACCAGCTCACGATCCGAGAGCGGCTTGCTGAGAAAGTCATCGCCAGCTCGGCCCATCGCTGAAATACGTCGCTCCACATCCGACTCGGACGACAGATAAGTGATGGGGATTTTTAGCCAATCTTGATTAAGCCGTATAACCTGAGCCAGCTCAGTACCAGAAATATCTGGCATATTCAGATCCATTAAAATTAATTCTGGCGATGACTCTTTTAATACATCAAACACCAACGCAGGGTCGCTAATCACGTCAGCGCGTATATCTGCGTCATTTAATACCAACCTATAATGCTCACCCAAGGCCTTATCATCATCAATTATCAGTACCCTATAGGGCGAACTGCGATTGCGATCTAAGTAGTATTCAAAGCAATCGACCAATCGCACTATATCTAAAGGTTTGACGAAATAGCCCA
The DNA here is from genome assembly GCF_057815475.1 of Cellvibrio sp. 25HG11W-0. NCBI lineage: Bacteria > Pseudomonadati > Pseudomonadota > Gammaproteobacteria > Cellvibrionales > Cellvibrionaceae > Cellvibrio > Cellvibrio sp. 25HG11W-0. The sequence goes on from NZ_CM174230.1 coordinate 4,608,386, forward strand.
CAGCACCCGCCAATACCGCTGAGTGATAGGCGTTAAAGTCTGTGCGTGTAGACACAAAAATGACGGGAATAGGCATATCTAACTGCTTTTGCAATGCCAGAATGGCACTGGGCGCTTCGCGCTGCTCTTCGCTAAACATGACATCGCAAATCATAAAATCAGGTATTTGCCGCAATATTTCTTGCTCTGCTGCCGCCAACGTAGAGAAGTGAATAACTTTATGGCCAAAATGACGCAGCGTTATACAAATTTCCTCCGCAATATCATGATCATCTTCCAATACGTAAATTAAAATTTGATTATTGACCGGTGTTGTTACACTCACACTGGGGAACTTGGGTGGGCTGGCTTTGACGACTAAGGTTTGTAGCGCTTGAATGGCTGTACAAAACTGAGTTATTGCGCTCTGAAGCGCATCGGGATTCACCAAGTAATCCGCAGCCTGCAGCTCAAGCTCTTTTGCAGCACGCCCCAGTGCAGGCAAACCGAAACTTCCTGCAGAGCCCGCTAATTTATGTAATTTCTGATTAAGCGTTGTTAGTGCCTCTGTGTTATCGACAGACACATCCAGGCTAAGGCCCAAGTGCGCAAGCCCTTCTAATTCGCCAGCAAGGCGAGCAACGTAGTCGTCGCGCAAAGCTTGTAACTTTGCCGCTATTTCAGCATTTTTATCCATATAAAACAGCAGACCTATTGGCTAGCGGCATGCGATACCCGCACGCCATCACCAGTTTATGTTCGGAAGATAGTTAAAGCATAGATTCTTATAGTGCAATAGCCAAGCGGAATAACTAGAGACACTAAGCTTACCAAACTTATGAGTGCTCTTTTCAGGGCGTTTTCATCACTTTTAACGCATGCTTATAGCCTATTAATCTCAAGGCCTTAGAGGAAAGGTAAATGAGCGGCGTTATTTTTAGCAATACAACTCAAAGTCCTCACTCACTGTCTATACTTCTAAAAATGTGAACCACTGGGCAAACCGCCCTACAAAACACACTAATGGCCCCTTGTTAATGCTGAAGCGAATTGCAGTAACCGACCTCAAAATAGGCATGTATATTTGTGAGTTTTGCGGCTCTTGGATGGAGCATCCTTTTGCAAAAACCAAATTTCTATTGCAAACCGAAGAAGATCTTACTGCCATTCAGCAGAGTGGCATCAAAGAGCTTTGGATTAATGTACGTCAAGGCCTCGATGTAGCTGCAACTGTAGCCGTAAAAACCACCGAAGAAGTCGCGCAAGAAACAGAAGCACTGCTGTTTCAAGCCAACACAGGAAAACCTACAGAACAACGCAGCCTTGCAGATGAAATAAAATTCGCTGAAAACCTGTGCAACAAATCAAAGGACGCGGTTATGGCTATGTTTAGCGATGCGCGTATGGGGAAGGCGATAGAAATTGAAAACGCCAAAGAATTAGTGGAAGAAATTTCCGCATCAGTACTTCGCCAACCGCATGCCCTCATCAGCCTTGCGCGCTTAAAAACAGCAGATGAATATACTTATATGCACTCTGTGGCCGTATGCGCGCTCATGATCGCGCTTGCGCGTCAACTGCAACTCCGTGAAGATTTGGTACAAGAGGCGGGGCTAGCGGGTATGCTGCACGACATAGGTAAAATTGGTATACCTATGGAAATTCTAAATAAACCTGGAAAACTAACCGATGCCGAGTTTGATATTGTGCGCGCCCACCCTGAAACAGGCTCCACAATCTTACTCGACAACCCCTTGGTAAGTGCGATCACGATGGATGTCGTTTTACATCATCACGAAAAAATGGACGGTACGGGTTACCCGCACAAGCTCAAAGGCGACAGCATTAGCATCTTCGCTAAAATGGGTGCGGTATGCGATGTCTATGATGCGATCACCTCAAATCGTCCCTATAAAAAAGGTTGGCCCCCGGCTGAATCCGTACGCAAAATGGCGGAGTGGAGCAAGGGACATTTTGATGAAAAAATATTTCAAGCATTTGTAAAAACGGTGGGAATCTACCCCACCGGCTCACTCGTGCGCTTAGCAAGCGGGCACTTAGCGGTGGTAACAGAACAAAATGAAAGCTCGCTCTTAACACCTAAGGTGAAAGTATTCTATTCTGCCAAACTAAAAAGCCCTGTTGCACAAGAAACCTTAGACTTAGCGCAACTTGTTGGCAAAGAAAAAATCATCGGGCGCGAATCGCTTGACGACTGGGGTTTTAAAAATCTCGATGCATTTTGGATGGAGACATAAACCCACTGGACAGCCCAACCAAGCAACCTTAAATAGCGCAAAAAAACGTTACTGCGACTCGCCTGGCACTTCAAAATCGCCCCAAATATCACGTAGCTCCTGAGCCAAACTCATAGGGTCAAATGGTTTAGCAATTACACCTATAGCACCCAAATTTAAATAATCCTTCACTTCTTGCGGCTGTACTTTTGCTGTCATAAAAACGACAGGTGTTGTCGTCAAAGAAGGAAATTTTCGCAACTCGCTGAGTGTTTTAGGCCCATCCATACCAGGCATCATCACATCCAGCAAAATTAAATCTGGCCGAAATTCAACCGCGGCCGCTACAGCCTCTGCACCCGAGGAACAGGATTTAACAATAAACCCGCTAATCGTTTCCAACACCATCATAGCAATGGTCTGAATATCCGGATCATCCTCGACATATAAAATACGTTCTAATACTTTATTCACATTTATACCTCTCGCTAATTTTTTGCCGTTTTATTTTGTTGTGGGTAACGCAATCCATTTTGCAGAAGCCCCTTAACTCAGATGAGGAAAGTGCTAATTTTCCAATGGAAACAGTGCATAGAAAGTTGCCCCCTCGCCCAGTTCGGAATAAAAACCAATAGTGCCATTCATGCGTTCAACCAACTCCTTGCTAATGGCCAAGCCCAAACCTGTTCCCCCGCGCTGACGCGCTGAAGATGAATCTTCTTGCGAGAACTTTTGGAATATCTGCTGTTTAAATTCCGCACTTATACCTGGCCCCTGATCAATAACCGCTATTTTTACCTGCTGTTCTATAACCGACATTTCTACCTGAATAACACTATTGTCGGCAGAAAATTTGACAGCATTCGACAAAAAATTAGCCAACACTTGTGACAATCGCTGACCATCTATATTTATGTTCACTTCTTGCTCAGGCACTATCAGATCGATTTGAATAGAGCTTCTAGGAGTATAGAGACTAATATCTTCAATTGCTTTTTTTAGCAGGGGCGATAATGCTTGAACTTGAAGCTCAAAATGCATTTTCCCTGCCAATAGCTTTTCCATATCCAGAAGATCATTAATCAATACCGCGAGCCGTTTACTATTTTTATCCGCCAAATTTAACACGCGCTGCATTTTTTCCGGCACCTCTCCCAGCATCCCGTTAACCACTAAACTCAACGCACCCGCGATGGATGTAAGTGGCGTGCGCAACTCATGACTCACGGCCGACACAAACTCATTTTTCATCTGCTCTATGCGCTTACGCTCCGTGATGTCTTGCACAATTGACCATATGTGTCGCTCACCATGATTGGACTCAATGAGCACCCCATTTAACAATACCGAAATTAAATGTCCATCTTTATGTACGTAGCATTTTTCATAGGGGCCATAGCGACCTACCGTATTGAGTAGATGTAATTGTTTTTCTTCTGCCTCTTCATAACCCTGTGGCGTAATATCGCGATAACCCAACGCACCAAGCTCTTTTTCGCTGTAGCCAGTCATGCGATAGAACTCGGGATTACATTCTAAAAATTTTCCGTCGCTCATACGGTTCAGCACAATAGCAACGGGAGACATGCTGTAAAGTGAGGACAACTTTTGTTCACTCGCACGGATGACGCTATGTGCCTCTTCGGTGTCCGTTACATCCCAAATAAAGCCATCAATGTACCGTAAGCCGCCATCACTGTCATAAACACCAGAACCCACTTCCTCGACCCAACGCCACTGTCCATCGGCACGTTTAATTCTATATATCAAATCAAAAGGTTCGCCTGCATCCAGTGCATCTTGCACGCTACTAAATAGTCGCGGTATATCTTCAGGGTGCGTAATATCGCTAAAACTAAGCCCGCCCTCTGCTAAAAAATTTTCAGCAGAGTAACCCGTCAATGCCAACACTTGGTTACTTAAAAAATGCATGGACCATAATTCATTATTTTCGCAGCGATATACCGCACCAGGAAAATTACCGATCATGCTATTTAAACGCTCTTCATTTTCACGTAGTTTAGCGTGAGAACTATACAAGTCGGTTACATCTGCATGAGTACCGAACATAATCAGCGGCTCATTATTTGGCGAAAACTGCTCGACCTGTCCACGCGAATGAATCCAAATCCAGCGCCCGTCTTTATGACGCATGCGAAACTCAATATCAAAATAATCAATTTCACCCTTAAAGTGTTTATCGAGTAATGCCATTGCAAGCGTCAGATCATCAGGGTGACAAAGCTGTTCCCATGTCGCTATAGTAGTGGGTGTCAATTCGGCTAAATCATAACCTAATATATTTGCCCAACGCTTGTTTACAATCACCTCACCTGTTGCTATTTTCCATTGCCAAGTACCTATATTCGCACCGCGCACAACCGATTTTAAATAGGTTCGTTCCTGCTCCAACTGAATACGATTTCGATGCTGCTGTGTAACATCTGCACCAAGGATGTAAAACCCTGTGACCGTCTCAGCACCAGAAAAAATAGGAATATAATTTAATGCAAGCACTAAGTTTTCATTCACTTCAACTTCAATATTAATTTTTTCTCCCGCCAAACAGCGCAAGTGCAACGGATTAACCTTTTGCACCAGTTCAGGCGAAAATAGTTCCTGCGTCTTTTTGCCTTTTGCCTCACTGGGGTCCACGCCAAGCCATTCCCTATAGCGATAATTAATAAACACATAACGCAAATCGCTGTCTATTTGGCCAATTAATAAAGGCGCCGACTCTGTCAATGCTAAAAAATGTCTCGCTTGCACATCCAACAATTGATTTTTTTCGCGCAGCTCTAACAAGCGCACGACTTGCTTGGATAGAAGTGCCAAAGAATTAAGCTGTTGCTGTGTTAGCTGGCGTGGTTTTCGATCAATAATACAAAGCGTACCCAGTGCGGCACCATCTTCCATAACCAAAGGCGCGCCAGCATAGAAACGAATAAATGGCTCGCCTGTCACTAGGCCGTTATCACTAAAGCGCACATCTAACTGCGCATCCTCAACGACTAATATTTCTTGCGGGGCCAAGATCGCATGAGCACAAAAAGCGAGGTCTCGCGGTGTTTCACTGGCATCGAGACCAATGCAACTCTTAAACCACTGACGATTCACATCTACTAAAGAAACAACCGCTATAGGCACATCGCAGATCATCATGGCCAGCTGTGCTATTTCATCAAAGCTATTCTCATGCGGCGTATCGAGAATTTTCAAACTCTGTAACCGTGCAATGCGCACATCTTCATATTTAGGGATTGCGGCTTTCATGAATTCCTCTTCTCCGCTTGAAGCTCAAGCGCCACAATGCGCTCGACCATAATTATAAGGTGATCATTTTCAATCGGTTTTTGAACCCAATAGATATGATGTTTATGAATATTTTTTGATAGCGTTTTACGTGCATCATCAATATTTCCACTCACAATCATAATCGGCATTTGATGCGCGCCATGGGGCTCACCGCTCGTATCGCGCAGAGCCTGCACTACACCCGTGCCATTACTGTCGGGCAAATGAAGATCTAACATCAACAACTGATATGGTCTCTGACTTAATTTTTTCATAGCGTCATCAGCTCTAGAAACCCAGTCAATCACATAACCACTGGGCGCCAATACCGCCATTATAATTTCCGCTGTTTCAGCATTGTCTTCTACTAATAGTATTGAGCGCTCGGATTTTATCTCACGGGTATGTTGATCAAGCCCAATAACCTCAGGGAGTTTTAGATATGGGAGATCGAAATAGAAACAGCTTCCCTCCACCGCATTGGGCTCCATCCCCACCACTCCCTCCAAACGCTCGATAATTTCTTTGCAAATCGCCAAACCCAAACCTGTTCCACCTTTTTTCCGAGTGTCTGATGAGTCAGCTTGAGAAAACTTTTGAAAAAGTCGATCGCGAAATTCTGTAGGAACACCGGGCCCTTTGTCTATAACAGCAACTCGCACATACTCGGGAAATATTTGCACACGTACCTTGACAACCTCCCCTTCCGGCGAGAATTTTGCTGCGTTGGAAAGATAATTGCTCAACACCTGCTGTAAGCGCTGCGCATCAACCAGCACCTTGACCTCGGGGTTGCCCTCAGCTTCTTCATAGGTAACGCCATACTGCTGGGCATAACTAGCATTTTGCTGCAAAGCGTGCTGAATCAATTCATTTAGCGAGTGCTCTTGCACTTCAAAGTGCATTTTTCCCGCCACTAACTTTTCCATATCCAGCAAATCGTTGACAAGATAAATTAAACGCATCGAATTACTGTGCGCTATTTGTAGCATGCGTGTAGCCTGCTCAGGCAGAGCACCCACCATACCGCTGGTAAGCACCCCCAGCGCACCACTAATGGCCGTGAGAGGCGTTCGCAGTTCGTGACTAACGGTAGAAATAAATTCTCCCTTCATTTTATCAATACGTTTAAGCTCACTGATATCGCGCGCCATTCCGAGGTAGCCACTAACATTGCCATAGGTATCACGCAGCTCGTTGAGGGTCATAATGACAGGCACATGAGATCCATCTTTGCGTACAAACGTCCACTCACGTTCATCTACCTCACAGCTCCCCGCCAACAGACTAAACAAATTAAAATCCGGAGTTATTGTGCGCCCGAGCTCACGACTTAATGAATTTGCGCAGGCCTCCAACTCTTCGGGTAAATGCCAAATTACAGGTGTGCTATTTTCAAGTAACTCCTCAGCACTATAAAACAATAAGGATTCCGCTCCACGATTAAATAATTTGATGATGCCATTAATATCCGTGGATACGATTGCCATATTGGCAGCATCAAAAATAGCTTTACGCAAGGCGTTAATTTCTTGCAATTGATTTTCTGTTTCTTTAAGCGATGTAATATCTGATGCATAACCGTGCCAAAGTACACCTCCATCCTCTAGCCGCTCTGGAATGGATTCTATATGCGTCCAAATTAATCCTCGCTTGGGATTCATAACGCGAACTGATGCGATCCAAGGCGTTAAGTTTTGCGCCGAAAACTCAACCGACTCTCGCACCCAATCCAGATCATCTGGATGAATCATCGAAAAAATATGTGCGGCACTTTCCAGCACATCTTCTGGGTGAATATTATAGATATTTTTAATGCCTGAACTTGCATAGGGAAAAAAAGAGCTGCCATCAGGACGTAATTGGTATTCATACAGGAAGCCTGGCAAACGCTCATTGAGTTTATGAAAGCGCTGTACAATAATTTTAATCTCTTGATCTTGCTGCCAGCGCTCTAATACCGTACACACCCAGCGCGCGAGCAGTTTTACAAAGTCTCTATCGAGTTCGTCATATTGATGATGCCGACGCTGGTGCGAACAAAAACACAGGGTGCCGTAGATTTTTTCAGCGATGCATAAGGGCACGCCTATATAGGTTTCAATTTTTTCGAACGAAAACGAGGAGTGGTTAGCATAGGCACTAGTAGCTAAATTATCGTCAGCCACTACATCCTTAACAGCCAAGGTGTGGTCACAAAATATCTCGGCTAAAGGATGAAATTGTTCAGCATCTAGTTGCTCGGTAGTGTGCTGCTCTTGTTGGGCATCATAATGGACTTTATTCTTGTATTGATTGCGCTGAACCACACGAACATAAGCCTTATTCACACCGAGATAGCGTGCACCTAGCGCCAGCGCGTCCTGTAGCTGCTGCCACACATCCTCGCTCGGTAGTGCGGCAATTTCGTTCAGCGCCTGCAGCGCAGCTTGCTGCCGCAGACTGATCAATTCCGTATTTTTACGTTCGGTAATATCGCTATAAACACCGAGCATCAAGGTCGCGCGTCCCTCGGCATTCCACTCCACTACTTTGCCGCGCGTTAAAATCCACTTATAGCTGCCATCCCCAACCCTGAGCCTATATTCATTTTCGTACATAAGCGTTTCGCCTTTTACGTGGCGAATAATGTCGCTGTAGCTCATACGCTTATCGGTGGGATGCACGCGGCTCATCCATTCATCTAAATCCAGCGACTCAGGGGCTTCCGGTGGCACGCCGCAAAGTGCGCGCCACTCGGGCGAAAATTTAGCTTTGTCATTGGCAATATCCCACTCCCAAAAACCTGCATCGCTGCTGCGCAACGCCAAGGCTAAGCGCTGCCGCGCGCGCTCGCTTTCATGATGCTCGCGCCTTATCTCTTCACTCGATTGACGCATAAGGTTCTGAAAGACGTAGCGATCTAAGCGCACCAACGCCAGCAGCAACAGTTCCGCCGCCACAAAAATCGCCAGCCAGCACTCAATCAATTCCTGCTTGCTGGCCAGATATCGTGCGTAGGGTTCACTAAAGTCCTGCCAAGTTAAAACCCCAAGGGGCATATTTTCTGGCGTAGCTGAGGCGGGTGAATATTGGGGAACAGTCCACCAGGACGCGAGGTAGGTTTTGTGATTATGTTCTACCAATTGCCCCTGACGACCGAGGGGGACCTTGCCTGCTAGCCACCATTCACTTAGCTGTGATTGGCTCGCAGACTCCAAGCGCCACTCTTCAATCGCGGTAGGATTTTGCCGATAGAGCTCTTCTTGTACTTGCGTCCAGAGCATTTTATCCAGCGTAGCTTTGCGGATAAACGTCGCCATCTCTACCGCCTGACTCGGCGCTAACTTAAGCGCGACCTCAATCAAAGCAATGGGCTTCAGCTTTTCTGTTGCAGCAGATGATGCCTCAGGGCTAGGGAGTTCATTAATGGTCACCGGTAATACTGCACGGTAGCCGCTTCCTTCTCGCCCCACTTCCACCCCCCAAAGCAAAAACTCTGAATCGAGCGCGGCGGTGATCAAGTTGCTTATATCTTCGAGGCTATCGCCAAAACGCTGAGGGGTTTGCATACGCAGAAAGTTAATCGCGTTAGGCACCCAATAAATATTTAGCTCATTGCCCACGTCCGTATCCAGCTCCTGCCAATAGGGACCGAGCAAACGCACCAGCTCACTGCGCAAATTTTCCTGTCGTTTCTGGTCAGCCGTACTTGGAGGCTGCGCCGAAGCCAGCTGCACAAAATGCGCGCGCGCAAGCAGCTGCAATACTTGAGGGTCGCGCCCAATGCGCTGAGTTAGCAGTTGCGCCTGCTGAATTGCTTCCCGCTCGCTGTGGTGTAAATGCTCGCCCTGCACGGCAACGGTGCGCGCCAGACGCTCCTGCCAATTTTGTTCGTATTGGGCTAATCCAGCGCGCATGGACAAGAATGCCACCAAAGCCAAGCCTAGCGCTAAACACCAGGGCAAACTCCGATACAAAAGCTTGATATTTAACGCCATGCAATTTCTCAGTGGATAATTCAGTTAATCTGTAGCATTTTTCGCCACAAAAAATCACGGTGAATATCCAGTGTAGTTGCAAATGTAGCTATCGACAGGCAGCGAGCCCAATACAGAGGAGGAACGTAAATCTCTGCCGCTGCAGGTCGGAGAATAAGGGTGCGTAAAGAGGTTAGAGCCGAAGCTCCCTCTTTCGATGGGGTTTTAGGCGCGACGCTTAATGGTTAAAGCTATTGGTTTAACCATTAAGCGCCTTTGCTGGTTAATCGCTGTTATTGCTTTCAGACTTTTCGGCGCGCTTACGCCGCGCCTCTTTAGGGTCAGAGAGTAGCGGGCGATAAATCTCCACGCGATCGCCCTGATGCAATATATGGGTATCAGCACTGGCTAAACCTTTGGTGCCGAGCGATTGGCCAAAAATACCCAATTTTGCGCTGGGAATATCGAGATCGGGGAAGTAATCGGTAATTTTAGAACGCTGCACCGCCTGCAATGCAGTAGTGCCCGGCTCGACTAAAAGCGCGATAATTTTTTGCTTGTGGGGGAGGGCATAGGCCACTTCCACGGTGATGAGATCAAAATCTGCCATAGCGTTTCTACTTAATCGTGGGTAATTAACACCTAATATTTAGCGTTACCGGTAAATCTGCTGCGCGCGGGCGCAAAGTGCATCCACTTGCTTATTGCTTACCGACTCAAACAACTTGCCAACTGCCATACCTAAGAAACGATTTTGCAGCTCAAATTCAAGGCTGAAGCTGACTTTACACGCAGTATCATTTAAGGGGGTAAACCGCCAAGCACCCTGTAAGCGCTTAAACGGCCCTTCAACTAATTGCATACTCATCAGCTGCGGCGCCTGTAGTTGGTTGCGCGTGACAAAACTCTGCGTGACGCCCGCTTTGCTCAACTCTAAACGCGCCTCCACCCAATCTTCGCCGCGCGCCAGCACCTTAGCGCCCACGCAGCCCTCCATATACTGAGGGTAGGCTTCAATATCATTGACCAGCTCGAACATCTGCTGCGCCGAATAGTTTACCAGCGCCGAGCGCTCTACTTTATGCACGGCTTATTCCACCAGCACCTTGGTCAGTACTGGATATAGCCCATTCACCAAGACCGCCAAAACCGCTAAGGGCGATAAGTAACGCAACACAAAGCGCCAGGTGCTCAACCAGCGATGGGACTCCATACGCAGCTCGTGATCCGCCTGCTCGCGGGTCATGGCCCAGCCGACAAAGAGCGCAATCAGCAAGCCCCCCAAAGGCAGGAGAATATTGGTGGCGATAAAGTCCACTGAGGCGAAGAAATTCATGCCCCACAAGAACTGCCGCTCGGACCAATCATTGAACGAAAATGCCGTACCTAAACCCAAGAGCCAGGCTGCGCAGCCAATCAACATGCTGGCACTGATGCGGTGAAAGCCAAAACGTTCGGTAAAGTAGGCAACCACAGGTTCAAGAATTGAAATGGTTGAACTCCAAGCCGCGAGAATCACCATAAAAAAGAACGCCATCCCCACTACCATGCCTGCGGTCATGTTGCCAAAAGCCACAGGCAGGGTAATGAACATTAACCGCTCTCCGCTGGCAGGCGCTATACCCGGTGTGGCAAATACAAAGGAGAAAATGGCCAAGCCCGCAATCAGTGCGACAAGCGTATCCAAGAAGGCGACAATCAACACAGTTTTACCGATGGACGCAGTACTGGGCATATAGGAACCGTAAGCCATGATCGCGCCCATGCCCAAGCTCAGGGTAAAAAACGCATGCCCCAAGGCAACCAGCGCTGCCTCCCAAGACAAATCATGCACATTAAAGCTGAACATAAAACGCGCGGCCAAACCGAACTCACCGGTGTTGTAGGCGTAGATTAAGAGCACAATTAAGAGCACGAACAGCAGGGGCATCATCAACCGAATACCCGCCTCCAAGCCTTTGTTAACCCCGAGCGACAAGACCGCCACCGTCATCATCATAAAAATGGTTTGCCACTGCACGAGGCGCGTAGGGTCGGCCAAAAAACTATCAAACATTTCATTGGAGGTATCGCCCGTCAGTCCGCTGAACTTGCCCTCCAAGGCTTTTAGAAAATACTCTAAGGTCCAACCCGCTATCACGGTGTAATAGGACAAAATCAAAAAAGCAGCAGTTACACCACACCAACCAATCAACACCCAAAAACGCGAAGCGCCTACTTCAGCGCGAATATTCTGCATGGCCACTATGGGATTGGCGCGCGCGCGGCGACCGAGCATCACTTCTGCCATCATGATCGGAATGCCAATTAAAGCGATGCAAACCAAATACATCAGCACAAAGGCGCCGCCGCCATTTTCACCGGTAATGTACGGAAACTTCCAAATATTGCCCAAGCCTACGGCAGAGCCGGTGGCGGCCAGTATAAAAGAGCCTCTGTGGCCCCAAATGGCATGCTGCTTAAGTCGTTTCACTCTGGGACCCTCGTAGATCATAAGTACCCAGCCAGCACCTTTAGGCGCTGCGCCGATACACTAAGTAAATGCACTAAGTTGATGAATTGTACCTAGAATCTGCCACGAGGTATAACCCTGCGCGCGGAGTGTAACCGCCCGCAACATAACGCGCGCGGCACAATCAAGACAGGAGCCGCGCTTTGCCGATATAATGGCCGCGGATTTCCCCGAGTTAACAGAGTAAGCGTTCTTTCATGGCCAAGAAAAAGCAACAAAATACCGGCACCACTATCGCCCTGAATAAAAGGGCCAAATTCGATTACGAGATACACGAGCGCATTGAAGCGGGCGTGGCGCTGCTCGGCTGGGAAGTGAAAAGCCTACGCGCGGGAAAAGGCCAGCTCACCGATAGCTATGTCTTTTTCAAGAATAGCGAGGCGTTTTTGCTCGGGACGCAGATTCAACCCATTAACACTATCTCCACTCACTTTGTGGTTGACTCTATGCGCACGCGCAAACTGCTGCTCAATCGCCGCGAGCTTAATCGCCTGATTGAGGCCGTGCAGCAAAAAGGCTATACCGTTGTGGCCACTGCGCTTTATTGGAAAGATCACTTGGTGAAATGCGAAATCGCACTGGCCAAGGGTAAGCAGGAACACGATAAGCGCAATACTGAAAAAGAGCGCGATTGGTCACGTGAGAAACAGCGTCTGTTCCAAACCAACACTAAACGCGACTAATCATCAGCGCCTTGGCTATAGATATTTGGAGCACTTTATGACGCAACCCCGCGCCCAGTTCTCCTCTAGCTTCGGCTTTTTGATGGTCGCCTCTGGCTCAGCCATCGGCCTGGGCAATATCTGGGGCTTCCCTACCCAAGCTGCCAACAACGGCGGCGGCGCTTTCGTACTGGCCTACCTTGTTCTCGCATTTTTACTTGCCTATCCCGCCCTCATGGCCGAGCTGATCATTGGCCGCCACAGCAATACCAACATCGTCAGTGCCCTCGGTCAACTCAGCCCAAGCCCTATGACTAAACGCTTGGGCACTGGCTTGGGGTTCGTAGGCGTCATCACCGCCAGCCTGATCTTAAGTTTCTACGCCATAGTCGCAGGCTGGATGCTCGCCAAATGCCTGCAACCGCTCGCGGCCCTCCTCGGCGCCGATACTGCGGCCCAGTGGCTCAGTCGCGATGGTATAGGCCGCGACCTCAGCCTCAGCCTCGCCTTTTCGGTGTGGACCTGCTGGATTGTCGCGCAAGGTATTAACAAGGGCATAGAATCTTGGGCGCGTAAACTCATGCCCGCACTCCTCCTTATTTTGCTCGTGCTGATCGCCTATGTATTCACCCAAACGGGCTCGACCGCTGGCTTGCGTGTTTATTTGGTGCCCGACTTTTCTCGCCTAAGCGACCCTGCACTGCTGCTCGGCGCCATGGGACAATCCTTTTTCTCCCTCTCCCTCGGCGTAGGCACCATGCTGATTTATGGCTCCTATCTCGGTAAAACCCTCGCGCGCGAACAAAGCCCTCACAAAGCCTACCGCGATAAACTGCCGCGCTTAGGCGCCATTGTCACGCTCATGGATTCCGGCTTTGCGTTTTTGGCGGGGCTACTCATAGTGCCCGCACTCTATGTCGCCCAAGCCCAAGGGTTGGAAATTTTTGCTGCCGACGGCAAACTCATGGCCGGCCCCAGTATTGTCATGCAAGTATTACCCAACCTCTTCGCCACCATGGGCACAGCGGGCCAATGGGTCTCTTTAAGCTTTTTTGCACTGCTGACAATTGCCGCCATCACCTCCTCTATTTCTATGTTGGAAGTACCTGTATCTGTCGTTACCGAGCGAACAGGCTTAAAACGCCCGCGTGCTGCCCTGATCATCAGCAGTCTGATTTTTGCCATGAGCGCACTTATCGTGTTCAACTTTGACCAGATGTTTGATGCCGTCATCGTCCTCAGCACCCGCTACAGTGAACCCTTTATGGGCTTGGTACTCTGCCTTTTCGCCGGTTGGATTCTGCATCGCGATAAAAAACTCATGCAGCTGCGCGATGCGCAAGGCTTAACCCAATCGTGGTTTTGGCGCATCTGGCCGTTCTACGCACGCTTTCTCTGCCCGCTTTTCATAGTATTGATGTTCGTGCAAAGCCTGCGCTAAGGCTCATACAGTGTGTTCAATAAAGCGTATTGCTCAGTATTCGCAAAAATACCGCACTTAGAAAAAGCCCCAGATTTTATTCTGGGGCTTTTAGTTTTTCGGTGAACTTAACATACCAGCACACTCCCATCACTCAGCTTCAGCATTCACTCAAGCTTAATATTACTCTTGACCAAAAACTGTAAGGATAAATTGTCAGAAATAAGCTGACGCTGCGCGAACCTATAGCCATGGCGCTCGTAAAGTTTGAGATTGCCCAGGCTTTTACTTCCCGTAAATAATTCATACGCCGCCACCGCTGCATGGCGCATTTCAACCTCAGCCAACAAACCTGAACCAATGCCTTGCCGCTGCCATTCGGGGTGAACAATTAGGCGACCAATTTTACACAGATCACCCACGACTATTGCTCTTACGGAGCCGACAATTTTATTACCTTGCACAGCCTTAAGAATTAAGGCGCTGTCAAATTCTGCCATTAAAGATTCAAGCGACTGTATTAATGCAGGCAGCGACCAATCGTTATAGATTTTTGCTTCAGATTCATAGGCAAGATACTGTAACTGCAAAATTTCTTCTGCGTCATCCTTTTTCGCATTTAATATTTTCAATATAAACTCTCACTTTTAAACCGTAACAAATTAAGCATCAATCAAGCACTAGACATCTATTTAGCCAAAAACTGTACCTTTACGAATACCGTCAATGGAAACCCCTTCAACTAATCTCGCCCTGAAAAAATCAATATAATAATTTAACAATTACTTTCGTTCTTAGCTTCATTTAGCGCGACCATTAACTCTGCATCCTTATTAATAAACGACTCAATGATACGGCAAGACTTTTCATTGTCAGAACCTCTAAAAACCAAACCGACAAGAAAGAAAAATACTACCAGCTGAAACACGGACGGAAATAAAGACCCACCCTCTCTCACGGCTTCGTAAACCCAATATGCTATCGAAAAAGCCATAAGAAACACGTACACATATCGTTCGTAGCTAACGCTTTTTTTAAGATAGATAAAAAATTCAATTTCCTTTCTAGTCATAACTTTCACCATGCTTTATACATTAACCACAGCAATAGCTGCATACAAAAATAAGTTGCTTTATAAATAAGCTTTTAAATCCGTCCCCTCAACTGCACACACTTTTCTAACGGCAGGGCGCTGCGCGAGTTGGCGCAAGTAACGATTTAAATGTTTGAACGATAGCGGCGGGCGGGCGAAGCCGCTGGCCCAGTGGGCCAACATAAACAAAAAGTAATCGCACAAACTCAGCTGATCGCCCAATAGATATTGCTTATCGCCTAAGGCGCTATCGAGCAAGGCGAACATCTCGGTGATACGCACCACTTGGGCTGCCGCTATTTTGTCTGCCTCGCTGCCACTTGTATGTCGTTCGGGGTAAAAGTAGAGCATCAGTTCCGGTTGCAGGCTGGAATTTAAATAGAATAACCACTGATAAAATTCTGCTCGCGCTGGGTCTCCCAAGGCAGGCATTAAGCCCGCTTGTGGGTGCTGTTCGCATAGATACAAACAAATCGCCGCACTTTCGTAAATAACAATTTGATTGTCGATTAAGGTAGGAATACGACCGGTGGGGTTTAGGGCCAAATAATCGCTGGACTTTTGCTGATTGGCTTTTCTATCCACCAAAACCAACTCAAACGCCGCGCCCAACTGCAGTTCTATTTCAGTTAAAAGCATGTGCGGTGCCCAACTCGCATTTCTGGGGTAATAAAATAGTCTGTACACTACGCCTCCCTATTGAATCACTAAACATAAACCACAAAATATAAATCATCGAATAAGATACCAATTGGTGGGCGTCTTAATTTATTTCCTAGTGAACACTGGCTGCACAATTGCAATCATTTAGGTAAAGACTTTCACCGCGCCATAGGCCCGATTGCTAAGCTTGAACAGCTCTGCGAAAAGCTTAATCAGCACTGGCTCAAAGGCGCTAGAGCCTGCCGATTGCTTTACTCGGCTTAACCATATTCCTTCACTTACCACCTAACCTAGATTTTAGGCATTAAAGCTCGCCTGCAGCCTGGTGAGATTACGCCAAAATTATCAACTCGATTTATTCATTGTGCCTTCGATCAAAAAATCACTATATATGGAAAAGACATGGCTTTTTAGAGAGCTATTTGAGGTCAAGTGGTTGTGCACTTTTTAATTGGTGGGTGTCCCTAAATAGTTATTGGCTTAAGAGCTTCATGATTTACTTTTAACAACTTACCTTGTATTTCAAAACATTCAGACAATACTCTATAGCCAATAACTACTCGCATTATTAAAGCAAATTGAATGGTCGCCTCCCTGCATCGCTTGATGGAGTGATCAAAATCTTCGAGTTTTGGCGAAGATATTTTAGTGGATGCACCGCTTTTATTTAGACCGGGCTTTGTTCCGGCGATGTAAAATAGTGTTTTTTCTTCTTCGGTTATTGCATAAGATAACCAGTGTGAGTGCAAAAAAACATTTCTTTCTTCAATAATTTCATGAAATTGACTAAAAACTTTCGAAAATACTTTTCTCTCTTCTTCATTTTTGGCCACGCTAGCATTGACAAGTGCATGCAGCTTTGAAAGTAAGGGCGCAGCAGTTAAGCCTTCCAGCAAAATTTCATACACAGCCTCATTTTTCAAGTCCTGAGCATGCAGTATGGAAACAATGAGTGAACGAATGGACTCACAAAAGTCCTCAAACGCATGACATAACGTCCAAGCATTTCATACATCTGCTCTTCTTTTTCAAATGCCATATGGTCGCCTAATTTGTATAACGTTGCGTTCACCTGCGGATTGTAAGTAGCGCGTTGCGATAAACTTCGCGCAGCGATATTGCAAAAGCGCTAGTCGAGTAGACCAACGGAACCTCCCCACCAGCCCCTCACAGAACCGTACGTGACACTCTCGCGTCATACGGCTCTTGTTATTCCAATTATCAGCAATTCATTACCAGTGCGCAAACAGGGTCGGTCGCCACTGTTTGATTTGTTTTAACCATGAGTAGGCTTTCAGTCGTCGGCTGCGCTGCTGCGGATATTTACCTTTTACCCATTTTGTTAAGCGGCATTCAATTGCTTCGCGAATGCCTTGCAGTGCCGAGGGATAAAAGGCGCCATAGTAGTTTAGCCAACCTCTGATTTGTGGATTGAGTCTTTTGCTGAGTGTTACTATCGATAGCCTACTCAACCGCCTCACATTCCACTCTCTCATAGTCATTACAATCGCTTTTTTAGCTTTGTTGCTGATGGCCGGTACAAAACCAGGAGCCAGTTTGCCATCTTTGCGTTTCACGGTTCTTCGCCGGAAGGTGAAGCCGAGAAAATCGAATGATTGCGCTTTGGTTCTTTCTATTTTGCGCCTTCCACAGTATACGATTTTGGTTTTTTCAGGGTGTAGCGTTAAATCAAAGCGCTGCATCCGCTGCGAAATAGTACCGAGTAGCTGCTCGGCTTCACGCTCGCTTCGACAATGGCAAACAATGTCGTCAGCATAGCGCTCGAACGGATTTTGTGGAAAATATTTTTGCATCCAACTATCAAACACCTTGTGCAGATAGAGGTTCGCCAACAAGGGACTGATGACGCCACCCTGCGGCGTTCCTTTTTCTGACTGTTGAATGTCACCGCTTGGCATTTGCACACCGGCTGTGACCCAGCGTTTGACATAGAGGTTGCACCATGGGTTATCTGTTGCTTGTGCAACAAATTGTTGTAGTTGATCGTGATTCAAATTATCAAAGAATCCTTTGATATCCAGATCAATCACCCATGCATATTTCCAGCAATTGATTTTCGCCGCTTGCACCGCATGATGGGCACTGCGCTTGGGGCGATAGCCGAACGAGGACGAGTGAAACTTAGCATCCCACTCCGGCTCCAGTGTCATCTTGACCACCATTTGCGCCACGCGATCTGCCACCGTGGGTATCCCGAGTGGGCGCAGCTTGCCATCCGACTTAGCGATTTCTACACGCTTTACCGCTGGCGCCATGTAGCTGCCCGAACTCATTCGATTCCAGAGTTTGTATAACTCATTCGTCAAATTCTGTTCAAACATCCCGATGCTGATGTTATCCGCACCCGCTACACCGGCATTCGCTTTTACTTTCAGCCACGCCCTGTGCACTAACTGCTTCGGTATACTGTAACTGTGCATTGATTGTTGAGTCCTACCTTGCGGTTGTTGGTTCAATCACTGCTGAATAACATCGCCCCTTCGCTCCATTGTCATTACAACAACTTCATCACTACTACGAACGATTCCGCCACTGTGCGCTGCATTGATACTCTCGCCTTACGGGGTCACCGCTTTCGGCTTCTCTCTTAACATCAGCACGACAGCTTCCCGAGTTCCTCACAAAAGCCTGATAAACGGTCACGCCTTCTTTACGCCGGTTGCCATCGAGTCAGTAAGCAGTTTTCTTCTCGATTTCTCTCAGCAATTGTAAGGGTCGCTGATTTTGACAACGGGTTAGACATCACGACGCCTCATCAAAGGTTCACTTGCGTTCGTCTCCGTTTACCTTACCTGCCGAATTAAATTCGACTTTTCTTCAACGCTCACGACAAAGACTCTTAATCAATGCCGCTTGAAGTGGTTTGCATTCTCCTACTGCAAAGCGAATGCGGTGGGCCTACCACCATCTCTTGCGAAGTTACGTAAATAGTTTGGACGCTACGCGACCCCACCATTTACTCTCGGCACACCTTAAATTCTGTCCAGTGGAGCGAAGCGGAACGATGTTTGACCGCCTTGTTGAACGAAGCCGCTACGCGGCAGATTCAGCTATAGCGCAAGTAGCGTCATAATCCCACGTCCGTTATAAACAATACTTCCTCTACACGCCCAAGCCGGAGCGTGACAACTAGAGGAAGATTGTTATGAACAAAGCACAGCAACTCAAATTTGAATCACTGTACCAACAGCATATTAACGCATTGCGGCGGCAAGGCAAGGCGGCTACGACTATTGATGTCTATGCCCGTGCCGTGCGCCGAATTACCGCTTTTTATGATCGCTGCCCAGATCGCCTTAGCCAAGAACACCTGAAGGAGTATTTTAGCGCTTTGGTGCAAAGCCATTCGTGGAGTACGGTCAAGGTGGATCGCAATGGGCTGCAGTTTTTCTACAAACACATTCTCAATAAAACCTGGGTATGGGTGGATATCGTTAAACCACCGCAGAAGAAAGTCTTGCCCGATATTCTTACCCGCAGCGAGATCGAGAGACTGATTAACGGTGCGCGCGAGCTGCGTTATCAAACCTTTATCCTCACCGCCTACAGCATGGGCTTGCGCCTAGGTGAAGTGTTGAACTTGCAGCCGGGCGATATTGATAGTGCGCGCATGAAGGTGCATGTTCGTCAAGGCAAAGGTAAAAAAGATCGTTTTGTTACTTTACCTACTGCAAGCCTGCTGGCACTGCGTAAGTATTGGGTCACCCACCGCAATCCACAGTGGTTGTTCCCCGCCGGTAAAAACCCCGAAGCTCGTCATAGCGCAGAGCGCAGCATGGATCGCGGTGGACTACAGAATGCCTTTAAGGTGATTGTAAAAGACTGCGGCATTCACAAAGCGATTACTCCGCACAGCTTGCGCCATTGTTACGGTGCACATTTGGTGGAAGCGGGTTTAAATTTACGCGCAATACAACAGGAGATGGGGCATGAATGCCCCAAGACAACGGCGCTTTATACCCAGCTGAGCGACACCGCCAATCAACACACGGATAGCCTGATTAATACACTCATGGATGGCTTAACGTTGACGCTTGATGGTGAGGTGTAGCATGAAGTTAGCAGCGATCTTTCAGCACTACCTGTGCGAGTTTAAAGCCCGCCATGGGCACCACACTACGACTGATGAATGGTCGGCACTCAACGCCATCCTCGGCTGCCGCACGGGGCAATACGGGCACCTCGTGCTGGCCTGTAAAGGCTGCCATCAACCGGCGCTGTGCTATCAATCCTGCGGCCATCGCGCCTGCAACCAATGCCAACATCATAGCGCCAGCCAATGGCTGGCCCGGCAGCAGCGCAAATTATTACCGGTAGATTATTTTATGGCGACCTTCACCTTGCCTAGTGAACTGCGTGAGCTCGCCAAGGCAAATCCTAAAAAAATCTACGCACTGTTGTTTGACTGTGCCGTCAATACGCTCAAGGATTTTGGTTTGAATAAAAAATCCTTTGCGGCGGAATTGGCGATGACCGCCGTATTACACACCCACACGCGACGACTCGACTATCACCCGCATGTACACATCATTATTCCCGGCGGCGGCGTTCAGGCAGAAGGCGCAACTGCGCTTTGGAAAACCATCAACAAACGCTACCTGTTTAATGGCCGCGCACTCGCGCGGGTTTTTCGTGCACGCTTACTCGCCGCGCTTCGCACCGCCGGATTTAGAGCTCCCGACACACCTGAAAAATGGGTAGTGCAATGTCAAGCGGTGGGGCGAGGTTTACCGGCCCTACAATACCTGTCGCGCTATCTCTACCGGGGCGTCATCAGCGACAAAAACATTCTTAGCGATGATGGCGAGACAGTGACCTTTCAATATAAAGACAGCAACACCGGAAAGATGCAAACACGGCAGTTGCGTGGCGAAGACTTTATGGCGCTGGTGCTGCAACACACCTTGCCCAAAGGCTTTCGCCGTGCACGCGACTACGGTTTTCTGCACGGCAATGCTAAACGTTTGTTACAGCGAGTGCAGTGGGCACTAAACGTTAGGATTCCTACTCTCGTACCCAAACCAAGACCACACTTCACCTGCACGAAATGCCAATGCGTGATGTCGATTGTGAGCTTTATCCGGCCGCGACCTGCGCCGCAATAAAACCGGGCGCAGCAAACACAGCCATTCATGTAACGCGGAGGGAAGAAAAAAGACTTATGGGATAGTGTAAATTTTTATCGTCGACACAGGCGAGGAAAATACTCGCCCATCAAAAATGCGAGCACTAAGCAGCTCGCTCCTTCCGTTGAAAACTCAAGAATATATTTCCTATAGAGAGACGAACGAGACCGGGCTTGTTCAACAATGGGATAGGTCGCGGCTGCGCGCGACATATCCTTATTTGTTATGTTGTACTTTATTTATTATAGGTTTACTAATTTCAAGAACAACATTCATATGAATGTTGTTCTTGAGCAATGAAGCGAATTTCTATATGTAATTTACCATGATGTCTCTACGACAACATTTCCTGAATTATCCTTTTGTGTTACATGCTGCGTTCTATTAAAACCGTTTAAAGAGGTGTGATCGGTATGTTCCACCGAACCAACTTTTTCACCGGCTTGATTAATAATGGAGTACGTATATATGTCTGTTTGAGCCATAGTTCCTTTGCTTCTTGAACTTTCAAGCTTTAGTTCTTCGCCTGGATTAAGTTTTACCTTTGTGTGCATTTAAACCTCCTTAATGATGATTAAACATAACGCTAAGCTCAATTGCGTTTTGGTTGGTGTGGAGTTTTATGTAAAATGGCGCAGCCATACATAAAGCGAAGCGCCGACCAAAACGTCAATTGCAGCGCCTTGTTAGCACTTTTCAAGTATGAACTCCAGAGCTTCAACTTCAATAAAGCCTCCGAACAAATGAAACCTTAAGATATTACCCTTATGAGAACAGTCATTTATACTACCGGCACCACTGTTATCATCTAGCTCAATTAAATCACATGAACAATTGAAGCGCTTTACATTCAGGCATTGCAATTTAATTGGATCTCTTCCCGGTGCCCGAATAGCCTCGTCATATATCTGAGCAAATATATTAATCTGTGCTCCAGCACCATAATTCGGAAGCATTTCGAACTTGGTTATATTCCCGTCATGCCAATTTAAATTGTTAATTTCCATTTCGGTATCTTCTAGTGCTAACGAGGCTGTAGAAAAATTAAGTTTAAAAACACAAAATCCTTCCCAACGCGTGGTTGTTTTAAATTGACGACTATTTGAACAGCTTTTCTTGCAATCGACAAGATGCAATATAAAACTGAACTAATAAGTCATTTATCGGTTAAAAATGATCGCATTTGGCCTATAAAAGCACTTCGGTGCTCTTTTACCCCCACTATGTCCCATATCTCCAGAGCTTTTCCACATTGTGCACCATGCAGTATAACTGCCATTGGGCAGTTACCTTTTGTTCGCCGCGTAAGCTTAGTTTGTTGAGCCTTTTATTGCTGCATATATTGCCAAACACCGGCTCAATGGTGTGCATGCGTTTGCTGTAAATTCTTTTGCCATCCTCGCTGTCAATTATTTTCTTCATCCGGTCGAGATGAGTGACTTTTCGTTGGCTTTCAATTAATACGGAGATTTGTCGTCCTTGGGCTTTTACATCATTTTTCATGCACTGCTTGTTGAGTGGGCATTCGCGACAATCTTTTAGTTCGCCCCTGAAACGCATATGTGGGCCGCTTGGGGTTTTAAAATAATCTCCTAGGTAGAGCATCTTCTTTCCGTTTGGGCATACTGCTTCTTTATTGTCGGTATCCACAACAAAGTCTTTGCTGGAAAATATCGCGCGGGTCTTTTTATTGTCTTTACGTGTGGCCTGGCGTTTTTCTTTATGTTTTAAAAAACTTTCCGAACCCGAAAATATAGGGTCTCTTAATCGGAATTGGTTGTCGGGAATAACGGCCGTAATTTGTTGCTCATGCAAAAAAGCCAAGTTGTCTTCACTGCAATAACCCGTATCAGCCGTAATAATGCAGCCATCTTGAAAAAGGCTGTCATCAAAATGGGTTTTGATGTTTTCGATCATGGGCTTTAATGTAATTTGTTCTTGGCCAACACCAAAGGCTTGCGCCTCTACAATAATTTGATGTTTATCATCTGCCGCTGTTACGCAGGTCATACCCTGAATAGTGCCTTTGCTGGTGGTCATTTTGCACGATTCGTTATCGGTGACATTACTTTGAACTTCACGTTTATTGCGCGAGTGCCCAATACGCGGTTTATGGGTGGCCAAGAAGCTGTCTATTTTTTTTGCGTTGCGCAAGAGGGTTTCAATAGTTTGCTGTTCCTTTTGATAATGTCCGCTTTTATCATTTTTTGCGGAATCAGAGGCTACGTGCTTGGCCACTATGCGCTCGGCGCGAGCACGCATTTTTTCAGATTTCTTTTTGAGTTCGGCGTGGGTGCCGCTCCATTGCTTAGAGGCATCCGTAGGCAACTTGCAACCATCGATGGCGAAATGCTCTTTGCCAATCAACCCGCTCTCATCACAAATAAGCAGTACACGATGAAACAAGCCTTTAATCGCCTCGCTGTTACTGGAAACAAAATTGGCGATAGTGGTGAAATGTGGCTTAGTGCCCACCGCTAAGGCCATAAATTTTAAATCGGTTTCGCACAAACTGGCCATGACGCGGCTGGAGGTTATCCCCCGGTAATAGGCACAAAAGATAATACGCAATAACAATTCAGGCGGATAAGCCTTACGCCCTACGGTTTGATTTTTGTAGCGCCCCAAAAAATCATCGAGAATATTCGTTTGATTTAGGAGGGAGTAAAGATAAAAATCGAAATTGTTTTTACCCAGCTGATCGAGATAATTAATATCCATCAGCACGGTTTGATTTATGTTGGTATTAATAAAATTAGCCATATCCGCCTCACTAAACTGCAATAGCGGAATTTTACTATGAAGAAGGGGGAAAAACGCGGGGTATTTTCATTTTTCTACAGCTTGAACGCCGCAATAAGCGGTGGTTTTTAAGTTGCACTTTTGCCATAAAATGGAGCGTAGCGGAATGGCAAAAGTGCAACTTAAAGGCCATCCGCTTGATTGCTTTGTTAGGTGAAGTTTTTCTTGACAATATAAGGCGGTTCACAGCTTAAAATATCAATTATTTCGTCTATTCCAATTATACGGTAGTGAACAAGATTGTGTATTTCTCTTTCTCTATGTGAGATTACAAGCTCAGACTCCAGCAGCCTTTGAAATTGCTTGCCTTCACCTATGTCGTTTTCAGCGGCGCCAGGAGAAAACTCGTCTCTAATATTGAAATAGACACATTTTCTGAAAATTAATTCGACACGTTTACTCTCATTAAAAATTACCGGCCAAGTCATAATGTCTTTTCCATGACGGCCTAAAATATCAGGATATTTCTCTTGATAAAGTTCAACAAGTACAACTTTTATTTCTTCAAGGCTGTGAAGTGAAACTTTTTCAATTGACCACGGTATTTGTAATTCAGGGCAAAAATCTATTTTCATGCGACACCTAACGTTAAGTTCAGCGGCAGCTTTTAAGTTGCGGCTTTGTGGAATACTTTTGCGCAGCAAAACCACAAAGCTGCGACTTAAAAGCTGTCCAAGGAGCGAAGCGACTGGTGCTGCAACGCCTTGTTGAACGAAGCCGCTACGCGGCAGATTCAGCTATAGCGCAAGTAGCGTCATAATCCCACGTCCGTTATAAACAATACTTCCTCTACACGCCCAAGCCGGAGCGTGACAACTAGAGGAAGATTGTTATGAACAAAGCACAGCAACTCAAATTTGAATCACTGTACCAACAGCATATTAACGCATTGCGGCGGCAAGGCAAGGCGGCTACGACTATTGATGTCTATGCCCGTGCCGTGCGCCGAATTACCGCTTTTTATGATCGCTGCCCAGATCGTCTTAGCCAAGAACACCTGAAGGAGTATTTTAGCGCTTTGGTGCAAAGCCATTCGTGGAGTACGGTCAAGGTGGATCGCAATGGCTTGCAGTTTTTCTACAAACACATTCTCAATAAAACCTGGGTATGGGTGGATATCGTTAAACCACCGCAGAAGAAAGTCTTGCCCGATATTCTTACCCGCAGCGAGATCGAGCGACTGATTAACGGTGCGCGCGAGCTGCGTTATCAAACCTTTATCCTCACCGCCTACAGCATGGGTTTGCGCCTGGGTGAAGTGTTGAACTTGCAGCCGGGCGATATTGATAGTGCGCGCATGAAAGTCCATGTGCGTCAGGGTAAAGGCAAAAAAGACCGCTTTGTTACTTTGCCTCAGGCAAGTCTGCTCGCGCTGCGCAAATATTGGGTCACCCACCGCAGTCCTCTGTGGTTGTTCCCCGCCGGTAAAAACCCCGAAGCCCGTCATAGCGCAGAACGCTGCATGGATCGCGGTGGGCTACAAAATGCATTTAAGGTGATTGTAAAAGACTGCGGCATTTACAAAGCGATTACTCCGCACAGTCTGCGCCATTGTTATGGTGCACATTTGGTGGAAGCGGGTTTAAATTTACGCGCAATACAACAGGAGATGGGGCATGAATGCCCCAAGACAACGGCGCTTTATACCCAGCTGAGCGACACCGCCAATCAACACACGGATAGCCTGATTAATACACTCATGGATGGCTTAACGTTGACGCTTGATGGTGAGGTGTAGCATGAAGCTAGCAGCAATCTGTCAGCGCTACCTGTGCGCGTTTAAAGCCCGCCATGGGCACCACACTACGACTGATGAATGGTCGGCACTCAACGCCATCCTCGGTTGCCGCACAGAACAATACGGTCACCTCGTGCTGGCCTGTAAAGGCTGCCATCAACCGGCGCTGTGCTACCAATCCTGCGGCCATCGCGCCTGCAACCAATGCCAACATCATAGCGCCAGCCAATGGCTGGCCCGGCAGCAACGCAAATTATTACCGGTAGATTATTTTATGGCGACCTTCACCCTGCCCAGTGAGCTGCGTGAACTCGCCAAGGTAAATCCTAAAAAAATCTACGCACTGTTGTTTGACTGCGCCGTCAGTACGCTCAAGGATTTCGGTTTGAATAAAAAATCCTTTGCAGCGGAATTGGCGATGACCGCCGTATTACACACCCACACGCGACGGCTCGACTATCACCCACATGTACACATTATTATCCCGGGTGGCGGCGTTAAGGCAGAAGGCGCAACTGCGCTTTGGAAAACCATCAACAAACGCTACCTGTTTAATGGCCGCGCACTCGCGCGGGTTTTTCGTGCACGCTTACTCGCCGCGCTTCGCACCGCCGGATTTAGAGCTCCCGACACACCTGAAAAATGGGTAGTGCAATGTCAAGCGGTGGGGCGAGGTTTACCGGCCCTACAATACCTGTCGCGCTATCTCTACCGGGGCGTCATCAGCGACAAAAACATTCTTAGCGATGATGGCGAGACAGTGACCTTTCAATATAAAGACAGCAACACCGGAAAGATGCAAACACGGCAGTTGCGTGGCGAAGACTTTATGGCGCTGGTGCTGCAACACACCTTGCCCAAAGGCTTTCGCCGTGCACGCGACTACGGTTTTCTGCACGGCAATGCTAAACGTTTGTTACAGCGAGTGCAGTGGGCACTAAACGTTAGGATTCCTACTCTCGTACCCAAACCAAGACCACACTTCACCTGCACGAAATGCCAATGCGTGATGTCGATTGTGAGCTTTATCCGGCCGCGACCTGCGCCGCAATAAAACCGGGCGCAGCAAACACAGCCATTCATGTAACGCGGAGGGAAGAAAAAAGACTTATGGGATAGTGTAAATTTTTATCGTCGACACAGGCGAGGAAAATACTCGCCCATCAAAAATGCGAGCACTAAGCAGCTCGCTCCTTCCGTTGAAAACTCAAGAATATATTTCCTATAGAGAGACGAACGAGACCGGGCTTGTTCAACAATGGGATAGGTCGCGGCTGCGCGCGACATATCCTTATTTGTTATTGCTGTTTTAGATACTCATGAGCTAATTTAGTAGTAGCTAAAGGCAGGCTTTCAGATTCTGCATGGCTACGCAATTTATTGATGTTACCAAATTCAGAAAACCAATTTTGTATTTCTTGAAAAAGGTTATTAGCATTGCTAGTTAAATTAAGCCGCTCACGAATGTGACATTTATATTCTGGTGGTTTTTCAACACTTCCAAGAGCACTAATGTAAAAACCAACATTCAAATAATATTCAGAGCCAAACTGCGAAGCCTGAATATTAAACACACAAACTCCTTCAGATGAACTTCTATACCATGTGGTTCTGGATTTTTTAAATCCTACTGATTTTAATAGTGGTGTCACTAAAACTATTAGTTCATCTTTAGTCATGGCGCGCTCGTGTGCAATAACAGTTTATTCAACGGCCCGGGCCGTATATCTCCGGGTGCCAGTGAAAATTATGGGCGACATAGCCCTTCCAAAACAAGGGCTTATGCTACCACTAAAAATATATTTGTAGATATACGGTTCAATAAATTCGGAGATATACGGCCGCCAAAATGCTTGCTGTTTGCAACTCCGGTGCTATATTCCACCTAAAGGATTACTACGCTTAGGTGCATTATGGAAAATGTTAAAGCCCCTCTCCCGCCAAAACCCACAAAATTCTTGGATCAATTCCGCGCCTTTATTCGCTTAGATCGAAAAAGTTATGCCACAGAGAACACTTACGTCTATTGGGTTCATCAATACATTTTGTTCAACAAAAAGGAACATCCTTCCAATATGGGAGCCCGACATATCGAAGCCTATTTAACCCACCTCAATAAATTGCTGGCTGTCCTTATTTGCCTTTTTACAACAGCGACGCATTGCGCCTTATAAACGGCCTATTTATTACACCGACTATGACTTGATGCTACTCATACCTCCATCCACATGGAGAATTTGACCGCTGATCCAGCGTGATTCTGCGCCCAATAAAAAAACTGCCATGGCGGCAATATCCGCAGGGCTGCCAATGGATTGCAAGGGATGACGCTGAGCGGCAGCGGCTATTTTTTCGGGTGAAGATAGCAGCTTGGCAGCCAGCGGCGTGTGCGTGAGAGAAGGCGCTACTGCATTGACTCTTATCGCGGGTGCCCATTCAGCGGCGAGCGCTTTTACCATACCTTCCACGGCACCTTTACTTGCCGCAATACTCGCATGAAACGGCATGCCTTGGGTCGCGGCAACAGAACTAAACAGCACCACACTGGCACTAAGCGAACGCTTTAAGCGCGGCAATACCGCTTGCAAACTATTGACCGCACCGAGCACATTAATTTGAAAGTCCTGTAAAAAATCAGCAGGCGTTAAGCGTGCGAACGGCTTGAGGTTTATGCTGCCGGGGCAATAGACGAGGCCGTCGAGCACCTCCGGTAACTGCGCCATATTCAATTCACCGGCAGTAGGATCATTGGTGACCATCTCGGCACCGGGAATACTCACCGCAGTGCGCGCCCAAATAGTTAACCTATGCCCTTGTTTAAGTAGGGCTTCAGTAATCGCTAAACCTATACCTTGGGTACCGCCCACAATTAGATAATGCGCCATAAAAACTCCTGAATGATTAAAGAGATCTATACGCAGTAGATGAAATAAGAGATTAGGCCAACCTAAAGAATTGAATGACGATGTAAATAAATAGACACTAGGTACAAAAGGGGGGAGCAGAGACAAGGAAGCACAGTCAATATCAAAACGACTGTGCTTCTTGGGAGAAACCAACTACTGAGGAAAATAACTACTTAGAAAAACGATTGCTTACAAAAAGCGACTGCTTAGAAAAAACGACTAAGGGCACTGCCCATTAACTTTTTACCAACATCTTGCACTAGGTTGCCATTTTCACTGGCGCTGTCAATAAGCTGAGGAATCATGTCGGCAAGGCCACCCGCCGCCTCATTGGTACCCACACCTAATTGCGTAGCAAAACCAGACACTTTGGATTCGCCAAACATGGAGAGTATGGAGCCAATATCAAGCTTGTCATTACCGCCATCGCCAAGCCAACTTTGCGCCATGGACGCCAAGCCTCCGCCATTTTTAGTAAACATCGCGACTAAAGCAGCTACGTCAAGATTTCCGCCTTGGGTTGGTAGCAATTGCGTGAGCGCGGAGGTAACAGAACCTAAATCTAAATTCTTATTGGATAGCTGCTGCATAAATAGTTGCGCTGCGACTTTTACGAGATCCATACAAATACTCCTTAGTGTTAATGCCCTTACAGGCTTGCGATTTTCTCATCGAATAATGTGGCGGCTGCGTCCGTAAAAACAAAGGTTTTACGAATATAGTGTAAGGTGGCCAATTCAGTTTCGGTTACGCCTTGCCCATCATTGGCTGAGCCAAACAATTCCAACACTTCATCTTTACTCCGCTTCCCCTCACCTTTTCCGGTGGTGTGCTTTTCTGCCAAATCCAAAAGCTCTTTTTCGTATTTAACTCCATCAATATGCTGATAAGCCATAACTACCTCTGTTGATTAAGTGAACGTGAAGATATTTAGATTGCAAACCTTTGGACATTCAACCGAGCATCCAATTTGTTTTTTACCCTACCACCCTAAGGGTTAAATAAATAGGTTTTGTACCGCCAAGTACGCCATAAAGCGAATGGTTTTATTACGATTTTCAATTGAGTAGCATTTTCGTTTGTTAAATACAAAAAAGATGAAGATACAACTAACGCTCAATTTTATAGATTAAATCTACACTCTGAACTTCACCCGACTCGGCTTCTAAACGCAATTTCTCGGTCAGTTGGTAGCGCACCCCCAAACTGAATGCGGAATCAAAAATTCCGACGACATAGCGCACTAGCAACTTGGGCGTGAGGTATTTTCCGACCCAGAGTTCGCTTTGATCAAAACCTTTGTCAGATTTAATTTCTAATTCATCGATGCGAAAAAATTGCGCAATATCAGCGGTGATAGCACCTTCTGACTCCACGCCTAACCCGCTGAGTGCACCGAGCAACATGGAGGCATCAGCCTTAGATGCTTCGCTAATCGGCTTGCCGGTTAAGAGCATCATCATGGCTTCAGAATCCGAATAGCTGGGGATAGAGAAGACTTTGGCGCGCGGGCGCTGAAGGGTTCCGCCAATTTCCAGCCCGACTTTGGTTTTCTTTTCGGCGTTGGTGATATCGCGCGCAGCGCGTATATCTAAGCCGGGGTTTTCGTAGGAGCCTTGAAAAATGAGACGCCCACGTTCCACTGTGAGATTTTGCCCATAGGCTTTGTAACTGCCTTGATCGACACTCACGAAACCCGTGGTTAACAATTGCCGCTGAGCGTCTTTGAGTAGATTGAGTTTGCCCGAAAGCTTGCTGGTTAAACCAAAGCCTTTGAAGCTGACGTCATCGCCGAGCGCAAGATTGATATTGGTGTGCACCACCATGCTTTTATCGCTGCCTGCGATGGTTTGGCGCTGATCGATAATAACGACATCGTCCGAAACCCGCACCGCCGATTGCGGCAAGGTTTTGATGTTGGTGCGCGCCCAAGGAATGAGTGCACTGCCTTTTAATTCGAGCAGTTGTGGATTGGCACTGAGCTGTAATGTAGGGCTGACTTTGGCTTTAAGCTGCGGCAAATTGATGACCTGAAAAGCGTCACCCGTGACATCGCCCTGCAGCTGCCACTGCGCGCTGGCAAAGTTGTCCAACACCGCTTGTAGCTTGAGGCTGCCACCACCGGATTGCAGGCTGCTTGCCAAGGTGAGCTGTCCGTCTGGTGTGGCACTGAGCAGTGCGTTCACCTCGGCTAAATCCAGCCCCAAACGCGGCAACTTTAAGCTGCCTTTTTGCAATTTTATCTGCCCTTGCACCTCTGGTTTCTGCAACCTGCCACGCCAATTCATGTCTGCATGGAGATCGCCCTGCACATCGTTGGCAAAACTGAGCAGAGTTTCCAGCGGCGCGAGGTTATCGAATTGCGCCTTTAAGCTGCCTTTGGTAAAGAGCTGCTGCTGGAGGTCAACTTGCGTGACCGCACTGAGCTTGCCGTAACCAAGCCACTCCATACCTAAATTGGCATCGAGTATGCCTTTGCGCAGTTGCGCCTTTACCCCAAAGTCGCGCCAGGGATAGGTTTCAGTGCCACCGCCCGCATATTGGTAGCGCAATTCTGCTTCGCGGGTGCTGATATCGGCACTGGCTTGTAGGTCCTTTAAGGCGAAAGTTTTCGCGTCTATGCGCAGGCTGCCGTCCATAACACCCGCAAAGTAGGCTTCGGTTTTAAAGAGTGCGTAGAACTGGCGCAAGGGAACTGAGTCCAAACGCGCACGGACCTGTAAACCCTGCAAGCTGTCAGAGCTGGCGCTCAGGCACAGCTGCGGCTTGCTGAGCTTAGTGACAGGACTGGCGCGCGGTGTGTCGCCAAAGGCTAGTGCACTGTAGCGCGGCGGCACTGGCGAGTAATTTTTATACCAAGCAGCTGCACCGGCTCGGTCTTGTTTTGGATCCACCACTGAGGTGAGGTTGTTGGAGGTCGTTAAGCACAGCTGCTCAAGCTTGAAACCCTCTTTCGATACCTGCAGCGGCTTGCTGGCGCTGAGCCACCAGCGCGGTACTTTTTTAACGCGCAGATCCAAATTACGCAGCTGCGCCTGCCAGACTTCATTTACATACTGCCCCGCAAGGCCCACATCTAGCTTGCCGTAACTTGCCGACTTTACTGTGGCGGCCAAGTCGTGCTGGGCAATCGAGCCCTTTCCCGTAAGACTAATAAGCGAGAATTGCTGGTCTTCAGCGCGCAATTTTTTAGCGGTCACGTCCAATTGGTATTGCTGTTCTAACAGCGCTGCTTTGTCGCCTTGCAAACTAATCCGTGGCAGCGGCGGCGCATTTTCACCGGGCACTTTTATCGCCTTGGGAGAGGCTTCCGGCACAATTAGGGGCTGCAGTTTGAGCTGTAAATCTTCCAGTGCGTAAGCTCCCCATGCAAACTGCTGCAAGTCCATCTTCAAGCTGACTTGGGGCAACTGCCAGGTGCCGTGAATTTTACCGCTGGAACTAAGTGAGCCTTCTAGACCGCTGTCGAACTGATTGAGCATGGGCGCGCGCAGCTCCCACTGAACATCGAGACTGTCGTTCAAGCTGTCGGCCAAACTGCCGCTGAGGTGCAATTGGTTGGCGCCAAAAATAATGGCTAAGCCGGGGCTGAACCAGCGCTCACCATCAAAACCCAAGCCGCCCGCCGCCTCCAAACTGCGGCCGCGCAGGCTACCCGACAACCCCAAACCTTTCACTTCGGCACGCCAACGTTGCGCACTGTGGCTAGCAGTGAGCGTAAAGCGACCATTTATGCGACTGGGCCAGTCGCTAATAAACTGCGCGAGATTCAACGAGCTAGTCTCCACCGCTAATTGCCCTTGCAATGCGGGGGACCATTGCACATCGCCACTGAGCTTTAAGGTAGCGAGAGGGTCAGGCGTATATGCATTCTCATCTAAACCACTGGCGGCAGACTGGGCATCGACCAAGGCTTGTTCTGTCGTCGCGCTTGCAGCAGAGCTAGACGACATGCTGCCATCATCTGCAGACGATGCGGTGCGCGCCACTGGCGCCGAAAGTATTTCCCGCAACATTAGTTCATTGATATGCACACGAGTGAGATCACCTTGCACTTGCGTAGTCACGGACAGAGGCGGCAATTCGGGCACGGCAAGGCTACCCTGCAGCTGAGCGCTATAGTTATTCCAAGTCCCTTCTGCAGTGAGTTGCCCAGCAGTAGTGGGCACTGGCTGCTCGGGTGCCCACCAGGCTGCGGGTAGGGTTTGAACATCCCATTCTAGCGCCAGCTTGAACAGGGGTTCAGTAAGCAGGCGGCGCGCCTCATCGACCCATTGCACCTGAGCCTCAGCCTTAAGTACCACTGGCGAGCTGAACTCTTGGGCGATGTGTAAACTATTGAGGTCACCCTTCAACTGCGCCACACCTTCATAGCGCATAGGCTCAGGGGTGCTTGCAACTGGTGCAGCAGTTGGGTCTGGGGCCGAGGCAGGATCTGGGGCTGAAGCGGGATCTGGCGTCACGGGAGGGGTATCAGCCACGGGCGCAAAATGCCATTTTATGCGGGCATCTGTGTCATAGGGGAAGGCTAAGCCTGTGCGCCCACTTAGGCTAAAACCATAATCCTGATGTTCCAACCTAAGCTTGTTATAGCGCAGATGAAAAGTACCCAAACTGAGAGAACCGCTCAGTGCCTGCCATGCCTGCAGGCTTTCGCCTTGGCGCAGTTGAATATCCTGCAATTTAATTTGCCCCAGCTCTATGCGCAGGGGTAAGCCCAGCGCTGGCCAGCGACTAAACGGCTCGCTATCGGCAGGGGTTGCCTGAGCAACAGGCAGTTGTATACGAATTTGCTGAGCGCTGAGCGCCTGAATAGATAGAGCACCATACCAGAGCGAAATAGGGCGCCAGCGAAAGGACACTTGCTGCGCACTATAGATTTGCGCAGTCTCGCCCTCCCCAAGACTATAGGCCACAGAGTCTATATCCAAACCGCTAAATAGATTGCCGTGTACCTCACCCAAAGCCACGCCTACCATATCCGCGCCCGCGGTTACGGCCCATCGACTGCCAGACTCGGTTTTGAGCAGCGCGGTGATAGTGGCCATGATCACCAGCAGCAGGGCAATGAAGCTAAACAGAACAATTTTTAATAGGCGCCTGATGCGGTGCCCCAGAGGTAATGTGGTCATTAGAGATCTGGCCCCATACTGAGGTGCAGCGCCCAACCTTTATCGTTATCGAGCGCTTTGGCGACATCAACTCTTATAGGGCCTATGGGTGATATCCAGCGCACCCCCAAGCCGACACTGCGCTTGAGTTCAAAATTAAAATCATTGCCAACGTTGCCTTGATCATAAAAACCCGCGACCACCCAATTGCTATCCTCAAATTGGTGATCCACTTCAACACTGCTCACCCACAGATTGCGCCCGCCACTTAGGGCTTCGGTACCATCGGCCGCCGTTCCCACTTCAGTGCCAAGGGATTTGTAGTCGTAGCCGCGCACACTGGTATCGCCCCCCGCAAAAAACAATACCGATGCGGGCAACTCTTCTACGTCTTCTATTTGAGTTACACCCACTTCCGTACGCAGCAAAATACGCCCCCAGTCACCGCCATAAATGTATTTAGCGCGACCATTAAATTGCAGGTAACTGAAATCTGACCCCAAGCTTTGCGGCGAACCGGACAACTTACCCAACAGCGACCATCCCTCTAACGGATAGAGCGCACCGTCGGTTTGGGTACGCGCGAGCGACACCCAAGGAATAATCAAATTGGTGGAGCGAGGTAACATTTTGCCGATGGTGGATTCTTCTTGCTCATAATCCAAGGCGTAGGTGTGCAGCCATTTATTGCGTTGATAAAAAGTGTACTGGGTGCCGTAAGTGTATTTTTTACTGAGCGCGAGATCAGTTTCCTCCCGCTCATAGCCAGTGTAGAGCTTAAGTGTTTCATACGCAGGGCGCGCGA
This sequence comes from Cellvibrio sp. 25HG11W-0, assembly GCF_057815475.1. Classification (NCBI taxonomy): domain Bacteria; kingdom Pseudomonadati; phylum Pseudomonadota; class Gammaproteobacteria; order Cellvibrionales; family Cellvibrionaceae; genus Cellvibrio; species Cellvibrio sp. 25HG11W-0. Next base: position 4,642,714 of record NZ_CM174230.1, read on the forward strand.
GGGGAATGCTGTAGACAGCTTGAGTGGTCGTTTTCACGTTGGACGCGTTGATATCGGCATTAAAACTGTGGCCGCGACTATTCACATAGCGATCTTCAAACCCCAGCAGTACGCGCGGGCCAGTGTCCGTTGCCACACCCGCACCTACGGAATAGGCGCGCCGCTTGCGTTCCTCCAAGTTAACAATGATGGGCACCTGAGCATTTTCCAAGGTTTGCAGATTGGGCGCAGCGGTAGCCACCACAAAATAGTTGCTGGCGTTATAGAGGTTTTTTAACTCCAGCAACTTGTCTGAATCATAGGGGTCGCCCGCCGCTATATTGAGATAGCGCTCGATAAAACTCCGATCGAGAATGCGATGATTAAGCTCAATATTGGCGATTTTATAGCGTGGGCCGGTGTCATAAACCAAGGCCAGTACCGCACTTTTTTGCCCGATATTGACTTGAATTTGCGCCAGTTCAAAATCCGCATCAAAGTATCCATGGCTCGCAGCCAAGGTGCCAAAGCGCGCCTTGAGGCTCTCGTATTTGCCATGATTGAGCTTGTTGCCCACTTTAATCTTAGGCTTGTCAAAGAGCGGGGCGAAAATAGGGTCGAGGCGCCCCTCGCCGTTAATTTCGATGCGCAGTTCGGTCACACGCACGGGCTCGCCAGGGGTGAGGGTTAGCTTTAAGCCCCAACAGTTCTCAGCCTTTTGTAACTCGGCGTCGTATTCCAACTGGTAGTAGCCCAAGGCCTCTGCCGCCGCTTTAATTTCGGTTTCAGCATCGCCCAAAAGCACATTCAGGCGCCAAATGGGCACCTTACAAGACTCATCATTAAGCGTGAGGTGTTGACGAATATTTTCGCGCAAGCTTTTAACGCCGCCAATAATTTCGATTTCTGGCTTGGCGGCCTGCGCGCAGGGCGCTAACAGCAGCAAGATGAAACCGAGCGTGCGAAACTTAACGAGAGAGTTGGGAAAATGAGAGATCAGCAATTCCTAAAATCTGCCTGGGGGGTGAATCTGGGCGTTTACTTTAACCGCTTATCTATAGGTCTCCTAGCGCTAATTTGAGACAAGCGCGACGGCTAATAATTCCCCTGTGCTGCCATTGCAGTGAGTTGCGCCATTTTTCCAAGTAGCACGCAGCGAGTTAAAAGCAGATGCCGTCCCTAAAAATGCACGGCTAAGGCTATAATCCCCCACCTCTGCACTAATGGAAAACCCCATGCTCAGTTACCGTCACGCCTTTCACGCTGGCAATTTTGCCGATGTGCTCAAGCATTGTGTGTTTATTCACAGCCTTGAATATCTCATCTTAAAAGATAAACCCCTGCGCGTTATCGACACCCACGCTGGCGCTGGCGCCTATAAACTGGGCAGCAGCCAATCCCTTAAAAACCGCGAATTCGATACTGGCATAGGCAAGCTCTGGGGCGATGAGCCCAAACCCGCACTAATCCAAAACTATGTCGAGAAAGTGCGCGCTTTTTGTCCTGGCTCACAACTCACTCACTATCCGGGCTCACCGCTCTTGGCGCAATCCATCATGCGCCCCATTGATCGCCTGTATTTGCACGAGTTGCACTCCGCAGACGCGCGTATATTGGAAGAAAATATCGGCCCCGATAGACGGGTAAAAGTGACCGATGACGATGGCTTTGCCGGATTACAAGCACTCTTACCACCGCTTGAAAAACGCTCGCTGGTGTTAATCGACCCCTCCTATGAAATCAAGAGCGATTACCGCCACTTGGTCCGCCAAGTTATTGATGCGCATAAAAAATTCGCCGTAGGCAGCTTTGCGATTTGGTACCCCGTGGTAAGCCGCGCGCGTATCGACGAAATGGAATCAAGTTTCAAAAAGTCGGGAATTAAAAATATTCAGCTGTTCGAATTAGGCATAGCCCCCGACGGCCATGAAGTTGGCATGACGTCCAGCGGAATGATCGTGATCAACCCGCCCTGGACCCTATGGGAAGCGATGGGTGAATGCCTGCCCTATCTAGTCGACACCCTAGCACCAGACACGGGGTTTTATCGCATGGAGCAGCTTGTTCCAGAATAAGCTGCACCTTCGGGAGCCTGCCGTTAACTGAACTAAGTCGGAACAATATTACTCCGAGCTAGTTCAGTTACATTCACAACGCCTTTAACAAGAAGAGGACTACTGTTATGACCAAAGCCTTGCGTGCCGCGCTGCTCTCAGCGCTTGTCTTTCCCGGTGCAGGACTCTTCTCCCTGCGACTTTACGTTCGCGGCTGCATATTTGCACTGCCGGCGGCCCTCATCTTATTTTTATTTTTCCAATTCTTACAACAACAAGCGGCGCTCATCAGTGCCGAGTTAACGCAGCATCCGGAACGATTGGACATACTACAAATGGCTACGCAATTGCACGATGCGATTTACGCCTCGAGTGTTTGGCAGGAAGGCCGCTGGGTGCTACTCGCCAGTTGGATTCTTAGTATCATCAGCTCCTACACCGCTGGGCAAAAAGCTGATCAAGCTCTCGTCGATGCCCAAAAAGATTTAGCAAAGGAGCCAAAAACAGCACAAAAACCTTAAATCACAAAAGCACTGAGCAAAGCGAGCGCCCTCCATGAACGCCAGTTTGATCTCCATAGGTCTATTGTTTTGCAGCAATATTTTCATGACCTTCGCCTGGTATGCCCACCTTAAAACTCTTAACCATAAGCCGTGGCTTATAGCTGCGCTCATCAGCTGGGGGATAGCCTTATTTGAATACCTACTGCAGGTGCCCGCCAACCGCATTGGCTACAGCGTAATGACCGTGGGCCAACTGAAGATACTGCAAGAAGCCATCACCCTCAGCGTCTTTGTACCCTTCGCACTCTTCTACCTTAAAGAACCACTCAAACTCGATTATCTCTGGGCGGGCTTATGCCTACTCGGGGCTGTTTTCTTTATGTTTAGAGATAAATGGACTGGATAAATCCGCGCTTAAGTTCGCGGATTATGCGCTCATCAACTATAACTACTAAGCCTTGACTGCATTAATAGCCTGTCATGAAGATCATACAACCAACACAAAATCACTTAATCGGCGCCCATCTGGCGCTCAACCCTTAGGCTGATCACGTGAAGAAACCCCCGCCATTTAGCCTAGTGCAAGACGACTTCTCTAAGCAGCGCAAGCTTCGCTTAGTGCAGGTATTGCGCGCTACACAAGCGGCCCTGTTACTGATCAGCATTATCACCCTCGTGCAAGCAAACATGCGCGAAGCCATTATCCTGATCAGTACCGGTTTATCACTTTTTCTGGTTGACTGGTTGCTTGTCAAAAATAAACTTCTTGCTGCGTCCTGGGTGCTGCTCAGCGTACTCACCTTTATGCTGACATTGATTGCGTGGCAGGGCAGCGGCTTGCGCGACATATCCACCATTGGTTTTTGTGGCGTGTTAATTTTTGCCGCGCTCCTTGGCAATAAACAACAACTTTACGTGCTCACCGCCATCATTATTTCCGTCTGTTTCGTCATTGCCTATAGCAATCACCTTGGGCTACATGTAAACCTGGTACAACCCACAACACTTGCAACCGGAATACAGATTACTATTGTTTTTTCGATCATCAGTTTTAGCGCCTCACTGTTAGTCAAAGACCACAACGCTGCGCTTGAGGAGTTGGCGCGAGAAAATGAGCGCGTCAAGCTGGCCAAGGTTCACATTGAGTACATGGCCATGCACGATGCATTAACCAATTTACCCAATCGCATACAAGCCCAAAAAAACTTTTCCCACATTATTGAAAATTCTAAAGCGCAAGGGAAACTCGTCGGTATTATTTTTATCGATCTGGATAATTTAAAACCAATCAATGACTCGCTTGGGCATCAAGCGGGCGATCATATACTCATGGAAGTTGCGGGCCGTCTCGTAGACTACACCGACAGAGAAGAACTCGTTTGTCGCTATGGCGGCGATGAATTTATTGTCTTTTTACCGAATATAGAAGACAGCGACGCTGCCTCTCAAGCGAGCCTCGACATACTTCAGTTAATTTCTGAAAACTATCACTACCGCAATATCGAAATATTTTGCACCTGTTCTATCGGCATCGCACTCGCACCACAAGATGGCGAAGACCTTGATACGCTGATTAAAAAAGCCGATATCGCCATGTATCACTCCAAAGATTCTGGGCGCAATAGTTTTCGCTTTTTTAATCAAGCAACTAACCACAACATGTTCGACCATCTCAATTTAATTTCAGGCATGCGCAAAGCATTAGCTGAACAACAATTTGAACTCTATTATCAGCCCAAAATCACCCTCGGTAATAACAAGCTCTGTGGCTTTGAAGCGCTATTGCGTTGGCAGCACCCCGAACAGGGTTTCATTTCACCAGCCACCTTTATTCCCCTCGCCGAATCATCGGGGCTAATTATTCAATTGGGTGAATGGGTGATAAACCAAGCCTGCCGCCAAGCAAAACTATGGCAGCAAGATGGCATTATTGATTTCAGTGTTGCCGTCAACATTTCGTCGATACAGTTCAAGCGTGGCAACATAGAGCACATAGTGCGCAATGCGCTCGCCGACGTAGATTTAGCCCCACAATTTCTAGAGTTAGAGCTCACTGAATCCTTGCTGATCGACGACAACGAGCGCATTGCCAGCACCCTCGCGGCATTGCGCAGTGAAGGTGTGCATTTATCAATAGACGATTTCGGTACAGGCTATTCGAACCTTGGTTACCTGAAGAAATTTGAAGTAGAGTCGCTCAAAATAGATCAATCATTTGTGCGCAAAATGGAAGATAAAAGTGATGATGCCGCCATAGTGCGCGCCATCATTCAAATGGCCACCAGCCTTGGGCTCAAAACTATTGCAGAAGGGGTAGAGGATGCTCCCACCGCCGCGCTCCTGCGCAGCTTGGGCTGCACTCAAGCTCAAGGTTACTACTGGGCACGACCGATGCCCGCGGCCGAGGCTAAAGCGTTTTGGTTAGAGTGGCAGACGGCGCATGAGCATCCTGCGATTGCCAAAAATAACAAACCCTCATTAGATAAACACTGAGAACGCAAAAAACTATGTTAGAAAAAATAGCTCGGTAAACATAGCTTGGTAAAAATAGACTCCCTGAACTTCAGTCTTCGCGTATAAAAATACGCAGTCATTTGCTCGGTACAGTACTCATCGCCATTAATGATGCGCTAAATTGTTCATCCATTTACGGCTGATAATCCGCTTCACAACGGGAATGAATTTCAGCGCATCTTCTAAGTACAACAAACAATACAAATACACAAAACTCACATCGGTAAAAAATACCGCTGCCACATAAATTGGCAAGCCAAAACCCCACATCACTATAGAGTCAGTAATAAGCGTAAAGCGGTTGTCGCCACCTGCGCGCAGCACGCCAATAATACGTGTCATATTGAGCACTCGCAGCCATACAAAAAAACAAAAAATACCGAGCGTGTTCATCATCAGATGCATAGACTTCGCATCTAACTGATCGAAGATCGAGAGTATCCACGGCCGCATAAACCAGAGCGCAACACAAAACATCACCAGCAGTCCTAGGGTCAATCGATCAAAAAATTTATAGAGTCGCCATGCTTCCTCATGGCGATTAGCCCCCAGTTCGCGTCCCACCAATACCGCCGATGCATTCGCCAACCCCACAAACAACGCAAAAAAAGCACTCTCTACCGGTACGATTACACCCATCACCGCAAGTGCTTCGGTGCCCGCAAAACCAGTAATTAAATGGTAGGCCGCATTACCCACGGCCCAAATCGCGTAGTTAGCAACCAAGGGAAGTGAAAATGCTAAGTAGCGACGAATATGAAATTTATCCATACCCTCGCGCAACTGTATAAGGTTTAACGCAAACAACTGCTTGCGCCAATAAACCCAACCCAAGACTATCGCCAGTTGTAGCAAGCGCGCGAACAACGTCGCCCAAGCCGCACCGGCAACCCCTAGGGCTGGCGCGCCCCAGTGACCGCCAATGAGTGCGTAATTTAATGCAATATTAGCCAAGGCCGCGCACACACCTGCCACCAAAGGCATAGTGGTCTGACCGAGGGCACGCAGAGAAGCCTCATACACTACAATCCACTGGGTGATTAACAATACCGGAGCCGTAATGATCAAATACTGCGCCGTTAAGAGCGTAACGTCGCGGTCGGGATTAATCCACTGCACCCACGTACTGGCGCCAAACCCAAATAGCAATGCCAAGGGCAGCATAATAGCGCTACCCACAAATAGCGTAACCGCTAAGGTTTTTTGGCTGCGATTGATATCGCCAGCGCCAAGATACTGCGCAATTAGCACACTGCACCCCGTCGCCAAACCGCTCATCAATACCAATAATAAAAAATGAATTTTGGCGGCCAGCCCCACTGCCGCTATAGCGCTTGAGCCTAAATCGCCCACCATAATTACATCGGCCATACCCAGCAGCGACTGCAATAGCATTTGCGCCGCTACCGGCAATGCCAACGCCATCACGGTAAACCAAAAGGCTTTATTGGCCTGCACTGACTGCATTAATTTTATTGAAAAAGAGGCCACCGAAACTCCGACAGAAAAAACACGAGGGAAAAACCAGAAAATACGCGGGCATTATAGAGGGGATTAGACGAAAGAATTGTTAATAAGTGGTAAGACAGCACAACCACTGCGACCCTAAGCTCGGTATAGCTAAAACCTAAATTGGCCACAGGGGAGAAGAGAAGGGCAGCACCAAGCCGCCGCACGCGAGAAAGATATTTAAACTTACCTAAAAGTCCATACAGTGCACAGAAATAGCGCTGCCGTTAGCGCGGGCCAATAGATTAATTTGGGTAAAAGGTTATCGTGAAACTGAATAAACCATATTTTTACATTGAGCGATAACAACACCGCATTGGTGGTAATCAACAAAATAACCACATAGGTAATGAGATAAAAATATTCCAAATAGACGACTGAATTTGCCGCTAACTCATTGCGCATCTGCACATGAGCAATCAGCGCCACAAAAAATAATGCTGAACAAGAGGCAACTACACCAGCCGCATTAAAACCTAAAAAATCCTTTTTCTCATGATCCGTCGACATAGTAATCACAATGGCATAAAGCATAAGTACCACTACCAACAGCGGAAATAAATGCGCTAAAAATGGATTAATGAAATTGCGCATAATTTCAATATTAAAATAAAGCTCCGGCACTGCACCACCCGAAGAACTATTGGCAGCGCCTAAACGAGTATTGTAATTATTTTCGCGCATTTCAAAATACGATCTATACAAGGACCAACCGGAGAGTACAAAATCTTTTTCTATGCCCGGCAGTGAGCGCGTATTAAGGCTATCGTAAGCTAGAAAATCAGGCACTAAAACAATATTTTCACCTAATTTCTCATGCCATAATCTAATCCATACTGATTGGCGATCTAACGGAAACTTATCCGGACTAAAATTTTCTCGCAGTGTCGTTTCAAAATACCAGCCTTTAAGCGTTTCTCCCTGATTGGTTTCCTCATAAGCCACACTGATATTCGTGGTAATAGCCTCAGGAAAAATAGTGCCAACAGCATAATCTGATTCCTGCCCCTCTTGATATCTATGCCAAATATAACCGGTGATATTTACATTACTTGCACTTAAGAACTCGATTGACTGAATGAATAAACCAACAGGAACATAGGTAGGGGCTTTGTCGTGAGATGCTAGCGAGCTCAGCGCGTGGTCGCGCTCATACTTTTCAACGATCGCTTTATTAGCCAGCACCGTGGTGTTAGCAGGTTTACTTGCAATTGAACCATATTCAAAAATCCAAATGGTGACCACGCCTAAGGAAAAAATACAGGTATAGACCGCCGTATCAAACCACAACTGCAGTTCAGATGTTCGCTTGCGCAGCAATCTAAGACAGGAAAAAAACAGAATTCCAATCATCACCAAGAGGCTAACCCAAGCCACAGGGTTATTGGCGGCCAAGATATGCCATGAGCGGTCACGACCTTTTAGGGCATCGGTATTATCTAGCTCTTGGGTAAGCCCATTAACTGTAGGAGGCCCATTAATGGCAACTGAGGTATTGGCAGAAATAGTCGTTTGCAAAATCCATTGCGTAGCGGCAAGAAGCTCACGATTATGCCAAGCTGAATCACCTGTCAGTATATTAATGCCCGCGCTGTTTTCAGCTTTTATAACAGTGTTATTCGCGAGCTGTTTAGTTATCTGTCTTATACCTTTGAGGCTGTAATAAAGTTCTTGGCCCTGCTGCGTATACAAACCCAAGTAATTATTATCCTTTAAATCATAGTGTTCGATCTGCTCGCTTAACCATTCCAAACTAATATCTACAAACACTAAGCCAATCTTTTCTTTGCTTTTATTGAATAGCGGAGCTGTATAGCGAATGACATGAGTATCCAGTGCGACGTCATAAAAGGGGGTTAACCATTGTCGCTCATGTTGTTGAGCTGCGCTATACCAGCTTTCGGGTACACGCTGCAAATCGTCATAATGTATATTCTGAGGCGCTAAATAATCATAGTAACTATCAAGTCGTTCAATGGCAGCACCAACTGAATTGGTACGAATGAAAGGTGCGTACAGCCGAAATTCAGTACCCGACTTAGCCGCATCAAACGCCAACCCTAAGCTAGTGAAGTCACTGTGCTTTAAATAGAAAGATTTTAATTGCGCTTCGAGATGACAGGGACTACAGCGAGCGTCGCTCAAACTGTCTGCCAGTTCATCGGCAATAGTTGCGACATAACTAATTTTACTAGAAAGATCTTGCGCTATAGATTGCGTCTGTTGTTCAGCCCAGCGTTGCGATTTCTGCAAATGTTCTTGATGCGTCCCATAGAGAAAGTAAGCTTGAATACACCCAAAAATAATCAACATACCGGTAACGCCAAACACACTAACCTTGAGCAAATTTCTTTTCTGTACAAGCGTCATGGCTGCAGTCCAATATTACTTTTATTCTGTTTTAATTTTGCCAACCACACAAAATCCATGATTTGCTGATCCACTGTCTTTTCTTTGACAACCGTGTAGCTAACAGTATCTTCTTGCCAGCTAGTTTCTTTAATCACATCAGCTGCGACTATAGCTCCCGTGTTAACAGGCATATTATGCAAATCTTCTGCAACATTTAGCTGTCGTTCTATATTCAATAGACTTTGGCGTAAGGCTTCGCTGTTAATATCACCTTTTATAGAGCGAAGTGCTTTAAATAACACCTCAGTTGCCAAATATCCTTCACGAGCAACTTCATTAAAACCTACGGCACCATTTAATCCCCCCTCTGTACTTACAGCGGGAACCACTTGACTCATATATACCTGTGCCGATGTGTCGCCTAATTGCTGTGCAAGTGCTGTTGCCCCCGTAAAGGACAAGCTATAAAACAGCGTGCTGGGTGACATAGGATGCGCAAAGTGAATAAACTTAGCACTGGACTCAGTCGCGCCTACAAGAATTACCGCCTTAGGTTTTGGGCTTCGCTCTATAAACGCCTTGAGTGCGTCGCTTATATTGAGCGTATTACGCTCATAGCGCATTTCAAAAATATTACGCGCGCAGTCGTTACAAATTTCACCAAGTGCCTTTGTCGTTGCTGCTAACCCCGCATTGCCAAAAGCGTCATTTTGCAAAAACAAGGCTATCCGCTTAACAGGAATTCCGCGCGCAATAACCTCATCAACGATTGTCTTCATTTCTTGATCGTAAGATGCGCGATAGTTAAATACAAAAGGCGCAGGAGGTGTTAGCCGTAAAATATTAGCGCCGGTATAGGCACCGTAATAAATAACCTGTGCATTATCAGCAATTTTCCACGCCCGCTCAGCCGTGGGTGTCCCTACATTACCAACTAAGGCAATAACGTGTTCCTGCACGATTAATTCGGTGGCATTAGCAGCGGCCACCTCAGGGTCATAGCTGTCATCCAATACTTTAAGATCAAAGCGAATACCCTGTGTGCGCCAAAAAGCCTGACAATTTTCCTCTGCCAAACGCCGCTGCACCCCCTTGAGCATAGCCAAACCCAAATGCTGCCCCGGTCCACTTAAAGCTGTACTCATACCTAGCTTGACCACACGCACTGGCGTACTCGGCAGACAATCTGCCTCTGCTGAGGCAGTGTAACTTGCCATGGCGGACCACAACCCAAGCACTATCATTATTATTCGTGTGCACATTAAGTTTATAACCCTAGCCTGAATTCCTTTTGAAAAGGAATTTACGATTTATCATTTGGTGTATTTTTTATTGCGCTAGTATCCATCTCATCTTCCACTAAATCCTCATCTAGATCCGAATTCAAGGTAATGCGCGGTGTAGCCTTTGCAATCACAATAGGCTGAGCAGCCAGAGCCCATTGTCGACTTGGCTTGCGTTGATTCAATGACTTCACATAGAGATATACCGCACGAATACTCAAGACCCACAACAACATGCAAAGCACACCTGTCGTCGATATTATGGGAAATAATGCATCTGCCACCAACAGATACACCCATAGTATGAGGGGAGGTAAAAGCAATATAAGCAACGGAATTGGCCGCGTAAGAGGACGCAATAAGCTAGGTAATTTTTGGCAATTATAGGGGAATAAATAAAACACTATGACCACTAAACATAAAGCCACCAACAGCCAAATATTTAACACACTGATAAATTGCCAGCGGTAGACACACAAATATTTATTCCAATAGGACTCGGCATAGCCGGGCGCAAATATTGTCGCAATATAGCGATTAAAGCCCTCATAGCCTGGTTGATCCCAACGCGGAATAGGCCAAAATGCAGCACCACCGAAGCTCTCATTAATGTAATCCAGTTTTTTAAAGCGATTATCACGTAGCAAACTATTATTGGCTGGCTGTTGCATGTCGGAAAAATCATCGATCATTAACGGCATAATCACTGCTCGACTGGTGGCATTAGTCTGGGCATATATTTCATCTAAAGAGTTGTAATAGGGGCTTTCAAGCAGCAGCACTATGATAGATTTTACTTTTTCTTGCATCTCTATCAACGAAAGATTCTGTTCAAACAACTGCTGTACATTAAGCAGCCGCTCTAGGTTTGCGCTATTAAATACACCTTTACTGTCAATAAAGCTCGATTGATCCACAACAAGGTTCAGATAGAAACTCTGCTCTATGCTGTGCCCTGTGTTTATTTCATCACTGGCTTCTTTCAAATCTGCTTTGAGCGCGACAAAGAATTTTTCAAACTCTTGCTGGGATTTCTCATCCGTCGGAAAATGCTGAAAGTAGAGCGTAACGCCATCACCATTGCGCGGCTGCCCAGTTAGCCCCAAAGAGCTGAGGGGTCGAAAGCGAGATGCAGGATCGCTAAGCTTTTCGCGCAAAAAATTAACTATATTCAAGCGCAAACTATTAAGCATAGGTGCAAGGCTACTCATCTCTGTAGGATCTTCACTGTTAAAATTATGCCAATCCTTATGAATCATCCAATCTACTTTGCTGCCGTAAGTTCGCGCCTTGCGAATAAATGCCTTAGCTTCGTCACTAGGATCTTGCACCAGTGTTTGTGCCTGATTTTTTGCTTTTATTTGCTGCAGTTGCCCGCTTCGATTAAAACTTAAACCAAAATAGGCAACACGATTAAAAGTACTAAAATCATATTTTTGCAACTCAGCAGTGGTATGCCAATAAGGGTAAATGCCATAAGCTGTCGTTGATGTCTGTTTAGGCACACAACCACAATCACTGCCATCCCACTGAATAGCTTGATGTGCATAGTCAGGCATGGGCTCGACATAGAGCGCATTTATTGCTGGCCTCAATAACAAATCATATTCAGCCGCAAGCTTTTCAAAGTGATAACTGCCACACACCTGTTCTGTTTTTGTTGACGGAGTAAGAACAGGAATAAAGCTAACAATTTCATCGGTTAATTCTTGGCGCTCTGCATCACTTAAACGCACCAAACTCACATCAATGGTTTTTGATTTGTCGAGCTTACAGAAATTTGAGCTTTTCATGATGACGCTTTGAATAGCCAGATGTAATAGCTCCCCTTCAGGAAACTCAACATCCTGCAAGCTACGCATAATTTTGAGTAATTGCGGCGGGAAGGACATGAGTGGATTTACCTTGCGGATATCCATATAGAGCGCTTTAAGCTTAGCGCGCTCAAATTGAATTGTTTCAACTTTGCTTGCCTGCAGAATTCTGTAGCGATTAACTGCTATGGTGGTTTCATTTAACGCTGAAGGCTGTACTGACATAACTCCAGACACATCGGCCTCTGGACTGAGTTCTTGAGTAAGCGCTGGAGTAGCCTCCTGATTCGTTGCGGCAATGGATTGATCAGCATTTTTATGCTCCACCTCTCGGCTCGATGAAGGCTTAGTAACAGTTGCCGTTTTTAGCTCAGAAAATATGGTATCAAGTGCGGCATTCAGTTCAGTTTCGCTAGTGAATACCGTCGCCGACAGCGCTTGTAATTTCACAAAAATTGCCTGATCTAAACCTACGTCTAACAATTGTGACAAGACCTCATCTGTCAGCTGGTATCGAACCGCAGTTGAATATAACTGTGGCAGCGGCTTGAGTACCATTGCTTGAATTGCAGGTGCCTGTGCAGCAACCGCTGAGGTTGCAGCGGCAGTTGCAGCAGCTGCACTGCCAAAACGTTGCTCCACCAAACTTAACAGCGCAACGCGTAAACTATCTGGCTGCGCTAAAAGTTCAAAGTCATCAGCGCGCAATACAAATAAACTATTCTCAGGGGCGTCAAGGCTCTTCACCTCAAGTGCGGGCTCAGGCTCAGCGGCAGCGGGAGGCGTTTTAAAACAGGCTAAGAGTGCCAATAGCTCTTGCTCACTGCCTCTGAATAAAATTTGGCTCGCATTTAGATTACAAGGGGAGGGCGTTGTAGCCCACCAATCAGTAAAAGCAGGGCTCACAATCTGTTGCATTTCTGTGGGGTACTGCTCTGCAAAGCCACTAATACGCTCTAACTGAAAGGGCCACTCAGCAAGAATATCAACAGCCTGCCCTAAAACAAAATTCCCACATAGGCGCTGCATCCAAGACCAGGTAATGGGCCCGAGCAAACCATCATTAAGCGGATTACCTTTTTGCTTAAATGCGGTCCGCCATTCTGCATCATTGTGATAAATAGCATACAAATCTGCCTGAAATTTATCGACCACCGGTTTAGGATAATGCTTATAAGGCACCTCGTAACCAAGACATTTAGCGGTGTTAGCTTTAAGCTCAGGAATATCCTCCGCTCTCGTCGCCAGCGCAACAATAAGCAATAAGATGCCCAATGCTATCGCAACATACTGAGCTATTAAGCCCTTAGGCGTGAATAATTTATTCATGGATGTCAGAGCGTACGCCCCTCCTTGAGTAATTCTTTATTGATGCCTTCAATAAGATCAGCCTGCGTAATCTGATTACGTTTGAACCGCGTTGCTCGAATAGCGGCATAACGCGCAACGTTAGTAAGCGACCCACCAGATAGTTCATACTTTTCTGCGAGCTGACCTAAATCGACATCTGTATCAAGCTGATTGATATTCGGCAATAATTTTTGCCATAACTGTAACCGCTGTACTTCATCCGGCAGTGGAAAATAGATAATCGATTGAAAACGACGCGCAAAAGCCTCGTCGATATTTGCTTTGATATTACTCGCCAAAATTACCACACCGGGGAAATCTTCAACACGCTGTAACAAGTAAGAAATTTCCTGATTGGCATGGCGGTCATTAGAGTTGCTGGTTTGAGTGCGTTTGCCAAATAATGCATCAGCCTCATCGAAAAAAAGTATCCAGTTTTTATTTTCTGCTTGATCAAATACATTAGCGAGATTCTTTTCCGTTTCACCTATGTATTTAGAAACGACCATTGATAGATCGATACGATAGACATCAACACCCGCATTAATCCCCAATAGTGTTGCGGTTAGGGTTTTACCTGTGCCGGGTGGCCCAAAGAACAAGCTGCGATAGCCCGCTTTTATTTTTTTCTCTAACCCCCAGCGCTCAACAATTTGCTGCTGATGCGTCAACCAAGTATTGAGATGATCAATCTCCTCCATCACCTCAGGTGAGAGCACCAGGTCATCCCAACTCAGGGGACTGGTAATCAACTTAGCGGGGAACTCAATACTGTAATCTGGCTTATGTTGTTGCCCCTGCGTGCAAAGCTGGAGAAATTCAGTTTTGATATTAATCACCGCATTTAAGAAAGGCTCTCCACCTTGATGCTCAAGCTGAATAATGCCGCGTCGAATAAAATAATGCTGATCATCAAACATCTGTTGCGCAGCAAAGCGCAGCGCTAAATCGTCACCAGCCAGAATGAAAACCGCTGTTTCTGCCGTGGGCAAAAAGCCTCCATAGTTTTTTATATGACGCCCACCAAACTCACTGTAAACACGCCCACTCACTGTATTTTGTGAAAAAAGAATATCTAAAATCTGCGGCCGAAGATGCGGAATTAAACAGAGTATTAACAGAATTCGCTCTGAAAATCCCATGTCGTACTCTCGCGCCAAGGATGCATAAGACGAATTACACTGCTGCAAATCCGGTGGTGTCAGCTCATACAAATTTCCTGCTGCTTCAATACTGGGATTAAAATAGCTTTCAATGCGGCGCCCGAGTACCGCACTAAACCAATCCAGCTCAAGCGCCAATGCTTCGGCATTAAGCTGACTATGATCAAGCACAGGGACAGCCACTACTGTTTCATTAAAAAATCCCATAGGTTTAACTCTTGTTGCGCCATGAAACATAAAGCGGCTTATCCATCCAACTAAATTTAACTAATGAATAACTCCAGGGAATAGAATCCACCAACATGTCAAAAGTCTGCTCTTTTACCTCAAGCTGCCATGCATCTTCTTCCAAACGCAACCAACCTTGCCGCTGTAAAAAAGTTTCACGCAAACCAGTAATAGAGGTTTTACCGAGCGCTCTCCAATGTTGAATGATACTTAGCAACATCTGCTGCATAGTCTCCTGCTCTTGTAAGCTAAGTTCAATACCCGCACATACAGGTATACTGGTGCTGATGCCGCACAAAATTTTATTTAATACCAACTCATATTCTTCTGTATGCGTTTTACCACTAACAAGATACTGTAATAAATGTACACCACGCTCAGCTGCCTCCATATTGATAAACTGCCCATTTTCCGTAAGCTGTAACATAGAAAACAAACGCGGAATATAAGGCGCTACCAATACCATACCCGCATTTTTAAGATGAAGCCCCCCACTCATCTGGCTACCACTGAGCACGGGTGATTTTTGCTCTTGGCCCACATCTATACTAAATTGTGCACGCGCTGGTGTACGTGTTGCCGCTAAGGCACTGCGTTGCAGCACCAATTTTTGTAGTTGAGCTAAAGCTTGAGGTTCTTCAATTTTTGCAGCCTTGGCAACCTTTAGGCTAAATACCCTCAGCAGCTCTTCTTGATTCACAAAGCGTTGTTGGTTAAATAAATAGGAAAATATAAATTCCCATTTGGCATTCTTAGTGTCGCGATCAATGCTCATTGTCGAGCTTAAGGAAACAAGTGCAATAGCCTCTTGTACGAGTTTGAGCGCACCATTAATAAAGGGATAGTCAGTTGCAGCCAAACGCGCAACGAGCGAATGTAAAATATGCTCGGGCAAAGCATTTACCAAGGTCGCACACACACCGGGCTGCATGAGTATCTGCCCCCAAGTATTCGCGTCCTGCGCATGAGTATTTTGACTGATAAGACTATTAACGATCTTCTGCAGCTGTAACAACTGGTTATTCGTCAGCGAAGGCAGACTCATGAGCTGTAAAAACAACGTCTGGTCGTCATGGAAGCTCTTATTAGAATATGGAACAGAGCTATTTACTGCACCATCAACCAGGTTATTTACTAAATCATGCACCGAATGATTAACAAAATCTCCAAGTTCACCCGTCACAACACCAGGAATTTTCAGGGTGTTATTGACCTGTGACTCTAAAATATTATGTTCCTTCGACTGGATAGAGCTTTCACTTGACGACGCGTCAACTTGATCAGGCCCGGGCTCTATTAATAAGCTCTTCATAGCGGGCTTATTCGCACCCGAAAATGCTAACTCTGTATTAATACGCTTTTCTTCAGCGCTAGAATTTTGAGGTTTATCTATATTTTTCTGAGAATTTTTTGAATTCCGTTGCTGTTCAGCATTTATGTCTGACTCCCCATATTTTTGCAGGACTATGGCTTCATAAATGTCGGCTGTTTTAAGTGGATCATTAGTCTCATAGGTGCTTACTTTATCTGAACTATTATATTTACTTGAATTACTCGTCGCACCTAGCACTCCATTAATTTCTATTATATTTTCTGCAGGCACATATGTTTTTTCAGATAACTTGGGGGCATCCTCCTTATTAGCTGAATGCCTTAATTGTTCCAAGTCCAAGGGTTGCTGTGCAATCAAACACGATAGGGTACTACGATAAAATTGCACACCAAAACGACTGAGGGAAGCTGCGCGGCGCACAGCCTGTACCAAATCTTTCTGCTCTATAGGGTGGAGATTTAAATTTTGCTGTACATAAGCAACAAATAAATGCTGCCAAGCACCAATTTTTCCTCGTAGCTCATCAATGGAAACTGCCCCCTGAATCAACTTCAGGCTTAAAAGGGTAAGTGCCATTTTATTAAGATCATCAAGTCTTATGGGGGAAGGAAATATTTCACCCCCCAAGTCCTCAACACTCAAGAGCTCAATACTGGAAATATCTGCATTACTGACTATTTGAGCATTATGTAATTCTATTTTATCTTCGGCTGCATCTTCAGTTGTTTCTCTCTTATCACCAATTACAGCGTCTAGATAGGGCTCTGAAGCTATAGGAAGTTCAATTTCTTTGCTATCAAGTGCTATAGTTTCTGCATAATGATCTCGTTTATTTGATGCGTAAGAAAGATCCTGCGCATTGATGCTTTCAAGATATTCGTCACTTATCTTTTCGCCCTCAGTATTTTCAGTGCTAATATTTTCTCTAGCAAGCAAAGTAGTGAGTTGATCTTCACGTGAAGCTGAGTCGCGCGTCACGACATCAGGAGTGTCACTCGCACCTGCAGCTGGCGCTCTTTTAATAGTGGTTTCTTGAGCCAACTGCTCTAAATCCAACAACTCACCACGCAGCAATCTTAATATAGCTACGCGCAATAAATGAATTGGATCGCCTGAACTGCGAGCTTGCAAAGTTATTGCTTGATAAAAATCAGCTCGATACTCTGCCGCTATTTGTAGATCTGTACGCAAGAGATAATCAAGCAAGTGTTGATATTGTTGGTAGTTGTAGTCGAGGGTGGCTGTAACAGATAAAAAAGTATCTGGCGCTCTACGCAAATCTCGACAAAGTGACGCCAATTCTGCAATAGGAAGTTGAGTCACTTTAGTTAGCTCTCGGTGACCACTAGGTGGCAGCTGTATTTCATCACCGCACTCACCCTCACTTGCACTGAAGTCTTGCGCTGGTGGAGAAATGTTTTCCTTCCCGTCGAGCAACAGCGTTTCGGATTGCGCCATGGAGTGTTGAGCGGCACTTAGAGGTGAGATTTCAGACTTTTGTAATGCAACATCCAAATCTATAGCTTGCTGAGCTTCTATTTGTGCAATTACATTTTCCAAATAATGCTCAGGTGCTTGCGTTAGTGTAATTTTTTGCACTATAGCGCAAAGTAAATTTTCTCTATATTCAGCTGAAAATTGAGGGCCAGAAAGTACTTCTTCTAAGCGCACTCTTATCGCAATAAGATTTATACCCCGATCAGATTCGCCAATTTGATCAGGATTCTCAGCTTTTAAGTAATTATCAGACTTTAAGTCATTTTCATCCGCTAGTTTGCGCATAGGCTCAGAATTGACAGAAGCACCATCGTGCCTGAGCGAAGCGAAACTTCCGCTTTCTTCAGAGCTTAAGGATGAAACATCGACAACTGACTGACGTTGCGCTGTTAGCGCCAACAACTCTGATGCGTCCTGCATCTTGGCTGGTATGATCTGCCGCAACTCGCCTTCCGAGATTTCGCTGGCGCTAATAGGCAACCTTGCGTGCTTAGCTAGCGGCTCAACAGAAGTACTTTCTAACGCTAACGAATCAGAGATTGTAGAAGATTTATCCCTAGCACTAGAATGCTGCAACAATTGTGCTGCAAGCTGAGCCTGTATTGGGTCCGATCTTAACAGCGTATTAAGAAGGGAATGCAAAGGTATTAATAGCTGTGCAAGTGATTGCTGTTTATGTTGTGCGAGCTCACTTACCAAGGGAATAAGCCACGTATTTAGGCTGGAAAACTGATTACCTTTTAAGAGCAAAAGTTCCAGTAATAGCTCCCAGTGTAACGCGAGCGAATTGTTAACACTTAAACATTGTTCGACCACAGCCTGGCCGACAATTAAATCCAACCAAGCCATAAGCGCAGATTTTTGCTGAGGCTTTACCAAGCCAAGCGCTAGTTCACTTAATTGCCCATTGGAAAACTGGTGGCTGAGCCGTTTAATAATGATGTTCGCATCTGGTTGCTCAGTGATGATAGCGCCCAGATCATAGTGTTTTAGTGCATCATTTAGTAGTGCTTGATGAATATTGTGATCATTAGTTTGCGCCTGCCAAGGCAGTTTTCCTTCACGTAAAAATACCAGTAATTGCTCTAAACGAGCGAATGATTGTTTTTTCTCAGACTCCGGCTCACGGGAGGTACCAACAATATAAGGTTGCGGCCCTATGCAATTAAGTTCTGCAGATTCGGCATAATGATCTTGTTTATTTAACGCGTAAGAAAGATCCTGCGCATTGATACTTTCAAGGTATCCGTCAGTTACCTTTTCCGCCCCAGTATTTTCAGTGCTAATATTTTCTCTAGCAAGCAAAGTAGTGAGTTGATCTTCACGTGAAGCTGAGTCGCGCGTCACGACATCAGGAGTGTCACTCGCACCTGCAGCTGGCGCTCTTTTAATAGTGGTTTCTTGAGCCAACTGCTCTAAATCCAACAACTCACCACGCAGCAATCTTAATATAGCTACGCGCAATAAATGAATTGGATCGCCTGAACTGCGAGCTTGCAAAGTTATTGCTTGATAAAAATCAGCTCGATACTCTGCCGCTATTTGTAGATCTGTACGCAAGAGATAATCAAGCAAGTGTTGATATTGTTGGTAGTTGTAGTCGAGGGTGGCTGTAACAGATAAAAAAGTATCTGGCGCTCTACGCAAATCTCGACAAAGTGACGCCAATTCTGCAATAGGAAGTTGAGTCACTTTAGTTAGCTCTCGGTGACCACTAGGTGGCAGCTGTATTTCATCACCGCACTCACCCTCACTTGCACTGAAGTCTTGCGCTGGTGGAGAAATGTTTTCCTTCCCGTCGAGCAACAGCGTTTCGGATTGCGCCATGGAGTGTTGAGCGGCACTTAGAGGTGAGATTTCAGACTTTTGTAATGCAACATCCAAATCTATAGCTTGCTGAGCTTCTATTTGTGCAATTACATTTTCCAAATAATGCTCAGGTGCTTGCGTTAGTGTAATTTTTTGCACTATAGCGCAAAGTAAATTTTCTCTATATTCAGCTGAAAATTGAGGGCCAGAAAGTACTTCTTCTAAGCGCATTCTTATCGCAATAAGATTTATACCCCGATCAGATTCGCCAATTTGATCAGGATTATCAGCTTTTAAGTAATTATCAGACTTTAAGTAATTATCAGACTTTAAGTCATTTTCATCCGCTAGTTTGCGCATAGGCTCAGAATTGACAGAAGCACCATCGTGCCTGAGCGAAGCGAAACTTCCGCTTTCTTCAGAGCTTAAGGATGAAACATCGACAACTGACTGACGTTGCGCTGTTAGCGCCAACAACTCTGATGCGTCCTGCATCTTGGCTGGTATGATCTGCCGCAACTCGCCTTCCGAGATTTCGCTGGCGCTAATAGGCAACCTTGCGTGCTTAGCTAGCGGCTCAACAGAAGTACTTTCTAACGCTAACGAATCAGAGATTGTAGAAGATTTATCCCTAGAACTAGAATGCTGCAACAATTGTGCTGCAAGCTGAGCCTGTATTGGGTCCGATCTTAACAGCGTATTAAGAAGGGAATGCAAAGGTATTAATAGCTGTGCAAGTGATTGCTGTTTATGTTGTGCGAGCTCACTTACCAAGGGAATAAGCCACGTATTTAGGCTGGAAAACTGATTACCTTTTAAGAGCAAAAGTTTCAGCAATAGCTCCCAGTGTAACGCGAGCGAATTGTTAACACTTAAACATTGTTCGACCACAGTCTGGCCGACAATTAAATCCAACCAAGCCATAAGTGCATATTTTTGCTGAGGCTTTACCAAGCCAAGCGCTAGTTCACTTAATTGCCCATTGGAAAACTGGTGACTGAGCCGTTTAATAATGATATTCGCATCTGGTTGCTCAATGATGATAGCGCCCAGATCATAGTGTTTTAGTGCATCATGCAGTAGGATTTGATGAATATTTTGATCATTAGTTTGCGCCTGCCAAGGCAGCTTTCCTTCACGTAAAAATACCAGTAATTGCTCTAAACGAGCGAATGATTGTTTTTTCTCAGACTCCGGCTCACGGGAGGCGCCAACAATATAGAGTTGCGGCCTTATCTCAACCGCTAAGTGTTGCTCCAGTGCCGTTACGAATGCCTCCTTATAGTTTCCACCCGAAATATCACCTAACTGCAGCGTCACTTGCTCTAATCGTAGGGGTTGATCTGAATACACAAGGTCTGACAACAAGCGATCTAACTCAGCCATCAACTCTTCCGCAATCCATCGCTGCAACTCGGCGTGAAATTTTCGCGCGGCCCGTTTGGTTGTGAATGTAAGGTCAATAATGACCTCATCAATTTGATGGGCTGTATTCATCTTAAATCCAATAGTCCCTGCTCGACGGCAGTGAGCCGAGCAAGGAAATCAAATTTTGTGCGGCTTCATCAAGAGCTTGGTACGCAGTGGAGCTAGACTCGTGCTGTGATAGCCTCTGGTTAGCAATTTCATTTTTCCCATTTTTTGCCGCAGCATTTAACTGCTCTGAAGTCTCCACTAAGGTTACGGCGCTCAAGTGGCTCAACCACCGTTGATATTTATTTTCAAAATTTTCCATAGCTTTAAGATCAAGCCAATAAAAATTAGGCAATATCTGTGCAGGCAGTTGATAGCTAATCATTTTTTGGGCGTATTGTTGAAACATAGGATTATTAAAACGCGCACTCCAGTTTGGAAAAACAATACTGACTTGGCTATCAAAAAAATCGTCTGGTGCAGGAATATGATTACTTACACGTCGCCGTAACAATAGATGCTCAACAATAAAGAACCCTTCAGAGTCTTCATTGAGGTCAGTGATTATTTTTTTAAATTTATGCGCGTATAGGACTGCCTGGTCCGCATCAGAAAATTTATTGAGGAAAATGCGCTGACTACCTTCGGATAAACGTAGGTAGACACTAAAATGGCTATTGTCAGCAACAAGACGATAAGAATCTAAATTTGTACCCTGCACCAGTAGCTGCGGACTAATACTCAGGGCCTTTTTACTCTGATAGCGCCAGTGTTCTAGCTTCTTAGCTGCGAAGGCACTTAAGGGTGGGATCATTATTTCAGGTGCAGATTGTGACTGCACATCTACCTCAATCAACTTTTTATCATCAGCCCAGTTGATATTGCGCTCGACAAAGATATTCGTCAGTGACCCATGACGCGAATAGTTTTTAATCCCGAGTAAAATCGCTAGTTTTTTATGTAAACTACTGGCGTTATGTGTATCCCAATAGTCCCGCTGTACATTGAAACTTGCACTGCGCCGCGCACTTAACTCAGCGATATGGCGCAACAAGTTAATTTTATTATCTATAGTCCAATAGCCAGGCGCATCTTGATGGTAATAATTAAAACTCAACAAACCCTCTTGCGAAAATTCCTCACCATAAAGTGCAAGCAAGCTATCAAGCGCTCTATTTTTACGACTAAGCGCATTGTCGTAACGCGCCTGTACTGCTTGAACATCATGCTGAGTTAACCCTTTTTGGGGATACAGGGCTTCAAGTTGTGGGATATTATGGTTATCAAGATATTCCGAAAAATAACTGTGCTCTGTTTGAGAGTTAAGCGAAAATAAACTCTGCAACTGCTGCAACAATTGCGAATAATTTGCCATTAACTGCTCAAAGGGATAAAGATACGCCTTAAGCTGCGCAGCCTGAGCTTTTCGCTCGATATCAGCTCCACTAGGTACACCTGCCGCACCGATGCCATATACTTGAGGAAATTGATGTTGAATCGAGTAGTAGTCTAAATCTTGCTTGGGGCTGGCTTGAGGTAACTGATAAAAATTACTCGCATTAACCTTGTTAGTGCGAAATGCCCTATATTCAAACTCTAGTTTTTGCAAATGTCGCAGTGAATCTTTAAGAAATTTTTCGCGGTGTTTTTCATTATATTTCACCAATAGCTCAGTATCGATAATAGTACTTGCGGTAAATTCTATAGCTACAACAGGCTCACTTGCCTGAGGATATTTTAAATGAAAACTATTGGAGCGGAGCAAATCGTCAGTAAGAGCATTACCCTCTGCATCGACCAACTGCAATGCGTGTACTTTTTTAACACCAACTATAGCGGTAACTAGGCTATTCAACTCTTCTAGCGCACGCGCTGTATTGCTGCTGATAAAGCTGCTATCGTCTATCACACCATGTTCAGTAAGTGGTCCCGTAAAAATATCTGCTAGCGCATGCCCTTGTGCAGCGACTGCTTCATATCGGCTGAGGGTAATATCAGAAGATATTTTTCGTGCAGCTTGGAAAAAAATATCGGCATAAATTTCAGCGCTTGTGCGACTGCCATCGGTTTCCACTGTACCGGTAAGGTAACAGCTAAGGCTTTCCTCTATATCCAACGCTATAACATCTTCGCCTAGATTACGCTGCTGTGCGTAAAGGCTCATAACGCTCTGACAAATCACTTGTCTTTGTTCGTGACTCAGGGGCGCACCCGTCAGTGGCTCAAGCAGTTTTATCAATACTTTATAACAACCACCTAAGCCGCCTGTCGATTGTTTATTAAGCGGTATAAACTCAATGCGTTCGAGCTCAGGAATTTGATCGAGCAATACCTTGCAATAATCATGTGGCGTTACCGCGGCAGAAGGAAATGCTTCGTGCGGTTTAAGTAGCGCTACATCACTGTAATTAATCTGCCCTTTTTCATTTGCAAGAAAATCCGCAACCGGCGCACCGGTTTGATACGCAAGCTCGGTTAAACCAAAACACAACACCTCGAGAATGGTGACGCCAGGATCATGAAGATTGTAGTCAGTCCAAATTTTTCCTGCCAGCGCTTGGGCAGATGCTATTCCCTGACGGCGCAGCGCAGCAAAATCCAATTCATCGGGATCTTGTTCATGGCGAGCAATAGTATCTGAACCTGTCACGAGCTTGCGTCCTTGCTTTGACAGTTTATATCTGCCACATGGACTTGGTCGACAGATGAACGATTAGTATTTTTTTGCTCTGCAGTATTCATTTGCTGAGACAGCTCTTGATGTAAATGAGCAAGCAGCGGCTGTACGCGATTGTAGGCCAGAAAGCCTAGCGCCATTACACAACACTGAAATTCTGTAGGGCTCAACTGAAATAATTTTCGCTCGTCTGCATACGCGTCTTTTTGCGTACAACCATCCCGGGCTGAGTTATTCAATCCAGCGTCATAAAATTGTTGTGCTTGGTGATTCAAACGGCCAATCAATTCAAAAACTGATTTAAAGGGTTGCTCGACTAAAGCCTCTAGTAGCAAGCGGCTTTCACTCAAGCTGAGCGAAATGTTTAATAGTGACAAAGCGTGATTGTTGGAATCCATAACATCACTCGTCGCGGGTAATATTATTAAGCATTAAAGGGTCAAACCAGAGGCGGCTCAAATGATAATTTATGCCTATGCCCTCACCATATGCACAAAGCGAGCGAATTTGTAATTTATAGTGAAAGCCACCTAATTCAGCCACGGCAACCCAACGCAACTCAATGCGATTGCATTTTGCGCCGTAATACGCTTGTTGCTCTTTAATACTACCGGTGCCATTAAACGTATTTAATGCAATTGCATGGAGCAGCGCATACTTGCCATCTGCATCCTGCCCGCCCACACCAGCCACAACTTCCAGAGCCTCGCAGCCCGTAAGTGCTGGTGTTATATCCCACCAATTACCATCTGCTGGTGCATTAAATTCACCGGGCTTACCCATACGCCCTGTTGCGGCCACGGTGCCCTCAACATCTAAAGTGACCTGTGGTATTTCTTTATTGATACCTACAGCAACCTTCGCAATAGTTTGGCTACCCTGCTGTTCGGTATAGCTGCGCAAGCTAAGTACACGCGGTGTTTCGGGTGTACCGAAATGCAATTTATTATCGCCTAGGCCTAATTCCATAAACCACTGAGGGCTATCCACGGCAATATTTTCATAAAAACTAAGCAGCCGCCCAGAGCCCATTAACTGCGACACTTTTAGGCCATCATCACTAGACTTATCAAAACCTTCTTCCAATATATTGACCATTGAGTCAATCAAATTAGCAAAGTCCTGTTCGGCGGGCATTCTGCCGCGCTTAAATTTATCTTTGAGCGCTCTTCGATCTAATTTTTCCATATGGGTGCCTGTAGGACGCCTTAGGGTTATTCAGCTGCAGCGCATGCGCATGCTAGATTCAAAAAAAATTTACGAAATAATAAAATTACTGCCAATTTCTAACTCATCATAGCCAGTAACTTCGGCTAAAATTTGGGTTCTATCATCGAGTGTTTGTAAATAGTGGTGTGCTAAAGGTACTGCTGTGCTCCACAAATACGTCGGTATGAAAGAACCGCTGCGCGCCGACGTACCAGCCTGATCCGCGGTATCGTCAAGTGCAAACAGATTTTCCGCGCTAGGTGCAATGCGTAGCACCGAAAAATCAGTTGCATGGTCAATGTAATCGAGATTATGAAGGAACGATTTTATTTCTTGCTCACTTATATTCCAGCCAAAATGAACACGATTACCGCGGCTATGCCAAGGGGAAATAAACTCGCATAATTCTTGGTTGAGACGATTTAAACTGGCGCCCCGCTGGTAGCCCTTTTTAAAGTGCACAGCACAGCGAACCTGTACCTCTTCGTAGACGGGGTTCTCTACTGAAATATGAGCAAAAGCAGGGGCGAGCGCACGCACAAACTCACCGATCTGCTCAATCAAAAAACCATCAAAATGAGGCTTGTAGTCGGCTGCCGTGACACGATGTAAATAGGGAACCGGAATAATTAACAAATGCCCAGCACTTAATACATTGCCCACTTTGCTACGCAAATTGGCAAAGCATTTTACCTTATACACCTGAGGAAACTGCTGAAGAATCAGCATTTCATAATCCATGGGTGTAAGGGCTCGCTGTTTATGACGTAGACGCTCGCTTACACGGCTGCGCAAATGCGCTGCCGTTTCAGCCGGCACACCACCAAATGAGCTGCACACCTGCGTAACCGCAGCAATACCGGGAATGGATTCACGACTACGCTTAATGGAATCAGGTTTTAACACCATAGCCTGTGTTGCCACAGGATGATTACCTGCCGACCAAGTTGCCTTGAGCGCTTGCGCATATACCGTGTAAATATGGCTAAAATTTTTCAACTGGTGTTGCGCACTTATTTTTATCCAAAGCAGGCCAGGGCTCAGGCGTGTATTAGCAGTAGTTATAGCTTTCGGTAGACGTAAATTAACAATCCCAGAAATTTTAAAACTCTGTGTCGAGTCACTCTGGATATGTGTTGCGGGCAGGGGCCGCCATTGATTCTCAACTAAATATGACCAATCTAATCCACTCGTTGTAAGCTCCTCAACTAGGGCCGTAGCTTTTTCCTGATTGACATCAATCGATACTGCGTCTTCCTCATACTTTGTACTCATAGGTAGCGAATTATTATGCAGATGAAAAAATAAATTTACTTGTTCTGCATCACTTGCCTTAATACCTATAATAAAATTACCTGGGCTATTGTATTGCGGCAGTAAATGAATCTTAGGGTGTCGCAGCGGTGATATAGTTTCCCAGCCAAGCGGGTGAAGATGAATAAATTGATCGCGTATTTTAGGGTTACTGAGTTTATCGGGCTCATTTAAATTCACCACAGATACCGCAGTATAATTTAAACGAATACTGGCTATCTCTGGTGTATAAGGCGGGTTGGGTAGCGGTCGAGAAAATTGCTCATGCTTAACCCGCGCATTATACGTAAGCGTAGCCGCCAAAAGTTGGGCATACTCACGCTGACCAAATCCACCGAGCGGGGCCTGCAAAGTAAATTTAAATAATCCATTTTTAGTCTGAGGCGTGTAACTAAAAATACCGCTGTGGGTAATAGCCTCTTGCGGTTTAACATAGTTGATAATGCTGTGAGCACTTAACTGTTGCTGATCTCTTAAACGCTCAGTGCCCTGCACTATATGGCTACTAAACAATGGTTGCAATTTCTGTGTTGCCGAAGTTTTAGGCTGCCAACGGCCATCAACGAGTACGCTAGTACTCACCATAAACTGACTGCTATTTTTTATGTTGTGATAGCCCTGATACCAACGGGTAAAGCCACCGGGCGCTGTCGGTAAGCCACTCCATTCAATATCAAGGTTCATACGCGTTAATTGTTTATTGCATAACTCTTCAGCGCCTACAATAAAGTAGGAACCTACATCTGCCAGCGGCCCAAAGGGTGCAAAAGGCGCAAGCGCCGACAGTTGGCCAATATTGTTATGTAACAATAAATCTTGGTAACCCTCCACCTCCACCTCTAAGCGAATTTCACGCAGCACCAAATGTTTGAGTAAATCGTAGGGGTACTGCACATAATTGTCTTTCAACAATACACGTAACACAGCGACATCTGTATCTAAATTATCACCATGCACACTGGCATCGTAGGCACTTATTGCTGGCGCATCTGCAGCCAAATAGAAGCTGATTCGCAGGCAGTTAGGTTTGATATCGACATCTAGCGCATTATAGGCAGGCTTATATTCATCTATGTCATACCAGCCTTTGTTGGTCGTTACACTTAGCGAAAACATATCGCCAAAGTAACTAAAAAACTTGGCTTTTTCGTTATTTTTGCCCCGCGAGTTACCGGGCAAGTCGCGCAGTATACGCTTTAGTCGACTCCAGCCAACATTGGGAATATCTTGGAATACTAAATTGAGCGTGACCTTACGCGTACCTTCGCGCAATAGAAGTATTTTATTCGCAAGTGCAAAACCCAAGCGCGCAGATACAGCACTGGAAGCAGCATGAGTGTCGCGTTCACAGCCAAACAATGGTTTATGCGTGAGCTGGTTACGCACCTTAAAATCTGCGTCAGGTACCGCTGTTATGGTATCCAGCCAACAGCCATCGGCGAGTAGCTTTATGTCACCCTCGCTCTTTGTATTATTATTTATAGCTACATTATTAATTAAGGCTGAGCGCGGAAAATAAAGACTGTGAATTTGCACAACCTGAGCATCATTGATTTCTGTGTCGCTATCCGCGCTATAAACAATATCCCTACTCTGCGCATCCAATCCAGCTACAAACTCTGCGCCTTTTGGAATATTGAGCGTTTGTTCCTGCTGACTGGGATGAACAATAAGATAGACACTGTCAGGGATTAATGGGCGCGATTTAACCTGCAGGACTTCAGTAAAATAGAAATCGAAAAAATTTAGTGTAAAGCGGTTAAGCTTGGCTTGTAATTTTTGATAGAGCTCAACAAACACTGCACGCAACGCCACCGCAGGATCATGAAATTGGCACTGCATTGATTCAGGTAAGTATCTTTTGCACTCGCGCTGCAATAAATCTATTGCCTTGAGTAGCGATACTTGTAGCGC
The DNA here is from genome assembly GCF_057815475.1 of Cellvibrio sp. 25HG11W-0. NCBI lineage: Bacteria > Pseudomonadati > Pseudomonadota > Gammaproteobacteria > Cellvibrionales > Cellvibrionaceae > Cellvibrio > Cellvibrio sp. 25HG11W-0. The sequence goes on from NZ_CM174230.1 coordinate 4,670,629, forward strand.
ATCCATATCAAGCTCGTCATCCACACTCAGAGTATTACTGAGCTGCTCTTCGGTACCGGCTACAAGCCACTGAGAAAACTGCAAAGAAACTATGGGCGATTGCTCAGGAGCGGGAGGTAGCCGGCGTAAAAGTGTACGAATATCACTACGCAAGCCACTCAATAAACTTTCAAGCATTTTATAAATTTGTTCGCCGGCATTGCTCTGCGGCTGGTACAGCAGTCTCAACCATTCATCTAACTTGCGCACCAATGCAATGAGATTAGCCCCCACTGTTTGATGACTAAGCTTTAGTTCAATTTGCTCATGCAGTTGCCGTCTAAAGTCTCGCTCTAGTGCTGTCAAATCTAAAGCGAGTATATTCGCCATGACCATTAGCTCATTCTGACTAAAAAACAAGTGCTGCTCTTGATTATCAAGACCTGCACCTTGCGCACTTACCAAGCCGGCATAGTCTTGCAATAAACAGAGCAGTTGTTCAAAGCGCAATTCATCAATATTAAAATAGCCAGATTCAAGCGCAGGCAACTGCCGACGCTCTTGGCTTAAACCATCCCGAACATGAATGCGCAGGGACGCAGCGGCATCAGTCACCGACACGATGTTCATGACCACTGCCATAGGCATAGGCATAGGCATAGGCATAGGCATATAAGATTTTAGCGCGCAACATTTGTGGCTTCATTAAAGTAAAAGGGATATACGAGATTGTAGCGATTATTGGTGGCGCGCACACGATACGAAATATTGATACTTAATTTTCCTTCCAGTGCATCCATATCTTTAATGGATATATTCTCTACTGTTATCCGCGGCTCAAAAAATAAAATAGCTCGACGAACAACATTCATGATAATGGTGATAGTACTTTCATCAATCGAATCGAACACGTGCAACTTAAGACCGCAACCATAAGTGGGTTGCATAACACGCTCGCCAGGTGCCGTCGCGAGTAAAATCCTGAGGCTCTCCTCTATGTCCTGCTCGGCTCGCACCAGCTCTGCACCTTGGGTATTAAAGCGTGGAGGAAAAGCCCAGCCAGTTCCAAGAAATGATTTATCACTGCTCATCGTTTTTATTAACCACCAATGATCACTGTGGGAAGTCCAAGCACGATATTACCGCCATGAGCCGTGGTATCGCCCATGCGCGCGGCAGGCTTTTTGTTAATCATGACAGTCGCAGAACCCTTAGCAATAGTATCTGGCGGTCCGACACAGACGCACATATCACCGACCACTGCTGCGGGCAAGCTGCCAATCAAAACCGTCGCCACACAAGGCCCACTAATTGGTCCACCTACATGAGGGACTACCCCAGTCACCATAGGACAAACATGCATATCGGTAATCCGTGCTGCGGGTGGCATAATTAAGATCTCCCCATTAATTAATCAGCACCATAGCGCCTTTTATGGTGGTATTGCCTGATGCAGATACTTCCGCAGTAGCATTACCCTTAGCGGTAAAACCTACGTTGGCAGTGTGTGAAATATTAAGGCCCGATGCTTTCACATCGGCCTTGCTGGTGATTTCTACATTGCCAACGGCTTCGAGGGAAATTTTTCCCTTAGCGCTGATACTAATGTCTTTAGGGCTATCGAGACTAATACCACTCGTAGTTAACTCAACCTTATTGTTGGTTTGGTCTTGCAATAGAATCGATTTTCCTTCATCGCTAATCACAACTTTATTATTGGCTGGTGTGATGAGGGTGATGATTTTTTTATCATCATCGTATTCCATTTTTAATTTACTGCGCGTCACTATGGCTTTAATGAAATTATCAGCGGTGAGCTCATAGGGTGGCTTGTGCTTGCTGCTATAGAGGCTACCTAAAATTACTGGGTGGGAAGGATCATCATTCAAAAACCCCAAAATCACCTCATCGCCAATCTCTGGAATAAAAAAACTGCCAAAGCCATTAGAGCCATAGAAATTGCCCAGGCGCGCCCAGACACCATCAGTTTCAGCCTGCATAATGGGAATGGATACCTGCACCTTATATTGTGCCTCTGGATCAGCATCTAATTTTTTTACGATACCAATATGCAAACCATTTATACCCGCACTCATCCCACTCGTGAGCGGCGCTTCTAGCGCGTGGGCTTCCGTAAACCAACTCGCTGCAAGGCCAAATTCAACCGTGGTTATCCAGTTGCCATCTTGCGCACGGTGCATCACGCTACTAACAAAAACATTGCCATTAAATCGATCACCTACAGCATTTAGCGTAATTAGATCACCGGGCTTAACCAGCGCACTTCCCTGAAAGCTCACGCGACCGCGAATGCGCGAAAGTTCAGACTTGGTTTGTTGCGCCTTAGCCCAAGCGGTCAGGCTGCCATTAACAAGAGGAACATCACTTTGCAATTGCAATTTATTCAACGCCAGCACATTTGCCAAGGTAGCGCCGGTAATATTGCCTTGTTTAGTGAGTGCAGCAGATGCAGCATTTTGCTGGGTTATTGCAAGCGTTGCCAAGTCCCAACTACTGGCCTCAACACTTGTGTATTGATTGCGCGCATCTAGCTCGGCCTCGAAGCTGAGCATGTCATTGCCATAGGTAAGCGCTAACACCGGCGCACTCGCACCATCTGGAGCCTTGACGCTTACTTTGCCCGCATCCAAAGTCACTAAGAGGCCATTTACTTCGGCGCGCGCCAACATAAAATCCCAATCGCTCGCATAATATTGCACCAACTCTTTATGCTGGACCGTGGTGACGTCAACCGTGGCAGTAAGCCCTGGGTAATCGTCTATGAGCTGGCGAATAATATCGCTGTCTTTCATATCAATAAAATTGGCATTTTTACGCCCACGCGTCATAGCCAAGGCTTTATCTTTGCATTCTATAATTAAACGCGCATCATTCACTCCGTCAATGGTAATTGCGTGCTTAATAATAATGCCGGTAAAAATATCTTTGAGCTGCTCGCTATAACCTAGTTGAATTTTTATTTCAGTACCTGGCACAAATACATCAGCATCGCTGTGGGGAAAACTTGCAGCAGGCATATCGCCATCACTAAACACCAGTTTTGCCGTGGCAATACGATTAATACTATGAGTAATTTCCAGCGAAACAACTTCAATGGTATTGGCTATAGCTACACCATTTGCCATTACCACAAAACTAAGTATGCCATCACTATCGAGCAGAGGAGATCCGGCCATAGGGCTACACCAAGGGCGGGAAGCGCAACACTTGCCCGGGCTGTAAATTGCGAAATTGCCTTAAATTATTTAAACGTGCCACAGCCAAATAATGCGAGCTATCCTGATAAATTTGAAAGCACAACATAGGCAGTGTGTCACCCGCCTTAACTGCAACAAGATGCGTCAAGTCTGGCGATTGCTGGGCAACTTCCTGATAGGTTTCTTCAGTACTTTTATATTCAAAAAAGGTAAGAGATAATTTCGCGCGCAGCGGTTCGCCGCTCGGCTTGAAGAGAGTGTAATCTATATTGAGCGAATCTAAACGCGCCTGTATTAACAGAGTCCCCCAAGATACCTCAACAACAGGAGGCTCATGGCCGCTACCCTTATAGTCATAGGCAACTTTGCGCAACAATGCGATTTGATCTTTTACTGCTTTACCGCCATTGTCCACTACACCGGTGCCATCGAGAATTAGCTCTTTAAATTCAACCTTATCGGGCTTGGCGCGCGAGAATTTTTTTTCAATACCAGCGCCCATAGCTTTTTTATCAGGCTTCGAATATTCAATCGATGAACTGTATTTATAACCGGAGGGATTAATCATGGCTTCAAAAGGTGTTTCACCTTTATTAACCTTCGCCACGCCTTTCTTTACATCGCAAGGTGAAATTTTAAGTTTTGTTTTAGTGCCGTTAGTCATTGTTTAGCGCTGCCCCCTGTCCCTGAACGACTCACTGATTAAACGACGGCATTCATCCAGCACTTCTTTTTTAATAGCGGCAACTGTTTGTATACTAGAATCTTCTGCGTCGTCATCCCCATCATCAGAGATGCTCGACTTAATAACTAACTGTTTAATTTCTATTGCCATAACAGACGCTGCAGTTGTACGCCAAGCGCACAGAATTTAAAGTTTACGAGTGGAGTAGGTGTAACTTAATACGATTTTTTCAATAGCAATTTCGTTCTTTGTAGAATTAAAGCCTTCCACATCCCACTTAATCGGAAATGCCGCAACGAAATTCCAAGAGCGCACAGGGTTATTTTCTTCATCTAATAAATTAACCGTAATATCCTTGGGGACTATAGCCGCGGAAAAATCACTCTCTAACACTGACTTACACCAAGTAACTAATTGCGAAGAAAGAGGTGCAATACCACGCTTTAATTCGAGATTGCCGCGTTTAATGCCCTTAGGCAATTTATGCACAAATCTATTTTCGCCACCTTCAACCACATCCTCGGTAGATATTTCACTGGTAATACCCGACACTTCCTGAAAGGAAGTGTCGTTGGTTGTATCGCCAAATGATACCGAGAAAGAAAATGCAACAGGCATATTCATCGACGATTACCCTGCAAACGTTTAGCGTTCACCGAGTTTCTTTTTAGAATCGCCACTCGAAATGGTAAGGCCTTCGTGAACAATTTCAATCGTTTCAATCGCCACCTCATTACCTTCGGCTTTTAAGTCCGTAGAGGTAATCTTAGTAGGCCAAGCATTTTGCAGCACCCAAACCATTGTCGCCGTACCCTCTTCATCGAGCAGGCTAATAGTTACCGGTACACGCTCGATACTATTCATTTTAATTTGCGACAACCATTCCCAGAACTTATTGTCGCCTTTAAAGACACCTTTTTTCATGGTGACGTTGCTGTACTTCACCATACCTGGCATTTTAATTACCGAGAATTGTTTGCTGTCACCCGCACGATATTTAATCTCTTCAGACTGAATATCCAAACCACTCACTTCTTGAAATGACATTTTGGTTTTGTTCCACTCAACCTGAAAGTGAAACTTAGGAAGAGGCCATATATTCGCTGACTGTGCTGCGCCGTTTTCATCTGCCATAACTTGTACCTACTATGCAAAAATTTTACGAATTATTTGAACGCAATAATGAAACTGTAGTAATCACTATTACGTCTAATTTAGTTAGCAAACTGAAAAAGCCGTTGAGCAAAAGGCTTTTTCAGATTTCACTCTTAAGATTTTTGTAGCTGTTGCTGAAAGGTGATTTCAATAAACTCAGCAGGGCGACTGAGCGCCACCAGCACAGTTACGCGCAGAATACCTTCAAGAATATCTTCTGCAGTCATGGTTTGACCTAAACCAACATGTACGCTGAAAGCATCACCAGGATTTGCACCCGCCAAACCACCGCGTTTCCAGATATTAGTCAAGAAGTTAGTGATCATACTTTCAATGTTAATCCAGGTACTCGATACGTTCGGCTCAAACACATAAGCTTTAGTCGCCAACTTTATCGACTCTTCAAGCATAATCATGGTGCGACGGACATTCACATAGCGCCAGTCAAGACTATTGCCATCGAGGGTACGCGCGCCCCACACTAATGTACCTTCACCAATAAAAGTACGAATTGCATTGATTGATTTACCCGCCGTATTTACGTTTAAATCTTCTTGTTCTTCGTGCGTAATATTAACCGTAGGCGATGAGACCGCACTCAGGCTAACGTTTGCTGGCGCTTTCCATACACCACGGGTGTTATCCACCATGGTATACACTCCCGCCATGGCAGCACTCGGTGGCAGTAGATTCAGCTTATTTTGAATGCCGGCAAGCACCTTGGTGTAGAGAGGACAAACAGCACTGAGGGTTTTGTGCAATTCATTGTTGGTTGCATTGCTCGCATTCGCACTTGTGCTCAACTTATTAATTTCAGCGATGATGCTTTCTTGTTTCTTTAGAGACACACCGCTTTCACGAACTTCTAACGTCAATAAACTCACGAGTGCAGCAAGACTGTCACTATGAATATTGCGGAAAGACACTTCTGTAATAGGCACAACTGAAGTATTTAGCCAAGGATAATAGGTCGCGCCATACGCAGGGAAATTAGACGCCAGCTGATCACGGAAAATATCAATACATTCATTGTCGCGATTATCGCGGTAGCCAGCAAACACATCTAAAATCGCAAAGCGATTTTTCATGTCGTAACCACAGTGACTGATCATTGCTTGTTGCAACTTGAAGCAATCCGCTTGTGGAAGTGAAACCGCATCGGGAACCACAATCATGGTTGGCTCTTGTTCTTTTTTCAGCAGTTCAAGCGCGCCAGATAATTCGCCCTCTTTAAGGCCATCGCTGTAATTTCCGACTGACACTATGTAGCAAGTACCACCGCCATTTTGGAAGAACATCGCGATACTGCGGAACAATAAGAAATAGCTACCGTCTAGATCTAGGTAATACTTATCATTTTTTCCTACAGAGAAATCTTCTTCGTGCGTAGCAAAAGGATCACTACTTTCATCTTTTGCTGCAATTTGCATCGCAGCCGTACGCGCCGCATTAATAGCGTCGACGACTTTTATTTCTTCTTCACTGGCACCTGCATCCGCGGTGACAGCCACTGCCTCAGGCGCTGCAGCACCTTTGCGCACCACATTAAAAACAGCTGGAGGCGGGCCGCCAAAATAACCGATGAACTCCGCCATAGACGATATACGCCAAGGTTTGTTCAGCAGTGTTTTGCCTTTGTTGTCGGCAAATTCGGTGTAGCCTATAAAGGCGGGAACTGCAGTTGCAACTTCGACTACAGAGTTGGGAAAAGCATCTTTCTCGACGATGTATACACCGGGAGTTTTATATGCGCCAGCCATAGTTTTTCCTTTCAATGCTATTGATTAATATAAATTTCCGCGACGAATACCGAGTGTCCGCTGGAATTCCTACCTTTACCGATCATTTGAACACCCGCATTAGGCAATCGCTTGATCAAGACCTTACCAAAACTTTGCTTATCTTTTAATTGAAATCGCAGATCTGAATTTTCGCTAAGTGGCAGCGGAATTTTCGAGATCAAGGTTTTGCCGTCGTTGGCAGTGGCTTCATTGAGAGCGTCGAAGCCGATGGGTTCCTGAGTACGTAAATCTTCTATGTGTAGCTCTAATTTGGCGAGTTCGCCAAAAAAATAATACTTCCAATGATATTTTCGTGCATACAATTGCACACTATAATCACGGCAAGCTGCAGCCTCGATAAAATCTTGAGGGTTTAGCTGCACATCTACTATCATTATCGGCTTGATAAAGTCATTAACTTTACGCCTTGGCGGCGCCACATCTACCGTTTCTGCCATCAGCATGCTTGAATCATTTGCGATGGTGCCATCAGCTGCGGCCTGAGCTGTCGCGTAATAACGCAACTGAACCTCAGTGTTAGCTTCTGTATTCGCTTCAGTGTAGCTATTAAAATACACATCTTGCGCAAATACCTCAAAACGTAACAGAGGTGCAGTGACTGTAGCCACATTTTTAGCAATATCGCCTACCAAATAAAAGCCTGAACCAGTTTGCTTCAGAATAATTTCATATTCCCGCAACAGACGCGCGCAATGTTGTGTTGGCACAATGGTTAAATTATGACAAAAACCATCAGCAAAATAACTGTGCTTGATATTCAAGCGCATTAGCATCTGATAGTGACCCATTGCCGATCCTATTTTTGAACTGCTTTTATACGGTGCACTGTGTGCCGCTAGCTATGCATACTCGCGGCAACATTTCGCCAATTCATGTTATTAACGCACATCTGATTGCGGCTTCGAGGCCAGCGGGATTTGCGCCACTATATTATCGGGGGTGAGGCTAATCATCCGCACTCGGTAATAAACAGAGGGAAGATACTTTCCACCAAACAAACCCCACATGTTACTTAAATCCTGAATATTTAAATTTTCAATATCTAATACTAGGCGGCCTATACGCGCATCCATATCCGGAGAGGATTGACGATCAAAAATAGAATGTATTTGAAAGTAGCTTATGGCTTTTGAAATAAATTTTAACGATTCAGCATAATTAGCACCGCTAAAGTTTGCAGCTAACATGATATATAAATTGAGATAGAGCGGCTGACTAGAGGCAATACCTCGTCCATCACTACCTGCTACACGCTGGCTGGCACGCTGTGGCACCGTATCTTTTTCGATGTTGGTCAAAAATAAAATTAATTTATTATTAGCATGTGCCGCTGCACTGCCATCAGCCTCAAGCAAGCTGGACACCACCACTATATCTTCCATGAGATTATTCGTGCGCTTGAGGTACGCATTCAGTTGCGTGGCGAGATGGTTGATCGCAGCTTGAATCAATCAGGCCCCCAATATTTTATATTTCAATATTTTTATGTGTGGAATCGCACAGACATATAGATTTACGCGGATCTTAACACAGTTTTTTTGGCTATTTTTCTAGTTTTTACGCTCACCGATTAAATGCAATAACAAATAATGATTTGCGCGCCATAAGGTCGTTTAACGCACCAAAAGCTCACCAATCAAACGCACCCATTTGCTGCATAGCTTCTTTATGCACCACCGAACAACTCTCGCTTACATCTGCGCTATCCGGCTCAATCAATCAACCTCGTCATCCACGAAGCCAGCCGCGTCATTATAGTACCGCTTAAAAAGTAAAAACGATTACGCGCTATTTCACCCAAAGCTATTTACCACATATGGAAATCCATATATCCTGCAACGCACGCTCCCAATAGAAATATAACTCAGCCTATTATTATGCTCACACTAACCCCCGATTTATTTTGCAAAGCGCTTGCGGATGCCACGCGCGCGCGGCTAGTTCTGCTCATGGCACGTGAAGATGAGCTTTGTGTGTGCGAGCTCACCTGCGCCCTCGGTGAAAGCCAACCTAAAATATCGCGCCACTTAGCATTGCTACGCGATGCAGGGCTGCTCTTGGATAGACGCCAAGGCCAGTGGGTTTATTACCGATTAGACCCCCAATTACCTACGTGGGTTAGTCGCTCAATAGAAACTATCTTAAATGCCAATACAGCTTGGTTAAGCGCTGATGTGCAGCGACTTCATAAAATGACAGATAGACCAAATCGCTGTTGTTAGTCTGCTCAATAGGGCTAAACACAATGTAAATGCGTAACGTCAAACATTAAAATTTACCGAACAAGAGCAATCTATTATGACAATTAGAATAGGTATTAACGGCTTTGGCCGCATTGGTCGCTTAGCGTTGCGCGCCGCTTGGCATTTTCCTGAATTTGAATTTGTGCAAATTAATGATCCCATGGGTGATGCTGCCACCTTTGCACATCTGCTTAAATTCGACTCCGTTCAAGGCTGTTGGACGCAGGAAACAAGCGCTACCGATAAAGCCATTTTAATTGACGGCAAATCCATTGCCTTCAGCCGCAACAGCGCTATTGGCGATACCGATTGGTCGAGTTGTGACCTAGTAATTGAAGCCAGCGGTAAAATGCGCGCTACAAAACTGCTGCAAGCTTATTTGGATCAAGGTGTAAAACGTGTGGTAGTGAGTGCACCGGTAAAAGAGCCGAGTGTCGCGAATATTGTGATGGGCGTGAATCAACACATTTTTGACCCCGCCGTGCATCGCATAGTCACCGCCGCCTCTTGCACGACCAATTGCTTAGCGCCAGTTGTGAAAGTGATTCACGAAAATTTGCGTATCAAACACGGCGCCATTACGACGATTCACGATCTTACCAATACTCAATCTATTCTCGATCAACCCCACAAGGATTTGCGCCGCGCGCGCGCATCACACTCTAATTTAATTCCCACTAGCACGGGTTCCGCCACCGCTATCGCGGAAATTTTTCCAGAGTTGCGCGGTCGCCTAAATGGCCATGCGGTGCGAGTGCCGCTCGCAACAGGTTCGCTCACCGACTGTGTGTTTGAGGTAGAGAGAACCACCAGCGCTGAAGAAGTAAATACCCTGCTGAAAACCGCCAGTCAAACCTACCTCAAGGACATTTTAGGTTTTGAGGAGCGGCCCTTAGTCTCGAGCGATTTTTGCGGTAATCCGCTCTCTTCTATTATTGATGCGCTCTCTACTATGGTCATCAACGGCACTCAGGTGAAAATTTACGCCTGGTATGACAACGAATGGGGTTATGCGAATCGCACCGTGGAATTGGCGCGCCTGGTAGGAGCACATTAATTCAAACTCATTAATCTCAGTAACTGTTGGGCATCGCTTCGCTCAGCACCAACCTACGGAATAACATGACGTCGTCATTACGCCAATACGCCATTATTACCGGCAATTACTGGGCCTTTACCCTTACCGATGGCGCCTTGCGCATGTTGGTGGTGTTGCATTTTCATCAGTTGGGTTACAGCCCACTGGCGATTGCTGCGCTGTTTTTGTTTTACGAAATCTTTGGGGTGATCACCAATTTACTGGGCGGTTATTTAGGTGCGCGCATTGGCTTAAATCGCACCATGAATATTGGTTTAGGCCTGCAGATCGGTGCGCTACTTATGTTGGCGGTGCCGACTAGTTTGCTCAGTATTGGGTGGGTGATGGCGGCACAAGCACTCTCGGGTATAGCGAAAGATTTAAATAAGATGAGTGCCAAGAGCGCGATTAAATCGCTCGTATCTGCGCAGAAAAGTGTGTCTATCGACCAACCTAAAACGCAAAACAGCGACAAGCAAAGCAAACTTTTTAAATGGGTAGCGCTGCTCACTGGCTCTAAAAACGCACTTAAGGGCATCGGATTTTTTCTAGGCGGGGTACTTTTGGTTGGACTGGGGTTTCGCGACGCCGTGTTAAGCATGGCGGCCGGACTATTGCTCGTCTGGTGCAGCAGCATCGTTTTGCTACGTAAGGATTTAGGTAAAGCTAAACAAAAACCCAAATTTCGCGAAATATTTTCAAAAAGCCGCGCTATCAATTATTTGTCAGGCGCGCGCCTAGCATTATTTGCAGCGCGCGATGTTTGGTTTGTGGTGGCATTACCGGTATTTCTTAGCAGCCAATTGCAGTGGGATTTTTGGCAGGTTGGAACATTTATGGCGCTCTGGGTTATTGGCTATGGTCTACTGCAGGCTATGGCGCCACTCATGCTCGGCGCTGCGCCCAAGGGAAGATTGGCAATTAGTCTGGCGTGGCTGTTGGCGTTTGCCACTGCCGCTATAGCCATTGCATTAAATTCAAATTTACCGGCGAATAGCGTTGTTATCCTGGGGCTATTATTGTTCGGTGTACTCTTTGCACTCAATTCTGCACTGCACAGCTACCTTATTGTCAGCTACGCTCAAGAAGATGGCGCTTCGCTTGATGTTGGCTTTTATTACATGGCCAACGCACTCGGGCGCCTCATGGGCACTGTCCTTTCTGGTTGGGTTTATCAAACGGCGGGCATAGCAGCTTGCCTGTGGGTTTCCAGCGGTTTGATTGCCGTTGCGGCTTTGATCTCCTTCGGCTTGCCTCGCAAACACTAAGACACTGCAAGTCGCCTATTTAATAATTAGAGATAGCCTGTTATGGATATGCTTATACAATATTGGGAGCAATTGCTTGGCCTGCTCAATCGCAGTTGGTTTTCCATTGGCGAAACCCCTGTAACCTTTGAGCGCGTTGCGTGGTTGCTTGCCATTCTGGTTATCTCTTGGTGGCTGGCGCACTTTGTCGAAAACGGTATTCGCCGTATTACCCACAGCCGCGCCGGCAAATCCATGAGCGAGTCCGGCGTCTATGCCATGGGTCGCATAGTGCGCTATGTCATTTGGATTGTCGGCTCGATTATTGGTTTAAACTTTATCGGGCTGGATATGGGCAGCCTTGCCCTAATGGGCGGCGCCATAGGTGTAGGTATAGGTTTCGGCCTACAAAATATTTTCAGCAATCTCATTTCCGGCATTATTATTTTGCTGGAAAAAACCCTCAAGGTTGGCGACTTCGTGGATTTACAGTCGGGCGTTATGGGCAAGGTAGCCGAGATCAATATGCGCTACACGCGCATCATCACTAACGATGCGGTGGATATTATTGTACCCAACTCTGAGTTCATAAACGGACGCGTGGTCAACTGGACCTACGGCGATAAACTGCGCCGCGTGCAAATTCCTTTTGGCGTTGCCTATGGTACCGACAAAGAAAAAGTGCGCACCGCAGGCCTCACCGCAGCACGCAATGTAGAGTTCACGGTAGAGGATGAGCTTCACAAAGCCGATGTGTGGCTGGTGAATTTCGGCGCGAGCAGTTTAGATTTTCAACTCATCGTCTGGATTGGCGAAGCAGGCGTAAGCTCTCCTGGTAGAGTAAGCGCAGCTTATATGTGGGCGATTGAAACCGAATTGGGTAAAGCCGGCATAGAAATCCCTTTCCCCCAGCGCGATTTACACATGCGCTCAGGAAGATTGCAGGTAGAGCTACTGGACCCTCGCACCGCAAACCATCCTATCAATAAGACCGAGTAGAGAAAGCTAATGAGCGCCCACTGCTGTAATCATGAACCAAATCCAAGTATCGACCCGCGCTACAAACGCGTGCTCTGGATCGCCCTAATACTCAACTTCCTGATGTTTGGGGTAGAGTTGTTTGCCGGTTGGCGCTCTGGTTCACTAGCGCTCCTTGCCGACTCAGTCGATTTTTTTGGCGATGCTGTTAATTACGGCCTGAGTATTTGGGTACTGGCCATGAGCCTTGCAATCCGCGCCAAAGCGGCATTAGTGAAGGCGGCATCTATGGGTTTGTTTGGGTTATGGATACTCGGCAGCGCTATTTGGCGCGTGTTTAACGGCGGGCTGCCCGATGCGCAAACCATGACCCTAATTGGTCTCTTGGCTTTTGCTGTAAATCTATTGGTGGCGTTTTTACTCTATGCCTATCGCAATGGCGACAGCAATATGCGTAGCGTTTGGCTCTGCACGCGCAACGATGCCTTAGGCAATATCGCCGTGGTCATTGCAGCGTTGGGGGTATTTGGCACAGGTACCGCTTGGCCAGACTTAATCGTTGCCAGCTTTATGGCAGGCCTAGCACTGACAGCTGCCGTGCAGGTGTTGCGCCAAGCGCGCGGAGAACTCAGCGTAAACTCGAGTACTTTTCATAAACATTAAATTCGAGTATCGATCACAAGCATTAAGCTGGCTATGTTTCTTGCATTAAACTTTTCACAGATGCTAAATCACGCGGCCACGTAAACGTAAATATAGCGCCTCTAGGTTTGTTGGCGCTCAAACTAATAGTGCCGCCAAATGCTTCTAGCGTTTTTTTAATAATAGCTAGGCCCATGCCACTTCCCTCTACCTGATCTCTCGGCTTTAGAGTTTGAAACATAGTAAATACCTGCTCTGTGTATTTAGGATCTATGCCGGGACCATCGTCTGCCACACTAAACTCAACCTGCGCGTCACGCATAGTCGCACTAAGCGTAATAATCCCTTGTGGCTGATCATGATGTTTGATTGCATTGTTTATTAAATTGCGAAATACCAGACTTAAGGGTGTTTTTAGTGACCGCAGATGCGGAAAGTCACCCACTAGACACAGTTCAAAAGCAGTATCGTTACGACAAAACTCAAACACATCCTGCACTAGCGTCGCTGTATTAATCTCTACTGGTGTCTCGTCCGTACGTCCGGCGCGAGCATAAGCCAGTAAATCATCAAGCAGGTTTTCCATACGATTAATGCGTACGCGCATCAATTTCAAATGCCTGTTTCCCTCTGGGCCCAGCTTGTCAGCCCAGTCCTCCATCAACCAACAGGCGAGCTGATCAATACCATGCAGGGGAGACTTTAGATCATGAGACGCCACATAGGCGAAATTATTGAGCTCAATATTACGTCGCTCTAAGGCCTGAGCGTGAGCTGATAGACTTTCCGCTGCTTTGACACGCATGCTGAGATCCACCACCGAGGCTAAGATCATGGTGCCGGCTTCCGAGTCTATGGGATTAAGTCCTATCTCAATGGGAAACTCATGCCCACTTTTATGTAATCCACGCAGATCCCTACCCAAGCCCATAGGGCGTGACACCGGCCGAGAAAAGAAACCATGACGCAGACCCGGGTGCTGAGCTTGAAACCGTTCGGGGATCAATATTTCTACTGGCTGTCCTATAAGTTCTGCACGAGTGTAACCAAAAATTTTCTCAACCTGGGCATTGGTCAGCTCTATAAGTCCTTCGCTATTCACTAACACCATGGCATTGGGCGCCGACTCTACGACTTGCATAAAACGCTGTTCACTTTTGCGCAGGGCTTCCATACGCGCGGTTTGTTGCGCCGCCCTGAGCACTTCTTGGTTGAGTGTTTCCAACTCTTTATTGGCCGCGGTGAGTTGAACTTCCGTCTGACGGCGCTCAAGAATCTCCTGATGCAGCTTCTCATTCACTTGACCCAGCTCTATATTGACTTCGCGCAATTGGGCTGGGCTGGGCAAAGACAGAGCAAGCGGCACCAATTTAATTAAGAGCAGCGCGGTTACCAGAGATACCACAGCCGTAAAAAGTTTAATTAATCCAGCAACAGCGTAAATAGGAATCCAAACGGTGACAATTTCCATCACATGAGTGACGCCACAACTGATGATAAAAAGCCCAAAGGCTAGAAATATCCAACTGAACGGCAGGTCTTTACGTTTACGAATAAAGTAAAGCAAGGTGAAAGGAATAGAGACATAGGCCAGCGCAATGGCCGCATCTGAGAGCACATTGAGCCAGAGAATATTGGGCCGCCATAAATAGCAGTGACCATGGGGCATAAAGTATTCGATAGCGAAAAATGAGCCGAGATCCAGCATAGGTCACTCCATTGTTTACCAAGAGGCTCAGCGAAAGCCCATTCCACCCGTAAAATTGCTCTAAACACGAGCGCTATTCGAGCCTATAACGGCGCGGGTAATTCAACCACATTGCAATAGAGATTGAGCATATCCATCACCCGTATAAAGCCATCGCTCTTACGCTGTTTGAAAATATAACCCGCCACATTGAGTTTATAGGCCGCCAGCTTGTCTTGCGCATCTTGAGATGTAGTAAAAACAAACACCACCGAGCTGCTCAGCTGAGGGTCCTGCCGCAGCTTGGCAAGCAACTCCAAGCCATTCATGCGCGGCATATTAAGGTCGAGCAAGATTAAATAAGGTGCAGCTACAGTTGCACCATTATGCAAAATTTCCAGTGCTTCAACACCATCGCGGGCACGCACTAAGGGATTGTCTATTTGCAATTTTGCTATAGCTCGCTCTATGCCCATGGCATCCACATCATCATCATCAACTAACAATATGGTGACGGGTTCAATAGAGGAGGGCTGAGAGTACAAATTCATAGGCTATATAAAACTCTATTTCGATTATGCAGAGAGGCATTAATTGCGTAACAAGTTTAGTCTAGCAGCTGAATGACTTCGGGCCACAGGTTTGATTAAGGTGTTTAGCGACTCGCAGTCAGGCACACCAAATATTAACGCATAAAAAACCGACGTATTTACATACGGAGGATTTTCATTAACAAATTATCTAAGTCGTTGTTAATTAACGATTTTTGTCGCATATGCGCACATTTTCGGTTAAGAACTTTTTACGTACACGAATACTCAATGGGGTTACTTCTAACAATTCGTCGTTTTCAATAAACTCAAGCGCTTGCTCAAGTGTGTGACGAATGGGGGAAACAAGGTCAAGGCATCATCGGCACCAGAGGCGCGTACGTTGGTCAGCGGCTTAGCTTTAGTGGGGTTAACCACCAACTCATTGTTGCGCGAGTGAATACCTACTACCTCGTTTTCTGCTGCACCTGATTGGCCCAGCTTTGCCTCTTATTGGTGAGGCGACTTCCACTAAAAAAACGGATTATCCTTGTTTTTATAAGCGTTAAACGTTTTTGGAAAAACTTTCTCTAGAAGCTCAAGATGTGCCTGTAAATAAACGTCCTTTCTTTGTAAGTCCTTCACATCCAAAAGTCCCTTGATTGCATCGCTCACTTGTTCGCATTCAAACTTCATTAATCGATAACTAGTTCTATTTTTTTTATCGCGATTAGTAAGGCGATACTCAATACTCGTTAGAGTTTTTTTCCACATGGCTTCCCCCCTGCCATCTGTATTTGCTGCAGCCCGTGTTACACCTGGGATATAGTTCGTATAGGTGAGCAGCTCATTGATATACTGCTGAAGCTCGAAGGCGAGGCGGGTAGCTGTTCGATCTTTTTTGGGCAAATCGCTCAGGTGTTTTCGCCGAGTAAGAAGCGTTTTCTTCGCAAGTTTGGCAAGTTCATCCTGACCATATTCCCGTGGCGGGTTGGCTCTATCCAATGTGGTATGAAGCGCAATAGCTTCCTCGACTAAAATGCCCATTGTCGCAACAGCTTTTCCGATTTCTTTTCCGTTCAACGCGCCTCTGATACGCGCCTCATGTAACAACCAGGCGCTGGTATGCGCGCCCATACTTCCCGAGATGGGAGAAGGCGGGCGCCCTGCAAGTTCGAGGCTTTTAATGATGTACCCTTTTTGAACATCACCTGTCAGCCGTACTTGGGTAGCTATGGGCGAACGTGCCACTTCCTCTTCAACTCCTTTGTCTTCTTCCTGTTCTTTATTTACTACGTCCTTGATATCCGCTTTCTGATCTAGATTCATCAGAGGTTTGGTTTCGATTTCAAACCCTGTGCTTTGCGACAATGCGCCTGAAACGAGGGAATAACTTCCTTCGAGGTTGATTATCTCTAAGGCCACTGCATCCCTAGCTTCCTTATCGTATTTACTTTTACTTATTCCAGCCTGGATACTTTCGTTACGAGTGTTGAAGTCCTCTTTCCTTAACTTTATTCGTTCGCTTATTTGTTTCAAGAGTAGCTGGAGCTGTCCTTTCGACTGATGAAAAATTAAAACACCTAAGGACTTCTCATCGACTCCAGCATCTTTAACGCTGTTAGGGAAGTTATTGTACAGTGATTGAAGATGTTGCCGAACCAAGAGCAAAATTCTTTCGTTAATCGGCATTGCTACTGGTACGCCAGGCGCAAGTGTGGCTAACTGTTCTTTGTCTACCGAGGTGGCCACTAAAACCGCCGCATACATATCAAAAGTACCCAAGACAGCGTTTTTTAATGTTTCTTGAGCTTGTTTGGTTCCGTTCTCGTGCGCCACCATCGCTGCTACGTGGCCCGACTCACCCTTTCCTTTTCCTGCTAGGGCTGGCGCTACCGCCATTACGTTCACTCCAGATAGTGGAATCAATTCGCGGAATTCAAGATAGGCACTAATGGCATCTTGCAAGAGCAATGCTTTGGCCGTGATATCTGTATTGGCATTGGCAGTGTTGATTAATTCTATTAATTCAGTTTCTGCGTTTTTTAATCGTAATCCTTGTCCGGCCGTTCTTCCAAATCCAAATTCTGCCGAAAGTGTGTCTTTCAACGCATAACCAGGCAGGCTCTTGGCTTGCTTATAAATTTCAGTGAGTTCCAGAATAGCATTTTGGAAGGTTTTCCCCCCTAGCTTCAGCCTGATACCAGCAATATGTGTTGCGAATGCAGTCGTATGATCGCCCATACTATTGCTGAATAGTTTTTCAGGGCGCCCCACCACATTTATAGATTTAATTTTTTCGGCTTCGCCGGGGATAATTTGAGTAACCATCCGTTGCAAAGGAGTATAGGAAGAGGCGTCCACCGGGGACTTGCCTATTCTCAGTTGGCTTTGAATACCAGACTTTCGTTGCATTCGTTGCGATGTCAGCTTTAACATTCCAACACCACCCAGCCGACTCAACTGCATTGATCCCATCTGGGACACGGATTCAGTTCTTAAATCGCGCACATCGCCCATCGCTTGCAACGCCTGCGCCCCCATTACGTCCGCCTCGCGCTCCAAGCCCACATCATCATTAACCGATACCCCGCCCTTCATCTGCACCGTCGGCTTAACTCTTCCCTGCGCCTGCTGCACCACATGCCAGGCCTCATGGGGCAAATGCTGCTCTTGCCCTGCCGCCACATGAATATCGCTACCCTGCGCGTAGGCATGGGCATTTAATTGCGCTGGCTTGTCGGAGTTATAGTGCACCTTGACATGATCCATACTCATGCCCGAGAGGGATTCAATACCGGCTTTGAGCTGGTTGGGCAAACCTGTGTTGTTGGGCTTTTCGGCTAACTGCGCTGTGGCAGCTTCAGAGAATTTTCCCTGCAGCGGTTCCTCCTCTGCCATCAATTGAGCAGTTTCAAATTTACCCTGTAACAACTCTTCATCTTCCATCAACTGGGTAGACTCAAACTTACCCTGCAATAATTCTTCATCCTCCATGCGCTGCACTAAAGACCCAGCTGCCATTTGTGCCTGCAGGGCTTGCATTTTTTGCTGCTGCGGGCTTGCGGCCATCATGGTTTGCAACGCGCACAATTGCGCCGCCTCTGGGCGGGCATCCTCAATGGTAGTTTCTTGCGGCTGCGCAAATAATTGCGCGCTAGTTTGAGTTGCTTGTAGCGGCTTTTGCTGCTGGGTTTGTTCTGCGGGAGCGGGTGTATAGGTTTTCATGGATGCTAATCCTTTTTTAAGAACACTTAAAAATCAGAGAAGAGTGTGAATGTAGTTTTTAGTGTTGCTGTAGATATTGCGCTAGTAATATTGCTGCTTAGTATTATTAGAGTTTTGCGCAGCCACTCAATCAGCATCTTTAATTGGTAGATTCCCACAATATTATGTTTAAATAATTCGCACTGGAATCATACTAATCACTTTGCAGCCAAGGCTTCCACTAAAAATTTCTTACCACCTAAGGAAATAATCTTGACGCTTCGCTGGGTGCTTTTAATTGATGGGTGCCCTCAATATTATTACTCATTTACTCTCAAAGAATTATGTACAAAACCCTACGGTCGAATATATCCCGATTCGACTAGCAAAGTAACAGGGTCGGCTACATTTTCGGGTAAAACACCCTGGACTTCCTGCGCTACAAATGAAAAGGATGCATTTTTTGGTTCTCCTCGCACTGTCTCAACGGTTACAGTACCTGGCCCACTTAGAGTGTGCTTTTTAAAATCAGAATTGATCGGACCTTCTTTAGTGATGATGCCCTTTTTATCGGTATCTGACTGTCCAGCTTCGCCGACAACTGCTTCCAGTTCGCCCCTCATACTGTCAACCATCTGTCCTGCCATTGATAACATGGTGGTGTCATTCTCGGCAAAATTGGTAACTATCTTGGTTGGTGTACCCGCGCCAAAATTAGCAGGCTTTTTAAGTTCGTCGCTATACTTCTTTCTTTTAGGGCCCCCCATTTCCACGAACATTTCTGTCGATCCTGGAATAATGGCGGTTAACGCCGCTATCCGAGCTATAGTTGTAGCTTTATTTATAATTGCGGTATCCAACTGCTTTTGTTTTTGTACAAATTTTTCGTGTTTAGGATCCATTTTACTGATTGCTTTAGTGAACTCAGCAATCGATTCCGTCAAAGCAAGTTTGGAAGTATTTGCCTCGACCAGTAAGTTGGCCTTTACTGTTATAAACGCCCGCTCCTGACCTAATAAACGATTACTTTGAAAATCGTCAGTTACTCCCGAACCGTGCTTGCTTAAATAATGTATTGTTTTGCCATGATGGGTCTTTCCTTCTGCACCACGTTGAGTGGCGCTGCCATACCATACCTTCTTCATCTGCGCAGTACCCACGATAGTTGTTCCCTCTTTTTTGAATTGAAAGGGCTGTATTTGTGCAGATTCATTTATACATGCAGCAAGTGCTTTCGCCCCCATCACATCCGCCTCAGTCTCCAACCCCACATCATCATTCACCGGTACCCCGCCCTTCATTTGCACCGTCGGCTTAACTCTTCCCTGCGCCTGCTGCACCACATGCCAGGCCTCATGGGGCAAATGCTGCTCTTGCCCTGCCGCCACATGAATATCGCTACCCTGCGCGTAGGCATGGGCATTTAATTGCGCTGGCTTGTCGGAGTTATAGTGCACCTTGACATGATCCATACTCATGCCCGAGAGGGATTCAATACCGGCTTTGAGCTGGTTGGGCAAACCTGTGTTGTTGGGCTTTTCGGCTAACTGCGCTGTGGCAGCTTCAGAGAATTTTCCCTGCAGCGGTTCCTCCTCTGCCATCAATTGAGCAGTTTCAAATTTACCCTGTAATAATTCTTCATCTTCCATGCGCTGCACTGTTTCAAACTTACCCTGCAGTAATTCTTCATCTTCTATGCGCTGCACTGTTGCAAACTTGCCCTGCAATAATTCTTCATCTTCCATGCGCTGTACCGACGATCCTGCCGCCATTTTTGCCTGCAGGGCTTGCATTTTTTGTTGCTGCGGGCTGGCGGCCATCATAGATTGCAGCCTGCGCAATTGCGCCGCTTCTGGGCGGGCGTCTTCAAAGGTGGCTTGCGGCTGTGCAAATAATTGCGCGCTAGTTTGAGTGGATTGCTGCTTATGTTGTTGGGTTTGCTCTGCGGGAGCTGGGGCATGGGTTTTCATGGTAGCTAATCCTTTTTAAGCACACTTAAAAATCAGAGAAGAATTCGGATGAACCATTGAGCGCTGCTGTAAATTTTCGTTTGTTATGTTGCTGCTGAGTATTATTAGAATTGTCGCTCAGCCACATAAACAAAGCTAAGGTGGTCTTTGAGTATAAGCAGGCATAAATTGAAACACTAGGTAAATTAGTGCCGCTTAAAAATATGGCAGCTAAAGGCACCTAAGTGCCAATGAGTTTAATTAATAGTTAATTGACGGCGCTTAGTTATTAACAAGCAGTAATTGCGGTGAGTGAAAAATTAGGTGTGAGGCAATAATGTTAAATTTAAACCTGACACAAGGCTAACTCACCAAAAAAACAAAACCCCCCGCCATTTGCATGGCGGGGGGTTTTCGTTCAGCCTTTGGCGAAAGCTTATTAAGCTTTCTTGCCGCGCTTACGCTCGTTTTCGGTTAAGAACTTTTTGCGTACACGAATGCTTAAAGGTGTTACTTCTACCAGTTCGTCATCTTCAATAAATTCCAGCGCTTGTTCAAGCGTGTGGCGAATTGGCGGAGACAAGGTCAAGGCATCATCGGTACCCGACGCGCGCACGTTGGTCAGCTGCTTGGCTTTAGTGGGGTTAACCACCAAGTCATTGTTGCGCGAGTGAATACCTACTACTTGACCTTCATAAACTTCTACGCCAGCGCCGTAGAACAAACGACCGCGCTCTTGCAGTGGGTGCAGACCGTAAGCGAGAGTTTTACCTTTCACCATAGAGATCAACACGCCATTTTGACGCTTGGCTACTTCACCTTCTTTAACAGGGCCGTAGTGGTCAAAAATACTGGTCATGATGCCAGAGCCAGAGGTCATAGTAAGGAACTGACCGCGGAAGCCAATCAAACCACGCGATGGAATTAAGAATTCCAACTTGATACGGCCTTTGCCATCCGGCTCCATGTTGTGCAACTCGCCTTTACGCAGGCCAAGTTCTTCCATCACTTTACCCTGGTGATGTTCTTCAACGTCGATAACTACTTGTTCATAGGGCTCGTGTTTTTCGCCGTCTACTTCTTTAACAATTACTTCGGGGCGCGATACGCCCATTTCGTAACCTTCACGACGCATATTTTCGATCAATACTGAAAGATGCAATTCGCCGCGACCCGATACGATGAACTTGTCTGGAGTCTCGCCTTCTTTAACACGCAAAGCCACGTTGGCAATCAACTCTTGATCCAAACGGTCTTTGATATTACGGGTAGTCACGTACTTGCCTTCTTTACCTGCGAAGGGCGAGTCGTTTACTTGGAAGGTCATGCTTACGGTTGGCTCATCAACGCTCAATGGCTTCATTGGGTCAATGCATTCTGGCGCACACAAGGTGTCAGAAATACCGAGACCTTGAACACCGGTAATACACACGATGTCACCGGCTGAAGCCATTTGAGTTTCTACACGTTCAAGACCGTGGAAGCCCATAACCTGCAGGATTTTAGCTTTGCGCTGCTCGCCTTCGTGCGGCACAACCACGATTTGTTGGTTGGGCGACAGGGTACCGCGGGTGATACGGCCAATACCGATTACACCTACATAGCTGTTGTAATCCAATGCAGAGATTTGCATTTGCAGTGGGCCATCAGCATTTACCGCTGGCGCTTTTACTTTATCAACGATCATTTGGAACAGCGGAGTCATGTCATCTGCCAAAGCATCGGGAGACAAACCAGCAACACCGTTCAAAGCAGAAGCATAGATAATTGGGAAATCTAATTGTTCTTCAGTAGCGCCTAAGCGATCGAACAAATCAAACACTTGGTCAACAACCCACTCAGGGCGCGCGCCCGGACGGTCAACCTTGTTGATAACAACAATAGGGTTCAAGCCCTGTTCGAACGCTTTTTGCGTTACGAAGCGAGTTTGTGGCATTGGGCCGCCAACGGCGTCAACCAACAGCAATACTGAGTCAACCATGGACAGAACACGCTCTACTTCACCACCGAAATCGGCGTGTCCTGGGGTGTCCACAATGTTAATGCGGTAGTCATTCCAGGTAATAGCGGTGTTTTTCGCAAGAATGGTAATACCGCGCTCACGCTCTTGATCATTGCTATCCATGATCAAATCAGCGCCTTCATTGCGGCGATTGAGGGTGCCGGACTGAGTTAACAGCTTATCAACGAGGGTAGTTTTACCGTGGTCAACGTGGGCGATGATGGCGATATTACGCAGTTTACGAATTGCATCTTGTTCAGTCACAGTGGAAATTCTCTTGGGGATAAAAATGAGTGTTCTTCGAAAAGGGGCGCATTATACCCATGTAGGCATGACAGTGATATGGCTAGGGACAATTAGTTGGTGATTTTTTAGCCTCTCAAAGGTGCAGGCCTCGTAAAAACCTCCGCACCCCATGGAGAACACCGACAACTGAAACGAAAAAACCCTTCAGGATTAACCCAAAGGGTGAGTTATTGACTAGTTAATAGGCTTAGCGTCTGAGGCTAGTAAGCGCGAACCTTAACGAAGTTGCAGCCGTTGTTGCTAGTAAAGGTTACCTTGCTACCGGATAGATTGCTGGCAGCCATGTAGTTGGAGGCAACTGTCATAGAGCCGGTGCCATTGGTGCTAATACTGCCGCGGAAGTCACAGGAGCTGTTGGCGTCGCTGTCCCAAACGGCAAAAGTTTTACCGGCTAAGCCACCACTGTGAGTGAAGTTAACGCAATTAGATGTCCCTAAATTCAACTCTACAGCGGTAGTTACGCTAATGGTTTGGCAGCTGCCGCTCGCAGCAGAGCTAGTGGCTGCAATTGAACTGGTGACGGAGCTACGGCTTGATGAGTTGCTGCTAGCAACCGACGATACTACTGAAGAGCTTGCACCGCTGCCGCCCGGTACTGGTGGTGGGACACAATTCGAACCCGACACAGAAATGTATCTTCTCGCTGGCGCGATGTTTTTGGAAGGCACCTCATCCACTAAGCCGCCGCCCGCAATTGTGTTACAGCCATAGGTGGCGCCGCCATCACTTGCCGCTTTAAATACACGATGACTGCTGTTGTTGCCGGTAACCTTGTTATTTACCGCCCAATTGTAATAACCGTGGATATAGGCGAGCGCAGGATCGTCATCCAATTGCTGATCAACCGATATAGCTGCCTGCAAGGTTGATACGGCACCAGTAAAGTCAAAAGTGTTGTTATCCACTATGGCTTCGGTGCCTTTCATATGAATTGCATATTTGGGCAAATTTAAGGGAGCGGTGGCCAACAGGCCAGCATCGTCCATTTTCATAATGAAATGATTGTCGTAAATGCGAATGCCGACGGTACCTTCTTTAATATCTATAGGCTCTGCACCTATGTTGGGGCCAAAGGTGTTGTTGTGAATTTTGGCAAAATCACAGTTTTGTTGCCTGTCTTCCTCTTTAGGCGTGGGCTGGTAATAGCTATTCCACATTTTGCGATCGTTACACAAATACACGCCTTCACCGCGATCGGCGCGCTCCATACCCGTGTGTGCAATGCTGCTATTCCAGACTTCGGCGTAATCGCTGCCGTCGCGAAAATGCAGGCCCTCGGTACCGGTGTTAAAAATTTCTACCCCTTCAACTTTGACATTGTCAGAACGATCTATCACCACGCCTTTATCGGCATTTTGAATGCGCAAATTCTTCAATTTCAAGCCGTGTACACGCTGCCCATAAAACACATAGTTATTGGTTCTACTGGGCGCTTTTAGCAAGGGCTTTTGAGCGGAGCTGGGGTTGGCCGCCGCTGCTTCTATCGTTACATTGCTTACATCGTGCAGTAAGAACATGGGCGAGGTATTAACACTGCCATCAAGGGTTAACCACTGAGTCGATGCATTGGGCGGCGCATAGGTGCCCGCATTGAGTTTAATCACGCGGCCATTTGTGGCTCCGGCTAGCGCACTGCGCAATTCTGTATAGTTACTCACCGTCACTGTGTCGCACAGTGCAATGCTGGGAATAAGCAGTAAAGATGTAGTTGCTAAGAGCGTTACAGCACGTGAAGTTTGAAACAAGAACCTTATTGGATTTATGAGGAGATTCATCTATTGCCCCTAAAAGGATTTAATTAAAATTATTCGAGTCTTCTATTGGTCATTCAGGTAAGGTGGTAAGGCAGCTTTTCCTGTTTTTCAAGTATATGACGGAATTTGGCGCGGTAATCAGCTTTATGTAGATTATTTGAATATGAAGCTCAGGTGATTTAAGGGTTTTAGATATAAGAATTTAACGCTTAGGCAGCAAAAAAGAAGCACTACATTTATTGCGAATAATTCATAAAGGAAAGAGGGGGAGTTGGAGCGGGTTTTAAGGGGTAAATATAAGATGAAGAGCCTCGGATAACAGCTGCTCCAGCGCGCAACTTTTCAGGCACCTCACAATGTACAAGTTACCAATACAGCTGGATATGAGCGCCCGCCAGAGGGTTCCCGTGGCGCGCACAAGCACGTAAAACGTGCACCTCTTTCTGGATTAGCCTGCAAGAGTACCCAGCATGTCGCGTAAATTAAATGGCGCAAGCGCTCTTGGGTTCTGGGCGATAGACACCCACATTTAAATAGCCCGCATCTTTTAGGTTGGCGGCATGGAGCTGGCTCATAACGCCTTTTTGGCAGTAGAGATAGTATTGCGCGCCCTGCTCCAGCGTAGGAAATTTGTTATTGAGGTTGTAGAAGGGAATCTTGCGTACGTCCACATCCATTAGACGCAGCGGGTTTACTTCTTCCTCGTCGGGATGGCGAATATCAATGATGATCGCAGGCGCGGGCACTTCTCCGACTACCGGCACGGTTAAATCAGCATCCAACTCATCGACGATTTCATCGATATTTTGGGCACGGCGCGTCGCAATGGCGCGCTCTAATACCGCCATATCAAACTTGGACTCTTCGTGAATCACCCTGCTCAGTTTGGCGCGCGTGGTGGGGTTTACCGAAATAACACCGCAGTATTCTGGCATTTGCGCCGCGAAGGTTTCGGTGCCGATTTTGCGCGATATATCGATAATATCGCCCTTGTCCATGGTGGAAAGCGGACGCAACACCAGCATCTCCGTCGCGCGATCAATTACATTGAGATTGATCAGCGTTTGGCTCGATACCTGCGCCACGCTCTCACCGGTCACCAATGCGGGAATTTCCAGCGACTCCGCTACCGCTTCCGCGGCGCGCAACATCATGCGTTTGAGGGTGACACCCATGTAGGAGTTATCAACCTTTTCCAGAATTTCTGTGACCACCTCTTCAAAGGGTACAGTCACAAACTTAATGCGGTGCGAGGCGCCGTACTTATTCCACAAATAATAGGCGACTTCTTTTACACCGATTTCATGGGCGCGGCCGCCGAGGTTGAAAAAGCAGTAGTGGGCGCGCAAGCCACGCTTAATGCATAAATAGGTGGAAACAGTAGAATCAAACCCGCCTGAAATAAGCGACAACACCGCTTCTTGCGTACCCAGCGGAAAACCGCCCAAACCTTGGGTTTTACGGGCGATCACGAACAAACGCTCCCACTTAACTTCTAAGGGCACTATGACATCGGGGTTGTGCAGATCCACGCCCTTGGCGTCTGTGTGCTGTAACAAGCCGCCGCCTACATAGCGCTCCACGTCGGTAGAGCTAAATTCATGATTGCCGTGGCGGCGCGCTCGCACGCAAAAGGTTTTACCGGCTAACTCGTCGCGCCAATGGGGCAGAACCGTTTGAAAGATATATTCCAAATCGCCAATGGGGTAGGCCTTTATCAGCGAGAAATTGGCAATACCGGGAGTATGCGCCAGCACTTCAGACACCTGCGCTATGACGGATTCATCCGCATCGGGCGCGACTATTTCGATCTTCTCCCAATCGCGCTGCACATCTACCTTAACGCCTTTATCAGCGAGCAACTTGCGCAGGTTATCGCGCAGTTGTTTGATAAAACGCTTACGTACGGGAGGGCTTTTGATGATGATTTCAGAGAAGACTTTAACGATAAAATGCATGAAATTGCTGCCTGACGCGGAGTGACGAGCTAGGTATGCAGCTCAGTCTGATTAAAAAGGCGGCGATTATACAACACTGCATCGACGAGCATGGCCTATAAATCCACTTAGCGACGCAGTGACTCAATCAGAACATGAAGTTCACCCCTCACAAATCCAGCACTAGCACATCGCTTTTTGCCCGCGAGACACAAACGCATATTTTGCCTTGAGCGCGCAGCGCAGGGCTTAATACCTCATCGCGGTGATCCGCCTCGCCCGCGAGAATTTGCTGCATACAGGTGCCGCATTCACCACTGCAGCATTTGGACTTCACCGCTATTCCCGCCATCTGCAGCGCATGCAGCAAAGGCTGCTCCGGCGCTACAGACACTCGCTTACCTGAGCGCGCCAACTCCAAGATCACAGCGCGCGCCACTTCTTTTACTACTGGCGCCAAGCTGACGCACTGGAGCTGATCCTTGGCAATACCGAGGCGCTCAGCATGATCACGCACCTCCGCTAAAAATGCAGGGGGAGCACAAATATAGACTTGGGTATTAGGCTGTACTTGGGCCATTAATTCGCCGAGTTCACAAGCCTGCAGTTGATCGCCGCTATAGCAACTGAGCTGCCGACCGAGTGTCTCGTGAAGGCTGTCGGCAAAAGGTAGAGGACTTGTGGCATCCATGTTGGCAGCAAGATAGTGAAAATGCTGGCGACGACCGCGCAAAGCCAAGGTTTCAGCCAAGGGTTTAAGAGCGATAGCCCCCAAACCTACGCCAATCAAAAGCGCGGGGGCTGCATCCGCATGCAAATGAAAACGCTGCTCTGCAAGGCGACATTCAAGTTGCTGACCTATGGCTAAAGGCTCAGATTCAAATGAACACTCAAGTACCAGCTCATAGGTTTGCTGCTGACTTCGGCAAGCAGCAACAGCACTGGGTAAAGGTATACTTTGCCCCTGTGTATTAACCCAGATTATTTGCAGTTGAGCTCCACAACTCAGCAACGGGAGATCTTCGCCTTCAGGCGCGCGCAAATGCACCTGAAGCAGCTGAGGCGTTAATGGACTTAGGCTGCTCACAATCAGGGGGAAAGATTGAGTGGAAAAAACGTCATGGGAAAACATATAAAACCATAAAAATCACATTCAATAAAAAAGCCAATTAAGAATCGGCCGAGCCTCAACAAGCAGCGAGTGCCTGATTAAGCTTTTGCTCCAACTCTCGTTTAATTTGCAAATAGTGTCCCAACTGTAAACCTGTCTGCTGACCGATTGCATCTCCACACTGCGAGAGATCTAAGTCAGTAATGTAACAGGGATAGCGCTCGCCATGCTTGCGCCGCTGATAAATATACTGTGCAACTGCAGGGAAAATATCAATACCATAGCTTAACGCTGAGAACTCCTGCTCCTCACAAAAAATACTAAAGTGAATACTTTCATCTGCGGCCCACTCCGCAACTGCTTTGATCGCAATAAATTGATGCTGAATCAACTCAGCGCCTATAGGGCGCTCCACACACGTACCCTGCTGCAAGGCAAAGTTACCGCACAACTCAAAAATTTTAATATCTGCTACCGGTTGACTCGCGCCATCAAATTGCTGACGCTGTAATACTGCACGCACGAAACCGATAAAAGGACGCAGAAGCGCTTGCTGATTATAGAATTCTTGCTGTGTATGGTAAAAAGAGCCTTTTTCATCTACCAGATTCACATGTGCACTTGCGCCCTCCAATTGATAAAAAATAGTGATGAAATTCTTTTTTATCACCTCATTCATCACCCTCAATGGCTTATCACATAGTGCGTAGCGATCTATAACCAAGGGACTAAATTCATGTTGGGCCATACTCAGTTTATGCAGCATTTTTTCATAACTATTAAAGCGCCCAATTTGCGGCTGCTGATGCAGGAGCTGCACCACTAGATATTCGCTACCCATTTCGAAAATATAGCGGCTATTAGGTTGCGCCCGCGCACTGTAAAAACAGCTGATAAGATCGCGCCAGAGTTCGCTCAAGCGCTGGACTATATTGTGCCCTTGGCCACTGCTAAAACACTGCAAACTCAGCTCAGGTATTTTTTTTAATTGCTGCGCAGGCAGCAGGCGAAAATAATGCAGCAGCGCACTCACTAGCGCATCACCAGGGTAATGACGACAAATTAATTCACCCCAACTATTGATATGCACAACATCAACATTAATCACCAAATTTTCTTTAAAACCGCTAAAGCCCAAAGCATCGCTCTGTGCACTGAGCATTTGCAGACCCTTCTTGTGCAAATTTGCCTGCGGCTCAACACCTGTATTAAAGATCATCATGACCCGCTCTACTCGCGCAGGCCGCGTAAAAGCCTCATGGTCAACACCATGCGCTACTGTCGCCAGCCAATATTCAATCGTTTGCAACAGCTGTTGCTTTTGAGCACCGCTCAGTAAAAACTTTTCACCCAAAATATCTACATGAGTACCACTCACTAAAATGCCATTCACCTGACACCACAACAACAGCTCAATTAAGCTGCGCGCGCGCTTAATTGGCGCCACATTATGGCTGCGCAGGTTCACATCAGCATAGCGACCGCGCAACACTTGCCAACTGAGCACACCCTCTTCGTAGTCACACACAAAGCACAATGAGTGCTCACTCAGATCGCGCGATATACTCGGATTTATCCATTCAATTTTTCCCGCCTTGCGCTCGAAGGCCGCGTGCAACTTACGCCCAAGTACCAATAATTCTTCGCTACTAATAGCCGCATCTTCCTGTAGATGTTTACTCAGCTCATTCAATAAGCGATAACTATGCGTCAGCTCATTAACCAACAGGTTACGCTCCACCTGCACGTGGGGTGACTTCCAATAGCTGCGATTATCCAGCATGTGTAATTGATGCTTATCCCACTGCCACTCCGCTACCAAGCCTTCCAGCAATATTCGCTGCCAAGGTTTATTAACACTGCGACTACTGCGCGAGAGGTGTTGATTGACCTTAATATAAAAACAGCGCCGCACCAACGCCAAACGCTGCGGTTGATTCTGCGCTTCAAGATAAGCCTCAATGCAGCGGTACACCATGACATAGGGGTCTAACAAATTAGCATTGGGAATGTCTGCATAGATCGCCGCTTTAAAGCGCAAAGCCAGAGGCTGGGTCAGCTGGGCATCACCTTGCAGCTTATGGGCATAGACTTCTAGCAATAATAATTTGAGTATGGATTTATACGGCGACTCAATGGCTTTATACAGCTGCCATATTCCTGCTCCGATAAATTCATTGGGGGGAATTTCCGGTAACCCGCCAAAATCGATTACATCAAGAGCATTAATAAAACGTTTTCTTAATAGCTCGGTAGTAAACGCTTCATAGTTATGCTCTTGGCTTACGGGTACAAACCACCAGAGCGGCAACTTGCCGCCGAGCCAGAGTGCAGTTCTATAGAATTCGTCCAAGAGTAAATAATGTTGCGCACTGCCGCTACCTTCACTCGTCAGCTGTTGTTTTTGATGGCTATTAAATTCTTGAGCTTGCATCACAAAAAAATGTGCATCAAGGTGTATCTGCTGCTTCGCCCAGAGGGAAATTGCCTCGCATTTTTTTTGTAATTCCGCCACCGCTGCAACACTCAGGTCTAGCGCGCGACACACCCAAACATCTAAATCACTGCGCTCCGTTTGTGCAATCGTGCCTATGCTACCCATAATATAGAGTGCATCTATATGCTCTGCCTGCAGCTTTAAATCCGTGCGATATTGAAAACTGCGCGCAAATGCTTTTACACAGCGCAACACATCCTTGTCAGGTTTATAGCCTGCCAAACCTGCGGGGGTACTGTGAGAAATATAGCCGGGCAACATGGGGTGATTCACATGAAATAGCAGAGGCAAGATCATCAGAAATTGCTGCTGTCGATCGGAGAGGGCATTATAGGTGCGCGTAAAACGCTGTTGATTAAGTGTGAGAAAACGCTCTTTTAATGAGCTGAGTTGTTTGCGGTCTACACCGTCTTGAATATTATCTATATCAATAGGCTTGGACAACATCAGAACCTTAAAGACCTCTATGTTACAGAATGATACGTCAACCTAACGGGGGAATACGGCAGGGCTACCACCACAACAGATAGCAGCAATATGAGTGTAGCCGATTAATGAGAGTTGCCACTGGTGACTTTTTTGAGACGCAGTATATCGGCCAAGGTGGTATAGAGCAGTTCAGGATTAACGGGTTTAGATAAATAGGCATTCATACCCGCCGCCAAACAGCGTTCGCGATCACCACGCATAGCTTGCGCCGTAACCGCAATTATAGGTACATCCTGCTGCTGGCTGTGCAAGCGAATGTGCGAGGTAGCCTCCAGACCATCCATTTCTGGCATTTCCAAATCCATTAGTATGGCATCAAAGGGCTCGCTGGCCGCTTCTATGCAATGCACCGCTTCGGCACCATTGCAGGCAATTACAGTAATAATGTTTTTACGCTTTAGGATACCGCAAATAACTTGTTGATTAACTACATTATCTTCCGCAACCAAAACCCGAGCCTGAGCAAGCAGCGCCTCTTGATCAGTACGAGTATTCATAGCAGGGCTTAGCTCCTGTAAAAAGGGCTCACGCCCTATAGCTTGACTTATTGCATCAAATAACCGCGACTCACTCACAGGTTTACTCAAAAATTCATCTACTAGAATAGAATTCGGCTCGGCACTGGATATTTCATCGCGATGATACGCCGATATCAAAAATACTTGCGGCTTCGTTTTTAAATTACGATCTGATTTAATTAAACCCGTGAGCTGCAAACCATTTATTTTTGGCATGCGATAATCAAGCAACAGAAAATGATAGGGTTCACCAATATAGTCTGCCTGCCGAATTTTTTCTAGGGCTTCTAGTGGGCTATCCGCCTCATCAACCTGAAGGTGAATACTGCGGGCCGTACTCGCAATAATAGTACGCGCTATAGTATTATCATCGACGATTAACACTCGGATATTGTTAAGCTCGCGCGACTGAGTTCGCAATGTTTTCTCACCTAATTGACTGCGCTCAAAACAAGCACTAAAACTTACCTTACAACCTCTATTTAATTCAGATTCTAAGTTAAGTTCGCCACCCATAAGATGAATTAAATGATTACAAATTCCCAGACCGTAAATATTTTTACCTGTGTCTGTGCAGAGCTTATCATCAAGTAACTGCGATTTTATTTTCTCTAGCTTCGCATGCGACATCCCTAAACCATAATCTGTAACACTAAACTCTAAAGTTACTTTTTTATTATTTTGGTTTAATTTTCGAACACCAATTAACACCTCACGAGTATTGGAATACTGCAGTGCATTGGTAATCAAATGACCGATAATCTGACTGAGGCGCGATGCATCTCCTCGCAGAAATTTCGGTACATCGGCTCTTAAGTCATAGGCGATATTAACGGATTTATGCAGTGCGGTAATTTCAAAAAGACGCGATATCTTTTCAAACTGTTGTTCAAGGTCAAAATGCGCATGCTCTAAAATAATACGCCCTGATTCAATTTTAGAAAAATCTAACAGCTGATTAATAATCTGCAGAAGCGAATCCGCAGCAGAACTAATACTACTCAGGTAGCTTTGCTGCTGCTCATCCAGCAACGTATCATGCATTAAATAACCAATGCCGATAATCGCATTCATAGGCGTGCGAATTTCATGGCTGACGCGTGCCAAAAATTCACTTTTCGTTTTACTCGCCATATCAGCCTGAGCCTTTGCATTCAGAAGTTCTGCGCGCGACTGAATGTATTCAGTGATATCGGTATTTATCCCGACACAACGTCCCGCTATACCGTTTTCATCTAACTCAAAAAACTTTGCCTTAGATGACACCCAGAGCATCCGTCCATCGCGGTGCAGCATACGAAATTGTAAATGCAACGACTCCTGATGATTCTCCTGTGCAATTTGATATTCCAGTAAAACATTAACGGCATCATCAGGGTGTAGAAAATAATCCGTAAGAGTTGCTAGATTACCGGGTAAGCCCTCATAGTCATAACCCAACATGCGCAAATAACTGCGATTGAAGTAAATTTTATTAGTGCGTAAATTCCAATCCCAAAGGCCATCATTCGTGGCCTCCATCGCATATTGAAAGCGTACATCGCGATCGGCAAGCTGCCGCAACTGCTGCTGTTGTTGCATAAACAATAACAGCCAATTCAAGAATAGATTCAATAGGTTAATATCTTGCTGATGCCAGCCACAGGTGCTTTTGCGCTGTAAGCTCATAAGTCCACGCAAGGAGCCACCCTCGCAGAAGGGAACAATCAGGGTGTTAGGGCAGATATCTGATGCAGGTACGGACGTAACACCTGTCAATGCAGAATCATTTGCGATAAATACTAACGGCTGAGCTTGGGACAATAGCCTATCCCCTAAAGCATCGCCCCTAACCACCTCTGCGAGCCATTGATTGTGCTGCAACCCTAGGTGCTGCGCCTCTGTTAAGTCTGCGGCATACCACTGCTCTAGCAGCTGCGCCCCTTCAGTTCGCGGGTCCCACTGCCATACACCTAGTGCGCTCAAGCTTAGGGCATCGCCCACAGACCCTAGCAGCTCACTAACAGCGCCGGGCTGGGTCTGTTTTATTAAAAACTGCACAGCTGAGCTCAGCCATTGCTCGTCAAGAACGACTTGATCTGAGTTATTTTTAAATGGAGAAGGAGTAGGCAGTGCTGCAGTGCTGAGTGATTTAGCGACGCTATTATCTGCACAGCTACCTGCACACGGAAGATCGTGCTTTTCACGAAGCTGCTGTTTTAAAGAGGCAAGCTCCGCCTCCAGCCGCTGAATTTTGGCCCTAATTGCGTTTCTCGAGCCGTCCGATACCTCTCGCTCGCTCGCCATGATCCCTACCTGATTGCGTCTAAATCTACATTTGTTGAAAAAACACGCTAAGAGCCTTCAGACTAGCCCAAACTGGTGCAAATACCAGCAACAGGAGTGTAAAGAGCGGTACAGGTCACAGAGGAAGTAAATGAAATATCCATCAAAAAGGGAATTTTTAGACAATAAAAAAGGCGAAATCCTAAGATTTCACCTTTTTTAGGCTGCTGTTACAGCAGCTGGGATCAAGTCCCAGTAGTTATCTGCAATTAGATAGCTACGATGTTCTCGGCTTGCGGGCCTTTTTGACCTTGAGTCACGGTAAAACGTACTTTTTGGCCTTCAGCTAAGGTTTTGAAACCTGAGCTTGAAATTGCACTGAAGTGAGCAAAAACGTCTGGACCTGATTCTTGTTGAATGAAGCCGAAACCTTTAGCTTCGTTAAACCATTTTACGGTGCCAGTAGTAGTAGTTGACATAGTCATATTCCTGTTAATACATAGTAATAAAGCCAATTAAGGCGGTTGTGCTGAAATGTGGGAATTACTTATGAAGAACAGGACGAGGTACTATGGTTGGAACTTCGAAATGCGGTGCATAAATATTAGACGTACTTTCAAGCTGTGTTCATTGTACACGCCAACTTTTGAGAGTCAACTTATAAATCCCGTTTGCTGCCCATAGGCCCTATAATAACGGCGAGTTAAACCCCCAGTTACAGCTCAGAACCCACAGATTTAGCGTACTGATGCCAAAACGACAATTCTTTTATTCTTCGCGGAAATACTACAGTGCCCTTACAGACCATCAGCCGATTTGGCGCCTCATTAATTATTTCATTGCTCTTCTCGCTACCCACTTTCGCCCAAGGAAGCTTTACCCTCGCCCAGTGGTCCGACACAGCGCCAGAGCTTAAACCCCTTTTTGTAAAAGCGATTATGGAACAAGCGGGCGTCAATCAGGTTGAACTCAAACAGTCTGCCGCCTTCTACCAAGCTGAGCTAGATAAGTTTGCCGATTGGAGCCGTCGCGAACATTACGATAAATACCTTAAGGCCTCAGTTGCACAGAATGTGGCGACCCTCGCCGTTATTCATTGTGATTGGCACAATGGTGTTGCGCCTTTTGAATTTGCACAAAAATATTTAGGCAGTGCGCAATTAACACAGCTTGAAATGCAATACCCAGAGCCTATCGCCCGACTAAAAACAAGTTGCACGACGCCATGAGTGATCGAGGCAACTCCACTTATTCGAAATGGTTTATTTTTTTACTCGCCAGTGTCATTGCCATAACACCGCTCTCTATCGATATGTATTTACCGGCTATGCCGCAAATTGCACAGAGCCTTAACAGCCATATAGGAAGCCTACAGCAATCACTCAGTATTTTCTTGGGAGCCTATGGTGCGGGCATGCTGCTCTTCGGCCCACTCGCTGATGGCATTGGGCGCAGGCCGCTTGCATTGTTTGGTCTCAGCGGTTTCACTCTCGCCAGCATTGCTCTGGTTTTTAGCCAAACAATTGAAAGCTTTTTAATAATGCGCGCGATGCAAGCATTTAGTGGTGCGGCAGCCACTGTGGTTATTCCCGGCATGGTGCGCCATATTTATCAAGAACACACCGCAAAAGGGATGTCTTATTTATCCATGATCATGATGCTGGCGCCGTTGCTTGCACCGGGAATAGGCAGCTTTATTTTATGGCTAAGTGACTGGCGCAGTATTTTTATTGTTTTAGCTACTTATGGCGGTTTGATTCTCTTTGCAGTCTGGAAATTTTTCCCCGCAACAGAAACACAACAGAACAAAACACGCTTCAAAGCAGCCGAATTTTTTGGCGGCTATAAAATAGTTTTTGCTCACAGCAGGGCACGCCCTTTTATTATCAGCATGATTTGCGGCTCGTTTGCTTTCTTCTGCTATATCACCGCTATTCCTTTTGTATACATGAATTTTTTTGGTGTTAACGAACAGGTCTTCAGCTTGCTCTTTGGGCTGAATGTCAGCTTGCTTATTTTAGCGAGCTTCATTAATAGTCGGCTCGTAAGCCACCTTGGCGCTATGTTCATGCTTCGCACAGGTCTGTTGATGGCTTTAGTAAGCGCATTAGCGCTGTTTATAGTCACAGTATTTCATATGCCTATTATTTTTACGGTGGTAACAATAACCCCCTTAATGGCAGGCCTTAGCCTTATAGGTATTAATAGCGACGCGCTGGTTATTATGAAATTTCCGCATAATTCCGGCACAGCCACAGCAGTTACTGGCACACTGCGGTTTGGCAGCGGCGCCTTGGCTGGGCCGCTACTCGTGTATTTTTACGATGGCAGCCCATTGCCCTTTGCTTGCTTAATGGCGGCGGGGGTAATAGGCGTACTGATCTGTCAGCTGTGGATTTGGTTGACGCAAACTAGACACCATAGCGAATACGCCTAATCTATATTTACTGATGCATTTCTTTAACGGGATAATACGTTAAAGAAAGCGACCCTAAAAATGAGCAGCACTATGAACGAACAAAAAAACAATCCACTTCACGGGCTAACACTGGAAGCCATAGTCACTCAATTGGTTGAACACTATGGATGGAAAGTACTTGGGGAAAAAATTAGTATTCGCTGTTTCCAAGCAGACCCCAGCGTCAAATCCAGCTTAAAATTTTTACGTAAAACCCCTTGGGCACGTGAAAAAGTAGAAGAGCTATACCTTGAAACTTGTAGTAAAAACTAGTTTCTCTCTTAATTTCCATGCTAATAATTAATTTTAACTAGCCACGCTTTTACATTGGGCCTATTTCATCTAAGTAACACCTTTTTTATTGGAAGGAAACCACCATGTATTTACCAAAGCATTTTGAAAAAGCGGATGAAAATGTTTTGATTAATTTTATGCGAGAATTCCCCTTTGCATTAATCATTACTAACAAAAACTTAGAATTGAATGCGGAGCATATTCCCCTTTGGGTTAACCAGCATTCAGATAATAGTTTTGTGCTGCAAGGTCATGTTGCGAAATCGAACCCTCTTTGGATTAATGGCCCGGATAATGAATCTGCGTTAATTGTTTTCCAGGGGGAGGATGCTTACATCTCACCCAATTGGCTTCCCTCGAAAAAAGAAAATGGCCAGGTAGTGCCTACGTGGAATTATAGAAGCGTACATGTATACGGCGTTATTTCTTACATTCATGATGCCGAATGGAAGCTAGCACTCTTGCAAAATCTAACCCACGCACATGAAAAAGATCAACCGACGCCCTGGACAATTGAAGATGCTCCACGCGAATTCATCGATAAATTACTCCCTGCCATTGTAGGCATAGAAATTTCAGTGACCCGCATTCAAGGTAAATTTAAAATGAGCCAAAATCAGCCCAGCGAAAACAGGCGCGGCATAGCTAAAGCACTTAAAGATACTAACGCTACTATGAGCAACTTAATGGATATACGTTAGTCACTCCACTTATCCATGCGATTGAAGAAGGAAGCTTACGCCGTCAATTTTTCAATCTGCGTCGACCTAGTGACTCAGTTTTTTGTCTGCGTTCGTCGACTGGTATTAGACTTGCAAGCTAATCCAACGAAGCTGATGCGCAAATTAGAATGCCTCAGCCGATTTATCCCAAGTGATAATGACTGCGGAGTTAAGCTCATGCCTCTTGATAGACGCATTTACAGTTGGCGCGGCACCTATTTACCCGCCAATGCCATGCCCAGCTCAAGCGCACTTGCGCGCTTACGTTTAGGTGTGAAAGACATCTTCGATGTGGCCGAACTGCCCACCGGAGCAGGCAACCCTGATTGGCTTGCCAGCCACACCATTCCCACCGAAACTGCCCCCGCCGTGCTGCAACTTATGGCCGCTGGCGCTGAGTTAGTAGCAAAAACCCAAACAGACGAGCTAACCTACAGTCTTAATGGGCTCAATATCCACTATGGCGCGCCGCTCAATCCGCGCAGCCCCACGCGCTTACCTGGCGGCTCTAGCAGCGGCTCAGCGGTTGCTGTTGCTCTGGGCGAAATTGACATAGGACTCGGCAGCGATACCGGCGGCTCGGTGCGCGTACCCGCCAGTTACAACGGCTTATTTGGTATTCGTACCAGCCATGGATTAATAAGCCGCACCCAGATGGTGCCCCTCGCGCCCAGTTTCGATACGGTCGGCTGGTTGACCCGCGATGCAGCTTTGCTGCTGCGTGTAGGCGAAGTACTACTGCCTAATTCCACCTTCATTCACAACCGAGAAAACACACCTAGCCCGCTCAAAATTGCTTTGCTTGAACCAACCCTTGAGCAGGAGAGCGCTCAGCCAATCTGGTCACCTGCCCATGAACACTGGCTCTTGCAGCAGTCGCGAATAGCCATCACCAAGCGCATCCACATCAGCTCTGAGTGGTTTACCCGCGCGAGTGACTGCTTTCGTACACTGCAAGGGCGCGAACTCTGGCGCAGCCACGGTGTATGGATCAACCAACGCAAACCCCATTTTGCACAGGATATTGCCGCGCGCTTTGAATGGGCCAGCCAGCTCAGTGCCGAACAGCAACGCAGTGCCCAAGCTGAGCGACTCAAACTCACCCGCGATATCGCCCAATGGTTTGAAGGAGTGGATCTTGTGGTCATGCCCACAACCCCCGGCGCTGCACCACTGCTCAGTGCCAGCGATGAAACCCTTGATCACTACCGCAGTTTGCTACTGGGTCTCACAGCACCAGCGGGCTTAGCGGGTTTACCGCAAGTGCATCTCCCCGTTTTATTGCTCGATCAAGCGCCCGCGGGCATATCGCTACTCGGGCCCAAATGGATGGACTTGGCCCTGTTGCAACTTGCAGCACAATTAAACTATGCGACCATCCCGTTTGGTGCGGAGCCTTCATCGCTGTAAGCATTTACCTTGCAATAGGGACTGCACTATTTTTACACTGAATACGGCAAGCCCTATTGCTAAGCGGAACGATTTAATCAAAATAATAATAGCCATTTGTATCAACAAACTGTTCAACGATATTTACTCACTCCACCTAGCAATAACGTCGCAAGAAAAATAATCTATGCTGAAGCCATGTCAGCACACCTATGTACGACGTTAATATGATGGGAATAATAAACACGACCAAAGGAGCCAGCTTGTGAACGACGCCAATATACCCTCCGTCATAAAAGCCGATTTTTCGGCGGTGCCTCAGGCGCACCTAGCGGCCAGTCGCGCTTTTTTGGCTTCCATGCCTAAAGCCGAACTACATTTGCATTTGGATGGTGCGCTCTCGCCGCAGCTAATGTTGAGCTTGGCGCAGCGCAACAAGATTCAACTGCCCTACAAAGACCTCGCCGAAATTGAAGCGGCCTATAAGTTCACCAGCTTGCAATCTTTTCTCGATGTGTATTATCAAGGTGCTGCTGTGCTCAACCACGAGCAAGATTTTTACGATCTTGCCTGGGATTATTTTGGCAAGTGCAAGGCAGACAACATCCGCCACACAGAACTGTCGTTCGACCCGCAAACGCACACTGAGCGCGGCGTCGCTTTTGCCACTGTCATCAGCGGCATACTGCGCGCTATGGCCGACGCCAAACAACAGTGGAATATCAGCTCTGCACTCACGATGGATTTTTTACGTCACCTCAGCGTCGCCAGCGCCATGAAAACACTCGAAGAATCACTGCCCTGGAAGGAACACATAACTGCCGTGGGTTTAGACAGCTCGGAAGTGGGCAACCCACCGAGTAAATTTAGCGAGGTGTTCGAACGTGCGCGCGCAAAAGGTTTTCGCATTGTTGCCCACGCAGGCGAAGAAGGACCACCCGCTTACATTTGGGAAGCCATAGAATTGTTAAAGGTTGAACGTATAGATCACGGCGTGCGCGCCGAAGAAGACATGATTCTTATGGAATATTTGTGCTCAACACAAATCCCTTTAACGGTTTGCCCGCTGTCCAATGTGCGCCTCTGCGTTTATGAAAATATGCAGCAGCACAATATTTTACGATTAATGCGCGCTGGCCTGCGCGTCACCGTCAATTCTGATGACCCCACCTATTTTGGCGGTTACCTCAACGACAACTATTTCGCGCTGGCGGACGCCTTTCACATCACCCGCGAGCAAGCCTTGCAGCTCGCCCACAATAGTTTTACCGCCAGCTTTATTAGCGATCAAGCTAAACAGGGGTTTATTGCCGAACTGGAATGCTACGCAGAAAACTTTAGGGAAATTAATTAATGCGGGTGGCCACTTAAAGTAACGAGCTTAAGAAAACTTCACCGCCAATAAACGCAGATCAAAAATCAACACCGCATTGGGGCCGATTTTATCGCCCACACCGCGCTTACCCCAGGCAAGCTCGGGCGGCACGACAAATTCATAGCGCGCACCTTCGGTCATTAATTGCAGACCTTCGCGAATGCCGGGAATGGCTTCTTTCATACTGAAGGTATCGGTTTCACCGGATTTGTAAGTGTCGGCAATGACTTTGCCATTCACAAATAAAATGCGTTGATTCACTTCAACCCAATCACTAAGTCTGGGCGCTGAGCCTGTGCCCGCCTCTAGCTCGCGGTATAAAAGCCCGGAAGCCGTAGTGACCACACCGTCTTTTTGACTGTAGCGCGCCATATAGTCTTCACTGGCTTTGCGATTTTGGCCCGAGGAGCCCTTGTTTAGTTTTTTGTTAGCCATAGCAGGTAATAAATTTAAGAAGTAGATTTACAGGAAGTTTTAATACTAGAGAGAGCATCACCGGGCAATACTGAACCCGGTTTTGCATCGGGAAGATAGAACGTCGCGTAGTCACCCGCCGCTGCCGTGCCGTTAAAGGCTTCTGGATTTGGAAGATCCGCCACATTAAGTATGCGCGCCAGCTCTTCAAATACGACCTTATCGCCGCGCGTGATAATCAGCTTATCGTCATTGGCGATGCAGCCCTGCTCAATCCTACCCGAAACCGACAAGCCTTTGAGGACGAAGCCGTGCAGCTCATCAACTTTTTCAATGCTCATCGCAAAGTCTTTGGGGGCGGGTGTACAGCTTAGCAGTGCACATAAAAGCAATAACGTACTTAGGGTTTTTATCAGTCTCACTTAGTACCTCAGTTATTTAATCATCGAATTGCGCATAACAAAAAGGCAACCCTCTGGGTTGCCCTTTAGTTGTAACGAAACAATTATCGTAACAAAACAATATGCTGTTAAAAACCTAGATAGCTTCCAACTTCGCGTATTGCATTACCAAGCGCTTGCTGCCGACATCGGCAAAGTTCACTTGGATCACGGCAGTGGGGCCTGAACCTTCAAATTGCAAAATCACGCCCTCGCCAAACATGCTGTGTTTGACGCGTTGGCCTAAACGCAAGCCGGTTCCTTCACCTGTGTCATACATGGGTTGACGGGTGGAGGGTTGAGTCATGGCCGGACGCTTTTGGCTTACCGGGCGGGTCACTGCTGCTTTCAATCGAACTTCCTCAATACAGGTTTCCGGAATTTCCCGGACGAAACGCGATACGGCATTGAATGTCTCAGTGCCATACAAGCGACGGGTTTCAGCGTAGCTGATGAATAGTTTTTCCATGGCGCGGGTAATACCCACGTAACAAAGGCGGCGCTCTTCTTCCAAACGGTCTGGATCGTCGGCCGACATTTTATGGGGGAATAAACCTTCCTCGACACCCGCCATAAATACCAATGGGAATTCTAGCCCCTTGGCGGAGTGTAAGGTCATCAATTGTACAGCATCTTCAAACTCGTCTGCTTGGGTTTCTCCAGCATCCAGCGCAGCTGTGTCCAAAAACTGCTGCAAAGGCGATAATTCTTCGTCTGCTTCGTCCACATCAAAGGCACGGCAGGCGGTTATCAGCTCTTGCAAGTTCTCCCCGCGCGCCTGGCCTTTTTCGCCTTTTTCGTTTTGATGGAACTCCAACAAGCCACTTTCATCGAGCACCAGCTTGGCAATGTCGTCCAGCCCAATGGTGTTCCCTTCTATATCAATATCGCTGCTGGCGACTTTGAGCTTGTTAATCAAGTTGATAAATGACTGCACCGCATTGCCCGCACGTGGGCTAAACACCCGATTGGCGAGCATCTGCTCGGCGGCGATCCACAGCGAACAGCCCTGATCGCGCGCGAACAGGCGCAGCTCTTCAATGGTTTTGCCGCCAATACCGCGCGTGGGCGTATTGATTACCCGCTCAAAACCGGCGTCATCGTGGCAATTGCTAATAAGACGCATGTAAGCCAAGGCATTTTTAATTTCAAGACGATCATAAAAGCGCTGGCCGCCATAAATGCGATAGGGCACGGCCTCGCGCAGCAACGCCTCTTCCAATACCCGCGATTGGGCATTGGAGCGATAGAGAATAGCGACCGATTGCTTGGGGTTGCCCTTGCGTGCCCAATCGCCAATACGCTCGACGATAAAGCGCGCCTCGTCCTGTTCGTTATAGGCGGCGTAGAGCGCAATCTTGTCGCCCTTGCTGCCTTCGGTCCACAGCTCTTTGCCGAGGCGACCAAAGTTGTTTTTGATCACCGCATTGGCGGCGTCCAGAATATTGCCAGTGGAGCGGTAGTTCTGCTCTAGGCGAATCGTTTGGGCATTGGGGAAGTCTTCGGTGAAGCGCTGAATATTTTCGATTTTGGCGCCGCGCCAACCGTAAATGGACTGATCGTCGTCGCCCACCGCCGTCACGCAACTCTCTTTACCCGCCAGCACCCGCAGCCACGCGTATTGCACACTATTGGTATCTTGAAATTCATCCACCAAAATAAACGGAAAACGCTCGCGGTAGTGCAGCAGAATATGCGGTTTGTTAAGCCAGAGCTCGTGGGCGCGCAGCAGCAGCTCGGCAAAATCCACCATGCCGCCGCGTTGGCAATCCTCTTCATAAACACGGTAGATCTGCAACATCACCCGCACAAAGGGATCGCCCGTTTCTTCTATGTGCTGGGGGCGCAGGCCTTCGTCTTTTTGGCCGTTGATGTACCACTGGGCCTGCTTGTGCGGCCACTTTTCCGAGTCGATATTAAGGTTTTGATAGACGCGTTTAATCAGTCGCAGCTGATCGTCACTGTCGAGAATCTGGAAGTTTTGCGGCAAGTTGGCATCTTGCCAGTGCGCCTTAAGTAGGCGATGAGCCAAGCCGTGGAAGGTGCCCACCCACATGGCCCGGCT
Organism: Cellvibrio sp. 25HG11W-0; assembly: GCF_057815475.1. NCBI lineage: Bacteria > Pseudomonadati > Pseudomonadota > Gammaproteobacteria > Cellvibrionales > Cellvibrionaceae > Cellvibrio > Cellvibrio sp. 25HG11W-0. Next base: position 4,713,065 of record NZ_CM174230.1, read on the forward strand.
GTTGATGTTATGGCCTGTTTGGCTGAATAGCTCATCCAAGCGTCCACGCATTTCGCGCGCCGCCTTATTGGTAAAGGTCACCGCCATTATGGAGTAGGGGGAAACTCGCTCTACTTGAATCAGCCAGGCGATGCGATGCACCAGCACCCGCGTTTTACCGCTGCCCGCCCCCGCCAGAATCAATTGATTCGTCGCAGGCGCGGATACCGCCTCGCGCTGGGCATCATTAAGTGAATCTAACAGCAGGGAAACATCCATAAGAGCGGGCCATGAGCTAAAGAGTGATGGGGGATTTTACTGTTTACATATACAGATGACCACCCTTGATTTTAAGAGGCAGCGCTAAAGCCAGCGATTTGCTCACGGCGTCATGGGTTGCCTAAACAGAACCAGCTCGAAGCGGGGGAGGGGAACCTTCGCAAAATGAATACGCCAAAAAAACAAAATCGCCAGAATCCAAGGATGCTGACGATTAGATATTTTTATCACAGGGTGCTGTAATGCGTAGTTGCAGCGCGTTCTGGGTGTAAATTTATTTAGTATTCAAGCACTTAGCTCTAGCCAAAAACCACACCACAAAACCCAACAGCACCAATATAAAGGCGCCAGAAATGGGCGCAGTGCTCTGTTCCCGCACGGCATAACCATGATGACCATCACTGGTATCACGGTGCTCATCTAGGGGCAAAGTTACGTTCCCTTGTCCCGCAGCAACCGTCAAAGAAGTACCATTGGATACTAATAATGCTGGGCTAATTAAGAAATCAACTAAACTACGTGAATTATTCAATGACACACTATTATCACCCGTTAGCGGCTGATGGGCGAAGTTTGGAGCAAATATCCCCTGTTCACCTAGAGCGTCATAGTGCACAACACTCGCTTGACTACCTAGGCTCACCAAAAGCCCTAGGCCTATTATTGCCAACCTAAGCAAGGCTAAACATTGCTTCTGCATATCGTTTCCCTCCCCATTACGGGACTTGAGCAGTTCATCCATTTTCAAAGTGTGACGCGAGTCACATTGTAGCTCGCACCTACCTACCCAGTGCAAGAACCTAAAAGCTCTTATCGAGACTTTTTTGATTGTTCACGAAAACTGATTAGAACCATTAGAAATTTGACGTGTAAAATAACATCAACGGTACTTTTGTATAGATTACCGACAGTATTTTTGCCACTCAGGTCTCAAGAGCACCGCAAAGCCCGTCATTAAAATGAATAATGTTCTAAGCAAAAAGAAACAGAGTAAGGTCGCAGGGCCAAAAAATAGGAGGAAGTTAAGTACAACAAGCTAAGGCACAGGGTTCCAAATACGCCATGAGCGCGCGCGTTAAAAAGGCCAAAACTGCTCCGGCAAACCCTGTTTACGCATGAGTGCGGCTATATCCATACTCAAGGCCACACCCGCATGCACCAAGACACCGCCCCAAATTGAGCGCGATTGCAGAGCGAGAATACCTAGAAATAAGCCAAATAAAATCGCCCCCGTCGCTTCCAACCAAAGCTTAGGCAGATGAATCATCATATAGGGCACACACATCACCCAAATAGCGTTGGCACCTAGTGCAGGGCGCAGCGCATTGAGCATAAAGCCGCGAAAGAAGAACTCTAAAAACACAAATTGGCAGAGATAGAGGCATTCCCAGCTGAGCAAATCAAACCAACTGCGCCCCGCCTGACGATAAAAGGGGTAATGATTAACGAAGTCTTCGCCGAAGCTCACCAAGACCACAAATACCAAAATAGGACTGAGCAACAACAGATAGCCGCGCCAGTGCGCACTCACATCGCCCCAGCGCCAGCCAAAATCGGCAATGGCAGGGCGTTTGCCGGTTTCGGTGCGCATGAAAAGTTTGATAACAGCAAAGGGCAGCAGAATAAAGGCCAGCAGGTGACAGGAGGTCCACCATACATAGTCAACCAACTCCAACCAGCCAGAAGTAGCGAGGGCAGCGAGATAGTAATCGGAGGCGCGCCCTTGCTGGTGTGCGACAAAGCCTAAAAAATCATGCAGATTATTCGCGTATTTGGCGTAGTGCAGCAACAGCAAGCACACCGACACACAGGCCAGCACCACCAATACGCGCCGCAGGGCTTGTGGGCGCGTCATGCTGTAGGAAGGCGCCGTTTGATCCAGTTGATCAAGCGCTTGCAGTATGCGGCGCGGGTGCAGAAAAAAACCTGACATGGAAATATCCTTTTGCGGCTGAAGCTATTAAGGCAGCACTAAACCCCTTGCTTAAGCAGTAGGTGCCAATCGAAAAACCTTGATCAAAAAACTAACGGGCTTTGCGCGCCGCATCGGCCGCGCGTTCGTGCATATCCATAAATTTAAAAATCACATCGCGCGCGCGGCGAGTTTCAGAGTTGGTGAGTAGCACCATACCAATTTGCAGCTCGCGATTAAAAACCATCTCAGAGCGAAAGCCCTTTACCCAGCCGCCATGATGGTTAAAGTTTTTAAAGCGCCCGTAATCAAATACGCGCCAACCCAAGCCATAGGCGGTATTGCCTACACCTTTGCGGGTGCCATAGTGATTTTGCGCCGGGGTATTTTGGGTGACACGCGTTTGAATTTGGTTGAGTAGCGCCGAGCTTAGAACATCTGGCTTACGGCCCAATTGCCCCAACATAAATTGCGCCATATCCGCGATGCTGGCATTGGCCCCTGCCGCAGGCGGCACATGATACCAATTGCCCGTAACCGACGTAGGCACCCAGCGTTTGCCACTGGCCACATGGGGTACGGCGCGATCGCGCGAGGCCATAAAGCTGTCGTAGCCGAATGAGGCCGAGGTCATGCCGAGCGGATCAAACAATTTCTTTTCGACATAGTTTTCGTAGCTGCCGCCGGTTTTCTTTTTAATCAGTTCACCCGCAAGGCTGTAGGTGACATTTTGATAGGCGTAGCACTTGCCCGGTGGGCATACAAAATTCACGTAGCGCAGGCGGCGTACGGTTTCGGCATAGGCCATATTGGCATCAATAAAGTGACTGTAGGTGTGCGTTGGTAAACCTGTCGATTGCGACATCAAGTGACGTAGGGTGATTTGATTGCCATATTTAGGCGTTTTGAATTGCACCTCTTTTAGTTCATCGACGATCTTCATATCCCAGCTCAACTTGCCTTCGGCGACCGCAAGGGCGGTAGTCGTCGAGGCAATGGTCTTGGAGACAGAAGCTAAACGGAACAGCGTATCGGGCGTAATTTTGTCGCGCGTACCTGCGGTTTTTACCCCAAAAGCCTGCAGAGATTTAATTTTGCCCTCGGAGATGATCGCTACGGCTACACCCGGCACGTAGGGTGCTATCTGCTGCGCCACATAGTTTTCAAATTCACGTACAAAGGCTTCGCGATTACCCTCAGGATAAGCGGCCGCTTTTATAGCGAGGGTTGGTGCCGCAGGCCTGCGCAATTTAACCGGGGCTGCGGGTACCGCTTTGGGCTGAGCCGCCAGTACCGGTTTTTCTGCTGCGGGTTTTGCCGGCGCAGGTTTACTCGCGGCCTTAACGGGTGCGGCTACTACGTTTGCGGCGGCGCTAGCGGCTTGAATACTGGCCTGCACTGCAGGTGCACTGCTAGGTGCAGTCACTGGCGGCGCGGCCGGAATAGGTACCGATTGTGTGAAAGTAGTAGATTTAATGGCATAGGCTGCGGTGCTGGAAGCACTTTCGCCTGAACTATGCGCCGCTTGTTGAAACGGCAGCGCCAAGGGCACGGTCACACGTCGCTCTTGGGCGTGCACAAAACTACTTATGGCGAGCAATAAAACACAAGACAATAACCGAGCGCCCAGACAAGACTTAGCGCGTAAAACAGAAAAGGGGACCGGGCTGGTTTGACAACTGGTTTCACGCATGATGATGCAAAGGTTCTCGCTTTTAACGGGTGTGGTTGCCTTTAGTGAAAAACAACAACGCCACTGAATTGATTGAGCCTCGAACAACCTATAGCTCGATGCTTTCATCAACTCAGTGGCGCTCTCTTTCCTTTGATGCCGTCGCTTTAGATTAAAGCTGTTCTGATTGTGTGCTTGCCTTTATAACCGATTGTTTATAAAGAACTTTTCTGCGCTGTAATCTTGGCGGTGGAGCGACTGTGGTTAACCAACCGCATCGACCTTAGATCACAAGGTTTTGATATATTCGATTAATTCCCAGCGCTCTTCCTCGGTGAGTGCATCCTTTTCACCATCCTTTAAGCTGGGGTCGTGAATACTACCGTATTCGTGGCCCATGTTCCTATCACCACGCCTATGGGTGGTGAAAGTAAATCCATCATAGCCTTCACTTTTAAAGCCGACTTTTATCGGATCTAGCTCGCGGCTGCCCACTTTAAATTCACTGGGACGATATTCACCCGCCTCAGGATCGTCTTTACGTTTTTCCGGCAAGAGCAAATCATACAAGCTCGGCACCGACCCATTGTGCAGGAATGGACCTGTCGCCCAAATGCCGTTCAATGAGCGTGCCTTGTAGGATAGCAGCGATTGATAGGGCTGCGCGGTAGTATCCGGCTGATAATTTCCGGTTTTTACACTGGCTTTAATATCATTGTCGAAAAAAGACTTGGCCAACATATATACCCAGTCCAACATGCGACGCCAAATCCACTTGTCTGCATCGGGTGTACCCACAGTGCCCATGGTCGCTGCGGTTAATACCTGCACCACTGGCGCGCGGTCTTTAATAATCAGCGAACCCACGTCTTCTTTTTGATAGGTATTTTTAAAGTTGCCCGAAAAGCCCGAGTAATTCACACCATTCTCTGCCATGGCGCGGTCAGTACCCACCACATTCAGCGCCGACATATTGGCAACCACTATGCGATCCCAGTCGGTGCGATCAATCACCTCGTGGCAAGACTCGCAATACTCCGCATAAAGATGACGTCCGCGCGCGGCTTTGGGGCGATCTATAGCGCCGAGAATCTCTTCCGGCCATTGCGGCGAGGTGAGGGTTTTGAGGTGCGATTCCAAGCGCGACAAATTGACCAAATCAATCGAGGATTTGAAATCGATCTTGTGGCTCTTGCTCTCTTGCCCGGTCAATACCGAGGAGAGACTCCAACCACTTTTTTCTGCAGTCCAATCGAGCTTGCCGAAAACACCGATCACTTCACCGGCATTGCGCCCCAAAGGGCCTACGCCCGCATTGGCCGCCAAGCCATTCCACTGCACATAATCAGACTGCACTATGTCCCACAAAAAGGGGTAGCTCACAGGTGCATTAGGTTCATTGAAAATACGGCGCTTAATTTTCTGCAGGGATTTTTGACTTAAGCCTGGATAACCCGCTTCTTTGGAGACAAGGCGATCAATAATAAGTGCAAATTGCACATCGCCGATAATTGTCGGGCTTATACCTTCCAACACTTTATCGACCTGAGCAACGGTCATGAGCGGTTGTTCATTGACCTTTTCCACTGCCAACAACTGATCGCGCACTTGAGCGCGGCTGATCACATGTTCCAGCACTCGGTTATAAATACGCCCAAATGCATCGAGACGCGCGAAGCCGTAATCAATGTGGGAGTGATTGACGTTATTGTAAAGTTCGAGAGTATTTGTCCATTTTTTCAGATCACTGGTAACCTGCGCCGCTTCACTGTAGTCATTGTTACGCTCTAACACGCGCGCCACAAAACGCTGATTTTTAGCCGAGTCAGCGAGGGTTGCCTTCATGCTAGTTTCTAAATTAGTGAGGAAGCCGACCATGTCGGCCATCGCAGGGCCGCCATCAATACGAATGGCTTTGCCTTTGAAGTTAACTTGGCCGCTATGACAGGCGGCGCAGGTATAGCCAACGTAATCCATACCCTGATAGGCCTCCTTGGTGAAACCTACTGGCAGGCCATCGGGGTTAAAAAAGGTCGGTTTTTGCGGTAGATAGCGAAACTTATCGACATTGTTATTTGCGCGAAATAACTCGGTTGAATCCGCCTGCTCGAGCGCCAAGAAAATATCGTAAGGCATAAGCGCCGAACCCTGAGTCGTGGTGTAGTACCACAGGCTGTCCGATTCGCTCCAACCCTGGTCGAGATAAATAGGGGTGCTGTAGTTTTCTCCGAACAGACCATTGTCTATAGCAACGGCGCCGCGGTCTGGGTCATCGTCCCAGTTCTGGTAAAGCTTACCCAGCGCTAAGGTGAGAAAAAAGGGCAGCGAAATAAGCAGCAGCCACAACAGCAACCGCAGCAGGTTGCGCGGGCGAAACAAACGAGTGAGTGGGGACGCAGTAGGGCGCATAGCCATAACTCCTATTAATGAAGGTTTCCTATTAGATGACGCAAGGGCACATACAGATGAAGATCGCACCTACACACGGGTATTTATTATTGCCTAGCAAGGTGACGGCGCGAGCCAGCGCCCTACGATACCTTGCTGCGCTGCCAATGCCAAAGTCTAATTCGCCCTGTAAATATATCGCCCACCTGAACAGTCGCAGCTTGCAAGCGACCACGCTTAGCATTAGTGTAGCGACGCTATCCATACCCCCGCTTTTTTCTCACACTTCGAGGAGCTTTCTATGAAAAAAATTGCCGTTTTAGCCATCGCTATTGCCAGCCTATCCAGTGCCTGTACTTGGGTGAAAGTTAACGAAGAAGGCAGCAGCATTGCCGTTGCCAACATGGCCAATGTGCAAAACTGCCAAAAAATGCGCAATGTGAACGTCAAAGTGAAAGACAACTTTGTAGGTTCCATGAAACGCGACCCAAACAAAGTAGCCACTGAGTTGACCAATATGGCGCGCAACGAAGCTGTTCAATTTGGCGGTGACACTATAGTGCCCGTAAGCTTGATCAAAGAAGGCCGTCAGAGCTTCGACGTTTACAAGTGTAACTAAGCGCTGAAGACAAGGTCACTCTCTGCTGCGCAGGGGGTGACCGCGCACTGTTAACCGGCACCATCGTTTATTTCACGCACCAGTTCAACCTATAGCGCGCTGCTACACTGCAACCCTGCGCATCAAATCTCTGCTAGTGTTGTATGTAATCCAGTCCGTCACATATCTGTCACACAATTGCCATAATCTGCAGCAACATCTTTGCTTCATAGGGGTTCCCAGGTGTCAGACGCCTATTTTAATCGCGAATTAAGCCTGCTTGAGTTCAACAAGCGCGTGCTCCATCAAGCCTACAATCAAACGCTGCCACTGCTCGAACGCCTGCGTTTTTTATGTATTTTTGCCACCAACCTCGATGAGTTTTTTGAGGTGCGGGTTGGTGGGCTCGTGGAAATGCTCGAGCGCAACGCAAGTGCGAGCGGGCCCGATGGCTTGACGCCCACCCAAACCCTGAGCGAAGTGTCAGTGCGCGCCCATCAGCTGGTGACCGAGCAGTACCAAATTCTCAACAGCGAACTACTGCCATTACTGCGCGAACACAACATCAATATTTTGCGTCGCGATGAATGGACGCCCGCGCAAACCCAGTATCTCAACGATTACTTTTTATCGGATGTGTTGCCCGTGCTCAGCCCGATTGGGCTCGACCCCGCACACCCATTTCCGCGTATTCTCAACAAAAGCCTCAACTTTATCGTCAAACTCGACGGTAAAGACGCCTTTGGCCGCAGCTCTGGCCGCGCCATAGTGCAGGTACCGCGCTCGCTCACCCATATGATCGAGCTGCCCAGCGAACTGGCCAATGGCAGCCGCGCCTTTGTGTTTGTCTCTTCCATCATTCACCATTTTATGGCCGAAATTTTTGTCGGCATGCAGGTGATGGAGTGCTATCAATTCCGCCTGACCCGCAACTCCGATATTTTCCTCGATGAAGAGGAAACCGACGACCTGCTGCGCGCAGTACAAGGTGAACTGGCCTATCGCCAATACGGCGACGAAGTGCGCCTAGAGCTGACCGACACCTGCCCGCAGGAACTAGAGCAGTTTTTATTGCAGCGCTGTGAAATTAAAGAGCGCGACCTCTACCGCATTAACGGCCCAGTCAATATGAATCGCTTTGGCGATCTGTTTGATTTGATCAAAGACAGCGACTATTACTTCCGCCAATTTATTCAAGCCATGCCCAAGCTGCCCAAACGCAGCAATTCCTACTTAGAGGTGCTGCAAAAGCAGGATATTTTGCTGCATCACCCCTTTGACTCCTTTCAATGTGTGGTGGATTTTCTGCGCGAGGCTGCCGCTGACCCGCAGGTGCTGGCGATAAAACAAACCCTCTATCGCACTGGCTCCAACTCACCGATTGTGGACGCACTGGTCGCCGCTGCCAAAGCGGGTAAAGAAGTCACCTGTATTGTGGAGCTGCGCGCGCGCTTTGACGAAGAGCAAAACGTCGCCCTCGCCGAGCGTTTACAACGCTATGGCATTCACGTTATTTACGGAGTGGTGGGTTTTAAAACCCACTCCAAAATGATTTTGGTTGCGCGCCGCGAAGTGGCGGGGCTGCGCTACTACGTGCATCTCGGCACCGGTAACTACCACCTGCGCACCAGTAAGATTTACACCGACTACGGCTTGCTCACCAGCGACAAAGAAATAGGCGATGATGTCTATCGCATCTTTTTGCAGCTTTCGAGCATGGGCAAAGCATCCAAAATGGATGCCTTGCTCTACGCCCCCTTCACTCTGCACAAAGGTATGATTCGCCGCATTCGCACCGAAAAAGAAAATGCCGAACAGGGCAAGACCGCGCGCATTATTGCCAAAATGAACTCGCTCTACGACGAAGAGCTGGTGAATGAACTCTATGCCGCTTCGCAAGCGGGCGTGCAAATTGATTTGATTGTGCGCGGTGTGTGCCAGCTGCGCCCTGGGGTGGAAGGGCTATCGGAAAATATTCGCGTGCGCTCCGTCATAGGCCGCTTTTTGGAACACCATCGCGTATTTTACTTTGAAAACGGCGGCAACCCAGAGCTGTACTGTTCCAGTGCCGATTGGATGAGCCGCAATATGTTTCACCGCGTGGAAACCTGCTTCCCCATCAAGCACAAGAAAATTCGCGACCGCATCCTTGAAGATATGCATCTCTACCTGTCTGATAATACCCATGCGTGGTTATTACAGGCGGATGGCAGCTATCTACCGACACAACCGGGCGAAGACGACGCTATAGATTCGCAAGCGAAATTGTTAGAGCGCTGGACCACGCCTATCGCAACCTAAGCGAAGCTGCTGAAAACCTGCTGGCTAGAGCAAGCGCTGCCACAGCCAAAAGGCGCCCATCAACAACACAAGGCAAGACAACAATGGCTCAAGCAAACGCAGCTTGGGCCATTTTTTTAACCAAAATAACAGCGGTAAAAAAATCAACGCCAGCGCGAGCTGCCCCAGCTCCACCCCCAGATTAAAACCAAATAAAGGCGGCACCAGCGCCCAGCCACTCGCGCTTAAACCCGAGGCCTGCAGTGCCCCCGCAAAACCCAAACCGTGAATCAAACCAAACCCAAAACTCAGCTGCCAGCGCCAGCGCGGAGCCGCCCCACGGCGCCAAAGCCACAGGTTTTCCACGCCGACAAACACAATAGTGGCCGCTATGGCCAACTCCGCCCAACGGCTGGCAAGGGTGATAACACCGCTCGCCGCCAAGAGAAGCGTGAGCGAGTGGGCCAAGGTAAAGGCTGTAATAATCAACACGCAAGCGCGCAAGCTGCGACAGACCAACAGCAAACCGGCAAGGAACAATAGATGGTCGTAGCCGCTCAGAATATGTTCTATGCCCAAATGTACATATTCGCTAAAGCGAGTCTGCACCGGCGCTTGTTCAAGTTGAATATCCAAGGTGGGATTTTCCGCCAACAATAACTGCTGCACTAAAAAGCGCTCTGCCGTAGTCGCGGTAAAGGTCGCGCCGTAGCTGCTGTCATCGAGCTTTAACAAATGCTGCGCGGTAAAACGCAGCTGACCTGTCGCGCTGGGAGGGTAAACCAAACTCACCTCCCAATCATTTTCTGGGCTGAGACTCATAATCAATGCGGTCGCCGCGCGCCGCTGGCCGGCCTCTTCCACAATAAATAATTCATGGGCGCAGGCCTGCCAGTGCGCTTGATCCTCTTGCAGCGAAGTGGCCGAGAGACTCTTGTCGCTGTCATTGCCCCAGCAAATTTTGCTGGCGGTGGCATCGGTAATGAGCAACTTAAGGCTAATGCTGTCAGGCAGAATTTTGGCCGTAGTGGTAATTTCAAAAGGTTCGTGCGCCACCGCGCTGTGGCTAAAAAAAAGTACAACGCACAGCCCAAAGAATGGGCGTACAACAAGGTGCTGCAACAAGCGAATGCTCATAAGCGAAATCCGTAACATTATTATTGTCGTTAAAAATAGCCTTACACCCATCAAAACCCGAAAAAAAGGTATTTAGGTGTACAGATTACTCATAAAAAGTATTTCACAGTTGAATCAAAATAGGATTTATATAGGATATATCTTTCAATTGCCAATGACCGCAGTACCGCCAGCCAATTGACTCGCCTAATAATCAATAATTAAAGGTCACAACATGAAAATACTCCCCTCACTGACTTGCCTAACAGGGCAGAGCTTGCGGCACTGGGTTACCAGCCGTAAAGTACCCAGTACTAAATTCGTCAGCTCGCTGCTCTTACTCAGCTGCGCCAGCCTCGGCTTTAGCAGCGCCGAAGCTGCCCGCCAAGCGGAATATTTAGACCGCGGCGTAGTGGCGCTGCCGTCTGGCTCCGGTATTTATATCGGTTGGCGCATGCTCGGCGACGATGCCAATAACATCAGCTTTAACGTCTACCGCAATAACACCAAGCTCAATTCAGCGCCCATCACCAACAGCACCAACTACTTTGATGCCAGCGGCACCACCAGTGCAGCCTATACCGTTCGCCCTATTATCAATGGTGTAGAACAGCCCGCCAACGCGGCCAATGCCACTTGGTCTGATACCTACAAAGTCGTGAACTTGCAGCGGCCCGCTGACGGCACCACTCCCGCAGGCGAAGCCTATAGCTATTCGCCAAATGACGTGAGCACGGGCGATTTGGATGGCGATGGTCAGTATGAATTAATCGTTAAGTGGGACCCGTCCAACTCCAAAGACAACTCCCAAAGCGGCTATACCGGCAATGTCTACATCGATGCCTACCGTATGAACGGTACCCAACTGTGGCGTATCGATTTAGGCCGCAACATTCGCGCGGGCGCTCACTACACCCAATTCATGGTCTACGACCTAGACGGTGACGGCAAAGCCGAAGTCGCCCTGAAAACCGCCGATGGCACCCGCGATGGCAATGGAACGGTGATTGGCAGCAGCAGTGCCGACTATCGTGCGAGCAATGGTTATGTGCTCTCCGGCCCCGAGTTTCTCACGGTGTTTAACGGTCAAACCGGCGCGGCCATGGCCACTACCGACTATGTACCGGCACGCGGCACCGTTAGCTCTTGGGGCGACAATTATGGCAATCGCGTCGACCGCTTTTTGGCCGGTATCGCCTATGTGGATGGCAGCCGCCCCAGCTTGATTATGAGCCGTGGTTACTACACCCGCGCCGTCGTCGTCGCATGGGACTGGCGCAACGGCAAACTCACCCGCCGCTGGACCTTTGACAGCACCTCCTCAGGCAACAGTGCCTACGCTGGTCAGGGCGCGCACAGCCTTACCGTGGGCGATGTGGATGCCGACGGCAAAGATGAAATTGTGTTTGGCGCAGCGGTCATTGATGACAACGGCAGCGGTCTCTACTCCACCAAACTGGGCCACGGTGATGCCTTGCATCTAGGCGATCTCGATCCCAGCCGCCCCGGTTTAGAAGTATTTATGGTGCATGAAAGCCCCAGCAGCTACGGCGCAAACGGCGTAGAAATGCACGATGCTAAAACCGGTCAAATACTGTGGAATGTCCCCGGCGTTACCGGCGATGTGGGTCGCGGTGTGACCATGGATATTGACCCGCGCTACCCCGGCAGCGAAAGTTGGTCTACCTCCAGCGGCGTCCACTCAGCTAAGGGCCAGCAAATCACCAGCACTCGCCCGGCCTCGGTCAACTTCGGCATCTGGTGGGACGGCGATTTCCTGCGCGAGCAATTCAACAGCACCATGATTGAAAAATGGGACTATGCCAACAGCAAAACCCAGCGTTTACTAACCGGCTACCAAGTCGGCGCTGGTACCAACAACGGTACCAAGGCCACGCCAAACCTACTGGCGGACTTGTTTGGTGACTGGCGCGAAGAAGTGGTGTTGCGCAACAGCAACAACAATCAGTTGATGATTTTCACCACTAATATCGAAACCACGCACAAGCTGCGCACCCTGATGCACGATATTCAGTACCGCGAAGCTATCGCCTGGCAAAACGTCGCCTACAACCAACCGCCGCACCCCAGCTTTTTCTTGGGCGATGGCATGGCGACACCACCCGCACCGAGTCTCAACTTTGTGGGCACCAATCCCAACGGCACCGCTCAAGCGTCTTCAAGTAGCGCAGTGGCAAGTTCAGCGCCAGCAACCGCCAATGCCGTATTGGGTGGCAGCGCGAGCAGCAACCAAGTGGTACTAAGCTGGTCACTCACGGGCGACATTAATGCGCAGGAAATTTACTACGATACCGATACCGACCCCGCTGGCCGCGTGCGCTTAGACTCACTCTCCACCAGCGATCGCAGCTACACCGCAACGGGCTTAAGCAGTGGCACAAGCTATTCATTTTGGGTGAAGTACCGCACTACCGACAATGAGTGGCACAACTCCAACACCTTTACCGCCACTACCCTTGGCGGTGCCTCTTCGGCACCCGCGTCGAGCACACCTAAATCCAGTAGCCCTGCATCCAGTGCGCCAGCTTCTAGCACACCGGCATCAAGCCAAGCGGGTACAACAGGCAGCCAGTGCAACTGGTACGGCACGTTCTACCCTGTCTGCGCTAACACCAATAGCGGCTGGGGCTGGGAAAACAGCCAAAGCTGTGTGTCGCGCAGTGATTGCACTAGCCAACCCGCCCCCTACGGTGTCGTCGGCGGTACGACTAGCTCAGTGACGCCCAGCTCAACACCTGCGAGCTCCAAGCCCGCGAGTTCTGTTGCGCCCAGTTCTATAGCCCCAAGCTCGACCGCACCGAGTTCTACACCAGCCAGCTCTATAGCCGCCAGCTCCAAACCTGCTAGCTCAATCGCACCAAGTTCGGTCGCAGCCAGTTCACAAGCGGCAAGCGGTGGCGGTAAATGCACCTACGTCATCAGCAACAACTGGGGCTCAGGTTTTACCGGCGCTATTCGTATTGCGAACAATGGCACCAGCCCGATCAATGGCTGGAACATCAGCTGGAAATACAGCGGCAACACCCGCATCACCAGCAGCTGGAATGCCGCCGTCAGTGGCAGCAACCCCTACAGCGCCACTGATATAGGCTGGAATGGCACCATTCAACCGGGCCAAGCCGTAGAGTTCGGTTTCCAAGGCACCCACTCAGGTACCGCAGAAACACCAACTATTAGCGGCGCTGCCTGTAACTAAGCGCTAACCATCAATAACACTGTAAAAATCAAGGAGGAGGCCACACGGCCTCCGTCCTCTCACACCCCGTAGCTACGCTAGTCGCATACGGCGCTTCTGGTTAGCCATTTAACAATTGGTAATGTCTCGCGAACGGTATAAGCCCTGCGCTTTAATCCACCCATTCCGCAGTGCTTGATTAAATTAATAATAGTCTGACGCTCGACTGGCGGCGCCTGTAGATATCGCATTATCGGTTGCTTCAGCGCCCCATTAAGAGCCAAATCCAACACAATAATTAAGGATTTATCTATGTCACTCACAGCCTGTTTTATTACCGCTATTCCTAAACTCTTGCACCAATTGAGGTGGACGATTTACTCAAATACATCTTTCTCAGCAGCGCTCAGGCGTGCGCCTAGCGTGAAATGTGGCTCCTTGCTGTTGGCTAGCCTGATACTGCCGTCAGAGGCGTTTGCATTGCAATGCACGTATAACGTCAATAATGATTGGGGCAGTGGCTTTACCGCCGATATCACCGTGACCAACAACGGCACTGAAGCCGTCACTGGCTGGCAGGTTCAATGGCAACAAAATGGCGGCTCCACGGTGACCTCGTCCTGGAATACGACGATATCAGGCAGCAATCCTTATACTGGCCGCCATGTGGATTGGAATGGCAAAATTGCGCCGGGTGCTTCGCAACGTTTTGGGGTTCAGGGTAATGGTGATAATTCGACAGCGACTATTGTGGGCTGTACGGCTGAGGGTGAAAGTGCCTCGTCAACTCCAGCGCCGCTATCGAGCAGTCCAGCATCAAGCCGCCCCGCTTCGAGCTTGAGGCTGAGTTCCAGCAAGTCCAGCCTAGCTTCTAGCAAATCCAGCGCCTCCATTGGCACAACTAATACGACTTTCACCCTCGAGGAAAATACGGCCGGTTTCTGTCAAGTAGAAGGAACCATAGACAGCAACCACACGGGTTTTCGTGGTGCAGGATTTGCTAACTCGGACAACGTCGAAGGCAAGGGTATTGATTACGCCGTTACGGTTCCTGCCAGTGGCAACTATCAGGTTCAATTCCGCTTTGCCAACGGTGCTGCTGCACGCCCAGCAAATTTACTGGTCAACGGCGGGAGTCCGACCAGTATTGCATTCGGTGCCACCGGCGCTTTCACTACCTGGGCCGACACTAACTCCGCAATAATCTACCTGAACCAAGGTAATAACCTGCTCCGGCTGCAAGCCACTGGGGCTGCTGGGTTGGCAAATATTGATAGTGTGGCTATCACCGGCAACCGTCCTACAGCAGGTATGTGTGGCAATACCAGCGGTGGCGATACCAACGGCCCCATTACCCTTTGGATAGCAGGCGACTCCACAGTGGCAAATGGTGGCTCAGCTTGTCCATACGGGTGGGGTCGCGACCTCGCCAGTTACTTCAACAGCAACGTTAGCGTGGAAAACTTAGCAATTGCCGGGCGCAGTGTGCGCACCTGGCTTTACGATGTTAAATCCACTCTTGGCGGTGATGGGGAATGCACCTTAACCACCGACTCCAGCGGCAAACCCGTCGTGCAAAGCCGTTGGCAGACAATGCTTTCGGGCATGAAACGCGGCGATTATTTGTTCATCCAATTCGGGATTAATGACGGCGATACGGCCTGTCCACGGCATGTAGGTTCTACTGCGTTCATGCAGGAATACCAAATGATGGCAGAAGCAGCGCGCGCGCGCGGCGCAACACCCATCTTCATTACGCCAGTATCGGCAATCCGTTGTTCAGGTAATACCGCTGTAGCATCCCGCGGGTTTTTATCAGAAACCAATAATCTGGGCGCGCGTCTTAATGTCCCGGTCATCGACCTGCACCAACGCAGTATTCAGTTATATAACCAGCGCGGCTTCTGTCCCGTTGCGGGTGGTGATGTCGGAGCCAGTACCGGTGGCGCTGTTGGTGCCTTCTTCTGTGATGACCATACGCATTTTGATGCAGGCGGAGCCAAAGACATTGGCAATCTGGTTGTACAAGGCGTGCGGGACCTAAATCTTCCCCTAGCTCAGCACCTGCGCAGCACGAATACTACAGCGCCCGTCAACGTGTATCTGGCCGGCGACTCCATCGTGCAAAGTTATACCGACACGGCAAGCACCACGGATCAGGCTGGCTGGGGGCAAATGTTGCAGCAGCAATACATGTCCAACGTCGTTATTCATAATTACGCCGTAGGCGGCCGTAGCGCGCGTCGTTTTATTGATGAAGGCTACCTCGATTCCATTTGGGGAGCCGCTAAAGCAGGTGATTATTTGCTGGTTCAGTTTGGTACCAATGATGGGCATAAAACTGCAACCTACACCCTCAACGGACAAACCATTCCCTATTACCTCGACCCCAATACGGATTTCAAAAGCTACCTAAAGCAATACATAACCGGTGCACGTGCACGTGGAATCAATGTGGCGCTGGTCACCCCGACCCCGCGCAACTCGGCCTATTGCACGGGCGGCAATGGCACTGGAGCTTGGGCACAAGCCATGCGCGAGCTGGCCGCAGCAGAGGGTGTTCCACTTATTGATTTGAATCAGAAAACGGTGCAGTACTTAACGGGAATTTGCCCTGCTCCCACGCCGGAAAATTTCTTTTTGTTGCGCGCGGATGGTTCGGTCGATGGAACACATTTCCAGGAAAACGGCGCACGCAATCTTGCGCGTTTTGTGGCGGACGGCATTGGCGAGACAGGAATGCGGCTAGACAACTATCGTAAATAAAGGCGGAAATACAACAGCAATTCAATCGAGGAAGAAGCCGATGGTATACACCATCGGCTTCTTTTTTTAAGTACTACTTTCGCTCTAAGCCAAATAATAATTTTTTTAACTTTTCCCTGCTCGGACTCATCTGTAATGTCTCGACAAATTGTGCGCTGGGCGCAAGCTATAATTAGCTCTCCTCTCCGCCACCAAAAGCACGTAGAAACGCATGCTCTTCACTGCCTTTTTTAGGGCGATAAAGTACCGCAATACGACCGCGCCCTCCCTCTGGCAAACCTTCACCCACTTCCTCTAATAAATCAGCAGCTTGCATACGACGACGAAAAGATTTTTTTTCAATATCAGTGCCCAACAACTCCTCAAATGCCTGCTGAAGCTGAGTTAGCGTAAAAGGAGCATTCAATACATACACTGGCAAAACTGTGTATCCACTTTTTACCCGCAGCCTTTCTCGGGCCTGAGTGATTAGCTCAACATGGTCAAAAGCAAGGTGCTGTTTAGCCGCGACTTCGTAGGGCCACCAACGTGCGTCGGCGACAGTTTCAATAAAATCTGCTGTAGGTGCATAGGGAATTAAACCCATAAATAAAGCAGTCACCGCCCATCCTCGTGGATCGCGCTTCGCATTCCCAATGGTGGCCACCTGTTCAAGGTGCGGTGTTTTTACGCCAGTTTTCTCCGTGAGCTTACGTAACGCCGTTGCATGCAAGTCTTTGTCCTGCTGCTGATTAATAAACCCACCGGGCAGTGACCATCGGCCTTTTTGGGGGAAATCGCCACGTTCTACCAGCAAAATATGAAGTTTTCCATCCAGCAAGGTGAATATGGCGATATCCACTGACACTAGAGGTACGTCATAGTCATGGACGTTGTAATGCTTCAGGTATTCTTTTTCGGTAGTAAACATAGCCGTTTTAGATGTCCGAATAAAAAAACAGGAAAAGGGGTTGCCTATTAAGTGGCAATAGGCCAATAATAAGCCTGCCGCTTGGTCATAGCAAGAAAACTATGATTGGAGCATGAATAAATTAAAGACCAGAAGAAAGACTTTTGGTCATCCACATCAGCAAGGGTCTTGCGATATGACACGTCCATTTGATTTCACCGTATTTATTGGTCGCTTCCAACCATTTCACACAGGTCACCTGAAAGTAGTTCAGGAGGGCTTAAAGCAAGCCGATAAATTAATTTTGTTAATTGGTTCTGCATGGCAGCCGCGCAACACGCGCAATCCCTGGACTCATCAAGAGCGCGAAGAAATGGTGCGTGCTTGTTTGAGTGCAGAAGAAAATAACAGGCTTTTATGTTTGCCGTTAATGGATGTGCCCTACAACGATGAAATATGGGTTCGAAACGTACAATCGACAGTGAATGGATTGGTAACTGCGCATCACGTAACTCCCCATCGCTTAGCGAAAATTGCATTGATCGGCCATAAGAAGGATCAAACTGGGTTTTACCTGAATTTGTTTCCTCAATGGCACAGTATCAGTATTGAAAATCATCGCGCAATCAGCGCAACGCCTGTGCGCGAGGGATATTTTATTGGTGATGCCCTGCAAGTTATTAATAGCATGGTAAACACAGAAGTATTGCCAGCTGTCGCAGCTAAATATTTGATTGAATTTGCCGCCAAGAATGACGGCTATCAACAAGTGCGCGATGAAATTCTGTTTATCAAAAAATATCAGGAAGCCTGGAAAGCGGCGCCTTATGCTCCAACGTTTGTCACTGTTGATTCTGTCGTAGTGCAATCAGGTCACGTGTTATTGATTGAGCGCCGCGCTAATCCGGGCAAAGGTTTGTGGGCGTTACCGGGCGGATTTGTGGATCAAGGCGAGCGATTGCAAGATGCCTGTTTGCGTGAGCTGCGTGAAGAAACCAAATTGAAAGTGCCTGCACCGGTATTGAAAGGCTCAATAAAACGTAGCCAGGTCTACGACGATCCCCACAGATCAGCGCGCGGCCGCACTATCACCCATGCGTTTTACATTGAGCTGGAACCGAATGTGGAATTGCCTAAAGTCAAAGGCGGTGATGATGCAAAAACCGCAAAATGGGTTCCGTTGAGTGAGTTGGATCCGCAGCAAATGTTTGAAGATCACTATTTTATTATTCAAGATTTGTTAGGTGCAGTTTAATAAATCTAAAAAAATATTCGTGTCATATTTTAATTATGGATAAATAGGAAGCTATGAGTAACATTAAAAATATATTCATCTCATATAGCTGGGATGATGAAAATCATAGGTTATGGGTAAAAAAAGTGGCTGATGATTTGGAGGTGATTCCAGGATTTCACGTCAAATGGGATGGCTATGATTTGGACTCTCTTATTGATAAAAATAAATACATGGAAGATGGCGTATTTAAAACTGATTATGTAATTGTTATCGCTACAAATAAATATAAAGAAAAAGCAGATGATAGAAATGGTGGCGTTGGTATTGAAACTTTTATGACAACTGCCATGCACTGGAAACAGCTACAAGAGAGCGGTAAAACAAAAATAATAACGGTAATACGAGAAAAGGACTCAACACCAAATTATCTGTTGGGTAATTTTTATATAGACTTTACTAGTGATGATCAATATCAGTCCTCATTACAGACGCTAATTGGTCAGCTTAAGGAAAAATCCTTATATAAGCGCCCAGAGAAAAATTTAGCTCCAAGGAATACTGTATTTGAATTTACAAAAATAGATGAGCTTTTAAAGATAAATTATGTAAAGCGGAAGGCTCTGATATCTGGAAAAGACTCTACTGACTTTTCAGATAAAAACAGAATTAAGTATGAGGTGTGGGAAACATTATCTCCATTGCCAAATTATTTTTTGGTATTGGCTGATAATATCAATATAAGTCAAACGATAACTCATGTTGCAAACAAAATAAAAGATCTGTCATTACAGAAAATAACATTCATTACAATTCTTAGGCCAAAATCTGGAGATGATGCACTAATTGAAAGTGTTCTCAAGCTAAACAATCTTAGTATAAATATTAAGACATACACCTATAAAGAGTATATTTGGCAATTTTGCATTGATGATGGATTTAAAAATAATTTAAAAATTGAGGAGATTGCCAACTACACGGATCAAACAATTCTTTTTTTTGATGAGGGTCATGCAGAGCATAAGAAAAATTCAGGCGCCGAGTTTCTTGCAAAAAAAATTAGAACCCAGCCATCTCGCTCTACTGCACATCTTGTTGTGGCGCAAGGGGGAATGGGGAAGTCATCATTATGCCTATCTATAGCCTCTAAACTCCAAAAGGCTACCGATTTTCAATCAAGTGTTATTTTAATACAAGCTGAATCTGTCCAAAGATATGTTTCGGAAAGTGGAGGTTATGGCGTAAAAATCGAGTCCATCTACCAACTCTATGAGCTGTATGCTAGAAGTAACAATTTTTCTGATCTTTTCGATAAAAACACATTTGATATTGCGTTTTTAAGTGGAAATCTCATAGTTATAATTGATGGGTTGGATGAGTTTTCTTCTATCTTTCCTGACGGATTTAATTTAGAAAACTTTATGCACTCACTTTACAATTTTCATAAAGAGCTCGGTAGTAGTGCGGTTTTACTAACTACGAGAAACAGCCAGTTTATTTCGGATGATTTATTGCATAGTCTTTCGATAGAAAAATATGAGCTTTTGGGTTTTGATAAGGGTACATGTAAGTCTTATTTAAATCGCAGGTTTAAAAAATACCCCGATAATCAAAAAACTATAGAAGATGTTTTAAATCATATTGAATCTATTGACTTTCATGACTCTGAAGAAAGGATCGTCCCATTCTTTATTGATATTACGGCTACAGTGGTTGAGGATGGTATAAAAAAAGGAAAAAAAGAAGAGCTTATTATCCTTGAGGATGCGACGCCATATCCATCGAATAATGATTTCACTGATCACATAATTCACTCTGTACTAAAGCGAGAGCAAACACGGCAAAATTTGGATATTAGTGTAAAAGAAATAATCGAATTTATAGCTGAGCTTGTTGCAGCTTATAATAAGCGGTGGCCAAAATTAGAAATGAAGACACGACTTGAGCTCCTCTATGATGAAAGAGGATTGTCGTTGAGTGAAAAATTTTCGTCGAACCCTCTGTTTGTTGTTGCTGGGGATCAGATTGAATTAAGGTATGGGTTCCTTTCCTCGTATTTTAATGTTTTATACATAATAAATAGTTTGCAGAATGCAAGTATAGAAGAGGTATTTCTTCGATCTATTTCTAAGCTAAATAGTGGGTCAAATGAGTACCGAGAGATTTTAAGATTCTATGGAAAAGATAAACAAACTTTAAAGAAGCATTCTAGAGAATTAATTTCAAAAATAATTAAAGATAAAAGTAGGTTAAAAAATAAAAAGCCGGATGTCTTTAAAAAGTCAATATCAGGTATAACAGCTATTTGCTTCGATTCTTTAATTCCCACCTCTTTAGAATCAAGAGCTGAATTACTTTGTGAGATATATCCATCATATGATGAAAGCTTAAAATCTATTAGCGACATTCATATTCGAGGTGAAATTCCTGCAATTGATTTGTCTAGATTTTTACAAATATCAGATTCAACATTTACCGATTACAAAAATTTTCTAAAGTGTAAATTTGGAAACTCAAAATTCATCTATTGTAAATTTGACGTATGTAACGATCAAGGAATTAAATCGGCTGATTTAAAGCCAGAAAATTTAGACCACACTTGCGAAGTGGGAGATTTGAGAGGTTTCTTTAATTTTATCAAATTCAAAGGTAAAGAAGATGAGAGTTATATTGAAGATAATATAAAGAAGTTTCTTCACTGCTTTGTTAGAAATCAAGTTTTTATTGATGTAAAAGAGGACCATATTAAATTCAGCAATTGCTGCCCAGGTCTTGAAAGAAAAAACTTTAATCGATTAATTGCAGGAAATTATGTGATCGTAAAGTCGGAAAAAGTTGTGGCAACATTTTATAAAATTGCGCCTGATTTTCGAGAGAGCGTACAAAAGTACCTAACTAACAACTATAAAAATGCAATGATGAGAGATTTCATAGCATTTGTTAAAGAAAAGACCTAAAAATCCTTATGGTGGCAAATAGCCTATAAATATGTTGACACAATAGTGTCTATTTGCCACTATATATCCATGGGCGCAGGAACTGCGTCCAGATAATCTAAATGAATACCCTAACAGCGCTGGATAGACCTGCGCTTAACCCCGATGACTGGAGGATTTCCATCATGCAAAACCTAATTCTGAATACCGACTCTTACAAAACCTCTCACTTTGTTCAGTACCCACAAGGGGCTGAATTTGTCTCTAGCTATATCGAATCTCGCGGCGGCGTACACGCTTCTACTGTGTTTTTTGGTTTGCAGATGTTTATCAAGCAATACTTGACCAAGCCTATAATCCTGGCGGATATCGATGAGGCAGAAATGATCTGCGCTGCTCACGGCGTACCTTTTAACCGTGAAGGTTGGATGCACATCCTGACTGTTCACAATGGCTACCTGCCGTTGGAAATCGAAGCGGTACCAGAAGGTACTGAGGTTCCAACGGGTAATGTCTTGGTACAAGTAATCAATACCGACCCAGCGTGTGCCTGGTTGACCAGCTATATCGAAACCGCGCTGTTGCGCGCTGTTTGGTATCCAACCACCGTGGCGACCGTTTCTAAAGCTTGCCAAAACATCATTGCCCGTTACCTGGACGAAACCGCCGATAACCTCAACGGCTTGCCATTCAAGCTCCACGACTTTGGTGCACGTGGAGCAAGTTCAGAAGAAACCACTGCGATTGGCGGCTTGGCACACTTAGTCAGCTTCATGGGTACCGATAACTTTTCTGCCTTGGTGGCAGCGCGTCGTTTTTACGGTGCAGATATGGCTGGCTTCTCTATCCCTGCAGCCGAACACAGCACTATCACCAGCTGGGGCCGTGAAGGAGAAACCGCTGCTTACGCCAATATGCTCAAGCAATTTGGCGGCAAGAATAAATTGGTGGCCGTAGTCAGTGATTCTTACGACATCTGGAATGCGATTGATAACCTCTGGGGCGGCGAGTTGAAAGCGCAAGTGGAAGCCATGGGGGGCACCTTGGTGGTTCGTCCGGATTCTGGCGAACCCGTAGAAGTTGTACCCGAAGCGATTGAACATTTAATGGCAAAGTTCGGTTACACAATTAACGCTAAAGGCTACAAAGTGTTGCCCACTTGTGTGCGTTTGATTCAAGGCGATGGTGTTTGTGCCACCTCTATCGAAGCCATATTGGCTGAGATGAAAAAACGCGGTTTGAGCGCTGACAATGTTGCGTTCGGGATGGGCGGTGAGTTATTGCAAAAAGTAAATCGCGATACGCAAAAATTTGCGATGAAAGCGTCTGCCATTTGCATCAATGGTGCATGGAAAGATGTGTACAAGGATCCAATTACCGATCAGGCCAAGCGTTCTAAAAAAGGCCGCTTGGCTTTAACTAAAGTGAATGGTCAATTCCAAACGGTTACGCGCGATAGTGCTAACCCGGCCGCCAATGAATTAGTGACCGTATTCAGAAATGGCAAATTGATTACTGAGTACACACTTGACCAAGTACGCAACCAAGCACTTGGTCAACCCCAAAAAAATGTTGCTTAACCAAGGAGTTTTACCATGTTCAATATCGGATATTTTAAAGCAAGCCCCACCACTTTTGTGGTGCAGTACCACAAGGGGAAAATTAAGCGTCAAGGTCTCGGATTATCATTTTTTTACTTTGCACCATCTACTTCTTTGGTTGCCATTCCTATGGCGAGCCAGGATGTGCCTTTCATGCTAAAAGAAACAACCGCAGACTTTCAGGAAATGACAATTCAAGGACAGTTAGTTTTTCGAATTGCAGCCGCGCCAAAACTTGCGGGTATGATGAACTTTGCATTGGCCGACAATGCCAAAGATTACAGTGCGAATGACCCAGAAAAACTACCTAATCGGATATTAAATTTGGTACAGGTATTAATGCGCGCCGAAATACAACAATTACCTTTGCGTAAAGCACTCACAGCTTCACGCGCGCTGGTAACAAGTGTACGCGAGCAACTTAAAACATCAGATGTTTTAATGAATTTGGGTATTGAGGTGGTCGACTTAGCCATTCAAGCAATTCGTCCTGCACCAGAAACCTCACGCGCACTGGAAGCTTCAGTCCGCGAGGCGTTGCTAAAAGAAGCTGACGAAGCAACCTATGCTCGTCGCAACGCCGCCATTGAACAGGAACGCGCTATCAAAGAAAACGAACTGCGTACCGAGCTGGCGGTAGAAGCAAAGAAACGTGAGTTGCGCGAAAACCAAGTAGAAGCAGATCGCGCGGTAAAAGAAAAAGAACGCCTAATTCACAAAGAAGATATGGAAGCACAGGTAGCGTTGGAAGCGAAGCGCCAGGAGCTTGTTGATCTGGCAACCGCCAATGAACGCAAGCAGGGCGAAGCCAAAGCCTACGGCATCGAAAAAATGATGGAGGCCTTAAATAAAATCGATCCAAAGTTGTTTGAGGCCATTGCTACCAGTGGCACCGACCCAGAATTAGTTATCGCCCAAGCGTTCAAAAGCCTCGCGACTAACTCTGGAAAAATTGGCCAGTTGAATATCACACCCGATTTGCTCGGCAGCTTATTACACAGGAAATGATCATGGAGCGTTTAAGTGATCGCAATATCATCCTCGTCCACCGCGAAACGCGGTTGGACGGTTTGATTCGCCGCCACAATACCCGGGCCCAAGCCGCATTTTACTTACAAAGTCGCGGTGACAATGTAGCGGACTATCAAGATGAAGACCGCGAATTAAAAATGGCCTTAGAGGCCGCTGAAAAAATCTTGCGGCAATATGGTCGCGTACAGCGACTTGAACGAAACTTTCTAACCAATTTTATCTTTGGACCGGAAGATGTTGTTGTAGTCGCCGGCCAGGACGGTTTGGTTGCTAACACGCTCAAATATTTAAATGGACAACCGTTAATTGCCGTCAACCCTGCACCCCAGCGATTTGATGGGCAACTACTACCATTTCAATTACACAACCTCGCCACCATCACCACTGAGGTTCTACATAATCGATTTTTAGCAAAAGCAGTGACCATGGCTCAAGCCACCTTGAACGATGGACAAACTCTACTCGCCGTCAACGATTTATATATCGGCCCCAAAATGCCAGTGTCTGCGCGCTATGAGCTGTCCTATCGCGACCAAACCGAAGTGCAATCCTCTTCCGGCATTATTATTTCAACCGGGATGGGCTCTACAGGATGGTTAAGTAGTTTACTTACAGGTGCCAGCGCTATAACAGGAATAGAACAGTCGCCTATCAACATGCCTTGGAATTCCCGTAGTTTATGTTTTTGTGTACGTGAACCATTTCCTTCACATGCCACAGGCACAAGTTTGGTTTATGGAAAGATTGAGGAATCGGAAACATTCAAGCTTTCATCTCAAATGGCCGAAGGTGGTATTATTTTTTCAGATGGCATCGTCGAAGACGCAATTGAATTTAATTCTGGCACTATTGCTACTATTGGAATTGCTTCAATACAGGGCCAGCTAGTTACACATTAATGGAGATAGTGCATTGCAACTTCAACAGCTAACAGATGGTATATTTACTATCGAATACTTTCTAGATGAAAGCGACTGTAGCTACCTAATAGCACTTAGTGAATCATTGAGATACACACCTGCTGATGTCGATGTGAATGGCCAACGTCAAATGCTCTCTATGGTTCGCACCAATGAGCGGGTAGATATGAAGTCTCCGGAGCTGGCTGAGAAATTTTGGAGAAAATTAAAGGACGTTGACTTAACTCCAATTGACGTAACACAACCTAGCGGTCTCAACCCCTTCTTTCGTTTTTATCGCTATGACAGTGATCAAAAATTTAATATGCACAAGGATGGCAGCAAAGAACATGATGGCAATCATAGTCGCTTTACCATGCTGATCTACTTAAATAGCCTTGATCGATCTGGAGCTACACGGTTCAGAAAAGACAATATCGAGGTGCAGCCTAAAGCGGGAACTATATTGTTATTCCAACACGAGCTTTGGCATGCAGGAATGCCAGTTCATAACGGCGTAAAATACGTTTTACGGACTGATCTATTATTTACCTCCACTGGCAGTCAGGCTTAGAAACACCCAGTATAAAGTAGTATTTTTTGCTAAGAAGTTGAAAAATCAATCTAACTGTTCCGCGCTAAACATTTAAGCGCAACAGCGGCAGCAGAGGTTCTATTTTCTACGCCGAGTTTTTTGAAAATCTGTTCGAGATGTTTATTCACCGTGCGCGGGCTCATGTCCAGAATTTGGCCAATTTCGCGATTGGTTTTTCCATTGGCAATCCAAATAAGCACATCCGCTTCGCGCACCGTCACCGCAAATTGTTGTTTGAGTGCTTGAGTATTTTCAGCGGGTTTATGGGGGTTGGTAAGGCGCAACAAATATTCTTTGCCGTCAATTAAATTGAGCATTTCCAAACTTAAGTCGGTGCTGCAATCTTGCAGCGGGAGTTGATGCCCTGTGTCAGGTTCATGGCTGAGCCAAGTGCGCAATTGCTGGTGAATATCAGCGGTTAAACCTATGGCATCATCACTGGCACCAGCTTGCGCCAGTAGCTGATAAACCTGCGGCGTAGCCCAGAGCAATTGACCACTTAAATCTACCGTCAATAAATATTGCCCTGCGGTATCCAAAGCGGCGCGAGCACTTTGCGTAATACGCGCGGTAGCGAGATGCACGCGCATGCGCGCAATTAATTCTTCCGGGTTGATCGGCTTAGTCACATAGTCCACACCGCCAGCGGTGAGTCCCATCACTACATGCTCGGTATCCGATAAACCCGTCATGAAAATAATGGGCACATCCGCCAACTGCGGATTTTGTTTTAGGCGTTTACAGGTTTCAAAGCCATCCATGTTGGGCATAAGCGCATCGAGCAGAATAATATCGGGGCAAATATTTTTGGTAATCGTTAAGGCCTGCGCACCTTCAAGGGCGACTAAAACGGTGAACTGCGATTCCTCCAACACATCATTCAGCATGTGAATCGTGTCGATGCTGTCATCAACCACCAAGACTACTTGCGTGTCTTTTTTAAGCTTGCTGTTCATTTTACTCTTGCTCCAGTGAATCAAGGTCCGGGCTATCGACTAGATCCAGAATTTTTTCAAATTGAAAATTGGCGATGAGCTGCTCTAGCTGCCGAATAAATTCAGGACTGGCTGCAGCGTTCGCCTGGAGCCATTGAATTTTTACTTGCAAACCTTTTTTGTGCCCTATAAGCGCGAGATGAGCAAGCTCATGTAAATGCTCCTCTGCAGGCAGCGTCAAACTGGGAATAGTATCGGCATGCGGCGTCTGTGTTACTGCAGACTTTTCATAGCACCAGGTTAAATTCAGCAGGTCACCTAGATGATCCAACAACAATTGCATGCGCACAGGTTTAATTACATAGGCGTTGTGCGGCTGCGTCGATTCCACATTGTCCGTGAAGGATTGATTCTTGCCCTCGCTGGCATCGGCCGACACCATAATAATCGGCCCCATAAAATTTTCTGTGCGCAGTTGCTGTGCTAATTGCCAACCATTTAAACCGGGCATGGATACATCGAGCATAATTAAATCGGGGCGATTATCCTGCGCGGTCTCCTGCGCTAAGCGCGCCAATGCTAGCAGCGGATTATCCACCTCAATAATGGTAAACCCTAAAGGCGCCAACATGGCGCGCATAAGTTGGCGGTGCGATGCTTCATCATCCACCAACATCAGTGTACGCACGCGCCCTTGGTAGCCGTATATAGTTTGACTGGGAATACTGACACTTTCGGAGCGCGGTTTGCTGATGCTCGACAGCATGAGGCTGGCTTTAAATGTACTGCCTTCACCCAGCGTACTTTTCACCGCGATATCACCGCCCATAATTTCACACAAGAGCCGCGTAATGGTCAGCCCCAAGCCCGTACCTGTTGCGGTAGAACCCGGGCGACGAACACGCTCAAAGGGGCGAAAGATGCGGTCAATATTATCGGGGGCTATGCCTTCACCGCTGTCCCGCACGGTAAATTCCGCTACTTGATTGCGATAGCGCAGTTTGAATTGCACGCTGCCTTGTTCGGTATACTTAATTGCATTCGATAACAAATTAATTAAAATTTGGCGCAATCGTTTTTCATCAGTGCGCACCAGTTCTGGCAGCCGGTCCTGACATTCAAATATAAATTCCAGCCCTTTAGCTTCGGCCTGCACCCGAAACATTTGCACCAGCTGTTCCACCAATTGCGCGAGGGGCACCTGATCTTGGTGCAAGTCCAAGCGCCCCGCTTCAATTTTAGAAATATCCAATAGGCCTTCAATTAAATCCGCAAGATGCTCACCACTGCGGCGAATTACGCTGATTGCATCGCGTCGATGCAGCGGTATTGCCGAATCTTTTTCCAGCAACTGCGCATAACCCAACACCGCATTCAGTGGTGAACGCAATTCATGACTAATACCGGTTAGGTAGCGACTCTTCGCAAGGTTAGCCGCATCCGCTTGTTCTTTAGCCAGCTGCAGGGCGCGATCAGTGCGTTCATGGGCCTCAATCTCTTCCATCAACAAGCGGGTTTGTTTTTGCGATTCTTCTTGCGCCACAAAGCGACTGTCATGGGCCAACACAAACAGCCAGCTGATAACGCCGGTGACAATCACCAGCAAGAAAAATACTTTCCACAAAGTCGCTTCCAAGAGCGCGGCGGTATCAGGCGTATTAAAACGTGTTTGAAAATAAATCAGCGAAAGTAAAATTGCCGATAAACCATTGATCACAATCACCAAGCTTAAAAAGTGCCCCACTTGGGAGCTAATCCGCGAGGTAACAAAACGCGGTAGAAACGCTTTAAAAAATTGGCTGAGTTGTTCGGAATAGGCGGCGCCGGGTTTGCAAAAATCTTGGCAACGAGCATCCAGTGAGCAGCAGAGTGAACATATAGGGCCAGCGTAAGCGGGACAAAAGGTCATATCCTCATGCTCAAATTTGTGCTCACAAATACAACAGCTTTGCGTTGCATGGCGCGCATCATCCGGCGCCGTATTTGGCTCCACAGGGCGCGCCAAATAATAACGGCCACCTGTGCCATAGGCGATGAGCGGTGCGCAGATAAGTGCAGCGCCAAGCGCAATAAAATGTGAGAGCGCCTGTGCTAAATCGCCAAACCAACCGCTGTGGCACACAATACCTAGCAGTGAGGCTATGAGCATAGCGCCAAACCCAACAGGGTTAATGTCGTAGAGATGCGCGCGTTTAAATTCAATATGCTTAGGGCTTAAACCGAGCGGTTTATTAATTACCAAATCGGCCACGAGCGCGCCGAGCCAAGCAACGGCAACTATGCCGTAAAAGCCGAGAGTTTGTTCCAGTGCGCGATAAACGCCCAGCTCCATCAGCAACAGTGCAATGGCCACATTGAAGACCAACCAAACCACGCGCCCTGGATGACTGTGAGTTAAGCGCGAAAAAAAGTTTGACCAGGCAATAGAGCCCGCATAAGCATTGGTCACATTAATTTTTAACTGACTGAGAATGACAAAAATACCGGCAACCGAAAGCGCGACTTCTGGCGAATTAGCGATATAGCTAAATGCCACCATGTACATACGCGTGGGGTCAGCGGATTCCTGCAAGCCAATACCGTGGTTCATGGCGAGCACCGCAAGAAAAGAACCCGCCAGAATTTTGATGCTGCCAATCACAATCCAACCCGGGCCACCTGCAATGAGCGCCGCCCACCACTGCCATTTTTTATCGGGTTTTGGCTCTGGTAAAAAACGTAAAAAATCCACCTGCTCGCCAATTTGCGCGATCAGCGAAAAAATAACGGCAGACGCTGCGCCAAAAAATAAAATATTAATGCCCGCTGGCGCTTCATCGCCAGTTTGCAAGCTGCCGGAATACTGCGTCCAACTTTCAACCGCACTGGCGTCGGCGTAAATGATAAAAACAAAGGGCAATAGCTGTAGCACAATCCACAGAGGCTGACTCCAAAGTTGAAAGCGACTGATAAAGGTAATGCCGTGGGTAACCAGCGGAATAATCGCGAGTGAACTGATGAGATAGCCATAGACCAGTGGAATGCCAAACAGCAAATCTAGCGCCATGGACATAATGGCAGCTTCGAGAGCAAAAAATATGAAAGTAAAGGAGGCGTAAATTAGCGAGGTGATAGTGGAGCCGATATAACCAAAGCCTGCACCGCGCGTCAGTAAATCAATATCCACACCATATTTTGCCGCGTAATAGCTGATGGGAATTGCCGTTAAAAAAATAATCAAACTCACGGCGCAAATTGCGGCAACGGCATTGTTAAAACCATAGTGCAAGGTAATGGCGCCGCCTATGGCCTCCAGCGCGAGGAATGAAATGGCGCCGAGTGCCGTAGTCGCGACGCGCGAATTGGACCAGCGCCGCGCGCTTTTCGCGGTAAAACGCAGCGCGTAGTCCTCTAGGGTTTGATTCGCAACCCATTGATTGTAATTGCGTCGCACACGAAAAATATGTTGTTTTGCAGCCATGGGGTACCCGAATGAGATTGCGGTTTGTTCATCCGGGAACACACGCGTCTATTGGCCTTACAGCACAAGAATGCCAACTTTTGGTGCAACCAAGAAAATATGGAATATCCTGGTGCATATCTAGCTTCTAACGCGACGAGAAAACGCGCGTTAAGTGCGGTGAGAGTAAAAAAATGCTCTTGAGCGATGTAACTACCTAATCCCTCTCAATTGCCGTACCAACTTTTAAGCGCCAAAAATTCACTGTCCATCCTGCTACAGGCTGCGCATTTACCACCCAATCTAAACACCCACCAATCCTCCTTCATTAATTCTTTTGAAAAAATACCGAGTACACCGCTGCAGCGCTATGCGTCAAATAACGTAGCCCCATGGGGTATTTATCGAATGGTTTGCGAGGGGGCATAAGCCTAGATTGGCAAACGTGGATAGTGCTTTAGCGCTTCTGCGGCAAGAGAAGCGCCCTGCGGGATTTGTGTTGGCAACAGTCTCACCCACCACAAGGCGCGCAGCGCAATAACAACCTGGCCATTACGTGGTTTGAGCAACTTACATTAACTGCATGAGGATAGACCATGAAGACATCAGCGTTTAACCCCCGCCAAACTCAGTTTGCCGAGGTATTTAAATCCAACTGGAAAAAATGTTTATTAACGCTCGCGGCGAGCTGCGCATTTAGTTTTGCGCAGGCAGATGAGGTGAACTCCACAGGCCTTGCAGTCACTGACACTACCGTGAAGGTAGGTATTTTGCACTCAGTGACAGGCACCATGGCCATCAGCGAAACTGGATCGGTCCAAGCTGAAAAAATGGCGATTGACCAAATCAATGCCATGGGCGGCATTCTCGGCCGCAAAATTGAATACATTCAAGAAGATGGTGCCAGTGACTGGCCAACCTTCGCCGAAAAATCCAAAAAGCTTTTAGTAAATGACAAAGTCGCTGCGGTATTCGGCTGCTGGACTTCCGCTTCGCGCAAAGCCGTACTGCCGGTATTTGAACAATACAACGGCATGCTCTACTACCCCACTTTTTACGAAGGCCTTGAACAATCACCCAATGTTATTTACACCGGCCAAGAAGCTACCCAACAAATTATTGCGGGTATCGACTGGGTTACCAAAACCAAAGGTGCTAAATCTTTTTACCTGTTGGGTTCCGACTATATTTGGCCACGCACCTCCAACAAAATTGCGCGCAAGCACATTGAAAAGTTAGGCTTGAAAGTGGTCGGCGAAGAGTACTACCCATTGGGCCACACCCAATTCAACTCAGTGATCAACAAAATCAAACTGAAAAAACCTGATGTGATTTACGCAATTGTTGTAGGCGGCTCTAACGTTGCCTTCTACAAGCAATTAAAAGCAGCGGGTATCGATATGACTAAAGAGAAGCCACTGGTACTGACCATTTCAGTGACTGAGGATGAGATCCTTGGCATTGGCGGTGAAAATATGCAGGGCGCTTACGCCTCGATGAAATACTTCCAAAGCTTGCCTAACGACAACAACAAAAAGTTTGTTGCCGACTTCAAAGCAAAATACGGTAAAGACATCGTAATTGGTGATGTAACTCAAGCCGCTTACCTCGGCCCATGGTTGTGGAAAGCGGCGGTAGAAAAAGCCGGTTCGTTTGATATCGACAAGGTGCGCGCTGCATCGCCCGGTATAGAGCTAACCACTGCACCAGAAGGCTATGTAAAAGTTCACCCCAATCATCACCTCTGGTCTAAAACCCGCATAGGTCACGCTCGTCCTGATGGCCAATATGATGTGGTGTATGAAACCAAAGAATTGATCGAACCTAACCCCTTCCCAGAAGGTTACCAATAGGTTTTACCTGCGGCCTAAATGCCTTCCCCCTCAAGGCATTTAGGCTGCGGCCCTTAGTAACGCCTGTTTTCCTACAAGCAAAACGTATTTCTTAGAATGTAAAAATCCACACGAATTCTTCACACGATATTTATTTAATTTCACAAGAGGACTAGGCAATGTTTGCTGAATATAGCACCTCAGAATTACTGTCTATTTTTGCAATGCAAGGCGTTGCAGGTCTAATTCTGTTTGCAGTCTTTGTCCTAATGGCCCTTGGTTTGGCGATCATTTTTGGACAAATGGGTGTGATCAATATGGCGCATGGGGAATTTATGATTCTCGGTGCTTATGTCACTTACTTAACATCCCATGTTTTTTCTACTTACCTACCGGACTTTTTTAGTGTCTATTTTATTCTCGCGATGATCCTCGCCTTTATTGCCGCTGGCGCACTTGGCGCTTTCGTGGAGTGGGCGATGATTAGGCATCTCTACCACCGCCCGCTGGATACGCTATTGGCGACCTGGGGCTTAAGTTTAATTCTGCAACAACTTTACCGCACCGTATTCGGCGCGCGCGAAGTGGGCGTCACCTTACCCGACTGGCTTATGGGTTCGGTGCACCTTTCCGAAACAATTGAACTACCCATTAATGGTTTGTTTGTGATGCTACTTGCGCTGGGAATTTCCCTCTCCGTCGCAATTTTAATGTATCGCTCACGCTGGGGTACGCAAGTGCGCGCGGTGGTGCAAAATCGCGCTATGGCTGGTGCCGTCGGTATTAATACTGCCAAAGTTGATCGCATCACCTTCGCTCTGGGTTGCGGTATTGCCGGTGTCGCGGGTAGCGCATTTACCATGATTGGTTCAACCGGCCCCACCTCCGGCCAGCTTTATATAGTCGATACATTTTTAGTCGTGGTATTTGGCGGTGCCTCAAGCCTGCTTGGCACTATGGCTTCGGCCTTCACCATTTCACAGGCGCAATCTACGATGGAATTTTTCCTCAGTGGATCTATGGCCAAGGTGCTTACGCTGTTATTTGTGGTACTGGTGCTCATGCTCCGCCCACAAGGTTTATTCACCCTTAAAGTGCGTCGTTAAGAGGAGTAGCTATTATGTCGTATCAAGGTTTAGCGTCACTCTTACCTAAAAAAGATCTATTGGGGTTTGTCGTACTCGCCGTTATTTTAATTGTAGTCTTGCCGCTTTCGTTTGATATTTTCCGTTTAAATTTAATTGGCAAATATCTCACCTATTCATTTGTTGCTGTGGGCCTAGTGCTCTGCTGGGGCTACGGTGGCATTTTAAGTTTAGGGCAGGGTGTATTTTTTGGTCTCGGCGGTTACATCATGGCGATGTTTTTAAAATTAGAAGCATCAGACCCCATCAGCACTAAAATCCAATCAACACCGGGTATACCCGATTTTATGGATTGGAATCAGATTACTGAATTGCCTTTTTTCTGGCAGCCGTTTTACAGCTTTAGTTTTACCCTCGCTGCCTTAATCATAGTGCCCACTATTATCGCTTACATAGTCGGTGTCGCCATGTTCAAACGCCGTGTTGGCGGTGTTTACTTTGCCATCATCACCCAAGCGATTGCGGCAATTCTAACCATTTTAATTATTGGTCAGCAGGGTTATACCGGTGGCGTAAACGGCATGACGGATTTACGCACACTACACGGCTGGGACATTCGCACCGACAGCGCAAAATACTATTTGTATTTTGTCTGCGTACTACTGTTGTTTGTGTGTTTGTTTATCGCGCAATACATTCGTAAAAGTAAATTAGGCCGTTTACTAGTGGCCATGCGCGACAAAGAAGACCGCGTGCGCTTTTCAGGTTATGACGTAGCTAACTTTAAAATATTTGTGTTCTGCATAGGCGCTATTTTTGCCGCAGTTGGTGGCGCCATGTTTACTCTACAAGTCGGCTTTATGTCACCCACACTGGTTGGCATTGTCCCCTCGATTGAAATGGTGATCTTCTGTGCAGTGGGCGGACGGCTTTCCATTATAGGTGCGGTCTACGGTGCCTTGATTGTGAACGCGGCAAAAACATCTTTCTCCGAAAGCTTTCCCGAACTCTGGTTGTTCGCCATGGGCGCGTTGTTTATCGGTGTAGTCATGGCCTTTCCCGATGGTTTGGCAGGCCTCTATAACCGCTACGCCGCACCCAAAGTAGATGCCTTTATAGCAAAAGTAACAGGCCGCACTCACACTCACACACTCGCCCCCACAACAGCCAATACCAGCCTAAAAACAGATTCGAACACTGCGACCAAATCAGTTGATAGCACGCCGTCATTGAACCAAGGAGTTATCCATGAGCCCCAGTAATACAGACTTTGTCTTGGCGGTGGAAAATCTCACCGTCTCATTTGATGGTTTTAAGGCCGTGAACGATTTGAGTTTTTATGTCGATGAAAACGAAATTCGCGTCATCATCGGCCCTAATGGCGCAGGTAAAACCACAGTGTTGGATTTAATTTGTGGGCGCACCAAAGCTACAGAGGGCTCGATTAAATTTCGCAATAAAGAACTTACCAAAATGAAAGAGCACGACATCGTCAAAGCCGGGGTGGGGCGTAAATTTCAAACCCCCTCGATTTACGGTGACCTAAGCGTGTTTGAAAATTTGGAAATTTCTTTCCCGCGCGGGCGCTCAGTGTTTGGCGCACTTACTTTTAAACGCGATGCAGAAGTCATCAACAAGGTGCACGAAGTGGCGCAGATGATTTTTCTCGACGATCAGTTAGATCGCCAAGCAGAACTTCTCAGCCACGGCCAAAAACAATGGTTAGAAATTGGCATGCTGCTGATTCAAGACCCAGATCTTTTAATGCTGGATGAACCCGTTGCGGGCATGTCCGTGGGCGAGCGTCAACAAACCGCAGAACTCTTGCGCCGTATCACCAAAGATCGCTCGGTGATAGTCATTGAGCACGATATGCAATTCGTCGCACAAATAGCCGACAAGGTGACGGTGTTACACCAAGGTAAAATTCTTGCTGAAGGTTCAATCGACAAAGTAAAAGCAGACCCCAAAGTGATAGAAGTCTATCTCGGCCATTAAATAGCACTGGGTAAAATATTTTTAGGAGTCCATCATGCTAGCAGTTGCAGACTATCGAGTGAGTTACGGCCAAAGCGAAGTACTACACGGTTTAAATTTCACCGTAAAACCCAATGAAATTGTCGCCATCATGGGGCGCAATGGCATGGGTAAAACCACGCTGATGAAATCACTCATGGGCGTTATCCCCAGCGCCTCGGGTAGCGTTAAGTTAGACGATAAAGAAGTCAGTCATTTAAAAAGCTTTCAACGGGTCGCCAGCGGTTTCGGTTTTGTGCCCCAGGGGCGCATGATTTTCTCCAGCATGACGGTGAAAGAAAATATTGAAACGGGCTTAACCACTACCAAACGCCGCAGTGTACCGCGCGAACTCTACGATATGTTTCCGGTACTCTTAGAAATGCGCAATCGCCGCGGCGGTAATCTCTCCGGCGGCCAACAGCAACAGCTTGCTATAGCGCGCGCACTGGCCAGCGACCCTAAAATGCTTTTTCTCGACGAACCCACCGAAGGCATTCAGCCATCAATCATTCGCGAAATGGGCCGCACGCTAAAAATGATTCGCGATCAACGCGGTCTTTCGATTGTAGTTTCGGAGCAAGTACTGAGTTTTGCCCTGGATATTGCCGACCGGATTCTCGTCATCGAAAAAGGGGAAATTGTGCATGAAGAACTGCGTTCATCGGTAGATGAAGCAAAGATCGCAAGTTATTTATCGGTTTAATACCCGTAACAAGTTGTGCAGATAATCTGAACCAGAAAACGTTTACGAAAAAGTAAAATGTGTTTCGGCCGATTATCTGGAATCCAGCAACAGGCAGCCAATATTTAAAGGCTACCGCTATCAACAGCTTTTGTGATGTACCTGTGGTAAAAAGTTTAGCCAGTCTTCGCATTCATCTCGGGCGAAGCCTGGCTTTTTTTGAAGGTAAGCTGAATACTTGCATTGCGCAGTGTATTCAACCGTTTAGAAAAAGAAGCCACCTCTTTTTGTCATGCACCTCCAGATTTTTCCAAAAAAAAATCAGTTTTAAATTTATTACTCATTACGATCAGCAGAATTCCTCGGTGGTCGCTCTGGCATATTGTTGGGGCGACACGCAAGAGTAGCCTCATCCGATTTTCGCTTAGGCGTAACACAAATCCCCTCAATCATAGATTCATCGCGCCCCACAAAACTACACACATCACTCTCGCTTAAACCCTTACAGGCTATAAACGCCTGCTCCGGTGGACCGCTATGCTGCTCCTCGCGCGCAGGGCGCTGATCTTCTGCAGCATAAACGGGCATAGCAAAACTGTGCGCAAAAACAGCAACTATACCCACGCATTTAAATGTTTTAACGAATCTATTCATAGGTTTCCTCAATATCGAAATTAATTAACACGGATATTAAGACGCAAATGCCCACAAGGAGTTCGCCCCTCCCTGCAAGTACCATAGTTTTTGCACAATTACTAATGAGGCTTGTGGTGATAGCTAGAGATTATTTGGGGGTATCGAACGAATGATTTCTCAATTCGGCATGGCTTTTTAATACTAAAGGGAGAAGGTTAAAGAGCGGCCTTAATTTTTATAACCCCTCAAGCAATGATGAAAAAGACGGCACATAGCTAATGCAGCCGTAACTCTTCATCTATATTTTAGTGATAAGATAAACCTTTATTTTGAAAGGGCTATATTGCCTTGATCTTGTTTTAGATCTGGAAAATATACAGCTTAGGACTTTAGATAACCTGTTAGGCGAGTAAGGAGGTAAATATGGCAACTAAAATTCTGTTTTTTGATACAGAAAGTATTCACACCTATTACAGTGAAAAATGCAGCGTCAAGTTGGTATATCGATGAGTTTGGCGCAATTACTGCGCTAGTAGCGTGTTGTGTGGCAATATATTTTTGGAAGCGAGGCGCCAGTGAGTTTAGCGCTCTCAAAGAGTAAATCGGGTAGGAAATGTTATAGTTGCTTTCCCCACACCACATTCTCCGTGCAGCTCTGCAATAGCCATTTTGGCTATATACATCCAGACGTATCAAACTGGACATCTATATTTATATCTTTAGTGATAGGATAACCCCTTGTTTTTAAATATTTTATTGCCTTTGTTTTTTAGCTTTTGGAGGAATACGGTTTAGGCTGTTGAATAAACCGTGAGGTAAACACATGAAAGCACATATTAGTATATTAATTATTTTTATGCTTTTCAGCCTGAATGTTATTGCTACGCCTGAAGAAGAGGATAAACAGTTTGCGCTTCAATACCAAAAAGAAAAGTATATTGGCGAAGAAAACATACCTAGTATTGTAGAACAATTTGCACTAACTTTTGGTTGCGCGTTCCACATGGGAAAGGAGAGTGTGGTTGAATTAAAAGACTGGGAAGAAAGCTCTTACCTTGCTGTATATTCATTAGATTTAGGTTGTTCTGATGGTTCCGCAATGAGCCGACCTTATTTTTTAGTTCTTACTAACTTCGATCAATCACACCCTAGACGTATATTTGTTAACCCTAAATATTCCACACCGACTCAAACCTCACAAGACTTTCCACAAACAATAACGGGTATCTCAATCAAAAATGGGAAAATTTACTATTCGGCACGCGAATTTGATTTTGAAAAAGATGCTCTTTGCTGTCCATCTGTTCCGGTTGAAGGTGAATTAGTTTTTGACGGCAGTTATTGGATGCCGTTGCAGCTTACAAAATAATTACCTAACAAACACATAAGCTGCGCTGGACCCCCTACACACTTTCGGGCTAAGGCACGACCTACACACATTTATAGCAAGAAAGTTGAAGGCCCCAATCAACTCAAAAGTTAAATACTGTGGCGCCTTAATTTTTCTCACCTTAATAAACAAATCCTAATGTTTGGTATTCTTCCCCTGTCTATACGTCAAATAGCGTAGGTGCGCGGGCCATTTGTCGTATTGTTGGTTAAAAGGGTGCGCGGGATACTGAGATGGTCAAGTAAATACACACTTATTGATCTTAGCCTCAGGAGCCAACCCCATGACTGAAACAATTATCAAAGTAGATCTAAAAACATCGCCCTACGATAATGAAAATATTCATAACCGCTGGCACCCTGATATTCCTATGGCGGCGACGGTTAAGCCCGGCGACGATTTTATTATTGAATGTTACGACTGGACGGGCGGGCAGATTGCCAACAATGACTGCGCCGACGATGTGCGCGATGTAGATTTGTCGCAGGTTCACTTTCTGTCTGGCCCTGTCGGCATTGAAGGCGCAGAACCGGGTGATTTACTCGTGGTTGATATTCTCGACATTGGCGCCTTTGAAGAGAGCCAGTGGGGTTTTAATGGTTTCTTTTCCAAACAAAATGGCGGTGGGTTTTTAACCGAGCATTTTCCTGAAGCGCAAAAATCTATTTGGGATTTTAAGGGGATGTTTACCAAGTCGCGTCATATTCCCAATGTGGAATTTGCGGGCTTGATTCACCCAGGGCTTATTGGTTGCTTGCCCTCAAAAGAAATGTTGGAAGAGTGGAATAAGCGCGAGAAAGAACTCTACGACACCGAACCTGAGCGCGTGCCCGCACTTGCTACCTTACCCTACGCTGAAACCGCCCACATGGGCAAGATGAAGCCCGATGCGGCTAAAGAGGCTGCAGCAGAAGGTGCGCGCACTGTTCCCCCGCGCGAACACGGCGGCAACTGCGACATTAAAGATTTATCGCGCGGCTCTAAAATTTATTTCCCCGTATATGTTAAAGGCGGCGGCCTGTCGGTAGGCGATTTGCACTTTAGTCAAGGCGATGGTGAAATTACCTTTTGTGGCGCTATCGAAATGGCCGGCTGGATTCACCTGCGGGTGAATTTGATAAAAGGCGGCATGAGCAAATACGCCATTAAGAACCCTATCTTTAAACCTAGCCCTATAGCGCCTAAATACGATGACTATTTAATCTTTGAAGGCATCTCGGTAGATGAATATGGTCAACAACATTACTTGGATGTGCATGTTGCCTACCGCCAAGCTTGTTTGAACGCGATTAATTACCTCACCAAATTCGGTTACACCAAAGCGCAGGCTTACTCCATTCTTGGGTGCGCGCCGGTGCAGGGGCATATCTCCGGCGTGGTAGATATTCCCAACGCCTGTGCAACTCTATGGCTGCCGACAGGTATCTTCGACTTCGACATTAACCCCTCTGCTGAAGGGCCCACTAAAAAAGTCACCCCAGGGTTTGATGTGCCCTTGTCCAAGGATAAGTAAACGCTGAGAAAATAGCAGTGCTTGCTTGTAGGGTGGCTTGGTTGAACAGGCCACTTTACATTCACCCATAGGTGGCGGGTTGTAATGCACCCGCTCTACCAATTTGATAATTTATTGTGGAGATTTCCATGCCTGTATATGACTACAAATGCGCAGACCATGGCTTGTTTTTTGACTTGGCGGCGATGGATGATTCTAGCGAACCTAAAGCTTGCCCCGAATGCGCAAAATTATGTGCCCGCGTGATTATGATCGCGCCGGAATTTTTGGATATGAAAAAAGAAAATCGCGCGGCCCATGCACACAATGAAAAAGCCATGAATGCGCCTATATTTTCTACCCCTGATTATCGTGCAGAGCAAAAGGCGCGACGCGAACACAAGCACGGCAAAGGCTGCGGCTGTGGTGATAAACCAATTCGTAAATCAGCACTGATGTTCACGGCTGAGGGCAATAAAATGTTTCCCTCTATGCGCCCGTGGATGATTAGCCATTAAGGTCAAACCTTAATTAGTCGGCAGCGAAATAGCCATTGAAGAAAATGCAAGGATCTGAGCCCTGACACTATCAGGGCTCGCTCGTGTTGTAACAAAAAATCGATAGGGAAAACGGACAGAACGCCCGCTCGAACATTGATATTGCAAGGCTGCAAATTCGCGCGTTGTCGCTAAGCTTTATCGAGAGCTTGGCTCACATCGGCGATAATATCGTCGATATGTTCAATACCCACCGATATTCTTATGAGATCAGAACTTACACCTGCAGCAGCGAGTTCTTTATCGTTTAATTGGCGATGCGTGGTCGAGGCAGGATGACAGGCTAGAGATTTTGCATCACCGATATTGACCAAACGTAAAATCATCTCGAGGGAATCAATAAACCGAGTTGCAGATTCTATCCCCCCTACAATTCCAAAACTCAAAATACCAGACGCCTTACCAGAGGTAATTTTTTTGCAGTTTTCATGATAAGGACTATTCGGTAGTGCTGCATATTTTACCCACGCGACCTTAGTATGCTGCTGCAAATACGCGGCAAGCTTTTCAGCATTTTCGCAGTGGCGATCCATGCGCAAACCAAGCGTTTCGAGCCCCTGTAAAATCTGAAAGGAATTCATGGGCGATATTGCCGCGCCCGTATTTCTTAAGGGGCCAACACGGCAGCGACCTATATAAGCCGCCGCACCCAAAGCTTCTGTGTATACCACGCCGTGATAGGCAGGGTCTGGCTCATTCAGCACGGGGAAGCGCGCTTTATTTGCAACCCAATCAAACTTTCCTGAATCAACAATAGCACCGCCAATGGAGGTGCCGTGACCACCAATGTACTTAGTGAGCGAGTGCACAACTATATCGGCGCCCAGCTCAAAGGGGCGGCACAAATAGGGTGTCGCAACAGTATTATCAACAATCAGGGGAACACCATGCTTATGAGCAATTTCTGCCAAGCGAACAATATCCACTACATTGCCAGCAGGATTACCAATCGACTCGCAAAATAGCGCTTTTGTTTTTGCATCAATCGCTGTTTCGAATCCCTCAAAATCGTCGTAAGACACCATGCGTGTTTCAATACCTTGTCTCGGCAATGCATGGGCAAATAAATTGTAGGTGCCGCCATAGAGCTGGCTGGTGCTGACAATATTATCGCCTGCCTCACAGATGCATTGCAGTGCGTAAGTGATTGCGGCCATACCGGAAGAAACACACAGCGCCGCAATACCACCTTCCATTGCGGCTATACGTTTTTCCAATACGTCGGTCGTGGGATTCATAATGCGCGTGTAGATATTGCCCTGTACTTTAAGGTCAAATAAATCTGCGCCGTGTTGCGTGTCATCAAAGGTATAAGAGGTTGTTTGATAAATAGGGACAGCAGCAGCTTTCGTGGTTTGTTCAGACTTATAACCTTCATGTAACGCAATTGATTCTAATTTCATTGGTTTTCCTCATGATTATTTTCAATTTACTACATGGCATCTGCAAACCAGAAGCCGCCTTATTTCAGAGATTCCCTAGTTCTAACACATAACCTATGTCGTTCATGTAACGCTGCTCCGTATCAAGATCAGCTTGCGTAAGCGGGTGAGCTTCGAGCCAAGACGCAGGAAGTTTAAGTTTTATGTCGGCACCTTTTACGCTTAGGTTGATTTCAGGCAGCTGTGCTTGAATACGACCGCGATGGAAAATAATCGCTAAGCGGAGCAGTAAGGCAAGGCGCACTAAGTCAGTACTGTCCATGGGGAAATATTTTGTGGGGAAACGTTTGCGATGCGCGAGTACCAAAGCCGCGAGTTGCGTTTGCTCCGCACGTGAACAGCCAGCGAGGTTGACGTGTTCGACTACATAAGCACTGTGCTTGTGATAATCGTTGTGCGCTATGTCGAGCCCTACAGGATAAAGACGCGCAGCCCAGCCGAGTAGTTTACTGGCATCGTCTACTTGTAAATCCCAGCGTTCGGCGGTTTGCGCCAAGAGATAGAGCGCCGTTTTTTCTACCGCGACTGCTTTTTCCATATTAACGTGAAAGCGCTCCGCGAGTGCATCAACACTGGCTTGGCGAATATCGAGATTCTCCATTCGCCCTTTTAAATCAAATAACAAACCTTCACGCAGCGCCCAATCGGCGGCAATCATTTTTTCTAAGCCGAGCCCATCGAACAAAGCGCTCAAAACGATAACGCCACCGAGAAATACTGGCTGGCGATCTTCAGACAAACCATCGAGCTTTATACCAACTTCACCCTCTTTGAGATAAAGAGCAATAATTTTTTCAAGCAATTTCAGGGTGATGGTGCCATCGCTCCAACCTTGCGCTGCACAAACCTTCGCGACGGCTTTAATAGTGCCCGAGGCACCTAAAACTTCCTGCCAACCGAGCGCAATAAATTCGTCGCGCACTGGCTCTAATTCTTGCAAGCAGGCAATGAGCGCTTTAGTAACGAGCTTTTCAGTAACCTTGCCCTCACCAAAAAAACGTTTGGTAATAGCGATGCAGCCCATGCTGAGGCTTTCTTTAACAATGGGCTTCATGCCTTCGCCGACGATGACTTCCGTGCTGCCGCCGCCTATGTCCATTAATATGCGTTTGCCCTTAGTGGGTGCAATGCATTGTGCGACGCCGAGATAAATAAGACGCGCCTCTTCATCGCCCGAGATGATCTCTACGGGGCTCCCTAAACGCGCTTCAGCATCAGCCAAAAACTGGCGTGAATCGCTCACGCTGCGCAATGTTTTGGTGCCGACTATACGCACACTGCGCGCAGGATATCCGCGCAAACATTCGCCGA
Source organism: Cellvibrio sp. 25HG11W-0 (assembly GCF_057815475.1). Taxonomy (NCBI): domain Bacteria; kingdom Pseudomonadati; phylum Pseudomonadota; class Gammaproteobacteria; order Cellvibrionales; family Cellvibrionaceae; genus Cellvibrio; species Cellvibrio sp. 25HG11W-0. The sequence continues at coordinate 4,755,257 of NZ_CM174230.1, forward strand.
AGCGCTCTAAACAGCTGAGTGCTCGCTCGCGCGCCTCTTCCGTTAAGCTTCCATCTTCCTGCAATCCAAATCCTAAGCGCACGGGTTCGCGCAGACGATCCAACAAGGTGATCTGGCCCTTGTCCCAGCGCGCAATTATCATGTGGAAACTGTTGGAGCCGAGATCTATAGCGGCTATGTGAGTGGCTTTGGGATTAATGCGGGCGGAAAGATTAAACATAAAAGCTCACTGTCTGAGGGTAGGTCTTGATTATGCAAGACTTTCACCATATTACAAACCATCTCTGACGGCGATATTACGCAGATCAGCTGTCAATGGGTACGCCTGTTATAGGTACACCTGAAAATTTACACAAAAAATAGGCAAAAAAAAGCAGCCCAAAAGGGCTGCTTTTTTTCGTGCGCGATTCAATAACGACATCGGCAATATTGAGACGCGACTTAGTTCAAGGTTTCAGTCGCTGGCTCTGCGGCGGCTTGCTGGCTCGCGGATTCCATCGCCTGTGCAAATACTGCGTCGAAGTTAATCGGCGCCAACATCAGGGGAGGGAAGCTGCCGCGACCGAGAATACTGTCTACCGCTTCACGCGCATAAGGAAACAATATTTGTGGGCATGCGGTGTTGATCAGCTGCGTTACCGCAGGGCCTTCAATACCGGTAATTTGGAACAAGCCCGCTTGTTTTACTTCAATCAAGAACACGACACGGTTTTCCATGCGTGCGGTGATAGTGAGCAACAGCACCACTTCAAACATACCTGGCTCAACTGGCGTCACCTGAACATTGAGGTCTTGTTGAATAGCGGGTTGAAATTGCTTGGTAAACGCTTCAACACCCATAGGGGTTTCAAAGGAGATATCCTTCAAAAAAATGCGTTGAATGGCGAATACAGGGCCAGCAGCCTGCTCGGCAGCTTGTGGTTGAGTTTCTTCAGACATAGTTCTCTCGTTTATTTTTCAGTTAAAAAATGTGTTCGGAAGCAAGTGCGCTTGCTTCCGCTAGTAGCAGCATTCTGCCTTGTTAACCTATTCAGCCTGAGCGAGGAGCGGGTCCAACTTGCCAGCGCGATCCAAATCCCACAAATCGGTAAAACCACCCACATGGGTTGCGCCTATCCAAATTTGTGGCACAGTGCGCTGCCCGCTTTTATCCATCATCTCTTGACGCAACTGCGGCTCGCGATCTATGCGCAATTCCTCCACAGTCACGCCCTTCTGCGCCAACAATTTTTTTGCATTGTTACAGTAGGGGCAAATTGCCGTGGTGTACATTAGAACGCGCGCCATAAAAACTCCAATGCGTTGGGTATTACTTACCTTTAATGAGCGGTAGCGTCTGCGCTTTCCACTCGGCGATACCACCATTTAAACGGCAAACCGTAAAGCCTTCTTTGCCTAACTTGCGGCCAACGGTGCCCGCGTGCTGCCCCATTTTATCAACCAAAATCAGCGTTTTAGCTTTGTGTTCCGCGACCGGCGTTGAGTCAGTAGTAAGCTTGGTGTAGGCAATATTAATAGAGTTTACTATGTGGCCCGCTTTGTAATCTGCCGCATCGCGTAGATCAATCACCAAAGACTCGCCCTGATTGACCAATTGGGTCACTTCGTGCGGCGATAATAGACGGCCACTTTTAATGCGCTCGCGCCACATGTAGACGTAAATCAGCACAACCAGTGTGGCGACTAGCACCCACTCATGGGCAATAAAATTAAACAGGTTAGAAAAATCCACAGCATTAGCCTTTTAAAAATTCAAAACTCTTGGTTTGCGGTAAATCGATAGATTGACTTACCTCTAGGGGGCAACTTGCCAAGGCCGTTGCGTAGACTGCTACAGACGTGGGGGCTGTCGCTATTTTTTCAATAGTCACGCTAATTTTATCTCGCGTCTATTTACTCGTATTACTCGTTGCTCATGCATTGCATTCACTCAACGTCCCCCAGCGCACTGTAACAGCGGCCTAATACAGCGGTAATACTGTTAAAAAGGCGCGCGCAGTATACACCAATGACGCCAAACTACCGCTCTGCAGCGCTATATTCACGCCTGCGCATAGAGTTGTGTCTTGTAACCCGTTAGAATGGCCTCCATTCGCGCGCAGCCTTTAGGCTAAGCGCAACCCGCTTTAAGCGCTGGGTAGGCGCAATAGCCAAGCCCGCATCTCCATTCACCTAACCAGAAGCGAAGCTCTATGACCGCAATGAAAAAACCCGTAGTTCTGCTGATTTTGGATGGCTATGGCTACTCTGAAAAAACCAAATACAACGCTATTGCCGCTGCTCATAAACCCGTGTTTGATAAGCTTTGGGCCAACAACCCTAAAAGTTTAATCGAGACCTCGGGTATGGCCGTAGGCTTGCCTGAAGGGCAAATGGGCAACTCTGAAGTAGGTCACATGACCCTTGGTGCTGGCCGAGTGGTATACCAAAATTTCACCCGTATTAACAAAGCGATTAGCGATGGCGATTTCTTTACCAACCCTGTTTATGTGACTGCTATAGATAGCGCTATTGCCAGCGGCAAAGCAGTCCACATTTTGGGCTTGCTGTCTGAAGGTGGTGTTCACAGTCATGAAGAACACATCTACGCCATGATGAAGATGGCGGTAGAACGCGGCGCAAAAGAAGTTTATCTACACGCCTTTTTAGATGGCCGCGATACCGCACCACGAAGTGCAGAAAAGTCCCTGCAAAAAGCGCAAGACCTGTTCAAAGAGTTAGGCGCTGGCCGCGTAGCCTCTATTATTGGCCGCTACTTTGCGCTCGATCGCGATAACCGCTGGGATCGCGTTAAGGCTTGCTACGATGTAATGGTTACCGGCGATGCCGATTTTGATGCGCTCACCGCCGTTGAGGGCTTGGCAGCCGCCTATGCACGCGATGAAAACGATGAGTTCGTAAAAGCCACGGTCATCTGCGGCGAAGACGAAGAAGTGGCCACCATTAACGATGGTGACTCAGTGATTTTCATGAACTTCCGCCCTGACCGCGCGCGCGAAATCACCAACGCCTTAATCAGCGCCGACTTTGATGGTTTTGAGCGCGAACTGCACCCTCATATTGCGCACTTTGTGCAAACGACTGAATACGCGTCGTCGATACATGCGCCTATCGCATTTCCGCCCGCCAGCCTCACCAACTCCTTTGGCGATTACATTTCGCAACTCGGTAAAACTCAGTTGCGCATTGCTGAAACCGAGAAATACGCTCACGTTACCTTCTTCTTCAACAGCGGTAATGAGACAGTTTATGAAGGCGAAGATCGTATTTTGGTGCCTTCACCTCAAGTGGCTACCTATGATTTACAGCCCGAAATGAATGCGCCAATTGTGACGGATAAACTTGTTGAAGCGATTGAGTCGGGTAAATACGATGCCATCATCTGCAACTACGCCAACTGCGATATGGTCGGCCACTCCGGCATTATGGAAGCCGCCACCAAAGCGGTAGAAGCCATCGATATTTGCTTGGGTCGCGTATTAGCCGCCGTTGAAAAAGTGGGCGGCGAAGCGCTGATCACGGCCGATCACGGCAATGTGGAAGAAATGTTTGACGAGGAATCAGGGCAGGCAAATACCCAGCACTCAACCTTACCGGTGCCGTTTATTTTCTGCAGTAGCCGCAAGGGTACTATTGCGGCAGGTGGTTCTCTGGCAGATGTAGCACCCACTATGCTGCATTTGATGAACATTCCCCAGCCTGCTGAAATGACCGGTAGAAATCTGATCACCCTCAGCTAAACTTGAGGCTCAACCTACGCGGGTAGCTGTACCCGCGTAGGTACTCAACAGCTTCGTACATTTATTTAACCGATTTTTGCTATGCAGCCCTATACCATGATGCGTTCTTGCTTACTTGTCCGCCCTCGTGGCATTTACTCCCTCGCGTGCGCAGCACTGCTGTTGTGCTGTACTGTTGGTAGCGTTTGGGCTGACGAAAAAGCGGATATGGAACAGCTGCAAAAGGAAATCGCCGCACTTCAAAAAGAATTACAAAAAGTGCAAGGCACCCGCTCGACCTTGCAGAAAGACTTACAAAAATCCGAAACAGCTATTGGCGACCTGCAAAAGAAAGCCAATAAAATCCAAAAAGAGCTGCAAAACCAAAATCAAGAATTAAAAAAACTCAATAACGAACGCAGCTCCCTTGAGCAGCAGCAAAAACAACAACAAGCTGAAATTGCCACGCAAATTGTCGCAGCCTACAAACTTGGCGAGCAAAGCGAAGCCAAAGTATTACTCAACCAACAAGCGCCCGATCAGATGGCGCGCATGATGAAATACCACAGTTATTTTATGCAGGCACACAGCGCCAAAATGCAAACCTTCCTCGATACCATTACCCGTATCGATGCTCTGACACCTGCAATAGAAAAAAAAACGCTTGAGTTAGCGCAGATGCAAAGCCAGCTGGATCAACAGCGACAGAGCTTGAAACAGCAGCACAACACCCGCCAACAAGCCCTCGCCAAAGTTAATCAAGTCGTCAAAAGCAAACATCAGGAACTACAACAACTCACCGAAGACCACCGCCGCCTACAAGCCCTGCTCGATCGCGTTACTCGCTCAGTCGCCAATACCAACGCCATTAACTCTCCCGCCTATGTCCCGCTCCCCAAGGGCGGCGAGAAATTTTCGGTGCGCAAAGGGCGCTTGCCTTGGCCAACACGGGGCAGCTTGATTCATCGCTACGGCAGCGCACGGATCGCGGGCCAAATGAATTGGAGCGGTGTCGTTATAGCCGCCGCCATGGGCAATGAAGTTGTCGCGGTGCATCACGGGCGCGTTGTATTTGCCGATTATTTTGGCGGTCACGGCCTCTTGGTCATTGTCGATCACGGTGAAGGCTATTTAAGCCTTTACGCCCACAATCAAAATTTACTGAAAAAAGCCGGTGACCCAGTACAAGCAGGTGAAGCCATAGCGCGCGTTGGCAATTCGGGCGGCCAAACTGATGCGGGGCTCTATTTTGAAATTCGCTACCAAGGTAAACCGATTGATCCAAGCCTCTGGCTCGCACGCAGTTGACCATTGAAAAAACAGCCTAAAAACCGATTGGCCCAGCACCACACTACCAAAAAATGCCCAGAGTGAATCAGATCGCAAGAAATCTGCACATCTCACTGGTAAGCCTAAAAATAATCGTGCACTCTGTGCGCACTGCACTGCAGTTTTAATTTTGCTTTTTTGTCTATCGGAGACAACATGCTTTTCGCTTCGCCAAAACCTTTTTTCGCCCTAGCCACTGTGCTAACGCTGGCACTTGCGAGCGGCGCACACACCAGTTTCGCACTTGAGAAGAAAGCCGCGAAAGACCCAGGCTTACTGCCACTGGAAGATCTGCGCACCTTTACCCGCGTCTATGATCATGTGCGCAATGGCTATGTGGAAGAAGTGAGCGATGCACAGTTGTTGGAGTATGCGATTAAAGGCATGATTTCGGAATTGGACCCGCACTCCGCTTATTTAGATAAAGACGACTTTGCAGACTTACAAGCTAATACCTCAGGCGAGTTTGGCGGTGTTGGTTTGGAAGTAAGCCTCGATGAAGGCTACGTTAAGATTGTCACCCCCATAGATGACACCCCATCTGCACGTGCCGGCATTAAATCAGGCGACATCATTATTCGTATTGATGACCTCGCCCTAAAAGGCATGGACCTAACCAAAGCCGTCAATATGATGCGCGGTCCTAAAGGCAGCAAAATTAAAATTACGGTCATGCGCCCCAATGTAGATCAGCCCATAGAGTTTGAATTGGAGCGCGACATTATCAAATTGCAGAGCGTGCGCACACGCGTACTCGACAGCGATTATTTCTACATTCGCATCGCACAATTTCAAATAGATAGCGGCACTGACCTGCGTAAAAAATTACGTGATCAACTCAGTAAAAACCCCGATACCAAAGGTGTGATTCTCGATTTGCGCAATAACCCTGGCGGTGTATTGCAAGCTTCAGTCGAAGTGGCCGATGTCTTTCTCGATGGCGGCCTCGTGGTTTACACCCAAGGACGTCTCGACAATAGCAATGTTAACTACAACGCCGAGGCAGGCGACTTAACACAGGGGCTACCTCTCGTGGTTTTGATTAATGACGGCTCTGCTTCTGCGTCTGAAATCGTCGCTGGCGCACTGCAAGATCATAAGCGCGGCGTCATCATGGGCACACGTAGTTTCGGCAAGGGTTCCGTGCAATCAGTCATTCCTATTACCAATGATCGCGCCATTAAGCTCACCACCGCGCTCTACTACACGCCTAATGGCCGCTCGATTCAGGCCCAAGGTATTGAGCCAGATGTAGAGGTCGAGCATGCACAGGTCACTGAGTTACCGAGCAGTATTCGCACGACTGAAGCTGATTTAGCGGGGCATCTGAACAATAAAAAAGGTGGCAAAGAGAGCAATAGCAACACCCGTAAGCAAAATCGCATCACCAGTGCCGAACTGTTAAAAGAAGACAACCAACTGCACGAAGCATTGAATTTGCTCAAAGGCTTGGCGATATTTATCGCCAGCTCGCCCATCAAAACAGATGCGGCCTCAGCTACCCTGAGCCCACCTCAAGTCGCACCCGATATTCAGCTGCGACCCAATCTTCCAAGTGATCAATAGGCAACCTTCAGTTGCTGCGCCTGCTGCTTATTGTTGTCCTCTGGTCGCTCGCCAGCAGCAGTTTCGCCCAGGCTAAGCTAGCCATTATTATCGATGACTTAGGTTACAACCTTGAATTAGGGCGCCGCAGCCTCCAGCTGCCTGGCGCCATCACTGTCGCCATTTTACCCTTCACCCCTCACGCCCAAAGCCTTGCGGAATACGCCCACCAGCACGGTAAAGAAATCATGCTCCACGCCCCCATGAGCAACAAGCGCAAGCTCGCGCTCGGCCCTGGCGCACTGCTAGACGGCATGCAAAAAACTGAATTTCTCGCGATCTTACGCCGTGATCTCGCCAATATTCCCTATGTGCGCGGGCTTAATAATCATATGGGCAGCCAACTAACAGAGCAGGCTGAGCCCATGAGCTGGTTGATGGAAGAACTGAAAGCGCAGCGGCTCTATTTTGTCGACAGTCGCACCAGCGCAGGAACCCAAGCGCTGCACATGGCAGAGCGCATCCAACTACCAAGCCGTAAACGCGATATTTTTCTCGACGATGAACGCAATCAACAAGTCATTCGCGCCCAACTGATTAAAGCCATGCAGCTAGCCCGTAAAAATGGTGCCACCATAGCCATTGGCCACCCTTACCCAGAAACCTTAGCGGTACTCCAAGACTTACCTGAGCTATTACTGATGTACAAGGTTGAACTTGTGAGCGCATCAGCGCTGATGCATAACACCTTCCCCCACTTGGCTGCGGCGGAAAAAACAGCCAGCTGTCCCGCCCCGCCACCTTGGCTGTGGCTTAGCATCAAGCTGCCGATTGATCCTTTTTCATTACAGGCTATTACACATCCTTTCAATTTATAGCCAAAACACCCATATTTAAACAATCGGTTATAAAAAATGAGCCAAACTAGTCCAACTAAATCTAGCGATACTTGTCTTTAAGTGCCTATAATTGCTGTGGACGATTTTTAATCTACCCAATACTTTTTAAGGAAAGCTTATTTAAGCAGTAATAGAGGAGCTCATTATGATTTCAGCAAACAGAAACGGCGAACAAGGTTCTGTCCCTCAACGTCACGGCCGTTATCTACAAAAGGAAGGCTACTGGTACTACACGACTCGCGAAGGTGTAGACATAGGCCCATTTGATAGCCTTGCAGAAGCCGAGGTGGGTGTCTGTGATTTTGTTGAATTTATTTCCGCCTCAGAGCCAAGAGTATCCGACCTGCTAAAGCAGTATCGCGCGGCCTGAATTAAGACATTAGACCGTGCAGGATCTTTCGCGCAGCTCTCATAAAGTAAGCTTGCCGGTTTTTACTTTACTCGGCATAGTGCGAATGTAAACAAAATGGGGCCTGTAAAACACTCAGTAATAGCTAACACTTTAATTAAAAACGTTGATGTCAGTAAAACGAAAAAGGGCGCTCTAAGAGCGCCCTTTTTTTAACTCGATACAGTGCTGCTACAAGCGCACTTCAATACCTTGCTCACGCATAAAGGCTTTAGCCTGCGGTACTGTGTATTCGCGAAAGTGAAAAATACTCGCCGCCAATACCGCATCAGCGCGCCCCTGGGTTACACCGTCACACAAATGCTGAAGGTTGCCCACGCCACCTGAGGCTATTACCGGGATAGGTACGGCATCGCTGATTGCACGGGTTACCTCTAAGTCATAGCCCTTTTTAGTGCCATCGCCATCCATACTGGTGAGCAAAATTTCCCCTGCCCCGTATTCCGCCATGCGAATCGCCCATTCAACGGCATTGATGCCGGTAGGTTTACGTCCGCCGTGGGTGAATATCTCCCAGCGCGGCACTTCACCCGGCTGGCTTACTTTTTTAGCGTCAATCGCCACGACTATGCACTGAGCGCCGAAGCGATCAGAGGCGGCTTTTACGAAATCCGGATTAAAGATAGCCGCCGAGTTGATACCTACTTTATCGGCGCCAGCATTCAACATGGTGCGAATATCTTCCACAGTACGAATGCCGCCACCGACGGTAAGCGGTATAAATACCTCGCTCGCAATCTTTTCGACCGTATGCACGGTGGTATCGCGGCCTTCATGGGTAGCAGTGATATCGAGAAAGGTAATCTCATCCGCCCCTTCCATGTTATAGCGCTTGGCGATCTCCACCGGATCACCCGCATCGCGGATATCCAAAAACTGTACGCCTTTAACCACGCGACCATTGTCGACATCGAGGCAGGGAATAATACGTTTTGCGAGAGCCATAAGCTTAAAGTCTCGTATCCAAACTTAAATCAGGTGGTTTCGTAGGTTGGCGGTGAGGTACGAACCCCAACACAACCATGTTGGCCATATTGCCGACTATCAACACATAAATTGTGATGGCTTAGTTAGCATCACAGTAAGCTTGCGCCTCTGCCATGGTGAGTGTGCCTTCGTAAATAGCACGGCCCGTAATAGCACCGCAAATACCTTTATGGGCCTCCGCTTTTAGGGCGATGATATCGTCCATATTGGTGACACCACCGGAGGCAATAATGGGGATACTAGACGCCTGCGCCATAGCGACAGTGGCCTGTACATTCACGCCCTGCATCATGCCGTCGCGGGCGATGTCGGTGTAAACAATACTGCTTACACCGTCTTGCTCGAAACGCTTAGCCAGTTCGCTCGCTTGAATATTCGAGACTTCCGCCCAACCATCGGTCGCCACCCAGCCATCTTTGGCGTCGAGACCAACGATGATGTGACCAGGGAATTGCTTGCACATATCGGTGACAAATTGCGGCTCTTTTACCGCTTTGGTACCAATAATTAAATATTGCACACCGGCGTTGAGGTAGTACTCAATCGTTTCCGCGCTGCGAATACCGCCGCCAATTTGAATCGGTAAATTAGGGTAGGCCTTGGCGATAGCAGTCACTACGCCGCCATTCATAGGTTTGCCCTCAAAGGCACCGTTCAAATCCACCAAGTGCAAGCGACGACAGCCTTGCTCAACCCACTGTGCCGCCATAGCGACGGGATCGTCGGAGAAAACGGTGGAATCATCCATCAAACCTTGACGAAGGCGTACACATTGGCCGTCTTTTAAATCAATCGCGGGAATAATTAGCATTACATCATCTCTTTAATATCAAATAACTGGGATCAGGCCTTGCCATCCCAGTGCAAAAAATTCTTCAACAACTGCAAGCCTGCGGTGTGGCTCTTTTCGGGGTGGAATTGCGCTGCGAACAAATTATCGCGCGCCAAGGCTGCGTGAAACTCAACACCATAGTCACAAGTCGCAGCGACTAAGCTGGTATCTTCGGCGATTACGCAGTAACTGTGCACGAAATAAAAGCGCTCATCCTGTTCGATATTCGCCCAGAGTGGGTGATCGTTGTGATGCACCTGATTCCAGCCCATGTGCGGTACTTTTAGGTGCGCACCTGTAGCATCGCGGTGGTTTTCGCCGAAGAAGCGTACGTTTCCGCGCAAGATATTAATGCAATCGACGCCGCCGTTTTCTTCGCTATGAGTCATTAGCGCTTGCATGCCTACGCAAATGCCCAATATTGGCTTGCCAGTGGCGATTTGCTCCCGCAGCAACTTATCAAAACCCAATCGTTTGATCTCAGCCATGCAGTCTCGAATCGCGCCTACACCGGGGAATATCACTCTATCCGCCGCCGCAACTACCGCGGGGTCGGCAGTTACCACCACATGTTGTTCAGGGGCGACATGACTTAGGGCACTCGCCACCGAGTGCAAATTGCCCATGCCGTAGTCTATTACGGCGACTGTTTGCTGCTTGTTTACTGCTTCACTCATGAATTACAAGCTTCCCTTAGTGGAGGGCATTATGCCTTCCATACGCGGATCTTTTTCCAGCGCCATGCGCAAAGCGCGGCCGAAGGCTTTGAACACAGTTTCAATCTGGTGATGGGCATTGTGGCCACGCAAATTATCCACATGCAGGGTCACACCGGCGTGGTTAACGAAGCCCTGGAAAAACTCCCAAAAAAGCTCTACATCGAACTGGCCAACGCGCTTTTGGGTAAAGGGAATATGCATAACCAAGCCAGGGCGACCGGAAAAATCAATCACTACTCGCGACAAAGCTTCATCCAATGGCACATAAGCGTGGCCGTAGCGGCGAATACCTTTTTTGTCGCCAATAGCTTTCGCGATGGCTTGGCCGATGGTGATACCGATGTCTTCCACCGAGTGGTGATCATCGATATAGGTATCGCCATCACAGGTCACATCTAGATCGATCATCCCGTGGCGGGCGATCTGATCCATCATGTGCTCCAAGAAAGGAACACCCGTGTTAAACACACCTTTGCCGGTACCATCCAAATTGAGGCTGACACTGATTTTGGTTTCGAGAGTGTTGCGGGTGACCTGAGCGATACGATCAGACCCGGAAATTTGCTCAGACATACAAGGGGCTCCAACAAGCCAAGCGCGCGGCGCGGCGACAAATGAGCGGGAATTATATAGATATAGCGCGACTAATTCACTGAGCAGAGCGCTATAGGCGCAATTGTTAAGTTTTGGTACAGAGACAAGCCCGCAGAATTTCACTCAGGGCGCGATGCTTCATTAACGAGTTCTTCCGAGGAGCAGTTACACTGCGCGCCTTGTCGAACAGCGACAGCGGTATTTATCAGCTCCACGCATCCAGTTTGAAGCCGCGCAGCACGCTTGAGCATCTAACTTACACATGTCTACACACTCAGCTCTTACTTAAAAAGGAAATGTCATCATGCATAAACTCATCACCAGTAGCCTTTTGGCGCTTTCACTCTGCAGCGCCCTAACACAGGCGGCCACTCCCACCAATCGCCCTGCCGCCAATGCTCCAACGAGCGCATGGAGCTGGTCCGGCCATATAGATCATGTGAATATCGACGCTGAAGCCGCATGGCTGCAAGGCATAGACGAGGGCGCCACCGCTATAGGCTTTGCCGCTGAACGTTATACCAACGAGAGCGAAATGACCCTCTCACTGGGTGCCAGCATTTTGCTTTATAACGACAATGACGAATTTGCTCAGTACGTGAGAAGCTATTGGGGCAATGAAAGTTACTCAGAATCTGATGCCAGTGGCTTGATGCTTTTTGCAGAATACGGCCCCAAATACCGCTTTGGCGCTGATAACCTAAGCTTCTTCACTGTGCGCGGCGGTGCCAGCGCCATACTGGGATCAGAGCGCAGCATCAGTAACTGCAGCAACTGCTACAGCGAGAAGATTGATATTGACGGCGGCGTGTATGGGCTGTTGGGTATAGGCCAGACGTTCGGCAGCCTCGACTGGGGCCTGCAATTCCAACAGTATTTCAGTGGCGATCTCGACAATGCGATTCGCTTGAAAATATCTGGCGCCTTTTAAAACCCCTCCCATTGAAGGATATCAGGCCTGAGATTTGATTATCCCTCAGGCCTGAAACTGCACTTTACATTTTTCTTATAAAAAGTTGGTATTAAGACTCACTTGCATTTGTAGCCTCATGGTTTACTTTTAAAGCACCCGAAAGATTACCCCTAACCAAGGACTCAAATAAGGTGCCTATGTATTTCGACCTAATGAGAGCGCGAATGAGCGACCAAGACCACCCGATTCGCAGCTTAATTGAGCAAGCGCAGGCGCAAGATGGCGCCTCAGGTAATTTATTGCAGTTTTTAGAGCTGCGGAAAAAGTACCTGCATCAAGCGATTAAACTGCCCGACGCTGAAGCGGCCAAGCTTTTGGCCGATTTTGTGGTGCGCTATATCAAGCATGTGCCTGATTTTATTGAAGCGATTAGGGCCATGGCAAAAGAAGCGGGGATTTATGCTGATGTGGAGCCGCTATTAAAAATAGCGAGCGATTATTTTATGAGCCCGCCCAGTATTATTGAAGGTCACAGCCAACTAGAAGCACTGCTGGACGAAGCCTATCTCGCCCATCGCCTGCTAGAAGAGGTTAATGATCGCTTTATGGCCCAGTGCGGTATTCCCCTTGCCCCCATGGATATGACCATGGCCAACATAGTCGCCCATGAATTAATCGGCGAGCCTTTTGCGAACGAACTGGATCAAGCAGTCTTGTTTTCGGCGGAGTTACTGCTCAATGAGCACCGCTTCCAAGGAGAAAATGTGCAGCAGTACATCAACCTGCACAAATGTCGGGGTTGGGAGAAGGAGCTTAAACGCTGGCCCTGCCTAATGGAAAATTTAGCTATTCCGGTCGAGTTTAAAGGGGAAAAACCCACTCGACATTAACATCACAACAACAGGCGCCATCAGCAACGCCTTTTGTCTTTCACCTTGGCCCACACAAATCACCGCTTTAAACTCCCTCAAGCACCCCCCTCAAAAGTAGCGCTTTCGACCCGCCCACTTAAGGGGCTATAGGGTCTACTTCAGCATTGCGGGTAGTGTCGGCAAAGCGCACTAAATCGATCAGCTTCTCACTCTTGGCCACCACTACCGATACCATGGCATCACCGGTTAAATTGACCGCCGTGCGCACCATATCGAGCAGTCGGTCCACGCCTATAATCAAGGCGATACCCTCAACCGGCAGGCCTACCTGCTGCAACACCATGGCCAAGGTAATCAAGCCCACACCGGGTACACCAGCGGTGCCTATAGAGGCGAGCGTCGCGGTGAGAATAACCAGCAAATAGCCGCTTAAACCAATCTCAATACCAAACGCTTGGGAGATAAATACCGTCGCCACACCCTGCATAATGGCAGTGCCATCCATATTAATAGTGGCGCCTAAGGGGATCGAGAACGAGGCGACCTTTTTATCCACCCCCAAATCCTGCTCTACGGTGCGCATATTGATGGGCAAAGTCGCACTGCTGGAGGCGGTACTAAACCCAAACACCATAACCTTCCACATTTTGCGTAGGAAAATCACCGGACTTAACCCGCTCAAAAGTTTGAGTAACAGGCTGTAGGTACCCAAACCATGCAGAAGCAGCACGAACAACACCGTAAAGAAATACTTAGCCAAATCGAGAATAGCGCCCACCCCCAAACTGGCAAACAGTTTTGCTAACAAACAAAACACACCATAGGGAGCAAAATGCATTAGCAGCATGACCATTTTAAGCACTACGGAATTCAAGTGTTCAAACAGGTTCAGCATATTTCGCCCGGTTTCGCCGCCTGTATGAGAAATGGCAACACCAAAAAGAATGGCGAAAACAATCACCTGCAGCATATTGCCTTCCACCATCGCCTTGAGTGGATTGCTGGGGAAAATATTTACAAAGGTATCTTTAATCGAGGGGGCTGCAGGGCTCGTAAAGCTCGCATCGGCCGTCATGTGAACGCCAGCGCCGGGTTGAATTAACACCGCCATAAACATCGCCAAGGCAATCGCCAAAGCAGTAGTGATGAGATATAGAATGAGGGTTTTAGAGGCGAGCGCACCCATGCGGCTATTAGAACCTAAAGAGGCTGCGCCACAGACCAGCGACACAAATACGAGGGGCACCACCAGCAATTTAAGCGAAGCTACGAAAATCTGGCCCAGCGCATCTAACAAGCCGTTAATGACAAATATATTGAGCCATTGCCCAATCTGACTTGGCGACTCGCCCCCTAAAACCATATTAAAACCGACACCGACGAAGACGCCTAGAATCATGCCAAGTAAAATTTTGCTGGTTAAGGACATAGGTAAGCGCTCAGTGTTTTGATTATTATGCGTTTTGAGAGGGTCTAGAAAGTGCCGCAAAGCGGGCACTTTCTAGAGTACTAGCACTAGCGTAGGGGTATTAGCTGCCCTTAACCGCATCTTTCAAGGCTTTACCGGCCTTAAAGCTTACATTTTTAGAGGCAGCAATTTGGATTTCTGCACCCGTCTGTGGATTACGACCCGTGCGCGCGGCACGTTCGCTGACGTTGAATGATCCAAAACCTAAGAGCGCGACAGATTCACCGCGACCTAAGGCGCTGGTAATTTGCTCAATAAATTCAGATACAACTAAATCAGCCTTAGCGGGAGCAAGCCCAGTACTGTTGGCCAGTGCGACAACAATGTCAGTTTTATGCATGATAATTACCTTATATAAGCGGTTTGAACGCAGAGTTTACCTCTAGTCGCAGCACTAAGGGCAGCTTTGGCGCTATTTTTAACAGCAACCCACAACCAAGCTGGTAAACTGCCCGCCCTATAAAGCCAGTAAAATTCTCTGGAGAATCGTTTTTTGCCGCAGTTGCACTCCTCGCTCACACGCGCCGCTATTCGCTGGAAACCCTTGCTGCGCCTGCCGCGCAGCCAGCGTCCACCCACTGCGCTCTACCCTTGGTTGGCCGATAAGGGCTCACTCACAGCGCGCTTAGTCGATTTAAGCCAGGGCCAATTCAAGGTTGAAATATTACGCCAGTATTTGGGTAAAGCCAGCCGCAACGAACAAGGCGCACTGGGGATCGGGCGCCAAGAACTCTGCTTAATCCGCGAAGTCATTCTATGGGGCAAAGGCGAAGCTTGGATTTTTGCGCGCAGCCTGCTTCCCTTGCGCAGCCTTACCGGCAAGTTGCGCCATTTGCGCAAACAAGATCAAAGCCCGCTGGGAGCATTTCTGTTTAGTCAGCCACAATTAGCGCGCAGCCCTATTGCAGTTGCACCTATAAACGCACAGGATCAGTACTTTCCCAGTGAGCTGGCGCTAACTAAGCCACTGTGGGGGCGCCGCTCCATTTTCTATCTCGCTGCCAAACCATTGCTGGTGAGTGAAGTGTTTTTGCCTGCGCTCTGCGCGCGTATCGCCCATTCATAATAACAACGACCAATGGCCTGAGAGGGATCATGACAACTGCCGACGACCAACCAACACCTCAAGGCGCGAGTGTCGACGCATCTGCTGGAGATAAACCCAATGCCAAAAAACCTGTGGTACGCAAAAAAGCAGCACCTACAACTGCGGCTCCAGTAAAACAGCCCGCAAGCACCGCTAAAAAGCCTGCTGCGGCAAATCCCAAGAAGCCTGCGCCCGCAAAAACGACGAAAGCAGCCGATGCTAAGCCAGTTGCCTCAGCGCCTAAAACCTCCACACCTGCTGCAGCTAAGTCTAAAACAGCTGCATCTACAGCCACCACTAAATCCGCTGCCGCCACGTCAGTCGCGCACCAAGCTGTTGCGACCAAACCTGCTGTGCAACTAACGACACCAAGTGTACCAGCCACTATCGAAGCCGCCAAAATAGCAGCCGCGACGAGTGCTGAAGACTCGCTATCTACACTGTCCACAACCAGTCCCACTCAAACTAAAGCGCAACTCAGCACCTCAAAAACTAAGCGTTTAAAAATCCGTAAAACGCCGACATCCTCTACAAAAATGGCCGTATTACAACAAAAGTTAGCTATTTACGCACAGCTGATGCGCTTAGACCGCCCTATAGGCATTTTGCTCCTGCTATGGCCAACACTCTGGAGCCTGTGGCTCGCCGCCAAGGGCATGCCTAGCCTAAAAAACTTGATCATCTTCACCCTTGGGGTAGTGGTGATGCGCTCCGCGGGCTGTGTCATCAACGACTTTGCCGATCGCAAGATCGACGGTCACGTGCAGCGCACCCAACATCGCCCACTGGCGACAGGCGCGGTAAGCAGCCGCGAAGCCCTCGGTTTATTTGCGGGCCTGTGCCTCTTAGCATTTGGCTTAGTGCTCTTTACCGACCCCTTTACGATCAAGCTCTCCGTCGGCGGCCTAATACTCGCCTTCTGCTATCCCTTTATGAAACGCCACACGCACCTGCCGCAAATGGTGCTCGGCGCCGCGTTTGCCTGGGGCATCCCCATGGCCTACGCTGCGGAAGCAGGCATGCTCGATCAACGGGTTTGGCTGGTGTACTTAGCCGTAGTGCTCTGGACAGTGGTATACGACACCTTTTACGCCATGGTAGACCGCGACGACGACCTCAAAATTGGCGTTAAATCCACCGCGATTCTCTTTGGCGAACAGGATCGTTTCATCACTGGCGTACTCCAACTCATGACCCTTTACACCTTAGTGTTAGTAGGTGATCGCTTTGAGCTAGGCGCTTATTACTACTGGAGTTTGGTTGCTGTCGCAGGCCTTTTTGGCTACCAACAATGGCTAATTCGCTTTCGAGTACGAGCCGCCTGTTTTAAGGCATTTCTGCACAATAACTGGGTAGGCTTTATTGTTTTTGTAGGAATTGTCACTGACTATGCGCTGCGATAGGGCTTATTGCTAAACACGCGACCAAGACAAATTATCTTTCTGTCATAAATGTGTAACACTTAGCTTATTTAATAAGCTGCAACAATAGCGTCACATACCGTGTACGCGCCCGTGGTTATTTCAGGCAGAAACGATATGACAGGCCGTAAAATTCTGATAGTTGATGATGAATCCGCAATTCGCGATATGTTGCGTGTCGCCTTGGAGATGGCCGAATATCAGGTCACCGAAGCCAGCAATGCACAGGATGCCCATAGCATCATCGTCGACAACAAACCCGATTTGATCTTGCTCGACTGGATGATGCCCGGCACCAGCGGTATAGAACTAGCGCGCCGCTTAAAGCGCGATGAAGTGACTGCTGATATCCCGATCATCATGCTCACCGCCAAAGGCGAAGAAGACAACAAAATCCAAGGTTTAGAAGTAGGTGCCGACGACTACATCACCAAGCCCTTCTCTCCGCGCGAACTCGTCGCACGCCTTAAAGCCGTGCTGCGTCGCGCTGATCCGCAAATCAACTCCGCGCCAATCATAGTACAAGGCCTGTGTCTCGATCCTTCAAGCCACCGCGTCACCATCCATGACCAGTCTGTCGATATGGGCCCCACCGAATATCGCCTACTTGAATTCTTTCTCACCCATCAGGAAAGAGCTTATACTCGCAGCCAACTGTTGGACCATGTCTGGGGCGGCAATGTATATGTCGAAGAGCGCACCGTGGATGTTCATATCCGCCGCTTGCGCAAAGCGCTTACCATTGACGGCCACGAAGACTTGGTGCAAACCGTACGCGGCACAGGCTATAGATTTTCCACTCGCATCGAAGCCTGATTGCTGTCGTAAGATTTTCAGAGGCGTGCAATTTTGCTGTTAAAAGGTTTCAGCGCTGAGCTCAAGCGCATTCTCATTGTTATAGGCACCTGCACTCTGCTCGGCCTCGTCATAGGCCAATTGGCGCTCACACTCTTGCTCGGTTGCGCCATTTACATTGGCGGCATGCTCTGGCAGATGCGCCGCCTTAATCAGTGGCTGCTCACTCAAAACAAAGAAAACCCCCCAGAGGCCAGCGGCATTTGGGGTACGATTTTTGACAATATCTACCAACTGCAACGCCATCAACAGCTTGAGAAAGAAAACCTGCAAGCCGTGATCAACCGCGTGCAGGAAATCAGCTCCGCCTTAAAAGACGGCATCATTATTCTCGACTGGCGCGGCCATTTGGATTTTTGGAACCCCGCTGCGCACCGTATGTTCGCCCTCAATGTAAAAGATCAGGGGCAATCGATTATTAACTTTATTCGCCACCCCAAATTTGTCAGCTATTTTGAAGACGGCAAATATGAAGACCCGCTAGAAATGCCATCACCGCGCTTTCCCTCGCGCTATTTGCAATTACAAATTACCACCTTCGGTAAAAATGAACGGCTCATCGTCGTGCGCGATGTCACCCAATTGCACAACCTAGAAATGATGCGCCAAGACTTCGTGGCCAATGTATCCCACGAATTGCGCACGCCGCTTACCGTCATCAATGGCTATGTCGAAACACTCTCCGACAACAACACCACGCCCAGCTGGAACAAACCGCTGCAACAAATGTTGCAGCAAGCCAAGCGTATGTCACTGCTCATCAATGATTTATTAGTGCTCTCAAAACTAGAGACAACGGAAGCAGGGCACAACCAAAAACCCATTACCATCGAACAACTGCTCACCGTTGTAAAAAGTGAAGCAGAAGTGCTCAGCGCAGAAAAAAATCAAACTCTCAACCTCGTATGCAACAACACCACGCGGCCACTGCTATACCCCGGCAATGAAAAAGAATTGCACAGTGCTTTTTCTAATTTAGTCATCAACGCTATTAAATACACGCCGAACGAAGGCAAGATCAACATCCTGCTCTGGCAGGATCAAAAACACTTTTATATTTCAGTCAGTGACAACGGCCCAGGTATAGACAGCAAACATATTCCGCGCTTAACCGAGCGTTTTTATCGCGTGGATGCCAGCCGTAACAGCAGCACCGGCGGCACCGGCTTAGGCTTAGCAATTGTGAAGCATGTACTCATGCGCCATGAAGCAGAATTAAAAATTACCAGTGAACTGGGGCGCGGCAGTGTATTTATGTGCGTATTCCCACTGCAACAACCCCAGCGCTAAGATGCTTAGCGCAGGTGAATATCCACCTGCAAATCTTTATCAAGGGTAAAACTCGCCTCTTTAAAACTAGGCTGCCCATACTCGCCGCCGTTATTCGAAAAACCGTAACCCTCTGTGGGAATCCCCATAAAACTCTTATCGATCACGCCGTTCTCGTTTTCATCCTGATACAGCTTAATCGCGTAGGTACCTGCGGGTAGGTCGCCAAACTCTACGATCAACTCCCCGCCACTCAACGCCAATTTTTTCGCCGCCACGGTGGGGGTATTAGCATCATAACTTTCTTGCTGATTATGCAAAGCAACCAGCATCACGCCCTTATTAGATTTTATTTTATCGATGTGCAAGCGCAAATCGTGAGCCATAGTCAATTGACTCACCATAAGCGCACTCAACACCGCAACAGACCCTATAAGATTAAGTTTCATTCTATTAATACTCCTTCAGTAGATTAACGAGATACCATCATAAGCCAAGCCACAAACCCAGCAGCATCACAAAACGCATGGTTTTGACCTGACATATGTCAACGCTTTACTCACATAGCGGAAAAAATAATACGAATCAAGGCCAGTTTCCTGCTGACGGTCTTTTGTGTTTGAAATGCCAAATTATTGACTGAAATAGGGTTTAGGCCTATGGTGCTGAAAATTCACGATGCCACATTGATTCTGGGCAAAATGGTCACTGGGACACAACATAAAAAAACATCATAACTTTCATATTTAAGGAAACCAAATGAGCGCAAAGGATTCATCAGCATCTTCCTCTCGTACAAAAATTCGCCGCATTGCTGAACTAGCAAATTACGAGAAAAAATCGCTATACGATATTATTGATGAGGCATATGTTTGTCATATTGCCTTTAATGATGGAGAGAGCACTCACTGTATACCAACCGCTTGCTGGCGTATTGAGAACTATCTATATATTCATGGCTCAAATGGTGGGCGTTTAACCAAGAAACTTTTAAGTGGAATTCAAACATCAATTGCAATAACACATGTTGATGGTCTTGTACTTGCTCGGTCAGCATTCAGCCATACAATGAACTATCGGTCAGCTGTAATATATGGCATATTTGAAGAAATAAAGGAAAACTCAAAAAAGATGCATGCCCTTGATGAATTTATGGAGAAAATTGCTGTAGGTCGTAAAGACGAAGCCAGGTCAGGCAACAAAAAAGAACTGGCGGCTACGAGTGTACTGCGTATTTTACTAGATGAGGCGGCAACAAAAATTAGCAACACAACTCCAGCCGACAAAGAAGAAGATCTTAATTTGCCTGTTTGGGCCGGCGTTTTACCATTAACACTTAAACACGGAGAGCCATTGCCATTCGAAAATGGCAGCATCCCAACGCCTAAATATGTAAAAAACTGGGCAAACTAAAAATTCCTAATTTTTTGGTAATACCTTTGTCAGTATTCTCACGAAGATAGTTATGAATATCAGCTCGCGCATATACTCAATAACTTTTTCAATATTTAAAGGTTAGATTAGATCATATACTTACATCGCTAACGCGTATATTTGGAACATAACACATATAAAAAAGGAAATAAAATGAGCGATACAAATGATTTGAAAGGCTTAAAGGGCTGGCTAATACTTGTAGGCATTGGAGTTGTTGTCTCTCCATTCCGGTTAACATATGATTTTTTACCTATGTACTACTCTATCTTCACCGATGGAACATTCGAAATATTAACCACAGCGGGCGGAGAGGCATACCACCCACTGTGGGGCCCGCTTTTAATAGGTGAATTACTCTATAACTCACTTATAGTACTGACATCTGTTTATTTAATATTTTTGTATTTCATAAAGCACTATCTTTTTCCTAAGTTATATATTTTTATTTTAACTATCTCGCTCGTCTTTATACCGCTAGATGCATGGCTTGGTTCCTTTGTATTGCCAGATGAAGACATGTTTGATTCTGATACGATTAAAAACTTAGTTCGCGCAATAGTTGGCGCCGCTATTTGGGTGCCATATATGTTGCTATCTGAAAGAGTGAAGGCAACATTCGTAGAATATATACCTGAAAAAATTGGCAATTAACATTCACATTTCAATAAGAGAAGAATAACTCAAGAAATTTTTTGCTAATGAGGGAAATATATTGTTAAAGCTTATTATTAAAATTTTTCTAAGCACTATCTTGCTGCTAGCAACCTTGATTGGACTTGGCGTGACGGGCGTATACTTTTACATTTGGCCAACATCTTTAAATGACCAAACATTATCAATCTCAGATGCAACGACATTTGAATTGACTAAACTGCTGCATGAGAAGAAATTCACACCCGCACCATTTGAGTTATATTTTGGCGCTCCTAGCGAACAAATAAGAATTGAAGCTCAAGAAAAAACGAATTTATTACTATCTATGATAGTCAGAACAGTGAAAACAAACCCAAAAAAATCCGCCGTTCTCATTGCTATTAAAAACACGCTGCCTTGCTTAGACAGTTTTGATTCCGAAGAAAAAGACAGAGCATTGTATTATCTGGAAAAACAGCTGGAAATTTTGAACATACAAGATTCAAATGAGCTGTTAAATGTTTGGCGCTACGGTTTTCCATATGGTTGGTTTCTACAAGATGCTTAACAACCCACGCTAAACACCCTGTAAGTTGCATTCCGTCTTACCCCTCATGCACATTAAATTGCACGCGCGCTAGCTGTTGGTAAAGTTCGCTGTTGTTCAGCAATTCGCTGTGGGTGCCTTGGTCTACGATTTTTCCTTGCTGCAGCACCAAAATACGATCGGCGTTGATTACCGTTGAGAGGCGGTGGGCGATCATGATGGTGGTGCGGTTTTGCATGAGTCGTTCGAGCGCGCGTTGCACGACTTGTTCGCTGTTGGAGTCGAGGGCGCTGGTGGCTTCGTCTAATAAAAGGATTGGGCGATCCGCTAAGATTGCGCGCGCTATGGCGATACGTTGTTTTTGCCCGCCGGATAACCGCACGCCGCGTTCACCGAGGTAGGCGTCCAAACCGCCGGGCAACTGTTCTATAAATTCACTGGCATAGGCGGCTTCGCACGCGGCGAGCACCTCGGTATCGCTGGCGTCGGGGCGACCATAGCGCACATTGTCGCGCAGGCTCGCCGCGAAGATCACAGGGTCTTGCGGGACTAAGGCGATGCGCGCGCGCACTTCAGCTAAATCTGCCTGAGTTAGGGCTACACCATCGAGTAAAATGCGTCCCGCAAGGGGATCATAAAAACGCTGCAACAATTGAAAGAGTGTTGTTTTACCCGCGCCCGAAGGGCCGACCAAGGCTACCTTTTCACCCGGCGCGACCTGTAAATTAAAGCCTGTAAAAATCGGTGCATCTAAGCGCGTGGGATAAGCAAAGCGCACATCTTCCAGCACCAGAGCGCCGCGTGCGGGCACCGGCAAGGGCTGCGGTTGTGCTGCCAATACAATGGCTGAAGGTGTGGCTAAAAGCTCGACTAAGCGCCCTGTTGCACCCGCTGCTCGCTGCAGTTCGCCAATCACTTCTGAAATGGTGCCCATGGCACCCGCGACCACTACCGCGTAAAAAATAAACGCGGATAACTCGCCGCCACTTAAAGTACCCGCCAACACATCATGGCCGCCGACCCATAGCACTAAGGCGATGGCGCTGAATACCAGCGTAATAACTGCCGCGATTAAGAGCGCGCGCTGCTTCACCCGCGCAACGCCCTTGGCAAAGGTTGACTCTACGCGATCGCCAAAGTCGCTGCTGCTGTCCTGCTCATGCCCATAGGCCTGCACCGTGCGAATTTCATGAATTACCTCATCGGTAAACGCGCCCACTTCTGCAATTGAGTCCTGGCTCGCGCGCGCTAATTTTTTAAGCCGGCGACCAAAAACAATAATGGGCACCAGCACCAAGGGAATCGCTGCCATGACCAGCGCAGTAAGTTTCAAACTGGTAATCGCCAGCATCACCATGCCGCCAATTAATAACAGAATATTGCGCAGCGCCATGGACACGCTCGAGCCTATAACGGTTTCCAATTGCGTGGTGTCATTGGTCAGGCGCGACAACACGTCGCCAGTACGATTCTGCTCAAAAAATTCTGGCGATAAACCTAATAGATGACTGAACACTTTACGGCGCAAATCGGCGGTGATGCGCTCGCCCAGCCAGGACACCAAATAAAAGCGACAATAGGTAGCAACCGACATCACCAAAATTACACCTAATAATCCTAAAAGTGCGTAATCGAGCAACTGAGCATTGGCCCCGCTAAAGCCGCGATCAATTACCTGTCGCAAACCCTGCCCAATCAACAGCACTGAACCCGCCGCGACCACCAATGCCACCAATGCGAAAAACATGCGCAGGCGATAGGGGTAAAGCAGATCAATTAAGATGGTTTTACGCGATAAACTCTGCGGAGCAGTGTGATGGGAGGAGGGCATGACAATTCCTAGATTGATAAAGGTTACACAAGGGTGTGCATTACAGCGAACCTACTCAAACTGGGGGAACAAAGAGCTAAAAACAACCCTTAAGGAAAACTTGGTGACAAATGCCATCTATTTAAGAGTATTGGATTTTATTGTTTTTAACCTAAAAGATATGGAAGCACTTAAACACCGACAAAAAAGCCACCGCATTTGCATGGGGTGGCTTTTGGGTGTGTAACCTCTTGCGGGTTATTGCTGTACGCAGTCCACAAAATAGTCTTTCTTGCCATCCACTTCGCGTTTTACTAAACCGTGTACGTCGGTTTCGAAGCCGGGGAACTTCTCGTTGAAATCACGTGCGAACTTCAGGTAATCCACGATGATTTTGTTGAAGCGTTCACCGGGAATTAACAGCGGAATACCGGGAGGATAGGGCGTTAACAAAATGGAAGTGATGCGTCCTTCGAGTTCGTTAATGGGCACGCGCTCAATTTCACGGTGCGCCATTTTGGCGAAAGCGTCGGAAGGTTTCATGGCCGGTTGCATGTCGGACAGATACATTTCTGTGGTCAAACGCGCTACATCGTAAAGACGATAGAAGTCGTGAATTTGCTGACACAAATCCTTCAAACCCATACGTTCATAGCGCGGGTTTGCCTGCGCGAACTCCGGCATGATGCGCCACATAGGTTGGTTTTTATCGTAGTCGTCTTTGAACTGCTGCAGCGCGGTAAGCAGCGTATTCCAACGGCCTTTGGTGATACCGATGGTGAACATAATAAAGAAGGAGTAGAGACCGCACTTCTCGATAATGACGCCGTTTTCCGCGAGGTATTTGGTCACAATCGACGCGGGAATACCTGTGTCACTGAACTCGCCGTTCACCGACAAGCCGGGGTTGATAATAGTGGCTTTGATCGGATCGAGCATATTGAAGTTAGGCGCGAGCTTACCAAAGCCGTGCCAGTTGTCATCGCTGCGCAACACCCAGTCGTCGCGCTCGCCTATGCCGTCATCGCAAAATTCATCGGGACCCCACACTTGGAACCACCAATCTTGGCCCCATTCGGCATCGACTTTTTTCATGGCGCGACGGAAGTCGAGGGCTTCGAAAATCGATTCCTCTACCAAGGCGTGGCCACCGGGCGCTTCCATCATGGCCGCGGCAATATCGCAGGAGGCAATAATGGAGTATTGCGGCGAGGTGGAGGTGTGCATCAAGTAGGCTTCATTAAACGCATCTTGATCCAACTTCACCGTTTCTGATTCGCGCACCAGGACTTGCGAGGCTTGAGATAGACCCGCCAGCAGTTTGTGCGTTGATTGGGTGGAGAAAATCATCGACTGTTTGGCGCGCGGGCGATCTTTGCCAATGGCGTGCATGTCTTTGTAGAAATCGTGGAAGGTAGCGTGAGGCAGCCAAGCTTCATCGAAATGGAGCGTGTCGATTTTGCCATCGAGCATTTCTTTTAAGGTTTCTACGTTGTATATCACACCGTCATAAGTGGACTGAGTGATGGTCAAAATACGCGGCTTTTTATTTTTGGCTTCGCGCGCGAAAGGGTTCGCTTCAATTTTGCGCGCGATGCTTTCTGGGGTGAACTCTTCCAGCGGAATCGGGCCGATGATGCCGAGGTTGTTGCGCGTCGGCATGAGGAACACGGGAATTGCACCAGTCATAATAATGGAGTGCAAAATCGATTTATGGCAGTTGCGGTCAACGACCACAATATCGCCCGGCGCTACGGTGGAGTGCCACACCATTTTGTTGGAGGTAGAGGTGCCGTTAGTCACGAAGTAGCAGTGATCGGCGTTGAAAATGCGCGCGGCATTGCGCTCAGATGCAGCAATTGGGCCGGTGTGATCGAGCAATTGGCCGAGTTCTTCTACGGCATTACACACGTCGGCGCGCAACATGTTTTCGCCAAAGAATTGGTGAAACATTTGGCCGATCGGCGATTTTAAAAAAGCCACGCCGCCGGAGTGACCGGGGCAGTGCCACGAGTAGGAGCCGTCCTGCGCGTAGTGCACCAGCGCGCGGAAAAACGGTGGCGACAGGCCGTCCAAATAGGATTTGGCTTCGCGAATAATATGGCGCGCCACGAATTCAGGCGTGTCTTCAAACATGTGAATAAAGCCGTGCAGCTCGCGCAGAATATCGTTGGGGATATGGCGCGAGGTGCGGGTTTCACCGTACAAATAAATCGGAATGTCGGCGTTCTTGTGGCGAATTTCTTCCACAAAGGCGCGCAGAGACTTAAGCGCGTGATCGGTTTCTTCGAGCGAGCCTGCGCCAAACTCTTCATCATCAATGGACAAAATAAACGCTGAGGCGCGCGATTGCTGTTGCGCAAATTGCGATAGGTCGCCGTAGCTAGTGACGCCGAGTACCTCCATTCCCTCTTCTTCCATGGCAGCGGCGAGTGCGCGAATACCAAGGCCCGAGGTGTTTTCAGAACGGAAATCTTCATCGATGATGACAATGGGGAAGCGAAATTTCATGGAAGCTCCATAGGGTAAAATGACTGGAGTTACACTTGCCGACGTGACCGCCTCTGGGTGGTGAATGTTGTGAGCAGTGCTAACCTAAACCGCACTGAATAGCTCGCTGAGCATAGCGCGCATCTATGACAATATGCAGAGTCAAGATGCAGAAGGCTGCGCTCAGAGCGGGTGCGATTGTAGTCTAGTTGGCCCCATTGAAACATATTTTGGTGCAATTGTTTTGCATCATGGCCCAAGATGAATCAATACCAAAGATCACTGCTTATATTAGTACGAGGATTTTACCGTCACCATTGCCAATTAAGGCGCGGGTGAAAGCCTCAGTAGAGGGCGGATTGATGCGCAAGTAGCGATGCTCCTAAGGTGTAAGCGAAGAGGCCTCGGACGCAGCAGCAGAGGATGCGTATGAGGACAATACAGAAGCCAAGGAGCTAGCTGAGCTAGAGGGTGAAACGCCAGAATCTAATGACAGCGCGATATGAGCAAGAGCATCCGTCGCTAGCGTTGCCAAGGCAGCAGGCATAAGCGCATCGATTTGGCGCTGCTCTTGGGGCGAAGGCGTTTTGTAGCCGCGCGGTAAATAACCATCTAAATAATTCCAACCAAATCCCCAGCGATAGGGCGCCATCCAATAGGGGCTGCCGCCCCAGCGCACATTGGTATACATGTAGTTCGCCATGCCTTTACCCTGTGCCGCTGCGACACAGATTTTAATCGCCTCATCCGCCTCTTGGCGCTGAACCTCACTGCCGCCCATCCAATAGGCGAGGTCGTGGGCGACGCAACAGTGGCGCCACAGGTCGGGCTGCTCTGGGGTTCCGTCAATCCACATGGAACAGCCATCAGTGCTGAAGGGCTTTAACGGGCTTGATTCCGGCGGCGGATTTTGTGGGGCTTCAGTACCCTCGGCTTGCGTATCGGCATCTTCAGCGAGCACCCCTAGGCTGAAACAAAATATAACCAAAGAGCAGAGCAAACTGCCCCGAACCTTGCCAATAAAGCCAATAGATCTATTGAATGGCATCCGTGTAATTCCCCAGAGTTATAGACTTTGCTGCGATTAACGCATTGCCCCTGTTGCAGAGGGTGTGTCAATCATGCGGGCATTGTACAATGACACCCAACTTTGAGTGCAAAAACCCGCGCCAACCTGAGCGCACAGCCGGATAGCAGCTATGAACGATAAAAAAACCACTCACTTTGGCTTTCAAGAAGTTCCTGTCGAGCAAAAAGCGGAGCGCGTTGCCGAGGTATTTCACTCGGTCGCCGCCAAATACGACCTGATGAACGATCTGATGTCGGGCGGTATTCACCGCCTGTGGAAGCGTTTTACCATTGAAGCTTCCGGTGTGCGCGCTGGCCACAAGGTGCTGGACATCGCGGGCGGCACCGGCGACTTAAGCTATCAGTTTGCCAAATTAGTCGGCACCGATGGACAGGTGATTCTCGCCGACATTAATGCCTCTATGCTCGGCGTTGGCCGCGACCGTTTAATCGACCGCGGTATTGCGGGCAATATAGGTTTCGCGCAGTGCGATGCACAGTATTTGCCCTTTCCCGACAACACCTTCGATTGCATCACCATCGCCTTTGGTTTGCGCAATGTCACCGATAAAGACCTCGCACTGCGCGCCATGCTACGCGTGCTTAAGCCCGGTGGCCGCCTGTTAGTGTTGGAGTTTTCCAAACCCCAGAGCAATCTGCTCGGCAAGGTGTACGACACCTATTCGTTTAAGTTGCTGCCGTTGATGGGCAAATTAATTACCAATGACGCCGAGAGCTATCGCTACCTCGCCGAATCAATTCGCATGCACCCCGATCAACAAACCTTAAAAGAGATGATGAACGCGGCGGGATTTGTGAATACCGAATTCCACAACATGACCGGCGGCATAGTAGCGCTGCACAAGGGAATCAAACCCTAATGCTAATTACCGCCGCGCTCGCCAGCGCCGAAGCTGCTATCAATGGCGCGCTCAACTACGATCCCGCAACGCGTTTAGGCTTAGCCAAATTAAGCGGGCAAGTGCTCGCGGTGCAAATAAGCGCGCCGTCTCTCAAATTGTTTGTAATGCCCACTGCCGACGGCCTGCGCTTAATGAACCACTGGGAAGGCGAGGTTGATACGCAACTCAGCGGCTCGCTCCTCGCGCTTTTACAGCTCAGTCGCGGCAACACCCACAATTTGAAAGACAGCGGTGTAGAGGTTATGGGGCAACTCAGTTTGCTCGCGGACCTGCAACGATTGTTAAAAAATCTCGACATCGATTGGGAAGACCTGCTCAGCCAATTCACCGGCGATATTATCGGCCATCAAGCGGCGCAGATTATTCGTGCAAAATTTGGCTGGGCCAAAAGCCGCGCCCAAACCGCGCAGCGCTTAACCGGTGAATTTCTGACTGAAGAATTACGCAGCCTGCCGAGCAAACCTGAACTAGAAGATTTTTACCGCCAGGTCGATGACATAGGTATGGCAGTAGAGCGTGCAGCAGCGCGAGTGGAAAGAATTATTGCGAAACAAAAAATGTAGGTTGGCGGTGAGGAACGAACCCCAACGTCTCACCTCGATTTATCGCTTAAAACCTACCCAATTCGCCCGCACGAAAACAGTTTACTCGGTGCGCAAATCAGTCATGTTGGAGTTCGTCCTCACCCCGACCCACACAATAAAAGAGAATTGAGTCTGTGATTGTTTTTTTCCGTCTGCTAAAAATATTGCGTGTATTTGCCCGCTACCGTTTAGATCTACTGCTCCCCACACGACTGCCCTTAGCGCTGCGCTGCGGGTTGCTGTTTTTCAAACTCTATCCCAAACCGAGCATGAGCCGCGGTGAATGCCTGCGCCGCGCCTGCGAAGACCTTGGCCCCATCTTTGTAAAATTTGGCCAGCTATTATCCACGCGCCCAGACTTGGTGCCGCAAGACATAGTGCTGGAATTAAATCACCTGCAAGACAATGTTGCGCCCTTCGCCAATGAAGAATTTTTGCGCATTGTTGAAACCGCGCTCGGCGCTAAGGTTGAAGATATATTTGCCAGCTATGACCACGCACCGCTCGCGTCAGCCTCTGTTGCGCAGGTGCATACGGCGCAATTAAAAGACGGGCGTGAAGTGGTGATTAAGGTTATTCGCCCAGGTATAGAGCGTGTAATCGCACAGGATGTACAGTTGTTGTTATTGGTCGCACGCCTCGTAGAAAAATACACCTTAGATGGCAAGCGCTTGCACCCTATCGAGATAGTAGAAGATTATCGCACCACCATTTTCGATGAACTGGATTTGCAGCGCGAAGCGGCCAACGCATCGCAACTGCGCCGCAATTTTTTAAATTCCAGCTTGCTCTATGTGCCTGAAATCTATTGGGATTATTGCCGCCACAACCTTTTGGTGATGGAGCGAATTTACGGCATTCCGGTAACCGATGTTGCCGCGCTCGCGGCACAGCAAACCAATATGAAAAAACTGGCAGAACGCGGTGTGGAGATATTTTTTACGCAAGTGTTCGACCACAATTTTTTTCACGCGGACATGCACCCAGGCAATATTTTTGTCTCTGAGAAGAATCCCGCTCTGCCGCAATATATCGCCGTGGACATGGCGATAGTGGGTTCACTAACCCGCGCCGATCAGTACTATTTAGCGCGCAATCTGCTCGCCATGTTTCGCCGCGACTATCGCCAAGTGGCCGAGCTGCATGTACAGAGTGGCTGGGTGCCCAGCAGCGTGCGGGTAGAAGAATTAGAAGCGGCGGTACGCACCGTGTGCGAACCTATTTTTGCCAAACCCCTAAAAGACATTTCTTTCGCTAATGTACTGCTGAGTTTGTTCCGCACCGCGCGCCGCTTTGACATGGAAGTGCAACCGCAGTTGGTATTGCTGCAAAAAACCCTGTTGAATATTGAAGGCCTCGGGCGTCAGCTGTACCCAGATTTGGATCTATGGGCCACCGCCCATCCTTTTTTAGAAAAGTGGCTGAAAAATCGCTTCCACCCCAAATCACTGTGGGGCGAGCTCAAACGCCATGCGCCCGAGTGGATGGAAAAATTCCCCAAGGTGCCAGATTTAATTTTCAACGGCCTGCAACAACTGCCGCAAATCACCCAACAACTAGACAGCCTCGCCCAAAGTTTGCAAACCCGTAAAGTCGCCAAGCAACAACAAGCGCGCCGCAAACTCATCGCTCTACTCGCACTCGGTGCCGCTGGCTACTTACTCTACCGCGACCTACAAGCCTCCAACCTACTGCGCCAACTCATCGCCACCGACATCTCCTCCGGCCCGCTACTACTCGGTGCAGTTGGTTTAACGGTGTTGTGGTGGCGAAAGTAATACCCAACGCTTTTTATAAATGTAATTCACTCAAGCCGGCATAATCATCTGGCCGCCGCCCTTGCGGCCAGCGAAACTTTCGATCACCTTCGGTGATCGCCAAATCATTAATGCTCGCATAGCGTTTTTGCATTAACCCCTGCTGATTGAATTCCCAATTTTCATTGCCATAGGAGCGATACCACTGGCCCTCGTCGTTATGCCACTCATAGGCAAAGCGCACCGCAATACGGTTGCCTTCAAACGCCCACAACTCTTTAATTAAACGATACTCATGTTCGCGGGCCCATTTTTGCGTAAGAAATTGCTCTATCTCATCACGGCCGTTGATAAACACATTGCGATTGCGCCACTGACTGTCGAGCGTGTAAGCAAGTGCAACTTTTTGTGGATTGCGATTATTCCAACCATCTTCTGCTGCGCGAACTTTTTGAATAGCTGTTTCGCGGGTAAATGGAGGAAAGGGTGGACGTGATTCTTGTGCGGTCATAGTCTTCTCCACAATTATTGAGTACGTAATTAAAAACGGGGCTTGATGTAACCTTGCGTGCCATGATATTCAGCTAGCCAACTTACTACATAAGTGACTAGCGCGCACGCAAGAGTGTACGCTCTAGTCGCATCATTAAGCTGCGTAACTATTGTTGTATTTTTCACAGAATAATAACTAGGTTTTATTCTGTAAAAGCCTTAACTACCGGAAAATCAATATCAGTTTGGGCAACAGAGTTTACGTAGTTAGTTAATGTATTTAATGCAACATGAAGCACTATTTCAAGCACCTCTGCATCGCTGTAACCTGCCGCTTGAATTTTTTGCACATCGCCTGAACTCACATGACCACGTTGCTCAGCAACACTCACGGCAAAATTCACAGCTGCACTTGCTTTAGCGTCATTTGAACCACCGTTACGGTTAGCATTAATTTCTGTCTCATCTAATTTCGCGACATGTGTGGCAAGGTACGTGTGCGCAGACAAACAATAGTTGCAGCGATTGAATTCTGCAATCGCCAATGCAATACGTTCACCGGTTTTTGCTCCTACGCTGCCTTTTGCTAAGGCGCCATTCAAACTCAGGTAACCCTCTAAAGCGGCAGGACTGTTGCCGACTAAACGCATTAAATTTGGGACTACACCCAATTGTTTTTTTACCGCATCCAACAAGGGTATAGATGCAACAGGTGAAGTTTCGATGCTAGGTATATGTAAACGGCTCATGATATTTCCTCATTACAATCGTTGATTAGGGGTTGTCGCATTGCCTTCAGGTCTTCATCAAAAGCTGTGCTTGCTCTGCGACTGATGACATATTGCCAACTACCACTAAAATGAAGAATACTCACCAAAAGCAATTTATTATTACTGAAATAGAAATTATCGAGGCACTATGGATAGATTTGTAGAAATGAAGATGTTTGTCGCCGTCGCAGAAACCGAAGGTTTTGCCGCTGGGGCGCGTAAACTTGGCGTGTCACCACCCGTAGCAACCCGGGCCATTGCAGATTTAGAGGCGAGATTAGGGGTTAAATTACTCACTCGAACCACCCGCTATGTGCGCGCAACTGAAGCCGGCAAACGCTATTTGGATGACAGCAAACGTATTTTAGCGGAGCTGATCGAGGCCGATGATGCCGTGGCCGGTATTAATGGTGAACCCAGCGGACACCTTGCCATAACCGCGCCGGTAATTTTTGGGCGCCTATTTGTTCAGCCCTGCGTTATCGAGTACCTAAACCGCCACCCCAAAATGGATGTAAGCGCACTTTACTTAGACCGCTTGGTGAATTTAGTAGAGGAAGGTTTAGATGTGGGTGTGCGAATTGGTGAACTGCCCGACTCCAGTATGCGCGCCGCACGTGTAGGTAGCGTGCGGCCCATAGTTTGCGCGTCACCGGACTATATCGCGCGCATGGGTTTACCGCACCACCCTAATGATTTACTGGAGCACACTATTGTGTCTGCCAGTAGCGTAAATCCCACCATTGAATGGAAGTTTAATAAAGACAAAAGCGTTCGTATTAAACCGCGACTAAGTCTCACCAACAATGACGCAGCTATTGAGGCTGCGGTATCTGGCTTTGGCATTGCGCGCCAACTGTCCTATCAAATAGCCGCGCAGTTAGCGACGGGACAACTTCAAATACTATTAGAGAATGATGAATTACCGCCCTTACCTATTCATATTTTACATAGGGAAGGGCGCTACGCATCAGTAAAAATACGCAGCTTTGTAGATTTAATAGTTGAACGCTTACGCGCTAATAGATCGCTTAACGAGCATTAATAATATGATGTACTTACTCTATAACCGCGCACTAAAAAACGTTTAGTAGCCTTAATCGATTAGCGCTTTTTTATTTCTGAATTGATTTAAACAGACTACGTTATCAGGTAATTGCGCCGGCACTGAAGTCTTCCCAAGCAGCGATTTAATCACACTCCCATAGGGATTCGGAAAATCTCCGGGTTTAGTATCCGGGTAAGCCCAAGGGGACAAGCCCTGCGCAAAACGAAATAAACCATCGTCCACTAAGCGCGCGACGGGAACAAATCCGTTTGCACCAGCCTGATCGTTCTTCGCTTTTTTACGCTGTTTATTAATATGGTCTGCCAAATCCAATGCTTGCTGTTCTGAAAGGCGCTTTACGCCTTGGTCGCGCAAGAATTGTAAGGTCCACTGCTCTGCATCACCCACATGACCATTCACACTCAAATCGGTATTACGATACCAGACCAGTGTTTTCTCCTCTATTACAAAGTGTTCTGCCAATGAAGCCACTGTTTCTGGTGTTAATGCGCCTGCCTCTACCGTCAAACACATCAGATCATTGATCCAGCAGCGCAATAGTTCATTTTCAAATTCGGCCAGCGTTGGCGCAGCAACAAAGGGCATTAACAGGGTGTAACGACTATGGGCTTCTGTCGCTATAACGGTATATTGCCCGCGCCTATATCCATTTTGAATTACATGACATTGCCAACTTATTTGCGACTCATGGGTAATAAGCGGTTGCGTACCAATGCGTTTGCCATCTGCACTCGGTATCCTAGGCCATTCAATTTCAGGTTTTAGCCATTTGATAAGAGCGTTAGTAGCGCTCAAGAGTATTTGCATGGGGAGATTCTCAATAAAAATAGTATTGCCTTATACAGCAAATTATTGTTGGAGATTGGAAAATTCAAAACTGCTAGTCGTGCTCGCCTATGGTGAGAATATAAATATAGTGCGCGTCAAATTTATACATTAAGCGATCCATTTGGGAGATACGCTTGGACCATAACCCAGTTAAGTTATGGCGAAATTGCGCTGGTTTTCCCAGCCCGATGCTAGGTCAGCGCGCAATATTTCTTCAAGTAACACCTAGTTAACTTCCAACATAAAAGTCACTGGGCCGTCGTTCAACAAACTCACCTGCATGTCGGCGGCGAAAATTCCGGTGGCGACTGTTGGGTGTTTTAGCTGCGCTTGGGCGACAAAGTAGTTGTAGAGTTCCAGCGCACGGGCGGGAGTGGCGGCGCTGGAGAAACTAGGGCGCAGGCCTTTGTTGGTGTCGGCGGCGAGGGTGAATTGCGATACGATTAAAAGGCCGCCGTTTATGTGTTGCAGGTTGCAGTTCATTTTATTGTCGGCATCGGCAAATATCCGATAGGCCAGCAACTTGTCGAGCAGCTTATCGGCTTGCAACTCGGTGTCGTTTTTTTCTATGCCCAGTAACAGCAAGATACCTTGATCTATTGCACCCGTAGTTTGACCATCCACACTGACCGCTGCATTTTTTACGCGCTGAATTAAACCTTTCATAACTATCCTAGCAACCCTTAAAGACTGACCACTGTTTTTTGCAGTAGCTGTTTACGATATTCACTGGGCGTCATACCCACTTTCTTTTTGAAGAGGGTATTAAACGTTGCTTTGCTGTTAAAGCCAACGTCATACATGACATCCAGCATATTTTTTTGCGCGCTAGGATCACTGAGCAAGAGCTTTGCTTCTTCCACACGGTAGCAGTTGATGAATTCAAAAAAGTTACATTCTAAATAGCGATTAATAATGTGCGACAGTTGGCGCGGCGGCATATGCAATTGAGCTGCTAACTTGTCGAGTGTGAGTGCGGGCGTTAAGTAGGGTTTGTGTTGGCGCATATAGTTGTTGAGTTGTTCGAGTGCATCTGCTTTTATTTTTTCTTTGGCCGCGTCGTTACAGCTTTCTTCATTATTGTCTGCATTGGAATCAAGCCCTTCAAAAACGCTGGAGTGACCCAAACCAAAAAATATCAATACACTCACCATAAAAAAGGTGATGTAGTTGCCCAGCAAGCCCATGATTTCAAAATTGGTTTGAATGCCGAAGATGACCGAGAGCATGATCAGGAGCATTACCAATACCGACCAAGCGCGAATTGCGGTAAAACCTATCACTAGGATATTGAGCCAGGTGAGATCCAGTTTTTCGATATCGGAAAAGTTCGTGTGGATATGGAGGCTGTAGCGTTTTATTTCCAATAGACAGATAACACCTAATGCGACGCGAAATAGCTCGCGGAAAAGTGTGACGTAGTTCATATACTGCGGTGCAACGAAGAGGTCATAACCCTCTTGCAGGTTTTTCTTGTCACCCACATCCAAACTGTAATAGAACAATATTTGATAAAGAAGATAAGCAAAAAAAGGCGCCAGATAGAGTAGGTCTTGTCGCTTTAATTGATAATTTTTATAAATTAATGAACGGGTATACCAAAGTAGAAAAGGGCCTTCCAGCCAATACCCGAATCCAAAAATATAAAACAGGTTGGGCGACCACTCCAAGGCGATATGACGAAATTCAGCACCAAAACTGATGAGAATATCCAAGGGTATTGCGGCTTGCTGCAAGAGGAAGAAGGCTAAAAACCAATTACTTAAGTGTTTTTCGCGCTTTACGGTTAAGAGTAAAAGTGCGAATAAGATACATTGGTAGGCCGTCATCAATAGAACAACGTCGTGCGTATTAAAAATTACTTGATACATAATTTACCTGGAGTGTATGACTGCAGTGAGGTTTGAACGCGGCTAGTGAACTAACTAGGCTATTGAACTAACGGCTGCAGTAAAAATCGTTATTATTGTTTTTGTTCGCCGCCCTATATGAGGGAGGCGTTATTAAGCACAACTGAAATTTTATACGCTCTACTATAGTTCAGACTTCATTGTGGCTAAAGGTAAACTTCCTAAAAAATTACTTTCAGGGACGCTTACGCTTATTTACATTTTTTTTAAAAGAATCGATTCAGCATAATACGGCACATAGATCATCCCTCCACACCACAAATCAATCACTTAGCCATGATTCAACTTTCTACAGACGGATAGTTGAACGTTCACATTCAGCACGCGCAGAAACTTTGACGACGCCAAATGGATTAATCGCCACTATCGCTGCGCTGTGCTCAAGGTGTTTTCAAAAACATAAATTTCAATTCGAAAATCCAACTGAGCACGGAATCCTAATAACAATCACCTTACCTCAATGGCACAAACCAAGGAGCCTTGTATGAATCCTTTTAATCGAAATTCGTGGCGAACGCTGCTTAGCGGACTTTTGCTGAGTAGCATGACAACCCAAGCAGCTATAACCCCAGCCGATGAACAGCACAGCCTTATTTACAATGGCGACTTTGCCAGTGGCACGGCTAACTGGGTTACCAGTAATGGCTGGAATCTGAACAATGTAATGGACATTTCAACAACCGATGGCGCCTATTGCATAACAATTGCCAAAAAAAATAATAAAGAAAAATATGAATTTGCGGTGCGGCAGGAAGGCTTAACCTTGCAGCCGGGCCATACCTACACACTTAAGGGCAAAGTTTGGTCGCCAACAGCTGTACCCGCTATTTATGTAGGCCTAGATTTAACTGCGCCACCCTATGTTTTTACTACCAGCGGCAACACCACCAATATTCTCCCTAGTGTTTCAGCCAATGCGATTACCAACAATAATTTAAGCTTTACTTACATTCATCCGGCCAATTCTGCGGCACAAAGCGGAATACATTTTGGCTTTCAACTAGGTGATTTACCGCTAAATGCTCAGGTGTGCTTCGACGATTTAGAAGTAAACGACCCCGCCTACAACAAACCGGCAGCACGTGTTCCGCATAAAGTGGTGGTCAATCAAGTGGGTTATTTACCCAACTTGGATAAATCTGCCACCTATATATTGCCCACCGCTGCAACCAATACCAATAGCGCACGCGCTTGGGTATTGAAGAAAGGCGGCGTGCAAGTGGCTAGCGGGCAGACCATTGCGGGCGGTGCAGTGGATGCAGCCTCTGGTCTCTATGTGCATCGCATTAACTTCTCTAGCGTAACAGCCAGCGGCACTGATTATGTATTAGACGTTACTGAAGGCACCCAAGTGCTGAGCAGCCATAAGTTCAGTATTGGGGCTAATCTCTACGCCAACCTAAAATATGATGCACTGAGCTACTTCTATCACAACCGCGTGGGGACCCCGATAGAGGCGAGTATTGTGGGTGCAGACTTTGCGCGTGCAGCCGCACATGTCTATGACAATAAACTGAGTACAGCCGACGGTCTCCGCGCAAATGTAGACGTGTCTGGCGGTTGGTACGATGCGGGCGATCACGGCAAGTATGTGGTCAATGCCGGTATTTCGGTATGGACGCTGCTCAACCAATTTGAGCGCGCGCGTCACTTAGGGGCGAATAGCAGCGACTTCGGCCTAGGAAGCATGAAGTTACCCACCAGCGAAAAAACCAATAACCTGCCAGATTTGCTCGATGAAGCGCGCTGGGAAATTGAGTGGATGTTGAAAATGCAAGTTCCTACCGGCTTTGCTAATGCAGGCATGGTCTACGACAAAATGCACGATGACGCCTGGACCGATGGCGCCTTCAACCCCGTCAATGCAACAGCTGCAGCCAACCCTCGTCACATTAAGGCTGTTTCTACCGCGGCGACTTACAACTTAGCGGCCGTGGGTGCCCAGTGCTACCGCACCTTTAAAGCCTATGATGCGGTTTTTGCGCAAAAATGTTTGAACGCGGCGGTAACAGCCTTTAACGCGGCTAAAAACAATGGTTTTATTGCCTCACCAAGCAGCAATAATCAGGGCGGCGGTGAGTATCCTGACGCTGATACTAGTGATGAACGCTACTGGGCGGCGAGCGAGCTTTACCTTGCGACCATCGACCCGAGCGAAACTGCCTACAACCATAGTAGTTACGCGACTGAGATGAGCACGGCCGGCAGCTATCACCTACAAATTCCCTTTAACGGCCAAACCAGCATGAGCTGGCAAAAAACCAGTGCGTTAGGTGTGATGTCACTGGCAACAGTCGGCGCGAGTGTAGGCGCAGACCCAACCTGGATTAGCAGTGCTCGTACCGCGATCAAGATCCAAGCAACGACCTACGCCAGCATCACTCAAAGCAGCTTTGGGGTGCCGTTTAACTCCAGCAGCGCTGCCGCTGCCTACTGGGGCTCTAATGCCAATGTGCTTAACAATATTATTGTGATGGGCTTAGCGCGTGACTTTAGCTGTACTGGCGGCACACCCGACGCAGACTTAAGCAATGGTATTCACAATGCCATGGGCTATCTGTTGGGGCGCAACCCGATGGATTATTCCTATGTGACCGGCTACGGCGCCGACCCAGTATCGCGCCCGCATCATCGCTTTTGGAGCGCCATTAACAAGGTTCCAGCCGGTGTTGTAGTTGGCGGCCCCAATGCAGGGAAGGAAGACGATGAAGCCAAGGCCAATTTAGCGGGCTGCATTTCACTGCGCTGCTATATGGATAATGCCAAAGCCTTTTCTACCAACGAGGTCACCATTAATTGGAACTCACCCTTGGCATGGGCAAGTGCCTATATGGATGAAATGGGTTCGGGTCGTAAGCCTCAGTCCTGTGGCGGCATCAATGCTCAAGCTGGAAGTATTAATATCACCAGTGGCAACGGCGGCAGCCTCGATCTAAAAGCACTTAATAGTGCAGTAACGGGTGATAGTTTCACCATTCTCAGCGCCCCCACTAAAGGCAGCGTCACCATTACCAATGGCGTAGCGGTTTACACCGGCGGCGGCACCTTTACCACCAGTGACAGTTTCACCTACACCATGACTCGCGCAGGCGTAAGCTCGGCACCCGCCACTATTACTGTCACCAAAACCGTTGTAAGCACAGCGTCTTGCGCCTACAAAAAGACCTTGGAAACCAATATTTGGAACAATACTTGGCAGGGCCAAATCGCTATTCAAAACACCAAAAATTCAGCCTTAAATGGCTGGAGTGTTGATCTGGACTACGCCACAGGTACGAAGCTTGGCTTTTCGGACAGCACAGGCTCTTGGAGCACCACTGGCTCTTGGGATGCCGAAGTCGCCAACCTCGGTAATGGCAAGTATCGCCTCACGGGTAAAGACTGGAATAAAAATATAGCCGCTGGCGTCACGCTGGTAATTGGGTTGCACGGTAATGCCGGTGCCGCACCTAATGGGACCACTAATACACCTGCGGCTATCCCACTCATTTCAGGTGCAACCTGTGGCGACCCTAAACCTAAGCTAGTGCGCTTTCACAGCGATCTGCGCAATGCCTTCTTCTACGGCACTGATGCCATGGGAAGCATGGGTGCCACTACTATTAATTACTTTAATAACACCACCACGCCGGATGATGCGCTGTTATTTAAGATAAACGATGTTGTCGTGCCCGGATATATTGGCAACCAAAACTGCTGTCGCGGTAGCCTGTTTTTGGAGCAACTTAGCACCCGAGATAATAATATTCACAATATCAAATTTGGGCCGAACACCATGACCCTAACCACCGGCTCAAGCGACCCGCAAGAGACCGACACCATTGACATTCTGTTCACTAATGCACTCGCTAAATGTGAATTTATCGGCATAGAGCAAGCAGCAAACACCTGGAAAGCCACCATTAAAGTGACTAACACGGGCTATCACCCTGGGACTATTGGCGCTTATAACGCTGAAAAGGCGTGGGCTGCAGACACTGTGTATAAAGGAAAAAATTGGAGCGCATTAATTACTTGGACCGAAGCTTATCCAGGTACTGGGGCGCGAGCCATACCGCGCAACCTTGCGAGCACCGATGGCAAAGCGCTAGTAAATGAAAGCCTTTCTAAAGATGGCAACAACAACGATTGGTACACCTACTTTTTTGCCGCACCCGACCGTGTAGGTGAAATTGCCGGACGTGCACCCAATGCAACGGCAGCGTCTTATAGCTTCAATATAAGCGGCACCGGGAACTTCTATCTTCCCGGAAACAAAGAACCTGAATTGAGCTGTAGCTTTGGTCGCTTACCTTCTTTTTAACGACCTACCACTTTGCGCTTAATACAGAAGTTTGCGTAAAAAGCAGAAGTTTGAAAATCAATACAAGGACAGGGATGCCCTAGGTTTAACTCACTATTTACCAGCCTTCGGGCTGGTTTTTTTATGCAAAAAAATAGGCGCCTAAGCGCCTATTGTCGATGAGATTGCAGTGCTTTTTTAAGCCGAGCGATCTTCTGTTTTTAAAATGTCGCGCGCCATTTCGTCAGTCGCGCGCACTAACGCATCGACTATGCCCGGCTCGCGCGAAGCGTGCCCAGCTTCGCGGATAATAATAAGTTCAGAACCCGGCCAAGCATTGTGTAGGGCATAGGCGTTATCGAGTGGGCAGATGACATCGTAGCGACCGTGAACTATCACCCCCGGTATACCGGCAAGTTTGTCGGCGTTGCGTAGAATCTGATCCTCTTCCATAAAGGTGTGATTGATAAAGTAGTGGGCTTCGATACGCGCCAGCGACAGGGCGCGATGTGGCTCGGTAAAAGAATCCACCACATCTTGGCAAGGCTTGAGGGTGGCTGTGCGGCCTTCCCACAATGCCCAAGCCTTAGCGGCAGACATTTGCATAATCTGATTTTCGCTGGTGAGGTGGCGGTAATAGGCACCCATCACATCGCGACGTTCCGGCGGGGGAATTTGCTGCACAAAGTCTTCCCAGTAATCGGGGAAAAGACGGCTAGCGCCACCCTCTTGATAGAACCAATTTAGATCCTCATCGCGACATAAGAAGATGCCGCGCAACACCATACCCAAAACGTGCTCAGGGTGGGTTTCGGCATAGACCAAGCTGAGCGTCGAACCCCAGGACCCGCCAAACAATACCCACTTATCAATGCCGAGGCTGGTGCGAATGGCTTCCATGTCTTCAACGAGCTTTGGCGTGGTGTTGTTGCTCAGTTCCGCGTGGGGGCGCGAGCGACCCGCACCGCGTTGATCAAACAGAATGATGCGATAGAGCTCTGGATCAAAAAAGCGACGATCGTATTTACCACAGCCAGCACCAGGGCCACCGTGAACAAAGAGCACGGGAATGCCGTCAGGGTTGCCTGATTCATCTACATAGAGTTCGTGAGGGGCTTCCACGGCAATTTGGTGACGTTGATAGGGTTTTATTTCGGGATAAAAAGTCTGCATAAACTCGCCTTGTTATTGTCAAACACGCAGGGAACACCAATAAGGTAGCACAGGCGACCCGATTCCGGCGGCTTTTAGTGTTGGAATTTGTCGCTATTAGGCGCCAAGCAAAGAGGATTTAATCCCCCTACTGACATAAACTGTCAACAATTCCCGCTAAACTGGGCACTCATTATTCTACTCAACTGCAGCGAGTCGCCCATGCACCGCGCCGAACGCCTGTTTCAACTCACAACGCTACTGCGCAATCGCCGCACGGTGCTCACCGCCAAACAGCTGAGCGAGCATCTGCGTGTATCTGAGCGCACCATTTACCGCGATATCCAGTCCTTAAGTCTGTCCGGTGTTCCTGTTGAAGGTGAAGCAGGGGTGGGCTATCGGCTCTCGCACCGCTATCAATTGCCACCGCTGATGTTTGATCGCGAAGAGGTAGAAGCGCTGTTGCTGGGTGCGCGCATGGTAAGCAGCTGGGGCGACAGCGATATGGCCATTCACGCCAACCAAGCTATTCAAAAAATTCTCGCAGTCTTACCCGACCACCTGCGCCACAGTGATGAAAACCTGCCGCTGCTCGTGCCCAACATGGAAGAAGTGCAAAAATACTACACTGCCCACAGCCAACCCCTACGCGAAGCTATTCGCCTACATCAGTGTGTGGAAATCAACTATATACGTGCCGATGGCCAAGCCTCCGCGCGCAACATAGAGCCCCTCGGCATGATTTTTTGGGGCAAAGTATGGACGCTTGTCGCTTGGTGTCAGTTACGCAACGACTACCGCACCTTTCGCCTCGACCGTATTCAAAGCATTATTATCAGCACCGATAACTTTTCTACTCAGGATGCAAAAAGCCTTAAACACTATCTGCAATTAGTGAAGGAAAGATGCGCGCAAGAAACCGCTGCGATTGCAGCAACTTCAGCGAATAACCAATAGATGTACAGATAGCAAATTTAAAACACTCGGGTTCACATAAATTGACAAGGAGCTGCTATGAACACGCAAGAACCAAAACGCTGCAACTGGTGCGGCACAGACCCACTCTACTGCGACTATCACGACCATGAATGGGGTATACCCCTCTATGATTCGCAAAAATTATTCGAGCTATTAATTTTAGAAGGCGCTCAAGCAGGTCTATCTTGGATTACTGTACTGCGCAAACGCGAAAACTACCGCGCTGCCTTCGACAACTTCAATCCCGAAAAAATTGCGCGCTATACCCCCGCAAAAATTGAAAAACTGATGCTCAACGAAGGCATTATTCGCAATCGTTTAAAAATAGAAAGCACCATCAAAAATGCCAAGGCATATTTAGCCATGCACAAAGACGGTGAAATTTTCAGTGAATTCTTATGGAGCTTTGTCGATGGCAAACCCATTCAAAACAAACTCCGCTCACTCGCCGATGCCAAATCCAGCACTGAGATTTCCGACGCCATGAGCAAAGCCCTCAAGAAAAAAGGTTTCAACTTTGTCGGCTCCACAATCTGCTATGCGTTCATGCAAGCAGCGGGAATGGTTAATGACCACCTAGTCGATTGTGTAAGCTATCAACATTGCAAGGTGTTGGGAGAGGAAATTAACAGAAACGGATTAGGTTGAAAAACTACGGGCTGTATTAAGTAAGCCACTGCGGGGAAATTAAACCGGTAATTCTCCTACTAGGGGAATTACCGGTTTCAATATTGGATGGGATTAAAAGCGATAATCCAC
Source organism: Cellvibrio sp. 25HG11W-0 (assembly GCF_057815475.1). NCBI lineage: Bacteria > Pseudomonadati > Pseudomonadota > Gammaproteobacteria > Cellvibrionales > Cellvibrionaceae > Cellvibrio > Cellvibrio sp. 25HG11W-0. Next base: position 4,797,664 of record NZ_CM174230.1, read on the forward strand.
ATTAAGTGCAAGACCACCTAATTCCATATTGATACTATCGCCTTCATATTTAGCTTTGCCATTCATAATCATGCGATATTCTAAATTTACATTTAAACGTGATGAAACAGGAAAGCCCACACCCGCACCAAAAGAAAAACCACTTAAACTTACGGTGTCATCTTCACCGGGATCTGCATCTATATTGAGTACGCCAAAACTATAGCCAAACAAAAGATAGGTTTTGGCTGTTTCGTTAGTACTTTCAGTGCGATAGTAGAAAGAACTATACAGCAGGTCCATATCATCAGAACCATAACCGAGGCGCACTTCACCGCCCACATAAGGGCTGTGCTTATAGCCGCCTATAGCTTCAAATGCGGTCCAATCGAGCGAAGAGCCCTCATCAAAACGCATTCTTACATCAGATACACCACCACCCACGTAATAACCGCTATTAGCACGATTATCCGCAACTGCTGAAGCTGCGACTAAAGATAATACTGCTGCCACTGCCAGATTTTTCATATTGCATCCTTTAATTAAGATATGAGATCCACAAAAACAGGCGGATTGTACTAGCAGCTATACTTAGCTTTCAACTAAAAGGTTCCACCCTCACCTGTTAGCATGTCTTTACATCCCTTTCACTCGCTGCGATAGCTCAGCGCTCTTATACAACATTGGCTTACCTTAAACACCAGCGCTGAGGCTAAGTCTCCCACTTTACATTTCACGTTTAATCTCACTTTCCACTCAACATAAACTGGGCAGGTTTGCGAATGATATTACAGACTGCAAGCAGAGACGTGGCGCTAGTCAGCATGAGAATAAATAGAGCTGGCAGCATATAGCCCATTAAACTGGGGCTTAAATTTAAGGTAGCGCTGAAACTATAAGCACTTTTTTCCAACCACAGGCTGAGGATACTGACCGTCATCAGTGCGAGTAATAGACCAACGCACACAGGCACTAAGTTATCTTTTAAAATTTGGGTCAATACATTGACCGGACGCGCGCCTAGCGCCATGCGAATACCCAATTCAAATTTTCGCAGCTGTACGCTGTAACTTAACAAACCATAAATACCTATGGCTGCAAGTAATAACGCGAGCAGCGCTAAGGCCGCCGTTAGCCATGCGGCGGTTTCATAGGGCGCGGTTAACAAGCTCAGGGAATATTCCGCGGTGCGCATATCAAATACTTTCAATTGCGGATTAATCGCAGTAGAAATTTTATTGATATCGCGCGGCGCCAATATTTGTCCGGGTTTTACCTGCACCACAAGTTCCACACCATCGCCAATTTCCGCTTTATAAAAACGAGGCATTTCCACGACACCCGGAAGCCGTAAATCCTGCAATACACCCACAATTGTATAGCCTGTAGCATCATCTTGGCTTCTATAGAGAACCTTACCCAGCAGGCTGGCATAACTTTTTTCCTCAGCCTCTGCTGAAGAGAGCAACTGCTGGGCGAGGGTTTCATTTATTAACATGAATGGCATATTTGCACGCGCTTCCTCATCGGTAAAATAGCGGCCTGCCTTTAGCGGAATTTGTACAATCTTAAAAAATGATTCGTTGCTCAAGCTACGCAATGCGCTTATTTTTTCAGCGGGGCCAAATTCAGTTCTAATAAACTCATAACCTGGTGTAAAAAAATCCACGGGGGAGTTAGATGTAATACCCACGGCTATTACCCTTGGGCTCTTAGTAAGCTCTTGTGCGATTTGGTGAAAATAATTACTGCGTTCTTCACGGCTAGTGCTGGCCCAAAGCGTAGCCACACTGATACGCACCTGATATTGATCAGCACTATTAAAGCCCGTAGGTTGACGCAATTGCTGTAGCGCTTGTTGTAGAACGCCTAAACTCCCCGCCAATAAAATACCGGTTAAGGTCACCTGAGACACTATAAGCAATTTGCGCACTCGGGCAGATATTTGTAAGCCAACCCCTTTGCCGCTGCTTTGCAATAGGCTATTTAACTTTCGATAATTTATTTGATGGCTAACAATAGCCGCGAAAATGACAGCCATACTCAGTGAAAATAGCAAGGTGAAGATCACAGTGATTGTGTTGAGCTGCAGTTCTTGCAAACGCGGCAGCAACCCAACTGCAAGCTGCTGTACGAGCGCCAAAATACCAACCGCCACTGCAAGCGCCATAAGCGCGGCCGCCAACATCAAACTTAGTAGTTCATGAAAAACCCCGCTAAAAATATGCCGGGGCTGCGCACCTAAGGCCACCTGAATACTCTGCGTGCGCTGCTGTGTTGCAGCGCGCGCGAGAATTAAATTGGTGATAGTTGCAGCCGCTATCAACACTAAGACCCAGGCTGCAGCCAACATTAAAATACTTTGTTTACTCGCTTCGCCGACTATGGCTTGCTTAAGGGGTTTTACAACTACACGAATATCATTATTTTTAAAATCGGGAAAGCTATAGATTTCTTCTTTATAGCGAGTGGCAGCCCAAGTCGAGAGTAGATGCTCCACCTTGGTATTAAGGTAATTCTCGTTTCGCAAGCCAACCACTATAGTACTGGTGAAATTGGTATCCCAGCGCTTGCGATAGGGCGGCGGATAGTCGTCGTAATCAAACGGGAGCCATAGATCAGTTTTCCAGCCGGCCCGATAGATATTGGGCTCTATAAAATTCTGCGCCAGCACCCCGATAATTTTAAAATCTACCTCCATGATATTGATGGTTTTATTGAGTATGTCTGGGTCCGCTGCAAACGTTGTCTGCCATGTGTGATAGCTAATAATGGCTACAGGGCTCATGCTATACAGACCCTCGTCAGCATTAAATCTACGCCCCATCGCCATGGGCGCATTAAGCATATTTAAAAATTCGGGTGTGCTATTGGCGGTAGTGAGCGTGGGGCTGTCGGGTAGGCGCCGTTCTACCGATACGGTGAAATTTATTAGGGCCTTTTGTTCAAAGAACGCATCCTGCCGATTATATAATTCATACCAAAAAGGAAAGGGAGCCGTTTTGTTTTCTTCGACTTGATTATTATGTAAGCGCTCGCTATAAATTTTTACCAACCGACCCTCATGGGGGTAGGGCAAGGGCGCGGCTAGAATTTGATAATTCAAATTAAACATGGCGACTAATGCGCCCAGCGTAATGCCGAACGTAAAAATGATAGTGAAGCTGTAGCCTTTTGCTTTGCAAAGGGAATAGAGTGCAGTCGAAAAATCCTTGCGGTTAATCATGTTAATTCCCTTTAAGCGCATAGCTGGCAGGCTTGCGAATAATCGACCACACAGATACCAACGCGGTAAGCGTCATTAACAGCGCTATTAATCCAATTGGTACTAGAACCTGCGCTATCTTAGGTTCAAAAGTGTAAGTGGTTTGTTGCAACCACAACCACATACCCATAAGACTGAGCAGCCCCAAACCTATTCCCGAAGCTAAAGGTATAAGGTTATCTTTCATTACTTGTGAAAAAATACCATAGGGCTGTGCGCCTATGGCCATGCGAATACCCAACTCAAATTGGCGTAGTCGAACGCTATAACTCAACACACCATAAATGCCTATAGCAGCGAGCCCCAAAGTTAAAAGCGTTAACACCAAGGTTAGGTAAGCGGCAAGCCTATCCCGTGTAAGCAACTCGCGCTGCAAGTCCGCCATGCTACTAAACGCTGCAAGACTATATTGGCCATCTATCGTTTCCAAAAGACTATTCAGTTCGGCTTTAGTGAGGGTTTGACCTGGTTTTACTTTCACCAAAATCTCTGATTCGTTGAAGTTTGCTATCGCAGGTAAAAACATTTGCGCTGCATAAGGATAATTGGGAATATTGAAGTCCTTAACTATGCCGATTACCTCTTGCAGCTCTCGCCCCTCACCGCCATTGCGGTAATAAAAGCGCTGGTTCAATACAGCATCTATGGATAGCTTTTTATCTTTTTCAATATCAATAGGGGCGCTTTCATCTGTTGAAGACTCAGTGTGCAGCTGAGGAATAAGGTGCAGTAATTTATGAGCATAGGCCTCACTGATTACCATTACCGCAGCACCATCATTGAATTCATTGGCGGTGAAAGCCCGCCCCTTTAACAATTCAACGCCAAGCAAGTCAAAATAATTTCTATCGGTAAATACCGATATTGCCTGCTCGGTCAGCCGGTATTCGGGTGAGTTAGATAGAAAATCAATCACCTGACTAGAACCTATAGGCCCCTGATTGGTAATACTGGTACTGATTACCTTAGGGCTTTGCGCCAATTTTTCGCTAAACTCTTTCGTTACCGCCTTTTCTCTTGCGCTTATGGGATAGGTCGCCTGTTCGCCATTGTTAAGACTTAGTTGGTAAACATCATCCGTGGAAAATCCAAGCGGTTGATATATGTGTGCGAGCGACTGCGAAAATATATATAAGCTAAATATTAATAACAGCAGTGAAAACATCACCTGGCTCAGTATTAAAAAACCACGCACCTTGGCGGCGATTTGCACACCTGTGCCCTTGCCACCAGATTGCAATAACTGACTTAGGGCACGGTAGTTAATATGCCTACTCACCGCCAGTGCAAAAATAAAGGCAAGCAATAAACTGCAACAAAGACTAAAAACCAGACTTGGAACACTCAGATGCAATTCAGCAAGACGTGGAAATTGGTAGGCAAAAAACTGTTTCAGTAGCGCCAAGCCAGTGTGTGCGACGATTAATGCTACCGCCATAGACATAGCAACTAAGATGAGTATTTCTGCCAACAAGCCGTTAAATAGATGAAATTTTTGTGCGCCAAGAGCGGCTTGTATTGCGAGGTTTTTTTGTTGATTGGCAATTCTCGCCAGAATCAAATTGGTAATATTTACCAGTGCTAATAGCAGCAGCGCTAAGGCGCCAACAAACAGCAAGAGTAGGCTCCCTTTCACGTCGCCTACTATAGCTTGCTTAAAATTCTGCAGGTTAAATTCAATACGCAAACCCCTAGCGTATTCTGCTGGTGATGCATCGACATAACGCTGGGTTATTAATTGGGATATGGCTTGCTCAACGGCAGTAGTTGACTGCTGTGGCTTCAGCTTGCCAATAATGTGCTGGTTACTTTTAAACTGCTGCCACAGTAACCCCGCATCACCTTTAGGCTTGCCAAATTCCCACGGCAGCCACACAGCGGTGGGTGCAACTATGCCATTTAGCTGAGGTTCGATAAACTCTGGCGCCAACACACCGACAACCTTAAAACTCACCGCACCTATCTGCAGCGTCTCGGTAAGAATTTTAGGGTTTTGATTAAATTCATCCTGCCAGGTTTGGTAACTTATAATCGCAACCGCTTGATCTGTGTAAAGCCCTTCTGCTGCAGTAAAATAGCGCCCTAACGCCATAGGTGCTTGCAAAATACTGAGGTATTCCGGCGTCATATAGCCAAGCTCTACCATTGGCCGCGCTGCCAAACTGCGGATAATATTGCGATCAAATTTTATTAACGCCTTCTGCTCGGTAAAATCCTCTGCCGTTTTATAGGCCTCCACCAAACCGGCATAGGACACAATGCCTGAATACATCAAGTGATCATCCACATAAATATTGGGCTTGGCGATAAATAAGCGATCCGCATCCGGATAAGGCAGCGGCGCTGCAATAATTTGATAATTCAAATTAAACATAGCGACCAAAGCACCTAGCGTAATGCCAAGGCTAAGTACAATACTGAGGCTGTAGCCTTTTGCTTTACCTAGCGAATAAAGTGCAGCTGCAAAATCTCTCCTGTTAATCATCAGGCTGCATCCACTTTTTCTTGCGTGTCGATAATTTTTCCATCGAGCAAGTGCAACTTGCGCGTTGCCATATCCGCGTAGCGCGGGTCGTGGGTTACCATACAAATGGTGGTGCCGCTGGCGTTGAGTTGTTGCAGCATGTCCATTACCGCATCGCCGTTGCGTGAATCTAGGTTACCCGTGGGTTCGTCGACGAGTAGGAGTGAGGGCTGGCCAACCAAGGCGCGGGCTATAGCGATACGCTGTTGCTGCCCACCGGATAACTGGTTGGGTTTGTGTTGAGCACGATGGGTCATGTCGACAATTTTTAAGCAGTCAGTGACGCGGGTAGCTATAGCTTTTTCACTGATTTTTTTACGTCTGTAACGCAAAGGCAGCGCAACATTTTCAAATACCGACAATTCATCGATTAAATTGAACGATTGAAAAATAAAACCCACTTTTTCATTGCGAATATAGGCCGCCTCGCTCAGGTTTAGCTGGCTTACATCCATGCTTTCCATGGCATAGCTGCCACTGGTGGGCATATCGAGCAACCCCAACAGTGATAGGAGTGTGGATTTTCCGCAACCCGAGGGCCCGCAAATAGAGACAAAATCGCCTTGATAAATTTCGAGGTCGATTCCGCGTAACGCATGGGTATCCATATCCTCGGTGCTATAGACTTTGGTAATCTGGGACATTTTTAAAGTGAGTTGACTCATGTTAAATCCTTTACTCTTTTTAATGAATATGGTTTTTTTATTAATCGATTAAGCGCAACGCTTCCGCATCCTTAAAGCGCATCATGTCGGACAAGAGAAACTGCTCGCCAGCTTGCGCGCCGCGGGTAATTTGAATATAGCGCTCTGCATCTTCACCAAAATACACAGCTTGTGCGTGGGCGTGCTTACCATCAGCACTTAATCGAAACAGTGTTGCGCGGCTGTTGCGTTGTACATTCATGGGCCGCTCTAGATAGAGCGTATCTTTTAATTGCGCGGTAAAGATTTTTGCATCTACATTGAGTTCTGGGCGCGCTGATGTGGGTACGCCTGCCGTAAATGCTAACTCTACCTCAATGGTGCCATCGCTCACCTCTGGCGCTATACGTTTTACTTCAGCGGCGACCGTTTCGCGCCGCGTATTAACTTGTGCGCGCTGCCCAAGGTGTAATTGTTCGGCTTTGGATTGCGACACGCGAATCAGTGCAATCAAATCTGTATCGCTGCCGATAAGCGCTAGCTCTTGCCCTGCAATAACACTCTGGCCCAGTGCTACCGGCATACGCTGCAGCACACCGCTCATGCCCGCCTTAACCAGCAGGCGGTCGGCTCGCTCTTGCATACTGTGCAGTTGCGCATTGACTTGATTAATTTGCTCCTGCTGAATAATGATCGCTTCCGCCATCACCGCCTTCAATTGTTCTATGCGCTGCAATTGTAATTTCATCCGCGCTTGAGTTTGCTGTTCTTGCAAGCGCGACGTTTGGTAGGTGAGCTGCGACACCGCACCACCGGCTAATTTTTCCTCTGCATTAACGCGCAGCTTAATGGTTTGCAAATCGCCATTAAGTTGCGCGAGGCTAGATTGTTCAGCTAGGAGCGCACGCTGGTTATCCAATTTTAAGCGGCGCAAATTTGCTTGCTCCTGCGAGAGCGCCATAGCTGCGCGCTCAACATCTTGTAAGAGTTCAGGATTGCTCAGGCGCAGTATGAGTGTGTCTGCCTCCACCCGCGCACCGGGTCGCAATAACACTTCTGCCACAGTAGCGGCTGTGAGCGCGGTTAATAGACGTTGTTTGTAGGAGCGTAACAAACCATAGCCGTCCACCACCAAATCGAGATCACCGCGCATAACAGTTCCTATGAGCACCTGGCTGCGTGCAATTTTGTACTCTCCCTGGGGTACCAATAACCAGCTGCCGAACAGCGCCACACAGAGCAATAACGCCATAACTATTAAGAATCTGCGTTTGAGGCTGAAGGCCGCTTTGGGTTTAAGAATATCCATAGAGTGGAATGCGTTTACGCCTCGGTTTGATCGTGAGTTGCTTTCAACAATGAATTGAAGTTTATAGCGAGGCTATCCCAGTCTCTGCTTAGCATTACCGGCGACAAACATCATTTACACACTTCATTTATAAAAGCTCATTACAAGCCTTATGCCAACTATTAACTCATTGATTTATATGGCCTTATTATTTTCTAAGATGAATGTGTAGGCAAAACCGTCCGCTAACGGACGCGCGATTTCGAAATCGGACGTTCAACTAGATCGGACAAGCTACAGCAGAGAGGTCTTTAAAAAATCAAACAAAACACAGTAAGCGGCGATGGGCAGGGGCAAGCCCAGCAAGGTGCCGAGGAGATAGGGTCTAAACGCAACCCCTGCTAAAGCGAGGGTGTAATTGAGCGGCGGGGCAGTTTGAAAAATACAGCGCAAGAGCACCAAGGTTTGCAGTGGGTGCGCATCTAAACGCGCGAGTAAGCGCTGCGCCAAGGGAGTTTTTAATTCGCGCAGTGCAGCACCGCCCATCACTCGAATAACGCCATAGGTAACGCAGCAAGCGAAAACCGCCGCTATATAAGTGACCAGACCACCCCAAAGCTTACCAAGAGCCAGCACTGCTGCGGCTAAAAATATCCAACCGGGAATTTGAATAAGATTGCCGAGCGCAAAAAGCGCACTAAAAATCACAACCCCTAACCAAAAGTGATTGTTAAAACTCGTTTGAATATAGGCCAGCGATAAGTGCTCGCGCAAACCGAAAATATTGGCGAGCAAATAGAGGCTGATTAAAAAAGCCAAGGTAAGCCACAGTCGTGCGTATTTTTTAAACACCTGAAAACCCCACAGCGCTTTCTCCCTTAATTAGATAGGTCGCGCTAGACAGAGTAGCGCGCAAGCTCCACCACCCTTGGCGTTATTGTTGAGGCTTAGTTGCCCGCCCATTTGCTCGATAATATGGCGACTCAAACTTAACCCTATACCCTGTCCCTGTTGTTTGGTGCTGTAGAAGGGCACAAATAAATTCTCTTGATTGGCTATACCTTGGCCACGGTCCACTAGGCGAATTTCTTGCTGCTGCTCGCGCTGAGTAAAATTTATTTCAATAGTTGCGCTACCTGCTTCCGCTGCATTTTTAATAAGGTTAATAAATACCTGCTGCAAAAGTATCGGGTCACACCAAAGTTTTTCCGGCATAGCCTTAGTACTTAGGCTGAGGTTTGGAAACAAGCCTTGCAAGCGCGGTAAGAGTATTGCGCTTTCTACCCATTGTAATTGCACCTGCAAAGGTTTGTGCAGCTGAGCATAACGGCTGACAAAATCTTGTAAATGTTGGCAGCGCTCGCCAATTAAATGCAATGCTTGCTGCTCGCGTTCACCGCTTATTTTATTGAGTAAATTCTCCGTGAGTGCAGCAACGGGCGTGAGCGAATTGCGAATTTCATGGCTCAATACGCGAATGAGTTGCTGCCAAGCCGCGAGCTGACTTTCGCGCAAGGCCGCTTGAATATTAATAAAAACCAGAAGCTGATGATTCACCCCTTGATCAAGAAAACGACTAGTGCGAATTTGCCACTGCTGGGCTTTGTGCGGCTCCACAAAATGCCACTCGGGTGCCGAGACTAAGCCCAGCAACTGCGGTGACGCATGGCGCAACGCTTGCCAAGGGCGGCCAAATAAATCCGCAAAGGCGCCATTGGCATAACTCAGCTGCATGCGTGCATCGAACACCAAAATAGGCGAATTTAACTGATCAATTAAGCGATAGAGGACAAACTGCTGTTGATCGTAATTGCTTTTGTGTTGCTGTAACTCCGCGCCCAGCGCATTGAGCTGTTGATGAAATTCTGCCAGCTTTCCCGCGCTATAATCCGCCTTGGCGAAAAGACTGTAGTCCCGCTGCTGCAGGGCATCTAATTGCACGCTAGCGCGGCGCAAGGCAGTAAAAAATTGTTGATAAAGGCCGTTAAACAACAGCAACAATAAACTCGATAGAAAAAGAGTAATTGCTAGTGCTTGCCAAAACGGCAGCACTAAAAATAAAAAACCACAACAACACAATTGCAGCAGCCAACAAAGACCAAAGCTAAGGGTTAATTGGGTTTCAAAGGACTTACTGCGCCAGATCATATTTTTCCAAACGACGATAGAGAGATGACTTGGTGATACCTAAACGATCTGCTGTTTTTTGTTTATTGCCTTCGCATTCAACAAGCGCGCGTTGGATAAGCTGAAGCTCCGCAGCCTCAAGAGTCATCACCGGTAATTGCTCGGTATTTTTTTCCACTGTTGCGATATCGATTTGACGCGGTAAGTTGAGCTGCCTAGCGTTTAATTCAATGCCTTTTAATTCCACAGCTTTTAACTCCGAGCTCTGCAGATCCCCACAGTGAATAGTGTGGGTGCTTAACAACACAGCGCGCTCCATCATGTGACTCAACTCGCGAATATTGCCGGGCCAGGCGTAGCCCTCCAGTGCTTTGCAGGCGCAATGGCTGAGGCTTAATTCTGGTTTGCGATAGCGCTGGCCGTGTTTGCGCATAAAAAATTGCGCCAAGGGCACTATGTCTGCGGGCCGCTCGCGCAGCGCAGGTAAGCGAAACTCTAAAGTGTTAAGGCGATAATACAAATCTTGGCGAAATTCACCTGCTGCCATGAGCTGCGCAAAATCGCCATTGCTGGCGCTGATAATGCGCAGATCTGTGCGCTGGGTGTGGCTAGAACCGAGCATTTCATATTCGTCCGATTCCAATACCCGCAGCAGTTTGGCTTGCTGCGTTATAGGTATAGCGGCAATTTCATCTAAAAATAAACTCCCGCTTTGAGCCAATTCAAATCGCCCTATGCGCTGCTCTTTCGCATCGGTGAAGGCACCTTTTTTATGACCAAACATTTCGCTTTCGAATAATGTTTCCGGGATAGCGCCCATGTTGACCGCAATAAAAGGTTGCTGCGCGCGTGCTGAGTGATGGTGCAACCATTGGGCTAGCTGACTTTTACCCGTACCATTTTCGCCGGTTAACAGAATATTGGCATCGGTCGCGGCCACCGCGCGCAGCTGCTCCATTAACTGCTGCATAAGGTCGCTGCGCCAAATCAATTCTGGCTGAACTTCTGCCAAACGCTGGTTTAAGGCACGATTATTGCGGCTTAAACGCTGTAGCTCTAATTGCTGTTGAATAACCTGAAGTAACCGCTGGTTGTGCCAAGGCTTCTCGACAAAATCGCCCGCGCCTAATTGCATCGCCTTAACCACCAGTGCCGTATTGGACCAAGCGGTCATGGCGATAACGGGTAAATCGAGGCTCTGTTGCTGGAGCCAAGTTAAAAACTGTAATCCTTCTTCGCCCGAGGTGGTATCCAGTCCAAAATTCATATCCAGCAACAGCACATCGGCACTCTGGTGTTTTAGCCACGCCATGGCGGCTTGGGGCGATTCGGCCTCCGCTATGACAAAGCCAAAATCTTCTAGCACAAAGCGCGCAGTGAGGCGGATTTCGCGGTTGTCTTCAATGATTAAAATACAGGGCTTAACCATAGCCGTGAGCGATCCTTTTAATGTATTGATGGAAATTCTGCAGCAGAGTTTCGCCTAAAAGACCCAATATACACTAGGCTCCATAGGGGTTAAATTTTTTACTACTCATTCACCACCAAGGAATTCAGCATGACACTGCGTCCATTCAGCCTTTACGTCGCCCTTGTAGTGCCCCTGTTAGTAGCTACACAGGTAGCCGCTGACATCAGCCCAAACAGCGCAGCAAAAACATCAGATGCACTGCAAGTGTCCACAGAAACCGGCAAACTGCAGGTGAAAACTATCGCTCAGGGCCTGAATAATCCCTGGAGCATGGTGTTCCTTCCGAATGGCAAGATGTTAGTCACGGAGCGCGCCGGACGCCTCCGTATTATTGATATGGACGGCAAACTGGGCGAGCCCATTAGCGGGCTACCTGTGATTGATCACGTAGGCCAAGGCGGCTTATTGGATGTGCTCTTAGCGCAAGATTTTGCCACCAGCCATAAAATTTATTTTAGCTATGCAGAGCCCGCAGCCACGGGTAAAGGCAATAGCACAGCGGTGAGCAGTGCAGTTTTAGGTAAAAACTCATTAACCGACGTGAAACGTATTTTTAGTCAACAACCAAAAATTGATAGCAGCGGCCACTTTGGCTCGCGCTTGGTATGGGCCGCTGATGGCACCCTGTTTATTACACTTGGCGAGCGCTACAGTGAAAAAGATGATGCTCAAACACTCAACAATCACCACGGTAAAGTGGTGCGCATTAATGCCGATGGCACTGTACCCGCCGATAACCCTTTCGTAAAAACCCCTGGCGCCCTGCCCGAAATTTGGTCTTACGGCCACCGCAATATGCAAGGCGCCGCGTTAAACCCGCTCACGCAAGAGCTGTGGACAGGTGAGCATGGCCCGCAGGGTGGCGATGAAATTAATCTCGACCGCGCGGGTAAAAACTATGGCTGGCCGGTGATTACCTATGGTGAAAACTATGGTGGAGGAAAAATTGGCGAAGGCACCCATAAAAAAGGTATGGAACAACCGCTCTACAAATGGGTGCCCTCGCTCGCGACAGCTGGTTTTATTTTTTACACGGGCGACAAATTCCCCCAATGGAAAAATAATATTTTACTCGCTAGCTTGAAAGCAAAAACTTTAGTGCGTCTCGTTGTCGACGGTGAAAAAATTACCCACGAAGAACGCCTCTTAGCGAGCGAGCTAAAACAGCGTTTTCGTTCAGTTGTGCAGGGGCCAGATGGTTTAGTGTATTTGTTAAGTGACGAACAAGACGGGAAAATTTATCAATTGTCACCGAGGAAATAAAGTTCACAAAGGAGTAACGCCCATGTCTAATTCAGCTCTGCGTATTTTTGTTTACGGCACGCTGCGTCGCGCCTGTAGTACAGGGGCCCATCAACGTTTTTTAAGCGCCGCACAATTCATCGCACCAGCGCGACTTCAAGCTGAGCTATATCGCGTGGGCTATTACCCCGCGGTGAGCCTCACCTGTACCCATAGCTGGGTACAGGGCGAAGTCTATGAATTACCTTCTGCAGAAGCCTTAGCAATTCTGGATGACTATGAGGAGTGCAGCGCGCCAACTTCACCGGATGATGAATACAAGCGCGAGCGTGTCCAAGTGGAACATACCGATGGCGAGCGAGAATGGGTTTGGACTTATGTTTATCAACGAAGTACAGCCGCTTTACCTTTGATTGCGAGCGGCGATTTTTTAGCGGATATAGCAAGCTAATCGGTACCGCTTTCAAATCCTATTTTTCCGCTGGAAATAAGTCAGGCTGTATGTGTTAAATTGAGCGGCATTTCCGTCAGAGATGCCGTTTCATTCCCCAGCATTTCATCGTAGGGCGAGTGCATCACAAGCCAGCCTTGTTCATAGCCCAAAGCCGCTAATGCTTTTTGGGCAGCGTAGAGGCTAGGAAATTTTTGCGGTTTTCCAAGGCTGTTTTTAAGTAATTGCGCTGCTGAACTCTGCCCTAAGGGCTCTTCCGTAGTACCCGCAAAATAATTAGCACAATCGCTATAACTGAAAATAAGTGCGCGTTCAGCCATTACAAACTCCTCAGAAATCCAGATTAAAAATATTTAAAATTGGCTATAGCTCGGATGCAAATATATTATCGGCTTAGACTACAAGGGCCACAGCTGTAGCGATTAGCGTAGCGTTTTTCTGCCCAACGCTCATAGAGATAATCGACCAATCCAGACCAGAGTCGCCAGCGCAAAGGGCGCCATAAAAAGCCAATCGGAGTGTAAGACCACGCGAGCACATTGGCCTCTATGCCGTAACACCAGGACCCATCAGCAAGTTGCAGATGTAGGCGTCGCAAACGCTGAGCGCGCTCAAGTGAGTTCAGTGAATCTAGGCTATGAATATCGACCAAGTGCAAGGCTGCAGATTTGAGCTTTGCGAGGAGCCGCATTTCCCGACGACACAACGGGCAACTGCCATCGTAAAACAGCTTTGCGGGCATGGCTTGCGTAGGATTTTTTGGCGCCATAAGTGCTGTTCATCTGGGTGGGCGAGAATATATTAAAAAGGTGCCTACCTTAATTACGCTGACGTTGTAGCTCCCGATCACTTGAATTTACAGACTCGCACGCGGCGACTGGATTTATACTGCATGAGCAGGTATGTTGTGGCGATTCTTGTAAGGGTATTTAGCCATGTCTCAGTTTCGCGCACTCAATTACGATATAGATCCGGTATTTCACGCCGCCAATAAGCCCCAGCCGAAAATTGGTGTGCTGCTGATTAACTTAGGCACACCTGATGCACCCACCCCTAAAGCATTGCGGCGCTACCTCGGCGAGTTTTTATCCGATACCCGCGTAATCGAAATTCCCATGCTGGTATGGAAATGTATTTTGCACGGTATTATTTTGCGCCGCCGCCCAGCAAAATCCGCCAAACTCTATCAAAGTGTGTGGACCAGCGAAGGTTCGCCGCTACTGGCGATTGGTCGCCAGCAAGAAGCGGCAATACAAACACAACTGGGCGATGCCTTCAGCGTAAAGTTAGGCATGCGCTATGGCAATCCCAGCATCGCTAACGCCCTGCGCGAATTTCAAGCTGCCGGGGTGCGCAAAATTATTGTACTGCCACTCTATCCACAGTACGCCGCGCCTACTACCGGTTCGAGTTTTGATGCAGTTGCCAAAGAGCTCAGCCAATGGCGCTGGGTGCCAGAATTACATTTCATCAATAATTATTGCGATGATGCGCTCTATATTGACGCGCTTGCAAATTCAGTGCGCGAGCATATTGCAAGCAACGGCAAACCACAGAAAATTGTTTTTTCTTATCACGGAACACCTAAGCGCAATCTAGAGTTAGGCGATCCCTATTACTGCCTCTGTATCAAAACCACGCGTCTGGTTGCAGAAAAGCTCGGGCTCGATAAAGACGACTATCTCACCAGCTTTCAATCACGCTTTGGTTATGCAGAGTGGTTAAAACCTTACACCGATGCGATCTTGACCGAATTGCCAACACAGGGCGTAAAAAATATCGCCATTCTTTCCCCCGCCTTTAGTGCCGACTGTTTAGAAACCTTGGAAGAATTGGCGGTAGAAAATCGCCATACCTTTATGGAAGCGGGCGGAGAGCGCTACGACTATATTGCTGCGCTGAATGATCGCCCCGATCACATACATGCGTTGAGTGAGTTGATTCGTCGACGCGCGCAATTGGTTTGAATTAACGGCCGAGGTTAAGGAGGGAGCAGTAGGGTGATTGAAGGCTATAAAATAAGTTCGCAAAAAACGGATATGGATATAACCGTTATTCACCGTTACCTTGCATCGTCCTATTGGGCTAAAGACATTCCACTCGCTACTCTCACAAACGCTATTGAAAACTCGCTGTGCTTTGGTGTTTTCACCCAAGCGGGTGCGCAGGTTGGCTTTGCCCGTGTTATTTCTGATTTTGCGACTTTCGGCTATCTGTCAGATGTGTTTATTCTTGAGGAACATCGCGGCCAAGGACTAAGCAAATGGTTGATGAGGGAATTGTTTTCGCACCCGCAGCTACAGGGCTTTCGTCGTTTTAGCTTAGTGACGAAAGACGCGCATGAATTGTATACACGCTTTGGTTTTAGCGCGCTCGCCAGCCCTGAGGGTTATATGGAACATTGGCTGCCTGATATATATCAAACAGCCCAACTTGATTAACACACGCCTTCATTATCACTGAATCTAGGTGCTAGCGCTTTCTAAGCCCCTCGCTCCGACTTATTTAGTACCGCCAAAATTAATACCCAAAAACACAACACCAAATTAAACAAGGGTATTTGCAAATCCTCCGGCATGGAATAAACAATAGATACTGCGGGTATCCATACCAACCAATTGGATAGCACAACTGTAGGCAGGGTAGTGAATAAAAAATGACGATTGAGCGCACGCCAGGTCGCAGAAAAACTATAGCCATGCTCCATCCATAAGTAACTAAGGGTGATGCTGGGAGCAGCCCAAAGTGCGCTGTAAATAAATTGATCCACGGCCACCTTTGCCGCTAAGGTCGACACATCATGCCCGGTGCCAAACCAAACGGATTGCCAACGATAAAAATAATCGACTTCCATACCTTTTAATCCCCAAAACACACTGTAAAAAATTAATAGTCCGAGGGGATTGCGTGCGTGCGCTAAGCGTTTGCTGCGCCATAAATAAATAAAAGGAATGCAGCCACCAAATAAGGCCGTAGCGAGAAACGAATAGCCAAAGCCATAATGATTTTTTTGCGCGCTAAACCATCCGTAAAATGGTTGAACGCTGGGGACAAAAAAATAGATTAACAAAATTGCGCAGGCAAACACCTGCAAAATTAATCCGGGCCAGAGGTTTTGGCGCAATGCGGCGAGTATGTGGGCGCCTATACTCTGGGTATTAGTCATGTTAAACATTCTCGTACGTAAAAGGTCGGCGCTAATCCCTTAGCAAAAGAGGAATCGGTAAAAAACTATTAACTACTGAGTGCAAAAATGTTTCTAGACATTTTTATTTATGATTAAACACACTGCCAATTAACTGACTGCCGCGACCTATAGGGTCTTTGCGAATCAGTTGTTCCTGCAAACCCACTTCTTTAAACAAACCATTCAAACTTTGATCGAGCACTTGTTGCTCTAAATCTAAATTAGGTTTATTGGCAAGCGGTAATTGGTTGTAGGTATTGAGCAGCGATTTGTATTGGGTGTAAAAACCAATTTTTTGCAGATTATCTTGAATTATCGGCAAATAGCGTTGACGTAGATTCGCTTCCGTTTGTGCGCGGAAATAATCAGTTGCGGCGGTGTTGCCACCGCGCACTATGCCAAGCGCATCGGTCACACTCATATTGCGTACGGCGGTGATGAATACATCTTTTGCTTCTACCGCTGCCTTCTCTGCGCCTTGGTTCATCAAGGCTTCAACTTTATCTATCTGACTACCCATACCGACCTGACGTAACTTACTGGCGATAGGTTGAAAATTTTCGGGTAATGCGATGCGATAGAGTGGATTATTACTGTAACCACCCGCAGCCGATAGCGAGGTGGCCGCGCGCCCACTGCTCAACTCCAATGCCTCTTTTAATGCGCGTACCAGTGTCGCCTGATTGTTATAACCTGCAGCACCGGCCACATCGGCACTGGTTTGCATAATTTCAGGAATGGTTGCATTACAAGCTGCGAGGCTCAAGGGCAAGGCTAAAAGGCAAATCTTCAAGGTTTTCATAGGGAGAAATATCCATTGCGAATAATGTAGTGGGATTTTAGAGGAAACTGCCCGAGAAAACTCAATTTCTTCCAATAGCCTTGGTATTAGGCCGAGACGATTGAGTAAATAGGTAGGGTGCTCACAACACTATGAGCATGCTATGCCGCCTTGGTTCAGCGTTTTTCGATAGATGTTGCATCAGCAACTTTAATTTTATCGCTACAGAGATATCGCGAATTGCAAGATTCCAATCCCAAAAAGAAGAAGCGCAACATTGTGCACTTCCCTTTTTGTATTTGAATGCGCTTTTACTTACAGCTGGTTACTGTTTTTGCGGCAGAATAAATTCGGCAAAGAATTGCGCAACAGTATCTAGCTGATTAAAACCAAAAATCCACGTTGCCTCAACAGTATCGGAAAAATCAAAGCCACCCACCGCAATGCTGCGATTGTCGTAACCACCTTTGCCATTGGTTGCTAAGGCTAGGCGCTGCGCCTCTAACCAGAGGTCACCTAGTTGTGGGTGCGCAAGCAGCGCGTGCCATTCAGCATTGTCATCTGTTTTGAAGCCAGGGGTGCCATTACCTTGAGCATTGCCATCGGGTATTTTGCTGTAGTCAGCGTACTCGCGCACATAAAGCAATTTGGCAGGCGTCGCGTACTGTTCATTCCATTGACTGTGCTGAACCAAATGAACGCGACTTTTGGTGTCGATTGAAGGCAGCTGCGTACGAATTTGCGCGAGCAGATCAGCGCTGAAATCAGATTGCCCAGCCTCCTGAATCCACAGGTCGCCACCTGCATTGAGGGTCTTAATTGCCTGGATGCGCGCCGCTGCTAAGCTGCCATCCCAATCGGCATGAGCATTTTTCCAGCGGGTGTTAAATGCCAGCTCAAACAACTTAGGTGCATCTATAAACACACCTTCCTGATTGCCATAGGCGCCGGCGATGGCGAGGTAATTAACCTGAGCAAAACGCGGGTCGGCGAGCATGGTGCCCAATGCCGCCACAGCCAATACATCGTCTGGGTCGGGTTTACTGTCAAAATTAGCGAGGAGCATATCGCGTGCGGGATTAAACATGCCCAATAAAGGCGGCTCTGTTTTGGTTGAGGTACAACCAAAAGCCGTGCACAAAAATAACAGAAACAAAACGGGGACCAGCGATCGGCTTACAAAAGAGGTTTTCATAGGGCTTAGGTACCTAGCTAAAGTGATGGTAGATTGCGCCAAAAGGTTCTGTTGACTATAAGTCAAAAACCAGTTTCTACCAGCAGCTTTACCTATGTTTTCTATGGCATCGTTTACATCTCATCCAAGACGATTTCACAGACGAAAATTTGCCATTCACCATCAAGTCGACCATAACGCCAGCGCAATTCTAGGTCTAAAAGCTTCATGCCATAGACACGCTCGGGGTCGGGCTGCTGGTATTGCGGGCGCGGGTCCTGCTGTAACACTTGCACGATTAACTGCGCCAACGGGGTGCCTGTACGCAGCTTATAGTCGGCGCAAAACGCCTGCCACTCAGGTACGAGCTGCACCCCCATGAGCACGGGCGCTTGGGGCGCAAAGTCATTGCGCGCGTGAGGCAGCGCATCCACGTAGGGTACATAGGGTTTGATATCTAAGATCGGCGTGCCATCCAATAAATCTACTCCACTCAAACCCACCCAGAGCTTTCCTTCACGCTGCTGGATACCAGTGAATTGCACCACTGATAAGCCTATAGGCGCGGGACGGGTAGGCGATCGGGTAGCGAATACGCCAAGGCTTTTGTTGCCACCCAAACGCGGCGGCTTTACTTTGGGTTTCCATTCAACTCGGCGATTGGCATGAAATACGAACTGCACCCACAGATGGCTACAACCCTCTAAGCCATCAAAAGCAGCGGGATCATCGTAGGGCGGCAGCATTTCTATTTCGGCACAAGCCAAGGGGGCCAAACCCGGCTGGCGCGGAATGCCAAATTTTTCTTTAAAACAGGAGTGCACTATGCCTATGGCAGGGAAGCGAAAATCCATGGGAATGGCTCATTAATTACGAAGGCGCAAGGCTAGCAGCCTGAGGCTTTTTTTTCTCGCTCAAT
This sequence comes from Cellvibrio sp. 25HG11W-0, assembly GCF_057815475.1. Lineage (NCBI taxonomy): Bacteria > Pseudomonadati > Pseudomonadota > Gammaproteobacteria > Cellvibrionales > Cellvibrionaceae > Cellvibrio > Cellvibrio sp. 25HG11W-0. The sequence goes on from NZ_CM174230.1 coordinate 4,816,716, forward strand.
CTACCTTTTGGGGGTATCGCACAAAATAACTGAAGGCTAGACCCCAGAATGATCATAGTAATTTTTGAAGCTAAACCGAATGCTGTTAGCTTCATTACGAATAAGTGTCGGCTAAATTGACACTTTCTTGTGACGCAAGTCTCATTAGGTTTTGCTTGTCCTTGATTCCATTGATTAACTTATCGATGGCCTGATTCGTGCTTAAACCCAGCTACTAATATTTCTATCATCCTATAAAAGGCATTTTTATGAACTTCACGTCCAAGACCCTCGCTGCTCTCACCCTGAGCATGGTGTCTGCTGTTGCCAGCGCCACGCCGCTGAGTGACTACAATCTAATACTCTTCGGCGATTTGGCTGCTGTAGGTAATGTACACGTTGATGGTCGCGCTTTCATTGGCGGCAACTTCACCAATGGTACTGATTTTGCCAATCACCTTGACGCCTCTTACAACACCCAAGACACCTTAGAAGTGGGCGGCAACATTAATATTACCAACCTAAGTGTTAGCAAGGGCTACCTTGCACACGGCGGCACCATTACCGGCAATGTAAATTGCAACGGTGCGGGCCTAAGCGGCGGCGCCTGTGTGCGCACCGCAACAGGTTTAGATGCCAAGGCAGCTGATCTTTACACTCAACTGAAAAGCGAGTCTGATTACTATGCAGGCTTGGTCGATTCTTTGGGCAGCGGCCTGTCGGGCGACAATAACAACAAATCGTTTGTTTACACCGGTGCAGCAACTGATTTAGCGGTATTCAGCATCAGTGCTGCCGATTTGTTTGCGGTTGGCGGCTGGAATATTGCGTTGGGTAATGCCCAAAATGCGGTAATCAACGTTACCGGTAGCCTCGTTAATCAGGCTGGCAAAAGTATGAATATGAATATTAATCAGTCACTGTTTGACAATATTTTGTGGAACTTCAATCAAGCTACCAATATCAACTTCCTCAATCAATGGAATGGTTCGGTATTAGCGGTGGATGCAGAGATAGATACGCGCAACAACTTCAACGGTTCCGTTGCAGCTCAGCGCTATGTTGGCAGTGGTGAATTCCACTTGGGTAACCCCAGCTATCACTGGACTTACACGCCGCCTACACCACCAACGCCACCAACAAAAGTACCTGAGCCTTCGCTGTTAATTTTGTTGCTGACCGGTTTAGGTCTGCTGAGTTTAGGCCGCCTACGTCGTCGCTAAGTTGAACTAGTTGCGCTAAAAAAACCGAGCATTGCTCGGTTTTTTTATGGAGCGCCAATCCCCATTACGGCGCCCGCACTACGACTCAACAATATTCGCGCTGCCACCACCTAAGCCAAACTTTACGGTAAAACGCTTAAATACCTGCCAATTGCGCTGCAAAATCTACAAAAATCCCACTTGGCTGCTATGGTTAAAGCCACAGCTGTGAAGAAAATATGAGTCGCTGCAGCTAATGCAAAAAATCAGCAAATTTATGATACCGACGGCTATCACTGCATCGAACCCTATTAATAAGTGCAAATACAGGGCCCTTTGCTGTTATCAACTTCTTATATTCTTTATGATCGACACTTTTCTTGTTGCGCTCGCACTTAGCAAGCCGCTGAGCGAGCGCCGCAGTAACGCGAACACTTTTTACAGGTTAACAATATGAATTACATGACCTCCAAGCTGATCTTAGGCAGTGCCCTTGTGGCACTGGCTAGTCTCTCCGCGTGCGACTCTGCAAAAAAGGAAGCACCTGTGGCAGCCACCCCCCAAACCCCCACTGTTGAGGCGACAAAGGTACAATGGCCGGCGATTAAAAGCGCCATAGCCAAAGACCCTGCAGTAGAAGCACGTATTGCAGATTTGCTCGGGCGCATGACCCTAGAAGAAAAAATCGGTCAGCTAATTCAGCCGGAAATCAAAAGTGTTACACCTGCAGACATTAAGGAATACCACATAGGCTCGGTGTTAAACGGCGGTGGCAGCACGCCTGACAACAACAAGTATGCAAGCCTAGAAGACTGGGTAAAGCTGGCGGATAGCTTTTATAAGGCATCAGTCGACACCTCCAATGGCCGTATCGGCATTCCTATTATGTGGGGTACGGATGCGGTACACGGTTTAGGCAATGTCGTAGGTGCAACGCTGTTCCCTCATAACATCGCCTTGGGCGCCGCCAACAACCCCGAATTACTTAAGCAAATTGGCTGGGTTACCGCGCGTGAAATTGCCGCCACCGGTTTAGATTGGGACTTCTCGCCGACCGTTGCTGTCGCGCGCGATGACCGCTGGGGTCGCGCCTATGAAGCTTGGTCGGAAGACCCCGAAATTGTTGGTGCCTATGCAGGCAAGATGATTGAAGGCCTGCAGGGTGTAGGTGGCAGCGATGATGTGTTTTCCCAAGAACATGTTATCGCCACCACTAAACACTTTATCGGCGATGGCGGAACCTTAAACGGTGTTGATCGCGGGCCGACGCAAGGCGATGAAGCCTTTCTACGCGACATTCATGGCGCTGGCTACTTCAGTGGTATTGGCGCGGGCGTACAGGCAGTGATGGCGTCTTTCACCAGTTTTGACGGCACCCGTATGCACGGCCACAAACACTTGCTTACCGATGTGCTCAAAGGCCAAATGGGTTTTGATGGCCTCGTTGTTGGCGACTGGAGCGGCCACGGCTTTATCCCCGGTTGCACCGCACTCAATTGCCCCGATGCACTACTCGCAGGCTTGGATATCTATATGGTGCCCGAACCCGACTGGAAAGAACTCTGGCAAAACCTGTTAGAGCAAACCAAGTCCGGCGTGATCCCTATGAGCCGTTTAGACGATGCGGTGAGCCGTATATTGCGCGTGAAAATTCGCGCCGGCCTATTTGAAAAAGGCGCTCCCTCTACCCGCCTGCTCGCCGCTAAAGCCGGTGTATTGGGCGCGCCAGAGCATCGCGCGGTAGCCCGTCAAGCCGTGCGTGAATCACTGGTAATGCTGAAAAACAAAAATGGCCTACTACCCCTTAACCCCAACCAAACTGTCTTGGTCACAGGCGATGGCGCTGACAATATCGGCAAACAAGCAGGCGGATGGTCTGTGACTTGGCAGGGTACTGGCAATGTCAATTCCGACTTCCCCGGCGCCACCTCTGTGTATGACGGCATAAACCAAGTGGTAAATCGCGCGGGTGGCAAGACCATTTTAAGTGTTGATGGCAACGTCGCGGGCAAACCCGATGTCGCCATTGTGGTCTTCGGTGAAGATCCCTATGCAGAAATGCAGGGCGATGTGGGCAATCTCGCTTATAAGCCACGGGATAACAGCGATCTCGAACTGCTCAAAAAACTCCGCGCGCAAGGCATCCCCGTGGTATCCCTGTTCATTACCGGTCGCCCCTTATGGATCAATAAAGAGCTAAACGCCTCTGACGCTTTCGTCACCATTTGGCAGCCAGGTACTGAGGGCGGCGGCGTGGCCGACGTTATTTTCCAAAAGGCAGAAGGTGGTATCAACTACGACATGAAAGGCCGCCTGAGCTTTTCATGGCCGAAAACACCCGACCAAACGCCGCTCAACCGTGGCGACAAAAACTATGATCCGCTCTTCGCCTATGGCTTTGGCTTAAGCTACAGCGATAAAGACACCCTCGGTGATGACTTGTCAGAAGAGGGCGTGAAGCTGGCAGAAGCACAGGATTTACTCGAACTCTTCAACCGTCGCCCTATGTCCCCTTGGGAGCTGGAAGTTATTGGCTACGAAAATGACCGCCTGCCTATGACCGGCAACACTGTTAAAGCATCATCCATCACCATGCAAGCCGTGGATCGCGCCGTGCAAGAAGATGCGCGTCAGGTTACCTGGAATGGTGCAGGCAGCGGCCAAGTGGCGCTGGCAACCGGTGAGCGCCAAGACTTTATCAACTACCTGAAAGCTGATTCAGCCTTGGTCTTTGATATTAAGGTCAATGCCGCACCCAGCAAGACAAGCTTTTTACGCTTAGGCTGTGGCTCCTACTGTGCCTCTGATATTGACCTAACCGCAAAACTCACTAGCTTGGCAGATCAAGGCTGGCAAACTCTCACCATCCCCCTATCGTGCTTCCCCACGTCGGGCGCTAACTTTGGTGTGCAACAACCCGCTTCTGAGTTCTTCACGCAAGTATTGCAGCCTTTCTCCATCATCACCGATGGCACCCTCAACCTGACCTTTGCAGATGTTCGTATTGTGAAGGGCGCAGGTGCAGGCGCAACTTGTAACTAACTACTCTGATCTGCACCCCACATTACCCCAAGGTAATGTGGGGCATAAAAAAATCCCCCAGTGCCTAGGCTCTGGGGGATTTTTTTTGGGGGCTCGAAGGACAGCTGTTTTATAAATACTAAAACAAAACTCTACTGCGACTAAAACAAAGCCCTACAGCGACTAAAACAAAACCCTACAACGAATTGTCCCTTCAATATTCTTCAGTTGCTCTAAAGCGACTTCGTCGTAAGGGGAGTTGATATCCACTACCACATAACCCACTTTCTCATTGGTTTGCAGGTATTGCGAGGCGATGTTTATATGGTTGTCGGAGAAGATTTTGTTGATCTTCGACAATACACCGGGAACATTAGCGTGAACGTGCAGTAAACGGTGTGCATCTGGGTGACCAGGTAAAGCCACCTCAGGGAAGTTAACCGAGCTGGTGGTAGTGCCGTTGTCAGAATACTTAATTAACTTCTCGGCTACTTCCAAACCTATGTTGGCTTGCGCTTCCATCGTAGAACCACCGATATGCGGTGTGAGTATGACGTTATCCAAGCCGCGCAGCGGGCTGATAAACTCTTCGCCGTTGGCTTTTGGCTCTTCGGGGAATACGTCAATCGCTGCACCAGCCAAGGCGCCCGATTTAATCGCATCGGCCAAGGCATCAATCTCCACCACGGTACCGCGCGAGGCATTAATTAAAATAGCACCGGGTTTCATCAGGCCAATTTCACGGGCGCCAATCATCATTTGGGTAGATTGGTTTTCCGGCACATGCAAGCTGATGATGTCCGAGCTAGCCAATAGATCGTCCAGTGCGCGCACTTGGTTGGCGTTGCCCAACGGCAATTTGGTGATCACATCAAAAAACTGCACTTTCATACCGAGAGATTCAGCCAATACACTGGTTTGGCTACCAATCGAACCGTAACCGATCAAACCAAGTGTTTTGCCGCGAATTTCAAACGAACCGTTGGCTGACTTGTCCCAACCGCCGCGATGGCAAACAAAGTTCTTTTGCGGAATATTGCGCAACAGCAGAATCGCCTCAGCGATGACCAGTTCAGCAACTGAGCGAGTATTGGAGTAGGGTGCATTAAACACCGCCACACCGAATTCTTGCGCAGCTTTCAAATCAACCTGATTGGTGCCTATACAAAAACAACCCGCGGCAATCAACTTAGGCGCGTTTTCAAATACGCGGCGAGTCAGCTGGGTGCGCGAGCGCAAGCCAACAAAATGGGCATCTTGAATCTTCTCAATCAGCGCGTCTTCATCCAGTGCCGTTTTAAGATATTCAATATTGCTATAGCCCTGCTCATGAAGGCTATCTACCGCCGATTGGTGCACGCCTTCCAACAACAGAAACTTGATTTTGCTTTTGTCTAACGAGGTCTTGCTCATGGGAACAACTCCTAAAGTGGGGAAACGGGTGCAGCGCGGTCTGGGATCTGGCGTAGGCAGGAAGACCGGAGGTCGCCAATAAGCGGCATTATGCGCGCAGCGACGGGCTAAAAAAGAGGCGCGCACTATATCACAAAGCCGTACTTATGCGGCTTTCAGCGCGGTTTTGTAACAGGAAAATTACACTCAAATTCAAGCGTCAATGACGCACCAACATTAATCACAGCACAAACCGATATAGGTGATACTTCGGTTACTAGGGCTTAATTTCTAGGAAGACATGATGAGTATGAAAGCTGAAAAGGTTAAATAGCCTAGGCTTAAATGGAGAGCACTTTAACCAACATCTGCGCCGCTAAGACTAACAACAGGAATGCAAAACAACGCTGCAGTAACTTCACCGGCAACCGGTGAGCACAGGCCACACCCCAAGGCACGCTGATTAAACTACCCGCGGCAATAGCTACAACTGCAGGCCAATAAATAAAACCTACGCAATGTGCGGGTAAACCCTCTAGCTGCCAACCATTCAATGCGTAGCCTAAAGCACCTGCAAAGGCGATGGGCAGGCCCACTGCAGCCGAGGTGCCAATCGCCTTTGCCATGGGCCTATTACACCAAAGTAAAAACGGCACCGTTAGGGTTCCACCACCTATGGCAACCAGCGCAGAAACACCGCCAATAGCCGCACCCACGCCCGCCAGCACTAAAGGCTGGGGCAAAGGGCGCGCGGCTTTCGGCTTAACCGCAAATAACATTTGCAGCGCAACAAAGGTCATAAAGCACAAAAAGAAGATCGCCAGTGGCAACGCATTTAGATAGGCCGCCAAAAATGTTCCCGCGAGCGTCCCAACAAGTACACCCGGGCTAAATTGTCGCACCACCGGCCAGAGTACCGCAGCGCGCTTATGATGGCCGCGCAAACTCGCATAGGCCGTAGGGACTATGGCCGCCATAGAGGTGCCAAGAGCTAAATGCATCAAGTGTGTATCGGGGAAACCCATAGCGGAGAAGAGTGCGAGTAGCGCTGGCACCATAAGGCCACCACCCCCTATGCCCAACAGCCCAGCAAAAAAACCAATGCCCACACCGAGGATTAAAAACAGCGCTAACCAATATGTATCCATAAACCTTCGCAACGAAACTATGCCAATCAGGCGGGCTATTCTATAGATTTGCGAAGGTGTAATGGCGAGGAGAATCCGCTTCTTTTAACGCGCTGGCTTAATAGCCGCTCGGTAAAAAAGCTAGGCTATAGGCTCCGCTAAGAATTGCGCGTTAAAACTGTCAATGGGTATGGGACGACTAAAATAATAGCCCTGATAATGGTAGCAGCCCTGCTCAGCGAGCCAGTCGCGCTGCTCTAGAGTTTCTACCCCTTCTGCAACGACGGTCAGATCCATACTTTGTGCGAGGCGAATAATCATCACCGCAATAGCCGCGTCATTGGCATCGGTGAGCACCTCATCCACAAACGACTTATCAATTTTAAGTTCGTTGATAGGCAAGCGTTTAAGATAGGAGAGCGACGAGTAACCAGTCCCAAAATCATCGAGCGAAAATTGAATACCGTGCATTTTAAGCGCGCTCATCTTGGTAATAATTTCTTGTTGATCATCCACCAACATGGATTCAGTTAGCTCCAATATTAATCGCTGGGGATTAATACCTGTGCGCTCTATCACCTGCAAGACCTGTGCAACAAAATCTGGATGCTTAAATTGACGCGCACTCACATTCACCGACAACAACCAACTCGCCGAGATAGGATTCTTAGCCCAGGCTAACAATTGCTCACATGCAGTCATCAGAATCCACTCGCCTAAGAGCAAAATAAGCCCCGACTCTTCTGCTAGAGGAATAAATTCTATGGGCGAGACAACACCGCGCTCGGGGTGATGCCAGCGAATAAGCGCCTCGGCCCCCAACACCTTACCCTTATGATTCACCTGCGGCTGGTAAAAAAGTTGGAATTGTTGGCCGTGCAGTGCATCGCGCATTTCACTTTGCAGCGCAAAACGCTGGGCCGTAAGCGCCTGCATGGCAGGGTCAAAAAAGCGCAGCGTATTACGCCCCGAGGCTTTAGCATGATACATGGCTTGGTCTGCCTGCTTTAACAGCTCATCGATATTGCGCTGCTCGTCACTGAATAAACAAATACCGATACTGGGGGTATTAAAATAATCCTGTCCCTCTAAGTGATAGGCGACATTTAATTCCTGCAGAATTTTTTCGCCCACCTGCTGCGCTTGATTGGCCGCCTCCTCGCTGCTTTCACTCAAACCATCCAACACCACCAAAAACTCATCGCCGCCAAGGCGGGCCACTGTGTCTTCACTGCGCACCGATTCACGCAAACGACCCGCAACAGCAATCAGTAACAAGTCACCAATATGATGACCGCGACTATCGTTGAGGGTTTTAAAGTCATCGAGATCAATAAACAGCAGAGCGCCCTTAGTATTCTGCCGCTGGCAACTGGTAATGGATTGCGTCAGCCTATCGCGCAGTAAACTGCGGTTGGGTAATTGCGTCAGTGGGTCAAAAAATGCCAAGCGATTTATGCGTTCCTCATCAGCCTTGCGATCGGTGATATCCGTCAAGGTAGAAACATAGTGGGTAATTTTTTTGCTGTCGTTTTTCACCGCGGTAATAGTCAACCACTCTGGGAAAACTTCTCCGCAGCGGCGACGATTCCAAACCTCACCCTGCCAACTGCCCGTTTTCGTAATCAAATCCCACATATCGCGATAAAATTTCGCATCGTGACGGCCCGACTTTAAAATGCTGGGGCTTTTTCCAACCACGTCTTCTGCCGTAAAACCGGTAATCTCCACAAATGCTTTGTTGACCCGCAAAATAATACCCGCCGGATCGGTAATTAACATGCCCTCGCTCGCTTCAAAGGCAGTGGCGGCTATACGCAAATCCTCTTCAGCTTGGCGGCGCTCGGTTATATCGCGGCTCAACACCACGAAGCGGCTCACTCCGACATCCTCAGTACGCTTGCGCGATACCGACAACTCAAACACTTTGCGTTTGCCTTTTACGCTTACCTCATAAGTAAAACCGTGAGCGGTGCCTTTTTTTTCTGCCTCACGCAGAGCGGCAAACACCGAGTCAGTTGCAGCAGCCGGTAAAAACTCGTAGAACTTACGCCCTAAAAAAGCCTCAGGTAAAACACTCAATAAGTCGGGTTGGTTGGTGTGATAACTGTGAATACATCCCTCACCATCCACATCAAACAACAAATCAGGCATAGCATCCAAGGTGGCCTGCAACTCCGCTTTTGCGCTATTCACCTCATGAGTTTGCAGCGTCACGGCTGCTTCAAGGCGAATTTTGCGGCGCAGTAAATAGATCATCAGTGCACTTTGATAGGCCAATAAAAAACATATCAAAGCGCCGAGGGCAACTTTCCACGCTAAGCCCGTAATGCTCTGCCAACCATTCACGGGTGCCAGGCTGAGTGTCCAAACACCATTGGGCACCTTCATACTTTTTTCGACGGGATTCTGCAAAAACTCTAACGCATGGCTGGCAATAATTTGTTCGGTCTGCGTACTCGGATCAATGCGCCATAATTTATAGGCGAAACCTTGGCTATCCAGCTGCGTTAAGTTCGCGGTTTTAAGCAGTTGAGAAATGCGAATAGTGACATTGGTAAAACCCCAAAAGCGCGGAGCATCCATATCATCGTCAAGAAATACAGGCAGGCGACCCACAACTCCCAAGCCCCCCTGAATAAGTTCTAAAGGCCCAGCAAGGCTCAACTTGCCTGATTCAAGCGCGCGCGTCGCCTCCAACGTTTGCGCACTATTCTGCAGTTGATTAAAACCGAGCGAGCGCTCGTTACCTTCAAGCGGATATACATGGGTAATAATGCCGCCCGGGGACAGGCTTAAATGGGACACACTGGTATAAAACGGCAGGATTTCACGGGCATAGGACTCAAAGTGGTCGGTATTACCCTTTTCAATTCGCAACATGGAGGCCATGCCAAAATTGAGTGCCAAGGCTTGATCCAAGCTATCGCGCACTAAAAACACATGATTTTGTGCAAGATTCTCTGCATCTGCACGCAAAGCCTGCTGCTCCGCTCTATCCATTTTCCAAATGATTGCAAATGCCACCAAAGCTGCTGCCGCAAACACGCCAAACGCCATAAGAGGCGGCCGCCGCAGGAGCAGAAGAAAGTCTTTCGGCATTTCAGGGTTTCCGCAGTCAGCAGGTGAATAAAAAAACGCGCGTACTTAAAATTCCAAGTACTTAGGTTTAACGCTCAAGGTAATAGAATGACTATAGCACTCAGCGACCAGTACACCCGTTCAGAGCCTGTTTAATCGGTACTTTTACCCAATTTAACCGTATTTTTATCCTGTTTTAAGGGCTAATAACGCATAAGAATAAGGCCCCTTAGACATTAACAAAAATTTATGCCCCGTCAGATACACACAGCCGCAAACAACCATCAGCCTTAGCTAAGGTCTCATTTTAAATAGCGCACTCTATTTACATAACTCAAAACGGGCAAGGGCAAGTCGCCATAACACTTTCGCTCGAATGAGGATGCACAAATTCAAGGGTCGCTGCATGCAACATTAAGCGCGGCGCTAGAGCGCAAATTTCGTCAGTGGCATAGATATCACACCCCAAAATAGCGTGGCCCAATTCGCGGCTGTGAATGCGCAATTGATGGGTGCGCCCCGTCAAGGGCGTAAAAATGACTCGCGTTATTTCCAGCGCGCGAGTGCGTTCAATAACCTGATAATGGCTCTGGGATGACTTGCCCGTGGTAAAACAAATTTTTTGCCGTGGAAAGTTTTCTGGGTCTTTGGCGATAGGTAAATCAATCGTGCCGCTATCCTGATGCACCAAACCATGCAAAAGCGCATGATAGGTTTTACGAATAGTAGCCGCTTGAAATTGTTTGGTTAAATGGCCGTTTACGGCCTTATTTAACGCCACCAGCATAATTCCCGACGTGCCAAAATCAAGCCTATGCACTAGGGTCGCCGTAGGGAAATTCTGCACCAAGCGAAAATGTACGGAATCTTTATTCAATGGGTTTTTACCCGAAAGGCTGAGCAGCCCACTGGGTTTATTGATTAACAGCAGATGCTCGTCTTGAAATAGAATTTCTATCTCAGCATGACACGGTGGGGCGATAAAAGTATCTATAATGCCAGACATAGGCGTTCAAGGCTCAGAGTACAACAAGAGTGGCCAAGTGTAATTCATACTTCTCTGCAACACTAAGCTGTTGTCTGCTCGTTAGCTTGTTTAGTCGCTATGCTGCAATATAAAATCGATTCAACATTTTTAACAAGGAACGCTTACGATGAATGATCAACCAGCTCAAAATACCTTTGCCCGCAGCTACTGCGCAAGCCTGCCAGAGGTTGTACTCGACTTTCCTTTCGGTCCAGAAGTAGAAGCCTATAAAGTATGCGAAAAGATGTTTGCTCTTTTTGGTACCAACCGCGCGGGCTGCGGCTCACTCAACCTCAAATGCGATCCCAACGAAGCTCTTATGCTGCGCGACTTATTTCCCGCCATTATCCCCGGCTACCATATGAACAAAAAACATTGGAATACCGTTTTACTCGATGGCACCCTGCCGAATAAAGAGTTAACGCGCATGATCGACAATTCGTATTTGTTGGTGAGCGCGGGCTTAACAGCGGGTAAAAAGCGTGGCTTGCGCTTGCGCAATGCAGAGGCGGAAATTTTTGTGCGTGGCTAAATATTGCATCTATTAGCGTAGCATTTATTTAAGTAACATTTATTAAGTAACATTTATTAAGTAACATTATTTAAGTAGCATCTGTAGCGGCCAAGAGCAGCGGCCACTACAGATTATCGGTCAAAAAACTACAATTTTAAAACATACACCTTATTGCGCGCCCTTATCGAGCATGCGCTGAATCGCATTGTCGTAAACAGTATTTTGCTTTTCTTGCTTTGCGTATTTATATTCGCGCAGCGCATCACTCCACTGACTACCCGCTTCATAAATGCGACCATTGTTATAGTGCGAACTCGCGCGAACTGTCGGTGCACTTGTGCCGCTTGCTAACGCAATTGCCTTACGATTTGCCCACAGCGCCTCAGCCACACGGCCCGCACGCTGAAAGGTCAAACCTAAATTGCTATAAGCCTGTCCATAATTACCATTCAACTCAATAGCCGCTTGAAACAAACGAATCGCCTCATCGTAATTTTTATTACGAAATGCAGTTTCACCTTGGGTGTTTAACGCTTTGGCACGCACTTGACTCTCTGCACCCGAGGTAACCGTGAGTGCAGAACTTGTATCTATAACACCTTGGAACTCTGCCATTTCTAATCTATCGTGGGAGGTGACATTTTTAAGGGTATTAAAATCTTCAAACTCGCCCGCCTCCGTCACGGCAAATATTGTCCACAAATTGCCCACTTTATTCGCAGGTACATAATAAGTCTTAATCAATGTTTGGCCGACATAGACAAACACTTTTGCACCACTGTTAGACAACTTGGTTGAATTCATGCTGCTGCGATTCGAATAATCGTGTACCGCATACACATAGCGCTCGCCATCGTGTTTGCGCTGCACCGTAATAGTTTCTGGCCCATAACTGGTTGTGTCATCCACATCCAATAAAGCGTCAGTACCTTTCATGTTTGAAAAATAGATATGATTGCTGGGAAAGCTCAGATGCGAATCCAAATCAGCGGGTTTTTCGCCCCAGTTAAGAACGATGCGCATACCATCAAGATTCGTCATCACTGAACTGACAGCATAGGTCATGCCCGCACAGGGGCACTTAACAACCAAATTTGAATAGCCTTCTTTTTTAACGATAAGCAGCGCATCGGCTGAATCGGCAAAGCTCGCACTCAATGTAGCTTGGCCTTGCGCATTGGTCTTGGTGGTTACCGACTGCTCGCCATTTTTTTGCAAAATAAGCGTAGCATCAGCTATTTTTTGGTCTTTTACGGTGGCGCTCAAAATTTGAATATGGGTATCCGCCGCAAAGGCCGCCGAGCTAACGCCAAAAGCACAGCATAAACCCAGTAGCCTTATCTTATTCATTGTTTTCATTCCAAACTTCCTTCAATAATTAATTCCAATAACATAGAGCGCAGTAAAACTACTGGCGAAAGCAGTCTACACGCAAGAAAACGCGACTTATAGCGATTTGCGCAGTATTTTATGTGGAATTATTGATTCTTTATTGAACGCTTTTTGAAACGAGTCGAGAGGGAGTAGCCAAAAAATTAAAGGTAAGACTAAGCAGCAAGCGGTGTAATACCGAAGCTGCCATTTTTCGAAAGAATCTTTAATCAGTTTTAATGATGATCATTTAGCAGATTTTAACAATGCGTTTTCCCAATAACCATGGCGACCATAATGGAGGTGCAAGGCTTTTTCCTCTTCTCGTTCAAGCACCTTAGATGCATCGTAATGAGGTGCATTTTGGATTTGTGCCTGCGTCATATCGACATGAACTTTTGATGAGGGCCAACTAACCTCTTTAATCCACTCAGGTGCCACCAACACTGAGTGGCCTAACCACCAATTACTGGTATTAATAATTAAATAGCGAATCGCCCAAGTTTCTGGGTCTATTAACATTCCCTGCAAATGTCCTATCTCACCATCGGTTGCTTCGATATGGTAATTCATCACAGCGATATTACTACGCAGATGATGATCACTGGAACTATTGTGCGGCGCAACATAGGGCACTTCTGCATCGGCAACAATTGTGGATTCCACGATAGACTGATGTTCTGGCGACATCAAATAAGGGCTGGGATAACCACCCCATAGGCCGGTATTACCCCAGTAAAGCGGATAACCGTAGTAGCCTAAATAATCCAGCTCATGTTGGCGCGAAACAGGTTTATGGGTATCTATATTTGGGCTGTCTTTAACCTGAGACTTGGAAATCGCAACCCTCAGCTCACGCTTTGTCCAATCAATATTTTCTATAGCCATAGGCGAGAGCAACACTTTTTTACTCGACAGCCAAGCCCCCGTTTCAACCACCAAATAACGCACTGCCCACTGTTCATCATCGAAATAAAATTCTGTTGTTTCACCAACATTGCCATCAGAAGCATGAATTGCAAAACCTTCTAGCTCTTTCAAATTATGTAGCATATCTATATCTCTCCTAGAAAAATCAAAACGCACAACGTCGATAATGTGCCTTGCATTAAAATAAACAGTAATGCTTATCCCACTCTATTTTTTCTGCTTCTCATTTTGCGAAATAAACAGATTTTAGAAACGCTATAAAGTAATGCCGCCTAGCCTTCCAGCTCAAGTTCACATCAAGACTTAAACCCTAAAAAGGAATCTATCCAACTGATTCTTCAATTGGATGTTTTCACTTTTTAAGCTTTCAATCTCATCTAGCAGACGCAAAACCAGCGCAATATCAGAAAAATCTATTTCCAAATCTCGATAAAGACGTACAGCTTTTTTTGCTTGTATCACACAAGCCACATTGAACTGCCAATGCTGCGGCTCAGAGCCAGTCAATGGCACTACAATATTGTGTTCAATTAGCTCCAACAAAGATTGCTGACTAAGATTGGTCGATAAACTCAGCTCTTCAAAATTCAAATGAAAACTAGGCGAGTGAACTTCTACTAAATGCATCTTAATTACTCCATTCACGGCGCGGATCAAAACTAGCGTTTTCCGCAAGTTGCACCCAAAGCGCCTTACTAGTTTCATCGGCTGTAGGCGGCATAACGATTTTTAATACGGCTATCAAATCCCCGACCCCTTGTTTACCCTGCAAGCCTTTTCCCTTCACACGCAGTCGCTGGCCAGCCTGACTGTTAGCGGGGATAACCAATTGAACTTTACCATTGAGCGTGGGCAATATTATTTTTGTGCCCAAGGCGGCCTCCCAAGGCGCTAGCGGTAAGGTAAGTAATAGGTTGTTCGCATCAATATCAAAAAGAGGATGGGGAATTAAACGAATGGCTAAATACACGTCGCCATTGGAGAGCTTGCCAATGCCCGGTGCTCCTTGGCCCTTAAGGCGAATGCGCTCGCCATCGCTAATGCCTGCAGGAATTTTTACCTTAAGCGATTTTTTTAGTCTTTGTAGCTGACCCTGCTGGTCATAAATGGGGATAACAAATTCGATTTGTTTTGTGGTGTCTAGCAAGGTGTCTTCTAGCATAATCGGCCATTCTATTTCGACATCATCACCTCTTCCTTGATTAACATCTTGCTGGCGAGCTTCGGGGCGATATTGTTGATGATTAGCAGTATCTGAGCCAAAAATGGAATTGAAAAAGTCAGCGAAATTTTGATTGGTCGCATTATCAGGTTGTGCAGAATAACCTGAGTTTGATTGCGCGGCATAGGGATCAAACCCGCGCTTACGCGCTGCACATAAAGCATCATATTCGGCACGCTTTTCAGTGCTGTGTAATACCTCGTAGGCCTGGGCGACTTCTTTAAATTTTTCTTCCGTGTGCGGCAATTTGCTGAGATCAGGGTGATACTTGCGCGCCAGCTTGCGATAAGCTGTTTTAATCGCCTTATCATCGTCTGCTGGTGCTACACCGAGCACAGCATAATAATCAATAAACTCCATTGGGTTATCTCGTATGTATGTGTGAGCTATCTCCTTTGTTAAGTTTAACAATCTGTATTCGCATATCTCTGTGCGTTAGCGAACTTAAGCCGCATCTAAAAATATCTTAGGTGCTCTAGGGGGTAAAACAATCTAGGGACAATAGGTGGGAAGTAGAGAAGTGAAATAGCCATTCCACTTCTCTATAAGCAGCTTCTAGCAGATTACGCACTAACAATCATCCGGTAGCGAGAATTCTTAACCAGACTTACGACATATGCAGGAGAGGTTGCTATTCAGGCTCACAATTTTTATACCTCAGCCTTCAATATTTTTTATCGCTCAACCAAGGTTCATATAAGCGACCGTAACTCAGTGTTACACTAAAGGGCACCTGATTATCGGAGGTTGTGCGCGTAGGGAAACCCGCAGCCATAGCTTTAGGTGCGTGGAGCGAATCCACCAATAATTTGTTGACGATTATTCCCCTCGTTGACTTAGCTGATGCATTACAGCGAGCATAACTGCTGTTGATTTCAGCAGGCAATATAAATAAAACTCTTGACGAATCTACCTTATCGGCGACTGCACGCTTTTGTAGCGCAGACTCTACTAACTCACGCTCTGCTGCTGCATCTACTATAAAAAGTCGTGTCACCTTCTGTGATACCTCAGCAAGGTTTTCTCGAGCCTTGTCGAGCTCATCCTTTTGTTCTTTGGAGGCTGGGGTATCTGCTTTAGCTAATAATTCATCGAGGCTTTGTTGTGCACTGCTGAGTGCAAGTTTATATGCAGACCCATTAAGCTCTAACAGTACCCACCCCAGTTGTTTGTTGTTCCTTTGATCTCCTTCAGTGCAAGCAGGAAACTTAAAACTCGCAAAGTGCGCTTTACTCAAATCTAAATCTCTGTAGTTATTAAAACGCCAACTCCAAATTAATTCGTTTTTTTGTGGTGGTGTAGACCAACGCAAACTAAAACGAAGACTACTATCTTCCTTTGCAAAACCGTAGTTGTAGGGCAATTGTAATTCACGCTCACTTAGCGCAACCTGTGTAACCACTTCCGTGCGGTTGTAATAGACCTTACCCAAAATAAAGCCGTTTACCAACAAAATAAATACCCACGCCATAGCTGTTAATTTACTCATGATCAACCACTCCCTGGGGTTTAGGCATCTCAACAAATCGGGGATCAGCTAAAGCTAACTGCTGCTGTTTGCGCAGGCGATTAAACACCACCATGGCTAAAATCGCCGTAAGCCCAACCACTAAAAAGAATAAATATTTCGGCAACCAGTCCCACCACCAATCAAAGAACTTGGTATATAAAAAAAGTGCAAAAAACACGTTACCCGTCAGCATCAACTTAGCAGTGCCAGTGCGCAACCCATAGACCACCAGTAAGCCACTCGCCACAAAACCAACAACTTGGTAACAGCCCTCAATAACAGTTGATGACCAAGGTAAATAGCTGATTGAGCCCCAATTGGCCAAGATCAACACCGCCACAAAAAATACAATGGAAGCCCAAATTTGATAGAGGCTGGTAAAACCGTGGTAGTCATCTTGTGACACGAATTTGGGTAGGAAAAAGAAAAACACTGCCGTCAGTAAAAAATGTTCAGGGTATTCGCCTAAATAAATCCAGTAGCCGCCCATCCAAGTGCCAAATTGTGCGCCTATAAAGATAAAGCTGCACAACATACCCGCCACCAATAACAAACGCACTTGCAGCATATAGGCCAATAAAAATCCGTAGGCTGCAAACACCGCAAAAGCATTAGGCGAGGGCGTCATATTAAAAATACTGCCCAGCATCACAATATTTAATAACAAACATACAAAAGATAACAAAGCAGCCAACTTAGCGTAGTAGCCCGCCGCATCAAAACGATGCACCCACATCGCCATGCCCAAACTTAACAGCGGTGCCGCAACCAAAATGGCGACCTGCGCAGTAGTCGCAAAATAACCCCAATATTGGTAAAACAAAAAGAACAAACTTGCCGCCAGCGCCGCCGCGCCTAAAAAAGATACTATCTGCATACCGAGAGATAAATGCCGCGCGCCCTCGCTCAAATCTACATCCTGTGTCTGCTGTAAATTGCGCAGCAGCTCCTCGTGATACTGACGGATATTCGCCGCTACAAAATCTGGCAGGCGTAACAAACCCCGCTCCGTTAACAACTGCTGCTCTGCCCGAAACGCCTGCACCTGATCGGCGCGCGCCTGAGCTTGAGTTTTGGTGAGTTTATTCATAGTCATCCTTTGGGTGTGTGGGTTGCGCTCAACAGCGCTTTATAATTCCAATTAACTCGGTCCAATACTAAGGGCATCAAAGCTCTAGAGCCATCACCTTAGGAGTGAATCACACTTTTATGCGCATAAAAGTGTGATTATTTACATTTTTATGCGCATAAAAGTGTAATATCACGCAACACTTTACAATTAACGGCCGAAATCCTTGGTAATTAGGACTTATATACGTGAAAAGATTACTGCTCAAAACACTCATCGCATGGAAGGAGCGGCCCGAACGTAAGCCGTTACTAATTGATGGCGCGCGCCAAACCGGTAAAACTTACCTGCTAATGGAGCTTTTAGGCAGCAAATTTGCCAAGATTTTACGTGTGGATTTTCTTGAAAACCCACAAATTGCGGATGCCTTTGCGGGTTCACTCGCACCCGAAGACATAGTGTCCAGCCTAGAGCTACTTACGGGGCAAATCTTTGACGCAACTACCGACCTACTGATTTTAGATGAAATAGGTGAGTGCCCCAGAGCCATCACTGCCCTCAAGTATTTTGCCGAAAAAGCGCCCACTTGGTTTGTAGCCGCCAGTGGCTCTAACATCGGATTGCTCAATTCGTTTCCTGTAGGAAAGGTTGAACAGCATAAATTGCGCCCCCTTAATTTTCGCGAATTTTTATGGGCTGCCGATGAACCAGCACTGCTCAAGGCCTTTGAAACAAAAACCAACTCCGCTAGCGCCCACAGCAAACTATTCGATCAATTAACAGATTACTACTTCACCGGCGGCATGCCCGAAGCCGTAGCCAGTTGGTTTGATCAAAAAGATAAAAGCATTATCGAGCGCGTAAATAGCGTTAAAAAAATACAGGAAGATTTAATTAGCGGCTATAAGCGCGACTTTGGCAAATACGCGGGCAAGGTAGATGCCCAGCTCATTGAAGCCGTGTTTAATAATATTCCCGCACAGCTCGCACTGGTGCAGGACGAATCGGTAAAACGCTTTAAATTTAAAGGCATCGCCGAACGCAAGTCGCGCTACGCAGAGTTCGAAAGCCCAATCACTTGGTTGCACCAGTGCCACTTGGCGCTAAAAAATTATCCCATTGAGGGGCAACCCAAAGCGCCACTACCCGCTTACCAAAAGGATAATTTAGTAAAGTTGTTTCTGTTTGATGTGGGGCTACTGAATCAAATGCTAAATACCAGCTACGCCACCATAAAACAGCAAAACTACCAATATAAAGGCTATATAGCCGAAAATTTTGTCCAGCAAGAATTTGCCGTAATGGGTATTGAACCTAGCTATTCCTGGGCCGATGCGCGCGCCGAAATTGAATTTATTATCACCAATAACCAAGGTCAGGTAGTACCGGTAGAAGTTAAAAGCGGCAAGCGCACCCGCGCAAAATCTCTGCAGTCTTACATGGCTAAATGCGCGCCCCACAAAACCATAAAGCTCACCGGCACCCAAGGCTCTGGGCCGCTTGAACATACCCATGTAGTTATGCCGCTCTATTATGCGGAGTATGTATTAACGTATATATAACTAACTAAAAAGAGCAGGGGAAAACAGCAACATGCCGCAACAACTTCAACACAAATAAAGTTACCCCCCACTTTTCATTGTAAAATTTAATTGCAAAAAGTTGGATTGTACGTGTAAGCATACTGCGTTTTGCTGATCGAACTTGTCGAATTCCAACTACTCAACGTTTGCATAGCATCAAAAGAAAGCTTCGCTCTATTAACGACAGCCTTGGTGTAATCTGCACTAGAATCCTTATATTTGAATGAAACTTCAACAACTACCGGTTTTTGCGCTGAAGTAGGAACACTGGAATACCAAAAAGTAATACTGACATCCGCATCGATTGAACCTAAATCAATAAGGCCACCATCATATACACGCTCATGAATTGAGAGATTACTCACCAGTGATAAAGCAGTTGAGTCGGCTATTCCATAGTCATTATCAAAGCCAGGAAAATGCGTATTAATATCTTGAAAGTTATTGAGGGTACGAGTGTTAGGCGACGTAGTCGAATGACCATAGGTGATCACAAAATTGTTATCCACTTTTGCGCCTATATCGGATTCTAATTTTGTTTCAGCTTGATTGCTTGATGCGGATAGATCTTCAAAGTCGGCGATATAAGGATCTGCACTGCGAAATTTCAACGTGACTTCTGATTGTCCGTTCTCAATACGATCACGAAAAATATAACCAAGCTTACTAAGCTGGCAAGTACCAGCGGTATCGTAAAATTTTACCGTACGGACTTTATCGAGTGATAGGCTACCAGAAACATCGCGCCCAATTTTTGCTTCAACTGCACTCACGAAAGCTGAAAAATAACTATTTACTTGCGCAGACTCTGTTGTGTAGGTAAACAAGGTTGGATTTAGCAATAGCTTATATTCACGGCTAGTCACATCAGGATTGGCAAATACACTGGGAGACACCAAAAAACTCACTGAAACAGCCGCAAACATTGCGGCCTTAGGATATTTTATCTGCATAAACAATTCCTTATTACATATGGATGGACGCTCCAGTTTAGGGGTCAGCCATTACAACTCTCGAAAGGAAATACTACCGTTTCATGACCAATAATTAGCCTGTGCTATATCTCCAACACATCGACTGCCATCAGCTCCCGTCTAGCAATTACCTAAAAATTTCATCCAATTGTCATTATCCCGTCAGGCAACTGTCACCTAAAGCTTCTAGTTTTTCGTGCCTACCCACCCTTCATGGATAATGACAATGAAAAATCTACTGACACATGCGAGCTTGTGCGGCGCAACCCTATTACTACTCACGGCCTGCGGCTCCGGCGATGACGGGAAAAATGGCGCTAACGGAACAAATGGAGCCAACGGCACTAACGGAACCAATGGCCTTGTAAGTTTGGTTAAACAAACCCCCGAAACCATGGGTAGCAGCCAATGTTGGTTGGGCGGGACTAGAATCGACAGCGGCGTAGATACCAATAACAACAGCCAGCTTGATAACAGCGAAATCACTCAAACAAGTTACACCTGCACGCCCGATAATTTTTCTGGTCGGGGCGTGGCGCTGCCCTATACAGTGCTGCGCAACGATCTAGAAAATACCGCCTACCCAGGCTCAACCTTTGAAATTCGCAACGGCGGTTACGGTTCGGATATGACTGGCCACCCGACTAACCCCATGCAATTTTATGCCGTAACAGATCGCGGCCCCAATGCAGATTTCACCGGCGCACAAGGCGCAGGTAAAATGTTCCCAGTAGAAAACTACACACCTAAAATTGGGCTTTTTGAAATTCAAGCTGCGGGCAACATCGCGCTGGTAAAAACCATTCCGCTAAAACGCCCCGATGGCACACTCATTACCGGTTTACCTAATGCCACTGGGCTCGGCGGCACCAAAGAGATTCCCTACAACAGTGCCGGCGAGATTATTCGCATGGATATGACGAAACCCTATGACGCTACTACCAACCCCATCAAGCTCGATGATTATGGTTTAGATTCGGAAGGTTTAGTCGCATTAAAAGACGGCACTTTTTGGGTCAGCGATGAATACGGCCCGCACATAGTGCACTACAGTGCTGAGGGTGTTGAACTAGGCCGAATTAATCCGTTTACCGCCGACACGCGCACTACCTGGGTGCTGCCAGCAGAATTCGGTAAACGTCGCGCCAATCGCGGCATGGAAGGTTTAACTGTTACGCCAGATCAAAAAACACTGGTCGGCATTATGCAATCCACTATTTCTAACCCAACATCGGCAGTCAATAACAGCGACCTAACGCGCATTGTCACCGTGAATTTAGCAACGGGAGCAATCGGCCAATATCTTTACCAACAAGAAATAAAACAAAACTCCAACTCTGCAATAGTTGCACTCAGCAACACCAGCTTTTTAGTGTTGGAGCGCGATGGTGGCTTTCAAGAAAAAGCCCCCGGCGTAATGAAACATGTGTATAAAATTGATTTGCGTAATGCAACTAACGTGGAAACAGTGAACGCTGTAGGCGATATTGCCCAAGATGTAAACTTAGGTTTAACCATTGGCGGCCAAACACTAGAGCAATACGTGCTCGCCAACAGCTGGCAGGCACTTGCAAGCCAAGGCATAGTGCCCGCAACAAAAAGCCTTGTGGTAGATATGGTCGCGCAAGTCAATTATCCGCACGACAAAATGGAAGGCCTCTGGGTAATTAACAACAAACGCCTAGGTGTAATAAACGACGACGACTTCGCCACCTGGGGAGTAAACAACAAACTAGAACAAAAATATCTCGACACCTACAACGCCAAAGTTGATGGCAATATGCTCTACATTATCGACAACCTTGATTTAAACCCCGCACCTTAAGCCGCAGTATCTACAAGCACATGGATGTGCCATAGCTGCCTTTTACTTACATTTCGATTCATTCAAAAATCACAGTCGTTTTATTGCTATGTAGGTTGGGCAGTCATGCCCAACATTTTTGTGATTGAATGGAATCGTTGGGCATAACTGCCCAACCTACGTGCTAAAACGGGCAGGAGCAAACTGCGTCAATGCGCGCGCCGCTGGCAGGGTGATTAAAACTTAGCTCGGTGGCATTCAACAGCAGGAGCGAGGGCAAAAGAGGCGGGTGTCTACAAGTTGTTTTCTGACGCCCAAAAACTGAATTTGGCGATAACTCAAACTCCTAAGAATCAAAACTGTAAATCACAGTGCGCGCTTTATTGATGTGTAGGTTAGCGCTGAGGCACGAAGCCCAACTTGTTGGCAACACCCGCCTGGTGGATTACGAAGGGCCACAAAACCACTAATACACCCAATAATATCCACACTACCAGTTAAACGCGAGATACGAGCATTTCAACTTACAATACGGGGCGGACCATATATTAGCCTGCTAATCCTTCTTTTCGCCTGATTGCTGAATCGCCTCATGAAGAAATTTTACCTCTGGCTTTTTAACACGATCGTTATAAATCAAAATCAAGCACTCCTCCATAGTAAGCAATGGATTTACCTCCATATAGGCATTAAGCGCTCCCTTTACAAAATTAACATTCTGCTTATATTTCTTTGAAAAAATTTCGCAAAGTGTTTTTTTGATTTTCTCTATTTTTTCAAATTCGATTTGTGCAAAATATGCATGAATAGTTTCGTCAAAGTTTGCATCGTGATCCATCAACAATTCTTTTAGTTTATTGATATTAATTTTGTAAGCCCTTGATGCATACTGAAGTGCATTCCTAAAATTATCAAACTCCTCACTAAAAACAGTATAAATCCTTATGTTCTTACGACGGGAGTGAAAAACAGTCCCTTCAATTTCATATTCAAACCCAGGGTAGCGTTGTCGCTGACTGGCTTCTTGACCTAATTTAATGCCTGCCCTAACACTCATAGCAAGTGAATGTGAAAGTTCATCCAGTTCCTGTTCGTTCCAACGCTCGTATATCCTCAAAGCTTTTACATACTTTCGATCTATCGCTTTATTTACAAAAAGCTTACGCTCTTCAATAAGGGCATCACGACACCGGAGTAAAAAACTGTGGCATTCCTTACAGCAAGGAAGAATGGCCAGCGAACACCGTTCACCAGTCCTAATATAGAAAGATGCATCATCCTTTGGTGGAGCGTAGTCATCAAATTCATGTTCAGCTTCACAGCCACAGTAATAGCAAACACCATGATCTTGAACATGAATAGCAATAGCCCTCGAATATATTTCTAAATCTTCCATGAGTATTTACGAATAGTCCCGTTGAAATTTACTAACCTCCACAATACGACTACGTGAAGCATCTTTAATCTTCTTATCAATAAACCTATCCGTATGCTCCTGACTAAACTCCCCCTTTTTAAACAACAACAAAATAGTGTTATCTTGGGGGACGCCGTACATTTGAGCCACTTCATTAACTTCGACCTGCGTCATTACCTTTTTTTCAACATCGCGACGTGACTCGTTAAAAATACTGAACACATATACGCCAATAGATTTTTCTGCTATCTCGATCCCACCACCCGCAGGGATTACTTCGTTAAATAGAATATCACCGTCAAGATCTAGTAGATTTGTAAATCGTGCAACTCGCTCAGAAATGGGGCCACCCGCATTGGCTTTTTCAGGGTTGCTAAATGTATCTCCATTTACCCAGTTTGCAATACTATTCGAATGTGGTGGTAAGGCTCTTGAGCTTTTTACGCTCAAGCCATCCTTAAGCAAGGTTTCTCTGACCAAATCAATGGATTTTAGATATTCAGGGTCATCGGTATACTCAGAGAAATCGAATTCATTTTTCAAATTTGCAGGAACTACTAAATAGCTATCAGTATGAAATGCTTTATATTCGTAAACGGTTGCATTGGCTTTTGCTTTTGGACCTTTGTTAACGCGAGCCCCGGCATCCAATCCTTTAATATCATAGGTGCCACAGATACGCTCAAATTCTTCACGCAACCCGGTCATATCGTCAGTAGCATTTGTTGCGCAATTTTTCTCAAGGTAAGCAACAATATCCGCATACGCTTTAACGCCAGAAGTATTGGTAAAATGAAGTGCGCTTGCATTTGCATGATAACCACATGCACGCCCTATATTGGCTTGAACAATCGCGGCTACGCTTGACACTGTACTATCCCATGAAGCCAGCAAATTCTCTTTCATTCCTTGCCCAAAATTAATTCCTGCTCTTACTCCTGCAACTGTAATAGCAATCATTTTCTTACCAAACAGTAAACCTTGTTCATACTCAATTTTAAATTGGTCCACATCAATCAGTTCATTAGCCGGAACACCACTTAAACTTGTACCAAGAATGAATATATTTTCCGCCTCAAAACCTTCCTTAATAAACATCTTCTTTGCATCCATAGGCGTGCCGCCAGGAACGCGAACTAAGGCCCAGCCAGGATTTTTACTATCAAGTACATGTGCGATAAATTGCTCACGCTCTTTAGTTTTATTCATGATATTACGCGAGCGACCATTTAGGCTTATTACTTGACCTTCTGACCACATTTTCGTGATGCCACGATAATCATCACTAGCCTTATGAAATACCAATTTTGTTTTGAGGCTTCTGCGCAAGACCGCTTCGGTTTCAGCGGCTAACAAAGCACTTAGTGGTGTTGCCGAGATAAAGACAACAGTACATTCTTGATTTTTGTTTTCAATATATTTAAACAAACGCTCATAACGAACAGCCTCTTCGTTTGAACCGTAATGGCACTCATCGATAATGATCAACTTCGGCTTTTGACGCTGAAAGTATTTATCCAAATCACGTTCAAAGTGGGTAAGGTTTGAAACTACTGCATTCATGCAAGGGCGCAAATCTTCTTTCGCTTGCGCCAACAAATCAGTATTGGGCATAGTTAACAAATATATGGTATCTCTTAACATTGACTGATTAATTATTTCGTCATCGGCTAAGCTATTTCGTTGCAGGCAAGCCAAGGCTAAAGCGACACCTGATTTTCCAGACTGCATTTCGGCAGCCATAATGACCGTTCGACAATCTTGGTTTAACGCAGCAAAGGTGATGGTTGCAGCGCGGCGTTGATGTGGAAAAGCCTTATCGAGAAGACATTGGATTGTTTCCCTGTGGATTACGGCACTATTAATCGACATAAATATTTACCACTATAAGTAAATGAAATTCCACAAATTTACAGAAAATAAATTCTAATTAAATCTGTGGTATTAAGATCCAGGTGCCTTGTAACTTTTGTAAACTAACATTTTTCATTCCTGCGACCCGCTTAGGGATATAGGAATCAGTATCAGAGTAAATTTTTTCTTTGGCCACAACTAATTCGGTCTGGATACATCGAAAATCGGAACAAGTCAATTACATCGCATAACGGCCAAGAATAGGTAAAGCATTGCTTCAAAGTCCGCCCTGGGCAAAGCCCCCGCCAATAAATCCACATATAATTCAACCACTCCCCCCACCCATAAACCCCCTATGACAACTCATAGCCTCAACACTCGGACAAAATCTATAAGGCATCTCTAACTCCTTACCTTCATACCGTAAAAAATACTTATCCACCATTTCGTCCTGCGCGTTGGCTTTAATTTTTTCCGACAACACCAACCGAAAATCTTCATCAAACGAAATCAAGTGACGATCAAAGGCTTTATCATAAAGCGCATTTAGTGCGATGCCATTAGTGGGGTCGGCGCGGCGGGTTTCGTCTTCGGCCCAAGGAATTATATGGCTGGCAACTAACAACTCAGGAATTGCCAAGCCAGATATGGCGCAGCGGTTGTTGTAGCTTTCTAAAACGGTTCGACGAAAGAAGCGCTGTACACGGCGAATTTTCACTAGAGCTGTCGTTTCGGTGGGGCCGATGGGGAATAGCAGGGGTATTTCAACATCCGCGCTGTTTGGGGAGTCTGGCGCTAGGCGCGCGTCATAAAGTGCTTCGGCGCTATCGGCTATTGCACTGGAGTTGAGCATGAAAGCGCTCCATAAAGCGCGGTCGGCTTTGCTTGCGCCCTGCAGGCCTTTTTGTGCAAGTGCTGGGTCTAGGCTGGCAAAGTTGCAGGCTTTCATGGCTACCGCTGAAGGTGTGCGGCCAATGACCGCCGCGAGCTTTACTACTTCGGGGTTGGTTTTATGTAATTTGCCAAAGGCTGTGCGGCAATATAGATGCAGCGTGAGCAGTAGCTCATCCTCTTGCCAGTTTTTCATGCGCTGAGCGTCCTTTTATCCTTTGGCTGGATTCTGCACTATTGAGCCTAATTTTGGAAATACAGAGCATTACATTTGATTGCTCAGCATTCAATTAGGTTACGGCACCGATTTCTTTAAGTTCACCAGCGAAGCTATGGCCTCAAAGATTATGGCAAAACTTGGGCTGCCCTCGCCAGATAGTGCCCTTTATCGACTCTCGCGCCCCATGCCACAATCTTTAGCTAGCTGTGTCATACCGCGCGCCTTGGCGACATTGCCTATCGCCTTAGCAATAAACGCTGCATCGTCACCCGCTTCTTCAAAACAAGCTTCTAGGTAGAGTGCTATATCTTCTTCTGATTTAAGATGCTCTGCAGAGTCCCATTTGCGAAGTTTTAATTCTGCCATTTTATACATTTAACTGTTCAGCCAGCGCGTGCACGGCTTTAATCGCTTTCGGTCGTGATAATTTATCGCGGCCCATCAATAACACAATAGTATTGCAACCACTATCCAGCTGCGTTATTCATCCTTCAGGTAGCTACTGAGCAACAGTAGTTCACACTTTAAACCTTCCCTTTTACTCTCGATTAATTTTTCAGGCGCTATTCAGCCCCCGCCGCCTAGCCTGCTTAAAAATTAAGAGAGCGGTGCAATGAAAAATACCTTGGCTTTAATCAGTGGTTTTATCGTGATCTTGGGTTTGTTATTGATATTGTCGGTGATTGCATTGCCTGCGAATGCGAATGAACAAGAAACCCACTTTTATTACCCACACTCTGTAGGCGCTAGTGTTGGCGGGCATGACTATGGCCGCAACCACATAGCGCAAGAGCGCGATAGGCTTAACCGCGAACGCGAAGATAGCCACCGCGCTTTTGATCAGATGATGCGGGATTTAGATGAGGAGGGGCGCGGTATTGATCGCTGGCAACAGCAGGAGCAACAACGCCAGCAGCAATATGATCACAATGGCCGCGCACGAGAGCAACAAGAACTGGCGCGACGCGCTAATGATGCCCGCGCTGCCTTAAACCGTAAGCGCGACGATGTTAACCGCGAGCGCGACCGTATGAATCGTTTTTACGATGAGCAAAATCGCGCACTCGATAGACGCAATGAGCAGCTTAACGAAAACGCAAATAGACCTAATAACGATTGGGATAGACACCGTTAAAAATTTCCCCCTTAATACTAAAACGAATTCCGCAGCAACCAAACTACATGCGGCCTATACCACCATGGAATAGGCCGCATTTAATCTAAGCTTTAACGTAAACGACTCACCAATTCCACTCGACGATTTTTTTGTTTGCCTGCATCGCTGGTGTTATTGGCAGCGGGAGCATAGGGGCCAACACCTTGAGCGGCCAAGCGATTGGGCGCTATGTTGTACGTATTTATTAAGGCGGCGACTACGGCATCGGCGCGCTGCTTGGAGAGGCTGACATTGGCGGCGCCATCTCCCGTGTCGTCGGTGTGACCCACAACATAGAGCAACAAGTTAGGATTGCGGGTTAGCAGTTCGCTGATGACATCTAAGGTGGGTTTGGACTCTGGTTTTACCGCAGCTTTGCCCGTATCAAAATAAATGCCATAGATCATGGCTTTACCTAGGTTATCTATTTGTTGCTTTAACTCATCAGCACTGATATTCACCAAACCCGTTTGCACGGCTTTTTCTTCAACAATCACTTGTTGAATATTAACGTTGTCATCGTAGATACCAATAAACAAGGCGACATAGACGGTGCCACTGGCTAATTTTTTACTGGCAAAGAGGTAATAGGGGTTGTGATATTCATTGAAGATGTCGCCATCTATCGATAGTTGATTACCCAATTTTTTTACCTGATCGGGTGTGCCGCACTGGTCCAATTCACATTGCGCGAGAAAACTAAAGCCTGCTTTAAGCAGCGCTGCTTTGTAGTTTTCATAAATTTTTAAAGTGGATACATTTTGCACGGCATAGCGGTGCATGGCGAGATCGCCGGTTACGGTGAGCGGTGTTTTTTGTGTGGCATTAATGGAATAGGGAAAGGTGAATACTTCTGTATCAACTTTTTTATCGCGCGCAACTTTTGCCCCTGGGTAGCGCGGCAACATACTGTGGTCTTTGGCTTTTTCCTCGTCACTTAGGGCCTCAGTTGGCTGCTCTGTAGCGGCTGAGCCTGCATAGGCGCTATCTACTTTCACCAGCCCCGTTGTTAAGGGCTCTTCTTCTACAATCACCTGCTGAATATTTACATATTCATCGTAAATACCAATAAACCAAGCGGCAATAATTTTACCCTTGGGTGTGGTTTTTTCGCCTATCCAGTAATAGGGGTTGTTGTAATTGTTGTACACACTGTCATTAATGGCGAGCAAGCCGCCCAGTGCTTTAACTTGATCGGGCGTGCCGCAGGCATCCAACTGGCAACTAAACAGTGGCTTAAAACCTACACTTTTTGCGGCGGCCAAGTAATTTTCGTACACCTTAAGAGTTGAAACATTACTGACTGAATAGGTGTGCCGGTAAAGATCCCCCACCAGTGCTAAGGGCGTAAACGCCGCTGGCTTTTTGCTGGTGTCTACTACCGACAATGGCAGGGTAAAGGTTTCGTAATCGAGCATGCGGCTATAACTGATTTTAGCGCCGGGGTAGGCGGCAAACAGCGGGTGGTCTTGTTTATCGCTGGCATAGAGTTGGGTAGAAAAACCTAGGGATAGCATCAAAAACCAAGCTAGGGTGCGGGTTAACATAGAATCTCCTTGAAACGTAAATGAAACAACATAGCAAACAGCGCAACAGACTAAAGGATTGTGCTGAATTTATCATGAACATGCATTAGTGCTTTTGAATTGCCTTTAATGATGCACATACACATCAAATAGAGTAAAGTTGGTATTAATGATAGGTATATTCATCTTTTGGATTAAGAATTTATGAGTAGCTCACTGGAGCAACTGGGCGCACAGATTAAGTTACTGCGTAAACAACAGGGCTGGAGCCAAGCCCAGCTTGCCGATATGGCCGGGCTAGATCGCACGACTCTAGGCATGCTGGAGCGCAACGACTACACGGATATAGGTATTCGCAAGGTGCAGCGCGTGTTGGAGCTACTAGGGAAAAAATTGGTGCTGGCGAATGGGGGCTTACCTACCTTAGACGAGCTAGTGGCAGCGCAGAGCGAGGCCGAGCATGTACGATAAAGTTGATGTGTACATGAATGCTCAATTGGCCGGGCGCTTGGCGCGCGCGCAACAACGCCACAGCTTTAGCTATAGTTTGAATGCCCCCGAAGCACTCTCGCTTACCATGCCACTACGGGTAGAAAGTTATAGCTACCCGCAGGGATTACACCCTTTATTTCAAATGAATTTACCCGAGGGTTATTTGCGCCAAGCTATTGAGCGCTATGCCGCAAAAAATTTCGGCAGCGATGACTTAAGTTACCTGAGCCTGCTGGGTAAGCATCAAATTGGCCGTTTGCGTTACAGCCTTGCCGACACCCCCTTAGCACCTGAAAGCGCACAAGCACCTGCATTGCGCGACCTGTTAGGCAGCAACGATAGCGATTTATTTCACCAGTTGTTCGAACGCTATGCGGTTTATTCCGGCGTGGCGGGTGTACAACCCAAGGTATTGATGGATGCGCACCAAGACCCAGTGCCGCCAATAACCGATAAGGCAACATTGCCTTTAAAAAAATATATTGTAAAAAGTTGGGGCGCAGAATTTCCAGAGTTAGCCTGCAATGAATTTTTTTGCCTAACGCTCGCGCGCAATGCTGGGTTGAGCACACCTAATTTTTATCTCAGCGACAATGGTAAGCTACTTATTTGCGAACGCTTTGATATTGATACAAACGAGGAGCCGCTAGGTTTTGAGGATTTCTGTGTACTGCAAGGAAAAACCACGCAACAAAAATATGAGTCGAGCATAGAAGCTTGTGCGGGCACAGTGATTCAGTTTGTGTCGCCTGAACATTTGCAGAAAAGTTTGGAAGACCTTTTTAAGCTAACCCTGCTCAATATTAAAATTAGAAACGGCGATGCCCATTTAAAAAACCTTGGCATTCTCTATTCAAACTTAGAAAACTATCACTCAGGTCATGTGCCTAGTAGTAGCCGCAAGCTTGCACCTATTTTTGATCTAGTAAGCACCACACCTTATCTTCCACGCGACAGCATGGCGCTTACCCTAACGGGTAGCAAGCGCTGGCCCAAGTGGAAAGTGTTAGAAAAATTCGCCAAAGTACACTGCCGTTTAAGCAATAAAACTATCGAGAAAATTGTGAATGATATTGACGTATCTTGTAAAAACAGCCTACCCCTGCTAACTGAACTTAGAACAAGCCATAACGGCTTTGAACTTATCGGCGAGGCTATGAGCCAGCTGCTACAGCAACAGGTGGTGTAGCTATGACCACTCCTCTCAATATTCTTAACAACATTTTTGGCTACCACGAATTTCGCTATCCGCAAGAAGCAGTGATTAATGCACTTATTGCTGGTGAAGATGCTTTGGTGTTGATGCCCACTGGCGGCGGTAAGTCGCTGTGCTACCAAATTCCCGCGTTGGTACGGGACGGCGTGGGCATAGTGGTATCGCCTTTAATTGCGCTGATGCAGGATCAAGTAAATGCGCTGCGCGAATTGGGCCTGCGTGCAGGGTTTTTGAACTCTACGCTAAGTGCGCAAGAAATGTGGCAGACCGAGCAAGCGCTGCATCGTGGCGAACTGGATATGCTTTATGTAGCACCAGAGCGATTGATTCAGGCGCGCACCCTCGAACTTTTTCACCAAATTAAAATTTCACTTTTCGCTATCGATGAAGCTCACTGTGTGTCGCAGTGGGGCCACGACTTTCGCTCTGATTATTTGAAGTTAGAATTACTCGCGCGCGAATTTCCACAAGTACCGCGCATTGCACTTACTGCCACGGCCGATGTGCGCACGCGCGATGAAATTATTGCGCGCTTGCAGTTACAAAATGCACAGCAATTTATTAACGGTTTTGACCGCCCTAATATTCAATACCGCATTGCGCTTAAAAACAGCCCTAAAATTCAGCTCATGGAATTTTTGCGCAATGAGCAAGCGGGTAACTCAGGTATTATTTATTGCTTGTCGCGTAATAAAGTCGAGCAAACTGCCCAGTGGCTAAGTGGCGAAGGCTTTACCGCACTGCCTTACCATGCGGGCTTGCCCGTGCAAACTCGGCAGCAGAATCAAGAGCGGTTTTTGCGCGAAGACAATATTATCATGGTGGCCACCATCGCCTTTGGAATGGGCATAGACAAACCCGATGTGCGCTTTGTGGCCCATTTGGATTTACCTAAAAGTATTGAGGCCTATTACCAAGAAACAGGCCGCGCGGGCCGCGATGGCGAACCCGCGACTACACTCTTGCTGTACGGTTTAGAGGACGTGGTAAAACTGCGGCAGATGATGGGCCAGTCGGAAGGCAATGAAGAATTCAAACGCAATGAACAGCAGCGCTTAAATGCCATGCTCGGTCTGTGCGAAATAACCAGTTGCCGTCGCCAAACCTTATTGCGTTATTTTGGGGAACATAATTCACCGGCCTGCGGCAATTGCGACTGCTGTATTACGCCACCGCAAACCTGGGACGCCAGTGAAGCAGTGCGCATGGCGCTCTCCTGCGTGTATCGCACGGGCCAGCGTTTTGGTGCAGGCCATGTGATAGATGTATTGCGCGGCGGCACCAGTGAAAAAATTATGTCGTTCGAGCATCAACAATTATCCACCTATGGTATAGGCAAACATCTCAGCGCTGATGAGTGGAAAAGTATTTTTCGTCAACTTGTAGCGCGCGGCTTACTCGATGTAGATTTACAAGGCTATGGCAGCCTTTTACTGAATGATAGCTGCCGTGCTATTTTGCGCGGTGAAGAAGCCATTCAATTGCGCCGCGAGCTGAAAACTACCGCAAGCAATATTGCGCGCAAACAAGGCGTGGTGGTGGATGCAGAAGACCAAGCCTTATGGAATGCACTGCGCTCTTGTCGCAAACGATTAGCCGAAGAACAGGGCGTACCGCCCTATGTTATTTTTCACGATGTCACACTGCGTGAGCTGCTCGCGTTTCGCCCCATTACCGAAGACCAATTGCGCACGATTACCGGCGTAGGGGCGAGCAAATTAAAACGCTACGGCGAAGAGTTTTTAGCCGTAATTCGCACCGTAGAATATGGTGAGTAGCAATACTCTACTCACCAGCTTTCGTTGAACTCCGCGCACTGTCTGCCATTGCTACTTCCATAGGCGGAATAGAGGCGTGATGCAGCGTTTGTGTTGGGAAGGCTATTTCTGCACCGTGACGGCTAATAATATCCAGTATTTTTAGCATGACAGCTTGTTTCACTTCGTGATAGTGAATCCAATTGGTGGTTTTGGTAAAGGCGTAGATAAAAAAGTCGAGCGATGAGGCATTAAATTTATCGAAGTTAACAATGGTTGTTTGATCAGTATCTATCTCATCATCATCAATCAGCATTTGTTTTACATCGGCAACAATCTGGCCCATAAGGTGTCCATCCTCGTAGCGAATACCAATCACTTCATTGATACGTCTGTGGCTCATGCGCGAGGGGTTTTCTAAAGAAATAGTGGCAAAGGTGCCATTGGGTACGTAGAGCGGACGCTTGTCAAACGTGCGCAGCGTGGTGAGCCTCCAGCCGATTTTTTCAACGGTGCCCTCGACATTTTTATCCGGTGAACGCACCCAGTCACCCACACTAAAAGGGCGATCCATATAAATCATCAAGCCACCAAAAAAATTGGCGAGCAAATCTTTTGCGGCAAAACCTATTGCAATACCGCCGATGCCACCGAATGCCAACACACCGGAAATACTGTAGCCCATAGACTGGAGCACAACTAAGGTTGCGGTAATAATAATAGACCCGCGCAAAAGTTTGCTCATGGCGGAAACCGTGGTTGGGTCCATAGGGTCTTTCATTTTGTCAGGCGAAACCACAATGCGTTCTGCGCTGGTGATAAAGCGCAAAATAAACCAGGCGATCATGACGATTAAACCGAGTCTTCGCACTGGCTCGGCAAAGCTATAGAACTCCGTTCCCGCTACTTTATCTGCCATAGCCGCAGACATTGAAAGCCCTACAATCCAAATGAGCGTGGTGATGGGCTTACGCGCGGCCCAAAGAATAGTGTCATCCCATAAATTGTCAGTTTTTGCGAAATGAATTTTAAGCCGTTTGAGTATACGTTTAACAATAAAGCTGACTAAAAATGTTAAAAAAACCAGCAAAAAAATTTTTAAACTGCCGATCCAGCTGGTTTCTGCTAAACCAAAGCCTGCGAATAGGCTGTCAATAAAATCCAAGTTCATACTTACCTCTTTTTGCGTTAAAAATAATTTTCGGTGTAAATTTCGCGGAATACTACAACTAAGGCGCATCTAAAAAATTGACGAGATTCTTTTTCTGCTTTTGTAAAATAAACCAACCCCACATCAGCGCACTTAACAAGATAAGAGCACCCACCAGAAAAAAGCCTTTGGCGATAGTTTGTGTGTGTGGCAATAGCTGCAGCATGGTGAGTAGATTACCCCAGTCATGTGACTCTTCGCCGCCGCCACCAATTAAGGGCAGCGCGCGATATTGGGCATCGGCCACATAGGGCGATAGATCAATAAAACTTTGGCCGCACCACCAGAGCATAATGCTGGCGGCGAAGGTGTCGCGCTGTTTGAATACAAATACGCACATTAACATCAGCGGCAGCAACACTTGAAACAAGCTGCCGCCGAGAATCATCATGAAACGCCCAAAAGGCATAAATAGAACGTGCCCAAATTCGTGAAAGGGCAGATTGATGTTGTGCATGAAAGAACCGCCGAGCTTTTCCCAGTCGACTCCCGCAGTAATAAAATAGCCGCCCCAAAGTGCGAAAGCGGCGAGGGTAACTACGCGCGCCCAATAGGCTTCGCGCGGAACCTGTGCTGGCACATAGGTAAATTCAGCTTTAAGTTGTTGGCTAAGGCTGAGCGAAGGCTCATAGTCTGGGTCATGTGCTAATTCTTCAACTGCTGCACTGGGCTCCTGCTGGCGCGCGAGCCATTTGCTGTACACAATACCGCAGGCAGGGCAAATATCTGCATGAAGATTTACATCTGCAGCCTGCCGTTGATAGCGGCATTTAGGGCAAATTATCGGGTACATGATGTGGGCTCCTTCATCCTATTACCTTAATCTCTACTTCATATTTCTTCTGCATCGACATATTCCTTTAACAAACTTGCCAGCCAATCCATAAATACTCGCACTCGACGCGATTGATTGCGTCGATTGGGAAATATGATGGAGACTGGCATAGGCTCAGCGCGAAACGCGGGTAATACTTCCACCAACTCTCCGCTTGCCAAGGCTGCGCGTACACCTACAGAGGGAATTTGCGCTATGCCCATGCCGGCTAGGCAAGCGGCGCAATAGGCCTCGGAATTATTAACACTGATGCTACCCACCATGGGCACAAAATCTATTTTGCGTCCTATAGCGTATTCGAACCCGGGTGATTTGCTGCCTAACTGAGTCACATAGTGCACCAATTGATGTTGACTCAAATCCGCCAGCGTTTGCGGAGTGCCATAACGCTGCAGATATTCAGGGCTGGCGCAGTTCAACAGTTGCAGCTGACCTATGGGGCGAGCGATTAATGAAGAGTCACTCAGTTTGCCAACGCGCACCACGCAGTCAAAACCTTCGCTAATGAGATCAACGCGGCGGTCGGTACTGCTAAGTTCAAATTGTATCTTGGGGTGTAATGCCAAAAATTCTGGCAGCCGCGGCACTACTAAATTCTTGGCAACACCACTGGGCATATCAACCCGCAAGCGCCCACTCAGCTGTGCAGCACTCGCGTGAAACAGGCTCTCTAGCTCATCCACGTCTGCTAGCAAATCCTTACAGCGCTCATAGAAGACTTGCCCGTCTTGCGTCAATTGCACGCGCCGTGTCGTGCGCTGCAGTAAGCGTGTAGTCAGTAGACTTTCGAGCTGCTGTACTGCCGTAGAAATACTTGCTTTGGGCATGCCAAGGCTATCCGCCGCTTTGGTGAAGCTGTTTAGCTCGGCTACCCGTACAAAAATCCCCATTGCATCCAAGCGATTAAAAGCCATTATTCGACCCTAATTTGCATTTCATTGTTCATTTTGGGCGAACAGTCTAATCAATAATTGTGTATTTATCTAACTTATATCCCCCAATAGACTGGGATCACTGAATATTCAGTCATCACATTTTGAGGATAAATAGATGAACAAAATCGCACTTATCACTGGCGCTAGCCGTGGCTTGGGTAAAAGTATGGCCTTGGCGCTGGCCAAGCAGGGTGTTGATCTGGTGATCACCTATCACAGCAAGCGCGCTGAAGCAGACGCCGTAGTGACCGCAGCACAAGCTTTTGGCGTAAAAGCGGCGGCGCTGCCGTTGGATGTGAGTGATAGCAGTAGTTTCAACCACTTTTCGGCGGCGTTAGCTGCAGTTTTAGCCAATAATTGGCAGCGCGAACGAGTTGACTTGCTCGTTAATAACGCGGGTATTGGTATTCACGCGAGCTTTGCCGAAACTACCGAGGCGCAGTTTGATCAGTTAGTAAACATTCACTTTAAAGGTGTGTTCTTTCTCACCCAAGCGCTGTTAGGGAATATTAACGACGGCGGTCGCATTATCAATATTTCCAGCGGCCTCACCCGTTTTAGCTTCCCAGGCTACGCGGCCTACGCCGCGATGAAAGGTGCGGTAGAAACTCTGAGCAAGTATATGGCGAAGGAGCTGGGTGCTCGTAGAATTACGGTTAATACCCTTGCACCAGGTGCTATAGAAACCGACTTTGGCGGCGGCGCAGTGCGCGATAACAGTGAGCTTAACCAGATGATTGCACGCCAAACGGCGCTGGGCCGAGTCGGCTTGCCGGATGACATTGGCGGTGTAATTGCACTGCTGCTAAACGACCAAAGCGGTTGGCTCAACGGCCAGCGGATTGAGGCCTCAGGCGGCATCTTCCTGTAACTGAAGCGGCAGCCTATTGTTCAAGCGGTGGCCTGCAGTGTTACTATGCGGCCACGTAGATCCAGAATAATAGAGAGCCGATGAAGATACCCAAACGATTACAGCCATTGGTTGATGATGGCCTTATAGATGATGTGCTATTTCAGCTTATGAGCGGCAAAGAAGCACAGGTGTTTGTCGTGTTATGCGGCGAAGAAGTGCGCTGCGCTAAGGTATATAAAGAAGCGAATAAGCGCAGCTTTAAACAGGCCGTGCAATATCAAGAAGGGCGCACCGTACGCAACTCGCGCCGCGCTCGCGCTATGTCTAAGGGCACCCGCTATGGACAAAAAGAAGCAGAAGACGCCTGGCTCAATGCCGAGGTAGATGCACTGTATCGCCTCGCCGCCGCGGGAGTGCGCGTACCCACACCCTTCTGGTTTTTAGAGGGCGTACTGGTCATGGAATTGGTCGTTGATGATGATGGCGACCCGGCACCGCGTTTAGACGATGTTGCCTTTGATGCAGAAACTGCACGCGACTATCACGGCCGTATGATGATGGAAATTGTGCGCATGCTCTGCGCAGGTCTGGTTCACGGCGACTTGTCAGAATTTAATGTACTGGTTGACGGCGAAGGCCCCGTGGTAATCGACCTACCCCAAGCCGTAAACGCCGCCGGCAACAACAATGCACAAATGATGCTGTCCCGCGACATCAACAACATGACCCAATATTTTGGCCAGTACGCACCAGACCTATTGGTGAGCCACTACGCCGAAGAAATTTGGAATTTGTTTGAGCACGGCAATCTGCACCCCAACGTAAAACTCACGGGCGAATTTGCCGAGAGCAATGTGGACGCCGATATCGCCACCATGATGCGCATTATCGAACACGCCAAAGAAGAAGAGGAAGATCGCAAAGAGCGCGAGCGTATGGCGCGCGATGGGGAGTTTTAAACTCCCCCCGCTTTCGTTTAAACCAAATCCCGTTCAACTCTGCTTAACACTTTCGCTTTTCCGTTGAGGCCCCTGAGAGGTTTTTACTATGCGCGGTATGCACTCCTCCGGTCTATCCTCTCACCCCAATACAGAACCGCGCGCCGCCGCCAAGGTGAATTTGCGCCAGTCGCTCAATTATTTACTGCCTTATTTATGGGATTTTAAAGGAAGAGTATTACTCGCGATTCTCGCGCTGCTGGCGGCCAAGGGCGCAAGCTTGGTGATGCCTTGGGCACTAAAACACATTATCGATGGTGTCGACCGCAGCCTAAGCCCCGAATTATTTTTGCCCGCATTTTTTATTTTGTTCTACGGCGCCCTACGCTTTGGCAGTGTATTTTTTGGCGAAATCCGCGATGCACTTTTTAGCCGAGTCACCGAGCACGCCATGCGCAAAATCGGCCTGCGCGTATTTGAACACCTGCATTCACTTGAGCTCGCATTTCATTTAGACCGCGCAACCGGCGGCATTACCCGCGACATAGAGCGCGGCACCAATGGCATCAGTTTTTTAATGCGCTTTATGATGTTCAACATAGTACCCACGCTATTCGAAATCATCATGGTCGCAGGCATTTTCGCATTTGCCTTTTCTTGGTGGTATGCACTTATTACCTTTGTCGCTGTGGCTATCTATGTGCTTTTTACTATTTTAACGACCGAATGGCGCAACAAGTTTGTACGCGAAGCCAATCAGGCAGATTCCACCACCAGTACCCGCGCGGTGGACTCGCTAATCAACTACGAAACGGTTAAATACTTCAACAATGAAAAATTTGAAGCGGACACCTACGATAGCTTTCTCGCCAACTGGGAAACCGCTAAATTAAAAAACCGCATGTCATTGCTTGCACTCAACTCTGGGCAGGCGCTCATTATTGCCATGGCTATCACCGCCATGATGTGGATGGCAGCGCAAAGTGTGATGGATAAAACCATGACCATGGGCGACCTGGTCATGATTAATGCCTACATGATCCAGTTATTCATTCCGCTCAACTTTCTAGGTTTTGTGTATCGCGAAATTCGCCGAGCACTGACAGATTTGGAAAACATGTTGGCGTTATTAAAACGCAACGCCAAAATTGTCGATGTTGAAGATGCACAGCCACTGCAAATAACGCAAGGTGCAGTGCAATTAATTAACGTGAACTTTGCATACAACCCAGAACGTCCAATTCTGAATGGACTATCTATCAATATTGCAGCAGGCAGTCGCGTTGCCATAGTGGGCGCATCAGGTGCAGGTAAAAGTACGCTCGCGCGTTTGCTCTATCGTTTTTATGATATCGACAACGGCAGCATCACCCTTGATGGACAAGACATTCGCACTGTGACGCTTGAGTCTTTGCGCCGCGCCATCGCCATAGTGCCCCAAGATACAGTGCTTTTTAATACCAGTATTCGCGCCAATATTGCCTATGGCAACACCCAAGCCAGCGATGAAGATATAGATCGCGCAATTAAGATGGCGCACCTACAAACCTTTATTAATAGCCTGCCACAAGGTGATGCCACGCTTGTAGGTGAGCGCGGTTTAAAAGTTTCCGGCGGCGAAAAACAGCGTATTGCTATAGCGCGGGTACTCTTAAAAGGGGCAAGAATTTTAATTTTCGATGAAGCGACATCGGCACTAGATTCCAATTCCGAAGCCGCTATAGTCGAGGCCATGCGTGAAATCGCCAGCGGCCACACCAGCATTGTCATTGCCCATAGACTCTCCACAATTGTGGATGCGGATAAGATTGTTGTATTAGAGCAGGGGGCTATGATTGAGGAGGGAACTCATGCACAGCTCTTGGCGCTACAAGGGCGCTACGCGCAGATGTGGGCGATGCAGTTACAAGAACAACACTAATGGGTAGTTAAGGAAAGGAAACTCAGGATACTGTAGACTTTCTTGATTAAATAATAATTAGAATAAAGAGTAAGACTTTCAATTTGTAGCTGTTCACCAGGCTACACACGCTGTCGATTACCATAAGGACTATTTGTGCAGTATCGAAAAGAGATAGATGGCCTTAGGGCCGTCGCAGTTGTGTCTGTTATTTTGTTCCATGCTAATTTTTCGCTGGTACCAGGAGGTTTTCTTGGAGTTGACATATTTTTTGTTATCAGCGGTTATCTCATCACGCACATCATCTTGTCAGAAAAATCTGCTGGGACTTTTAGCCTAGCCAATTTTTATGAACGCAGAGCCCGACGAATTTTACCTGCACTCCTTGTAGTGCTCTTGTGCTGCCTGCCCGCTGCTTGGCTGTGGCTTATTCCTATGGATATGAAAAGCTTTGCGCAGAGTTTGGTAGCGGTTACTGCATTTTCTTCCAATGTATTTTTCTATTCAACCACAGGTTATTTTGATAGCGCCGCAGAGTGGAAGCCTTTGCTGCATACCTGGAGCTTGGCTTTGGAAGAGCAGTACTATGTATTCTTTCCACTCTTTGTGCTCTTGACCTGGAAGCTGCGCAAACGTATCAATTTCTTACTGCTGGTATTAGCAGCACTTATTAGTTTAGCAATAGCACAATGGGGCGCTCACTATCAGCCCTCGGCGACTTTCTATTTATTGCATAGTCGCAGCTGGGAGCTTTTAATTGGCGCACTGGCCGCTTATTACACCACCAGTTACAGCCTGCCTCGCATCAACAAAAACCTGCAACAACTGTTAAGTAGTGTGGGTTTATTATTGATTGTAGTTGCGCTGTTTGCAGGTAATACTCAACTTCCTCATCCTAGTCTTTATACGCTCGCACCAACGCTTGGTGCAGTGCTTATTATTTTATTTGCAAATGATCAAACCCTAGCGGGGAGGATTCTGGGCAACAGATTATTCGTTGCAATTGGCTTGATTAGCTACAGCGCCTACCTTTGGCACTGGCCGCTTTTTGTTTTTGCACGTCACAGGGCTATGCCCGAGGTACCTGACCATTTATTTCTTGGAGGTTTGGCCCTTGCTGCGCTGGTTCTTGGTTTTTTAAGTTGGAAGTTTATCGAGCAGCCCTTTCGAAATAAAAAATTTATCAAGCTCAGATATTTCACTGCGAGCTGCATCTTATGCTGCGGCCTTATTTTGGGTTTTGGCGTTATGGGCAATAACACCAAAGGCTTTCCCGCGCGAATTGATACCAGTATCGCTCAAGCGCAACCAGAAATTGATTTCCCTTGGCTATTAAACGGTTGGTGCTTTTATCAGCCGGATTTAAGTTTGGAGTTGCCGGTAGGGTACAAGGGCATAGCTTGCTGGTTAGGACGTGATACGTCGACCAAAAAAGCAATTTTATTAGGGGACTCCTACGCCGGAAATTACGAACCCTTTTGGGATCTGGTGGGCAAGCAGGCGGGCTTGCGCATTAATCCTGTGACGACCAATTTTTGTGTGCCAACACTCAATGAAGAATGGACTGGCCCCTACGACTTTAAAGCGCGCGAGCAGTGCCTTTTTAATCGGCGCTATTTTCAGGAGAATATCGGTAGGTACAACCTAGTTATTTTGAGCGCAAATTGGATGGACTATTCTGTCAAAGGAAAATTGGATAGCGTAGTTGCAGCAGTAGACTTTGCTGCCCAGCACGCAAAGTTAGTAGTGATAATGGCGGCGCCCAAAGCGTTTGATATCAACCCAGTTGATGTTTACAACAAGAGTTTGATGGATAAATCTCAGTTTGATATTAGTGAAATTTCAACGGCAGCAGATATTGAAGAAGCAAAGGCCAATAAAATCTTGGAGTCACTGGCGAAGCAGTATTCCAATGTCATGTTTTTAGATAGAGCTTCGCTGTTCCATATCGATGGCCAAGAGTCTGATGTTACCCAGGAAGGTATCCCCTATAGTTTTGACGGTATGCATATAAGTACCTATGGCTCACTGGCTGCCGCCCATGCCTTTGTGAAAACACAAAAGTATAAGGATTTTATCAGCCAACTACCTCAGCTTTAGGCGGTAAAAAACAGTGCATCGCTACAGTGCCAGCACTTTTAACAGGGACAAGAAGTTTAAGATGCGATGGAGCGACATCGGCTTTAGATTCCAATTCTGAAGCCGCTGTAGTCGAGGCTATGTGCGAAATTGCCAGCGGCCACACCAGTATTGTGATTATCCATAGGCTCTCCACTATATTGTGGATGCGAATAAGATTGTTGTTTAGAGCAAGGGGGCTGTGGTCGAAGAGGGAACTCACGCGCAGATGTGGGCCTTACAACTGCAAGAGCAAAAATAAAATTTTTTGCTCTTATTTACCTTTATTTACTTACATTACTCCATTACTCACATTCACTATTGTAAAACGTCACAAATAAGCTAGCGTTATAACTAAATCAATTGAGCTACCTCTATAAAACAATGTTAGCGGCCTGCTAGACTACTCAATAGTCTTTCTTCAAAAATCGATGTGATAATAATAAACAAATGTGTTGTCTTTATATCTCACCCTGCAACGAGCTAGGCTGACCCGATACATACAATGCGTTTTTAGTGAGAGGTATATATGATCAGCGTGAAAGAAAATCTCCTACACTTAAGTGTGGTAATTCTACTAAGCACCTTGATCACTGCCTGTGGCGGCTCAAGCTCAGACTCTGGCACAGTGCCCACGAAAACATCGAGTCTTTCCTCGCTAAAAACATCACTATCATCATCTGCATCCTCTCTTACTACATCCTCAATCAGTTCACCACCTGTTGTTCTCAAACCAGTAGAACTAAAGCACGACTCGCTTCCCGACCCCGCATTACCGACGCGCGCCTCAGCTGACTGGCTTAAAGCCGTTGATGCATCGCGCTTTCTTGCGCAGGCCAGCTATGGCGCTACTGCTAAAGATATTGATTACATTATCAAACAGGGAAAAACAGCCTGGCTCGAAAAACAAATAGCAACAGAGCAAACCGCGCAGCTGGAATTTTTAGATAAACGCTTAATCTATTTTGGCTATCAACCAACGCCTCCCGTCCCTTATTTTGATGATCAAATTGAAAGCCTTGGCGTTTGGCGCCGCTATATTATGCGCACCGACATATGGTGGGAAACGGCAATTTGGGGACAAGATCAATTGCGCCAACGGGTTGCCTTTGCCTTAAGTCAAATTTTGGTGGTTTCGGAATTTGGCGCAGATCAATATGCGCGAGAACGTGGCTTTGCAAACTATCATGATATTTTAGCAAAACACGCACTGGGAAATTATGAAAGCCTTTTAACAGAAATCAGCTTGAACCCTATTATGGGAATTTATTTAAGCTCACTGAATAATCCCAAAGCGAATGAACAACTCAACATACGCCCAGATGAAAATTATGCGCGCGAAATATTGCAACTGTTTAGCATTGGTTTAAATCAACTTAATAACGATGGTACGTTAAAACTTGATGCGCAGGGTAATGCCATACCAACCTACGATCAGAATACCGTAAAAGAATTTTCACGCATTTTCACAGGTTGGAGTTCTTCACGCAGCAAAACCTTTGGCGCTTATGGTACTTACTTTGAGCCTGTCAGTAATACCGAACCTATGAAAGCCTATCCGGCATTCCATGATAGCAATGCCAAAACACTGTTAAATGGCGAGGTCATTCCTGCAGGAAATAGCCCACTACAAGATATTCAAGCAGCTATAAAAAATATCGTTTCCCACCCTAATACTGGGCCTTTTATTGGCAAGAAATTAATTCAATATTTAATAACGAGCAATCCAAGCCCTGAATATGTGGCGCGGATATCGAACGTTTTTAATGATAATGGAGCGGGTATCAAGGGTGACATGAAAGCCGTAATAAGAGCGATTTATTTAGATGATGAAGCGCAACATCCGCCAGCAAATAGCCAAGCATATTATGGGAAACTAAAAGAATATCCCCTACTCGTTTCAGGTATTTGGCGCGCATTTAAAGCACGCGGCATTCCTATTAAGTTTGAAGGAAAGTCCCTTGATACCATTCGCTATATGAGTCGCACGCTCAATGCCGAACAAGAAGCTTTCTTTGCGCCTTCTGTGTTTAATTTCTATCAGTCTGACTACAGCCCACCCGGAAAGCTCGCACAACAAAAATTGTTAGCACCCGAGTTTCAAATGTTCACAGAAAGCAATGCCGTACTACAGGCAAACCTACTGGCTAGAATGATTTACAACCGCGACCTATATGATAAAGATTTTTGGGGTACTAGCGGTCAAAACTGGGGAACGGATACAGCATGGAATAACCCTCCCATACATGCAAAATTAAATTTAGCGGAAGAAATCGCAATAGCTGGTACGCCGCTAGCTTTAGTCGATCGACTAAATTTAATATTGGCTCAAGGCAATATTAACAATGACGACGCCAATCTGATTGCAAATCATATTGCTCTCATTTCAGATCCCTTAATGCGTGTCTATGAGGCTGTATTTTTAATTGCAGTATCACCTGAATACGCCATTCAAAGGTAATCGCCATGAAAACATACAATAGCAATAGAAGAGAGTTTATAAAATCTATTAGCAAAGGCTTGCTGGGCGGAGCTGCACTCACCAATGGTTTAGTGCCTTTACTCGCCAATGCAGAAACAACAGCGACGAGCCAATACAAAGCATTGGTATGTATAAACTTAGAGGGTGGCAATGATGCCTTTAATATGCTCGTCCCCTCCAGTAATTCCGGTTATGCAGCTTACAATAAGGCGCGCTCAAATATTGCCATAGCACGCGATACTCTATTGCCCCTTAACCCGACAAATAGCACGCTAGAGAATTATGGTTTAAACCCCGTATTACCCGATATTGCGCATTTGTTTTCGCAGGAAAAGATTGCTCTCATTGGCAACATAGGCAATTTAATTGAGCCAGTTACGAAAGCTAATTATTTCGATAAAAAGGCAAAAATACCACCCCATCTATTTTCTCATAAAGACCAAACAGAGTATTTACAATCATTAAATAATGGAAACCTGAGTACTGGTTGGGCAGGGCGTATTGCAGAGTCTATGACCAGTTTTAATATCAACCAGCAGCTTTCCATGAATATTACCTTGTCTGGGGATAATAGTTTTCAGCGAGGTAATGCCCTTCTTCCTTACTCCGTAAGAAATACCGGTGTAAATTTAATTGATGCTTTTTCCGAACAGAATCCAAATGATTTTTCGGCCTCGAGAGCACAGCTTTACCGCAGTTTTTTAAATCGCAAACGCGACCATCTATTGCAAAGCTATTATTCGGATATTCAATTGAATGCTTGGTCTATGGCGCAATATGTATCTGATATTTTACAGGCTCAACCGCTACTAGATTTACCCTTAATGAATAACTCTTCACCTCAAGGCCTGACCGAAAGTCTCGCGATGATTACCAAATTAATCGCTGCCAATGAAGCTTTTCAAGTTAAGCGGCAAATTTTTTATATTAATTTTGGCCCCTTTGATACGCATCGTAATCAGCTCGACAACCAGACACCGCTGTTAACGGAGTTAAACAATAGTTTGCGCGATTTTAATCAAGCATTAACGGCAATTGGCTTAGCAGATCAAGTCACCTGTTTTACCACGGCAGAATTTGGCCGAACACTTACTATGAACGGTACCGATGGCACAGATCACGGTTGGACCAGCCATCATTTGGTGATGGGGGGCGCAGTGAAAGGAAAACAAATTATTGGGCGTATGCCTGTACTTGATGCAGGTAGCGACGATGACATAGGTGAAGGCCGCCTCATTCCTAATGTCAGTTTTGATCAGTATGCCGCCACATTAAGCGAATGGTTTGGCGTGACTACTGAAGATATTGATGCAATTTTTCCCAACGTGAAAAATTTTGATCAACG
Organism: Cellvibrio sp. 25HG11W-0; assembly: GCF_057815475.1. Lineage (NCBI taxonomy): Bacteria > Pseudomonadati > Pseudomonadota > Gammaproteobacteria > Cellvibrionales > Cellvibrionaceae > Cellvibrio > Cellvibrio sp. 25HG11W-0. The sequence continues at coordinate 4,861,667 of NZ_CM174230.1, forward strand.
CAATATTGGATTTGTATAAGCAGTAATGGCTGAGGGAACAATTATTATTTCAGTGCTTAGTAGGCAGTATAGAACCACCTACTAAGACATTTTTACCTAATATGTAAAACAAAAGCGCCATCTCGGCCTTGCGCACCAGCTTGCTTAAGGAATTTGCGGCACCATCCAGGCAATCACATCCTTACTCAAAGCACGCAGGCACCTGCGCGTCGCATCACACATAGAGACGCCATAAGTACCTAAATCTAATACATTGCTCGCTGCAGTAAATTCGTTCAGGCTCATAATTGCGCAGGTGTGTTTAGCTGTGACCATGTCATTTTTACCTTTTATAAAGGCAGCTGTAATTTGCACCTTAGGTAAGCTGCTATCCTGTTTAGTACCAAACTGACGTTCTTTATCACCTAAAACAAGCTGCTCTATATCAATCGCTAATACTGGCACGACGTCATTTATAATTTTATCGCGCGTGCTGACAGCTTCTAAACGAATGTCACTCTTTTTGGCACGTTCAATTAAATTGCTTACTAGCATTTTATCAATATCGCAGGGAAACTCTGCCTGATTGTACTTATAGCCTTTAACGTTAAAACCAATATTTTGATTGATGTATATCAAGGGTGCATGGCTGCTGAGCGGAATTTCTTTCGCCGCCATAGCAACAGAGGGGAGTACAAGCGCCAATATGAGGAGTGATAATTTCATAGCATTACCTTTTACCTAGAGGATGTGGGTTATGGTTCTACTGGCACCATTCCAAATTCTGAATGAATGGCCGTGATGTAAATATATTGCAACGGCTGAAAAAGTGACTGACCATAGTAAAACCTGTCGCTTACCTTTCGCTTACCAAAAAATAATTCTATATATATCAATAAGATATAATTTTTCATTGCTAGCGTAATACTTGTAATACCGGTGTTGTTTCTTGCAAAATTAAGCTGTCAATCATACTTTCTTCCGTGAGTTTTCTAATAAGTACGGAGTTAATAAATGTCTAATAAAAAAATGATGCCCAGCGCACAGGGTTGTACTCAGTGGTAAGCGAAAATAATGAACACAGCTTCAAACTCGAGGCTGTAGCGGTATCACCATCGCACAATACTCTTGTACTTGCAGACAGCACGCTAAAGTTACAGCCCAAAGTCATGGCTGTACTCCACTATCTTGCACTGAATTACACACGAGTTATCAGCAGTGAGGAATTAATGGAACGCTTGTGGCAAGGCCGCATAGTGACCCAGGGTTCCGTACAAAAAAGTATCAATGCGCTGCGTAGCGCACTTGCTGAGTTTTTCGGTGAGCGCGAAATCATCGCTCACTACTCCAAGCGCGGCTATCAACTCAAACTTGAGCCGCAATTTTTGACCGAGGATGACGCTGCTTTTAGTACAGGAGATGTTGATACACCAAATAAACTGCCAAGGTTGCCGCAGCTAAGCCTAACCCGCGCTCAAACCTTTAGTCTTTTTAGCGTTATGAGTGTATGTGCAATTTTAGGTTACTACCTAATGATGCAGCGCTATGCCCCCGTTATTAAAAATCACCAAACCCATTTTACTACTGCTCAGGGCTATACCAACGAAACAGGTCACGAACGCGGTGCAGAGCCTCATCCCGATAATCGTCATGTGGCCTATATTCGCGCCCGCAACCATAACTCTGCAACGGCAGAAGCTGAGAGTGAGATCCTTATTCGCAATGAAGCCGGTAAAGATTGGCACTTGGCTAAGAGTGAGGATTCTTGGTTGAGGCTGGCCTGGTCACCCACCGGAAAAAACTTAGTGGCACTGGAACGTAAACAGCGCGACGGTCAAGCGCAAGAGGCAGGCTTTTACGATCAATCGAATGATCTCTATGCTTTCCATATATTTTCTATAGATGTTGAAAAAAATCTGCTACTGGAAAAGCAACAACTAAGCCAGTGGCATGGACGCGTTTTTAGTGTGAGCTGGTGGGATGAAAATACGCTGGAGATAGTAGCGAAACAAGGCCCTAATTCGACCAGTGCACGCTATAGATATTCACTATTAAATCAACAGTTAAGCATGCTCGATGAAGTAGAAGGCGGAGCTAATATAATAGCCAGCAGTATTCAACAACAGCAGACAGCAATTGCCAGTCAGCATCGTAATTTAATTCAAATTGATTTTTTAAACCAACAACAGCAGCGCATTAGTCGTTGGCAATTGGATGTTGCATCTGCCGATATTAGCTGGATACCCGACGGCAGCGGTATTTTGGTATATGCCGAAGATGAACGTAAATTGTTGACACTTTATACTGATGGACAACAGCTCGCCATTCCGCTCGCAGACTCACAAGATAAAGAATTCTCTCAACCGCATTTTCGACCCGACGGAAACGCTATTTTTTATACGGAAGAAACACGCAGCGCCAATATTAATCACCTAGACACCACGGGTGAAAAAGAGACGATCACACAGAATACTAATTTAAATTACGCGGCCCATTTTTCTCCCGATGGTGAAAAAGTGGTTTACGCATCGGTACGCAATAATCAACTTCAACTGTGGCTCATAGAAAACGACAAGGAACTACAGTTAACCAATATTCCCCTTAGCAAAAGAGTTGGCGCTATTATTTGGTCACCGCATGGCGATGCACTGGCCTACAGTGCTGGCACTCTCCTTTATAGCTACCATTTTCTTACTGCTGAAACCCAACTTTTAGTAGATGCAGGCGATGAAGCAGAACCTTTGGCTTATGATCCTACTGAACACCAATTGCTATTCTTGAAGCGCAATGGCGAGGCCCGCAATTTGTGGCGCTTGGATTTGAACACGCAGCAGCAAAAACAGTTGACCTTTGGTTCGCTCGCCTCTGCAGTAGAGCATCAGGGGAATGTCTATTTTCAATACTTGAGCGAAAATGGGCTGTGGAAATTACAGCTGAAGGATGATGCTTTAACCAAAATAAACTCCTCGTTCACCAAAAATAGCTATTTGTTGAATGTCGATGCGGTAGGCATTTATTTTATTCGCGGCGCACGCTGCCATGAATCTGCCGTTTACGCATATCAATTTGCAACGGGGCTTGAAACTATTGCGCTGAAACGCACCAATCCATTTGTCATGACATCTGCCTTTAACCCGCAAAAAGGGACACTTGAAGTAGACTGCTACCTTCCAGAATCCAATATTATGTTACTGCAATAAAGCAGGAAGGGAATCCTTATATTTTTGGTGGCAATCAACATTTCACTTGTTAAAAATAGGTTATAGTCTTTATCCAGTCTGCTCCTTGGTTTATAACAATAATTTATACACAATGGTTCAAGCACAGGATAAATATAAGATGAAAAAATACCTTTTAGTGTTAAGCGCCTTATTGGTGCTACTCGGCGTGCGGCATATCATGCTTTACCTGAATTACGATACGCTCTTAGTTGAAAAGAAAATTCAGGAAGACAACTATGAGCTTGCATTGGAAAGCCAGCGCCAAGATTTTCAGCGAAAACTGGACGAGCTTGAAGCCTTAATGATCTTTAGGTCTGGAAAGGTGAATACGCCGCTAAATAATCATCCCCTAGATACCCAAAACAAGGTTACATCGACAACCGCAGCGGCCAACAACCAAACCGGAGAAATAGCCGCAATTCAAGAGGAAAATATCAATCGCGCCATAGACAAAAAATATTCGCTGCTTTTAAGTTCGCTCTCGCTTTCCTCCTACGCACAAGATCAGTTGCGCCAACTATTAATTGAACGGGAGCGTATTCTGGGTGCAAATTTTTCCGATTACTTTTCCACAGACACTGAATTACAGGACAATATTCGCAAGCAACAAACTATGTTGGCCGATGTCGATAGACGTATCGCGGCACTCTTAAAACCTGAAGAAGTCGGTAAATATGAACTCTTGAAAGACTCCGCTTTTGAGCAGTATCAAATGGAAAATTTTTACGACACGCTCGGTGATGGCAATAAAGTAGGCCAAGACAAGCGCAATGCGCTACTCCTGAATAAATTGGAACAAAAGAAGGCCTTTGCCGATATGCTAGAAGGTGAAAGTCAGGCAATTGCCAATGCAACACCTGAAGAAAAGAAATACCTAATCGAACAACTACGCCAATCACTGCACGATTATAAAGATAATTATTTACGCGATGCACGTACAAATCTTAGCGAAGAGCAATTTAATCAACTGCGTGAATACGAGCAAAACCAATTTGATCAGATGTGGAATAGCCTGAAGGCTGGCTGGCAAGTTAATTAATAAACCACATTGTTTATAACGCTCACCCATAAAAAAACCTCTCTGTCGCCAGAGAGGTTTAAAGTATCCAGATATTTATTAAGGGTTAGAATGCCTTCACATCAGACTTGCTGACATTACATGCTGATGTATTCCACTTTTCACCAATTTTTGTAGAACTACTACCTTTCTGTACACCTTTATATTCCTCGCACACTTTTGGCGAACCTGATTTGTATCCTTTGATTTTCAAATTACGTATTGTCGCCACATCGCCAAAATTGCCATTTACACCCGCAATACTGCCAATACTGCCATCGATAGTCACATTGTTAATATTAACGTAGCGTGGCCCGCCATTACTTGAGCAATTTCCGCACGAGCGATAGAGTTTGCCGTTGGTGCCCTTAGCGGTGAAGTTACCCGTAATTTCAAAAGTAGAATTTTTTGAATTGTGCTGGAAAATTTTATCCGGCTTACCGCCTGGGCCTGAGGTGCTGTTATACGCAGAACCGCCTGAAATCGTTAGCTTTTTACCACTACTCAATAAGGATGCCGCATCTTCACAAATATCTTCCCAAACGACATTTTCTGCGCGGCAGGTACCGCTATCGCAGTGAATACCATCAGCACCGCCATTGGCAGCAATACGCACATTTTTAATAGTGGCATTTTTTAGGGTAATTACCGCTGGTTGACCTTCACCATCACCTGGGCAACTTAAACCTATGGTTTTACCACCACAATCTACCGTTTTGTTGGAGATAGTCGCGCCCGCTTTACATTCAGAGCTGCCACCGGTGTTAGTGGAGCCACTCGAACTACTTGAACTGTTTGTGGGTGGTGTTGAACTAGTGGTGCCGCCCGAGCCTGAACCCGATTTTGATATAGAACATTCTTTTACCGATTTTGAGGGAATGGGATCTGAACCAAAAGTGGACACAGAACAGCTAAAACTGCCACTTAGCACTTTGTAGACAAACTTACCGGATGCCCCAAAAGCCACATTAGTCGAGCCCGACACTGTACAAGTTTGGTCAATTTTACAAATAGTCGTATAACCACTTGGGCGGTTAGATGCGGCTAAACTCAAACCTGATATACCTACTAAGAGGGTTGTTATCATTATTTTTTTGAACATGTAAATCTCCTTACAATAAAAAATCAGCAGGGTGCAGGTTTTGCTACCGCTTTAACCTTAAGGTTAAAAGCACTGACTGCGTCTTGTGCCCACAGGATTATGGACGTTTACAGCAAGGATATCCTATAACCATCTGCCACTCTGGTAAACCAGATGTATTACCAATGTGAGACGCGCGTCTATAAAACGACCCGAATCTATCGCTTTTAGTGCCGCTGATTTAACGCCAGTAGATCGCGCTCCTGATTAAGCCCATAAAAAAAGCCCCGCAGTTACCTGCGGGGCTTCTTCAACGCACTATCACTATTAGAAAGCAGTCACATCAGACTTGCTTACGTTACAAGCAGTGGTATTCCATTTCTCGCCAATCTTGGTAGATTCGCTACCTTTTTGCACGCCTTTAAACTCTTCACAAACACTGGGTGAACCAGATTTATAACCCTTAATTTTTAAGTTACGAATAGTGGCCACATCACCAAAGTTGCCGTTAACACCGGCAATGCTGCCGATAGTACCGTCGATAGTGACATTATTGATCGTCAAGTAACGTGGGCCACCATTGCTAGAACAGTTGCCACAAGAACGCCATAACTTACCGTTTACACCCTTAGCCGTAAAACCGCCGGTGATTTCAAAAGTCGAGTTCTTAGAATTGTGTTGGAAGATTTTATCGGGCTTGCCACCTGCACCTGACGTGCTGTTATAAGCAGAACCGCCAGATACGGTGAATTTTTTACCGCTGCTAAGTAAAGAGGCAGCATCTTCACAAATATCTTCCCACACCACGTTTTCTGCGCGACAAGTACCGCTATCGCAGTGAATGCCATCAGCGCCGCCATTTGCTGCAATACGTACGTTTTTAATGGTGGCATTTACGAGGTTGATCACTGCTGGCTGACCTTCACCATCACCTGGGCAAGTAAGGCCTATGGTTTTTCCGCCACAATCTACTGTTTTGTTTGAAATGGTCGCTCCTGCTTTACATTCTGCACTGCTTCCAGTGGTAGCGGCTGTAGAGCTAGCTGCTGTTGACGTAGTTGAACTTGTAGAACTCGTTGTACCACCGGTGCTACCAGAAGGGATAGAACACTCTTTAGTAGATTTTGACGGGATAGGATCTGATCCAAAGGTTGCCACCGAACATTTGAAGCTTCCTTTAATAACCTTGTAAACGAATTTATCGGCTGCGCCAAAAGCCACATTGGTTGAGTTGGCGACAGAACAGGTTTCATCACTTTTACAGATAGTCACATAGCCACTAGGGCGATTTGATGCTGCATAGGCTAAACCTGTAACGCCAATTAATGCTGCTGTTATGATTATTTTTTTAAACATTTTGATCTCCAAACTAAAAATGTACATCAGAAAGGAGCAGGTTTTGCCTCTACATCAGCTGAAAAGCTAAAAGCACACTCTGCGACTTGCCCAGGGATTGGGCGTTAGTGGTTACAACAGTGCGATATTAATCTGAAGTTTTAATTTGTCTATATTGGTATTACCAAAATGTGTACTTTTGTAGCATTTATATGTATTTTTTTGGTAAAACCAATGTTGGTACACACATTTTTACAGCAGGAGGTATATTTTCCATATTGGCTGACCAATTAACGTACCCTAATCCCAACTATGAGCGCATAAAAGCGACAAAAATCTTATTTACTATTTGCGCTAGACGCCCAAATTCATATATTTGTATTTCATAAGAATAAAACCTATAAAAAATCACCTTAAATTCTCTAAGAGTCACTTATGGTTATTCAAACAATAAGAATCAAATACTCACTTTTTTTAATTGCAGGCTGCCTATCGTTTTTGCTCAATGCCTGTACACCTAAAGAGTCGCCTGAAATCACAACGAATACACCGAGATCGCTACTCACTGGCGCGCAATTCGGGGTTCTCAATCCTACCTATTTTGCTGCTATGCAACATGGCGATGTACATATAGTGGTAGCAAGCGATGGGGTTATTCTTAAGTCGACAACCAACTCAGCTGGTTGGTATAGAGCAAAGACTGATGGCATAGTCGATAATTTTTTAGCGGTGGCAAGCTCCGCCGACGGCCACCAGTTTATGGCCGTAGGTGAGCTGGGTTTAATCGCTGTATCACAAGATGCAGGTGAAACCTGGCAGCGCTTAAAAACAGCGCATACACAAGATCTATTGAGCGTTGGCTACGATGCGGATCATCAGCGTTGGATAGCAGCAGGCAACGGCAATCAACTGCTGCAAATAAATGCTAAAGATCTACACTGGGAACAGCGCACGCTGGGATTTGCAGGCAATGTTACTGCTCTTGCAGTTTTACCCAATCAACAAGCACTGATATTAGCGGGTACAAATTCACTCTTAATGTCGTCGCACGATGGGGGAACAAGCTGGCAACAACTCATAACGGCTACAGATGTAGGATTTAATAAGTTATTGGTTCTACCGAACAATATTATTTTAGCCATAGCAAGCGACGGGAAAATTTATCGCAGCCAAAATGATTTACAACAGTGGGAGTTGATAGATACAGGCACCCGTGCCTATTTAAGTGGAATAACCTATGACCCAGAACATAAGACACTTATTTTATTAAGCAGCGACGGTGAGGTTTTAATTTCCGATGACTTTGGCCTACTTTGGGCACCGGTTTATAAAGCTAATGACTATCTCAATCAGGCAACATATAGCCCCGAGAATCACAGTATCATGATCGCCGGTAATCAAGGTGTTCTGCTGCATGCAACAGATGGCGGTCGCATCTGGACCAGAATGCCCAGCCCGCTCAAGGCAGATATAGAACTGCTGGTGCAAACCCATCAACAACTCTATGGTTTTGGCCCCAATGGCTTAATCATTTCATCGAGCCAGCCAGATGTAGCCTGGCAAGTTGTCCAACACCCTATTGCTGATTTTATTCACGCTATCGGCATCGATACGCAGCAACACAAAACAATTGTGGGCGCACGCGGGCTACTCATGACAGCCGATCAACAGGGCGAAAATTGGCAGCCACTTAATGCTGCTGTTACGGAAGAAGATTATTTTTTCTCTTTAATCCATGATAAGAAATTTAACACTCAGGTTACTGCTGGCCCTCCCGGCACCATATTGCAAACGACTGGCGCTGAAAAAAATTGGCAAGTACGACTCGCGCTGAGCAACTCTGCAGAAGGCTATTTTCATCAGCTAATTGGTAACCAACGCGGCACCCTTGTCGCACTCGCTGGCCCTGGCTACAGCCAATATTCACTCGATGGTGGTACGCAATGGGCACGCTGCAATATAGCAACCGATAAACAATTGTTTAACGGGCTCTATGATAATTCTCGCCAGAAATTTTACGCCATTGGTCAACACGGGCGCATTCAACAATCCAGCGATGGCGTAAATTGGCAAACACTAATGTCCGGCACGCTCAATAATTTACAAGCAATAGTCGCCACTACTCAGCATCTTATTATTGGCGGTAGTAAAGGTACGCTTCTGGTATCGAGCAATTCAGGTGCTACTTGGCAAGCCCCCTCATTAGACACCAGCGAAGGAATTTTACACCTCAATACCACCAGCGACCCTAAAATTCTCATTGCCACTGGCACCAATGGTTTGCTACTACGCTCTATCGATGAAGGCCTACACTGGGCTGCTATCACAAATCCTGCGCGGGGAAATTTACGGGCACTAGTAGAAGATACCCACAGCAACATACTTTATATCCCTTCGCGCCAAGGGGAGATTATTTACTCGAACGATAAAGGTGTGTCATGGGTGCTTATGCCCAGTGTCACTAAGCGATCTATCAAAGCACTTATGGTTGATCAAGAAACAAAAAGTTTATTTGGCATAGGAGAGCGATTAATTAAAACACCTTTAATCGAGATACACTGAGCAATACTGTTTCGTACTAACAGATAAACGTAATTTCAGTAAATTTACAATAACTCATTCATCCAGAGGACAACCCATGCATAAATCACTCGCAATCACACTTGCTATTCTTTTAAGCCTAAGCTCATGGGCCAGTGCTAACAAAAAAGTAGATAGTGACATTAACGCCGTAAATTCACAGGTCGAGTTATTGCGCAAAGCCATGATTACGGCTGATGCAGCTGTACTCAAAAGCCTAACAAGTGCTGACTTAAGCTACGGCCACTCCGGTGGGCATGTTGAAGACCAAGCAGAATTTATCGCAAAGATTGTCACTGGCGAATCAGATTTCGTGACCATGAGCTTTAATGATCAAACTACTAGCGTGATCGACAATATTGCCATTGTTAGGCATATATTGGTTGCCACTACCAATAATCGTGGCGAGCCGGGAGAAGTCGCCATTGGCGTCATGTTGATTTGGAAAAAGCAAAAAGGTAAGTGGCTGCTTCTTGCACGTCAAGCATTTAAAACGCACTAAAGGTAAGGGGGTCTTGTTGATCGCGCTTTTTTTCTAAGGTGAAACACAGACCCCCTTTTTTCTATTTTACTGGCTATTGACGTCCGCATCCTCTGAATAGATTACTCGCCCTCTATCACCCAGCCACATAAAACCTATAGATACCAATCCAAGTATTAAAAACCCACTTGTTACGGGAATAAGTGTGTTGTTATACAACTGGCCTATATAAGTCCCCAGCACCATAGACAGTATGCTGGACACAGACCCTATGACTGCAGAGGCTATACCCGCAATATGCCCCATAGGCTCCATCGCAATGGCATTGAGATTTCCGAATATTAAACCAAAGGCAAAAAATAATGCTGAACCATAAATAAGAAACATCCATAGCTGAATTTCAACTAAGGTGTGCAACACCAAAAATAAGGCTGAAGAAATTACAATCGCACGCGCTGCTAACTGGCTAATGCGATGCATTCCAAGCGTTTCAACCAGACGTGAATTCACCAGCGATGAAATACCAAACACCAAGGCAAGCAAACCAAAATAAAGCGCAAATAACTCACCAGTGTGAAATTGATTCTGAAAAATTTGTTGTGCTGAGTTTAGATAGCCTATAAAACTCCCGAAAAATAACCCCATACAAACCGTATAACAAATTGTCACCCTATGGGTCATCACCGTTTTAAATCCGGCGATGAAACTCGTGGTATTAAAAGCAATACGCTTATCTTTTGGAAGTGTCTCTTCCAAACGAAAAAATATCCATAAGCTAATCAAGAGCGCATAGCCAATATAGAAAATGAAAATGAAACGCCAGTTCGCAAAAAATAAAATCGCCTGCCCAATCGCAGGGGCCAGCGCGGGCACCATAATAAAAATCATCATCACCAGCGACATGATACGCGCCATTTGTCGCCCGCTAAATTGATCGCGCACTATGGAAATCGCCGAAATATAAGGCCCTGCAACACCTAAGCCTTGAATGAATCGCCCCAACAAAATCATATTAAGGTCTGTCGCTGTATAGCAAATGTAACTGCCGACTATAAACAAGCCTATGCCCACATAGAGCACTTTCTTGCGCCCCAAGGCATCAGACAAAGGCCCACAAATTAACTGCCCAAGCGCCATACCAAAAAATAGGGCACTCACGATGAGTTGTGCTTTATTTGGATTCTCTAATGCCAAGTCGTGACTAATCACACCTAAAGCCGGCAACATAGCATCAATAGAAATAGCCACGATGGACATAAGCAAAGCGATAAGCAGCGTAAATTCACCTGTAGATATGGTATAGGTGCGCAACGGCTGAGGTGTCATAGAGAATCCTTAATGACTCACGAAGAGTTTGATGGGTGATCAGCAGGCTTAGACTAAGCCTGTAAAATAATTCTACACTGTGGCAATTTAACGAGAGGCTGAAAATAAAACCGCTGATTTAAGGCAATGAAATAGTCGCTACAACTATTGTTATTGTTGCTCATTTCTAGGATAAAAGTCGCGCGTCAAAAGGATGCAGCTGTGCACTAATAATGTCTGCATCGCAGGCGGCTGTATGGCGCGGATTAAATAGGTAGTTATAGCTATGGGGAACCACAGCACTGGGAACACGCAGTAATAAAGAGCTGCTGCCCATGAGCCACTCATCGCCTATAGCGCGGGTGAGTTCAAGATCTTCTCGCCAGTAATCAGGCAGAGCATTTTTATGCAGATGCGCCATTCCTGTTCGTTTGCTGTAGTCAACTTCCAACAATTGGTATTGCTCAGGAATTTCGCTGAGGTCCAATTCAAAATGAACCAACACTTCCAACATGGCTAAGCCGGGGCTTTCCGATAAGTAGACTATAGGTATGCCGCGATTGTGCCAGCGCCCAGATGCCTTAAGGCCGCCTTTGCCCAGCAAATCGGCATAGTTACTGATTCTCCATAATTTCATAAGGACGTGCTTCCCGGTACGGGGATATTTTGAGTATTAGGCGAAATAGCCTTCATCTAATTGAATCAGCGTCTCTTCAACGAGATCCGCACCCGGCTCGGTTTTAATCAACTCCATTGCCGATAAACCATCAAACATTTTGCGCGGTTTGTGCAGCCAAGCCATGGCTTTCTCTGCTCCTATAACCTCTTGTGCAAGCGCGGATATTTTCGCCGCCCGCAGCCAGCGCTCGGTTTCATCGGTAGTGAGTTTTTGGCCCTTTTCACGGCGATGGGTAAGGGTGCGCAGGGGAATAATCCAATCCAGATCGCGCCGGTTGAAGCCTTGATCTACCAACAAATCTACCGCCGATGTGACTATGCCTTCGCGGCTAACTCGTACTACGTCTAACGGTGTTTTAAGCCCAATATGAAGGATTGAGCCCACCCGCGCCATAACCCGGGCAGATACTCCTTTATTGGCTTTTTCAGGTGTAAATTCACTGTATTGCACTGCCATAACAAACCTCGACTGGTAAAACGGCAACTTGCCTTAGTATATAGGGCATTTTGCCGACTTACTAGTTAGTTAGCTATTCGACAGTAACTGATTTAGCTAGATTCCTCGGTTGATCAACATCCGTTCCCTTAATAATCGCCACGTAGTAGCTCAGCAATTGCAGCGGCAGCGTGTAGAGAATCGGTGCCAACCACGGGTGGGTGTGAGGTACATTGATGACACGCATTGTGTCATCGGATTCAAATTTTGCGTCTACATCAGCGAATACATAGAGGATTCCACCACGCGCGCGCACTTCTTCGACGTTGGATTTTAATTTTTCCAAGAGGTCGTTGTTGGGCGCTACGACTATGATGGGCATAGAGGCATCAATCAGTGCGAGGGGACCGTGTTTTAGTTCGCCCGCTGCATAGGCTTCGGCGTGAATGTAAGAAATTTCTTTGAGCTTGAGTGCGCCTTCCATTGCGATGGGGTATTGATCGCCACGACCGAGGAAGAGGGCGTTGTGTTTATCCGCAAACTCTTCTGCAAGTGCTTCAATTTGTGTTGCTAACTGCAATGACTCTTCTAACTTTGCGGGCAAGCTTTTGAGCGCAGCGACCATGTCTTTTTGTTGTTCAGCGCTGAGACCATTGTATTTGCCCACCGCCAAGACCAACATCGCCAAGCCCACTAATTGTGTAGTGAAAGCTTTGGTAGAGGCTACGCCAATTTCGGCACCGGCGCGGGTCATAAAGGCAAGATCAGATTCACGTACCAGCGAAGAACCTGCTACGTTACAAATACTTAGGCTGCCTAAATAGCCCAATTCTTTTGCCAAACGCAGTGCTGCCAGTGTATCCGCTGTTTCACCTGATTGGCTGATAGTAACTACCATGCTGTTGGGTTGCACAAAGGATTTGCGGTAACGGAATTCGCTGGCAATTTCAACGTTACAGGAAATTCCGGCGAGCGACTCTAACCAGTAACGCGCAACCATGGCGGAGTGATAGCTAGTGCCGCAGGCGACGATTTGAATGTGTTTTACTTTTTTGAATAATTCCGCGGCGCCATTGCCAAAGGTTTCATCCATGACCGATTCATTACTTAGGCGGCCCTCTAAGGTATTCATTACCGCGTTGGGCTGCTCATAAATTTCTTTGAGCATAAAGTGACGATATTGGCCCTTGTCGCCAGCGTCGTAACTGGCAGTTGATTCGTGAACTTGGCGCTCAACAGCAACGCCATCTTTATCAAATACTTGAATACTGGTACGCGTAATTTCCGCTACGTCACCTTCTTCTAGAAACATAAAGCGACGGGTTACCGGCAAAAGCGCGAGCTGGTCAGAAGCGATAAAATTTTCACCAATCCCTAAGCCGATCACCAAAGGCGAACCCGAACGCGCAACGACTAAGCGCGAGGCGTCGTTTTTGTCCATCAGTACCGTGCCATAGGCACCGTGCAATTGTTTAACTGCCGTTTGTACGGCGGCTAATAAACTCGTTGCTGTTTTTAATTCTTTTTCGACCAAATGCGCAATCACTTCGGTGTCAGTATCGGAACTAAATGCATAGCCATCTGCTTGTAATTGCGCGCGCAGCGGTGCGTGGTTTTCAATAATGCCATTGTGTACAACGGAAATGCGTTCGCAGGAAACGTGTGGGTGCGCATTGCGCTCACTCGGCTCACCGTGAGTCGCCCAACGCGTGTGGGCTATACCGGTTCCGCCGGGCGTTGGGGTGCTGTGTACTGCATCGGACAATTCTTTAACCTTGCCCAAACGACGCAAACGCTGCAGTTCACCGCTGCTATTTATCACGGCAACACCGGCTGAGTCATAACCGCGATACTCAAGACGACGCAAACCTTCTACCAAAATATCGACTACATCACGCTGTGCTACTGCACCTACGATTCCACACATAACTTGCTCCTTATAAGAAAAATAATTTAATTTTTATGCAACACCACCCTAACCCTTAAACAATGGGAGGGGAGTTAACCGATGATTACCTGTACGCCTTGCTGTTCAATATGGTGTTTATCTGCCGCGCTGATATTACTATCGGTCACCAACACACTAATCGCCGACCAAGGCAGTTCGAGGTTGTGAATTTTGCGGCCAATTTTGTCGGACTCAGCCATCACAATCACTTCACGCGCAACTTCGGCCATGACGCGGCTGAGACTGTAAAGCTCGTTAAAGGTGGTAGTGCCGCGCGCTAGATCTAGGCCATCGGCACCGATAAAAAATTGATCGAAGTTGTAAGAGCGCAAAATCTGCTCAGCGAGCTGACCTTGGAAGCCTTCGGATTTTGGATCCCAAGTGCCGCCGGTCATAAGTATCGTCGGTTCGTTTTCCAACTCGCGCAGAGCATTGGCGATACTGAGGGAGTTGGTCATGACCACCAATCCCTGTTTGTGGGATAACTCCGGCAAGAGCGCAGCCGTGGTGGAGCTGCCACTGTCGAGAATTATGCGATTGTGCTCGCGGATGAGTTGCGCGGCGGCCTTGGCAATTGCTTGCTTTTGTACCGATACCTTTTCACTGGCAGGATCGGCGATCAACTCCTGCGGCAAAAGTACCGCACCTCCGTAGCGGCGCAGCAACAGACCATTGCTTTCCAAGGCGCTGAGATCCTTGCGAATAGTCACTTCTGAAGTGGAAAAGCGCTCGGCAAGGAGCTCCACACTGACTTCGCCCGTTTCATTGAGTATGTCAATAATGGCGCGGCGACGCTGTTGGGTGTTACGTTTGGTCATAAATCACTTGCCTTAAGTTTCATAACGAAAGAATATAGCAGTAAAACGAAAGATAACAATCTGATTTTTAAATTAATTGGTCAATAACTGAGCCCAAAGTGCGGTCACCGCACAGGAGGGCATTTAGTCAAATTCGTTTTGGCGTGTATTTTGCGCGCCATTTCTGGTTCTAAATTCACCCGTAACAACCTATTTCACCGCCTCACCTACTTTCACCAAGCGTTGACACCAAAGGAAAATTGAAAATGTCATCTAAACCTACAGATATAGCCGTTATTGGCATGAGTTGTTGGTACCCAGGAGCAAGATCACCCAAGGAATTATGGGAAAACATCCTGAGCTGCCGCCAATCATTTCGTCAATTTCGCGAAGAGCGTATGCCCGCAGCGCTCTACCACGACTCAAATACGAGCGTTGAAGATCGCACCTATGGCCAACTCGGTGCATTTATCGATGGTTTTGTGTTCGATTTGGCCGCGCGCCGTGTCCCTAGGTCCACTTATTTAAGTACTGACATCGCCCATTGGCTCGCCCTTGAGGTAGCCGCTAAAGCGCTTGGTGATGCTGGATATGCCGAAGGCGTCGGCCTGCCCCTGACACGTACTGGGGTTATTTTAGGAAATAGCCTAACGGGAGAGTTCACCCGCTCTAACTCCATGCGTTTGCGCTGGCCATTTTTAGAGCGGTTGTTACAGGAAACTGTCGCCGCTCAGGGTATTCCACTCGCGCAGGTGCAGCCGTTAATAGATGCGGCGGGCGAACGTTTCCGCAGCCACTTTCCCGCCACTAATGAAGATACCTTGGCTGGTGCACTCTCCAACACCATTGCCGGTCGAATCTGTGGCAACTTCGATTTTGGTGGCGGTGGTTATGTTGTCGATGGGGCTTGCTCATCGTCACTCTTAGCCGTTGCAACAGCCGCAACAGCGCTGGAAGATCGACGCGTTGATGCCTGCCTTGCAGGTGGTGTAGACATCAGTATGGATCCCTTCGAGCTGGTCGGTTTTGCGAAAACCCGCGCGCTTACTAAAAGCGCTATGCGCGTTTACGATAAACGCGGCAATGGCTTTATCCCCGGTGAAGGCTGCGGCTTTGTAGTATTAAAACGCCTTGAAGATGCCGAAACTGCTGGCGATGAAGTTTATGGCGTGATTCGCGGTTGGGGCATATCCTCAGATGGCCGCAACGCCATCACCGCGCCAAAAGTCAGTGGTCAAGCTCGCGCTATAAAAGCCGCTTGGGATCGCGCTGGGCGACCGGATTTTGTCGAAGGTCATGGCACCGGCACCGCCGTAGGCGACCGGGTAGAACTGGAAGCCATCGCCAGTGTAGTGGGGGAAGTGGAAGGGCGTCCGCTCGGAGTTACCTCGCTCAAGTCTATTCTTGGGCACACCAAAGCTGCCGCGGGAGTAGGTGCCTTTATCAAGGCGGTTATGGCCGTAAACCGGCGCATATTACCGCCCACCAGCGGTTGCCAGGATCCCAACCCGGTTTTTTATGAATCCGCAAAAAGCCTCTATCCCTTGATGCGCGGAGCACAGCTTGCGCCCGAGCAAACTCTGAGTGCAGGAGTTTCGGCTATGGGTTTCGGGGGTATTAACTCCCACGTGGTGGTGAGCTCCGGCCCGCGCCCCGATCCGCGCATTGCACCTGTACTTGCTGAATCCGCCATGCTTGCCTCAGCACAGGACAGCGAACTGTTTGTGTTTGGCGAACAGAGTTTGGCTAGATTGCAGCAACAATTAATGGCATTGCGGCCCCAAGTAGCGGAAATGGCGCAGGCGGAAATGGCAGATTTATCGGCACTATTGATCGCCAATCTGCCCGCAGGCGCGCCCATTCGCGCAGCTATTCTGGCTGATACGCCAGAAACCTTGCTGCGCCGACTAGAGCTTTTATTGAGTGCGCAACAAGCCGACGGCCCTGAAATTTGGCTTGAAGCCCGCAGAGATTTTATTAGCAATCCCGCGCGTATCGCTTTTGTCTGCCCTGGGCAAGGTTCACAGCAACTGGAAACGGGACGCTGGCTGCTAGAGCGCGATCCAGAATTAGCCGTCAGCGCCCAAGCACTTTTTACGCAAGCGCTAAACGCAACTGGCATCGATCTGGCCCGTCAGCTTTATCCAAATTTGAATCCACTCGACAATGAGGGGCGCCTGCAGGCGCAACAAACACTGTCACTAACCGCGTTTGCCCAACCGGCGCTCTGTTTTGGCAGTTGGCTGTGGGCGCAAAAGCTCGCCAAATTTGGCCTAAAACCCTGCGCCTTAGCGGGACATAGTCTCGGTGAAATCAGTGCCTTGGCGCTCGCGGGCGCCTTTTCGCCCGAAGCGCTGATCACTGTCGCGGCCAAACGCGGCCAACTGATGACGTCTTCGAGTGACGCTACGCCTAATGCCGGTATGACCAGCTTGCTTGCCAGCGCCGCGCAGGTCGAAGAGCTATGCCAGAATTTGCCTGGTTATCTGGCGCTTGCCAATATCAACGGCCCTGCTCAAGTGGTGGTGGCAGGCGATATTACTGGCTTGAACGCACTTGAAGACAAAGCAGCGGCGGCGGGTATAAAAGCCAAGCGACTTCCGGTCAGTAATGGTTTTCACTCGCTATTGGTAGATGAAGCTGCGCTAGCATTGCGCAGTGATAACAGCCTGCCCAATACTCCTTTAGCGTTGCAGGTTCCCGTATTTTCTTCAGTGGCTGATATACATTTGCATACCGGGTTGGCGGATCATATTGCCGATCATGCGCGCTCGCAGGTGAACTTTGATGCCCTGCTAAAACGCCTGGCTACCGAAGCTGAGTTCATTATTGAAGTGGGTGCAGGCAGAGTGCTCAGCGGTCTAGCTGAAAATATTCTTGGGCACAGCGGCCCGCGCTGTTTACCAGTTGAAGGGCAAGCTGGGCGCTGTGCCGACTTGCACGCGGTGCTCGCCAGTGCCTGGATTCGCGGTGCCAATCTGCATTGGCAAGAACTGCATGCGGGTCGGTTTGTACGACCTTTTATTGCGGCTCAGGAACTTAACTTTTTGGTCAACCCCTGCGAAAGTCAGCAGGACTTCTCTAGATCGACACTTGCGCTTAAGTCACAGGAGAGCATTTCACACTCACCCCAACCACATTTACAAAGCATCAACACAGCGACGCCAGCCAGCTCTTTAGCGGCTCAAGCTATGCGCGCGGCGGCATCTGTACAAGCCATTTTGAATATGTTGATTGATCAAATTAGTCAGCGCACCGGCTTCGCCAGCGCCAGTATTGCTAACAATGCAAGGTTGCGCGAAGACCTCAATTTAGATTCGATAAAAGCCGGTGAGATTATCGCTAACTGCGCGCAACAACTTGGCGTAGCCGACCGCATTGATCCAGCGCAATTGTCGAATCATCCATTAGAAGAAATCGCCCATGCATTAGCGGCAGCGGGTGCGAGTATTGAAACTTCATTGGCGAACTCACCCAGTCTTGAACAAAAAAATCCGCCGATTACAAGCGCAGGGGGGCAGACCAGCACGCAAGCTATAAGTGTGCAGCAGATTGTTGCGCAGCTTATGCAGTTAGTTGTGGAGCGGACTGGCTTTGCAGCAGAAAGCCTCTCTGCGCAGCAGCGTTTACGTGAAGATTTAAATTTGGACTCGATTAAAGCGGGAGAAATTATCGCTAGCCTAGCGTCGCAACTAGGCGTTGCAGAGCGAATTGATCCGGCACAATTATCCAATCATCCGCTGCAAGAAATTGCGGCGGCACTGGCGGCAGCAGGTGCGAATCAAACCATTGCCGCTAGCCCGAATGCTGCTACTAGTTACGCAGCTACAGCTCAGCAACAGCCGATTGCACCCAGCATAGATGCTACCGAGCTGCTGATTGATCTAGTAGTAGCGCGCACTGGTTTCGAGCGCGCCAGCGTTCACCCAGAGCTGCGCTTGCGCGAAGACTTGAATTTGGACTCCATCAAAGCTGGTGAAATTATCAGCAGCGCAGCCAATCAATTACAGGTGGCCGATCGCATAGATCCAGCGCAATTGTCCAATCATCCGCTTGCCGAAATTGGTGCGGCGCTCACCGCCGCCATGCCCCAAATGAGCAAGTCGGTAATTGCACCCCTTGTTGCCCCACAACTAGCAACTACAACTAATACAGCAACTACAGCAACTACAGCAACTACAGCAACTACAGCAATTGCAGTAACGCCAGCTGCGCCAGCTGCGCCAGCCTCGAGTCCGCAGCCTTGGGTGAGATCTTTTGGCTTGCGCGCTATTCGCGCAACTGAGCCTTTGGCTGCTGAAGTGCGCGGCCAGCGAATACTGCTGTTGGCCACTGAGCCACAACGGCTAAGTGAACACTTAAGGGCAGCAGGGGCAAGTCTGGTCGAAGCAGATCCTGATTTGGTGATACTGCAATTAACTGGCGAAATAAGTGCACGTGTTGAACAGCTCGCAAACTGCTTAAAACATTTAACGCCCAGTGTGCGTTCGTTACTGATTATTCAATCAACAGATGGTCGCTTTGGCTTATCCAAGGCCGGTTCAGCTTGCGCCGCCCATGGCTTCGCGCGCTCTATTTCCCAAGAGCGCCCGCAGCTTGCGGTTGGTCTTATTGATCTTGCGACCGGAATCGATCTGGAGGTCATTACTCGCTGCACTCCCACTGCGCCCGGCTTTTCTGCGCGTGGTATTGATGCGGCGGGCCAGTGGCTATTTGAAGCCTTTCCTATAGTGCCCAGTTCGCAGCCGCGCCGCACGCCCTTAGTTGCCGGCGAACTGGTACTGGTCACCGGTGGCGCGCGCGGAATTACCGCCGCCTGCGCCGCACACTTAGCGCGTGCAACAGGCGTGCGCCTAGCCTTGGTAGGTAGTACTTCACCGCAAAAAGTAGACGACGAACTACTGCGCAATCTCGGCCAGCTGGCCTTAGAGGGTATTGAGGCCCGCTACTGGTGTTGTGATCTAGCAGATGCCAATGCAGTCGCCGAGTTAATAGCGACGATTGAAGCTACGCAAGGCAAGATAGCGGCAGTCATTCACGGCGCGGGGCGCAATCAACCGCGCCGCGCCGAGCAACTAAGCGCCGCCGAAGCGCTGACCGAAATGGCACCCAAACTGCTGGGCGCGCGCCATTTGTTGCAGGCTTTAAAACATCAACCGCCGCGACTCTTCTGCGCCTTTACTTCAATCATTGGCGTGAGCGGCATGGTAGGCAACGCTTGGTATGCTTTTGCCAATGAAACTTTAGATTTAGAACTGGCAGCCTTTAACGAAGCGCATCCAGAGACTGATGCCTTAAGCATCGCCTATGGTGTTTGGGATGAAATTGGCATGGGCGCAAAACTGGGCAGTGTGGCCAACCTGGCGCGTATGGGCATAGGTGCTTTATCACCCAGCGACGGCTGCGCGCGCTTTTTGTCTCTGATTCAATCTGATCCGGGTACTCGCCAAGTCGTTGTCACCGCCAATGTCGACGGCCTGACAACCTGGCCCGCAAGTTTTGCCACAGCAACTGATTTGCGCTTCCTGGACGGCAAGGTCGTCGGTGTGCCCGGCGTAGATTTCCGCATCACTCTGCCATTGAGCTTAGGGCGTGACCCCTATTTAGCGGATCATGTGTTTGGTGGCTCTTATCTTTTCCCCACGGTCTTCGGCCTTGAGGCAATGGCTCAAGCAGCATGGGCTGCCACCGGCGGGCAAGCTCAGTTTGTCGAGATTACCCATATCCACTTGCCTGCACCCATAGTCGTGAGCGAAAGCGGAACTCAAATAGAAATTCGCGCGCTAGTGCGTGAAAACGAGCCCTGGATAGTCGATTGCGAAGTGCGCACCGCCATGACCGGTTTTGCGCGGGCGCACTTTAAGGCCAGTTTCCATCTCGGCCAAATCCTGGTTGGTGAACAAGTCGACTTACCAGCACTGCCACAGCTCAGTCAGTCACTCTTGCCGCGCGAACATCTCTACGGAGGTCTCTTGTTTCAGGGTGCTCGTTTTCAAAAAATGGACACAATCACTCACGCCGCTACCCGTAAATTGATTTACTCCGCTACCCAAGATGCGCCTGCAAACGCAGAGCGCTGGCTATTAGGCGACCCTTACTTCCGCGACACGCAATTGCAAGCAGGGCAAGTTTTGATTCCCTTGGATGATGCCTTACCGGTGGCACTGGCGAGTATTAAGCTCTACCAAAACCAAGACGCCCCGGGTGACCGCCGTGTTTTTGCCAGCATAGATTCATCGTCAGAGCAAAGTCACTTTGGCAGCGTCATGGTAGTCAACGCACAGGGACAGTTGCTGGAAACCATGGACGGCTATGAAGTGCGCGTACTCGCTCACCACCCAGACCATCCCGATTTTAATGAGATTCTCAACCCCGGCGAGGCGGATCAAACACGCTTAAGAAACCGCTTAGAGACACTGTGTAGGGAACGACATTTGACGCCGCCGAGCTTGATGTTTAAGTGGATCGGCCTGCATGGTTTGGCTCAAGTTGAACGCCGTCAGCAAGTTCAAACCTTACTGGACATGGAAACGAATCAACTGGTCTTGAATTGGAACCCAGCGGGAAAACCTGCTGGTAACCAGGGTGAAGCCGTTGCAATTGCCCATGATTCGCAAGCCTGCCTACTGCTCAGCGATGCAATTAACAAGGCTGACTTGGGCTGTGATCTGGAGCCGATTTGCAAGCGCGATTCAGCTCTACTTGGCCCTGAGTTAGCGGCGCTGGCAATTAAACTACGCGCCGGCGGTGATCAGAAAGATCTAGCTATTACTCGGGCCTGGACCATTGGCGAAGCTTTGTTCAAAGCCGGCTCTTGGGGTAATTCATTGGAACTAACCTGGCGTCAGGGCGATGCGCTAGAAGTTAGCAGTGGTCAACATAGAGTTATCTCCTTTGTCGCTGCGCTCGCGCGCGGACCGCGTCGCGCCCTAGCATTTGCCTTGCCCGATCCGGTTAAAACCAAGCTGGCTGAAACTCCCCGGCCGAATTCAACAGCTCAAAGCGCGCACAGCCTTAACAACGACAATAACGACAATAACGACAATAACGACAATAACGACTTTATTGATCCTCGCAGCCACAGCGTTGGTCTACGTCGCGGCAACCCCGACCGTATGGTGACTCGCTTTGTCATACCATTTGATGAAAGCGGTAGCCTGGGCGGAAAAGTACCCAGTTATGCCTTGGCCAGTTGGATGGGTAGGCTGCGCGAATTAGCCCTCACCGGCATCAAGGACGCGCTACGCGAAACGCTTTATTCGGGGCTTTATGGCATGGTGACTGAGCAAGCAGGGGTCAACTTAACGGGTGAAGCAGCGGCTTTGGATGTAGTAGAAGCACATACCTGGGTAGAGGCGCTCGCCAGTGGCTCTTGTGTACTGCGCTTCGCCTTTTATCGCGTTAACCAGCAGGAGCTAGAGCCGATAGGAACAGCTTTCCAGCGTTTTGGCTGGGTAGAAGTCTATGGCCATGGCTTGATTCGCGGTGGAACATTTCCTGAGTTTTTGCGGGAATTTTTGGCAAGCCTGCACCACAACTTGCCGCAAGCGAACGTGACGCCACTGTTGGTGCCCAGCTCGCCGCTCATTGGCAAAAGTACCAACGCGACCACCTTGGTAGAAAGCAATATTGTTGGCAACCTTTACTTTGCCCATTCGTTTAAATGGCCCAATCGCTTGCTGGATCAACTCCTTTGGCAAAAAATGCCCGAGCTGTTTCGCGCGCGCGGCATGCAGGGTGAGTTAATCATTAGCACCCAACGGGTTGAATATTTACGCGAGGCCATGCCCTTCGATACCGTAGAAGTCGCGCTGCATCTGGAGCAAATTAAGGGAGCCGAAATCACTCTGGCCGTGGTCTATCAACGCCCTGAAATCAACGGCAATCCAACTCGCTTGGCACTGGGAGAGATTAAAGGGCATTGGGTAACGCGCACGGCGGACGGTACTGCAGTTAGTACTGACCTACCGGCTAACCTCCTGCAGCCGGAGGAGACTGCTCATACTCGCGCCAGCGCCACGGCAAGCTATTAAGCTAACTGCTGTGAGCTGACCTAATCTGGCCATCCCGGGCTCCGGCCCGGGTGGCTTAGGATACTTGCTGAACCCTTTTAGCAAAATTAGCGCATAAACAGCCGCGCCAGCGGCATGCTCACCTGTCCAAAATCCCAAAAATTCTCCACATTGGCGTTGATCATCACCGCAACAACCATATTTTTATCGGGAATAACCATTAGCCAACACTGGGAGCCACGCGATATGCCGCCGTGATTAGCATTGTGAACCTTGCCTAGGTCATCTTCATAATCCGCCCAGCGCCAACCTAGCGCATAGTTTTGTGGGTCTATAGTGCCACCTGACAATACTTGTGGCTGCCAAAATGCTGCTCGCGTCTCCGGCCTTATAAAATCACTATCTAACCAAGCCGACCCAAGTTTCACCAAATCCGACGGGGTAGAAATAAATCCACCGCCCGCCAGTCGATGACTCAAATCCACTTTTTGCCAAATACGATAGGCGGGATATTGTCCGTCGTGATTCCAGTAAAAACCGGCCAGTGAATTCTGCTCCGGCAGTTCATATTCAGCCCCAGTCGCATTCATACCTAAGGGTTTAAATATCTCGTTGCGAATTAGGCTTAGAAAGGGTTTGCCCGCAACGGCTTCAAGCACAGCACTCTGCAATACCGTATTGAAACTGCTGTAGTGGTATTGAGTGCCAGGCTCAAACAGCAGCGATGTATCGTCAAATACTTCCAGTGATTCCCTCACCGAGGTATAGCGCTTGTTGAGCTTAAATAAATAAGACATGCCCCAAAGATCGCCATAGTTGTCTATATAGTCGGGTAGGCCACTGGTGTGTGACGCTAACTGTCTGGGGGTAATTTTGCCCCAATTTGCGTGTGGTAAATCTGGGATGTAATTTGCGATGGGTTTATCCAAGTCTATTTTTCCAGCTTGAACCATTTTGGCGAGTAAGGTTGCAGTGACCGGTTTAGAACTGCTGCCAATTCGAAACTGAGTGTCTTGGGATACGGATATTTTTTGTTCGATATTGGCCCAACCCACAGCCCCTGCCCAGACTATTTTTCCATCAATTGGCCGATGCAAGCATAGCGAATAAAGAAATCTACACTACTCAAGAGCTGCCACAGTGTTCAGATGTTGGTTTGCAGTAGGAGTCATAGTCAATTGACGAGGATAATATTAAGAGTAGCTATTGTGCTGGACATGCCAAAGGAGAAGAGGTCCAGCACTCAAAGTGAAACTAAAATCCAATTAATTCACAAACTTAGATAGCAAGCGCAAATAGTTGCCTTGGTAGCCATTACTATTTTCCGTCACACTCCAAGAATTAATCGGCCAGCTGGTATTAAAATCCTTATAGGCTTTTTGCGCTGGCTGACCGTTGGGAGGCGCGGGAGCAGCTACTCCACAGCCAGAGTTCGGGCTACCAGAAGTACAATTACTATCCCAATCGTAAGATGGATTGGGGCCGCCGGTTAAAAAGCCTGGGGCTGGGCCATAGGTTGAAGTGCCCACTCTGTCCCACTTAACACTGCCGTCGCCAAACCAGGTGTGATAGAACTCGTTAACCGAGTTGTGCACACCCAGGGCATACATATTAGATAAATAAACCATGCCCTGTGGATTAACCCCATGAAGATAGTTCACATAGGTCAGCGCATAATTTTTGGCTTCTGTCGTATCAAATCCGCTAACGCCATATTCCTCTATATCCATAAACATGCTGCCCTTGGCAGACTTGGTGCTGTTACTGCCCCAAACATAGACATTAAGATGGGCCCTGTAGGGGTCTGTTTTAGCCGTCATAGCACCCCAATTTGCCGAGCTGTTCATGTCATTTTTAAACCAGGTTTTGATGTCAGTGGCG
The DNA here is from genome assembly GCF_057815475.1 of Cellvibrio sp. 25HG11W-0. Classification (NCBI taxonomy): domain Bacteria; kingdom Pseudomonadati; phylum Pseudomonadota; class Gammaproteobacteria; order Cellvibrionales; family Cellvibrionaceae; genus Cellvibrio; species Cellvibrio sp. 25HG11W-0. Next base: position 4,886,458 of record NZ_CM174230.1, read on the forward strand.
ACTCTCGGTGTCACCCCAGCGAGATTGGCGTAGTAAAGCAGGCTGGTGTTTTCCGTTTCGCGAAAGGGATCGGAGAAATTTTTCAAATCCGCTTTGATGTATTCCGCTTCTAGGTAGGCTTTATAGTCCTCTCCAGCTGTCGCGGCATAGAGGTATGCTGCTGCAATACGTTTTTTGGTGGCGCGATCTTTAACACTGGCCATGCCTGTGTTCCAATCGATTGGCTCTTGTTGCCCTGCACCTAAACCACCGCTGCCAGGTTGACGCCCTTCATCGTTATTAAAGAAAACGACACTAGGATTCGCAACCGCCCATCCCCAGGCATTTTCTGCCCGCATTTTTAAATCATTGGCATAAGTTGAAAGGCTATTGATGTTGGAGTCTTTCATTACTTTACTCGCCAATGCAAAGGCAGCTGCAGTTGATATAGTGGCATTGGTAGAAGCCGATCCATAATAACTGGAACCCGTGGCCGCCGAGGGTGGACTGGCGGAAGCAAGTCCCACTATAGAAAGCACCGAGTTATTGCCCGTGGCGTTCTGCATCTTGATCAGCCAGTCAGTACCCCATTTAATTTCATCCAGAATATCGGGAATGCCATTACCGGACTCTGGGATATCGAAGTCATCGCCCCAAGCCGCAGGGTTTTCAACATAGGCATGTAAAAGCGTGATCACATAATCTGCCGTCCAACTGGTGTATTTGTTGTAATCGCCTGCGTCATACCAACCGCCAGAAAGATCTTTCTCTGTCGCCGCATTGCTCTTATCACTGTAAAGGCGCGCATTTTTATCTTGGCCAGCAGCTATGTGGCTGGCGCCATCTGCCCATGCAGCGTCGGCAAAAGGTTCTTGTTTAGAAAAACCCGCGCGCTGATAGAAGAATGTTCTAAAAGCCTGCTTTAACACTGGCTTATAAACATCAGCCGCTATTTTAAAACTGGGAGAGCGCAGCTTCTTGCCGCTATCCACTACCGCGTAAGTGCCGGGTGTGGTCACATTGGAGAAATCAAACCACCAGGCTTTATCGCCTGAAGAGGCATCTGTTACACCAAAGTTCCAACTTGTGAGTGCTGCACTGAACACGCGCTCTCCTGTATTCATGTTGACTAAGCTTAAGCTGGCACTGGGCGTAAAACTTTTATCGGCGTCATAGCCCGTTTGCGGATCGCGAATCACTGCGATTTTTTGCGCATCTGGCAAATAACCAAACTGATCTACGACAATAAATTCACTGATAGTCAGAATACCCGCACTCGTTGCACTACTAGACGAAGATGATAACGGCATTGAAGACTGAACAACAATAGAAGCTGGGGTTGATGAAGGGGCAGTAGAAGCTATAGATGCAGCACTGCTAATTGACGCAACAGATGCAGCAGGTTTAGGTGACGCTGAACCGCCGCCACCACAGGCAGTAAGTATTGCAAGCAGGGGAATACTTAAGCATTGAATATTTACACGCATAACCGACCTCTTCATTGTTATTTTTTTAGTCACTAGGATAAGTATACAACCATAGCTTAATTGCACATTTTCAGGGTTACTTTATAGTTCTTTACTTATTTTTAGTCGGGCCAGAATGCAAAAAACCGGAATTTAAATTCCGGTTTTTTGGTTAGATATGTATATATTCTATAGACTTCTGCACAAATACTTTTCCACCTTAGCCCGCTCCCAATGTGCATTAAAGTATTTATCAAAGACGAATACTCTTATCCCATGCATTATTAAACCAAGCCCCCAAAAGAGAAGGGTGCCAAAAAACCAGAGATAACCTGGGCTGAAAATGAGATTTATGATAATGCACCCGCTATTAATAACCAAATACATTACCAAATGAAGGTAAAAATCCCGAACTCGCTCCGCTCGTTTAAATGCAATGCGCTCTTCGAAAGTTTGTGTACTTATTGATTCCTCGTTCATGGCAGTCTCCGCAGTAAAGATAGAAAAATCGACCTCAAAAACCGCAGCTATTGATTTCAATGTTTCCACACTTCCACTGTGGCCAGCCTCTATGCGCTGAATAGTGCGCGCACTTAAGCCGCTAGCATCTGCTAACTGCTGTTGAGACCAGCCTCGTTTGAGGCGCATTTTCTGAATCGACATAGATTATCTCCTTCTGCGGAGTAGCCAGTATTCCTACAGAATAGCTAATCTAACAACGACAGCTACACGAAACACGCACGACAAACACTAGACAAACCTGTATACGGCTTATCATTTTTTTGTAGGGCGCTCCCAACCTTGAATATTGCGCTGTTTGCTACGGGCAATCGCTAATTCTTGAGGCTCAACATTTTTAGTGATGATAGAGCCTGCACCAATGGTACTACCCGCACCAATTTTTACCGGTGCTACTAACGCTGAATTGGAGCCAACAAAAACATTATCGCCAATTTCTGTTTTAAATTTATTCACACCATCGTAATTACAGGTAATGGTTCCTGCGCCTATATTTACCTTAGCGCCCATAATGGTATCGCCAATATAGCTGAGGTGATTCACCTTGCTGCCCTTGGCAATAACGGCTTTTTTCGTCTCCACAAAATTGCCAATTTTTACGTCATCGGCCAATTGTGTTCCCGGGCGCAAACGCGCGTAGGGGCCAATGTCACAGTTGTTGGCCAAGACTGAATCTTCAATATGGCTGAATGCCTTGATATGGGTTCCACTACCGATTTTGCTATTAATAATGATGCAATTGGCATCGATAATTACACCATCGCCCAGCTCTACGTCACCCTCTATAACACAGTTGATATCAATTACCACATCGCGCCCAACACTCAGACTGCCACGACAATCGAAGCGCGCGGGGTCGAGTAAGGTGACACCCGCTACCATCAGCTCCTGCGCTTTTTGTTTTTGATAAAATCGTTCTAGCGCCGCTTGTTGCTGACGATTATTGATACCTTCTACTTCTTCGATTGCATTAGGCTGCTCAACATGAATCACTACGCCATCGGCTTTTGCCATAGCGATAATATCCGTAAGGTAGTATTCCCCTTGGGCGTTTTGATTGCTTAATTGCGGCAGCCATTTTTGTAAGTGTTTGGCGCGCACTGCCATAATACCGGTATTAATTTCATTAATTTTTTTCTGAATATCATCAGCATCTTTATGCTCAACAATCGCCGTTACCGCACCAGCAGCATCGCGTACTATGCGCCCATATCCGCTAGGGTCCGGCATACTTACGGTAAGCAAGCCCATTTGATTATCGCTTACACCAGCAATTAATTTTTGCAACGTTTCTGCCCGTGTTAAGGGCACATCGCCATAAAGAATTAATACAGTAGCGTCTTTGCGCAACTGAGGCAGAGCTTGCTGTACCGCATGGCCAGTGCCCAACTGTTGCGCCTGCAGGATAAATTTCACATCTGGAGCGGCCATGCACTCTTCTACTTTTTCTGCTCCATGGCCAACGATAATCAATATTTGTTCACCACCAACCTGACGTGCAGTATCCACAACATGTTGTACTAACGCTTTACCACCAATAGGGTGAAGTACTTTAGGTAAATCGGAGCGCATACGTGTGCCTTTACCTGCGGCGAGAACAAGAATATCGAGCATAATATTTCCCTAGATTATTAATTGTTAGAGTCAAACTGATAATCGCGTTCGACCTTGGCGATACGCACTTTATATCTACTGTACCAAATTTCACGTCCTAGTTTTTGCGCTAATTGGTGATCAACTTGTGCCTTCCAAGTTTTGATGGCATCTAGATCGCGCCAAAAGGAAACGGTAATGCCTATGTCCACACGTGCAGATTCAACACCTAAAAAGCCTGGCTGCTGTAGAGCAAGCTCGATCATTTTAGTTGCCATTTCTCCGTAGCCCGAATCACGCGAATTGCGTTGGGAGGTAAATATTACGGCAAAGTAGGGCGGTGACGGAGTATTGGCTATGATGACGAATTATCCTTTTTTCACATAAAATTTTCACATAAAAAAAGGGTGACTTTTCAGTCACCCTTTTTTTATCACTCAACTCATTACTTACCGGCTTTCTTCTTGATCGCTTGCAGAGTACGCAATTGAGCAGAAGCTTCTGCCAATTGAATTGCTGCGCGCTGGAAGTCAATCTCGGAAGATTGATTGGCGAGTTGTTGCTGTGCTAATTGTTGTGCTTCTATCGCTGCAGCTTCATCCATATCGTCAGCACGCAAGGCGGTATCAGCCAAGATGTTAACTTGATAGGGTTGAACCTCAAGGTAACCGCCCGAAATGAAGAACACTTCTTCTTCGCCACCTTGTTTGATAAGACGCACTGGGCCTGGCTTTATGCCAGTCAGCAATGGCGCGTGACCATAGGTTATACCCACGTCACCCAAGCTACCTGTAGCAATTACCATTTCTACCAAACCGGAAAAAATAGCACGTTCAGCACTGACGATATCGCATTGAACAGTCATGGCCATAGTTGTCTCACTTGTACTTTATTTACTGAGCTCGGCATTGCCAAAACTCAAATCGCTGAATGACCCAAATAAGAAAACCTGCAGCGACTAAAGTGGCTGCAGGTTAACGAATTACTTGAGTTTAGCGGCTTTTTCAACAGCTTCGTCGATAGTACCAACCATGTAGAACGCTTGTTCTGGCAGGCTATCGTAATCACCGGCCAACAAACCTTTAAAGCCACGGATGGTTTCTTTCAAAGAAACATACTTACCCGGAGAACCGGTAAATACTTCCGCTACGTGGAAAGGTTGTGACAAGAAACGTTCGATTTTACGTGCGCGCGATACAGTTTGTTTGTCTTCTTCTGACAATTCATCCATACCCAAGATCGCAATAATATCTTTCAGCTCTTTGTAACGTTGCAACACCGATTGCACGCCACGCGCTACGGCGTAGTGCTCATTACCGATGATCATTGGGTCCAACTGACGTGAAGTTGAATCCAGTGGATCGATCGCAGGGTAAATACCCTTGGCGGCGATGTCACGGCTCAATACTACGGTTGAATCCAAGTGAGCAAAGGTGGTTGCTGGCGACGGGTCAGTCAAGTCATCCGCAGGTACATATACAGCTTGTACTGAGGTAATAGAACCGGTTTTGGTAGAAGTAATGCGCTCTTGCAGAACGCCCATTTCTTCCGCCAAAGTTGGCTGATAACCTACCGCTGAAGGCATACGACCCAAAAGTGCAGATACTTCAGTACCCGCCAAGGTGTAACGATAGATGTTGTCTACGAAGAACAATACATCTTTACCTTCGTCACGGAATTTTTCCGCCATAGTCAAGCCAGTCAAAGCAACACGCAAACGGTTACCTGGTGGCTCGTTCATTTGGCCGTAAACCATGGCAACTTTATCTACCACGTTAGAGTCTTTCATCTCATGGTAGAAGTCATTACCTTCACGAGTACGCTCACCTACACCAGCAAACACTGACAAACCAGCATGCTCTTTTGCGATGTTATTGATGAGTTCCATCATGTTTACGGTTTTACCAACACCCGCACCGCCAAACAAACCTACTTTACCGCCTTTAGCAAAGGGGCAAACCAAGTCAATTACTTTGATGCCGGTCTCGAGCAACTCTTCAGAGGCTGCCAATTCTTCGTACTTAGGCGCAGCGCGGTGAATCTGCATACGCTCTTGTTCGCCGATAGGGCCACACTCGTCGATTGGGTTACCCAATACATCCATAATACGACCTAAGGTTTCTTTACCTACGGGCACATTAATGGGTGCGTGAGTATTGCTTACGACCAAACCGCGACGCAAACCTTCCGAGGAGCCGAGAGCAATAGTGCGCACAACGCCGTCACCTAATTGCTGTTGCACTTCGAGCGTAAGCTGACCTTCGCTGATAATCAGTGCATCATAAACTTTAGGCACTGCATCACGTGGAAATTCCACATCGATAACGGCGCCGATGATTTGAACAATATGTCCACTACTCATTTCCGGTTCCTCTTTGTTCCAGAAATCTCAGATCGAGAGATCTGAAAGTTTAAACTCAAAAATAGTTATGCTTTGCTGCGCAAAATAAGCGGGCTAAAAACCCACTCACTTAGGAAACCGCTGCTGCACCGCCTACAATTTCAGACAGCTCTTGGGTAATCGCTGACTGGCGCGCTTTGTTGTAAATAAGCTTCAAGTTATCAATTAACTCGCCGGCATTGTCGGTTGCACTTTTCATTGCAATCATACGCGCAGCTTGCTCACAGGCTGCGTTCTCAATAACAGCTTGATAAACTTGCGATTCAATAAAGCGACTCAACAAACCTTTTAACAAAAACTCTGCATCTGGCTCGTAAAGATAATCCCAGTGATGCTTCAACTTGGTGTTTTCTTCTGCCACCAAAGGCAAAATTTGGCGTGCGGTTGGCTTTTGGGTCATGGTGTTAACGAATTCGTTGCTCACTAAAAACAACTTATCGATTTTGCCTTCTTCGAAAGCATCCAACATAACTTTTACGCTACCAATCAAATCGGCTACGGTTGGTGCTTCGCCCAAATCGCGCGTTGTTGCAACCACGTTGCCACCAAAACTTTTGAAAAAAGCGGTCGCCTTAGCGCCCACCAAGCACAAATCCAGAGCTACACCCTGATCAGCCCAGGTTTTCATGTTCTTAATAGACGCTTTAAACACGTTAGTGTTCAAACCACCACAAAGACCACGATCACTGGATATAATGATGAAGCCAACACGTTTAACCGCGCGCTCTTTCATGAATTTGTGTTTATATTCGGCGCTGGCATTTGCCAAGTGTCCGATTACTTCACGCATACGATTAGCATAGGGTTTGCCCAATTGCATACGCTCTTGCGCACGGCGCATTTTACTAGCGGCAACCATTTCCATTGCGCTGGTAATTTTTTGCGTGCTTTTGACGCTGGTTATCTGCGTCCTAATTTCTTTTGTGCCTGCCATACTCAAAGACTCTTGAGAGAATTATGAAGCTGTGTAAAACACAGCTTCTTATACAACGGCTTGCTTATTACCAGGTACGACTGGCTTTTAGCTTGGTCACCAACTCTTTGAATTTGCCTTCCAATTCGCCATTCCAATCACCGGTTGCATCTATGTGGTTCATAGTCTCGGCGTATTCAGATTTAGCAAAAGAGAGCAAGGCAGCCTCAAAGTCGAGTACTTTGCTAACTTCGATACCTTTAAGGTGACCTTCGTTAGCGGCATACAAAACCAATGCCATTTGCGCAACGCTCATAGGCGCGAATTGTTTTTGCTTCATCAATTCAGTAACACGTTGACCGTGTTCTAATTGTGATTTGGTCGCTTCGTCCAAATCAGAAGCAAACTGAGAAAACGCTGCCAGTTCACGGTATTGCGCCAAAGCAGTACGGATACCACCAGACAATTTCTTAATAACTTTAGTTTGTGCAGCACCACCTACACGCGATACCGAAATACCGGCGTTCATTGCTGGACGTACGCCCGCGTTGAACATGGAAGATTCCAAAAAGATCTGTCCATCGGTAATCGAAATAACGTTAGTTGGTACGAATGCAGAAACGTCGCCCGCTTGGGTTTCAATGATTGGCAAGGCGGTCAATGAACCAGTTTTGCCTTTCACTTCACCCTTGGTGAACTTTTCTACATAATCTTCACTTACACGTGAAGCACGCTCTAACAAACGGGAGTGGAGATAAAATACATCGCCAGGATAAGCTTCACGACCCGGTGGACGACGCAACAGCAATGATATTTGACGATAAGCCCAAGCTTGCTTGGTTAAGTCATCATAAATAATCAGTGCATCTTGACCGCGATCACGGTAGTACTCACCCATGGTACAACCAGCAAAAGGAGCAAGGAATTGCATAGCCGCTGGATCAGAAGCAGTCGCTGCGATCACGATGGTATGTTCCATAGCGCCGTGTTCTTCTAGTTTACGAACAACTGCCGCAACAGAAGAAGCTTTTTGGCCGATAGCAACATAAATACATTTAATGCCAGAACCTTTTTGGTTGATGATCGCATCAACAGCAATGGCAGTTTTACCGATTTGACGGTCACCGATAATCAGTTCACGTTGACCGCGACCGATTGGCACCATAGCATCAATAGCTTTCAAACCAATTTGTACTGGTTGGTCAACTGACTTACGCCAAATTACACCGGGAGCAATTTTTTCAATTGCGTCGGTTTGTGTCGTTTTCAGTGGACCCTTACCGTCAATTGGATTACCCAGCGCATCAACTACGCGACCCAACAACTCAGGGCCTACAGGTACTTCCAAAATACGGCCAGTACACTTACATTTTTGGCCTTCAACTACACCGCGATAATCGCCGAGAATTACTGCACCTACAGAGTCACGCTCTAGGTTCAGTGCCATCCCGAATACACCGCTTTCAAATTCAATCATCTCGCCGTACATAACGTCGGCAAGACCGTGAATGCGAATAATACCGTCGGTAACGGAAACCACCGTACCTTCGTTTTGAGCTTCTGTGGAAAATTCAAGACCAGCAATACGCTGCTTGATAAGTTCACTGATTTCAGAAGGATTCAGTTGCTGCATGCTCTGTTCCTCAATCCCAAAGATTAGGATTTCATTGCTTCGGCGAGTTTTGCCAAGCGACCACGAATTGAACCATCAATTACCATGTCTCCGGTGTGAATCACGACTCCACCGATTAAGCTCTTATCTACTGAGCTTTGCACGCTAACTTTACGGTCCAATTTGGCGCTCAGTGCTTGGGCCAATTTGTTTATCAAGTCGACAGGCAACTCGAAAGCTGCTGCCACCTCTACTTCAATGGATTTTTCTTGCTGCTCTTTCATTTTGGCGAAAAGTTCCTTGATGTAAGGTAACAACGCCAAACGTTTGTTGCTCGCGAGGGTGTGAATGAAATTTTTGACTTTTTCATCCATCTCTTCACCGCACACTTGCACAAACAAGGAAGCTTTTTGCTCTGCAGACAAACCAGATGTGCCTAAGGCTTTTTTCACCTGATCATGGCCCGCAACTGCAGCTGAAACTTCCAGAGCTTCAAACCAAGGCTGCAATTGCTTCGCAGCCAAGGCAAATTCAAATGCTGCTTTGGCGTAGGGACGCGCCAAGGTGGTTAATTCAGCCATATCAACCTCAATTACAACTCAGCAGCGAGTTTGTTTACCAACTCGTTGTGAGCATTTTGATCGATAGAGGATTCCAGAATTTTTTCTGCACCCGCCAACGCTAGAACCACTACTTTGCTGCGCAATTCTTCTTTCGCACGGCTAGTAGCCTGTTCAATTTCCGCTTGGGCAGCGACTTTCAGACGATCACCTTCAATACGTGCTTTATCTTTTGCTTCTTCAACAATTTCAATAGCGCGCTTGTTAGCAGAATCGATAATGGTAGCAGCCTCTTTCTTTGCAGAGGAGAGTTGCTCAACCACTTTCTGTTTAGCCAATTCAAGATCTTTTTCAGCTTTATCCGCAGCCTGTAATCCATCGGCGATACGCTGGGTGCGCTCAGCCATTGCCGCAACAATGGGAGGCCACACAAAGCGTGACGTCAGGTAGATAAAGATGATGAAAGCCACCATCTGGCCTATAAACGTTGCGTTAAAATTCACGTTTCAATGCCTTTTTGTTAAAGGGATTTAATACTGCAGTGGAAATTATTGACCAGCAACAGCAAACAGGATGTACAAGCCGATACCAACACCGATCATTGGAACCGCATCAACCAGACCCATAACGATAAAGAACTGGGTACGTAACATAGGTATTAATTCTGGTTGACGAGCACCGCCTTCCAAAAACTTACCACCCAAAATACCTACACCAATTGCAACGCCAACTGCGCCCAAACCGATTACTAGGGCACCTGCCAAATATAATAAAGCTACTGCTTCAGTCACTGTGTTTCTCCTACTTAAGGTTAAATTAAAACAAAAAAACTAAGGGTTAGTGTTGCTCTTCGGTTTGGAAAGCCATGCTCATATACACGATGGTTAACACCATGAAGATAAAGGCTTGCAAAGCGATGATAAGGATGTGGAACAGTGCCCAACCTACTTGTAAGGACGCACCAAACAAGCCAAGAATTAAATTCGCACTGTACATAATAGCAATCAGAATGAAGATGACTTCACCGGCATAAAGGTTGCCGAATAACCGTAAACCCAAAGAGAAAGGTTTGGCTAAAAGGTTTACAAATTCAAGAATAAAGTTAACAGGTACGAATAAGGTTTGCAGCACAATATTTTTGCTGCTGAACGGATGCAAACACAGTTCTTTTGCAAAACCGACAACACCTTTTTCTTTGATACTGTAAAACACCACAATTAAAAATACGGTGGCAGCCATGGCCATAGTGATGTTGGGGTCGGTCGAAGGAACAACCTTAAAGAATACCGAATGAGGATCAGCGCCCATAGAAACGCCGATTAATTTGGCGATTTCAGGCAAGAGGTCAACGGCAATCAGGTCCATGGCATTCATAAAGAATACCCATACAAAAATGGTTAAGGCCAAGGGGCCAATCAACGCATTTTTATAAGGAAACATGCCCTTTACACTGTTATCAACGAATTCAACAGCCGTTTCGATAACATTTTGTAACCCAGTAGGAACATCAGAGGTAATTTTTTTAGCAACACTATGGAATAACAGGAAAAATAGTGCACCCAAAAATAACGACCAACCCATGGTATCGACATTGACTGCCCAAAAACCCATTTCTTTCGCCTGATCTGCACTATGGGCAAAGCCCCAGTGACCATCAGGGAATTGACCATAGGTAAGGTTAGTCAAGTGATGCTTAATATATTGTGATGATGTAAGTGTTTCTGCGTGTTCAGCGGCTGACATCTGTAGTTTCCAATTTCTAAAGGTTTAAATCTGGTTGGCTATTTTTTCAATAGCGGATATATCCAGACCACAGCTTGGGCGAACACATAACCAAGTAACAATGACAAGGCATGGAGCGGGTCTTTGAACAGCGCAAACTTTTTAAATGCAATAACAAAAAGCAGCGCTGTAATGACAAATTTTCCAATTTCACCCAAGTAAAACGCGGCAAGCATTTTACTTGGTGGTGCACCCAAGGGAGGGCGGAACACCACAAGTGCCAGCCATAAATTGGCTATCACACAAATTATCCCACCCGTAAGTACTGCGATGGCGATGGCAAAACTCAAGGTGGCGCTTAGGCTGCTAGCTACTAAGGTAACAAGAGCCTGTAAAACCACCAGTTGAAGCGCATATCCTCTGGATTTAGCGTGAGGAGACATTGTCATTGTGCACTCTAATTTTTTGGCGGCGGCATTTTGGCATAATTACATTGTTATTACCATTGGTAACAATTAGTTGCTCAACGCGCGCAAATTTGGCGCATTATAGAGTCAAAGCGGTGGCGCAGCAACAGTGTTGCTAGCATTAATCGAATTTATTGCCTAGTAAATTTATTGTAAAAATATTCTCTCGCTATAACTATTTGATGTGATTCAGTATCCCATCAAGCTCATCAAGGCTGTTATAGCTGATCACTAACTTGCCTTTACCCTTGTGAGTATGTTGAATTTCAACACCCGCGCCCAACGTTTGCGATAAACGCTCTTCCAAATGGCGAACATCCGCTGTAGTTTCCCGCTCGGGAATTACTTTTTCTTTTTGACCTGCCTCTTGGTAATGCCTAACCAATGCCTCTGTCTGGCGCACTGACAAGCCTTTCGCCACAATTTGACGGCCAATTTCACACTGTAATTGGGGCTCTAAGGTCAGCAGCGCCCGCGCATGCCCCATTTCCAAATCACCATGCTCGAGCAACGTTTTTACTTCGTCTGTTAGCGCAATTAAACGCAATAGATTGGTAATGGTCGTACGGGATTTCCCAACAGCTTGAGCAACTTCGGCATGAGTTAACTCAAATTCATCCTGCAGGCGTTTGAGTGCCATTGCCTCTTCGATAGGATTGAGGTTTTCGCGTTGAATATTTTCAATCAGCGCCATAGCGATGGCGGCTTCGTCTGGCACATCGCGAATAACTGCAGGGATTCGATCAAGACCTGCTATTTGCGTCGCGCGCCAACGGCGCTCACCGGCAATAATTTCATAGCGGCCGTCGCCAATCGGGCGTACAACAATGGGCTGCATAACACCTTGAGCTTTGATAGATTCAGCTAACTCTTCTAAAGCCTCTTGATGCATGTCGCGACGTGGTTGATATTTTCCACGCTGAATTAGTTCAACAGGGAGATGTGCGAGCTTGCCATCTTTATATTCTGGTTTTGTATCTGCTTTGTCTGGATCCAGTGCCATATCAGGTGCGGGAGCACTAACTCCCAGACCTGCACTCAAAAGTGCATCAAGGCCTTTTCCTAATCCTTTGCGTTTAGTAACCATTTTATCGCCTTAAAAATTTAGAGAGTTGCACTAGCAACTTGAGTGGCTTTAGCCTCGGCTTCATTGCGACGTAAAATTTCGCCCGCCAGTGCTAGATACGCAATTGCACCTTTCGATTGGCGATCAAACGCTAAAACAGGCATACCAAAACTGGGCGCTTCCGCTAAGCGAACATTGCGTGGAATACAGGTGCGATAAAGTCTGTCACCAAAATGCTGGCTCAATTGAGCTGATACATCGTTTGTGAGACTGTTGCGTGGATCATACATGGTGCGCAGCAATCCTTCGATTTTTAATTGCGGGTTTAGAACACGCTGAATTTGATTAATAGTGTTTACCAACGCGGAGAGACCTTCAAGTGCATAATATTCACACTGCATGGCGATAATAACGCCATTGCAGGCCACTAATGCATTGAGTGTGAGCATATTGAGCGAAGGCGGGCAGTCAATCAAAATAAAATCGTATTGATCGCGTACTTGCGCTAAGGCTTTCTCTAAACGACGCTCTTTGTTTTCAAGCGCGAGCATTTCTACTTCAGCAGCAGTGAGATCACCATTTGCTGCCAGTACATGGTATTTACCTGTTTCCGACACTACTAAACAATCTTTAATGTTCGCGCGCTCCGTGAGCACATCGTAAATAGATTCTTCAATTTCATTTTTATTGACGCCACTACCCATAGTGGCATTACCCTGTGGGTCTAAATCCACCAGTAATACACGCTTTTTGGTGGCGACCAAAGACGCGGCCAGATTCACACAAGTTGTGGTTTTACCAACACCACCTTTCTGATTGGCAATTGCGTATATCTTGGTCAAGTGAAATCCTTCAACCAGTAACTGGTTTACAAATTATTGTTTGGACTTAAGTACTAGCAGATGACGTTCGCCCTCTGTAGCAGCTACAGCTAATTTAATCGTTTGTAATAATGTAATTTGTTCGGCAATAGGTATTAATTCATCTTGCGGGAAAATTCCTTTCATCGCCAAAAATACCCCATCACTATTTAGCAAATGTGCGCAACCTTGGGTCATGTCTTGCAAACTTGCAAAAGCACGACTAATCACTGCATCAAACTTTCCTTCTGGATTAAACTCTTCCACTCGGCGATTTTCTACAGTGACATTGGTTAACTGTAGTAACGTTTTAATATGAAACAAAAAACGCGTTTTTTTGCCATTGCTATCGAGCAATGTAAATTGTGTTTGAGGAAACATAATCGCTAATGGAATACCGGGTAATCCACCACCAGTACCCACATCAATCATAGAGCTATGCGCAAAATTACCTGATTGAATACAGGGTACAACACTCAAACTATCTAAAAGATGGCGCTCGACCATTAAACGAATTTCGCGCACCGCTGAAAGATTATAAGCTTTATTCCATTTTTCAAATTCACAAATGTATGTAAGTAGCATCTCTACCTGCATATTTGTTAGGCGCACACCCATTTCGGCAGCACCTACTTGTAAAATTTTTTCTAAATCATTTTTTAAGTCGGTCACACACTTCTCTTTTTCTACGATGTAAATAGCAATTTCATTAAGACGCTTGCAGAGTATCTGTTTCTGTTGACATGCGTTTTAAGATTCCATGCTTTTTTAAGTAAACTAATAATTGCGATATTGCAGCTGGTGTTACGCCGGAAATCCGTTGGGCGCGGGCTAGGGTTTCTGGCCGCGCAGCGGTCAATTTTTGTTTTACCTCATTGGATAGACCTTCGACCTTGGTAAAATCAAAATCAGAGGGTATTAAGGTATTTTCAAAGGTACGTAAACGATCAATCTCTTCCTGCTGGCGATCAATGTAACCAGAATATTTAGCGGCTATTTCAATTTGCTCTGCGACAAATTCATCACTGACACCTTCACCTTTTAACTTTGCTATATCGGCATAGCCCAATTCTGGACGCTTTAATAATTCAAACAAACTGTATTCATGGGTCAGTTTAGTTGCTAACACCGCTTCTATTTTTTCAGCTTCATCAGAACCGGCTTGAACCCACGTTGATTTTAAACGCTGTTGTTCCTGTGTGATAGCTTCGCGTTTTTCACAAAATGCCTGCCATTGATTATCATCAATTAGCCCTAACTCACGACCTTTTTCTGTAAGACGCTGATCAGCATTATCTTCGCGCAACAACAAACGGTATTCAGCGCGACTGGTAAACATGCGGTAGGGCTCTTTGGTGCCAAGACTAATTAAATCATCTACTAAAACCCCTAGATAAGCTTGATCACGACTTGGACACCACGCTTCCTTTTCTTGCGCGCGCAGCGCAGCATTAATACCCGCTAACAATCCTTGCGCACCCGCTTCTTCGTAGCCAGTAGTGCCATTAATTTGACCAGCGAAAAACAACCCACCAATAACTCTGGTTTCCAAACTGTGTTTTAAATCCTGAGGATTAAAATAATCGTATTCAATGGCATAACCTGGACGCAAAATATGAGCGTTTTCAAACCCTTTCATCGAACGCACTATTTCCAGTTGCACATCAAAGGGCAAACTGGTGGAAATTCCATTGGGGTAAAGTTCATGGGTAGTTAGGCCTTCAGGTTCAATAAATACCTGATGTGAATCTTTATCCGCGAAGCGGTGAATTTTATCTTCGATACTGGGGCAATAACGCGGGCCTATACCTTCGATCACCCCTGAATACATAGGAGAGCGATCAAGATTGCGACGAATAATATCGTGAGTTTTTTCATTGGTATGCGTCATGTAGCAACAAATTTGACGCGGATGCATGGCGCGATTACCGCGCACTGACATTACCGGTACCGGTGTATCACCCCACTGCTCTTCCAAACCTGCAAAATTTACGGTGCGCGCATCGATTCGCGGTGGTGTTCCCGTTTTTAAGCGATCAACTCGCAGTGGCAATTCCCGCAAGCGATGAGAAAGCGCAATCGACGGAGGATCCCCTGCACGCCCGCCCGAGTAATTTTGCATACCGATATGAATCAAGCCACCAAGAAAAGTACCCGCGGTTAGCACTACCTGATTGGCGATAAATTTCAGGCCCATTTGGGTGATGACCCCACGAATCTCACCATTCTCAACAATCACATCATCGGCTGCCTGTTGAAAAATCCACAAATTAGCTTGGTTTTCTAAGGTTTCACGAATAGCAGCTTTGTAGAGAATACGATCCGCCTGAGCGCGAGTAGCCCGCACTGCTGGCCCTTTACGAGCATT